>CP066225.1 GCA_016350165.1 Planctomycetota bacterium | reverse complement strand
ATCAATCTTGATCTAGAAAGACTGAAGGATCATCAAGTTCCTGCACTGGGTGTTTACGGTGGGCGAGCAATATTCTCCGATAAAGAATCATATACAGCGGCTATTAGCGTCGGAATCAAACCAACGTTTGGTATCAAACAACTTTGTATCGAAGCTCATTTACTTGATTGCAACAAAGATTTATATGGCAAGTCTGTGAGTTTGGAGTTTCATACATGGGTAAGAGATCAGTATCCATTCCCAAACATCATGGAATTAAAGCATCAACTTCAGAAGGATGTTGCTTTAATCCGTAAGAATGATGAGCTTGTAACACAGCGACCATTAGTAGCGAGCCGCCTGCAAGGCCGTGATATCTAAACATAAGCAAATGCTTCATCTTTTTTCACGCAACTTCAGAAAGAATGTCACTTGAGTAAGTACGAATCAAATATCACATTGGAATCCGCTTCGGAAAAACTGCTCTCAGTTGAGGGCGAAATTGCAGTACTTACTCATGCAAAACCAGATGGCGATGCTTTTGGTTCTGTCGTAGCAATTGTTGCAGCACTACAAAAATCGGGTAAAAATGCGAAGGGATATCTTGTTCCACCAGTACCCGTCAATTTTTTCGAACTTAAAGGCAATGATCTTGTCAGCGTTTTGAAGAACGATGACGAAATACGCAATAAAGATTTTTATGTGCTAGTAGATACAGGCGCAAAAGCTCAAGTAGGGTTTGCAGATCAAGTATTGGCAGCTAACTCTAATCGTTTGCTGATTATTGATCATCATCTTTCAGGCAATATCTCTGCGAAGTATCAATATATAGATTCAGATGCCGGCGCAGTCTGTGAAATTGTATGGTTGCTGGTCGAAATTATTTTGAGTGGCAATATTAAACAAGAACCTTTAGATCAAGTGATCCGTGAAGCGATTTTTGTTGGTATTGTTTCAGATACCGGTTGGTTCCGTTTTTCAAATACCAGACCTGTGACGCATTCGTTGGCAGCAAAGCTCATTGAAGATGGCGTGAACCACTCTGAATTATTTCAATTGCTCGAACAGCAGGAGCGACCTGAAAAACTGAAGTTGCTCATGAGAGCTGTGGGCAGTTTGGAGTTACTCGCGGACCAAAAAGTTGCAGTCATGACATTGACACTTGCGGATTTCAAGGAAACTGGCGCTTTTGAAGAAGAAACCGAGCGACTAGTCGATATTCCCCAAAAAGTTGGAAGTGTGCAGCTTGTAGTTCTCATAAGTGAGAAATTGGTCGTTGATGGGGATCAGGAAAAAACCATTTGCCGCATGAGCTTCCGAAGTAAGCCAGGCAAGAATGAGGTGGATGTAGCCAAGCTAGCCTCGCACTTCGGCGGTGGTGGTCACGCTCGTGCAGCTGGAGCCAAAGTGACAGGATCAGTTCCAGATGTCATAGAGAACGTCAAAGCGACCTTGCTTAAAGCCATTGATGCGTAAACCTATTAGAAGCACTTCAGGTCGCCCCTCCTACAAGATATGATCCCTCTGTAACGGTATTATCGATTTTACTGGTTGGTATGCTATAAGCATATGGTTTGACATGATTTATGAAATAGCGAGTTTCCGTCTAGTGCGCGAATTTGCTTGCCATTTCGTGGAAAACCTGTCTCTCCTCTGTCGGTAATGTGGACAGTGAAATTACATGAAAATTATGCCAGCGTTAATAACTCCCTGACTTATTGTCATTTAGAACAATTTAGCACTTTAGGCATACTATGTTTGGGGAATATATAGCTTGCAGCCACAATATATGGGGGTAATATTGGTTCTCGGACACCAAACAGCACTACGGATTGTGCTTTGTGTTTAAATCATTTTGAAAAGCACCGAACAAGTGCCTAAAATCAACTGATCGTGCCCATGTGCTGAGCTTCATTTGATGCTAACATCTCGGGCCAATCATTCGGACCCTTTCGAGTACGGAAATTCACGAGAGAGCCGAACTCAAAATCAAAGACTCATTCGCCCACAGCCTGACATGATGAAAGGCGTGACGCTATGCCTGTGCTTTCAGATGCGCAAATCAAGGAGCTCGTCAAAATCGAGCCCTTCGCAGAGAACATCAAACGCCCCGGCACTGTGTCCTACGGCGTCTCAAGTTACGGATACGACGTTCGCGTCGGCACGCTCTTTAAAATCTTCACTGATGTCAGCCCTAGTGGTGGACAATCCGTTGTGGACCCCAAGAATTTTACAGATGACAACTTCGTCACGATCGACACCCAAAACACCGGCCGTGATCACGTCATCATTCCACCAAATAGTTTCGCTTTATGTGAAACGGTGGAAACCTTTGAAATCCCAAGAGATGTCCTTGCCATCTGCGTTGGCAAGAGCACTTACGCAAGGTGTGGCATTATCGTGAACGTCACTCCGCTCGAACCCGAGTGGCGTGGCAAGATCACAATCGAGATCAGTAATACCACACCACTACCCGCAAAGATCTATGCTAACGAAGGCATCGCACAAATGGTCTTTCTCAAAGCAGAGCAAATCTGCGACCTCAGTTACGCAGACAAAGTTGGTAAGTATCAAGACCAAAAAGGCCTCGTACTTCCCAAAGTGGACTAACTAACCGGATTACTAACTAACAAATAAAATGCACAACAGTCGTTCAACATCTTTCACCAACCCAAAGCCACGCATTACAGCTGGCATGCTTGCGATTCATCGTAGGCCCGGTGAAACCCAAGGCTCACTTGTGCAGATACGCAACTTCGTCCCACTCCAGGATTGTGGCCTACGCCTTGCAACCACCGAACCTCAAACTCAACAGGACGATATTCTCGAATACGAATTGGCAGGGTTAAATTCATCAGAACCATTCGCAATCGCTGTAAGGTTCGTTGAAGAGTTGGCAACTGACCCACACATAGCCAATCATCCACAGCTACTTGAACAACAAGGGGCTGCGTTGGAAACCATGGGGGTGACTGAGGGGGATACCGGGGGAGATGGAGGGGAGAAAGCCTGGGGTGAAAAGGTGAGTATCGACATCCGCATCATTGATTCGATCGGATGGGAGAAAACATGGGGGCTTAGTATTAATGGAAAACTGATTGCGATCGCAACCGGATTTTGCCACGTAACAGTTTTTCAAAAAATCGTTCAGATTCTGCACAACCGCATGACGCGGTAGAAATAGTTGGATTTGAACACTAGCCGTTTGTCGCAAGACAACAACGGTAAGAGAGGTGGAGGGATCAGGGAAAAGGGTCAGGGATTCAGGGACTGGGATCTGGTGTTCAGGATGGAACCTGAGCCAGTAGATTCAGACAGAATTGATTTATCAGTAGTAAGGAAGCTACTGATTCACAATAAAGCTCAAGCAGCAGGGGTTTGCGCACATGAGGATTACACGCCGATTTACACAGCCTGGACAGGATGTCTTCTCAACCGTCGAATGGTCAAAGCGATCAAGTAAGATCGCCAACCTCGATGGCTCAGTCGTCTTCGAAATGAACGACGCAGAAGTTCCTGCAAGCTGGTCACAGCTCGCAACTGACATCATGGTCAGTAAATATTTTCGCAAGGCTGGCGTGCCACAACTCGATGAATTTGGTCAAGTACAAAAAGACGAACGCGGCGAAGTCGTAACCGGCCCAGAACGTTCAGCTCGTCAGGTCATCGACCGTCTCGCTGACTGTTGGCGTCGCTGGGGTGAACAGCACGGCTACTTCGATACCGCTGGTGATTCACAAGCATTTTATGATGAACTCTCATACATGATGGTTCATCAGATGTGTGCTCCAAACTCACCACAATGGTTCAATACTGGTCTCTACTCTTCCTACGGCATTAACGGTCCTGCACAAGGTCATTACTACACCGACCCAAAAACAGGCCAAACAGTTCCATCTGAAGATTCATATTCACACCCACAACCCCATGCATGTTTTATCCAGTCCATCGACGATGACCTCGTCAACCCCGGCGGCATCATGGACCTTTGGGTACGTGAAGCACGTCTCTTCAAATACGGCTCGGGCACAGGTACAAACTTCTCCAACGTACGTGGCGAAGGCGAATCACTTTCAGGTGGCGGCAAGTCATCTGGTCTCATGAGCTTCCTTCGTATCGGTGACCGTGCAGCTGGCGCTATCAAGTCCGGCGGCACAACACGTCGCGCAGCCAAAATGTGCTGCCTTGATGTTAGCCACCCAGACATCGAAGAATTCGTGACATGGAAAGTGCGCGAAGAACTCAAGGTTGCAGCGATGGCAGCTGGTATGAAGCACATGAGCAAAGCTCAGCGTGAAGCCGCCGAAGAGCTAGGCCTCGTTCTTGACTACGACTTCAACGGTGAAGCATACGCAACCGTTTCAGGTCAGAACTCAAACAACTCTGTACGTCTTTCACACGAGTTCTTTGAAGCAATCGACAACGACGCTGACTGGGAATTGAAGAACCGCACAAGCGATAAAGTTGCGAAGACAGTTAAAGCACGTGATCTTTGGAACACCATCGGTAAAGCTGCATGGCAATGTGCTGACCCCGGCCTTCAATATGACGGCACGATCAATGATTGGCACACATGCCCTGAGTCTGGCCGCATTAATGCATCAAACCCATGCTCCGAGTACATGTTCCTCGACAACACTGCATGTAACCTCGCATCACTCAACCTCCTCACCTTCTACAATAACTACGATCAAACATTTGACGTCGATGGCTTCGAACACGCGATTCGCCTATGGACGATGGTTCTCGAAATCTCGGTTCTCATGGCTCAATATCCAAGTGAAGAAATCGCTCGTCTTTCATACGAGTACCGCACCCTCGGTCTCGGCTACGCCAACCTCGGTGCAATGCTCATGCAAGCCGGCATCCCATACGACTCCGAACGTGGCCGCACCATCTGTAGCAGTATCACTTCAGTCCTAACTGGCGTCTCGTACGCAACCAGCGCCGAAATGGCTGGAGAGTTAGGACCATTCCCCGGTTACCATAAAAACAAGAAGCACATGCTTCGCGTTATACGCAATCACCGCCGTGCGGCACATGGTGTTTCACGTAACGCTGCAGAGGCAGCACAGAATCCGCTCGGCGATTACGAAGACATCAAGATCAGCCCAGTTCCAATTGATGCAGACAAGCTCAACAAGAACGCAAGCGATATCTTCGGCGTCATCCACAATAGTGACGATCTTGCACACCACGCAAAACGCGCATGGGATGATGCACTCGCTCTTGGCGAACAGTTCGGCTACCGCAACGCACAGACAACCGTCATCGCACCAACTGGTACCATCGGCCTACTCATGGACTGTGATACTACCGGCGTTGAACCTGACTTTGCACTCGTGAAGTTCAAAAAACTCTCCGGCGGCGGCTATTTCAAAATCGCAAACCAATCGCTTAAACCAGCTCTACAATCCCTTGGCTACAGCGACGAAGATGTGATTTCAATCATGAAATACGTTATGGGTACGCTCAACTTCGACGTGCCAATCCCCGAAGACGATCAACAGCGAATGCTCTCCGAGTTCTTGCTCGAAAATGGTCTATACAAAGAAGATCTCGACAAAGCGATTGATGCTCTGCCCACCATTTTCGAACTCTCACAAGCTCTTAACCCATGGACCCTTGGTGAAGAGGCTATTGAGCGCTTAGACCTCACCGAACAAGCAGCTTCACCAAACTTTAGCCTACTCGAGGCCCTCGGCTTAAACGCGAACCAGATTACACAACTCAGCAAAATCATCTGTGGCACACAAACCATCGAAGGTGCACCAAACCTTAATGATGATCATTTGCCGGTATTTGATTGTGCAAATACCTGTGGCCCTGATGGCGAGCGTTACATCTTTGCTGAAGGCCATATCCGCATGATGGCCGCTGCTCAACCATTCATCAGTGGTGCGATCAGCAAAACCATTAACCTACCTAATAGTGCTTCCGAAGAAGATATCAAAGATTCTTACCGCCTCTCATGGGAACTCGGCCTCAAAGCAAACGCTCTCTATCGCGACGGATGTAAGCTCTCACAAGTCCTCAACAACAAAGTCGACGTTGACGACGAAGTTGAAGACGAAGAAGCAGTCGAAGCAGCTAAGGAAGAAGTCGCTGCGGAAGTTGCAATGATCGCAACCGAACCAGCCGCACCTGTCGAGAGGATTGTCGAACGCATCGTGGAACGCCCACTACGTCGCCGCCTCCCAGACACACGTGCAAGTAAAACGCACAAGTTCAACGTTGCTGGTCACGAAGGCTACCTCACCGTTGGCCTCTACGAAGATGGTAATCCCGGTGAACTCTTCATCACCATGGCTAAAGAAGGTTCCACCATCGGCGGCCTCATGGACTCACTCGGTACTGCAATCTCAGTTGCTCTTCAATACGGCGTTCCAATCGAGTCACTCGTCAACAAGTTCACGCATCAGCGTTTCGAACCTGCAGGCATGACCCACAACCGTGACATTCCATTCGCCAAGTCACTCGTCGACTACATCTTCCGTTGGCTCGGCATGGAATTCATTCCAGGCTACCGTGCTGCAAACGCACCGAAGCGTCCAAGTGATGACAAGAAGAAAGAAACTAAGGTTAGCGAAGCAAAAGCTAAAACCGTTGCGTCTTCTGATCGCATCAAAGTTGATTCCTCTAACGGCGATAAGCTTGTTACTGACCCTGCTAAACGCATTACAACTACATCCGCCCCGGAACCTGTTGCGGCAGCAGCCAAGACAGAAACAAACTCAGATGGCACAAAGCAAAACGCAGCTCTTGCCGCAGCAATGCGTGAGATGCAAGCCGATGCTCCAGCATGTGACGTTTGTGGCACAATCACTGTTCGTAACGGCACCTGCTATAAGTGCATGAACTGTGGTGCTTCAATGGGCTGCAGCTAATTTCAATATCTGCAATAAATGAATATTAAATTTAACAGCAAAAACAACCCTCTCCCGATGTGCATTCTTGGGAGAGGGTTTTCGTTACTTACGATGAGCCTATATAATTATCAGTGAATACGTTTGTACGTAGCGTCGCAAGTTTAATTGTATATTTACATCATCAGTGGGCTTTGAAATGACAACTAAATTATCATTGGGTTTGGATTTTGGTACTGAATCTGTTCGTGCTATTCTCGTCGATTTAGACGGCAATGAAATCGGCATCGCTACCGCTTCATACAAGCACGGCCAAATCACCGAGACGCTTCCAACCACAGGTGAGAAACTTCCGCCGAATTTTGCATTTCAACATCCGCAAGATTGGCTTGATCAAGCTGCTCAAACAGTTATAGAAGTTCTCAAATCTTCAGGCGTAAGTCCAGAAAACATCATTGGCATCGGTGTCGACTTCACAAGCTGTACTATGCTCCCCGCCAAATCCGATGGAACACCTCTCTGCCTTCTCAATGAATACGCAAGTAACATGTTCGCGTGGCCAAAACTTTGGAAGCATCACGGTGCCATCAAGCAAACCGAACGGA
Organism: Planctomycetota bacterium; assembly: GCA_016350165.1. Lineage (GTDB taxonomy): Bacteria > Planctomycetota > Phycisphaerae > Phycisphaerales > Phycisphaeraceae > Poriferisphaera. The sequence goes on along the minus strand of CP066225.1, from coordinate 5,226,570 downwards.
TGAACGAACTCGCTATCGCACGTAACGAAGATTGGCTTTCACGCTACGGTGGTGTCATCGGCCTCGAATGGTTCTTCCCTAAAGTTCTCGAAACGCTTGAAGCCGATGCCGATATCTATAACGCAACCGACATCTGGATCGAAGCCGGTGACTGGTTCGTTTGGCAACTTGTCGGTGCATCCAAAAAATTCAACAAAAACGACATCCCTCGTTCAACATGTCAAGCCGGTTATAAAGCACTCTGGAACAGCACCACTGGCTACCCATCAACTGATTACTTCGCAGCCCTCGATTCACGCATGGCCAACGTTGTTGCAGATAAAGTGCCTGGCAAGCTTCTTGCTCCGGGTGAACTAGCAGGTCAACTTTCAGAATCCATGGCTAAAACATTTGGTCTCAAACCCGGCACACCAGTTGCTTCATGTATCATCGACGCTCACTCCGGCGTCCCCGGTGTCGGTGCAGCAGAACCAGGCTCACTCGTTATGGTCATGGGCACAAGCTCATGCCACATGCTCAACAGTACACAAGAACAAAACGTCCCCGGCGTTGCAGGTGTCGTCGATGGTGGTATCCTCCCCGGTTACTTTGGCTATGAAACAGGACAAGCAGCTGTCGGTGATGCATTCGCATGGTTGCGCAATCTCCTCGGCCATTCCGATTTTAAACAACTCGACAAATCTGCGCAAGAAGTCGGCATCGGTGCAGGCGGCGTCCTTTGCATGGACTGGTTCAACGGCTGTCGCACCCCACTTATGGACGGTTCACTCACCGGTTCCTTCAAAGGCCTCACCATGCATCATCATCAAGGCCACGTCTTCCGTTCAATCCTCGAAGCTTCCGCATTCGGTTTTCGCTGGATTCTTGACGTCTTACGTGACAATGGCGTCGACGTCACACGCCTCGTCGCAACCGGCGGCCTCCCTCATCACAACCCACTCCTCATGCAGATCTATGCCGATGTTGTCGGCGAAACCATCGAAGTCCACCCCTCAACCCAAGGTCCAGCCGTCGGTGCAGCGATGCTCGGTGCCAATGCCGCAGGTTCATCTGTCACAGGCTTCGATAACATGCTCGAACTCGTCAAATCCATGAGTTCCCAGCAATCACCAACAAAACCAATTGCTCACAACCTCGAAAACCACAAAGCCTACGAAGTTCTTTACAATAATTACCGTAGCTTTGCAGACTCACTCCGCTCATAATATCAATCTCAGTTTTAGCGCAACTGCAAACAGGACCTTCAGAAAAGGCTGATTGTGCAAGAAATCTTCCAAACCCCAAACCGCTCAAAGTTGTGGCTCATCATCATCTGCTGTGCTGCTACAATCATCAGCGCACTCTTGCCCAGCGTTGCACCTTTTCTGCCTACAGGCTATCTCGAAGCACTTCCCGATCCAGACAAACCGCTCCCACCATTCACAGCCTTCGGCCCCTCCTCACTCATGATCCTGCAACTCATCTCCGTGATTGTTGCTGGTATCACAATCACCGTCTGTACATCAGCCGGTGCACGACCCATACGTTGGCTCAATGCCATTCTCCTACTCGCTATAGCCGTCTGTTTTTACCAATCCACACAATCCTACAATGATGCAATCATCAGCGTGTCTTGGGTCGGTGCAATCTCGCTCGGCATCGCAGCGATCTATCTCGCACAATTCCCCATCGCTCAAAAAATGATCGTCGCTTCTTTATGTGCACTCATCATTCCATACGCAATTGATTCAATCTACTACATTTTTATAGAACAACCTTTTACCATTGCTCAGTTTTACAAAAACGAAGATCAGTTCCTCCTCAATAAAGGTTGGGAACAAGGCTCGCCACAGCATCAACTCTTCGTACGCCGAATGGAATCACCCGATGCGATCGGTGTATTCGGCCTCGCAAATGTATACGGCTCCATCCTCGCTTCAATCTCAATGATCGTTGCGACATTATTCTTCGCAAACATACTCAGCAAAAAAAAGCACATCCCAACAATATTAATCACACTCATCATCCTTGCACTCAATCTCGTCACAATTTTTCTCACTCACTCAAAAGGTGCCATCGGCATCATTCCCATCGGCTTCGCATTAATCCTCTTACTTTGGCTTGCAACTAAACTCAAAAACAAATTCAAACTCAGTCGATACCTGCTTCCAGTCATCGCGGTTTCAATCATCTTACTCCCTCTCATCCTCGTCATTGCACGTGGCCTCATGGGGCCTCCTGATTCAGTTGAAGGTGAACGCAGCTTACTTTTCCGCTATCAATATTGGTCTGCAGCAATAAATATTTTTGCATTCTCAGGACTCAAACATCTCCTGCTCGGAACTGGCCCATCAGGCTTTGGTTGGCAATACCTTATTCACAAAAATCCAATCAATCCCGAAGAAGTCACTAGTGCTCATAATATTTTTATTGACTACATCGTAACGCTAGGCATTACAGGCTTGCTTCTTTCAACCGCTCTTATTGCTGCGAGTTTTCAAACGATAAAACGTTTACTCACACCAGCAAAAGAAGAAATGAAAGAACAAATTGAAAACGTACAATCCAATCCAACATACACACCTTCAATCAAGCCTCTTGTATACCTCGGTTTAGTTATCGCCGCCGCAACCTTTGGCCTGCAATATGCTGTCACATACAAACAGCTCATCGCTGAAACCGCAATTATGTGGCTTCTTGGCGTTGCTGCATTTATTGCAGTATTTGTGATGCTGATATCAAATCAAAAACTCAATCAGTTTTGGTACAAAATCGCATTACTCACTTCAGCTGTAGTTGTTATCGCTCATAATCAAGTTGAAATGAGTTTCTTTCAGTTTAGCTCAGTGAACACAGTTTGGCTCATCTGTGGTGCCGCAATTGGTTGCACACTAAATGCGACCGCTAAAACAAATAAAATCTTCACCGCATTGCCAGTAATCGCATCGATCATTTTCGCGATTGTATTATTCTCGATTACAGCAAAGCCAGTCATCGAGTATCAAAAGAATCTTAAAAAAGCGGAATCTAACCTACATGTAGCGAACATTACGCAAGCACTCTACTACTTGGATCAAGCAGCTGAAGTCGAACTATCTGCACCAGAAGCAAACCGTTTCCGCTTGCAAATCCGTGGCAACATTGCTCAAACTCTCGCCAAACGTAACAACACAACGCAGGCAAAACAGTTCCTCGACGTAGCATTAAAACAAGTTGATCAATACATTCAAACCGGAGCAGGGGGCGCTTCACCTTATCGCTACCAAGCCAATCTGTATCAAATTGCAAGCTCATACAACTTAATACCAAATGCTACAGCTAAAGCAGAGCAATCATATCTGCAAGCATTACAGCGAAGCCCATACAATCTCAATGATCATATTGACTTGGCAAATCTGTATTTCAATCAAAAAGAATACAACAAAGCTAAAACGCAATATGATAAAGCTGTTGAGTTAAGTGAACTGTATTATCTCGACCCCGGTAAGCAACTCACTGATAAGCAAAAAACACATATCAATCAGCAGTTGGGAAAAATCCAATCTAGTGATCAGCTCGAATAAATAAAAGCACACATATCAGTGTGCTTTTATTTTGTTTGATTGTACCTGAATTTTAATGCATGAATTCAAGAGTTTTCGCAGTCACCGATACAATATTGCATGATTCGATAACCATGTTTCTCATTTCTCGCGCATCATCTTCAGATTCCGCAACAACAAACATTGCTGAACCTGAACCCGTCACATGCACCGGCCGACTCAAGACTTCTTCAATTTTTTGTTTTGCTTCCGCAAGTTGGGGTTGAGCTTGCATGGCTGCATCAGCCAGATCATTAAACGGCCCATTTTTAATCAAATCACCACTCTTCATCAAAGCCACTACTTCATCACGGTCGCAAACCTTGCTCGGGTCGATGATCTGGTCAAATTTACCATACACGTCTTTTGTCGGGCATCCAAACGAAGGTAAAATGAGCGTCATGTAGACAGGGTTTAAAAACTTCGAGGATTCTATAACTTCACCAAATCCTGTCGCTAATGCAGACGGCCGCCCTAAAAATACTGACACTGCAAAGGCAACATCGCATCCCAACTCCGCGCCCAATTTCAAAAGCGTTTCTTCACTCAAATGCAGTTCAAATAATTCATTCAAACCGACCAGCATTCCCGCAGCATCACTAGAGCCGCCCCCCAATCCCGCGCCCGCCGGTATATGTTTACTAAGTGTCACTTCAACTGCAGGTAACTTTTTACCCAACTGTTTTTCAATCAAATGATGGGCTTTGTAAATCAGATCGCTTTCAACTTCCCAGTCAACCGTCTGCCTCACTGGCGCGTCGTCTGCAAAGTGAATGTGCCAATGACTCTTATCATCTGATTCTATGCATTGAATAGACAACTGATCTTCAAAATCAGTCGCAACCATCCAGCTTGCGATAGGGTGATATCCGTTATCAAACGGAGCGCCGACTGATAAAGCCAGATTCACTTTCGCTGGACACAATATTTCAGCTTCCGCGCCCGGTTCTACATGCATTAATGTGCTGGTCATCTGCTTGCTCCTGGAGCTATGATCCCACGTTGACCCCTTAGGTCCCATCCCCATATACATTCCCCCAGCGACTTCGCTCCAAGTCATTTTAGCACCGATAACGACCACATTCGGCTTAAAATCGCATTAAAGCAAAGTCACATCTTCGTGATCTTTATCGGCGTAGCCCGCCTGAACCATGTTATTTTTAGGTTGTGGTATACCTCCGCCCATCCTCGGTGGTGGCGGCGATGACTGTACAACGACCGGTGTTAACCTCGGAGCAGGCGGCTTCGGCGAACTCGTCGCATGCTTCTCAGATGGAAATTCCATTGCAGCGATCACATCATCTAAACCACTGTTCACAAGGATCGTGCCATGCAGTTTCGCCCAGAAGACCTTACCAAAATCCTCTTGCGTAAATCGATCACCCCAAGCATCGATAACTTCCCCAATAACCCCCGGTATCTGTGGCACCTTCGCTTCAGGATCAGATGCAATCCAGAACATCAACTGATAAAGCGTCGGCTCCTCCATCGCAATCCGAACATACGCAGATACCGATGGCCTCACCGTATGGTGTACCTCTAATTGCTCCAGAACCGGTTCAAAACGACGCTGCAAAACAGCATCCAATAGCTCTCGTTTATCTTTGAAATACCTATAAATCGAACCGACAGCACAATCCAATCGCTTTGCGATCTTACGGATCGTCGTCCCGTCATAACCAGATTCAAGCAAACACGACAATGTCGCATCCAAAATCTGACCACGGCTCAAATTTGCAGGTACTTTCGTCGGTGCCGCACTCGCTGTCTGCTGATTGACATAATCCAGCGGCAACCTCTGAGAGACATGTAGTTCTTCATTCATAGCGGCTAATCCATCAGCCATTTGCGTCATAGTTCACCTCCTTGTGAACATTACTAGTGTCGGTGTAACACCGTTCACTGTCAAGACTGACCTACCCCTATCCACCATTTTCTGGATACAGTCAAAACAGGTAATTTAGCCCCGAACAGCCCCTCGTTCCTTCAACCTCATCACCCCGTAAACTGCTTTCGCTGTCTCGCAGGCGCAATATTCATTTGCTTGCGATACTTCGCCACCGTCCTTCTCGCAATCTCAATCCCCGCATCCTTAAGCGCCACCACCAGTGAATCATCACTCAACGGCTTCGCCTTATCTTCCCCATCAATAATCTCTTTCAATTTCGCCTGAATTGCCGACCAACTTACCGACTCACCATCACCCGTCTCAGTTCCACCTGAGAAGAACATACGCAACGGATAAATCCCACGAGGCGTCTGTATATACTTTTCATTCACCGCACGGCTCACCGTCGCCACATGAATCCCCAACTGGTCCGCCACGATCGTCATCGGCAATGGCTTAAGCGCCTGCTCGCCTTGATCAAAAAACTCACGTTGAGCATTCAGTACAACATTGATCACACGCAGCAACGTCGAACTTCGCTGCTGCACCGCATCAATAATCCAACTCGCAGACCGAATGTTATTCGAGATAAAATCACGCGTTTTCTTGTCAACGCCTTTATCTTTCGACATCTTCGCATACGACTCATTGATCTGCAGATGTGGCAAACGATCGCTCGACAGCCGCGCAACATAACGATCCTCATCCTCAATAAAATCAACGATCGCATCAGGCGTAATCCGATGAGGATTCTCATCTGCAAGCAACCTGCCCGGATGTGGATGAAACTGTCGCAGGTTATGTATCGCCTTCGTAATCTCATCGATCGACAACCCCGTCCGCTTTGCGATCCGTGGCAACTTATTCGTTTCAATATCCTTCAGATACTCATCTACCAACAATCGTTCATTCGAAAGATCGACACCCTCCAACTTCATCTTCGCATCAATCTGAATCAGTAAACACTCCTTCAGATCACGCGCACAAAGCCCCGTCGGCTCAAGCAATTTCTGCAAAGCCGCAATCGTCCCCGCCAGCAAATGCTTATCTTTCAAATCCTCAGGTGCCTGATCCAGCAGCGTTTCATTATCCGTTCGCAAATACCCATCCGCATCCACAAACCCAATCAAATAAATGCCCATCCGCACTTCTTCATCAGGCAATTCAACCATGCGCCACTGATCGATCAATTGCTCAAACAATGATGCACCACGAGCAGCCGTGTTCGCCATCGCATCAATTTTCGCATCACGTTCCCCACTGTTCCGCTGCACACGAGTAAAATCGATCTTCTCACTCGTCCCTGTCGTGTTCGCATCCCATGAATCCCCATATTCCTCCGACAGATTATTCAGCCGCTCAAAATCATCCCCAGTGTTCTTCGCCTCAGCATCATCCGACACAAAAAGCTCACGTTCACCTTCACGTGAATCGCGTTCGTCCTGCTTCAGCTCAGCCTTAATTTCCTGTGCATCCTCCCCCGGCTCCTGCAATTCCAACGTCGGATTATTCGCCAGCTCCTGCTCCAGCCTTTCCTCCAACGCCTGCTGCGTCATCTGGAGGATCTCCATTGACTGGATCATGCGCGGCGCCAGCTTCATTCGCTGGTCAATCCGCATATGTTGTCCGGCATCAATTCGCATTTTCAGGCATTACCTCAAACCCATCTCATGCATGCCAGAGTCTCAATCCCAGCACTGCCCGATGGACAATTAACTACAAAAATCCGTTTCGCTGTAGTCGTTCAACCACAACCACTTAGTATCCCATTTATTATACCGACCCCAGCCAATCTTACTTCATTCCCCAATATTAATCATGACTATCATTTACATTATCTGTTACTAACTCTCAAAATCCTGTCTCGCCTGGATCGCATCCGACAGCACCGTCTTCGACAATCCCGCCAGTGTCGATCCTGCAGGCATTCCTCTCGCTAGTCGTGTCACCTTCACGCCCATCTGTTCCAGTACCTCACCCAGATACAACGCCGTCCCATCGCCTTCCAAAGTCGGATTCATCCCCAATATCACCTCTTTAATCACCCCATCACCCCCCGTCTTGTGACTTCTCTTAATCCGATCCACCAACGGCTGCACATTCAGATCACCAGGCCCAATCCCATCCAACGGCGCAAGCCTCCCCATCAGCACATGATACTTCCCCTCAAAACTCCCCGTATGCTCAAGCATTGCAATATCACTAGGCTGCTCTACCACCAGTACCACATGCCCATCTCTCGCTTCATCACCACAAATCGGACACGGATCAACCTCACTCACATTCCCACACTCACTGCAAACCTTCAGGTCCGTCTTAAACGCTCTGATCGCGTCCGCCAACTCAAAAGCCTCTTCAACAGGCTCTCTCAGCAGGTAAAAAGCAATCCGTTCCGCTGATCGATTCCCAATCCCCGGCAACTTTGTTAGCTGACCAATCAATCGCTCAAATGCCGACTTGTAATCCGATTTTCCCATACACCACATTCTATGTAATTTTCACCTCTTAAGTGAAATTTAACACGGAAACCCCCATCACCTCCAAACCCTTTTCATTTCCCTGCGTCCACCTTTTCCGACTATGATGTTTGTATGAAAGACGATGACCACGTATGCCTCTGTTACCGCGTCTCTAAACGCAAGATCGTCAACTACTGTAAACGTGAGCGTCCTCCCGTCGCTTCACTCATCTCCGAATGCCTCTCCGCAGGTACAGGCTGTGGCTGGTGTGTTCCATATCTCAAGCATCTCCACAAGCAAGCCCTCGAAAACAACCCAAACCCTGACCTCTCTTTAAACCCCAAAGAATATGCCGAAAAACGGGCTGATTATCGCAAAACCAAAAAGCGATAACGATTTGCATAATCACATTTCATATCTCCTTAAAACAAACGCTCATCCTCCATCAACATACAGACTCATCTGTTTTTCACCTTTTAAAACCAATAGCCATCTATAGGACATTCATCAGTATTCATTGATTCCGATATTTCCCGTCCTATTATCCTCTGAATCATTACTGACGTGTATATAGCACCACACAGCCGCCAGTGCGGCTAGCACAAGCATCACACAGCATCGAAATCAAAAATACTTATTTAACTCAAAAGCTATCAATTGGATTTCGTTTCTACGTAATTGGAGTTGGTAAAAATGTTATCTAGCACCAAGTGTTTGAAGTTATCTTCATTCATTACGATAACGACAGCTATCACTTTCCTTACAGCGCCGACACCTGTGCTAGCCGAATCAATTACCGGCAGCGCAAGTACCACATCATTCTGGCGTCCTCGTACGCCTGAAAATTCCGGTACGCACTATCAACGCGAAAACTACGTCACCGTCTATCTCGGCCACAGTGAAACCGGCGATCGTAATGACGCCGATATCCTCTATACAGATGCGACGCGTGTTGGTTTTACTGCAGAAGAAAACGATATTTTCCAAATTGGTCAGTACGAGTACACCAACGGCCTCAGTACTGTTGATGGTACCGCTCCAGGCTCTCTGGATTTCCGTACCAACATCTACATCGACGGCGAACGTAACCGATTCATCCATCAGGTCTACATCGATAACAACGAAGCTGGTGGAGGAGATACGTTCTCCATCCTCACTGAGGATGCTGCGAACGTTAATCAGGTTTACACCTCAGGCGACACAAATTACGTCCTTGAATTCTTAGGCTTTGGTACTTCACCCGGTGACATCTCCTCAACTCTCGTCACTGACGTTATTGGTACAACAACAGAGTTCAGCGCTTATGGCAGATTCGTGAGTGTTGACAACTATCTCGCAACAATCGAAGCCCAAGCTGCAAGTAACGGCCTCGCCGTTCCAACACCAACAGCCGCCGCACTCGGCCTCTCCGCACTTGCTTTAGTCTTCCTCAGAAGGCGTAAACACATTCGGCCTCACTAAAAAATAAAAGCCGTCTAACACTCAGTTAGGCGGCTTCTTTTTTATCCATTCATCACAAAACATCTAATGCATAATCACCAGCACAAAAATCGTCACCATCCCATTATGCATCGCATGTGCAAACATCGGCCCAATCAATGAGCCTCGCCATTCTCGCATCACCGTAAACACGATCGATAACGCCATAATCGGTGGCAACCCAACCAAACTCTGTGGATGTATCGCTGCAAACACAAAAGCTACAACAATTGCACTCCACCAGAAACCACATCGCCTTCTCATGTGTGCAAAAAATACGCCTCTGAAAACACTCTCTTCAACCAATGGAGCCCAAATGATTGCCATTGCCAACGCGAACACAATCAGCCATACACGACCATCTGATAGTTCAGATACAATCGGATGGCCACCTTGCTCACCCGTTACCTTCGACAAGATAGCAGCCAGCAATACACTCAACGCCACTAAAGGCAGCCCCGCCAGATAACCAATAATTCCCGCGCCAATCTCCTTTAAAAACCCAACAAATCCATCACCTCCGCAATGCCATCCGACATCCTTCTTCATTACACCACATTTTGTCCCGCGAATAATCGGATACAACAACGCCATCGGCATCCCAGCATACAACATCAACTTCAATGCCCATCCAATGTATTGCTTCTGCTCATACACAATATCATCAGAGATGACGAACAGAGTTAGTTTCGCCGTAAGCGACAATCCAATCATCAACAGTAGAAAGATCGTCATCGTCCCTAAATATACTGGCCGCTTCTCTATGCGCTTTTTAAACTTTGGCTTCAAAATGCCCTTGTAATATAATACTAAACCAACGACCAGCAGAATAAGTCCAAGTAACAATCCGCCAAAAATAACCATCACAGCAAAGCCAATGGCAAACACTGCTCGAATTGCATCGTCTATCAAAGTTTTACGAAACGGTTCATCATTCGGCAACCCATACACACTCGCCAAATCAACATACCAATCCAACGGTCGTCCCAACTCACTCCACCTCACTAATAAATCAAACCCTTCCTCGCCATTCACCTTGTACTCATACCATTCCTTCAACAACATTGCTTCTGAACTAAAACCATTGCCGCTGAAATCAATCTGCCCACTTTCCTCTGTACCATCCAGAAGTTTATCTAACCGTTGAATAGCTTCGTTTGCTCCAAGTAATTCCCCCGCAACAATCGCCGCGCGAACTTTCAATCCATTGGTCGTAGCTGACTTTTCGATGTCACCAAACAACTTCATCGCATTGTCCGCACTAGGTGATATCGCCTTCGTGCCAACTGCCAACTTCGACACAATATCAAGCTGCAGCAAACCAACAGCTGCATCCGCTGCATTTCTGCTACTTTCTGTCAGCCACCTCTGAACAGGGCGACTCTGTACACCCGCAATTAATCCGAGTGCCACGATCAATAACACCCACCAGCACACAGTAGCTTTGCCGTATTTCTTCATAGATTCTCATGCACTTATTTTTTTAAGTGATTTCAAAATCAGGTAATTCAATGCGCACATACGCGCGCACGAATGATTGTCTCATCCTATCTCAAATCGCCCACATCGCGCGCACGATCTGAAATTACCTCATCAAAAACTACTCAAAACTATTCAATACCTCACCGTTTCGCCCCGTTCTGCATCAAATCCCCACAAAACTGCTTGTTTTTGCAGATTTGCGAAAATAACAACTCAAAATCTGCAACACCAATGCCACTAATCACTTGCAACAACAAAATGCGTATTTGTGCGCAAATTCCAGAACGCTTAGCTCATTCAACTCGTGCGCGCAAAATCTAAATTAGTGCCATATATAAAACGAAACATCGCATCGCGCCATCATATAATCCACGAGCTACCGCAATAACGTGACTCATTTTCACCCCCATCAAAACCTCTGTATCATGGCAGCCATGAAGCCGAAAACCCTGATTATTCGTACCGCTGGCACCAACTGCGACCTTGAACTCGCGCACGCTTTTGAGCTTGCAGGCGCAGTCACCGAAACCCATCATCTGAACGATCTGATCGAAAATCCTGACCAGATCGCTCGTTTCGATATCATCGGTTTCCCCGGTGGTTTCAGCTATGGCGACGACGTTGCCGCTGGACGTATTCTTGCTAACCGCTTGAAGCATCGTCTCTTAGAGCCGCTTCAGGACGCCGTCAAACGTGGCGTGCCAATGATCGGTATCTGTAACGGCTTCCAGGTTCTCGTTAAGCTCGGTCTCCTCCCAGATCCAAACCTCGCCACACAATCTGTCACACTTACTGACAACACAAACCCACGCTTCCTCGACCGCTGGGTTGGCCAGGAAATCGATCCAGACACCAAATGTATCTGGACCCAGAACCTCACCTCTTTCGAGCTCCCCATCGCCCACGGCGAAGGCCGTTTCGTCACCGAAAACGATAATGTATTAGCGCAACTCAAGGCAAATAAACAAGTTGCGATCCGTTACCCCGAGTCCGACAACCCTAACGGTTCCGTCGACAACATCGCAGGCATCTGCGACCCAGCTGGCCTCATTCTTGGTCTCATGCCCCACCCAGAACGCTTCATCGACCCAACCAACTACCCGCAGTGGACGCGCATGGGCGATGACTTTAAGTCTCAAACACCAGCGGGTTTACAGTTCTTCATCAATGCTGTGAACTACGTCCAGTCCAAGGCCGCAACTTCTGCGTGAGATAGTCATAACAGGGTTTTTGCAAGATAAAAATAAAGCTCACGAAGTTATCGCTACTTCGTGAGCTAATTTCTTTTAAATACTGACGATATAAATTCGAATACACCCCGTATCGACTGGCAAGCTTCAGTATGCGGTGTATAATGTCCGATTCAACTAATTCGCAGCAGGATTCATTGATACGTGTTGTATCAACCTAGTTGCAAGCAAGGCCCGTCATACCCGACGGGCGACCCGTAGGTTGTCAACGGTAAGTTGCCGTTGCCGGGTAAGTTACAAACTGTAAGGGAACCATTTAATGGTTAATCAGAGTCTCATCTCTTCACTCTCCATCGAAGAAACTGAAGCATTCGACCTGCTATCCGCCGAATTCGGCGATGCGGTTGCTGGCGGCGACATGGAAGGTCTGATCGAAGGTCAGATCGGCGATTTCAAGCCAGGCACCATTCTTCAAGGCAAAATCATCGGCTACGCTGGTGACGACTTCCTCGTCGAAGTTGGCCTGAAGTCAGAAGGCGTTCTTGATAAGAACGAATTCGATGACGCAGCAGACGTCGAAGTTGGCGATACCGTCGAAGTTCTTCTCGAAGAAGTCGAAGGCGATGATGGCATGGTGCAGCTTTCCAAGCGTAAAGCAGACCGCATCCGCGGTTGGGAACGCATCATCACAGAAAAAGAAGAAGGCGATACCGTTGACGGTAAAGTCATGCGTAAGATCAAGGGTGGCTTGCTCGTCGATATCGGCGTTCCAGTCTTCCTGCCAGCGTCACAGGTCGACATCCGTCGCCCAGCTGACATCGGCATCTTCATTGGCGAAACCATCGAAGCTCAGATCCTCAAGATCGACGAGCAACGTCGTAACATCGTCATCAGTCGTCGTAAGCTCATCGAAGAGCGCCGTACCGAACAGCGTCAGAAGCTTCTTTCAGATATCAAAGAAGGCGATCTGGTCACTGGTATGGTCAAGAACATCGCAGATTTCGGTGCATTCGTCGACCTCGGCGGCATCGACGGTCTCCTGCATATCACCGATATGTCTTGGGGCCGCGTGAACCATCCTTCGGACATCGTCAAGCTCGACGAAAAGATCGAAGTGAAGGTTCTGTCCATCGACTACGACAAGGAAAAGATCGCTCTCGGCCTGAAGCAGAAAGATGCTTCGCCTTGGGAAGACATCGAGCAGAAATACCCACAGAACACACGTATTCGCGGCACAGTCACGAACATCATGTCCTACGGTGCATTCGTCAAGCTCGAAGAAGGTGTCGAAGGTCTCGTGCACATCTCCGAGATGTCATGGACACGTCGCATCAACCACCCATCCGAGATGGTCTCCATCGGCGAAGAAGTCGAAGTCGTCGTACTGGACATCAACAAGGACAAGCAGGAAATCAGCTTGGGTATGAAGCAAACCGAGGTCAATCCTTGGGAGCTCGTTGCAGAGAAATACCCTCCAGGCACAATCGTCGAAGGCAAGGTTCGCAACCTCGCATCTTACGGTGCGTTCATCGAAATCGAGCCAGGCATCGATGGTTTGCTTCACGTTTCCGACCTCTCATGGACCAAGAAGCTTTCGCATCCAAACGAAATGCTCAAGAAGGGCGAAACCATCAAGTGTATCGTTCTCGAAGTGGACCAAGAGAAGCAGCGTGTTGCTCTCGGCCTGAAGCAGATGACCGAAGACCCATGGTTAGAAGCTATCCCAACACACTACCAGCCTGGTATGATCGTGCAGGGTAAGGTCACCAAGATCACCAACTTCGGCGTATTCGTCGAGCTGGAAGAAGATCTCGAAGGCCTGCTTCACATCTCCGAACTGGCAGACCACAAGGTCGAAAACCCACAGGACGTTGTCCAGGTTGGCCAGGACGTGGAAGTCAAGATCTTGCGAGTCGACCTCGACGAGCGCAAGATTGGTCTTTCGCTCAAGCGTGCACAGTGGACTTCCGATCAGGAAGCTGCTGCAGAGAAGGCAGAAGGCAAGGGCGGAGCTACAGACGGCAGCGGTGCAGGTGGCATCGGCGGTCTCGGCGACGACCTCGGCCATCTCGGCACAGACAAGATCACATTCGGTGGCGGCAACTAAGCCAAAACCAAGTGAACTTGGATATATAAAAATAAAAAGGCAGTCTCTTATGAGGCTGCCTTTTTTATTGCGCTGATGCTGAGTATGCATTATGTAGACTATCCAGTGGTTAGATTAATCAATGCACTTGGTTCAGATGAATGAGTTTGAGTCATTCAGAGTGTTGTTAGCATAAGAAAAGGCATCTACGATGACGTAGATGCCTTTGTTATGTTTATGCTATGTATAAAGCTATTTTTTAGCTTTCTTTTCCTTGGCAGCGTCGATCTTCTTTTGAATCTTCATACGCTCTTGCACAGCTTTCCAAGCAGCTTTCTGAAGAATCAGAGCTTCCTTATCAGTCAGTGTGCGTGGGCCGTTGTATAGATCGTCTTCTGAGAGAACAAGGTTTTTACGAGCTTTCAGGTGATTCTTTGTGTAACGCTCTGTGGTTTTCCAAGGCTCAACAGAACGAAGCTTGAGGCCGACTGGGCTTTCGCCTGTCAGTGTTGCGTAGAAAACACATGCATTGAGGTATACGCCCCATGAGCTTGGGTGTGAGCGATCGAAGCGGTAGAGCTTGATGCTTTTTGTTGCTGGGTTTTCGTAGACGTATTTCCATGCTTGGCCAGCTGGAGCGAGGAGGCCGTCGTTTGCTTCAGCGACCTCTGTATACATATCGAAAATCGTTTGTGCCTGCTCAGGTGCGTATTTCTTCGCCCAAGTGCAATAGAAGACGGGTTTAGCACCGAATGCTTTCGAGACTTCAGAAAGCACCATGCCATATTTGCGCATTTCATCTTGAAGGCTGACGGGGCCCCATGATTTATTTTGCAATACGACCATGTCCCAGTCATGCCGTTTATCTTTGTCATCTTTCCAGCCATCAACGATGCGGCGGATCGCTTTGCCGTCTTCGACATGGTACTTGTAGCCCATGCCACCCATGATACTGGTCTTGTATTCCATGCGAGTATTAGTGCGGCCTTCATTCATCATCTTCTGGACGACTTGTGGTAGTGGCCCACCAGCGGTGTAGCTGTTGCCAACCCAAAGTATGTGAAGGGTTTTTATATCTTTACTGTTGGCTGCAGACTTGGCAGATGTTTCAGCTGCAATGAGTGTTGTTGCTGAGAAGAGCAACATGAGGATTAGCAAGTCAGTAAAACGTAACAAAGGTTTACGCATGGTCGAACTCCCTGCGATCAGTTATTCAAAAAGAGTCATATCGTTCCGCATCGGTAAATTAAGAGTAACTCGCACATCATGCAAGTTAAAAACGTGAATGGGTGTAAAAATGCAGGAAATTACTCAATTGGGGTGTTTAAGCGGGAGCGATGCGTGGCATAGGAGCTGGTTCTCGATTAAGGTCAGCCTGAATCATCTCGGCCATCATTTGGCTTCTAACCGGCGCATAGTCGGGGTCAGCAAAACGATTACGAGTTTCGTACGGATCTTCTTGTAAATCAAAAAGCTCACCCCACGGTTTGTTACGATAAACTGTAAGTTTGTACCGATCGGTTACGAGAGTACGGAGGTGAACATGTTCGCCAGCTTGATGGTGGTTTTCAATGATGGCGTGATCGCGTGAGGGTTCGGAAGTTTTGAGCCACGATGAAAGTTGGCTTTCGCCTTGCATATTTAGTGGCGTTTTAATGCCAACAGCATCAAGGAATGTAGGCGCAATATCAACAAGTGATTGAATGTCATTGCGATGATCTTGTGCGGGCATGTGATTGTTCCACGCTACAATAAAAGGTACTTTGATAACATCTTCGTAATGGAAGGGGCCTTTCGCGACAAGGCCATGCTGACCTATGAAATGCCCATGATCTGAAGTAAAAACGATGAGCGTGTTATCAAGTATGCCTAACTCTTCGAGGGTGTCGAGTGTTTGGCCGATCCAATGATCCATGAAGGATATCATGCCGTAGTAGATTGCTTGAGATTTTTTAAGATGTTCTTCGGTGACGCCAATATGAGGATGGTAGCCGTGATTACCCCATCCATCCTGATTGAATGGCGCAAAATCATTTTGATCATTGCGCGTGAGTTGGTGAGGTGGTGGCATATGATCGAATTCATTTTCAATATATGAACCGATTTCCATATCATCTGGATCATACATACTAGCCCATGGTTCAGGAATGCAATAAGGCGGATGTGGATCGTGATAACTCGACCAGATGAAAAAAGGTTGGTTGTTAGAATGTGCTTCTTTAATCGCATGAATCGTACGCTTGCCGGTCCATGTCGTGTAATGAAGTTCTTCAGGTAACTCCCATGTCATGTCGGATCGCCAACCATAAGCAGGGCCATCCTTAATAGGCGGAGCGAGTGAGGCATCGGTTGAAGATTCCTGAACATTGTCGCTGCGAATTTGAAAATACTCACGCCAATTATGTAGGCCTTGTTCTTCAAGCCAGAGTGCATAGTGTTGGCCAACATGACCTTCGTCACCATGATTGCGTGTAAGTTCGCAATGATCAAAGCCATACCATGGCGTGTGCTTGTCGTTGAATGAAGACCAGAAATTTAAGTCACGTAATGTTGGGTATGATTCAAGAGAAGGGGATTCGTCTGTTGATTTTAATGGCTGAAAATGTGCTTTACCAATGAGTGTAGATCGATAGCCAACTTTTCGTAAATGGTCGCCAAGGGTTGGTATATTTTCAGGAAGCTTTGTGCCAAGTGTGTAAGCGCCATGTGCTGACGGGTACATGCCTGTGATAATTGATGCGCGTGTTGGTGTGCAAGTTGGATTTGGGCAATAGGCTCTATTAAAATTGGCCCCCATTTTAGCTAAACGATCAAGATTGGGCGTTTTGATTTTAGAATTCAGGATGCCAAGTGTTGTCCAGTGCTGTTGATCTGACGTGATGAGTAGTAAGTTTGGTCGCGGGTTCATAGTAGCCTCGGTAACTATTAATAAATCGTAAATTGAAATGTAATTCGTATAACTGTGAGACGTAGATGTAAAAACAACCTACCTCAGAAGGCAATTACATATTCAGAATTTAACCCGTAACTTCTATATTAAATTTAACGAATGCGGTATCGAAAGCAAAGCAATAATATGGCGAGTTTATAGTTTATATATGCAGGGTAACAAGCGTTTAGCTACTTTGTTTTTTAAGTTCAACCATTAGGACATCATCATCCGGCTGTCCTGGGCGAAATTCTTTAAGTTCGTTTGAGATCACTTCGAGAATATCGCAATCCAAATCTAGTGGTGCAGTTGTTAGAATACGCTCAAGGCCTTCATTTCGAAGCATCTCATTAGATTTATTACGTGCTTCAATGATGCCATCAGTGTAAGCGATGATGCGGTCATCATCAGCAATTTGCAGTTCATTTTCATTCGCTGAATAGGCATTGTCATTTAAGACGCCGAGCATCATGCATGTTGTAGCAAGTGGCGTGATCCGATCATGCTCACGGTTGTGAAGTACGTACGCAGCAGGATGACCTGCATTGGACCAAATTAGTTTGTTATCACTCACTGTTAGTTTGATCGAAATGCCAGTCGTATAGACGCCCCGTCTTGCGATGGTCAGGTTTATGTACTTGTTAAGTGAGCGGATGACGCGTGCAGGTGAAGCGTTTGGCTCTTCAGCATATAGACGATCCAGTTCGCCTTGCAGTTGAGTAACTGCAAGCGCTGCTGTGATACCGTGACCTGTTACGTCAATGAGCGTTGCTGTGATGGAGATAAGATTGTCTTCTTCATCAGTTTTGCGACGGATATAAATAAAATCACCACCTATTTGCTGCATAGGTTCAAAGTGATATCTTGCTTGAATTGGCCCTTCTGTGATTTGATCTGGGAAAAGTAGATCCTGAATTTGTCTTGCTGCTTGTAATTCACGTTTTAGGTCAGAGTATCTGCCAGATAATCTTGAAATATAAAACTCAGATTGATATTTCTTCGCCCTTCCAAAGCATATAAGAAGGCCTGGCACACCAGCCGCTGTAACAAGTGAAAGCCAAACGATTCGTTCGCCAGTCCAATCAGGCTTTTCTAGTAAAACAAATACAGAAGCAATTACCCATAATGGAATAAAAGCTTTCACTGCTTCTTTTGGTGGCCACGGTATAAACAGGCAGGCTAATAGATGGATAGACAAAATACTGATGACAGTAATGTATGTTTGATACGCACTAAAGAAGGGCTTGCCTGCTTCTGGTGAAAAATACCATTCCAGCAGAGGTGAGACAATGATCCCAAAGAAGCCGTAAATAGCGACGGTCCATGTGATTGCTCGTAATAGTTTAGGTCGCTCGGGTTTGCGTTTTTTTACGACAAAAATAGCGGCTATCAGAATCGCAACGATTGGTAGGTTGCTTAAACCAAACGCAAGTGTCGCGCGAGTTACTTTGCCTTCTTCAACGCGGCTCCATAGATCGAACAGAACGATACCGAGCCCTGCGATAAAGATCGCACTTAGTGAAAAAATACAATATTGGATGAAACGTTTAGTCAGCCAATTTTGCCACTGTTCATCTAATTCGGAACTGAATTCTTGTGTGACATTTTCGGACATTAGGTAGCACCAGTGAGATTGAGGACAGATTGTCACCCATGTCACAAATCAACACGAGCGACTGACTGTCTAAGCATATGATCGGCTAAAACGATCGCCATCATTGCTTCACCCATTGGAGCAAATCGCGGCAACAGGCAGGGGTCGTGGCGACCTTTCGTCTTAATCTCGGAGGGCTCGCCTTGTCGATTGACAGTGGATTGGGCTTTACTTAGCGAGCTGGTAGGTTTGATTGCACATCGTAGCACAATTGGCAAGCCAGATGAAATGCCGCCTAACATGCCACCATGCCGATTTGTTTTTGTCGTAATTTTGTCACCTTCATTGATGAAGATGTCGTTATTCTCGGAACCCTTCAGTGTTGCAACGCCAAATCCTTCGCCATACTCAACACCGGTTACTGCAGGCAATGAGAACATTGCTTTACCAAGGTCCGCTTTAAGTTTATCGAACACCGGCTCGCCCCAGCCTGCAGGTACATTAGTCGCAATCAATTCAGAGACGCCGCCGATAGAATCTTCTTCACGTCTCATTTGTTCGATCAATGCAATCATCTTTTCAGCGGCAGCATTATCCGGACAGCGAACGATGTTTGCTTCAACCTCATCAAGCGTGACAGCTTCAGGATCCACGATATTTGCAACGATATCACCGATCTGTTTTACGTAGCCGACGATCTCGATGTCGTGTGTTATCTTCAGTAATTTCTTTGCAACTGCGCCCGCCGCAACACGTACATTGGTTTCGCGCGCAGATGATCTGCCGCCACCTCTGTAGTCACGGAAACCATACTTCGCATCAAAGGTGTAGTCAGCATGTCCAGGCCGATAAAGCTCTGAAATATTGCCGTAGTCACGTGAACGCTGATCCTGATTGCGAATCAGAATTGCAATTGAAGTGCCTGTCGTTTTGCCTTCAAACACGCCGGACAAAATCTCTGGCTGATCATCCTCTTTACGTTGTGTGGTGACCTTAGATTGGCCAGGCTTACGTCTTTGTAAGTCAGGAATCAGATCGTCAACAGACAAAGGGAGGCCAGCAGGACAGCCGTCGATGATGACGGTGTTGCCGGGGCCATGTGATTCACCTGCGGTTGTGATACGGAATGCTTGTCCGAAAGTATTACCTGCCATGCGTTGTTCTCGCGTGCTCAATGTTGCAAAAAAGCTCTCCAGCGAGCTATTTTATCGCCAAAAGAGCTATTTGCACATATTCGTTCAATTGGGAGCTTTATTCAGCTGGTTTTTCAGACGGAGCCAAGGCTGCCTGCAGGATCGAAGCATCTGGCATATCCTTCGAAACATTCTGTAAACGTAGCCATAAAAGCGCTGCTTCGAGCTGTGGATCAATGCCCTTTTCGATGATCTTCGCTGCGGTTGGATTGTCATCGATGATATCCAGTTCCACATCCTCGGCTTCAGCAACCTGTTCACCATCAGGCTCAGTCACTTCAATCGAGTCTTTTTCAACGACCTGATCCTTGCCATCCTTATCACGGATGATGTCGACAGCTTGACGATACAGCAACGCATTGGCATCTTCACGCGTTGTCATATCAATGCTGACATCTGGCTCAATGCCCCACTGCTTCATCTCAGGTTTACGGTGAATGATGCGTCCAGCTGGCAACATGTAATACTGTGTCGTTAACTTCAAATATGCACGGCCTCTATCAAGGCGATAGAGGTCCTGTACAGAGCCCTTACCGAAACTACGTGTGCCAATAATTGTTGCGCGGCCATAATCTTGTAACGCGCCAGAAACAATTTCTGAAGCAGATGCGGAACCCTGATTGATCAAAACAACTACTGGGAAATCAGCATATGTCGTGCGTTTCTTTGCCTCAGAAACAATCGATCTCTCACCTTTTGCATTGACTGTCGAAACGATCGTTCCTTCATTGAGGAAGCGGTCAGACACATCAACAGCAGATGACAGTAAACCGCCCGGATTGAAACGCAGGTCAAGAATCAAACCATTGATCTTGCCTTCTTCTTGTAGCTTCGAAATCGCGTTGTCCATATCCGTTGCAGTTTGAGGCAGGAACTGTGATAGCCTCACATATGCAATGCGATCTTCAGGGGCGACCCAATAATTCCAATCGCCAGTCTCGGTATGTTCCCAGCCACGGATCGATTCGATTTCAATTTCAGCACGATTGATGGTGTAATCAATTGGGTCAGCTTCACCTTTACGTTCTATGCTCAGTGTTACTGGTGTGCCTTCAGGGCCAGTAATTTCACGAACAGCACGATCGAGTGACCATGTTGATGTGTTCGTGCCATTAACCTTTGCAATCACATCGCCAGCCTTTAAGCCAGCGCGTTGGGCAGGGGTGTTAGCGAGTGGAGAGACGACAACGAGCTGTCCATCTTGTCGTGAGATTTGGATACCAACGCCGTAGAATTTACCTTCAGTACTGCGGCTAAAGTGTTCGATATCCTCAGGCCAAATGACAGCAGTAAAGTCATCAAGCTGCCCCATCGCACCTTCTGTGACTTCATAAATCACAACTTCTTCAGGCAAATCAACTGTAATATCGTTCATGCGAATGATGTCATCGATTTGCTTGAAAGCATCGAGAAAGTTCATCGTCATGCCGGGTTGATTCAGTTTATCTTCAATCTGAACCAAATATGCACGGAACTTCTTCACTTGCATTTCATCTTTAAGTGATTCAAATTCCTCTTTGACTGCTTTGTTATCAAGCAACGTTAGGAGATTTGTGATACCACCTTCAAGAAGTGACTTGTATCCGGTGCTGCCGGGTTGGTTGCGGTCAATGTGACCACGCACTGCTTGACGTAAACTGTCTCGCAGCATGCCAGTGTTGATGTTCTTTAGTTTGGTCTTCCATGAATCAATTTCAATTTCTGTTGGTTCAGGTGCTTCTTCACCTTTTTCCTCAGCACGTCTTTCAGCTCTTGCTTGATACAAATCCTGTAAGTGTTGAGGAATGTACAATTGAAGAATACGCACATGACCTTCTGCGGATTTGATCTGGTCCGCATAAAGATTCTGATTTTCAAACAACAGATCAAGTAAGCGATACATGCTCAGTGCATCAACCCAATCTTCTTCCTCAACAGATTGTTTTGCACGTGCTTCTGCTTGCTCAACAACCTTGCGAGTTTCAGGGTCATTCAAAAACTCATTTGGATTTTCAGCAAGACTATGTGCATCGATCGCAGCAACAATCGTATCTTCAAGTCGCTCATTATCGAGCGCTTCGGTCATCTTCTCGAAAGCTTTTTCATAAGCTTCATTGCGCTTGTCTTTGCGTTCGAGTTGATGTTGCTGGTAAAGTTCAATTGCTTCTGATGTGCGGTCGTATTGTGATTCATCAGGGTTCTGGTTTTTCAAATCATCCAACTGCTTGAGCAGTGAATCATAATTGCCAGTGCTGATGATGCTGGTGTAAGAAGCTGCATCCTGAGGATTCACCTGTGTGCTTGCTGCGAGGGTGCTGCTGCAAAGCAATCCAGCTGTGAGTGTAGCTGTGGCAACAACGCCCCCTATACAAGAGACGTACTTCTTACTTTTACCGCTTTCAAACCCAAAGATCTTGATCAAAACAAAATTCCTCGATCGTTATATATCCGGACGTTTCAGTCTTGTTCCGATGTTAGTTCGTAAGATGGTTTTGTGGGTGATGCTGCCCATACATTAGGGCTTGAATCCACTTAATTCAATGTCGGGTAAAACATCACCTAAGCCACACGAATTACGAGACTGACTATTGCATACCGAAATGTCGCATTCGCTTATCGGCGTGCATCCCCATGTACAACTACGATGGCGGGTTTCTAATTAAAAGACAGTCGATCATTGCGTAAAACAATGATCGATGCCGTTAATTCATAGTTATTGGTAAGTGACTGTCATTGGTTATGCTGATTCCTTCTTGGGAACCTGCATGTCAATCAGTTGCTTCTTACCATTGACTGCTGCTTCATCGATGACGTATTTGACACCCTTGTTGCTCAACTCAGGCAAGTCATACATCAATTCGAGCATCAGTTCTTCCATCACACTGCGTAATGCACGGGCACCAGTGTCGCGTGCAATCGCACGGCCAGCCAGTTCTTCAAGTGCTTCATTAGTGAATTCAAGCTCCGCATCTTCGATTGAGAAGAAATACTCGTACTGACGTACCAGAGCGTTCTTCGGCTCGGTGAGGATCTTGACCAATGTGCTGACTTCAAGTGGCATCAGTGGTGTGATAATTGGAAGACGTCCGAGAAGCTCAGGAATCATGCCGAACTCGTGGATGTCTTCGTGTGTAACCTGTGTCATCAGGTATGAACGGTCACTGGTCTTATCATCAACAGTTTGCTCACTCGCAAAACCGATTGACTTACGGCCAAGACGTTTGCGGACAATATCTTCAAGGCCGACAAATGTGCCTGCACAGATGAAGAGAATGTTGCTTGTATCAATCTGAATGTACTGCTGTTCAGGATGCTTACGGCCACCTTGTGGTGGAACGTTTGCAACTGTACCTTCAAGCATTTTCAGCAACGCCTGCTGTACACCTTCACCTGAAACGTCACGAGTGATTGAGACGTTCTGTGAAGTCTTGCCGATCTTATCGACTTCGTCGATGTAGATGATGCCACGCTGTGCTGCTTCGATATCGTAATCAGCAGACTGCAAAAGCTTGAGCAGCAAGTTCTCAACGTCTTCACCCACATAACCAGCTTCGGTCAGTGTGGTCGCATCGCCAATGGCGAATGGGACGTTAAGCGTACGAGCCAAAGTACGAGCAAGTAATGTCTTACCTGAACCGGTCGGGCCGATGAGCAGGACGTTGGACTTGTCGATTTCGACAGGTGTTTCTTTTTCAGTAGCAGCTAGACGTTTGTAGTGGTTGTGAACCGCTACAGAGAGTGCGCGTTTTGCGATATCCTGGCCAATAACATATTGGTCGAGGAACTCTTTGAGTTGTCTAGGCGTTGGAATCGAACCAATTGAGGTGCGACCAGCGTGAACGCGGCGACGTTCCTGCTTAAAGATGTTTTGGCACAGCTCGGTACAGTTGGCACAGATGTATACATCGTTTGGACCTTCGACCATAGGGCCGACTTCCCGAGAGCTCTTGCCGCAAAACGAACAGGTGGTGACACGACGACCCTTGAAGCCATCGTTGCCGCTGCCACTGCCGTTGTTACCGTCATTAGTTGTAGTGCTATTAGCCAACCCGCCATTACCTCCATGGTCAGCAAGTGTATTAAACGAATCGCACGGTCGGCAGAGTGTGAACTAAGCCAAATCTCACGCATGAGGTCGTGAGTCCGTAAAGCGACACGTATCCTTCATTTACAGTTGTCTAAGGTCTGATCGTCCATATCACGGTCTTCCCTTAGTGAAATAGCTGTCTAGGTGTGTTTATTTCTGCACCCGAGCGCAGCTAGTAACACATCATATCCGATTAAAAGCGTTTGATGGCGGTTTGGATTCCCTAAATTACCCAGTTTTTCAAGCGAACGAGATTTTTACCCCTCTGGCGGATTCTTATCGGATGAATCCTCAGAATTTTCTTGATCGTGATCTTCATCCACGTCCAGTAATTCTTTACCGAGTTCAAAATCTTCTACTTTTTGGCTGGTTTCTGGAGAAATGTTGTTCCAATTGTCGCTTTCCTGGCTGTCGGGACTGTCTTGCAGGGCGGCTTTGCCTTGGGCGATGATGAGTGATTTTGCGGCGTTAAATTCCTCGTCGGAAAGTTCGCCTTTCTTGTGAAGCTCGCGGAGGTCGCCGAGGGTGTAGCCGACGCCGCCGGAGGAGTTGTCACGATAGTACATTTTGCGGATGAAGGCGGCGATGATGCCAAGGATGATGGCGGCAACGATGATGATGCCGATCCATTTGAAAACTTCAATAGATTGCTGTGTTGTGAGCCGATTGCCTTGTGCGAGTTGTGGGATGTATGCATGGAGGGATGAACTGATGACTGAAATGTGCATTTTCAGGTACCTCAAGGAGTTGCGCTTGTTTGGGATGCAAGCCTATAGGATATCGGAAAATGTGGTGTGTGAGCAATGATAGTTTAAGGCGGGGTAGGATGGGGATACGGTTTTGTGCGCACGATTTGTTTGAAGATCGGTTTTTGAGATGGTCTTATAAATGTGGTTTTATTTTGAGGTGATGTTTTGCGATTGGACGGAATGCGTCTGGAAATGGTTTGAATTGTGCGAAAAGCGGACGGATTGAAGGGAGAAATGGAAGGTGGGATCATCTTTGTGTGCGCGAAAATCGAATTTTGATGATTTACCCGTAGTCAAGAATGAACAGAAATGGGTTGAAGATGGTTAGAAATGGTGTGGTTTGTGTTGGTTTTGGTTAGAAATGGTTAAGAAATTGCAGGTAAAAATGAGGCGATTGCGTGAATGTGCGCGTGTTTTGAATTGTTGATGGTTTGGTATGCGGTTTGCATGTTGTATGGGCATGAGGGTGATTATTGCGAAAAATAAAAGACGCCGAAGCGCCTTTTTTTCATCGTTCAAAATTTAGTAGCAAAACTTGGATCGCATGCTTGCGAGGGTGGTGAGATTGTGAGTGTGTTTTGGTTTTGGTTTAGTTGTGCAGATTTGATACTGATTTTGCGATGTTGGTTAGTAATCCCATGGATCGAGGGTGAGGTCCCATTGTGCTGCGAGTTGTGGTTTTTTAGCACTGAGGAACCAATTGATGTCGTAGCCATAATCGTAGTAGCCGCCTGCGTTGCCGTTGGGACTGTCGTTGTCGATCATGAGGATTTGGCCGTGACCGTCCATGAATGCGGCGTTGATGGGTTTGGGGCCGTAGTCAATGGTCCAATTCCAAATATTGGGTTCTTTGTTTCTAGCGTGCCATGCTTCTTCGACGAATGATGCGAGTTTGGATGGACTTTTGATGAAGTCTACTTTGAGCCCTGAGCCTTCACACTTGGCTGAGGTTGCGAAGATGTCGAGAGCAAATCGCCAGTAATAGGATGACCTTTCGGTGTTTTCCAGATCCATAAAGTTTTTGCCGGCTTCATTGATGGTTGTGTCATCTGGGCAAGTGTAAGCTTCAGGAACGTTGCCGGTGTAGGGCATGAGGCAGCGACCAAAACCATCAGGTGTTCCGGGTTCGCCACGCTTGTAGATTCTGTTGCCAAATTCGGTTGCAGGGAAAGCCCAGAGATTGCCGTAGGGATACTTTCTGCCCCACTCCTCAAGGATGATTCTGCAATCAAAATAATTGTGATTGTTATCGATGGTGTAGTTAACTGTTGCGAGACCAATTTGCCGCATGTTGCTCATGCAACTCATTTGCTTGGCTGTGTCTCTAGCGGCACCCAAGGCTGGTAAAAGTATGCCAATTAGTAAAGCAATGATCGAAATTACAACTAGTAGTTCAATTAATGTAAAGCCTGCTTTGACCGTTTGAGATCTGAAATGCCGAAGTGATGCTGACATGTTTAATCCTTTAAAATGTAATTGGAGATGAAAGCACAAGACTAAAATAGCAATACAACAGTAGCTACACATGGACAGAACCGTGTGTGTTTATGGTTTAATTTGGTTTGTAATAAGAAACTTAATTATGAGTGAATATATAAGAATACACTCATTTAATACCACACCATTGAACAAGTAACCTCCGGAAACAGATGTTTGTTGTTCGTTTAGATTCTATATTTACGGATTAAAAAATGATGCCAAGGAATTGACGGTTAGTGCTTGCATTTGCCCCATGCTCAACAATGAGCGAAAAGAAGTGGGATGAACGGAAAAGTATATGCAAGCGCATCTTGTCTACATCACTGGGACCATGATATCATTTGTAACCAATAGGAGTCAATAGTTTTCTTGCGTAATGCTTTGCAAAAATGAGGCTTTTTTGAAGTGTTGAATGGAGTTTAGGCAAATTTCAGTTGGTTGTATTTACTTTTTGTGTGTTTGGCTTTGAGATGCGATTGCTGTAATTGGTGTAGAGTGATTTGGATTGCTCGTTGCGATTTGGGTTCATGTAGGTGAGAAACTCGAATGAAATGAATTGGTTGGTGGTGTGTTTGAGGGCATTGATTTGCTTTGTGAAGCGATCTATTTGAGCAGGAATGGCTTTGAAGGGTTTATCATTGATTGGCCATCCATCTACCTGCTCGAAGCATTCGACGTTGGCCCAGAGTTGTGTGTTGTGTTTTGTTGTGACTGGTTTGAAGGCTTCGAAGACCTGCTTGGCTTGAGCGATGGTGTTGCGTTTTGTGCCGACACCGTCCTGGATAGCGAGGATGTCGAGGTCGATTTTGGGTAGGGCGACTTCGTCCCACCACTTGGCGTATGCTGAGATGTCGACGTGCATACTGAAGTAGGGTGAAATCATGACGGGTTTATTGGTTTTGCTGTGTGCATAGTCGGTCATGTTTGCGAGGAAATCGATGATCTGGTTGCTAACTTCCTGGCGTGAGAAGCATGTATAGTCGCTGAGTTCTTGTGGGAAGTACCAGCCATAGAGAGAGGGGGAGTCGTGGTAGAGGATGAATAGTTCGTCGAGTGCGGCTTTGGATTTTTGTTGCATGAGTTTGCTGTCGAAGTGTTTTGTGGGTGAGACTTCGCCGAAGGTTGGCATGCCCAGTATGAGTTGAATGTTGTGTTTTTCAGCAGCATTGAAGATGAGTGAAAGTGTGTCGTTACTGTTGTGTGACATTCCTTGGATTCTGGATGGGTAGTAGGTGACGGTCTCGCGTCCTGTGAATTGGATGATGATGAGTTTGATGTCGATGGTATTTAGTTCGGTGAAGCGGTCGTTCCACCATGCCTGATTTTTGGAGGCTGAACTGTTGTTGAGTTGGATGAACATGCCGGTGAGGTGTGGTGAAGAGGGGACTTGAGCGGAGGTGATGTTTGTGAGGAAGAATGTAAAGGTTGTGAGTAGTGAGATGATAAGTAATTTACGCGTGTTCATCTTTTAGCCTTGGGTTGTGGTATGAAAAAAGTGTCAGGCACCTGATGGTAACCTGACACTTTTTATTTTACTTCGTAAGAAGGGAGAAGCTAATTATTCTTCTTCTTTCTTCTTAGCAGCAGCTTTTTTCTTGGAAGCTTTCTTCTTTGTAGCTTTCTTTTTAGTCGCTTTCTTCTTAGCGGCTGGCTTAGCTTTTGCAGTCTTCTTTTCGTCTGCAGCAACTTCTTCGACTTCTGCTACTTCGAGGATCTTGTCGAGAGTCTTTTGCTCGCGGATCTGGAGGTAGAGCTGTTCGATTTCGCCACGCTTCTGCATTTCCTGACGGAGTTTTTCTGGGCGACGGCCTTGCTGCATAGCGTACATGGTGATCTGGCCGTTGATTTCGTTTTCGTTTACATCAACGTCGAGGTCACGTGAAGCCTTATCGATGATGAAGAAGAGCTTGAGTTGCTTCTTAGCAGCTTCTTCGTTCTCGTTGCGTGATTCAGCGAGCTTGTCAGCGATTTCAGTTTCAGGAGTGCCACGGTAGAGCATTTCCATGCGCTGACGTTGCAGGGTACGTTCGATCTGGCGTCCGGTGAGACCTTCAGGAAGTTCGAGTGCAACCTTTTCGATCAACTGGTCGTTGATCTGAGTGTACATGTCAGATTTCTGTTCACGGTCTTTTTGTGCGACGAGCATTTCTTTGAGCTTGCCACGGAATTCTTCTTCGCTTTCAACGCCGACGTTTTTGATGACTTCTTCGATTGGAGCTGGCTCAAGACGTTCAACTGCGTTGATCTTAATTTCGATCGCGATTGGCTTGTCTTTGATGTCGTCGTTTTCGTGAGAAGCAGGGCCGTTCATGTCGATGGAGAGCTCTTCGCCAACCTTCTTGCCTGCAAGGAGTTTGCCGAGATCGTCAACTACGATGCCAGCAACGTGACCTTTGAACTCAGCGTTTTCGCCGTTGACCATGATGTATGTGTCATGGAGGTGAGCGATGACAGCTTCGGAATCGCCCTTTTTGTCTTGTGGGTAGATGTGGACGTCTGCTTTAAGGAAGTCGCCTGCTTCGACGGTTGCGTCTGCAACAGCTGCTGCTTTGCCGAAACGTTCACAGTAGCGATTGATTTCTTCATCAACATCTTCGTCGGTAACTTCAGCAGCCTTCTTGGTGACCTTAATGTCTTTGAAGTCTGGGAGTTCGACTTGAGGTGTGATTTCGACTTCGATTTCGAGTGTGAGATCGCCAGATTCTGGGAGTTCGATCTTGTCGCTGTTTTTGACATCAGGTTCGCCGATGACGTCGAGCTCGTTTTCTTCGATTGCTTGTGAGTAAGCTTCGGAGAGGAGTTGGCCTTTGGCGTCGTCACGGATGCCTGCACCGAAGCGTTTTTCGATGATGCGACGTGGTGCGCGACCGCGGCGGAAGCCAGGGATCTGTGCTTCTTCTTTTAGTGTGCCGAAGGTTTCTTCGATTTTGTCTTTGATGCGTGATTCAGGGATTACGATCTTGAGCATCTTACGTGCTGGACCGCTATCCTCGACTGATACGTTCAGTTCAGGACGATCTTCTTTGGTTGCTTCTGACATAAGTCTTAGCCTTGCTTCCCGCTCATGGGGCAGACGGTACGGCTGCCTTTACCGAACGGCATTTTGGAATAAAAAGGGAAAGCATAGGAGACGTGGGGAGGGATTTTCAGTCACCGTTTGGTTTTGAGCAGGACGCTCAGTGAACCTGACGGCACTCTATCTGACCCACGCCTGGCTGGAATCCCTAATATTAAATCCTGCCGGTACCTCAGATAGAGGGGAGATATTATGACACAGTGGGGTGAAAGTGGCAATTCTTAAGTGAGATTTTTGAGAAAATGTGTGTGATCGTGGTTCACTGGGGTTATAAGGTGGATTGTGTGGTGTAATCGATGAATTTTAGTTGCTGATAGAGGGTTTGGATGTGAGGAATTTTTGCGTTTGCGGCTTGTGCGTAGCGGACGACTTGGCCGTGGATGGCTTCGACTTCGAGCGGGCGTTTGGCATCATGGTCCTGCTTCATGGAGGGGTAGAAAGGTTGCATGACGGTGGTCTTGTCGAGGATATCCTGCATGAATTCTTTAGTGATGGTGCGGTCGACGGCTGCTTTGGCAGCGATGCCGACTTCGAGCATGAGTTGCCACGCGAGATCACGTGTTTCGGGGTGTGAGGTCATTTGTTTTGTGTCGGCGCTCAGGACGACGGAGAGGCCGTTGAAGGGGATGTTGAAGATGAGTTTTTGCCAACGTGCTTGGGTGAGGTCTTCCATGAGATCGATGGGGATGGGCGTGCCTTGGAAAAGGTCTGCAACCATTTTGATGCGAGGTGTGATGCCTGAGGGTTTGTTGTCAGGGTTGAAGTCGCCGATGGACATCCAGCCGTAGTCTTGATGTTCGATAACGCCGGGGCCACGCTTGACTGAACAGATGAAACAGAGACCGCCTATTACACGGTTAGGGCCAACGACTTGAGCGACTTGTTCTTCGATGCCTATGCCGTTTTGTAATGCGAAGACGAAGCCGTTGCCTTTGGTGACTGGGGGGAGAAGTTCTTCTAATAGGTGGTTAGATGTTGTTTTGAGTGCAAGGAGGACGATGTCGCATTTGGGCATGTCGTGAACAGAGTTATATGCGTTGACTTGATCGAAGGAATAGTTGCCGTGGGGCGAGATGATTGAGAGGCCGTGGGTTTTGACGTGGTCGTAGTCAGAATTGAAGAGGTAGTGAACATCGTGGCCTTGACGTTGTAGTTGAGAGCCATAGTATGCGCCGACACCTCCGGAGCCAATGACTGCGATTTGTTTTTTGTCACTCATATTTGCACTCATAAATACGTGTGTTTGTGTGGTTATTTGATGATTTTGTCGGCGATCACTTCCGGAGCAATACCGTCTTTAAGGGATTGCTTGGCGACGATGCGGTCGCCACCATAGTATATCGTGGCGTTTTGACGTGGGCATATCATGTCGATGCGTCGGGTGCGTTCTATGCTGAGTTTAATGCTGGAGCTTTGGTCGTGAGAGAGTTCGAGGGTGGCTGTGGGGGTGACGGCGACGCCCATGCTGATGACGCGTTTGGATGTTTGAATCCAGTTAACGACGATGATTTCTTTGCCGGTGGGTGTGAGTTTTAAGCGTTCTTTTGTGAATTCGATGTCGCAGCCGGGGAGAGAAATATTTTCGTTGATATCGAGCTCTTGCGAGTCTATTGGTTCGTGTGATTTGTTGAAGAGTGAAATGTATTTGTCTGTGTAGTCGGCAAGAAAGCCGGGAAACTCGGAGATGATTTCTTTGTCGCCAGTTTTGAACTTAGTTTGCATGATGACGGGGCGACCGATGTGACGTTCCAAGAGTGGTTCGTAAGAGTTACCTGCTACGCCGAGTACCATTTGGCCGATCTGATCAATGCCACCTTTTTGAGATGTGAGTGCGCCTTTGGGTGAAGCCTTGGAAAGTTGGCCGAGCAGGAGGGATAACGCTTTGCTGAACGCGTCCTTGAGTGTGTTTAGAATGTTGCGGAAGCCACGAAGTGTGCGGCGAATGATGTTTGGGTTGAATGCTTTCTTGATTTGCTTTTTACGGAGTTGAAGTTCTTTGTTGGTGAGTGCCGAGGTGACGCGGCAGATAGCGTTGCAGTTTGTGAGATCGGTGCTATAGATGAGTGAACTTGCTTTGATTAATTGATCACGCGTTAAGTATTGTTCGTCGTAGTTGATTTCGAGGCCTTTGCTGAAAACTGCGAGGTCGCCCCATGTGACGGTTCCCTTATTATCGATGTAGGTGACGTGGTAGTCGTCCATGTGCTTGAGGCACTTGTCGCGTTTACGCTGGTTTATGATGACGCCGATGACAGCGGTGAGGAAGATGAAGAGGACAGTGAGGCCGAAGGAGCCTTGGATGAGGACGTGCCACCAAGGTTGTGTATCGGAGGTAGCGTCTTGAGCGAGTGTGTAGAGTTGCATAAAAGGCATATCAAGTGCTCACGAAAATGAGGTTGAAAAGTATTATCGGTGAATCAAGATGTAATGATATATGAAATAAGTGTATAAAAAAATGCAGTAAGGAGTGAGAGTCTTGGCGAGTTAGGTTTCAGTTACCATAAAGCCGTTTCGACTCTATCGATTATTCTGGGTGAAATAAATTTTAGCTAAATTTATTAGCAGACAACCAGAACTCTTGAGAGTGAGGAAGATAATATACGTACAAATATGATGTGATTCTAAGTTTAGGCAAGCTCTCCAAAGTCGGCGCCTGTTAATTCGACGGAAATATCCCAAAGCTTCTTTAAAGCGGAGTTATCTTCAGAGTATGGAAGCTTTTTGGCGAGTCCGGGCGGTCCTTTCATTTCAAGAAATCCCTGAGGACCGTAGTAATCGCCACCTTGGGCTTGTGGTGACAGCGCAGCCATGATTTGTGGCAGAGCGCCACTAGTTACTGTTTGAGATATAAATGGGAGTATCGTGATTTGAATTAGCTTAAAAAGTAGTTTTGGTACGTGCTTCCCAAGATCGGTACCTGTAGTAGCGCCTGGGTGAGCTGCAACTGACAGTATTTTTTTCCCGGAATGCTTGAGGCGGCGATCTAGTTCATTAGCAAACATTAGACAGGCGAGTTTACTTTGCTGGTATGCCTGTGAGCTTGAGTATCGCTTATTCCAATTTATATCATCGAAAAAGATTTTTTTGGGCCCTTGTCTATGTGCTACGCTACTAAGTGAGACGATTCTAGATTCTGTGGTGTCAGGTACAAGATCTAGTAGGAGAGATGTTAGTAGAAAATGGCCGAAGTGATTGGCAGCCATCTGGCTTTCAAAACCATCATTTGTTTTTGAGTATGGGGGGACCATGATTCCCGCGTTATTAATCAGGTAGTTTAATTTTGAATATTTGCCGCGAAAATTCTGAGCGAATTTGCGTACAGAGGAAAGGTCGCATAGATCTAGTTGCATGAAATCTAACTTGGCATTTGGTACTTCAGCCAATAATTTATTCATAGCAGTCATGGCTCTTTTTTTGCTTCGGCAAGCCATGATGACTTCAATGTCTTTCTGAACAAATCTAAAAGTGTTTTCGTAGCCAAGGCCAATATTTGCACCTGTGATAATGGCAATTTTCCCTTTTTGTGACGGTATTGCCTCTATGGAAAAAGTCATTGGCTTTTACTCCTTCAAAATGTGAATGATTCGCCGTGCTACTTGGGCTCACACAAAATTATTCGTACAGCAGTTCGTAATTTTTTACGAAACTCAGATCGATCTTTTGCTGTATTGAGTAATCCTTTTGCGGCTGCCATTAATGTCACAGCGATATCGTTTGCATTCCGACCTTTTGTAGTACGCAGGGTTTTGTTTAATGCTTTTTCAATGGCTTTATGTGTTTGTTCTGCAATATCAGGAATTTCTCTTTTTGCTGCATAGTCGATTTCTGTTGCATGTGGTGATAAACGTAGAGGCTCAACGTACACGCCAACCCAGGTGTCGAGAGCGCAAAAAATGCACTCTTGTAATGGCTGGTTTTCGTTGATTAGTGCTTTGCATGCGCGGCGTTCCGATTCTGCGTATGCGTGCCGTACAGCCTCTGCAAATAAAATAGATTTAGAACTGTAGTGGTTATACAGTGCTTGGCGTGAAATACCTATAACTTCCGCGATGTCTTTCATGGAGGCTTTTCTATATCCATGTCGAAAAAATGCCTCCATTGCTCGGTCGAGTTGTTCAGATCGTTTTTCCATAAGAGCACGTCTAAGTTTTTAATGAATTTTCTTGATAATATCATTATTGACAAATATAGTACAAAATGTCAAGCAATCCTTTGTAATTTTTACTGCCCCTAATATTTCGAGCAGCATCCACTTGTGATGTTGTGACAAATAGAAATCACGCAATATTTGAGGAGCTTTAGAATGAATAAGACTGAACAAGCGATGGATGTGCTGCTACATGGCACATCTCGCCCAACGCACTCGCCTATACTAGAGACACCAGAAGATCATGGTATGGAGTACGAAGAAGTGACAGTGGTTGCCAGTGATGGTCTTGAGTTAAGCGCTTGGTATATCCCCACTGATTCGAATAAGCTCATTATCTCTAATCACTTTTCGCCAGGAAACAAGTATGGATATGCTGGTCATCTCAAGGAATATGAGAATCCTGCAGGTGAAGTTAATGCAATTCCGAGATACAAGGCACTACATGATGCAGGCTTTAATGTGTTGACTTATGACTGTCGAGGTCATGGCTCGAGTCCTGATCCGAAAGATGGTGTGATAGGGCTTGGCTTGAAAGAATGGCTAGATGTCATTGGTTCAATAGAGTTCGCGTTTAATGACAAGCGAACGGAAGGAATGGACGTATCAATGATGAATATCTGCATGGGAGCCAATTCCGCAATGATTGCCATGAGGAATCGTCCAGAAATGTTTGAGAATATCAAATCTCAAATGCTCCTGCAGCCATTCAATATGCGTAGTATGGTTGAAAAAAGCTTTAGTCTCATGGGTGCAGATACATCTCGTTTGCCAGAGTTTGAGGAACGTTATGCTAGTCAATCAGGATTCAGGCTTGATGATCACGATATGAGGAGGTATGCGAATGCAGTGTCTATGCCAACCATGTTGGTTCAGGTTCGCGATGATGTAAGCATAGATGTTTCTTACATCGATGATATTTACGAATCCATACCTATTAAAGATAAAAAAATGTTTTGGATTGAGGGTACCCCGCATCGTTTTGACGCGTACAAATACTTCTCAGAGTATCCTGAGGTGATGGTTGAGTGGTTTGAAAGCCATATGATGTGATGTTTTACCAAAACTGAAGCTAATGCTCCCGAGAGGGATCGAACCTCTAACCTCAGCTTTAGGAAAGCCGCGCTCTATCCAATTGAGCTACGGGAGCACTCAAGGATATTGATTAGTCGTATTGTAGCGGGAATGGTGTGGGTGGCAATTGGGTGTGAATGGTATTGCGGTGTGCGTGTTAATTAGTAGGGGGCTGCTGCTGATTCTGATTTTCAGGTAATTCGTTTGAGAGGAGCCACGTGTAGAAGCCGTCAGCTGCGTATGTTTTTGTCCATGCATCATGATCGCTATCTTCATAGATTTTGAGATGGGAGCTACCGCCTAGTGCTTGAATTGCTTTGACCATGTCGATCGCTTCGTTGACAGGGATGAATGCATCATGGCGGCCATGGAAAACGAGTGAAGGGACTTTGCGTACATCCATTGATTGCTCGACGTATGCGTTAGATGCGATGGGTGAGATGGCAGCGAAACGTTCAGGTGTTTTGCCTGCGAGAATCCATGTGCCATAACCGCCCATGCTCATACCGGTGACATAGATTCTACGTCTATCCACGCGATAGTCTTTTTCAATTTCGTCTATGAGAGAGGTCAGTTTGCGAGGGTTCCATGCTTGGTTTTTATTGAGGTGTGGTGCGACTAGAATGAAGGGGAGTTCTTTTTTGCCTGATTCATATTGAAGTGGTGGGCCAACTTTTCTAAGTTTTTCGATGTCGTTGCCACGTTGGTCGGCACTGTGTAAGAAGAGTAGAAGCGGAAATTCATTTTTTGAGTAATCGTAATCTTTGGGTTTGTAGAGAAGAAATGCGAGGTTGTCTGAAGATGTTTTAATTTCGCCTGGGTTGGCTGCGCTTGGTGCAAAATCGGGCTTAACGAGAAGGTCATCTTGATCAGGTACGCCAACACATCCAGAGATAAAGAGGATGAGGGATAAGGCTGTGACGATGAAAGATGATGTGGAGTTCATTAGGCTGAGACCTTCGCAAAACTTGTTTGTGGCTGTCAATACAACATAGCGAATCGCTGATGGTTGTGAACCCAAAAGCGAAGAAAACAAGGGATAATGGTGGAAATAGGCAGGGGGTAATGTTTAGGGGTTTTATACGGCTTATCGTTGAATGTCGATGCTGACTGGTGCATGATCGGAACATGCAAGGCCGGCCTCGCGATCGATGGTTGGATTTGAACATACTTTTGAAGCAGCAGGATTACCTAACAGGTAATCGATACGCCAGCCACGATTTAGCTCGCGAGCTTTGCCACGATTTGACCACCATGTATAAGGGCCATCTATATCGCCGTGATGTTGTCGTACGAAGTCGGTATACCCCATGTCGATGACGTTGCCGATCCACTCACGTTCATGTGGGAGGAAGCCTGAGTTTTTTTCGTTGCCTTTGGCGTAGTAGATGTCGCGAGCGGTGTGACAGATGTTGAAGTCGCCTCCGATGATGACGGGCTTGCGTTTGGCTTTGAGTTTCTTGGCCCAAGGCATGAAGATGTCCATCCATTTTTCTTTTTCAGTTTGACGGTGATCACCGCTGGAGCCGGAGGGGAGATAGACACATACAACTTCAACGCCATCAACTAAGGCACGAATGACTCGGCCTTCGGGATCGGATTCATCATCGTGTATGCCGTGACTGATGACGGTGTGTGGTTTGCGTGTCCAGATGGCTGTGCCTGAGTAACCCTTCTTTTCAGCGGGGTGCCATGTGACGTGCCAGCCATCAGGTTCCTGCCATTTCTTGGGGAGTTGCTCGGGTAAGGCGCGTACTTCCTGAAGCATGAGGACATCAGGGTTGATACGTTCGAGATATTCTTCGAAACCCTTGCGGATGGCTGCGCGAAGGCCGTTGACGTTCCATGTTGTAACTCGCATATTGATACTCCCAAGTGAATCGTGTGGGTATCAATATACCAATAAAAAAAGGCAACCTGCGGGGAGGCTGCCTTGGAAAGCTAAATTTGTGAAAGCTTATGCTTCGGAAGGAGCTTCGTCGCCTTTGGTCCAGAATTCCTGCATGATGAGGCCGATGATGGCTGGGACGAAGACGAGCAGGGGGACAACTAATTGGTTGGCGGTGAGGCCGTCGGAGACGGTATCAGTGAGTTGGGGGATGCTTAAGAGTAAGGCAAGTACCCCGAGAACTGCGATGGTCGATCCGCTTACTGAAGTGAAGAGGACGACTGAGAGTTTGAAGAGGATGAAAGCGAGCATACCGCAGACAATGAGGCCGATGAGGGCGCCGACCCAGTAAGCATCAACGGGCACATTCATTTGGGCGCCTTTGTTTAAGGCGTGTGCGAAGCCGGCCCATAGATTGCCACCGATGAAGGCACCGGCGAGGCCGCCAAAGATGGCGACAGCGTATTTCATGAGCGGGTATGCGACAGTAGCGAGGAGAAGACCGAGGCAACCGCCAACAATGAAGGGGGCTTCGATCTTTTTGCCCAGCCAATAGCCTGCGAACAGACCCATGAGTAGGGCAAGCATGATGGTTGTAGTTTTGTAGAACTTGTAGCCGTTGAAAAGGCAGAGCAATCCGACAATGATGAAGACTGCAGCCCAAACGGTTGAAAGCGACTTGAGGTTCTCAACGAGTACATCAGGTTGAGCAAGAGGCGCACCGCTGGAGAACATGCCGATAACGGACTCAAAGAGATCTCGGACCGGCGTGGTCGATTCTTGTTGTGCCAAGATAGATAACATGATCAGCTCCTTCTGACATGCCGCAGACGGTGTCGATTCCCTTCTTAGGACTGCGACGTTTCACATTGCATCTGCGCAACCACAGATGGAGGAAACTATAAGCTGATTTATTTATCGGCCGATTTACGGAAAATTGTCCACTGAATTAGGACGCCAATGATCGTTATCAGACCAAGAAAGACGAGAATTGAGCGTGGACTGTTGGGGAGATATGGCTCGACAGCAGGGATATAGACTTCAGCTAAGTTCATGCCTGGCAATAACATGAGTATTGCACCGACAAGAGCGGATTCGAAGCTGGCTGCCCAGTATGGTGCGATAAGGCCAAAAAGAAGTCCGATTAAGGCACCCGCCAATGAGGCAACCATGATGCTGGTCTGCTCTTGAGGTGTTCGGACCTCCCACCAGACTTGAAGCTGATCTTTGACGCGATCACGCATGCTATTCATGGCTTCGAAGAATTTCTGAGCCATATCACTTTGCATGACGGCTGAAACTGCATCCGTTTGAGATTCAGCTTCTGTGCCTTCTGCGGTTTCAGTATTGGTGAGAGTGACGCTAACGGGTTTGCTTGATTTGTCGAGGTTCTTGCCCCACTTTGCTTGCTCTTCGGGGGTGGCTTCTTCGGTAATTTGCTTTTGAATGCCTTCTACAACGCCACTTACGAGTGTGGTGAGCTGATCGTGGGCTGGTTCTGTGTCAGTGGTTTCTTCGAGCTTGTTGTCAGTCTTGCTGATTGATTTGCCGCTTAAGAGAGAACTGAGGCTAGTTGATTCTTCTGTGGTTTGCTCTTGTTTTTCTTGGAGGATTGTGACATCCGCTCCCTGCCAAACGAACATGCAGAGAGGTCCAAGGAAAGCGAGGAGAATCGCGCCGCTGAGACCCATCCAAAGTCTAAAGAGGAGCCCAGAGAGTAGGGCACCTGCGAGGGCGAAGCCTATGATGAGAGGTAGGATCATGAGGCCTTGGAGTTGCCAAATGGTTGCAGCGATGAGACCACCGATGCCACCGAGGACGAGGCCGCTGATGACGCAGGAAGGTTTGGCGATGGAGCGGCCAATGAGCCACAGTACGAGGCCGACTGCGATCGCAATACCCATAGCAATCGTGAGCCCGATCGGGATGACGCTGCTTTGACCGAGTAGAAAATTGATCCCGTTCACTGATATATCCCAGATAATCTGCCCTCCCGTCTGCTATCGCAAGACACTTACAATTGCGTCGCAGGAGAATCTTCCATATCCATTATCGCCCAAAACACATATTACCCGTTACAATAGATGAAGAAATACACCTGTAAACCCTAAGAGAAACGTAGAGTATGAATGATAAAACCGCGCCAGACGATGCACTCGCCCCGCTTCGCCAGCAAATTGACGTGATCGATCAGCAATTGATTGATATGCTCAATGAGCGAGCGCGGGTTGTGGTGGAAGTTGGTCATATTAAGAATTCTGGACAAACAGATACGCCGATTTATGCACCTGATCGCGAACAGCAGGTCTTAGCGAAGGTCCGAAAACGTAATCAAGGCCCATTGCCTAATTCTTGTATCGAAGCAATATGGCGTGAACTAATGTCAGGATCATTCGCACTTGAGCGGCCTTTGAGAGTGGGTTATCTCGGCCCTCGCGGTACGTTTTCCCATCTTGCTGCTCGACGTAAGTTTGGTGCATCTATTGAGTATGACAATCTGGTTGGTATTTCTTCGGTATTTGAAGAAGTACACCGTGGGCATATTGATCTGGGGGTCGTGCCGATTGAGAATTCGACTGAAGGTGCGGTTGGTGACACATTGGATTCATTCCTGACATATTCAGGGACAGATGTGAATGTATGTGCAGAAATTTTGCTGGGCATTCATCACAATCTCCTGGCAAATTGTCCGTTGAATGAAGTGACAAAGGTTTATTCTCATCCTCAGCCATTGGCTCAATGCCGTAATTGGTTGTCAGCGCAGTTGCCGAATACAGAGCAGATTACTGCGGCATCGACGTCAAAAGCAGCTGAGATAGCTGCATCGGAACATGGATCAGCAGCAATCTCTTCGAAATTGGCTGCTGATTTGTATGATTTGAAGATTCTCTTTGAAAATATTGAGGATAATCCATCGAATACAACGCGATTCTTCATCATTGGTAAGCAGTATTCAAGGCCGACCGGTGATGATAAAACCTCGATCATGTTCACAACAGAACATGCAGCAGGTGCTTTGTCGGATGTACTTAATGTGTTCCGTGATCATGGCATTAATCTGACACACATCGATAAACGTCCAAGTAAACGAGTGAACTGGGAATACTACTTCTTTATAGATGTTGTTGGTCACATCAAAGACGAATCTGTCACTCGTGCAATCGATGATGCGAAAAAGCATTGCTTGCAGATTAATGTCTTGGGTTCTTATCCAAGAGCGAGAGATGTACTGTAATACACATATTTCCGGAGTAAATTAGCATGAATGAACATAGCCCACATTATGAAATGGCGATGCGCGGTTTATTTGAAAAAAGATCAAATGCCGGCGAGGTGCAGAAGAAAAAGGATCTGGAAGATCGAATCGATCGTCTGTCACTTGTGTGTATGGCTATGTGGTCCTTGCTACAGGATAAAACTAACCTGACTGAAGCTGATCTACTTGAGCGTGTACGTGCGATCGACTTGATGGATGGTGTTGAGGATGGCAAGGCAACAAAAACTATCTCAAAATGCCAATCATGTGGTAGAACCATGTCTCAACGGCACCAGAGATGCCTCTATTGCGGAGCAGAAAAGTTAGCTTCGAGCGCTTTTGATAAAATTTAATAAAATATTGTGATACTAATACGATTTGTGTGCGTCTTACTTAGTGGGGATGGTGTGAGATAATATAAAAACTATCCGGGACGTATCATGAAGAATATCAATGCGCGCACTTTAGGTGTAGTACTTGCTATCCTTACTATTGGTTTTGTTTTTATTATGGCAAAATCAACTTCGAGAGCTCATCACTTCGAAAATGCACTGCAAGCATGGAATGAAGTAGGTGTCGACCTACTCTATGAAATTGATCAGATCGAAGTCTTTGACCAGCAAAATTATCATGCCTATACAGGTAAAAGAGATATACGTGATAATTTGAGTCGACAGCGATATATGCAGTATTCAGAAGTTCTGTTCGAACACCAATATAAGCACAATCCAGAAACACTGAAAAACTTTGATTTAGCCATCCAGACTTGGCTCGGTTATGTTGATGGGCAGCATGATCAGAATGCAAAATTACGTCTACATGCAACACAGTTCTGTATTAATGTGGTTTATAAGTTTTATAAAGCAAGCGGTAAAAATCCGCCCAGTGAGTTGGTGGATAAGATTGTGAGTATCAATCCCACACAGTTGATGGAAGATATTATACGCAATGAGTGTGGAACGCTGACGTTTTTTAATGCAAATCCTAAAGCACACAAAATGGTCATGCTTCCAGAAAATTCGCCATATGCAATTGATGATGTGACATTGTTTTTAGAGAAATCTTTAGCATTTTACAAAGAAACTGATCGCCTTGGTGTATGGGCCAATCCAGACCCATTCTTTGAAGATATCCCGGAATGGGCTTCATATGCAACGAGTTCATCTAATTATTTGATCACGATGAATTTGGCAATGCGTAGGCTGTATCTAAATCAACGGTTCCTTGTGATTTCCTGTGCTGCTCGAAATTATAAAAATAAACATGGCCAATATCCCGCGAATTGGAAAGAGATGGTTGATGCGTACCCATCATTACAAGATATCAATGATATTGGATATCAAGTCAATGAAGACGGCTTAAAGCTGAGCGGAGAATTATTACCTAATCGCAAAAGATTGACATGGCAATGGCACTAAATGAATATATATAACGCGTTTTTAACTTATATAACAGCCTGCTAATATTGATTAAGCATACTGATTGCCATGAGAATGGCATTGGTCACAGAGACGTATCCACCTGAAGTAAACGGCGTTGCAATGACGTTGGAAAAACTTGTCTCTGGCATGCTTGATCGGCAGCATGAAATAGAGATCGTTAGGCCACGACAACATGAAAATGATCAACCATCTGTTTATGGACATCTAGAACATGTAACCATGGCAGGTTTCCCTTTGCCAAAATATGAAGGATTAAGATTTGGGTTGCCTGCAAAGAAAAAGCTACTCAATCGTTGGCGGTATCGTAGGCCAGATATTGTTCATATTGCAACAGAAGGCCCTTTGGGTTTGACCGCGCTTTGGGCGGCAAAGAAATTGAAAATACCAATATCATCTAGTTTTCATACCAATTTCCAATCATATACTTCTCATTACGGCTTCGGTTTTCTCAAACAAATCGCATTCAAGTATTTGAGATACATGCACAATTCGACTCAAGCTACGATCGTTCCGTCTAACGACGTATATAAACTTTTACAGAATGTCGGCTTTGAGAATTTACATGTGATTGGACGAGGCGTTGATACGAAGTTATTCAATATGTCTAAACGTAAATCGTCATTAAGAAAAGAATGGCGTGTGAGTGATGATGAAATTGTTTGTATATGCGTTAGTCGTATTGCTGAAGAAAAAAACATCCCGTTAGTTATTGAAGCATATAGCAAAATTAAGGAATCTCAGGTTGGCGTAAAACTCGTACTTGTTGGTGACGGGCCTTTGCTTTCAATACTCAAAGACAAGCATAAAGATGTAATTTTTACAGGCATGCAATGTGGGGAAGACTTAGCGGCTCATTATGCATCGGGTGACATCTTTCTTTTTGCATCAATTACCGAAACGTTTGGTAATGTCGTAACTGAAGCGATGGCTTCAGGGCTAGCTGTTGTAGCTTATGATTATGCTGCCCCAGAAATGCATATTACGAACAACACGAACGGCATTACTGCCGAACTGAATAATTCAGATGCTTTTATTGATGCTTCAATTGCATTGGCTGGAGATGTAGCAAAAGTACAGCAGTTGCGGGTAAATGCATCAGAGTATGCCAAGAAATTGAGTTGGCATGCAGCAATCGATCAATTTGAAAAAGTATTTAAAAGTGTCATTGCTTCAGAAAAAACTACTAACTTAAGTGCAAAAACTAATATTGAACCAACCGGCTAGCAGATGTAGTTTTTGGCTAATTACGTTCATGCCGATGCCTCAATATCACCGCCAGCTCGTTGTACACGTAGACGCAGATTATCTAGCACATTCATGAAATTGATGTACCCATCGTAAGGTGAATCGTATGGGCTGAAGTATTTATGGACTGCACCATCATCGAAATACTTTGTACACATGTAATAAAAATGATCGCTACATGTAAGCTTACGCCAATCTTCAATCAAAGCTGGGTCACCTGTTTGCTTAACAGGTTGTTCAAGATTGTACAGTTCAGTCAACGCACTGCCTTGCATTGCATTGCCGGTCCAGGCAGAAAGATCGCGTTCACTATCTGCCCAGGAAATAATATTTTTACTATCAAAAATATCAGTTGTGTCGTACCAATCGAGGCATTCGCCCGGCGTCTTGAAATCATCGCCCAACGCAAACACCGCACTCGGTAACTTACGCATAAAGTTGAAGATGCCGCTATTTACGTTTTGATGCTCACCAAATGTTTCGATATCCATAAACAGATTACACATTTGACCATCCGAATCATTTGCCTGATGAACCCAGCCAGCAAACTTCTCAGCAGTCAATGGCCACTGCGGCCAACTCTGATCTGAGAAGCGGAACGCAATGTCATCACTCAAGCGATAATTTTTCAGCAATAATCCAACATCAATGCCATTCGGTGGATCGTAAACATGGTTTGGGCTACGTCCATTCAAAATCTGTTCAGCACCCTCAGCCAAAATACCTCTGAAAAGATTAGAATCAGCAATCCATTGAGCTAATTCATTGTTGTAGATTAACTCGGTATTACGGAAGATCGTTGGGCGTTGGCCGAAAATCTCGTCAATAAGATCAAGATGGAGTTCGATTTGCTCCAAAAATTCCTGCTTGCTGTAGAGAAAACTCAAACTGTGGTGATATGTCTCAGCTAGAAATTCAACGCATCCGGTTTCAGCCAGCTTCTGGAATTCCTCAAGCACTTCAGGTGCAAATTTGATGAACTGTTCAATCACGCAGCCTGTTAACGAGAAAGAGGCGCGGAATTGCCCGTTGTGGCGATCGATGAGTTCACGCAGCATACGCGTCGTAGGCAGGTAGGATCGATGGGCAACCTTCCTCAGAATTTCACGATTTCTCGCATCGTCGAAATAACGATCATCTGTATCGAAGATGCTGTATCGCTTCAGTCGTGGTGGTTGGTGTACTTGGAAGTAGAAGCAAAGTGAAGCCATCCTGGCGTGCCCTCAATCGTAGTTGATTTTGTCGCACAACCTCATGCGACTCCCACATTCTCTCATTCTCAGGCAATATGGCAATATCTGCCAAATCGCCCGATTTCCCCCATACCTCTCAATCGACCCCAAAACGTCTTGTCCTGCCCCTCTGTGGTCCCTTACCGCTCCTTCGGATATACTGCTTATTTCCGCTAAATTCCTCATTCGACACAGTATACCACTGCAACGAAGACTGACTTTAGCAATAATATCCATACAAATGTATCCGGAAAACTGTCCAGTGCAGCTTCCGATC
Source organism: Planctomycetota bacterium (assembly GCA_016350165.1). Classification (GTDB taxonomy): domain Bacteria; phylum Planctomycetota; class Phycisphaerae; order Phycisphaerales; family Phycisphaeraceae; genus Poriferisphaera. The sequence goes on along the minus strand of CP066225.1, from coordinate 5,182,779 downwards.
ATAAATTTTATGTAAATCCAATCCGGCTAAAGGTGGCAACTCCCCCAAAACCTCTTTTTTGCTCGGATTAAATACTACACAGCCGGTTCTTAGGATTCCGACCATGCCAAGCTCTAACCTAACAAGCAGCCAAATTCGTGACCAATTTATTCAGTTTTTTGTTGATAAATGTGGTCACACTGCCGTTCCCTCATCCCCAGTCGTCCCACATGACGACCCAACCCTCCTTTTCACCAACGCAGGCATGAACCAGTTCAAGGACGTCTTCCTTGGCACAGGTTCTCGTGAATTCAACCGAGCGGTAGACACCCAAAAATGCATCCGCGCAGGCGGCAAGCACAACGACCTCGACGATGTTGGTAAAGATACCTACCACCACACATTCTTCGAAATGCTCGGTAACTGGTCCTTCGGTGACTACTTCAAGCAGGAAGCCATCGACTGGGCATGGGATCTTCTCGTCAATGTCTGGGGTATTGATCCAGCACGTCTCTACGCAACCTACTTTGAAGGCGACGCATCCGAAAACCTTGAGCCCGATAACGAAGCCCGTGACATGTGGCTCAAATATCTCCCCGAAGACCACGTCCAGCCCGGCAATAAAAAAGACAACTTCTGGGAAATGGGTGACACCGGCCCATGTGGACCATGTTCTGAACTGCACTACGACCGTTCACCCGATCTCTCCGGCGGCAACCTTGTCAACGCTGACAATCAAGATACCGTTGTCGAAATCTGGAACCTCGTCTTCATTCAGTTCAACCGCAATCAAGACGGCTCCCTCACGTCACTCCCAGCGAAGCACGTCGACACCGGCATGGGCTTCGAGCGCATAGTCCGTGTTCTCCAAGGCAAAGAATCCAACTACGATACAGACGTCTTCACCCCGTACTTCAAAGCAATCCAAAAAGTCACCGGCGCTAAACCATACGACGGCACAGGCGAAACACTCTCTAACCCAACCGACATCGCATATCGTGTTATCGCCGACCATATCCGTACGCTCACCTTCTCACTTGCAGACGGTGCACACTGCGGCAACGACGGCCGTTCATACGTCCTTCGCTCAATCCTCCGCCGCGCCGTCAAGTTCGGCGACGTTGACCTCGGCGCTAAAGAACCATTTTTCTACAAATTAGTTGACACCGTTGTCGAACAAATGGCCTCAGCTTTCCCAGAACTGAAAAACAACACCGAAGACATCAAAGCTGAACTCAAAGATGAAGAAATCTCATTCCGTAAAACCCTCACTCGTGGTATTGCACTCTTCGAGCAAGCTGTGAAAGAGAATCCAAAGCAAGTCACCGCTGACTCTGCTTTCCAGCTTCACGACACATACGGTTTCCCAATCGGCCTCACCCAACTTATGGCCGAGGAACGCGGCATGACCGTTGACCTCGACGGCTTCAACCGCCTCATGGAAGAAGCACGCATCCGCTCTCGTGCAGGCGGCGACTCCGCTAATGAAAGAGCATCGCTCAATGACATCATCCAGCACACTCAACTCAACGACACAGAATTCAAAGGCTACGAAGCTACTGAACTCGATAACATCCAAACCTCAATCTCACTCTTCAAGCTCGAAGATCACGTATACAAAACCCTTGAAGGCAATGTCACCACCGGCGACAAAGTTGCAGTAGTCATCGATCAAACTCCTTTCTACGCTGAAGCAGGTGGTCAGGTTGGTGACACCGGCACTATTCAAGTGATAGACGGCGCTCGCATCTGCGTTGAAGACACCATCAAGCTCGGCGAAGTCTTTTTCCACCTCGGTGAAGTTACCGACGGCCAACTCGCCAACACTACTGGCGACACAAAAATTGAAGTCTCACTCGCAGTCGATGAAGACCGTCGCGCTCTGATCATGAACAACCATACAACCACTCACCTCATGAACCGCGCACTTCGCGACAACGTCAACCCAGACACGATGCAAAAGGGCTCACTCGTTGATGAGGAAAAACTACGCTTCGATTTCCTCAATAAATCTGCACTTACAACAGACCAACTCGCAACTATCGAAGAGCATGTCAACAAAGATATCGCATCCGACCTCACCGTCTACACTGAGTACGCACCACAAGAGGACGCACTCAAAATAAATGGCCTTCGCGCCGTATTTGGCGAAAAATATCCTCCAAATGTACGTGTCGTATCTATCGGCGCACCTGTCGCGGATCTTCTCACCAACCCAGATTCAAACGACTGGGCAACCATGTCCATTGAATTCTGTGGCGGCACCCACCTACCCACAACCGGCAACGCAAAAACCTTCACAATCGTTTCAGAGGACTCCGTTTCCAAAGGCGTGCGCCGTATAACTGCTCTCACAGGCAACCTCGCAGAAAAAACACAAGCTGAAGCCACGTCACTCATTGCTGAGTTCGAAGCACTAACTAAGACTGCTGAAAAAGCAGACCCTGATACGCTCACCAAGCAGCTCACTGCTTTTACAAATTCGATCAATGACAAGCAGCTTCCGGTCGTTTCACGTTCGATACTTCGTAAAAACATTGAGTCATTGCAGAAGAAGCTACGTAAATTACAGAAGAAACAATCACAGCAATCTGCCGGTGCTATCGCCGACATCGCTAAGCAAGTAGCAGCAGATAATACAGGCCCAATCATCACCGCAAACTTCGATGGTGCGTCATCCAACGACCTTCGTACAGCAATGGACACCATTCGTGCCCATCACCCAGATGCCGCCCTCTTCCTCACCGGTTCAGGCAACGGCAAAGTCGCTCTGCTAGCGTCAGTCTCCAAGGACTTGATTGCCAAGGGCCTTAAGGCTGGTGATTGGGTCAAGCACGTCGCACCAATCGTTGGTGGCGGCGGCGGTGGTCGTCCTGATATGGCTCAAGCTGGTGGCAAAGATGCTTCCAAACTTCCAGAAGCAATTGAAGCAGCGACCACTTTTGCAACGGAAAAATTAGGGTAAAACGTTCGTTTCGTTTTGTCTTACAGTGTGTGTGGATTTTAAACTATTGATCGATGGGGAATTTTTCCAATCATGGCCAAAATCAACGAAAACTACCTGAAATTACAGGCAGGCTATCTATTTCCAGAAATCGGCAGAAGAGTAGCCGCTTTCTCGCAAGCAAATCCAGATGCTAACATCATAAAGATGGGTATCGGCGATGTAACCGAACCATTACCCGAAGCATGCCGTGTTGCTATGACTAAAGCAATCAAAGATATGGGGTCACGCGAGTCGTTCCATGGCTATGGCCCAGAGCAGGGCTATGCTTGGCTACGCGATAAGATCGTCGAGTTCGATTACACCCCTCGTAATTGCAATGTAGCTGCAGATGAAATTTTCATCTCTGATGGCTCTAAATGTGATACTGGTAACATCCTCGACATCCTCGGCAATGACAATCAAATTGCTGTCACTGACCCCGTCTACCCTGTATACGTAGACACAAACGTGATGCAAGGCAATACCGGTGCTGCAAACGATCAAGGCGAATACACTGGTCTTCATTATCTTCGTGCAACTGAAGCTAATAACTTTACGCCTGAAATTCCCGACTATCCTTTGGATGTTGTATACCTTTGTTATCCCAACAATCCAACAGGCACGGTCGCGTCAGCTGAATATCTCAAGCAATGGGTTGATTATGCACTGGTTCATAACACGATCCTCATGTTCGATGCAGCCTATCGTGACTTCATCACAGACCCTGCTATCCCTCAATCTATTTATGAGATAGAGGGGGCACGTAAGTGTGCAATCGAATTCCGTTCATTTTCAAAAAACGCAGGCTTCACTGGCACGCGTTGCGCTTTCACTATCGTACCCAAGGATCTTGTAGCCACAGCTTCCAACGGCGAAGAAATTAAACTTCACGCACTGTGGTCACGTCGCCAAACAACCAAATTTAACGGTGTCTCATACATCGTTCAGCGTGGCGCAGAAGCCGTCTACTCAGAAGCGGGTCAGCAGCAAACCCAAGAACTTATCAGTTTCTACCTCGATAACGCAAAACACATTCGTGAAGCACTCGCATCACAAGGTTATGAAGTCTTTGGTGGAGTTCACGCCCCATACGTTTGGCTCAAAACACCAAACAATCTCACCTCATGGGACTTCTTCGATTTGCTTCTCAATAAAACGAACATCGTCGGCACACCAGGCTCCGGCTTTGGGCTCTCGGGTGAAGGGTTCTTCCGCCTATCAGCTTTCAATACACGAGAAAACGTGGTAGCCGCAATGGACCGTATCGCCTCGAAACTCACGATATAATCTGACATCAACTTTTAGAATCACATCAAAGCCGGCAGCTTCCAGTTGTCGGCTTTTCTAATCTTTGCAAATTTCACATCCATCTTCACCCTCCTGTATAATGTCCTCACGCCTGTTTTTATCCCCATAAACGCCAACCATAGAAGTATCGCCATGAGTGCCACAGCCACCACAAACCCAATCGATCCTAAACTGAAAACAAAGATTCTCGATTTCCTCGCAACATGGAAAACAGGCTCACTTGCAACACTTACTGAAAACGGTGCTCCTCAATCATGTAACATTATGTATGTCCATGATCAAGACCTGAATCTCTACTTCGTTTCTGGTACGCAATCTGCTCATTCGCAAGCCGTTGAACGTGATCCTCGTTCAGCGATCACGATCTACGCTCATGTAAATTCCGCATTAAAAAATCATGGCCTACAAATCCAAGGCACCACTAGACTCGTCTCAGATGAAGAGGAATACAAAACCGTTCTCAACCTCTACGCAAAGAAAATGGCTCAGCCCCTCGTTCGCCCAATCATCAAACAACTCATGAAAACGCAACCATTTTACGCCTTCACTCCCACATGGATTCGCTTCTGCGATTCACGAGTGAAATTTGGATTCAAAGAAGAACATACTTTCTAACCCACGATTAGTTGCATCACTCAATATTTTTTTAACAACTCGGCGCATGAGCGCTCTGAATTCACGGATGATCTTATGAATAAGAAAATCTTGGCCACGCTGGCTGCAGCAGTTACCGCAACTTCTGTAGTTTATGCTGATGCTCAACCAGATGCTTCTCCCAATGCTCTGTCAATTTTTTCGCCATACAACACCGTTAGCAACTACACACGTACGCTGAATACCAGAATGTCACAGCTGCGTTTTGATGGAGCGGACGGATTCAATAGCGGCGAAACACCTTGGGCAATCTACACGCAAAATAACTACGTCTATAACAAGCAGGATGCGCAGGACCAAACCTTCGGCTATATTGAGCATAACATCACCTCTATGGCCGGTATCGATCGTTTCCTGACTGAGAATATTGCTATTGGTATCAACACTGCATATTCGTATTCCGAGTTGCAGTTCTTTGATACACCGCATCCAAACGGTTCTGTAGATGCATTACTTTTCGGTGTATATGGTGGATACTTCACCGACACATGGTTTTCAACCGCAACAATGACTGCAGCTCACAGTAACATCGATTTGCGTCGAAATGTTAATGACACCAATTTGGACTCCGATCACGTTGCTAAAACCTTCGGCACATCCGCATCGCTCGGTTATCAGTTCTATGCAGGCGATTGGATCATTGCTCCAGAATTCGGAATTAATTATATTCGCACCAACGACGATGGTTACAACGAAGAAGGCCCAGCGAATCTCGTCAATCACTATGAAAAGCGAATATACGAAGCACTGACTTCGGATCTCACGGTACGTGCAACAAGTGAGTTCCCAATCAATACATGGTCAATCAATCCAAACCTGATGTTTGGTTGGCGTCATGATTTCTACGACACAGAATACTTAGAAGCAAAACGTATAAACACAGGTAATGAATTTACCATCATTACGCCGGAACAGGGTGAGAACGCACTTCTCGTTGAGATTGGTGCAACTGCTACCAACAATAAAAACCTCTCAATTATGACTGGTTTCCGCGTTGAACTCCATGAGTACTACCAAACCTTCGGCTTACTCACACAATTACGCTACAACTTCTAATTTTCTTTGGATATAATGCTCGCATTCACAATTAGTGAGTGCGAGTTTTTCTTTGGGAGCATATGAAAAGCATAAAGCGAATAGAAAAATATCAGCAGCAAAAGCAAAGGCTAATCGACTTTCTCATGAAGATTGAAGCTGGCAATGCTACGATCGATGATTTGGAATCCGATCTGCAGCTTTCAGTGAAATCGCTCAAGAGTCTGAAAAGTAGTGTAATAAGTCATTCTGCGCACTCAATTCCACTTAATCCAGACGACAAAAAGAAGCCCTATCTAAGGCAGCGTATGTGTGCGCAGCGAGCGCGTTTGTTCTTACTTGATGATCGCAAATATAAACCCCAAAAGAACGTAAGCTTTTTTGGCGAAGTAGTTCAGGATCTACTCGGCTCATTGCTTGTGATTATCTTGCCCTTCATTCTTTCAGTGCCAATGGGTTTAGCAGTTCAGTTTGTCTTAGAATGGTTAATGGGCGGTTTCGTTACTGAAGGCGGCTTCATTGATAAAGCTATCTGGGCAATTTCATTAGCCATTATTATGGGGATACCTTTGGTTTTCTGGGTCTTTTTGCATTTAGCTGGTGGAATATTTGCAACAGCGGTTGTTGCAATTTTCGTGTTCTGGTATTTATACAGTCTCGTCAGAGTGAGAATTTTTAAGCGGGATATAACTTACTTAATTAAAAAATCATTTTGGCCATTTGAATCATTCGAAGATTTTCAATCCACCAAACAGCGTTTGGCAAATGATCTTCAGCTAGAATCCATTGAAGATCAAGTACAGCAAATAAAGCCAGTGGGAATACAATAATACGATTCACGTCTAGTTATAGTTGATATGTCCCAAGGCATCGTTCTATAAAATATATCTTTAATGCAATAGCACACTGTTGAGTATTTGCTTGTTTAAATAGAATCATTCATCCATGTGCAAAAGAAAAACTCAACTGATGGCTAACCAGAACCCTGTATTCAAGCTTAGATGTTTTGGTCATATTACATAAAAAAAACAGCCGCCTAATCAACGATTAGGCGGCTGTAGTTCTCTTGAATTTTAGGGTTAAATGTGATACATGTTCTCGAATTAATCGAATATTTCGACAGTTTTCGCAAGTATCATTTCCGGTTCGCTCATGCGGCCAAAGCCTTTCGCACGACACGCCTGCCAACCTTCCTCAGGTCCAGATAATTGCACATTAGGGTACAACTCATCAAGTAACTTCATATTGCGTTGTGTCGCTGGATTTTCCCACATATCAGCATTCATAGCAGGTGCAATTAAAATCGGCGTACTGGCAGGAACCGCTAGCATTACAGTGCTGACGAAGTTGTCAGCCATTCCGTGAACCAATTTTGCAATTGAATTCGCAGACGCAGGTGCCATGATCGCCAGATCGCACCAACGTGCGAGACCAATATGCTCCGCATCAGGATTCTCAGCTGAGTCCCACAAACTGGTCATCACACGATGGCCAGAAAGTGATTGGAATGTTGTTTCGCCGACAAACTGCGTTGCGGACTGGGTCATCATTACACGCACATCGGCGCCATTTTGAACCAGTTTGCTGACAAGCGTACATATTTTGTAGCACGCAATGCCGCCTGTAAGCGCAACCAAAACCCGTCTTCCCTCAAGCGCCTTGAGGTTGTCAAGGTTTGCCTGATCTGAAGACGGGTTCATATTCATCCGTTTATTCCTTTTGTGTAATGACAAATATTAATCGTCATTACTCAAAATGAGTTTATTTATGCTCGGCCATGCGCGCATTTCTGTGCATTAACTAAGCACTAAACCTGTAATAGAACTGAATTATTCAGCTGGATTTTCAGGTTTACTTTCTTCAGCTTCCGCAGCTTCTGCTGCCTCAGCAATCGCTTCGATGCCAGCTGTGAGTGAATCAGCTTCACTTGTAACAGCAGGAACCTCAGTGGTTGGTGCGACTTGAACGGGCGCTTCAGCGACCTCAGGGGTAGTATGAGGTGCTTCGACCTGAACCATACCTGGGACAACTTCACCACCTTCGAGCTGATAGGTGATCTTGCCTTCGATGATTTCCTGGACAGCTATGTCAAAGTCACTACGGCCTTTACGATCGACGAGGGGGCGTGCACCGTCCATCAGTTGGCGGATGCGGTGCTGGACGAGGGCGGTAAATTTGAAGCGGCCACCCATTTCGTTGATGACTTTGTCGTCCTTTAGTGCTTCAATCATGGATCGTTTTCTCCGAAAATTGCGGTTTTATCGCACACCTGATCGTTGTGTACATACCTATCGGCGCACAGGATGCCCTGAGGTCGATAATTGGATTCCGTATTATACCGATTGGTAGGTCGTGGGCAAATACTGGTCATTTCGATACTTATGAAGTGGATAGCTTAGAATCGTGGGGAAGTAGCAAAAAAAGTCACATGAAATTGGATGAAAGAATGGCATTTGCTCGCACTTACTAAGGGTTGAATATGTACAAAAATGGGAGATTGATCAGGATTTATTGTTTTTGCTGATCTTAGCGTAGGTTTTGGCCCAGTTTTGTCCGAGTTTGGGTTTGTGACGGCCCAGAATGATAACAAGCGTAGTAAGAATAAGAATGATAAGTAATGACCAATTAATAACTTGTAGATTAAGTGAAGTTTGAGTGATTGCCCGGTCGAGGATTGGCTGTTGCTTGATAGTGGCGGATTGGTGATTGAGGATAGTAGTTTTGGTGATTGTGGTGGCGATGAGTGATTGAGATTGAGAAAGTTTGGTGTTTAGGAAGGCGAAGAGGATGGGGTAGGCGATGATTATGAGGAGCATTTTGGTTTGTAACCAGCGGAGGCGTATGAAGATACGTGGTTCGTCGAGGAAGAGGAGTAGGCCGAAGATGTTGGCGAGGACGAGGGCAGGGATGATGAGATAGTGTAGAAGTTGGGTGATTTGGGTGAGCAGTTGTCTGGAAGTATTGAGTTGCTCGACGGCTGGGAGATGGGCTGTATCAGGCGCGCACAAAATTAATGCTGCACATGCAAGGAGGACACCCCAGATCGCGCAAATGCTTATGATTTTAGGAATTAAAAACCATGGGCGCATGCCTCGGCCAGATTTACGGCCCAGTCGGTTTTTGTAAGTTTTGGTGGGTTTTTGCTTCACTTTGATCAATTTTGACCAAGTATTGAAGAGAAATCAATATTCCTCATCAATGAGAATTGCGTTGGATGTAAATGATCGCGAAATTTTGTGCGCGCCGCGTGTAATAATCGCGGTATGAGTTGGGAAAAGCTTGGTCATGATTGGTGGTTACGGGGGTGTGATTCAGAAATAGCTGATTGGTGAAATGGGGATCTACTGTTGGCGCAGTAGATTTTAGAGTGGTCCACTGTGAGAACAGTAGGTGGAGTGGTGGAGGAGACTTGGGGAGGAAGAGATTTGGTGAAGGTGAGGATATGAGAGTTTCCGGCGATCATGGATCGCCGGCTATTGGGTTGGTTACAGAATGGTGAGTATTGAGAAAACGGATGTGCAGGTTTTTGCTAATCAATGGATAGAGTGGTGGTTTTATTTTTTTTGGGGGTAGGGGGATTGGTTTTGTGAACAGGATGGAAAGTGGGTGGGGGATTGATTAAGGTGATGTGATGATTAAGTTTGATGAGAAGATACGAGTGATTGGTTTTGATGCGGATGATACGTTGTGGGACAACTTGCCGCTGTTTTTGGATACCGGGAAGCTTTACTGCGAGTTGCTGAGTGAGTATGCGGATAATGAGGTGATTCAAACGCTGATGGATGCGAATGAACAGCGGAATATCGATGTGTTTGGGTATGGGACGAAAAGCTTTATGCTTTCGATGATCGAGACGGCGTATGAGATCAGTGATGGGGAGGTGGATTCCTACACGATCAAGAAGATGATTGATTTGGGTAAGAAACAGATCAAAGAGCCTATCGTGTTGTTAAACGGGGTTGAGGAAGTTGTGAGGGCGTTGGGTAAGAAGTATCGGCTGGTGGTAGCGACGAAGGGTGATTTGATGGAACAGGAAAGGAAGTTGGCGAGGTCAGGGTTGGCTGAGTATTTTCATCATGTTGAGGTGATGAGTGAGAAGCGATCTAAGGATTACGCGAGATTGCTGAAACATTTGGATATTGCTGCGGATGAGTTTTTGATGGTTGGTAATTCGTTGAAGTCGGATATTTTGCCTGTGCTTGAGATTGGAGGCTGGGCGGTGCATGTGCCTTATCATACGACGTGGGTGCATGAGCAAGTTGAAGGGGTTGTTAAACATGACCGGATGTTTGAGGTTGAGTCTATTCGAGAGTTAGTCTAATCGCTTTTGTTCGAGGGTAATTTATGAAGAAAGATATTACGGTATTGATCAGTTTTATTCTTTTAGGAGGGGGGATCGCAACCATATCGTTTAATCCTGATGCGTATGAGCAAAGGGAATATGGCTGGTGAGGAATTTGCATTGTGATCGCAACGATTTTAGGTGGCATTCGAGCCATGATATTGTTTTTTCAAACCTTATATCATGGTGTTTATTACGCTAAAGAAGAGAATCGTTTTGCTGTTGTGCTAGGGCATTTGTTTTTGGGGATTTTGATGCCATATCTGTACTATTTTTGCGTTAGTGGAGAGCAGCAAAATGGTATTGTTAGTTCAGAAAATCAATTGAGAAAATGAATCTATTCGGGAGTTAGTTGATTAGGTTGGTTTTGTATGGGAGTGTGTGATGGCTAGTCGCGAGATCAATCTAGCATTTTATTATAAAACAAAAAGAATGCTGCAGTTTTTAGAAGAGTTGCCAGAGGGTAAAGCAGTATATATTGTGTGGTTGGTGTCGTAAACACAAAGAGGAAAAAGAACCTAATGCCATGAGAACAGTTGACAATAAAAAGAGCCGCCAAAACCATTGCCACGATGCAACCCTCACCGACATGGTGGGTACTCATTGGTTTTTATTATTGGTGCGTTGCATGTTGTGTTGACATGTTATTGTTTGTTGTGGCGAGGATATATAGGGCAGCGTGTAGAAGATGTTTTGATACAGATTATTAATGAGCATTGTTTGGTTACCAAAAACTGTGTGTGTTGTGGGTATGAACTTAGAGGAGTGAAGCATGATCATTGCCCTGAATGCGGTACAGCGTATCGTTTTTTAGATTGTGAGGTGGAAGAGGTCAGGCAAGGGAAAGTTCGGTTAGGGCTTGAGATGTCATGTGTTGATTATTCGTCTGAGCCGAAATCATTGTCGGGACAGATCATGTCATTTGGAGTGATTGTGTGGGGGATTGCTTTTGGTAGTGTGATGTATGGACCAAATGAAGCGAGTTTGATATTTAAAATAGCAATACCAGTGTTTTTTTTGGTTGCACTGCTAGTGATAGGTTGTTCGGCACGGCAGCAAAAACGGAAAATTGAGACAGTTTGGAAGCAGGTATGTAAAAAGGTAGATCAATAAAGTGGAAAAGCGTGATCTATACAAGACCGGCGGGCTGCCAGCCCGCGGCTAATGGGTGGTTGTAGAATTTGGAAAATGTGAGATGGGGTGGCTTGTGGGGTGGGCGCGCCGATCGTGGATCGGCGGCTATTGGTTTTGCAGGAGTTGCGTTGGTTGTACTGTATTTTTTTTGAGTCTATCTTGAGGTTAGTCTTTGCTTGTGGATTGGAGTTCGCGTAGGGGTGTGTTGGTGGGGATTGGAGTTTTTGTTGCGATTGGTTTTGGGGTGTGGAGACGTTGAGCGGAGTAGATGGATGCGTGGCCTGAGAAGAGGTAGGCGGTGATGGTGGTGAGTGCGAGGGGTGGTAAGTAATGTGAGCCAAAGAGTTCGATGCCCATGATGGTGCAAGCGATGGGTGTGTTGGTTGCACCTGCGAAGACGCCGATGAGGCCGAGGGTTGCGAAGACTTCGATGGGTGCGCCGAGGAGCCAGGCGAGTGTGTTGCCTAGACATGCACCGATGAAGAAGAGTGGTGTGACTTCACCGCCTTTGAAGCCTGAGGAGAGGGTGATGGCTGTGAAGAGAAGTTTCCACCACCAACTGAAGGGTGTGGTTGCGGATTCGGATGAGAAGGCATTGAGGATGGAAACACCTTCACCTGTAGCGGTTTGTGTGCCGAGGCCGAGATAGTCGCGTGTGCCGAGAAGGTAGGTGAGTGCGATGATGATGGCGGCACCGATGACTGGTCGGAGTAGGGTTGGTTTGATGAATTTCTTGAAGAGTGCTGCGAGGGTGTGAGTGAGTTTGGCGAAGGTCATGGCGGCGAGGCCGAAACACGCGGCGGCGATGAGGACTTTGAGAAGGAAGAGCCAATCGGTGACGGCGACTTCGTGAGAAAGGGTTTGGGTGAATGAGGTGACGGCAAGGTAGTCGGTGTGATGAACGCCCCATGCGCGGACGGTCCAGTCGGAGGCGATGGATGCGAGTAGGGCTGGGAAGAATGATTCGTATGAGAGTCGGCCTATGGCGAGGACTTCGATGGCGAAGATGGCTCCAGCGAAGGGGACGCCGAAGACGCCGCCGAAGCCTGCGGCGACGCCGACGATGAGGAGTGTGCGAAGATCGTCGGGGGTGAGATGTTTGCGAATGAAGTTGGGAAGGAGTGAGTGAGTTGCAGCGGCGATGGAGCCACCCATTTGGACGGCTGTGCCTTCGCGACCTGCGGAACCTCCGAAGAGGTGGGTGATGACGGTTGTGAAGAGGACGAGAGGGGCCATGCGAGCGGGGACGCCGCCGCCGGGCTTGTGGATTTCGTCCATGATGAGATTGTTGCCGGCTTCTGTGTGTTGTTTGTCGGAAGGTTTGCCGAGGTATTTGTAGAGGGCGGCGATGAAAACGCCTGCGAATGGGAGAAGGAAGAGTAGGTATGGGTGTTGGAAGCGTGTTTCGGTGGCGCGTGAGAGGGCGGTGATGAAGAAAGCGTTCGCTGAGCCGATGATGAGGCCTAGCGGGAGGACGAGGGCGATCCATTTGATAATGTAGCGGGTGAGGGCGATGTGATGTTTGAATAATGATTGCGGCATGAGTGACTCCATACTGGCGAAGCTGTGGTGGTTGCGCACAGGTATCGCGTGGTTAAGTAGGAGTCATCAGCCCGCCCCCGGCCCCGGAATTAGATAACTTGCATTCGGGAGTTAGTTGGATTCCGGTTGGAGAATCCTAACCAAGCGGGGGGGATGGCGGTTGAAGGCGAACTCCATCGCCTAGTGGGTAGATTGTTTGGAAGCGATGCTTCTGGGTTGCATTATACGGAAGGTGAAAAGTGCGATCAAAGATGGGGGTTAGGGAGTATCGGTCGTAAGAAGGGGCGGTAACTGGAAAGGTGTGAATGATATTCATGAAATTTTGAGGTGTTGTCGAGGAAGAGTGTGGATGGATGGTAGAGATGGAAGATGTGCTGGGAAGAAAGTAACAAGTGGCAGGTATGGTGTGGTGTTTGAACTGATCGTACGAGAGTGCGATGGGTTGTTGTGCGGTTGGGCCTGATTCGTAATGGGGTCTGAAGTTTCGGGGTGGTCCGGGTAATGGGTATGCAAATGAGAACGCGTGTGATTAGTGTTGTGGTTTTGGCGCTGTTCGTGTGCGCAGGGTTGAGCGGCACGGCGTGGGGATGCGATAAAAAATGTGAGAAGAAAAAGCGTGGCCAACATCATAAAGCTGTGAAGAAGCACCATGATGGTCATATGGGGTGGCAATGGGAAGGTGATCTTGAAGGTCGTAGTGGGGGACCTTTGAAGATTACTGTGAAGAGTGATGGTAAAGGCTGGGTGCTTGGTGATGTGAATATTGATGGGAACAAGATCAAGCTGCAGCTTAAAGAGAAAGAGATTAAGGGATGGGGTGAGTTACAGCTTGGCGAGCATGGTCATGTGAAATTCTGGATTGGAGATAAGCATAAAAAACGTGCGATGCACCATGGGCAGAAGAAGCGTGGTTGGGTGAGAGAACATCACCGTAAAGAAAAGATGCATCATCACCATCGTGGGCATCACAAGCCACGGTTCCATGCTCATTATGACAAACATGGGAAGAAGTACTGGCATCGTCATGGGAAACGTGATGATCAGTGGAAAAAGTGGGTTGAAAATAAACGTAAGGCATGGAAGAAGCATTGTGCGAAGAAGAAAACTGAGATGCATGCAAAACGTGATGCATGGAAGAAACATCATAAAGCGCGTAAACAAGCGTTTCGTGAGAAACGGGCTGAGCGGCGTAAATGTACGCGTAATAAATCGAGATGTACACGAAATAAAGGGAAAAGTATACGACAGCAGGTGTTGATGCAGGGGATTGATAAGACTGCTACAGGAACTGGAGTTGCGGCGGCGGCTGTGAGTGAAAAGCCTGTGGAAGTTACGGTAAAAACGCCCGTGGTCAAAGATGATGCAGAGATGCGTAGTTTGGTTGCTCGGATTCAGGATTATCAATCAGTGATCAATTCGAATGAGAAGTTGATTGATAAGAATTCGCAGATGCTAGATGGCAAGGCAGAATTGCTAGAAGATCAGTTGATTGATCGAATTGATTTGCTGCGTCGTGAAGGTTTGGTTGAACGAGAAGTTGCGAACCGTTTGGTTGGTGAACTTGAAGGCAAACGGACTGAGGCACATGGTGCAGTTGAAACGCTGCGTGATCAGCTTGAAAATAATGTCTATGAATTGTTCCAGCAGAACAAGGAGTTGGCGGATGAGCTGAAGCGTTTGAAGGCGATCAAGAAGATTAAGGATGCGGCTAAGCCTGACATGGGTAAATAAATCTATGCGAAGGTTAGATATGGTGGGGTGAAATTTGTGTTTGGGTAATTAGACGTGAAAACGTATTGATAAATAAGGCTGGTGAATGGTGATTAGCATGAAGTTTAAAAAAAATCAGTACATCGGCAGGAACATTGTTGTGTTCTTATTGGTGGGGATGTTAATGGGGTTGGGTGGATGCGACATGCTGAGTCGTAAGGCTTTTAAGGCGAGAATCCAAGCGAGACGCGAAGCATCAATGAAGAAGCATCAGATGCGTTTGATTGCGGCAGAGCGTGGATATATGCCTGCGAGCTTGATCGACCCGAGAGCTGTCGGGTGTCCTATGTGCGAATCGCGTGGGAAGCTGCCTGCGAGTGGGAAAGAATGTCCGACCTGTCAGGGGCAAAGGGCAGTGGTTTCAAACTTTGGTGTGGTGTATACCTACTCGATCGATGCGCAGATTCGATTGGCAGCACTGCGACGTCAGATCGGGAAACATAATCTTGCAAAGAAAGATCTGAAAGAAGTTGTGCAGATTTTGGATAAACAGGGTTCTATAAAGCAGTATGCGACGATGTTGTTGCTATTTGAAGATGTGCTGGGTGATGATCGGCTGCTAGCATATCGATACCGATATGTGAAAGGAATGCTGACGAAGAAGCCTATGCTTGATCGTCATGGTAATGTGGCAAGATGGCATCGTCTGGATGGCAGGATTGTGAAAGGTGAATATGGATTCGAACGATTGGTTGAAATGCTGATCGATGCGGATAAGCAAAAGAAAGCTGCGACGTTAGTTTATATGCTGATGGGTAACAAGGGTTATGATCAGAATCAGTATCTGAAATTGGATAACAAGAAGATATCAGCGCTGCTTCACTTGGATACCCGTTGGTTGGATTGGAATAATGAGGTGTACAAGGGCGTAGGCTCAATGCACTACATGACGATGATCAAGGATGTTGATTATTACGGTCACTGGCTGAATGCGAAGGGCGAGATGGGTAGTGGTGTGCTGAAGTATGCTGCTGGTGAGGTGCCGATGCCAGGGATTTATGATGAGGAAGATACAGTGAGAGGTCAGCTTATATCGATCAAGTTACTGGGGAATCTGGGGCTTTGGGATAAGGAAGTCCGAGCAAAGATGCAGGAGAAGATTCTGCGTAATGAGATCGAAGCGAAGCTAGAGGAGAGAGATCGGGTGGAGAAAGTAGCGGCTTCAGAGGCTGCTGAGTAAGTCGACCAACGTGCATTTTGGATCAATGCACGGCAACCAACGTATCATAGGGGCTCCTGAAGATGCCTTCGGGAGCTTTTCTTTTGGGCTAAATTGGGTTGGATATGGGAGATATGTGAGTTTGGGGAAGTTGAGATTAGAGGGGCAAGTTGGACCAAAAAGGAGGAGGACGGTAACATTTTGGCATTATGAAGATTAGTCTCGAATGGTTAAATGCGTATCTGGATCGTCCTGCTGAGAAGCAAGAAGTTGTTGATGTCATGACGGATGTTGGTTTTCCGGAAGATGGCATGGAAGAGCTTGCTGATGGCGGGCTGATGATTGACTTGGAAGTTACAAGCAATCGTAGCGACTGTCTGAGCGTGATGGGGCTTGCGAGAGAGATGGCGGCGGCAACTGGTCGCAAGCTGGTGAAGCCTGATCTGTTGATCCCGGAAGCGAAGGCAGGGGATGTGAATGGGCATACGAGCGTGAAGAATGATGCTCAGGATTTGTGTCCTGTTTATACTGCGAGAGTAATCAAAGGTGTGAAGGTTGGGCCGAGCCCTGCATGGATGGTGAAGCGGCTTGAGTCGGTTGGCTTGCGAAGTGTAAACAATGTGGTTGATGTGACGAACTATGTGATGTTGGAGACAGGTCAGCCGTTGCATGCGTTTGATATGAAGCTCTTGAAAGAAGAGCGGATTGTTGTGAGACGTGCAGAGAAGGGTGAGAAGTTCACGGCGATTGATAATACGAGCCATCAGCTTGAAGATTGGATGTTGGTTATTGCAGATGCGGAGAGAGCAGTTGCGGTTGCTGGCGTGATGGGTGGTTTGGATAGTGAGGTTGGTGACGAGACGGTTGATGTGCTTCTAGAGGCAGCGACATTTGAGCCGCTGAATGTGAGAAAGACTAGCCGTAAGTTGAAGCTGAGTAGTGACTCAAGTTTCAGATATGAACGCGGTGTTGATTTGAAAGGTATTGATCGTGCGAGCCGCCGTGCTACACAATTGATTCTTGAATTGGCGGGAGGTGAATTGGCTGAAGATGTGATCCGTGAGGGTGATTCTGAGCCAATTGAGCATCAGGTTTCAATGCGTGTTGCGCGTTGCAATCAGTTGCTTGGTACGAAGCTGAGTGCTGAACAGATGAACGAGATGCTTGCGAAGCTAGATTTACAGCCAATGATTGATGGCGATGCGATCACTTGTACGATTCCAACTTTCCGTTTGGATTTGCATCGCGAAGTCGATTTGATCGAAGAAGTCGCGCGGCACTATGGCTTGGATAATATTGATGTGAATGACAAGATTCAGATCATTATTAAGCCAACTCAGAATAAGGTTAAAGCCAAGAAGCAATTGGGTGAAGTGTTGGTTGCTCATGGCTACCATGAAACCATTACCTACAGTTATGTAGCTGAAAAGAAGGGACGTTTGTTCCTAGGTGATGGTGAAGATGCATTGCTGCTGAATGAAGATATGAAGAAGGCGGAGCCGATGTTGCGCCCTTCTGTTGTGCCTAGTTTGTTAAGTTGCCGCAAATTGAATCAGGACTTGGGAAATAGCGATGTAAAGTTCTATGAAACTGCATCGGTTTGGCATAAACGTGGCAATGATATACAGGAAAATCAGACACTGACGATGATTCGTGATGCCGCGGATAAAAGTGAAGCGTTGCGTGAAATTCGTGGTGCGATTGAAGAAACTGTTGAAATGCTAGGCGGGGTTTCAAAGCGTGATGAGATTACATTTGAAGCAGCTGATGCTGGCAAACGATATGAGGTTGCAGCAAGCATTAAACTTGGTGATCAGATCATCGGTGAGATGGGCGTTCTGAATGGTAAGGTTACGAAGGATGGCTTCGACCTGCAGATGCCGATTGCTGGTGCTGAATTAGATGTCGAAGCAATCATTGGGCTCTATCCACCAGTTAGAAAGGTTGTCGATCTCCCACGTGTTCCAGCAATTGAGCGTGACTTGTCAGTCGTTGTTGAAGAGGGAGTGAGTTGGGCTGCAATTGAGCGTGTTGTGCTTGAAGCAAAGCCTGAACTACTTGAAGATGTGCAGTTCATCGAAGTATATCGTGGCAAGCCAATTGCGAAGGGCAGTAAGAGTGTGAGCTTTAGGATGTTGTTCCGTGATTCAGTGCAGACCTTAAGGCACGAGCAAGTCGATCCGCAAATGGAAGCGATCATGAAGAAGCTTGCTGATGATGTTAAATCGGAAGTTCGTGGCGCATAATGTAAAAATATTGATTAATACTAGGCCCGAGTTTTGCTCGGGCTTTTTTATTGCAATGCTTGTTCGATTGCCTGGCGAATATTGTGTTCTTCAGGGTCGTCGTAACTCTTTGGATCAGCAACTGCAATCACTGTAACAGTAACAGTCAGTGCTCCAGCCTGTTTGAGGAGTGTCGAGCATTGCTTGAGTGTTGAGCCGGAGGTTTTGATGTCGTCAACGAGAATGATCTGTGTATTTGTCAGATCAAGATCGGGGTGAATGAGTTGGAATGCACCTGATACATTAGAACGGCGTTTGGACGGTGGAAGTTGGGATTGAGGTAGGGTGTTGACGATGCGTCTAACGAGTGGCCGGTATTGGATATTGTGATATCTGGCTATTTGTTTTGCTAATAGTGCAGACTGATTGTAACCACGTTTGTAGAGGCGATTACGATGAAGCGGAACGTCAGTAATGATGGCTGGGTATGATTTAGAGGTGCGTGGTAATGACCGAGCTATTAATTGACCGAAGTATGCAGACCATTTCCATTGCCTGTTGTATTTGAATGCCTTTATACGACGATCCAGAGGAGGATCGTATGAACCAAGGCGGATAATTCGATCCCATGCAAGTCTCTTGTTGTGACAGTCGGAGCATCCCTTGGGTAAGGCGGTGTAAGGTCCGACTGTTTGACCACAGTGTGGACAGTAGTTTTCGGGAGGGTCCGGTTGCCAATCGATGTCGTCCAGGTAATCCGCAGCATCAAGATCCATCACATTTGGAAGTAGGAGACGGCCCGTGAGTTGGAAGGCTTTGCGGATACGTATAATTTGAGGCAAGAATTGCATTGTAGTATTGATTTTAATGTGAAATGGTCGCATGTAGAAGCCATGTTTTGGGGAAATCTAGCTTCTGAAGAGGTAAACATGTCAAAATGATGATGGCGGTTATACTTTGAATGCAATGGACAATCAAAAGCAACAGCGTGAAATTCTGCATGAGGGACTGAAAGCTTCAGTGATCTCGGCACCGTTTGGCAACTATATACAACCAGATGGGGCGACAGCTACACTCGGTACATACACTGCAAAAGCTCGTGGTGGTCGAGTCATGCAAATCATTAAGACTGTGAGATATTACCCAAGAATCAAGGGATGGGTGAATAAGATTGGGCTCAGGAATCCCGGTATAGATTGGTTGGCAGAGCGTGTTAAATCGGGAAAGATTGACCCAAGTGATAAGCTGTTGAGCATACATGGCTTTAATGATGGGGAATGGTATGAGCTTTTGGAGAAGGTGGAAGCGATTAAGCCGCTTGGTGTTGAGTTAAATATGAGCTGCCCCAATGTTGGGCATATTAATTGGCCTAAAGATCTATTTAAAAAGGCTGTTGCGACAGGGGTACCGATTGTCGCGAAGTTGCCGCCTGTAAATTATGAACAAATGGCATTGGATGCGATCAATGAAGGTGTTGAAGCTTTCCATTGCTGCAATACGTTACCGAATGTCGCTGGTGGGATAAGTGGGAAGCCGTTGAAGCCGGTTGCGATACAGTGTATTCGTGATCTGAGAAGTAAAAAAGAATTTCGCGATGCGCTAATCATTGGTGGTGGGGGTATCTACAAAAATGAAGATGTTGACGATTATCTGAGTGCTGGTGCAGATGTGATTGCGATTGGTACGAAGACGATGAACCCGCTGTTATTGCTCAGTACTAATTCATTGCAGCCGTTGATTAGATATGCAGACAAAGCGATCAATGGTTGATCCATCACATTGATTATAAGCTAAGATAAGTAGTATTAAACGCGATCTTTTGGAGATATGTTGCGGCTGACTTTGAATGCGCGGTTGCCGTGGAATTGACCGAGTTGGCCGATGAATTTACGTTTTTCGCCAACAGAAAGTGTCAGTGGTGCAGAAGCCGGTTTTTCTGTGACGACGACATCACCAACTTGTAGATTCATTAAATCCGACAGCTTAATAGTCGTGTCAGCCAAGATCGCAGAGACTTCCAAACGGGCAGCATCCAAGTGAGAAGCCAAGCGATTACGTAGCTTATCATCATCACGGTGCCGTTTGTAAGCTGCCCAAGTTTGATTGGAAAGTTTGTCGACTACAGGTTCGATGACGGCGTAAGGAATGCCAAGCGACATTGTGCCAGCTCGGCCGCTCATCTTCATTTCAAATCCCACGACCACAACCACTTCATTTGGTGCGACGATTTGCACGAGAGCAGGGTTGGATTCCGATTCTTCCTGCTTGAAGTCCAAAGGAAGGACGGACGACCAGACTTCGCCTAAGGCAGCGATCGCGCGATCAATAATTTTAGAGACGAGTCGTAACTCGATTGCAGTGAGTGGACGCTGTGGGATGAAGAGATCCGCATTTGAGCCGCCAAGGAGGCGGTCGATGATCGGGTAGATGATCAGAGGGGAGATTTCGAGGCAGATATTACCTTCGAGGGGTGCTGCTGAGAGGAGATTGAAGCAGGTAGGGTTTGGGAGTGAATGAGTAAATTCTGAATAGGTCATTTGCTCGATATTAGCGACTTTGACTTCCATGATTGTTCGAAGGAAGCCTGAAAGAGCAGCACCAAATGAACGAGAAAATGAATCATGCAGGGTTTCAAGAGCACGCATTTGCTCTTTGGATACGCGCTCCGGACGCTTGAAGTCATAGGCTTTGATCTCGGCGTCGGTTTCAATGAGACCACGGCCAGAGGCGAAGACCTTGACCGACTCACTGGATTGCTCGGCATCACTGTCGCCGGTGTCTACGGCTGCGAGCAGAGCATCAACTTCACTTTGATCGAGAACATCTGTCATAAACACTATCCGCTGGCTGCAGGCATAAAATACAACGATGGCCCGCGCATGGATTACTTATCGGTCGAAGGGATGTTCCAGCTTGAGGTTATGTAAAAAAAGCGGCTTAAAGAAGCGTCATGATCAACGATTCTTTAATACCGCTCGATTTTTAAAATTAGGCTTAGTATTTTATAAAATGAACGTAGTTCATGGGGGCTTAATTTAATCTTGGACGTGAAGGTGGATGATAGACACGATACTCTTTTTGCTTGAGCATCATGGCCATCCGCACCAAATGGGCCAACGAATCGGCCTGCATTTTATCCATGACATGTGCACGGTGAACTTCAATCGTTTTGTGCGACAGACCCAGGTCAGCTGCGATTTGTTTGTTAAGCTTGCCTTCGACAACGAGTTCCATGACCTGACGCTCACGTGGTGTCAGGCGGTTGTATCGCATTGATATTTCTGCAAGCTTTTCAGAATAAGCACGCTGCTCTGCGTCCCAAATTAAAGCGGCTTGTACTCGATCAAGTAGTTGCTGTTCATTGAATGGTTTTTCAAGAAAGTCGACAGCACCAGCTTTAAATGAATCAACCGTTGAAGCGACATCACCAAATCCGGATACCATAATGCAGGGTAGATTGATACCCATGCGACCAAGTTGGTTTTGGATTTCAATCCCACTCATACCGGGCATGCGTACGTCTAGCACGCAGCAACCAGAGAGCTGATCCGGTGATTTCTGGGCTGATTCAAGAAATGCTTCCGCTGATTCAAATGGCACTGCAGCCATTCCCATCGAAGTCAGCAGCATGACGAGCGAATCGCGTACAGCTTCGTCATCGTCCACAATGTAAACAGTTTGGCTTGGCATAGTTCAGATTTCCTTTCGTGCTCATCGATAGCGTGGATGAGTTATTTAGAACGACCAACTGTATTGAATATGATTCAACTCACTAAACCCTCCATTTAACACAAACACAGGGCGATACAGGCACAGGCATGGTGTCTGTTTTTGTTACTTACTTTGTTAGAAGATTCAGAGAGCCAATGAATCACGTTGTTAATCAAAAATTTTGGAGGGATTTGCATCCCGCAATGACGCCCGGTCTAGTTTGTGAATTAGCAATCCGTTAATGTCGCATACACCGCAATGAACCCATACAACGTACGTCTACCTAACACCGTTACGTCGAGAACCTGAAACTGATTTACGGGCAATTCCCTGAATGAAATGCTGTTGACAGGGATAAAATATGTGCCTCCCCCAGATGAAAAACCGTGTTCTCCCGTAGATCAGAATACCCTGCTTATCGCAATTTTAGCAAGTATTTTTTGAAAATTTGTGCATAAGTCATGCATGGGTAGCCTAGATAAAAGAGTTATATATCTTGTTCCGAAAATAGGTTAGTTTTTATGGAATAACAGAGCATGTGCAATCATTGGACCGAATAACTGGATTGTTTGCTTTTTTGTTCCTTCACTTGTCGTTGATTACAGACTTTCGCAAGGAAGTAGGCAAATCCGTTAATATTTGCTTGTGTGGAAATGACTGAAAGTGTTTAGTTGAACACGCTGATTATGTGGAATTTTACGATCGCTCAAGATCAACTGAAATATTTTGATACACAAGTCGTGTTTAGTAAGACAAAGACACAAAGAGACTTTTTGATACTGATTTAATGTTTAGAAAGAAAGATCAGTTATGCCAACCAAGTTGAATCATGTTGTATCTGGGTATGTTCGAGTAGTAATGATCTTATTGCTGATTTCAGTGCTTATGCCTGTTAAGTCTCTTAATGCTCAGCAGCGATTTGATTTGGGAGGTGAGGTTGCAAGTGATCCTGTTCAAATAAGTGCTGAATTAAACGATACAAATGCACGACCCGGTGACCAGCGTGTTATTGCTGTGATCGCAGAAATGGCTGAAACCTATCATATCAATCCAAACCAAGAACAAATCCCCAAAGAATTCAGTTTTCTTATTCCAACGACAGTAACTGTAAAAGCAGAAAATACGTCAATTGAAGTGGGGGCAGTGCAGTATCCGAAGCCGCATCAAGTGATCGTTAATTTTACTGGCGAAGAATCTCAGTTACCAGCTTATGACAACAAGACGATCTTTTATGTTCCAGTTGTTGTTAAAGGTGATGCTTCTGCAGGCGAATATCCTATCAAAGTCAATGTGGACTATCAGACTTGTAACGATCGTGCTTGCTTGGCTCCAACTGACAAGACGATTGATTTAATGCTTACAATTAAAAGCCCTGAAGTTGAAGCGGCTGTAGCAGTACCAGTTCAACCAAATAATACATCAGGTAATACAGATCAAAGCAAGTTAAGTAGTGAAATAACTACGTCATCAAGTAAAACGAAAGATGCTTCACTTTTTGATGATTTTGACGCAACGTCATTCGGCAGTGTCGCTACAACTCAATCTTCAAGCAATAGTGTAAAGTTCGATGCGTTTGGCTATTCGTTTGGAATTAATACTACAGGTTTTGGCTTTGCGTTGGTTTTGTTGGTTGCGATGTTAGGCGGCTTTCTTTTAAACCTGACGCCATGTGTTTTACCTGTCATACCTATTAAAATTATGGGGATGAGTAAAGCTGCGGGTAATCGAGTTCGCTGTTTAATGCTTGGTATTTGGATGAGCGTTGGAGTTGTTGCATTTTGGCTTATTTTAGGTGGATTTATTTCCAGCATTGCAAGTGTTAGTGCTATTAGCGTGTTATTCCAGTACTGGTGGTTCACAATTGGCATCGGTATCTTCATCGCTGTAATGGCGGTCGGTATGTGTGGCGTATTTGCAATACAACTTCCACAATCGGTTTATCAAATCAGTCCCAAGCAGGATACTGCAACCGGCAGTATTGGCTTCGGTGTCATGACTGCAATCCTGTCAACGCCATGTACCGCTCCATTTATGGGAGGGGCTGCAGCATGGGCATTGGATAAAAATCTTATTGTTACATTGACTGTCTTTGGTTCAATTGGTTTCGGCATGGCATTGCCTTACCTGATACTATCTGCGAATCCCAAATGGGTTGAAAAAATGCCACGAACAGGGCCAGCCAGTGAACTCATTAAACAAATTATGGGTTTACTTATGCTCGCTGCTTCTGCATATTTTATTGGCGTAGGTTTTGCAAGTATCTTCTCGAATGGCACTGAGGCAACGAATCAGCTTTATTGGTGGGCTGTCATGGGATTCATCGCATTGGCTGGTTTGTGGCTTATCATCAAAACATGGTCAATTACACCAAGTCATGTAAAACGAACAGCATGGACAATCGTAGGATCATTAACTGTCATTGCATCTTTGATGGGAGCAGTAAAGTTAACAGAAGAAGGGCCGATCAAGTGGCAGTACTACACTCCAGAAAAATTCAATACAGCACTTGAGCAAGGCAATGTCATTGTTCTAGATTTTACAGCTGATTGGTGTTTGAACTGTAAAACACTTGAAAATACAGTGCTCTCGACAGATCGTGTGGTGTCAGCATTAGGTAACGATAATGTAATACCGATGAAAGTCGATCTGACGAGTCGTTCAAATGAGGAAGGCTGGGCAAAATTAAAAGATGTTGGCCGAGTAACAATTCCGCTTTTGGTTATATATTCACCAGATGGGCAACAGGTGTTTGAAAGCGATTGGTATACAGCTGATCAAGTTGTTGATTCAATAGATATTGCGAAAGCCAAATCATAGTTTCTGTTTAATATTTGAGCTGGAATTTAGCGAGTTAATCCAAGCGATTGACTCGTTTTTGTATTAATAAGTGTTTTGAGTTCGTGTTTTTGCTTAGCATTTTGTAGTATGACGGTCAGATACTACTCGATTTGTTTAAATTTCTTAGAGGCAAAATGAAAAAGTTATTGAATTTAGTAATTGGTTTAGTGATGATTGTCGCTGGCGCAGGAGTTACAATTTACCTTGTTGGTGATCTTATGAATGCGCGTCAAGCAGGTTCTTTTGAGCAAGTTACCGGTTCGGTTACTTCCAGTAGTATTCAGAGTTTGACAAGTAAGCGTGGTAGAAAATATCAGCCAAAAATGAATTACATTTACACCGTTAATAACAAAGAATATCGCGATGATAAACTCGCTTTCGGCCGAGATGTGAGTTTTAAATCGCAAGTCGATGCAGAAGATTGGCTTGAAGAGAATATTTCCGGCAATGAAGTAGTCGTGTATTACAATCCCAATGATCCTGAAGTTAGTGTTATCGACAAAAATACACCAGGCTACATTTACTTCATACCACTCATCACCATAGGTGTCACAATTGCTGGCTTTGCTGTAATGTTTTCAGCATTCAAATCAAAAGCCTAAGTCAAAACAGTAATGATGCTTATTTGGATGGTCTGACACGATCTATACGATAGATACCATACTCTTATGTCACATTCACGTTTGATGACATCAATTCCCTCAATGTGGTATCCTGTTGATTATGTCAGATATGCTCATAGACAGTTTCTGGAAGATCATGGAACGTGGCGGCATTGTAATGTGGCCTCTGCTGATACTTAGCTTAGCTTCCATGACGCTGACGTTTGAACGCCTTTGGTTCTTTATAACTCAGAACCATCCCGGACAAATGATTAAAATTGATCAGATCGGGCGATTGTTACGTGGTGGAGACAAAGATAAAGTCCGTTTACTCGTTGAGAGTGATCGCAGTGTTTATGGCAGGGCGGTAGCGCGACTGGTCAATGAAAAACAGATGTCAGATGCTGGCATGATCGATGCTGTTGAAAGTCAACGCAAGCGGCTTGAACGCTACATGCCTTTACTTTCGACCATCATTACAGCAGCGCCAATGATTGGGATTCTTGGCACGGTTATTGGCATTATCCAAGCTTTTGAAGTTCTTTCAGAATCCTCAGGCGTTGCAGCTGAAACAAGTGAACTCAGTCGTGGTATCGCTGAAGCACTTATCACGACAGCCGCTGGACTTATTGTCATGCTTATTACGCTCTTTCCATACAATGCATTTAAGGCACAAATAGACCGCACGCTTAGTCGTCTTGAATCGCTCACAGCTTCAGCATTAATGGATCAGCAAGAACCTGTTAAAGATGCTGATGCTGATTAATTAAATCATTGAGTCCAGATAACTTCATACTAATAACATTGATTTGCACATCGTTATGATGTGCAATTTGTTTTAATGTGTTTCAAGTCAAAATAGTATTCGATTCAACGCTATGCAAAAATATTTTCTAATCAACTGTTGCAGTTATCGGTCATAAATTGCGTTTATCGACTCTCCATAAGTGGTATTCATTCATTTACTCACGTTATTGGACGCTCTACATCCCCATAAATGATAAATCTCGGGTAATACCCTTAAAAGTGGGGCAAATTGGACTCAGTTTGCCTTTGATTGTGGTCGATAGAACATCATAGCGTTCAAGACGTGGGTTTTTGTCGTTTTATACAATTAGCTCACGACATACACAACGGTCTTGCATGGCCGACTACGTTTAGTCGTAGATGTTGGATAGATAGATAGAAAGCAGGAAACAATGCTTAGTCCGGACTTGGCACGAATTCGGTCATTCAAAGTGGTACCTTCGCTCCCTGAGCCTCTTAAGCCACTCCTCGAAATCGCTAACAACATGTGGTGGAGTTGGCACCCAGAAGCTGTCAAGCTCTTCATGCGCCTCGATCGCGATCTTTGGCAGCAGACCAACCATAACCCTGTCAAGATGCTTGGCATGTTGCCACAAAAAACGCTTGAAACATACGCTAAAGATGAAGGGTTCCTCAACTCTCTCTCACGCGTCATGGACAACTTTGAGCGTCATCAAAAACGCACGCCTTGGCTTGATCGCACTGATCACAAGCCTGGCGATTTCAAAGTTGCGTATTTCTGCTCTGAATTCGGCCTCACCGAATGTTTTCAGATCTACTCAGGCGGCCTCGGCATCCTCGCCGGTGACCACCTCAAGTCAGCTTCTGAACTCGGCATGCCTCTCGTCGCTGTCGGCCTTCTCTACCGTCACGGCTACTTTCAGCAGTATCTGAACGCTGATGGTTGGCAACAGGAATATTTACCTGACCTCGACTTTGCAAACCTTCCTGTCACACGCGTTCGTGACGAAGACAAGCAGCAAATGAAGGTCAAAGTCGAAATGCCCGGACGTGATGTCTGGTGTGGTATTTGGAAAGTGCAAGTCGGTCGCATCCCTCTGTACCTCCTCGACACAAACATGCCTGAAAACGACGTCGCAGACCGCGCCATCACCGGCCAGCTCTACGGCGGCGATATGGAAATGCGAATCAAGCAGGAAATCGTTCTCGGCATCGGCGGCGTCCGTATGCTCAACGCGCTCGGCATCAAGCCTGATGTCTGCCACATGAACGAAGGCCATTCCGCATTCCTCGCTCTCGAACGTATTCGTGACCTCATCGAAGAAAAGAACATCACTTTCGACGAAGCATGCTCACTTGCTTCCGCACAGAATGTCTTCACGACACACACACCAGTGCCAGCTGGCATTGACCGTTTCCCCCCTGACATGATCAAGCGTTACTTCAAAGATTACATCAGTAACGTCAAACTCGATATGGAAGGCCTCCTCGCCCTCGGTCGTGAAAACGTCTTCAACAAAAATGAATTCTTCTCAATGGCTGTTCTTGCCATTCGTACCTCAGACTGGGCAAATGGCGTCTCCAAACTTCACGGTGTTGTCTCACGTGACATGTGGCACAATATTTGGCCGCAAGTACCTCGTCACGAAGTACCAATCACACACGTCACCAACGGCGTACACGCTCGTACTTGGCTCTCTGGTGACCTCATCAACCTCTTCGACCGTTACCTCGGTTCACGATGGCAAAACGACTCAGCTGATCATTCAGTATGGCAAGGTGTCGAAGAAATTCCTGATGAAGAACTTTGGGATGTTCACGAGTCACGCCGTCAGCGTTTGATTCTCTGGGCACGTCGTCAGCTTCGCAAGCAAATGAAGCAACGCGGCGCATCAGAAGAACACATCCGCGACGTATGTGACGGCCTCAGTGCCAAGAACCTCACCATTGGTTTCGCTCGTCGCTTCGCAACTTACAAACGTGGCAACCTCATCCTTCGTGATGCTGAACGCCTCCTGAAACTTCTGCGAAGCACTGATAAACCAGTACAATTCCTCATCGCTGGTAAGTCGCACCCAGCCGACGGCGGCGGTAAAGATCTCATTCGTCAGATCGTCCAGTTCGCTCGTCAATCAAATGTTGCACACCGTATCGTCTTCATTGAAAACTACGATATGCACGTTGCACGTTACCTCGTCCAAGGTTGTGACGTTTGGATGAATAATCCACGTCGCGGTATGGAAGCATCCGGCACCTCCGGCATGAAAGCCGCACTCAACGGTGTTCCAAACTGCTCCATCATGGACGGCTGGTGGGACGAAGCATACGAAGCTGATCTCGGCTGGTCTATCGGTCGCGGCGAAGAATATGCAAACCCAGAAGTTGCGGACGACATCGAAAGTAAGTCACTCTACGACCTGCTCGAAAAAGAAATCGTTCCACTCTTCTACGACCGTGACGATCACGGCATCCCACGCGGATGGGTCAAGAAGATGAAGCGTTGTATCTCGCAACTCGCCCCAATGTTCAACTCCAACCGTCAGGTTCAAGAGTACGCAGAAAAGCTCTACTTACCAGCGCTTAGACGTACACGTGCACTCGGCAAGGACGACCTCAAGGGCGCAATCGAATACACGCATCAGAAGTATCGCCTACGTGACAACTGGGACAAGATGCACGTCGAATCTGTTGACGCTGCAACCGAACTTCCAATCGGTGTTCACGATTCACTCGGCGTCTCTTCCGTCGTCTACCTCGGCGAACTCAAACCAGAAGAAGTACGCATTCAGATCTATAGCGGCCAAATCGGAAACGACGGCGACCTGCTCACAGGTCACGCCATCGACATGGAAGTCGCACAAGATCTCGGCGATGGCAAGTACCGCTTTAACGGTTCAGTACACGCAGGAACCAGCGGCCGTTACGGCTTCGCAATCCGTGCAGTACCTGGCGGTGTGAACTTCGAAGGCATGGTCATACCAGGGCTCATCCTCTGGGAAAACCCAGCCGTTCAGCCACGCAACAAAGACAGCAAACCGCAAGAACACAACGAAGCTGTCAAGCAGAACTAATACTGCGACATAACTAAAAACTGACAGACCTCTGCATTCGCAGGGGTCTTTTTTTATCTCATATCCGACAATAACCTATAATGCAGATATGCAAGAATTCGAGCTGCTCGCAAACATCTTCAAAACCAACAGCTCCCTCCCATCCTCCGTCTCCATTCCCCCCGGCGACGACATGGGCGCGATTCGTCTAGGCAATGAAGAAATACTCATCACTGTCGATCAAGTAGCCGACGGGGTCCATTTCCTCCTCGAACAAACCGACCTCAAACGCATTGCTCGCAAAGCAGTCACACGCAATCTTTCCGACGTCGCCGCAATGGGCGCAGCCCCCCTCGGCGCCGTTTGCGCAATCAACTTTCCAAAAACCTTCACATCCACCGACGCTGAAACCCTCCTCACCCAAATCCGCGAAGTCGGCCAATCCTTCAACTGCCCAATCATCGGCGGCGATATCTCTGCATGGCCCGGTAAACTCATCATCACAATCACCATTTTCGCAAACATGCCCCAAACTCACGGCTCCCCCATCCTCCGATCCACAGCCCTCGAAGGTGACGGCATCTACGTCACCGGCCCCCTCGGCGGCTCCCTCATCGACCACAATAACCACATTCACCATCTCGACTTCGAGCCTCGCCTCGACATCGCCCGCCATCTCGCA
This sequence comes from Planctomycetota bacterium, assembly GCA_016350165.1. Taxonomy (GTDB): domain Bacteria; phylum Planctomycetota; class Phycisphaerae; order Phycisphaerales; family Phycisphaeraceae; genus Poriferisphaera. Next base: position 5,152,994 of record CP066225.1, on the reverse strand, counting down.
GAAGAGCAGGGTTCACACCGCCCTCACGCCATGATCGACCTCTCCGACGGCCTCGCACGTGACGCCGCCCACATCGCCACCCTTTCCAACCTCACCCTCCAAATCCAAACCGGCAAACTTCCCATCTCCCAAGCAGCCCAGATCGCCGCTCAATCCTCATCCAATCCCCCATGGCAGCACGCCATCTCCGACGGCGAAGACTACGAGCTCCTCTTCACCGCCGACCCCGAAGCATGGGGCACCGCCACCACCGAATATCACGGTCTCACCATCACCCACCTCGGCACAGTTGCCCCGAAACAGCAATCCCCTATCATGCTCACTCTGCCTGATGACGACACAATGAACCCCACAGATTTGTACGGATGGGAACACACTACGTGACCGAGCACACAACGAAAACCTTCATCACCGACGTCGTTGACCAGACCGTCGCAGTAGGCACAGCCGTAGGCAAGCTCGCCAGAGAATTCGACGTCATTGCCCTCGTCGGCGACCTCGGTGCAGGCAAGACACAGTTCGTCCGTGGCCTCGCCACCGGCATGAATCTCTACCCGCAAGCCGTCTCCTCACCCACCTTCGTCGTTATGCAGGAATATGACACCGAAGAAGGTGCCGAACTCGTACTCGTTCACATTGATGCTTACCGCCTCGAATCCATCGACGATCTCGCATCTATTGGCTGGACCGGTAACGGCGATGAAATCCGCACCGGAGCAGTCGTTGCAATCGAATGGGCAAACATGATCGACTGGGCACTCGACGCCGATACTCTTCTCGTCGATATCGCCCACGCCGAGAACGGCCGAAAAATCACGCTCACCGCCGGTTCCGCTTGGCAGGATCGTCTCAAATCAATTGCTCCCATTACCAGCAAATAAACTCATTTACCCCCTATAATCAAATCATGGCCGAACAAACACAAAAACAAAAGACCCGCAAGTGCTCCAATCCCGACTGTAAAAAACAAGTCGCTGAAAATAGCAAGTACTTCCCATTCTGCTCAGATCGTTGTCGCACGATGGACCTCGCCAAATGGCGCGATGAGTCCTACATGATTAGCCGCACCATCGAAGAAGATGATCTTGAAGAAGACGTCTAACTATTATCAAAACGAGCACAACAAGTTAGAGCGTATGGAGATTCGTATGACCATTCGCTGCATCATCACATTCACATGTCTCACCTCGTTGGCATCATGCGCAAGCACCCAATCCTCAACCATAGGTCCATACGATACCCCTGCACAAAATGCAAAATTCAATCAGCAAGTTCAGCAAGAATACACCTTAAAACGTAGAGAATACGAGCAAAGAACCGACCCCCAACTACAGCCCCGCTATCAATTCTTCCAAAACGGCATCAAATACTCCAGCCCACAAAAACCATTTATCAGCTACGAAGATTACTACAAGCAGCAATACAACAAAATCAAGCAAACGCAATCAGAAGAATAACGCTCAGCCCATAATACAATTCAATCCCTTACTAGCCTGTGCTTCCGATAAATTCTCTCATTATTATCAGTCATTTCAGCCGCAAAAGATTCTGTGATAACATTTAGTGTGATCCGTTAGGTGCATCGATTCGTTACAAATCGTAACCTACATCTCGCAGGGATAATTCTTAACCGCGTATTGATTTTTGTATGACTATGATCCATAAACCCTTTTTACAGGATCTATATTCATGCGAAAATTACTATTCATATGTTCACTACCACTTTTATTCGTAGCTTGTGCCGCTGAGCCCGCTCCAAAACCAAAACCTTACGCATCCAATCAATCAAACGCTATGTTTGAGCAGCGTGTTCAAAGGGAATACCAAGACTACCTACGCGAGCAGCAGCCAGAACACAATGCCAGTCCAGACTTCCAGTCAAAGTACAACGTTACTGACACCAATGAAGAGCAGCAGCAAGCTCAAAGTCAGCCAATGAGTTACGACGAGTTTTATCAAAAGAAATATGCTGAAGAAAAACGATCACACTCTAGCCAATAAATTAAAAAACCGAGCATTTAAGCTCGGTTTTTTCTTTGATGCATTTTTACAACCAACACTTACCCACGATCTGCCTGCGGATGCTTCTGAGCTTCAGGCGACACACCATAAATCACAAACCGGTGTGACACTGGCTCAAACCCATGTTCCTTCGCAATCTTATCTGCAACAGCACTTAATTCCGTGACAGGAAACTCAACAATCTTCCCAGTCTCAACACAAACCAGATGTCCTTTAGGCTCTCTTCCAAAAATCGTTCTGTAGTGAGCCTGTTTCGAATCAATCAAAACCTCAGTAATGATGTTCGCTTCCATCAAATGCTTCAACGTACGATAAATCGTTGCTTTTGACACACGATGTTCCGCTGCACGCATCTCGTTCAGCAACTCATCTGCCTCAAAAACCTCCTCCTTCGCCAATATCGCATCCAGAATCAGTGCACGCTCAGTCGTGAACTTTAAGCCCTGGGTCTTCAGGAAACGCCTAAAGATTGCGCATACCGGGAGGATCATGTCTTTATCGTTAGCCAAAGCTTTCATTTTTTCGCTCATGCCCACATTCTAGCGTACAACTCCCAAATCGGGTAGTAAGACACATTCACACCCATTTACCCTGTCTGCATACAATCCCCCTCACAACCCCCTCAAGTGGCAAAAAAACCACCTTACTGGTATCTTTATCCCCTCATTACTACACAGAATTCAGCTTCCGCAAGGAGTTTCATCATGAGTGACAAACCAATCAACATCGGCATCATCGGCATGGGTACCGTCGGCGGAGGCGTTACTGAACTCTTCGCAACCCAAGCAGAAACATACGCCAAACGCATCGGCAAGCCCGTTCAAGTCTCAAAAGTCCTCGTTCTCGACGTCGCAGAAGTTCCTGCTGACCGCAAAGAGCACATCGCAGACAGCGTTCTCACCGACAATGCTGACGAATTCTGGTCATCAGATTTCGACATCATGATCGAGCTCATGGGTGGCACCGGCGCAGCTTACACATTCGTCAAAAAAGCGCTCGAAGCTGGCAAGCACATCGTCACCGCCAATAAAGCCCTCCTCGCCAAGCATGGCCACGAGCTCTTCGGCCTCGCACAAAAAAACAACGTCTCCATCGCTTTCGAAGCATCATGTGGCGGCGGTATCCCTTGTATCACCGCGCTCAAGTACGGTCTCATGGCCAACCAGATTGGCGGTCTTTACGGCATCCTCAACGGAACATGTAACTACATTCTCACTGAGATGACCCAGAAAAATAAAACTTACGATGTCGCTCTCAAAGAAGCTCAGGAAAAAGGCTTCGCTGAAGCAGATCCTTACCTCGATGTATCAGGTGCAGACACAGCTCAAAAACTCTCCATCCTCGCATCACTCGCCTTCGGCGTTCACATCGAAGGTTCACAAGTCGAACATATTGGCGTTGACATCCTTGATCTTCAAGACATTCAATTCGGTGCGGAACTCGGTTACGACATCAAGCTTCTAGGCACAGCGGAACGCAAAGAAGAAAACGGCCCAGTCTCAGTCAAGACTCAGCCATGCTTCGTTCACAAGTCCGATCTCATCGCCAACGTCCACGGCCCAATGAACGCTCTCTCTGTCTATGGCCACGCCGTCGGCCACACCATGTACTACGGCGCAGGCGCAGGCCGTTACCCAACCGCATCCGCCGTCGTCTCCGACGCGCTCAACATTGCATCAGGTTGGTATGGTGCAGCATTCGCTCAAATGAATCTCACCCCAGACTGCAATGAGCCAGCAAAACTAGTAGCAAAAGAAGATATCGAATCACGCTACTACCTCCGCATCAACGCACTCGACGTCCCTGGCGTTATCGCAAAGCTCACAACCATCCTTGGCAACAAGGACATCTCAATCGCAGCAGTCATGCAGCATGAATCCAACCCCGGAGAGTTCACCCCAATCGTCATCACAACCCACGACGCCAAGCAAGGCGACCTCGACACCGCCATCGCCGAAATCGAATCGCTCGAGCAAATCGAAGGCACCGTCGTTTCAATCCGCATTGCCGAATTCGCTTCCGACAACTAATCAATGATTAGATATATCAAATAATGACAACCCCATATCACCAAATATGGGGTTGTTTTTTATTCTTATGGTGATAAAAAATATTTGTAGTTTCTAGGCAGTTGTATTCTTAAAAATGAGTTAACGTTGAACAAGCCAAATATTCTTATTTTCATGACTGATCAGCAACGTGGTGATACTGTTCAATCAGATCACCCATGCATAACACCCAACCTCGACAAGTTCCGTGAGCAAAGCATTACATTTGCAAATACGTACAGCCCTTCTCCTCACAGCTGTCCGTCACGCACAACATTTTTTACAGGCCTGTACCCCTCAGAACATGGTGTTTGGCACAATATCGACGTAACAAATGCAATCTCACGTCATCCTCATGACCACATACAGTGCTGGAGCGAACAACTTGCAGATGCAGGTTATCAGCTTGATTTTAGCGGCAAATGGCATGTGAGCCGTAAAACGACACCAAAAGATCATGGCTGGAATGAGCATTATCTCACAGCAACGCATTACGAACCATACAATCGCCAGCAAATTCTCAAAGAGCAGTGGCAGATGTACCAGAACGATTCTGTTCCTATTAGTGCCAAGCATCGAAAACATGCTCACATCAACAGGCCGGGCTACACCGCTTATAAACATTATGGGCACGATGAAAATCCATTCAACGATCAGACAGTCGTTGACTCAGCAATAAAAGTGTTACAAAAAAACACTGAAAGTGATAAACCTTGGTGTCAATTCATTGGAACGCTTGGCCCTCATGATCCCTATATTCCGCCTAATCGATTCATAGATATGTATGACATTGAAGATATCGAATTACCTGAAAACTTTCATGATCACATGCTCGATAAGCCCGGCTTTTACCGTCGTACACGCGACATTTTTTCACAGCTCTCCGAACAGGAACATCGCGAAGCCATTCTTCACTACTACGCATTTTGTTCATATGAAGATTATCTCTTCGGTCAAATCCTCGATACGCTTGAGCAAACCGGGCAAGCCGACAACACGATCGTCATCTTCCTCTCTGATCATGGCGACTACTGCGGCGAACACGGTTTGTGGTGCAAAGGTATCCCATGCTTTAATAGTGCTTATCACGTCCCAGCAATCATACGGCATCCTAAACATAAACAAGAAAACACAACCATCAATCATTTCGTTTCATTAACCGACTTTGCCCCAACAATCCTAGATTTTGCCAACATCCAACCTGCAAATGAATCTTCAGGTCAAAGCTTGTTGTCATTCTTCAAAGGCAATCAACCAGATATATGGCGAGATGCACACTTCACGCAAACCAACGGCAACGAACTCTATGGCATACAGCGTTCAATACAAACCGAAAATTGGAAATACATTTTTAACGGCTTCGACTACGACGAACTATACGACATACAGGCAGACCCCGGCCAAACAACCAATTTAATTAATGACCCACAGCACAAAGAACTTGTAAAAGATCTATGCAAACGCATTTGGCAATTTGCCTATGAACATGAAGATGAATGTTTGAACCAATACATCATGGTAGGTTTCGCTCCCGTAGGTCCAGCCGTCGTGTTTGAAGATTAATTTTCATGCATTACTCGACGTGTATAAACTTCACCGGCACCTTCTCCGTCAACCAAACCCCATTCTCAGAAACAAAAAACTCAAACTCTTTTTCAAACATCTCACCAGCCGCCACCTCTAAAATGCAAGGCTTTCCATATCGCTTTCCAACCGCTGTCGCAGTCGCAACATCAACTGACAAATGCACATGATGACGTGAACCCGCCTTCAACCCTTCTTGCATAATAGAATCAACAAACCGTGTTGCCGTCCCATGATAAAGCATACGTGGCGGCTTCTTCGCTTCCAATTGCAAATCCACCTTCACCGAATGCCCCTGATTCGCACGAATATTCTGCATGTCAGCTGAAAACGCGAATCGCTTCTTATCACTTTCCTCAACAACCCGTTCAAGCAACTCGAACGTCAGTTCACATTCACTCTGTGCTTTTTTAATTAACTCATCAACATCCACCCAACCATGTTCGTCCAACTCAAGCCCAATCGTCTCCGGCTTATGCCTCAACACAAAACTCAAAAACTTACTAATATTATCCATCGATTTCAGATTCATGCTAGTATCCTAACAAGATGTACTGTAACAGTCTTCAATATACTGCCAACCGTTTTTATCCAAAGCGATAAAAGCCCACATGCCATCTTGTGGGCTTTGCAATCTTCATCTGTTTTAAGTTCGCGTCAACCGCCAGCATCATTCGCTGTCAACTTGGACTTCATCAGCAATCGGGAAATAAGTCAGCCGGAACTTGGCCGCACCAAAAGGTATCATCCGGATTTGTGTCAGATCCTTTTCGTTTGTGGCAAATGTTGATTGTGGCATCTGCCCCACTTCACTTCCTTCAGCAGTAAAATCAAAATCAATTTTTTGAGTTTTCACATATAACTCAATCGGTGTCGCCTGCCAATCCCATACCGGCCCATCGGTCGTCTTCTCGTTCACACGCACATCATTCACAGCGATTTCCAAAGGCAAAGCATAACCATTATGCTGATCCGCTGCCTCGTTCACATTCTTTTCATCAAATGCAAGACTGAACAAAAGCGGTCCGCGTGTGATATAAGCATATCGGGCGCCACTTACAATATTCTCAGCTTTCGTATCAATCCTTGCAGCACCCGGGGCAATGTATATCTGCTTGCCATGCTTATCCACCAGCTTGTTCTCAACATCCGTGTGGACTTCGACTTTCATATCCAGCTTCAGGCTCACACGATCCGCATCCTTCCAGCGGCGTGACAGCACCACAAAGCCCTTGTCATTGGTTTTTGTGGCAATCGTCTCGCCATTGACTTTGATCCGATAGGATCCGCACCATTCAGGGATACGCAAATGCAATGGGAAGCTGATAGCCTTGTCGCTGTTCAACGTGATATCAATCTGATCGCCAAAAGGATATTTCGTTTCGGTTTTCAGGCTGACATTTTGGCCTTTGATTTTAGTGTTGACCGTGTTCGGCCCGTAAGTGATATACGCAAGGCCATGATCCGCCGTACGCATAGCGATATTCATTATAAAATTTGGCAACGCGCGGTTTAGATTTCCCGTACAGCAATACGGTGCCCAGATCGGCCTGAAATCATGCTGGATTGTGCGATGGTCACTGCACGCAACGTGTGGTAGGCGGTTCGGTCCGAACACGTACACATGCTGCTGGTATTTGTCGATGCTTGCAGGGAATGCGTTGAAGAACGCTTGTTCAATCACATCTCCATACTCAGCCTTGCCCGTTGCTCGTGTCATCCAAATCAATGACCATGAAAGGTCAACCACATTACACAGTTCCGTTGATGTGAAGCCGCCTTTGCCCATAAGGTATTCGTTTGCTGTATTGACCCCATACGCCTGCAGATGCTCCTTCTTCAAAAACTCAAAAGCAGCTTCCGACGCCTTCAGGTATTCAGGCTTGCCATCATCCAAAGCCGTCGCATACAGCTTGAAGATTTCATTGAATGTCACGCCGTGGCAAATCCTTGTGAAAGCAAAATCACCATCCAGCCAACTGTCAACCATGCCCGATGCATGTTCTTCAAGCGTTCGTATTGCTTTGTCACGGATCACATCATTCCCAGTACGGTTCGCCACTTCAAACATGTTCTCAAGATTTACCAGATGCCGATCGAAATGCATTTCCGTGCCGCTGATTGGATAATTCTGAGGCACTTCACGCTTGAAAACAGGCATGTTCTCGTAATAACGCTCCAAAAAATCAATATATTTCGATTCCCCGCTCGCATCATAAAGTGCCAACACCGCGCGGTTGAAAACCGCAATCGACCACAGGTTTCGTGATGCTGTCGAAGGTAGTAATCGCTGTCTGCGTTTCGCAGCTTTGCTCTTCGGTAGACTGTCCTCTGCCTCCTCACCATCATCCTTCACAGTGAAACGCGGATTCATCAGTCCTTGATTTAAATCGCTTTCGTAAAGGATTTCTTTCAATGACGGGTGGAAGAAATATCCATCTTCCTCTTGTCCCTCCACAACAGGATCAATCTCCTCTTTAACTTTCTCAATCAGCCCTTCATCATCCAGAATGTACGCCAGTCTGGCTAGGCCATCGAGGTAATATCCTTCTTGCTCGAGCCGCGCCCAACTGGTCACTTTTTCGCGGATGTTTTTCCAGTTGTTGATCGGAAACGTTTTATTATGCGTTGCATCAGCGTTGATCCCCTCCATGTTACCCGTATAACCAGCAGCCGCCTCCTCAGTCATAACGGCAAGCCAACCTTCCGGTTGGATCGCGCCAGCGGGTAGCGGCTTCAACTCGCCCTTAAATTCATCCCCTGCATCTAAAATGTTGATGTTGAAAGAAAATACGAATAAAGAAGTCAGTAACAAGCGCAGCATACAACTCTCCACATTACCCGTACGTGATTTCTAAAGAAATTTATGATGTTTTGAAGCCGAAGTATATTAAGCGAATGTTGGTCGTTGTGCCATAAAAAATGCAACGTACAGAGTCAGATTGCACCCTTCATTCGTTCCAACATCTCAGGCAGCGTCGCAACAAACGCGCTTCGGGGCATCACAAAATCCGCACCACGATCACGCGCTTCCTGCAGCATCTCCACCGCAACATGCGGCCCAAACGCCGTCACCGGCACCTCCGGCATCGCCGCCTTCAGCATGTCCAATAACTCCAAACCATCCTCACCTGTTTCCAGGTCCAGCAGTAAACCGCTCACTGGATGGTTCGGTTTCCCATCATCAACCAAATCGATTCTCTTTTGCATCATGGTCCGATTACGTACTGGACGAGACACAATTCCCAGCGCATCTGCCGTCGATTTGATCTTTGTTCCAAAAATTAGGTCGTTGCAGCAATATAAGATCATCATTTGATGATACCGAAATGTCGATAGATGTGTCAGATGACAAGTTAATTTTCTGTTGGCACGGGATATATACCAGCAATGTCCAGACGGCTACCATATAAGCAATTGGCATTTTGGGTACATAGGGGGCCCAGCAGGCATCACAGGCAACCGTGGAGTCTAAACAGTGGCAGATCTTCCTGAAAGCATCATGACCGAACTCGGGTTCCGTTACGACCCTTCCGACCTCTATCAGCAGGTCATTAACGACGTTTTACACGCCTGTCAGGTCATGGATGTCCCCCGACACCTCCAACTCATTCTCGCACAACCCAAAAATGAGATCATTATGCACTTTCCTGTGCAGATGGATGATGGGGATTACAAATTATTTAAGGGTTATCGGGTACAGCACAACAATATTCTCGGGCCTTACAAAGGTGGTATGAGATTTCACGCAGGCGTTTCGCTCGATCATGTGAAATCTCTTGCGGTGTTGATGACAATGAAAAATTCGCTCGTTCGCCTGCCTTTGGGTGGTGCGAAGGGTGGTGTGCAAGTCGATCCGAGAGCGTTAAGTCCTGATGAATTAACGAGGTTAACGCGGCGCTTTGTTTCCGCGCTCGGTGATAATATTGGGCCAGATTACGACATCCCTGCGCCTGATGTGGGCACAAACGCGCAAATCATGGCCTGGTTTGCAGATACGTATATCAATATGACTCCCGCAACCAAGCGATGGATGGGACAGGCTGTCGTTACAGGCAAGCCTGTGGAGTTTGGTGGTTCGCAAGGGCGCGCGAAAGCGACTGGGCAGGGGGTTGTTTATATTCTTGAAGAATTGATGCCGGAGATGGGATTGCCGCTGGATCAGATCACATATTCTGTAGTGGGTTACGGTAATGTGGGTTCATGGGCTGCGCGGTTGTTACAGCCGCATGGATCTAAACTTAGGACAGTGATGGACCACTCGGGCGCGATCATTTGCGATGACGGTATCGACGCAGTGAAATTAGCGAATTACGTGACTGAAACTGGTGGAGTGGTTGGTTATCCTGATGCGGAAGAAATTTCTGAGGATGAGTTCTACAAAACTGAGGTGGATCTATTCATTCCGGCTGCGTTGGAACAGATGATCGATGCACGCAAAGCGGAAATGCTGAATACTAAAGTGGTTGCAGAAGCTGCGAATGCACCGACAACACCTCCGGGCGAAAAAGTTTTGCGTGAGAAGGGCGTTGCGATTTTGCCAGCGATTCTCTGCAACTCGGGTGGTGTTACGGTGAGTTACTTTGAATGGCGACAAAATCGTCAAGCTGAGTCGTGGGATGAGAAGACAGTGGATGAAAATCTGCGTAAACACATGTATGCGGCTGCGGCTCGTGTGAAACTTGCACTGCACCGCTATGAATGTGATATGCGTACTGCCGCATATTGCGCTGCACTTGATAACATCGATAAGGTGTATCACACTCGCGGCATCTTCCCATAAACAAACGATATAATAATTATTCATCAAACAGGCAGCGCATGAAATGCTGCCTGTTTTTGTTTGTATGACAAGATGTAATTTTGTGTGCGTGGTGCGTGTTGGAATGGGTTTGTTTTTGCGCGCATGAAAATGTTCGGAGCAAATATCGTGCCAAGAATTGAGAGTTAGCGCTCAATGCGTTTTTGTGCGCACGTTTTGTTTAAAATGCGTGTTTGCGCGCAAAAACGCGCTCGCAGTTTGATTGTTTTATAACTAAAACAGTCAGTTTTGATCCTTTTTTGTCGTATTTTTAGCTGTTTTTAACGATTCTTTACTACGTGTAAATCACTAAAAATTACATTTCGTGCGCACAAAAAGGGTAGGCAATATAGCAACTAAATTAGTTTTCTAGGAGTATTTGTTGTTTGGTATGAAATACATTGAGTTGTGGTTGTTAGTCTGTGAGTGATTTTTGAGTATGGATTTCATTTGATTGTATTCAAGCAAACTGACATATAAACCAACTAATGATTAGTTAGACTGAAATTTTGAAAACTGATATGGGGGAAAGAGTTGGTTGTGTGAATACTTTCGAATGGAATCGAATGAAGTTGGGTGAAATGGAATAGGTTGGCGTGAACGGGGCAAGATATTTTGGATGTATTGAGTGGATAGCGAAATCGTTGAGATGGTTTGAGATAGCGGGGTAAGTTTGTTGGGGTGTGTTTGGTGGAAGACGAAATTAAGTTGACGAAGGGAGGGGAGGAAAGGACGAGATGATTGAATGACGTTGGATAGGATGTAGAGAATGAAGTTTTGTTGAAGATGATATTTTTATCTGCGGATGTAAAGCATGGTGGCTGTGCAATTAAATCTAACTGCATTTTAAGTGTGGCAAATTTGTAGCTCACACTGTTTTAATTCCAGTGATTAATTGTTTACTAACATCAATGCAATTAATCTTCGTATAGATGATGCATGTGGATGTAATCCATGACTGAGAGTGGGATGTCTGGATGGAATGCTTGATTTGGGGCGGCGTTTTTAATTGTGTCCCTGATACTCGTGGAAGAGATATCTATTTGTGGGAGTTCTACTAAACGTTTGGCCCATTTTTCGCGTTGATCTTCGGGTAAATCGTTGAGAAGTTTGGCTTTGGTATCTGGTGGGCGGACCATGACGACTGGTTCTGCAAGTTCTTCGATTTTTTCGGGTTCATGCCACTTGTCGAAGATGCGAAGTTGGTCTGCACCGAAGAGGAGGCGTAGTTTGGTTTTTGGTGAGATGAGATTGTGGAGCTGCTCAAGAGTGTCAGATGTGTAAGATGGTCGGCTTGACTCGACACGATCGATTTCGATGGTACTTATTGCTGTGTTGGTTGTGTCTTTGAGCGCGATGTTGAGCATCGCGTGGCGATGGATTGGATCTGTTTGTTTTTTATCGAGTTTATGAGGGGCGCGTCCTGCGGGGATGTAGAGGACGAGGTCGGCGTTTAGCTTTTCTCGCACAAGTTGAGGGAGCGTAATGTGCGCACGATGAGGGGGGTCGAAGGAGCCGCCGAAGACGATGATGTTTTTGTAGGGTGTGAGATCCATATGAGCGTATTTTAGCAGATGTTTGATAACGTTTAGTTGATGGTAAAATTCAGGTGTGATTTATTCTTCATCGCAAGTTTGGTCATCTTCTTTTATAGGTAAGTTGCTGAATAGCTGTTTTGCAGCAATGGCGAGGGACTGGGTTGCGATTTCGAATGTCTTTTTCATGTAGAGCATTTCGGGAAGAACGGTTGGGTGTGTGAGGAGATGGAAGAAAGCTGCAATCGGTTTTTGGTTGCCGGTTTTCTGATCGACCCAGTTGGATGCTTCAGGGAGAAGATGATCGTCAGAGGTATCGCTAATGGAACGGATGACGATTGCAGGGATACTGTATTCACGAGCAGACCTTGCGACGGGGTATGATTCCATGTCTACGATTTGCGCGAGTTTGTGTTCGTAGAGATGAAGCTTGTATTCGGGTGTTGTTACGAGTTGACTCGCGGTGATACTGATGGCTTCCTTGAGCGCATCGATAGTTTGGAAGTTTTGAATGACACGTTTATTGCGAGCGGCTTCGGGGAGGACGACGGGGTCTTTGTTATCAGTGATGAATGAGTCGGGGATGACGAGGTCACCCGATTTAAGATGAGGATCTAATGAGCCTGAGATACCGAGAAGGACGATGAGATCGGGAGCGTGTTTTTCGATGAGTTTTTTTGTGTGTTCAGATGCAAATTTGGTACCGACGCCAACGACAGACGGGGTAATTTGAAAATGTTCGTTGAGTTGTGAAGTTTTATCGATGTCGCGGCTGGATAGATCAAGTGCTTGCAAGATCGGAAGCATCTCGGAGACCATTGCAGTAAGAAGTAGAATGTTGTGTGGCTGATCGGTCAAGGTCGCGTCCTTGCGTGGTTGTGATCCTTTTTAGTATCAATAAAAAACAGGTACAAGCATGAATTATTTATTAGCCATGCTCATACCTGATTATCTGAAAAATAGAGTTAAACGTCCAGTATTTTAGTTATTTTTGCGATTACAAGAACGTGTTAGCAGAAGTGGTGTGAGTGATAAAATGAGAAGGACGGAGGCAGGCTCAGGGATTGTGTATGTGAGGATGCCGGTGTTGTAGTCGAGTGATGTGTTTAGGGGAAGAATGATGTTTGCGGTTGCGAGAGAGTCTGCGAGGTTAGCGTTTTCGCAGTTAAAAATGTCGAATTGTGCGTATTGTGTGGGAGTGAAGGTTGGATCGAAGATGATGTTGATGGTTGAGCCGTTGAAGTCAGATAAGAGATCAAAGTTGATTATGTCGTGGTAAGTTTCGGAGAGAATATCGAGTTGTGTAATGAGGGATGAGTTCATCATTGTAATACCGAATAGGGTAAGTGTGGAGGGTGTAGCATCGAGTGAAAGGTTGCCGTGGATGTTGGCTAAACCGATGTAGCCTGTGCCTTGGATATCGCTTTGAATATTTATGCTTGAGTCGCTGATAATGGTACCGTTGTTGAGTTGAATGAGGGGGGCGATGAGATTTGTATTGCCATTGATTGTGGAGTTGTTGAGTGTGATAGCAGAATCACTTGTGATGGCTTCTGTAAAGTTGAGGTAGGTTTTAATTGTTGCGTTATTGAGGTTGAGGTTTGAGGAGTAATTGATGTAGAGGTTGTCTCTGAGTTCAAGGGTTGCATTGTCAATGTTGAAGGTTGCTTGATTGGTTGCGGAGCCGACGGAGATTTGATCGTATGCGGTCCATTTGGTGTTTTGGTTGACGGTAAGGATGCCGGAGTCGATGGTGAATGGAGCGTGGGTGTTAATGGTTGCATTGCTGAAGAGGATGTTGCCGCCGAGGACATATGCGCCACCGTTGCTGTTCCATGTGCTATCGTGATTGACGGTGAAGTTTCCGCCGAGGTTAACGAGTTTGTCGTTGTGAGTGAGGGTTGAGTTGTTGGTTGTGAAGGAACCTGAGTTGACGGTGTAGCCGAGGGTTAGATTGGATTGATTGGCAATTGAGGTTGTGTCTGTGTTTGCGAAAACAGTGATGTTTGCGGAGCTTTTATTGAGTGTGAGATTGGATTCGTTGGAGAGTGATTGAGCGGTGAGTTGGCTTTGGTTGGTAAGTGTGATGGTGCCTTTGTTCTCGATGTTCTTTGAGGATGTTAATGTACTATTGTTTAAGTTGATGGTGGAATTGGTGTTTGTGATTTGGTCTAGTGCGTTCCATGTGCTGTTGTTGATGGAGGCTGATGCGTTTGTGAAAGTAACAGGGGCATGAGATTGCCAATTTGCTTGTTGATTCATGGCTAGGTTTGCGTTGTTAAAGTTGACGTTGCCGGTGGAAGTGAATTGGCTGTTGCGAATCCAGAGGTTTAATGCGCGAAAGAAGTTTGCTGAGTTGATGTTGAAATGGCTGCCGTTTTCGATGTTAATGTAATGTGAGGTCCAGCCGGCCCATGAGGGGTAGTCGTTGGCGAGGTCTGAGTGGATGTGACCTGTTGCGTTCCATGTACTGTTATCGAGTTTAATACAGAGACCAGAGTGAAATTCGGTTAGGAGTGTGGTTGCGCCGGTGGTATTGAGAGTTGAGTTATTGGTTAGTTTAATGTCGGTATCGCAGTAGCCCATGCCACCGGGTCGGTTTTGTTTAGTGTAGATGCCGCCGGTCGCGTTCCATGTGCTGTTGTCGAGATAGATAGCGGTTTTGGCGCCTTCGATTGTAGATAGTGCATTGGTGTTGAAAGTAGAATCATTGACAAAAAGGTCAACGGGACTGGTTGAATCTTTGTGACCGATTTTGAAGGTATTGGTGGTGAATGTTGCGTTGTTGGAGATGTTTAGGTTTGAGGGTTGGTAATCAAAAGCAGTGCCGAGGTGATAGTCGGTGAAGGTTGCGTTTGGATTAAGAGGTGTGGTTTGGATTGGCACGGAAACGGAGCCGAAAGAATAGATGGGTGCTTCAACGATTTTCATGAATGCGTTGTCGAGGTATGCATAGTTAGTGGGTGACCAGATGTTGTGATGGTCCGCTTGGAAAAGGTAGAGGAGTTGGGTGGTGTCTGCGACGAGTGGTGTATAGTTTTGATGGACGGCCCAGTCGCCGGAAACATTCCAACCAGCATTGGCGGTGTGAGAATAACCGATGGGGGTCGTGTCGAATTGCTGGAGTGAGATGAGTGAGGAATCGGAACCCCATGTATGTGGGACGGTCCGTTGTGAACCGCCGAAATGGAGGAGGTAACCACCTTGATTTAGACGAGTTTGATCGAGTGTTGGTTTAATAGGGTCAAAGTCGATGACTTGACCTAAATAGGCTTTTTGGTTGGTACCTGTGTGCGCAAAGAATTCACCAGAGCCGGGGCTATGTTCAGCACGTGGGAGGGCAGGAAATGAGGGCATGATCTTGCTGTTTGCATCGAAACGTGTTAATTGCCATCGGTTGTAGATGTTGTAATCGAGATTGCAATCTTCAATTCCATCGAACATGATGCCGTATTCATCGGGCTGAGGAAAGTAGCAATCGTCTGAGTAAAATTCGGAGTTCGTGAGTAGATTTGTGTTGGTAGAAGAAGCAAATGCAGTACTCAATAAAGTTGGAAGAACAAGAGCGGCAATATAAGAATGATGAAACATGTATGAATCTCCTTCACGGTTGAAGATGGAATGCGTTTAAGACAGCTACAGAAATAAATGGATATTCCATGGCTGCTGAGAACGCGCGGCCGAATTTTATGCTAAATGTGACACAAGAAAGGGAAGATAGGGTGTCTCAAAGTTAATAGGTTTGTGGAATTTTAGATAGAGATGTGGTTGCCATCGCCTTGTGTGAAGCGGTTTGTGAGTTCTAGGCGACTTGAAGCATTGAAATGTTTGTAAATGAGTTGGATGTATGCTCGGACAGAATTTTCTGAGAGGCTCAGGTGATGTGCGATTCGCTTTGGCGTAATGCCATCCATGAGGAGTGCGAAAACGGTTTGAAGACGTGGTGTGAGTAGGGCGTGAGTTTTGGTGTCGTAGCTTTCAGCATTAATTTCGTGGAGCCAATCGATTTCGGAGGTGAGGATATGCATGATGAGGCAATCGCGTGAGGTGAAGGAGGGTTTGTCGTGTGTTCGATGGACGCTGATGCCGGAGATAATTGAGGGGTTGGAATTGAGGGGGTAAGCGGTGAAAAGAGCATCACCGAGTTTGGTGTCTGCGATGTATTTACTGTAAAGCATGGAATTTTTGAACACGCTATCAGGAACCAGGCTATTTCGTCTACATGTCCAGTGTATTTTTGTTTTGTTGTTTTTAATGATCTGCTTTTTTAATTCGCTGTTGGTAAGTTCGTAATTGCTAGAGGTTATTGCGGTGAAAATGTGTTCGGGGAAATTGTGGATGGTTTCGAGGCCAACTGAAGGCTTGTTATCTGAAAAAAGCATTGTGCTCCATAGCCAATAGTCGCAGTCAATAAGATCGGCAAGACCTTGCAGAAGTGTGCGTTTCTGTTCGAGTACATTGGTTGGTATGACAGCGATATTGCTGAGCAAACGGACGATGGCGCGAACGTCGTCTTGGTTAAGTGAATCGATGGAATGAGTTGGTGTTGCAGTGGGCATGATAAATACTCATACAATGACTCGAAAAGCGATGAACGTTTCGAGTCATTGTATGAGTATTTCATTTTATTTGTAGTGATTAGTTCACTTTGTTGACCGGATGACCTTCGAGGTATGCTCGTAGGTTGTTGGTGACAATGTCCATGAGGCGGAGCCGAGCTTCGCGTGTAGCCCATGCAATGTGTGGGGTAATGACAGTGCGTGGTGCACCGACGAGAGGGTTGTCTTGTGAAGGTGGTTCGGATGAGAGGACGTCGAGGCCTGCACCTGCGATTGTGCCTTGTTTTAAAGCGTCGGCGAGAGCTTGCTCGTCGATGAGAGGTCCGCGACCTGTGTTGATGAGGATAGCGGATTGCTTCATGAGTTTGAGAGATTCCGCATTGATCATGTGATGGGTGTGGTCATTGAGAGGGCAGTGGAGCGAGAGAACGTCGGCTTGAGCGAGCAGTTCGTTGAGTGGGAGGAATGAGATGGGGAGGCCATGAATTTTGACAGCGGCAGAGGAAGGGCGTTCGAGGGCGATGATGTTCATGCCAAGTGCGTGGCCGATCTTGGCGACGTTTTTGCCGATGGTTCCAAGGCCAACGATGGCGAGGTTTTTGCCTGCGAGTTCGGTTGTTGGGCGAACGGTGAAGCAGAAGTCGGGTGAGGCGGACCATTGGCCGTTATGGACGGCGAGGCCATGGGAAGCGGTGTGTGCGAGCAGTTCAAGTATGAGAGCGAAGACATGCTGTGCGACTGATGCGGTTGAGTAGCCAGCTGCATTGGTGACAGTGATGTTAGCTGCGGTGGCTGTAGGAATGTCGACATTGTTGTAGCCGGTGGCGAGGACGCCGACATATTTGAGGTTAGGGCATTGTGCGATCACGTCGGCTGTGACGAGAGCTTTGTTTGCGAGAACGATGGGTGCGTCACCGATGTGATTGACGACGTCTGCTGGTTGTGTGCGCGGGTAGACTGTAATGTTTTCAGCGAGAGAAGCGATGCCATCCCAGACAGGTTCATGATCGTTGATGAGATTTTCAGGTGTGTTTGGCGTGAGGGTGTGGCCGTCGAGGACGATGATGCGTTTTGCGAGGTCGGTTGGCATGAATGAACTCCGGTATTGAAGGAGTACACGAGGTGTACTCGGATTGGTTGATTGAGGTATGAGAAGGTATCATACGTGCATGCAAGTATACATGGATGATCAGACGTTGGAACTGGAAGTCAGCACGATTGGGGATGCGATCGAGGAAGCCAGCGATTTAGCTGGGAAATTTGGTCGGATTGTTGTTGATGTGAAGTTGAACGATGAGCCTATGGAAGGCGAGGTACTGGAAGCTGTGATGAGTCGCATTGCAGCGGATGGTGATGTGCTGAAAATGGAAACTGCAGATACGGTTGAGTTGGCGGTGGAAGTACTGAACCAGATGCGCGGCCAAATTAATGAGATACAGCGAATTCAGCAAGAAGCGGCAGATCTGCTTCAGCAGGACCAGGCATCAGAGGCATTGGGGCTGATTGGCGAGTTGACGCAATGCTGGTTGTGGGTGCAACAGGGTGTGTCTCAGTCATCGAGCCTAATGGGGCTGCGTTTGGATGAGTTGAAGGTTGGGGAAGAATCGGTTGAGAAATATGCTGCAACGCTTTTGAAGCAGCTTTCTGAGCTGAAAGAACTGATCATCAATCAAGACATGGTCGCGATGGCGGACGTTTTGGCTTATGAATGGCCTGAAGTGGCGGCTAAGTGGGATGAATTGATCGTGGGGTTGATCAATGAAATCCAAGAAGAAACGGCTGAATAGAGATCAGAGGGGGTTGTGGAGGCTAGTTGGAGCTTGATATGTGGGGAATTGGGCAGTTTGGGTGTGCGAACTTGGCAAGCTGAGAGATTGCTCTACAATTTGTTGATCGTGAGGGGGTTATGAGGGGTGGGCTGGATTGATACAGGTACAGAACCTGACTCGATTTAAGACGAAGCGAGAAAACGATGGCGAAGCCGAATTTAGATCACCCAACACTGGCACTTGTAAAAGCAAGATTTCCCAAAGCCAAATTGTTTGCGACGGAATTTCGTGGCGACACAACGTTGGTGGTTGAAAAGCAGAATCTGCATGAAATTATGTCGTACCTGCGTCAGGATTATGAAACCAATTACGACTTCCTGTCTCACGTGACAGGTGTTGATTACATGGGCTATCCAAAATCTGAGGGTAACGCTCCAGAAGGCCGCTTTGCTGTGGTTTATATTTTGGTGAGTACCAAGACCAACACAAACTTGATTGTTAAGGTCATGCTTGATCCAAGTTTGCCAACCGATGGCATCGAAGAAGACCCCGCATTACATGTTGATACGGTAACAGACATTTGGCCTGGTGCTGAATGGATGGAACGTGAAGTGTTCGATATGTACGGCATCCGTTTCGATGGACACCCAGACCTGCGTCGTATTCTGCTCTGGGAAGATTACCCAGCTCATCCACTTCGTAAGGATTACCCAGTCGAAGGTCGCGGCGAGCGTGAGAACTTCCGTGTTATTGGTCGTGAAGACGCTTGAGTGGGTTGGGAATAAATAAGAAAAGATTAAAGCCGATCGCTGTGGTGGTCGGCTTTTTTATAAGCAAAAGGATTGTGCAATGAAAACATATCAAGTCAATAAAACTGCTAAGACGCCAGAAATGCTTGGCGATTGGAATGGTGAAGTGTGGGGTAGTGTGACAGGTGTTACGCTAGATGATTTTCATGAACAAAGCAGCGATCATCATCCGAACGTGCAAGTAAAAATGACCTACGATGACGCAGGTATTTACATACATTTTCGTGTTCAGGATCAGTACGTAATTGCGAAATTTAATGAGCGGCAAGGGATGGTTTGCCGTGATAGCTGTGCTGAGTTTTTTGTGCAACCGGTGGAAGGTAAGGGATACTTCAATTTCGAAATTAATTGTGGTGGTAATGTGCTTCTATATCACACAACAAAACCAAGACAGATTGACGAGCCTGTGTCTAATGAATGGTTAGATCAAATGAAGATTTATCATTCATTACCAGCTGTAATTAAAAAAGAGATTGTTGAACCAACCGTTTGGCAAATCGAATACTTCGTACCTTGGGGTTTATTTGAAGCATATGTTGGCGAGCTTAGTGAACAGAAGCCTAAAGAAGGTAAGGGTGTGAAGTGGCGAGGCAACTTCTATAAATGTGCAGATGAATCAAGCCATCCGCATTGGGGAATGTGGAACGATGTAGGCAAGAAGTTAGATTTCCATCAGCCAGATAAATTTGGTGAGATTGTTTTTGAATAAACAAATAATGGTATAAATCACAGAGGTCCGTTATGAAACGGGCCTTTTTTATTAATTTTCTCGCCGCATTCAGGGCAAGTATCTGAAGCAATATTAAAAAGACTGTACTCACAGTTCGGGCAATACTGAGGAGGAAGCAGCAATGCTTGGCGCCGCTTTTCTCTCATGTATAGAAAAACCAAACCAGGACCAAAGCACCAGAGTATAACGGTCATGGAAATGATGAGTGATAAATAAGAGCCACGATAGCAATAACATTCCTGATTATGAGGATTGTTTGCAAATACCGAAATTGAAACAACTGCTTCGGTCGCAGAACCAGCGAATAAGCCTCGCGTCATTTTTGAAAGCTGTGAATATTGATCGCCTTTGGTGTGGTACTTGTAGAACACAAAAGCCCATATCCCCCAGAAAAAAATAAAGCTCCCAAAGAAGATGCTGTAGTAAATTAATTGTGTTAGATCAATTTCACTCTCCAGAAGATTAGTTAATTCAATGAGTAAGAAAATTATTCCAATCGAGAGCATCGCTGAGAAGAACGATGCGATTAGGATTGCCCGCTTCATCGGCTTTGGATTGGATGTCATTTTCTTAACCCAATCTTTTCTTGGCCTCAAGTAATGCCACATTGAAAAGAAGAACAATGACCAGATCAACAGAAAATAGCTTAAGTAACCAATATATTCAAAATGAAATAAGATCGAGCCACTTTGTTTTGCAATTAGCATATCGGTTAAATACACGATACTGAAAATTGGCTCAAGAATGACAATTGGGGGATTATCGAATGATGTCAGTATAGGCAGAAGCATGGTGATTATGGCAGCAATACAAAGAACAATAGATGTGACTAAAAACCAGCGGCGAAGCTTATATGCTCGATCTTTCCAGCGTGCCATGACATTATCTCGCGTTACGTACGTTAGATACCCTTAAAAGTTAAGACGTACTGAATGCTAGCATAGATTTATTTAAAATATTTACCTTGCATGAGATTCGACATAAGCACGTTTCAGGTCGCGATCATAATAAAAAGCCTTGCCGTTATCAGGCTTATCAGGGTCATAATATGAACCGGATAAGCCATCTATAATCGTGTGTGAAGACTGTGCGTCAGAATCCAGGTATTGACGGTAAGTTGCAATTTGCACTGGATTTGTAATCTCTTTCAGCGATAAAGGCATATCTAAAGTGTTAACCCAGGACCGAAAGTCTTTTTCTTTGATCGTAAACTCGACATAGTAAGAAGGGTAAAACGGCGGTTGCGTAACGTAACTTATGTCTGTTGCTTCATTCGCAACCGGGTATGGACATTCATTAATACTGACATTTTCAAATACTTTTGGCCCTTTAGCCATCATGATGAGGCCATACAGAATAGTTACCACAAAAAATAATACGAGCAAGATGGCAATGATGAAACAAGATTTTCCAAAACGTTTTGACATATCGAAATTCTAATTCGAAAGTACGAATAAAAAAAGCTGACTTTTAAGTCAGCTTTGAACTTATCAATAAATTTGGATATTAGTCCATATCAGTAGGTGCTGTAGGCGATTGAGACCATTCGTCTTGGATCGTGCCAGACCATTTGGGTGCACCATCTTTGAGTGCGGCTTTGGCGAGTAAGTGTGAACCAACAGGAACCGCTGCGAATGCAAAGACGACCGTTAAGATCGCTTTGGTTGTGATAGCAAGCGTACCGACAGCAAAGATAACACCAAGCATCAAACCAAGGATACCTAATGTTGAGCATTTGGAAGCAGCATGCATTCTGTGGAAGACATCAGGCAAACGGTAGACACCGAATGCGCCCACAAACATGAAGAACAAACCGAAGAATAGGAAGAAGACCGCGGCAAACTCACGAATTGATGTGAGTGCAAATGTCATCAAATCCATTTCAGTAGCTTCACCAGCCTGTTGACTGGCTGCTTCAGTTGCTGCTGCTAAAAAGGTGAGTGTGGTCATGATTGGGACTCCTTATTCTTGAGGAGTTTTTCTTCAGCACGGGCGCCAATGTATTGTGAAAATGCTACGGTACTGGCGAATCCAAGGATTGCCACCGCAAGGCATGCATCAAAGTACATCGATTCACGCGTAATAATTGTGAGTAACACGACTAGTCCGAGCACCTGCAATGACAATGTGTCAGCAGCGAGTACACGGTCAGCCATGTGAGGCCCACGCAAAATTCTCGCAACACAAAGAATAATACCTGTAACCAAAGAGAGGGTACCACCCCATAGCAGGATGTTGATCATGCCTTCAGCATATGGATTAACCATGATTAAATCACGTGTCGCTTCTGCAGTCTGGACAGGTGCCGAAGCCAACAGATTATTTAGATTTAGGCTGCTCATGTTCAGGAACACCGAACACCTCCCATAACAAACGGGTTTTTAATTCATCTAATTCACTGATAGCCTCGTCACGATTTTTCGCATACATGCAATGGATGTAGAGGCATTTGCCATTAGGATCATTGTCATCAACATCTGCAGACAATGTGCCGGGCGTAAGCGTGATCGAATTGGCAAGCGTCGTAATCTGAATATCAGTCAAACCTTCAACTGGATACCGAATGATGCGTGGAGACATCTGGTAGCCAGGTGTGATCACTTCTTTAGCAACCTGAAAGTTGACTTTGATCAAAATACGAATGAAATAACAGATGTACTGGAACAAACGGATCAGCTTCATCAGGTAATTGTCACGGCCGAGCACGCGTGTATACAACGCTAACAACAACGCGCCAATTACCAAGCCCATCAGAATGTTCAGGAAACTGACTTCACTCGATAAAGCTAGCCAGATACCCGCTAAAAGCAGGTTCATCATAAACAAGCCACTCATGGATGTACCTCCTTGTTATAGCTTGCTGAAATAATCATAGGTTCTTCATCCAATGGCTCTGACATACGGTCATGACCAATTCCATCATATAATTTAGCTGCCAATTCCGGATTCACGAGTTTAATTCGCTCTTTCGGAAGCACAGCCATGATGTATGCATCTGGTGAAACCAATTGTTCGCCTGCACGATCTGCAAATTTGTAGACAGGATTGGCACCGAAGCCAAGGAACAATGCGAGTACAACCAGCATTGCAATGCCGATGTAACCACTACGCGATGAACTTTTCACATTCTCAGGCTTTGCAGCTTGTGGATACTTCTTCGGCTCAGGATTCCAGTAGCCATATGACCAGATCTTCAGCATCGAGAGCAGTGTAAGTGCACCTGTTGCTAAACCAATGATCGACAACCACCAAAGGCCGTTGTTCCAGCCTTCCTGGATGATCACCATCTTGCCAAAGAAACCAGACAGTGGAGGCAGACCAACCAATGACATCGCTGCAACGAAGAACAGAACACCAAGTAACGTGTCTCGTTTTAACAGTCCGCCAAGTTTATCGAGGTCGTCCGAACCAGCATGTTTTTCCATGATGCCACAGCAAAGGAACAGTGAACACTTCACAACCATATGCTGGATCATGTAGAAAATGCAGCCAGCCAGTGCCCATCCAGTCATGATCGCAAGACCAAAGACCATGTAGCCAACCTGACTGATCACGTGAATCGACAAAATGCGGCGAACTTCATGTTGAGACACGGCACCCAAAACACCAAGGAACATCGTAAATGCTGCTGCAACAGCGATGATCCATAGGATCGTGGTTCGAGTTGGATTTACGTCAACACTAGCAATATCTGCAACAGATTGAGTGAATATTAATGGGAACGTTCTAACGACCGCATAGACGCCGACCTTGGTAAGCATGCCGCCGAATAGTCCTGCAATCGAAATCGGGCAGGTGTAGTAGGTATCAGGTAGCCAGAACCAAAGTGGGAAAAATGCACCTTTCAACGCAAAGACCAACAAGAACATCACGGCCAAAGCGGTGAAACCAACTGGCAACCCTTCGCCAGATGCAAGCTTCGTTTTTACGATCAGTGCCATATCAGCCATGTTCAACGTGCCAAGCATGCCGTAAGCCATACCAGCTGCAATAACAAAGATCGTTGAAGCAAGCAGGTTTAGCATTACATACTTGTATGCCTGCGACATTTGCTTCTTCGATGCACCAATTGTTAGCAACGCATATGAAGCCATCAGCATGATTTCAAATGACACGAACAAGTTGAAAATGTCACCTGTCAGGAATGAAAGGTTCACGCCAAACATGAGCAATTGAATTAATGGATGAAAGTAACCACGTTCAATATGCGAAGCATTCGTCGAATACGAGTGTATATACGAGCCAAGTGCGACTGCCGATGCTGTAGCAAGCAACAAACCTGACAAATTGTCGAATACAACTGAGATGCCAAATGGAGCTGTCCAAGAACCCATGTAAGAAACATAAATGGTGTTATCAGCATATCCCTGAATAAGCAGGTAAACCGCCAGCAGGAATGTCGAAGCAAACGACAACGTGCCAATCACACGACTTGGGAACGAGCGACCAACCAAAGGCACACTCAACAACCCCGCTGCGAGTGGAATCACGCAGAAAAGGATTATGAAATTATTGATTGAACCGGACATAGATTAAGTCTTTCGGTGTTCTATCGTTATCTAACTAACGGTTAGTGAGCTTGCGATGGTGTAGGCAAGTCCATTTTTGCGAGTTCATTAACATCAAGCGTCTTTGCTCTACGCTGTGTCAGTACGATCAATGTGAGCAGGAAGCCCATCACAGCAAAGCCAATAACAATCGCTGTTAAAATCAAAGCCTGTGGCAATGGATCAACCATTTCATCAAGCGGATTTACAACGTCCTGCTCTGGATGTTCAGCCTTAATTAGCTGCGCTTCAGACCAATCCTTTGCTTGCTGATCTGATTCAAGAACAGGCGGTATCTTAAATTCAGCCGTTTGGTATGCCTTATCATGTTGAATTACAGGCGAACCACTCATCGCAAGAATCGATAGGTTGGCAGCATGACCAATCAGGAACACGCCAATCGCAAGTCCCATCAACTCACGGCCAAGCATCATGTAAATGCTCACACCAAACGTCACTGCCACACATACTGCGAGTACTACAGTCATTTCTCTACCTCCCTGCTGAGGCGATCAATCATGCCGACTGAAACACCAATGACCACAAGAAGCACACCGATGTCAAATATTGCAGCTGACACAAAGTGAACGGTTTGGCCAAACCCAAGATTCAGGTATTGCTCATATGACGTCAACAACGGTCTATCAAATAGCAGTGGGAATACAGCTACTAAAAATGCCATCGTTAAACCGACAAACACAAGAATACGTGGATGAATTGGGAGCAATTTATCGAATGATTCCGCACCATACGTCATGCGATACAAAGCAATGGATACCGACGCGATTAGGCCACCAATAAAACCACCACCTGGCTCGTTATGACCCTTCAATGCCATATACACAGCAAACAAAAGAGTCAGCGGCACAATCAACCGCATCGCTGTTTTAAGAATTAACGATGTCATGATGTTTTACGACTCCTTCGGCTAGGCAGCAATGACCACACGCCTAATGCAGCGAGTGACAGCACAGTAATCTCACCGAGCGTATCAAAACCACGGAAGTCAACCAGAATCACGTTGACAATGTTCTTGCCGCCACCACCTCGACCAGCGTTATAAACATCTCTCACGAATCCTTCATAAGAATTCATCGTAAACCACATGCCAAGTTTGTTCGCAGGATCAGCACCCACTGCAACGAGGGTCATCCAGCCAAATGCAAGGCCAGCCATTGTTCCCAAAGCAATACGCCAGATCGGATTCGGACGATACTTTGGAACGTCACGTGGCAGCAAGCGAATCACTAGCACAAATAACACAACTGAAATAATTTCAAACGTTAGTTGTGTCAGTGCAAGGTCAGGTGCCTGATAAACAAGGTACATTGCAACAACCGTAAAACCACATGAACCAAGTAGCAGAATGCGAATGATTCTGTGGCTAACCAGTGGCAGCGACAATGCTGTTGTACAAATAATCACACCAAGGAATACGCCCGGCCAAAATTCGTTGAAGCTGCCAAGCTGACTAACAGCAAGATCAAACATCTTCGAATCACCAAGCGATACAAAGTAAAACACACTCAAGAAAGCAATCAAAACCATCACAGTGTAGTGACGCATATTGCCAGTCTGAATCAGTCTGAAAGCTTTACCACCACCAGTTACTGCAAGCCAGTAAATACCCGGGTAAATCTTGTCACAAACATCCTTGATCGTGCCACGGAAGATCGGCGAGAAGCCAAGTACAATACCACATACAATCGCGATACCTGAACACATCAAAGGTACGCTGAATTCATGTATACCATGAATGATCGCACCCCAGAAAGTCGGAATACCTTCTGCGAAATAGTTGTTGTTATACACTTCAAGATCACCGAAGACTCGCATCCATAATGATGGAACGAAGCCGCCGATGTACTGAAATGAAACAAGTATCGCACCCGGCACCCAGATCATCGATGCCCAGAAACCGTGCTCGTGTTCATGGTGATGATGATCCGCTTCGATGGCATTTGGATCAGCTTTAAACCCGCCTGGCAAACCAATCAGGGTTGTTGTCAAACGGATAAAGATCGCAACGTTACATGTTGCAGTCACGATCGCTGCCGCCATAAGCAACATCCACCAGTTACCGACTGCGGTATATTTCAGGTGATAGATCGCATACAGGAACAGTTCCTTTGCTTGGAACGAGATCGTGCCCGGCCCAGCAGCTAAACCATAACCCGCCAAGATGATCGTGATACACATCGCTGGATGCTTCTTAATCGCACCGTTCAATTCAGTGATATTACGTGAAAGAACATGTCCCAATGCACCCGCCAAGATAAACAGCGGAGCCTTGTAGAAAGCATGGTTCGCAATCTGCGTGATATCGAAATCAATATTCTGCAGCAAATGTCCGTTATGCTCATAAGCAAACGAACCCAAACCATACATACACATCAGCAAGCCAAGTTGCGAAACAGTCGTGTATGCAAAGATGCGTTTCAGGTCATGCTGATTGATCGAGATCAGTGCCCCCAGCACCATCGTAAATCCACCGATGATAGTCACCAGCCAAGGCCATATCTCAAGCCCCGCTCGTAAACCATCCGCTGCAACCATCGCCCCACCAAACACCGGCAACAGTCGGCCAGTTAAAAACACACCAGCCTTAACCATCGTTGCAGAGTGAAGGAACGCAGAAACAGGCGTCGGTGCCGCCATCGCGCCCGGCAACCAATATTGCCATGGGAATTGAGCACTCTTCGTCGCTGCCCCAAAGAACATCAATAAAAATGCCCAGAAAACCGGATTATTAAAAGCAAGCGAAGCATACTCAGCCTGCCACCATGTTCCAAAGTTTATGAACTCAGACCATGTCCATACATTGGTTGTCATGCCGAAAAGCAGGATACCGCCAAACAAGCCCATGCCGCCCATACCGGTCGTCACAAACGCCTGCATCGCCAGCTTTACTGCATGCTTGTCGTATCGATCCCAGCCAATCAGCAGGAACGAACTGATCGAAGTCAATTCCCAGAAGAGCAGGGTCAGCAGCATATAGTCCGAAAGAACAACACCAATCATCGCCGTCGTAAAGAAGCCGAGTGTTGGATAGAAGCGATATAAATCATCTTCGTTCTTTCCAAAATAGCCGCGTGCGTAAAGCACGATCAATGCGCCAACGCCTGAAACAAGCAACGCAAAGAACAAACCTAACCCATCAGTCAGGAATGCTAGATTCAAATGCAGCAAAGGCATCCAACTGATCTCTGCAACAGGACCACTGCCTGCATCAAGAGGTTGAACACCATTCACATTAAAATGATTCAGCAATAAAAGAAATGCAATAACAGGCCCTGCGAGTGCAGTTAAAACACGTAGTGTTATTCCCTTCCTTGGATAGAAGAGAGTGATCAATCCCGTTACCAGTGGAGCAAAGATCGCTAAAAGCAAAAGCAACGTTCGACTACTCGAACCTGCGCCTTCGACCAATGCCGGCCCTGCAACGGAAGCGTGTTGACCGTTATCTGCGCCAATTAACGTTAAAAAAAGGGTAGAAATCATTGCGATTGTTTATCCACAAAATGGCACCATCCCAAACCAGTTACGCTGGCAGTGACATCCTGATCATCGGTAAGACAAGGGATTCTCCTGAATGAGAGTGGGTATGAATACGGACTCTTTTTCAGGAATGGTTTTAACAATCCTGAGATGCGGGAAATTATCTGGACGAAAGGATACGTAGATGACCGTCCGCGTAACCGACGATAATCTATGTAGTATGGAAAATAAAAATCTCTGGGCACCGTGGCGTATCTCCTACATCAAAAGCCTCGAAACCGAGGACGATCAATCTAAACGTCATACGTCGGGGGGTCCCAATCCAAACAGATGCTTCCTGTGCGGTGCATCCGACGTAGACCTTACAGAGCAGCAACAAAAAGATCAACTTGTATTGCACAGGGGAACTCACTGTCTGCTCATGCTTAACCGCTATCCTTATAGCAACGGACATATACTCGTTGCACCTTTCGATCATGTCGCTGACATTGCTGATATGACTAATGAACAGCGTTCAGAAATGATGGAACTGACTAACGTTGCTAACAAGGCAGTGCGTATCGCCATGAATCCGCAAGGCGTAAATATCGGCATAAATCTAGGGAGATGTGCCGGTGCAGGCGTTCCTGGCCACGTTCACATGCACATCGTCCCCCGTTGGCATGGCGACGTTAATTTCATGGAAGTCGTTGGTGACGTGCGCGTCATCCCCCAATCACTTCAGGAAAGTTACGACATGCTTCTCGAAGCTGTTCAAAAAGTGCTTGATACCGACAGTCAATCCAGCAGCTAACTCATTGTTAGATAGATGCGATGTTTTCAACAACAGTTAAGCGCATAAAAAACGCTGCGACTTCCATGTGCAGCGCGGTGGGAAAACTTGTTTGTATTGCTTATTGAGCAACCCGTAAGACGCTCAAATTATGCAGCCGAAACAGGTGCTGCTGCTGACTTGAGCTTCACGCCAACACGATAACCATCTTTGCACTGATGGCAACGGACAACGTGACCTACTAAATCAAAGCCTTTTTCGTTGCCATGTGACGGGAAGAACATCACAATGCGTGAGCCAAGATCGATTTCTTCAGTCATAATGGCACCGACGCCAGTCTCTGATGAATCGATCAATTGAAGACTACGGATACGCTTAGGTGCATCTGAATCATCAGATGGTGTCGAAACAGCTGTTACAGTTCCCGATGCGCGACGACGCATACAACGTCTGCGATCAAATACATATGAATCGGGTTCAAGGGCTGAGTCGTCTATCAGTCGTAATGTCGGTTGGCTTGACATGGCTTGGATTCTCCTATGCAGGTATCCTTACCTGAACGCATGTGATGGATCGTCCATGATCCGTTATAACTGGCATCGGCGTAATATCCGGCAAGGTTTATGACGTGTGATAAAAAAAATGCAGAAATCAATTTGCCAAGTTTGTCTCATTGGGGCTGGCCCCGGTGATCCCGGTCTTATTACCGCAAAAGGTCTGCAACGTCTTGCTAATGCAGATGTTGTGGTCTTTGATGCGCTCGCGAATCCCGCATTGCTCGCCAAAGCGTCCGATCATGCTGAGCTTATCGACGTTGGGAAGAGAGCAAAAAACCATAAATTGACCCAAGATCAGACCAATCAGCTGCTTGTGGACAAAGCGTGTGAGGGAAAATTTGTAGTCCGATTAAAGGGCGGCGACCCATATCTCTTCGGCCGAGGTGCCGAGGAAGCGATCTACCTCGCGGAACATGGGGTAACCTGTGAGATCGTCCCGGGCGTCACCAGCGGCATCGCTGCCCCAGCCGCAGCTGGGATTCCAGTCACATACCGCGAGCTTTCAAGCACTCTCACTGTCGTTACCGGCCACGAGGACCCGACCAAGGACAATTCTGCTGTCGATTACGCAGCGCTCGCTGGCATGATCAACTCCGGCGGGACCGTCTGCTTCTATATGGGGGTAGGGCGGCTGCAATCTATTCGTGACACGCTAACCAAAAATGGCGTCCCCGAATCTAAGCCCGTTGCTCTCGTTCAATGGGGTACTCATCCCAAGCAACGTAGTGTTCGCGGCAATCTCCAAAACATTGTCCAAGTCGTCCAAGATTCCGGCATCAGTTCGCCAGCCATCATCGTCGTCGGTGACGTCGCAGGCATCGACAAGCCCGGACTTGGTTTCTTCACCGACCGCCCACTCTTCGGCCAACGCATCGTCGTTACACGCACACGCCAACAAGCCTCCGCGCTGAGTGACAAATTACGTGATCTCGGAGCTGATGTTCTTGAAGCACCGACCATTGAAATTCAGCAACCCGACGATTGGAATCAAGTCGATCAGACCATCAAAGAAATCAATCATTACGATTGGCTGATCCTCACCTCCGTCAATGGTGTCGAGGCACTCAAAACGCGTATGACCAAGCTCGGATTGGATGCACGTCAATTTGCGAATCTCAAGATTGCAGCCATCGGCGATGCCACTGAACGCGTACTTAAAGAACAACTCTGTATCAACGCAGACCTTGTGCCAACACGCTATATCGCAGAATCACTTGCAGGTGAGTTGATTGCGGAGCACGATATAAAAGGCAAAAAAGTACTGCTTTTAAGGGCTGATATCGCGCGACCCGCTTTACCCAAGTTATTGAAAGAAGCTGGCGCAGACGTGAATGAGTTTGTGATTTATGAAACTAAGCGTGCTGCCGCGTTGCCTGAGGAAGTAGTTGATGCACTAGAGGAAGGTTCGGTGGACTGGGTGACATTTACCAGTTCATCAACTGCACAGAACATGCGCGACTTGCTCGGCGACAAAGCTGAACTAATGAATAAAACCAAGACCGCATCCATCGGCCACATCACATCACAAACCATCCAGAAATGCGGATGGAACATCGATGTCGAAGCAGAGGTCTTTAATATAGACGGACTGGTTGATGCTGTTGTAAATGCGACAGAAAAGCAAAAGTAAAACTCAAAGATATCCTCGGATCATTTTTCCGGGGTAGCCGCAGAACGTGAAAGGTTTTCTTGTGGAAGTTAAGAAGTTTGTGATCGAAGAAACCGCACTGATCGTTGTTGACCTTCAGGAGAAGTTGTTGCCAGCAATGCACGACAATCCACGCATCATTGAACGCTCAAGTGTGATGATTCGTTGTGCCAAAGAAATTGGCATGCCGATCATCGCAACGCAGCAGTACCCACAGGGTTTGGGGCAGACTGTAGATGTGATCAAGCAACTGTTTGACGAGAATGATTCGGTGTATGACAAGACTAAGTTCAGTGCATGCACAGATGAGGTCATGAAAGATTTGGATGACAAGGGCGTGAAATCTGTGCTGATCCTGGGCGTCGAGGCGCACGTTTGCGTGATGCAGAGTTGCCTGGATCTGAAGCTGGCTGGATACAACGTTGGCGTGATCGTGGATGCGATTGGGTCACGGAATCCGATTGAGTGGGATACATCAATCGCCCGTATGCAGCAGAATGATGTTACAATCATGACAGTGGAATCATCTGTGTTCGAATTAGTGGGTGACGCAAAGAGCGAGAATTTCAAGAAAGTTCGCCCACTGGTTATGTGATATAGGTGCAAAAAGCGTCTGAAGATAGAGAATTCCTTTATTGTCAAAGAATAAAAGTTTCGTATGGAACAGGTAAATATTTCAGCGTAGAAGTTGCCGAATTTCTCGCAGATATGTACTCTAATTACCCATAAACGCCTTTGGCGATATCATAATTGAGTCAACCAAACAGGAGACTGGCATGCTCGATACTTATGAACAACTGAAAAATCTCGTCGCATCTGTAGAAGATGACATCCGCAAGGCTGCTGGTGGCAACAAGGCTGCAGGTACACGTGTCCGCAAGCAAATGCAGGACGTGAAGAACGTTGCTCAAGAACTTCGTAAGAAGATTCTCGAGAACCGCGACGCTGAGTAAGACGGATCGGATTCATGTTGTTGCATGACAGCGGAGCTGCGGTGATGAGCTGCGGATGCGTTGTGATGATGATGGTATGAATGAATCAGAATTCAAGAATGAAGATACGGAATCGCATTATCTATGGCTCCAACGCTTCTTTTCGATATCAGTCACGTTGATCTGGACAGTGAAGTTCGTGGTGTTGATTTTATTGAAACGATCAACCCACATCGTGGCTGCATGAGATTATTGGATGGGATTATCTGCGAGGATATCCCAATTGGCGAATTGCTGGCATATAAAAATGTCGGTCATGATGAATTTTGGGTGTCTGGTCATATTCCAGGTCGTCCGTTATTTCCTGGTGTTTTGATGATTGAAGCTGCGGCACAGCTTGCGAGCTATATGTGCCTGCAGAAATTGAAGGATCAGGACTTCATGGGTTTTGCAGGCGTGGACAATGTAAAGTTCCGCGGTCAGGTGAAGCCGGGCGATAAGCTGTTGATTATGATTAAGGAAACAGAGTTTCGTCGTCGCCGATGTGTGTGCGATGCTCAGGGATTTGTTGAAGGGAACTTAGTGTTCGAAGCAACAATCACGGGCATGCCGATGTAAGTCGGTACGAATGAAAATTGAGATCAAGAAGCAGCGCAAAATTGTGCTGCTTTTTTTATGCGCGCGTGTTACATTGTTTTGCATCGGTTGAGTGGTTTTGAATGTGTTTTTGGTTATGCGCGCACGAAATTTCTTAAAAGCGTGTTTTTGATTGTGTTGAAAACGATTGATTTTGAATGAAATTTGAAAAGCGATTTTGCGTTTTTTGTTTGAAAAGCATTGAAACAGTACCGGAATGGACAAAAACGGTTTGAAAACTGTGAGTTTTGTTTGTTTTTGTGCGCGCGTTTTGTTTGATTTGGCTTTTTTTGATGATTTACCCGTACATGGAAATGAGCAGAAATGACTTGAAACGTGAAGAAATGAATCAGTTTAATGAAGAAACAGCGCGGAATTGCATGGAAATCAGTAGTGATCATTTTGAAAATGCGTGAATGTGCGCACGTTTTGAAAAATCGTTGAATTGGCATGGCGTTTGCTGATGCGGCGAATAAATACAGGTTCGGTTTGATACAGTTTTGTGTTCGTGATCGAATTGAATGTGTGGCGTTACGATTGGTTGAAGTTGAAATTAAAGGAGTCTGATGTGGGTGCTGAAAAGGTTTTGAGGATTGGGATGATTGGTTCGAAGTTTATGGGTAGGGCACATTCGAATGCGTATGTGAATGGGCCACGGTTTTTTGACCTGCCGATGGGTGTGGAGATGAAGCAGGTCGCGGCTCAGGATGAGGAGTCATTGAAGAAGTTTGCGAAGCAGTGGGGATGGGAAAGCTGGACGACGAAGTGGCGTGAGTTGGTGAAGAATCCGGAGGTTGATTTGGTGGATGTGGGGACGCCAAATGAGATGCATCGGGATCAGGCGATTGAGGCGTTTGAGAATGGGAAGCATGTGGTTTGCGAGAAGCCTTTAGCGAATACACTGCCGATCGCGAGAGAGATGATAAAGGTGGCGAAGAAGCACAAGAAGCAAAAGGCTTATGTGTGGTTTAACTATAGGCGATGTCCTGCGGTGTCATTGGCGTACCAGATGATCAATTCAGGGCGTCTTGGACGGATCTTGCAAGTGAGGTGCGTGTATTTACAAGACTGGGGCGGGCCTGAGACGCCGTTGTTGTGGCGGTTTAAGAAAAAGCATGCAGGATCTGGGGCTCTGGGCGATCTGGTTGCTCATAGTGTCGATCTGGCGAGGTTCCTGACTGGAGATGATGTGAAGAAGGTGAATGGCGCGGTGCTGCATACGGTGTATAAGGAACGGATGCTGCTTGAGGGAGGTGGGACTGGCAAATCGGATGTGGATGATATTAGTTTGCTGCTGGCGAGCTTTAAGAGTGGGATGGTGGCAAGCTTTGAGGCATCGCGGCTGGCGAGGGGATATAAGAATCACAATAAGATTGAGTTGCATGGTGAGAAGGGATCGCTTCGATTTAATCTGGAGCGAATGACGGAGCTGGATTTCTATGACGCGGAGTTGCCAGCGAAGGAGCAAGGCTGGTCGACGATCAATGTGAGTGAGGCGGGGGCAGGGCATCCGTATGCGGAAAACTGGTGGCCTGCGGGTCACAACCTTGGGTACGAACATACGTTTGTGAATCAGTTCGCGGATATGGTGAATGAGATGGGTGGTAAGAAGTCGTTGGTACCGTTGCCGAGCTTTGAGGATGCTTATGAGGTACAGCGTGTGCTTGAGGCAGCAGTGAGGTCGGCGAAGGAAGGATGTGACATTCCTCTCAGTCAGGTCAAATAAATATATTTTGTGGGTCATGAGAAATGAGAAAAAAAATAATGGGTGGCCTACAATCGGCGAGCAATTATTTCAGGCATGAAAACAGGATTGTTTTTTCATTGCGAGGCATGAGTTTGGCAAAATTATGATGAAATCACGGTAAGTTTGCTGCCTGAAATGTCAGGTGATGCATGTGATTGTTTGATATTGATTTTGCTATGGATATGAGCGCTAAACATCTGCTACTAATGTGGATAAGTCACAGAATTTATTCACAAGTTGGTGGCCGAGTTGACATGAGGGAATAACCCGTTAAATTGTGCCCGTCCGGTTGAGAAAAACATTTCTCAACCACTGACAAGTAAGGGAGCGTAGCTCAATTGGTTAGAGCACTGGACTGTCGATCCAGAGGTTGCGGGTTCGATCCCCGTCGCTCTCGCTTACTTTAAAGCTCAGTTTAATTACTGGGCTTTTTTTATGCGCGCAATGTCTATGTTTTGTCATTTTTTTCGATTACTACTTAAGACCCCCAAAAAAACTAAATTTTGGGTTTGAAGCTATCTAACTACAAAAACACATCGACCATTGAGTGGTATTTCATGGCCAAAAAGGTTGAGATTGCGGCGTTTAGGAGGCGGTATGCAGGGTGTAAAAGGAATCAGTTGCACAAAGTGCGGTCGCAGTGGGGGCAATTTATATGTTGATGGTGGTATTAATTGGGGCCAAGAAGGTGATTACGAGATCACATCACTGAACTTTGAGGTGGATTTGAAAGAACATAAAGAATTCATGTTTTTTGAAGCAAATCTTTGTCCAAATTGTTTTAGAAAAATTATTCTTCCAGCATTAAAAAAGGCAGGTATACCAACTGCTATAAAAATATTTAGATTTGACGCTAATTAAGAGTGGTAACTGTATTGCTCACAATATGATAGGTTGATGAATGTAGGGTGATCGTCATGGCTGAACATGTACGTACCCATAGCTAAAAAAGCTCAGTTTAATTACTGGGCTTTATTTTATACGCCTATCAAACGATATCTTTATTTTGCTTCTGGCCAAGAAAAGATCCCTGCAAATCCGGGAAAGCGACGTGCATTAGTACCAAAACAATATAAAATAAACGATCAGTCACTGAGCAAATCCGAAGGTTGGTTTTGTTTCATTTCTTGCGGCGCAAAGGAGTCGGTATGCGTGGATTGAGGGAAATTGTTTGTGAGAACTGCGGTCGAGGTGGCGGGCAATATTATCTTGATGGCGGTATCAATTGGGGTGAGAAGGGCGATTACGAAATCACGTCGTTGAGCTATGAAATTGACTTGAATGAAGGCCAGGAATTCAAGCTGTATGATGTTAAACTTTGCCCAAGTTGTTTTAGAAAAATTATCTTTACGGCATTAGAGAACGCGGGCGTGGAGATAGCAGCGAAGATTTTCAAGTTTGATTCAATTTAGATCAGTTTTCGCGATTGAAGTAACAGCGGTGTTAATAAAGAGATAGGTTGAAGAATGTAGGCTGATCGTTATGATTGTGCTTGCGTGTACCCGTAGCTCAGTTGGATAGAGCAGCTGACTTCTAATCAGCAGGTCGCAGGTTCGAATCCTGCCGGGTACGCTTTTTTTTATGCGCACCCTCCGGATGTATGAGTTGGTGTAATGGGTGCGCAACAACAAACCAGTGGTTGTTCTGGTTACGGGCGGGTGAATCTAAAAACGAAAACAGGGTTTATTTCGAATGTTCGTGGCGGAGTTGGCCGCAGGCGGCGGCGATGTCGCGACCTCGACTGGCGCGGATGTGTGTGTTAATGCCTGCGTTTTGAAGGATGGTTTGGAAGGCGAGAACATCGCTACTTTGGGGGCGATTGTAGGGCATGCCTTGGACTTCGTTGTAGCGAATGAGGTTGATATTGCAGCGGAGTGAGCGTGCTATTTGCGCGAGTTCTCGGGCGTGTTCAGGTTGATCATTGAGTTGGCCTAGGAGGATGTATTCGAGCGTGACTTCGCGGCCTGTCTGATCGAAGTAGAAGTTTGCCGCTTCTTTAAGTTGTTCGATTGTGACGTATTCCGCCCATGGAATGAGTTGCTGGCGAATTTGATCGTTGGGTGCATGAAGAGAGATAGCGAGGGTGATGGGGAGTTCGATGGTGGCAAGACGTTTGATTTGAGCGGGGAGCCCGACGGTGCTAACGGTGATCTTGCGAGCACCGATAGCGAGGCCCCATGAAGCGTTGATGAGCTTTAGGGCTTGCGTGACAGCGTTGTAGTTGGAAAGAGGCTCACCCATGCCCATGAAGACGACATTAGTAATACGGCCCACGTTGGGTAGTTGAGCGAGTTGCCAAATTTGCTGAACGATTTGGCCGGCGGTGAGGTTGGCGTCGAGGCCGCCAATGCCTGAAGCGCAGAATTTACAACCAACGGGGCAACCGACTTGTGAAGAGATGCAAGCTGTTTTGCGGTTTGAGCCTGTTTCGGAGGTCGCGGGGATCATGACACATTCAGTTTGAGATTCAGGGCCGCCTTGGTTGTTGAGGACATCGAGTGAGCTGCTTTGGGTAGCGTGGTCGAGTGCCCAATCAATTAGAAGTTTTTGTGTGCCATCGGTAGCGAGTTGGTGATGGATCGCTTTGCCGAGAAGAAATGTGAAGTTGGATTTGATGAGATCGCGGTCTTTAGCGGATAAATTGGTCATTTTATCGGGATCGATAACGCCTTTGCTATAGACCCAATCCAGAAGTTGCTTTGCTCGGAATTTGGGCATGCCGAGGGAGGTAACAGCTTGAGTAAGCTGCAGGTCGTCGAGGTCGAAAAAGTGTTGTGTGTTACTCATGGGTGTCTGATATTTTAGCCGAGTTTGCATTTATACGCATACGACTTTTGTTACACGGACGTATGAGTACTAAAAAAAGTCGTTATAATTCGTCAGGTAGTTCAGTGTTAATGAGAAAAAGATAGTAAACGTTCAAACCCGCCTTGTGTTGATGGTGGCTGAATGTAATCATTGAGAGGTTTTCTGAATGAAAGCCAGGTTATTGATTTTCAGCATATTTGGTGGCTTTATACTGATCGTTGTTTGCATCGGTTATTTGCGGTCAGGGCAATCGTATGAAATGCAGGAACCACGCGTGAAGAATGCGGTGCCTGTTGCGAGTGTTAATATTACAAAACAACCGCATGTGATTAAGGAATCGTTCTTCGGATTGATTGAGCCTGATTCGCGTGTGGATATGGGGTTTCAAATAACAGGGCGCATTACGCAGTTGGGTGAAGAGAAGGGGATTGCAAATCTTAACAGCGGACAGCGTGTGAAGAAGGGTGAGGTGATTGCTCGCCTTGAACAGGATCGTTATGTCGCGCAATTGGCATCGGCTGAAGCTTCAAGGCAGCAGGCGACGGCATTGATAGCTGCATCAAAAGCGATGATCACTGATGCAGAAGCGAGATTGAATGATGCTGTATTAGAGCGTGATCGTGTTGTGAGATTGCAGAAGAGTAATGCTGCGACACAAAGGGAACTGGAACGGTCACAGTTATCAGTGACGTTGGCTCAGGTAGCAGTTGAGAATGCCAAAGCAAAAGAGCTTGAAGCGAAGGCACAGTTAGAATCGGCTGAAGCATCGAAAAGTGTAGCATCGGTCAATTTACGAGACACGACGTTGGTTTCGCCTATTGATGCGACGGTAGCGACTGTGCCTGCTGAGTTAGGGCAGATGGTTTCGCCTACAGATAACGTAGCGACGTTGGTAGATATTAATAATGTAAATTTGGCGATTGGTGTTGTTGAGAGAAAGCTTGGATTGCTGAAGTTAGGGCAAGAGGTAGATGTATATATTGAAGCTTTGCGTAATGGGTATGGTGATCGTGAAGCAGGCGCGGATTTAATTTATCGTAAGGGGCTTGTGACGACGATTCCGCCAATGGCTGCAGATGCGACGGGGCTTTTTAATGTTGATATTGAAATTGATAATTCAGATGGATCGTTACGGCCGGGCATGATTGGACGTGCGGATGTTCGTATTCGTACAGTCAATGCGTATGCGATTCCGGCTGACGCAGTGAGGAAGAAGGGGAATCGGATTATCGCTTTTGTTGTGGATGAGAATCTGGAATCGGGCACGGCTGTTGCTAAGCGTTTGGAATTGATGCCGGATTATATGGATAATGAATTTTATTTGATCACAGAGATGCCTGAGAAA
Source organism: Planctomycetota bacterium (assembly GCA_016350165.1). Taxonomy (GTDB): domain Bacteria; phylum Planctomycetota; class Phycisphaerae; order Phycisphaerales; family Phycisphaeraceae; genus Poriferisphaera. The sequence continues at coordinate 5,114,647 of CP066225.1, read as the reverse complement.
GAGATGACGTTGATTACGGAGGGGAACTCAATGCTGGTGGATGGTGAAGTTGTGAAGCTGGCAGAGGAAAAGGGTGGATCACTAAACAAGCAAAATAGTATCTACATTACAGCAAGTGAAGATGGTGTTGAATCATCGACCCCGTGACGAGTGAGAGCACATGAAGATAAGCGATCGAGCTATTGAAAAGCCACGGTTGGTCATACTTGCTGCAGTGTTGGTGAGTTTGATTGGTTTTGTTGCGGCGATGTCTTTACCTAAAGAGAGAACGCCGCGCGTTAAGTTACCGGTTATTCTGGTTGCTGTACCTAATCCAGGTGCGTCACCAACGACGAATGAAGCGCAGATCGTGCGCAAAATAGAAGATGAAGTTGGCAGCTTGTCGGGCTTGCGCGATGAGGGGTCGGTGATGTCGCAGTCTGTGAATGGTGCGGCATTGGTTCAATTTATTTTTGATGATGGAACGGATGTCAAAGAAGCAAAGCGTGATGTTGAGTCTTTGATAAACCGGATTAAAGGTGAGTTTCCGGAAGATGCGCAGACAGATCCGGGGCCGCTGGTGTCGGATATTGCGTTTGAAGATTGGCCAATTATTCAAGTGTTTATCGCGGGTGGTGATTCGGCGAAACAAAGACGGCGTATTGCAGATCGGCTTGAATTACAGATTGAAGATGTGCCAGGTATTTCGGCGGTCGATATTTTTGGTGGGCTTGAAGATGAGATCATCATCAATGTAGATCCTAATCGGATGACATTGTATGGGTTCAGCTATCAACAGATTGCTGCTGCGGTGGCTGGCTCAAATATGGATTCGCCAACTGGGGATATTACTGCTGCTTCTGGGACCGATGCACGCGTTCGCGCAAAAACGAAGCTAAATTCTCTTGAAGAAATTGAGATGATTCCGTTGGGGAGTCGTAATGGGAAGCCTGTTCTGCTGGATGATGTGGCGACGATTGAGTTTGGTAGTAAGGATGCACAGAGTTTAGCGCGTTATGGCGGTGAAGATGCAGTTGTCTTATTAGCGAGAGCGAAAACTGATGTAAATGTGCTCGGTGCTGCTGATACTATTCAAGGGATCGTTGATGATTTTATTGCTGAGGGAAAGGCTGAAAATACAACTATTGGTACCGTGAGATCTCAAGCAAGAGAGATACGTTATATGATCTCACAGCTAGGTATGTCTGCAATCTACGGTACGATTCTCGTGATAATTATTTTGTGGATCACGCTTGGGTATCGTAATGCATTTTTGATTGGCATAGCGGTACCGTTTGCGATCTTGGCTTCGGGCGGATTTATGTGGTTAGCTAAACGCACGATTATGCCTGATATCTCAATCAATAATATGACATTGTTTGCGTTGATTCTTGTGATTGGGATGGTGGTGGATGGTTGTATTATTGTGGGAGAGAATATTTTCAGGCATCGTGAGTTGGGTGAGTCGCCTTTGGATTCTGCGAAACGTGGGATTAATGAGGTTGGGCCTTCGCTAATTGGCGCATATCTGACGACGTTTGCGGCATTTGGGCCTATGTTTTTAGTACGTGGCGTCATGGGTGACTTCATGTCGCTGCTTCCAACGACGGTGATGTTTGCGTTGTTGGCGGCAATGCTTGTTGATCACTTTTTATTGCCAGTTTTGAGCATGTATGTGATGAAAGTGCCGAAACGAAAATTGCCTTCAGAAACAGACACTGCTAATTATAAAAAACTTACGCCCGAGCAGATTGAAATACGTTCGGCTGATGCAGCGGTGGAATCAAGCAAAGCTCGTCAGATATATGGGCACATGATTAAGTATGCGATTCACCATCGTTTTACTGTTTTGATGTTGTCGATTTTGATATCGGTGACACCCATCGTGTTGTTCAGAATGGGTGCAATCAAGTTTGAATTTTTCCCAAAGGCAGATATTCCAGTTGTGCAGGTAAATTTTGAATTGCCGTTGGGAGCTTCGATGGAGCGTAAGACGGCAGATGTTGCTGGTGAGATTGAAGCAGCGGTTTTAAGGGCAGTAAAACCGGAGGAATGGTATCAGCCGCCGGGTGCGAACTATCGTGTTAAACCAGTGACGACGATAGGTGAGCCGGGTGCGTTGAACATTAATTTGGATAATGACAACAGTGCCGGTCCCGAGTTTGGAATGGTATATGTTGAACTAGAATTGGCTGAAAATCGGGAGCGAACTGCTGAGGAAATTCGTAAAGCAATTTCGGAAGAATTACCAAATCTGCCGGGATTAAAGACAAGAGTTAGTGTTCCTGAAGAAGGACCTCCAACGGGGTCGCCTGTGTTAATTAGATTACTTGGGAATAGTGATACGCCTTTGGATGTCTTAGCTGAAAAAGCTGCTGGAATTGAAGCGTATTTACGAACATTGCCGGGTACATATGACATTACGAGTGATTACAGAATGCGCCCTGAATTAGTCGTTGAACCGAATCGCGCGACTGCATCATTGTATGATGTTAATACTGCACAGATTGCAACGTCTGTAAATTTTGCACTTGAGGGAGTGAAGATCAGCGATGTTGATTTTGGTAGTGATGAAGAGATTGACATTCGAATTCGTAATTCGCCGTTGAAAAGAGATGAGTATCGCGATTTGAGAAACTTGCCAATTCGTACAGAGACCGGTCGAATTGTCACCTTGTCGCAGGTTGCTGATATTGACCATCAATATAATGCGAATGTTATACGCCATTATGATCAACAACGTGTTATCAATGTTCGGTGTCAACTTGATGATGGTGTGATACCTGATGATATTAAGAAGAAAATGATCAGTCTTTTACGGCCTGAGCTTTCATCGATTGATCAACGAAAATTACTGAATGATCATTCGACTAATATTATTGAAGCTGATTCGGCAATGACGATTGAGTTTGGCGGAGAAAATCAAATCAGAGATGATGCATTGGAAGATCTAACGCTAGCATTGATTGTGGCGTTTGGTGCGATGTTAATTATCTTAACAGTGAAATTTAATTCGTTTGTGCAGCCACTGATTATTCTGTTTTCGGTTCCGCTGTCGTTGGTTGGCGTATCAATTGGACTGATGATATGTGGATTCTATTTCTCAATATCTGCGATGATTGGTGTTGTGGCACTTTCTGGGATTGTGGTTAACGATGCGATTGTGCTAGTCGATTTTATTAATCGATTGAAAGCAGCAGGGTTATCGACTGAGAAAGCGTGCATTAGAGCAGGACAGCTACGTCTGCGGCCGATCTTTTTGACGACAGTTACAACAATTGGGGGTCTGATACCTCTGGCATTGAATATATCCGGGGGAGGGGAGTTCTGGCAGCCCCTGACGATATCAATTATGTTCGGTTTAGGCTTTGCAACGCTTCTTCAACTGTTCATCATACCGCTATCATATTACACTTTTATAAAGTCGAGTTCGGCTAGCCTGCTTGATCCACTCAAGAACTCACGCCTGTCATCGGCTCAAACGTATGATGTATCATGATTGATTGAAGGTCACAACAGTATGCTAAAGCTTGCAACGCTTATCGAGAATCCGGGCGAACCACTGATTGACTCACGTTATCATGACCCGAATGAATTAAAGGCTTTGGGTTATAACGGTATTGTTGTGTACCCAACGACTGCGTTATCTGGGATATCAGATCCTGATGTGATTCAATCTGTTGAATATAAGCGATGGATAAATTCACATTTCCAAAGAGTCGATCAAGAAATTTCAGATGCTGTTAATGTTGGTTTGGATGTGTATCTGTTTTATGACATGCTTGTCCTACCGACCGATTTAGTTGAGATGGATAGTAATGCGATAAATTGCAAGAATCGTTCGTCATCTATTTGTCCAGCTAGCCAAAAGGCATATGACTTGAGTATGCAGGCTTTGTCGGCACAGCTTGGGAGATGGCCGCAGGTAGCGGGTATTGTGGCAAGAATTGGAGATTCGGATGCGACACGTTTACCGTTTTTATCCGGGAATGATATTTATTCGCCTTACTGTCCTAGATGTAGCAGCTTGAATAAATTAGATCGTGTTAGCAAAGCTATACAAAGTGTTTTCGACACAGTTGTGAAAATGCATCAGAAACGATTGATTGTAAGAGCATGGAATGTGAGGCCAAATGGTTTACATGACTCGAAAGATTTGGCACAGAAGTTAGTCGACCGATTACCTAAAGCTCAAAAAGACCAGCTCATGATTTCGTTTAAATTTACGAATACAGATTTTTGGCGATATCAATCTTGGAATAAGGCATCTCAAACAATTGGAGAAATTCCAATTTTATATGAATTCCAATGCCAACGTGAATTTGAAGGAAAAGGGAGTGCTCCAAACTGGCAGGCACCTATCTGGAAATATGGAATGGATGAAGTTTTTGATGAGCAAGAGCCATTAGGATTGGCTAATGCAAGTCATGATGTTAATGTTTCGGGTTCGATTGTTTGGGTTAGAGGCGGTGGTTGGGGTGGGCCATTTATTAATAATGAAATGTGGGTGGATGCGAATGTATATGCTGCATCTAAGCTGACGGATGATCCTCAAATTGACTTAAAGCAGTTATCAAAGGATTGGTGTGTAGAAAGATTGGGGTTGGAGAATGCAAATGATGTTGAAGTTCTTTCAGATATTTTAGAGAAGTCCGCTGATACAATTAGGCATGCATTTTACATTAAGAGCTATGCGGAGAAGCGTATTGATGGTTGGCATCCGAATGCGGATTGGATACAAGATGATGTGTTTGATGCTGAGGCATTATGGAGATTGATTAGCCGTGCGGATAAAAAAGCATTATCTGAAATTGTGAATGAGAAGAAATTGGCTGTTGAGAAAATTAACTCAGCAAGAGCTTCTTTGCAATCTATCCTGAGTAAGCAAAATCAGTCGAAGATTGAACCATTGGTTAGTTCAATGATTTATTATGAATCATTGATTGAAACCATTTCACACTTAGTTGAAGCACTTGTAGCTTACAGAATGTTTAAGGAATCTAAATCTAATATTTCTTTTCAAGTGATTATGCAGCATATACTCACATCACAAAACCGATGGAATCACCATACTCAGAGGGTGCCAACTCTACCGGGTTCCCCTACGCCATATCGGGAAAAGAACTTCTGGGAGTTGACTCAGGGTATTCTCAGTGAAATACAATCAATGTGACTCACCTTACAAGATTGCATTTACTGAGGTATATGAATGTTTAAGAAAACCTATCAAACTGCAGTAGCTGGAGTAGTCATATTTGCTTTGGCACTGACAGCAGTGTTTGTATATGCGCAAGATGATGAAGCAGTACAAGGCAATATTAAAGCGGTTCAGGATACTGATTTGCCTAACATTGTGATTATCGCAACAGGCGGAACAATAGCAGGTATCGGGGCCAGCAATACATCGGCAACATACAAACCTGGGCAGCTCGGTGTAGAAACACTTATACAAGCTGTGCCACAGTTAAATGAAATAGCGGATGTGCAAGGTGTACAGTTTTCGCAAATATCATCGCAAAATATGAATGATGACTATTTAATTAAGTTGACTGATCATGTCAATAAACTCTTAAAACAAGATAACGTGGATGGTATTGTCATAACTCATGGTACGGATACTTTGGAAGAAACAGCTTATTTCCTTAATTTAGCAGTGGATTCCGAGAAGCCTGTAGTTGTTGTGGGAGCAATGAGACCTGCCACATCCCTGTCTGCTGATGGTCCTTTAAATTTATTTAATGCTGTTGCGCTTGCTGCTAATCCAGATGTAAAAGGGAAGGGTGTTTTAGTACCTATGGATGATATTGTGGTGGCTGCGAGAGATGTAACTAAAACAAACATTCATCAAACCGATACATTTAAAGCAGCTAATGATAATTACCTTGGTGAAATTAATTATGGTGATTTTAGGGAATTAAGAATCATACGAAAAAAACATACGACGAATAGCGGTTTTAGTGTAACTGTTGATTCTAAACTGCCACGTGTCGCGATTATTTATGCAAATCAAAATATGTCTGGAGATTTGATCAAATCTGCAGCTGACTTAGGATATGACGGTTTGGTCATTGCTGGTGTAGGAGATGGTAACATGTCCGAATCTGCACTGTTGGCTGTTGAAGAAGTGATCAAACAAGGTATACCTGTTGTAAGGGCATCGCGCATACCGAGTGGCTTTGTTACGAGAAATAACGAGATAAATGATGACGAGGTGGGTACTGTGGTTGCAGATGATCTTCTGCCGCAGAAAGCAAGAATATTACTCAAATTTGCATTAACAAAAACAAAAGATCAGAAGCAATTACAGCAATATTTTGATGAATATTAATAAAAAAGCCCAGTTAAATCTGGGCTTTTAAAATATCTATTTTGCTTCGTACCAGTCGATACCAGAACCTACATCCACTTTCAATGGAATGCTTAATTGCATAGCGTTTTCCATTTCAGTAGTGAGAATATCAGACATCTTGCTTTTGTCTGTTGCAGCACATTCGATAACCAATTCGTCGTGAATTTGCAAAAGAAGCTTCATTGGTAATTGTTCTTTTTCAATGCGTTTTTGCAGATTAACCATGGCGATTTTAATGAGATCAGCAGCTGAACCTTGTACAACTGAGTTGATGGCTAATCTTTCACCGAGTGCACGAGTTTGTGGATTCTTTGAGTCAAGATAAGCAATTGATCTTTGGCGGCCCATGATTGTTTTTACGTAACCATGCTCTTCGGCCTCGGCGACACATTTATCAAGAAAATTGTTAATTCCGGGGAATTGGGTTTTGTAATCGTTAATAAGTTTCTTTGCGGAATCATTATCTAAGGAATCAATACGTCGAGCCAAACCATAGGGCGTGATACCGTAAATAATACCAAAGTTAATTGTTTTAGCGTGACTACGCTGTTCGCTGGTTATATCGCTGAGAGGGACGTTGTATACTCGCGAAGCTACTGCAGCATGAATATCAGCATCCTCGTTAAAAGCTTGCATCAGGTTTGTATCTTGGCTCAAATGTGCGAGCACACGAAGTTCAATTTGTGAATAGTCAGCACTAATTAGTATATGATCCTCTTCAGCTTTAAAAGCCTTGCGAATCTCACGTCCAATTTCAGTTCGAATAGGTATGTTCTGAAGATTGGGATTGCTTGAAGAAAGTCGGCCCGTAGATGTACCTGTTTGATTGAAAGATGCGTGAATACGACCGGTTTCTGGATCAATTGCATCCTTGAGTGCGACTAAGTATGTATTTACTAATTTAGTCATTTGACGATATTCAATCACCATTTGCGGTAATGCTTCTTTACCTTCTGGTGCTTTTTCATGACCTACTAATTTTTCAAGTACTTCAGCACTAGTTGAGATGCCGGTTTTGGTTTTTCGTATAATTGGAAAACCAAGCTTATTGAATAGTACATCGCCGAGTTGTTTAGGTGAATCTACATTGAAATCGCATTCACACAAATTGAGTATTTCAATTTTTAATTTTTCAACTTTAGATTGCAAAATTTCGCATTGTCGATCTAATTCGTTTGGATCGACACGTATGCCGTTGTATTCCATTTCCGCTAATACTTCGATTAGTGGCATTTCAAGTATTTCAGCAAGTTCAATTAAATCATGCTCTTCGAGTTCTTTCTCGAAGTAATTACATAGTTTTAGTGTTAGATCGGCATCTTCAGCGGCATATTGTGTGATTGTATCTAGAGGCACTTGATCCATTGTGCTTGGTTTATCGCTGGTTTTCTTTTTGCCTCGGCTTGCTTTAGTGTCAATTAATTCGCTAATCGGGGTTGCTTCATGCTTCAGAATTGCGTATGAAAGATCATCCATACTGAGGCCTGGGTTTTCCATCATCCATGCTGCAATCATTGAATCAAAATTAACTCCTTCCATCTTGATGCCAGCATTTCTGATTACGAGGTAATCATATTTGATATTATGACCAAGTTTTTTAATCTTTGGATCTTCTAATACCTCGCGAAGTAAATTCAGTACAGTTGGTTGGTCAAGATGATTTTTGCTGACTGGTGATTTAGTTGGAATATATACACCTTTACCTTCATTCCAACTCAGGCAGATGCCGCATAACTCGGTGCGATGGCCTAAACCAACTGTTTCAGTATCTATGCTGAAACGCTTGCATTTTTTGAGATCTTTAACGACTTGAGTTAACTCAAATTCCGTTGTAATTGCTGAATATTCAAAATCTTCAGTTTGAGATATACCTTCTACACGTGGTTTTTCGATACTTTCACCATCGTCATTTGCCAAATCAAATAAAGTATTAGCAAAACCATCAGATTGTTTCGATTTTTTAGACGTATTCTTATGAGGTGTTGGTGTAGATTTGCCACCTAGGTTATCCAGATCATTAATATGCCGCCTGAATCCGAGATCCTTAAAAATAAGATGCAAACCAGTTTTATCTGCATCGCTAATGATGGATTTTTTCCAAGAATAATCTGGGAGTTCCATATCACGCTTTAGTGTTACTAATTGACGATAGATTGGCAGCATATCTTTTGCTGCTTCGATACGTTCTTTACGTTTACCTTTGAGTTCGCAGATATGCTCGATCAAATTTTCAACTGTGCCATATTGTTGAACAAGAGCGATCCCTGTTTTGGGACCAATACCCTCGACGCCGGGAATATTATCAACCGAGTCGCCGGTTAATGTTTGAACTTCGACAACTTGATCAGGTGTAATTCCCTTTTTGGTTTTCAGATCATCCATTGTGATGGTTTCATCTTTATGGATGTCATACATACTGACACGATTATGTAATAATTGCTCAAGATCTTTGTCTCGTGACACAATCTTGATTTCAACGTTATCAAGTGAATCATCCTTGAGCGTTTTATCTACAATTGTTGCGATTACATCGTCAGCTTCAAATCCATCAACGCCGATAACAGGAATTCCAAATTTCTTTGTGACATCAAAAATACGTGGTAGTTGCTCAGCAAAATCTTCAGGGGGTGATTTACGATTAGCTTTGTATTCGTTGAATAGATCATCACGGAATGTTTTGCCAGGCATATCGATAGCCATAACAGCGTGTTTGGGTTTACATTCAGCAAAAAATTTAAAAAGCATACTGGTAAATGCAAAGGTTGCACCAGTTGCTTCGCCTGTGACAGGGCTAGTCATACCGTTTTGAATGGCGTAGTAAGCACGGAAAATTTGTGCGTGGCCGTCGATCAGGTATAGGGTTCGTTTTGCTTTGGATTTTGCTGTCATATCACGATTATAACCGCCCAAACATTAGTATGTATTGCCGAACAACCCGCGCATGAAAAAAGCTGGTAGTAAAAACTACCAGCTTGAAATTACGAATTTGAATCGAATTACCAATCGAGCGTGTCACGCCATGCTTTAACCAGTTCGTCGAGTGTAACGTCCATCACACGCCCATCTTTTTCGGTTGAAACCGTTAGCCGATCATGATCTGCAAAGACACCAATTTGGCTGAATGCGACACCGGCTTCACGGAGCTTACTAATAACCGCATCAATATCTGCACTTGCCACTTCGATGAGGTAGCGGCTTGGCGTTTCTGCATAACAAGCAGCAACGGTGTCAAGTGTATCGTCGCTAGCAATTCCCTTTAGATCGAGATCAAGGCCGATGCGGCCGGCAAAAGCCATCTCAGCTGCCGCAACGAGAAGACCGCCTTCACTGCAGTCGTGAGCGGCTTTAATAAGAAGGCCTGCATCAATAAGACCTGCAACGGTTCTAGCGGTCTGAGGGCCGACTTTCAGGTCAACCTTAGGAATGGTCATGTTGCGTGACTGATCACCGTAGACAGTGCAATAGCTTGAGCCGCCCATCGCGCTGTCGGTTTTGCCGATAACGATCAGTGCGTTACCGCTGGATTTGGCATCCATCGTTACGCATTTGCGAACATCTTCGACCATGCCCATTGCACTAAGGAGCAGTGTTTGAGGGATGGTGTAGCGAACGCCTTCATCGGTGGTGAACTGGTTGTTGAGTGAATCTTTACCTGAAACGAAAGGCGTCTTATATGCCATCGCTCCGTCGTAGCACGCTTCCGCTGCACGGACGAGTGATCCCATCAGGTATGGATCTTCGCAGCCAGGCCAGCAGAAATTGTCGAGGATCGCGATATGAGTTGGATCTGCACCCACACAAACAGCATTACGAACCGCTTCATCGATAGCTGCGAGCGTTGCCCAGTAAGAGTCTCCATCGTTAGCGACACCCGCTGCGGTGGCTTTTTCACTCATGTGGGCACCCATACCGCAGGAGAGGGCAATACCCTTTGTGCTTCCAAGTTTCGGACGGATAACAGATGCATCACCGGGACCGTCTTGGCAAGGACCGACGAGTGGTTTGATTGCTGAGCCACCTTGCACTTCGTGGTCGTACTGCCGAACGATCCAGTGCTTGGACGCAATGTTCGGTGAACCAAGAATGCCTTTGAGAACGTCAGCTTTTTCAGCAGGTAAATTCTTAGTATTGCCTTTGCCAGATGCATAACCGCCTGCTTGTTCGGATTCCCATTTCGCTTCACGTAATGGCGTTGGAATACCTTCATGCATGAGCTCCATGCTGAGTTTGCCAACTTCAGTGCCCCGATAGTTGAGCTTGAGCATTGCTTCATCATTTTCAGTGCAACCAAATTCGCCGAGATCGCAGAAGTCAACATCTTCAGCTTTACATAATGCTTTAAGACGATCAATCTTCTCAACGGGTACCGACATGACCATGCGTTCTTGAGCTTCACTGATCCAAATTTCAGTGTAGTTCAAGCCACGGTATTTCAGCGGGGCGTTATCTAACTGTACGTTAGCTCCGACTTTTTCGCCCATTTCGCCGACAGCACTACTGAAACCGCCTGCGCCACAGTCCGTGATCGCACTATAAAGTGGTCCATCTTCCTGATCACGAGCTTGAAGAATAACATCCATCGTTTTCTTTTGAGTAATGGCATTGCCGATCTGTACAGCATGTGAGAATTCATCAGCGTGTGTGTCAGTCAATTCAGCACTGGAGAAGGTTGCGCCATGAATACCGTCACGACCTGTCGCACCGCCAAGTGCGATGATACGATCGCCCGGTTGAGCGTCACCAAAACATTTGTCATTTGGCATTAGACCCACACAGCCAGCGAAAACGAGTGGGTTGCCGACAAAATCTTCATGGAAGTAAACCATACCATTGATGGTTGGAATACCCATGCGGTTGCCGTAGTCACGAACGCCTGCAGTGATTTGTTCTAATGTACGCTTAGGATGGATCACACCCTTAGGTAGCTTTTCGGTATCAGGCATTGCGACACAGAATGAGTCTGTATTTGCAATAGGTTTTGCTGAGAGTCCAGTACCCATGATGTCACGGATGCAGCCGCCGATACCCGTTGCTGCGCCGCCGTATGGCTCGATCGCTGATGGGTGATTGTGTGTTTCAACCTTGATGCAAACTGCATCTTCATCATCAAATTTCACAATACCAGCGTTATCTTCAAAGACGCTGATGCACCAACTCTTGTATGGCTCTTCTTCCATCAACTCAAATGTTGCAGCAGCAACGGTGTACTTAAGTAGGTTGTCGACGGTAACGGAACCATCTTCGTTAACGGTGTGACCCTTACGATTGCCGATGGTGTCTTTCTTGAGCGTTGGAATCGAGACGCCGCCTTCTTCGCTCAATCGAACGGATGATTTGAGCGTCTTATGAACGCAGTGCTCTGACCACGTCTGAGCCAATGTTTCAAGCTCGATATCCGTCGGTTCGCGATCTGCTTTTTGGTAATATTCTTGAACACACTTCATCTCAGTTAAGCTAAGGAAAAGGTGGCCTTCACGTGAGAGCTTCATGAGCTGCTCATCGTCTAAGTCACGGATAGAGATATGTGTGAGGTTGAGTTCATAACGATGGCCATGTACGAACTCACTTGGATGGTATTGATCGTGGTGAATATCTTGGATGACAGGATTTGCAAGGTATCTTTCAGCAAAAGCTGCCAAATCTGCGTCGCTGAGTTTTTCAGCCCCTGCTTCCATCACAAAATCAAACCGCTTGCCAGTGCTGACATCGACCTTTTCGACATCAACGCCTTCAAGCATTTCGACGATTGCGTCTTTAGTGGACTGAGCGACTGGGTCCATAACGCCCGGCTTGAAGTGCACTTCCACACTGACCGTATCATCACCAATTGCATCAGCACCCATCGTGTAACGTTGATTGACCTGATCAGCGAGAAGTTCATTCGCGATTTTATTGATCTGATCGTCTGCAAGTGGGCCTTCGACTAAAAACAGCTGGCGTGCTTTGACTTCCTTAACACCAGCTAAGACGCCTTTTGCCTCTGTAAGCACCTTCATACCTTCAGGATCGATTTCACCTGCTTTAGGCCGAATCTCGATGCGGGCTACTCGTATCTGCTCACATACATTTGCACGATCAGTATCGGTCGGGGTCGTCATGACTACTCCCTGATCCGCTTTGTGTGGTCAATCGTCCTGTTAAACGATTTCGCACCAACCAGTGGATCTATCTGTTGGATTGTTGCTGTTGCGATCAGCAGCTTGTTAGCCGCCTCATTTCAGTTACGACGCTTCACTACAGCGTTCAGCTCGCCCACCTGCCCAGGAATCTCAAACCAAACCCCACCTCCAATATCATATTCCACCATACCCTTGAGATTTCCTGCTTCCCCTTCCTGATTTGGCAGCTTACCTTCGAGCCGCAGCACAGTGTCGTACACAGGCAAGTAAATATATCCGTTTTTGTCTGTTATTTCATATGGGAACACCAATACGACCCCCTCATCCACAACACCATCCTGCTTGATCGCACAAATAACCCGCACAGTCCCTATATTTTGGCTTATTAGTGGCTCTCCACTTTCGTCCAAATACCGTATCACCAGCGCCTTCTCTGCCTTTTCAAAAGCATTATTCCATGATTTAGTTTGCCACCCAATTGCCGTTTCTGAAGCTCGTAGCGACTGATTTTTATACCGACCCCTCAAATAATCTCCATAAAACGCTTCCCCTGAAAAATCAGCCAATTCATCCAGCCCAGCGTCTACAGCTTGCTCCCAACGCTCCGCTGCACTGCTCAGAACCCCGATTTCCCGTCGTTGCTGCTCAGATAACGCAAACGGCAGCTTTCGCCTTACACGCCCCTCAAACGGCGGCTTATGGCCTGGCTTCTTCACAATCTCCGTCGGATTTACCTTCATCGTCTGCCAATTTTCATGCTGCTCCCATACTAATGGCGGAAAATCACTCGCCCCTTCTTCGCTCACCCCTTTCAGGTCATTACTCAACCACAATGCCACCACAACGCCAACCAAAGGCACAACCACGCATACGAAAAGTGTCAGCAGAAAAATTTTCTTTCCACTTTTTAGACCCTCGATATCATGTTCAGGCTTGGTCATCTCTTGTCTCCATCGCGCTATGACTGAATCAGATCACACCATATTCCTTCAAATACCCACGCATCTCCCTGACCGGGTTAACTCGATCAGTCACTCTCTCAGCATTCCAGCCACACTCTCTCGCAGCCTCAACATTTTCTACCAAATCATCAAAAAATAAAATGTGTCCCCCCTTCACGCCACTCAAACTTTCAGCCATCCAGTAAATGCTCGCATTCGGTTTTTTATCCGCCAACAAATGACTCGCAAACAAATGATCCATTTCATCAAAGGGCAAGGCTCCTCCTTCAACCGTCATCTCGTCATTCCCAGTCATAATGTTCCAATGCACATCATTCGTATTCGACAACACCGCGAGCTTCAATCCTTTCCCCTTAAGTTCACTCACCAATTCATCCACCCCCTCAAATTTATGTTTCAAATACTTTTTCCCCGAATCACGCACGATTTCCCAGTCCACACCAAAGTACTCACCCAAATCCCTATAAAGTACTTCGCTCGATAACGCGCCGATCTCATTCAAATACAGCGATTCCTTTGCAGCACCCTTCCAGCCACTCATTACAACCCCAGCCAGACCATTATCATCATTTACTTCGTAACCCGCCCGCTTACATGCTTCCCCCCAATCATCACAAATACCAATCAACACCCGCCCCAAATCAAAGCACACCATTTCAATCTTACACGCCATTGCTATAACCTCCGAATTAAACTAAAAAAGAGGAAGAAGCCCGTAAACTTCTCCCTCTTTTTGATATTCAAAATGATCAACGTATTAACCTCGCATTTGGCCGTCACCATATGCAACCCATTTGTAAGTCGTCAGATCAGCTGCACCCATCGGCCCGCGTGAATGTAGCTTGTCAGTACTGATTCCAATTTCAGCACCTAAACCATATTCACCGCCATCACTAAATCTTGTCGAACAGTTTACAAACGCATTCGCAGTATCAACGAGCTTCGTAAACTTCTCAGCTGCTGAAATATTCTTAGTCACGATTGCATCAGTATGTTTCGAGCCCCATTTATTAATGTGAGCAACCGCGTCACCGATCGAATCAACAATTTTGATTGATACAATCAGGTCGAGATATTCCTCGCCCCAATCTTCATCTGTTGCCAGTTTCGCTTTTTTGCATAGAGCTTGAATCTGCTCGCATCCACGTATCTCACAATTTTTCGCGACCAATGCTTCACAAATTTTCGCAGCTAGCCCATTGATCACCGCATTCTTGTGAATCAAAATTGTTTCAGTCGAGTTGCAAACACCAGTGCGTTGGGTTTTGCCATTAACACACAAATCAATCGCCATCTGTTCATCACAGTCGCCATCAACATATGTATGACAAATCCCGTTGTAGTGCTTAATCACAGGAATATGTGCCTGTTCAACGACTGCACGAATTAGGCCCTTGCCACCTCGTGGTATACACAGATCAATCGTTTCATCTTGGCGTAGTAATTCACCAACTGCAGCACGATCTGTTGTTTCAACCAACTGCACAACATTCGGATCAAGACCTGCTGTAGCCAATCCTTCCTGCACGCACTTGGCAATCGCAAGATTCGAGTGCACTGCTTCCTTACCACCACGCAGCACACAAGCATTACCACTCTTCAAGCATAAAGCAGCCGCATCACTGGTCACATTTGGCCTGCTCTCAAAAATAATCAGCACAACACCAATTGGAACTCTCAGCTTCTGAAGCTTGATCCCATTTGGCAGCACTTTACCTTCAAGCACAGCACCCAACGGATCAGTTTGAGCTGCAACTTCTTCAACCGCCTTGGCAATCTTCTCCACTCCGGCATCATCGATCTTCAATCGGTCAAGCATGGACGAACTAAGCCCGTTCGCTTCACCAGCTTCAAGATCTTTTGCATTCTCAGTCTTCAGTGTTTCAGCATTTGCTCTGATTGCCGCAGCAATCGCACGCAACGCTTCATCACGTTTCGCACCGCTCACTGCCGCCAATGCACGGCTAGCTGCCTGAGCCTTAAGACCAAGTTCCTGACAATATTCCGGTATATTCATAGCTGCTGTACTCATAACAGCAACATTCTAGCAGACATGCACAATTCCGACACATCCCCCTAATTCCACACCTCAAGCCACTCAACTGCCCGGCACAACCCCTGTCAATCCACCATTAGCAGCTGAACCATCACTACTTTGCTGCTGAACAGTCACCGGAATCTGAGGTAACGGCGATGGAGAAACCACTCTCACTTGATCTGGCTTCATTATCTCGATCGTCGCATTCCAGCCGCCACTCTCAAGTTGCGCAGCTGTAGGCCGAATTACAGCCTCCACACGGCGTTCGTGCCGCTTGATCATCTCGATCAAATCCTTCGGCCCCTCAAAAACGACATCCCTCAAAACCTTCTGATTCTCAGGCAATAAAACCTCTCGCCCCTTACGGATATCCGGTGCCACGCTCACAACAATCGGCACGCTTGGCATCTGATAAACCTCAGTTTGATTTTGAATCGTATAGTTCAATTTTACAACCTCAGGCGTAATCTTCACCATGCCTTCAGGTATAAAATTATTTAGCCTGACAGGCAATACCGCACTCTGAGGAACATTCTCTTCAGCATTGTGATAATCTTCTGGCTGCAAATACACACTCACATCGTTCACACTATCTGCCTGGGCTGCTGGTAATGTCACCGACACTTCACTTGGCTCAATCGAAGTGTTATCCAATCGAACATTCCCGTTAGTTTTTGCAGCAACACGAACCATTTTTGTCTCAAGAGGAATAACATCAAGCGGCATCGTAGGTGGAGAGGTGTTCTTAATCGTAATGACGTGCTCTTTAAATAGTTCACTATCATCAAGCGCGTCTTTAATCGAGACAGAATTTTGATCAGAACTTACTGGGATTTTGATAATATCGCCATTATCATTCAGATCTTTTTTAAGTGCATCAATTGCACTTTGTGATGCACGAAACTGAACTTTGACCATCTCTTCTTCAGGAATAATCTTTAGATTCTGTCCAGTAAATTGCACTGTTAAATTAACATCACCATCTTTCGTGATGCGCCCTTCCGCCCACAACCACACCAACAGTGTAATTGCACTCACCGCAATAATTGTCGTTAATTTGTCCAGTACGTTCGTCTTCATCACGTTCTCAATAAGTCCTCGAAGAATCCTTCAATTTTCTCAAGATTCTTCAGTTTTTTTCTTCTTTTCTTTAGGCTTTTTAGCTTTTACTTCAGGTGGTAAAGCAGGGCTTTCAACCCCGCCAATCTCTTCTTCACCTGCAGCATCAATATTCAAGTTGCCCAATTCCTTCGTCAGAACCGGCCGTAATTCATCAATACTAAACCCGCGACGCAGTTCTCCGCGTTCAGCCAGGCCAATGATCCCCGTCTCTTCGCTAACAACAATCACAAGCGCATCAGCTTCTTGCGATAAGCCAATTGCAGCTCTATGCCTCGACCCCAACTCCGATGGAATTTTTTCACCCTCAGCAAGTGGGAATTGTACCCCAGCTGCTGCAATGTGATCGCCACGAATGACCACTCCCATATCGTGCAACGCACTGCCGGGCCAGAAAATAGTTTGCAATAACTCACGACTGATCTCAGCGTCCAGCGTCGTGCCAGCTTCAACAATACCACGTAATCCAACTTGACGCTCGATCGCAATCAATGCGCCAATCTTATTACGTGACATATATGCCACCGCAGCAAGTACCTCTTCAATCAGCCTTGCTTTACGGAGTCCAGTTTGTTTGAAAAAATTCGCCTCACCCAGTCGAACCAGCGCTCTTCGAAGCTCAGGCTGGAACACAATCACAAGCATCAATGAAACAACCGTCAAAAAATTGCTCGATAGAAAATTCAATCGCTCGTAATATTTGTCGCTACTCACAAACTGGATCAGCACCACCGCCACCAGAATCACCGCCAAGCCTTTAATTACACGAGCCCCTCTTGTGCCACGCAAAAACCGCCAAATCACATATACAACCAACCAAATAATCGCCAATTCCACAGCAACCTGCCAGAATTGAGTATTCAGGTAGTCTTCAATCCGACTCCATAACTGACTAAAACGATCTGACACGCGCGCCTCTCGTTACTCTTGCTCGCCAGGCTTCACTTCCCTGCAATCCAACGCCGCCACTTAATCCTTCGTCGTAGCAGCTTCAAATCCTCTCCACCAAGTAAATATTCTCCCCTACGCACAAAATCTGCGTAATCCCACCCCATCGAATCATTGTATCGGCAACCTTATACCTCTGGGGCCTAAATCAATCTACTTCTATAGAAATACTCGCTTTACAGCGGTTTTTCGGGCCGATAACTCCTTGGATTGTCCGGTAACTTCTGCGCCTCCCCACTAACGTATAACGCACACGCTCATTCATACATTTCGTATTAATTGAAATTCTTCACACAACCGCAAAATTCGACTATCCTCATTCATAAAACACAGCTTCTTTCAATGTACGAAGGCAAGCGACATGCCACTACACGCACAACATCACAATCCCCGCATCAACTCACCCTCCAATTAGCACCTTATTGCAATTAAACACCAAACTTGTGCGTTAAACTCTCATACATGAAACGCAAACCAAATTCCGTGGGAACCAAGCTTAATTATGCAAGAACTACAAAATCTCCGTGACAACATCGCTAAGTGTTTCTTTGGAAATCCCAAAGCAATCGACAAACTTATCATCTGCCTTCTAGCTCAAGGCCACATGCTCATCGAAGACGTCCCAGGCGTCGGTAAAACCACCCTTGCCATCTCATTGGCCAAATCAATTGATGGCTCACTTTCTCGCATACAGTTCACCCCCGACATGCTTCCCGCTGACATCCTCGGCGTCACCATCTGGGATCAGCACAAATCTGAATTCTCATTCAAATCAGGACCCATCTTTGCAAACATCATCCTCGCCGATGAAGTCAACCGCACAACACCACGTACTCAATCCGCCCTCCTCGAAGCCATGTCCGAGTCACAAGTCTCCATCGATGGTTCAACCTACCAACTCATGCCCCCATTCATCGTCATCGCAACGCAAAACCCATATGAATTCGAAGGCACATACTTCCTTCCAGAATCACAACTCGACCGATTTCTCATGCGTATGTCCCTCGGTTATCCAACGCCCGAAAACGAAGCTCAAATCCTCACACGTGACCCTTCTCGCAATGAACTCAAAGACCTCAAACCAGTCATGACCACTGAAAAACTCATCGAGCTTCAGAAGCAAGCCCAGAATATCACCATCGACCAGTCGCTCGTCGAGTACATCGTTGAAATCGCATCAGCCACTCGGGCCAATGATCAGATCCAGATCGGCGTTTCACCACGTGGCACACTTGCTCTGATCCACACAGCCAAAGCCTCAGCACTCCTCGCTAACCGTGATTATGTTACCCCAGATGACATCGCAGAAAACATCATCCCCGTTTTCGCTCACCGCATCACACCAAAGAACTACATTCACGACACAGGCGGCATAACTTCGCAGCGAATCATGCAGCAGATCATCGAATCAGTTGCCTCGCCGGTCTGATACAACCCCAAGCAAAACAAGGCTGCGACCACACCGGTCGCAGTTTTTTCATTACTTTCTTTAAATACGTAAAATAGTCACAAACTCGCAATCTCATTTCCACGTTATAATGGGAGCCTCGCCTGACATTATGCCCACTCGACGAAAGGCCCAATGTGTCCAATACAGTCGCCGTCATTAACGATGTATACAAAATCTATCAGAAGAACAAAGACGCACCAGCTGTCCATGCTCTTGACGGCGTCTCAGTGAATATTCCTGAAGGCCAATACCTCGCCATCATGGGCCCCTCTGGCTCCGGTAAATCCACTCTTATGAACATTCTCGGTTGCCTCGATCGTCCCACCAAAGGTGACTACCTCATCGACGGCACCAATGTCGCTGTCATGAACGATGAAGATCTCTCACAAATCCGAGGCCAAAAACTCGGCTTTGTCTTCCAAGCCTTCAATCTTATCCCTCAACTCACCATCCTCGAAAATGTCCAAGTCCCACTCTTCTATCAAGCCATTCCCAAACACGAACGCATCAAAGCAGCCGAAGAAACACTCGCAAAAGTAGGCCTCTCCGATCGCCTCACCCACCGCCCATCACAACTCTCCGGCGGTCAAATGCAGCGCGTCGCCATTGCCCGCGCACTCGTTAACAAACCATCCATCCTCCTCGCAGACGAACCCACGGGTAATCTCGACTCCAAGACAGGCACCGACATCCTCAACATGTTCGACGACCTCCATCGTGAAGGCCTAACCATCATCATGGTCACCCACGACGAATCCGTCGCCGATCGTTGCCAACGCGTCATCCGTCTAAAAGATGGTAAACTCGACCGCGACGAAATGATGCAAAAAGCTTCTGTCTAATCACGTATTAGTCGATAGATTTAACATACCCCACAATATAGAATCGATACGACTCTTTTACCCATAAAAGAAGGCGTTTTTTTATGCAAGTAGCCTCAGTCCAATTCAATCACATCCCCGGCGACATCACAGCCAATCTCAACACCATTACATCCTTCACTAAACAAGCCGCAGAGCAGGGTATCGAACTCATCGCCTTCCCCGAAATGTGCATCACCGGCTACTGGCATCTTCGCAATTTCACACGTGAACAATTAAACCCACTCACAGAACAAGTCCCGGCAGGCCCTTCGACTCAACACCTCCTCAACCTCGCCACAAAATACAACATTTCCATCGGGGCCGGTCTCATTGAACATGATTCTGCCACCGACGAACTCTTCAACACCTACATCGTCGCCATGCCTAACGGCCAAATCGCCAAGCATCGCAAACTTCATTGCTTCATCAACCCCAATCTCTCCTCAGGCTCAGACTTCACTGTCTTCGAACTCCCCAACGGCATCAAAGCTGGCATCCTTATCTGCTACGACAACAACATCATCGAGAACGTGCGCATCACCGCTCTCAAAGGCGCACAAATCCTACTCGCCCCTCATCAAACCGGTGGCTGCCTCACACCTTCACCTCTTTGTATGGGCGCCATCGACATCAATCTCTGGAATAACCGTGAAGCCCAACGCACGGAACTCATCGAAGAATTCAAGGGCCCTAAAGGTCGTGCATGGCTCATGAAATGGCTCCCCGCCCGCGCTCATGACAACGGCATCTTCCTCATCTTCTCCAACGGTGTAGGTCGCGATGACAATGAAATCCGTACAGGCAACGCAATGATTTTCGATCCCTATGGCAACATCCTCGCTGAGACATGCGAATCAGCTGACACGATGATCACAGCAACCCTCGATTTCTCACTCCTGCCCACGTCCATCGGTCAACGCTGGATCAAAACCCGTCGCCCCGATCTTTACTCTCACATTACACAACCCACAGGCAAAGAAGAGGACGTCAAGAAAGTACGCTTTGAAAGCTTCGATTAATCATCTGCAGCATATTTCTCAATAAACCGCACCGCTTCACCGACTCCATCTTCAGCCTGCAACTTTGTACCCACCTCTTTCGCTTTTTCTTTCATACCTTCATTACGCAAAACCCTACGAATTGCAGAAGCCAATTTATCACCGGTCAACTTCTTCTGTGGTATTGGCCGCACTCCCGCGCCCAGCTTCCAAACACACTTCCCCCAATACGGCTGATCTCCAAAAAACGGACATACAATCGTCGGCTTCCCAGCTCTCAATCCTGCAGCCGTTGATCCTGCTCCTCCATGATGAACCACCACATCGACCTTCTCAAACAACCAATCATGTGGCACATCATCTATCTCGTAAATAGATGCTGGCAAAGTCTCGTTAACCATCCCACCCCAACCCTTTGAAACCACTCCCTTTACACCAGCTTTTATCAGCCCTTCAACCACAGCTTTCGCGCGTCGCTCCGGATTCTTACCAGACATACTCCCAAAACCAACATAAACAATCGGCGTATCGCCTTCCTCCAAAAACTTCACTAATTTCGCATCTGCAACCCAATCCGTTTTTCGCTTCAAAAACCAAAACCCCGTTGCCACAGAATTGTCAGGCCAATCACTCGGCACATCTCCTATCACACCGCTATAACAATGCATCACCGGCAACATATCCCCATTCCTACGATGCGCTAAATCACGATACATACTCTCCCCCTCAATACCCATTTCTTTTCGCCACCCTTCAATCTGTTTTCGGCAACCTTTCATCGACAACAACATCACCAATTTATAGGTTAGTCGATTTAACCACCCTAGTCGCAAGTTAGGAAACCCTATACAAGGCATCTCGCCACTCGAAACCATCATCCCCATAGGCACCGCCATCATTGCCTTCCCACCCACCATCTCCGCA
Source organism: Planctomycetota bacterium (assembly GCA_016350165.1). Classification (GTDB taxonomy): domain Bacteria; phylum Planctomycetota; class Phycisphaerae; order Phycisphaerales; family Phycisphaeraceae; genus Poriferisphaera. The sequence goes on along the minus strand of CP066225.1, from coordinate 5,092,898 downwards.
TACCAAGGACCACCACACGCTTTCGGATGATACACCACCACATCAGGTTTAAACGTTTTTGCGACCTCACCTCCATCGTCGATCATCCGCCGCTGCATCGGCCCCATTTGTTTATACAACCGAAAAAATGCACGAAGTGTTTTCACAATATTCGTCAGATTCTCTGTCAACTCCTTCCCCAAATCAGACTGCAGCAACTCAATCATTTCACTGTTCATATATCCATACGACAGTCCATATCCCTTCACCATTTCTTCAAAACAATTTGGAGCACACACCATCACCTCATGCCCCGCTTCTCTCAAACCAACACCCAGCGCAACATAAGGTTGTACATCCCCTCGCGATCCCACAGTCACAATCATTACCTTCATCACACAAGCCTTTCTACCTACACCATATCAAACAAGCCAGTTTCACTTAAGCACTTTTTTATGAAGGTATTTGACGCTATTCACATAGAACTCCATCCCAATAACCCACTATCGCACCTAGCTTTCAACCATTCAAACCCCAATAAACACACCTTCCAACTCTCACGATACAACATTTATGACGACGTTTATCTTACGCTTGATCAAAATTATCATGACCGCAGCCTTCGCCCTGTGGCTGGGGTTTATCACCATCACAAACATCAATCAGCCTGAACTTAATCAGATTGAAATCAATAACACGCTCAATATGTCTACGCTTCCCGAAACAGTCGACATAACCTATCGCGCAATAACTTCTGAAGACCTTGCAGTAAGAATATTCGATTTCATCATACTCATCCAAGCACTCGCAACCGCTTGTCTCGCATTAGGCTCTATCAACCTCCTCGTTTATGCCTTCAAACCTCAACCTGAATTCCATCGCTCAAAATGGCTAGCATCTCTCGGCTTCGGCATCGCGCTTATCTTTTTCTTTATCTGTCTTGTTGCTTTTGCTTCGGAATATTTTCTCACCTACCGCTCAGTGACACCAAATCTTTCCCAACTTGAATTCCAAGGCCTCATTCATTCCATCTTCCTCATCCTCGCTCTCTCTTTCCTCATACAACCCGAATCAATGCCGATCACAATGAAGAAAAACAATGCCTCTAATAACAAGATAGCCAGCAAACCTACACCAAAGCCAAATCCACCTAAAGCATAATCCTATATTTGCAAATGCTGACAAACCTCATGAGTAAGCGATCCAACACAACCATTACCATACAGCAATGAACTAAACCCCGAGTCAAACAACATCTCTACACAATCATCCACCGTTCTGCCTCGGCATGTTTCAGTTTCAGCATCACAATCACGCGGATTAGATCCGCTTTCCGCATAGACCGTATTCGCTCCACTCGTCAGCCCAATTTTATTAGGTTCATGTACCGCAATATGTTTTAATGCAGGGTTATTCACCGATGCCAATGTCACAACCGCCACCACTTGCGCCAATCTCAATTCTGTGATTTGTCCAAACCTGGCCAAAGGCAACTGTTCAACCCAAACTCTTTTCATCGCTGCATGTTCCGCACACTCATATTCAATACCTCGAAACATCTGCTCAACAATCTCTTCATTGCTATGCTCAGGTCCAAGTGGTTCACAGCAATAATGTAAATCCAAACCCACGTCCTTAATCACACCCAGTGTTTTGACTCGCTTTTCAGGATCTAAATTTGTATCAATCCCTTCACGCAATCTCAAAACATGGTAAGCCCCATTAACCCCCACCGCCTTCAATTCCTCACCTTGCTTGCGATCAAAATCACCAATATTCACAACGATTTCAATCTCAGGCAAAATATGATGACGCAACATCTCAATCGTCTTTACCAACCGATCAAATCCAAACTGATGCATCGTCATTATAAATAACGATGACAATCGCCCTGTCTCAGAAAATGCCAAAGCCTTCTCAAGAATTTCCTCCTCAGGCATAACATAAGGCTCAAACATTTTATACTTTGCCCCAAATACACAAAAACCACAATTAGCTGGGCAAGGCATGATCTCTACACCAATCTGACCTTGCACAACACCACAATTCCCAAACCGTTCCCTGGACACATCATTTGCTACAGCGCGAATCAATGAGGCTTCTATAGAATGTTCATCAAAGCCAAGCAAATAACTCGCTTCACGTTTATTGATACCCGCTCCGTCCGCAACCTTATCCAGCACATCAATCAAAGCAAATGGTAATCGCATTCTGTATCCCCTCATATATAGCGTGTTTTATAGGCTCAACATGCACGACAAACTACTGATTCGAGAATCAGTAGCGACATCTATATTGGCAGATTAACCTAATCGAATATTAGACAGGCGAACGCAACAACATTTAATAATTACAAACATCACAAAACAAGACAGGCAACACACACTCACCACAACCTAACCGCTCGAAGTGTAAGCCAGTCTGACCAAACCCACAAGATAAAACGCAGCCCCTTCGGGAAAGACCTGAAACTAACTATCGATTAGATACGAGAAAATGAACCATATCTTTGTCACTTTTTCTGATAGTGTTCAGTAAATGATAACGTTTCATAATCAATATCAATACTGTAGATACGTCTCTTTGCCGGTGCCTTAAACTTACCACGAACAACACGTATGTTCTCTAGTTCCCACGCATACCAACCCGAATCCCATTGCGAGCAAGCCGACTCCGCATCCTCACGATCCCATTCTCTTACGCAGCACACATCCACTACCGCGACCACCATACCCTCTTCATCCGTAGGCCTCTCCATACTCAAACGATGCTGGTTCTGCACGATCGCCAGATCAATCAAAGGTATTTCCTCCGGCAACCATCGCCGGATCTCCAATGTTTTCTTACCTGAGCAAATCAATTCGCCCGCATGCGTCACAACGGATAGAGCTTTCATATCACCGCCTCATATTAACTTGTAAGATCAACTCACAGTGCCATGCACACTTTCATCTAAATTAATATACGGTGCAAAATACATGCCAGAACCATGCTCTTCAAAAAAAATCTGCCAGCGCGCACAAACACGCATTTGGCTCTTTTCGCACTTGCGCGGAAAATTCATTTAGCGCGCGATAACCTGAACGTGCGCGCAATTCTTTGATCATTTCTGACCATTTCTAGCTACTTTTATATTAGGGTAAACCAACGAAAATTAAAAAACGTGCGCACAAAACCGACGTTGAAAACCGCTTTTGTGCGCACGTTCATATTTTATCTATTTGATGATTAGACTACATTTCAGTCTTCGATGCCCATCTCTTCTTTATAAGCCTCAAATTCACCCATCGCTTCATGCTCGTTCAAGTATTTCTCAAAATCACCCATCTTGTAACTGACAAAGCAAAAAACATGATGCAGCGTCAGCCACTCCATATCCGTATCATCCTTGTCAATGTCCTGACGCAAGCGATTCAGTTCAGCTAAAAACGGTTCAACTTTCATCTCAAATTGTCCTCTCTAAAAAATGGACGGCAGAGTCATCTACCGTCCATCAATTTACTTATATTTATTTTCAACACAAACTTCAATGTTCATAATTACGCAGCACTGTGCGCCGTAATCTTCTTCGCAGCATCAGTCAGATCCTTGCCGATTTCCATCGTTGGGATATCTGCCTTCGCCTCTTCAAGAATCTGACGGGCAGGCTCAACATTCGTACCTTCCAGTCTCACGACCAGTGGTACTGTAAACCCGACTTCCTTCGCAGCCGTCACAATCGCTCTTGCGATCGTGTCACACTTCGCGATGCCGCCAAAGATATTAACCAAAATACCCTTCACGGAATCATCACTCAAAATGATTCTAAATGCTTCTGTGACAGCCTCTTCTGACGCTGAACCACCAACGTCCAGGAAGTTTGCAGGCTCACCGCCGTGCAGCTTAATGATGTCCATGGTCGACATCGCAAGGCCCGCACCGTTGACCAAACAGCCAATACTGCCGTCAAGCTTGATATATGAAAGGCCGAATTGCTTCGCACGACGTTCTGCCGGCTCTTCTTCAGTCGGATCTTCGTAACTTCTGACATCATCTTGTCTAAAGAGCGCGTTTTCGTCGAAATTTAGCTTCGCATCAAGTGCAATGACGGTGCCGTCTGGGTGTTCGTCAGTCGCCTTTGTAACCACGAGTGGGTTGATTTCAGCAAGGTTCGCGTCATTCTTCAGGAACAGGTCAGCGAGTTGGTGCATGATCTTACCAGCCATACGCACCTGCTTGCCCTTGAAACCAAGGAAGTAACAGATCTTACGTGCCTGGTAAGGACGCAAACCTGCGACCGCACTGATTGGCTCGCGGATAATTGCGTCTGGCTTTGTTTTCGCGACTTCCTCAATGTCCATGCCACCTTCGCTGGATGCGATGAGCACCGGGCATGCTGAAACACGGTCAACCGTGATCGCGAGGTAATATTCTTTTTCAATCTCAACGCCAGCTGCGACGAGAAGCTTCATGACAGGGACACCTTCTGGGCCGGTCTGAGGTGTGATCAGAGGCTTGCTGAGGATGCTGTTAGCTGCTTTACGAGCTTCTTCGCCTGATTTGACGAGTTTGACCCCGCCACCTTTGCCGCGGCCGCCTGCGTGGACCTGAGCTTTTACAACGCAAACACCAACGTCGTAACGTTTTTGGAGTTCGTCAAATGCTTTTTGAGCAGCGACCGGGTTCTGTACAAGAATGCCGGGCGGAACGGGGATTCCGAACGTCTGCAGCATTTCACGCGATTGATATTCATGAATATTCATGAGCCTGCTTCCATGAGACAGGGGTGAGTTAAATTGTCATAAAACTAAAATGGACAAAATGATGATATCGTTATCGGCATGGCTGGCCAACTCATAAAGGGTTATGCACCGCAAAGTGCATAAATCTATGCCTAGAATCATCTAATGAATATTATTTCGTCCTTTTTGGCTATCAAATGTCATAAAGTGTCATGTAACCCTACGCGATGTCCTGTGATGAATAACAGCGAATTCAGAGATGTATTTTGGTAATCCGATAGTCAAAATCGATCTAAAACGGTCAGATATAGCAAATTGGATGCCCAATTTCCGAATTTGGAATGAACTTGGCGGTGAACTGGCAAGTAATTGGCAAAGAGCCTGAAAATGGGTCTAATTGGGTGAAAGGCATGGATTATAGGGTTGGAAGTGCTTCGCGGGTATGCACATACAGCTGAATAATATAGGGCTGGCTTGACCTGTTGGAAGGGTCTGGTCGATAATGTTTGCAGTGAAAAGTAAGTCATCACAATTTGCTCTGCCATACCTGACGCTGACGATGTCGGTGTTTGTATGTCTGGGTGCGATTTCGGATGCCTCGGCAACGACGGTGAATCTGAATCTGCGTTCGGGTGAGATGGCATTGCAGAGTCGCGAAGAGAAATTGATCGCGGACTTCCTGAGTGACTTGGCGAAACAAGTTCAGCAGCACAAGCCGAAGCCGTCTATCACATCTGCTCAACTGCTGACTGTTCAGACAGCCAATGAACAACGTGATACTGTTGTGATTGAATCGCAGCAGGACTTACTTTCAGATCCGGGCAGGTATCTTCATCAAACACTTCTTAATTTACCGCCGCCGAAGATGTAATTGATACGCCATCAAAGATTTTGCGCAACCACATCTATCGTGCTTGCGTGGTGTGTCGTTTGATGGTTGGCGATGGCACGGAAGAGCAGGGCGACTCTAGTCTGTTTGCTCTTAATCACATTGGACAACTTAGGTGTATTTATTGCGGACTGTTTTATAGTCACGTGCGCTGCTTTGTATATGCAAAGAATAAAGGCATGTTGCAATGAAGGCTTGGCAGGTTGTGTTGAGCAACACCTACTATCTATCACAAGCAAATCATGAGCTGAAATTAAAAGCTTATCACCATCAATCGAAGATTGAGGCAGAACATGTTTATTCCATATGTAAGTAAGGCATTCACATCCGTATTTGGTTCACGTAATGAACGTATGCTGAAGCAATATCAACGTCGCGTTGATGTGATTAATACACTTGAACCAGAGATGCGTCGGCTAACTGATGCAGAGTTGAAGGCGAAGACAGGAGAATTTAAGAACCGCATCAAGAACGGTGAGAAGACTGCTGACGTACTGCCAGAGATTATGGCTGTGGCGCGTGAAGCAATGGACCGTTCAGTTGGTCTTAGAAATATATTTAATCCTGCATTTGATTTTGATCCCACGCAATTACCAAGTGATTTGCAGAGCGTTTATGCAGAGATCAAAGCGAAGGCTGATTCACTTGATCCTGAGCCTGTATTGGGCGGCGAACCAGCACCGGGTCATTTACAGGTTGAGGTCCCGGTGGCGATGTACGATGCAGTGAGAGAACTGTATCCAAAGTCAAAGCCTCCATTCAGAGCGCGTCCGTTCGATGTGCAGTTGATCGGTGGTATGGTGCTGGGTGAAGGCAAGATTGCGGAAATGAAAACAGGTGAAGGTAAAACGATTGTTGCGCCTTTGGCTTGTTATGTTGCATGTGTTGATGATTTGCAGTGTCACGTTGTGACGGTCAATGATTACCTTGTCCAACGTGACCGTGACTGGGTGTTCCCATTCTACTATTCACTGGGTCTGACTGTTGGTGCGATTCACCCATATCACATGCAGCCGCCACAAGAAAAGACGTTGGCTTATAAATGTAATGTGCTGTATGCGACTAACTCCGAGTTAGGCTTCGACTATCTTCGAGATAACATGAAGTTGACTGCTGAAGAGCAGGTGCAGAAGCAACGTGACTTTGTGATTGTCGACGAAATCGACTCGATTTTGGTTGATGAGGCCAGAACACCTTTGATTATTTCAGGTCCTGCCCATCAGGATGCACCACGCTATGGCGAAGCTGACAAGATTTCAGCTCACCTTGTTGGTATGCAGAAGGAATGGGATGCGAAGGATAAATTTGTTCAGCAAACAATTATGAAAATCAAGGGGCTGGAAGGTGATATTCGTAATGCGAGGGACAAAGCTAAAGTTCCTTCAATGAAAACTGAGATGCAGGATTTGGAAGCTCAACTGCCATCACTTGAGGCTGATCGTGACCAGTTTACTCAGTACTACGAAGTTGAAATCGACAAGAAAGCTGTCCATCTGACACATGATGGTATTGCTGAAGCACAGAAGAAGGCGGGCGTTGGTTCGTTCTATGTTGGAAAGAACATGGACTTCCCACACTTGCTTGAAAATGCTTTGCGTGCACACGTTGTTTATAAGCGTGATAAGGATTATGTGGTTCGCGAAGGTGAAGTGATCATCGTTGACGAATTTACAGGTCGTTTGATGATTGGTCGTCAATGGTCAGATGGTTTGCATCAGGCTGTTGAATCGAAAGAACGCGTTAAGATCAAGGAAGAAACACAGACGCTTGCGACTGTGACGATTCAGAACTTCTTTAAGTTGTATAAACGTCTTGCGGGTATGACGGGTACAGCGGTGACTGAAGCAACTGAATTCCTTGAGATTTATGGCTTGGAAGTTGTTTGTATTCCAACAAACGTTGCGATTGCAAGAACAGACCGTGATGACCTGATTTATCTTTCTGAGAAGGATAAATGGAATGCGATCGTTGATGAAATTAAACGTACGCATGATGTTGGTCGGCCGGTGCTTGTGGGTACGACTTCTGTTGAAAAGAGTGAAATGCTCTCTCGTGGCTTGAAGCAGAAATACAGCATTAAACACGAGGTTTTGAACGCTAAGGTTGATCAAGCGGAACGCGAATCAAATATTGTTGCGCACGCTGGTGAACTTGGCGCAGTGATGATCGCAACCAATATGGCTGGTCGTGGTACTGACATTCGATTGACACCGATTGCTCGTGAAGTACTGGTGAAGCATTGGCAGATGAGAAATATGCTGCCGAAGAATGCGAAAGCTGAGATGAGTGATGACGAACTGATTGCAGCAGCGTATCGCCACTTGGCTGTTGTAAGCACAGGTCTTAGTGCGAAGGACGCGGATGCATTGAGTGACGAGCAATTGAAGCTCGATTACTTACGATTCCTGTGTGCACGTGATGCTTATGCTGATCCTAAGAAGGCGCAGAACATGGCGCAAGATGCATGCATGAAGATGCTTGATTCATTGCCTGAGTATTATCTGCATCGTTTACAAGTTTGGAAAAACATTGAAGAAATGGGCGGCTTGCACATCATCGGTACCGAGCGTCATGAATCACGCCGTATTGATAATCAGTTGCGTGGTCGTTCTGGTCGTCAGGGTGATAATGGTTCATCACGTTTCTTCATCTCGCTTGAAGATGATTTGATGAAGATGTTTGCTGGCAAGACAACGCTTGCTGCTTTGTCGAAGCTTGGTATGAAAGAAGGCGATGCGATCGAGCACCGTTGGGTGACCAAGTCAGTGGAAAGAGCACAGCGTAAGGTCGAAGAACGTAACTATGAAATACGTAAGAACCTGCTCGAATATGACGAGGTGATGGAGTATCAGCGTAATACGTTCTATGGCTTGAGACAGGAAGTGCTTGAAGGTAAGAATGTCAGGCAGATTATCTTTGAGTACATCACTGAATCAGTTGAGGATGCAGTTGATCTGTATAAAGAGAAGCTTTATGCGAAACGTCAGGTTGCTGAATGGGTGAAGAGCGAAGTTGACGTTGCGATTGAGCCTTCGAAATTGCACTTAGATAACATTGATGAGTTGCAGAAAATTATTTTGACAAATGCTCGCATTGAGATAGGTCAGATTATAGATGTAACGATTGGTGAGTATATTTCTGATGAAGTGCCTCCGAATGAATGGGACTTGAGAGGCCTTGTTAGTTGGGCAAAATCACGTTTTGATGTGAAGCTGAATCAGGGTCAACTGAATCAAATGAATATGCGTGAGATTGTTACTGATCTTACGGATAAAGCTTGTGCTCAACTCGATAAGACTGATTTCTCAGGTGTTGCGAAATACCTTGAGAAGAATCTTGGTGAAAGAGAGCTTGCAGCTTGGGCTGGTAATAAGTTTAGCATTGAAATTGATCATGATGATTTGATTGATAAATCGGGTGAAGATTGCGTAAGCATGTTGCTTGAAAAAGCGCGTGAATCATATCAGCAACGTGAACTGAATTATCCGATCGAATTTATTTTGGATATTGTTTATCAAGGTGCACAACAGGATCAAAATTGGGCTATTGAACAGCTTATAGGCTGGGCGAAGCAACGTTATGATCTTGATCTGAAGCCAGATGATCTTGATGGTAAGAACGGCAAGGAATTGTTTGAATTCCTGCGTGAGGCTGGTGATCCTTGGGTTAATGGCGATAAGCTTGAGAAGCAGATTAAATCTGAAATTTCAAGTAAAAACGGTGATCCAAAGTTGTTGGGTGAATGGTTCCGTGGCCGCTTCAATGTTGAGATGGAAGACGAGCTGTTTGAAGAGAACAAGGATAACCTTGAAGCGTTCATGATTGAGAAGGGTGAAGAACTTCTGCGAATTGAACTTGGTCAGTTAGAGCGATATGTGTTGCTGCAAATTCTTGATCAAGCGTGGAAGGATCACCTATATGGTATGGACCAGTTGAAGGACTCTGTTGGTCTTCGTGGTTATGCTGAGAAGGACCCACGTATTGAGTATAAACGTGAAGGTGCAAATCACTTCTTGGAAATGCAGCAAAATGTGCGTAATCGTGTGACGGATCTGATATTCCGTGCAAGATTAACGCCTAATGTTCAGGTGAATAATGCATATGCTGGCCAAGAGGCTCATCATGATGCATCGGGCCAAGCTGCGGCGGCTGCAGGCCAAGGTTCTGAATCGCAACAGCAAGATATGGCTGCAGCGGAGAAAGCAGGTAGTGATGATACGCCGAAATCTCGTCGTGCGAGAAGAGCACGCCAGGCGAGAAGTCGCCACGGTGACTCTGAGCAAGGTGGAGAATCCAAGCCAGCTCAGAAGACATACAAGCAGCGTCGTCGTAAACGCTAATCAATGAATAGAAATAAACTCTCAAGGCCCGTTTGATTCCAAGCGGGTCTTTTTTGTTTTAGAGAAGACGAGCAATGACAGCATCGCCTACGAACAAACCTTGGTCGGTGAGACGAAGATAGTTGTCACGTATTTCGAGCATGTTGATATCACGAAGCTCTTTAATGGTTTGGTGGCGTACATCACTATCAGGAATATGTTTTTTAATCCATGCAGTAGAAACGCCTTCACGCAGACGCAAAAGCATCATCAACTGTTCGCCAATTCGATCGTGTTGTTTGAGATATTCATGATCGATTGTGGGGGGGATGGGTGAACCTTCGATGTATTTGCCGAGATGAGGGAGGTTTTTCCATCGGTGGCCGTTCATATGAGACGCGGCTGATGGACCAAAACCTAACCAGTTCGCGTTGTGCCAATAGAGTAAGTTGTGAAGACAACGATTGCCCCAAACGGGAAGATCTTGGTTGGCTTGAGTTTTTTTAGCCCAGTTGGAAATTTCGTAGTGATCGTAGCCAGCTTGGCTGAGGCGTGTTATGACATGTTCAAACATGTCTCTCTCGATATCCTCTTTGATTGGTTGAATAAGACCCATGTTGCGTTTCTGTGTGAGTGGAGTGTTGGGTTCAAAAATGAGTGAGTAATCGGAAATGTGATCAGGCTGAAGATCGAGAACTGCATCCAAATCAGCATTCAATCGATCCATGGTCTGACTGGGGATGGCGAAAATCATGTCGAGGTTGATGTATCGGATGCCAGCATTGCGGGCGATGTTCATAGCTTTGGAAACGTTTTGTGGGTCGTGCCAACGCTCTAGAACTTTCAGGAGTGATTGGTCGAAAGATTGGGCTCCGATGGAGATACGATTGACACCATTTTGTGCGAAAAGTCGCATAAGTTCGTCAGTAACTGTTTCAGGATTTGCCTCAACGGTGAACTCGTCTAATGAGCTGAAATCGACGATTTTGTGTAATGTTTGGAAGATTTGATGCCAAAATTTAGGTTGCAAGAGGGTAGGAGTTCCCCCGCCAACGAAAATAGTGCGAACTTTGAGTGGGGATTTGTCGTTAGCTGTTAATAATTCACTGATAAGTGCATCGGTAAAATGCTGCTGCCGATCCTCATGGCGGGTAGCTGAGTCGACGATACTGTAAAAATCACAATAGTGGCATTTATGGAAACAGAAAGGGATGTGGAGATACAGTCCGAGCGCATTCTGCGTATCTTGGAAGAGGTTAACTCCGTGTCCTGAAACTACTTGCTGAGGTTGCTGCACAAACAGGACTCCGTTAAAATTCATTGTGTTGCATTTGAGTCAAGTAAGTATGAATGAGGTCGTGCGATGAACGTCTCACTGGTGATGTTCAAATCTGATGGTTTACGCCGAGATTTCCCTGTTACACGCGGGAAAGTCGTGATTGGTCGCAAGAATACCTGCGATCTTCGCATACCCTTATCGTCCGTCTCAAGACAGCATTGTGAGATAACGATTGATGGCGATCAAATCCACCTTCGTGATCTTGGCTCAAGTAACGGCACATATCTGAATGATAACCGTGTTCAGGAATCTTTGCTTAAGGCGGGTGATGAAATCACGATTGGGCCGGTGGTGTTCACGGTGATCGTGAATGGTAAGCCGACAAATATCAAGCCTGTGAAAACAGTATTGGATGATAGCCAAGCGGGTCAAAATGAGGTCATGAACCACTCTGCTGCAGCTCATCCGGGCAATACGGGTGATCAGACCATTGTTTCACCTGCTGCAGACGGCCAACCTGCGACAGCTGTGGCTACTTCGGATCTGGATGCACAGATTGCAGCATTGGATGCACTTGCCAATGATGATTCAGATATGGATCAAATCAATATCGATAAAAACGACTCTGATGATTTCGATATTGATGAATTACTAAAAGATGACTAATTATCATCAGTAAAATTGGACAAACAAAAAGCACCAGTTTTGGCTGGTGCTTTTTTTATTTGCGTTTGCTGTGTGCTACTTATATCGATCAGACAGTTTCCGATTCTGTTTGATCGGTAACTTCAGATTGTTCTATAGTCTGTCCTTCAATTTGCTCTTCAGATTGTGGAGCAACAGGCATGGATTTTTTCTTGCCGGGCACGGTAACACGAATACCACAGGCTCGGCAACGAACATTCTTGCCACGTGCATGTGTAGGTACCGAAAGGATCTTGCGGCATTGCAGGTTGGGACAGACTAATTTAATTACAGAACTCATACTCTCATCTTCCTGATGTCGTACGTATCTTTCTCAGCACTGTAAGTGATATCGTGGATGTGAATTGATAACTTTACTGCAAACACTTACAAAGCGATAAATATCGGAATTACCTTTTATCATCTAATTGCGTCTGATAATTTTCAGCGTGACATACATCAAATAATGATAAAAAGTTTCGGAATTGCTTAGTGTTATTGAACATCAAATAGTTATTTGGTTCTACTGAGTTTAGATTTGCTGTTTTCGACGAAGATGTCCAGCGCTTTTTGTGTGCGCCATTCCATTTGCAGCAGTTCGCCTTTGCCTGGTGCGAAAGCGGTATCGAGTGTCAGTTGAACTTTTGCAATATCAAGATCAAGCATGCGCTTTTCACGAATAATGTACGCCTTGATCTCTTGATTATTCAATGGAATTTGCGATTGCCAAATTGCAGTGATTTCATTGCTTACCGTTCCAACAGCACGGCGATTACCATTTGTTAAACCAAAGACTTCAACCTTGGACACACCTTTGATTTTGGGTTCACGTTCTTCCAATTTAGCAGGCAATATCACGAGACCTGGGTTGTACATGACACGTACATTTTCTTGAAAATCATCATCTCGCTTCAGAATCAGATTGCCTTGGCTGTCCCACTCAAAATAGACTCGACGTAAACCTTCGATATTTAGAATTAGGCCATTGGGGGTCATTTCATAAGTAAATTGGAAAGATTTGCCTTTGTTTTTACCTTCGTCAGCAGTGTAAGTACCTTTGATATTCTGGGCTGGCATGAGTGCACGTGCAGTGGTTCGCATGAGTGGCGGCAGTTTAGTGACGTCATTTGTTTGAGCTGGTTTGCTTTGCTCTATTGATGTTTGAGTGCCAGTTTCAGTTGATGTGTTTTCATTCTCAGGCATGACATCTTGGCTGATAGGTTTGCCGTATCCCATGCCTGCATCAGGGATTTTTTGCTGACTGTCACAGCCTATAACGAATAGCGTGAATACCGTTGCGAAACAAAAAGTAGCTGCAAATTTCATGATCTAATCTCGAGATTATTTTTGCTTGTTGAAGCTTGCGCATCATCGTCATGCGATCACGTAAACATTACAACCATTTACCCTAAAACGCTATAGAAACAAGGGTAAATGCTGGAAATGGTATGTGTAATAGGGTTATTCGTTGGTGAAAAATGGTTTTGGATTAACTAACAGTTGAATTCGTCGAAATGCTTTGCCACGAAATTCACTGATAATCTGCTGCTGTAACCCGCTTCTGAGTGCTTTATCAAGTTCGTATAGCCAACTGTTAGATTCAACGGCGACACGGAGAATGCCACGATTCATGCTTTCCAGGCGTGTATGTTCAACAATATGCGATGGCACAAGCCTGTTCCAAACTTCTACTAGATCAGCGACCTGTTTGAAAGGTTTTTCCACTTCATTTTTGAATTGACGCTGCAGAAAACTGAGTGAGAAATCGCGATCTTTAAAATTGCGAATTTCACGGAGGCGTTCAAGATGTTGTTGGCTGACTTTTTCGTCCATGCCGTTTTCTGCCTTGGTTTTGGGGATGAGGATGAAAAGTCCACATTCTGCTGGAGCCCATTATAATGCAGGGTATGAAAATCATCCTGTTTGGTTATCGAGGATCGGGTAAATCCACTGTTGGTAAACATATTGCTGACAGGCTGGGTTGGCCTTTGATTGACACGGATCATGAAATCATGCTGCGTTTTGGTGGTATGTCCATTGCAGAAATCTGGAACGATTTCGGAGAACCTGTGTTTCGTGAGAAAGAATGTCGTGTAACAGAGGACGTATGCCAAAAGGATGAGTGCGTAATTTCGCTGGGTGGTGGTACGGTTATGCAGCTCGATGCCATGCGTGCGATTGAAGCCTGTGAGGATACGCTGCGTATCTATTTGTCAGCCCCTGCTGAAGTACTGCACAAGCGGATCGTGGGCGATGAAAATACCCAAGATAATCGACCTGCATTAACGTCACACGGTATTTCCCTAGATGAAGTCAAACAAGTTCTCAGTGAACGTGAACCAACATATCAAGCGGTTGCCGATTATATGATCGATGTGTCAGACGCAACGATAGAAGAAGTTGCTGAGCAAATCATGGCAATCCTGCAAGGGTAGGGCATACAAAAGAAATTGTAATTTTAGTGTTTTTCGAGTGTTCCAAAGATTCGGTCGCCTGCATCGCCGAGACCTGGAAGGATGTAGCCGTTCTCGTCGAGTTGTCTGTCTACTGCTGCGGTGTAGATTGGAACATCAGGGTGAGCAATGTGGAATTTCTCAATACCTTCCGGTGCTGAAATCAAACAGATAAAGCGAATATCTTTACAGCCTTTGCTCTTGAGCATGTTGGCTGCGGCGATGGCGCTGCCACCTGTGGCGAGCATTGGGTCGACAAGAAGAACAGGACCGCTGCCGATTTGAATGGGAAGGCTCTTGTAATATTCGACTGGTTCAAGAATATCTTCGTTTCGGAAGAGGCCGATATGGCCGATGTGAGCGTCCGGGAAAAGTGAAATGATCGCATCTGAAAAACCGATACCCGCACGCAGGATTGGTACGATGCAAACATTATCAGCGAAGCGTTTGCCGGTGCAGATCTCCATCGGCGTCTTCACCTCGACTTCTTCTTGCTTCACATCACGTGTTGCTTCGTAAGCGAGCAGGGTGCCCACACAGCCGACCAGGTCACGGAAACGGGCACATGAGGTCGTTTCCTCACGGATACGTGTGAGATAGTGGTCAATCAGCGGATGGTTGATAACGTGCAGCATCGTTCCGTGTGGCATATCAGGCTAACTCCTTGGTCACTAAACATATTATTGTGAGCATCTTACACAGATTTAGGGCTAGTTCACAAATCGATGTCACTCTGAATGTATGGTCGGCAGTCGAAGTTGATGATGGACATAAAAAAACTGCTACCGAAATGGTAGCAGTCGTTGATTTTTGTGTCAGTCATCCAGCCGGAATGATAAATAGGATGATAATTTCAGTTTCGCACAAAATTGTGCTTATGAATGTTTGGCTCAATGCTGACAATCAACTGGGTATGAAACTTGCTGTCTGTGACACCTCCTTCCATATCCGTTTGTCTTGCTAAATTGTCTAATATGACATCTTGAGCGTCAAGACTTTTTTAAGCTTACTACACTAAAAAAGCGAAGCGTGGGATGCTTCGCTTTGGATAATTTAGGATGTATTCGAGTCGATTACTCGCCCCAATACTCTGCTGATGAGGTACATGTCTCGTGTACGCGGACAAGTTTGAGCATGGGCAGATCGCCGATGAGCTTGTCATAGATCCATTGTGCTAGCATTTCAGCAGTGGGATTTTCGAGGCCTTCGATGTCGTTGAGGCAATAATGATCGAGTTGCTCAACCAATGGTGCAGTGACCTTCTTGATATCACCAAAATCCATTAAATAGCCCATTTCAGGGTCACAATCGCCTTCGACAACAATATCGACCTTGAATGAGTGGCCATGCAGGCGGCGACATTTGTGGCCATCTGGGAATTTGGGCAACCAGTGAGCAGCTTCGAAATCAATTTTCTTCGTGAGTGCAATTTTCATCACAAATACCTGATGCAAAGGAGAGCGGAACAAGTGGCTGAACCACATCGGAGCCGCACAAGGGTGAGTTAGTCAATCAAATATCCCTCCCCAGCCATCGCCACCTAGCACAGCAAAATACAGGCAAGACATCTTCCCAATTTTGGCGGTCCGAATCAAATCACGTTTAATCTGTCTCAGTTATACCCCACGCATCGCTGGGTCCCAGATGATTTTGTGCAACTGAACCTGCAATTTTACTGGTAAGTGATCCTCAAGCACCCAATCCGTTAGGTCTCGAACATTCATCCCAGCAACTCCCTCAACTTCTTGACCCGGAGCCATTTCGCCCGCAGCACTCACTAAAACTGATTTGACCCTTAATGAAAGATCATATTTATCAATCACATTTTTCGACCAATCATAATCAGCGCGATTGCAGATCACGAACTTCACTTCATCCTGTTTCGTGAGGTGATCGATGTTGTTCCAATCATTACGATGCGATTCGCCGCTGGCTGGCGTTTTGATATCCATAATACGAATCACACGTGGATCGCACACACTGATATCACAAGCACCAGAAGTCTCAATGAGTATCGTTTTGCCCATTTCAAGCAATTGGTCGATCAATGTATGAACGTTTTTCTGCACCAATGGCTCGCCGCCAGTGATTTCAACCAAATCACAACCTTTACCAACACGCTCAATTTCTTTCACAATATTTGCAATCATCATCGTCTCGCCTTCACGGAAGGCGTACTCGGTATCACAATAAGCACATCGAAGCGGGCAACCTGTTAGACGTACAAACACACAGCGTTCTCCAGCCCAGGTGCTTTCACCTTGGAGTGAGTAAAAAATCTCATTGATGCGGCATGTCGCTTCTGTCACGTTACTCATACTAATCCTTCACAGGCAATCCAAGATTGCCTTCACGATTCGATTGCTCTTCCAGATCCCTCAACAATTCACCAATTTTATGATGATTAAGTGGGTGGACAAAATTCTCTGCGATATCAGCAAGCGGCTTCAGCACAAACCATCTTTCACACATACGAGGATGCGGTACTGTCAGTTCCTCATCTTCATTAATCATCTCTTTCCCAACAAGCAGAATATCGATATCCAGCTCTCGTGGTCCCCAATGTACACGCTTATTTTTTACAACTCGACCAGCCTCTGTTTCAATATGTTGCAGTTTTCTGAGCAAATCGGTCGGCTGTAAATCAGTTTGTAAATGTATCGCACCATTTAAAAATGTACCTTGATTGTCAGGCACGCCTTCCCCGGTTAATGGTGCAGTTTCATAAAATGGGCTAACAGCAATCACATATGTCAGATCAAATTGCGCAATCTGATCGCAAGCATATTTCAGATGCGCTGTACGATCGCCAAGATTGCTGCCAATTCCGAGGTAAACGTCTTTCATAGGTCATTCATTCTTGCAGTTCATGATTGTTAGATCAAACCACACAGCTTAGTCACAATACACAAACGACACTCATGTCTTCTTATCTCGGAAAATTCATGAAATAAGCTGACTATCTGAGATGTTCTTTTATTCAGACAGAATGTCCCTATGATATGTCTCTCACGAGAGATACGAACACGGTCCCACATGGATATGCATTCAACAGAGCTTCTGCCGATTGAGGAGTTGAGCAGTAGCGAGCATACCTGGAAATGGGATGTTGGAGAACAAATTAGTGTCACCTGCAATTAGTGATAATCGTACAGATGATCTGCGCGCGAGTTTCGACTTACATGAAGTCAACGAAAAACTTGCAAACAGTGATGCAACTCAAATCATCGCATGGGCCCATGAGGCCTTTGGTGATGGCCTTGTCATGACTTCATCATTTGGCGCTCAAGCAGCACTTATGCTCCATCTCGTAACGCGTGTAGTGCCTGACATTCCAGTCATCTTCATCGACACTGGCTACCACTTTCCAGAAACTTATCAGTTCACGGACGATCTTGCAGAACGCCTGAATCTTAACCTAAAGGTTTTTCAAGCAACTATCTCACCATCTTACATGGAAGCTAAGCATGGTAAGCTCTGGGAGCAAGGCGAAACTGATGAGGAAATCATTGCCAATCTCAATAAATACGATCGACTACGCAAAGTTGAACCAATGCAGCGAGCGCTTAGAGATCTTGAAGCAAATTCATGGTTAGCTGGCCTGCGTGGACAGCAAACTTCACACCGTTCAGGTCTACAAACCGTCGTGAAGCAGGATGGCCGATTTAAAGTTCACCCCATTCTGACTTGGTCACAAAAAGACGTTTATGAATATCTCAAAAAGAACGACTTGCCAACCCATCCACTCTACGAGCAAGGTTATAAATCCATCGGCGATTGGCATTCAACTAGACCAATCGGTGCTGATGAAGATGAGAGAGCAGGTCGATTCAAAGGACTCAAGCAAGAGTGTGGCTTGCACTTACCAACTTCACCTGAAGAAGGTGAATCACGCGACGCCTCAATGCTTTAAAACCTATTCTCAACCTTACTGACAATGGGAATCGCATATTTCTTAATCAACAAAAAAACCCGCTTATTACAAGCGGGTTTTTATATGGTCATTATTAATTTTAGTTTTCAATCACGGCTCAATTTGAACTGTACTCGAACCTTCATAAAGCATATAGAACAATTCTTTAATGTCCTTATTGCCTAGGCGAATACATCCCATAGAACTTTGCGTGCCAATTGATTCGGGCTCAATCGTACCATGAATACCATAGCTCTGAGCTTTGCTTGTATTCTCGTCAGTTCCCTTCAACGCAAGCCAATATTCACCAATCGGATTACGTGGATCATTACGGCCATAATACTCACCAGTTCGTGGATTCGGCCAATCAGGATTTACAACCTTGCGACCCGGCTCAATAATCCAATTGCCTACTGGTGTTGAATTATTAGATCCTAACCCAACCATGTAACTGCACACAAAAATCTTCGCGCCATTAGCATCCTTAATGTACACATCGATCATGTAGTCACTCTTCATTACACGTGCATGGAAAGGACCATTTGGTACTTTCAATTTTTTGCCAGCCTGAATCTTTCTTGCAACCACATTATTTAATCGCTCAAGGTACCGGTAAGGCACGGAGTATTTTCTACCGATACGACTCATCGCGTCACCGCTCTTGATCTTGTACCAAGACATCGTCGTATCCTTAGGATGAACCTCTTCACCAAAGATCAAAGCCTCATTAACACTTTCGAGCGTCTGTCTGATATCAGCAGCATCAGCAACCGACAGTAAACTACGTCCCTCGAAAAGCAAATGACTTAAAACCTGCCGGCCTTCAACATATTGTCCTTCACTAATCAGCTTCATACCTTCAATCAACTGCTGTGGACTTGGCTTGCTTCGTACAGGACTCAGATTCCCCGCATTACCCATACGAGTTTCACGTTCAGCGGTACGAATCACAGGTGGCTGCTGATATGCTTGTGGTGCTTGCTGCCCGACTTGCCCTACATTCTGAGGTACAACCGGGTTGCGATTTGGTGTATCCGAACCGAGTGTAAATACTTTACCCGGATCATTTGCTTGCGATGTTTCTTCACCACGTGTCGGCAGTAACATGCTCTCATTATTGTCCACAGGTTCTGGTGCCTGATAGGTTTCGCCATTCCCACTATATAGACCCGCAACCTCTTCACCTGTTGCAGCTTCGCCTTCAGCGGGTGTACTTTCGCCACCACCAAATACGAGGAAGCCTCCAACTCCAGTAATTACTAGCACGAGGAGGACCAACGGCCAACGACTTGGCTTACGCTTACGCGAAACCATATAACGGCGACTCATTCCATCTCGACTTGCCTGCGATCCAAGTACCATCTGCGTCTCCTTAACCGGTCAGCCTCCATTGCTGACGGGCATCACAACCTTTGCAACGCTTATAAAATAACATCCAACATCCCATCCCCCATTGCGACATCAACACAAGCGACCCCATTCCGCCACCCCTTTTTCAACCAACACAATGTAACACAAAACTTGCCGCAAGACTGTCACATTGCACCTAAAGCGCATCCCTCAACCTAAACCCTAATATCGGCCGGTATCGCAGCATAACAACAATATTCTCGGACTTTTTTCAACTTTCCCCACACCGTGATATGTTAACATCCGCAAGCCTTTGATGTAAACCTTGCAGATCCTTGCGATTTTTACTTTAACCGTTTTTTTGATCTTCAATCCACTTCAAAAACTCGCCAATCCTTACCTCAAATCCCCTCTCAACAGGTTCATAATATTTAACATCCACCCCTAAATAATCCTGATCAACAAATCCCGTATCAGAGTTATGTGCATATTCATACCCTTTATGCCCTAACTTCTTCGCTCCTGCATAATGCCCATCCCTCAAATGCTTTGGCACAGGAATTGTTCGCCCCTTCTTGACATCACTCATCGCCGTCCAAATCGCCATTGCACTCGCATTACTCTTCGGTGCACATGCCAGGTAAATCGCTGCCTGTGCAAGCGTCAACTGGCACTCTGGCATCCCTATCCGATGCGTAATTTCATATGCTGCTGCAGCAACTTGCATTCCCCTAGGATCAGCATTTCCAATATCTTCACTCGCAAGAATCGCTATACGTCTCGCAATAAACATTGGATCTTCGCCAGCGTGCAGCATTTTCGCCAACCAATAAACAGCTGCATCAGGATCGCTCCCCCTCACCGATTTAATAAATGCGCTGATTGCATCGTAATGACCGTCACCTTTCGCATCATAATTCACCGCTTTCTGCTGAATTGAATCCTGCGCGACATCCAAATCAATAACGATTTTTCCATCAGAACCCCCATTTCCCCCTGATAAAACAGCAATTTCCAGCGCAGATAGTGCTCGACGCGCATCCCCATCACACATCACAGCCCAGTGATCCAATGCCTCATCCGTAAGATCAATTTCCTTTTCTCCATACCCCCGCTCTTTATCATTAATGGCTCGTCTAATCAGCGCTTTGACCTCAGCCTCATCCAGGCTTTCAAACTGAAAGATCTGTGACCGTGAAACTAAAGCTGAATTTACACTGAAAAATGGGTTCTCAGTTGTCGCGCCAATTAACGTAATAACACCACGTTCCACATCACCCAACAACACATCCTGCTGTGATTTATTAAATCGATGGATCTCGTCCAAAAAGAAAATTGATCTTACGCCATCATTTTCAAGTGATTTTTTCGCACGATCCAAAACCTCGCGCACATCCTTCACACCCACTGCTGCTGCATTTGCTCTTTCAAACCGTCGTTTGGTATGTTGCGCAATCAATTCAGCAAGCGTCGTTTTCCCTGTGCCCGGCGGCCCAAAAAAAATCACACTCGTCAGCAAATCAGCCTCAAGCATACGACGCAGTAACTTCCCCTCACCTAGAAAATGCTTCTGACCTGCAAATTCATCAAGCACCTTTGGGCGCATCTTTACCGCCAACGGTTCCGCCGCTTTACGATTCATTCTCTGCTTTTCTTCCCAAAGTCCGCTCATATCACAATCTTATCACATTCGGGCTTTGTTTGGTATTGATGTGAACTTTTATCTCATCACCACCACTTAAACTTGTCGATTCAATAATGTTATCCCCACATGCTTTACTAAATGCTAGACCTCAAACGACTTAACCTTAAAATACACCTATGCCTGACTTTCCCATCAACCTCAATCTTTCCACACGCAATGTCGTCATTGTTGGTGGAGGCTCCGTCGCACTCCGACGCGCACAGTCCCTTCTATCCGCAGGTGCCACTATCACACTCATCGCACCAGACATTCACCCCGATCTCGAAGCACTCCCAATCAAAATTCACAAGAGGCCATATCAAACCATGGACCTTCACGATGCGTTCCTCGTCGTGATTGCTACCAGTGATAATAAAATCAACGATTCAGTCCATCAGGATGCTCGGGCTGAAGATATCTTGGTCAACCGTGCAGACGCTCCAAATCAATCCGATTTCACAGTCCCCGCAGTCGCACACGTCGGGCCCGTCACCATCGCCGTCACAACTAACGGCTCCTCCGCCTCCGCTGCTGCACAAATCCGTGACCAACTTGCAACAAATCTCGATAAAGACTGGTCCCCACTCCTCGACCTCGCATCCAACTACCGTCACATGCTACAATCTGCCATAACCGATCCCAAACGTCGTATCCAGCGTATAAAACAGCTCACAAGCTCTGACGCAATCAGAATCTTCAAAGAGCAGGGCACTCAAGCCTATCAGGCCTTCTGCCAATCGCTCATGCCGGATCAGTACGAGGATGACAACAACGATTCACACGAGTCATAACAAACGTATAAGACTCATATAACAACGCCCAATGGATGACCTGACCAACCCACTAACTAGTGCAGCTTTAGTCCTGCTCACGCTCATTACAATCGCAGCGTGGCTACTATCTTTGCGCCGTTTCAAAGAACAACCCAACGACACACCATCGCTTCCACCCAGCAAACTCCAAAACACACTCGTATCTTTAACCGCTATTTCCACCGCAATCATTTTCCTCTATCGGTGGCTCTTTAGCAGTGACAATCTCCAGCCCCTCACAGCTCATGTTGATGGATTACTCCTAATTGCAACACTCTTTGCACTCTCCATCCGCTATTTCCTCGCAAAAAAAGCTCTCAGAGGCCTCGCCGCCTTCGCGCTCCCACTTCTCGCAATCATCCTTGCATGGGGAATCTGTGCCGCTTCTTGGTCCTACAAAGAATTCAATCTCGACCAATTGCAAACCATTTGGCTCACCATCCACCTCATCGGTGTCTACCTCGGTACATTCTTCGCCGCCATCGCCGCAATCACTGGTGCTATGTACCTTTTCATCCAATCACGCCTCAAGCACAAAACCCCATCCACCCTCAAAACCCTTGGCAAATTTGCTTCACTCGAAACACTTGAACGCGTCATCATCACCACCGCAACCCTCGGCTTCGCCATTTTCACTATCGGCCTTGTCACCGGCCTAACCATCCTCACCACCAGCCTCGAAGATATACAAGCTGATGGCGCAATGTTTTGGCTCTACCCCAAAATCATCCTCGCCGTCATCGCATGGGCGGTCTATGCCATCATCATGAACGTTCGTTACGCAACCTCTTTCCGCGGTGCCCGCGCTGCCTGGCTCTCAATCTTCGGCCTCGTCCTTCTGCTTGCCGTCTTCGGCATCGTCATGGCAATGCCTGAGCACAAACCCACACCTCCAACGCGCCAAATGACGCCGATCGACAACCCTTCTAACCAACAGTTAGGAGGCGAATAATGCGTGTCATCATGTTCGGCATCAATCACCGTACCGCACCACTCGAAATTCGCGAAAAACTCTCCTCTTCAGGCGACTCTCTATCCACTGACCTAAACCTGCTCAAATCCAAATACCCCAAAGCTGAAATTGTTTTAGTTTCAACCTGCAATCGTACCGAATATTATTTCGCTCGCCCATCGCATGATGATCCACAACTTGACGACCTACGTACATACCTCGCAGAACACAAGCAAATCCCACTCGAACAACTAACCGCGGCCTCTATCCATCGTGAGCAGCAAGCAGCTATCCAACACTTGCTTCATGTAGCTGCTGGTCTCGATTCAATGGTCCTCGGCGAAACAGAAATCCTAGGCCAGATCAAACGCTCATATGAAACCGCAACACACCTCAACACAGTTGGCCCAATCCTCCACAGCATCTTTCAACAATCTCTCGCCGCTGCAAAACAAGTACGTTCGCAAACAGGCATTGACTCAGGCCGCCTCTCCATCGGCTCCGTCGCCGTCGATTTCGCGCGTCAAATTTTTGCCAACTTCAAAGACAAAAACGTCCTCGCCATCGGTGCCGGTGAAATTGCTAAAGTAACACTCACTCACATTAAGCAACTCAAACCCAAGTCGATCTGCATCGTCAATCGTTCGATTGATAACGCAACCAAGCTTGCAGAATCACTCCACCTCCCCGCCTCATCCAACCCTGTCCGTAACTGGGAAGAGCTTGATGAAATGCTCGTCACTGCCGACATCGTTATTTCATCTACCGCTTCACCTACACCTATCTTGCAGTTAGACTCTTTCAGGCCAACACTCAAGCGTCGTCGCAATCGACCACTCTTCCTTCTCGATCTCGCTGTTCCTCGCGACATCGATCAAGCTATAGGCTCACTCACAAACGTCTACCTATATAACGTCGACGACCTCCAATCCGTCATTGCCGACACTCACGAACAACGCGCCGAGCACATCGAAACTTGCGAGCTTTATCTCGAACAGGTCGCCAAAACATGCATGGCCCAAATCAACAATCGCGATATAGGCCAACTCGTCAAGCAACTCCGTCACCGTCTTCACGATATTGGCCTCCTCGAAACACAGCGTACCATCAACAAACTTAACGCCGCCTATCCTCACGAAGAAAACTCTGAAGCACAGCGTCTTCTAGACGAACACACTCACCGTCTGATTAACAAAATTCTTCACCTCCCACTCTCTCAACTCGATCACAACGACCCCGATGCTCCACTCGGCTTCTACGCCTCCGCACTCCGCCGCCTCTTTGATCTCGAATCCTCTTCAACCTCACCAAATCAGAACAACGAAAACCATACCCCAACTTTGTAGCCTGATCTCTCTACTTAACATCAAACCGATCCGCACACATGACCAAACAAACCAACTGGTATTGGCCTGCTCTCATCTTCGCTTTCATTGCACTCGTTTTCGCATCACTCACCTTCGCCAACCAAACCTCCATCATCCCCATCAATAGCGAATCCTCCCTGGCACTCATCAGCAACATCACCATTGTTGCCACCTCACTCCCCATCATCCTCTTCATTTTCGCCTCCGCCCTAGGCTTTGGCACACTCCTTAATAAGCTACTCCTCAAAAATTTACTCACACCCACCCTCTCCACAACTCTCGGCCTTGGCCTCATCGCCATCATCACTTACATCCTCGCCGCCTTCGCACTGCTCACACAACTCTCTGCCGCAATCTTCCTCGTACTCGGCCTTATCCCACTCTTCTTCTTTAGACCAAATAAAACACACTTTCCAAATTTTCTTTCGCTACTCTCCGCCCCAGCCATCGGTATCCTCCTCGTCGCTGCAGTTGGACCACCAACCACACTCTGGCAAGTCGAAGCCTTTGGCTACGATGTCACTTCATATCACCTGCAAATTCCGCGTGAATGGCTCGCTCTCGGGCAAATGCAAGGCCTCACACACAACGTCTACTCATACCTCCCATCCCTCGGCGAGTCGCTCTACTTCTTGATTAGTACCCTCAACAACTCCGTCACAGAATCCATCTACACAATCCAACTATTCCACGCATCCTTCGCCATCCTCACTGCCGTCCTCCTCGCCCAAGCTATCCGTCCATACACAGGTCGACTCTATGCCCTCCTCGCACCTGCCTTCTTTCTCACCATTCCATGGACCCTCATTACTGCATCGCTCGCATACAACGAAATGTTCATGACCGCTTTCGCTGCAGCAGCCATTACTCTTACACTGCAAAACAAAGATCGCACACGATCATCTAACATACTCATAGGCTTCTTTCTCGGCCTCGCAACCCTCGCCAAACCAACAGCTGGCTTCTTCTTCGCCATACCTATTGGGCTCATCATTCTGATCCCATACCTGCAACCCACATCTCAAATCACTTTCAAAGCAAGTATAAAAGCTGCCATCATCGTCGCACTCGCAGGCTTCCTTACCCTCTGCCCATACCTCATTCGCAACTACGCATGGACCGGCAACCCAGTCTTTCCATTTGCAACTTCATCATTCCCAGCTCACTGGGCGCAAGTAGCCTACGACATCGACACCACGCCAGAATCAGGTGATGCCCTCGGTACATTCTCGAACAATCTCACATCAACTTCACCTAATTTAGCCAAACGTTGGAAGCGCGGCCATGATATTACTATGTCTTCGGAATCATATTTCAATGCACTCAACCGTCAATTCCTCACCAACCGTGGGTACGGTTCATGGTCAGGCTCACCCACACCACCAGAAAAAAATAACATAGCACGCTTCACCGTTGAAAACGGCATACCTATACTCTCTATCACGCTACTAGTCGCCGCCATCTTCGCACTCTCCAGTAAAAACACACGTCGTCCAACCATCACACTTCTCTTCCTCCTCTTCTTCCAGTTCCTTTTCTGGTCCTTTGGCACTCACCTCCAATCACGTTTCCTTATCCCAACCCTCCTTCCCATCGCACTCATCATCGCAATCGGCTTCGCACGTTTTTATCATCTAACACATAAGCGTGTCGCTTACCTCGCGCCACTCACAGCCTCATTCCTCATTCTCATGCTCTTTGCAACACAAGCCATGACCCTCTGGGCACAAACAACCAAAATCAAGAACAATGCAGGTCGCCCTACCAACGTACCGCCTTACTACATCACCGGCTACTTTGATTTTTCATCCAACAACCCTGAACTACAACCCAATCATCCACTGAACAATCTCCCCACTGATGCTCACGTCCTTCTCATCGCCGACAACGCATCGCTCCTTTACATCAAACCAGAGTTCACATACAACACAGCTTTCGATGCCAACCCACTAGGCAACATCATTCGTCAATATCCAAACAACGCAACACAAGTCACAAAAGCGCTGAAAAATATAGGTATTACGCACGTTTATGTGCATCACTCAGAAATGAAACGCCTCCAAGAAACGTATGGCTTCGACCCGGCTGTCAGCGAACAATCCATTCAGCAAATAGCCAAACTCGCTCATTGGAAACGTATACCAACACCTAACCATTCAAATGTATATACACTCTACAAGCTGCCATGAAATTCACTGCAATAGAATTGGCAGTTGATACGTCAGTAAGTAGATCATCGCAGCAATAAAACCTACAAAAAGTAAATCTAGAACCACTGCGCATACCCATCCTGCGCTTCGTTTCAGTTGTTCGTTTTTAATATACTGACCAATCAACCCAAACCACACGATCAATATTCCAACCCACCAAATAGCAAACACCACCATTCCCGCTACATACATCATCGCAATAACAGCGTTCGTTTTATTTACAATCGCCAAGAGCAACACAAGAAATGGACTTGGCAAACTAAATATCATCGCCAGTAAAACCAACCAACGAACCTTCACCAACTTTCGTTCACACATTTCGTAAATTTTTGGTGTAGCCATTGAACTTAATTGCTCCGATACTTCAATCATTCTCATTTCAACTTAGCAATGATTCTAACAGAATCGTACTTCCGCTTATCATCATTAAACATAGTCCTCAACAACCGCCACCATCGCCTAACCTTCAAGCCAAACGTTCCAGACTTTCTCTTTCCAAACCGTTCTTGATGTTCAATAATCTCTTCCTCATATCCAAGCCAGTTCTGCTGAAATTGTCTGCAATACCCACGATATTCTACACTAACAATTTCCCAGCCTGTTATACCACACAACTCAACCAAACTTTTCTTCGTAAAGAAGTTCAAATGTCTAGGCACATCCAACCAAGGCCATGCTTCCCTCCACATCTTCAAACCATAATTATCATGATTGGGTACCTCAATTACCAACAATCCATCATCACTTACCAATGATTGCAAACTTTTTAATGCAGCCACTGGATCTACTGTGTGTTCAAGAACATGTGTCATTAAAACCATATCGAATCGCCGCCCCTCTATTTCAGCAGGCAATTCCTCAGCCGTTCCCGAATACACCTCAAACCCATTTTCCTTCACACTTTCTCTCGCATCAGGATCTGGATCAATACCAACCAACTCTTCAATCCCACCATCACGCATTCGTATCAAAGAACCACCTCCGCCACAACCGACATCACAGCAACTCTTAATCCCTGCTCCTTTCAATTCTCGAAATCTTGTAGCATTCAATTCCTTACTGCGATCGAACCGCCATGCAATATGCGCACAAACTTTCTCATCAAAACTCAACCCACGTTTATACGGGTCATAATCCTGATGCGTGTAATAAGCGTCTAACTGATAAAACGATGTAATTTCTTCCTCATTAGGTCGCGGGAGCAACTGACCCAAACCACTTTCTTCACACCAAAATAGTTCATAAACCGACTCGTCATCTTTTCGGCGAAAATCTCCCGGCACCTCCAACCACTTTCGCATCTTACCACCACTAATCGGACATACATATCGCTCATCAACCTTAACCACACCACCATCTAATCGCTGCATAGTCCCAGGCATCAACGCCCCCTCATTCTAAACTTAAACAAACAATATTACGTTACACTAAAACATAAACATCCAAACTAAGTGCCGAATATCATACCATTACATTTTGATAATTCGCACTAAAAAAGCTCAGATCAAAAGCGATCCGAGCTTCATTTCATTCTGAACATTTAACATCAAAGATGCGTCTGCATTAAACATTGAACAGGAAGTGACAGATATCACCATCCTGTACAACATAATTCTTGCCTTCAACGCGTAATTTCCCAGCTTCACGAATTGCTTTTTCACTCTTATAAGTTTCCAAATCTTCCAGACTGAAAACTTCAACACGAATAAATCCACGTTCAAAGTCACTGTGAATCACACCCGCAGATTGTGGACCAGTTGCACCGACGGGTATTGTCCACGCACGGATTTCGATTTCGCCCGCGGTGAAATAACTTTGCAAACCGAGCAAATTGTAAGCTGATCGTGCTAAAAGATTTAGAGCTGGTTCTTCAAGTCCAACTGATTCAAGAAGTTCATTACGATCCTCTTCTTCAAGCTCAGCAAGCTCACTTTCAAGTTTCGCACAGACCTTAACTACTTGCCCGCCTTCATCTTGCGCTCGTGCTACGACTGCCTTCACGTGATCATTGTCATCTAAGATTGCATCTTCATCGACATTTGCGATATAAAGGACTGGCTTATAAGTCAATAAACCGTAAGACTTTAGCAGACGGAGTTCTTCTTCATCAAGATCAAGACCGCGTAGCGGTTTTTCCAAATCCAAATGAGTTTTACATTTCTCAAGCGCAGCCAATCTTGCTTTGGCTTCTTTGTCACCTGATTTTGCGAGGCGCTGCGCTTTTGAAATGGCTGTATCTACTGTTGCCATATCAGCTAACATCAATTCCATGTCAATGATTTCGATGTCCCGAATTGGATCAACTGAACCATCAACATGGGTCACATCGGCGTCTTCAAAGCATCTCACTGTATGGAGAATTGCATCGACGTCACGGATGTGAGAGAGAAATTTATTGCCGAGCCCTTCACCTTCAGAAGCACCTTTTACGATGCCTGCAATGTCTACTAACTTCAATACTGCAGGGAGGATACGATCGGTGGTGATGTGCTTATGAATTCGCTCGAGTCGTGGGTCAGGGACTGATACAGCGCCTACGTTTGGCTCAATTGTGCAGAAAGGATAGTTTTCACTGGGGATACCAGCTGCAGTTAAAGCATTGAAAAGAGTAGACTTACCGACGTTTGGGAGGCCGACGATGCCTGCTTCCATAATAATTACCTTCCGAAGGCGGGAGTATGAAACCACGAGCGAATATGTCGTGTTTATGGTTGAATCTGCACAGTTTTTTGCGTGTTTGTGCGCACGAAATTGTCAAAAAGAGGGATAACCCGTATTTAAAAACCGCTCAAAACGGTCTGAATCGGGTTGTTTTTGACAGGTTTGGGCAGATTTTCGCTTAGTTTAGCCACAAGTCAAATCGGGTTTGTGCGCACGAATGCGTATTTGTGCGCACAAAAGCATATGTGCGAGACGGTTTTGTGTGAATCTTCTACTGTTGGCACAGTAGATCAGAGAACTATTAATTGGATATCAGACTGATTTTTTATATCGAATTCGGAAAATTAGGATGTTGAAATGCATTAATGCATTATGGATTCACACCTGATTACTGCCAATTGATTTTATTACGCTCTAATATCTTCTTTGCATCGGCAGATCCATTTCGCGCGGCTAATACAAAATATCGGATTGCAGTTTTTTGATTTTTTGCCACGCCATTACCTGTTGTGAACAAAATGCCCATGTGATACATGGCGATGTGATCCTTAAGTTGTATGGCTTTCTCGTAGTATCTGATTGCTTCCTGCATATCCTTTTCAACACCCTCACCATTTGCGTAGAACCACGCAATATTTGTGTAGGCGATACCCATGCCTGTTGCGGCTGCCTTGTGGTAGTAAGTCATTGCTTTATCAAAATCTACTTCAACCCCCATACCTTTTTGATATTTCACACCAAGTTCATTGAATCCAGGACCATAGCCCATGTTGGCTGCTGTTTCGTACCATTTCAATGCTTCTGACATATTGCTTAGTTCGACATATTTTTCATGAATCACACCCAAGATATAGGCTGCTTTCGAATCACCCATTTCAAATGCTTTTTGATAATACATGATTGAGTGACCTAAATTGTAGTGGAGAAAATCTTTACCTAAACATATTTGCCCTAACCACCTCATTGCAGGAACACTGCCTTTTTCAGCACGAGACCTTAGCTGTAAAAACATGTCTTCAATTTCTATTTGATCAAAATCACCGGGGTAATGTTTATTCATGAATATGTAGGCATGATACATTCCTTCAAGATCGCCATATTTTGCAGCTTTTTTAAAATGCTTAAATGCCTTAGTTTCATCAGCAGGCAGAGTAGGGTGCCCTTGAATATATATTTTGCCAAGAAGGTTATGTACAGCCGGATCATTTTTTAGTTCGAGAACTCGCAATGCTCTTAGAGCTTTTTTATAATCTACCTCGAAAAATTGCCCATCAATGTAACTATGAGCTAAACGCATCGTAGCATCCACATGTCCCATTTGAGTTGCTTTAGTCAGATATTCAATGTACTTTTCTTTATTGGGTGCAACATCTTGTTTTTCCAAAACCGCAGCCATGTCGTAGCCTTGAGGATCACTGAGCTCACCTGCTTTAATTGCATATTGTTTTGCAAGCATGATGCTTTTTTTACCATTAACGCCTGCAAAGTAAACACGAGACAATTTTTTATAGATTTCAGGATGATTTAATTCTTCATGCTTTAAGAGTATATCCAACCCTTTTTGCTGATCTGCTTCAGTACCAGTGCCGTGATAATAGATGTCTGATAGAAAAATGATTGCTCTAGTATTTTTGTTTTGCGCAGCGAATTTTATGTAATTAATTGCTTTTGGCATGTCTTTTTTTACACCACCGAAACCTGTAATGTAAATACCACCTAAAGAAACAGCAGAGAGCATTGAGCCACGTTCATAGCCTTGTTCGAAATACTTGATTGCTTTTTGTACATCTTGATCAACCCCTCTAGCGTATTGGTAGATATTACCAAGAAAATCACATGCGTCAGCAGAACCAAGGTAATATGCTTTTAGAAAATTCTTCTTGGCAATCTCAAAGTTAATTTGATGGTTTGGGGTATTGTAATGCATACGGCCATATAGATAATATGCATCAGGCATATCAAGTTGCATACATCGTCTTAAAATGAATTTCGCATAATTCAAATCTGGCTTTAATGCGATTCCCTCAATGTGCATTCTGGCTAAAGCTAAGCCTGCATCAAGAGAACCTTTGTCCGCGGCTTGTTTATAGTATTGGAATGCCTTTTCTAAATCTTTCTCAAGATGTATTCCATCTTGGTATAGTGCGCCAAGCATTAAATAACTTTCAGCAGTACCCATTTGAAAAGATTTATCTAAATATTCAATACCACGCTTCACATCAGGTTCAACAGGTTCCTTGCCTTTGATATAAAGAATGCCAAGCGCGTGGATCGCACTATCGCAATTGTATTCTTCGCCTACTTTATAAAACTTTACAGCCTGAGCGATATCAATATCTCGTCCGTATCCTCTTTCATGCATAAACCCTAAATGATAGTAAGCCATGGGTAGTTGGGTTGCTGCAGCCATGAGGTAAAGTTCGTAAGCTTTATCATAATTTTTCTCAACCCCTGTTCCAGTCATGTAGCGATAGCCAAGGTTATCGATAGCCGTTGGATCACCTAGATCTGCAGCCATTTTGTAGTATTTTACCGATTTGGCAAAGTCGATTTTGACACCATTACCTTTAGCATAATAAACACCCAACTCGACCATAGAAGGAATATGACCTTCTTCAGTAAGCCTTTCAATAATATTGAGAGCACCTTCAATATCACGAACAACAAAACGACCATCCATGAACAGGCGAGCTATTTCTAAACGCGCATCCATGTTTCCAAGTTGTGCTGAGGTGTTTAGATTTTCGTAATACTGGTCAAATGTGGCTTGCGTAATAGTATTAGAATCGATGTTGTGTGCTAACTGGAAAAATGCATCTGGGTCCCTTAGCTCCGCTGCTTTTTCGATGAGTTGCTGTGCTTGTTCCTGATCTTTTGTAACACCTATGCCTTCTTGGTAACAGTTCGCCAATTCCATGATTGCAGGCGTGTAATCTAATTTGATAGCCTTGTTAAGCCATAACATTGCTGTCGCATAATTGTGTTTTACATATGTATCTGACAGATAAATGTGGGCAATCGCATGCATCGCTGAAGCGTCATTTTTTGCTGCACATTGCTTCAGCATTTCAATGGCTTTTTTAGGGTCATATGCAACCGCTTCACCATCTAAATGCATCATTGCTAAGTTATAAATCGCATTCAGATCATTGCTATCAGCAGCTTTTTGGTAGGCTGTTGCAGCTTTAACAAGATCTACATTCACGCCGATGCCATCTTGGTAACAACGACCAAGCATGTTCGTCGAAGAATCTGCTCCTCGTTTATCTCCTTCACGAAAATGCTTCACAGCCAATTTCGGCTGATCGGTTTGCATATAAATCACGCCAAGAGAAGTGTAGAAATCTGGATGCTGAGGATATTTTTTAATTGCATTCTGATAGTGTTCAATCGCAATTTCAAATTCGTTTTGACTGAGAAATAGAAACCCATCCTGATCTATTTTTTCAATTGCAGAATTATTTTGCGAATTATCTACTTTCGTTGCATTTTGGGCGTAGATCTGCGTCGCGACTATTGTGCATAGAAAAAACGTAACTATCTTCAAGATTGTTATATTACAGCTACATTTATTGAAAAAAGTTAAATAACCCATGTCCCGACTCCGGAAAAAGAGCAATTTAATCGCCTTGTTCACAAAAGACGATTGACACAACCGGCATCATTATAACAATAGTTAAGTTCCGTGATAATTGATAAGAGTATATGGCCAGGATGAAGAACTGGCGGATCCGGGAAGCACAGGAGAATTTTGAAATGGATTTGAAACGATTTGCCGAAGGGA
Source organism: Planctomycetota bacterium (assembly GCA_016350165.1). Lineage (GTDB taxonomy): Bacteria > Planctomycetota > Phycisphaerae > Phycisphaerales > Phycisphaeraceae > Poriferisphaera. The sequence continues at coordinate 5,059,841 of CP066225.1, read as the reverse complement.
TTCCCAAAGCTGAACTACATCTGCATCTTGAAGGTTCATTTGAACCTGAGCTAATGTTTGAAATTGCAGCCCGAAATAAAGTTGATATCCCTTATGCTTCAATTGAAGAGGTTAAAACAGCATATAACTTCAATAACCTGCAAGAATTTTTAGATATTTATTATGCAGGCGCCGGAGTATTGCTTAAAAAACGTGATTTTTATGATCTGACATGGGCGTATCTTGAAAAAGTTGCTGCTGAAAACGTAAAGCATGTTGAGGTGTTCTTTGACCCGCAAACGCATACGCACCGAGGCGTTGAATTTGATGTCGTCATTGAGGGTATTCTTGACGCATTAAAAGATGGTGAAAAGAAATTAGAAGTGAGTAGCTATCTAATTATGAGTTACCTGCGACACCTTGATGAAGATGATGCAATAAGAACATTAAAGCAGGGGTTAGCATATCGTGATGAAATTATTGGTGTTGGCTTAGATTCAAGTGAAAAAGGTAATCCACCTAGTAAATTTGCCGAGGTTTTCAGCATGTCAAAGGAAGCTGGTTGGAAGCTTTGTTGTCATGCAGGCGAAGAGGGGCCAAGTGAATATATTTGGGAAGCGATTGATTTGATCGGTGTTGATCGTATTGATCATGGTAACCGCTGTCTCGACGATCCGAAGCTAATTGAAAGACTTATAGAAATGGAGATTGGCCTCACCATTTGCCCATTATCAAATGATAAATTGCAAGTCGTTGATGATCTTTCGGAACATCCACTGAAGACAATGCTTAGTAAGAATCTAAAGGTTACATCTAACTCGGATGACCCTGCATATTTTGGTGGCTACATGAATCGGAACTTCACTGATCTGATTGAGCCTATAGGGTTAACAGAAGATGATATCATCCGTTTGGCAAAAAATTCTTTTGAAACTTCATTTTTACCTGTAAATAAGATTGCAGCATACTGCGGTATGATCGACGATTATGTAAATGTACATGCTACATAATCATGTGAGGTGACTATGCCGAAAATTCAGACCAAGCGTATATACGATAATGTGAGCGATGATGATGGTTATCGTGTCTTGATAGATCGGCTTTGGCCACGTGGTATATCGAAGGATGTCGCAAATATTAACATGTGGGCTAAAGAGATTGCACCCAGTTCTGAATTACGTCAGTGGTTCAACCACGATAAAACAAAATTTGATGAGTTTACTAAAAAGTACAAAAGTGAACTGAGTAAGAAAAAACAGCAAATTGATGAGTTGTTAGTAGAAGGTGAAAAATTTAGTAAAATCACTTTATTGTATGCTGCTAAAGATGAAAATTGTAATCATGCAAAAGTACTCAAAGATTTCATTATGAGGTATAAAAAAAGCCGCACCAAATAGTGCGGCTTTTTTATTCATCAGATTTATCTATTGGGTTGATACCCAAACAGTTTTTGTTTCAACATAATTTTCAATCGCATCTTTACCGCATTCACGACCATGGCCAGAAAATTTAAAGCCACCGAATGGAGCAGCTGGATCAAAAGTGTTGTAGCAATTAACCCACACTGTTCCTGCACGCACATCATTCGCAATCTTAAACGCTTTAGTAATGTTTTGCGTCCATACTGCAGCAGCGAGCCCGTAAACAGTGTCATTCGCTTGGCGGATCAGGTCATTATTATCCTTGAATGGAATCACTGAAACAACTGGACCAAATATTTCTTCTTGAGCAATACGCATTTCATTGGATACACCTGAGAAAATTGTTGGCTTCACAAACCAGCCTTGATCGCATGCAGGAGCACCGCCCGTAACAAGATTCGCTTCGTTTTTACCCAATTCAATATAACTCAAAATTTTGTCATATTGCTCTTGGGATACTTGAGCACCTTGTTGTGTTTGCGGATCAAATGGATCACCCACGCGGTGTGTTTCAGCTGCTTCTTTGAATTTACTCACAAACTCATCATGTGCAGTAGCTTCGACAAATAGACGTGAACCTGCACAACAAACCTCACCTTGATTGAAGAAAATACCTGTCATTGCACCACGTACTGCGAGATCCATATCCGCATCAGCGTAAACGACATTTGGCGATTTCCCACCCAATTCAAATGTAATGCGTTTTAATGTATCAGCTGCTGATTTCATGATAATTTGAGCTGTTTTGTAGTGACCTGTAAATGCGATCTTGTCAACGCCTTCATGTTTCACTAACGCATCACCAGCTGTTTCGCCATACCCATTGATGATATTGATTACACCATCCGGGAAACCAGCTTCTTGTGCTAGTTCACCAATGCGTAAGGCTGTGAGCGGTGTTTGTTCTGCAGGTTTCAAAATAATTGTATTACCAGCTGCAAGAGCGGGGCCCCATTTCCATGCAAGCATTAACAATGGGAAATTCCACGGAATAATTTGTCCGCATACACCAACAGGTTCTTTTTTTGTGTATACGAAAAATTCATTGGAATCGACCGGCACTGTTTCACCATAAATTTTATCAGCCCAACCTGCATAATATCTAAATGTAGCGATGGTCAGTGGAACGTCAGCCGCTTTGACTTCAGAAATAGGTTTACCATTATTGAGTGTTTCAAGAGCAGCTAATTCTTCAGCATTTTCTTCAATCAAATCTGCCAAACGATACAGTAACTTACCACGTTCACGTGAAGTAAATTTTGACCACGCACCTTCAAAAGCTGCTTTTGCGGATTTTACAGCAGCATCAACATCAACAGTATCTGACTCTGCAATCTCTGCGATCGGCTGTGCTGTCGATGGATTGTACGTCTTAAATGTTTTGCCTGATTTTGCATCTACCCATTTACCGTTTATCAGGTTTTTCGTTTGTGTAACCTTCGGGGGTGCAATTGTCGTTAAAGTTGTCACTTATATGCTCCTTTCAAATCGAGGCGTTTCAGTTCTTTATTTCTCAAATGTTTATTTCGCGCATAAAAAACACTGACATATCAGACAGAAATGACATCTGACGTAGCACTTCAGTTTCAGTGATTGATCCACAACACAGGCCGCTTGAAATGTTTGCGGCAACACAAAACGCTTGATCTTAAATCACGCAATACACAAGACACAAATGTTTTTAGATTACACGCGCAACCTTCTTTGGTTCCCGCTAATCAACATGTAAACCCATCCGTTTCTGAACGCCATTTCTAAGCACCAAACAACCCCCTTTTATCAGAGGTGTAAATGACTTAATAGCCGATACTTATATAACCGCAGATCATCGCGAGTTCCCCCAGCAGAGATTGCTTGAATCGAGTATAATAAACGGTCTACAAGGACGGGAAAGGGGCGGGTTGAAATATGACTATCGCAGGATTGCGAGAACCTTCGAGATTAAGACATGGCAGAAGAAAATAAGCCTGAAGGCATGGATGATAACGAACAAACGCCAGAGACGCCGGAAACCCCCGAAGCAAATACCGCTATTGGTGGTTATGACGTTGATCTGCCCATTGAACAGGAACTCGCTGAGAGCTACCTGACCTATGCAATGAGCACCATTGTCGATCGTGCGCTCCCTGATGTTCGTGATGGTCTCAAACCTTCACAGCGTCGAATTTTGGTGGCGATGAATGACCTGAACCTGACACCAGGTCGTAAGCACAGTAAGTGCGCGGGTATCGTTGGCGAAACGATGAAGAAGTACCACCCTCACGGTGACGGTGCTATCTACCCGACACTCGTCAACATGGGCCAAGAGTGGAAGACTCGTGGCCTGCTCATCGACAAGCAGGGTAATTTTGGCTCAATCGACCCAGACCCACCTGCTGCGATGCGTTACACCGAAGCACGTTTGCATCGTCACGCTGTTGAAATGCTTGAAGACCTCAAGCTCGACACCGTTGATTGGCAACCAAACTTCGACGAACAATACAACGAACCTCGCGTACTGCCTGCCAAGTTCCCCAACCTCTTGGTTAATGGCTCTACTGGTATTGCTGTTGGTATGGCATCTAGTATGCCGCCACACAACCTTGGCGAAATTTGTGATGCAATCATTGCTTACGTTGACGATCACGATGTCACGTTGCAAGAACTAATGCAGATTGTCCCGGGCCCAGACTTCCCAACAGGCGGCATCATTTGCGGTCGTGCTGGCATTGCACAAGCTTACGCGACAGGCCGTGGACGTGTCACCGTTCGTGCAAAGATTCATCACGAAGAAAAGAAGAACGGCCGCGACATTCTCGTTGTTACGCAGATTCCTTATCAGGTTTCAAAGAACAACAGTATCGTCGACAAGATCGTTCAGCTTCGTAAGAACGATAAACTTACTGATATTTCAAACATTGTTGACGAGTCATCAAACCGTGGGGGCATGCGTGTCGTCATCGACCTCAAGCGTGGTGCTGACCCTCATACTGTTGAAAATCAGCTCTATCAGATGACACCGCTGCAAAGCACTTTCAGTATCATCAACATTGCACTGGTTAAAGGCCGCCCTGAAACACTTGGCCTCAAACAGTTGATTAGCTGCTATGTCGATCACCGTATCGAAGTCATCCGCAGACGTACCGCTTACCGCCTGCGTCAAGCACAACAAGAAGCACACCGCATCGAAGGTTTGATCTACGCAGTGTGTGATATCGATGAAGTCATCAAACTTATCCGTTCTAGCAGAACGCGTGATGAGGCAATCGAAAAACTGATGCAGCGCGGCTTCCGTATCCCTGCGGATCACCCAGCTGCACCTACAATTCCTGACCGCTTCCTTGCACAAAGCACTGAGAACGATGTAATTCTCACCAAGGTTCAGGCAGAAGCCATTGGCCGTTTGCAACTCATCCAGTTGGTCGGCTTGGAAATTGAAACACTCGTCAAAAACTACTCGAAACTCCTTGAGCAGATCGAAGACTACGAAGATATCCTTGGCTCACACACTCGCGTTCTGAGCATCGTCAAAGATGACACGATAGATCTCAAGACCAAGTACGCTGATCCACGTCGCACTGAAATTCAGGAAGGCGAAGTTGGCGAACTCGATCTCGCTGCACTCACACCTGTTGAACAAGTTGTCGTTACCATCACTCATGCTGGTTACGTCAAGCGTCTGCCAACTGAGCAGTACAAGCAGCAAGGTCGTGGCGGCAAAGGGGTCATCGGTGCCAAGTCCAAAGATGACGACTTCAGCGAACAGGTATTTGTAGCTTCAACACATGACGATTTGCTCTGCTTTACAAATACAGGGCGAGTCTTCAAGATCAAGGTCTTCGAAATTCCTGAAGCACCAAGAACTGCACGTGGTCGCGCTATCATCAACATGCTTAATTTACAGCCGAACGAACGTATCCGTGAGTTCATGCCGATCAGCGACTTCGAGATGAGCGAAGACTTCTTACTCTTTGCTACCAAATTAGGTCGTGTAAAACGTACTGCACTCAAAGAGTATCGCAACGTTCACAGTGGTGGTCTTATTGCAGTCAATCTTCGTGATGGCGATTCACTTATCGGCGTCACATGGACCAGCGGCGAAGACCACGTCCTACTTGGCACCCAAAACGGTATGTCCATTCGATTCAACGAGAGTGATGCACGCCTCATGGGTCGTACTGCTAGCGGCGTGAAAGGTATTGATCTAAGTGGCGGCGACGAAGTCGTCGGTCTAATCAAAGTACCTAAGGGCTTTGAAGCAGAATTGCTCACTGTCACAGAAAACGGCTATGGCAAACGTACCGACACAACCGAATACCTCGTGCAAGCTGCTGATGGCCCTAAGCCTCAGGGCAGGGGCGGCAAGGGGCGACGTGACATCGTCGTCAATGCACGTAACGGCAACGTCGTCAATCTCCAGCTTGTCACTGAAGATGATGATCTCATGCTCATTACAAGAGAAGGGATGATCGTCCGTATGAATGCTGGTACTATCCGAAAAACAGCTCGTAACACGCAAGGCGTTCGAGTCGTAAATGTCAATGCTGACGACACGCTAGTTAGTGTTGCACGTATTGCTGAAGAAGATGGCGATGAGGATGTGGCTGTTCCAGAAGAAACAAATAAAGAATAAACCCTTTATTTTAAGTCAAAAATCATTCATACAGGTCATGCATAAGCATGGCCTGTTTTTATTTGGGCTGATGCATACTTTCAGGCGATACAGGAATACAGTATGGGGTCACGATAAACATTCTTGCAGCTTTATTGGGGATGCACATGACACGGCAACGTTGGTCCGAAAACATATGGATACTACCACTCACCGAAGACCCTGAGTTCTCAGAGGAAGTTGAAGAACTTCAAGCCGAGCTACTAGAACACAATAAACTGCCTAGTATTGTTCTGGATTTATCTGAACTGCATTCCATCAACAGCTCCAATCTGTCGCTGCTCCTAAGGCTTCGCAAGCAGCTCATCGACGGCGACAGTACGCTGCGTATCGTTTCCCCTCCCGATGCAGTTTGGGTCGTCTTTATGAGTACCGCTTTGGATAAAGTATTCACATTCAAAGCGAATCTCATGGAAGCCCTTACGGAGTTACAAATGCAAAACGAGAAGTGATACGGTGCACGATAAAATGTGAACACAAAAAAACCGTCATGCCTAAACATGACGGTTTTATTTTCGCTTCTTGAAAGCAATCAGTCTTATTCAGCTTCCGCTTCGACTTCTGCCTCAACTTCAGCTTCTTCTTCGAGCTCTTCAGCTGGCTTATCAGAAACAACCCAAAGCTTAACTTCAGTCTTAAGGTCTTTCTCGATAACAACTGGAACTTCATAAGAATCCAGACGCTTGATCTGGTCGCCGATGCGTACATGACGGTCTTCGATTTCAAAACCAGCAGCGCGAAGTTCTTCAGCAATTTCATGCTGAGTAACGCCACCGTAAAGTACGCCCTGTTCGTTTGCAGAACGCATCATTGTGAGTTCGAAGCCTTCGAGCTTCCCGAGAACGCCTTCGTTCTTCGTACGCAGTGCCTTAAGCTCTGCTTCAACTTCAGCGCGACGCTCAGCCAAACGCTGAATTGCACCCTGAGTTGGGATAGTTGCCAAGCCACGTGGGACGAGGTAGTTACGAGCGTAACCAGCCTTGACCTTTACAACGTCACCGACAATACCGAGATTTGCAACGTTATCGAGAAGGAGTAGTTCGATTTGTTTCATGATGTCCTCTTTTCATTAAAGAGTGCATATGCACTTGGAGTTAGGCGTCTGCCTGCAAATCAACATAATCTGCAGCGGTACACCAACATGTATTTACGCCGTTCTGTCTAGAACGGAATGTCGTCATCATTGACGTCAACTGCTGGTGGATTAGTACCACCGCCACCGCCACTGCTGCCAGCAGCTGGCGAGTTGCCATAACCACTTGAGTAACCCTGTGAAGGATTATTCTGTTGGTCACCACCATAACCGCCACCACCGCCGCGATTATCGCGGTTGTATCCACCACCACCACCACCACGGTTTCCGCCACCGTTATTATCACGGCTACCAAGAAACTCAAACTTCTCCATGATGATCTTAATCTTGGATCGGTTATTACCCTGCTGGTCTTGCCACTGGTCAAGCTTTAGACGACCTTCAACAAAAATTGGGCGGCCTTTGCTTGTGTACTGGTTAACAATCTCAGCTTGCTTCCCGAAACCTTCAACGTCAATAAACGTTGTTTCTTCCTGCTTTTCATTGGTATTTTTGTTATACCAAGTGCGGTTAATTGCCAATCCAAAATTAACAACTGGCATATTACTGTTAGGCAAATAACGCAATTCTGGATCGCGCGTCAGGTTGCCCATCAGGAAGACTTTGTTCAGGTTAGGCATGGTGATTCTCCATGTATATTAAATCCGAGCATCGCGTGTTCTCTATTCCCAAGCGTAACAGGGGCTCGAATCTGGTTAGCGTATCAAGTCAGTTCACAACACTAAATGTGAACAGTGATAATGCAATGTGCAAGGATAGTTTGATTTACTCAGCAGCTTTGTCAGCTGGTGCTTCTGCAGCTTCCTTAGCAGGTGCTTCTTCAACTGCAGCTTCTTTAACAGGAGCTTCCTTAGCCGGTGCTTCTTTAGATGGTGCTTCTTCAGCAGCGTCATCAGCTTTCAACTTAGCTTCAGCTGCAGATGTTGCACCGTTGTCTACCAATGAAGCGATTTCAGTTTCGCCGAGGTGATCGCCACGTGTAAACATAACACGGACAACTTGCTCTGAAAGGTTGCAGTCACGTTCGAGCTTCACAAGCTGCTTGCCTTCAACTTTGAAGAGAGCTTGAACGTATAGGCCGCGCTTCATGCTGCCGATTGGGTAAGCAAGCTTACGCTCGTCCCATTTGTGAAGAGCAACAACTTCAGCCTTTGCACGGTCAAGAAGACCTTTGATGTGATCAAGAGTACCACCAAGATCAGCACCAGCAGACTGGCCCATGAGGAAGAGACCTTCGTAAAGGTAGTTTGTTTCTGACATCGTCATATTCTCCTGCGGCTCGGTCGTCCCACTACACGTTTCGGGGACCCTGGACAGGGAGGCATGCGTAGCAACAGCCTGCTGCCGAGCGGCAAATTTGAGGGGTAATCATATCAGTAATCGGAGGTTAGGGCAAAATAGGTAGGCCATTTTACGCCCATTTCCGCCAAGCTGGGGAAAAGGGGCTAAACTGCCAAATTTCAACCCAAATTTTTCTATGTATAACAATCGTATCCACTCAGATGATAAGATCTATATCAACACCTAAGTTATTGCTATTAATCCATTTAAACTATTAGCTAAGCTGAAGGACTTGATCGTCAGCATGGTATGAGGACCGAACTAGTGGGCCAGATTCAACATGACGGATACCGTTTGTTTCGCCGTAGTTCTTGAAGTGAGCAAACTGCTCCGGTGTAACCCAGCGAGAGATTGGCAGGTGATTACGTGTCGGTTGCAAATACTGACCAATTGTGAGGATGTCGCAGGTTTCGTGGACACCGGGGTAGGTCGCAGCTGGATATGCGATCTGTTTAATGCGTTCGGTGTAGTCAGCAGGTTTAGTTGGGCCGTTGTGATTCCAGTATGGGTTACTGTGCTCAATGAGCGATGCGCCGCGGGCAGTGAGTTCGGCAGACGCTTCTTCAGGGGCGCCAATGCCCGAGATTGAGCGATCTAAGTTCGCGTCAGCAGGGAACATACGATTCGGGTTCGGCGGAGCAGAGTGATTATCGACGTTGGTCGCGGCCTTGTCTGTGCTGACGCCTTCGATCATGACCCCGTCAATGAGATCGTGGATGAGATCTTCGACTTCCTGATCTTCTTCACCAATACCAACCATGATACCCGTCTTGACAGTAAGGCCTTGCGCCTTCGCACGTTGCAGCAACTCCAATGAGCGGAAATACTGCGCTTGCGGGCGAACAACTGAGTAGAGCCGAGGGACTGTTTCGAGGTTGTGGTTTAGGATTTCAGGACGTTCATCGAGGACAATTTGAAGAGAGTCCCAGTCGCCACAGAAATCAGGAATAAGAACTTCAATGTGCGTTTCAGGGCTGTAACGACGGATTTCGCGGATAGTTTCAGCCCAAATCTCAGCACCGCCATCGGGGAGTTCATCGCGGTTGACAGAAGTGATGACGATGTGCTTGAGCTGCATGAGCGCGGCTGCTTCGCCGACACGTCGCGGCTCGTCGAGATCGTAAATCGGGGGTTTACCTGTCTTTATGTGACAGAAGCCACATGATCTGGTGCAGACATCGCCGAGAATCATCATGGTAGCGGTGCGGCGTGCCCAGCATTCACCCATATTCGGGCATTTGGCGGATTCGCAGACGGTGTGGAGCTTGTATTTGTCGACGAGGGAGCGTGTATCAGCGTAACCAGCGCCGCCCGGAAGCTTTGCGCGAAGCCAATCGGGCTTTTTGCGCTTGATGAACTCGGCGTTGCCGTTGTCGATGATCTTGTCTGAGAGGTTAATGCTTTTCACGTTTTGTGTGCCTTCTCGGTGTTAAATACAAATACAGGCAGTACTTCCGTAGGCTATTTGTGGTGCTTACCAGTTATACAACCCGTGAGGGAGGAAGTTATTCATGGTCTGGGATAAGAAGTTTATCGACGTTTGGGGGCTGGGTAAATTGACGGTGGATTGTTGGAGAACGGAGTTATCAAAGAAAGCGTTCCCCGTATTTGCGTATTTGTGCGCACGTTTTGTTCATTTTCATGACTTTCCCTTAGTCAAGAATCGCCAGAAACAGTATGTTTTGGCCAAGAAATGGTCCGTTTTGGTTCAAATTGAATAGAAATGGCTAGAAAATTTGGGTTAAAAATGAGCGAAAAGCGTATTTGTGCGCGCAAAAAAGTTTTTTTACATGCATTTTGCCACTTACCTACTGTATGGACAGTAGATAAGTTTGGTTTGTTTAAATTGATTTCAAAATAAACATGAGCATGTGATTGCAATGAGAGCATGATGAACGAATTCCAACTTTTGATCGATCTACATAAACATCAACCTCGACAGGGGCCGGGTGGGGAGGCTGAGACGAGATTGGCGATGCAATTAGCAGGGCTGGATCGGTCACGGCATTTGAAGATTGCAGATATTGGTTGTGGCACTGGCGCATCGGCGATACAGCTGGCGAAGGAATTGGATGCGGAAGTTGTGGCGGTGGATTTTCTTGGTGAGTTTTTGGCGGTGCTGGAAGAACGAGCGAAAGAGTATGGCGTGCTAGAACGTATTCGGCCAATGAAATGTTCAATGGATGCGCTGCCGTTTGGGGAAGGGGAGTTCGATGTGATCTGGTCGGAGGGTGCGGTTTATAACATGGGGTTTGAGAATGGGGTGAAAGCTTGGAAGAAATTTTTGAAACCGGGCGGCAAGTTGATGGTATCTGAGATTACGTGGTTGACAGATGAACGGCCTAATGATTTGCAGGCATATTGGGATGACGTGTATCCAGAGATTGATACCGCTTCAGCAAAGATTGGGGTCTTGGAAAGAGCAGGGTATCGGCTGACAGGTTATTTTTGTTTGCAATCAGATTGTTGGTTAAACAACTATTATGAGCCGTTGCAAAAAAGGTTTAAGCCTTTCTTGAGTCAATACAAAAACAGTGATGAAGCTAAGGCGATTGTGGCTGCTGATGAAGAGGAAATTGCGTTGTATAAGAAGTATTGCTCTTATTACAGCTATGGTTTTTATGTTGCGGAGAAAATTTAGCTTTATGTAGTTTGATTTGATTGATTGCTTCGTATTGAAACATGGATAGCAGAAAACAAGTGAAGAGATGCTAGCAAAAGCCAACACCTCTTCACTTAAGGAGCAATCAAAAACATATGCTATTTCTATATCATATTTTTTCTACGTGTCATTATGAGTAAACCACACGCAGAAATGATCATTGCGATGCCAGGTTCTGGTATATACTTGAATTGAGCAATAAAACCACCGGCACTTAATAAGTTAATATCTAAATCGTAATTAGATTGCAGATTATTAACGTGCATTGTTGGGATTAACAGGGGGTCACCGAGTTCAGGATCGGTGTTGATATCTGCAGCTTTATCGAGAATAAACATTGTGTCATACGAAGCTGCATCATCAAGAAATGACAAATCTACATCATTTAAGGTGACGCTTAGTTGTTCGCCATTGATTGCGAAGAGGAACCAGTCATTACCTGTACGACGCGCGATCATGACCTGCTTGCCAATTTCTGAACCTTCGAGCACGATTGACTCATCCCATACAGTTTCCATATCTGTCAGATATGTAATGATGTCAGGTGAGTTTGCATTGAGGTTATTGATTTCTTCAACACTTAATCCAAGATGCAGAACTGGTGAAATATACATACCCATTGTGGCGAGTTGGTGAGTGTAAGTTGTGCCGCCTGCGTCACCCTGGCTGTAGTTAGTTAACATACGATCAGGGTTTAGTGTGACGGGGGTATAGTCGCCATGACCTGCAATCATGCGGGTGAAAGGTAGGATCGCATTTGTTTCTGCGGTGATATCGTTATGTTTTGGATTTGAATGTTCAAGCCCGCGAATGCCTTCGCGTGTCATTTCATTGGGGAATGTTGTGTCGAGGCCGTTGGGTACATGAACGCCATGGAAATTGACCATAAGCTCGTGTTCATCGGCATCTTTTAAAATATCTTGAAGATAAGTGAGCGTGCTGCTGTATTCGCCGTCAAAGAAGTCGATTTTGATACCGCTCACACCAGAATTTTGCAGGTTTTGGAAAAATTGATCACGCGTAGAAGCATCGCGTAATTGATCTTCGTTCTCCCACACCCAAACTCCGACTCCTTTATTTTCGCCGTATGATGAAAGCTCGCTAAGATTTTGCCATTTAGATTTGCCCCGATAATTATTAAAACCACGCGTGCCGTTGTAATTCAGTTTCCAACCAAAATCGACCAAAATATGTTCAGCACCAATCAGATCAGCTGCATCAATATATTCCTTTTGACGAGGGATATTCATTTGATTGGCAGGTTTATATCCGTTTTCATCGTAATTTGATCCGGGGTTCATGCCCAGCCAAGACCATAGTGCTACGCCTGGTTTAATGTATGAAGTATCATCGTATATGGTTTGATCAGGACGATCTGCGAGTTGAGGAATTAATGTTGAATGCGCCAAGTCGTTAAGATTTTGAGCGATGTGCACGGTTCGCCATGCAGTGAATTGGCCTGTTTGCATGGGAACACTGCCATCGGTGATTTCGGCTCGGATATTATTTGCGCTTGGATAATATTTAATGCCGGTGTAATCCTGATTGTTACTTTCACCGAGTGCGAGGTAATAGCCATTATCGTATTTAGCTGTCACAATTCCGCCTTGGTCATTATTCCAGTTTAGCAGCTTTGTGTGCTGTTGAGTTTGCTCGCGATCTCCGTACCAGATATCTGTGTTCTGTGAAAGCTTGAAGCTGGTTGCTTCGTATCTGACATTGCCGTTGGTTGGTGCGGAATAACGAAATGCTAAACCGCCATTAAACACACGAACTTGAATCTGATTGGGACCACCCCAAATATTATTATTAGAAGTGATTGAGAATGTTTTTTCGTTGTAATGATTTCGAATGTTTGATCGGTGTCCTCGATAGGCTAAATTTTCATCAACCGTGATCTGGTTAGAGCTAGTGATGTTTGAAACTTGAGAATATAGGGTTTTGTTATCGAAACGTATCCCAATACTTGAATTATCTATTAGCTGAAAATTGTCATGCGATACAGTGTAATACAACCAATTTGCATTGCTGGTAAAAAGATTAAAGGTTAATTTCCCATCAGGGCTAGTCAGCTCTTGGGATTGAGCATGACTATTGTTAGGTATGCAAATACAAGTAAGCAAATGTACTAAAGGTAAAGCGATCCATTGTTTTTTGTTGCGTAAAATATCTCTCACGGACGACCTCCAAAATACCGTGTAATGAAGTGAACTGCATTAAGTTAGTTATCAAAGAAAACTTGTTGCACTGTATCATCCAACTAGCATCTCTTAATTGACTATTTCGTGATATTCCTTACGTATATCGTGAGATAATCTATGTGGTAATCCGTGAAGAATGCGTTTGCTGAATTGCAAATTTAAGATAGGTAAAAAGCTGATATTTCTAGATCATAATTACGGGCAAATAAAAACCTCGCAGCTTGGAAGCTACGAGGTTTGTTATTTACAACGGTTTGTTACTGTTTTGCAGTAAGCTCGAAATTGCTGAGATTAGGCAGCAGAGATTTCGAGGAATTTAGCAACTGATCCGAGGTCTTTGATGACGTCGTATGTTGCTTTTATGGTGCCAGCTTCGCCGAGGTTACCCTTGACGTTACGGATCTTAACCATGCGGCCAGAGTAGAGGCGACCACCACGAGGCTGTGGATTGTAATTAGCCTTGCGTGTGTCTTTGAGGCGTTTGTTGTCAGCGACAGCGTCAGCATCCTTGCTCAGCAGACGAACGAGGGTCTTACGAGCGGCTTCGCTGGTAGGCTGCTTTACGACTTTGATATTGATGGTCGAACCAGTTGTGATGTTATCCAGCATTGTCTGCTTCTTTCGAAATTCTCAGTTTGGACCAGTCGGTCGATCACGCGGGATGATGTGGCCTTGAGCTGATTTTGGCTATTTGGCCTCGCTGTCCCGTGGGTTATAGCGTAACTATTGTGGCGATACATGCGGATGTAAAGCCAGTGAGCCGGGTATTTTGGCAGAATGTGGGTGTAGCGTCAAGTTGGGGGGCGTAGGCGGGGGTATGTGGATGGTTATTATGGCTGAATGTCAGGATTTTGGGTGGATTGCAGGATTGAGGTGATAAGTTCAGGGGGAACGCCGATAGGGGCGACGTGAAGATGGCCGAGATAATTTTGGGCGGTTGTTTGTTTAAAGCCGACTTTCGGAGCGACAAAAGTGATTGTGTGATGGGCATTTACAGTCGCGTTGGTAGAGGTTCCTGAGTCGATTTCGAAGCCTGAGGGTGTATCGATGGCAATGATGGTGGGGAACTTCATGTCGTTAATGGCGTTGATGATGTGGTCGTAGGGGGAACGGACAGAGCCTGTGAAACCTGTGCCAAGGATGGCGTCGATAATGATGTGAGACTGAGAAAGGGTGGGTAGAGAGGCTTTGAGGTGGTGTTTGGATTCTAGGGGGATGATGGGGAGATCCATGTTCTTGCAGATGAGAGCGTTGATTTTCGCATCGCCTGTGAGCTGATTGAGTGGTTTGATGGCGTAAAGAGTGATGTTGAAGTGGTAATTGTGGAGATGGCGAGCGATGACGTAACCGTCACCGCCGTTGTTGCCGGAGCCGCAGATGATGGCAATAGAGGCGTCGGTGGTAGGGATGTCATGCTCTGGGATGATGAGCTTGCGAATGATTTGAGCGGCATTGCGACCTGCGTTTTCCATGAGTACAACTGAGGGGATTTGGAGTTTTGAGATAGCGAGTTGATCGACGCTGCGAACTTGTTGGCGAGTGAGGTAGGTCATAGCGAAACTCCGTGATCGTGGTGAGACTAATTCGACAATCAATGATATCGCAGAGGAAAGAGGAAGTGTATGAGGGAATGAAGAAGTGAGGTTGTACGGATTGTAGGGTTTGAATGATTTACAGCAACGGGGAAAGGAGTATTGTGGATGTGAGGTTATGGGATGCTGGTGGCATGAGCCGATAAAGAAGGTTGAGGGTTGGGGGGATATGTCATTGAAATGGAAGCATGAATTATGGGGCATGCGAACGAGGAATGAAATGATGGAAGAGCAAAAACAGAGTCGCGGAGCTTTGCTGGTTTATGGTGCTGGTGGACATGGGCATGTGGTGGCTGAGACGGCAAAGCTGGCGGGATATCAGGTGCTTGGTTTTGTGGATGATGAGGCGAAGGTTGGTGATGAGATGAGTTTGCCACTGTTTAGCCTGAATGATGAACGCGTGAAGGATGCGGCGATTATTGTGGGAGTAGGGCATAATCTTGCGAGAAGAAGGCTGACTGAAGATCTGATCAAATCAGGGCGTAGAGTTGTGAATGTTGTCCACCCAGATGCATGCTTGAGCGAAAGTGTGCGATTGGGGCAGGGCGTATTTGTTGGGGCGATGGCTGTGGTAAATTGTGGCGCATTTCTGGATGATGGCGCGATAGTCAATAGTAGTTCGATTGTGGAGCATCATTGTGTGGTGGGGATGTATTCGCATGTCGGGCCGGGGGCGGCGATGGGCGGCGAGGTGAAGGTTGGGAAATGTGCGATGATTGGATTGGGAGCGAGAGTTTTGCCTCGCGTTAAGGTGGGTGCATACGCAACTGTGGGCGGCGGAGCAGTTGTGGTGAAGAATGTTAATGAAAGTTTAACGGTGGTAGGTGTGCCAGCAGAAGTTATGCGGCAGTCGAGTGCTGTATGACTTTCAAGTTGACGCGGCACGTAAAAAAGAGTTAAATCGGGTTGACCTAGTGGGTTCGCTTAGTGTTCCTGTTCCCTGCAGATACTAAGCTGGCGCTGATTTATGCGCGCGTAAGCGTGACGGAGATCACACAATGGACCGACTAAGTCGACGAAGTATGACGCGAGTATTTATGGCAATGCTTGCGTTTGCATTTCTAGTTGCAGGACTGGCGAAGCCGGTGTCTGCAAATCCTTGGACAATAGATTTTAAGAATCGCTCGGGTATGTATATTGCATACAAGGGTGTACCTGTGGTTTGGAAGTCGACGTTGTATGTCGTAAAACCGGGTTGGTTGGGGACGCTGTATGGGGAAGGAGTTCAGAAAGAATTTATCGAACGATTAGATGACGGTAAGGTTATTAAGGTGAAGGGCGAATCGGATACTTTCCTTGCGAACTATACGATAACGGTGGTGAATGAGAATACGGTTGAAGTGAAGTTTGAAGGGAAGTTGAAAAAGAATGTTCCTTGTCAGGCTGAGTTTAATATGGGGTACTTCAATGCGAATCTGATAAGTAATGCGAAGTATGTTGGTGAGAAGAAAGATGGGACGCCGTTTAAGGGTAAAGTTACGGTGTTTCCGAAGAAAAGTGGGATGTGGGAATCGGATTTGGTTTCGCAGTTCAAGTCATTTACGTTTGATAGTACGCTAGGTGAATTTACGATTGATACAGATGCGCCACAGCGTGTACTGTTTTTTGATGCGAGGAATTACACTTCTGGTTGGGCAAAAGAAATGCCGCTGTTTTGGGGTGGGTATAACGTTGATCCAAATGGGATGACCGATTCGACAAATTTTATTTGGTCGATGCGATTGTCGATTAAGCCTAAGCGTGGGCTGACGGCTGTTAAGCATGATGAGTACAGCGTAAAGTTAGATGCTGTTATTTCAGATGTTGTTAAAGGGTATGCGGAAACTGGTGAGTTGATTGTGCCTAAGCCAAAGAAGATGAGGATTGGCGAAAGCACTGTCGTATTGGGAGAAAAGGTTTATTGCACGGTACAGCGGCCAATTGGTGACGAACGACTGGATCGCGCGACAGAACGTGCTGTAAAAATGTTTGATGGTGTTGATTTTGTGAAGCCAGTTTTTGTAAAATCAATTGACGGTAGTGTGGTTATTAGATTGAGTGGAGAATCGATTAAAGCGAACGCGTTTAGCGGTAAAACCAGTGCTAAATGGTACGTTGATAATGAAGGTTATCAGCTGACTGCGAAGAAAGGTGAGGGGATTAAAATTGTTTCATCGACGATGCGTGGCGCGTTTTATGGTTTACAAAGTGCAAAGCAATTACTTCGAGTGGCTGAAGATGGGTTGGAGTTGCCAAGTATTGAAGTGACGGATTGGCCTGACCTTGAATTCAGAGGTGGGATGTTCTTTCCAGCGACGTCTGGATACCAGATGGATCGCAAATTGATTGAACGTGTGTTTGCACCACTGAAGTTGAATACAGTCGTGATTGAGCTTGATAAAATCAAATGGGACACAGCACCGGAGATGGCATATCCTGATTCAATGAGTAAAGATCAGGTTCGTGAATTGGTGAAGTTAGCGAGAGAGAATTTCTTGGAGCCGATGCCACTGGTAAATGTACCGGGCCATGCTGGGTGGGTGTTTAATAATGAACAAAACAAGGGTATCTGTGAAGACTGGGAAGCAAAATATGCGGTTTGCACAAAGAATCCAAAGACGATGGAATTTGTTCTCTCAATCTTTGATGAAGCAATTGAAATGTTTGATCCTAAGGTGTTCCACATGGGACACGATGAGGTGTTGGTGCCTGGTCGCTTCCCGAACCCTGAGTGTGATTACTGTGATGCGGATGACAAGGTAGAAGAACTGTTTATGACATTCATGAATCGTTGCGCGGATTACCTGAGAAAGAAAGGGATTCGTTCGATGGTTTGGAGCGATATGATGCTCTATAAGGGTGAAAGCCCTGATGCGACAAATGCAAAAACTCAAGAAGCAGCAGACTATTGTAGAGAAAATTTACCTGAAGGCGTGATCGTTGGTGACTGGCACTATGCGGCTGCGAAGGAATATAAGAGCCAGAAGATTTTTAAAGAAGCAGACGCGGATGTTGTCGGTTGTGTATGGGCGACACCTGCGAACATTTATCAGATGTCACGTGATGCGAAGGCGACTGGGAATCTGGGTCAATTACAAACAATGTGGTGCGGTTTCTTCCCAAATGAAGCTACGATCAAGGCTGCGTTTAACCAATTTGAAGCCCATGTGCTGAATGCTGAGTATACGTGGGGGGATCGCGAGGAGAAGCCATCGGAGTTGCCTTATGCTCAGGGCGATGTTTTTAATCAGTTGTATGCACCTAAACAAATGGCGCTATATGGAGGGAAATTGATTGATTTAAGCTCCGCAGGAAATGTGAAGCGTGCCGCATGGCCCATGGCTGGAACAGGTTATAACCTGAGTGTACTGCCTCGTGAAGTTGTCAATCTGAAGGGCTATTCGTTTGATCTAAGTAGTCGTGAATTGGTGATGCTGGGTGATAGTCCTGCAACGCCGAGGAAGGCCTACAAGTCGATCACCATTGACCTTGAGCCGACGAAGGCGCAGGAGATTGTACTGCTGAACGCTGGTGCATCGAATGTGATGTCTGGAGCGAAGCTGGCAAATATGGCTGTGATATATGAGGATGGTAGCGAAGCTGAATACGAATTGATATCCGGTAAGAATACGAGCGGAGTAGTTGCTGGTAAAGTTTCGACAACGCTAAATGCAGGCTGGATGGGTAGGGGTACAGAGGGCGGCAGAATGGTTATGTTCATTTCTGATTGGAAGAATGAGCAGCCAGAGAAGGCGATTGTGCAAGTTCGATTTGAAGCTGGCACGAAGCAGGCTGGCTGGATTCTTGCGGGAATGACGATTGTGGAGTGAGCCTAGGGGCCGATAAAATCTAGCGTTAAATGGAGCGACTTGCCGATATTAAGGTGAGTCGCTTTTTCTTTGGAGATGCGAGACGAAAGAGGCTGCGTAATGTATATGGCACTGATTAGGGGAATCGCATTGTTTTTCGGCGTGTTTACGCTGTGTAATGTCATTACAGGCACTCTGCGAGGTGGGTTCGATGGGAATGGGTTGTGGGTAGATATGCGATTCTGGCCTGTGTGGTTTGAGGTGATATTGCTTTGCTGTTTTGGCGCGATGATGTATGCGTATGCGATTCGGCCAAATGTGAGTGATATGAGAAGACGATTTACGCTTGGAAGTTTGGGGCTGGTATTGTGCGCGGTTGTGCTGAATGCTATAGATGTGGAGCAATTACGACAAGGAGGAATGATTGAAAATCCCTTGCCGTTTAATTTATCGCTGATTGTTGGTGTAATTTTGCTTGTGGTAATGATGCAAGCGGCAAAGCGAAATATTGCAGTAAGAATGAATAAGCGGCAGGTCATGGGAATGTTGACGTGCGCGATGACTTGCTGCTTGATTGGCTCAGGATTGCTGTTTACGTATTTCGGTAAGACAGATTATCGTAGACAGGCTGATGCGGCGGTGGTATTTGGTGCGAGAGTTTATGCTAGCGGACAAGTGTCATTGCCGGTGGCTGATCGCGTACGCACTGCGTGTGAGTTATATCATCAAGGGCTGGTGAGCTATCTGATAATGTCGGGCGGACCGGGTGATGGGGATGTGCATGAAACAGAAGGTATGAAACAGTATGCAATGAGTTTGGGCGTGCCTGAACGTGTCATACTGAAAGATGAGCAAGGGCTTAATACACGCTCAACCGTGCGTAATACGGTCGGAATGTTTAGGGCATTGCATGTGAGAAAAGTTCTAGCAGTAAGCCACTCGTATCACATGCCACGTGTAAAGATGAGTTATCAGCAGGCGGGCTGGGAGGTCTATACGGTGCCGGCAAAGGAAAGCCGAGTGATGCGACAAATGCCATATAATCTCGTGAGGGAAGTTGCAGCATTTTGGATGTATTATCTAAAACCCGTTCAGGCTTGAAAGAAATCTAATCTGCAATTAGCGTTGTTACGACATGACAAGCGATTGAACGATTTTCACCAAGAGAATCGACTTTTTCGTGTGTCTTACCCTTGATGTTGACTTGATCTAGATCACATTGAAGAAGCTTAGCGAGATTATTGCGAATTTTATTTTTGTGGGGTGAAAGCTTTGGGCGTTGCAAGATGATTGTTATATCCATATTGCCAATTTGATAACCTGCATCTTTCATTCGATTGACCGCTTCTTGAACAAAAATATATGAGTCAGCACCCTTCCATTTGGGATCATTATCTGGGAAAAGTTGGCCAATATCCTGCTGTGCGAGAGCGCCGAGGATAGCATCGGTAACTGCGTGATAAACGACATCACCATCTGAATGAGCATCGCACCCACGATCATGTTCGAGGTATTCGCCACCTACGATGAGTTTGTGGCCGAGTTCGAGGCGGTGAAGGTCGAAACCATGCCCAACTCTTATAGGAAGTTTATGTGTCACAATATATCCTGTCAGTATGCAAACGAAGCATTGTTTTTAGTTACTGCAATGCTTTAAGTCGTTCGATTATTTTCTTCTGTGCATTTTCTTGTTTAATAGCAATGTCTTGCGTTTTCGATAGATATGCATTGTAATAATCTGTCATATCATCAGATTCAAACATAATAAATCCTGCATCTGTATCTTGGTTTATATACCAATGCCCCCACTCTTTAACTAATTTTTCACATATGCTTAGCATTGCTTCAGAGAAGTCAGTATCTGTTTGATAGATAATTGATAATTGGTCATAAACCATCCCACTGCTTAGCTTGCCCCATAGAAAGTTTTTATCTTTGTCAGAAAGATGAAGGTTATTTAAACGTTGAAAGAAGATATTCTTTAGATTTTTGATATAGTTGTTGGCTTTTTGATTCGATTTATGCCATTTTTCAATTTTCAACTTGTAATCTTTGAGCTTTTGTAATTCTTTAAATGACGTGAAATCCAAGTTTTGATCAAGGTAAAGTTCTTTTGCTAAGTTGCCTGATTCAGACTGCATTTTTTGTATTACTTCATTAACCGCCAGAGCTTGCTCTAAAAGCAACTTATCTCGGCCTTCAAGCTTACTAACAAGCTCTTTACTCCTCTTTAAATTACTTTCACGTTGTTCTATAAATGCATCTTCATCAACCTCGCCGTCAATTGAGTCTTCAAGAAAAGATATTGCATCGCGCTTCATGCTATTGTCTTTAAATTCAGCAAACACTTGCTCGTTATTTTTCCGTTCCTGAATACGGCCAAAAATCGATGAGCCAATAAAACTCCAAAATATTAACGTTACTAGTAAAATGCCGATGTTGTAAATTTTATCGCTTTTAGATAAACGCCCTACGATATATGCAGGAAGTATTACCAGAATACAAATTGCAATAATGCCGCCAATAATGCTGCAAATAAAATTATCTTCAGCCTTTGTATTTAGTAATTTAGGCATCTGAATTACTAAGATAATGGCGGCCGAAATACATAACGAAGTAATACCAATCGGATTAAGATTCGTTCCAACTGGTCGTTCTTGTCCATTCGTGCGTTTAGGGCGAAACATTAATACTCTCCGGAAGTGGTTGGCTATTTATTTTAGGCCGTATTCTTTTAGTTTGCGATACAGTGTTCGTTCTCCGATACCAAGCATTTTAGCTGCCTGTTCGCGGTTACCAGAGTTGATACGAAGTGCATTTCGTATGGCTTGTTTTTCGATCTGATCAAGGCGAAGACCCGTTGCATCATTAATAATTGCAGAAGCATCTCCTGTCGCAGCTCCATCCCCTAAAGCTTGTTTAATTTCAGTAGGGAGATGTTGCGGATCAAGTTGAGGCTCAATAGAAATAATGACCATGTTCTGAACGACATTAATAAGTTGGCGCACGTTGCCAGGCCAATCGTATTGCATAAGCATCATATTCAAATCTTCGGAGATACTTGGCACAGGTTTTTCAAGTTGTTGTGCATATTGCTGTGCATAATGATTGACGAGTAATGGGATATCCTCGCGACGCTCTCTAAGAGATGGCAAATGAAGCTCTACACCTTTGATTCGGAAATATAAATCTTCACGGAAATCGCCGTCTTTAACTTTGGCTTGGAGATCGCGATTGGTTGCTGAAATAAATCGCACATCAACATGAGAAACTTTATTAGAACCAAGACGTACAACTTCACCAGACTCTAACACACGGAGAAGCTTGGCTTGCATATTGAGTGGCATGTCACCGACTTCGTCAAGAAAGAGTGTGCCGTTATTTGCGTATTCAAAACGTCCTTCACGCTCACGATCAGCACCAGTAAATGCTCCGCGTACGTGGCCGAAGAGTTCGTCTTCGAGAATTGATTCAGAGAGTCCAGCGCAATTGAGTGGCACAAACTGCTTCTTGTTGCGCTTAGAATTATTGTGGATGGCTTGAGCTACGAGTTCTTTACCTGTTCCTGATTCGCCTGTTATGAGAACAGGGATATTTGATGGAGCAATCTGCCTCATGGTTTGGATGAGGTTTCGAATGGCTGGTGATTGGCCTATGATTCCTTCAAAACCGTATTGCTCATTGATGCGTTGGCGTAGTGATGAATTTTCTTCCCGCAAGAAGACGGTGTTAATTGCGTTTGAACAGAGAGTACGAAGCACATCAAGATCTATGGGCTTTTCGATGAAGTCGAATGCACCTCCCTTTATCGCAGCTTTGGCTGTCGGAACATCGCCATGAGCGGTGACCATGATGGTTTCAGCATTGTTCTGAGATTTTCTCGCTTCAGCCAGAACTTCGAGTCCGTCTCTTTCACCTTCCATTGAGAGGTCAGTGACCACTAAATCAAACTGTCCATGGCTTAGTTCATCTTTGGCGCTTGTGAGATCATGGACAATTGTACAGACGTGACCAAGGCGTCTAAGTCCCTCAGCCATGACCTCAGCGTGTCCGACTTCGTCGTCAACAACAAGAATTTGTGCGGTTGGATTGTCTGCTTTTGTATTCATGGTGTTATGATTCGTGGTGCGCCTTACGTGGCGATGTTGTTCGTGTTATGCTGGAGATGTCAGCGGGATGCTGACCAGCAACCGGATTTTATTGAAAGTATACCGAGAAAGACATGACTGAGCCCAATTTGCAGACAATAAAGGCTGGGGAAACGCTGGAATCAGCCAAGATTTGCCGAGTAGGATGCGTGAGCTACCTAAATTCCAAGCCTCTGATCGATGGTTTAGACGAAGTTGAGGGTGTGAATGTGGATTATCGTGTTCCAGCCGACCTCCGTGCTCAACTAGAGAATGATGAAGTCGATATTGCACTCTGCCCGGTGATTGATTACTTCCGCAGCCCAGAAGATTTGGTGATTGTGCCCAGCGGTGGGATTGGCTGTGCAGGCCAAACACTTACGGTAAGATTATTCAGCCAGGTTCCGATTCCTGATATTACAGAGGTTTATGCAGATACAGAAAGTCACACGAGCGTTGCTCTAATGCGTGTGATCTTAAGTAGAACATTCCACATCGAGCCAAAGCTGGTGAGCTATGTTGCGAAGGATCGTGAGGCTGATGGAAAACCAGTTGAGCAACCAGAGGCTATGCTACTAATTGGTGATAAAGTTGTGAACGATGCTCCATGTGGCTGCGCTTACAAGCATCAACTGGATTTGGGACAAGCATGGTGGGAGATGACGGGCTTGCCTTTTGTGTTTGCTGTTTGGATGACAAAAAAAGGTAAAGCTCTGGGACAACTTCCAGCCATTTTGTCTGAACTTCGTATACAGAACAGTGAGCAGATTGAAGCTTTAGCAGACAAATACGCTGAGAAACATGGATGGCCACATGATTGGGCAATGCGGTATATGGGCGAAATACTTTGCTATCAAATCGGGCATAATGAATTGATGGGTATCAAGCAATTTGCAGCATATGCTAAAGAACTGAATTTAATTGACGAATTAAAATCACTTACAATATATGCTGGGGAACAATTCAAGAGTTAGCTTTCGGGAATGGTCATGGCGAAGTCTGGTGATGGGAAGAGAACGCGAAGTAAGCGTACAACAAAATTCTTGCGAATCCCTCGCAAAAGTGGTTTTTTATGCCATGAACTCGAGGAACTAAATCTTCAACTTTTGTATTCACCTATTGAACAGCGTGAAAAGCAATATTTAAGAGCTGAAAAACTCCATGATCAAATTGTTGATCAACAACAATATCCTCTTGATTTTTTGGTTTACAGAATCACTGGCAAACGCTTATCGCAACAGAACGAAACTTTGCTTGTCGGCGAAGCCATTCGACCTGACATGCGTTTGATAATTGATGCAATGACTAATTCATTAGAATTATCTGTGGACGAATCGAGTTATGAAACTGTCAACACTCTAGCTACGCGTTTAAATGTTAGTACCAAAACAATTAGTCGCTGGCGTAAAGAAGGTCTACGCTGGCGTCAAGCTCGCTTGGAATCAGGCAAAAAAAAGCGAATAATATTTACGGAAGATGCGATTAGAACTTTCACTAAAAGCTATCAGGATCGCGTAACTAAAGCTTCTAGTTTTCGACGCTTAGATGATAGACGTAAAAATAATATCATCAGCGATGCAAGACAAATTGTAACTCAACATTCGTCGACTTCATTTAATCGCACTGCCACACGAATTGCCAAAAAGCAAAACATTGCGGTTGAAACAGTTCGGCAAATTATTACGAAATATGATACGGCTAATCAAGATAAAGCTATTTTTGAGAATCATGCACACACGATTAATGAACGAGAGAAGAAGATCATTGTTCGTATGCATAGCTGGGGAATTGCTGTCAGCCGCATAGCAAATCATTTTGGCCGTACACGAAGTACTATATATCGTGCAATTCATCAACATGAATATGAAGAACTTAAATGTATTGATTTACCATATATTGAGTTGCAAGTGTTCAATCGCGAAGATGCTGATGAAGTTATTCTTAGGCAACAATTAACTGAAATTCATAGTCATTTAGCAGGCGGAAAGCTTGTCCCTCTCAATTGGGAGCAAATTCCATTGTCAATTTGGTACCTTTTTGAGAAACCACGTATACGTGATAAAACCGCACGTTCACTTTTCGTACGTTATAACTATCTAAAATACAAAGCAAACCAACTCAGAGAAACGATCTCGCAAGATCAACCTTCAGCGAAGCTCATAGAAGATGTGTATTTTATTTTAGATCAGGTCAAGGTCATTCATGGCTTACTGATCGATTACCACACATCTCACTTTGTTTCTAATGTGCGTTTACATTTTCTTGATCAAGATAATGTACCATTATGGTCAATATTTAATTTGCTTGAAGTGGCAGCAGCTTGTTTAAGTGATGTAATTAGAGAGTACAACCCTAGCCGATCAACCAGTTTTGCTACAACATTGAAAAATCACATTATGCGACGATTAATCCAAGCGCAACAAGATATGAAAAAAGGGAAAGCAGTTAAAAGAGAATCTAAAGAACAGTTAGTTGAACGCTATATGACAAAACTAAATCTTCTCAAGAATGAATATTAATTGCTCATTCCCAAAGCGAAGAATATCCCTCGGCTATAATTGTTGCCACTGCATAAGCAACTATAGTTATTAACGCTAATATCGCACTATATCCAGAGAAACCAGATGTAACATAAATTACTGACGAAAGTAAACTGCCTGTCGCTATCATAATTAGAAAACGTGTTTGAAAATTGTAGCGTATTGCAATACATCTCATGACAACAATAAAAACTGCAATATGCCACAGGGGACTAATTATCATAGCGATATAAAAAATAACTTCTAATGTTGGATAAAATGCATTCTTATTGGGATCTATAGACAAAATTGCACTTAATAGCATGAAGTACAATAATGTTGGCACACCAATAACAAGCAAAGGCAAAAACCAGGGGCGCTGCAATACCCACTTAGTTTCTTTTGCATCACGTGGTGTTACAGCATATGTATTAAAATCGTTTGGATTGAAGTATTTCCCACATTCTGGACATCTTCGCGTTAGTATACCGCGTAAATCGTACCCACAATCCAAACAAAACTTTGCCCGCTTGGTCGAATTAACAACTTTACCAACTAAATTTGATGGAGAATCAATCGATTTTGATTGAAAAAGGTGACTTGTATCACCAGCAAGATCGTAACCAACAGAAATATTGGTATTCGATTGGTCCTGCGTATCCTCACTCATAATGACCCCGAAAATCACATTATAAAATCTATCGTTTTAGTAGCTGTTCACGTTGCAACATCACTTTCAGAGTGTGACAGACTAACTCGATTTGTGTTTCATCTAAATTACTATAAAACGGCAACGCTATTGTTCTTTGGCTGATGGATTCAGCGATTGGGAAATCTCCAAGTTTGTAGCCAAAGTTTTGCCTATAGAAAGGCTGAAGATGAATGCATGGGAAGTAGTTTGAAACTCCAACTTCATGACGACGCATACCTGAAATTATTCGATCTCGCTCAGTCACGTTGTACTGGCTTGACAACCGTATTACAAATACAAACCATGAAGTCGTTTCTTCAGTGCCAGGCCTCACATTTGGTAAAATCAGATCATCCCAGTCCATGAGACGCTGCATGTAACGAGACGCTACGAGCCTACGTTTTTCGAGTATTTCATCTAATCGCTCCATTTGAGCGACACCAAGTGCGCTCGCTATCTCTGATAAGCGATAGTTATAACCGAGTCTTTCATGAGCTAACCATGAACCGCAATTATCACCGGGAATAGCGGACATTGCAGGTGGTGTTGTACTTCCCTCACTTCGTCCTTGATTGCGTAATGAACGGCAAATATCTGCTAAATGTGAATCGCTCGTTACAATCATCCCACCTTCACCAGTCGTAATCTGTTTATTCGGATAAAAGCCAAAAACAGACGCGCGGCCAAATGAACCTGCTGGACGATTGCCACACATACCACCCAGAGCTTCACATGAATCTTCAATCAAAACTATCTCATGATTTTGTGCGATCTGTTCAATACGATCCATATGTCGCGTATTACCGAAGACAGGCACTGCAACGATTGCTTTTGTCTTTGGTGTAATTGCCTTTTCAAGTTTGTCTGGATCAATGTTTAATGATGATGGATCAATATCGACAAAAACTGGCTTTGCACCAACCATCAAAATGCAGTTTGCGGAAGCAATGAATGAAAATGGCGTTGTAATCACCTCATCTCCGGGTCCAATTCCAAGGCCTACCATCAACATATGCAAAGCAGCTGTTCCCGAAGATACAGCAATACCTTCATGCCGCTTACATCTTTCTGCAACCATCTGTTCAAACAAGTCACGACGTGGACCAATACTCAATCGACCTGATTTTAAAATTTCTACAACCGCACTGATCTCTTTATCAGTAATATCAGGCTGACTTAGTGGGATTTCGCTCATTTTGTGCTTCCAATACGAATAGTACAACGCAGGCATGTGCTTGTGATTCGTTATCGTATACCGATTAACGTCTAAGAACAGCTTGAAGTGCTTCTTGAGTTTGGTTTGTATACTTCAAATACATCCACGCAGCTTGTATTCGTAAAGATTCTTCCAATCTTGTACCGCCACGTACGATCAATGCTAAATCGCCAATTTGTTTTCTTGATAAATTCTGATTTTCACGAGCTAATATGAGCAAAGCCAAAGCTCCTGCTTCAGGAGAAGAAAATTCTTTAACACTATTGATCAGTCTTGATACACCGCCATCATGAGTACGCACTAAACCAAGCAGGATTGCCTGTGTTAATTTTGGATCACTTTTTGCATCAGACAAAATGCTATTTAAAAAGTTTATCGCCAACTCTGCGTCAAGTTCATACATCTGTTGTGATGCGATACCAATGTCATTCAAACGCTGATTACGTGCACGAGCTTTAGCATCACCATAAGAATAAACAACACCGATCAAGATTTCTTTTTGATCGGTTTCTGAAGCATAATCACGTGCATACTTGATTGCCCATGAAACAGCCATCGCGTGTTGTGTGCCAATAAGATTATTTACTTCCATCGCCAAATCTTCAGATTTTGTAGAAATCGCAAAACCTGTTCGAGCAATTTGTTTGATCAATTCACTATCAGACGTTGCCATATGCTCGTAGATGCGTGGTCCAATGAATGGTGCCACACTCAAACCGCTGTATGCAACACGCAACTTCAATGCAAAATTCTCAGTCGTTTCATAAGTTTCAATCCAAGCATCCTCCGCTCCTGGCAAATTGAAACGTAAGGCTGCAATTAATGCAGATGTACGTAAAACCAAAGGTACTGAAGAATCCTTTGCAATCTTATTTGCCCATTCGCCATAACCCGGATATTGATTGCGTAACATAATGCCAAGCAATTCAGACCGCGTTGGATCACGATCACGTTCATCACTCGCATCGAGCGCATCCAAATGCTGACGACCTCTTGAGTCACCAACTTCATTTAAAAGATATGCTGCTAGTGATCGCCGACCAATTTTGTCAGATTTCAACGCTTCCATCAGAATCGGCTTTGTACTGTCTGTAATAAGACTTGGCTTTCTCGTCATGATCAACATCTTCACGCCGATATCCAAACCTTGCCAATCCAATAGCTGTGCGAGTTGCTCATCTGATACGAGATCAGAATCTAAAGCACTTGCAATGATTTGGCCTTGTGCGGAGACATTAGACATCTCTGCAAGCATATTGCTATCGATTTTTTTCTCTGCACTAATCTCAGCAAGCGCCAATACGCCATGAATATTAAAAGCTGGATTAGGTTCAGCGGTCAGGTGTTCATACAAAGATCTCAATTCTGGATCTTTGATATGTCTCAAGGATTGCAGCAGTAAATGATATTGCCCGCCAGGTGAGACTGTCGTGGCTTTTTTCATTAATGTCACTGCGGAATCGAATGCCTGATCGGATTGAGCACGTACGGGTGCGACCAGCGTTAAAATACAAAGAGTAAACGCAAGAGCCGAGTAAAAACGGGCCCCGAATATGGCATTGCCCATGTGCGATTGAAATGTTCTGTGATGTATCATTGTTGACAGTTTAAGTTATGTTCGGTGTGGGTAAAGTGTTCACTTGAATGTCTCATAATTGACCCGATAGGGCAAGGGTGCGAAACTGGTAGATCATGAGTTACGAAAGAGAGAATATCAAACGTTTGAAGGCTTACACGCCCGGGGAACAACCTCGAGCCGCTGAGATCATCAAGCTGAATACCAATGAAAACCCTTATCCTCCAGTTGAAGCGATCATGCATTCGCTTACAGAGGTGCAAGGCGAACAATTACGTAAATATCCGCCAGCAACCGCTCAGGAATTTCGTGATTCTGCTGCAAAAGCTCATGACGTCCAATCATCACAAATCATTGCTACCAACGGCAGCGATGAACTGCTACGTCTTGCAATCACTTGCTATTGCGAGCCAAGCGGTGACACAGAGGGCACTCAAGGCGGACTCGGCTTAACTGACCCGACATACTCACTTTATAACGTTCTAGCCAACATCCATGACACGCCAATGTTCGTTGTACCACTAGAAGATGAATATGCCATGCCAGCTGATTTGGCGAAACAATGGAATGACGCCGGCTGTAAATTAGCCATGATCGTCAACCCACACGCCCCATCCGGCCGTGCTTATTCACTCGACCAAATCAAGCAAATCGCATCTGATTTCAATGGCATCATCATCGTCGATGAAGCCTATGCCGACTTTGCTGAAGAAGATGCTGTAGAACTCGTAAAAGAAAATTCCGGCTTCGATAATGTCCTTATAAGTCGAACGCTGAGCAAAGGTTATTCACTTGCAGGCCTGCGTTTCGGATATGGAATCGCGCCAGCTCCTATCATTGACACGCTTGATAAAGCTCGTGACAGCTACAACACCGACTATATTTCCCAAAAACTTGCAACCGCAGCAATAAACGCAAGAGAAGATGTTGCGAAATCGTGGGATAAGGTAAAATCAGAGCGTTCACGTGTCGAAAAAGCTTTAGTAGCAATGGGTTATAAGGTATACCCAAGCCAAACGAATTTTCTCTTGGCCATGCCACCTGTTGACGCACCTGACGCTGAGACGATTTATCAGAAGTTGGCTGAAAAGTACATCTTCATTCGTCACTTCGATCACCCCAATATGTGTGACAAGATCCGTATTTCCATGGGAACACCTGCCCAGAACGATGCACTGCTAAAAGCATTGGAAGAACTCAAATGAGCAACCGTACCGCAAAAATAGAACGAAAAACTAACGAAACCGACATCAAACTGGAATTGGACCTTGATGGCAGCGGATATGAAATGTCCACAGGTGTCGGCTTCTTCGACCACATGCTCGATCACATCGCCCGACACGGCCAAATCGCTCTCAATATCCAAGCCAAAGGCGATCTCGAAGTCGACGACCACCATACAGTTGAAGACGTAGGCATTGTACTCGGCCAAGCGATTGACAAAGCGCTCGGCGACAAGCGAGGTATCGAAAGATACGGTTCATCAGATGTCTGCATGGACGAATCACTCGCTCGAGTTGCACTCGACCTCTCAGGCCGCCCTGCATTCGTATACAAAGTTGAATTCAAAGGTTTCGGCAAAATAGGCAATTTCGATGTACAGCTCGTTCAAGAATTCTTCAACGCTGTTGTCAATAACGCGAAAATGAACCTGCACATCGAAGTACCTTGGGGTGAAAACAATCACCACATCTCCGAAGCCGTCTTCAAAGCCTTCGGCCGAGCTCTGCGTCAAGCGATCGAGGTCACAGGTGACCAAATCCCAAGCACCAAAGGCTCACTCTAAATATCATTCCAAATCAATATTGCGAGCAGCTCATCTTTTGATGAGCTGTTTTTGTTTCATCACAGTGAATTGAAAGTCTTTTTCACGAAATTATGATTTTTCAGGGTCAAGATCACGAAACTACCAAACTTTCAACTGTTTCGTTCGCAAAATCATGTAACACAAGGTATAAAATGGTGTTAATTGTGCGATTTTACTCATAACAATTTCACAATTGAGCGGGTCCAGTACCTGTTATTCATGAAACAATAACAGGCTTTTCAGTGGGTTATGCATTATCTAAGCTTGGAATTCTTCACGCATGAACGGACAGTCACTCAAAGATATGGTGCCGCGGCGGGATCAGCCACTTCATCAATACGTTAAAGATACAGTTGTCGCCGCTATTGAATCGGGCCACTTCAAACCTGGTGAGCGCATCAACAGCACGCAAGAACTTTCACGACTGCTCGAAGTATCTGTCGTCACCGTACACCGTGCGCTTCAAGAACTAGTCAGTGTCGGCATCCTCGATCGCCGCCAGGGTCTTGGCACATTTGTTGTTGATCAAAACGAACGTGAACGTCAACTCAAGCAATTACTCCGTATCGGCGTCGTCATTCGCTCTCAAGCCATGATTGGCGACTACTACCACGGCCAATTGCTCGAAGGTATGCGTCAAGCTGCGAACAATCATCGAGTTGAATTAGCATTACTTCACTATGAATCCGACATGTCCAATCCATGTCATGCATATATCCACATCAACCCGATGCAAAATGAAGTGTCATACTTCAATTCTAGGCTAAAAAAGGATGCTCCCGGAATCGTCCTTGCTGCCAATTCTGACATGAAAAACACTGCCTCCGTTGGCGTCGACAACGTCGATCTTGCAAGGCAAGCAGTTGAACATCTTTTCCAACTTGGTCATCGTAAAATCGCCTACGTTGGCGGCCCACTCATTCTCTCAGATAACTACGACCGCCACGCTGGTTTCCATGAAACCTGCAAAAAGATGAATCTTGAAGTTGCTGATGAGCATGTCTTAATTTCTCAGACAAACATTCTCAACCAAAGCGAAAAAACCCAACTCAGCACCATGTTTGCCTCAAGCAATCGCCCAACTGCAATCTTCGCCTCCGGCTTCTATTTCGCACTCAATGCATACGAAGTCGCAAATAAACTCCACCTCAATATTCCAGAACACATTTCTGTAATCGGCGTCGATGACCCACGTAGTGCCATGTACCTGCTCCCACCACTCACCACCATGAAGCAGCCGCTCATCGAAACCGGCCACGCAGCTCTTTCACTCCTCGTTGAACACCTCCGAGGTGAAACACTGCAACTTCAGAACCAAACGCTTCGCTCTGATCTGGTCATTCGTCAATCCACTTCAGCCCCTCGTTAAACTCTAATCGCAAGATTTCTAACATAATATCGCATGGCAACCCCGTTTTGTGAAAAATTCCACCCCTAAAGCGTGTTACACAGAGGAGTGATACAATCACGTCATGCGGATATTGCTCACCAACGATGATGGTATTGATGCCCCAGGCCTGATCTCGCTTTACAAAGCGGTTCAAGACATGGGCGATATCATTGTTGTCGCACCAGCAACCGTCCAGTCCGCCTCTAGCCACGCTGTTACATTCCATAAACCTCTCCGAGTGGACAAGCGTGAATATCCAGATTTTACTGGCTACGCCGTTCATGGCCGCCCCGCCGATTGTGTGAAACTTGCAATCGAGGAACTAGTCAAAGATCCGATCGATCTCGTCATCAGCGGAATGAACTATGGTGCAAACATCGGCATCAATGTTATTTACTCAGGCACAGTCGCCGCAGCACGGGAAGCTGCCTTCCTCGGCATCCCTGCTATCGCAGCATCTCTTCACGTTGGCACTGATTTTGATATCGACATCAACGACCTGAACTGGACCAAAGCAACCAACCACGCACGCACCGCCATAGATGCCGTTATGGCTGGTCCCATCAACCCGCATACAGTCGTAAACCTCAACGTACCTCGACTCGCTGATGACGAAGAACCTCAAGGCATGAAAGTCGTTCCCATTTCTCGCACACATATGGTGAACAGTTATGACGTTCAGGTAACCGAGGAAGGCCACACCACCTACAAGATTTCAACCGGCATGGATTTCGCACAGATCGAAGCGAATACAGATGTCGAAGCTCTGTTTAATCAGTATATTACATTGACTCCATTGCACTACGATCTCACGCACGAAGGTCAACTCAAAGAATGGCAAAAGCACATTCAAGTTGCATCAAAACCGCCCTCGTCCGGCGTCGGATAGACTCAGCGTCCTCAAACACGTCACGAAGTAAATCAGGGTAGGGGTCTACTTCAATAACCCGCTTCTATTTGTCTTCAGCCTTGCCGCATGGATCAGCATTGTTCGGGAGCGTCAGTAATGTCAGAGCAGCAAAAACCAGTCGTCAGCGATCCGAACCTCGAGCCAATCGAACAGCTCGAAGCAATACTCGCAACAAGCGACACCGATAAACTTGAATCACTGGTCTACGAGATTCCTTCAGGCGAAATGGCTCGCGCGATCTCCTTGATGGATGAAGAAGATCAGAAAAAACTCCTCACCAAACTCCCCGCTGACGCCGCTGCGTGGATCGTTGAAGAACTTTCACACGGCCAAGCTGCCGACATCCTCGAAGAACTCACCCCCGATGATGCTGCGGACATCATCGACGAACTTCCTTCCGACGAACAGGCCGACATTTTTGGCGAATTCGATGATGATGACGCTGAAGCCATTCTTGAAAAAATGGAACCGGAGGAAGCTGAAGACGTTCGCCTTCTCTCCAAGTACGAACCGGAAACTGCCGGCGGTGTTATGATCACCGAGTATTTATCCTTCTATGACGACATGAACGTCGGCGACATCATCAACGACCTCCGCGCCAACGTCGAAGAATATCACGAATACGATGTGCAATATGTTTACATCGTCGACCAAAACAAAACGCTCGATGGTGTTGTCCGTATGCGTGATATCATCTTTTGTCGATCTGATGTCAAAGTTAAAGACATCATGATGAAAACGCCTAAATTCGTTTCAGTACATGATGACATTGATGAACTTGAAGACTTTTTCGATGCAGTCTTTTTCAATGCAGTTCCCGTTATCGATGAGCACAACCAGCTCGTTGGCGTTGTAAAACGTGCTGACGTTGAAGAAGCGCTCGGCGACCGATCCGAACGTCAACTCATGCGTCTCGGTGGTATCATCGCTGGTGACGAAATGCGTACCATGCCCACGTTCCCTCGTGCTGCACGTCGCCTCGCATTCCTCGGCCCAAATATTCTGCTAAACCTGATCGCGGCCTCTGTTCTTTTGTATTATCAAAATACAATCAAAGATATTTTTGCATTAGTCATTTTCATGCCCGTGATATCAGACATGTGTGGTTGCTCCGGCAATCAAGCCGTAGCCGTGTCTATGCGCGAGTTAGCCCTCGGTCTTGTTCGCCCGACCGACATTTGGCGTACCATCGTCAAAGAAGCGTCCGTTGGCATCATCAACGGTATTTTCCTCGGCCTTCTCATCGGTTGCATCGCATGGGGCGTTGGAACCTACGGCATCGGTGAACTCGAAGGACAACCCAAAATCGCACTCATGATTGGCGTTGTCATCGCACTCGCTTTCCTCATCAATTGCATCATCGCCGTCATCATCGGTGGCTCGGTACCCCTCATCCTCAAAGGACTCAGAATGGACCCTGCCATGGCTTCCGGCCCAATCCTCACGACCATCACCGACGTCTGCGGTTTCTTCCTCATCTTTGGCCTCGCAACGAAACTCATCCTCCCCCTTCTCACTTAACTTCAAAACATGACCTCAAATATGGGTAAGAAAAAATCAACATCAAAACCTCCCGCTAACGTTGACGCATCAACGCGCATACTCGTTCTACATGGCCCCGACGAGATGCAACGCCGCCAACAACTCGACAAACTCCGCAAGGCCCTCACTAAAGAGCATGGCGAAGTCGAAACATTCTCATTCGATGGACGCAACGCAACACTCGCCGACGTCTTCGATGAACTTCGCGCTTATTCCCTCATGATGACATACAAACTGGTCATCGTTGACGATGCTGACCAATTTGTGAAATCTCACCGTGACGCTCTTGAACGTTATGCGGATGCACCTGTCGATCACGCCACTCTAATCCTCCGGGCAGGTACGTGGCATCGTGGTAATCTCGACAAAAAAATCGCTCCCATTGGGGCCATCATCAAGTGCGAACCAGCAACTGATGCGCAAGCCATCACATGGGTCACTAAACAAGCTAAAAAGCAATACCAGGTTGATATCGATAAATCTGCAGCACAAATGCTCGTTGATCGACTCGGCCCCGATCTAATGATGCTCGATACCGAACTTGGCAAGCTCTCACTCATGGTCGAATCACCCGAATCTCCCATCACGACAAGCCTCGTCGAGCAAACCACGCAAAAAGGCTCAGATGAAGATGCATGGGCTATCCAAGAAGCGATACTTGATGGCATCATCAGCAATCGTCCCGGCCAATCCATCGAAATGATCCACGAACTCATCGACCTCTCAGGCCAACCTGATGTACTGGTCATGTACTTCGTAGCCGACCTCGCACGCAAGTTCGCCAACGCCCGTTCCATGAAACTCTCTAAAATCCCCGACGCTACAATCGCCAAGCAACTCAAGCTCTGGGGCCCACGCCAACAAAAATTCTTTCGCGCCCTTACCATCCTTGGCTCCAAGCCCGGAGCAATCGCCAAAGTCCTCGACAACGCCGTCACAATGGACAAACGCTCAAAAACAGGCCTCGGAAATGCCATGAGAAACCTCGAATGCTTCACCTTCCAACTCTCTTCTCTCTAATTTTATCCATTTTTTTATTGTGGACTTCTTCAAAATATAGACGTAATGGGGTGACATAAGTTATTATGTCTCCAATCGCTTAAAGTGATTCGTTGCAAAGATCTCTTTCTTCATTCAGATCTACGCAGCAACATCTAAGTTCTATTTCTTCATTGCCAAGCTCAAGGACGAGCAACACTGATTTAACCTCAGTGACAATGCAGGAGGCATCATGTTTCGGCTGTCATTCCAAAATACATACTGTCAGTTCGCACTGATCATTGTGTTTATTACAACAATGACCGCTTGTAATTTACCTAAGCAAAACAGCAACCAACTCAGTCAACAAATCAAAAATCTCTCGCAGCAAGTAAAGAACTTAGAAGCACAAGCTGAAACTAGAAATCAAGCTCAAGCACACACACCTCCTCCTCAAAACTTTCAACCACAAACAACACAACCAACCACACCACAACTCACTCCGCAGCAATATCAGCAAGCGCTACAAAATCACTACAAACAAAAGCAACAAACCACGCAGGCCAACAAGCCACTCACCAATAACCCACAACAATTGGAAGAAGAGCCAACTGTTGCAATTTCAGTTGATCTAAAAAATCGCTTGGCTGGTGTTACAAGACAGGAAATCCTCGAAGAATTGATTCGTAGGAACCGCGAGCAAAGCAACCCTGCCATGCAAAAAGCAATGGTTGCCGCCTCACTTTCACTTCTCGACCAGAATCAGGAAATGGACTGGTCTGCAACAAACAAACTCAGCCCTAACCAAAAGCAAAACGTTGAACGTTACCATGCAATGCTTTTGTCTCTTTACTCACAAGCTTCAGAAAAAAAATATAAATTCGATCGCACCGAGATCGAAGCTCAACTCAATGAGCTTTTTGAAACTCAACCACTCACTATCGTTATCACAGAGTTCGTTTACTCTGTACGCAGCTTCGGCGACTACACGCCAATGGAAAGCAATCGTTTCCTCGCAGGCCAGGACAACCTCATCGGCCTCTACTGCGAACTGCAAAACTACAAAATCAACGAGACACCAGACAGCCAGTTTGTCACCAACCTCACGCAGGAAGTGGCTCTCTACGATTCCACTGGCACACAAGTCTGGAGACTCGATCCTAAGAAAATCAAAGATGTCTGTAGAAAGCGGCGTAGAGACTTCTTCACCGCCATGCGCATGACACTACCAGCCAGACTTAACCTCGGCGAGTATCGTCTCAAAGTCAGAATCAGCGACGATAACAACGACGCTGTCGCTGAAACATCAATCCCAATTCAGATTGTTTCAAATATTCAGCCAAATTCCTGACTTCAAGCATACTTACCACAATTTTCATGGATTTCACAACCGATTCAGAAATATGATCGTTCAGGGCAGGGGTGGTGTGAATCGAACTCTGAAATTAACCATGTGAGAAAAAACAAATGGATGTTAAAGCAAAACTAGCTGAACTCGGATACGAACTACCCGCTCCACCTAAAGCTGTGGCTGCATACGTTCCAACTCAGATTTCAGGCAACACACTCTTCCTCAGCGGCCAAATTCCTATGAAAGATGGCCAACTACTCGCTACCGGACAAATCCCTTCTCGTTGTTCACTGGAAGATGCCAAAGCTGCCGCAGCCCAATGTGCAGTCAACGGCCTCGCAGCAATTGCTGGTGCAATCGACAACGACTGGGATAAGCTTGTCAAAATCGTCAAACTTGGCGTTTTTGTCAGTTCCGATGCCAACTTTTCAGAACAACATCTCGTCGCCAACGGCGCTTCCGAATTACTCGGAAAAGTACTCGGCGACAAAGGAATCCACGCTCGTTCAGCCGTCGGTGTCTCAGCGCTCCCGCTCGATGCCGCCGTCGAAATCGAATTTACCGTGGAAATTAAATAAAAATATTTCGGCTCCTCTCGTAGGAGCCGTTTTCACACAATCTGCAGGTTTTTCAAAATTCTGTCCCCAAATCACAGTTTTTTGCCAATCTGCACACTCAACTTAGGCACTTTTGCCTCTCATTTACCCCTCGGCGTCTGACTACATAGCACAGAATGACACATCCGAGGTCCACAGCATCAGGAAAGAGAGAGATTTGGTGAGAATTTTAGAGGACTTAACGCTCTTAGTACTTGACGAAAGTCCGATTCTCTAAGACACTTGTGGAGACTTAGGTCTCGTTAATCAGGACTGGAGTAGGGCCGTTCCCACACACCTGAACGGTCTTTGACATTCAGCATAACCTGGAGTTTGCATATGGCACGTGCACGTAGCGGCGGTGGAGGCATTGTAGTAGCTTTAGTCTGCTCAGTAGTCGTCACTATTGTCTTCGCATTCACTTCTCTCTGGCTTTATGTCCAAAAGGGCAATGTCACCGAGGAAATGAACAACGCAAAGAAGGATCTGGCAAAATTTGTTACTAGCGGTGAAAAGAGCCGTGACGAAATCAAAGCCTACATGGCTAGTAGTGGTTCCGTCGTCGGTCAGCTTCTCGCTGAAAAAGATGCGCTTAATACAAAGCTCATCCAATCTAACAGCAAAATCAGCCAGCTTAATTCAGCTTTTAAAGCAGCCGAAAAAGGCAAATCTGACGCTGACAACGCAGCTCAGCAGTCTGCCTCAATGGCTCAACAGGCTGCTCAAGATCTCAAGCAGACTAAACTCGCATACAACAATGCTGAGCAGTCTCTGAACCAGATCGTTGACGCTAATGCCGCTGATGCCGCTGCTTACAACAAAAAAATTGACCAGATGGGCCAAAACCTCAAAGGCCAAATGGCTCAAACTCGTTCAGAACTTCAGCTTCAAATCGCTGAACTCAATCGCAAGAACGAGTCCCTCAACGGCGAAGTGATTCGCCTTCAGGAAGAGCTCAACGCAGGCAAGAAGCTTGGTGACGCAACACCTGACATCACCACCGCAGACGGTGAAATTGTCAGCATCGCTCAACAAGACACTGACCTCGTCTACATCAACCGTGGCAGGAACGACCGCGTTCTCCTCGGCATGACCTTCGAAATCTTCCCTGCTGGTGAACTCATCAAACTCAACGAGTACGATGAACTCCGCGGCAAGGCTACCATCGAAATTATCAAAGTTGACGAAAACAGTGCGACAGGTCGCATCGTTAAGCGTCACCGTATCGGCAAAGCTGTCACCACTGGCGACCAGATTGTCAATGCAGTCTACAACCCATATGCAGGCCAGAAGTTCTACGTCTACGGCGACTTCGACCTCTCCGGCAAGGGTGCTGCAACCCGCGAAGACTTCAAGCAAGTCACCAACATGGTTAAGCGTTGGGGCGGTACAATCACCGACAAGCTCACTGCTGACATCGACTTCCTCGTTCTCGGCGAAGAGCCTCCAATCCCAGCACCTGTAACCGACAGCATCACTGACCCCGCACTCATCGCACAGATGGTTCGTGCTAAGAAGGAATACGAGCAATATCACGAGCTCGTCGGCAACGCTCTTGCATTGCAGATCCCTGTTCTCAACCAGAACCGCTTCCTCGCGTTGATCGGCTACTACGAGCGTTAATCGCAAACTCAATATAAAAACTCACAGGCAGGATGGTTTACCGTCCTGCCTTTTTTCTTTCCACATTCCCTCTCAACCTCTCTAAAAATAGTACTTTATCGCCTCTTGCGTATACGATATATATTCAAACGTATATCCTTCCGAGACCCCCACATGGCCCGAAACCAGAGCAAATTTACAAACTGGTATCAATACATAGCCGCACGTATGGCCGCTATGAGCCTTACCATGTTCGACGCTGATCGAAACATCCGCACAGCCACCGAATTCGGAAAGTGGTACTACCAACTCGACAAAAGACATCGTGAACGTGCTCGCAATTCCATCGCCACCGCATTCCCCGAATGGGCTCCCGAACAAGTTGAACACGTCACAAAAGAATCATTTCAGCACTTCGTCAGACTCGCACTCGAAGTCATCCACACACCACGCGAAGTCCAGGAAGACACTTGGGCTGACCGAATCACTGTTCGCAATATGGGTCCGGTCCTCGACATACTCAACGCTCGCAAACCTGCCATCATGCTCACAGGCCACATCGGGAACTGGGAAGTACTCGGTTACTACCTCGCCATGCTAGGCTACGACATTGACGCGATTGCAAGACCCATCGACAACCCTCTCATCAACGATTGGCTCCTCGGGATACGCGAAGCAAAAGGCATGCGCATCATCACAAAATTCGATGCGACCGAGCGCATGCTCGAAGTCCTCAACAACGGCGGCGTCCTCGGATTCATCGCCGACCAAAATGCGGGTGATAAAGGCCTCTTCGTCCCCTTCTTTGGACGACTTGCATCCACCTATAAGTCCATCGGACTCCTCGCCATGAATCAAAACGTCCCAATCATCTGCGGTTTTGCACACCGTGATTCCACGGGTTTCTCCTTTGAAATGGGCGTCAACGATATAATCTACCCCGAAGACTGGGCGAATCGCCCAGATCCGTTATATTACATCACTGCACGTTACTCACGTGCTCTCGAAATGATGGTACGAATGCGACCTGCTCAATACCTCTGGATGCACCGACGATGGAAATCGCGTCCCAGACATGAGCGACTCGGCAAACCCATTCCAAAAGCACTCGTTCGCAACCTCGAAGCCCTGCCTTGGATGACTGATTCCGTAATGCAGCAAATCAGCCAGCCTCCCGCCTAAGCAGTTTTAAACCTCCCTGTGGAGCGAATTTACACGTTTACTGCCCAGTCAGACGATGCATACTAATGCACGATCAATCTCGACTTCAGTAGCACGCTTCGACTCTCAGGCTTTACCCCCAAATAAACTGCACTTCAGTGGTCGAAAATTTGAAATTACACCCTCCCGTAACAACGCAAGCTTGACCGCGTTTTTACTTGACGTAACAATCAGCAATATCGGATGCAGGCCCTGAATGCCGCTTCCGCTCAATTGATAAGGATATGACACCATGATGGATGATGAACAACTAAGACTCGAAGGACGCACGGTACTCATCGTTGATGACGATTATGAAGTCCGCGCTGCCATCGATAATGCGCTTCAAGCCGAAGGCGCTCTCACTCAAACCTGTGGCGATGGCAACTCTGCTGTCAGAATCTGCGAAGTTGACCCCCCTGAAATCGTCATCCTCGACATGATGCTTCCAAAACGTTCTGGCTTCCTCGTTCTCGAAAAAATCAAGCGTTTCGAAAATGCTCCATACGTTGTCATGGTCACTGCAAACGAAGGCCGACGTCACCAGCAGTACGCCGAAGCACTTGGCGTCGATGGTTACATGCTCAAACCTGTCCGCTTAGAGCGTCTGATCACACTCGCTCAAGAGCTCCTCGAAGCTCGTGATGAGAACATCACCACCGAAGAAGCTGAATAATCAGCACGCGAAATCTCAAATAACACACAAAAGCTCGGGTCACTTCCCGGGCTTTTGTCATTTTTGTCCACTATTACGCCTCTAAAACACCAAATATATCTCTTTTTACAACGTTTTTATCATAGAAATGTCAAAATGGAGCAATGAGTGGTTTTCGACAAAGCCTCGATCATTTATACTGTACGCGTTGATGTAAGATCTCGCTGACCAAAGATTTGGATCAACTCAGCATACTCTTTCACCAACCCTGCAGGTATTACTCTCAGCAAAACCACAACCGAGTTCGTAATACCAATATATCTGCTTTCGCTTACCTGCGATCGCAAGATTTCAAAACACACACCATCGTATTTTAGCCTTCTGGAGGCAGCGTCATGCGTTATAACTTGAGAAGTATCCTCCCACTATTTCTTCTCTTGTTCGTCACAACTTTGCTGTTGACGTCTAATCTCGCTGCGCAACAACTCATCGTCACTATGAACGATGGCAAAGTCTACACCGGCGAAAAAAAGGGACAATCAAGCAAAGTCCTAGTCATCAACATCGCAGGTCAAAACGTCAAGCTTAATGCTAAAAACATCAAGTCCATCGAAATTGCTCAGTCACCTCTCGAAATTTACGCTGAAAAAAGTGCAAAACTCGAAGACAATGACCTCGGCAGCCGCATGGGTTTACTCTACGACATGTATGACCTCAAAGCATACTCACTCGTCAAAAATGAACTCAACAAGCTTCTCAGCAAATACCCAGAACACGGCCCCGCTAAAAGACTCCTCAAAGTCACCAACACCCAACTCGAAATGCTTGGCCGTGAAGCAAACAAGCAATCCGAAAACGCAACATCCTCAAAACCGCAACACACAAGCAAACCCACTGCAAATAAAGCGAAAAAGCCAAAGCGTTTGTCGAAGATGGAGATCGAACTCAAAGATCTCATCTCTGAATCCGACCTTTCGCTCATTCGACTCTGGGAACTCCCAGCCGACATTCTCGTCGCAAAACCACGCGTAAAAGTTCCACGTAAAACGATCGAATTACTCATCAAGAATTACAGTGACAACGAAGAGATCCCACGTGGCAAAGTCTCTCAAGCTCGCCTCTTCGGATACTCAGGCTACAAAAAACTTGATGTCATCTTCAAAGTCGGTGCTCGCGATCTCTACCGTGGCATCACCGTCGTCGATGACCCTCCTGCCATGACATACTGGCGCAAAACACTCAACCCCTCATACATCAGCAATTACTTCGAAAATCACTTTAATGACTCTCACGTCCCAGGCCTCAAACTCTTCAACAGAAGACCAAACCTTGAACGCGAGTCATACACAAACTTCCTCGTTCTCTCACGCCTCGAAATCGACGGCCACCCATTCATCAACCGCACTGTCCCTGAAGAATCTCTTCTCTTCCAATGGGGCCTCCCACGCAAAGATGCTAAATACCCAGCTCCCGAAGTCGAGAACTGGAAGCCATACTTCAAAAGTCCATATGACAAACGATTTAAAGACGCCGCTAAGTGGGCTGAAGGACTCTTCCAGAGCATCCCAGACACCGGTTACGGCATCAAATACACCCCCCCAGGACTCAAAACCTCAAAACAAAAACTCGAATCTTCACAAGATTCCAACAGCAATAACAAGTAAGCCGCGATGGCTTTACTGTTTATAACTTTTAATTGGGGGTAATCGTTTTAATAGCCGTCATTTTCGGCTATCTTATTAGGACGTTTACAATCTCGCCCATCCGTGGCTTGCAAAGAGGAATGACGCGTGCGTAAGACACTAATCATGTTAAGTTCGTTAGCTCTGTCCGGTCTCACTCTCATCGGTTGTGACCAACAGGCTGCACAAACAGTTAAAGCCCAGGAAAAACTGGACGCCGCTATGGCTCAGATCGACTCCGCTGACAACAGCTACGATCCAAAAAGCGACGTCTCCTTCGATGAATTCCGCAATACAAAGCTTATCAAAGCCATTGAGGACCTCAGCGAGGTGCAGAAAACCGGAGCTGACTACCAGGTCGTCGCCGCTTCGCAGCTCAAAGCTGACATCTATCTCTCAAACGCTCGCTTCGAATTCAACAACGCCAAAAACATCTACGCCGAGCTAGGCCCCAAAGCCGCATCAATGCTCCGCTACGTTGTCGCTGTTGATGATGCTGAAAGCACTGTCGAAAATATCGATTCTTCAATCGACATCACACCTATCGTTAACACCGCTACTGATGAAATTAAAATCCAACAGCAGCGCATTAGCCAGCTCGATCTTTCTACCGCTGAACTGAAGACAAAGCTCGACTCTGTCCTTAAGCGTAAGCAGGCTTTTATCGAAACTTCACAATCTCACTTTGCTAACGCACGTGAACTGAAGAACAAAGCTTTCAAAGTCTCTGGCGACATCTCTTACAAACTTCAAGCTGAAGCAGCCGCTGAAGTACGTAAAGCTGACCAAGCTTCCGCTGAAGCTGACAAGCTCGATGCAGTCGCTGAACTGCTCAAAGTCGCACTGACTCTCAACGAAACTGAGTCAACTGCAGCATCAACCGTCGTCACTGACCTCAACACACGTCAGGAAACTGCAAAAGAAGAAGCTCGCGCAAGCAAGCTCAATCTGGCCGCAGCTAAGAAAGATCGCGATGTTCTCTACGGCGAATTCAATCGCGAATTCAGCAGCATCTTCACAACCTTCGAAACCGACTACGCTAAGAAGCTAGACGATGCCGCTCAAAGTGCTACCGATGCAATCGCTTCTCTCAAGAAAGCTACCGCAAAAGCTAAATCAAACCGTGGTGCAATCCAGTTTGATCAGCTCGTCGCTTACACTGAACTCGCCAACATACTGACTGAAGAAGCTGCTACCGCTGGCTCATACGGCGAAGTCCTCTCCGTAATCGCCAACAACAACAACGGCCTCAATCAGTCTATCTCCAACGAAGAACTCGCTTCAGTTAAGAAGACTTACGATGCAATCGTTGCTAAGCAAGCCAAGACAATCAAGCTCGCAGAAGAAGCAATCGCTGCAGCTAAAGAAGTCTACCAGCAGGTTGCAACTGACGAGAACGCTCAATACAAAGCGACTCTCGACAAGTTCGCAGCACGTCTGAAAGATACCGTCCTTCAGTAATTTGCTAACACAAATAATCAAAAGAGCACCGTAATCACACGGTGCTCTTTTTTTATAGACATTCACTTCTCAACCCATTTAGCAAACCGCATGCCAAATCACACCAACATCAAACCATGCGCAATTTCACGCATTACCCCCTCTAAAACCATCTATTTTCTAACCATTTCATTCATTTTCTAACCAAAGCACGCCGTTTCTGAACGTTTTTGATCCATTTCTAACTATTTTGTACTACGGGTAAATCATCGAAAATCAAAAAGCGCGCGCACAAAATCGCTTCAAGCATCCAACTTTCCAACCAATTCCTCCGCTTTTCGTATTTATCCCCAACCCAACGGACGCATTGCGCACAATCTTAAACATCGCCCTCAAAAAAATCCGGCATTTTATGACCATCTCAAAAACCGATCTTCAAACAAAACGTGCGCACAAAACCGAATCAGCCACGATAACCCAATAGCCGCAGCGCATTAAACACCACAAACACTGTCGATCCTTCATGCAGCACAACAGCCGGCCCAATCTCCAACCCAAACAACGTTGCCGGAATCAACACCGCCACCATCCCCATACTGATCCACAGATTCTGCCTGATGATCATCTTCGACTTACGGCTCAGCCCAATTGCCGTCGGCAGCATCTCCAATCGATCTGACATCAACGCCA
Organism: Planctomycetota bacterium; assembly: GCA_016350165.1. Lineage (GTDB taxonomy): Bacteria > Planctomycetota > Phycisphaerae > Phycisphaerales > Phycisphaeraceae > Poriferisphaera. The sequence goes on along the minus strand of CP066225.1, from coordinate 5,015,141 downwards.
CTTCTGCCGTCTCTAATGCCACATCCGAACCCGCCGCCCCCATCGCGATCCCAACCGTCGCCCCTGCCATCGCCGGTGCATCGTTCACCCCATCCCCAACCATTGCCACTTGTCCCTCATCTCGCAATCCCTTCACCGCCGCCACCTTATCCTCAGGCAGCAAATCACCCTTCGCCTCATCAATCCCCAATTCCCCTGCAATTGCATCTGCCACCCGCTGATTGTCCCCTGTCAGCATCACCTGTCGTGACACCCCGATCGCTCGCAACCGCTCCAACGCCGTTTTCGCCTGTTCACGCGGCTCATCCATCAATCCGATCACCCCTAAAAATCGATCATTCCCATAAACCACCATCGTCGTTCGCCCCTCCGCTTCCAATTCCCTAACCAAACCTTCAACCTCAGTTTTCTCACCAACCAGCTTACGCCACTCATCACTCTCAAATAAAGCCAATTTCCCCACCGCCACATCCTTCCCCTTCACTTTCCCAACCACACCAAACCCTGTAATACTTTGCACATCCGTCACTTTCATTTCGCGCCCCGATTTATCACCCAGTCTTTCATTCCCATCCCGTACTACTGCCTGCGCCAGTGGATGCTGACTTTGTTTTTCAACCCCCACCGCATATCGCAGCAATTCCTCTTCATCACTCGTTGCACATGCTCGCACATCCGTCAATCGCGGTTTCCCTTCCGTCAACGTCCCCGTCTTATCAAACGCCACGATCTCCACCTCACTCATATTCTCCAACGGCCCCCCACCTTTCACTAAAATCCCACCACGCGCCGCTCTCGCGATCCCCGACAACACCGCACTCGGTGTCGCAATCGCCAGCGCACACGGACTCGCTGCAACCAACACCGCAATCGCGCGATACAGGCTTGAATCAAACCCTTCTGGAAAAATCACCCATGTAAACAAGAGCAAAAACACAAATACGATCACGCAAGGCACATAATATTTTTCAAAACCCGCAGTAATTTTCTGTGTTTTCGATTTCTGCGTTTCCGCTTCATTCACCATCCGAATCAACCGCGACAAAGTCGAATCTCCTGCACGCCGCGTCACCATCACCGCCATTGCGCCATTACCGTTGATCGTCCCTGCGAACACTCTGTTTTCTTTACCTGCAATATTTGAATCTGCCGCCACCGCATTCACATCTGTAACCGCCACCTTTTCGACCGGGATCGATTCCCCCGTCACCGGCGACTGATCCACATTACTATTCCCTTCAATTACCACACCATCAACCGCGATTCGCTCATCCGGCTTCACAACCACGACATCACAAACTTTTACCTGATCAATCGCAATTTCTTCTTCCTTACCACCTTCTCTTCGCACTCTTGCAACCGTCGGCGTCAACTGTGCCAAACCTTCAATCGCTCTGCGTGCACGCCCCATTGCATAGTGTTCAAGTGAATGTCCAAAACTGAATAAAAACAGCAAAAACGCACCTTCCGGAAACTCACCCAAATACGCAGCACCAATCGCTGCAACGAGCATTAATAAATCGATCTCAAATCGTCCAACCTTGATACTCGCGATTGCATCCTTCAGCGTATACCAGCCGCCAAAGTAATACGCCCCTAACAGTGGAATCAGTGCAACCCAGTAAGGCAGGGGAGTAAACCAAATAAAAATCATCCCAATTATCAAACATACCCCTGAAGTAATCGCGTATATTAATTCTGATTTTTCACCAAGTATGCCGCCATGCGAATGCCCGCTACCACATCCACACCCTCCTGCATGTTCATGTTTGTGTGGATGATCATGCCCATGTTCATGATCCTTATGTTCATACACATCTTCACCCTTGACTGTGCCTTGCTGAATAACAAGTACTTGCTCAATCGTTACGCCCGTTGCTTCAATCCATTCTTTAACCTGTTCTTCATTAATTTTTTTTCGATCGTATTCAACACGCAAAATGCCGTCACCAGATAACCCCACCTCCATCACACCCTGCTTCGTTTTGATTTGTGTTTCAATCGTATTGACTTGCCGCTCATGTCTAAGCCCTGCGACCTTGCAAACAATATGACCATACTGCTGGGTGATTGCTGCACCTGACTGTTTAACCACATCACGTAAACGTGTGAGTCCGACGATATCTGGATCATAATGCACACAGAGCTGCGCATCATCACCATTGACTGCACCAACCACATGTGCTGCTGATACACCGTCCAATTCCTTAACGTTGCCAATCAAACGATCGACGCACCGATCCTCTTCGCCTGGAGCATCAGGTAAAACAACACCTAAATCCAGCTGTACATGCTCGGTCATAACGTATCCCGTACCCTGTAGAAAAGCATATTGATGACTCAAAAATGGAGCCTACCTATGACATTCAACCATATCCCCCATCTTTGGTGATCTCCACCTATCACATCGACCAAACATGTAAAAACACGTGCGATATTCATATTGACTGAAAAATACAGATGTGATTTAGTGAAGTTAATCAAGCAATGAGAGTTGATTATTCAGTATTGCCGATAATGCCCTTGTTTTATAGCTCTTTTCATCGCAGCCATCTTATCAAGCGTTTCATCAAATTCTTCACGAGGCACACTGTCCGCCACGATCCCGCCGCCGACTGAGTAATCCAGTACACCGCTACCATTTGCGTCCATCTCAATGGCAGCAGTCCTGATCGCGATATTCATCAACATTTGATTCTGATAAATCAAACCAATGCCGCCGGTGTAAGGGCCTCGCCTGACACTTTCTAGCTCTTCAATAATCTCCATCGCTCTGACTTTGGGAGCACCAGTGATTGAGCCTCCGGGCATCGCAGAGCGTAATAAATCGTAAAGATCTTTATCTTTTTTCAGAGTTCCTTCGATCGTGGCGACGCCGTGATGAATGGTTGGGTGTGACTCGATGATGCGTTCTTGTATAACCCTAACCGTGCGATAGGCACACACGCGACCAAGATCATTGCGCATCATATCAACCACCATGTTGAGTTCCGCCCAATCTTTTACACTATCGAGAAGTTCTTGTGGATCGACATGCGCAGGACGTGTACCTTTAATAGGACGCGTAACAACGTGGTTATGTTGATCGACCTCAAGAAACAGTTCAGGGGATATGCTGGCGAGAATACGTTCAGCACCATCGTATGTGAGGCACTCCATGTAACCTGCATACCAACTGGGTGACACGTTCAACATATCTAAGAAAAGACCGCGTGTAGCCATGTGACCGCCACTGAATGACGCGGAGAAACGCTGTGCAATGTTGGCTTCAAAGATATCCCCAGCCGAAATATAGTCGAGTGTTTTTTGTACATTCTGCTCATGTGTCTGACTATCGACTTCACCAACAAAATCACTGATCGTGTAATGCAGATCATATGATGAAGTGGATTGATTTGATGCAGAATCAAAAACCTGAGTAAGCCAATCGGGCAAAGTATTCGCCCACGCACCGCAAGCTTGCCATGATTGATCAGCCATGTCATAGACAAGCCAGCCTTCACATGCGTGCATGACACCCACTTCCCAGCCACGATCACGTTTTGTATTTTGGGGTAAAACTTCGACCCACCGCCCCATGTCATAACTGAGATAACCGAGCCAAAGGTGTTGCTCGTGTTCAGGGTCATTTTGAACGAATCGCAAGCCATCAAAAGGATCTGAGGTGGGCAGGTCGATGACGCTGTTGCCTCTGATGTGAATATTGCGTCCTTGGCCTTGATCGTCTTCGAGAAATATCCAGCCATCATTTGAGGATGAGAGGATGCAGTATCGAGCCCATTGCTGGTTATATCGGCCTGAGCAGAGAGAGAGCAGACGATGATTAGCAGGCCAATGTTGGATCATGGACTGAATATTGGGCGAAAAATCGAGTTTTCTGCCTTGCCTGTACATCGCACCAATCATAACCGTTTTCGCCTTTTGTGCATGGGTCAGATTCATCTGAATCATAATAATGCTCGGAAAATGATGGCCTTGAAGCTGGCATTAATCCCCAACTTGTCACGTTGTCTTGTGTGTCCGACAATATGACTTAATGAATGAATCACCGATTTATAGTTTCTTAGCTGGCGAAGAGAAGTCAGGCAAAACGTTGCCGATCATTGGATCGTTATTTTTGATTTTGCTGGTCTGCCTAGTTCCGCTGTTGATGTCGCTATCGCGAGCTGACTCTAATCGCACGATGGAAAATATCACGGTTCTCTCAGCACAAGAAACTTGGCTGCGAATGCATGGAACTGATTTGATTCCAGCTGAGCCAGATGCATATTTAATTCCAACGCGAAACTCAATGCCTCGTTTTCAGAAACCGCCGATGGCTGTTTGGCTTGATTTGATTGCTTATACGGGGTTGACACCGAACACGGACGATTCAACTCCTGCAGATATTATCTATCGATCAAGACTTGTCGCGGTAGCATTTGGTCTTGTTCTATTGGGCACAGTATTTTGGATCGGATTGAATCTCGGTGATCATAAGTTTGCAATTATTGCTGCACTTGCAACGGGAACAATGTGGTTCTTCCAAAAACAGGCACGTATCGCTTCGTATGATATTGATTTGGCTGCATTCGCTGCTTTATCTGTAGCATCAATGATTGCAGCGATAAAACCATTTCGACCGAAGCCACAGATTGTAAGTGCAGTTGTGCTGACCATTCTGTCGGGGATCTTTGCTGCTGCAGCAGTATTGACAAAAGGTTGGCCACTTGGCTTATTGTGGTCATACGCACCAATGATTGCGGTGATTATTCTGACACCAGAAAGAAGATTGCGTTCATCTATGCTTGCAATCGCCTCGATTGTTATAGCAGCCGTTATCGCAGCACCTTGGTTTATATATGCTCTGAAGTATTATCCGCAAGCCTATAACACATGGTTAGGTGAGTACAAAGCATCGCGTACAGAATTTCAAACACCGTTTTACTATTTTGCACTTTTAGGTCTTGTTTTACCGTGGCCAGTGTTTTTCTTTGGGTCGTTGTTCCATCCATTCGTAAGAGCAGGGGGAATAGATCGTCGCAAACTTTTACTGCCTTGGCTTTGGTTTATTTTGCTGTTTGTGATTTTGTCGATACCGGGTGCAAAGCAACAAAGATATATCTTACCGATCATTCCTGCGATGGGCCTGCTTATTGCACAGTTATTACGTTGGCATGTTTCACTGGCTAAAAACGGGAAACGTGATCCGGGCGGGGATTTCATGATCCATCCGCAATGGATTGGGTTTGGCGTTGCAACGTTAGCATTGATTGCAATTCAATTTCGCGACCATTTTGCAGCGGCTTCATCGTTTAGTGGCGATATTATCAATGCACCTGAACCCAAGTTTATTCTTGGACCAGCACCACTCACGTTCCCATTGATTGGTGGCATTACTTTGATTGCAATCACGATTTTGGGATATCGCACTCATGTTGCATTTAAAAATCCTATGAAAGCATTTTATCTTGCAACCGCGTGGTTCTTAGTTGCATCGACGATGATCTGGTCATCTTATTCTGCATCACCGGATCGGGATCACCCAATTCGTGTTGAAGCGGAGCAGGTTGATTCAATTATTGGCGATTCACCGATGTACGTGCTTTATCAAACAGGTAAAACAGATGATGTGAATGAAGAATTTTTGATTTATACGCAGCGCATCATTCCGCGTGTGAATATCTCAGATATTCAGCAGTTCACGAAATCGCTCACGAATAAGACATACATGATTACTGATGATGATCAGATCATGAAAGCACTTATGGAGCAGTTTGGCTGGAAAGCTGTGTTAGAATTCAAACAAGATAAGCGCCGGCCCAATACACTTTATGTGCATTACCCACCACCTCAGGATAAGCCAATATCTGACACGAACAATCAATAGAAAAGAAAAGCGAGTTTTTACTCGCTTTTTTGCTGGTTATTCAGAATGATTGTTGCTGAATTTATCACCCGTGAGATGTACGAATACATCTTCAAGCGTTGGCTGCCCAACTGTAATACTTTTGATTTGTGTTGAATATGCGCCGCTAATTTTCGCAACCATTTCAGCACCATTTTTATGTTCACATCGAACAATGCCATCCACTATTTTTGGTTCGCCGCCATCATCCCAACCATTAAAGTTTGAACGAATATTCTCAGCTAATTCTTGTGCTGAATTTTTGTGTTGTTGATCTTCTGGCACAACTGAGATGACATCGCCACCGATTAAACCTTTCAGTTCACTTGGCGTTCCTATGCCGACGAGTTCACCTTTGGATAAAATGGCTAGCCGATCACATTTCTCAGCTTCTTCCATAAGATGTGTGGTCAACGCAACAGTCATGCTGTTCTTTTGGACGAGTTCATGAATGGTAAGCCAAAGATCACGTCTTGATGCGGGGTCAAGGCCAGTTGTTGGCTCATCTAAAATCAAAACACGAGGTTCATGCAAGATTGATTTTGCCACTTCGATTTTGCGTTTCATGCCGCCGCTGAATTGCTCGACAAGATCATTTTGCCGATCAATCAGTTGGAATCTTTTCAGTAATGCATCAACACGTGTATCCAGATCGGGACCACTCAAGCCGTATAGATGGCCGTTGTGTAGCAGGTTTTCTTTTGCCGTTAGCTTCCCATCAAGTGATGGGCTTTGAAAGACAACACCTAAAGCTTCGCGTACAGCTGCTGCTTGTGAAGTGATTGATTTACCATCAATTTCAGCATGAGCCTGACTGGTACTATTGGCATGCAATAAAGTTGAAAGGATTTTAAATAGTGTTGTTTTACCACCACCGTTTGGGCCGAGGATACCGAAGACTTCACCAAATTTCACTTCAAAACTAACGTTCTTCAGCGCTTCGACTTTTTGATTATCCTTCTTTTTACCAACCGAATACCAGTGCGATAGATCGCGAACTTTGATAGCGACATCCTGTTGTATTGACTGTTGATTCATCCCAGCCTCACTCCGTTTGTGAACTTCAAACATTGCCATAATCACATCTTATCTATCAACATGAATAACAGCACAACTGGCAAATATACCAGTGATGCAAGGAATAAACTGCGTGCTCTTTCGTAGCTTGGCTCTCTGACAACTTTGATGCCATACCAAAGGAAAAGCAGCCCACAACCCAGTGCAGCAAAGAAATATATCATGCCACTGATCTTGATCATTGTTGGTAACAAACCGAGGGGTACCAAGGTCAAACAGCCAATAAGAATCTGCATGAATGTCCTTGATCCATCACGATCAATCACCGGAAGCATTGGCATATTTGCTTTTGCGTAATCGTCACGATACATCCAAGCCAGCGCGAGAAAATGTGGCACTTGCCAAACGAACATGATGCCGAAGATACTCCACGCAGCAAAACCAGAGCCAGTGAAAACTTCCATACCATGTCCACTCAAGCCAGCAGCATATCCAATCACCGGCGGCATCGCTCCTGGAACTGCACCAACCAATAAAGCGACCGGGCTGATTCTTTTCAGCGGCGTGTAGATCAGCACATAACTGATGATCGTACCCAAACAAAGAAGTGCACTAATAATGTTACAAGCATACCACAGCAATCCGACACCCAGAACACCTAAAAGTAGGCCGAAAACAAGTGCTTCTTTTGGAGTAATACGCTTTGTCGGCAACGGACGATTCTTCGTACGATCCATCAATGCATCGGTGTCCATCTCCCAAAGCTGGTTGAGAACACTCGCGCTCATGCACGCTAGTGCGACGCCGATTAACATCGCAAAAAGTTCAAGCCACCATGCAAATACACTGACGCCCGCATCATTTGCAAAACCATAGCCAATGTAAGCAGTGATCATCACCATACGTGTGATCTTCACTTTGGCGAGCTCAACAAAATCAGCTCGCCTTGCAAAAATGGATTGACGTCTAACCTTTGATTCGATTCTTTCAATCTCCCCAACACTTTCATGACCCACAACACTCATGCCACGCCCCCTTCTATCCCACCTTCATTTGCTTGTGGCTTATCATCCTCAACAAATTTTGTTCGTTTCACGACATCGATACCGCTAACGAGATAAATACGAATCAGAACCCACACACATGCTGCTAGTAATGCTGCTCCGGTTGCTTGATGAACCGTTGCATTGGCTGGATAGTCTCCCGACCAGATAACCAAGACACCTAAAATCACCTGTAAAACAAGTAAATTAATCATTGTAAATGCCGGCCCAAGCAGGACTGACCACTCACGCGCTTTGCGTAACAGCTTGAAAAAGAAAACGATGCCGTAGATCAAAATGCCGAACGCTAATAGACGGTGAGCAATGTGAATCGCAACTTGGCCGCTTGTGTAATCACGCACCATGAATTCAGTTGTTTTAACAGTGATTGCATCCTGACTGAGTGGAGGAACCCATTGGCCATACATTTTCGGGAAGTCTGGAATCGCAAGTGCTGATTTAGAGTGACGTACACCTGCCCCCAATAACAATTGCATCAGGAGCAGCAGGATCATAATCACGCCCATCATGCGCAATCCTTTCAAGCCTAACTCACGGTTAGTCTTGCGGCGCTTCACAAAGTCGATCCAAACTTTACCCGTTGCGGCGACCATAAAGACACAAAGCCCGAGGATGATTTGTCCGAAAACGCCATGTATAAGTGCCAAACCGATTGAAAGTTCAGTCACGCGATATACACCCATTGCGCCTTGAATGATGACCATAATTAGAAATGTTACACTCGCCCATTTTAGCCAACGACGTTCACTTTGTTTCCAGAAACAAAGTATCACCATGGCAATACTAAGAAGGCCAACGATGTTGCCGAACAATCTGTGGCCATGCTCCCAGCGTGACCCCATATTGTCCCACCAAACACTCAGCGGCGCGATCGGAGTCCAGTAACCGAAGGTCGTCCAGCCGTCCGGAACTGCAAGTCCCTGATCAAGACTAGTGACGTTGCCACCAACACTGACCAATAGGAATGTCATGATGAATAGAAGAATAGCGGTGCAATGAGTCAGCCAGCTATATTTAGGAATCGGCCTGACCAGCGCATCAAAATCGTCTGGCCGTGGGGCAGCCGCCGCATTTCGGTCGTCGTCGTTTTGGTTCATAGCATCCAAACCCATTTCACACAGGCGGGTTGGCTCTCTTTTCAAACTAAATTGTTCAAAAACACGTTTCTCGCGGATCATTATACCCCTCACACAACCCAAACGCGACCATGTTCTACTTCATGAGATCGCCTCTGGTTGACAGTAAACCCACATCCCCGTCAATTTCTTCTATCGCATAACTTCATACCATTCCATCCCTTTTTCCGTGGATATCTCATTCAAATCCACCATTTTTCGTCAGTCGCGAACCCGGCATGCGATTGTCTAACTTGCTACATGATGATCTGTCGGTACAATCTGAATTATGACAACTGCTAATGCCAGCATTATCGCTATCGCCATTATTATTACCTACCCAATGTAGGGCCGGTTGTCGTTCAAATTTACAAACACACCAGCCCTACCCAAAGGTAGGGTTTTTTAATACGCCTGCTAACCACTGACTTTTATACAAGAGCAGAACCATGACGACTGACAATAACCGCCGCATCGAAATATACGACACCACCCTTCGCGACGGAACACAAGGGGAGGGCGTTACCCTCTCACTTGTCGACAAACTTAAGATTACCCAAAAGCTCGATGAACTGGGCTTTGACTACATTGAAGGTGGTTACCCTCTTTCCAACCCGAAAGATGTCGCATATTTTGAGCAGGTTCGTGACCTGGATCTTAAGCACGCCAAAGTTTGCGCCTTCGGCATGACTCGCCGAAAAGGCATCAAAGCCTCTGAAGATGTTGGTATGAACGCACTTGTCGATTCCAAATCACCTGTCATCACAATCGTTGGCAAAACATGGGACCTTCACGTCGATGAAGTTCTCGCGATCTCACGACAAGAAAACCTCGACATGATCAAAGATTCTGTTGAGTTTTGCTCATCACACAATCATGTCGAACATGTTTTCTATGATGCAGAACACTTCTTCGATGGCTACCGTGCAAATCCTGAATATGCACTACAAACACTTCAAGCTGCACTTGATGGTGGTGCATCTCGTTTGGTTTTATGCGACACCAACGGCGGCTCTATGCCTGAATTCGTTTTGACCACAATCAAAACTCTCAAAGAAAAACTACCTGAAGCCAACTTCGCAATCCATACACACAACGATTGCGGCCTCGCTGTCGCTAACTCACTCGCGGCCGTCAAAGCTGGTGCAGTGCAAGTACAAGGCACCATCAACGGTATCGGTGAACGCTGCGGCAATGTCGATCTGATCACCGTCGTGGCTAACCTCAACCTGAAACTCGGCATGAATGCACTTCAGCTTCCTGATGCTAATCAACACCTGACTGAACTTTCACGTTATGTGTATGAGCTTGCAAACCAGAATCTTGTACCTGGTCAACCTTACGTCGGATCAGGTGCATTCGCTCACAAAGGCGGCATGCACGTTCATGCTGTCCAGCGAATCGCTCACTCATACGAACATGTCACCCCAGAATCCGTCGGTAACTCACGACGCATCCTTGTATCCGAACTTTCTGGTGCATCTAACATCGCTGCAACGCTTGGCAAGAAATTTAATATTGAGGACAACCGTGAACTTCAACGTGAGGTTCTTGATCGTGTGCAGGTACTAGAAAACAAGGGATATCAGTTCGAAGTTGCAATCGCATCATTCGAATTACTGCTTTATCAGGCAATGAACCAACGTCCTGATTTTTGGCATCTCGATCATTACCGCTGCGTCATCTTGAAAAACAATGGCAATCCATCTACGACTGAAGCTATCGTCAAGGTCAAGGTTGGTGAGAACTTCGAGCACACCGTTGCGGAAGGTGATGGTCCGGTTAACGCACTCGACGGCGCATTACGTAAAGCACTCCAACACGCATATCCACAACTCAATGACGTGAAACTCATTGACTATAAAGTACGTGTCGTTAATCCAAACGAAGGTACTGCTGCTAAAGTACGCGTCATGATCGAATTTGCAGTTCGTGATGAAAACAAAGAAACATTACGCCACTTCACAACCGTCGGTGTCAACGAAAATATCGTCGACGCATCATGGGAAGCGCTCACCGACGCGTTTGCGTACCACCTGATCGAAGCCAAAGCTGAAACACTTTGCGAAACAATCTAACTGGATACACTGATAAACAATCAAAAAAAGCTCTGCAATTTAGCAGAGCTTTTTTAATACATATGATTTAACACAGACCACTATGCAGCTGACCATAATCGTGGACCCACACATTCATCATGTCCACACTCTACCAGATGCACAACTTGATCTAATTCATCTTCATTCATTTCGATGAATTCCATGCCAATTGCATATCGGAAGATTCCCAATTTTTTTACCCATACAACACGTGCACGGATATCGATTTCATTACCGTTTTGCTGCAAACGGCCATCAATAAAATCACCTTGCTCCAAAGCCTGCCGCCCCTTGCGGATGACTTGAATACCCCCAGCCGATAAATCTACCACTTCACCCAAACAACAATCAAGGCGCCCATTCCCTGCCACGCGTTCAAATTTGCGGCGTTCCATATCACCCTTCCTGTTTGATTAAACTACGGATTCAATTTGTCATTCTAAAGAACAAATTCCAACCTTATACTCATCGTCCTTCATACTATTCTGATCCATTACCCACAAAACAACTTCCAATTTTTGCGTCACTTCATATCAACTGATCCGTCTATAACGAACAGGCAATCCCTTAACCACATCCCTTACTCACATACTCATACGATCAGTGTTTTCCTGCAATCATGGAAATTAGTTCAAAGCAATTTCCACTTTTACCGACAATAGATAATGAAGAGAGCGGAGCACTCCACGAAAGAGCAATCCAAACAACTCTCTTCTTACCACCTCAGTCCAATACCTTGACGTATTGTGGTAGAGGTCTTAACAAGCTTTCATCCTCCTCCTCCTCTTTCGAGGGCTCAGTGCAACGCTGAGCCCTTTTTTTGCGCACAAAACCAAACAATTTATTACTAATGTCACAACAAGCAGGGTTAGCCAATACTGCTTTAGCACAACACATGAATACACCTTTACTCATCCTTTGTACGTGCATAATTCATCATAACCATTAACTAATAATCTGATATACATGTACTCATGCAAAGTAAGTGACATTCACCCACACATTTAAGTAAGCAAATCTAAGTTTTTTCATTTCATTACTGGCCAAACCCACATTTGACTGCTTTACTTTGTTCTCACGAGACCCAGCATATCCAACTTCAGCGACGGTAATTTCAGTAACATACACAACACTAATTTCAGCATCATTACTATTTCTTAATGATCTTTTGCCATGCTTTTATCCAAGCATTTCGCTGATCTAATCACTTACATCTATATATTTATTATCTAACCATGCGCTGCATGGTTGTTGAACACACTTTCAGACTCAGCATGTTTCAAAAACATGGAGACTTTTATTATGCCTTTCTACTTTAACCTCTCGAAGATCGCACTCACTGTAATCGCAATTGCTTCATTAAGCTTTATCGAAATGAAGCAAGCCCTCGCCGAAACGTATACTCTTGCAGATACCGATAGTAGTGAATATGGTACTACCAGAAATGAATCAGGCCGTGGCCTCGCCGGTGGTTGGACCTTTACAGTCACCGATCCTTTAACCACAATCACTTCACTAGCCACGCTCTCATACAACAGTGGTGGTAACGAAGTCATTACCCTATGGAATTTCGATGAAGATGAAATTCTAGCCCAAGTTACAGGCGTTTCAAACACAAACGATTGGCGTTACTACGGCATCGAATCAGTCAGTCTCCATGAAGATACAACCTACGCCATCACAGTTTCAGGCGAAGCAACCAATGGATACGCCGCAACCAATGTCAACACGCAAATAGGCGAAGATTACTTTCCAACAACTGGACCTATTGTCTATAACAGTTCTCTTTTTGGCTTTGGTTCACACCTTGCAGTTGATTCTCTAAACGGCCTCTTTGATTTCGGCACTGTTGACCAACACGTACCAATTGTTGACTTCGGCTACAACATCGAAAACGAAGACACCTCACTGCCAACAACAACCACTGTTCCAACACCAGCCGCAGCTAGCTTCGGATCAATCATGCTCTCTTTCCTAATGTTACGTCGAAATAAACAACGCTCCACATAATCCTCCTCTCTCTCCAACGCTCTACTTTCTGTAGAGCGTTTTTTATGCATAGCTTCCCTCTATCATCACTATCAATAATCAGTTATAATTGCCTCGCTTTTAACCATGTTCATCTTTTTCATGTCGTATCTGAACATGTGATTCTTACATTCTTACATCCATATATGACACCCAATTTCTTCATGCGAGGAGACGCTATGAATCTTTCTTTACTTGCCCAAGCCGAGACCAAACCATCCGTAACATCAATCTGGGATGCCCTTAAAGCAGGTGACTACGAAGCTCTCTTCGCACAGTTACTACCAATCCTCACCCAAGTCGCACTCCTGCTTGTACTCCTTTTTGTTACTTATTTCATCGCATCATACGTCGGCCGCATCGTCTCCAGCTCCATGCGAAAAGCCAAAATCGACGAGACACTCACTCGCTTCTTCGCCAAAGCCACACGCTGGTCAATCATGATCATTGCCATCATCTCGGTCCTCGGTTATTTCGGCATCTCAACCGCTTCATTCGCCGCACTCATCGCCGCCGCTGGCCTCGCCGTCGGCCTCGCATTCCAAGGCACTCTCTCAAATTTCGCAGCAGGCATCATGCTTCTCATCTTCCGACCATATAAAGTTGACGACGTCATCACTGTTTCAGGAACCACCGGCAAAGTCTTCGAAATTGAACTTTTTACAACAACACTCGACACACCCGACAACCGTCGCATCATCGTTCCCAACGCCTCTATTTTTGGCTCAACCATTGAGAACATCACCTATCACCCAGTTAGACGTGTCGATGTCGCGGTAGGAACTGAATACACCGCTGACATCGAAAAAACCCGTCAAATCCTGCTTCAAGCTGCAACACAATCCGATGCAGTTCTCACCGATCCAGAACCAATGATCTACCTGTTACAACTTGGTGCATCTTCCATCGATTGGTCTGTTCGCGTCTGGGCAAATACTGAGGATTACTGGGCTGTGCGTGAAGCCATCACACAAAACGTCAAGAACGCGCTCGACGAAGCTTCCATCGGCATCCCATTCCCTCAACTCGACCTACACCTCGATCCATCTGCAGCCCAAACACTCACCGCTTCAAATTCTTAGCTTACCAACCAAACAAATTTCAATTACAATCAACAGGCAGCTTTCGCTGCCTTTTTCATTGCGCTCAATGCATGTATTACTTCCGGAGCAAACCATGGCAACTTCTCAGCTCACATCAACACCCACTTCAATTCCCCACAAACACAAACCACTTCCAACTCCAAAACCCATCGCAAAATACAAACTTTTTTTGCTCGCATTTATCCGACCATTCTTCGTTGCCAATCGCGCCCACCAATTATCTTGGATCATCGCACTCCTGCTGATCTTAATACCCACAGCTTTGACAATCTTCGTAAGCGTTGTCTTTATTGATGCTTCCTCCTCATACATCAGCCATACACAAACATCAAGCATACTCAACTTCCTCGCATACATGCCATATCAGTTCACTGAGCATATTCGCATATCCTCAGCATTCTTGCCCAACTCACCATTACTTCTTTCTTTAGCAATCCCCCTCGTATTCAGCCTTCTGATCTATCCCATACACCTAATCGTTTCGTTCATACTCACACCTCACCTCGCCTCACCTCAACAAACCTACACCAAAGCTTGGAAGCTCTCACACAACAAACTCGCCGCCCTTTACCCCCCACTTGCGATCATTGTTTGTCTCTGCATATTCATGATCAACTATCCATACGTCGAATATCAGCAACACTTTCATACATGGACCAAGCAAAATCCATCTGCCTATAACAAATATGCAATGCAAATGAACGATTTACAAAAACTCATGAACAACTCAACCGGCCAAGCGAGAAATCAATACAGCAATAAGCTCTACAAGCTATATGAAGAACAACGTCAATATCAAATAGTCTTAACCCAAAAGAAAGAAAAACACCTCAAAAGCGCTTCTTTCTTAGTTCGAAACTACTCTACAATCCCACTTTACACCACAATACCAGCTGGACTTCTACCGCTTACCATCTTAATTATTGGCTTCAAAAACCCTCTCGTTCGCCTTAGATCACCGTGGCCTGCCTATTGTGAAAAATGTGGCTACAACATTTTCTCAAACGATCACCAGTCCGTATGCCCGGAATGTTCAACTCGAATCGAAAATTCATTACCACCTATCCATCGCATAGACTTGCCCTTTGAACAATCAACTTTCAATAAGCCAATCAAACTACTTTTATCACATATTGCAACTGCAATTCAACCGCTCGCTGCTTTCAAGAAATTCACGCACACCATCCAAACCTACAATCCTTCATGTCATCATCGCCGCTTCGCGTTCATCTCAATGCTATGGTTCCTCACCACAAGCTTCCTTACCTTGAATGCTTACAATTATTTCTTCTACATCTACAATAATTCATCTCAATACCACAATTCAATTGTTCGCAATTTTTGGATCGAAGGCAATCTCGTTGCTATTTTCTTCCTACCTGCCATGTATATCTTTGCAGTAGCCACGTTGCCTTTCGTCATTTGGCTTCTTGCACTCATCTTTACAAAATCTAACTACGCGTTTCTCTGCACAAAAATCTCCACCTATCTCTTCGGCTCCCTCACCTACATTCTCCTCCCCGCAATACCCATTTATGCATGGCTAATACTCGAATCACAAAACCCAATCATTCTCAAATACCTCAACCATGGCAACAAGTACATCTACCTCTACAAAATGCCTTTCGAAAAACAAGCCATCCTCCCCAGCATCCTATACATCTACTGCATCGTCATGACCATCTACGTGCTCTACCTCAACTTCCGCGTCATCAACTCTGTCCGCTACGCCAACGCATAACATCCGCCTCGCTCTAATCTTTGATTAGACAACGTAAAATCACAATATATTTACCACAACATCACTGTCTAAATTTCGCACAACCATCCAAATGCATCGGCTTGGCAATTGAAATTGAATCACGCTCTCAGTCACGATGCGATTTCATGCGCGCAAAATGAACAGCAACTGTGTGCAGCCAGCGCACACGAATTGAAAGTAACCACCTAAAGCGAGCCGTTTTCAGCCCATTTCGAGCAATTTCTATCCATTTTTGATCATTTTCACCCCAAAACGAGCTATTTTCAGCAATTTTCGCTCTCTGAAATGCCCAACGTCTCAACCCCAGTTTTGGCAAGAAGTTAGATTCAGAAAAACCGCTTTTGTGCGCAAAAACGCGCTGTAACCATCACCCCAAATAAATTATTTTGTGCGCCCATTTACGCAAAATACTTCGCAATTCCAACCCCACTTGTTATTTTGGCGCATGAAAAAAGCCCTCAAATCATTAAGGGCTTCTAATGCACGAGGGAGGATTCGAACCTCCAACCGCTGGTTCCGTAGACCAGTGCTCTATCCAATTGAGCTACTCGTGCAACGAGTAGGTGAGATAGAATACCGACTTCTTAGCCTAAAGCAAGTCGATTGCTTGCTTAACACTCGCAATGTGGACAAATCTCTCTCAACATGACTTTTCGACTTACATCATCACCAACACTCCTAACTCTACGCAATAACTAGTCTTCTGTTCTTGTTAAGATACATAGATGCCTGAGACAAACACACAAAATCTGCTCGATTCACTTACCCAGACCATACGCCAGTACCCCTCTCTACTGACCGCTTTTTCAGCTGGAATTGACTCAACCCTCATTGCCGTTCTCGCCCGCCAAACGCTTGGCCGCGACCTCGCTCCCGCCGCCATCGCTGACTCACCATCACTGCCAAGATATGAGCTCGAGCAAGCCAGATTAATCGCGCAAGATCATGATATTAAACTAATTATCGTCGAACCTGATGAAATTCAGGACGAGCAATACCAGGCCAACGACAGTCAGCGTTGTTATTACTGCAAGTCTCATCTATACAACAGCTTACACGTACTTGCCGACGATCTGGGCATCACCCACATTGCTAACGGCACAAACCGTGATGACTTCGGCGATCACCGTCCCGGACTCACTGCTGCCTCTCAAGCTAACATCGTCAGTCCACTAGCGGAAGCTGGGTTAGATAAAGCGCAAATTCGTGCTGTGGCAAAACTTATGGGTATAGAAAATTGGGACAAACCAGCCGCCGCCTGCCTCTCCTCCCGCATCGCTTACGGCCTTCAAGTCACACCAGAACGTCTCTCACAAGTCGAAAAAGCCGAAAATCACCTCCGAAACCTCGGATTCAACCAATTCCGAGTCCGCCACCACGACACCATCGCCCGCATTGAACTCCCCGAAACTGACCTTATTAACTCAATACAAGACAAAGACTTACGCAACTCAATCATCACAGGCATCAAAGCCGCGGGCTTCACATACGTTTCTCTCGACCTCGAAGGTTTCCGATCCGGCAGCGGCAACCTCGTCCTCACCATCAATCAAACCAACGATATCACCCCCTAAGCAACAGATCGCATTCCGATCCAAACTGCGCCTATTGTTAAACTGGTGAAACCCCCGAAATCGGCAAGTCGTTACCAGTTGGGAATTTCTGATTGATGCAGTTGGATGACAATCTTAGAATTAGCCGATAACCCACCTGTACCGCCGCTGTCGATGCGCGTTCATCAACACCCGCGGCAATTTAACTGGGGACGAGAAGGGTACCTTGTAGTGAAACGTAAATGCGACAAGTGCGACAAACCTGCGACCCACCATTCGGTCGAGATCATCAACGGTGAAAAGATCGAAAAACACCTCTGCGATCAACATGCAGCGGAGGAGGGGATCTCGATCAAAGCTGTGCAAGCGCCAATCAATGAACTACTTACAAACTTTGTGAAACTGCAGGGCGAATCTGCTCAACTCAAAGAAGAGGAAGAGCAGGAAGAACAAGGCGAAATGGTGGCCGGCCAAACTTCTGGCATGAAAGGTTATGCATGTCCTGAATGTGGTTTGACGTTCAATCAGTTTCGTGAAAAGAGTTTGCTTGGTTGCTCGGAATGTTACAAAGCTTTTGAACGGCAGTTATGTAACCTGCTTGAACGAGCGCATGAAGGCGGCGTGCATCATATTGGTAAAGTGCCGGTACGTGCGGGTGTGAGTGAAAACAAACAAACACAATTGATGCGCATGCGTAAACGGTTGGATGAAGCGGTGGACAGTGAAGATTATGAACTGGCGGCAAGGTTGCGTGATGACATCCGCTCGTTTGAGGAGTCAGCGGAATGAATATCGGTAAGATGACAGATCATGCAGGGGAGTGGTTAAGAGGCAACGGGCCGCACCATGACATTGTGATTAGTAGTCGCATTCGTTTGGCTCGAAATATTGCGGGGTTTCCGTTTGTAAACCGTGCGAATCTTCGTCAGCAACATGAAGTACTTGCGTTATGCCATGAACATATTGTTGAACAGAAACTTGAAGATGATGTGCTTTGGATTGATCTTCGTGACAGTCCTCAATTAGATCGTGAACTGTTAGTTGAACGTCATTTGATCAGTAAACAACATGCGGGTTCGAAGGAAGAAGCGCCGCGTGCAGTTGCAATCGGTGTTGATGAAACGTTCGCGATCATGATCAATGAAGAAGATCATTTACGGATGCAAGTATTGCGGAGTGGGTTGCAGTTAACTGAAGCGTTTCAGCATATCAATCACATGGATGATCAGCTTGAATCGAAGCTGAATTATGCTTACTCACAGCGGTTTGGTTATTTGACTGCTTGCCCGACGAATGTTGGTACGGGTATACGCGTGAGTGTGATGCTGCATTTGCCTGCACTTAAGTTAACGGGTGAGATTGAAAAAGTGAGACGAGCTGCGCGTGATATGCATCTAGCTGTGCGTGGCTTGTTTGGTGAGGGGTCGGAAGCGATTGGGGATTTGTATCAGATCAGCAATCAGACAACGCTTGGCAAGAGCGAGATGGAAATTTTGGCTGATTTTGAGACAACGGTTGTGCCACAGATCATTGCTTACGAGAAGCAGGCAAGGCAGGCGCTACTGCAACAACGTCCTGAACAATTGGATGATAAGATCCACCGTGCACTTGCAATCTTAAAACACGCGAGAGTGATGGGTACTGAAGAAGTGTTGCAGTTACTTTCGCATATGAGGTTGGGTGTTAATCTTGGTCGTATCACGTCGGTTGATATGAAAACTATTAATGATTTATTCCTGCTAACACAGCCTGCACATTTACAGAGAATCGCGAGCCGATCAATGTCTCCGGTTGAAAGGCGAGTTGAACGCGCGTCTTTGATTCGCAGTAAACTGAAGCATTGTGCGGTAGAGTAGTGGCAGGAGAAATACTTGTTACTAGTACTGGAAACCTCTGGCCATAAGTTTGACTCCTTAAGAATACTAATGTTTAGTTTTAATATAAACATTTGGTTTGTGCGGAAATGTCATTGTCGGGGTTAATTTGAGTGTATCGAAACAAAAGTTGTCTGTTGTGCTACTTCCGGGGCTACATGGGACGGCGAGCCTGAGTGGTCTTATGGCTGATGTTGCGCCAAGTGGATACGCGTTTATTGCATTGTCATATCCTCATGAACGTGCACTGAGTTATGAAGAATCTGCAGCTTTTGTGAAAGAAGAACTTAAGAAGATTGATGGTGATGTGATATTGCTGGCGGAATCCTTTTCCGGACCAACGGGGATATTGCTTGCAAGTGAGGGGCTGGAACAGGTTAAAGGATTAGTGCTGGTGGGTACGTTTACGAATTGGCCTAACGTGCGCTTAGTTAAGCATATGCCTTGGCGATTGATCTTTGGAATGGCGAGTTGGGTCGGTGAAGGAATACGACAAGTGATCTGGGGCAGAGGACTATTTCAGCTACTGATCGAGGAAATTGCAGGGAAGGATGCGAAAGTGCTTGCTGATCGGATGCGGATGGTAGGTGAGGTGAATGTGGTTGAGCAATTTAAGCAGATTGATGTGCCAATGGTTTATTTACGGGGGAAGTGGGATGTTGTTGTGCCACGATGGAACGTGCGAAAGATGCTTGAATTGCAAAAAGATATGGAAGTGGTTGATATAAATAGTTCGCATTTAATTTTGCAGACACAGGCGGAGGCGGCTTGGGAGGGGATACAACAGCTATTCGATGAATAGAGATCAATCTTGTTTGTTGTGCGAGATGGGGCGGTAAAGAGGGGTGAGCACGCCGATCGTGGATCGGCGGCTATTTGATTTGCAATTAATCATGTCATTTTTTATTGAACGCTTAAACATTTCGTTGCTTGTTGTTGAGGGTTTGAGAGAGGGAGGTCGGTGAGTTTTGTGAGGGAACGCCATGCGGTGTTGGGTTTGAGTTTGGTTGGGATTGATGTTGGGGTGATGGCGTGCAGGTGGAAGGTGATGGTGAGGTGAGTTGTTTGATGCTTAAAGGTTTTTAGTTGGGTGATGTTTTTCGTCTTGATTTTAAGGTGTTTTTGGATGTATGTGATGAGTTGATCAGATTCGAAATCTTTATTGTGGTTGAGTTCGAGTGTGGGGAGTTGATACATGTTTGACCAAAGGCCGGTGGATGGACGCTGTTCGAAGAAATACGTGTTGGGCTTGGATGGATGTTGTATTGCGAGGATGTGGTGATGGACGGGACGAGGTTTTGATTTAGGGAGTGTGATGGGTAAAGACTCGGGGGAGCCGTCGGCGTAGGCTTTGCAGAGTTTTTGGAGGGGGCAGGTGTTGCAGTTTGGATTGCGGGGTGAACAGATGAGTGCGCCGAGTTCCATCATGGACTGGTTGTAGTCGCCGGGCCTACCTGAGGTTTCAGGGACAAGCTGTTCAGCGAGTGACCAGAGCTGCTTTTTAATGGGTGTATGGTCAGTTGGATCGGTGATGAAGAAGATGCGTGAGAGGATGCGGATGACGTTGCCATCAAGGATGGGGGCTGGTTGATTGAAGGCGATAGAAGCGATGGCTCCGGCGGTGTATTGGCCGATACCCGGAAGTTTTAGGAGTTCGTCCACGGTGTGAGGAATCTGGCCTTGATGTTCGGACATAATGACGTTTGCGCAGGCGTGGAGATTGCGTGCACGGCGGTAGTAGCCGAGCCCTTGCCAGAGGGTGAGAACTTGCTGTTCATCGGCTTGGGCGAGGGATTTGAGCGTTGGAAAGGTGTCGAGGAAACGGTGGAAATATGGGATGACAGTGGCGACCTGAGTTTGCTGAAGCATAGCTTCGGAGACGAGGGTGTGATATGCCCCCGGAAGATTGGTTGCTTGGGATTGGCGGTCGATCTCGGATAAATAAGGCGGAGTACGCCACGGGAGATCACGTGCGTTCTGGTCGTACCAGGCCAGCAGACGTGAGCGGATGGCTGAGATGGTCTTGGAATGAGGCTTAATCATGGATGAATTCTGTGGGGTTTGAGAAACATTTCAGGCGAAGTGCAGGATTAAGAGGGATTGAGACGGAAGATGCACAAGGTACAGTGAGGGGCTGTGTTTGTCGATGAATGTTGTGATGAAATGAGTATTGACAGGGTGGGAAGCGTGTCCATATGGTGAAGTAGTACGAAATTGATCTTTGAATGAGGTCCTTGATGAATCGAGAAGAGAAAGCAACTCGTCAGAAATTGCCTGAGATTCGGGACTCGGTGACGCATAAGTTTCAGATCATGGGTCATGAGGGGTATCTGACGGTGGGGCTGTTTGAAGATGGGCGACCTGGTGAGATATTTATCAAGATGGCGAAGGAAGGTTCGACGCTTTCAGGGCTTGTACAGGGGTTTTGCAGGGCTTTTTCGATTGCGTTGCAGTATGGGTTACCTGTGGAGGAGGCGGTGTTGAGGTTCAAGGGAATGCGGTTTGAGCCGTTTGGAGCAACGAGCAATCCTGATATTCCGGAAGCGATGAGCATTATCGATTATGTGGCGCGATATATGGAATTGCACTTCATGGAGCAAGGAAGGGGCAGGGGATCAAAGGTGTCATGAATGACGTTCATGGTTTTAGGGACCTATTGGTTGTGGATGAAGTAGGGTGATGCGCATTGGTGGTGGATGGTTGCTACAATTGAGGCTCAAGGGTCAACCGATTTATAAAAGTTAGTGTGGATAGTTGAAGTGACAGGGATTGCTTCGATCGCTGAACTTGCTTTTAAATTTTGGTTGGCGAATGGATGCGAAAAGCCACTGGGAGTGACGATCAATGTGCGGCATAGCAGGCCTTGTAAGTAAAACGAATGTGAATCAGGGCCTGTATGATGCGCTGACGGTGCTCCAGCATCGCGGTCAAGATGCAGCGGGAATCGTGACATGTGATGAGGGGCGGCTGTATCTTAGGAAGGGGAATGGGTTGGTCCGAGATGTGTTTCAGCAATGGCACATGCAAAGACTACTTGGGACGATGGGAATTGGGCATGTGCGGTATCCGACGGCAGGAAGTTGCAGTTCGGCGGAGAGTCAACCTTTCTATGTGAATTCGCCTTATGGGATCACGCTTGCACATAATGGAAATCTGACAAACTCGAAAGAACTTCGTGAGGAGTTGTATCGAACGGACTTGCGTCATTTGAATACAACGTCAGATTCTGAGGTGTTGCTGAATGTATTTGCTCATGAACTGCAAGCACTTGGAAAGTTAACGCCGACGGCCGACGATATTTTCAAAGCGGTTGAAGGAGTGCATCGACGTTGTAAAGGGGCATATGCGGTTGTTGCGATGTTGACGGGGTATGGGATAGTGGCGTTCCGTGATCCACATGGGATACGGCCTTTGGTGTATGGTAAGCGCGAGTTAGACAAGGGTGGGAATGAGTACATGATCGCATCAGAGAGTGTGGCATTGGACTCGTTGGGTTTTGATTTGGAAAGCGATGTTGAGCCGGGACAGGCGATCTACATTGACATCAATGGGAATGTATCCAGTAAGATCGTTGCTGAGAAACATGCGAAAAATCCTTGTATTTTTGAGTATGTATATTTGGCGAGACCTGACTCGATGATTGATGGGGTATCGGTTTACAAGGCTAGATTGAGGATGGGGGATCATCTTGCTGAGAAAATTAAGCGAGATTGGAAAGACAAGCATATTGATGTTGTTATTCCGATACCGGATAGTAGTCGCACTTCGGCATTGCAAGTCGCGCACCATTTGGGCGTAAAGTATCGTGAAGGCTTTATCAAGAATCGCTACATCGGCAGAACATTTATTATGCCTGGACAGAGTCAGCGTAAGAAGTCGGTGAGGCAGAAGTTGAATCCGATTGAGCTGGAATTCAAGGGTAAAAATGTACTGCTAGTGGACGACTCGATCGTACGTGGTACAACGTGTTCAGAGATTATTCAAATGGCGCGTGATGCTGGTGCAAATAAAGTTTACTTCTCATCTGCTGCACCTGCGGTTCGACATCCGAATGTGTATGGGATTGACATGCCGGCTGCACCTGAACTGATTGCATATGAACGAAGTACTGATGATGTTTGCAATAAAATTGGTGCAGATGGATTGATCTATCAAGATCTTGATGATTTGATTATTTCGGTGCAAGAGGGCAATCCGAATATCGATGAGTTTGAGTGCTCAGTGTTTAACGGCAAGTATATCACTGGGGATGTTGATGATGCTTATTTGGAAAGTATTGAGAAAGCACGTAATGACCAGGCAAAGAGTAAAGATCTTGCAGATTTACAAGGTGAAAGTGCACCGATTGATCTGCACAATGGTAGTTAAATACTGCTGCATAAATGAACATAAAAAAAGCTGCATCATCAAGGTGCAGCTTTTTTATTTTTATTCGTTATTACCTGTAAGTTTACTGTAGCTTTCTGTGAATTGCTGAGCAATTTCACCCGGTAAGCTAAAAGATATCGGCTGTGCAGGAACTGGTGGATATAACACTGCATTTTCAGGTAAAAATTTGCCTAA
Organism: Planctomycetota bacterium; assembly: GCA_016350165.1. GTDB lineage: Bacteria > Planctomycetota > Phycisphaerae > Phycisphaerales > Phycisphaeraceae > Poriferisphaera. The sequence goes on along the minus strand of CP066225.1, from coordinate 4,991,076 downwards.
TGTAAATAGTTCAAGTTTATATGTTCTACCATCAACAAGATTGATGTTGATGGTATCAGTTGCTTTTTCACCTTTTGGCAATGAGTTGAAGTAGCGGCTTGCTTGTAGTGATGCGAGTGTATTGATCAATTTTGCAGCAGTGGATTGATCTTTCAAAACTTGGCCGTTGAAATAATAGCGTCCGCGATTGTCACGTGTTATTGTGTTGTTGTTGATTTGCAGTGATTTAATTTGAGCTGGATATAGAGTCAATACCGTTCTATTACTGTATTCTTTCTCAAGTAGTTCAAGAAAATGCTTAGGTAACTTAAACCGACCAGTTAAAGGTGGGACGGATTGAATTTCAGCTTGATTCGTTTTCGTGTCAATACGGATCACATTTGACTGCTTTTGATCAGCATAGCTGAGCGTTATCGTTACATCAGTGTTGATCGGTGCAATGCGGATTTTGTCTGAGTATGAAAGCCAGGATTCAGCACGTAAAGGGGAAAGAGCTGCGAGAAGTGTGTTGAAATCACGTCGCTCAAATTTATTGCTTGAACCTTCAAGCGCCCAATCCTGATTTACTCGAATAAATGAGTAGCTTCGCCCACCGCGTGTTAGTTGAATTTTTTGTGGCAGATCATTGGCAAGATCCAGAATGTCGCGATTGCGTAAATCCAGTGGTTTAAGCTGGAGCATTTGGAACTGTGATTCAGTGAGAAGATAGCCGATGGATTCACCTTTTCGTAAAGCCATATATTTAAGATCGTTCTCGTTTTGATCCTCTTCATCGATCCAGTGAATTGTTTGAGATTCATCAAACGTGTATGAATAAACATCAACAATCTGAGCTTTTTTAGTTCTGTATTGCTTGGCTATTAGTGTCGCAAGTATTTCGCTTGTTGGGGATGCGTCATTGATATACGCGGAACCTTGAGCTTGAAAAAGACTATTGATGTAGATGTTTGCGAATTGTTGATCGATCTTGAATGGTGGAGCAGGTGGCAGGAAACGGAACTCGGCATTGATAGGATCGTATCCAACTGCAAGGATGTTTTCACCTTTGTTATTTGTTATGTCGATGGACCGGAACAGCTCGGGATTGATATCGAATAAGCGTGTGTCACGCCAATCCGCAGATGGCACATCAAATAGGTCAGTGAGTTCTGATGGGATTGTAAAAATCGCATTGCCAGAGGTCATTGGCGATTCGAGTGATGCGTAATAACGTTGTTTATTTAAATCAGCTGCTGGTCCGATTGTGAAAACATAGTTTTCATCTGAGAGTTTGAAACTCAATTTAGCAGCGGTGTTTGTTGGAGTGAATATATTGTCATATGACAAACGAATTTCGTTTGCTGGTGTTTGAATTTTAAGTGGGGAGAGTTGTGCAAAGAGCAGATCAATGTTTTCGCTGTTAGCTCTCTCGGTCGCTTGAGGATTTATATACCAATCGCCGTTTTTGTTGTAGAACGTAATCGGTGTTTGATTTGAAGTTTGTATTGTGAATTGATCCAGTTGTGAGACGGATGGAATGTTTACTTGCCCAGCCCACAAGTTCTTTGGTTCTGCAGTCGTGAGAATCTGCTGAAAGACATTAGTTGTAACTAAGATGTTATCTTTCGGTGCGATATTGATATATGCCAAACCACCAACTTTGATTTCTTTGCCGACACTTATGTTGTAAGTTTTACCTGATTTAAGAATGATTGCGATTTTTGCAATTGGCTCATCTAACTCAGTTTCAGCAAGACTTGGCGAACCGGCTTGCCCGGGCTTGAACGATTCGCTGATACGTAAGTTGGAGATGACGCTAAACAATTCCTGTGTGTACTTCGTATCTAGCGGAAAGTGAACAGGTGAGGTTTGCTGCCACACATTGTCTTTGTATTCCAGTATTATTGGTTTATCAATAATACGTTTTTCGACTACGATTTTAGTGATATCCGATCCACTAATTGGCTGGCCGTTGTCCTTGAAAAGGAGTTCACCCTGCATCGAAGATGGTATGGGGTTTGATGATGGCGCTTCACCTAAACTCGTCATGAGGTAATAGGCGATACCAAGAGCAGCAACAACGGCGATGAGAATGATCGTAGATTTATTGTTCATTTGGGATACAGGATTACAAGCGATTACTTAATTTTATTACTTCAAGCGAAACAATCTATCCATAGATTAGTCACGTCGACGTATGGTCCATACAGTGATGCCAATCGTGAAGACAAGCATGGGAACGCCACCAATGAGGAAGAAGCGTGTATAGAAAATTGCGTTTTCGGACATCGCGCCAACACGACGAAGATCTTGTGAACGTGGTGATGCTGCAATGAGGTCATCATTGTCGGACAGCCAGAATATGCTATTTACAAAGAGATCACTGTTTGCTGGATATGCTGCACCAAAGAGATCGGCTCGATAGCGACCTTGTGGAGAAAGAGCTGGGTCAGCGTTTGTAGTGATATCATCGTTTGGCCATGCATAACTTGTTGTAACGATGATTCGCTTTGCGGTCTTGGTTTCATCTGCATTTTCTTCTGCGACGGGTTGCCCCTCGGCGGCAACTCCGATAATGAAACGTGATGCAGTGGTTTCTGGATCAAACTCTGCAGTTTGATATGAGAAATTGTCAGAGAAATCTTTGTAAGTCCACATTCGTGGTGATTTCAACTGCATGAGTGTGTATTGCTTGATACCTTCTTTTGACGTGAGTTTGATAGGCGAGTTGATGAGTGTTGCTGCGGGCATACCGGTAAGTGAACGTGTGACGGGTAGTGCAGTTGGCCAATCGGTGATCTTGAATCTTGTACCAGCCATAGTCTGACGACCTTGCACTTGTTCTGTCAGAATGATGCGATCGTTTTCTGGTGAAATACCCCAGTTTTTATTGAGGTATGCAATCAGCGGGTTTTCTGATGCTATTTCTTTGAGTGGATCGAGAGCCATCATCACGAGTGCTGCATCACCTTTTTCAATGCGCTGCTTGATGAGTTCGGTTGTGCGTGCTTGTGCGTCTTTGAACTTTGCGTGATTGGGATTGGTTACATCTAGCGTTGGGAATGGTGGAACAACCCAGATCGTTTTTTGATCCTCAGCAATCTTTGGTAATTGCATCAGGCTATTGTCTGGTATCGGATTCCATTGTGTGAGTTGGATGTTTGCTGTTTGCAAACGTGCACCCACTTGGTTGTATTTACCCTTTTCGCCAATCGCTGGAGCGCCATCGGATTGGATAAAAACGACGAGTGGTGGCGGATTGAATGAGAGCGAAATTAATGTGCCGGTAAGTTGCTCTTCACCGATGAAGCCGAAAACAGGCTCACCTGAAGTCGCAGTGTATTCTTGTGGCAACTGACGGAACATACGGAGAATTGGGATGATGCGAACCTCATCATCGGTCATCACAGCTACAAAGCCTTGCGTTTGGATAGATGCACGAACATCTTCATACGGCTGATATGACTCAATTTTTTGAAGTTCAGTTATACCTGCTCTGATCTGATTGCGAACTTCTTGAAGCTTCTTGCTAATTTTGATCATGTTGTTCGCTGCATCAGGTGGTACATCACGAGATCGGCTTAGCTTATCAAAGGCATTAACAATATCGGCAAGAACGGTACCATCAAACTTGAGTATTTGCTGCGTCATCGCACCTTTTGCTGACTGATATGCAGGCAAAGGATTGGTCAGATTCTTGGTGATAGTCTCATTAATTTTTTCAGTTTCCTGAATTTGCTGATTGAGCGTGAACACATTCAGCGAATAGAGTTTTACCAAGCTTTGATTCTGTTTGACAGAGTTGAGTTGAAGCAATCCTTCAATGTCTTTGGAAATTGGTTTTAACTTCGCGACAAGATCATTGATTAATTCCTGAGCTGTGACAATTGACTCAGTGATTGGGCCAACTTTATCCTTGTAACGATCTTCCAATTCCTGATAAAAGTCAGATAGTTTTTGCTGATCATGAACCGGATTGATTTTTTCGATATCGATGTGGCTTGAGTAAAGTGGATATTCATCAATTAAGCCGACGACACGCTCAGTTTGTAGTGAACTGATGTTCTGATTTTGCAATGACACCGCATCGATCACAGAGACAATACGATAACCTTTATCCAGTGATTTCAGGACTTTTAGCGTTTGCGGCGATAGTGAATATTGACGTGTAGCAGTCAGGTCATAACGCAGATACCGCGTTACTGGTGAAGCTTTCTCAGAAAGCGTGCGGAAGCCTCGATCAACAATCACATTGATCAGGATGATGATCGCTAATGCAGCAATTACAGCGACTGAGAACGAAGCTGAATATTTCAGACGTCGTGAACGATGCGTTGCTGCGGTTTTAATTTTTTTATCTTCTTTACTCATGGCAATTGTCTGTATGAGTCTATTCTTGTGTTAGTAAATAATACCAATCGCAACTGTATTTAGTTCCAACGTCGAGCTTCAAGCGTTTTAATTCCAAGGAAAAGGAAGAACGCAATTGCGGAGACGAAGTAAATAATGTTGCGAATATCAATCAGACCTTTTGAAAACGATCTGAACTGTTCATTCACGTTCATGTAGAACATTGCGACCTTCATTTGAGAAGGCATGAACTCAGCTCTTGCGAGGAAGTACATGCCGAAGGTGAAGAGCCCTGTTATCAGGACGGTAATCATGAATGTGACGAGCTGTGAGTTATTGAATGCTGAGACGAAAATACCGATAGCAAGGTAGAGTCCGCCGATGAGTAGGATGCCGAAAAGGCCAGTAATAATAGGGCCGTAATCTGGATCGGCTTTGATTTCGAGCAAAATAATCTGCAAGAAGATTGGCGAGAGAAGCACTAGAAAGAAGCCCAATGCTCCCAGCCATTTGCCGAGGATGATCTGAGTATCAGAGATTGGCGAGGTCATGAGCATTTCAAGTGTCCCTGACGACGCTTCTTCCGAGATGAGTCTCATAGAAATCGCTGGTGCTATGAAGATGAGCAGCCAGACGAGGTATGTGAACATGTCTGACATTGAAGCCTGCATACCTGGGACAAAAATGCCATATGCAAAAACAAATGCTGTTACAAATGCAAAGACAGCCAAAGCCAGATACGCGACTGGTGAGAAGAAAAGTGATTCTAACTCACGCTTAGCTAGTGTTAGTACTTTATTCATAATACTATCGGTATGAATGATTGCCGCTTATGCGACAAGGTTGGTTCTTATTTTATACTGATTTCGAAGCTGTTTGGGCAGCAAGACGGTCAGTGATCTTGACGAAGAAATCTTCAAGTGATGCTTGCTCAGTGTGAAGCTCACGAATCACGATTCTTTCATTAAGCAATGTTTCGCCAATACTTGAAAGCAGGGTGTCAGCTGTTACGTCTAGATCAGTCGAGATAAAAATACGTGAATACTCAGCATCATTAGCTGTTTCAATATCTGTAACGCCAGCCAATGGCTTGATGATATTCACAAGCTTCGCAGCTGATGCACTTGCTTCAAGAACAATACGTGCATCCTGAGAGATCTCTTGACGCAATTCTTTCGGTTTCCCATCTGCAAGCAAACGGCCACCCGCAATGATCATCACGCGGTCCGCTGTCTTTTCGACTTCAGGTAAAATGTGTGTTGAAAGCAGAATCGTATGTTCGCCGCCAAGTTCTTTGATCAGTTTGCGCACCTCACCAATTTGATTTGGGTCTAGTGCAGCAGTTGGTTCATCGAGAATTAAAATCGGTGGTTTGGAAAGTAATGCTTGCGCCAAACCGACACGTTGACGATTACCTTTAGACAAACGTGAAATCACACGCCGTCTTAAATGCGTCAAACCACAACGGTCACACACCTCATCAATTCGCTGAACGCGCTCTTTACGAGACATGTTCAGTAACGAACCACGATAGTGTAGATATTCAGTCACACGCGCTTCGCCATACAAAGGCGTACCTTCAGGCAAATACCCAATTTGAGAACGTGCTTGTAAAGGTTGTTTGAGAATATCGTGTTCAGCAATCGTCGCCGTCCCAGAGGTAGGCGGAAGATAGCCTGTGAGGATTCGAAGTGTTGTCGATTTGCCAGCACCGTTAGGACCGAGGAAGCCAACAATTTCGCCTTTGGGTATTTCAAAGGAGAGGTCGTCGACAGCGAGGGTCGGGCCATACCACTTAACCAGATTCGTCGCGGTGATCATGAAGTAATGCTCATTACTGGGTTGGTTTATCGCTAGGATGCAATCACAGCCAGCATCAGGTTGGCTCATGTGACCGTCATACACTTTGTATGACGAATATTTTGCGGAGTGAGTTTCATGCTTGTGAATAAAGTTTGAGCCACAACCATATTGGGGTGGGTTATTAACTGTAAATAATGCAGTGAAAACGACTTCAGGTCAAGAGAGTCGTGTGAGTTCTGTTGAGTTTTCGAGATATATTTCCAGTTCATTGTGTGTACGTTACAGGCCCGTGGCGAGTTTGGTTTCTTTCCACCATGCGATATTAGTCACATGAACTGGTCTGAGGTGCAAAATCTCTGATAACAGCCATGAATTGCTCGCCATAACGCTCCAGTTTCGTTTGACCAACACCCGGTATCTGGAGAAACGCGAAATCGTTGATAGGATAATCTGCAGCCATATGTTTCAGCGAAATATCGCCAAATATCACATACGGCGGCACACCTTTTTTCTCCGCCAATTCACGCCGTACGACTCTGAGTGCATCAAACAATGCCGCATCCACTGGTCGCGTCGGTTCGTTCTTTGATCGCCGTACAACAACATCATCTTTCGTTTTAATTGCACGACTAATCGCTACTGTAATCGGCAACTCGCCCTTCAAAACCGACGTACTGCTTTCAGTCAGATGTGTTGTTCGATATTCATCAACCGTCATCCCCAAATGCCCATCACGCAGCAAAGTTTCAGCCACATTCAACCAATGGGACTTCGGTTTATCCTTCCCTATCCCATGTACCGACAACTGATGATGATTTCGATCCACAACCTTTTGTGCATTCGAGCCACGCAAAATATCGATTATGTGGGTCAAGCCGTATCGCTGATTCGTTCGTGCAATTGCTGACAGCAATTTCCTTGCATCCTGCGTCGCCTCAACCAATTTCGGCGGATTCAGACAATTATCACAGTGACCACATTCCCCATTATGCTTCTCACCAAAATAATCCAGCAGCGGAATACATCTACAATCTGTCGTGTGTGCATAACGAATCATTTTATTGAGCATCCAGTACGCATGATCGCGTTGGTCTGCATCTTCTTTTTGCTCGATAAAATACTCAACTTTCGTCCGGTCTGCTGCTGAGTAAAACAATATGCAATCCGCATTCATCCCGTCACGACCGGCACGCCCCGTCTCCTGATAATACCCCTCCATATGCCGGGGCAAATCAGCATGTATCACAAACCGCACATCAGGCTTATCAATCCCCATCCCAAATGCAATCGTCGCTACGATCACTCTTGCAGACCCATAAATAAAATCATGTTGATTCTGTTTACGTACCTCGTTCTCAAGCCCCGCATGGTAAGGCAAGGCAGACATACCTCTTCGCTGCAACTGATCAGCAATCTGTTCACATCTTGCACGCGATTGACAATAAATGATGCCTTCGTCATTTGGATTTTCATCCAAATATTCAAAGACTTGTTTCATCATGTCATGCTTTGGGCGCACCTCGTACCGCAAATTCGTCCGCTCAAAGCTTGTCTGAAACTCACGAGGCTCGTCCAACCTCAACTGCAACGTAATATCCTCTGCCACCCGAGGCGTCGCAGTTGCTGTAAGCGCAACCAATGGAATCGAACTGAACCGCTCAGGATCATTCGCACGCATTTCACCCAACATTCGATACTCAGGACGAAAGTCATGCCCCCATTCTGAAATACAGTGAGCCTCGTCCACAGCAATTAGGCTAATCTTCATCTTTGTCAGCAAACGCTGCCCAGCGGGTGACATAAGCCGCTCAGGAGCCAGATAGATCAACCGATAATCTCCCCGGATCGCTGCTCGCTCACGCTCAGAAGCCTCTGCTGAGTCCATTGACGAATTAATACAAGTCGCAGCCACCCCAGTCGCCTGCAATGCATCGATCTGATTCTGCATCAGTGCTATCAGAGGCGAAATCACCAGCGTCGTATGCGGCAAATGAAGGGCTGGAAGCTGATAACACAACGATTTACCGCCACCCGTTGGCATAATTACAAGCGTATCATGACCTTGCAGCAGATAACGGATAATATCCTCCTGCATGGGGCGGAATTGGTTATGCCCGAACACATCCCTCAATGTGGATGACAGGCCAGAAGATGTAGAATCGGGGATTTGAGCGCATCCCTGCTCAAGAAGCTCCTTCATGATATGTACAGGGTATCATATGAATGCAAAAGCCCCAATGGCCGATACATATCAACATGAGGAGCTAGGAAATTTGCTCAGGAGCCGTTGGAAAGGTATCTTCGTAGGGAAGTCAGAATGGGACAGTTTCGTCTGTTTCATCTGGATAAACTGACTTCATCCCTCCGACGTTACATCCAGCCCTGATAATTCCTGGATACAGATGGTGAAAACATGCGTTTAACGGATATTCTGCAACCAGACTCGGTCGTCGTCCCGCTTGAAGCTCAAGACAAGCAGGAAGCGATCTTTAAACTTGCTGACGCCCTCGTTGCAAGTACAAATATCAAAGATTCAAACAGCCTCCAGAAAGCGATCTGGGAGCGCGAGACCACTCGGACCACCGGCATCGGGCACGGCATTGCCATTCCCCACGGTAAGAGTGAAGGCGTTGATACTCTTTGCATGGCCATCGGCCTCCCCACCAACCCCATTGACTTCAACTCCATCGACGGTCGCCCCGTTGACCTCATCATCCTCCTCGCCTCACCAGTTGATCAAACAGGGCCACACATTCAGGCTCTCGCCAAGATCAGCCGTATGCTCATGAACGAAGACTTCCGTACCACCATCAAGGACGCAACCACAGGCGATCAGCTCTACAAACTCATAGCTGAATACGAAGCAGACGCACCTGTCTAATTCGCGTAATAATACAAACTTAAAAAGCCGCCTTTGTGAGTAAGGGCGGCTTTTTCTTTTTTCACATTTCTATTTCAATCAATCTTCTTCAACCACTTTGTTATACATCGTCATCGTCTTCGAAATATCATCTTCACGAATCCAATGCTCAATCGCTTCTGCTGCGCGATCAATCGCTTTACCAACTTGAAACTCTTGATCAGGTGTAAACCTGCCCAGCACATAATCTTTCTGTGGCACACGACCCGGCGAATCAATTCCAATTCTTAATCTCGGATAAGCCTGCGTACCTAGCACGCGTTTAATATCCGTCAAACCATTATGCCCACCTGCTGATCCATCTGATCGCAAACGAATACGTCCGCAAGGTAGCGCAATATCATCAACCAAAATCAAAACATCCGCAGGATCGATCTTGTAAAAACGCACAGCTTCACCAACCGCCAAACCAGATCGATTCATGAACGTCGTCGGCTTCATCAACAACGTTTTCTTCCCAGCCACGACACCCTCAATAAACTGCGAGTGAAATTTCGTTTTCTCACCCGACAAACAATTACGCTCAGCCAGGCGATCAATCGCCATGAAACCCGCATTATGACGCGTCTTTGCATAATCTTTGCCAGGATTACCAATACCTACGATTAACTTCATTTCACCGTTGCTTTCTTCAAAATCACAATCTTGCTGCACATCACACGCTGCTTCTTTCGCAGAGCTGGTCCAACAGTTTAACAATCGCAGAATCTTTCGCATCTTTCGTTGCTCATCCTTATACTAGATCGACAATGCAGCCTCTCACTACAGCGGCGTCCTGACACCCATCGCTCTCAATACACACCAACCCTTCATCGCTTCAAACAATGTAAACAACCCAATCATCCCCAAAATACCCGCAGCAATATATCCCCACGATTCAATCATCCCAACAAGCGTCACCAACCCAATACCTACCGCAATTACAAGGTCAAACAGACCGCTGTAAAACCTAACCATTCTACCCTTACGATTGATATTACATTTCATCATGACTTTCTACCCTTCGGCTACTCGTCATTATAGACACAAATAAAGCGGACTCACATTGCTGTAAGCCCGCTTTTATTATTTGCTTTTAGAATCAGCTAATTACTCAGCATTTTCTTCCTTAGCGTCCTTACCAACTACTTCTGGTTCAGCGCCTTCTTCAGTTGTTTCTTCAACAACTTCTTCCTTCGCAATCTTGATCTGAGCAACGATCGTCTCAGCATCAGTCTTTGCTGTAACACCTGCTGGCAACTTAACGTCAGCAATTGTGATTGCTTTTTCTTCAGTCAACTCAGCAATGTCGAGAACAATCTTCTCTGGGATGCTGTCCGCACGACACTCGACTTCGATTTGTGCAAGTGGGTGATCCAAGAACGCGCCAGCAGCACTCAATGCCTTAGGCTCGCCAACCAACTCAAGGTCAACTTCCATTGCAACCTTCTCAGCAAGATTCACACGTTCAAAGTCAACGTGAATCACAGTGTCGCCAAGGTAGTCCCACTGCATGTCCTTAACAACACAGTGTTCGCTCTTGCCGTCAACAACAATATCAATCAAGTGAGCACTCTTTTGAAGAATACCGATCAGTTCCTTGCCATCAGCAACAACTGAAACTGGGCCCTTCTTATGGCCGTAGATAACAGCTGGGATTAAACCCTCTTTACGTGCGCGAGCAGCGTAACGGCTTCCAAGCTTTTCACGGACTTTTACTTCAATCTTTGGTGCATCTTTTGCATTCATGGCTGTCTCTCCAAATATTTTTATCTGTTTTTGTTTTACAGTTTTAGTTTATTTTTACAGTGTATTTATCACTGCGATTACTTATCTTTTTCCGCCGCTGTTCTTTCGGAACAGACTCGACACTGACTCATTGTTATGCACACGCAACATTGCTTCACCAAGAAGCTCCGCTGTTGAAAGCTCAACAATCTTGTCTTGAATTGGTGCTGTACGTGGGCCACATGGAATCGTATCTGAAACAATGATCTTACTGATCGGTGCTTCAGCCAAACGTTCCATCGCAAGACCTACAAGTACAGGGTGTGTACATGCTGCAACAATGTCTTTCGCACCACGTTCTTTAACCAAACGTGCTGCTTCACACATCGTGCCAGCCGTTGAGATCATGTCGTCAACCATCAAAGCGACCTTGCCTTCAACGTCACCAATAATGTTGTTCGAGACAACTTCACTGCCTGATACACGACGCTTGTCAATAATCGCAAGATCGCCACCAAGCCAGTTAGCGTATGCATTAGCCATCTTTACGTTACCAACGTCAGGGCTGACCATCACAAACTCACCAAGCTCTTCACGCAATGTCTTGCAGTAATCAACGATAACCGGTGCAGCGTGCAGATGATCAACAGGGATATCAAAGAAACCCTGAATCTGCTCAGCATGCAGGTCCATCGCCATCACACGGTCAGCACCAGCGCGAGTCAGCATATTTGCAACCAACTTCGCTGTAATAGGTACACGACCTTCATCCTTACGGTCCTGTCGAGCATAACCAAAGTATGGAATTACAGCTGTAATTCGCTTGGCACTCGCACGCTTCAGGCAGTCGATGTAAATCAACAACTCCATCAGATGCGTGTTAACAGGGTGGTGGGTCGACTGCAAAACAAAGCAATCACGACCACGAACATCTTCCTCAATCTTGACGAAGACTTCACCGTCTGGGAATAGGTCTGTGTGACCTTGACCCATTGGGATATCAAGGTGCTGGCAAATTCGCTCGCCTAACGCGCGACTTGCTCGACCACAAAACACTTTCATCTGATCCATGTTGCCACGACTCATGCCGTTAGCCTCCTGAAACTGTAGTTTGACTGATTCTGTTGCGAAGAATTTCATCAACCATTTTCAATTGTTCCTGAGTGTTGATACTCAACACATCCTCCGCGGGAACCGCATCAACAACAGCAACTGTTTGCCCTTGTTTCTTCAGCAGTCCCGGCACGTCGGTCAGGTAATACTCACCCTGTTTATTCTTGTTATCCGTCTCACTCAAACCAGCGAACAATGCATCCGAGCGGAAGCAGTAGTAGCTTGGATTAACTTCGTTAATCTTCAGCTGCTCTTCTGTTGCGTCCTTCTGCTCAACAATCGCATCAAACTCACCATTAGGTGTACGAACAACGCGGCCATAACCGCTCGGATCTTCAATCACTGCTGTTGCCAGTGTTGATGATGCCTTACGACGACGATGAACCTCTAACAATCTCGCAAGCGTTTTGCTGCGAATCAAAGGACCATCACCAGCCAGAACAAAAATATCGGTTACAGGCTCATTCTCAAATTCAGGCTGCGCCATCTGAGTCGCATGCCCTGTCCCCAATTGCTCCGTCTGTTCAACGAAAGCGATATCTTCCTCACCCGCCAATGCTTCTTTTACAAGCTCCGACTTGTAACCAACCACAATCACGCACTTCTTCACGCCTGCATCTTTACAAGCTTTTACAACCCATTTCACCATCGGGGCATCCGCAGTCTCATGCAGAACCTTTGGCAAATCTCCGCCCATACGTGTTCCCTTACCAGCAGCCAAAATGATCGCAGCTGGGGCAGGGCGGTTATCTTTATCCAAACTAATATCAGGCATATCGTTCGCCATAAAGCTTCATCCTTCCATTTGCAGTCAGTCAAATAATCAACCAACTAATATCGATTACCATGATTATTGTTCTCGTGACCTATACACAAAAACAAACCAGGTCATCGAACCCAGCCAGCTACAAGATAGTTATGAATCATTGATAACCAATCAGGTCATCCTATCCAACCCTTCAGTCAAATTCTTAAAACACTAGGCTTTAGAATTTCTACTTCCGGGGGCTGGCTGAGAAAAAAAGAAAACTGGCCCACAAGGACTCGAACCTTGACTACAAGTACCAAAAACTTGGGTGCTACCATTACACTATGGGCCAATTACCGTTATCTTTTCATTCAAAGGACGGCCTCTTGGCAACTGCTCAGAATGAACAGTCATTAAAGAGGGGCGTCCGGCTTCTCAAATCCACTCGAGACCAAATCATTGCCGGATGGTTCAGATTTGTCTCCTGTTCGCGCCTCAGAGCCTTTTATCCAGCTCATCATCACGATCGGCTCGTTTGAGATACAGAGAGTTTAATAACCCTAACAACGCTGTCAACTTCGGCTCTGACAAATGTTAATGAACAACGTACATTAACATTTCATCACAGTTAATCTTCCCATTTTAACATCGACCTTCTCCCAAAACCAAACAATCATCAGCCCTACTTACTTTTCACCCATTTCGTATTAATTATCACACAAAGCCCATTGATCAACCACTGGCTACCAGCTAACATCGCAAACGACTTATTTGTCGTTTTAGTCAACTTGATAAATTTCCTGAATTTCGGTCGGCAGCATCCCCTACATTGAGCATTCGCTTCAACAATGCACCCACTGATCATTCCAAGGGACGCAACTTCATAATTCACCCAGGAGGCAAAGTATGAAATTACTTGCAACATCTATCACTGCTTTAACACTATGCAGCGGACTTTCAGCAACCGTATTCAACGACTATTCAAGATTCACTGAAGACGCTGTCGTCGAATCATTCGAAGGTATCGCTTCTGCTGGCAACAACCTGGAACTCGGAAACTCCAGAAACTTCTCATCTGGCATTACCATCACCAATGACTATTCACAAAACGACACTCAACAGCCGTACATCGTAAACGCAGGTTTCTATGGCAGCTCACCAGCTGACATCAGGGTTCCACACGGCACCGCATACCTCGGCCAAGCCAGCGCAGGTTCAAACGACTCCGGCATCTGGGTAATTCTTCCCGAAGAAGTAGAACTCGTCGGCTGCTACATCACGACTAACTACGAAAAAGATGAAAACCAAGCCGCTATCAACTTTGAAGCATATGACTCTGAAGATAACCTGCTTGCAACAGAATTAATTCGTAACATCAGTATGGACGAATGGGCTGACAGTTTTTTTGGTTTTAGCGGCCTCGGCGGTATCAGTAAAATCCGCTTCGACGGATTCGGCGGCATACTTCGTGTTGACAAACTGACATATGAAGTCCCTGAACCAAGCTCACTTGCTCTCGCAAGCCTCGCACTTCCAGCACTCCTCATGCGCAAACGAAAATAATCATCGACAGCAAATAAAGCAAAAAGACGCTTATTTTAAGCGTCTTTTTTTATTCTATTAATTTCTTCGAGGTATTACCGTGACATCTCCAGTGCCCTTCGCGGCAACTCAGGCTGGCCTGTTCTTGCACTCAAGAGTGATGCCAAACAGCACGCAAGCACTTCCTTGCCATTCGGGATTTCGCGTTTCGCATCTTCCTGTGTAACCGCCAATTCTTCAATCAAACCTCGCCACTGATTCACAACCTGCGAAACAAAATCACAATCTCCATCATGATCAACATGATCGATCACATCCCCATTCACATGCCTTAAATCATAACCCGTATCAGTAATCCGAAGTTCAGATTCATCCCCATTCACATGCAGCGTTCTGCAATCCTGCCCCGCACGATCCGTCACCTGTATTAACACCGATCCGCCATCACCCAATCTCGCATGTCCTGACAACGTACCTGTGATGTGTACCAAATCATCTGGCAACTCACCCAAGGGCCCAACCAACGACGCATCAATCGTTTCAGGCATATCAATAAACCGGAGCACGGTGTACCAAGCATCGTATAAGCGAGAAAACAGGCTGAGCGTGCCGTCTTTACCACAGTTTTCAACACAAATCGTCCGTTTGACACCAAGCACTTCTTGCGGGTTTGCCGCCGACAGATAACCCGCACTGCGCACAAATGCTGGAATGCGAATCAATCGCGATTTCATTTCACCTTTAAGCTGCGCCTGATTAATCAGCGACTCAACTCGTTCAAATTCGTGCAACGTACTTGCATATGGCTCGAGCGAAAGGATCATCACCCCTTGATTAAATGCTGTTGTAACATCATCCTCATCAAGCGGTTGCCCCATTGCGGAAAGCAGATAATCCGCGTCTTTTTCGATCAAAAGCTTGCGCAGATCATCTTCAAAATCGCAACCCAATTCCTGCGCCAATCCAACCACTTCGTTGTCGCGAACGCCACCAACACCGACTAATGAAACATCGTCGCCGAGCTGCTCGACAATCTGACGAACCCATTCAACACGGCGTGAATCAGCCCAAATGATGACCTGTTTTGCAGAATCCTGCTTATTCATATGTGAAGATCATACCCGAATTAGTAGAAAATTACCTATAACTCCTTCCTGAATCCACATTTCTGCGATTTCCTGCTAGTATGAAATAGTGATGCGTACTGGGCGGTCGCGTGCGTTTCGGCGTACGAGGAAAGTCCGAGCTCGATAGGACAACGGTGGTGGGTAACGCCCACCCACAGTATTGGCGACGATGCTGTGAGGGATAGCGCCACAGAAAATGTACCGCCTCACATATATTTCGTAAGTGCCTACGGCATACTGCGTTATATGAGGTAAGGGTGAAAAGGTGCGGTAAGAGCGCACCGCTGGGCTGGTGACAGTTCAGGCATGGCAAGCCCCACCGCGTGCAAGACCAAGCAGTTTCCTTTTTCTTGGATGTTCTTATGGAGCAACTGGGAAATGGCCTTGTCCGGGTCATGGAAGCGGGTAGGTTGCTGGAACCCATTGGCAACAATGGGTCTAGAGAAATGATCGCTGCCTTCTTTGAAGGTACAGAACTCGGCTTACAAGTACGCATCACGCAAACCTCGTCTTGTAGAAGACGAGGTTTTTTTGTGCTAATCAACGGTTAGGCAATGCTAGCCACTTGTATTTGCAATCCAAGCTAATGGTTCATATATGAAATAATCATGTGTGTTTGCGCGCACAAAAATGCGATTCTGAAGATTTACCCCTAGTCTAAAATCGCGCGGAATGAGCAGTTTTGGTTAAGAAACGACGCGCTTTGGCCAAAGAATGGTCAGAAATAGTTAAGAAATGCACAGTAAAAATGGGTAAAATGCGTGTTTGTGCGCGCAATAAAATTTATTTTCGCGCATTTTGACTAAAACCTACTGTACCAACAGTAGACACTATTTATATGTAAACCTTGTGGTTTGTTTACCTGTCCCAACTCCTTCGGATTTTCATTGCTAGTTCCACTTGTTTTCTTTGCGACTTCAAAACGCCGTAGCTAGTAGATGACTCAAGAAACTTACCATATTCAGACAAGCTCCTGACTTCAAAAATATTATTAATAAGCAATCTCAGATGTGGATCAATAAAGTACTTAATTAAATATAGAATCTGATCATGAGTATCATGACCTGCATGAACAACTTGATTACGCTTAATTCGCAAAGCCTGTAGTATTTCGCGTGTCAAAGGTTGGTCTTTTTTAGAGAAAATCCAAGACGCTCTTTTAATCGTAGTGTCGTAGTGAGCTCCTACAGTATCCGTTATTTTCTCAAGAACACCCCACAAATGAAGGAATGCTACATTCGTATTAGTTGCATCTAATGCATCACAATATCTTCTAAACACGTAGACTAGATCACTCTTGTACGGTGAATACGTTATTTTTCCAGCTATATAATGCCGATCTCGCTCAATACGCTTCCATCCACTTTTAGGTTTATACAGTGTAATATCATCCATATAAGAAGGGGCATACCAATACGAATCATTTACCATTTTTCCGCTCGGATAATGGAGAGTGTGTATTGGACTACATGCTATAGCACCGAGAGGCTTGGGAACAGCAACTCCGTAATTGACGCTCCAATTACGAAATGTAATGAGAAAATTCCAAATCCCTCTCAATAAATCTAATGCCCCGAAAGCTTTTTGCGCTGCTTCGCTTACACTTCGACCACTTGTTTTGATTCGTATTGGAGTGTATTTCGTCGCTTCAATATGGTTTATCAAATTATTTGGAATACTAACAGTATTACTTTTTGGCAACGAATAATAATCATACCTAGATTTCAAAGCGGTTATACTGCACCCAAGAATTGAAATTGAGTTGCTAGGAAATTTATCTATAGATAAGGATGTAACCAGTGAATAATTCTTCGTTTTTTTTCTGAGATATGATTTCGCAAGCTTGTCAGCATCAAAAATAATCTCTTCTAACTTAATTTTATCTTTTTGACCACTACTTTGAATTTTATTGCAAATCGCTTTATTTAAAAAAGACCATGCATCAATATAATCAATACTTGCACCACTTTCATTTAAGGCGAAAGAGGCTTGCAATGCTGTTTCAAATTTCTTTATTTCAAATGGGTTATTAATAACTACTTTTCCGTTATCAAAATCCAAATACTCAATATATGTTTTGATCAAAGCTAAGGGAGCGTGCTTTGTGTCATTCGCGTTTTTGGGAAAGTATGATCTACCTTGAGGATCTCTCCAGCATATACTTTTTTTAGCCATTATATTGCCTTTGGAAAAGTAACTCTTCTTTAAAACGTCAATCAATACTAATATTTGTTTTAAAGTTTACAATAATAATATATTTAGATTAAGTTGATGATTAATTCACAATATCATTACAGATCCATAGGCTTTTTTTATCATCATGATTTTCAGTTAGCGATGAAGAAATATCGCGATATTAATCGGCAACGGATGTGGCGGGGAGATCAAAGGTAATAAATGGTTCGATGAAGGCTCGTGTTTTAGGGCCTATGCGTGAGACGTTTTCGAGTTGCTCACCCGTTGTGAATGGGCCATAGGTATTGCGATAGGTGACTATGGCATCGGCGAGAGCAGGGCCTATACGAGGAAGCAGGGTTAAGGTTTGAGCGTCAGCAGTATTGATATTTATCTTTTGGCTGACTGATTGATAGGTAATATTTTGCCGGTCTAATGTTCGATTAGACCACGTCATAAACAGTACCAACTGCAAAATAAGGATGCATAAAAGTGCAATAAAAGCACTGGGTTTATGCATTTTTTTGCGTGGTGTGTAACCAAGCATATGAATTTATCTCACGAATTATTATAGACTGCCGCCGATTTGAGTATCGCTGTTGAGGTCGGCAGATTCGATACGTTGTTCTGCGTTCATGATCTGCTTACGGAAACCGATGAGGCGTTGCAATGATGGTTTAGGCTGCAGTTCTTCATCGATGAGGCCTGAGAGTGGGAGTTCGATGTCAGAATGATCGACGAGCGAATCCCAAATGACTGTTTCAACGAATGGTTTACTGAGTGCGATCTGATAGACGGCTTCAAGCCAATGACTTTGCACGGTTTGCGACCAAGGACGACGCCAATAACCACATGATGGATCGACATCATTATCGTCAGTTGCTGCGATCATCATTTGAGTAACAGGCTCACTTGGAACAGCAATGGTGAGCGCGAGTGGCTTACCAAAATGGCTGAAGGAATCCATCATGTTACTAATCTGCATAAGGTCACGAGTGTACTGACCGGGAACGGCTTGGCCCATTTGGTATTTGATGCCGAGCAGATCAAAGTTGATGCCCGACTGATTGAGTAGGTCAGCATACATGAGTGTTGGAATAGAGCGTTGATTTTTAGCGAAGTACTCGCCGAAGGGCTGACGAAGTTCGACCATGACTTTGACATTTGGCTGGAGTTTTTTAACGAGCATGGTGGTCATGCGCGTGAGGTCCATGAGTTGTTCAAAGTTGAAGGTGAAGTGTGAGTTAACGTGGAGGCCTGAGATAACGTTCCAAACAAGGACATTATCACGATAACGCATGACCATACGTTCGACGTGCTCGTAAACGAGATCTCGAACGGTGTCGTAGTCATGTTCCCAGATATAAATCCAGTCTGGTAGGTTTTGAGGATCGAAACTGACAAGGGGGCCGGCCATAATTGGCTTGTTGACGGATTTGGCCCAATCAGTCCATGAATCAAGCTTGTCCCACTTGAAGACGTTTTCTTCTGGTGCGACTTCTTTCCATGGTGTTGGCATGTAAACCATGTCGAAGTGTTTACGAACACCGCCACGGAGTTTTTCGTGTGATTCATCGAGACTGACACTGCAGGTGATAGGTGCTGCAGGAAGTGAGGATGTGCTGACGCGTTTATTGAGAAGTAGTTCGGAGTGCGCGAGCGCAAGTTCTTCTGTGCCATCGATCGAGGTCATGAGTGATTCGAAAGCGAGCTTGTCGGCAGTGGCAGGATCTTCGTACTGAAGACTGACAGCATCAATGAAACGACGCTTTGCAAGTTCTGTGCGTTTAGTTACAGGGTGATCATCGTCAAGATCGAACATGGCCCAGTCTTCGAGCTTGGTGTAGAGGGTCATCAAGCGATGACGTGCGAGTTCGAGTGTTAGCAGGTATGGTTCTTCACGCTCTGGGAGGAGACAGGTTTGAATGGTGAGTTCGCCGAGGTCGCCAATGCGATGCTGCAGCGCAAGGGCGCAAGCGCCTGAATCTCTCTTTTCACAGACAATCATGCCCGGCTCGAAGGAGATATCACAACGCATAGCATTGCCGTCTGAGCCGATCAGATAGGCGTTACGCAGAGGCCAGCTAGTGGCTGGCACGGAACCATTAAAAACCTGAAACTTGAGCATAAAACCCACAACTTCATTACTGGATTTCTGACTGGCAGCTCATCCGTAAGCTGACCGAATGCATCCCACTACACCTCGGATTCGATTTTTGATTATCACCGTGCATCACAATATATGCAAAATGGTGAGATCATGACACGATAAGTTCATGATTTAGAACAATATGCCGCAGACGACGACGAACCACATGATACCTGCAATGATTACTTTGCCGAGCGCCCCCCAGAAACGGCCAATGGCGGCCCCTTTTCCACCCTCGAAGGCATTTTTAACCTCTCGGCCGGCCCACATATCGCCCAAAAATGATCCGATTCCAGAGCCGATTGCAGCCCCGATGAGCGTGCCGAGAATTGGGATGAATGCAAGGAAGATCGTGCCGAGAATTGCACCGATGAAACCGACCAAAACGGCACACATCATGGCTCGTTTGGAGGCACCTGCTTTACCTGCTCCCATGGCTCCGGCGAGGAATTCCACAATTTCACCAATAATTGCCAAAATAAGCAGTGTGAGCAGCACCCACCAGCCCATATGCCCCCAGCTGTCTGGTCGATCCCAGTACCACCAAGCGACAGAGCTGGTTGCGATGAGCATGAGCCAGGTACCGGGAAGCTGGAAAGCGACCATGAGAACACCCAATGCATTGGTAAGCAAAAGGCCTATTAATACCGTGATTAAAGTGATCATGCTCCACATTGCAAAGATGATACACGGTGATGAAGAATAATGCTCATGATGCCTAAATTGAGCGAGGGTAATTTGTCGCACATGGCCGGTAGAGGAGAGGCTAAAGAGAGTCGATTTTGACTCATTTGCCTTCTTTAGTCCCCCTAATATTGGATTTGATGAAATATAAACACACAAACCAGTCTCAGAAGGGTTGACGATTCGCGTAACCTCCGATAGATTGCGGTCATTACCGACGTTATAGAAAATGGAGTTCTCCCATGCAGCGACCCTTCGCTTTGATGCTCGGCGCGTCGATTGTCTCGCTGAATTTACTCGGCGGTCCGATCACCTCGGTATCTGCACAGCAGCAGGATCCCAAGTCTCTTTGGGCTGATTTTAACCACTACGTTGCAATAGCACGTCCAGATTTGGCCAAGGCCAATGGGCAAGCATTGCTGGATCAAGTGGATGATGCCACTCTTCTCAAGATTGTTGAAGAGAGTGATTACAAAAACTATGAGCAAAACCTGCTTCGTGCTGCTCGCGTTGCTGACGTCAAGGATGTCGCTAAGCAACTCGATTCACGCATTCAGGCAGCTCGAGTTTCACTCAGCCGTAATGACGAGCGTATCGCCAGTGACATTGAGCTTTTAGCTCAAGGTCAGAGGCAATATCGCAACGCAGTTGAAAGACTTACTGCAGCAGGTCAATTCGCAGCTCCTCAGCTGGTTGAGACCCTGCGTGACGATGCCAAGAAAAACCTTCACCCATATGTCTACGAAGCAATGATTGCTGTAGGCCAGCCAATGGTCTCACCACTGTGCGCAGCTCTTCCGCAGCTCGACCCAGTGACTCAGACTCAGGTCGCTCAGATTCTCGCAGAGATCGGCTACCCACAGGCTATGCCTCAGCTCAAGGAAGTACTTGAAGATTCCAAGACGGATCCAAGTGCTCGCAAGGTTGTTGAAATTGCATTCAACAAGCTGGCTGCTTCATCAGGCCTTTCAGCAAATCTTGATGCTGCAAGCCTGTACCTGCTTCTCGGACAGCAGCAGTATGACCTGACAACCAAGGGCGAAAAGCTTATGGGCTTTGACGCTTCATCTGGTACAGGCATCCTCTGGCAGTTCACCGACAAGCTCGGTCTTCTGGATACACCAGTTCCAGGTGAAGTTTACGGTGATATTCTCGCTATGCGTTCCGCTAAGCGTGCCCTCGAAATCAATGAAAATCTCGACGAAGCGCTCAGTCTTTATCTGACTGCAAATCTTCGCCGCGAAAACAACCTTCCTGAAGGTGTTGTAGATCCAAGCTACGGCCCTGACATGCAGCCTGCTTCATACTACGGCATGCTCGCTGGTCCAGACCGTATCCACGATGTCCTTGCTAAGGCTATCGTTGATAGCGACGCTACTCTCGCTCTCGACGCAATTGATATCCTGTCACAGACTGCAGGCACTGATGCCTTAGTTAATCGTGGCAAGGCTATCCAGCCTCTGCTGGCAGCTCTACAGTACCCAGACGCACGCGTTCGCTTCGCAGCATCAGTTGCACTTGCAAACGCTCGCCCTGAAGAATCTTTCAGTGCTTCGTACCGCGTCGTCCCAATCCTCGCGGAAGCGATTCGCACCGGCGATGTCCGCAGTGCACTCGTTATTGCTAAGGATCAGGAATCACTTAACGCACAGATCGCAGCTCTTAGCGAACTTGGCTACGACGCATTCGGCGGTATCTCGCTCGCTGACGTTCAAGCTGAACTCAACGCTACAGCTGCTGTTGACCTTGTTCTCACTGACGTTGCTTTTGAAGACGCTAAGGGCGTATTTGAAGCAACTGAGAAAGACTACAAACTTGGTGCTGCACCAGTCGTAATCGCGGCTCCTGCAGGAAACCAGGTCCAGGCTTCAGACTGGGCAGCTAAGAACTCACGTGCATTCGTCACGCTTGCGTCCGCAAGCAGCGATGATCTTCGTGCAGCAATCGAAGCAGCAGCTAGTGCTTTCGAAGGTGAAGCAATCGACGAGGAACAAGCGACTGAAAATGCACTTGATGCACTTTCAATCCTCTACGATATGGCACTCGGTTCAGATGCTATCTTCAATGTTGCTGATGCTCAGCCAGCATTGATCCAAGCACTGGCAGACAGCCGCCCAGGCATCGCTGAGGAAGCTGCAAGCGTTCTCGCTCTAGTCAACGATACAGATGCTCAGCAAGCAATTGCAGAAGCTGCTTTAGCCGCTACCGGCGAAATTCAGCTCGCAATGTTCGATAGCCTCGCAGAAAGTGCGACCGCATTCGGCAGCAAGCTGACATCAAACCAGATCAACAAGATCGCCAAGTTGGTTGCAGAAGGTAAAGGCGAACTCGCCATTACAGCTGCAAAAACTCACGGTGCTCTTGCCCAACCAACCTCAGCAGCTGTTAAAGCTATCCTTAAATAACCCATCTGGTTAAAATATAAAAAATAAAGCAGGTCCTTGGGCCTGCTTTTTTCATGCGCGCAGGTACTTTCAAAATCGCAACACTCAGATACAGTCCTATACATAACAATAGAAAGACTTATGAAACATTATTATTTACTGACACCAAACTACTTATAATTATTTTTTTGATACGATAAGCTGAAATACCTTTGGCATATTCAAACTCACACAGAGCACCCACAAACACCTTATATACTCTGTGCATAAAATTTCCACACATAACACATCGGTAAACATCTGTTATTTATAAGTTTATACAATTCAATTACTTTTTTTATCTTTTATTCAACAACGCTATTCCATGATAGAAAACATATGCTAAAATCCAGAAACTATGAAACAAACAAGCATATGTCTTATAGGTGCAGGTGGCATAGCTTCAGCACATGTTGCTGCGGTCGAGCAGTTAAATGGCCCAGCCAAAATCGTCGCTGTTGCTGATCCAAACTCAGAAGCCGCAAAAGCGATTGCAGAAGCGAACGATGCCAAGGCATACGCGCATTTTGATGAGATCGTTGCAGACACTGAAACTTTCTCAACAGTTGACGCTGTTGTAATCTGCACCCCCCCATCAATTCGTATACCACTCGTAGAAGCAGCCTTAAAGAGCGGCAAGCACGTTCTAATGGAGAAGCCAATGGCAAGCTCCTACGAGGACGCTCTAAAACTAACAGACATGGCTGCGTCATATCCCGATCTCGTATGTGCGACAGCGTACTGTCATCGCTTTGAATCGGGTATCACTGAGATTAAAAAGCTTGTTGAGTCTGGTGAATTTGGCCGCTTAGTACGTATTGAAAATACCTTTGCTTGCCCAATGCCTCAGATGAAAGACCACTGGATGTCTGATCCTAAGCTAAGCGGCGGCGGTTCACTCATCGACACTGCTTGCCACAGCTTAGATATGTTCCAATATCTCGCAGGCAAGCCGGAACTAGTTGGCGCTGTACTCTTTAATGGCTGGGAAGGTCGCGGCGAATCCAATGCTACCGTCCTCGTCAAAGCAGACGAAAAAACTGAACTACCAGTTGCAGGTACCATCAATTCGGGATGGAATGAAGCAATGCGTTTTCAGGTCAACGTGGTTACAGAAAAAGCTAGCTTCTTCTATGACTACTGCAAGGCCAACATCATCTTCAAATCCGTCGCAGGCGTTAAAGGTGTTGAAGAAATCGAACTGGATGCACCGCTTGGACGTTTTGGCGGTCAAATGAAAGCCTTTATTGAAAAAATCCAGAACGGCACTGAAAGCGATCTGGCAACATTCGTAGATGGTTTGAATGTAGCGAAAATTGTTTCTGATGCACAAAATCAAACGGCTTGCTGCTGCTGAAACGCAGTGTTGAGTAAGTGAACAGCTCAACAATTAAATCTTGGACCCACTGACAAGGCGCGGATGATTAACTTCATCAGCGTCTTGTTTTTTACTAACTTAACATACTCAATATACACATAAAACATTTACCCACTATCTAATGGTTAGTTAGCTTTATGTAGCATTAAACATCTACAGCTTAGAGATGCTTGATGATTGGAATTGCAAAGACGGAGTTCGAAATGCGCATAAAAAAACCCGTGACGCTCTGCTCCGGTATTCCAGAAAATGCCGTAATGAATTGGCTTCTCATTACATTATGAACAGGTCACGAGTTGTACTTTTATTATCGGTTTTTATTAGCAAAAACCAATAAAAAAAACCGCGATGTCTGAATTTCGCAGTTTTTCTGAATTACCTAATCATTACAGCCCGAATCGACCGATAATACGCCGCGCTATGCAGTTCTACCCATTGCTCGCAGACGCTTATATCGCTTATTAAGCAAGTTATTAGTCTTAAATCTCTTTAAATCGCGTAACGCACCCAGTAGATATTTTTCTACTTGTGCGGCAGCAACGGTTCTATCACGATGAGCACCACCTAAAGGCTCTTTGATCACATCATCAACAATCCCCAAATCAAGATTGTCTTTAGCTGTCAGATGTAATACTTCTGCAGCATTGGCATTCGTCTCAGGTGTGGATGTTTTCCAAAGAATCGAGGCACAACCTTCAGGGCTAATCACTGACCACCAGCTATATTGTAACATCGCAATCCTGTCCCCAACACCAATACCAAGCGCCCCCCCCGAACCACCTTCACCAATCACAACTGAGATGATCGGCACCTTCAAACGACTCATTTCACGTAGATTGACCGCAATTGCCTCGGCTTGCCCGCGCTCTTCAGCTCCAATCCCCGGATATGCACCTGGTGTATCGATCAAAGTAACGATTGGTAAGCCGTATTTTTCACCAAGCTGCATAATTCGCAATGCTTTTCGATACCCTTCAGGGTGAGCACAGCCAAAATTACATTTGATTTTTCCAGCAGTATCTTTGCCTTTATTATGCCCAATGATGACGCATTTGGTTTTGCCAATTCGGCCAAACCCACAAATAATCGCACGGTCGTCTGCATAATTACGATCGCCATGTAATTCACAAAAATCTTTTACAAATGCTTTAATGTAGTCCATCGTTTGCGGTCGGTTTGGATGACGAGCAACCTTGACCGTATTAACTGGACTTAAATTGGCATAGATCTTCTTCAGCATCGCTTCATGCGAAGCTCGCAACTCACCGATTTCAACCCCCAGATCAACATCCGCATCAATACCCACAGCAGACCGCTCTGGATCGTTCTGAGCTTCTAGCTCTGAAATCTGTTTTTCCAAAGCGATTAATGGGCGTTCGAATTCCAGTTCATAGATGTTCATTGAACTCATAACACGCGAATCTCCATTTTACCTTGCAGCAACGATCTCCAACGCCGCTACATTGAGCCGCATCTCCTTGCAGCTCATATGATCCTCAAAAAGCCTCTGCCATGATTGGCACGACCCACAACGCTAATGGTGGACAAGTCGTATCCCAGGGAGGACTTTGCTCGACAATCCTGATATCTTAACGATGATTCACTCACAGGAACAGCAACAATGACCCAAATCAACCAACTCACAATCATCGGCACGGGCCTCTTGGGGGCCTCAGTTGGCCTGGCCGCGAAGCAATCCGGCTTTGCAAAAAAAGTGGCTGGTGTCTCAAGAAACCTCGAATCAGCCGAAAAAGCTGCATCAGTTGGTGCAATTGACGTGCCATATGACAAAATCAGCGATTCACTCGCTGATGCCGATCTGGCCGTGATCGCCGTTCCACTTTCAGGCTTTGACTATATTTTCTCGCTCATCGCCCCTCTACAACGGCCTGATTTGTTCATAACCGATGTTGGCTCCACCAAATCTTCTGTTGTGAACTCAGCTCACCATCACTTAACCGACCCATCCCTTTTCCTTGGCTCTCACCCCATGGCCGGCTCGGAAAAGCAGGGCCCTGAATCAGCCTCTGCCGATCTGTTCCCAGACAAACCATGCATCCTCACACCTGAAAATGACACCAATCCGCAGGTCATCACAACCGTCACCGCACTCTGGCAATCACTGGGCATGAACATCCTCACCATGACCCCCAAGCAGCATGATACTGAAACGGCTGTCGTATCTCATTTACCTCATGCAGCTGCTGCGATGCTCATTCAAACCGCCAACACTCTTGGCGGCTACGATGTTGCCTCAACGGGCTTTCGTGATACAACGCGTCTCGCTTCCTCAAACCCACCCATGCGTGTCGATATCATGTCAGCCAATCGACCCGCCCTCATCACAGCCCTCAAACAATACCGTGAAAACATCGACAATCTCATCAACATCCTCGATCAGGATAACCAAAATGCACTGCTCAAGCTCCTGAACACTTCGATGACTCACCGTGACGAATGGATGAAAAAACGCTTTTCACCAGAAAACTCATAAGCGAAGTATCCGCTAGAATACTTTTACAAAAGATGCCTGAAGATGCATGACCTTAGCAAGCATTATTGGTTTGAGCATCTGTTCTAATTTTTGATTAGATGGAGTAATACACATGCAATACAAACTCGCATTCATCGGTGCTGGAAATATGGCCGAAGCCATCGCACGCTCAGCAATCTCTTCAGGTACACTCAAACCCGAACAAATCATTGCTGCCGACCCTTCCTCTGATCGCCGAGACATCTTTGCCTCAGTTGGTATTCATGTGACTCAATCATCTGCTGACGCCGCCGCTCAAGCTGAACAAATTATGTTCGCATTCAAGCCGCAAATGATGAACGATGCCCTAGCAACCTTTGCGTCATCACTCTCACCAAAACAAACCGTCATTTCCATCATGGCAGGCATCTCCGCAGAAAAGATTCACAACGCCATAATAAATCTCAACCCCGAAGCTGAAGGTATCAAGATCGTACGTGTCATGCCGAACACACCGATCATGGTTAATCGCGGCATGGCTGGCGTCTCACTCGGCAAAAACTGCTCCCAAGGAGATGATGAATTTGCATACCAGCTCTTCAATGCAGCAACCAACAAAGCTGTCCGAGTCACGGAAGAACAGCTTCACCTCATTACCGCTATCTCGGGTTCAGGCCCCGCTTATATTTTCTTCATCGCTGAAGCACTGCAAAAAACTGCTCAGGAACTTGGCCTCCCTGAACACGCACACGAACTCGTAACCCAAACAATCCTAGGCTCAGCGTTGCTCATGGATCAATCTTCCGATACACCGACAGAACTACGTCGCAAGGTGACCTCACCTAAAGGTACGACCGAAGCAGCTATTAACAAGATGGATTCGCTAGGCCTCTCCGATGTCATTAAGCAAGGCACCGTCGCTTGTCACGACCGATCTATCGAACTTGGCAACCTCTAAAGCAACTGCCTAACCTACAAATAGCCTCAAGTATGACTCATTTGCAGTCACTCAACCTCAAACCCATCATCCAACATAACAAAATCTTCAGAGCAATCATGCCACAGATCAAACCTCCACAAAAACTCGGCTTCCTCCTCTCATTCGCAACACTAATCAACCGCCTCGCACTCGGCACCTTC
The DNA here is from genome assembly GCA_016350165.1 of Planctomycetota bacterium. GTDB lineage: Bacteria > Planctomycetota > Phycisphaerae > Phycisphaerales > Phycisphaeraceae > Poriferisphaera. The sequence goes on along the minus strand of CP066225.1, from coordinate 4,963,365 downwards.
ATCGCACTCATTGGCATACAAAAATTCCAACTCGGCTTATCTGTTTTCTATGATGAGAAGTTCACACCGCTGGTTCCAGAGTGGCTCCCCCCATACCTCGCTAAATCCTTTGGCTACTCATTGCCATTCATTGAAGTGCTCATGGGCGCCTGCTTGGTGTTTGGTTTCTTTACTCGCACAGCCGCTGCACTTATCACACTCACCCTCATTGCAATCCTCATCGCACTAACACAAAAGCTTGGCTACACAGCTCTCGAAACCGAAACACTCCCATTCCACTACAACTACATCCTTGCAACACTCGCTTTCTTGCTTCTCATCATCGGACCGGGCCCCGCTTCTATCGACCACGTCCTCTTCAAACGTAAAAATAAAAAATCGCCATCTTCCACCGACGATGAAAATGATGACGATTTTAGTTTTGAGTAAAATTCTAATTACCCTTTATTCAAAGGGGTTTTCTCCCTCTCTTGCGACACTCGCAAGCATACGCTGATCAGTCGCCGATAGTTTTTCAATTGGCACTTTAATCAGTTTGCCATCCTTGCTTGCTTTCAGTGTAACCGTACCATCAATCGAAACACTGACCAGTGTCGCCTTCACTTCAAATCGACCTGACGCATCTTTCCACTTCCGTGCATCTTCCTTAAGAATCTGTGTTACCTTGGGATCAACTTTCACTGCCTTCGTTGCTACTACCACTGGCTGCGATACCCTTCTTGATGCTGTAGCACGCCTCGAACTACCTTGTATACGGCTGTACTCAAAATCAGAAATGATCAGCTGTCTAATTGCAACACTATATTCTGAATGATATCCAGAACCGCCATCCTCTCTCACATTTACTGTGCCATTACTATTGACATTCAATACTGTAACCGCTTCAAACTTATCTCTGAAATCATCATAAACGAGCAATTCTGTTCCGGTTTCAAGCTTCATATTTGAATTAACAAGCCTAGTCCCGACAGGTAACTTACCTTTGATCGGAAAATCTTTTTTTCGTAGCGGTTTACTAAACAAAAATCCACCACGATTTCGATATCGCTGAACCATGTCCTCATCTGGTTTGAAGTGCGATTTATATTTTGGCACATTTTTCGCATATGTCTTGAAGTACTTTTGAGGCGATTTTTGAATCTTCTCCAGCACATCTTTCTTGATATACAACTCATCACGATCGTGCGTATCATCATGCATCGGATGATTAAATCTCTCATCACGTAAAATAACGGAATCGCCCAATTTATAGACCGCAAACTTCTTCTCAAAATCCGATATTGATTCTTTATACAAGGGCGTGCCAATGAGTAACTCAACATCCATTGGCAACTCAACCAAATCCATCATGATGGCTCTTTTTTCTTCATCTATAGGCTCTTCAAAAGCATAACCACCTGTTTCCATATACTTCTTCATCAAATCAGCATTGTGTGTACTCGACAATGGCTTAACATTCTTAGCAAACTCAGCAAAGTATTTCTCAGGCTCAATCAGCTTTTGCAAATCATCTTTATGAATATAAAAAGTCTCACCATGTAAATCATGACTACGCTCGTATACATTGCTGCCACCGCTTGTAACACGAAGCGTCACTGAATCATCTGAAGCATAAGTTACATACTTAGGCTCCCATTTCTCTCCCAATTTATAAAGCGGTGTTCCAATCACTAACTTGATCCCATGAGGTAGTTTTTCCAAACCGCCTGGCATCGGATACATTGACCCCTCGACCTTTTTCACGGAAGCAACGAACTGTGATGGATCTATCTTCGCTTTCTCTATCTCACTGTTAGGTATTGCAAGATAACCCTTCAGCTTCACACTTCTAAAACCATCTTCGCCATTTAGCAATACAACCGCGGACGATTTACCGTTAACACTGACGACCTCAGCATGGAACCACTCACCATACCTCGCAGCCTTAACCTTCATGCCCGGCAATAAGTGTTCTGCAAGATTACCAGCCACATGATCCGGCGGAAACAATTTCGGCGGCTTTTTCCCCTTTAAATACTTCTGGAATGCTTGCTTTTCTTTTTCATTCATCGATCTGACTGAGTGTGTAGTACCCACGCTTCCAGATCGTAATGTATTTGAAATAATAAATTCTCTATTACCCACATCAGGCAAACTCATCCGACCCACAACAACAATTTCAATCGCTTTAAGCTCTTCTCTAAAATGGTCTCGTTTACGTATGCTTATTTTGCCACTATTTTTCAAACGACCAAAAGTCGAAATTCGTGCACGTCGCCCTTTAAATTGCGCATAAATATCAAAATCAATTGGAGTGCCATCCACTTGTTTATAGTCAAACACAAAAACTTCATTAACGAAATCATCTTTTGTCGTCATCAAATTCGACAGCTTGATTTGATGCATCCCTTTTGGCGGTTTTAAATACTCATACTCCGCAGCCGTCGCTATCCCACTCAAAGCTACAAACACGAATATCGTGATAAACAATCTTATGATCAATTTCATGGCTTAACCATCTCCGAAAGAAACACCCATTTTTATCATCTGGTGCTATCTTCAAATATGCTCTTCTCATTGTGAGAATACAATATTGCGTCTCACATCCACACCCATATTGCGACCCACACACTAATCTAGCTTATTCAAAATGACACATGTAATGCCTTAACTGAAATTCTAACGACACTGAATCAAATCATCATCTCAATCCGCATATCCATCATGCTTTATCTAAATATCCAACACACTCTGCCATACAAATATGCGTCTTCACCATTATGACGGACTACTTACAAATTCATTTCAGCCACTTCCCACTTTTATTCAGACAACCACTTGTACATAACCAAAGCATCCACATACCCCAACTCAGGATGCTCAAACGCTCCCGGCAACCGCCCCGCACATTCAAACCCCAATCGCTGCCACAAACGTACAGCCCCATCATTACTTGCCGCCACCAAATTGAACTGCATCGCCTTGTAACCCAATTCAACCGCCACCTTCTGAGAATGCTCACACATCATCGTCGCCAACCCACGACCACGAGCTGCTGGCGAAACCATATACCCACAATTGCACACATGACCGCCCGGCCCAGCATGATTGGTCTTAATGTAATACGTCCCCAAAATCTCACCCTCGTCACCTTCAACAACAAACACCTGACGAGGCAACCTCATCCACAGTCGCTCTCCCTCCTCCTGACTCACATCACGCTCATACGCATACGTCTCACCCGCCACAGCAATCTCACGAAAGATCGGCCATATCCCATCCCAATCCTGTTCCTTAGTTTCACGTATAAGCATTCATCGCTCCACAAGATCACATACTTCACATATCAGCTTCTAGCTCAATTATAAGACAAAACCCACCTCTGAATCGATCGTCCAGTAAACAAACATTACCCCCAAAATCACATTCTTCCTCACCTTCCAGTAAAATATCATCAAGCACAATTGTGCATCCTCCGAGATCCCCAACCAAGGTGAAACACATGGCTTTCCGCGACCTTCAACAATTCATCGCCGCCCTCGAATCCGAAGGCGAACTACACCGCATCTCCGCATCTGTCTCTCCAATGCTCGAAGTCACAGAAATCACTGACCGTGTCTCAAAATCACCTGCCCACAAAAAATCCATACACGCAAAATCATTCGACCCACACCACGCCCATCTCGGCGGCAAAGCACTCCTCTTCGAAAACATCGAATCATCCAAACACCCGCTACTCATCAACGCCTACGGCTCATACCGCCGCCTCGAACTCGCCCTCGGCTGCGCCGACATCGGCCTCCAAGGCCTCGCCGACAAAATCGAACAACTCCTAAAGCCTGTCCCGCCATCAGGATTGATGGATAAGATGAAAAAAGGCCTCGAACTTGCAAAAATCGCATCGTTCGCCCCCAAAGTCGTTAAGTCAGGCATGTGTCAGCAAAACGTCCTCACCGGAAATGGCATCAACCTCCTCGACCTCCCCGTCATCAAATGCTGGCCCAAAGACGGCGACCCCACATCCGTCGGCTACCCAATGACACCCAAGCAAGCCGGCACCGCCAAAGGGCAGGGCCGTTACATCACCCTCGCACACATTTACACTATCCACCCCGACGACGCAGGCAAACCCGACGGCACCCCACGCCAATCGCGTAACATCGGCATGTACCGCGCACAACTCATCGATGAAAAACGCACCGCGATGCATTGGCACATTCACCACGACGGCGCCGCTCACTGGCGCGCATGGAAAAAGATCGGTAAACCCATGCCCTGCGCCATCGTACTCGGCGGCGAATCTGTCCTCCCATACGCAGCAACCGCACCACTACCACCCGGCATCTCAGAGCTCCTCTTCGCAGGCTTCCTCAACGGCTCCTCCATCCCTCTCGTCAAATGCAAAACTATCGACATGCACGTCCCCGCCAACGCTGAGTTCGTCATCGAAGGCCACGTCTCAACCGAATCCGCCAATATCAACTACGATCCACGCACAGGCCAAACCCTCGGTCCCGGCGCCGTCTTCGAAGGCCCCTTCGGCGACCACACCGGCTTCTACTCACTACCCGATCGCTACCCAATCTTCGAAGCCTCCGCACTCACACACCGCAACGACCCCATCTACCCCACCACAATCGTCGGCCTCCCACCGCAAGAAGACTACTACCTCGGTAAAGCCACCGAACGACTCTTCCTCCCACCGCTCAAAACTCTTGTCCACGATGTCATCGACTACGACCTTCCCATGTTCGGCTGCTTCCACAACTGCGCCTTCATCAAAATCGACAAACAATACCCACTCCAAGCCCGCCGTGTCATGCACGCCATCTGGGGAGCAGGTCAAATGGCATGGACCAAATCCATCATCATCGTCGACAAAGATGTTGACGTTCACGATCACGAGCAAGTCCTCTTCCAACTCACATCCAACTGCGACCCAGGCCGCGACATCGAAATCGTCAACGGCCCACTCGACATCCTCGACCACGCTGCTCCTCGTCTCGGCGCAGGCCATAAAATCGGCTTCGACGCCACACGCAAAATCCCCGGCGAAGAATGCAACGGTCACCCCATCCGCGACTTCCCAGATATCCTCGATATGGCCGAAGATATCAAACAACAAGTCACACAACGTTGGCATGAGTTCGGACTTTAATCGCCTAACCAAACGAAAAGCAAAAGCACAAAAGGATTGATCATGGAAGATACAAAAACCATTCAAATACACGCCTTTCCTCTTGGTACGTTTCAAACCAATTGTTACGTCCTCGAAGCTCCTGATAAAACATGCTGGATCATTGATGCAGGTACTGACCCCGAATCACTAATCGCATGTATACAAGAAAATGATCTAGAACCTGAAAAACTGCTTCTCACACACGCTCACCACGATCACATTGAAGGCATCTCACAGGTTCGCGAAGCCTTCCCCGAAATCCCGATCTACATTCACGAAGCTGAAAAAGATTTCCTGACCGACACCTCCCTCAACCTCTCTGCAATGCTGGGCATGCCCTCGATCGCACCAGAAGCTGACCACTTTCTTGAGCATGGCCAAATCCTCCAACTCTCGGGCATCCCCTTCGAAGTGCGTCACACACCCGGCCACTCCCCCGGCGGCGTAGGATTCTATCAAGCAGATAACAAATTCATCATCTCAGGCGACACCCTCTTCGCAGGTTCCGTCGGACGCTACGACTTCCCAACCTCCGACGGCCCAACCCTCGCAAAATCAATCATCGAACAACTCTACACACTCTCAGACGATACCGTCGTCTACCCCGGTCATGGTCCTGCAACAACCATCGGCCAGGAAAAACAAACTAACCCATTCGTTCGTCCATAACCCTACAATACAAGCATAAACAAAGGCTCTAATCACTTGATTAGAGCCTTTTAATTTTCATTCATCTAAACATTATCACTTGCCTTCGATCATCTCATCAACTCTCACAAACGAATACCCGCGTCCCTTCAATTCGTTGATTAGATCATCCAACTTCAAGAAAAACTTGTCAGGCCGACCATCACCAGCCCCCGCATGAATCAACATAATCCAACCATTCAAACCGTCTTCATGCTTCGCTTCATATTCAAACACACTCTTCCAAATCGTCTCTGAATCACGATAATTCTTAGCATTCGCTAGCGTATAATCCGCATGAGTTAGCGTACCATACGTCAGGTTAAACATCGGATATCCCAACTCTTCAGCCCAACCTGCAACCTCTTTATTATAGTGTTCATAAGGCGGTATCCACCACTTCAACTCATTACGACCAATCGCATACTTTTCTTCAATCAGCTTCAAATTTTTTTCAAAGTCAGCTTCAAAATCCTCACGACTAATCAGTGTCTTACTACGATCACCCCAATCACAATAAAGCGGATGCCCATAACTATGCGGCCCAACATAATGCCCCTCAGAATATGCCTGCTTTACATACCCCTCAAACTCAGCGTTCTCTAAAAAATCACCTGTAAAAAAGAACGCACCCTTAATCCCATGCTTCTTAAGCGTCTCAAGAATGTAAGGCATCCCCTCGCCATAACTCCCACCTGTAAACACAAACGTCATCACCTTCTCATCCTTAGGCCCTCTCACAATCGCACCCTCAAACCGACTCAACTTCGCCTCGCGAACCTCTTTCATTTTTACATCCTCATCATCTATCTTATGATTAGACTCACTCACACAACCAAACATCACAAGCATTAACCCAAACAATAAACTCAAAGATAATTTCATAGCTCAAACCTTATTCATTCAACCAATGAACTTTCTCATTCATTGTACCATCTTCACAACCCCATGCACCTGTTAACGCATCATGACTATGAAAAAAGATGCGCACCGTAGCACGCATCTTCAACATCCAACAAAGTTATTTTCGATCAATCAAGGTCAAACGTCACAGCCAAAGGCGCGTGGTCTGATGCCTTGTTCAATTCCTTATCGTGAAGCACCAACTCTGAACCCTTAACCTTCTTCGCTGCAAGAGCAGGGCTCGCAAGCACAAAGTCGATCGTACTCAGGTGTGGCTCATTCAAATATGTAATACGTGCTTCTTTGCCCAAACCCTTATGCATATCAATCAAGCCATCGTTCTTGAAGAACGCGCCCATTGTTTTACTCTCAGGCGTATCATTAAAGTCACCAGCTATCACAACCCACGGATCTTCCTGATCCGCCATCACTTCATCAAGAATACGACGTGCTTCTAATGCTTCAGCTAATCGGCGCTTAGCCGACTCAGGATCACCAGCACTATCACGCTTACTCTTCAAGTGAACACCAAATATTTCCATCACCTTGTCATCAGTCGCCTGGATCGTAACATGCATCAAATCGCGGCTAAAACGATACGTTTTATCAAAACCCGGGCACTTAAACCTGCGCCATTTATAACTCGTCGCCTTAACAATCGGCTTACGACTAATCACACCATTACGAATACCACGACCATCATTCGAACGTATCGCAGATACATACTCGTAACCCATGTCAGGCAAAAATTCTTTGATCAATGCCTTCAATACAAATTCATTTTCAACTTCATCAAACACAATCACATCTGCATTCAACACGCGAACCGTGCCAGCAATCTGCTCAAGCTCCTCACGAAACTTAACATCCGTCCCCTCATCAGCTGTATACGGATCATCAAAAACATCAAACATGTTTTCAACGTTGTAAGCTGCAACACGCAACTCCTCCGCTTGTACAACACCAGCGCTGCATAAGATCGCTACCGCAACCAATAATTCGACAACATGCTTCATCATGCTTTTCATTTATTACCGCTCCAATGCGAGTGTTCATCTCAAACAAGTCATGGCTTTTTTCTTCAGACCTGCTTCAATATTCTCCGCCGCCATCATGCCGCATGTGATTCACGCAGCAACTACCGAAAATTCGACAACCGGCCATTTTAACGCATTTCCATCCATAAAGCCCACAAAAAATCCGCACTTCACACTCGCGAATTCCGTCCACACCACATCTGCTGTCATTCAAGTCACACCCCCCACATAAGCCATCACGATTTCAGTGACTTCCACCAGATCGTCAGCTGCGCTAGCGCAAATAGCCGGTGAGCATGATCCACATCACCCACTTGGTGAGCGTTCAGCATCCCCTTCACAGCCTCCATCTCAAACCCCATCGACTCCAGACTCCCATCCAGCAGCCGTTCCTTCAATTCATCACGCAACTCCCACTGAAACCATCTCCCAATCGGCAGCGCGAACCCCATCTTCCCACGCTTCGTCACACTCTCTGGCAAGTACCGACCAGCAATCCTTCTCAATATCCCCTTTTGCATCTTGTCCACCAATAAGCTCTTACCACGCAACCGCATCGACAACTCGCACACCTCATGATCCAAAATCGGGCACCTAACCTCCAAAGGCACGCTCATGCTCGCGCGATCAACCTTACGCAAAATATCATCAACAAGATAATGCGAGAAATCCCATCGCATCGCAGCATTAATCATGTCACCATGCTTACCCATCCCCATTTCAATATCCGCCCAACCATCCATCTCAAACTTACCTTCCTCCGCAAGCTGTTTCTGCATTACTTCCCCACCAATCTCACCAATCATGTCATCACTGAATATCTCCACGATATTCCGATACTTCATCGCTGTACCGCCTTTTGTTTTCGCTGCTTTCACCAACCTTCCCATGCGCACACGTTTTGATTTTTCATCAGTTCCACCAAACGCAGCGCCAGGCATCGCGCTTAACCACCAACCATGTTTCGACATCAGACTAAGCGCGCGATAGCGATCATAACCAGCAAACAATTCGTCACCACCATCGCCTGACAGCGCAACCTTCACATGCTCACGCGCCGCCTTACAAAGCCAATACGTCGGCAAAACCGAACTGTCCGCCGTTGGCTCCCCATAGCCATTCATCAAAAATTCCAAATCACTAAACGCATCCCCCACCTGCGTCTTCAGCGTCACATGCTCTGTCCCCAACTGATTTGCTATCGCCTTCGCAACATTTGATTCATCATAAGTCGCTTCAGGCATCTGCACGCAGAAAGTCTTTAGTTTCCCAGCCCCAGCTTCATTCATTGCCTCCTGAGCAAGCGCCGCTATCACCGACGAATCAATCCCACTACTTAAAAAACAGCCCAAAGGCACATCCGCCTCAAGCCTTTTCGCAACCGCATCTTTCAGCGTCATATGCGCACGTGCAATCAGTTCCGCAATATTATCATCGTACTTATCTTCCACCCGCGATATCCCCGTCACCGCAGGCCACTCCCAATACCGCTCTGACCACATCATCCCGTCACTGCCCACAAGCGTCCAGCAACCGGGCTCCAACTCCTGCACGCCCTTTACAAGACTCTTCCGCCCCGTATAACCAAACCGCAGATAGTTCAGCATCGCTTCGTAATCAATCTCAACATCTTGACGTGTAAATTTCTGCACCCCAAGACTCACCGCCGCAGCTGTACTACCAAAGAAAAGTACATCATTCTTCTTACAAACATACAACGGCTTCTTCCCCGCTCTATCTCGCGCTAAGAACAATGAACGATTCGTCTGATCCCAAATCGCAACCGCAAACATCCCCTCCAAACGATCCAATACCTTCGCGCCCCACTCGCGATACCCATGCAGAAACACTTCTGTATCACTGTGATTTGATTGGAACTTGTGACCCTTCTCTTCAAGCTCTTTACGTATCGCGCGGTGATTATAAATCTCACCATTAAACACAACCGCCAACTGCCCAAACTTCGCATCCATCTCTGCAACCATAGGCTGCCCGCCGCCCGGCAAGTCAATCACACTATGACGTGAATGTACCAACCCCACCATCTGATCAGAATTCATCCACGCCGCCGCACCATCGCGACCGCGCATAGAAATCTTCGACAGTAACACCTCCAATACCTCGCGTCCAACCGACTTACGATCGAACCTCACCATACCTGCTATGCCGCACATAAACTCACGCTCCCGAATCTATCTAATCAGCGCTTATATTATCTTCATAACATTGAAGACCGCACACGCCACCAATATTCTGACCAATATCATACCCCAGCCACCCAATTTCATCACGCATCTTTTTCTAAACCACAATCACAACCAACCCGCATCAACACAAAAAAAAGCACCCAGCTTCTCAGCCGGGTGCTATTGCTTTTCTACCCTCACAACTCTCTATAAGTTCGAGTTGATAAACCATCATCAAGTATACGTTTCAGCCTATAAATATAGACCTTCCCAGCTACTCTTTGATGATTTTTTCAGTTGTAAGATTTTTACGGATCGAAAGTTCCTTCAGCTGTGCATCTTCAACAGGCGATGGTGCATCCAGCATCAAATCCGCACCAGTCTGCGTTTTCGGGAACGCAATCACGTCACGAATATTCGTTGTGTTGCACAAGTGCATCACAATTCGGTCTAAACCAAACGCGATACCACCATGTGGCGGTGCACCAAACTTAAGTGCATTCAGCAAGAAGCCAAACTTCTCGACCGCTTCTTCTTCATCGATACCCAGCATCTTGAACACACGTTTCTGCATATTCATGTCATGCACACGAATCGAACCGCCGCCAAGTTCCGAACCGTTAAGCACAAGGTCATAAGCCTTACTCTTAATCGCACCCGGATCTGTTTCGAGTTTATCGATATCTTCATCGTTTGGAGCGGTGAATGGGTGGTGCGTGCTGAAGAAACGACCTTCTTCTTCACGGTATTCGACGAGTGGGAAATCGACGATCCAGACCCATTTCCAATCGCCCTCTTTGATGAGTTCGAGGTCGTGGGCGAGTTTCACGCGGAGTTCGCCGAGGACACGATGAACTGTTGCTGGCTTGGCGTCGACGCCGAAGCAGATCAGGTCGCCGTCTTCTGCGCCCATGAGCGTAACTAGTTTATTACCAATAGGTTCAATGAATTTCGCGATACCGGTTGAGACGTTGCCATCGACGACTTTGGTGATGGGCAGGCCGCCTGCACCGAAGTCTTTAACCCAGACTGCGAGTGCATCGGTTTGTTTACGGGTAAGTTTCGCACCGCCTGGGACGCGGATCGCCTTGACGATGCCGCCTTTTTCGATGGCACCAGTGAAGACTTTAAAATCTGTCTTCGATGCAAGTTCTGTTACATCAACGAGTTGCATATCAAAACGCAGGTCAGGGCGGTCTGAGCCGTAGTTGTTGATCGCGTCGTCATAGGCCATGCGTGGAATTTCTGGAACGTCTACATCAAGAACGGTCTTCCAGATTTTTCGCATGAGTGATTCGTGGGTGGTGATGATGTCTTCGACTTCGACGAATGACATTTCGACGTCGAGCTGAGTGAATTCAGCTTGGCGGTCAGCACGTGGGTCTTCATCACGGAAACAGCGGACGATCTGGAAATATTTTTCCATGCCCGAGACCATGAGGATTTGCTTAAATAGCTGTGGGGACTGAGGTAATGCGTAGAAAGAACCTGGCTGCAGGCGTGATGGAACGAGGAAGTCACGTGCGCCTTCAGGTGTGGATTTACAAAGGAATGGGGTTTCGATTTCGTAGAAACCTTCGCTGTCGTAGTGGTCACGCATGATCTTGGTGACGCGGTGACGGGTCTTGAGGATTTCCTGCATGCGTGGCTGACGCAGGTCGATGAAGCGGTACTGTAAACGCTTTTCTTCACTGACTTTATGAGCGTCATTCGGAACGAATGGCGGTGTTTCAGCTTTGTTGAGGATTTCGAGGCCTGTGGCGACGACTTCGACTTCACCTGTGGCTAACTTCTTGTTTACTAATGACTTGCCTTTGTCATCGACACCACGTTCGATGACATTGCCGGTGATTTGTGCGACGTCTTCGAGACGGAGCTTGGAAGCGAGTTCGTGGGCTTCTTTTTCTTCTGGGTTGAAGACGAACTGTGTGATGCCATCACGGTCACGGAGGTCGATGAAGATGACGCCGCCGTGGTCGCGGTAATTATTAACCCAACCTGCGAGCGTAACTGTTTGTCCTGCATGGTCTTTGCGTAAAGCGCCGCAACTGTGAGTTCTCTTTTTCATGATGATTTCGATCACTGTCTGTGGGGTTAATAAATACCGTTTGGTCATTCACGATTAAATCCGTTGTCGTCGCGAATGATTCAGGATGGGAATGATACCACGAAGTGGATTATTGCTCCATTTGGCAGCTTTTTCTTGCGGGAAATGTGCATGAGAAAAGCCTTATTTTTGCTTAAGGATTAGGCAGAGATTTGAGATTTCGCGTCGGTTTCGTGCGCGCGTTTTGCACTGATTTCGTGCAGATTGGGCCTGATTTGGCGAAATCAGGGTTTGAAAACGGCCTGAAATCGACAGAAATATGCAAAAACAGGCCAAGAATGATGAGAAATGGGCAAGAAATGGACAGAAAACGGAGTTTTTAAATTTTCGTGCGCGCGGCCTCGAGATTTTGATTTTGGATATTGGGCTGAAAATGAGGGCGGCTTAAGTGGTATTAGATTAGAGCTACTGCGTGGGCTGTAGGTTGGGACTTGGAGAGATCGGGTGAAGGTTTGAGGCTTCCGCTGCTCGTAGGTCAGCGGCTAATGGAGAATTTGAAATTCGAGAAGACAAAAATAATGGGATGGTGTTATTTCGTTATTGATGGTTCTTAATCAACATAAATGTTGAGACGGAGAGGATTGAGGAGTGGGCACGCCGATCGTGCATCGGCGGCTAGTTGAGTTGCAGGATATTTTGGAATTGGCTTATGGAGGAGTGAGGGATGAGAGTTTCCGGCGATCTTGGATCGCTGGCTATTGGCGCTGCAGGCTTGCTCTAACTCATGATTAGGTGATTCGTATTTTTGTCATGGTTGGGGTAGGGGGCTAGAATGGGGTTATGTTTACAGGAATTGTACAAGCTAAGGGTCGTATCGCTGAGATGCAAGATATTGCAATGGGTAAGCGATTGGTCGTGGATCGTAGTGCATGGAAACCGGCGAATGATTATGTGCCGGGACAGGGGGAGTCGATCTGCTGTAGTGGTGTTTGTCTGACAGTGATTGATTGGACGGACACGACGCTGAGCTTTGATGTGATTGCTGAGACATTGGCAGTTACGAAGCTTGGCGATTTGAATGTTGGCGATGAGATCAATATGGAGCCAGCGGTGTTCCCTAATCAACCATTAGGCGGACACTTCATGCAGGGTCATGTTGATGCGGTGGGTGAGATCGTTGAGATTCAGAAGAGTGATGATGAGGTGAGGGTGCGAGTTAAGCCGCCGGCGGAGTTGATGCCTTATGTTGTTTATAAGGGATCGATTGCTTTGGACGGTATTAGCTTGACGATTGCAACAGTTGATGTTGATTCGATGACGTTTGAGGTTGCGTTGATTCCTGAGACGTTGACGGTGACGACGCTTGGCACGGCGAAGGTTGGTGATCGTTTGAATCTTGAGGCTGACATCATCAGCAAGACGGTGGTGCATAATCTGAATCTTGCTGCTTTGGGTAAATTGGTTCTCGGTAAAGATGAGGACGAAAAGGCGAAGAAGCAGAGCAAGGTGACGATCGAAATGCTTAAAAATGCGGGCGGATTTGTTGCCCCCGGAAGTGAGTAAATTTTGAGAAGTGGAGTAAGTGAGGGGTGTGCACGGCGAGCGTGGCTCGCCGGCTAATATTGAGCAGCAGAACTCATACTAAAAATAAAAGATTGATGCACGCCCGTTCTTGGAAGAGAATGGGCGTGTTTTATTTAGGTTGTTTGATGATGGTTTTTGGAGATATGTATTTATGACTGATGAGCAGAAGGTTGAAGTGATTCGGACTTATATTGAATGCTATAACGCGTTTGATGTTGAGGGGATGCTAGAGCTTTTGAATGAGGGGATTGTTTTTGAGAATGTGTCGGATGGCAAGGTGACGGCAAATGCGAATGGGATTGATGAATTCCGTTCGATGGCGGAGCAAGGACGGGTATTGTTTTCAGAGCGGGAACAGGTGATTGATGAGATGGTCACGATGGGTGAGAAAATGGTTGTGAAGATTTTTTATACGGGCAGGTTGGCGATTGATTTGCCAAACGGATTGAAGGCAGGTCAGGAGCTAAGCTTGCGCGGGACATCTGAGTTTGAGTTTGCGGATGGAAAAATTGTGCGTTTGACTGATATAAGCTAAACGACAGCTGGGGCTTGATGCATGGCGAATTACAGTGAAATACCGTATGTGTGGGCGATTTGTCCGATTGCGGGGAGGTTACCTAAGGATGCGCGGAAGAAGTTGCTGCGGTTGGTGTGGCGTGAAGAGATGCTAAAGATGCGGTTGGTCAGAGGTTTGTTTGTGCTGAATTTTCTAGTGATTGCGGGTGTGATTGCGTTGCTGGGCAAAGGTTGGGTTTGGATGATTGGGATGGGTATCGTTGGGGCGAGCGCTTTTGTGATCATGCGAGTGTTTATGCGGGTGATGAAAAGTTATGTGGATGAGATGGATGCGGATGGTTTGATTCGTGTGAAACGGTGCGTGGCGTGTGGGTATATGACGAAGGGGTTGGATGAAGAGCAAGAAAGTTGCCCTGAGTGCGGGTATGTGATTGTGTTTAAAGAGCGACAGGTGTGATACGTAAAAAATCCTTGCAGAATGGGTGGGGTGCGATGAGAATATTGGGGTGGTGATTGGTTTTATTGATGTGTACCTATTGCGTTTTATCCAGTACTTAAAGAGGGATTTGATATGTCGCGTATTTCAACCGTTAAATTTACTGGGAAGTCAGGGGTGGCTTATCCGTTTGATGTTTATCCGTATGACATGTTTTGGGATGAAGGGATGGCTGGGGTTTATTTTGTGAGTAATCGGCATAAGGCGAAGACGAAGAAGTTTACGCATCAGAGTTTGTTGATTGGTGAGACGGGTGATATGCAGCGTGAATTTCGTGAGCATCCGAAGTCGGGTGAGTTGACGAAGCTGAAGGCGAATATGATTTGTGTTTGCAGAAAGAATAGTCCTGAGCAGAGGAAGAAGATTGCTGAGGATTTGATTGCTGCTTATGAGCCGCCTTGTAATTAGGTGGAAGTGCTAGTGCTAGGAAAGACGCAAGCGAGACATGAACGTGCTTGCAGGTAATTGATGCTTTTTATTTTGAACAATCGTTTATTGACTCGCCGCAAATCTTCGCGGCGTTTTTTATAGGGTTATTCGCATGTCTATCTGGTGATTAGGCGGCATTTTGTTGGGCTTGGGCTTCGTTGACGGCGAGACAGATGACGGTGAGGTCATCGCGTTGGTTGAGTGAGCCGGCTTGCTCGTCGAGGCGTGAACAGAAGCGGTCGAAGACTTCTTCGAGATGGCCTTCACGAAGCATATTGAATTCTTCGAGGTATTGCTCGTTGGCGATGCGGCCTTCTGAGGTTTTTGTGCCGATTTGTGGGAATGCGACTTCGAAGCCGTCGGAGTAGAGGAGTAGACGATCGTTTGGGTTGAGGATGACTTCTGCTTGTTCGAAATCTTCGTCGGGGAAGACGCCGAGGAGGCCGCCTTCGGGTTCGATCATGGAGTTAGAGCCGTCGGCTCGGAGAACCATGGGGAAGGGGTGACCAGCGCGGGCGATTTGGAGTGTGTTGGTTTTGCAGTTGATGAGGCCACAACAAGCAGTGGCGAAGCGAACTTTGCCAGCTTGACGCTCGATCATGTCGTGGTTTAGTTTTGCGAGGGTTTCGGATGGAGTGAGGATGCGGTAGCCACGCGGTGAGTCGGGGTCGATGACTTTGGTTTGGAGTGAGCGTTTGATGTACATGGTCATGAGGGCGGCGGGGACGCCGTGACCGACAGCGTCGGCGACGAAGAAGCCGATGTGGTTTTCGTCGAGACGTTGTACGTCGTAGATGTCGCCTGAGACGTAGCCTGCTGGTCGCCAAAGGACTTGGAATGAGACATCGTGGAGGGTTGGAAGCTCACGTGGGAGGAATTCTTTTTGTAGTTGGGCAGCGAGGCGGAGTTCTTCGTCCATCTTGCCGATTTGGTCGGCGAGGCCGCCTTGATGGGCTTTGAGGACGCGCATTTCTTGACGCATGCCATCGATCATGTGGTACTGACAGAAAAGCGTGCGGATCATGACGGCGGTTTGATCGGGTGTTGCGTCGGGATGACAGAAGACGATGCCGTCGTCGAAGGTGGAGCCGTGTGGGTCGAGTTCTGAGGTGAAGGTGATCATGGAGGGGATGTGCGAATCCTGGACGATGCCAAGTGTTTCGTAGAGTGATGAGGATGATGAGTTGTTGTACCAGATCCAAGCGACGCCGGTGGTGAGGGCTTGTGTGTGTGAGTGAAGATCGGATGCAAAAATGATTTGGGATTGCGGCTTGTCTGAGCCGCCCCAATGTTCGAGCAGGTTCTGGACCTGTTTCTCTACTATTTGCTGAAGTGATTGATCTTCTACGATGAGAATCAGCTTGCTCACGTTCCATCCTCTACTAAGTCTGGGTCCTTGGCGGTGATCATAGGTGAGTGGGTGGGTTTGTGCGGGTTATGGGGTTTGTAAGGCTTGATATAGACGCACCTTACGCGTTAAGAGTTACTTCTTAGTAGAGGTATCGGACTACTTAGCGAGCTTCTTAAGTGATTGAATGGGAAGTTGTATAAGATCGCCGTCTTTTAGATTGAGTTTTTGCAGTTGCCCGCCGTGGAGTTCGATGGCGAATTGAGCGGGATAACGTGAGGAATAGCGAGGGAGGTCGTTTTCGGGAGTATCGATGGGAACGACTTTCATTTTATGTGTGGCGGTGATGCGGCCTGAGGCGTCGAGGAAGATGATGTCGATGGGGAAGTAGCATCGGCGCATGACGAAGTAGGTTTGCATGGGGTATGGGAAGACGAAGAGCATGCCTTGGTTGTCGGGCATGGATTTTCGATCGGAGAGGCCTTGGAAACGGGCCTGGGGTGTGACGGCTAGCTCAAGTGAATAGGTCTGATCTTTGATGGTGAGGTCGATGGGTTCGAGTAGATCGGGGGCTGGCTGCGCGGTACATGCAGAGAGGGTGAATGTGATGAGGAATGCGATCAGAAAGAAGATGGGTGTGTGTGTTTTCATGATTGATAATGTTATCGGCTTGGATGCGCGTTGGTTACGGAATTTTAATGAATATAACAGATGATAGATTGGGATGAGGCGAGTATAAATTCCGATGTAGATTTTGTATGCTTGCGGTGGTGGTGAGGGGATGGAAGCGTGTGGTGATGGGGAAAGCGAGCAGGGGCTTGGGGTTGCGCAAGCGTTATGATGAGAAACTGTATTGCAGGCATGTGAGCTTGTGGTGCTATCGGTAATAAAAGGAAGATCAGGGTTCATGGTCAGTCTTGTAACACAACGCGTTGGTGAGCTTGGACGTAAGGTGATTGAACAGCTGGACCTTGCGGGGCAGTTTGCGATGTTCTGCGGTTCGGCTGCGATGTGGGCTGTCTGGGGTGGCCAGGCATTTGGGCGGTTTCGACTGCTGATACCGCAACTCTACAGTATCGGTACCAAGAGTATGTGGGTAGTGATGCTGGTGGGCGCGTTTGTGGGTATGGTTTTTGGTGTTGAAGCTTATGACCAGTTTGCTGCGATCGGGCAGGAGGCGAGGCTTGGTGGGATCATCAGTATTTCAGTACTGAAACAGATCGGGCCTGTGCTTGCGGCGGTGATGATCGCAGGGCGAGTTGGTGGCGCGATCAGTGCTGAGCTTGGTACGATGAAAGTGACGGAACAGATTGATGCGCTTAGGGTGATGGGGACTGATCCGATTGCGTATTTGGTGGTGCCACGTGTATTGGCTTGCTTGATCATGGTACCTGTATTGACAGTGTTTAGTGACCTTCTTGGTGTGCTGGGTGGCTGGTTTGTGATCGTTCGCGGGTATGGTGTTGACAATGGTGAGTACTGGGCGTTTTCAAGAAGTTTTGTTGGGCCTTGGGATATCTTTACGGGGCTAGGTAAAGGGTTCTTCTTTGGCGGCGCGATTGGTGTGATCAGTTGCTATAAAGGGTTTAATTGTGGTGCTGGTGCTTCGGGTGTTGGCCGTGCTGCGACTGATGCTTTTGTGACGAGCTTTATTGCGATCATCATCAGTAATTTCTTCCTGGCGACGTTCTTCAAGAATTTGTATACGATCATTTGGGGAAGCGGTGGGATTACGGCATTTGGTTGATGCGCGTTTGGGGTATGTGAAAGGTATTTGGTTATGGATGATTCGACATTTCCAAGTCTAGCTTTGCACTGGCATGAAGCAGATATCCCGGTTGACGGTGTACATTCAAAAGTAATGAATGCTGGTGAGCAACAATTTGTTTTCATGTCGTTTGATGAAGATGTTGAGGTTGCGCCACATGCACATAAAGCGCAGTGGGGCGTTGTGCTTGACGGAGAGATTGAGTTGACGATTGGTGAAGAAACAAAGACGTATCGGAAGGGTGACACATATGAGATTAGGGATGGGGTTGTGCATTCTGCGAAGATCAAAGCTGGGTATAGAGATCTGACGTTGTTTGATCAGGCGGACAGGTACAAGATTAAAATTGAAGCTGAAAAATAAGTAAAAGTGAGTCAAAATGACTCACTTTTTTTATGCGCAATCAGGAAGAAATTTATTTTGGAGGTTGGGTGAGGATGCCTGGGTTTTGATTGAGGTAGACAAGGACGTAGACCGTGATTGCGATTGCGAGAAGGATGAAAATGAGCAGGGTGAGGAATTTGATAGTTGATCGCAATTTGGATTGCTTTTTACTGGTCGAGAGTTTATGTGTTTGAGGTTTGGGTTGTGGAGTAGAGGGTTGGAGGGGGTTGTCGATGCGCGAGATGGGTTGATCTTCTGGTGGTGTGTTATGTTTTGATGCAGGTAGTTCGGGGATGGACATGAGGGTGCCGCAATTTGAGCAACGACAGACGGAGCCGGCGAAGGCTTCATCGATATTGAGTGATTGATTGCATTTTGGGCAGTGCAGTTCGAGCATGCGTTAGCCTATCTTTGAACAAAAAATTACAGGCATGGTGGGTATGTGATTGTAGCACTAATGAAGTGCAGGGGACCAGAGGTAATAGAAGCCGGTGGGGAGTTTAAGTGAACTTGGATTGAATGAAGCAGAAACGTTAAAGGCTGGGGCTGCGTTTGATTGATTAGGATTGATGGGTGCTTGAGCGTAAGGTGTGGGGACGTAGGAGAGTGGGCGGTGATAGATGGTGAGGTTTGCAGCGGGGATGTGCGCGAGTGATTTTGCACGATTGAAAGCTGTTTGGATGTCGCCGAGATGATCGACGAGGCCGAGTTCGAGGGCTTGATCGCCTGAGAAAACGCGTCCATCGGTTACTTGCTGGAACTTGTTTGCAGGGATGTTTGGACGTGCATTGCGTACGACAGAGGTAAAACGTGCATAGAAGTTATCGACCATCTTCTGGAGAACTTCACGCTGATTTTGTGTCATGGATTGAAGGGGTGAGCCGGCAGCTTTGTTGGGGCCTGAGGTGATGGTGTTGGATTGAATGCCGATGCGTGAGAGGGCGGGCTCAACGGAGAGGGTCTGGAAGATGACGCCGATGGAGCCGGTGACGGTGGTGGGATATGCGATGATTTCGTCAGACGCACATGCGAGGTAGTAGCCGCCGGAGGCTGCGACGTCCATCATGAGTGCAATGACAGGTTTTGTATCTTGAGTGATTTGCTTAAAACGCTGCACTTCACGATACATCGCGTCGGAAGCGGTAACGCCTCCACCTGGAGAGTTGATGCGGAGTATGACGGCTCGAACGTTGGGATCAGCGGCTGCTTTTTCGAGTTTTTCACGGAAGAGTGAGATTGGATGCTCGCCTTCGGTGAAAAGGGGGCCTGGCTGATTGGCGTTGATGATGACACCTGAAACGTCGATGATGGCGACTTCACGCTTCTGCGCGTTAGGCTCAGCTTGGACGATCTGGGTTTCGAGCTCTTTTTGGGAGGGGCCGAGGCCGACGACGAAGGTCATGGGCGAACAGGCTGGAATGAGAAAAATTGCAACAGCAAGGAGTGTGATGCAAATGAGGGAATTGTTGTAGAAGTTGTTTCTGAGCATGGCTTTATCCGAGATTACGTGTTTTTTTCACAATCGTTGTGGATGATGCACAAACGACGGTGAATTCGCTATACTAACACGACCGATTTTGGGAGCATAGCTCAGTGGTTAGAGCAGTCGACTCATAATCGATCGGTCCCTGGTTCGAACCCAGGTGCTCCCATTAACCTGACCAATAAGAAGTTCGGACAGAAATGTTCGGACTTTTTTTATTGGGTGAGTGCTTGTTAATGAATCGGCGAGATGGTGTGATAAGGGGGAAAGATTATTGAGTAGGGTGATTGTGTAGGTGAGATGCAAGATTGGGCGGGAATTCATGATGTGAAATGAGGCGGGGGGTCGAAATAACATGTATTGATTTGTGATCTGTTTTGTTTTGTGACAATGCATTTGGGATGAGATTCATTTGCGGGGCAATGAGCAGGGATTTTGTCAGTGAAACGATTGCGAAAATATCAGAAGTGGATCGTCATCAACTTTGTGGCTATGGGTGTGCTGATGGCGGCGGTAGCATTTGTGTGGGGGCAGAATTCGGGAACGAATCAGAGCGATGAAGAATGGATCTCGAATCTGAGGAAAATGCAGGAGATACAGCAACAGGCAGAAGCGGTGAAAAAGGCAGAGGGTGAAGATAAAAAGTTTGTGGATGAGAGTTATGCAAAAGAGCAGGCAGTGCTTGCGAAGTTGCAGACGTTGGGGCAGGATAAACGCGATGCAATGGGAAGAGTGATCACGAGTGGTAAACTAGCGATGAATATGTCGCCTGTCAGTTTCTGGGGGACAGACTGGGCGTGGGCGAATATTTTAACAACGGCTAAGTGGACGGATGATCGAGGATGGCGTAAGGGTGAGATGTTTGTTGATACGAAGGGGAAGTACCCGGAAGGGCAGTATGTTTGTACGTGGGAAGGAATGGCGGAGATACGGTTTGGTGGTGATGGAACGATTTTGAGTTACGAGCCGGGTAGGGTGGTAGTGGATGTGCAGCCACAAAGAGGGCTGACGATATGGGTAAGAAGTCAGCCTAATGATGGGTTGAAGAATTTGAAGCTTTGGTTGCCAGGGACTGAGGGGCAGGCTTCGCCGTTTTATCCTTTGTTTGTAGAACGATTGCGCCCGTTTGGGACGATTCGGTTTATGAACTGGCAGTTGACGAATAACAATAAGGAAGTGAGTTGGCGTAATCGGCCTACGATTGAGAACCAGAATCAAGATGGCCGGGGTGTTGCACTTGAGAACATGATTGCGTTGGCGAATGAACTGAAAAGTGATGCATGGTTCTGTATGCCTGCGATGGCGGATGATGATTATGTGCGTCAGTTTGCGATGATGGTGAAGAAGGATCTGCATCCGGATGCGAAGATTTATGTTGAGTATTCGAATGAGATTTGGAACGGCGTTTTCCAACAGCACCGATACATCATGGATCAGGCAAAGAAAAAGGCTGCAATTAAAGGGGTGAAATGGGATTGGCTAGATGAGTGGTCTTGGGAAATGTCGCGGGTATTTAAAATTTGGGATGAAGTTTGGGTGGATGAGCCTGAACGGATTGTACGCGTGATTGCTGGGCAGGAAGTGAATGCGTGGATTACTGAGCAGTTGTGTGTGAAGGTTGGGAAGGGGAATTTTGATGCGATTGCAACGACAGCTTATTTTGGTAATAAGCATGAAGGCGGTGCCTTGCCGAAGGTTAGCGAACAGCAGGTACTGCCACTGGCAAGAGGATTGGTTGCAGAGGGTGTGAAGATATTGGTAAACGAACGTGGTGAAGCGAGGATGAAACAGGGAGCCGTTGCGAAGAAATTTGGCGTGGCTTACTTGACGTATGAAGGTGGCCAACATTTTACGCCGGGCGGAAAGACGGCTACAGCGGTGGTGGCGACTGCACAGGTACTGCCTGAGATGTATGAGGCGTACTTGCTGAATATGCGGCTAACTGAGAAAGCTGGGGGGCAAATGTTTAATGCGTTTGATTATTGTGAGCCTGCCACGAATTTTGGAGCTTGGGGGCATATTTCTTATCAGAATGAACCCTTGGAACAGGCTCCGAAATACAGAGCATTGCTGGATTACTACAATGTGAAGTATCCTGAGGCGGTGGATGTGACGCCGAAATAGGTGGATTTGGGCGGATAATATACAGTAAAGTCATGAATCAGGGTTGTTTGACCGGGCAAAGGCAGGCCTATAATTGCCGATGATTAGCAAGGTTCGAATGGACATGATAGACGGAACGAGGGTCGATGAGGTTGAGATTCCAGAACAGGAATCGGCCGATAGCTCTATTAATGAGATAGAGATTGATGTACGTGTGCGGTATCCGGAGTGTGATCCGATGAATGTGGTGCATCATGCGGTGTATCCTGTTTGGATGGAAATGGCTCGCACTGAACTCTTGCGAAAACGAGGGTTTAATTACAGTGACGTGGAAAAGAGTGGGATCTTTTTTGCTGTCGCGAATATGAATGTGAAATATCTGAAACCAGCGTTTTATGATGATGAGTTGATGGTTCATGCGAAAGTGAAGCCGACGGCTGGTGTGAAAATTGAGCACATATATACGATCACACGTAAAGATGAAGTGATCTGTCGTGGCGAAACGACTGTGGTGTGTCTGAATCGTGATGGGAAGCTGCAGCCGATACCTGAAGCAATAAGATAAGCATACAAAAGAGTGAATTAGAAAGCAGCAATATGAAGTGTATTGCTGCTGTTTTTATTGGGCGAAGTAATATTGTGACCAATAAGTCTTGTGTACTATTGCATGTCTATGACCTATCGATGACTTTCTTGTAACAACCATCATATTGGCAACTATGTAAATGATGTTAGGTTCGTTAGGTTTAGCGAATCATGCTTTATATATAGGTTGATTTGTGCATGATGGAAATTGATTCTTATTTACATGTGTTAGCGTAGTGCTAATGAATGGTCGCTGTAAGGACTGGTTTTTATCAATGGAGTTTTTGAGTTATTTGGTCGAATTAATGAGAGAGGTGCGTTGTAATTGCATCTGTAATTAAGCGCGTTGGTTAAGGTTTGGTGGTAAGTGGAGCAATATGATGCTGGGATCCACAGGTTGGTTTTTAGTGACAGCAATAGCGGCCGTGATCGGTTGGGCGATTGGTATCCACCTTGGTAAGCATGAGAATCCGAGTGTGAGCCGCGTGGGTATTATTTTGGGAATCGTGCTGCTTGGGACATGGGTTTGGTTAGTAAGAAATCCATCGGTTGCTGTGCATGTGATTCCTGTTGGCATATTAAGCCGCGTTGAGGGGGTGGGTGCTGTTCCTGTATTCATGCTGGTGATTGGAATTGCCTGGGGAAAGAGCAAGGTGACTCGCCAGAAGTATGTGGCTGGGTGGGCATGTGTACTGGGTATGCTCTATTTTCTTCATGGTGGGATATGGATGTTACAGACGACACCGAGCCAATCACTGGCGAATGAGGTGGATCAGAGTGGGTATGTGAGGCAAACGCAGTATTACTCGTGCGTGCCTGCAGCATGTGCTTCGGCGATGAATATTCTGGGATATCCGACGACTGAGGCGGAGATGGGTATTTTGACGGATACGAGACCGGGTACAGGGGCGACAATGCTTCGGGCAATGGATGGATTACGGAAGCGATTGGATGGAACACTCTATTCAGTTGAGCTGGTTGCCCCGGATTATGATCAATTAAAAATGTTGCCAATGCCGGCGGTTGCACCGCTGAAATTCGAGGCGACGATGCAACATATGGTCACTTTGCTAAGTGTGACGGATAATATGGTTAAAATGGCAGATCCGAGTGATGGGATATTGATGTTGAGCCGAGATGAGTTTGAAGATTATTATCGGCAACAAGTCCTTGTTTTTAAGCACAAAAACTAAAACTTGGTAATCAAAATTGATTGTGAGGCGAGGTAATGTAACACAAATGTAAGGGTAATGTGTGGTATATGATTGCGCGCTGAGATATTGATGGATGGTGTATAGATCATGTCAAAATAGGGTAAAAATTCGATGAAAACAGGGTCTAAAACTTGCCTTAAGAGGTGGTTTCGACTTTAAATCTCTTATGTTGGTATGCACGTTCAAATTGACGGGACGCACTGATCCACTAGAATCGCTGATCTATTATTGCGAGTCAGCTATTTTGCAGGCGAACTCGACGAAGTAGTTGAGTGGCTTGTTTGAAAGACATGTGTTTGATGCATTATCTATAAAGGATAAGACAGGCATGGCCAAAAAGAAGAAGAGTTCCGTAAAACGGAAGTCTACGAAGTCCAAAGCAATGGTTTATTACTTTGGCAAGACAAAAACCGATGGTGACGGAACGATGAAGGAGTTGCTGGGTGGTAAGGGTGCAAACCTAGCTGAAATGACCTCAATTGGTCTTCCAGTTCCAGCAGGTTTCACAATTACAACCGAGTGCTGTAAGAAGTATTACGACGAAGGCGAAAATCTACCTAAGGGTATGGAAGCTCAAGTCGAAGCTGCGGTGAAGACATTGCAGAAGGAAACAGGCAAGAAGTTTGGTTCTGTATCAAACCCACTGCTCATGTCCGTACGCTCTGGTGCGATGGTTTCCATGCCGGGGATGATGAATACTATTTTGAACCTGGGTCTTAATGATGACGCTGTTGTTGGTCTGGCTAACCAGAGTGGTAACGAGCGTTTTGCTTATGACTCCTATCGTCGCCTTATTAATATGTATGGCGATGTGGTTCTTGGTGTGGACCACCATTACTTTGAAGCTGAGTTCGACAAGGTTAAGCAGAAGCAAGGCGTGAAGCTTGACACTGATGTTGATACTCAAGGCTTGATCCAGCTTTGTGACCTTTACAAAAAGGTTGTTAAGAAGCACACAGGCGAAGACTTCCCGCAAGATCCAATGAAGCAGCTCTACCTCGCGATTGAAGCTGTCTTTGGTAGCTGGATGCAGCACCGTGCAGTGCGTTACCGTCAGATCAATGAGATCTTCGGTCTTGCAGGCACCGCTGTTAACGTCCAGAGCATGGTCTTTGGCAACATGGGTGATGACTGTGGTACAGGCGTTGCGTTTACACGTAACCCATCCACCGGTACGAACAAGTTCTACGGCGAGTTCCTGATCAATGCTCAGGGCGAAGACGTTGTTGCTGGTATCCGTACCCCACAGCCAACCGAAGAAATGCCTAAGTGGAACAAGAAGGTTCATAAAGAACTGATGGATATCAAGAAGACACTTGAACTCCACTACAAAGACATGCAGGACATTGAGTTCACCATTGAGAAGGGCACACTCTTCATGTTGCAGACACGTACGGGTAAACGTACCGGTGCTGCTGCTGTGAAGATCGCTTGCGATATGGTGAAAGAAAAGCTCATCGAGGAAGTCGAAGCAATCAAGCGTATACCTGCGGGTGATTTGACTCAGCTTCTTCTGCCAAGCTTTGACCCAACTGCGAAGAAAGCTGCTAAGGCTTTGACAGTTGGTCTTCCAGCTTCACCAGGTGCATCATTCGGCAAGCCTGCATTTACCGCTGAAGAAGCGGTTGAACGTTCACACGCTGGCGAACAAGTCATCTTGGTCCGTAAAGAAACTAGCCCTGAAGACGTGGATGGCATGCACACTGCAGCTGGTATCCTCACTTCAACAGGTGGCATGACTTCACACGCAGCTGTTGTTGCTCGTGGTTGGGGTAAATGCTGCGTCGCTGGTGCTGGCGAAATCCACATCAACGAAAAGACTAAGAAATTCACTGTTAACGGTAAGACCTTCGGCATCAAGGACGTCATCTCAATTGACGGTTCAACTGGCGAAGTTTTTGCTGGTGAAATGAAGACGATTGAGCCTAAGCTCTCAGGTGATTTCTCCAAGGTCATGAAGTGGGCTGATAAGTACCGCACACTGAACATTCGAACGAATGCTGATACACCAGCTGATGCGAAGCGTGCACGTGATTTTGGTGCTGAAGGCATCGGTCTTTGCCGTACTGAGCATATGTTCTTCGAAGGCGATCGTATCACCGCTATGCGTGAAATGATTCTCGCTGAAACTAAGAAGGACCGTGAAGCTGCACTTAAGAAGCTTCTCCCATACCAACGTAAGGACTTCGTCGGTATCTTCACCGCAATGAAGGGCTTGCCAGTAACAGTGCGTTTGCTTGACCCACCACTGCATGAATTCCTTCCTCATGATGCGAAGAGCCAGAAGGATTTGGCAGGCATTCTTGGTGTGAAGCCAGCTGTTGTTAAGCAACGTGTGGCTCAGCTCCATGAAATGAACCCAATGCTTGGTCACCGTGGTTGCCGCCTCAGCATCACCTACCCAGAGATTCTGGTCATGCAGGTGACAGCGATTGTTGAAGCAGCGATTGCTTGCCGTGCGAAGAAGATCAAGGCAATCCCTGAGATCATGATTCCATTAGTTGGCACCAAGAAAGAACTCTCAATTCTCCGCGAACTGGCTGAGAAGACGATTGCTGAAGTCAAGGCTGCCAAGAAGGTTCGTGCTAATCTCGGTATCACAATTGGTACTATGATCGAAATCCCGCGTGCAGCATTGACTGCTGATGAGATTGCGAAAGACGCTGAATTCTTCAGCTTCGGCACAAACGACCTGACACAGTTGACCTTCGGCTACAGCCGTGACGACATCAATGGTTTCTTGCCTGACTACCTCGGCCAAGAAATCCTTGAGCGTGACCCATTCCAATCAATCGACACCAACGGCGTTGGTCAGTTGGTTGAGGCTGGCGTGAAGAACGGTCGCAGCACTAAGAAGGATCTCAAGTGTGGTATCTGTGGCGAACATGGTGGCGACCCAGCTTCCATCTTCTTCTGCCATAAGGTCGGCCTGAATTATGTTTCCTGCTCACCATTCCGTGTACCAATTGCACGTTTGGCAGCAGCTCAGGCAGCACTCAGCTAAAATATGCTGAAATAATTAATTGCAAAAGCCTTCATTATTTAATGGAGGCTTTTGTTTTTTTATCAATTCCGCACTTTACATATAAGTAAAGCAACTTAGATCAGAGCATTCAAAATCACTTCATAGCGTGATAAAGAATACATATTTTTTAATACGATGAATATTAAACATCATTCATGGAAAGATTTTAACCAGCAAATCAACCCCTAATTTACAATTATTACCATTTATTTTTGCATCCTTGCTTGATGTATTCGTTATTAGTGATGGAAGAATGCTAGTGCCTTAAAACGCACTACTTAGGGGCGGCTTGGATCGTTTTCAAGACATCGTCTTTTAGCATCTAATCATCCGCTGTATGCGTAATCCCTAATTCATAAAAGCTTGCAAAGGTCTAGTTGAGAAGTATATTCTGCTCGTTGTTGATAAGAGGAACGGCCAGTAAAGTGCTGGCCGAGAAAGATAACTAAAACGACGATTTCTCATGTAGGAGTGAGGTTAAGATGAAAAATTCAGTTTATTCTTGCGCAATCGCTGCGTCAGCAGTCATGTCTATCAGTGCGTTCACAAACACAGCTAACGCTGCTATCTCAGTTGATGGACGTGTTACAGGCGATACGTACACGCACACACAACAATACGAATTTGATGTTGAAGGTGGTAACTACGGACAACGTGACGGAGCTGTTCTCCGTTGGGATGTCGTTGGTGGTGATTTGTTTGTTGCATTCACATTGCCAACCAATGTCGTTGACAACAGCTATGGCGCAAACTCAGTTGGCTGGGATGATAATGCGGCGAACGGCAAAGACCATGATTACAAAGATCTATCCGGCAGCGACAAAGGTGAATTTACTATCCGTGATAGCAGCGGTAATAACATTTTCTTCACGATGGACTACTTAACACTCAAGGTTGAGACGGATAACAAGAAAGATGAAATCAAAAAGGTTGAGTTAAAAGACGAATCTGAACTGTCCGTTAACGGTGCGAAAGAAATCAAAGCAGACGACAAGAATCCAGACCCAATCTGGAACCAAATTATGATGGATACATCCATGGAGTATAACCTGGATGAATTCAATATCCGTGACGTAGAAAAAGATGATCCATACCTTGGCACTAAATACGCTTTATATGAAGATTCGCCCGAAACAACATCATCAACATCGTATGACCTTGTGAATCCTGCAGATGCTAACTGGGCTTTCGATGTTACCTACGAATTCAAGATGTCAAATGCACTGCTTAATGAGGCCAACATCGATCTTAATAGCCTTTCAATCGAGCTTGGCACATTCCATGCATCACCAAATAAACTTGATAAGAATAAACTTGAAAACTTCGTCCCTGTCCCAGAACCATCAAGTGCATTCTTGATGATAGGTGCAACGGGCCTATTGGTTGCCCGCAATCGCAGCCGAAAAGCTCGTAAATAAAACAGACCACTCTTATCGTCGATTTAGTTACAGACGGGCTCCAAAGGCCCGTCTTTTTCTATTAGCTCTTGTGATGCAAATGATGAGAGTAGTGGCTTAAAGCTTGCCCTGTATGCTTAAGAAGTGTTTGATGGTGTGGAGCTTGGTGAGCTAGATGCTTATAGACTTTAAGTTTTGCATAATCTTCGATAAATATCCACACAATACAGTAAGCCCAAACTATTCCGATTGCGTACCATGGCACGGCAGCTATCAAACCGAAGCCGAAACCAACCAATAACGTTGCAAGGGCTTTAGTAATGATTGCAGCCCAGAGCATAATTGGTGCGGGGAATGGACGTTTCAAGAAGGAAACAGGCGTTCGCGCTACAAACAAAGTTAAATGTCCAGCTACAGCTAGTTTCAGAAATATAAGTGATTGAATTTGATCTATCGTCAAGTTAGAGTATTTTTCAAAAGCTGCCAGAAGTAAGAACGTCTCAAATACACCTATCAATCCTAATACTGTAGAAACTGTCAAAACGCGTTTCATGTCCCACTTGACTGGTTCCTTATTAAGTATCGTATTGTCATATGCGATTGTCATGATCGGCAAATCGTTAAACAACGCAAGTAAAATGATCATCACAGCAGTGATCGGATACTGATTGTAAACAAGCATTGCTAAGACCACGAAGAACATTATGCGAATGGTTTCAGTGATGCGATAGATTGCATATGAATTCATGCGTTCAAATATCTTTCTAGCTTCTTCGATAGCTGTGATAATGACGGATAATCCTGGAGCAGTTAGCACTAGTGCAGCCGCTGCTCTTGCGGCATCAGTCGCGCCTGAAACAGCAATACCAATATCTGCTTGCTTTAACGCTGGGGCATCATTGACACCATCACCCGTCATACCAACGATATGCTCACGTAACTGCAGTGATTTAACAATTTCAAATTTATGTTCTGGAAACACTTGAGCAAAACCTTCAGCATGCTCAACATTTTCAGCTATCTGATCTGGAATTTTAGATTCATTTTTAAGATCATCAAAATACTCATCAGCAACATGAATGTGTGTCCCGAGCCCTAACTTCTGTGATATTTCCTTCGCAATTGCAAGATTGTCGCCCGTAACCATACGGACATCTATGCCATATTTATTTGCATCTTGAATAGTTTCCGAAGAGTCTTCACGCGGTGGATCAAAGAGCGGGAGTAAACCCAAAAACTCCCAATTTTTCTGTGCATCACTAGTTTTTGCGACACCCAATGTTCTGTAACCCTGGCTAGCTAACTGATCCACTTGACTCGTGATATTTTGATGTAGGTCTTCAGATATTTCACACAAGTTCAGCACAACCTGAGGCGCACCTTTTGTCACATGGAATGTAGATGTTGTTGTCGTTATTTCAGCTTCGGTGCGTTTACTGATTGGATCAAATGGGGTGAAGTGCGTTTGTTTATCATGCTCAAGAATGGATGGTTCACTAAGGGCATCTAGTATCGCTAAATCAATTGCATCTTGATCCTCTGCTTTCGACGCTAATGCTGCAATATAAATTAGTTCATCTGAAGATATATTTTCAACCGGCGAAGGTTCGCCTAATGTCAGCTTGTTTTGAGTTAATGTGCCAGTTTTATCTGAGCAAAGAATATCCATTCCGGCCATTTCTTCAATTGCATCAAGTCTGGAGACAATCGCTTTCTTTTTCGATAAAGCAACTGCACCAAGCGCCATCGTAACTGCTAGAACGGCTGGCATTGCGACGGGGATAGCTGCGACTGTCAAAATTAAAGCGAATTGAATCAATTCTATAAAATCTTCACCACGTATTAATTGAGTGGTGATCAGTATTAAAACTAAACCAATAGATAGGTAAATTAGATAATCACCGATTTGCAATACAGCTTTTTGAAAGTGAGATATTGATTTAGCAGATGAAACAAGTTTTGCTGTTCGACCAAAAAATGTTGATGCACCTGTTTCTACAACAAGTGCGATCATTTCACCTTGCTTTGCAATTGAACCAGAATATGCAATATCATTTTGTTTTTTACTTACTGGTAAGGATTCACCTGTTAATGCTGATTGATCAATTGAAAGATAATCTCCGTCTAACAATTTACAATCTGCAGGAATGATATCCCCGAGACGAATGCGAATAATATCTCCGGGCACTAGTTCAGCAGCATCCGCCTCTGACCATTTTTGGTCACGTCTAACACGCGCTTTGAGTGCAAGTTGTGATTTCAATGCTGCAACTGCATTTGAAGCTTGGAATTCTTGCCAAAAACCTATTGCCGCATTAAACAAAAGCAAAATAACAATAATGATGAAGTCAGGCCAATGCTGCACAACTGCAGAAAGAATTGCTGCAATTTCGATCATCCATGGTATTGGTCCCCAGAAATATGAAAGCAATCTTTGTAATAAAGATATTTGTTTTTCTTCGATCGTATTTGAGCCATAGGTATCCAAACGGCTGTTTACTTCTGCAATAGATAAACCGTCAACAGAGGTATTAAGATATGACAGCACCTGATCAATGGTTGCTTTCTCGATTTGGTCTAATGACCAGTGATTTTCAGTGTTATTATCAGCACGTTTATCCAAAACATTGGCCTTCCCATAATGCAACTGCACCAGTATGGCTGATCTTATGTAAACCGATTCAGAGAGACATGAATTAGCATCGAAAAACAGGATGTATATGCTGCATAAGTTGTGGCTTGTTTATGCACCAGTGTCGCGTATGTCCCATTTAGGGATGCGAGGATGTGAATTTATACGGAATATGCGGCCTGCATACTTGTGATGTTTCATATAGCTCACCGTCCACAACAAATCTTCTCTGCTTACTTGCCGATTTAACAACGGGGATCACATGTTCTCGGACACTGGATGAGGTGAGATTGTTATGGCTGAGCATGCAAAAAAACAGGATGGCCAAATAATACGAAGTGCGAAGCGTTTTAATACGCAAGCAGTCGATTGTGAACTTGGACGTATTCTTGACTTATCTGATGCAGGGATGCGTGTTGAATGCAAAGGGTCTGCCAGCCCACTTCAACCCGGCCAAACGGGTAGCTTAACACTCAATCAAAACGGTAGCAGGATTACAGTGCAAGCGGAAACACGTTGGGTTAAAAGACGTGGTTTATTTAAATATGAAGCTGGGATGATGTTCTTTGATGTGCAAGAGGATGCAAAAAGGAAATTAGGACAGTTGGCAAAATTCAGCTTCCTATGTGATGACGAAGTTTATGAAAATTTATCCCAAAACAGCATCATTCAATACACCGTCAATGAACCCGTCAAAGCGTCTTTTGCACTACCTAACTACTACAAAATTCTTAATATTAATTCGACAGCCAATGAAAACAAAATTAAGTCATCTTATCTAGAACTCATTGAACTATATGATGGCAAAAACAACGCTCAAGACAATGCGACACAAATCAGGTTGCTAAAAGAAGCATATGGCATTTTAAGTGATCCAAATTTAAAGCAAGCCTACGATAGCATGATGCATAACACCTAAATCTGTTTTGCAAAATCTAGTGCATGATCAACTAGTAGCGACGAATCGAATTGCATAAATTGTAAAATCTACAAATTTCGGTACTAACTGCCACATGACTGCAAATGTAAATATGAATGCGACCATCCACATCCCTTGCTGTGCGGGATCATAAGTTAATCTCTTATATGACGGTACAAGATTCGACATGATTTTCGAGCCATCTAATGGTGGCACAGGAAAGAGATTAAATGCCATTAAAATTAAATTGACATAACCTGCAATATATAAGAAATTCACTGCATTAACTGTTGGCTCTGATTCCTTACTAACATAACCAAAGCGTAGCATTAATCCTGCAGCCACAATAGCCAATACTGCTAGTAATAAATTTGTCGCAGGTCCTGAGGCCGCAACGATACTTTCTGCGTATTTCCCTTTGAGCTTAGTCGGATCAACAGGCATTGCTCCCCAAGCAATACCAAACACAAATAGCAAAAACAGAGAATATGGCCCCATATGAACGATAGGGTTCGGTGTCATGCGATTCATACGGATGGGGGTGTCATCACCAAAACGAATTGCAGCGATACCGTGTGCAAGTTCATGAAGAACTACACTTATGATCACAACCAAAATCCACGAAAAGTAGATAAATCTTTCTTCAGGTGAAAATAATTTTCCAAGAAAAAATTCCATCTCGTCCCTTTATTGTATGATGTCTCTAAATTATTCAGAGACAGTTGCTCTATTATATGAGCAATCGTTGAGCACATTTTAACGATAATTGAGGATACAGGCGATGAGGCGTATTCACGGACGAATCAACAGCTGGGCTATTGCTGCATGTTGTTTACTGACAATTGGATGGATCGCTGGCTGCCAAAATAAGGTGGAATTGCCGCCAGCTCCTGAACCAGACTACGCCAGGCCTCTGGCAGATGGCTCTGTGAGCCTCGTTCGCATCAGTAATCCTAAACGCATTGCTGCTCTTCCCCAGGCATTCAATCAACTGGGGGACCCTTCATATAGAAAAGCACTCCATCGCAGTCTCGGCTGGTTCAAGATGAAATCGACCAAGCAGTATTTCCCAACTGCTCAGATCAGCCACCCTCATGCAATGACCAGTGTTTATGCATTACTCCAAATAAGAAAATACGAAAATCTACTCAAAGAGTTCGATCTTTGGCAGTCTGTAGGCTGGGACAACCGCGGCGAAGTTCTCTTCACAGCTTATTACTCACCTGTATTCAAAGCTTCCTCTGTACGCACCGCAGAATATCAATATCCACTTTACAAACGCCCATCCGATCTCAAAAGCGACCCAAATACCGGCGACGTCATTGGTGGCTACTTCACACGTACTCAACTCGATCGATCCGGCAAACTTTCTGGTACAGAACTTGTCTATCTCCCAACCCGTTTGGATGCATATATTATTGAAGTTAATGGGTCAGCCAAACTTGAAATGACCGATGGCAGCATTAAGTACGTTGGTTATGCTGGCAACAATGGCCACGATTACACCAGCATTGGCAAATTGCTTGCAGAGCAGGGGGTTATGGCTGAGCATGAAATCAATCTCGGCTCTATTCGTAACTACTTCAATATGAATCCTAACCAGCTTGACTCATACATCAGCCACAATGATCGTTTCGTCTTTTTCCAGTGGTATGAAGCTGGTAAGTGGCCTGCCGGTTCATTAGGTGTCAACGTTACAGCCTATCGTAGTCTTGCTACCGATAAATCTATTTTCCCACGTGGCTGCCCAATGCTGATCGACACCACTATTCCAGACACATTCGGCAACAAACAGCCGTTCCAGCAACTCATGGTTGATCAAGATACGGGTGGTGCTATTCGGGCCGCTGGAAGAGCTGATATCTACCTCGGAGTTGGCCCTGCAGCTGAGGTTATTGCAGGACAACAAGCCGCGACAGGCCAGATGTACTATCTCCTTCTAAAACCAGAGCGAGTACAGTACTGGTATGATCATATGAATGGACAACTGAAGTAAATTACGTCCGCTTTCCGACAACATTTCATGTGACGTGCTTTCGAATGTGGATTTCGTCATTAACTCTAAAAGTTGGTTAAACTTAGGTTATGGATCAGTTGATTGTCACATTGGATGGGCCTGCTGGCTCGGGCAAGTCTTCGGTCGCCAGATTTCTCGCCAAACGTCTTGGCCTCGAATTTCTGGATACCGGTGCAATGTATCGTGGCCTAACCGCCAAAGCTGTACATCGCGGCATTGACCCTGCTACCGAGCCTCATGCAGTCGTTGAATTGGCTCGTCACACCGACATGCGATTCGACTGGCAGCAAGACCCCCCTCGTCTGTTTGTAGGCAATCTGGATGTCACAGAGCGGATTCGCGACCGTGATGTCACTGGTAAAGTGAGCGACGTAGCAGCTCTTCAAGGTGTCAGGCAAGTACTCGTTGAAATGCAGAAACGTATTGGTAAAGAGCACCCACAACTTGTCACCGAAGGCCGAGATCAGGGTTCTGTCGTCTTCCCAAATGCAAATGTAAAGTTCTATTTGGACGCAACTGCCACGATTCGTGCAAAGCGCCGTGTCGAACAAATCAAAGCGGCTGGCAAACGTGCAGACCTTGAGCAAATCCGTAAAGACATCATCGAACGTGATCGCAAAGACTCTACTCGCAAAGAAAGTCCGCTTATCTGCCCGGATGATGCCATACGTGTAGACACTTCTGACATGACACTTGAACAGGTCATCGAATATCTGGAAAATACTGTCCGCGAACAAATGGGCATGCCTCAAAGCTGATTCAAATAAAATCTAACCAAGATGTGGATTCTGCGGAGATAATTGATGAGTTCTGATAAAAAAGACGTATCACGCGTCCAATTTCAATGGTGGCGCACACCGATGTGGTATTTCGGCAGCACACTCTCTGGTTGGTGGGTCAAATTTAATAATAAAGTGTCCGTTTGGAACTGGGAGAAAATCCCACGCTCAGGCCCTGTCATTCTTCTCTGTAATCACCAGAGTTACTTAGACCCCATCCTTCTAGGTATTGGCTCACGTAAACGCCCGTTTTGGTCGCTTGCGCGTTCAGGCCTCTTTGATAATAAATTCTTTGGCTTACTGATCAAAATGCTCAGTGCGATACCTGTCGAGCAAGGTGACGGCGACATCAAAGCCATGCGTGATTGCCTCGAAGTTCTCAACCACAATGAAGCACTTATTCTCTTCCCTGAAGGTGCTCGCTGTTTAGATGGCAAAATCGCTAACTTCGAACCCGGCTTCATGCTTCTTGTCAAACGTACTAAAGCGACTGTCATCCCTGCCGCGATCGAGGGTGCTTACGATGTGTGGCCACGCGGACAAAAAAAACCGAACAAAGGCAAGCACATCGGCATCATCTTCGGTGACCCAATTAGCAATGATGAAATCTGCAGTATGAAGGGCAAAATCGCAACGAAGTTCATACAAGATAAAGTGCAAGACCTCTTCGAAGAAGTCGGCGAAAAACTCGGCAGGCCTGCCAAAGATCAACCTGATACCGATTCATCACCCATCTAAAACGACAATCCGGTTTTTTGTATCATAATACACAGCAATTGGTTACAATTATTCAGCCAATCTGGCTATGATATGATCACACGCCTGAAGAGACTCTGCTTGATTCGGTAGCAAGCTCCCTCTTCCATATATTTCAGGAAAAGATATATGAGCACGCTCCTCATTGCGATCGGTGCCGGTCTTGCATTTATCCTCGCCTATTACACCTATGGTAAATGGCTCGGTAAGAAAATCTTCAACCTCTCAGCAGCATACGTTTGTCCGTCATTCAAACTCCGTGACGATGTCGATTATGTTCCTACTTCCAAAGGCGTCGTCTTCGGTCATCACTTCACATCCATCGCAGGTACCGGCCCCATTGTCGGACCAGCCATCGCTGTCATGTGGGGTTGGCTTCCAGCCTTACTCTGGGTCATCTTTGGCTCAATCTTCATCGGTGCTGTTCACGACTTCGGCTCTCTCGTCGTCTCACTCCGTAACAATGGTCAAACCGTCGGCGACATCGCAGGTCGCGTCTTAAATAGACGTGTTCGCCTCCTCTTTCTCTTCGTCCTCTTCCTTGCTCTGACGATCGTTCTCGCTATCTTCGGCCTCGTCATCGCTGCCGTTTTCAAGATGTACCCCTCCGCCATCTTCCCATGCATCATACAGATCCCAATCGCTGTCATCATTGGCTCATATCTGCATAAAAAAGGCAAAAATCTTCTCATTCCCTCGCTCATCGCGCTCGCCATCATGTACCTCACCGTCATTTACGGCGACGTCGGTTATCTTCACGCATTCAATTCCTCACTCGCGTCTTGGCCCATCATTGGCTGGGTCATCGTCTTGCTCCTTTACTCATACGTTGCTTCTGTCCTCCCCGTTTGGCTACTCCTTCAACCACGCGACTACATCAACTCCCTTCAGCTCATTACTGCACTCGGCCTAATCGTCGTTGGCCTCGCTATCGCAGCAATCTTCGGCGGCTCCCCAACCATCAACGGCGTGCAAGTCATGGAATCTGGTGCTCGACCTACACTCGAAATCATTGGCCCAACTTCAAACTTCGCCCCCGCTGGTGCCCCACTCATTTTCCCATTCCTCTTCATCACCATCGCATGTGGTGCCATCTCAGGCTTCCACTGCCTCGTCTCCTCAGGCACATCCTCCAAGCAACTTAAATGCGAATCTGACGCCCGCTTCGTCGGTTACGGCGGCATGCTCCTCGAAGGCTTCCTCGCCACACTCGTCATCATTGCATGCGTCGCAGGCCTCGGCCTAGGCGTTAAATCCGGTGACGGCATGGTATTTGGTGAAGCAGCTTGGAACACCCGCTACGCAACATGGGCATCGTCCAATGGCCTCGGTGCTAAAGTCGGCGCCTTCGTCGACGGTGCTGGCAACTTCCTCGTCGCAATGGGTATCTCAAAAACAATCGCAAACGCACTCATGGGTGTACTCGTCGCCTCCTTCGCAGGCACAACCCTCGACACAGCCTGCCGTTTGCAACGTTATGTTGTTCAGGAGCTCGCAGCCACATTCGTACGCCAACCAGTCGCAGACGCTGTCAGTGGCGAAAAAACCGAACAACCTTTATTTGCTCTCGACTCAATCCGTGTAACAACTAACCCTGCAACATGGTTCACCAATAAGCACGTTGCAACAATCTTCGCCATCACTGTTGCAACCATCATTGCAGCCCTTCCATCTGGTGCAGTCGAAAAATCGCTTATTCAGCACCTCTCGGATGATGGTCTTACCGGCATCTGGGCATGGATGACTGCAAACGCAGGTAAAGGCGGCCTCCTCCTTTGGCCAATGTTCGGAGCCACCAATCAACTTCTCGGAGGCCTCGCGTTCCTCGTCATCACCTTCTACCTCTGGCGTCGCAACAAGCCCGTCTGGTTCGTACTCATCCCCATGATCTTCATGCTCATCATGCCAGCATGGGCCATGTACTACCAGCTTTTCGTCGGTTCCGATGACTTCCCAGCATGGATCACTGACGAAAACCCAAATGAGCTGCTCATCTTCATCGGTGCCGCAACCATCCTCCTCGAAGCATGGATGATCATTGAGGCACTCTTACTTTGGCCAAAAACCAAGGGTATCCTCGAAGACACCGCCGAAGAAAGTATGCTCCAAAGCACCGGCCCTTCAGGCATGAACTGTTAATCCCAACCGATCTAAGCTAAAATCTAACCATTAGGGCAAGGGACACAAAGTAAACAAACACAGCAATCAAGCTGTGAAACAGGAGAGGCTATGGCTGGCCAACTGATCAAAATCGTGGGGCTAACTTTTGCAGCAATCATGCTCTTCGGCTGCACTGTTCAACAACCTATTTCCAAAGTCACCGCTGTCGAAATCACCGAACGCTCTCCCATAGGCGTCCGCATGCTCGTCAGTGTCGACATTGAAAACCCAAACCAGATTGCGCTACCCGTTACCAATATCCAGTACTCTGTCAGTCTTCAGGATGCTGGCACGTTCAATTTCACAGAACTCGGTGACATTACTCTCTCAGCAGGTGGCAAACAATCCGTTACCCTCCCAGCAGCATTCGCTTTACCTGAAGATGCGACACTCAACGGCAAAAAATACACCGTCAATGGTCAATTCTTCTACCGCCCCCCCGGTGAGCTACGAGCACTACTTGACCAATACCATCTGCCACTCCCCATTTCACCATTCACTGCATCAGGCAACGTCGAACAATAATTCCTCATACACGCCGCCTGACTTCATAACCGCCTGATTATAAGCTGTCTATTACAGCTGAAAGAATTTCGTATGGACCAGATCTTCCATCAACGACGTTACCTCATTCCCTTCCGTGCAGTACTTCTGCCGCAAATTTTCACAGATGTTCTCGTCATCGGCGCAGGTGTCGCTGGCATGCGTTCCGCACTCTCCGCAGCTGAAGAAGGTGCCGACGAAAACACTGATGTCATCATCGCAAGTAAAGGCGTTCTCAAAGACTCATCCACCTACTGGGCACAAGGCGGTATCGCCGCAGTCATGGACAAAGCTGATTCATTCGAAAGCCACATCGACGACACAATGATCGCTGGGGCAGGGCTCTGTGATCGCAACGCCGTCGCACACATTGTCGAACAAGCACCGCAGCGCATTGAAGAATGTATCAAGTGGGGGCTCCCATTCGACAAATCAGCGAAAACAAACCAAACAGCCCTTGCACGTGAAGGCGGACACTCACATCGCCGCATCCTCCACGCCGATGGCGACGGTACAGGTAAAGCATTTGCTCTGACCCTATACGACAAGATCCTTGAGCATGACTCTATCCGTCTATTCGATGATTGTTTTGTACTCGACCTCATCACAGACAAAGACAATCAAGTCTGCCTCGGAGCAATCACCCACCACCCTAAATACGGCCTCCAAGTTATTTGGGCCGGCGCTACCATCCTCGCATCCGGCGGCTGCGGCCACCTCTACCGAGAATCAACAAACCCACAAACCGTCACAGGCGACGGTATCGCTGCAGCATACCGCGCAGGTGCAAAACTACAGGATATGTCTTTTGTCCAGTTCCACCCGACAACTCTCTATATCGCCGGTGCAGCTCGATCACTCATATCAGAAGCAGTCCGTGGCGAAGGTGCACACCTCCTCGATAAAGACGGTTATCGTTTTATGCAAGATTACGATGAACGCGGTGAACTCGCACCACGTGATGTCGTTGCAAAATCCATCATCAAGCAAATACAAAAAACCAATGCCACAAGCGTCTATCTTGATGTTAGACACCTGGGCAGAGAATTCCTTCAGCGTTTCCCCGGCATAACCAAGCAACTCCATGCCTTCGATATTAACCCACTCAAAGACCTCATCCCCGTCCATCCTTCAGCTCACTACATGGTAGGCGGCATACACACTGATCTATCTGGTCGCACTTCACTCACCGGTCTTTACGCCTGCGGTGAAGTTGCAGCAACAGGATTCCACGGCGCGAACCGCCTCGCAAGTAACTCACTTCTCGAAGGTCTCGTCATGGGCGCTGAAGCTGGAAAAACAGCATTGGAAATGATGGAAAAACGCACCATCAAACCACCAGTTAAAATCATCTCCGACATCCGCATCTCAGAGCGATCTAACCTTGACATAGACGATGTACGTTCTAGTCTCCGTAGCATCATGTGGCGTCATGTCAGCATCGAACGTGATGGCCAAACCCTCAACGAAGTTCAAAAATCAATCAACTTCTGGGCACAATACTCACTCGATAAAATCTTCGATGACCGACGTGGCTGGGAAACGCAAAACATGCTTACTCTTGGCTCACTCGTCACCCAAGCTGCACGTTGGCGCGAAGAATCACGTGGTACACATCAACGCCTAGATTGCCCCGAATCCAAAGACGACTTCCAAGTCCATGACCTCTGGCAAATCGGTTCAGAGACTCCGGAACTTAACAAGGTATAAGCAACGTATTCAAGGCTAGCTTAAGCTAGCCTGCGAAGTGGATAAAAAAAACAGCATATACTTCTATGTATACACTGATACAATGCGCCCATACCGGTAAACACTTCTATATATAGAATATTTAGCAAAGTTAAGTAGTTTTTCATACCTGGATATCGCTGTATCTATTCAGACAAATATTCGGTTCAAATAACATAAGGACTACATTCTAATGGGCAACATTAAGAACATATTTCGCTACTTTTTCATTGTCGCGATGGCTTTATTGTTCGTAGCATCATCAAACGTTCATGCAGAAGATACACCTACTGCAAACATAATGGCATCAGCTTCTAAACCTGTTTACTATGGTATTCAAGATGATTCACAAAATTATCCTTTAGCTTACAGCTATACAAAAACTGATTTTGTCGATTATGTTCAACTCTCTGATGGATGGGTTGATGCAAGTGGGAACTACACCTGCGACACTAGTAAAACATCCAAAACACTTTATCTTGTTTATAAAAATTTTCTTGTACCTGGAAGCACTACTGGTACCAAAAATAAATATGTTGTTACGGTCGAATCGCCAGTTAATTCTCCTTGGTATCGATCATGGGGCTATTATTCGGCTGTCAGAATCAGCAGCGGCTGGACAACCGACTATCGAAACTCAGTCGCTGATACCAATAAACCAAGTACTCAAATCTGGTACATGTATCGTGAAATTTTCAACCAAGCTCATGAAAGCGGCAGTTATTCAACCTACGGAGTGAAGCGTGATCGCAAATATGTATACAGCACTGCCGATTGGTCAACCTACAATTCTAATAAATGCAAGGTAACTTCAGGTAGTCGAGTTGAACTTTCACGTGGCTACGTTAGTGTCGTATCAACTGGTTCCACACCACAGATGAACTACGTTCCAGACAAATCATATTCCAAGAAAACTCTCAAGCAGGCTACAAAGAAAAAGTTCCTGAAATACACCACGTATTGGTCACCAGCCTCTTATGATATCAGTACAGACGTGAGTGATTACTATGCTGGCTCATGCACTGCGGTCGATCTAGGC
This sequence comes from Planctomycetota bacterium, assembly GCA_016350165.1. Lineage (GTDB taxonomy): Bacteria > Planctomycetota > Phycisphaerae > Phycisphaerales > Phycisphaeraceae > Poriferisphaera. Next base: position 4,922,442 of record CP066225.1, on the reverse strand, counting down.
CCCAAAACCACATATAATCAAACTCTTTACAATACCTCAACCAGTGTAGGTAAGCATTACACTGCGGCTAAGCAGTACAGTATCTCATATAACGGCCGCAAAAATCTTGGTTATGAAGACTAATCCAGTTTACACTTTATAAACAGCAAAACCGCCGATGCAATTAATCGGCGGTTTTTCTATACTCATTCAATGCGATAAACACATGATATTTTATTTTGATAATAAATTGCTTAACATGATGTTGTCTATTTCAATACATTTTAAGATCAAACAACTATGAACCAGAATGTAACAACACTAAACGATTACCAATCCGCCACAGCCACAACCGCTAACGAAGCGCTCAGCACCCCACACAACAAAGATGGCCTCATCAACTGCGCACTAGGTCTCACCGGTGAAGCAGGTGAATTCGCAGACGCCATAAAAAAGCACATCTTCCACGGGCACCCTCTCGATCACGATCACGCCGTCAAAGAACTCGGCGACATCCTCTATTACACCGCCCGAGCCGCTGCCCTCTTAAACGTTGATCTCTCCGATGTTGCCAATACCAACCTCAAAAAACTACATAATCGTTACCCCCAAGGCTTCTCTCAATCAGATAGCATCAACCGATCTGAAAACACATAAAAATGAGCACGCCAAGTCATCAGCGTGCTCACATTCTTATCTCATAGTAATCCTAAATCACAGCGGATCATACCAATCCAGATCTGGCTTCTGCCCCTGATCCTGATGCCACGTATCTTCAAACGGATGCGTCGCCGCATGTCCATCTGCAAACACATAGTTAGCCGTCGTCGTATGACGCTCAATCAAAACCTTAACCGGCAACTGAGTCGCCATATCCCACTGCCGTGGCTGAATCCAAGCATCATATTCATGCGGCGGATCACCCCAGTACATCGGCATAAAATGATCCATATTCGCATTCTCAACTAACTCCGCCGCCAAAATTGTCTGCGATGGATTTAATATCTGCGATGCCTTTACACCATCATATGGCGGATGATTCGGCGTAAAATATGCATTAATCCCATATGATGTCACACGGGGTTCACCAGTCACCACTTCCCAGTTTTCACTTTCATCTGACGGACATTCATAAACATCCGTCGTCTCGACATATGGCCGTGTCAAGTAAATCCATGAAGCTTCAGGAGGATCACCCCAGGGCTTCATCCGTGCCGTCGGATAAAAATTCTGCGTATCCTGCATCGAATACATCTCCATCACCATCGATATCTGCCGTGTATTCGACAAACAAACGACAGCTTGCGATGAACGTTTTGCTGCCGACAATGCAGGCAATAAGATCCCAATTAACAATGCAATAATGGATATCACCACTAAAAGTTCAATAAGCGTAAATGCGAACCTCATCGCATTTTGTTTCTCGCGTTTCATGTTTTTCCCATTTGGATATGAGTTATCGATCGTAAGAACATTTGTGTACGCATTTCCTATATCTATGCGCATATTAGACAGCACCAACTCCTCAAGGTGTTGTCATACACAAATACAAAATCAGTCTCACAAGATAATCGGCGGCCCACGACCCCGAACTTCATTCACAACCTCTGAAACATAAACTTCTTCAACCGCAACTTGATATGGTAAATCATCAACCAGCCACAACGGCGGCGGCGTCAGATCCACAACCAGCGGCACATCCAACACACCCGTGATATAACATATCGCACATCGTTCAGTCGGCGCCTTCGTCGGCTCATCACCAGATGCACCCTCTTCTTCATCAAACACACAAAGTGGACAAGACGAACCACCAAAGAATCCACTCCCCGCACCAACCTCGTCACCTCGCACCGCCTTCTCACCCGGCAACGCAATAGCACCACGCTGATGGCCCGGCACGATCACCGCGAACCACAACACAAACAACCCCACCATCATCCAGTTGAAAACTCGCGTTCTCATGTATCTCCTGCCCGCATTCTAACCCGACTATCTTCCCCCGCAAACAACAAATTGCTCCTCTGATCACCCCAAAATTCGCGTCCCACGCCTCGTTCGCTAAAATCTCTTCTATGAGTTTCAAAAAGATTAACGATGTCTACATCGCTGACACAGCCACTGTCCTCGGCGAAGTACACCTCGAAGCAGGCGTAAATATTTGGTACGGCGCGTCAATCCGTGGCGACGTCGCAAAAATCTCCATCGGCAAGAACACCAACGTACAGGACAACGCAACCGTTCACTGCGATGGCGGCTTCCCAAACGTCATCGGTGAAAATGTAACAATCGGTCACAATGCTGTCTGTCACGGCGAGTACATCGGTGACGGTACACTCGTCGGCATGGGCGCGATCATCCTCGGTCGCACCAAAATCGGCAAAAACTGCGTCGTCGCAGCAGGCACAGTTGTCCCTCCCGGCACCGAAGTTCCTGATGGCATGGTAATCATGGGCGTCCCCGGCAAAGTCCGCCGCGAAGCAAACGACGCTGAAAAAGGCTTCATGGAACGCAACCCCCCACACTACGTCAACCTGGCTAAACTTCACTTCGAAGAAAAAGAAACCGAACCACGCGTCATCACATGGAACGGCAACGTCGAAGACTAATTTCAATGCCACACAATTAGGATCAACTATGTCTGACAAATCCAAATTCCTCTTCCCCGCTATCGACCTCCGGGGCGGCAAAGTCGTCCGTCTCCTCCAAGGTGATTACGACAAGCAAACAACCTATGGCGACGATCCGCTCGAACAAGCTAAAATCTTCGAGGACGCAGGCGCAACATGGCTCCACGTCGTCGACCTCGACGGTGCACGTTCAGGCCAGATGATGCACGTCAAAGAAATCCAACGCATATGCGAAAACACCAATCTCAAAGTCGAAGTTGGTGGCGGCGTTCGTGCTGAAGGCTCAATCGATGTCCTTCTTAAAGCAGGTGTTGAACGTGTCATCGTCGGTACAGCAGCACTCCGCAACTGGGACTGGTTCGAATCACTCATGGCCAACCCAACCTACCGCGGCCGTATAGTCCTCGGCCTCGACGCACGTGAAGGCAAGATCGCTGTCTCAGGCTGGGAAGAAACCACCGACACCACAGCCATCGAAATCGCCAAGAAAGTTTCCGATTGGCCACTCGCTGCCATCGTCTACACAGACATCGCTACAGACGGCACACTCAAAGGGCCAAACGTCGAAGAGACTCGCAAGATAGCCGAAGTTACAAACGTACCAATCGTCGCATCCGGCGGCGTCGGCACACTCGAACACCTTCGTGCACTCCGTGTTCTCGACGTACAAGGTGCCATCATCGGCCGCTCACTCTACGAAAACGCATTTACCATCAACCAGGCCATCGAAGCATTTGAAGGGAACGGATAATGAGTGATCAACAACAGCAAGGACCCGAAGATCTCCTCTACGGTTACTTCGAGTGGCAAATCTCAACACTCATGCTCGCATACGATGTTCATGATCCAATCCTCGGCGACGATGAAGCAACTGCTGAAAAACGCCGCTCAAAAATCGAGCAAGAAGTCAAGCACATCACCCTCGATGTCGTACCTGAAGAATACAAAAACAATCAAGATCTCGATTGGCCCGCTGAACTTCTCCGCGAAATAACAAAAACAACGCTACTCAGAGCAGCTCAAATTATAAATAATGCTGAAAAATTGACTTTTTAGCACAAAATAACACATGTAGACACAGCCGGCTCGGGTTACAATGAAGCCGGCTTTTTCTTTGGGGCAGGGGATACACAACTTACAAAATGGGTTACGTGGTGTAAGTGATTCAACCATTATGGTCATGGACCTGAAAACTTGGAGTACAGTCAATGATTAGACAACACATTTTCACACACTCAACTGCAGCATTGCTCGCAGCCACTTGCATCACCACATTCGCAACCTTGTCAATACCCGTCGAGGCTCAAACCATGAAACCCATCACAACACCCAAGCTCTCCGACAAACTCAACGCCGCCGTTCTCGATGGCATTAAAAAACAAAACTATCCCGGCGCAACACTCATCGTCGGCCAAAAAGGTAAAATCCTTCACGCCAAAGCTTATGGTACATTCACATACGAAAATAATGCTCCCAAAGTTAAACTCAACACGATCTTCGATCTCGCATCATGCTCTAAAGTCGTAGGTACAACCACCGCAACACTCATCAACCTTGATGACAAAAAATTCAAACTTTCAACACCGGTCTACCAAATCGTTCCCGATTTCAACAAGCCAGATAAAACTCAAATCACAGTCAAAGACCTCATGACCCACGTCTCAGGTCTCCCTGCATACATGTCCTCATCAGTCGCAGAGAAAAAGCGTAAGCCCAACCAATCAAAAGCTGACGCACTAATCAGCGCTTACTCTGATCTCAAACTCAAGTACAAGACTCGCACCGATTACGTTTACTCTTGCCTCAACTTCCAAACACTCGCACGCCTCAACGAAAACGCAACCGATCTTCGCAATGAAGATCTTCTCATCGAGCGAGTCTTCGGCCCAATGAAAATGAACGACACACGCTATATCCTCTCAAAAGCACAACTCAAACGCACCATCCCTTCATACAAGAACTCAAAAGGCATACCAGTTAACGATAAAGTGCACGACCCACTCGCCGCTTATCATGGCTCAACCGAACATTGCCCCGGCAACGCAGGCGTCTTCTCAACAGCCCCAGACCTCGCAAAATACTGTCAAATGATTCTTGCCAACGGTAAATTCGACGGCAAGCAAATCATCAGTTCAAACATCATCAAAGAAGCTTCAAAACCACAAACACCTGCTAATGTCAAAAAAGAAAAACGTGGCCTCGGCTTTGACGTCTGGGAATCCAAACCATACGTAACCGATCTCAACTTCAAATCAGGTCGTTACGTCATCGGACACACCGGTTATACCGGCACGTTCCTCTGGATGGACACATACTCCGACACATACATCGTCTTCCTCACTAACCGTTGCTTCACAGCTAAAGGGAAGAAGATGGCATCAGTCAACCCACAACGTCGTGCCGTCACAGATGCAGTCCTCCGCTCCCTCCCTCAATACAAAAACTACTTCAAATAAAGCTTAATACAACGATGAAAATTTAACCCAGCCCGTTACAAGGCTGGGTTTTTCATTCCTACACACTGCAACTATCTCTTGATTAGAATTAATCTACGCAATTCAAACAATAGTCACGAAGCATCACCTCACCTGATCAAATTATCTCTTTTTTAGTAAAAATGTTAAAATAGATCAGTTTCAAAACTAATCAGCAATCTCAAATTCAGCTACATCATGAGTTGTCTATACACCACACAAAAACTCAACCGAGCCCTGAAAGCCTACACCGCCGTAGCTCTGATTACTCGAGCATACTTCTGGGCCTCACTATTCATCCTCTTCTTCTCATCCATCGTCACCCTCAAGCAAGTCTTCCTCCTCGAGTCCATCTATTACGCCACTGTATTCCTACTCGAAGTTCCCTCAGGCTACTTCTCCGACAAACTCGGCCGTAAAAAAACCTTAATCCTAGGCGGTCTCTTACTCTCCATCGCATATGCATGTTTCACCCTCGCATACACATTCACTCTTCTCGCCGTAGCACAAATCTTCCTCGCCGCAGGCTTCGCCTTCTTCTCAGGGACCGACACAACACTCCACTACTCACTCCTCGAATCTCTTGGCAAACAAGAAACCTATGGCTCACGCGAAGCCTCACTCGCTTCCAAAGGTCTCATCATCTCAGCATCAGCTGCAATCATCGGCGGACTCCTCGCATGGATTGGCGAATACAGACTAGCCTACGCCCTTTCATTCACCTTCGCATTAATTAACTTTTTCATTATCACCTTCCTTCTCGTTGATCCTGAAATTGACTACGAAGATCGACAAACCCCACCACCATTTTTCACACAACTCCGCAAATCATTCAAACCACTCACACAACCCAACCTCCGCTTCCTCTTCATCTTCTCCGTAGGCATCATCGTCCTCAACCACGTACCCTACGAGTTCTACCAAGTCTACTTCAAAAACTACCTCACTGAATTCCCTAGCTCCGTCTCACTCTGGACAGGCATACACACAACCCTCTCAACACTCATCGCCGCCTACGTCACACATCACTCCATCAAACTCGCCGACACCATCGGCCAACGTCGCACCATCCTTCTCGCAACCCTCCTCCAAGCCATCACAATCTCCTTTCTCATCGCTCAAGGTTACTTCCTCATCATCATCCTCTTGCTAGGCCGCTCACTCCCCAACGCCTTCACTGTCCCACTCGTCCGTCGCGATACAACCCCACACATCGAGCCATCCCTCCGCGCAACTTACTTCTCCATGCAATCCCTTCTCGGCCGCGCCCTCTTTGCACTCCTTCTTCTCACATGGGGCCTCCTTCCCGGTAACGGCTACACCAACCCACTCATCCTCTCCGCCATCCTCAGCTTCGCCTTCCTCACATACCTCACCTTCATGAACTCTCAAAACCCTACAAATATAGACTATAATTCACCTCAGCCAAAAGAAGCAACCTCAATCACTTCCTAAAAACGCGATTTTTTATCAAACAATAATCTACTCTGCAACACACTCACCTTTTATACTTAATCCTGTATCAATAGCTTATAGACACTTTTTCTGGACGCAAAACGATGCATTGGATTTACTTCAACGTTTTTCTAACACTAATCACACTCTCTTTCCTCCTTCTCTCATTACGTGGCAAACGCACCGAACAACAAGCCAATCGCAAAAGATCAAAAATTAAAATCACCATTTCCGCAACGCTTTTTGCGTTCACGTTATTAATAACCACAACTCTCTCTGTCGCTCAAATCAATAACATCAATCTCAACCCTTACAAACCACTTTGGCTACTCAACCTTGAACTCAAACACTATTCTCTCTCATCATCTCCCGAAGCAGTTTGGCAGGAACTCTATAACCGTAACAAAACTAAACCCTTCACAACTTCCCAAGGCAACGCCACCGCTTCCGCAATCCTCACTTACCTCCAAGCTCATCCGAACTACAACTACTCCGACATAGATAACGATGAAAACACTCTCTTTGGAGAGATAATCGAAAGCAATCAACTCTCGCCCGAAAATTTTGCGCGCATGGAAAAACTCATGCTTGCAAACCTGACAAGCTCAACGCCCAATACCGCCGACTTTGCTGCAATATGGCTATCGATGCATGGCTACAATCAACTCACGCTACAACAAGAAAAAGCTATGCTTACTCAACAAAAAACAAACGCAAGCCAAAGCAGCAATACCTTTAATCAGCTATATCCTATTCAACGAATCTCACCTGAAACCGAGCGTAAATCGCTTCAAATCGCCTTCGATCTACTTCAGCACAAATACCCCAAAGCCGCCATCACCAATGACTTCATCACAAGCTTAATCATGGGGCCGCTCGATCACGACAACTACGTTCAAGACTTCGGCCAAAAGGTCGCTCAATACGTCTACACCTACCAACTCACCACAAACAACACCATCGATCAAGATTCACCAATCTTCCTCAAGATCACAACCAAACCAATCTCAGATTTGTTTATCACGCAAGCCAAATTGCAACTCCAAACCAATTCACTCACACTTCACTCTAAAGATGGCTCAATCAAAATACCGCTCGCCCACCCAACTGAAATTTCGCAATAAGCAATATTATATCTCAGCTCAAATCGATGCTCGCATGCATATCAATAGTCGCAATGATGCGCCTCAACGCGAAGAACAAACAAGTCAAAGCTATAATCTTACCATCAATTCCAACACCTTCACGATCGCCCCTCCCGATGCAAATGCAGTCAAACTCATTCAAGATCCAACAACCAAACACATCCTCGAAACTGCTTCAATTCAAACTGAAATCAATCTATACGAAACAGAAACACTCAGCACGATCAAACGCAACAATGAAATTTGGCTCGCGCTATCAAAACCAAAATCCAATAAATCAAACATCATTACCTCTGCAAGCTTCGATCCTTCCACGCCACCTAACTTCCATGAAAACTCAAAATTAGCGTTACTTCAATACTTCATCATGTTCAATGAAGATGGCAAACTTGCGCCTTTCTGCTTCGATCTCTCAATACGCATCAATAATAAGATCTACCCAATTAACGGTAAAATCATCTACGAATACTCATTCTCTATCGTCGGCACCCCCTTCCAAATTGAAAAAGCATTCCCCGCTGAAACCGCCAATGCAGTAACATGCGATATCATCCTCACCCCCAACCCACGATATGCTCAGGATAATACTGATCTCACCGAAATCTTCGCTGATACAATAACCTATAAAAACGTACCAATCGTTTGGATATCTCAAGCCACCGAAGAGCAATTGAAAAGCAATTAATACAATCCATAACTTCAACTAACTATCGATTAGACGTGATCATACTTCCGGAGCCTCAACATGATCAAACGAAACCACTTACCCCTAATAATCACATCAACCTGTTTCTTTGTTATCACCTTATTAATAACGATCAACCACACAAACTCCGCAAGTGGCCAACTCTACACCGTCAAAAAGAAATCGCCAAAACCCGAAGTCGAACTCATTCAAATGACCGTCAATCGAATCGCTGGCCAAGACGGCGGCCTATTCAAAGCCAGCACAACCGGTTGGATACAAATTCAATTATCTAATATTGCACAAGAGCAAATCCGCATCCCTCTTGCCGCAGACTATGGCAAACACTTCGAGCTCAAAACAAAACCGGCCTACAGAATAGACGAAAAAACATGGTACAAAGGATTTGAGACAGCAGAATTCACATATCAATTTATAGATCAGCAAAACAACATCATCACCACCGGCCACCTCGAATTTGGCGATAATTCCTACAATCTCAACCCCAAACAATCAGTCTACTGGACACGAAGAATCCAGGCCCCACCTGTACCCGGAAAATATTCATTAAAACTCACAATAGACCTCACCCCTGTACATAAAGCGCTTTCAACGTATTCATCCTACTTCCCCCACGACCCAATATTTGAAGAGCAGCCCATCATCAAATCAATTACCAAAAACATCATCATTAAATAATTAAACCATCTCATCTCTAAGTGGAATCAAAACATTTAATATTTAGACATCGCGATACATTAATATCTTTATACGCATACATCATGACTTTATAAACTTTAGCTATGTAACTATGGGTGATTCAATTAAAGGGTAGGGCAGTTAAAGAAATTTCTCATCACCTAAAATTCCGCACAATCATATGCAAATTCATGCGCACGTTTTGTCCAAAATCTAAACACAAAAACCTCCATATGCGCGCACGAAAACAAACAAATTTTTTGTTTTTCGCCAAAAACTACCTAAAACGAACGATTCCTACCCCATTTTTGAATGTTTTTACCCAAAACCAGCTAAAACCAACACTTTTCAAAAAACCACTTCTCATAGCAGCTAACTCATTATCTAAACATTAGTTAACGAGCTAAAATGCGCTTTTATGCGCGCAAAACCGAACGCTTAACTCACCCCAAACCGTCATCATTTTATAGCGTCCCTGCCATCAACCACGCATGATCTCGCGGTCCAAATACCATCTCCTCCCGGCTCATCTTCATCAAATCAAATGCTTCCAAAAATTCCACTGCACTCATTTCCTGACGCCGCTCAATCGCACCCGACCAGTATGCCAAAAGTCCGATAATCCTCTCACTTCTAACGCCTGATTGCCGATAATGATCCACACGCGTATCCCCATGCCGCTTAGCCAGTCTTCTTCCATCTTCACCCGCAATCAGAGGCAAGTGTGTGTAGCGAGTAGGGGGCTCAAGTTCCAAAAATTTATATAACCACAACTGTCTTCCTGTCGATTGCAACAGATCATGCCCCCGCACAACATGCGTAACTCCTTGCATAGCATCATCTAACACCACAGCCAACTGATACGCAGGTAGCCCCAGCTTCGTCGCAATCACAAAATCACCAACCCCCTTCTGCACATCCACCCGCACTTCACCACGTAATTCATCAATAAACGAAATCTCCCCTTCAGGCACTCGCAGCCGCCACGCAACGCCGCCCAAAGCTCCCACACGCTCATCGCTCTCATCGCCCAACTCGGGTTTCAAACCCCCTTCTAAGTCTCTGCAAATACCCGGGTAACGCATCTCATGGTCACCCGCATTCGGAGCTGATTGTGCTGCTTCGATATCTTTTCGCGTACACTGACACGGATACACCAAACCCTTTTCGTACAAACGATTTATAGCAACCTGATATCGGCTCAAATCCTGCCGCTGGTACAGTGGTTCTTCGTCCCAATCCAATCCCAACCATCGCATTGTTTCGATCGCCTGCACATCCGCACCCGGCTTAACTCGTGGCCCATCAAGATCTTCGATACGAAATACAATTCGTTCACCCCCCTGTCGCGCCAATGCCCAATTAATCAGAAACGTCCGCGCGTTTCCTAAATGTAGTGCCCCAGTCGGCGACGGCGCGAACCGTGTCGTCGGAGAAGGCGACTCATTTGGTTCATTTTGATTACTTTGAATTGTGGGAATTTGATCTGCACACATAGCACGCTATGTTAATCGTAAGATGACTGAAGATAAACACATACCGGCTTCTTCCACCAACTCAAATTCTATACCTGACTGTGCGCGAATCATTCCGACGGTGAAGCACAATCCGATCCGCCTCGCGGTGCTCATCAGCGGCGGCGGCACAACGCTCACCAATATCCTCGACAAGATCGACGAAAACAAGCTCTCAGCTGAGATCGCAACGGTTATCTGCTCAAATCAAAAAGCTTTCGATAAAATCCACGAAAAACTCGCGGGTAGGGCTCTTAAACAATCAGAACCGTTTGAGATCCATAAGATTGCGCGAAAAGACTTTGAAAACACCGCAGCATTCTCGGACCTTATCTTCAGTATCATCCGTAAAGCCAATGCAGATCTTATTTGCCTCGCGGGCTTCCTTTCACTGCTCAAAATCCCAGACGAATACGCCCACCAGGTCATCAACATTCACCCCGCATTATTGCCTTCATTTGGAGGCAAGGGGATGCACGGGATGCACGTGCATACAGCTGTGATCAATCACGGCGCAAAGATTTCAGGTTGCACTGTACACTTCGCTGATCAAACTTACGATACAGGCCCAATCATTCTGCAGAAGACTTGTCCAGTGTTAACGGGTGATACGCCTGAAGATGTACAAGCTCGCGTGTTCGAACAAGAGTGTGAAGCATTCCCAGAAGCGATTCAATTAATTGCAAATGGTCGTGTTGCAATTGTTGGCTGTGTTACAGAAATCAAATTTGGTGGTTAAATCATTGTGCGTTTAATGCATGATGTTGCTTGGGTTGAATCACGTCTGCGTAACGTCCGTTTTCTTTATATTCTTAATCCAGCAACACGAAAATCCCGCTTGATTGACTCTAAGAGCAAAAATCCATACTAAGTCCGATAATATATGTTATGTATAATTTCAATTTATAGATGGGTGACAGTGGCGGCTAGAGGATAAATTTGAAGGTATAGTGGGTTGATATGACGGAGTGTTAGTTCGATGAATACACGCGACCTTCGTCCTTCAGAGTCACAGAGAAATCGCCTTTGTGATCTACCGTATGCCGATGCAACAGGCGTATTGTGCCTTCTTTTAGAGATGCGCTTTTGATGCGACGTCTTTGCGAATTGCCTAAACACCAGAAACAACTTGTAGTTGAGTTATGTGAATTCTCACTGAATGCCTGAACCCACAAAAATGAATCGCTGAAAGCCTTTCGTTGGGGTTTACTAGTATTGTATTGAATGGTTTAAGGTTTATGATAGCGTTAATGCTTTAAAATAGCTGCTGGGTCATTTCTTTATCACCAGCATGCTCAATCTTACTGGAGAAGAAGGACGAGAAAGATGAAAAACTTATTATCGTTAAGCGTCAGTGCACTGACTGCTGTATTTGCATTTAGCTCCCCTGCTAAAGCAAATGAGCTTGCTTTTGATACATCATTATCCAGCCAATATTTCATCATTACGACTGATGGCTCGAGTAATGATGCATCGGATGGATTAACGAGCGTATCAATCTCTAACTATGAAATAGGCGCCAACAAAGCCCCAGTTCCATCAACTGATGATTTTCTAATTGGTGGTAGTAGTGGCGGCCCCACGTTATTGGGCTCGGTACCAGATATTCCATTGAGTGGTGTTGCCCCTGTATTTCAAGGTATTGGCGGGCATGCGAATGTTGCTGTTACAAATAGTGCGGATCAATTTAATGCGCAAGATGTTGGCGTGTACGCCGACCCTGACATTGGCATACAGTTAGCTGGCTCCAAATCGAGTGATAAAAACGCATCTGGCAATTCGTTTTTTAATGATCCAAACATGTTTCCAAATACATTCACACCAACTGGATCAACCGGTGTTTTAGGAAACCAGGGTGGAACAGGTGTATTTGTGAACAATGGAGACGCAGTGCAGTCAACAGCGATTGATTATGATGGATCGCCGGGGAATGCGGGTGTCACATTCAACTTTGATCATAGTGTTTTATTAAGTGATTTGGCGGATACTAGAAATGCGATCAACGCCCTGCCTTCGACGGGGATATTGAATGTTTCAAATGGCAATGGCGGGCAGTTTGATAATTCAACAACGCTGAGTGGCCCTGCTTCTATTGCAAGTACACCAACACCTAACACATCAACATATGATCCAAGCTCAGATAGTCGTGATTTTACGATCACACTAAGTGATGGTTTAAATGTTATAGATTTCACAACTGGTGGGAATGATATCAAGCTTGACAATTCGAATCTGATCATCAATGGCTCAGACGAGTCATCAGTCATCTTTCGTTTTGATGATGAGAATTTCCTTGTTTCGAACAGTAATATTTTACTTGGCGACGGCGGCATTGGTGGTGGTAGCGTAATGTTCTATACTGACCAAGATTCCAATGACACGCTGTTTGGTTTTAATAACACGATTATTAATGGAGCTGCGTTTTGGAGTTTAGGCGATGGTGGTGGTGAGATAAGTGTGCAGAATGGACAAGGTTGTACACAGTTCGTTGCTGATACTGTTTTACTGAGTGATGTTCGTTTTACAAAATGTGCTTATATGATACCTGAACCAAGCTCGTTGGCATTGATCATATTGAGTGGTGTTTGCATGCTTAAACGTCATATATAAGTGTATGTTATTCACAATCTAAAGATACATGGAAAACGCCCTTCTATAACGGAAGGGCGTTTATTCTATTTCTCGCTTAGATCCCCCCTGCTTAATTGTCACTGGATTTAATGAATACCAGCCATCATACGACGGAGGATTGGGGAACAGACGAGCAGTACAAGGCCGATTGCCACACCGACGAGACCAATGTTTGTGAAAACACTGATATATGTATCGAATTGCTCTTGCGGATTTACGACGACGCCGCCAACGGTTTCTGATGAAGTCATCTTTGCAATGCTGCCCGCGAGTGAGTGAGCGAGTGAAGTTGAGAGGAACCAAACGCCCATCATCAAGCCGACAAGTCGAGGTGCTGAGAGTTTAGTGATCATTGAAAGACCGACTGGTGAGAGACAGATTTCGCCTGTGGTGTGGAAGAGGTATGCAAGGAAAAGCCAAATGAGGGGGACGAGGATACGTATGCCTTCAGCTGTTTCTACCTGATAGTTAAAGGTTTTTGCACCAAAGACAAGAACAAGGAAACCGAGTCCGACCTGGATGAGACCAAAGGCGAACTTTAGTGGTGTGGATGGTTCGAGTTTACGGCGCGAGGAAGCTTGCCAAAGCCAAGCGAATAAAGGAGCGAGCAGAACGATCATAAGAGGATTAAAGAATTGAGTTTGTGCTGAGGTAATCGAGAAGACGCCGGGGATGATGGTGAGGTCTGAGTTTCGAGCTGCGTAAAGCGTGAGAGAAGAACCTGCTTGCTCGAAGAGGGTCCAGAATAGCACTGAGAAAACGATAAGGATGATGGCTGCGATCATACGAGAACGCACTTTGCCACGCAGGAAGATGAGTGAGTAGAGGAACATGGCGACAAAGATCGCTGGCGCGAAGTAATTGAGTGTTGTTGAGACAACTTGATCGTGTTGCGTTAACCAATAGAGCGGAAGAAGTGCGAGTGCGCCCCCTACCCATGTGAGCCACACCAAACTGCTGGTTAGCTCCTTCGGTGGTTCGCCACGCCCCTCGAGAAGCGGCTTGCCTACGACAAAAGTAATCAGACCGATGAGCATGCCGATACCAGCGAGGCCGAAGCCGTAACTCCAACCATATGCAATACCGAGCCAACCACAGAGTATTGTTGAGAGCAGTGAACCGAGATTGATGCCCATGTAGAAGATGGTGAAGCCAGAGTCTCGACGCGGATCAGTTTTATGATAGAGATCACCAACGATTGTCGAGATATTCGCCTTAAGGAAACCGACGCCAACTGTGATGAGTGAAAGAGCGAAGAAGAGAACACCTTCATAGAAGGTATTCCGTTCTATGACTGTTTGGAATTCACCACGTGGTAATGTAATTGTATCGCCATTTGCACGGTCACCGATAATGGCGCCATCGGCTGAGAAACTTAATGGTTGTTTACCTGATTCATCTACTGCAAATAAATGGCGGCTTTCCCCCCTACCCTCAGACATGATATCCCATGTTTGATTTTGATAGACAAGATGCTCGGTCGGTTCGGGACCTTCAAAGACCATTGTGAAGTGGCCGAGTGTTAGAAAAATTGCACCAATAAGGATAGCTTTTCTTGAGCCAAGATAACGGTCAGCGATGAAGCCACCGACGACAGGCATAAAGTAAACGAGCGATGCGTAGGCAGCGTAGATGCCTTGTGATTTGGTATCCGAGAAGAAGAAATGTTGCGTGAGGTAGAGAACGAGAAGTGCTCTCATGCCGTAGAAAGAGAAACGCTCCCACATTTCTGCAAAAAAGAGGACAGCTAACCCTCTGGGGTGACCAAACCATGTTTTACGAACTTCTTCACCGTTCTCCGGCAGGACATTGTCCTCACTCATCGACATCTCCTTAAAAAGCGAGGACACAAGATCCTTGCTGTGTTACCGTGAGAAAGTTTGTTTGGAATACTAGCGCACGGCATCGCAAATGTCAGGTATCTATATACCGACGTTCATCCAAAAATTGCTGAGCAATGAAAACGCGCGCGAAAAGGTCGAGATAATTTAGACAAAAACCTTGCGCATCATAGGACATCGCCCCCCACCTACCAGAAGTGAGTAGGCATAATACCCAACGTTTTACACAGGTGCAAACAACGCTATTTGCATTTGACACATAGGGAGATGAATACTAATCTTGTTGCTCTCAAGGGTTTGCAGCCGAAAGGTGGCAAGTTCGACAATCAGATGGTGACTGTAGCTCAGTTGGTTAGAGCACCGCGTTGTGGTCGCGGGGGTCGGGGGTTCGAATCCCCTCAGTCACCCTTTTAACCTCTTGTTTTTCAGGAGGTTATTTTTTGCGCACCATGAGGATGAGCCACAATATTCACGCAAAATAGCCGCAAGATTTCTGAAACCCCCTGCCCTAATAGCATTCACTTTGCTGAAATCCATCTACATGATAAAGCCTTGATTGCTTCACACACCAAGGCCTTGAAAGTCATATCGGATCATGATGATTTACGTGATATTGAGCGGTGTTTCAGCCAAATAATTATCGGCTGAAATAATCTTATCGATTTGCGACGGGTCCTTGTTCTCTCCGACGTGAGCATTGCTGTTAATGACAACTTTATCGAAAATACCTGAAGAGCAACGAATCAACTTACCTGAACCGGGGCATACTGGATAAAAGCCGAGTGCAGCGAAAATATACCATGCACTCATCTCACCATTATCTTCATCTCCCGGCAGATTGTCTGGCGTATAAAGATTTTCAATCACGCGATTGATGTGCTGATTAGCTTTGTCTTTGCACCCAAGTGTTGCAAGCATCCAAAGGTATGCGTGTACTGGTTGATTGCTGTGAGCATACTGCCCGAAGTGATTACCATCACTATCTCGCGCATAGACCATTTCGGTCATTTCATGAATTTCGTGGCCGTATGGCCCAACTTCAAAACGAGGAGGCAAGTGCATCATCATTTGTATGCAATCAGCAAGTTTATCTTTGCCGCCGACCAACTCTGCGAAGCCGTTAATATCATGTGGCACAGAGAAGCTATGCTGCCAAGCGCTGCCTTCAATGTACGCCCCGCCCCATTGATACATTGAATCGTAGACATTCCATGAGCCATCGGAATTACGCGGCAACATAAGACTATATTCATCATTCCACAGGTTCTTATAGTTCTTGTATGTTTTTGCAAGTGACTGAACATCTTCATCAGCATTAACATGCTCAGCAACCTGCATCACACACCAATCGCTATATGAGAAATCGAGTGTGCGGCTGACGCTGTACGGTGCAATATCGTCTGGAACGTAGCCATAGTTGCGGAATGCTTTTAGCCCCAGCCGCCCAAACTTACCACCTGTATCACCTTCCGTAAATGCATTCTTTCTAAGCGCTTCATAGGCTTCATGATAATCAACATCCTGCACATTTGAATTAAGTGCTTCAGCGACAACTGAATCAATATGAGTGCCAATCATACAGTTCCTGAAGCCGGGGCTTGCCCATTTAGGAAGCCAACCACTATACCGATATGCCTGCATGTAACCGTCGATAATCCCAGCAAAACCTTCAGGATCGATGAGGCTAAGCAACGGATAGACGGTGCGATGCGTATCCCAGAAGCCGTTATTTGTGTAAAGCACGCCTGAATGAACTTGGCCATCAAATGGGCTATAGTGTTGCACACCATCTTCAGTTGGTTCATGCATTGAGGTAGGAAACAAACCGACGCGATATAAAGCTGAATAGAAGCAAACTCGCTCACGTTCGCTGCCACCCTCAACTTCAATTTTACTGAGCCATTGCTCCCACTGCTGCTTATTCAGATCACGTACCTGCTCGTATGATTTGGACGCGATTTCAGTTTTTAAATTAAGTCTAGCTTGATCTAAACTGATAAAGCTTGTCGCAATTTTCAGTAACACTTTACCTTCAGGCTTAATTTGCAGGCATAAACCTGCACGTTTGCCTTCATGATTTTGCTTGTCGGGATACAACTGTTCATCGTCAAGTGCAAATACTTTTTGTACTTTTGCATTTTCAATTTCACATACAAAGTAACAACCAACGGGGTGATCAAAATGGCCGTAATACGATTGCGAAACACCTTCAATAACCCAACCGTTCTCTTGCTGACGAACAGCAATCTCGCCCCAGGTTACTTCATCGCCCAAACCTGTTTGAAGCACGACTGCTGCACTGTGATCAGAGCAGTCAGGATACGACAGCTTCATTAATGCACAACGTGTAGTAGCAGTTAATTCAGTTTGGACATTGTAGCGAAAACAATCGATCGCACACTCGTAAGGTTTTGAATGAAGTGCTTCACGATCGTAACTGCCTGCCCGGTGAGCGGGAAGCAAGCCACAGGCGCCACTTGAATCAAGTTGAATACCCATCACATCAAAATGACCATAATCACCCATCCAAGGTGAAGGGGAATGCGTTGCACGAAAGCCTGACCATTTAGATTCATTTCTGCTGAAAATGAAACGTTCATCTGAAGTTTGAGGCGTCCAGTAGGTCATACCTCGGGGCAATCCAATTGCTGGATATGTGTTACCAGTTGAAAAACTATAAATGCTTTGCGATCCCTGCAAAGGATTGACTAAGTCGGCAAAACTCATGGCGGGTTCCGTTTGAAAAAATGAAATTGTGACAACCACATTTCTGTGGCTATCACAAATGTTATAACAAATTATTTCTTTCTGCGAATCAGCGTTACCGTTGCCGCCAAAGCCATGAGTGATGCCGATGCAGGTTCAGGAACAGGGAGAGTTTCCAGCCGAACATTGTCGATTAATGCAAATCCAACTTCACCGGCGGCCTGAGTATCACTTTCCAAGAAAATTCGAATATCGTAAGCCTTCACAACACCTGGAATTTGATCAACAGTGATCTCTACTTCGCTGTGAATAAATGAACCTGCAGAGCTATCGAAACCAACTGACTCGTTGCCTATCGTCGGGGTGTTAATTTCAGTGACAAAGCTGCCGTTCTCTGTCCACATACGGAACTGAACCCATGCGTTTTGATCAGCTCCACTGTGATTCATATCTTTCCATTTCCAGTCCCATGAAAAGAGCAATCCCTCATCTAGTTTATTTTTGTCCAATGGCATTTTGGAAACCAAAGTCCACTCAGCCTGCATTGAATCTTCCAACAGACCATTCTGCAAGAGTAGCGAATACTGACTAGGCGAATCAGTTCCGTATGGGCTAGCACCTTCATATGTAACACCGCCGAACGTACCCACAGCACAGTTAGTCCATCCTCGATTCCAAATATCATTGCCTTCACTGTCCTTTGGCAAAATTGCGTCGGTGTGATAATCATTCACTTCAACAGCACCAGTCTCCATATCATTAAAGAACAACACCTCTGCATTAGCTTCTGATTCACTCAACAAAACCATACTTGCTGTGACACATAAATAGCAGCCTACTTTGCTTAAACGTCTCATTTTTGACATCCCATTGGCCTCCGTTAGTGTTAGATTTTGTTTCGAAATATTTTGCAATGAACTACAAAACGAAATGTGTATTGAAAATGTGATTTAATGTTTTGAATCTACAAACCTCGCCAAAATGTATCCAAATCATCATCCTGCCCAACCGGCATCCAGTTCCATTTAATATTATCTGGCGAATAAGTTGCGGCATGTGCATCCATATAAAGAACGTTGCATTTACCTTTGTGACGACCTGCCGCTTGATGCAATCCATAAGGATCAAATGGTGCAGCCATAGATATCTGTACAATCGGTGCAAGGTTGTCTACAAGATGCATTGCCTGTGACGTTTTCTGAACCATCTCAGGGTTAATAGGTTTTGCTACATTCCTCACGTCAAATGCTTTACTGATATCATTTTCACGTTCATTTAGATGACGGTTATAGCCATAACCAGCACGATAATATTGATAGTCAGTCCCAATAGCAGACTCTGTAAAACCCATCTCAAAATTTGGGCACATAAAAATCGTGTCTACGATGTGTTCAAAATCTGGCGGCCACGTACTTGGGGTATAACGACCTTTGTAGAAGTAAAGGAAGATCCCGCCATCCTTGGACCACTCTAGGTTCGCATCTGGGTATTCATCACTATTACCGTCAGCCTGAATTGCAGGCCATGTATCGTAATCAACGCCATAGGATGCGAATGCGATACCCAGTTGATGTTGATTTGATAAACAAGACATGGATCTAGCCGCCTGCCGTGCTGATTGCAGTGCTGGCAGCAAAATACCAATCAATAACGCTATGATGCTTATTACAACTAGTAACTCAATTAACGTAAATGCGCGTGTTTTATATAACATATCAACCTAACCTCTCAGAAAGGGTCATAAACGTAGAACTAATTAGGTACTAAATAAAAAGATGAGCCTGAGCCCGGAAACGAAAACACACAGCACAACATACTACCTGCAACATTTATCAAAGTATCTCCTATCAGATTCATTTGCAATACTAATTTAGAAAGTTTATATTTCTATTTGTATCTTATTTGTTATATTAATTTAAAGAATATATCTTGCATAATGATGCCAGAGAGGTCAAAATACCCCTCATCACCAAATATGGATGCGAATTTCTATGCAAAAAACCACTCGATCCAACCCAAAACACAAATACCTGTTCGAATCATTGCTTGAGCGAATAGAAAGTGGTGAGTTTGCCGAGGGAGATAAGCTCCCAACCGAAGGTGAATTACTAGATGGATATCAGGTCTCACGAACGACCGTCATCCGGGCACTTAAAGAACTTGAAAATGCAGGGCATATATTGCGTCGCCAAGGCGCTGGCAGCTTTGTAAAACAGCAAGCACATAACAATTCCAAACGAATTGGCATCATCACACCTCGACTTCAACAAGACGATATTTTTGCTCATATGCAGCAACATATGATGCATTATGCTTCTCAACTCAATTGGCAGATCCTTGCATCCAACGTGCCAACCGATATCGAGGATGGCAAACGCTCAATTGAAACGACCGAAAGACTCATCTCCCACAACGTTCAAGGCGTTATTTTTGTGCCACACCCAATGGACATTGCGTGGCCAGATCTAAACACAACCATATTGAATGAACTCAATGAAAATAACATTCCCGTTGTCTTATTAGACCGAGACATCGTTCAATACCCAAAACGCAGTCACTATGATATCGTCAGCCTAAATCATACACGCAGCGGTTACCTGCTAGCACAACATTTACTTGCGCAAGGCTGCGAGCGTATTTTATTCTTGGGTGAAGAATCTCGTATACCAACAACAGAAAAACGACTTGAAGGCGCGAATTCAGCTTTTACAGATGCAGAAATCACCATGCCAACGAATCATATTTGTCATGGCAATATTGGCGATGAAAATTTCCTTAAAACAGTTCTCGATAAACACCAACCTGATGGCATCATCTGCAACAATGACTACAACGCTGCATTATGCTTAAAAAATCTACTTCGAATGGGTATTAGAGTACCTGATCAAATTAAGATCGCAGGTTTTGACAATCAACCATTAGCTAATCTCCTGCCCGTGCCTTTAACGACTATTGAGCAACCAACAAAAGATATCGCACACAAAGCACTCAGTACCTTGCGTGATCGTATGGAAAAACCAAATGCTGAGCCTGCAGATATCCTGATTTCCGGCAAACTAATTGTTCGCGAATCTACATCCGCCCGCCATTAGTTTGAAACACAACTTCTACCATCAACCAACGTGTTAGAAGCCCCTGAAAGCCTAGCGATATGGATTATCTTAACACCATTGATTACATAGTTATCATACTATACTTCTCGCTACTCATATCTATAAGCATTTACTTGAAGCAAAAGGCTTCAAAAAGTCTTGAAGATTATCTAATCGGCGGCAGATCACTCTCATGGTGGATGCTCGGTGTATCAGGCACTGCTTCATTCGTCGATGTGGCTGGCACGATGCTGATCGTTTCATTTCTTTTCATGCTTGGCCCACGCGGATTATTCATCGAATTCCGTGGCGGCGCTTGCCTGATCTTACCTGCGATGCTTTTATGGACAGGTAAATGGCATCGACGTTCTAAATGTATCACGGGGGCAGAATGGATGATCTTCAGATTTGGTGATAATTTTGGAGGTCGATGCGCACAATTAATCGCAGCATTTGCAGGAATCGTCGGCACCATCGGCATGCTTGCATATCTCATAAAAGGCGCAGGCATTTTTCTCGCAATGTTCCTGCCATTTTCGCCTGCGCAATGCGCCGTAATGCTTATTGTCGTTGCAACAATTTACACGATGCTTTCTGGGTTTTATGGCGTCGTCGTTACAGATTTTCTTCAATCCGGCGTCATTCTTTTAGCTGTCATCATCATCTCAACTCTAGCTTTAACTCGTTCTGGATCTGGCGATTCGATAGCGAACCTCGCAACACAAGTCACTGGCAATCCTAACTGGACGTCAGCCTACCCACAATGGCACACGCCAATGCCTAATGGATACGAAACCTATCAAGCCCTCATTGGATTCATGTTCTTCTACTTACTTCGCAATATTTTCGGCGGCATGGGCAGTGGCGGCGATCCAAAATACTTCGGCGCCAAGAGTGATCGTGATTGCGCAAAGATGAGTTTCTTGTGGATCTGCCTCATGTCCATCCGCTGGCCATTAATGATCGGCATGGCAATACTTGGCCTCTTGCTTGTCAATGATCTTTTCCCCGATCAAACAGTACTTGCACACGCTGCCGCTGCGATCAAAGATGCATACCCGAATATCACTGAAGTTGGTTGGCAACCATTGCTTTCAAGTTTCACAAATAATCCTGAAACTCACACACAAACTTTGATTTCAAGCCTCACTTCACTGCTTGGCGACGACTGGTCTTCCAAACTTCTCCTACTCAGTTACCACGGCAACATCAATCCAGAACGCATCATGCCTGCAGTCCTTCTTTACCAAATCCCTACAGGTATGCGTGGCCTCATGCTTGTCGCTTTACTTGCAGCATCCATGTCCACCTTCGACTCAACCGTCAACGCAACCGCTGGCTTATTCACAAAAGATGTTTATCAGAAATATATCCGCCCTAAAGCTTCGGTCAAAGAACTCATCTACGCATCTTGGCTATTTATCATTGTCATCGTCGCAATTGGTTTCCTCTTCACCTATGCCATCACTAACATTAACGACATATGGGACTGGATCATCATGGGTCTAGGTGCCGGCTTACTAGTTCCAACTATCTTGCGATTCTACTGGTGGCGTTTCAATGGCATCGGCTTCGCAATCGGTACTTTCGTTGGCCTCGTTTCTGCTGTTATTCAACGTTTTTTCTTCTCAGATATTGATCCACGTATGCAGTTCCTTCTCATCGGAGCCATCGGCCTGATCGCTACCATCGCAGGTTCGCTACTGACCAAACCAACCTCCGAACAGACATTAACAAGCTTCTATCAGCAAACTTTACCTTTCGGTTTCTGGAAACCTTACAAAGACAAACTCCCAACCGAGTTACACCAAAAAGCAACGCTCGAACACAAACGCGATCTTCTTGCATATCCCTTTGCCTTGATATTCCAAATCGCTATTTTCCTCATACCCATGCTTGCTTTAATCAAATCATACAAAGCCTGTTTAATCACAACATTCATTGCAGCCGCAGCATTAATCGCGCTATACTCAATTTGGCTCAAACATAATTTCAAAGATACAGACATTAACACACAACGTGACCAAGAAAATCTGCAACAACAAACCGAAGTCACTAGTGCTAATTGATACAAACTGGAGAGCAAACATATGCGAGCTAATTTCAAAGCAACATTGCTTACTTCGACGTCGTTACTCATTGCGGGTACCACGTCGGCTGCTCAACCTACTCATGTTTACGTTTATAGCCGCGAAAATTCGACCGGCAGTAAAGACGTCATGATGGCCTCACTTAGCGGTATTGTTGCAAAAACAAACCCTGAGATGTTCGTCTCAACCAAAGAGAGTATGCCTTGGCTACACCTATATCTTCGCAAAAATACTGATGCCAGAATGCACACGAATCCTAATCCAGCATTCTTCGTTAATCGTTACAAGAACCAGAATCTAATCAATGGCTACATTAAGTATGATGCTGATTCAATCAACGTTGCAACCAGTATCGCAGGCATTCATCGCGGTATTCTAGTTGATGAAACAACAGAGCAAATCGCCATTGATGCAGGCCTGAAGCTTATTAAAGATGTTCGCGGCAAAGATGCTGAATGGGTCTTTCAAAACTACAACGATCAGCTCAACAAAAATCTGATTTTTAACCAAGACAAAAATAAAACATACTTTCTTCGCGATTTTGCAATCATGAACAACAGCTTCATGTTTTACGAGCCACCAAACAAAGACAAGTACCTCGCTGCACAAAACGATCACACACTCGTTTACGGTTGGGGCAGCTCCGAAATGGAATTCTTCGGTTCCGCATCACGCAACAATCTCATGGGCGTCGCGGCAGATTGGCTCGCACCGGTTGCCCCCATGTCCAAATGGGAAGCCGATTGGGGCAAGCAACGCACACACACCAAAGTTACAAAAGAATCTAAACCCAACAAACACTACGTTGCATTCGTCATGAGTGACGGCGACAACGTTCAGTGGCTCAACAACTACTTCGCATGGGACACCAAATGGTACGGCTCCCCAAACCGTGGCAACTTCACCATGAACTGGGACATGTCCCCCGAAGCTCCAAACATCAATCCAACCAACTTCGCGCATATTTACAACTCTGCTTCAACTGGCGAACACAAAGATTTCTTCGTCACCGCAGGCGGGCACGGCTTCACATATCCTTCTAAAACCCCTGATATTCAAGGCCAAATGGAAGCTACACTTAAAGCCATGGCCAACGTCGATCAAAACGTACTCAGTGTTCTCGATGAATACGAAACTGATCTCGAAAAACTAGGCGCGATGGTTTCACCTGAGCAGATCATGGGTCTTATGTTCAAAACCGGTGCCGCATATAAAGGCAACAACGGTCAACTCAACTGGAACAACGGCAAACCAATTCTTTCAGTCAAATACTCGCTCTGGGACGGCTTCGACACCGTCGAATCTGTCACACAAGATCTCAACAGCGCTTCAACCGATTCAGCTCACGATCAAACAGCCTACACCATCGTTAATGTACATCCTTGGTCAGGCGACCCAATGGACCGCATGAGCAAAATCACCGCAGGCCTCAACGACAACGTCGAGATGGTCACGCTTGAAGAGCTATTCATTCACATGCGCAACAACTTCGGCAAACCAGCCACCGACTCAAACACACTCTTCGCTGAAAACTTCGAATCCAAATCCAACACCAATGGCGGCTCCGGCCTCAATTGGCACAACTCCTCAAACACAACTGAAGATTTCATCACCGATCCTTCAAAAACCCACACAGGCCACACCGCCATCGGCTTCAATCAAACCACCACCTCAAACCCTTCCGACATCTCCACAGCCTCCGATTGGATCAGCGATACCTTCTCACCTCAAGACGCCGACCAAGTCGACTGGTCCTTCTACTATAAAACAGACTCAGCAGCCACAGGTTCTGTTCGCGCACAACTTCGAGCTTTCGACAGCGATGGCAATTTCCTCGGCGAGTTCAACATCGACCTTGCTTCGTCAAAGGGTCAGTGGCGCAAAATCCAAGGCCAATTCGATATTCCCGAGAACACAGCCGTACTCGACCTTCGCTATAGTTCAATCTTCCTTCCATTCCAAGGCCAATTCAGTCTCGACGACATACGCATCAGCAAAGTCATCCCTGAACCAGCAACAGCCGGCCTCGTGGGCCTAGCCGCCTGCACACTTTGCAGACGACCATAGAACAACATCGCACCCCTCAACCCCTCTACTATCCTCAGAGATGCTTCCCACGGAGCATCTCTTTTTTACACGATTATTCCAGCATAAAAGCCAACCTCACTTCCGCACACATGCCAACCCCACCCAATCATTCCTCCTTTTCACATATAAAACCTCACCCACCTTCTCTTTACATCTTAATATGGCCATATTTACCGATTGCTGATTATCATCACATCAGATAAACTCTTGTCAGTATGAGGTATAGATTCGCCTTTCTCTACATCAGGATGAACATCCAAAATGAGATACATCACAATTCTGACCATTAGCCTCCTCCCATTGCTTGCTGCATGCAATCAATCAACGATTCCTTCACTGGTAGGCTATACCGACGATTGGCAACCTCTACAAAAGCAGGCCGGACCAGGACTTGTCGCTGACCCAACATCACCAATCCCTGACGTCCTCATCCCCATCGGCTTTAAACCAATACCCTCACGCTGCACCAGTACTTCCGATGGCATCTACCGTACTGTTAGCCACACCTATCAAGGTAAAGCAAACATCGCTGAGCTCATTCAGTACTTCCAAGCCCACCTTCCAGATGCAAATTGGCAGATGATCAACCGCATCGACGACCTTGCGACCAACTCACTTATCCTCAATTGGAGCAAGGGCATGGAAGATCTCCGCATCACCCTCTCCAAACGTAGTAGCGTCTCAACCATCACCATCTCTCTGCAACCCCGTAGTAGTGGGTCACTTATGACCGAAATGCCTCAACAGGTACTCCCTCAGCCGGTCCAGATCACACAATAACTCACCCGCTCGCAACCCATTGAAGCCTAAGATGGTTATGATCCAGCTTTTACGCTAAAATAATCACCCTGATTGCTACTTAAAAACAATAAACCGAAATCTGTTTTACTCAGGATTTTCTTTAGTATGGACGACAAAAGACGCACAGAACCAAAATTCCGCGATGAAGAACTGCAGGAAGCAGTAGATCGCATTCAAATATTCTGGGAACGCTATGGCTCATCCGTGATGATTTTCATCACCGTCCTCTTTCTCGGCATCGCTGCGTATACATTCGTAACCAAAAACGCAGCCAACAAACACGAAAACTCATGGGGCGACCTCGCTTCTGCAGCTAACCCAGCTGGCCTTCAAAACCTCGCCGCTGAAACAGGCAACTCAACCGTCCGCATCCTCGCCATTCTTCGTAGTGGTGACGGCTTCCTCGCCGAAGGTTCCATACCTCCAACCGATGAAGTCACACAAGAAGCACTCGACCAGAAACTCAAAGACGCAGCTGCTGCCTATAGCAAAGTTCTCTCACTCACCAAAGTGCCAGAGTTCACCGCTAACGCTCAACTCGGTCTTGCTGCCGTCGCTGAATCACAAAGCGATTGGGCCGCAGCGAAAGGCTACTACGAGCAGGCAATCCTAGCTGCAGATTTAGCTGAACTCACCGCAATCAAAGAGCAAGCCGAAGCGCGTATTGAACTGCTCCCACAGATTGAATCGAAAATCGAGTTCGCTCCAGAAACTGCACTCCCAACCATGGGCACGCCAGACGCAACTGCAGCACCAACTAAAACCGCTACACCTGCTGACACCACTGCAAGCCCTGCCCCAATTATTGAACCTGCTCCAGCAGAAAATCAATAACCACAACAACTCATTCTCTCATAAAATCGAGTCAAACTGACTCTAATCAACCACTGCAATCCCCTGCCCGGCAAACACCGGGCAGTTTTTATCTAACCACACCGCTAAACTACTCACTCCCTCATACAATTAACACCACACACCACACACCGCCCCCATCAAACAACAACAAACCTGCCCTCTAATCAACGATTAGAGGGCCCCTGACAGGCCAATAGAAGTACCGACCCTATGCGCCAGATAGACCACGACAACATCCCCGAAGACGATATGTTCGAAGAACTGCCCGACGAACTCGAAGGCGGCGAACGTGTTCGCTACACACTCTCCAAAAACGCATCCCTACGCTTAGACAAATACCTCCAAAACCGCCTCAAAGGTTTATCCCGTCATCAAATTCAAAAACTCATCGCCCTTGACGGCGTCATGGTCAACAACAAGATTCCCAAACCCAGCACGAAACTGAAAGCTGGCGATGTTGTGGATGTTATGGTCCCGCCCAAGCCCGCTGCTGATTTGAATCCTGAGAATATTCCCCTCGATATCATCTATGAAGACGATGGTTTCATCGTCGTTAACAAACAGGCGGATCTGATTGTGCACCCGGCTCGTGGGCGGCTGAATGGGACGCTGCTGAATGGGCTTAGTTACCATTTTCAGAACAATTCAACTGTGCTAAATGATGGCACTGCAGGGACTTCCAAGCTTTCGAGAGTCGGGGCCGAAGACGCCCGGCCGGGGGTGATTCATCGCTTAGATAAGAATACCACTGGGGTTATCGTTGTTGGGAAACAAGAAGAACCGCATTGGCTGATTGCCAAACAGTTCGAAAACCGTACTAATTTGAAGGTGTATTTGGCGGTGGTGCATGGGAATCCAGACCCGGCTGGGGCGGTGATTGATGAGCCGATCGCGAAGCATCCAACGTACCGCGAAGCGATGGCGATTCGGCATGACTCTGTAAGTAAACAATCTGTAACGATTTATAGAGTTCGCGAGCAGTACAAGGGTTATGCTTTGGTGGAGATGGAGCTTAAAACTGGCCGAACGCATCAGATCCGCGTGCATATGCAATACATTGGCCATCCGCTGGTGGGTGATATCATTTATGGCGGGGAACCTGTTGGTATGAAAGAACTTATCAATCCACAGCTCCCCGCAGGACATCGGGTCAATATGACCTACGCCCGTAGTAAGCAGGATGGGATCGCGATGGAAAATGCAGCCCAGAAACGGGATGACATGTTGATGGCCACACCAGCGTTACATGCTGCTATGCTTGGACTTAGACACCCCATCAAACGTGAAGAGATGGTGTTTACAGCCAAGGTCCACGAGCCAATGCGGACGCTGATTCATCATTTGAGACAGCAGAAAGTGGACTTGCCGGTGGTGATCGAAGGCACATATATTGATCTCGCACAAGCGACACCTGATCCTGATTTTGATCTGTAAATAATTTTAGAAACTGAATGTTTTGTACTACGTTTTAAAAAGAACATGTGCGCGAAAAGTGCTTGTTTTGTCGTTGTTTTCGTGCGCACATTTACTGTGGATAATTAAATCACATCCGCGTTCATGCGCGCATTTTGCACGATCATTTACAAACCCATACCTATCCACAAGTTAGGCGCGGCCTTCTGAGATTGAAGAAAACCACGTTTTGGACAGTTTTGGCCAAAGAATGAACAGAAACGATCAAGAAACAGCGTGCTTTGGTCCAAAAACGTCAAGAAATGGACACCTTTAGATATTCACACCAACGCGAAAGACGGCGCTTTTGTGCGCAAAGCTTAAGCCTGTGTAACAGGTAATTGAATAAGGTGCGACATTGCTTGTTTTAACTCATTATTATCCTTTAGAATTTGCTGTAATCGCTCTACCAATTCAATCAGAACCACTCTCACACTTGTTGCATTTTTTAAACACTCTTCATCACTCATTTCATGAACTCCAATGCTAAGTGCTCTATGCAGTAACAACAATGGATTCTGACCATTGATGTGTAAACTTTCGGGTAAAACATCCTTAGTTAATTCAATAGATTTTTTGAATTGAATTTCATTTATCGCAATATCTATTTTATCCGTAGCAA
Source organism: Planctomycetota bacterium (assembly GCA_016350165.1). Lineage (GTDB taxonomy): Bacteria > Planctomycetota > Phycisphaerae > Phycisphaerales > Phycisphaeraceae > Poriferisphaera. The sequence goes on along the minus strand of CP066225.1, from coordinate 4,893,683 downwards.
TATTGGATTGCTTCATTACTTTCTTGATTTTGCACAATATACGTTCCCTTTGATTTTCTACTACTCTACGATAATAAACAAAAGCTCCAATTCCTAAACCTTGTATCTCACACTTTCGTCCATTGAGAAAATTATCACGATCAGTTCCAATTAAGCTGAATAGATTAGCAGGGGTCAATGGAGCAAACGATGGATTTTCACCCAATTTCTTAATTTGTATATCTGATTTATTATCTAACAAATCTATTGCTAACGAAAAATACTTGATAGATTCCTGACAATTTGAGCATGTATATCTTACGTGAATATGAACTGTATCATCCTTCTGTAATATTATTTGTTTACTAGTCGTTCTAAAGCATCTTGGACCCATACATGCTGTATTATCACAGTGTAAATGAATGTCTACAGTATCGATACAATGCTTTTTTTGACTTCCTCCATATGAGTTAACAAATTTAAACTCAGCAATATCGGAGATCTTGTAACCAATATTTGGTGGTGATTTCTCAAAAACATATGATAAGTTTACACCATCATCAGTAATATCATCAGTCATATTATAGTACTCCCTGCTATGAAAATTAATTACTATTACGGCCTAACCAAGGCGTATCGGGGATATCTAATTGTTGATTAGACTTGCGGGCGTAGGCGAAGAGTAGGTCGGAGAGGCGGTTTAAATATTTGATGACGTTGGGGGAGACGGGTTCGATGCGGCTCAATGCGACGGTTAGACGTTCTGCGCGACGACATACGGTGCGGGCGATGTGTAGGCGGGCGGCGAGTTCTGAGCCGCCGGGCAAAATGAAGTACTTCATGGGTGGGAGTGATTCGCAAACACGATCAAGTTCTGTTTCAAGTTCGGCGATCATTTCATCAGTGACGGTTGAAATGCCTGCGGATGCTTTGGCTTTTGACTTGGATTGTTTTTCATCATCTTCTTCGCTGATGGGAGGTGATGCGAGTTCTGCGCCGAGGTCGAAGAGGCGTGACTGGACTTGTGAGAGGAAGCTATGAAGAGCTTTGATTTCTGGGTCTTGGGATGAGGCGGCGGCGATGAGGGCGTAGCCGATGAAGGCGTTTAGTTCGTCGGACGTGCCATAGGCTTCGACGCGGAGGGAGTCTTTACCAACGCGGTGGTTGCCGAGGAGTCCTGTGGTGCCGTCATCGCCTGTTTTGGTGTAAAGCTTCATGGGAGTATTTTAGGGGAGTGGTGATGTGAGTGCTAGTATTAGGTAAGACGCAAGCGAGGCGCAGAGCGTAGATTGGGATTTATGTAATGTTGAGGTGAAGAGATTATGCGGTCGCGAGAGTTTCCGGCGATCGAGGATCGCTGGCTATTTTTTGATTTGTTTTACTAAAGCATATCGTCGGATTTGAGAGTGGCAGCAGAAGCATTGTTTCACTTGAGCGTATCGTCAGTATTGTGGGAAATGCGTCATCGTGAAGATTGGTGGGGTTCTAGCTCACAGCGGATGGGTTGGTTGTTTTACTCAAGCGTATCGTTTGTTGGCGACTTAAAAAAAGCCCGCACCATGAAGGGTGCGGGCTTGTCTGTTAGTTTATACAGCGGTTGATTAGGGGATTACTTTTTCACTTGTTTTTTAGGCTTGAGTTTTTTGAGAGCTGTTTTGATGCGTTGTTTGCCTAGGGTGTATTCGAGGACCTGATCGACGTCTGAGGCGAAGTGGAAAGTGAGTTTTTTGCGGACTTGTGGGTCGATGTCTTCGAGGTCACGACGGTTGTCTTCGGGGAGGATGACCGTCTTGATGCCTGCGCGGGCGGCTGCGAGTGTTTTCTCTTTGACGCCGCCGATGGGGAGAACTTTACCGCGAAGCGTAATTTCGCCGGTCATTGCGAGAGCCGATTTGACGGTGAGATTGAGGAGTAGTGAGGTGATTGCGGTGAACATAGCGATCCCTGCGGATGGGCCGTCTTTGGGGATAGCGCCGGCAGGGACATGGATATGAATGTCATTCTTGTTGAGTTGTTCGAGGTCGTAACCCAGGTCGGTGGCTCTTGATTTGAAGACAGAGAGTGCTGCAGAGACAGATTCTTTCATGACGTCACCAAGTTGGCCGGTGAGTTTGAAGTCGCCTTTGCCGGGGTACTTGGTTGCTTCGATGAAGAGTACTTCGCCGCCTACGGTTGTGTAAGCGAGGCCGAGCGCGACGCCGGGGGTTGTGATCTTTGTGTCATCTTCGCGCATGAACTTTTCGACGCCTAATACTTTGCGAACTTGCTTTGCATCCACGGTGTACTTGGTTTTCTTGCGTCGGGTTGGTGTGAGTGGTGCGATCTTTGCAGCGAGGCCACGACATACGGAGCCGATCTGACGTTCGAGTTCACGAACGCCTGCTTCGCGTGTGTAGTTTTCGATGGTTTTGCGGATACCTGTGGCTTGCCATGAGCAGAGGGTGCGTGTGAGGCCGTTCTCTTTGAGCTGGCGAGGTACGAGGTATTTGCGAGCGATGACGAGTTTGTCATTGTCGGTGTAGCCGGGGATTTCGATGACTTCCATACGGTCTTGCAAAGGACCGGGAACAGTACCCATGTAGTTCGCGGTCGCAATGAAGATGACCTGCGAAAGATCGAATGGTACATCGAGATAACGGTCAACGAACTTATCGTTTTGGCGTGGATCGAGGACTTCGAGGAGTGCAGAGGCTGGGTCGCCTCGGAAGTCAGCACCGAGTTTGTCGAGTTCGTCGAGCATCATGACAGGGTTTTTTGTGCCTGCACGGCGGAGTTCCTGGATGATGCGTCCGGGCATGGCGCCGATGTATGTACGGCGATGGCCTCGAATTTCGGCTTCATCACGAATGCCGCCGAAGGACATGCGTACAAATTTGCGTCCGAGCGCATCGGCGATGGATTGGCCGAGTGAGGTTTTGCCGACACCGGGAGGGCCGACTAAGCATAAGATAGGGCCACGATTGCCGGGGTTGAGTTTTCGAACTGCAAGATACTCAATGAGACGGCGTTTGACTTTGTCGAGGCCGTAGTGGTCGCGATCGAGAATGGATTGAGCGCGATCCAAGTCGAGATTATCTTCGGATAGTTTATTCCAAGGCAGATCAGCGATGAGTTCGAGGTAGTTTGAGATCACTGAGTATTCGGGTGAAGCGGGCGGAATAAGTTCAAGGCGAGCGAACTCACGTTGTGCTTCTTCCATGACAGCGTCTGGCGGATCAGCTTCTAAAAGTTGTTCACGAAGGCGGATGAGGAAATCTTCGCCTTCGCCTTCTTCGCCGAGCTCGCGTTGGATAGCTTTCATCTGTTCACGTAAGAAGAATTTACGCTGGGTGTCGCCGATGGATGACTGGACGTCTTCCTGAATCTTGTGTTGCAGCTTCTGAATTTCGAGCTGCATAGAGACGTGGCGATGAACTGCACGAATACGCTTAGCGATGTCGAGTTCTTCGAGGAGGTCTTGCTTTTGCGTGACGTCGAGATTGAGGTTGGCGACGAGGAAGTCGGCGAGGTTGGATGGGTCCTCAATGTTCATCAAGACAGTGATGGCTTGGTCAGGTGCGTTGGGTGAGAGTTCAATGAGTTCGCGTGCTTGATCTTTGAGCTGATTGATTGCTGCGGCAAAAGCTTTGCTTGTGGAGGCGAGTTTTTCCTCGGACGGCTTCATGCGAGCAACGATGTATGGGTCAGTGCGGATGACTTCGTCCATCGTGACACGGCCGAGCCCATGCACGATGATTTGAACGGATTCATCGGGTTGCCGAATGAGCTTGAGTACCATGACAGCTGTGCCAACGGAGTAGATCTCGTCAAGCTCTGGGGCTTCCTGCTCTTCGTCTTTTTGTGTGAAGAGCGCAATGACCTTGGATGAGGCGAGGGACTCTTCGAGAAGTTTGAGGGAAGCTGGGCGGCCAACGGAGATTGGCATGATGGTGCCGGGGAACATGACCATACCTCGAACAGGCATTACAGGCATGACGTTGGGTATGGCTTGTGATTGGATATCGAGATCTGGGTGGCCGTCGAGTTCGACGATCATGCCAGGGGTTTCGACGTTAATGTTTGATGTGGGCGTTTGTTTTGACTGACGTTTACGTGAGCCACGCTTTTTTGTTGTTTTTTTCTTTTTTGGCACAGATCAAATTCCAGTGTCTGTAGTAGTTTTTCATCCAGCTCCCAATCCCCGGCGTCCCCCACCGGTACCCTCTGAACTTGAGGTATCCCTACCCCTGAATGTATCCCCGTGCCCTGAATGGATTATGTTGAATCTTGTGAGCAAGATTCGGATTTACGGAATGAGTGGTAATTTTACCCAAAGTAGGCCGAGTTTGTATTCTGACTCGACGTTGTCGATTTTGACGTTGTGGGGAATGCGGATTTTGCGTGAAAATGGGCCGTAGTCAATTTCCATAGCATGAATACGAACGGCCGGCTTGGTTGAGGCAGATTGTGGTTGAGAATCTTGTGGTGGATCAGGTGCATGCCGATCGCCACTGATGACGAGTTGGCCGGGCTCAACTGAGACACAGATCTGCTTTTTGTCGAGGCCTGCGAGATCGACACAGACTTTGATATTGCTGGGTGTCTCGTAGATGTTGATTGCAGGATTCCATACCTCGCCGGGACTGATGTGATCAACGGACTCGATAACCACGTGCCTGACGGAGGATTCGAGGATTTGGCCTTGGGGTTTTGGTTTTTTCATGATTGTGGCCCTGTTTAGCGTTATGTTTCAGTGTAATAAATCGGCTAAATCGTGGGTTTGGGGACAATTCCTCAGCTAAATCCCGTTTTAAGGGAGGTGAAGCCGGTATGTGTCACGTTAGGAGGTTTGTGTGCGAGGGTGTCAACTTTAATTTGTAGTCAAAAGGGCGTAAAATCTCATATTCCCATCAGACTGGTTGTGAGTATGGTCAGTCTGGCCCTCCTGCCGAGGATCGTGGAACGACGCGGTTGATCGGTATTGAACTCTTAAGTGAAGGTTAGAAGCATGTCCAGCGATGTCAGCGCTGAATTCTCTGAGTCCATGCCCGATGTTCAGGGTAGTGAGGACAAGCGTCAGATTGCGATCAACAAAGTCGGCGTGAAGGATATCCGCTATCCGATCACACTGCACTGCCCTGCGACCGGTGGCACACAAAGCACGGTTGCAAAGATCAATATGTACGTTGGTTTGCCGCACTATCAAAAGGGAACGCATATGAGCCGTTTCCTAGAAGTGCTCAATAAACATCACGAATCATTGCGATCGGATGAGATCGTCGAGGTTTGCCACGATATTAAGAATCGCTTGAATGCTGAGATTGCTCATCTTGAGATGGAGTTTCCATACTTCATTGACAAGAAAGCTCCAGTCTCAGGTCAGGTCGGCAAGATCGACCTCGAAGTAAAATTTGAGTGTACATGCAACCACACCGACGACATGGTCATGACGATCACGGTGCCTGCGACAAGCTTGTGCCCATGCTCAAAGGAAATTTCGGCTTATGGTGCACACAATCAGCGTTGCCACATGATCGCAAGCGTTCGTATCAAAGAAGGCCAACGTATGTGGATCGAAGAACTGTTCGATATCGTTGAGCAGTGTGCAAGTACACAGGTCTTTGCAGTGCTGAAGCGACCTGATGAGAAATGGGTGACTGAAGCTGCATACGACAATCCTAAGTTCGTTGAAGACATCGTCCGTGACCTTGCACGCGCGATGGAAGCAGATGACCGTATCGCATGGTACAGCGTCAGCAGTGAGAACTTTGAATCAATCCACAACCACAATGCTTATGCAGTCGTGGAACGTACAAAAGATTGATCGCCCGATATTTTTCAACAAATAGCCAATAACCAACCGACTGTTGCAATATTGCGGCAGTCTTTTTTTATTCGATTTATTGGACTATCAGGCAATTCGTGTTTCTTCATGGCCAATCATTTCTCGGCCACAATGAATTGCCACAACAAGGTTGGTTGATATGCAACGAGATATGAGATTCGATCATCGTCCGCCATCGGTTGCTCCGAGCACGGTCGTTAAAGTGGTTTCCATCGCTGTGCTTTGCGCTTTGGTATTCCTGGCTGGGTCATGTGCGTTCAAAACGGTGCCTGCAGGCCATGTTGGCGTAGCGACTTACTTTGGTAGTGTGCAGTCTGAACCCTATGATGAAGGCTTGCACAAATTTATCAATCCGTTGTATCAGTGGACACTCTACGACGTACGCGAGAAGTCACACCCTGAGACAGCACCGGTCCCAACGCAAGATCAGTTATCAACGGATTTGCATGTCTCTGTGCAGTATCGTTTGAACGGCAAGATGGCTCCTGAAATTCTAGGCAGCACCGGTGACTCTGAACAAATGGTCGAAGTGCATCTTCGTCCTAAACTCCGCTCACTTCTGCGTGAGCAAGGTAAATCGATCAAGCGAGCTGAAGATTTCTTCCTAGAAGAAACACAACAACAAATTCAATCTTCACTGCAAAATCAATTGCAGGAGTATCTCGCACCGAAAGGCATCATTGTCGAAGCAGTACTTTTACGCGACATCAAATTGCCGACCTTCATCACGCAAGCGATTGAGCGTAAAAAAGAACGTGAACAAGCTGTCGAACAGCAGAAAGCTGAACTCGAACGTTTCACGATGGAACAGCAGCAAAAGATCGCACAAGCTGAAGCTGAAGAACAAGCAGCTGAGAGTGAGGCCAAGCGACGTAAACTCATGGCCGACGCACAGGCTTATGAAATCCAAATGATCAATCAAGCTGTTTCAAATAATCCAGCATACGTTCAACTCGAAGCACTCAAGACATTGCAGTCCATTTCAAAAGACCCTGCAACGAAGATGTACTTCTTGAACAGCGACAGCCCGATGCCGTTGCCGCTCATGCATATGGGTGATCAGCAAGCTGGGAGTAGACTCGTGGGCCCAAGCGCAAGTACGAGTAGTGCGGAATAATACGCAATAAATACCAATTAATGACAAGAAGCTGATCGAAAAGGTCAGCTTTTTTCATGCTGTAAGTGATCATTCACGGTATACTTTGGAGCATGTCAGTAAACCGAGCTAAGATCGCAAAACGGGAACGGAATCCACTTTGGCGCAACGGCAGCTTCACGCTCATGTGGACGAGTGTCGCTGCGAGCGGTTTTGGTGACCGCATGATGATGCTTGCTGCACTCGTCTTACTTGGCGGCTTCGTTCAAGGTGCAGAACAAGTTAGCATTCAAGCCTCGATCAATTTCTTCTTCTTTTTACCTTATGTATTACTGAGCGTTGCCGGCGGATGGCTTGCCGACCATCTCCCTCGTAAATGGCTCATGCTCGCATGTGATGAGTTTCGTGGCTTACTTCTCTTCCTCGGCTTCCTACTTGTTTACAACGCAACTGGCGTCGGTGCGGTACCTGAAAGTTATCATTGGCAGGTTCTCGGTATCCTCTTCCTTGTCGGCGTCTTTGCAGCCATCTTCAATCCAACGCGCAACGCCATCGTCCCTGAAGTTGTGCCACTGAAACAACTTCAATCTGCCAACGCCATCATTCTCTCGATCGCTGTCATCGCGTCCATGATCGGCCAAGTGGTTGGCGGCAAAATCATCAACCCCGATCAAGCGAGTACCGTACGTCTTGGCCTCCTCATCGGTGCTGGCTTCTACATTATCTCAGGCTCCTTCTTTGCGTTCTTGCGCATTAAACAGACAAGCATTGCAGGCCTCGAAAAAGTTCAACCAAAACCACGCTCATACAAACAAGCTGTGACCTATATCAAAGGCCATGGCCGCATCGTCAGACTCATCCTCCTCAACATGCTCATCTGGGCTGGCGCGATGGTCGTCTACAACGCTGTCCTTTCACTCACCAAGCTCAACTTCGGCTTCATCGAAGCTGGTATGTCCGATCAGGAACGACTCTTCCGTTTCACTGTCCTCACTGCCGGCGTTGGCTTCGGCATGCTCGCTGGTGCTTGTGTCATGGCATGGATAAGAACGCGTCGTGAGTCTGACGTCGTGCTCATGTTCGGCCTCATGATGACCGGCGTCTTCATCATGTTCCTCGCTTACTCAAAATTCTTCTATCTCTCACTCGCCCTCGCCTTCGGCGTCGGTGTCTTCGGAAACATGGCCATCGTCAGCATCGCTACCATGCTGCAATCACTCTCTCCAAACTACATGCGTGGTCGTGTCATGGGCCTCAACGCGATGATGAACACGCTCACCAACGTCATCGTCAATTTCATCATTTGGCAAACCCCCAATGCGGATAACGCCATCATCATCAGCCTCTATCCTCTCGGCGCTTTGCTCGCCCTGCTCGGCTTATGGGGTGGTTGGCGCATCCTCAAACAAGGTATGCTCAAAGATACAGCAACAAACGTTAGCCTACACCTTCTTCGTCTTTGGCTACTTGTCTGGTACCGTCTTGAATGGGAAGGCCGTCAAAACGTACCGTCCAAAGGCCCTGTCATTCTTGCAAGTAATCACACCATTGCCATTGATCCATTCCTCATCCAAGGCGCATCACCCCGCTTCGTGCGTTGGGTCATGCTCACCGAATTCCGATTCAAACTACTCTGGCCAATCTGGAAAATGGCCAACCCCATCTCTCTCAAACTTGATGGCAAAGACACCACACCTATCCGTGCCATGGTCAACGCCGTCAATGAAGGTGAAGTACTTGGCCTATTCCCAGAAGGCGGCCTACAACGCGATGCGAGAGAACTTCAACCATTTAAACCAGGTATCGCACTCGTTGCTGAACGTACCGGTGCTCCGATCGTCCCAGTTTGGATCAGCGGCACATCACTCACCAATCACATGCTCTTACACATTTTCATGCCATGCAAAGCCAGAGTGAAATTCGGCAAACCTTTCACACTCCCCAAGGGTATCAAGCGCGAAGAAGCACTCGCAATCATCCGAGAAAAAATGCTCGAACTCAGCAACAATTAAGTTATGTAATTTCATACATAACTTTTCATTTTAAAATTCAGACTTGCCACCAAGCATATTTCTTATAAAACTACACTTAATCATTATGTGTATGTGTTTGGTTATTCGTTACATCTACGTTACATGGAGATGGTTGATTTATGGCACGTCCTGTCACACTCTTTACCGGTCAATGGGCTGACCTTCCCTTCGAAACAATCTGTCAAAAAGCTGCTGAGTTCGGCTACGACGGTCTTGAACTCGCTTGCTGGGGCGATCACTTCGACGTCGCGCAAGCTGCAAAATCTGATAAGTACTGTAAAGGTCGCTGGGAAATTCTCAGTGACTACGGCTTAACATCCTTCGCAATCTCAAACCATCTTGTAGGTCAAGCAATTTGCGACCCCATTGATGAACGTCACAAATCAATCCTCCCCGAAGACATCTGGGGTGATGGCGAACCTGAAGGTGTTCGCAAACGCGCAGCCAAACAAATGATCCAAGCAGGCAAAGCATGTCGCCGTTTCATCAACAACAAGCCCGGCCGCAAAAACAAAGACGACTTCCCCGCTGTCGTCAACGGCTTCACCGGCTCGTCAGTCTGGCACAGCATCTACGCCTTCCCACCAACTGATCAAAAGTACTGGGAGAAAGGCTTCAAAGATTTTGCAAAACGGTTTAAACCAATTCTAAACGCATTCGATAAAGCTAATGTAAATTTCGCTCTTGAAGTACACCCAACTGAAATCGCATTCGACATCGTCACAGCCGAACGCGCCCTCAAAGCTGTTGATAACCACAAACGATTCGGCTTCAACTACGACCCTTCACACCTCGCATACCAAGGCGTTGACTACGTTAAGTTCATCCGTCAATTCCCAGATCGCATTTATCATGCGCACATGAAAGATGTATGGTGGGGTCACGGAGATGGCACTATCGGTGTCTTCGGAGGCCACACTGACTTCGCAGACCCACGACGTTACTGGGATTTCCGCTCCCTCGGTCACGGCGATGTCGAATTCGAAGACATCATCGTCGCACTCAACGACACCGGCTATGCAGGCCCTCTCTCCGTCGAATGGGAAGACTCACGCATGAACCGTGAACACGGCGCTACTGAAGCATGCGACTTCGTCCGCGCAATCGACTTCGAGCCCTCAAATATCGCCTTCGATGGCCAATTCGACCAATAAAATCTTCACCCCTGCGAATTCTGCATAAAAATTCCCAAACCCAAAAAGATTCAAACAAACCCTCGGCAACTACCGAGGGTTTGTTTTATAATTAAACCATGAACACGTTCATAACATTCCTCGGTGCTGCTGCAACACCACCACCTGTAGAACCCACTTCAAACGCATTTTTGATCTGGGGCATCGTTCTCATTGCCGTCGCCTTGGTTCTCTTCGTTATCGAATTGCTCATCCCCACAGCCGGCATCGTCGCGATACTCTCCATCCTCAGCCTCATTATCGGCATCGCATTCCTCTTCAACTTCAACACACTCGTCGGCACCATCGCATGCCTTCTCACACTCTTCGCAATCCCATTCCTTATCGGCTTCGGCATCAAAATTTGGCCGCACACATTCATCGCCAAATGGGTCACACTAAAGAACGAAAAGAAAGCCGAATCAAAGACAGAAGAACTTCTATTCTCAGAAGTAACACACGATCTTCAACCCGGTATGATCGGCGAAACCATAACGCCGCTTCGCCCCGTTGGCACATGTGTCTTCAACAAACATCGCATCGAATGCATCGCAGAAGCAGGCATCATCGACCAAAATACCAAAGTCGAAATAACCCTCATCGACGGCATGCAAATAAAAGTCAAACCATACACCTAATCTTCGATTAGATATCAAAACAAAAAAAGACCTCACCATTTAGTGAGGTCTTTTAACTTTCATTCTGTCTTTCAATCTCACGTAGCCATCGCCTCAGCACGTTCACGTGCCGAACCAATTTCTTCGATCCGAATCCCAAAATTTTCCCCCACCTTCACAGCACTCCCCTGCCCGACATGCTTATTATTCGCAAGCAGATCCAGCCACTGTTCCGACCCTTTATCAAGCTCAAGAATCGCACCTGGTGCCAATTGCAGAATGTCATCCATCGTCATGCGTCGTTTACCGATCTGCACGATGACGGGAACTTTCAATTTAAGAATTGTCTTAACATCTGTTGCCATGCTGACTTGTTTATCGGCCGTATCCATCATGAACCTGTAGCGCCTGACGCTGTTTGAGTCAAAAAACATGACTGATCGCCACCACATCCATCACATACGGACGCGCGATCGCCATCTCTTACTCATACCCAGCTTCATCAGCTCTTCAAACTGACAAAACCACTATCAATAACATGTTATCTGATAAACGCCGCTTCCGCGACATCGATCGCCTTCGCCAGCGCCGCCGCCTTATTCACTGTCTCCTGATGCTCACTGTCAGGATCAGAGTCATACACAATCCCCGCCCCCGCCTGAAGATGCACATCCCACTTCCCTTCATTCCCCGGCATCACCACCATCGTCCGCAGTGCAATTGCCATGTTCATATTCCCAGCAAAATCCGCAAACCCAGCCGCCCCTGCATAAGGCCCTCTTCGATTCGGCTCCACCTCATCAATAATCTGCATTGCACGAATCTTCGGCGCACCACTCACCGTCCCCACAGGCAATGACATCCGCAGCGCATCCCAGCAGTCATATTCCTTCTTGAGCACGCCTGTAACCGTTGAACTGATATGCATCACATGAGAGTATCGTTCAATCTGTAGTGTCTCTGGAATTTCAATCGACCCCGCCTCCGCAATCCGCCCCACATCATTCCGACCAAGATCAACCAGCATCACATGCTCAGCAATCTCTTTATGATCTGCAAGCAAATCCTTCTCAAGTGCAAGATCCTCTTCCTGCGTCTTTCCACGTTTCCGCGTTCCCGCCAAAGGTTTGTTCGTCACTTCACGATCTTGCACTTTGCATAAAATCTCAGGCGACGACCCAATCAACATCCCCCCCTCAATCTGCACATAAAACATATAAGGCGATGGATTCACCACTCTAAGCGCGCGATAGATATCAAACGGATCAGCCTCCGTCTTCACCTCAAACCGCTGACTAGGCACAATCTGAAACGCATCACCCGCCTTGATATATTCCTTAATCTTCATCACCGCATCTTGATACCCGCCCTCACCCATATTACTCACAGGCAATTTCCGAGGCGGCGCATCCAAATCAATATGACCATCCGAAAGCAATGACGTTTCTGTATCCTCCAAACGTGATTGCCCAACCAGCGCATGCGTCAGCTTATCCAGTTGACCGATCCCCGCTTCATAAGCCTTTTCAAGCGAAGCATACTCGCTCGGCCGCACATGCGTGATCACCAACACAACCTTCTGTACATGATCAAACGCAACCAAATCGTTATACAACTGCATATGCAAATCAGGCAGCCCACGATCATCTTTTGGCGCATCCTTCAGCTTCTCAGGCTCCAGATACCGCACCGTATCATAACCAGAAAAACCGACCCATCCCCCTGTAAAATCAGGCAAACGAAGCGATTCGCCCGGATCAATCAACTTCCAATCACATACAATCTTCTTCATCTCCATGAGTGGGTCTTCACTCACAAACTTCTTCGTTAAACCCATCCCTACATGATCGCGCACTTCAACATCATATCGCCGCGCAATCACTTCAATCATCGGGTTCGCGCCAACATAGCTATATCTGCCTACACGATCACCATCCACCACTGACTCAAGCAAAAAGCTCGGCGCCAAACGATCATCATTTCGCACCAGCCGACGATACGCAAGCACCGGCGTCAGCGCATCACTAAACAAGCGGCGGCACATCGGGATCAGCTTCTTCTCACTGACATCGCCCTCGCCATTCGCAAGATCTTTAAATGCTTCAAAATTGGGTAATTGATAAGACATGGTCACACCCAGACCTTTCATTGCTGAGATTCATTCAAATACAAACCATCTTCATTGACAAAAACTGCATCACCACAACGTGATACAAACTGACTAAGCGCTAGTTAGGATTGCCAGCGTCGCCAATAAACTTGCCAATATGCAGTGGTCATGTATTTCATAAATTCATCTCTTTGATGCCTGAAGGTCCAAGCATTTAACTCGTATCCATCATACACCAATTCCAATCAGTCTTCGAGCGACTCACTCTCAATGTTCGCCGCCTCACCCTTCAGCTTCTTCTCAGCATACCGCTTCAGCCAACTCTCCCACGTCTTACCAGCCGCAGGATCCTTCCCCGAGAAAGCCAATCCCTTAATCTCGGAGTACAAAATCTTTTGTTCACCGCCACCCTTCAGCATCATCAACGCCCAAGGCTCCGCGCATTCACCATCTCGGTTATACACATAACCCTCATACTTCTCGCCACCCTCAACCTCGATCGTCACATCACCACGATAATCAAAAGCCGAGTCCACAGCCTTGCTCCGCATCACATCATCCGTCAGCTCAGCAACACTGCCTTCTAATATCTTCCCTGATTCCATTTCTTTCGATTCTTCCATCTGTAGCGTTTCTTCCGATTATGTCGGCAAACCTTCTAACAACTACATCCGTCCGCCGCTGTGTTAGTTATCTCTTTCGAGGGTAAATAGTCTATAATGATATCCGCATGATCGCACCATTTACCGCGCTTTTTTCTGACAAATAACTTTTGCGTTATTTCCAGATCATAACCGCCTCAAATACCGCGTTCCCAATCATCAACCCCAAAAGGGCGATACACGATGGATATCAACAGTTTCTTTGCCCACTACAACATCTCAGAAAACCCATTCGCAGCCGAAGAAGCAGGCCTCGACCCCGTCTTCTCACGTCTCCTCGGCCACTCCCCCATGCACCCCGACTTCCAAAAGATACTCGGGCCTCTTGATAAACCATCCACCGCCATCGTCTTCGGCGAAAAAGGTTCCGGCAAAACAGCCATCCGCCTGCAACTCGAAAAATACATCGAAAAGCACAACACCGAAAAACCATCCGAGCGCATCCTCACCGTCACCTACGACGACCTCAACCCCATGCTCGACAATCTCATGCGTTCACGCAAGCAAAACGCAAAAGCCGTCCTCAAGCACTTCCGGCTCGAAGACCACCAGGACGCCATCCTCTCAGTTGCCATCACTAAACTCGTCTCCGCTATCCTCGATCAGCATGCACCAGTATCAGCCGATCAGCCATCCGACAAACAGCGTTCAAAGCGCCAACTCCGCAAGACTCTCACACGTCAGCAGCGTGTCGATCTCGCTGTTCTCGCTGCACTTTACGACCAACCCGTTACAGGTTCAGTCACCGATCGCTGGGATCGCCTCAGCAACATCCTTCGCGTTAAACGCTTCTTCCCAGTCAAATTCTACTTCGCACTAGCAATCATCCTCCTCATTGCCTCAGGCGGCTTATACGCTGCAGAACACTTCATCGAAGAACCCCAATGGTGGCTACTTCCATCCGTCGGCGTCGCCCTCGCTGGAACCATCGGTCTTCTCGGCTGGATTTCATGGTCCTTCCTCTCAAGACTCAAACTCGCGTGGACCATCCAAAAAGATACCCCCGCCATCACACGCACACGCTCCGAACTCCGCCAGATGCTCACCCTCGTTTCAGGCTCCGACCTCCAACGCCAACCATTCCCAACACCACCAAAGGACGAAGAATCACCACTCGATTCACGTTACCAACTCACACGCCGCTTCATCGAGATTCTCCACCAACTCGACTACGCAGGCATGATCATTCTCCTCGACCGTCTCGACGAACCAACCCTCGTCTCAGGCGACCCCGCACGCATGCAAGCCATCCTCCGCCCCATGCTCGACAACAAATTCCTCCAACAGCACGGCATAGGCGTCAAGCTCCTCCTCCCACTCGAACTCCACTACTCCATCCGTCGCGAATCACCAGAATTTTTCCAACGAGCACGTCTCGACAAACAATCCATGATCGACCGTCTCCGCTGGTCAGGTTCCACCCTCTACGATCTCTGCAACACACGTCTCCGTATGTGCGAAACCCCCGAAGGCGACACCCCCGACCAAAACTCTGCTTCACTCAAAGAACTCTTCACGCCAGATGTCTCACGCGAAGCCATCATCGATGCCCTCGAACAAATGCACCAACCTCGTGATGCATTCAAGTTCCTCTACGATGTCATTCAAGAGCACTGTCGCATGGTATCGGATGAAGATGAAAATTATTCGATTGCCAAGATCACCTTGGACACCGTAAGACGCGACCACGTCCAGCGTATCCAAGATTTCAGTCGAGGCCTCGGCCCCGGTTAATCTTCACCATCAAACCCACAATACAACTCTTGCAACTCAAGTAGCCGCGGGCTGACAGCCCGCCGGTCTTCTCAATTAATACAAAAACAACCCAAAAACTGCGACCTCAACAATCGCAGTTTTTTATTGCGCAATTCACTTGCCAATCATCTCACCCAACTTTTATCATGAGCATAACCAATTCCATTCCCACACTTTTTTCTGGGGCTATTTATGTTCAATCATAAAATCTCACACATCATAATCCTCATTACAATTCTACTCTCACTCACCAGCCCCACTCACGCAGGCAGACGTCCCAGCTTCTCTCCAAACCTGCACATGACCACAGACATCGTACTCGTCGAACAGCCCGACCTCACCACCGGCAACGTCACCATCCTCAAAACACTCAAAGGCAATCTTAAACCGCAAACCACCATCAACATCCCCGATCTAGCCAACTTCCAACCTGAATACAAAGAAGCTTTTGGCAACAGTAAACCTTACTTCAAAACATCAAATAAAAGAATGATCCTCTACTTACAGGATCGCAATCGTCAGGTTTATCAAAACTTTCTCAATACCGTAAAACGCAATCCCCAATACCATGAAGCACAAGTCAAGCTTGCTGAAACACAAGGCCAATGGCGCGGCTCCAACTCCATGTGGCAAAGTCATATTAAATACGCAACCATCTGGATCGAAGAAGGCAAAACATACTGCTTTCGACAAGTAATGAACCCCGGCCCTTCAGTCCTAACACATTACGATTTCGATGAAGCCGAAATACTCAATCAACTACAGGAACATCAAAGCAATCAGCCCTATTTTTCTGATGTGATTGAAATTAAAGACCTGCAAACCAAAACCAATCAATTACTCGACTGGATCAAACGCAACCCATCAGCCGACACCCTCGGCATAAAAGAACTTGAAACCTGTGGCCAACACGCTCTCCAACCTCTCGACCAAATGCTGGACAGCGAAATCAAGTCTCGCCCCTATGATTACCGCTCTGTAATTAGAACCTATAAAAAAATCGCTGGCGATAAAGCATATCCACGGCTATACAACCTTTTCAAACAAGAGATGGATTACTGGACAACCCAAGCTGATCAGGATATCCAAGCTGAAATAAAAAGCGGTAGAGCGAAAGGCATACATCCTGACAACGCAATCGATAAAAGTTTTTATAGACTCAAATACTTACTCTTCAGCCTGCACAATTACGAAACCAAAGAACTACTCAGAAACGTCATGGAGCTATGGATTCTCTTTGAAGCTCACCCTGAATACTTCAATGAGAACCGCTACAAAAAAGGCTTATTTGAAGATCTCCATGATTATCTAAGTAGCGAATACAGAAAAGATAACAAAGCAGCTTGGTTTGCTTTTGCCAATCATCTTAAGTCCCTGAAATCCCATCGCGCCTTTGGCGTCTATACACCAACCACCGATATCGGCAGCAGTATCTCCATAACCCTTCACGATGATATGACCGCTTCACTTTTTGCGAATTGCAATGTCGTAAAACGTAATAAACCTAGGGATTACAACTTCACCACACAATCATTGATTAATGGCATTTCTCTCAATAATTTTTCTTGGGATACCACACGAGTTTATATACCCCACATCCCAGAATCAGACCCAATATTCCAAACCGAAGAATACAAAAGATTCAAAGCATGGAGCCCACATCGCGCTGAATGGATGCAATTTTGCCAAGCAACCATGACAACACCATCTCGAAATGTAGAGCTAAATCAACCAAGAATCACCGCCTTCATCTTCACCACCAAAGACTACGACAACGACGCCTACAGCATCTACGCATTCTTTAAAGCCATCCCCAACTAAAGACCCACCTCCCAACCAACGACACGCTCAAGTGCAACTACTCACCCTAACCTGCGAGCCCCACTCGCCGTGCTCACCCCTCACATCTCATCTTCATCCTCATCTCATAGCCACAGCAAACCACTCCTCACCCCACTATACACTCCCGAATCACCCGTCTCACAAACGGCGCAATATAATACGCCTCCCCATCACCACCCACACTCCAACAAGCAAAATCATCAAGCGTGAATTCATGTATCTGATAATCCCGCTTCAAAACCATTTCCAATTCGTCCATCATCGCAAACGTATCGCCACGCATGCCCATATATTCCTCAACAGATTCAATAACGATCATCATCAAAACAAACTTTTCATCCTCGCTTAAATCATCTCGCTTTATGTACTCATCAACAAACTTCATCGCCAGATCAGGAGCGCAAACAGTCAATTCCCAATACAACTCCTCACAATCGTCCGTCGAAAGACCCAATTTATTCGCAAGGCTATACCTTGCCTCAGGTGAAGCCCAACGATACTTAATCGTATGTTCACTCACCACCCATCTAACCTTTGGCGTCACACCCCAGCCTTCATCCCTTGCTACACATTCCCAACAAGCCCACTCACCAAACGTACGAGCATGCAGCTCATAATCACGATCCATCACAGTCTCCAACTCATCCATCAACGGAAACTCTGATTGACTTTCAATCATGTATTCATCAACAGACCCCAGAATCACAATCATCAAAACAAACTTCTCATCATCCGTCAGATCTTTACAGTTCAAATAATATTCAACAGCTTGAACCGCTATATCCTGATGCGCAATCCCAATCTCCCAAACCTGCCCATCATCCACGACACTCATCAACCCCAGCTTCGCAGCAAGTCCCATTCGTACTTCATTTTTGATAAAACACTCAGTCATCACATATTGCCCTAAAACATCACAAACTTATCACACACACAGCATATCACATCCACACTAAACCCCATACCAAATCAACCACAACTGCAACTCATTTGTTCATGCATTTATTGAACGATCAAACACCAACCAATGATTCGATTATGTGCAATAACAAATTCCTTTATCCCAACCATCTCACGACACGCTCAAGTGCAACAACTCAACCAAGCCTGCGAGCCACGCTCGCCGTGCCCACCCCTCACACCAATCATTTGCTCATAATTAAACTCCCCCACAGCAAACCCCATACCAAACCAACACAAAATCAAAACGCGCGCACATTCACGCAATCACCTCCCAAAAGCACGCAATTCCTTAACCATTTCTGACCATTTCCAACACAAACCGCGCCATTCTTGGTCGTTTTCTACCCATTTCTGCTCATTCTTGTCTACGGGTAAATCACTAAATTTGAATTTTCGCGCGCACAAAACCGTTCAAACCAAACCCATTTCAAAGCATTTCATGCAATCGCTAACCATTCTTAACCCAAAACATCAACTTTCCAAGCATTCCGCAATCCCAAACTCAATTTTTCACCCCTCAAAATCAACATTCAAAAAACCAACTTCTAAACAAATCGTGCGCACAAAAGCGCTTCGCACACATCACTAACCAATCTTCCTATTGCGTTTTCTCAGCATCGCATGCATCATACATACAGGGACGGAGTAATCATTTCTCACAGCTCTTGTCATACCTTCTGTAATTCGTGCTCAATATGTTTGATTCATTTAGTCATCCACAAAGGATCATGCTATGCAGCATCATTGCCGACTGTTCTTCACATGTCTTCTAACCTCTCTCCTATTCATCACATCAATCACAAACGCGCAGAACACCCAGTACCAACCCGAAGGGCCAATCGCCCCCGTACCCGCCCCCATATTCACCGACAACAGTAAATGGACCGTCGAAGTCGATGGCGCCCTCACCACTGCATACTGGTTCCGTGGCATCTCACAGCGTTCACAAAACCAAAACGGCGTCATCATTCAAACATACAACTATGTCGGCCTCGAAGTCTTTGAATCCGACAGCCTTCGTCTTGTCGCTCATGCTGAAACATGGAACGATTTCACCACCGTCAACCGTGAAGGTGATGGCGGCTGGTATGAATCCGACCCATCGCTCGGCATCACCACCCTGCTCCCCGATTACAACCTCGCAATCGATGTCTCATACCTCTGGCTGATCGCCGTCGCACAAGGTCGCGAGTTCGATCAGGAAATTGATGTCCTTGTCGAATACAACGATGAAAAATTCTGGAACAATCTCACTGAATCCATGGGTTTTAAAATTGCAGGTTTCGAAGGTTTTCAGCCACACATTCTTTTCGCGTTTGAAACATCCGGCGCAGCTGATGAAGTCGGTGACGGCGGCGGCATCTACTTTGAATTTGGTATCGACCCCACAATTCAAATCTTGCCTGAAGACATTTTTGAACTGTATCTCTCATTCCCCACCCGCGTTGGCAATTCGCTCAACAATTATTTCCAAGCACGCGAAGGTGCGTCCAGTGATCTGTTTGGATTTTTTGAAGCAGGACTCCAACTCTCTGCACCACTTAACGGGATTGGTCCCGAATACGGCGACTGGGCGGTTTACGGACGATTTGATCTACTGCTACTTTCCGATCAGTTACGTGAACTATCTCGTGAGATGGGTACGTCCGATGATTCACTGCAATTCATCGGCACTGTGGGTATTAATGCCACCTTCTAACCAAGTGTTAGCTTAATATTGCACGAATACAAAGCTGCTTATTTGATAAGCAGCTTTTTCATTTTGCATAAAATCTCGACATGACTTTTCCGCGCGCTGTTATATAACTCTCAATTTTTCAGCGATTTTGAAAGCATTTTCATGTGATATTCGCACATTTTCGTTTTGGTGCGTGTTTTGGCACGGCTGTTGCAATATGAACTGCGAAACGTACGAATGCTTAGTCATTCATCAGTCATACGAACAGCTCCGAACGGCGTCTAATCATTACAGGACACGTTAACGCCTGTGAGCAATTAAGAGGAAGGATTAACGGTGAACAAGGAACAATCCTTGCGGGCTATCTCACGCTTACTACCAGCAGTGGGATTAATGACAGTAACAAGTATTGCATCGGCTCAAAATGAGTTTGCTGAACCAGTTGAACTTGAGCAGATCGTAGAAGCAATTGATGAGGGATCGAACTGGTCCTTCGCAGCAGATACCACATTCACAACTGAATATTGGTTCCGTGGCATCTCACAAGGTAAACAAAATATTAATGGCTTGATCATTCAACCTTCTGCTGCTGCGACATATCAACTTTCAGATGGTATTAGCGCGACATTTGGTTTGTGGTCAAGTTTCTCAACAACTGACCGTGATGGCGATTCAGCGTGGTATGAAGCCGATCCAAGTCTTGGATTATCTTTTCAGTTATCCGATACTTTGTTTGCAGACATTACTTACATCTGGTTAGAAAACCCATCAGGAGGCGGGGAATTTAATCAAGAGATCGATTTTAGTATTTCACATGATGACTCTGGGTTCTGGGAAGATTTGGGCGTAGAGATACCGGGGTTTGAAGGTTTGCAGCCTTATGCACTCGTTGCTTTTGAAACCAGTTCCGCTGCGGATGGATTTGGTAATGCGGATGGGATTTATCTGGAAGCGGGTATTGCGCCGAGTGTGTTGATTTATGATTCGGAAACAACGCCGATCACATTATCGGTTCCGATCACATTCGGTTTTAACGCCGACAAATATTATCAAACCGGCTCAAACGGTGATGGTGATTTCTTTGGGTTTACGCAGATTGGTTTTCATACGAGCATGCCTTTGGAATTCATTTCACCTCGAGATGGGTCATGGGAACTTCATGCTGGTATCGATTTTTTGATGCTATCGGATCAGTTACAGGAAATCAGCGAGGCGGCTGGTACTGGTGATGATGAAACGCGTGTGATTACATCATTTGGATTATCAGTCAGTTTTTAAAGGAGGGCAGTAACTTAAAGAAAAATAAAATACCAAAACAAACGTACACGTCTCCGTGATCAAGCGTAACGAACTGGATCACAGACCATGCAAAAGCCCACTTGTCGTGGGCTTTTCTTATGGATTATGCGGAATTGCAGGTATGTTCAGCAAGTAGATTAGTGGGTGCTCAGTGCATAAGATTAAGATGCAATAAATAGTCCCCGATACCATACTGGGGTTTAGGTTCATTTTTTGTTATAGGTCCTGCTGCAACGATGAAAATAGCTCATATTACAGACATGCACTTGAGGCAATCTATACCGGGTATGGCTGCGAACCCGAAGCGTTTGATACGGGATATGCCGCATTTGCTGCCTAAGGCAATTGAAGAAATCAAAGGACACAAACCTGACATTATTGTTGTAACTGGTGATTTGGTTGATGTGCCTGAAGAATGGATTGAAGATCATCAAGAAAAGAAACTTTGTGAAGAACACACGCTATCATGCATTGCTGATTATTTGTATGTGAAAGATATACTTGATGCATCGGGGCTTCCTTATGTCGTTGTGGCTGGAAACCATGATATTCCGGAATTTGTATGGCAAGTGTTTGAAAAATTCGATGACTTAATCATCAATGGCTATAAGTTTTTGTTTTTTCATGATCATGAAACAGAAAACCATATGCCACAACGATTACATATGGAACGCGAGCGGTTTGAAGATGCGGTTGCTTGTGATTCGGATATGCTGCAAGTACATGTGCAACACTATGTACTGACACCAACATTGCATGAAGGGTATCCTCATTCATATAAAGATGATCGATTGTTGACCCAGTTAGTGGATGAATCGGAACAAGTGATCTTGTCGTTATCAGGCCACTACCATCAGGGGACGGAATTAATTCATCTTAGAAATGCGTACTTTACAACGGAGCCTGCGTTTTGTGTTTCGCCTCATGTTTATAGGTTGTATGAGATTGATCCTGAAGCGAAACATGTATCTATGCGTCAGTTAGACTTAAAGATGTAATCATATCAAGAGCCGATATATTTGGCGTATATACTTTTTGCAATATTTTCATCACGTGTACCACGAACCATTGCGCGGCCATCTTTAAAGATGGTTAATTCGTAGGTGTTTTCTGCTTCTTTAATGTCGAGTTGAAGCATGAAGGGATTGGCTTTGGTGAGAGTGAGTGTTGATTCGAGTTTTTGTTTGAGTTGTTCGAGGTTGAGGTTCCACTGGCCTTCGGTTGGAAGAATTTGAACTGCTTCGCGGCCACACATGGTTGTGGTGCGAGAACCATGAATACCATCGAGAAATTCATAGTTATGCTGTTTGCAACAAACACAGTCACCGGCTTCGTAGAGTGATGCGATATCGAACTGCTTGAACTGGTTTTGCCAAAGGTCGATGAACTGCATAGAGCGTGATACTTTAGACCAGTTTTTCGTGAGGATTTTGATTGCTTCGGTGACCTGAAGGTTGGCGATGATGGAGACGATGGGGCCGAGGACGCCTGCAGTGTCACATGTTGGAGTTGAGCCGGGCGCGGGCATGTTTTCGTGAATACAACGAAGACATGGGCCTGCGATGGAGGTTTCGGGTTCGGTTTCCCAAGATGCGGATTGGTCTTTTGTATGAGGGAGGATTGGGTAGATGGTTCCAGTGGTGCCGACGGCGCCGCCGTAGACGTAGGGGATGGCGTGCTTGATGGCTGCGTCGTTTACGATATAGCGGGTTTCAAAATTGTCGACGCCGTCAATGACGATGTCGCAGTCTTTGAGATAGGTTTCGATGTTCATGAAGTTGATGTCAGCAACTTCAGCTTGAATCTCGACGTTGGCGTTGATGCGTGAGAGTTTTTCTTTTGCAGCGATGGCTTTAGGAAGGCCTGCGTTCACGTCATCTTCATTGAATAAAACTTGGCGTTGCAGGTTGGTGAGGTCAACAAAATCGCGGTCAACGAGAATAATCTTGCCGATACCTGCGCGGACGAGCATGGAGGCGATCATACAACCGAGAGCTCCACAGCCAACAACGAGGGCGGTTGATGAGGAGATAAGTTTTTGGCCTTGCTCACCGATGTCGGGGAGGAGCATTTGGCGATGATAGCGTTGGAGGTTCATGAGATCTAACTCGCGATTAGTTCGTGTATGAATCGTGAAGCACCAATGGTTAATGATAGCGTTGAATGAGTATAAATAAAAACCCTTCCATTTTAGAAATGGAAGGGCCTCGACTTTTATACTGGCATGCTCCGGTGCTACTAGAATTGAGTGATACTCAACTCGAGCTCGCGAAGCAGCTGTTTTACAAAATTTACCAAGCGAAGTGAGCGAATGCTTTGTTCGCTTCTGCCATGCGGTGCGTTTGATCACGCGTGTTCATGGCCTTACCTTCACCCTTGTAAGCATTCATCAGTTCATTAGCGAGACGGACAGACATTGGTTTGCCACGGTCTGCACGGCATGCTTTGATGAGCCAACGGAAGGCCAGTGATTGCTGACGCTTCTTGTTGACCTGCATAGGTACTTGATAGTTAGTACCACCGACACGCTTTGAGCGAACTTCGACGTTCGGCTTGACGTTGTCGATAGCCTTGTGGAAGACTTCGATCGCAGCGGGCTTGCCCTTCATACGATCTTCAATAATATCGAGTGCATCATAAATGACGCGTTGAGCGACGGATCTTTTGCCGTCGAGCATCACGCAGTTAATGAAGCGTGAGAGAACCTTATCCTTGAACTTTGGATCTGGTTTCAGTTGTTGTTCTGATTTGGTAATTCTACCTGCCATTTTGTTTCCTTTTTGGCTCATCCATCCTGCGGTTAAGCAGGATCATGTTCACTGTCTTGTGAAAGACAATTACTTGCCGTGATAGTTATCGTGAAGACACATCAACGATCACGAATCCGTGCGATCAATTAGCCCTTAGGCTTCTTGACGCCATACTTTGAGCGGCCCTTTTTACGGTTTTCGACGCCGAGGCAGTCGAGAGCACCGCGAACAACGTGGTAACGTACACCGGGAAGGTCGCGAACACGACCGCCACGGACGAGTACGATACTGTGTTCCTGAAGGTTGTGACCTTCGCCACCGATGTAAGCTGTGATTTCCTTACCGTTTGAGAGACGCACACGTGCGACCTTACGGAGAGCGGAGTTAGGCTTCTTCGGGGTGACAGTCTTCACCTGCAGACACACACCACGACGCTGTGGGCATGCATCAAGGTCTTTGACCTTTGACTTGGCCTTCGGTGTTACGCGAGGGCTTCGTATAAGTTGATTAATAGTTGGCATAACTTTTCCTAAGTCTTCCAGTTATAAGTCGAGTCGGGCATTATATCCGTCAGAGGGGCGATTTAGCAAATCGAGGTGGGTATGGATGTGGGTATGGGGAGTGAGGTGGTGAGGGGATGAGCCATAGCGAATGTATTTTATTGGGTAATAAGCACTTATGTAATTCAGCTGATCGCGGCTTCGAGGACTTTTTCAAGTTGATCAACGTGGTGTTTCATGGTGAGTTGATCACGTAAGCCGACAGTAGCGGCGGCGAAAGGCTGATAGTTGTCATTTTTGACGATATCGCTCATCGCTTTTGCCCATGCAGGGGCGTCTGAAGGGTCGTTAACGACATAGCCCCGATTGGGTATATGGCCGTCGTCTGGAGCGATGAAATCGCTGGCCCCGTTAAAGCCTGAGCTGATGGCGGGACGGCCCATCATGAGGGATTCGATGATGACTTTGCTTGATGGGTCGTAGAAGCTTGGCAAGACAGTCACGTCAGCGGCGGCGTAGAGTGTGGGCATCTGAGAGGTCTCGCCGACAAAACGGAGGTTGTCGCGGATACCCATATTGGCAGCGGCTTCTTGGTCTTTATAGCCGTATCGACCGGCGAGGAGAACGAGAGGGTTCTCGCCTTGATCTTTAAGGATCTGGACGGCTTTGAGAATAGTGGAGAAGCCTTTGAGTTTGGGATTTTGGGCGGCGTAGAGGTAGACGCCGGTGGCGTCGTTGGGGATATCGTATTGATGACGAATGGTGTTACGCCATTGGTTTTTGAGATCGTCGGTGACGTCGGGCATGGTGGCTGCGTTGGGAATGACGGCGATGCGATCATCGGAGACGTTGTAATGAATACGAAGTTGCTCGACGACGTATTCACTAAGGGCAACAATGGTTTTGACACGCGTCTCATCTTGGAGGTGCTTATGTTCAAAGTGAAGGAGCGCACGTTGCTTAGCGTTGAGATTGATCATCCAACGCTTCCATTTTTGCTTTAAGGCGCCTTTGCGGAGAGCGATGTTGCGTTCAAGAGTTTCACGAACAGTGCCGCCTCTTGGTTGAAGGACGCGAGCGGCAACGGCCATGGTGATGGAGAGTGATGTATCAAAATTATTTGAGTCTAACTGATGATTAGCCCATCTGGAATAGCGTACAAGACGCCCTGCTCCGCTGGATTTATGATCGCTCATAGAGAGGAGCTTCGCGCCGGTTGGGACCGTATCTTGTTTTGCGGAGCCTGTAAGAAGGGTTACGTCGTGACCACGTGAGACGAGTTCTTTGACGGTCTCAGCAGTTGATCGCTCGGCACCACCTTCCATGGGATTGAAATGTTCAATCGCAACCGCAATTTTCATGACGCGTCCTTAATCGAGGATGAATAGTACTATAAACACAGGGTTAATCATTCAGGTCGAGAAGGTCTAATACAGCGTTGTAGACCTGATCGGTGGTGATTGTGTGCATACACTTGCCGGTCTTTGCCCAAGGCTGGGATTTGCAAGCATCACAAATACCGGGGGCGGATAGTTCAATTTCTTCTTCAAAATCGATAGTCGTCCATTCGGGTCCGGTTGGGCCGAAGAGAGTTACGACGGGCGTACCCATAGCGGCGGAAATATGGCGGGTGCCTGTGTCGTTGGTGATCATGAGATGAGCGAACTTCACAGCACTTTTGAGTAGGCGGAGGTTCATACCAAGCTCGGCGAGGTTGACGATGTTGGTGTTGGCAGAACCGACGACGGCTTTAAGAATTTCTTTTTCGGCGGGGGAGCCGGTGACGACGATTTTGAAGTTGTGATTTTGTGCGAGCTGGTCAGCGACCTTGGCAAAGTTTTCTGGAGCCCAACGTTTCATGGGTTTTTGAGCGCCGGGGTTGAGGAGAATGTACTGATCACCTGCGGCGAAATCAATGCCTGCGGACTTGAGCTTTTGGTCGACAGCCTGGTCATCTTGTTCGCGGGTGAAGAGGACCATGTCGTGATCAACGTCGGTCGAGCCGAGAAAGCGTGGAATGCCGAGGTAGTAGTCGAGGGTTGGGACGGGGACGAAGCCGGCTTTATCACGACGGGGAATGAGACGGTCGGTAAGCATGAAACCGCGTCCATCTCGGTCGTAGCCAACAATACGTTTGGCACCGGCGAGCTTGGCAACTAGAGCTGATTTGAAACTATTTGGTAGGAGGACGGCGAGGTCGAAATTACCGGCGGCAAGACGTCGGGCAAGTTTGATGAGAGAGCCGCGACGTGAGTCAGTTTTGCCTGAGCCTTTCTTGGAGCGAATGGCGATGATGCGATCAACCCAAGGGAGGTCTGAGCAGAGGGGTTTGACGTTCTTGCGTACGAGCATGGTGATATGCGCGTTTGGGTAGAGTTCGCGTAGCGAGCGAAGGGTGGGCATGGCCATGACACAATCGCCTAGCCATGTGGGCATGTAGACGAGTAGCCGTTTTACATCATGATCCTGGGCAGTTGCCATATCTGTGTAAGTATAACACTTGCTAAGTGTTCACGCCGCATTGGGTTGTGGGCGGTAATTTCCCACATTACCGTCGGATTTGAAGGTCGTTTGGTTTGGCTGAGCGATGATCTAGCCGCGACGATGACCCATGGTCATGAGCATGGCGATGGTGCCAAGCTGGATCATGATGCCAGCGGTGATGCTCTTGACGAAAATTTGGAAATCAGCTTTTCCAAGCCAAAGACCACCTACGTAGCAGAGGATCGCTGCCATCTGGAGGATGACGACGAAAACCTTGAAGACGGACATCTCGTCGATGCCTTTGAGTTGACGGATTTCTTTGAGGATGAGTTTGAGGGTACGTTCGGACTCAGTTGAGACATGTGAACGCTTGGCGGCCTGCTCTTTTGAGGCTGGTGCCGGTTGTGGTTTGGATGGTGATGGAGTGACGTCAACAGGTTCAACGGCTGGTGAGACTTTTGGGTTGACGCGTGAAGGTATGGGCTCAGCTTTTGGTTCTGGCTGCTCCTGCTTAACGACTGCAGGCTCTGGTGTAGGCGTTATTTCTGCAACTGGTTTAGGTTGAGGTTTTGGCTCACTTGCAACAGGTTCGGCTGGAGGTTTATTTGCCATCTCACGGAGCTTGTCACCAATACGCTGCTGAGGCTGCTCAACTGGAGCAGGCTGCTCTGAATCTGCTGCAGAGACTGGTTTATGCTTTGCTTCTTCACGTAGAACAGCCGCGGGCTTTTTAATCCAACCACGTTCATCAATATCACGATTTGCTTCTTGAGATGACCATGGTTTGAATGGACGGTTGCCAGTTACCCGTTCATCGATCTCTTTTTTTTTATCCTTGTCTTCAGCTTGGGCTGGCTTTTTTTTCTGCAGTGCAGCCATCGCTTCGGCGTCCCAGCGTTTATTACTGTTTACGCGATTAATTTCCTCGCTGGTTTCCGGCTTACGTTGCTGAGCGATGATGCGAACGGCTTCGACGACGTTCTTGGCCATGTAGTCAGGTACGACCGCATCGTTTCCGCTCGTCTCGATCTTCGCATTTTCCATCTGGCTGATGGTGAGTGGTGCAAGACGGTCAGCATCTTCACGGATGAGGATGGTTCTTGTACCTGCAGCGGCGCCTGCTTGTACGTCTCTGATTTGGTCGCCGACCATCCAGCAATTTGAGAGATCAAGGTCGAGATCTTCTGCGCCACGAAGGAGCATACCTGGTGCTGGTTTGCGGTCAGGGTGCTCTTGTGTGTATTCGTCAACGAGCCCTTGCGGATGGAAGGGGCAGTAGTAGTAACGATCGACTTTAGCGCCGCCGGTTTGCTCTGCGAGCAGTTCGCTGAGACGTTCGTGTACAGCGTCAACGTCGGCTTCGCCGTATTTACCGCGAGCAACGCCGCCTTGATTGGTGACGACGACGATCTTGTAGCCGAGACCTCGGAGTGAAGCGATGGCTGAGGCTGCCCCCTGAATTAGTTCAACATCATCGGGATTACCGAGGTCACCGCTGTTATGGATCAGTGTGTCATCACGGTCCAAGAAAACGGCTGCGTGTTTTTTCTTCGTCGATTTGGTCACCAATACATCCTAACTCTAACTGGTGAATAGAATGGTTCAGGTTCGATTATTTAATAGCTCGTCTCATGCGTTCGGCTTTAACTACGCGGACCGCTTCTGCGATTGTTTCGTCGAGTACATCGTTAGTGAGGAAACAGTCGTAGATGTTGCATTCTTTGGCGCGGGCAATTTCAGCTTTGGATTTCGCGAAACGGCGCATGATGATTTCTTCCGCTTCACGTTGACGCTTGCGGAGACGGCCGAGGAGTTCTTCTTCGCTTGGTGGAAGAACGAAAAGCGCAAATGCTTCTGGCATATTTTGCTTAACAAGAATTGCGCCTTCGACGTCGATTTCGAGAATGACGATTTTGCCTTGGTTTAGTTGCTCGACGACTGCAGAGCGAGGTGTTCCATAGAGGTTGCCGAAGACTTCGGCCCATTCGAGAAGCTCACCTTCACCAACTGATTTTTTGAACTGTTCTTCTGAGACGAAGAAATAATCACGACCTTCAACATCTTCGTGAGTCATGGGGCGTGTGGTCATTGAGACACTGAAAGAGGCGATGAGTTCTTTAACGACTTGTGTTGTGATGGTGGTTTTACCAACACCACTAGGGCCTGAGATAATGAGAAGGAGGCCTTGCTTTTCTGCGGCTTTTTCGATTGATTCTATATTGTCTTGAACAACTTCACTCACGATTAACTCTTTTCGCTTTGTTTGCCTTGCGGTTTATGTTTTCACTAACTCATGGTTAGGTCGGTTTTATTATTATACGCCCGTGACAAGGAAGAGCGTTGCCATTCTTACTGCGAGACCGTTTGCCACCTGTTCGAGAACAGCGGAATTAGGTCCATCAGCAATTGGGGATTCTATTTCGAGGCCTCGGTTCATTGGGCCAGGGTGCATGACGAGAATATCGTCTTTTGCAAGTTTCATTTTTTCCTCTGTGAGACCATAGAAAACGGCGTATTCACGCTTACTTGCGAAAGCCTGTGATTCAAGGCGTTCGAACTGAACACGGAGCATGTTGACGACATCGACTTCTGGAAGAACTTCATCAAGGCTGTGTGATATTTCGCATCCAAGATCTTTGAATATGCTGGGGACGAGCATTGGCGGACCGACGAGAACAACTTTAGCTCCGAGCTTCTGTAGACATCGGATATTTGAGCGAGCTACGCGGCTATGAGCAATGTCGCCGACGATGGCAACTTTGAGACCTGAGAAATCGAAATCCTTGGTGAGATTTTTTCGTTTTGCAATTGTGTATGCGTCGAGGAGTGCTTGGGTTGGGTGAGCATGCTGGCCGTCACCTGCATTGACGACTGAACAGTTGACTGACTTTGCGATCTGAACTGCAGCACCGGAGAGGTTGTGCCTGCAGACTATGGCATCGATCCCCATTGCTTCGATAGTGCGGACGGTGTCGACGAGTGTTTCACCTTTGGAGGTGCTTGATGCTTTGGCGGAGAAGTCGAGGACGTCGGCGCTGAGTCGGCTTGCTGCGAGGTTGAAGCTGGCTCTGGTTCTGGTTGAATCTTCAAAGAAGAGGTTGACAACGACTTTGCCTCGAAGGGCAGGAACTTTTTTGACGCTACGTGTTGAGACGCCTTCAAAGCTCAGAGCAGTTTTGAGCAAGAAGCGAATGTCTTCCGGCGCAAGCCCTTCGATACCTAACAGATGTTTGTGAGGCCAATGATATTCGTCCTGCTGTTCTAACTTACTATTCACGCTAACTCGTTCCCTTCTGAACGGGATTGTGACTCAAAACCCATCCCCCCGATATATAACTCAGATTTAGCTGAGTGGAATTGCTTGTTAATGATAGATGGTTGAGGCTATGAAGCGGTTTTTGGCCTAACTTCAATTGCGTCCTTGCCATCGACCTCGCTGATGAGCACTTGCACGTGGTCCCCATCAATGAGACCATCGGCTCCCTTGGAAAGATCCAGAGCAACGAAATCGGCTCGTATGGGAAGTTCTCTGCCACCTCGATCGACGAGGACAGCGAGCCAAACACGCTTAGGGCGGCCGAAGTCCATGAGTGACTGAAGAGCTGCACGGACAGAACGACCCGTCATGAGGACATCGTCAATAAGCACCACATTCATGCCATCAACATTGAAAGGGATCTCAGTGGTCTGCACGATGGGCTGAGCAGCAACCTCGGAAAGGTCGTCACGATAGAGTGTAATATCGAGAACGCCGACTCTATTAGCGAATATTTCGGGGCCAATGGCATCTGAGAGACGTTCTGCGAGCTTATCACCACGATTTCGAACCCCGACCAATGCCCACGGCACATCACTGCTCTGGTCTAAATTTACGGATGATTTGACCTGAGTAGCAAGTTCTTCGACTAATTTGCCGACCGCTTGTGCATCTGCGAGCTCTTTCATACTGCAATCTTACTCAACAGCGTGCTTGCTTAAAAGTGCCCTGATCTATCCCCAATCCTGAAGAATGGAAATTGGACGTGTAAAAGTGGTTCATAAAGGGCTTTGAGCGGTCAGAATTGCTGCAACCCTGACAAATACCCCAAGTTGAATCCCAGAACAGAAAAACTGACTTGACGTATATAAATGTGTCCCGCATGATTAAAACATTGCTAGAGTTGCGTTGCAGATTTTCCACTGCAATGATGGGAGCATAACTTTCGGGAGTTGCATTGCCTTTACTTGAATCTACATTTACGCACTACCAGTCAACTGGTGATGAACAATGCTTCGCTGAAATAGTCGATCAGCTATACCCGCTTGTGACCTCAGTGGCTCGCAGGTATTGCACGAACCAGAATTATGTCGAAGATGTGGTCCAAGACACTTTAATACGCTTAGCTAGACATGCTATGACCGTTGATACAAATCTTCAGGCTTGGGTTTCGGTCACTGCTCGCAATACTGCTATCAACTACAATCGTAAAGCGCAAAGCCATCGACAACGCATTGAACGGCATGCTACGATGCCTGAGCATTCAATTGCTTGGGATTCGCTTTACACACGCTTGGATACGGCACTGGAACAGTTGTGTGATGAAGATCGAACACTCATTCTTGCGTATTACTTGAACAACCAAATTCTCTCTGATATTGCAGCTAAAAGATCTTGCTCTACTTCAACAATATCACGCAGGCTTAACACTGCCTGTAAAAATCTCCGGAATGTGTTTCGTGATCTACAGCTGAACACACTTGATGAGATTTGTACAGATACACTCTTTGCAGAAGCGGTACTAAACTACACACCTGCAACTACATTCAGAACAGCGGAATACCAACCTAACAAGCCAACAATCAACGTTGGTGTTTATGTGTCACACCTTACAACGCAAGCAACTGTCACCACGCATAACTTCAACAAGAAAGTTTCGACATGGCATCAATTATTTAACGCAACTTTTTTGAAGCAATGCCCTAACTTGCGTTTGATTGGTTTAATTGAACCAGGCACAATCGATCAGCCTCAGATTGAATCGACACTACGTGAACGCCACTATACCGGCGGGTATATGGACATCACTAATATTAATGATCTTAAAGAACTAGATGTCATATTTCTGGGCACAAACTTTGCAACTTCATCGCTTGTTTTAAATTCGGTTTATGAAGCTATCTGTTCTGGCGTTGGTCTTTTTTCTGAAACTCGAATCGGAGGCAAAATTCCTGGCTTTAAATCGCCAAGTGTACAGCGTCTAATGATGGCAGATCATTGCGTCGGTTCTTATCACACGAGACCTTGTTTACAACCAACGTACACAACGACCATCCATAAACCGCATCCAATTATTGCAGGATTAAAGCCGGGCGATGAACTGA
Organism: Planctomycetota bacterium; assembly: GCA_016350165.1. Taxonomy (GTDB): domain Bacteria; phylum Planctomycetota; class Phycisphaerae; order Phycisphaerales; family Phycisphaeraceae; genus Poriferisphaera. The sequence continues at coordinate 4,861,558 of CP066225.1, read as the reverse complement.
TCGTTGAAAGTTGTGGCACAATATTTAAGCCAAGATCTGGCGCTGAACTTCTGATTTCTAAAGACAAACTCGTGAAGCCAACACGGCCTTGTGTGGATTCACCCAATCCAATGAAAATGCCTGTTCTTGTTTCTGGAAATATAGGTGAGGGCCGATCAGTGTTATGTAATCTAACAAATATAAAACCAATCAATGATCATCCACATATGCAAGGCAATTTCCTGGCTAACATTATTAATTGGCTTGCTGAGCCTTGTATCAAGAGAAAAAAAACTTTACTCGCATCAATGTAATTATTATGCAAGAGCAATTTCAAAAACTTGTTGAATTATTTGTGCAAACAAGAGACGAGAATATCTTTGCAGATATCGTCCAGCAAGTCACGCCTTACATCAGCAGTATTTGCAGAAAGTACGTCGAAGACAAATCGGATACTGATGATGCTGTCCAAGAAACTCTCATTAAGTTTGTAAACAATCTCACAGACATTCACAGTAATCATCTTGCATGGCTTGCACGCACCGCTCGCAATACGGCAATATCAATCAACCGCCATCAACAATCTCAACGGTTACGCCGAGAGAACCGAGCAACTACGGTAGAACATGACATACCTTGGGATGCCTTGTACTTTCGGTTAGACAAAGCGTTACTGCAAATACACGATGAATATCGAGAATACATCGTTCAGCACCACATCAATAATACACCTTTGTTTGAGATTGCTCGTGAGAAACAAATTTCCAAATCTACTGCGTCACGTCGCTTAGCGGCTGCACATCAATCGCTTCGCAATGCTTTCAAAGATATGGACTTGGAAACATTCGAAGACTTATGTAATGATCACTTGTTTGTGACAGCCATCACCAATTACGTCCCTCAACATTCGAAACAACATCAAACATTCAATGTCGATTCTGTAACGGCCACAAAGGATGACATAAAACCAATACGTATCGGTATTTTTCTTTCCCATCAATCCTACCTTGCACGTACACGTCTGGGCGCACAGCTACCGATGCCGTTTCAGATCTATAATATGAAAAATTTCGAGCATCCAAATGTGCGGATTGTTGGCCTTATTGAGCCAGGTACCATCGATTATGGTCCCATCGAATCGACGCTTCGTGATCATTCATTTAACGCGGGCTATATGAATGCAGCAAATCCTGAATCTTTAAAATCTTTAGACGTTATAACGCTTGGCTACAACTTTATCATTACACCACCTGTAATAAGAGCGATTACTGAAGCAGTTGAGTCAGGTGTTGGGCTACTTAATGAAGGGAACATTGGTGGCAGTCTTCCTGGTCTTTGGGACCAGCGGCTCCAAAATTTGATGCTTTCTAATGCATATATTGGATACTATCATACACACCCATATATTTGCCATATCCCTGTAAAAAGTATTGTCAGACATTCGCATAATATTATTGATAGTTTAGCACCAGGAACTGAGTTAGATATACCGGGCTGCGGCCCCATATTCATCCCCAAACCTGAAGCTAAAGTGCTCATCGAAAATATACAACCTGTATACCCCACAGTAAATAAACAGCACACTGCATGTCCATCACCAATAAGAAAACCAATTCTTTTAACGGGCCAAGTTGGGAGAGGACGTGTGATTGTAAATACTTCCTTTGATTTTAGAAGTATTGGCGACCATCAAAAATACCGCGGTGATTTCATTCTAAAAATGATAAATTATTTGGCTGAGCCTAGAATCTTACAAAAACAATTACTTTGCCAATAATTTGATATGCAAATTCCTACGAGATAACGAGTACCATTTTAAATAATCCATAAAACCTTTGAGTATTTTAAACGTATAGAATATTAGATTGCTTATTTCTGACGAATAGTAATTTCTATAATTTCCGGGAAATTGATTTGGATTCACTTGAAGCTAAATTGTGTAACAATCAAATGATGTGCAGTGATATGCTCTCAGACATACTGCATGAAATCACGCCTTACGTCACAGCGATATGTAGAAAATACATTGAAAATAAATCCGACGCTGAGGATGCTGCACAAGAAACGCTAGTCAAGTACGTTAACCACTATCAAAACATTCACTCAAATCATTCTGCTTGGTTGGCACGCACTGCTCGTAACACTGCAATCTCAATCAATCGCCATCAACAATCTCAAAGACTTCGAAGACAAAACAGTGCAACCATAGAAGAGCATACAATTCCTTGGGATGCTCTTTACTATCGATTAGATCAAGCATTATTAAGTATTAATGAAGAATGTCGTGATTACATTATTCAGCACCACATTAATAATCTACCTTTAATTGAAATTGCGAGACAAAGGCAAATATCTAAATCAACAGCATCTCGAAGACTTGCTTCAGCACATCAAGCCCTTCGAAACTATTTCAAGGATATTAACCTTGAAACATATGATGATATTTGCAATGATTTTTTATTTGTATCTGCTATTACAAATTACACACCTCAGCACACAGTAACACCAAATACATTTGAAAATGATCCACAGTATTCAGATGATCTAAATGCGCCTCCAATTCGTATCGGTGTTTTTTTATCACATAAATCATTCTTTACGACCAACCGTTTTGGCAATCACTCTCTCATGCGTTTTCAGATTGTAAATTTGAGAAATTTTGAGCACCCGAATGTTCGTATTGTTGGTCTGATTGAGCCGGGTTCGATTGATTACGGCCCAATTGAATCTACATTAAGAGAATATTCATTCAATGCTGGTTATATGAATGCCACTGATGTAGATGCTCTAAAAACATTAGATGTCATTACCTTAGGCCATAACTGTGCAACAACGCCATCTGTAATTAACGCTGTCGATGAAGCTGTTAAATCTGGGGTAGGGTTATTGAACGAAGGAAATGCTGGCCTTCATTATCCTGGGATGCATGATCCGCAATTATGTGATTTTTTACTCGCACAAAAGTATTGTGGGTACTATCACACGCACACGCATAAATGCCACCATCTTATAGACTGTGTGGTTAAAGAATCACACGATATTATTCCAGGTTTGTCTGCTGGAACTAACCTAGATGTCCCTGGTTGTGGTCCAATCTTCATCCCGAAACCAAACGCCACAGTATTGATTGAAGATGCCAAGCCGGTTTTACCTTCAAACAAAAAGAATGCTGCACCTCATCCAACACCTGTAAGAAAGCCAGTTTTAGTCGTTGGAAATCATGGCAAAGGACGAATCATCGTAAATACTGCTTTCTTTTTTTCCAGCATTGGTAGCCATAAACAATATCGCGGTGACTTTATCTTCAATATGTTAAATTACCTTGCAGAACCACGAATAGAGCAACGCATGCAAATGAAATATTAAACCTCAGCACAGAATACTACATAGACAACGCATTCATCACCGCACGCATACCAACATTTTTTAATTTCATCAGGATCTAGTAATTTGAAACAGATTGAAGATATATTAGAGAACATCCAATACCCCTGCGATTCTGATTGCCTTTCAGATATTCTAAATGATATCACTCCATTTATTACCCATATTTGCAGGAAATACATTGCAAATCAATCTGATGTAGATGATGCTGTACAAGAAACAGTGATTAAGTACGTCTATAATTTAAGCACGATTCGCACAAATCATAGTGCATGGCTTGCTCGCACAGCACGAAATACATCAATATCAATTAATAAGCATCAACGTTCCCAACGCATACGGCGTGAAAATAGCGCAACAGTAAAAGAGCATGAAATACCATGGGATGCTTTATATTACCGTCTCGACCAAGCTTTACTTCGAATTAGTAACGAACATCGTCAATATATTATTCAGTATCACATGAATAAGGTCCCATTGTTTGAAATTGCTCAGAATACGCATATATCTCAATCAACGGCATCTCGCCGCCTTGCTTCTGCCCATCATGCACTTCGTAATGCTTTTAAAGATATGAATCTTGATACATATGATGACTTATGTAATGCGCATCTGTTTGTAACTTCTTTAACTAATTACGCACCGCAAAATTTCAGGCCGCATAAAACATTTAACTTTGAACAGGATCTGGCAGATACCGAGAATTCACCACTCATTCGTATAGGTACATTTATATCCCGTCAATCCTATCTAGTACCAGGTCGTTTTGGTTTCACGCTTCCAATGTCATTTCAAATAGGCAATCTGAGACATTTTGAACATCCTAACGTACGTATCGTTGGATTAATCGAGCCCGGAACGATTGATTACGGCCCAATCGAATCTACATTGCGAAACTATTCATTTAATGCAGGCTATATGAATGCTACTGATACCGAAGCACTCAAAACACTTGATGTAATCACACTTGGATTAAGTTTTTCTGCTTCACCATCAGTTGTAAACGCAATCACGGAAGCCGTTGAATCAGGAGTAGGACTACTGAATGAAGGTTATTTCGGTTGTGCGTTTCCTGGCATGAATGATCCCAAAATTCGCAGATTAAGTCTTATGAAAACGTTATACGGTGTTTACCATACACATCCGAATATATGCCATCTTCATACTAAAAATATAGTTAAACAATCACATAATATATTGCCGGGTCTATCCATGGGTACCGAAATTGAGCTCTCGGGCTGCGCCCCAGTATTTACGCCAACTCCTAAGGCTAAGGTTTTAATTGAAAGTGTTGCTTCAGTTTTACCAAACGCAACTCGTCGTTATGCCGTTTGCCCTGCACCGATGACTAAACCAGTTTTACTAACTGGGAAAGTTGGCAAAGGTCGAGTTATTGTTAATACCTCTTATGATTTCCATAGTATTGGAAAGCATAAGAAGTATCGCGGCGACTTTAAGTACAACATGCTGAAATATCTTGCTGAACCTCGATTGAAGCGTCGTATCGATATTAAATGCGAACAATAAATCGAATCATTTCACTTCTATTCTTTGACCGCTAATAGCTGTACGACAGCACTCTTTCCAGTGTGGTATACACCTTCAAGAATTACACGATCTTTTTCTTCGAGTATTTCAAATTTCAAACCTGTCAGTTCTTTTCTGATAACGGATTCATCAACCATCACGTTGATATCAGAGCCACCTCCAGTCCCCATTTCCAACTGGCGAGGTGTATACATCTCAACAACAAATTTACCACCCTTCTTTAAGCCTCGACTTACACTTGAGTAGATACTTCTACGCAACTCGGGCTGAACGGGTACAAAAATTACAACGATGACATCCCATTGATTTTCTTCGATAACAAAATCATCGAGATTTGAGCAGACCGTTTCAATGCTGACATTCTCTTGCTCTGCGAGCTGACGAGCCTTGTCTAAGCCTACTTCTGACATATCAACAGCAACAACATCGTACCCTTGCTTTGCAAGCCATACCGCATTGCGCCCTTCTCCCTCTGCTAGACATAATGCTCGGCCACCTTTGGGTAAACGTGGTGTGACTTCAGCTAAAAAACCATTCGGATCACGACCATACACATACTCATTAACCGAGTACCGATCATTCCACATCTGCGTCCAATCAACCATCACGATCTCCTTCGTGCAATATAAACATATAAAAAGACGGCTATATAACACAGCCGCCTTGTAATTTATTCGTTTTTATTGTGTTTAGCTAATGCCTAGCATCTCTTTCGCTTCACGCACGACATCCTCAACACCGAGTCCACATGCATTCAGCATTTCATCACCACTCAATGCACTCTTTGGACACTTTTTAACAAACATCTGATTAACTTCAAAACCGCCACCGTCAGCGGCAATCACATCAGCGACTGCACTGCCAAGACCGCCGCCATAGTTATCTTCCAGTGTCAGTATGCGGCCATCACATTCATTCGCCAAATCTAATATCTCTTCCTCATCAAACGGCAATGAATACATATCTACCAATGTCGCATCAACACCAGCATCATACAATTCTTCAAGTGCAGCACTTGCAACATGAACCATGTAGCCACTTGCACAGATCAAAAGATCTTTACCTTTACAGAGTACTTCATGGCCACCTAGCTTGAATTCGTCATCGTCACTGTACAAGAATTCGGTATCCGGACGAATCGTTCTGAGATAACAAGGGCCATCATAATTAGCCATTTCTTTGACTAGCGCATAACACTGATAACCATCACTTGGAGTCAGCACATAGAAGCCGGGCTCCCCATCCTTGCGCTTCATAGTCGTGAAAGTTCTAAACCAACCAACATCGGTCATCCCCATTTGGCTTGGACCATCAGCACCCAATGTTATACCTGCATGTGAACCAACGATCTTGAGATTCGCACCACTGTTCACAGCCATTTCAATCTGGTCGTAACCACGAACAGCAAACTTTGCGAACGTTGATGCAAATGGAATCTTACCACCTGCACTCAAACCTGCAGCAACTGACATCATGTTCTGTTCAGCAATACGGCATTCAACAAAACGACTATTGATCTGTTCATCTTTTGCAAACATGCTCGCAAACGTTGAACCCTGCACATCGCAGTCCAATGAAAATACTTCTGTATTCACATGGCCCAATGCACGAATAGCAACACCATAAGCTTTTCTCGTTGCTATTTTGCCAGCATCAATCGCATCACCCATACCAAACTGCTTCAGTGCATCACCAAAACCAACGACTGCACCTGCTTCCTTCTTCACACTCTTACGAGGTGACATATCAGGAATTCTCAGGCCACCTAATGCATACGCACCACATTCCTTTGCGACCTCATCATATTCTGCAAGTACAGCATCAAGAGCTTCGCCCTTCTTAACAGCCGAGCCATGATGCCCATTGCCTTGCTGTGATACAGCTCCCCAACCTTTTACAGTCTTAGCAACAATCGCGATTGGATTACCTTCACCACTCGCTTGTACCTCAGCATGCTTGTTCAGTGCTTCAATAATTTCTTTTGGCGCGTGACCATCAATCACAAGCACTTCATAGCCAGCTGCTGCTAATTTCTTCTCAGTTGCTTTCCTACTTTGTTGTGCACTCACTATGTCTGATTGCGCATATACATTGCAATTAAAGATCGGGCATACTGCCTTCAGATCATGATCCTTAATAAAGTCAACTGCTTCCCATATCTGACCTTCACGTGATTCACCATCACCGATCAAAACGAAGATACGTTTATCCAATTCATTCGCTTTTGCAGCAATTGCTAAACCCGCAGCAACGCTCAGCCCCTGCCCCAATGATCCTGTCGCAGCATCAAAGAAAGGGAAACCTTCTACTGGGTTCGGGTGACCATCCACGATCGAATCCAGTTGACGCAATGTCAGCGCATCTGCACGCGTCATCGCACGCCAACTATCTTTATCCTTGCCCACCATCACACTTTTATCCGCACACGCTGCATAAACAATCGGAACAGCATGCCCCTCACTTAAAACCAAACGGTCCGCACCCGGATGTGCCGGATTGCTTGGTTCATATCTCATATGTGCATACATTAAAACCGTAACAATATGCGCCAAACTTGCGCCACTCGTCGGGTGACCCGATCCGGCTTCGCTTGTCATTTCGTAATTCAGTTTGATTAAATCAATCGCTTTTGCGTGAACTGTTGAATCCAACGACATTATGGCAAATCCTTTTAAACCCTGATGTTATATCAATATGTACGCCACTAATTTCAATGCCCACTTCCACATCTTATTTCATGGCAATCCCAAGACTACTCCCCACCTTCAAATATTTTTGCTCCCTTTCCCCCAAATTAACCCCGCTAGAATGATCGATTATCGATAATTTCCACAATACATCAAACCGTACGTTATCATATACGCATCTATTTAGTACCTCTACACTCAACTTTTTACATACACGCCACAAATGACAAAGCTAGATCCGACTAATTGCCATACAGATCTCTCCCAAATCCGCCCTGATTGCATCGTCAGCACGATCGAGAAAATCGAAGCTCGAATCGCCAGTACCCTCCCCAATCGCAACCTCAGCCACATCGCTTCTCAATTGCAACTCATCGCAATCAATACCGCTAAAAGTGCATCCACCATTAACAAACCCAATATCCCCTTGCGCGCAATCACTGTTTCACTCATCCTCGCAATGATATCCATTATCACATACCTCGTGGCTCACCTTCATTTCACCGATGCCTCTGCATGGGAGATCCTCGAAGGTGCCGACGCTGCAATCTCCTCGGTCATTTACATCGGCATCGCGACCATTTTCTTCATCACACTCGAAGCAAGACTCAAGCGTCGAAAAGCTCTCAAAGCACTCCACCAACTCCGAGTCATCGCTCACATCATCGACATGCATCAGCTCACCAAAGACCCCGAGCATTTCGTTCACAATCAACTACAAAACAATGACACGACCGACTTCAACAATCTCACTCCTTACAAGCTTGGCCGCTATCTTGACTACTGCTCAGAACTCTTGTCAATGACAAGCAAAATTGCCGCCTTATACGCACAAAATACACAAGACAGTATCATCCTCGCTTCAGTCAACGAGATCGAGCACCTTTCAACAGGACTGTCTCGTAAAATTTGGCAAAAGATCATGATCCTTGATCAACACATTCTTCACCCACATCAAGCCGACCCAAACAATAAAAAAGTCGACCAACTTTCGTCAGCCGACTTTCATTAACCTCATACTTTAATCATCTTCTATGATGCTATCTTGAACTGACCCACAATTTCCTGCAGTCGTTCACTCTTCTCACTCAATTTTAGTGCCGCCTGAGATGCTTGATTCGCACCCTCAGCACTTTGCTGAATCACTGCAGTAATGCCAGTCACATTATTCGAGATTTGCTCTGCCGCTGCTGATTGTTCCTCTGCTGCCGCTGCAATATTCTCAACCATATTCGTAACTTGCTTACTACCATCAACAATCTCTTCAAGTGATTGACCCGCACGTTCTGCAAGTTCAACACCATGCTTCACAATCTCATCACCATGAGACATCCGCTCAACTGCTGAACCTGTTTCATGCTGTATCGTACCGATCAACTCAGTAATATCATCCGTTGCTTTAGTCGTACGATCTGCAAGTTTCCTCACCTCATCAGCGACAACTGCAAATCCGCGGCCATGCTCGCCTGCTCTCGCTGCCTCAATCGCAGCGTTCAAAGCAAGCAAATTCGTCTGATCCGCAATATCATTAATCACTTCAACAATCTGCCCAATCTGCTCACCTTGTTTACCCAACTCCGTCACTGCATCAGATGAATCACTCACAACATTCGCAATCTGATTGATACCTTCAATGGTTTCATTCACAACCGCCCCACCTTCACTAGCAGTACCATTCGCCTGATCAGCAATCCTGTTTGCATCTGTTGCTTTTTGTGCCACTTCAACAACACTACTACTCATTTCTTCAACTGCTGTCGAAACCTGCATCACTTGATCACGTTGCTCACGCATACCAGCTGCCATTTCCTCCGCACTCGCAGCAATCTCAGTTGATGTCGCTGCTACTTCGCTAGTCGCATCCGCAACCTCAGCAACAATCCCCTGAACTTTCTCTACGAATGTGTTAAACCAGCCGCCAAGTTCGCCGATCTCATCCTTCGCATCAACATCAACGCGTTTAGTTAGATCACCTTCACCTTGAGCAATATCTTTAATACGATCAACAATACGCTTAATCGGATTGACAATACCTCGAGTAATCACAAATGCAATGATGAATGCAGCCGCTGAAGCGATAAACAAACCGATCGTATTGACTATATTTGCAGTCTTAATCGCAGCCATTGAATTTTCTGAGAATTCAGTTGCTTGCTTCAAGCCAGCAGATTGCGCACCACTGGTTAATTCCTGAATGCCAACACCAGCTTTCACACATTGGCCAATACCATCATTAATCTTTGCCCACGAATTCATAATACCACGTTCAGCCTCACTACATGCCGAAGCTGCAACTTTCATCTTATGCAAACTTTCACGATTCACATCCAACTTCGTTTCAGTCAGCAGCTGATCTGTCATCGCTACAATCTGTTTAAGTTTCGCAATACCTTCATTCATCTGACTCGGATCTCTCTCACTGATACTCGTCAGATTGATAATACGACACGCAGCTCCCAAAGCACCAATCTCTTTAGCTTCAAGTATCTTCTTATGATGCTCATAAACACCTGCAAGATCTTTCGCATCGTACGCACTTTGTAATTGTTCACCTTGATATGCAAGATAACTATTTAAGCCACCAATAAAATCAACATATAGATCACCCATTGATTTTGTATATACTCGCGAACCCTCAACACCCGCTTCAACAGTGCCTATTCCTTTTGCGTATTCATCAAGAAAAGCTTCTGCCTGTTTAATCGCGCCCTCTAGCTGTTGATTACCCGTTTCCCGTGCGATGTCTAAACCTGTATTGTTCGATTCACGCATTGATTGCATATGCTTTTTAGCCTTTGCAATCGTCTCATCGTTCAACGTAAACGAGTATTTCATTGTTTCATATCGCATTGAACGCGTTTCACGTTCTGCTGCTGAACCAATATTGACCACAGGCAAAGTCATCTTCGCCAGTGTATCAGCCTCTTTGGAAATACCATTCATTTCAAAAATAGTTAATCCGCCCAACCCCAGAATCATCATGATCACGACGCCGAATCCAATGATCATTTTCGCTTTAATTGTTAGCTTCTTTAACATATTTGCCTCCAGTATTAATTTGTATAAACACCAATTGATGTTGCTTGCATCCTCCTTCCCTACCCTTGTTACAACACAGCGTCTTAACATAAAATCAATATGCCATTGATACGCCAATCACGCCCACAGGCTTAAACGAATCATGCCCATCGTTATAACTGCGTGGCGAATCACCAACCAATATCAAATCCACACCCGCTTTGACCTGCCATTTACCATAATCACCAGGCACCATCGTCAATGGCATCTCAGTATGAACACCCAATTTGGCAAAGCCAAAACTTGAATCATTCGTACCGTAATAATCACGTAAACCAAAACCGACTGTTACAGGTAGATTTAAAGTCACAGGCAATCTGCCGCTATTAACAAGCTTAAACTTCGGTTTAATCCCCATATCTACAAAGCCGCTTTTTCTTTTGCCCGGCATCCCCATGAACGTGTTGTCCATCTCAATGCTCAGCATCATCCAAGGCTGAAATCCATTAAAACCACTGATCTCAATATCTAAATCTTTCCAAAACTCACTGTCGTTATAGGCAACAACACCATATAACTCAGTAGCAGCATCCCTCGTCCCATTCGGCCAACTAATCGTGTGCACGCCACCCTCAAACATCCACTTCTCAAACATCGCAAACTGTAGTGCTGCAAAACCATCACACTCATACCATTTCTCTGGCGTATTCTTTGCTGTCGTTCGTTTCTCATGCACACTCCCCCAGCCCATCAACTTCAGATTCACTGCTTGTATATCACTTTCACTATCTCCTGAATAGAGATTAGCATTCAACACAGCCCAAGGCTGGAGTATCATTCCATCATCTTCAAAAATCAAACCACGCAAATGATACGCACTCACCACATCTGCACCCATCGCAAAGTGCACCCGACCAGCATTCACCTTATTCTCTTCACCCGCCGCATATCCAATTCCACTCAGCCCAACCATCGCTGCACATACGCCAATGCGCGCAGCATAACTCTGACCTAAACTTGCCCACTTCATCGTGATCTCCAGTTTCAAGTAAATGCCCACCACAAAGCCTGAACGCTTCGCGGCTAACCATTAGTTAGATAAATTGAAATTCAAAAACACAGACATGGCTTCACACTCAACAAACGTATTTCAGTTTCTTCACTGTTGAATACGAAAATGATACAGCACGCGCAAACCATTTACGCGCTAACTGTCATACTTAAACTTCAATGGGTTTTGCCGACCCGTCCCCCTTGCCCGCATCAGTTATCGTCGCGTTTACCACTCCACATTACAGACTTATTTCGTTTTTCCCTAATTAATAGAAATCGCATATCAGATAAAACCGACTAAAAATAAGCCTATTTCTAATCGTATTAAATCAGTACAAACTAAATGCTTTATATCCAACCCCATCTACCCAAACCAAAGTTACCATCAAATGAAATTTTAGCAGTGCTCACTATTAACACTCACACCTGGTCCAAACATAATCGCATTCTTACCCGACCGCTTCGATTCCAATGCCATCAAGTCCGCACGTTCTATTAACTCCTCACCCGTACGACCATCCCACGGATAGCTCGCCAAACCACCACTAATCGTCAATCGACCACGTGCTTCTTCGGTAAGCTTAGGATACTCACATGCGCACACCGCCCTTTGAAAGCGTTTCGCAGCATCAAGCACATCCTCTGGATGACGACTGTTCGCCTTACGTGGTTCCTCAGCATCCCAAAAGATCACTGCAAATTCATCACCACCAATTCGAGCAACCACATCTCGTTCTCTAACCACTGACTGCATCAACCGCACAGTCTCTCTCAAAATTTCATCACCCGCAGCATGTCCATACCGATCGTTATACAACTTAAAATCATCGATATCGAAAACCATCACCGTCACCTGCGAACGATCTTGATGCGCCCGCTTCATTATCTTCTTTAAAAACCGGTTAAAATACCTTCGATTCCATGCACCAGTTAAATCATCCTGCATCGCAGCCAATTCCAACTGCTTCATCTGATCTTCAAGCGCAAGCCACCTTGACAACCAACTCCCCCACATCCCAAGTTCATCGACTGTAATAGGCTCAGGTGCATGCAATACGCCATACAACCGCCCTTTATATTCCACCTCAATGCTCACATGCCCGTTCGGCACATCATCCGTCACCAACAGTAATCCAATCCCCTCAATACCCGATTGCTGCGACACCAACTCAACCGCAACTTTCTTCAGCCCATTCGAGCTATCAAGTATCGCATCCACCAAATCCACATCACCCAATTCATCCCCTTCTTCTTCAACCACTTCTTCTTCAATTTCACGTCCACCCATCTCCGCCACCGCGATCGGCACTTCTTCTTTAACTTCAGAAACAACTTGCCCTTCATGCACCGCACACTGCAACTCTTCCAACTTAAGCGGGCTTTGCAAACATACCTCAAACCCATTCCCCATCGCCACATCAACAGCCGCTACATTCTCATCCGCGACAAGAACTAACCGTGCATTAGGCGCTATTCGTTTGATCCCCTTCGAAATGGCCTCAGCCGACAACTTCATACCACTCACAGGACCAATCACAACATCCACTTCACGAATCGCCAACTCACCCAACGCGCACAAATAATTCTCGCAGCAAACAATCTCTAACCCCTCACCCAACTGACTTAGCTCTGCAATCAAACCACCATTACCCACGCAAAGAACGCGCAACTGGCCCAACGATTCACTCGCTCCACCAACTAACTCAAATTTTGCATTCTCTCTTACCTGTGATTGCATCACACTTCTCTCCACGCTCTGCTTTTCAACCAATCACCAGCCACCCGTCGCTTCCTCCTCTGCTTCATCCCCACAAGGACCAAGCAGCATTTCTATTTCCTCCAGACTCACCAACACACGTGACTCCCCTTCATCACCAAATCCTGTTCCCACCTCATTTTCTTCTACCACCACTTCAACCTTCTCTCCATTCATTGGCTGCAACCCAGTCCCCTCCTCATACCCCCAGCACAGCACATTTGGCCGGTACCGCTCCAACGCCCCCATGAGTTCCTCCACATAAACCAACTCATCAGGATCAACCAACACAATCCCATCAACCTCATAACCTCCAACCAGCACCATCGCGTCAGCTACTTCCCTCACCTCATGGACCTCAGCACCACGCTCCTTCAGGTGATCCAGTAACACCTTAACTGTGCCATTTTTCTGACGTGACACAACAATTAATCGCTTCTCATTTGCTGAGCGATTACCTCTATCACCAAACGGGTTGTCCCTACTGATATCCATCAACCTATATTTTACCCGCCCCACTCCCGATAACCTACTCCCCCCACCTTCAAATCTACTTTTTCTCTCCTCAATTGACCCCTCTCACTCCTAAAAACCCTCACAAACGTCCTAAATCCCCACCCATTTTCAAACTTTTCAGCTTTTTTCCTTATCATGCAGGCTCAAATATCATCCCATTTACATCATAACCGCCTCTCACCCCATACATCTCAAACCTCTCAAGCAATATTTCTCCACATCTCACATCCCCAAAACTTCACATCCCAATCCAGACTTCATCCACTTTCCCTCGCCCATTCACTCCAACATCTGTAAAATGGCGTCACGGTATTTGCAGCATAGGTGTATCGACTCAGGCTATCGTGCAGCGTAGCCTAATCGCCTGACACAGAGCAGCTTGCATTGTTTTTCACAACAACGACTCAGCTCTCGATTCACCCCATACGGATTCCAATATGCTTCAGCTTGGTGCTTCCTCTCTCTCTGCCAGTGACATCACAGCCCTCCTCTTGGGTATCGCCGTTCTGCTCGGCCTCGCCAGAATCCTCGGCGAACGTGCTCGTCGTTACAGGCAACCGTCAGTCCTAGGCGAAATTCTCGCTGGTATTATCCTTGGCCCAACCATCTTCGGCGCCATCTCTATCTTCCTTATTAACAATGGATTTCTCTCGCACAACCTCTTCGATCTCCTCTTCCCACTCGAAGGCGGCGAAAAAATAGCCCTCGATGGCTTCATCACCATCTCCGCAACGCTCCTTCTCTTCGTCGTAGGCCTCGAAGTCGATCTCTCAACCGTCATCAGGCAAGGCAAAGAAGCCATCACCGTTTCCATGGCTGGCATCGTCCTCCCATTTGCATTCGGCTTCACCATCGCATGGTACTTTCCAGACTTCCTCGGTGCAGGCCCTCGTGGCATGGGCGAAGACGGACAACTTCCTTTCGCCATCTTCCTCGGCATCGCCATGTCAATTACCGCCCTGCCCGTCATCGCCAAAATTCTACTCGACCTCAACATCGCCAAGTCCGACATGGGCATGCTCATCATCTCCTCTGCGATGCTCAACGACCTCGTCGGCTGGATCGGATTCGCCATCGTCCTCGCACTCCTCCCTGCTGCAGCGATGCTCTCCGACACAACCGTCGTTCAATCTACTGAAGCTGTCAAAGAAATCGCGCATCAAGTCGTAAATCAATCAGGGGACATGGCCGCAGACATGGGTGGCTCCAACGTCGTCACCACAATCCTCATCACACTCGTCTTCTTAGCACTCATGCTCACCCTCGGAAGACTCGCCTGCCACAAAATGCTCCCATACGTTCAAGCACGTTGGTCATGGCCAGGCGGCGTCCTCTCATTCGTCATCTGCATCTCACTCATCTGTGCAGCATTCACTGAATACCTCGGCATACACTCCATCTTCGGCGCATTCGTCGCAGGTGTCGCCATTGGTGACTCAACTCACCTTCGTGAAAGAACACGAGACACCATCAACCAATTCATCATGAACATCTTCTCGCCGATATTCTTCGCCTCCATCGGCCTCCGCATCAACTTCATCGATTCATTCGATATCGTCATCGTTTTACTCGTACTCGTCCTCGCAACCGTCGGTAAAGTTTCCGGCTCATACTTCGGGGCTCGTACTGCAAAACTAGGCAAACGCGAAGCCTCCGCTCTCTCATTCGGCATGGCAGCGCAGGGCGCCGTCGGTATCATCCTCGGCCAACTTGCTCGTGAAGCTGGCCTCATCAACGATGAACTCATGGTCGCAATCGTCGTCATGGCTCTCACAACCTCACTCATCTCAGGCCCAATCATGCAAGCCGTCCTACGCCTGCAACATCAACGCAAACTCATCGACTTCCTCACAGACAAACAGGTCATCACCGACCCACACGCAACCGACGTCATGCAAACCATCGGCGAACTTTCCAAACGAGCCGCCGAAATCACAGGTCTAAAAGCTCACGAAATTTACAAATCTGTTCTTCAACGTGAACGTATCATGCACACCGGCCTCCCCGGTGGCCTCGCTGTTCCACACGCCCGCCTTGATGGCCTCGCAAAACCTTGTGTCATCATCACACGCCACCGCATAGGTGTTGACTTCGATTCACCAGACGGCAAACCAGCCCAAATCATCGGCCTCCTCCTCACACCAACCGATCAACCCGAAACCCAGATCGAACTCTTATCCCTCTTCGCAAAATCATTCGCACGCACCGCAATCCGACAACGCATCCTCGAAGTCAACTCACCAACCGAATTCATGGCCGTCCTCAACCAAGCCGCCTCCGAAGATTCAGAAGCAGCCTCACCACACTAACCTCAAATTAGACATATATATAAACAAGAAAAGACTGTGACTCATAATGAATCACAGTCTTTTTTAAATACAAGTCACAACCAAACAGCATCTCAACTATAATCCCACCAACCAACGATACGCTTTAGTGAAACAACTAACCTTTGGTGTTAATCACCGAAATCTCACATCCAGCATCCCCTCACCCCTCGTCTCCACATCACCTTGCCCCTTCAACACCACCCACCATATTCCTATTCATAACCTCACTACCACTATCACCCTGCAATCGATACCCCTTCACTCTCGTCGGCATCATTCCAACCAATAAGATCACAGGCATACAAAACGTAGTCAACCAAACCAACGAAATCAATGCCCATGTAATCATGCTATACACAACCAAATACCCAATCACTCGACCGATGTGCATTAACCAATTCAAACGAAGTTTTTGTTCTTTTAGTATTAGACTTTTCTTTTTAAACCCCTTTACCTTACGCCTCACACGCAACATCTCACGAAAATTTCCAAATGGCTGACTAAGCTTCGCACGATCTCCAAACCGTCCCCACAACTCATTCCTCTCACGATATTCCCAGCTCCACAAGCCTGACAATGCTGCTGACATAAAAATGTGAATCCACCCCATCTTGAATAGTGCATGCTCAAGCCCCACAAAATATGCCCATATAAACCAAGCCACCAACAATACCGATGCTCCTATTTGCCGCATCGACCACTTCCACTGCGTCACACACTCCAACTCCTCATCCGAGTGAAAAAACAATAAAACTCGTTGTGCCACATTCCACCCATAAACATCATCACAAGCCCCTTCCCACAAATCCATATCATCAAACTCTTCCACCCAATATTGATAACACAACTTGAGCGACTCATCATTCGTCACATCCACCAATACAGCCATCATTTTCCATTTTTCTTCGCACTTCGACGGATCCTTTAGATTTGACTCAATGAGTCCAATCATCCGATCACGATCTAGCCGATTTACCATAGCCATGCACTCCCGATTCAAACAACCTTATGACCCAACCGTCTCAACAACATCGTTACACGAATAACACTGCCCCTTAATCGGCAACGTCCCCACTGCAACCATCAACCCAAAACAAAGCAAATAAAAATACAATGCCCCAATCAATACCACATAAAACACAGCATAAAACAGCAGACTCCCTAGAAAGAATTTATCCCATAGCCGTTTCAACCATCCACCAGTTTGAATATGTACGCGTCCCTTAAATTTTTGTTTCTTAAAATCACCCACCGTTTCATAAACACGTCGCAACTCACCATAACTCCCAAACGGCTGACTCCTCTTCGTACTCTTACTCACCCCCTCCCACATCTTCCGCTCATCAACAAGAAACCACCAAAACAATCCTAACAGCAAAACATTCATACATAGCTGAATCAAACTATAAATCCCCCAGTCAAATCCAATCGTTCCCATCATCCTATAGATCGCAGCACACCAAATCACAGCTAACACCCCACCAACAACCTGACGCAATGACCACCGCGATAATTCTTTGCATTTCAGCTCCTCATTCGAATGTAAAAACAATAACACCCTTTGCACCAAATCCCACCCATCCCGATCATCACCAACATCTTCCCAATCATCCCACTCCTCAATCTCACCCTTCCAATACGCAGCACACATCTGAATCGATCGATCATTCGTATCACGCAACAGATCCTGCATCTTCATCACAAAATCATCATGCTTGATATCTTCATCAAGATAACCATCAATCAAAAAAATCATCCAGTCCCGTTCCGAACGAACTACCATACGCTTCGCTCCCAGCATAAATCAAACGCTAACCTGCTCACTGTCAACTGATAGCCAAGACACAGAAATTGGCAGCAAACAAATCAACAACACAACCAAAGCACCACCTGCAAACATACTCATCAACAATAACATGACTAACAAAAAGATTAGAACTCTAAATACACCATAAAACACACAATCGAACAACGTACGATTATTTTCCATACGCTTCATTTGTCGCTTCTTAAAATCACCAACCTTCGTATAGACTTCACGAATTTGCTCGTAGCTATTGAATGGCTGCAAAACACTTGCATCCTTCGCATAATCTCGCTTGAGCATCTGTAATTTGCGCCACCAACAATAACCCATCCCAATCGCTGGTAACCCTAACAACAAACTCCCAATCGTAAAGACAACATCCCACTCGTAGATGAATATCATTGATCCCCATGTTAGCAGCAACATAATGCTGATAATCCGCAACCACGAATATCGAACTGTATGATTGATCCCTACACATGCATCTGAACTCAAGAACAATCTCAAACGCTCCAGAGTATTCCATGTATCACGATCACCACAATACATACTCCCCCACTTGATCGGACTTTTTTCAGTGAGTAGCAACTTCAAAGAATCGTCGTCTGTATCATCATAAATATTACCCAGTCGAAAAATGAATTCATCTTCCTTAATCTCTTCATTCACAAACTGCTCGATCACAGCAATGACTTTATTTCTATCACTCCGATTAACCATTTTCTATCCTCTCAGAGCGTTACAAAATCAAAAGCCTTCTCAATACCAGAGCATGACTTATCACAAATATCATAATTTATCTCAACGCGAACTTAAACCATCGCCTACCAAATGCAAATCTCATACCAAACTAACCACTTCTCAAAACGCGCGCAAAAAACCGACTTTTGCCAAAAATAGCATGCAATTCTTCACCCATTTCGATCAATTTATAACCCAAAACAAGTCATTTCTACCCATTTACACACGTTTTCCGACAAATTTCGATTAGGGTAAATCATCGAAATTCAATAGACTTTCACATTCGTGCGCACAAAACCGAAGCTCAACTTCCATAAGTCCTTTATTTTGATCTCAACTTAACAATATCAATCACCCATTTGACTAAGACGCGCATCACCACATTTCTAAAACCCACTTTTATGACCATCTTAAAAACCAACTTTCAAACAAAACGCGCGCACAAACACAAAAAAAAGAAACTGCCCCACATCCATGGGACAGTTTCTTCGTTATACCTAATGACAGTTAGCATTAGTATTTGTATTTGTTTTAGTGCATCGTCGCACCCTTGCGCACTGCATGGCCACCATCAAGGAATTCAAGATCCGGATCATTCTTAACTGCTTCAAACTGCTTCGCAATAAATGCTTCCGTCCGCTGATTTTCAACTTCCGGATCACAGTATTTCAGCAAATCTTGATGCAAATCCTTCGCAAGATTTGGATGTTTCGCAATCACATCCTTCGTCTCCTGCGGATCGGTTTCAATATCAAACAACTGATTCGGTGCATCACAGTTATAAATGTATTTCCAGCGACCGCGACGCAATACATACCCACTCGCTCTCACACCATGACCATGATATTCACAGAACGCCGTGTGCTTGTCATCATTCTGTTCAAGTGTCTGCATCGCATCACCCGACCAGTCCTCCGGCAACTTCGCGCCCACAGCGTGGAAAATCGATGCCAGCAAATCAAACTGATCCACCGCGGTATTATCAACGATTCCCTTATCAAAACCCGGGCCGCAAACAATACAAGGCACGCGTGCCGAGTCATCATACAAACTACTCTTCCACCACATACCAAATTTGCCCAACATCTCACCGTGGTCAGATGTATAAACAATAATCGTATTTTCAAGCAGACCATTTTCCTTCAGCACATCAATGACTTCACCGATCTTACGGTCAAGATAACTCACATTTGCGTAATATCCGCGACGCAAGCCACGAATTGATGACTCAGGGAATTTGTCTGTCTGGAAGTGTGCACGCAAATCCTTTGAAAACGGATGTTGCGCTGATTCAGCATATTTATCATGCTCGGGCAGATCATCATGCCCTTCATACATGTCCCAAAATTCTTTCGTACTCTGCATCGGGAAGTGTGGCTTCGATGTATTAATCTCCATCACCCAAGGCTTATCCAATGATGTACCCTTGGTTTTAATCCACTCTTTCGCCAGCGCAAAGCTCGGCTCATCCTTCTTGTACGCATCTTTCTTCAAACCATACAACGTGTGACGTGGTATACCTTGATAGTTTTCAAGCGGGCGCACAGTCAACGGCTTTCTGCCGAAATTCAAGTCACCAGGATCACGAACTGAATCCCAATTCAATCGATGCATTTCAGAGAAACCTAATTTCTCAGCTGCCTGGTATGAATCGACCTTACCTATGTGCACGGTGTAAACACCCTGTTCACGAAGCACTTGGCCGTAACTCGGATAATCAAAATGGAAAATGCCGCAGTTATTGTAAACCTGAATCTCGTGTGCGCGTTTACCTGCTTGATATGCAGAGCGTGAAGGCTGACTTAACGGTGACGGACAGTAATGACTCTTGTAGTAAGTACCATTATCTGCCATGTGCTGCATGTTCGGTGTCTTTACGAACGGATGCTTTTCAACCGAACTAATGAACGGATTATGTTCATCTGATTTAATCACCAGCACATTGGGGCGACCTTTGAGTTTACTGTTGCTCGCAGTCGGATGAAAAAATGACTCAATCGAACAACCCGCAGCGGCAAGTGATGCGCCAGTAACACCTGCTGCTTTTAAAAACTCACGCCTCGATACAATATTTTGCTTATCCATTGCAATGACCTTTTATTGCTTTATTTTCAACAATCAAAGCGTTACTGATTACTTTGCAGCAACCTCTTCAGCTTGTTCTGCCTCAGCTGCTTTTTTGATCAGCTGTTTAGCATCATGTTTTCTACCACTGAAGTAGAGGAGTGTGCCAACTGCTGCGACAACACCACCGACGAAGAGAATACCAAGTCGCCCATCAATACCCCATGTATTACCCGGGATAAGAATCAATGCTGAGATGCAACCGCCAATGAACATGCAAATTGAACCAACGATCTTACCCTGCTGACCATCATTCGCATCGCCAACTTCCTTATCAAAGTCGATTGGTGTACGCATAGTTTTGAAGAAATCATCAGCTTGTTTTCTGTAAGCATCAGAAGCAGTAAACCAGAACGGCATGGTGGATAGGTATGCCACAACACCTACACCGATATTGACGAAGATCTTGTACTCGAGCAACCATTTTTCCTGCAAGTGTAGCCAGTCAAGCCATGCAGGTAAGCTGTTGATGATTGTATAAAGTGTATCTGTTTCCTTTGGACCAGCGATAAAGCCGAGGAAGGATGTCACGCCCGCTGCACAAACGGAGACGATCGCCGCCCAACTAGGTGAACGCTTCAAGAAAAGACCCATCAGAAGTGGTGTTGTCATTGGCACACCAAGCATTGCACCGATGTCGAGCATGAGTTGGAATACACCTCGCCCACCCGCAAAGAAGAAGTAATAGGCAATGCTGATAATTGACAAACCCATGGCAAGTGTGAAGCCCTGCCCGACTCGGAGCAATAACTTATCTTCTACAGGATTGAATCCAAACCAACTACAGAAAGTTGGGTAAATATCTTTGGTGAAAACCGCGGCATTACGGTTAAGACCGGAGTCCATTGAACTGGTCGTCGCAGCAAACATTGCAACTGCCATGAGACCTGTCATTCCCAGTGGCAGGAGATTGAGACTTGCGATTGCATATGAAGCTTCTTCATATTTTGGAAGAATGCCATCAAATGCGAGTACTTGATCGTTAAACAGAAGTCTTGCTGTGATTGGGGGAATGAACCAGAAAACGCAACCGCCGATATAGAGAGCTGAAGCGAGCAATGCTGCTTTGCGTGCTTCTTTACCGTCCTTAACGGAGAAGTAACGTGGTGCTTGGGTCATGGAGTTGAAGACCATCATGTTCTTGATGAAGATCGCGATGGACCATGCCCATGTGTAATAGAAAGCGAATTTTTCGAGTGGTTCATTGATGAACTGATAGTCAGCGGTGAGGCCTTGCTCCTGAATCATGTTGAACATCTCACCGACGCCACCAATCTTGTAGAGACAAAGCACTGCAACGAGCACAGTCATTGGCAGGAGAATCAGGCTTTGAATGAAGTCGTTTGCCATAATGCCCCAACTACCACCGAAGAGTGAGTAGAAGAGAACAACCGCACCGATGATGCCGATGACATAGTGCGTTGGGAAGCCGAATATCGCGGAAATGATCACTGACAAACTTAACAAGTGAACCGATGACATAATGAGTTGGAAAACAACAGTAATCCAACTGTAAAACTGCTGCGTTCCAGTACCGAAACGCTTCTTGATAATTTCAGGTGCTGTTGTTGCCCGTAACTGCCTGAACCATGGTGCAAGAAACGCTGCGTTAATGAGGAAAGCAGCGATATTAGCGCCAAACATGATGATGACGCTCCATCCACTCATGTAGGCCATGCCAGCAGCACCGACGAATGTCCATGCGCTGAAGGTTGTCATGAAAGCACTCATACCGACGAGCCACCACTTACCGCGGCAACCGTTACGGAAATAGTCATTCACATTGCGATTCAGTCGTCTAAAGACGAGGCCGACCCCAATGAGAATTAGCAAATATCCGCCGACGACGGCATATTCAATCAGCTTACTAAAATCTTGTTCACTCATTATTCATCCACTGTATTTGATCGTTAGGTGATTGCAGTTTGCGACGAATCACTTTGTCAGTTGTTCAAGTTTGAGTTCATAGGTTTGTGCATCAACACAAGTCAGTTCGATACTGGTTGTATTGTTTGCGTTATGCGTTACCTGAGCTTTGTAATTGTTTTGTGGTATTGCCCAATGACCACGTAAAGTCACTGTTGTTTGAGCTGGTTGGCTTTCTGCAATCAGTGCGGTAATTGGCATCTTGGACATATTGTTAAGCTTCGGCCGCCTCATATCGGGATCGGTTACACTCAAAGTCATGCTTCCACTTGACTGTTCACTTGCATAAACAATCGTTGGTCGGCTTGTCTTGACGACAGGACCTTGATTTAGTGCAGTTGATCCTTCAAAGAGAACGTAGCCGTAAGTATTGCTGTTTTGATCAAACACAATATGTGCCTGGTTATCTTGCTGAAGAACTTTGTGCAGTGGATTCTTTGCGTAATCCTGCAAGCGCTTTTTGTTTGCATTGATGATCACGGTGTAGTTGTAGCTAGCATTTTGAGGCGCTTTGCCATGATCGATCCATGCTGTTGCATACTCACCTTCGGTACGCTTTTTGTTTGCGTGGTTACGAGAGATTTGAGTTGCAATTCGAACCTGAACATTTGATTCGCTGTTGATAATATAACCGTGACCAGCTGGATCTTTAAGCCAGAAACCGTAAGTTGGTGAAGTAGTTATGGAGTGGGTGAAATGACTATCATGCAAGTCATTACTATCACTCATTTCAAGCGGGTTAGAGAGGTTATTAAGGCTGAATTGGAACAAAGTTGTTTCAGTGTTGTGCTGCGAATCCTGGTTTTGAATACCAGTGCCTAGACAGATGATTCGGTCATCAAAGAAGAAGTATGACTTGCGTGCTTTGAAGGTTGGATCATATGCAGTGTCATGCAACTTCATCGCAAAGATGCCTGCTTTGTTTTGTGATGTGACGCCGCCGACAAAGGTTTCATCGGAAAAATTGCGATGCCGACCTTCTTTGTAGTTAGCTGATGGTTTACGATCGACAATTAGTTCATCTAAGTCTAAATGTTTTGTCGTTGAGCCAGGAAGTCTATTCCAATCCCAACCATTCTCGACGTTAATGCCACTATCGATTGTGTTAACTGGATTACCTGTTGCGAGGATTTGCAACATACCGTAACTCCAGTAGCGACCGTAGAGGTTTTCGGATGCACTTGATTCAAAGTCCCAAATATACTGACTCCAGCCATGAACATTTGCAAGCCAATTGCCCTTGCGATGTACAAATAAAGCTGCATATGGCTTGTAGGTTGTCAATTCTGGATCAGCTTCTGCAGATGCTTCAACTGCAGCTAGTTTGTTCATTAGCTGAATTGCGCCGAGTGTGTCGTAGTAGCTGATGCGACTGAAAGCTTTGGGGAACAGTTCGCTTTGAAGTAATTCTGGATCAGCTAGCCAAAGGCGTTTGAAAGCGGCGATCATCTGTGGATCGTACTGATTGGCACTTTCTGAATCTTGATCGAATGAAAGATAGCCGTATGCAGGAAGAAGCTTTGCAAGTGGTCTGATATTATGAGGAAAGCGACCTGCAACACTTTGCGGTGTATCGTAAACTTGGGAAATGCTTCTAAGTGTGAGAAGCGATTGCTTGAGGTTGTGTGTTGCATTTTCGGGCATGGAGAACTGTGTGCCATGCAGTAGATATGCGACAACAGAAGCCACATGATACGCTTCAGATGAGTAAGCGTTGAGGTATGCGCCGCGATGGTGATAGCCGAGATAGTCGGGCTTGATTGTATCTTTGAAGCCGGGCATGACACCGAGTGCGTAATCTAACCATGCAAGATAGTTTTGAATGGCTGTTACTTTTTCTGGCGTATCATCCATCATGAGAATGACAAGCAAATGATAGAGTAGATTTGTTCGCACGGTATCAGCGGTTACGTCTTGACGTGGATTTGGATCATAGATTTTGCCAAACAAACAATACCAGCGAATCTTTGCGATTTCACGAGCAAGGCGGCCAGTTTCTTTCAATTCTTTACGCATGACCATTACAGCATGGATATATGAAGAAACGCTATTCGTTTGGTGATTAATTGTGCCGATCGCGCTGCCGTCCGCCCAACCCTGATCGTGAATATAATCAAGGAAATCAAAGAGCTTTTGTTTACTTTCAGTGTTGCCGTTGATTTTGTAATCAAAGGCTAACATGAGCGGAAGGCCGTTCTTAAGTAAACTGCCAAAACGCGGATCGTATTTATCACGTTCACTGAAAAACGCATTACCAACAATTGTGCCATCGGAAAGACGCTTAATGTTTAGTTTGCCGTAGCTTTTTTTTGCTTTGCTGATTGCTTTTTGAAGATTAGCAAGTCGTATCTGATATGCTTGATTATCAATGTCTACATTTTGGTTGCTGAGAATCCAATTGTCATAACGTTGAAGAATTCTATCGAATGTTTCGATTTGCGAATCGGTAATTTTATCTGCTATCAAACGTGATGGTTGTAATGCACGCCAATGAAGAGGTGGGCCCCATTGGTTTGAGATTTCGTTTTCACCCCAAACTTCATATTCCTTATTAAGGAAAGGTAGCTGATCGTCAGCATTTCTCTTGCTGGTTACATGCGATGTAAATTCGATCATGTCGAAGAAAACTGATCCGGCTACATTGTTCTTTGGTGGATATACCCACATTGAATCGACAAGTTGATTACCTACATAATTTTCGACTGCGGCATCGGCATCGAGTTGCACCCACATCGCACGCCACCCTTTAAAATTCAGGTTGAATGTGTATCGATAGCGTGGATTGTTTACAGCAAGTGATTCTGAAGTACCAAACACAAAGGTAAGCTGATCGTCGATTGGGTTTTCGTTATATACCCATGAAAGAATGCCGCCTACGAGTGCTTGCCTATCGATAAAATGCTGTTCAAAACGTTCGGTTTTACCACCACGTAAGGTTGTGGCTGCGATCAAATCTTTGGATGAATGTTTTAGAATTGAGTTCGCAGACCACTGCCATTTGAGGCTGTTTTTGCCATGCTTGAAATGACGTGGTGAAATAGAAAGGGTGCCACTATTGTCTTGCCAAGTCGTTAGAGCAGAGGCATTTTCGAAAGATGCAAATTTACCGAGATCATTTTTAGATTTCGCGTGTATCGTTTCTATCTGTAGTAAAACTATTAATACTAAAGCGATTAAAGTGTATGAGATCTTTGCTGTGGTTTTCATCCTGATCATGCTACTTGTCACTTTATTATTTAAACACAAAACGAAAAGACGCTAATAAATAGCGGAAAGTATGTGGTGGTCGCTAAACCATCACATACGAATATGCTTAGTACGGCACGGCTGTTGGCAATGCTTCACGCTCGCTAGGCGTGTCTTGGAACTTGTCTTGTAGATGACGAAGTTCTGCTTTGAGTTCTTTGATAACGTCTGCATAAGCTGAGTCATGGTAAACGTTATTCATTTCACATGGGTCCTTCTTGAGGTCGAAAAGTTCCCATTCTGGTGTGCGTAGGTCTTTGAGTGCACCGGGCTGATCGCAGTGATCAGCATAATAAAAGATCAGCTTGTAATCTTTGGTGCGAACGCCGTAGTGTGAGTAGACGTTGTGCTGATTAAGGTGCATCCAGTAACGGTAGTACATGGATTGCTGCCAATCATCTGGGGTCGTACCTTCGAGGATTGGGACAAAACTTGTGCCTTGCATTTCTTCGGGAACTTCTACGCCGCAGAGTTCGAGTAGTGTCGGTGCAAAGTCAACGTTGGTAATGATGTCATCATTGGCTTGCTCTTTGTCAAAGCCATTGGGGTACTGCATGATGAAAGGCATACGGAGTGATTCTTCGTACATGAATCGCTTGTCGTACCAACCGTGATCGCCGAGGAAGAAACCTTGGTCAGAGCTGTAGACTACGATGGTGTCGTCAGCAATACCTTCTTCTTCGAGATAATCGAGAATTTGGCCAACGCTATCATCAACTGACTTCACACACTTGAGGTAATCACGAATGTAACGCTGATAGAGCCAATGTTTGCGTTCTTCACGTGAAAGCCCTTCAGGTACAGGCATTTTGATGTCACGCTCTTTTAGATCACGATCAATGCGCATTTCAGCGACTGATGCAGCACGTGCACGATTTGTATAGTCATCATCAAACGTTTCAGGAACTGGCAGTTCAATATCTTCGTAAAGATCTTTGTACTTCTCATCAGGAATCCACCAACGGTGTGGTGCTTTGTGATGACAAAGCAGACAGAATGGTTGATCTTTGTCGCGATTCTTCATGTAATCCAAAGACAGGTCGGTGATGATATTAGTTACATAACCATCATACTGAACCTCTTCACCCATCTTATAGAACTTCGGATTAATGTAATCGCCCTGCCCTGGTAGTACTTCCCAGTAATCGAAGCCAGTTGGTTCGTATTCTTTACCATGACCAAGATGCCACTTACCAACGATACCGGTTTGGTAACCTGCATCTCTTAAAAGCTTGATGTAAGTCATGCGTCTGTTGTCGAGACCGGTATCAAGTGTTGTGACGCCGTTGATGTGCGTGTGCTGTCCGGTGAGAATGCTTGCACGACTAGGACCTGAAAGAGAGTTTGTGCAGAAGCAATTATCGAAGCGTACACCGTTGTTGGCGATACGATCGAGTTGCGGTGTTTCATTCAGTACGCTGCCATAACAGCTCATTGCGTGCGAGGCATGGTCGTCTGTCAGAATGAAAATAACGTTTGGACGTTTCTTACTCATTATCTCAAACTACTATCAATGTTTAAATATTGTCTTGGATACCCGATACACTGAACTAATTTAACGTTCAACCCAAATTGGTGAGAGCCATGCTTGCTGGCCGTTGAACTGAGATACTTGCAGACGATAAACATCTGTATCGTTCTCAGGTTCGTCTTCGAATTCCATCTCCGCAACACAATCTTCGATTGGTACAAGTGGACCAAAACGAACAGCTTCGCTGAGCCAACCACGCATGTAGTGGCTGCGGCCCTTATGAAGAAGATCTTCAAGTTTGTGTTCAATCTTGTGGCCGTTGACATCTAGCGTGACGTTGCCATCGATGTTCGAATCGATGAGCATAGAAACTGATTGAACAGTTGGGTGCCGCATGGTGATGTTGCCGGATGTGATGGATTTCCATGTGCATAACTTGTCGTCAGTGCTGACGATTTCGTGAGGCAGAAGTGCTTCTTTATGATTGTTCACGCCATTGGTGTTTGGAGCAACAACAGCTTGACCGGAGAAGCAAGGCTCGACCTGCTCAATGCAACCGTTCGTAAGTTGAAGGTTTGCATTCCAATCGTGGCGTTCAGAATTTTTTCCCCAGCCCCAATAAACACGCAGGCGATATTTACCGCTGCTACAACGACTATGTGTTGTTGGGATGATACGTTTAATGATGCGACCATTCTTAATTACGTAAACTTGATCCAGTGCATCCATACTCTGCACTTTAATCTTTACTTTACGTTTGCCACCATTTTTGATGACATCACCGACGAATGCGTCGTCAATGTACATGCGAGCGTCAATCTTATCGCCTGTTGCAGCGTAAACTCGACGCTCTTTGAACGCTTTGAACAACGACTCACGTGTGAGTGATTCAGCGAAGACACCCATTCGGCCATCGCCGTGACTGCCTGGGTATGCTGCGTGATGGTCAGTACCGCCTACGATGCCGAATTTATGACCCATACTCCAGCCAGCTTCAGCTGTTGAGCCCCAGTCACGTGGCCCCATGTCGTGAAGCATCGGATATGGTGAGTATTCATCGCAAGAACAGCCATGCAATGAGAAAATTTCGACGAATGGAGACACATCTTCTTTAAAGTGCTTCCAATTGATGCCACGGTAGCCTGCTGCGTAACCGATATGGTGAGGAATCGCGAAACCGCCAGCCTTTGCCATCATTTCACGAAGCATAGGTAGATCTGGTTGATCGCATAAATCCATATCTGGGCCGGGGACATACAGGTTATGATCCCCATATTTCATTGAATGCCACTCATAACTAGGCAATGCGAGGAATTTATTGTCTTTCGAGCCTTCTTTTTGCAGCTGTATCAGCTTATCCCAGTTGCCTGCGAGTGTAGAAAAACCAACATTGTGATAATCGATGATATCGCCGTATTGCTCTCTGTCTGTAGGCATATCAGGCCAAAATGCATGGCCAGTTACGGAACAAAAATCTAACTGCTGAGCCGCACGAGCAATCGCTTGCTCAACTGTACCATGACCATAACTAATGGCACAGTGGCTATGAAGATCCCCCCAATAAAGCTTGTGATTCAACATCTGAAAACTCGATTATTAAATAAAGACTAATAAAGGTTTTTTGTTTTAATATTGGATAACGGCAAACATTTGTTAATTTACGTTAATTTCAATATACTCATTTTTAAGTTCTGAGCTTACGTCGAGCTCATCACTGAAAATCAAGAGTGAAATCAGTATAACAACGTAAATTAACCACTGTCAAGCCTACTTTTTACGTAAATTTAAATTAAAAATATTTGCAAATTTAATGGTTTTACTCTTGAATGTACCTAATTAAATTTTAATATATAAGCAATTCAACAGGATCAAGCGTATGTCCATGATGGAAATTGCAAAAATCGCAGGTGTTTCACACGTGACCGTGTCGCGAGTCATTAACGACCAACCAGGCGTTAGTGAAGAGACTGCAGCCCAGATCAGAAAGATCATTGACGACATGGGTTACAAGCCTCGCGCAGACCGTCGGCGATCGCAACTAAAACAATATCGAACCAACATTATGGAAATTGCAGTCATCGTCACAGGCGAGGCATGCAAGCAGCATTCCTCCTTCCTGCAAAAGCTTTATTACGGTGTTGAGCGAGTATGTGAATCAGAAGGTGTATGCAGCTCACTGCTCTATGCATCCACGCCAAGTCGCTTAGCAATGTATCTCGAAGCACACCAATACAAGGGTGTGTTACTCGTCGGCGAAGGCGATTGTGGCTGGGTTGTTGATGCAGTAAAAGATATTCCAGCTGTTTGGCTGACATCTCACTCATCTACATCTGGCGGCGTTGTCCTTTCTGGTAACGAGATGATTGGCCGTATTGCTGCAAACTATTTAAGTAGTCGCAATCTGAAGAATCTTGCTTACATCTGTGCGGATGGGAAGAATCCTTCATACCAATATCGCGGCGAAATGTTTGTGTACGCAGCCAAGTCTGGCGGAGCTGAAGTTGTCGAATTCATTGATGACATTGGCAACCAATTGACATCGGGAGCTGGCATTGAAGATTTGTCTGCGATCGAATCTCGCTTGGAAATTCTTGTTGAGCAATACGCAAAATCATCACCAAGGCCAACTGGCATATTTGTCCCGTCTGACCTGATGACTGCTATCGTTTATCGCCTGTTACGTAAACACAACATCAAGCCTGGTATCGACGTAGAAATTATCTCTGTCGACAATGAAGCCCCTTACCTAGCAGGACTTTATCCTAGACCAGCAACTATTGACATCGGACCAATTTCACGTGGTGAAAGAGGTGTAGAACAACTTCTCTGGCAGATCAGGCATCCAGAGCAGGACCGTGGGGTACACGTAGTAATTGAACCAATTCTTGTAAAACCCGAGCAGATTTAATCTGACTTATTAAGGAACAAGAAACAACAAACTTTAGCTAAATGCCATTGAATAGAAACCTCATTCGACTTCTTTCTCATTGCGTTTTATACAAATTTCTATTCTGCTAAATTTGCACCATAAACCCCTAACTCGCAGAGTTTTATCTCTGGCATACTAATGCTCAATTTTCATTAGTGAGAAGGCAACATGAAAACGAAACATGCATTCACCTTAATCGAACTACTCGTCGTCATATCAATCATCGCTTTGCTAATTGGTATTCTTTTACCCGCACTTGGTGCTGCACGTGAAACGGCTCTCAGAATTTCATGTGCAAGTAATTACAGGCAACTTGGTACAACAATTTATACCTACGGCAATGATTACAAGCAATCATTGCCAGGCCCTGTCATTCAGGCCGAGCAAACGCCGCAGTACAGCGAAGCCCAACCATATCGCATGGCAACAATCTTGGCGCCATATGTTGCTGGTGGAATTTCTGCTAATAATGAAGACAACCCAATGCTGCTGTGCCCTGCCTTTGACAATGCGACGGACTATTCCGGCAGTACAGATTCGGATAAAGCAAAAACAAGATCTATCGAACTCCCAAATATTCTTTATCTAGAAGATGGCGATTCTTGGAATCCAGATCCAGTACGTATGAAGAATAGTGCTTATAGTAAAATTGTTCAGCCATTTGGCAAAATCAATTCAGGTACTGGTGTTGTAAGCAAACCACCTGTCTCGATCGAAGCAATTCCTAACCCAACTAACTACTGGGCAATCCGCGATATTGATATGTTTGTATATGAAGATGCGGGGTTTGGCGGCCCAGTCAATCCTAGCCTTTTCTATGCAGCTGATGCGGTACACAACGACACACGCAACTACCTGTTCTTTGACGGTCACGTTGAAAACATCACCCGTCAAAATACACCGCAAAAACCATAACAATCTATAAAATTTATCTAACTGTGATTAACGTCACAGTTAGATTTTAAATAACTCCAAGGCCATTTTATAACTTACAAGTGTCGCTCAGTGTTGTTTTGAGTTAATTCACTTCAATCATCAAAACTATTGACAAATATATTTTTAACACCTTAACAACACTCTTAACTCAAAGGAGGTATATATGAAAAGTGAGACATGGAGAAAACTCGCGTTTACATCGCTACTATCAATAACGATGGCTGGTGTTTCCCAGGCCGACATCCTTGGTGGTGTAGCATGGAAGGACCTTGAAGCAGGTACTGATGAATCAAATTTACTAACAACTGATATTGGCGAATTTGAAATTACAACTGTTACTGTTAACGGCAGTGAAACCAACACTGGCGGTAATTTTATTAATACAAACAGTAGCGGTTCGTGGGTCGGTATTGGCACTGGTGATAATAAGCAATTTGAGGAAGGTGAATATTGGGAATTTACATCCAATATTGCTGGTGAAATTACAGCCATTACTTTTAGTAGTAGCGTAGGCAAAGGTGATGGAGTAAAGATTTCCGTTGGTGACGATGCAACAATTGTATATACAATCACAAGTGATCATCGTGCTGTTGGTGAAGGTGACGATTGGTTAAAGGGCGACGCCAAAGATGGCCAAGATCCTGTTGCTGATATTGTATTCGAAGCTGGCCAAAAAGTACGTTTCGAATCAATTGGCGCATACAGAATGGAAAGCATTACATTTGAGGCAATTCCTGAACCCGCTTCATTCGTATTGCTCGGGATCGGCTCATTACTACTGACACGCCGTCGTAAATAAATGTAAAACCACTAATTGTCTATATTTAGTGAGTTTTAGTGAGATTTAAAGGGCAAGAATCACATCTTGCCCTTTAATTTTTGGGCATTTAAAACTAACACATTTTGGTAAAATTAGTTCAATGAGTCACATTCAAGTTTTTATGGATAATCAAAGTTCCGCTACATCTAACAGTAAATTAGATTGGTGGCGAGATGCTCGTTTCGGTCTTTTCATACACTGGGGACTATACTCCATTCCAGCAGGAACCTGGAAGGATGAGCGTATTCTAGGTATCGCAGAACAGATCATGCGCTTTGCTAAAATTCCAAATAGCGAATACACAAAATTAGCTAGTAAATTTAATCCTGAGAAATTTGATGCTGATGAATGGGTCAAAACTGCACGTGACGCAGGAATGAAATACATCTGTTTTACTGCAAAACATCATGATGGTTTTGCAATGTATAAATCCGATGTTTCGGAATACAACATTGTCGATGCGACTTCGTATAAGCATGACCCTATTGCAGAGCTATCGCAAGCGTGTAAAAAGTATGGACTAAAACTATGCTTATATTACTCACATCGACAAGATTGGCACGATCCTCACGCGGGTATGATGGAATGGGAGAACCAATACGATCTGACACCTGAACGTGGTGAGGTCGATTTCGCTCATTACATGAAAACTAAAGCCCTACCCCAAGTTGAAGAAATTCTCAGGAAATATCATCCTGTTGATTTGATTTGGTATGACACACCATTTGATATTACACCAGAGCATGCCCAAATTTTCTATGATCATGTAAAATCAATAAATCCCGATTGCATTGTCAACTCTCGTGTTGGCTGTGGTTTTGGCGACTATGGAACTCTTGGCGACAACCAGATGCCAGCCCGAATCATGCCAGGAGACTGGGAAATGGTTGGCACCATGAATCGCACATGGGGTTACAAATCATGGGACAACGAATGGAAATCTTCTGATGAATTAATTTTGGCCTTGATTGAGTCTGTATCAAAAGGCTGCAATTACATGCTAAACATCGGTCCAGATGCACAAGGCTCGATTCCAGCAGACTCAATTTTACGTCTAAAAATTGTAGGCGAATGGCTCTGGCGTAATGGCGAAGCTATATACAACTGCAAGCCATCACCATTTATAGATGCTCATGAGTGGGGCTACACTACACAAAAAGCAAATACACTATATTTACATGTGCATAAGCAGAATATTTCTCATATAGATATGAACGGCATACGTAACAAAGTTACCTCTGTTTCTTTGTTACATGACTCTTCGCATGTATTAGCATTTGACGATTCCCACAATTCCATCGATGACCAACATCGTCTTGTAATTCAATTACCAGAGTATATATCAGATGTCCCTGCCTCTGTAATCAAAGTATCATTTGAAAACGAACTTGATATTGCAGAGTCAATTGAGCAGGATCTATCTGGTAACATTTTCTTACCTACATACAAATCGTCTTGCATTAAAGACAATCAATACACTCAAACATTCACAGAGCCTTCAGGGGAAGCAGCTTCACTAAATCCTGAATCTGGCTCCTTGGTATGGAAGTTCAAAGTCAATAAACCTGGCAGTTTTATTGTTCAGTTCAAAACCAACCGGCATTGGCGTCAGGATTTCCCACAAGGCCACAACGTTAAAATTACTTGTGCCGAGCAAACATTAAACTCTGAACTACTTCAGCACAAAGAGCTACGTGATATAACCTTGCACTCATACCCAACTTCTATCAGCGAAGTGGGCAAAATCAAAATCGATTCTGTTGGTACACATGAAATATTAGTCTCTGCGACCAAGCTCGGCACTGCTCAGCGTCACACGATTACAGACGAATTCTTAACGGATAGTCTCAACACAATTCGCCTGATGCGTCTTGAACTAATCTACTGCAACAATTAATACGGCTGACTTATGTATTACAAAACAATCAAGCAAACAACATCGCTCAAAAACTTATGTTTAGCTGGCATTACAGGCATGTGTGCTGTTGCCAGTACTCAAGCATTCGCGCAGCCATCAAGTGACTCGGAAGCACCGAATATCATACTCATCATGGCCGACGACCTTGGTTATGGCGACACTGCTTATAACGGCAATCCACATGTCCAAACGCCTAATCTTGACCAATGGGCACAAGAAGGTATTCGCTTTACACGCTTTTATGCAAATTCACCAGTAAGCTCACCAACACGTGGCGGTTGTTTAACAGGACGTCATCCATTTAGATATGGCGTATTTCACGCAAACACAGGCCATCTTCTTAGCCGTGAACTCACTCTCCCTGAAATACTCAAAGAGCATGGCTATGCTACTGGCCACTTTGGCAAATGGCATCTTGGTACACTGACTACCGAGGCTAAAGATGGCAATCGCGGCGGCGCCAAACATGCTGAGGAATTTTCACCTCCATGGCTTAATGGCTTCGATCGTTGCTTCACAACTGAATCAAAAGTGCCAACTTGGGACCCAATGCTCAAGCCAAGTGGTAAGAAAAATAAGTATGGGTGGGATTCAATCGATGACAAAAGTAATGCAAAAAGGTTTGGCACATACTATTGGAATGAAAAAGGTAAAATCGTAACTACTAATTTAGAGGGCGATGATTCACGTGTCATCATGGATCGGGTCATACCTTTTATTGAAAACCAAACGAAAAACAAACAGCCATTCTTTACGGTTATCTGGTTCCATACTCCTCATTTACCTGTCGTTGCAGGCCCTGAGTATCGCGCTTTATACAAAGACCTATCAAGCCTTGAACAAAACTTCTTCGGCTCAATTACTGCGATGGACGAGCAAATTGGTCGTCTAAGAAACAAATTAGCTGATTTGAATATCGATGATAACACAATGATCTGGTTCACATCTGATAATGGTCCAGAAGGCGACTTTGGCGAAGTGCCAGGATCTTCAGGCTCTTTTAGGGGGCGAAAAAGGTCTTTATACGAAGGCGGCGTACGAGTTCCCGGTTTATTTATTTGGCCTCAGTTCACTCATTCTTCTAAAGTAATCGGTGCAGCAACATCTACACTCGATTATTTCCCAACAATTCTCGATGCTTTAGGCTACGATTTACCAGCGGCCAAACAATACGATGGGATCAGCCTTCTCCCTGTTATTAGTAGCGATAAGATGCTTCGCAATAACCTTCTACCTTTTGAATCTAAAACCCATGTTGCGATCATGGATGATCGTTACAAAATTATTGCAGGTAAGAAAAACTTAGATAATATTGAGCTTTACGATTTAGTCGCGGATCCTGCTGAAACAACTGATATCGCTTCCCAATACCCACAAATAGTGAAATCACTCAATCAATCATTACAAGATTGGCGAGAGTCTTGTACAAATAGCTTCAACGGTACGGAATAATATCATTACGAATATTTTGTAAAGCAATGAAAATGAATACACATACAAAACTTGGGATCACTCTTTCATCAGCTCTGATCGCAAACACACTTGGCTGCATGCAAACTCAGCCAGTGATTACAGAGCAATCCGAAAGCACGATCGCAAAACCTAACATTCTCTTTCTTTTTGCTGATGATCAACGCCCTGATTCTATCGCTGCATTAGGTCATACACAAACGCGTACACCTAACATCGATAGTCTTGTATCTCGAGGTACAACTTATACTCAAAATTACTGCTTGGGAGCAAATGCAGGCGCTGTAAGTATGCCTTCACGTGCGATGCTCAATACCGGACGCTCATATTTCACTCTTCCAAACCAACGAACACTAGAAGGCGCTCCTGTATTAGGTGAACTACTCCAAAAGAATGGTTATACCACTTTTGGTACAGGTAAATGGCACAATAAGGAAAACTCATTTATTCGTAGTTTTTCTACTGGCGAAGCGGTTTTCCTTGGTGGCATGAGCGATCAATACAACGTCAAACTCAATCATTACGATCCATCAAATCCTGAAAACCAGTTCACTCGTTACACCGACAAAAGGCACTCTTCTGAAATCTTTGCCGATGCCGCGATTGATTTCCTTAAAACTCGGGATAAAGATAAACCATATTTTGCCTACGTTTCATTCACTGCACCACATGATCCTCGGCAATCTCCTACCTCATATCGTAGTAAATACATTGATACTCAAATCAAACTACCAAGTAATTTCATGACCGAGCATCCATTCGATACAGGTGAAATGACAATCCGTGACGAACAACTCGCAACAACGCCACGCATTCCATCTGAAGTTAAATCACATATTGCAGATTACTATGCAATGATTGAGCATTTAGATTCGCAGATAGGTCGTATCCTGAATACACTCAAAGAGCAAGGCGAATTGGACAACACAATCATCATCTACTCTGCAGACCACGGTTTATCAATCGGATCTCACGGACTCATGGGCAAACAAAACCTTTACGAACAAAGTATGAGCTGTCCATTAATTTTCGCTGGTCCAAATATCCCAGTTAATCAAAAACGTGAAGCATTTACATATTTACTCGATTTATTCCCAACGATTTGCTCTTTAACAAACACTCAATTACCTGAAAATATCCAAGGCATTGACCTCACGCAAAACATCGTTTCAAACCAGATGATACAACGTTCATATGTTTTCAACGCATATAAAGACGTTCAACGCTCAATTCGTAACAATAGATTCAAGTTGATCATTTACCCTCAATCAAAATACATTCAGCTATTTGATTTAGTAAATGATCCAGATGAGGTAAGGAACATAGCTGAGAACACTGCTTATAAAAACATCATATCGAAACTAACATCAGCTATGTTAGAAGAGCAAGTTTATTGGGGCGATACTTTGAAACTATCGAAACACGATATACTAGCTTACACGCCAGCTCCTCAAATGAAATAACCATCGTAAAAGCCCTGATCTCTCAGGGCTTTTATTATTTATTTATCCAATTTCTCAGAACCTTAGCATCATCCAAAAATTGCTCCGGGTTATTGTCTTTAACAAACTCAATCATTGCACATCGATCTCCATCAATTGAAGCAATACGCTCGAAATACTTCAACCAACGATCTTCACGTTCAATAAGTGGATGCCTCGTTACGGGCTCATCTTGAATTTCACGTGTCCAGCTAAAAACATGCACGTGATGCACATATTCTTGAATATATTCCAAATCGTGTAACGGATCGCCCGGCATTGAATGATCCAATGGCTGCCAATATAAACTAACATTCTCAGCTCCAATGGAATTAATCAATTTAACAGCCGCTTCACCATGATCAGTCAATGTATTGCCATGAAATTCAAACGAAATCTCTTTATCTGCCTCCTTCGCCATCTCTGCAATACGTGCCCCATCATCAATAACTCTGCCCCATTGTTGTTCATCAGCTACCGATGTTCCCTGACTACCCGCCCATACTCGTATAACAGGCGCATCAAGAGCAACTGAACTATCAACAACTTGCTTGAATGCTAAGCCGTCTAGCTCACTTTCGCCTACTTTGTAATAGGAACCATACGCAGCTGTAACCAATCCCTCTCCATTCATCATATCACGTACTTCTTTGGCTACTATCACTTCACCATGAGGTACATGCACATCACCACCCCATTCAATACATGTTAGTTCAGCCTGCTTAACCAATGCCACAACTTGACGAGCGTCTAATTGTCTAAAAGTAATTGATACTAAACCACCATGTATCATGACTAACTCCTAAAAAACATCACATCGTACTAACTGCAAACAACTGATATCATAACATTAATTGAATTTTCTAACGAACTTAAACACATAGAGCAGCCGATAAGGTATTTTAATTTTAAGTTAATTTCAATTAATAAAAAGCACAACACAATCGGCTTGATTCTATTTACCTAAACCATATAAATCGTTACAATAGATGTACTCACTGAAATCACTATTCATAGACAATTAAACATTATTTAAGTCCTCAAAAACACCTTAAAGGGATGACTGTTTTGTTGAGAACGATGTTTAATTGTACCTTCGCTATTTTTTCTGCTTGCCTGCTGTTTCATACAGTTAACGCTGTTTCTATAGATGCATATTCCCAAGCATCTGTGTCACCCTATGATCTTGGCCAAACAGAAACTGTCAAAGATTATCATATCCAGGCTGGCTCCAACTACATTCGCTACAAACCAACCTATAACCGTGAACGCGAGCAATATGGTTACAATCCGCGATATATGCCTGAAGCCGTAACCTTTGATAAGCACAACCGCCCATTTATTATCAATACGGTTTACCAACAGCCAAATAATCCCAATAACCCAACATCAACAGCATGGCATGGTCACGCCAAACCTACCAGCAATAACCTCGAGGATGTTTACATTCAAACCCTGAACGCTGATAACAGCCAATGGGTTAAATACTCCGTCAATGAAATTGTAAAACAGATCTTTCCTGATGCCGCACTCTATGGCGGGACAAAAAATAGACCCCAATTATTTTTCGACTATGAAAACAACGCTCACATCGTTATACGCGGCGAAGGCAATACCTCCTATTATCTATACTCCGATGACACAAACCTCACAGACAAATCAGGACTCAACCAAGTTCACTGGCAGGTCGCAAAAATCAAAGGCATAAAATCAGCTGGCATAGAGAGAAATTTCAGCCCCGGACAAGACCACAACCTCCCAATCATTGCACTAGCACCCAAAAAAAACAAG
Source organism: Planctomycetota bacterium (assembly GCA_016350165.1). Lineage (GTDB taxonomy): Bacteria > Planctomycetota > Phycisphaerae > Phycisphaerales > Phycisphaeraceae > Poriferisphaera. The sequence goes on along the minus strand of CP066225.1, from coordinate 4,822,627 downwards.
CATATCGATATCTTAAAACCCATTATAGATAGCCAAGGCTTGAAAACCGACTCCAAAGGTAATCTTGATCTTTCAAACCGCGTAACTGTCTACAATGCAGAAAACGCCACGCCTTCCAACCAACCAGGTGATCCCGGATTCGCTCTCGGTCATTCAGGTGGAGCAAACGTATTAGGTACTTACAACGGCAATACAATTGCTGTGTTCTTTAATAAAGACAACCAATACGTCAATCAAGATGGTATCGTCCAGAACTTGGGTACTGGCCAATTCGCTTCAACCTATGATTGGAATAACAATCACATCACCAGTCCCACCTATTTAGAGAATACTTACTCAAATCTAGTCAACGACAATAAACCTGATTCACACAATGCACCTGCCGTCCTGATTGATTCAACAGGCTATGCTCACGTCATCACCGGTGCACACAATGATAAAATGGGTCACTTTCGCTCAACCAAAGCTATCGATGATAGCTCATGGATAAGCCAATTCGATGATCTTGGCGATATCTCTTCACATGATCTAGGCAGCGGACGCGGCGGCTTTACATACATTGCTGCTGTGATGGATCAAAATGATAAGATTCATATGGTTGTTCGTGACACCGAGTACAAGAACGGCAAGCAACGCTACAGCCTCGCATATCTAAGTGCAAAAAAAAATGCTCAAGGAAGCTGGGATTGGGATGATGAAGGTACCACACTAATTGAACCTGCCCACCTCCCATATAGCAACTACTATCACCAGTTAAATATTGACAACAAAGGTAACTTATACCTCTCGTACAGCTATTTGGCTAGAAATATGAACTCAACTGAGTACGCAGCTTATCTCGAAAAATATCCAGATGCTGAAATCGACTTAGCTCATGACCCTGTAATGCTTGCAAGCTACGACAGCGGGTCTAACTGGCGATTAGTAACAACCGACAAATTCATAAAACAAATGGATATCATCCCCGAACCCTCAGCCGCTGCTTGTACAACCCTACTCATAAGCTGTCTAGCATTCGTTCGAAATCGTAAGAAATAACCTCTCCCAACAAGGGAATGATGATGTATCTACCATATTGCAAACACATTCTAGTTCTATCACTCGCAGCAATTTCTCCCTGCATTACTAGCACTGCAAGCGGAGCAATACTGCAAACTGAAACAACAGCTCAAATATCACCATACGACCTGAATCAAGTTGAGAGTGCTAAACCAAACTGGAAAATCAAGCCCGGCAATCACCCTGTACAATATCGCCAAACGTACTACAGGGAACGTGAGAAGTTCACATATAACCCACGTTATATGCCTGAGGCATTTTCATTTGATGCATACAATCGCCCCTATGTTATCTCAACTGTTTATCAAACCCCTTCAGGCACTAACCCCACCAAAACTTCAATCTTCGGCCACGCCAAAAATTCCACTGACAGTTTAAATGACATCTATATTCAAACATTAAACCAGTCCGACAACCAATGGATTATTTACTCAGTCAACGACATTGTAAAAAGTCAATTTAAAAACGCCGAGCTATATGGTGGCACTAAAAATCGCCCCAAAATCTACTTTGATCAAAACAATCATGCTCATGTTATTGTTCGTGGTACCAACGACACAAGCTACTACCTCTACTCTAATGACCAAGATCTTTCAACAGCATCAGGAATTAACCCTGTCACGTGGCAAGTTGGACGCATGAACGTTGAGGATGTAACTTCTGTCGAACGGCACTTCAGTCCGGGACAAGATCGCGACACCCCGATCGTTTCTGTTCGCACAAAATCAGCTCCTGATTCTTTACAGTATTTCAAAGCTGAAATATCTAACCAAGGATTAGTCACAAATTCGAATGGTTACTTAACACTTTCTAACCTCAAAACAGCAATAGACCCATCAGGCCAAAACGCATCATCATTCCCAGTAGCCCCCAAACTTCCTGCTGGTCATTCAGGAGCAGGTAACATCACAGCAACACATAACGGTCACACTGTCATCTCATTCATGAGCAACCATACAGGTTTCACCGACAGTACAGGAACAACACACAACGCAGGTTCTCCTCAATTTGCTGCATCCTACGATTGGAATACTGACTCCGCATCATCACCGCAATTCCTCGAAGTCACCTACTCAAATAAACGCGATTACTACGATAACGTTCCCGATCAACACAATTCACCTATCTCATTGATAGACTCCGATGGATATGCTCACGTCATAACCGGTGCACACAACGATCAAATCGGCCACTTCCGAACATCCGATGCGGTCGATAACAGCAACTGGGATGGAACATACAACAGTCTAGGCGACATTGGTCCTGCTAACTTAGGCTATGAAGGCGGCGATCGTGGTGGTGGCTTCACTTATCTCAGCGGCGTCATGGATTCCGATGATACCATCCATCTTGTCGTACGTGATTCTGAAAAACCATTAGATGGCAGCACAAGAGGATTCGCGCTCTCATACCTCAGAGGCAAAAAGAACGCTGAAGGTCAGTGGGAATGGGAAACAGACGAACGTGAACTCGTCAACCCCGAACGAGGCGGCTACAACATCTACTACCAACAACTAACCATCGATAACAACGATAATCTCTACCTCACTTACTCATACAAAGCTGGTTCAACATGGGATGCTATCTCTCAAGAGGAACTAGCTGAGTACAAAGCACTTTGGCCTGATGATCCTGAAAACCTTGCACACGACCCCGTCACATGGGCGAGTTACGATGGTGGCAACACTTGGCTTCAAGTCACAACCGATCGTTTGGCAACTCAAATCAGCGACACACCTTGGCCACAAATCCCCGAACCAACCTCATTGTCGTTACTTATCCTTGGATCACTCATTACATTGTCACGAAAACAACGTTTATAAACAAATAATAACCTATAAACATAGGTGTTTTTAAAACTTATTAATATCCGATACGCGGTTCTTGGTACTCGATAGTTGATGTGTTAAGCTATCTTTCGAATCGCATTTTATGGAGTTCAAAATGATCATTCGTAGGCATATTAAATTTGCCATACTAACTGGACTTTCGCTTATTTTTTGTATGTCAAACACTTCATTTGCTTCTGATGAAGTAAAAATGCTGCAGGACCGCCTTCATGCTCTCATCGTTGGCACACCTCAGTCACTCAGCAGCGCACCTGCACTCAAATCTCAGCACCAAAGCATCATGTCCAAGATTGAGAAAACGCTCAAGGACATTAAAAAACTCGACTTCACAGATAACAGCAAAATCCTCGACGTCTCACGTACAGGTAGTTACCAAGCAGAGGCACGCTACCTTCTAAACGAAGTTCTTCCAACACTCAGTATTGCATACAAATACCCCGGCCTTCCAGGCGCCAAAAATCCTTACTACAACAACAAGCAAACACTCGACAAAACACTGCTTCTCTTTGATCATCTCAATGTTCGTGGCTGGAAAAAAGGCGTAGATACAGGCTTTGATTACAAATCATTTGAAGCTACAGGCTTTGCAGGTTTCGGTGGCTCCATCAACAACAACATTGGTGGCTACTCAAAATCTGTCTTCCTTCTTCGTAATGAGCTCCGCGACACTAACCGCCTTCAACGTGAACTCGATACACTCAACTCAGTAACACGCATGTTCTCTCCACCTGCCAAAGGTACAAAAAGTAACATCTTTGCATACGATGGCATCAATTCCGATATGCTCAAGTCACTCACCAACAATCGACTCCCCTACATCCTCACGATGAAAGAAGGCAAAGACCAAACACGCAACCTCGAATATTTACAAGCCCTACTTAACAAAGGCTACACCATTGCTCCTGGCTGGGCTGATACATTCAAAGCTGATGGCGTTGGTTATCATCACAAAAGCATCTATGGCGGTGCATACACAACCTCTGCCATCGAAGCTGCCTCACGTATGATCTACCTCCTTAATGGCTCTTCATACGCGCCAACTAATCAAAGCATAGACAATATCAAAAACTGCATGAAATCAGTTCGCTTTTACTGCCAAAAGTATGACATGCCACGTCCAATCTGCGGCCGCTTCCCTACAAGCCTTGAAACAGCACAAAAACTCGTTGGCAGCGCCGCTTACCTCGGCACAAGCAGAGGCTATAACGACCCAGAAGCACGTGCAATCTTCGCACGTCTTTGGGATGAAAATCATCTTCGCGAGCACTCTACTCTCTTCAGCAACTTCGGTTCAGGTAAAGGACTCGGCGAAATCGGCACAACCATTCTGATGCTCGAACTCGCAGCTGAAAAACCAACCGCAGAAGCTGATCCACAAGGTTATAAGTACATGCAATACGGTGCACTAACCTCGCACCGTCGCGATGATTGGCTCGTCTCAATCAAAGGTATCAGTCAATACATCTGGGATTATGAAGCCAAGCTTGGCAAGAAGGGCTCAACCAACATCTTCGGACGTTACGAAGGCAACGGCACCATGACCCTCTATACACATGGCTCACCAGTCAACCGCAATGACAGCGGCTACAGCGACAATGGTTGGAACTGGAACCGTCTTCCAGGCGCAACATCCGTCAATATCCCTCTCTTCCTCAACAAACAAAACCAGCGCACACGTCGTTTCACCGACCAAACCTACGTAGGCGGTGTCAACCTCGATAATATGAACGGCGTCTCTGTTATGAGACTTCGTAACCTCGCAGGTAACATTGATGTTTTCGCAAATAAGAGTTGGTTTTTCTTCGACAACCAAGTCGTCGCACTTGGCTCCGACATCACTCTCGAAGGCAAACCTAAGAAAGCTTCTGAAGTTGGTGACACCAAGAAAGACAACGACAAAGGCTTCGGCAGCATGCACGTCGAAACCACACTCTTCCAATCAGCTCTTCTTTCACAGAAGACCGTCAGCATCATCGACGGTAAAGCTGTTACTGGTTTAAACACTACATTCACAGGTAAAGCAGACAGCAAAGTCATCCTCAGCGATGCCGTCGGCAACGTCTTCTACGCACTTAATGCACATAATCTCAAAGTTACAAGAGCTAAACAAAACTCATACGACCATACGGGCAAGAGGAAAAACTCAGGCGCTTTTGTCACGGCATATTTTGATCACGGCATCACACCGAAAAATCAAAGTTATGCATACACAATTACAATGAAAGCGGGCAAAGACAATGCCGCTGCAGCAACTGCTGATATCGATCAAAACATCCAAATCATTCAGCAATCATCCGGCGCACACATCGTCAAACACAATGCACTCAACCAAACCGGCTACGCAATCTTCAACCCACAAAAAGCTGACCTCAAGAAAACATTCATCAAACGTGCTTCAACACCATGCATCGTCATGACTGAAAACGAAGATGCAACCGATGGCTACGTTAAGATCAGTGTCTCTAACCCGGATTTTGGTTGGATCAAAAAGCCTCGCCTCATGGAACTCAAGCACGTCCGTGATGCTGCAATGCTCTACTCAAAGAGCCAAACCATGCCAGTTAAAATCACGCTCCAAGGCAAATGGGAAGTAACCGACAACAAGAACGTCAAGGTCACATCTCAAAGCAGCAACTCAACCACTCTACTCTTCGCATGCATTGATGCATCTACCACACAAGCGACATTGAAGAAACTCGATTAGTACAGACATCTAAGTTCACCAAACAAAACGCCACGGCCATAACCGTGGCGTTTTTCATTTTCATATAGATCTAACTAATAACCCGACACCCATACCCAATCACATCTCATCTAACTAATGGGCCTCAAAGAATCGATCATTCGTCCCGCCTGGCCCAATTTTCACCTTCACCAATTTCATACACTTCGGACATCTTCCCTCATACGCATCACCAACACGATTTTTATATACCCTGCTATATGCACCACAACACTTCCACTTCATCGCTATCCAACCACGACCCTGTCCAGCAGGCCCCTGTTGTCCACCACTCTTACCTTGCCCATCATTAGCAAGTCCCTCCTGCCCACGATTAACATCCTCACACGGCTCATCGCCACGGGAACTACTCAAATCTAAAATATAATCCTGATCACGCATACCCATATTGTAATCACAAAATCCCACATGCACACACTCCACTAACCCAGCAACAACATCCCATTCCAGCATAAACTAAACCCATAATCAGACCGTTACAACCAAAACTCACCAAATCCCTACCATATGATTCTTTGACAATCTTTGAGAAAATTTTTACGGATTAATTCAAATATCACTACATCACAAAGTAATCAAGCATCCCGACTGGCTTACCCCTTCAATAGAATATGACGATCGCAAAACAGCTACAAAAAAATAGGCGACACACTTCATATTTGAAATGTGTCGCCACCTAGCTCCGTCAAATTAATTTATACCCACGAACTCATGTTCATTAGATTCATGCGCTACATTATGCAAAACAAAGAACGACTTCACTATCTAATTGATTAATAGATCACAATCAATGCAATCTATAGTTCGTATACCCCTACAAATACAGACTTATCCTTCTTCTGGCTCTGCCTGTACTTCGGCCTTATCGTCCAAAATAATGCCTTTAGCTTTCAGAACCAACTGCTTGATTTCATTAAACAAATCTGGGTTTTCTTTAATGAAGTTCTTCGAGTTTTCGCGCCCCTGCCCCAATCGTACTTCACCAAAACTGAACCAAGCACCAGATTTCTGCACCACATTCTCTGCAACCGCAAGATCAATCAAGTCACCTGTCACACTGATGCCTTCGTTAAACATGATGTCGAACTCAGCTTGACGGAATGGCGGTGCAACCTTGTTCTTTACAACCTTCGCACGCACGCGGTTACCAATTGGGGTGTCGCCATCTTTGATGCTGCCTGTGCGGCGGATGTCGATGCGGACCGATGAGTAGAATTTCAATGCACGGCCACCTGGAGTGGTTTCTGGGTTACCGAACATGACGCCGATCTTTTCACGGATTTGGTTGATGAAGATCACGGTACAGTTGGAACGTGCAATCGCACCGGTGAGCTTACGCATGGCCTGTGACATAAGTCGTGCTTGGAGCCCGACATGTGAATCACCCATCTCACCTTCGATTTCTGATCGTGGGATCAGAGCAGCGACAGAGTCGACGACGATGATGTCAACGGCATTGGAGCGAACGAGCATTTCAACGATTTCAAGAGCCTGTTCACCTGTATCAGGTTGCGACACAAGGAGATCTTCGAGGTTGACGCCAAGACGGCGGGCCCATGACGGATCGAGTGCGTGCTCAGCGTCGATGAAGGCTGCGACGCCTTTATCTTTCTGGCATGAAGCGACGACATGGAGGCTAAGTGTAGTTTTACCAGAGCTTTCTGGACCGTAGACTTCGATGATGCGGCCTTTGGGGATACCACGTCCGCCAAGAGCGAGGTCGAGGCTAAGCGCGCCGGTTGGGATACCCACTGGCAGGTTGGTCGGGTCGTCATCGAGACGCATGATCGAGCCTTTACCGAAGGAGCGTTCGATCTGTCCGAGAGCTCTTTCAAGAGCTTGCTCGCGGCCTGCATCTTCTTTAACGATAGTACTTTGTAGTGATTTCTTCCTTGCCATGTCGTACTCCCTGCTCGGGCTTAAATTTTGTTATATGTTCGATTAAATTCTGTAGGTCTTACAGTAACTTGTGTTCGGGTTCTGTCAAGGGTGATATCGGCATTATTTTATGTTTTTGTTCGGGTTAACGTACCCCAAACATACTGCCAAATGACAACCTCATGTCAGTACGGTGTGGTTTGAGGTCCTAGAAGACGGATTTCGAAGGCAAATTATCTGCTCTACTCACTTGCTTGTTAGGTAGTAAATGAGCGAAAGTGCAGTTTTCCACACCTGAATTATATGAGAGTTATTTGATACTCGCTGCGTGTTTGCGCACACGAAAGCGAATCTGAAATGCGTAAATGTGCGCACGTTTTATCGATTTAAAGTATTTACCTGTAGTCAACAATCGCTAGAAAATGGGCAAAATGAGCACACTTTTGCTCGTTTTGAGCTAAAAATGGTCAGAAATCGTCAGTTTTCGACAGATAAATAGGGGCTAAAAACGCTTTTGTGCGCGCAAAATAATTTATTTACCTACATTTAAACACGTATCTACTGGCATGAACAGTAGGTTGATCAGCCAACATTTGAGCAATGACTGATCATCTGTTTCGGCTCTCGATACAGGTATTCATTTCTAACAACATGATTGTGATCAATTATGTGATCTTCATTTCATCAGCCAGTGTAGTAAAACTGACTATATCTTACGATTAGAGCATTGAGTTCAGATGAATACGTTATTGTTTTTTAACGCCTTCCATACGGAATTCGAGACGTACAATTTCTTTTCTTGCATTACTTGCATCATGATATCGTTCGAGACGATCATATAGTGCTGCTAGAAATTTGTAGCAGTAAATTTGCGATTCTAATTTATCAGGCGTGGCTTTAATATAGGCCTGAATTGCTTGCTTGTAGTGTGACTCTGCTTTTTTATCTTCCCCTTGCCGCTCGTGGAGTGAGCCCTTGTTTAACAGGATCGTGCCATGAATTGGCAACCGCGTTTGATCCATCGTGTTAATAATTTCAATTGCCTGATCATAATATTGAATTGCTGATTCAAAATCTTGAGTGTTTTGATAAAAGAGTGCAAGATCGTTGATGGTGAAAATTGATGCTGGATTATTTTCGCCCACACTTTTCGTACTAATTTCAAAAGATTTTTTGAATAGTTTTTCAGCTTCTTTTAACTGTTCAAGCTTGTAGCAGATGTATGCGTGATCGGAGTATATATTAATAAGATAGTTAGAATCGGGCCCATATCCCTCAATCGTTCTTTTAGCTGCTTTAATGATGTAGAGTTTGGCCTGTTTAAAATTACCTTGTTCACTAGATACTTCTGCGAGATTTTGATAGATACTACCTGCAAAAGTTTGGGGGATCATTTTATTATTATTAATCGTATTGAGTGTTTGTAAAAATTCCGATTTTGCTTTGTCGTACATACCACGCTGCAGATACATTTCGCCAAGCATTCTTGACGAGAAAGCTATGAGAGCGGACTGATCTTTAAAGTCATTTTGCAATATTTTTCTAGCTTGGAGAATTGCTTGCTCTGCTTCGGATGATCTCTGTTGCTTCAAATAAATCCTGGCGAGTTGCATTTTCATCATACCGATCATGATATGCTCATTGCTATAAAGACCGGTCAACATATTGATTGCCTGCATGCAATGTGATTCAGCTGCTTTATACTGAAGTTGGCTCGCGCATGTCGATGATAATTCACCGAGTAAATAAGCTAGTGTGAGATGTTCATAGCCATAAATCTTTCTAAAAGCTTTAAATGCTTTTTGGGTATGCTCATCAGCCAACTGATACTCATCATAATCAGAATACATTTCTGAAAGAGCTATATGTATATCGCCTAGTCGCATCATATCGACTTCGGATTGGCTGTTAATGACATGAAGTGATTTTTGCAGATACTCTTCAGCTTGTTGGAATTTCGATTGCTTATCATAAACTTCTGCTATTGTTTCAATCGTCAATGCATATTGGATACTCTCATCAGAGAAGTTCTTTTCTACTATTTCTACAGCTTTATTGGCTGCTTTTTCCGCTTTATCAAAATCACCCATGTCTAAGTACACTGATGATAGCCATTCGTATACTCCGGTTAGTCTGTAATAAAATTTCAAACTATCATCAGGCTGGTAGTTATCCATAAAAACTAATAGTTCAGACAAAACTTTAATGGCAGCTTCATATTCACTATTGTTTTTATAGATACGAACAAGCGCCAGTTGTGTTTTGATGTGACTCACTGGATCTTCATCTTTTAATGAGACAGTGAGTTCTTGCGCCTTGTAAATGTACTCTTTAGCCTTGTCAACGTTTTCCAAATTCATTTGATACTTTGCATAGTATCGATATGTTTTAGCTAGTTCATCAACTGACACTTCTCTAGATTTCTCATGAATTTGCAACGCTTTATCAAAGTGCTCTTGAGCTAATTTTGTGAGAGCTTGGTCATTGTAGAACTCCCCGAACCAACGATGGGTGGTCCCAATGTCAATATGGTCGGGAGGAAGATTTTTGGTTTGAATTGCCAATGCGCGATTGAGCAACTGTTCTGTTCTGTCAAATAATGCTCGGCTTTCATATATAGATGCTAAATCAATCAACACTATCGCATAGTTTGAATGATCATCACCAAACTCATCTTTGACGGCTTGAAGCGCTTGTTCGGAAAGCTTTATCGCTTTCAGTTCTTCATCGAGATAAAATTGGCGATCTGACTGATCGGACAGTTCTTGCCATGTGTATTGAGTATCTTCAGCAGGAAGTGAAGAAATGGATACAAACGTGCAGACTAATACAACAAAATAACGAGATACAAAATTCAGTGACATACTCAGCCCCGTTAGTGTGGTTAACAATGGCATGATTGTAGTTGATATGAGTGTGCACGTTAAATATGTATTTAAAAAGAACCTGCAACGCTTGTTGGCTGCAGGTTCTGAAAATCTGTTGTTTCGGAATGTTATTTTCTACGGCGTAGCATTGTAAGTCCACCTAGCCCTAGGAGAACGAGGCTAGCAGGTTCTGGAACTGCGATGAAAGCATTGTCAAAAAGAACAATACCGTGAGCACCATCAACCCAATCTGTCACGAGAAGAACAATACGTGCCACATCAGCATTTTCTGGTGCAATAGTCGTTGATGAGATTTTCACCCATTCATCGGCTGGCTGTTCAGCGGGCATAAATTTAATTTCTTCGACTGCGAGCATATTGCCCATATCAGCACTGTTGAAGAATTCCATCTTGCACAAACCATTCCATGTGGATTGATCGTCAGATGGTGTTTGTGCCATTACACCCCAATTAAGGGTATCGCCACCCTCGATAGTAACATCTTGGAAAATGCCACCAGTATCCCACCAGAACATCAACGCTTGATCGCCAAAGGTAGGCCGTGGAGTTGCTTCATTTTCATCATATACTTTGCCAGCGTCCCACCATGGTGTCCAACCAGGAATCGCTACTTCATTAATTCCACCGGCTTCCCCATCCTCAAAACCTGCATTTACTAATAAATTTGCATTAGCTGTTGCGCTTAATGCGATGACCGACATTGCTGCTATTGTTAATAGTTTCTTCATATGACCTCCAATTAAGTATTAATGAAAATGGATCGCTGTCTCTCTACTGATGTGTAAGTAATTTGAGAGGAAGCATTGCAACCAAATCTCTCGATTAACTATGTTTGAATTTTACGTATGAAACGCTGATCCACAAATTGTTACAGTGCGTTACATGCTTTTTTTAAAGTTTTTAAATTAAGCGTATTGAAATACGGTATACAACACTGTATTGATATTGTTTCGTGCGATATGAAAAGAGTTTTAAAAGAACATACGAATGAAATTTCCGATTGCTAATCTGCTCCAAAAAGCTGAAAGTATAAATGTAATTAGATACAAATGGAAAATATTATGTGCGATTATTGGGGTAAGTGACTGATACTAAATTCATTGTCAATCTATCACTGTAATGATAAGCTCATAATGTTAAAGATTTTATCATTTACTTAGCTTTCACATCTTTGGAGAAACGGATGCGCTGTGTTAGAGGATTGATCTTTGTTTTCATATTGCTCATTTGCAGCGTAGGTCATGGATTAACTCATGGCGGCAGCTATGTTGCGGGTATTGTCGTAGTCAGTCAATTACCTGAAGATGGGGTTGCAGAAACAACGCCTGTGGCAAATATCAGCAAAGAGGTAAATGCAAAGGAGGTAACACTTGTTGAATTAGGCGTCGATCCATCACAAGATATAGATTTGTCAGCAAGTGATGCGATAAGCGTTGAGGGTTGGAAGCGTGTTTGGCAGAAAGTGGTGTATATCACGAAGAAAGTTTGGTATACACCGATTTACGAAGTGGGCAATAGTAACATTTCGATTCAACATATGGTGGTCGCAATATTGGCTGCTGTAATCGGGTTCTGGTTGAGTAAACGCATCAGCATGATTATTTACCATCGTTTGCGCAAGATGAAACGGGTAAGCGCGACTTCAGCGTTACAAGCTCAAAAGCTGTTGTTTTATTTGCTAGCGATATTTGTAACGTTGTTTGCACTGCAATTAATGGGTATTCCGATTACGCTGTTTACAGTGTTGGGTGGTGCAGTTGCAATCGGTATCAGTTTTGGTGCTCAGAATGTGATCGGCAATTTCTTGTCAGGCATCATTGTGATGACAGAGCGACCGATACGCTTGGGTGACACGATCGTGCTTGAAGGTGGGATGGAGGGATTAGTTGAAGATATTGGTCAGCGTTCAACACGAGTCAGACGTGTGGATGGCGTGGATGTGATTGTGCCTAATAGCAGGTTTGTTGATGATTCCGTGACGAACTGGACTTTAAGTGATGATGTTATTCGTAGCTGCGTACGTGTGGGCGTTGCATATGGCAGTAATGTGGATCTCGTCAAAACACTGTTACTCGCGGTTGTACGTGAGCATGAAAAGGTATTAAAGATGCCTGAGCCTCTGGTTGTGTTTGAGGACTTTGGCGACAACTCGTTGATGTTCGAAGTTTACTTCTGGGCAAAGCTGCAAAGGCCGATGCAGAGGATGTTACTTCAAAGTGATATTCGATTCGAAATAGATCGGCATTTCAGAGATGAAGGTATTGTGATCGCATATCCTCAACGAGATGTGCATGTGGATGGGCTTGGTGTTGTAGACGTCAGAATGGTAGATGTTGTAGGCAGTAGCAAAGCGTGATTTTGTGCATTTATTGGGGTTGAGGAAAGCATATTTGATATAAACTAAGGGATATAGCGTACTGGTAAATGGGCTCAGGAGCATTTATGGAGGGTGAACATTCCGTTGACATTGTTTTTCTTGCTGGTGGAAATATTGGTACGCAGATGTGCGTTTAATATTTAGTACTGGCATCCATTGCCGTGCGATGTTAAAGAATTGCTATTTGATCGACGATCAGAAGATTGAGTGGCAGGTCAATAAGATGAACACAAGGAGCCTGTTTGATGAAAAAATATTTTGTAAGTAGCTTGGCAGTTTTTCTAATGCTGGGCTTGGCGTGGTTTGGGTTACAGACAGAAGTTGGGGCTGACGAAATTTCAGACAACATGAAAGCGAAAGTTGGGAAGCGGGCTCCTGACTTCAAATTGCGTGACACTGTTTCAGGTAAGCTGGTCAGTCTTGATCAGTTCCGAGATAAAAAAGTTGTCGTGATGACGTTCCAGAGTTTTAACTGCCCATGGGATCGCTACCGTGAAGAGGGTGGTTATCAGCGTGTACTAAATAAGCTAGCCAAGAAGTATGAACCACGTGATGTTCAGTTCATTGCGATCAACTCGAATTACAATGAACCTGCAAATGAAATTTCAGTATATGCAAAAGAAAGCGAAATACCTTATCCGGTTCTGAAAGACTCGGACAATATAGTCGCGGATGAATATGGCGGCAGAACAACGCCTCACTTTTATGTAATCAATAAAGAAGGCATTCTTGAGTATATGGGCGGCTTTGAAAAGGCACCTAATACGCCAGAACAATGTGGCAATATGAATGAACAGTACTTGGTGCCTGTTCTGGATGCAGTATTGGTTAATAAGATGCCACCATACAAAGTGACCAAAAGCAAAGGGTGCTCAATTAAGCGTGAAAAGCGTTAAAGCACGAGTATACTAAGTGTGATAGATCTTGATCTATCTACCTATAATGTTGTTAAAATTCAGCCGGTCGTTCTTTTCAGGACGACCGGTTGCTTTTTGCTTTCAAATAACTAAAAAAGTATCAGAACGGAAGATGACTGGCGAACTTGTAGAGAGATGATGTTGGAAGATCCGGCACTTGGAAAGAATTCGGTAACTGAGCTTCGACTTTTCTAGCTTCTGAATGATTTGATACATCAAGCATGTATTTAACCGCAGCATGCGCCGCGTTGTAACCTGATCGGGTCGCGCCTTCCATTGTAGCTGGCCACCCTGTATCAACCCAGTCACCAGCGAGGAAGAGGTTCTGTGTCTGGTCAGGGTTGGGCATTGTTGAAGGACGATATTTATCAAGGCCTGCATAGACAGAGAATGTCGCACGTTTTTCTTTAACAGGACGCATGTGATCGATCGTGGTGCCGTTCATCTGTGGCAAAACTCTGCGAAGCTCTGACTCAGTAATCTCATTCAGTTTCTTGGCTGGCATGTCAACGAGCTCATAGGCTGCGGATATAACGCAATGTAGATGCTGATAGCCTTTTTCATTGCCTTTGTTAAATATCCATTGAATTGGTGAGTCAGTCAAAATCATATGAGGCAGATCCATCACTTGCTTACCATAGGTTTGCACATAGACATGAATGCCAATGATCGGTGAAACTGTAAACTTATCGAGATTCTGCATACGTGAATCAGTTTCTTTAAGTTGATCCGAAGCAAGTTTATCGAGACGATCAAAGGGCACTGTCGATATAAACGCATCTGCTGCAAATGAATGATTTGATTTTGTGAGTGTCAATGAATCGATCAATTGAGATTGCTCATTAAAATCAAGCGATTGCACACCTTGCGAAAGATCCAGTGTTCCCCCTGCTCTTTCGATCAGTGATTCTGCAGGATCATATAGATCGAGTAATGGAACTGTTGATAGCCCCATTGTCCATGCGTTTTTGTTATGAAGAAAACCTTCCTGCAACACCTGAAGTGCATATCGAGAAGAGCAACGATCGAGCGATTCATTACATGCAGAAACAATGACAACTTCCCAATACTTTTTAATTGCTGATTCGGGTTGTTTATGCTGTTTAAGCCAATCCAAAAATGAAAGCGAATCGAGTTTGTTTCGATTATTGAATGAGGTCCTGATGATAGCTGACATTGCGCGTGCAATTGCATATTTTTCGTTCAATGTAAGCGTTTTAAAACCGAGCATTGCACGTGTAAGATGAAGCGGAGCGGGCAATGGATCAGCCTTCATCACATCGTATGGCTTTTTTTTCGATTGTGTGTTTGCAAAATAAAGTTTTTGATGCCACTCTATGCGATCAAATACACCAAGACGCTTGTAAAGATCAATCAAATTCGTGCAGCAACCCATCAGAACATGCTGACAGTTATCAAGTGGATCTTTGGTGGTTGGGTCAATGAAGGAAGTCGCGCGACCACCAAGCTTGGTCCGTGTTTCAATTAGCGTTACAGGCACATGATATTCCGATAGCCTAACAGCAGCAGCGATACCAGCAACACCGCCGCCAATAATGGCAACACGTTGATTGGCAAAAAGATCGCTAGGGATATTGGGTGAACTCGGCGTTGTCATATAGCAATGATAGTCAATTTCTTGGTGTAAAGCAGATGTGATATGTATGTTTTACGTTTAATACTTCTTCTTAAACTTCGCAGCAAGCATGATCGTTAGCTTGGAAGGCGTTGATAACCTTACACGATCAGTCAGTACTCGACGAGGATTCACAGCAATCTGATCAAGCAAACCTCTGTAAATACGCATCATCGCCCAGCACGTACCTCGACAATCCGGATATAACTTCGTCTCAAGATCAACTGCTTTATTGTAATAGTCGTAAGCCCGCTCAATCTGAAAATTCATAAATCGATCGTACTCAGGGGAAGGCACGAGCGACAACAGCGCATCTTCAGTTAATCCATACTCATTCAATTCATCCAACGGCAAATATATGCGATCACGCTCCGCATCCTCTGCCAAGTCTCGAAGAATATTGGTAAGCTGCAACGCAATACCACGATACTCAGCTAGCTTCAGATTCTCACACATATCTGTATGTGGCAAGAAACCCCATATAGCGGTACATGTAAGCCCAACAGTCGAAGCGACGTTATAACAGTAGTTGTATAGATCATCGAACGTTTCGTAGCGATGCTGCGTTAGATCTGCAATTTGGCCATCAAGCATACTGTGCAAGTAAGCTGGATCGATATTGTACGTTTGCATCACATAGTTAAATGCAGGCCAACTCGGATCATCTGGCAGCGGTGCATGTGGATTATCAACTATTTTCTGCATCTGTTCACGAAATACATTGATGCGCTCACGTCTGACTTCAGGCCTCGGATCTGATGTCGGTGTATGTGGGGACTCATCAAGCGGTTCATCTGCAAGATCATCGCAAGCTCGCATGAACGCGTAGATGGTATAAAGTGCAGAACGTTTAGGTTCAGGTGTGAGTTTCATGCCGTAGTAAAAATTCTTGGCACGCGTTTTTGAGACGTGATGACAATGAGCGAACGATTGCTCGACTTCTGGTGTAACAGCAGGTTGTTGTTGAGCTGGTGAATCTAGCATGATAAATCTAAGCGCATGTTAGTAGTCGTTGATTAGATGTTATGCTGTGGATTGAGCTGGTGCGAATGGAGTTAGGATTTTGCCGACAAAGGCCCGTAGCATTAACGAAATTTTAGCAGGTTTTGATAAAGAAGGTCGCTGTGTGAGTGTATCGTATCCATTGTGTTCGATCATGCGAAGAATGGACTCGCCGCCGAGGGAGAAAAGCTTGATGTCTAAACGGACATCAGGAGCGATGAGTGGCAGGAGTTGATGACCTTCTTCAAAAAGTGGCCAAGTTTTTTGGACGAGTTGGCGTACAGTTTTTTGTGCAGGTTCACGTAGTGCAGAAAGCGCAACGGTGGTCGTTGGACATGCTGCACAGGAATTGGGGTTCTTATGAGCATAATCGTGCTTAATCGCATCAACGAGATTGGATACAGATAAATCGTGCATCGAAGCAATATCTGATGGTAAATAAACGCGATCCCGATCTATCACATCCCGACGCACATCTTGCCAAAAATTCGCCAACTGCAACGCAGTACATGTTGCATCCGCTAATCTTTGACGATGCTCATCACGATAACCACACATATAAAGAACCAGATGTCCGACAGGATTCGCTGAGCGAGTGCAGTAGTCCAGCAACTGATCCCATGAATCATATCGCGTTACACGTTGATCCTGCTCAAACGCATTAATCAGATCAGCAAACGGCTTCTTCGGAATATCATGCTTCTCAATCGTTGGTGCCAATGCAATAAATACTGGATGCTGAGGCTTACCTTTGTAACACAAATCCAATTGCTCATTGAACCAGCCAAGCAACTCTAAAGATCGTTCAGGATCACCAATCTCATCACCCAAATCATCAGCCCATCGGCAGAACGCATACACATTGGAAAAATCTGCTCGCAGCCGCTTGGGCAGAAACCATGACACAACAGTGAAGTTCTCGTAATGAGAAAGCGTCAACGAGCGCGTGTACTGAGTCGCCTCTTCAACTGAAAGAGGATGACTGTTGAGTTGCTCTGGGCCGAAGCGTTTGAGATCGTCGTGAATCGAAAAGTGCATTTTGCTCACATGATGTGTTGGTCGGACTTGGGTGAGCATACGTGGCCCTCCCCTATCCTCGCCTGACTTTCGTATTTCATGATATTTGATAAACATGTGTTTGGGAATGAGTTTAGGCGCATTGTGGAATGATGAAATAGCTTTTTTAGGGGTTAACCTGTGTGATTCGTGTGAATGTGGGGACAATGGAGAGCTTGGTATTGATATCGCCCTGAATTAGGTCCGGATAAGTCTAGGTCCGGTGAATGTTATTTGCGGCTTTTGACGATGAGCCGATTAAGCGGAGTGTGCGGGTTGTCGATGTAACTTGTGCGGACGTTTGGGGTCTGCGTGCTGTTGGTGTGGTGTGCATGATGCGTGATCGTGCCAATTACTTTATTTCCATCGCAGTAGGAGGAGAGCAAATTGCAATTTTGTCGTTATGCAAGTGCACTGCTGCGTGGATCACCTCCGAAAGACACGAAACATATGCTCATTGGGTTGGATGCAAGAACGATTTATGCAGCAGAGCGGCGTGGCATCGCACGTAGCTTGGAGCTCATGTATCGTCATCTTGCTGAGATCCGCCCTGATTGGCGTGTCATCGCATACCACCGTGAAGTGGATACAGAAGCATACCAAGACCGTCTCCCAAAAAACTGGGCTGAAGGCAAGATGATCGACATGCCAGGCGATCGCTTTGATGCTTGGATGAAAATGCGTCTGCCGCTCGCCATGGTTCAGGATCACGTCGATGTTATGCACTGCCCTGCAAATTTGTGTCCCAAATGGATGCCTGTCCCAACAGTTGTGACCGTGCATGACCTCATCCCCATCGACATGCCGCACGGCCAGCAACCTGGGCTCATCAAACGCTTCGATCAATCTGTCAAACATGCATGCCAACGAGCCAACGCAATCACCTGCCCAAGTGAATACACACGTGCCCGTCTAATCAACGATTACCATGCCAATCCAGATCAGGTCGTCACAACACACTGGGGTGTCACGACTGAATCAACAGGCACAAATCAATCACGTGATCGAATCGTCAACAAATACGGCATCACATCAAACAAATACATGATCCATTTCGGTGCAGGTGAAGTGCGAAAAAATACGCGCCGCCTGATTAAAAGCTGGTCAATGCTACCCTTCCAACTGCAACAGGATTGGCAACTCGTCGTCGTCGGCCTTGATTTCACTACACTCTACGAACTCAAACGCTACGCCTCATCACTCAACCTCGGCGATTCCGTCCTGCTCTACGATTTCGTCGATGAATCCGATCTGCCCGGCCTCATGCAAGGCGCTGACATTCTCGCTTACCCAAGCCTCTCTGAAGGCTTTGGCTTACCTGTACTCGAAGCTTTTGAGGCAAAGACAGCCGTCATTACAAGCGATCGTACATGCCTCCCTGAAATTGCAGGTGATGCAGCCGTATTCGTTAACCCCACTGACGCAGAGCAGATGGCTCAAACTATGCACTCTGTCATGGACAACAAAACACTTCGCGACAAACTCATCGAAAAGGGCTCCGAACGCGTCACTGATTTCTCGTGGCAAAATTGTGCTGAACGTTTTGCTCAAACCATCGAAAATATTGCAAGACATGCTCGCGGAAACGCAGCAGCTTAGTTAATAGTCTGGTATATAAATGCGTAATTTTAAAGCACAATTCAGAGATCAAACACCAAACGAAAAACTCGACGTTTTAATGTTGAGTGAAAAAAGCATGTGGCCGCATGACCAAGGCTTCCGCGTACACGGCTGCCAAATAATCAAAGCCATGCGTGAACTCTGCATCAACGCAAAAATCGCAAGCATTGAAAATACTGACAACGCTCCCACATGGCTAAGCGAAATGCTCGTCCCTTGGGAGCAATCTCAAGAATCCGATTACCGCTCATTCATTGAAGGCTGGAGCGGTCGTTGGCTCAAGCTTCGCGAAAAAGTTGCAAACCATCAAGGCATTGATGTTGAGCAATATGCAGGCGCAATCCGTCTAATCAAGCGTCATAAGCCAAAAGCCGTCATCGCCCTCGGCCTCCACGGTTCCATCATGCTCAAAGGACTTCAACAAGCCTTCCCACGCGTCAAAATGATCTGGTACGCCGCAGACGAACCCGTTACCTTCCATCTCTCATGCATCAAGCACGAACCAATCAGCCAATGGAAAAATCGATTCCGCAACATCGCTTTATTTGGATTGATTGAAAGGCTCTTTTCCAAAGGTCTCGATGGAGCAATTGGCGTCAGCCCACATGATTCAAAACGTCTTCGCCTCATCGGCGGCATCAAAAGCTGCGCAACCATACGCAACGGCGTTGACCTGAACAAATTCACCGTCGAACCATACAGCGCAAAATCTCGCAGCATTGTCTTCTGGGGTCGCATGGATTTCGAACCAAATATCGACGCAGTGAAATGGTTTGCAAAAGAAGTGTGGCCGAACCTTATTCGTCGTTCACCCAACGCAACATTCAAAATCGTTGGCAAAAACCCAACCAACCAAGTCCTGCAACTCAACAATATCAAAGGCATCGAAGTCACAGGCGAAGTCGATGATGTACGCCCATATGCACGTGACGCAGCCGTAACCATTCTTCCTATGCGTTGTGGTGCTGGCATCAAAAACAAACTACTCGAAGCCGCCGCAATGGGCCTATCCATCATCGCAACTGATCACGCTATTCAGGGGTTAGAGATCAGTCGTTTCGAAAAGCCATTCATCATCGCGAACAAAGCAAACGATTGGGTCGAACAAATCTGGGGTTTATGGAACAATCCCATCAGACAAAAAACAATGCGTGACCAAGCAAGGCAATGGGTCGAAAGGCGTCACCATTGGAAAACAGCAGCAACTCAACTCGTTGAATACATCAACCCAATGCTGCCTTTGGACGAACAGATGATAATCGAAAATTCTCATCAAACAACGATGGATAAAACCGATCGTCAGAAAATACGCGAGTACCGAAATCGTCGTGCAGCCTAGTATGTTTTTGTGAATCATTATCAGTAGAGGTTTGAAAGATGGCATGGACAAGTATGCACTTTGCAGTGGGAATGATGGGCGGCGGTGTCGCTGCAAGCTTAGGCAGCTTAATCCTCAGAAGAGGTGTTAGATGGATTCCCATCGGCATGACACTTGGCGGCGTATGGGCACTTATCCCTGACCTTCCACGCATTTGGCGTGAAGACTTCACTTGGCTACCCGGTGCCACCTTCCTTGGCCAAAAAAGCCTCGAGCAAAAACTTCACGCATGGGGCGACATCTTCTTCCTTCACGCAAAGCTCGATGCACAACCACACGAATTCGCACTTCATGGGTTAGCCTTGGTTATTGGCATGTACACTCTCAGCAGCATCGGCATGATGTGGTACGTCAAACGGCAAAACAATCGACTCATCAAAGAAATGAAAGCACTCGAACAAGTCGCACTTTGGCGTGATCGCAGTAAAGAATTATCCCATCGGCAACACCGAACGCCTGATAATCATACTGATAAAAAAGCTGGCTAACTGTAATAAGTGTTTTTAATACTGCTAAACAAAAGGATTATAAATCACTCGGGTAAGTCATAGATAAATTAAAAGTCGGTTCATCAAAAACACCAGATTTGACCGATAGAATTAAGACAAAAGCGTGTGAATACTCAAAGAATCGAGAACGTAACTAGCACAAAGCCGTATTCACATTTTCCGGGGCTCACAGCAGCAAATTTGTTCGTGTAAAAGTGAACTGCAAGCGGTTGTTGGCCGAAGTATTGGTTAACTGAATTTCTTTTTCCATTTTTTTTGGTCTGATAAAGGAAATTTCAGTTCCTCGAAATCATAAATCACGAGAGTAGTTAGATAATGCAGGCTAATGATGATCAAGCTGCGCATGATGGGATCGTGCGTTCGGTGTCTATCGCCAACTATCAGAAGGGTGTGGGAATGCCGCAAAACATAAACAAAATACCTGATCACACATCAGGGGAAACATGGGATTTTCACGTTCGCTGTTACGATCCTGTCGACCAAGTTTTCCTCGTACACGAAACTGCTGACGGCGTCACCTCATGGATACCAATGAACAGTTTCAAACACGGCGCATGGTCCATCAGAATGCACCTTGTCGCTGGCTGGTACCGCTTCAAATATTACACCGCAACAGGCAGCACTTACTTCAACTGCGGTACTCATGGTTTAATGCGTGAATTGATATCGGGCGTGGATAACGACGTCATCATTGAACCGTTTGCAGAAGCAGCTTCAGCTTGATAAAAAGATATCACATATCACTAATATGTGATTAGATCATAAACAACAACGTTCATTCAAGACTGGCCTGGGTTGGGGCCGGTCTTTTTTTAATACACTAAAAAAACACCAGTTTTATACTGGTGTTTTTCATTATCAATTGATTACAGCAATCTATTCAACCGCTGCAACACCCTACCCCATCAATCCATCAAGCCCCGGCAAGTTCATACCGCCAGTCAACTCTGACATCTGATCACGCATTGTATCTTGTGCCTTCTTGATCGCTGCATTCGTTGCTGAAACAATCAACTCTTCAATCATTTCTTTATCAGTGTCAGCACCATCACCTGCAAGCGCACTGATCATCGCTGGATCAAGCTGAACACGTTTGACTTCAAACTTACCATTGACAGTCACACGTACCGCACCAGCGCCAGCGTCCGCTTCAACCTCAATGCGTGCAAGCTCAGCCTGCAACTGCTCAAACTTCTCTTTCAACTCGCCTGCATTACCCATCAAGCCCGCTAGATTTTTCAAATTTTTCAGTTGATCAAACATATTCTTTGCTTGTCTTTTATAGTTATTTTTATTAACCGAAGCAGCCTCATACATTTCGCTGCATCACTATCATTATACCACTCAACACCCCTGCTCCGCGCACTTATTCCTCATCACCCGCTTCACCATCATCAGGCTCCATACCATCAGATACACCAAACTCATCCGTATGAGCCTCCTTAGGCGTTTCAAGATCCGCTGGCACGACTGAGTCTGACAGCCCAACCATTATCGCATCCGGGAACACCTCCAGAACCTTACGCACCAAAGGTAAATCCAATGCCTCCTGACGATCATTCTGTGACATCTGACGCGGCGCCTGATTCTGTCTGCCACCTCTCGCTGGAGCCGTTTGTGCAGGCGTGATCGACGTATCAATCTTCAAATTCACCCGACGCCCAATGTAAGGCTCAAGCTCCGCTGCAAGTGCCCTCATACGATCAGGCGTATTCACAATCCTCAGAATCCCAACCTCACCAGTCGTCAGTGCAAGTACGCCTTCCTTCTCGCCAAGCGAAACAAGCTGAAAGAATTTCAACCAGGCATACGCTGCTTTCGATGAAATATCACGCGTCAAATTACGCCATGCTTCCTGAGCATCAGCAGTTGGAGCGATCTGTTTCTTTGGCGCTTGTGGCGGCGCACCCGGCGGCGTCTGCGTTTGCGAACCCTGTTGTGACTGCTGTTGAGGTGCAGGTCTATTCTGCATCGGCGGCGCACTGCGATTCTGCATCGGTACAGGTTGCTGATTTGGCGCACCATTCCCCATCGGCATTGCAGGTTTCGCACTACCAAGAGAATTAGGAATTACGTTTTTTTTTTGAGCTGGTGAGCCACCAGTTAAAAGAGATGAGATATCTGCATATTTTTCAGCAAGTGCCAAACGAACCATCGTCGCATCAAACAATGCTCTCGGATTCGCAGTCTGCTTCGTCAACCGCTGCAGATTTTCACAAAGCGAAATCATGTAAGTCAGTGCAGGTGCATCGAATTTCTTCGCTTGCTCAGCCGCTTCTTTCTTCGCTTCTTCAGACAATTCAACCAGATCTGATTCCACACCACAAGCTGCAATGAGCATCAACTGACGGAACCGTTCGATCAGCACATCAATAAACTGCTCTTGCGAAATTCCAGTCGTCAAAATACCGTTCGCTGATTCAAGCGTCTTTTTCAGATCACCCTCAGCCAGTGCATCAACCAGATTCGCGACCAGAGATGCAGCCGGCAATCCGAACATCTCTTCAAGCGTATTCGACGTCAGTGGCGACTGCCCTGTCGCAATCAATCGATCAAGCAACGACAGCGCGTCACGCATCGATCCGTTACCCAATCGACCAACCTGCCACACGACCGATTCGTCAGCTTCGATCTTCTCACCAGCAAGAACATTCTTCAGGTGATCTGCAATCTGTGCAGTCGGAATATTACGGAAGTCAAACCGCTGACACCGCGACTGAATCGTCGGCGGAACCTTGTGAGGCTCGGTCGTACACAGAATAAACTTCACATGCTCAGGTGGCTCCTCCATCGTCTTGAGCAGCGCATTAAACGCTTCACGCGTCAGCATGTGAACTTCGTCAATGATATAGATCTTGTAGTTTGCATTCCCCGTAGGCGCCAGACCAGCATTGGCGATCAACTGCCTGGCCTCATCGACACCACGGTTTGAAGCACCGTCGATTTCGATGACATTCAGGTCTTCACCACGCATGATCGCGTTGGCCATGCGTTCCTGAACTTCCAATTCAGGATACTGCAATGACTCAGATTTGGGCGCATCTTCAATCGTATCGGGAGCGTTCAAAGCTCTTGCGAAGATACGAGCCATGGAGGTTTTGCCGACCCCACGCGTGCCGCAGAAGAGATAAGCATGGGCCACACGTGACTGAGTAATCGCGTTCTTCAAAGTGGACGCGATAGGCTGCTGACCTACGACTTGTTCGAAGGACTGCGAGCGATACCGTCTTGCTAAAACTGTGTAACCCATTAGACAAAGATCATACGTGATTCAGGCGTTCTTGTGGCATGAAAAAACGCCGCGTGGATAAGTGGCCAGAACACCAACGGCACCGGGCTGACACCACTTAGGGCTGCTCCGATCAAGGCCTGACCCGGTTCGCGAGCCAACCCGTGCATTGGGTCCGGCCACATATCCTTACGGCGTTATGTAGCCAACGGCATAGCCGTTCGTGGGGAGCATGATAGCGGGGAATGCGCGATATCTCAAATGAGAATATGGGGACAATACGGAGGTGTAAAAGTGCGACTCTTACGACCCAAACTGCCACAAGTCCGTATTTGTCTTGGCTTTGCGGCCATTTGCGATTATTCTCAGTATATACATACCTGATTGATCTGTGATCCGATCTATTTGACCGGTCACAAAATATATATTTTTATTATTTATACACAATTTGGAGCACTCTGATGATTCTTTTAATCATGCGCGGTGCATTACTGCTACTGGTCATGTCAGTAGCGAGTTTGTACCTGCTGTCCAACCAATGGGCAGCCAACGTGGACGATGTAAAATTCGTCCTCATCATGGGCGGGCTCATGGCAATGATGATCGGCATCATCGCCATCGATGCAGGGTTCAAGGACAAAAAACTTTCATCCGTTTCCGGCATCTTCCTCGGGCTCATCGCAGGCCTTCTCGCAGCGTACGCACTCTCATTCGTTATCAACCTCGTTGGCGTTCTCAACGCACCATCTGTTGAGACACCTCGACCTGCATTCTCACCCGATAGTGCACTCTATCAGCAACTCCCAGAATCAGAGCAGGTCAAAATTGATTCTGAGTGGTATGCATACGAACGAGCCACATCAGCCAATCGCGCGTTCTGGAATCTACTCGAAGGCGTCAAGGTCGTTGTCGGCCTCATCTGCGTCTACCTCGGCATCTCACTGGTCCTGCAAACCAAAGACGACTTCCGATTCGTCATCCCTTATGTCGAGTTCACGAAGCAAATCCGAGGACAGCGCCCGATCATTGTCGACAGTTCCGTGATCGTCGATGGGCGAATCCTCGATATCGCTGAAACGCGGATCATGCAGGGGATTTTGGTCATCCCGAAATTCATTCTCAATGAACTGCAAACTATTGCGGATTCACACGACAAACTCAAGCGTGCACGCGGCCGCCGCGGACTGGATGTTCTGAAACAACTTCAGGAAAGTCATTTCATTGAAGTGATGATCGAAGAACGCGACGTCGAAGGCGGCACGGTTGACCAGAAACTGCTCTCAATCACCAGTGAGATGCAGGGACGTGTGATGACCAATGACTACAACCTGAACAAGGTCGCACAACTCCGCGGCGTTGAAGTGATCAACATCAATGACCTCTCAAAAGCAATGCGTCCTGTTGTCCTGCCCGGCGAACACTTCCACGTGAAGATCGTTAAACAGGGTGAAGGTCAGGGACAAGGTGTTGGTTATCTTGATGACGGCACGATGGTCGTGATTGAAGGCGGCAAGAATCATGTCGGCGAATCATGTGACGTTGAAGTGACCAGTACATTGCAAACCTCAGCTGGCCGCATGATTTTCAGTCAGTTCGCGGGGAAGGATGCATCAAAATCAAAAGCGGCACCGGCAACCGAACCACAAGCCAGCAGCAAACCCGAAACCACTGCTCCAACACAAGATGTGCAACCCAAGGAGCGATCACAGCAACGCAGTTCGAAGCGAAATCCACGACGCAACTAAACTGACATGACAATTTGGATTAACACACAAGGACGCAAAGCTGCGTCCTTTTTCTATGGCAAAAAATGTCACAATTTACGCATATTTTAAGCTCTTCAATGATTTACAATGTATGTAACTCACAACACAACTCGCATGTTACAGACAACTGCAATTTAATAGAGGTATGAGTGTGGAAACCAAACGCCTGATCTTATCTGGTCTCATCGCAACAGCATTCGGTCTTAGTATCGGCTGCGCATCATCAGATTCAAATCAATCTGAATCTGCAATTCAAAGTGAAACGGCAATCGCATCGTTCGTGCCGGAAAGTGCGAATGCAAAACTGATTTTTGAAGAACGATTTGATACAGACGAATCCGTGAAACTGGATGACTGGATAATGGAAGGGCCGGGGATTGCGAAGGTCGAAGATGAACGGCTGATCATTTATCCGGTCGTACAACCGAAAATGAGCGCACTTTATGACGAAGGCGTGCTGGGCATGAACGACGGACAAAAGGGTGATTACTACAAATACACACAACAGTTTTTAGCGGAAGAACGCCCGGACGTTGATCAATCTGAAATGGTTTGGAATGAACAGTTTAAAGGCGGGCATATTAATTTCTGGCATCAATTCGAGCTGCCTGAGAACTATATCATCCGTTGCAAGTTTGAATCACTTTCAAAACAGTCATTGCACATGATCATGTTTTCTGCACTGGGTTTAGAGGGGCAAAACATCTTTGACGAAAGCATGGCGAAGCGTAATGGGGTTGCGGCACAGCTGATGTATGGGGATTTGCGATGTTATCGCGTGTCGTATTTTGCACCGGAACGCGGGACAGCAAACATGCGTGTGTCGCCGGGTCGACAATTAACGATTAAAGGAAGAGATTATGCATCGGAAAGTGAAGGGGTGCATGATCTGGTGATTGTAAAATGGGAAAACCGCGTATTGTTTTATGTGGATGACAAACTGTCATTTAACTTTGAACATACAGATGAGTTTGGTGAGGTTTTAGGTGGTGGTAGCTGGGGATTGCGGCTGATGAATACTGCGAAGGGGGCGTATGACGATTTTGAGATTTTCAGTCTGACGAAGAAATGATTTTGAGTTTTAGATGATGTTTCGTTTGGGGTATACGCTTTTGTGCGCGCGTTTTGCGCGGAAGTTGGTTTTTGAGATGGTCTTAAAATTGGGTTTTGAAAATGGTTCTATGCGCGTATTAGCCAAATTGACGAGCGGTATTGTGAAGTATTTTTGAAAACAAAGAAGTTATGAAAATTGAGAAGCGTCTTTGTGCGCACGAATGTGAAAGTTTATTGATTTTCGGTGACTTTTCCGTAGTAAGAAATGAGCAGTTTCAGCTTGAAATGTAGTCAAAATGGTTAGTTTGGGGCTGGTTTTGGTTTGAAATTGAAGGGGTTTTGAAAAGGTGAATGCGTGTTTGTGCGCGCGGTTTGTAAATAGTTTTATTTGGTATGGTTTTTGCTGTGTGGTTTTGGTTGGGTCCTCTATGGGGCCGGACCGGCCATTGAGATTATGCGCGAAAGATTGGGTTTAAGATGGGGTGGAGGTCTGAGGGATTTTCACTCAAACGTATCGACACAAGTACAAAACGTATCAGCTGGTTGTTGCACTATAGCGTATCGTTTTGCATGCAGCTTAGTTATGTTGATTGATTATTGGGAGAGATACCAGAGGTCGGATGGTGGCCAACGGTTGCCGTGGAGATTGAAGGTGTAGTACCAGAATTGATAGCGACGATAGGCGAGGAAAGTGAGGACGGCGGCGATGATGGCGAGGGACCATTGAAGCCACTTGGGGAGTGCGGTGAATTTGCGGCGGAAGATGATGAGGAGTGTGATCCAGAGGGGCATGCCAAACCAGAAGAGGTGGGAGGACCACATGATTGCGTGTTCGAAGAAATTCATCACTGGGAGTTGCCACTTGCCGTCGGTCCATTGTGTGCCGTAGTGTGCTTTGCCTCGCATAAGGAATCGCTGCCAATTTGTGAATGAGCTTGGGAGGATCATGACGAATGAGATGAGGATGGTGAGATAGGGGGCGAGTTTTTCACGGCGATGATTGGTGAGTGTTTTGAAGTCGAAGTTTTTGCCACACTCTGGGCATTGGTTGTTTTCGCTGCCTCGGAGATTGTAGTTGCAGTTTGGGCAATGGACGTTGTATTTCTTGAGCAAGACAGTGAGTGCGCTTTTCTTCTTTTTTGTTGCAGCGGTAGCGGAAGCCTGCTTTTTAACAGGTTTTTTAGGGGCTTTGGGTTTTGGCTGCGGTTTTGTCTGGGGTGCACTCATGTGGGGAGGGTATCAAAAATTGGCGCGAGTGTGAATAGAGATTGGTGATTATGCAATATGTTTGTAGTGAGTGATGGGAATTGGGGGTGAGAGGTGAGCATGATTAATTAAACAGTTCTGTGAACTCCCAGAAGAAATATCCATCCCAACGATGAGAACCGCCATGGCTATATATGAAGTAGTACCAGAATTGTTGCCTTCGAAATGCGAGCACAACAAGAAATGTGGCTATAAAGGCGATGAGCCATTGGTATTTGCGTGGCAAACGTTTGAATGCCAAATGAATTTTCAACAGAAACAGCATGCAAATTGGAGCGACTAACCAAAAAGCTCTTGCAGCTGATTGTAAACAATATTGCCAAATACTCTCAGGCGGAGAAATGGATATTCCGTCACTAATTTCGCCTGACATCATTATGCTCTGCCATTTAATCAATGATTCGGGGACTGTCATGGCGAGCATGATGAGGGTGATTACAAATGGCTTATTGAGTTTGTTTGATTTTTGCGTGAATGATTTGAAGTCGAAGGGTCGGCCGCATTCTGGGCAGGCACAGGTGGTAGCGCAACGAAGGTTGTAGTTGCATATTGGACAGAGGATATCGTGATGTTTAAGGAGATCAATGAGCGATTGATCTTGAGTTGTTGGTGTAGATGGTTTTGCGGCCGGAGTGCTCATGGTTCGAGAGTATCAGAAGCTATGGATTGTTGGAAGGTTTAATAATGAGATGAGGGGGTTTGAGGGATGGGCACAGCGAGCGTGGCTCGCCGGCTGTTGGGGTGTTGTTTCACTTAAGCGTGTCGTTGGTTGGATAGATTAGAATTCGGGTTCTGCACTTTGAGGTGAAGAGCTTTGTGGCTTCCGCGGAGCGTGGCTCCGCGGCTAATGTTGAATTGTTTCACTTAAACGTATCGCTGATTCGTCAGTCGTGATGAATGAGATGTGAGGTAATATGTTGGTTGATATTTGGAGATGATTGTTTTACTGAAACGTATCGTTGGTTTGGAAGTGGGGTTAATGGTGAGTGGGGAGGTGTGTGGGATGAGCGCGCCGATCGTGGATCGGCGGCTACTTTAGTTGCAGCAAGTATGTGGCTTGGTGTAGTTGGAGTGCTGTTTCACTGAAACGTATCGGTGGTTGGTGAATTGTGAGTTAGAAAGATATTGGTGTGTGAGTGGTTGGGGTAATAAAAAAAGACTGCAAAAATGCAGTCTTTTGTTGTTTGTATTTGTGCAGCGATTGATTAGAGGCCGAGGGCTGCGTGCATTGTTGAGCCGAGGTCGGCTGGTGATTCAGCGATGAAGCAACCGGCTTCGCGGAGTGCTTTGATCTTTGAGTCGGCAGTACCTTCGCCGCCTGAGATGATTGCACCTGCGTGACCCATGCGACGGCCGGGAGGGGCTGTGCGGCCAGCGATGAATGCTGCGACTGGTTTGTGTACATGGTTCTTGATGAAGTCTGCTGCTTTTTCTTCATCGGTGCCACCGATTTCACCAATGACGATGATGCCATCGGTTTCAGGATCTGCGTTGAACATGATGAGTGAGTCGATGAAGTTCATGCCACGGACAGGGTCGCCGCCGATGCCGACGCATGTGGTCTGACCGATACCGAGGTTTGATGTTTGCCAAACAGCTTCGTAGGTGAGTGTACCGGAACGCGAGATGATGCCGACGGAGCGTTTTGCTTCGGCTTCCATAGGTGGTTTGTGGATGTAGCCGGGCATGATGCCGATTTTGCACTGACCGGGAGTGATAACGCCGGGGCAGTTTGGACCGATAAGACGGAGCGTGCGAAAACGAGGTTGGTCGAGCACACGACGCACACGCATCATATCTGAAACGGGGACGCCTTCGGTGACGCAGACGATGAGTTCGATGCCAGCGTCGGCAGCTTCGATGATTGCGTCTGCAGCGAAAGCTGGTGGGACGAAGATCATGGTCGCGTTAGCGCCGGTTTTCTGAACGGCTTCAAAGCAAGTGTTGAAGATTGGGAGACCGTTGGCGTCTTTGGTGCCGCCTTTGTTGGGGGTAACGCCGCCAACCATTTTGGTACCGTAATCAAGACAACCTTTGGTGTGGAATGCGCCGGCGGAGCCGGTGATACCCTGACAGATGACGCGTGTGTTTTTGTCGACAAGTATGCTCATGGTTTGAAGCTACACTTTGCATTTAGTGGGTGCATTGAATTGTGTGATACAGGAACCGGTGTGGGAAGGTTCCAAATACATCGGGCAAGTCGTCCTATATGAAAGGGCGGCTAAGTTGATTATCGGCATTTGTATGTGAGTACTTGCGTGTCGAGGCCGATGGTGTGGTTGCGCTCATGTGAAATATACAAGAAAAAATCCTCCTGCAGGGCGATTGCGAGAGGATTGGCATTTAATGCTAAGGTTTTTGGCCGAATTCGACGGTGACGTTGGAGCGGATGCCTCCGCGGCCTTTCCACTGCGTCTCAAGCTGCATCCATTTTGGTTTCATGGCGGCGTTGAGGTCACGAGCGATTTTGTTTGTCACGGCTTCGAAGAAGATACCTTCGTTGCGGAATGCGTGATAGTAGAGCTTGAGGCTCTTGAGTTCGACGCATGTCGTGTCTGGGATGTAGCGAAGGACGACGGTGCCGAAGTCAGGGTGTCCGGTTTTTGGACAGACACTGGTGAACTCCTCTGCAATATGTTCAATGACGAACGGGTGCGCGGAGCCATCGGTACCGTTGGGATTATCGAAAAATTCGAGGATATTTGGGTCAGCCATGCCCCTATGATAGTGATCATGGATGGTGGCGGGCAAATGAGGGTGTGAGGTGGGTGAGAGACGGTGGAATAATGGGCTTAGAAGACAGAAAGGGACGATTTTGGGGGCTAGTAAGGGGCGAGTGAAAATTGGTCGGTGAAAAAGTGGGGAGGAACACCAAAGAGGACAGTTTCTGGTATCCTGTTGAGCATTATGAGTGAGCAGAAAATTACTGAAGATGACGTTAGGCACGTAGCGAAGCTCAGTCGACTGCGTCTGGATGACCAAGAGATCCACCACTTCACCGAGCAGCTTGAGGCTGTGCTGGGTTATATCAGCAAGCTGAATGAGCTTGATGTTGAAGGTGTTGAGCCGATGGCCCACGCGATGGACATGAGCAATGTGCTGCGTGAGGACAAGGAAGTGGATGGTATTGCAGTTGATGATGCTTTGAAGAATGCGCCGGCGAGAGACGGTGCGTACTTTGAGGTGCCAAAGGTTCTGGGTGACGGCTCAGGGGCTTAAGTGACTAACGCATTTGTAAAGATTTGATTATTGCCCAGCTCACAGCAGCTCGGGTCCTGATATCAATGGAATTGATTCGACATGGATATTACGAAGACGACATTGAATGAAATGCGTGATGCGATTGCAGAAAAAACGGTCTCTGCGACGGAAATGACGCAGGCTTATCTTGACCGTATTGAGAAATATGACGGCGAGATCAACGCATTTCGTGAAACATATAACGAGCGTGCACTGGCGAAGGCGAAAGCTGTTGATGCTGGTGAAGTGACGGGTCCGTTGGCAGGTGTGCCGATTGCGATCAAGGACTTGATGTGTACTGAGTATGGTAAAACATGCTGCTCATCGAAAATGCTCGCGAACTTTGAAGCGTTTTATAACAGCACAGCAGTGAAGCGTCTTGAAGATGCTGGTGCGATTGTGTTGGGCAAGACGAACATGGACGAATTTGCAATGGGTTCTTCGACAGAAACCTGTGCATTTGGTCCGACTAAGAATCCTTGGGATGTTGATCGCGTTCCTGGTGGTTCATCCGGTGGCGCTGCTGCGGCGATGGCTGCGGACTTCTGTGTTGGTTCACTTGGTTCGGATACTGGCGGTTCGATCCGTCAGCCAGCGGCTCTGTGCGGTGTCACAGGGATGAAGCCGACCTATGGACGTGTGTCACGGTGGGGTTTGGTTGCATTCGCTTCCAGCTTGGATCAGATCGGCCCATTCGCCCACAGCGTTAAAGACTGTGGGACATTGCTCAAGTATATGGGTGGACATGACGAGCTTGATTCAACGAGTGCGAACATTGCGATACCTGAAGATCTGGATGATGTTAATACACGTCCTGAGAAACTTCGCATTGGTATTGCAAAGCAGTACATGAGTGATGAGGCGAATGATCCTGCAGTTGCAGCGGCTTTGATCAAGGCGATTGAGATTTACAAGGACGCTGGTGCCGAGATTGTTGAAGTTGATTTGCCACATACTGAGTATGGCATTCCGGTTTACTACATCGTTGCAACGGCTGAAGCTTCATCGAACCTGGCTCGCTATGACGGTGTGCACTATGGTCACCGAACGAAGACGCCTGACGATTTGGTGGACTTGTATGCACGTAGCCGTGCGGAGGGATTTGGTGATGAAGTGAAGCGTCGGATCATGCTTGGTACGTATGCACTGAGTAGTGGTTACTACGATGCGTATTACAACAAAGCATTGAAGGTTCGTCGCTTGATCAGCAATGACTTTAAGACTTCGTTCGAGAAGTGCGATGCGATCCTTTGCCCAACGACGACTGCACCTGCGTTTAAACTGGGTGAGAAGAAAGACGATCCACTATCGATGTACTTGAACGACATCTACACGGTGACAGCAAACCTTGCTGGTATTCCGGGCATCAGCATGCCTGCGGGTACAGCTGAGGTTGATGGCAAGCAGCTACCGATCGGTATGCAGCTACTTGGACCTGCGTTTGAAGAGACGAATCTGCTTCGAATTGCACGGATCTATGAAGCGGCATCGGAGTGCAGTCCGATGCGTCCGAAAATGTAAAAATGCGAATTTAAGTAAAAGCTGACAGCATCACGTTGTCAGCTTTTTTTATTTCTATTTTTTCAGTATTCATCCGGCAAAAGCTGCCGATGTGAATTAAAATTCGATCATTCCGGCAGTGTCGCAAATATACCGTCATTGGGTTTTGAATTTAGTTGTATCTAGGTGAGACGTCTGTATGCCAAACAAGCACGAGCTTTATATTGGAATCGACTTGGGGGGAACAAATATCGGAGCAGGAGTTGTTACGAGTGAAGGTGCGATCCTTTCGAGTGACAAAATGAAGACGAAAGCAGAGCTTGGCAGCGATGCTGTGATCGAACGGATTGCGAAGATCATTGATCGCGTCTGCGAAAAAGCTGGCGTGAGGGTTGATGATATTAAAGGGGTGGGAATTGGTGCGCCGGGTGCTATTGATATTAAAACAGGCAGCGTAATTGTTGCGCCGAATTTACGGTGGAATAATTTTCCGCTGGCGACGACTTTGCAGCAGCATACCCACCTGCCCGTCACGATCGACAATGATGTGAATGTTGGGACGTGGGGTGAATTTAAAGTTGGTGGTGGCCACAATACAAACAACATGCTGGGTATCTTCATTGGCACAGGTATTGGTGGCGGGCTGGTGATCCATGGGCAGCTTTACTATGGGCATCACATGACGGCTGGTGAGATTGGGCATACTTTGGTGAAGGCGGATGGAAGTTTGGGCAGACGTACGCTGGAAAATCTGGCGAGCCGCACGAGTATCGCTGCTGTGCTTCGTAAACTGATTAATGCGAATCACAAGAGCCTGATCACTGAACTGACCGATGGCAACCTTTCAAAGATCAAATCACGTGTGATTGCTGAAGCCTTCTCACAAGGTGATGAGTTGACTAGCAGGGTGTTGCAGGATGCTGCGAAGTATGTGGGCATTGCAGTTGCGAATACAGTGACGATGCTGAGCTTGCCTCATGTGGTGCTTGGTGGCGGGCTGACTGAAGCGTTGGGTAAGCCTTGGGTGAAGATGGTTCGCGAACAGTACGAGCAGTATGTATTTCCGCATGGCCACGATTGTAATATCGTCGCAAGCGAGCTTGGTGACGACGCTGGAGTTATCGGAGCTGCGCTTTTGGCGTTCGATCGATTTGATAGTGAGAAGTAAGTTGCAATTCACACAACTGCAGCAAGCATATTGATTTAATTATCAGATTTGATCAAAAAAATTATAGTTTCAAAGGCGTTTATGACGACTTTGTGACTATCAACATTGCTTTCTCCCCTCCGCCCCGTTGTCGCTTCGGTGACAGCGGGGTTTGTTTAATTATGGGACGTTTGATGATCTACCCCATTCGTACTCGCTAAATACCATTATTCACCACGCGGTGCATTTTGATTTATGAAATAAAAAAAGCACAGCTTTGATCAGCTGTGCTTTTTGTTTTGAATTGCGGATCAATTAGAGGCATGTCGCCTTGTTGATCTTAGGTGCGTTTTCAGGTGTACCTGCTTGTGGGTTGCTGAGTGGAGTGGCTGCGATTTTTTCGACGTTCTCAAAACCTTCGACAACTTTGCCGAACGCTGTGTACTGCTTGTCTAGATGCTGGCAGTATTCACGTGTGAGACAGACGAAAAACTGTGAGCCAGCGGAGTCCGGATCAGCTGAACGAGCCATGGAGAGGACACCTGGCTGATGCTCACGGTCGTTGAATTCTGCTTTGATGTTCCAACCTGGTCCGCCTGTTCCATCACCACGCGGGCAGCCGCCTTGAATGACGAAACCGGGGATGACGCGGTGGAAGGTGATGCCGTCGTAGAAACCTTCACTGACGAGCTTGATCATGTTTTCTGCGTGGCCTGGTGCGACATCGTCCCAAAGCTCAACGATGAAATCACCCTCGGATGTCTCGAATTTGACTTGTTTGTAGTCTGACATCGTATTACTCCTGCATTTCGATGCGTCATTGTGACGCCGACTCGTGAATTAAATCACTCCCCTACTCTAGAAACAAGTGGAGAAGAGCAATAGGGTAGCAGATTCCAGATCACGCGCCGAATAAAGGAGACGATAGCACGACGAAAATATTGGGCATCAAATGAAGAGTAAAGCCAATAACTCTCATTTTTTAACAGGCATTTCTGCACCAATTTGGTCACACCATTGTTTAAACTTAATATTCATGTCCTGAACTTTTTCTGGGTATTTTTCTGACAGATCATTTTGCTCACCCAAATCATTTTGAAGATTAAACAATTCATTCTTACCAGTAAAATAATTGATAATTAGTTTCCATTCACCATCACGAATAGCTCCGCGATTGCCAGCCCCTTGATTGGCGGGATGTGGAAAATGCCAAAAAATTGGCGCGCGATTAAATTTCTTACCTTTTAATAATTCTGTAAAATCAACACCATCTTGATGCTGTTCAGACTTTGCTGGCAGACCTGCCATACTTAAAAGTGTAGGATAGAAATCTGTACAATATATTGGTTCTTCAATCTGACGCCCTGCGTCTGTTTTTCCTGGCCAAACAATTATACATGGTTCACGCACACCGCCTTCATATACAGACCCCTTGCCGTGTCTTAAGGGAAGATTTGATGTCGGAGCAGCATTTACAGAAAGCCCACCATTATCTGCAAAAAAGACGATGATCGTGTTATCTTGTAGATTTTCTTCTTCTAGAGTATCGATTACCGTACCAACAGCTTGATCCATTGCCTCAATCATTGCGGCGTAAGTCGGGTTGCTTTGCGAGGTACGACTTCTTTCTACGCGTTGCCATGGTTTTTTCGGATTGTTACTAGCCCCTGTTTTGGTAGGTATATAAGTATCTTTGATGCCTAGATTTTGTTTTTTCTTTTTATATTTTTCTACTAAATCTGGACGCCCCTGGATAGGTGTATGCACAGAATAAAAAGATAGATATGCAAAAAATGGATTATCTTTATTTTGCTTAATGAACTTTGAAGTTTCTTCACCTAAACGAGCGGGCAAATGCTCGCCTAGCGGTCCATCTTTCAAACGTGGGTTGTTGTATGGCACAAAATACTGCCCTGGCCTTCGAGGGGCCCCTGAAGTATGCCCACCTACATTAATGTCAAACCCTTGCTCCTCCGGCCAATACCCTTCTGCCCCAAGATGCCACTTTCCAGCGAAGAAAGTAACATAACCCGCTTGTTTAAAAGCTTCCGCTATCGTAATTTCTTCTAAAGGGACATGATCATTTACTGGAGGCAATTTAAATTCTGGATGCTTAGGTTCGAATGGTTTTCCGTGATTATTACCGGGTATAAAGGTGCTTATGCCAAGTCTTGCGGAATGCTTTCCTGTCATTAATGCTGCTCTCGTGGGCGAACTAACAGGATCAGCATATGCAGCCATCATTCTCACACCCTGCCCTGCTAAGCGATCAATATTGGGAGTCTCGTAAAATTCGCTTCCCATATATCCTAAATCTCGCCATCCCAAATCATCAACCAAAATAAAAAGGACATTGGGTTGCTGATCAATATTTTTGAGATTTTCCGCCTGAACATATGAACTCGTAATAAAAGAGCAACCTAAAAGAATTGATGAACCAATTTTCACTAATGAATTTTTTTGCATTTTCAGCATATCCAAATACATAAACTTTTTCACATAATACACTTTGAAGTAGTATTGTTTTATTTATGAGTAAACTAGAAATATTTCTATCAGTATCAAACATCTCCAAATTCATCATTTTTAACGCACAACTTAATACTACTGTTTGCATAATAAATATTTTACATATTCATAAATACATGGATCATTTTAAAAAATATTTATCAATTTTAAAAACCCTTTTCTGTGATATCTTTGCCTTATAACGTGACCACTATTAATCATATAATAAACTCTTTATAAAGCTTAATCTGTTTCTGGCCTTTATTCTTTATTCCTGTAGAGAGTTCGATATTCTGTAGGCGTCATTCCAGTCTCTCCTCCTACTTGTCTGGCTAAAATATCTACATTTCTAAACCCTGATAACTCTGCAATCTTTTTAATTTTCAAATTAGTATTCAGTAATAATGAAAGCGCACGTTCGGTTCTTGCCTTTGATAAATATTCGGTCGGCGATGTCTCCATTCGTTCGTAGAATATGCGACTTAAATGCTCACGACTACACCCTGAATTTGCTGCGTATTCCTTCACACTCCATTCGATATACGGATTTTTGATAATATTGTGAATAGCTCTATCTACAGGTGTATAGCAATCAATAACTTGATCATTTACATACTTGTATAATTGAATAATATAATTGTGAATTAATACGGCTTGCTCCGTCTCCGGTATTGCAGGATTCGATCGAGCCAATGTCCACAGTTCTTGAAATTTATCTATCAACGGATGACCCATTCCGCAATCGATTACCGGTTGATGTATTTGTGAAATTGCCAGTAAATGATCTGATAAGCCGCTTCCTATTAAATTGATATGTTTACATGAATAGTCATGCTTCAACGGTTTATCCGAACCATACATGGTATTGTCGCCAAAAACTATAATCGTTAAGCTTCCTGGACCAGCTTCATAAGCACCTCTCTCGTCCTCAAAAACAATATTTCCCTCTAACGTCAACTGGAGAGAAGCAAGTTGTTTTGGCGATCGATATTTGTTCAACCACCAGTATTTACTTCCTTTTAAACGCTTATCAATCAAAGCAAGTTCAAATTGCCACAGCGTGTTTGGATTATAAGCATTCACAGAACGCGCTCCATATCACCAAATAACGATTCAGTATCACGTATTCCGACTTTTAACGAGGAATACTAATCATATAATTCTAACATATATCACACAATCAATAAACATGAATACTAGATTTTCACTCTATTTACTTATGTCTTTTTGATCAATTGTCATGATTTATTAGGTTTAGACTCGCACTAATATTTCAAAAGATTGCCCTGTTTGTAGCGCATCGTTTATTTCGGACTGGAGTTATTTGTGCCAACTTACATTTCTAAATTATTGATACATCTGTCACTTTTTTTTGCAATATTCGCTTACGTTTCGCGAATTGAGGCCAGCATTCATACCTTAACATCACCTGATAGAAAACTTGTTGCAACCTTTTCCAATACACAGTCTAAATCAGCCAATATTCTTTACAACCTTACCTTTGCAGGCAAACAAGTTATCAATTCATCATCAATTAAGTTATTTGATGAAAGCTGCGATCTCAATCAGCTAAGCAAAACACTAGACGTTTCTAATACATGGAAACCTGTTTATGGTCATAAAAGCACTTTCATTGATCATTACAATGAACTAGTTTTACAAATCAACTATTCTTCAGGTAAGAACATTATCTTTACAGCAAGAATGTACAATGAAGGATTGGCATTTCGCTTTCACATTACTAATACAAAACAGTTTTTAGGTGAAACATTACGCTTAAAAACAACATACAATTTCCCGGAGGATTTCAGCGTATATTATCCTAACGGAGAATTTCAACCTGAGGGCCCTATCAAAATTAGTAGCTACGATAAGCATGGTAGTACCATTCGTATGCCGATGGTTGTAGATGCTGGAAAAAATACTTTTTTATGCCTTCTTGAATCTGATTTGTACAAATCATCCACGCAAAGTAATTGCGAAC
Source organism: Planctomycetota bacterium (assembly GCA_016350165.1). Taxonomy (GTDB): domain Bacteria; phylum Planctomycetota; class Phycisphaerae; order Phycisphaerales; family Phycisphaeraceae; genus Poriferisphaera. The sequence continues at coordinate 4,784,021 of CP066225.1, read as the reverse complement.
CAATGAATATTTTTAAAGGTGATGTATTATTTGGCTTAGAATCAGATAGTGCTTTCTCAAATATTAGTAGCCGTCAATTCCAAACTCCTTGGCGCATCATATTAACAGCGAATTCTCCGGGCGATTTTTTAACCTCTGATATTCCTTTAAACCTAGCAACTCCATGCCAAATCGCAGACACATCCTGGATTTCACCGGGTATTTCAACATGGGAATTGAGAACGAGAGGCGCTATCTTTAACAATTTTCAATATGAGAACAACCAAGAAACCATGCTGCGAATGGTAGATTTTGCTAGTAGCAATAATTTTGAATATTTACTCATAGATGGCATGTGGTTTCGTGTGAAAAACGGGCAAATGCAAGTAAGAGATGAAAAATATGATATGAATAAAATCATCTCTTATGCCAAAGAAAATGATGTCAAATTACTACTATATTATGATGAGCATTACGCTGACCCCAATAGAAAGAACTATCGAGGCGAGAAAGTTTTACCGATAAAAAGTGTATTTGAATTTATCTCTGATTTGGGAGCCGCTGGCATAAAATTTGGATTCAAAGGATACAACGTTAACTTTACACGGGATGCTATTAAACTCGCTGCAAAATACAAGCTTCTGATAAATTTTCACGATTATCCTGTACCCATGATTGGTGTTCGACGCACATATCCAAATGCAATAACACGAGAGTATTGCCATGCACAAGCAGACAGACATACAACATTCTCTCCAAATTCATTTATACGCCAAGCGCAAATTAATCTCATCGCTGGCCCCATGGATCAATGTAATGGGTACTTCAGTTTTTCGAGCCTCAAATCACGCTGGCTGGGCTTCGAAAATGGGGTTGTCGAATCTACAATCGTATCGGAAGCTGCTCGTATTTTGATCACTTCATGGGGAGGTTTACAAACCATTCCAGACGCACCCGAGGCTTATCTCAGTAAGCCTGATTTATTTCAATTTATCAAAAAACTTCCAAACACGTGGGATGATAGTCGCTGTATAGATATCAAACTAAACGAATACATCTTCATGGCACGTAAATATAAAAATACATGGTATGTAGCTGGGGCAGCAAACAACAAAGGAGGCAAAGTACAGCTAAAGATGAACTTCTTAACCTCAAGTGAGTATTCCGCGACGATCTATGAAGATGCCGATGATGCGCATTATCAGGACAATCCTTCAAGCTATGTAAAACGAACATCATTAGTTAAACCAAATGAAACACTTGATATCAATATGGCGCCTGGCGGCGGTTTCTGTATGATTTTAAAACCATTAATAAATTAACTATGTGAATTAAACTTCACACTTACGCCTGGATTGTCAAATAAATAACGTTAGTCGCAACTTCATTTTTATAATTTTGTAACTACATCTTCTCTAAATCATATATAATATATCGGAACAAACTACTATGATACACAGCAAAAAAGCATTCACACTAATTGAGCTTCTAGTTGTAATTTCTATTATCGCTCTTCTGATCGGTATACTTTTGCCAGCATTAGGTGCTGCGAGAAGATCTGCTCAACAGATTAAAAATTCTGCTAACATTCGCAGTGTTAGCCAAGCATTCTTCATCCATTCACAAGGCAATAACGGATGGTATGCAGGGATTGAATCAAGCGGTCTTGTACCCGGTAATGCGCCAGCCACTTTTGTTGACAATGATATGATCGAAAATTTTGAAACACCATTTGACACTATTGCCGGTTCAACTGTCCAAGGACGATTCATGATATTGCTCAACGGCTCCTACATGGCTGGCGATGCTCTTTTTTGCCCCGGCGAAATAAACGAAGATCTCGAAATTTGGGAACCCAATGTTATATATGGCCAGGATCAGAGTTCTGATAGGCCCGGCAAATTCAATTCATACGCCACAGCGCAATTGGCTCAAAGTGTTTCTACTGACAATGGTGCTCTAGACGGTCTCGCTGGTGAATGGAGAGATTCAGCGAGCTCAAAAGCAATCACAGTCTCTGACCGTTTGTACGGCGGCCTAGGCGTTGATAGTAAAATTCCAAGCACACATAGAAGTGTGTGGAGTAAAGGCGAACCAAGATGGATTGGATCGATTGCTTTTAATGACAATCATGTCGAACTTCATCGTACTTCCTTATTAGAAGCTGGCAAACTTAGTTTTGGCAATTATACGTCCAAATACGATGACAATATTTTTCATCGCGGAGCGCCCGGCAACGATTGGAATGCTGTAGAAAAAGTATGGAACAAAAACGCCAATATGGTTATCAATGGACCTTGGGGCCCAGTCTGGGAATGGAAAGTAGACTAATTTAAATTGATCATTTTTTATAAGAAAGACAAAGCCAGATGAGCTTTGTCTTTTATAATATTTCATATTCTATTTAACTACATTTAGCTATAATTACATAGCATATCGGAACTATTCATATGACAGATAGAAAAAATGCATTTACATTAATTGAGCTTTTAGTTGTTATCTCGATCGTCGCTCTTCTGATCGGTATACTTTTGCCAGCATTAGCCGCGGCGAGAAAATCTGCCCAGCAAATGAAGAATTCTGCAAACATTCGTAGTGTAGGTCAGGCATTCTTCATCCATTCTCAAGGCAATAACGGCTGGTATGCAGGCGTCAATACTACGATAAATTTTGATAGTGTTAACGACACATTTGTTGATGATACCGAAATCGTAAATTTCTCTGATAGTAACCGAAGTGCTTTTGCAGGCTCAACAGTTGCTGCCAGATTTATGATCCTTTTAAATGGTGGATATATGTCTGGCGATGCTCTTTACTGTCCAGGTGAAATCAATGAAAACGTAACCGAATATGTGCACGGTCAATCATATGATTATAATGGTAGCAATCACCCTAAATTCAACTCATATGCCGTTCCCCAGCTTTCAACAGATAGCACAATCCTAAAAGGGCTACTGTCTGAATGGAGAGATTCAGCAAGTTCTCGATCAATTACTGTTTCGGATAGATTATATGGGGGAGTTGGAGTACAACGAAATAACCCTATTACACATAGAAGTGTATGGAGTAAAGGTGAACCTCGCTGGATTGGCTCAATCGCATTTAGTGACAATCATGTTGAACTTCAAAGAACTTCATTGGTTAGTGCGGGCAAGTTAAGCTTTGACGGTCATGTTTCTGAATATGACGATAACATTTTCCATCGTGGTGCTCCCGGCAATGATTGGAGCATACCTCAAATATCCCAGAAGAACGCCGCAATGATCATTGCTCATACGGGCGGCACTGTATGGGAATGGGGCGCAGATTAATCTACACTTACAATCTATAAATAAAGAAGACATAGTCAAATGGGCTTTGTCTTCTTTATTCATTTCTATCTTTAACGACATATCACATATTACTCAATACACCACGGAAATTATAATATCGCGTACAGTAAAACGCATTCATTTTAATGGTTATTTTTGTTGTTATTTCTATCCTGATTAACATAGTTACAATGTCATTAGGTGCTGCTAAAAGATCATCGCAGAGAATTAAAAGATCTGCAAATATTTAAAGCATGAGCAAAACCTTCTTCATACAATCGTACATAACACAGGTTGGTATGCCGAAACTAATCAGAAGGAACTTATGCCGGTTAATATGCTTGGTACATTGCTCGATGCTGATAAAATCGAAAAATTGTAGTGTTGATTCATCTAAAAGTATTATTGATGGTTCTATAGTTCAAACACGATTTGCAATACTTTTATTGACTCATATAAAATAACTCTGGATATTCTGACAGCATTAACATTAATCTCAAAATGGCATAAATTGTTTATAGATATCACGAAATAATACTTCAGTGAAGCCATTCGATACCAGGCCACCCTTCGTCAGTTGGCGAGTTCTGCTGCCTTTCACCCGGTGTGCTACGGCCCATTTCAATGCATTCTGCTAATTGCTTTTTCATAATACTCACCTTGTCAGGGTAGAGATGTTGTAAGTTATGCTGTTCGCTGATGTCATCAGCAAGGTTGTAGAGTTGGATCAATGGAAGATCAGCTTCGTCGTCGCTTCCAGGATAGGGGAAACTCCATCCGCCTGAGCCCGGGCACATTTCCAGTTTCCAGTCATCCATACGGATTGCGAACGAACCGTTGAATGAGTGCAGAACGGTGTATGGTCGCGTGAGTGTATCCTCGGAAGAGTCGGTGAGTCGTGGAAGGAAACTGAAGCTATCCTCGCCTGCATTGTCGGGCAAAGAGGTATCGAGCATATCGGAGCAAGTGCGAAGCAAATCTGTTAAGCAGATGATGCCATTGTCGATAGTGTCAGCTTCTACTTTTGCAGGCCAGCGGACAATGAATGGGATGCGATGACCACCTTCGTAAATATCAGCTTTGTGGCCACGAAATTTATAACTTGGCGAATGGTCGGCTTCGGCTAGTTCTTTGAAGTTTGCGATTGGAGAGCAGCCATTATCGCTGGTGAAAACAATGATTGTGTTTTCTGTGATGTTGGCGTTGTCGATCGAATCAAGAATACGGCCAATCATATCATCCATCATAACTACGAAATCACCGTATAAGTTTGTGTTGCTTGCCCCAATATACTTTTCGGTAGGAAGGATAGGGCCATGAGGTGCTGGTAGTGGAAGATATAAAAAGAAAGGGGCTCGTGATTTGGCTTGATCAGCGATGTAATCGATAGCTCTATCAGTTAAGTGCTCAAGTACCTCAACATGCTTAAAATTAGGAGCGGTCCAACCTTCACGCCAAAATTCTTTTCCCCCCATCATTTTGGTTGTGCGGTCGGGTATTTCAGTGACAGCATCATTTTCAATGTAAGCATATGGTGGCATGTCGAGCGAACCACTAATGCCATAGTAGTAATCAAAGCCATTTGTCGTTGGCCCATTTTCGATTGGGTGATTAAAGTCAATATTGTTAATTTCCGTGAAGCCTTTATAGTCTTTGACTTTCTCACCGTTCTGTTGAGTCCAGTCCATGCCCAAATGCCATTTGCCAATACAAGCTGTTTGGTAGCCATTGTCTTTGAGGAATGAGGCAACGGTCATACGATCATTTTCGATTAGGGCTGGAGTATATCCTCCAATAACGCTGGATTTGAGTTCTGAACGCCAACAATAGCGTCCGGTGATTATGCCATAGCGAGTTGGGGTGCATACCGCTGAATTTGCATGAGCATTTGTAAAACGTTTGCCTTGCTTGGCTAAACGATCAAGATTGGGAGTATGAATTTTACCATCAGGGTTATAGCAAGATACATCACCATAACCAAGATCATCCGCTAGAATATAAATAATATTTGGTTGATTACAGCTAATATCAAAATTTGACATCTTACAAGAAATCCTTAATTAATAAGTTAAGATAACAAAGTCAACTTGGATAAATAATCCAACCTAATTTAGTCCAATAGTACTGATTGTATTACCTAATGTTTAATCTGTAATCGCCCAACCTAAACTTACTATTTTTTCGATTGCGCGTTTAAGCAATCGGAAAACATAAGACAAAATTAAACGAATAATAATGATAATTTACCCTTTGACTGCTCCAAGTTGTATACCGGCTACGAGTTGCTTTTGAAGAATAACGTATACAAATACTAAAGGGATCACAGACATTACTACTGCAGCCATAAGTAAATTGGTTTCCTGACCTGCTGATGAATCAAAATAAAGCAACCCGATAGGCAAAGTGTATTTATGCTGACTTTTGAGCATAACCAATGGCCAAAAGAAGCTATGATAATTTCCTACGAATGTAAAAATTGCAAGCGCGATAACACCCGGACGAGAAAGTGGCAAAATAATATCCCAAAACAAACGCCATTTGCTTGCACCGTCAATCTCCGCAGCTTCATCAAGACTGCTCGGGATCGACAACATAAACTGCCGCAGCAGGAATGTACCAAACGCTGAGAACGCACCCGGTAAAATAAGTCCTGCAATCGAATCAACCAGACCAAGCTGGATCATGATCTGATAGTTCGGAATCATCATCACCAGACCGGGCAACATCATGGTAGAAAGATACAACATAAATACCTTGTCTCTTCCTGGCCATTCCAAACGTGAGAAGCTAAAAGCCGCAAGCGCGCTGGTTGTAACTTGCAAAAATGTAATCCATGTCGCAATCAACAGCGAATTGCAGTAATAGCGTGCATATGGAATCGCATCAAAAACATCAAGATAATTATGCCACTGCCAAGTTGAGGGTATCCAACTATCTGTCCCTACTTCTGAAAGTGGCTTGACACTTGTCAGCAACATCCAAATAAAGGGCAGTATCAGAAGCATGCTTAAGATCGTTAGAAAAACATTCAAAATACCTGTATTGAGGAACTTTTGAATAAAGATCTTGCGGCTGCGCTTCGCTGGCTTGCGCATTAATTCTTTTGTAGATTCAATCGTTGACATAACGATTACCAAACTTCCAATTAAAAAGAGTGATCGTAAAGACTAAAATAAACAGTGCCCACGCCAACGCAGCGGAAAATGAAAGACGACCGGTTTGGAAGCCTTCCATGTAGATGTAATAACTGAGCGTGGTTGTTGCGCCTGAAGGGCCGCCCTCTGTCATTGTTCTTGCAGCTTCAAATCCACCTTGTAAACCACCAATGGTTGACATCACTGCAATAAAGAACGTTGTTGGTGCGAGCTGAGGCCAAGTGACATTCCAAAACGTCTGGAAACGCCCTGCTCCATCGATCTCGGCCGCTTCATATAAACCTTTAGGAACGTTCGTGAGCGCTGCCAGATAAAGCAGCATGTTGTTTGAGCCAATTGCCGCCCAGAAGCCCATAATCATCAACGAAGGCTTGGCCCAATGATAATCCGTCAACCAGTGAGGTGCTTCAAGTCCACTTTGTGCCATCTCCGGAAGATTGCCAACGACCATTGACAAGCCAATCGCAATAAACATCAGAACGAGCATTAACAAAGAGAACGCCAATGCTGATCCAAAGCCATACATGCCTTCCACAATCTGGAATGGCTTACCGTTCCACCATTTAATCGCAAACAGCAACAACATCACAACGGATGCCCCGCCTATCGCAACAGCCTCAAGCTTGCCAGTCCAATGAACGAACCCACTGAATTTCATGACTAAAACAGCAATCGGGATGCAGGTAATCAGGATCGTTACAAACGCTCCCTGACTGCCCAGATCGCCATCCTGCCACCAGCGATACACACGCTTTAATACAAAAGCAAACATCACTGGAACAACCACGACTAATGCTAAATGCATCATGTAGACGATCGGTGATGGCGCAACCTTAACGCCCGCTTCCACGTAACCGAGTACCGGATTCAAGACATTGTTAATCGGCCCGTCATAAGGGTCGTAAAGCTTTTTCCACAAAAGATATGTCGCAACACCTGTGGTGAAGTGTGGCATATAAAACAGTGTCCTGAAGATGGTCTGGCCAAAACCAAGCCCACTAATCAGAACGGTACCGCCTACACCTGCAAGCAACAAGGTCATGGCACTCGCACCCATGCCAACCAGCGTGAGCATGATGCAGCCAACAAACAGCAATGCCGATGCTGTAAGGTATAGATAGATTTTTCCGCCGCCACCACGATTGTCCTTGTTCAGCATCATGGCACAAAAAAGTGAACCGGCAACGCAGAACGGAATCCCCATCATCAGGAACAATGTATTCAGCAGGAATCTGACAAAATCACCTTCGTTAAACAACCTAGTGAAATTATCTAAACCTACAAAGTATAATGGTTCATCTTTAAAGATATTATGCTTAGTCAAATCCCAGTTGGAAAAAGCCAAGAGGATCGCAAACAAAACTGGAAAAATCACAAATGTAAAAACACCAGCAATGTTGGGCCCAATGAATGCCAAACCGGTAAACAATTGTCTGTATTTTGATCCTTTTACTGCCATAATATGGGCCTACTCCACCATTCCCTTGTCTTGGTAATACTTACGGTAAAACGGATTTTTGATATAGGAAAGCGGTATTTTCTTTCCCTGCTTCTTCAGCTCATCTATTTTGTTCTGCAATTCAACGTCCTTGTGATATTGCTCTACCAACTCAGGTAATGCATATTTTTTCAGATTAACGTTATGCTTGATATCAGCCATCACTTGCTGCTGCAATTGCGATGCTGCCTTTTCAGCGCTCATACGATTGGACATGACCGCATTAATCGCATCGCCTTCGTAACGATTCATCTGCTGCCGAAGAACATACGGGCTGTAGACATAACCGATACCAATCTCATTAGCGGCATCTGAAAAGACTTCGTGGCAACCCCATTCGTTAGGATAATCCTTGGGTTTCAGGAACTCTTCTACTTTTGTGTATTCGGGATTCGGAGGCAATGCGTCAGCTGTTTTAACAATACGCATGTTGTAATCTTCGCTTGCAAGATATGCGAGAAAGAGTTTTGCATATTCTTTATGCTTACCTGCAACATAAACAACAGCCGATCGTGTTCCAACTACCGTATTGGGATAATCAAGGTAAGGTGGACGCACTGCCGCCAAATTCATCGCGCCAAACTTTCTTAGCTGAATCAGTGCATAACGCCCGGTTTGTATCATGGCATAATTACCACGATAGAATAATTGCAAATTGGCTCCGCCATAACCTTGCTGCGAATTGAAGGATGCAATGTCCGAAGCACTGGGCAGGATCCGGTCTTCATACGTCCATTTGTGCAATAAACGTAGTGATTTTATAAAACGCTCGTCGTTGTATTGCGTGGCCGTTAAGGTCTCATTAAAACTCGAAAAACCCATACTTCTGTAAATCAGAATCAGATCGATACGATCCATATAGAAGTTTTTTTGACGCTCACCGGGTTTATTGGCGCTCTTAATGTAAGCCTTGCCCAACTTCTCGAATTCTTCGACCGTCCAGTTAAGTGAAGGTATTGGCTGGTTGTGTTCTTCAAGGATATCCTTGTTCACCCAGAATATCTGAGCACCTACATTACATGGGAATCCGTACTGCTTCCCATTAACCATCAGCTCCTCTTTCATCGGTGCATAGGTTTGGCTAACATCATACCCATTCGCCTTGGCATGCTCAGTCACATCATCAAGCATGCCAATCTTTCCTAAGAATCGAATACCTGTACCGCCATAGGTATCTAAAATATCCCCTCCGATACCCGAGACACCCTGGATGATAATCTTGTCATCTGAGCGGTTCGCGGTATCAAGCTTCAGCTGCACCGCTGGCTCGTTATCATCGTTGACATGATTATGTTTAACCAACCACTCTTGAAAACCCTCCACCTGATCCTTACGGGCTGGATTTGCATCTGTCACCCAATACAACGTCGGTGTTGTTGTGTTGTTCTCCGGATAGCTACTCAACAATGCAAACGTCGCTAATAACAACACTAAAAATATCGATAGAAATATATACTTCATATATTTTTCGTTCTATAAAGTCTTTATAGAAAACTAAAACCTCAAACTGTTTATTTTGCTCTATAAAGAAGAATCATCATTACACTTCACAGTAATACTATTGGTTTTCATTAATTCATGTAAAACAATTTAGTAACAACTATCGCTACCTTATTTGCTAAACAACTGAAATCTCTCCGAAGGTTCATGAGCTTCTTCCAATAGCTTCGAAATTTGTACTACAACATCCGAATTTTGGTCTGATATATCATTTTCTTCTTTTGGATCTTTGACAAGATCATATAGCTCGATTTTACTATAACGATCTTTTTTTACATTCAAGCGTACACCTTTCCAACGTCCGTACCGGATAGCCTGCTTTCCACCCTGTTCATGGAATTCCCAATATAGGTATTGATGTTGCTTCTGCTGTTTTTCTTGATTCAATAAAGTTGGCACTATCGAAATGCCATCAGTCCAATCAGGAATACCAATGTTTGCTAGCTCACAGGCTGTAGGTAGAAAATCCCAAAAAGCTGTAATATGCTCGCTTGTTGATCCTGATTTAACTACTCCAGGCCATTTGACAATAAATGGAGTTCGGATGCCCCCTTCGTACAAATCTCTCTTCCCTCCTCTTAATATTCCACTTGAATTTAAATCTTTATAGTGATAACCACCTTCCCCTTGCAGTGCGCCATTATCAGAAGCAAAAATCACAAGGGTATTTTCTTCAATACCAAGTTGCTTTAGTTTTTGTTCAATTCTACCAACACTGGAATCGATGAATTTTATCATGCCAGCATAAGTTGCTTTAGGATATTGCTGCTCAATATAGTGCCGCCCTTCTGGATATGGAGTTTCTTTAAATTTACCTATAAACTCAGATCTATATTCCTCAGGTACAGTATGATCCGCATGTGGTAAAGTTAAGGATAGATGTAGAAAAAATCGATTATCCTTGTTTTGCTCAATCCACTCCAAAGAATCATTTACAAACAAGTTGCCAGTGTACTGCTTTCCTGTTTTCCCATAATTGCCTTCAAGTGTAACTTGCTCACCATTACGCCATAATTTTTGGGGGTATTGGCGATGTGCATTGCCATGATGTACAAAACCATAAAAATGATCAAAACCTTTTTGATTTGGCAAGTCTCCATCACTACTAGCACAAGATAATCCTGATTTCCCAATCATCGCAGTCTTATAATCAGCTCCTTGAAGTAATGTTGCAATGGTGATATCCATCGGATCTGGTCGAAACTGTATTTGTGCATTGTGCCTTTGAAAAACATGTCCAGTGTGCTGACCCGTTAATAAACATGCCCTAGAAGGTGCACTGACGGTGCTACCTGTATATGCCTGCGTAAACGACATACCATCCTTAATCATCTGATCAAGATTAGGGGTTGTAAAATTCGTTTGCCCTAGTGCGCTGATGTCCCCATACCCCATATCATCTGCAAGAATAAAAATAATATTGGGTGATTCTACTTTTGATTCCGCATAGCATTGATTACCTGCTAAAGAAGTACATGCATACGCGCCGCACAGAAGCGGTTTAGAAATTGTCTTTGTCCATTGCATTCCAAACATATTGATATATCCCAAAATAAACTTTGCTATTTCGTTGGTTTGATCCACATGCAGTGTCCACCACCCTGTGCCATGCTGATTGTCACTTTATCTTTATTTGTAACATTCAACTTCTTAATTTCATATGTTTCTGGCATCTCAATATAATGCGCTTTTCTTGAATCCGCATAGGCTATAACTTCGTATTTGCCTTCTTTCAAAAAATTCAAATCAATAGTTATTTGCCTAGCTGATTCATTTGTAGCACTACCAATAAACCAATCAGTTCCACTACGTCGTGCAATCGTAATTGTCTCGCCATATACACTGTTCAAGCATTTACTTTCATCCCAAGTACGTGGCATTATCCTAATGAATTGGAATAAATCCTTTTTCCCACGGTATTCCTCTGGTGTATCTGGTAACAATTGAAATCCACCCCATGATGTAATCAAAACACGCGCACATTCTCCAACTACAGTTGATTCAACAATTCCATTCTGAAAACCTAAATAACGCTTCTTAAGATCTTTAAAAGTGAAGAAGCCATTATTTTGATCTATAGGACCCGCAATAAGATTTATTTGAGCTGTTTTGATGAACTCTGTAGGACCAAAGGTTGTTCTTCTATCCGCTTGAGCATGGCAATATTCTGTTGTAATAACGTTTGGATATGTTCGTTGAATACCTGACATTGGAGGTGGATAATCATGAAAATTAATTAATAATCTATATTTTGCTGCTGTTTCTACTGTTTTCTGAATAAAATTAGGATCAAATCCCCTGAACCCAAATTTAACGCCTACAGCACCCAATTCTGAAATCTCTCGTAAGGCTTGATCAACAGTTAAAACTGGACGGGTTCCAATAGATTTATTACCACGCTTGTTCGAATTTTCTTTCTTAGAATAATGCTCATCATAATATAGCCAAACCCCTACACCTTTTTTTCTTCCATATTCAATTAATTTCCTTACATCTAATTTAGAAATACGTGGATTAATCTGATTATCATCTACGTAGTACCATCCACCATCTATCATGACATATTCTAATCCATTTGCATGATTAAAATCGATTAGACGTTTAATTGATCGATCATTCAGCTCATACAAAAATTTACCATACCTCGCCCCTCTTAATCGTAATTCCCATAATGAAAAACCTGGCTTAATCCATGAAGAATCACGTAAGGCACAAGGTTTCGCTAAATTCATAGTCATATCTGAAACAACAAAGTCACCCATACTTTCAGCAACTTCAATAACCCGCCATGCTGTGGTTAAACTTGTTTTTTCAATTCTGTAATTTGATTTCCCAATCAACCTACTCGATCGGTCTGTATTTTGTATTTTAACGACTTGTGCATGGCTAGTTTTTGCGGCAGTAAATAAATCGGATTCTGTTAAACATAAAAAAGTACTAGAATCCAATTCTACAACCATAGGTATTTTGTAATTCCTAGTCACTCCTCGATATTCATTAATTTTAACTGGCCCGATAGGCTCGAATTCACCATCGGGATAATACAACACCGAATCGTTATCTAACTTATACTCATTTACAAACGAAAACTTCTGATTTTTTAGTTTCAGGTTGTTAGCAAATTCAAAGCGAAACGCCATCCCCCTATCATACACACGAACAATAAACTGCCCTTTTGCACCAGTACGGTTGTGGCGAACACTCCAAACGTTCTCATTGTAATGATCCCGGAATTCAGATTGCTGACCATAAACCTGCTTCCAGATTTTATTACTTTTTCGAGTTATAACGCGATTTGAATATGTTAATTGTTGTCCATCTAATGAAATAGATGAACGATCAATTAAAACACGACCTTTACTACGCAACTGATAGCTAACTGAATTATCTTCAATTGAAATACTTACTATCAAATTTTCATTTGGCGATTGAACACTATATCGAGCAGCCCATGTATTAGTAGTCGTGAACAACGCTATGAGTAAAAACAATATACAACTTCTAATCTTCATCAAAACTTTACCTCAATAATTATGTCAATTGATCATAAAACTAGTGCGATTATTTCTTAGCTTTTTTCTTTCGTTGCTTCTCTTGCCATTTTTCATAAAAACCGCGTAGCTTTGGTGAATAGAGATAAGTGTCGAAGATTTTGCCATTTCCTAGAGATCTTGGATCTTCTTGCTTGATGAGCTCATTTTGAAGTTTCTGTTTAAGAGACTTTTTAGCCATTTCAAAATTTGGATCATCCGCTAGATTGATGACACAATCTCGATCAGTGACAACGTTGTAAAGCTCTTCCTGTGGACGTTTGCCAAATGACCATTGATAGTATTTACTATTCTTGTCCATTTTTGTAATTAATTGTTTTGTTGGACCACCATCACAATTTGGGTAACCAGTCTCTGGATTACCTACTGGCCAGCGTTCCGGATGATAATTTTTCACATATAGAAACTCTTCTGTTCTTATTGCACGAGCAGGATATCCCCAGTCATGAGGCCGACCAATATCATGACGCTCTTTACCAACAAGCGTAAAGTTTCGTTCTGTATCTATCTGACCGGATTGACTCGACAGCAATTGCTTCAGAAAACTTTGCCCTGTCATTTGTTTATGAATAGGCAGATTTGCTAATTGCAAAAATGTCGGTGCAAAATCACTTACATTAATAAAATCATCAACAACACGACCAGGCTTTATTTTATTACCCCAGCGAATAAACAATGGAATACTGTAGCCTTCTTCATAAACCTGCCCTTTGATTCTGGGGAAAGGCATTCCATGATCAGATGTCACTATAACCACTGTGTTGTCTAATTGACCACTTTCTTCAAGTAACTTCAACGAGCGCCCAATATGCTCATCAAACCACTCTACTTCCAATGCATAATCGAGAATATCTTTTCGAATAACATCTGAATCTGGATAAAATTCAGGAAGATCTACATCACTTGTTTTTTTTCCACTCTTCACGCCTGAGTCAGCTTCATATGGTCTATGAGGCTCCGTGATCCCCATCCAGAAACACCACGGCTTTCCATCTTCCGTTTTATCTAAGAAATCTTGGAAGTTTCGCGCATAATCATTATTACTCATTCCACTTGCAGGAGGCGTAGTTTTATACTTTCCAAACTGCGGCCCTGCTGGATTGTGCGACAAGCCACTTGTTTTCCAATTGCCTGGCCCCCACCCTTTTTGTGTCAAACCAATTTTATAACCTGACTTTTCGAGCAACGTCGGATACACAACAAACTTGCCGGGGAAATCACCGTTGTGATTGGCACCCTCTTCAAGCTGCCATGAATATCTTCCAGTAAGCAAACTCGCACGGCATGGAGCACTTTTAGGATTACTCGTAAACGTGTTGGTAAAACTAACACCTTCACGTGCCACACGATCAATATTTGGAGTATTGAGCCATTTTGTACCAAAATAACTAGCATGCCCATCTGACCAATCATCTGCAATAATCAATAAGATGTTAGGTCGTTCCACTTCACTCGCTACAACCTTAGGCATCACCATACTTGAAGCGACTAATCCAGCACCTAATAATGCACTATATTTCATAATCAATCCTTAATCACTCAACAATTACGTGTATAAATCAAACTGGAATCTTAAAAAGCAAAATTTGAATGTGGCTGATTCAGTTCATCTGAATCCTTTGCCTGATAACCTGCAACTTCACCCTTCACATCTATCGCAACGACAGTAATGCGTTCGTCGGTACATTCATTTGGCAATACCAATCCTAAACCTTCATCGCATTTAACAACATCAACTGGCTGACCAGTTTCTAAAACACAAGCCGTAAGTGGCTCGTTATGCAGGCCATTAATCATTGAAACAACATCATCTGATTGCCAATCGTAAACATGTACATACAAGCGTGTTTCACCGCTCACAAGATCACGTTTAACAATACGTCCCCATTCAGGCTCTTCCAAATTAACCGGAGATGTTTGATAGACAGCTTCACCGTTTGCGGCCAACCATCCGCCAATCTCTTTCAAACGTCTTACCATCGGCAAACCAAAAGTTCCGTCGGCTTCTGGTCCTACATTCAACTGGAAATTACCGCCACGTGAAATATTATCTACCAAATGCTTGAGAAGTTGTTCAGAAGATTTCCAATTAAAATCTAACTTATGGCAGGCCCATGAATGATTAAATGTTCCCGATGTCTCCCACGGACGAGCAATCTTACGATCTGGGAATTCATTGTCACCCATTGATAAGTAATCAACAACAGTATCGCCTTTTGAGTGACACCATGTCGTACCAATTCGGCTATTTATCAAACATTGATCGCTTGCAGACCTCACAACTTCAATCAACTGATTGATGCGTTTTTCAGTTAACAATAGCTCTGGCTTATCTGCCCAACTATCAAACCAGAAAAACTTCGCATCATAATCCTCAATCAACTCACGAACTTGAGGCAAACACTTCTCTTGCCAATATACATCAAACGCTTCTTGCGAAGGCTGAATCTTTACAGGATCATGTGGATTTTCACGGCTAGGCCATGGCGGCAATGCCCCTCCTGGATGTTCCCAATCCTGCCAATGGGAATAATAAAAACCTAATTCAAGTCCGTGTTTATCACACGCTTGTTTTAACTCACCTAATACATCACGCTTAAACGGTGTTGCTTCAACAACGTTGTATTTCGAAACTTTACTTGGCCAAAGTGCAAAACCATCATGATGCTTTGCTGTAATCAAGAAATATTTCGCACCAGCTTCCTTGAACTGCGCAATCCAAGAATCCGCATCAAACTTTTCAGGATTAAACTGTCCTAGCAACGTGTCATATTCTTCTTTTGGAATACCTTCTGGATTTGGCCAATCGTGCTGCATTCGTATCCACTCTGAATACCAATTACGACCCATCTTTTGGCCATTCCATACCCCAGCTGGAATACTGTACAACCCCCAATGAACAAAGATCCCAAACCGCGCATCTTCAAACCACTTCGTTTTCAAACTCATACAAACAACGCTTTCAAATTACAACAAACGTGCTCACTACCTGAGCAGGATCAAACGAAATCCAGCCTCGTTGGCAGTATTGATAGCACCCCAAACAAAACAACCATTTCCACTGATTGTGTGACATTTTCACAAATTGTATCTATTTAAAAATAGAGTTAAAGCTAAATAAAGTGATCAAACACCCTCATATGGTGATATTTATTAATGTAAGTATAGTTGATATAGAAATACACTTATTACAGGCAATTTGCATAAGAATAAGATAATTCTTGTTTGTTCAATTCATAGCAATACCACCTGCAAATGCTAGTACCCAGTCAATCTAACATACGACACAAGATATACTTGGTATATAAAGGACTACTCGCCATCACCACCATTTCTTATCCATTGTAAACTTCAAATCCATTACACTATTATGCTAACCGCCACACTAACCCATCTTTTACAGTCAACATTACGCCTACCCAATATCAATATTTAACGCACAACCAAACTATCTCCTACAAATACGTATTAGACATATGCTGGTGTATATATTGCATTCATGCCAACCAATAAGTATTCACATATCATCTCATTAATAAACAATGTATCTAAAACCCCATCCCACACATAAAAACACGCTAACAAAATCGTATAACCAATCATTTAGCTTCTCGTCTTTTTGAATAGGCGAAGATAAGACAAGGTTTTCATGTCGTCTCTCTCAATAATGATATTTCTGGGTTAAATGAAGACCAAACTTAACCATCAAAAACATGATTTCGCTTGATCTTGTTGATTCATCCGCAGTTCAGGAAACCAATTTACGCTTATGCTTCGGAAACAACGTACACGATCCCATTGATATATGCATCCATTTTTCTCCAAAAGCAACTTGTAGCTGATATATAAATCGAAATCACCCACAATACTAAAATTCGAATTGCAAGAGAGAGCTAAATCACGCTTTAGGCGTTAATGGTCACAATATATCTGTTTAAGTGAAATTTCGAATGATTATCATGTTGCACATGTCCATACATAAATGAGGCTATTAGGAGTTAAATTAGTTATGACTAGCATAACAGTCGAAGTATCTGAGAATAAAACAGAACAGAAAGAATTGCTGGAAGGGCACGCAGCACACACAAAAGTCGCAGATTCACAGAATGGTTTGCCCGGCGAAATTTTGCGACCAGTTAATGTGGTTTTTCTTGGTGCTGGATCAAACTTTTGTCCTACACTTTGCAAAGATATTCTATTAATTCCTGGTAATAAAGGAGGAGAACTTCGGCTTGTAGATATTAACGAATCACGACTTAATGCAATGCGTCAAGTAATCATCCGGTTAATTTCAGAAATGGGATTAACTGAAAAGTGGTCAGTTACCGCTACGACAGAACGGGAAAAAGTATTAGCAGGTACACATTATGTTGTATGCTGCGTAGAAGTTTCCGGCGAAGATTGTGTCGAATGGGATAACGACATTCCACTCAAATACGGTATAGATCAATGTATTGGTGATACGATTGGGCCTGGCGGTTTATTTAAAGGCTTACGTACAGTACCAGTCTTTCTAGACATTCTTCGTGATATGCGAGAAATGTGCCCGAAGGCTGTCATGCTCAACTATACGAATCCTATGAACATGATGGTTCTCGCTGCTCATCGTGCAGTGCCTGAAATACCAGTTGTAGGTTTGTGCCACTCAGTTCAGGGCACAAGTCACCTTTTAGCAGACTATGCAGATGTTCCATACTCAGAGCTTGAATGGGAATGTGCTGGCATTAATCACTTAGCATGGTTCACAAAGCTTGAGCATAAAGGCGAATGTCTCTACGAGTCTTATTTATTTGATAAGTTTAATGAAGAGATTAATTTCGGAATAGAGGAAGCTGAACAAGGCCTTGTCCATATTGATGCAACAGATGATTCACACGGCAACACCGTTGACGTTGATTACAAACAAACTGATTTGATCCGTAAGGATATGTGCGTTCAATTTGGCGCATTTATCACTGAAAGCTCCGGCCACCTTAGCGAGTATTTGCCTTACTATCGTAAGAATGAAGAAGGTCGGAAGCTCTTACGTATAGGCTATGAGGGTGGCAGCCGCTTCTATGCGAGCAATTGGCCACGTTGGAAGAAGGAAGCCGATGCAAAACGTGAACGCCTTGTCAGTGGCGAAGAGCCTTTCGAGCTGGAGCGGTCATGGGAATACGGATCGTTTATCATTGAATCCATCGAAAAAGATGCACCCTATCGTTTCCATGGCAATGTGATAAATAGCACATCAGCCAAAGGTGAAGTTGGTAAGTTAATTACAAACTTGCCTGGCGACGGTTGCGTTGAAGTCGCATGTTATGTCGATCGAAACGGCATCCAGCCGATTCGTTATGGCGAATTACCTTCACAAATGGCTCATATTTGCGCAAGTAATATGGCGATGTTTGATCTGGCTGCTAATGCGATCGTTAAGAAAGACAAAGAAGCAGCAATCCACGCATTGATGATGGACCCATTATGCCAAGCTGTTTGCAGCCCACGTGAAATCCGCCAAATGGCTGAAGAAATGTTTGAAGTCGAAAATGAATATGTCGGTGACTATAAGTAATGATTGAAAATCCAGTGAATATGACCCTTCAGTAAACGTCTATCCCGATAAACATACAAATATAATCTGAAGAGATTGATTGGCACTGCTGAAAGCAGAATTTACACGAGAGTTAGTGTCAGTCAATCTTTTTTGTATTAGGCAAACCAGAACCGCTACTTGATGACCAACGATTGACTGCGAGTATGGGATCTGACGCCTTAAACGCTGGACCAAAATCCGATTGAGAAGCCGCATCGCGACAAAACATTTGCGCTAAACAGCAAGCACATCAACAGAATTGAAAACTCTTGAAACCAAGCTAGTCGCAACACGCACCAACCCAATACCAACCAAACTATAAATTACTTCGCAATAATGGGTTATAGAAAGTTCTGGCAAGACATCTGAGGTAGCCCATACAGATAACACTCAAAATGAGTGTAAAAGAAATACAAGCCTCTACCAAAAAAACGAAATTCGAACTGCACTTCCAATGAGACGATTGTGGAAAAACACTCATAATCGATTTGACACACAAAGCCGAGTTATCTTATGCATGCCGATAGAACGTCTGACGTTACGGCACTACGCCATTACATCAATTACTAAATACGTAAACCATTTTTGTTTGCATTTTTGTACTTTTATTTGCTTTCGCTGCAGCGCCACGGCATATTGATTGATCACTATCCCCGCACCATTTTTATATCAGTTAGCATATTGGTACATTTGTTTGCATAAGTAGCACTACTAGCAAAAAGATGGACATATCTAGTTATTTGGCCGATATATGTATGATAGTTATATTTGCTATAAAGTGAAGCAAGTAAATGTGAACACGTACCTTAGCAAAGGTTAAAAGAACCATAAGCTTTTGACGTAAATTACATAATTATCATTGTCACCCAAGGAGTATGCGAGCAACAATGAGTTCTACGCTCCACCCGTCTTCGCCAAACGAGTCAACACGTGAATGATTATGTAAAGTAGAACAAATAACCTTGTGATCATAAATGTATATTTGATCACATCAATTAAGAAATTAGGAGGCTGCCAATATGAAGGTCGGCGTACCTAAACAGGTAAGAGACAATGAAACGCGTACTCCACTCATCCCGAGTATCGTGAAAAAGTTCGTTGGTCTTGGTTGTGAAGTTGTTGTTGAGTCAGAGATGGGTGCAACAGCTTTTCATAATGACGAAGCATTTAAAAATGCTGGCGCTGAAATCGCTACTGATACCGATGCAATGTGGAGCACGTGCGATGCAATCATCACACTACAGCCTCCAACGGTTGATGAAGTTGGCAAAATGAAAGAAGGTGCTGTACTGATCGGCATGCTTCAGCCAACTGAACAAACCGATCTGGTCAAGAAAATGGTTTCGCAAAAAGTGACATCATTCTCGATGGAGTTTTTGCCACGTACCAGCCGTGCTCAGTCCATGGACGTCCTCTCCAGTCAAGCCAACCTTGCAGGCTACAAAGCAGTCCTGCTGGGTGCTGATGGTTGCGGCAAGATGTTCCCAATGATGATCACCGCGGCAGGCACCATTGCCCCAGCCAAGGTCTTTGTGATCGGCGCTGGTGTTGCAGGTCTTCAGGCAATTGCCACAGCCAAGCGTTTGGGGGCGACAGTCGAAGCATTTGATGTTCGTGCTGCAACCAAAGAGCAAATCATGTCGCTTGGTGCTCGCTTTGTTGAGCTTCCAACGGCTGCACAAGACGACGCTTCAACCGGCGGCTACGCAAAAGAGCAGTCCGATGAAGAACGCAAGCAGCAAGCCGATCTCATGGCCAAGCACGTTGTTGGTGCCGACATCGTCATCGCCACTGCAGCTGTCTTTGGTAAAGCACCACCGATGCTGATTCCTGCTGACGTTGCAAGTCAGATGAAGGGCGGTTCAGTCCTCATCGACCTCGCAGCAAACATCAAGTATGGCCGTGGCAACTGTGAATCAACCAAACCGGGTGAAACAATCACAACTGATAACGGCGCAAAAATCATCGGTTACGAAAACCTCGCAGGCATGCTCCCAAGCAACGCCTCTCAGGTCTACGCAAACAACATGCTCTCCTTCTGCAAGCTCTTCATCGAAGAAGGCGAACTGAAGTTGAACATGGAAGACGATTTGATCCAAGGCACAATGATTACTCACGAAGGCAGCATCGTTAACGACATCGTTGCTGGAGCAGTCAACTGATCCGACTTTGTGTAATCATTCTTCCGATCGAAATAACACTTGTAAATAAGGGTTAAATCAATGCCCACAATATTAAATAATATCGGACAGGCCACTGTCATGGACCCGTTCGTCGTCAGCATCATCATCTTTGTGCTGGCCATCTTTGTCGGTTTCGAGATCATCACCAAAGTACCCAGTACTTTGCATACACCGCTGATGAGTGGTTCAAACGCCATCTCAGGCATCACCATTGTCGGTGCCCTGCTCTGTTCATTCAGTGACAACTTCGGACAGTTCGGTGTCATCCTCGGCACACTCGCTGTCATCTTCGCCACGATCAACGTCGTTGGCGGATACACCGTCACCGCTCGCATGCTCAAGATGTTTAGCAAGAAAGAAGGAGGTGGCAAATGATAACCAGCTTCAAAGCATTCTCGACTCTCGCTGTCATTGGCGCTGACGATGTCGTGAACCTACTCTACCTACTCGCAGCAATTCTCTTCATCTACGGCCTCAAACTTCTCACCAGTGTTAAAACTGCATCCAAAGGTAACATGATCTCCGCCATAGGTATGCTCCTTGCCGCTGTGGTCACGCTCTTCCAAGTTAATCACGAAGCAATGGGCGGAAACTTCTTCATCAGCTTCGTATGGATCGGCGTCGCATTGCTCATCGGTTCCGTCATCGGTCTCGTGCTTGCAGTCAAAGTCCCCATGACCGGCATGCCTCAGATGGTCGCCCTACTCAACGGCTTTGGCGGCATTGCTTCGCTACTCGTCGCTTGTGCGGATTACATCATCAAGCTCCCCGACATTGAAAAAGCAGTCGAAGCAGGCAAAGCTACAAACACAGCCTTAGGTGACACGGTTTACCACCTCCCAACATGGGATTCAATGCTCGCAATTGGTTTGGCGACACTCATCGGCGGCGTCACATTCACTGGCTCACTCATCGCTTTCGCCAAACTGCAAGGGCTCAAGATCATTCCTGATAAGCCTGTACAGTTCACGGGTCAAAAAGCACTCATCGCCTTGCTCCTGCTCGGCTCACTAGCTCTTGCCTTCGTATTACCAATCGACCCGACCGCATGGTGGACGCTCGTCATCATCTCTGCAGCAGCACTCATCCTTGGCGTTATGCTCGTCATCGGTATCGGTGGCGCTGACATGCCCGTCGTTGTATCACTCTTAAACAGTTACTCCGGTATCGCAGCAGCAATGGCTGGCTTCGTACTCAGCAACTCTGTACTCATCATCACTGGCTCACTCGTTGGTGCTTCGGGCATCATCCTCACCAACATCATGTGTAAAGCCATGAACCGTTCACTCATGAACGTCCTCTTCGGCGGCGTCGGTGGCGGCCCAGCCAAGGGCGGCGGTGCAGGCCCACAAGGTGAAGCTCGCGAGTTCAGCCCTGAAGATGCAGGCATCGTCCTCGACGCAGCAAGCCAAGTCGTCATCGTCCCCGGTTACGGTATGGCGGTCGCTCAAGCTCAGCACGCAGTCAAAGAATTTGCGGAAGAGCTCACACGTCGCAACATCACCGTTAAGTATGCGATCCACCCAGTCGCGGGTCGTATGCCTGGCCACATGAACGTGCTTCTCGCTGAAGCAGGCGTACCATACGAGCAACTTGCTGACCTCGATCAAGCTAACGCTGAATTCGAGCAGACCGACGTTGCTCTGGTCATCGGTGCGAACGACGTCACCAACCCAGCTGCACGTCATGACACCGCATCACCAATCTACGGCATGCCAATCCTCGACGTCGACAAAGCTCGTACCGTCTTCGTCATCAAGCGTTCCATGAATCCGGGCTTCGCTGGTATCCAGAACGAACTCTACTTCATGGAAAACACAGGCATGATCTTCGGCGACGCAAAGGCAGTCGTCACCGCACTCACCGAAGAGTTACTTGCAGACTAAGCCACACAACTCATTACACAAACAAAAACGCAGATGCTTCATGCACCTGCGTTTTTTATTTACTTATATATCGACTCGTTTTACTGTCTGATTCAACTCATTAATGGCTGCAACCACAACCTCCGCCACAACATCCACCGCCGCTTGGCATCTCAGGCATTGAACCCGAATCACTTGATGCATTAAAAATGCTAACCTTACGTGTCGTTTTCTTCGATCCGCAATGCTCACACTCAGGCGCGTTATCCGCATCTACCATGCGCCGCAATGCTTCCGTCACTTCTTCACAGTCAGCACACTCATACTCATAGAACGGCATCATTCATCTCCCAACAACCCCTCCACCCTAATTGCCAGTTAGTTACTCAGGTTATCACGCTCGTAATCAACCTTCACCATCGTTGGCAGCAGGTAATTGTTATTGCGATATAACTGGACCTGTCCCGATACTGTAAAGATTACGCGATCACCCAACTCCTGCACGATCGTTTCCATACTCTCAAGCTTCTTGCAAGGCTGCATAATCAGCGGGCGT
Source organism: Planctomycetota bacterium (assembly GCA_016350165.1). Classification (GTDB taxonomy): domain Bacteria; phylum Planctomycetota; class Phycisphaerae; order Phycisphaerales; family Phycisphaeraceae; genus Poriferisphaera. Next base: position 4,760,851 of record CP066225.1, on the reverse strand, counting down.
TCAGGCTTTGTATCATCATCAGCTTCAAACACAAAAATCTGGAAGCCTTCAGGTGTTCTCTTCAAGCGGCCGCGACGATTCACAACAATCTGACCATCAGGCAATAGCTCAGGCAATTCATCACCCGGCGCAACACCCAAAACTGTCGGATCTATATTTACTGTCGCAGCAGGCATGGCTGGAATTTCATTCTTCGGCGGAGCAACATCCGGACGACGTGTCGGCGCGATCACCGGTGGCTTCTTACGCTTAAGAAGCAACTCACGCATCACTTCATCCGAAGCGGGCACATCTGATGCTTCTGCATTTTCATCATTTGCAGGTGCTACCGTTACATTCGGTTGAGCTTCAGCCGCATTATTGTTTGCAGGAGCAGACGCACCATTGTTTTGCTGTGCACCAACAGGCAAAGCGATCGAGCCAATAACTAGCGCTAGCGAAACTGCCAACGAACCAAAAATCTTGTCCTTACGTGTCATCGTATGACCTCCATGTAAGCCCCCTCACATTGCCCCGCCCAAAACCAATGCTGCTATTAATCCTGTGACATTCTGAAATAGCACATACAAGATATCTTAATATGTTATTCGAAAAGGCTGCCAGATTCTTCTGCCAGCCTTTCTTTCATTCAAAATTTCATTCTCACTCAGCTTACGGAGCTTCCTGAACTGGCAATGCTTCACCGTCCAGTACCTTATCACGCAGCACGCCCAGCGAATCAATCCGCTTCACACGCCACCCAACAAAAGCTTCATAATTCAGCTTGATCGAGTAGAACTGGTCAAGAGTAAAGTGAGTCATCTTGTATACATCAACCTCAGCCTTCACACCACGAACGCGAATACCCTTCACGTCATACTGATACTCAGCATCTGGCGCATCCACCTGCGTCAACAGCACGCGAACAAACTCAGGTTTCATCACTTCCTCAGCCGCTTCCACTTCAACCATAGCAAGCTCTTCATCGAGCATCGCTTCAGCTTCTTCGTTGGAAACAACTTCGACTTCACTTTCCTCAGCCTTCACCACAATGCTGTCATCATCATGATCTGCATGCTCAGACTCTCCGCCCTCCGCATGAGCTGAAGTTTCGTCGTGACCTTCACCCTCAACTTCACTGATCTCAGCGGCCTCTTCAGGCATCTCTTGCTCATCGATCAGCACATAATCCAATTCAGGGTTCACATCCTCAGCACGCTTAAGCACAATCTTCTCTGCCTTACGACAGAAAACATACTTGCCCAGCTTGTCCTGAATCGCCCAAGCAGCTTTACCGTTGACTCCGTCTGGCAAAATCAACTCCACCGGCTGCTCAGTTGTCCCCTGCTGTGTCATCAAAGCATTCATAGCCGACACAACAACCTTATTCACCGTCCCAGAATTAGGGTTGCTCGAAGCAATGCTCCCCTTTTCCTCCGGAATGTTGATATATGCGGTGCAGCCAGTAAACACAGAGCTGATCGCTGCGAGAAGCACTAGCTTGCAAAAATTGTTATTCATCCTGATTACCTCATCATCCGCATCAGTATTTTGATTACCTAAACTACCAAGATTGTAATTCAGACCGCTCTTTTGAGCCAGCATCAAATAATTGTGGATCTCCCCTTTCCGCTTAATTTCCAACCACAAATCATTAAAAATGCCCGGTAGCTTTCACTACCGGGCAATAAATTCCTCATAATTTACATGTGCCTGCCTTATTCCACAGTCACACTTTTTGCCAAATTACGTGGCTTGTCCACATCATGACCGCGCTCAACCGCTGCATGATACGCCAAAAGCTGCAGCGGCACCGACGTCAGCAGCGGCTGCAACGCCTCCAATGTGTCAGGCACATAGAAAATACAATCCTCAGAAGCGTACTGCCGAATATTTGTATCTCCTTCAGTCGCCACAGCAATAATCTTGCCGCCACGTGCTCTGACTTCTTCAATATTCGAGATCACTTTCTCATACTGCGTGCCGCGTGTCGCCACAAACACCACAGGCATCCCCTCATCAATCAACGCAATCGGCCCATGCTTCATCTCAGCCGCAGGCATCCCCTCTGCATGAATATACGAAATCTCTTTCAGCTTCAGCGCACCCTCAATCGCGACCGGATAGTTATACCCACGACCAAGGAACAACCAATTCTCACGATTCGCAACTTGCTTCACACATTCACGAATATGATCCGTCTGCTTAAGCACCTTCTCAATCTGCTCCGGTATCTGACTGATATGCTTCAAATACATATCAACGCGCTCATTCGACATGTGCTTTCGTTTACCTAAGTAAAGCGACAACAACGTCAACACCAATACCTGCCCAACAAACGCTTTCGTCGATGCAACACCAATCTCAGGCCCAACACGCAAATACACGCCAGCATCCGTCTCGCGGCTAATCGTTGAACCTACCGCGTTCACCACGCCAATCGACATCGCACCACGTTCACGCGCCTCAGCAAGTGCCGCCAATGTATCCGCCGTTTCACCCGACTGACTCACCGCAACGACAATCGTGTCATCTTCAATAATCGGATTGCGATACCGAAACTCAGACGCATACTCACATCTTGCAGGCACACGTGCCAAATCTTCAAACAAATACTCACCGATCAACCCCGCATGATATGCAGTACCCTGACCAGTCAGAATAAACCGTTTGCCGCGTACCATCTGACGTTTAAATTCCTGAATCCCACCCAACACAATCGCACCATCACGCAAATCAACGCGGCCGCGCAAACAGTCACGCACCGCTTCAGGCTGTTCCATAATCTCCTTGAGCATATAGTGCGAATAGCCGCCTAATTCAATTTGCTCAAGATCCATCTCAAGCTCAGTGATCTCATGATCCACAGGCACGTTATCAATCGTCGTCGTCCTTAAATCAACCGACCAAGGCTCGCCCGTTCCATCAACCTTATCTTCAGGACCAGCACACAACTTCACTACCTGATAATCATCCAGTGCAAATACCTGCGTCGTATGCGAAATAATCGCTGATGCATCCGATGCCACAACATATGCATGGTCAGCAACACCTACGATTAAAGGCGATCCTTTTCTCGCACACACAAGCGTATGTGGCCAACTATCCACCATCACTGCAATCGCATACGCGCCACTCACCTCTTGTAAAGCCTTCTGCACAGCCGTTTCCAGATCACCATCATAAAGCTCAGCAATAAGCTTCGCTAAAACTTCAGTATCAGTCTGCGAGTAAAACTTGTGTCCTTTACCCTCAAGATATTTTCTAAGCGCTGAATAGTTCTCAATAATGCCATTATGAACCAGCGCAACTGTATGACCATCTTTTGTCTTACCAACATGAGGGTGCGCATTATCTACACTTGGCTCACCATGCGTCGCCCAACGTGTATGCGCAATACCTAAACACCCCTGCACACCAGCCTGGTCTTCTTCAATCAAAGCTTCAAGATTACTCACGCGCCCGACACTGCGTTTCACCGATACTTCACCCGTATCAGTACGCACAGCTATACCAGCCGAGTCGTAACCTCGATATTCAAGCCGTTTCAAACCCTCAATCAACAGCGGCGCAACAGCCCTGTTCCCGACGTATGCTACGATCCCACACATTCCTGTCCATTCTCCTTGCGATTCCTCGCGATCAACTTTATTAACCTGCTTGATTACCCAATCTATTCACACATTAGCAGGTCTTTTTCAGTCGTTTATTATTAATTCATTACAAAACCGTTTGATTCTTCCAGTAAATATCCTGTATCACCGTTGCATCCTCGCCGCCGCGACCATTACCAACCTTCGCATTGGTATAAGGAACATTATGCTCCAAGCTCACTGCCGCTCCAGGATCGTCTGGCAAATCTACCTGCCAAAAACCTTGACCCAACGGATATTTATTACTTGTCATGCAAGGCGAACCAGCATTCAAATATGCCAACTCCCCTCGCCTATCACGATCCTTATGCGTGTCCTGTCTCGGTATACTCGCCTCCCAATACCAAGGCTGATGAATATGACCATGCATATACAAAACCCTCGCAGGACTCGCCTCTAACAACTTCCTTAGATCATGTGCCTCCGCCAAATTGTGCGCCCAACTGCTAGGCACACCCGGAGGTGAAGCCGCTGGATAGTGACACAACAACACGATCGCATCTTCCTGCGACATCTGCCCCAACTGCATTTCAAAAGCAGACAGTTGCCTTTTTCTTAACGCACCACGTGACATCAAAATCTGCGGTATCGCTGAATCCAAACCAAGCAAATGCCAATGATCCGTCAGCCTTCTGTAATACGGAAACGAGTCAGGCATCACACCTTCAAGAAGATTCTCCATCCGTCTCTTACGCTGCGATCTAAACGTATACCGGTCATGATTCCCCGGCACCACTACCGTCGTTATCTCCTCAGACAACGGCTTCAAATACTTCGCAATATCACCAAACTCACTCTCCAACGATGTCGTCGTCACATCACCCGAACACAAAACAATATCAGGCTTAATCTCCCTGATCCTTGCCATCAACGGATCAAGCAACGCATGATTAAATCGGAACCGTCTATTCAACAGTAAGTTAGTATGACCCATCACCCTTCGACTAAACCACTGACGTGGACGAAGCTGTAAATTATATAAATGAATGTCACCAATTAATGCGATTCGCACGTTCTGAACCTTTCGCCATCTGGAAGCTTTCGGGAACGCTTCATTCTAAGTGATCTGGCAAATAAAAGCAGCCACCCACTTACGTTATCGGAACATTCACACTTCGCCTACCACCTTCTATAACATCGCACGACCCAACCACACAGTTAAACTCAATCCGCAATTATCACATCATCCATCCAATTTCATCTATTAAAACCCCACTACAACATCACTATTAAAGATGCACCCGACTTTTTATATCATCACACGCACAGTAAATTGTAGCGCAAACTGACCACGCTACCTATAACAATTAGCCTTAAATTCTATAATTTCTTCATACCCCCCACATCCACACTAACTCAATATCTCACCCCAACGCCATCTGACTAACCGTTCGCCATCGCCTATCTATCTATTAGATATCCAAACAAACTAACCATCCATTAGGCGATTAGATTTCACACGTTTCTTCCGACGTTTTCGTCACCGCTTCCTCTGGCAATGCTTCTTCTGGTGACACACCCTCACCATCTACGCCATAAAATTCATCCAACACAGCCTGCCACTGCTCCAACCCCTGCACCTTAATAAACGCAGCCTTAATCGCATCTCTTTGTACATGATGACGCGAGAACCTGATACCAAACTTACGCATCATTCTTGCCGCATGTTTATCGCCATACAACTTCATCGACAGTTCAAAATGTTCCAGCAAAACCTGTTTCTGCTCAAATACTGTCGGAGGCCGTACCGCTCTTTCCTCATCCCCCTTCATCAAAGCAACCGCTTGCTCAAAAATCCAAGGATTTCCAATACACCCTCTTGCTACCGATACAACATCAACCCCCGTTTGCTCAATCATGTTCACGATATCCTGAGCCTGCCAGATATCACCCGATCCGCCAATGATAAATTTCTGATCTTTAGTATCAGCAAAACGCACATGCTCATTGCCGTATTGATCCGTAATCTTCCTCAATGATTCCCATTGTGATGGACCAATATATTTCTGCTCAACCGTTCGCCCATGCACCGTCACGCCACTATACCCAAGCTCAATTGCAGCTTGAAAAATCTGATGAAACCCATCTAATGCTTGATTAGAATCATCAAATGCTCTTCTCATTTTCACCGTCAAAGGGCGCTTCCCACCCACAGCATCTGCAACCGCCTTCAAAATCTCAATCGCTTCATCAGGCACCGACAATAAGTGCCCCCCTCGACTCTTACGTTTAATCTTCTTCTGAGGGCACGCGATATTCACATCAATCACATCATACCCAAGCTCATCCAGAATCTTCGCCCCTGCTGCAATCTCATCCGCATGTGACCCCATCAACTGCCCACAAATCGGGTGATCATCTTCACGCAGCTCCGCCGCTTCCAATCCCTTCCCGCCATTAATCAGGAAATGGTCCAACATCGCTTCGGTAATGCAGTACGGACACCCATGCTTCCGTGCCACCATACGCATCGCATAATCCGAATACCCAGCAAGCCCTGCCTGATAAAAAGGCGCATCCTTCACCCATGACAAAGGACCACTCTCAGGCAACTTCAATTCTCTTTCATCCACTTGCTGTGACATATTCGAACTTCGTTCATTTCTCCCCTGATGAACGCTCCTGTGTAAATTAATATAGGTTCACTCATAAGCCATGCAGCACTTGAAAGTACAGGTATCAGCAGCAAACCAGTGTAATTGGCGTCTTAACGAAACGACCCACTGGTCAACGAGAAAATCATTCGCTAGACGCATTCAAAATTCATGTTTGATCTTCCGACCACATTAAGTCATTATAACAGCATGAACAGACCGCTTTTGACCATGACAATCGCCGCATCACTCACCGCTCTTAGCGCCCTCACAGGTTGCCGAGGTACCGCTGCAACCACACCCGAATACCGCTACGAGCTCGCATCCATCCCATACCCAAAATCAGCTAAAGCCGCTCCTGACGTCGATATCGTCGCCGCAAGGCAAGGCGAAAACCTCCGTCTGGTCAACAGAACGCCTTGGGAATATACAGATATTGAAGTTTGGATCAACCAACAGTACGTCTACCGCATCGACAAGATCGACATCGGCTCCGACAACCTCATCCCTCTCAGTGAAGCCATCAACGAGTTCGAAATCCCCTTCCCACTCGGCACTTTCCTACGCCCTGAAAAAGGCTTCCCCGTTGTACTCACCGAACTCTACGACCCAAAAACACAACTTAAATACCGCCTCAACACCCCACCAGTTCGCGACGAACCCGGCATTTTCTGGTAAATAACCCCTCTTTCATCCAATAACCTCACATTAACCACTCTTTTTGCGCGCATTCCTCCCCAAAATACCACTTTTTTGCCCCAAAATTGACAAACTCACACATCTGACTTCAACTCTACCGATGAATACACTGTTTCCAGTGCCAAATCGAGCCTGATGAGGCCTATAACCTCACATACGCCCGCAAAGGCTTCTGTGATTCAGTCGTTTCACATTATCAAAAATTCATAGACATCTGACCCCATGGTCAGCACTGAGATCATGGCTGAAACCCTCCTCCCCGAGCATTCAGCCAATGCCAAATTCACCCCTACTCTGTGTGGGATTAGGGAACAAAAGGCATCGTTCAAACAGTGACAATAAAACATATTGGGAGACATTCAGTGGAATCTAGCGCACTCTGGAAGCGTTACAAAAAGCACCTCACCAAATGCCAAGGCCTCGGCATCACCCTCGATATCTCTCGCATGAACTTTGAAGACAGTTTCTTCCGTTCAATGCAGCCTGAAATCGAAAAAGCATTCACCGCAATGGATGCACTCGAATCCGGCGACATCGCTAACCCCGATGAAAACCGCATGGTCGGCCACTACTGGCTACGTAACGCAGACGTCGCCCCTACACCTGAAATTCAAAGCGAAATCAAAGACACACTCGAAGACGTCATGGGTTTCGTTTCAAAAGTACACAAAAAAGAAATCGTGCCACCCACCGCACCGAAGTACACCGACGTACTCTCCATCGGTATCGGCGGCTCCGCGCTCGGCCCACAACTAATTTCCGACGCACTCGGCACACATCGCGATAAACTCAAACTTCACTTCATCGACAACACCGATGTTGACGGTATCCACCGAGTCATCAAATCACTCGGCGTCCGCCTGAAATCCACACTCGTACTCGTCATCTCAAAATCTGGTGGCACACCTGAACCACGTAATGGCATGCTTGAAACCATGGCCGCATTCGAACGTGCAGGCCTTAGTTTCGCAAAGCAAGCAGTCGCGATCACTGGTAAAGATTCGCACCTCGACAAAATCGCTGTCAGCGAAAGCTGGATCAAGCGTTTCCCAATGTGGGACTGGGTTGGTGGCCGCACATCTGTCATGGCAACAGTTGGTCTCGTACCGTGTGCGTTGCAAGGCATTGACATGCGAGCACTTCTCGATGGCGCTGCAAAGATGGATGAAATCACACGTATTAAAGATGCGAAGAAAAACCCAGCAGCTAAACTTGCACTGATGTGGTACTCCGCAACAGGTGGCAAGGGCGAAAAAGACATGGTCGTTTTGCCTTATAAAGATCGTTTGTTGCTGCTTTCACGTTATTTACAACAGCTTGTCATGGAATCACTTGGCAAGAAGTTTGATGTTGAAGGCAACGTCGTCAATCAAGGCATCGCTGTCTATGGCAACAAAGGTTCAACTGACCAGCACGCATTCGTACAACAACTCCGTGAAGGCGTAAACAACTTTTTTGCTACATTTATAGTGGTTTTGCAAGATACAGCACGCCCAGGCCGCGATCCGGAAGTTGATGTGGAATCAAATGTCACAGCAGGCGATTTCCTCAACGGTTTCTGGCAAGGCACACGAACAGCATTGTACGAAGAAGGTCGTGAATCAATGACCATCACGTGCGACAAGATGGATGCGAAGACGTTGGGTGCGATTATTGCATTGTATGAACGCGCAGTGGGCTACTACGGCACGCTGACGAATATTAATGCATATCACCAACCGGGCGTTGAAGCGGGTAAGAAGGCGGCTGCGACTGTTCTTGAATTGCAGAACGCGATCGTTGATTACTTACAAGCTAATGCAGGTAATACATTTAACATTGATGAATTGGCTGCTGGTATGGGTAAGGAAGATGATGTTGAAACAATCTTCCATATCATTGAACACCTTGCTTCGAACAAGCGTTTGGTGAAGAAGGCACGCAGCCAATACAGTGCACTCTAAGTGATCTGAAACAGATCTAATTTGCAGCTTAGTTAACGTTTAAGTTGCAACTGAGTCGCTGCTAAACGTCGGTTTTGTGTGCACGAAATGAAAGCAGAAAATGCCTGATTTTCACACGTTTTGAAGCACATACTGACAAACCGCGAATCAATAAGAAGTTACGAAGCACGCTCCAAAGAGCGTGCTTTTTTCATGTTTTGTAAGAAACGAGTTGTTTTGAGTAAAAACGCATTCGAAATGGATCAAAATGATCAAAGTTAACGCGCTTAACGACTCGTTTTGGAGAGTAGTTTTCAGAGCGTGTGCGCGTGTTTGAAGCAAAACGCGCGCACAAACACGCAAAAGGGCTTCAGGTTGAAGTTGGGTGGCCAAGGTGGTGTCAGTTGGAATAAGGTGGCGTTATGAGGTGGCGGTGGTGTTGTGAAGTCGTGTTGCGGGATCGTGTATGTAGTAATCGTGTGCAGATTGGTTGCAGGATCAGTTGCAGGTTTGGTTGAATAATATGTATATCTTTCAATCAAAACGTGCGAATGCGCGCACAAATAAAAACGCTGACAAACAATTCTGCCTGTCAGCGTAATTTATTTTTATCTCAATTATGATCGTGAGATTCTGTTAGTTGTTATTGTTTCGCTTGTTGCTCTACATCTTTACCAGCAGCTTTATCGAGGAGGACTTGAGGGATCTCGGTGTCGGTGATGACAACGACAACTGGGTTGTTGAGATACTTGTTGGCGACTTCGCGGAGCTGTTCAGCTGTCATGTTGGTGACGTCCTGCATGAAGCGTTTAGCACCGGGATCGTTGACGCCGTAAAGATCATCGAGGGCGGCTTCAGTTGCAAGCGAGCTGTTGCTTTGCTTGGCGAAGAACTCGTTGGTGAGCACTTTTTGTATCGCGCGGTCAATGTCTGCCTGTGGAAAATCGCCTACTTTTGCCCTGTCAATCACGGACATTGTGCGAGTGATTGCTTCAGGTGCTTGCTGAGCTGAGGTGTTAAAGAGAACAGTCATGTAGCCAGGAACGAGGCCTGTAACGTTACCTGCCCCAACGGCGTATACGAGGCCAGGACCTTCCCCGCGTAGCTGTTGTTCGAGCCAACCGGATGGAAAATCGCTCATGACGGTGCTGAGAACTTGGAGTGCTGCGTAGTCTGGGTTGTCACGACGGATACCGGGACCGAAGCCGATTTGAACAGCGGCAATTGGTTTCTGTGTGATGAACTGTTTGACTTCAGCTTGCGGTGTTTGCGGCGTCTTGGGATCGAATGCAACGACGGGGTCATTTGCCATGTTGCCAAAGAGACGTTCAACTTCTGCTTTGATTTCTTCAGGATTGACGTCGCCGACAACTGCGATGACGGTGTCGGATGCGCCGAGGTGATTCTTGTGATATTGCTTAAGAGCATCGGCATTGGCTTGTTCGACAACGTCTTTACGGCCGAGAGTTGAGTAAGCCCATGGGTAGTCGCCGAAGTATGTTTTACGGAAACGTTCGCGGAGTTCTCCTGACCATGAGTTTTGTTCACGGTCGATACCAGCGATGAGACGTGGCTGAAGTTTGAGCCATTCTTCTTCGGGGAAGGTTGGATTATTGACGACATCAGCGAGGATGCCCATCACCTGTTTCCAGTCTTCTTTGAGTGCGGAGCTAGTGACGTAGGTTGTATTGCGGCCTGAAGCTGCACCGATTCCTGCACCGAGATTTTCGATTGTTCTTGAGATTTCAAGTGATGACATCTTGTCTGTGCCACGCGTGAGCATCATTGCAGTTGCGTTTGCGATCCCTTCCTCACCTTGTTTTTCAGCGAGGAGGCCACCTTTCCAGTACATGTTCATGGAGACGGCAGGTACGACGGTTGAACGCTGCACGATAAGACGGAGGCCGTTATCGAGTACGTAGTGTATGGGTTGATCAACAACGATTGGATTTACGTCGTTGGATGATTGAGCAAAGTTTGCTGTCATCTCAGCAATCACTCTACGATTATCGAGATCAACGTTCTCAAATTCGAGGCCTTCGAGTTCGCCGATTTCAACTTCATCGCGTGCAAGATCGTTTGGAGCTTCACCCTTTTGTGGTTCGAGAATGACGACAATGATGCGATCATCCTGAAGGAATTTACCAGCTGCCTGTTTGATTTGCTCTTTTGTGAGTGACTGAATTTTCTGTGCATATTTAGGGAGGTAATCAGGATCACCAGAGCCGATAGTGTCGCTTGCGAGTGTTGAAGCAATACCTTGTGCGGTTTGATTGGATTGCAAAACACCTGACAAAACAAGGCGTTTTGAGCGTGCAAGTTCTTCATCGGTTACGTCCTGATCGCGCAGGAGTGTGACCTGATCGAGAATTGCTTGTTTAACTTCGTCTATCGTGATTTGATCACTTGCGATTTCAGCATCGACGCCGAAGAAGCCCTTGCCCCAAGGGAAGGACGCGTTGTAGGAACTGATGCTTGTGACGAGCTGATCTTGATCACGGATAGTTTGGATGAGTCGTGATGATTCGCCCTGCCCTAAGATTTTTGCAAGTAGGTCAAGCTCGTAGTCGCCGGGTTCAGAGAGTTGCGTGCCGGGCCAAATGAGTCGGATTTGCGTACGTTGAATGTCAGCTGCACCTTTAACAGTCTTCTGGCCTTTAATAGGTTGCTCGACTGGGAATTTAATTTTGGGAAGTTCGCCTGTTGGCTGCTCTTTCCAAAGCTTGGTGACTTGCTCGACGACTTTGTCTTTATCGATATCGCCAACAACGACGAAGACCATGTTGTTTGGCACGTACATGCGTTTGTAGAAGTCATAGATCTCGTCGCGTGAGATGTTGAGGAATTCATCAATGTAGCCGATGGTTGGATGCTTGGCTGGATGATTTTCGTAACGGGCTTTTTGTGAGAGCTTCCACATGATGCGGCCTGGCTCACCTTTGCCCATGTCGAACTCACGCTGAATGACATCACGTTCGCGTGCGTATTCTTCATCTGTAATAGAGCTGTTCTGCATCCAATCGGACATAAGATCGATGGCGGTCTCGGTGTGCTGATTGGTTGTATTGATGTAGTAGCGGACAGTGTCGAGGCTAGTGGCAGCGTTGGTTTGTGCGCCCATTGAGCCTAGTATTGCAGAGGATTCCGATTCGGGGCGTGTTGAGGTTGTGCCGCCTGAGAGGAGGTGTTCGAGGAAGTGAGAAAGGCCTGCACCAACGTGTTCCTGTTCATAAACTGATCCTGTTTTGATCCATGTCTGAACAGAGATAACGGGAGCGGTGGGAACTTGCTGTGCGATGACTATCATACGGTTAGGCAGTTCGATGACGGTACGATCCTCACGGCTTTGTAGTATACGCACCCCATTTTCTTTTTCGAATTTGGTCATAGTATTTTGCGATTGTTGTTTTTGATCAGCTGACTTATTTGGCGAATCAACGACGTCGCCACTGCCGGTGCAACCAGTAATGATGAGGGTGCACAAAAGCGTCAGCAAGAGTGTTTTATAGTTTTTGATCTGAGCGATGAGCATGAAAAGTCCTTTCAAAGTCGGCAGTCATCAGATCCAGCACAATCGTGTGGCTATTAGTCGCACCTATTGTAGTCACATGCGGCGGATTGCATAAGTGGGTGGATGAACTGGCATATTTATCGGCTAGATGAGGTAAAGCACTGCTTTTTAAGTTGTTTGATGAGGGTTTTGAGTAGCAATGAACGGGGAGATGGTTTCGAATTACAGATTGGCTAGGTGAGTTGATGTTAATTGTTTCAGTCATGAAGAATCGGCGTGAATATTTAAGTCAAGTGTATCTTTTTTGTGTAGGTGGTTATTGTTTGCGTGCATAGCGAAAAGATTGGGGCAAAGGACAGGGTGAACTGGAGGAGCTATCTGAAGATAATTTGGCAAAATCTATAATATTATGAGAAAAGAGTACAAGATAAACTTGGCTACAAATCTGTGAACCCTGTGGTTGTGGTAGTTTAGAGTGGGTTATAAAGGCTCTGTGGATTAGAAGATGATTTGCAAGCGTAAGTATCTTGCGTAAAATCGATTCTTGCTGCTCTGGTGATGAGTGATTGTTCATTGCCAGAATTCGAGTTTTTTACATAAACTCTGAATTAGACAGCGGTTGCCACCCTAGCTCAGCTGGTAGAGCAATGCTTTCGTAAAGCATAGGTCGTCGGTTCGAATCCGATGGGTGGCTTTCATAAAACACTAAAAACAAAAGGGTTAGAGCCTCACGCTCTAACCCTTTATTAATTCAAACACCAAAGTGGGGCAATTTCGGGGCAATTGAGTCCAAAAAAAATCAGGAGCCTGCCTTTTTCTCTTCAATAATTTCGGCCAATCTGTGGATAAATTCTTTCGCTTCCTGCATCGTTTCATTATCAAACTCAAGCATAAGCCGAGCCAATTCCATAGCCTCCGCTTCTCGACTATCGACCTGCTCCGTCACTTGCTGCATGAGTTGAGCTGTAGATTTCTTGTAGTGCTTCATAGCGACTGCTGGAGCATGCCCCATCCATTGGCATACGTCCATTGTCGGGTATCTCTCTAGCCACTCAGATTCGCAGTTCTTACGCAATGTATGAAATGGTTTGTTGTATGATTTCACGCCGGCTCGCTTGATAAGAGCCTTCATATCCCTGTTATGGTTATTGTCTCCTAGATCGACTATACGTGCAGAGCCATCTGAACGTTCAAAACAACTGAGAAGCATTTCGTAGAGCTTGGGTACGACAGGCACAACTCGTCGCCTTTTCTTTGTTGTCACTTTCCCGTCTTTAGGGGCGACCATGATAGTATGAGCATCCCAATCGACGTCTCTCCAAGTGACTGTTCGAGCCTCTTCACTACGTAACCCTGCCCAACGACACAATGCTATGTAGCATCTCCAGCGATCCGTCGTACAAGCACCCAGCATCCTTTCCATGTCTTGATCAGTAACAAAGTACCAATCAGCTTCGATCTCCACAGGAGACGTTGAGACGGCTTCAAACGGACTGTCGAAGACGCGTTTGGCCTTTATCGCCCAAACCCAAAAAGTCTTACACTTAGCTGCAACGTTTCTTCTCCAATTCTCAGAGCCTTCAATATTTGCGACCCATTCCATCGCGGCATCGGCTGATACACGATCCATACGGGTATCTTCGCCAAACTCATCCATCAGTTGTTTGAAGACAATCTTCTGAATTTTGCGAGTACTTTCCGCCAAGTCTGTACGAATACTAAAATAGCGTTCTTCCCATGCCTTAAGAGTTGGGGCTTTGCCAGCATCAGCTATCGCCGGCGTGATCGCAAATTTTTTCTGCATCCTTACGATTTTAGCTTTGGCCTGAGTCTTGGTTAGCTTTCCAACTCTACCAATGTTCTTTCTCTTTCGTTTGTTTTTTGAGTCGTACCAAACAGCTTGCCAATAATCGCCATTTTTACCTAACTTAATCTCAGTCAACTTGCAGCCCCCTGTCCTTTGCTTCTGCTTTGAGTTGATCGAGCTCAGCCTGAATACCTGTCACTTCGCGTCTAGCCTCATCGACCCCATGTTCATTCACAACCTGCAACGTTGCAGCGAGATTACATTCGAGCACTTCAAATTCATCCATGAGTTGCTCATTATCCAAATCAGCACAAGCATGATTCCTAGGAAACGGATCTGTCATTTTTAATGCTTGATCCAATGCCCAACAAAGAACTTCATCAGCTTCAATCTCGCTTTCTGAATTTGCATTAAGTCTCTTTGCGAGAATATCCAATTTGCTTTGGCAATTCAGATACGCCCGTGTCTGAAAAGTATGAAAATCATCAGCCATGATATGCCTCCGTGATCGCATATAACATAAAATCTTCGGGTGTGATTTTATAATGTGACAATCGTAATGAAAGCTAACTTGCTATTCTTAAAAGAATTTTTTTAGTCTGGTACAGTGAGATATTTCCTGCAACGTTGCAGAGCATAACTTTTGCTGGCTCTTCAGCGTTGCTGTAATTTTTGTTTTTGAAGCATGGAAGTAGTTTTAACTTATACCTTCTGACCTTCTGCTTGTTCTTTCTCCGCCCTTGCCCTAGCCCTAGCCCCCCTCCAATTAAAGCGTTGATTTTGCAATCAAACTTTCCTCTGCTACGTTGCAGGGCATCCATAAAACTTTCGATATAACAGCGTCGGTGTTGAAGTAGAAAGAAAAAAAGTAGGCCGGGCGGTGAGTTTGTGTATGACGTTCTAGTTTTGATGGGTCATCTTAAACAATCTCACTGTTCTCACTTCCTAGTCAGTAGCTGCAACGTTGCAGGACAGGCGACAAAACGTGAATGAATCACCGTTGGATATAATAGATATTTGTTAGCAATACCGACCTGCAACGTTGCAGGCTAGTAACCACCTCTTGCTTTAACTGCAACGTTGCAGCTACAAACTGCCCCAAATACTGCCCCAACTTATATCTAAGTGCTTATATATCAACGGTTCGATGATGATTTGCTAGGGCATTGGTCGTACTGACCACAGGTATATATTTGCCTTATACCATTGATTTAAACGGCACGCTTCAATGCTATAAGTGCGCGTATTAAGAAAAGAACCCCCACGGGGGGAGTTCTCGTTCGTGCGTTCTAGTATATACCCGCTTGTGAATACGCATGGCATTTTAATCGGGCTTGAGCTGCAACGTTGCAGCATAAAAAAAGTAGCATTCCTATTAGTTACTACAAGCTACCTGCATCACTTTGCTCATCAATTGCTGTATATAAATATCTTTGTCTTCATTCTGGAAGAGTACATTTAACTCTTGCATCTGCATTTTGGTTAATTTTTGCGAGTCCATCGACCACTTAATTATATTCTGATCAGTATGAGTAACCAAAAATGCATGAAGGTGTAGGTTTTTATTTTGTTTACTGATAGTGGATTGCAGTTCAGGTATTTGCTGGGTTGCAAACAAAACTTTCGGGTCATTCACACTGATATGATGCAAACCTTTCGGATCAACAAACACTAGATGCTGCACGTTTGATACGTTAATCCACAACAAGAAATCTGGGTAAAAGTTTGAGGCTTGAAAGAATCCCAAGCCTGTAACCGCTTGGTTTCTCAACAAAAACACTTCATGCTCTGCATTTGAATCACACCATTTTGCCAAATCGGCTACAAACTCTTTTTCATTCTCATCTAAAGCAATTGGAGAAATATGAATTTTAGATTGCTTGCCTTTGTAAAGCAGTGGCTGATAAAGGTGATTGTTAAAGTGAGCTTGCCCCCACTTACCACCGATGCCACACATCCAATTCTTCAAGGCTGATTGGCTATCTTCTCCCAACAATCTTTCTAAATCTTTAATTTGAGCACCAAGTTCATTCGCTTCATCAGGATCTAAAGAAGTTGCCTCAAGATCGTAACCAGAGATTATATTGGGGTCATCTTCTGACAATTCTACAACTTCAATATACGGTGCTTCCCAGCATCCCTTTTCAAAACGATACAACCTTTCGGCATAGTTATTAAGCAACTGCTGAGCCATGCGTTGCCACTGTGATCGATTTTCGATCTTACGTGGACTCATATCATCTTCCGCGGCATACAAAACATACCATGTAGTTGACTCAAACAATGAAACGAGATCATCTTTTGTCGCATGCAACCGATCAAGGCTTCTCGTTGCCTTGAATTGCTCTAATCCAAAAAGCAACTCATCATAATCTAACAAGAGCCTATGGATTGATTGAAAGTATTGCTTGGGCATTTGGTTTACTGAGCCAATGCCTTGGCTGATTTTTTTATCATGGCCTTGTATGCCGTGAATACGTGGCAGCCAATTCAAACGTGCTGGGTTATCTCGCAGCCAAGCGTCTTCGACACATGCTCCGGGCAAACGTACACGAACAATAGGACCTAATTTTCTGAACGCTTGACCGCGTTCCACTTTCACGCCGTCAATCGTATCTTTAATCGCAAGTGTTCTCAGCTTCGTATCTGGAAGTTTTTTGACGACAGGTAAATGCCAATACTCACGTTCTTGAGCTTCAGGAATCTCTTCGTAAATCCAATCGCGGAATTTTTTCATGTAATTGGCTTTAACGCCGAATACCTGCAACGTTTCAATCTGTCGTATGTTGTTTGGCGTTTTCGGTTTTTTCGGCAGCACACTTGAACGACGCAAACACATTTTATATCCACGTAATCGAACGCCACGGCCAAATAGCTGAATAATCTGTGTACCCTCATTCTGCCCCATATGCATTAAGCCAATAGAGGATACACGCCAAGAGTTCCAACCTTCGGTAAATTTACGTGAACCAACAAGCAAGTTGATAGGGCTATCGTCATTGTTAATGCCATGAAATAATGAATCTCGGTACAAATCATCTTCTAGACGTAGTATTCCGTGTTTTTCGCATTGCTTCGCTACGCCTTCTGGATCGCCGACGTTAACAACACCAAACGGCTCGTTTTCTCCAACCTTAATTGCAAGTTCACCTTCCGCGGCTTTGATAAGCTGCACGCAAAGGTTGCCTCCGTCCGGAGCATGAAAAACATCTCGCAAAATTTCGTTGTAGATATCTATAGCAATTTTATCTTGATCGCCTGACCGCTTTAAATGCTTTAAACGTGTGCCGAGTAAGTCTCGGCCTTTGCTGTCCATGTAGCCTTGCTTCAATAGGTCAGCAATCATTTCTTTTGTGTCTTGTGGATTGGCAAGAAATTCCTTGTAGAACAGTAATACTTCTGTAACGTCGGAAACATATGCACCGCCACTAACCGTGTGTCCTACGAATACCCACAAAGGCTTGTCGAGCAAGAATGGCTTGATTTTTTGGCCGCTATCCGCCCAAACTTTCATCTGTTCATAAAAAAGCAACGTTGCAACAGTAAGGTAGCGTTGTTTTTTGTTGTCGTCTTCCAGATTCAGGATTGAAAAATCTTTCCCATATCCATCACGGTAGAAGCTACGGTAGGCATAATCGAACAAGATGCATTTTGCATAGCGGTTGCGCATCACCTCGTCACTTTGTACGGCCTCTTTGAAAGTAGCTGAGTACTCAATACAGAATCCATTTTTTGCGAGTTGATCGCGTCGGAATAACCATTTACCTTCTTCGCCTCGCCCTGCCCCTCTATGCCCCTCATCTACAAGTACAAGGTTACAGCCTTCAAAGCCTTCGGTCGCAACGGTTGTTTTACCTTGCTCTTCACGGAACTTGTGAATATCGAGAATTAAGATATCGCGTTTAGCGTGTGAGGCCCATAGAGCGCCGGCTTCTCCACGGTCGTCAATTGTAGCTACATCAAAACCTGAGTATTCAAACTCCTGAGCGTGCTGCTTAGTCAAACCATCATTAGGGGTCACTAAAATAATTTGATCTAATTTAGGCCATTGACCGCCTTTGTATGCAAGCCTGTGATAGTACCTAAACTGCATAATGTGTATGTGCATCAAAAGCGTTTTTCCGCTACCGGTCGCACACCAGAATGCTAAACGGGCAAGTTGATCTTTGGGTTCTTCAGCTTCGTGAAAGGGTATAACTTCATCGACACTGTGATTGTTTTGATTGTGCGTTTTGATCTGCCCATTGATCTGATCACGCAAAACTGCAGTATCATCAAAAAATGCATCAAGATACATTTCAGTAAAAAGCAGCGATAAGTATTGGTGATACTTCCATGTGATCATCGGCTGACCATGATGAGCACGTGCTTCGTTCATCTTGGCGGTGTGCTGCTGAATATTCTGTTCGTATTCAGTGAGGCGATCAACTTGCAGGACATTATCATCGGCAACTGTTGGCAGCGCGTTTGCTATGGCTTCATAAAAATGATGATTGCCGGTCTGTAGATTCATCCCCTCGGGTGTATCGGGGGTGATCAGGAAACGTTGCTTGAAGTCGTCAAGATCTTTAACGCCAAACTTTGCCAATGCCCATTGGAAAAGAACGGTTTGTTTGTGAAAGTCTGGTTTCTGTTTCTTCCTACTGGTTTTCTTTACAGCCTTCTTCTTGGTTGCTTTTTCCTTAGCCATTTTGCCCCTCCGTGCCTGCGAACATGCGATCCTTGAAGGTTTCTTCGATGGGGTAGACTGAGCGAATATCTTGTGTTGGCTGCGGGAGTGTGACAGGACCGTTAAGGTAGGTGTATTTGAATTCGCGGTATGGGCTTCTGTCAGAAGTTTTTTCGCTGTGCTTATCCATCCACTGATCGAGAACTGCTGCGTCTTTTTCAGCATCGCCGGTCAGCTTACGCCATACAACGAGTACCTTTGTGCCGTCGAGTAGTTCACCTTCGATACGCTGGAAGATGTATGGGCCATCCTGTGCTTTCTTGAGGCGTTTGGCGACTTTTAGTTTGCCTTTATCGTCTGGATGATCGGTCTTTTCAAACTCAGCAGCGTAGCTTTCGATAGGACCGTAGGCGTGAACTTTTAAGCCGAGCAGATAATTAAACGTTTCAATTAGATCGACGGATTCCTCTTTGATTTCATCGCTGCCGGCGAGCTGGGCTTTGATCTTGTAATCCCAAGGATTTTCGAACGCCTTGAGGTTGAGCATATGCGGACCGAGTTCGATATCGAGCGCGTAGGTAATTAGTGCTTCTTTTGTTTTTGTATCGGCTTGATTAAAGATGCCGTCGGTTGGTGTTGGCAAGTTGGTCATCGCATCGTCATAAGATTCAAGACTGAAATATTTGACGAGAGCTGATGTGCCTTCGCCGTGCTTAACCGCTTTGCCATTTTTCCATTCAGTAGAGTACAGCACCTTAGTGATACGTGGTTTAACCACTGAGCTAAAATACGTTCCCATTTCAACTAAGACAAATTTGATATCCTCGTTGTTACGATCTCGGTTTAAGTTTATCGCGGCATGCCCTGTCGTCGCTGATCCTGCAAAAAAATCCATCAAACAAGCTGGACCGCTCGATTTCAATGAAGCCTGAATACAGTCTTGCACCAGTTTTTGAGCTTTGGGAAAATCAAATGGTTTCTCTCCAAACAAATCTTTTAATTCCGAAGCACCGTAATTCGCAGAGGCGTAATCATTGTTATCCCACCACGTCGTTGGCATAGCTGCAGCATCCATACGTGTTTTGAAGTCAATGGATATTTTCCCATTTGCATTTCGTCTTACACGATATTCACTTGGATCACTTTCAACTCGAATATGCCCACGATGCCAATTTTTCTCAATTAGATTGCCATTATTATCTGATATTGGATAAACGATTTCCTCAAATTCACGAGTTTTCTCATCTATTACATATTCATTTCTTTGTAAGTCCCAATGCATCTGAGGTATTCTAATTTTATCATTTTGGTCTACCCAAATAGGGTAAAATAATTTGGGTCGATCACTTCTCTTATCATTATTGCCTGTTCGAATAAAATTCATCCATGCATATCTACCATTCTCATCGGTATGTGGGTATCTCGCTGCTTTTTTTTCGGAAACGTCCAAACTGCCTGGAATGGCCCCACTAGAATTACCATAAAACAATGCGTATTCATGAACTGGTGAAAACTTACCCTTCGTTTTTCGGCTCTGTGGGTTGGATCGGACGACCGCAATTCCAATTTCTTTTGCGAATATCGTTTTCAGCAAAGCTCTTGCTTCGGCTACTTCTTCATCATCAATTGCAAAGGACAGAATTCCACTATCTTCCAATAATGGCTGTGCAAGAAAAAGTCGATCTTCAATAAGACTTATCCATGAGGAATTCTTATATTCATTTTTATAGATAATTGCCGATGCGTCAGTATTATATGGAGGGTCAATATAAACACATTTAACCTGCTCTTTATACCGATCCTGCAGTAAATTCAATGCCTGAAAGTTCTCTGAGTTAATCAATACCCCACTGGTCGCGTCATCTAACGTTACATTACCCGCCAACACCTCTTCACTCGCAAGTAGCTTGGTCTTAAACAAGCCGTCAAAAAACCGCGTATCGACGACTAACTTATCATTTGCATCGATGTATTCCCGGCTACCCCAAGCTGCATCTTGATACAACCCTACATCTTGCTTGACTTCTTGTGGTTTGAAACCAAGATCCTCCCACGCCTGCCATTGATCTTTGTTATCTGCAACTTCAGTACGCAATTCATCGCTTAGACGGTCGATGGTGACAAGCCAATTCGTATTGAGTACGAATTTCTTTTTAAGCCATAGTTTTTTCTGGAAGTTTTCGAGTGAGCCGAGGAATTCAATGATTCGGGCTGCAACGTTGCGAATGGCTTTAACCTTGCCTTGCACACGTTGAAGGTGAGTTGGCTCAAGGTGTTCAAGATCATCTAGGCGGACAACTTCGCTCTTGATATAGAAATCGAGTTCACGCGTGAGGAAGCCTGAGAGGTCTTTATGGATAAAGTAATCGAATGAGTTTTTGGCGGTGTAATGATCAAGCTGCTTGCCGAGGAGTGTACGTTCGGGCTTGCTATCGGTTTTGGAGCTATCATCGACTTTGGCGAGCAGTTTCACCCAGTCTGCAGGCATGGCTTGGAAAGCTCGTTTCTCAGCATCGGCACAGAATTGCTCGCGTTCATCGCCGGCTTTTTTCTGAGCTGGGTTCGCTTTTGATTTGTTTTTGTCGAAATCACCGCCGAAGGTGCGGGTTGCTTCGGATTCTTTGACGGTTTTCTTTTCGTCTTCTGTTGGAGCACGGAATTGGAAGTGCAAGATCAGTTTGTTGCCGACGACTTCTACGGGGTTGGTTGTATCAAGGATGTAACGACGTTTTTCATTGTCGCTCTCCTTGTTGTTATTGGTTTCCTGTGTGGCATCAACGAGTTTGAAGTGAACCGTTTTGTTGCCTGCAACTTTGAAACAATAGTCTTTGTGCCATTCACCGGATTTGATGTAGTACTGATCTTTGTTTGCCCAATGTAGGGTGACTTCTTCGCCTGAATAGGGGATGGCGTAAGTATCGCCCTTGTAGCGACGTTTGGAGATGAAGTCGCCTTCGTCGTAATAACGCGAGAAGAATGAGAAGAGGTGGTTGTAGATGTCAGCTTCGAGCTCGGCTGCGCCTTTGCCACCTGCTGAGGATTTAAGGGCTTCAAGCTCGATGACTTTGGGAGATTCATCTGGGTTGAAGCCGGCGGCTGAAGCGGCTTTACGGGCTTCGTCGATCTGAGCTTGCAATTTATCAGCAGCATCGGCGCCATGATCAGCAAGGATCTGCTGCACAACGTCTTTGAGCTGCTTATCGAGAAATTCGGTGACTTCATCGTTTTTAGCAGCCATGATGCGGTAGATGCCAAAATCGAGGTCAGATTTATCTAATTCGAATAGCTCCCGGAATTTTGATTTGAGGGCATTGAATTTGATATCACTAACAGTGGGTGCTGCGGGGGTATCTAGTGCTGTCATGGCTTAATTGCTCAAACAATTTCAAATCGAATAGTAAATAATTCTTGCTGCGTCTGGTGCTGCTCGCAACGTTTACGCAACTGCTGGATGAGCTGCTCGCGCTGCTCCTCCACTTCATCCTCAATATCATACATTTTTTGGCGGGCTTGCTTCTGCTTTTTCTCAAGACTGTGAACAAGTTTCAGTGCATCTCCCTGTGCTTGGGCTGTTTCAGCAAGATCAAGACGGCGTCTAACTGCTCGTAAGTCCAATTTGATCGTACTAAGAGCAACTTCAGCGGCTTCCACTTTATCATCTGCCCACTGATCCATCTGCTTAATGGCTTGCTTAAATCGACCGTTACCGGCCTGTGTGGCCTTGGAAATGGTGGCGCTTCGTAGCCTGCCCGCATCGGCATCAAGGCGTTCAAGCGTTTCCTTAGCAGGTTCACATTGGCCGGATTGCTTGGCTGAGATATCGAGCAGGTGCTGAATTTGCTCTTGATCGAGGTTGTCGCCGCGATCTGTCATTGCAGTAAGTAATAGGTATTCTTCGCGCGTGTCGCTGTCCAATGTCAATTTTTCAACACGCATCCAACCTGACTGCTCCATATAAGACTCAAGCATACTCACCTTACGGTCATGATTGGTGAGGTCGAACTGCAACGTTGCAGCAGGCAAAACTTGTTCTTTGGCGTTACCAAGTACCCACTGGCCTAATGGGCATGAGAGACGCAATAGATGAGCTTCTGTTTCAGCGTAATCATCTTCACTTCGTGCGGCTGATATGAGACGGTAGCTGCCATCTGGAATTCCGTTAGCAGGAGACACTGGCAGGTAAAGATGAAACGTTTCATGGTTAAACCGTGCCTGATCTGCGAGCCCCCATTTGGCTAGTTCCCAGAATCGCCGACCTACTCGATCTAATGCAATCTGAGCATTTTCGCTATCTACCTTCAATCGTTCATGAACATCTGTATCAAAATGCTCAAGCAATTGCTGACGGGCTTTATCCATCTTGCCAGAAATTACGGTTTCCAAGTCTTCTTGAAGTTTATTGAAGGCTAATTCAATCTCATCATCCTTACGACAATTCTTCATAATCTCAAGAACGCGTTTTTCAAAATCTATACCTCCCTCAATTGCTCCAAGTACGTCATCACTTGCACCAAATAAGCCATCAAACAAGCTAAATTTTTGCTGCAAAAGATCTTGAACGCGTTGATCTGCAAGGTTGCCGCGTGACAGGAAGTTTAAAACAACAACATCATATTTCTGACCGTAGCGATGGCATCGACCAATTCGTTGCTCGACGCGTTGAGGATTCCATGGCAAATCGTAGTTGATGACAAACGAACAAAATTGTAGATTGACACCCTCTGCAGCAGCTTCCGTGGCTAGCATAATTTCACCTGTATCACGAAACGCTTCAATTAAAGCTGAACGTATGTCTATAGCTTTCGATCCGGTTAATTTATCCGTACCGGCGTGCTTTGACACAAAACGCTCGTAGGCGTCTTTGGCTCTTGGGTGCGCATTCCTACCACTAAACGTAACGACCTTTCCTGCGTAGCCGTTGGCTTCAAGATAATCAGCAAGAAATGCTTGCGTTTTCAGACTTTCAGTAAAAATCAATACTTTCTTAGCCGCTCCGAGTTGCCCAAGCCTAGAAAACCCTGTCTTCAACGCTCCAAGCAATGCCTTTGCTTTGCTATCACAAGTAATCTGATCGGCTCTTTCAATTAACGATTCAAGATCAGCTAATTCATCAGCCAATAACGTTCCATCAACCACCTTTGCATGAGTATTTTGTTGACTATCAAATTCATCTAGATACTCACCAAGGTTTTCGAGATCCACATCATCATCTTCTAGCAATTGATCAATGTAGGCATCTTCTTTTTGATTCAGATGATCGCGTATATCAATTAATCTTTGCCTCATCCGTCTGAGTGTACTGGCTAAAGCCATTGGTGAAGATGCAAGGCTTTTGAATAAAATCATCTCTATAAGTTGACGCTGCCGTTGAGGGAATGCGTAACTATCTTCACGTAACATAAACGATGTTACATCATCATATAATTTCTTCTCTTCTATAGTTTGGTTAAACGGGTGGGTAAGCGCTTGACGTTTCGTGTAATTAACATAGGCACAGTCTTGCCTTAATGTTCTTTTGCAAAACTGCTGCATTCGCTTTCTAAGCCCAAGAAGATCTCCGCCGGCACGTGTATACCGAGTTTGAAACGAGCTTCTATCACCAAAAACATGGTCATCTATTACCCAACCCAAACCATACAATTCCATCAAACTATTCTGCAAAGGAGTCGCACTTAATAACAATTTTTCTCTTAATTCAAATGCCCAACGAATTGCTTGCCCCGATGTCCTGCTTGGCTGATATGCATTACGTAATTTATGCGCTTCGTCAAGTACCACTAAATCGAAAGGAATCGCTCTTAATTCATCCTTCATTCGTGCGGCAAATGGGTAAGATATCACCACGATTTTGCCACAATCGAATGGATTTAGATATCCTTCTTTGCGTAGAGAATTCCAAACTTTTCGATCCATAACGATGGACGGTAAATTGAATTTTTCAAGTAATTCCGCTTGCCACTGCTTTCGAATATGCGCGGGTGCAATCACACAAAGTTTTCTTTTACGTTCCGCCCACTTTTGACAAAGAACTAATCCTGCCTCGATTGTTTTCCCCAATCCAACTTCATCCGCAAGTATGACCCCTTTTTGCAGCGGATTAGATAATGCAAATAAAGCAGCATCTACTTGGTGTGGATTAAGATCTACCTTTGAATCAAAAAGAGTTGCGCTAAGTCTATCCAGTTCACCTAAAGTACCCATGCGGGTCAATTCATGCGCATAGTAGCAGGCTTGATAATTCGTAATTTGCTTTAAGCCGATAGCTTCTGTTGGTGCCGACATAATATTGCCCCTCGTCATGAAACGTTTTAGCAAATGCAATAGTGTAAGAAACATTTGAACTATATTGCGGGGCAAAGTCAATGATAAGGCACATTGACTTAGGAGACAGATGGCGTAAGTACATGACCATCATCAGAATTCAAGACAGCATATCCATGCAAAAACTCCAATTAAATCCTAACTGCATATTCAAGAATGAGCACATGAAATCAGTTGATATAGCTGAATCATTTACACATCAGTCAATCGATACGCTATATACCTGATACTTTCAGGCCAGTAATATTAGGTTGTGTTTTATGTTTCCGAAATCGCCTTAAAACCGCTTAGATCTATTTTGCGATCGTCGTGTTTATGCCGCTAGACTGGTATGACGAAAGCCGAAATTGCAACCAAAATCCAAAGTAGGCGAGCAGTCAAACAGAACCTAAAATTCCACCAACATCAATCATTTAGCACAGAAAGGAGCCATGGATTAAAGATTTTTATATCAACAGAGTAAGGAGTACATGACTATTACCAATAAATCCCTGCAACGTTGCAGCCATTTAGATACTAGCGAAATATTGCTCGGGGGTTTAAAAAAAACAAGTATACCTTACACGCCGATCATTCCCTGTTTCTCGGAAGCAAGAGGCAAAGCGGGCAGACCGACCCCTAGTGGAGCCGGTCAGATGTTTCTCGTATAGCTTTCGGCTATCGCGTTCATCCGTTCTACATAATTGGGTGCTGGCATCGTAGAATGATTAACCCCTGCCAGTCGCTTCAACGTTAGTGTGCCAGTGCGTCGTCACCAAAACACACTAACTCCACGAATCACTTAAACGTTGCAGTTGTATAAGTGATCGAGTGCCCAAGTACCAAGGGCTATCCAGCTATTTCTTTTCGCGACCGGATATCCACGCTTTTTCGCCATGCCTCAGCATGGGCTTAGGTATTACATTGTTACGTTCTGCTTGCTGCAACGTTACAGTTCAATCGGGCTTGGCTTTCGCCCGCCCCCATATACGGGATACAGGGCTTTAAATCATCGTTCATATGGGCAAGCAAATTTACTGTTGGCGAATGGGTAATTGTCTGCCGTTTGTCGCGTTAAGTAATAAATCCAACAGCGATCGAGATGGTAACTCGCGTGCCGAAAACTGCAACCTAAAAAGTGGGGCTAAAATTGGGGCAGTTGGGGCATAAAGTGGGGCAATTTGTCAATGCGGTATTGATGCGGTGTTGATGCGGTATCAAGCCCCTAATACCTCTAAAACAAAGGATTTAGCGACGCCAAAAGCCATTTTTAGGCCATATTCGCAGATTGTGGAAAGATGAAAAATTGCTTTCGTAAAGCATAGGTCGTCGGTTCGAATCCGATGGGTGGCTTTTAATCTTACCTACTATTTCAGACGCTAACTCCTTATAATCCATATCTTTAGCGTCAATCTCACAGTCAATATTTACATTTTCGTTTGTTAGGACTTTGTCCGTGTTTGTCCGTGTTTTTCCATGCTCTCGCGCAAGCACGGCGCAAGCATTTTCCTCTGGATCGAAGATGAAAGCAGGATCGGATGAATCATCACCCAACCCGTTCCCGCAATTTTCTTCACCTGCATACACTCTCGAACCTGCCATCTCCATGATTGGCAAACTCTCGACTGCTTCACGCATCGCCTGCTGATTGGTGTGCGTATACACGCCCATCGTTAGCTTCGGATCGCTGTGTCGCATGAGCTTTTGAGCTACCTTGAGATTCGTTCCCGACATACTGTGCAACGTGGCTGACTGGTGACGCAGTGAATGGAAGTCTACACGGCTGCCATCCTCGCCTTCCGTCTCAAGCCCTGCTGCTTCCGCATCAGCTCGAAGCATCTTGGCCATGTTGTACTTACTTGGGAGATTGAAGGCTGCTTCACTGGGTGACTTGCCCTCAAATAGCTCAGCTAAGCACTCAGCTGTATCAGCACGCAAAGGTAACAGAGCATCATCACCGTTCTTTGTGTGCTTACCTGCTAGCTTCACAACAGGCATATCTTCGCACAATTCAAAGTCGCGAACTTTTAACGCTCGAATTTCATTCGCACGATAGCCCGTCTCAACTGCGAAACGATAAAGCATCGCACGCTCAAAACCTCTAATCTTGTAACGATCCTCAGATTGCGCGGTATGCTCGATAAGTTGATTAAGCTCATCAATGCTAAAAACACTGCGTTTCCTGCGTATATCGCCATTAAGATACAATGCTTGTACATGCTCGACAGGTGACTGTGATAGCCGCCCTTCCTGCACTGCCCACTTGCAGAACTGCTTGAACGCTTGCAGGTAGCCGTTGATTGTACGAGGTGCTTTACCTGCTTTACGCTGATCGTTCATGAACCGCTGCACATCACTTGCCTGAATATCCGTCAAGTAATCGATGCACATTTCTTCAAGTATTAGCCTAGCCCGTGAAACTGCTACATCTACGCGATGCTTTGTATTGCCCTTGGCTTCAAGCCCAATCTGCCAATCGTCAACATGCTCTTCCGCTGGCTTCAATGCTGCCATCTTACGGCTATCAACGATATCCCAACCTGCTAACTTCTTGAGTAAGTCGGGATGCATCGTTTCAATCCACCGCTGCATATCTAGCGTCAAAGCTTCATTTGTTCCACGACTGCTTACTAGCGATTCAATCTTTGCACCTAGTGCTTGTGAACGTGCTGCACCAACTGAAGTCGGATATGCCACCACCCGCCGCATCACTCCATGATGATCTTTGAAGCTGATGTGATATTTTGAGCTTGGCTTCTGCTCACCCGTTTTACGATCCCGATACTCCGGAATAAATACTCTCATCGCTGAATCCTTTCACCCAAAAATGAAACAATAGTACAACTAAAGTCTCATGCTTTTACATGCCAAAGCCATATTTAAGAGGTGTTGACACGCATCGCTTTCTTTAGAAAAAACTTTTAACAGGCTTTTATTTCCTCTTTCAGAGTAAAATACCTCCCACATATCTTCATCGTAGCTACGCACAATACAGAGCGATTCATTACTCTCACTACCCAATGAATATGCATCCGCGCGTATACCTAACTCTGCAAGTTTCATTCCTAGCTGCTTACAATTCATATTCTTCCTTTCATATTACTTATCAATAAACCATGATATCAGTTCATCGATACTGTTTTAAATGTAATTCTTCACTGACACTGACAGAAACTGACACTTGCTCTGACTAATTGTGTCAGGTGTCAGTATGTCAGACCTAATTAAGCACGAATTTACGTGTTCTAGCGCCGCCTTTCGATCCTGAATTGACATCAACCCACTGGCCATCACCAGCACTCACCATTTCATCAAGCTCAGCCCTTGCCGCTGCTGATGTTTTGATTGATCTTGACCGCTGCCACTCTCTTACAGTGACCTTTCCGCCCTTACTACGCACTAGCTCGATACGGCTTTGCTGTTTACTGCTCATTTTCTTAGTTGTTAGCAGAGCATAAACACGCTTCGCTTCATTCATAAACCAGCGTGATAGTTTGATCGCAGCATTCATGCTCCGTTCATCTAATTCATACATCGCATCCGCTGTAATCTCACCTGCCGCCCAGCGTGCTAAGTGAATCACCAGCGCTAGCCGTGCTGTACCACCTTCTAGTTTTGACCATGCAGCCGCTAACGCCGAAGGCAAACCTCGCCGTTCCTTTTGATGCTCATTAAAGAACTCACCCCATGCACACTTCGCTTCATCCGTCATGCGTACAATACCCGCCTGCAATTCACCATCTATGCCGACTTCATGCGGTAAGTTATAGAGCAAATTAAACAAACACTGCACGTTCGCTTTCATTTCATCCGTCACGCAACGATCCGACCACGCACGCTCCCTTGTAGGCGGCATCGTAAAGAATAAACGAGCAACCATACCGTTATGAATCAACGACTCACCCAATGAATCACGCAATGTTTCCGGCTGTATCCCGCCAGTTACTGATGCGGCGGCATGTTTCACAAAGATCGTTTTCGGCGTGCCTGTCTTACGGTCAATCGTAAACGAGCGACCGCCATACATTTCGAGCCACTGTGAAGCATCCGCCCCTTTGCCCGATGAGTAACGATCAAACGAACCAATCCAACCAGATAGCTCATCTCGCATCACAAGCATCCCTTGCGGGTTGTTTTGAAGTAAGGGGGCTAATGATTCAACTGTGACATCGCCACAAATAAAACGCTCCGCGATTGGCTCTTCCGGCTTAGCTGGTGGATCGCCTCCATCTTTGCTTCGCTTCCATACTGCAAGATCACGCTCATAGCACAACTTCGCCTGCTCGTAACTATCGCATTCCGCAAGGTACACTTGCATCGCTTCTTGCTCACGCCTACGCACGGGCAATACAGCTAGCTCAAGTGCTGGCGATTTCTGCGTACCAGAATGCCCAACCACTGCCGACCATAGAATTGCCGGCTCCGTCCAGCCCTGTTTCAATTCCAGCCGCATCTTTGTACCAATACTCGACGCTAACGAACTAAGCATCGGCACACCTATATAAGCGGGATCGCAGCCAATCGCATCGCTTGCACATTGAATAAAATCACCCAAAACACTGGGCAACACATCCAATGGCATAGGCTTAAATGCAATACCGTCACCCGATGTATCTTGCTTGGCTTCAATTTCACACCATTTTGCTTCGGACGCAAGATTTTCAATTGCCTGCTTAATATTCTCATCACTAACCTCACCAACTCGGCACAGCTCAATAAAATCGTAAATATCCGATTTCTCTGGCATGTCTGGAATTTCTACGATTTTAATTTTTGGAATATCTTTTAATTCACCCAGTAATTCCATGACATCATGTGCGTATTTTCTACCAGCATCATCATTATCTGGAAAAATAATTATTTCTTTATCCGATAATGGCTCCCAATCTGTTTTGTTGGCTGATTTCGCCCCATGTGCTGATGTTGTTGCACTTAATCCTATTTCTCTTGCGGCATCTGCTGCCTTCTCGCCCTCGAATAAATAAATTCGATTTTTATGTTTAATTTCCGGTAATTTATAAAGCGGCAATAATCCTTGAGGATCACCTATTTGCCAACCAATTATTTCGCATTTAATTTCCTGAATATTATTTTCTGAATTAATTAAATTAACATCTAGCCTATTATTCCCTTCAGTATTACCATGTTTTTGAATTAAATTCGAAATATTAAAATTGTTATTATTTTCTTTATTATTTAATTTATAAATAGGAAATATTGGCCTAAATGTTTTGCCACCCTGAATATTAAATCGAATTATTCTTAATATTTCATTTCCGAATTTATTTTCATATTTCCACTGATTTATTGAATTCGAATTTAATGTATTTTTGAATACAGAAATAAATTGTTCTGGCGAATCCCATACTTTGGGTTTATTTTCGACTGGTTTTATTTTCACAGAATTATTTATATTTTCATTGTCAAATAAATCACTTAATTCCAAACCAATCGAATCACAAATATCCCCTGCTGTACATCCTGCATGACAGTAGAGCAACATACGCCCATCATCCCCTTGATTGATACTGAGGCTTGGCTTTACATCATCATGTGCGGGACAACACGCCACCCAGCCCTTACCTACTTGCTTCACGCCATCTAGCCGACCCAACACAGTTTTAATAGATCGCTGCGTATCGCTCATTTCCTCACCCCCTTTTTCGTTTTGCGAGCCGTATATTTCGCCCAATCCCATTTGTGAACTGGTGGACATCCAGCCTCTACCCAATCAGCAAGCTCATCACGTCTCCACTTCGATGAACGCCCTAGCTTTATTGGCTCAGGACACTGTCCCAATCGGCACAAGTTCCGAAAATGGGATCGACTTGAATCCAAATACTCAGCAGCTAGCCCATCACTAAGCAATATCTTCCCAACTCCCCTTCTCTCCCCACCTCCACTTTGGCCGTTACATTTCGTCAAACTTCCCTGATTCATAAACAGTCACCTACTTGGTTAGGCAAGGAATCATTTCCTCACACCAATAGGCGACTGTTCAGTTGAACATATAAAAAACAGCCCTTACGGGCTGCTATCATGGTTTTTAATTAGTTGAACAGATACTTGTTCAGCCTGAACGCTCGACTTGTTCAATCATTTGGATACGCTCTAGGACTCTTACCCAGATCATCTAATGGGCTTGCTTCATAATCCATTTTTTGGGATTGAATCAGTTTTTCGAGCTGACTACCCGTTGACTGCCCCTGCATACCCAACATATCGCCTCCCTGTACTAGTCTAGGCTTCTTTCGATATTCCTTTTCGCGCTCCATTTTTGCTTTCCATGCTGGTAGTTTAGCTACTGTACCCATAGAGCAGCCCAATAGGTCTGCTAACTGCCTAACAGTTAAAGTAGGATCCGCACTCAATAAATCCCACGCAGCCTGCTTACGTTCCTGAGGATTCGAATACTTCATTCCCTGACTAATATTCTTGCATCTTTGTTCCTCTGCATGTTCACAGATCAATGTATCAAACCCAATGCTCTCAATTGCCAATTTCGAAGCTAAAAAAGGCTGCTTTAAAACAGTATATTTGCACGTATTTCGCACGCTATAAGTTCCAGCATTATGATTGATCGTCTGCACAAGACGCGGAAGCGTTTGATTCTTTACTTGTTCTAATACCCATGCCCACCAACAGAGTGAAGGACTGCAATCCTCATCTATACCAAGCCATTTAATACGTTTTTTTGGCAAACATCGCCCTGCATCACGAGCAAACTCCGTCAGATCATCTGCAATATATTCATCACCCCGATCATAACTCAGGTCGACAGCTTCATACAGAACGTATCGTCCATCACAATTAGTTTCAAGCGTACCATAACTTCTTGAATGTGATTCAAAAAACGTCCCCAACTCTCTCCCAAAATATCTTAGATTACCTACCTCCCAAAACTGTATCTCTAAAGTTTGTGAACCATGCGCAAGCACGCAGTTATCTAACGATCTATATAGTTTACTCAGTTCACTCATAGAATCTTAAATTACTACCACTTTAACACCTACACAAGTACACACAATTCACTTGCGTAAACATTTTCTCTCAGTACTATGATTATAAGCCCCTAGATCTTCAGTATGGCCGTCGATCCCGCGGCTACCCATTGTAATGTTCTTCTATATGCGTTACGACGATCATCAATATTCGCTACGTCATTATGTTGTGTCGTTGCGTCGTTGGCAAAAGGAAAGATGATCTAGGGGCTTTTTATGCGATATCCGAAAATAGCTAAGCCAACAACAGAATTAGTGCGGCCAACTGAAGATTCGGTCAAGCTATTCAAAGCCGCCCATACATTTGGTGATGTGGCTGAATTGCTCGAAGTTCACCCTGGCCATTTAAAAAGATGGCTTTATAAGTACCCAGGGCACTCAGGTTATAAAGATTTTGAAATACCCAAAAAAAATGGCAAACCACGCCAGATTTCTGCGCCTCCAAAAAATATTTCCATTCTTCAGCAGAAATTTAAAACAATCCTAGACGCCGTATATCAACCCAAAGATTGCGTTTTCGGCTTTGTAAATAAAAGATCAGTGGTCGGCGGCGCCAACATACACAAAAAACAGTCTAGGTGGGTTTTAAATATTGATCTCGAAGACTTTTACACGTCCATCCATTTCGGACGTGTTCGGGGATTATTCATGAGCTTCGGGGCAGGTGAAAATGCATCGACTACCCTCGCCCACCTTGTGACTAAAGATGGCGTACTTCCACAAGGGGCATGCACATCACCTGTCATCTCCAATATGATCGCTTTCAAACTAGATCGAAAGCTAATCAACATAGCCAATAAATACAATTTGAAGTACAGCCGATACGCTGACGATATCACATTTTCATACAGATATTGTACATTTCCCAAACATATTGCAATCTTGGATAAATACTCAGGAGATGATCAAGAACAACACAAGGAAGGCCAATATAAATCTGGCTTAGAACCTGAGAACATCACGCTTGGCCCTTTACTCGTGCACGCAATTACAAAATCTGGATTCACGATAAACACAAATAAGAATCGGCTCTTTTCAAAACGTCAGAGACAGGAAGTCACTGGACTTACTGTCAATGAGTTCACAAATGTCAATCGCAAATTTATTCGCCAAATACGAGCAATGATCCATGCGATCCGAAAATTTGGACCGGAGCTGGCTGGCATTGAGTATATTGAGAAATATCGCGCACCCTACAAAAACTGTGAAGTTAACAACCATGCGGAATACTTCCTTAATGTTCTCTACGGTAAACTTTCATTTCTAAGAATGGTTCGTGGGAAAACTGACGTGTGTTATTTAGATTTCTGCCTATCAATGTCAAAAATTGATCCCGAACCACCTACATTTATTAAGGAAGCCGTAAAGATGAGACAGAAATTTGACCTTTTCATTATCCATGCCAGTGAAGATAAGAACGAGATTGCAACTCCGTTACATGAGCATCTCACAAAGATCGGCCTGAATGTTTTCATTGATGAAAAGTACATCAAAATAGGGGACTCATTCATTGAAAAAATCAATCATGCTCTAGGCCAATCAAAACATATCATTGCGATTCTCTCTTCACATTCAGTAGAAAAATCGTGGCCTAAACATGAGTTACAAGCAGTCCTTGCAAGGCACATTGCATCTGATGGCAATGGTAAAATTATTCCAATCATGGCTGGGAATAAATATGAAATACAGACAATATTAGACAAATGGCCTCTACTCAGCGACAAACGATATCATAAATGGGAAGGCGACCCCGATGCCGCAGCTCAAGAAATTGCAGACTCTATTGGAACGGTCATCTCATAATTCATAACCGACAGACTGTTTAGACATTGCTAACGAAAGGGCAAACATGGAAGTAAAAATCATCAATGATCATGGAATTATCCGAGCGCAAATCGAACACGAAGGCGTACCACACAACATTGCATGTGAACCTAAGGATGTTCTGCTTATTGCCACACTTAAGGAGCTGGCAAACAAACTTGACAATATTCAATCAGCAATCCACTCGAACTCATCGGAACTGAGCGACACGAGAATGTCAATCGATCAAATTGTACATGTAACTGAGAACATGAAGAATATAATCGAGAAATGTGGCATTGAACAAACTGAAAAATTGGATAATTTATCTCAAACTATTAAAAATACATCAAAAAAATAGACAAAATTGTCGGCGCAATTGAAATAACAATATAACGATATATATACCTCCCTGTTTAGCGACAAGGAGGTAAATTTGATTCTCACGAAGTGGTATTAAGCATGACACCTGAGCATAAAATCAAACCATTAAAGCGATATGAAACGTATACACGTGACGATATCCAACGCATTTTCAAACCGAACGAAGAGCCCTCTAAAGGGGGACCATGGGCTATGTCGGGCATTGCTAAACCCTCACGCGCAAAAGGCGATTATGTATTTATGACTTCATTAGAATCCGAAAGATACATTAATAGTCTTAAGCCGGATGGCGTATTGACATGGGATTCCCAAGACCGACATGATTTCACTAGCCCTTACATCAAGGATTTCATCGGCCACGATCACCACAAAAATAATATCCATTTATTCTTATGCCAAAATTATGAGGAAAGTTACAAGAAGAGCATTAAGCAACGTTTTTTTTACATGGGCAAGCTGGCTTACATTAACCACAAACCTACAAAGACGAATCCTGTTTCTTTTCAATGGCAAATCCTAAATTTCAATCCGCCTAAGGAAGTATTAGCGGCCATCGAGCCTTTCCCCAATCATCCTGATCTAAATGATAATAACCTGCCCCCTCAATCCTCCACTGTTCAAAATATACTTGTATTAGAGGATATATCACCTCGTCCTCAGGGGCATACCTCCCAAAACAGTAATACCGTCAATCGTGCTGTCAAAATTGACTACGATGCTCGAAATAAGGCGAACAGGATAATTGGCTTGCAAGGGGAAAAATTAGTTCTCGAATACGAGCGAGATCGCCTTACAAAAGCGGGACAACCTGAACTAGCTCAAAAGATCACACACACATCTATGCTCGAAGGAGACGGTACAGGTTTTGACATTCATTCGTACAAGGAGAATGGCGACCCACTTTACATCGAAGTCAAAACGACCAAAGGCGGCCCGCACGCTGATATCTATATCACGATCAATGAGCAAGCATTCTCTGAAAGAGAAAGCGCGAATTATGCAATGTATCGCGTTTACGATTTCAATCCCACACTTAATACTGGAAAGCTGTATATACGCCACGGAAACATCAGCGACCACTTCGGCTTTACACCGCTGACTTTTAGCGGAACATTGAAGTCTAGTAAAACACCTCGTTCAGAGCTCAACGTAAGCACGGCGCAAGCAGGCCTTAGACCTTAACGTTAATATTTACTATAATGTTTTGGTTTACAATGACTTGTGGCGATTTTCGGCCTTTTCGCCAATTGGGTTCGTAAAGCATAGGTCGTCGGTTCGAATCCGATGGGTGGCTTTTTTCGTGCGCAGATAAAGATTGGTTGCTTGAACAATCCCCAAAGATAATGGGGCACTTGCCAAGTGATTATTTTTCGCTAATATATTGACCCCAAGGCATTAACGCCTCGGTGCCACCCTAGCTCAATTGGCAGAGCAGCGGTTTTGTAAACCGCAGGTTGTCGGTTCGATTCCGATGGGTGGCTTTTTTCATATCTATGTTCTCTGCATCGACTTACAGTTCAAAACAGCACTATGGCCTTCTTGCGACGAGCGTAGAAGATCATGTTACGCTTACCAGCGCTAGAACGAGGCTACAACAAAACCATAGTCGCTATAACAATAATGAGAGAGTATATACCTTTGTATAAAAAACTGCAGTACCTTGGCTAATGGATACTGCAGCCTGTGTGTTTTTATAGATACCTCAATATCACGATGCTACTATGGATTCGTAGCTCTTTCTTGTTTCTACCTTAATATTCTTTGGTGAGAACCATTTGTAAAGTGATGGGATCACGAGCAACGTTAGGAACGTCGAAGTAACTAGACCTGCAATTACAACTGTAGCAAGTGGTTTCTGAACTTCACTTCCTGTACCCGTCGCGATAAGTAGTGGTATTAAACCCAATGCAGTAGTAATGGCTGTCATAAGCACTGCACGAACACGCATAGAAGCCCCTTTGATTGAAGCTTCATCAACATCAGTGCCCTGCTCTCTGAGCTGATTGAGACAGGTCACAAGTACCATACCGTTTTCTAGAGCAATACCGAAGAGCGCGATAAATCCGACAGATGCAGGGACAGAAAGATTTTGACCTGTTATATAAAGACCAACGATACCGCCAACTAGAGCAAGTGGGATATTGAATAGAATGAGTAGCGCATTTCGTATGAGGCCAAAGGATGAGAACAGCATAATTGCAATAATCAAGAGTGTAACAGGTATCACAATCCGTAGACGTTTGTTAGCCTCCTGCTGAAGCCTGAATTGCCCTCCCCATGTTGTCGAGTAACCAACTGGCAAATCGATTTTCGCATCAATAATACTTTGTGCTTCCTCGACAAAACCAACGATATCACGATCAACAACGTTACACTGAATCGTAATGAAACGTTGATTGTTCTCACGTTTAATCTGCCGAGGCCCAACGATACGTTCAACACTGGCAAGATCACTTAATGGTATCCTGATACCATCGGGAGTTGTGACTAGCAAATTATTGATCTGTTCGGGTGTTGAACGCACATCTGCTTGATAACGAACATATATATCAAACCTCCTTACACCTTCAAAAACTTGCCCAACCGTTGTGCCGCCGACAGCTACATTGATTGTTCGCTGAACATCTTCAATATTGAGACCATAGCGTGCAACTGCCTCTCTATCAGGACGGATAAGAAGTTGAGGCGTCCCAGACACCTGATCCACTTGGATATCAACAGCACCCTTAACCGTATTAACGACGGCAGCGATCTCATCCGCCTTTGATTTTAGCATATTAAGGTCATCACCAAACAATTTAATTGCTAATTCAGCACGTACGCCTTCAAGGAGTTCATCGACCGTCATTTCAATTGGCTGGGTAAGAGCTGCACGTATGCCAGGCAAGTTATCGACCTTTTCACGAATAAGCGATTCGATACGCTCCTGATTGCCAGGCACATCCCATTCTGATTTATCTTTTAAAACAACAAACATTTCAGCTGAATTAATTGGATCAGCATGCGCGCCTACCTCTCCTCTACCAACACGTGAAGTAACTTCTATAACCTCAGGTACTTCAAGAATCAATTTCTCGACGATCATTGTATTGAGTTTACTCTGTTCCATAGAGATAGATGGAGCCATAGTTAGGCGTACGACAATCGTGCCTTCTTTAAGTTTTGGCGTAAACTCTGAGCCAAGGCGTGGAAAAATCGCGGCACCTACAAAAAGAAATCCTACTGCTACCAGTACAGCAATCCATCGTTGAGCCACAAAGAAACGAAGTATAGGTAAATATGCAATGTGAATTATACGCACGATAAATGGCTCATTAATCTTATCGTTGTTTTTCTTCTGATGATTAGGGTTATACTTCATCAATAGAGAGCATAATACAGGAGCCATAATGATCGCGAAGATCAATGATCCAAGCATTGCTAACGCAACAGCATATGCAAGTGGTCTAAACGTTTTTCCTTCGACACCTTGTAGCGTGAAGAGTGGTAAAAACACGATGATTATGATCATGATTGCAAAAAGTATCGGCCGCCCTACTTCAGTACATGCTTCAATTACAAGCTGTAATTTTGTTTGATCTGGCTTCGCATATCTGAATGTTCTATCTACATTCTCAACAATAACGATTGTGCCGTCGACCATCATACCGATCGCAATCGCAAGGCCGCCAAGTGACATGAGGTTAGCAGAGAGGTTGTAATAGTACATTGCGATAAATGCAAAAAATACCGAGAAAGGTATTGAGATTGCAACAACCAAAGCGGCACGGAAGCCACCCATAAACACAAGAAGAATAAGTGTAACAAGGATGACACCTGTCACTAGAGCTTCTGTTACAGTACGCACAGAAGCCATTACAATTTCTTTTTGCTGATAATAAGGTTTAATAACAATACCATCAGGAAGATTCTTGTTAATATCGATGATTTGATTCTCTACAGCTTCGATAACACTTGAGGCGTTTGTGCCATAGAGTTTTACGACCATACCAGCGACAACTTCTGATTCACCATTGAGTGTTTGCAGACCACGACGAAGAGCGCCTGACTCTTCGACTATCGCAACGTCACGAATATAGATGGCTGTACCATCAATCGATTTAACGACCATATTCTGCAAATCATTTACGCTGCTTGCGAGCCCGACTGAACGTACGATAAGTTCTTCACTATTTTGAGTAATATACTGAGCACCAACATTAAGATTATTGGATTGTATACGCTCAATAATATCGTTTAGAGTCAAGTCGTAACGTAGCAATGCATCTGGAGCAATATTGATTTGATATTGTTTTTCATAACCGCCGATGCCAAGAACTTCTGTAACACCTGATACCGTTTGTAATTTGCGCTTAATGATCCAATCTTGAATAGATCTTAGATCTTCTAGCGAGTATTGGCCGGTAGTATCGTGAAGATAGTAAAAGAGCACGAGTCCCATACCAGTAGAAATCGGCCCCATTTCTGGTTCACCAAAACCTTCTGGAATTTGCTCGCGAGCTTCGGATAAACGTTCACCAACCAAACGTCTAGTGAAATATATATCCATACCGTCTTCAAAGTAGATATTAACAACGGATAAACCGAAGTTTGACACTGAACGTACTTTTTCGACACCGGGGAGGCCATTCATCGCGGCTTCGACTGGATACGTGACGTACATCTCAATCTCTTCCGGTGCTAGGCCTTCTGTTACAGTGAAAACCTGCACAAGATTTGGAGAGACGTCTGGAAACGCATCTACGGGCAGTTTTGTGTAGCTCCAATAGCCACTAATAATTAGAAGAGCACTCATTAACACCATCAAAAGCCGATGATGCAATGCAAATTGAATAATTTTGTTCATTTCACTTTCCTTTCTCAGCTTTTAGTGGTTATGCCCATCACCGAAAGCGCCCTTTTGCATCTGCGCCTTAAGTGTAAATGCACCGGATGAAACATATGTTTGGCCGGGCTTGAGACCTGCTAATATCTGAACGTGTGTCTGGCTTTGCTTTCCAAGTTCAACATGGATTGGTTCAAATTCATCTCCATGCTTTACAAAAATAACGTATTCATCACCAATCTCATGAATTGAGGCCAATGGCACGATCACATTACCTGACGTTACCTCGTCATGGATATAAGCTGTTACAAAAAGACCTGGCCGCCAGTGATTTGATTTATTATCTAGAATCACACGTGCTTTTGCGGTACGCGTATCCTCATCAATTGCTGGACTAATGAAAGATATTACGCCTGTAGCTGATGGTAGATTATGGCCAAACTCAATATCAACGGTCATGCCTGTTTTTATACGAGGCAAATCTTTTTGATAAACAACAAGATCAACCCACACACTTTCTGTATTTGCGATTACAAATGGAGCTTCATCCGCATCTGGTCCAAAAATTTCCCCACGTGTGATCGTGCGTTGGATAACGATTCCATCAATAGGTGAACGCAAATCATAATGAGTTAGTTCATTATCATTGAGTTTATCTGTTTTTAAAATTTGCTTGTGTGTATAGCCATATGCGTGCAGCTGTTGGTCCGCTAGTTGAAGTTCAATCTCTGCCTCACGAAGAGCTTGTTTTTTCACCATAAGCGTTCGGTCGGCCATGAGGTTTTGCTTATGCAATTCCTTATCTCGTTTGAGGGTTTCTTTTTGTAAATCTAATCGTGCAAGAGCGGCAAGATATTGACTGCGTGCTTCTGCAAGTTCGCGACTTTGCAATACAACCAATGTTTGGCCCGTTTTTACTTTATCACCAACAGTAACGTTAACCGCCTGCGCTATGCCTGGAACTACTGGATGAATCTCAGCAAGATTATCTTGATTAAAAACAACTTCTCCGGGTAAGCGAATGATTTGCGCCAGATTACCTAGACGAGTCTGTTTCAGCGTAATCCCAAAGGCGTCAAGCTGCTTTTCACTGAGAGTTAAACCCATTTCATCTTCATGCTCATCGTGATTGTCCACTGCTTGTAGATCTTCTTCGTCTGTATGATTATCTACAATCGTTTGCTGGATATTTGATGTTGCTTGCTCTACTTCATGTGCGTGGCCAGCATGCGCATCGCCAGACGTTTGTGCATTTAATGCCTGCGAGGAAAAAATTATTGTAATTAAGCTTAAAAAAGCTAGTGTTTTGTTAAATATATGATTAATGATCATGTTGTTCATTTCTAAAATTTATTGTTTGAGTTTTGTCACTACTCAATTTCAATCGAGTTAATAGATTGTCCAATTAGTCCTTCGATTTGTGCAACAGTTCGGTGGTAGACACCAAGTGCATTCAAATAATCCAGTTGGTTTTCGACCAAAGTTTTCCTTGCGTCCAATACATCCAGATAACGTAGATTGCCCTGTTCGAAACCTGCTTGAGTTGCTTGATATGCTTCACGTGCAGGTGGCACTACATGTACCTTCAAACTCAATGCCGCGTTATAGGATTGGACCAACCGTTGAAATGCCTTACTTAATTCAGCTGAAACCATAACCTCTGCAGCATGCTGAGCTTCGAAAGCTTTTGCACGGTTATAGCGTGCTTCGGTTATGCTTCCTTGATTTCGATCGAAAATGGCTAAAGGTAGAGATAATCCAATGATTAGAGCACTGTCATTTTCATCATTAAAATATCTGTATCCAATTGAACCAGTTATGTTCGATATTGCTTTCGCTTTTTCAAGTCTAATAGCAGCATCTTGTCTTGCGATTTCAACTGTCTGCTTCGCGATTGAAGGATTTTGATTGATAACGGCAACAAGTTGACCTAGCTCTGGTAGAGGATGCAATTCATCAAGTACACCTTCTGCAAAATCAAACTCAGCCGTTACATCTCCCCATAAACTTGCGAGCTCAATACGTTGAACTTCCAATTGGTGTTTAGCGCGATTTAGATTTACATCAGCAAGTGCAAGTGGAACCTTGGCTCGAGTTGCTTCCACCG
Source organism: Planctomycetota bacterium (assembly GCA_016350165.1). Taxonomy (GTDB): domain Bacteria; phylum Planctomycetota; class Phycisphaerae; order Phycisphaerales; family Phycisphaeraceae; genus Poriferisphaera. The sequence continues at coordinate 4,719,597 of CP066225.1, read as the reverse complement.
GAGGGATATCACCCATTCGAGCACGTAGATCGACGAGATCGTAAATCTCTTGCGATAAATTCTTTGATTCGTTTAATAAATCCAATTGTCGTTGTGCATGTATAACATCAATGAACTGCTGCCGAATATCCGTTAGAAGTGCAACTCTCTGAATTTCATAGTCCCATGCTACAACTTTTGTTCCCAGTTTTTCATAGCTCACGGCCTTTTGTAGCTTGCCTGCGGTCAAGAACGTTTGAGAGAATATGAATGTTGTTTCAAGCGAATCTATATTCTGGTATTCACCTGAGCCACCAATATTATCTATATCTAAAGATATTTCAGGATTTGGCCAAAGTGATGCTTGGATTGCCCTCGCTTCAGATGCACGAATTTCATATGCAAATTCAGCAAGTTGCGGATTGTTCAGTAGCGCAGCCGACATTGCGTCCTTTAGCTTAATTGAGCCTATAGGCGACGAGAAATTCTCACGCTTCTTCATAATTTTGTTTCGTTTTCCACCTATTTGCGATGGTTGGAATGTTGTTAATTCACGCCCAAGAGGTAACGGCTCTAGCACCACTGGGCCTAAGGGTGAAGTCATACAGCCACTCAATGCTATGGTTAGCATTAAGCTGGAAAGATAACACCATTGGCGCATCTTAAGCTCCTAACTAATAATATTGTCTGTTATGTGTGTTCAAAGAATGCTTAAATATATACGTAGCTGTAAACGCACAGTGGATAAGGTTTTAATAGATATCTGTGCGAAATTAAACGATGCTTAGGTTTGAAGAATGGTGCTGGCAAGTAATTTGTGAGACGTAAATATATCTAGTGATATTTGATTATCTAAATAATACTTATTGGGTTGTATGGCTGATAAGCAAGCGATTTGCAAAGGTTTCTCAATACTAATATAAGCATGTATGAGAGGTGTTGGGAATGATTTAGATGTAGCTCTATGGATCAATTCCCACTGAAGCTCATTATCCTCACATTCTGAGCTCTGGTGTGAATCACAATTGTGCAATTCATCGTTCGATTGATGACATGCAAAATCATGATGATTAATTTCGTGGCTATCATGTAGAAATTCGACCGCTTGCTCACCAAAACTACTAACGCAGACAACCAATCCACCTGAGGAGCCAATTAGCGTTCCTACAATTGAGAAAACAACGAGTGATATGATAAGTTTGTATGATCTTTTATGTTTCATAACCAGACGAATCAACAGTTTTGTAAATTGTGGCATATTACATCAATTCACGCAAATTATGATGTAACAAAGTCATTCATGCAAGTACCTAGCATCAGTCAGCACAAAACTTCTTGTTATTCGCACATCCAAGCTTCATTAAATCTCAAACTAACGTAAAAAGAATGTGTTTATACACAATTTTTCGTACAGTGAGTAAAATCTCGCCAAAATAAAGATAGGCTAATCTTTTGAGATAGCACATTTCCATTTCTACTTTATTTTGCACTCCATTTTTCACAATTAGTGTTTAACTTTGTTTGGTAATCTTAAAAAATAGCCCGCAGGAAATATTACAGGTTGCTGAACTATCGTTTAAACAGCATTATGGTACTAGGTTATTATCTCTAAGAAACTTTTCAGCCATGTCACGTGGATTAAGTTTTTTTCATCAACCTCAAATTCAGCTTCTGCATTTTCACTCAACATATAGCATTAGTCTGATTCATAAAAAACTGAACCATCTGCATAAGATGTAGTATGATAAAGAATATACTTATTTAAAATCTAAAGATGATGCAGTTTCAATCAAACGCTGGTATGCCGTTTCCCCCATCACACACAGCCAACGATCTTGGCTTTTTACCATAACCATCTTCAACGATTTGTTGCTTGGCAATGTGTGCTTATACATTGTCACATTACTTCGTTTTTCTACTTCCCCCATAGGCATTGCAAATTCTTCACCTTGCGCAATAACAACACTAATAGTTTGTCCATTATTTTGATAATTTACCGATGCTAGCATCATGCCGTTTACATCCTTCAGACAGCATGATTCAATATACTTACTGGGAACACTCTCTGTTAATGCTGCTTTTATTTGATTTTTTAACTCTTTATTTAGATCTTGAATATTATAAACTTCACTCTTACTCTCTGCTAACTTGTAATGCAATTCTTGCAAGTTAATAATTCCAGCATTTACATCATTAGAATACGATCCAAACATAACAACTACCATAATCATAGATGCAATCGTAATAGATGCTGCAATACTGAAATATCTAGCTGATATTTTGAATCGTTTTTTAATCTTGCGATGTGGTGCATCCTGCAAGTTAAGCAAAATACGATTAATAAAATCATTATCATTAGAAGCTGTATTATTGAAATATCTCAATGCATGAAGCCGTTCAGAAGTCGCTTTATCTAATCGTTCATCTTTGTTAGTATCGTAGTGAGTCATGACGCTACCTCTTGATTTTGTGTTATTGAAACGGCATCACTCATATTTATATTTCTCGCCTGAGCATATTGGTAAAGAGCTTTACGGAGCATCGAACGACCTCGATGTGCACGTGATTTGATTGTACCAACAGGCACATCTAATAAATTCGCAGTATCAGTATGATTAATTTGCTCAACATCAACTAACAATAAAGTCAGTCGTATATTTTCAGGTAATTGTTTAAGAGCATCTATAATCATCTGGTCTTCAAAACGGTTCAATATTAGCTCTGGCGAACCATCCTGCATAAAGAATGCTTCGGATTTAGGTGTAGCATGCAATTCAAACTCATAACGATCATATAACGAAATATTCTTACTGTGTTTTCGCTCACGTCTAAACAAATCTACATGAGTATTTTTCAATATAGTAAAGATCCATGCTCTAAAATTTGTATCCTGTGCATACTTGGTAAAATATATTTGTGCCTTAAGTGCTGTCTCCTGAACTAAATCTTCTGCTTTAGCATGATTACCTGTGAGATAAGTAGCGACTCTAAGCAAACACGGCAAAAGTGGTTTGATTTTTTCCGTAAATTCACCTATCGATCGCGAATCTGTTCCTGAGGTTTGATCATGACTTCTAGACATAGATATATAACGCATTAGAGAGCAAAATTGGTTCATCCTTTTTACTGAAAAATAAAAAAAACAACCGACTTTATCGGATGAGGGCTTTTTCACAATTAACGTGTGATTTTTCTTTCAAAAACACACGTTAATTGAACCATTTGGCGGTCTAGTTGCGTTTACTTGTGTGCTGAGCTAGGCATTCATAGGGACATCGAATGATCAACACACAACAATCTAGACAAAGCATTGCAATTATTGCGGGCACTATTTTCCTGTTTTCAGGCTGTGGACCGGAACCCTTTCGTGACTGGAATGCGAATACATACACCCAAATGAATCGAAAATGGGATCGTTACAGCGAATGGGAAGGAGACCTCCAGCAGAGTATTACAGAACGCACGACACAACAACTTGAGCGAGGATCTGTCTCTAACACTTCTGCCGATTATTTATCAAATATTACATCCGGCTTTCAACTGGATATTGTAAACGATGAAGAACTACACGCTGATCGCGGCGTTGAATGGTACGTTCAAGCAGCATTAGAAAGAAACCCCGCAATCTTAGCTGCTTCCGAAAGAGTGGAACGAATTGGTAAAATTGCTCCACAAGCACGAAGTTTAGATTTCCCACTAGCATTCTTTGAATTCGGCAACTTACCTCAAACCGCAGCAGGGCAAGTCGAATTTAGATCTGGCATTACACAAACCATTCCATTCCCAGGCAAACTAAAAGCACGTGGAATGATTATTGAGAAAGAAGCCGCTGTTGCTGCTGCAGATTTAGAACGTGTTCGACTCCAAGTAATCGCTGACACTAGAAGAGCGTTTTGGCGACTCTATTATGCCATTAGGGGCATAGAAGTCACCCACGCTAATTACCTGTTACTGGATCAATTTCAAAGAATAGCCGAGGCAAGAGTTCGTGCAGGTCAAACTAGCGTTCAAGATGTTTTACGTGCGAGTGTTGAAATCGGAGTTCTTAACGAGCAATTAGTAAGATTCCGTGAACAAAAAATTGCAGCTACTGCAATGCTCAACCAGTTGATGAATCGGCAACCGAATACAATCCTGCCTGATCCACCTGATGTTAAAATGAGGGATTTCGAGTTAAACCCTAACTTACTATTAGAACAAGCGCAGATTTACAACCCATCGATTCAAGGTGCGAAATCGATGGTAGCACGCTACAGAGAGCAACTGAAACTAGCACGCTTAGAAAATTATCCTGACTTTTTACTTGGATTTGTATACGGCCCAGTCAGAGATAATGGCCCTGTCCCAGATATTAGTGGCGAGGATCAGTGGTGGGTTACATTAGGCTTTACGATACCGATGTGGACCAAGCGTATCCAGGGCGCAAAGTTCGAAGCTTATCATGGTGTAAATGAATCATTAGCTGCACTAAGAAATGCAAATAATGTTGTTGCTTTCGATGTTCTTGATGCATTGGCAAATGTAGAAGCACAACGCGATGAAGTTATTTTATTTCGTGACCAAATATTGCCACAAGCAAGGCAAACTGTAGATGCCTCTGTCAGTGGCTATCAAACCGGTGAACTGGATTTTCTCACACTTATAGATAATTGGCAGCAATTACTACGTTTTGAACTACTACAGTATCGCAATATAACAGAATTAGAACAAGCATTCGCAGATCTGCGTGAAGTAGTGGGACGAGATATTCGCGCAAAAAAATCTGAACGAGGCTTACAGGATGTAGATAGTATTATAAGCGATGAAGTCATGGGCGAAATACCGAGCGATCAACAGTTATTAGAGTACAAAGAAGGGCAAGAGATAGAATCATCTCCTGACCTAAAATAAAAAATTGATGGAACCACAATATACAATTGCTGCGTTTATATTTCTGTCAACGTCATGAGTTATGTACTCTTGGAGTCTTTGTTTATGCGATGTATTTTCACACTATCATTACTTTTCATAATATCTTTAAATGGACATCGCATTTTTGCGCAAACTATTGACATACATCCCCACACTAATCGCGATTCGTCATCTAACAACTCAACTGAGATGCAAACTGCACCTTCCCCGGCAAACACAGCACCTACACAGCAAATGTATACATGTTCTATGCACCCACAAGTCCGCTTAGCTGATCCAAACGCAAAATGTCCAATCTGTGGTATGGCTTTAATACCTGTCGCCAATGAAATGTCGAATGAGAGTGGATCAAACTATAGCTCAAATAATGATCGCCTTATAACCTTATCATCTCAAGCGGTCGCTCTTTTAGATATTGAAGTCACACCTGTTGTTCGTGCGCCAGCTATATTAAATATTGATATTGTAGGTAAGATTGACTACGACGAAACGAGATTAACGTATATCACCGCATGGTTTGGCGGACGACTCGATAGACTTTTTGTTGACTACACCGGAACACCCGTTCGTAAAGGCGACCATCTTGCTGAAATTTACAGTCCTGAAGTTTTTACTGCACAAGAGGAGTTGATTCAAGCTTTACGTATTCAGAAAAATATGCCTAAATCAACTAATCTTCAGGTCAAACGTACAAATGAACTATTGCTAAATGCAGCTCGTGATAAGTTAAGATTATGGGGGTTAAGTGCAGTCCAAATCAAGCAAATTGAGAACAGAGGTACAGCAAGTGAGCGTGTTACATTACATGCACTAAATAGTGGAGTAGTGGTCGACAAAAACGCTAATCAAGGTTCTTATGTTGAAACTGGGACACGTATATACACGATAGCAGATCTCTCTCAAGTTTGGCTAAATCTCTCAGCCTACGAATCGGATCTAGCATGGTTACGATACGGGCAAAAAGTTAACTTTAATGTGCAGGCATTACCAGGCCATGAATTTTCTGGGACAATTGCATTTATATCACCAGTACTAAATGAATCTAGCAGAACAGTACAAGTTAGAGTTAATGTCCCTAATACTAATCGTACTCTTAAACCCGGAATGTTAGCGAGTGCTGTTGTCAAAGCCACCACAAGCGGAATAGGACGTGTTATCGAGCCTAATTTGGCTGATAAATATATTTGCCCAATGCATCCTGAAGAGGTTTCAAAAGAACCTGGCAATTGCAGCATATGTGGCATGCCATTAGTACAAGCTCACTCCCTTGGCTATGTCAGTGTCCGGGAATTTGAAAATACGCTACCACTATTAATTCCGAGATCGGCTGTTTTACTTACAGGTCGTCGTGCTGTTGTGTATATCAAAGTTCCAAATAGGACCAAGCCAACGTTTGAAGGTCGTGAGATTGTTTTAGGTCCACGAGCTGATGAACAATACATCGTTGAAAGCGGACTCCAAGAAGGCGATCTCGTCGTCACATCGGGTAACTTCAGCATCGACAGTGCGCTACAAATACAAGCTAAACCAAGCATGATGTCGCCGACAGGTGGCGGGGCTCTTCCAGGACATGGAGGAATGAACCATGGCGATATGCAAATGGATCACAGCAACATGAACATGGATCCACATAGCAGAGATACTCTAAATCAAAAAGATATCAAACCACATCACAGCAATAAAAATGTAAATATTATTCAGTATAGTTCATCTGAAAGTACATTCAGCGGAAAACAGATCATTAAGATTACTTCAAATAATGAATCATTGAATAATGCACTGGAACAGTTACTTGGATCATATCTAAATACAACCAAAGCTTTAGCAGATGACAATTTCGATCAAGCTATTCAAAATATAAATTCGACACAGAACAAACTATCTAACTTAATTCAAATAACAAGCATTCAGCTTAGCAAAATGAATGATAGCAATAGCAAAGTATCGCTGAAAGACTTTCAAAAAACGCTTATAAATATGCATAAATTAAGCAATACTATGACTAAATCTAGTGATATCAAAATTTTACGCGACCATTTTGCTATATTTTCTGATCAAATAATCGAGCTTATCCAACCTTCAGCTAAGTTAGTTAGGAACTCAAACCTTTATATTGCATTTTGTCCCATGGCATTGGATTTTAAAGGGGCCTATTGGCTACAAAAATCCAAAGGTATACGCAATCCATATTTTGGTGAATCCATGCTCACATGCGGTGAAATCAAATCCATTCATCTAGAAGAACAGGAGGTTGGTCAGTGAAGGACGAATCCAGCGACCAACTTGCCGAACGATCTGACACAGTATTAAATCGCATAATTGGTTTTTGTATTCAACAAAAACTAATTGTTTTCTTAATGGTAATTTTTGTGATTACATGGGGCATTATGGTCGCGCCATTCGATTGGAAAATCGGCGATCTACCACGTGATCCTGTAGCTGTAGATGCAATACCTGACGTCGGTGAAAACCAACAGATTGTTTTCACCGACTGGCCCGGCCGTAGCCCACAAGATATTGAAGACCAAATCACATATCCTTTGGCAGTATCACTCCTAGGCGTACCTGGCGTTAAAAGCGTTCGCAGCTATTCATATTTCGGCTTCTCTACTATTTATGTCATATTCAAAGATGATGTAGATTTTTACTGGTCACGAAGTCGCCTTTTGGAAAAACTCAGTAGTCTTCCAACAGACACACTACCTGAATCAACAAATCCTCGACTAGGACCTGATGCAACAGCTCTTGGGCAGGTTTTTTGGTACACACTTGAAGGTCGCGACCCTGATGGACAACCTGTAGGCGGCTGGAATCTTGAAGAATTGCGCAGCATTCAAGATTGGTATGTTCGCTATGGCTTAATGTCTGCAGAAGGAGTATCTGAAGTAGCTTCAGTTGGTGGATACGTTCGTGAATACCAGATCGACGTCGATCCTGATGCAATGCGTTTATATGAAATCAGCCTCGAGGATGTTTTCAATGCTGTAAGAAACTCCAATCAGGAAGTTGGCGCCCGAACAATTGAGGTTAATCGTGTTGAATATTTAATTCGTGGTATTGGATGGGTAGAAGGTGTTGCTGATCTTGAGAAAGCAGTCATCAAATCTGTCGACAACGTACCTATCACTCTGAGTGAAGTTGCAAATGTTACAATCGGACCTGCAGAGAGACGAGGCGCTCTAGATAAAGGCGGCGCAGAAGCTGTGGGTGGTGTCGTCGTTGCAAGATTTGGCGAAAACCCTTTAGCTGCTATCAACAATGTTAAAAGTAAAATCCAAGAACTAGCTCCCGGCTTACCAAGTAAAGCCGTAATTAATTGGGAAATGATCTCTGCTTCACAAGCAAAGCTATTTGCAAAAAATCAAAATATTAACGGCTTTGTCGGTCAAAGTCTAATTATAAACCAAGATCCGTGGCTAGACTGGATGAACCAAAACGATTATTCACTTTGGCCTGATTGGTTAAGCAAAAGTACGGTAACAGTTGTGCCGTTCTATGACCGCAGCGAGCTTATCTATGAAACGCTTCAAACATTAAATGATGCATTAATACAACAAGTACTCATCACCATAATCGTAGTTATTATTATGGTATTTCATCTGCGAGCAAGTCTGATTATCAGCATGACACTTCCACTTGCAGTTCTCATGGCTTTCATTGCAATGAAACTTTTTAATGTAGATGCAAATATTGTTGCATTATCTGGCATTGCAATCGCAATTGGTACTGTGGTAGATATGGGAATTGTTTTAACGGAAAACATTCTAAAAAAACAACAAGCAAATGCGACAAGCACAAATTCCGCTAAAGTAGTTTACGAAGCATCAATTGAAGTAGGTAGTGCTGTTCTTACTGCAGTAATGACAACTATCGTTAGTTTTCTTCCTGTCTTTACCATGATTGGTTCAGAAGGTAAACTTTTCAAACCTCTCGCTTTTACCAAAACATTTACATTGGTGGCTTCAATTATAGTTGCCCTAACTGTAATTCCTCCGTTAGCACATTTATTACTTTTCTTATGGAAAAGTAAGCACCCACATCGCGTACCGAAAACTCTTTCTTACCAGCATAAGACAAAACCTAAAAATATTATACTCCGCCTATGGTTCTACTCTAAGCAATTAATAGGATTGTTACAGTCAAGCCGTTTCAGATTCTTAACTAAACGTAGCTTTAATATATTAATCGCATTTTTCATCGCTATCATTCTCAGTTATCTTTGGGAACCATTAAGCCCTGAAGCAGGCCTACTCTACAACCTAACATTTGTTGTCTTAGTTGTAGGTGGCTTATTACTACTATTCCAACTTTTTATAGTTGTTTATCCAACCATTCTTAGTTGGTGCTTAAAATTCAGGTGGTTATTCTTATCCATTCCATCATTTATTCTCATCGTAGGTTTATGTGTTTGGCTGGGATTTTCTCAAACGTTTTTCTTCATTCCATGGGGTGCTGGCAAATTAGGTGTAAACACGGGGAAGATTTTAGCAAACCCAATTTGGCAATGGGGTGAAAAAACTTTTCCTGGGCTAGGGCGTGAATTCATGCCTGCTCTTGATGAAGGTTCATTTTTGCTAATGCCTACAACTATGCCTCATGCCTCGCTAGGCCAGGCATTGGATATGATGAAGCAAGTAGATGCCGCTGCATCCAGTGTTCCAGAAGTTGAACAAGTTGTAGGCAAAATCGGGCGTGTTGACTCACCATTAGATCCCGCACCAATTTTCATGCTGGAAAGCGTTGTCTACTATAAAGACGAGTACACGATCAATAAAGAGGGCGAAAGAGTCAGGCAATGGCGTGAAGAAATTCAAAGCCCTGACGATATTTGGCGTGAAATACAGCAAGTTACCACAATCCCAGGTGTAACAGGTGCTCCCAAACTACAACCGATTGAAACACGACGAATTATGCTCGAAAGTGGCTTCCGTGCACCAATGGGTATTAAAGTCCGAGGACCTGATCTTATCTCAATAGAGAAAACTGTGCTGGAGTTGGAAACACTACTGCGACAGGTTCCTAGTATTGATCCACTAACTGTCAATGCTGATCGTATTGTTGGCAAACCATATCTTGAAATTAATATCGATCGTACAGCAATCAGGCGTTATGGTCTTTCAATTGCTGATGTCCAACGTGTTATTGAAGTCGCTGTCGGCGGTATCACAATCACACGCACCATTGAAGGTCGTGAACGTTACGGCGTACGTGTGCGATACCTTCGTGAACTTCGCGATTCACCCGAAACACTTGAACAGGTGCTTGTAACCACTCCGGACGGCCAGCATATACCACTCACTCAATTAGCCACAATTGAATACACACGTGGGCCTCAGATGATCCGCAGTGAAGATACTTTTCTTGTTGGCTACGTGACTTTTGGTCCACGAAGCGGCTATGCCGAGGTAGATGTCATTGAAGCTTCTCAGCAATTTCTCAATGAAAAGCTCGCAACAAATACATTAATTCTACCAACAGGTGTAAATTACACTTTTGCCGGCAATTACGAAAATCAGATCAGAGCAAACAAAACACTTCAAGTAGTGCTGCCCATTGCTCTACTAATAATTTTTCTTATTCTCTACCTTCAATTCAAAGAGGTAACAACAACACTCATTGTATTTTGTGGTATCGCTGTCGCATGGGCTGGTGGATTCATTCTAATTTGGCTATACGGACAAAGCTGGTTTTTAAATTTCGATCTGCTCGGACACAACATGCGCGATGTTTTTCAAGTACAACCTATTAATCTCAGCGTTGCTGTCTGGGTTGGTTTTCTTGCATTATTTGGAGTCGCTACCGATGACGGTGTAGTGATAGCCACATACTTAAAACAGATGTTTGCTGGCAAAAAATCCCTTACCAAACCTGAAATTTATGCCTTAACCATAGAAGCTGGTAAAAAAAGAGTACGCCCTTGTCTCATGACAACAGCAACCACAATATTAGCCCTATTGCCTGTACTCACCGCGACAGGACGTGGTGCAGATATCATGATCCCCATGGCAATACCTAGTGTAGGGGGCATGCTTATTGAATTAATAACAATGTTTATTGTTCCTGTACTTTATTGCATGAAATGCGAACGCAATGCTATGAAACTGAAACAATAGACATTCAATAGACTACTCAAAGTAGTGAGTTCTTTTTAATGTATGCAACTAATTCACTGAGATTAGCAAACGCCAAACAGGTTGTAGTATCTGCCGCACCATAATAAATTGCAATACGGTCATTCTCTTCATCTACAAGAGCTGAGCATGGAAATGTAACATTAGGCACATCACCAAAACACTCATAAGGCATTTGTGGTGACAAGAAATAGTTTTGACAACGATACTTCACTTTCCATGGCTCATCGATATCTAAAATAGCTCCGCCAAACGAGTAAACAAATCCATTACATGAATTTAGCACACCATGATAAATCATCAACCAACCATCTGCTGTTTCAATAGGTGTTGGTCCAGGGCCTATCTTTTGACTTTCCCAAGGTGTAACATCTCGTGCGCCCATAACATATCGATGCTTGCCCCAGTACTCTAGATCCTTACTTTGGCTATAAAAAATATCACCAAATGGTGTATGCCCTGTATCACTTGGTCGTGATACCATCGCATAGTATCCGTTAATTTTCCTTGGAAACAATACACCATTGCGGTTATATGGCAAGAATGCATTTTCTAGTTTATGAAATGTTTTAAAATCATACGTGTAAGCAATACCGATTGTCGGTCCATGGTAACCATTGCACCATGAAACATAATATCGATCTTCGATAAAACAAACTCGAGGATCATACGCATATTGATAATCATCAGGTACAGGAGTCTCAATTTTAAATTCAATCGGCTTAGGTGCAATCTCCCAGTTCACTGCATCCCCACTAAATCCCACATGAATTCTCATTTGTCGAGCACGGTTATCACATCGAAAAACACCAGCATAACCATCACCAAAACGAACTACCGCAGAATTGAAAATACTATTAGAAGTTGGAGTCTGATCTCTTTGTATAACTGGATTACAGCTATATCGCCAAACGATCTCATTACTATCGCATGGCCGCTCTTCCCAAGGTATTGACAAATCCTGCGTTTCACTAATTTTTGACATCGTACTCATATGACAGATCTCCTGATAATTTCTTCAATTACTGATTGTCTAATTTCAACCACTGCCCTACTGCTATTAACATAGTAATTATGATCGTCGCACTCTAATCAGACCAGATAACATAATTCCTGCAACCATCATACTACTTGGCTCTGGTATAGAAGCATAGTATTTCAACACTTCCAACGCTGGCTTACCTTGCGGGGTAAAGCCGGTTCCACTCCCCCCTGCGTTTGGATCAGTTTCCCAATTCCAGAACATAGAACCTGCCCACCAATCTTTATCCCACATTGTTCCAAGTAATGCATCATAAGCATCAGCCTGTTCTTGTAAATCCTCAACAAGTGGCATAGTAAAATCATATGGAGCAGTAATTGCGCCATCGCCAGAGCGATAACCAGCTTCAGTAAACATGATCTGCTGATCAAGTCCTTTGGAATCTTTCCAGGACTTCATATCAGCAGCCAATGAATTCCATTTCGCACTCATTACATCCTTATTTGCATTTGGATCAGTTGCCAACGGAAAGTAGGCCGACATACCAACATAATCTACTGCATCCCACCATTTCACTTGTTTATAATGATCCCAATTAGCTCCATAGGTAATTGATCCAGAATAACGACCCCTCACTTCACTAGCCACTGATTGCCATGAATTTTTCCAACTCTCAGTTTTCGAAAACTCATTCCCTATACACAGCACATCAACATTTTCTGATTCAGCTACGTCTGCCCATTCATTCATAAACGACTTATATCCCTCAAACCATGTATTACTTGCATTGATATGACCACGCCAATTACCATCACGCAGATCGACATTGGGTTTCAGAATAACCTTTAAACCCAAAGATTTTGACTGTTGTATCGCATTTATAACCGATGCTTTACTTGCACTATATCTCGTATAGTCAGCACTAATCACAGACGAATTGACATTATCTTGAAACCAGAAAAAGTTTAATGACACTGTATCCATACCACTATTTTTAATGTCAAGTAAAGATTGATATGAATTTTCTGTCATCCAAGCATTTTTATTAAACGACGTGTAAGACACACCGTGAAATCGCATGTCTGCATTCAATTGCCCTACACCCCCGAATCCGAACAGACAAAGAAAACCAATACCAAGTAACTTTTTTTTCATAGTATTCTTCAATGTCCTACTCCCTCATTTTTTATGATCATTTATGATTATCAAGTCTTGCAATTTCAACCGACGGGATAACAACTGATAGATATTCAGCAAAGACCTTGCAGTGTGATATGGTGCTTTCCATTGATTTACTTTGTCTCGATCACTATTAATTTGCCCTTCCTTATCAACAGACCACCACCATCCATGATGTTCACGATCAATACAGAATTTGCTCACAAACTGCCATGTTTTCAAAAACGTATTGATGTAAACGCCATTATTTCGATCAATAGAATCAGCGAATATCAATGCATTCAAAAACTCTGCTTGCACCCACCATGTCTTCGTTTTATCAAGTTCCGTTCCTACGCTTGACCCTGACTCATACATGCCGCCGAGATCATGGTCACAACCAACTTCAATCGAATGATTAATCAGCTTCAATGCTCTCAGCTTTACCCTCGATAAGATTGGTTCACCAAGTAGTTCTGCACTCTCAATCAATAAGTAAGCAGCCTCAACATCATGACCATATGAAACATCACCCGAAACAATCGTCCAGTCCAATTGATACACCTGATTTAAGTAACCAGGCAAAACAAACATTTTCTCATTAAACAAATCAACAAGCTTATGCAGTATTACTTGCAAATGCTCATCAGGCCAAACACGTAACAACGAAGTATACGCTTCTAGTAAATGAAGATGTGTATTGAGAGATTTACATCCAATAGGTGTGCCAATATAGTCTGCACCGCCGTACTTATTACACAACTTGAGGATCGGTGTACCGTCCCTCTCAAAAAACTCGAAATAGCCACCATTTATCTGATCAGAAGCATGATCTTCAATCCAATAATATAAGTTTTTTGCAAAATCTAATATGGTTTCATCACCAGTAACTTCATAGGTATTCGATGCTGCATAAATAGCAAACGCCATACCATACAAGTGTTTTTGTTGTACCTCATTACCGTTTGCATTAACCAACCATTTTAAACCACCGTATTCATTGTCAAACATTTCGTGAATTAAAAAGCGCATACCATGCTTCGCAAAACAAATATAATCTTCATATGTATATTTACCACGAGGTATGAAGCTACTTGAATGGATATGTCCTGCTTCGCTTTTCGTTATGTGCGTATTCGTTTCAAGTACACTCTTCTGCTGAGACTCTGCGAGCATAAATTTTGCCATCTCAGCAGCAACCCATACCATACGCGACTGAAAGACCAAGCTTTTTGCCTTGCTGTCTTTCTTACACCAAGTCGAATCAAAATCGCTACAAAATCCGCCACCCTCGTAATCAATACAATGCGTATAAAAACAATCTGTCTCAGCCAAACAGATCTTCAAAACATCCTTCGCCACTTCGCCTAAAGACAGATTGGCTATATCGAGTTTATTCGAAGCAAATTCGTAATTTGATCCCATATATCCCTCGATCTGGAAACAAACACACATATTTCTAGAAAACTAAACCATTTACGAAACTATTTCTAAAAATCATATAAATCCCCAAAAAGTAGATAATCATATTTATATATGCAACAAGCATCCTAATAGCTTGAATAGAGCTTTACAACGCTTAAATCAGCTTTTTTCGGTAAACTGCACATTTCCTACGTTTTACTAAATTTTAGAAATATATTTCTTGACAGTTGTATTTATTTCGTTAATTTACCTTTATGAGTCGCAATTCCACGATATCTCTAGCCGTGGTCGCAAAACTGTCAGGCGTTTCAACCTCGACAGTCAGCCGTATTCTCAACAACCGTAGCGATGGATTCTCGGTACGTGATGAAACTAGAAAACGCGTACTTAAAGTAGCCAAAGATCTCAATTACCGCACCGATCCAATTGCAAGATCTTCTCGCGCAAAGCACACAAACTTAATAGCTGTACTAGGTATGCAAGACTTCGGCACAGCAATTCGTGGCTCAACTGAAGAAGCACTCAATAAATTCATGCAGATCACATATGCTAGCGGCTACGAACTTTGCATGAATGTAATAAGCCCCGAACAATCGATCTATGAGTTGCCTCGATGGCGCGTCGATGGTGCTATCGTTGTAGATTGTTCCGACAATAACCACTTAAAATCCTTAGATGAATCAGGCGTCCCCTACGTTACAATCAATGGACCAGCAGGAATAAACGGCTCTTCAGTCAGTGTCGATGATATGCTTGGTACAAAAGAAGCGCTACTACATCTAATGGCCCTCGGGCATAAACGTATTGCATACGCAATACCTGATCAATATGATTGGCACCGATCACTTGAATCCAGACATGCCGCTTATATAAGAACACTCAAAGAGGTCAACATTGAACCTCTAACACCAATAATCCCAGAGCCTGAACCCCCCATCGAAGCCGTGCGTAAAATGGTCACTGAACAAGGTGCAACAGCAATACTTGTATACCACCATATGATGGCCGTAAAAATTATTCGTGCTCTTCATACGCTCGGTTACCATGTCCCCAGAGATATTAGTTTGATCTGCTTTAACGATTTGTTTCCGTGTGAAGATATGGTCCCATCTCTGACAGCGATGTCCTTACCCAGTAACCAAATGGGTGTAAAAGCAGCCGAAATCATCCTTAAGCAACTTCGTAACCCGGATACCGCAGAACCACAACAGATCATACTCTCCGAAAGACTCGTCATTCGGGAGTCAACTGCCCCAGCACCCTTGATTGAATCATAATCTTAGTTTTCGTTCAACAATATATGCCTGATACTAGCTCCAAGTAGTGCTACGTGCTGTATTTGCAATGAAGTATTACATATCAACTGTAATTTAGGAGTTACAGCTATGCCTAGACCGCTAAATAGAGCTTTCACTTTAATTGAGTTATTAGTTGTCATATCTATTATTGCTTTGCTTATTGGTATTCTTTTACCTGCTCTATCAGCAGCCCGCCAAACAGCAATCAACGTCCAATGCCTAAACAGCATACGCCAACTCATGCTCTCCCAAGTTATGTATGGCAACGACAATGATGGCTTCTTAACCTACGGAACAGGAACCGTGGTTTGGCAAAAACGACTTTACCCATATCTCCCCCAACTAAGCAACGCGCCAGGCGGCGGTGCAGGTTTCGGATCGATGGATAAAGATTTCATATTAGCCTGCCCTGCAAGACGTGATAATGTAGGCGATTACGACGATCCCGATTACTGGCAAAAAGATGGTTTCACATACGGCCTCAACGCGTTCATGGAACTCAATGGTGGCGATGCAGGACTTTGGCGATACAAAATTGATGCTGTCCCAAACCCATCAACCATTATCGCATTAGGTGACCTCATGGAGCGTAACTCAGCATTCATATTTGCTCCAGAGCATCTTGGTTATGGTAACTGGGGCTCAGGACCAGGTTGGCGTCATGGCGGCGAATCCGGTAGAGACACTCTACCAAACGGTGCTTTCGTTTGGCGTACCGTCTCAGGCGACAACACACAACTTGAGCAAGTTCAAAACATCCCCAACAACGCAAACATGGCTTACATGGACGGCCACGCCGCTTCTACAACCTTTGAAGACTTGAAGTTCAACACAGACGATCCGCTGAGTGATCCTTGGCGATGGGCAGTCTGGTGGTAATCAAACATGATGCCGTAACTCCTACATACTACGGCTAGTTCATAGATTCACTACTAATGGGATTCACATCTATCTTCTAATGACTAAATCTTCACTTAGGGAGACTGAAAAATGTTTCGATTCACAAAATACTTCGCTTTGACATCATGCGCCATACTCTGCTCTGCAATTGCGTCAGCAGCTAATTACATGCCGACAGCAACTCAAATCCAAGATGGAAACTGGAGTGCTAAAGGCACAATTACTGATATAGCCGCTGACCCACTTGGAGCTACTATCACTGCTGATTTAGACCCTGGGAGCGATTCATACACACGTATCGTTGTTGGAATCGACATGCGCGATGCGGACAATGGTTACGCCCCATGGGACATGAGTGGTTACGATGGTTTCCAATTCAATATCACTTCGCTATCTGGATTCTGGAATGCAAAAATATTCGTTCAGGCTGGCGATAGCTGGAATTGGCTCGAAAGTAGCCTTACCCAACTAGGCACACCACCAAGTAACGAAGTGGCTGTATCAATACCCAAATCGTTTATTCCATCAGAACTTCAGTCAAAAATCCAAGCTTTTGGTATTCAAATCTTTGGAGACGGCCAACCAGCAACCGGTGTTCAAGTCAAAGTTCAAGGTATCGAAGATATACCAGAACCAGCATCACTACTCCTTCTCGCTACTGGCGGCCTCGCTTTAATTGCGCGACGTTCAAAGAAATAAATCAAATGCTTGAATATGAAACTATTTTTCTCATTCAAGCAAATGAAAGTGATATGCCCACACACAGTTTAGCTGCGAATTGGAGACGATTCGCAGCTTTTTATACTTTAAACTTATAGCGATATTTAGTTATTCATCGAAAGAACAGCTATGCAGCCTGCAATACGACACCTCTACAAACTATTTTTTATCATTGCGTTATTTATGATGAACTCAACAAACGCATTCACCTCAACAATACCTCTACTTTTCGAGCAGGCCACACCAGCAAGCAAATACAAGCTCATATCAAATACTGATACATTAATCTCAGAAATTGATTTTCATATCATCGCTCCTGGCTGGTCTGGAAACATTCTTTCAATGTCCGATACTCTCGGCACAGGTGACCTCAATTCAAATCAATCTGCGTTACTCCCAAACTCAAGATCACCCAAAGCAAAGTACAAGTGGACAACCACCCAAAATGATTCTGAAATTCAATGCACAATTACATTGATTCCGCTCGAATCAATCACCTGTGAAACAGCCATATTAAGCTTAAAAATTCCAATCAAAAATCTCATTAATAAACAATATATATCTAAAAATGAAAGCGGTACTGAAAAATCTTCTCAATTTTCTTCTGATCCTCCAAGTGATAAACACGTGCTTTGGGATACCGCAAACAACGGATGGCTTGCATTACAAGCTTCTAAAACATCTGCTATTAGAATAAAACCGAATTGGAAAAACACTCAAAAAATACAACTTCAAGATAATCGCAAGTTCAGCAACAATAACATTGAAATTCAAATCTACGCACAAACAGCAAACATATTACAACCCAATGAACCAATCATTTTTGAATTTACAATACAATCGAAACAGGCAAGCAAGATGAATGAATGGCTTAAAGAATCAAACCAAACAATCAACTTGCCAGAAGCAAATACAATCATTAGTTCTGGTTCAGCTAACATTAAATCAGTAACTTGCCACACGCCATCTCCTACACAACATCAATTAATCGAATACACAATTGATCTTGATGCTAACTACACGAATCCATTTGATCCTGATGACGTTAAATTAGATGCAATTTTCACACATGAAACAGGCCAATCATTCCGCATTCCAGCTTTCTTTAATGTGAAATTTCAACATTCATTACAAGACAATAAAGAGCATTACACACATGACAATTCAGCAGATTGGCAATTACGTTTTCGCCCACCATTGTCTGGCAAATACACGTACACACTCACGCTTAACGATGGGACTACAACACACAAAAGCTCGCCTTCACAAATGTTCGTTGCCTCAAACCCAGACAAAGGCTTCATCCAAATCAGCCCCTCGAATCCATTAACATTCTCATTCAACGATGGATCGCCTTACATTCCCATAGGAGCAAACGTTGCATGGTCAACAACTTCAGGGGTTTTTGATTTCGAACAATATTGGCAAAGTTTAGCTCAAAATAATGCAAATTATGCACGCATCTGGATTGCACCAACGTTCAGTGCCCTCTCATTAAGCCGCCCAGCAGAAACCAACCGGCCAACGACTGGCCCAGGCGTGATCGATCAACTCGCTGCTTCAAGAATTGACAAGATACTTCAATATGCAGAACAAAATGATATCTACATAATGCTCTGCATTGAATCCTACAATTCATTAAACGATAACGCCGCCGCTCATGGCAAGTGGCATGAATCTATCTACAACATTAAAAACGGCGGGCCATTAGAATCCCCCAGCCAATTCTGGACCAATCCAACTGCACGAAAATACTTCCGCGATCGCCTACGCTATCTAATCGCAAGATATGGACATTCTCATAACATCTTTGCTTGGGAATTATGGAACGAAGTTGAATTTACAAACGAATGGCCTGAACACTTAAAAGAAAGCCAAGAATGGCATCAAACTATGGCCAAATATATCAAAAAGAATGATCCATATGAGCACCTAGTAACCACAAGCGCACATGAAGGCGACACATCATTATCACACTATCTCCTAGATGAAATTGATTTTTCTCAATCCCATAATTACAACAGCAGCCAGCTCGCACCGACCATTCGTAAAATCGCGACATTCCAAACTAAAAAATTCAACAAACCTCACATAATGGGTGAAATGGGAATTGCACATTCAGGCCAACAAACAAACAAAGATCCTGAAGGAATTCATTTTCACAACATGATTTGGGCTGGATTATTCACTGAGACGCCATCAACTGCAATGTCATGGTGGTGGGACAATTATCTCAGACCGTTAAATCTCTGGACTCATCTAAAACCTGCATCCAAATTCATTCAGAACGCTCCAGTTAATAACCCGAATTCAAAGGCACTCAACTTCATCTCTGCGTCTTTCACCAAACCTCTCAAAGATCCACACCCTGCAATGATACGTATCCAAGGAGATACTCGTCTTTGGTCTCAAGCACCATCAAATCAACCAACAATAATCATTGTTGACAAGAATACGATCCAAGGTAACGATCACCTCTCAGGGATTCTACATGGATCAACAGGCAAGCCCGAACTCGCAAACCCACTAACAATAAAAATCGACTATGAAATGGATGGTGAATTTGCGGTCAATATTGCAGAGGTTTCAGGCTGGGGTGGTGCCAAACTAAAAGTCTATCTGGATCAAAAATTATTAATAGATGAAGATTTTGCAGACCCAGATGGCGATGAAAAAACCGAAGTGCTTAAACAATATGCTGGGCGATACGCCATTCCAGTCCCTGCAGGTAAACATGAAATACAAATTATTAACGACGGTAAAGATTGGGCAATGATAGATTACGAGATCGTTTCACCATGGCTACGTGATACACCATGGATTGATTTACATGGGCGAATTTACCCATCCACATCCCAAGGTCAACCGACAGTCATTGGCTGGATACGGAACCAGGATTATTCATGGACACAGTATGTCAACCAACGCAACATCGAACCATTAAATCCCATACACATCACACTAAACGATATCCCCAGTGCTTATTATCAATTAATTCTTTTCGACACAATATCATCAGATGTTACAGAAGCCGGACAATATAAAGCAGAAAACCAATCAATTACAATTGAAATTCCAAGCTTTAAAAATGACATAGCCTTTAAACTTTACCGCATACAAGAATAAACTTACCACAATTAATACTCCCCACCGTTTCAATGCATATAATTCTAATTCATCAATGTTTTGCAACGATAGTACGTTCTATGCTTGAATTGGAGATGAGTACAAATGAATCACGCTGTACAGAAAATACATGCCATTACATTCAACAAACTACATAAAGAATCACAACTATTCACACTTCCCAATGCATGGGATGTGGGCAGTGCATGGATTTTTGAAAAAGCAGGTTTTAGCGCTATAGCAACAACAAGTGCAGGTATTGCCTATGCCAAAGCTCAACCTGACGGTGAAATAATTACACTCAATGACCTCATTCAAGTAACCACACAAATCACCAATCGCATCAACATACCACTCTCCGTTGACCTCGAACGTGGCTACGCTGACAACACACAACAGGTATGCCGAAACGTTGAGCAAATCATCCAAGCGGGTGCTGTTGGAATAAACCTTGAAGACGGCTACCCAGGCCCAAATCCAAAACTTGAAGATCTTGAGACCCAACTTGATAAAATACAAGCCATTGCAAAGTTAAAAACCAAACTTGACATCCCCTTTGTCATCAACGCGAGAACGTGTGCATATTGGCTTAAGATTGGCCACGAAAATGAACGACTTCAACTCGTCATTGATCGGTGCAACACTTTTGCCGAAGCGGGTGCAGACTGCGTCTTTATCCCCGGCATCATGGATTACCAAACCATCCAAACTTTATCCAAGAACATCAATGCTCCAATCAATATCATCGCAAACCCACTCAGTAACGATCTTAACAAACTCAATGACCTTGGCGTCACACGACTTAGTATCGGCTCAGGCGCAGTTCGTTCTGTCTTCGCTCACCTTATCAATATCGCAGATAAGCTCAAAAACCAAAACACAATCGAGCCACTCTTTGACAACCAATTCAGCTACGACAAAGCAAACGAATTCTTCACATGACCACCCAACCCTATAAAAAAAGAACTGCATGTTCACAATGCAGTTCTTTTTTATGTAATTTTTATTCGTGTCTTACTTCTTCAAGCGATCCGCAGCATTCAGCTTCAACTCGCCAAACTTCTCTTCATGATCACGCACATAATTCCCAAGCGTAATCGCAAGACGTTTCGCTGTATAAGGATTCATAACCAAACGATTTTCCAAATCAAAACGAATCTCGCCATCAACCTGATCATCACCCTGAACATTCTGAACGCTCGTATTCATGCCCACTTCCAGCACAAACTCATCAGCCTGTGTTTCCGTACGGAATGCATTCACATACGTTGCTTTCTCTGCACGGTCATTGATACGAATACGTACTTGCTTTTGGCCTTCTGCCATAATCACTCACTCCCGAACACGGGGTTAAAGAAATCTCAAACATATTATTACCGACACACCTTAACAAGTTTCATCCAACTTGTTTACTTCTTTTTATTCCATCGCCTTTTCTTCACAGGCATGTCAGTCGGGCCGCCCCCTTCTACCCGAAACGTTCGCTTCTTTCCTCCATAAATCTTTTCACCCTGCCCATGAAACTCAGGCCCCTCACCTCGTTCTCTCTGCCGCTTCGCAGCCTTCTTTCCCTTACCAATAAAACCTTCACGTTTCTTCACAAACTTTTTCTTCCCATCCCATTGCCCGCCATTGCCTTTACCTTCCCACTTTTTCCCTTCACCACGGCGATCAACTTTTTTCTTCTTTACTCGCAAAGGCTGTGGCCCATCATGCTCTCCACCCGGCTTCTGCATAACAAACAGATAATTAAAACCTCGCAGATAAAAATTCTCTTCCTCTGCTGACGCGCGATAATTACCCATCTCAAGCGTACGATTATGTCTTATCACACTCACGATATCAATCGGCCTAAATGCCTTCGACATCATGCCAAACAACTCAAAACCAATCGGATGGAACCCCTTCCCTTCACCGCGATGTACATACGAGTCACTCACATATAACCCCATAAACCCGCCCGGCTTCAACACGCGATCAATCTCTTTGATCACAAGCTCCATCGCCTCGTAGTAACTCCCATCTGCTGCATCCATCTTTCCAATGCAACGAATATCATCCGAATACTCCAAGTGCGTCGAGTAAGGCGGATCAATAAACACAAAATCCGCTGTCTCATTCTCAACCGGCAAATCTCTTGCATCGGCATCCGAAATATCATCGCGTGTCGGATTCACATCAAACCCAAGCGCCTTGCGGCCGCAATCCCTCGCAACATCCAACGTCGTTCCACTACCACAACACGGATCAACAACAAGATCACCTTCCTGCGTATACCGTTGCAGCAAATTCCAAATCACATAGCTAGGCGTCGCACCGCGATAATTCGGATCACCCTGCACATCATCCCCATAATGCTGCGATGGATAGTCCCACAGTGTCGTAGGCTGTATCCACAACGGTGGCTTCCTGTATTGCTGCGGACGAGACTGCTTAAACTGACCCTGAGGCCGCCGAGGACGAAACTGCTTGTTACTGCGGTGATCTTTCATAACCTTACCATTCTAGCTCATCACACCCACCATCGCACAATCCCCATTCCCCAAGAATAACGCCACATAGCACCTCACTTCGAATACGACTAAAATACCCCCTCATTATTTCAAAACCCCACCCTCACGAGGCCTGCCCCATGAGCAACGATCCGCAAAAAATCATCTACTCCATGCTCGGAGTATCAAAAAAATACAACAACAAGACCGTCATCAAAGACATCTCGCTCTCTTACTTCTACGGCGCCAAAATCGGCGTCCTCGGCCTCAACGGCTCCGGTAAATCCACCCTCCTCCGCATCATCGCAGGCATCGACAAGGACTTCGACGGCGAAATCCAAATCACGCCCGGCTACACCGTGGGCTACCTCCCACAGGAACCACTCGTCGACGAAGACAAAACCGTACGCGAAGTTGTCGAAGAAGCCGTCACCGAAGTCACAGATCTCCTCAAAGAATTCGATGAAATCAACGAAAAATTCGCAGAAGAAATGTCTGATGACGACATGGACAAACTCATGCAGCGTCAAGGCGATGTTCAAGAAAAACTCGACCTCTTAAACGCATGGGATCTCGACTCACGTCTCGACATGGCCATGGACGCACTACGCTGCCCACCAGCAGACACACCCGTCAACGTTCTCTCCGGCGGCGAAAAGCGTCGTGTCGCACTCTGCCGTTTACTCCTACAAAAACCGGACATTCTGCTACTCGACGAACCCACCAACCACCTCGACGCAGAAACTATCTCATGGTTAGAGCGTCACCTTCAGCAATACGAAGGTACCATCATCGCCATCACTCACGACCGCTACTTCCTCGACAACGTCGCCGGCTGGATTCTCGAACTCGACCGCGGCGAAGGCATCCCTTGGAAAGGCAACTACTCATCCTGGCTTGACCAAAAACAAAAACGTCTCGCCATCGAGCAAAAGCAAGACAAGAAGCGTCAACAAGCCCTCAAGCACGAGCTCGAATGGATCGGCAAAACACCGCAAGGCCGACAAGCAAAATCCAAAGCCCGCATCTCATCCTTCGAATCACTCTCATCAAACGATGAACGCAACCGCGCCAAGGATGCACAGATTTACATCCCTACAGGCCCTCGTCTCGGCGAACTCGTTATCAAAGCCGAAAACCTCACCAAGGCCTATGGAGACAAGCTCCTCATGGATAATCTCAACTTCGAACTCCCACGCGGCGGCATCGTCGGCGTCATCGGACCCAACGGTGCAGGTAAAACCACCCTCTTCCGCATGATCACCGGCGAAGAGCAGCCCGACTCAGGTTCACTCACCGTCGGCGAAACCGTCGAACTCGGCTACGTCGACCAGACACGCGACGATCTCGACGGCACCAAATCCATTTGGGAAACACTCTCAGGCGGCAACGAGATCATCAAACTCGGCGACACCCAAATCAACTCTCGTGCCTACTGTGCCCGATTCTCATTCACAGGCCCCGACCAACAGCAAAAACTCTCAAACCTCTCCGGCGGACAACGCAACCGCGTCCACCTCGCCAACATGCTCAAGCAACAAATGAACGTCCTACTCCTCGACGAACCCACCAACGACCTCGACGTCAACACCATCCGCGCACTCGAAGAAGCCGTCACCTCATTCGTCGGCTGTGCCGTCGTCGTATCCCACGACCGTTGGTTCCTCGACCGCATCGCAACTCACATCCTCGCCTTCGAAGGCGACTCCGAAATCGTCTACTACCCCGGCAACTACTCCGATTACGAAGCCGATTACAAACGCCGCAAAGGCCACGACGCCGACCAACCCCACCGCATCAAGTACCGCAAGCTTACACGCTAAATACACCTATAAAACAAGTAAAAAAAGCTCACATTCAATTTGTGAGCTTTTTTATTTATCTCTTACAAACTGTAACAAACCTGCATAATCGCTCGCACTGATTCATCACTCGTACATCGATACCGGTGCGGATTGTTCGCTAAGAACTTCAAAAAATGTCCTGCCTCAATCTTATGTTCTTTCCCTCCTACCTGTATCTCCAACACACCAGCATGCACAAACACATACTCATATGTATTCCCCTCATGCGGCTCCCCCATATACTCCGTCCCCGGATCAATCTCAAAATAATAACTCTCAAACGACTGGCTCGGATCAAACGGAATGATCGGATACAACCGGTAATGCCCTTCTTTCTCAACCAGTGGCTCGCCCTCACAAAATGACTTCACCTCCGCCTCAATCGCCGGCTTCGCCAAAAGTCCACTAAACGACACCTTCAATCCGTTTGCAATCTTCCACAACGTCGCAATTGTCGGGCTGGATTTACCGTTCTCAATCTGCCTCAACATGCTCTTGCTCACGTCTGTTAAAGCTGACAGCTGATCCAAACTCAAACCCCGACTCTCGCGATACGCCTTGAGATTACTGGATATTGCTTCAATTGATTGTTTCATATAACGCTCATATTGACTACATATTGACTACTACATACTATTTAGCACCCATTCGTGCGTTATAGCGTACATCGGAGATTCGGCGTTTTCAACTACAGGAACAATTAAAATGAGAAAGCCGCAATATCTACCACTCTTCGCCTTCGCTGCTCTCGGCATCATCTGGGGCAGCAACTTCATCTACATGAAAATGGCAACCAACCTCATCTCCCCAATGCAAACAACATTCTTCCGTGTTTTCTTCGGCTTCACCCCCGTCGTCCTCTACGCCCTATACCGAAAAGCGCTTCACTGGAAACACCTCAAACATTTCCCCCACTTCATCGTCATGGGCATCCTCGCCACCACACTCTACTACTATTGCTTCGTCAAAGGCACTTCCCTCTTACTCTCCGGCATCGCAGGCGCCATCAGCGGCTCAATCCCACTTTTCTCCTTTCTTTTAGCAATTACATTCATCCCACAAGAAAAATGCACACTCACCAAAATCCTCGGCATCATCATCGGTTTCATCGGCGTCGCCATGATCGCTCGACCTACTGAATCCGAAATTGCCTCCTCAAATATCCAAGGCATCCTCTACATCGCCATCGGGTCGCTCTCCGTCGGTGCTTCTTTCGTCTATGCAAAGAAATTCATCATACCTCTCAAACTCCCCGCCGAAGCATTGACCACCTACCAACTCGGTACTGGCTTTATCACCCTCCTCCTCATCACAGATTTTCATAACACCACAAACATCCTAACGAATGCACATGCAACCATTGGCCTCATCGTCGGCCTCGGGCTTCTCGGCACAGGCATCGCATACATCATCTACTACTACATCATTGAAAAATTCGGCGCCGTCTCTGCTTCATCAGTAACCTACATTCCACCTGTCGTCGCACTCCTGATCGGAGTCATCATCGCCAAAGAACCGATCACACTTCTCGACTACCTCGCAACAGCAATGATATTTCTAGGCGTCTACATGCTGAACACAAAACGAGACTAGCAACAAACAATTTCAACCACACCAAGCTCGCACCATCATGCGAGCTTTTTTATTTTCACACGGGTAAACCCCATCCACTAAACCATTACATCTATTCAATGCATATGTTAGCATGCTCATCTAAAACCACTATAAAACACGTTAGATTCATACTTCTCATGCAATACACCAACGCCGACGTCACCGCTCTCATCTGCACGCGCAATCGTTGCAACGTACTATGCCGCGCAATTGATTCACTCCTCTCACAACAACCCGCACCACCACAAATCATCGTCATGGATGATCACTCCGATGACGACACCTTCACACACATTCAAGAGCACTACCCTCAAGTCACCATCATCAAAGCACCCGACACCGACCACAACTTCATCCGCCATCGCAACAATCTTTTCAAGCACGTCCAAACCCCACTCGCTCTCATCCTCGACGACGATGCATACCTCAGTTCCCCAAACACACTCACCGATGCACTCCCCTTTTTCTCACACCCCCGCATCGCCATCGTCGGCATCCCCTGCTTCAACCCACAAACCAATCGTTGGGAGCAAGGCAACCCCGACCTCATCCAAGCCACCTCACCTCAATCCCCTCGCCTCATCAACGCATACCTCGAAGCAACCACCCTCTATCGCACCGATGTCTACCGCCACCTCCAAGGCTTCCGCACCTCTCTCCGCGTCTACACCGAAGCTTCCGACCTATCCATCCGCCTCTTCGCCCAAGGCTTCCTCATCGCACTCGCCAACTCAAATCACATTATCCACGATCCCGCCAATCGATCCGTTTCAGCATCCCCTGCCCCCCAATCTCCCTCAACCCCATACTCCCCCCTTTGGCGTGCCGACCTTCACACCACCAACAACCTCATTTTCACCACACGTTACGTCCCCTTCACACGCATCCCTCCAGTCTTCTTCAATCAGCTTTCCACCATTTACCGCCGCTACGCTAACCTCAGCTACCGTCGTCGCATACCCCTCGCGCTCATAAAATCTTTCCTCCCATGCCTCAAAGCCCTCTCCTCACGCGCCCCTCTTTCGACCGGCAACTATCTCCGCTGGTGCAATCTCCTTCAACCAGAATCCACTATCCAAACCCTCAATCCACACCTCCCACCACTCCCAGATCTCCCTCAAACCGACTCAATACCCCAACTCACAGCCACATAACCCACACTTTGGCCCCATTTACCCCCCAAAACCGATATACACATCCAGCCACAATCACTCCCCGTTCAACACCCTTACCCGACTTATATTTGCCCCCCAATCCCCACATGATTATTATTTATAGTCTTACGAATACTGAACTTGACCATTTTTTAACCTCAGGGGTTAAATCACTATGACAGATGCTGATGCAACATTCGGTGCCGTACAGGCAGTCGATTCCGCAACCGCCCAAAAATACTACGAACAAGGTCTCGCTGCCGAACAGGCTTGCGACCGACCTGCTGCTGTCAAAGCTTACCAGGCAGCATACACCGCAAACCCTGATGATGCCGAAATCTGCTTCCGCCTCGCATACGCTCTCGACGTAGTAGGTGAAGAAGATGAAGCACTTCACCTCTACGAAGAATGCATCAAGGCCGACAAGCCTCATCTCAATGCACTCATCAACCTCGCGATCATGTACGAAGACCGCAACGAGCTTTCAAAAGCCGAACGTTGCATCCGTCAAGTACTCGCAACCAATCCAACACACCCACGCGCTTCGCTATACATCAAAGACATCATCGCTTCCAAAGCAATGGTCATTGATGACGAAGCCGAAAAGCGTAACGAAAAGCACATGGTGCTTCTCGACACACCTGTTACCGACTTCGAACTCTCAGTTCGTACACGTAACGCACTTCGCAAGATGAACATCCGTACCCTCGGCGACCTTCTCAAAGTCACCGAAGCCGAACTACGTTCCTTCAAGAACTTCGGCGACGCATCTCTCGAAGAAATCAAAGCTATGCTCGCACAGAAGGGCCTTCGTCTTGGCCAATCAGTTGAGCAGCATCAGCAGGCAGTCAAAGAGCAAGTTTACGAACAGCTCGCAGGCTCCCACGGCGACAACGAGATGCTCGGCCGCCCAATCGCTGACCTCAACCTCTCAGTACGTGCTCGCAAAGCTCTCGCTCTTCTTAACGTCTCATGCATCGGCGACATCGTCCTCAAGACAGAAGCTGAACTCATGGGCGTCAAAAACTTCGGCATGACTTCCCTTCTCGAAATCAAAGAGAAGCTCGCCGAAATGGGCATGGGCCTCCGCACCCTCGAAGGCTAATAGCTAACAACTATTTTTCTCACACACCATTACACGCAAACATCAACAACCTCGCCCCGCGCGAGGTTGTTTTTTATTCATTCACTTCTTCCAATCACTCTTCATCAATCTCATAAACCTTCACCCACCCCTCGTACGAATCATACATCCATGCAAAGCGGCTTAACCACACCCGTTTATTTTTCTTATCTACAGCCAACCATCCCCTCGTCCACTGATTCCGCCCCAACTCCCCCATCTTCAGCGCAAAAAACCGCCCCTCACTCGCATCATCCTTCGACACAATCGCCTGCATCGCCCACTTCTCCCGATCATACTCCCCAGGCCATGCGATCCCGCCATAACGATTCAATACTCCCTTTACATTCCGTGCTCTTTCTTCCTCTTGCTTCTTCGTCAAACCCATCTCCGTAATATTCCCCTGCATCGGCACCACCGATTCCAACTCACCCAAGTGACGCCTCGTAAAATCAGCTGTACGCTGATCAACAATCTTCATCCCATCACCAAAATTAAAATCACTCTTTCGTTTCCATCCTCGCTTAGGCAACTCTTCAAAACTTTCCGAGTGCATCTCCTCCAACTCCAATCCATCCCAGATCCCATCATCATCAACAATCCCCCAACGATAATCTTTACTGTAATGCACCCGGCCACTGACTCTCACACACAACCCATCATAAAACACCTTCCCATCACGACCGATCTTCATCGGCTCACACTGTGCATCATCCAAACTCTCTCCCTCTCGACTCACAATAAAGTTTTGCTCATTCACAACCTTCTTCTCCACCGCATCCACCACAACAACGCGGCCAAACTCCGAGTCAGTTCGCTTACCCGCCGCCTCATACGCCTTATCACTACCAAAATCCTCACGAATCATACCCATGATCGCAACAAAACCATTCCCCAGATCATACGTCCTCGTACCCACCATATTCGTCTCTGGCAACGCCCCGCCTTTTACCATCTCAATCTTCTCTAATCCACCATTAGACTCATCATACCAATACAACCGCTGCCCCAACGTCAGCAAATAGCCGCCATCAAATCTAATAAACCGTGGCAACAACCCTTCCCTATTATCACTCACCAACTCAAACATTCGCCTCTCCCCATCAATCACCTCATAATATGCTTCACTCGCATACTCCCGCGCAAGCACATTCTTCTTCACCTCACCACTTTGCTCATCAAACCACATCCCCCACAACTCATGATGCACACTATTATGACTCGGCGACACCAACCCTCGCCACCGTTTCCCTGAACCCATCATCCACTGATAAAATTTTGCCGAAGGCAAATTAAACCAATCCTTCACCTCATACTTATCCGCATCCCACCATGTCGTATTCCGCCACTCACCGTAATAAGCCTGTTTCCACTTATGCGCCTTCATCGCCTTCCACGCACTCACTCCCACTACAGAAGCACCACCCCAACTCAGTAGCATCACCATCAACACCACAACGAAACTTGCCCACCGCACCTGCCACCACTTCCTCACCTTAATTTTCCCAACCTTAACCCGCTTCCCACACTCCGCACACGTAACCGCCCTATACTCCTCATCATCCAAATGCAATACATAACCGCACCCCCTGCAATAACCTTCTCCAACTTTCACATCCCTCAACTTTCGGCGCAATCTCATCCATCGCCACAAATACACGCACGCCACCAACCCCATCAAACTCCCCGCCAGCACCACAACCTCAGGCCACAACCAAACCCCAACCTCCCACAAATCTGCACTCTTCACCTCCACCCACCCCAACACCTCATACTTCCCCCCCTCATCACCATTCACACCCCACAACCAATGCATCTCTTCCCCCACCTTCAAAACCAACTCTCCCGACCGCTCAACTTCCATCACCGCAATCTGATCACTCATCACATTACTCCCGAAAAAATGCCATCATCTCTCAATCGCTAAACTCACCCATCATAAAGACGTATCCCACGAACCATTGTTGCAACAAACTCGATGCAATCACACAACCTCATCCACATCCTAAGAACAAACCTGCTTCAACACAGCCGCCACAACCGCTTGCTGACAATCCTCCTGCATGAGATGCCCCGAATCCCGAACAACTTCGCAAGGCAACTCCGAAATCAACGCCGCCAATAACTCCCCCTTTTCATAAGGTATCCACTCATCCTTCTCTCCCCATAAAACTTTAACCGGGCAATCCATCACGCCATACAACCCCGCCACCTCATCCGTATACTTCTCATCCATCTGCGCGATCTGCCTGTAAAAAGCAGCCTGCCCCACTTCCCCCAACCAAGGCTCGCAATAAACCTTCATCGCCTCTTCCGACAACATACGATACGCAGCTCCCTGTAAATACGCACGCAACAAAGCCTCATGCATATACCCCGGCATCCCCGAAAACGCCTCCTCATACTTCCGCACATGCTGAACAAACGGCGACCCCCAAGGCGACAACGCCACCGCATCAAATATCGTCAACGATCCATACCGTAAACCATTCAAGTAATAACCACGTAACGCCGTCGCACCACCAAAATCATGCGCCAAAACATGTGGACTCACCAAACCCCATTCCTCAAACAACCTCGCCAACACACCATTCTGAACACCCAACGAAACATCCTGCCCAGCACGCATCTCCGACTGCCCATACCCAACAAGATCGAAATAATAAACCTTAAACCGATCCACAAGTCGCGGCACAATCCGTCTCCAAACCTGTGACGAAAACGGCGTCCCATGTATCGCAACCAACACCGGCTTCTCTTCACTCCCAACACCCACCTCATCATCTTCTCTCATCACACCCCACCTCACCGCATTTCCCTCAATCAATGTTGTATGTTTTAGTTCAAGCATAAAAACTCTATTAAATAAGTACCAAACATCAATATTTCTATATTGCATCCATCATCACAAAAACGATAAGCTGCAAACGATAAATTCCAACTCCCCAAATCCATACCCTCACCACCAGCGACTTCCACCTCACTCCCCTTGCGCCGCCCACCGACAATCCAACCAATCTCACCTCATACCACTCCACGTGAACAAAATTTCTCTTCCCTCATCGCATCTCCCATAACTTCAGCACGGTGCACCTGATTACCCAAAACTCTTCTAAACCGCTCCACTGCAATCCATACCCATCCCCATACTTACACCAACCCCACAAGGCTATCCACGACCATCAATCTTATGCACACACGCACCCATCTCCCCCATCCATCGCCTCCACCCCACGCCAACCCAAACAACATAATGAAGTCTTGGCCTAAGCAATGTCATATTGTCATTTAGCTATATGACTATATAATAAAACACATGGATCAGTCAATACAAATCAAAGCAATCGCAAGCGACACACGCATGCATATCCTTAAACTTCTAGCCAACCCCAAGAAACATTTCAAACATCAATGGTCCGCAGATCCCGTTGATTTCGGCGTATGCATGACACTCATCGCAGAAGCCTTGCAAATCGCCCAACCCACCGCCAGCCGCCATCTCGAAATACTCAAACAGGCAGGCTTCATCACCGTTCGCAAACATCAGAAATGGTCATACTGCAAGCGAAACGACAAAACCATACAGGCCTTCACAACCTGGCTCACAAAACAATTAACATCAAAATAATCTCATCCTCAAAACGCTCACAAAGCCGCTCATCACTCTCACGCACCTCCCCCCATATCCCTATATCTCATCTCGATCATTACAACACTCACCAATACAGTTAAGTACCACATCAAAACAACCAACACGTCTTCAGCCCAGCCCATAAAACTCAGAACAACGCAGCCACCTAATCAACGATTAGACCAAACAGCAACACAAGCGTAATGCACCAACCCATCCCCTAGCAAAAGCCATGCCAAATTACCCCACTTCCATTTCGTGCGCAAATTCGCGCCGCATCCCTTCAAAGCCGTTCCATTTCCTCACCATTACTGTACATTTCCAACTCATTTCTCGTCATTTTCAAGCCGTTTCACGCCATTTCTAACCATTCTTGACTACGGGAAAATCATCGAAAATAACCAAACCGTCATATTCGTGCGCACAAAACCGCATCGCCACCCACCCCGCGCATTCATAAATCCTTATTTAAAAACTCCATTTCACATTTTCGATCAGCCATTTCACTTAATCGCTCACATTGCATTTCAAAAATCCACCATTCGTAGCACCCCCAAATGTTCAACTGCCAACCATTTCATGCGCGCACCTCAGCAAATTCCACATTCACCCCCAATGCCTCACCCCAAAGCGCGCACAAAAAAAGCCGAACATAAGCTCAGCTTTCTTCTATCCCCAAATTCGCATTCGTTTCATTACTCAGCAGCGTTCGCACCACTCGCCGCCTGTTCTTTCATCTGCGCCACCTCAGCTTTGATCTGTGGCAACGATGATTCCAACTGACGACTCAACGGTGAACCCGGTGCTGCATCAATCGCCTTCTGGACCTCAGCAAGCGCCGCATCCCCTTCACCCGTACTCATAAGCAGTTGAGCCTTCACTAACGAAATCTGTTGCAACACATCCGGCTTCGTCGGCTTCACCTTCGCAACCAAAGCATCCAACTTCTTAATCGCGCCCTTAACATCGCCCATCTGAGCAGACATCAAAACCGATTCCATACCCTCATTTAATTTAATGCCCTGAACGATCTCCGCATACTTACTTTTAAGCCCAGCTTCATCATTGGGATCAAGCGATTCAATCTCAGCGATCTCCGCACTCATCATCGTCACTGCATTTTCCAACCCGATTTTCTCTACCGCTTCATCGATCTTCTTCGCCCTCTCAACGCCACTCAACTTACTCGCCTCAGCCAGCAGCGCATCCTTCTGCACGCGAACATCATGCATCGCATTCAATTCCTTAGCGTACACCTCAGGGCTCACAGGCTTATACCCCGTCTTCCCATACTGATGACCTTCCGAGTCAAAAATCAGCAGCGTTGGATACCCCGTAATTCCATACTTCCGTGCAGCCGCATCATTATGCGCTTTCACTTCCGGTGACTGCTGCTTCTGTCTTGGATAATCTAAATTCACCAGCACAAAGTTATCTTTCACGCGATCCTGAAACGCCTTCTGGCTCAAAATCGTTTCATCTAACTTAATACAAGGCGGACACCAATCTGAACCTGAAAAGTTCACAACCACATCCTTACCTTCCTTCTTCGCCTGCTTAAACACATCCTTCAGATCAACATCAACCTGCCAACCTTCATGTGCTTCTGCCTTGGCCGCAGCCTTACCACTGGCCTGCGCCCAAACCTGACTCCCAACCAGTCCGCTACCCGCCGCCAAACACAATCCACCTCCCAAAACCACAACTTTACACAGTGCGTTGAATTTCATCTTCATATATCCTTAATTATCCGTGTCGCCCATCGCCTTGATTCATCCGAGCGTCACTGACCACCTGAATAGGCCACACACCGACTTTTGCCGATATGCTTCATTTCATAACTAACTAACCCAGTTCCGGCTTAAAATATTCATTTCGTTTACGAGATTAGCCCTTCACCGGTTCCCCATAATTTTCCCTCCCAACAATACCCCACTCACCCCCACGTTCTTATCATTGGCCTCTCACCCCCTCTCCCCCTCAAAAACACCCCCTACACCCAATTATTGACCTAAAACTCGACTTTTTTTGACCTTCTGACTCACTTTTGGTAAATCAATAAGCTTTCAGCCACTTGAAAACGCCTCGCCAGCGTTCAAAAACGGAGTTTCACGTGAGCAAAAGCAGAATCCTCGTCGCAGTTTCCTCACCATGGGCCAGCGAAAAACTTCTCGGCCCTGTTGCAGATCTCGCAGCCCGATTAGGCTCCGATGTGATTATCGCTCACGTCGCGACTCTTCAAGATGAAGATGAGCACGAGTCCGATGCGACCAACCGAGGTGAGCAAACACTCAAACTCCTAACAGACAATCTCCAGTCCAAAGGCATCAACGCAGAAGGCATCATGCTCTTCTCGGACGACACCTCCAAAGCAATCCTCAACACCGCACACGCTCGCAACTGCACACTCATCCTGCTCGGCCTCACCGGTAAAGGTGTTCTCAAACGTCTCATCGCAGGCGACGTGCCCGGCAACCTCATCCGCCAAACTGACCTACCCGTCATGCTCCTCCCCGCAAACTGGAACGGCAACCTCTAATCCCCATCCCTCCAATTACAAATATTAAAAAAGGCGCGCACGTCATGGTGCACGCCTTTTTCTTTTACATATCAATCAAACTTCATCGTATTACTTCTGGCGGCGTAATCCCAACAACATACCCAAACCCAAAAGCGCCGCGCTTGCTGGTTCCGGTACATTAAAACCAAAATCATCGATCGCGCTTCTGCCAACACCATCATCATTCGTCATACGCAATGACTTGATCAGCACACTATCATCACTCGCAGTAACAACATACCTTACCCAGTTATTACTCAAACTGATGTTATCCATATCGGTACCATGATTCGCATCCGCTGCATTTAGTACACCACTCAGTGCATCATAAACTTCAATATCAACATCAATCACATTGTCAGACATATCCAAGAATTCGATCACGCCGTTCGGATCACCCGCGCCAGGCAGAACACGATCACGCGCAACAAACTGCACGTGCACCGCTCCGTCACTCAGCATCGCTGATCCATCGACATTATCTTCTTCAACCCAGAACGAACGCGCATCCTGAAAATACAGCGGCCCATCAGGTCGTATCCCGATATGTCCGACAAAATCAACACTCATTCCATCCTTGGTGATTGTGAAACTTGGATTGTTCCCATCAGCTTCCTGAAAATTAGTGAAGAAATCCAATGAGTCATTCGTCTGCAGTGCAGCACTACTCACACTGGCTGAAAACAAACTTGCCCCCAGCACGACAGTCCCTAAAACAAATGTCCTCTTGTTAATCATCCCACTCATCTTGCTTCGAGTCATACACAGGCTCCATGTTGTGCGCGTCCCAGTTCTTCAACTGACACATTTCCCTCGATTAATTTCAGCCATCACCCAGCGAGGTCCAGACGATAGCCACTTCCGCACACGCGGAATTTATTTTCGTAACGAACAACTCGAACTAAACTCACCATCTAGGCATATTGAAAAAAGGAAATACACACGCCTCGCATAACTCACTTAGAAACATTCTAAATTATTCCTCATTACGGGATAAACCTACATCTCTGATTGGAATACAAATGATTCATTTATCTAATCAACGATTAGTTAAAAAACTCCAATGCAATCACGTCACAAGTAATTCTTCTTGTTTCCCTTATTTTTAAGGGTAAACTGAACGCATCTTTTCTTAGTTTTACTAAATCATTAACGAGTTAACCTGTTGCAGTGTGATGTGCCATTTTTTGCCACGTTAACTTGTGCATTCGATTCACAAGCGAGATCCGGAGAAAACTAGATGAATCACTTTAAGCATTTTTTACAAGCAATCACATTCCTAACATTCTTAGCAATACTCACACCACACTCACATGCTGTTGTTCTATACGATGCAGCCCTAGATACTTCGCCGTCGACGCAAGGCTTCACCATGGGCGTTTTGCCACTCACCGGAGCAAATGCTTCTGCCTCATCCAATTCCAACTACACGCGCATCGACACCGCCACCACCATGTCCGACAAGCTCGGTTTCTTCTCACACAATCCATTTGCAACCAGCATCGTTCATCCCAATATGCCTGACATGGATCTTGCTACCGGCTTCAACCTTCACTTCACATTGCAGATTGAAGAAGAAAATCATTCAAGAGAAAACCGAGGCGGCTTCTCCATCATCCTTTTATCCAACAACAAAGTCGGCATCGAAATCGCTTTCTGGGAAGACCAGATTTTCTCATACCACGATGACAATACAGGCGAATTGTTCTTCAAAGCTGAAACAACTGCAATTGACACAACCGCTTCAATGATTGAATACAATCTCTCACTGCACAATTCAACATACATGCTTTATGCCGATGGCAACGTGATCATGACCGGCAGCACACGTGATTACACGCCGTGGGTCGGAACAATCGATCCATTTGAAATCCCGAATTTCCTTTTCTTCGGCGATGACACAACCTCCGGATCATCTATCGCCAAGATAGGCCTCGTTGAAATCACTGACATCCCCGAGCCAGCAACCGCATCATTACTGCTTGGTTCACTTGTTTTCTTAATGCGAAGAAAACATTGATCTAACAAACAATTAGATAGTAACAAAACAACAAGCCTAACCATGTATTAGGCTTTTAAAATGCGCACACAGTCCTGATTAGATGGGCATTCAAAACGTTTTTGCAAGTATTTTTTCGCTTATCAACAACACACGCTTTTAGAACAATTCCTGATAATATTCTTCACTTATTCATTCGCGTGTGGTAAATTTATAGGTGAGGGCTGATAAACCAGAATTGGTTTACAGGCAGCAGTTTTTACCGGGCCATGTTTTGCTGATCTCTCACACAATCGATTGCAACATACTGACCCGTTGCTGCTTTGGGTTCATACAACCTTAACTGCACTCGCGCTGTTGTTGCGCCTTATGACAACAGCGTTGCTAACGGTACCCATACACCGCCTGCCCCGTCCCCATGCTCACATCCCTCCTTGCATCGGGGGCGGGGCGCCCTTTTTTTCTGCATATCTAAACGCACATCATCTACGCTCACTTAAAAGTGATTCGCATTGACTGGCGACCCCTCAATATTTGCTGATTAATTTAAGACGCTTCTTCTGCAGCTTCTTCTTGTGGAAACAGATGCACATTACCACGCAATACAAGAATGGAGCTGAGTACCGCATAGATCACAAAGAAGATGCGCATCAGAACGAGCATGCCAACAACTTGGTTATTCGTCGCAAGATCGCTGGTTGCAAGAAATGCAAAGCCCAAACCTTCCATCACACCAAGGCCTTGATAGCTGATCGGTAATGAGCCAGCCAAAAAGATCACCGGCAAAACCATATACATCAAGCCCCATTCAATCTGCATCCCAAGAGCATAACCCGCCACGGCCACGGCTGTCACCTGGCAAAGATGAACCGGCAAGCTGATCGCGATCGCACTTGCGACTGCGCCTTTATGATGTCGATACGCAACGGTCGCATGATCCAATCGTGCAAAGATGTTTTCTTCACCCATGCGATCCATAAGCCATTTGATACCGAGCAACTGCCTGATTCTCTGAGAGAAATATGCAATACCCATGATGGTAATACTAACAATCAATATCCAGATACCGATCGTGATTTGTCTTGCAAGTTCGTTATCGAGCATGAATAGTCCGACAACTCCGCCGAGAATAATCAGGCCAAACAAACCCGCAATACGATCAAAGACAACACTCATCACAGCCACACCGCGCCGCCCGCTACCTTTTGCTGCGTAATAAGCTTTGACGACATCGCCGCCGGTCATGCCAGGCATACAGAAATTGAAGAATAAGCCAACTAACGTTAATCGAACTGCTTTTAGTTTTGGAACTTCAAGCCCCCTGCACTTCATGAGTATCCACCAACGAATCCCTTGTATTGGAAACATGATGCCGATGAGTATGAGGCCTAACCATAGCTTAGAGTAATCCGCATCTTTAAGCGTTGTCACAATGCCCGGCCGATACTGTACATCCGTCGCTTCTTTACCAATCGAATTCAACGGCACATAGAGTTCACGCTTTAAATCATTAACATCAATCTCGTAACCCGATGCATTCTCGCTGATGACTTTATATTCCGTCGGCGCATTGACGGTATAACCATCCCACAACTCGTAGCCGCTGGGCAGGAGCAACGAATCAGTCCAAGTCAACGACCATGCGATGTAAGCAATGCCCGCTACTGCAACAACTAAACGCAGCACCAGTGAGATGTACTTCTTAACTTTGCCCAAATCCTTCAATGACAACTCCGTTCGTCTACATTTCTGGGCCTGCTGTGAATCTACCCCAGAATCCAACAAACGCCACTCCCCCATTTTGTGTTTCGCAATAATCATACACGAAACAAGAAGAAAACAGCTAGTATTTGCAATGACTTAACTATATACACCTAATATTTGTTGGTATCTAAGCGCGATGAAATTTCTTTCTGTTTCCCCAAGGCAATCCTATATTGCCACCCATGCTATCAGCCTGATATCCTGTCAACATGAGTAATTTTGATTCTCCCAAATTCAATCCGATTAATCCGGGCCAAGGTCCATCATTTAGTCGGCTGAATCCACATGCGAAAATCGCATCGATTGTGTTGTGGATCTTGTCACCACTGACGATTCTGGTTTTTGGTTGCTGCTCGTTTGCGTTTTTGGCTTTTGGCGTTTTGTCTGAAAGTGAGCTGAATAATATTTTTCAGCCACAAATAGCGGAGATGCCTGAAGAACAAGCTCAATTGATACAGCAGATGCTTGATATGGTATTTGCTTCACAGTCATATTTGCCAGTAATCGCGGTCATCATCTTTGTTTTAACTGTTGTACCTGCAATCATTAATATCATCTTGCCATTCTATATCCAGAAAGGCAGCCGCAAGGCAACTATTACAAGTTTGGTGTTATCAATCCTGCTAGCTTTGATCACGGGCGTACTTACATTGTTATCGCTTGCGTCTCGAGACTTTAGCTTGATTGTGCTGACGACGCTTGTGGTTGGATATGTGTTTGTGGTGGTGAAGTTGGCTCGCTCGCTCAAACATGAGCCGCAGGTGGAGACGGGGACGGGGATGGATGATTTGGATTCGGAGCCTTGGAACAGGCATCTGTAGCCATAAGTCATTGCTTAGAAAACAATAATAATAAATGCATCACCCATTTGATATGGCTGACACGCTCGGAAGTGCTGTTGGCTGAACATTCTTATACCCCCAAATCAAAGGGCAAACCGGATGAATTCATTGCGAAAAGCCACGTACTTGCTTCAAACAGTGACGCTTCTTTTAATTGTCTCATGTCTTTGCGTAACAACGAGTTATGCTGCTGACGATGCACACAAGATGAAGGCTGAGAAGTCGATCGCAAAAGGCATTGCGTTTTTAAAATCGACGCAGAATGAAGATGGGTCATGGACGCCGCAACCTGGACCGGCGATCACAGCATTGGCGATGCAGGTTTTGATTGATGATCCGAATACACCGCTGGAAGATCCACAATTACAAAAGGCTTTGAAATTTGTACTTAGCAAAGCGCAGCCGAGCGGTGCGATCTGTGATGGTGATTTCCTAAATAACTACAACACATCGATTTGCGTGTCGGCTTTGTCGCGGCTGAAGAACGATCCCGAAATCGCACAAGTCATTGCGAAAGCACAGGATTATCTCAAGGGACTACAGTGGGCTGGGCAACTGGATCCGCAGGGTAAGATGATTGATTCGAAGCACCCATATTATGGTGGTGTGGGGTATGGGAAACATGGTCGACCTGATATGAGTAACACGCAGTTTATGCTGCAAGCTCTTCATGATTCAGGAGTTAACGAAGAGGATGTGGTGTTCCAGAGAGCGCTCGTGTTTATCAGCAGACACCAAGGGAATGCGAAGAACGACATGTTCGGCTCGGAAGTTATAAATCAAGATGGTGGCTTTATTTATGCAGCGAGCCTGAATAAAGATAACATCGGTGTACCTCAGAGTAAGGCTTCGCCTGAGATGGAAGATGAAGCAAAACTCGGGAAGCCTGTATCTGGCCTAAGAACTTACGGTTCAATGACTTATGCTGGTTTTAAATCACTACTATTTGCTGGTTTAACCAAGAGTGATCCACGCGTGACGGCTGCGTTTGGCTGGATTTGTGACAACTACACATTCGAACAGAATCCGGGTATGCCTGAGAAGGTGAAACTGCAAGGTTTGTACTACTACTATCTGGCTGCAGCACGTGCGCTCAATGCGTGGGGTCAGGATGAATTGAAGACTGTAAGTGGTGTTCGTAACTGGGGTAACGACCTGATCGACACACTGGGTGCGGTGCAGAAAGAAGACGGTTCATGGATAAACATGGCTGACCGCTGGATGGAAGGTGATGCGAATCTGGTGACAGCTTACTCGCTGATCAGTCTGCAGAATGCGATTGGTGTGGGCAAATAAAGCTTCTGGATCGCGACATTAGATGAATAAGTGAAGCGGGTTTGTGCGCTTGGTTTGGTTTGGCTAACGAATCAGATTTTGCGCACAAACCCGCTTTTTGCATGTGCAATTGTTTGCGGTGACATGAGTTGTGGTTTTGGTGGTCAGGAATTCTCAGATTTGCAAAAACGAAGTATTTTGGCGAGTTTCGAACAAGTTTTATGAGGTTTTGAAGCAGAACGGCGCGGAATGGTTAGGTTTTGAGCAAGTTTGCTTGGATTTGTGCGCGCAGATGAGGGGGTGAAGAAATGGAAAACGGGTATTTTCGTGCGCACGAAAATGTCGGATCGTGTAAGTTAATTTGAGATTGATTGATTTTTTCTTTTCTGGGTTTTGTTTCGGGAGCAGT
Source organism: Planctomycetota bacterium (assembly GCA_016350165.1). Classification (GTDB taxonomy): domain Bacteria; phylum Planctomycetota; class Phycisphaerae; order Phycisphaerales; family Phycisphaeraceae; genus Poriferisphaera. The sequence goes on along the minus strand of CP066225.1, from coordinate 4,678,260 downwards.
GATGAAACCAATTCTGAAGATGATTGATGCCTGATCGGCTTGTTGTGATTTGATGATGAATATGTTTTTTGGTGAATGAGGCTGATGGGTAATTGGGTATGAGTCGCGATAATTTTAATTATCAGATGTATTTTTGGGGAACGCTTTTATTGTCGGGCTTGAAGTTTTTTGCGCCTGTGATTTTGATTGCGCTATTTGTGATTTTTTTGATGACGCCGGGGTGTTATCGTTCGGCGTCTTATGAGGGAAGGGAAACTTGGCCGAGCGTGATGGGGACGCTTGATGAATTTGAAGTTGATTTTTACAAGCAACGACATCGAACCGATGCGGGTGAAACCGCGGATGGGTTTTATTACTTTGATTTGAAATATCGTTATGTGGTGAATGGGCAAGCGTACATTGGCAATCGGTTTTCGTTTCCAGCTTATGAATCAAATGAGAAAGCGAAAACGGATGCGATTGCGAAACAGATGAAGGTTGGTAAGCCGATTGAAGTTTTTTATTCGCCGACCAATCCTGCAGCTTGTGTTTTATCTTTGGAAACAGGTCATTCGGCGGATGTGCAGAAGCGTAATAGCCCTGTATTAACATTGATTATTTTGCTTGTGATATTTTTGGGGTGTGGTTGCTTGTTGTATTTGAAGTCGAAGAAGAAGTACAAAGTTGTGCCTCGCAGATATATGAAGGGGTGGTATTCGACGCAGTTTATGGAGGCACGTAAGCGTCAACGAAGAAAACGTGGGACGGCGCGGCCACGCCGAGGGTGGTGATTATGTTGGGTTGGGTGTATCGTTTTAGATGAGTTGTTTTACTGAAGTGTATTGTTGGTTGAGGTCATGTGATAAGACCGGCGGCCTGTCAGGCCGCGGCTACTTGAGTTGCAGGGTATGTGATGGATTGGAAGGATTTATTTGTTTCGTTTTAGTTATTGGTTGGGGTGCTGTTTGTTTCGCTATTGTTTTGCTTTGGGACGGTGTGTGGTTCGGGGATTGAGTTGCCTGTGGAATAGGCGTTTTCTAATTCGGATTGGATTTCTGATTCGTCCTGTTTTTCTTTGGTTGTTACAGCTTGTGGTTGGGTTTGCTGCTGAGTTGCTTCGGTTTTTAAGTTTGGACGATAGATGTTGTGGTAGTAGTAGAATGGAACAGGGATCTGATGCATGGGTGTTTGCATGAGCGTTGGTGAGACTGAACGTGGATTGACTTGATCGTTGACTTGCGCGGGTGATGCGAGACGATCTTGCGGAATGAAGGATGCGTTGGATTGAGGGATACGTTGATCGGTTGGTGCGGATTGATATGGGGAGGTGCCACCTTGTTGGAATGGGATGGATTGAGCGTAGGAAGCTTCGTTGTTTAGACGTTGGCCTGTGACGAAACCTTCACGAGCAGGGAGCGTTCTGTTGAAGAGTGTTTCTGCGTTGTTTTCAACAACGAGATTACGATATGCACCGAAGTTGGCGGTGGGTGATTCGAGTGGGCGCGGGGTATTTGCGTTTTGGGTTGTTGGATAAGGTGAGAGATAGATTTGTGGGTTGCCCAAGAGTTGGGGATTGATGTAGTTACCACGTTCGGTGGCGACGTAAGAGTCGGAACGGTCGAAGCGTGTAGCGAGTGCGGAGGCAGAGAAGCCGGTGGATCGGAAGCCGGAGTTGAGGCCGGGGAAGAGCCCGAAATTGAAGTTGTCACCACGAACGCCTGGGATGCCGAAGTCTTGATTGCGGTTATAGATGATGGGGGTGCGTGGTTGAGGTGCAGAGACATAGTTGCCATAGGCTGGTTGGCCTGTGGAGGGGTTGTAGGTTTGAGGGCGATACTCACCGGGGACACCGGTTGAAGTTGGGCCAACGGGTCCACCTGCTGGGAGTTGAGCGAAGAGGGATGGTGTGAGGAAAAGTGTGATGAGTAGGGAGGCAGCTAGCGCGCGGAGAATGGATGGATGCTGAAATTTAGTCATGTTTAATTGTTGGGAGATAATGCGAGGGATCAACCTAGGGAAGAGGTCGTGGATATGATGGAATATGCGGTGATGGGGGCCTGATTTTACGTAAAGAAACAGGAAAAACTGGAATTTCATGACGATTGGGTGTTGAGGGGCGTGTGGGATTTGGAGAGTTAAAGAGGTTTTGCTATTGTGGGGGACTGCCTGTGATTGATCGCGGAGGTTGGAGGGGCAAGTGTGTGTTGGTGCTGAAAAATATGATCAATTGAACCGTAACACGAAGAGGTTTTCAGGCGTGAATAAGACGTACTACGAGGAAGTAGAGCCGGGCAAGATGATCTTGCGTGACCACTTGGCATATGACAGAACAGTGCTTGCGAATGAGCGTACGTTTCTGGCTTATGTGAGGACAGCAATTGCGCTGGTTGCGACAGGTTGCATGTTGATTAAGGTGTTCGGTAATCACACAGAAGTAATGTATGCGGGCTATGGATTGATTGTGATTGGTTTGTTTACATCTGTCTGGGGAATCAGACGGTATAAGAAGGTATGGAACAAGATCAATCGTGCATACGTTGATTAGACGGCTGTTGGGATGAGGGGGAGGTTATTTTATTTTTTGGTGTTTGTGATGAGTGCCATGACGATGAGTGAGTCGTAGTTGCCGTCGATGTAACGTGCGCGCTCTTTGAAACCTTCGTGTGCAAAGAGGAAGGACTCGAGGAGTCGGATGCATGGGATGTTTGATGCGAGTATTTCTGTTTGAATACGTGTGAGGCCTTTTTGGTGAGCGTGATTGATCGCGGCTTGTAGAAGCTTGCGACCAATACCTCGTGAACGGTATTTTTCAAGTACGCCTAGGGAAAGGTTGCCGATGTGCGTGAAGCCCTCTTCGCTTTTGGGGATGATGCGACACCAACCGACGATGTGAGAGCGGTTGTGTTCAGGGTCTTGCGCGATAGCAACAAATTGCGCATTGTCATCGGTGATTGCTGAGGTAATCTGAAACGTGATCTGTTCGACGGGCGGCGCTTCAGTGGCAGGAAGATAGCGACGCTCGCGGCAGACTGTATCGAGCACGCGATGGTAGGCGGTGATGTGTGATTCTGTAATGGGTTGAATGGTGATATTCATTACGTTTGGACCCACTCGTTATGTTCTAACACATGGTTATATTAACATTTAAGTTAGAAGTTCGGAAGAATTTTATTGAATGAAAGTGAATGGGAGTGAGGTTGAGATCGTCAGTATGTTAGAGGAAGGTGAGTGAGGGTGGGATGAATCATGGGAATATATTGATTGGGTTAGTTAGCGTGTTAAGATGGGGAAATTAGCTGCGTAAATCATGCTGAATGGAGATGACATGAGAATAAATTATTCCGGGCGGCTGCTGATTGTTGTGATAATGATGTGTTGTTTTGTTGGTGTGTGCGGTGAGGTGCTTGGCCAAACGATTGATTATTTTGATTTGAAGCGTGTGGAGAAGATGCCACGCGGTATGTCTGTGCGAATAAAAACGCAGAGTTGGTTGGTACTGCACTCTGAGTTTGGTGATTGGATGCTTGATGGGATGAAAGCGTATCAACAGAAGGAGATCAAACGGTATCCGCTGATTGTTGTGAAGAATCGAACGAATCGTAGGAAGGGTCATACGATAAAGGGGGAGCTTAAGCATGGTTGGATTTATGGTTTGAATCGTGGTGATACGAACTGGAAACGGAAGCTTGAGTTTTTGAAGAAGTGTTTGGCTGAGGGTGGTTGGATTGACGCGAAGATTAAGCGTGATGGGAAGCGATTGACGGGCAAGTATGAAGAGGGGAAGTTATTGGTTGTGGTGGAGATGTTGGGTGAACGTGATACGAAGGCGGATGCTGATGAATACTGTAAGCGGATCAGTGAGATGGAAGAGAAGTATCCGTATGTGATGTTTGTTTACTGTACGATGCCTTTGACGAAGGAACGTGATGAGAAAAATCTGCAGCGGAACATGTTTAATCGTGAGGTGAGGTTGTTCTGTAAGAAACGTGATAAGTTGTTGTTTGATGTCGCGGATATTCAATCGAGAACGCCAAAGGGGGAGCGTGTGACATTTTTGTGGGATGGGGAGCCTTACCATCGGATGTACAGTAGCTATGCGCATTCTGATGGGAAGCTGAACGAAGATGGTAGAAAAGTGCTTGCGAAGGGGTGGTATGCTGTGGCATGGGCGGCGGCGGAGCGTGAACGAAAGTTTGTGAAGAAGTCAGAGCGATGATGAGATGAAAAGACTTGTTTTTAAGGGTGGATGCGTAGAGGGGTAGAGGAAATTTTAGAGGTTGTGATGGGTTAAGGTGAAGTTATTGGGATAGGTGGTCTCTATAATTTGCCGTGAGTGCTATAAGTAGCCGACTTTAGAGAAATCATTTGAGTTATCAGTCTGGCTCAGCATCCAAGCAGTTGGTTAATCTGTGGTAAGGTCATAAGAAACATGCGCTACGTCAAATTATGGATCGCATTCGGTCTTGTTGTTCTGTTGTCGTTTTTGGTATTGATTTATTACGGATTGGAGATTTATCGTGTGGCGCCGCCGGTGCCTAAAGCATTTGTGACGGAGCAAGGTGAAACGCTTGCATCAGAAACACAGATTAAAGATGGGCAGAATGTCTGGCAGTCTATTGGCGGGCAGGAGCTTGGGAGTATCTGGGGGCATGGTGCGTATGTGGCGCCGGACTGGACGGCGGATTTACTGCACCGTGAAAGTATTTACATGCTGAATCTTTGGGCGACGGAGCAGTATAACAAACCATTTAGTGAGATTGATGAAGCGAATCAGGCGGTACTACTATCGCGGCTAAAGAGAGATTTAAGAGCAAATACATATAACCCTGAGACGGGTTTGATCACGATGAGTGAGGATCGGGCGAAGGCTTATCACGCGATGGCTGGTTATTACAAGGCGTTATTTGGTGATGCTGAAGAATTCCCGGAAAATGTGCGATTTTTGGCTGATGCGAATATGACGCCGGTGGAGTTGAGGGATGCGTATGCGATACCTGCGAATACGCTCAAATCGGACAAACGGCAGGCAGAGATGTTTGCGTTTTTCTGGTGGGCGACGTGGGCGTGTACAACAGAGCGGCCTCAGCTTGTGAATGAAGAAGTTGCGGGGATCAGTCAAGATGGTTATCTGCCGACGCAACCGATTACGTATACAAATAACTGGCCTGCAGAACCGTTGATTGGTAATCAGCCAACGGGCGAAATTATAGTTTGGTCGGTTTTGAGTTTTGTGCTGCTTTTAGCAGGGATTGGTGCGCTTTCGTGGTATTACGCTGTGCTGAAACATCGTGAGGATGATGAGCATGCGCCGCCGAAACATGACCCGTTATTGGCGTTGAAGGCAACACCGTCGATGAAGGCAACGCTGAAGTATTTTTGGGTTGTCGTTGCGATGTTGTTGGTGCAGATGTTGATGGGTGCAATTACGGCGCACTATGGGGTTGAGGGTGAAGGGTTTTACAATATACCGTTAGCACAGTGGTTGCCTTACTCGGTGACGAGGACGTGGCATACTCAGTTGGGTATTTTCTGGATCGCAACGGCTTGGCTGGCGACGGGACTGTTTATGGCACCGGCGGTTTCGGGGTATGAGCCTAAGTTCCAGCGACTGGGTGTGAACTTTTTGTTTGTGTGTTTGGTGATTATTGTTGCGGGTTCATTGTTTGGTACGTGGTATGCGACACGCCAAGAGATGAGTTTGGAAATGAACTTCTGGTTTGGTCACCAAGGTTATGAATATGTTGATTTGGGACGATTCTGGCAGCTGTTTTTGCTGGTGGGATTGTTCTTGTGGTTGTACTTGATGTTGCGTGCAATTTGGCCTGCATTTAAACAGCCGGGGCATCAGAAGCAGTTGCTGGGCATGTTCCTGGTAGCATCTGCGGCGATCGCGATTTTCTATGGTGCGGGGATTATGTGGGGGAGACAGACGAATTTAGCGGTGGCTGAGTATTGGCGATGGTGGGTTGTGCACCTTTGGGTTGAAGGATTCTTTGAGGTGTTCGCGACAGTTGTGATTGCGTTCTTGTTTACAAGAATGGGGTTGCTGCGCACGGCGACGGCGTCGGCTGCGGTAATCTTCTCGTGTACGATCTTCCTGACGGGCGGGATCATTGGTACGTTCCATCACCTGTACTTCACAGGTACACCTACGGCTGTGCTGGCGTTGGGTGCGTTATTTAGTGCATTGGAAATTGTGCCTTTGGTATTGATTGGTGCTGAGGCTTATGAGAGTCTGACGTTGAGCCGTGCGGCTCCGTGGGTTAAGCAGTATAAGTGGCCGATCTATTTCTTTATCGCGGTGGCGTTCTGGAATCTGGTTGGTGCAGGACTGTTTGGGTTCCTGATTAATCCGCCGATTGCACTGTATTACATGCAGAGTTTGAATACGACGTCAGTGCATGGTCATACTGCCCTGTTTGGTGTGTATGGTCTGCTGGGGATGGGTCTGACACTGTTCTGCGTGAAGGGATTGGGACCTAAGAAGATTTGGGAAACTGGGTCGCTGTCGTTTGGGTTCTGGGCGATCAATATTGGGCTATCGCTGATGGTGCTGATTTCGCTGTTGCCGGTGGGCTTGATGCAGACATGGGCGAGCGTGACGCATGGTTTGTGGTATGCGAGAAGTGCGGAATTTTTGCAGTCTGATTTGCTGGACACGCTACGTTGGATGCGTGTTGTGGGCGACACGATCTTCGCATTGGGGATTTTGGCGTTCGCCTGGTTCATTTTCGGGCTGAAATTTGGCTGGTCGACAAGTGGGGAGCTGGAAGTCATTGAAGAGGGCAATTGAGTGTCCTGAATGACAGAATGTAAGAAAATGGAACGAACTCGCTTGCTGCTGATCGCGATTGAGAGGCAGGAAGCGAGTTTTTTTGTGTGAAGAAATGGGTGGAGATGGTGCTTGAGAGAGAGGATTCTAGCATTGCTGGGGTAAGTTAAAGGGGGTTAGAGGGTTAGATTTACCACAAAATGGGGTATGGGTAGGGATTGGGGGGCGAAAATGTCAGAAAAATGTATAATTTGGACAAACTGAGGGAGGGGTAAAGCCGTATTAAAGGCGGCTAGCAGCATATCTGCCATTGATGCAGTTTTAGTCTAGTAATTTCTCAAAGTATATAAGCTCTCTCAAGGAGTATTTCATGGCGCAGGTTGCAGGGGCTCAGATGAACCTCGAAGAGGCTCACGATCACGAGCACGACCACGATCACGATCACAGCCACCCGATTGAATCAGAGCAAAAGATCGATACGAAGATCAAGCTTGCTTTGGTTGGCGGGATGATGTTGATCACGGCAGCGATTGCGAACTTCATGTTTGATGCGTCGCCACCATTTGGCACGTCAATTCAGTCGGCTATTCTTGCGGCGATCGCTTCGATCCTGCTTGGTGGTCCGATTGTTTATGATGCAGCGAAGGCGATGATCACGGGCAAGTGTCCACACGATCATGGGCCTGGCGACTGTGATCACGATCATGAACATGAAGGTGGCGCTCACATGGAAGAGTTGGTTGCTCTGGCAATCATTGCTTCGTTTGCGAGCTATCAGTTCCTTGAGTGTGGTGCGGTAGCATTCTTCATGTTGATCGCATCGTTCATTGAGCACAGAACAGCTGTTGGCGCTCAGCAACAGATTGAGGCTTTGATTCGTATTACGCCAACCCGTGCGAGAAGATTGCTCAGCGGTGGCGGTGAAGAAGAGATTGATGCGGCGAAGCTAGTGCCTGGTGATATGGTGATCGTACGTCCTGGCGATAAGATTCCGGGCGACGGCATTATCCGTAAGGGTAACAGTGCGATTAATCAGGCGAACATTACTGGTGAGAGTGTGCCGGTCGAGAAGACGATTGGTGATGAAGCGTTTAGCGGCACGATCAATGAAACCGGTGTTGTAGAAATTGAAATTACACGAGCAGGTAAAGATTCGACGCTTGGTCGCGTACAGAATCTGATTACGCAGGCATCGGCGACGAAGCCTGTGGTTGTTCGTATGCTGGATAGATATGCAGGTTATTACACGCCAGTGGTCTTGATGATCGCGGCGATTGTGTGGTTCTTCACACAAGATCTGGATACATGTATTACGTTGCTTCTGATTGCATGCCCGTGTGCAATTATTCTAGCGGCACCGACTGCGATGGTTGCGGCACTTTCGAGTGCGTCACGTTTGGGCGTGTATGTTAAGACGGTTTCTGACCTTGAAGTTGCACGCTTCGTCAGCGCGATTGTGTTTGACAAGACGGGTACATTGACGGTTGGCGAGTTGACTGTTTCGAAATTGATGCCTGTTGAAGGTGTTAATGGTGGCGACTTGCTACGTACATGTGCTGCAGCAGAAAAAGGCTCGAAGCACCCAGTCGCGAAGGCTGTGGTGAGAATGGGCGAGAAAGCTAAATTGAACGTTCCTGAAGCGGATGAGTTTGAGGAAGTTACGGGTCGTGGTGTTAAGGCACAGATTGAAGGTCATGAAGTGCTGGTGGGGCGTGAAGCATTCTTGCAGGACGAAGGCGTTGCGACAGAAGGCTTGGACATGAGTTCAAGTGAAGGCATGAGTTTGCTGTTCGTGGCTCGTGACGGGAAGGTGATCGGCTGGGTCGGCATGGAAGACAAGGTTCGTCCGGGTGCTGCGGTCGTGATGACTGAACTGGAAGAATTTGGCGTGAAGCGTCGCGTGATGATTACTGGTGACAGAAGGTCACCGGCGTTACGTGTTGCACAGGAATTGCATTTGACGGACTTTGAAGCGGAAGCATTGCCGGGCGATAAGCTTGAGCTGGTGAAGATGCTGAAGAGTAAGGGTCACACGGTCGCAGTTATTGGTGACGGCGTGAACGACGGCCCTGCCCTTGCGGCTGGTGATGTTTCGATTGCGATGGGTGCTGCTGGTTCTGACGTTGCGATTCACACAGCGACGATCGCTTTGATGAACAACAACCTGAACCGTATACCGTTCCTGCTCAACCTGAGTAAGAAGACAGTGACTGTGATTCGCCAGAACTTGCTTGGTACACTGATTTACATTTTGGCGATGGTTGCAGCATTGTTTGGTTTGGGCATTGTGACGCCTTTGGTCGCAGCGATTGCTCACGGCGTGAGTTCAATCATCGTTGTGTTCAACAGTGCAAGACTGGTGCGTGAAGGTGAAAATGTGATCGACCACGTTCCTGTGGAATCTGAGACTGTGGCACCACGCCGCAATGTTGAACGTGTTGAGCAGGTAAAGCCTGTTGCAGTTCAGCCAGCGTAAGCTACTAAGTAAAACGAGATATAGATTGAGACCTGCTGTTGATTCGGCGGGTCTTTTTTTATGCTACGAAATTGATCAATCTTCTGAAGGGTAAACGGTGAATCGCAAGTCGCAGCCGATGTCGGCGATGCGTTTGATAAGATCGCTGGACAGATTTTGGTTTGTAGATTTTTTCCCTGACGTGCAATCGTATGCAATATCGATGACCTTGTTCTCGCATTGTGACCAAAAGTCCCGCATTGCAGGTGGTAGTGATTCGATTGCGGTAAGAAAAGCTTCGATCACTTTGATTGGATTGTCATCATCAATAGATTGAATCGTTGTTGTAAATGGGGCTGAAGAATTATCGAGCATGTAATAACTCCATGAACCATTTACTTCGAATGCGTTACTGAATTCAGTAGGGTCGATGGCGGAGTCGAAATCAAAATCAGTAGTGCAATATTGGCAAATTCTAGACATGTATCGTTCATTTCAATATCAATGCGAATTCGTAGGTCAGATCACAATATATCAGTTGCTAATTGAACAACAATAAAAAGATGCGTCATACGAGATGACGCATCTATGAGCAGCGCATGTTGTGATTGTTGATTATTCTTGTGAGTGGATTTCGCCACGACGTGCTTCGAGTCGTTCACGGATTTCAAGACAACGTTTTTCGTTAAGTGGATAAAAGTGAATGAGTGCGATCATGATGGCGGCCATGACGATTGGGAAGAAGACGAAAAGGACACGCATATTCATGAGTGTGTCTGTGGGTTGCTGATCGAGTGCGGCGTCATAGCCTGAGAAATCAAGGATTGCACCTGAAAGAAAGACTGAAAGTGCAAAGCCCATTTTTTGAATCCAACCGAGTACTGCGGTGTAACTACCTTCACGACGACAGCCCGTGTTTAGTTCGTCTTCATCGACGACGTCGGTTTGCATGGATGGGAGGATGAGCCAAACACCGGTGACGGCTGGGCCTACTAGAGTACCGCTGATAATTTGCCAATATGGATGCTCTGGAATGACGAGGAACCATTGCGATGCGGTTGCGAACAGGAAGAGAATTCCATTGACGTAGAGAGCAACTTTTTTGCCGTATTCACGTGAGAGCCAAGTGAATAATGGGATGGTAAGAACAGAAAAGATCATTGCTGAGGTACCTGCGATGCCGGCTATTTTACCTGCTTCAGCTTTATCACCTCCAAAGACGAAGTATGTACTGACATAGAATCCGAGTGTGCCAACGGTTTGCATGCCGATGGTCATCATGAGCATCATTGCGACGAGGAGCATGGCATGTTTATTCGTAAGTGTAACTTTGATACTTTGCCAAAGTGGGATTTTTGCCTGTTTTTTGGCTTGTTCAAAGAATGGTTCTTTGATGAAGAGAACGGGGAGGATGCCGAAGACGAGGAAGAGAAGGCAAGTGATGCCTGCGAACCAACGAATGCCTTCAAGTTCATCGGAGAAGATTTCGAGCGTGATGAACCAGTTGATCCAACCCATGCCAATGGTGACAAGTTTAACGACAACCTGACGGAAGCCGAGAACGTTTGTGCGTTCATGTGTGTCAGGTGTCATTTCAGTGATGAGACTGAAGTAGGGGACTGTGAAGATGGTTACTGCGGTGTAGTATGCGAGGCCGATGCCTATGAAGTAGATGATGATCATCATGTGCGACCATTCACGAGACATCATCCACAAAAGAGGGAAAGTGACGGCACAGAGAATGGCACCGAGGATTATGAATGGACGACGACGCCCCCATTTTGAACGGCAGTTGTCGGAAATATTGCCCATAAAAGGATCGGTGAAGCCGTCCCATATGCGGAAGACGAACATTGCAAGTGAGACGAGTGTCGGGTTGATGCCGAGCCCCATGTTCAGAACAACGAGTGCGATACGATCGATGGTCTGCATGCCTGGGATGAAGGCGAATGAGGGAAGTGAGTAATACATTCGCTGCGAGAATGAAACCTTATCCTCGGGCTTAATTTGATAATGATCTGATTTTGATGGTGTTTTATCAGAGGGGGGAGGCGGTGATGTTCGCGTGACTGATGCCGTTTTATCGACTTCGGTATTTGAGAAATTACCCATGAACAATTCCTTGTGTTGTGTGACACTGCTGCGACATGCGAAGTTCTTGAGCAGTGCAAATCTACAGGCAATAGATAACTGGCCACGCCAATATCCAAGACTTTGGGCGTTGCCGGGGTGAAGGATTCGTATTTTTTATTTTATAGCATTATTGCTACGTCTTATCATACAGTAAATGTCATGTTATGTGTAGATGAAATTGCGCTTAATTTTGATGCTGAGGGTAAAAGAATTTTGTATAAAGCTATTTGAATGAGGAGTTGATGGTGATGATATGATGCTACATAGAAATATAGAGGTGAAATATGGTGTACTTATATTTGGCGATCGCAATTGTCAGCGAGGTTATTGCGACAAGTGCGCTTAAGGCAACAGATGGGTTTACGAAGTTATGGATGAGTGTTCTGGTGGTTTTTGGGTACAGTAGCGCATTTTATTTTCTGTCACTGGTGCTACAAAAGATGAAGGTAGGGGTAGCGTATGCGATTTGGTGTGCTGTGGGGATTGCACTGGTGAGTGGGGTTGGTGTGATTATCTATAAAGAGAAGCTGGGGGTTGTGGAGCTGGCTGGGATGGGTTTAATTGTAATTGGGGTAGCCTTGCTTCTTGGGGTCAGCAAGACGGCATGAGAGCGATTTATGAGATAATAAATGCGATGTAATTCTCGAGATGGCGGGTGGATAGGGCTATTGTGACAATTTTTCGGCTGAAGCGAATGTAAGTTCATGTAACAAAAGAAATCGCTTGTCAGGATGTTACATTCCCAGTATAAAAATAGACATTGATTTGAAGTATTCTCGTGTCATCGTCTATGGGTTATGAAACCTACTCTCAGGCGATGTAGAAAAACTGTGTGATGGCGTGCATTGTTCACTGTGTCGTGGCGTTGCTGATGTTTTGTCATGTGATGTGATAACGCAGGAACAATGCTAATTTTGAAGATAAATCTGCGTTTGCAGATGTTGTGCTATTGTGCGCTAAGTCGCGGTTTATATACGAGACAAAATTAATGACAACATATCGGATACGGACAACATTAGTCATATTGCTGAGTATGCTGCTGAGCTTGACCGGCGGTTGTGGTGATGGGGATGAGTACACGGCAGATGGCAAGTTAGTGATCAACTATTGGGAAAAGTGGACTGGCTTCGAATACGATGCCATGAAGGCGGTGGTTGATAAATACAATGAATCACAAGACAAAGTTCACGTGCGGATGCTGCCGGTGAGCCAAATGGACAGCAAGCTGTTGCTCGCAACATCGGGTGGAAATCCTCCGGACATTGCAGGAATTTGGTCGTGGATGGTAAAGACGTTTTCTGAAAAGGGAGCGTTGACACCGTTGAATAAGGCGATGGAGAAAGAGGGAATTAAGCGAGATGATTATATTCCTGTAATGATAGATTTGTGTGAGCATCGTGGTTTTACGTGGGCATTGCCTTCGACACCTGCAACGGTGAGTTTGCACTGGAACAAAAAGCTGTTCCGAGAAGCGGGGCTTGATCCAAATAAGGCCCCTCAATCACTTGCTGAATTAGATGCGATGTCAGACGCACTGACGATTGTGAAGATCAAACGTGATGGTGAAGATGTTCGAGTTCGATATAACAAACTGACTGAAGAAGAGAAGGAAGCGAAGGACTTTGATCTGGTGCAGGTCGGCCATTTACCACACGTACCAGGTTGGTTTAATACGATGTGGGTGTATTGGTTTAATGGCGATCTATTGGAAGGTGATGGTGTCGCGCTTGCGGATAGTGAAGAGAATCTTGCTTCACTAGCGTGGTATCAGAGTTATACAAAGAAGCTGGGCGTGAAGAACGTGCAGCAGTTTGCTGCGGGTTTTGGGAACTTTGCATCGCCTCAAGATGCATTCTTGTCGGGCAAAGTTTCGATGGTAATTCAGGGGGTTTGGATGCATAACTTTATTGAGAAGTATGCTCCGGGCATGGAGTGGGGAGCTGCTCCCTTCCCTGCGGCTGATCCTGAGAAAACACCATTTGTAACGATTGCTGAATGTGATGCACTTGTTGTGCCTAAGGGTGCGAAACATCCGAAGGAGGCGTTTGATTTCATCGCGTTTGTGCAGCAGCGCGAGAATATGGAGTTGCTTTGCTTAGGACAGAAGAAGTTCTCGCCATTGCGTGAAATGAGTGATGGGTTTGTAAAGAATCATCCGAATCCTTATATCCAAACGTTTATTGATGGTGCATGGAGTAAGGATGCGAAGACTGTGCCTCAGTCTGCGATCTGGAAAGAGTACAGCAATGAGTTAGGTGTTACGTATGAACAGGTACTATCGATGCGTAAAACACCTGAAGAGGCAGCGAATGTAGTGCAAGAACGTATCCAGCGGAAGCTGGATGGAATGATGCGACGTTGGGACGCGGTTAAGGACCAAAGATTGGAGCAGTGGGCTAATAATGACACGTTTTGAACGAAAAGAATTATTAAAGGGTCTACTGTTTATTGGGCCATGGATCTTTGGATTCCTAGTATTTACTGGGTATCCATTGATTGCGTCGCTGTACTATTCTTTCACGGATTATGATATTTTAAGTGATCCGGTTTGGATTGGCGGCATGAACTACGTGGATATGTATCACGATGAAGTATTCTGGAAAGCTCTAATTAATACGCTGAAATTCTCGGCATTTGCGATTCCGCTGGGACTGGTTGTTTCGCTATTGGTTGCTGTGATGCTGAACCAACAGATCATTGGCCGACCTGTTTTCAGGACAATCTACTTTTTGCCTTCATTGGTGCCGATCATAGCGAGTGCGATGATTTGGATGTGGTTATTCAACGGTCAGCACGGTTTAATCAATTTTGGTTTAGAAAAAATTGGAATTGATGGGCCAAATTGGTTGAACGATGCGAAATGGGCGATGCCTTCATTGATACTAATGTCTTTGTGGGGTGTGGGTAATCAGATTGTTATTTATCTTGCAGCTTTGCAGGATGTGCCACGTCATTTGTATGAATCAGCTGAGTTAGATGGTGCAAATGGTTTACAGAAGTTATTGCACGTTACGATGCCGATGATTTCACCTGTGATTTATTTCAATATGGTGATGGGTATTATTGGCTCTATTCAAGTGTTTGTGCAGCCGTACATTATGTTTGCAAATGGTGGGCCTGACCGATCAGCTCTGTTTTATGCGGTGTATTTGTTTGACAATGCGTTCTCGTATTTGAATATGGGATATGCATGTGCGATGGCATGGGTGATGTTCTTGATTGTGCTAGGTTTAACGCTCCTGGCGACACAGGTGACGAAGCGATTTGTGCATTACGCAGGAGCTTGATCGATGAAAAAACAAAGTAAATTATCAAAGATTATTTTATATGTGTTGTTGTGTGGTGGTTCGGCATTGTTTTTGTTACCACTGATTTGGATGCTGGCGACATCTCTTAAGCCACTAGATCAGGCGATGACTGCGCCTCCAACGTTTATTCCTTATCGCAGCTATATCGAAGAAGATGGCAAAGCAATTGAAGTGAAGGAACGTAACGAGATTACGGTGCCTTCGTACGAGGTAAAACTTGCTTCAACTGGAAAGCTGATGATTGTTGGCGCGGCTGATGAAACATTAAAGCTTGATGAAAATAAAAAGGCTGGCCTGTATGGTCAGGATACGATCGAAGTAATCAAGCATGTTGATGCAACATCAGAGAAGCCTTGGGTGTTTGTCGAGAAAGCGCAAGTTAAAAAAGATGGTGAGCGAGCTAAAGCAAGTACTGTAAAAGACGGTGTTGCTGAATCATGGTTATTGCCAAAGAGTGAAGTAACACGCGAGATGTCGCCTCGCTGGGATAACTATGAAGCATCGATTTATGACATGGGTGAATATGGTGAAGGCAATCTGTACTTCACACGTTACCTGTGGAATACGATTATTCTTTGTTTACTTACGGTATTTGGTACGGTGATTAGTTGTTCGCTGGTTGCGTATGGTTTTTCTAGGATCAAATGGCGTGGACGCGATACGATGTTTATTGTTGTATTGTCGACGATGATGATTCCGTTCCCTGTTGTGATGGTGCCGTTGTATAGCTTGTTCAAGGAATTGGGTTGGATCGGAACGTTGCAGCCATTGTGGGTGCCAACGTTCTTTGCGGGTGCGTTTAATGTATTCTTGCTGAGACAGTTCTTTATGTCGATTCCAAAGGATTTGTCGGATGCAGCACGCGTCGATGGATGTAGTGAGTTTCGTATTTATTGGCAGATTATCTTGCCACTAGCGAAGCCGGCATTAATGGTTGTTGGGTTGTTCCAATTTATGGCAACGTGGAACGACTTCTTGGGACCATTGCTGTACCTGACAGACCAGATGGACTTTACACTCGCACTTGGCTTGCAGTCCTATCAGAGTAAACAGGGTGGTACAGACTGGCACTTCCTGATGGCAGCAAGTTCAATGATTGTGCTGCCTGTGATTGTGTTATTCTTCTTCACGCAGAAGACGTTCATTGAAGGTATTTCAATGTCAGGTTTGAAGGGATAAAAATCCTTCACTTAAAGTTAACATAAGAAAAGCCCATACATTGAGTATGGGCTTTTTTGTATTCGTTTGACTAATTGATGATTAGTCGCGTTTATGGTGAATATTTTTGGGGCCTGACCCGACCGTTTTTTCGTATTTGCCGGTGTCGGTTTTGACGTATTTAGTAAAACCAAGCTTGCCGAGTTTATCGTCGGAGAGATTTTTGGTGTTACCGATGTCGATATGCTTGCCGCCGATGTTTGGGGCTTGAATGATACGACGAACAGGTTGGCCTGTGACGGGATGCTCGGTGAGAGGTGGGTCGCTCATCATTTGAGTGACTTCAAAAACTTGGCCGGGCTCGCCGTCTTCGAGGATTACTTCGTATACGTATGTAGGCATGGTCTTATTATATGTTGAGTATGTTTGGTTGGGCAAAAATCGTAGTTTTGTGGGATAAAAGTCAGGATTTTGCTTCGTTTACAATACGTGTTGAAGCGTATTTCGCTGCAAGTTTGATTGCTGCCTTCATGGAATCTGGCGAGGCCATATTTTTACCTGCGATATCAAATGCCGTGCCATGATCTGGGGATGTGCGAACAATTGGGAGGCCGAGTGTGACGTTGACCGCTTCATCGAATGCAAGAAGCTTGAGGGGGATGAGACCTTGGTCGTGATACATCGCAACGACGAGATCATACTTGCCTTTTGCGGCTTGAATGAAGATGGTGTCGCCTGGGAATGGACCGTGAGCATCGATGCCGAACTTCTTGGCGTGCTCGATGGCTGGCTCAATGATGCGTGCTTCTTCGTCGCCGAATTGCCCGTGCTCAGAAGCGTGTGGATTGAGGCCACAAACAGCGATCTTGGGATTCTCGATTCCGAGGAGTTTGAGAGACTCATTTGCCAAATCAATGGGGTCAAAAACCTTGCCGATGGTAAGTACGTTGCGAATATCCATCAGTGGAAGATGGATGGTTGCGAGCACAACGTTGAGTTGAGGTGAATTGAACATCATTGCAACGCGTTTGGATTTGGTACGTTTCTGCAGGAATTCAGTGTGCCCGGGGAAACGACAGCCTGCGAGTTGCCAGGATTCTTTACAGATTGGTGCTGTGACGAGTGCATCAATACCACCCTGCTCTATGGGTCTCTGAGCTGCAGATACTGCTTCTTCGAGGAATGCGAGCGAGGCTTGGCCACCTTGTCGCGTAGCTTTACGATAAGGTGAAGCGAGCATTGAATGCTCGTCAAAATCAAGGCAGACCAGATCGTGTACAAGGGAGTAAGTGGCACGTTCGGTGTCGTGCTGGAGTCTCCACCAGAATGGTTCGATTTCAGCGAGATCGGCGGCGTAGTGAAGAAGCTCGTTGAGCCCATAGATGACGTAGCGGCCCAATCGACGGATGGCTGGGTCAGCAAGTGCTTTGACGACGATTTCTGGGCCGATACCGGCGGGATCACCGAGAGTAATGCCTATGACAGGCTTACGGCGTGACGGCTGTGAGTCTGGGTTATTGGGGGTATTCTGAACCATATGTGTATGTTATCACGAACTTTGGGTGATTGCTCGAATGATGAGATGCAGTGAGATAAGGTCGCTGGGACGGTTTATCCATAGTTATCCTAAAAGCGGGCGGTTAGACTCGCAGCGAGGGGGCATGTGCCGTAGGATATGTGCATGAATAAGATCGAAAAATCGGTTGATGTGGCAGTTGTTGGTGTCGGACGTATGGGCAGACACCACGCTCGGACCTATAAGCAGATGGATGCAGCGAATCTAGTCGCTGTTGTTGATCATGATATTGAGCGGGCGGAAACCGTTGCGGACGAATATGGCTGCAAGGCATATCGCACAGTTGAAGAGTTGATGGAGAAAGAGCCAAGTTTAAAGGCTGTGAGTGTTGCTGTGCCAACGGTTTATCATCCAGAAACGGCGAAGCCATTGCTTAAAGCTGGAATCGCATGCTTGGTTGAAAAACCACTTGCAGGCAGTGTGGCTGAGGCAAGAGGTTTGGCTGAATTCGCAGAGGGTTGTGGTACGGTCTTACAGGTTGGTCATACAGAGCGATTTAATCCGGCTGTGAGAACAGTTGCTGCCATGGATCTGACTCCTCGTTATATTGAAGTTGACCGAGTGAGCCCGATGACATTCCGTTCGCTGGACGTGGGTGTCGTAATGGACATGATGATCCATGACTTGGATATTATTTTGATGTTCGCACAATCACCGATTAAGAAAGTGGATGCGACAGGCGTCTCGGTTTTGGGTGAGCATGAAGATGTATGCTCTGCAAGGATTGTGTTTGAAAGTGGTTGCGTGGCAAATCTAACTGCATCACGTCTTGCTTTGAAAACTGAACGCAAGTTACGTGTCTTTAGTGAAGAAGGCTACGTGAGTTTGAATTACGCAAGCCGAAGCGGAATCGCGGTTCGTTCTTCGCAATCAAATGTCAATATCCTATCTCAGGTTCGGCAGGAATTAAGCGAAGGTAAAGATTTGTCTGACCTTGATTACACTGAAATGATTAATATTGAAGAGTTGGACATGGAAGTGCCAAGTGGTGAAGAAGACCCACTGACCGCACAAGCAACAGCATTCTTACAAGCTGCAATCAATGGACATCAACCTGCGGTAACTGCACTTGAAGGATATGCAGCGGTTGATGCGGCAGAGCGGGTTGTCCAAGCAATCAAAGAACATAAATGGGTTGGGCGCGACAGCTCAATCATTTCGAATGAAGATATCAATGCTGCGATGCGTCAAACTGAGGAAAAGTAATTCACTTCAAGCAAGACGCAATCGGCAAGGAGGCTCTGAGCGTGTTGTGAAGCTCGATGCAAGCCAATGGATCATGTTGGTATATGGCTAATGGTTTTGGCGATGCCGATACTGCTGATACTAAGTGCTTTTTTTAGTGGCAGTGAAACGGCATTGTTTAATTTGAGCAAACTGGAGCGGATGCAGTTTGCGCGAGGCGGTGCTACGGACAAACTTGTTACGCAGATGCTGAGTGAAACTCGGCAGATATTAATTACTTTGTTACTGGGAAATATGACGGTTAACGTGAGCTATTTTGCGATAAGCTCTGCGTTGTCGCTATATGTCGTGAGCGGTGAAGGCGGCCATGCCAATAGATGGCTTGTACCTCTTATTACAATCGGATCTTTAATTGCAATCATTTTGCTCGGCGAAGTTTTGCCTAAGCTGATTGCTGTTCGTGCAAGTGTTGCTAGTACAAAATTTATTGCGGTACCTTTATTTTTAGTACACCGTTTAATTGCTCCAATACGCTGGTTTGCTGCATGGTTTGTGATTACCCCTCTTGCAAGATTGTTAGCACCGCGAGATTCAGCAGTGCAAATGACACAGATGGAGTTGGAGTCACTGCTACAGTTAAGCCAACGTAGAGGCGTGATTGATAGCGATGAAGAAGGATTACTCCAACAAGTTTTCGAGCTTGCTCATATCAAAGTTCGTGACTTGATGATCCCTCGTGTCGACATGCATGCTTTTGATATTTCGCATGATGCAAACAAACTTGTTGATCTAATTACAAACACACGTCTAAGACATATACCTGTATTCGAGGGTGATCTTGATAATGTCATTGGGGTCGCATCGAGTCGCACGATTTTACTGAAACGGCCTCAGAATCAAGAAGAAATGAGAACGTTAATCAGTGATGTTTTGTTTGTTCCAGAACAGCAACGAGCTGAAGAATTACTAAAGTATTTACGTGAAAATATCGCGGCGTTTGCCATTGTTGTCGATGAATATGGCGGAACTGCGGGCTTAATCACAATTGAAGATGTGGTTGAACACATGGTTGGAGAAATCGCAGGAGGTTATGAAAAAGATGGTGAGCCTGAAGTAGAAAAGATTGATGAATGCGTATGGCGTGTCAGTGCTGATCTACCTATACATGATTGGCACGAATTCTTTGGCCGAAATGAAATGATCAAGCAATACAGTGTGCTTGATGAAGTTTCTACGATTGCTGGCTTAGTACTCGCTGTACTTGGTCGACTTGCGGTCAAAGATGATGAGATCACTATTGGCAAAATTGTTATCCGTGTTGATGTCGTTGAGAAAAATCGGATCAGATGGGTAACAGTAAGCCTACGTGAAGATCAGGATGGGGGTGAACAATGAATTGGGAAGTGATCTATTGGGTTGTTTTAATGTTGATCGGTTTTGTTGGCTCTGCATTATATTCAGGATTGGAAACCGGAGCCTATCGCCTAAATAGAGTGATGCTTCATATTGATAAACAAAAAGGAAACAGGCAAGCCAAGACGATAGATAAGCTACTCTCAAATCAGACTACTTTGCTTAGTACATTACTTATTGGCAATAATGTAACCAATCAATTGGGAACTGCGTCACTTGCAGTACTTTTATCAATTTGGGGATTCAATGATTGGCAGTCGGTTATTTTAAATACAATTATCATTACGCCAATTTTATTTGTCTTTGGTGAAACGTTACCTAAAGATTTATTTGCAGCTCACGCAGATCGTCTCGTTTACAAACTATACCGCGTATTACTCATATCGAAATACTTATTTACTTGGACGGGATTAGTACCCACCATATCTGTTTTCACTAGAGCGTTAATGCGTGTATTTGGTGGTAAAAATCGTGGTCAAGTGTTTAATCTTAAACATCAGCCTCGAAATTATATTGAAGTTTTAGTTAAAGAAAGTGTGGGGTATGGATTACTCAGCGATGATATATCAGATATGGCTGGTCGCGTACTGGCGATGAGCGGTATGACCATCGAACAGAAGATGGTACGCTGGCATGATGTCGTCAAAGTTAAAGTCGATGATGATATTCAAAAACTTTGGAAGCTTGCTGATAAATCACGTGGCTCACGCTATCCTGTCATTAATAATACAGGGACTGTTGTCGGTATACTTCAACTTGATGATGCATTGATTCATGAACAGAGGAATTGTCCTTCAATTGAATCGATGATGCTGAAGCCATTCCAACTGAATAGCGATGTTTCTATAAGAGAAGGCCTAAAAGCGCTACAACAACATCGCATATCGATGGGAATCGTTTGTACCAAAGCGGGCAAGCCGTTGGGAATTGTTACGATTAAGGATTTGATTGAGCCGATTACAGGGCAATTGAAAGCGTTTTAAAATGCAATGGTGTAGTGATGAGTTAGTAGAAATTGCCGCAAATTGTTTAATCAAGCGTGCTTTAGATGATGATCTTGAACAAACCGTCTACGGTTTTGATTCATTGAAAGAATTGAAAATCCATACGCTGCTTGAAGAATTTTTCCTTAACACTAATTTTGGCGTATGGCGAGAAGTGCGATATCCCAAAGAATGGCATAAGAGTAAAAAAAGTGAAGGAATCAGATGCGACTTTGTTCTTACTCCTGATGGCTTACCTCTTAAAGATCCGGAATTGAGTGGTACGCTATTCGGCGATGCTGTTGAATCTGTTTCAGCAGAAGAAGCGTATTGGATGGAAGTGAAAGTTGTTCGTGAATTTGATTATGGGCAACTGTCTAAGAAATATAGCAACGATCTTAAATGCCCTGTTAAAAATGATATATTGAAGATCTGGAGCGATGGGCGTTTAAAGCACGGTGGCTTATTGTTGATGCTATACACGGCGGATCAAGCAACCGGCATGCGTGATGTTCTTAAATGGTATGAACTAATTCAACAAAAAGGATTACCGATCCGCTATCCCGCTCTTAAAGATTTTAAGATTACAGAGCGAACAGGAAATGGTTGGTGCACGATCGCGCTATTTGAAGTCGAATAATTCAACCAGTAATAAGAAATAAAAAAGCCGCTTTAAAAAGCGGCTTTCTAATTATTTATTTCATGATGAATTAGAAACCCATCATTTGATCATTCATCATATTAGGCATCATTTGACCTCTACTATTACTAGTTGTGTCGCGATCCCTTTCGATGATCAACTCATCAAACGAAACAGCTTCGTTCTGGATACGGATGCGTGTCGGGCTATCCTTATCTGAGTTTGCATCACGGTAAGAGATTGCATTTGACTCTGGATCAACGTAGAGGAGTTGAGCGTTGCGTCCCTTAGAAGCTGCGATCATGTCTACCATGACAGCACCACTACTAACAGGAATTTCAATCTTGTCTCTGCCATCAGAATCGTCTTCGATAATGCCGCCGATTTCATCGCCTGGCTCGAAAGTAAACTCTTTGCGTAGCCACTTACCACGATTGAGTGCCCAAACTTCAACGCGTGCACTGCTAGCAGAATTGCCAACCAAGAAGAAGTAACTCTGTGGATCTGGAGTAACTGCTTCAGTCCATTCGCCAGCCACACGCTCTTCTTCACTTGGGATCAGAGCCAGCTTATAGTTGTTTGCAGCTTTCTGGTCAGCTGACACACGGTGTTGGCTAAAGAGTGGATTAAGAACTGAAACGATGACACGATAGCGATATGTTTTGCCGGGTTGGATTGTAATATCATGTGCCCAAACCTTCATGACGCGTGTGCCGTCTTCTTTCATTTCATACTGAGTTTCAACAACTTGGCTGAGACGACGTGAGATGCTACCAGGACGCATGCCCATTCCCATTGGGTTACCACCCATCATACCACCTGGGCCCATACCGCCCATCATCATGTTGTCCATCTCACCCATCATCATATCTTGCATGCCGCCACCTCGGCCGTACATGCCCATATTCATGTTGTTATCTTCAGCATTTGGATCGAACTCTTCACGACGACCAAGAAGAACCTCACGTTCTTCAATTTCTTTGATCAAACGCTCTTGAATCTGCATCATTTGTTCTTGCAGAAGTGACCCTTGGTCAGTACGACCTGTTGAACGTGTGCGTGCAGAACGACCACTACGTGAAGTGCGGCCACCGCCACCTTCCATGCCCATTTCACCACCCATGGCGCCCATCATGCCTGCACCACCAGTTGAACGAGGAGAACGTGATCGTGATGTTGTGCCACGAGAACGTGAACCGCTTGCATCACGGCGTGTTTTTTCCATCTCATCACGTTTACGCATCTTCTCAAGATTCTCTTGAATCTTGGTCAATTGCTTTTCATATCTCGCAATATTCTTACGGATCTTATAAAGCTCTTTTTCTTCTTCTGGCGTCAGCTTCTTCGCATCTGGTGGTACCCAGTTCAATGGGAATGCCATTGGTAAGAATTCTGGTCGACAGATATCCATCTGACGTGCCTTGACGTCTTGCACAATTCTCTGTGCTTCGATCTTTGGCATTGGAGTAGAGCCATCAAATCTTGAGTTATCTGGGCGATAAGCGATTTGCGTTGGCATATTGCTCACGAATTGACGGTTGCCCCATTCACCAGTTATTGGGTCAAGCTCTTCACGTTCAAGCATAACAGAGGTAACAGCCAACATACGACGCCACCAGCCTTCAGGAACTGGCTGCATTTTGCGTACTTCTGTTACAACATTGCCCTCAGCATCAAGAATTGGGTTGCCTTCGTCATCTTTGACAACAGCGTTGTACTGAAGAAGTTCATCAGATACATCTTTAGCTGCTAAACGTTCGCTCCAAACATCAATTGGAAATTCAGCTTTAATAGAAGCATAACGGAAGTTTTCCGGATTGCCTGTATAGGTAACGTTGACGATCTCTTCCATTGTGTCGTCATCAATCTTATCCAGCACAGCATTGCCAATGCGAACTGCAAGTGCATTCGGCATAGGTGGTGTTGGAAGGTAGTACAGAGGAATCTTATTGTCTTGAGTAAAGAGATTCTTATCTGTACCTGGATTGCCCAATGGCAGGTAACTACTGGCTACAGCAACAGTCGTTTCGTTTAATCTACTATTGAATTCACTGCTATAGTCAGGGGTATGAACTTCTGGAATCTCAGGTTCAGCATTGAGACCACTACGCAATCTCTGAGATTCAGCTTCAACCATTTTTGCAGCTTTACCTGCATCAACGAGTTTGTTGTTCATTTTGATTTTATTTGGTGATGATACAACGTACATCATCGCCAGCAGGGCGCAAATTAGCAGGGCAATAAGAAGAATGATCTTCTCAATATGTAGCGAAAAGAAGCCTGCATCTTTTGGTTTCATCATTTTGCTGCTCTCTTCATTAAATGAAGGTCATAATCACTTGAATACTTAAAGCTTCACAAAAACAAGTATCAATTGCTTAGAAGAACATATCTCCACCCATCATATTCATCATGCCTGCGGCATCTGGGTTAGATGGTTCTTTCAAGCCAAGGTATTCCAAAGTCATATCAGGCATATACTTTTGCAGATCCTGACGCAACCAGATTGATTCGATCATCAAATCGACTGTTACGCAGTCTGCTTTACCGTACATATAGCCTTGCGAAAGAAGCTCGTACTCATCAACTTGAGAAATTCTGCAATCAACTACGGTCATGAAATTAACCTTATTGAGTGCTTCGAATATCTTTGGAAGTTGCTCGTAATCAACATCAGCGACGAGGCGTACGTGACGCACATCGTAAATTGGGTTACTGCCACGACCGGTTGGACTCAAGTAGAAATTCTCACCTACTTTAGCATTTATATCATCGATCATTTCAGCAGGTGGAGAGTATGCGATGATGGCTTTCCTGCCACCAGTCATACCACCTGAATTACCTTTTGATTCACGATACTTACCATCGAAGCCACCACGTGACTGAATACCTACATAACCAGAAACAATCTCAATCTGCTTAAGATTCTTGATTGGTGATGTAAGAACACTGCTGTTTACATTTGAAATAAGAGCACCATCTGAGTTACGGACAAAGAGTCCATTCTCATCGGTTTTATAGATGTCGTTAGCTAAAGCAATTGCCGAAACAATATCTTGTTGAATCCAAAGTTCCAACTGTCCTTCATAAAGTTCATGTGGCTTCGGAGGAATACCACTAACGTCCACAGCCCAAGCACCAATGTGAAAAGGGAACATAGGACTGTTGAACTCAGCATCCGCGTAGACGTTAACACTATTAGCCTGATTCTGGAGTAATTCGATCAAACTCATGCGCTGAGCTTTGATGATTTCTTCATTGTCGTCTTCAGTCAACACAGGTGAACCACTCGCGGTACCACGTGAAACTTCGATTGAGCTAATGTAGTTGTCTTGTGCTTCCTTGATGACTTGTGCCTGCTCTTCAGGGAATGGAGGCAAGCCTGCGTTCAAAGTTGGACCGCCGCCAATGGCTGGGTCATAAGGTTGCAGCAAATCAACAAATGCTTCGCGATATTGCTTTTTAAACTTAAAAGGCAAATCAACATTGTTCTTATTCTTTGGATCGAAAACTGCAGGAAGAATCAATTGGTGATCCATCATATTTCGATCTAATGTTTCACTGAGTAGTGAATCATAGCTATCGTTAATATTGTTATAGATACCACGAATCTCAGTAATGACCTTCTCGTTGATCGTAATCGGCGAGATCATTTTTGATTCACCTTTTACTTCTGAAGGGATTTCAACGCTATTGTTAATGTAGCGTTTTACTTCCTTCATTTTGCCATTCCAAGCATCAGCTTTCTCACGAACAGCTGCTCCACCTTGAACAGGTACGAACCAGAAGGCAACTAAAGCAGCGATCGCGAACAATATTGACGCGACACTGATCGGATTTGATTTAGCCCAGTTCAGAAGTGACTTCATGCCTGCACCTCTTCCATGTTGTTATCGTTGTTTGCCTGTTCTTCAGCAACATCAGTCGCTTCATCGACTTCTTCTGCTGGTGCGGCAACGTTATCTGACTTGGCTTCAGCTTGCGTAACACGAGCATCTGCTGGCTTACGTAAATTGAAATACAACTTGATGGTGAACTTATGGTCATCAAGGAAATCTTCATCAAGCAACGGACGTGTTGGGAGTAGTGAAGCAGCATTATTGTTGCCGCCGAATGAGCGCCCCATGCCCATTCCCATATCACCACCCATTTCACCCATGCCGCCCATCATTCCCATGCCCATCATATCGTCGCCCATACCCATCATATCCCTACTCGCACCGGGGCGAGTTGCGGCTGATGTGGTTGATCGACCTGATGAACGTCCCATGGTTGTGCCCATTGTGGTATCACCAATTCGGACAACTTTCATTGCCTCGGTGGTTTCACTTGGAACTTCAATGGTGTATGGACGATTTTTACGGTCACCGTTTTCTCTAAACCAATTCAAGAAGTTTTGGCCGAGGAAAGCATAAGGTTCGCCGTATGGAGTCGTGCCTTCGATCGTGACAACGATTCTTGGACCTTGCATTTTTGGTGCAACTTCTTCAACTTCTTCATCACCGAATGAATCTTCATCCATCAAAGTTGAATCTGCTTCGCTATCATCAAGCTCTTCTTCTTCGACAGCAACTTCTTTCCAGAATTCGTCTTCATCGAATCGACCTGTGATTTGCTCGGCTTCAAGGCTGACACCACCGCCCATGCCACCCATTCCGCCCATCATCCCCATTTCTCCCATGCCACCCATCATGCCGCCGCCCATCATATCGAAGTTCATGCCACCAGAACCTTCTTCATCCTCTTCTTCAATAGTTGGGATGTACTCGGTTTTGATAGAGTCGATATAGATACGCTTGCGTTGTGCTCGAGCAAGTTTGTTATCTTCTGCAAGATCTTCGATCTTCTTATAGTCAGCTTCGAATGCAGCCATTTGCGTATCACGATCAGCACCATCAACAAGTGAGTTGGTTGCTTCACTGATATCAGCAAGAATTGCTGGCCAAAGATCACGATAATCAAGCATACGATACAAGTTTTCGATCTTGACACGTGGGTCTTCTGTCGAAACATCGCTGTATTTATTGCTTTCTTGTTTAGCCAAGGAAACGACTTGCGAAATAGTTCTAGCTGCAGGGCTCTTGAATGATTTTTCTGTTGCAGAATTATCGCCCATGTAAACTGCCGCTGCTGCTGCTGTCGTTGCAACCAATGCTGCTGCTGCTGCTGCGAACCAAGGTTGCTTAACCTTCCACATACGTTCACGCAGAATCATATCTGGAAGAATATTGGCATTAACTGCATCAAGCTCGAGACCTTGCAATGCGAGGCCATAAGCTGTTGCAAGATTCACTGCATTTTCAGCAACATCTGATTCAAGACGACCATTAATGTCGATTTGCTTGTAACCATCAGGACGTGACACATCCATTTGCAACTGCTGCTTGAGGAACTTCTGCAAGCCTGGCAGTTTGAATGTCGAACCGAGCCCAACAATCTTGTTCAGCTCTGAATCACGATTGATTGATTTGTAGTAACCAAGTGAACGTTGCACTTCCTGAACAAGATCAGCAAATACTGGACGCATCGCTTGGAAAATTTGGCGAGCATATTTGGAAGTGCGTGCTTCCTTCTTTAACTTCTCAGCTTTAGGGAATGAAAGCTTGAAGCTTTCAACCAAAGCGTTCGTGAAGTTGTTGCCACCAATCTGAAGTGTACGCGTCCAAACAGAACCACCTTCGACGATGATTACGTCGGTTGATTCTGTACCGATGTCGATGTAAATCGCACCGTTGTCTGCTTCAGGATCTTCATGGTGGAATGCATTAAACACAGCCAAAGGAGAAAGGGTGACTGCGTCAACTTTCATATTTACTGCATTAAAGTTACTCAAGAAGTGAGCAATGCGTTCTTTGGTTATCGCAAAGATGCCGACTTTAATGTCTGGCGATTCTTCCTGTTGGAAGATCTGGTAATCCCATTCGACCTCTTCGATCGGGAATGGAATTTGCTGGACGGCTTCAAAGCGAACGATTTCAGGAACCTTCTTCTTTTCGACTGGCGGCAGACTGGCGAAACGAGCGAACGCCTTATTGCCGGGCACCGAAACGATGACAGAGCTCTTTGAAACGTCGTGCTTTGAGAGGAAGGAATCAAGCTGAACTTGAATCTCTTCTTCGACGTTAAGGTCGGGTGTAGTGAGTACCTGTTTGAAAGGTAGTATGGCGTAATCTTCTAAATGAACATTACCGCCGGCTTTCACTAAACGGACCGCCTTTATTGCATGGGATCCTACTTCAATACCCCAGCAGTCGTTCTTACTCGGCATGCCAATCTCCTGTAGCTGAACGTACAGAATGTTTTCAATAACCGCTACGTCACAGTCCGGACTATATTCATCTGACGCATCGGGTCGCTTTATGTTCCGGTTTGCTTGCCTGTTACCTGATAAATTTTCAATCAGGTCATTGAAAACACCAAAGCAGTGGATTTTGCTTTGACGTAACCAATTGTCTTCGCAACATCTTGAAGATCATCCGGCAGGAAGATTTTGTCAGGATGGCGTAAGCCACACATAGCATTGATAAGGGATAGATGATGCCTACTCAGCGCAAATGCACAGCCTGAATAACACAGACAAAGCAGCCCCTATTAGAACCCCAAATCACAGTTTGGTCAAGAGTTAAATCGCATTACTGAGAAGGTGGAAAAGGTTTATTTTGACAGGATTTAGAAAAAAACCGGCTCTTTTTGAAACAAAGAGCCGGTTGCTTAGATAGTCAGGATTGTGACACTACTCCAGAACCGAAAAATTTCGGCGGCTCAGCCAAGGTATATACCGTATCCTCCGCCTCGATCGCGTCTCGAATATGCTTCCCAATACACATCAACCCCAAACAACTAATCCCATCAAACATCCTAAATTGCCCATTTGTCGTCGCTGCTAACAGCTTATCGACTTCCTCTGGAGCGGGTTGCATCTGAATTGATTTCGCTGACCCCAAAACAAAACTCCAAGGAGTACTGTAAGAGTATGTTTGTGTTGTATATGAAACAGCATTCTCAAATACAGCAGCTACAGTGTTATTTAGACGCGCATGCGCACCAATTTCATCCGGCGATACCGGCCCAGCCTGCACCACAAAGTAACCGTCAGGCTTCAACGCACGCTTACATTTCTCAAAATATTCCTTCGTAAAGAGCTTAAACGAAGGCCCTTCTTCGATAGGATCAGATAAGTCTGAAATGATAATATCCCACTCAGATTCAAACTTATCCAAGTAACCCAAAGCATCGCCTATCACCAACTCCATTTTCGGATCATCAAAGCAGCCTTGATGCATCTCTGCCATGTACTTTATACAGGCATCCACCACCTCACGGTCAATATCAACCATGACGACTTTTTCGACAGAATTCCATTTCAGCACTTCACGCACCGTAGCCCCTTCCCCACCACCTAAAACTAACACCTTTTTTGGCGCCCCATGATTCAAACAAGGAACATGAACCAACGGCTCGTGATACATAAACTCATCGAGTGTATCCGACTGCCACTTACCGTCGAGAACCAATGCCAACCGATCTGGCCCAGACCGCACAATATGCACGTTCTGAAACTCGGTTTTAGCAGCATAAAGAATCTCACTAATCCCAAACTGACGCTGATCAAATTCGGTGATGTATTCGGTAATCCACAAATCTGCACTGACTTCCGAGCCGGGCATATCTTTATCCTTTTCACTTATTTTCTTGGTTGTATCGTAGCTTAAGGCAGGAAATATTAGTTGCTACATACTCCAGCTTCACCTGACGACACCACTTCAGATGGTTTATAAGGCGAAACACACATACCACGCGGAACTTCTTTTAAAGTGTAGCTCGCTGCAGAAAACGCTTTTGCCATGTACTCACAAGCCAATCGTGGTTTAGCTGTCTCGCCACATGTAAACACATCAACTGCTGCATATTGCAGTTCAGGCCACGTATGAATGGAAATATGAGATTCTGCCAAAATTGCGAATGCAGTAACCCCTTGCGGGTCAAATTTCTGGCTCTCTAACTTCAAAAGTGTGGACATACCCTCTTTAGACGCTTGCGTGAGGGCTTCACGAATGAAAGCTTCATCATTCAATCGATCCGAGGCGCAACCGCGCAACTCAAGAATGCAGTGGGAACCTACGGGCGGATGTGTCAATGAATCACCTCCATTGTGACTAGCGTCTAAATTGTTAATAACGTCAACTAGGTTCGATTCGGAACATCGCGTTCACGATACACCTTCCATTCTGGGATTGCACCAGAGTACCATTGCAGCACAGCAGCACCCTTACCTTACTGCTCAACATAACTGGGAGAATCGCGAATTTTATATATGTATCTAATCTCGAGCAATGGGAACTACAACGATCAAAAAACATTTTTTCGATCGCCTAAGCATACTACCCAATTGCAAGAATACCGCACAAAGACCTAACTCTATGACCTACTCTAGCCTTTACGATGACCTCGCACCAGCTTATTCCAAACCTTCTTGGATTTCGATGATGACGAAGCATTAAAGCGAGCTTTATCCCACTTATGCTTCGGATACGCTGCCTTAAGCATGCCGAGAATTGAGTTGTTGTAATACATACTCAATAACGCGCCGCCGCCTGATGCTTTCACATCTTCACGTGTCAACTGATACCAGTCCGCAGGCTTCTTATAACCCAGCATTGCACCAAGCCATTTAACATAAGCAATTCGATTCTTCGGCGTTTTCCAATACCCATTTGGCACACGTGTAAACAGCCAAGGCTTCCACTTAAACTTCGGCATGTACTCACGCAACGCTTCCTGCGGAGAACTATCAGCAAAACTCTTCAGGAACACAGCACCGTAGTTATCATAAAAATCCTTACGAGTAACACGGTACCAATCCTCAGGTTTGCGAATCTTCAATGCCTTACTCAGCCAATCCATGTAACGTGTACGATTTTTTTTGTTTTTCCAAAACCGTTGCGGCGTCGCATGAAATTGCCACTCATTCCACTTACGATTCGGCTTAAACTCACGCACCGCATCCACAGGTGAATTTCGATAGTAATTTGCAAGCAAACCGTTACCGCCATTGTCACGGAAATGTTGCTGTGTCAACGCATACCAATCATCTTGTTTTGTAAACCCCAACTGCTTACCCAACCAATTCATATAAGCACGACGGTTCTTTGGATCACGCCAAAATGCTTGCGGCGTTCGACTGAATAGCCATGGAATCCACTTCTCACGCGGCATGTAATCGCGTAACGCTGCCAAAGGTGAATCTTTATAAATTGTAGCCAACAACCCGCCACCATAATTATCTTGGAAATGCTTACGAGAGAGCTTATACCACTGGGAATTCTTGCGAATTCTAAGCTTCTTTCCCAGCCATTTCATATACTTAGCCCGGTTGGATCTAGTACTCCAATAACCGTTTGGAACTCGCCCGATCACCCATGCTGGCTGATTCATCTTACTCATCTCTTCCGTGAAAAATATTCATCGATTTGCTGTCAAATAACAACCAAGTATTGCAGCATACAATAACTCGTTTTATACGACAACGCCCAACAAATGCTAACAATTGCCAGTACAAGATATCTCTCTTCACTATTTGTCGCAACAACGCTCTATACACTAGTAACAACACATGCAAGATATCAACAACTAAACTATTAGTTATTATGCCAAATCACTCGGCAATGATTAAATGTGTTAATTACTTAAATGTAAGTAAAAAGAAAGCCATGCAGGTAATCGCGTGGCTATTTTAAGGAAAACACCAACCGCTTACATATTACAAACACCAATGAGAATTAGCTGCTTGTTTTCAAACTCAGCATATCCGACAGCCTTGTAGCGGCCGATTTAAGCTGATCGACGATAACCGCAAAACGTTTTTCGTCCATGCGTACCGTTGGAACACTCACACTGATCGCTGCAACAACGCGACTATTCTCAAACACAGGTACACCAAGACATGTCACACCCAAATCACTCTCGTCTTGCTCAAAGGCAAAACCATCATGCCTAGCTGCATCAAGAATCTCACGCAAACGATTCTTATCATTAACGGTCTTGTCTGTACGAGGCACCAGATTCGCTCGCTGAATAATTGGCTCACGCTCGTCCGGTGATAGTTGTGACACAATCGCTCGGCCAAGTGCCGTGTTATAGAACGGATCTGTCGAATTAACTTCCGCAACACGACGCAACGGCTGAGCTGACTCAATGACCTTCAAATAGATCACGCGATCCTCGCTCAGAACCCCAAGATTGACCGTTTCATCGGTTTCGGCATGCAGTTCCCACAACAGGGGCTCCGCACAGTTCATTAGCCTCTGATCGTCCTTACCAGTGATAACACGCTGCAGCTTATTTGTCAGCGTATAAACACCCGGACGAACCCGCTCAACGTACCCTAAAGCCACTAAATCGCTCAAAATTCGGTGAACAGTCGACTTAGTCAAAGCCACACGTGCAGCCAGCGGTGCTAGCCCAATGGGCTCACCAGCCGCTCCTAGCGACTCTATGATCTTGAATAATTTGACAGCTACTCCAGATTCCATCGTACTGAATTTACAGTACTGCGATGCGACACGCAAGGCAAGCCGCCCCAGATCCGTATTCATACCTAGATTTCAACACAGATCAACGCCAAAAAAGCAGATTCTTGTCCTCTAAAGCTTGACTTTGATGCGCACAGAGCTTGAAGATTGTTATCAACTGACAAATTGATCTCGCACGCAACGACAACCCGATTGTCTTTTAAGTATTCACGCTTGATCGCAGGATCTCTCAAATCGGTCCTTGCCCAAAATATAGAGAGAATTTCTATGAACTACATACTCGCTCTTGACCAGGGAACTACCAGTTCACGTGCAATCCTCTTCGACCACAACGGCCAAATACACTCCGTCGCCCAGAAAGAATTCACTCAACACTACCCCA
Organism: Planctomycetota bacterium; assembly: GCA_016350165.1. Lineage (GTDB taxonomy): Bacteria > Planctomycetota > Phycisphaerae > Phycisphaerales > Phycisphaeraceae > Poriferisphaera. Next base: position 4,645,744 of record CP066225.1, on the reverse strand, counting down.
AAGCTGGCTGGGTCGAGCACGACGCTGACGAAATCTGGTCCTCACAGGTCAGTGTAGCCTCAGAAGCCATCGCCAGAGCCCAACTCACCACTCAGGACATCGCTGGCATCGGAATCACCAATCAGCGTGAAACGACCGTTGTATGGAACAGAAAAACCTGCCGACCGATCTGCCACGCAATCGTTTGGCAAGATCGCCGCACCGCTGACATTTGCCAAAAGCTAATCGACGAAGGGCACGAGCAAGCATTTATCGATAAAACAGGTTTGCGTCTCGACCCCTATTTTTCAGGCACAAAAATCAAGTGGATACTCGATAACGTCAAAGGCGCACGGAAAATGGCTGAAGCTGGAGAGCTTGCCTTTGGCACAGTCGACTCGTGGCTCATCTACAACCTCACAGGCTACGATCTACACATCACCGACCCAACAAACGCATCGCGCACCCTGCTCTACAACATCCACACAGGTGAATGGGACAAAGAACTTCTCGACATCCTTGGCATCCCCGACTCAATGCTACCCGAAATCAGAGAATCGTCTGAAGTCTACGGCAACACCTCCGGCAACAATCTCGGCACACCAATCCCCATCGCTGGTATAGCTGGTGATCAGCAAGCCGCTCTCTTTGGCCAAATGTGTATCGAGCCCGGCATGATCAAATCGACCTATGGCACAGGCTGTTTCATGCTCATCAACACAGGTGATCGGGCAATCAAATCTAGCAACGAACTACTCACAACTGTTGCATGGAAAATCAACGGCAAAACAACATACGCACTCGAAGGCAGCGTCTTTATCGGCGGCGCCGTCGTCCAATGGCTTCGTGATGAACTAGGCATCATCAGCAGTTCCTCAGAGATTGAAGCCAAAGCAGCCTCCGTCCCCGACTGTGGTGGCGTATATCTTGTCCCAGCCTTTGCTGGCCTTGGAGCACCACATTGGGACCCATATGCACGTGGTCTCATCATCGGCATCACACGTGGCACCTCTGCCGCTCACATCTGTCGTGCCGCACTCGATAGCATCGCATTCCAGGTCGACGACCTCATGATGGCTATGAAATCAGACTCAGACATCAACATCACCGAAATGCGTGTCGATGGCGGCGCAACTGTCAATAACCTGCTCATGCAAACTCAAACCGATATCCTCGGCATACCTGTCGTCAGACCGACCGTTCAAGAAACCACGGCTCTCGGTGCTGCTTACCTCGCAGGCCTTGCAACTGGCTTCTGGTCTGATGTCGCTGAAATTCAAAAACAATGGTCTGTTGATCAAAGATTTGAACCAAAAATCACACCCGCTGACTCAGACAAACTACGCCAATCTTGGACCAGTGCACTAAACAGGTCCAAAGGTTGGGCAAACGAGGTTTAAGTCATAGATTCTTTCGGGGTGGGTCCATGTAATGTGCGATGGTTGGTCATTACACGGAGATCTGTATGAATCGCGACACAATGCTCGAGCAGTTTGCTGCTCAAGGGGATCACACTTGGGACATTATCATTGTTGGCGGCGGAGCAACTGGCTTAGGGTGTGCCGTCGATGCTGCTGCGCGAGGTTACAAACCTCTACTCATTGAAAGACAAGACTTCGCATACGGAACTTCCAGCCGTAGTACAAAACTCGTTCATGGTGGCGTCCGATACTTACAGCAAGGTAATCTGACACTCGTTCTTGAAGCACTAAAAGAGCGCGGTCTTCTCTGCCAAAACGCACCACATCTCGTTCATCCACTTCCCTTTGTTGTTCCAAATTACGATTGGTGGGAAGCACCCTTCTATGGCATCGGTATGAAAATATACGATCTCATGGCAGGTAAACTCGGAATCGGTAAATCAAAACATCTCTCAAAAGATCACACACTCGAGCGCATCCCTACTCTCGAACAAGACGGTTTACGTGGCGGCACCATTTACTACGACGGTCAATTCGACGACTCTCGCCTAGCAATCAACCTTGCACAAACAGCTATCGAACACGGTGCAGTCATCATTAATTACATGGAAGCGAAATCGCTCATTAAAGAGGGCGAACTTGTCAAAGGCATAACAGCTGAAGACAAAGAAACAGGCAAAACATACGAGCTTAAAGCAAAAGCTGTCATTAACGCAACCGGCCCATTCGCAGATCAACTCCGACTCAATGATGACTCATCAGCCTCGCCCATGATCAAAGCCAGCCAAGGTATTCATATCGTTCTCGACAAAGAATTCTTACCCGGCGACACCGCAATCATGGTTCCAAAAACAAGTGATGGACGCGTTATTTTCCTCATCCCTTGGCACGACAAAGTCCTCGTCGGCACCACTGACACACCACTCGATGACATCCCCATTGAACCAATCGCACTTGAGGAAGAAATCGACTTCCTCATAAAAACATCTTCGCAGTACCTCACAAAAGACCCTAAAGAAACAGACATTCTCAGCGTTTTTGCAGGTATACGTCCTCTCGTAACTCATGCTGGCGATGACAAAAACACCGCAGCAATCTCGCGTGACCACACCATCAACATCTCACGCTCAGGCCTTGTCACCGTCACCGGCGGTAAATGGACAACCTATCGAAAGATGGCGCAAGATACCATCGATCAAACCATCATGATCGCCGATCTAGAACACAAAGATTGCAATACACACAATCTCCCAATCCACGGCTACAGTCAGGAACTCATCGAACGTTCATCACTTGCAATGTACGGCAGCGATGCGTCCTACATCAAATCTATCGAAAACGAAGATCCCGAATCAGCAAACTACATCGACGAACGACTACCCATTAGCCACAGTCAACTAGTCTGGGCAGTTCAGGAAGAAATGACACGCACCATCGAAGACTTCCTCTCCAGACGTACACGTGCTCTTCTCCTAGACGCACGCGCAAGTATCGACATGGCTCCACACGTTGCAAACTACATGCGGCAAACACTCAACAAAGACGAAGCATGGGCTGAACAACAAATTAACAACTACATCAAACTCGCTACAAATTACTTACCAAAGAACTGACTCGAAGAGACTCGATCCAGTTCTAATTTCTATGAGGTGAATGATGCCAACAGAATTTATCACTGAATATATTGCTGAATATATCACGGAATTTACAGCCGAATTCATCGGCACCGCCCTACTCATCCTCCTCGGTGATGGCGTTGTCGCCAACGTCGTCCTCAAAGACACCAAAGGTAACAGCTCAGGCTGGATCGTCATTACTTTCGGCTGGGCCATGGGCGTCTTCGTCGGCGTCTTCGCAGTCGGCGGATATAGTGGCGCTCACATCAACCCCGCCGTCACAATCGGGCTCGCTTCCGCTGGTTTATTCTCATGGGTAAGTGTACCTGTTTACGTCGCTGGCCAAATGTGCGGCGCTGCCTTCGGCGCTTTCCTTGTATGGGTAATGTACAACCAACACTACAATCGCACTGAAGACCAAGGTTTACACCTTGCAACTTTCTGTACCGCACCGGCTATCCGAAGCTTCCCCAATAACTTCATCTCCGAAGTCATTGGCACATTTACACTCGTCTTTGGCGTCTTCTATCTCGCCGCCCCAATCGAAGGCAACGAAATCGGTTCACTCTCAGCGCTTCCTGTCGCACTCCTCGTTTTCGCGATCGGCCTCTCACTCGGCGGCACCACCGGTTACGCAATCAACCCCGCACGTGACCTCGGCCCACGCATCGTCCACGCACTCGTACCCATAAAAAACAAAGGTGGCAGCGACTGGTCATACTCATGGATACCCGTTTTCGGCCCCATCACCGGCGCCGTGCTCGCAGCCATCGTTTTCATCCTTCTCAAACAACCCAACATTGCCGTCGGCTAACAATAACCTATACATGTAATAAAAAAAGCAGATCGTAATGATCTGCTTTTTTACTATTTTTATAGGCTAACATGAATTACAGAATGCCATCTTCCTGTAATCGATCGATAATCTGATCAACGCATTCACTGATCGTTAGATCATGACTTGCTAATTCGATTTCAGCATCCTTTGGCACTTCATATTCTGAATTCAAGTTAAAGAACGGCTGCTGCGCCTTACCTGCTTCAGGATGATCCGTAGCCTCTTCAATCTGCTCACGTCTCTGCTCACAAACATCAGTTGGTGCTGACAAATAAACTTCATAGAAGCTATCCCCAACAATCTCGCGAACAGAATTGCGGTCTTCTTCCGAAGGCGACAAGAACGCACAAATCAAAATCGAACCAGCTTCGTTAAACAGCTTCGCAACCTCAGCCGCACGTCTCAGGTTTTCAGACCGGTCCTCAGCAGAGTAATCCAAGTCAACATTCAAACCAAGTCGTGCATTACGTGCATCCAATACAAACGAACTCTTACCTTCATCAAACAATCTTCGTTCAAGCGCATATGCAATCGCGGTCTTCCCAGATCCAGTCAAACCTGTTAACCAAATCGTCGCTGGCTTCTGCCCTAACTGTACAGAACGCTCCTCTGTACTCACAAGGCTCTCATGCATGCCAACATCAAGATTCCTCTTCGCTGCATGCTTACCTCTAATTTCCTCAGGATTGCGGTCAATAATCATCGCTGCGCCAACTGTAGTATTAGTCAACCTGTCAATGATAATGAACGAACCTGTCTCTCTATTTGATTTATATGGATCAAATGCAATTGGCTGCGAAAACTCAAACACACAACGACCAATCTCATTCAGCTCAAGCTGATCAGTATCTTCGCGATGTATCGTGTTCACATTGATTCGATAACGAACCTCGCTCACAATACCCGTCGTCTTTTTCGTTGTATGCTTCACCAGATACTGTCTACCAGGTGCAAGCGGCTGCTCAGTCATCCAAACAACCATCGCCTCACAAGTCGTATCCAAATGCGGCACATTCTTCGTATGCACCAGCATATCTCCACGACTCACATCGATCTCATCCTCAAGCGTCACCGTTACCGCCTGCGGTGCGAACGCTTCTTCAAGATCACCTTCAAACGTCACAATCTGTTTAACCTTGCTTTTCTTCCTTGAAGGCAAAGCCATCACCTTATCACCCGGACGAATGATCCCTGATGAAAGTGTTCCGCTGAATCCACGGAAATCCAAATTCGGCCTATTCACATACTGAACTGGGAAACGCATATCAATCAAGTTGCGGTCAGAAGCAATATGCACATGCTCAAGAATGTACATCATCGATGCACCCTGATACCAAGGCATATTTTCACTCAGATTCACAACATTATCGCCCAGCAGCGCACTCATCGGCACAAACTGAACGTCAGGCAAATCCAATTTCGCAGCAAAATCCCTATAATCGCGGCATATTTCATCGAATACATCTTCACTGTACTCAACCAAATCCATCTTGTTCACAGCCACGACCACGTGCTTAATCCCAAGCAACGACGCAATAAAACTATGTCTTTTCGTCTGCGTAACCACACCATGACGAGCATCAATCAAAATGATCGCAAGGTCACATGTCGATGCACCCGTTGCCATATTTCTTGTGTACTGTTCATGCCCCGGCGTATCCGCAATAATAAACTTACGCTTGGCTGTCGAAAAATATCGATACGCAACATCAATTGTAATCCCCTGCTCACGCTCAGCTTTCAAACCATCGGTAAGCAGCGCAGGATCAAAATCAGTCCCAGTCGTACCATGTTTAATCGACGCATTCTGCACCGCTTGCAATTGATCTTCATAAATCATCTTCGAGTCGAACAGCAACCTGCCGATCAAAGTAGATTTACCATCATCAACACTACCACACGTCAGCAAGCGTAACAGTTCTTTCTGTTCATGCTGCGCCAAATACGCGTCAATATCTGTTTCAATGAGTTCTGATTGGTGACTCATGTTTTTATTCTTTTTCTCGTGAATCGTTTAAAATATAAAACTACAACTAAACTATCGATTAGATATCTGATTTAGAAGTAGCCCTCGCGTTTCTTGTCTTCCATTGACCCATCAGAATCGTAGTCGATCACACGACCTTCACGTTCCGAATTCTTCGCCACCAGCATCTCCTGAATAATCTCCGGCAGCGTCGTCGCTTCACTCTCAACAGCGCCAGTCAACGGATAGCAACCAAGCGTTCTGAATCGTACCATCTTCTCCATCGGCACTTCCCCATCTTCCAAACGCATACGCTCATCATCCACCATGATCAGCACACCATCACGCTCTACCACCGGACGCTTCGCCGCTCTATACAACGGCACAATCGGTATATCTTCCAGATGGATATACTGCCACACATCCAACTCTGTCCAGTTACTCAGCGGAAACACACGAATCGACTCACCCTTATTGTGTTCGCTGTTATACAAGCTCCACAACTCAGGCCGCTGATTCTTCGGGTCCCAACGATGATTCTTATCTCTGAACGAGTACACCCTCTCCTTCGCGCGACTCTTCTCTTCATCACGTCTCGCACCACCAAACGCAGCATCAAAACCATACATATCCAACGCCTGCTTCAAAGCCTGCGTCTTCATCACATCAGTATGCTTCGCGCTACCATGATCGAACGGATTGATACCCGCTGCCAAACCTTCAGGATTCGTATACACCAACAAATCCCAACCCAGTTCATCTTTAATATACCGATCCCTGAACTCAATCATCTCCCTGAACTTCCACGTCGTATCAACGTGCATCAGTGGAAACGGAGGCTTCCCTGGATAAAAAGCCTTCCTTGCCAAGTGAGCCATCACCGCCGAGTCTTTACCAATCGAGTACAACATCACAGGCTTATCAAACTCAGCCGCGACCTCTCGGATAATCTGGATACTCTCGGATTCCAGCTCTTTTAAATGTGTTAAATGATGCGATTTCAATGCGTTTCTTCCCGTTTGTTTATGCACCTCAAGCGCAACATTAGTCACGCTCTCTTGCTTTTCACCACTGCCTGTATCTCCTCAGGCTTATCTAATCCTAGCGACATCACACGCTTGCGTGCAAGCTTTAGTACATTCACCTAACACCACACCCACTCATCTTCTTCCATCACATCAAACAAATTCTTCTTCTTTTTTCTCTTCCGCAGGCCTTGCAAACACAATCTTCTGATAAACAAGCCCCAAAGCCATCAACGTCAACCCGAGCATCAGCAAGCTTCCTGCTCGTAAAAACCCTTCTAAATGCCCTAAATCAAAAATAAACACCTTCCCAATACTCAACAGCATCATCACCAAAGACGCATATCGCAACATCGCCGTCTTCAGCACAATACCGCCTACTAATAACGTCACTGCATACATAACCCACATCGTCGAGTGTGCATAATTCTCCATTTGGTCAACATGAACCACTCCCATATCAATCACGTTCCCCACAAACGCCTGCCTGATCTCCATCGTCAGCCAGCCAAACATTATCACAAGACTAATTACTCCTATTACTGTATTCAGCACACCCATCCATTTATCTTTAAAATCTTTCATCAACCAAACCAATCCCCCCAACATCAACACCGGCAGCAGATATACATAAACCAACCAATTCACCATCGGCAGGCTCCCAACATTCACATCCACCCACAGCGGATTCTTCACCACACCGCACAGCAACGCCACAATCCCAAATCCCACCAAACCAAACACAACACCACCCAATCGCGCAATCTCCTTCATATCCTTAAACAGTTCACGCAACTGCACCATCAGCATCCCCACAATCATCAACACAATGCCGTCCGTCGCATATTCAAGCCACGACACAGGCTCACGCCCCACATGCATCCTCTCCCCAGCAAACCCTTGTCTCACCAACAACAATCCGCTCACACCAAATAACACCATCCCCGCATACGTCAGCACCCTCCTGACAATCACAATCCACCAATCATCAAATTTCGACAAGCTCCAAACCTGAACCCCCGTCAGTATCACTGGCAAAATAAACACATATAGCAACGAATTAAATACCGTCACTCCATACACACCCGTTGTATGCCAAACTGGATTCTTTCCAATCACGCAGAATACAAACACCATCAAAAGCCCCAGCACACCAAACACCACACCACCACGTTTAATCAGCTCACTAAACCCACCAAACCACTTCCACACATGAAGCATCACCAATCCCACCACCATCATCATAATCCCATCCGTCGCATACTCATGCAGGTCTAACCTCACATTAGATAGACGCATATCACCACCAGCAAAACCTTGTCTCACCAGCAGCAGCACACTAATCCCAAACAGCAACATCGCCGCTTTCGCAAGTACATCTCTGCCTTTTTGAATCCATCCATCTTCAAACCTGCTCAGCATCCAAACCGCAACACCCGTCAATGCCACAGGCAGCACATAAACGTACAACAACATATTCAGCACAGGTACGCCGCGTATCATCACAGCATTCCAAATCGGATTCGTTCCCACCACACAGAACAGGAAGATTACGCCCAAACCCAACGCGCTATAAACAAATCCGCTTCGTTTCACGATCTCATGCAAACTACTGAACCGCTGCGTAATTTGCAGCAAACCAATACCAAGCAGTATCAGAACGATTCCATCAGTCGCAAATTCAAACAGGTCTTGTTTCGTAATCCAAAGCCGCATATCCCCGCCGGCAAAGCCTTGCCTGACAAACAAAACACTGCAGCAACCAAGCATCACAATGCCTACAACCGTTAGTACCTTCTTCACCCAAATCAGCCACGCCTCATCAAACCGTCCCAACTCTCTTGCGATCCCCCAAACGATCAGCATCGGCACAACATAAACATAAACAAGCCAATTCAGCAGCACCCAAGGTCCGACATTCATCATCGTCCACAACGGATTCTCCGCCAAATAACAGAACACAACACTGCATCCCAAACCCAAACCTACAAATACCACACCACCACGTTTCACATACTCGCGCACGCTTCCAAAAAATCCTTCACCACGCACAACAACCCAACCAAGACACATCAGAACAATCGCATGCGTCGCATACTCAATCAAGCCAGGCCGCAAACTACTCAAACGAATATCACCATTAACAAACCCTTGACGCACCAGCACAATCGCAAGCCCGCCAAGCAGCGCAAAAATCATACAGATAAACGCGCGTCGCAATTCTTTGAGGCGTTTATGTTCAATCAGATAACCATTACCCGCCATCACCAGCAGTGGGCCGCCAAAAATACAAATGTACTTCACCCAACTAAGTACACCACTACCCATGACACCACGTTCACTAAGCAGCGGATTGAGCAAAACCAAACTGCACAGTACCGCCAGTACGCCACTCATAAACGCATAAACAATCCCGCCCTGTCCCACAAACTGATACACTCTCGCCCACTTCTGCCAGCCAACCGTCACCAGCATCCCCGCCAGCCCAATCACCACACTAATCACAGCATATTCGCCCAAGTCAGCCTCAGTTAAGCCCCGCCATGCCATCCCCGTAAACCCATGATGCACCAGCATCACAAGCCCCAAAGGCAACAGCACTAAGCCTACAAGCTGCTTCTCGCCGCTCATCCTGCCCTCGCCAATCTTCATCAGTCGCCAAGCAGACAAGCCGTACAGCAACACCAGTCCGCCCCAGAAACCAAGCAGCGCATTAAACACAACCGTCCCTGCAACCAATTCCTGATTCGCAACAGCAACCCCCACAAGTACGCCCAGCAATACCGCACCATTCAGCGCCCGAATCGTATACCGCAGCACACTTCTGCCAAACTTCTCACTCGCAAGCACCGCCGCCAGCATCACACCTCCACACCACACTGCATACCAAGGCAAAGCCGCATCCATCCACGAACTAATCATCAGCGCAGCCGCAATACCAGTCGCCTGAATACCCGCAGCCAGATCAAACCTCCGATATTTACCATACCGTCTAACCATCCAATAGACGCCAGCGCACCCAACCACACTCATCCCTACCACAATGATCCATCTATGAATATCAATCGCCTGCCTGCCGAACACATCAAACAATAACGTCAGCAAAACTAGCATCACACTACTCAGTATCGACCAGTAAATCGTTCGCTTTCGTCCCAAACTGCAGACATAACCACCCAACCAGAAAATTACACCAACACCACTTACAATCAGTAGATACTGCCAGTGCATCAACTCATCCAAATGTGGCTGATCGCTCATCATCCACGCACCAACCATCATCAAATTCAACATCATCCCCGCCAACCCTAGCATTCGCTGCCGATCATCCAACCTTGCCACCACCATCATTCCCGCGCCAAGCAGCAACATCATCCCCATGACCACCATCGTAAATTCAACCACACTCGCCAACACACCCATCAGCACCAGACTCGCAATCCCCGCACCAATCGACAACCTCACCAGCTTCCCGCCCGTTGCCTTCTGATGCAACCCAAGTGCATTCACCAGATACACCACATACGACAGGATCAGGAACCCACCCATCACCTTCCCGCCATCCGCCAAATCCTTCACAAAGATTCCAAACACAGCCCATATCATCGAGCACGCAAACGTCAGGAATGAAATCCCAAACCACCCTCGTCGCCTTGCCACAATCACCAACCCAATCTCCAGTAGCAGCAGGTATCCAAACAAAATCTCCTGCGACTGATCACCACCACTCACAAGCATCGGCGTCGCAAACCCGCCCAGCAATCCCAACATCGCTGTCGCAATCCCCAACCTCAACGACAACAACACCGCCAACACCGTCACCACCGCCATCCCCGCAAAGCACGTCCACTGGTCAATAAACCCATAACTATGTTGCGTGATATACAGCGTCGTATAAAGCACCGACACACCTGAACCACAACACGCATTCGCCATGCGTCTGCTCTTGTTCGCCATGAAATACCCAACCACCGTCAATCCCAAACCAAGCGCCGCTCCACACGCAACACGCAACTCCTTATAAAAATACCCTTGATCAATCGCATATTTAGCCCCAAGCCCCGCAGCCAACATCACCGCAATCGCGCCAATCCAATAATACAAGTGCGCACCAAAACGCTCTTCAAAATTAACTTTCAGATCCTCTAACCCGCGTTTAGCCTTCTCTTTCACCGCATCCATATCAACCGGCTGCGACATCGCCCAATTTTTAGATGAACTCCTCCGACCCCGTTGCTCCGCGCCTTCTTGCCAACTCGGCTTCCGGCACTCATCACTCCGCTCTTGCTTCTGCTCTGCAGCCGGTTCCGACCGCCCAAACGCTGCAATCCGCTCAATCTCTTCCCTAGCATCTTCTTCTTCAACCTCATCCTTCTCTTCAACCTCACTCACCACTTCCTCATCAACCGCTTCCACTTCTTCTACTTCTTCCGCAGGCTTAATCGCATATGTCTCTTCCTCCGCCTCCTTCGCAAGTACCTGCGCATATTCAACTTCACTCTCCGCCTCAATCTGCTCAACGACCTCTTCTTCCTTACCCTCTTCGACCTCACCACTCACCTGCTCCTCAGCCGCTTCAACCTTTTCGCCTTCTTCCTCCCCTCGCTTCTTCTCAGCAGCCCTGTGCAGCATATCCCCAATCGACCTTGTATCTTTCTTTTCTTCAACAACCTCTTCAACGACAGACTCAACACCCCCATCTGTAGCCATAACCTCTTCAGCCACTTCCTCCACAACATCAACGTCTTCAACCACCCGCTCCGCTTCAACAACAGCCGGCCGCTGCAACACCTTCTCTTCTGTATGCTTCTGATCATGCGCACGCATCCACCCCACCATCTGACGCATCGAACGATCTTGCGTATCTAACTTCATACGCAACCGACTCGCTTCTTCTTCTAATTTTTTACAACGTATACCCAGCGAAATAACCTGAGAAAACGTGTAAATCGCCGCGATCACAATCGCCAAAATGATCATCAATACGAAGAACACAACACCCATATTGCCTTACCCTTCTTTTAGCCCAAAAGCTCAATTAGGTTGCCCAGAATTTCTCGATGTCACATACTCACGTAAAACTCAAACCTTACCATTTAGCACAACATCACCCACACCACCCATCAACTTCGAACGCTTCTTCGAACCAAGCAGCTTCAGATCACGTCCAATATCCGCCGCCGTTGCCAAACCAACAAATGACCAAGCCACCGTCTCAACATCCAACCCCTCCCCTTCTTTCATCCCCATCCTCTCACGATGTTCTTTCACCACATCAATAATAAACTTCACGAACCGCCCATACAGATTCTGCAGCGATTCCAATATCTCTGCATCATCAACCTCATTCAAACCAGCAAACGCCAACCTGTGCAAACCCCAGTCACCATGATGCCCAGCCTCATGCGCCAAAATCACCTCAGCCGGACTCGTCTTATCATCCGCCTTCTCCAACAATGCTTGCCACGTCGCCGACGTCACCTCATAGTTAAAATCAATCGCCGCCAGAAACATCGCCTTCTTATTCGGCCAAACCCTGTACAAAACATTCTCTTGAACACCACACCGTCTCGCGATCTCCGCCGTCGTACTTCGCCTGTACCCCAGCTCCACAAACGTTCTCGCAACAATCGGCATGAACTCTTTCCGCTTCTCTTCTTTTAAACTTGGCCTTCCCATTCGCTTTTTCTAACCTTTCCTAGTGTCAGTGTATACTTACACAATATATCGCTCACATTCATCCATCGCAAGAATTAAAACACAATCTTACCTCTATTTGCGACTTTCTTTCACCCCAATTTTTTTCTTTCACTTCTCCTTGAAACGAATTGATATTAATCCTACAATTCGTCAATCCACGAAGTGTGGAGGTATTATTGAGAGAACACAACCATGAATGATTTCATCAAAATAACCAAGTCGCTCAGCGACGAAACACGTGTGCGGGCACTCATGTCCCTCACCGAAGGAGAACTCTGCCTCTGCCAGATCATCGAAATCCTCAAATTAGCTCCCTCGACAATCTCAAAGCACATGAACCTCCTCTTCGACGCTGGCCTCATCGAAAAACGCAAGCAAGGCAAGTGGCAATACTATCGTATCCATACACAACCACAGCCACACATCAAACAAATTCTCGATTGGACCCTGTCCAACCTTCAAGATAAACCCACCATCAAAAGCGACCTCCAAAAACGTTGTTGCGTGATGGACATGGACCTGGAAGACCTAAGCGCATGCTACAAGAAACAGAATCAAAACTAAAAGTACTCTTCCTCTGCACCGGCAATTCCTGTCGCTCGCAGATGGCTGAAGGACTCACACGTCATCTCAAATCCGACATCATCGATGCATACTCAGCCGGTATCGTCGCACAAGGACTCAACCCCAACGCAATCAAAGTCATGGCCGAAAAATCCATCGACATCACCTCACAAACCTCAAACACCGTCGAAGACCTCCCCACAAAAGACTTTGACTTCGTCATCACTGTCTGCTCAAACGCGCACGAAACATGCCCATTTTTCCCAGCTAAAACAGCTGTCGTCCACGTCGGATTCGAAGACCCACCTGCCCTCGCAGCCAACGAAACCGATCCCGACAAAGCACTCGATCACTACCGTCGAGTACGCGACCAAATCGAAGAATTTGTCAAAACACTACCTGAATCATTAAAAAATCAAACAACATAACAACCATTTTATCCTCAATACGCAATCACACACATTGATCAGTAAGCAAACGGATAACAACATCTATTCATGCAACTGAATAGTTCTCGAGGAGTCTCATCATGACTGACAAAACTCAATCACAAGAAGCCATTCGTAACGTCGTCCGCGACGGCTACAAAAAAGTCGCCGAAACAGGATCACTCGAATCAATATCAACAGTCTCATGCTGTAGCACAGAAGAAGACACATCCTTCAACGGCTGCTGCGGTTCATCCACTAAATCCGCAAACCAACTCGCCGAAGAAATCGGCTACACAACCGACGAACTCCAAGCGCTCCCCGAAGGCGCAAACATGGGCCTCTCATGTGGCAACCCAACCGCCATTGCAAACCTCAAGCACGGCCAAGTCGTTGTCGACCTCGGCTCAGGTGGCGGCTTCGACTGTTTCCTCGCTGGCCCCAAAGTCGGCGAAACAGGTAAAGTCATCGGCGTCGACATGACACCCGAAATGATCACAAAAGCTCGTAAAAACATTGAGTCCTACACCAAAAACACAGGCCTCAGTAACGTCGAATTCAGACTCGGCGAAATCGAGCACCTCCCCGTCGCTGACAACTCTGTCGACGTCGTGATCTCAAACTGTGTCATCAATCTATCACCTGATAAACCACAAGTTTGGCAGGAAATCGCTCGCGTCCTCAAGCCCGGTGGCATCGTCGCTGCCTCCGACATCATCCTCTATAAACCAATCCCCGACGAGATCCGTAACCTCGCCGAAGCAATGGTCGGCTGCATTGCAGGCGCCGTTCTCATGGACGACTACCGCAACATGATGCAGCAAGCCTGTCTCACCAACATCACAATTAATCCCAAGCCAGCCTACATCGATACCATGGCCAAACTCAAAGCCCCAGTCTACGACAAAGTCAACGACGCACTCCCAGAAGGTGAAACCCCAGCCGACTACATCACCTCTGCCGATATCATCGCAACCAAAGCCAAATCATGCTGTTGTAGCAGCTAAAACTTAGGTTCAATTACTCAACAACTCACTCCTACGAGAAACCCCACTTAAATACGCTTTCCCAAACACCGACTAATCATCTATTAGCCGGTGTTTTTTTACATCCATATAACACCACCACACCCCATTAACACGCCTACAATTACACATCATGATCTACAAACCACACCACTCGACAAAAGCTGAACTCAAAGAATACATCCGCAAAGGCTACCGCATCGCCGCACTATTCTCTCGCCCCGACCTCACCCCAAGGCAAGGCGACCTCTACTTCAAACAAACCTTCGACCCAGATACAAACCAATCCTACCACCACATCTCACAAGAAACCGCTGACCACATCGCACAACTCCTCAGCTACTCACCCGATCAACTCGCAACACTCCCATCCGGCTCAAACATGGGGCTCTCCTGTGGCAACCCCCTCTCATTCGCAAACCTTCAACCCAACCAAAACGTCCTCGACCTCGGTTGCGGCGGAGGTATCGACTCTTTCCTCGCTGGCCCTCAAGTCGCCCCCCAAGGCAAAGTCATCGGCATCGACATGACACCAGAGATGATCACAAAAGCACGCAACAACAAAGCAAAATACTTCGAACTTCAAAACCTCAACAACGTCGAATTCCGCCTTGCCGAATTCGAACATCTGCCCATACCTAATCAATCAATAGATGTCATCATCTCCAACGGCGCTATCAGCCTCTCACCCAGCCAATCACAAGCATGGTCCGAAATTGCACGCGTCCTCAAACCCAAAGGCCACATCGCCATCGCCGACATCGCACTCATCGATGACCTCCCAACAGATACCCTCCACATCGCCGAAGATCTCGTAGGTTCCACAACCGGCGCAATCCCCATCAAAACCTACATGAACAACATGCTCGCCGCTGGCCTTAAAAATATCACCATGGCCAAACACTCCATCTACGTCGATTCGCTCCACGAACTCAAACACGAACGCTACGACCAACTCCAAGCTCTCCTCCCCAAAGGCGCTAAACCTTCTGACGTCATCTCCACTTACCACATCACCGCCACCAAATAACTCCCACCCCAAAACACCATTTTCCAACCAACAACACAAGTTAGTGGAACATCACTCCGAACACACAACCAACGACACAAGTTAGCGAAACTTCGCACCGAACATACATCCAACGATACGCTTTAGTGAAACAACTCAAAGTAGCCGCCGATCCACGATCGGCGCGCTCACCCCTCACATCCATCCTTTGCTCACATTTGATTTCCCCTCACAGCAAACCCCATGCCAAAACCAACCACCAACCCAAACGCGCGCACAAAACCGAATTTCCCCCATTAAAACCCTTGCAATTTCCAGCCAAAACCCACCCAAAACGCTTCATTTTCAGCTCATTTCGATCCATTTCAGCTCATTTCCGACTACGGGAAAGTCACCGAAAATCAATCAACTTTCACATTCGTGCGCACAAAAGCGCGTCCCCACATTCATAACGCCTTTATTTATCTTATAACTTAACAATATCGCTCACCAATTCGACTAATACGCGCATAGATACGTTTTAGAATCACCATTTTAAGACCATCTCAAAAACCAACTTTCATTCAGAACGTGCGCACAAAACCGAAAACCCAAACAAAAAGTGCGATGGCCAACCCCTTGCTGACCATCGCATCGCTTCTTCAATTCAAATAATCACAATCGCTAACGTGCAATCTTCGCGCCGTGTCGCCATTGCTCAAGCGCAACCGCCGCCACAATAATCGCACCCGTCACGATCTGCTGTACGTAGTTTTCAAGCCCCAACTTCGTACACCCATTCGCAACCACCGTCATGATCAACGCACCTACAATCGTGCCCAACACCGATCCTTCGCCGCCCAGCAAACTCGCCCCACCAATCACAACCGCCGCAATCACTTGCAACTCATAACCATCCGCCGTCGTCGGGTCACCGATCGACAGGAATGAAAACTGCAAAATCCCAGCCAATCCACCAAACGCGATCGCCAACGTATACAAACAGACCTGCGACCGTCTGATATTAATACCGCATAAAATCGCGGTCTTTTCATTCGAACCAATCGCAAATACATGCCTGCCAAATCTTGTGTACGACAGGATAAACACCATCACCACTGCCGACGCAATCATGATCCACACGCCCGCTGCAGGCAGCGACCAGCCCGAGTTCCCAATCGGGGTCCCCGTCATCAGATCGCCCACCCAGCCGCGTTCATCCGGGAAGATCGGCTCATTGCCGCCCACCCACTTCGAAACACCGCGCAACGCCCCCCACAAACCCAGCGTCACAATAAACGATGAAATCGGCACACGCTTCACATACTTCTCACCAACAAACAGAAGTACAGTAAACGCCACCGCCGCAATAATCGCAGCACCAGCCCAGCCCAGTGTTGTATCTTTCACAACAACCAGAATGATCAAAGCGGCAGACACCGACACAACGCGGCCAATATAACCTGCAACCAACGATCCAATCGTCAGGCCAACCAACATCCCGGTCAGTATCCCGCCAATAAACGCAACGATCGGCGGCGCACCTTTATCAAGCAACCACGCAACCGTCATCGTCGTCAATGCAATCGACGCACCAATCGACAAGTCGATCCCGCCAGAGACAATGATCATCGTCGCACCGACCGCTGCCGTTGCGACAACCACGGTTTGCAGCAAAATCAATTGCTGGTTTGAAACACCGATAAATTCCCAGCCGGCTGTCACCGCGAAGAATAACCAAATCGCGAGCAAACCGAGGATCGGACCGAACCAGTGCGTGAGCATATACATCAATTTTTCACGAACCGATTCTTCGTTTTCTGCCCCCTCAAGCATTTTTACTTCGCCACCACTCATACTTCATCTCCTGTACCAGTTGCTTCGCGCATGATCTGTTGTTCATCTGTTTCATTGGCAGGTCTTACAGTCCCGAGCTTGCCCCGGCACATCACTCCAATTCGGTCACAAATACCCAATAATTCAGGCAAATAACTACTTACAATCACGACCGCACGCTTTTTGCTGCTGTCGCCGTATTCACCTCTCGCCAGTTCATCAATCATCTTGTAGATCGCGGCCTTTGACCCAACATCGATACCACGTGTCGGTTCATCAAGTAACAACACATCGACATCTGAATGCAATAAACGTGCAAGCGCGACTTTCTGCTGATTGCCGCCTGAAAGTGAATCCACTTTTGCAAATGCACTTGAACACTTGATCGGGATCTTTTCGATCCAAGGCGTACAAGCACTCTGTAAGCCGCCGCGTGTCACAAGGCCCATCGGCCCCAGATTATCCATGCGACTCATCACAACGTTGTCTGCGATCGATAAACCGACAGCCAGCCCTTCACGTTTACGGTCTTCACTGACCATGCCCATACCTTGCAACCAACGCATCGACGGGCTTGCTGGTCCGACATATGCACCGACTTTGACTTCACCACTTTCAACTTCATCTAAGCTGAAGATCGAGCGAAGCATTTCTGTGCGGCCCGCGCCGATGACACCTGCGATGCCAACAACTTCACCGCGATGCAATTCAAAACTCGCGTCATGCGGCATGTCTTCTTCACCATGCAGATCGCTGACAGATAACATGACCTCCTCAGCAACGTGTTCACTCTTGGGATACATCTCTTCAACATCACGACCGACCATCATCGCAACGATTTGATCAGTTGATGTTTCAGCAACAATACCGCCGCCGACTGATGCGCCGTCACGCAAAACAGTGAATCGATCACATACTGCCTGCACTTCCTCTAAAAAGTGCGAGATATATAGGATCGAAACGCCCTGCCCCTTGAGCCGTCTAATCAGTGCAAAGAGTTTTTCAGTATCAGATTGTGTCAAACTACTTGTCGGTTCATCGAGAACCAATACACGGCAACCGGTTGCGAGCGATCGTGCTATCTCTACAAGCTGCTGCTCAGCGTTTGAAAGTTCATTGACAGGCGCATCCAGTGGGATGTCTGGTCGTCCGACACCTGCGAGCGTTTCTGCTGCGCGCTGTCGTACTTCTTTCCACTTCATGAGGCCGTGCCATGTCGGCTCGACACCCAATAATATGTTCTCTTTTACGGATAAGTGTTGTGCGAGTGAAAGTTCCTGATAGATCATGCTGACCCCAGCAGCACGACCTGCTTGAGGATTAGCTGGATGGTATTCGCTACCATCCAGCCACATTTGTCCTGCATCAAGTTCATGCGCACCCGAGAGTGCTTTCATGAGCGTGCTTTTACCTGCACCGTTTTCACCGATGACGGCATGCACTTCGCCTTCACGCAGATCAAGATCAACCTGATCCAGTGCGACGGTCGGGCCAAAGGATTTACAGGCCCCATTCACTCGCATACGTAGTGTTTCTTGCGAACTCAAATCAACCTCACATTCACGGAAAACTACTCAATGAGCTCTTTGATTTCTGGTTTATCAAGGTTCTCTTTGGTTACAACGGCGACACCTGTGTCGATACGATCTTTGACGCCTTCACCCTTGAGGAACTTGACGAGTGTTTGTACGCCTTCGTAGCCCATCTTTTTAGGGTTCTGAACGACGAGTGCATTGATTTTGTCTTCTTTAAGGGCACGAACAAGTGGTTCAGATGAATCAAAGCCAACAAACTTTTTCTTGCCAGCGATGTGAACTTGTTCGAGTGCGAGAAGAAGACCGAGGGTCGCTGCTTCGTTAGATGCGAAGAGGCCGTCAGCGTCTTTGATCTTGTCGATGAGATTCAGTGCGTTAACTTTTGCTTCGCTGGAAGTTGCGCCGCCGTAACGGTTGTCAACGAGCATTTGAATGTTTGGATCAGCTTTCATTTCTTTGAGGAAACCTGCTTCACGCTGACCTGTACTTGCACTACCAACGAGATAACGAAGGAGAACAACTTTACCCTTGTTATCCAATAGTTTCAGCAGTTCCTTGCCGCCGAGTTCGCCGCCTTTGAAGTTGTCAGTAGCAACGAGCGAAACAAAATCTTCGCCGACTTTAGCGTTAAGACCTGAGTCGATGAGAACGACAGGTTTACCGGAATTGGTTGCATGACGGATAGGTTTAACGAGCGCGTCTGCATCGAGTGGGGCGATGACGATGCCGTCGATATCTTCACTGGTTACGAATTGCTGAAGGATGACGATCTGTCCTGCACGATCGTTCTCTTTTAGAGGGCCCTTCCAGACGATTTCGATATCAAGTTCTTTGGCTGCCTTTTCAGCGCCAGCTTTAACTGAGTTCCAGTACTCGTGAGTCGTGCCTTTGGGAATGACGGCGATTTTGATTTTTTCACCTGATTTGACGGTAGCTTTGTCGGGAATGGTCATGCCGTTTTCAGTTTTCATCTGAATGGCATTAACGTTTTGATCATCAGCCGAATTGCCACCACAGCCTGCCAGCAATAAGAAAGTGACCAAAAGGCTCAACAACGTGCTCATAGTTTTCATCAACGTGCTTCCTTTTTCTTTAAGCCTGACTCAATGTCCAGTGCGGGATACCTAGTTTTAAAAGAACAAATTCTTGTCAATCAGCAAGAGCCATGATACCGAGAGCAAACCCAATAATCTAGTGTTTTTCTGCTGTCGGAGCGTTTCGATTCAGCATACACCATGGGTGCCTTTGCGATGTTTCTTCACATGGGATTTTCGATCTTGTCGTGATTCAAACCAATTGACTGCGCGTGTGAGGTCCTCGATGAGGAGTTGCGCCATGTCCATACTCATGCATTCTTTGACGACGACACGCAAGACGGAGATGTCTTGTGCATCGGGCGCCATTGTGTAGGCCGGAACGATCCAGCCGCGTTCGCGTAATTTTTCTGAAAGGTCGTAAACTGAATAACCTTTTTTGATTGCTTTACTTTTTAGTGCAAAAGCAACAACCGGCAGGTGCCCAAGTTTGCTTAAAATTTTGAACTGGCCGATCTTTTCAATCTCTTCAGTTAAGTACTCAGCAATGTGCTGAAGACTAACCATGATGTCACGGTAACCATCATTGCCAAGGTATAGAAAGTTATAGTACTGACCCAAGACAGAAGATGCACTCTTTGAAAAATTTAAGTTAAATGTAGGCTGATCACCGCCTAAATAATTGACGTGAAATATAAGGTCTTCTGGCAGTTCTTTCTTTGATCGCCACACTACCCAACCGATGCCGGGGTATACAAGACCGTACTTGTGGCCTGACACATTTATACTTTGCACACAGCTTAAACGGAAGTCCCATCGTAGTAATGGATCAGTGAATGGCGCAACAAAACCACCTGAAGCGGCATCGACATGTAATGGCACATCCCAGCCTTTATCTTTGTTAAGTTTTTCCAGCGCATTATTGAGTTCTTCAATTGGCTCATATTCGCCTGTATAAGTGCTTCCCAAAATACCAATCACACCAATGGTATTTTCATCAATAAGAGCCATGGCTTCTTCAACGCCTATAACATAACGATCTTTAGTGAGCTTTACGTAGCGGGGTTCAACTTCAAAGTAACGCGCAAATTTCTCCCAGACAACTTGAACATTCTGCCCCATTATAATGTTTGGCTTTCCAGGATTTTTACCTTTTTTTATAAGCTTATCGCGCCAATTCCATTTCATGGCAAGGCCGGCTAGATGGATTGCTTCGCTGGAGCCGATAGTTCCGGTGCCTACACTGTCTTCGATTTCGGGTGCATGAAAAAGACGTGCGATCATGTTAACACAATAGTTTTGAATCTTGGTCGTCTGGGGATACTCGTCCTGGTCAATATAATTTTTACCTAACGATTCTGACAGGAGTCGATTGGCATAATCATCCATCCATGTTGTTACAAATGATGCGAGATTTAAAGATGGATTGCCATCTAGATTGAGTTCATCTCTAATCACGCGATAGGCGATCTTAGAGGGCATGCCCTTTTCAGGAAGTTCGTATTTGGGGATGGGTTCGTCGGTGTATCTAGAGCCGTAGGTAAGCGCATGGTAACGCTCGGCGTGAGTCATGTCCTGCAACTTTTTCTTATTAGAGAGCATAAGTCCTCGCGCGTTGTAGTAGTGCTTGAACTCCCTCCGATAATGATGAATGAGTCATGGATGAAATTGTGCAAACATAAGAATGCTTGTCATATATTCATCGCCTGCAGTGGTAGCAACGTCTGAGATATCAATACTTTCGCAGAATTATTGGTCGAGGTGGAGAGGCTATCTCCCTTGCAACGGTAAATAGGTCTCCCTATGAATGGAAACCCTGAGTAAGATGATGCAATGAGAGGCAAAATATGGTTGATTATCTTGATGGCATTTTTGATTGCTGGCGGAGTGTATATCTGGCTTGTGAAATTTAATGAGTCGATTCACCCGAAGGCTGAAAAGATAACCGAGGCGGAGTATCTGTACATAACAAAAGGGACTCATGAATATGACGAAACGACGAGTGATGCGAACAAGCTGAAGCTGAGACCTGAGCCGCCACTAGTTGTGATTTCGCAAACAATGTTTGGTGATGGTGGCTCAGTCGAAGTAATTTTTAAGGATCGACATGATCAGACATTCAAAATCTTCTATGACA
This sequence comes from Planctomycetota bacterium, assembly GCA_016350165.1. Taxonomy (GTDB): domain Bacteria; phylum Planctomycetota; class Phycisphaerae; order Phycisphaerales; family Phycisphaeraceae; genus Poriferisphaera. The sequence continues at coordinate 4,623,652 of CP066225.1, read as the reverse complement.
GATCTGACTGGAGCGTTTCGGATGAATCAGGGGGCACCATAGGGAACTTTTCGATCCAAATCGGTGCTAATCAGTTTTATGTGACGGGGTTTGATGGCGAAAACAGGACACTGCTGATTGATCGGAATTCCGATGCTGAGGATTTGATCCTAGGATATATAAAGTCATACTCAGACGATGGGGAGCTTTCGAGGCAAATCATGCTAAGCGAGGAAATCGAACAATCGATTGATTGGCTTCAAGAGAATGATGGGCAAACCGAGACGAATGACTACTTTGAGATGATTTTGCGTTTTTACGAGAAAGAGAGATTAAGGGACAACCCTCGCAATTTGGATTTACGCGTCCCATAATTATCCACATTTTCGCTACTCTGCCTAATTTAACTGACTTTTGTAATTGCAGCAGCCTGTTGATTATGACGGGGTCAGCACAGAGTAAAAGTGTGAAACTGCAACTATATATAGAAGCGTGCGGACATGGCAATAATTGGGCATGTATTGTTGGTATATCGGTTCTGATTGGCCTTGACTCGGGTCGTGCATTCAACAACAATCCCCAATCGTCCAATCGCCGCATAGGTCCGATTTGACATGGGTTTACGTTTCTGTAAACTACCTTGCTCACCGTTGGCGTTCACGTCGATCGCCAGGTAACAGTGTTTTTACAACATCAGTTGAAGGCTAGAAGCTAATGACTGCGGGTAAAATTCGCATCAGAATGGAAGCTTACGATCACCAGGCTCTCGACGCGTCAGCGCGAGAAATCGTTGATCACGCCAAACGAACACAAGCGAAGGTTGCTGGTCCAGTACCACTGCCAACTCGCATCGAACGATACACAGTTCTTCGGTCACCACACATTGACAAGAAGTCCCGTGAACAGTTCGAGATTCGCACACATAAGCGAATCATTGACATCAAGGAACCAAATGCTCGTACAGTTGAAGCTCTCAACCGTCTTGTCGTTCCTGCTGGTGTGTTCGTTAAGATTAAAGCTTAGGTTTGTTAACAAAGTAAACTCAATCAAACAGGGCCAGGTCCGCTGCTCGCATGACCGCCAGTAGTAAGGCTCCCTGGGAGGTTAAAAAAAATGGCTAACGCTATTCTTGGCCGCAAAATTGGGATGACTCGTCTGTACGATGATGAGGGGAAAAACGTTCCCGTCACAATCATCGAGGCGGGTCCTTGTTTTGTGAGTCAGATTAAGACAGAGGAAGTTGACGGCTACAATGCGGTTCAGATCGCATACGAAGACGTCAAGGGTCGCAACAGCACCATGCCAGTCATTGGACATGACGCTAAGGCAGGCGTTGCACCAAAACGCTTCCACAAGGAATTCAAGGTTGAATCAGTAGACGGTGTCGAACTCGGCCAGAAAGTCTCTGTTGAAGATTTTGAAGCAATCAAATTCGTCGACGTAGTTGGCACAAGCAAAGGCAAAGGCCATGCTGGTGTAATGAAGAAGTATGGCTTTAAGGGTCAGGAAGCTTCTCACGGCGTCGAAAGAAAGCACCGCTCACCAGGTTCTGTATCAGGTCGTGCATCTGACCTTGGTGGTGGTCGTCCGAAAAAAGGTATCCGCATGGCTGGCCGCATGGGTGGCGAACGTGTCACTTCACGCAGCGTACAGGTCATCGGTGTCGATAAAGAAAAGAACCTTCTGTTGGTTAAGGGTCCAATCCCTGGTGCTAACAAAGGTTTGGTTTACATTAGGGAGGCCACACGGCTCTGGAAGCGTAAGGCGAGAATCGCCAAGGCGTAGTGTGTCGGTGACTCACCCTGCCCTGTGTTTGGGCAGGTGAATCAGAACCCCGAAACTGCAACGCCGCCACAACTTGGTCTAACTGTAGAACCGAGTCGCAAAGAAGATGTGCAATGATTGATAGGCACTAACTCTTTGGGCGGCGAACGAAACGCATCCCTCTTAATTAGGGACCGTAGGTGAAGAATATGATTCAGATCCCAGTACATAATATATCTGGCGAACAAGTCGGCAGCGTTGACGTCAACGAAGAGCTGCTCGGCGGAGAAGTTCGCGAAATTCTGCTCAAGCAGGCCTATGTGCGTTACCACGCGAATCGCCGTCTCGGCGTCGCACGCACGAAGAACCGCGCGGATACGTCTTACTCAACCCGTAAGCTTTATAAGCAAAAGGGTACCGGCAACGCACGTCGTGGCTCAGCAGGCACGAACATCATGCGTCACGGTGGACACGGCTTTGCGAAGCGTCCTAAGTCTTGGCGTCAAAAGATGCCGACGAAGATGCGTCGCCTAGCAAACCGCAATGCAATTCTTGCAAAAGCAGTAGACAATGAAATTAAGCTCGTTGAAGGATTCAACTTCGACAAGCCTTCGACAAAGCAGTTCAACTCACTTCTGGCTGCTCTTAAGATCGACCGAACCTGCCTGGTCGCTCTCGCAGACACTCGCTCAAACGAAGCGAAATCTGCAAAAAACCTCGAAAACGTAAATACAATCCAGGTTGAACAATTGAATGTGTTCGATCTGCTTAACCACCGCTATCTGCTCGCCGACAAGGAAGCATTTGAAGCTTATGTTTCAAAGATTTCAGGTCAGGCCAAAGCAAATGAGGAGGCTGCGTAAATGAAACTCGACGCAACCCAAGTCATCAAGCGGCCGCTGATCACTGAGAAGACAGCATGGGAAGCCGAAGCACGCAACCGTTACTCATTTGAAGTAGCAATGGGTGTGAGCAAGGACGAGATCAAATCTGCAGTCCAATCAATCTACGGCGTTTCCGTTGAAAAGGTGTCTACTCAGATCCGTAAAGGCAAGTACTTCCGTACTCGCTTCGGCCCTGCGAAAACGTCTTCATGGAAAAAAGCGACTGTTCAGCTGAAGCCTGAGCAGACGATTGAACTGTTCTGATTTGTAGAACGCTAATCCTTGATTAGCCCAAAATAGTAAAGGAAACGCCACCATGGCGATTCGCATCTACAAACCAACGACTAACGGGCGCCGCAACGCGTCGGTCAACCTCTACTCAGAAGTGACCAAGAATAAGCCCGAAAAGTCACTGCTCCGCGCCAAGAAGAAAACAGGCGGTCGTAACCATCATGGTAAGATCACTGTACAGTCTCGTGGCGGCGGCAATAAGCAGCGTTACCGTGTCATCGACTTCCTCCGTAACAAGTTGGATGTTGAAGCAAAGGTCATTGGAATCGAATACGATCCAAACCGTTCTTCAAACATTGCATTGCTTGAATACGTAGACGGTGAGAAGCGTTACATCATCGCCCCAGCGGGTTTGACTGATGGTGACACAGTTATTGCAACGAAAGGCAAGGCTGAACCTGAAGTTGGCAATTCAATGCCACTGAAGAACATTCCAGCTGGTCTTAACGTTCACTGTATTGAAATGCTTGCTGGCAAGGGTGCACAGTTCTGTCGCTCAGCCGGTACATATGCTCGCTTGACCAATAAAGAGGGGAAATGGGCTACGCTCGTATTCCCATCCGGTGAAATTCGCCAAGTGTCACTTGAGTGCCGTGCAACAATCGGTGCAGTCGGCAACTCCGACCACAACCGTGTTGTACTGGGTAAAGCAGGCCGAGCACGTAACATGGGCAGACGTCCACATGTTCGTGGTGCTGCGAAGAACCACCATGATCACCCAATGGGTGGTGGTGATGGCCGCAGTAAAGGCAATCGTCCACCAGCATCGAAAACTGGTGTTCTGTCAAAAGGTGGCGGCACACGTAAGCGTGGCAAAGCCTCTAACAAGAGAATCGTCCGTCGTCGCGTATCGAAACGCTATGGCCAACTGAGGTTGAAATAATAGATGGCACGTTCACTGAAAAAAGGACCTTACATTAACGAAAAAGTTTATCGTAAGGTCGAAAAGTTGAATGAATCGGGCAGTCACGCTCCTATAAAGACATGGTCACGTGCCTGCACCATCATCCCTGAATTCGTTGGTCACACCTTTGAGGTGCACAACGGAAAAGTCTTCATCCGTGTATTTGTAACAGAAGATATGGTTGGACACCGCCTCGGCGAGTTTGCTCCAACCCGTGCCTTCAAGCAACACACGGTTGGTACCAAGGCACAACGTGCTCGTGGCCTTTAATAGAAGTTAGTAGCCTGAACTAGCAGGAAAGTAACGATGGCATATATAAACGTACATCGCGGTGCACGCATCAGTTCGAGCAAAGCTCGTCTGGTCACCGACATGATCCGTGGTAAGAGTGTTGATGAAGCACTCGCCATGCTGGTGACCTCCAAGAAACGTGCAGCCGTCTTTGTTAAGAGTGCACTCAACGCCGCAATCGCTAACGCTGATCAAGCTGAGGCCAATGTTCGCAATCTTCGCGTCACAGATGCAAGAGTAGACGAAGGTCCAGTGATGAAGCGTTTCCAACCAAAAGACCGTGGTCGTGCTCATCCAATCATGAAGCGTACAAGCCACATCACCGTAGCGGTAGACGAGGCATAAGGAAATAACATGGGACAGAAAGTACATCCATTCGGGTTCCGCGTCGGCATCACTGAAGCTCACAAGAGTCGCTGGTATGCACCAAAAGCACTCTACGGCGAACTGCTCGTAGAAGACCAGAAGATTCGTGAGTTCTGTGACAAGCGTTTGAATCGTCGTCCACCGTTTGCAGCGGTAAGCGACATTCACATTGAACGAACTCGTGAAGAATTGAAAGTAATTGTCCGCACAGCACGTCCGGGTCTTGTGATTGGTCCTAAAGGATCAGAGATTGACGCCCTGACAAAAGAACTGCAGAAGCTTACAGGTCGCCACGTTGTGGTGAACTGCATCGAGATCGGTAACCCAGATCTTGAAGCTCAGTTGGTGGCAGAGTCACTGGCAGAGCAGCTGAAGAAGCGTGCAAGCTTCCGCCGCATCATGAAGATGAAGGCAGACGCATGCATCACAGCAGGTGCAAAGGGTGTGAAGATTCAGTTGTCAGGCCGCCTTGGTGGTCACGAGATGAGCCGTCGCGAAGACATCCGTCTGGGTGCGGTTCCACTGGCAACACTTCAAGCCAATGTTGATTATGGCTTTGCAGAAGCACTAACCACATACGGCATCCTTGGTGTCAAAGTATGGGTTTACAAGGGCCTCTACGAAGAGATCAAAGAAGGTGAAATTCAGTCGAAAGCTGCTGGTGCACGTCCTCGTGCTCGTGGCCGTCGCTAAATTGATTCGATATAGAAACGTTTTTCACGACCTAAGAGTCGTGTTTGGGAAGCAATACCATGCCTCTTATGCCCAAACGAGTTAAGTTCCGCAAGCAGCAGCGTGGCACCATGAAGGGTAACGCTACACGTGGTAACTACGTTGCTTACGGCGACTACGGCTTACAAGTCACCGAAGGTGGCTGGCTGACAGCCCGTCAGATTGAAGCTGGACGTATCGCAGCCCGTCAGTATGTAAGCCGCGAAGGTAAACTCTTCGTTCGCGTCTTCCCTGACAAGCCCATCAGTAAGAAGCCACTTGAAACCCGTATGGGTAAAGGTAAGGCTGAACCTGAGTACTGGGTAGCATGCATCAAGCCAGGTCAGGTGATTTACGAGATCACCGGCGTACCACGCGATTTGGCACGTTCCGCATTCACTCGCGTGGCTCACAAGATGCCGTTCCGTTGTCGCTTTGTCGAACGTCGTCACGTGTAAAACAGTAATTAGCCGCTAAGGCGGTATTGGATAATGACCATGAAGAAGAGCGAAGTTCATAAGATGAGCGATGCAGAGATGACCGAAGAGGTTGCACGTCTTCGTAAGCAGCTGTTTGATCTAAAGTGTCAGTCAGTTACTGAGAAGATTGAAAACCCACGTCAACTCGGCAACATCAAACGCGATATCGCCCGTATTCTGACCGAGCAGCGCCAACGTCAGCTGCAGGAGAGCAAATAATGACCGATGCAACTGAAACGAAAAGGCGTCTGACAGGTACGAAAATCGGTGTTGTCGTCAGTGACGCACGCGATAAAACGCGTACCATCGCGATCGAGTACCAATCTCAGCATAAAAAGTATGGCAAGTTCCTTGCTCGTACAGCTAAGTTCCATGTACACGATCCTGAGAACGCGTCTAAAAAAGGCGACCGCGTAGAGATCGCATCATGCCGCCCAATCAGCAAGACTAAGACCTGGCGTCTGGTACGTGTTGTTGAGGCAGCTCGTAACGAAAACTAATTTGTTAGCTGACACAAGTTGTGTTTGGCGGGTTCGATCCCGCGTGAAGGATAACAGCAATGATTCAGCAAGAATCTAGAGTAGACGTAGCAGATAACACCGGTGCAAAGATCGCATATGTGATCCGTGTACTAGGTGCGAAGTCTGCTCGCGGAAAAAGCACTCGCCCAGCCGCTACCGTCGGCGACAAAGTGGTTTGCTCTGTTAAGAAGTCACTGCCAGGCAGCGACATGAAGACAGGCACCATCGTAAGAGGCGTAGTCGTCCGTACGAAGTACCCAGTTCGTCGTAAAGACGGTTCATACGTTAAGTTCGATCGCAATGCGATTGTCCTGATCGGCGACGACGGGAACCCACGTGGCACACGTATCTTTGGTGCAGTCGCCCGTGAACTCCGTGAACAGAATTACATGAAGATCGTTTCGCTTGCATCAGAAGTTGTGTAAACAACGGATAGAAGTAAGCAGCCAAGATAGGTTTAAAAGGTAACGTCATGGCACGACACGTAAGAAAAGGCGACGAAGTCAAAGTCATCTCAGGTGGCGACAAAGGTAAGATCTCCAAGATCCTCCGCGTCATTCCTGAAGAGGATCGCGTTGTGGTAGAAGGTGTGAATGTTCGCAAGAAACACCTGAAACCATCACAGATCAATCCACAAGGCGGCGTCATCGAAAAGGAAATGCCAATACACATTTCCAACGTCCAGCCCGTAGATGGCAATAAGAAAGCGACACGCGTTCGCTTCGTCAAGAAAGATGACGGTTCCAAGATCCGTGTAGCCGCTACAACCGGTGAGCAGCTTGGACCTGAACTCAAGAAAGCTAAGTAATTAATTACGCATCCAGGTAGCGGTACTTGACCCCTACCAAGCAAGGATTCAGACAATGACACCTAGGCTTAAAAAGCAATACAATGACGAGATCAAAGGCAAGATTGCTGAGAAGTTTGACATCAGTAATGTCATGGCTCTTCCTCGTCTTGATAAGATCGTCCTGAGCGTCGGTCTTGGTAAGCAGCTAGAAGGCACAAAGATCAAGCCAGCTGCTCGCGAACAGGTTATTAAGACTTTGTCTTCAGTCACTGGTCAGGCACCAGTTATGAAGAAGGCGAAGAAATCTGTTTCTAACTTTAAACTGCGTGCAGGTTATGAAGTAGGTGCAATGGTCACACTTCGTGGCAACCGCATGTGGGAATTCCTCGATCGCCTCATCAACCTCTCCATCCCACAGATCAAAGACTTCCGTGGCCTGAGCGACAAAAGCTTTGACGGCCGTGGTAACTACAACTTCGGTATTCAAGAACAAGCGATCTTCCCCGAAGTTGATATGGCTAACGCCAGCTTCACTCACGGTATGAATATCACCATGGTATTCAAAGGATCTACCGATGCAGTTTCTCGCGAAATGCTAGCTCAACTGGGCATGCCTTTCGCAAAGAAAGAAGAGAAGCGTAAATAAGAAATCAACATCCTTCGGGTAAACCGAAGATTGGAGAGATAAATGTCCTCGAAATCAACTTATACGCGAAATGCCCGAGTGCAGAGAACGATCGATAAGTACGCTGACATCCGTAAAAAGATGAAAGAAGAAGGCGACTACATCGGTCTGCAACGCTTGCCACGCGATGCCTCACCAACCCGTCAGGTCAATATGTGTGCTCTGACAGGCCGTACAAAAGGCTATTACCGTAAGTTTAAAATCTCACGTAACATGCTTCGTAAGCTTGCACTTGAAGGCAAGATCCCCGGCATGCGTAAGGCTTCCTGGTAATCGAAACCATCGTCAGTCCCCGGTTCGGACATAAACGAACCACTGACCAGCGAATTTCTGGAGAACGTAGATGTCTCTGAGCGACCCTATCGCTGATATGCTCACACGAGTCCGCAACGCGGCTCGTTCTAACAAGAAGAGCGTTGATATCCGTAACAGCAAAGTATGTACTGGTATCGCAGGCGTTTTGAAGGACGAAGGTTACGTCAATGACTACAATGTCATCGACGATGGCCGCCAAGGTGTCCTTCGAGTAGACCTCCGTTACGGCCCTAATGGCGAACAACTGATTCACACGATTGTTCGTGAATCAAAGCCTGGCCGTCGTGTCTATCGTAAAGTGAGCGATCTTCCTCGTCCTCTCGCAGGCCTCGGTATCTGCATCGTCTCTACCCCTAAGGGTGTGATGTCAGACCGTAAAGCTCGCAACGAGAATGTAGGCGGCGAACTTATCTGTACTGTTGAGTAATCTAAAACACCTGATTACTCAGTCGTAATCTCTGCATGAGATGCAGACTTTAAAGGAATCACCAATGTCAAGAATCGGCAAAAAACCAGTCCCAATCACGGACGGTGCTGAAGTGAAAGTCAATGGCAGCGAGATTGTTGTCTCAAAGGGTAAAGACTCCCTGACTTACACAGCCCGCCCTGAAGTGACTGTCAAAGTAGACGCAGAAGCTAAGGAAGTCATCGTAGAACGCGCTGACGATTCCCGCGCTGCTAAGTCAATGCACGGCACCACACGTACCCTGATCGCTAACATGATTGAAGGCGTTACTAAGGGTTACAAAAAGGAACTGCAGATCGTTGGCGTCGGTTGGTCGGCACAAGTCAAGGGCATGGAAGTGCACTTGATGCTCGGCTACGCTGACACACGTATCGTTCCAATCCCAGCAGGTGTCACTGTTGAAGTTAAACAGCAGCAACACATCATCATCACCGGTGCTAATAAGCAAAAGGTTGGTGAATGTGCAGCAGCTTGTCGTGCACACCGTAAACCTGAACCTTACAACGGCAAGGGCGTTCGTTACCTCAACGAAGTCGTCACCCGTAAACAAGGTAAGGCGTTCGGTAGCTAAACCTAATTACCAACCATCAACCAGTAAGGCGCACCTGACGCCTGAAGATGAGAATCCAAGATGGAAAGAAATAAACTTAAAACCCTGCGTCGCACACGCCGAAAGATCGGCATTCGTAAGCGCGTTATTGGTACGAGCGAAAAGCCACGCCTTAGCATCTTCCGTTCTGCAAAGCATACATATGCACAGATCGTTGATGACCTTGCAGGTAAGACACTCGTTTCGACCAGTTCAATTGCAGCAAAGATGGCTAATGGCGGCAACGTCGAGGCCGCTAAAGCAGTTGGTGCTAACATCGCTGAGAAAGCGAAAGCAGCTGGTATCGAAAAAGTTCAATTTGACCGAAACGGCTTCCGTTATCACGGACGCGTCAAGGCTTTGGCCGACGCTGCTCGTGAAGCTGGGCTGAAGTTCTAATACAAAGGCTGATAGGAAAGAACATGGCGGAAGTATTAGCAGAAACACAAGCTCTGGAATCAACCACCCTGGGCATTTACAGAACAGCAACCGTCGTCAAAGGCGGTCGTCGTTTCTCCTTCGCAGCACTCGTCGTTGTCGGTGACCGTAATGGTTCAGTAGGCATCGGCTACGGTAAAGCTCCTGGCGTTCCAGCTGCAATCGAAAAAGCTCAGAAAGATGCTAAGAAGAACATCAAAAAGGTCATCTTGAAGGCAGGTACCCTGCCCCATCCAGTGACTGGCAAATTTGGTGCATCTTCAGTGCGTCTTATCCCTGCTGCACCTGGTACCGGTGTAATCGCTGGTGCGACAGTTCGTGCGGTGCTTGAGATGGCTGGTGTCGTTGACTGTCTCACGAAATCCTATGGTTCCAACAACCACAAGAACCTCTCACGTGCGGTTCTCGAAGGACTTCTCTCACTGCGTCTTCGTACAGATATCGAAGCACTTCGCGGCGTAAAGCTCGAAAAGACAGCAGTAGACGAGATCCTCGAAGCTTCCAAGAAGCACATGTCTGATGCAACAGATGCATCAGCCGCAATTGAGAAGGCAAAAGCACCTGTAAATACTGTTGGGCAGAAGAAGCCGGGCGGTAAAAAGGGTGGCCGTAAGCCTCGTCGTGGTGGAGATAAGCCTGCAGGAGAAGCTCCGAAAGCGGAAGCACCAGCTGCAGCAGCTCCAGCCGAAGAACCAAAGAGCGAATAATCTAGAAATTTAAAGCTTATCAGGGACGCCCTGAGAGCAGGAGTAATTAACTACCATGATGATCCACGAAGTCACAGCAAAGGTTGGCGCACATAAAAAGCGCAAGCGAGTCGGCCGCGGTCCAGGGTCAGGTACTGGCAAGACAGCCGGTCGTGGCCACAAGGGTGCTGGTTCACGTTCAGGGTACACCAATACGGGTGCTCATGAAGGTGGTCAGATGCCACTGTTCCGCCGCTTCGCTAAGCGTGGTTTCAGCAACGCTAACTTCCGCAAGCATTTTTCAATCGTCAACACGAAAGCTCTCGAAGCGCGTTTTGATGACGGTGCGGAAGTCAATCCAGATATGCTCGTCAAGGTTGGCTTGATTCGCAACACCAAGTTGCCAGTTAAGATTCTCGGCCAAGGCGATATCGCTAAGAAGCTCAATATCACTGCTGCTAAATTCTCCAAATCAGCTGCGGAGAAGATTGAAAAAGCAGGCGGCAGTGTGACTGTTGCCGAATAAGAGCAAAAAATAATGAATTGCCGGCCTCGGTCGGCAATTTACTCATATCCGCAAAATACACAAAGCTCTATAATTCGATAAACTATGAGCCGGTCTACAAATACTCAGGAGGGCTCACCCCCTCCTGTCATTTTTTCAGACCATCCCTAAAAGGGACTTTCGGGACTAATTAAAGACGACGCTTCAGGATTGACTACGATATGCTCCAGGCATTCTTCAACATTTGGCGAATTCGCGAACTCCGTATCAAGCTTTTATTTACACTTGGTATGCTCGCTATCTACCGCATCGGCTTCTTTATTACGTTGCCAGGTGTGAGTCAGGAAGCACTTCGTGAATGGTCACAGAAAACAGCAGATACAGCAGCAGGCAACTTGATTGCTTATGTGAGTATCTTTACAGGCGGTAGCCTTGGCCAATCAACGATTTTTGGTCTGGGTATTATGCCTTACATTTCGGCAGCTATTATTTTCCAACTTTTGGGAACGGTTTGGGAACCACTGAAGCAACTTCAGAAAGAAGGTCCAGCTGGCCGTCAGAAAATTCAAGAATACACCCGGTATGCAACCGTCGCGTTGTGTCTAGTTCAAGCGGTATTCTGGCTGAAATTCTTACAGTCTGGTGCAAGCCCACTGGTATATCCTGAATACGTTGGTTCACCTATCTTCTGGATCTCAGGTGTGGTCAGTTTGACTGCCGGCACTGTGTTCCTGATGTGGCTTGGTGAGCAGATTGATAAGTATGGTATTGGTAACGGTATTTCACTGATTATTACCGCAGGCATTATTGCCGGCATGCCAACAGCCATTGGATCAATCTATCAAGGTTTCTCAATGACCTCAGGCGATGCACAGTATGGCCCAATGACGGTTGTTTTCCTCGCAGCAGCATTTATCGCGGTTGTCGCAGGTGCAATCATCATTACACAGGGTCAACGCCGCATTCCAATTCAACAGGCTAAGCATACACGTGGTCGCCGTGTTTACGGTGGTCAGAAGTCATACCTTCCGTTGCGTGTAAACCATGGTGGCGTCATGCCGATCATCTTTGCTCAGTCACTGATGATCTTCCCATCTATGCTTGTCGGTCTGCTGAACAATACGATCTCAGATACGACACCAGTTTGGTGGTCATACATTGTAACTCTGTTGAATAACAACTTCGCCAACTTGACTGGGTACTTATACGTGCTCGTCTTCATTGGCATGATCTACTTCTTCGCATACTTCTGGACAACAGTTCAGTTCCAGCCGAAGGAAATGGCTAACCAGCTACGTGATCATGGTTCGTTCATTCCAGGTCGCCGTCCGGGCCCGCGTACAGCGGAGTATCTCGAAACGGTTATGGAACGCATCACCTATGTTGGTGCAGGCTTCTTAGCTGTTATTGCGGTGATCCCAACGATCGTTGCAGGTCTAATGTCCGTCGATTTCCGTGTCTCACAGTTCCTTGGCGGCACAGGTTTACTGATCGTAGTTTCGGTCATGCTAGACTTCGTCCAACGAATTGAAGCTCAGTTGCTCATGCGTAACTATCCGGGCTTCTTGGCACAGGGTGACGGCAAAGGTCCAAAAATTCGCGGTGCAAGACACTAAGTCTCGATACCGTATAGATATACATCGAAAACTCAGCCCCAACACGTAAACACGGCACTCATCCCCGAGGCATACGTAATTAAGCCTCACAAGAACTCACGGGCTAACTAGTCATTCGTTCATTCATAAGCAAGCTTGACTTGTCAAGGATGTGCAGCCGTGGTACGATTTTAGATTCGCCAGCAAGCTGCCTTCCCTTAAAGGACAGCCCATGGCAATCAATCTGAAAACAAAAAAAGACATCGAGAAGATGCGAGTAGCTGGTCGGATTGTCAAAAATATCCACCATCGAATTGAAGAACTCTGTAAACCAGGTGTTTCATTACTCGAGCTCGATGAAGAAGTTGGACGCCTCGTCAAAGACGCAGGTGCCAGAAACCTCTTTCTCAATTACCCCACTTACCGCTCAGGTGAAGGCTTTCCCCGAAATGCCTGCATCAGTATCAACGACGTTGTGGTTCACGGCATTGCTGATGAAACCCCCGTCAAAGATGGTGACATCGTATCTTTAGATGTTGGTGTCCAAATTGATGGCTGGTGTGGCGATGCAGCCGTCACCATTTTGGTTGGGAATGTTGCACCAGAAACTCGCCAATTGTGTGAGGATACAGAGCACATTCTGAACCTGGCGATTAGCGAAATGCGACCAGGTAGAAAATGGTCTCAGATCGCACGCATGATGCAACGCTATGCTGAGAAAAAGGGTTATGGCGTTGTTCAGGACTTCGTTGGTCACGGCATTGGCCGCCAAATGCATGAAGATCCGAAGGTACCAAACTATGTCTCACGCGATTTGGTTCGCCACGACATTGATCTTCGTGAAGGATTGGTTCTGGCAGTTGAGCCTATGTGCAATCTCGGCACCAAGGAAGTCAAAACTCTCAGAGACGGCTGGACAGTCGTCACACTTGATGGCAAACCATCAGCTCACTACGAGCATACGGTTGCGATCACGAAGGATGGAGCAGTTCCGTTAACCGACGGCAACTGATTCAATAAAACAATTAAGTACAATGTCAGATTAGCTGACAAAAATAGTAATACTCACTCGCTAACTGTGAGAAATACGAGGTAAACATTGGCCAAGGAAGACAAACTCCAATTTGAAGGCGAAATTCTTGAAGCGCTACCAAACGCAATGTTTCGCGTAAAGCTTGAGAATGACCACGAGATGATTGCTCATATCTCCGGCAAGATGCGTATGCACTACATTCGTATTCTTCCTGGAGATAAAGTAACCGTTGAAATCAGCCCATACGATTTGTCAAAAGGCCGCATTACCTACCGACACTAAGACATTAGATAAGCCTACAGCAGGCAATCTTGAGGTGAACTATGAAAGTACGTGCTTCTGTAAAGCGTATCTGCGAAAACTGCAAGATCGTACGTCGTAAAGGCGTCGTTCGCGTTATCTGCACTAACCCAAAGCATAAGCAGCGCCAAGGGTAATCAACATTGAACACTCACGGACGGATTTTGATATAATCCGCCTCCGTTTTGAATTGATAAGAGGAAACTAACATGCCACGTATTCTCGGTGTTGACATTCCGGATAACAAACCAATCCGGATCTCACTCACATACATCTACGGCGTAGGTCCACACCATGCTAAGCTGATTCTTGAAGAAGCAGGCATCGACGGCCAGGTTCGCGCACACACTCTGAACGAAGACCAACTCGCTCAGATCGCTAACCTCATCGAAAACAACTACGTCGTAGAAGGTGCACTCCGTCGCCAAATCGGCCAAAATATTCAGCGTCTGCGTGACATCCGCTCATATCGCGGTTGGCGTCACCGTGCAGGTCTGCCTGTTCGCGGTCAACGCACCAAAACTAACGCCCGTACTCGTAAGGGTCGTAAGAAGACGGTTGCAGGTAAGAAGTCAATCAAGGGCGTTAAGTAATCTAGCTGATTTTCTCCGCAACCTGCTGAGAATACACGGATTACAGTACGTTTAGATTTGACATCTACCCTACTGCAAGACAAAATATTGTTACGCGACTCATTGTGGGTCGCGTTTCTACATAATCGAGGATGAGTTGCCCGCCTTTCTGTACTCAGGAGAGTGGCAACGCAAGTAATTTTCGAGGTATTAGCCAAATGGCAAAACGCACGAAAAAAGTACGTCGTAACGTTTCACGTGGCATCGCCCACATCAAATCTACTTTCAATAACACCATCATCACAATCACCGATATGAACGGTGAGACAATTTGTTGGGGTTCTGCTGGTGGCGTAGGCTTCAAAGGCTCACGTAAATCAACACCATTTGCTGCAACACGTGCTTCTGAAGAAGCTGCACAAAAAGCTGCGAAGATGGGTGTTCAGGAAGTTGAAGTCCGCATCAAAGGTGCTGGCCCAGGTCGTGAATCAGCAACAACTGCATTGCAGTCAGCTGGTATCAAGATCACTGCGATCGAAGACCACACAGCCATTCCGCACAACGGCTGCCGCCCACGTAAGAAACGCCGCGTCTAACTAGACTAATAACACCCTGCCCTCTAACGAGGTCGGGGTTGTTTTATTTTGTTACCTGTGAATAGAAGCAGTTTGGTTAGTATCAACAGTACCCAAACCAGCGTGAATCACAGTTAATCCTCTAAAAACTCTGTTGATGCATTGGAGCATTACGATGCGAATCCGATGGAGAGGCCTAGAGCTTCCGCACCGCGTAAACCTCGAAGACGCAACCGCTTCCGATACTTACGGTAAGTTTTCAATTGAGCCATTCGAGCGTGGTTTTGGTACCACAATTGGCAACTCACTTCGCCGCATTCTTTTATCTTCACTTGAAGGCGCTGCCATCACGAATGTGAAAATCAAAGGTGCTGCTCACGAGTTTTCATCACTTGACGGCGTAATGGAAGATGTCACCGATATCATCCTCAACGTCAAGGACATCATTGTAGACATGGAAGGCGACGAAACTCGCACCATGCGTCTGCAGGCTGAAGGTCCTGGTGAAGTCACAGCAGAACTGATTGAAGCTGATACTTCAATCACTATTGAAAACCCTGAAAAAGTCATTGCTACATTGACCAAGCAGATCGACTTTGACATGGAATTCACTGTCGAAAAAGGTCGTGGCTACATGCCTGCTTCTGAGCAGTATGATGCTAACAAGGATCAGGAAGTCGGCGTAATCCCAGTTGACGCGAACTTCTCACCTGTCACCCGCGTACGTTACCGTACCGATGACACCCGTGTTGGCCAGAAGACTAACTTCGATAAACTCACGCTTGAAATCTGGACTAACGGCACCGTGACTCCAGAAATGGCGCTCGTTGAAGCTGCCAAGATCATGCGTAAGCACCTTAACCCATTCGTAATGTACTTCGAATTGGGCAAGGAAACTGCTTCTGAGCAGGCTGCAGCAGCAGCTCGCGTCGACGAAGAACTCATCCGCAAACTGCAGATGCCTGTCTCTGAACTCGACCTCTCAGTTCGTGCAAACAACTGCCTCGAATCAGCCAAGGCTGCGACAGTTGCTGAGCTCGTTTCCTACACCGAGGCTGACCTGATGAAGGTTCGCTCCTTCGGTAAGACTTCACTTCGCGAAGTGAAGCGTAAGCTTTCTGACCTCGGCCTCGAGCTGGGCATGAGCTTGCCACCTGAGATCAAAAAGGCTGTCGACACCGGCATCACAGGTCTCTAAAGACAAAACAATCGCACTGTCCCGATGAAAATCGAGACAGTGTTTTATAAAACTTATCGTTTTATAGAGGCCCACACGCCTCGGTCCAACGTTGGACCTCCTGCCCCGTGACAGTATTTTACACCTCTAATTTCGGTTAGAAGGTATCACGGGAGTGGCTGCTGAGCTTTGGGAGTCTCAACCCGTTCAGCACGTCAACAATCCGAAAGGAGTACTTGAGATGAGACATAAAATCGCAGGTCGTAAACTCGGCCGTAATACATCGCACCGTAAAGCAATGTGGCGTAACATGGCTGTTTCACTTTTCACACACGGCCAAATCACCACGACAGTTCCAAAGGCTAAGTCACTCAAGCCATTCGTTGAAAAGCTGATCACAGCTGCTAAGAAAGGTGACCTTGCTTCACGTCGTCGCGTAATCGCTGCTTTGGGTAGCAACCGAATCATGATCCGTAGTGAGGATGATGAGAACGTTCCACGTAACAAATATGGTGAGATCTCCAAAGTTGAACGTAAAGCTGCTCCTAAGGTTGTGAAGCACCTGTTCGAAGAGATCGCACCTAAGTTTGCTGATCGTAATGGTGGCTACACACGTATCGTCAAGCTTGGCAAGCACCGCATCGGTGACGGCGCTGACTTGTGTGTGATCATGCTCGTTGGTGATGAAGACACCGGCCCGCAGGTTGGTGGCCAGCTTTCACGTCGTCGTGACAAAGCTAACAAGCGTATGGAATTCGCTGCTAAGCTCCGCAAAGCTGATGCAAAGGAAGAAGCACCAGTTGTTGAAGCTGAAGCAGAGGCTAAAGAAGAGAAGGAATAAACCTTCTTTAAAAGCTAATAATCGCGGCCAGTCATTTGATTGGCCGTTTTTTTATGCGCGCAAGCTTATAGGTCTCAACAAGTGACAGATAACTCGCTGCAAATCGAAAATTCATTTGATCTCGCTTCAATATGACGATGGGGGGGTTAGGTGGAATTTTGGATGAAAAAGAGTTGGTGGTAAAGAGGATGGTTTCGGATGTAACTTGGCTGGGTAGAAAGCGAAAGATGAATAGGTTGGAGGATGCGATTCCGTGTATACATCGTAAGTTGCCGTTGTTCTATAGGTGAATTATGAATCGCACTAAGAAGTATTTGAGTCGTCGGTTAGTTGATGCGCTAATGACGGGTTTAATAGCGTTTGCTTTGTTTTATTGCGCTGCTGAAGCGTTTGGCGAAGTAAATGCGGTTGAAGAAATCACGGTCATTCAAGCTAATGAGGGTAAAGAGGGGGGAAAACAGACCGTAACTCGTATTTATGATATGAGTTGGGCTTCGCCTTTGATGGACTGGGGGCTTGCTAATGACCAATGGGGAATAGCTCCAACGAGTGATAATAATAAAGCGGATGAAATACGACAAGGCGAGATGATTTCCATTTCAGATGAAGGAAAGCATGCGACAAATCGAATACGAAACCAAATGCGTATTCATAAAGATATGCAGCTATTAAGTGATACATCAGGTGGAGTATTAGTTCGTCTTATTGGTGCTGATGGCAAAATGATGATTGTTGAAGGGGATCTAGCGAGTGTTGAACGATTTGAAAGGTTGCTCAATACATATCAGATGATGCATACTAAGCGACGATTAGGTGTTACTGTACATGGTTATCTGGTGGACGTGAATACTGATGATGTGCGTGCAATGATGCGCACTAAAAACCATACGCTCAATCGCAATGATATCACTGAACTCAAACTTAGAATGGATACTTTGAGTGAGGGAGCGACTGCGATGATGCTTGGGCAGGCCATTGAAGGTAGTGGTTGCAGTTGGGTAAGCGAAATTGGCAGAAAATGGATTGTTGCAATGAATGGAGGTGAAGGTGAAGAAGGTGAAATTGAGGATTCAGAACTTAAAGGTTATGCGCATGTCAAAGTTAAAATTTTTGATGTACAAGAAAATGATATGGCCAGAGTTGGCATCACTGTTGGCATGAAAACTATCAGCGAAGATCTCAATGCGGTCAAAGAAAATATAAAGGATGAAGCTGAAGATGATTCTGATAGCTATCACAGACGAAGATATGGGTCAGCAGATGACAATAAAAAAAAGAAGATTGAAGTCATTGAAAAATGGTTTGATTTATATGGTGGGCGATATCGTTCTGTTAATGACATGCAAATCCCTGGCGGACTAGTCGTCATCCAAAGTGTTTGGTGGTCAAGCCAAGATAATGACGAAAAGAATGATGTTACTGAGAGTAATGAGGGGAAAGTTGTTGTTTGGATTATTGAATTAGAGGAATAAAAATAGCTTCACGAGAATATCGCGAAGCTATAAATTTTATATTCTCAATAGACCTTTAATCAGCGATTTCTTCCAATTGTTTTTCTTCTACCATATCACTGCTCTTCTGAGTTTTCTGCTTAGGCGGGTTTAGTAGAAATACGCCTAAGAAAATGATTGCTGTTGCGATGTAATCGCGAGCGGAAATTGATTCCCCTGCCAATAATGAGCCAATGAGTAAAGCGACAACGGGCGGAATATATGTTGAGGCGGAGGCTGTGATCGCACCAAGCTTATCAACGATGTAGTAGTAGATCATGTATGCGAAGCCCGTTGCAAGCAAACCCAATCCAATAATTAGACCCAAATATGCACGAGGCGATGACCAAATCGCGTTATAGCCTGTAAAATCAGTAATCATCAAGAATGTAATTGTCGCGAGAGCTAACTGATAAGTTACAAGTGCAAGTGGTTTAATTTTTAATGGCGTGATGAATTTACGGACATACACAAAAGAAGCACCGCAAGCCAACGAAGATAAAAGGATATAGAAAATCCCGTTCATATTAAGAGCTGAAGTATCCTGCGAGGTTGGATTAGCAATAATCGCTACACCTACAAATCCAATGATGATGCCAAGGATATTTCGCATGGTGATCTTCTCATCACGCAGGAAAATGATACTTGTAATGAAGGCAAAGAGAGGAATACTACCTGAAAGTGCACCATTGATACCTGAAGGTAATAGTTCCGCAGCATTTGCAAATGCATAATAGTAGATAGAAGCTGCTAAGAGAGAAGCAATGAAGAAATGGTGAATGTGCTTGATATGTTCTAGCTTGATCGCTTTTTGCAGAATTGCTGCGATTAATACTGGGATGAAGCCAAAGAAAACTCGACTAAAAGCGACTTGATTTGGCGTTAGGATCTCAGCTGCATCTTTCATAAAAATGAAAGCTGTACCCCATATTAAACCTACCACCCAAAATGCGATCAAGGGTAACAAATGACTATTAGGTTTTGAACTCATTGCAATACTTCTCACAACATGTATTTAAACGGGCATTCAATATGTGAGAGGAATTGTAACAATCTTAATTTTAAATGCGAATTTAGATAACAACGATTCTAATAAATACGAATAACGTATTATGTTAGATTTTATTGTTATTTTGCTATGCTAAAAGATAATGCAAAACAAGCCAAGATGAATGCTAGTTATAGCTCGAATAATGCTGCAGTTTTACATTAATCCTGATAGGCACCAGCTGAGTATGTCAGTTCATATGAATGTGAATAGATCTCAAAAACAATGCCAAATGGATCTTCTACATAGACCATGCGATATGGCTTCTCACCCGGATAATAATACCTAATAGGCATTCGTTGCTTACCACCATGTGACACAATTTTATCGACAAGCCCTTCCAGATCAGGGTCTTGAACACAAAAGTGAAACGTTCCTGTACGGTTATAATCCAAGTTTTCATCAGGACTGTAGTTTTTATTGAATTGAAAAAATTCGACGCCGATACCATCAACTGTAGACATGTGAGCGATTTTGAATGAACCCCATCCTTCACCAAATACGTCATCACACATCACACCAATTGCAGAATCATCTGAAACGATTGTTGTAGGCGGCATAATGACGTACCAACCCATTACACTTTGGTAAAATTCAACCGCTTTATCAAGGTCAGGTACTGACAAACCAATGTGTGAAAAACGGCGTGGATATGGTGGTTGCATACTCATGTGCAATGTTATGCGCATGAAACACAATTGACTATGCACTAATGGTATTTACTACCATTCTTTGATTTTATCAGGTAAATCAAGAAGCTTTGAAGGCTGATTTTTGGACCAATAATTCCAACCCATCGCATCATATCTTTTTAGTTGATAAGGAATCAGTATTTCATCTCGGTATTGAACCCAAGATAAGTGTTTGGATGAATTACGATCATGCATAGACCATGCATTCTCCGAGAATGCTGCAATACGCGGTAATATTCGTTCAAATAACGTTTCACTGTCTTTGATATGCTCTGTCCAAACACAAGCAGTAAGCCCTCGAAGTAAATCTTGTTTTGTTTCATCGAAACCATTTAGATCAAGCACTGGGTCCCAGTTATAACATTCAGCAACACTAATTGGTTTGGCCCACTTTGCTCCAGCATCTCCTGATGTATTCTTCATATCAAAATATATGACATGTGCCGGGGATAGAATAAACGGCTGATCAGCCATCAATAACGATTCATCTATTGTATATTTATGCTTCTTCCACCAAGCAATTTTACTAGATCTCCACCATTGAACTGTTGTATCTGGATCATTGAGGCCGTGCGTAAAAGCATCACACCAAACAATTGGCGTCGTTTTCAAATCTTTTTTGATAAATGCAGTTAACTGTGTAGCAAATCTGGCTATATCCTCATCTGAATGTATGAGATTTTCCCCCCTGCCCAGATTCACCTCGTCAAAACCTATATGAATATATTTTGGATGTTCAAAAAGCTCATTGATTTCAGTTAGTACAGCTTTGCAAAATTCTAAACCTTGACGATCAATACGAATCACACGTGGTATAGAGCGATCATCATTGAGGGCTTTCAAATTGGGATATGCAGCAATTGCAGCGGCCATATGGCCAGGCATATCAATTTCTGGAATAATCTGAATATTGTATTTACGCGCATATCGAATCAGTTCTTTTATATCACGCTTGGATAAATACTTTTCAGGGCCTTCAGGAAACTTTGGCTTTGATTTAGTAAATAATGTGTGATCGCTACGTGACCCAACAGTAATAAGCTTGGGATATTTAGAAATTGGAATACGCCAACCTTGATCATCAGTTAAGTGCAGATGCAGAGTATTAAGTTTATGCATTGCGATCACATTAATAAGTTGCTTAAGCTGCTCTTTATCAAAAAAATGTCGTGATATATCAATATGCAAACCACGTGTATCTAAAAATCTAGGATGATCCGTAATGACACAAGCCGGTATAGCCCATTCATGATCAGCTATCTTTTGACTAGAGAAAATTTCTGACGGTAGAAGTTGAAGTAATGTCTGCACACCATATTGAAGCCCTTCAACTGAGTGAGCTTGGATAGTCACACCAGATGATGATGCTTCAAGAGTGTACGCCTCATCTTTGATTTGATCTGATTGTAAGTATTGAATTTGAATCGTAGCGTTTGTTAAATCATTTACTTGCTTGAACTCAATATCAAATCCAGTAGCAGGTTGTAACTTTTCACGTAGTAATTCCGCAATTGGCTTTGCATTGATGTGGTTGTATGTAATTTGAGTTTCAGACGAAATATGAAACGCTGATTTATTGGGTTCGACTTTGGAAAATTGTGGTTGAGGCACAATTCCAAATGGATTACTTGACGACTCCGCATTGACGTTAATTTGAGCAATTAAAACGGTAACGATTAAAAAAATAATCTTATTGGAACAGAACATGATCGACTCCCAAATCATGCGGCCTTAATAAACCTACTATTGAATGCTTGATTATCGCGATACTATCAAGCAATTTGCGTCGCAACAAATATTTTCAGTTAGAGATGAAAAATGTAGCTAAAAGAAAAGGCTTCTCAAATGAGAAGCCTGTTGGTTAACTGGATTAACGTATGGTTTAGTAGTTACGGTTTGAGTAGCCGCCACCGCCGCCACCGCCGTAGCCACCGCCACCGCCGTAACCGCCGCCGCCACCGCGACGACCGCCACCACCGCCGCCGCCGTAGCCACCGCCGCCACCGCGACGACCGCCACCACCGCCGCCGCCGCCGTAGCCGCCACGGCCACCGCCGCCGCCGCCATAGCCACCGCCACCGCCGCGTGGGCGTGACTCGCGTGGTTGTGCTTCGTTAACTTTAAGATTACGGCCTTCAAATTCAGTGTCGTTCAGCTCGGCAATGGCTGTGTTAGCTTCGTCATCATCAGCCATGGTCACGAACGCAAAGCCTTTTGAGCGGCCAGTTGCGCGGTCCATGATGACTTTCACTTCATCAACGGTGCCAAAGTTATCGAAAAGAGCGCGGAGAGAGTCTTCGGTCGTCGAATAGCTCATGTTGCCGACATAGATGTTCATTGGAAAGCATCTCCATCTGCTGCTTTTGCAGCAATCAAATAAAACGTGGGCTTTTCGGTCAGCCCTAAGAAACGTGATCCGAGACAATTTTCGGATCAATTAAACGAGATCTGGAAAAGCGGAAACTGATGTGTAGTTTGCAGACAGAGAAGAATTCAGATCGTGGACCAGAAAACGCGTGCTCTCCTGTTCACCGCACGTACGCCGTAACAGACTCGTAGTATTCTCGGCATAATGCCGAGAATAAGCAACCAATTGGAGGGATAATTTTCAGTTAAAGTTACAAAAATGAACTTTTTTCTCGATTTTGGGGTGATTTCAGTCTCAAAATTCTACTTTCGGGGCCTTCAAACTGACTTCCGAGGCTTTTGAACATCCAAAATGATGTAAATTGGGCGGCGACGATGTTGGGCATGCCGAGGCATTCTTTCAACAATTTCCTCGCTTGGCCTCGGTTCAATGAAATGTTTCATATCAAAACCTGCACCCAAAAGTGTAGATATGTAATTCTCAATGGTACGGTGATATTTATGGACATCATCAACGAACCAATGAATTTGCCTCAGCCCCTCCTCAAAATAATGATCAACTGGCCAATGAGAATCGGCGGACTCAGGATCTCCGATCCACTCCGATTTCAAGCAAGTCAGAATGGGATGCTCCACAGAAAATATGAATTGCCCACCTGGCTTCAGTTCTTCATAAACACGTTGAGCCAGTGCTTCGAAATCTCGAATGTAATGGAGCGCAAGAGAAGAATAAACCAAATCAAATTTGGGACCTGTATAAATGAAATCTTCGATTGGTTGATGAACAAATGTCACACGCGGATCTTGGATATTCTTCGTTGCCTTTTCAATCATATTTGCAGAGATATCGACAGCAGTGATATGCGTAGGATCTTGAGGCAGTGCAAAATTCTCAAAATTCGCATAACCACATCCCAAATCTAATATATGCTTAGACTGCAATGAAGGAAGCAATGCTTGCATGACAGGCTGCTCAATCAGATCATTGAGGTTGTCTTGCTCATTTCTCAAATCAATATAGTTCTTAAAGAAAGTACTATTATCGTAAATATTTTGCTTCATGCACAATCATAGGCGCATAACAAAACGGACGTTAATGGGGTAAACGATTAATGATATGGCAGGTATTTATTACATTAAGATTGGAAAGGCTTGGTCACTTGATCTAATACGTGATCTTCTACAAACAATGGTACATTGGTTGCTGACCCAAGTGCGATGGCATCGGAAGGCCTTGCATCAAGGTTTATTTCCTTCTCACCCTGCTTCACGATGATGTTCGCAAAAAATGTATGCTCTTGTAGATCGGAGATGATAATTTTCTCGATCGTTCCGCCCAATTCTTCAATCGAGTTGGCTAACAGCTCATGTGTTAATGGACGCGGTGGTAAGTTTCCCAGCAAACGTCTTTCAATCGCAGCTGCCTCATAGTAGCCAATCGTAATCGGCATAACTCGATCGCCATCAGCTTCACGTAATTCAACAATATGCGTGTCATCCGTTTCCTGAATGAGTATTCGAGTTAGTTCTACTTTGATGAGCATACTGGGCCCCTTTATTGAATATCATCACCTGATGTATTGTGTGTGGAAATGAGTAATAGGTCTAGTGTTTGAGCAAAAAAGGTGTCTATAAACGTGTTATTACAAATCACGGCAATTGGATGAGGGCATGATAAGAACCATCATGATAGGTCGTGGGTGTCGTGCCAGCAGGAAATATTGCTGTTTCACGCACCAATGCACCACCAGTTGTGTCGAGAATATACTGGGTTTGTTGCTGATTTTCCTCAGCTTCCAGTGAGCACGTCGTATAAAGAATATACCCACCATCACGAACATGCCCGAAAAGCTCCGTAATGATCTCATGCTGCAGTGAGACCAAATCCTTGAGTGACTGATCGTTTAATCTGTATCGAGCTTCTGGCCGCCGTGCTAGAACTGCTGAATTCGAACAAGGTACATCAAGCAACAATAAATCAACCTCATCTGGAGGCAATGCTTCCGGCTCAACCACACGAACATTCGGAAAATCATGTGGGATCTTAGCGAGATCATGGCGACGATTATCATCCACATCAGTCGATATTATGCGTGCTTGAGGATGTAGTGTTGCAAGTTGACGTGTCTTTGTGCCCCTACCCGCACAAAAATCCAAAGCAGATTCAATATTCAAATCCGCTGTCGAACGCACAGCTTTTGTATGTGCGGGATCTTGAACGCGACGATGGTGTTCATTTTGGGCCAAAAAATCTGTCAGATCGGTGTACGTTGATCGCCACACCAAACAATTAGGTGTTGAGTGAATATCGTAATTATTAGATTCTGGATCAGGTACAAACTCCGGCTCGGTCACAACCAAAATTGGCGGCGTCAAAATGTTATGCTGGCACAAAGCAATCGCATCTTCAGGTGAATACTCTCGTATCCAACGACGTGGCAGTCGCCTTGGGTGCGATGTCGTTAACGCCAAGTGCTCAACCAAATCTACAGGATCAGGAAATATATCCTCTTTCAGAAGTATTGATCCCGCCTCAATCGGCAATGTGCTTTGACTTGGTTTCCATGGTAAATCAGGATCATGTACATCAACCAGATCAGCAACACGACGCAGTACCGCATTCACTAAACCAGCAGCTTTGGGGCGAACAAAATTTCGAGTTATTTTGACCGCTTCATCAACAACCGCATACGCTGGCAATCGATTCATAAAAACCAATTGAGCTGCACCAGTTAGTAGAACAGCACGAATAGGTGTTTCTAGAGCAGCAAATGGCTTTCCCTTTAAATACAGCGTAATAATATGCTCAAGTGTAATATAACGTTGTAAAACGGTTCGATGAATAGCTGTAGCTAAAGATGCATCAAGATGAGACAATCCAGTCGTTTCAAGAGGCGTTGGCGGTAGGTTTGGAAAACGCTCAACAATGCGCGCAATTGAAGCGGCTGCTGCCAAACGAGGGTTATCAAATGGCGGCATAAGCTTTTCGAGTGATGAGTTCATTGTGTTTTTGCTGGCCAAGGGGCACCTCCAGGTGATGCACGAACTGATCTGCCATGGATCATGAACGTATTGTTCCCCCTACATTACTCCCCATACCCCTTTAGCATAATGACGCACAAAGATGATAGGCGTGCGAGTGAAATGCAGCGATCACGCAGTATGATCGCAAAGCCACATCCAGTCACAAACAGGATATGTGCTTTTTAAGCTGCTAAACAGCGATTTTGCTTCACGAAACGCTGTTCATTATTCATAAAATAACAGTTTTACTCGGAAGCCGCACGATCTTTTTGCTCTTCCGACTCAGACATGTCATCTGCAGGTGGCAGCTGAGGCTCGGTAATTCCCAATGCCTTGCGTACCTCCTCAATCAACTGATCAACCTTAAACGGCTTAAACAGCACCGACGATAAGCCTTCCTGAGATGCACGCACGATTGAGTGGTGCGGATCATAGCCAAATCCGGTCATCAGTAGCACAGGCAGCTCATCCTGCGTTCGCTGCGCTGCTGCAAAAATCTCATAACCGTTCCGGTAAGGCATCTTGATGTCAGATATCACCAGATCAAAGTCACGATGCTGTTCAAGTTGTGAACATGCCTCGTAGCCGTCCTTACATGATGTCACATTGCAACCATGTTTCTTCAGCACATCCGTAATCGTCTGGCGTATATTTGGTTCATCATCTGCAATCAGGATCTTCTTGTCCTTCAGATGAGGATCGTCAATCTTCTCAGCCACCTTCTCCGTACCAAGCACAGCCTTCGGACCAGCAGTAACAGCACGAACAGAATCACGCAACGATGTAACGTTGTCCAAAATTCGATTCAAACGAGCACGCATCGAATCATCACCGATGTATTCTTCCATCAGTGTTTGAGCTTCGGTAACGATGTCATTGATCGGCTGCGCCATTTCCTGAGCAACGTTATCTGTAATCTGCCCTGATGTTGTGTAACGTTCAACAACAAGCAAATCCAGAATATTCAAAGCCAGTGCAACATTACGCCCAAAGATCTCAGCAAACTGACGATCTTCTTCTGTAAACGCACCCACTTGCTCGGATTCAACGTTGTAAACACCAACAACATCATCAAACAATGTCAGTGGCACCGTCAACGACGATTTACAGTGAGCTAAACCAATCACATAACGTGAATCTTTTTCAGTATCGTGGCAAATATATGAACGGCCTGTCGCACCGACATATCCCGAAATACCATTACCTTCAGGTTGCGCATAAAGGTCAATCTCAAGCGCTTCGTGCGGTAAACCTTCAGAAATTACCACTTCTAACTTATTCGTTCTTTTATCAAGCAAACGAATTGAGAAATGATCAAAGTGCATCAAATCCTTCGAATACTTGATGATTTTTTCCTGCAAAATCTTCAAACGATCAGACGGCGTCGCTTTAGCGACAACATCCGATTCAATTCGTGCAAGCTCGCGACCAGCTGAGTCAATCGCATCAATCTTCGATTGCAATCTGCGGCCAGATGTCGCGTCCCAAACCACAGCCACAACCTGACGCACTTTGCCTGAATCATCAACCACAGGCGATGTGATCATTTCGTAATAACGGTCATGAACCTGGAAGGTAAATTTCTTGGAACGAGGTGCTTGCTTAGAAGATGATCGAGCGATCAGTGAGGAGAAGATGTGAAGTGCTTGCGAGCAAATACGTTTAGAGTGTTCTGCAACCTCCGGAGCGAAAGCCTGCATTTTTGTATTCGACCACGAACATCGCCCATCAGCATCAACGATCAGCACACCTTCGCCGATCGTATTGAGCACTAAGGATGCTTTCTCACCAACCAGCGCTCGTTCCAAAGGCAGAAAGTCGCCCGTATCAGCATAAATCGCATGGAAGGATTCCGTACGCATCGCTTCAAGCGCTTCATCCATCGTGGTAACAATATCGACGTCAAAATGATCAGCCAAAAGATCAGCTACATTCTTGTCGCCTGTCACACGTCCCTTAAAAACCAGTACTTTTGGTCGCTCAATACTCATAGGCCCATCATAACCCAAATATCCCGGAACGAAGCAATTTCCAATTTTGCACAATGGCAACGGTACGCTCGTTGAACATTATCGGCATTTAGCCTGCAGTAAGCGTAAGCAAAAAGCCAAATCGTTTACTGCAAAATTGCCGCAAGTATATGAGTTTAATGAATATTATGATTAATGGGTAAGCGAAATCACGTAAGTCGCGTAAAAATATATCCACCAGACACCTAAATCCGAAAATTCGGATCTTTTCTCGGACTATTTCGCTATTTGGGTGTTTTAAAAGTCACGTGACAGTACAGCATCGGCCATCGACAGCAGCAAATCCCTCGCCGATGACTCAGGGAGATTATCGCAAACCAACTGCTTTGCCTGCTCAATCAGCTCGGCTGCCTTAACACGAGCGTAATCCACCGACCCATGCTCGCGTAGCCGCACCGCAATCTCAGACACCTGCATCGATCTCATATCAATACTTAGATCCACCTGAGCCTGCTGCTGCAACAAATCAATCATCTCAGCCCGATCGCTTTCACCTGCCGTATCACGATAGTGAATCAGAGGCAGTGTCAGTTTCGATTTCTCAAGATCACGCCCCAAAGATTTGCCAACCGTTTGCTCATCACCCGTCAGATCCAGCACATCGTCAACGATCTGGAACGCGATTCCCAACTTCTCGCCGTATGCATAAAGTGCATCAGCAACAGCATCCTTTGTCTTGCTGATATACCCAGCCAATTTGCAGCACATACCACACAATGATGCTGTTTTACGGCGAATAATCTCAAAATATACTTCTTCTGAAAGCTCAAAATTACCGCGATTATGCAACTGATAAAGCTCACCTTCACAAACCGTATTCGTCGCATTCGCAATCATACGGGCAAGCTGAACATCAGGCAGTGTTGAGCAAAGGTGATATGCATGCGAAATCAGATAATCTCCAAGCATCACTGCCGTTTCATTGGTCGTCAGATTATTAATCGTCTTACCCTTACGACGGATTTCTGCCTCATCCAGAATATCATCATGCACCAACGTTGCCATATGCACCATCTCAGCCACTGTCGCGATGATCCGGTGCGCCTCAGTTGTTGCATTTGCAGTTTCTGACTCCCCTTCTCCTTGTGAAGCTGGGCAAGCTAGAGCCGACACCAGCACCAACGTTGGCCGAAGCATTTTCCCACGATAGCGTTCAATATGTGCAGCAAGATCGTTAACGCAATCTAAGTCAGATTGCAGTTCTGCCGCGAAACGAGCTTCTACGTCCGCCAAATCGTCCGCAAGCTGTTCGCTTATCATTCCGTCATGTTGCGCCAACACGAGCATGAAAAATACCTCTTCGATGCCAAAACTATATGGCCAATCCTGTGTCGAACCCCAATTGTAATCATGATTGCCGATCTTTGCCTAGTCGGGATTATTTTCTTAAGAAGCAAGTCAATTAAGAGAGATAACAGTCCGATATAAATTTCAGAATTTGACACGCACAAAGCCGCAGTTTAGAACGTTCAGCTTGTATTGTGCGTATTAAGGGGTGTATGTGAAGGGAAATCAGGGTAAACTAATATTTGTTAGTACCCGTAGTGTATTGTTGAATTGATGCTTAACACCTCACGGTGAAGCTTCATAATTGAGCAGATTACGTGCCACAAAGTTTCTAAAATACGAAACTCATTGAAGGATTCACATACGTAGCTGCTAAATTTGAGAACCTATGACGGATCAGTCTTCAAAATCACAGACAGGGGCGGACACACTTCTGGGAAGGCTCGTTATCGAGCGCGGCCTCGCTACAGACGATGAGGTCCAAAACTGCCTCACCAAGCAAAAAGAATCCCTCCAAGATAGTGACCCCAACCAAAGCTCCCTCGCTCAGCTATTAGTACGTGAAGGCCACGTAACCAAGAAACAAATCGATCGCATCATGCCCGAAATTGAGGAGCAGAAGGTCAGCCGGCAAATCCCAGGCTACCAGATCCTCGGCAAACTCGGTGCAGGCGCCATGGCCACCGTCTACAAAGCCAAACAGATTTCTCTAGACCGTCTGGTTGCCGTCAAAGTTCTACCTAAGAAATACACACGCAATCAAGACTTCATTAATCGCTTTTACGCTGAAGGCCGTGCTGCTGCCAAGCTCAATCATCCCAACATTGTTGGTGCCCTCGACGTCGGCAGAGCTGGCGAAACACATTACTTCGTCATGGAATACGTCAAAGGCAAAAGCGTATTCGAAGAAATGAACGACAACGGCGTCTACTCAGAAAAAAACGCCCTCAACATCGGCCTCCAAATCGCAAAAGCACTCCATCACGCTCACCAAGCGGGCTTCATTCACCGTGATGTCAAACCTAAAAACATCATGATCACGACTGACAGCGTCGCAAAACTTGCAGACATGGGACTTGCTCGCGAAATTGATGACACTGGTGCAGCTGAAGCGGAATCTGGCAAAGCCTTCGGCACCCCTTACTACATCTCACCTGAACAAATCCGCGGCGAAGTCGATGTCGACTTCCGTGCTGACCTCTATGGTCTCGGCGCCACCCTCTACCATATGGTCACAGGTAATGTGCCTTTTGACGGACCAAACCCCTCCTCCGTCATGCACAAACACCTCAAACAGGAACTCATTCCACCTGACCATATCAACAAAGAACTCACCACAGGCCTCTGCGAAATCATCGAAATCTGCATGGCCAAGAACCGTGACCAACGTTACGGCTCCGCCTCAGAACTCGTCGAAGATATCGAAGCTGTTCTTCAAGGCGACGCCCCTGTTCATGCTCGCAGCAAATTCGACCTCTCATCATGGGCCGCACTTGATCAAAACGACGATGAGACACAAAAACTAGTCGAAATGCAGCAACAGGAAGCCAAACCTCTCGCTGAAAACCCACTCTTTTGGCTGGCCCTCGTCGGCTGGATCGTTGTTTTCGTACTTATCGTCGCCCTCGTTGTCGTCGCTCAATAGCCAACTCAAATCAATCCCCTCCCCCGTTCACAGCGTTTCTTCGCTGTTTTTTTATGCATAAAGCAACTTCAAATCGAAATCATGGAATACCATCCTAGCCATGCAAAGTTATGCACTTAGAGAGATAAACCTGTAACCCTCACCAATTTCGCGATTGTCATGAAAGGTGGATTGATGACTGACGAACACAACCCCAGCAAACAGAACAAGCGTAATAGCCGCCTGACGGTGTTATTCCTGCTACTTGCTTTCGTAGGTGTCGCCTTTGCCGTCACCATGAGGCAACAATACCTCAAAGCCAATGAGCAAATCGCTTGGACCAAGGATTACGACAAAGGACTCACCGAAGCTAAAAACCAGAACATGCCCGTGATGCTTGAATTCACCTCACGCAATTGCAGCGCATGCACAGCCATGAAAACGCAGGTATTCAGTGACAAAGCCATCGGCGACATCGTCAATACCACCGTCATCCCCGTCCGACTCGACATCAGCGAAATGGACGTAGAGCAAGCCAACAAGCTCGCGAATCAATACAACATCTGGGCAACCCCTACTTACGTCATGCTCTCACCCACTGGCCAAGTCGTAGGACGATCCGAAGGTGCAATGCCAAAAGATGACTTCAACCAATGGGTTCAACTCACCGCACAACAAGCAACATCCAATTCCCACAGCAACGCTAGCCCATAAATAACCCGTCCAATAATCACGACACATCTTTTCCATCACCTCAAAACCACACTACGCTTCTATCGATTGCACAATCTGCAACAGATAAATTCTCACAATCAAGGGTAATCCTTATTGCATGAATCGCGCGTCCGTGCGATTACAGCGCTATGATCTCGCGTATTGTCACTAAAGACATGCGCTTTCCATTAACGCGTATGAATAGCACCATACTGCAACAAAAGCGATCTGCTTGAAAGGGACTGATATGAGTTCACCGCTTCGTTCATTGGTTGAGTGTGGAACTAAGCTGTGGTTAGATTCGATTGATCCGGATGAAATCGTGCTGAATAAAAAGCGCGGAGCAACAGGCGCGACCAGCAACCCGATCATCATTTCTAAGCTTATAAACACAGGTAAATTCGACGACATCATGCAAGACCTGTTCAGACAGGGCCACGATGACACCGCCGTTGCTTGGCATATGACCGACACACTCGTCACACATGCCCAGAAGGAATTCCTCCCTATTTGGGAACGCACCCTCGGCAACGACGGCTACGTCAGCTTCGAACTCGATCCACTACTCGAAGATCGGGAAGTTGGCCCTTCACACGACGAACGTGTCCGCAAGTACATCGAACTCGGCAAGAAATGGGCAAACGGCCAAAAAAACCGCATGATCAAAGTTCCCGCCACAGAGGCAGGCCTTGATGCACTTGAGGAACTCGCAGCAGCAGGCATCACTCTCAACGTCACCCTGCTCTTCACTGAACGTCAATACGAAATCGCTCGCGAAAACGTGTGGCGAGGCCGTCAACGCCACGGCCAACTCGACCAATTCAAATCCGTTTACTCAATCTTCGTCTCACGTGTTGATGTCTACACTGAACAACACGTCCCAGAACTCTCAAGCGAAGCACAAGGTGAAGTTGGCATCGTTAACGCAAAACGTCTTTGGGCTTCAAATCAAGCTTGGTGGCGTGAAAAGAAACTCCCACTGGAACAAGAAATCATCTTCGCCAGCACCGGTACAAAAAAACCAGAAGACCCTGCAGATAAATACATTTCTGCACTCGCTGGCAGTGATATCCAAACCAACCCACCTGAAACAAACGCAGCTGTAGAAAAGCTTGGCAAAACATACATACGTCTTGTCAATCAACTACCACCTTCAGTAATCCTCCGTGATATCGACTCCAAGGTAGACATGAAGAAACTTGAAGACACACTCATGGACGAAGGCACAGCCAAATTTGCCGAGCCATTCAAAACACTGCTTACAAACATTGCTGAAAAACGACGTAAACTCGCAGTGGCATAATCGTCTACGTCGCATCGTGACCCAGGGCGTGATGAGCTGATCGGTGTCACTTTACATTGGAGACTTGAGACTAGGCAATCAAGCCTCATTCTCTGAAAAAGACATGGTGTTGTTCACGAGCCCGTCTCAATAGGCGGGCTTTTTCTCATAAATCTCCCACCCAACATTCTTTCATAAAATCTCAAACCACATCTTTTCAATCATTGAATATTTGATATACTGAAACAAGTTGTCATGCTCCAGTACCCTCGCTGAACAATGCGATGCTTCAGCGACAGCCTGATCAGCCAGTGGCTACTGCACAATGCCGCGCTTCCAACGGGTCTTCAGCCGCAGTAGTTCGCCAAAACAAAATATGCATGACAGCATCCGGGCTTCTGAGATGGGCACAATTGGGTGGGGGCTGGTTGACTATTGGTTTGTGATTCTGCGCTCATACTTCACAACACATAACCACACGCATCAAACTATTCACAAACCACAGCGATGTATTTTTGCTTCAGTGGGATATCTGTAACTGCATCATTCTTTAGCAACTGCTTGCGAGACATGGATATGTTTAAGAAGCGAACAACAGCATTATTTATCTTATCTTTCACACTCATCATGTGCCTGTGCACACCACTTTTCTCTCAGTCTAATCATCCGATAGACAAGCCCACACAACCAAATAGCAAATACGTCATGGCCTACTTCCCCGAATGGGGTGGTATCAATGGCGACTATCACGTATGGGATATCCCAGCCAAAAACCTCACTCATATTTTCTATGCCTTCGCTAGACTCGAAGCCGACGGCCGCGTTGAGGTTGACTCAAAAAAACAAGGCCTCGAATTCGAATACCCCGAAGGTGTAGGCGCACCAGGCGTTAGGGGCCACCTCAACCAACTCATCGAACTGAAGAAAAAATATCCTCACCTCAAAACTCTCATCTCCATCGGTGGATGGGAACTCTCCATGCATTTCTCATCACTCTCAACAACAGCCGAAGGACGCGAAATTCTCGCTAAAAATGCGGTCAAATTTATGCGCGAATATCAATTCGATGGCATCGACATCGATTGGGAATTCCCCGTCAGTGGCAGTAAATACAAAGACAAACAACGCCCAGAAGACAAACAAAACTTCACACTACTCATGCAAGCCATTCGTGATGAGATGTCACAATACGAAAAACAAGATGGTAAAAAATATCTTCTCACAGCTGCAGTAACCGTAGGCGTTTTCAGACAAAAACATCTCGAACTCGAAAAACTCGCAGACCTCTTCGACTTTGTTAACGTCATGGTCTACGACATGCATGGCCGTTGGGTCAAAGACAAAACAGGCCACCTCTCCGCTCTATACCCAAGCTCCGCATCAGGTGGCATCAACCAAGGCATCAACGGCGACAACGGCGTTCAAGGCTACATCAAACGTGGCTTCAAACCTGAACAAGTCATGATGGGTGCACCACTTTATGCTGCAGGCTGGAAAGGCGTTTCACACGAATACAACGGCATCTCACAACCTGCCGAGGCACTCGCATTTGGCATCACCGAACACAAGGGTTACTGGGAGTGGCGTTCCATCGTTAGCGAACTTCTTGAAAAGCGCCCTGATGAATTCAAATTAATGCTCGACAAGGAAGCAAAAGCCGCTTATGTTTGGGCTCCAGAGGTTGATGGCGGCACATGGATCACTTGCCCTAGCCGTGACTCATATCAAGCCAAAATTGATTACATCAACAAGCACAACCTCGGCGGCATGTTCTTCTGGGATGTCAGCAACGATGTTCGTGATCCCAAGCACAAAAATGCTCTCATCACTTTCACCGCCGACCAACTCATCCGTGGATACCCTGCCCCTAAGCAAGACTAACTTTCCACCCAAATTTGCCAACAAAACTGTCCCGACTCACGGCTTCTGCTTTGGGTCGGACTTTTTTCTCAGTTTCACCCTTCCAATTTTGCGATTTCTCATGCAAAATTTACCAACATTACCACAACCTGTTGAGATAAACTGTCTACTGGAGATTCAAACCTAAATCAGTCCACATTCAAGAGGATAAACATGTTCGAAACACTCAGCCGTAGTTACGAATACGCAAAGTGCAGTTATCGCGTCATCTGGGATCACAAAAAGCTCATCATCTTCCCCATCCTGTCTGGCATCTCACTGATCCTCGTCCTTGCAAGTTTCGCGATCCCAATCATCGTCACCGGCACAGGACAAAGCTGGCTCGAGCTGGCCGATGGGGATAACTTCAGCAATGCATCCACTGCCACACACGTCGCAATGTGGACAACCACCTTCCTCTTCTACTTCTGCAATTACTTCGTGATCGTCTTCTTCAACGTCGGCCTCACCGCTTGTGCCATGCAAGTCATCAGCGGCGAACCACCCCAAGTCGGTCACGGCATTAACATCGCCCTCAAACGCCTCCCCCAAATCCTCGGCTGGGCTTTCCTCTCCGCCATCATCGGCGTCATCCTCAAAACCATCGAAAGCTCAAATGAAAAAGCTGCCTCCTTCATCTCTGCAATCATTGGCATGGCATGGTCCGCACTCACCTTCTTTGTCGTTCCAACACTCGTTATTGAGGGTGTAGGCCCTATTAAAGGCGTAAAACGCTCGATCGCCGTACTCAAAGACACCTGGGGCACCGCTCTGATAGGCAATTTCTCAATGGGCTGGTTCGGCCTCCTGCTCATGCTCCCCGCCATCATCCTCGGTGCAATTCTCATCGCCCTCGGCGTCACCGGTGACAACGGCATCATCATCGTCTCAGGCATCGGCATCATCGTCGCATGGGCCTGCGTCGTCGCTATCTGGAGTTCAGCCGCTGACGTCGTATTTAAAGCAATTTTGTATAATTACGCGACAGGAAAAAGCCTCCCAGAGTTCGTTGATCAGCGCTCACTCAACAACGCCTTCCGTTCTCGTGACTAATCACGCATTGTTGGTAAGTCTGACCAACCTCTCTTTAGAACTCAGAACCGGGAGAAAATCGCATAAAATCAGGATTCGGCTTGACCTAGAAGCCTCCAGAGTTGATACTTGGAGCCATATAAAGGGCCGGTCTGGTCCGATGAATAATCCCTCCATTCGAGTCGACGGAGTGTAGACGCATGAAATCATTGTTGTTCCGGTCGTTGATTGTCTTCAGCATGCTTGGTCTCGTTGCTTGCCAATCAACAAAGACCAGTAAAGCCAATGAACCAACTTCCAAGGCTGTCACTGCTCAACGCAGCGATCTTCTCATTACTCCTCAAGCTGCTGTTGATCTGGGTTACTCCCTCAACTGGCTGCAGCATGTAAAAGCCACAAACAGCGACCCTATTACCGGTGTCTCTGTTCTCGGCGACAAGATCGTTGTCATTCAGGAAAAGAGCAAAACTGTTACTGCTCTCAATACAGACAGCGGTAAGCAACTTTGGAAAGTGAAAATCGATCGCAAAGGTGTCCTTTACAAAGCTGCTAAGCTTGGCAACGACATCCTGATCAACTCAGAAGTTGAAGCATTCCTGCTCAACGAACAGACGGGTCAGATCGAAGACATCATCCAACTTCCACACGTAGCTTCCACTAGCGCTGTTGTTGTTGATAACCAAGCCATCTTCGGCACTATCAACGGCCGCATCTACTCAATGGACTTGCACCGCAAGATCGAACATTGGGGCTACAAATTCCGCAAGGAAATCAAAGCTGAACTCAAAGAAATTGAAGGCAGCGTCCTCGTTGGTGATATGCAAGGTGTTTACGGCAAGGTCTCTGGCCGTGACGGAACCCTCCTCTTCATCGGCAAAACCTTCGGCCCAATCGTCTCTCAACCTGCTGTGAATGATCTCTCGATCTTTGTAGCAAGTGAAGACCAGTTCCTCTACGCAATCAAGCGTACCGATGGAACCGAACAGTGGAAACTCCCATTCGGTACCGCACTCACTTATGCTCCTCAAGCATTCGGCCTCTCCGTCTACCTTCCAGTTGATGGCGACGGCATGTATGCTCTCGACGCTCTCAGCGGCGAAATCCTCTGGAAAAAAGAAGTACCTATGACCGCTGTTGCTGGCGATGATGATTCCGTCACTGTCGCTCAAACTCGCGGCATCCGAATCCTCGACGCAAAATCTGGCGATGAACTCGCTGTCGCTATGACCAACAAACTACGCAATGCCATCTCACTCGATAACGGCGGCCTCCTCCTGATCGGTGCTGACGGCGACATCGTGAGACTCTCACAACGCTAAAACACATTTCACATTAAATTCAATACGGTCACTCAGGTCTGCATTTTTTGCAAAACCAAGTGGCCGTTTTTTTTCCAGATGGACGTACACAAATACATAGCTAGAATCGTGTGACATACTGTTCATTTGGCCGGTCGGAACACCTACCGCCTGATGCATAAAATCAATAATCCGGGCTGGCTGAGTCTCGGCTAGCGGAGTGATAGAAGGATTTATACACAATGAGTAACGTGGTCAAAATTAAAACGGCTCTCGTTTCTGTCAGCGACAAAACCGATCTCGTCGCTTTCGCTAAACGCCTCATCAAGCACGATGTTCGCATCGTCTCAACCGGCGGCACAGCAAAAGCTCTCATCGAAGCTGGCATCGAAGTTACACCTATCAGCGAACTCACTGGCTTCCCTGAAATGATGGACGGTCGTGTTAAAACCCTCCACCCCAAAGTTCATGGCGGCCTCCTCGCTCTCCGTGACAAAGAAGAACACGCAAAAGCTCTCAAAGACCACGAAATCACTCCAATCGATCTCGTTTGCGTCAATCTCTACCCATTCGAATCAACCGTCGCTACTGAAGGCGTCACCGACGAAGAAGCCATCGAGCAGATCGATATCGGCGGCCCTTGCATGATTCGCTCATCAGCTAAGAACCACAAGTTCGTCACCTGCGTTACCGATCCCAAACAGTACGACCAAGTCTGCACTGACATGGACGATCACGCCGGCGCTACAACCTTCAGCCTACGCCGCGAACTCGCAGCCGCTGCTTTCACACGCACCGCTGAATACGACACCGCAATCAGCACATGGATGACAAAACGCTGGAACGTCAGCGTCTAAGGCATTAACGCAATTCTGATCTATCGCATATACGAGATATATAGCTGCAGCAGAATAGCTTGCCTATGCAAAACTAACTTCAATGACCTCCGGGTCAATGCGATAAACTAAAGTGAAACGCGCTAAAAAACCGCTTTTTTTGGCGTCCCAAAACTAACGCCGCCGATAATTCTAGTAGTGCGCTTTGCGTGATTAGTTCCCAATTCAATAACGTCAATGATCGATAGCAAAATCACGCTATTTGGCATTTTATTGAAACGACCTACTGGTCAACAAGGACATAATTTCGCAAAACGCATTAAAAACATAACCCCTGCACTTCGTCGAAAGACAGGGGTTTTTCATTGCGGTATAACACTCATATCCTCAACACGCACATACGCTCATTATTGACAGCACCGGACAAATCCTTAAGGTTGGTATGTTTACAATTTGCTTACATTGCTCACATTCTTAGCGCAACACTAACACGCACTAAGAGCTCGCCGGCAAATGAGAACCAGAGATATGCCCGCTTTTGGACATTGGCAAACTCCATACGCAATGAAATAGCAATCACATATGCATTCAACATTTTTTGATATGGGTTGATTTCAAATGGCTCTCATGACTCTGCTCACAACCGCCGGCGGCGTGGCACTCATCCTCTTCGGCGTCCGTTTCCTTCGTAAAGGCCTCGACCGTCTCTTCGGTCCAAAGCTCGCGCGATGGATGCAGTCCGTCGGCGACTCACGCATCAAATCATTCTTCATGGGACTATTCATCTCAGTCCTCGCGCCCTCATCCATCTCCATGTCCATCCTTTCAGTCCAGACCGTTCAAGCAGGTCACATGACTGCACGTCAAATGCTCGCTGTTATCCTCGGTGCCGACGTCGGTCTCACCGTCATGGTCCTCCTCATCGCATTACGCCTCGAACTTTACGCCCCCATACTCGTTTTCTTCGGCGTCCTCCTCTTCCAATTCACCAAAGCAAACAACACACGTGGCATCGGCCAACTCCTCCTCTCACTCGGCTTCATCTTCATGGGCATCGGCACCATCTCACAAGCCGCAAAGACCGTCACCCCCACCAACGAATTTATCGACCTCGTTCAAGCACTCGCAAATTACCCCATCGGCATCGCCATCATGGCCGCAATCGTCACCGTCATGATGCAATCATCCACCGCAGCCATCGCCCTTCTCATCGGCCTCTCAGGCATCACCGCCAACGGCGGCGAATCGCTTTTCGGTCTTGACACATGTATCGCCGTCGTCGTCGGCGCCAACGTCGGTATCGGTATCAGCACCACCATCGTTGGCTGGTCGCAGATCGAATCAAGGCGACTCGGACTTGGTAACCTCCTCTCAAAGACCATCATCGCAATCCTCATCCTTATCTTCCTCCCAATCGCCGCGGCCCTCATTGCCGATATACCAGCCAACCTCGACAAACAAATTGCAGCCACACACACAGGCTTCAACGTACTCATGGCTCTCGTCTTCTTCCCATTCATCGGCCCCATCTACTCACTCATCTGCCACTTCGTTCCAGAACCCCAATACAAAGAAGGCGAAGCCTTCGGCCCTCGATACATCAATCCAAAACTCATCGATGAATCAGGCCTCGCAACAGGCCAATCTCTCCGTGAAATCCTCCGAGTTTCAGAAATTATTCGTCGCATGCTCGACGACCTATGGCTCTCCTTCAAAGACCTCGACATCCAACGCGCACGTCGCATCCAGGAACAAGACGACAAAGTCGACCTCCTCGACGCTGCAATCAAACAATACCTCGCCAAGGTATCCAACGCAGACAACTCCGA
Organism: Planctomycetota bacterium; assembly: GCA_016350165.1. Classification (GTDB taxonomy): domain Bacteria; phylum Planctomycetota; class Phycisphaerae; order Phycisphaerales; family Phycisphaeraceae; genus Poriferisphaera. The sequence goes on along the minus strand of CP066225.1, from coordinate 4,584,443 downwards.
AGCAGCCGCAAACGAAATCATCCGCCAACTCGACTACCTCAACGAGCTCGAAACCATCGGCGACATCATCGACAAAAACCTCGCAGAGATCGCCATCAAGCGTTGCCGTGAAAACATCTCATTCACCGACGAAGGTTGGGCTGAACTCAAGAGCTTCTATGAAAAAGTAGCTGAAAACGTACTCATTGCTGAAACCGCATTCGCAACAAGCGATATCATCCTCGCTCAACGCCTGCTCCGTCACAAAGATCATCTACGTGACATCGAACGCGAACTTCGTCAGCAACACTTCACACGCCTCCATACCGGCGTCCAACTCTCACATGAATCCTCTGCCGTCCACCTCGATATGCTCACACACCTCAAAGCCATCAACTCATGCGTCACCCACGTCGCATACGCAATCATAAAACACCAGCAACCCACATAACCCCTCCACATTACCACGTCACTAAAACCGAATACTGTTCACAAAGTAACGTTAATTACGTGGCTAAACCTCTCTAGGACTTTCCAAAGCCTAGACGGTTATTTGTCTATATATAAAGTTTATTCATACATACCACGACCCTATTAGTCACGTTATGCGCATTATCATCTTTTATAAACATCACATACCGAGAAATCTATCCATTGTCTCCTATCATTCTCTTCGCTACGTGTGTGCGCGACAGGCATCGCTCCACCTCTCTACTGTAAACAGAGAGCACTAACACACTCAGCACGAGACAAAACTTCAGCAACACAACGACACAGCTGATCTCTTGCCAATACCAGAACAAGCCCAACGTCACTGGACGACGTTGCTACATATAACCTATGGATAGATTGCATATGGCATCAAAAAAACTAAGCATACTTTCGTCTGTAGCGCTCGTCGCATCGCTACCGACAACAGCACTTGCCGTACCTGTTGCGTTCGAAGTCACAGGCACCATCTCAGGCATCAACAACACCGGCGATCAGCAACATTTTTTATCTGATGCAAGTGTCGGCGACGCCGCCTCATTCCAACTTGTATACGATATTGATTTTGGCGAAGTAACAATCAACCAATATTTCTACGGCGACCTTAATGGCGAAAACATGATCGCTCAAGTTTCACTCACATCAGGCGAACAATCCTACGAGTTCGTCGAAGGACGTGAAAACGTCTATAACACCATCCGCCAAATCGACGACCGTTTCAGTGGCGTCGAAGATGCACTCTTCTTTATAGCTGACTCTGTTGGTGACGCTCCTCCATACTCAAACGGTGTCATCCCACTAGACAGATCCATCATCGCACTAACCTATGACGTCAACACATTCGGTGCATACGATGACTTCGGCGTCCGTATCGAACCACTCCGCTCCGAATCCAGCGTCAGTAATTTCTACGTCTATGGCGAAGACGGTTCTTACACCAACATCAACTTCACCGCCGATTCCATCAGCCTGATTGATGCCCCACTCAATATTTCTCCACCAAACATCGTAGATCCACCAACTGCCGTCCCAACACCAGCCGCCCTCGGCGCTGCCGCATTACTCATCCCTCTCATCCTAAGACGATCACGCAACACCTAACTGCAAAATCAAATTTCATCCAAATTTTCTTCAGAAGCTCATCGCCCCGCTTTGAGCTTCTGTTTTTTCATATACACCAAGCTACCCCATCCCTCTCACACACCTCCACCCTGAATCCTCTCCTTCATTCATAACCAATCGCTTTCCCCAATAACCCACCCTTTCCTCCGCCCCACTATTGGCACACCTTCTCACCTCTCTTATCATGTCACTTCATACCCCGTCAGGATGACCGGGCTTTCACACACACAGAACACCAACCGCACGTTCGGATTCACGGAACTCTCACTTCCGACTTCCAAAACCGGGCGAACCACGGAGTCACACACATGCTGCAGGATCGATCATACCGCGTACGAGTCGAAGGCCTCGATTGGCACGCCATGTTCTCCTTCATCAACATCACTCGCTCATTCCGCGTCGCTATACACCCAGCCAAAATGCTCCTCGCAATGCTCATGGTCATCATCACCTATCTCTCAGGCCTAGGCCTCGATGAGATCTTTGGCCAAAAAATCTTCTCACAATCCGTCTCCAACGAACTCTACGCTTTCCGCGACCTCATCTACTCCGCAATCTCGCTCGACCTCGGCTACCACAACTTCATGTCCGATGCACCAACACAATCATCAGGCGTCCTCGGCGCTCTCTACCAGATGGTCATCGGCGTCCCCTCAGCTGTCTACAACGATAACCCCGCATTCTTCGGCATCTTCGTCTTCTGGATCTTCATACTCAACGTCTTCTTCGGCGGATCTATCTCTCGATTAGCCTCGCTTCAAGCAACACGCGACCTCCGTCCTTCTTTCACCGCAGGACTACTCTACACATACCACCACTTCCTCTCATTCATTGGTGCACTCCTCCTTCCACTCCTCATCGTCACACTCATCTCACTCTTGCTCGCATTCGTAGGCCTTCTTTTCAACTACTCAATCACTGGCCTCCTCGGCGCTCTCGTCTTCGGCTTCCTCATCATCGGTGGCATCATCATCTCACTCCTACTCATCGGCTTCGCCGGCGCAGCCAATCTCATGTTCGCTTCCATCACAACCGATGGTACTGACGCTTTCGACACCATCTCACGAACATACAACTACGTCATGCGTCAACCTTGGCGTTTCGTCTTCTACAACGCTTTCGCCCTCATCTACGGCGCCATCACATACACCTTCCTCGCACTCCTTATCTTCCTCGCGCTATGGGCCACCAAAACCTTCGTCGGCTGGTGGGTCTTCACCGACACCGACATCGCCACAACCCTCGGCACTCAAGCCACAAACACATTCGATGCCATCCTCCCCGACCCTAAACTCTTCGAGCTACCCTTCTACACTGAACAAGCTCCAGAAGCTGGCGACGCAATCACTGCCATCGTCTCAACATGGGTCAAGCTCCTCATCGCTCTCCTCCCTGCCTTCGCATTCTCATACTACTACACCGCTCAAACCTTCATCTACCTGCTCCTCCGTCAGCACTCCGACGGCACCGAGCCTCAGCAAGTCCACATCGAACCCGGCGACGACCCACTCGAAAACTCAATGGACAACCCAAAAATCGCAGACAAACTCATCAAAGAACACGCACAAGAGCGGCAAGAACGCGCCAGCAATCCAAACAACTCAGAACAATCTTCTGATTAAAACATCTACAATCAAAAGTGAAAATACCGCCACCAGCATTACGCCATTCACGCTATTGCATAGCTATTAGTTCATTCATTTCACAAACACATATCCATCACTTTAGCATCCACAAATAGCTCATTCACCTGCAGTTTTCGTGCTTTATCACCATTTGGCAGTGTCATATCACGCAAAAGCAGTTCGCATTTCAATAGTCATGTTTATACTTCTATATGTGATGGTTAACACGTTTTTTATAGGCCTCACATCAACGTTAGCAGTTTTTCATGTCTTCATAAAAACTTCACAAAACACATTGGATTTGCGTCTTATCACACAATGGCAAACTTTGGAAAAGGAGAGAATTAAGTATGACAATTACTAAACGCATTAGTTTTATTGCAGCTTCCACAACGGTAGCAGCGCTGATGTCAACCAGCCTCTTTGCAGCAACCAACACCTTCACATGGGATGGTGATGCAGGGGACAACAACGTTTTCACCGAAGCCAACTGGGACACCGGCTCAGGCGATCCCACTGCCGATTCTATCAATCCAGTTGGATTTCACCTTCAAAACACCGATCTGATTGTGACAAATGCAACAGGCTTGACACACGGCAACGAAGGCTATTGGAGCGTCTATAACGATGGTTCCGTCACCTTCACCAACAGTGCCATGGACATGTCCGGTCATGGATTCGGCAACTGGAAAAAAGAAGCAGACAACAGCCGTATCGCTTCAAGCTGGACGTTTAACAACAGTGACATGACGTCAAACTTCATTTTCAATGGTGCTCTCACAATGACCGGTGCCAGCACCTTGATATTGAATGACGCTGGCAACCCTCTTAACGGATCAACCGTCAGCATCACCGGCAGCAATGTAACAATTGAATTCAAGAGTGAAGATGTTGCAGCAGTAACGTCTGAGCACTTAAGCAAAATCACTGTTGATGGTGCAACAGCAGTCATCGGCACAAACGTTAATCTCGTAGACGATAGTACTGGCAACGGCGCAATTCTGACCGTAATCCCAGTTCCAGAACCAGCTACATTCGCACTACTCGGTCTCGGCGGACTTCTCGCAATTGCACGCAGTAAACACTAATACAAATACCAAGCAGCAGATGTATTTCGTTTTCAGAGATGTAGCTGATTGATTGGTAAATTTTCATGTTACGAAGCTTGCCAGATTTTTTCTGGCAAGCTTTTTTTAACCGATGACGATTCTCCCACCAAACGTCAATACTTACTTTTCATCAAACGCTATTCATATCCTGCAACACACTTCAGCACCCTACATACCTTTGCATCACCATATCGCACTGAAATATCACCCAAACGCTATTCGTATTTTCGCAGCCAAATCTATACTTCATTTATGAAAATTAACGTGATTCTTAATGCTTTCTCACGTTAACGATATTTGCATTCATAGCTTTTGTGATTCCCACTAAATCCAATGGATTTGCATGTCATCACAAAAGACCTCAACCACGAAATGGAGAGAATTGAGATGTTGATTCCCAAAAATTTTAAGTACATCGCGGCTTCCGCTACCTTCACAATGATGTCAACCAGCCTATTCGCAGCAACCAACACCTATACATGGGACGGCGATGCTGCTGATAATGACATCTTTAACGAAACTAACTGGGACACAGGCTCAGGTGACCCCGCCGGTGATCCACTCAAAGCAAACACCGATATTATCGACACAGACCTCGTCATTACCAATGCAACAGGCACGCCAAATGCCTCCGGGGGTCAGTGGAAAATCTACAAAGATTCTGTACTCACCATCACCAACTCTTCCGTTAGTGCAGATCAAGGCGTTGGCAACTGGAAGAAAGAAGCTGATAACACAACCAGACTGCGAACTTCAATCGTTCTGAATGACAGCAACCTTGAAGCAAATTTCATCTTCTATGCAAACGTAGAATTAAATGGCAACTCAACCCTGACCGTTCGCCATAGCGGCATCCCTCTGAACAATGCCACAATCAATCTTCTCAATGAAAATTCAAGAATCGTTTTTAATAACGAAAATATTGCTGCTGTGATAGATGAACACCTCAGCAAAATTACCGTCAACGGTGAAGCCGCTGTCATCGATACAAATATGAAGCTCGTCGATGACGGTACTGGCAACGGCACCATCTTGTCAGTTATCCCTGTTCCAGAACCCGCTTCCCTCATGCTACTCAGCCTTGGCGGGCTTCTCGCAATTGCACGCCGTAAGCACTAAGACAAATACTAAACAGCTAATAAACCTTCGAAATTAGCGATGCAACAGTTGATTAGTTGATGATCCATGTTACGAAGTTTGTCAGATTCACTCTGGCAAGCTTTTTTTGTTACTCATAACCTCTCCCACATCACCTCCTAGCCCAATCCCCTCCAACCACGTTCTATTTACATCTCATCGCCCATCAAATATCATAAGCCCCTAAGCTTATTCGCTTGGGAAAAGGGTACAATCAGCAAACCATAGCCCGATGTCTAACCACATCGACGCTTTATCTGCATAACGGACCCACACAATGACCAAGCAACTTCATTTCATTCTCTTACTCTCACTATCACTCCTCCTCTCCGCCTGCAGCAAGCAGCCCCCCGCCCCCGATCAAAACGCATCTGCCGATCCATCCGCGCAACAATCCGAGCCAGCTCAATCCTCATCGCCCAAATATCGCATTGTCACCTTTGCCCCTACCCTTACCGACATCATCCAAAACCTTGGCCTCATCGACTCACTCGTCGGCGTCGGCGAATATGACATGCTCGCACCCAAGGACAAAAACCTCCCCGTCCTCGGCACATTCATCAACGTCGACACCGAACGTCTTCTCTCACTCAAACCAACACATGTCTTCATGCTCACAGGCAAAGACGGCCCACCAACCAACATCGAACAACTCGCAAACGCAGGCGCATTCAAACTCTTTGCATACGACTACCCCGCCACCATTGATGACGTTCTCCAAATTCTCGACTCCAATGGCACATCACTCGCAAAACTCAACACATCTGCAAAAACATTTATAGGCCCAAACATCCCCGGCATCGGTCAGGCACTCGACCGCGTCGATCAATCCACTCAACTCAAAACCGCTGTACTCACACGCCTTCACAAAATCATGCAACTCACCAAAGACCTCCCAAAACCACGCGTGCTCATGCTCTTCTCACTCAAAGAACCCGTCATGGCATCCGGCACAGGTTCCGTCAATGATCAACTCCTCGAAATCGCAGGCGGCGCCAACGCCACCGGTGACTCCGCTGTCTCTGCACCAACCTTCGATCGCGAATCACTCGTATCCATGGCCCCAGACGTAATCTTCGCTCTCCTCCCCGATGTCCCAGCACAAAAACAAAATGACCCTCGCCTCGCAAACCTCGCCTCACTCCCAATCCCAGCCGCCAAGCACGATAGCATCTTCATTCTCAATTCACCCACCATCCTCGTCCCTGGCATCAATCTCTATCAAACCGCCGCAACCTTCGCCGTCAAAATCCACCCCGAACTCACCGACAAACTCAACCCCATACTCAACACACCCATCACCGAACCTTTGCCCGAAGACGCCCCTGAGTTACAATCAGAAAACTAACTCAAGCTTAAACCTCAACTTAACTCCTACAATTCACAATAGCCGGCGAGCCACGCTCGCCGTGCCCACAACCTCATCACTCTCCTCCCTCACCATTAACCAAACAAGCAATGCCCCACCAACCCACCACAACCTCACCCCTGCCCGCCTCTTCATCTGAAGACCCGCAGAAAGCCCCCAAACGCCTCTCACGCGTCTTGGTCATCCTCTGCTTCCTTACTCTCCTCCTCGGCCTCGCTACCCTGCTTCGACTATACATCGGCACCTCCGACTTCGGCTTCCCCCAAGACAACTACATCCTCAACATCCGACTCACTCGCCTCTTCATCGGACTCACCGTAGGCATCGCACTCGCCGTCTCAGGCGTCGGCCTCCAAGCATTACTCCGCAACCCACTCGCCGAGCCCTACATCCTCGGCCTCTCCACCGGCGCAGGCCTCGGACTCTTCATCGTCCTCTACATCAACCGATACACCACCATCTTCGCAGATAACCAATTCCTCTACGTCTTCAGTAACTCACTCGGTGCACTCATTGGCGCTTCCGCTTCAATGTTCATCGTCTACCTCGCCTCAAGACGTCGTGGCATCATCGACCCCCTCGGCCTCCTCCTCACCGGCGTCGTCCTCTCCACCATCAACGGTGCGCTCATCATGCTAGCCAACTACATCAATGGCCCCGCTGGCATCCGAGCAGACATCGCCCAATGGATGATGGGTTTCATCAACGAATCAGTACCCAACTCACTCATCATCACCGCCTCCACCATCTGCCTTCTCGGCTTCATCATCCTCCTCACCTTCGCTCGTCACATGGATATCGCAACCCTTTCATCCATCGAAGCTCAAGCCCTCGGCGTCAACCTCAAATTCCTCCGCTTCATCCTCTTCTTAGTCTCATCCATCCTCGCCGCATGTGCAGTCACACTCGCTGGCCCCATCGCTTTCGTCGGCCTCATCTGTCCGCACATCGTCCGCATGCTCCTTGGCCCCAAACACCTCACCCTCCTCATCGGCTCCGCAATCACCGGCGCAGCCCTCATCGTCGCTGCAGACACCTTCAGCGCATTCCTGAAAATCCAGATCGAAAACAACTTCAGCTACAACATCGGCCTCCTCCCCATCGGCATCTTCACCGCCCTCCTCGGCGGCCCCATCTTCCTCTACATCCTCCACCCACACCTCGGCGCCTCCGACGCCTAACCCCACCTCCCCATTTTCAACCAACGTATTCTTACAACTCAAGTAGCCGCGACCTGACAGGTCGCCGGTCTTCCTTTCTTCCAACCAACAATACGCTGTACTCAAACAACCCTCATAACTTCACCCCAAATCACATTAACATTTCCAAATGAGCAAGCACCTTGTATGCTCAAACTATCTCTTATTTTTTCCGGAGCCAAAACCATGAAATCCATCACATGTATCACACTCCTCCTTGCCACCATCCTCCTATCCCTCGGCTGCACCATCCAATCCCCAAGCCATACCTACCGCTCAATCCAATCAACCCCCATATCAACTCAAACCCCTTCATACGAAGTACAAATCCAAGACACTGATTTATTAGAAATCCCCAAACCCATTAAACCATGGACCGCCTACATCGAACCACTACTCCGAGAAGGCAACACCATCACCGTTAAAATGGATATTGAAGCTCTCCCATGGTCAACCGCCACCATTTCCAGTTCTCACACAGCCCCAGTCGTGCCATACTCAGGTACTCATTCATTCACTGTCCGCCCCGATAAAAGCAGCAACACCAATACCACACTCACCTACAAAATCGAATACGAAACCCAAAACAACAAAATCACGCAATACACAACAAACCTGCTCATGTCTTCTTACTACGGCAAACTCGCCCATCAAAACACAATCAAACTCGATACGCCCGTTGCCATTAAAGATTTCATCAAACTCGGCCTCGTTTCCAACGAATCCGAACTCAAAACCCTCATGACGAATAAGCAAATACCACTTATTACGATCAACGGCATCACCATCAATCTCCAAGTCACCTCCCCGCCTGCTTCCCCCTTCAAGGACTAATCATTGATTAGCCCATCCACGGATCTGCTATCAATCACACCGGAACATATACCATGAAAAATACTTTACACATAGCATTTCTTACATCCATCCTCTTTCTAACCCTCGGCTGCGACGATCAAACAACCACCACTCCCCCAGCCCAAAAGACAAACTTCTGGACAGCAAAAATCGACCGAACGATGACCGAAGAAGATGCTGTCGTTATCACAGTAGATTTCACCAGTGACAAGTCCGTCATCATGAGCATCCCCTCCGTTGGCAATGTCGCCTTAGACAAACCACAAAACAGTGATCATTACCAAGGCCGCCTCGTGATCAACGCTTTCCGTGACCCAAAGTTTGATGACGCGCCCTATGCTTATCGTTACATACTTCTATCCAGTAATGGCGCGAGAGCACATTCTGGTGCCGGTTGGGAATGGAACAACGAAACCGACCTATCCAAAGCCATCAACCTACACCTCTCCGACGGCACTTACACCTTCAACAACCCTATCCCACTCCTAACCGTTGGCGACACCCAACTTCAACTCGTCGCAGAATACAAAGATCAAAATTAAGCCTAACACCATCTAACCATCGAATAGACCTAACACCTCACCTGTGACTTCCTAATCGACCTAATCGTTGATTAGAATTCATCCACAGAAGATATTTAAAATCTGAGGCAAACTCGCATCTGGGCTGGTTGGTCGCTATTCTTCTTGCAGGAATGTGACTGATTTTTGGTCAGGGGCTTGGGGCTACTTTCGGAGATTGCGTGATGGTAACTCATTTTGCAGACAAGTTTTATGAAGCTGCGGCCGCGAAGGGGGCACCCGTTTGCGTTGGCATCGATCCCGTTTTTGAACGCATGCCCAAGTCGCTAACAGGCGGTGCGGACGTGCCTGACGATGATCAGCATGCTGCGGAAGTCTTTGAAAAATATGCAGTTGCGCTTCTTGAAGCAGTTGCACCATATACGCCGATCGTCAAACCACAACTTGCCTGCTTTGAACGCTACCATGCCGCAGGTTTTGCTGCGTATCACAACATCGTTCAGGCTGCGCAAGGCCTTGGTATCCTTGTACTTGCAGACGCTAAGCGCGGCGATATCGGTATCTCATCCGACCACTACGCCAACGGCCTACTCGGCTCACCAGACGGGGCTGACGCGCTGACAGTGAATCCATATCTGGGTATGGACGGAATTGAACCGTTCGTAAAGCTAGCTTCAGCAGAGGGTAAGGGTTTATTTGCTCTGGTCAGAACATCCAATCCGGGTAGTGATGGAATTCAGTCTCATGAGCTGGCTGATGGGCGTACAGTGGCGCAAATGGTTGCTGATGAAGTATCTACATTCGGCCAAAGTGATGATGCCTATGTTGGTGACTGCGGCTACTCACTACTCGGGGCGGTCGTCGGGGCCACTAAGTCTAGCGATGCTTTAGAGTTACGCAGGCGTATGGAAAAACAGATTTTCCTCGTCCCGGGCTTCGGAGCACAAGGCGGCACGGCTGATGACGTGCGAGCCTGCTTCAATGAAAATGGCACTGGAGCGATCATTACTGCTTCCCGCTCAGTGATTTACGCATACCTCAACAAGGATGGTTCACAACGCGATGACTGGAAAGCAGCTGTTGCTGCAGGTGCTCAAGACCTGCGTGACCAGATCACTGAGATTCTCGCCTAACCATTGGTTAGAATTTTATACTGAAACTTTTTAAAACTGTGCGCACAATCGCACAGTTTTTTCTTTTGATAAACAAAAATGCCAAATTGTTTCTTAGCAAATAAGGACAGAATGCTACTTTTTAAGCGGTAAATCGCTGATCCCAATCGCTTTCGTGCGCGCGTTTTGATTTACTTTTAAACACATTAATTTCCTATCCGATGATTAGACTGATCATAAGTTCTGTTGTTGTGATGTGTTAGCAGTCCCTTGTTATTTAAAGCTGATTTTGAGGTGATTTTAATAATACTCAGAAATGGACAGGAATAAGCCCAAAACAATCAGAAACCGCGCGGTTTTGGTTAGAAATGACACAAAATCGACTATTTTTGAACAGGGTGTTCGTTTTCGTGCGCGCCAGATGATCGCGTTTTAAATGTGCTTATGGTGAGGATTGATTTCTGGTCAATCGTCAGCATTACCATAGGACCCGAAACCATCGATGTGGCCGCTGTGTGGTGTGGCGAGGACTTGTAATTTTTCCTCAACTTCAACGACATCTTTGTAGTGCGGAATCATGGTGATGGTGCAGTAGCATGTCCAGTTTTCACTGCCTTCATCTTTTTCAACTTGGGTTTTGAAACCTAGTTTTTGTGCTTCAATAGCAACTGCGTCGCCAGCTTTTTGTGAGGGTACTGCTACGAAAAAATCCATCACCATTGGCTTTGTGAGATCAGATCCGTGCTGGATATATCGTCTAAGAGCATCGCCGGTGGCATCGTTAGGAATGGTATTGCTTGTATCCATATGTTTTATCGTATGCCATTTTTCACTATAAAAACAGTCTTTATTTGTACTTGCGATAGAGTTGGTAATGTTATGAAAAATTGATTTTATGGAGAATAACTGCTATCGCGAAGACAAAGCCTTCGGCAGCATCGTGGAAATTCTGATTGCAGGCAGACATGGTTTGCTTGAGTGGGAATAGCTAAAAGTATCAATTTTTGCGTATTTTAATATCTAATTTGAATGTTATTCAATGCGGTATCCTCTAAGAGGCCGGATGGGCCATTGGGGTGATTAGTAAAAGATTGGGTTAAAGATGGGGTGGAGGTTTGAGGTGGTGAGCACGGCGAGCGTGACCCCGGAACTCGCCGGCTGTTGTTGAGTTGTTTCACTTGAACGTATCGTTGGTTGATGTGATGAGGCTAAAGGAGAGGATAAGGGATGAGGTCGATGATAGTGAGGCGTTGGCTAATCATAAGTTAGATGTTGGCAGCTTAAATGAAGAAAAACAAGCTGCATTTTTAGTGCAGCTTGTTTGGGTGAATTTTTATATTGTTACTTAAAACGAAGGGGTTTTAAGTTTTGGGATTAGGCTTTGGTTGCCTGATCCATGTAGGTTTCTTCGAATGTGTCTTCTTCGATCGCGTTGATTTTATCGACACGACGGGCGTGGCGGCCTGCTTCGAATTCTGTTTCGAGCCAAATCTTGATGATGCGGTCGATGACGCTTGCGCCGAGGAGGTCGGCTGCGAGGCAGAGGACGTTTGCATCGTTGTGACGACGTGAGAGTTCGGCGCCGATCTCATCATGGACGAGAGCTGCGCGTACGCCTTTGACTTTGTTTGCTGCGATGGACATGCCGATGCCTGAACCACAGATGAGGATGCCACGATCGGCTTGACCTGTGGAGACTGCTTTTGAGACTGGGTAGGCCATGTCTGGGTAATCACAAATTTTGCCTTCACAAGCACCGACTTCGAGAACTTTGCAGCCAGAGGCTTGGAGTTCGAGGACGAGCTTAGCGAGTACATCTGCACCCCGGTGGTCACTACCTACTGCGATGATCATTGCACTTATCTCCAAATCATGAAGTGCGTTTGCGAAAATGAGCTGATGCTGTAGCTCTTAAGTTACTGAATAAATGCTGTAAACCAAAGCATAATTGCTAAAAATCAGAGCATTTCGTTGATTCGCTGCTGTATTCCAGCGCGGATCATTTCGGCGGTTTTGAGGTAAGCGGAGAGTCCCATGCCGATGGGGTCATCGACATCGTTGTCGGGGATGAGGCGATGAGTTTTGTGAGCTGCGTCGGGTTTGACACTGAGGACCAGATGGCGATGAGAGTCGGTCATGGTGTAAATGAGGTCGGCTTGGTCGATGAGGTCGTCTGTGAGTGGTGTTGCGGTGTGAGCAGCGATGTCGATGCCTTGGGGTTTTAGAGCCTGAACGGATTCAGGAGAAACGGGAGCACCACCATAGGCGAAAGTGCCAGCTGAGGCGATGCGGTAGCCGAGGGAGGGGAGTTTTTCGGGCGTAGTTTTGAGATGCTGAGCGATTATATGTTGAGCGAGGCCTTCTGCCATGGGCGAACGACAGGTATTACCTGTACAGACCATGAGGATGTATTTTTCTGTTGCCACGAGGAATGTTTCCTTTATTCGCAGAGGCGTGTGGGCTGGGTATTGTGATGCTTGCAGGCGGAGAATGCAAGATGACGGGCTAGTTAGTCGTAATCTTGGGAAAAAGCGGGGTCAGTGGTGAGGGTGAGAGAATTTAGGGGATATGAGGTGTGAAAGTCAGTTCACGTCCGGCTCGACCTGATTAGCGACGGCACGCATGTAGGGGTCGAGGTACTGTTCTGAGAAGAGGTCGAGGCCTTTGCGTGTGAGTTCGTGGTTTGTGCCCCAGATGCATGCATGGAGGTCGGTGAACTCGGGGTCAATCTGAATGAGGACGCGTGGTTCACGGGGCTCTTCTTCATCATCGTCGGGGATGAATTTGGCGAAGTATGCGGAAAGTGCGTTGACGCCAGGACCGCCGATGCAGATGACAGGGCGACGCTGAAGTTCCTGATTGTTGAGGAACCATATGTCGGAACAAACGATGGGGTCGATGCGGACGTTGAGGTATTGATCGTGCTCGTTGATCCAATCGGAGATTTTGGATTGGAGTTGGTAGGCGAGTGGGCGATCTGCGGTTTCAGCTCTTAGATGTGAGCCGGTGACGATGAGTAGCTTGTAGGGCTTTGGTGTTGTTTGCTGTTCTGAATCTGACAAGTTCTGTCTCCGTGGCTGAACATCCTGCGTGACGTGGCAGGGTCATGCATGCGCATGAATAACTGCTCCTATTGTAATGGGATAACGCTGAAAGGTCGCGAATAATTCACGCTTGAGTAGTTTTACAGCAGTAAAAAGAAGTTACAGATTGCCCATGAGGACAGCGAGAACGCCTTTTTGGGCGTGGAGTCGGTTGTGTGCTTCAGGGAAAACACGTGATCTTGGGCCGTCCATGACCTCGTCAGTGATCTCGATGCCACGGTAGGCGGGGAGACAGTGCAGGACGATGGTGTGATCGAGGGCATGTTCGAGGAGCATGTCGTTGATCTGGTAGCCGTGGAAAGCTTCGAGTCGCTTGGCCTTCTCTTCTTCCTGTCCCATGGAAACCCATGTGTCAGTGTAGACAGCGTCGGCGTTCTGGACGGCTTGAACGGGCTTGTTGAAAGCCTGATATGAGAAGTTGGGATTGTGCGCGAGAATCTTATCAATCTCGGACTGATCGAGTTCATAGCCAACAGGTGTTGAGATTTTGAAGTTGATGCCGAGCTTTGCACTGATGATGGCAAGTGAAAGAGCAACGTTGTTGCCGTCACCGATGTATGCGAGTGTGCGTCCGGAGAGGTCACGGCCGAACTCGTCGATGAGAGTCATGATGTCTGCAAGAGCTTGGCATGGGTGTGAGTAATCACTGAGCATATTGACAACGGGGATGTCGGTATTGTCAGCCATTTCGATGAGCTTTTCGTGCTCGAAAACACGTGCAGCGATACCATCGACCATGCCAGCGAGTACGCGTGTGACGTCTGCGACAGATTCTCGTTTGCCGAGACCTACCTCACTGTTAGATAGAACAATGGCGTTGCCGCCAAGCTCGTACATGGCTTGCTCGAAACTGACGCGTGTACGGAGTGATGGTTTTTCGAAGAGCATGGCAAGAGTCTGACCTTTAAGAATCGGGTCATTACCTTTGCCAGTTGCACGTTCATTACGGAGCTTGATTGCCACGTCGAGAACGTGGTTGACTTGCTCGGTTGTATAGTCGATAAGTGAGATGCAGTGTTTCATGAGTGGGTACCTCATTAACGTGCTTGAACCAAATTGTCAGGCGTTGTGTTTATGAATCAGCCTATAAATAAGGCGATTATTGTTTGTACTAATCGATGATTAGAGGACGATTTCCGTACCGATGCCGGTTTGGGTGTAGACTTCGAGGAGAGCAGCGTGTTGAATGCGACCATCAATGATGTGAGCTTTCTTTACGCCGCCTGCGAGGGCGATGAAGGATGCTTCAACTTTTGGAAGCATACCTGATGTGATGACACCTGTATCGATGAGGTTCTGGATTTGATTTTTGGTGAGGTGACGCGCGAGGTCTTTGGCGTCATCGGACATACGGATGCCATGAGTGTCTGAGATGAGAACGAGTTTTTCGGCTTTAACTGCGGCGGCAACGTGGCCTGCAACTGAGTCTGCATTGACGTTTAGTTTGCTGCCTGCTTTGTCTCGTGCGATTGGTGCGATGACTGGGATGACGTTGGCTTGCGTAAGTGCGTTAATGAGTTCAGCGTTAACCCATTCCACTTCACCGACGAAGCCGATGTCGATCTTGCGGTTGTCTTCACCTTGGAGGAAAAGACGCTTGCCGAAGACGGCGCATGATGAGAGTGAGTGAAGCCCCATTGGGTCGAGATTACGGTCACGGATCATGGTTTGGATTTCGCCGTTGATGTCCTGAGTGAGGACGTGTTCAGCGATAGCGAGTGTACGTTCGTCAGTGTAGCGACGGCCTTGCACGAAGTGAGCTTCGAGACCTGCTTTTTTCATTGCTTCGGTGATACCTTTGCCACCACCGTGAACGATGATTGGGCGCATGCCGACAGAAGCCATGAAGCAGACGTCATTGATGACGGCGCGAAGGTCTTCTGGTTGGTCCATAATTGAGCCGCCAACTTTGACGACGACGGTCTTGTCAGCAAATTGGTGGATGTACTCTTGAGCTTCAACAAGCGCGGCGGCTTTGTTGATTGCTTCCTGACTAACGATTTGGTCCATGGTACTACTCCGGTTGTCAAGCCATTGTGGGGAACAGAAAAGTATACCTATTAGGCGGTTATCGAACAAAGGGGAGTTCAGGATGAATTGAGGGGTGGAGAGGAGGTGCAATAGTGTGCGAAGAAGGAGAATGGGGAGTTATAGGCATGAGTGGGAGCAAAAGAAAACGCTTCGCGTGGATGCGAAGCGTGATAATTGGCTTAATTTGAGGATGTCGTCGTCTTATTCGCTGTTCTTCGGCAGAGCACACTCTTTATTTTTGACGAGGGTTAGACAGTTGCCTTTGTCGTTGTAGGAGACGCTGGTCATATATGCCTGAATAAGCATGACGCCACGTCCACTAGGGCAAGTGAGGTTCTCGTCGAGAGTGGGGTCTGGTATTTCATACGGATCGAAACCTTCGCCTTCATCACAGATCGTGATGGAGATGCGCTGATCATCGATCGTGTACTGAACGGTGACGTTTTTGGTATCGTCGAGCTTGTTGCCGTGGCGAATAGCGTTGGTAACAGCTTCGTCCAGTGCGAGCTGAATAGCGAATATTGCTTCTTTGGTGTATCCCTGGTCTTTAGCGTCGCTGAGTATCGCATTTTGAACAGTTGCGACTTCAGCGAGGCGTGACGGGATCACCATTGTCTTTTGTGGTGATTCACCCATGCGGTAACCATCAGTATCTGTAACTGGCAAGATCACTTATCACTACCGTGTCAGCTGATTACTGAAAGCTGGCCAGTGCTGCATCCGCTTCTTCGTGAATCTGGAAGAGCTTGTTGAGCTTCGTAATCACAAAGACCTCATAAATCTGAGGATCGATGTTGGATAGGCGAAGCTGGCCACCTTTTTGCCGTACCTTATTATTGATCGTAATGAGGGTGCCTAAAGCTGCAGAAGACAGGTGCTCGACACTTGCGAAGCTGAGCAGAATCTTCGGATTGGTAGCATCATCGATCAGCGCAGAGATTTCATCTCCGATCTGCTGGATGTAAGCTTCCTCAAGAATATTACGGTCGAGGAAAGAAACTTTGATGATTCCGTCTTCTTCCCTGACTACTAGACGGGATTCCTTCGCGGTCATCTACCCTATCTCCAATGCCTAAAAAATGTTGGCTAGTTACTGTAAGTTAAGAAATTACCGTTTGTTAATACAATTGTCAAGATGGACAATCCAGGCAAAATAGGCCATTTGGCAATTATATTCACACGTCCCGTCCCCAACGGTCCTATTAGTTATTCGGTCCGTTGCAGTTATGCAAAAAGGTCGGTGCGAAAAATTATTGGTCATCAATAGTATAAGGGTGCGGAACAATCTGCGTAAGTGTGATAATCGAGATAGATTAACATTTTGGGCAGGTGCCATGATTATCGATAAATGGTCATTAGACAGGTAAATTTGAGATAAAAAACAGATTCTCTGAAGGAAGTTTGCTGAAATTAAGGTAGGAGGGTGCTCGGATTGTGACTGGGAAAAGATATTGACATGAGAAATGAAATTTGAGAGCAATAAATCGCCAATCATGTCTTTTTAGCCAGTTGCCGTGGCAATGAAAAAATTAAGATTTGCTCTTGTGCTGCTGCTGAATGGTCCAGAGTGCTGCGTATTTAAGTTGGACGGAGACTGAGGCCTTTTGAGCAATGAGGAAGCCGAAGGAGCCATCGAGGAAGCCGAGCTTGAGGAAGTAGAACTTAAAGAAGGCGAAATATGGGCGAAATGCGAGGTCGAGAATGGAGGCCCGCTTACCTTTGTCGTACATTTGCTGAGCAACTTGGATGAGACGTGCATCCATACGTGAGCCAGAGAAGTAATCTGAGAAATCGACCGGTGCTGCTTTTTTGTGTTCGAGTGGGGCTGAGAGCTTGAGAACACGTGAGGGATCGGATGGCACACGGGCGTCGTGTAGTGCTTCTTCTGGCCAGGTGACGCGGTTGCGATGAATAAGGCGAGATTGCCAATCGGGTGACCATGCACGAATGTATTTGCCCATGACGTAGTTGCGACGAGGCATATAGATGACGTCGAGATTATCGAGTTGGTCATCGGTGAGTTGCTGAATCTGCTGAATGAGCTTTGGGGATAACTCCTCGTCTGAGTCGAGAATAAAAACCCAATCATTAGAACAAAGCTCAGCGGAGAGTTTTTTCTGTTTGGTAAAGCCCAACCACTTTTGCTCAACGAATTTGTCGGCATATTTACGTGCGATGTCCTGCGTTCCATCGGTTGAGCCTGAATCGACAATGATAAGCTCATCAGCCCATGAGGCGGACTCGCAAGCCTGCTGAATAGTATCAGCGGCGTTCATACAGCAAATTGCAACGGAAAACTTAGGCATGGCAATAGTTTAAGGAAAAAGTGCGGAAGTATCACGTTTTGAAAATTTGTTCTCATGTAGGGGTAAAGCTGGGTTGAGTTCGCCTAGCTGATTTGGCAGTCCGATGATACACTATGTCTGATAATCTTTGCATGGAGGCGCTGCGATGAACAGCTCTTACAAGATCGCGCTTTTGGCCGTGATGTTATTTTTCGGCTTTGCGGTATTTTTTTACTTTAGCAATGATGATAGCGGAACGGTTGCGAACCAGCCGACAGGGGATACTCCTGCAGCAGTTGCGGGCAGCGATTCATCAAATTTAACCGCCAGAAACACCCTGCCCAACAAAAACAGTGGTAAGACATCTGGTAGTTCAACTCGTAAAGCTTCAACGAAAGTAACCGCGAGAGACAATTCGAAGCCAAGCAATGGCTCTAAAGCTCGCGATTTTATAAGAAATTCGGGTGCTACCAGCGGTGCTAGCTCTACACCAAAGTCTAATACAGGCATTGGCACGACAGGTAACCGTGGCACAACATCGAGCCGCTATTCGAGCAAGCCAAATTCATCAACTTCTGGTGTATCAGGTACGACAAAGCCATTGAATAGTTCATCGACTTTCACGTTGAATGGAAAACCTGCAAGCAAGCCCTCTGTGACGAATAATTCAGCCAGTGCTTGGAACAAAAAGCCTTCAACTTCGACAGGTACAAATACCGCTGGATCTAAGATTCCTGTACGCAACAATCTCCCTGCCCCATCAAACACATCGACCAACAATGTGTTGGGCTCTAAGCCAACAGTAAAGCCAACGACAACACGTAATTTACTTGGTAATACAACTCGCAGAACGACGACCGCTACTGTACCAAAGATGACACAGTACACGGTTCAGCCACGCGATAGTATGTATAAGATCAGCAAGAAGGTTTATAACACGCCTAAGTATTTCATGGAGATTGCGAAGGCAAATCCAACGATTGATCCGAAGCGTATTAAGCCGGGCATGAAGTTGAATATCCCTAATATTGCTACGCTTCGTGCAAAAGAACAGGCTAAAAAGAATCCAGTCATCAAGACAACAACGATTGCAAACAAGCCTAAAGCACCAGCAGGATCAATGGCGGTTCATACTGTTAAATCAGGTGAAACATTGTCAAGCATTTCGAAGAAATATTACGGCACGTATAATAGATGGCGTGAGATCTTCAATGCGAATAAGAAGAAGATGAATGATGATCCTGATGCTTTGCAGATAGGAATGAAGTTGGTTATACCAACGAAGAAGAATTGAGTGAAAACTCTAACTAAGTATTAGATTAAAAAGAAGAGCTGCTTATGCGGCTCTTTTTTAATGACGAATCGTGTGTATAGGGTGAACATATAAAAAAGGCAAAGTCAAGTTTATTTTGAGTCAACTACGGGCAAATAGCTGAATAATGTTTATGAGATGTGAAAAAGCGATAATGTGGTTGGAGTAGTAGATTTGGGTATGTATAATGGACGATATAAAGTGAAAAGTTTGCCGAAGGGGTCATCAGCATCTACTGTGTATTTGCTCGAACCTTTGAGAACCCCAAGGGAGCTGGAACTGAGCACGATGGCCAAGCCACCCACGAGTGGAAGGTCGGGATGATTTGGCGACGCACCCACCTAATATTGGGGTTCGAGCAAATCCTTTAGAGCTCCCCTTCGTGACAAACGATATACTTTCGATCGGCCCGCTAATGTGGGCCGTGTTTTTTTGAGGGGAATGGGGGTTTGGTGTGAAATGAAAAAAGATGAAATAAGTTGGCTACGATTTGGTGTTACACTATGGGTCTAGCCGACGAGATTGAGTAAAGAGTCAGTGTGAAAGAATAAACGATATGGGGTGGATTGGACTCAAGAAATGCTCAAAAGTCAGCGCTAGTATACGGAGCATGTTAGACGATATGGAACAGGCGAAATGCAAAAGAGACAGTTTTCTGACTGGACTGGTTGATGAACTGGTTGAGAGTTATCAGAAAGAAAAGAGCATGCAGCACTTGGATGCGATCTTTTTGCCTAGCAGGGTAAAAACGATCGAGATCATAGAAATGCTGCGTCGCTTGCTGTTTCCAGGATTTTTTGATGAGCAACGCGTGACCAGTGAGAACGTACGTTTTCATGTGGGCGATTTGCTTTCTGCTTTGCATGACAAGCTGTATGACCAATGTCGTCAGGCAATGCGCTACTCGCTGAATGTTAGAGAAGATGGCCTGGGCGATGAATGTGATAAGTGCGATAGGATCGCACTTGATGCGACTGAAAATTTCTTACAGCAGTTGCCTGAGATCCGAAAGCTTCTTGCGGATGATGTTCTTGCAACATTTGAAGGCGATCCTGCGTCTGCTTCGATGGATGAGAATATTTTCTGCTACCCAGGTATTGATGCGATATTTATTTATCGTGTCGCGCATGTTTTACAAGAATTGGACGTGCCGCTGCTGCCACGCATCATGACTGAGTATGCACACAATGAAACAGGGATTGATATTCACCCTGGCGCAAAAATTGGCAGACGTTTCTGCGTTGACCATGGAACAGGTATCGTAATTGGCGAAACCTGCATCATTGGTAACAATGTGAAGATTTATCAAGGTGTAACACTTGGTGCACTGTCGACCAAAGGTGGGCAGGATTGGAAAGGTATGCAGCGCCATCCGAAGATTGAAGACAATGTCACGATCTATGGGGGTGCGATTATTTTGGGTGGCGCAACGACGATTGGTGAAAATTCAACGATTGGCGGTGCTGTGTTTATTACGCAATCAATCCCAGCCAATTCAACGGTATCGATGGATAACCTTGATCTGAAGATTAAGCCGAAACGCCAGAAAAAGGCGAAATAACAGGCTAAAATGATGTAGGCGTTTGATGATTACCTGCATCATAAGGGGCGAGTGGATATGCCTGAACGCTCTATAGATTTCAATAAGCCGATATCACTATTCCCGCTTGGTCAATGTGTGTTATTGCCACATACGACGGTGCCGCTGTTTGTGTTTGAGGATCGTTACCGGCAAATGATTCATGAAGCACTGATGGACAGACAGCTGATTGCGATGGCGGTGTATGCGGATAAAGATAAACAGTACAAGAAGGGTGCAAGGCCTGCTCTTCGTGAGTACGTATGTGTTGGTTACATTGTGAAGCACGACCAGACTTACGATGGTCGGTATCACGTATTCCTACAGGGAATTTGCAGAGCGAAAATTGCGAGCGAACCTTTGCATGAACCGTATCGCGTTGCCTACCTTCAGCCAATTGAGATTGAGAAAACACTTGAAATTGATATGCAGGAAGAACGATATGGTTTGGAAAAACTGCTGCATGATCCCAAGCTGATGGGGCTAGCGAGTATTGGTGCGATTAACAATTGGCTGAGTAGTGAGATTCCAACGGATACGCTGATTGACCAGACGACTCTGATGACATGCAACGATACTGAGATGCGATATCAGATGTTACAAGAGAAGGATATCTACACGCGAGCAGAATGGCTTACGAAATATCTCAAGCAAACACGTAAAGTGATTGAGGTTGCGGAACAGTTTGGGATGCCTGAATCGGATGATGGATATTGCCTAAATTAGCTTGAATTTAAGGTGATTATGCTGTGACTGAAGTTGCAGCTACAATTCTGAACATGAGTGATGAAAGCAAAAACAAATTAAGTGAACGCGCATTGATTATTGGCTGCGGCTACCTTGGACGTGTGCTGGCAAACCATCTGATCAGGCGAGATTTATATCGTGAAGTGTATGGTGTGGTACGGAGTGAGCGAAGTGGACAAGCACTTGTAGATATGGGTGTTCGCGCGGTTATGGCTAACGTTACACAAACGCTTTCATTGTCTGCTCTAAGAGGTGTTGTTACGGATAAAAGTGTGGATGTGTTTTATATGATTCCGCCCGGCCGCGAGAATGCTGAACATACGATTGAAGCGGGTATTGGAAATACCATGCAGATTTTGTCGGATATGAGTGATCACGTTCGCAAGACTGTGTTTGTATCTTCAACAGCTGTCTACAGCCAGCGCAATGGTGAAGTGGTTACGACAGCAAGTAAAGCAGAGCCAACGACAAAGCGGACGGCAGCGTTACTTACAGGTGAAGAGAAATGGCTCGCTGGTGGCGATCAATATCATGTTTTGCGTCTGGCTGGAATTTATGGCCCTAAACGCGTAATTGGTATGCATGCTGTGATGAATGGAAGCCCTCTGATAGGTGATATAAATGCGAAATTGAATTTGATTCATGTAAGCGATGCTGCGGAGTTGCTGATCGCGATGATGCAGGCAGATAGTACAGGGCGGATTGAGATTGGCAGTGATGGGGAACCGATTGGGCGCGGTGAGTATTACACAGCATTAGCGAATTTGGTCTCGGTTTCACCACCTCAGGTACTGGATGACGAGACGGCCGCGGAGCAATTTGGACTAAATATTGAGCGGCTGAAGCGATCTTCATCGAAATGCTTATGTAATAAAGCGACGAAAGAACGTACTGGATGGGAGCCTCGGTTTACGAATTTTGTCGAGGGACTGCGTGAAAGTCTGATTGCTTCGAAGCGTTAGTGAAAAACTACGAAAAATCGTGCTTCTGATTATCCCCAGAGCCCATTTCAAACGGTACGATCTGCTAAACTGATATGTTATGACGAGCGATTTTTTTGATGCACCAATTGAAGATAGTTTTGAGCAGCCGCAGCAGTCGAATCAGGATTTGCTGAAAGGTTTGACGGAGCCACAGGTTGAGGCAGTGACGACAACGGAAGGACCGTTGCTGGTACTTGCAGGGCCTGGCTCAGGCAAAACGCGTGTAATTACCAGTCGTATTGCGTACTTAATTCTTGAGTGCGGCATTCCGCCTTGGAATGTGCTTGCGATTACGTTTACGAATAAAGCGGCAGGCGAGATGCGTGAGCGCGTCAGTAAAGTTGTAAGTCAACGTCAAAGTGAGGCAGCAACGATATGTACGTTCCACAGTTTGTGCGCACGCATCATTCGTCAGTATGCAGATAAGCTGGGACTGCCACCGTCATACTCGATATACGACACGTCCGATCAGAAGCGTGCTGCCAAACAAGCACTTGAAGTATTGGGGATCGACACCAAAAATTTCCCACCTGCCAGTGTGCTTAATGCGATCAGTAATGCAAAAAATGAGCTGCAGAATGCAGATGCTTTTGCTGGTCAGGCTGATGATTTTTATTCGAAAAAAATCGCGACAATCTATAAAAAATACGAGCAAATTCTTGATCAAAGTCATTCACTTGATTTTGATGATTTGTTATTAAAGACGGTGCAGCTTTTCCGTGAACATCCGATCGTTTTGGCCGAGTTGCAAGAGCGATATCAGTACGTCATGATCGATGAATATCAGGATACAAACCACGCTCAATTTATGATTGCTAATGCGTTGGCTGCACGTCATAAGAACATCTGCGCGACAGGCGATCCGGACCAATCAATTTACGGTTGGCGTGGTGCAAATATTCAGAACATTTTAGATTTTGAAGCAATCTATGCCAATGCGACAACGGTTCGCCTTGAACAGAATTACCGATCAACCAAGCGTATTCTCGCTGCGGCGGATGCGCTAATCCAAAACAACTCTGCACGTAAACATAAAGATCTCTGGACAGATAATGAAGAAGGGGAGTTGATTGAGGTCTTAACTTCACGTGATGAGCGTGAGGAAGCTAGGCAGATTGTACAAGAGTTTGAAAAGCTTAATTGTGACGAGAATGTAGCATGGGGAGAAATGGCAGTATTCTATCGCATGAATAGTCTTTCACGTGTGATGGAAGATGCATTACGTGATCGAGGAATTCCTTATCAGATTGCACGCGGCACTGCGTTCTATGATCGCAAAGAGATTAAAGATGCTGTGGCATATCTTAGGGCGATCGTTAATCCTGCCGATGAAATTAATCTGTTACGTATTATAAATATGCCAACACGTGGCATTAGTGATAAAACAGTAAAGTCTGCACAAGCTTCTGCACTCGCATCAAATGTTTCATCGATTCAAATACTGATGCAACCTGAGCTTATCCCGAACTTGAATACACGCGCGATAAATAGTGTAAACAAGTTCATGGGGCAGCTACATCATTGGCGTGAAGTTGCTGGCTTAAATGAAGAAGGCGGGATGTTAACTGGTGGCACGATGTCATTGCCGGACTATGTGGAGCTGGTACTGAGTGAGTGTGGTCTTCAGGATTATTATCGCAATGACAAGTCCGATCCGGATGGTGAACGCCTTGCAAACCTAGGGGAATTGATTACAAGTGCACAGCAATTTGCTGAAGATTATGTTGCTGAGATTGATAATGAAATACGTGAGAATGCCCCTGCTCTACTACGAGAAATGCTACTTGGATTCCTTGAGCAGATCGCGCTTATGAGTGATGTTGATGCAATTGAGTCAGACCAAGGTTCGGTTACGTTGATGACATTGCATGCAGCGAAGGGGTTGGAGTTTAATGTGGTCGCAATGATTGGGGTTGAGGATGGCATGTTGCCACACGATCGATCGCAGAATGACGAGAATGAGCTTGAAGAAGAGCGACGTTTATGCTTTGTAGGTATAACACGTGCACAGAAACGTTTGATTATTTCGAGCGCTAGATATCGCACGGTGTTTGGACAAACGATGCCGACGATCGCAAGTCGTTTTATCAAAGAGCTACCGGAAGAACTTTACGAATCTACAGATTTATCTGCAGATGATTTTGGTTCCTCATCATTTGGTGTAGCGTCATCAGGCGGACAAGCAACGGGCATTAGTGCAAAATATCCAGCTGGTACGATGGTACGTCATCCAAAATTTGGTATAGGCCGCATTCAAAATGTTTCGTCAATGGGTGGGCATACACGTGCTCAGGTTGCATTCAATACAGTGGGGGTTAAACCATTGATATTGGAATATGCGAAACTTGAAGTAATTAATATAGAAGAGGAACCTCCTTTTTAAATCGATTTTCATGAAATTTGGTAGAGATATCATCTTGCAAAATCAGTAAATACTACTGATAATTGACGAAATAATATTTCGGAACGTGAGGTAAAGAGGACAAGGGATACATGTCTCGGACGAGAATCAAAATTTGCGGCATCACTGATGAAGAAACCGCTTTAGTCGCAGTTGAAGCTGGCGCGGATGCGATTGGTCTTGTCTTTGTTGAAAAATCGCCTCGCAATATTGATGTTCCAACAGCTAAGAAAATCGTCAAAGCATTACCACCACTCGTTGAGCCGATCGGGTTGTTTGTTGATGAAGCACCTGAACATGTACGCCATATCGCTCAGCAAGTTGGACTTCGAACAGTGCAATTACATGGCAGGGAAACGATTGAATACGTGACTTCGCTGGATGACTTGCACATACTCAAAGCTGTTACATTTTCTTCATCACCTGACAAAACCGATGCGATTATCGATGAGTGGAAGAATCCTCCACGTCATCTGGTTGGCTTACTATGGGATGCTGCACCAAATGGTGATAACAGTGGTTTATTAGGTGGTACTGGTCAAGCATTTGACTGGGACGCACTCGCAGAACTTCAGGCTCATGGCAACCTTGAACATTTACCCAAGCTTATACTCGCAGGTGGACTAACTCCTGAAAATGTTGGCGAAGCTATTGCTACAATCAAACCTTATGCTGTTGATGTTTCTAGCGGTGTAGAATCATCACGTGGCATTAAAGATCATGAGCTTATCAAACAGTTCTGTATACATGCACAAAAAGCTGACGCTCAGTTCGCTTAATCTTCACCTATCTCTTTTTTAATTCGATCAAGAATATTTCGGCTTATTGATTCATTGCCAAACAAGCCAGCACGTATACTGATCTTACTGAGGTGTTCATCTTCTTTGCTGATCTTGATCGTGATCGTTGTATCTTCTGCTGTTACACCTTTAACGAGACCACTTATCATATCATGGCGATTCACGGTAACAGTAATAAGCATATCTTTTAGAACATGCTCTGCAGCTTCAGCTATCATTTGAGGCTCTGCTTTTACAGTTGCTTTCAATGCACCATCATAATAAGCAACGCCTGCGCCAGTACCTGCTGCTGCTGCTCCAACTAGTAGCAATGTACATCCTGATTGAAGCGATACAATAGCGATCAACAGCACACTGAGATGCTTACTCATTGCATTTTTAATGGGTTTCACGTTGTGAATCCTTTTGTTTTCTTATATATGAAAACCAGATATTAACGCGCATAGCTTACAATAAAATGACGAAATATTGACAAATAAAAAAAGCTGCGAATCTAATCGCAGCCTGTAAGTTTGTTTTGATTGTTAAGCGACATCTATTTTGTGACTTGCGATGAAAGATTATTGATTCAATCAACGCGCAGATTCTCTGTCTAACCTGTCAGTTATGTACTGGCTTTAACTGAAACTGTTTTGGATGCGCCTATTCGTTATGCAGGCGAGCTTTGATCTGGTTGTACAGAATTGCACTTTGCTTTTCGCTGCCGAATACACCGACACGAATAGTAATGCTGCTCATCTGTTCAGATTTCTTGCGAACCTTGATGACAATTTCTTCATCGGCTTGCAGAATGCCGTCGATCTTGCCACGATCCCAACTGGAAGCTTCATTTTCAATCTTTGCGCCTAAGCCTCGTAGTACGTCGCCAGCTGCGTCTGTTATTTGGGGAGGATTAGCAGCTAAATAGCCTTCATACTCGCCCATATGATACGCAACACCCATACCCGCAACACCGGCAATACCCGCCAATGCCAGAGCAATACAACCACTACCACTTGCGCAAACCAACATCAACAACAAAATCGCTGTGACTCTTCGAATCTTTTGCATTGTTTCGTCCCTGAAACTAGTAGAAATCCAACCAACTGTACCCGAACGGGCTGGCCCCCCGTTACCGACCATGACCGATCATCGGCAAAATGTCACCAAAAACATTGATCAAGATTTGGGGTAAATTGGCCAAACTACCCATATTTTGCTTAGAATGACGCACTATGAAGCGAGTATTATCAGGTTTACAACCTTCGGGGCAGCTACACGTCGGCAACTATGCCGGTGCTATTCAGCAGTTCGTGCAGCTCCAGGATTCACACGAAATGTACGTGTTCATTGCGTCGTACCATGCACTTACGTCATCACGCGACGCTGAACAATTACGTGCTAACATCCGTCAGGTCGTCATTGACTACATCGCCTTCGGCCTCGACCCTGCTAAGACAAATATCTATTTGCAGCAGGATGTTCCGCAGGTCACCGAATTGTCGTGGCTACTCTCCTGTGTATGCCCCAAGCACATGATGGACAAAGCGACCAGTTATAAGGACAAAGTTGCGAAAGGTCTCTCGGCTTCCGTCGGCCTTTACACGTACCCAATCCTTCAAGCAGCTGACATCCTTGCTGTTGACGCAGACCTCGTCCCAGTCGGTGAAGACCAACGTCAGCACATCGAAATCACACGCGATCTTGCTTCGAAGTTCAACCACTACTACGGCGACGTCTTCAAACTACCGGACGCTATGATCCGTGAAGAAGCTGGTGTCGTACCGGGTGTAGACGGCCAAAAGATGAGTAAATCCTACGGCAACACGCTCGATCCGTTCATGGAGGAAAAACCACTCCGCAAACGCATCATGAAAATTAAAACCGATTCACTCGGCGTTGATGATGCAAAAAATCCTGACGAGTGTACCGTCTACCAAATCTTCCGTGCATTAGCTGGTCCAAACTCAGCTGAAACACAAGCACTTGCAGATCGTTACCGCAACGGTGGCATGGGCTACGGCGAAGCGAAGCAAACACTCTTTGAATTCATCCTCAACCACTTCGGCGAGGCACGTAAGAAACGTGTAGAACTGATGAAAGATCCAGGCTATATCGAAAAAGTACTTAAAGACGGCGCTGACGCAGCAAACAAAGTTATTGGTGAAGTCAATGAACGAGCACGCAAAGCGGCTGGCCTCTAATATCACAACATAACGAAATTTATGGTAGCGCAAGCTGCCATTTTTTATTGGGCAACCAACATGGCTGAACGTTCACAGACAAATATAGAATATGCCAAACGCATACACATCGCGATGAACTATATCTCTGAGAACATCAATCGCGATGTAAGACTTGATGATATCGCAGCTCGTGCCATGTTCTCCAAATACCACTTCCATCGCATTTTTCAAGCCATGTTAGGCGAGACCGTTGCTGAATTCACAAGGCGCATTCGATTACAAACAGCAGCAAGCTTACTGCTTAACGAACCGAATACAGATATCACAACTATCGCATTAACTTGTGGCTTCTCAAGTTCACAAAATTTTGCAAAAGCTTTTCGAAAATTTTACAAACAATCACCCACCGAGCTACGCCGCAGCCCACAAAATAACCCATTCTTCAAAACACTGCAGAATAGCAAGCCAGGAAACACGTATAGCAATCAAGGAAACGACGCGCGACAACCCACTGAATATGATTTTGACTCCTTAATTGATTTTCAACCTTCAAAATACAGGAGTCATAACATGGGCATACAAATCAAAGAAATGCCAACTTTTCGCGTCGCTTATGTTCGAACCTACGGCCTAAGTGATGAAACTTGTGGCAAAGCTTTCGAACAACTCTTTAAATGGGCTGGTCCAAGAGGCTACGCAGAAGGCACACTCATCGGCCTTTGCTGGGACAACCCAGATGTAACCCCAGAAGATAAATGTCGCTTTGATGCTTGCATCGACATTCCTGAAAACTGCAAAATCGAAGGCAATATTAGCGAACAGGAAATTTTAGGCGGCAAATATGCTGTCGGTCGATATCAGATCCCTGATTCAAGCGGCTTTGCTGAATGCTGGGGTGATATCTTCAAATGGCTTGCAACCAGCGGTTACTTGCCTGACGAAAAACCTTGCTATCAGATTATGCACTCCTCCGATGATGAATCTGGTAAAAGTTTCCTCTTCGATATCTGTATTCCCGTCAAACCCCTCTAAATCAGCGCACAAAAAAACTCGAATCAAAACGATTCGAGTTTTTTATTATTTACATTTAATTAAGCACTCTGAGAATATCCACTCAGACCTGCAGGCTTCGGAGTTGCGACAGCCTGTCCATAACCACCTACTGCAGGCCTAGCCGCTGCCGCCGCAGGTTTTGCTGCTGCAGTAGTTTGAGGATTAACCTTTTTGATCAGCAGCTGCCAAGTTTCACGTTCGTACTGAATCAACTTAATAGTTTCATCAAGTGCTTCCGCATTACGCGACATATTTGCATCAACCAAACGGCGATACAAATAGTTATAAAGCGATGCCATCTTTTCAGTTACTTCGGGTTGAACCTTGTGATTCAAACTATTCGAAAGTTCCTGAACAATCTTCTGAGCTTTGACAATATTGCTATAACTCGTCTCGAAATCGCCTTCAGTGATAGCTTTCTTGGCTTGGTTGCAGAAGCGAATCACGCCATCAAATAAAAGCAACCGTAAGTCCTCGGAACTTGCTGTAAGAACCTTTGTACGAAGGTAAGGATTTGGTCCTGCCTGGTTCATTGACGATATCGCCTTCCTCTTTCGAAAACAAAACTACTAACAAGCTCTTTATCGGCCAAACTCTCGATTCCGATCAAAACATTCAGGTATTCACCCTAACAAGGTCCAATAATGTTTAGGCAATACCTTTCGATAAAACACAACAATCTCAGCCCTTATTAGTTACCGCTGTCATACGATATTGGCTGAATCTGCGAAATCGAATTCGTCATTGTTTGCATCTCAGCCAACGCTTTTTCCATCGCTGTGAATTCTCTTACGTATTGGTCTCTTTTACGCGCGAGTTTTTCATCCCATTCTTCAATCTTGGCTTCATTCATCTCAATCTGTGCTTCAAGCGATTTGATTGCATTATCAATTGGACTGGTTTCCTCATCAGTCAATCGCTTCATCAATTCATCTAACTCAACACCGATACCACTTGCTACCAATACTTCTTCCGTTATTGGCTTCCCATCCTCATCCTTCTCGCCTGTCTCAACTTCTTCTGTTTCCCGCCACGTGAATAGATCAACCACCGCATCACGGTCAGTTTCAAGCGCTTCGTTAAACTTGTCTTGATCAAATCGTAGCTTACCGCCAGACCCCACAGTGACCCCAACTTGACTGAGCGTGTGATATCGCCCTGGAATCTCTGGATTGCCGTGGATGATCGAGTTATACAGCGATGAAGTCACATCATTGATAGCTGAATCATTAAACAGCAAACCCTTTTCATTGTTGTCAGCATTATACGTATCGTAGGTGTTAATCGTATCAATCAAACTATTAACCGAATCGACAAACCCTTTGACCGACTGAGTAATCGCTTGATCATCCTGCGAGATTGTTACCTGTACAGGATTCATACTCGCTGATTTCAAATTAACGGTAACGCCAGGAATCAAATTTTTAACTGTATTACTACTTGATGTTACAACAAGTGCATCCGCTAATTCTGTATCGCCATAAAAAACCACAGCATCCTGAGCTTCAGCAAGATTAAAAGCACCTAAATCTGCATCACCATCATCAAATACAAACGCCCCTTCAGTTCCCGGCTCGCGTGTGGTCATACTCAAACGATAAGGTGAACCCGCTGCACCATCATTCACAATCGTCGCACGCATATTCAAATCAGCATCGTTCAATTTGTCAGCAATATCTTCTAGCGAATCATCAGGATCAATCTTCACATGCTTCTCAAAGCTGCCATCCAGATTCTTACCCGCTGCAGATGCTTCACCTACAATGCCTAAATCACTAGCTGTACTAGAGCCTTCATCTTCAACCTTAATCGGAACAAGCCCCGGCCCATTATCGATCAATTCAATACCATCCCCGTTCTCATTGATCCTCGCTTCAACGTCCAAACCACGACTATTGATCTCACGAATCACATCACCAAGTGTATGCTCATCACCCTGCGTCAAGTCAACCGTTGCAGACGCGCCACTACTGTCAGTAATCGTAAACTCACCTCGCGTCACCCCTAAATCATCAAGTGTCGTTGATTCACTGATGTATTGCATTTGTAGGTTACCACTGTCCGCAACCTTCTCATCATGTACACCAGCCAAACCCAAGTTCGCAGCCACTGCACCTGTTACGTCAGAGATTACGAGTTCATCATTTCCACCCGATTCATCTACGATCTCCAAGCCATTACCCGCACTATTCACCTGTGCAGTCACACCCGCACCACTATTATTGATCGCATCGATTACATCACTGAAGCTTTCAGCATTACTCAGATCAACATCAACAATCGTACCTGCCGCATTTTGAATACGAATCGTACCAGCACCTGTTTCGGTACTCGTTTGCATCGGATTCAGATCACTACCAGTAATCGAGTCACCAGCGATCTCAAATGCAAGGCCAAGATCTTCTGCAGCAGTCCCATCTCCCACAGAAGCTATTTTAAATTCTGAAGATCCGCCCGTATCATCAATAGCAACCAGTTTATTGCCATTGATTTCCAGCGTCACTGCACCGCCAGTTCCATTTTCAACCGCTTGAATCAGATCAGCTATCGTATTAACACCATCAAGATCAATCTCATACTCATCACCATCACGGTCAGTAACAACAATATCCCCAGCAGTATTTCCATTCGTTGAAATGCCATCACCATTATTCAGCAAATCCAAACTTGATGACATCACCAATGCCGAGGGCGACTGACCTGTTTTTAAGCCTAAACCTGCACCACCATTAACATTCTTTAGTAATTTCGAGTTGATTGAAGCAATCAATCGTTCGCCATCAATCTTCCCATTACCATCCGCATCGTCACCCAGAATTCCCAGACTTTCCGCTGCTGTTGACTCATTTAAATTCGTAACACTAAAACCGCTGCCACCACCATTCGTATCAGTCAACACAAGACTCACACCGTCATCTGCAACCGATGCTGTAACCCCCAAGCCTGCTGCTTCTGATTCACTATTGATTTTATCAACAACATCACCAATAGTATTGGCACCATCAAGGTTAATATCGACAGAACCAACAGAGTTTTCAATTCGAAAATCACTCACACCCGCTTTAATACCAACGCCATTACCATCATTAATATTAGCAAGCATTGTTTCATGACCAATGGTATTAATTTGGTCACCAACTATTTGCCCTGTCGTAGATGTTTTATTCAAACCCAAACTTGTTGCAGTTTGTTTTGAACCCACATCTTCAATTTTTAAATCATGTGTCGTGCCGCCAGATGTATCAGTGATAACCAAACCATCACCCGAAATGCTCGCTGTCACATTCACTTCAAGCGTGTTATTAATCTCTTCAACCACATCATCAATCGTGACCGCTGCACTCAAATCAACAAATGTAGCATTCCCAGTCTGATCTGTAATTCGAATAATCCCACGCTCAACGCCCTCACCACCATTCAACACACTCAAGGGTGTCGTCGAATCAATACGCGCATCCGCTGACTCATAACTGAACGTTGTATCCAACCCCAACGCTGTGTCATCGTCATTAAAACCCTTCGTCACAGTCTGCTGCGATGAAACCAATTCCTTCACAACAAACGAATAGTTGCCAGGCACTGCTGTCTTCGAAGTGGTTGCTGTAATCACACTTTCATTCGAAGTGTTCGCCAGCGTCGCATTGAATGTCGTAGGCAATGCAAGATCGTCAGCAGCCCCTTTTACCGCCAACATCTGCGCATTCACAGTCTGATACGCTGTGATCTTCGTCGTCAGCGTAGCATTCTTTTGCTCAAGTTTATATTTCGGCTGCGAATCAATCTCAATCAGCTGATCAGTAATCGCTCCCGTATCGATACCACTGACTAGACCGACGCTGGTTGTAATTTGGCCCATTGGATGGACCCCCTCTTTCAAGAAACAATCACAAATTTAAATACCGTAATCCATTTATCGTCCAATAACGCACACCTTCTTGAATATCAAATCAAAATCACACGGCCAAACATGCAATTATAAACCATTGCTTTATTTATGTTTATAAACAACTGCTAACCCCGCCTCACCTTTTCCAATCATCTCACTCCCCAGCCGAGGCCTTACCCCTATCTACAAACACACCAACCGGTTTTGCCGAAGATACCTCATGAGCATGCCGGCTAAAATTGCGCCTTTTCACCCACTCTGCGAGACCGGGATGCCGCTCAATAACATCAAATCGACCGTCCGCAATGCCAAACGATACGCTGAGATCGCTCACGTACTCTTCCGCTATGGCTTCGGTGACATTCTCGCTACAACTGGCCTCAACAAATTTCTCAGGCATGAAAGCAGTGAAACTCAATCTACCGAGCCATCCACAGGCAAAGATGCGATCACAGATTTAGCCGACATGCCACGCCCCATGCGATTACGCAAAGCCATGGAAGAACTCGGCCCAACCTACATCAAGCTCGGCCAAATACTCTCAACACGTGGCGACATCTTTGACGACCAATGGATCAGCGAATTCAAAAAGCTTCAAGATGAATGCCCACCCTTCCCTTACGAGGAAGCTGAAAAAATCCTCCATCACGAATTCAGTCACGATCTTTTCAAAATTTTTAAATACATATCACCTCAACCCATGGCCGCAGCATCCATGGCGCAAGTGCATCGCGCCACCCTCGCAGACAACACCAAGGTCGTCATCAAAATCCTACGCCCTCACATTCACGAACTCATCGAAGCTGACATGTCCATCCTCGAATCACTCGCGCAACTCATTGAAAAACACTACGACTCCATCGGCTTCAGTCCTACGGAAGTCATCCAAGAATTTGCACAGGAAATTCGTAAGGAATCCGATCTCTCAAATGAAGGGCGTTCCGCAGATAGGCTCAATAAATACTTTGCAGACAACAACAATATCAGTTTTCCGAAAATCTATTGGCAAGCAACAACACGTAACGTCGTCACCATGGAAGAAGTCGTCGGCTTCCATCTCTCGCAATACAAGCCCGGCGTCTTTAGCAAAGACATACTCACGCGTGTTATGGAGAACTTTACCGATGCTGTTTTTCGCCAATGTCTTGAATTCGGCTTCTTTCATGCTGATCCGCACACAGGCAATATCATCGTCCTCGAACAAGGCAAAGTCTGTTTCATTGACTGTGGCATGACTGGACAAATCGATATACGCACAGCCGAACAACTTGGCGATCTAGTCGGTGGCGTCGTCGATCAAAACACCGACAAAGTCATACGCACTGTTGCTCAACTGGTAGACCTTGATCCTGATGTTGCAGACGATCGCAAATTCCGCGCTGATGTCAGTGAATTCATAGGCCACTTTAACATCGCCAATGTCAAAGAGCTTAACCTAGGTAAACTACTTGGTGAGTTCTTTGATCTACTGCGTCGCTATCACATCAAATGCCCATCCGATCTCGTTTTCCTTATCAAAGCCATGACCACCATCGAAGGCGTCGCAGAACAGCTCGATCCGACATGGGATCTCGTTGGCTACGTTGAGCCACACATCACCAAACTAATCAAACAACGCTTCAGCGTTAACGCCGTCCGCCAACGCATTCAACGAACACTTTCAAAATATGTTGATGTACTCGAAGAAGCCCCAACCGATTTGCTCGGCCTCCTCAACCACCTCAGACATAACCAGTTCACCATCAACTTTGAACTTAAAAAACTCGAACAACTCGACAACACCGTCGAACACGCAAGCCGCAGCACGTCCCAATCTCTCATCATTGCATCACTACTCATCGCCTCATCTATGCTCATTCTTTCCGACCGAATCGCACAAGGAACAGGTTACCTTCTTGGCTTCGGAATCTTCGGATACATCCTCGCTTTCACCATGACCATCTGGCTTTTCTTCACCACCCATTTTCGTAAGCGAAAATAGAATATCATTAATTCATTTGAATGATTCCATTTTCCTACCACTTAACTCTTATTCAGTTCAAAAGTTATCAACATTTTGTAACCTTTAGTGCCAACACTATGACACTCTTAATTACTGTTTTAAAAAAATCTTTTCATATACAAAACGCTACAACTTCGTTGATTTAAGTACTTGTTTTGTAAGTACTGATGTAATTTTTCACCTAACAGGTTAGCTTGGTTTTTTGCTCTAACACCCTTACTGGCAACCACTTCTTGAAATTTTTATGCTTGAAAATATCACCTACTCCTGAATAATGCTGATGTCCGGGTTGTCGCATATGTCACGTTAGCGATTAACAAATACACACCAACAAGCGGCTACAACCATACAGCTCATACCATGCTTAACGAAGTCATAACAAACCAACGTCTCGATTCTTCCGCATTCGGTTCACTTATTCATGCGATCGAAGTTACGTCCGCAACGCTGAGAGCTGACATCACCGCAGGCCAAATCTTTGGCCTACCCTCACCAGAACCTTGCTCGTATGTCAGCACCAACCGAATCAATATCGATAACAAAGCGATCAAACATCTTCACAATTGGCCTCGCTCCGATGCCTCTATTTACGACTTTCTGCAACTATACAGCATGAAAGACGGCATCTACCACCTCACGCAACTCCAATCCTCACCTGCTATACCCATCGAGCCCGACCAATTCGTACAGCCAATCAATCATGCTGTCGAAGTTGTAGATTCAGTTTGCCTCACCATCCAAATCAACCAGGATGTCTGGGCTGCCATCGTCTACATGCGATGCAATGATTCAGAGCCATTCAATACGCAAAACATAGCGCTCATTGAACAACTCAAATCATCCATCGCGCGCCTTTTCATGATCGGCCTCAAACGTGAACTTCAAACCGATCCAAATGATAGCATCAACGACTACATGTCTAATGATCCATTAGAACTGCTCAAAAAACTCAGCAAAACTGAGCGCATTGTTTTCAATCATTTACTGAAAGAAATGACAGAACGTCAAATCGCTGAACACATGGATCGCTCAAGGCACACCATCCATGTATACGTGAAAAATATTTATAACAAGCTTAATGTATCTTCAAGACGTAAGCTATTAGATATGTACGAAGATTACGACACGATAACTGTCGAATAAACCTAATTAATATAGAACGAAACTCTCTTTGAAGCCTTACATTTTTGTTAAGGCTTCTTTTAAATCCGACCAAACCTTCATGCGATTATCACGCGTATATTGTCTTAACAAATATGCAGGGTGGAACGTCGGCATAACAGGGATCGAAGGATCAACACCCTTATACTCAAACCATCTACCGCGCAACCGCGTAATCCCCTCCTTAGTATCAAGCAATAACTTCGCCGCAGGCCCACCCAACGTTACGATCACCTTAGGCCGTATGATCGCAATCTGCCTCTGCAAATAATCTCGACACGCTTCTACTTCATCAATCACAGGCGTCCTGTTATTCGGCGGACGACACTTCACCACATTCGCAATATAAACCTGCTCACGTGTTAATCCAATCGCAGCAATCTGCTTGTCCAGCAACTCACCAGATTTCCCAACAAACGGCCTCCCCTGCACATCCTCAAAATACCCCGGCCCTTCACCAACAAACATCAACCCTGCATCGACATCACCCTCCCCAAACACCGCATTCGTACGCCCTCTCGCAAGTGCACATTTTCGGCAATCCTTCACCTCTCCCTCATACATCTGCTCCAAACGTACAACCTTTTCATCACGACCTAGATCCTCCACCTTGATCGGTTCCACCGCTGACATCCCACCGCTCGCCGCTGGCCCGCTCGTAGGATTGCTTACAGCCCCTCCCATCGGCTTCTGCGGCATCCCCCCACCTATTCCAACACCAGCATGCCCAGATCCACTTATCGCCCCCTGCCCTCCACCAGGCTGTCCAATAACGCCGGTTCCACCTGATGGAATCGTACTCGGAGCCCCAACGTCCGCGATAACACCCAAATCGCACGGCACCGCGTCCAATCCAAGCAATTTATCGGCCAAAACATGCTGTTCCGCAATCCGT
The DNA here is from genome assembly GCA_016350165.1 of Planctomycetota bacterium. GTDB lineage: Bacteria > Planctomycetota > Phycisphaerae > Phycisphaerales > Phycisphaeraceae > Poriferisphaera. Next base: position 4,547,522 of record CP066225.1, on the reverse strand, counting down.
CTTTTTTGTGATTCTTCCATCGTCCCCTAAGCATACATGGAAACGGACCTGCGTTTCAACGTCACCAGCCCAGTTACGTCCGAGAAAACCTCATCCCTTACCCACATAACCCCTTTTGATTTGTTTTTACACAAATTCACCCCGTTTCCCGATGAATTAGAAGCCAGGCATAGGGACGCCGGCTAGGACTCTGTCCTCAACGTGGATACCCATCAGAGTACACATCGCAACCTAAGCAGCATCGCCTGCATGCGAATTACACACTCTGATTTAGCATCAGCAGTCCACAAAAATCGCAATTTACGGAGCTTGAACAAATGTCAGAAGCCATGAAAAACAAAACCGTACTCGGCCCAGACTGCCGTATCTCTGGTGAACTCTCCCTCGATAACGATGCCGTCATCATGGGTCAGTTCAAAGGCACACTCCGCGTCAGCGGTACACTCGAACTTACAGATTCAGCTGAAGTCGCTGGCACAATCATCGTTGGCCACCTTCGCCTCGCAGGTCGCGCTGAAGCTGACGTCATCGCTGAAAACGGCCTCGAGCTTCTCCCAGGTGCTCAACTCATCGGCCAAGTCTACACATCAAACCTCAACGTAGTTGAAGGCGCTGTCTTCCAAGGCGATGTCTGCATCGGCCCTAAAGCAATGGAAGCCGCTGGCGAAGTCCTCGCTCAGCACAACATTGCTGCACCAGCACCAGCTGCTACTGAAGACTACACCGAAGAACAGTACATCGACGAGCCAATCGCTGAAGAAGCTGTTGACGCTAGTGAAGTAAAGACTGTCCCAGGTTCAGTCAACGCGATCCTTCAGCGCCGTCGCGCTAAAGTGCTCTCAACTCGCGGCTAATCAACCTTTGAACACTTAGCAGCAGTTTGCGAACCATTGGTCTACAAGATCGTAATTCGTCAAACGCTCTGAAAGTAACAGGCGGCTAAGCTCCTATGCCAATCAAACCGGCATTAGTTGCGTTTCACCCAAAAGGGCCCAAACCGCAAGCTGTTCGAAGGGTCATGTGTCCGCATTGCTCTAAAAGTTTTGAAATCTCTAAGCGAGCCCTTTCAATACGCTGTCCGCAATGCACCCGCCCACTACAGTTCTCCGACTTCACGTTGCGTGATCGCGTAGAAGGCGACGTCTCTACAATGGGACACATTGAACTCGACCAGCACGGCGAAATGAACGGGCGACTTGTTTGTGGTGCACTCTCCAGCGATGGCTCTTTCGAAGGAAAAGCCATGGTCTACGGTGCAATCACTCTCCACGAACACAGCCTCACCACCGGCTCACTCGTCGCCAAATCACTCAACGTCGCACAAGGCGCCACCTTACGAGGCAACGTCAGCATCAGCCCCAAACCAAAAATCAGCACGACTCAACATCGGCTGACTTCTCATCGCCCGCTTCAAAAAGTTCAAAAACGTGTAACGTCAACAAATCAGACAACGTTCAAACCGCTCGTTTAAAAGTGTTCAAATAAAAACAAATGCTCAAACCGTAAAACCCTATGTTTTACGGTTTTTTCGTATGCCAATCTAACCGCTCAACACTTGCCCATCTCAACAATACAATCTACATTGCTTTCTCATTAGTGCGGTCATATAGACACATGCCTGTGTTACTTCCGTTGGGTTTTGAACATCTCCCGATTCATTATCCAATCATAACTTTGCATCACCACCAAACCTGAAAGCACAGGCAATGACATCATTCCGTACATACTCCACAGCCACCCTCCTCGCAGCCTTCACAACCCTCACACTCCACGCCCCTTCCTACGCAGGCTGGGTTAAAACCGGCTCCACCTACGACTACCATGCCGATGCAACCGGCTCTGTCACTGTTGACTATTCATCCTCTGGCTCAACCTTCAACATCGCCGACACAATTCATAGCTCCGACCCCGCCTCACCTTACATCATCGACCTCACCGACAACGCCGCCGACTGTTGGTTGAAAGGCAACAGTGCAACCGTAAATCTCAACGGTAAAGTCGATATCACCTCCGACAAGTCCGGCTTCCAAGCCATCTATTTCTTGGGTAACTCAACCCTAAACACCTCTGCATCAACACAACTCATCGTCCACGCCACCGGCGATCACACCGCAGCAATCTACGGCGCCAAGTACTTCAACGACATCAACGGCAACATCGAGATACACACGAATCAAAATTCTAAGTACGTCACTGCAATCCAACGTTATGGCGACATCGTCATCAACGACATCACCGAATCCGCACACATCTACGCATCAGGTGGCGATTACACCAGCGTCCTCGAATCCGACGACACTCTCGGCGGTGCCGAAGGCAACCTCACCATCAATCAACTTGCAGGCGACCTCACACTAAATACCTTTGGTGACACTTTCCTCTGCTCTGCGATCGCAGCTGAAAACAACATCACCATTGACTCAATCACCAAAAACTCACAAATCAATCTCATCGGCAACGGCGGCACAGCCATCCGCGCCAATGAAGGCGACATCAACATCAACGGCGATCTCGCTGGCCAAATCATCGGCGCAGAAAACGCAAGAGTTACCGGCTTACTCGCTGACGAAGGCAATATCACAATCAACAACGTCACCGAAGATTTTCTCATCTCCGGAACAGGTGGTGGCACCGGCATCTTCGCAAGAAAAAATCTTACTTTCACCAACGACTTCTCAGGCAAAATCAACATCTCAGCCACAGGCTACAACTCAGATGCAACAGGCATGTTCGCCTACTACGGCTACACCCTCAATATGCCAACCTTTGCCAAAGAAGCATCCATCATTCTGCATTCCGAACAAGGTGACGTTCGTGGCATGCATGGCAGTACAATGAACACCAACACATTCGCTGGCGACATCATCGCACACACAAACTCACAAGCTTGGCTAGGCTACGGACTATATTTCACTGAACTCAATATTGATACCATCACAGCAGATTCACAAATTTCCGTATCCGCTCCCAATACCGGTGCTTACGCAATCATTGGCAATAACATCGACATTCAGCACATCGATGGCAACATCTCCGCTTCTGGCAAATCTAAAGCAATCGCAATCGGGGGTTACCGGTCACTAAACCTGCCAGATATCATAGGCACAATTACTGCGACCGCGACCGACACAGATGCGAAAGTTGCAGCTATTACGGCCGAACGTATCTATAACAACGTATGGGAAGATAATAACCCAAGTGACGACATCGTCACCATCGCCAACGGCGGCTCCGTCATCGGTGACATCCGTCTTGGCAACCAAGTCACCATAGGCGATACACTCACACTCAAAAACCAAGCCACAATCCAAGGCGACCTCATTAACATCGAAACGCTCACCCTCATCCAAGATACACCTTCCCTCACCATCGCCTCACCAGTCTTCAACATCACAACCAACTCAGAAGTCGACGAAACAAACAAAATCAATACACTCAACACCATCGACCTCCAGGCAGGTACACTCAACTTCGCTGGCAACCTAAAATCAACAACCTTCACCGCAGCCGACAACACAACCATCCAAACCACAGGCAACATCACTTCCGATTCACTCACCATCGGCGACAACTGCACGCTCATCGTTCCAATCAATGCCGCTGAAAAATCCACTGGCAAGTTCGTCGCTGACACCGTCAGCATCGGTAAAAACCTCACCATCAAATCCAAACTCGATGGCCCACTTCGCCAAACAACCACATTCACGCTCATCAAATCAAACACACTCTTCACCATCGACACTTCCGCTGGCGATAACCCTATCTACATGTTAGACACCGCACTCATCGACTATGAATCCGAACTCTCCATCGATGGTGGCTCAATCATCATCACCGCCAGCACCTTCGGCGAACTGCAAGATCACGCCCCTTCAACCTCATTTGGTGCTGCAAAATCACTGCAAAACGCGCTCGATGCCACATCAAACCCAGACACCGATTCAGTCCTCGCCCAATTCCAAGCCATGGATGAACCAACCCTGCAAAAAGAACTCGAAAAAATCACACCCCAACAGTCCCTCTCAACTGCCGCAGCCTCATCTTCAATCACAGCCTCATTCTCAGGCAAACTCACAGGCCGCACCTCAACAATATCTAACTCAAAGTTAGCCTCAGATTCGTCACCAAACGCATACCCCCTACTCCTCCAATCCGAAGAACCTGACACAGAAAATCAATACGCATTCTGGACCTCAGCCTTCGGCTCAATCGCAGAGCAAGACGACACTGACAACATCGCAGGCTATCAATCACGCTCCGCTGGTTCACTCATTGGCATCGATCGCAAACATGACAACCTCCTCCTCGGCGCAGCAATAGGCTTCGCACATGCTGATATCGACACGAACCAATCACGTGGTTCAACCGACTTCGACGCACTCACCACCGCTGCATACTTCGCATACGCACCCTCTAACTTCACATTAGACGGCGGCGTCATCTACACCCTCGGCTTCTCCGACTACAAACGCGAAACCGCCCTCGGACGCACCGCTGAAGCTGACGACGTCACCTCACACGCTTTCACTAACTACCTCGGCCTCGGAAAAGATTTCACCTCAAATAACAACCGACTCACGCTCACACCACACGCACAAATCTCCTACACCTACTTCACACAAGATTCATACGAAGAATCCAAAGCCGATGCACTCAACCTCGCCGTCGATTCATTTGATGCACACACTCTCTCCTCCGCCCTTAGCTTCGCAGCCGCATACCAATACAATGACCAACTCACACTCAACTCAAAACTCGCTTACACATACGACTTCACCAACGACGCACCCGAAGCAACCGCAACCTTCCAAGGCCCCGGCTCAACTCCCTTCTCAACCACAGGTATCGAAACCGACAAATCCGCCATCGACCTTGGTCTCGGCTTCGACTATCTCCTCAACAACAACACCAAAACTTCACTCAACTACAACTACCAACACCGCTCAAGCTACCAAGCCCAATCGCTCACACTCAACCTCCGCGTCGACTTCTAATCGCAACCAACATTAAAAACAAAAACCGCAAGCATTCTCTCGCTTGCGGTTTTTTTTATCTCTATTTTCTCAGGCTTTTTTAATCACCTCATACTCAACCAACTGCTCAAAAAAGTCACACATCGACTCCGCCATCGGCCGATACGTCAATCCCAACTCTTCCTTACTCTTACGATTATCACCCAACCAAGGCACATTCACATTCTTAGAAATCAACTTACGTGTCATCATCTTATCCACCAGCGGTCCCACCAACCATACTAACCATTTCGGCAACGCTCGCCTCGGTATCGCATAATCATCCCCATACTTCGGCAATAACGCCTTCGTCATCTCAACAAAATCAGTCCCTTCACTCACCACCATATACCGACCCTTCGCTTCAGGCATAAACCCAGCCTTATAATGCGCCTCTGCAACATCACGCACATCAACAACACCAACCCCATACCGTGGCGCACCAGTCTTCAACGTTCCATCACCCATCATCTTGATCAAACTAAAACTCTCCGAACTTCCAAACGGATTGATCCCCGGCCCTATCACAAACGCCGGATTGATCGTCACCATATCCCACCTGTTCTGCTCACCACATACACGCCATCCCTCCTTCTCCGCCAACACCTTCGAATACGCATAAGGCATATGATCAATCGAAGACGTTGTATTCCAAACCTCCTCATCAAACACGCCGCGAGGCGTATCCTTCACATCAACATTATCACCAAAAATCGCAACATAACTGCTCGTCACTACAACACGCTTCACCGACTCCGTCTTACTCGCCTGTTCCAACACATTACGTGTCCCCAACATCGCAGGCTCAATCAATTCCTTCTGCGCATCCTTCACTTCCATCGTAAATGGCGACGCCGTGTGATACACCAACTCACACCCCTCCATCGCTTCCGCATACGACCCTTCATCCAACAAATCCGACTTAAAATACTTGATCGTACCTTCCGACTTCTCCGCCAACGCATTCAAATATTTCAACTTCTCAGCATTACCCGGATCGCGCACCGCTGCATGCACCGTCAACCCCTCATCTAGCAACTTCTTCACAATCCACCCCGCCACATACCCCGTCGCCCCACTAACCATCACCGGCTTCTCTCGATCAATCTGCGTCATACATCACCTCGTAGTCAAAAATCCAATTACAGCACACAATTTCGACCTATCAAATTAAGTGACGCAATGTCTCCAGTCAAGATATATCCAATACACCCAAAATCAGCGATACGCTGCAGTGAAACAATCAACCAAAAACGATTATGTGCATTTGACGATACGCTGTAGTGAAAAATCCCTCACAACTCCACCCCATCTTCACCCAAATCCGTCGCTCATCACCACAATGGCCGGTCCGGCCCCATAGAAGACACAGCAAATCAATTTCTTCATTTCACCCACCACATGCAAAGCACATACCAAACCCAACAGCAATACAAAACGCGCGCACATTCACGCATTCACCCCTTCAAAACCTTTTCATTACTGTCCATTCCTAAACCATTCCTCAACAAAACTAACCCAAACTACATCATTTCAACCCATTTCCGACTACGGGAAAGTCACCGAAAATCAATCAACTTTCACATTCGCGCGCACAATCACGCACACCCATTTTCATAAACCCTTTATTTACAATTCTATTTCACAATTTCAATCAAAGATTTGACTAATACGCGCATAGACTCATTTTAAAACATGCAAAATATGACCATCTTAAAAACCAACTTCCAAACAAATCGTGCGCACAAAACCGAATTGACTAATGTTCACGACCAGCAAATCCAAGATTCTTCGCCAGCCAATCATCCTGCTTCAGCACACTCTTGCGCTGCCGATACGCTTGCTTCTCCGCATTCGCCTGCGCCTTATCAAACGCGCGGCTACCACTCATAAACTTACCCAAATACCGCGCGATCTTGCTCGGCCCATACCGAATCACCAGATCATCATCCATCGCCGCAAACGAAATCGCACTTCCCGGATCACCCTGCCGTCCAGCACGGCCAAACAACTGTCTATCCACCCTCCCCGTCTCATTACGCTCTCCAGAAACCACATGCAAGCCTCCCAGTTCCCGCACCTCGTCTTTCAATTTAATATCCGTTCCACGACCCGCCATGTTCGTCGCGACCGTCACACGCCCCCTCTTCCCAGCCTCGGCAACGATATCAGCTTCCTCTGCATGGTTCACCGCATTCAAAACCTTATGTTCAATACCACGTTCTTTCAGCAGTTCACTCAATTTCAAACTCGTTTCAACGCTACGCGTCCCGATCAAAATCGGCCGCCCACTCTTATTTACCTCCGCAACCTGATCCACCACACCCTTCCAGCGCAATTCATCATTTGCAAAAATCTTCTCAGGCAACAACTTACGGATACAAGGTTTGTTCGTCGGTATCCTCACCGTTGGCAGTCGGTACATCTGCCACATCTCATTTCTCGCCTCCCAACCCGTACCAGTCATCCCACCGATGCGCGGATACAGCCTGAAAAACCGCTGAAAACTGATACGTGCCAGCGTTTCTTTCGCACTTGTGATCGTTACTTTTTCTTTAGCTTCCACTGCCTGATGCAACCCTGCCCGCCACGTTCTGTCCGGCATCAATCGCCCTGTCGATTCATCAACAATCACAATCTTGTCATCATCAATAATATACTGCTCCCCCTTATGGAACATGTGAGCTGCGGTCAGCGCCTGCGTCACCCATTCATTACGCATACGCCCGCTCTGCCACATCCCGCCCATATCTTCCGTCAACACTTCAAGGTGATTCTTACCCTGTTTCGTCAGTTCGACTTCTTTAAACTTCGCATTAATCTTGTAATCAACATTCTCAACCAATTTCAGCGCAAGTTCGCGTGCTTCATGGAACGCATCTTCTTCCTGACCAGATGGATTATCGCCTGAAATAATCAAAGGTGTCACACTTTCATCAACCAAAATCGAATCTGCTTCATCGATCACCGCAGCAGCCAAACCGCGCATTACCAACTTACCCGATGAACTTTTCTGTCCAGTACGTACACGTTCCAAAATCGCTTTTGTCAGACTGCGTATCGTGCCGAGTTGCAATTTATCACGCAGAAAATCTGCTGCGACATTCTGGTGTGTTGCATACGTGACATCACAGTAATATGCATTACGTCGATCCGTCGGCGCCATTTCATTCGTTACTGACGCAACAGTTAAACCGCAATATTCATATACCGGACGCATATCTTCCGAATCGCGGTGAGCAAGATAGTCGTTCGAAGTCATGACATGCACACCCTTTCCCCGCCACCCTTCGAGTACTGCGGGCATGGTTGCAGTGAGCGTTTTACCTTCGCCGGTCGCCATCTCTGCCAAACAATGACGTGTTATCGCCAGTGCACATGCAATCTGATTTTGATAATGTGCCATACCAACCGATCGTCGTGATGCTTCACGCACAATCGCCAGTGCGGTCATCTGCACTTCATCATTATCTTTACTGCGCCGATAAATCTCGCGATACTCTTCGATCTTTTCTTTGAACTCTTCTTCGCTCAGTTTCTGAAAACCATCTGAAATATGCATGATTTTCTTTGCGCGTTTCATCAAAACGCGTGTACGTGGATAGATGTTCACAACACGTGCCGTGCCTGAATCCCAGAACGCATCCAGACCTTTGAGCAGTTTCTTTGCTTCACGATCACCCTTTAGAGGTTGCCAACGCTTACAGGCTTCCCATGCGATCATGGACGAAACACGCGGCATCGCATCAGTATTAAACTGCGGCAAACCGGGATCAGTTTTGATCGTCAGATCTTCACCTTGTCTGATCACATGACTCATAATGAACTCGCTTTTCAAACTGTGTATTAGATCTGGAATCGTGTCTGGACTAATTGACGAATCGTACGCCAAGTTTGGGAAGCAATCGTCTGGCTAGGCATTTCAAAACGCACGAGAACGCGCTGGCCAGGATAGAGTTTCAGATCTTCAAGCATTTCAGGATTCACGTGAACCTCGAAAAAGATCTCACTTGCAACTGAACTGCCACTTGAATCCTGTTCCATTGCCATCTCACCGCCAGCCTGCTGGCTGAGTGCTTCTGATGGAAGGTCGCGTTGACCGGCGGCGATGACCTGCTCGATTGTGCCTTTGAATTTCAAGTCGGGATGACCTTGGATCATGATATCGACGACGACCTCTTCATTAGGCAAACGATAAAGTCGTGGTCCAAGGAACTGGTCTGCAGCAACCACGATCTGCATATCATTGAGTGATGCGACTTGTCCAAGTTCCTGGCCGCGTTGCACGTATTGCCCAAGTACTGAATCGTTTTTTCCTGTGATCCAATTACCTTTGAATGGCGCTTTCACCATGAGATTGCGTACATCGCGATCTGCACGATCAATCTCTTGATCGATAGCCTGCAAGTGTTCACGCATTGCGAAACCAGCAGCCATTTCTTCATCACGATGTTTACGATACTTCGCAATGTATTCTGCTTGCTGTGCGACTAAACCGTTGCGTTCCAATTCAAGGTGTACATTACGCAGTTCAACCAGCGGTGGGCCGTTTGGATCAACTAGTACACCTGAAGGAAGTACACCCTCTACATAACCTTCGGTTTCAGCATAGACGGTTGTGATCTGATCAGGACGTACGAAGCCTTGTGCGACACTACGGTCAGCCATCGGAATGATGCCGAGGAAAAGGAATAAAACGGCAGCAAAACCAGCTGTTGTGCCAATTGCACGTGCACGGTGTTTACGTAATTCTCCGTTGGTGAAGAGATAATGCATCCATTTGCCGAATGGAACGAAGACCATACCGACAAGGGTACTGATGGCCATGATGATACCGAGAATAATGAGTTTCTCCGCAACAAAAAGAATAATGCCGACGGAGATAAATACTCTATAAACTGCGCTACCAAGTGCGTATGACATTAGCCACGGACGTTCAGCAGGTGAATGCGATGGGTCATTTGCTTTATCGACGCCATAAACCCATTTTTTGATGACAAAGTAAAGGTATTGTTTACTGCGTTGTGCGAGGTTGGGCATCTCTGTGAGGTCAGAGAGGATGTAGTAGCCGTCGAAACGGATGAGTGGGTTCGCGTTGAAGAGGAAAGTTGAGACAGATGCGATGAAGATCATGTTGTATGCAATCGCATGCGGCACAGTTCCCATCGCTGTATTTGCCCAAACGACAACGGCAACAGCAGCGACAGCGAGTTCGAGGTACATACCCGCCATACCGATGAAAGCGCGATGCCACTTGTTACGCAATGTCCATGAACTGCTTGTATCAACGTAAGGCATAGGGATGAGTGCAACGAACATAACGCCGATGGTATGCACTTCACCGCCGATCCCCTCGACACCGCCTCTGTTCTCTTTATTACCGAAATATTTACAGGCAAATGCGTGACCTGATTCGTGAATGAGTTTGATGATGATGGTACTGATGAAAAGCCAACCAAGGTTACCGGGTGAGAGAACACCGGAGGCCATGTTGAAGAATTGCGAGCCGTTATTAACGAGTGTGAAGACGCCGTAGAAAATAAGTACGAGCCATATTGCGAGGCCGATAGGACCGAATGCCCAGCCGAACATGGGAGTCCATTTATTGAGGAATCGGTCGGGGTCCCAAACGGGCACCTTTGAGAAAAGGAGGTTCATGAGGTAGCCGGAGACTTCACGTTTGACGCGTTCTCGTTGACGTTCAAACATGCCGCCGACGTCGGGGGTGATGTCAGCATCCAGCAAGTTACTTTGATAGAGTTGGCCGAGGGTTTGAATAACTTCGCCTTGGGTAGGCGCGTTGTCACCTAAATCTTCGCAGCATTTTTTCCAAGCTTCGTCGATGGTGCGTACACCATCGAGTAGACCGACGAAGTGATAACTTGGTTCGTCGAGCCGATAGAACTTGTTGTTGGCAGGGTCACGAAGGATGTGCCAAACGTGCCCGCGGTATTGCTGGCGTGTGGTCTGGATGACTGAACGTAGCCTGGGTTTAAGCGGGCCAACGCGGTACCATGATTCGCTGAATGTCGGTCTGTCTGCACCCATGTGTTTACCTCACCGGTTAATCTAACTCTTGAATAGTCAAACTAAAGCCAGAGTTTTGTTCTGACCCAGTTCACAGCACCGCGAGTCCAGCGGTTGAAGTAACTGGTTTCACCAGCTTCAATTTTGGCTAAACCTTGCATACCGGGACGAAGCCATTGTGGCATTTCATCCATTTTCACACGTACAAGGAAGACGTTTTGACCATTGCGTATCTCGGCCATGGGTTCAATCTTTTCGACGATGAACCCGATGTATGTGCCGGGGCTTGCGGCTGTTGAAAGTGAGCCACGCTGATCTGGATATACATCATTGATGCGATCTTCCGGCACATAAAGCTCAGCACGAAGACTGTCGATGGGTGCCACTTCGAAGAGTGCCTCGCCGCGTTGAACGGCGCCACCGGTACGAGGGCGAAGGTCGCCGTCAATAACGATACCAGTGATGGCGCTACGCATGAGCGCATCTTCAATGTCGTCATCGACGATACCGATTTCAGCTCGGATAGCGTCTGCTTTTGATTGAGCGATGTGAACATCAACCGTGCTGCCTTCACGACGAGCTATGTCGGCATCAATTTCGAATTCAGCAAGTTGAGCCATGAGTGAGGCACGCTGCAAACGAAGATCACCTGTTGCGAGTGTACCCATGACTTGCTCGTCACTCAGGATCACGTCGCCGGGCTCAACGTAGACTTCTTCGATGTAACCATCGAAAGGCGCTGCTATGACCTGACGTGTGATAGCATCAATTTCAAAAGGTGATTCGACGTAATCGGTTGCTGGCAGGAAGAATATAAGGCCGAGTACAACACTGACAGCAACGGCTGTAAGTTTGACCCAAGTGTGAGTAGGACCAACAACAATTTCGCCACCATGTTTAACAGATTCAAGAAGTTGCTTACCTATCCATTGATTAGCCTTCTCAAGGTCATCGACGCGAGGCGCGATGAGGTTGCCGAGAAGACGGATACCTTCGAGGCCGTTTTCATCAAGTGGTCGATCGAGTGGCATTTCAACAGTTAGCACACCGATAATTTCATCATCGCGACGAAGCGGAAGGCTGTATATATTGCAAGGGCCGTAACGCTCGGAGAGACGCTTGGCTTGCCGACCAATGACGGGAACGTCAGGCGGCATTGGATAGAACACTTCAATATCCTGGTCGTAACATTCTTCCATAACACCTTCGATGTCATGAATAAGCTGCATTTTACGGCTAAAGTGTTCAGTTTGATTGATTGCGATAACTTTGATGTATTGCCCACGCTTTAAGCCGATAGAGACACGATCAGCCCGCCACTCGGTTGCGATTTCGTTACAGAGGGCCATGGCGGCAGCGTGAAATTTGTTGTATGCGTTAAATTGATCAAGTACAGCGACAGAGCGTGTAACGATCTGCATATCCTCTTCCTGCTTACGTAACTGGTTACGTAACTCGAAAGTGGTGTATGCGCCTTGCGTGAGTTTGAGTTGGTTTGCACGCTCACGTGCGGTGGATTCATCATCAACCGTAATCCAGAAAACGCCTAAGATGCGCTTAGACTGGTCGTAGATAAGGGGTAAGTATATGAGGTACTCACCTTTACTGCCTTCTGATCTTTGATTGCGTTTACTCGTGGTGTAGTGCTTAAGATAAGCACGTTTGGTGTTGTTTACAGGAGGTACATCTTTGAGTGCTCTATTGAGCCATTCTGGTAGGCCGGATTTATTATCGAGGACTGGCCGACTTGCAATAAGTCCCCAACCGCCATGTTCCGTACCACCTTGCTGAACAATTGCGCCTGCACTTGCTTTTGAAACGAGACACTGAACAGAGAGCAATTCCTTGACAAACTCTGGGAATGAACCTTCGAAGTTGTCAAGACGATCGATCCATTGTGTTGTATCAAAGGTTAGAGAAAGACCACGTTGCTGCTGACGACGTTGCACATCAGAGCGAGGGATATTTGCGGTTGTGGTGGTTCCGTTCTTGCCCCTGCTACTACCTGGACGATGTTTTGCTTGAACTGTTGTAGCGACTTTACGTTGCTCAACCATAATTCAACTTTCTGCTAAATGTATTGTATTTCACGATCCTTCAGAAGATTTCCTTGTAACGATCAATACACGAAATGACGACCTGATGATTTCTCATCAGGCCGTCGATTAGTTTTTAAGTGTAAGTTAGACGGTTACGCCACGCAGGAGCTGATCAGCTACCTGAAGGACGAGGCTGTCTGGGTGATTAGATTCACGGAGGTCATTACTGAGTTCCCAGAACATCATGCCACCAAGGTTGTATTCCTTAACGTAATCAATCTTGGCCTGCATTGAGCGGGCATCTTCGATTGTGATGAAGGTGCCGCCTGCGATATTCTTGGCATAGACGTATGTTGCTTGAGCTGATTCATCGAAGTAGAGCTGATATTCATCAGGGTTATTCTGAATCAGTTCGTATACGTCACGGTACTCGTAGTAACCACGTTCGATGCCACCTTGTGCGAGGCCGCTAGCGGCTTGATGCAAACCGTTGTTTACATCGCTCACACCACTCCAGCCGAAGCCGTAGAGAGGAGCACCGAGTGTGATCTTCTTGGAGTCAACGCCAGCTGCGAGGAATGACTGGATTGCGTAGTCAGCGTTATAGCGTGAGTCGAGGTTTGTGTTGGAATCTGAGTTGTAGAGACCTGAGAGGTGACCGGTTTGTGAGTCATCCCAACGGCCGTGGAAGTCATAGGTCAGCATGTTATAGAAGTCGATTGACTCTGAAACAGCTTGGAGATCCACGTGAGCGAACTTGTCGTAACCAGCAGAGACTGCAACTGAGAGTTCGTAGTCGTTACCATCGATTTGCGATTGGGCATCGAGCTGCGATCTAAGTTCTTGGACGAACAGGGTGAAGTTTACGCGGTCGTCTGGGCTTTCGCTGTTACCTTCGAGGCCGCCGCCACCTGGGAATTCCCAGTCGAGGTCGATGCCGTCAAAGCCGTATTGCAACATGAATTGCACTGCGTTTTCAGCGAGGATTTCACGACCTGCTTCGGTTGATACAACGTCAGAGAAGTGAGCTGAAAGCGTCCATCCACCAAGAGCGATCATTGTCTTGAGGTGTGGATTTTCTGCTTTGAGATTATTCATCTGGTTGTAGTTACCACGAACTTCCTGATCCCATGTATCGCCAGGATAGGTTTTTTCGAGTGCTGCATAGCTGTCGAAGACAGTCACATCACCAGAAGCAGTTACGTCAGCGAACGCGTAGATTAGGTGAGTGAGGTTGTCAGCAGGGACATCAACGATGTCGTAACCACGCTGATAGATACCCCATTCTGGGAAGTAGCCAACGACGCGGAACTCATCGTCCTGCAAACCGTCAGGAGCTTCACCATTTTCACCGATAATCACAACGCCAGCGCGAGCGATTGAGAGCTTCGCATTTTGAGCACCGTAGAGAACAACGTCGAATTGCTCGTTGTATTCTTCGATGTCATCGCCAAGGATTCCGACTGCGATTGTTGCGGTGGTTTCACCGGGTTCAATCGTCACGATACCACTGGTTGCAACGTAGTCTTCGCCAGCGATCGCTGTACGGTTTTGCGTGCGGTACTCAATTGTGACTGCTTCATCGAATGCTTCGTCGATGGTCACGGTGAGTACGACCTGCTTCTCGCCATCGTGAGTGTCAGTAACACTGACGCCTTCGATACCAGCGTTAGGTAGTGCAGCGATTGGATCGGTTACACCAGTGTCATCACCGGTACCATCATCACCACCGCCTGGTGTACCAACATCTGGGTTAGTAACAACTGCTGCAGTGCCGTTGAATTCAACGTCAGTGATCTGAAGGTTAGAAGCGTCACCTGTACCACCGAAGCCGATGGTTACGCTGCTGCCAACGCCAAGGTTACCGTTCCAGTCAATATTGCTGACTCGATAGCGACCTTCGCCGAGGTTTTCTAGGTTACCGTTCCAAAGGCTGCTGATGTCGATGCCGTCTGGGAGTGTGAACTCAACAGTCCAGCTATCAATCGGGCCTTCGGTCGTGTTGGTTACGGTCAACGATGCGTTGAAACCATTGCCCCAGCTCGAATCAACTGTTAGAGCCACTGCTGGGTTGGTTACTACATTGTCGTCTGTACCATCATCGGTACCTGAATCAGGATCGGTAGTTGTACCGTCATCACCAGTGCCGGTGCCTGGGTCAACAACGTCGCCGCCGTCGTCACCAGTACCTGGATCAACAACGCCTGTACCGTCATCGCCTGAACCTGTATCTGGATCAGTTACGTCACCGCCATCATCTGGAACAGGTTGAATAACCACGTCACCGCCGTCATCTGGGTCAGTACCTGTACCATCATCACCGGTACCCGTACCTGGATCTACAGTACCTGTATCACCATCACCGTCACCGCCAGTACCTGTGCCTGGGTCAACGCCAGGATCGATGCCATCACCAACATCAGGGTCAGTTATAACGCCATCACCAGTGTCGCCACCGGTACCTGGATTTGTTGAAGGCACACCAACTGGGACGCCGTTGAAGGTCACATCGCTAACAGCGAGTTGCACTGCATTACCGACAGCACCTGTGCCGACGAAACCGATTGCAGTTGAACCGCCAGCTTCGAGTGCTCCGTTCCAACCAACGCTGGAAACACGGTAGCGACCGTCGCCGAGATCTTCAACGCTACCGTTCCAAAGGCTGCTGATACCGAGGCCGTCTGCCAAAGTGAATTCGACAGCCCAGTTATCAACTGCAGCATCAGTTGGGTTGGTGATTGTTGCGCTGACTGAGAAGCCGTTGCTCCATGCAGATTCGATTGTGATATCGAGTGCTGCGTTTGCAACTACTTCATCACCCGTACCTGGTGTTGGATCGACTACGCCAGTGTCGCCACCGTCATCGCCACCTGTGCCGGTGCCTGGATCGGTTACGTCACCGCCATCATCGCCGCCAGTACCTGTACCGGGATCGACAACATCACCGCCGTCACCAGCATCACCGTCACCGGGATCTGGTGTTGTACCAACGCCATCACCAACATCTGGTACGGTATCACTGTACTCACCATCGAGTTCAATTGGGTTTTCGTAATATTCCTGGACTTTACTTATGAACCAGTGGCCATCGGTTGGAGGTGAACCAACGCCATCGGTACTGATACCAACACCTGCACCGAAGAGAACCTGAGTAACGCCTGCATCGGCGACTTTCTCCCAAGCTGCTTCCCAAGTGATTGCATTGCCATCAACTGATACATCACCACTGCCATCTATATCACGGCCGAAGTAATCGACACGGTTTTGATCGCCAGTGAATGTATCGCCGAAGAAGTATGTACCCGCAGAATCTTCATAACGCGCTGTTGTGTTAGGAAGATCTTCGTATGTTTCGCCAGTGTATGGATTGACAGACTGGCTGCCGTTGATGTGACCAACTGGAATCTGCCACAATGTGACTGGTTTTTCAGTCGTTTCGTGCAGTGTCTTAGTAAAGAGCAGATAGTTATCCCAGTGATCCTGGTTCCAGAACCATGTACCACTTTCTGGATCAGCTGCTGCACCGCTTTGATAACCGACAGCATCAAGACCATATTTATCAATAGAGACAAAGTCGGCACCATAGCTAGCCACACCTGCATTTAGGTAGTAGTTAGCGATTGCCTGCGCTTCAGCAACGATTGCCTCGCGGCCTGCATCAAGTCCGAGACTGTCAGTAATTCGAATCAAACCTGTGGATGGGATGCCGACGGTAACACCGGGTGAGGCCCAAAGGTTGAACTGCCAACCGAAGTCAACGTTCGCATTGCTACTACTAATGGAGTAGTTAATAGCCTGCACAAGGCCTTGAACGGTGTTATCAAAGTCTGGATCGACACCACGTTCAAGAAGGCCTACTTCGTAGGCTTGATCGGTGAATGCGAACACTTCGTCAGCAGGAACGCCGCCGAGCTGCATTAAATATCCGATAAAGTCTGGTTCAAGAATGAATTCGACTTTTTCATCACCTGCAATTTCTTCGATGGTATCGAGCGCGTACTGCAAGTCATCAAAGTACCCGCGCATGTATTCTTCACTGTTAAGGTGTTCGTTGTTGGTGTAGTAACTTTCGCCGCCGTCTGGGATGTTGTAATAGACGAATTGAGGCGTAAAACCAAGCTTCATACTCTCACGCAGGTAGCTTTGTAGGCGTTGGCCGTCTTGCCAACTACGCCAACCGTTTTCGTGTCCGCCGTTGAGGTAGATGTAGCGAGAGTCGACACGTTTATTTGTGTCATCACCATCACCAAAGTCTTGCCAGAAACCGATGTCTGCAGCACTATCTTCACTGACAGAACCGATCGCAAGATAATCAGGACGGCCTGGTATTTCGCCTGCGTCAGTTAGTACACGTACGCCAACGTAACGTTCTTCACCTGTCTCAGCGTTAACGACTCGAACAGAACCACGACCGGGTGCAAGACCGTTAACGACGAGATTACCATCCGCATCAATTGATACATCAAGAACGCTGCCGTTGTTGGTGTATGTTTCAAACGATTCATTTTCACTACGAAGGTCATCGAGTGAGAAAACGGTTTGACCTTGCTCAACAGTGAGTTGAAGCGCTTGATCGCCTGCATCAACCTCATCAATCGTGATGAAGGACGCACCGTTTGTTGCTTTGACTGAAGTGTTACTGATGCTACTACCGTCATCGTTGATGAGACGCACTTGATATTCGTAGACACCGTAATCGTGTCCGGTGATTTCAACACTACCGGTTTGTGTCGCGCCGAGCGTATCAAAGTCGCCACTGGCGACAACTTCACCGTTTTCAAGCAGTTCCCAGCTGTTTGCAGCGGCACCACTATATTTAGCAAAGCTGACAGTAAATTCGCCATCACTTGGACGTTCGTCGGTGATATTTATGTTCGCAATTGCAGGTGCACCTTCACCGATAGTTTCACCGGTACCAGGTGTCGTCCCGGTGCTACCGTCGCCGCCGCCTGTACCGGGCGTCGGTGCTGCGTCACCTGCGGTTGTATCAACACTGACAATATTGACACCTTGCCCGTCATAGGCAGAACCACTGGAGAAACCGATTTCAACTGATGAGCCAGCTTCCAGTGCCGATGCCCATGAGGGGTTAGATATCGCATAACGGCCTTCACCTAGATTTTCCAAGTTTGCATTCCATGCACTACTAATCTGGTGAGGTGATTCAAATTCAACGCGCCAACTGCCCCAGGCCTCACTGCTGTTATTTGTCAGCGTAAGTGTGCCTGTAAAACCTGTGCTCCAAGTGTCGCTTGCGCTGACAACAAGGTCTGCGGTTTCTTCGACAGATTGTGCGGCCGCTTCAATCGCAGCAGATGTAGGTTCATCTTGAACGACATTAGCATCGTCGCCAAGAGGACTCGCACTCATCATTAAGCGTTGTTCGAGTGATTCCAAACCCTTCGGCGCTTGATCTGCTTTTTTATTTTTTTTGTTTTGCTTGCGCTTCATCTTCTGATCCTCTGGGTTACCTGTCCAATCGTTATCGCGTTTCGCCATAACTTGATTGCTCCTGATACGTTTCCCTGGTTTAGAATTTCATGGCGGCAATGCATTCATTATGGGTGTAAGTGCATGCGATACCATGGCGGCACCTGATTAACATCATCAGATACCGCAACATCCCTGCTGCAATTTGTTAGCTTGTTCCGATTGAAATTAAAAATGTTTCGTCGATACAACGACCTTTAATTTGCATGTAGTTAGAAACTGGTGCTTTTGTTTATGCATATGGACTAGCCAATACATATCTTTGAGCGAGGTATATTTGGCTTGGCACTGATTAAAATCAAACTGTGGTTTGAAACATTTATAGGCAGTACCGGGACGAACTATCTTATATAGGCACAAATCGGCTCTATTACCGTTTAAGAGCGTATAATGAATCATGGTTGCCCATCGGTAACACTACATTCTCAAGGGAAATATCTATGTCCTTACACATAGTTTGAGCACTCCACTTTTGTGACTAAAGCCCAATGAAAAAGTTGAAATCTAACTGCAATCTCAACGTAAAAGCTAGACACCCACTTCCGTGCGCATCATAGCTGATCAAACCAGTCGCATGCTTGATTATGTCTGTTGTTAACTTGTATTTGTGTACACGTAATCAGGCAATATTGCTTGGGGTGGGTTAATGGGTTCACCTGAGGTTGTTCACGTTTACGTTAGTCCATAATGTTTATGGCTTGTATTGCTTTTCTGCAATTGTGTTTGTTTCGTGTACTTGTGTAATAGGATAATTGTCAGCTAAGCAAATTCAATAGTAAAAACGAAGTGAGCAAGATAATCCGACTATTTCATCCAAATAAGGCAAAGGTATATTCACTTCTATCTAATTGCTTACCTACAATTAAGTACAGGTGTTATACTTCAGTATGTAGCGAGCACCACATAAATCATTACTAACCTTCGATTAGAGCTGAGTATTACAATGAGCACAAGCAGTAAACTTGCAATCACTATTCTGTTTGCCGGCCTGTTCGGTATCACACCATCAAATAAACTTTTGGCACAAAACAGTTATAGCTATGACAGTCCACCTACAACGCAGTCACCTAATCGGATTGCTTATGAGAAATATGAAGGTGTTGTTATTCCATCGCAACAAGTAAAATTGATTGCGCCATTCCAAGGTGTCTTAAAGGAAATTGATGTAAAGGAAGGACAAAAGATTGATGAAGGTCAGAAGTTAGCTTTAATGGATGATCGAGTCCAATCCTTTCTTGTACAGGTTGCAAAGCAACAAGCTGAATCCGATGCGACCATAGAGCGTGCAAAGGCAGCACTTGACGAAGCTGAACTTGTATACAATCAAACCAATGAAATGGTTACACGTCATGCTGCTTCAAATTTTGAAGAACAACGTGCTAAGGTTGTTTTAGAACAAGCAAAAGCTGATTATGATTTAGCACTTGAAAACAAAGCACAGATGCAAACGCAATATGAACTTGAGTTAGAGAGATTGGCTGAGTATCGAATTGAAGCGCCGTTTAATGGGCAAGTCATCCGATTGCATACTGAAGCTGGGTCAACGCTTGCAGATAATGAGCCGGTGGTAAGTATTGCATCACTCGATCCATTAAAAGTTAACATGTATTTGCCAATCGAAGTTTTTGGTAAACTGAATGAAGGTAAGACATATAACCTTTATGCAGATAAGCCAATCAATACGAATTTGAATGCTAAGCTGACTCATATCGATCCGATTATCGATTCAGCAAGCCAAACATTCCGATGTGTGTTTGAAATCCAAAACTCGGATTACAAACTACCGGCGGGCTTTACAGTACACATGGCAAATCTCGAACCAGCACCGAATACCGCACAAGCTCAAGCCTTGCAAGCAGAGGATGTCACGCCAAATACACCATAATTTGATTGTAAGTGATTAAGACTGAATAAGTATTCAGCGAGATTGCTGAATATTGCTGATAATGCGCGTACGTTGAGTGATTACACGAAACCTCATAAAATACTGTCGCAGTCAAGGCATTGTTGCCTGACAACCGTTTTGCCACTGTACTGAGCACACTCCATGGACCAGCTAATCGCCGACTCAATCCAAAAATCCGCTGATGCAATCAATTCTTTGCAGAAGCAACGCCCCACTATCCAAGCTATATGCGAGGAGATTGTCACTGCACTGCAGAATGGTAATAAGATTCTCACTGCTGGACATGGTGGTTCGGCAGCAGAAGCATTACACATGTCTGAGGAATTGGTTGGCCGCTTCATGGGCGACCGTATCCCATTGCCTTCGATTTGTCTGGTTTCGGATGGTCCTCTTCTCACATGTATCGCGAATGATTACGGCTTTGATGCTTTGTTCCCACGTCAACTACAAGCTCATGGCAAAGAAGGTGATGTGCTCGTCATGTTCACGACATCTGGTAATGGCAAGAACTTTGCTGACTCCGTTGCTTATGCGAATAAAAACAGCATCAAGACAATTGCGATCTCCGGCAAAACTGGCGGCGATATCAAAGATAAGACAACGCACGAGTTGATTGTTGCATCAAAAGAAACTGCTCGTATTCAAGAAGCACACACGTTAATCATGCACATGATTTTAGAGGCTGTCGAAAGAGCCTTTCCACCAGCAGAATAGCTTGAACCAAAATTAATAAATAAAAAACTGCACGTTATGTAGCGTGCAGTTTTTCTATTGTTTTAAATTTGTGATTAACGAGGCATGCGAATTGCAGGCCAATCTAATTTCACGCCCTCTTGTACAAGGCGGGATTGGAGGGCTGCAACCTTTTCTTTATTACCATAGAGACCCTGAACGCTCTCTGATTGAGTAATGCATTCATCAGCGAAAACGCCAGCAACTTCACCAACATTCCATTCGATTGGATGCTCACGTGCACAACCGTTACTGAGGTGTGTTGTGCCGAAATTTTTACATGCCGGGATGAGGTTCTTCATACGAATTGGCACAAGGCTACCGAGCGGGATTTGATACGGGTAGGTTGGTACGAAACAGGAACTATCGCCTTCGGTTGAAATATGCAGATCGAGGTGATACTGACCTAAACCGATGGAATCCCAGAAACGTTCAGCTTCACCCTGCTCTTCTCGCACATTTTGGCTAATATGGTTTTCAGTGAGTGTGAATGCAGCTTTGATGCGGCGGCTTTCACGAATGTAAATACTCTTTGCAAAACCATCTTCTGTGCCGAGTACATCGCCGCGGAGTCTGAGGCCGGGATAACCAACGCCGCCATTGAGACGAGGTGCTTCTGTTTGCATCCAGTAAAACCAGCATAAACTCAGCTGTTTTGCCATCTTTTTGTGATGTTCAGCATCATCAACCTCGTAAACACAACCACCGTAGTAATCGTTTTGCGACCAATTGACCATTGTTATGCCAGGAAGAAGTGGGTCACTGCCCCCACAATCCATAGCCCATTTAATGTTTTTATCGAAGATACTTGGATCAAGAATCTGACGATAACCCCACCATGAACAAAGCTCGGATCGTCCTTCCTCAGGGCGTGGCCATTCCAAACGCATGTGATTACGATCGCTGTCCATATTGTCTTCAACAACATCCTGCCAAGCGAAAGTCAAACCTTTTGGTGCACCTTTGAATGTATGTTCGTAATTACGCCAATAATCATAACCTTCCGGCTTGTCGATAACATGATTACCATCAACGTGATCCATTGCGAAACACCATGTGACGCCTTGCATATTCAGCGGGCGTGCTTCACTTGGTGCGGTTGGTTCGCCATGCTCGCTTTGCGCTTCAGTACCAGTTACATACTCACAACCAGCGAGCGGCAATACCTCACCAACTTCTGTTGCGTCGATGACAACTTTTGCATTGATTACGAACTCGCGGTCGCGGCCACTTACATCTTTGACTGTCACGCTCTTTACAACATCGCCATCAACATCAGCTGCAACTGGCTTCACCATGTATTTGATATCAAGCAAACCCATGGTTTCAAATGGTAGCAACATGCTTCTCATGACTTCCAAGCCCACGCGAGGCAAGTGACACATGAAACTCACCCAGCCTCCGCCGGGATTGAGATGTTGGTTGTCGAATGCCTGTCTATTCAACGGATAGTGTTGGCGATAGTATGCACGAACAGCCTGACGGTATTTGTGATACCGACGTGTGCCATAAATTGTGCTTTCAATAGTTAGACTCTCATCCGGAGGAACAGCTTGAGCGGTCATCTGCCCGCCGATCCAATCGGTTTCTTCGGTCATCACCACTTTGCGGCCGGCTTCGCACGCAGACAGTGCTGCAGCCACACCACCCAAACCACCACCAACGATCAATACATCACAAGCTAACTCTTGCTGACTCATTTTGAGGACTCGCAGTTCATTATTCCTGTTCACCTCAGCGAACGCTCCGCTGAAGTCTTGACCCACTGCATGTCCATCCATACCCACGACCCAATTACCCCCAATCTAGCACAAACCAAAACTTAGTCCACCACCAAACCCGATGGTGAGCGGCCTCGTATCAGCTATGAGGGTTCCATACAAGCCTAGTTGACCAGCTCGGAGGCAGATTCTGCCTTCACCATCCCCCCTAATCTGCACAAACGGACATAAGTGACACCCCGAAATGGCCGTTTTTGCAAAAAGGCTTAATCTTTGTCCAGTAATGCACTTAGCAACTTTCTAATGTAAACAGGAAATCAAGGTAATTTTGTCTTATAATGTTTCTTGGCGGATTCGCTGAACCGCTCAATTAGGCCTGGTTGAGGCCGCGTGTATGCCCTTCGCCTGGTGGCACACACCTCCGGCGCACCGGCCAACCATATACCAACCAGCCGTAGGATCGCTGAAGTGGACTTCAGCAGCCTTGCATGGTCAAGACTCGCCCCCTTACCCTGCATGTTGTCTTACCCACGGCCACAGATAAAGGACTGAGCTATTATGTCTAGCCGAATGATGACTCTTGACGGCAATGAAGCAGTCGCCTCCGTTGCCCATCGACTTTCTGAAGTCGCTGTTATCTATCCCATCACTCCCTCATCCCCTATGGGCGAGTTCGTTGAAGAATGGGCTTCCAAAGGTAAAACCAACCTTTGGGGTACCATCCCTGATGTTGTTGAAATGCAATCCGAAGCTGGTGCCATCGGCGCTGTCCACGGTGCTCTTCAATCCGGTTCTCTGACAAGCACATACACTGCTTCTCAGGGCCTCCTGCTCATGATTCCTAACATGTACAAAATCGCTGGCGAGATGCTTCCATTTGTGATGCACGTTGCCGCTCGTACTGTTGCGACTCATGCTCTTTCAATCTTCGGCGACCACTCTGATGTCATGGCATGTCGTCAAACCGGTTTCCTGATGCTCTCCTCAAACTCGGTTCAGGAAGCACATGACTTCGCTGCAATCTCACATGCAGCAACGTTCAAAGCACACCTGCCCGTCATGCACTACATGGATGGCTTTCGTACTTCTCACGAAGTTGCGAAGATCGAATTGCTCACAGATGAGCAGCTCGAAAAGCTGATGGACGCTGACTTAATCGCTAAGTTCCGTGCTTCATCACTCACACCAGATCACCCTGCAATTCGCGGCACAGCTCAGAACCCTGACGTGTTCTTCCAAGCTCGCGAAGCTGCTAACACCTACTACGACCAAGCTGCTGACATCATCCAGGAAACTATGGACGAGTTCGCTGCAATCTCAGGTCGTCAGTACAAACTATATGAGTACGAAGGTGCTGAAGACGCAGAAGAAGTCATCGTTGCGATGGGTTCAGGCTGCGAAACTGTCGCACAAACCGTCGCTCACATGAATGCACAAGGTAAGAAAGTCGGCCTCCTCAAAGTCCGCTGCTTCCGTCCATTCTCAGCTAAGTACTTCATCGATGCATTGCCTAAGACCGTTAAGTCTATCGCAGTGTTAGACCGTACCAAGGAACCTGGTGCAGTCGGCGAACCAATGTACTTAGAAGTTATCACTGCACTTGCTGAAGCAAGAGCTGAAGGCTACTCATCATTCGCAGCAGAACCAAAGGTTATCGGCGGCCGCTACGGTCTCTCCTCCAAAGAGTTCACACCTGCGATGGTCAAAGCTGTCTTCGATAACATCGAAGCAGACAAGTCAAAGAACCACTTCACCGTCGGCATCCTCGACGACATCACCAAGACCTCACTCTCATGGGATCTTGATATGTCCATCGAAACCGACGACGTCTTCCGTGCTGTCTTCTATGGCCTCGGTGCTGACGGTACTGTTGGTGCAAACAAAAACACCATCAAGATCATCGGTGAAGAAACAGACAACTATGCACAGGGTTACTTCGTCTACGACTCCAAGAAGTCTGGTGCGATGACAACATCACACCTTCGCTTTGGTCCAGACGTAATCCGTGCACCATACTTAATCGGCGACGCTGACTTCGTTGCTTGTCACCAGTTCATGTTCGCTGAAAAACTCGACGTGCTTGAACTCGCTAAGCCAGGCTCAATCTTCCTGCTCAACTCACCATACGCAGCAGAAGAAACGCTCGCCAAACTCCCAGTCGAACTACAGAAAACGCTGATCGAAAAACAGGTCAAGCTCTTTGTTATCGACGCGGAAAAAGTTGCCCAAGCCACTGGCATGGGTCGTCGCATCAACACCATCATGCAGACTTGCTTCTTCGCCATCTCAGGCATCCTTCCAAAGGACGAAGCAATCGCAAAGATCAAGGGTGCGATCGAAAAGACATACGCCAAAAAGGGTATGGACATCGTCGAGAAGAACTTCAAAGCTGTCGACGGCACCATCGAAAACCTTCACGAAATCAAGCTCACAGCAACACCAGAAGGCGACTTCAATCGTCCTGCAATCGTGCCTGCTGAAGCTCCTGACTTCGTTCAGAAAGTCACCGCTGAAATCATGGCTGGCAAGGGCGACCTTCTTCCTGTCTCAGCATTCCCAGTTGACGGCACATGGCCAATGGACACTTGCCAATGGGAAAAACGTGGCATCGCGACCGAAATCCCAATCTGGGAAGAAGACACCTGTATTCAGTGCAACAAGTGTGCTCTGGTTTGCCCACACGCAGCAATTCGTGCCAAGGCAGTTGATCCAGAATCACTCGAAGGCGCACCAGAAGACTTCAAGTCCATGGACTACAAAGCCAAGGATCTCAAGGGTTCCAAGTACATCCTTCAGGTCTCACCTGACGACTGTACCGGCTGTAATCTCTGCGTCATGGTTTGTCCATCCAAGTCCAAGACTGAGCCAGGCAAAAAAGCCATCAACATGGCTTCACGCATCGACAACCATGCAGTCGAAACAGCCAACTGGGACTTCTTCACCAAGCTACCTGAAACACCTCGTGAGAAAATCGTTCGCATCGACGCGAAGGGTTCACAGTTCTTCGAGCCAATGTTCGAGTTCTCAGGTGCATGTGCAGGTTGTGGCGAAACACCATACGTCAAGCTCGTCACACAGCTTTACGGTGACCGCATGATGGTTGCAAACGCAACAGGTTGTTCATCAATCTACGGCGGCAACCTCCCAACCACACCATACACATGCAACTCCGAAGGTCGTGGTCCTGCTTGGTCTAACTCACTGTTTGAAGACAACGCGGAATATGGCTTCGGTATGCGTCTCTCTATGGACTCGCAAAAAGAAGCTGCCATGTACTTGCTCAAGCAACTTGAGCCAGAACTCGGCACAGCGCTCGTCGAAGCAATCCTCGCTGATGCTAGCAACAAGGATGAAGCTGCTATCTCCGAACAACGTGGCCGCATCGAAACAGTCAAGATGCAGCTCGCTGATTCTGACAACCCACAAGCCAAGCGTCTCGTTTCCATCGCTGACGCACTCGTCCACAAGTCCATCTGGATCTTTGGCGGCGACGGCTGGGCATACGACATCGGTTACGGCGGTCTCGACCACGTCATCGCTTCCGATCGTGACATCAACATCCTCGTGCTCGACACCGAAGTCTACTCAAACACCGGCGGCCAAGCTTCCAAAGCAACACCTATCGGTGCTTCCGCGAAGTTCGCAGCATCCGGTAAGGAAATCGGCAAGAAAGACCTCGGCCTCATCGCCATGTCTTACGGCCACGCATACGTTGCCTCAGTCGCACTCGGTGCCAAGGACAACCAAGTCATTCAAGCAGTCAAAGAAGCCGAGTCATATGATGGACCATCCATCATCATCGCTTCCTCACACTGTATCGCTCACGGTTACGACCTCGCTCAAGGCCTCAACCAGCAGAAACTCGCTGTCGACGCTGGCATCTGGCCTCTCTACCGCTTCGACCCACGCCTCCGTGGCACAGGCAAGCCAGCACTCCAACTCGACAATAAGATCTTCAAGGGATCTGTCCGCGAGTACATGGCCGGCCAAAACCGCTTCCGCATGGTTCAGAAAATGAACCCAGAAGGTTATGAGAAGTTCGTAGAATATGCAGAGCTTCAAGCGAAGCAACGCATCGAAGTCTACAAACAACTCGCAGCCATTATGACTGCCGACAAGGTTGAAGAAGTCCAAGAAGTAGTAGCCGCTAAATAAGCACGACAAACTCCTACAAAAACCAACAAGGCTGAGCATTCACTTGCTCAGCCTTTTTCATTTCCACTCCTCTATACTTTCGCAAATAACCTCCTAGTAATGCACGAAAATTACCTATTACTAAGTAATTCCACATCACAACCTAGCTAAACCCACAATATCTTCACACTAAATACTCAATTAGTTTTCTAATCACTTAACTGGATCGAGCAACACACAACTTCATAAAATGTATCGACTCAGCATTTCTTTATTACACGGCAAACAACACGTTACAACATACTTAACAAACTAGTCCAGTCGACTAGAAGGATTTACCATGAATGCCAATCACTTGCAGGACAATGCGTCTGCATATCAATCATTCCGCGCTCACATTCTCGGAGCCAACAACAAGTCTGAAATCAATCACATACTCACTGAATTCTGCACAACCGAAGACTCTATCCGTGCATTAGCCCCCCAATCCGATCTCGATGACTCAAACAACCTTCTCTCAATCCCTCCAACAACGACCACAACGACATCAACAATATTTATCTCATATGCCGCTTGCTAAGCCACATCATCAAATGAAAGGAGAACGACATGAATCCAAACATGCTCAAAAGCAACCCCGAAACTTATAGCCAATTCCGCAACAACATCATGAAAGCCGCAAATACTTCCGATCTACGCAAAATACTCGCTGAATTCAGCACTAATGAAATCGACATCCGATCACTCAGCACTCCTGACAGCGAGGACAGCATCCTTGCAACCTTCACTCCTACAATCTCTGCAACCACAACCGTTGTCGTTTCATACTACGCGTGCTAAATATTCAGTAAAACAGTTCATTGAGGAAGTACATATGGATATTCAAAAACTGAAAGACAATCCCGCAGAATACCAAAAGTTTCGCAGTGACTTACATGCTGCACAGAACAAATCTCAACTCCTTCTGCTTCTCACTGGTTTCTGCATCAACGAGCAAGCCATTCGTTCATTGCATAAGAACAACGACACAATCATGCTCACCACTGCAACGACAACAGCAACAACAACTACACCTTGGATTTCAGTAGTAACGTGCTTTGATCCTTCATAAACAACAGGTTAAGCACCAAAAAATTCATTACCCCTGCACAACGCAACATTCAATCGTATTGACTTTGTGTCTCTGCATATTCTTCAGTCATCGACGATGGTAAAACCAACACAAGACATACCCTCCCCTGATTTCTTTGGCCCCGATGCAATCATCTACACACCTGCTCAAAAAAACACATTCACACAAACATGGGCAGCCTACGGCCAAGTTCCATCTAATATAAAACATGGCTGGAAACTATACATCTCGTCATCCATCCAAAACTACTACGACATTCTCACAACCATTGCACCAATCCTCATCCAACACAATACCTGTTTCAAATACGCACGTTCATTACGTGTACTAAAGAAAATTAATTCAGGTTTTGCAGCATACTCCCAAATCGGCAAAGCGATCGTCGCTTACCTCCAGACATGCAACGATATCGACTCCCTCATCATCGCCCTCAAGCAAACACTTTCCTCTTATTCAGGCCTCTGCCCAATCGTACCCCATGCCAACGCCATCGGCCGAGGACTCCCTCTCTACTACCGTTACGGCTCCTACCAAAGCCTCGAAATCACACACAAAGCAACCTCCTTCAGCGACGACCGTACAAACCCAAACCAATACAAACAACTCGGCCTCCAAGATCCATTCATACCACACCTCGAACCAGTAGAAACTGATCCAGACCTAGAAGATTTTCTGACAAAATACCCTATTTTCGAAGCGAAAATGCAAGCATGGAAAGGTGGCACATATCTCGCTCTCGATATCTCAAAGAACACCTACACTGAAGTCATCGTGAAAATCGGATCATCTCGTGGTATCCATCCTCAAGATGTCCGAGCCACAGGCAAAGACCTGATCAATCACGAATATCTCATGTATCAAAAAATGTATGCTGCAGGTCTTGAACAACTTCTACCAAACATTATCGACTTCAAGCAAACGCCCATGCACAGCATACTGGTCCTCGAAAAAATCCCAGGCCAAAACTTGCAACATCATAGATTAACTAACCAACTCTCACCGCAATCGCTACATGCAGCCGCAAACATTCTCAAACAAATACACCGCGAAGATTTCATCATACGTGATGCAAAACTCGACAACTTCATTCAAGGCAACTCCCCAACAGATTTGCGCATCATTGATCTCGAAAGTGCTTCATCAATTCACGATCAACCAAGCATCATGACAACATTCTTCTTTGAAAACCCTGACATTGACGACCCCATCATGTTCGATCACATCCACCTCATCGTCTCATCGCTTTACAAAATTGATCGTGCCGCACAAATAGAAACCTTTAAAAACCGAATTATTCAAATACATAACATGATTCGCAGCATTTCACCTCAGAACTCTATCGAAGCTTACGCACTCAACATGCTTCATAAGTTTGCTATCATGCATAAGCTTCAAAACGCCTCCCAACGTACACGATCATTCTCACCATCATTGCAATAATCACCCCCTTCCAAAGCCTTGCTCTCGACACGAATATCTTCACCCGATACCCAGAACAGAAATCCCGGGCTCTGATATCTCTCATTATAAAATGAGCAGCGAGACCCTCCCCCATAACCACATGAACACCCACCCACAACAATTAAAGAAGCAAACAAAGCCGCGCGACAACCAAATACCATAATCTCTCATCCATTCAAATCGGTGCGATATTAATAGGATGATATTCAAGTACGCTGCTAATTTCTCAAATTTATATACGTTGTTTCAAAATCTGACAAGCATCTACTGAGCGCTAATCACTCTTCCCAAACCTTCGATCGTTTCCCTGTCATCTCCATGATTCTAACCTTCAGAATCTCGGTTGCATTCACATGCGCATCACGATAGTCCAACTCACCTTCTGCGCCATGTTGTCGCATAATCACATCTAATCCATGTCGCTTCGCATCGCCGCCTTCAACAAATTCAACATCTCCATACCCAATAATCGACTGATACATCGACGACCATTTGCAAGGTACATCGTCCGTCATCGTCTTCTTTAACTCATCGATCTCAAAACAAACATGATTATTCAAACGCAAACAATCCAGTTTCTTCCCCTCAATCGCAGTATGGATAAACAAGCAGCCATCCTCGTACCCATAATCTACCGGCACAACATAAGGTTTATCGCCATCCATAATCCCCAACCTGCATATGACCTGCCCCTTCAAAATCTCCTCCAAAACAACCTGATCCTTAATCTCTTGAGCAGCACGTCTCATACAAACACCTTTCTATAATTTTTACCTGCCTCCCTATTCATCCGCTGTACACCAACTTAATCATATGCCTTTACCCCCTGATTTACCATCCACCCTTCTTTCGCTCTTCACCCAATTTAGCTGAGAGTTTATTGAAGAAATCGTATTTTCTGGATGGGTCACTACACTCCAAAAGCACCACCGTCGGCCGCCCTACGATTGTATACACCCTTACCTCATACTCATTCTTATCGATATCCTTAAACTTCGTATACGAAATCGAATACAGAAAATTCCCATCCATATCCTTCGAAACACTCCCTCCCTGCCCAAACGAAGGCATCGACTCAGATCCCTCTGGTGTCGTCACAACGTCCCCCATCTCCCACGCCACATCATGGGCCAAAGAACTAACATTCACATCAAGCCGACTATTCAGTTCAATGAGCTCCGCACCATAAACATTATAAAAAGCCGGTTGCGCATTCAGCCAACCGACATACCACATCACACCACTCCCCAAAACCAAACCAACCAAAAACACAGCTATCATATTCACGTACTTCATTATCAGCTCCCAAAAGATCTTCATTCAAGACTGGCATCAGGACCAGATTCAGACATGATTCGCCTGCTCAGATACCCTTCTTCCAGCCCCCATCAATATATAGACGGACAACGATGAAGGCTATTTCACCTTTCTTCAGATTGCGCGCACAAAAACAACATCAAAATCAGTCTAATCAACGGCTGTACTGCCCATTTCTGACCCATTTCTGTCAATTTCCAACCTACTTTTGATCGTTTTTGGCCGAAAGCACCTAAAAACACGCAATTTCGCAAATATGCGGCGCGCAAACTCAAAAATTATATCTCGAGCCACTCAATCAACTTCCAATCGTGTGTTCAAAATTGGCGCAAAATGCGCGCACGAAAAGTAAACAAAAAACCGTCGATCATATTGGAGCGACGGTCAATATCTTGTATTTTTTGCTCAGATTACTTCTTCGTAGCAGCCTCTTTTTTGCCGCCACCTGAACTCTTCTTCTCCCCACCAGACGATCCTGAATCCGCTTTCTTGTTCTCCGACTTCGGTGCTGCCGCATCCTTTTTCGCAGCACTCTTTGCGTCTTTAGCCGCCTTCTGATCTTTGCTGTAACTATCTGACCTGTAATCAGTTTCGTAAAAACCGCTGCCTTTAAAAATCACACCTGCACCCGCACCGATCAGTCTGCGCAACTGCATCTTGCCACATTCAGGGCATTTTTTCAGGGGTTTTGCGCTCATCATTTGAAATTCTTCAAACTCATGGCCGCAATTGTCACATACATAGTCATACGTCGGCATAACAAATTCCTTCACTCACAACCACAATTCCGCAAACCAACACAAGCCACAACCTATTACTGAATAATCAGTTACAACGTTTGCTCTCGCAAATTATTGAGCGACAATAACACCCGCAGGACGGATCGTTTTGTCATTGATCATGTACCCCGGCTGGAACTGCTGAACAATGTGATTCGTCTCAACATCTTCACTCGGCTGACGCATCATAGCTTCATGCTTATTTGGATCAAATTCTTGTCCAACTTCCGCCTCAACCCGTTCAACACCAAACTTTCCGATTGAACGTAAAAGCTCGTCCTTAACGATCTTAACGCCGCCGAGCAGGTCTTCGACCGTGACTTTTTCCTTATCAACTTCAACTGCACGATCGAAGTGATCGAGTACTGTAACAAGCTCACGAGCCATGCTCATAATCTGTTGTTCACGCACAACACCAACGTTCTGCTCAGCACGGCGAACGTAGTTTTGATAATCCGCTGCGGTGCGCAGATACTTTTCGTTGAGTTCTTCAAGTTCTTTACGAAGCTTTTCCTCTTCGGTAAGTTCTTGTTTCTTCTCATCTTCCTCGTCATAAGCATCAACTTTAAAATCCTCTTCGGTTGGCTCGTAGTCCTCACCTTCGCCTTCACCGTTGAATTTCAAGTTCTCGTCTTGAGGTTCTTCCATGTTGTGATCGTCTTTATTCTTACTCATTTCAGCCTCTGCTGTGAATCATTTATGTTTTCTAAATTATGACCAACACACCTTACTCTAACCCTTGATTAGACAGCTGATTTAATCTTTAAAAATTAGCCGCCCATGTATTCTTTGATTTTTTCCCAGAACCCTTTTGAGTGCGGGAGAACATCATGATCTTCCGTTTCTGCAAACTCTCGGAGTAACTCTTCTTGCTTGTCAGTGAGGTTCTTTGGAATCTCAATAAGCAGGACGACAAGAAGGTTGCCACGTCTGCCGCCGCGAAGATTCGGTAAACCGCCGCCTTGCACTTTGATTACATCGCCGTGCTGTGATGCGGCCTTGATTGTGATTTCATCTTCACCTTCAAGTGTTGGAATCGTCACGTTTGCGCCGAGCGAAGCTTGGGTGAAACTGATCGGCATCTTGAGGATAATGTCATCCTCATCACGAACGAAGAGTTCGTGCCTGTTTACACGTATGACAACGTGGAGGTCACCGCGTGGTCCTCCGTTGAGACCGGGTTCACCTTCGCCTGCGATGCGAACGGCTTGCCCGTCATGAACGCCTGCGGGGATTTTAACGGAGATTTTGCGGTCTTTAAGGATTCGACCTTTTCCTGAACATTCAGGGCAATGTTCTTTGACGACTTTACCTTGACCGTTACAGTCTGGACAGGTCGTGACCATGCGGAACATACCACCAAGACCGGACTGCATGACTTGGCCATTGCCGCCACAAGTTGAACATGTGATTGGATCGGTGCCGGGCTTTGCGCCGGAGCCGTCACATGTATCGCAGACGTCCTGACGTGTGAAGTCGATATCTTTTTCACAACCGCTGAGTACTTCTTCGAGTGAGATTTCAGCAAGTGTTTCAAGATCGTAGCCGCGGGTTGGACGGTTGCCACGTGGGCCTCGACTTTGGCCACCGAAACCGCCACCACCGCCAAACATGTCACCGAAGATGTCACCGAACATAGAGAAGATGTCGTTCGGGTTCATCTGGTTGAAGTTGTGACCAGCGCGTCCTTTAAGACCAGCATGGCCGTATTGATCGTAGAGACGACGCTTTTCTTCGTCTGAGAGAACTTCATACGCTTCAGCGGATTCTTTAAATTTGATTTCCGCTTCTTCATTGTCGGGGTTACGGTCTGGGTGATACTTCATCGCCATTTTGCGATAAGCGCGTTTGATTTCGTCACCGCTAGCGGTGCGTTCAATGCTAAGTATTTCGTAGTAATCACGCTCTGTGGCCATGATGAATCAATCCTTTGTTCTACCCGCCCTTGATTGAGTGAAGAAGGCTCAGCGGCTTTCACCGGTGAGCCCTTAATTTTTTGCTTTATGAAAGGTATGACAGTTATTGTCTAACCCGCCACTGCATGCGTTGATTAGCTGACTGCACCTTCGACAGCTTCATCTTCACCTTCAAGCTCAGTGATCAGGACGTTCGTCGTGAGCATGAGACCTGAGACAGATGCAGCGTTCTGAAGTGCGGTACGAGCGACGAGGGCTGGATCGATGATGCCAGCTTTAACCATGTCAACGTACTTGCCAGTTGCAGCGTTGTAGCCCTTGCTGCCTTCGGCTTCTTTAACCTTCTCGACAACGATGAAGCCATCATCGCCAGCGTTTTCGACGATTTGACGCAGTGGAACTTCAAGAGCTGCTGCGACAATGTCGAAACCAAGCTTTTCATCGCCACGTGCTTTTGCACGCTTTGCTTCGATCGCTTCGATTGCACGAATAAGTGCAACGCCGCCACCTGGGACGTAACCTTCTTCAGCTGCAGCTTTGGTTGCGTGAAGTGCGTCATCAACGCGGTCTTTACGCTCTTTCATAGCAGTTTCAGTTGGTGCGCCAACATTGATGATGGCTACGCCGCCGGTGAGCTTGGCGAGACGTTCCTGCAGTTTTTCACGGTCATAATCGGAGGTTGTGGTTTCGATCTGCTTGCGGATCTGAGCGATACGCTGATCAAGATCGGCTTTTGTACCAGCACCTTCGATGATGGTTGTGTTGTCCTTGTCGATGACAATCTTCTTGGCTGTACCGAGCTGTTCGAGTTCGACAGCTTCAAGCTGAACGCCTAGGTCTTCACTGAGGAACTGACCACCGGTAAGAACTGCGAGGTCCTGCATCATTGCTTTACGGCGATCACCGAAGCCTGGTGCTTTAACAGCAGCGACTTTGATGGTGCCACGCAGACGGTTGACGACGAGTGCAGCAAGTGCTTCGTTTTCAACGTCCTCAGCGACGATAACAAGTGACTTCTGAGCCATTGCAACTTTGTTGAGCAATGGGAGGAGGTCCTGGAGGTTGCTGATCTTTTTCTCGTGAAGAAGGATCAGTGAATCTTCCATGATACATTCTGAAGTCTTCGGATCGGTCATGAAGTATGGTGACAGGTAACCCTTGTCGAACTGCATACCTTCGACGTAGTTGAGATCGATTTCAGCAGTTTTGCCTTCTTCGACTTCGACGACGCCGTCTTTACCGACTTTAGCGATTGCTTCTGCAATCACTTCGCCGACTTCAATGTCATGGTTAGCAGAAACGGTGGCGACTTTTTTGTAGTCGTCTTTACCGTCACATGCAACGGCCATGTCTTTGATTGCCTGACCAGCTACATCTGATGCAGCATTGATGCCACGCTGTAGAGCGATGGCGTTAGCGCCAGCGATTTTATGTTTGAGGCCTTCACTGAAGATGGCTTCAGCGAGCACGGTTGCGGTGGTTGTACCGTCGCCTGCTTTGTCAGCAGTTTTCTTAGCGACTTCAACAACCATCTTCGCGCCCATGTTCTGGAAGGGCTCTTTGATTTCAACTTCTTTTGCAACGGAGACGCCGTCCTTGGTGACAGCAGGGCCACCGAAGGATTTTTGCATGACAACGTTGCGGCCGGTTGGTCCCATTGTGACCTTCACGGCAGCGGCAAGTTGCTCAAGACCTTTTTTGAGCTGCATTGCCGCATCAGATCCAAACATCATCTGTTTGTTCGCCATTGATTTGGCTCCATAAATTCTGATTAGCGTTTCTATTCAAACACTGCATAAGCAGTGCAACTCTTAGTCTTCGATTACGCCGAGCAACTCGTTTTCACGAACGATCATGTGCTCGACACCGTCGATGTCAACTTCTGTGCCAGAGTACTTACCGTAGAGGACGACGTCGCCCTTTTTGATGGTAAGGTCTGTACGGCTGCCGTCTTCGTTAAGCTTGCCAGGACCAACAGCAATGACTGTACCAGTCATTGGTTTTTCGGTTGCAGACTCAGGAAGGAAGATACCAGAAGCAGTTTTAGTTTCAGCCACGGTTGGCTTGAGGATGATGCGGTCATCCAATGGCTTAACTGTTGTTTTCTTTGCCATTTTTTATCTCCAAGCGAATAGTCGCTTTTGTTTGTCTAATGGTGTATTAGATAGTTAGAACGTGACTGATTACATCATGCCGGGCATCATACCGCCCATGCCACCCATGCCGGGCATTCCACCGCCCATGCCGCCCATACCTGGCATACCGCCGCCCATACCACCCATGCCGCCCATGTCAGGCATGCCTGCGCCGGCACCGGCGTCGTCGGATGATTTTTCGGTGACAATACAATCACAAGTCAGGAGAAGGGTTGCAACTGAAGCTGCGTTTTCAAGAGCAGTTCTGTCAACCTTGGCTGGTGTGATGATACCTTTTTCGAGGAGGTCACAGTATTCGAGCTTGAGTGCGTCGAAACCAAATGCACCTTTGCCTTCAGCAACTTTGCTGACGACAACAGTACCGCGTTCACCTGCGTTATCGGAGATCGTCTGAAGTGGAAGCTCAAGGGCTTTCTTAACGATCAAAACGCCTGCCGCTTCATCGCCGAGGGTTTCGACTTTGTTCAACTTAGCGATAGAACGGATGAAGCTTACGCCGCCACCAGGGACGATACCTTCTTCAACAGCAGCGCGAGTTGCATGGAGTGCATCTTCGACGCGTGCTTTCTTTTCTTTAAGTTCTGCTTCACTTGCAGCACCAACATTGATCTGAGCAACGCCGCCTGCGAGTTTAGCGAGACGTTCTTGTAGTTTTTCACGATCGTAGTCACTAGATGAAGAAGCAATTTCGTGACGGATCTGCTCGATACGTGCTTGAATGCCTTTGGATTCGCCTGCACCCTCAACGATGGTTGTTGAGTCAGCATCGATGACGAGTTTTTTCGCCATTCCAAGTTGTGACAGTTCAACCTTGTCGAGTTCGATGCCGAGGTCTTTCATGATGGCTTGGCCACCAGTGAGGACAGCGATATCTTCGAGCATTGCTTTACGACGATCGCCATAGCCTGGAGCTTTGACTGCACAGATGTTGAGAACACCACGCAGCTTGTTGACGACGAGTGTTGCAAGTGCTTCACCTTCGACGTCTTCAGCGATGACGACGAGAGGACGCTTAGCTTGCTGCACTTTTTCAAGCAATGGAACTAACTGCTGAATAGATGAAATCTTGTCTTCGTAGATAAGCACGAGTGCTTTGTCCATAGAGACGAGCATGTTATCTGCATCTGTCACGAAGTTTGGAGAGAGGTAACCGCGATCGAACTGCATACCTTCGACAACGTCGACGTATGTATCGAGACCTTTACCTTCTTCAACTGTGATGACGCCGTCTTTGCCGACCTTCTTCATAGCGTCTGCCATGATTTTGCCGATGACTTGGTCATTGTTAGCAGAAATGGCTGCGACGTTTTGGATATCCTTTTCGCCGTCGATTGCTTTGGCGAGTGATTGGATATTAGCAACGACAGCTTCAACAGCTTTCTTCATACCACGGACGACTGCGTTAGCATCTGCCCCAGCAGTGATCTGCTTGAGACCTTCACGGAAGAGTGCTTCTGCGAGGACTGTGGAAGTTGTGGTACCGTCACCAGCTTTATCAGAAGTCTTGCTAGCAGCTTCTTTGACGAGCTGGGCGCCCATGTTTTCGTTTTTGTCTTTAAGCTCGATTTCTTCAGCAACCGTGACGCCGTCCTTGGTAACAGTTGGGCCACCCCAACTCTTGTCGATGACTGCGCTGCGGCCACGCGGGCCAAGCGTGCTTTTGACTGCTGAGGCGAGTTTTTCAACGCCAAGCAGGAGTCCTGCACGAGCTTCCGATTCAAAGGCCAATTCTTTTGCGGCCATTCCCACGTATCTCCTTAAGGGTCCATGGATGATCAATTCAAATACGATATTCCCGCCCGGTTATCAGGTCACGGCTGGGCCTAAAGGAAGGCGCAGCCATAACGACCTTATTATGTATGGCAATATGGATGCCAAAACTCGCCATTGAACCACAACGGCACAATGGAACTTAATCTATTACTATTAATACACTTACAAGTTAATGAACGCATACCACACAGAAGACCGCCACGAAATCACCTGCCAACCTGACATAGTGTCATATTATGGGCTGTCAGCTCATGAAATGATATTGAGCGAAGTACATGATGGATTCGTAATCGAACAACTACAGTTCTCACCGATCAATGAACAATTCGATAGCATCCACTTCACCCAAATTGGTCAGATGAACAACGACTTTGACCCCTGCTCTGTCCGCACAAAGCTAGAGCGAGTGGAGATGTGATACCGAACGAATTAACCTATACACCCTGTTCAGCTGTTGGCAGATTTCGTCATTTCATAACTGCCTTGCTGAACCATAAGCAATGATCTGCAGCACCTGACTTTCTTAACTGCATAATCTTCCTCTCAATATCAAACCATGGTATTGCGGCGTCGATACCAACGACTCTAAAACCAGCTATTAAATCTGTATTTATTAAGAGAACTGATTTCGAAGCTCATAGTGCAAACTCACGCAAGATACCCGAAGCCTTGCATTGAGCATGCTACATACACAAGATTATTTCTGCGTGCTTCAATAAGTAATTCAGGAGAGTAAATCGCTCGGACCACGATTCGTATCCCATTCAGCCATCCTTGCTAAACTACGGGCAATTCCGGCTTATGCTCCACAACAACAAGATCAAGCATGGTTTGAGATGGGAACTGCGAATAAACTTTTCCCAAAACCTCGCATTACCAGGAAGATGTTATATCTATTCACAATCAACATTAAAAAATGTATCATTACCGTTCCGATTACTTAAAAGAGCGAATGAGTGTGGATAAAATCGCTAATTACATGAACCGTGTCACACGCTTTGACTTAATCGGTAGGTTATGCTTTAATATCTACCAGTGAAGCACACAACTACTTCACTCACAAGCAATTGGAATCATTTTGTTTTCAATTGTCGCAATTTAGACAATAGATTGCGGGGTAGAGCAGCCAGGTAGCTCGTCGGGCTCATAACCCGGAGGTCACAGGTTCGAATCCTGTCCCCGCTATTTTAAAACTAGAAACGCCAGTCACTTACGTGATCGGCGTTTTTTAGTGCGCCAAGCCGGGCTTGTGTTGGGCTTGCCGTGGGCTTGTTTGGGCTTGTCGAGGCGTGTGACATCCATGCCAAATAACCGTAGGTCAGGCAAACTATGATCTGACCACGCCCCTGCCCCTCGATGCCTGCCAGCGAGAGCACCTACCCACACACTCAACCGCACCTCAAAACCGACGAAACCGTCAAAACCCCTGACCGTAATGCCCCCCCAAGCCTATACCAATCGTGCCGGCGGATAGCACCAACACGC
Source organism: Planctomycetota bacterium (assembly GCA_016350165.1). Taxonomy (GTDB): domain Bacteria; phylum Planctomycetota; class Phycisphaerae; order Phycisphaerales; family Phycisphaeraceae; genus Poriferisphaera. The sequence goes on along the minus strand of CP066225.1, from coordinate 4,508,442 downwards.
TAATCTGTCATAGGCAATCAGGTTAGAGAAGTAAGCCGACGAATACAGACATGAACATGGACGATTTGCGGCTTGGCATCACCATACAGCCTGCCGAAAACAGTAAAGCCCCTGCCCCACAGAATGCCACTGGATGCACGAGGTGCGACGCTCTCCCGTTTCGAGGCATCAACCCTGGGAGAGGTTGGCTTAACATATCAAAGGCCACTCGGTTGAACCTCGCTCCAACTTCCCTTCACCATACTAAGTTTCGTCGGTTTTGAAGGCTTCTACGGTGGCACCCCCACCCTATCTTCGTAATTTCTGACATCAATATAAATGCTGTGTGAATTTGCAGCACAAAGTGAATATCAGTCTGGTTGACTGCTGAATTAATATGATATTTACATAACTGAGAAGATACCTTTGATGAGAATTGTAGGATTACCGCTCGTAACTTTACCGGTTTGGATTAATATTGACCTATTCTAAAAACGACACTGATTCTACTTTTCATTTTTTTATCTATACACCTTGCATCGGCCCCAAAACACATATTTACAAAACGTCTCAAATACCCTAGTTTTTCAATTTCTTTCCAACCAATAACATTCATAGATTCATACTTCCGTAGACATTTATTTAACGTTACAATGATTAACTTTTTTTAATTAGAATCATTTTTTAGAAATTATGGGATCATAATCTAGGGCAATTTTACCATCGAAAGGCAAAATGGAACATCTCGACAGTAATGCGTTCTCGCAGTCTGCTGACACCTCAGATCACTGCGATCCAACAAGCTCTACAACGACGTATCACGATACTGAATAGAATGACTGCAACTCATGCGAACAATCATCATCCACCTTACGACTACTTCTGAACAACCCACATCCGAACTGAAGCAGAACCGCAACCAAATAAACCGCAATTTCCTCAAGAAGCCTTTCGTGATGCAGTGTACGCCACACAACATAATGTCCACGACATCGACCAGTTCATGCACCGATGCAAAGGCAAGCTGTTCAAAGCAGCAGAAGAAAATCGCAATGTAGGCAGAAGCGAGCACATGGACTCACTCATCCGCATACACACACACTGACATTCAAACATCTGCGAAACACTGAAACTGCAAACAAATCAGATTACTTCTTAAATGACTTGCTTGGCATCATTGAATCTGAACTTGGAAAACAGCAAATCGAAGTTGTTCGCCCCAAACCAGGCGACACCGTCGATCTTAAAATCATGAATATCGTTGGCCGCATCAAATGTCCATTCTGGCGCACACCTGAACGCATCGCTAACATCTGCAAATATGGGTTCGACTTAAAATCCGAATCAGCAACGCATGTTATTCAACACGCAGAAATTTTCATTTACTATCGAGATTAATGCAGGAACAAACCGATGACCAATCCTGCGGTCGGTATAGATCTAGGCACTACTTTCTCCGTTATCGCAGCGATCAATCCTGCGGGCAATCCTGAAATCGTATCAAACGTTGATGGTAACCGCATCACCGCTTCCGCCGTCCTCTTTCAAGACAACTATGGTTGCCATCTGGCACAATAATATTGAACTTATCCTGAACGCTTATTCTGACCCTGAACTTCTCGATATCGCATGGACAATAGCAACATTTGCTACCATTAATAGTAAATCCACTCACAAGGGCATTCGAATGTGATCATTTTAAAAACGATCTCCATTTCCCCATATTACTTAGAATAGCTGGCTTAATATTCCCTAATTGTTGTCCATTTGATTGCATACGCTTTAGATATCGAGAAGGAGCATCTTCACCTACTTGACACACAGATAACGCTCTAAGCTGACCAAGTTTGCGAGCATAAGCGTAATGCGGATTGGCACATAATTGCACTTCCAACATGCACTTTAACTTATCTAGCAGAATTTGTTGCTGCCCGTTTGTTAATGCAATGAACAATTCATAATGAGTTGGTGGCTGCAAATCGTTGGCTGCTAACATGCAAAATGTCGCGTCAATATTTAGGTATTGAAGAGATTTATCAATTGCACGTTTAACATGTATCTCGTGTAATTTTTCCCCACATATATCTGAGGTTGACTTGGACCGTCCTAACAAGCGGAAGGTTGGCGTACATGCTAGAAAATCCGTTACTTGAATACGATCGCCTGAACGGTAGCGATACAATCCGCCTGCGGTGGTAAGCACTGGCTCGTACACACCGTCTTTTTCGGCAGAGGCGAGATCGACACATCGGCCATCATCACCAAGCAACTCAATGAAGTGCGAACATACAGCAGCGGGATATTTACCCTGCCAAGGCAAAGAGAGAAAGGATTCGGTACTTATTATCCCCTTGGGCTGACAGTAAGTATGAGACCAATCTCGCTGTAACTGTGAAAATGGTAATTCGGCAGCAGCATCACCCCATGCGCTAATTACACATATTTTAGGCCAGATTGCTTTCCAGTCATCAGGTTTTGTGTTTTTCAGATCTCTAATGCGCTTTTTGCCAAAACGTATTTTCAATCGAGAGCCTGATGGTAAATTACAAGTTCCATGTTGTAAATCATACACAAGCTGTAACCACCATTGATCTAACCGCTCCATTAATAGCGACCAGAATGAAGGGTGCCAAATGGAAACCAACCGTAAGTCTTTTGCCCTTAATAAATGCAATAAGGTGAGATAACGAAAGTCATTCTCATCACATATATGCCGCACGTCATTGGGAACGGCTAAAGTCGATTGAATGAGCCAGCGGCCAAAGAAACCCAAGTACGAAGTATCATCTTCAAACCCAATGGGCACAACGGAGCTATTCTGCTGAACTGCAATGGTCGGCGAAATCGACCAATAAGCTGGGCCTCGTAATAAATCTGGAAAAAGGCGAACAAGATCGGCAATCCATGGGCCAATACCTGCATTAAACTGAGATTGAAGACGTTTAGTATAGGGGATCAATTTTGCAGCGGATGTAGTGCCACTTGTTGGAATTAAGTGTGTGATTTTATCATCAGTAAGAATACTGGATTCACCATTTTTAATTCTATTTATATCGCTTTCAATATCAGCATATTCGCATAGTGGCACACGGTTTTGATATTCCTCCAATGTGCTAATTGCGTGAAAATGATACCGCTTACCAAAAGCGGTATTTTTGTTTCGTTGAATCGTAGAAAGCAAAATTTGCCTTTGTACCTGCTGCGGCATATTGAGCGCTTTAGAAAAACATTGCACAGTTCTGCGCTGGCTAAGCTGCCACATTTGATAAGCGATTTCACATATTTTCATTTTGCAACTGACGCCACTGTTGAATGTAAATACCGATCGGCTGCATGATAGAAGCGTAATCCCGGCCGGGTTAGGTTTTCTTCAGACAACTCGCAAATAGATACCAGTTCATCGCCATTTTCATGCCCGATATTTAACTTTAGAAAATGCTGCACATGTTTATCACGCATCTTACTGTCCGGCACCTCTGTCAGGTTGCCGCGTAACTGTTGCGGCTGAGGAAAACGAACAATACCCAAAGCTGGGTCATATGCGTCACCCCATCGTTCTGTTGCGATCTGATGCATCCACTGAGCCAAATGCGGTGGAGTTTGTTTTTCCGGATGTGGGTAATACTCTTTGATAAAAACGGGTAAAAAACGGAATGTACGGTATCCCGAAGTAATCAACAGCCAATACAAAGGCCCTTTTCCTTGCGCTTCGTATTTCTGCCTTGCCTCTCTCATCCATGCGCGAGGCAAAGCCGTGCTTCCCCATGCTTCTGGTCGGACTATGGTGTCACCTGAACATACAATTGTCACATCACTATTGCCATCCGGCCCTTTTGTAATACACATAGATAAAGTCGAGAAACCCTGAATCTTACCGTCATTGCTACATAAGATTACCACAGAGTTTTTGTCCAGCATATCCTGTTTAAATCCAGATAAACTCACGCCTGAGAAACATTCATTCAAAACTGAGTACATGTTGAAGATTTCAGTTTCGGTTAATGACTCAATATTTTTAGCAATCGTTTTCATAAAACAGCAATCTCCGGCCATACCGGTCGTGATTCTAATTCAGGTAATTTTTCGTAAGATACACGACAAATCAAGCTTCTACACTTCCATGCCTTCTGTCGCAACAAACGAGTATTTAATAATTCATGCCCAGCAGGCAGCCCTAATACCAGCATTTTTGCATTGTGTTCAAATGCAAGCATACGAAGCGCAGCTATTAACTTTTTACCCCAATCGCGTCTTTGCTCAGACAATGCTATACAGGATGCGTAAACCATCTGTATATGCTGTTCAGACTGTGGGATTGGCGTGCGTCCAATACACTGACATCCCCAATTTATATACGATTGCCAACGCTGAAAATTTCGCGGTAACTGCGTTATTACCGCTTGTTTATAAGCTCTCTGATCCCACAAGGCAGCACAAGCAACCAGCTTTCCTTTTATTTCTAATCCAACAAAATTATTCAAGCAAAGATTACGGCTTAGTGTGCTTGACGCTAAAATCGCTTCATTTACAAATGGCCGCATTTGATACATTGCGCCTACTTTTTGCAACAAACCTACAACCTGCTCAAGCCAACGGACATCAAGTCGTACTACGCCATGAGGGAACCGTTTAGTTCGACATATTGGTAACGTGCAAGTTACCATTTCACCAATTTTATGATAGGTCGGCATGCCAGCAACATTTCGAAGCAGCAATCGCTTTGCACGATGGTTATCTGCCATGATACTGGTCAAATCAAAACTTACTTCATCGACACGCTGCTGTAAATTGATACGCGTATAAAATTCGCTTAGGACACGTCGTGTTAATCTTATACCGGGTTTTACGCGCAACCCTGACAGATAACCTACACGACTTATGTCGCCATTAATCCAAAGTTTTCTTACGGTACGGACGCCCATACATACAATTTCATTGGTATTCGCGTTGCGTACGACGGCAGTACTCAAACGATCTCCCTGCACCGCAAGTCCATCTTGGCGACTTGGGTGCATGAATAGCGACATGGGCAATTTCCCCTGCATTGGAATACATGCCAATTTACATAATTCAGGTTCGTCTGATGGACTAGCAAAATCACAAATATATCGCTTCGACATAGTGGCAAACTCATATACCCTTACGAGACCTTAAGAAGCTGTACTTGGTGCATTTGATCCCCCAATGGCATTTGCCCACGCCCAACGACATCCCTACGGTGCATCGCGTTAATAATAAGATAATTGGCAAACATATAAAGATTCGAACGATTGGCTGCGCATTTAGCCCGTTGAAGAATACTTGGCCAACTGTAAAATTTTCGCCTTGCATCAACACACATTTGTTCAAGTTCTGCCGCACTCATATTTGCAGGTTTAAACGGTAACATATCATACCGATAGTCTTCATCCATCCACCACTTTTCATAAAGCAGTCGTCTTTCATTCTTTATACGATCGTAAAGCGGTGTACCAGGAAACGGACGCAAGTGATTCAGTCCTGCAATAAACAGGCCGTTTTTACGGGCAAATTCGAGTGTTGCGTCAAAGGTTTGATAGGTATCATTATCATAGCCAAAAACAAACGTGCCGTAGACACACAAGTGGTGTTTACGAAAGTTTGCAAGCGCTTCCTCCGGGCCACCTTGCATCAAGTTAAAACCTTTGTTCATGGTTTTAAGCCCAGCAGGATTTAAACTTTCCAATCCAACGAGCAAGCCCTTACATCCACTCCTACGTAGCAGTACCAACGCCTCTTCATCATAAGCAATATTGATTGATCCTTGGCTGACCCAGCTAATTTTCAGTGGAATCAGAGCATGCATCAATTCTTTTGCCACATTCAAATCCGAGCAAATGTTATCGTCAACAAAGAAAATGAGCTGCCCGCGTTTACGCATACGCTTAATTTCTTCGACAACCGCCTGAATCGGGCGATGATTGACGGTGCCTTCGTAATAACTTTGAATTGCACAAAAATCACACTTAAATTTGCACCCGCGAGCAAACTCAATCAATCCAAAATTAATATAATTCTTACCTTTGAACATATTACGGTCAGGCATGGTCTGCGTTAATTCAGGACGTGATTGCGCTTTATAGATCCGTTGTGGGGTGCCATGTCTGTAATCGTCTATAAGGTTCTGAATTACAGGCTCCGCTTCCCCTACAACAACAGATTCTGCGTACTCCAAGACTTCATCCGTACAGAGCGTTGCGTGAAATCCACCCATCACTACAGGTATGCCTCGTTTTCGGTATTCACTTGCAATCTGATAACAGCGTTTGGCGGTGTAGGTTTCAACACTTAAAAAAACCAAATCGGTTGGCTCATCATATGCAATCGCTTCAAGACGATCGTCATAAAACTGCCGTTCAACATCGTCTGGTATCAGCGAAGCAATTGTCGCGATAGACAATGGTTGCATCTGCCAAGTTTTAATATATTTTTTCATTGATGCCGTACGACCGACACAGGGATAAATCATCGTAATACGAAATGTTGATTTACATTTTTGAATCACAACTCAACTCCGGAAGCTTCATGGTTGCTCTTTTTTGATGTTTTCAGCACTACAACTCTATATAGTACTAAGAAGTACATATTCAATAAACGAAGCTCTATTCAACGAGCACTATCACTAATCTGATAAGCCCAATCTGGTGCCATCATACCACCACAGTTATAAAAACGCTTTAGATTACGGGCATAACGTCGATACCCCCAATTAACTATCATCGCAATTGGCAAGGGCATAACAGTTTGGCGAAGCCGTTTGGCCATACCTTTGAGACAATATGCCCTATGCCACGCATGTTGATTGCCTTCTTCTAATGCCTCCACACTCAAATGCTTAGGCTGAAACACAACATGTTGCCCATCATATAACTCCCAATTGCGCGTTAGAATCCGACCTTCCAGTTCCATGCGTTTGTATAGCGCAGTTCCTGGAAATGGTGTCGCAATGGCAAATCTCGGCAAATCAATACCTACATCAACTGCAAAATTTGCTGTTTTTTCAAAGACATCATCGCGGTCTTCATCTAAACCGAACACGAAGCAACCTTGCAACGATATTTTTCGCTGATGCAATTGCTTTACAACATTCTCATAGTCACTTGGGTTATTGAATCCTTTCTGCGTTAGTTTCAAACTATTCGTCGATATCGATTCAAGGCCTATAAGCAAACCACAGCAACCGCTTTCCGCGGCCAAATCCAACAGCTCTTGATCATGCACGAGCAGTGTCGTTGCAAGCCCAAACCATTTAACATTCAAAGGCACCAATGCCTTAAACAATTTAACAGCGTACTTACGATCGGCTATCAAATTTAAATCCACAAATGCGGCTCGCGTACTTTTCATTGCCTTCATATCTGCCACTATGTTTTCAACTGACTGCTGCAGTGGTCTGCGTCCCCATGCACTTGGCACAACACAAAATTCACAATTGTGAGTACAACCACGCGTAGCTTCATAAACGTGCGAGGTAATATATTTTCGACGTGGCAATACTTCACGCTTCGGCAACGGCATATCATCTAACGACAATTCAGGCGATTGATCATATCGTTGCTTCATTTGCCCCGAGACAAAATCATACAGCAACTGAGGCCAACTTTCTTCTGCATAGCCTGTCACAATGCAATCTGCGTGCGGCAACACATCCTCTGGGGCCAAAGTAACATGAGGACCACCCATTACTACCGGAATATTTCGATTTCGATAATGTGATGCTAACTCATATGCTCGTGTCGCATTTCCCGTAATAACGGTCATTCCGATCAAATCTGTGTCTAAATCCAAATCTGCATCTTGAATTCCCTCGTCGATACAACGAAGCTCAACATCAATATCTCTTGGTATCAGCGACGCCAACACAGGAAACGTTAGCGGCATGTAACGCAAACCTTTACCAAAAGCGCCGATTCGATGCCGATACAATGGCCCCTTGGGACTGATTAAAACAATACGTAACGGACGATTATGAATCATTCTTCACATCCATATAAATTCAACCAGTTAAACTAACTCAATAGTTAAGTAAGTCCACACTTACACTATAGCCGCTTCAAATATATACGCAACCATAATTACAATTATTGTTACGGATCTTTACTTAAAAACATCCAATTTTCAGTTAGATACTGCCACAATCGAGGGGCTTTCTCGATAACATCATCAACCGATTCAATCTCAAATCCCTTTAGCTTGCTTCGTCTTATCTGAAATTCAACACGCCAGATATAGCGAAGATTCTCAACATCTCAGAACCCAAGTATCCAAACCGCTTCGATTTTCTTTAGAGACTGAATAAGCTTGTCATAGACACTTGCTTGTATAAAAGATGATGAATAACCAACATATAAGGTTTCAAGACGATCGCTACTTTCACGCTTATTGAAACGTGCAATGATATGTGATTTAATGAATCCGTTTGCCGGAGGTGTAGTGAGCCGAAAATCCGCAGCTAGGTCTAAACGGAAAACCTGCACACGTTCAATCTTGGCTCCTAACTTTTGTATACATTGCCGGACGATTTCAACTGCCGTTTGTACATATTGAGTGCTTAGAAGTTTAGCAGAGGGCGAAACGTAGATATTAAAATGATTATCGTGTTCCTACTTCGCAGCAATGAAGATATCCATATCAAGGCACTGAATATGAAATCTGTAATTTGGCTTACGACCAGAAGGCCAAACGATGCAGGTATCGAGTAATGATTTTTGCCAAAGATATTTACCGTCTGATCGGACTCGGTCAAACACATCAATAACAACCCATTCGAACCTCACTCTATATTCTTGTTCTGCAAGAAACGTGCCTGTTTTCATCAGTTTTGACAACAAAACGTAATAAACAGCTCAAAGATACAGCAGTTGCGAGCCATATTGTATAAGATATTTTTCGAAAAATGATCATGAAAATTCAACAATAGAAGCTTCGTCACGTGTATTTCAAACACTCTCAAGGAACTGAATCACCAACGATACGAGAGCAGTACGGCTAAAACGAAAACGTAGCCAATACCTGCGGTTTGAAGATGTTGTTTTTCACATCACAATTATCTAATTAAATTCATGTTACCGTCTCATAAAGCGATTTGATTTATAGCCTGAGTTTGAAGAGAAATTTCTAGCTCCTACATGTTCAAATGGCGATACGTAGTCACAAAAAGCCTCCAATCGATCAATTATCCAGAGTAAACCAATCGCGTGTTTATATTACTCTTTGATTATAATGACACTATCTTTAGCAACACCATAAATGATATGAGTCTTGTGGGTTATGAACAATAAACCTAATACTATCAAAGCAAGCTACGCTTACGTCCCATGATTTACTTTACCCCACAAACGGCCAATCTAGCAATTCTCTCACCATACAATTCTAAAGCAAATATTACCCTTGATCATACACATGATTTCAACAATAAAGAACGTACTAGCAAAGAGGTTCTGCAAGATTGCGACTTTCTGCTTAAAAGGTTGAATGCATAAACTATAACTTAAAGTATACACATAGACCAACTTTTCTGTTGCTTCTACATTAGCACACAAATCAAAGCGGAGATGCCAATAGCAATCCCCCCCTCTATCACTGCAGCATTCAGGTTTCGATCAACAGCGATCTCATGTCGAATAGTTGATTTTGGCATCAAAACTTTATCTGCTAACACTCGCAACACCAAAAGAAGAATTGAACCACCTATTGCATAAATTCCAAAGAAACCAAGATTACTTGACCAACTTACAAAATCGCCTTCGGTTGCCTTCAGCAACACAATTCCAAACGCTATAACATTCAACCCAAAAACAACACCCGCTGCAGTATTATCCGATTTAATTTCATCAAAAATTTTATATCCAACAAACAGCTTATAAAGTTGGCTAAAAACCACTAATAACAATTGGCCAATTACAAAAAACACCAACGCAGTCAATGGACTGCCGTAGCCATTGAGTGCACCTGCAATAACCAAGGCGGTCGCTATCATATATCCAGCTTCAAGCGCCCCTGCCCCCACATTACGATCTTCTACAATTTCCCTACTCAAGGAAAATTGGTTTAATACAATTCTATCAAGTACAGCAGAGCCAATCAGCAATCCTAGTGTTCCTGCGAGCGCGTAACTAAAATCTATGGCAATATTAGCTATCAATTCACTGAAAATTGGCATACCAACGGGATCATTCCCTGCCATGCATCCAATATAAACAATCACAACACCAAGCAAAAAACCAACTGTTGCAATTCCAACTGCAGGATTGTCCTTCTCAGTTAATTCATCATTAAGTTTGTATGAAGTGAATACATCTCGAAGTACTTTGCTTATAAATAATAGTGTTATACCAAGCATAATTATCAAAGAATTTGCACTTATCCACGCTAAATCTTCAATTGATGGCATCATTAATCTCCAACTGTGTTCAGAAATTTACGGATTTAATTCCTGCATATACAACAGATACAGAATTGGTTCAAATATCGAATTTACCCCTGCATGAACATACGACTCGTCTTTTCCAAACGCTGAGGCTCTATGCATGACTTCATCTGTTAAAAAACGCGTTTTCTTTTCAATGCTAAACACTGATGGCACATCACCATGTTTTGCTCCAAGATGAAATCCCCAAACATTAAATGATGGGACCGTAACATGGTAACTATATATATTCATCCCTGCCTGTTTGATCGTATCGCCTATCGCCCAATACGCTTTACGTGTTTGCCATGGTGATGAACTTTGAGTAACAAAATACCCATCATTATCTAATCGGCTGCGTAATAGTCTATAAAATTCGATACTATAAAGTTTACTTAATACTTCGTTATGAGGGTCTGGCAAATCGACGATAATACGATCATAACTACGATTCGATTTCTGCAAAAAAGTAAAAGCATCTTGAAAATGTACAATCAGTTTATCATCTTCCAAAGCGCCTTTATTAATCCTTTTGATCGGTCCATTTCTTCGACATAAATCTACCATTGCTGGATCTATATCAACAAGATCAATTCGCTTTACTTTTTTATACTTCAATACCTCACGAATCACCATCCCATCTCCACCGCCTAATACTAGTATGTTTGCTTTATTTCCTGAAAGCGACATGATTGGGTGCACTAATGATTCGTGATAGCGATACTCATCACCTTCAGCAAACTGTAGATGACCATCTAAATACAAACGATGTTTACCAGATAATTCATGCTTGGTCAGTACAATTCGTTGATAAGGCGTTTGCTCTATAAACACAATTTGGTCTGAGTATAGTTGCCCTTCTGCAAACCGTAATACATACGAAGCCCCAAACATACCCACGCACAATACGAGTACTGTCAATCCCGCCAACGACAACCACATTCGCTTTTGTTTAAGCACTTCGGCAAACACATAGATATTTACAAGTGCAATAATGGCATTTAGCAAGCCAATACTAAATGAAGCTCGAAACAAACCTAGATATGGCAATAATAAAATTGGAAACGTAACCGAACCAATCAATGCTCCAAAGTAATCCAATGCGAGAACATGCGCTATAGATTTTTTAACTCCACCAGCATCGCTAAGCAAGCGAGTTAGAAGAGGAATTTCCAAACCAACCATCCCACCAATTAAAACTATCAATAGATACATCACCGGCTTATAAAAAATAGTCCACGGATATACTAAGAAGAGTATTACTGACGATAGTCCACCCACAATTGCTACTGCCAATTCAATCAATACAAACCGCTTTATTAACTCAATATTCACGAGACGAGTTAAAAACGAGCCCAGCCCCATTGCGAACATAAACAATCCGATTGTGATTGAAAATTGATAAACTGAATTGCCAAGCAAATAAGAAGCGATCGTTGCAATAATTAGCTCGTAAACTATCCCGCACAATGCAACAATTAATACTGAAAACTGCAATGTTGCAGATTGTCTATTTGTAAGTGATTTTTCATTCATCTGCGATCCAATAAGCTCAAGGTCTCTAATCAACGCGATTACTTTCCTCGCGAAAACCCTCGTGAACCACCACTAGACCTTGCACTTCTCGTGGATGCTCTTGCACGACTTACGGCACTACTATGATAATTAGTTGGCGACATTCTCATACCTGAGTAATTTGGTCGCGTACGGGTGCTTGCAAAACTCGAACGATCATAGTAATCATTTTGTCGCCTCCACATTGATCCCATGCCATAGTAATACCAGTAGCTACCACCATAGGAGCGATGATGATATCCATGATCCCTTCGATATGTTTGCCCTGCTACCTGCTGAGTTGCGATCAATCGATTCCCGTTGGCATCCATTTCTATGGTAAATAAATCAGCATCACGACTATCTTTCTTCATGTTTTTATTGCTATCAGTATAACCAACAATAACCCCATCTTGTCGCATCATCACACCGATGGGTTTACTAATCAGTTTTGCTTTATTGAGCGCATCCGCAAAGCGTTTCATTAGCTCTGCAGTTAATTTTTCATCGACTTGATTTTTCCTAAGTTCTTTTACAGCCCCTACGGTTTGAACATTTAACTTTTTCCCTTCAGGTGCATCCGTTTTAAGGACTTGGGAATAAATGCTCATTACTTTGTTCAGATCTATCACTTCAACTTTACCGCCACAGCCAACCAAGCTGCAGGCAAAAATAATTAACGCCATAACCCGGAACATACACTTCATCTCAACAACCTTACATTTTTTAAGTGTTAGATATATACATGCTTGGACCCAATATTGTATCGTAAACGAACTTCATCCAATCCGTTTGCAATCAAATCTGAGACTCTGCCCTCTTCGACAAATCCTGCTGCCTTAAAAATCTCAATCACTCCTGCGGCATCGCTTGGCACTCCAACAAAAGCAACTCGTCCACCAAAGCCTGATATTTCGCTCAAAACCTCGCGAACTTTCGATTCATTATCCCCTATACCGCCAACATACTCCCAATCAACAAAATATGCATCATCCGTTTCTTCAATTTCATCATAATCGAGAATACGTAACCCTTTTTCATCATTGTTGACATGAACCTCTGCATCTATAAAAGCTTTATTCACCTCATGGTGTTCCTCTGTCATTTGCATACCTAACACCATGACGTCTTCATTCGCTGTATAATACCCTTTCTGCCTAATCTCAATCTTAAACCCAAAATCTAGATATGGTTGTTCAGCTCCTCCAAATCGTCGGCCACTTCCACCTAATACCGGATCTTGTGTAGATAGATTTACAAATACTTTACGTGCCCCTTCCTGTTGCAATTCGCGTTTCACTAGTTCTAACAATATCCCTGAATTAATTCCATTACCCCCATATTGCCCATCGATACCTGACCAAGTCAACCAAAATGACCGATCTGTGTCACGGATTGCTTCAAAACCAGCGACGCCTGCAATCTTCCGCCCCTTTGTCATAACATACTGCCCAATCAAATTTTTCTTATAATATGCAACCGCCTCCTCTGCCTCTTCTTTATTTTGAGCCGCAAGTATTTTTCCAACTGCTTTGACATCCTTCTTAGTCATTGGCCGCAAGCTTACATCCGCCGGAATCTCAATATCCATTTCGTACCCTCTTAGTCTATAGTGCACCAACTCTTGAATTTTCACACTTATTCATCAAGTCATTCCATAACATTCGCTGTCGAGACAAATAAACTATCCGATCTCCAATTTCTGGTTTTACCTCTCTGAATGCTGTAAATGTCTGCTCACCACGATTAACCGCAAGTACATTCACATCCTCATCTAACAACAACTTTGCAAAATCGGCATAACTTATATCCACAGACTCCTCTACTTTAGCACTGAACATCGTGTCGCCAACTTGATTACTTGTTATCACATCAATCACCTGACCTACACCGGGATCGACACTTTCCTGTACAAGCAAATTCCCTGTCATTTTTAGTCCGGAAATGATTGCATTTGTCCTAACCGATTGAAAGAGCCGCTTGTGATCTTCACTCACACATTCAGCCACAATATGCAATCTATCATTCATGTGATCCATAACCGATACTGCTGAAGCCACAACTGCATCACTATTGGCATCCTCATAACTTCGAGCCAATACGATCGCTTTATTGGCACATTCAACATTTGCTTTTCTATAAACTTCCTCAGATAGAGTAGAACCGCGAACAAAGAATACTTTTCTTCGATCAAAAGGAAGCTTCTCCAATTGATCACTCACAATCACAATTTCAGCATCTTTTTCTTCAGCTTTGATTTCATCAATCAACTGATTTACACGTGATTCGCCTGGAAAATGCACGATGATAGTATGATTTTTAAGATAAACGGCACTCATTCCTAATCTTCCTTTCACCGCAAAATCTGTAATCCAATCAATCGCCAGCCCAAAGAACAACGAATATGCCGTCAGTCCAGCAAGAATGATGAAAATAACGGTCCCGATCCTAGCCCCTAAAGTACTTGCAGAATAATCACCATATCCGATCGTGGTCACCGATATAACGCTATACCACACGGATTCTCCAAAACCTATTTCCGGATTTTCATGTCCATCAAAAGTATAAAAACAGATCGCATTACCCATTATCGCAACAAAAAGTAACAATCCAACAGTAGCAACACCAAGCAACTTACTGTTGCGGGCTTTACGCCAAAACCTCAATAAACGAAATATCATCATACTCAAACCCCGAAACAGATCAGCTCAGGTACATGCTAAATCTTTTAGAAGACACATTTTATTGTAAACAACACCATTCTGCCAGTCCTTTTCCTTTTCATTGAATACTCAGAAACCATAATACAAAGCCTAATTTCACTATTTTACTACATCTTTTAGGTATAGAAACCGATCTAGCTATCTAGCACTGATCCTTGTCTATATTGAAACTGAATTGGTAATGTACTTTGCCCAGTCAAATAAGTTTCTCTAGCTTGATAGTAGATGCCATCCACAAACTCTTCAGTGCAAAGAAAGCTTGTAGGTTTCTGGCTACTCACCTTTCAACCAAACTGCTTAACATGAACACAAACCCATCATCTTTGTCTAGCCTAACATTAGACTACACTGTATAAATAACATAACCTTCGATCAGTGAAACGCATCATTCAATATTATTTTTGTATGATGTAACTTTAAAAGAAGTATCTACTCTAACTAGCGCACTTATTACCACAAGGCTGTTTCATAACATCATTTCAAGAATACATATAAAAAAGTATCATCGTCATTCGAACTAACTGAAATATAAATATGAAGTCAATCTCATATCAATGTTTGAATCAGCAACCCAACACGTACTATATTATAGAATTCCCTAGAACTGAAGACTACTCCACCCGGGGAAATCATCTATACCTACCAATATCATATCATCCTGATACTATGATAATAATTATCTCCGAATCATCTCACATGATCATATTCCTCACACAACAAACTGAATTAAATAAATCCAGAGAGGGTGTAACGCTAAATTCTATACACAACTCCACTAGTCATGCAGACATATGTCTATATACAGCGATGTTTTTGGCTGTATCACTATTTTTTGCGCTACCTGTAACATAAGATGGCGTCCTCGGGAACAACAACAAATGGAGCAACCGATTTAACTGGCAACCCTTCAATATTCCTTCATTTGATGGCACTGATGAAACATACTTCACACCAGAGAAGGGGGATTCATTTAATTTGATCAACTTCACTTTATTCACTGGCACCTTCGATTAGATCATCTTGCCAGATTTGGATGATGATTTATTTATGTTGACAAACTACTCCAAAATGGCTTATTGATATGTCTTCAGAACCCACATCAATTTCAGGCCACTTCATATTTTTCGTTGTATTGCTGTTTGGTAGATCACGAAAGCCTTGTAATGTTCCATACTCATTCTTAAAGTACTAATATGGGGATGTCTTGGCCAAAAATAAATTCACGCCATCTAATTGGTGAGTTGATGGATGACCCATCACTTCCCAGGCATATGCATATCCAAGCATTACGGGGATTGGAACGGATTAATAAGTTTTCACGTACGTCGTTTTCAATTGGTAACGCAATCAAAAAATTGACTCAGGATGAACCCGAGCAGCCTATCCGAATATTAGATGTAGCTTGTGGAGGTGGTGATGTGGTGGTGGGATTAGCAAAGTTTGCAGCAAGGCATAAATTACCATGGAAGGTAATAGGCTGTGACATTAGTGAAGTCGCTCTTGATTGCACTAAACAAAAAGCACAAAAAGCAAAAATTCAAATTGGCATATTACAGCACGATGTGATTTCATATCCTATACCTGATATTTTTGATGTCATGACCTGTAGTTTATTTCTACATCATTTGACAGACGAACATATTATTAAACTACTGAATCAGATGATGGTAGCAAAGCATATTGTCATTAGTGATCTTGTTCGCGGAAATTTTGAATTGGCGAGTACATGGCTAGGTGTGCGTATTCTATCGCGTAGTCACATAGTTCATGTTGATGGTCCACGATCAATACAAGCTGCATTAACAATAAGTGAGCTTACCTGTTTAGCAAGATCAGCAGGCTTAGAAGGTGCAAAAATAGAATCACAATTTCCGATGCGCATGCTAATGCAATGGAGCCAATCATGAATAAGGTGGTGGATGTCGCAGTGATTGGAGCAGGTGTTACCGGTGCACTTTCTGCATATTTATTAGCTAAACAAGGACTCAATGTAACACTGATTGAGCGATCTAATTGGCCTCGTGAAAAAGTTTGTGGCTGTTGTTTAAACTATGAGGCTTTGAAGCTACTTAAAGATACGGGATTGTTTGACGTATGTAGAAAACTACCTATACAACCTTTGAAAAATTGCCACATTTCAATGGGAAGATCAAGCATTACACTTGCAATACCTAAGGGCGGTGCAGTATCAAGACGGTTATTAGATAATGCAATAGTTAACGCAGCATGCAATGCTGGAGCGATATTTTTACCACATACAACAGCTTCTATCGAAAAAGCTTCTGATACAACAAATAAGGTGTGCAATATACATCTAAGAAATGAAACTATGAACAGGATCTTGCATGCTAAAGCTGTACTCATCGCAGATGGTATTGGCGGCTCTACATTAAATAACATGCCATCATATAGGCGTAATGTAAAGCCAACTTCTCGACGTGGTTTTGGAACGCATTTACAACAAACATGGGAATTCGGTTCACCCGATACGATCCGAATGTGTTGTAATAAAGATGGCTATGTCGGATTAGTGCAAATGAAAGATGGTGGAGCCAATATTGCTGCAGCCCTAGACCCATCCGCCGTTAAGCATTACGGGAAACCGGGTATATTAGCTACACGAATTTTAAATGATAGTGGGATACACAATGTGCCAACCGAAGTTAGCGAGGTAGCATGGAAAGCAACCGTCCCATTAACTGGTTACCGTCCACGGCTTTATGGACAGCATATATTTATTGCTGGGGATGCTGCTGGTTATGTTGAACCATTTACAGGTGAAGGCATGGCTTGGGGTATCAAATGTGCAATTACAGTCGTGCCTCTGATAAAGATCGCTGCCGTCAAATGGGATAAATCACTTGGTATTCAATGGGAAGATTATCATTCTAGATACCTTAAAAAACGCCACTTTAAATGCAAACTGATTGCATGGTTACTACGACATTCAACAATAATGAAATGTGGCATTAAGTTATGGAATTTCATGCCGTGTTTCGCACAACATTTAATCGAATCATATATTGTACCCGGACGAGATTATAATAAATCTTTTGTATCCGCAGCACCTGCTACATCGTACAAGAAAGAAACATCATAATGTTGATCCAAGGCATGGGCACAACGGACACATTAGCTAATGTGCATCAAGAATCTCTCGCATCTTTTGCAGGAGAAATGAATGCGACCAATGATCGGCAGCGCCGCTTGATTAAGCGTCTTTACGAACAAACTACAATCGAAAATCGTGGAAGTGTATTGATTAATAGTTCTGATCCTGAGATGGAGGAAATAAGTGCTGCTTCTAAACTAAGTGGTTTTCGATCCTTCTATGCTAGTACAGCTAAAAATGGGAAAATGAACAACCCTACGACTTGCGAACGAATGGCCATGTATGAGCGTAAAGCATTACCCCTTGCTGTGGATGCAACTCGGCAAGCACTAATAGAAGCGGGCATGACTGCCGAGATGGTAACACACGTAGTGATTGTAACTTGTACAGGTTTCGCATCGCCCGGGCTGGACATACGACTAATCCATGAACTTGGTATGAAGGTCACCACAGAACGTACTGCGATCGGCTTTATGGGTTGCCATGGTGCGGTAAATGGCTTGCGTACCGCTCGTGCAATTACACAAGCTGATCCATCTCAGATCGTACTTGTTTGCTGCGTGGAGTTATGCACACTTCATTATCAATATGGCTGGGATGAACAGGCTATAGTTGCAAATTCACTTTTTTCAGATGGTGCGGCCGCAGCTGTAGTAACAGGGGATATTGAAGTCAATTCAACTTGTCCAGATAAGACAACTAACTTGCCGAACATTATGTCATTCAAAACCACCGTGATGCCTGATTCAGAGAATGCAATGACTTGGCGCATGGGAGCAAACGGTTTTCTCATGACCCTTTCCCCAACTGTTCCTAATCTTGTTAAAGATAATCTGTTTGAATTCATTAAACCTTGGCTTTTGAAGCATGGCTTGATGACTGATGATATACAAGGCTGGGCGATTCATCCTGGAGGACCACGCATTATCCGTGCTGTCGAAAAGGCTTTATCATTACCTGATCACTCTGGAGATATTTCGAGAAATATTCTCAAAAAATATGGTAATATTTCTTCTCCCACCCTTCTGTTTATTCTAAAGAAACTCATAAACGTCAAAAGGCCGCGTCCATGGGTAGCACTTGCATTTGGACCTGGGTTAGTTATCGAAGCCGCGTTAATTACATAGTTTAAGTGCGATCAAATTATTAATTTCCGAGTTGCCCATTGATTCCTTCATTTCCCCATAACAGCTCTTTGTTCTTTAGCCCATTCGATCCAATCGGTGCGATTGTCACGAAGGATGATCTCATCAATCAGAGTCCGTACTTGGTCGTTCCTCAATCCCTGGCGAACGTGATTGCGAGCGTAGTTGCCGATGATCTGTACGTTGTTTGGATCAGCTTTATAAGCACGTTCGTAGTACCCATGTGCTTTTTCATATTGCCCAACTGCTTCGTAAACCATCCCCAGATTATTTAGCGGCTCGGAAGCGTTATCCATCAACTTCACCGCATACTCAAACTCCCAAGCGGCGGTGTAGTATTGCTGCTGATGATAATACACAAGCCCAAGGTTATTGTGAGCTGGCGCGTAGGTCATATCTTCGGTTAAAGCTTCTTTGAGCAGCGTCTCAGCTTTTTGATACTGCCTTTGCTCAATGTACATTGCTGCCTCATGATTGAGTATTGAAGCCTTCTCTGCCTGGGCAGCCTTCGCTTCTGCTGGCGATTCATAGACCTGCTTATCTTGCTTCGGATTCCCCGTGCAGCCCGTAAAGATAATCGTGATCAATAACAACGCTATATATCTATGTGCTTTTCGCATTAATTTTGCTTTCTCTATATTATTTTTGTTTTGCATCATCCGGCGAGTAAATCAGATTCGTCATCGTCAAGTCACTCTTCCAACTTTCATCCCGCTGCTGCTTGCGACCTTCTTTCGCGGACAATCTTAAACCAGATACAGTGAGTGATGGATTACTATCTTCGACGTGCCATAGGAACTCAAGCATCTGTTTCATTGACGCATCATCAACTGCTACACGCGTTCTTTGCATGAGATAAGATGACTGATTAACACGCTGCGTACTCTCAGACCAAACGCTACTCAGTGAATCTAAATTTGCCTTTTGAGCAGCTTTTTCAAGGCGTATGCGCAAGTCACTCATCGCCATATCACCAGCCTCAACTAACTTGGGCTGATCTTGTAATTTTTTGATCTGCTGAATCATCTCGCGTGCATTTTGATAATCTTTATGAGCTAGCTGCGTTTCCTGCTTCGCGTTATAAAGATTCCAGCCTGACCATAGACAACCAACAAACAGCATTACCACACATATGACAATTAAGATTATTCGTGATCGTTCACTCATTTCTGCCCCCTTTCATTTGGTAGCCGTTTATCAGTTTTAACACCTGCAATGCTAAACGCCACCGACCGACTGTCTTGGTTTTCTGTACGCAGTAATTCGAACGTATATCCCGCAACACGATCCAAAGCTTTTGCAATTTTGTTTGCATCAACATGTGACCGTGCAGCACCATACAAACGGATCTGTTTTGACTCTATTTGCAGTTCAGTCAACTGATACCGCATCTCTTTAGGTAGTTGATTAAGTATCCGAGTCAGCGTTTGCATAGCCGACTGCTGCTCGGGTGTTGCCTGCCCCGCTTGGCTCATCCCTTTAATGCGTTTAACTTCACTTTCCAGCCGCCCAATAACACCCAGTGGAACTGATTTACCCGGGAATGCCTGCTGATACTGCTCTTCAATCGATGCCCTCGTCTCGGCCGTTTGTAATCCGTATTCATATGCTCGGATGTTCAACATCGCAACAACACTAAGTAGCAGTAATAACACACACGCAACTGCTAACCCCAATGATAAACGGTATCTCGAACTAAAAACCTGATTCGTTAAATCACCACGCCTTAGATCAAAACTCGGTAACCGTTCAGATTGCTGAAGCGACGCTGCCCCTTTGGCGATTAACTGCTGCACACCTACATCGATCCGATCAATCTGTAGCTTATCCTGCTTACTCAGTTCAAGAGATAGATCATCAGGCAATCCAACAGCCAATACAGCTGTTATTTTATTATCTACATGAATCTGTTCACACAGTTGATCTATAACACTCTTTGAATCACACAGATACCAGCGAATAATCTTGCCATCATGCATTTGAAGTATGCTGATCGTATCACCTTCATCCTCCAGCAACACGAACTGGTGATCTTGCTTGATCTGATTCTGATCTTTCAAAGCTTGATAAGCAAGCATCATTTCAGGGCAAATACCGCCAATCATGACACTTTGTAATTCAAGATCATCGACCACCTGTTTAATCGGCTTGCTTTCAACAGCACAACCAACTGCAGTACGTTTATGCTGATCAACCGCGAATGAAGCCGTCAGCGTCTCTGCGTCCATCGGCAGATACTCTTCAAGCTGATAGAGCATCGTTTCATATCGCGGCTTACCACTTAAATCATCCAAGTTAAATGTCGCGGTATAGCACCAAGCCGAAGGTAATGCGAGCAATGGATTATGGATGGCATACTGCGTTGCAATATCAGCATATTGTTTAGCCGAATCAACTTCCGCAGATAATGCTATTGTACGAAGGCGATCTTTGTCACCAGCAACCAACGAACAACACCCGTCACCCAACAAGATTGCATGTAATTTCTCTTTTGCCATCTTTACTTGGATTCCATATTAAAGGTTTGCTGCTCTTGATCGATCTCAACAACGATTGCGCTCTGATCAATTGTTTTAATGGTCGCACCGTCAACAACGTCACCTACTTTAACGAACACCATCTGGCCTTTCTGATTGATCACAAAGGCCTGCATCTGATCGCCATCCATACTCGTGCCCATCAGCTTCAACTTCAGTGGTGGACGTTTACGAACTGCAGGCTGTGGTGTATACAACGGGTTTTGCAGCTTTATTTGGCCTAATGTTTTTAGCTGCGCTAATGTAACTCCCTGCTTGTTCTGAAGCTCTTGACGCTTCACCTTCTTACTGGTTTGCGTTTGCCCGCTACTTTCCTGTAAAGGTAATAACAAACCTCCCGCCACAACCATACTGATAGCAAGCAAGCACAAAATGGCTACGCTGTATAACCCCCGTTTAATTTGTCGTGGCATCAATTTCATTGCATTCTCACTTCACTACCAAGCAAATCGTTTGAGTTTAATTTTCTGATCTTGACTCTCACCATCCAAGGCTACCCTCTCCATCGGCTCAAGCTTACTTACAGTCCAAGTAACATATTGACGACGCCGATCAGATATTCCCAACATCATACCATAGCAACTGGTCGATCGATCTGTCATCACTTTGCCAATATATTCACGCTGAGAGCGATTCACATCGAGCTGTGTTAGTACCCTAGAGAGTTCAAGTTCAGGCTCTTCTTCCCGCAGGCTCACCAATTTTTCGATACGGTTCATGCCAAGCTCGTGTTCAAGCATCACGCTTAGAGCTTGCTTACTAGCTGTACGATAATCAAGTAGACCATCTGACCAGCAAGTTAGCCATTGCCTCTCTAACAATAACTCTGGTTTAAACCCATCATACATCTGCTCATAACTTCTTACCGGCTGAAGCTGATTCGTAGTTTCCGATGAATCCTGCTCTGACTGATCTTCCTCCTCATGACGTAAACCACGATACTCACGCGGCAAACGCAGCTTGATTTTTGTCATCATATGTCGGTCGTCAGACATCACATCACGCAACCATTTCTGTACCTTTTCACGTGGATACAGACTTAATAATGTATTAACATTAGCTTTTGCATCTTCGTTACTCAGCACAATCTGAAGTTGACGCTTCTTTAAATCTATCACCATGTGCTGACTTGCAATCGGCTGCATTACATCAAGTCTCTGATTGGCTTCCTCTTCTGATTCTACTTCATCGCTAACTAATAAATTGCGATCAAGAATCACTGCTGCCTGCTGAAGCACATATTTTTCGCAGCTCCGCTCCAACCATTTGCGTTGTAATACATCCTCAGTTTCAACAACCTTCATGGTTTGAGCATGCGATCGTCTGGCAATCATACTAAGCGATACACCGGCAATCGTTAGCAGTACCAACACAAGTACCAGTACAAAACCGCGGCGATTCACCTGCTGCTTCATACTTCACCCCCCACCTGCTCCATTGCGACGTCAACTGCAACAACAAGCGGCTGCTCATACCCAATCACTCTCAACTCAATATTGACGTTTGCAGTCTGCTCCTCATTCTTACCACCATCCAATTTCACCTTCCACGATTCCACACCGGCTGCAACAACCTGTTTGAATGTTTCTCCTGAATCACCATCAACAAGTAGCGACTGCTCACGCACCAGTACCTTCATACCACTACGCTCTGCCATACGATAAGTAATCGTAGATGGCATATACTGCCACGCCAAAGCATCAGGATCATAACCACCCAACGTTTTGAATCTTAAAACGCCTTGCTTATGCTCAACCTTCTCAACATGTGCCATATCACGTTTAAGCTGGTCGGTTAAAATACGCGCCCAGGTTTGCCCAGTATCAGCTGTTGATTCAACTAACTTTGCAGTGCGTCCCAACGTACCAACAACCTGCATTACAGCAACCATCAGCAACCCCGCGATTGCGATTGCAGCCAACAACTCAATCACTGTAAAACCAGCTATTTTATGCTTCATCCCGTCCCCCTTGATTACCTTCTGAACTTTCAGCTTCAACTTCCGGGGGCTGCAGCACCGACAAGTCACTTAAGATCAGATCAACGAACAGCACTACTTCGTCATTCTGATTCTTATCTACAACCTTTAAACGTACAACGCGCATCTTTAGTTCTTCAGGCACCTCCTCCACGCGATAAACAGGTTCAATCTGCCAGTCCAACCTCACCGTCTCTTCATCAATCAGGTGCCCCCACTGCCCTGCTTCAATCACATGCTTTTCATCCTCCCACCATGCATTCAACAGTTCATCAACAGCAACAATCGCATTCTGTTTGCCTGCAACCACACGTGATTGGCGGATGTACTGACTGCGTGCTGATACAATCCCAACGAGCAACATGCTCAGCAATACTAATGCTGCCAACACCTCAATGAGCGTAAAACCCCTTCGCTTCATTAGTCTATCTTGCTGCAAGAAGAATCGCATCGACTTCCTCCTGCTTATTTGTTTCCAGCACCTGCCCTGTCAATCCCACAAACACCAGCCACCCCCGCCCCCGGAAGTTCCCCCCTTGTTCCTCTGTAGTTGCATTTGAATTAACGTCCACAGCATCCCCTTCTCGTACCAACTTTACTGCATATGTCAGCATCACCCCGTCTTTGCTCACAGGTAGTGCAATCTGTGAGCGGCTCACCTCCCCACCTGCTATACGAACCTCATCCAATCTAAACGGCTGAGCAACCTCCCATTCACGTTTTTTAATCTCACGCTCTTTCGCATCACCTCCAACCGGCACATAAACAATCGTACTTTGCTCATGACGTAAATCAAAACGCAACTGTCCTTCAGTCCCATGTAGCCGCGCATGCAAACGCACCTGTTCATCAATATGCTTTATCCGCTGAACAGCATCTTCATGCTTAAAACGCTGACTCATGCCGCGCAATGACAACGTCACCGTCCCCGCCAACAAGCCAATGATCACAATGCTCACCATCAGCTCAATCATTGTCACGCCACTATCGCGCAAGCCATTGCTCCTCATGATCAATCGCGACTGAATACCTACTTACTTTTCAGATCCCAACTCCCAATATCCGCATTCGACCCTTCACCGCCCTCACGTCCATCTGCACCCAAACTATAAACATCAAACGCGCCATTACGTCCTGGATAGTTGTACTGGTAAGGCTTGCCCCACGGATCAATCGGCTCCTGCAACAAAATCGCCTGATCTTCACCTTCCTGCACAGTAGTCAAAACCTCCAACCCCTCATCGCTACTTGGGTACTTATCATACAGCGTGTAGTAAGTCTCAAGAGCATCACTGATCGTTGAGATCTCAAGCCGCGCGGTACTCGCCTTGGCTTTCGTCAAGTACATCCGCGTACTCACTGTCACTACACCCGCTAATAGACCCAAAATCACAAGCACAACCATCAACTCCACCAATGAAAACCCCCGGAACCTTTGTCCCCAGAAGTCATTATTACACTTTGCATATTGAGTTTTATCCGCTTTATACATCGTTCTTCCTATCTCTTGATTAGAGCGTATTCCCCATCTCTAGAATCGGCAGGATCGTTGCAAACGCGATCATCCCAATCATCACCGCCAACAGCACGATCATGATCGGCTCAAGCACCGTCGCAAAACGCGTTGCCGTCGTCGCCACCTGTCTGTCATAGTCTCGCCCCAACCTTGTCAGCATCTTTTCAAGCTTGCCGCTCTGCTGACCCAATGCAAAAACCTGCACAACAGTCGCACTAAATGCGCCGGTCTTCTCCAAAGCTTCTGCAATCTCACTTCCCTCTCTCACCGCCTCTTCAGTCTCTTCAAGTGCATCACGCAGTAACATATTGCCAACTGAGCTTCTTGCCAAACGAATCGCCTGCTCAAACGGTATGCCACTACGCATTAACGTCGCAATCACAAAAGAGAGCTGCACCACCGTCTGCTTGCGCACAAGATCACCCAGTATCGGCACCTTCAGAATCATCCGGTGTACCCAATGCCGACCAACATATGATCGCATCACCAATACGCCGCCCCCAATCATTAACATCGCTCCACCAACAAGCACCCACCACTGATACAAAATAAAATCGCTGACCGCTTTGACCACTTTCGTAATCATTGGCAACTCACGCCCTGCTTCTTCCAGTGAATCAATCAACCCCGGCACCACATACGTCATCAAAAAGATGCTGACCAATACCCCTACGCACAATACCAGCGATGGATAAAGCAGAGCCGACAACACGCGATTCTTCAGCGCAGCTGAATGCTCCTTATAACTCGCAAGCTCATCCAGCACCTCATCCAGATTCCCCGCATCCTCACCCACCGCCACCATACTCACCGTAATCCCATCAATCGATCCTCCCCCCCCTGTATTTCGTGCTTCTTTCAGTGCTTCATGTAGCGACATCCCCGCTGCAACACGTTCACGTATCCGAAGCAACATTGATTTCATCTCACCCCGCTGCTGCTTGATAATCGTATCCAAAGCTTCAAGTAGCGGCGTCCCCACACCCAACAGCGTCGATAACTCACGTACAAACTCAACCATCTGAATCGGCCGAATCCGTGGTCCAATTGATAAACCCGCTAACCCTGATTTTTTCGTGTTCTGATCAGCCGTAAGCTCTTGAACAACTAACCCCTTCTCACGCAACTGATCCCTCGCCGCACGCGCACTATCCGCAACCACCGTCCCATCGATGACGCCACTCCCACCATGACTTGCCTTGTAGCTGTACACCGCCATCGATTAGATCTCACCTTGTATCAACTCATCACGTGATTCTGTTTCGCTAACGCCATTAAATTCACGCATCGTCACACGCATAACTTCATCAACCGTCGTCACACCCTCAAGTATCTTTTCAACACCTGACTCACGTAACGGCCGCATATGCACACTCTTAACAGCCTCTTGTTTAATCTGCGCAGCCGTCGCTCTTGACTGGACTAACTCACGAATAGGTTCATTCACCATCAATAATTCATACAACCCCACACGCCCGCGGTATCCCGTACCTCGACACAATTCACAACCCCGTCCTAAACGCATCCGCCGCGTATCAACATCACTTTCATTCAAATCCAAACGGTGCAGCCCACCTACCATTGCCTGATCATATGTTCCGCAGTGAGGACACACACGCCTAACCAATCGCTGCGCCATCACACCCACCAGTGAACTCGCCACCAGGTAAGGCTCAATACCCAGATCCAACAACCTCGTCACCGCACTCGCTGCATCATTCGTATGCAACGTCGAGAACACCAAGTGACCTGTCAGCGCTGCCTGAATCGCAAGCACCGCTGTCTCCTGGTCACGGATCTCACCCACCATCACAATATCCGGATCCTGACGTAATACGCTCCTTAACCCACTCGCAAACGTCATCCCCTTTTTCTCACTGATCTGTATCTGACTGATCCCATCAAGCTGATACTCAATCGGATCTTCCAACGTCAAAATATTCGACTGCTTACTATTAATCTCACTAAGCGATGCATAGAGCGTCGTCGATTTACCCGATCCCGTCGGCCCCGTCACCAAAACTAAACCATGCTCAACACCAATCAGCGATCTATATTCTTCATACGACTGCTCGCCCATCCCCAATTCACTGAGCGTATAAAGCCGCGCACTCTTATCCAATAAACGAATCACAATTCGCTCGCCGTGACTGCTCGGAATACTAGAGATGCGCAAATCCACCACACCATCACCCACCTGCACCGTCGCACGCCCATCCTGCGGCAAACGCTTCTCCGCAATATTCATCTTCCCCATCACCTTCACCCGGCTCACCATTTCCTCTAGCACACTCCGCGACAACGTATACGCATCAAACAAAACACCATCAATACGCAACCTCACAACCAGCCGATCCTCATACGGCTGCACATGCACATCCGACGCCTCAGCCTTCACCGCCTCAAACAACATCAGGTTCACCAACTTAATCACCGGCGCACGCGACGCCACATCCAGCAAATCTTCATGCATCCCCCCGCCCCCGGAAGTTACCCCAGAAGTGTTCATCAATCGACTTAAATCGTCTTCCTTACCAACCTCCAGTTTTTCAATCACCGCATCCGCCTGCCCCGACTGCTGCTGGTATGCCTGATTAATCTTCGCAAGCACCTGCGCATGCTCAAACTTTTCGATCCGTATATTGGTCACCCCGAACATCCGCCGCATCACATCAACCACATCACCCCCGCACTGCTCACTCACAGCCAACAACATCCCATCCACAGCACCCTCAACCCCCTCATCATTATTGCCAGCATTTTCGCGAAACGATTTTCCGAAGGCAGGTGCACATCCCATCACCCCATGACGACGCGCATAACCAATCGGCACACGCTCAACAAACCGCGCCGATACCTTCAACGTTTCAAGCTTTACACATTCACCTTGGCCACCCCATCCCACAACACCACCTTCACCATCTACACCAACCCTTGCATCAATTATCTGACTCATTTCTCGCATCACACTCAATCCCTCAAGGCATCAACAAAGGCTCACTCACTGGATACGAAGCATCCATATTCGCTTGACCCAAACTACGATTCGAGAAATATTTTAAATCAGAAAAATCATCATCCCGCAATATAATCGGACGAATAAATACATACATAATTGCGTTCTTATCGATATTTGTCTCACTCCCAAACATATACTCAAGTATGGGCAACTCACCAAGAATCGGAACGCCCTGTTTGGATTTATTACCATCCAACCGTTTAACCCCACCTACAATAATCGTATATCCATTCGGGACAGTTACTTCACTGCTAATCGTGTTAGTTTGTCGAGGCGGCGGCAAATTATCTGTGCTCTCACCCAAAAAACTATTTAGCGTTACATCATATTTTAAACGTAAATAATCACCCTCCGCTATCTGTGGCGAAATAGTTATCTGTGTTCCCGCCTGAACAAAACCACCAAAACTAGTCGTCGAAACTGTACTTGAAGCATTCACACTTGAGTACGGAGCCTCGTTGATACTCTCAATTTTTCCCTCAGCATTATCATTCACAAGCAAACGTGGCATCGAAACAACTTTACCTTTACCCTTAGATACCATCGCGTTCAAAATCAAATCTGCAACATCAGTTTTAAACACTGTCCCATTAAAGCCCCCGCCTGACACAAATTCTCTTTCACCTGTATCCTCATTGATCTTACTCAAACCAAAGTTCGTAAACAGACGCGACTTCACATCACTCCCAAAGTTAACATCGCCACCTATTTCAACGCCCAAAGACGATTCTTTGTCATCTGAGATTGTGATTATCGTACATTCCACCATCACCTGAGGCCTGCGTTTATCAAGCATTACAATCAACTGCTCAATCAACTTCTGTACATTGTCGGGACCAAAAACAATAATGCTGTTCGTATTTTTATCTACTGTAATAGATACACTTGCTTTATCGGTATTATTATTACCATACAAAACAGTTTGCACAGCACTCCCTTTACCATCAGTCGATGATCCCGTCCCAACAACACCATCACTATTCCCCCCTTGCATCGCACTTTGAAAAGTTAACCCACCTGACAAATTCAGATCCTGAAGTTTCATTGAAGAAATCACTTCAAAAACCTGTTCAATATCAGCATTCAATACCTTGTATGCCTTCAAAGGCAATGGGTTTTGCGACTCATTCGACTCAAGCATTTCAACCAACCGCCGAACATCCTCATGCCTCTCATCTGTTGTCAGCAAAACTAATAGATTCGAATCATCTCGCACATAGGCATAATACGGCGTCGTTTGATCACCTTTAAATACAACTGATTTAATCAACTCATAAAATTCACTCGCAGGAACACCCGGCGGCGCATATTTTACAACCCGACTCGTCCCCGTATTATCAATAGACTCCAAGACATCCTTGGCTTTCTTAACCCACCCATCTCTACCAAGTAGCAAAATACTATTGGATTGATCAATACTATAAACACTCACATATTTATCCGCCTGAGATACCGTGCCTTCCGATCGCTGCGCGTATTGCAAAACATCCATCAACAACTTAGTAGCATTCTTACTCTTCAAATTCCTCAAGCGATGTAATTCAAAAACAATATCTGTACGTGGCTGATCAATCTGCCTTAAAACTCTCAGCACTTTTTCTATTACACGCTCTAAATCGCTAATGATCAGATATTTTCCAACCGAAGTAATCACCCCGCCAGGCTGCGTAGTCATAGGACGTAAAGCATTGATCACTTGCGTTGACTCTACATACTGTAATTGATACAGAACTGTAACCGCACCACCTTGCTCTCCGTCAACTTTCAATACTGATTGCGATCCAATCTTATGTGACTGCACAATCGTGTAGTACTGGCCTGTTTCATCATAGTGCAACACAAAATCTTCTACTGATAAAGCTTGCTTCAAAATATTAAGCAACAATCGCCTTGGAATCTGCTTTGGTGTTCTTAATGAAATAGCCTTTTGCTTCAATTGTTCAGGATAAAGAATATTGACATTCAGTTGGTTACTCACAAAATCAACTAAGAAATTCAGCTTAGTAGAACTTTGTAAATTAATGCTGATCAAATCTTCCGAAAATTCCTCGGAAACATTAGAGTTATCCGATTTGCTCCGAGCGTTTTCACCCCAAACAATGCCGCTAGCCCCGAAATGTGGCTGTAATACCAGTGAAAAATAAATAATAAGAGTAATACAAGATCTCATTCAATCACATCTCTATAGAAATATGCTATTAACTTAATATGACAGTGCGATTATACCAAAATCCTCCAAAATGTAACGTAATCTATCAAAAGTATTAAGGTTATTTCAGATCAAAAACATCCAACTACTTGCAAGAAAAAAAGCGAGAACAAAATCAATTGCTCCCGCTTAGATCAATCATCGTTGTTGACTATTCGACACGCAATGTATCCCACATAACAGTAGGACCACTGCCATTAGACGAACCCAACTTATAACCAATACTTAACTTTGTATTAGATCCACTATTAAACGTGACCTGATACTTTGTTAGCGTATCACTATTGCCATTTGATCCGCCGTTATCAAACTTCTTCACCATGCTCCATGAGCTAGCATTCGCATCAAAATCCGAAGCACTATAATTGCCGAGTCGGTAAGCAGTTTCACACCAATAAGATCCGCCAAAGCTCGGACACTTAATCCAGACACTCAAAGTGTAATCTGTATTCGCATCGATATCATAAACCTTCACTTTGACTGATGAACCTTCGCTATTGCGTGATCCCTGCAGTTGATTACCACTAATCGCCCAGCTTGCTGCACTGCCCCAACTACCGTTGTATGAACTTGACCAGCTAGGCATCGTATTAAAATCTTCTGCAACTGTATTGCCAGTAGGCGGAGTACTTCCACCTTGAGCATAGACCTCAAACTCTGGCAAACGTACATGGTTATCAACACCCGGATCAGTGATATACAAGCGTACATAACGGATCTGCTGAGGATTATTATAAGACAAGCTTGTAATAGCATCTGCTTGATCAGAATTATCAACCTCTGCATGTGTTATCCAAGGTCCGCTCTGACTAGAACTAACCTGAATCTGGAATTGCTGCGTATTGTAAAACGCCTGCTCGCCACCAGCTTGCGCATGATGAACTTTATATCCATTAACTGTTTTCACAGAACCCAAATCAACAACAAGCCAATGCGGCCCAGAGACGTTGGCACTCGTCCATTTATTACCAGCATCAATCAAGCCATCGATTGCTTCGGCACCTGTCGATCCGCCACTATAACTTGAACTCGTTGTAGCAGAACCACTTGTTGCAACGTTACCGCCGCTAGGATTGCCCTCTGACAACACAATCGCAGGTGGCGGTGTCGATCCATCAGTTGGATCTAACTTGATGCTTGCAAAATTATAGCCAGAACTTTCGGATACAAATGAAAGCGTATGCCAACCAGCCCCCACAGCCACATCACCACAATCAAGTGTTACCCAATTCTGCCACCCACCAGTACTTGTCATAGGAATTGAACCTGTGACATCAACGCCGTCCAGCTTAATGCGACAAGCACCCTGTCCTGTAGGACTGGCATAACGTAATGAAACAGCATAATCACTACCATTACCTTGGATTGGGTAATTGAGCCATTCGTCTGATCCAGTCCAACCCACGTCATAGCGACCATCAGTACAGTTCTCAATATCAACATCAGTCGAACGATACTGACCACCTGAGTTACCACTACTTGTGTCGTAGTAGTCTGTACCATTAGCTGCATTCACGCCACCATCAAAGTCTTCCGCTTCAATCGTGATTGCCTCTGCTGAATTAGCTGAACCATAAACTTCAAATTCTGGGATTCGCAAATAGGTATCGCTGCCTGGATTCGTAATTACTAAACGTACATAACGCAGTGTCTTTGCTGATGAATATTCAAACGCACTCAATTCAGCTTGAGCACCGTTATTCGCTGACCATTCAGTCGTCCATGGGCCATGCATTGACGGCGCGGACTCAACACGAAATACTTTCGTATTCGTATGCGCACCCTCACCACCGGTTTCAGCATGGCGTACAACAAAACCATTAACAGTAGCTTGGTTACCAAGATCAACCGCCAAAGTTGCTATACCATTGGTCTGTGATGTATTGGCGCACCACTTCGTATTCACATTACCATCAAGGGCTGATTGACCATACTGATCAGTATCATTACGACCTGACTCAATATAATAAGCTGCATCTACTGCCAAATTATCACCATCTGGAATATCTGTAGATGGCGGATTTGTATTCCCCGTCGTCCACTTATATCCATATACAACCGCATCTTGAAAATCAGCTTGCACATTGTACAAATCAGAGAACCCAAATGTATAAGCGCCTTCTGGAGCTGTAGGCCAACGGAACATTGCTACGCAACGGATTGGCTGATCATTATTTTGATTCCAATCATCAATTTCAGCATAAACCGCCTTCATCCAGCCATTTTTCTGATTCAACCATGCATGTTTCGGACTTGCATTATCAGCACTTTCCGTATTCTGATCACACTCAGTAATCAGACAAGGCTTATCCTTCATGTTATTTGGAATTGCCCACATCAAATTCTTATACACACGGAAGTGATAATAAATATCCTGATACGGAGGCCCCATCTTCTGCTCGCTAGTAACTAAAGCTGGATCCGCGCCATGTGTATACGCATGTAAAATCAGCCCATCGATTTTATCTGCGCCAATACCATTCAGCGTATTCACCCAATAGTCGACAAAGCCATCAATACCGACAGCTGGATATGGCGGCGCCCATGTACCAACCGGTGATGGACACAGCTTTGCATTAGGAGCAACATTCTTTATTGCCGTATAACATTTCTTATACGCTTTCACATACCGTGTTGCTGTAATCGGCTCACCGGTGTTTGGATCACCATGATTATTGCCCGGCCACTCACGCGCCAAATTCGTCTCATTCGCAATAATCCAGTAATCAACACCCGATGAATTCTGAACAAAATTTGCACTTCTCGCAGCAAACGCATCGTACTGCGATTCAACCGGTAAAGTACCACCACTACCATAGCCATTGTTCAAACGAACAATAACGCCATAGCCAGCATTCTGCCAAGATGTATAGTTCTTACCACCGTTTCCACTCGTACCAATTGCTTCTGTCCAAACAATCCATCCCTTGTTCGCACCCATCAAGTGCTCACCACCCGGATCATGGATGCCATAGATATACTCAGGTTCTGCTGAGGCAACTGATGTCAACAGACATGCAATCAAACTCGTGACAAATAAAGAATATAACTGGCGGGTCAAGCCGCGTTTTTTGCGGCTACAGGAGGAGAATCGAATCATTGTGAGGGACTCCTATAAAATGTAAAAAAGCATTAAGACGTGTTCAGTCTTTCCCAAACTCCATAATCCAAAAAGCTAAAAGCTATATAGTAAGTATTTTCTGATGTCCATTTATTGGCGGAAATTAAATGAACATACATTTAAGATGAATCTAAACTTAGTATAAAAATAAAGTGTCAATGCTCAATTAAAATATTGACATCATTTTACACATATATCAATTATGGTTTGCCATACAGCTTATTGAGATCGCAATCTCAAACCAATGCCTAAGTAAAATGTAAACTGGTAATTGAAGTAGAACCATAGATGCATATTAACTAAAAAAATAAACGCACTAAGCAGCAAATAGACTAATCTAAAATCATTATATCTTCTCATTAAAAATATGCACACATACGAATCACATGTTCATATCACAAGCTCATCAAAAAATCATACATGTATCATGACAAGAAACTAAAGCTAAGCTATATGACAGATATCATATAAAAAATTGATCGCAATCAAATCACCAGGTAAGAAGTGGCTCATTAACTTCTAAAATCATTCTCTTCGAAACCGTACCAAAATATCGTGAATCTAATGAATATTGATTTGTTCCAAGTACATAGTACTCATCACTTGGCACAGTAAATGGATATTGTACTAAATGAAATTCACCAACATCCCGTTTAGGTTTAATCCGAAATACCTTAGCATTACATAGTTTTTGCCCATTAACTTGAATCACATGATCACTTGAGATATCAATCCTATCTCCAGGCATACCCACAACCTTCTTCATCCATATATACTTTGACCCTCTTATCGCAAATTCATCAAGAAAAGCTTTTAACTTATCATCTTTATTTGGATCAAAACTAACCAACGCTCCACGTGTGATACCACCTTCCGATCTTACATAAATACCACTAGGCAAGCTACCTGTATATGTATAGCTAATCCCCCAATATGAAACCAGCAACCAGAAAATAAATAGAAGGCAAAAAAATGTAAGTAGACTGCATATACTAAATCGTATTGCATTCCCAAACCTGCCCAACCCACTTTTTGAATTGCTTACAATAACACTCATTCTTATCTCCACCCATGAATGAAAATTGCTGGCCGCTAAGCCAGCAATTTCGTGACTATGCTTAACCTCGGTAAGGAGCAAGTGATACGTTTTTACGTAACACGATATTGAATGTCCATCCAGGCCGAATCGTTATCGTTGGCTGATGCGCAAGTGCACGATCAATCAAACTTTGACCAAGCTGTAAAGTTCCTTGAGCTAAAGTATCACCAAGAATACTGACATCATCGTCACTACTACTGGATACACTATTTGCCATGAAACCTAAACCTGTAGTAATCGCCGTTGTAGCCAACATACTATCGACATGGAAGTCGGTGTAGTCAGACAAACCAGCATAACCACCGGCATCTGTACCTGGAGCACCACCAAGCGGTACCGATGTGCCATTCGGCATCGTTAATGTATGCCAAACAATCAAAGCTCTGCTCTGTCCATTCGCAATCAAACTCTGATATTCACCGACAACATTCGTACCTTGTGGAATCAAAAGATATTTACCTGTCGCTGAATCGTAGACGTTCTGAGTAATCTTACCGACAATCACGCCAGGCAAGTCAGTATTTATTCCTGTGATCATTGCACCTGGAATAAACGTTCCTGCCGACAAATCGTACTTAGACAATTGTGGTGTAACATGTGTAACCTGATATGTTTCAGTATCTACTGTACCACGACGTAAAAATGATTCTTTTGCAGTTTCTTGGTTCGACGAATTACCGATACCATTAGCAGCATTCGTTGCAGACATCATCGCATTCGTAGCGTCTGAAACCATCTTACCAATGTCAGCATATGGCGACCTTTCCTCTGCAATATCCTCATCACGTTCTTTATCTTTCTTATTCTTCCTTTCCGCATAATTCATGTATGAGATTGGACTTTGAATCGCATTACGCGCTTCTTCCAACTGTTGGCTTTGAAGTTGTTCCTGCAATTGCCTCATCGCTGTAAGTTGTTGCGTTGTTTCCTCTCGTTGTTTATGCAGCGCAGCCAGAGCTTTTTGATACTCTTTCAATTGCTCTGGCGACAACTCACCATCAAACGGCATGTCCATGATTTCACCACTTCCATTACTCGCTTGAGGCCGCTGATCATCATACGAAACATCAAACATACTTTGAGGCAATCCGCTACTAGCTGACTTATCACTTTGATCTATTACGATCTCTTCATGTAAAGGAGCTGATTCTTCACGTGGCTGAACCGCATAGAACAAAGTGAACACCACGATTGCAATCACAAAACTTACTGCAAGAATCACGACATTACGACGTATTCTCGTAATCTCACCAGCTGATTTTGTTATATCATTTACATTCGGTCCACGTTCCATGATTTACTCCTCATTCATGAGTGAATCTGCTGTTCACGAATAATCTTCACGATAGTCTGAGGAGCTTCACCAAGACGCAATTCCGCAACACCCAACAATCTATCTACGACATAGTAATTGCCTTCTTTGCGATAATTAACGACCTGTGCTTCTTCACTATCTGGCGTAGGCAATACAAACAATGGAGGTAATTCCATATAACGTGCTGATGTTGGGAATTGAATAAATGTCTTTTCACCATCATCAAACACTCTTAGCGGCGCCCAGTATGGAGCTGCTGCATCTTTCTTCTTACCATCCTTACCTTTTTCTTGGTAGTAAAGTTTGTAATCGAAATTCAATCTGTCTAAATCAAATTTATTCGATACTACACTACTGTTTTCATAACCTCGTCCTTCAGATCGCTTCATTTTCTGCACCAATCGCGCGAGGGGATAATTCCATGCAATCGCCGATTGATAATTAGGTGAACTGTTTGCATACATATCGATAAAATACACTCGACGTGTCGTTGTAACGACGAAATTTGTCGTAGTATGTGGCTTAGTTGGTTTCACCAAAAGCAATTGCTTCATAGATTCACCAGCACCGGATGTTGTCGTTTCAGTCGTAAAGTCTTGTGTATTACCTGCACTCCACGACACAATTTCTTCACCACGCTCTAATTCAATTGCAGTCACATATCCAACTGCGCCAACGACGTTATAGCGCACACCTGGCGCGTAATCGTAGTACTGAATTGCATTGACAAAACCATCTGGAGCCGGACTACGTGTTGCTTCCTTATTAGCAACACCCAAATCCTGTAGCATGTCATTCAATCCAGTGCCCGATGGCCCTTGGCTCATACCTGCTTTCGCGAGCGTTTCAGGTAACGGAACCAATTGCGGTGCAGGCAATGTGATTTCTGGCATTGCCTCTCTGGTTGAATTTTTATCTGTAACACGTCTTGCTACTTCTAGTTCGATAACCCTTTCTAAATCTGGCCTGCTCTGACGTGTTAATTCCTTCTTCGCTTGTACATTCTCAGTTTTACATCCTGAGATTAATATGAGAGTCGATATAACGACTAATGTCGGGAGGGTAATACGATGACGCATGATTAACCCCTTACGTTTTTGTTGTTTTGAAGAGTTGCGACTGGTGTCGCAAAGTCACGACCCCACTCAAAATTAGTGATATAAAGACCAACTGGATTATCCAGAATTGCCTTCTTATCTTTTGGTGGTTTATGTACGACGGTAAATAGCCCTGTCCAATTATCTTGGCCTGCAAGTTTGCCTGATTTATAAGTCTTTTCTTTCCATCGAACCTGATAAGTATCATCACTTCGCTGCAAAACTGATTCAACTTCAACCTGTCTCGCAGTATCCTTTTCTCTAATTCCATTTGCCTGTCTGGCGTAATCATTCATCCTTGGCTTCGCATCGCCTCGAATAAACTTATACAGCCGCTTCCAATTCTCTGCCAACACAACCTTGTCTGTAGGACGTGAACGGGCTAACTTCACAGCCTCAGCAACAAAGTATCCTGTCGCTGAACTGTCAGGCGTATAACTTCTTCCTGACAATTCAACACCAATAGCCTGTGCCCGATCTGCATCTACCTCAACAACAAACATTTCAACCTGCTTGTAACTGCTGACATAGATCAAACCAATAACTAACAGACCACACAGTGAAACAGAGCATAAAGCGACCCATCTCAGCAAACGATTATTTGATAAAGCTAATCCAAGCCTTTGATCCCAAGCTGCCTTCGCTTTTGCAAACGGAGTATCAAGATCTGCTGGTGCATCATTCGTGCCGTAGCTCTGGGTTGTCTTATCCATGATATTCCTCGTTCTTAGATACTGATTAGAAATTCAGGTATTACAAAGCTTTTAAACATGCCGATAGCGTGCCGCTGCTGCCATCTCACGCTGACGTTCGTAGCGATTATTGGCTGCTCTTTGTTTACTGATATGTGTTTTCACATCATCTGCAGTATTCTCCAGCAAAGCTCTGGTTTGAGCAGTCGTCGTTGAACCAGCATGGTTTACGACTGTTTTTGTGTGTATTTCTTTTGTTTGCCCAGAAACCTTTGACGATGACGCATCATGCAATCCTAGTGATGCAATACCACCACCAATATGCGACGCAATCTTACCGCAAAAAATAACAAACACGCCTAATAGTGCAGAGATAATCAGCAATTCAATCGCCTGACCAATCTGCATCGTATTCGGGTCCAGTTCGCTGACATTATTTTGCATGTATGAAATCGAAATCCCAAGCGTCATCGCATATGCCATGATCCGTGTACCAGCTGAAAATACCCATGAAATTGGTCTTTCCGCTAAAAATGCTGTCTTATCAAACATCGCGAACGGCAAAAGTACGTACGCAATCACCCCACCGATCTTAAATATCACCAAATTCAATAGCACCATAAAACATAACGCAGCCCAGAATCCAAGCATCACAAAATATGTAAATGCTAGCATCAGCTGAGTATGTGTTTGTGAGAACCCAACCATATTAATGTGCTCTAAGATCGGCTGTGCCGCCTTTGCACCATACCCCATGATCTTCCCCGGCTCGTTAAACAATTGTGCGACCAAATTTGAATTATCACTATCAACACGTAATCCAAATGATTCAAACGTCCCACGCACCGCCTCAACGCAATCAACCCAATTATTCATGAAGAAAACCAAAATACTAATAAATGCAAGCCTTCTGATTATCGACGGTGCAATAGGACTCTCACTAATCGCCCACATAATCCCGGTCCAAACAATTGTCAAAACAAGAAGGAAATTGAATACATAGGTTACATCACCTAACAATGATTCTGAGCCGTTATTGATAGCTTTCTCAATTGCATTGTAAAAGTCAGTAATGAGACTACCAATATCTGAATTTTGGGCGAGTAGATACAACATGGTTCACCCTTTCTTATCTTCCCAGGCATGTAACCTATATATTTCAATTTCAAATTTTCATACGCACTTCAGCTACTTTTCACCTGTAAGCATGTCTTGAGACTCAGCATTAACTTTCCCATATGCTTGATCCCATGCTTCTTTAGATTGCTTCTCAGCTGTCTTCTCAATCTCCATTTGTAGATTAGCAATCTCAAGCGCCTGCATATCCTGTATCTGTGATATCGTTGTAGCTAACATCTCATTACCTGCTTGAATCGCGGACAAAGCACCTGACGCACCATTCGATTTACCGACATACCCTTCAATCTGTCCTTTAACCTTCGAAGCATTGTCCGCGACAATTTCTTGCGTCTTAAGCAATTCTTTCGTACGTTCGCGATTTGCTTCCAAGCGATCTTCTCTGAATTTTTTCAGTTCTTCCAAATCAACACTTTTCCATTCATCAGGCAAAGCATCTAATACCCCATCTAGACGCTCAGAATTAAAATCAATCTGATCACCTAATGATCCCATTCTCTTCAAAGTATTGAACACATCAGAAAATGACCAGCTCTTAATCTGTTCCTCATACATTTTGATTTGTTGACCAATCTTCACTAACTCTTCTATTTTTTGCGTAACTAAAACAATATTTTGAGTCAGGTTAATCGGATCAATCACAGGTGACTGAGCTTGAACCCGTGGCACAAACATCAAAGCCCCAAACGATGTCACACCAATAATGACCATATTTGCAATTTGCTTTTTCATGACTAAGCCTTTCTGTTCAACATCTCACTTCTGACACTTACCTAAATCACTCTCCACTCAAAGCCTTCGTTGATTCAACAGCCTGCTCGTTATACTTCTGAATCAACGCCTGCCGTGACTGTTCCCTAGCGCGTATTTCTTCTGCCAATCGTGATCGCAATGATCGAATCGCTCCTAACTTACTTTGTTCAACAGCTAAAACTGACAGAAGATGATTATGTGCTTGCAATCCCGATTTTTCGCCATCCGCAGCATTGCTTGCACTGATTATGTCTTGAATTCGATCAGATACAGCTTGTCTATCTTGTTCGATTTGACCTGCTGCATCTTTTACTTTCTCAGCAAAATCACGCACCGCTTTCGACGCTAGTTGATCCATCTCAACCATTTGAGCATTTGTTAGCGCGCCGCTAAATTCAGTTGGATACTTACCCAGATCTCCAGCCTGTGATTTCACTTTGTTCAAAGCAGAATTCACATCACCAAAACCTTCCCCAACCCCGGGCATTCTCAAATGCGCCAAACTCTTTAACTGCCTTGTCAACTGGTCAATCTGCTGAACCATCTTGACAGCTTTTTGCACAGACTCTCGCACAGACTCAATCAACTGAATACCATTCGTCGGGTCATGTATGATCGGCGAAATCATCTGACCATAAACTTTCACTGTTGTTCCATTTGTTACCGATACTGCCAGAGCAATCGCAGCAACTTTTAACACACTTGATCTTTGCCACATCATTATGCTCCTTTCTTAAACATTGAGTTTTTTGCTTCTTCCTCAGCCACTTCAAGAGCACGCTCTCGCTTGACTGCCTCCAGGTAATACTCAAAAAAATCATCAGGATGATCACCAAAAATATCTTCAGCCATTCGCTGCCTGGCTGGTTGTGATGCACCCACAAATTCCAGTTGTTTCTTTGAAAGCGACAAACTCACCATTCTGCGGCCAACATCTGAAATCACATAATAATTATGCTTAGCAACAGCAACGCTCAATTTATCCATCTCTTCAACATTCAAGCCAAGCAATTCTTCATACAAACGTCGCATATGCTTTTCAGCCGCCGTTGGATTCGGCAGCAAAATACGTGTTTGGCAACTTTCCAAAATAGTCGCAGCAATCGGCGACGCTTCAATATCAGCAAGTGATTGTGTCGCAAAAACCACCGCAACATTTCTTTTACGCAACGTCTTCAGCCAATCACGAATCTGCCCTCTAAACATATCGTTATCAATAAACAACCACGCTTCATCTAGTATCAATAACGTTGGCTTTGTAATTGGCGAACCATTCTTATCAACACCAGCATCAACGTCACGCGCCGACGCAAACCGATCTTCCAATCGATTAAATAAATAAGACAGCACACCAGGCAAAGCCAAACCCATTCGATACACACCTTCAAGCTCAAATGCCTGCCAACGATTACTACCCAAAGGATCACAATCGCCATCAAACAAATGACCATAAGCACCCTCAGATGAGTAGTTATATAGCCCTTGTTTAAGATGTGGGAACTGAAGATATGCAATCAACAAACTTATCGTTCGCTCATCCTGTGGCCGTGATGAAAGCTGATCAATTTTCTCCAATATATGCTCTTTATCCGACACACTCAGTGGAACATTTTCACGTGTAAGCACATCAATCACCCATTGAAACGCACGCGTACGATCCAACTTCGAATCAAGCTCACGCAATGGCTGTAACTGCAGCGCCGATTCTTTTTCACCTAAGTCGTAAAACTGTCCATTCATTGCATACGTCATCACACGTGCCGATCCACCTTTATCAAAGATGTAAACCTGCGCACCTTCATAACGCATCCACTGAGCAGCCATCAAATTAAGCAATGTTGATTTACCTGCACCTGTAGGCCCAGCAATCATCGTATGTCCAACATCAGTTCCACAAGGAAAGATATTCAACCAATAAGGTGTAGTAGACGCACCTGTTGCACACTGCATCAGAGCAGGCGCATTCAAGTGGTCACACCATCTCTCACCAGCACACTGATGCATCAACGGCGAAACATCACAGAAATTATGCGAACTAGTAATCGGACGACGCACATTCGCATAAGCATGACCTGGTATCGTACCCAACCATGCTTCAAACGCATTCGTTGATTCAATCTGTGTAATCCAACCACTTCGATCAGTCGCCTCCCGCAATACATTAGCCTTAGATTCCGCAGCTTCGCTCGTCACATCCCACACACAGAATGACATTGTCGTATAACCAAAGCTCGCATCATCACTACCAATCATTGCCAATGCATGGTCAGCATCATCCGCCTTAACTCTTGCATCTGGATCTTCTAACTGACTCTCTTCCTTAGACGCCATTTCCTTCATTAGCGTAAACAAATTCTTACGCTTACTGAACCAATGGCGTTTCAGCTTCGTAACATGACTATGAGCCATCTGTCTCGACATCGGCAAAAATCGAATGCACCATCGAAACTCAAAAGGCAACATAAACAACGAATCTAACATATTAGGTTCGGTCACATTCACCCAATTACGCACGCCAATCATCGAAACATGATGACCACCTAAACGCAATCCCAACCCAATATCCAAAGGTGAATCCGTCATCTTCTCAGCGATGTCAATCGGACAATCCGGAACAGCAACACGATGCGTTCTAGAACTAACAGTACTGTGCAAGAAAGACAATAGGTCCTCATTTTTCAGTACATTTACTTCTTTGACAACCCCACCAAGCAAGCTCACCGTCTCACCGATCACCTTCTGATATGTCGCAAAAGGTGGATACTGTGGATTCGGCCTTTCCTGCCCTTCAGGGTATTCAATGAATAGATCTGCAACCTTACGATGGCTATCCTCAGGCGGCAAATACGTCAATATCAAATAGCAACTCGTGATAAAGTATTGACCATTACCAAACATACCAAGCCGATCTTCTTCAATATACTTCGCCGCTCTTGGCGCATCCTTTGGCATCGGATGTATCTCAGGCTTATATGCATGACGATTCGCTTCAACTTGCACACACCAACGATCACCAAACCGCTGGAATATATTGTTGAATTGTTCACGGAAATTTGTCAGCATACTCGCTGTCTCACTTCCGCCATCCGGCCCCTTGAACTCGATGACCGTCATATAACTGCCATCTTTATTCACGATCGTTTGCTCATCTAGCATCACACCCCACGGAATCCAATCTGCTAGAATCTTCTGCTTTTTCTGATATGGACGCAGGTCAAACATTATCTGCTCCGCTTCTTTATTCACGTTTCCAAACGTGTTGGCTGACGCAAATATCGCATCAATATATTCATCCAATCAACATCGTTCTTCGTGATACGTGCAACGACAATGTGCAATACCAATCCAAGCGGTAAGCCAATCCAAGGCATGTGCATTCCAAATGAAACTGCCAACGCCGTCGTCCAGTTTATGAACGCAAACTGTCTGGGAACGCCAGCAATCATCACCGGCTGTATCAACGATTGATGAACGGGTGCGTAATATTTTTCAGGTACATCATTTTCCATGACCAAACTCATTTCTTAACGCTGTTTGATCGATGCAGTACACGATCCATATATGCAGGCTTTTCTTTACTAACTTCAAGCTTAGGCTGTTCCTTCACTTGATCCTTAGTCTGATCACCTTGCTGATCGACTTGTGCATTCAATTCCGTCTTCTGATCCTGATCAACATCAGCCAAACCTGAATCCTTGAATCCTAAGAAATCCAAGCCCCAGCTAACTGCTGAAAATGCAATTGCAAGACCAAAAAATACACCAATTAAACGACGCGTGCCGCCACTTCCTTCTGCCATAGCAAAAGAAACGCCCAACACAACTATCGCGATCACACCTGCAACCTTAGCAAACGGCCCAGTAAAGAAGTTCTGGATCGTTTCCATATTGTCTTCCCATGGCATACCCGTGCTGTTACCAGCCAAAGCAGGCTGACAAATCACAAACATAAAGCCAAACACACCCAACACACACAAAATCTTTTTAAGTCTGGGGCTCATATTGCACCTCACACATTTCTTGGTTAAACATTTCTTCGGTCACGCAGGACTGCAAGTCATAACCGTCTTGCTCTGTCCAACCGCACACCTCGACGAGTTCCTTAACCCGCCTTCCTGATGGCGAGGATCGATCACGTTCAATAAACGCAACCAAATCAATCGCCGATCCAATAGCTCGTTTTGGCACCTGACCAACACCGCCCTCGCCTGCTAATGCTTCACCCACTAAATCCTCTATTCGATGAATAGCATCTGTCGCAGAGTTCGCATGCAGTGTTGATATACCACCTGGATGCCCTGTATTAAACGCTTTTAATAAATCAAGCGCCTCAGGACCGCGCACTTCACCCATCACGATTCGATCAGGTCGC
Organism: Planctomycetota bacterium; assembly: GCA_016350165.1. Classification (GTDB taxonomy): domain Bacteria; phylum Planctomycetota; class Phycisphaerae; order Phycisphaerales; family Phycisphaeraceae; genus Poriferisphaera. Next base: position 4,464,659 of record CP066225.1, on the reverse strand, counting down.
ATGCGCAATGTAATACGCACCAACTGTTGCATCGAAACGCGTGGCTCACTTTCCTTCGTAAGTAATGATTCTGTATCCTCAGCCGGGCATTGAAGCTCACGCGTGTCTTCCAACAAAACCACACGGCAAGAGTCATTCGCCAGCTCTCTTAGAAGTGCATTTACTAAAGTCGTTTTACCCGAACCCGTACCACCAACAACCAAAATGTTCTTTCTCTCACGCACTGCACTCTTGAGATACGCGCCCCATACCTCATCCAACGTGCCACTCTCGACATAATCGTCAAGTGTAAATACAACATGCGCTCTTTTACGGATTACAAATACTGGAGATGAAGTAACCGGAGGCATCAATCCTTGGAATCGGTCACCCGAACCAGGCAGTGTTCCTGAAATCGAAGGAGAATCAGCATGTACGCCTCTTCCCATCACAGACGCTACCAGTGAAACCACACTCGCTGCATCCTGATCCGCCATGTTGCCAACACATTCTGGATTGCAACCCAATCTTTCGATCCAGATTGATCCGTTGGAACTGCGGTAGATTTCAACCACATTTTTTTCTTGCAGTGCTTGTCCCAAAATCGGGCCTAAGCTGTTTTCCAAGCTGCGCTGAATGCGCACCTCAGTTGTACTGCCTGTATCTAACGACATGAGCTGTTCATCCTAATTCGCGTTATCCCAATAAGAATTACCACTTCCTCACGGCGAATTCACTAGGCTTTCTAACACGCTCACGGTTATCTTAATTTTCAATGACGTTGTTCATCAGTATGCGTTCAACTTTTCAGTCTTTTCCATGCATACCTTTTGGCCTGTGCTCGCTACTCTCTTTTCTCTTAGCAACAAGCTTGAGTCGTCGACCTCAACCAGCGAAACAAATCATTCGTTTCTGATTTATTTCATCATCCCCTCTCACCGATCGTATTCCCTATGTTCTGTAGGGTCAACGAAAACGAGTTCTTTTTACATGCTCAACCCCAAAGCACTCTATTAATAAAACAAACTGTGTACAAAGTTACGTAAGCTACAATATCAATATATTATTTGCGACATTTGATTCTAAACCTAACACATTAATGCACCCCACCTCTCGCAAAAATACAGCCATCTCACTTATATCTCACAAATCAGCATGTCAATATGAACCCCTACACCATCATTTTCAGCCACATAAATTCTTTCAAAAAACATAAAAAATCTACACAACACACCACACAAACCCTCAAATACTCAATTTTTCCTTCATCACTAAAAACATCCTCACATACATCTGACCAACAGAACAATCTTCGAGCACACAACCATCAAGACACATCAGTACATGTAACAAAACTTTTTTCATGCGCACAAAAATCCGATTTCGACCTAAAATCACTGCTCATTTCTTATCGTTTTCTGACCAAACTCTAAGCAAAACTAACCATTCCTTTCATTTTCCAACAGTTTTCGTGCATTTTTGATATAGGGTAAATCATCAAATTAAACATTTCGCGCGCACAAAACCGAAACAAACACCTCGTTTCTATCCAAAACCATTCACTTTTCATTCAAATCCAAACGATTCCAACGACTTTCAGCAATTCTTCATTCCAATTACTAATTTTTAAACCTCTAATCACACATATTAAAATCAAGCAAATCAAAAAATTCGTGCGCACTTTCACATAAAAAAGAGATGCTCTCTCAAGCATCTCTCATCTCCACTATGCATTCATCAGTTTACTCATGGATCAATATTCATGTTGCTGAAATGCTCATCATAAATCTCAGGATTAGATGCCCGTGAAGGCAACTGGAACCCCTTGAGTTCAATCTCATTGATCTCATCCAATTCACGTGGCTCACTTGCGACATGAGGCGTCAAGAAGATCAACAGCTCAGTCTTCACCTTCTCATTCTTACGTGCCTTAAACAGCTCACCGACCAGCGGAATATCACCCAACAGCGGCACCTTTGAAATACGTTCCGTCACACGATCCTGTACCAGACCACCAATCACGATCGTTTGGCCATCATGAATCGCAACACGGGTTTCCGCTGATCGCTTTGAAATCTTCGGTGCGTTCACACCATCCGTAATTTCAATTGAATCTTCTGATTGCACTGAAATTTCTGGTAAAACCTGCATCACAACCAATCCATCAGGATTCACCTGCGGCGTCACTTCCAGAATAATACCCACATCTTCATAAGTAACAGTATTAATCGTCTGACCTGTATCCGTTATTCTGGAATCACGGATAAATGGAATCTCTTCACCAACCGTAATCTGTGCTGTCTGGTTATCCGAAGTCAAAATGTAAGGCCGCGACAGCACATCTAACTTCCCATCCTCCTCCAAAGCATTAATCGTCACATCAAGATTGGATTCCAACAACGAGAACGACAATCCATCCGTCATTTCAGCTAAACCGAAATCAGTACCCACATTCCAACCATTTTCACCTCGCAGATTGAATGATGAGAATTCCATGCCCAAGTTCAACGCATCATCATGCGTCACCTCAGCAATTAGTACCTTAATCAATACCTGCTGCACCGGTTTATCAAGCTCTTCAATAATTGCTTTCACACGCTCAAAGTTATTGCTCGATGTTAGAACCATCAGAGAATTACTTTCAATATTCGCAACAATTGTTACCTCACCAGCCAAATCTGAACTACTATTCGAGCTACTAGATGAGCTTGTTGTACGTGCTTGCGGCTGTGTACGACGTCCATTTGTACGTTGATTCGCTGAAGTTCTCACCGCAGACGTTTCAACATCTGCAAACAGTTTATTCAATGACTCTTCCAACGTCTCAGCATCTGCATTTTTCAGTTCATAGATAAATACAGATTGTGTCGCAGCGGGATTTGCATCTAAATCTTCAATCAGCATCGCGATTGTTTCTAGCGATTCAGTTGGCCCACTTACAACAACAGTATTTGTACGATCATCAGAAGCAGCTTTAACAGCTCGAGAAGGTGTCGACCCTGTACTCTGGCTACCCTGACGCGAATCACCGCTAGGACCACCACGTCCTCGTGCCATCATAAATCTCGAGAAGGGATTGCTTTGTTGCTGTGATGATTTTTGATCTTCTTCAAATATCTCATTAATCAGCTTCGCTGTTGAATCAGCATCCGCATAATCAAGTGGGAACACGCGCACATCTACAATACTGGAAACATGTCTATCTAACGCTTGAATGATCTGTGCAATGCGCTTCACATTATCAGAAGAATCCGTAAGTATGATTGAATTACTGTTTTCATTCGCAGTAATCTGTGCATACTCCTGTATCAAAGGCGAAATATCTTCAATTAACTTCTCAGCTTCAATATTACTGATTGGTATCACTTGTGTGATAATGTGCCCAGCCGATGAGATTTCATCCGGATCTGAACCGTAGTTGACTGGAATATTATGTGTTTTAGCATCACTGAGCGAGACAATCGTCAAAATCCGATCATTGAGAATTGCAGCAAGATTATGTTGCTTCAACACTGTGTTTAAAAGCGGAATGAGCTCCGATTTTGAAATCGGTTGCTTTGAGACAATGGAGATATTGCCTGTCACATCCGCCTCTTTCACAATGATGTACCCTGCCTTCTCAGATAGATAATCCAATACTGTCGCAATCGGCATTTGCTCAAAATTTATGAGCACTTCAACCTCATTATTTGTCTCTACGATTACTTCTTTAGAATTTGCGAGATTGGTATCGTTGATATTAGCTAGAATTGATGTACTGCAACAACACAAAACCAAAGCACATGCAATGACCAAATACGTTTTTTCTAAATATTGTCGGATAGCTGAGTACATAACCATTTCTACTTTACCTGTTGCTGACGACGTTGTTTCAATCGCTCTAAGAGTGATTGTTTTATATCGTTTTGTGTATTATTTTGATTAGTCTGTTCGACCGCTTTTGGCTTATATATTTGCTGAACACCTTCAGTTAAAAATGTTTCATCAAAGTTAATCGTTTGACCAATGCCAACGATTCTTTGCTGCTCTTTATACCGAAGTGTTGCACTGTTGATATTCAATGACTCAAGAAGTGCACCATTTACTGATTCACCTATTTTTATACGCTGTACTTCATTGTTCTTAATATTCTTTATCATCATTTGTGATTGCTGAGTATCCAAAGCTATACCAATAACCAATAAGTATGGCGATGCACTTACATCTACAGCCGGACTAGTTTTCCTGGTGGATCCTACCAGTACAATTGGTTTTCGATATTCCTTAGGCACAAAAACATTATTGTCAATGACCGTCTGATACTTACGTATAGTGATCTCTTTGGACAAATCCGGTTTGTTTTGTCCTTGGCCAAGTAAGGCTGCGATTAGAATTAAAGTGATCATATCTATTACACTCTCGTGGCTTATATCTGTTCATTTTCTTTATAGATAATTGAGATTTTACTTTGCAACTTTATTTGCCCAATACTGTTCTTTTCTGTAATTAATTCTAAATTATTAATCTTAAATGGCAGCTGACTAGTTTCGATTTGATATATGAATTTGGTAATTGTATCAATGCCCCCTTCAGCTTGTATGCTAATGATAAATTCCTGAAATTCATCTAACGTTCTCGTATGCTCAGGCTTTAAACCAACCAAACGTAACTCTGCTTGATTGACATAATTTTTGATTTCTGTAATAGCTTCGTTTTCCGCTGAAGATTTCAATTTCCCTTTATGAATATCGATCATGTTGTTGTATTGTGCTTGATATCTTTTTTGTTTCTTTATGAGATTATTGATATCTACCAGCTCTTGCTGTTTCTCAACTTTTTGCATATCCAAGTAATCTACGTACTCAAGATATGGATTAATTATCAAACTATTCAGGAGTAATGCAATGATTGCAAAAATAGCAAAATACAATATACGTTTTTCTCTTTTAGAGATCGCCATTAGTTCTTCTCCTGATATTTAAAACGTATATTGAAATTGGCTTTGACCTGTCTTGAATCATTACTCAAGTTAATATTGACAATACGCACGTTATCAATATTGCTATTACGATTCATTCCTTCTACTAATTGAAGCACTTCCTCTTCAGATCTTGCTTCCCCAGTAATTGCAAATGAATTTGTAATATCTTTTTCTAAGTTATATAGCCATATGTTTGGCTGAGCTTTGGAAATGTTGGTTAGTACAAGAAGACAATCTAGTGTTTCTGCCTTTTTACTGTACCATTGCTCAGCTTGCTCGACTTTATCAATCACTGCTTCAGCATTTTGTTTCTTAGTTTGCAAAGCATTCAATTTATACTCGATCTCTTGAATATCTTGATGTTTTTGCAAGATGTGCCAGATACATAGTGAAGCTAATAATATTAAAATGGTGCTTACGATAAGCAGTGAACGTTTTTTATTGCCAGGCTTCGCAGTTTGAAGGTTATCTAGATTTGGTGAGATAAAATTGCATATACTAAATTGCTCGTGATTCAATTTTGAATCTAACAATCCATGAGTCGAAGTAATTTCTCGAAGTGTTATATGTTCGCTGGCTTCTAATCGGCTAATAATACTCTCAATGTGCGGTGAGCCTTTCTGGTCTAAATTAATCCAATCTATTATATAATTTGCTTCACCTAAATTTTGTTTCTCAATTCCTAAGATACTGAAAATATCATCATTAGATTCAATTAGATCATCTAGTACAACATGCTGTATAGTTTGCCTTGATGACAGTGGATTTCTTAAAATTTCGGTTTCATGATCATCTAACAGCAACAATGCATCTGACGGAAAATCTCTGCTTTGGATAGAATTCAGAGCATAAAGCAGGGTAGGAGTAATCGCTTGAATTACGATATTTTGAATCTTCAATACATCATGTACCGCTTGGGCTCTGCTCTGCTGAATAGCACTGAGTAAAACAACATGTCCATTATCTTTCGGACATATAAAACAATCTTTAGTCATATCAATTTGCATGTGTTGCAAGAATTTTTGACTTTGTAGCTTAATCGCATTGTTTAGTTGATACTTATCACGAATAGGTATGTTTTGAGTTTCATAAAAACACCATGAACAAGGGATAAAGCATATTGCACTACAGTTTTTAGCCTGACTTTTTTCAAGTAGATCTGTCAAAGCCTTTTTTATAGCGAGCTCATTCCATACAGCGTTATCTTCGAGCGTATAACTGGACGTGAAACCAGTTGAGGGATTGAATAGATTCACGGACTGTGAAGAAAATCTAATCTGTATTAAATTATTTTTTTGCTTCTTCATTTGTATTCTTCATTGCTTTGAATATCTTCAATAGATAATCCATTACGCAAACCATCAAGGTATTTTTGACTCAATGGCCATCCCAATGATGTCAGATCTTCACAGCGTTTAACAATTGCTGGACCTTCCGACTTGTCGATGATTACGGAAAGCCGCGCATAGCCATATCCATCTTTAGATAAAACGACGATGTCTGCTTTATATTGCATTGTTCTACCGGTTATCAGATTGCCAATATTAATGAGTTTGTCGAGTGAAATCGTATCGATCAACCATGTGATACTCGGGTCATCAGATGTATCAGCGAGTTCACTTCTACGTAAAATGATGGTATTTATATCTGATTCATCCAAATCTGGTAACAATTCAAGAATGAACTTGGGTGCGGTATTAATATTGATAAGGCCGTGTATGGTCTCATCATCAGTTGTAGTTAAACTGTCAGCCAATTTTTCAAATTCATCAATAGTTAATTGTGTTTTATTATAAAATTCGAAGGTGTTTCTATATGGACGATTAAGATTTGCATAATTAAATATGGTTGCCGCGCGAGTTTCATTTTCAATTTTATCAAAAATTAGATTGCGCAATTCTTGATTGTTAGAGCTATTGATATTAATTCTTTGCTCACCATTTTCCGATTGGTTAGGCTCATTTGAAATTACGGTAATGTAAGGAATTAAGCCATAATCTAGCTGACCATTTCCATCATCATCTGGCTTGAATTGATCTCGATCATTTTCAGTCGAATCTAGAATACCATTCTGATTATAATCCTCACCGAACAAGATCGACTTCGTCATCCCTTTAACTAATAGTAGCTCTTCAACGGTTTCAAAGTTAGAATTTTTGCAGTCATATGGTAAATCCAATTGCGAATAATACTCAGATTCTGCGCCATACTCTGATACTTCTGAATCCTCATCACGCCAATCGATAATTGCATCAGCAATTGACTCTGTGATATTTGGCAGAAGTAAAAGTGACTCACGTGTTGCGGTATTAATATTTAGTTTTGCAGCTAAATCTTGTAAATCATAATTGGCTTTAGATTGTTTATTAGGATCCGGCGAGAGATACCAAAAATACGTATCTGTGGTTTCACTAGCAATATAAAAATCTTCGTCATCAATGGATTCATCAACAAAAGCTTTTGCTACTTCAATCAATCCGGATGCGGTTGTGAACGCGCCTGTGGAACCTAGTATATTTCGCACCTTAGCATTGTAGTTTTTTGCTGAAATTGTCAAAACTAATAAGATACTAACTATAGAAAGCACGACCCACAGAACGATAATCAGAACACTACCTCGAGTATGTTTACCTTGTTGTTTATTGTCCATTCCCTACCCCACTACTCTGCGTTCGATTACTCATGTTTGCATCTGATATTGCTTCATGGGCAGGTAAATACACAACTATTTTGTAGTCTGTCGTATTTTGATTATCTGCGGAACTTAAATCATAGTTTTGTGTTTTTACTTCACTTTTGTTATCTGGAATACTTAATGTGATTTCAATCGCTTTAGGGACATTCTGATTATTCGAGCTTGAATCCCAGTCATCCATCCAATCATATTCTAAAAAATAACGTAAATTGAAACCTGCGATATTTTCAATAATTGTTTCCGAATCTGGTTCAATTTCAATTGTCGAGAAATGATCGCTGTATGTATTTCTTACTAAATCGTACTGGTCATCATTATCATCATTTTGGAGGATTGTGTACTCAATTTTATGAATATTAAATTGATCTATTGCATTTATATTGGTGCAAGTTTTGATGTTAAAAAACTCAACTGTATCGTGATCATATGCATCATATGAACTCTGATTTGTACCTAGAAAAGTTCCTTGATATATTCCATTTGCAGGTAATGCTGTTATAAAATCGCTTTTAAGCAGTGAAAGAGCATTTTGAACTGATGTACTTTTTGAGCTGATGTTTTGGAATTTTTGATCTGCATTATGTGCAATCTTCAAACTTGTATAGACAGATATAATTAGCACTGACAAAATACCTAAAGATAACAATAACTCTAACAACGTAAAAGCTTTGTCTCTAAAGTATGCATATTTCATTTTTTCATGCTGACTGATCAATCATCACTCGCATTGTAAATAAGTGTTGATAACTGGATATTTTTAGATTGGCTTCTATCCAAATAAGTAACAGTCAAGGTAACTTCCTGCACAATATCATCCTGCCAATCTTGTATATCTGATTCCCATTGAATTTCGGGATAACCTTCATCGGTAAAATCACCACTGCTAGTAAAGGCTGTTTGTTCATCCTCCAAAATCAGTAACTGTAGTTGTGATTCGGCCAATCTGTTTGCGAGGAGCGCTTTTTCTGATATTCGCAGCCGTGTCATGACATGAGACAAACCACCCATTGCTGTTGGTAGTACAAGAGCGACTAGCAATAAAGCCGCTAGTACTTCCATTAATGTGAATCCATGATGTGCTTTTGGTTTATGCATGACAATAAAATTAACTTTAACTGCTTTCTTCGTATGTAAGTTCGAAAGGCTGATAGTATGAGTCAGCAGAGATTATAAATTCTGTATTGGGATGACCGAGGACACGTATTGATGCGGGTGTATTGCTACCATCTGGATTGAAAAAGATCCTTTCATCAGCAAATTCATTATCAATCTCAAATTCAAGTTCAATCGGTGCCCCATTGGATTGTAAAAGCTTTAATGTATCTGTTAGTTCAGGTGATCTTTTATCCAAACTCATCGTTGTAAATAGAACTAATTTACTTTCTAGTTCATCGTATTCGATGTAGTATGCGTGGCCGTCTTTCATAGATTTGTTGCGTGCAGTATCGAAAAAATTCATAACACGCCTAGCTAAATATTTGTACTCTGATGCTCTATTGAAGCTTCGTAAAGAGGGTGTCGCCATTGCCAACATAGCAGCAATTATCATCAGTGTTACTATCAACTCCAATAATGTGAATGCAGATGATATTTTGGATGATTTAGTCATCTGTATCCCAATTTACGATATCATCATCGCTATTTTGTTGCCCGTCAGGACCAGCGGAGTATAGGTCGTAGCCGTTATCGTTTTCTTTGCCAGGCTGAACATATATATATTCATTGCCCCAAGGGTCTTTTGGTACGCCGCGCTTTAAGTATGGGCCGTTCCAATTTAATGTTCCGGAAGGCTCGTTCACGAGAGCATCTAAACCGTCGTTTGAAGATGGCAATGCCCCTGTGTCAATTTCGAAGCTATCAATGGCAAGTTCAATATTTGCAATATCCGCTTGTGAAGCAGTGACTCGAGCTTGCTTGGATCTATTCGTAAATTTTGGTGCAACGATTGCTGTCAAGGCGGCTAAAATTACGAGTACGAGCAGCAATTCAATCAATGAAAATGCCCGGTTTTTAATATTTTTGTTCTTGTAATCATTCATTTATCTATTCCATCATTACTGGATTAAATCTTGCAACTCGAACACTGGCAGAAGCATGCCTATGACAATGGTGCCTACCATTGCAGCTAAAACAAAGAGCATGACTGGCTCAAAGAGCGATACCAGTGTTCGTAGTTTTATATCTAAATCTTTTTCATAAGATTGTGATATTCTTAGCAATTCTTTATCTAAACGGCCTGACTCTTCGGCGACAGCTATCATTTCAATAACAGATTTAGGGAAGAGTGTTGCGCACTTTTTGAAGCTAAATGAGAGTGCAGTACCTTGCTTTACATCATCAATAGCTTTATCAACAGCATCAGTTAGAACCTGATTGCCGATTGATGCTTTGGCGACGTTTAAAGAGGTAATTAATGGAACACCAGTTTTTAGTAGTGTGCCAAGAAGTGATGTAAAACGAATAAGTGCAAAACGCGCAATAACGGTACCAAATCCTGGTATTCGCAAGATTAATTTTTCTATTGTGTATTTGCCTTGATCTGTATTCTTAAGACGATGCAGCATTGCAATTAATATTATAAAGAGAATGAAAAGATATATGCCGTAATTTAGAAGTAATGTACTAGCACCGACAATGATCTGAGTGAGTATTGGTAGTTCACCACCTAGATCCGAAAATATCAATGAAAATTTTGGAATAAAATATGTCAGTAGAAAAATCATGACGCCGCTAGCGACAAATGCTAACACGACTGGATATATCAGTGCACTTTGTATACGAGAGACGAGATCTCGTTCACGTGTACGCATATCTGATATTTGATTTAGAACAACATCAAGAAAGCCGCCGGTTTCACCGGCTTGAATCATTGCAATAAATATAAGAGGGAATGTTTTGGGGGATTTTGAAAGTGCTTCCGCGAGTGAACAGCCGTCACTCACATCATCGAAGATATTCTGAAACAATCTTTTTGCTGATGCATTTGATGTTTCACGACAGATGATATTGAGTGCTTTTGCAAGTGAAACGCCAGCATGCAGAAGATCTGCAAGTTCGCGTGTAAATGACTCTACATTTTTCTTTGAAATACGGATATTGCGACTGCTGTTTGCGTTCTGCGAAGAACTACCTCTTGCTTGTTCTTCGACGTTGGTTGCCCATAGTCCTTGTTCAGATAATTCTGTCACAACATCAGCTTCTGATGCTGCGTCGATGACACCGGTGACAGATTCTCCGCTATTTGATGTTGCTTGATATTGATAAGCTGTCATAAAACTTCATCCTTCTATTTAGTAACAGCTTCAGCGGACATCTGAATAAGATCGCGTTCATCTTTTGTCACACGCAAGACCTCTTCAAGTGTTGTCCGTCCATTAAGAACGTGTCTGAATCCATCGGTGCGTAGTGATTTCAAGCCACTGCTTTCAGCTATAATTCTAAGTTCACTGGCAGAAGCATTTTCTAAAATCATTCGACGCACAGCGTCATTCACGTGCATGAACTCACAAATGACTGTTCGGCCTTTATAGCCTGACCCTTGGCATTTTTGACAGCCTGCTCCACGATAAAGTTGGCGGGGCATATCTATTTTCAGTCTCTCTGACCATGCGTCACGATCTTTCAAAAGATACTGCTCTTTACAATCCGGACAGATCACACGAACCAAACGTTGTGCCAATATTGCTTCTAATGATGAAGCTACAAGATATGGTTCAACACCCATATCTACGAGTCTTGTTAAAGCAGATGGCGCATCGTTTGTATGTAGTGTTGAGAAAACCATGTGACCGGTGAGTGAAGCTTGTACTGCAATTTGAGCAGTTTCACCGTCACGAATTTCACCGATTAGCACGATATCTGGGTCATGACGAAGAATAGCACGTAAACCTTTTGCAAAGGTTAGGCCGGCTCGTTTGGCAACTTGAATTTGGTTTACGCCTTGCAATTGATATTCGATTGGATCTTCAATTGTGATGATTTTTCGATCTTCATTATTGATCTGGGATAATGCTGCATAAAGTGTAGTCGTTTTACCAGAACCTGTTGGACCAGTAACGAGAACGATCCCGTGAGGCAGCTCCAATACCTGATCGATTAATTTCAGATCACTGCCATCAATACCGAGTTCTGATAAACCTCTAAGTGCAGTATTGCGATCAAGGATACGGAGAACAACAGCTTCGCCATATAACATAGGAATGACGGAGACACGAACATCAATTTCACGGCCATGAATTTTCAAACGAATACGGCCATCTTGTGGAAGACGTTTCTCTGCAATATCCAAGTGGCTGAGAATTTTTAGTCGGGACACAATCGCTGGTTGAAAACGCTTGATTTCTGCAGGTATCTGTGCGTACTGCAAAACGCCATCAATTCTGTAACGAACCACTAATTCTTTTTCGTAGGGTTCAAAGTGAACATCGGTTGCACGTACTTTAATTGCTTCTGCTAGAATTTGGTTGACAAATTTAATGATTGATGCGTCACCTGCAGCATCAGATAAATCAATGTCGGAATCATTATCGTCTTGAATAACAGTAATTGATTCATCGTTGCCAGCATCAGTAATCAATGACTGCACAGTATCAGCACCGACGCCGAGTGTGTGAGTCAGGAGGCGGTTGATCTCTGATGCAAACGATAATACAGGCTTGCATGCATAGCCGAGTACCATTTGAAGTTCATCGAGACCACGCCTATCAGTAAATTTGCTCGTTGCTACATAGAGAATTCTTTTCTCTATCCGTAAAGGTAGGATTTGATGAGTAATGAGCGTACTGGCAGGACAGTTCGATATCAGTTCAGCATCTGGCTGATAATCTTTAAGGTCATCAAATGGTATGCGAAAAGCAGTAGAAATCTCATTTAAAGTAGCCGTATCATTGTCAAAATAATCTATTAATGCTTGATCTAATGAGACACCTTGCTCAGCTTTATTTTTGATATCTCTTGATTGATGCACATCGATAACATTATCGTTTAGTAAATGTTCGAGTATTTGGCTCATTTTCTACACACTTATAAACATGAGATAACTGTGGTATTTAGTAGTGCATTGATAGGTGAACTCTTATCAATCCAGTATGCCAAACATCACCATTTGCGCTTCTTGTTTGATCGTCAAAAGATCTTTGAGATCTTTCTGAGCTAAAGCCAATTCTGATTCCAACGCTTCACGAACCTGGCGATAATTCGCAAGAGCACTTTGCATTGACTCTACAGAGGCTTGCGGATTATCAATTAAAGTACGAAGCTTTTCAGAAGCCTTCTGCATAGGCGTTTTTTCTGCTTTAGTTGAAGAACTTTCAGCTGTACGCATTCCTCTGCCACCTCGTCCAGTCATGCCAGCCATACGCCCTTGCCTATTACTGATTTGTGATTTCAATTGCGTCACATTTTCGATATACGGTTGAATGAGTTCCCATTCTTCTTCTTCGAACTCAAGCATTTCACGGAAACGATCCATCATCCTTGCTCTCATATCACCAAAGCGAGCACGTGGATCACCTTCACGGTTTACCATTTCCCTACGGTTGCGATCTTTTTTATCTGCTTTGCTTTTCGTTTCCTGTTGGGAGTATGCGAATGTGGCGGTAACTCCCAAAGCAACTATAAAAATTGCGACATAGTAGAAAGCGTATTTTTTGCTGATGTTATTCATCTCATCGTCCCATTCAGTTTGCATAAGCTGTTGTCTAGAATCTGCGTATGTATAGCAAACGCCTGATGAATCTGTTTATTGCAGGCCTATAGTAGATATGCTGAGAAAATATAAAATGGATAGGTAATATGACTTTCGGCAGGAAAAATCAAACGGCTTTGTCTATAAACTTTTAATTTACATGTATTTAGTAACCAAACAATGAGTCACATTTCAATACTTTACATTCTAAGTCGATGTGGTCCAGACATGCAGCAAAACAAATGTATAAGAGATATAAGAATAGGTTATTCGGATCGCTCCACTTCGTGTTATTTATGTATTTTATGCTACAATCTAGTTCTCTATATTCTGTAATTCAAGCGTAGTCGAGTGTTTCTAACATGCAAAATAACAGTCAACCATACAACATTATTCTTTTCCTTACAGACGACCATGGCGCATGGGCATCTTCCCCATATGGCAATCGTGAGTTGAAAACTCCAAGCCTTGATCGCTTAGCTCAGAACGGCATGCGGTTCACTGATGTTAATACTCCCTGCCCTGTATCCTCACCAGCGAGAGCATGTATTCTGACAGGTCAAACGCCATCACAGATTGGGATACATGATTGGCTATACGAGACTATGCCTGAGATTGATGAACACCATTGGCTGGCTGATCATACAACACTACCTATGATATTGAATGAGTCAGGCTACCATACGATTCTTTCGGGCAAGTGGCATCTTGGCCAATCTGGTGAGACTCCGAAGGGTTTTGATCAGTGTTTTGGTACAGGCGCCAATCAAGGAGCTCATCAAGAAGAGCATACTTATGTCTTGAATAATAAACCATTAAAAATCTCAGGTTCTAAGACAGAGATCATTACTAATCATGCCTTAGACTTTCTTGAATCACGCCCATCGGATAAGCCCTTCTTCCTAAATATTGGCTATATCGGTACACACTCACCTTATCACGAGTCTCATCATGACCCAAAGTATGTTGACATGTATCGTGATGCGGTTTTCTCTGATCTGCCGAAGTACCATAAACATCCATGGGCAAAGAATGAAGGATTCCCTTACGACGAATCTGATACTGAACAAATCAATGCTCATAGGCGTGGCTATTATGCTGCGGTGAGTGAGATTGACCATCATGTGGGTAGAGTTATTGATTATCTTGAAAAGACTAATCAATTAGAAAATACAATTATTATCTATACATCTGATCATGGCTGCACACTTGGGCATCATGGTTTCTGGGGTAAAGGCAACTCAACCCGGCCGCTAAATGTTTATGAAACATCTATAAAAGTACCTTTGTTCATTCAGCATCCTGAACTTCCTAAAAATCATGTTTGTGATAGAGCTGTCGATCACTATGATACATTCAACACAATTATGGAATACGCGAATGTAGAAAAGCCTAAAAATATCGATTATCCAGGTATTTCTTACGCAAAAACATTTGATCAACCAAGAGAAGTGGGAAGATTTGGTGAATACGGTGATTTACGTTTTATTCAAACTGATCGATACAAGCTTATACTTAGATACAATCATGTTCCGAATGAACTATTTGATCTGAAGATTGATCCAAACGAAAGAATCAACCAATATGACAATCATGAGTACTCTCGAATAGTTGCGAGATTGACTGATAAAATTGAGGAATGGTATAAAAAATACTCGACACTGAAGTATGACGGCTTGAATGTACTCAATCAGCCAAAACATAACGATTCCGAATCATGGCGTGATGGAATGCGTGAAAAGAATACTCAAAATAGCAATATTAGTTAACAAATAAAAGCCTGCTTAAAGCAGGATTTTTGTTGGCTATTTATTTCGGATTGTTATGTGACTTATATTAACAGGGTCCCAGTCTTTTCGAATTGGCTTAACTGAAATCTCATAGTGCCCAGGCTGATTAACCTTTACACGGCCTACATAAACATCCACTGCTCGACCTTGCGTATCGAAGTTGTTGACCATGCCTACTTTCTTTCCAAATGCATGTACTTCGAACGAACCTTTTTCGGTAGAGCTTTTCATCGTCAAAAATATATCAAAGATACCTTGCTCAGTCGCTTCGATATACCAATAAGGTCGCGACTGCCATGACCTCCATCCACTTGTCCAGCTTGTGCCTTCCTTTTCAATTATGGCCAAAGGTTCAAGGCTTCTATCTTTCTTCAATAATAAAGCGTCTTTAACACTAACTTTTAGATTAGCTATTGATTTTAGTTTTGGTAACTTTAGGTTTATGTCAGGCACCCCATCAATAACTACCTCAATAACTGTAACCAATTTATCTGGCTTCTCAATTGGACCTAAAATTACAATATCCTCACCGTATCTTCTATGTTCTAAATTACTTTTATCTGCGAGTAGATTGATTTTCGTAATTTTGTTCTTGATGCCGGCTAGTTTAATGTTTCCATCTTTTGGCCACTCATATACATAAAGATACAATGCTGTTTGATTGCTCCCTAAATTTTTCTGAGAGCAATTACCCCAAGGTAAATGTAGATATGGACCTCTCTTCGTTTTATAAATTGATTCGCCATTAACTTTCATCCACTCACCAATTTCTTTTAACGAATCAACGTTAGGCTGAGGAATAACACCTTTATCATCTGGACCAACATTCAGTAAATAATTCCCGCCTTTAGCTACAATATCGCAAAGATTTCGTAACAATGTCTGCGTAGATTTCCATGAATGATCGTATGATTTATAACCCCATGAACCATTTTGAGTCATACAAGTTTCCCAATCCTGAGCTTCGCCAGTTATTGGTATGTATTGCTCGGGTGTTTTTATATCACCCATGTAACCGCCACCCAATCGATTATTCGTAATAATATTTGGCTGCAATTTCATTAAAGGCAAAAACATTTCTGCACGCTCTTTATTCATAGTGCGCGGTGTATCCCACCATAGTACAGCGACATCACCGTATTCAGTTAAAAGCTCTTTAAGCTGGGGGATAGCTTTTTCTCTTGCGTATGTTTCAAAACTTACATTCTGATCCACTAGTTTTTGATCCCACAATGACTTCATCCGATTAGCAGGAAAACCTCCGCCAGGATGTGTCCAATCCATACATTGAGAATAGTAGAACCCCAATTTGAGATTATGCTTTCTGCATGCATCTGCTAACTCTCGAATCGGATCTCGATCAAATGGTGTAGCATCAACAATGTTATATTTGCTTACTTTTGAATGATACATCGCAAAACCATCGTGGTGCTTGGTTGTGATTACGATATATTTCATCCCTGCCTCTTTTGCTATTCGTACCCATTCATCGGCATCAAATTTTTCTGGTTTAAAATCTTTAAGATATTGATTGTAATCATCAACAGGAATTCGGCCGCTACACATAATCCATTCACTGTAGCCACCTATTCTTTGTCCATTGTGAATACCAGCTGGAACAGAATATAAGCCCCAGTGAATAAACATTCCAAACCGGGCATCTCGCCACCATGCCATTCTCTCGTCGCGTGCCTCCTTCGTTTCATTAGCATAAGGATTCAAGCTAGTTTTTGAATCAACCACTTCGAAGCTTCCCAGGCAACCTGACACACAAAAAAACACAACAAGAACAAGGACACTGTTGATCATTATTCGCAAGTTATAAGATAACAATATCAATACCTCCAAAACGATGCATTGATTCTGATATGAAGAAAATCGAAAAATAAATGACACACGGAGTAATATGTAGCGATGCCTATAACTCAGCATAGACATCGCTATAGTTTGTTACTAAATTAAAATGCAAAATTTGAATGCGGCTTGGAATCTATACCGATTTGTTCATCAGCAAACGATGCAACATGCCCTACCACATCACAAATAATAACTGAAATACGTTCATCAGGACAATGACTTGTTAACGTAACACTTGCTTTTGAGTCATTAGAAATATACTCAAGAGCTTCACCTGACTCTAAAACAAATACCTGTTGTATTTCATTTGTTAAACCTGCTATTTCTAAATCACAACCGGATTGCCAATCATAAACATGGCAATACAAGCGTGTATTGCCATCGTCTAATTCGCTCTTAACGATACGTCCCCATTCCGGTTCTTCTAATGCAACGGGCTCGGTTCCATAAATAGCTTCACCATTCACATCAAGCCATGCACCTATCTCTTTGAGACGACGAATCATAGCAATACCAAACGTGCCATCAGCATTAGGGCCAACATTCAACTGAAAATTACCCCCTCTGGATGTATTATCTACCAAACACTTCAGTAGGGTTTGAGTAGATTTCCATGAATAATCCAGCTTGTGACACGCCCAAGATTCATTGAATGTCCCTGAGGTTTCCCATGGTCTTGCAAACTTTTGATCAGGAAATTCATTGTCACCCATTGAAAGATAATCAACAATACTATCTCCTTTGGGATGAGACCATGTCGTACCAATACGGCTATTAATCAAGCATTTATCGCTAGCATTTCTAACCGTATTGATCAATGCATCCAAACGCTCTTCCGTTAAAAAATGTGATGATTTGTCATCCCAACTATCAAACCAAAAGAATTTTGCATCATAGTTATCAATTAATTCTTTAACCTGAGGCACACATTTTTCATACCAATATTGATCAAAAGATTCTTGACTTGGCTGCACCATAGGTGGATCTTTTGGATTTTCACGACTTGGCCACGGTGGCAATGCTCCGCCAGGGTGCTCCCAGTCAAGCCAATGAGAATAGTAAAATCCGTACTCAAGCCCATATTTGTCGCAAGCGTCTTTGAGTTCTCCTAGAACATCACGCTTTAATGGTGTCGCATCATAAACGTTGTAGCTCGAAACTTTACTAGGCCAAAGAGCAAACCCATCATGATGCTTAGCTGTGATTAAAAAATACTTAGCTCCAGCATCTTTAAATTGTTTTACCCAGACATCTGGCTGAAAATTATCAGGGTTAAATTGCTCTAAAAGTGTATCATACTCTTCACGTGGAATGCCGCCGGGCTCTGGCCATTTGTGCTGCATTCGTATCCACTCAGAGTACCAGTTCCTCCCCATTTTTTTACCTTGCCACACACCTGCAGGAATACTATATAAGCCCCAGTGCATGAAGATGCCAAAACGTGCATCACAAAACCACTTTGTATCAGGCATCAAAAAGCCCTTTCAACTATTCGTTATTTGCTTCGGAACTCATCCAGACAAGCTGTTCCCAATCGTTACTTGTATCATTCTTCTGTATTTCACCAGAAGTACTTCTACCATCTTCAACGTATTTAGTTATTAATTCGGTGAGTTCCTTAACCTTATCTGGATGTTTATCGATGATATTGCTTTTCTCACCGGGATCTGTCGCGATGTGATACAACTGCATTTCAGGTAAACCGAGTTCACGCGCTTGATTATCCTTTGGCGCAGTCCATCCACCAGAGCCTGGGCAAAAGATTAACTTCCAATCTTTTGTTCTAATCGCAAAATAGCCAAAGACAGTATGATTGATGATTCCTTTACGTTCTGATTTTAAACGCATACCACGCAAGGCTTGCATAAAGCTTTCACTATCTTCCCCAGCATTATCCGCCAAGTCATAGTCAACCATATCTGCAAAAGTAGCAAGCACATCAACAAGGCCAATCATCGCATCAGATTCACCACCCGGCTTAACAACATCTGGCCAACGAACAAGCATCGGCACGCGATGCCCGCCTTCCCATATATCCGCTTTAGAACCACGATATATATAGCTTGGATAATGTCCACGCTTTTCCATCTGCGGAATATTCGCAGCATTAGAACAACCATTATCTGAGCTGAAAATAACAATGGTCTCTTCACTTAAACCACTACGATCAAGTGCATCCAATACTTGACCAACAGTATCATCTACTTCAAGGCAAAAATCGCCATATGCATTCAAACCACTTTGGCCAATAAAACGACTATTCGGTGCAATTGGAGTATGTGGTGCGGTTAATGGCATATATAAGAAGAACGGCTTGTCGTCATCGTAGTTTTCGATGTATTCCACGGTTTTGCGTGTTAGACGTGGCATTGCATCCTGAGCTACTAAATTCGCATCAGCATAACCTTCACGACCAAATGTATTAGATTTATCAATCTTCCAATTGTCATAGTACTTTAGTGGTACTTGTTCAAAACGATCTTGATTGATAAAAACATAAGGCGGAAAATCTAGCGAAGCAGATAATCCATAGAACGTATCAAAACCTACATCGGCTGGGCCACCAGTTATACGACCTCGAAAATCAATTGCTGTCTGTGGTATTTTGATATCCATCGCTTCTGAAACACTACCATCAGTAGCCATATTCATACCAAGATGCCACTTACCGATCATCGCAGTTCTGTAGCCATTCTCACGTAACATGGAAGGCAATGTTACTCGATCTGGCGGAATTAAAGCTCGTTGATACCCGTTCAAAACACGACTCTTTAGCCATGTTCTCCAACTGTACCGACCCGTCATTAAGCTATAACGACTTGGTGTACTAACGGATGAGCTGGTATGAGCATCAGTGAATACCATCCCCTCATTCACTAAACGATCAATATTAGGTGTTTGAATTTTTGAGTTTTCATTCAATCCACTAACGTCACCATACCCCATATCATCTGCAAATATTATGACAATATTCGGCTTCGTTACCTCAGCATTTACACTCTGCGCACCTAATATAGTACCTGCTGAAATTGCTGCTATCGAAAATGCTTTTTTCATTGTTATACCAATCATTCAACTAAATCTGGTTGGTTGATTCACCAACCCATAAACTCAAGATCACGCTCAAGTTCATCATTACTCAAATACTCACCATCAAGCACTTGAATAACCTTTTGCTTACTCAGCTCTTTTACATTGATCTCACCACTCATCTGCATAGAAACAGGATAGGTAATAATGTTATCTAAACCTTTACCTGCACTACTCAATAAAATCATGCTAATATTTTTACCCTTGTCCTGTTTATATACACCTACAGGATCTTTATCTGTCATTGTTGAACATGCAATTTTCACATTTTTTTGTCCCAATGAATCAAGAACTTCAACAGCCTTACGATACATCAAGCCTGTACGTGTTCTTAATGTGATTTGTACATTATTCTTTACAGCAATCTTCGAAAACTCTCTTAGGCTGTCGCGTACCAAATCATTCTTGCCTCGACTCATCAACATGAAAACAGCTTGCTTAGCTCCCAAAATATGCATTTTCTCAAAAACGTCCTTTGCATACTTTTTACCCCATTCATACTGATATGGCTGCTGCTTAAGAAGTGTCACACCTTTGTAGTTGTCCATGACCATACTAAAATCAACGACAACACTGATCTTTTTCTCTTTAAGCCATGCAGCATCTGCTTTCACTCTGTCAATTGAGCTTGCAAACACATACCTTGAATCTAGATTAATACCGCCAAAACGCTCGAAAAAACGATCGGTATCTTTAATTGTTGTCTGAAGATCTTCAATATCACCACGTAAGCTAATAAAACGATTTTGATTTGCTTTCTTCACAACCGCTTTACTAACGTTCTCCGAGCTAACCTGCTCACCGCGTAGATGTCCTGTAAGATCATTTTCCCAAACAATACGAATATCGTGATATAGATCATCCCAGTTGTCATACAAGCAATTCAATACAATATCACCACTAAAATCATCTGCTGGCAACTGGTCAGCTTTACTAACAAATACAATATCACTGCCTGCATCAATTACTCGAATACGATTATTGTTGAGTAACACTTTCACAGAATCATTGATTCGATTTACAACAATTTCCTCCGCCCCTTCAAGGTATGACATCTTATTAATTAAATTTCTAAAGTCCTTCACAGCTACAATATCGCGAGCATCAATAACAAATCGAATCTTCTCACGATTAAATATCTTCGCCTCTTCATACAGCCAAGAATCACTGGTATCTAATAGCATTTGGCCTGTAAGATTAACACCTTCGAGATATCGCTTGTAAGAAGGCCACTTCATTAATTGATGCCGTAAGGATTTAATACCTTTTACTGCGATCAAGCGTTTTTCTGGTTTATCTTTTAATTCAATTTCAGGTAATATTCGTGAAGTATCAGCTTTTAACTTAACAACAAAAATACGCACATCACTGCCCATAATAAAATCTTCATTATCGTTTTGCTGCCTTAAATTATCTTGATAACCAAATGGGAAGAAACTTGGATTTTGTTTCAGATATTCGTCAAAAAGATCTATCTCTTGAATGGATTCGACATTGCCGATATGCGACACAATCTCAAAAGGTTGGCTTTCAAGTGTGTCATTCATAATAGTCAACAAATACTCTTTTTCACCCTTATAATTGACAATATGCGATAGTTTTTCACCTACACTAAACAACCGCTGCTCACTTAACTTCGCATCGAGAACCTTCTGCATAAGCGTCGAAAATTCATGTGTGTACCCTAAAGGCTTAAGATTTTTAAACCATGCAAGTGCAGCTTTCTTCTTTTGCTGTACCTCTTTCTTGCGTGGTGGCCAATTCATCTTCAGACGTTTATTATTCAGACCATACGGACTAAGTACACAGGAAATACTTCCTTCACCTTTGATAACTTCAAATGCTGCGACTTGCCCATTGATTTCAGCAAGAACTTTAGCGTCAGCAGGAATTGATGAAGCATTAATCAAGTCAAACGAATATGCTTCTTTATCTTTTACACCATCATGCCAAGCAATAACACTGCCTGATTTTACTTTATTTACCTGAGAAGTTATTCCCCACTCCGGATATAGCTTGGCAGCATTTGCCGCTGTTATAACAACCTGCCCGCCCTGCTCAACAAAACGATCAAGCTTCAAACGAGTTGTTTCGATATCGTGTTTGAGTTCCGTACCGATCACAACCAATCCATATCGATCCAATATTTCCTGCCGTACATCATGAGTTAGAGCATCAACAATATCACCGTAAGGCGTATCCGGAAGCATATATCGTTTACTATCATGCAACGGCAAATTGAAATGATTTGGATAAACAACATTAAAGAGATTCAATAGCATGTAATCGCCATTTTCATAAGGCAAACAATTCCATACTATCTCTCGTTTTCTTTCTTTATTAGGTACACGCCAACCAGCATAATAATCTGTCAAAAACGCGACTGGCGTAACCATCGGACCTGGTCCACCATATGTTTTTACAAATTTATCAAACTTGTTAAACATATCCCCTGTTGGCGAAACCTTTGGCGCCTCATTCCGAGCTCCCCAAACCAAAGCACCTATTTCATAATCCATGAACATGCCGTTCCAGCAGTACATCGCATAAGTCATACGACGAAGCATACCAATACTGCATCCCTTCAGTTCATTCATGTTAAACAGCTTACGTCGTGCCCGATTGCCTTTGATTTTTAGTGGGTACAACCCATCTTTAGAAGGCTCCACAGGCAATCCTGCTGCTCTAATTTCTGCTCTCAATTCCTCTTCATGAGCTTTACTTTTCCAAACATTATTCCCTGACACACCACCTTGCCACAACAAGCCGTACTGTTTACCCATGCCACGGAAGAATGCGAAATGAATGCGAGGGTTTGTATTGCCTCGATAAAATGTTTGCGCACCACCCATTGTCGTAGCTGAGTCATTACATGCATAGGGCCACAACGTTTCATTATGATGCGCCAAAATACGATTCCCCGTATGCACACCATACCATTGATAATGATCTAAAAAATCAATCGCCTGCCCAACACGTGTACGCTTGTACGGAAAAACATGCGAACCTGATAAATTCAAGTACGATGCATCTGATTCACCAAACTGCATTCCAAAATATTGATCTCCCCAGATATCATATAGCTCACGACTTACTTTCGCATATGAATCTTCATATGTAGTACGTTCGTTGAAATTTTGTAAATCCAGCCCCTTCACACGATAAACCTTAAACCCACCCAAGCGTACATAATACCCCGCCTCTTTCGCCACTTTCATTTGCTCTTCTAATTCAGCAACACGTCCCTCTTTAGCCAGTGATGATTCTTCAATTTTCATCACACGCCCGCAAAACACATCGCCAGTGTAATCCATCTTCAAGCCAATTTTCGTCTTCACCTTCATTTGGCCATCAAACACATCCCACGAAACCGGTGGTGTCTCACGTCTGTAATACTCCACATAGTCACGCGGCTCATGCAAAAATGGATAAACCGTCGGCTCACCATTCACCACACCCATCGCACTCATTAATGCAGTTATCCCACCCACAAATGCCCCGACAACACCGACCTTTATACGAACACTTGCTCGATCAAACCTGCTCATTAAATGAACTCCTGACACTCACACATTCTTAGAATTTGAATATAGCAATATCTTCCGTTTATACTATACTAACCTTTTTCGGAGCGCTCTGAAAGCTGTTTTTTCAACATTTAAGTAAATTATCATGTTTAAAGCGATTATCACTTATAACCACTTATCACGAAGCCAAACAGCCGTTATCATCGTATTTATCAAGGCTTTTAAACTCATTCAGGAACCCGTATCATGCCCACAACCGACAAACGCCCCAATCTTCTGTATGTTTTCACCGATCAGATGCGTGCTCATGCCGTCGGCTTCATGAACGAAGACCCTGTACACACTCCCAACCTTGATGCATTTTCAATGCAAGCACTCACACTCACTCAAGCCGTCTCAAATAACCCTGTTTGTAGCCCTCACCGCGCAATGCTCATGACCGGCAAATACCCAATCTCCAACGGCGTAACTCTCAACTGCAACTCAAACACTTCTAATCTTGGTGTTTACTTAAAATCCGATGAACGTTGTTGGTCAGATATTCTCAATGACAATGGTTACTCTCTCGGCTACATCGGCAAATGGCATCTTGAAACACCCCACGAACCATGGGCCAACACACAAGAACTCGCAGCCGGTGAAAATCCATTCTGGAATGAATGGACACCACCAGAGCGCCGCCACGGCTTCCAGCATTGGTACGCATACAACACCTCCGGTGCCCATATGACACCTGAATACTGGACGACTCATGGCTCACGCGATGACATCGAACGCATCAAAGAATGGTCCCCCATACACGAAACCAATAAAGCTATTGAATATCTTCGTAACGATGACAAAAAACTTCGAGACCCAAACAAGCCATTCGCTCTAGTACTCTCATACAATCCACCACACGGCTACTACAAGGCATACCCAGACAAATATCGAGAATTCTACGAGAAATACAGCACCGAAGATCTATGCAATCGCCCAAGTATTGCACCACCTGATGAAGAACGCGGCCAATATTATCGCGAATTCATACGGGATTACTTCTCTATGGTTACAGGTGTTGATGAGCAATTCGGCCGACTCTTAGAGGAACTTGATAACCTCAACCTCACTGAAGATACAATCGTTGTTTTCACTTCAGATCACGGTGACTGCCTCGGAGTGCACGGGCACCACGACAACAAAAACAATCACTTCGAAGAAGCAATGCGTGTCCCATTCATGATCCGCTACCCCAAAAAACTCTCACCACGCAGAGACGATCTGTTACTATCTTCACCCGATATTTACCCAACGCTCATTGATCTCATGGGCTATAAAGATCAAATTCCTTCACAGGTCGAAGGCCAATCACTCGTCAACGCCATGTGCGACACATCAGCACCACGCCCAACATCTCAGTTCTACATTCGTGTCCCTTACCCCGGCAATCCACGTTACGGTAAACGCGGCATTCGAACACATCGCTACAAACTCATGATCGACAAACCCAATGACGGCCCACCTAAACGCGTCGAACTCTATGACATACAGAACGATCCATATGAAATGAGCAACCTTGCATGGATTCGCCCAAACCTCATCAAGCAACTCATCGAAACAGAACTTACGCCTTGGCTCAAACACACCAACGATCCTTGGGAAGTACCTGATTACGATCCTAAATCTGAAATGTAAATTTATCATATTGCCCTTTATATAAGGGCTTTTCTTTTGCGCATAAAAAAGCACCGGTGCTTCACTTCAATACACCAGTGCTCACAATTCCCACAATTATTTACTCATATCGACTCGCACCATTCGCAATAATTCGCAAACATTTCTGCTCAAGCTTCTCCGCAATATCCGGGTGCTCGTCAATCACATTCTTCGTTTCATGAATATCGTCCGCCAAGTTATACAACTGGTATGGCCGCTCAAAAGGACCACTTCTTGGCTTCGCTCGTCCGCCAGAACCTGATGTCAAAATCAACTTCCAATCATCTTCACGTATCGCAAACGTACCACGCGATGAGTGATGCACAACAGGTTTTTTACGATTCCACTTCAAATCACCTGTTAACACTGGCAACAATGAGAATGAATCTTCACCTTGCCCTCGCTTCAATGCCACATCATTGATTTCAGCAAATGTCGCAAAAATATCAGTTAATGTAACCGCTTCATCTATTTCTTGATTAGCCTTTACCGTACCCGGCCACTTAACCATCAATGGAACGCGGTGCCCTGCCTCAAAAATATCCGCTTTAGTACCACGATAATTATAATTCGCTTCATGATTTTCTGGATAATAGCCCATCGACAAACGATCAGACATATGATCCGTCGCTTTATCCGCTGGATCCCAACGGTACATAAACGAACCATTATCGCTTGTATAAATCACCATAGTTTCTTCATCAATCCCCTCTTCCTCCAATTTGTCAAGCACCTGCCCAACAGTCCAATCAACCTGCATTACAAAGTCACCGTACTCACCCATCGATGACAAATCTATAAACCTTGGATGTGGCATAACTGGTTTGTGCGGCGCTGACAAAGGAAAATACAAGAAGAACGGCTCATCAGTTTTCGCCTGCTTCTCAATATAATCCTTCACCTTCTCAGTCATATGATCCATTGTATCCACCGCGCTAAAACCCGAAGCCTTTTCACCTTCACGCGTATAAGCAGGAAACTTAAGTGCCTCCTGCCTTTTTGTTGGCACCTCAGTCACACGATGATTCTGTATATAAGCATAAGGCGGAAAATCTAACGAAGCCGAAATAATATATGACTCATCAAACCCAACATCATTAGGTGAGTAAGTCAACGGTTTCGACAAATCCACCTCAGGCTTCTTTACATCTGGATCAACCTGACCACCACCTTTTGCTTGAAATCCAAGCCCCAAATGCCATTTACCAATCACTGCCGTATGATACCCACGTGATTGCAACATGGACCCAAGCGTTGATCGCTCTCTTTCAATCAAAGGCGAACCATACCCATTCAACACACCACGCTTCAATCGTGTACGCCAACAATATCGCCCCGTGAGCAACCCATATCGTGTAGGTGTACTGACTGAAGCAGGCGTATGTGCATCACTAAACCAAGCGCCCTCTTGAACCAATCGATCCAAGTTAGGCGTCGGAATTTTTGATCTCTCATTTAGTGCAGCAACATCCCCATACCCCATATCATCAGCCAATATCAGAATAATATTCGGCTGATCAATTCCGCCACCATTCCCTGCATTTGCAGCTGACACTTCACCACCCACCATCGCGATCGATGACAATGCTGCTGCACAAACTCCAAACCCTGGCTTTATTCCTGATTGCATTCTACTACCTTCTAAGTTTAAGCAAATTCACATACCACTCAATTTAACGTTCACTCAAGGCAACAATGCCAGATCATCTGCAAGCTCATCATCATTTACGTAAATTGCATCCAGAATCACATACGCATCAACATTCTTAAGTGGCTCTATATTAACCTGACGTCGCCCTTTCGCCACCGACAAAGGTAAAGGCGTATTATACCTTGCCATCTCCGTTGATGAAGATAATAAAACATATTCAGGCTCTGCTTCAACAGCTAGGAGCTTCGACAAATCACGTTCTGAAATCGTACTTGGTGCTAAAGTCACATTATCTACACGACCTTCAAACTTCTTCATAAACCTATCAATACTATTCGTCGTCAATCGATTAGAATTACGCAAGTGCAAGTCAACGCCATACACTTTTGCCAGATTACAAAACGCGACAAACCCATCATTAATTGCTTTATGCTGCCCACCCATACCATGCGTGATGAATATTGCATCGTTCAAACCAAGAACATTCATCTTCTGCAGCACATTCTCAGCATACTTCAAACCCCTCTGATAAATCACACCCATTTCAGTATGGAATGTAATATCCTTATACCCATTAATTGAAGAACTAAAATCTACAACTAATTTAATTCCCTTCTCATCAGCCCACTGTTTATCATGAATTAATTTACGTACATCACTTTGACGCAAATATCTCGCTTCAATGGTCACACCACCAAACCGTTCAAAGAATTCATTCTGAGAAAGTACAGCCTTCTTAAAATCATCGATGCCACGTAATGCTAACATGCGCTTAGCATTTTTCGCATCTACCATATCACCAGCATCTCTACCTTGATTGATATCGCGACCAACAACCACCTCGTCTAGTTCACCCGCTGCAACACGCATGTCATGGTAGATATCATCCCATACCTCATAATCCATATTCATCACGACAATGCCTTCAAACCTCTCATCTACAACGCTGGCATTATCACGATCAAACAGACGTACCTTTTCATTTGCAACATCACTCGGTACAACTGCTATACCCTTACTCGATGCATACGAACTGATTGAATTATTTACATTTTTCACAATCAGAACCTTGGCTGTCTCAAGCTCATCCATCTTGTCTATCAAGCTAAGAATATTCAGCTCATGACTGATATCACGACCATCAACAAGAATTTGAACATCCCGACGATTAATCCATTTCACATCTTGCTCAATAAAATCGGTATCAAGTAATGCCTGACCACTTACCTTCACACCACCAAACTCTTCGAAAAAGCTGGGCCACAACGCAATCTTCTGACGCAAACCCTGCAGATATTTCAATGCAAGCAAACGCTTCACCGGGCGTGCATTCGGCTTGTAATCAGGCATCACCTCTGCAAGCTCACGCTTCAATCGAATCTTGAATATGCGTGTATCACCACCTGCAATCGAATCTTCATCCGACTCACCACCATCATTATCTAGGTAGCAATATGGATAATAACCTTTTTCCTGCTTGACCCAGTCATCCTCAAGATCTATCTCTTCGATTGATGCCACTTCGCCGATCTGGGAAACAATCTTAAAAGGCTCTTCATTCAAGTGATCATTAAATACAGAAACCCAATACTCACCTTCACCCTTACGTGTTGTCACATAGGCTAATCGATCGTTAGACAAATTAAATAAGCGAATATCTTTCAGTTTAGAATCAAGGCACTTTTTAAATGACTCAGCCAAATAGAACGGTCGACCAATCTTCCGATCAATCTCTTCAAATACTTCATCACCAACCTGCTTCTTCACTAGTTTAGGCTTCTCAACTGGTAGCACCCGTTGATTTATACCATACGGCGTCATTGAAACAGTCACCATACCCTGCCCCATTGGAACTTCAACAAGCAACGCCCTTCCATCATTTTCTGCAACTATTTTCCCGCCTTCTGGCATCGCATTAATTCGCAGTACTCGCAAATCATTCGGCTCAACTAACTCTTCACCATCACCCCATTCCACACTCTCACCACCAGCGAGCTTATCACCACGATCAACAATTCCCCACTCAGGGAACAGCTTACGTGCATTCTCACCAGTCAAAACTAGATTACCGCCATGCTTAACATACGCTTCAAGCTTGCCACGTAAATACTTGATATCCGTCTGTAAATCACCACCCACAATCAGCATCGGATACCGCTGCAACACTGGCAACTGCGCATCACTCAATAATACATCACATATCTCACCATAAGGCGTATCCGTCAATGCATATTCAAGTGATGTAAACTTACTACTATTTATAAACCCTGGAAAGAATACATCCAAAATGTTATACGTCAGGTAGTCACCACGTTCATACTTCAATGTCGGCCAAGAATAATACTGTACACCATTACGTGACACCAACTTCGGATTACGACTACGCGGTGCACGCCAACCTGCATTAAAATCTAACATCATCGCCACAGGTGTTTGCATCACACCCGGATCACCATGCTTATTCATAAACGATGAAATCGAATTATAAAAATGACCGACCGGCGACAACTTGGAAATCTTCTCGTCTGACGACACAAACTCATGTGTCATTGAAACTTCCCATATCGCATGACTCGCATTGTTCATATACAACGTATAAAACAATCGACGAATAAAGCTCAACGGCGCACCCTTTAAATCACCACATCGAGGCCCAGACCAGTTACGACGACGACGCGCCAAATCCATCGGCGGCAACTGCGAATAATCCGTCACACGCTTCTTATCTGCCGCAACCAATTCTTTCAATTCGTCTTGACAAGCCTCACTAAAATGCTGCCTGATCCCCCACGTTGTTTCAGCTGAAAATCCACCCGACCACAACACACCATATTGCTTACCTGCACCACGCATAAACGCATTATGCAAGCGAATAAATCCGTCATTTCTAACAAAATTCTGCCCCTCAACTGCCGTCACAATCCCTTCTCTTGCAGTATAGTGATGCCACAAATTGTTATTGTGTACCATCACGCGGTTGCCAACATTATCACCATAATCAGCAAAGTAATCATGGAACGGCCAATAATTACCCAACTTCGTTCTTGGCGATGGGAATATATAGTATGGCGACAAATTTAAATACGATGCATCCGACTCACCAAATTGCATCCCCAAATATCGATCGCCCAAAATTCCATACATGTCATTTGCAATACCTGCGAATGACCCTTCCATACCAACCATCCGATTGAAATTCTGTTTATCAATCTCAGGCACACGAAAAATCTTGTACCCTGCCAACCTTAACATCCCACCTTCATCATCCCACTCATTCATAAACTTCAAAAACTTAGAATAATTCCCCGCAGGCAATAACGTCTCTTCCTCAACACGCATCACCTTTCCATCAACCAATACATCTGCAACACGCTCATCATTATTCTTATTTACAATCTGGCGAACCATGATTGTTCTCGCCTGACCATTCATGTCAAACGAATCGGATGTACGTAATTCCATACGCCCATTAAACGTCTTCCACGTTGGTGGCGGCGTTGGTCTAAACTTGTAATCAGGATATCGCTCAGGCCGGTGCAGATACGGATACACACTCGCATCAATATGCGATAACTCGCTACGCTCACCATCCGCATGCACATTTACCTCGAAAGCACCAATCATCAATCCAACATAACATGCTAAACTCACGCTCTTTTTCATCGTTTCTTCCTGATTACCTTCATTTGCTACGCAATGACTAACAAACACAATGACGACGTCCACCCCACACTACTTTTAAAACAAATCAGGCACCTTTCCTCTACTATTACGCTTCAGAAAGGTACCCGAATCAAGCAAACTCCGTTAAGTTTTTCTTTTCAATTTTTAGCTACCCGCATCCTTCGATTAACGATCCCAAACACCATTATCCGCCGACCTGTCAATCGGCCACTTACCACCAACTGAGTGAACATAACCCAGTGCATCCGCATCATAAATCGCTGAACGATCTTCAGGATCTGGATGCGTAAATGAAGCACTATGACCATCTGCATAGCCAATGTTTAATGTTGCACCACGGTGGCGGGCATAAGGTGATGGACGACGATCCCACCAGTAATCCTCAACATATGATGCATTCATTACATCTGAATCGGCATTACCAGCTGCATCACTAATCGCAAGTGTTCCACTTGGATTTCTAATAGCATCAATCTTCGCAGGTAATTGCTTCAACTTACTATCAGTTTCATAACGAATACTGCGACCCAAGTTGTTGTAGTTATAACCATACGATGTCCATGAACCAGCAGCCCATGCTTCCGCAGCCTTAGGTTCATCTATCATACTCTTTCGGCTCTCCGCGCCTTCCTCCATCTGTGCTATAACAGCATCATCTGTCGGACACGAAAATACCTCAAGCCCTAAGTTGTAGTCATATGAAACCACGCCCGCCCATGAAAGCAAACGATTCCAAGGCCTCGTTCTGTTATCAGTACCTTTAATCCCACCTTCACGAAGCATCTCTGATGCAGGAACATACAACGCCTTATTATCAACAGCATACGTATACATCGATGTTGCCATTTGACGCTGATTACTCAAACAAACCATTGCCTGTGCCGTCTGACGAGCAGCACCCAATGCAGGCAATAAAATCCCAATCAGTAACGCAATAATTGAAATGACTACGAGAAGTTCAATTAAGGTGAAAGCTCTTTTCTGATACTCGGAACGCTCCGACTTTTTCTCAAATAAGATCTGACTTTCCATTTTCTTAAGACTCCAAACAATAGGTTACTCGCGATTCGTCACGAACGAATTAGATATCGCTTCGTTCTTGATATGACCTGATACATCTCAAAGATAACCCAAACATCAGAAATCCGGGTCACATTTTAAAGTACAAGATTCTATTTTCCAAGTTAAATACAGGCCATTTTCATACTTACTTCATCAATCATATGATTCCGTACAATAGCCTTGTCTCATGACCTGCATCCCTTGATCACATCAACGCTCCAATTCAAACCACTCAACTCTACATATATTTCTATTGACTTAGAATTCAACTCTCGTTAAATTTATCGGAGCGTTCCGATTGCATAGATTAACACAACTATCACTCCCATGCAAGGCACATTGCGATTTTTCTTCAAAAACACACTTTTCCCACTAATCGCAACGCAAACACAACCGATAGCAAAGGCAACAACAATGAATAAAACCAAAAGATTTTTATTATTAACTTCCATATTCACTTCTTGCATCGCCCCATCAACTCTCTTCGCTCAATCACAAAACCGAATCCAAAACCATGACTTCACCCAGAAAGTCAAGCACTGGAACTACCGTGCCAACCCTGCACTAAAATATCTAGAAGACAAAACCGCATCCGACAACCACATCCTTCAAGTCGGATTCCCACAAGGCCAAATCGTCAACGAAAAACAGCCCGGTTACTTCGCTGGTGCATGCCAATTCCTCTCACCTGTCCCATCAGCAGGTTCTTCATGGACACTCGCCATCACCGCCCGAGTCGCCAGAAAAAATGGCCCCAACACCCAACACTCTGGCAACGCCTCTATCGAACTCCACTTCGCCGACAACACAACTAAAATCATCCCCCTCATATCATTCACACAAGACGACACTGAATTCACTACAAAACAAGCTGATTTCACATTCCCCGATAACGTTACGCAAGCACGCATTTGGTTAAAAATGCCCGTCGACACAACCAATGCATACAACGAGACGCGTTGGTATATGAACGTTGACCATCTTTCATTCACCACACAAAAAACTACTGCCATCACTCCACCTTCAAAACCAACAGTTACCGCCATCGGCGCACGTACCACACAAATCACTTGGCCAAAAATCACCAATGCCACCGGCTACCGCATCACACGAACCTCAGACAACACCAAACCACGCACCGTCATCATCGACTCACCCATCAACACTCCGTCTAACTCATACTTAGACTACACCGTCAATTCCGAACAAACCTACACATACTCCGTCACTGCCATCAACGACTCCTCAGAATCCGCCGCTTCCTCATCTACAACCATCACCACCCCTGCCCTCACCCTCTCCCCCGGCAACACAACATACTACATCGACTCATCCCTCGGCAACGACAGCAACTCAGGCCTCACATCTCAAAAACCCTTTAAATCCCTATACAAAATATCAACCCTCACCCTCGCCCCCGGCGACAAAATCCTCTTCAAACGTGGCAACACTTACACCGGCAACCTCGTCCTCTCAGGCTCCGGCACAGCCAACAACCCCATCATCATCTCATCCTACGGCTCCGGCCCACGCCCACACATCCAAGGCAACGGCATCAACAACAACATGGGCACATTCACCATCCGCAATTCCTCACACTACAAATTCACCAACCTCGAAATCTCAAATCAAGGCCGTCGTCGTGGCTACTTTGCAGGCATCCTCGCCATCGCCGAAGAAGGCTCAGGTGACCAACGCGGATTCACCGTTCGCAACTGCTTCTTCCATGACGTCAACAACATCGCTACCAAAACGCGCATGCCTCGCTCCGCCATCTCATTCAACGCAAAATCACTCACTGGCCTCAAAGATATCCCCGATCAAAACATTACACGCTTCCACGATATCCTCATCGAAAACAACCGTTTCGAGCGTTGCGACATCCAAGGCGTTGGACTCTACTCCGACTTCCGTAAACACCCACGTCTCCGTCATCAAGTCAATCACACCAACGTCGTCATCCGTGGCAACTACTTAGAAGACTCAACCAATGACGCTTTCTCATTCGCCATGTGCACCGATTCTCTCGCAGAATACAACCTCATTCGTCGCATCGGACTCGGCCGCATCCATGACAACGCAGGCATCACAACCTTCCGTAGCATCAACTGCACTTCACAATTCAACGTCGTCGGCGACGTCTACGGCTTCTCCGGCCAAGCTTTCGACTTCGACCACGAAACCGTCAACTGCCAAGTCCAATACAACCTCTCATACAACAATCACGCCGGTATCGTCACCATGCTCTCAGGCGGCTCACACTCAGACCTCATGCGTTACAACATCTCCGCAAACGACGTCCTATTCCCCGGCGTCAACAACGCAGTCATCCGATCCATCGACTACGACAAAACTAAATCCTACACCACAGGCATCTACAACAACACAATCTACATCGCCAACAAAGATCGTATGTACAAACCATACGACCTCAAACCTGTCGCCCTCCAATCACAATCAAACACCGCCATCATCTACAACAACCTCATCTATATAGACGACAACGTGCAAGCCTCAAACGATTACACACGTGAAGGCGACTTCAAATCCAACTCATTCTTCGGTCAAGGTGATGGCAACGAAATCTATGATTCAATCAATTCACACAACCACGTCTTCAAAGACATCAACACAATCCGCAATATCAAACCACTCATCGAAAACATCTACAACGAAGAAGGGCTCGACGATCCAACTAAGGAAGTTGATGGCAAAAACATCTATATTTCTCGTATTAAACCACTCATCACCGCATTCTCACCCTCGCTCAACACCTTCGATTCACTCTCCGATGCAATCAACGCAGATAACACAATCACCATCGGCGCAACCCCCATCACCGCACAATACAACCGCAACAACAACTACGACGCACTCGGCAACCCTCTCCCACCAACCGCACGTTCACGCGGCGCAATCAACATCCCAACCAATGATCTTGGGTTCCACTACAACTTCACTGTTAACTTCCCATCCTCCTCAACCAAACCACAAGTCCGCATCTACGACACAAACCAAAAACTCCTCGCCCAGTTCCCAGCCACAACCAATAACTCATTCACATGGGATGGCATGATTAACGACCACACCCGCCTCGACAACACCACCTATCGCGCTGTGATCGAAATCACCATCGACAATCAAACCAAATACTACGTCGAAGATTTCGCAATCACCAACTCAAAACTCCCAGCCAAGCACTAATTAAAATTCAACGACCATACCTTGATGTCAGGCAGCGATCTAACCCCGTTCCTGACATCTTTTTATTTCATCTGACGAGCTCGAAACGCTGCATTGACCTTATCTGCATTATCCAATTTCTTCTTACATACCACTTCAAAATAAGGTTTATATTCACCATACATCTCATCTGAAACAAACCCTTCCAACCATTCACACCGCTCAACTTCATCCTCCGAATTCAACATCACATACCCCGTTGCAATATCATCTAAGCATGCATTAGACTGTAATCCAAAACTATAATATTCCGCTGTTGAATCCGTCAATTTCCCAAAAGATGATCCTGCCAACGAGATTGCAAAAGGTTTCCCTTCATTCATCTCATAATAGCTCTCAAACATTTCAACAATGGCTTGATTCGATGCGCCCGAACTATGCAACAAAATATGCCCCACACGATCTCCATATAATGCATGTAAAAGATAACCCATCCGTATCGCCCCATCTCCCATCTTCTGACGTTGCTTATGCCTTAATGATGCATGCGCCGCTCCAACAAGCAACACACCCTTCTCATTCTTCTTGATTGTCTCCTCTTCAATATTATGTGCATACCCAACTTCTAACTGAAAAATCATGGGCAAATCCAATGCAAACCGTCCAACTCGCAACTTCTCATACATCGGCACACGCTCAAAATCCCCATCAACATCACCATTATCCAAAACCAGTGGCATATTACTCAGATCAATATCCGGAAACACGCCCACTAACCGCATCGGCCTCTCACCTTCATCCCGTTTCTGATTAATCTCCCAAACCGTCTTCATCACATCCCAATACCCCTTATAACCCCAAGCCTTCCAGCAACTCGTTTTCCTCGCAGTATACAACGCAAGTTTTTCATCAAATTCATCCGCCGTCACGATCTGTGTCAGCAACCCATTATCCGCCGCACGCATACATTCCATCCCCACCACCCTAACATCAGCCTCTTCATACAACCGTGGCAAAATCCGATTAAAATATGCCAATTCCTCATAACGATCATGCGCTTCCCCCACCAATAACAAATCATGCGTCTTCGCCATCTCAACCGCATAATCCTCAGGCTCCTTCACATTCCCTTTAAACCATTCATCCAACCGCCCCTTCTCCTCATCAGTCATCTGCTGCACATCAACCACATCCCCCAACTCCCGACTCGCATACGGCGGCAAATAATCTCTTCCCGCTTCTCTCAACAGTCCACCATCCATAAACAAATTCAACGGTGGTATCACCGCCGCATAAACCGCATATGCGCACAACCCCACTCCAATACACTCACCAAACAGAACCCTCTTCGACCGCCTTTCACTCCTCACCACCTTCACGCCACCAACATAATCATGCAGCGCTCGCTTAGACCTTGTAAACATCATCGGAATAGCAAAACCCAATCCCAATGTCATCAGTGTTAGTAATTTACCAACCGCCTCTCTGACAACAATACCAACTACCCCTACTTTTTTCTCATCATCCGATTTTCGACACACCCGCAACCCACAAAACGCCTTGCCAATCGTTCTTGCAAAAAGCAACACCGCTGCAATGTTGTACACCACAAACAATATGACAAACGTCAGCTCAAACGGAAAATATAACCCCTGCCTCACCACAACCATTCTCACAAACATCAAAGCAAAGTAGACCACAGCAAAGTCAATCGCAAACGCAGCAACTCTAACCCCAAACCCAGATAATTTATTCTTTTGTCCCATCGAAAACTCCGGAAGCAATGATTGATTCATCAAAGAAAACCATACCCCCAAAATCATAATGCAATCCTCACAAAAATGTCACGCATATCCAATAATTTGATCCACTCAAACCCCATATCCGCAGCTTGCCCAAATCGCATCATTTTTGTGCGCATATCCCGTTTTCGCTTCAAATTTCTTAAAATTCAAAACCGTCTCAAACTTGCTCAAAACTGCTCCGAAAGCAACCAAACATCACCATTTCTGCTCAAAACCCCTTAAAACCTGTTCATCCATTTTCATTTCGTGCGCGCATTTTGATTCAAACAGCAAATCCGCAACCCAATACCCCACCAAACATTAAATCTAAAATGCGCTCAGAAACGCATTTCACCACGTCACTTTTGCGCGCGCATCTAATCTATGCATTGATTAGCACAAACATGCAAAATCACTCGATTTATCCCGATGCGCAATAACTCCGATACCATCTATTTGAATTCATACAACAGCAAAAACACATCACCAAAGAAAAAATCCCGTGACAACACACGGGATTATTCACACAGATTAAAAGGAGCTATATCATCTTGATTTTTGAATTTTTACTTCGACTCCACCGTCTCTTCAACCGCCTCAGCATCCACAACTCCAACCGAACCATCATCATGCTGATTCACTTCAACCTTACCTAAGTCCTTGAACATACGAACCATATCTCGCAGGCCGCCGCCAGTGAACCAGATCGTAATCACCACAAACGCCACCAACAAAATCCCAATATGAATCTCAAACCACCATCGCCAAGACCCATCCGAAACCTTCGCACCATCATTCGCTGCCTGATACGACCAGTTGTAAATCGAGCCAACCAGGAACACCGCCGTCCAACCAAACACCCACACGAACTGACCGTAATAAACGATCTTATCAAACGTCGTAAACTCACCAGTAATCTTGAGTAAGCGTTCAATCCAGTGACGGTTTTGTTCTTCAGCCTGCAAAGCTTCGTGATCACCATTCTCTGAATAAATTCCGCGATGCAGCAATTTATCCATGTTATGCTTCTCTTTACAGGTCACCAGCGAAACGATGATATAAACCGCGCCCGCTATGATGGTTACGAACAAAGACATCAACAAACCATGCGGGATGTACTCTTTGATTCCAGGCAGGAAACCCCACTCTTTAACCAAATATGTACCAACGATTTGTGTAACAGATAACACACAACCTGTAATCATGCCCGCCCACGCGCCTTGCGTTGTACCAAGTGACCAGTACAAACCGCCGATTAATGTGACCCCTGCTCCGCCGACAAAAATCGCCATCGTGATCGCAAACCACATATTGATAAACTCTTGTAGCGACCATAAACAGCTGAACAGGAACACAAACGCACCAACCAGTGCGATACATACACGCAACCAGAACAAATGTTGTTTCGGTGTCAATGCCTTCTTACGGAACGGCATGATCACGTCCTGCTGCAAAATACTGCCCCAACTGTGGAACGATGAATCATCCGTTGAAACCGTCGAGTAAATCATGAACACGAGGAACAAACCCATCAGACCAACAGGCAGGAATTTACCGAGTGCGATCGGCGCTGCCATCTGTGAGCGGATGTATTCGTTTGAGATTTCAGAAACCGCTGCGTATGACTCTGCTGCACCTTGCAGTTCGAGGCTTTTATCAAAGAGGTAGATGATTGCGAATGAGCCGAGAACAGCCATGGTGATTCGTGAAATGTGAATGCGCCATTGGCTGAGGATGCCGGCCATGCGTGCTTCATGCGGCGTTTTTGCTGCAGTTTGATAACCTGCATCACCTTGCCACGTGCCGACGTTGAAGAAGTAAAGTACTGCGTTGATGACAAAGAACCACATACCAAAGGCACCGATGTCACGTTGTTTAAATGGATGGAAGTATGAGATCGCGCGATCATTTTCAACAGCACTAATCACACTTTTCGGTACGTAATCCAGTTCACCTGCTGCTGCTCTTTCGCCAATGGTGTTTGCAACACCCATCATTGAATCAAGGAAACCATCCCAGCCGACCATGACAAAGATGAAGAGGATGACTGCGAGGAGGGTGACATTGGTGAGCAAACCTGCAAAGAAGTCGGTGACCATGACGGTGATTTGACCGCCTGCGATGGCGAGCGTGACACCGATCAGTACTTCGACGAAAACAAGTACGACATAAGTACTAAATTCGATACCAGCTAATGAGAAGTAGTGTGGAAGGCCGCAGAAGTAGATCATGAAACGCGCGGTGACCATGGGGAAGACGCCGCAGTTGAGAGCGCCGGAGATAAAAGCAACGATGCCGCAGAAAACACGGAAGTTTTTGGAGTAGCGCATTTCCATGAGTTGCGGTAGCGTCATTGCTCGAGTTTCACGATAGCGGTATTTGATCCAACCTGAGAGCGCGAGGATCGCAGGGAGCGGCATGGTCATGATCATCCACCAGAGCCCGCCGAATCCATTGGCGAGGTGGGATTCCATTGCCCCGACCATACCAATGGTACAGACAAAGGCCATAGCCCCGGCCATGGTGAGCATGTAACGACCAGCACATCTTTCAGCAGAAAGGAAGCCCGCGACGGACTTAACCTTGCGTTTGGTATAGAACGTGATGACGAGTAGGAAGAGGAAAAATCCACCGACAATACTCAAGTCAATCCAGTGGAGATTCATTCGATGTGTCCTGTTTGAAAGAGCAGAAGAACTGATCGAAGAAGTACGATACCACGATCAAACAAATAACAAAAGATAAAACGAAAAAACAACTTTTCGGAGCCCTCCGATGCATTGTAAACTGGACAATTATGCCCGTCAAGAATATTGTTAGAAAAGACAAAAAGAAGCTCTTGCGTGGTCCTGAACTGATTGCGAAAAGATCATGAAAAATTGGCGTCAGGCTGGTGCGATAGACCAGATGCGGCCCTAAGATGCGTGAGATAAAAATGTCAGAAATTTTATTGATTGTGGTTTTACACAATGGTGAACTACTCAAAATTGAACAGACATGAAAAAAACTTTCTGAATTTGATTTCAACTTGGATGCAATTGATTTGTGTTGGCGTCGTTGGTCTGATGCGTGGACGTGGGAAATTGAAATTGAGAAGATAATGCCAAGAATATTTTTGCAATTTGTCATTTCATGACTGATTTTTATAAGAGTGAAATCTATATAGGCGAGTTAAGCAGCGGGGGACATGTTGATGACGAATTGCTGTGAGCGGACAGGCTGGAAGGCAAAAGGTGGTCAAGGAATGCGGAATCGGGAAAAATGTGGTTAAGGGGGGAATGATGTGAAAAAGGGTGGTCAAGAAAGATTAATTTTGGGTTTTTACTTGGGGTTTCGGGTGAATTGAGGGTCCAGACAGGAGAATGTTATTGACGGCTAAAACATCACGAATTAAAATATTCGGAGCCCTCCGATAAGGTTTTAAGTCAACACTGAGAAGTTGTTGTATTCAGGAGTTTGTTAAAGACGAATCCAATTGATAAATAACTATCAAAATATTGGCATATCTGGCAGCAGC
The DNA here is from genome assembly GCA_016350165.1 of Planctomycetota bacterium. Classification (GTDB taxonomy): domain Bacteria; phylum Planctomycetota; class Phycisphaerae; order Phycisphaerales; family Phycisphaeraceae; genus Poriferisphaera. The sequence goes on along the minus strand of CP066225.1, from coordinate 4,424,499 downwards.
ATGAATGTTGACTAATCAACAACGCATCTATTGGGCTCCTGATTTTGGGAGTAAGGTTCAGGCATTTTTATGAGTATTGAAAAGAACAAATCGACTCTTGAGAGATTGCGCGAAACATGTCTACCGGCGCGTTATCCGTCAGAGCAAGAGGGCCGCGATTGGGAGAACGAATCGATCTTTAATCGGATGAGACGATTTGGTCATAGTTCGTTTATGCCATGCTCGGACGCTAGGGGTGTGAGGGAGATGTTCAAGAGTGAGTGGTTGGATTATTCGGCATCGGATTGCCATTTTGATCTGAATGGTGAATGGAAGTTTAGCTGGAGTGCGAATCCTGATGAAAGGCCTGAGGGATTTTATGCGGCCAGTTATGATGTGAGTGAATGGGATATCATTAATGTACCTTCTAACTGGCAGTTAGAGGGTTATGGTGTACCTATTTATACAAACAGGATTTATCCGTTTGCGGTTGATCCGCCACGTGTGATGGGTGAGGTGGAAGAAGGTTGGACAAAAGCGAAATTGCCTAACCCTGTTGGGTGTTATAAAAAAACATTTGTTTTGCCAACGGATTGGGATGGTCGTGAAGTACTGCTTCATTTCGCTGGTGTACAAAGCGCGTTTTATGTTTGGGTAAACGGTGAGATTGTTGGGTATTCACAGGGCTCGATGACACCTGCGGAATTTCGGATCACTGAGATGTTGAAGGCTGGTGTGAACGAGATTTCTTGTGAGGTTTATCGCTGGAGCGATGGTTCTTACCTTGAGGACCAGGACTTTTGGCGTTTATCAGGGATCTTTAGAGATGTATTTATGACGAGTGTGCCTGGGACGCATGTTCGTGATTTCTTTGCGAGAACGCGTCTAATCAATGGTTACCGTGATGGTGTTCTGGATGTCACTTTTGATTTAGAACAATTGAGTGGTGATGTGATTGATGGGCTTAGTGTCGCGTGCAAGTTGCGTGGACATGGTATTGAAAAAACGGCCATTGGGCAGGTGAAAGATTTGGCTTCACGTGTTCTGTTTGAAGTGAGTGGCGTTAGAAGGTGGTCGTGTGAAGATCCGGCTTTGTATGAGCTTGAGATTGAGTTGCGTAGTGCTGATGGAAAGGTTTTGCAAGCAATTGGCCGGCGAATCGGTTTCCGTGAAGTGATGTTGCGTGATCAACAATTCTGGGTGAATGGAAAATCGGTAAAGTTACGTGGTGTGAATCGACATGACTTTGATCCGAAGCATGGTCGCGCGGTTGGTACTGATTTGATGAAGCGTGACCTGGAGTTATTGAAAACACATAACTTTAACTTTGTGAGAACGAGCCATTACCCGAATGATCGCAAGTGGTATGAGTTGTGTGATCTTTATGGGATTTATGTGCTTGATGAAGCAAATGTTGAGGGGCATGGGATGGGGTATGAAGATGATTCTTTGGGCCATCGTCGTGAATGGGATATGGCGCATGTTGACCGTGGTGTGAGGATGCTTCTGCGTGATCGTAATCATGCGTGTGTGGTGATGTGGTCAATGGGTAACGAATCGGGTCGAGGTTATGCGTTTAATCTGATGGCTAAGGCTATGCGCGAGTTAGACAATAGCCGGCCGTTGCATTATGAGTATGCTGATGATGAGTCGGATGTTGTGACGCGTATGTATTACACGCTTGATGAATTGAAACATGCAGGCGAGAGTGAAGAAGAAAAACCCTTTATTTTATGTGAGTTTGCTCATGCGATGGGTAATGCGCTTGGAAATTATCAAGAGTATTGGGATTTGTATTTTGGGTACAAACGTCTAATCGGTGGCTGCATTTGGGACTGGGTTGATCAGGCATTGCTGAAAGATGTGCCTACGGATGCTGCGGAAGGTAATCCGTGTGGTGAGCAGTATTTCGCATATGGTGGTGATTTTGGTGATGAGCCAAACTTTGGCAATTTCTGTGGCAATGGCGTAACGACGGCAGATCGACAGGTGACGCCAAAGCTTGTGGAATGCAAAAAGGTTCACCAGTGGGTAAAGATTGAAAGTGAAGATGTTGCGGACGGTAAGATTCGTTTTACGAACCGTTATGACTTTACGAATCTGAGCGTATTCAATGTGAAATGGTCACTGCTTGAGAGTGGTCAGGTTGTTGATGAAGGTGTATTTGAAGGGATTGATCTTGAGCCAAGTGAATGGTGCGAGATTGATTCGCCTTTGAATGAAAAAAATTATGCGTTTGATCATCGTCACTTCTATCATTTGAATATTTCCGTGCAATTGAAGCGGGATATGAAGTGGGCGAAGGCTGGTCATGAAGTTGCGACAGAGCAGTTTGTTGTGTGTGCTGCTAATGATGCAGTTATGATGGGGGGTAGTGATGACTTGCAGAAACGAGATGCGGTGTGTGTTGTTGTGGGTGATCTGGTCAAGGTTAAAAGTGATGTAACTGAACTTGCTTTTGACTGTGAGTCTGGTGAGATTGATCACTGGACAAGTGGTGGGATTGAACTGTTTAATCGCGGCGATATGATGCCTGAGCTTAGCACGTATCGTGCTGTGATTGACAATGATACTTCGACATGGCGTACGGATATTCCGGAGCGTGTGTGGAAGGATGCGAAGCTACATGCGATGAAGAAGGTAGCTCAGAAGGTCAATGGGCATGGATATTCTGTTGGCGATTTGAAGCAGATTAGTAATTGCAAGGTTGAAGCTTGCAGCACTAACTATCGATTAGACGCGAGATTTGAGTCTCATGTTCGGTATGAAGGGGAAGGTTGCTGGATCGATCATCATGGGATTTACCAGGTATTGAATGATGGGATGATTTGTTTGGACAATCATATTGAGCCAACGAACTGCCCAGCATTTTTGCCCCGATTAGGGATCAGGTTTGCGATTGATAGTCGGTTTGATCGACTGAGTTATTTTGGTCGTGGCCCGATGGAAAACTATAGTGACCGAAAAACTGGTTCGTTAATTGGTGCGTATCGCGGCAATGTGAAGGATGAATTCCATAATCATTATTTGCGGCCACAGGCGTGTGGTAATCATGAGAACACGTATTGGGTTGCGTTGACTGATAAAGAAGGTCAAGGTTTGCTCGTGATGACGGATCGTACTGCTGGTATGGGTATGAGTGCCCTGCCCTTTAGTGATGAGCAGTTGGATCGCGCAGAGCATCCATTTGAGTTGAAGCCCGATGGCAAGACATATGTGTCATTGGATATTGGCCAACATGGTTTGGGGAATAGTAGTTGCGGGCCTGATACGTTGGATCAATATCGGTTGTTGCCTCGTGTGTATGATTTCAGATTGCTGTTTGTGCCGATTGTTGATGGCGGGGATTCGTTGAGTGAATTGGCTGCAAACTCGCGTGAGGTTTTTGGACGATTACCGGTGATGGGTAATGTACCGACGTAATGGTTTCATGAAGCGGGGGAAGCGATACAATAACTGGTGAGGACGTTGCTGCTGCTTGCAAAGAGCTGACGGCTGTACGAATATCCTTTGTTTAAAGTGATTATTGAAGAAATGGTTTGAGCATGTGTGATCAGAATAGATGGCGATTGTGGTATGAAACGGCAGCGAGTAAATGGGTGGAAGCGCTGCCTGTGGGTAATGGTCGGATGGGCGCGATGGTGTTTGGTGCCCCTGAGATTGAACATGTGCAGTTGAATGAAGAAACGATTTGGGCTGGCCCGCCGGTGCCTGAGGCGGGAAGTGAGTTTTATTACGCGATGCAAGCCGCTAGGAAAGCTTTTCGTGAAGGTGAGATCACAAAGGCACATGATCTGATTGATGGTGCGATGCCTGCACGAATTTATCCTAGATCGTATCAGACGTTGGGAGATTTATGGTTTGAGCAAGATATGGATGGGGATATTGATGGGTACAGTCGAGAGTTAGATCTTGATCGTGGCGTGGCGAACGTGAGCTTTGTATGTGGTGGGGTTAAGTTCGAACGCAGTGTTTGGTGCAGCATGGCTGATGATGTGACAATTGTACGAATGGTTACAGATGGTGATAGTGCGATTAATGGGAAAATTAGGTTGGACCGTCCTGGTGATTTTGAGACTGTATATGAAGGGGAAAGTGAATGCGTGCGTATGTTTGGGCAAGCACAACATCAGGGGAAACATTTGGGCGTGAGGTGGGAATCACGTTTGCGTGTGATAAGTGATGGTGTGGTGAAGTTTGAAGAGGATGGGGTTAAGGTCGAAGGGGCGAGCAAGGTTGTGATGTTGGTTGCTGCAGCAACGGATTACAACGCGACGAAGCCGAGTGATGCGTTAGGGGATGATCTGGGTGAGAAGTGTGAAACGAAGTTGGCTGCGGCGATGAATAAAGATGTGGACCAGTTGCTTGCTGATCATATCGAAGTGCATCGCTCTTATTTCAGGAAGGTTGAGTTGGATTTAGGTGGGGATGAGATGAGGGATGTGCCAACGGATGTGCGGTTGGAGAAGGTGAAGGATGGTGGTGAAGATTTTGGGCTAGTTGCACTGCACTTTATGTATGGGCGATATATGCTGCTTTGCAGTTCGCTGAACAGTCAACTGCCTGCGAATTTACAGGGGGTCTGGCATGACAAATTAGTGGCACAGTGGAATAGTGATTATCACATCAACATCAATATACAGATGAATTATTGGATGTCTGAAGCGGTGGGGTTGTCGGATTGTCATGACGCGTTTATGCGATTTGTTGAGAATTTACAGGAGGATGGGAATCGGACTGCGAAAGAAGTTTATGGGTGTCGCGGATTCTGTGCACATCATACGACTGATCCGTGGCTATTTACGAGCCCGTTTGGGAATACGCAGTTTGGGATGTGGCCTCATGGGATTGGGTGGTGCGTGTCACACTTTATGGAACGATACCGGTTTACGCAGGACAAAGGATTCTTAAAAGATCGTGCACTGCCTGTGTTAAAAGAAGCGGCGAAGTTCTATTTGGATTACATGGAAGAGAATGATGAGGGGATGTTGGTTTGTGGTTTGGATTCATCGCCTGAGAACAGGTACAAGATGGAAGATGGGAGTGAGGGAACGGTTGCGTTTGGTTGTGCAATGAGTCAGCAGATTGCAGTGGATGTGCTGAGCAATTTGATTGAAGCTGCGGATGAGCTGGGGATTGATGGTGATGAGGTTGTTGAAGAAGCGAAAATTGCGCTGCCTAAGACGGATGAAGGGATTGCACTAACACCTGATGGTCGGATTGGGGAATGGCCTTGGCCGATGGATGAGGCGCTGCCGGGGCATCGTCATATTTCGCATTTATATGCGTTGCATCCGGCGGGGCGAATTACTCCTCGTAAGACACCTAAATTTGCGGCTGGTGCAAGACGTACACTTGAAGCCCGACTTGCAGATGGTGGGGGTCATACTGGGTGGAGCTTGGGATGGTTGATCAATTTTTATGCGAGATTGCATGATGGCGATGAAGCGTTTGCGATGATGATGCGTTTGCTGCGTGAGAAGACGTTGTCGAACTTGTTTGATATCCATCCGCCTTTCCAGATCGATGGTAATCTGGGTGCACCGGCTGGTGTGGTTGAAATGTTACTGCAGTCACATGGTGGTGAGATTGTGTTGCTGCCGGCATTACCTAAGGTGTTGCGAGAAGGTTGCGTGAGCGGTTTGCGTGCTCGCGGCGGCTTTGAGGTAACGATCAAGTGGGCTGAGGGCCAGTTGATGGAAGCGGCGATTGTTAGCCTTGAGGGTAATCCTTGCGTAATCAGTTGCGGCGATGAACAGGCGGTGATGGTTGAAGGTGTAGATGCGACTGAGATGGAATGGGGAGGCGTGAAGTTTGAAACGAAAGCTGGTGAGCGGTATTGCGTTAAACTGGCGTCGGTTGCGAGTGCCTGATGAGAGGATATTGCGGGAAGACCGATGGAACTCAGTGAGTCTTTCATTGCCAGTCTAGGGCGGTAGTGCTAGACTAGTCTGGTCATATATCATGATTTGAAAACGAGACTTATGAGTTATCAATCGAAATCGAAAAAACGTGTTACGTTAGAAGAAGTTGCGAAGGCAGCGGGGCTTGCGCGCACGACTGTTTCTGATATTGTCAACCGTGGAACGGGTGACAATTACAGTGAAGATACACGTAAGCGTGCACTGGAAGCGGCTGAGAAGCTTGGCTATGCACCTGTACGTGCGGCACAGTCGCTTGCGAGTGGTTCTTCGAGGCTTGTGGGTTTGATGCTGACACGTGACTTCCGCAACTCATATTGGGCGAGGTTAACGTATTACATTGAACGCGAATTGAGGCGGATGCATTTCCGTTTGCAATTGGCTGTGACTGAGAATGATGAAGAGATTGAGCGTAAGCAGTTTCATCATTTGGCGGCGGACCGTATTGATGGATTGATCATTGCACCGGTTTTCTCTGTGCATAATGATTTGAGTAATCTGCCTGCGAGCATTCGCCACGTGCCTATCATCGCAATTGGTGACAAGATCGATAAGATGGACTCGATCACGCTTGATGAATATGAAGCGGGTACAACGATTGCGAAGTATTTGATTAAGCATGGTCATACACGTATTGGGTATTTGGGCGCACCTGAAGTGAGTCAGCGTACACATGAATCTCGGATTGCTGGGATTACGGATACATTGAATGCGAAGGGTTTGTATGACGAAGACTGGACGATGCTTGGCCCTGAGCAGGACGACTATGATAGCCAGCAGGCTGTGACGAATAAGTACGTCGAGAAATGGTTGAATGCAAGTAAGAATGAGCGTCCGACGGCTGTGTTCTGTCACAATGACCAGCTAGCGATTACTGCGACGACAGCTTTTGCGAAGGCGAAGGTTCGTGTGCCTGATGAAGTGTCGATTATGGGTCACGACGATTTGCCGGAGAGTGCGCATGTGATGCCGCCGATTACAACGATGAATACACATCTGGAACAACAAGCGAAGGAAGCTGTGAAACTGCTGCTTGAACGGATGGATAAACCACGTAAGAAAGCACAGACGATTCAGATTAAGCCTTCACTGATGGAACGCGAATCGGTTGCTACAGTGAAATGAACAATTGAATAATTAATAGAAAAACACCAAGTTCTTTGACTTGGTGTTTTTTTTAATGATTGTGATTATGGTTTTGCTTTGCGCGGCGGCGCTGTTGTTTGATTAACTTCAAATACAGTTGATTTAGCTTCACGCAGTTTTTTAGGAACACCTGTTCTATTAAGGTGATGTGTCAGCCAATGAGCGGAGCGGAAACCGATGTCCTCTGCGTCCTGACACACTGCAGTAAAAATTGGATAAGCCATGTGACGGGCATCTGAATCGTCGAAGCCGATGATGGAAAGATCATTAGGAACGTTGATGCCGAGTTCGTGTGCACGACGCAAGCCGCCTAAGGTTGAAAGCGGATTGGTGAAGTAAATTGCTGTAGGAGGATCAGGCAATGCCATTAACTGATTGACTGCTGATTCGCCGCTTTTAATATCTGAGATGAGACGAATGACGAGTGAGTCATCAAGTTCGATATCGTTTTCGCTTAATGCTGAACAATAGGCTTCGTAACGATCAATGTGGTCGTCGGTCATTGTATTACAGATGCCGAGCGCGATGCGACGGTGTCCGAGATTGATAAGATATGCGATTGCACGTTTACTGTCTGATGATGAATCATAACCAATGTAGTTAACGTTTGGATGTTCAAATCGGTCTGATGCGACGACAGATGTGAAACCTTCGTTGGCAATAGCTTCGGCCAAGTGTTTTGATTCTGGTGTGGTCCTGAGGATGACACCGTGAAGCTGCTTACGATGAAAAAACTGCGTGTATGTTTCATCGGGCGACTTGTCTTGCGATATATCGACGATCGCAAGATCGTATTTCATTTCTTTGAGGCCCTTCATGATGCCGTTGATGAGGGTGGCGTCATAAGCTCCGATCTGCTGATCATACTGACTGGAGAAATAAACGAGGCCAATGAGCTTGCTGTCGACAGCTTTTTGAGAAGCGGGCTTGTAACCAATCTCATTGGCGGCGAAGAGAACTTTTTGGCGTGTCTCTGGAGCGATGTCTTTGTGATTATTGAGAACCCTAGAGACTGTGCTGATAGACACGCCAGAATGCTTGGCAATTTCTCGAACTGATGGCATGACAGACCTCGTAATGACGGTTTGGGGTTGCTGGGCCTATTGACGTATTTTCATAATCGTTTCAGGCGATTCTAAATAAAATCGGGGTATCATGTGATATTGTCGACTAAATAATAAATCAAGAATAAACAAAATGTAATATACTGTAACAATTAGATTTGCAAACATCCATCAAATATAATTTCATGAAAATTCAGAAAATATTTATACCAAATGTAATATGAACTATTTTACATTTGCATGTTTGTTTCAGTTTTGTTTCAATAGAAACAGTACTATTGATCAATATTTCTGTAGTTAGTGGTACAGCGTGATTTAGCGGATGAATATTTATTGCTTTGCATTGTATAGAAGAAATCTTTGGCAGAGTGATGAGATGATAGAGGTCGAAAGGATACGGCAACATGACTTTCCCAGAATCATTTACTTGGGGCTCGGCAACGTCTTCTTACCAGATTGAAGGAGCGTGGGATCGCGATGGGAAGGGACCACATGTGTGGGACATGATGTGCCGGTGGCCTGGCAAAGTAAGCGAAGGTGTCACTGGTAATATTGCGTGTAACCATTATGAGTTGTTTCGAGATGATGTTGAGTTGATGAAATCGATGAATTTGAAGACTTATCGGTTTTCGATCAGTTGGGCACGCTTGCTGCCGAGTGGGACGGGGAAGGTGAATGAAGCTGGTGTGAAATTTTATGATGAGTTGATCAACAGTTTGCTTGATGCTGGCATTGAGCCTTGGATCACGCTATTTCACTGGGACTATCCTCTTGCATTGTTTAGGTGTGGCGGCTGGTTAAATCCTAAATCATCAGATTGGTTTGCAGAGTATGCGAAGCTGATTGTTGATCGTTTTTCCGATCGCGTGAGTAATTGGTTGACGTTGAATGAGCCACAGTGTTTTGTTGGGCTTGGACATGATTCAGGTACGCATGCGCCAGGGTTGAAGCTTCCTTTATCTGAGACATTGCTAGTCGCACATAATTCACTTTTAGCGCACGGAAAAGCAGCACAAGTGATACGTACGTATGCAAAGAAGAAGCCTAATATTGGCTGGGCGCCCGTTGGTGTGGTGTCGTATCCTGCAATTGAACAAGAAGAACATATTGAAGCTGCACGCGCAGAGATGTTTGATCGAATTGATCCTGAGTCGCCGTTCTGGAACAACTCATGGTACAGTGATCCTGTTGTGTTTGGGCATTATCCTGAAGAAGGATTGAAGCTTTTTGGGCATCATATGGACTGGTTGAAAGATGAAGATCTGGAAGTGATCAAGCAGCCTTTGGATTTCTATGGTGCGAATATATACAACGGTATGCCCGTTTTGGCGGGGGAAGATGGCAAAGCAGTGAAGGCAGATCGGCCACAAGGTGCACCGATGACGCTGATGAAGTGGCCTGTGGAACCGAAGTCGTTGTACTGGGGGCCACGCTTTTTGTATGAAAAATATAACCTGCCAATTATTATCACTGAGAATGGGATCAGCTTGTCAGATTGGCCTTCTGATGCTGAGACTGTGCCTGACCCGCAAAGGATTTCCTTTACACGTGCTTACTTGTTAGAGCTTGAGAGAGCGATTGATGATGGTGTTAATATTCGTGGGTATTTCCACTGGTCATTGATGGATAATTTTGAATGGGCTGAAGGTGATCGCCAACGTTTTGGTTTAATTTATGTTGACTTTAATAACCAAAAACGCATCTTAAAAGACTCGGCTAAGTGGTATGCGAAAGTAATTGAAAGTAATGGGCAAACTTTGCATGAAGATATCATTACTCAATCATACAAGTAATGATTAGCAATGAAGATTTTTAGTAACACAGTATATAGCCGCTCAGAAATGAGCAGTTTGTTTTACATTCGTAAGATATATATTAAGTGATAAATTAAAGCTATAATCACACCAACAACTGAGACAAGTAATCTTCACACCAGTGTAATCTGTTTAGATTTCTTTAGACACTCACCATCAATTTCAAATAAGAGGTCATCACGACATACATCTGCAACCATCAGAATTGCAGGCATTTCCTCTAACCCACGTTCAATTGCAATTTCCTGGTAGATATTCGCATAGGTTGCATCTTTACAAAACACGCAGGCTGATCCCATATCCGCTAAACTAACATCTTCTTGCATCAATAGATTTTGAATCTTATCTAATGTGCATTCAATTTGAGCTTTCGGATCATTAATAAAAATCGTCTCACCCGCTTCATTTATTGAAGCAGTGCCCGAAAGTTGAAGTATCTTAAAGTCATTTTTTGCAATCACAGCGCCTCGTGAAAATGCGCTACCATATTCAAATGCGTCTTCTTGGGCATTATTAGATAACTGCTTAATAATTGAGTTATCATTAGATGCTTCTAATTTTTTGACCGCAACTAAATCTATAAGTAACGCACTATCCTTGTTGTTTTTACCGCATATACCTGTACTTGCCGGCAACTTCAAACATGTTTCACCCTGCGGCATTAACTCGAACTGATTATAAATTTTATTTCTAACGATATTAAATTCATTATACCAATCTAGAATATCGTCGAGGTAGAACCATGTACGAGCTACATCTTTAAAAGCCATATTCTCACGATATAGTAGAGCTTCAGCTTGAGATATTGCTTCTTCTGTTTGCCGACATCTGTCATCATTGATGATTTTACTGTTATGTAAACCCAATCCTTGAAGAATGATATACTGATCTCCATCCCACTGCCATTTAGATCCGACTACTTTACCATCTAACCAAATTCGCTGCACACCGCTTTGCGTGTGCTGTGGGGATATGGCCTTCAACATTATGCCTGCAACTCCACTGCCCCAAATCGGCATGCCTTCAATCCACGAAATTGTATTAGAAGAATCTAGCCCACTACCATCAAATATCTCTTTTCTAGCAAGTAATGCTTGCTTCTCATTCTGCAAAGAACCGAAAATTCTTTCATGAACAATCGATAGTTTATTCTCAGCCACATAATCGGCTATAGCTGAATACCCTTCTAATACACCATCGCCTTGCTCAAATGCAACAACGATAAAAGCTATATGTTCTTGAACATGATTAACATAAAACTTCATATTGAATCCTACAAAAATACATTGGTTATTCGGTAACTTCAATTGCAAATGCTGGAATAGCTCCAAAGGACACTTGATAAGTTTTTGGCTTAGCTTTGCCATCCTGTTGGGATGATTTTCTTTTACGTGATTCAACTGTTCCAATTAGTTCTATAATCATATTATCACGACCAAGAACGACGGTATCATCACTCGCATCAATTGTGAGTTCCAATCCAGTATCGGTTTTATTAATGGCAGCAATTTCCACCCCCTCTATCCCATGTATAATTTTCGCGTCGCTAATTCGATCTTTTTGCCATTTGTTCATTTTTAGCTTTAACTTTGCGACTTCGCCTTTGTTAATAACTAATCCATCAGAGAGAATCGATTGTGAATGCTTAGGTAAATTTCTTTGTAATTTGACTTTTTGAGCCATGACAAGAAGATTTTCAGCTGGTACTAAGTGACGCCATAAAAATGCTTGCATTACTTCATCTGCGGCCACAATTTCATGCTTAATCTTTCTTTCGTTCACATCTATAGAAGTACCAATTAATTTCAAATTCTTGTATCCACTAAAACCTTTGCCTTGCAACCCTACGGTCATCCATACCTTTTCCTGGCCAGCAGGTATAAAACCTCCATGAATAACAAAATCACTTGGTTTATCTGCCAAAGCAATATTGATATCACCCTCAAAGCCATCTTTACGTAATACATGTATTTCAATTGGCACAACACCCCCTGGTCGAAGCATTATGCTAGAAGGTGTTGCTCGTAATCTAAAGTCAGGTTTTGTTTGTCGAACATACAGACGATATCCAAATTCTTTGCCGCCTTTGTTTTGCGCATCGATAATCTTGACGAAATATTCACCATCTTCAGGAAGTTCTACAGAGCAATACGAGTCTGCGTGATGTGTGATCACGCCAATCTCGTCTTTATGTAAATGCCCAACCTTAGTTACATAATCATCATTCCAGCCGAGTACTTCGCCTTCGGCGGTCATAATTTTGACTACTGAGTCGATGGGTGAGCCTAATCGCCGAGCTATAACTTCCACTGAAATTTTATCTGCTTTTTTACCTATAAAACTAAAGACATCTGAATCACCAACATTTTCAATTCGACCATTAATGGAGGAATCAATCACAATCCTTTGCGAATTTGCAATTGAATTATTATTCGCAGTTTCACGGATTTCGGTTACATCATCAACCACGAAAGTAAGATCATTAGCTTCCCAGTTCTTACCTTTTGCATTCTCACGATGTATTCCATCTTTATACAAGTGTTTATTAATTGCAACGTGCTGATGTTTTAGATTCCAACCGTCGACATTTACAATGGTTTTGCTACCAATTGCCCCACCCAGTGGATACATGTGTGTAATGTATGGATATTCACCAATTTTTACGCGATACACAAAATCTTCACGTCCACGATAGATTGCATCTCTGATTTCAATTTCGTATTCGCCACTCTTAGGTACGGTAAAATGTAAGAGTGGATCAGGGTTGAACCGCCACTCATCCGCAAATGCAACTTCATTTCCATCTTCATCATAAATACTAATTGTGGCTTGAAACCAACCAGGAACAGCATCAGCAAGATAAGGAATTAACTTTCTAGCCTGAGTTTCTACTACAAGTTTTTGGCCTTGTTTCGCGGTAAATACAAAGCGGTCAACATCACCAGGCATAATCTGTCCGTTCAAAACTATTGGCAGTTCATATGCTGGTAGTTCTTCAAGATTAGCCTCGTTTACTACGGCTAAATCATCGTTAGGCTCAAGTTCTGTTACTTCATTAAACGAGCTAATATCATATTTAATGGGATTGCTTAATCCTGACTTTGTAGCAACGCGTAGTTCTCGAATGCCTAATGGAGCATCGTCTTCAATTTTCAATTCAACAATCAATGTATTTGCAATTTGAGCATTAGGTTGCTTCTTTGCACGTGGAAATTGAAGCATCTCTTTTATGTGTTTTAGTTCTCTTAAGCTTTTGTCTTCAATATCAAATAACAAAGGATGATCAGGAATTTTCACATTCTTTAATTCTCCTTTATCCTCTAATTGCTGCAATTTACGTTTAATTTGAGCTTCACGCTTTTCCATGCCCTTGGATGGTTTAGCATCAGCACCCATTTCCTCCATGCGTTGCTTTTGCACTGTGATCATTTTATCAGCAATAAGTAAGCGCTGATCACCACGGATATTCTGTGAGATTCTCCCAATCTTTAGAACTTTTGCTGTTACCCCATCACCAGTTATGTGCACATCTTTAGCCCCACGCAACATTTGGCCACCGATCATTACTCGTACAACAGTACCCCTTTCACCACCAGCTGGATATATATAGCCAACCTTCGGAACTAGCGATACAGCATTACGTGAATTCTGGCCATATACTTGTCCTGTCAAGCACATCATACAAAATATGTAAATTGTTAATATATGTTTATGCGACATCGCTTACTTCCTCATTTTACATAATCTCTCTCAAGCGCCCCATGCCGTCTATATTCTCTGGCATCACTTTCAGATCCAACCCTTTTGGATTTGGCAATACACCATCTGGATCAATACCCAACAACTCATACATGCTACCGATCAGATCCTCCGGATACACCGGCCTATCAGCAACAGTTAGGGCTTTATCATCTGATGCACCAACAATATGACCACCTTGAAAACCTCCTCCTGCTACTACAGCACTAAAGCATTTTCCATAATGTGATCGACCACCATTCCATGGAGCATCCCATAGTACTTTCGGACTACGTCCAAATTCTCCACCCCACCAAACAATTGTGCTATCTAACAAACCACGTTCAGATAAATCTCCGAGTAACGCAGCCATGCCTTTATCTAACTCTGGCAATTTTCTTGACATGCTTTGGAAGTGCATTTTATGAGAGTCCCAACCCTTGTAATTAATCGTAATATATGGAACACCTTGCTCAACCAATCTTCTTGCCATCAAACATGATTGACCAAATGTATTACGTCCATAACGTTCACGAATATCATTATTCTCATTGCGAAGATCAAACAATTTCTTTGCATCACCAAACATCAATTCATATGCTTGCTCTTCGCACTGATTCATGCGTTTGAATTCTTCGCATCCACTCATCACATCATCAAGCGTATCCAGTTCACGCAATAATTGTCTTCGCTGATGTTGACGTTCATCTGAAATACCTTTCGCCACAATACCTTCAACTGCGAAAACTTCAGTATTTGGATCACCACCTGTTGCAAAAGGCTTATATTTCGAGCCTAAAAAACCTGCTTCACTGAATCGACCTTGCGGCTGTGTTAATACAATATATGGAGGAACGATGCCCTTATACCCTGCGTCATAACCTTTAAACAAGCTTGTAACAGCTCCAACACATGGATAGACCAATCGCCCCGGAGTATGCCCTGTCTGCACACGATATGAAGCTGTTTCGTGTGCATTAATGCCATGGGTCATACTTCGGATAATTGAAAATTTATCAGCTACTTTTGCTAGATTTGGCAAAGATGCATTTAATTGCACGCCATCAGCATTCGTGCTGATTGTTTCATTCAAAGGGCCACAATAATCGTACCCTGCATGTGGCTTTGGATCGAACGTATCAATATGTGAAGGACCTCCCCACATCCAAATCTGAATAACTGATTTAGCCTTTGCTTTTAATTGTTTAGACTGAGCTACTGCATCATTTTTACCCGCTAGAACAGCCCCTGCTGTTCCCAAGCCAAGCATACTTCGTTTTAATGCTTGCCTGCGACTCATTATACTTAATCGTTCGATCTTCCCTTTAGACATTATGTTTTACCTTCACATTGTATTTAAAATCGCATCATCAATGTCTATATAAAAATTCTTTTGTATTGACTAATGCCCAAACGATATCCACTACATTTTGTGACCATTTTTTCTTGTTATCGCCAAGGTATAACTGAACACGTACTATTTCTGTTGGCGTGGGTCTTCTCGACAGAATGCTTACATATATCGCATTAATTAAGCGGTTTGGTTTTCCTTTTGAAGCTTTAATCCATGCTTTAATACGTGGACTTTTCGCAATTCGACCTTGCACACTAGACGAATTTAAAAGGTGCAATTTTTGAGCTCGCGTAGGTTGATTATTACGCTCGTCCATAGAACCTGTATCTCGTGACGGCCTACCAAACATTTCGAGGAACTGACTTGATATACTCCCATCTTGCAATTCAACTGATCGATGCTCTTCAGGTATCCATGTAAATGGTTCTGGCACCATACTCATGTAACTTTCAGGCTTGCCAAATAGATACACAAATACATCAGATATTACTTCTGCATCTAGTCTATTAACTGGATAAAAAGCAAACATATCCTCCCCTCCAGAATCATCACTTTGTGGAATCGATGATTGCTGGTATGTTCTTGAAAGACAAATATGCTTAATCAAATGCTTGATATCCCAATCTGATTTCACTAACTCTTCAACTAAATAATCCATTAATTTATCATGTTGTCCTAAATCATGAATATTTATATCATCTGCAATGGGCGTTAAGCCTTTACCATAAACCCATGTCCAAACACGATTGACTATAGCTCTTGCAAACCAATCGTTTTCATTACTAATCAGCCAATCTGCAAAAGCAGATCTTGGGTCCTCACCCCCTTCAATAATGACCTTTTCTCCATTGGGTAAAACAGCGATTAGCTGCCCTTGCTTTCCTTCTGTAACACTTGGATCATTAATGACAACTGTTTCTTTCCACTCCGCAGTCCCCTTAAAATATACTCGGCTGAAAAACTTTTCGAATTCTACGCGTTGCGCTTCATCCCATTTTTCAAGGTGAATACCCATGAAAGTTAAACCAACACTTCTCGCAATTGAAGAAGCATCTTTACCTTGCATCGCAAGATAAAAGTTCACAGGTGGATCACGAAAATTACTTCCACTGGTCGTCAATAATTCACGCACAAACTGATCATATCTTTTATTATTTTTAATCGAATCATGGATCCAACGATAATATGCTTGGACCCCATTAGGCCATAAATTGATCGGAAACTCTGCTTTCACCCTTAGCACATCACACCATCGCATAGCCCAATAGTCATTAAAACTATCTCGCGACATCAATTCATCTATCACACGCTCACGTTTATCAACCCGCTCATCATTGATAAATTCCCACACTTCACTTGCCTGTGGAATCATGCCGGTCAGATCAATATAGATCCGTCTCAGAAATATAGCATCTGAACTCAAAGTAGCTTGCTTTAGACCTTCACGAGCTAAATTCTCAAGCACAATTTCATCAATGCGATTAATAGCCGCTCCGTTGTCCCACTTCGTGTAAGGAGAACCTGCCAATACTTCCAAACAGAGAAAGACGTGTAAAGCCAACAATGATATGAATTTAAATTCCCCAAGTATTCTGAATTGGCTAAGTTTGTGCTGCAGCATTAATGCTTAACGCATCATTTTATCTTTTATTGCAAAAACCAATCTTACATTTCCTTACATCGGAAACAATTTCGTATTTCTATTACCCCTCTAATCGCTTCGTTTCTAGCCGGTAATTTGAAGGCGTAATTCTCATGCGCTTTTTGAAAACTTGCGTAAAGTAACTCACTGATTGATACCCAACTGCCTCCGCAATCCTTGATATTGACCAATCCTTTTCCTGCAACAATTCCATGGCATATCGCAACTTCCGTTCTGACATAACCTCTAAAATAGTCTTCCCTAAACTATTACGAAATCTCATCTCAAGATTACGTCGCGACACATCACAATCTGAAGCAATCTCATCGATCGTCACATACGCTGAGGATTTCTCGTTGATAACATTCACCGCTAACTGAACCAATGGATCATCGACAGCAATAAAATCTGTAGATTGACGTGTTTTTACCCCCACAGCATCAACAACAATTCTACGTTTCTTTTGTTTGCATTGCTGCATCATTTCACCAAGCAATTGAGCAGCCTGATAACCACCCTTTTCTGCATTCAAAGCGATACTCGACAAAGACGGATGCGACAAATTACAAAAAAAATGATCGTCATCTACACCAAGTACAGCTACATCTTCAGGTACATTTAAATCGGCAATATGACATGCTTCAATAACATATCTTCCAACAACATCATCACAAGCCATGATGCCAATGGGCTTATCAAGAACCTTCAACCATTCAGCGAGCCGATACTGCTGTTCATCGAGAGCGTCACCAATCTGATGATTCCGCCGATCAAGTACCTTCGCAACTTGCTCGTCAAAATAGAAGCTACTCACCTTCTTTTTATACTTTCTCAGGAATTGCGAAAAATACTTTCTTCTTTCAGTAGACCATATACGATTGTGCAAACCAACGAATCCATAGTGAACCAACTGCATATTTTGAAAATATTCACTTGCAATCTTCCCAATCTGCTCAGCATCAGGATGAACCTCAGCATAGCGCGATAATACATGCCCACGCTTTCTTTGTCTTTGTGACAAATCTAGCAGCACACAAGGTATGCCAGCAGACACAATCGCATCTTCTAGTTCTGGGTCGTCACCAATACGAGCAATTAAGCCAGTCCATTTCCAATCACTCATATATGGCAATGCCTGCTTAAAATCTCCCGGCGTCAAATGAAAACACCACGGACCATACTGCCTCTCATATCTCATAACACCACGTAAAAAATCGCGACCATACCCTCGGGCAGTTTCAATCAATAATCCCACTCGCGGTATATGTATTTTTGAATCCATCGAATCTACCTTTTCACTCTCACACGGCTTCGATCAGCATCACGTCCTTAATACCACACCGGTAGCACATCGTATCATTTTCATATTGCGCAATATCAACATTAATATACGCAATTAAGAATTGAGCGAAAGGATAAATATTCTCATGATCATAGAAAGCATCCAAATGCAGAGAAACAATCATGAAAAACAAAGCGTATTCAATTGGCGTCGACTACGGAACTAACAGCGTGAGAGCGTTAATAGTAGATGTAAAAGATGGACGTGAGATTGCGACTTCAATTTACCCCTACCCCTCCGGCGAGCAAGGAATCCTCCTCGACCCAAGCAAACCCGATCTTGCTAGGCAAAATCCAGAGGATTATATCCAAGGCTTCTTTCACACAGTTAGCAGTTCTATTGAACTTGCTATGCGCAATCCTGATTTTTCTCCAAACCTTGTTGTAGGCATAGGTATTGATTCAACAGGTTCAACACCCATCCCAGTTGACTGCACTGGTAAACCGTTAGCCACGTATGAGCAGTTCAAAAACAATCTCAATGCACATGCATGGCTTTGGAAAGATCATACTGCATATGCGGAAGCCGATGAAATTACTCAGAAAGCTAAAACATTTGACACCCGTTATCTTGACAAATGTGGTGGCAAATACAGTTCCGAATGGTATTGGGCTAAAATTCTTCATTGCAAAAATATTGATCCGGAAGTATTCGATGCGGCATATTCCTGGATAGAACTCTGCGATTTTATCCCAGCTTTTTTAACAGATAATATGAATCCAAATCTTTGTCAGCGTTCAATATGTGCTGCTGGCCATAAAGCAATCTATCATTCTGATTGGGGAGGACTACCTTCCAATGAATTTCTCAGTTCCCTTGATCCTGATTTAGTGAATATTAAAAAACGCTATAAAACAAATGCTTTAGCAAGTGATAGAAAAGCGGGCAATTTAGCAGAACATATAGCTAAAAAAGTTAATTTGCCTACCAATATACCTGTCACAGTTGGCGCTTTCGATGCTCACATGGGTGCAGTGGGAGCAGGAATTAAAGAAGGTACACTCGTTAAAATCGTGGGAACAAGCACTTGCGATATGATGGTCACCCATCTCAACAATCATACCCCCGACATTCCCGGCTTGTGTGGTATCGTACCCAACTCAATCATTCCCAACCATCATGGCATGGAAGCGGGACAATCAGCAGTTGGCGATATTTTCAATTGGTTTGTAAACAACATAATATCCTCTAAAACCAGTAATGATGATTGCCATATACAATTAACGCTACTTGCAAATGAACTCTCACCAGCCGAATCTGGTCTGCTTGCACTTGATTGGAACAATGGTAATCGTACAGTTCTCGTCGATCCTCAGCTCACTGGCCTTTTAATTGGTCAAACACTTCATACCAAGCCACATGAAATATATCGTGCGTTGATTGAAGCTACTGCTTTTGGTGCACGCAAAATTATCGAACGCTGGGAAGAATATAACGTCACTGTTAACGAAGTGATTAATTGCGGCGGCATCTCAGAGAAAAATCATCTAGTAATGCAGATCTACGCTGATGTTTGTAACAAAACAATGAAGATTTCGCGCTCCGATCAAACCTGTGCATTAGGTGCAGCAATTTTTGCATCAGTAGTTGGAGGCGTTTACGACAACGTTGAACAAGCATCCTTAAACATGACAGGTACAAAGGATATTATCTTCACCCCTATACCTGAAAATGTAGTCGTTTATGATCAGTTATATGCTTTATATTCCGATCTTCACGACTCGTTTGGCATACAAGATCAAGCTATCAACTTAGCTCACATCATGAAGAAACTCATCTTGTTACGAAATACTACTCTACAAAGCAAGGGGATAGCACATGTATGAACAAACCAAGCAGAATGTTTATCTAGCGAATAAACAACTGGTAGACAACAACCTTGTCATACTAACTTGGGGTAATGTAAGTGAAATCACACCCGATCGTAACGCATTTGTCATCAAACCCAGTGGCGTTAACTACGATCAACTTACTCCCGATGCAATGGTCGTCATTGATCTTTCTGGAAACATCATTGAAGGTGAATACAAACCTTCATCTGATACAGAAACGCATCGGATTCTCTACCAGCATTTCCACGACATCAATGGCATTGCTCACACTCATAGTCTTTATGCAACCTCATTTGCTCAAGCTCGAATATCACTTCCATGTCTAGGCACGACTCACGCTGACCACTTTAATGGTTCAGTACCCATTACGCGTCCACTCACAGAACAAGAAATCCAAATCGGTTACGAGCTTAATACAGGCAAAGTCATTGTCGAATGCTTTGAGAATTTAGATGCTCTATCTATGCCTGCTGTTCTTGTAGCTGGCCACGCTCCATTCACATGGGGAGACAGTGCGACAACAGCTGTTAAAAATGCAGTAGCTCTCGAAGCTGTCGCGCAAATGGCCTATCAATCCCAGCAGCTCACTAACAATCAATCGCCATTACTTGAAAATTATGTTCTAGAAAAACACTACCAACGCAAGCATGGCGTAAACGCATACTACGGACAATAACTTTTACTACCTCCATAGACAGGTTTAACAATGATTGATTTTTCTAATCATGAAATTTGGTTTATCACGGGCTCACAACATTTGTATGGTGACGATGTTCTAAAACAAGTTAGCATCAATTCTCAGCAAATAGCCAGTTATCTGAATTCAGAAACTGATATACCAATAAAAATAGTTACAAAACCTGTGCTCACAGATCCAGCTGCTATTGATTCTCTATGTACGAGTGCGAATCAAACCAAAAATTGCATTGGACTTATAACATGGATGCACACCTTTAGCCCAAGTAAAATGTGGATCTCAGGTCTTAAAAAACTGATAAAACCATTCGCACATTTGCACACACAATTCAATCAGGAAATACCGTGGCAAACAATAGATATGGACTATATGAATCTCCATCAATCAGCACATGGTGGTCGTGAATTTGGTCATATCTGTGCACGCCTAAAAATCAATCGTAAAGTCATTGTTGGCCATTGGAAAAATCCTGAAACTCATAAAGATCTCGATACATGGATGCGGTCGGTAGCAGCCTGGCATGATTCCCAGAACATGAAGATCGCTCGCATTGGTGACAATATGCGCGAAGTTGCTGTTACCGAAGGTGACAAAGTTCAAGCACAGCAAGATCTCGGTTACTCAGTCAATGGCTACGGCGTAGGTGATTTAGTTCAACACATTCAAAGCGCCACCGACAAGCAAATCATAAATCTATGCAATGAGTACGCAGAACTCTACACGCTTGCCGATTCACTCAAAGTCAATGCAGTTCAACACCAATCTCTCCGTGATGCTGCAGCTATCGAACTAGGGCTCCGTTCATTTCTCACCGAAGGAAACTTTCAAGCATTCACCAATACTTTTGAGAATCTTCATGGCATGAAGCAACTGCCAGGTATAGCAACACAACGACTCATGAGCGACGGTTATGGCTTTGGTGCCGAAGGCGATTGGAAACACGCCGCGCTCGTACGCACAATGAAAGTTATGGCACACAATCTCCAAGGTGGTACCAGCTTCATGGAAGATTACACTTATCACTTTGCTCCAGACAAAGCCTCTGTTCTCGGCGCACATATGCTTGAAATTTGCCCTTCTATCGCCAACGACAAACCGTCATGCGAAATTCATCCACTCGGTATTGGCGGCAAAGAAGATCCTGTTCGTTTAGTCTTTAACTCAACCACAGGCCCAGCTATCAACGCATCCATCATTGATTTAGGAGGTCGATTCCGCATGCTTGTCAATGATGTTACCTCAATTGAACCTTCACATGATCTACCTAAACTTCCTGTCGCTCGTGTACTTTGGGATCCACAACCAAATCTAAAACAAAGTGCAACAGCATGGATTTACGCAGGTGGAGCACATCACACCTGCCTTTCATTTGCACTCAACAAAGAGCATCTGATTGACTTCGCTCAAATCGCAAATCTCGAATTGCTTATGATCGATAAATCAACAACCATTGAAGATTTTAACAATCAGATTCGCTGGAATGATCTCGCCTATTCTTTATCAATCAAATAAAAAGGATAGGCATAGCCTATCCACTAAATACTACTTCTATCCGACAAATCTAAGCTTTGACCACAAAACTTACTATTGAGTGGCGTGGCATCTGATAATCAAAAACCTCATCACTAACACCACGAACACGTACTGATTGCATATCGTCGGTCTGATTCATTACGACAATTATAGTATCACCATTCGGGTTCACTGCAGCCGTTGCAAGAACATCCTTATGACATGTTGAACACAGAATTCGCTTCGCACCGACATCAATAAACCGTGAAAAATGTCCAATATAGTAAAACGAACTCTGGTACAACAGTTTGCCTTTTTTAACATCAGCAATGATTGGCGCACTGCAGAAATTACCAACGTGGTTCGGTCCTCCCTGTTTATCCAGCAGCATATTCCAATCGGTCCATGCTGCAGTGTAGTGATTCAAATCTTTAATAATATTAAAACCATACCGCTCACCAACACACCATTCCCCAATATGCGGACCACCTTCTTGACAACCTTCTGTAAAAATCAATCTTACATCAGGATACGCATCCATCGTCATATCAAGATTTTCAAAATTCCCATTGCAATACCAATGAAAACCAACACCCCAAACATATTTCGCAGCCTCTGGATCATCTAAAATCACACTCGCTCTATCAAACAGATAGTCACGATTATGATCCCAAACAATCAACTTCAAATAGTCCAATCCTTCTTTTTCAAAGACAGGTCCTAAATGATCACGCACAAAATCGCGTTCCTCTTTGGCTGAATATCGACACGAATCCCACGTCTGAACTGCTGCAGGCTCATTCTGCACACTAAGACCCCAAAGCGGAATATCAACCTTCGCATATTCATGCACATACTTCGCAATATATCTTGCCCAAGTATCACGATGCTCTTCCTTCAGTTGCCCACCTTGATTCATTTTCCCAGTCGTCTTCATCCATGCCGGTGGACTCCAAGGCGAAGCAAAAATCTTTAATTCATCCCCACAAACATCAATCGCACGCCTAATCATTGGAATCAAATACTGATGATCACGCTCCAAACTAAACGTCTCAAAATTCAAATCCTTTTCATCTTCAACATATGCATAATTCCCCAGTGCAAAGTCACATGAATTTATATGCGTGCGGCATAACCGATACTTATTCCCCTTCTCAGCATCAAAATATGCCTCAATCATCTCATCCTGCAATTCCTGTGGCAACCGCGACATCGTATACGCCCCAGCCTCAGTAAATGCACCACCAAACCCTTCAATCGTCTGATATGTAATATTTTTCTTCACAACAACCGGGATGATCTCGCCTTCACCCTCAAACCCTTCAAGCACTCGACCATACCCCACTTTATCTTTAGCCAAACGATCATCTGTATCTTTAGCAGTCAAGTATACTTCTACCTGTTTCTCTTTCAGATGATCCTCTATTTCTAATGAAACCTGTGTCATGATTAACCTCTAAACAAATGTCTTTCGAATGAAGTGTCCACAGTTTCCCATGGAAACTTCAAGTATCTCGTGTATTCTGTTCTAATCTCATATTAGAGCTACACAGACTCTACTACGATTAGTTTTGAACTTTACGAAGCGCTGCTTGGTCAAAAACCATCTGACCAACTCGGCCGTCTTCATTACTAGGACTGACAACAATCAGCACGCGCATCTTCTCAACCTCAGGTACACCCCGAACACTAATCCTCACCCCGCTTTCATCAGCGGTAATCGCTTCAACCGGCACATTCAATTTCTTGATAACTCGCGATTTTTTACCCTCATAAACATTCTCCAAATGCAGTTCAACTGCCTTCAAAAATCCTTCAGCCCCCTTCACTCCTACACCCTTCGCAAGCACCGAAAACTCATATTCTTCACCAGCTTCCAAACCACTCACATCCTGCCAAATACCTGATGTACCGCCATCATTTCGGCGATTGTGGTAGAAAACCAATGAGTATTGATCATCTATTTTCGAGCGATTAAACCAATCGCCCCATCGATTCCATTCTTTTGCTTGATCCTTATCTATATCATTCTTAGCGATCTCAAAAGAATCATTTATTAGTAAATTTGGACCGCTCGCGAACTTTTTTGGTATATCTGCCTTCGCTTTACCTTCTTCAAGCTTTTGATACACAGCCTTCGTCAGCAATCCCTTCACGTGTGACAGTGCAACTACACCAAACATCTCATTGTCAGATTCAAATCCCTCAGGTAAATCGACTTTCTCATACTGCCACTCACCACGTGCATCGGTATAACCAATCACAACCTGATCACCAGCTCGTTTCATGTACAAACCAGTTGGAAATGAATCAATCGTTAGCTTCTTCTCCGTCGCATCCGCCCCATCTTTATCACGACGTGCGACCATGACTTCACCATTCGGGAACACATTCAACATCAACATCGCTGAATCTTCTCCCCCATTCGCACGAAGCATCAAGCCTGTCTTCGCATAACGATTTGTTTCTTCAAACGATTCAATTACCGCATGATATTCAAACTGTTTGCCTGGCCTCTTATAAAGGTATCTGAAGCTATCACGATTCGTCCAGATATCACTACCACCGCCATACAGTGCAAATCCATTTTCACCGATTAGCTCCACGCCGCCTTTAATCGCACCACCAATATCAGCAACTTTCCAGTCACCATATTTTTGTTCCGGCGCAGTCCGACGGATCTCATACTTCTTGAGTTTCAGATCAATCGGCTCAGCTTCTGTCAATCTCTCAATCAATTCTTCATCAACCGCCAACGGCGCCTGACTCCAAGCTGAAAGCAATTCATAGAAAGTGTCATAGCTCGCAGTCTCAAAGTCCGGCCACGGTAACGGCTCTGCATTCGAAACCATATACCAACCATCCCCCTCAATACCTGCCCCCTCCTTAACCAACTTATATGACCACATCGTAGCTTGCCAACCACGCTCACCGTACGCATCATAGTAATGGCGCATCAGACCACTATTACCACCCAAATCAAACACGGCATTGAACTCACCAACAAGATACGGCACCTGCTTATCTTCAAGCATTTCATCGATGCCCATAAAACCATAGGCTAAATTTCTCGCATGCATATCTAATGTTGGATCACCATTACCAAACAGCCCCGGATAATGATGCTCCGTATAGCCAACATTCTTCCAACCCCGTTCCGCCGGCTTACCATAAAACTCCACACCTCTTAAACTGCCCGGTGCATACACCAATGTCGTTTCATCAACTTCGCGAATCGCATCATGAATCTTACCGACAATCTTCACCAAATCTTCCCGATTATCACGACTAAAGTTATCCCAAGGCTCATTCATCACGTCATACGCAGCAATCACACCACGATGACCATAACGCTTCGCAATCGCCTTCCATAACTTCGCTGCACGCATCTGTGCCTGTTCATCAGTCCAAAGATTGTTCTCGCCAATACGTCCTGATGGAGCATCAATACTCTGACCGCCCGGAACAGCATGCATATCAAGAATCACATAAATCTCTGCGTTTTCAGCCATATCTACCGCTTTATCCAACCACTTAAACCCGCCAGCCCGTATCGTACCATCCCTCGAATCCGACTCTAACCGTTCATAATGGAACGGCACACGAACCACATTAAATCCAAACCGCTTAATCTCAGCGAAATCTCGCTCAGTGATCCAGTTTTCATAATGCGCCTCTTTCAACGCATCAACCTTTTCAACACCAAATCGATCTTCAAGTTTCTTCCAGAAACCATAATGATCATTAATGCCTTCACGCGACGCTCCAAACATCCAAGGCTCGATCAAGAACCAGTTCCCAAGGTTACATCCCTTAAGTGCAACCATCTCACCCCGCTTATCAACAAGGTACTTACCTTTGACGCGAAGTTTCTCCAGCATACCCTCATCGCCTCCCGTGGCTTGCACGCTCACACAACACAAACTCAAAAGGGCCACAACACCGACTAATATATGAATAGATATATTCTTTAAGCTCATCTTCTTAGTTTTCCTCTTTCCAACCTTGACGGATAAATGGGTTCGCCCACTCGTTCCACTTATCTTGTGACTGTTCGTCATAAACTTCCTTGGTCATGTTTACAACGTGACCATCTGCATACAACACATTAATTGCTGAACCTGTATTCTCATGTGCAAACGGCTTATCAGGATCACCATTCGGATGATTCACCCAGTTAGCAAAGCACGTATCATGAAACAACATTGCAATCGTCGTATCAATCATGTCATCAAACAAACGACGGCTCTGTTTATCATTCTGCCAGAACGCTTCATAACGAACTGCTAAATCATTGTTATATCTGTAGTACGGCACGCCAACATCGCCTACAACCCAATCTTCACCCTGCCCTGATTCAGCTCCCGGACAAACAAAAACCTCACCATACACAGCGTCTTCATATTCGCTGTTACCAACATATGGCTCAATCAAATCATGAGCATATGGCATGCTTGGATCTTCAGATGTATAGAACCACCAAGCAAACTTACCGTATGGCAAATGGTTGTTGTAATCACCTGCATAAGCATGCGTCGCAATACCAATCTGCTTCAAGTTTGATTTACATTTCATACCCATTGCTGTCGCTCTTGCAGCACCCAACGCAGGTAATAAAATCCCTATTAGCAAAGCTATAATTGATATAACAACTAAAAGCTCAATCAAAGTAAAGGCTGATGTGTTTCTTAATAGACGATGTGACATTTTCCTTACCTTTTCAATAACGAGACAGTCCTTTAAGCCAAAATCCTCTGCCCCTGAGGTGTAATTCGAACTGATTCACTCGGCGGCGGCGCCGTCGAATCATTAATCTCCAAAAAAGCATCTAGCCTGATCTTAAATGACTCATCTACAAGCTGCTGCTGTATTCTCTTACATATCTCAACACCCGATTGATACCCGATCTCTGGTGCATTCTGACAAACCGCTGTATACGCAGGGATTGTCATCTGCCTCAGCATGTCATCATCAAAACCAACAATCGACAACTCATTCGGAATCTTCAATCCAATTTCATGAGCTCTGCGAAATACACCAACAACTAATAACGGATCAATCACAAACAACGCCGTCGGCGGATCAGGCAATGACATAAACCTGTTCAAAGCCCTTGCACCACCATTCAAGTCTATACTTGCAGGCACAACCAAATTTGGATCGTATGCAATCCCCTCATCTTTCAACGCCTGTACATACGCTTCAATTCGATCGTAATGATCACCATCCATCACATGGTTATGACACACACCAATCCGCTTATGCCCCAGATGTATCAAATGCTCTACCCCCGCATAACAAGGCGGCTTCGAATCGCAATACACATAACTCACACCCTCAACATCACCATGATCCGCCATCACAACCACAGGCAAATCATACTCCGCCAACCGCTCAACCATGTATCGCGTCTCATCATCAATACGCAATACCAATCCATCCAACCCACGATACTTCATCACACGATCAAGCTCTGACTGACTGCCGTGCGGATCAATGTCGATCAACATCACCTCTGCCTTGTACTGACTCGCACCACGAGCAACACCAGCCCATACCGCAGCATCGTATCCCAAAAACTTCGGCCCCGAAGTCCTGTTCATAAACGCAATCCCAATCGTCATCGGCCTCACCAACCGCTTCGACCGTGGCAACCGATAACCAATCCGCTTCGCTTCACTCACCACCTTCGACTTCAACTCGTCACTAACATCCGAAGAATCATTCAGCGACCGCGACACCGTTGCCGTCGATACCCCCAACTTCGCTGCTATTTCTCTTACCGTTGCCATATGACCCTTAACTCCAATTTTCTTCCCATCACTACGAACACAATTGTAAAAAAACAGCCTGAAACAATTCAAACTGTTACATCATGTTACAAAATATTTTTACGTATTTATAACCCCAATTATAAAAATAATTTATAAACTCAACTCAAAAAACAATCTAATTTTTCTACTAGCTTCTAGCTTTACAGACATGCTCTCAGCCCCACCACCAAAAACCTCTCACACCCCTCCCCCACATTTTAAACCACTTAATCAAACATCCGCCGGTTTGATGCAAAACACATCAAATGTCGTTTCACGCAAAAACAGCTCTGTACTTTCCTGAAGCTTCACAAACTGGTCATGCATCGGGCAAGGCTCCTTACCAGATCCACACCATCCCGGCCCAAACGGACACAACTTGTCATTATCCTGCCGCTCAAACTGCTCAACAATATCCCAAAAACGGATATCCCCAGGCTCACGACTCAGTGCATACCCACCTCGAGGCCCAGGCGTTCCATCAACAATCCCTGCCTGTGACAAGATCACCAACAACTTCGCCACAATCGCCTGTGACAATCCTCTCGCTTCTGCAATCTGCCCCGAACTCAACCGGGTTTTACCACCATCATAAACCTCAGCCAGTTTCGAAACCGCTGCAATCGCCTGTTGTGTTGTCTTGCCATATCGAATCATTCATGACTCCAATCATTCACTCTCAAACCCACATCATACCTTCCAATACAAACCCATGTAAACCGCAGGATCACTTTATCTTGCTTCTATCTCCTTATCTCCTCAAAAAACGATCCGCATCATTTTACCCCTATAAAATTAGTGTAAAAACAACCACCACCCAACCTACTCCTTTTACGCATCACTTAACCTTCCACCATTCCCCAATAACCACACCGCCATCCTCAACACTTGCCTGTGAACCACCCTTCTCTTCACCAGGCTCATCACCCACAAACATTTTTGCTTCATCACCAACGACACACTTCCGCCGCATGCAATCACGACCTCATCTCATCCTAAACTTCCCTTCCCAATCGCGCTCAAACCAAACCACCAACCCTTACCTTCCCTACTAACGACACTGTCTCACACAACCCACAATCCTTCCCCGCAAAGCCACCCACAAAGAGTTATTCCCACAATACCAACCACTCACCACTCACCACTCACCACTCACCACTCACCACTCACCACTCACCACTCACCACTCACCACTCACCACTCACCACTCACAAATCCTACAAACCACCCCACATCTATTCAATACTTAAAGGTAGTTATTTATTGATTTTATCCCGAATCAAACTAAAATACACCCAAATATTCCACAACACGCATCAAATAGCCCATATGAATCGCATCGAATCCATAAAATCTCAAGCCAGCCTCGCCACCGTTGAGAAGCGTCTATCCCAGATAGCTGCCGACTCTAATCCATTATCCGATAAAGATTTGTATGCACTTCGCATCCTTGGACTCGCTCACAAAAAGTCGCGTCCGAACACCTTTACGCTTCGCCTCCGTCTCCCCGCAGGTCATCTCAACGCCACCCAGGCCCGAGCCATTGCTCAGATCACGCAAAACCATTCCGACACTGCCATTTCACTCACCGCTCGCTGCCAGTTACAACTCCGCAATCTCCATCGTGTTGACCTCCCAGCCATCCTCTCGAATCTCATCGACGTCGGTCTAATCACCACCAGCACGCTCATGGATTCTGTTCGCAACATCATCACCCATCCCCTTCACAATCTCACAGAACACGACCTTTTCGACATCACGCCAACCCTCAATGCATTCGAAGATCTCGTCCAGACCCAGACACATTGGCGTAACCTCCCGCGCAAAATCAACCTCTACATCTCAGCCACAACCCTTCCCGATCCCATCGCTCACTGCCAGGATATCGCCCTTCTCCCCGCGACCACATCCTCATCTAATCAACCGCTGCACACACCAAATACACTTGGTTTCACTCTCTTCATTGCAGGTCGCGCCTCAGGCCAAACGCTTCGCAAAGCCCAACCAACCAACATCTTCGTTTCACCACAAAACGCGCCAACCCTCCTAAAACATCTTATTGACCTCTATCAATCTCAAGGCCCCCGCAAAAAGCGAACACTCTGCCGCATATGTGATTGGCTTGACATCTTCCCACCCGATCAACTCAAAAAAGCACTACAAAACATGTGCAATTTCGACCTTTCCATCCCCTTCACGCAACCCCAACCAACCGCATCACCACAACTCCCCGACAATTTCAACCTTACCCCACAACATCACCCCGATCATTACGCGCTAGGCCTTCTCGTTCCCGATTCAAAACTCACACCAACCCAACTCCTCACACTCGCCGACCTCACCGACCAATACGCCCAATCACAAATCCGCTTTACCCCGCAACAAAACATCCTCATCCCACACCTTCACAAAACTCATCTAACCAGCGCTTTGAACCACCCACTCCTTCAAACACTCACACCCAATCCCACGCCACTCGAAAAGTGCACCCTCTCTTGCACCGGCCTCCCCCATTGCTCTCTCTCACTCATCGACACCAAGCATCATCACAAGCAAACCATCGAAAAACTAACTCAACAACTCCCTCACCGCACCACCAATCTCCCCGTTATATCTTTCTCAGGTTGCAAAGCCGGTTGTGGCAGACACGCCGCCGCCGATATCGCCATCGTCGGACGTCGCATACAACAACACAACCAAACCATCGAAGCTGCTGACATCTACATCCCTGAAAAAAATCCAGCATCTAATCAGCGTTCACTCGTCAAAATCTTCGAGCAAATCCCTTGCGATCTGATCGCTGACACAATCCTCCCGCTCATCGAAAGCACCACCCCAACCACCAACAGCTACCTCACCAGCCAACCTCCCACACGACCTCAACATAATGGAACATCACAACTACCCACTCACATCCAATCCACCTAACCTTTCTATATGAATACACCCAACACCCAAGCCTACACCTTCACCATCAAGCTCTTCGGCCCCCTCTCCGATCAACTCGCGCAACCCCAACTCACCATCACAATCAAAAGCGCATCCAATCCCACCTGCAATGATCTCTTCAACCAACTCGCCATCGACTACCCAAATCTCATCTCATCACTCCCCACGACACGCCTTGCCGTCAACAGCCAATACGCCACCGACACAACACCCATCACCACCGATGATGAACTCGCACTCATCCCCATGATCTCAGGCGGCTAACATCCCATCTATCCACTGATTAGACAAAACATTTCACCTCATACACATCCCCGCCCGCGCGCATCAAAACATTTTCCAACCAAAATCCGACCAGTAGTTCTTCTTCATTTCACACAAATCCGTATTTCAAGCGCGCGCACGAAAATTCACCATCTTCGACACGCACTCATATAACACCTAGTAACGCATCGCCTTACATCAATCGCGCGCACAAATACGCAAAACACAAAAACAGCTCTAAACAGGCACAAAACGCTCAACTTTGCATCAAAACGATCCAAAACCGAACAGAAATGGCGCGTTTCTGACCACTTTTCTAACTTTGCTGATCCAAACGCCATTCATTTCGTGCGCGCTCCACCCAACCATTCTTCCCCACATACGCATCACTCAAACCCCATTTTCTCACCTCCGCTATTCCCCATTCTTCACGTCACTGTTATCTTATTAATTAAGATTCGTTTTAGTTAACGCCTGTTTCCGGGAAGACCTGACGTGACGACAACGCCCAACCAAACAACAACTTATACGCCTACTCAATCCACCTCACCTCTCTTCTCAAAACCGCTCCTGCTCATCCTCACACTACTCTCCTTCGCTGCACTCCTAGTCTCAACCTACCTCACAATCTCCTCATACACCGCCTCAGGCCCCATCGGTTGTGGCTCAGGCTCCGGTTGCGGCGAAGTTCTCGCCTCCAAATACGCGAAACTCGGCCCCATCTCAATCTCCATCATCGCAACCCTCACCTACCTCGTCCTCATCCCCGCGCTCTTCCTCGCCCATAAATCCAAACCAGCCAAATACTTCCTCAACTTCGCAGCAGGCTCAATCCTCGTCGCCACCATCTTCTACACCTACCTCCAATTCATAACTCTAAAAGCAGTCTGCCCTTACTGCATGACCGATCACATCCTCGGCTCCATCATCGCCATCATCATCCTCATTAAATCCCTCCGCCCACAAACCCTCATCCCCTTCATCCTCGGCATCGCCATCATGATCTCCGTCGCATTCATCCAAAATGCTTCCTCAGCAACCATTTACCGCATTCCCACCCCAACCGAAGGCGATTACGACATCACCGACGACATCTCCCGTCGCATCGGGCTCATGAACGGCTCCATCCAGATCTCCTCAAACAACGCTCCAACCATCGGCTCAACCACCGCTCCAACCACCATCGCCCTGCTCTTCGATTACGCTTGTCCGCATTGCAAACACACCCACCATCTCGTGCGCGATTACCTCGCTCAACATCCAAACCAACTTGCTGTAATCCTTTTACCCATGCCACTTAATAACGCATGCAATCCTCATGCTTCCGAAGATCAGCCGCAGCGTTTTTGGAAATCCTGTGAACGCACTCGCATCGCTTTCGCCATCTATCTCGCCGCTCCAGAAAAGTACAAAGCTTTCGACGATTGGATGTTCGAGACAGACACCTGGCGAACTCTTGAAGAAACCCAAACCTACGCAGAGAAATTACTCACGCCAGTTCTACTCAAACAAACCCTCACCGATCCACGTATCAATCAAATGATCGAGCACAACGTAAAAGCCTACAACCTTGCAGGCGGCGCTCGTGTTCCGATTACCCTTGCACCACACACCGAACCCATTGAAGGCCGCATCGAAGACTTGCAAGCTTTTGAATCATTCCTCGATGAAGCTCAAAAAAATAAAACGAAATCAGAACAAAACGTGCAACTTACAACCCAATAGAACGTCCTATGTAATGAATGCACAACTCATACCCTTAACACATATATAGTTTACGCAACGCTTTACAACCACTGCCTCACGCCGCATTCACCTACAAACCAAACCATAAAGAATCTAAAAATAAACAGCGCTTTCGGGAGTTTTACATGACCACCTCAACAATCGAATTGACCGGCGACGATGTTCGTCTGCTCCAAACCGCTTCACAAGGCTACGCTCAACTCGAACAAAACATCTCAACTGTCGTCATCGGACAACGTCAGATCGTCCGAGCACTGCTCGCTTCGATCTTCGCTGAAGGTCACGTCCTTCTCATCGGCGTCCCCGGCCTCGCTAAAACCTTACTCGTTAAAACACTCTCCGAAGTCCTCGGCTGGGATTTTCATCGTATTCAGTTCACCCCCGACATGATGCCCGCTGACATCACCGGCATGGAACTGTTGCAAGAAGATGATCAAGGTCATCGTAATATGAAATTCATCCCCGGCCCGATCTTCGCAAACATGATTCTTGCAGACGAAATCAACCGTACGCCGCCTAAAACACAGGCAGCGCTCCTCGAAGCAATGCAGGAACGCCAAGTCACTTCCATGGGTAAACGTTACGCACTCGACAATCCATTCATCGTCGTTGCGACACAAAACCCCATCGAACAGGAAGGCACCTATCCACTGCCTGAAGCTCAACTCGACCGCTTCATGTTCTCCTTATGGATGGATTATCCAAGCGTTGAAGATGAAGAAGCAATCATTCACGCTACGACAACAACGCAAACCAATAACCTGAAACCAATCTTCAGTAAAGAGCAGTTGATTCAGTTCCAGCAACTGGTTCGCCGCGTACCTGTGAGTAATCACATCGTGAGTTACGCTGTCGCCATTGCTCGTGCAACTCGGCCAAATGATCAAGGCGCTTCTGAATACATTAAGCAGTACGTTGAATGGGGTGCTGGTACTCGTGCAGCTCAATACATGATCCTTGCAGGTAAAGCACTTGCGGTTCTTGATGGGCAACCAACCGTCTCTGCAAACCATGTCCGTCAGGCTGCTGCTTATGTTTTGCGTCACCGTGTTTTGCCTAACTATCAGGCTGCAGGTGAAGGGATCACAGCCGTCGACATTATCAACTACGCCTTGTCTGACGTCTCTGAACCACAATACTCATAAGCCTTGTTTGGATATTTCCGGTGAACCAGCAAACAACTGAAAAAACAGAACAAAATTTCTCTCACCGCTATTTGCGTGTACAGGATTTACATAACCTGCGCAACCAGATGTTCGTCCCTAAGCGTGTAATAGAAGGTCTATACGCAGGTAAGCACGCGACGCCACAGCGTGGCCACTCTGTTGAGTTCAATGATTACCGTGAGTATGTGCCGGGCGATGACATTGCTGACATCGACTGGAAAGTTTACGGCCGATCTGACCGACTCTACATCAAACAATTTGAACACCAGGCTGACATGACTGTCAATATTCTCATCGATGCCTCCGCTTCGATGAACTATGCGGGTTATGACGCTAAAGTCAGCAATGCAAAATCCGGTTCGTGGATAAGCAAAGTAAAATCCGTAGCCAATAAGTTTGAACACTCAGCGCAAGATCGCGCTTTCAGTAATCCGACAAAATACGATCAAGCCTGTCTCATGGCTGCTGCGATCGCGTTTCTCACAATCAAACAACAAGACCGTGTTTCCTTCGGCCTCTCGCAGAAAGGCCTACTCAAATACCACCCACCTCAAAACTCATTTCGCCATCTCACCAACATCCTTCGAACGATGGAGCGGCAACCCATCCTTACTGCATCACTTGCAGAGTCGATTCAACGCTTTTCAGAACGTGCCTCCAGACGTGGTCTTTTCATTATCTTCTCTGACTTACTCGAAGATCAAAACGACATCGCAAAAGCCTTGTCGCTACTCACCCATCGCGGCATGGAAATCATTGTCTTCCAAACACTACACAAAGACGAACTGCACCTACCTGACCTGGGCGAAGCTATATTTATCGATGCCGAATCAAATCAGCGACTTCGTCTAGCCACACATGATATTCGCAATGAATACAACAAGAAGATCAAGCAGCGACTCGATTCCTACGCACGCCTCTTCCGTTCGCAAGGCATTGATCACAACATCGTGACCACCAACAACCACTACGCCAAAGCTCTCGAAGGCTACCTCTTCCATCGCGGCACACGTGCTTAAAACACTGACACAAAATTAATGTGATTATTATGACCACACTATCAGCCATATCACTCACAACCCCCGCCATGCTCACAGGACTTTTCCTGTTGAGCTTGCCTATCATTGTTCACTTCCTCAATCGACGTGCGAAACGAACAGTTGTTTTCCCATCAATCGAATTACTACTCAACTCCACTGCTTCACAATCAAACATCAGCAAACTAAAACGACTCCTATTACTTCTACTTCGCGTCCTTGCAGTCACACTCATCGTCTTCGCATTCACTCGTCCATTCCACACCAGTAACTCAACTGAACAGGATACTGTCAATAATGGTGCAGGAGTTGTTTTACTCATTGATGTTTCTGCATCAAGCGCACAGCAAACCACAGGTATATCCGCATTAAAATCACTGAGTTCCGCAGCTTCAAAATCACTCAACTCATTACTTGCCGGCTCAGATACAGCCAACATTATCTTCGCATCTGCTAATCCCAAGACGCTCTTCCCCGGCATGTCATCCAATCTCACAGCAATCAAAAATGAACTCTCCAGTATCAAACCAACCGCAGAACGTGCAAACCTCGTAGCTGCGCTTGGGCTCGCTAATCAGCAACTCAGCGATCAGTTTGGCACACGTCATCTCATTATCCTTACCGACCTGCAACAAACCAACTGGAACGAAATCGCTTCTAATTCAGCGAGTAATTCAAACTCACTCACAAAAGCATTTACTTCGTTACCAAGAGACACCAAAATTACCATCATGCCTTTGAATGACAAGGCGCCCTCCAATCTCGCGCTCTCATCACCTTCGTCTTACCCAGCTGCACCACTAACGAATCGTCTGACTTCACTATCAGTAATAGTTAATAATTTTTCGCCACACATTGAGAGCAATCGTGTCACACTCATCGTCGACGGTCATACCTTCGGCTCAACGGAAGTCGAAATCCCTGCGTGGTCTAATCGTGAAGTTGCATTCCACACAACCTTCGAAAAGTCCGGCGAACATACCGTTTCATTCCACATTAATGATGATGCACTCAACGTCGATAATCAAGCTCACTTGGTTGTCGCTTGTGCAAAGCGTGTTCCCGTTCTCATCATCGGCGACGAGCCTGTCAACTCGCCCGGCAACGCGACATACTTCCTTACACGTGCACTCGCACCACGCAACAACGAACATGATTCATACCAAATTACGCTAAAGAAAAGCACACAAGTCGCTCCAACTGATATCAATCAAGCATCCGTCGTTTTTATCTCTGAGATCCTCACCCTGCCCGACTCACTCGCATCTTCACTCTACGCATACATGAATAGTGGCGGTGCTGTTGTCATGTTCTCCGGCTCAACCAATATTCCAAAGCAACTCGAGACACTTAACAAACTAAGAGAAGACGATACAATCACCCCGTGGCAAGTTTCTTCACGTCGCGACCTCACGCCAAGAAACGATCATCTCAACATCTCACCCGATGGCAATTGGCGTAATAATATGCTCAAGGTTTTCGACCCAACCTCACAGCAATCACTTTCTAAAATTAACTTTTCACGCGTTTGGTCCACAAGTAAGGTTCATCAAGACACACGCATACTTCTGAAATATAACGACGGCTCTCCTGCTTTAGGTGACCGCATAATCGGTAACGGCCGCTTCCTTCTCGCAACATTCTCACCATCACTCGCTGACAGCGACCTCAGCAAATATGGCTCCTTCGTCGCACTAATCCAAAACATCACCTCAGCTTTACAATCAAGTAAACAAATCAACACACAAACTTTCTGTGGTTCCTCGGTCACCATACTGCCAACTTTCGAATTAATGCCTTCAGAGGATTCTGTCTTCGTCACCGATCCCGATGACAACACAATCACTGATTGCGAAATCGCACTCGATGGCGACACACCTGCAATCAACATCGGCAATACTCAAACGCCCGGCATTTACTCGGTAAAACAAGGCTCACACATTCTCACGCAAGTTGCGATCAACATCGATCCACGCGAATCTGATCTACGCCGTGTTGATCGAAAAAAACTGCAAACATCACTAACAGCCACAGGCCTCACCGCACAACTCGCCGATGCAACATCCGCTCAACCACTGAACAACCTGCGTGGCACACCACTTTGGGGCTATCTCATCCTGTTAGCCATGATCGCCCTCGCGATTGAAATGTCACTACTCAGCTATTGGAAACGCTAACTCATGATTAGTCTTATTACACAGCTCGCAATCATTTGGCGGCCATTCTTCTCTCCCATGCCTATCCTCGCAATAGGTATCATTCTCACATTGCTCGCACTTTTCAATGCTTACCGCTCATTCCGCTTCAAACCAATCCTCAGTATCGCTGCTTGTGCAATGCGTCTTCTGCTCATATTCCTTATGACCCTCCTCTTGCTCGGCCCATCCGACATTCCACCTGAAACTAAAATTCCAACACGTTCACCTCTCACCATCATGCTCGATACATCTGCATCGATGCAAAATAAAGACGTTGAGAAAAACTCACGTATCCGCCACGCACTCACTTATTGGCTCAACCAAGACCAACTTAAAAAACTCGAAGCCGATTACGATCTTTCTTTCATCGCTTTCGACAGTTCACCCAAATCCGTCTCATACAACGACATTGTTTCAGCCAACCCAACCATCGCAGCCGGCTCCAAATCCAGCATCGTCCAATCACTCACACAAACAATTTCAAACATTCCCAAGGATCAGGATAATTCCGCGATCTTACTTCTTTCAGATGGGCACGACTCAGAAAGTGAACCATTCGGCTCTGTCGCTCAACTCGCAAAAGCTAAGAACACCGCTATACATACAGTCACTTTAGGCGGCGTCACTTCAAAGTGTGACCTTGCTTTGATCGCCCATGCAAGTCAGCCTTACCTTCTCGCCAATGAAGAAGGCAACATCAACGTACGCGTGCTCCAAGCCAATGCAAATCAATCTAAAACACAATTGACCGTCACTTCATCGTCAGGTGAAAAGACATTTCCCATTCAATTCAACGGCCGCCAATCAATCTCTCTCAACATTCCCATCAAACAAGAGCAGCCCGGCCAATACGAATACCAACTTTCACTCTCGCCCATCGAAGGCGAAGTCGAAAAATCAAACAACAAAGCATCCGTCTTCATCGACACAACCGACAGTCATCTCAAAGTCCTCCTCGTTGAAGGCGAGCCTTATTGGGACACCAAATTCATCGCTCACTCACTCCGCAAAGATTCTCGCCTTAGTCTCACTCAGGTCACGCAAGTCACACATAAGCGAAAAGAAACCATCACGACACGTTCGGATCATGGCACTCCGTTAGTCCCTCAAAATATAGAAGATTTACGTGCATACGATGTCATCATCCTTGGCAAAGGGATTGAAAACGTTCTCGATGAATCGGTCATCAAATTACTACCAAAATATGTCACCGACGAAGGCGGTCGTATCATCTTTGCACGTGGCCGTCCCTACGATCCATTAAGCTCCAAAGGCATACAGACCTCAAGCTACCTCTCCATCATTGAGCCGGTCACATGGAACAGCGGCTACCACTACGATCAAACGCTACAAATCGAATCTGCAGGCAAAGTTCATCCTTCCCTAACCAACGCCACAGGCAACATCAATATCGAAACGCTGCAAGAATATCTGCCTAAATTCAAAGTCGTTCCTAACATCGCCAAAGTAAAATCAGCAACTCGAACACTTATCTCAACACGTGCATCAATGACGGGCACTAAAGGCCAACCAGCTGTCGCCGTCATGCCAGCAGGTCATGGTATGGTCACCTCAATCCTCGGCGACGGTATGTGGCGCTGGCGACTCGCTGGACACAACAATAAAGACCTCATCGGCGTCTATGATCGTTTCTGGTCATCAATGGTACGTTGGTTAGTCATGGGCGCTGAATACAAACCCGGTGAAAGTGTCTCACTACGTCTCGCCCAACGTTCAATTCAGGTTGGCGAAGATATTTCATTCGATTTGCTTTGCCGTCTTCCGATTCAACCGGATAAAATCATGGCTTCAATCACCGACCCTACGGGTGAAGAGCATTTCGTCGCTCTCACACCACTTTCAACCTCCAATCTTCGCTTCCGCGCAACATGGACCGTTGAAAAGCTCGGCGTTCACCTTGTCAAAATCCATCAAGCCGATGAACTCGCCAAACCTGTCTCAGCAAAATTCAACGCATTCGAACTCGATCTCGAACGACTCTATTCCTCTGCAAATCACGCAGAAATGAAGCAACTTGCGCTTCGCACTGGCGGGGCACCCCTCCCCCCCGACAAACCTAAGCAACTATTAGACATGCTTCAACGTTACCGTGCAGCCTCTATCGTACCACCTCAACCTTACTACCTCTGGGATTCTGGCCTTGCACTCTTCGTTCTCCTTATATGGCTTGGCACAGAATGGATTATCCGCAAGCAAGGAGGTCTCCTATGAACGCAGCACCTGTTATCAACTTACTCAAACGTGCAAACGCATCACTACGTTGGACGCATCTCCTAACCATCACATGTACTGCTTCATGCCTATCCATCATCACCGCCATTATTCTCATCTTCACCGATGCGATCCTCGCTCTCTCTCCCATCGGCCTCATCATCCTCGACATCATCATCGCCATCGCAATTATCAGTTCCATCGTCACACTACTCACGGCGTACTTTCGTACCCGTTTTAACGCCAACCGCGTCGCGCTCATCGTTGAAGACCGCCTCAACCTCGATAATTCGCCACTGATCAATACACTCGAACTTTCAACCAAACATTGCACCACCGGTTCAAGCACCGCTCTTGCTGAACTCGCCGTCGAGCAAGGCAATGCCATCGCCACAAAACTCTCTCCCGATCGTATCCCCGATTGGAAGCCCGTTCGTAAAGCAATCCTCACGCTCACAAGCATTTTTATACTTACCATTCTCACATACAGTTTTTTCCCCAGCGTTTTCAATGCCGTTCTCCCAAGACTTCTATCACCATACGCCAATCATCCGCCATTCACTTTCGTGACCTTCAATATCTCATCACAACCCGAAAAAGTCTTGCATAGCCTCCCCGTCACAATCTCCGCAAACCTTTCAGGTTTCATCACACCTGATACTGCCGACATCGTCTTTGTAGATGAAAACAATCAGCCAAACCAACGCATAGAGATGTCTCCGGTTCTTCATGCTATCACAACCGATCAGACTCAGCAGCAGCAACAAGCGGGCAATACATTCGAGTTTCATATCGAATCAGCACAGCAGACACGCAACTTCTATATCGACTCACCTCACGGCCGTTCTGCCATTCAAACCCTCACCGTCTTACCTGTGCCACGTTTTGAAAAAGTATACGCAACTCTCGACTACCCCGATTA
Source organism: Planctomycetota bacterium (assembly GCA_016350165.1). Lineage (GTDB taxonomy): Bacteria > Planctomycetota > Phycisphaerae > Phycisphaerales > Phycisphaeraceae > Poriferisphaera. The sequence goes on along the minus strand of CP066225.1, from coordinate 4,384,131 downwards.
CACCAATTGGCCAGAGATACAATCTCCAATCAACGCTGCAGGTATCACAGCAATCGCTGGCACTCAAATCTCACTCACCGTCCAAAGCAACGTCCCCATTAAAGCAGGCGAAATCGCAGTCGAGCAAAACATCCCTGTTCCTAACGGCAAAGACAAAACCACACCAAACAAATTCACAGCATATTTCAAGCCGCATACAGATGATCCAAAGCTCGCAACAGCCAGCTTTAAGTTACTTGGTAGCGGTTCAATCTCGGCAACCATCACCGGTGAATCCGATATCACTTGTACTGAACCATTCGTTACAAAACTAACTTCCAAAATCGATCAGTTCCCAGATGTATACATTCTCGATCCTGATGAACGTACTGTTGTGCCTGAAACATATAAGCTGGATGTCATCATCGAAGCAACTGACGATATCGGGCTCGGCACGCTCACACTCAATCGTTCTGTCAACGCATGGGGTTCATCTTCAACCAACCTCAAACTGAAAACGCAACCGTCCAACCCAACAGTAGGTGAAGCCGTATACACCTTCGACCTTCCAAAACTCGGTGCAAAAGCGGGCGATGTCATCGAGTATCACGCAACCGTCTACGATAATCATCCGCAAAATAAGCAATTCGCAGAAACACCGATCTACATCATCGAAGTCATCTCTGAAGAAGACTATCTCGAGATCGCGCGTACACAGTACCGTATCGATGATATCAATGAAGAATTCGATGAATTCATGGAGCGTTTAAACGAACTGCAAGAACAGCGTGAAGCAATCATTGAGCAGCTTGACGAACTTCAATCCAAGGTCGAATCAGGGCAGCAGCTTACCGAAGCTGAACAGCAAAAACTTGAGGAGCTTGAAGAAGCACTCAAACAATATGAAGAGCAAACACAGAAACTCGCAGACGATCTTCATGAACGTGCAAACAAAAAGCAGCTCTATGATTTTGAAGAACCATACAATGATTCACTCCGTAAATTAGCAGATCAACTTGAAGCTCAAAATAAGGCTGCCAATGAACTCAAAGAATCTGCAGCGCAGTGCAAGTCTCCTTCACTCGCAGCCAATCAACGACAGCAGTTCACTGATTCAGCCAATAGTTTCCGCAAGCAAAAAGATCCATTCTCAGAACAATCCAAGAAGGAACGCCAATACACCAAAGACGAACTCGACAAGCTTGCACTCGCAGACAAGATCGCAGAGCAAGGCGAACGTATCCAATACGTCATCATGCAACAACAGGAGGTTGCAAAACGCTACGCAACCTTGAAAAACAAAACGAATCTCACCGAAGCTGAAAAGCAGCAACTCAGAAAACTTGGTAAGGAAGAACAAACACTTCAAAACGAATTGACTGATGCAACTAAAAAACTGCGCGACATAGTCACCGATCCGAAACATCAGGAGATGCTTCCCAACATGACCGGCTCCGCAGAAAAGATGTGCAATCGTATCGATGAACTCAAAGCCGACTTGGACATGCAGCAAGCCGCAAGCAAGTCCGAGGAAACTAAACCTCGTGAAGCATATGACGCTGCACAAGCCGCTGCAGACAAACTTGAATCACTCTTATCCGATTGTCAGGCAATGAACGGCTCCGCATGCATGGACAGCTGTTTCAAATTCAATCGACCGCAAATGCAAAATGCACTCAGTCAAATGAAACAAGGTCGCGGTGTGCCCGGCACAGGTAACGGTGGATCAGACGGCTACGGCATGCAGGGTTCAAACGCGAAAATGAGTGTACGTGGCCCAGCAAGCAGCAACAACGGCACCGGTGAAGGTGGTGATGGTAAACACAACGCCGGCAAAGGCAAGAATGCTAAACCCGAATTCAACGACGTTGAAACACTCGACCCTTCAGAGCAACTCGATGACTCCAACCCCAATGACCGCATTCATGGCTCTTCTCTCCTCCGTGGTACACCACTGCCTTACCGCGAAGAAGCAGGTAACTACTTCAAGCGTCTTGCTGAGGATCAAGCCGAAAATCAACAGAACGATAGTGAAGATAGCAATAGTAACCAAAACTAAAAATGTTATTTAGAACTGAAGCGACTCAATAACTTGAACATTTAACTCCTTAAAACAAAGGAGAGAACAATGAAGAATCTGATCTTAACAACATTCATCGCAGCCGCCTGTATCGCAATTGCAGCCGCCCTACCCGCCTCTGGTGCAAACAACACCAAATCTTCACGTGAGGAGGAAGGTGTCGTTCACACAGCCAATCTCGTCTACGGCTCAGGCAAAACCTCCGTCTGTTTCTCAGACCAGTTCCTGACCCAAATTGAAAAAGACACACATATCCGCACCTACAAAAAATTCCACGCAGTTAAACTTGAGTCAGAAAAACTCTACGAGTACCCTTTCGCAGTCATGACCGGCGAAGGCACATTCCGACTCACAAAAACACAGCGCATTAACATGCGCGACTACCTCAACAACGGTGGCTTCATCATCGCCTCCGCTGGCTGCTCATCAAAAAAATGGAACAACTCATTCAAACAAGAAATAACACGCATGTTTCCCAAGAAGAAACTTAAGGAACTCGATAAATCACACCGCATTTTCCATACCGTTTACGACATCACCTCATCTAAATACAAAAGCGGCAACAAGAAATTGCCTGAACTACACGGCTTGGAAGTAGATGGAAAAGTTGTATTAATCTGGTCTCCCGATGGTTTGAATGACACTGCAAACGCAGGTGCAAACTGCTGCTGCTGTGGTGGAAACGAAATCAAATCAGCACGCATCCTCAACGTCAATATCCTCGCATATGCTTTAACACATTAAACTTGCAGCCTATTTATCGATTAGAGCTACGACACAAAATGACACTTAAATGCACAATAATGCTGAGTATGAAAAGAATTTTGGAATCTGAACATGGTTAAGACAAGTTTTAGAATCAAGCAGAAGATGAATTTGGGAAGCACGCGAACTGAGACGCGAACTAGATTATTGCAGCGTGTACTGTGCAGCACATTTTTATGCGCACAGATTGGTTTATTGTGCGGATTTACAACTCCTGTCGCAGCACAAAGTTCAGAAGAAAAAGCGCAAGTTGTTGAGAGCGAAACGTACAAACAGATTGTGTACCGCCCGCTGGAGGAAGCGATCACGCGTGGGGTTAGAGAACGAAAAAACACCATCATCGTGTTCGGCGCCGAGTGGTGTAGCTGGTGCAAGAAGATGGAATCCTCAACGCTAACCGATCCACAAGTACTTGCCTTAGCAGGGAGTTATATGTGGACGAAAGTAGACATTGATAAGCAGACACGGATTGCATCGTTTTTTGAAATCAGAGGCGTGCCAGTGACGGCGGTGGTGAATGCAAGGGGTGAAGTGCTGACGGTGATTAGTGGCTATATGCCTGTCAGTTCTATGGTTACGTTGCTTGAAAAGTACAAAAATGACCCGTTTGCAAAGAGTGAAATGGAGAAACGGATTGATCAGATTGTGGGGGTAATGCGTGATTTGGATAACTCGTTGCCTGATAAAGAGTTTGATGTTGCAGTCGTAAAACTGGTTGAGGTTTTAGCGGGGATGGACATGCTTGGGCGTAAGGCAATGGTGATTCAGGTTAAGAGTGCGGGGGATCGAGTGCTGCCTGCTTTGGTTAAGCTTTTGGAGAGTAAAAGGTTAGCGACGCGTGCGGCGGCGGTGGATTTGCTGAAGGATATGACACGGGCTGATATCGCGTTTGATCCGTTTGCTGAACAGGACGTGCGCGCGGCACAGATTGAAGGTTGGAAGAAGTATTTGCAGGATAAGCAGATGCGGTTGAGTGATGTGGATTTTGAAACGGTCGAAAAAGAGATTGATCGTGTGGATGAACAGAAAAAGAAAGAAGCTGAGGAAGCGAAGAAGCCGAAGGCGCCAGCAGCTCCGATTTGATCGAATTTCACTGCGTTTAGTGGTCTTGCCATTTCAAAGTGTGCGCACTTTTGTGGTGTTTTATTTCACATTTGGCAGTAAATCGTAATTTGCGCACACGAAATTCTCGATTCTTGATTTTTGGAGCTTCAAAACAGTCCAAAACGGCTAAGAAATGAACAGAAACGGCGCGGTTTTAGTCAGAAATGGTTAGAAATCAATCAAAAATGACTATTAAATAAGGGGTAAATTCGCTTTTGTGCGCGCGTTTTGTTTTCAAAATATGCATTTTGACGGCCTACCTACTGAATGAACAGTAGGTGGTGATTGGCACACTAACAGAATTTATCAACGTATATGTTGGGCTGGGAATAAGTGTGGCGTTCGAGCTATGAGTGATTGTGACTCATTTTCAATTGCTTGCAATTGATTGGATTGATCCTCGGTTCTGGTTAAATATTTTTGTTCTAGCGTGCTCACATCTGAGTCTTGGCTTATGTAAGCTTCAATGTCATACTCACAGTGAAAGGTTTCGAAAAACTGACGATTCTTAGTATCTAAGATGGTCATACAATATCTATATGCAATCCATAACCGAGCGAGATCATCTAATGAATCGTAGGATATTTCTAGCCATCTACGTACAGCTGGTCCAAAGCTTACTGTTATTTGTGGGTCAATTAATATTGTATTTTGAATACCGACTTGCTTACAGAGACTATGAAACCAATCTATTATTTCTGTAGTTGGTCGACTGTTCTGAATTTTTGTATCAAATCTAGTGTCCCAGCGTTTTGTGTTTAAACGCTCCTCCAGAACATTCATACAATCAAAACTACTGTAAGCGACTTTGTCCTTAGTGGTAAAGCCACTTACATGAATACCTTGAAATTGTGAGATAAATTCAAAAAACTCACCCAAAGCTCGTTTAGTAAATAATTCCGTGCGCTTTGCGAGATAATATTCGTGTCGTTGTTCGCTTGTTAGATTTTTGATATCCAAGATTCTCACTTTACTTATTATCTTGATTACATAATTTATCTGTTCTCGTTTTGCTTTGCCAATGTTACAAGTTTTGTGATACTTAAAATTGATGTTATCTCAGATCGTTGTTGCAGCTTTGTTTTATTTGAGCAATTGAGTATTGCATTATTGGTCTAATCGATAGTTAGTTTTTAGCTGATATATTTTTAAGTATATGAAGTAACGGGAAGCAAATAATGAAGTCGACCATTCTTTGGATACTTGGTTTAATTGCGGTGATCTATGGGATAAATATGATATCGCTGATGTTGTTGCCATATCCGGATGCGCTTTTGGTGATTGATCCGATTAATGGGAATATTGCTCAGCCTGGCCGTGTGTCGGTTTTTAATGGCGAGCTTAAGCAGCTTGAAGATCAGGGATTGGTTGTTGGGGTTGAAGATGATGGTGAGATTCGGTTGGAGATATTAGGATCCCGAGCGAAGGTGAGTACGCCGATTGATTTACATGTGTATATTCCGGATCTTCGAGCAACAGATTTTATTGAAGCGGGTAATGAGCGAATCTATACGTGTGAGTTGTAGACAGCACAGACTTTGAACAAAACGAATGATGTAGGAAATAAGTGATTGGTGATGTGTGTGTTTGTGCGATTATTGCGGGAAACGGCTTATTCTTGTGGTTTTGAGTGGTAAGTGATTATTGGTGGTCGGATTGGTGTGGGTCGTGTATGATTCTGGTGTGATTGGCGGGTTCGGTTTCGAAATGGATGCTATCACACACAGAAGGATGTTATAGAGATGAAAAAGAAAGCTTTCGTGGCTTGTTTGGCTTTAAGTGGTTTGATGAGTATTGGTGGTTGTGCGGGTGCTGGGGTGAAGCGTGATGTAGATCATGATGATGCGAAGGTTGAAGTGGCTGAGCATCAACGCAAGACGGTGCGTGTGATGACGTACAACATTCACTTTGGTACGGGGTTGGATGGGGAGTTGGATCTTGAACGTATTGCCAATGTGATTAAGGATAGTGATGCGGATCTGGTTGCGCTTCAGGAGATTGATAAAGGGACAAAGCGAACTGGTGGAGTTGATATGCCTCGTGAGTTACAGAAGCTAACGGGGATGTATCACACGTTTGGAAAAACGATTGATTATCAGGGTGGTGAGTATGGTTTGATGTTGTTGTCGAAGTGGCCGATTTATGACATTGCGGTGAATGAGTTGCCTTATAGTCGTGATGCTGAGAGGCGAGTTGCTTTGAGTGGTCTGGTGAATGTGCCGGGGATGGGTGAGGTGAGATTGGTGTCAACGCATTTGCAGTGGATGCCGATTGGAGACAAGCATGAGCAGGCGAAGGCGCTGAATCGTTTGTTTGCGAATAGTGATGTGACACCTGTGATATTGGGTGGTGATTTTAATGCGGGGTATGGTTCGCCTACGATGAGTGAGATGTTGAAATTCTGGCAGGTTAGTTCGAAGATTGATACGGGGATGACGTTCCCAGCGGACAAGCCTAATAAGCAGATAGACCATGTGATGACGAGTGGTGCGATTCGATTTGATACGAAGTCGATTGAGGTAATTGATGAGCAAGTTGCGTCGGATCACTTGCCTGTGGTTGTTGATTTGGAGTTGATTGGCGGGGTTGGTGATGTTGAGGAGTAAGAGGGGCTGAGGATAAGTAAGTAAGGTTTTTAAAAATGAATATTAAAAAAGCTGCTCATGGTGGTGAGCAGCTTTTATCTATTTTAGAAAACAGATTTGTTGTATATCAAGATTATGTAACTCATTATAACATCGGGCATTAAGTTTGCACGATATTTCTGGGTTATTTGTATGCAACAATCAATGAATATGGTGGGAGGGTGATGTGGCCGTTAACTTGGCGAAGGTCGGTGGTACCTGCTCGCTGATCGTCAACAGCGACGTTCCAGTGGCCTGAGGGAAGATTTATTGATTGAGCGGAGGGTTCGCCGTTGAGTACAACGAGGATTTGGTTCCATTCGTCGCCTGTACGGCGTCCGTTGAGGGTATAAGCGATGACGCCGTTTGGAGCGTCGATGAACTTGAGATTCTGCTTCACATCAGCGGCTGAGGTCATGCGGAAGGCTGGATGAGCTTTGCGGAGAGCGATGAGGCCCTTGAAATAGTTATGCACATCGATGTATTCGGATTTACGACGCCAATCGAATTTATTGATGTCGTCACCAGCGTTATATGAGTTGTGGTTGCCGAACTTAGTCCGTGCGAAGTCTGAGCCGCCGTGAAGGAAAGCGATGCCTTGCGAGGTGAGGACGATGCCATGAGCGAGTTTGAGGATAGACCGCTTGGTGTTGTTATCCATGTCTGGGTAAGTGTGTTCGAGCTTATCCCAGAACGTGCGGTTATCGTGAGCTGAGACGTATGAGACAGCTTCGGTCGGAGCAGATGCGAACTCGTCGATAGCCCCGACGATGCCACGCTTAACGGCTTCGATGTCGCCGCCGTGACCTGTTGCGAAACCTGTGGAGGTGCCATCAAGGTCGCCACGCACTGCGTTACGAACGTTGTCATTGAAGACTGCGACGGTTGTATTGCGTTGAGCGCCTTTACCGAAGTGAGTTGGGCCGCCGCCGGTCCATGGTTCACCGTAGATGGTGAGGTCAGGACGGATCTTGCGAAGATCGACAGCGAGTTTCTTGACGGTTTCAGGATAGTGCATGCCAAGGAGGTCGAAGCGGAAGCCATCGATCTTGTACTCGGTGACCCAGTACTTGAGTGAGTCGATCATGTACTTGCGAGCCATGAGACGCTCGTCGGCGAACGCGTTGCCACAACCGGAGTCGTTACAGAGGTTGCCGTCTGGGGTTGTGCGGAAGAAGTAGTATGGGACGGCCTGGTCGAATGGTGAGTATTCGTATGATGAGGATGTGTGGTTGTAGACGACGTCGAGGATGACGCGGATACCGTTTTCGTGGAGGGTTTGAATGGCTTGCTTGAGTTCTTTGATGGTGCCTGCTGGATCGTGTGGTGTTGAGGAGTATTGAGCTTCGGGTACGTTGAAGAGAGCAGTCCAGTAGCCCCAGTTGTATTCGGTGAGAGTTGCGGTGTAGTCCTGGATCGGCATGAGGTGGACGGCTGTTACGCCGAGGTCTTTGAGGTGTGAAAGTGAGGTTTTGACTTGCTCGCCTGTTTCAGGATTGATGATGGCGAGGCCTGCGAACTTGCCGCGGTTTTGTTCTGGTACGTTGTCATCACGGATGGAGAAGTCACGGACGTGAATCTCGTAAATGACTTCATCTGTAGGTGATTTTGATTCTGGGAGTTTGTGATCTTCGAAGCCTTTGGGGTTGGTGCGATTGAGGTTAACGACCATGGATTTTGATGAGTCATGTGAGGCTGCGAAGCAGTGGATGTCAGCGACGGTGCGGTTTTTGCCGTATGAGGTGAAGGTGTATTGGTAGAAGGTGCCATCCAGATCACCTTCGACGGTTGTTTCCCAGAGACCTGAGTCTGCTTGAGTAAGAGCAATGGTCTTGGATGGGGATTTAGCGTCTTCTGAATCGAAGAGGAGGAGGTCGACGGATGAAGCAACTGGTGACCATGTACGGAAGGTGGTTGCAGAATCAGTTGCGATTGCGCCTAACTGTGCGTTAGATGCGATGAGTGATGGGTCATCGATTGCGTCACGAACATAGACGGTGGTTGGGTTTTCACCTGGAAGTGTGATCGTGATGGATTCTTTGATCTGTTCGATTGAGAGTGGTGATGCGAGTTTGATGGCAAAAGATTTGTGAGCTTGTGCGTTTGAAGGTTCTGCTGGTGCGACCTTTTTGATGTTGAGCTTTTCGCTGCCAACGGTGAGGTTGATATCAGCTGGGTTGAGTGCGCGACGCTGAACAGGTTGTGAAAGTGTCACGAGGATTGTGTCGAGCTTATCGAGGAAAGCTGCGTTAACGCGGAGGCTGAAGTCGATGTCGTCTGGGTTGTTGTAAACATTAACGTCTTCAGAGACGACCCAAGATTCGGCGACGCCGTTGTTGTTTATTGTTGTCGAACGGTCTCGATCCACGTCTTTACGCTCCCATTCCTTGTAACGAATAATAAAGTTTGCTTTTGATAAGCGGTCGGAATATTTGATTGTGGCATAGACGCCGAAAGCATCTTTGCCGGTGAAGTTAACAGCACGACCTTCCTGTCCTTCAGCCCATGACCATACGTTCCAGCCGGCGTAGTTACCGTCGGGTCGGTAATAGTGTAGGATAAAAGTAGTACCTTTGGAGGATTTTGGTGCGATCGCCCGCACTTTGGTCATATCTGGTGCGGAAGATTTGAGTTTTGAAGCGGCAAGTGTTGAGGCCTGTACGGAGAGTACGGCCAGCAGGAAGAGAACGGAAGTCAGCCAGAGTCGCAGTTTCATGATTCTCCCAAGTGAAAATCAAGATGAATGAAAGTGCAGAAACCTCAAGCAGGTCGACTGAAGGTTGACAGGCTTTGCGCGGCAGCCGCGCGGAGGTGTCTACTAAGGTAGACGCAGCGTGTGAGCGGAAAGCTCTATAACTGTGTCACCTCCAAATGGAGGCAACCCCGATAGCTGAATTGCAAGCTGGTAAGGCGAGCAATGAATTGGATGACTATGATGCTAAAAACAATGTATTTTGGCAGGCTCACCCAATCTGGTTAACCAGTTTACCAGTTCATTTAACAAGAGCAAGAGAATAATGGATAGATGGGCGGGGAGGTAGGCATGAAAGCATGTGGCACATGGACAAATGCGGCTTAATAGACAGGTTTAATGCATTTATGGGTCTGAAGTTATGTATATATAGAGTGATGAAACGTGAGTTGAAGGTTGGTTGCACGCAAATTGTTGTAAATGGGGAAAGATGGGATTATTGATGGTGAACAGGATCGAGGCTGCTACTTGTATCAGGCGCGCTCACGCCATCCAGATTATTGGCACAGATTTCATGCCAGAACGGAATGGATTGTTCTCTGAATACATCTTTGCGAACAAAAGGTACGAAAAATCGAAACAACATACGTTTGATCGCAAATTTTACACGGAATGGGATGATTTTTTTGATACGCCAATAAAGCCTGAACCATAGTGGGTGTTTCACATCGGATTTGGCTGGTGCAAGCAATGCGCTTTCGAGAACTTCGGCAATTGAGAAATCGCCACTAGTGAGAGCACTACGATGGATTGTGGCGAGTTGCATGGGGAGCTCTGGTGAGAGATTGGTGCCTGCACAATTGCGTGTGTGTGGTGGGTATTGCTCAATGAGTGATTGGTAAAGATCGAGATACTTGGACACCTGATCGTCGAGTGAAAGATGTTGTGCGACGTAATTCGAAGCGGCTTTGCCTAGCGCGAGACGCTGAGTTGGGTTTTCAATGAGCGTTTGCAAAGCGTAGATGAGGTGCTTTTGATCGTTTTCTTGAACGAGGAAGCCGGTTTGATTGTGTATGACGACTTCAGGAATGCCTCCGTGGTGTGTGCCCACAATTGGCAGTCCAGTGGACATCGCTTCGACAAGAGCATTTGGGATGCCTTCCTGATCACCATCTTTGCCTGTGATTGAAGGGTGTAGGAGGATATCCGCTTTTTGCATTTGCTCATAAACTTTTTCGATGGGTAGAACACCATGAAAATGCAGACGAGATGCGAAGCCGTTTTTCTTAGCGAAACGGATAATTGGTGCATACTCCTCGCCCTCACCTACCAAGTGCAGTTGCCAGTCGAGATGCGTTAGTTTATTCAATGCTTTGAGCGCAAAGAGATGGCCTTTCTTTTTTGTGAGTCTAGAAACCATGAGAATATTGCAAGGCTTATCAGTTGAGGTGCTGCGTTGTTTGTAAGGAAATTGATCTGTTGGTACACCACGTCTGATCGTGACGATTTTGTCTTCCGGGCATCCTAAATCAATTGCTTGCTGCTTAAGGCTATCGCTTACAGCGACAAATTTTTCACATAAATCAAAAAGTTGAATGAAAGGCGAGTGAGCTTCAGGACGTTGAGCGAAGACGGAGAGATCTTTGCCGCCAAACGTAACGATCATGGGTACGCGAAGGAAAATTTTCAGAAACATCATATTAATAGCGGTGTAGCCAAAATGCGCATGAATGAGTTTACCTTGATGTTTAGCTTGTAGTTGCTGTGCTTTTTTTTGAGCTGCAATTGGATCGAAGAATGTTTTCTTGTTGCATAGTTCGATGATTGGCATTGGAAAAATGTCGCCGTTCTCATGAAAACGTGTGAGAACAATTTGATCTATGTGTGGTTTAAGTTTGTCGAGAAGCCGATAAATAAATGGTTGGGACCATGGTAAAAAAATAGCGGTTTTGGCTTGATATATTTTTAGTTTGTTTAGTTGATTCATAATATGTTTTTTGATGTTGCTAGTGGCAAAGACATTTGATTACAGATTTTTGAAAAAAATTCAGATTGGCTTGCCATTGCTGATCAAGTTTAATTTTTTTATTTGGCGTGAATCGCATATGGTTGCCACCGATGTTGTGACGATCAGTATCGTTGATGCCGTCAAGCTGACTTGGGTCATAGGACATACCAAGAAATGACATTACACGTTGTAGCTCATCTTGTGGATTGAGTGCGAGATTTTCATACTTTACTTTTAAGTGTTTTTTACCACGATGGAAACGAGATGATGATAACTCGTGTCGCTTGTATTTGATCGCTTCACTGTACCATGAGCGTTGTTTTTTCACATTGGAGTAAACGACACCACAAGGATGTCGCCGAAGCTTTAACATGTGCAAATCGATATTTGGAGCTGCGTGCAGCTTTCTTAACCTTGCAACACTTTTGGATGAATCGACGATCATTTCCGCATTGGTTAAAGCTCGCACAGCATCGAAAAATGCATAGTTATCAGATGCGAAACGTTGTGAATCATCTGAATTAATTTTCAAATCGCTCATTGAACGATTGTGGTTTTGTTGCAGATAATCATCAATTTGTAGCCAAAAGGGACATTTCCATATTGATGGAGCGTTACATGAACATCGACGCTTCCAATCAGGTGAAATAACTTTGACTTCTCCTGCACTTATAATTTGTGGATGTGATGAAATCAGGTAATCAAGAAGCGTAGAGCCGCTGTGCCCACGTGAAGTGATGTATATAAGTTGGATCGGTTTTTTTTGTTGTGACATAAGCTAAATCATTGATTCATTGGGTTTAAAATTGGGTTAACTTACGCACAACCTAAAAGTAAGAATTTGTTTCTTTAAACATAAGGCAATGAAACTGGTTGTCATTAGGGGTATATACGAAGTGTCGTTATTTTTCTTAAATTAGTAGTGTTATCAGTGTGGATATGTATTGCGAAAAGTAAGTTAGTGACCCACATGAATGATCAATCAATCGGGGAAGACAGGGGATCTTTAGAAGCTTGAATATACTGGTTCTTGCATCAAGTAGTTGGAAAAGTTTTGGTCCGCTAAATTGCCACTTTATTGCGAAGCACTTGGCAAAAAGCCATCGTGTAGTTTTTGTCGAATCGATCGGACTGCGCTGGCCTCGACTTTGTAAGCATGACTTTTATAAAATAACGGGGCGAATAAAAAAAGCATTAAATATAGATATAAAGGTTATTGATAATCATCCTCATGATATTGATGTTGTTTCTGTGTTATGTTTGCCGCTGGGTCATTCTCGTCTTGTGAATAAGTTGAACTTGTGGTTTGCAGATTGGCAATTGAGAAAGAAGTTAAAAAAACGTGAGTTTGAGATTGATCTTGTGTGGGGATTTTTGCCTTATATGTCTGAACTATGCAAAAACGTTGATGCGATAAAGATTTACCATAAAGTCGATTTCTACGAAGCAAATCCGGGTGTTGCTGAAAATTTACTGATTGAGATGGAGGATAAAGCGTTGGCGGCGGCAGAGGTTGCCATCGGTACATCCAAACCGATCGTAAGGCAATTGGTGAAACGTAAAGAGCGTGTTTTATCATGGTCGAATGTCGGGGAGAACTATTCACATCAATCGAATAAAGAGATGCCAAAAGATTTGCAAGAGGCGGCAAAGGAACGGAAAATCGTTGGATATATAGGAAATATTGCAGCACATAAAATTGATTTGCATTGGCTCTGCGAGGTTATCGACAAATGCGATGAACATTGCTTTGTATTTATTGGGCAGATCAATGAGGGAGGAGATCGTTTTTCCAAAAATGATTGGCAAAGATTTATTAACTTGAAGAATGTCGTATTTCTTGGGCCGAAGCCATATGAGGAAATCAAAGCATATATCGACTATTTCAACGTTGGTTTGATTCCCTTTAGATTAAGTCCTTTGACTCATGGATCACTGCCCTTAAAAACGTTTGACTTTTTCAGTGCACGTGTCCCTGTTGTTTCCACTAGACTGGATTCTTACGTTGAAGAAGAATTTGAGGCAGGTGTATTTCTGGTTGATTGTGCTGAAGAAGGTGCTGAGACAATCAAAAAACTTTGCCAACAAGTGATGGATGGCAATTTGATACAGAAAATATCTGAGCAATACTCTTGGGAACAACGTTTCAAAGATATTGATCAGTTGATCGTAGAACTTAGTTCGAATCAAAGGGAGAGGCAATATGAACATCGCGAGAGAATTGTATCAGCATCGTGATTTGATGCGTTTATTGATGCAATCATCTTTGCTAAAAAGTACGAGCGGAACCAAGCTTGGTGCATTGTGGTGGGTTATTGATCCATTGCTCATGACACTGGTTTATGTCGTACTCGTACAGTTTATACGTGGTGGAGGTAAGTTGCTGCCTGCGTATCCTGTATTTGTCATGTGTGGGCTAGTTGCATGGAAATGTACGGCGACGTGTTTATCTGCAAGCATTACAAAGATGATCACGAGTGATCGGCTTATTAAGTCGTATTCTTTCCCTATTATTTCGTTACCAATCTCAGCAGTACTCGTAAACTTTTATTTGTTCTTCATCGCAATCATACCGTTATTTGGTTTCACTTTGGTATATCACTATGTTTTAAATGTTGAAGAGGTTAATCTTGGTTGGACGATTGTTTTGTTACCTATTGTTATATTGCCTCATCTCATGATTACAATTGGCTTAACATTGATGTTCTGCACGCTGGCGGTGTTTGTACAAGATGTAGCGAACATGACAACACATATTATGCGAATTGGTTGGTACTTCAGTGCAGGTTTATATTCCATATCGCAAGTCATGCCGGATTATAAAGGGCTTTGGGCGATAGAAGAATTTACATGGAAGCATATATTAATTTTGAATCCGATGGTACATGTGCTTGAAGCTTATCGATCAGTTTTGATCTATGTAAGAATGCCCGATTTTTCAGCTCTTGCTGTACTTTATGTATTAGGCTTCATATTTATAGCACTTGGATATCGAGTATTTAATCATTATCAGATTCATTTTGCGAAGGTTCTTTAAGATGAGTGATTCGCTGATCAAAACGAATAATCTTGGAATTTGTTTTCGCATTGTTGATAAATTCAATAATCGCTTGAAGAACATACTTGCCAGAAAGCTTGAAGGTAAAAAGCTTCAACAGAAATTTTGGGCGTTAAAGAATATCAATATTCAAATTGAGCACGGTGATGTAGTTGGTATCATTGGCCGAAATGGTGCGGGTAAAACAACTTTGTGCTCCGCCATAAGTGGTATTTATAAACCAGATGAAGGTAAGGTCAAAGTCAATGGACACGTTGTGCCGATTCTATCATTGGGTATTGGCATGAATGTTTTTATGACTGGGCGTGAGAACATTCATTTGTGCGGCAGCTTGATGGGTTTTAAACGAAAAGATCTAATCGCTAAAGAACAAGATATCATCGATTTTGCTGATATTGAGATGTTTATTGACCAACCCGTAAAAAGTTACTCATCAGGTATGATTTCGAGATTAGCTTTTGCAGTTGCAACATGTTCTGAGCCTGACATACTGATTTTGGATGAAGTATTTAGTGTGGGTGATGTTAGTTTTCAGCGTAAAAGCCAGGAACGTGTAAAAGCGATGCGTCAACATGCCAAAGCGGTTTTGTTGGTATCACACTCATTAGATACGGTGAAAGATTTTTGCAGTAAATGTTTATGGCTAGATAAAGGCGAACAAAAAGCTTATGGTCCAGTTGATGAAGTCATTAGGTTGTATGAAGCTGATCTTGAAAAGCAGAAACCACTCAAGGTTATGACAACTAATTAATTGGCTGCTCTTCTAGCTGTAATTGTTTTACAATTTTCCAAAATACTCGAACACCTTTGGCTTCCTCCAGCTCTCTACCTGACTTAATATCGGTAGCAATTAAATTATTCTCAGCCAAAATACTCTCAATTTGCTCTTTATTGTGAAACCATGTGACTTCATTTCGATGGATAGTGCTGTCAGTTTCTTTTGCAATTTGAGTACCGAGTATAAATGCTGTTTTATCACTCATCAACAGTGTAATTTTCGAGATAAAGTCACTTAATTCTTCTGGTGGAATATGAATTAACACACCTACGCTGAAAATATAGTCTGGTGGGTCTTCTTGCAATTGATCTACTAAATTTCCATCGACAAGGTCAAGCTGCGGCTGTCGTTTAGCTACAATCTGTGAATCGATTTGTACTAAACCTGCAGAGTAGAACGTGTCTGTCACATCAAGTCCATAATAACTCCTGGGTTCAAGAAATGGGATTAAATGCCGCCCTACTCGTAAACTACCACAACCATAATCGACTACTCGATGATGTGATTTCAAGCCATGTTCAATGAGAAATCGAAAGATTGATTCGCCTGATGTTTCATCATTCTTGATTGTACTTGCTAAAGTAAGCGTCGGGTGATCCCCGTCACGGATTTTTAGCTTTTCTGTTACACGGTAAACGTAGTACTGATCAAAAGTTCCTTCTGGATTATCTTGTTGCCACTGTTTAAAGGTTTTGATGCTTTTAAATTTATGGTAATTCTTATATTTCTTAATATTGATTAGATTTCTTAGTTTCATTTTCATCTCATCGATGCATGCCAAGATAATGATTATGACACTGTTTGTGTGGCGTATTTGTATTGTCTTAAAACGGAATGCTCAAGTTTCAGAATTTCGTCCTGCAATTGAGAATCCCAACTTAGTGAGTTAGTCGATGATGAACTTACATTGATCGGCGACAAGTCACGAATTTCCTGTTCGTTGAAATCGACTTTCATATCAATCAAAATGCGAATCATATCTTCGACGAGCGATTCCTGTTTACCAACATAGGTTACGCCTCGTTTGGTGTACCAACTATAAAGTTGTGTTACGTAACCCGGTTGCTGCGTGATGATGTTGTAAATAAAAATTCGAAAGTCAGTATTCGCAGCTTTATTTAGCGGTGCACATGGATGCCAATCAATGGGACCTTTGCGGTGCGGCCAATCGTTCCAACCACGTTTAGTCATGTAGTTGAACCATGATTCGTACCATGCGATTGGATGTCTTACAAAACAAAATGTGTATGGTTGCGGATAAGTCGGCTTTCTGCCACTCATGACCCAAGATGTTGAACGAATGGGATTCACTGTTAGATATGGATCATAAAGTACACGATCAATGTCACAGTGTTTGTGTCCGATTTCACGCTTGATCAGTTTTTGCTGCTCAAGAACCTTGCGTACCCAATTACCGCCTGTTTTGGGAATATGTAAAAAAACAGCATTATTTTTTAGAAGTAAAGCCATGATTAAACACTTAGCTCGATTTCGGATTGGTTGTTTATATGTTGATCTTCACTAGCTAACGGTTGTTTTTGTGCGACGACCATCATCATGTGTGAGAAAATTGATGGCGAAATCATTTCAGTTAATCTGGCAAAAGCATGCTGCGGTTTGTTATGGGCATAAAACTTAGGCATAAGAGAAAATGGGTAGAACAGTACATTAATATCTTTTTTTACTGCAACGTATGCGTGATGCAAGAGAACACGTTGCGGTTCGAATCCCTGTTCCTGCAAATGCTGATAAAAGAGTTTTTTTGAGAACGTGTATTGATAAAAAGTTCTATCGGTAAACGGTGAAATAAGTTGTCGTTTCAAACGAGTGATGGGCTCACGACATCGACGAAAAAAGTTACTGTAAGGTACTGTGATAAACAGGTAGCCACCCGGTTTGATAACGCGTGCTGCTTCTTTCAAGATTGTGTGTGGCCCTTCCTGAAAATGTTCAACAACACCCAATGAAATCATCATTGAAACTGAATTATCTTCTAAAGCAAATTGCCTGACATCCTGTAATTGAAGCTGTAAATCATTGTATACCTGCTTCACACGATGAAGTGCCTTATCAGTAATATCCAATCCAAGAACTGTTTTATCTTGTTGCTGCAGAAGATAAACAAACTGAGCGAGGCCACATCCTGCTTCGACGATGATATCGTCTGATGAAAGCTGCTCCACGTATTCATTGAGAACTGGCCACCATGCTTTTCTTTTAGCATTTTTAATCTGAATATCGAAGTCATGCTGTTGCCATTGGCTTTCCCAATATTGTTTTTGGGTTTGCCGGGGCATGTCATATGTGCAGCGTTCAAATAGCATGTTTTTATTATGACATAACTGCAGAAAATAGGGCGTTGAAAGTACTATAAATAATATGCAGATATATCCTAATTGTTTAATTAAACCAGTTGATTATGGACAGAATTAATACATCTATAAAAAAGCCGAAGCGTCTGAAGATTGATCGCTTCGGTTTTATTTTCATATTAACTCATCTTTAAAGCGGTGCTGCTGGTGCACGCTTCGGCTTATTCTTCTTCGGCTTCTGATTGGTTGAATCATCGCCAGATTGGTTAGCTTCATCGATTACATGGTCCAAAGCTTCAGCATCAGGTTTCGCCTGAATAATTTCAGGTTTTGGTGTGAGCAGTTCTTCTATCTTATTTGCTAATTCATCGCTCATATTTTCGACAAAACCCGCATGAATATGCTCAATATTACCATCGACGATGATAAACGTATGCGGAATCGTTGGAACTTGATAGAGCTCCATGATTTGGCCATCGGTGTCCATAATCACTGGCAAGGACATATCGTTTTCATCCCAGAAAGTCTGTACGGTGTACTCATCTTCACCGGCATTGACGGTATAAATTTGTACTGGCTTATCGTTCTCATCTGCCCACTTCTGAAGTTTCTCCATTTCAGGTAATGCTGCTCGGCAAGGGGGACACCATGTTGCCCAGAAGTCTAAAATCACGACTTGATCTTTAGCAAGCAGTTCGTGAAGTAAAATCTCATCGCCCTGCAAATTCTTTGCGGTGAACTCAACAGCTGGTTTGCCTTTTAATGGTGCGTTGAAATCGTCGGGTTGAGGACCTGAGCTATTGCTGCTAGATGCACTTCCAAAAATATCTGTTACCAGCGATTCAAAATTCGTGAACCGCTTAGCTCCTTCTGGATCAAAGATAAATTGTGCATCATCAATAGGTTGATTGTGCTTTTCGATGATGTACTTGTACCGCTTGTTTTGAAAATCCTTCGACTGTGCATTGCCTGTCAACATGGTCATGTCTGTGACATCAATTGCTGATGTAATCAGGTTTGTATCTGGGTCTACTTTCAACGTTGTTGCTGCTGCAAAAAGGTCTATGCGCATGCGGGGGTGCTTATCACCTTTTGCTGGCGGTAGAATCTCTGCGGTATCTTCGGTCCATTCTGTCATTTCTAGAATCGGATCATCGCCGATCAGAAAAGCGACATCGTGTAAAGTCGGATTGGAAAGTAATGGCTCGCCACGAATGGTCGTTGCTTCAAGCAGACTCGCGAAAGTCAAAGGTGATGGGGCTTCTGTTTCAAGATAACGGCCTCTTAAATCTTCACTTTTAACAAACAATTTGCCATCTTTAATGACAATGAAAACGCCTGGTGCGTCAATCTTTAAACGCTGCGTACTACGATCATATGCGATAAAAAACTCACCACGTTCGTCACGCTTCCATCGCCCTGCCTTGCTGTCAAAATGATAATCGAGTTTCGCTTGGTATTGATAGGTCTCACGGTACGCCTGCTCAACTTTGACTTGAAGTTGAGCATTTTTCGCTTCGGTTTCACCACCTGAGCCGGGCGCTGCAGGCTGCGCGGTCGTCACAGTAACAGCAGCAACCAATGTGAGACAGATTAAATTTCCAGTTTTGATTAACGTACCAATCATACGTAGCAGCTCCTGTGCGATTTTGCACCAACCGTGAGTCCGGAATGTGTCCCCCATTCTGCGAGGGGGAAAGAATGAGCATTGAGGCAATGCGTCAAACAATTTTAACGAAAATACGCAAATACCGTGCAGAAATTTTCATTTCAATAAGATCGCTCAATATATTTGACGTAATCAAGAAGTAGGTGTTGCAAAAAGTGCCTGCAAAACCAGAATACGGCTATGAAACAAGTTTATTTCGAAGAGAGTTTTCGTGGCCAAACCATTCGAGGCATGCAATATCAGCCGGATGATGATAGACCTCACCCTTGCGTCATGTTACTCCACGGATTTACCGGAAACCGCATTGAGTGCGGCATGATGTTCGTCCAACTCGCACGCACACTTGCTGAAGCTGGATACATGACCGTGACTTTTGATTTCCGCTTCTCCGGCGAATCAGACGGTTCCTTCGAAAATATGCTGGTTTCTGAAGAACTCGCAGATGCTGAGCACATCGCTAAGTATTTGCGAAATCTGGATTGTGTTGATGGTGAACGATTTGGCGTCATCGGTTTCTCACTTGGTGGCTTTGTTTCGGCTTGTCTGATGAGCAAAATCGACTTCGCCAAAACACTGGTCATGATCTCTGCCACGACATACGACAACATGAAGAGAAAATGGAACGATGGAATTCTTCGCAAGGCTGCTGGACCATTGAGGCTAAATCCTGAGTTCTATCCCGATCTCGAAAAACTGAAATCAATTGAATGGGTCGCATGTAATCCCAGACCGACCCGCCTGATCCATGGTACTGCTGACGAGGCAGTGCCTGCTGAGGGCAATTCGGATCGATATGAGAAGAGTATGAAGGATGCAGGTGTGCCGGTTGAGCGAATTTTGATCGATGGCGCTACCCACGGCTGGGACGAAATTGAACACCGAGAAATGCTCCTGAAACTCGTCAAAGAGCACATAAAAGCAACTTTGTAACAAATTTAGCAATTTTAATGCACAAAAGAACCGACTCTTTGTCAGTCACATAGGTCGTGCGTAAGATGTTTGACAGATTGATTCACGCCGCACGGACTGACAATAGGCAATTAGGAGTCTGAGACTATGAGCAGCCCAGAAGATCGTCGATATATGGAATCACACGAGTGGCACAAACTCGAAGGTGACGTTGTAACACTCGGGATCAGCCAATTTGCTGTCGAGGAACTGACAGACATCACCTATGTTGAGGCCATTGTCTCAGAAGGCGAAGTTTCCAAGGGTGACAGCGTTGCTGAAGTCGAATCTGTCAAAGCAACAAGCGAAATCTACACCGGCATCGACGGCGAAGTCATCGAAGTCAATCAAGAAGTCATCGACAACCCATCTTTGATCAACGAAGATCCGTACACCAAGGGCTGGTTGCTGAAAATCAAGGTTTCTGACCCAGCACAGCTCGACGAACTCCTGAGCCCTGCTGACTACGATGCTCAAGCCGGATAACGGGTAATCCAGAAATATCCTGAATTTAGGTGTCAGACCACTGAACACTGGCTGTGTTGTTGGCTGCGCGTTAACATAAGCGGCGGTCTGGCATCTCATTTTGGACCAGTACCATATAGGGAATCAATATTTCACAGGTTTTCGGAATCGGCTTCATGATTGTTGACATCAACACACGTATTTGGGAATCCACCGAACAGCTTGGCCCAGCCGTAGCTCAACAGATGCTTCGCAGACAGGTCACGCCTTGGGATCGCCCTGCAGCTTCCACTGATGCTCATGATGCTGCGATGGCAAAAGTTGAAACAGCAATCATTCTCGGTTTCGAGTCAGCTTACCTCAAAGCTTCCATCCCTCACGAGTGCGTTGCCAAGTACGTACAGCGTGATCCATCCAAATACCTCGGCTTCATGGGCATCGACCCAACCGCCTCAAACCCAGTCGCCTCCCTCGAAAAGGGCCTCGACCTCGGACTCGTCGGCGTCACCGTCAGCCCTTCCGCTCAAGGCTTCCATCCTTCAAATACCGATGCGATGGAACTCTATGAAGCATGTGAAGCGAAGAACATCCCTGTATTCATTGAATTCGACGCAATGTTTGCTCGCGATGTCAAAATGGAGTTCGGCCAACCATACTTGCTCGACGAAGTTGCTCGTACATTCCCAAATCTTAAAATCGTCATCAACTCGCTCGGCCATCCATGGGTCGAGCAAGCCATCGCTCTCATCGGCAAGCACCCAACCGTCTACACCGATCTCTCTGACCTCATCCTCCGCCCTTGGCAACTATATAACGCATTGCTCCTTGCTCACCAGCAAGGTGTGACCTCACAGATCATCTTTGGTTCAGGCTTCCCATACTGCACGCCTGAACAAGCCATTATGACCATCTACTCGGTCAACACACTCGTCCAAGGCATGCAGCTCCCTTCTGTCCCACGTGAAGTACTCCGCTCTATCATCGAACGTGACACACTGGGCCTACTCGATCTTAAAAAACCGGTCTCAGCGAAACCAGTTGAATCAAACTCAAGTCAGCAACTTGTAGAAGTCGTTGAAGTCGTCGCACCTAATGCCACTGAGCCAACCGAAGCTGCCGTTGCTCCTGCAGAAGAGCCAGCTCCCGAGTCAGCCGGCCTCAAACTCGCTGATGATGTAGAATTCGAATCTGAAGAAATTCCAGTCGAAGTCATCGAAGACGAAACGGAAACACCTGCTCCAGAAGTTGCAGAAAAACCTGAAGCAGATAATTCCTCCGATGAAAATACTGACTCGGAGGAGAAATGAACGTGACAGCAAGATTCACTACCTCACTACTGATGTGCATGTGTCTCGTAGCCACCCTTTTACTAACTGGCTGCTCACTATCACTGCCTTCACTCCCTGTACTTGGTGGGGAATCCGGCAAAATCACGCTCACTAACGAAATCACTTCCGAAAAAGTACTCAACACCTCATTCGACCGCAGCATTTACACAATCGACGACAAGGAAAATCTCACCATCCTTCTCGTAAAAGGTACATACGAAGACCCACAGGAAATCCTGACCATCCGTATGTTCTGGAAACCGATCCCTGCTCAAACACCCATCGACGAAACCGCAACCAATGCGACCTTCCACTACGTCACCTTTGGTAAAAACAAAGCTGGCAAGCGTACTTGTGGCGTCTACTCTGGTGCAGGATTCCTCTACCTCTACAACAATGCTGGCTCAAACAAACTCAAAGCCGGCATCTGGCAAGCAAACCTCAGGCTCTCAGATTCAACCGAGCAGTTCGTCAACAACCTCAGTGAAACCGTCATGACCGGCAGCCTCATTGCTATCAAGCAAACTGACGACTTCTCACGTGTCCTCCACACTGCCAACCTTTCAGTCAACGAAACACTCGGCTTCCCACGCTTCATCCGCAACGACCAAGATACTAATCAACGCTTAGCCATACTCCCATAAGCCGTCCAAACATTTTCTTAGCCGTCTAAGCATGTTTTTCAGCTACTTATAAACATACCTATCCGGTATACTTACAGACAATGAGTTCAAAATCGCACAATTCGCAGCGATTACTTATGTTCGCAGTCTTCGTGCTCGCCATAAGCAGCCTACTCCCTGCATCATTTGCAGGACGAGTATCCTTCGTACCCAAAGCAATCGTTAACTTTGTACTTATCCCCACAACAACCATCCTTCACGGTTTCTCCTCCTCTGTTCGTCCTCCAAAAACACTCCCCGCCGCAAACATCAACACCTTCGAGCAACTACAAGCTGAATACGCCGCTGCAACCGCACTCATTCGACAGCTGCAATTTGAATCTGAACGTTTACGCGATGAAAACGATCAACTTCGTCGCTACCACGAACTCAATGGCTCTGCTAACAGCCTCCACATTGTTCGGACACAAGTCTCTGGCTCAACCCAACCTCCTAACCCCACACTACTCATATCCAAAGGTGCTAACCACGGCATCGCCATCGGCAACGTCGCCTTTCTCGACGGCAAACTCGTCGGTAGCATTCGATTCACGACACCACTCACTGCTGAAATCAAACTCATCAACTCACAAGCCGTTCAACTTCCAGTCGTCTTCAAGCCAACCGTCGGCGACATCCCCGAAGGGTCAGAAGAACAATACGATCTCACACTTAATACAGAAGACGACGGCCAAACCTTCTTTGCACAAATCGATAAAGATTCACCCGTTGAAATCGGATTCTGGGCTCACCTCTACGATCGCTACAACCAATATTGGCCAACCGAAGCCAAAGGCCTCATCGTCGGGCAGATCATCGACATCATCCCCGACCCCACAAACCCATACCTTGTAAACCGAGCAATCATCAAACCAACCATCGAACTACAACGACTCCGTGAAGTCGACATTCTTGTACCAGACCAGAACTAACCATTGATTAGGGCCACCACCACACAAACATGAACTGGGTTATCTTCGCCATCATCGCTTACCTCTTCCTTGCAATGCAAGTCGGTTTGCGCACACTCATCGCGTTACCAGAATCCTTCGGAGGCATGGCCCCTTCCCTACTCCTCATCCTCGGTGTCTACATCTGCCTCACGGCTCGTTCACACATCGCGCTCTGGGCAATGCTCGCACTTGGCCTCACCACCGACCTCATCACCACACTCAACCCCGACTCTACCATCATCGGCCCCGCTGCCATCGGCTACCTCCTTGCAGGTTTTACCATCCTCCAGATGCGTGGCCTCGTCTTCAAAGAATCCGTCTTCACGCTTGCACTCCTCACATTTGCCGCAGGCGTTTTTGCATGCATCACCATCACCGCTTTCTACAAGCTACGAACCATCC
The DNA here is from genome assembly GCA_016350165.1 of Planctomycetota bacterium. GTDB lineage: Bacteria > Planctomycetota > Phycisphaerae > Phycisphaerales > Phycisphaeraceae > Poriferisphaera. The sequence goes on along the minus strand of CP066225.1, from coordinate 4,360,304 downwards.
CCTGGCTCGCCGGCGACGCCTCTGACAATTGGGACACCGCAAACCAACTGTACCGCTATTTCATGATGGTCCTCTACACCACCGCTCTCGCCTTCCCCCTCGGCTTCATCCTCTACAAAATCACCCCAATCTTCCGATTCCACGAGAAAAAAACCTACTAAAGCGATTTGTGTGAATAACCAACAGGCCAGCAAAAAATTATCTCGCAAAACGCTCTAAAAATCCTCCTCCCATATTCACTCTCTCAACTTTTTAGATTATTTTGAATTCATCTGAGTGATTCCGCGCCAACTTGCGAACACTCTCTTGAAGGTAATCCAATAGCTTGAGCACACCGCTACCACAAGACATCATCAAGCGATTGCAGCATCATGACTCTGATGCCCTAACAATCGTCTACAACCACTACGTCAAAGACCTGTGGCGGTATGTCTATTTTCGCACAAACCGCAATCGCGACACAGCCGACGACCTCACCAGTATTATCTTCACAAGCCTCATCTCATCCGTACACAACTACAACCCCGAACACGCCTCATTCGACACCTGGCTCTACACCATCGCTCGCAACAAAATCGCTGATCACCTTCGCAAGCACTACCGTCGCAAAAAACTCACACTCGTTTCATACGACCTCAATGAACCACCTTCTTCTTCACCAACCCACACCCATGCATATGAGCAAGCCGACATACTCAACCGAACCCTCGATCAACTCACACCACAACAACATCAACTACTCATCTGGAAATATCAGGACAAACTCACCGTCAAACAAATTGCAAAGAAAATCAACCGAACCAACAAAGCAACTGAAAACCTGATCTACCGAGCACGCCTCACCTTCAAGGATCATTACAACAAACTCGCCAACGCGTTCACCATGACCACTGCTGAGCCTGCATGATGAAACCTGATAACACACAACACGACAACCTTGATGATCTGTTCGCAAATACAGAACAGCCATCTCCCGATCAGGCGTTCATCGATACGCTACATTTAAAACTCCAGGTATCCCTCGCCAATAAAACCACCGCCCAGTCAGTCAAACACAAACGCTCATACCGTCTTCGTATTTCTTCTTACGTCGCAGGTTTCTCCGCCGCAGCTGCTGTCCTCGCTTTTACACTCATCCTCCTTTTGCTCCCTCAATCCAACTCAGTCACCTTCGCATCAGCCCACACACTCATGCGAGATTCAAACACAGCTTACTTCGAGATGCATCTCACCGCGGAACAGCTACCCATCCCCGAAGCTTTCCTTAAAACACAAACGTGGCTCGACTCTTCCGTCGGCTACCGTACCGATTTCACAGCTGCCAATCAGCCGCTCTTTCAAACCGTTTCCATCATCGACGAATCAACTAAGATCATTGATCATCTACATCAACAGATTTACGAGTTGCCGCAACGCAAAGAGCTCAAATCCTCACTCCTCAAAATGAACCCCGGCTACATCATCAACAAAATCCGTAGCGACCAATCCATCATCGCGACCCCCACAGAACCCGTCATCATTCAAGGCATCAATGCCGCAGGTTTCACACTCACAAGCACAAAATTCGACCTCCCCGAAGACGCGACCATTACCGCTTACATTGACCCCCAAACTCATCTACCATTACAAATCACCTGCATCATCCCCTCCGAAATCCTCGGCAACCTCACACTCAATATCACACAAATCCAGTGGAACCTCCCCATTCAATCCTCAATCTTCGAACTCACTTCACCCAAAAACTATCAACCCAAAGATATCGCCAACCTCAAAATCCCCACACAATCTGAATACATCAACGCACTACGCATCTTCTCCCAATTCACCGGCGGCTACTACCCCTTCCACCCCAAAGCCAATCAGAAAATCACCAGCGCAATCACCGCCGCTCACGAAATTTCAAATAATCCAACAGACATCAACACAATCCTCAAACACGCAAACCAGATCAAAGCATCCGCACATTTCTTCGACCGCATCGCCAAGCAATTTATCTACACTTGCGAGTTCTACATCTCACTTGAAATGCAAAATCAGAACCCCAAATACTTCGGCCTAAACACGCACGCAAACCAACCCCAAGCACCACTCCTCCAATGGCAACTCGACGACAATACCCAGCGAGTCATTTACAACGATCTCACCTTTGCCGACATTCACCTTCAACCATAAAACTCCACCAACACAACAACTACTTCAAACTCATAGCCCGCCCGGCGTAAAGATCTGAAAAATCATCCACACAATGACAACGCCAATGATCGCTAGGAACAACCACGCCCAAAACTTACCAACCTTCCCCGGTTCAGGCGTCCACTCCTGATACTCCTCGCCCTCATCACCAGTATCATTCGATTTTTTATCTTCTTCATTCATACATATATTCTATCGTCATCTCACCAACAAAAAAATAAAGCCAACCACTTACGTGGTCAGCTTTTCATTTTTAACTCATATAACACTGATTATTTGTCATCATAACCATCCGGGTTTGCCTTAAACCAACCCCAAGCTGTCTCAATGATCTTCTCAACATCAGTGTACTTCGCTTCCCAACCAATCTCACGCTTGATCTTGCTCGGATTCGCAAAAAGCATCGGCGGATCGCCCGCTCTTCGCTCACCCTTCTTCACTTCAAAATCAATCGCCGTCACCTTCTTTGCAGCATCAACAATCTGCTTAACACTAAGTCCATTCCCAATCCCCAGATTGTAATACCGCTCATCACCCGCCTGCAACGCTTCCATCACAACCACATGCGCATCAACCAAATCCTCAACATGGATATAGTCGCGAATACAAGTACCATCCGGCGTCTCATAGTCCTCACCAAAAATCGTAATCGCATCACGCTTACCAAGCGCCGTATTCAAAATCACCGGAATAATATGCGTTTCTGGATCATGGTCTTCACCAATCGTTCCATCCGCAGCACTACCCGCAACATTGAAATACCTAAGCGCCGAATAGGCGAAATCTTCATTCGCCGCAGCATAATCCTTCAGCATCCGCTCAACAAAAAGCTTAGACCAGCCATAAGGATTAATAGGCGACTGAGGACAAGTCTCCGAAATCGGCACTTCCTCTGGCTCACCATACGTCGCACAAGTCGAACTGAACACCAGCTTCTTTACACCAGCTTCATCCATCGCTTGAATCAAACACTTCGAGCCATATGTGTTATTGTCATAATACTTCAGCGGATCACCCACCGACTCACCAACCTGTGAAAACGCAGCAAAGTGCATCACACACTCAATCCCATGCTCCTTCATAATCCGCACCATTTCATCCTTCTCACGGATGTCTGTCTCATAAAACGGAATATGCTTCGCCACTGCATCACGATGTCCCAAACACAAATTGTCCACCGCCACAACATCATGACCACCTTCATCCAGCCGCTTCACTGCATGCGACCCAATATACCCTGCTCCACCGGTAACCAATACTCTCATAACTTAACCCTATTCATTAGTTAGACTACTCTGAATTCACATAGTAACTTTGTCTACCCGAACAATTTAATCACCCCAAACCCAGCAACCAATAGCACAACAAAGATAATACATAACCAGTTGAAATATTTATCAATAAAAGGCACAGCCTTCGGCCCAACCCACCAAAACGCCGCAGCAACCCCATAAAACCTTGCAGCTCTACCAATCAAACAAGCGGCAAAGAACATCAGCAAATTCATCTCCGCAAACCCTGCCGTTATCGTCAGCAACTTAAACGGGATCGGCGTGAGCGCTGCAATAAACACCCACCACTCACCATTCTCATTAAACTTCGTCTGCAACCAATCAATTCCTGTCTGATCAATACCCGGAATCATCAGCGCCAAATCCAACGCGCCCCACCCAATCGCGTACCCCAAAAACGCTCCCAACACCGAAGCTATTGTCGTAACAGTCGCAAACCACCAACTCTTTTTCCGCTCACCCAAACACAAAGGCCCCAAAAGTACGTCAGGCGGTATCGGAAAAAAACTACTCTCTGCAAAGCTCAACCCAAACAAAGCCCGCCCCGAGTGCTTGCTATGCGCAAAACCCAATACCCAATCATACATCCGCCTATGTATCGCCCACTTCGATACGGGTCCCACCCCAGCCTCTGCGGCTTTCAACTCACCCTCACTCGGTTTCTCATTTGATGATGATTTCATACCTGTTCCATTATGGTTTCTTGCGAGCAACTCATCTTTTATTTCACTATCCACAATATCTTCTACGAAATCCGTAAATACTTCCAGTTTCAAGCGTCTATACCAGTTGCCTTTTGCGTATAAGTCGTTAGTTTTATGTTATTCAACACTTTACAGTTGAATCGCAACATGTCTCAATATTCTTTCACAGGACTCGCCTATGTCTGAAATCCAACGGCCTAAAGAATCATGGGGAACGCGCGTTGGCGTCATCCTCGCTGTCACCGGCTCCGCCGTCGGCCTCGGAAACTTCCTCCGTTTCCCCGGTCTCCTCGCCGAATACGGCGGCACATTCATGATCCCCTACATCATCGCATTCCTCATCCTCGGACTCCCAATCGCATTCTCAGAATGGGCCCTCGGACGATTTGGCGGACGATACGGTTACAACTCCACTCCAGGCGTCTTCAGAGCTGTCGGCAAACGCTCACACCTCGCCTCATACCTCGCAACGCTCGGCCCCGTCATACCCATCCTCATCTACACCTTCTACGTCTTCATCGAAGCTTGGTGTCTTGGCTACGCTTGGAAATACGCCTTCGGCACAATGCCCAACCCCGATGGTATCAAAGATTTCTTCGCCTCATTCACAGGTGCTTCAGAAAACGGCATCCTCTTCCAAGACCCACTCAATAACGCACTCATCTTCCTCGCCGTTTGCTTCGTTCTCAACTTCTTCCTCATCTATCGAGGCCTCTCAAAAGGCATCGAACTCTTCTGCAAAATCGCAATGCCCACACTCGTTCTCTGTGCGGTCATCATCCTCATCCGTGTTCTCTCACTTGGCTCAAACCCAGACTTCCCTGACCGCTCTCTCATCGACGGTCTAGGCTACATGTGGAACCCCAAATGGGACCTCCTCCTATCAGGTGACATTTGGCTAGATGCCGCCGGCCAGATCTTCTTCTCACTTTCCGTCGGCTTCGGCATCATCATCACATACTCCTCATACCTCAAACCAAACGACGACATCTCGCTCTCAGCTATTACCGCCGCAGCTGGCAATGGCTTCACTGAAGTCGTCCTCGGTGGCATGATTGTTGTGCCATCTGCTATCTACTTCCTCGGCCCTGAAACAATGTCCGACCCTGCCGTCAACGGCTCCTCATTCAACCTCGGATTCGTCGCTCTACCAGCCGTCTTTGATGCAATGCCTTGGGGCAACTTCTTCGGCTTCCTCTTCTTCTTCCTGCTCTTCCTCGCTGCCGCAACCTCTTCAATCTCAATGCTCCAACCAGCCATCGCTTTCCTCGAAGAAGCCCTCGGCCTCGGCCGCCGCGCCTCATGTGCAATCCTCGGATTCATCACAATCTCAGGCACGTTCATCGTCATCTACTTCACACAAGACTTCGCTGCCCTCGCAACACTCGACACATGGATCGCAACCGTTGGCATCTACATCCTTGCCACAATCCAGGTCCTTATGTTCGGCTTCGTCTTGGGTATCCGTAAAGGCCAGGAAGAAATCGATCGTGGCGCAGAAATACGCCTACCACGCATCATCCCATACATCGTCACCATCGTGTGTCCTGTATACCTCATCACTGTCTTCGGCTACTGGGTCGTGACCAACCTCATCCTCGATGACTCTATCACAAACCAAATCAAGAACAGCCTCCCTGTTCAGATAACCATCGGCATGATCCTTCTCACAATTATCTTCATCATCCTCGTTATCTCCGAAGCTGTTCGTCGCTGGGACCGCAAAGACAAATCTCTGAAAGGAGCTGAACTATGAGCACACTCATAACCTCACTCGCACAAGCAACCGAAAACGCTGCTAAAGCCGAAGCTTTCACGATCTCACCCATCGGGCTCGTCATCATGATCCTCGCCATCGGCGGCATGTGTTCACTCCTCGGCTGGTGCGTCTACAAAGTGGTCACTGTTCCACACCCCGAAGAACACCTCCACACACAAGCCGACATCACACCACCCGATGAAATCGAAGAACGTCAATAAACACAACATAAAAACAACCCAAAGAGCAGCACTTCGCTGCTCTTTTTTATTTACCTATTTTCACAAGACCAACCCAATCCACCCCAACATCGCATCGCAAGAAATGTTTTACTACAATGCAAACTTGCCGAGCAGCCAAACGTTGGCTGCAGTTTTTATTGTCTCTTTACAAATACCCTACCAATGTCACAGCAAACAATAACACCACGCAATCGGAACCATTCTCAATGGTATCACGACGTCATTCAATCAGCTGGCCTGGCTGATTACTCGCCCGTTCGAGGTTGCATGGTGATACGACCGGAAGGGTACGCAATATGGGAATCAATACAACGACAACTCGATAAACGCATCAAACGCCTTGGCCACGTTAACGCTTATTTCCCAATGCTCATCCCACAAAGCTTCCTTACCAAAGAGGCTGAACATGTCGAAGGATTCGCTATGGAGTGCGCGGTCGTTACGCACTCAAAACTCGAAAAAGATTCAGGCAACCAACTACAACCCGCAGGCCCACTCGAAGAACCAATGGTCATTCGCCCAACAAGCGAAACCATGATCAATCACATGTTCAGTCAGTGGGTGCAAAGTTATCGCGACTTGCCTATCCTCATGAACCAATGGTGCAACGTCATGCGCTGGGAAATGCGCACACGTCTATTCCTGCGCACCTCAGAATTCCTTTGGCAAGAAGGACACACCGTCCACGAAACTGAAGAAGAAGCCGAACAAGAAACCCTTCGTATGCTCGACACATACGCAGAGTTTTGCGAAAAGGTACTCGCTGTCCCTGTCATCAAAGGTCGCAAAACAAACAAAGAAAAGTTTGCAGGCGCAGTCCACACCTACTCAATCGAAGCACTACTCCAAGACGGCAAAGCACTCCAAGCTGGAACCAGCCATTTCCTAGGCCAAAACTTCAGCAAAGGTTTCGACATCCAATACCTCAGCCGCGAACAAAAACTCGAACACGCATGGACAACCAGCTGGGGTGTCAGCACCCGTCTAATCGGCGCTTTGATCATGACCCACAGCGATGACCAAGGCTTAGTCCTCCCACCAGCCGTCGCACCACAACTCATCGCCATCGTACCAATCCTCAACAAGAAGCAGGACGACACCGAAGTTCGCAACACAATCAACCAGCTTCTCAGCAACTTGCTCCCCAAAGACGCAATCAAAATCGAATCTGCTCATAACGATGACATTGAAAAATACATCATCGACGAAAACACAAATCAGCAGATCGTTGTCGATTACCGCAAACACCGTCCCGGCGACAAGCGGTACTACTGGGAAAAACGTGGTATCCCATTACGCATCGAGATCGGCCCACGCGAAGTTGAATCACGCTCCTGCATGGTCAAACGTCGTTGCGACGACACAAGAGCAACCATGCAGATCGACGACCTCACCCCCGATTGGTTGCAGGATCAAACAAACACAATCTACAACTTGATGTTTGAGAAAGCGCAGCAATTCACGCAACAAAACACGCGCACCGCAAATTCATACGAACAACTCAAACAACTTCTCGAAGAAGATGCAGGCCTCGTCCGATGTTACTTCGAGCCTAATGATGAGATAGAAAAGATCATTCAGGAAGAAACCAAAGCAGCCGTCCGCAACATCCCCTTCGACCAAACCGATGACCTCGGCACTTGCATCTACACAGGCAACCCAACAACCACCCAAGTCTACTTCGCCCTCGCCTACTAACTCAAAAACAACCATAAATATAAACACTAAAACCAAATAAGGAGAAGCCCACCGCTTCTCCTTATTTTCATTTCTCAATCACACAATCATCGATCCACTACACTGAAACAACACCCCTACTCCACATCCACCGATACGCTAAAGTGAAACAACAAATACATCCACTCTCTCAAACGACGATACGTTTTAGTGAAACAGCACAATCACCCACACTTCAAAACAACGATACGCTTTAGTACCACAACCAATTCCCTCACCCCGCCACCCCATCTTCAACCCAATCCTTCGCTCACCACCTCAAAGGCCCATCCGGCCTCCTTGAGGATACAGCAATTGATTCCCTCTTTACTCACACGTGCAAACCACATACCAAACCACTCTCAATTCAAACCGCGCGCACAAACACGCAATCGCCCCTCAAAAACCGTTCATTTATTGAGCATTTCTAACCATTCCCAACCCAAAGCGCACCATTCTTAACTGTTTTCAAGCCATTTCCGTTCATTCTTCACTACGGGTAAATCATCAAAAACTAAAAACTGCGCGCACAAATCCGCATCAAGATTCACAAACCCACCCAATCCCATCCGCTTTTCGTAAAAACAGAACCTCAAACAAACGCATCTCGTCCATCACGAAATAACAACCTTATTTCAAAACCTCTTTTTATGACCATCTCAAAAACCAACTTCCAAACAAAACGTGCGCACAAAACCGAAAGTCGCACATTATCAATTCGCTCATCCCTAATTAATCAACCAATACATACCAGAATCCCCCTTAATTCTTACTGCATTTCACCATCTCTTTTACTATAAACCGCACAAGAAATCGCTCATTTCAACCCTCGCATGTGTCTATAGTCTAATGTCATACATTGACAATCTTGCGCATACACTGTCAGGTAGCACCTTAAAAAGTTGGATTTCGTTTATGCCAGACTTGGATAGGCCTAAGGAATATTGGGGCACACGCCTCGGCGTCGTCTTCGCTGTCGCTGGTTCAGCCGTTGGACTTGGTAACTTCATTCGCTTTCCGGGATTGCTTGCTAAACATGGCGGCGCATTCATGATCCCCTACCTGATCGCCTTCCTCTTACTCGGCCTCCCAATCGTCTTCACCGAATGGGCCATCGGGCGTTACGGCGGACGACACGGTTACAACTCACCACCCGGCATCTTCCGCATCGTCGGCAAAAAAACAAACCGCTTCTTCTCATATCTCGGCATGTTCGGACCACTCATCTGTATCACCGTTTTCATGTTCTACGTCTTCGTCGAAGCATGGTGTCTCGGCTACGCATGGAAATACCTCACCAATACAATGCCCTCTGCAAGTAGCCCTAATTTTGTCACCGATTTCGCAAATCCATTCATCGGCACACAACCCGGCGGTAACGGTTCACTCTTTATTGACCCACTCAACAATTCATTGATCTTCCTCGTCGTTTGTTTCGCGCTTAACTTCTTCCTCGTCTATCGCGGCCTCTCCAAAGGCATCGAAATATTCTGTAAATTTGCACTCCCCACACTCATCATCTGCGCAATGATCGTCGTCGTTCGCGTACTCACACTGCCTGCCAACCCCGACATTCCAAATGCAAACGTTATGGCAGGCCTCGGTTACATGTGGAACCCTGATTGGGAAAAACTTGCCAAAGCGCAAATTTGGATTGATGCCGCTGGCCAAATTTTCTTTTCACTCTCCATCGGCTTCGGCGTCATCATCACTTACGCTTCTTACCTCAAAGCAAAAGATGACATCGCACTGTCCGCACTCACCGCAGCTGCAGGTAACGGTTTCTGTGAAGTCGTTCTCGGCGGCTTAATGGTCATTCCAGCTGCAGTCGTTTTCCTCGGCCCAGAATTTTTACAATCTGATGCAGTTCAAAGTGCATCGAACTTCCACATCGGATTCATTGCCCTGCCCTCTGTGTTTGAGCAGATGTGGGCTGGCCGATGGTTCGGATTCATCTTCTTTATCTTGTTATTCCTTGCCGCTGCAACATCATCAATTGCAATGTTGCAACCAGCAATCGCGTTCCTCGAAGAAGCACTTGATATTGGCAGACATGCATCGATCGCAATTCTGCTTTTCATCACCCTCGTTGGCACATACTTCGTCGTTTACTACACAGAAAATCAGCTCGCACTTGAAACACTCGACATCTGGATGTCCACAGTCAGTATCTACATGCTCGCAACAATTGAAGTGCTACTGTTCGGCTGGGTCATGGGTATCAAGAAAGGACACACCGAACTGATGCATGGCGCTCACATACGCCTGCCAAAAATCATCATGTTCACTTTGAAATACATCAGCCCGGTTTATCTGATTGCGGTGTTCGGCTTCTGGATCTGGGGTGATATCTTCCAAGATGATGAACTTGTTCAAAGTATCACCACCAGTATTCCTGCGCAGGTCGTGATCGGTTTGATTCTTCTGACCGCGACATTCATTTTGCTGATCATCACTGATGCGTTCCGCAGATGGGAACGGCGTAGCACTGAAGGAGTTTAATTATGAGTTCAGTCCTGTTTACACTCGCGCAAGATTTTGCACCGGTGGCTGATCGTGCACACGCCAGCGCTCCACTAACACTAATTGGCTGGGTAATCATGATCTTTGCATTGGGCGGCGTCTCAATCCTACTTGGCTGGTGCATCTATAAAGTGGTTACGGTCAATCATCCAGAAGAGCATTTACATACGCAAGCTGATATCACACCACCTGATGAATTGGAAGAACGCCAATAAACAGCTTCAATAGATTCGTAAATTAGCCTGATCGCTTCGATTGATATTTCACATTTAACGTTAGATTTACTCAACTTGGTGGCCTCACATACCAACGATCATATCGTAATACTTGATCTATCATCTGCGCTATCATCGAATATTGAAGACGATGAATTCTATGTAAAGAACATCTCTGATTACACAATTCGCGTTCTTGATTTAGAAAATGATGAAATGATGTCAGACGGTATAAGACTGTAATTACTAGCTTTTTTCAAATCGATCAGTTTTCAACATTCAATTGATCTGCCATTTCATCTATGAATCATTTAACAACCATGTCGATTTTGCTTAACAGAAACGATGGCGAAATGTTACGAACAGTCAATTAAATATCACTTGCGCATAATTATCACCATAATACCGCAGCCCTAATTGTTTCAGTCTTAAAATACTGTTATACCAATAGGTGATAGGTCTTAATTTGTGTCAAATCAAGCAGATCATTGTTCTAAAAATTTGATCGAGTCATCACTTTTTGAGATTTAATGCATATTCCGTGGTTAGCTTCTCGTTGATTAGGTCGGAGAGGATAATCGGGAACATTCACATAAATTACGGTAGAACATCGCACTTCGCCAACGTTTTTAGGGATCAGGATGCTTCAGATGGGACCGGTGTGGCCATGAAGCAACTAATTTCATACCTGTGTATTGGGTAAAGGAACAGTTATGGACAGTTCATTACAAAACAAATCGAAGGCTTTTACATTAATCGAACTTCTTGTGGTCATCTCAATTATCGCATTACTTATTGGTATATTACTACCTGCATTGGGTGCTGCGAGAAAGACGGCACAGAATATACAGTGTGCGAGTAACCAGAGGCAGTTATCGCTTGCTTTAATTTCGTTCAGTGCGGATAACGATTCGCAATTTCCGCCGAACATTATGTTTAACAATTCATTTATGAATTGGGGTGCGTTCTGGTTTGATACTGAAATTATAGGGTCGTATATCCAAGGCGACGAGAATGAAGTTGGCGTTGAAACGGTTGGCGGCATGGTCATGAAATGCCCACGTGACGTTGATGAATCCGCACGTTCTTATGCGATGAACGGCTGGGCGAGTGGCCAGTATGATGATGCGCTCATTACTGCTAATACAAATGGTGGAAAAACGTGTGTTGAATACTATGAAAGTGATGGAGCGTTGAAACCGAATCAAGGCAAACGTTTTACGGCAGACGCGAAATACAGTTCAAAGATTATTTTGTTAGCTGAAGCTTGGCCGGTCTGGAAGAACTGGAGTACACAGTCGGTTTATACGGCTTGTTATATTGGCCAGGGTGGGTTGCCGTACAATCACTTTGTGGATCAACCATATTTACTGCGATCTCATCCGTATGCGGGTACTCAGGCAACTGCGGAGAGCCAAATTGACTGGTCGCGTCATTCTGAAATTGAGAACAAGCTCGGGTCGAAAGGAGGGAAGGCGAATTTTGCGTTCCTCGATGGGCATGTTTCGATTAATGCAGCAGATGATTTGGTTGACCGAGATGCGAAAAAATCAACGCTTGAAATTTTATGGTCAGAGATCGATAAGAATTTACAATAACTCAGGACGATAAGACGAAAGAATGAAAGAAAAAAGAGTGTGAAGAGCCCCTCGATAGAGGGGTTTTTAATGCGCACAATGGAGCGAGAATGAAATAAGAGATATGTATAATGCGCAAGAAAAAAGCTGAACGGTGAACGCTCAGCTTTTTGTTTTTGATTTTGAGTTGTGACTTAGAGTTCGTCCATATCGCTTTCCATGGTCTGCTTCCACTCTTCGAGGTGTTCGAGGTAGATGGCAGTGCCGCGAGCGACGCAGGTTAGTGGGTCGTCAGCGATGCGGCAGTCGAGGCCTGTTGCATTGCTGATGACGGTGTCGATGCCACGAAGGAGAGCGCCACCGCCTGCGAGAACGATACCGTTGTCAACGAGGTCGGCTGCTAGTTCAGGTTCGGCTCGTTCAAGTGTGCGTGTCACGGTTTCGATGATGGCACTGAGCGGTTCCTGAAGCGCTTCGCGGATTTCTTCGCTTGTGATAACTGTTTTACGCGGGAGGCCTGAGATCATATCACGACCACGAACTTCCATGCTGCGTTCGTCACCATCTGGTGCAGCGGAGCCGATTTCAACCTTGATGCGTTCAGCGGTTTGCTCGCCGATCATGAGGTTGTAGGCTTTTTTCATGTGGTTGATGATCGCTTCGTCCATGTCGTCACCAGCCACGCGGACTGATTCACATTGAGCGATGTCAGCGAGAGACATGATGGCGACTTCAGTTGTGCCGCCGCCGATGTCGACGATCATGCTTGCGGTTGCTTCGACGATAGGGAGCGCGGCACCGATACCGGCGGCCATGGGCTCTTCGACGAGGTAAACGCGTCTTGCACCGGCACGTTCAGCGGAGTCGAGAACAGCACGTTTTTCGACGGCTGTGATGCCACTTGGGACAGCGATGACGACACGAGGGCGCACTAGCGGGCGTTTGCCGTTCACTTTGCGGACGAAATAGGCGAGCATAGCTTCAGTGATTTCGAAGTCACTGATGACGCCGTCTTTCATGGGGCGGATAGCAGAGATGGAGCCGGGCGTTTTGCCGAGCATTTCTTTAGCCACCCAACCAACGGCGTTGCCATTTTGAAGAACCTGATTGGTTCCTTTTTTGACCGCCACGACACTTGGTTCGTTTAGCACAATACCCTCGCCACGTACACACACAAGGGTGTTGCACGTACCAAGGTCAATCCCCATATCCACGCTAAACCAGCTTAGTACATTATCCAGAATCAATTAGCTGATCCCCATTCATCACTTCATGGGCCGCTCGAGTAAGTTGTGAATCGCATCAATTAAGCGTTCGTATGTTTTGTTTAGTACAAATGATGTACATGTCACAAAACAGAACTGCTATGAATGCAACAACAACGCACTCTAAAAATGGCTGACTTTACGCCAAAAGAAATGTCAGCCTCCAAGTCCTTTCGGAGTTCTGTAAGCTAAACGCAAGCGACTAGCTCGTCTCCGCCACCTCCTGCACCAACAACCGCGTTCTCACCATCCTGAATCCCCACTTACCAACCAGAGTAACACATGCTGAATCGACCGATTTGCCAACCGGTGTTATCCACACCCCCAAGTGTCTCTGCCCCTAAGAAAAAACGCCTCAGTCATCCCAGCTCGGCTCTGAGAGCCAACTGAATATCTCACTGAAACGCTCCTGATATCGAATATCTTTTTGTCAACGAGTTGTTCACTAGGAGATGAACAAGCCGCCGTACAGTTCCATGCCACGCATTGCAACGAAGCCGACAGCAACGATGAGAGTCAGTGCTGAAACTGCAAGAAGAACTGTGTAGACGCCGTTTTCTGAATCCATTTTCAATACTCCAAAGTTGGTCGATGCCAACTCTAAAATTTTCGATTTGGTCTACAATCCTGCATTATGCTGGATTGTGAAACACAAGGTGAGCTTTTCAGCTCACCTTGTGACGAATCTCCACATCAATTTAGTTGAGGCCAGACATGACACCGTCACCGATGATGACGTCGCCGTTCTTCTCTGTGAGTTGGCCTGCTGCTTCGCTAGCGTCTACCTTTGAGACAACGATTGTGCCCAAGTAGTCAGCACCGCGATGCACGATGAATTCCATGTTTTCTTCTACGCCGTCGCTAGTACCAACGTTGAGTTGGACGAGTGTGACGCCGTTGTTTTTCTGAATTTGAACGATTTGGCCTGCGATTGGGTTAGTCGCAACCTTGACGACGTCGCCTTCCATCACGTTGTAGACGAGCTTCTTCATGTCGTCTGGAAGACCAGCTACGCCACGCTCAAGCTTATCTTTTTCAGCTTTGAGTGCTACGACCTGTTCTTTGTTCTGGTAAAGCTGGCGGATGACGCCTTCGTTCTCAGTGTTGAGCTCGTTGATTTTGTCAAGAGCTTCAGCCAACTGTTGCTGTACATCGACGAGCTTTGAGCGGCTGGTTTTGAGTTCGGTGTTAACTTTTTCAACCAAAGTAGCATTAAGTTTGCCTGTTGCGCTCATGCGGTCAACAGATGCTTTCATGCTAGCAAGGTCAGCTTCAAGCTTAAGAACGTTCATTTGCTTAGTAGCAAGCTTGCCGCGAAGGTCAACGATGGTTGCGGTCAAGTTAGCGTTCTCATTGCTGAGTGCCATTGCGTCAGTTGATCTCTCATTGCTGAGCTTGGTCAACTCGTCCTGCATGAGTGATGCACGCTTTTCAGCAGCGAGCTTCAAACCCTTTTCAGAACTTGCAACTTTTTTGTAGTTTTCTGTGTTTGCGACAAACGAAACCGTCAGCGCCACAAGCAGTACAGACAGCAGTGCAACGACAACGACGAATACTTTGGTCAGGAGATTCAATGTGCTACCTCTCAGAGCGAGGAATGCGAATTAGGAAGGAAGGCGCTCAAATTCCCTCGATCGAGGCCTTTACGACAGTGCTAGATTTACCGGAAATAGGTCAAATTGTCAACCGTTCATCACCCCACAATGTCCCTTTTTTCGAACATTCTGTGTTTCACTTAACTCCTTGGCGTGATAAAGACTTCAGCAAAGCCGCCGCAGCTGACAATCGAGCCTGCTCCAACTCATCATCCAGCATTTTCACCACAGCCCGAGCGGCATCGGCGTCATCGAGCAAACCGAGCCCGAACACGGCCTGACCACGGACTTGCCCGGCAAACTGGGACATTGCGGCTTCATTGGCCAATAAAGCCCTGTAGGCCTCGCTGTCAGAGCGTTTACCGTGCTCTGCGAGGTAAGCTTCGATACTTTTTTTCACGTCCTCGGAGCTAAATTCAGCAGCCTTCAAGAGCACTGACTTTCCTGTATCTGAGTCCAACTCCGCCATTGCTGTCGCTGCAGCGACGCGAACATTGACGTTTTCATCATCCAAAATCTTTTTTAAGCCCGGCATCATATTTGCATCATGTAATTTTCCCAATGTGGATATCGCAAGCACGCGAATCCCGTCATCAGGTGCGGGGCGGTATGCACGGACACGTATTGTGTCTAATGCTTCAGTCCTGCCTAAACGGACCATTGCCTCAGCGAATTGGACCTGCTCTACATCACGCAGTGAGTCTGCTGCAGAAAATTTTGCACGAGACATATCAGCAAGCATCGGAATCGCAGACTTATTACCCATCATGCCGAGAATCATCACAACATTGCCTCGTAATTCCAGATCACGTGATGTGAGCATTTGCGCGAGTGGTGATGCATCGACTTCCATGCCGCATTTAGTGGCTGCAAAGATCGCAGCTGCACGCACGGAAGCGTTCGGATCGTCAATCATTTCAGCAGCACGTTTACCGAGTGACTGCTCCTGCATCTTGCCGATGGAAATCAGTGCTGCAAAACGTACCACTGAACTCTCATCTTCAAGGCCAAGCTGGAGCATTGGAATTGCACGATCTTTTGCATGAACTATCACTTCCATCGAATTAGCTCGATAGAACGCGTTCTTACTGCGAGATGCATTCAGGATAACCTCGATAGCTTTCGCTTCACCCTGTTTTAATAGGGCATTCCCACTTCCAGTTAACGTGTCGAGTTGTTGTTCAAATGTTTCGAGCTGCCCCCACGCGGCATTCTCTGTTGCAAGTAAACCAGCACCCATCAGTGCAGCAGACAACACCAAGTGTTTCCCAATAAATCGTGCATTTATTTTCATGTTGTTCATCCAAAATCCATACGCACAAACCGTCTCAAACATACAACAAAGTTTGTACGCGCGCTCTTTGCTGAACGCTTAGATTCCTAGGCGGTCATCCAGCCTCGATCCCTCTTGATTCCTGCAACTCAAATCGACCTGTTTACCAAGCCTCGCAGTCCGAAGATCAGCAAGATAAACGCTTCCCGAAAGCGTGCTGACCACATAGCCAGCATCCCATTCCCTTCCTTTATCCATCAACTTCTTCGACCATCCAAACGGTCAGATTTTCTTTTCTCGACCTAAAAGGCAGATTATGGTCATCAGACTAACCAAACCTACAACAACCCACGCTCCCATATCACCAATACGCCCGTAAAGGGTGGTCCGTTCATCAAACCGCACAAATTCCGCTGCAACACCTGCTTGATACTGGTTTTGGCCGTTACGTGTGACCAGCTTCGTCACCTGCCCCAAAGCATTGATGAATCCACTTTCACCAGTATTCACACTTCGAGCAGTAGGCACGCCGTTTTCAATACTACGGAATGTAGCGATTTGTAAGTGTTGTGGCCGCATCGATTTCCCACTGTACCAACCGCTATTCGTCAGATTCACAATCAGATCAGCACGCTTTTTGCCGCCATCGTAAACCATCGATCGCACCTGGCGTGGCACAACGTCCTCGTAGCAAATCGGCGTCACCACACGCACATTCACTGCATTATCCACAACGCCTTGCTCTGTTTCTGTGCTGTACAGTACCGGCACATCAAAAACCACTGGCCGCGGACCTGCCTGCAATGTGTAATCACCCCAAGGACTGATCTTGTCAATCACCCAAGCCTTCACTTCAGGCCAATTCCCAATCCAAGGCCAATACTCACCTACAGGCACCAACTTCATCTTGTGGTACTGCAACGGCGACTGCATTCCATCCGCATAATACAAATACGCTACATTCGCTTTATGATTCGCATACGGATAAACATTTGCACCATATTTTCGCTCTTCCCAGTCTGCACCAAATTGACCGCCAGCAAAAATATTCACCGCATAATCACGCGCCAACGTCCCGATCTCATATGACAATTCATCAGGCTGGAATGACATAAGATATTGCCTGAAAAATTCTTTAGCTTCTTCATTCAAACCCTTGCCGGGCACCATCGTTTCTGGCCACACAACCAACTGCACACGTTCACCATCAACCGACTCACGACTCACCATACGTGTCAGATCTTTTAACTGATGCCAATCCTCAGCCTGCGATTCATAATCACGTGGCTCAGTATTCTTCATCGTCACATTCGTTTGGACAACACCCACCGCAACACCACTCAATGCCTCACCATCTCCCCCTTCAATCATCTGTTCATACTGACCAATTGAAATCAAGCCATGTGTAATCGCACTACCATATGCAATAAGCCAAATGACAAGCGCCCCGCGAACGGTCTTGCGTACCGTCTTCGCGCCATTTCGCTTCATATGCAGTACTTTTTGCGTCATCAAATCAACGATTAGACCGCTGGTCATCGCAAGCAGGAAACTCACACCCCATACCCCAAACATGTTCGCAAACTGTGCTAAAACGCCTGGCCCCTGCCCGACTTTGTAACTGCCAACAATATATCCAAGTGCAAACCAGCCAAAACCACCAGCCGGATAATGACATCGCAAAAATTCCATCGCCACCCATATCAAAGGAAGCGCCACCACCATTAACATTCTTGTCTTACGAGCAACCATCCAAAGCAGCACGCTACCCAAAGCAACGTATGCAGCTTGAATCACACTCAAAGCGATATACCCAGCCACCGTTACAGGCACAACCCAATCCACTCGGATCAGCCAGAACGCGCAGAACATAACGAAACTCGTCCAACACAACCGCCACCACTTCTCACTCCGCACGCACACATAGCCCCAAGGCACCAGTGCCACGAAACCCAATATCCACATACCAGGTCTCGGGTACGAAAGACCCAACATCACGATACTCAAACCAAGCAATACAAGATGACCCCACACCGTCTGTACAGTCATCCGAGGCTTACTGATCCTGCAACTGGTCACATGTTCACTCATAAGCTACCTAGTCACCACGATTCCGTTCGACCATCCCCATCAACCAATTCTGCATGCATGACAATCCTGACATCGCACACATGCAAACACAGACACGCCCCTCAGAATATCCCGACCCTGCTCTGACATCTTACACCAATCCACCCCAAAACGCGCCCACCTTCTACTCATTCCCATGCAGCGATCGGATACCACGTACACCCAGTATCAAAATCACTAACTGCCATATCCCAGCAAACAGTACACCAAAACCAGCAACCGCAAACAACACCGGACTCAACGTATCCATTCCCCTCGTTGAGGAGAACGCAAATGTCAACGAAACAAACAAACCCACCGCCGCAATCGATGCCAAAATCGGAACACTAAAGGTCGCAAACAAACTCTGCCTGCTCATCAGTCGCTGCAACTCATACAAACGATTCTCACCACCAGCAATCCTGATAAAGAAACCCACCACAAACACATACAACTGCAATATCCCAAACAAGCACCATCCCGCAACACAACAACCGATCATCGTTCCGAAAGTGACAACCGTCGTCGCAATGATCAAGTCCTCAAAATCAACTGGGCCACCACCTTCAAATAAGAACGTGCTCGCCGCAATCACGTACACCAAAATCAACATCAAGAACGATCCCTTGATCATATTCCCAAGCATCACCAACCCACCGCCACTACTCGGCACCAACGTATTCATCCCCTGCCCAAACTTCCCAGGCTTAAACACAGCTTGCCACGCACCTCGCCCAATCACAACACTCTCAAACAATCGTTTAAACGCACTCTTCTCACCGCCACCCTTCTGCTTGTTTTGCATTTTCACCAGACTCTTACTCACATCCTCACCACACTCCGGACACACTGCTCCATCATTCACATCAACCAACTGATAACCACACGCCCCATCATTTCCCTCGCACCGCAACGGCCACACACTACTCGTTCTCGCTCGTTCCATATCACCCAAATACATATCCTGTTTCCGAGCAGCACTCACCATCACATCCATGCCGCACTCAGGACAACTCTCCCCTTCCTTAACATTCACAATCCGGTATCCACAACCACCATCATTCCCCTCACATCGCAGCGGCCACGCATCACTCATCCCCTCACCTGTTCGCCAATCCCAACCCCGCCCTCCTTCACCCAGTGCCTTCACCAACATCAATCCCGGCAACAACATCATCCCGACAAAAACAGTCCCGCCAATCACAACACCAACGAAATTCCAGAACATATTCGTACGTGGCATATAACCAAATACAGTGTCACCCATCGGTTCAAACAGCGCGACAATCAGCAACGGCAACACTGAAAAACCCGTCAGGCATAAACCTCGTTTCACACATCGTCTGATACTCACCCACATTCCCTCTCCCGGCCGCGCACACCAACTACTCATCAATACCAAAAACAACACGCCACACAATTCACCTGCCACAGCACTCAAACCAGCTGACAGCCATTCCTCAAATCTGAAATTCCACATTGAGTTACTTGAATTTTGTCCTATCACCCATTCAACCGCATAACTGAACATCCCCCCATACTCAACAAAAAATAGCTCATAGATACCAATCGTCAGCAAACAAACTGCATACAGCCCCAAACCCAATACATGTAATATCATCACATCAACCCAACTCACATCATCCGCACGCCTCGTCGTCTTGCTCGGCCAAAATATGCTCCAAAACAGCATCTTCAACACACCCAGCGTCTCTCGCTTCACCTCACCTAACCGTCGCATAGACGCTTTTTGTTCAAACCCCGCCTGCCACCTTGCCACAATTCCCTTCCACTCATTCCCTTCTCTCAGCGCATGCAGATCCTCTCCCTCAATACCATCCTCGACGCGCCACAGCATTCCACCACCCTCAGGCGAACCCCCCTCCTCCAAAACCGCAACCCTCTCATGATCCAATCCATCTGTATGCTGTTCATTCATGTGCCCCATCATACAAACGCATTAACTTCTCGCCCAATAAAAAGTGCAGCTATCCCGACCATCGAGACAGCTGCGACAAAACCAGAATATTTCCATGTTTAAGCCAACATGCCACCACGTCGCATCAACATCCCCAATCCACTCAATATCATTAACCCCAGAACCCCCGGCTCAGGCACACTCAACGCGAACCAACTTGTCGGCGCACCAATCTCATCAAGCTTCATCGTCAACGCTGCAACCAACTCAATCCGCTCATCCTGATACATTGCATCATCCCACAGATCATTTTGCTCATACGGATCAGCCGATAAATCAAACATCATCGCCGAACCATCTGCCATCATGATTAGCTTCATATCATTCTCAAGAGTAATCGTTGCCCACTCAGGCAATTCATCTCCACTCACTTCTTCATCACCGCCATAACCAAGATTCAGTGCATACCGATCCAAGTTATCATCAACACCCTTCAGCAAATTCGCAAACGAATTACCTTCTGCATAATCAGGTGTATCAATCCCAGCCAAATCCATGATCGTCGGCATAAAATCAACTCGCCCAACAGGACTACTCACATGCCTATCACCATCAACCCACTCATCTCCACCCCACACAATCAAAGGCACCCTCACACTCTCTTCCCAAGCATGTTGCTTCCACATCATCCCATGCTCACCAAACATCAATCCATTATCACTCGTCAACATCACCACCGTATTATCCGCCAACCCCTGCGCTTCAAGCGTATCCAACAACGTTCCAATCCCATCATCAACCGACAGCATCATCTCCGCCTGATTCACTGTATCTTCCAACACACCCGCTTCATCGTATCGCCCTTCATACGCTGCCTCTAGTGCATCTCCATCAAAACGATCCACATTAAAAAGCGTCGTCTCATCTTCATAAGTTCCATCATATTTATCCGCAGGATTAAACGGCGCATGAATCGAGATCGGAGCCACATGCAAATAAAACGGCTCCCCTCCTATTGCCTTCTCCTCAACATATTTCGACGCCTCGCCAAACACCACCTCCGTCATATACTCATCCGAAACATAAGCACTCTCCGCAGGCTTCACATACTTATAGTTCATCTTCTTGTGATAATACTTCTGCTTATTCTGACTATTCGTCAACCCCTCTTCTTTGTAATAACCAAACCACGTGAACATCGTATCGAATCCGCCTTTATTCTTCGATTCATTCATCGTGTCCGAACCGATATGCCATTTCCCAAACAACCCTGTGTCATACCCATTCGCCTTCAACTGATGCGTATACATCTTGTCATAGTGCGCATAATCATTTCCCTCGTACGTATTCGCCGGGTGATGCGAATGATTAAACAAATCATTACTCGGTGCATACATCCCCGTAAACAAAGCCGTCCTCGCAGGCGTACTCAACGGCGTCGTACAATATGAACGATCAAACATCACACCCTCATTCACCATCCGATCAATATTCGGCGTCTGCAAATACGGATGCCCACCTGCACCAAATAAATCGTACCGCCAATCATCAATATCAATCACCACAATATTCGGCTTCGCCCCGCTCTCACCACTTCCAATATTCGCATTCAAACATCCACTCCCAACAGCCGCACCCATCAAACCCGCTACACATGCCTGCCTCATCAACATGATTACATTCCCTCACTTAAATCCGCCACGGACTCAACACACACACAACAACAGCGACACGTTCAAAGTCGTGCTATTCATATTCAGCAAACTTCCATGCCGCCCCTCAAATCTCCTGGCAAATTTATCTCATGAATTAAGTGATGCAATAAAACACTGAATATCTCAATAAATATGTTTATAGCATATATGCTACATTTTATATTTGCAACACTTTTTACATTTTCTCTTTCCCCACCATCATCATCAGAAATGCCTCACACACGCACTCACCCATCTAACCATTGATTAGCCTCTTATCATCTAATAACTCTTCCGCGTCACATGCCTCATCGCATACCTCACAAAGAATCCCATCCACACCACACCTGCCACCGACGACCACCTGCTCGCATGATCCAACAACCGCATCACTTCCCACCGATCCATGCTCGACATCCTTCCATACCCCATTGCTGACATCGCCATCATCACCACAGCAAACACGACCATCATCCCGATCAAACCCATCGCACCAACCCTGCTCGACACACCCACATAATTCACTCGCTTACCTCTCGACTTCCACATCCCCCACACATTACACCACATCAATCCACTCACCATACCAGCTCCCAATATCAGCAGCTCCAACCTGCAAAATCTTACAGGTACGCGCATCGCACTCCACACATAATCACCCACACCATTCAGACCACCCATCACAGCAATCTCACCACCCACCACACTCATCCTGCCAAACAACTCCACCATCCCCACAAGCCACAGCAATCCCGCAAAGCAAAGTAAATGCCCCACAACAATCTCAACAAACCCATCATTAGGCCGCATCGATCGCACACGCTCACCCACCTTCGTAGGCTTCACAAATACATCCTTCACCACTCCCCACCACCGCGCATACCACTTCCCTTCATTCACAAAATCCAAACACCAGTCCTTCGACCGAAACGATTTCTTCGCCGTCAATCCGCACTTCTGACACCACGCGCCACGATCCAATTTAAACAGCACCCACCCACACCGTTTGCACACCAACGGCCATCGACAACTTCCTCCCTCAACTAACCGCGCATCCCACCCCTTACTCGCCGCACCCATCACACGCATCGCTTCCACAATAACAATCCCCATCACCACCATCCCGATTAACCAAGTCCAATCGCCACTCCCACGCCACCCAGCAAGCCCTTTAAAAAATCTTACTCCGTCATACCCTTCAATATCCCAACCACCACCTCTTTCAAACCACAACCACATCACACCACCCACACTCACCGCCACCACAACCCAAGGCAACATCATCACCCCTCTCATAACTCCACGCTTATAACTCACCAACACATCCTCATACCCCCGCGCACCCCAACCAAAAAATAATCCACTCAACACCCCAGCGATCCCCAACAACCCTCCCCCCATCATTACAACCTCACCACCACTCACCTTCTCAAAACCACCTCTAAATCCCTTCATAACTTCCCACCACAACCCCACACTAAAAGGCGAACCATAAGCCAACTCCCCCTTCATCAACACAACCTCATCTCCACTTTCCCCCTTCACTTTCTTCACCTTCTTGTGCTGCCAACTCGTCCATTCACCCTCACGTAATTTCCGCCCCGCGTCATACCGACTCATCCCTCTTACCACCTCAACATACTTAACATCATCCATCCTCTCCCAAGCAATCCGCCCACCATTCACCGCCCCAATCATCATCACCCACGCAACAATCCACATCCCCAAACACATCCACCACTTCAACTCGCCATCACATCCCTTTTCCTTAAACCGATATCGCTCCACCGCTCGCACAGGCATCACCACACCAACAATCAAACAAACCCACCACTTCCAATACTTCCGAGGCTCAAAACCAAGATGACCACCAGTATCCTCAACCTCACGTCGGCGACGCCTCACGCTCCCACCACGAAGCCCCTGAGTTTTGCCCATCATAGAATCAGTAATCTTCATACCACCAACATACACCAAACCCCGTTCCACAACACCCCCATCTCAAAACCAATTTTCTCATATATGCACCAGCTAAAAGCTCTTTTTTTCAATCCCACGCATCACCCATAGCGACAAGGCCATCACAAACAAAAGACACCGGCAACGCCTAACATCACCATAATGTCACTACCTTTACATCTCGAAGCACTATTTCTTCATCAAAAAACTCCCACACATCAACCGTCTCACACACCGCTCCAACATCAGGCACCAAAACCAAATCAACCTCATCACCCACATTTAATTCCACTCCATTCACCTCCAGCCGAAATGAATCGAGAGGCTCACTTTCTTCTTTTGTACGAAGTCTCAAACCAGTCTCCACACGTTTCTCCCCCTCCAGCAAATACACCTTAAAAAACAAATCACAAAGCTTCGAATTTTCATAATCGCTCAGCAAAACATACTCAACATCTCCCTGCCCAAAGTCACTCTTCGCAATCTCCAAGCTACCCAACGCATCCCTCAACATTTCTTTATTCTTTTCACCCTTCACCCGTTTCAAAAGCTGATCCCGTTCAAACCGTGTCGCCACCTTAAAATCCAAGTCATACTCTCGCGTCGTTGTTGTTAAATGCTTCCCTCCAGCTCTCAGTAACAAACTATATTTTGCCTCGATATGCAGCTTTCTTTCTCCCAACGACAATTGTACCTTTCCATCTCTCCCGATAGGCAACGTACCCTGCCTATTCAAACCATCCATCACAAACAAACAACTCCCACCATCATCCACGCTCACATGAAACTCCCAACTCACCATCGACACAAACCCATCACGAAAATTCGACGTCATTTCAAATGGCAACCTCCCATCTTCCAACACCACCTTCCGCCACTTCAGTTCAACACTCTCCAGCACCGCCTCAAGATAAGCATCCATCATTGCCTGATCCGGATTTCCATACATAAACACAACATCAAGGATAGTTCCCCACCCCCCAAATTCCTTATCCTCCTCATTGATCCGCCTAACCCCATCATAAAACACATCACTAATTTCATCCTCACTCAACTCCCCCATCTCTATCCGCCTCTCTAACTCCTCCATCGCTACCTCCGAAGTATTCTGAAACCATCCCGGCCGCCTCGCTTCCAACCTTAAATACCACACAGGCTTTGACTGCGTAAAATCCAAATCCATCATCCGCACCCCACCAAGCCCAGCCGCCAACATCAACCCTGCAACACCAACCACTATCTTCTTTCGCACCTTCGCCCGATTCCCAATCTTCACCTTCCTTTTCTCATCCAAACACGCACCACACTCCGGGCATCTACCCCCATCACCTTTAAGCACCGCTTCACGATTCCCCTCCAAGTCATAACCACACTTCTTACAGATTGGATGATCATCCACCACCCTGCCCCTAAAGCCCAACAACAATATTACAAAAGCTAACCCGCCAATTAACCCAACACTCACCCAGTAAATCAAACCGATCAAATCCCATGCCATGACGCCTACTCCAGAAAAGATTCAAACAAGCTCCTCTCCCTCACTCTCACTTACATCATCACCTTCACTTCATCCCCATCAACCACAACTTCACTCACCACTCTCCCACTATCTCCCCCACCTTACCAATCACCAACCCCATTGCACAGCACCTTCTCGACTCAACACTACCTACTAGACGCATCCAAATTGAACATATTGCAACCAGCGCGCACAAAAACGAACGACCTATCCAAAAACCTCCGATTTCTCATCATTTCTGACCAAAACCATACCAAAATCAGCCCGTTTCTCGCCGTTTCTGATCATTTCTAACACTTTTCAGAATCCCCCACAATTCACAGCCCAAACACCACATCCCCACAACCTCAGATCTCACAAACCTTTACGAGCCCCCTAATCAACGATTAGATTTTATACCTGTTCAATACCGAAGCAAAACGCGCGCACAATTGTGCACATAATCCGCGATTCTATGCTTATAAAATAGGCATTTTGTCACAATTTGCTAAAATTTCATTTCACATTTTTGTCAGCTAAAACCAAAACTCCTGCGTGTGAAATGTGTCTAAAATCTTTTTATTCTGTGCGCACATTAACATCCCTTTTCAAACCAATTCATGCGTTCAAGCGCACAAAAGCATCCACAGCAGCGCACTAAAAAACCCGATCATGTTTCCATGATCAGGCTGTCTATCTTCACATTAGGTTTATGCCCCGCCTCAAGGTGAGGCAGACCAACCGCAACCACCTAACCGCCGATTAGACTGTCAATCTTAAAGCAGCGTACCACTCACCTACCCAACTCATATTCGAAAGTCGAATACTGAAATTTCGAGGAGAACTAGCTAGCTCTTGGATGCGCTTCGTCATAAGCCGTACGCATACGCATTGAGGATAGATGCGTATAGATCTGCGTTGTGCTAAGTGACTGGTGACCAAGTAGTTCCTGAACACTACGAAGGTCAGCACCGTTATCCAGCAAGTGAGTTGCGAAGCTGTGACGCAATGTGTGTGGGCTGATCGTCGGATCAAGGCCAGCACTCTTAAGGTACTTATCCAGCTTACGACGCACACTGCGGCTAGACAGTCTGCCACCGTTCTTGTTCACGAACAGCGGTACAGTCGTATCAACCATTGACTGCTGACGCAGATGTGTAAAGCGTGGATCTGGCTCAAGAAGCGTCAAGTAATGACGGATCGCAGCCATCGCATGTGAGCCGAGCGGAACGATACGTTCCTTCTTGCCCTTACCACGGACATGCAATGTCTGTGATGCATAATCCAAATCAGAGCGATTCAGATCAACCAGCTCGCTTACTCGAACGCCTGTTGAGTACAGAGTTTCGAGAATCGCGCGGTCGCGTGCACCGAGCGTATCACGGTTATCAGGAGCAGCGAGAAGCTTCTCAACCTGATCAACAGCGATTGCCTTGGGCAAACGTTTGGTTTGCTTCGGTGTACGGATGAGCATCATTGGATTGCTTTCGATCATCTCACGCTTGAGCATCCACTTGTAGAAGCTGCGGAGCGTCGCGATCTTACGAGCGGTTGTCGCAGGGGAGTAACCGAAGTTGTCCAAGTGAGTCAGGAAACCACGAATAAGCATCGCATCACCGGTCTGCATGCGCTGACCAATTTCTGCTGTACTCATTTCCGCAGCGTCTTGCTGCTGGTCCCCGTTTTCCCCGGTTGCTCGTGTCGTAGAGATATACTCCGCGTACTGACGTAGGTCAGCGCCGTAACATCTAGCGGTATAAGGGCTGAAGTGCCTCTCATTCCGCAAGTATGAAACGAACTGATCAATTAAAGCGATTTCACCTGACATAACTATGGTTCCTCATAAACGCTGTTTCGCCATAACCCGCGGGCCCCTGACGAGCTGACAGTCCTTTGTATCTAATTTAAACGCTTAATTCTGCGTTTGTTTTTGCTGTATTTGAGTCGCAGAGCTTTGTGGTTTATTGCGGTATTGAGTTTGTTCCGATGAATCTGACTGAGCTTTTTACAGGTTCGGATAACATTGTTATTCGTATGTAAATCGTTCCTGCAGTTAGAATTCGATGCGTTAGGTGGGAAAATACCCACGCAATCGGAATGATTGCTTGTTAGCAGTTATCCTGTTTTTCGTTTGATCATTTGGCCGAGACGTTCTTTGAGTTTCTGCCCCATTTGATGTGAAATCACCGCGGCATCGAACCAGTCGAGCTTATTATCGGGATCACGAACATGATCAGCGAGTTCCCCGAGGAGTTCTGCCTCATGTCCATGTCGACAGCGGAAGGTAAAGCGCGTGCCGTGCTTAACGAAAATAAGTTCGAACTCATCACCGTGATCAGTATCACGAAGTTCGAACATACAGTTTTCGTCAAAGTCATCTTGCGAGATTTTGAAAGAATCGGACATCAGTTCGCTCCGGGCCTTCTGCCGGAGTGAACCGGATCAGAAGAATTCGGGGTCTAAGTTATATTCGTCTTTCGACGATTCTGTGGGCTTAGGCTGCGATTCCTGAAGACGTTTAACTTCAAGTTTCATGAGCCTGTCACTCACGATGTTGGCTACAAATTCTGTATACAGATCCATGTTGATACGCCAAAGCCGCCATGCGTATTTGTCTTTTTGATTGACACCACGTCCAGAAGCATAAAGTTTCAGCAAATCCTGTGTGCCAGGATCACCCGCATCAAAGTAACCAACGGCAACAGTAAGTGGTTGGCGAACACCTTGAGGCTGAGCATAGGTCGAAGCAGTGGAACCGATTGGGTGTGAAAGCTTATCGGTTGCGGATTGCTGAAGAACTGAGAGATCGCCGACACCGTTGAACCATGGGAGCTTGTCATTGACATAGAGCTCAACACCGATGCCGAGTTTGGGTGGGTCGTATGCGTTGTAAGCAGTGATGCTGCCTACGACCAGAGCATCGACTTCAAGAACATGACGAAGGGTGAGTGCTTCAGCAGGCGTGGTGATCTGAGTGATCTGCAGGGATTCCATCGCAGCGAGCACGCGGTTGACTGGAATAACATCGATCCCGGGTTGGGTTTCGAGTTGAGCAGCCAGCGTGTCAGCGATACGTGCGCCTTTATCAACGACAAGTGCAGTACCTGATTCGTTGCGTAATGGCACGACAGCCCAAAGCTGGCGACGCGGATAGATGCCGGTGCTGATCGGGTCCATCGGATCTGTTTTTTTAGATTCGAAGAGCGAGCAGCCGGTGAGCGTGGTCAGCGTGAGCAGAGTCACGATAATCAACATGAACTGTTTACTTGTCATGGCATCCTGCCGAGAGTTTTGGTTCATCAGCCTCCGCTGATGAGAAAAGCTATTCATTGTTTGGACCCGTCTTGAAAATCGGAAATCTATCCGAGTAGTTTTGTGCCGTTACAGGCAAGTAAAACCGTTTTCGCAGGCGGGCAAACTCGTAATTATTGTTGTCTGAGTTCCCGCGAGTTAGTTTGTAGGAACCATCACTGAAGGTGCCTGCAAATTGTTGTTGCCTGGTGAAGCAAGTCTCAGGGCCCGATCTGGACGAAGTGACCAGATGTTTTTCGCATTTTCACCAGCTCTGTCAGATACGAAGAGGATTGAACCATCTGCGGACCATGTTGGCTGCTGATATGCGTATGGGCCTGAAGTCACGCGGGCTTTGCCGGAACCGTCAGCACTCATGACCCAGACATCTGTCTTGGTCATTCTCTGAATATCATCGGACTCTGGGTCGATAACTGTGCAAAAAACAATGTATTTACCGTCAGGAGACCAATTTGGGGTGATGGCCGCAGCATTTGCTGCAGATATCAACTCCATGGGTGACGAAACATTGCCATTTTCGAGAATATCGACGCTCCAGATGCTGTACCAGCGGGTGCCACGTTCACGAGCACGTTGGTAAGCAATGCGATTGGAGTTTGGTGACCAGACAGGGAGGGTGCCGTAACCGATGAAGCGTTTGACGGCTGGATTTTCGACATCAATGATGACCATTTCCATCTGACCAGAAGGGCCGCCATAGGTGCAGTAGACCATTTGCGAGCCATCGGGTGAGAAGGATGGATGAATTTCATCACGATCACTGGTATTGGTGAGTTGGCGAGCTGGTCCACCTGATGAATCCATGAGGTAGATATCCCAGTTGCCACCGCGATTTGAGCTGAAAGCAATGAGCTTGCCATCAGGAGAGAAGGTCGGCATGCGATCTTCAGCTGGGTCATTGGTGAGCTGAATGATGGCAGATGAGCCGACTTGTTTTTTGTAGATATCAGCAGTTTGACGGTGCTTTGTGGAAGAATAGACCATCCAGAGACCTGAGCGGTTGATTTCAGGATCAAAGTCGCCGCCTTCTTCGGTGTTGGTGATCTTGGAAGCGTTGCCGCCTGCATCCATCGGGCTGACAGGTGAGTAAACATCTTGAGGCGATGTGTTACCGAACATGCCGAGTGTGTCGAGGCCAGCACTACTGGTGTTGTAGATGATGCCACGATCAGTCGGAGCGATGGTTGAATCGCCGAAATCAACACGGCCAGCGCGTTTCTGAGTTATACGGCCAGAGTTGAGGCGAGAGGCCTGCTCTTTCTTCATGCTCTGGTAGTCACGCACAGATTTCGGTGAGGTTAATGAATCACTGAGTCCCAAAGTACCGTTATAGGACTGCGAGCAACCAGCGATAAGCGCGGTCGTTGCAGCAAGAAAAGCGGCTATGGTTGTGCGTCGTTTCATACTCGGCTCCTTCCAGCACACGGTGGCTGAGGTCAGTTTCGTGCAAATTGCGGTGCCTGAAATGGGTTATTGCTTCCATTCAGCCCATTTTCAGGGGCAAAGTTTCATCATTCGCTCATGTCTTTGCGAGTTCGTGCGATAAAACATGCAATCTACTTGATTGTGCATGTCTTTTATCGGGACATTGAGGGGTGGTTTCTCCAGTGGTAGGTCCGAGATTGTTTATCGGACGGGCAAAAAGATATAGAGGTGATATTTTTTTCAGATGTTTGCGTCTCAAATCCATGAACACTGATCACTGAACATGGACAATAAGACAAAAGATGATTCAGTCGGTGGTTGCCGAGGCATGAGGTCGCGCCTAGAACAGAAGATCAAATAAACGAGTGAGTTGATTTTCGGTGAGTGCAATAATCAATGCGATAAATGGGTTTGATCTAAGTCGAGGCGAAACCCCTATTGCGGGAAACCTGTAAGGTCGCCGAAAATATGCAAAGCTTCTCTATCTTTAGATGAAGCATTTCGGGGGCATGAGTGAGCTGCGATCATGGCTAAATGGTGAAAGTGAAACGAGTCGTATGTTTCAGCATCAGGTCATGCGGTGTATTGCAGCAAGATTCAAAGCCTGTGTTAGCTGCTATGCGTTGGCAGCGGGCGTTGTGTTTGGTTCATCGATTCATATTCATTGATAAGCGTCGTACAGAGATGTCGGTGTCTTTGCTTACGTGTTCACTGTTTACATCAAGCAATGTAACGGACTTGAGGGAACGAGCTTTCATGGGATCAATTAGACGATTGGGTGCGTGTTGATGATGCTGCTAGGTCAAGAAACAGGGATGGCGGCGTACTGGGGAGGCTGGTTACTGACGATCGGCTATATCGGCTTGATCGCAATGATATCGATGTATGGGTTGCATCGTTATTGGCTGGTCTTCCTATTCCGCAAACATCTGAGAAATTCCAAACGCCCATCGAAGCGATATAAAGACTTGCCGATGGTCACGGTGCAGCTACCGATGTTCAATGAACTGGCTGTGGCTGAGCGCGTGATCGATGCAGCATGCGAAATCAACTATCCGAAAGATAGACTACAAATACAGGTCTTGGATGATTCGACAGACATCTCCAAAGACATTGCTGAAAAACGATGCGAATACTGGAAAAACAAGGGCATCGACATTGAATACCGACACCGTGTTGATCGCGTTGGATATAAAGCTGGCGCACTAGATGCGGGGATGGAAACTGCCAAGGGCGAACTGGTCGCAATTTTTGATGCAGATTTTGTGCCACCACGTGACTTTCTTAAAAAGACGGTTCACTACTTTACTAATCAACGATTAGGCATGGTACAGTGCAAATGGGGCCACATTAATCGTGATGATTCACTACTTACCAAAGGACAAGCGATCTTTTTGGATGGTCACTTTGTGATTGAACACACAGCCAGAAATCGATCAGGCGCATGGATCAATTTCAACGGAACCGCTGGCATTTGGCGTAAAACTGCAATTGCAGAGGGTGGTGGTTGGCAGCATGATACGCTGACTGAAGATGTGGATCTTTCGTACCGCACGCAGTTGGCGGGCTGGGATTTTCTATTCCTGCCTTGGATGAATTGCCCCGCCGAACTGCCGCCTGAAATCAATGCATTTAAGAGTCAGCAACATCGCTGGACGAAAGGTTCAATTCAAACTGCCAAGAAGTTGCTGCCACGGATACTTAAATCAAACATCAATTGGCGCGTGAAACTGGAAGCATTTTTCCATCTCACCAGTCCAATGGTTTATTTATATGTGACCTTGCTCGCACTGCTCTTTTACCCTGCAATTTACGTGAATCTCAATGCGTTGGGTGATAGCCGTGTCGTTGCGATCGTCATCGGCATGATGTTCTTCGTACTCGGCACAATCTCTGGCGGCGTCTTCTACGTCATCAGCCAACAGGTGCAAAAACGCAGTCTCATCGAAACGATCATGCTCATCCCCATACTCATGGCTATCGGTATCGGCATCGCGGCAAACAATGCAGTAGCTGTATTAGAGGCATTATTAGGACACGAGAGCGCATTCATCAGAACACCTAAATACAATGTGCCCGGCGAAGATGGTAACGTTGTTGTAAAAAGTAAACGACGCTTTGGCGTTATCGCCATTCCAACACAAAAGCTATCGATCTGTCTATTAGAGCTCGCTATGGGCGTGTACCTGCTTGAATGTATTCGCCTGTCAACCATTCATGGCAGAACAGTTGTCAGCTTCCCATTTCTTGTTCTCTTCGCATCGGGTTACTGGTACGTTGGGCTCACAAGTTTGTGGTGGCACATTCAAGCTTGGCGAAGTAAACGCATCATGGCTGCGGCTGGCGTATAAGATCTAAAACGATACAAAAAAAGAGCACAGCAAAACGCGGTGCTCTTTTTATTTATATGTTCTACTCTATCAACTAGTCATCGCTGCATTGATACGCTCAACGATTTGACTGAATTTTCCATCCTCAATCGAAGGGATCAGGCTAGTATCATCAATCTGATGATCAGCGTCAAGATCAACCCATGACTTGCAACCCCAGTAATGATCGTTCATCGTGATGATCTTTGGTTCTGGTAATTTATATGCACGTACAGCCATAAGATAGAGCGGCCGATCGGGTTTGTAGTTAAAACGCATATCGATCTGCGGCGGTAGCCATGCATGCAAATCATCCAGCGAATCAAATGCTTCACGTGAAGGAACAGTCCAGATATGGCCGGGCGTCACTGTACCTATGCCTTTGATCGGGAACGATTTCGGCTCAGATTCAAACTCATTCGCCAAATGCTGAAACTCCGGCTTGATCCATTCCGGGTGCTGGTGCTCCCAAGCGGGGAACAATGCGAATCGTTCATTTTCCAAACGAAAGCGGCCTGGCCCCTCGTACTCGTGGATACCGCCTTTACGTAACAGGATTACCTGATCGCCTGACAAAAGCAGATCGGTAATCACTGCCCATTCTTTAAGGGCTAAATCGAGCATTGAAACATCTCCACATGCAAAACTCTAATCAATGAATAGTCAAACACATTAATCTGGAATATCTTCTGGCAAAACATAGCCGCCAGCGATCATCCATTTTTTACCATCTTTCAGGTGTTTAATGAACGCTTTTTGCACCGAGCTTTCTTGTGGTGCATCGTCCAGATTTTCAAACGGCTTCCACCGTTTATACAACCAATACCACAATCCAGTATCTTCGCGATCTGGCAATGGGAAGTGATGATAACGCTCAACAAACTTGCGAACGTTTGAATATTCAGGCAGATACTCTGACCAGAGTTTATTCGTAAGCCAAGAGAAGCAACACCATGCTTTTGGCTGAAACTCTGGGAAGTGTTTCTTCAAAAATCGTTTCGACTCGACAAAAGACTGTGTGCACGCCTCATGATCCATCGGCCCAGTTCGCGGAATATGAATTGAGATAATGGGATCGCCTTTTTGCAGGAAGATTTCACCACGCACATCGTCGTATTGATCTTCAGTGTAGCCGTGCAATAAACCGGTTTCAGGATCACGTGCAAGAATCGTCGTGTAGTCACAAATTCGACGCTCATGTTGCAAACGCCCGATCGTATGGATTCGACCACCGATGTGATGATTGAGCCAGACACCTTGCGTCAGTGCGAGCCGCTCTTTGTCCTCTGAATTAAACTGCGTCCAAAGCACGATGTCATACAACGTATCACGCGTGATTTTCTCTGGCACATTGCGAGCCTGATCGAGTCTGATTGGCAGTTCAACAAGGCAAAGGTAAAGGTAGATGTAGAACAGTTCACCCATGTGGCCTTGCGATTCAGGCAGGTTCACAGACGTACCATAATCTGCAGGCATCGGATTGGTTGGATCGGTCATGCAGTAATAAATATGCCACAGCAACTGAACCATCGCATCATTTTTAAGAAACGCTTCGCGATGCGAAAGAATCTGTTCGATGTATTCAGATGTATAACCCATCCAAGCTGCACGCTCACGTGTTTGTGATTCAGAGAAGATCACAAGCTTGTCTGGGTTATACGCAGCAGACGATTCTTCCCAACGCAATCGCCAGGGAAGATACGTCTTTGTATTCAGATCGAGCGATGCAAATGCTTCGTCGATGTTGAGGAGTTTCGTGTCCATATACACTCCCGGTAGAAAAACTGATATCGAACACAGACTAATTTACGAATAGACTGGGCGTGAGTCTATATGAATTACATTTGTTCAGGCGTATCGATGCCGAGCAATGCAAGTCCGTGCGAAATCGTCGTTGCAGTGAGCAAACAAAGTGCAAGACGTGATGTCTTGGTTTCGCCTTCTGATTTCAGAACCGGGCACTTCTCGTAGAAAGAGTGATATAGTGAAGCGAGTTCGTAGAGGTAGTTGCAGAGGCGGTGTGGTTCGAGTGAATCAGCGACAGACTGCAATACGTTTGGTAGTTGCAATAGTTTCAAAACAATCAAACGTTCCGCAGCTTCAACAGCCATGATCTTCGCACCGGCTAGTGATGCAGGATCAATTTCGCCACGCCGGAAGATCGACATGCAGCGAACGTATGAGTTCTGAAGGTACGCAGCAGTATTACCATCGAATGAGAGCATGCGATCCCAATCAAAGATGTAATCTTTAATACGGTCGTTTGAAAGGTCAGCATATTTCAGGCAGCCGATGCCGACGGTATGTGCAACATCTTTCGCTACAGCTTCATCCATATCTGGATTTTTATCTGCAAGAATCTTGATTGCACGTGATTCTGCTTCATCGATAAGGTCAACGAGCTTGATCGTTTCGCCTGAACGGGTCTTGAACGGTTTGCGATCTTTGCCCATGATCGTGCCGAATGGAACGTGGTCTAAGCGAACGTTAAACGGTGCCCAACCAGCTTCACGTAGTGTTTGGAAAACCATCGCGAAGTGCTGCGATTGACGGCTATCTGTCACGTAAACAATGCGATCTGACTTCAAATCTTCGATTCGGTAGTGAGCTGCAGCTAGGTCGGTTGTTGCGTATAAGAAACCACCATCGGATTTACGCACGATCATCGGCATTGGATTGCCATCACGGTCTTTGAAGCCTTCCGGATACACAACGTCTGCGCCTTGTGATACTTTAAGAAGATCAGCAGTTTTCAAATCTTCAATCACTTTCGCGAGCATTGGGTTGTAGAACGATTCACCCTTGATGTTTTCAAGTGTCAGCGAAACGCCAAGACGTTTATAAACTGAATCAAAGTATGTTTCTGATTCATTAACGAGTTTTTGCCACACTGCAAGTGTATCTTCATCACCAGCCTGCAATGCAACAACACGTTCACGTGCGCGAGTTGCAAAATCTGCGTCTTCATCAAAACGCTTTTTAGATTTCTGATAGATCGTGTTGAGCGTATCGCCCTGCCCTGATTCATGAGCAGCTTTATCTTCATCTGGCATTTCATCCATGTACTGAATGAGCATGCCGAATTGAGTGCCCCAGTCGCCGACATGGTTCTGCTTAATCACATCGTGGCCAAGGAAATCGAAGATGCGTGCGAGTGCATCACCTATAACAGTTGAGCGAATATGCCCAACGTGCATTTCTTTCGCAACGTTCGGTGAAGAGAAATCAACGACAACAGTTTGCTTGTCCTCAGTCTTTGCAATCGCAAGACGATCAAGGTCACCAAGAATATTTTCAGCTGAATCATTAATCGTGTTTTGTGTCAGTGTCAGGTTAATAAAACCTGGCCCAGCAATATCGATCTTCTCAAAGAACTCTGGCTCATTGATATTCTCAACAATTGTCGTAGCGATATCGCGCGGCTTTTGCCCAACTTTCTTTGCAAGCCCCATCGCGAGGTTGGCTTGGTAATCGCCAAACTTCGGATCTTTGGTTGGGTTGATGAGTGGATCGGCATCGGCGTGCTCTTGCCCAAAGGCTGCAACCACAGCGGATGAGAGGATAGACTCAATGCGTTTCTGAATATTTGCCATGATGCGGTGATCCTTGGGCCAGTTCATTGTGTGAGAAATTGCCAAACAGCCTCAAACAGAAGGCCGATCAGGAGCAGTATTGTAATGCAAAGTGCGTCGGTGGTTGAAATTCAGCAACCTCTAAGGCATATCAAGGGGTATGGATACCCAATACCAGCATGCGAAACGCTGATCATGTGGAAATTTTTCGTGGAAAAAGCAAAAAAGCATCGCTCTGACGCTTTCAAACCGTATCTACACCAATACCCTACCAAAGTAGCAAAATACCTGAAAACCGAGTGAGTCGTACGAAGGTATGCCCGTTTTAATAGCAGGAGGCCATATATGGTCAGATAGCGAAGTGAGTTTCACACCTCACAAATTTATGCTCACATGGAATTCCCTAAAAATGAAGAAACGCAGTTTTGTTACACGTAACGTGAAATCAGAAGACGAAAGAAATTTCACATAACGATACGGAATGATGTCTTTTGCAAGGACGCTGTTGAAAACCAAACAACAGGCAGACCTGCTCAAGATAACCAGCTCCACACGCTCGAGTTTGTCTGGCAGGCTCTGGCAACAAATTGGAGCACATCATGAAGAAACGAATCAAGCATCTACGTAGGGTCATGCTTCCGGCCATGGGGGGAACCGTCATGCTTCTAGGTGTCGGCAAAGGTCAAAGAGCAGAAGCCGCAAGCACTCCGGAATCTGGTGGCAAAACAATCTATAACATCGCAAATGAAAGTGGTTGGACATACGAAACACTTAACGTAGCCAACAGATACGGCTATACCGCAGGTTGGGAGTTCACCGTCAACGATCCGGATGTTTACGTCACACAACTCGGTGCAAATACAGGCACTGTTACCAATACAGACGTAATTCAACTCTGGGACACAACGTCTAACACATTATTAGCTGAAGTCAGCCCTGAAAGCCAAAGAGAAGTTGGTTGGCAGTTCTATGATCTTGCTGACACCGTGCAACTTGAAGAAGGCGGCTCATATGCAGTCACCGTCAGCGCATCCACAGGCACACAATGGGGCAAAGTCGATAACCCTACATACAGCGCATCCGATCCAAGAAATCCAGATGGCGTGATTGATTATCAAACACTGCTCTGGGCATACGATGATGATCCAACCTACAACGATCTCGGGCGTTTAGGTAACGCACAAGATTTCTTCATCGCCGACTTTGGTTATCAACTCGGCGCACCTGCAGGCTTCAATGAAATCACTACCGATGAAGCAACTGCTGAAGGTATCGCTGTGCCAACACCGGGTAGTGCAATCATGGGGGTCATGGGATTGGCTGCATTGACGTTACGACATGGTCGCAAACGTAATCGCAAGTCAGTCTAGCAAAACAGAAGTGTATTAGTGTATGCTGAGTCTCACACAGCCCCGCTGCGTCGGCGGGGCTATTTTTTGTTCGCACATATCTGAATTACGATTCTCTTCAAGCCATATCTATTTCAAACGCATTTATGTAAATTCGCGTCATTACAAATAGTTCAATACTTCTGAAGCATTTCTTCAAAGCTAAGTAATACCGATGTCAAAATATAATTTTGAGTATTACATGACATTCTCTTATTCAAATTGCACTGATCTAAAAGCAGTGATTGCTGATCACGAGCAAATGATCAAAAGATAAACATGACATGAATATGCCTTTAAAACTAGTTGAATTGCTAATCATATATACCCCTAAATCTATGAAACACATAAAAAGACGACTTATTGTTGGACTCAGAACTTCAGACCTTCTGGGCATCGCTGATCCATTTGGATCGCAACAATTATATAGGAGAAATTGGTTTGTAGAAGTTCTACCGTGATTTGCTGCAATCAATGCTCTAAGCACCAATTAGCTTGATTGATCCCCAGCAAGTCTTCACACGGGTGAACACAGAATGTGAAACAGGAGCACATCAATAATGAAGCAAACAACAAGAGACATTAATAAATATATTTTTCCAACAGCACTTGCTGCGGCCTTCACGCTTTTTTTAAGTTTAAACACAACCACTCAAGCGGTTAGTGTCAGCAGCACTGCATCGGCACAAAACTACAACATTGCCGACTTTGAAGGGCTTGAATATTCGTCATCAACAGCCGCCCTTCCTGGCATCACGATCGGTTGGCAGTTCACTGTTAACGACGCTGATGTTTACGTCACTGAATTAGCAGCTTTAACTGCTCATGCTAGTGACGGTGACGTGGTACAACTCTGGAATGCTCAAAGCGGCGAACTACTCGCTGAAGCATCCATTCAGAATCAATCAGATTTGGGTTGGCAGTATTATGCACTCGATCAGGCTGTTGGCCTGGAGCAAGGCGGTAACTATGCTGTCACCGTCAGCGCTTCTGGTACAACTGAAATCGGTGCATTGGAAAATGTATCCAACACTGCTGACGACCCCGTCAATCCAACGGGTACCATTGCGTACGAGGCAACCGTTTTGTCTCCTGAAGAAGGACAATCATTCAGCGAACTCGGCGTTCTTGGTAACGGCCGACCATTCCAGTCCTTCTTAAGTTCTGACATTGGTTTCCAGATTGGCGCACCAAGTGCATCTGATGGTCAGGATGGTAACGGCGTCGCTGTACCGACTCCTGCTGCTGCAGTTCTCGGTGTAGTCGCCTTAGGTGGCTTACTTTTACGCCGTACTAGAGCACCACAAAAAATTGAATAGTCTTTCTTTCACACCCAGAAATGTAAAATTTCTGAAGCCTCGCTTTTCGAAGCGAGGCTTTTCTCATGCAAAAAAAGCTGCGATCATTTAACCGCAGCTTAGGTAATCCAATGTTGTTTATTTCATTTATGCAGATTCAGTTTGCAGTTCAGTCGAACGATGCTGCAGTTGTGCTTTTAGTCTCGCAAGAATTGATGAATGCATCTGCGAAACACGCGACTCTGAAAGATCAAGCGTCACGCCAATCTCTTTCATCGTCATTTCTTCGTAGTAATAAAGCACGACAATCAATCGTTCTGCTCGCGTCAGTCCCTTGGTGATCATATCTTTAAGATCACGTTTTTGAACTGCAGTCAATGGATTGATTTGTCTTTGATCCTTCAGAACATCAATCTCACGAACGTCCTTGTTCGAGTCGGTTTCAAACCATTTACGTGATAGTGACACCACACCAACCGCTCCAGCATCACGACGAATCTTTTCATATTCATCTTTATCAACGCCAAGTTCATCACGCAATTCATCATCCGTTGGCTTCTGACCTGTGGACATTTCAATGCGCTTACGAGCCTGATCAACCTGTGATGACCGCGAACGGACCAAACGAGGAACCCAGTCCATCGATCGCAATTCATCGAGAATCGCGCCTCTGATACGAGGTGCACAATAGGTTTCAAACTTCACGCCACGCGAAAGATCGAATGCATCAATCGCATCCATCAATCCAAAGATGCCAGCCGACATCAAGTCCTCAACATCAACTTCATCGGGGAGCTTTGCGTGAATTCGTTCAGCGTTGTACTTCACCAGCGGCAAATAATGCTCCATCAACTCATTGCGGAGCAATTCAGTTGGCCCATCATTCTTATAAATCAGCCACACTTCTTTGATGCGCTTTTCTGCTTCGGGAGATGGTTTTCTTGATGCAGATCGTGAGCGAGATCTAATTCTTGCCATTGTCTACTCCTTGACGTGGCTTGTGCCGGCCAAGTCCGTTGCCAGCAATTCACAGGAAATGAGTCAGAGAAAACTTGGGATAAAAAAGCGCAATAAGAATCAAATAAGAATCGCGTTAAGGGTATGAATCACTCTACTCGTCACAATCAAACAATCACTTAATTGCAACTTCCATTTTTTCGCCCGCTGAATTTCACCTAAGCAGCATTCAGTAGCTCTTCAATATCAATATCGTCATTGGAGAGACGCTGGTGCTGTTCATCGACATCACTTTTTACTTCTTTGCCGATCTTTGCGTATTCAGAGTCGTCGGAGTCATCGCTCAGCAGTTCCACTACCGGAACAGGCTTCGCTTCTTTGTACCTATTTACGTAGTCCTCAACCGTCACCTGCATCACTGAACCCACAGCACGTCCAACCGCCCAAGTGAACATCATCACCAGAATCGATCGGTAAAGTACAGTCGCAAAATCATTGCCAGCGAATGTGCCTGAAATCAAACACAACGCAAAGGCGACTAGCGCGAAAGAAGTTGCAATAACTCGTGCAGGTATGTCGGACACTCCTTTGCCCTTTATGCTTGGAGATTCAGAAAGAAACCAAACAAAAGACAAATATGATTTACGTTTTGTGTTACTTAATTATCAGTTGGCACCTGACCTACTCAGCAGCCACTTTACTTTAAGAAGCCGCTTGGTGCTCTCGACCAACTGGTCAACAAGCTCGTAATTTCACAAAACGCATTAAACGTCTCATCCTTGAGACTTGATTCATTCTAAGGGCTGGCGCGCGCGCTGTGAAGTACCCAAGTGGGTATCAATAAAAAAATTACATCATTTATTTCCCGATTCCGGGAAGAGCAAAATGAGTGCTGTGTTAGCCAGCCAGCCAGGCAGCCATACGCTTGAGGAGTCCTGCTGAGGGAGGCTCAGTAGCGTGTCGGTCCATTCGGTGAGCCAGTTGATTCATGCAATTCGACGCCACCGTGTTAGGTGACTCCAACGTAAACGGCTTACGTCTGCGAATTGACAGCTGAACGCGTGGATCGGCGGTGATATGGCCCGCGAATCTTGGCGAAATACCTAAGAACTTTTTGCAAACTGCAGAAATGCGGTCGTAAATGACTTTAGCCTCAGCCTCGTCCCGCACCATATTAACCAAGATCCGCAAACCCGGATGATCGACGTGACCATTTCGGGTTGTGCCAGTCATATCGACTTTTCGGGATAAGGTCTTAACTAGTGCATACGCATCGGTGATCGCTGTCGGCTCAGGAGTCGTCACCAACAAGATCTCATCAGCTGCCGCGAGGAAGCCAAGCACATTAGGTGAAACACCAGCACCGGTATCGATGATGATCATGTCACGTGTATCTTCAAGCGTCTTGATTTGCTGCATCAAACGAGCACGTTCGAAGTCAGACAAATTCGCGATCTGAGCCAAACCTGAAGCACCCGGGATCAATTCAAAACCACCTGGTGCGTTGATGATCGCCTGATCAATTGTCTTGCGCCCAGCAACCACATGGGCCAGATTATTGGAAGGCGCAACATTACAGATCACATCAGCGTTCGCCGTGCCGAGGTCAGCATCCAGCAAAACGACCTTGCGTCCCAGCTTCGAAAGCTGCACTGCAAGGTTTACAGACATCGTTGTTTTTCCAACACCACCCTTACCCGACGATACTGCAATAATGCGTGCTCGACGTTTCGGCGTGGCAACTGTTTGGTCATCCATATTTGAGGATTCCCCCCTCAAAACCGGCGCGTCAGAAATTTTTCGCTTCAGGGAAAGACCGGATGTGTTCTCTGTTTTCATCTCGGCCTCCTGAACAAGTTGACGCAGCGAATGTGCTTGGTCAGCAATCATGATACGAGCTCTCCCTCTCCCATCACCAGTTTTGCGATTCGGTCCGACTGACCCGCTTCAATCTGGTGTGGGACTTCCTGTCCCGTTGTGATGTAGCTTAACTGTTTATTGACCTTTCTGGCAACATTGAGGACTACCCCAAAGGTCACGGCTTCATCTAGCTTCGTAAAGATGATACGGTCTGTTCGGATCTTTGAAAACCGGTCTACTGCCTCCATAAGTACATTTTGCGTACATGTAGATGACAACACCAAGTGCACCTCATGAGGTTGGGCAGCTTGGATAAATTGGGAAAGTTCCTGAAGCCTTGAGTCGTCTCGAGGAGCCCTGCCCGCTGTATCAATCAGCACAACATCACAATCCGCGGTGCGAGCAAGCGTGTCTTTCAACTCCGCTGGCGACATCACCACATGCAGATCCACACCAATAATCCCTGCATAAGTTCTTAACTGATCGACAGCCGCGATACGGTAGGTATCCAGCGTGACCAGCGCTACCTTCTTATTGTGTTTCAACTTGAAAGTCGCTGCGAGTTTTGCAACGGTCGTGGTTTTACCAACGCCTGTTGGCCCAACGAGTGCAATCGTCTTTGGGCGGCCATCGGCTTGGCGCGTATTCTCGAATGCATCCTTATCAGAGGAGCAATCGGTCGGAATCAGTTCTGCAATCGCTTTTTCAATCGCGGCTTTGCAGGCTGTATCATCAGCAAGCTGTTCTTCACTTAATTCTTCACGCACCTGCGCGATGATTTCCTGTACCAGCTCTTCTGAAACCTCCTGCTCCAAAAGTGCGAGATACTGATTGAACAGCTTGTCGGGGACGTCTGGTTTTTCTGCTGTCTTCGCAACACGTGAATTCTGCTCACGCATCATCTGCGTGACCATACGTTTCACAGCTTTCAACTCTTCCGCAAGCTGATCCTGATTATTTGCTGCAGGTTGCGTAAATACAACTTGCGGCTCAGGTGATGCTGGCTGCATCGTCGCCTGCGCGACCGATTGCATGGTTGGCTGCGTAGCTGGCTGGCTGGTTGGCTGTGCGACAGGTTGAATATTTGTTGATGTGCGGCGAGGTGATGGGAATGTTGTTTGCGGCGCGGTCGCGGTTGCAGGTGATCCGGTGATCGCAGCGGCGGCGCGTTGTGCGACAGCAGCTTCGTTGGTTGAAGCTGGGAGTGTTGTGGTTTGAGTCGTTTCAAGTTGTGCACGGGCTGCTGCGTATGTTTTTTTGATTAGATCGCCGGCGGAGCCGTGTACTTGCTCGAGTTCTTGTTGTTTTTGCTGTTGCTGCTGCTGATGTTGCACTTGTGCTTTGCGACGACGTTCCGCGGCGTTGGCAAGTGCAATCGCGCGAGGTGATTTCTTTGCAGAACGTCGTTTCTGACGGCCAATGTCTTGACCACGACCTGCTGTTACTTCGACAATGTTGCGCGCACCAAATCCAAGGATACCGCCTTGTTTGTAAGTGCGAGTGTGAAGTATGACGCCGTCGGAGCCGTAGGCGTCTTTTACAAGTTGTAGTGCATCTGCCATTGAGCGAGCAGTGAACGTCCTTAAATTCACCTGTTAACCCCTTTTGTGTCATCCTGACGGGTTTACGCTGCATTAGCGATTAGCGATGTTTTGAATCAACTGACGTTATGAATCTGAAATGATCTCAACCCTTGTCAGTTCAATGAGTTCGGTCACATCGCGGCATACTAATTTTAAAAGAAAATGTTGAGCTAAGTGTAACATTTTTCTCCATGTTACGTAAGTCTAGCGGGGATCAAAATCGCCTATTTTTCCTAAGTTTTTATACGTTTCATGGTGCGGGGAATAACTGTACGAGATGTAGTGACGAAAACACAAGATGTAGTCAATAGTGCATGCTTATATGGTGGCATATTCGGATTTGTGCGCGCGCTTTGTTTGAAAGTTGGTTTTTGAAATGGTCTTAATAAAGATGATATTGAAATGTTTTATGCACGATTTGATCAAGTAGGTGATTGATATTGTTAAATATGAACGAAAGATAAGGA
Organism: Planctomycetota bacterium; assembly: GCA_016350165.1. Classification (GTDB taxonomy): domain Bacteria; phylum Planctomycetota; class Phycisphaerae; order Phycisphaerales; family Phycisphaeraceae; genus Poriferisphaera. Next base: position 4,316,541 of record CP066225.1, on the reverse strand, counting down.
GTTATGAAAGCTGGGACGCGCTTTTGTGCGCACGAATGTGAAAGTTAATCGATTTTCGATGACTTTCCCGTAGTTGGAAATGGATAGGAATAAGCTGAAATGCAATGAGAATGGCGAGGAATGGATTAAAAACGGTTGAAAATGGGTAAAGAATTGATTGTGTTTTTTAGGTAGGAGCGCTTTTGTGCGCGCGTTTTGAAAACATGTTGGTTTGGCATGCGGTTTGCTGCGGCCTGCATCAAAGTAAATATTAAATTGCGGTATCCTCAATGAGGCCGGATGGGCCTTTGAGGTTGAGAGCGAAAGATTGGGGTGGTGATATGAGGGGACGTGAGCTTTGAGTGAGATGTGCGTGATGATGGGCTGACTTACTAAAGCGTATCGTTGGTTGTTATTGAGATGGCTATGACGTAGTTGAACTTACAGAGACTTGTAGAGCTCATTTAATGCTGTGAAACTTTGATCCAAATTAAGATTGTGTTTTTGCTGATAATCATAAAATCCGTCGTATTCTTTACGCTTGTCGAAATATGTACGCCAGTGTTTACCAATGTTTCGCCATGTGCTCAGATCTATTTGCCAACGAGGTTCGAGTTCATCTTCGCAAAATTGCAAATAGTGCTCTAACTTATCAATCCATGAATCGTATTCATCTGGCCCTGAGAGGACGACTTCGGGCATATGATGGAGATCAAAACTGACACCTTGAGCTAATCTGATCAATATCATGTTGAGTGTGTCGGGGTGAGGATCGAGTTGGTATGACTTTTTGAGATAGTTTATATCGTAATGGTGCTCATCATCGGTGATGCCGATGGCTTTAATGAAGTCTTGGGCTGTTGGCCAATCACGATTAAAACATCGTGAGAGTTGTGCGATCCATTGCATATGAAGAGCATTGCTGTCGGTGTACCAATCGACGAGTACAGGGAAGAAGATTTCTTTGAAGAGTGAGTGCTGGATGTCATCGGGGTATCCGATGGATTTACGAAAGCTGAGTGTTGGCAGGTGCTTTCTGCCGATCATGATTTTGCAGAGTTGTTCGACGAAGGCGGTGTTGGTTTGCTTATCTTGCTGCTTGAGTAATGCGATGAAGTCGTTGAGGGTTTTGTTGGCGAGCTTTTTGCGGCCTTGCTCACGGAGCGTGACGTAGTCTTGCCAAAGGGTAAGAAGTTTCGGGTTTTTGAGGATGGTTTGCATAACTGTAGTAGTTTAGCAGGGAATTGATGTTGGATTTAAGTGTTTAGGTGCGGAGGTTTGAGGCAATGGGCACGGCGAGCGTGGCTCGCCGGCTAAAGTTAAACTGTTGCACTAAAACTAATCGTTGACTGATTATTGATCTTTTGAAATGGGTTTATTGATTAAGCGGAGGTGGGTTGTGGGATGGTGGGTTGTTGTTGCTGCTGATCGGTTTGGACGGCTTGGATTAAGCCTAGGGATTCAACTTCGACGCCTTTGGAAACTTCGTTGTAGCCGAGGACCGCGACGGCTGGAAGTTGTGGTTCGATGAGGCGGCGGATTTGTGCGCGGACTTGTGGTGAAGCGAGGATAACTGGTTGGTGGCCTAGCTGAATGAGGTTTTGGATTTCTTCGACGATGGATGTTGTGATGCGATTAGCGACGAGTGGCGGCATGGTCATGGATGTACCGTCGCCGGTACGTTGGATGTAGCCGTTGATTTGATCTTCGAGCATTGGGTCGAGTGAAACGCAGTAAAGGCGAGAGATCATGCGGCCAGTTGGCGTGATGCCGTCGGATGTTTCTTGTTCGCGAGTTGCATATTGATTGCAGATGGTTCGACGGAGTGAATTGCGGACGTATTCGGTGAGAACTTCGAGGTCTTTTGTGCGTGCACACCAGTCGCCGAGGGTTTCGACGATGGATTCCATGTCGCGGATGGGGACACGTTCTCTGAGCAGGTTTTGAAGTACTTTTTGCAATTCGCCTGGCTTGATGAGTTTTTGTTCGCCGAGCAGGACTTCTTCGGTGAGTTTAGGTGCGGACTCTTTGAGTTGAACGATGAGGTTGTTTGTTTCTTCGCGTGTGAGAAGTTCGTGTGCGTGGTTCTTGACGATTTCGATGAGGTGTGTTGTGAGTACGTTAGCAGCATCGACGACTGTATATGAATGGGATTCGGCGCGTTCTTTTTGTCCTGCTTCGATCCAGATAGCGGGGAGGCCGAAAGCTGGTTCGGTCGTTGGAATGCCTTCAATTTGTTCGGTTGCGAGACCGCCGTCCATTGCGAGGAATTGGCCGGGATGCACTTCACCAGAAGCGACGGTGTTGTTACGAATTTTGATGTTGTAACAATCAGGTTGAAGCTGCATGTTGTCACGAATACGAACAGGCGGCATGACGAGGCCGAGCTCACCCGCGAGTTGACGACGGATCATGGAGATACGATCGAGAAGGTCGCCACCTTGTGCTTTTTCGACAAGTTTGACGAGGCCGTAACCGACTTCGAGCTCGAGTGTATCGACTTTGAGTGCAGCTTCAACAGGTTCAGGTTCAGCGGCTTGCGTTTGTTGCTGTGTTTGTTCTTGCTGAGCGGTTTGTGTTGCGGCACGTTTTGATGCGCGAGACATGACGTATGCGATGACGCCGATGGAAGCGGCGAGTGTTAGCATTGGTACGGCAGGGAGACCGGTGAAAGCGAGCAGGATGAGGAAACCCGCGGTGATTCCGAGGGCGGCTTTTCGAGCGGTAAGTTGTGAAGTGAGTTCTGTGCCAAGATCGTTACGTGAAGAAGAACGAGTAACAATGAGGCCTGAGGCAATGGAGATAATAAAAGCGGGGACTTGCGAGACGAGGCCGTCACCGATGGTTAGTTTGGTAAAGACTTCGATTGATTCGGTGAAAGACCAGCCTTTCATGGCCATGCCGATGGCGAAGCCGCCGAGGATGTTGATGACGGTAATGATGATGCCTGCGATGGCATCGCCACGAACGAACTTAGCGGAACCGTCCATCGCTCCGTAGAAATCAGCTTCTTGTGCGATATTTTCGCGGCGGTCTTTGGCTTCCTGCTCAGAGATGATGCCTGCGTTGAGGTCAGCGTCGATCGCCATTTGCTTGCCGGGCATGCCGTCCAAGGTGAAACGCGCGGCGACTTCGGAGATACGTGTTGCACCTTTGGTGATCACTACGAACTGCACGATGATGAGAATGATAAAGAGGATGATCCCGACGACAGGGTTACCACCTGCGACAAAGTCGGCGAATGTTTCGATGACTTTACCGGCGACAGCGGTTGCTTCTGCGGGCGAGTTGGTTTCAACGCCAAGGATCATACGTGTGGTTGCGATATTGAGAACGAGTCGAAAGAGAGTCGTGCCTAGGAGTAAGGAAGGCATGACAGAGAAGTCGAGTGGTCTTTCGATATAGAGAGTTGTGAGGAGTATGAGGACAGAAAGCGCGATGTTTGCGGAGATGAAGACGTCCATAAATCCGGCGGGGATTGGGACGATGACGATGCCGAGCATGAGCACGAACAAGATAGGCACAATGATCGATCGCAGCTTATCTGTCTGCGAAAGGTATGCGAGAATCTTGTTGAAGTCGAACTGTGCTGGCATGTTGTGTTGTTTGTTTTGTGCTTATTTAAAAGGGTTTTTGTGGTTTATGTCGCGAGGGCTGGTTGTTTTGAGCCTTCGGAAATTCGGTAAACGTATGCGAGTATTTCGGCAACGGCAGCGTAGTGTTCGGCTGGTATTTCCTGGCCGATGTCGCAAGCAGAGAAGAGCGCGCGAGCGAGTGGTTTGCGTTCAACGATTGGGATGTCGTGGAGGTTTGCGATTTGCCGGATGCGCATGGCCATGAAGTCGGCGCCTTTTGCAACGACGGTTGGTGCACGCATGTTTTGGGAATCGTATTTGAGTGCAATTGCGAAGTGAGTTGGGTTGGTGACGATGACGTCTGCTGAGGGGACGGCTTGCGAGAGACGCTGCATTGCGAGTTGTTTAGCAACTTGGGCGCGGCGTTGTTTGACCATGGGGTCGCCTTCCATTGCTTTCATCTCTTCTTTGACTTCCTGCTTGGTCATGCGGAGTTCGCGAGAACGTTGCCATTTTTGGAAGGCGAAATCGATGATTGCGAGGATGAGCAGGACGGCGACGATTTTGAGTGAGAATGAGAAAATGAGTTGGCCGATGAGTGGGAATGACTGTCGGGGGGTGAGGCCTGACATGTGAACAATTGCTTCGAGGTCCATGGAGATGAGGAGGATGGCGAGCAATGAGATGAAGAGTACTTTAAGGAGTGACATGCTAAGACGTACGCCGGAGCGGGCGTTGAATAGGTTGGCGATACCTTTGAGTGGGTTAATGCGGCCGATGCTTGGTTCGAGTGGTTTGGTTGTGAGGAGGAAGCCGACTTGCGAGACGGTTGCAACGAGAGAGATTGCAAAGATGGCGAGGAGGATTGGACCGATGGTGGAGGCGAACATGAAGAGGCCGTAGTAGATCATTTCGGAGAGTGCAGTGAGTCGTGTTGGGTTGTTGTCAACAGCGTGTGTGGCGGCGAGGTAGTCGTTGAGGTAGTGCTGCATTCCGCCGAAGACTTGGCGACCAGCGAAGTAGATGAAGATGATTGTGACAAGGAGTACGAGTGCTGCGGTGAGGTCAGTAGAGCGCGCAACATTACCGTCCTTGCGGGCTTCTGCAAGACGGCGCGGTGTAGGTGCTTCGGTTTTTTCTGCGTCACTCTCAGCCATTGTCATCCATGACGTTGTATGGGTTTATGTTTTAAACGGTGGTCCTACCGAGACATAAACCGGGGCGAGCATCCTGCTCTAACTGTTTGTGTGCGGCGTGATTTGCGCGCGAAACATGTATGGATATCAGTGTACACGAAATGAGGGATTACATGCCAACAAATTGTGCGAGATGATAGAAAATCTGGCGGCAAACGCTGATGAAAGTTGAGCCCATGGTGGGGATGATCACGATGAGTATGAGGGCGGAGACGAGGATACGAATTGAGAAGCCAACGGAGAGGATGTTGAACTGAGGCATCGTGCGGTTGATAAAGCCCATTGCGAATGTTACGAGGAACATGAGACAGATGATGGGTGCTGCAATTTGGATTGCGAGTTCGAAAGCGATGGTGAGAACGCCGAAGATGATGTTGACGACAGCAGTAAAACCAGTGAAGCCGCCGAGTGGTATGTGATTGAATGAGTTGACGAGTGCGTTGAGGATGATGCGTTCGCCGCCGAGGATGAGGAAGATGATGAGTGCGAGTTGGAAAAGGATGTTACTCATGAGCGAAGCTTGGCCGCCGGTTTCAGCGTTATAGACTTGCGCGAAACCGAGGCCCATCTGCTGGTCGATGACTTGCCCACCAACTTGCATGCCGATGAGTGGGAGATTGCATACGAAGCCTATGACGAAGCCGATGAGAAGTTCGACGGCGATGATCGGGACGAGGTAATAGAGTGAAAGCGGCGCGTCGATGACGGAGTTAATGTAGATGGCGGACTGCTGTGTTGGTTCAAGTAGTAGTGGATAGATACAGAATGAGAGGCCGAGGATGAGGAGAACTTTGACTTGTCGTGGGATTATTTGCGAGCCAAACATGGGCGCAAAGAAAAAGATGCCTGAGAGTCGGAAGAGAACGAGCAGCCAAGCAGGGAGATGCGGGAGGATGGCAGTGAGGTCAACGGGCATTGTTGGAAGTTATGAGGGAGTGGTTAGTAGCCTGAGAACATGCGTGAGGCGAATTCGAGGATTTTAGCGACGATCCAGGGCATTGCGATGATGGCAACGATGCCCATGCCGAGGATTTTGGGGACGAAAGAGAGGGTTTGTTCCTGAATTTGAGTGACAGCTTGAAGAATGCTGATGAGTAGACCTACGACAAGCGCGGCAGCGAGTACGGGGAGAGACAGCAACAGCATGAGCGTGAGTGTCTCGCGTACGAATTCGATTGCCTGCGTTTCGTTAATCATTGTAAGTACGTACCGGTACTGTGGTTAAATTGAAATAGCTATATAGTTATGCCGGGGACGGCAAAGCTGTTGAGAAGGCTACCAGCGACGAGCATCCAGCCGTCAACGAGGACGAACATGAGTAGCTTGAAGGGGAGTGAGATCATGACAGGTGGGAGCATCATCATGCCCATTGAGATGAGAATAGATGAGACGACCATGTCGATGACGAGGAATGGGAGGTAGAGTCGGAAGCCCATAAGGAAGGCGACTTTGAGTTCAGAAAGGACGAAGGCGGGGATGAGTGAGAGCATATCGACGTCGGATTCGCGAAGCTCTTCGGGTTTGGATGTGTCGATGCCGCGATAGTTGAGAATCATGTAGAGGCTTTCCCAGTTGCCTGCATAATCGATCTGCTCAAACATAAAATCGCGTATTGGTTCTTTTGCGTTTTCCCATGCGGTGGCTTGGGTAATGGTGCCTGCATTGAGTGGAACGATTGCGTTGGTGTTAATTTTTTGAAAGGTTGGGTACATGATGAGGAAGGTCATGAAGAGTGCGAGCCCGATGATGACCTGTGAGGGAGGTAGTGATTGCGTGCCGATGGCTTGGCGAAGGAGTGCGAGCACAACAATGATGCGCGTGAAACTTGTACAAAGAACAATGATGGCAGGTGCGAGCGAGAGAACGGTGAGGAGAATGAGAACAGAGAGTGTACCTGAGAGACCAACGGTGCCGCCGAGGGATTGACGATCTTCGGCATTGCTGCTGACTGCATCGAGTGTTTTTTGTGCGTTTTCAAGGATTGAAACAGGGTTGCTCAGATCAAGCTGCACAGTGTCTTCGGATGAAGAAGTTGTGGATTGAGCAAAGAGTGTTGATGGGGTGAAGAGTGAGAGCAGAATGATGAGCGGGAGGATGAGGCGGGTCATCGAGAGCCTCCCTTCCCTGCCATGTCGCGAACTTTTGAGAGTAGTTTTGATACTGATTCGCGAGCTGAGTCTGATTGAAATTCGACGGTATCGAGGCCTTCATCGGGGTGACGACCTTGTTTATCGTAGTCGGCGCCGTAGCGGCCGAGCATATTGTTGAAGCTTTTTGAAAGAGAGTTGTCTTTGGCTGCAGAGGTATGAGCGAGCATTTCTGCGACTTCTTCAGGATCCGTTATTTCGGAGAGCGTACGTGTGCCGTTGGAGGAATCGGAGCAGATCAGGATGCGTGAACCTATGCGAAGAACGAGAATGTGGTTTCGCGGTGCGATGGACGTTCTTGCGAGTACTTGAACAACTGAAGCGCTGTTGACGGAGACTTGGCCGGTGAGCTTTGAGTAGAGCCACTTGAGGAAAAACATGAGTGATATGACGATGCCGAGAGCGATGAGGGTTTGGTAAATGTATGAATTGGTGGCTGGGTTGAAGGCTTGATCTTCATTGCCAGTTTGAGTTGGTGGGGGCGAATTTATGTGGCGTTTCGCAAGATTGGGGTTGGCTTTTTTGGTCGTCGGTTCAACCGCTGCTTCGTCTGTTGTGGGATCGATATCTGCAGTGACGGTGGTAGGCTGGAGAATAGGCGTGGTGGGGAGTTGAGTGGGAGAAATCGTGGGAGATTCTGGATTTTGAGGGAAGTTGTCAGCAATAGTTTGGATGCGTGAACGAGTAGGTGAGTCAACAGGAGCAAAATCGACTTGAATATCGCCTATATCGGGCTTGGTGAAGGTTGGTTCCTGCAGTTCTTCAGGTTGAAGTGAGAGAGTTTGATTGGCACCGGAGTCGGATTGTGCGCAGAGGATAGGCGTGAGGATGAAAGCAAGAATGAGGATAGATGTGTGTGCGAGTCGATTCGGCACTTAACTGGCCCTCCATGGCCTCGGGCAATCGTGATTGCCAAGAATTGCAGCGGATCCTCCGCTTGGATTGATCGAAACACTCATATTTGAGTACGATCATGAAATAACCGGCTGAGGTAAACTCAAGCCGGTATCTATTTTAACAAAGTATGTTGGGAATGCAGGTACTTTTAAATGAGGTCAACTAAATTAGTTGAAGGGTGCATTGTGGTGAGGTGTGATTATTGAGAATTTGCATCACTTGGCGGGGATTCGAGGCCGGGGATGAGTGATTCGACAGGCTCATCGAGGTTGGCGACGATTTCACTGATACGGATACAGAAGTTGTCGTTGAGGACAAGAACTTCACCACGTGCGACGAGACGGCCATTGACGCGAACATCGACGGGGTCACCAGCAAGTTTGTCGAGTTCGACGACTGAGCCTTTCGCAAGGCGAAGTACATCTTCGACAAGCATTTCGGTGCGGCCGAGCTCGATGGTGACGCCGAGGTCAACATCTGAGAGAAGTTCGATCCCTTCGGCTTCGGGGACGCCAGAGAAATCGGGCAAGTTGAAGTCTGCAGAGACTTGGTCAACTTGATCTTTGATTTCATTGACGGAGGCTTGTGCCTGCTCAAGTGCATCCTGTACGGACGCGTCTTGAGTCTGGTCAACGGCAGCTTGTTGTGTGTCTTCAGTCATTTGATTTGTATTGTAACCGAAGGAGCGGAATTTTTTGAGTCTGAATTTTCACCTGAATAAATAATGAACAGATGAAAAAGCAATAACACGTTTTAAATGCGATTTTTGAATACTTTACTCGTTGACCCAAAAATCGAACTCATATGCAAAAGATTGAAACCGTGATTGGCTGCATTGCATTCCCAATCAAGTCCTACATTTATTCACGCAAACTTGCTCTAGTCAGCACGGAAGCGTTTCATACGCATAATGACGTCGGTGATGAAAGGTTTATCTTCATCATCTTCATCACGGCCAATACGATCATCGAGAATCGCTTTGATTTGGCGTGTGAGTGTGGAGAGTTCAAACTCCATGAGATATGCAGGCTCAGCTTTGCTGAAAATGGAGGAGATGGCGGATTCGATACGTGCACGATTTTTTTCAAGACGGTCTTCCACTTCAGAAAGATTTTTCTTTTTGACCGTAATGTAGATCGTCGTGTCGTAGAGATACGCGCGGCCTGTGCGGATATTTTGAAACTTATCTTGGAGCAGAAGATGCTCTACTTCTTTATCCTCTTCAGCGAGCGAGTCAACAGCAGTTGTGTCTGCGACGACAGCTTCAGGCTGACCAGTGAACATAAAGACGCCGGTTAGGATGGCACCTTCGAGAATTAGCGTTCCAAAGATTGCCAGGAAAAGTTTAATGGGCAGTTTCTTTTTAGGCTGTTCGGCTTGTTCGTTGTTTTTTTCTTCAGCCATGGGCTTGTCCTATCTTTCTCAATCCTCTTTTATACATCAGTTTCCCATCGCGATTGGCTTGGTGTAATCACGGACAATTGATTCGCTGACGCTAACGATTACACGGCGATTTTGTTTTTGTTCGTCTGCAGTGTAAACGCGACTCACGACCGGTTCTCGGTCAGCATTGCTAACGACACGGAATCGGTTTTGATTAAGTCCAACTTCATCACTAGTGAGATATTCGAGTACAACGTTGGCACGTTCGTAACTGAGCTGCCAAAGATTTTTGTATTCTGGAGGCAGATCACTTTTTTCCATTGCAGCGCAATGACCTTGAATTTCGATAAGGTTGTTGTTGCCTTTGGTTTGATCTGCGATGAACTGAAGTTGTTTTTTTGCTTCAGGCGTAAGGTTTTTTGAACCATGCTCAAAGTAGATTGGCCCCCCTAAGACGATGAGCATGCCGGGACGAATGACTTGTGTTTCACGTTCACGTCCGTCAACACCGGGGTCTTCGGTGTTGGCTTCGTTTTCCATTTTTTGGCGTTGAAGGTTGAGTGCTTCGAGGCGCTGGATGAGCGTGAGTTCAGGATCATCATCAGTGGGAAGACGACCGCCGCCACCTTTCATACCGAACGCTTTTTTGACTTCTTCAACAACAGCTTGAAACTCGTCTTCTTTTTTAATTTCAGAGAAGGCGATAATGAGAACGAAGAAACAGAGCAATAGCGTGGTCATATCGGAGAACGTGACCATCCAATCGGGTGCGCCTGCCGGTGGGCATTTATGTTTCTTAGCCATCTTAAAAACCGTTTTATACTGAAATCAGCGAATCAAAATACTCTGGACCTGATTGCTGAAATTACTAATCAATGATTAGGCTGCATCCTTTTCTTCCTGAGGTCTTAATGACGGCGGAAGGAAGGTGCGTAATTTTTGTTCAACAACGCGAGGGTTATCACCAGACTGAATGGACATCACGCCTTTGATAATGATTGTTTTATAGAGCACTTCTTCGGCTGAACGTTTTTCGAGACGATCAGCGAGTGGGAGTGCAATTGCGTTAGAAATAAGAGCACCGTAGAGGGTCGTGAGCAACGCGACGGCCATACCAGCACCAATACCTGAAGGGTCAGATAGGTCAGCAAGCATGGCGACGAGGCCGACGAGTGTACCGATCATACCGAAGGCAGGTGCATATTTACCGACTGTATCGAAGATTGCTTTACCCGTGTCATGACGTTCCATCTGGTTTTCCAGTTCTGTTGTCATGATCTGTTCGATGAGTTCAGGATCAGTGCCATCGACAGCCATTTGGATGCCTTGGACGATGAATGGGTCCTCGATATCTTTGGTTGAATTTTCGAGTGAGAGAATACCATCACGTCGCGCAATCTCTGCATACGAAACCATGTCCTCGATTAGCTTCTCGACAGAGTCGCTCTTCCAGAACATTGCTTTGCGTATAATCGCAATAACACCTTTGACAGTATTTGCGGGCAGCGCAAAGAAAGTCACGGTGAATGATGCACCGACAACGATGATGACAGAGGGTATGTCAACGTACATACCAATCTGGCCGCCTGAGAGTAGAGCCCAGAAAACGAGCACCCAGGTACCAATAAAACCAAATAGGATTCCGAGATCCATCCTTGCACCTCTTCAGCGTTAATCGCCTGACCGAGAGTATTGACCGACTTAGAAACAAAGGTCATGTACTCAAGCATTACTTACACACTGTTTATCGGCCGCGAATGGAGGAAGCTTTTGCGTGATTCGCGACTTGAAGCTGTAAAACTGCGTGGTCATGCAGATAACTTATTTTCGGACGTTGCTAACGCCCAATGCAATCCATTGCATCTATATATAGCGTCTTATATGGATAGTTATAAGACGTTCGAGTTAAACCTTGGCAGCCTCCGTGCCGCCGCGCGCTTCCAGCGCCATCGTCCATTGCATCCTGCGTTATGAAGGAGGGAGCAAACGTCGTAAGCTCCGTCCGTACTCAATTGCGAGTTCAACGACTCGCTGCATCGGTTCTTTCACGATGATGTGATCGCCGTTAATAAGCTTGATTGTTGTATCCGGATTTTCTTCCACAGTCCGGATCAAATCTGCATTAACGACCATCCTACGTCCATTGAGTCTAGTCACCGTGATCATACTTATTACCTGCCTTATCATCCGTGAATGGCTAACCACGAGCTCCGCTTATGGTGTGTAGTTATGATTATCTAATCGATGTCAACAGTTCCTGCATCATCTCGTTACTGGTTGACATGACACGTGAGTTGGCGGAGAAACCTGTAGACGCATTGATCATGCTGAGAAATTCTTCAGCCAAGTCAACGTTTGAGCCTTCGATAGCTCGGCCGATAACACTGCCCGCACCACCAGTTGTTGGGGATACGAGAATTGGTGTACCGGAGTTAGTTGAAGCGCGATATAAGTTACCGCCTTGTTGTTCAAGACCTTCGTTGTTCGCAAACATTGCAAGTGGTACTTGGCCAAGCGGGCGAAGCAGACTGTTGGAGAAGACACCCGTGATGATACCGTCACCAGAAACAGTGAAATCTTCGAGTGTGCCGAGTGCTGAGCCGTCCTGAAGAATCATGGAAACCTGGCCAGCTGTGTCTTGCAATGAAGTGAGTTGACCGTTTGGAGCATCAAATGCGAGCTTGATTGATTGTGGTGTTTCAGCACCAGTACCATCACGGTTCAAAATTAATTCGGCATCACTGGCACCGATATATTGGCCATTGTTATCGAATTGAATGACGCCGTTACCAATGACTGTATCGACATCCGTGTCTTGATCAGAAGTGGCATAGAAGCGCCAAATTGATCCGCTGTCATCTTTGGTATCCAAAACGAATGTCATGTTAATTTTCATCTCGTTACCGAGTGAATCGTAGACGACGTAACTTGTTTTGGATGATTCGCCGATCGCATCCTGTGTTTTAGACAGGTCAAATGGAACTGATGGTGAGTTACCTTTGTTTACGATAATGTCGCCATCTTCAATACGGTATGCGTTACCTGAACCAAAGTTACTTGTAACTGTAAGTTTACCAGCATTGAGCGTGACCCCTGCGCTATCGACAGTTGGATCAATGCCGAGTGAACCTTGCATGAAGTCCATGTATTCTTGAAGTGTTGTACCGTTAGCGTCGCTGTTAGTTGTATTAGTTCCACCAACTTCAAAAGTCATCGTTGTGACTGTCGCACCACCACGCGTTGGGCCTTCCATGGTAACTACGTCACCTATATCGAAAAGCTTTGTGCCATCTGCGTTGTAAAGTGAATCCAGAGGCGTTGTTGGATCTGCGAGCGTAGTGCCAGTTGCGTCGGAGTACATGGGCTGAGTTTCATGAACAGAACCAGCTGAACCTACATCGCCGCCTACGTTAAGGTTGCCTGAAAGATTGACGTTTTGTGTTTTTTCGGCAATGGTCATAACGCCGATTGGAATATTGATTGGCTGCATAACCCCTTCGACGATGTTGAAGTCAGCATCAATCGGATAACCCATCACTTGTCCACCTGCAGATGGGGTAACGAGATCAAAGTTACTGTCGAGAACGAAGCCACCATCACGTGTGAAGAAGCGTGAGCCGTTGAGTTGCACAACGAAGAAGCCGTTGCCATCAATCGCCATGTTCGTGCTAACACCGGTTGGTTGTGGTGTACCACTTGTGAACACTGTGCGAGTTGAACCCATTTTAGTACCTAAACCGATTTGCATTGGGTTGGTACCGCCGTGCATTTCGGATGGAGCAGAACCGCTTCTGAGAGTGGTTGAGATTTGAGTTTCGAATGAGACTTGGCTTCTTTTGAAAGCGGTCGTATTGACGTTTGAAATATTGTTACCGGTCACAGTCAATAGTTGTGAGTTCGCTGTCAAACCTGACAGTGCGGTATACATTGAAGTTCCAAGTCCCATAGTAAGCTCCTGCTTTTTATTCGCTGCTTTTCCAATAGCAGATTATTGTTCATTTAAGCAATCAAAGATCGCTATTTTGCCCCGGGTTTAAGATTGCTCTTAGCGAGGCATTTTCCACGGAGTCAATCCGTGACAAGTCGGACAGTATGTTTGCTTGTGAGTCCGAGACCGCACTCGTTTGTGAATCTGTTTTCACAGACGAATCCATTGGTGCAGTGATGAGTTTTGCTTCATGAAGAAGCTGATCAAAATCCTGTCTTTCAAACGGCTGATTAGCAGCTTTTGCAGAATGGCTGTCGGCAACATTTACTGGCCTAACAGCGGGTTCAAGCATGCGTAATAAATCAGTTCCGTTTGCAGTCATTGTTCTATTCTTTAGCTACCTGAGCTGGGGTTATTATGCTCATCGATGATGTCGCCGAAAACCTTCTGCAGTAACGTCAGGTCTGTGATATCAATATCGCCATCACCATCAAAATCGCCGTCATTGAACTGCCATGTCTCAATCATGCCATCGTCATTAACAGCAGGATCTTTACCTTGGTTTTCTTCCCAACGTGAGTACCATTCTTCATAATCGTAGTACGTCACTTCATCATCGCCGTTGGTATCCCAGAGATAATCAACATCCTGCTCTTCTTGCTGCGGAATATTGATGTCCGTAACTCTATCAACGCCGAGTGTCTTGCCAGTTGTTAGTACTAACTGAGGTTCGCCTTCAACAACACGAATCGATTGAACTACACCAGTTACTGTTTTATTGTTACCGTCCAAGCCGGTAACTTCGTAGCCGATCAAACCACTTGATTGTGCGATTGATTGTTGATTGACCATTGATTCGAGTGAAGCCTGTAGCTTGTTCTGACTTTCAATATTCATCAGAGAGCTGAGTTGCTCCATCACCGCTGCGGTGTCGTTTGGTTCGAATGGATCCTGGTTTACCAGTTCCGCAACCATCAACTTGACGAACTCAGAGCTATCTAATTCCGCATAGGGATTAGATTGCGATCCTGAGACGTTTTGCGTCTGGTTTCCAGATGCTCCAACTGCGTCTACCATAATTAACTCCGATTCATGAAAGACTTAAACAAACGATTACGCTGCGATTTCGTCGCCGAACATATCCTCAAAGTTTTGAGAACGTTCTTGCTGCGAGTCATTTTGTTGATTTTGTTGCTGATTACCTGAGTACTCACCACGGCTACGGCCATCTGACTGACTCATATCCGATTGTGAATTCATATTCGACTGTGATGTATTTTGCATTTGCTGAACGCCGATGCGATCAACGCTCAAACCTTGATGCTCAAGCGATTGGCGAAGCTGCTGAACATGCTGATTGAGCAATGAACGTGCAGATTCATTCTCAGCATGCATTTGTACGTTTACCTGAGTGCCTTGGATTTGCAAGTTGATTCTTACAGTACCCATCTCAGCAGGGGTAAGTCGTAAAGTAACATTGCCGCCATTTTGGTTAAGTGCAGATTGCAGGCCACGTTCAATACGTGCGACGTTCTGGTGTTCACTATCAGCACCAGTGGATGGCAATTGAATTTGCTGTGTTGCTTTTTCATTGACAACTTGCTGAGTTTCGACACGAAATTGGCCTTGGGCTGCAACTTCCTGTGCACGAGCATCAACATTAACATTGACCTTCTCTGATACTACTGCAGCTTTGTTATCAACCGTTTTCTCAGATACATCTTGAAGCTCAACATCGTATCGACTGCCACCTTTTGCAATCTTTGCTTCTAAAACAACATCATCAGTTGTTGCTGAAGTATCAGTATGATTTTTAGAGATGTTGGCCGAGTCATTCGCATTGGATTCAATTACGATGCTCTCTTCAGTTCCACTTACCACCGTGTTGGTATTTTCGTTTAATGCTACAGTATTATTTTTTTGTGTTTTTTGATCCGTGTTACCAACTTGCAAAACAGCTTCATCTGTATTTACTGTGACTGAATCGACATTTTGCTCTGTTTGCATTTCAGTGACTTGTACATTTTCACCTTCAAGTTGCTGATTCAATTCAGCAGTCTGTGCTGCCTCTGTTGATGATTCGACTTGCACATCACCAACGGCATTTTCAAAAACACCCTTAACGATATTCTGCAAATCTTGAGCGTTTAATGCGATGCCTTCGCTCTGCGCATTTTGTTGATCTTCAACGGCTGGCATGTTGATTTGCACAACCAAAGCGCCCGCATCTACATTATTAATTTGTTCTTCTGAATTTGTGTCTTCAGGTACAACAACTTCCGTGTCATCTTGAGCTTGATTAGATTCATCTGTTTTCACAGATGTTTCTTCTGTATTTGCTTCGTCTGTTGCGACTTCTGACTTAGTTGAATCTGCATCAGTCTTCGTATTCATCTCTTTAGTATCAGATGAACTGGTTTGATCATTTTTAGCTGTTGAATCTTGACGTACTTTTTCCAGAGACTGTTGAAAATCAGAATCGCTGTTATTCTGCTGCGAATCGGATGAACGGTCTATCGTCTTTGCTTTGGATGACATACGAGTATCGAGTGTTTGTAACAAAATATTCATCAACTGGACCCTTTATGAACTCTTTGCCAACTGGCCACGTGTGCGAATACGTTCCAGAATAGCTTTTGCCTGCACAATCTCTTCAGGTGTCTTAAATTCCTTGATAATCGATGCTGACTTACGAGATGACATCGCGTTTAAATAATCAACGACATCATTCAACTTATTTTCAGACAACATTCGTTGCATGATTTCTTTTGATTGCTTTGGTTTAAGCTGCTCAAACATTTCGATCATGCGGTCAAAGTCAGCATCTTTATTACCTTCAGCATATTTTCTACGATCTGCTTCTAAAGCATCTCGATCTTCTTTAAGTTTGTTCTTTTCTTGTTCAATGACAAGTTTATTTGCAGCCATACGACGTTCGAGATCTTTGATTTCACGATTGAGACGAGCGTATCTAGCCATGGCAATTTCGGTTGCAGACTGACTTTCATCCAAGTAGTCAGAAAATGATTTTGAGCCATTTTCTGCTTGCTGCAAACGCATAACCTGCTCTAACTCCGCATCAGCTTGTTCTGCAGTTGCCAATTGTTCTGCTTCAAGATCTGCTTGTTCTGTGATTGTAAGGCGGAACATGTCTATAGTCTGATCTAAACGGTCACGGTCAAGACGATCTGTTCCATAAAGGAAACCTAAGCCACCCAAAACGACAAGCATATTGATCGCAAGTACACAGCCAATGATAATACGAAGCGTTTTCATTTAGATACTCCCCCCGATCATTGTCCTTGCATACTTCTGTGTCGCAATCTCATCCAGCTCCGCTGTTTCACGACGATTTTGCTCACGTATCCATGCTTCTTTTTGCTTATCACGAAGCAGTTCAAGTGCTTTGCGTTTCTTTGTCGCTTCAAGAAGTTTTTGACGTGCAATCTGGATATGCTGTTCGAGTTCAGCCATTTTCATGACTAAATGATGCCCACGCATTGTTGTTTGCCCACTATAGCTGGCGAATTCAGCAACTCTGGAAATATTAATCTTGCCCACAAGACCATCACCTAACTGATGCTTAGACTCGGTGATTGTTTGCTGCATTTTCCTGAGTTCATCTTCAAAAATCATTTTAGATCTAAGCAGACGTGACAAATCTCGTTGACACTTTTCTTCTTCAGTGCAACGATGCTTCAACAATGCATCAAGTTTAAAC
Source organism: Planctomycetota bacterium (assembly GCA_016350165.1). Classification (GTDB taxonomy): domain Bacteria; phylum Planctomycetota; class Phycisphaerae; order Phycisphaerales; family Phycisphaeraceae; genus Poriferisphaera. The sequence goes on along the minus strand of CP066225.1, from coordinate 4,299,715 downwards.
TCAAATCCGGGCATAGCCCTCATCCTCTTTTTATCCTGCGCTCGGATCCTCCAAGCACATACTCTTTCGAACAAACTCAGGCTCTCACCCCTGAGACATCCTCACTAAGAAGGCATTTGCATATTTGTCTGCATACCAACTTGTTGACGTGAAAGTTGCTGCTTTGCCTGATCAATATTGGCATTTAACGCTAGCAACATCGCACGTGTTCTTTCAAAATTCCTCTGTTCCGGATCAAAAGCACGCGTTTGCTGAAGCACACGATCAATCGCAGGCTTACATGCAATCGCCAAATCAAAATCTGGATTTGACCCAGGTGTATATGCTCCAATATTCAGCAGATCCTCTACCTGCGAATACGAAGACAACAATCTGATCACTTCTTTTCTAGATTGTTGATGATCAAGTTGCGTTACATCATCCATCACACGACTAACTGAACCCAATACGTCAATCGCAGGATAATGCCCCTGCTCTGCTAACTTACGCGTCAACTGAATATGGCCATCCAAAATACCACGACACGCATCAGCGATAGGCTCAGTCATATCCTCACCTTCAACCAAGATGGAATACAAGCCTGTGATCGATCCAGCGTTCGTACGTCCTGATCTTTCAAGAAGTCGTGGCAACATAGCAAACACACTTGGCGGGAAACCTTTTGTTGTCGGAGGTTCGCCAGCAGCCAAGCCAACCTGACGTTGAGCCTGACAAAAGCGTGTTACTGAATCCATAATCATCAAGACGTCCAACCCAAGATCACGGAAAAATTCAGCAATTGAAGTTGCGACCATTGCAGAACGAATACGAACCAATGCTGGCTCATCACTCGTCGCAACCACAACAACAGACCTCGCCAAACCTTCGGGACCAAGAATCCCTTCAACAAAGTCTTTAACTTCGCGACCACGTTCACCTACCAATGCAATTACACTTACATCAGCAGCTGTATGCTTCGCCATCATCCCCAACAATGTCGACTTACCCATGCCTGGACCAGCAAAAACACCAACACGCTGTCCACGTCCAACCGACATCATCGTATCAACTGCACGCACACCCGTCGCAAGCGGATCGCTAATCCGTGGGCGATCCAATGGCTCAACAGGCTTTGGATTCAAAGGCCTCGCGACCGTCTCACCAACTGGCCCCAAATTATCGATCGGCCTACCCAAGCCATCCAGAACACGACCCAATAAAGATTCACCAACTCGCACATACTGAGCAAATTGTGTTGCAATCACCCGATCGCCACGCTTCACACCCGACAGTTCACCAAACGGCATCACAATCGTCATATCTTCATCAAAACCAACAACTTCACCTTCTAATACCACAGACGATTGGCGTGCACTTCTAGAAGTGATTCGCACCATCGAGCCAATCGGAACTGGCAAATCAGCAACTTGAAGCGCAAGACCGCGCACTTCTACTACCGTACCGCGCAATTCTAGCGGGGCAGATGCATCTAACATCTCGATTTGCTGTGATAAAACCGTCATACGCAGTACCTCTAGCAAAAAGCGCGCCAAAAACCTTCACGCCATCCTTTTGACGTAAAAATTTCAAGATTCTTCTTTTATGGGAATCACATTACGCAATCATTGCCACATCATTCCAATGGCAACTCGCCTTGATCCAACTCACCAACCATTTCATCAGCCACCATATCTTCGCCCTCAACTGGTGGACTAACCATATGCTCATTCAACAACACCGCATCACTCATATCAACCGGCTCAACTCCAGCGTCATCAATCATTCCCTCACCCATTGCTGCTTCGACCGCATCAACTTCCCCGACCACACCTGAATTATCAAATTCACCAATCGGATCTTCAGGCAAAATCATATCGATCACTCGCTCAAGTTGCGTCTCGATTTGCCCATCAATCTCACCACGACCATATACCACAATACACCCACCTCGTGTTATATCTTTATTCTCAATCAATTCAATATGCTTAAGGTGACGGAACTCATTCATCAACTCCGGCAATGCCTCATCTAACATGGGCCTATCATCCGAATTGATCTGTATCGACACATCCATAGGTCTCAAAATATACGACAACGCATTCGCAACTTGATCTACGATGACCGTATGATCAACTTCAATCACACGATGCACGAGTCGCTCTGCCAACTTCAATGCAAATTCAGTGACCGCTTCGCTGGATTCAACTTCCATTCGCGTGCGGTAACCTTCCCATTGCTGAATGACATCCGACCAAGCCGTCTGGATCTGCTGCAGTGAATCAAACTGCTGCTGAAACGCTTCGTCATACCCCTGCTTTAACCCCTGATCATACCCTTGTTTCATTCCACCCTGTAAGCCGCGAGCATGCCCTTCATCAAACCCCTCTTGTTGCCCACGTTCAAACGCACTTTTTGCATCCTGAACTAACTGCCTCGCATCAGCTTCTGCCTTCGCGATGATCTCTGCCGCTTTTGCCTCTGCGCGCATACGCAATTTTGCAGCCTGCTTGTTGATATCGCTCAGGTCCAACACAACAGCCTGTTTTAAAGCAGAAAGAGCAGATTCGTTTTTCAGGACACCCATTTGAATTACCTGTATTTGATTAATATCTAATCAATGTTTATATCTGAGCATCATGCCATATTGAGCATCAATGCGTCAGTTATGTATTCATGTTAAACCACAACATCCGAGTCGCCGCCACGTCCACTGACAATGATTTCGCCAGCATCTTCAAGCCGCCGCACGATATCCACGATACGTTGTTGTGCTGCTTCCACATCGCTGACACGAACTGGCCCCATGAATTCCATGTCTTCGCCAATAAGCGTCGCTGCACGTTCTGACATATTGCCAAAAATTTTGTCCTTGAGCTCTTGCGAAGCAGTCTTGAGAGCCAAAGCCAATTCGTCGTTGTCCACCTCTTTGAGAACCGCTTGAATACCTTTGTCGTCCACCAACAAAATATCTTCGAAGACGAACATAAGCCTGCGGATTTCTTCGACCAGATCCGGATCCTCTGCTTCCAAACCTTCCATGATCGATTTTTCTGTCGTGCGATCGACCAAGTTCAACATCTCTGCAACAGTTTCTACGCCACCAATCTTTTCGAACGATTGATTGAGCATATTTGCAAGACGTGATTCCAAACCTTTTTCCACTTCGTTAATCACTTCAGGGTTGGTTTGTTCCATGTTTGCAACACGCTTCACTACTTCAATCTGCTTCGGTGTTGGAAGACCTGCCAAAATTTCTGAAGCTTTATGAAACGATAAGTGCGAAACGATCAGTGCAATAGTCTGTGGATGTTCATCTTGGATAAACGTGAGTAAGTTGCCAGCTTCAGCTTTTTGCAAAAACGAGAACGGCGTCTTTCTCACTTGCTGGCTGATCTGCTGAATAATCCGCTCAGCTTCCTTTGGATCAAGCGACTTCATCAGCAACGCACGTGCATAATCCAATCCACCTTCACTGGCCCATGACTGCGCGACTGCCAAATCATAAAATTGAGTCAAAACTGCATCACGAGTTTCTTTTGGAATTTCACCCAAACTTGCTAACTCTCGTGTTACTGTTTCAACAGCTTTTGCAGGCATCGCCATTAAAATGCGCGTCGAAGCTTCCTGATCAAGCGCAAGTAACAAAATCGCTGCCTTGCGGATGCCCGGCATATCTTTCACTGATTCTGTTACTGCTGCTCCTATCGCCATTGATTCGCCTCTTTTTCCAGACTCATTCGTACTGCTCACATATGACTCAGTACAATTATTTTCATTCACATTCTAACAACGGGTCTAATCATCTGTTTGAACCCATCTGCCGAATATATTGCCTGCTTCCTCAGGGTTAGATTTGATCAATTCGCTAATTTGCTCTGCTATACGACGTGACTGCAATTCACTTTCATCCAGCTCATAACCAGCCATCGTTGCTTCTTGTTCATCAACCTCACCAACAAACTCTTCTTCCGATGGCAATTCAGGTGGGATACCAGCAAGCTCTTCCACCGTCGGTAGCTTCTCTGGTTTCGTCGCACTTCTCACCATCCACAGCATCAAACCAACTGCAAGAACACCCAACGCAATACTGCCAACATGTTTCGTTAAACCTAGCCCAGCAACTGTATCAACAACCGTGCCCATACCCGCTGTTTGTGAAGCAGCTGCTAGTGCGACTGAGTCATCCATCCAATCGACGCGAACCGTTGCGTTATTATCATTCAACAGGGGTATAACGTTCTGTTCAATTGCTGCACAACGCTGCGACTTAATTGGCTCAAGATCTGCATCAGTCGGATCATTCTCACTATCCGGATTATTTCGCTTCCACACCTGAGCAAAGAAACTACGCGGCACCATTACTGTCGCTGATTTCTGCAGAACCTCAGGGCCACTTACTTCAAGGTGGGTAACCTCAGTAACAGGTCGTACACTACTTTCGGTCTTTGTTTTCTCGGATTCTTCTTCTGAACCAGCACCTTGCGAGCCTGCAATATCAAGGCTGGTATTTGAATACACGCCCGGAGCACCACTTTTCGATACATTCTTACGGCTCATCGTTTCCGATTCTTCTTTAATAATCGAGCCGTTTTTATCGTATACGTATTTATTTGATTCTTTTCTCGCGATCTTGTCCGTCTTGATAGAAACCTCAACACGAACACCCGGAATATGACTTACAACACCGTAAATCTTATCACGCAGATCATCCTCTTCACGTCTAACCTGTGCATAGACTTCACTTGGATCAACTTCATCATCGCGTCCAACATGGTATACACGACCATTCGTCAAATCCGTAATCGAAACTTCCTGTGGCTCAAGCTTTGCAATCGCACCTGCAACGTGATTCGCAATCGCAGCAACCTGTTCCTTACCAAGCTTCTTGTTTCGGCCTGACAACTTCACACTCACCGATGCCGTCGGCTTTGTCAGCGTTGCTCCAAAACCTTCATTCGCTGGACGACCAATCAAAACTGTCGCAGATTCAATTCCTATCATCTGCTCAACCGAATCGCCCAATGCTTTTTGCAATGCAATATTAAATGAAGACTTTGCCTGTTCGTTCGTCGACCAAGGGCTTTGATTCAATAAATAGTCTTCAAACGCAACATCAATATCCACCACCATCAAATCTGACTGCTTTAACGTCGCAAGCGCATCGAAATAATCGGCTTGCTTCACATAGATCATATCGTTTTTGAGTGTGTAATCGACACCATACCGCTTCAGTTCATCTACTGCAGTAGGTACGCTCTCCCTAGGAATCCCTGTCAACCGCGCTAATTCAGCCTGCCCCGTCCACGTCACCAGATACAACAACACCGAAAGCAAGAACAAAGCAGCTAAAATAATAGCAGCCCTCTCCGTGCGGTTCAGTCCGCTCAGTAGCGCTGCAATCTGTGCCCAACTTCGTTTTAAGACTTCCATGTCGCTCGGCCTCCATGCCGATGGTTGTTCTGCTTAAGCTCCGCTTAATCTTTCACCCAAAATCATCTCCTTAAAACTACTGCTTGATCCACGATTCCAACACAGATCTTCGCACTAGCTTCCCCTCACCTACCCCCTACTTTTTATACACGAATCTGTTTCACTTCTTCATACGCATCCATCAACTTATTGCGTACCTGAAGCAGCGTCTGGAAAGCAATATCCGCTTTCTGTTTCGCCATCAAAACAGCATCCATATCATCCCGTTTCCCACTTGCAAGATCTTCGATCGCCATCTCAGCGTCCTGCTGCATGCGATTCACTTGCTCAATATTTTCCATCAACACGTCTTTAAAGCTCGGCCCTTCCGGCGCATCTGGAGCTTGTGGTCGGACCGCCTGTTTAGGCTGAATCCCACCAATATTCTGCGTGTTGTTAATGAGTCCTAATGGATCTGACATTCTTAATGTCCTACTCGCTCTAACCCCAAGTATTGACACATACTTGAGTACTCACACATTGTAACAATTATGCCAACAAGCGCAAGCTTGTTTGTAACATCGACTTGGTCGCCTCTGCAGCAGTAATATTTGCTTCATAAGCTCGACCAGCCTCCAACGCATTAATCTGCTCTACTGCTGGATCAACATTCGGCTTGTAAATATACCCGTTCTCATCAGCATCAGGATGTTCCTTACCAACAAACACAGGACGCAACGGCGAATCATCAAGCAAAATATCCTGAACATGCACGCCACCTGCTGCACCACTGATCGTATCTCCCGGTGCAAAAACAACTTCCCTGCGTCTATAAGGCTCATATTCACCTTTTGAATTATAAATCGTATCTGCATTCGCCAAGTTTGCAGCGATCGTCTCCATACGTGTTCGCTGCGCGACCAATGCTGATGTCGAAATATCTAATGAACCAAACATGCTTCTTTTTACTCGCTATTCATTTCCAGACTCACAGGCATGAACATTGTTCATGCAAGCAGGTCCTTAATTTACAATTAGCCAATCGTTCCACGTATCGCCGTCTTCAACATATCAAACTGATTTTTCAACAATTCCACACCGGTTTTGTGTGCAAGTGTATTCTCAGCAAGATCTTTCATGATCAACTCAAGATCACGATTATTACGGTCATGGAACATAATATTCTCATTCGTCGCTTCAGCTTTTGTCAAGATCCCATCCTGGCCAAATTGCAGCTGATCAGTTTCTTCCAGCTCTAATTCGCCACTTAATGGATTCATCTGTTCACGTCGCTCACCAATAGCTCGCGATAACTCAGCTTGAAACGACCCGGTATCCAAATCCTTTGGCTTGTAATAAGGCGTATCAAGATTCGCAATGTTGTCTGCCAGTACACGATGACGCTGGCCTGTGAACTGAACAAACCGTTCAAGGCTGGGCAATGCACCTGTATCTAACAAACCCGTAATCAAATCCTGTTCCTTTTCATATCAGCCAAACTAAGCCGTGTGGTATCGTGAGCAAATTCCGTGCCTAACTGAAAAACCTTACTCATTCTCCCTCATAGCCGATTCATTTTTTCATACCAGCGCAATTCCTGCACACGATCAGCAATATCATCCACTAAATCGTTTGAGCCACCAGTTTCTGCTCTTTCCATTTCTTCAACTTCAAACCAAGTGTTCTCACACCAATACCCAACGCCTCAGCTGTTTGTTGACGATTTCCACCAAAGTGCCCTAATGCTTTCACAATCTGTTCACGCTCAATCTCTTCAAGCGATCTCACTTCAGGCATCAATCCACCCATCGCCGCACTACTCGTCGCAGGATTCACATGACCATTCGCCCCGCCATTTATTGGCGTCACCGTAACTGGCTGCACATTCGTCATTGCCTGCGGCTGTGTCTGCGGTTGCCCAACACCACCAGCGTGACCCACATTCTGGCATCCAACACCTTGCTCCTGCATATTTCCATGACCAAAACCATTCCCCATTCCACCACCATTAACTTGCGGCGTCGGACCACCCATCACCTGTTGACTAGCCCTCATCGGTGCAGGTGTAAAGAAGCCACCCACCGGCATCTGCGGCACTACCAACCAAGGCTGAATCAATCCTGCATCAATCACATGCCCACGACTCAGCACACTCGCGCGTTCACAAATATTCTGCAACTCACGCACATTGCCCGGCCACGCATACTGTTTCAATAATCCAATCGATTCTTCATCAAACTTCTTCGCCTCACGACCTTCACGCATCGCGACCTGATTCAAAAAGTGATCTGCCAACAACGGTATATCTTCATCACGTTCCCTTAGCGGCGGTAAATAAATCGGCAACACATTCAATCGATAATACAAATCCTGCCTAAACTCACCCGCCATCACGCTCTGCGTCAGATCACGGTTCGTCGTCGCAACCACCCTCACATCAACATTCATCGTCAAGCTCGAACCCACTCGTTCAAACTGACCCTCCTGCAACACACGTAACAACTTGGCCTGCAACTGTGGACTAATCTCACTAATCTCATCCAGCAATAGCGTACCATTATCCGACAGCTCAAACCGCCCCTTCCTCAACTGATCCGCACCAGTAAACGCACCTCTCTCATGCCCAAACAATTCCGATTCTAGCAAACTGCTCGACAACGCAGCACAATTCAAACACAACATCAAACGGTTACGCCTCGCACTATGTGCATGCAACGTCCGTGCGATGACTTCCTTACCCGTACCACTCTCGCCACAAATCAAAACCGTCCCCGAAGAATTCGCCATCTGATGAATCTGCTGCGCCACTCGCCTCATCCCCGGACTTGTCCCGATCATCGTCGGCGAATTATCCATCATCTTCGACACTGTCTTCAACGTCGTGTTTTCCTGCACCAATTGACGATGCTTCACCGCACGCTTCATCACCACCAATAGCTGATCACCCTCGAACGGCTTCTGAATAAAATCAAAAGCCCCTTCCTTCATCGCCGTCACCGCATCATTGATCTTCCCATACGCAGTCATCAAAACCACAGGCAACTGATCATCTGCCTGCTTCAATTGCTTCAACAACTCCAAACCATCCATCTCAGGCATCTTCAAGTCAGTAATCACTGCCGCCGGACGATGCTTCGCCACCATATCCAACGCAACCTTGCCATTACTAGCTGCAACGACAACAAAGCCACCACGCTGTAACGTCGCACCAACACTGTCGCGCATCATTTGTTTATCATCGACGACGAGGATTTTATTGCTCATCCCTAACTCCATCCTGGATATTCATTCCGCAAGACTCCGCCTGCGACTTTTCACAATCTTCAAAAACACCCTCAATCACTTCTACTGAAGCATCCGAGGGCATGCATTCACCCATAGGCAAGTTCAACTCAAACACCGCCCCACCATCATTCCTCACCACAATCCCACCACCATGCGCATCAACAATCCGGTGCACAATCGCTAGCCCCAAACCTGTCCCAGCATTTCGCGTTGTAAAAAACGGATTAAAAATACGATCCACATCATCCTCATCAATCCCACTACCACTATCCCTCACCGACAGCACCACCAGCTTTTCATCATCACGAAGCTCTACATTTGTTCGCAGCACCCGCTCACCTTCAACCTCACTCATTGCATCCACTGCATTACGCACTAGATTCAAAATCGCCTGCCCTATCATCCCCTCATCAACACGCAGCATCACATCTGCCCACTCAAAATCATCTCGTTCAACCACAACCCCCGCCTGTTCAATCCCGGGCAAATGCGATTCAATCACCTTATCAAACAAATCAACCACATAAACATCTTGACGCTCAAGCTCAATTTCTCTCGCAAAACTGAGTACATCATTTACAATCCCATTCAACCCTCTCACCGCACTTGCAATTTTCCGCGTGTTATCTACAGCTAACTCACGGTTAGACACCTCACCATCAACACCACCCAAATCTTCTTCAACCATCGACGCATACAACTGTATCGCAGCAAGTGGATTCCTGATCTCGTGCGCGATCCCCGCTGCCATCTCACCTAAAGCACTCAGCCGCTTCGATCTCTGCAACTGTGCATTCGTACTCGCAAGCTCCTCACGCAGTCGAAGCACTTCCCCCTTCAGCTTCTCATGACTCTGCTGCAACTTATCAGTGACATCATTATACGCATTGATAATCTGCGCAAGATCCTTCAACCGAGGATCTTCCTGCGTTTCTTCACCAATTGCTTCAACTTGTTCAACAACTTCCGACATACGTTTTGTCTATCCCTCGATTAGCCTCGATTATCCGTATAACGTGAAACACCACCACCAGCAGCATATGCATTCATCGCTGCACCACGATACGCATTCGCGACCTGCCCAACCTTCTTCGTCTGATGTATCTTCTTGCCAACCTCTGCCTTCGCCAATTCAAGCTTTTTCTGAGTTTCATCATCGCGTTTCAACATTTCACTCAGTAGCCGCTCAACCTCATCAACCAACCCATTAACTTGCAACTTCACAGCACCATTCATCGCACCCGAAATCTCATCCCATCTCGCTCTGTAAGGCTGAAGCTCCGTATTAAGCTTAGTCAAAGCATCCACCAGATACTGACGCTGCGATAACACCTTCAATAACTCTTCAGTCTCACCACTTTCAACACACGCCGCTTGCTGAGCACTAAACTCACTCAACCGCTTGTACAAATCACGCTGCCTCGTCAGCAACTTTACCACCGCCGCAACGTCATACGCCAACCTCGTATTTACAATTGTCTTCTTACCTATGGTCATCCTGACCCTTTCTCTTGCAGCTCCCCTGCAAGGCACGACCCATTCATCGATCGTCTTCTATCTCTTGATTAGCCGTACACACGACCAATCAACCCCTTCCCTTACCCTAACTCACTCCCTCTCCATCAACTCCCCTTATTATTCACAACACCAGCCATCCCCGCCGACTCTTCAAGCAAACGTAGTTCACTATCCCAACGCAACCAGTTTTCCCAGTGCTCGCGATCCATCGGCAGCCCCGGCCTTTTAAAAGCATCATCCGGTATACGCTGCAACTGCAATAACGCATTGTCATGCGCGATCTTCGCTTCTCTAAACTGACCCAACTCGCAATAAGCATTCACAATCTGCACAAGCGCCACCATCGAAGCAGGATCTTTCTCCCACTTCCTCGCAGCCTCATCGTACAAACCAATCGCCTGCTCATAATGCTGCTGATCAAATGCACAATCGGCTCTATAAAAATAGCTGTTTCTCAAGTACATCTTTTCCAAAGGCGTCAAGGCATCATACTTACGCATCTCAAACTCACGCTTCGCACTCTGGAAATAACTCTGCGCCTTCTGCAACCGAGAATTACGCTCACTACTAAGCTCTAACTGACGCTTATGTGATAACTGACGATCCAATTCAAGATTGATCGCCTCAACTGATTGCCGATACGCGTCCGCCAACCAATACCTCAGCTTCGCACCTTCCGACTGATCACCATAACGCTCAACAGCCTTCGTCAACACCTCGATCGCATTCTCTGATTGCTCAACATCCTTCGCGATCTGCTGATAATACAACCGTCCCAATTCAATCAGTGCTTCACGATACTGTTTACTGTCAGGTGTAATTACCGGGTCGTCTTCAATCACCTGCTCCAACCCACGCAACGCCTTATTCACCTCACCCATCTTTTCAAATGTACGCGCCAACATCACACGCGATTCATACGCTTCAAGCGTTCGAGGATGATCCTGAATCACACCACGAAAATCTTCTGCCGCAGCATCATACTGAGACAACGCAAACAACGCTTTACCATGATTCACCATTCCCCGCCATCTTCTCGAATCACTCTCACGCGTATCAATAAACTCAGCATACACATCAACTGACTTCTGCCAGTCATTCGCTTTATCATAATTCGCAGCAGCCGCCCACAAACTCTCACCATGCAACTCATTACTCGAAATCGTCACAGCCCGAGCATGCTCAAGATACCGCTCTGCCGACTTGCCATAATGTATTACACTCTGCTGATTACGATGACGCCACGCCTTCAATCGTTCAGGCGTGTAATCATTCGTCAATTTAGGATCAATCTTACTCGCATACTTCGCTGCAACTTCTGCGATCTTTTCATGCGTAAGCGCAAACGACAAAATCAAGTCCGCAGGCAATTCCTTCCCATACAGCGGCGACAACACCTGCAAATACTCCAACCCCTGTTCATATTCACTACGCTCCATCGCATAACGGATATGCGCCTGAATAATCTCCTTCAACTCATCCTTACGACGATCCCCATAAACCCGTTTCTCATTCGTCAATATCGCAACCGCTTGCCTGAAGTGATCCATGCTCGCTGGATACTCACCCAACCTCGCCTCACAGTCAGCCAAACCAATCATCGCCTGCAAATACGCATCACTCGATGTATCAGGAAACTGCATCGTCACTGCTGTAAAGTTCGCACGCGCTTCTTCTACCGACTGACTATCCCCAGCCATCAGCAATATCGATCCCAATCCCGTCAAGATTTCAGCATTCAACGGATCGTCCGTCTTAATCTGAGCCTGTACTTCTCGATACAAACCTCTAGCACGATCCAATTCGCCCATCATCTGACAAGCCTTCGCCAACTTTACGCGAAGGTCCCACAACTTCGATACATCCGTCTGCCCGCGCAAACGCATAATCTGCATCGTTAGATAATCCGCTGCCCCTGCCCCATCTTCCGCTTCCAACATCAACTGTGCATTCAGCCCAACAACCCAAACCTTCTCAGCTAACTTTTCACGAGGCTCCAAATCACCAAGCGTCTCACTGTAATCAGTAATCAGCTTAATAAGATCATCCGTATTACCTTTAAACCTTCGTGCAAACTGATACTCAACCAGCTTCTTAAAGACTTGACGGCGCGTCTTCGGATCAACATGATCTAACGCCTTTAATTCTTCATTCACCCGATCCAACTTACCAAGCGCCAACAGCGTCTCCGCTTTACGCTGAATCGAACCAGCCTCCAACTTCACACCACGTTCAACCGCCTCATCGTAATACTTCAGCACAACACGATTATTCTCACGCGTCTGCTCTGTCTCAGCCTTACGATTATCCGCATGCGTCATATACAACAAGTCCGCACGCAACAAATAAAACTGGCCCTGCTGCTCAATCGTCCCGCCCTGCTCTTCCATCTTCAGCACAGGCTCAAGCTCATCCAGTTCCTTTTTCGCATCTTCAAGATTATTGACATCAAGGTAAGCCGCTACTTCAGCCAACTTCCCATCAAAATCATGATCAGGCTTTTCTGTACGTAGCGTATACAACGCCAAGCAGAACAACCCTATCCCCAGCAACAACAACGGCACATGCCAAACCTGCGACCAATGTAATTCGTCAAAGATCACCGATCTCGCCGGCTTCACGTCTTCCATCACCTCTTCCGGCAATGCGTCAGATTGTTCCTGTCCTTCGACCACAGGCACTACCCTTCAAACTGTCCGGATTCACAACTCTCAACACTGCCAAACTCAGCAGCCAATATGCCACGCATCTCATCCACCCCATGCATCTCCCTCAACTCCACAATCCGTGCCAACTTCTCAAACACACCCTCGTCATACAAACGATGACCACCATCCGTCCACGCCACCTCATCAATCAACCCCCAACGCGTATAGTTATGAATCGTCTGACGCGTCAACCCCGTAAACGCAACAAGCTCCCCGATCTTATACCGTTTAGGCGGGAGCTTGACTCTTGCGACTACACTCATACTGAGTACCTCAATAATTCAGAATCCATTCTGTTCAGACAAGCCTTTTCAGCTCACCATCAAAGCCAGCAATCCATCGCTGACTGCTGCATTTTACGTGAATCCGCCCCAGCAATACTTCCCTTTTTCGCCAGCAGTCCGATGAATCGACCTGCTTCCCACGAAACGACCTTCTGGTCAACAAGGAAGCTATTTCGTAAAACGCATTATCCTCTCCCTCCTTTCAAACGCCATCTACACCATAACCATCGCGCAACTGGACTGTTTGACGTTTTACATATCGACAAAGGGCCAATAATTCCTTTAACAAAAAACCACAAACCCTGAAATTATCTGGACCTGCGCCTCCAACCCAAATTTTCGACCCCCTCCACATCATCCCCCACTTCCTACATCTCAAGTAGCCGCGACCTGACAGGTCGCCGATCTTACCCCTCTCTCACAACCACACGATTCACAAAACACCCCAACCCCAAATCAGCACACCCACAACTCACAAACTTCCATCCAGCGATATGCTCAAGTGAAACAACACCCCCATAGCCGGCGAGCCACGCTCGCCGTGCCCACCCCCTCATCCCTCCACGTCTCATTTAATACCAACGATACGCTATTGTGAAACAACTCAACAACAACCCCTCCCCACCTCACACACCCACAAAAAAAGCTCAGCCATACAGCCGAGCTTCATAATCACTATTAAGTTACCAACCTTCGCTTGCGACTAGCACTAACCTCTAGCACTAGCACTTCCTTAACTTCCCCCCGCAGCCTTCGCACGACGCTGTAACTCAGCATCAATGAACCCTTGCAGATCCCCATCCATCACATTCTGCGGGTTAGGTTGCTCATAGTTCGTCCGATGATCCTTCACACGGTTATCGTAGAAAACATAGCTGCGGATCTGCGATCCCCAACCCATTTCCAACTTACCACCAGTCGCACTATTCAGCTCAGCCTGACGCTTCTCTTCCTCAAGCAATTCAAGCTTACCTTTCAAGATCGACATCGCACGCTTCTTATTCTGCTCAAGCTTACGCTCAGCCGAACACACAATCATGATATTCGTCGGCTTATGCACCAACCGAATCGCGGTCGATAGTTTATTCACGTTCTGCCCGCCCGGACCACTCGATCGCGCAAACGGCGTGATCTCCAACTCACCATCCGGTATCTCCAACCCGCCCGTATCTGGAAACTCCGGAATCACATCCACCGCAGCAAAACTCGTCTGACGCTTACCCTGTGCATTAAACGGACTCACACGCGCCAACCTGTGCGTCCCTCTCTCAGCACTCAAATATCCATACGCCATCCCACCCTTCACATACAACGTCACATCCTTCAACCCCGCCTCTTCGCCCGGCGTCTTATTCACTTCCGTAACATCCCAACCCATCTTCTCGAAGTAGTACAAGTACATACGCATCATCATTTCTGTCCAGTCCTGCGCCTCAGTACCACCTTCGCGCGAGTACAACGACAGATAACAATTTCTATCATCATATTTACCTGACAGCAGCAACATCGTATCCAGACTCTCCAGATCCGCATGCAACTCGTCGATCATCTCATCCACTTCCTCCCGGCTATCCTGATCGTCCATCTCTTCCGCCATGTCCCACAACACCACCGCATCCTCAACCTTCTGAGCAATCGCATCAAAAGGCCCCAACTTCGCCTTAATCCCCTTCAGCGTCATGACGATCTCATTCGCCTTCTCCTGGTTATCCCAGAAGTCCATCGCCCCCATCGCTTCTTCACACTCTTTCAAGCGTTCACTTTGTGTATCGTAGTTAAAGAGAGTCGCGAGTCGTTAAAATTCGCGCCTCCATATCCTTGAGCAAACCTGAAATATTCTCGTGCTTCACGAGCCGGTCTCCAAAGAGTAAAAGTCATAAATCAAGGGCCACATAAACCCATTCAACCCGTCATTATATCACCAACCCCAAATCCCGCTTAAACACAAAAGCCACATCCCCCCTCCTCTCCCGCCTTCGCCAAACATTTCATCTACCCATCCTCAACTAATTTTGTATCATAAAGACTTATATAGTTCCATGAGGATTCTAAAGTCATGCTAAAACACCCGTCATATATTTGTATTCTACTGCTATCAATAACCTTACCCCTCCTCCTTGGCTGCCAAACCACGCAATCCGCCTCCCCCTCACCACAAGTCAAAAAGCCCACCACCTACGCGCCCAAGCATCAGGACCCAATCCCGCTCCTCGTCTACCACCACTTTTGCGAAACCGAAGCAGGCGTCGTCTCCGGCGCAACGCGCACCATCGCCAACTTCAAAATCGACATGCAGTACCTTCACCAGCAAGGCTACACCGCCGTCTCATACCAAGACGTCATGAATCACTACGACAATAACTCACCTCTCCCACCCAAACCATACGTCATGCGTTTCGACGACGGCTACCTCTCCAACTACACCCTCGCCTTCCCCGTCATGCAGCAATACAACGCCAAAGCAACCATCTGCGTCATCGGCGTACACGTCGGCAAATCCAAAAACGTCATCCCACGTTTCACATGGGCCCAAGCTCGCGAGATGATCGACTCAGGTCTCATCTCCATCCAGTCCCACACCTACGACCTCCACAAAGCCGACCCCCTCGGCGTCACCCGACTCGAAAACGAATCACTCGCCGACTACAAAACAAGACTCAAAAACGACTTCACCAAAGTCAACACACTCATCGAGCAAAACCTAGGCTACAAACCATACCTACTCGCATTCCCAAACCGCGTCTGCAACCCAGCCGCCCAACAAGTCGCCGAAGACTCTGGCTACACCTTCACCACCGCCCGCCTCGAAACCATCCCACAACAAACCTCAAACCAAAAATACAACCTAAAACGCTACTCAATCTTCAGCAACTCAAAACTCAGCGACCTACTCAAATAAACAACAATATTTTCCACCTGTATGACTTCGACACACACAAACACAAATGGGAACCAGGAAATGCCCAAGCACCACCAACCTTTTAATATGCTTTTTTTACTCCTCACCACACTCCTTCTCACCGCATGCGCACAACGACCGTCATCCATGTCAACAACACAACCCCCATTACCTTCAACCACCACAGAAGAAAAACCACAAATCCTCGAGTTCACCTACCACCACTTCAAAGAAAACGAAAACATCAAAGCCTCTGCCGTAACTCGTGACATCCATAAATTCGAAGCCGACCTCCAGTACCTCAAAACCCAAGGCTACAACAACGTCACACACAAACAAATCATGGACCACTTCGACAAAGGCGCCCCCCTCCCCGAAAAACCATACGCCATCCGCTTCGACGACGGCTACCTCTCCAACTACACACTCGCCTTCCCAATCATCAAAAAATACAACGCCAAAGTCGCCATCTGCATCATCGGTGTCAGCGTCGGTGTCACCGAAAACATCACTCCACACTTCTCATGGCCACAAGCTCGCGAAATGGCTGACTCAGGTCTCATCTCCATCCAAAACCATTCCTACGACCTCCACAAAATCGATGGCTCAGGCGTCGGCCAACTCGAAGGCGAATCACTCGAAGACTACAAAACCCGCCTCCGCGCAGACTTCACCAAACTCAACGACCTCATCTACCAATACGTAGGCACCAGACCCTATCTCTTCGCCTACCCCAATGGTGTCGTCAACGACACCGCCGAACAAATCGCCCGTGAATGTGGCTTCACCTTCACCACCGCCCGCCCCGACATCCTCTCCACAGAACGCGATTACGACAAATACAACCTCACCCGCCTCGACTTCTTCAGCTGGACAAAAGTCGACGAACTCATCAAAACAGCACAATAACCCAACCAATAACAAAAAAAAGCTCGACTTCCCGTCGAGCTTTTTTAATCATTCATATTCATTCCCAATCAACTCCCAATACTCCTTCACCTCAACCCCATCCAACGCATCGATTGCAGGTATCAAGTTATACCGATGCGTTGCACCCACAACGACCACAACCCGTTCTACATCATACATCTCTACATAATCTTTGATATTTTCAACCATCTCATCAGTTCGCTTTTCCCAAACCTGCCCTAACCACTTCAATTCACTCGCTGCATGCACCCATTCCTTTTCTCTTTCCATCGCACGCGGCAATAAGTCATACTGCAACAAATGACGTACCTGCTTATACTGATCATGACACGCAGAATTAAAATACTTCGCAGATCCCGTTTCATTCACTTCAACCCCATGCCCACCACCACCTACATAATTGACATACAGCCTCGCTGCAGCATCAGCTTCCTCGCCATATTCTTTAATCTGGCCGTTCGCCCAACGTTCTCCTGCATTACATGCCGCATCTTCACGCGCAGAATAATTTTGCTCCGCTAATACCACCTCCAATTCATCCCAGTCATATGGCAACACAGCCACACCTAAATCTTTTGCCGCAGCAAACGCGGACCAACCATCTAGCGCATTTGGAGCAGCCTTCCTCGCTATATAAGGCCACACCCTCGCAACACTCAGCTTCGTCTCCCAATCCTTCGTGCGAGGTAATTCCATTAAGATTAACTCAGGCTCGATCGCTACCAAAATCTCACGCAACCGCTCTGCCGAATAATTCCGATTCGCATTATGCCCACCATGTATCGTCCCAACCACCACCACCGTCACCCGCTCTCCTCCCTCATCACTCAGCACACTCTCACGCTCTGCAGGCATCGACACACACCCACCCAACACCGGCACCAACAACAACGCACAAACTAAATATTCCAATACCTTCATCATTTAACCTCGAAAGCAAAACCTCATTAATTGCTCCGCATTATAAACACTCCCACAACATAACCACAAAAAAAAGCCCGACCTCTCAGCCGAGCTTTTAATATTCATTTATTCAATTGCGTCTTAGACAGCCGCGCCAGTCACCGAAGCAATCGCATCACACAACTTGCCAACATTCTTCTCACTAATACCAGCAACATTGATACGACCAGAACCAACAATGTAAATCGAGTGCTCTTTCTTAAGCACTTCAACCTGCTCCTTGGTCAGACCAGAGAAACTGAACATGCCGCACTGATCAACAATAAACTGGTTGCCAGCTTCACTCAGCTTCACGCCTCGTTTATCCAACTCAGCAACAAACAGCTTACGCATCTCTGCAATACGCTCACGCATCTCTGCAAGCTCACCATACCACTGTTCAGTCAGATCTGCATCAGCCAAAACATTCGCAACAGCAGCACCACCATGTGCAGGTGGGTTCGAATATATGCGGCGAATCAAAACCTTAATCTGACTCTGTGCCTTCTTCACAGCCTCAGTGTCCTCAGCCACAATCGTAAACGCGCCTACACGTTCGTTATACAAACCAAAGTTCTTACTGAAGCTTGAGCAAACCAAAAGTTCTTTGTTCTTAGCAACAACTGCACGCAAGCCCGCAGCATCTTCTTCAAGACCAACACCAAAGCCCTGATACGCAAAGTCAACCAAAGGCAACGCCTTCTTCTCTGCCAAGACCTCAGCAATCTTTTCCCATTGCTCAACACTCGGATCAACACCCGTCGGGTTATGACAACAACCGTGAAGCAATACAACTTCACCTTCACCAACACCCTTAAGCGCCTCAATCATGCCATCAAAGTTCAAACCATTTGAAGCTTTATCAAAGTAAGGATACTTCTTCACTTCCAAACCCACAGCACCAAACACTGCAGCATGATTCGCCCAACTTGGATCGCTCAACCAAAGTGTGTTCACACCAAGTACGTTCTTGATGAACTCACCCGCAACACGCAACGCACCAGTACCACCAGGTGTATGACTTGTCGCAGCACGACCTTCCTTCACCACCTCGCTGTCCGCGCCAAACAAAAGCTCACGAACCTTCTGCCCATAAACAGGATTACCATCAATCGGCAAGTACCCCTTTGTACTTTCCGTATCAACCAATTTCGCTTCCGCGACCTTGATGCACTTAAGCACCGGCGTCCCACCCGCTGCATCCTTATATACACCAACACCAAGATTGATCTTCTCAGCATTCGCATCTGCTTTAAAAGCTTCGGATAAACCCAAGATCGGGTCCGCTGGAGCCATTTCGATTGACTTAAACATGATGGTTTCCTTAACTAGCAGCCTCCGCCGCCAATTCTATGCCCCAACTCCGACCTATCTATATAGTCGCCAGTCGAGGCCCATTTTTACTCTGCACACTGCCACCCTTGAGCAGCATAACCGCCAAAGAGTAACACCCAATCCCCTTTCGATCAAAACCGAATCCACTCAATCCTACCCGCCATACCATTAATTTTCCTAATACAACCACTCTCCCCCCTCACTCAATTTTCAGCGTTATCACCCCTGAAAATCGTACCTCACTGTCTCTAATTCAACTTTTCACCACAACCCACCTCCCCAGCCATCAGTGCTTAACGATCACCCAACCCCCACCCCCCAAAATCGGCTCATTATCAATTTTTCTTATATTATCCCCAACCCCCATTCCCCCTTATGTCCAGTCCATGTACATCAAAATCTCACCACATTTTTTGCAACGGAACTTGTACACAAGAATATGCCCGCCCTTTTCATATCGCCTCACAAACCGCCACCAACCAAACCACTCATCACTGAACCCGTACTGCTTCGACATCGCCCTCGCCTCCCCCCCGAGCCAGCCCCTTTAAGTCCTCTTTCTCAGCAAACCCCAAATACTCACAAGCATCACCACAGCACACCTGCCACTTCTATCAATCACAATCGTAATACATCAACACCTTCCCACAATGCTTGCATACAAACTTGTACACACCACCATGCATCGTCTCTTTATCAAACTCCGCAACATGCTCCCTCCAATCCGCCTCATCTTCAAAGCAGTCATAATACAATTCCTGCCCTTCTTCAAAACTCAACTTCTCTAAATCCTCCCGCTCAGGCGTTCCGTGATACTCACACGCATCCCCACAACACGCCTGCCATTCCGGCGTCTGCCACGATTCATAAGGCACCGTCCGTTGATGAACCTCATCAATAATCTCTTTTGATATCCCCGCCTTCTGTAACGTCCATTCATCAAATAAATTGTTATGCAGCTTCCGCCTTGCCGTCCCATCTGAGATACACCACGGACACATAAACTCTTCATCGCCTTGTCCAAAATAACCCACCACACATAGATAACCACGCCGCATCCCACAACAAGCACACTTATCTTCCGAGGCCTCAATCGATCCCGTCGCAATCGGGTCCGGGTGATATTTAAACTTTGGCAACTCATCTCGCACCACCGCTTCTTTCACCACAACCTCACCACCATCTTTTTTCTCACCATCATTACCAACCAGTTCATTCTTCTTCGCAGTTTCTTCCTTTGATCCGCCGCCGAACAATCTCAGAATTTTCTCAAACATGTTTTGCCCTTTGAATCATGACACCCAACAGAATCTCCACCATCACAATTTAGCAAACCACTCCAAAATTTCCCATCATCAAAATCTAATCACCCAACATTCAAATTCCCAAATAGCCGGCGAGCCACGCTCGCCGTACACATACCTCATCACCTCCCCACCTCAAAATTCATCTCCGCCAAAATAACCACCTCAAGCCAAGCGCGCATGTTTTGTTCAAATATCAAACTCAAAAATCGCGATATGCGCGCACAAAAGCAAAATAACTTCCTCAAAGCCCAACCAAAACTGCTCAAAACGCAACGAAACTTCACTAAACCCGCCCCAAACCCTTTGTTTTTAGCTGTTTTTGCATTTCTGCAACTAACGACAACTCCGCGAACCTAACGCACAACCAACCCTCAACTTACATCTGCAAAATGCGTATTTGTGCGCGCAAAGCCGAACGCTTAAAACGTCCAAATATAAAATCACAAAATCACGTTTCGTCGTTCGCGCACACAAAAGTTCAACAACATCACATGCACATAAACACTTCAATTCATGCGCGCCTTCGCACACAAAAACGACATGATCTCAACACATTTCGTTCACTGAATAATTAATCTTCTACATCGCCGAATTCGTGCATCTTCGTCGGATCAATCCGCAGATAATCTTTCAGATAATAAACAGCCGCGTAAATGATCGGCGTATCAACCAGTGCTGCGAACATCTTAAAGATATAACCCGCAGCAATATATCCCACCAGTAACTGGAACCACACGCTCGTCCCATCCGGGATTGGCAGACTAGGCGTCGTAAAGTAATACGTAATCAAAATCACCGCCGTCGTATCCACCATCTGACTCACCAACGTCGAGCCATTATTCCTTAGCCACAAATGCTTACCCTTCGTCAGCTTCTTCCAGAAGTGAAACAGCCACACATCGCAGAGCTGAGCCGCCAAATACGCGATCATCGAAGCCCCCACTGCCCCAAACGCAAGTGCCTGCAACTCAAAGAATAACGGCTTCCTCCCCGCTGCATCTGCAACCAACCGCCCAGTTTCCGCATCAATCGCTTCCCAGCCCGGCAAAATCCCGCCGACCCATAAGATGAAGACAACCCAAGCATTGAGCAGCAGCCCGATCAAAACCACATAATTCGCTCGGCGTTTCCCATAAAACTCACTGATCAGGTCCGTACACAGAAATGTCATCGGGTAAGGCAGCACACCCACCGCCACCGCAAACACCAAACTCCAGGTTGCATCACCTTCCCCGAAGCCGATTTCATACAGCTTGATAAACCGGGTGATCCCCAGAATATTCAACATCGTCAGCGTGCCCAGAAACAGGCCTGCCATCAATATAAACACACGCTCTCGGCGTTCCTTCAGCTTCGCCTCATCTATATGAGGCAAGTGCTCGAATCCAGTCATCTTCTTGTTCTCGCGTTCAGTCGTCTGCATCCGCCTCTGCTCTCCCAAACAGAAACACAATTTCCTGACATTTATTACCTTAGCACCGCAGACCTGCCGTGCAAGCTTTGATACAATCCTTTCAGAAAGAAATCGGTACTGTTTAAAATCAGTCTCTTTTTACTTTGTTGAAATCCAGTTTCTCTATATGAATTGACCAAGGGATTAAACGAATGGCATCCAACCACAACAAACCACGCATCTACGACGGTGACGGCGACATCCTCATGGAAGACCAAAAACTCCATGAACGGCTCGTCATGCTTCCAAATACGAAGCCTGCACCAACAGCCATTAAAATGCCAAACATTCGCCTGATGTGGGGGCAGAATCTGCTCGACGATTTGCTGGCTGGGAAATATCACTCACTGGTCTGTGCAGTTAACGTCGAAGACAACTCACACGGGATCATTGCCCAGTTGGCTCATATGCTGCCAACATCACAGTGGGATGCACAGTCGATTACTGAGTATGCGAACTGGTTTGCTCATCGTGAATCGCTGTCTGTGATTAAGTTTGATATGGATGCGGTTGAGGTTTTAGGGCTTTTGCGTCCTAAGAATCATGATAATCTGACGCTTTCTGATTTGCGTTACGGCTTCAGATTTGTTTCAGAGATGATTAAGCAGAAGCCGATCCGCCGGCCGGTGGCGTCGGTTTCGTTCCTCGGAGCGAAGGCAAATAAATTGCTTGATATTGATAATCCAGGTGCAGAACCGTCATTCGAGACGGTATTGCGGATTATGCATGAGTCGGGTTTCAGTGGTGATGTGTATCCTTCACCTTGGATGTGGAATTCTGCTCCAACGGCGGTCTATCCGACGTATCCGTTCCCAGATTCGCTGGACACAATGCGTATGGGCGGGTCCTGAGCGTAGAAATTGGCGGGTTAAGCTGATTTAGGTCGATCCCTGCCGATAATTGATGGAAAAACGTAAAGCAGCGCGTTGCGCTGCTTTTTTTATTGGTCTAAGGGCTCGGTTGCCGAAATTGAAGTTATCAGTTTGTGCGAGAAGCGCTTATGAAAAGTAAATGAGCAAGTCTGGACTTTTGAGACATGCAAAGTCGTGAAAAGCAGGTGATTTCCCTAATAATTCTCTCACGTGACTTTCACATTTTGAGTTATACTGAACGGACCTGACTTGCCTTACTTTGAAGCGATAATCGTGCGAAATAAAGAAGGCGAATTGCTTGTCTTCTCAGAGACTAGGGTATAATACCTATGTGTTCAGAGAGTACCTTTATTCGTTGACACAAATGTTAGGTACAAGACCCCAAAGGATTCTTAACAGGTTACCATCATGGCCGCTAAAGACTTACTAGCCATCACCCGTGAATCGAGATACGCATTAGATGCCTTTGTGTTTGTACAAAGGGGTCTGGAATATACCGTACGTGATCTTCATGGCGAATTGGCGGATGAAGGTGAAATGCCTGCAGAGGAAATGGAATCGCGTCACGTCTCAGGAGCTGATTTATGTGAAGGCCTGAGAGATTATGCGATCCGTGAATATGGTCTGCTTGCTCGGACGGTATTGAAGCATTGGCGAATCAATACATGTGAAGATTTCGGTAACATCGTTTTTGAGATGATTGAAGCTGGGATGATGCACAAGACTGAAGACGACTGCATTGAGGATTTCATTGGTGTGTTTGATTTCCGTGATGCGTTCATGCCAGAATTGCAGTTGAACTGAGGGATCAAATAACAGATAGAGATCTATCTGATAAATTAAGTCGATTAGATGCCGCCTCTATTTTGGAGGCGGTTTTTTGTTGCGCGGAGAGTGGGTTGGTGGATTGTGAGGTGGGAGAGGTTTGAGGGGTGAGCGCGCCGATCGTGGATCGGCGGCTATTTTTAAATGAAGAGATGGGTGTGGTTGGAAATGATGAAAGTTGAATGTTGCAGGGTTGGGGATGTTGGTGTTGGTAAGTGCGAGCGTGAGGAGATATGAGGTTGATGCTTGCGGTGATGATGTGCGATCGTGTTTAATATGTTGATTGCTTTATGTAGTTGAAGAACTACACGGATGTCATATCGCTAACAGGAGTATGCTCATGAGTGACGAGAATAAGAATGATGCAGGGAATGAAGAGAGGAAGCCGCATGAGCAGCCTGCGAATATACATCACACGCCACGGATACCGATTTGGAGACGATTGTGGTTTCAGGTGAGTGTTGGGTTGTTGGTAATCATTACGGTGTTGACGATTGTGTTGCCGCCGCTGTTTGATTTGCTGAATCTTGTAAGTGGTGTGCTGATTCCATTGGCGATCGCGTTTACGTTGGCATATATCGTGAATCCGTTGGTGACGATGATGGAAAGGAAGGCGCATATATCGCGGCCGTTTAGTGCGTGTGCGATTATGTCGTTGGTTGCGATTGCGGTGTTGGGTTTGGTGATTTATGTGGTTCCGCCTTTGGTGTCGCAGTCATCGCGGTTGATTCGATCGGCGCCTAAATACATTAATACGTTGCAAACAGAGATTAGTGAGATTTCGCAGAGCAAGTCGTTTGATTTACGTGAATCGGTTTTGAATATCTTTGGTGGTGATGATGAGAAGGCGAAAGAAGGGGGAACTGAGGGCAAGTCTGAAGGGGAAGATAATACTGCGTTAGTTGAGCATACTGATGATCAGGCAAGCGAGAAGCCTGAAGGTGAAGCGATATCTTCGAGTGAAGAGCAAACGGCTGCAACGGGAAGTGAGAAATCTTCTGCACCATTGATACCGCCTGACATTATTACGACGATAACGAATTCATTGTCGAAGTTTTTATCGACATCGTTTGGTGTGATTGCATCGACGTTGGGTTTTGCGTCCTATCTAGCGCTTAGTGCGGGTATTATTGTGTTCGCGTTTTTCTTCTTTGTTTGGAAGTTCCAAGCGATGATCGACTGGTTTGTGCCGTTTATACCGCATACGTATAAGGACCAGACGCTTGATATGTTGAAGAAGATGGACGCATCGATTGCTGCATTTATACGTGGACGGTTGATTCAGATGTCGATCATTACGGTGGTGCTTGCGGTGGGTTGGTCGATCTGTGGTGTGCCGTTCTGGTTACTGCTTGCGATCATCGGTGGTTTGCTGAACTTGATTCCATATGCACCGGTTTTGATTTGGCCTACGGTAATTTTGACGACGTATTTGACAGCGTTGTCGGGCGATGCGGTGGCACCGCTGGTGGAGGATGGATCGATGAATTATCTGGCGATTTTCTTGTGGCCTTCACTGGTGTACTTTATTGCACAAGGTTTGGATGGCTGGGTGGTTGAGCCTTTGGTGCAAGGTAAGGCGACGAATTTGGACCCGCTGACGGTGATGATTGTGGTCTTGCTTGGTGCGGCGATCTTGGGGATTTTGGGGATGTTGATTGCGATTCCGGTTGCTGCGTGCGTGAAGATTGTGTCGTCGGAGATTTTGTTGCCGAAGCTGAGGGAGATTGCGAAACAAAATTGAGTGACTGGTGGTTGTATTTGAAACGCTGGGTCGAATTCTCTTGTGAGAAGGTGGCTGAGGGTTTTACAATGGTGAGATGTGGGTGGGTAATGACGGATCATGAACACGCGACATTCCGATGATGGGTCTAATTATGAGTAAGACAACCACGATGGCAGCCCTGCTCTGCTCGCTGATGATTGGCGGGGTGAATGTGCATGCACAGTCGCTACAGGATCGCGTGCAAGCGATACGTATGGCGAAGAATCTGGAGAAGGGGAAAGCTGGTTCAACGACGCGTGATAAGATTGGGATGACATTTAAGAATGTGAAGATGGCGGGGAAGCCTGCACGTGAAGCGATCGATCAGTGGTCAAAACGTACGGGCATTAAGGTGGTGATTAACTGGAGCAAGCTTGAGCTTGAAGGGATTGATCCTGAGCAGCCTTTAACGATGGAATTCAAAGCGATCCCAGCGAGTCAATTGCTGGATTTGATGTTGCGACAAATTTCGCCTGACGAGAAGTTAATTACGAGAACGACTGATTGGTACATTGCTGTGATGACGAAACGGCAGGCGATGCGTCATCGTGTCGTGAGGACGTATCACATCGGCGAACTAACGATGGATATACCTGATTTCAACAATGCACCATCGTTTGATTTGAATGATGCACTTTCGAATACGTCATCGGGTGGATCGAGGAGTGGGAGTTCGAGTCAAAATTTGTTTGGTGATGAGGCGAATGATGATTCGGTGCGTAAGACGAAGACAGCGCGTGGGAATGAGATTGCTGAGCTTGTGATGCAGACGATTGAGCCTGGCATTTGGGCGCCGGCAGGGCCTTGCACGGCTAGGTATTACAGGGGCAATTTGATTGTGAATGCACCGTTATATGTACAAGAGCAGATTGGCATTGCTGCTTCGCCGACGATTAGCGTGATGAATTCCGGCTCGATGATGTCTGTACAAGGGACAACGAGTCGATCGAACACAGCGGCTGGTATGTCGATGAATGTGGTCTTTACGCGTAATCAGAAGATGCGAAAAATACCAGTGATAAAGGTGCAACGCATTTCGGATGATAAGACGAGTGGTGTACAGCCTAATAGTAAGTGATGAATTGAAATAAAAACGAAAAAAGCAGGTCACTGATGCGACCTGCTTTTATTTTATGTCTATCTAATTGATGATTAGGCGATTTCATCCATGTCTGCATCGCCATCGTTTGGATCATCATGAGGAACGTGGTCGGTATGCGTCTTCACAAGTTTGAAGATATCGACGGTTGGCTCACGATCAAATTTCCAGTCGTCGAGCGTGATGATGCCAGATTTACCAGCGTCGTCGAAGTGAAGAACAGCGATGCCTTTGCTTTCCCAGCGTGAGATGTCAACTGATGTGATTTTATCCCAAGAGATTTTTTGTGATTTCTTGGAAGATATGCCTTGTTCGTCTGCTTCGACAAAGCTGCCACCGATGGAGAGGAAGTAGCCACCGGCGAGGAGGCCGAGGACACCGGAGATACCTGCCATGATGAATTGTGTGTAGATATCGCCTTGTGTTTTTTCTTCTGGCTGTTCGGTGCCATCGACTTTAATGCCATCATCTTTAAACTTGGCAACTTGATCTTGCCAATCGGTGACCCAGTTATCGTTTGGATTTTGCATGTCACCGTTTGGGTAACGGATTTCCATGTAAGTTTCGTAGATCATCTTTTTGTTTGGGTACGCGACTAAGCCGTCATAGAGGCAGTAAAGCATGAAGCCTAGGAGTACGAGTGCGATGATGCCGTAACGTCCTCTGAACCCAGTTCTGATGTTAGCTTTTACAGACATTTAAAACCCTAATCTCAATTTGTCTATGCCAGTTGGATGATGCTGGCGATGAATTCATGATCAATTCAACAATACAACGATTAAACCATCAGCGTAAATAAATTAATCCCTTATTTTAGCTGGCGGAGTGTATTGTCCCACCAATTCACTACGGCTTGCCTGGCTCCGCGCAATTTTATGAATTGCGTGAACCCACCCTCAGAGACACGTCGATGTGGGATACGAGGGAAGTTGCTGCCTTTTTGGGAGAGAGCCCAAGTGAGAAAGGCGCTGGTTTCGTTGAGCATACGTTGCCGGTGCTCGCCGTAGAGATCGATCTCAGTTGATGGCCTGTTTCTGGCAATCATATTCCGCTGCTTATGCTGATTGGGTAAAACCAAACGTGTTGAAGAATCAACGTAAATGCAAACGGTAAAGACCGTTAAGTGTATCTCATTGTCTGCGCCTGCGGCGGAAATTCAACCCCAAGATGACATTTCTACATGCTTTAATGCGTTTTGCGAAATTATTTTCTCGTTGACCAGTGGGTCGTTTCGTGAAAAGCAGATCATAACATTGCACTACTGATGAAACATGGGCTGTTTCATATAGGAATTAACCACGCAAACTGTGATAAAAGGATGTGAAGATTATTTTGATGTGTCCCACATGCCAACTTGGCCTCGTTTAGCACTCTGTTCGAGCAGTTGATAGCGTTGGAGTTTTTGGTGGTGCCAGCGGAGTTCGACAGCTGCGAAACCTGAGATGAGGAGGTGTTCACCGAGATCTGAACCGTCTGGGAGGATGATGTAAGCGAGGAGGCGGCCGAATTGGCCTCGGAGGCGTGATTTTTGGAGTTTGAGCTGAATGGTTTTGCCTTCGGAGAGTTGGCGTGTGAGCTGGGTTGCTTGGCCGGAGTAGGGTTCAGCTTTGCGAATGATTTGGTCTGCCCGAGTGCGCTGGATTTCGGGTGTGTCGAGGCCCCAGAGTCGGATACGTTCTTGCAGGGGATTGCCTAGCTCATCGTAAAGGTCGGGGATGGTGACGATGATAGTGTCGCCGTCGATGATCTTAGTAACGTAGGCGTGACGGTTGTTGAGTTGATCGAACTCACTGCCTTGATAGAGGAACCAGTGATGATGATCGAGGATGGAAAAGGTAATGATACAAATGAGAGCGAACGTGGCGATGAGCGTGCGTTTGATTAGGCGGCGACGGTAGTATTCGTCGACGGTTACTGATTTATGGCTATTTTTATAGTGGTTTTGAGCCAAGTGAAGAATGCCCCGCGCATTGTCCATGCACTTAGATAAATATCGAACACGTTTTGCGTACCTCTGATCAGTGTATTGGAATTGATGTGTGTGTACTAGTGAGAAGGGAAATGGTGGGGTTAGCCGAAGACATCCAAGAGGTTGCCGATGGAGCTTCCCCATCCACCGAGACTTGCGGGGATGTCACTGACGCCGCCTTTGACAGGGTCGGCATTGTCACGCCATGAACCTTCGTCTTGAGGGCCGATGTTTTCACACTGACAGCCTTCATTGAGGGGGCGGACAACTTCGGTGACGGTTTTGATGCTGACGGGGACACTGGTGTTGGAGATGTCGGCGGAGTCGAGGCCGCTGAGGGATGGGTTGTCGGAGACTTGGCCGCTGATTTGGTGGAGCTGCCCCTGATTGTCGAACTTGGCGACGGGGCTGTACTTTTCGCTGCGGATGTGGTCCACCATGAGGCTGGTTGTCTTTTCGATGTTCATGGTGGTGGGAGATGCAGGGGGTGTGCCATGAAAGAGGGATGCGGGGTGTAGGGTTTAAGGTCATGTGGAGCAATGAGTTAAGCGATGGCGTGACAAATGCGTCAGGGGTGGAATGTGCGGCATGTTGACTGGGGGCAACATGGAGTGTGATGGGAATCAACATTGGGCTTGTGAGGTCGAAATCCGCTATCATGCCCCCGGAAGTATCCCCCACTGTAATAGTTCCAATGATTAAGCTATTGCAGCACTAATGCGAATTGGTTTCGAAATGGAAGTGGATCGATTCGATTTTTGAGAGTGAATGATTGATATGCGTACAGATGAGTTACATTTTGATTTGCCTGAGCGGTTGATTGCGACACAGCCGGCGGAGCCGCGGGATAGTGCGAAGCTGTTGGTTTGTGATCGAGCAAGTAATAAACTGACGCATTTGCAGGTGAAGGACTTGCCGGGGCTGGGGTTGCTTGGCGAGGGAGATCTGATGCTGGTGAATCAGTCGCGTGTGATTCAGGCGTGGTGGCATGGTGTGAGGAAGGCGACAAATGGGAAGGTGCGCGGGTTGTATTTACAGCCTTCGGCTGGGGGGAATTGGTTGACGTTGATTGAGACGAGAGGGAAATTGCAGGCTGGTGAGTTGATTGTGCTGTCGGATGATGCGGAGTTAAGGTTGATTGGGAAAAGCGGGTCGCCGGGGGAATGGGAGGCGGAGCTGCTTTCTGATCGAGGAACGCAGGAGGTTTTGGATTCGTTGGGTTCGACGCCACTGCCGCCGTATATTCGGAAGGCGCGGAAAAACCAGGACATGGTGGAGGTGACGGATTATGACAAAACGCGGTACAACACGGTGTATGCGGATCGGCCGACGTCTGTGGCTGCGCCGACGGCTGGGTTGCACTTTACGCCTGAATTGTTGGAACAATTGAAAGCTCAGGGTGTGAAGCGTGAGGCGGTGACGCTGGATATTGGACTGGGGACGTTTGAGCCTGTGCGTGTGGATGATTTGAAAGATCATGATATTCATGAAGAGAGTTTCTCGGTGCATGAGCAGACGCTGCGTGCAATACAGGAGACGAGGGAGAGGAATGGGAAGTGTTTTGTGGTTGGGACGACATCGGTGAGAGCACTGGAGTCGTTGCCGGGCGAGTTTCCGAGCGTGATGCCTGAGTTGGATGAAACGGGGTGTTACAGAACGAATACGAAGCTGTTTATCACGCCGAATGCTGGGTTTGAGTTTCGATTTACAGATATGCTGATGACGAATTTCCACTTGCCTTCGTCGACGTTGTTGGCATTGGTGGCATCGTTGCCGGGGATGGAGCTGAAGCAACTGCTGGAATGGTATCGGACGGCGATTGAAAATGAGTACCGGTTCTATTCTTATGGGGATGCGATGCTCATAATATAGGTGGGTGTGCAAAAGACCCGATTTACGTCTATATGTTGTGATAATGCGCGGTGGTTGCGGCAGTTATCCTGAAACTAACACTCCGAGACGAATTCAGATTACAATTTCTTTATGCCATTGGATCAACCAGAACCTGAGAAGACGCCGATTGAGGAACGCACTGAAGAGTTGCGTATGACTTTTGGTGAACACCTTGAGGAGTTGCGCTCGTATTTGATCCGTGCGTTGATTGGGTTGTTGGTTGCGCTAGTGGTGACGATTTATTATGGCACGACGATTGTTGGTTGGATTACGTCGCCTTTGAATCAGGTGCAGGTTGCATTGGGGTTATCGCCTCAGACGATTGCGACGGATGCGACGGCAGGGTTTGTGTCGGTGTATTTGAAGGTGTCGATTATTTCGGCTTTGATTGTTGCGTCGCCTTGGATTATTTATCAGCTATGGAAATTTGTGGCTGAGGGGTTGTATGACAATGAAAGAAAGTTTGCGTATATCCTTGCGCCGTTTTCAACTGTGATGACTTTCTTAGGTGTGTTGTTTACGTATTACATTTTGTTGCCAACGACGTTGTTTTTCTTTTTGACGTTTTTGAATTCGTATCCGAATGTGACGACGAAATATACCAATCCCATGATTGATATTTTGGTTGGTACGAATGATGTTGAAGTGGTTGAAGAAGAAGCTAATCAAGAGATAGACGTTTCAAAGATTACGTTTCCGACTATACCGGTATTGTGGGAAGATCCAGTTAATCCACCGATTGGTGCGGAGTGGTTTGATGCGAGAGACCGGCGAAGAAAGATATGGACTGGCAAGCAAATTTTATCGCAGACATATAACACGAACGACCGGATCATTAATCCGCTGTTTGAGATCAATCAGTATATTTCGTTCGTGACGATCATGGCATTAGGTGCTTGTGTTGGGTTCCAGTTACCTGTGGTGATGCTTCTGGTTGGGTATACACGTCTGGTTGATCCTGCACATGTTGCTGCGATGAGAAAGTATGCATTTTTTGCTTGTTTTGCTGCAGGTGCGATCCTTACACCTGCGGATGTTTTCAGTATGTTGCTGCTTGCGGTGCCGCTGTATTTCTTGTTTGAGTTTGGTTTATTCTTGATGAAGTTGGTTGATAAGCCACCGATGAGTGAGGATGATTTGCCGAGTTAATTTTTTGGATTCTTATTTTTGGGAGCAGTGATGGATAAGAAGTATCAAATTTTTATCAGTTCTACATATGAAGATCTAAAGAACGAACGTGATCAGGTTATTAAAGCCATCCTTGAAATGGGTCATATCCCACTAGGTATGGAGATGTTTAGTGCCGGGGATGAAGAGCAATGGCAACTGATTAAAAGACAGATTGACGATTCTGATTATTACGTCGTAATCACAGCCCATCGCTATGGTTCTGTTACCGATGAAGGTATTAGTTATACAGAGAAAGAATATGACTATGCCTGCGAACAAGGTGTGCCAACTCTTGGCTTTATTATTGACGACAAAGCTCAGTGGCCTCAAAATATTTGTGACAAATCGGACAAGGACATACGAGCATTAGATAATTTCAAAAATAAAATACGCACTAAAATGATGCAATCTTGGTCAAATAAGGATGATTTATACGGAAAAATTGCAATATCATTAACAAAGCAATTCAATCTTAAACCACGCAAAGGTTGGGTCCGATCCGATCAAATTACTAACCCAGAAATCCCAAATGAACTGGCTCGCTTAAGTGAAGAAAACGCTTTCTTACGCAATCAAATCAATGAACTTTCGGCACTTGACAATAAAGAACAATCAATAAAACAATCTATAAAGCAATTGCAAAGCTATAGTTTTGAAATTTCTACTAAAGATAAAAAATATTCTAAACCTTTTAATTATGTAGAATTATTTTTAAAAATATCAAAACGATTACTAGAACAAGATTACTCATATCGATTTAATATATATCTCTCTTCCGAAATATTAGGTAGAAACCAATCTGAAGAATTGATATCTACTAATGATGTTAAAACATGGTTATGTGATTTAGAAACCTTTAATTTAATAGATCGAGTAAGAATTTCAGATGATATTCGTTTAGTAAAATGGGGCATCACTGAACATGGACGAGATATACTTGCATATTACAGAAAGATCGAATTAAGTCATCCAAACCCAAAAAGTGAAACCGTAATTGAGACTTGATTAGAATTCCATCAATACCATTAAATCACCCTGCTCTACTTTGGTTTCAAAGCGTTCGATTGGGTGTGCGTCTTGGACTTTGAATGGGCCGACTTGTGTTCGGCGGAGTGCGGTAAGGTAGCCGCCGGTGTTTAGTTTATTGCCGAGATCGCGTGCGATAGATCGGATGTATGTGCCTTTACCGCAACGGATGGTGAGGGTGAGATTGGGATATGTGTAGCGGTCGATTGTGATGCTGTAGATATCAACGGGGCGTGGTTCGATTTTGACGTCTTTGCCTGCACGTGCGAGTTTGTAAGCGCGTTTGCCATCGACATGGATCGCTGAGTATTTGGGTGGCGTCTGCATGATGCGGCCTGTGAAATGTGTGTCGAGTGTGGTGCGGATTTGATCTTGCGTTGGGATGTTGTCGACTTGGACTTCTTCGCGATCACCTTCGGCATCGTCGGTGATGGTGAAAGCTGAAAGGTCGATCTCGGCGATATAGGTTTTTTCCATGCCCATGAGCTTGGAGACGGATTTGGTGGCTTTGCCGATGCAGACAATGACGACGCCGGTGGCAAGAGGATCGAGGGTACCGCCGTGGCCGACACGCGCCCATTTTTCCTTAAGGCGGCCGTTCTTACCTTGGACGACAATACGTGGGACGACTTTGCGTACACGACGTACCACATCCATTGAACTAATACCCAAAGGTTTGTCCACGACGATTATGCCAGTTATGCCTCTTTTCAGGCCCGATTGGTTATTCACAGCTGGGGCTTCCCTTTACAAATCCTGTAAAAACAATAGGATATCTGATCTGAAATCGCTTTGCGAAATTATCGCAATTGTGACCTGGAGAGGTGGCTGAGCGGTTTAAGGCGCACGATTGGAATTCGTGTGGGGGAGCAATCCCCTCGAGGGTTCGAATCCCTCCCTCTCCGCTTAAGAAAACCCTGTGCTAGAGATAGCGACAGGGTTTTTATGTATTACTATTTTAGTACTGATGTCGATAACTAACTCCATTTAATTGCCATGTATCACATTCTAGGAAATCTGTAATTTCCAATGTGAGCCTATAAACTACATGCGATGATTACAGAGTTAATTACATATCACACACTTCATCCACCATTTTAACTAGTACAGCAAGAATCGTTAAATTTACATGTCATTCACGTATCATTGCATTGAAAGATCATATTTCATATGAAGTTTTATCAATAGCTCCATTTTTGAAGAATTATTACTAGCAATTTTTTTTAAGCTTGTGCCACAAAATGGACAATACTGAATAACATTTTGCATTTTTAAGCAAAATGGCTTTGGAGGATCAACAGTACGTGGGATGTTATCTAACTTATTTTCTTGATTTTCATCGTATGCTCGAGCTTGTAAATAGAAAACAACATCACTTATATCGCCCGCAACAATGATCGAAAATCCTGAATGTCCTGCAGAATCAATCATCCATTGAAACGCATCACAGCAAATTTTTACTGATTCATTTTTCAATTAAAATTCTCCGTTATACATATACCAATTTAATTGCTCTGAGATCTCCGGCGCGAAACGAAACTCATGGTTGTAGGTGCCTGTTTGCAAATCATAATCTTTGATTTCAGTTACCAATGATTGCTTTTCCCACCTTTCAAAAACTTCCTCATGGATATCAAACCTATGAAGCTTTCCTGAACGGTTTAATGCTGACACTGCTTGCCTATCAACTCCAGTAGATAAAGATTGACTACAAGTCACTTTGCACTAATTTGAGTATAGTCTGTCTAGACAAGGGAATCTGTTCCACTGAATGTGAA
This sequence comes from Planctomycetota bacterium, assembly GCA_016350165.1. GTDB lineage: Bacteria > Planctomycetota > Phycisphaerae > Phycisphaerales > Phycisphaeraceae > Poriferisphaera. Next base: position 4,265,269 of record CP066225.1, on the reverse strand, counting down.
AGTATTGGCAATAATTGAACATGATGTTTCACTAAAAACCCCATTTCTGCTGACGGATGATAGAGCCTTCTGGAGAGTCGCCCCGTAAGAGAATGTGATACTCACTGAGATAACGATCGTGGATGATAGAAATTTTGCCGGTGATAGATGTTGCTTTGAGCCATTGGCCGTAGTCTTTGTGTTGCCAGAGATTGGGTTGGAGACAGAAATCCTCACGGTAGAGTTGGGTGTTCATGAGCCACACATCGACATCGTCATCTAGGATTTGCCCTTCGTATTCCCAACGCATGCCATAGGGACGATATAGCGTCACAATGACTTGATCACGACGGTTATCAATCCATGCAACGTAACGAAAACCATCCCCATCGCCACCTCGCTCAATTTGAAGATTGGTGGAGCTTTGAAGATTTTGAACAACTGGCTGCTTTTGATTAGTTGAGTGACACCCATTGACTAAGACAATCATTGAGCATACGCATGCTATGCATAACAATCGGCTCATTATTGAATTCATCATAGGTAACACCTGTTAAGTGAAAATTTGAAAACTTCACCAGATGCGAAAATATCACATCTGGTGAAGCATTATAACTATTGAATACAGGACACGATGTAGTGTGTGCTGTAATTATTCTTTTGTGTTTTGATCTTTAAAATCCGCTTCGAGTTTATTCTTAATATCCAAGTATGGAGCCATGACATCATTTGTTTCGACGGGATCGTTTGAAACAACTGTTGGTGTGATAAAGACGATCATTTCACGGTTTTGCTTGGATTTCTGAGTACTTCTGAAGAGGCCACCGACAAGTGGAAGATCACCAAGCAAAGGAAGTTTCCGCTCATCCACGAAATCTTCTTGACGAATGATGCCACTAAGCATGATGGTTTGACCTGCATTAACAATAACATGCGTACTTGTTTCACGTCTATCGAAAACAGGGTTAGAGAAGAATGTTTCACCAGGCAAAATACGAGACAATTCTAGATTAACGGTTAAGTCCACTTCACGATTTTGTGTGATATGTGGCCTTACAGTCATACGTGTTCCGACTGGCACGTAACTAAAGGTTCGCTTGATCGCGGTACCTTCACCAGAAGATTGAGATGAATTTTGAATCGGCACATCTTGCCCATCGAAAAATTCAGCTTCTTGATTGTCAGCGGTGTAGATTTTAGGTTCGAACATAATTTTTAAGCCGTATTTACGAACCAAAAGTTGGATAAGTACATTGAGATTAACGTTAGATTCGAAGATACCACGTGAAAACTGCTCACCGCCAACCCCAGTTATTCCACCTGCTAGATCTTTGTAGATTCCATTTCCGTTGAAGCCAAGTGACTGATCAATAAGATTTGCATCAGTCAACAAGCTTGGATCGGATGAAAATCTTGTGCCAAGAGTTGATTCATCGTTATGTTGAATCTCAGCAATAACAGCATGAATAATCACTTGTAATCCGGGGCTATCAAGTTCTTGAATCATGTTGCGTAATTGTTCACGGTAAGCCGTTGGGGCAATGACTAAAAGTGAGTTACGGCGTAAAATTGGAACGATACGAATTTTGCCAATCAAACTACTCGAAGTTTTCGCATCTTTCTTACTACCAGGTTTAGGTTTACTCCACCAGAAGTCCATCATATTCGTTTGATTTTGCTTCTGGTTGTTATTGCTATTTGAGTTGCGTTGATTGCTATTACTATTGAGGATTGCTGAAATTCCACCTGTATCTGAGTCACCTGATAAGGTTCTTGATGAACGCATAATTTGAGCGAGTGTACCACGCTCTGCGAGTGTCGCATTCAGTTGCTCTGCCAATTCCTCAGCATTAGCGTGCTTCAACTCAATCATAATTGGTAAGCCAATATCTTGAGGCTGATCAAGCTGTTTAATAATATTATCAATGACTTCGTAATTCTCTTGATGCTTTGTTGTCACGATCAGTTGATTTGAGTCAGTTAATGCTTGGAAACTGAATTGCCCAAACAAGCGACCAACAGGAGTAACTTCTTCTGCAGGTGATTCATCCCACCATGAACGTGATTGCTTTAATTTCTTTGAGAACAAATCTTCGAGCAACTCTTTGATTTGAATTGGGTCAGCATATTGCAAAACATAGATGCGAGGCATCACATCTTCAGCATCAACGGGGACATCCCATTGCTCTGTAATTGTCTTTTCAATCTCCTCGAGTGTACGTGCATCTGTTTGCACGATAATTGCATTACGACGTTTATCTGATGTCACTTTCAGATTAGAGCTCGATTTATTTTGTCTATATTGCGTGCCCCATCTGCTTTGGAATTCAACTTGACGTTTGTCAAAAAGCTTTTCAATATTTGATGCAACAACTTCTGCATCAATATACTTTAGTGTGAATACTTTAATAATACGGTCAGATGCATTTTCGATGTCGAGTTGTTCAATAAGAGAACGGACAAGTTGATGGCCGCGTTGTGTACCAGTCACCATCAAAACTCGCGAAGTTCTAAATGGCACAACACGCACCGACTTCTGCATATCAGGCATTGACATGAGTGCGTTATTGATCTGCTTACTGATTTCATCGATATCCGAAAACTGAATCGGATACATTTGAAAATCTTCAGAATCTTTGCCCGGTTTATCTAGCTCTTCAACCCAATCGATGATTTGTGTCATCACATCAGCTGGTGCAACTGCAATAATCCAGTTACGACTCACTTCAGGCACTAACATAACCGTACCTGATTCCTTCTCTAAAACAACAGTGTTTTGATTCTTATTATCAGGCTTCCTTTGTGAACGGTTATTACGTCTATTACCCTGATTCTTATTTAATAATTGTTCGAGAACTGAAACAACCCAACTCGCATCGGTTTCTTTAATTACCAAAATTTTCTTAACTGTTTGGCTTGCTAAAGGAACATCCATTGTACGAATAATGTCTTCGACTTGCTTTAAGTTACTGACTACATCTGTAACGATGAGTGTTTTTGTGTTGGGGTCAGCGACTACTTGCCCGAAGGACGGAAGCATTGGCATAATCGCTTCTTGAACTTTAACTACATCATAGTGTTCTAGCTTAAAAATTTTACGAATCACTTGTGATGTGTCTTCGATGTCATCTAGTTGATCTGTGTCCGTGTAGATGGGCAGCGTAATTTTTGGGGTATCGTCTACAGAACGAAGGTTAATGATCGTATCTAATTCCTCCATAATTACGCCATGCTGTAGCATCGCTTGCCTGAGGATGCGTAACGCTTTCTTAAGCTCCATCTTTTGATCTGAAATAATTGTAATTTTCTTGGAGCGTACCTTTTCGTGAGGAATCACTGGCTTGCCCAATTTTTCGCTCAAAAATTTAGCAATCTTCTCGACACCCATATTATTGAACGTCAAAGAAATTTTTTCTTCTTCTTTTTTTTTCGCCTCTTCTGCTTTTTCAGCATCTACATCTTTCTTACTATCTTCAATTTGCTCAGTCTTATCAGCTACTTTATTTGAAGATGCTTTTTCAGGCTCTGCGTATGCTGAAGAAAAAGTAAGAATACATGCTATTAATATCGCGATGCTTTTAAGTATTGTTTGATTGTATTGTTGTATCATCTCAAACCTCTATCGATTTATTTTTTTCTTTTATTATTCAACCACAAATAAGATGCTCAACTCATTTAGAGCGAACCGCACTTTCCCATAGGGTCAGCTTTCGTTTTTGATCGTTGTGCTTTATTTCCACCCAACCATTACCGATCTTAACTATCTCGGCTCCCATAATCCGATCGCCTACTTTTCCTTCACCATTATTAAAAACAGCACGATCTTCAAGAATGCCGACTAACTGACCTTTAAATGAAGTATCCGGAATAGGCTGAAAAATATTACGAGTTTTATATTGCTCAAATGACGTTGCAAGACAACTTTTCTTTTTCGCTTTTGTATTCGTACTTTGTTGCTTACCACTTTTATCTTTTCTATCAGTTTTATTGGAAGTAATACCTAAGGCTGTTACTTCGTCGCCGCCACTATGCGGCAAACCAATTGTGACATAACCTGCATACAAAAGCATGCTCACAAGTACAAGTTTCATCACGACTACAATTTTTCCTAGATTAAGCCAATCTGCCATACTTGTTTTCATTTTTCTGCCCTCGCAACTAAAGAAGCTATTAAACTCACTTCAAGCTGATCACCTTTAGGCATCTTGGCGATCTGAACGTTATCAATCAAAACAAGTTTTTCAAACTCATTCATTTTTGACATACATTGCAATAATCTATCTGGCTTACATTGTCCTTTTATCTTGATGCCAACCAACTGTAAATTACGATTTCCAGGAAAAGGTTTTATTGGCTGAGCATTCACAACTCGCTTACGTATGCCACTTTCCTGAAGCAATCTTTCAAAAGCTTTAAAATACTTCTGTCTTGCCTCATCTGTGGTAGGCAATTCATTTTTAATGCACTTACCGTAGATTGATTCTAGAGTTGCAGTTTTACTCTTGATCCGAAGTAACTCTTGCTGATATTCAACCATCTTTACTTCAGCAGCATTCAACTGAGTACTCATCTCACGCCAATGATCAAACATAGGCATCGCTACATAGGTAAACAGTAACATCACAGCTAATGCTATCGCACCTAAAAAAAGTGTTCTTTTGTCTCGTTGCTCAAGCATAATTATTATCCGTTCTGTTTCTCAATCTGTTTCTTTTGCAACTTCATCATTTTCTTTTGATCTTTTGATGGCTTCTTTGGGCCACTAGCAGATCCATCCTTGCGCTTAATTGATTCTTTCTCAACAACTTTCGCACTCTCATCTTCTTTTGAAGTTTCAACTTCCTTCATTTTCGCTACCTCTGCGTCTTTAGCTCTTTCACGCTTCCTCATTTCAAGTGCGTAGCGATAGGTTTGCACCAATGAAAGTGTAATTTCAAATTCTTGCTTTCCTTGTTGTTGATTCTCAGACACACGGTTCACACGAACATCATTGAACATCTGCGACTTGGAAAGCTTATCTACAAGCTTATTTAGTTCAGGTACAGATCGAATCATCCCGTGCAGCCGAAGTATTCCTTTTTGCCCCATCTGAATACGTGTGAATATTGTTTGATCTTTACCAATAATTCTGGACAATTCACCCATCACGCCAACAAACGGCATCTCTCGATTTTGCAAATGATCTTGCATTGCAGTCACGCCACGAGTCCCACCATATGGCTCTAAACTGGCTTCGATATTCTTCACTTGCGTTTGCAAATTTGACAAACTGTATTGTTTTAACTGATACAAATACAACACAACGCATAACATCAACCCAAGCAATATCCAGACTGATTTATGTTTGATAGCATTTGCATTACGTTGTTGATCAGGTTGCTCACTACAATAAAAACAATACTGATCCAAAGTATGCGTACTAGCATATAACCCTGCCCCAACAGCAGAAAGATATTCGATCGGCAAAGGCATTGATTTCTTAGTCAATTGCTGATTCAGCTTCGTGTGTGATTCAGTCACGCGATCACTGCAATATGCATCGTATTGCGAAGATGTTTTATCAACGACAAGATAATCATCAGCTATATCTGTTGCATTTCCACCAATTACACTACCTACAGGCACCAATTCATTCGCTTCAACTTCTACGGTTTGGATCACTCCATTGCTAACAAAAACACAACTCACATAATTTTCATTTACCCAACGTACTGCGGTATCCTGTTGCAAATCACCAGCCAATCCCAACGTGGCAACAGATTCTGGTACGATCACAACATCAGATGCAAACCCACTTAAAGCGAGTTTAATTTGCTCACACATTTTCTGACGCATACCTGCGAGCACAACTTGCTGCCCATTTTTCGTGTCATCGGTTTTCGTATCTGTAAACCATGTCCACTCAAAATCGGTCTGGTATTCAGCAGTTAATACTTCAGCCTGTGAAGTAATCATCTGTTCAACCACATTGCCCGAAACACTCGGCAAAACCAGCGAACTATACAGTATATGCTCGTCACTCACAGCTAAGACAACACGCTTACCTTGAAGCATAGTTATAACCGGAGCAAATATTCGATCCCATCGTCGATCCCAGTACGCTTGCGAGTCAACCGACCACGACTTGCGTTCAACGACTTCATACCGATCACCGTTACTGCGTACGCAAGCTACACGTATTGATGATTCATCAATACTCACACCCCATACATCTTGTTGTTTATCTTTTTTCACGTTTCACTCTGATGCCAGTATATAATTTTGACCTTGTCGTTATCACGCTCCACGACAACCGTAATTTGCCTTCTCACCCCCTGCAGCGTCTCGGCAGTACATGTCACTTCAAAAGTCTGACTTTGAGTAACAACAAACTCAGCGATATCTCGAAACACATCATCCCCCACTACATCTAACAATTGCTTCATATCAACAAACGGCCCCTCCGATGAATCACGAAAGCTGACTATCTGATCAACTGCTCGACTATCAATCTCAGGCAAACAGTTCAATAGATATGATGACGCAGTATTAATATTCAAGCCCGTATAAATTTCATCTTCATCTGAGATTGTTAAGCTCTCAAAATTCTCAGCAATCCATCCAATTGAAACCTCATTGATTTTCCCCTGCTGCGGCTTCTCTTTCGAATCGCTCTTCACTTCTACATCAAGTAAATCAAAAAGACTCTCAAACCCATTATTACCACGCTTCTCGACAATTGCTTTTGCGAGTTCTTTCGAGAGATTCAATGAATTCTGCAGATCATTTTCTGAAACACTATTGATGTTATAAATTTGCTGTGAACCATCATCTGATTTCGCATTACGCTTTCCATATGCAGTCAACCAATATGCAAGCCCTAAATCTTGCGCATCATCAATGCTGCCTATTTCACTTGTAATCTGATAAAGCAACTGTCGGCGATGCGATACTGACTTAAATCTCCCAAAATAATTTCCCTTGTCCACTCCTTGAATCAACATCACTTCCCCATCACTTTCAAAAGCTTTATTACGAGCACTATATGGCAAATCCATCTCACCGTAATACCCGTTCTCAGCTCCCGAACCTCTAGTACGCGAATCACTGTCACGCCAATCCAGAATCGATGCAGCAATCACTTCATCACTACCTGGGCACATCGCAATCATCTCTACATTAGCTGCGTTCACATTTAGTCTACTCGCCAAATCCAACGCACCATAACGTTCAACCAATCCACCATCTGAATAATCAAGATAATGAACCTTAAAGCTACCAACCCCTTCATACTCTTGCACAAACTGCTCTTTATCGTCAAACCAGAGATCTTGCAGCGAATCGCCTTCATCAATATCAGTGGCCAATACACACAACGCTTTTTCAACTCCCCCGCGTGCCAACCAATGTGCACGCACTCTCTCAACTTCACTTCGCCCAAGCGACAAACCCATCATCGATCGTTGTGTCATACCAACTAACAACACTGTCGCGATGATCACGACCCACATCACGAGCACAATTGCCGAACCTCGTTCTCTTAATCGATTCATGCTCGCCCCCCTCTACGCCGATTGCCACGACGCTGATTACCCTGCCCTTTACCCCTTTTCTTTTTCTTAGGTTGCTTCCACTCCAAATCTTTCATCCAAGGTAAATTCACCAAACGTGTAAGCGTAACACGACGCCTTGGCTTCATCGAATCTTCAGCCGTAACAGTAACACGCATTAACTGTGGATACTTCAAACCTTGATCAACTTCCCAGTCATGCACCCAATCCACACCATCATGATATTCAACATTTAGCCCTACAATATTCTTTGCAACCACCATCTCCACCCCCCCCTCATCTGGCTCCTCATTCAATGTCGGATCTAACCTTAAAACCAACGCACCCATCGCAGGCGTTTCCTCAGTTTCCTCTCGCCTTTCAATTCTAAAATGCACTTCCTTCACATCACTCTCAGCATAACCATACCGAACTTGTTGATGCACAACTCCAAAATACGTAACCTCATCATCATTCAGCCCCTCCCACTCACCATCAACTCCCTGCAAGACCCACTGCCTACGCTGCGGAAATCTCGCAACATTCATCAACGAATTCGACACCATCTCAATCGCATGTCGAGCCTGTTGCTGAAGATCATATCCCTCATCCACACGCCCTTTCACATTCACCACCTGCCTCAACATCAACGTACTGATCCCCGTCACCAGTGCCAATAATGTCATCGTCACAAGCAATTCAACAAGCGTAAACCCAAATCCATCACGTCTAGTTTTCATAACTAAATATCCCCCCAATTCAAACTAGTCGTTCGAGAGTTGGAAGGGTCATACAACGCCGTATGTGCTTTATATTCTCTAATACCACCATTCACTTGCCACTGAACAGTCAGATCGATCTCATATAAATCCGCATGCTCTTCATTCTCCTCAACCTCTAAATCCCAGCTAAATCTTTCATAAGCGGGATTATCCGATTGCCCTTCCGTCGGCCCTTCAAGCATAATCCTCGCTGGCCCAATTACATCAACCTTCGTAAATACTTCATCAACAATCACCGCCACCGCTTGATAATCACGTGACATCTCAATAGACGTCATCTGTCGAATCGTCAACGCACCAATCACCGTACCGCAGATCGCAAGAATCACACCTGCACACAACATTTCAATCATCGTAAAACCGCCGCAGCGACATCGCATGACATGCTCAGCTTCATTTACGTATTGATTATTTTGCGTCTCGTTATTCATCCTGCTCTTCAGCTTTAATACTCATTCTCAGTCAAATCTAGATCCCGCCTCATTTCTTCATACTCATTTCGAAGCTCTTTATGCAGTTCAATTTCACCGCCTGCATAACCGCTCGTTATTGTCATCCCCCCCCCCTCGCCAACGACATGAACCATCACACGCTTACTCGGTCTATCCGTATAATAGACCACAACTAGTTCAGGGCTAATCATATCCCCCTCTTCCTCCAATTCTCCTTCCATCTCCTGCTCATTCTCAACGAGCTCAATCCTCACATCATCTCGAAGTTCAACTCGTTTCACGAACGCGTTTTTCACTGCAAACCACGTCCCAACTTCCACCTCATAATCCTCAACATCTTCTTCCCCTTCTTTATCCTTCCCCAGTTCCTCAAGAAAAGCCACACGATCATCTTCATCAATTACAAGCCGACATGATCGACCTGTATTGATCGCTCTTTGCTGAGCGAATTTCATCAAACTATAAACTCGCTCAGCAACTGATCGCGTCCGCGCCTTCTCAAGTGTTCCGCCCAATCGCACAACAGTCATCCCAACAAGCACGCCAACAAGCGTTAGCACTACCAGTATTTCAATGAGCGTAAAGCCCTTTTCTTTACCAGTTAGTGATGTCCGCATTGTCGCCTTCTCCGCCTTCTTGGCTGTCCGCACCATAACTGATCAAATCAAAATACCCATGATTTCCTGGAAAAACGTATTCAATTTCATTACCCCAAGGATCAAGCAAATCTTTTTCCTTCAAGCTTGGTGGCATCCATTTCGCATCTTCAATATCTGCGGGCTTCTCAATCAACTCACGAAGATTTTCTGGATAACGTTCATAATCCAGATTAAACGTACTGATCGCTGACTCAATACTCACAATCTTCTGAGCTGCCACGGCACTCTTCGCCTGACCAATACGCCCAATAAATTTCGGTGCAACTAACGCCATCAAAACACCAATCAAAACCACAACCACCAAAATTTCGATCAGCGTAAAACCGCCACGAACACCAAGACCTTCTTTCCTATACATCTCAAAACTCCCTTTTTTTTATAAGAGAAAACTACACACCTGTGATCGCTGTCTGCATCTCCAGGATAGGCAGTAAAACTGACAATAAAATAAATCCGACAACCACCGCCAAAACCAAAATGATCAACGTAGGTAGCACAACCATCAACCGGTCAATCGCAACCTCTGTATCTTTATCAAACGCATCCGCTGCATGTATCAGCATTTCATCCAACCGTCCCGTTTTCTCACCAAGTGCAATCACCTGGATAAACATCGGCGGGAATTCCCCCGTCTCCTCCAACGGCTTCGCAATCGATTGCCCCTGAGTAATCCCACTCTTCACCTCATCTGTCTTCACAGCAAGCGCTTCATTACCCAACGAATCACGCAGTACACTCAGCGCTTCAAGAATATTAATCCCTGATTTTGCCATCGTACCTAACGTTCTCGCAAACCTTGCCACTGCAATCTTACGAATCGTGTTCCCAACAATCGGCAACCTCAACTTAAACGCATCAAACTTCAACAACCCCTCTTCCGTTGCTGTCCACAGTTTAAACCGCCAATAGCCAAACGCACTTAAACCCAAAACCAACCAACCCCAATAAACAACCACATCGCGAATCACCAACAACATTCGAGTCGGCAGCGGCAACACCATCGAACTATCACTCACCGCGCCAATAATCGTCGGGATCACAAACACCAAAATCACAATGACCGAAATCACCGCCACTGCAAGCACAATCACCGGATAAAACAATGCTGCCTGCACGCGTCTTTTAATCTCGTTCTCACGTTCCGCAAAACCAACCAGCGACTCAAACACCTTCTCCAACATCCCCGCTGTCTCACCTGCTGCAACCATACTTACTTGCATCTTCGAGAAAACTTTCGAGTGAGCCTTCATCGCATCCGACATCGACTCACCACCCTTCACGCGATTCGCAAGATCACCCAAGAGTGCTTTCACCGCAGGCACATCCGATTGCTGTTCAACAATCTGCAATGTTTCAAGTAACGACAACCCCGCTTCAACACCTGTTGCAAGTTGACGCCAAACCAACAACATCTGCTTCGCAGACACACGGTTCCCACTCGGCCAACTAAATCCCTCACGATTCTCTTGCTTACCCGCCACCTTCTTTTCATGACCACCAATCTCCGCCATCTGCGTCACAAAAACACCCTGCCCCGCAAGATTCGCGATCGCCTGCTCACGACTGCCCGCCGAGATTTGGCCCTCACACGACTTCCCGCTCCCATCTATCGCTTCATAATCAAATGTAGATGTACTGATCATAAACTTAAGTTTCTCTTACAGCTGCAGCCATTAAGACTCGACTTCTTATCCCGGTATCCAACCTCCCCCTTAACCCTTTACATTTCTGAATCCTGCGTCACCCTCAAAATTTCCTCCAACGTTGTCTCACCTCGACACGCCTTATGGAAACCATCCATTCTCATGACTTCATGCCCAGTCGGTGCATGCTTCATAATCTCCGCAGCACTCGCCTGATGCATAATCGCATGACGAATTTCTTCTGTAACAGGCAACAATTCATAAATACCTTGCCGCCCCGAATACCCCGTATCACGACAATACTTGCAACCCTGCCCTTTATAGAACTGAACACCCGAGTAAGCCGTTGAACTCACACCCATACGGTCAATCAACCCCCCATCAGGCTCAACCTCCGCGCGACAATGTTTACAAATTCGTCTAACCAGCCGCTGTGCCAACACCGTCTCTAATGAAGAGGCCAACAAATAAGGCTCAACCTGCATATCCAACAATCTTGTCACCGCACCTGCTGCATTATTCGTGTGCAGCGTCGAGAACACCATATGCCCTGTCAACGCACTACGAATCGCAATGTCTGCCGTCTCATTATCACGAATTTCACCCACCATAATCACGTCCGGGTCTTGACGCAGAATCGCTCGCAAACCTGTCGCAAAGTCCACACCACGTTTATGATTCACCGGAATCTGATTGATACCATCCAACTGGTACTCCACCGGCTCCTCAATCGTAATAATCTTCTTCTCAGGACTGAAAACCTTATTCAACGCAGCATACAACGTCGTCGTCTTACCTGAACCCGTAGGCCCCGTTACCAACACAATCCCATGTGGTTTCTCAATCGCATGCTCAAATGTTCCAAGCTTCGCACCACTCAACCCCAAATGTTCAAGCTCAATAAGCCCTAAACTACGATTCAAAATGCGCATAACCACCGACTCGCCAAACACCGTCGGCACAGTCGACACACGAATATCAACCTTATCCTGAGCTGTCTTAAACCGAATATGACCGTCCTGCGGCACAAACCTTTCCGCAATATTCATATCCGCCATGATCTTGATACGACTCACAATCGCCGCACACAAATGCGCAGGCGGCGGAGGAAAATTCTGCAACGCACCATCAATCCGATACTTCAGGTAAATCTTCTTCTCAAACGGCTCGATATGCACGTCACTCGCATTCGCTTCAACCGCTTCAAGCAAAATCAGATTCACCAAGTTAACCACCGATGGCTCCCTCGCCATCTCCTGCAACTCAACCACAGACGCTCGGCTTATCACCTCGTCATCATCCGCCGAACCATTCGACTCAGAACCTCTCAAATCCGCAATCATTCGCGCGACATTCGAACCATACGCTCGCTCAATCGCTTCAAACAATTCCAACTCACGTGCATAACACACCGAAATTCGACGACCACTCTCAATCCTCGCCGCCTTCAGCGCTTCCCCATCAAACGGATTCGCCATCGCAATCAACAGTCGACCACCATCGACTTCCAACGGCATTAATTTGTGTTTATACGCTAAATCAGCTCCAACCAACTCCAGCGCATTCGTTTCCGGCTTCACCTTCTCTAAATCAACGACCTCAACACCATAAACCTCAACAAGACTCCCAATAATCTGACCGCTATCTGCAAACCCCAATTCCCCCGCCAGTACCTCCAACGGCTTCCCATTCGCCTTATGACACCTCAGCAACTCATTCGCCTGAACCTCCGTGAGTATTCCATCACGTTGCCAAACATGCGCCAACTGCCCTTCAATCGTCTGATCTATCTGTGTCATACATCTATAGTTTCATGAGTTAAATTGTCAGCCCGAATACAGCAACACCGTCCACGACACTTGATCCACATCAAGCCGCACGACAACACATTCCCACACCCCAATAATCGTCGCTGTCTTTACTTACTTCACCCACGCCCATGCCCCATGCAAATCGACCCCAATAAAGAAAAATAAATCCTTCAGCCCACAGTCAACTTGCATTACAGGTACACATTCCTGAAGACATTTCTACGTATCTGCCATCCAATTAAGCGGTTATAAAAACATGCTCAATCCCACTGACATTTGCCCTGCCTTCCCGGGGCGCACGATACCTGTTTATCTAAATATACCTATAAGACGTGTCTTAATGCATAATGTTTCAATTTTTTTCGTTTTTAACTATAAATCCGCATGATTGTGCAAAAGCTCTGGATGAGCCACATGACTTAAAGTTAACTTACGTACTTCTCTTCTCTCACTAAAACGCTTTACAAAATCCCAACAATGAAAATCATTTCTCACCAACAAATCACACGCATGTAAGAAAATGTAAACACACATCTCTACATTTTGTTACATCTTTCATTTTCCTTTGACGATCTGCACCCAACATAATTAGAATTCATGCTCATTCTTTCTTTCCTTGCAATTCCGGGGTAGCTGGATGGCTGAAATTTGGACATCTCAACGGGTCTTGGACCTCGCGCCTGACGCCGCTTCTATCAAAGCTGGTAAAACACAATCCAATACCAGTAAGTGGAGTAACGCAGGTCAATCCGACACCGCAATCTGGGGCGAAGCCAAAGGCAGCGGCAAAAAACCATATCAGGTACGCATCGACCTCCGCGGCCCAGCTTTCAAATGCAGTTGCCCAAGCCGCAAATTCCCCTGCAAACACTCCCTAGGCCTCATGCTCATCTTCGCCGAGCAACCCGACTTCATCCCTCAATCCTCCCCACCCGAGTGGGTCACAGACTGGCTCGATAAACGTGAGCAACGTTCACAAAAACAACAGGAAAAAGCCAAAACCAAAGCAGCAAAGGCCGCCGACCCCGCCGCACAAGCAAAACGCATCAAAAAACGTGAAGCCAACATCCAAGCCGGCCTCGACGAACTCTCCCGTTTCATCAGTGACACCCTCTCCCAAGGCCTCGCCACCGCACAAACCCAATCCCCCTCATACTGGAACGAAATGGCCTCGCGCATGATCGACGCCCAAGCCCCCGGCCTCGCCAACCTCGTTCGCCAACTCAGTCAATCCATCAGCTCAGGCGACAATTGGCAATCACAATTTATGCATCACCTCTCTCGCATCCACCTCCTCATCCAAGGTTACCGCAACCTCGACCAACTCTCACCAGAAACTCAAGCCGATCTCCGCTCATACATAGGCTGGACCACCACACGCGAAGAACTTCTCACCCTCCCCTCATCCCCCGGCACATACCTCGTCGTCGGCCAAACCCTCAACGAAGACGACCGCATCGCAACCCTACGCACCTGGCTTCTCAACCAGAAAACATGCCAGCCCGCACAAATCCTCGACTTCGGCGTCGGTAATCAGCCACCCAACACTTCTCTGTTCGTCGGCACCTCATTCACCAGCGAAATCATCTACTACCCCGGCTCATACCCCAACCGCGCCATCATCAAAGATCAAAGTGAACCCACACTCATCAACACCATCCCCGGGCACCTCGACATCAACCAAACTCTCAACAATCACACCACCGCACTCGCCGCCAACCCACTCCTCGATTCAACCCTTTTCTCACTCGCATCCGTCACCGCCATCCACACTAAGTTCAAATCCCAATCACGTTGGTGTATCCTCGATCAAAACGACAACCTCCTCCCACTCCCACCCAACTTCCGCGACGGCTGGACCCTCCTCGCAATCACCGGCAACCATCCCTTCAACATCGTCGGTGAATGGACCGGCACACACCTCCTCCCACTCGGTATCTGCTTCAACAACGCCTACTTCGCCTGGCCAAAAACAAACCAACTCAACCAACTAGCGAGGGTGTCCTGACATGACAACAGCAACCGCACCCATAACCAATCACCCCACCTCACGTTGGCAGCAACTTGTCACCTCAGCCATCCTCGGCACCGACCGCACGACACCTCAACCAACCGACTCTCCATGGTCACTACCCACACCTTCAAACACAACGCCCAACGATCTACTCCTCACCGAACTTGCAACCCTCTCCATCTACCAACACGCAGGCTTCACCTCACAGACCCTTTCTAAAACCACTGTAAAAATAGTACCTTTCGAGTCTGTCGAGCAAACCTGCTCGCGCAAAGCCTCTCAACAACTTGCGCAAATCCTCCAAAACAAATCCGAACCATTACTCATTCAGTGGACCGACGCAGCCAACAAATCCAACCTCGTCGCACCACCTGAAGCTCTCCCCAATCTCCTTAAAAACATCTGCTCACAAACCAACTCAACCTTCCGCCAAGCTCTCATCAAACTCGTCGGCCAACGGGGCCAATGGCTCGCCTCTCAAAACCCATCATGGGCAAACGCATTCACCTCACAATCAGAACAAGACCAGCTTAAACTCTGGGAAATAGGCACACACAAGCAACGTCTTCAAATCCTCACGACCCTCAACACCACCGATCCTCAGAAAGCACGTCAACTCATTGACGAAACATGGAAAGAAGAATCCGCCGACCATCGCGCATCATTCATTAAAACACTCGAAGACAATCTCATCCCATCCGATGCTGATTGGCTTGAGCAAAAACTCGACGACCGATCCAAGCAAGTCAAAAAAAACGCAGCCTCTCTTCTCTCAACACTCCCCGACTCACCACTATCTAAGCGCATGATAGATCGTCTCCTAAACCTCATCACCTACGTCCCGCCTAAAGGCAAGCTCCTCAAGAAAAAAGCATCACTCACCGTCACACTCCCCGATACAAACGACGACTCTATGAAGCTTGACAGCCTCGAAGCTCGCCGTCGTCTAAGCCTTGGCAACAAAGCTTCTTTACTCAATCAAATCGTCTCACTCACCCCGCTTTCTTACTTCGATTCACTCGAATCAGACCCGATCAACCTCATCAACATCGCACACCAAACCGAATGGGCCCTCGCTCTAATCGACGGCTGGACCCAAGCCGCAGTCACGCAAAACAATCCTAAATGGATTCACGCACTCCTAACCACAATCACCCTCAGATCACCCGTCGGAAGCGACCCCGTCAACCTCTCTTGGCGCAACGAAGCAACCACCACGCTCTCCAAAAAACTCACCCCTGCAAACGCATCACAACTATGCACCGACATGCTCTCGCAATATCAAAAGAAGATCATTCACGATCATGTTGATGAACTCATTCTGACATGCAACTTCCAATGGAACGACCAACTATCACTCGCCATCATCCCCTGGCTATCCAGTCGTCTCCAAGATAAAAGCGTCAACTACGACTATGCACTCCGCCACCTTCTCACCGAAACAATACCTCACTACTACTCAACTTCACTCGCTGAAACACTCGAATCAAAACTGCCCAAGCAAAACGAACACTGGTCAGCCAACTTCGAAGAGCTCATCACGCAATGTATCGACACCATCAAATTCCGACGCGACATGCTCAACAATCTTTCAACGAATCAATAACAACAATTAAACATACATAGCAAAAACAACGAGGTCACCGTGACTACAACCATGCAAAACCAAGCCACTGAAATCATCAGGCAACACGCTGAACAACAGTTCGCCGATGAACTCAATGCATTAGCTGAACAAGACACACGCCAAAAACCACCAAGCTGGAAACTCTCACCTTGGTCCGTCGTCACATACCTCCTCGGCGGCACCCTCGACAACGGCTTCGAAATCACACCCAAATACATCGGCAATCGTCGTCTCATGGAAATCGCTGTTGCAACACTCGCAACCGATCGCGCACTCCTCCTCCTTGGCGTCCCCGGCACAGCCAAAACGTGGGTCAGCGAACACCTCGCTGCAGCCATTTCTGGCGACTCAACGCTCCTCGTCCAAGGTACTGCTGGAACCGCCGAAGAAGCGATCCGCTATGGTTGGAACTACGCTCAACTTCTCGCCAAAGGCCCTTCAAAAGAAGCACTTGTTCACTCACCCGTCATGCGCGCCATGCAGCTCGGCCAAATCGCTCGCGTCGAAGAACTCACACGTATACCCGCCGACGTTCAAGACACACTCATCACAATTCTCTCGGAAAAAACTCTTCCTGTCCCCGAACTCAACAGCGAGATTCAAGCAACCAAAGGCTTCAACATCATCGCAACCGCAAACAACCGCGACAAAGGCGTCAACGAATTATCAAGCGCCCTAAAGCGTCGTTTCAACACCGTCATTCTCCCACCGCCTGCAACTGCAGATGAAGAAGTCACCATCGTTCAGCAGCGTGTCGCTTCCCTAGGCAAAGCGCTTGAACTACCAGCCGATCCTCCAGCACTCGAAGAAATTCGTCGTGTAGTCACCGTCTTCAGAGAGCTTCGTGAAGGCAAGACATCCGACGGTAAAACAAAAATCAAATCACCTTCAGGCACACTCTCAACCGCCGAAGCAATCAGCGTCGTCAACAGCGGCGTCGCCCTCGCCGCCCACTTCGGTGACGGCCAACTCAAAGCCACCGACGTTGCATCAGGTCTCACCGGCGCCATCGTCAAAGACCCAGTCCAAGACTCAATCGTCTGGAAAGAATATCTCGAAACCGTCGTCAAAGAACGTGACGGCTGGAAAGATATTTACCGCTCATGCCGTGACATACTCTAATCATCGATTAGCCCAACCCCAAACCATACCATGCCTCACAAACAAACATTCCAAGACTTGGGAATCCCATTTCCACTCTATCAAGGCCCTGTCGAATGCTGCCCCCAATACAAAGGACGCGGCACTTGTGATGTATGCAAACAACAAGCCGATCACTGCTTCAATCTAAGCATCGGCTGTGGCATCCGCTACTCACTCGACAACGAAAACTGGATTGATACATCCGATGACGAAAAACTCTGCTGCTATAAATGCCTACGTCAAGGCTATGCATCGATCACAAACGACACTGAGCTAGGCATGGTGTCTGACGAGCAAATCGCTCAAGGAGCAACACACGGCCTTCCAGGACCAATCACTGAATCCGCAATCGAGCAAGGTGTCGAAGCTGGCCCACCAAATAATGATGGTTGGCGAAGCTACAAAATCGACCCAAAAGATATTCTCGAACTCACACGCACACCAAACTACGCAACATGGCAAGGCGAACGTTGGCGATATCATTGCGGTCGCATCATGCCATACATCGGCGAATGGACACAAAAAGAATTCAATGAGTTCTCAGGTGACGGCCAAAAAGCTTTCCTCTCGATCGTTGATAATTCACACAAATACGCATGGGATAGTCTCGGCGGTCAAGTAATTTGTTACATGCACCACTGCCAAGTCTGTGGCCAATTACGTGGCTATTGGGATTGCGATTAACTAGAAAGGCAAACAGTGAGCGACAACAAAGTTCACATCTTCGGCATACGCCATCATGGACCCGGCTCCGCTAAAAGCCTTCAGCGCGCCCTTCATTCTTTGCAACCTGATTGCATCCTCATCGAAGGTCCGCCCGATGCCGACAACATCATCGAACTCGCTGCACACCAGCAAATGCAGCCGCCTGTCTCATTGCTCATCTACATGCCGAGCGATCCTCAGCAAGCAGCCTTCTATCCATTCGCTGCATTCTCTCCCGAATGGTGCGCTATCCAATTCGGACTGCAAAACAAGATACAAACGCGCTTCATGGACCTCCCCCAATCTCTCCAACTCGCACAAAGACTCCAAGAACAAAAAGAACTCGAAGAACAACTCAAACAAGTTGAATCTGAAACCGAATCAAAAACCCAGGGCGATGCACCAACTGAAACCGCAGAAGAACTTGATGAATCTTCACAACTCGATGCATTTTTCCGCAACGATCCACTCACCCATCTCGCCGAAGCCGCAGGCTACACCGATGGCGAACGTTGGTGGGATCACATCGTTGAAACGCGTCAGCACAACAACAACGAAGTCTTCACAGCCATCAAAGAAGCCATGACCACACTCCGTGATGAGCTTCCCCCCGAAAACGATCTGCGTGAGCAGCAACGTGAAGCCTTCATGCGTAAAACCATTCGTGCAGCAATCAAAGAAGGACACGAGCGTATCGCTGTGATCTGCGGTGCGTGGCATGCCCCTGCCCTTGATCCAGAACGCTTCCCAACAATCAAGCACGACAACGAACTTCTTAAAGGCCTTAAAAAAGTTAAGACCGAAGCCGCATGGTCACCCTGGACCTACAACCGTCTCGCCTTCGCATCAGGTTACGGCGCAGGCGTCATCTCACCCGCATGGTACGAACTCCTCTGGACCGACAAACCCGACATCGCCACGCACTGGTTAACGCGCGTGGCTCGCCTCATGCGTTCCAAGGATCTCGACACCTCATCAGCCCACGTCATCGAAGCTGTTCGGCTAAGTGAAACGCTCGCCGCCCTTCGCAACCGATCTATCCCAAGCTTAGATGAACTCAATGAGTCTGCACTCACCGTCATCTGCGCCGGGCAAGACGCGCCGATGCAACTCATTCACGACAAGCTCATCATCGGCGACAAACTCGGCGCCGTTCCCGATGACGCACCCATGCCACCACTACAACGCGATCTCGCCGCACTACAAAAATCCCTGCGTTTCCCACCTAAATCTGAAATCAAAAACCACGACTTCGATCTCCGTAAACCCATGGACCTCAAGCGAAGTCAACTTCTCCATCGACTCAATCTCCTCGACATCCCGTGGGGCGAATACACCCCTGAATACGCACGGCAAAACAAAGGTACATTCCACGAATACTGGCAAGTGCAATGGCAGCCTGAATTCACCATCAAGCTCATCGAAGCTTCACGCTTCGGCAACACCATCGAATCCGCATCATCCAACTTCACAATCAAAACCGCACAGGACGCACCCAACCTCAAAAAACTCACTAAACTTCTTGACGATGCATTACTCGCCGATCTGCCCAAAGCCGTTGAAACACTTGTTTCATCGATTCAAAACCGCGCAGCCACCAGCGGCGACATTCCACAACTCATGGCCGCACTCCCACCCCTCGCCCGCGTCTTACGCTACGGCAACGTCAGGCAAACCGATGCATCGCTCGTCGCAAACATTGTCGAAGGTATCCACGTCCGCGTCTGCATTGCCCTGCCCGGCCTCTGCTCTTCAATCAATGACGAAGCCGCCGACGAACTCTTCAAACTCATCATCGATCTGCACACTGCACTCACCACACTTCAGGACGATAAGCTTCTTGAACAGTGGTACGACGCATTAAACCGTATCGCACATCAACATACAGCCCATCAACTCATCGCCGGCCGCGCACTTCGCATCCTCTACGATGCAAACCAAATCTCACCCGAAGACGCCGCAACACAAATGTCACTCACCCTTTCAACCGCAGCCGACCGCAACGAAGCCGCCGCATGGCTTCAAGGTTTCCTTCACGGCTCCGGCCTCATCCTCATTCACGATCAAAAACTCTTCGACATCATCGACGATTGGGTTTCCTCGATAAAATCAGATGATTTCAACGATCTTCTCCCATTACTACGTCGCGCATTCTCAACCTTCCAACAACCTGAACGCAGACAAATCGGCGAACGTGTCAAACAAGGTTCATCAAACCTTGCCTCTAATCAACAATTAGACTCAGCCGATTTCGATTTTGATCGTGCATCACAAGTCCTCCCCATTATCTCAAAACTCCTCAACTTAGAGGTGTCATCATGATCGACAAAGAAGAACACCTCCGACGCTGGCGTCTGATCCTCGGCGGCAACAAAGCCGACGCTCTGAAAATCAACTTAAACGCCGACGATTCCGCCATGGACAAAGCTCTCGAAGCACTTTACGACTCAAACCGTCACGGCGGCCTCGGCCCATCAGCTCCAAACGTCCCTCGTTGGCTGGGTGATATTCGTAAGTACTTTTCGAAGCAGGTTGTGCAGGTCATGCAGCGTGATGCGCTCGAGAAACTCGACCTTACGCAAATGCTGACTGAACCCGAAATGCTCGAAGCGATTGAACCCGATGTGCATATGGTTGCCACGCTGCTTTCAATGCACGGCATTATCCCTGAAAAAACAAAGGAAACCGCGAGACAGGTTGTTGCGCAAGTCGTTGAAGAGCTTGTACGTAAGCTCGAAAGCCCAATGCAACAGGCGATTACGGGGGCGTTAAATAGAGCGGCACGTAATCGACGTCCGAAGCATAATGAGATTGATTGGCAGCGGACGATTCGTGCGAATTTGA
Source organism: Planctomycetota bacterium (assembly GCA_016350165.1). GTDB lineage: Bacteria > Planctomycetota > Phycisphaerae > Phycisphaerales > Phycisphaeraceae > Poriferisphaera. The sequence continues at coordinate 4,244,081 of CP066225.1, read as the reverse complement.
AGCATTATCAGCCGGACTATAAGACGATTATTCCTGAAACGAGAATAGGTTATGGCCGCAAGCAATCGGCTTTGAAGAAGATCATTCTTTGCGTTGACCAGTCTGGCTCCATGGCTTCATCAATCGTCTACTCAGGCATCTTCGGCGCGGTGATGGCCTCGATACCGGCAGTGGATACGAAGCTGGTCGTATTTGATACAGCGGTAGTGGATCTGACTGAAGAACTGCATGATCCGGTGGAAGTCCTTTTTTCAACGCAACTTGGGGGCGGGACAGATATCAATCGTGCGGTGGGTTATTGCCAGGGATTGATTGAATCGCCACAAGAGACGATCTTTGTATTGATCTCTGATTTGTATGAAGGAGGCGTGGCAAAGGACTTACTGAAACGGACCCATAATATGATCAGTTCAGGCGTTAAATTCATTACATTGCTGGCACTTAGCGATGAAGGAGCCCCGTACTACGATCGTGAATTGGGTGCAAAAATGTCAGCGCTAGGTGCACCAGCGTTTGCTTGTACACCTGAAATGTTCCCGGAACTGATGGCGGCGGCGATTAATCAACAAGATATCAGCCAATGGGCTGCTGAACGAGATATCCTGACCACTTAAAATCTATCCTTTGATTAGACAGCTCGGCATTTATAACATTTTTTATTGCCAGATATTATCAGCAAACGGCGGTTCTTCGCTGTTCTATGGCAGGCTATGCACACCATCTTTGGAAGACAGAATGTGTGTGATGTGTGTTGAGTGCGAAGGGGCAATGATCCTGCTGACCTCTATCTCTTGATTAGACTGCCTAATGTTTATAACACTTTTAAGTGCCTGATAATATCAGAGAGCAACGCGTCTTCGTCGAATAGTAAAAGGTTTGATGAGCGAGGATTGTGTTGATTTGGAGTGAGAATAGAGACGTGTAATGGAAGGCTGTGTTGAGGTATTTGGGGTGAGGATGTGGAATTGAGTGGGAATGAGGGGCTGTTAGGAGATGTGTGGGCATGAAAAAAAGCCAGTCGTATGACTGGCCTTTTTTATAAGTGCGGGTGATAGGACTCGAACCTACACGGTATTTCTACCACCAGAACCTAAATCTGGCGCGTCTGCCAGTTTCGCCACACCCGCATTAAGTGTTTTACTGGCAATTAGTTACGTCACAAATTGAATATGACGGTTAATTGTGGTGAGCAATTATACTCCATGCCAGTCGATCCTGCCAAGCAGCGACTCGATTTTGGAAAAATTGGGGATGATCCTGCCTTTTGCACCAATCTGCTGGATTTTGTTGTTGTCGAAAATTGATTCGTTTTGTGTTACTGCGCGCACTAAAGTTTGTGGGTATGAACACAAAAATGGGTGATTCTCGTTTTGACTATTTCGCTCATCGATGGCCTTGCATTGGGTTTACATATTTGAAAGTGATTGAGATTGCGAAGGTTACAAGGGAATGCGCGCACGAACCCGAAAACGAGCGGTTTTGGACGGAAATGAACAGAAACGATGCAACTTTGGTTAGAAATGACTTGGAATTGGTTAGAAATGGTCAGAAATAAAGCAGCAAAAAATGGTCAAAAGCGAAAAAGTCAAATTTGTCGCGGCCAATGATGGAATCTTACATGGCTATTCGCCTGTTTTTATTCCGACCTACTGGACGAACATTCGATTCATTTGATCTAGCAAGTGTATTATTCTAACCATTGATTAGCCTTTCTGAGTTACGGTTAAAGACTTTTCTGTAATGGGTTCGTAGACGAACTAGCAGATTCTAAAGTCGGCTTTTTGCTGTTATCTATTGGCAACAGTACGGTGAGTGCTGCGGCGTAACTGTTGGGTTCATGCTGATGTAATGAACTAATGGGGAGAAGCCTTGAACTTTTGAAGAGCATGTAGGAATTTAATGCGGAAAGGCAAGTGTATTACAATGGTTTTGGGAATGCGTATAGATGCAGTGGATGCAGGTTGTGGGTAGAATTGAGGTATGAAGCAAGATCCATATGAAATTTTCGGTTTGGAAAGATCTTTTGAGATTGATCTGGATGCACTACAGAAAGAATTTGTAAAGCTGTCGGCGAAGTATCATCCGGACAAGTATGTTGATCCGATCGAGCAGATGGATGCGGCTGAGTATAGTTCGGAGATCAATGTTGCCTATCAAGCGCTTAGAGATGATGAATCGAGAGCGAATGCGTTGCTGGCGTTAATGGGCGGGCCAAGTAAGGAAGATGATAAGAGTTTGCCTCCGACGTTGTTGATGGAAATGATGGAAATCAGGGAGGAGATGGAAGCAGCTGTTGAGGCGAAAGATAATGCGACTGTGCAGAAATTAAGGCAGTGGGCAGAGGAAGAACGTGAAGAATATTTGGGGATGTTGGGTCAGATCTTTTCGAAGGTGAGTGGCAAGACGGTTACGGAATCTGAGGGGAAGCAGATCAGATTGCATCTTAATTCGCTGCGATATATTGAGCGGATGCTTGAACAGACACCTGAAGAGGTGTAGGCGAATGATGCTTATTTTGTAGGGGTTGTTTTGAGAGGGCTTGGGATTTTGGGTGGATCGTATTGCGGCCAATCGTGAATGAGATTGAACTGGGCATAGGTGCGCGGCATGGTGTTATATTGTGGTGGGATGGAAGCTTGCGCGGAGCCGATGTATTGGATGGCTTGCTCGGGGGTGTGGTTATTTCGGATGAGATAGCATGCGGAGATGAGGCCTGTACAGCCACGTAAGGCTTTGCAATGAATGTAGACGAGGCCTTGGTTTGCAACTTCTTTATCGATGGTGTCGAGGATGGATTTTACTTTTGATGAAGAGGGGATGCATTTGGTGTTGAGGTCGATGGGTAGATAGCGGATTGGGCTTTTTTGCTGTTGTTTTAGTTGATTGAATATGCGCGTATATGAAGTATCAGCGGTTGGGCTGAGGTCGATGATGAGTGTGACGTTGAGGTTGATAAGGGCAGCGATACGATCATTTGTTGTGGAATCGAGATGCGCAGCAGGAGTGCAACCCGCGAGGACGCGTGCTTGAATGATCCACCATGACTCCGGAAACGGAAGCGCGATTTGTTTTGACATTTGGTTGCCCCGACGGCTTTGCCAAACTGCTGATGTAAGGTGCCCATAGAAACACGAAATCAATCAGGCAACGTAAGATCACCACTGAAAATGCATCTGTATGGTGACTGAATTAATATAACACACGAATACAAGCAAACAGAATATTTTTACGAAGTTTCCGAAATTTTTAGTGTAAACCCACAAATGGGTTACCACGAATTCCGTGAATAATCGGCCTTGCTTGATTTTGGAAAATAACTGATTAAATACTGCGAATATTTCAAGCAAATGTGTGATCAATGAAAGAAATTTCTCATTAAGAGAATGAGAAGAAAGACATGAAAAAACCCTTTACATGAAGATGCAAAGGGTTATGGAATGCCCGTGAGAGGACTCGAACCTCTACCCCGTTGCCGGGACCGCCACCTGAAGACGGCGCGTCTGCCAATTCCGCCACACGGGCATGATTTTGAATTGTGAGGAGGCATTGTAGCTGAAAGCTGAGGTGATTCAAACCTATTAGAGGGCTTGAGTTGGGTAGTGAGGATGGTGTGGATAATGAATATCGGCTCAGCAAGTGATCCGGAAGCAATTAAGTGTCGGTACGGGTCTGATGTGACAGTGGTAAGGCTAGAAGGAGCTGGCGTTGAAGCCTGTCTCCATATCCTGATATTGGTCGGATGGCAGAGGTTGCAATTCGGTATCGATGTCTGGTTTTAGATCAGCAGAGCGATTGAGCATGGATTGAGCAATGAAGTGCCAATGGCTGAGTGGGTCGGGGTTGAGTTTGATGATTTGACGAGCAATGTCTTGAGCATCTTTAAGGTTGTCTTGATCGGCAAGATTGAGCATGCGAACAGTGAGAGCTGAGGGGTTGTCAGCGTAACGCAATAGCATTTCATCTGCGAGATCGGTGAAGAGGTTATGCTGCTCGAATTTAATCGCAGCGGTCAGGATGTAGTGTTTGAGCATAATTAAATTTTGGTGCTGATTGTTTTGCTTTAGCCAAGTGAGTTTTTGGGTTTGGAGTTGGTTGGCTACGTGAGTTTGGCCGAGTTTGTGCAGCAGTTGAATAGCGGTTGCAGTGCTGGAAATTTTCAAGCCGCCTTGTAATTCGTTGAGCCGAAGGTGTGCGATCAATGCTTTTTTGTATTGCTTATTCTTGATTGTAGTGGTGTATTGCTTTGCGTATTGAATGATGCCTTCGTCACGTGAGTTGAAGGATTGATAAGCAAACATGCGTTGATGCATGTCTGTGCCGGTGGCATTTTGAATGGCGATAAAGAGTTTATCTTTGGGATCAGTGAGCTGTTGAAGCTCGTGAATGATTGCAGCAATAGATGCGAGACTGTGCGTTTTGATGAGGTACTGAAGTTCGTGGCGAGCGAAAACATAGCGGGCAAGTTTGATATCACTTTCGGATTGGAATGCGGTATCAATTTCGAGATCGGCGCGTAGCCAATAGGCAAGATTGATCTGTTTTTTAAGATGTTTATATTCATCAATCGTGTTACGTGATGAGTAGTAATCGTAAACGTTTTTGCCGAAGTATTTAGAGGTAAGTTCAAAGGTTATTGCTTCGGCGATGCCGTCGGTGAACCATCGGTAATGTGGTGAATCAGGGCCGAGTACGTACATCCCGACAATACCTTCAGCCAATTCATGGATACCGATTGCTGCGAAGGAACTATCCAGTGTTAAGCCGATTTGATCGGAGAACTTGCTGAGTTGTTTTTGTAATGCGATTTGCAACTCATCATTGATATCAACAACAAGTGGTATTGCGATTGATTGCTTTTCTAACTGGCTATCTAATTCAATGCTGGCGGCAACAGCATCTTCTTCAGGAATATAATGAAACGCAGGAATTGTGCCCCCTGTCCTGAGATATATTTTTGAATTTTGCTTGGTGACGAGATAGAGATGGAGGTGGCGATCGAATGGCGGAAGGTCTAAATAGTACTGTTTAAGCAGGTTTTTATGTTCAACGAGTTGAGGTTTAGTTGGTGTAAAACCGAGGATTTTGTATATGTCTTGCAGGAGTGATTGACCATCGGTATTAAGCCAATTTTGACGCTGCGATTCTGTGTTGATTGATTGAGCAAATTGCTCGATTGTTGATTGAATGTCATCACGACGACCTTCGAAAACGGATTCGTAATGAACCGTGATGTTTTCAAATGAAAGCTTGTTGAGTTGAAATGTGCTTGACTCTGATTGAGCGGAAATATGCGCGTTTACCAGTAACAGGCTGATACTGAGAACAAGTACGTAAAAGATTGGTTTCATCCGTTACTCCCGAAAGTAATTATTATCGCTATTTGAGTTTAGTTGGTACTCATTGCTTCGTACAGACGAATTGGATGTGGCGGTACATGAAAAAAGCTCACGGTGAGGTGAGCTTTTAAGTGATTATTTTTTGGTGTTGATTTCAAAGAGTTTCGACGGTGATGTTAGTGTTTGAGTAGATGCAGAGGTCACCGGCGATGGCCATGGCATTGCGGACGATGTCTTCTGGAGATTGATCGGTATGTGCGAGAAGAGCGCGAGCGGCGGAGCGAGCAAAGTCGCCGCCGGAGCCGATGCCGAGGATGCCGTCGGATGGTTCGATGACGTCACCTGTGCCGGAAACGAGGAGTGAGCATGAGCGATCAGCGACGGAGAGAAGTGCTTCGAGGCGACGGAGTGCACGATCGGTGCGCCATTGCTTTGCGAGTTCGACGGCTGCTCGCTTCACGTTGGCTGGTGAATCACGAAGGTGTTCTTCAAAACGTTCGAGTAGCGCGAAGGCGTCGGCTGCTGAACCTGCGAAACCAACGAGTACGCCAGCTTTATCTGTGCCGAGGTCAGGGAGCTTACGAACTTTGGTCGCGTCGGCCTTGGCGACGGTATTGCCCATAGTAACCTGCCCATCACCAGCAATCGCAACCTGGTTGCCACGACGGACGGAGAGGACGGTGGTCGATCTGATCTTGAGTTTGCTCATGGAGGTATTGTAGGGAGGTGAGCGCATGGACGACAGCCCGGAGAACTCAGGGGATGCGTGGTGGATTTATGGGCTAGTGTAAGTGAGTGCAAAATTGAACAGAAAAAGTGGATGGGATGGCGGTTGGGAGAGGTGGTTGGGAGAGGTGGTTGGTTGGGGGTATGATATTGGGATGGAAGATAAGAACGAACAGCATCCTGAGAATGAGAAGAAGCCGATGAGCGAGCATGAGGGAGTTTCAACTCCTGAGGGGGAAAGTGTTTACGCATGGGGTGATATTGCCGGCGAGATAGGTCATATCCCGGTACTTTGGCGTGAGGTTCTTGATCTTCTTGCGATTGGTGAAGGCAAAACGGTACTGGACTGTACGGTGGGACGTGGCGGACATGGGCTGCTGATGATGCCCAATATCAAAGGCGGCAGATACATCGGACTTGATACCGATGCGAGCAATGCAGCTTATGCACGTGAACGTCTGAGTGAAGCGGGTGAGAAGCACAGCGTTAAAGTGAACATCATTCATAGCAATTTCGTCAATGCACGACACGCATTAGATGGCATAGGTGTGGACAAAGTGGATGTATTGCTGGCCGACTTGGGATTTGCATCAAATCAGATGGATGACCCTGAGCGTGGACTGAGTTTCAAGGGTGGTGGGAAGCTGGACATGCGTCTGGACATGAGCCAAGGCGTGACGGCAGGCGAGCTCGTTAACGAATTGCCTGAGAAAGAATTAGCGGATTTGATCTACGGGTACGGTGAAGAGCGGCTCAGCAGACGAATTGCGAAGAAAATTGTGGAAATTCGGCATGAACGTCCGATAGAAACGACTGAGGAACTGGCTGATTTGGTCAGAGGGTGTTATCCAGGCGGGTCGGCTTGGATTGGCGGAAAGAGGCCAGCTCCTTGGAAGAATAAAGGTAAGGGAGGCAAAGGTCGTCGCGGTGGAAAAGGCGGCGGCCAAAGGGGCGGACAGATTGACCCGGCAACGCGCACTTTCATGGCGTTACGGATCGCAGTCAATGGTGAGTTGGATGCGTTGGATCATCTCTTGAATGAGTTGCCAGTGCTTTTAGATGTAAATGGTCGTGCGGGGATTATCAGTTTTCATTCGCTTGAAGATCGGCGAGTGAAGAACAAATTCCGTGACATGGCGCAAGGCAAAGAGTTTTACAAGCGCATTACACGGAAGGTTGTGATCGCAGCAGAAGATGAGTGCGAACAGAACCCACGTAGCCGCAGCGCGAAGATGCGCGTCATTGAGCGCATCAAGTAATTCTCAGAGCCGCTCAAGCACAGTTACATTTGTCACTCAATGCGCTGAATAGACATTTACCAAAGGCCTATATTTTCCAGAGCCAACGCAATTTGTGTAAAGCCTGTTAACAGCTGAAGTTTCTGAGAGAAATCAGGAAAAAGTAGCGGCGCTATGCACTGTTTTTTGATATCATTTACGAGTCGTTTCAATGATTGACTCAGATGAAAAACAGATCGCGTGGGTCAGATCGACACTGGGGTTGAAAATGGGATCAAACGGGCGGGAGATTTGATTGCAGGTTGTGGTGAAAGGGGTTGGCGTGTTGCCAGGAAGGCAGCACACAAACAGTGTTGATTCACGGACTGAAACAGCACTGACATGTAGCACCGTTAGAACCTCTGACAAGGATGGCAGAGCATATGACACGCGAAACAAAAGTAGGCTTGCTCTTTGGCGTAGCAGTGGTGATGCTGATCGGTATCATCGTCGCTGATCATGTGGCAACGACTCAGAATGCGCAACCCACCGCTGAAGTGGACATGCAATCATACAGTGAACGTGAACACACGAGCATGACACGTCGTGGTGTACCACGTGGTGCTATGGAAACACGAGGTACGACTCGTGACAACGTTCGATCACGTCGCGAGAATGTTCAGGAAACTGGCGTAGCTCCAAAACGCTCACCTGAATCTCGTCCATCAACACCCTCACCTACTGAACGTGCAACACCAACACGTCCAAGATTCCTCAGTGCATTTGCAGCGGACAACCAGTCCAAATCCTCAAACAATACCACTGCAACGACTCAAAATAAACCTGCATCAACAGCAACTAATCCAAAACCATCCAACAACGCTGCTCGTGCAAGAAGCTGGTTCAACCAAGCTGCTCAGAAGAATCCAAACACTACCGCTACACTCAACCAAGCCACACCCACATCAAATGTACCCGGTTCGAGCACTCCCGCAGCTAAACCGATGACCGCTTACGAACGTAATGTCCTTGCAGCACAAAACCGTGCAACTGGCCAGAACGCAACAAACACCACATCTGTTCGTACCCCCTTCGTTGATCGCAACAACTCAACCAAGCCAACGAACACGCTGAACGCACCTAAGGTCACGATCGATCAGAAGCGCCAAGCTCGTATACACATCGTCGTTGATAACGAAACACTATTCGGCCTTGCTATCAAGTACTACGGCGATGGCAACAAATGGCGACTCATTCAAAAAGCCAATCCAAAACTCGTTAATGAAAAAGGCATCGTCTACGCTGGTGCTAAACTCACCATCCCATATGACCCAGACGTTATCAAGAAGCTCGAAACCACGACGACAGCCAGTGGCAAGCCAATCCTTGGCAGCAATACACAAGCTTCTAAAGAAAAAACCATCGTCGTGCAAAAGGGTGACACCCTCAGCGAAATCTCACAGAAATATCTTGGCAGCGTAAGACACTGGAAAAAGATTCTTGCAGTTAACGGTATGAAAAGCGATCGCGATCTCCGCATCGGCATGAAGCTTAAACTTCCTGATATTGCTCCGAAGCAAAACATCAACAAACCTGCAACAAATACTACGACAAAACCATTACGCAATATTCCTGCAACTACTGCAGCAACGAATAAACCCAGTTCGTACACCGTTAAAAGTGGCGACAGCTTAATCCGTATCGCTAAGCGCGAGTTAGGTGACGGCGGTAGATGGCGTGAAATTTACGACATGAACAAGAAATCTCTCAGCAGTCCTGATGCTGTGAAGATTGGCCAAAAGCTGAAGATGCCTACGAAATAAACGGACCACACCTCCGCATTCCACACAACCAAAGGATCGTGTACGATGATGCTCAAACTACTTGTCATGCTAACTTTCACATTCGTCCTGTCAGCCGGCATCATCGGTTGGCAACTGATTGAAAAAACAGCATGGTGTAAAAAATTTGTGGACTGGTACGAACGTTATTAGTTCATTTGAAGTGGCATGAACAGGGAAGTCACTGTTATGTTTGCAAGAATGTTGATCGCAATCATTTTAGCAGCGGGGATCGGAGTTGGACTGCTATCTTTGCGTCAACAACGTCTTGAAATTATGAATGAAATGACCGCAGAGCATCGCAAGGTAGACAAGATCCGTCGCAATATCTGGGATGTTCAAGTCAGGATCGCTGAAAAAGCGAAACCAAGTGAAGTCGAGCGAGTCATTAAAAAATCAGAGTTAGCGTTCGAGCCTGTTGTCGGTGCACTCGATCAGCGAACTGCAGAAGCCCCTGCCCCAATCACAAACTACTGATCATACACGCTGATTGAAGGAGTTGGTTAAGACGGATGCAAGACGGTTTGTTCGATCATTTAGATGACTCTTCAAAGGAAGAGAATGATTGCCGCTTGGACAATTCTGCGGACGAGGGGGAACTACAGGAAGACAAAGAAGAGCAAAACCCCAATGCTGCACTAGGCGAAGGTGGTCTTTTCACAATGCGCGGCGGTGCTGGCAAAGGTATGTCACATGTCGGTGCACCAAAGATGATGAAGGCTGGTGAAAAAGGTGATGAAACCCAAGGCGCAAACCGTGTCCTGCTCATCGGTTCAATCATGGCTGGCTGCATCACGATCCTCTTCCTCACAATGCTAGGTAGAGTCGTTCAACTTCAGACACAACCCGAAGAGCAACTCCAGCAACGCATGAATCGCTACCACTCCAAGGTCAATCTTCTTGGGCGTCGTGGCATGATCACAGACAGACAAGGCCGGCCACTCGCAGTCAGCCGCGTAAAGAAAAAACTCTTCATCGACCCTAAGCTCATCGAAGATCGTGGCATCTTCTCTGACACCATCGCTCATTACTTCAACTATGATCCGCTCTGGATTGAAAAAAAGATGAGCCAAAGCCCCAAGAGTCGTTACATCGTTATAGACAAAGCACTCACCGATGAACGTCTTGAGATATATAAGAAACTCAAACTCCCAGGCCTTGCGCTTGATGACACAATCATTCGTGAGTACCCGCAAGGCTCAACCGCCGGTCAACTCATCGGCTTCGTTGGTGATGAAGGTGTTGGACTTTCAGGTCTTGAACTCACTTACGATAAACGTCTCACCGCTGAGAAAGGCCAGTTCGTTTATTCACGTGACGCACGTGGCCGCGCTCTTGGTGTTGATCAAGCGAAATACCAACCCAACGAAAACGGCGAAAACATCGCTCTCTCGATCGATACATTCATCCAGGAAATGGCTGAAGATGTTCTCGATCGACTTATGAAAAAATACACACCGCAGTATGCCATGATGATCGTTATGGACCCACACACCGGCGAGATTCTCGCCATGGCCACCAACCCCGGCTTCGATCCTCGTGAATTCCGTACCGCAAAACAAGAACTGCAAAAAAACCGCTGCGTTACAGACCTTTTTGAGCCCGGCTCTATCATGAAACCCATCATCTGGTCCGGCATCACACAACTCGGCAAAGTCAAAGCTGGCGAATCATTCTCAAGTAAACAAGGCAGATGGACCACACCCTACGGCCGCCTTATTCGCGACGCCACAACACATGGCAAAGATAAATACACTTGGCCAGAAGTACTCATCTACTCCTCAAACATCGGCATGAGCCAAGCCTCAAACCGCATCACCAATCAACAGATGTACGAGATCCTCACCACCTTCGGCTTCGGCAAATCCACCAACAGCAAACTCCCCGGCGAGATCCCCGGCCTTCTCTACAAACCAAGCGGCTGGAACAAAAACTACTCCAAGCACTCACTCTCCTTCGGCCAGGAAATCGGTGTCACCGCTTTACAAATGATCACCGCTATCTCAGCCATCGCAAATGACGGCGTCAAAGTCACACCCACCATCGAACTGCGTGACCAATACTCAGGCCTCTATACTGAACAACGTGTACTCACAACAGCCGTCGCTCAATTCACGCGTGAAACCATGCATCGCCAAGTCCAAGAAGGTGGCGGCAAACGCGCAATCTCCAAGAAATACGACTTCTTCGGCAAAACTGGTACCGCACAACTCGTCAACCCCGGCAAAGGTTACTTCCAAGACCGCTACATGAGTTCATTCGTCGCAGGCGCCCCAGTCGACGAACCCAAACTCGTCATTGGCTGCTTCGTTAAAGACCCAAACAAAAAAGTAGCCCACTACGGCGGCACCGTCTCAGCACCAGCCGTACGAGAAGTCATGGAAAAAGCACTTCAATATCTAGGCGTCCCACCCAAAGTCACCGACGAAGATTACAAAGCCGAAGAGGGTTGGCCCGCAGACAAAAACTAAATCACTCTTCCCCTTCACAACAACTTACGCTATATTGCATTCACCTTGGTGTAGCTCAAATGCAGAGCTAAAGAGCTGATGTTTCGTCAGCCAGGTTCCAATTCGGCACCTCAAAATTAGTGTCCAGAGTCGCACTCTGGAGCAAGGTATAAAGATGCAGGTGCAACAACCCTGCATCTTTATTTTTACTTCCAACTCACTTTCGGGAGTCAACCATGGGCATCTTCAACAAACTCAAATCACTCTTTTCATCCAACTCATCCGAGCCCCAACACCAAACCCCCACGACCCCCGCACGATTCAACCTCCTCGACCTCGAGCATCGCCTCGACATTTCACACCGACAAATAAAGCTTATTCCGCTCGACTACCACACCTTCACCGTCCCAAAATCCAACGGCCACAAACGCCTTATCACCGCCCCAAACCCCGAACTCAAAAAACTACAACGCACCATCGCCAAGCGTCTTCTCACCAAGCTCGCCGTCCATCCCAACGCTGTCGGCTTCCGCAAGAATCACTCCGTCGTCACCAACGCAAAAGCGCACACCAACTCACCCATGATCATTAAGCTCGACATCCGCAACTTCTTTCAATCCACACCAGCCCAGCGCGTCAACCACTACTTCCGCTTCCTCGGCTACGACGCTGACTCCGCACAACTACTCACCTCCATCACCACTCACATCGACCATCTCCCCCAAGGCGCACCCACCAGCCCTATTCTCTCCAATCTCCTCAACTACAAACTCGACACCGCCCTCACCACACTCGCTCAAAACCACAAAGCCATCTACACCCGTTATGCTGACGACATCACCTTCTCACTCGACACCAAAGATTCAGAAGCAGCTCGCAACCTCGTAAACGCCGCCGCATACTTACTCCATCAATTCGGCTACAAACTGAACAACCGCAAAAAACGCATCATTCGCAATCACCGCCAACAGCGCGTCACCGGCCTCGTCGTCAATGAAAAAGTAAATCTACCAAGAGAAACCCGCCGCCTCATCCGCGCCATCCAACACGCCCACGATAACAACAAACCAACAACCCACTCGCCCCAACAACTCCAATCCCTCAAAGCCTACCACCAAATGATCATCACCCAATCAGAATTCGAAACACATTAAAGCACAACTTCATTCAATCGCTTCACCGATCGCGTTCTAAAGTGATCATCCCAATGCAATTGCGTAATGCTCGCTGTCGATAAATTAAAATGCACATGCGATACATCTTCTAATCTTAGGCCAATCCAGTTCGCAATAATAAACGTGCTCGCAAAACCGTGGCTCACAAACACAACAAACTCATCCTGCGACTCAAACATCCGAGGTCCACTAAACCCATAAACCCGCTCACTCAACTCCCGCAACGTCTCACCACCTTCAACATTCCGATGATCCAAACGATTATCCTCAGGCGTCTTCACCCAATGCTCATCCAACCAAGCCTGCTCCTTCCCTTCAGCAACACCATAACTAGCTTCACGTAAACTTTTTGACACTGTATATGTAGTCTCAAAGCGCTCAGCTACAATCGCCGCCGTCTGCGCAGCCCGCTTCAGATCAGATGAATAAATCACAACCTTCCGCCCGCCTACTAACTCACTTAACCGCTCCCCCATCGCCCTCGCCTGTTCCCTGCCAAGATCAGTAAGTTCAGAATCATACCAACCCCCAACAAGCCCTTCAATATGATGCGCCGCCTCCGCATGAGTCACAACAAAAACATCTTTCATCTAAATACCTACTTCCAAGTAATAACATCCATAAACTGTACTAATCAAACTTCAACTAAAACCATCTTCACCGTTTGCTTTCCAACTAGTAAAAACAATCACTCAATACACGGTGTTTGTGCATCTCAATTAAGATCATATGTTCATCCCAATCATTCCAATCATCCCATCTGGTATCGAAGTAATAGCTTGTAAAAGACACGCCATCCTCCTGCTTCATATCTATACCAATTTCGCGGCAACTCACCTTCTCAAAAATATCACTTAAATCCGTAAGCTCATAAGTCTCCGAAGCAAAAATCTCAAGCCGCGATTTCAGCGCATCCAATATCATCACCTCATTGGCTTCTATATAATCAATCGCCTCAACTTGGCACTGTTGTAGGGCATCATTGCCTTCAAAGAAAAGTCGGCCGATCACTAAACCTTTCGCAGCTTCAATATCACAATCATATTCCTTTTTCACACTTCCCTTGCTACGTTTATTTCTTTTTGCTTCTATCCGTCTTTTCTTCTCAAATGATTTGGCAAGCTTCTTGATGTAATTCTCAAGTGTCGGATTCCAAAAACCATACACCTTTGACTTAAGCGTTAATGTTGGGCAATACTCAGTGATATGACCGAACATACTGTCGAAGGTTGGTTCAAGTTTTCCTTCTTTGACCAACTCACATGTCCAACTCACCAAATGAAAGAATTCATTTTCCGAATAAACCCTATCCTTTGCATCATCAATTCGTGTCCTTGACGCAATCGCCAACGCCGCAATCGATGGCGCATGAATCAAACACTGGGCTTCACCTGGTGAACATTCTAAAAGTGTTTCGCTCCGCATCTTGAATTGCCCCTTACTATCCAATTCGAGTTAATCGATCAAATCACAGAACCATCAAACGGATTGATAAAGGAACCTTCGCTTTTGTTTTCCTCATCACGCCAACCATCCCCGTAAAACCCAACATAAACAACACGTGACTTGTGCAAAACAATCAACACCAAATGTTCATCGCCGTCTTCATGCGCCTAATTGGTCATGAAGCAATATTCCACGTAAGACATGCCATCATAATTTCTGCTCGTAACCCCTACATTCACGCAACTGATATTCTTTAGCAGATCATCCGTATTTGAAAGGTCATAAAATTCCGATGCTGCCAGCACAATCTTTGACTTTAAAACCCCAAAAATATCCTCTTGATTCGCTTCAACATAATCTAACGCCTTCGCCTGTTGATCCGAAACTTGCCCATCACCAGATACTGGGATTGAACCGACTAAACAATCCTTCCGGGCTTCGGCAACGTAATCATATCCCACCACCTCACCATCCTCTTCCGGCTCCCTTTGCTCAATTTCTTCTATAAATACCTTTAAAATATGCCCCAATGTTTCATCTTCAAGTTCATCATCCTCAAAGTTGGGCACAAGCGTTTCTTCCGTGACTGTCGGACAATGATCCATGGCAAATTTCAGGTAACTGCTGTAAGTCGGCTCAAGCTTTCCTTGCTCAGCTAACTTGTTCATAGCAACTAATAGATAAAGAATCTCATCTTCAGCATAGGTTCTACACAACCTTGCATGTTTTGCTGATTGTGATGCATTCATTAATTCCGCAATACTTGGCGCAAGAATCAGGCACTCTACAGAATCGGTCTCATTCTTTAATAACGTGTTCTTCCACATACTTTGCTCCTGGAAAAATAAGTTGTCAGATAACTTGATGCCATCATTAGCCACATAGCGTTTTCATCAAATCACATCAATATATTAAACCGATATGGATTCGCCCGCGACAAAAAACACAACAACCAATCACAATCAACAGCTAAAACCCTTTCACCTACATAGCCACCAATCAAACCCACTTTTGCAGATACCTCAAGCATCTCGTCAATCTTCATTTTCTAACACATCACTCATATCTCGTTACCACGCACAACAACGCCCAATCAACCTCCTCCCTCTAGCATCTCATCTTCCGGCCAAAAACCTTTCCCCCCTCCCCCTTGACGCCCTTCACATCGATGCTAAACTATGCAAGAGTTATTGAAACTGATTCTCAATATTAATTACAGGTAAGACACCAATGTTTTTCACGCCAGAAACCTCCAAACTGATGCAAATGTCGCGGCGGGGCATGGGGAAATATGAGCTGAAAGTCGGGTGCGCGAGCCTCGAACTCGGGCCGGGCGAGGTGAAAAAGTTGCAAAAACTGGTCAATCAAGCGGTTGAGGATTACAGCGAAATGCTCGCCGCTGATGCACTTGGGGAGATGAAGCACCCGGGTGGGAAAGACCCGTTTGGTCGCAATTAACGGCAAAGAGCACAACCCTCAACGGGCAAAATGCAGGCTTCCACGCTGCGGACAGATCGTGACTTAAAAACGAAACAGCGGGGCCAAACACGGCGGCAGGATAACAACACGAACACCCTGATGTTACGGGAACTAGAACGATGAAAATCGGAATTATTTATGGCAGCAGCACTGGAAATACGCAAGATGCTGCGGAACTAATCAACGAAGAACTGCAGGATATTCGTAGTGATTGGAACATCGAAGCCAAAGACATCTGCGAACTCTCTGCAGAAGATTTAACTTCATATGAAGTACTTATTGCGGGTATACCGACATGGGACATCGGCGAACTACAGAGTGACTGGATCGATGTTTACGAACAACTCGACACCGTAGATTTGAAAGGAATTAAGGTGGCTGTCTTTGGACTTGGTGATGCAGGGGCATATTCAGATTCGTATCAGGACGCGATGGGCCTTCTATACGAAAAGCTTATCGAACGTGGCGGCGAAGGTGAAATTGGCTTCTGGCCTACCGAAGGTTACATCTTCGATGACAGCAAGGCAGTAACTGATGATGGTCAGCATTTTTATGGGCTCGCACTCGATGAGGAAGGTGAAGGCGATATGACCGGCGAACGTATCGCTGAGTGGGTAAAACAGGTATCAAAAGAGTTAGAACTCGTAAAGAAGAATACCGAAAGAAAAGAATCCGCAACTGGCTAACAAATTCAGAAGATTAGAAAAACATATAAGAAAATCAGTCCTTCTTATACATCGTGCACCACTCTGCTTTCATGGGCGCTAGCAGAGTGGTGTTTTTTTATTGGCACATCATGTCTGCATCTCGGATTAATACGTATCAGTGTTGTGCGACTAAGTCGGGTTAAATAAGCAAGAAAATCCCCCGCCTTGCTCGAAAGAGGGTAATATATGGAAATGCTGCAAATCGCATGGGACGGGTTTAGGGAGTAAGGCGGGAGAATCGGGAGGGATGTGTGTTTCGAGATGGGATGAGTGATTTGCGAGATGTAGCATGGAGTGTGTTTATATATAAAGATTGCGAGATGGCGAGATTGCCAGATGCAGAGACAATTGAAGAACGCTTTCACCTTGAATCAAGTATTACATTGAAAAACGGTTCGTTCGATTGTTGACGTTATTTGGGAGCAAAACCTGTTCGCGAGATAAGTGAACAACGCCTGTTAAATTAAGGATATACGTGTTGAAGAAAACACCTTTTTATAAGTTCATGCAGGATAACGGCGCGAAGTTTGTAGACTTCGCTGGGTGGGAAATGCCGATCAGCTTTGGTTCAATTATTGAAGAACATAATCAAGTCAGAAACAGCGGCGGCTTGTTTGACGTGTCACACATGGGACGTGTGAAATTCAGCGGCAGGCATGCGCGACGTTTCCTTGAAAGACTTTTAACCCGTCGCATCTCGAACATGAAGGAAGGTCAGTGTCGTTACAGTCTGGTCTGTAATGAAGATGGCAATGTTCTGGATGATGTGTTGATTTATAAATTTGAAGACTACTGGATGCTAGTCGTTAACGCATCAAACAGAGAAAAGCTGCTGAAGCATTTTGATGATGTGAAGGGCGATCTGGTTGTTAAAATTGACGATCAGACGGAATCGACAGCGATGGTTGCGGTTCAAGGTCCAAAGGTCATGGAGATGATTGGCCAGTTTTCAAAAGAAGTGCCTTCACTTAAGAGATACGGATTCTGTCAGAAGAATTTGTTGATTTTGAAGATGACGATTAGCCGCACTGGGTACACGGGTGAGGATGGGGTTGAAGTCATCCTTGGTGCAAACATGGCGAACATGGCTGTGAAGCTTTTGTTGAAAGACAAAGGCGATGACGCTGCGGTTAAGCCTTGCGGTTTGGGCGCACGTGATACGCTTCGCATGGAAGCGGGGATGCCGTTGTATGGTCATGAGTTAGATGAAGAAACGAATCCGTTTGAAGCGGGTTTAGATTTTGCGGTGAGCCTGGACAAAGATATTGACGAGATGGGCGAAAAGTTCATCGGTCAAGAAGCTTTGAAGAAGGTTAAGGCTGAGGGATTGAAAAAGACGTTGGTTGGTTTGAAGATTGATGGCAAGCGTACACCACGTCAGGGGATGACGGTTAAGAATGGTGCGGGTGAATTGGGTATTGTGACGAGCGGATGTGCTTCGCCGACACTTGGCTGTCCGATCGCGATGGCATATGTGAAGCCGGGTACGGTTGGCGCGGGTGATAAGGTGATAGTTGAACTGGGTAGCGCGGAGATTGAGGCTGAGGTTGTTGCGTTGCCGTTTTATAAGGCTGAAAAGAAGTAAGCTTTAGATTAAATTAAAAATAGAAAGCGGTGACTTTTGTTGCCGCTTTTTTTGTTTGGGTTTTGGATGATGCGGTTTTGTGCGCACGTTTTTGTTGGAAGTTGGTTTTTGAGATGGTCATAATATGGGTGTGAAATTTGAGTTGCTGTTTACGAAATGAACGCATCTTGTTTGTTTTGTTTTAATATTGTACGAGAAACGGAAAATATGCTTCAAAACAAGGGGTTTGTTTGCGTGTTTGTGCGCGCGGTAATTGATTTTCGATGACTTTCCCGTAGATAGTTTTGGTTAGAAATGGATCAAAAACATTTAAGAATGGCGCGGTTTGGGTTGGAAATGGTCAGAAATGGTTAAGGTTTTGATTATTTTTGAGAGGCGATTGCGTGTTTGCGCGCACGTTTTGAAATGAGGCTGGTTTGGTATGGCGTTTGCTACGTGGGGGGGAGTTTAATTGTGAGCAATAGAAAGGTGTGAGGGGTGAGCACGGCGAGCGTGGCTCGCTGGCTATTTTGAGTTGTTTCACTTAAACGAATCGTCGGTTTTTAGTTGGTGGGGGGGATTGGTGGTTGGCTGGGGTGGTGCGTAGTAGAATAGAGGTATGAATACGAAACATCGAACGCAGCAGGTTATTGGGGTTCAGTTTGATATCGCATGGGAAGATCGTGCGAAGAATTTTGAGACTGTTGAACGGTTGTTGGATGAGCGAAAAGATGAGATTAAGAAGGGGGCGATGGTTTGCTTGCCTGAGATGTTTAGTAGTGGGTTTTCACTGAAGGTGAATAAGGTAGCAGAGGGTGAGGAGAAGGAAACGGAAGGATTTTTAAAGAAGTTGGCGATGAAGCATGGGGTATATGTGATGGGTGGGTTGGTTGTTCGTGATGAAGATCGACGTGGACTTAATCAGTGTTTGGTTGTGAATGATGCGGGGGAAGAGGTTTGTCGGTACACGAAGATTCACCCGTTTTCTTATGGGCAGGAAACTGATTTTTATAACAGTGGTGATGAAGTTGTGGTGTTTAAATGGGGCGAGCTGACGGTTTCGCCGTTTGTTTGTTATGACGTAAGGTTCCCTGAGATTTTCAGGCATGGAGCAGCGAAGGGTGCGGAAGTGATTACGGTGATTGCGAACTTTCCTGAGAAGCGCATCGATCATTGGATTAGTTTGTGTAAAGCAAGAGCGATTGAAAATCAGGCGATTGTGGTGGCGGTGAACCGTGTGGGTGAAGATCCGTTTTTAACTTATAACGGCAGAAGTTTGGTGGTGGATGCACTAGGTGAGGTAAGAAGTGATGGTGGTGAGGATGAAGGGCTCGTGATGTGGGATATTGATTTGGATGTTTTGGATGAATATCGGGGGAGATTCCCTGCACTGAGGGATATGCGAGATGACTTTTTAGGTATTTAGTTTTTGATGAGCCCTCTACGGAGCCGGGCGGGCTATTGCGGCTATGAGCAAAAGATTTGGTTAATTGGGGTTGAGGTGTGGGGCTTCCGCGGAGCGTAGCTCCGCGGCTAATGATGAGATGTTTCACTAAAACGTATCGTCTAGAAAACAGCTGAAATATCTTTTTGTTTCACTGTAGCGTATCGTTGGTTGGTTGTTATTGATTCATTTGTGCGTTGGGTGAGGTATGAGGATTGAGAGTTTCCGGCGATCGAGGATCGCCGGCTATTGGACTTGTAGGATCTTGGATGGTTGGCGGGCACATAAAAACGACACGTCTATTGGTGCGTTAGACGTGTCGTGGAGTACGAACTGGTTTAAGTGGATTGTATGTGCCCTGCTCTATTATGCGGATTGTTTTTCGACGTATTGCATACGTGCTTTGATTGCGGCGAGTGGGCGGTCGGAGGACATACGAGCATTGAGCTTTTTGAGTGCTTCGATTTCAATTTGACGAACGCGTTCGCGGGTGAGGCCGATATGTTGGCCGATTTCTTTTAGAGTCATGGGTTCTTGATCGTTGAGGCCGTATCGGAGACGAAGGATTTTTGCTTCGCGATCGTCGATGGCTTCGAGTAGTTGTGTAATGATTTTAAGATCATCGGAGAGCGCTAGCTGCTCGTCGGGAGTGAGTGTACGTTCATCAGAGATGAGTTCTGAGAGTGATGGGGCTTCGCCATCTTCACCGGAACCATTTTGCGATGGACGTTGAGCTGCACGGACTGCTTTATGAATGATCTTGATTTTCTTTGGAGGAAGCTCCATGTACTCGGCAAGTTCGTTGACGTTTGGTTGGCGACCTAGCTCTTCTTCGAGTTCACGTGAGGCGCGTTTCCATTTGGAGATGAGTTCAACCATATAGGCTGGGATGTGGATGGGTTGTACTGCGTTGATGAGTGCGCGTTTGATGGCTTGTTTAATCCACCAACATGCGTATGTTGAGAAACGTGCGCCCATTTCGGGATCGAAGCCTTCGACGGCTCGGAGGAGGCCGAGATTACCTTCTTCGATAAGATCTTGAAGTGGAAGTCCTCGGCGGTTGTATCGTTTTGCAACAGAGACCACGAGACGAAGGTTGGAACGGATCATGTGTTCGCGTGCTGCGGGGCAGTTTTGGTGAATGATCTTGCGACAGAGATCCTTTTCCTGATCAGCAGTGAGGAGCGGTGACTCATCGATTTGCTTGAGGTATAGGGCGAGATCGGATTTAAGTTGACCTTTAGCCATGTATGATTTCCCATCGTAGCCGAGCGATCGATAAGATCGCGGAGCTGCCTTGTATGGGTAACAGAGGCGAGATCCTGGACCGGCTTTCCTACTCCACTTTTTGTGGGTTCTTCACCAATGAAGAGCCCGCTGTTTCTGAAAGTG
Organism: Planctomycetota bacterium; assembly: GCA_016350165.1. Lineage (GTDB taxonomy): Bacteria > Planctomycetota > Phycisphaerae > Phycisphaerales > Phycisphaeraceae > Poriferisphaera. The sequence continues at coordinate 4,223,304 of CP066225.1, read as the reverse complement.
ATTTCGGCATGTGAAGTTGGTTGCTTAATTGTGGTTGCAGCATGAGGGGGAAGATGTTTATCGGAGACTCGGGTTGTGCGGGATGGTGGGAATAAAGTGGCAAGTTGGTCGTTATAAAGCGTACAAGGGGATCAGAGGTGGGTGGTATCTTGTGTATGGGGTATGAGGGATATGAGGATTGGAAAAGGGAGTAGATGGGTTGGAGGATGGGCTGTAAGATGTGTTGTTATGAAGATCATACTAGCGAATCCAAGAGGGTTTTGTGCGGGCGTGAACATGGCGATTGAGACGGTCGATGAGGCATTGAAGATCGTTGGGACGCCGTTGTATGTGTATCACGAGATCGTGCATAACAGGCATGTGGTTGAGAGCTTTAAAAAGGAAGGGGTCGTGTTTGTTGATTCGATCGAGGAGGTGCCGAGCGATTCGACGGTGATTTTTAGTGCACATGGTGTTTCGCCTGAGGTGAGGGAAGCGGCGAAGGCTCGTAACTGTACGATGATCGATGCGACTTGCCCGCTGGTGACGAAGGTGCATATGGAAGCAATTCGGTATGCGAAGCAAGGTTATAAATTGTTGCTAGTTGGTCATGCGGGTCACGATGAGGTCGTAGGTACGGTGGGTGAGGCACCGGATGCGTTTTCGATTGTAGAAAGTCCTGATGATGTTGAGAAGTTGCCGTTTGGAGAGGACGATCAGGATCAGTTGGTGTATCTAACGCAGACAACGTTGAGCATGGATGATGCGAATGTGATTATCGATGCGATTAAGAGAAGGTATCCGGGGATCAAGCAGCCGCCGAGTGAGGATATCTGTTATGCAACGACTAATCGTCAGTTAGCTGTGAGAGCATTGGCTGAGGAAGCGAATCTTGTGCTTGTGGTTGGATCGAAGAACAGTTCAAACTCAGTGCGTTTGACGGAGATCAGTGAGAATGCTGGTACGAGTGCGTATTTGGTGGATGATGTATCGGAGATTGATCATGTGTGGTTCGATGGAGTGAAGAGCGTATTGATCACGGCTGGTGCGAGTGCTCCGGAGCACTTGGTTGAAGAGATTGTGAAGGAATTGATTGAGAAGTATGAGGGGGTTGTGGATGAATCGCACATTGTTGAGGAGGATGTGCACTTTAATTTGCCACGGAGTTTGAGGGTACTGCGGGAGTCGTGTAATGGGGGCGCGTCGGGGAATGGTAGTTGTGGTTGTGGGTGATTGGGGCTGAAATAAATAATAGAAAAAAGCGACTCGAAGTGAGTCGCTTTTTTGTTGGTTGTATTGATAGCTAATCATTGATTAGAGATTGGTTCGGCACCGGGGATGGCTTGGTCGAGTTGCATGACTTTGTTTGGCTTGTGGACCTTGATCATGCGGTTGAGGTCAAAGAGTTTTTCGTTTGGCTTGCGGTGGGTGTAGTCGTGAAGATAGAGTTTGAGGTAAGCATCGGCGTTGATGGCATAGATATCGGCACGCGCGGGAAGCTTGGGTGAGGGTTTGGTGTCGGTGTAGGATTTGCCATGGGTCAGGAGTGATGCGACGACGGGGATTTGGGTGATTGGGTCGAGGTAGTCAATACGTGCGGGAAGACCTGTGTCGGGGTTGATGTAATAACGGAAGTTGTTTTGGTCAAGAACGGAGTAGCCGTTGATGTACTTGAGTGGTGCACGCATGCCTTCTAATTCTTCGTTGAGTGTTTTGAAGCCGATAAGGGCTGTGACATCTTGTGGTTGTATTGGGATTGAGAGGCGGAGTGTATTGGGGTCGGATGCGAACTTGTGGTAGCCATAGAAAAGCTCGTCATTGTGCAGGTCGAAAAGCCAATAGAGGTCGGGGTTGGAACCTGCCCAGAAGATTTCGATGCCTGCTTTTTTGAGGACGAGGGTCATGTCGAGTGGGCGTTGGAAGTAGAAGTTGCCTGAACCGTTTTCGTGATGGGTTTCTTTTTCTTCATCAACGTATTTGAGATCGAAAGTGGCGGAGGCACGAAGGTAATCGATGGGTTTGATATTGTCGTTGTACTTGGCGATAAGCTCATCGGCGGTGAGTGAAGCTGTGGGGGAAATGGGTTTGGGGAGGAGTTTATCTGTTTCGGGGATGACGGTTTGGGAGTTTTTACATGCGGGGAGGAGGAGTGAGGTGAGGAGAAGGAAGGTGAGGAAGATTGGGTTTTGGTGTCGCATGATAGTGTCCGTCTTTAGTTATGGGGAGTATTGTGTTTATCGGTTGTGGGTGCTGAGGAAGTATATGTTTAGACGTGGGATGTGTGTGGAAGGGTTTATTAGAAGTGTAATTATTCGATATGAAAGGCTTGGGAGGCGTGAAAGCGGGAGGCGATGTGGGTGGTGAGTTGGTGGTGCTCGATATGAGTGTCGGCGGCGAGGTCGGGAGTGTTGTTATTTTCGGAGAGGTGGGCGAGGAGGACCCATTGGAGGTTGGCGTGGTCGGCGTGGGTTTGGAGTGAGGAGGCTGCTTCATGATTTGAGAGGTGGCCGTGGGGGCCGGCGATGCGGCGCTGGGTGTGGATGGGGTATGCGGAATGATGGAGCATGTCGGGGTCGAAGTTTGATTCGATGATGAGTGCATCAAGTGTGGGGATGAGGGTATTAAGTTCGGGGAAGGCATGACCCAAGTCGGTACAGAGGCCAAGTCGTTTTTGGTTGTGTTCGATGACGAAACATGAGCCGTCGATGCAATCGTGGTGTGTGGGGATTGCGGTGATGGCGACGTCGGGTCTATCTGGAAGATAGAAGGTACTGTTTGGTGCGAAATGGTTGACGGTACCGATGGCGCCGAGGTTGTGCTGCTTGTATGCTGCGGTCCAAGTTTTTGGGGTGATGTAGATGGGGAGGTTGAATTTGCGGTGGTAGATGCCTGCACATTTGACGTGGTCGATGTGCTCGTGAGAGATGATGATTGCGTCGATCGTGTTGATGTCGATGTTGTGTTCGGCGAGACGGAGTTGGGCTTGCTTGCCTGAGATACCGGCATCGAAGAGAAGACGTAGGCCGTCTGCTTCGACGTAGATGCAGTTGCCGTTGGAGCCGGATTGGAGGGATATTACTTTCATGATTGAGTACTTGTCTTTTTCCAAACGTTGGTTTGAGTATCCAGAACTTCAATCATCTTCTTGATTGCTGCTGAATCATCTGCATCATTTGTCATTTTATGCTCAAACAAAGTGTCTTTTGTTAACCAATTTTTCTGAAACACTGTTAACACTTGTGATTGGTAATCAAAATTGATATATGCCTGCTTAAATGTCCAATTAAATCGGCAGTGCAAATGAATTTTGACGCCTTGCCTAGGCGTTAAATTGCACTTTACCGCGACAAAACCCTTTGATTCAAGTGCTTCTGTTATGATTTTGAAGTAATTGGGTTCCAATTATTGTACCTAAGCCAAGGCAACAGATAAATCAAAGAATGAAGTGAGGTGTGAGGCTTCCGTGGCCCGTAGGTCCGCGGCTATTTTGAGTTGTAAGAATATTATTTACGCGACAACTCAAGGGTGGGTTTGGAAGTTTTATTGGTACGACCTAAAAGTCGGCGTTGAGGACGTCGCCGAGTTGGATGGTAACTTGCTCGATTTTTTCTGCGTTGAGTTTGGGGTCGATGAGTTCGAGTTTATTATCTTCGTCCCACTTGGACATTGGGCCTTTCTTGACGTTGAGTTTTGGGGTGAGGGTCCAGAGTTCTTGTGTGGTTGTGGTGCCGTCTTCGTTTTCGATGGTTTGCTTTTCGGATGAGTCGTAGCGGAGAAGGCGTTTACGCATGAGGATGAGTGCGAGGACGTAGCGGAAGGCAAGCTTGTCTTCATCGTCGGAGATGCCAAGCTTTTTGATCATGTCCATGAGAACGGTGTCATCGACGAACTGACGCTTCTTCTCGTTTGGTTCAGGGACGGTCGCTTTCCAGTAGCCGAAGATGTTGTTGGGACGGTTGCCTTGATCCCAAACTTGTGAGGAGACGTCGAGACGTTTTAGGCCGAGTGCGGACTTGGCTTTGTCGGTCTTTGCGAGCTGCTCCATTTCTTCGTCGGTGAGTTCGACGAGGGTGGCGTAGTATGTTTCGCCGGGCTGGAGTTGGCGGTTGGTGAAAGCGCAGTGGCCGGTGATGCGTTCGATGTCGTATTGCTGTGTGTTGAACTGGCTCATTGGGTGGTCTGACTCTTGGATAATGGGCTACTTAGCGGAATCAACGCGGAGGCGGTGATTGGTCTATTTTAGGGGATTTGGGGGAGGTTTGCTTGGGAAAGGCTGAGCATTTTTGAGCAAGAATTGAGGCGTGAATATCGTGCAGGTATACGAAAAGGAGTGGTTATTTTCGCATACCTGCTGTTTCATCTTGTTATATACTCATTTGGTACAAGAGACCTTGTTTTTGAGGCTAGGCACATGCAAGAGCAGATATTTCGAAGTTCATGGGACAAATTGACCAAGGGAATTACGGCATTTGTGGTGTTGCTGGTTTTGGGTATCCCGGCATTGGTGCTGTGGAAGCATTTGGATGAGGGGTCGGGAAATGCGTGGCTTTACTTTGGGATTGCGCTCTTGATCAGTTTGCTGTTTTTGGGTGCTTGCGCGTGGTTTGCTCCGCGGTATTACACCGTTGATGCAAATGAGGTGGTGATTCGTCGATGGGGGGCTGATGTGCGTATTGCTCGAGATGAGATTTCGGAAATACGTGAGCTGGAAAAGAAGGATATGAGAAGGACGATTCGCACGTTTGGTTGCGGCGGATTGTTTGGATATTTTGGTTGGTTTTACAATCCGACGATGAAGAGTTTTTTGTTTTACGGTAATAATCGCGATCATCTTATTTTGATTGAAACAGACAAGCGTAAGTATGTGATTGCGCCGGATGAGACGAGTGAAATGATAGCGGTGATGGGTGGGTGAATGTTTGAGATGTGTTTATAAAAGGGATTGAGGTGATGAGGTTTGAGGGCGCGCCGATCATGGATCGGCGGCTATTCCTTGAGTTGTGTCACTACAGCGTATCGTGGTTAAAGCAATCAAGAGTCTGCGAGCAGTAAGCTCGCAGCTTGGTGGTGTTTTATATGTGATGTTCATAAAAAAACTGCGATCAAGCTTGATCGCAGTTGAGGTTATTATTTTGTTTTTACTTTTGGATCTTGTCGAGATCGAGACCGAGTTGGCGGGCTGCACCGATTGAGGTCTGGTTGATGAGAGCTGCGATGGTTGTTGGGCCGACGCCGCCTGGGACTGGAGTGATCATTGAAGATTTTAAGAAACAAGATTCGTAGTCACAGTCGCCGACGTTGCCGGGGTTGTAGCCAGCGTCGATGACGATTGCACCTTCTTTGAGCCACTCGCCCTTGACGAAATTGGGGATGCCGACGGCAGCGACGACGATGTCGCCTTGCTTGACGACTGATGGGAGATCAGTTGTGCGTGAATGGCAAATGGTGACGGTGGCATGGCGAGCGAGGAGCATCATGGCCATTGGTTTGCCGAGGATTGGCGAGCGGCCGATGACGACTGCGTGCTTGCCGGTGCAGTCGATGTCGTAGGCGTCGATTAGATCACAGATGCCTGCTGGTGTTGCACAGCCGAAGCCGGGGAGGTCGAATGCCATTGCACCGAATGAAGCGATGGTGACGCCGTCGACGTCTTTAGCTGCTGGAATAGCTTCAAATGCCGCACGTTCATCGATTTGAGATGGAACTGGGTGCTGAAGGAGGATGCCGTGGATGGCTGGGTCGTCGCCGAGCTCTTTGATCTTGGCGAGAAGCTCTTCAGTGGTTGTTTCGGTAGGAAGTTCGACTTTCATCGACTTCATGCCAACAGCTTCGCAGCGTTTACGCTTCATTTGAGTGTAGGTGATGGAAGCGGGGTCGCTGCCGACGAGAACAGTGACGAGGCATGGTGTGACACCAGTGGCCTGCTTGATCTTCTCAACGCGAGCTGCTGCCTGCTCTTGGACCTGTTTGGAAACTTTTTTGCCGTCAATGATTGTTGGATCGCTCATGGGTGGATTATAGGGGGAAATGGGGTTTTGTGCAGGTTTGGCCTGGGGTCAGTTATTGGGAGAGGCAGGCTGTTATTTGGCTGATATTTAGGGTGTGGATTGGTGAGTCGGGGGTGTGGGCGGTAAACTTTTGTTATGAAAGCTTCAATTATTTCAATTGGTGATGAACTGGTTCTTGGACAGACGGTGGATACGAACAGCGCGTGGTTGAGCGGCGAGCTAGCGAAGATTGGTGTGAAGGTTGGAATGCACCTGACGGTTGAGGACGAGGTGGGCGCGATCCGTGAAGTGATTGAAGCGATGTGCGAGCGGTCATGTGTGGTGCTAATAAGTGGTGGACTTGGGCCGACGGATGATGATCTGACGAGACAGGCACTTGCTAAGGCGTTGGGTGTGGAGCTTGTGAAGGATGGGGAGATGCTTGGATCAGTGAAAGAGTACTTCACTGAGAAGTTAGAGCGTGAGATGCCTGAGCGTAATGTGGTGCAAGCGATGAAACCTGTGGGGAGTGAGATGATTGAGAATGGATGTGGGACTGCACCGGGGATTAAGGCAGAGTTGGATGGTGCGGTGATTTATGTGATGCCGGGCGTGCCGTCTGAGATGCGGACGATGTTTAAGGAAAAGATTGAGCCTGAGTTATTGGATATGGGTGGGATGCAACGTGTGATCAGAACATGCAAAGTAAATACGTTTGGTATGGGGGAATCTGATGTTGCAGAAACGCTTGGTGAATTGATGGCAAGAGATCGTAACCCTGTTGTTGGAACAACCGTGAGCCAGGGGATTTGCTCGGTGCGAGTACGTGCTGAATTTGATGAGGTGGATGAAGCAGATCAGGAGTTGGAAGCAACAACGAAGGCAGTTGAAGAGAAAATGGGGACTGTCGTTTTTGGACGAGATGGTGTGACGCTGCAGAAGACTGTTGTGGAAGAGCTAAAAAAACAGGGAAAGATACTGGCGACAGCGGAATCTTGTACAGGTGGGATGATTGGTGAGATGGTAACGAGTGTGTCGGGATCGAGTTCAGTTTATGCGGGTGGGTTTGTGACGTATTCGAATGAGATGAAGGAAGCATTGCTGAAGGTGCCACATGAATTGCTTGTGGAGCATGGTGCGGTATCAAGGGAAGTGGTGAAAGCGATGGCGGAAGGAGCGGTACATGAAACTGGTGCAGATTATGGGATAGGTGTAACGGGGATTGCTGGACCTGATGGTGGGACAGATGAGAAGCCGGTGGGAACAGTTTGGATGGGGATCGCGAAAAAGAATAATACAGGGGAAACTACTTGTATTACTGGACTTTTGCGACTTTCTGGCAGTCGTGAACGGATTAGAGACCGTGCAGCGAAGTGTTGTTTGCAGGGATTGCGATTTATGCTGCTGAATGAGCCGATGAATAATCTGAGATGGGCGCGTGATTTGGAATCTCATGATGCGGGGTAAATGGCGGGGGCTTAAGTAGTCAATCGCGTCTACAATTAGCTATTGGCAAAAATTAGCTGCACTAGAAGGTATTGATACATGCAGGAATCGGAACAGGACCAATTTGAGAAGCTGATCCCCAGAGGCAAGATAGACATTCATTGCCATCTGATACCGGGGGTAGATGATGGGTGCGCGAACATCGAAGAGAGTATCGCGATTATTGAGGAGTTGAAGCTTCACGGTTATGTGGGCTCGATATGTACGCCACACATATGGAAAGAAATGTTCCCAATTATGTCGGCTTCACATATTGATCGTTGGGTAGAACAAATGGAGGAGGAACTTGTAGGACGTGATTTAAATTACGCCCTTTGGACTGGTGGGGAAATCAGGCTGCATAAGCGTGTGATTGAAGAATGGAAAGAAGAGGGAGTCATCACACTTGCAAAGTCTAAGTATGTGTTAGTTGATTTTTGGGAGCCCAAATGGGCAAGATGGGTGAACAAGTCATTTGAGTATTTGTTGAGTGAGGGATATAAGCCGATTCTTGCGCACCCAGAACGGCTGCCTGAAATGAAGAAGATTGATAAATATCTCGAAAGCCTGTTGGCTGAAGGGGTGCTTTTACAAGGCAATTTCCAGTGTTTTACTGGCGAAGCGGGGTATCAGGCGGATGTAAATATTCGCCGATGGATGGATGCAGGCTACTATACGTTTCTTGCAATGGATGCGCATCGGCCTGACTCGATTTTCTCACGTATTGATGGCTTAGATATTGCTATGGCAACGTACTCGCAGCAGACGATACGTGAAATGACTGAGATAAAACCACGCGAATTGATTTTAGGTTTACAATCAACTGTTACTGATCAGTACTAAATCACAAAAGGTTTCGATCTAATCATCCGCTGCAAAAGAATGAGAGGATATGATGAAACCGATGATCACATTGCTAACTGATTTTGGATTAAAAGACACTTACATCGGACAAATGAAAGGGGTTATAGGGAGTATTTGTCCTGAAGTGAAGGTTGTTGATATCACACATGAAGTACCTGCTCAAGATATTGCGTATGGCGGATATTTGTTGTGCGATGCGATGGAAGCATTTCCTCGTGGCACGATTCATGTTGTGGTTGTCGATCCAGGCGTTGGAAGTGAACGAAAAGCGATAGCAGTGAAGTTTGAGTTAGGGTATCTGATTGGCCCTGACAATGGAATTTTTACTGAAGTTATCAATCGCTATGGTGCTGAGACAATTATTGAGTTGGATCAACCTGATTACTGGTTTGGAGAGAGCAAGACATTTCATGGGCGTGATATATTTGCACCTGCATCGGCACATTTAGCATGTGGCGTGATGTTACGAGACATGGGCACAACGTTAAATGATCTGGTGAAATTAAATTTACCGGAATTGATTGTTCATGATCAGATTTTGACAGGCCATATCGTGATGATTGATCACTTCGGCAACATGCTAAGCAATATTCGTCGTGATGAATATGAAAATTGGCTTGAAGAGTATGAAGGAGAGTTACTTGTACGCGGCGAAGATACACGTCTGCATGGTATATGTAAAACTTTTGCTGACGTGTCTGAGGGTGCAGCGGTTGCATATTTCGGATCGTCAGCAAGGCTTGAAATTGGCGTGCGAAATCGTAATGCTGCTCAAGAACTAGACGGTGGAATAGGTGACATTGTTATTATCGAAAAAATCAATCAGTAGAAAAACACTTCAAGATATGCATATATCTACCTGTCTGATAGACTGATCACTATGTCTGCGACTGAATTGAGCATTATTACACCGGTATACAATGGCGAAAATTTTCTGCCACGGTATTTTGATTCGCTTTACAAGATTAGCGAATCACATCGTGGTGTTGTTGAAGTTGTATTGGTGAATGATGGCTCTGAAGATCAGTCGCTTGCAGTGGCCAACCAATTTGCAGCTTCGAATCATGGGTTTGCTCAAGTCATTGTTGAATCACAAGACAACAAGGGATCTTCTGCCGCACGAAATGTTGGCTTAATAAAAGCATCTGGGCATTGGTTTATTTTTATTGATGTTGATGATGAATTAGCTTGTGACCCGCTTGATTTTACACGTGAACATACTGATGCAAGTTGTCTTCTTTTCGATATTTCTTTTTATCGCAATGAACGATTTGTCAAGAAAACTAAAGCACCGCAATTAAATCCGAATCGATTACGTGAAGTGATGACTGCATGCAATCCGGTCAGTACGTCAGCTGTTGTGTTTAAAGCTGAGTTGGTGGATCAGAATTTTGATTTAGAAATGCGATACCGTGAAGATTGGCTGTTCTGGATGATGAATTTGCGTATTTTCAGTCAGTGCAAAATCATACAGGATCAGTGCATTGCTAAGATTCATGCGCATGGCAAAAACAAAAGCAGCCGATACGATGTGATTGGTGAATATCGAAGTTTAATTGCAGATCGCATGCTTAAAGAATGGGATGGTTTACTAACACTGAAAGAGCGGAATAACCTGAAAATACAGAAGCAAATTGGTTTAATATTAAGTGAAGGCACACGGTCTATTGGGAGTTTCTTCAATATACCTTGTAACTTTAGTTTATGGACAAAGCTTTTCATCTACTCATTCATGTTGCGAACATTCAAGCGGTTGGATAGCTACGGCAACTAAATCTTAAAAGAATGCAAACGGGCGGAAATGCAGTTTTTTAACGACTGCCATCGCAAGAATTGTCGACCAAATGGTTGCTGATGTTGCAGTTGCAATTGCGGCACCGGTCATACCGAACTGTGGTATGAGGACCGCGTTTAAAATCAGATTGACGATCGTAGCAATTAATAAACCAATAAGAGCAATGTGATGATGGCCTGTCATAATTAGTGTTGCATCAACAGGACCGAGTGCGATCGTCATGAACTGCCCTATCGCGAGAATCATTAGAGCGGTATAACCAACTTCAAAACCTGAACCGAAGATGCTGAGGATTGGTTGGCCAAAGAAATAAAGTGCAGCAACACTCGCTAGCGCACCAAAGAGTAAATAACGAGCGGATGATTTGACGACATGTTTCAGCTTATCATGCTGCTTCGTTGCATGATGCTTAGCGATCAAACCGACGATGACGGGATTCACAGCGAGGATGCCGAAACGTATCAATTCAGAACATCGACTGGCAATCGTGTAAACACCCACTTCACCAGTCAGATCATCGGAACGCCCGAGCAAACCGATCATGATAATGTCGGCCCGAATATTGATAAGCGCCATTGAAGCCATGAACATCATGGGCATGGCGACTTTTAGCCATGGAATCGGTGTGTACTCTGATTTAACTGAGAGCACTTCACGTGGAATATATTTAAAACTGATTACTAGTGAAATAAGTGCGACGAGTAATGCGCTCAACATGGAGGCTGTCACAGCACTAAGACCAGTGATTTGAGAGATGCCGTAGTACCACATGATGATGAGAAATATGATAATCGTGAAGAATGGCTGTCCGATGAACATCGGGATTTGCGCTTGCATAGATTTTCGCAGACCAAGCAGTATGCCATAAAAATGAAACGCTAGTGACCGGAATGGTATCACTGCAAGGCCGAGCAAGACTGCTTGTAAAAAAATCAACTCAAAGACATTATCGAGGAAAAAGTAAAACACAACGGCTAATAAACCTGAAGCGATCACAGCTGATGCTGTGAGCATGGCTGTTGAACCGATGAGTAAGCCACGTAACTTCGTCCATGCGTTATGAGTGACGTGGTATGCAACATCGCGCATTGCAAGCTTGTTCAATCCAAGCGTACTGAAGACAACAACAACTTCGATCCATGCCCAAGCATAGTTATAGATCCCAACACCATCTTTCCCCAATTTACGAGCGAGAATAAAATTGAGAACTAACAGAAAGATCGCACCGATACCATTGATCAGTGCCACGGACATGATGCGTGGAAGTAAGTGTGGCGTTTTGGGTTGTTGTGATCCAGTGTCAGTCATCTCTATCTGTAACTCGTTTATTTAATCAATGGGTAAATAATTTTCCAATATGTGGCCATTATTGGCGTTGCAAAGTACTTCAATAGGAATGGCGATCCCGAAGGTATTTCAATGCCCGCAACAGCATCTCGCGTGAATTGCTTGTCTGATATTTTACGACGCAATTGAGCTGTTTTTCGATGTATGCCCAAACGTTTCACATTGCGAGGTTTGAAAAAGTAAAACCACGAACGCAATTTATCTTTAAATTTACCAACCGTTATTGAAAACACCCCCTGCCCTAACTCCATGAAAACAAACATCGGCATCAACAGTAAAATTGTTCGAATACGATAATATGTAAATAGTAGAAGCCATCGATTGCGTTCAAGATAGTAATAATATTTATACGGCGCATTGGCTATGTATTTGTGATAGATCTTCACATCAGGACAAAACCAGTTCTCGTAACCTGCAATACGTAGCTTCCAACCCAGCTCTGCGTCTTCAAGATACATAAAGTATTCATCATCGAACAAACTATATTTTTTGAGTAAATCAGCACGTATCATTACGCAGCAGCCCGAAGGGAAATCAATCTGAGTAGGCGAATCATATTGCCCTTCATCGATTTCATTGTAGGCAGTCATCATACCGAAGCCGAGATAATGCGAACGATTGCCTATTGTGTTGATGCGTGTTGGGTCACTATGAAGCATGATCTTCGGCTGAACTGATGCTGCACTCGGGTAAAATTCCATAAAATCAACCAATGTATTCAGCCAACCTTCAGTCACAACGGTATCAGTATTCAGCAGAACAACATAATCAACGTCTGAATATTGTTGTTGAATATGTTTTAAGCCGAAATTGTTACCGCCAGTAAAACCTTTGTTCGGCTCAAGCCTCACAACATCAACATCGCAATTAAAATCTCTCGCATAATCTCCCGAACCATCTGTGGACTCGTTATCGACTAAAACAATCGTTTGTTTTATATCAGACGATTGACATTCACGAAGCGAAGTGAGTAGATCGTCAAGATACGGCTGCCCGTTATAGCAGGTAATTAAAACTGCAACATGTGTGTTAATCTCGGGCATATCATTGCTATCCGTGCCGATGGATTATCTCAATCAATCAGTTATGTTAATCTTGATTTTCAGTATCTTGATCTTTATCAATTTGCTCTTGTTGTTTTTCCATCAATATGCCAACCATTTGTGAGAGCGTCGTAAGTTTACGTTCCTGTATTGATACGATGGAAAGCAAAGCAAACGTTGTTAAAACAAAATACATCGTAGAACAAAGAACCAACAACGTTGCTTTCTCAATTTCTAATATGTCAGAAATAAACAAGATTCCGTCAGGCCAAAAAGCAAGCACTATAAACGGTAAACCAGTCAGCATAAAAAGCAATACATATCGTTCTTTAAGTCTTTGCGCACGAAGCGAACGCAACGTAAGTAAAACCAAAATCAGTGAAAAACCAAAAAGAATGATAGTACGAGGATGTATGAGCGTTTCGATCAATTGTCACTCGCTTTCATTTTCGGCCAAGGTTCACGAATCGTCGTCAATACAAGTGCAGTACCTACCTTAAGTACGTAAAACAAACCATCTATGAAAGAGATAGACGACGTGCCATGCTCACGTTGATTCATATCAACAGGTACTTCGTCAATTACAAACCCTGCACGGTGCATAGCCACGATAATTTCTGGCTCAGGATAATCTTCTGGATACCAATGTGCCAATGCTTGAATTGAACGTTTATTCACTGCACGAAAACCGGAAGTGCAATCAGTCACACGTTTGCCGCCAGTGAGAATACGAATCAAACCATTTAGAAGGTTAATAGCTGACTTTCTTGAAGTCGGCACATTATAATCACCCGATCCAGGCAAGAACCGTGAACCAACAACCATATCCGCATTCGTCTTTACCATCTGTGCGATGAGTTTGTGAAGTTCAGTTGGTGGATGCTGACCATCACCATCAACCTGAATCGCAATATCATAACCATGCAGTGCTGCATAACGGTACCCCGTCTGCACAGCACCACCGATCCCCAAGTTAAAAGGCAAACGCAAGGCTGTCACCCTTGCATCACTTGGTACAGTATTAAACGTATCATCAGTTGACCCATCATCAACAACCAGAACATGCAAATCTTGATCAGCAGCAAGTAGATCATTTACAACCGACGCAATCGCTCCCGATTCGTTGTATGCAGGAACAATGATCAGCACGCGGGCTGCTAGCTCTGTTTCAGGTTTTGACTCATCAGATAAATTCATAGACTTTCCATGGCCCTACCCGTGAAGCAATTGCGACCTTTCCATCAATCACATTAGTTTAACGTATTAATGGCAAGGATTTAAGTTTCAGTCAAGACTATCTCATTTGATACGTCCAAGTACCTGAAAATGATCGATTAACCATCAAAAACTACACATGAATTCATAAAAAAATGCAGAAACGATGGCGAATCGCTCCTGCATAGTCATTGGCAATATTTATGGGTTTGCTTAGTGAGGCATTGGGAAGCGTTCACACATCGCACGAACGTCCTTAGCCACCGCAGCAGCTTCCTTACCATTTGAAGCCAACACACGGTCAATCATCACAGCGACTTCACGAATGTCATCTTCCTTCAAACCACGAGTCGTCAGAGCTGGAGTACCCAGACGCAGCCCCGAAGTTTGTTTTGGTGGACGTGGATCGTTCGGGATACCGTTCTTGTTGGTGATGATGCCAGCTTCTTCAAGCCAAACTTCAGCTTCAGCCCCAGTCAGATTCGCATCCTTAGGCTGCAGGTCAACGAGCATCAGGTGATTATCTGTTCCACCTGAGCAGAGACGGTAACCATGCTTGGTCAATTCTTCAGCCAGAACCGCAGCATTCTTCACAACCTGCTGCTGATATGCTTTAAATTCAGGCTTCAATGCTTCACCAAACGCAACAGCTTTAGCTGCGATCACGTGCATCAAAGGGCCACCCTGCGTACCAGGGAACACACGACGGTCAACCATCTTCGCAACGTCTTCATCGTTAGAAAGAATCAAACCACCACGTGGGCCACGCAAAGTTTTGTGCGTCGTAGTCGTTGCAATGTGAGCATATGGGAATGGTGATGGATGTACACCAGCTGCAACGAGGCCTGCAATATGAGCAATGTCAGCCATCAGCACTGCACCAACCTCGTCTGCGATTTCACGAAATCGCTTAAAGTCGATCGTACGTGGATATGCTGAATAACCACAAATAATCATCTTTGGCTTATGCTTCAGAGCCTGTTCACGCACACTGTCAAAATCTACCATCTCTGTTTCTGGATCGAGGCGGTAATCCACGATGTTGTAGAACTGGCCAGAGAAATTGACCTTCAAACCGTGTGACAGGTGTCCACCAGATGAGATCGGCAGCGACAAAATCGTATCGCCAGGCTTGCACATCGCCATGAAAGCCGCTGTATTTGCATTCGCACCACAGTGTGGCTGAACATTGGCGAATTTGCAGCCAAACAACTTCTTAGCACGCTCACGAGCCAAATCTTCGACCTGGTCATGATATTTGCAACCACCGTAGTAACGTGCGCCCGGATAGCCTTCCGCATATTTATTCGTCAGGCAGGTACCCATCGCAGCGATTACTGCTGGGGATGCGTGGTTTTCGGAAGCAATCATCTCAAGGGTGTATTCCTGACGGTCTTGCTCAGCTTTGATCAAGCTCCATACCTCAGGATCCTCTAAATTGATAAGTCTTTCCGCATCAGTCACTTGCGTCGTCTGCGACATCGGCAAATTCTCCGGTTTCAAATTGCTGTTGGGAGTGCAAATCATGTGGCAGGTCGGCAGACTTACTCACCGTTCAACCCTGCATCTGCCATACGATATGCCCAATTGTACGGATTTTCACATCAGCACGCACAATCTCGTGCCAATGTGTAATTATTAGCTCAACAATATAGGACTATCAACTCTCAATTTAGTCCACATTTCCACCCTAACATGTCAATTTAGGCAAACCTTAACGGTTACAACGACTCGCTTGATCATGATTTTTCTGCAGTTTGAGCCAATAGCTATAAACCCCTCCTAATTAAACGATACCACCATTGGCATACAGATTTTAAAAAGTATTTACATTTTCTTTTCTACACCACGGGAGGCAGTATGAAACTTACCATCGGCAGGAAACTTGCGCTCGGATTTAGCGCGATTGTTTTATTAATTGTTTTCACACTTGTTATCAGTTTACTGACCGAACATGAAGTGAACTCGCAGAAGGATGACGCACTCCAATACACCGCATGGAATCAACTACTCACTGAAAAAGAAACCGATCACTTCAAATGGCTAAGCAATCTGCACAAACTTTTCCTCGAAAATCTGGAAGATGTTCCTGTTCAACTCGATGAACACCAGTGTGGTTTGGGCAAATGGCTAGACAGTGAAGATTCTCGACGTGTTGCAGATCTTGATCCTCAGCTCGCTGAAGTACTGGATAAACTTCGCCTTTCACACGCACAAGTCCACCAGTCAGCTGGTGAAATCAACGAGACGTGGGTTCAGGCAACCGACAAACTCCGTGAACATCTCTGGGATATTCAACAAGCACACATGCGATGGGCACAAGGTCTCTCAGATGACTTACTCATTGATAGCAACTCTGTACACGTTAATATGTCTCACCACGATTGTGCACTAGGCAAGTTCAAGAAAACTGATTATTTCCGTGACAACATCGCGACCAATCCAGATCTAATGACTGCCTTCCATGAAATGGAAGAACCGCATCGCTTGCTTCACCAATCTGCAAAGCAGATTAACGAATTACTCAGCAAGAATAATTTTGATAACGCGCAAACGATGTATAGCAAGCAAACACTTCCTAATCTTCAGCTTGTAGAAAATGCTATAGAAAAAGCACTTTCATATGAAGATACAATCGAAGCTTCTCAACATCAGTCAAACATCATTCTAAACTCTAAAACTAACAAAGCTCTCACAGCAACTCAAACAAACATTACTTCACTCAAAGACCTACTCACTGAAAAATCTGAAGCAGCATGCGAATCACTCAACGCAAGCATGGCTTTCATGCGTACCGTCAACATCTCTGTTGCAACAGTTTCTATTGCACTCTCAATTATCATCTGTTTCATCATCACACGTAATATCGTCAAGCCGATCCGTGTCTTCCTCAAAGAATTCAAATTCATCGCAGCTGGCGACATGCGTCGCGTCATTAAGATCAAAAGCCGTGATGAAATCGGCGAACTCTCCTTTGGCTTCAACACTCTCATCAAACGTCTTCATCGAGTCATAGTCGAAGTTACCGACGCAACGCAAGAAGTTGCCAGTGCATCAAATCAAATCGCTGCTTCAAGCGAAGAACTCTCTACAGGCATGAACGAGCAATCACAACAGATCATGCAAGTCACAACTGCTGTAGAAGAAATGTCACAATCAATCTCTGAAGTTGCTTCAAAATCCAGCTCTGCTGCTGATGAAGCAGAACGCTCAGGCATCTCCGCTGAAGAAGGCGGCCAAGTCGTCAGCCAAACTATTGATGTCATGAAGAGTATCAACAATTCAGTCAATAGCTCCGCTGAAAGTGTTCAGGAACTCGGTCAGCGTGGCGAAGAAATCGGCAAGATCATTGAAGTTATCAATGACATTGCAGACCAAACCAATCTCCTTGCACTCAACGCAGCTATCGAAGCAGCACGTGCCGGTGAGCATGGCCGAGGTTTCGCTGTCGTCGCCGATGAAGTGCGTAAACTTGCAGACCGTACCACCAAAGCTACCGATGAAGTCGGCGACTCAATCGAAGCCATCCAAAAAGAAACCAGTGAAGCCGTAAACCGCATGCAGAAAGGTACTGACGAAGTCGAGCAAGGAGCAACACGCATCGAGGGTGCGGGCAGAAACCTCGAAGACATCGTCAATCAAACACGTCAAGTAGCTGGCCTCGTTCAAACGATCGCTGCCGCTGCAGAGCAACAATCATCTGCAAGTGAAGAAGTCGCTCAAAGCATTGAATCGATCTCAAGCGTCACCCAGCAAGCGGGTGCTGCAACCGAACAAGCCGCAACCGCTGCTGCCCAACTCTCATCCAAAGCTGATTCACTTCAGTCACTCATAAGCTACTTCAAGATCGACGCAACACGCTGCGATGACGACGATATGGAAGATATGGCTGCATAAATACGACCAATTTTTATCCCCCCCTTAACACACCTCCATCGCCTGTGAGGTGTGTTATTTTTTTTCTTCACTTGCCTTCAACACATACGTTTTATCACCATTCGATACAATCACTCCACCATCAATCACTTGCATCAACTCCGTATTCAGAGGCGCCTCCATCCCCGGCATGCGATGCACAAAAGCCAACTGCCCATTGTAACGATTTAAAAAATACAACCGATACTTAAACCCCTCATCTTCATCCATTTCAATCCGCGCAGGATCACGCTCCCAAAAATCCTCATCACCCATCAATGCAGATAAATAAATCGCATAACGATTCGAAAATACCTGATTTGCAAGTATTTTTCGACCTGGCATCATTATCGTATCACGCCAAGCAACTTGCCCATCCACATTTATTGCAATCGCGCCATTCCCCGTTAGCATCACCCAATAACCCTGTGTATACACACCTCTCACCAATCGTGGTACACCTAACGTATGTAAACTGATCCGTTTAAGCACTCGGCCATCCTCAACATTCATCACATGCAACAACCCATCTTCATCCAAAACCAACAGCAAATCATCACGCATCCAACACTGCTCAGACAAATCCTCACTCGTATTCTCGAGCTGCCATTGCATTTCAAGATTATCTGTTGAGTACGCAATAATACGATTTTCAAACACAACAATAATCAAACCATCATCACTAATCCCATGCCAAAGCGGTTCATCCTTCACATCAATAGACTGATCCAAAAGCTCACCACTCCCCTCTTCCATCACCATAATTCCGATTCGATGCTGGCCACGTTTTTTACCCTTCCGAACGCCAATCACCGAAATATGCTCATCATTCGCAGCAAGACCAGCCACACCATCCACATTCAACCGTTGCCGCCACATCACCTCACCACGACGCTGATCAATACTTGCCATCTCCGCAGCATCGTTCACAAAAAGTAAACTATTCCCATTCACATAAACTTCATACTCGTCTTCGATCTCCCACACATCAACAACATCATTCTCATCAAACCCTCTTTTTTCTTCAAACAAATCTGCCACCGCCACAGGTTTCCACGCATCACCGCCATCATCTTTACGAATCGCAAGCAACTTACCTTCACGTTCATCAATCACGTATAAGCATTCATCTGAAGCAGCTAAATATAATATATTATCGTGTCCAATCTCTCGTGACCATATAGCCGAGTCCGTCTGCAGTGTATACCGCCTCAGCTTACCATCATCAATCACATAAAAACTTTGATCCGAAAGCCCAGTACCATACCCAGTCAACAGCCGCCCTGACACCGTTTCCATCTGTTTAATCGGCAACTGCACAGTTGGATACATACGCTGAAACTTCTGTTTTTCCTGCAGTTTTTCAATGCTTCTTTCAACAACGCCTTTATTCGTCACATCTCGCAGTAACGCACCTTCATCCATATTCTTCAACGTCGCCAACCAACCCAACGCCTTGTCATATTTTTTCTGCCTCACATAGATCTCAATCACTTCCTCTATCACTCGAGGCATCAGCACATGAGACAACGTATCTTGCTCACGCATCGAATCAAAAGCTCGCTGCAAATTCCGCATCGCAAGTGTATCTCTCCCCTGCTCTATCTGCTGCATAGAAACGCGATACAAAGCAATCGGCGTCGCCGAAGACATCGGATATCTTGCAGCCAAATCCAGGTAGTTAGCAACGTTCTCCTGCCCCTGTCCCATTAACTCCTTCAAACGTAGTTGCGCAATATGCTCATAAGGCCTATAAACCTGCTTACCAAACTGATCGATAATCCTCCGCAACCGGATCTTCGCTTCATACTGTGCAGGCCGTGTCGCGTTATCCGACTGATACATCGTCTTCGCAAGCTCACGATCAATTATCACCGCCTGGTAATGCTCCACAGCTTGCTTATAATTTTTCATCTGTTCCGCATTAACACCTGCTGCAAAGTGAAACTGTGTTTCCTGTTCAGCACCACGCACAATCGCAGCAAGCCTATTAAACATAATATTTCTCAATCGATCACTCAGTCCCGTTGATTGTCCCGTCAATCGGAACAGCTCATAAAATACAGTCTGCTGTGCTCGATCATAAGCTTCCCGATCATGCGCCTTCAATAACCCTTCAAGCACCGCTAGTGAACTATCAATCCCCTTCATAAACGACTTATATTCCTTATGCCTCACCGCAACATGCGCCAGCGCCAGCGAAGGCTCAACCGATCGTTCATCCTCATCAATCGCCTCAACCAACCGCACACTCGCCTCACTCCAAGGCATAAAGCATCTCACACGATCTGCATCCACCATCATCAACTGACCACCATCAAACATCACATTCGCCGTCGATAATGGATGCAAATCCAATTGTTTTTTTCCATTATCCAAATCAATGACTATTAATCGATTAGACGCGCTCACCACAACATGCCCCGCAGCATACTTCGCCCGCCCCGCCAACACATTCACGCCCGACTCTGAAATCCCCTCTTCCCACACCTGACTCAAATCCATCTCATCCAAGCCCACAACCTTCTGCTTCCCAACAAGCACCACACACCGACCCTGCAATGACACTGACCGCAATTCCTGCCAATGCCCTTCCACTAAATCTTTCAGTACTTCACCACTCTCCGCATCCAGCAACATCCCTGAACCAACACGTTTATCAGGCAACACAACCAGTCCAGCAGCCGTCAACATCGGGCGTGGCCTCTCTTCAATCACACTTGACGACTGTCCACCAAACCGCCGCTTCACCCCAGCCTTCCGATCAAACAACCGCACCCATTTCATCGCCCCTGTCCGAAGCTCAATCGCCCCAACTGCTCCCGCATAATCCGTCACATAAATCACACCATCAACAATCGATAACTGCGACGTCGTATCAATCGAATTACGATTTAACCTTGCCGTACTCGCCAAATGTCGTTTCCACAACAAAGTCCCACTCGCCGCATCAATCGCAAGTACATACGTATCTTGAAACCCCGTTGAAGGTCGCCTCTCTGCAATCTGATACAGCACTCCCTCCACTAATTCAGGCGTTCCCTGTAAATACGCTCGCCCCAACCCCTCATCCTTCATATCACGTGGCCTCAATTCCCACTTCATCTCCCCAGTCTGCTTATCAACCGATACCAACGCCGTCACCACACCCTCATCTTCTCTCCGACTCGTCCACGCCGGTGCTCTTCCTACAACCCCATATACATTCACACCATCATGCACCACCCCTCTTCGATCCAACAACACTCTCCCTCTCCTCAACGTAAACTGTGTAGGCTCACTCAATTCAGGCTTATACGCATACACCCAATGCCGTCTCCCCGAAAACCGATTCAAAGCCACAATCGCTTCACCATGATTCAGTATCACATCATCCCCAACCACTTCTCCATACACAGGTAGTGCCTGCTGTTTTGCCAGCTTATTCATCGTATTTTGCGATCGCTGTATACTTCTTCCCAATATCGCATCATCCGACCCATCAATCATCGTATCCCACAACGGCAGCGCATCTTCACTCACTAATGCCTCTACACGCTTAACAACATCTATCTCTTGATTAGCCTCCTCATTTTCTACACTCATCACCCTCACCACCGCAAGCTCATCAACACTTTCGCCCATTCCTGCAAGCTCTTTCACATACCCATCCGCTCGTTCATCTTCACCAATAAGCACAGCCGTGTAATACGCCAACGCCAAATACTTCTTCCACTCATCTTTCACATCCGGATGTTCATCTACCACCTGCAACACACTCCGCGCATGCCGAGGCTCCGCACGCTCCAAATACATCGCTGCCAGCGCAAAAGAACTCTCCAGACCATGCTTCGTCAATCGATATCGCCCCACAATCTCTCGCAACCCCATCATCTCATCTTCACTCTCCATCGCTTCACGCAACATCTTCTCAGCCACTGGCTCGTACAGCCGCCGATACGTCTCCAGCAATTGTTCATCTTCCCGAATATATGTTTGCGCATAAAACTGACAGTCGCGATAAATATCTTCATCTTGCTGCATCAGCTTCATCGGATACCGCTCGATCAGCTCCTGCAAACGTCTCGCAGCATCAACGTATTGCCCACCATTCACACTCTCCTGCGCCCTCGCGATCAGTTCCATCGCTGCCGGAGAATCCTCCACATACACCGGCCGCATCGTCCCCTCACCAAAAACTCGTTCACTCAAGAACACAAAAACCACGATCACAGCAATTCCCGCTACTTTTCTCATCATTTTTTTACCTTCCACGTCATACCCTCCACAGCACTCACTAAAATCACTGTAATCACATCCAAAACAACAACTTATAGTCACAAAGCAGCCTCCCCCCTTAAGCAATCTCATCCCGTTATTCAGAATCGGCTTTTCACCCCTCTCATAAATCTCCGGAATCTCCTGCATCACCCCCCTTTCCCCTTCGCTTCTACACGCTTCCCCTGATATAATGCCCGCCCAATTTCCTCAAACTGTTTTTTTTACGGAGTTGTCCACATAGCAGTTAGTCACGAACGTTTCGTGAACATTCAACGTAAGACTGCTACCTAAACACTCCCATTTTTTAACCAGCCCTTTTGAAGGTATTACTAAGATGAGTTCACAAGCTCTTAACGTTGCGATTGTCGGTGCCACTGGCGCTGTCGGTCAGGAATTCCTCCAAGTTCTAGATGAACGTCAATTCCCTATTGCTGAGCTCAAGCTCCTGGCTTCAGCACGCAGCGCAGGCAAAACCACCACCTTCAAAGGCAAAACCTACACAGTTGAGGAACTGACAGAGGATAGCTTCAAAAACGTCGATCTCGCACTCTTCTCAGCAGGAGGTTCGATCTCCAAAAAATTCGCACCTATCGCTGTCGAATCTGGTGCTGTCGTCGTCGATAACTCTTCAGCCTTCCGCATGGCTGACGGTATCCCGCTCGTCGTTCCAGAAGTTAACCCTGAAGCAGTCAAAGAAGCCGGCATCAAAATCGGTAACCCAGGTGTCGGCATCATCGCTAACCCAAACTGCTCTACAATCATCATGCTCATGGCCGTCAACCCACTCCACAAAGTGGCTAACGTCAAGCGTATGGTTGTCTCGACATATCAAGCTGCTTCTGGCGCAGGCGCAGCAGCCATGGCCGAACTCGAACAGCAATCTCGCGAAGCACTCGAAGGTAAGCCTGTCACTATGGACATCTTCCCTTTCCAGTACGCCTTCAACCTCTTCAGCCACAACTCCGACATGAAAGCCAACGGCTACAATCAGGAAGAGCTGAAAATGGTTCACGAGACTCACAAAATCTGGAATCAGGTCAACGGCGATCAAACCGCTATCACCGCAACCTGCATCCGTGTACCAGTCATGCGTGCTCATGCCGAATCGATCAACCTCGAATTCGAAAACGCGATCACTGAAGAGCAAGCCATCGAAGCACTCGAAACCGCTCCCGGTATCTCACTCATCAACGACCGTGAAAACAACGTGTTCCCAACACCACTCGATGCTTCATTCAAGGATGATTGCTACGTCGGCCGCATCCGTCGCGACATCTCTCGTTCAGACAACCGAGGCCTCGACCTCTTCGTCTGTGGCGACCAGATCCGCAAAGGCGCAGCCCTCAACGCAGTCCAAATTGCAGAACTCCTCGTCTGATCACCAGACACCAAAACCTAAAACTAAAAACGCTTCGCACCTCGCGAAGCGTTTTTTATACATACTGTTATCGTTGCAAAAAGCAATCTATTCCGACATACTAGCCAACATGAAAACAATGCAAACATTCGCTTTAATGCTAACTTTTGTAATGGCAACTACATCTACATTATCTGCAAACCAACATTCTGATCAGCAAATCAAAACGTTAAGCAAAGAGCAGCTCATTGCTCACGCCAACAACCTACAAGCTGAAAATCAAATTCTAAAAGCTTAAATCAAGGAGCTATCAAAAAGTGAAATAATTCAATTTACAATCGAAGACCTCTCCAAAGCACTAGGCTGTGAATTGGTAGAAGCCGCAACAATTTACAATGATGATCAATCAGAAAAGTACCTGCAGAAATCACTAAAAAAATCACCAAAGGCAGTACAGGTAAAAAAAATCAGTGTACATTCAACAGCTTATCATAATAAATTCGAAGCTTATGATTTCTTAGTTCGCATTAATAAAAGCAATATTAATAGCTATAAAGATCTCAAAGACGCGCTAGCCAAACTGGATACCGATACCGTCACTTTACACATCCAACGCTTCCCCCTTCCTTTTGAGACATCCAAAACTTCATATAAATACAGAAACTTATCTGCAAAAGAACAAAGAAATATACCGAAGAAAATTCGAGTTTCATTGCCTGTACCTAAAAAGAAAATTACAGAGAAAATCCCAACCATAAACGACAGCGGCTTACAGATTATCCTCATAGATAAATTCACGCGTAAGGTAGACCAATCCAATTTCAAATTATCAAAAGATCAAAAACAACAAGCCGTCAATTTTGCAAACAAAATGCAATACAACTTGTGTTTTCAAATAACAAACACAACCTCTCAACCTATTCGTGGCTTTACCATCCCAATTTCTATCCGTGGCATCATTTATCAGGAAATTGCCACATTAAAACTTAAAACATCACTGATCATTCAACCAAACGAAACCATTACGTTATATGAAAACTATCATTACACAATAACCAATCATCATGCCAGATCTCTTCTAAGTACAGATTTGAAATATCTCCAACTAAAAATATCTAAATCAGATAGCATATAGTGCTCCATTGCACAATTTGATAAATTCGATAAGTATCGCCTGATACCGTACATAAAGTGCCATAACGAAATTCCCATATTATTTCATCGACATGGAACTTTTCACGTTATGCTACGTCTAAGTCTGTGTACACCTGAAATTCAATATCCGGAGCTTAAACTATGTCCAAATATTCAACTGCCTCACTAATCCTAGCCTCATGCCTGCTTTCGACCTCTTCTCTCCTCGCTCAGGAAGCTCAGCCCGCTAAGCCCATCATCAAAGTCGACTCCAAACCTATCCACGTCATGCTCTTCAAGAACGGCTACGGCCTCGTCTCATCCAAAGCCACACTTGAAAAAGCTCCCGACCTCAAACCTCAACACTACGGCCAGCCCCTATCCTTCCAGACAGACATCTTCCCCAACGCAGCACAAGGTTCATTCTGGCTCTCATGGTCACCCAACACCGAACTCACCAACGTACTCTCAACCGAAGCAATCTCTAAATCACAATCCTCACCCAAAAGCATCCCCGAATACCTCGCTGCATGCCTCGGCCAAACCGTTCGCCTGAAAATCCAAGACAACCCAACCCAACCACGCTGGATCACAGCCACAATCATCGACCTCCCTCAAAACGAACCACAACCTACACCAACCCCAACATCCAATCAGGCAACACCAAACAACTACAACTACAATCAAACCCCTCAAGTCCAAAACTTCAACGAGTCTCATCACGAAACCAAAACTATCATCCCCAACTTCTCAAACATCGTTACCGTTGAAATCGATGGCAAATATCGCATTCTCAACATCCATCAAATCACTGAAATCGATCTACTCGATATCTCTACACTCCCAACCTTCACCAAAGCAACAACCTCACCAGTCATCCAATTCGATACCACACTCAAACCCATGAAAAATCGTATGATATCGGGCCAAACAGTACTAACTGAAGTCCAATCAAGCTTCCTCGCCAACGGCATCTCATGGAACCCCTCCTATCTCATCGACATCTCCGACCTCGCCGACGACTACGAAAAAGCATCTATCTCAGCCAAAGCGCTCATCGTCAACGATCTGATCGACCTCGATGATGTCACCGCCGAACTTATCTCCGGCTACCCACATATCGAATACCAAGCCACCTCATCAGCAATGTCACAAATACCACTTCAACAAATGCTCAATCAGCTCATTGCTCGTCATGACCAAAATCAAAATCAACGCTATTCTCGCAATGACATGATGATGATGAATCAAGCGATGAGCTTCGACCTCAACGATTCCTTACAACCCATCGCAACCATGCCACAAGTACCAACCGATGGCGAAATGATCGACGACCTCTACTTCTACCAGATCCAAAACGTCAAACTTAAAAAAGGTCAGCGAGGCTACTACCCACTCTTCGCAAACACAATCCCCACAAAAACCCTTTATACATGGGATGTAACCAACACATTCAATCCAAACGAGTACCGCGACTACTACAACGATCAACAAGATCCTGAAATCAAACAAACCGTTTGGCATTCCCTCGAACTCACCAACACAACCAATCAGCCTTGGACAACCGCATCCGCAATGACCATCAAAAACAAACGCATCCTCGGCCAAGACACCATCAAATACACCCCCATCGGCAGCTCAACTAAACTCAAAATCACACAAGCTCTTTCCATCAAAGCCAACGACAAGGAAATCATGAAACACCGTCGTCGCAACGCCGCATCATTCTATGGCCGCACCTACGACAAACTCGAAATGCAAGGCACACTCGAACTCGTCAACTATAAAAACCACACCGTCACAATCGAAATCACAAAATCAGTTCGAGGCCAGGAAGTTTCCGCCGACCTCGAACCCACAATCACAAAACTCCCCGTCCAATACTACAGCGTCAACGACCGCGTAAACCTCAAATGGACCATCACCCTCAAACCCGGCAAAGAAAACACTCAAAAAATCAATTACACCTACAGCACCTACATTCGCCAATAATCAAAACCAACCCAACAACCCCACAAGCACGCGCCCCCAACCGCGTGCTTTTTTCATATCCCTTCACATACACCAACTCACTCTCCCAACCAACGATACGCACAAGTGACATAACATCACCACCCTCCAATCAACCAACCAATCAACGATACGCTTTAGTGAAACAATTCAAAACAGCCGACGAGCCACGCTCGCCGTGCTCACCCCTCACGACCTATCCTTCGCTCACAACAAAACTCCCCACCATGCAAACCTCATACCAAACCACCCTCATACCACTTCGCGCGCACATTCACGCAATCGCCCCTCAAAACCGCATCTATTACGAACCATTTCTGTCCATTTCCAACACAAAACGCGCCATTCTTGATCATTTTCAGTCCATTTCTAACCATTTCCAACTACGGGTAAATCATCAAAATCTAAAAATCGCGCGCACAAAACCGCATCTATACCCCTTGTTTTAAAGCTTTTTCTCCGCTTTTCGCACATTCCCCCTCACCACCGCACGTTTCTCGTCCAATCCCCAAACCCCACCCTAAAAATTTCACCCCATTTATGACCATCTCAAAAACCAACTTCCGAAAAAAACGTGCGCACAAAACCGACGTGCTAACCTCACGCCCCATAATTTCAATAAACACTTACGCATTCACGCCCACTGCGATAATATTTGCTCATCCCGGGAACTTATGTCCAACTCCTTCGTCAGATTGGATATACGTTTCATAAATTCAGTTATCCAGACATCAAATACGCATTGGAGCGAATGATGCATAATAAATTCTCAACTAAAGCACTACTCACCGCATTCCTCTTCTCCTCCGCCCTACTCACGACACAATCCATCACGCAAGCAGCCCAAGCCGAAAACGAAAACCTCAGACACACATCACCCATCATCAACGTGGACAGCCAACCCGTCCACGCAATGCTCTTCAAAAACGGTTACGGCCTCGTCTCCGTGCAAGCCGACCTCAAAACCGTCAAAGATCAAATCCAAGGCAACCCTGCAACCCCAATCACTTTTCAAACTGATCTCTTCCCCAATGCGACCCAAGGTTCATTCTGGCTCTCATGGTCAAAAGATATCTCACTCAGCGACGTAAAATCAACCTACGCATCATTTATCGACAACCAAATCGCAGCTGAAATCCCTGAACTCATCCGCGCATCCAAAGGCAAAACCATCCGCGCTAAAATCGCACAGTCACAAGATGAATCCGTCTGGGTCACCGCTGAAGTTCTTGAAGTTCCAGAACAATATCAGCCAATCCCTGAACCTCGCCCACTCATACTCCCACCACCACGCTACAGCAACATGGCATACCTCAAAATCGATGGCAAAATCTCAGCTGTAAACATGTACCAAATTCAACAAGTCGAACTCGTTGACGCTGACAGCATCCCAACCGTCGCACACACACAAAATAAACCTGCTCTGCAGTTCACAACCCACCTCACAGAAAACGCGCCCGTCGCAACCGTACAGGCAACCTACCTCGCCAACGGCATCTCATGGAATCCATCATACGTCGTTGATATCACGGATATGACCGACAGCAATAAAGAAGGTCGCATCTCTGCAAAAGCTGTCGTCGTCAATGATCTGATCGACATGACCAACGTCTCAGCAGAACTCATTGCAGGCTATCCACACATTCAGTATCAAGATGCGTCATCTGCAATGTCACTCAAACCACTTCGCGAGATTCTCAATCAAATCCGTGCAACGGGTGAAGGTGGCCGCATGATGAAACAGAGTGCATTCGCAAACCAGCGTTACCGCGGCGCAATGATGGAAATGGCTGCTGACATGCCAATGTCAACCATGCCCGGGACTGCAGTCAAAGGTGAAGCGGTTGAAGATCTTTACTTCTACAAACTCGATAACATCAATCTGAAAAAGGGTGAACGTGGTTACTTCCCGCTGTTCGCAGGCGATATACCAGCTTCATCAATCTACACATGGGACATCCCAGATTACGTCGACCAATACAATAACTACCGCATGCCAAATCCTGACATGAAGCAAACTGTTTGGCATTCACTTGATCTGACCAACACAACCGATCAACCTTGGACGACCGCTTCTGCGATTACGATGAAAGATGGCCGCATCCTCGGTCAAGACACCATCAATTACACACCTGTTAAGGGTGAAGCTCGTTTGAAGATCACACAAGCTTTGTCGATCACCGCGGAAGCAAAAGAAGTTGAAATTTCACGTCAACGTCAAGCTAAACAAGTTGATCGCCGCGTGTATGACATCGTGACAATTGAAGGTACACTCGAACTGACGAACTACAAATCCGATGCAGCGAAACTTGAACTTACAAAGCTCGTTTCAGGTAATGTTGAAACTGCAACTGATAAACCAGAAACTACCAAACTGCCCACAGGCATCGGCCGCGTTAATTCACAAACACAACTCAAATGGACTGTTGACCTGAAGCCCGGCGCTGATAACAAGATGACAATCAAGTACAAGTACGCATACCTCACCAACGGCCAAAACGTTAAAGGCAACATGAACATTCAATCCATGCAAATGCGACGTAAATAATTGAACGTTACTTATATACAACAAAAAACACGCATCAAAAACGATGCGTGTTTTTTTATTTGTTTGTGCACAGACGATTATGCAGCACGTGGCGTAAAGATACGAACACAGTTACGCCCCGAATTTTTAGCAGCATAGACGCCTTGGTCTGCCGCTTTTACTAATGTTTCAACACGATCAAAGAAAACACCTTCATAAGTTGCGACGCCGATACTGGCAGTGATATGCAATTCCTTGTCTTCATCTGAAAGAACCGTTGTTTTTTCAATTTCAGCACGTGCATTTTCAGCGATAACTGCAGCACTTCTGCGATCTTTGTTTGGCAGAACGATTGCGAATTCTTCACCGCCATAACGAGCAACGAGTCCACCATCACCTATCACGTCTTCAAGCGTTCGTGACAAAGCGACCAAGACTCGGTCACCGACTGGGTGGCCGTAGGTGTCGTTAAACTTTTTGAAGTGGTCGGTATCGAGGAACAAAACACTGAGTGGCCCTGCTCCGTTCTCTTTAGATAAGCTAAATTCCTGCGCGATGTAATCATTGAATTTGCGACGATTTGCAACACCCGTCAGCGAATCTGTATTCGCTTGATTGACGAGCAATTCGTTCTTCTCACGAAGCTCGTTAGCATGCTGTGTGAGTTCATGATGCTGCATTTGTGATTGCAGCGTGATATTCATCAACGCTTCATTCGCTTTTGCAAGAATATCATCAACGTTTGCAAAATCATCCGCAGGCATATCGAAAAGACGTTGCAATTCGTTAGTATCCTGACTGATTTCGTGAAGTATTCCTTCTGCTTGATCGTGCGTCATGGAGAACCAAAGTTCAGCTCGCTCAAGATACTTCTCAAGTGAATGACCATCCGCTTCGTTGATAAACAGATCTGCAATTGTACCACCCAATGCAACACAACGAACAAACTTGCTGAATTCAGCTTGCACTTCGTCGGGTGTTTCGTGGTATCGAATTGGTGTGATCAACAGTGGAGGCAGCTTCCATGAATTAGCAAGCTCAGCACCGACATCAGCATGGGTCATCTGATACTTTTCCTGCTCTAATTCAAGCAGTTTATCATGACAACCATCAGATTCATTGAGCATCTCAGTGTACTCTTTACCTAAGACCTGGTTCATAGCGAGCATGCCAAGGTCTTGGAGAAGAGCACCTAAAAATACCTCTTCCTGCTGAACGAGTTGCTGTTCTTTTGCAAAGCGTTTAGCTGCAGAAGCGGCATAGATACTACGTTTCCAGTAACGAATGTGGTCGAAACCTTCCCCACCACTTTCCTGAAGGTTGCTGACCAAGCTAAATCCAAGTGCAAGTGTTTTAACACTGTTAAGGCCGAGTACAACAAGCGCGTGGCTGATGGTACTGACGGTATAGGCTTGGCCGTAGAAACTTGAATTAACTGTTTTCAATATCTTCGAAGAAAGAGCTGGATCATTCTGAATCGTATTTGCAATTTGATTAATATCGACGTCCGGCTGCTGCACTAAGTCAATTACTTCTAGAGCAATTGACGGCAGGCTGGGCAATCGTGGCGATTGCAAAATTTCATCGATAACAGATTGACTCATAAACGAAAATCCCCTCACATCCGGTTATCCAACCTCTTGAAAATGACACACACTAAATAAATCTCGGCACACATAGCAACACCTGTAAAACAGGCGAAATATGTATTGATGCCCCGGAATGAGATCTCTATTGGTATTAGTTTATCGACCGTTTTGGTGAGCCGCTAAAACGTTTAAACAAAGCTCTGTCTATTCTAACTTTGCAAACAAAAC
The DNA here is from genome assembly GCA_016350165.1 of Planctomycetota bacterium. Taxonomy (GTDB): domain Bacteria; phylum Planctomycetota; class Phycisphaerae; order Phycisphaerales; family Phycisphaeraceae; genus Poriferisphaera. The sequence goes on along the minus strand of CP066225.1, from coordinate 4,192,569 downwards.
TTAATCGAATTATTGATTAGATAGTTTTGGCATCATCATTGGTCGTAATACTCTGACACAATTGCGACCAGATGATTTTGCAGCATAGAGAGCTTTGTCGGCGCAATCGAGCAATTCCATTTCACTGGTTAATTGCCTGAGATGATCACGACCTGCAACACCTGCGCTTACGGTGACATGAATTCTTTTTTCTCCACCAATATCGAACCGCATTTGCTCGATGCGAATTCTCATATGCTCAGCGATTTGTGCAGCTGACGCGACCCCTAATCGCGGCAGCACTAACGTAAATTCTTCGCCACCAAATCGGGCGATGCATCCTCCCTCAGGTTCGTGTTCTTGTAATAGTTTTGCAATCATGACAAGAACACGGTCGCCGGCCAGATGGCCGTACTCATCGTTAATACGTTTGAAATGATCGATATCGAACAAAATCAAACTTAACGGAAAATCTGCTTCGCTACTCTTTAAATACCCTTCACGCAGAGCGCTATCAAACATGCGTCTGTTAGCGAGCCCGGTGAGTGGGTCTTTTTGTGCAGCAGAAATAAGTTTATCGTTTTGCTTTTCAAGTTCATCAAGACGCTGATTATTTTCAATGGTCATCTTGACGAGCGATTCGTTTGCTTGAAGCAGTACTTTGTTTACGTCGCGTTGCGGACGTGGTTTGATTCGAAATGAGTTCGCGAGTTTTCTGCTTTTATCCTCAACAATATTTAATAAATCGTGAGCTTGCTCTTCGGGTATGTTCATCCAATCTTCAAGCTTCGAAGCGAATGTTGAGATTGATGCAACAGCGAGTTGATCAGGCGATAGAGCATCAGCGACAAGGCTACTTAGATTGACAAGACGAGTCAGATCGCGGTATTTATCACTTGCAGCATCGGGGTTGTGATGGTGTTTGATTGTTTCCACAAATATTTGTGGCAATCCCCATTGATCTGCTAATGATGAACCAACTTCTGCGTGGTCTGTTGCGAGTTGGTTTTGCTCAATGCGATTGAGGACAGAGTGATTTGAGCCTGTGGATTTCAGGAGTTCCTGATAGTCGCGGCCGATGACTTGAACCATTGCGACGAGGCCGATGTCTTGTATGAGCGCAGCGGTGAATGCTTCTTCTTCTTGCTGACAACCTGATTTTTCAGAGATTAATTGTGCCGCCACAGCGGAGTAGAGACAACGACGCCAAAAGCCTTCGAGGTCGAAGTCGTGCGGGCATTGTTCTGAAATGACTTGTGAAAGGCAGAATGCAATCGTGAGTGTTTTGACAGCACGAATGCCGAGAAGTTTGGTTGCTTCGCCAACGGAAGTGACTTCACGGCTGAGGCCGTAATAGCTGCTGTTGACCGAAGCGAGAAGTTTAACGGTAAGCCCCGGATCAGTACTGATAACGTCCACCAGCTCCTGCAGGTCGCTGTGTTCTGATTTGCACAACTCGATTACACGAACGGCAATTCGTGGCAGCGTTGGCAGCTGTGGTGACTCAAGAATCTGATCTAACAATTCCGTCCTCACTCGAATCTTCCCACCATTCCTCTGGGTCCGAGAACTACTGGATAACTTCGATAACCAGTCAATTACACCATCGACTAGTTAGGTTATTCACTTAACGCTCAGGTCCATTTAAGTGTTATAAACGTTAAGTTGTTACTATTTTGTCGGAAAGATGCCATGGTGCGAATACTGAAGAGTGTGGTTTCTTGTGATAAATGCGCGAGCTAACCTATTTAACCGGCGCATTGTGACATTTGCGCAGATATGTTGATTCCATGAATGCATTAAAAAAGCCTACAAATGTAGGCTTTTAAGTTACTTGTTTTCATGCTTTTAACATTTTGATCAGATACGAAGCATGCCGCAGAATGACTCATAGCGACTATCGAGTTCATCGCGTTTGAGCGTTTCCATGCGGCCGAGTGAGAAGTCTTCGATGTTGAATGAAGCGACGACGGTGCCGTAGGCGATGGCTTTGCGGAGAGTTGCGAAGCTGATGTCATCAGCGGCTGTGAGGTAACCCATCATGCCACCTGCGAAGCTGTCGCCAGCACCGGTAGGGTCGTTGACGGTCTTGGCTGGGAAAGCTGGGATCGCACAGAAGCCATCGGCGTGACGGAGGTATGCACCGTGAGCACCCTTCTTAACGACAACGAACTTTGGACCCATTTCGAGGATCTTGTCTGCTGCGATGATGACGTTTGACTCACCGGTGAGAAGTTCTGCTTCAGAATCGTTGAGGACGAGGCCATCGATTTTGGCGAGCAATGCCATGAGGGTTTCTTTTTCAGTGTTGATCCAGAGATCCATGGTGTCAGCGACGACGAGCTTCGTTTTTGGGAAGTTGTCGAGAAGAGCCATCTGGCCAGCTGGGTGGGTGTTGGCGAGAAAGACGTACTCGGAGTCCTTGTAGATTTCTGGGACTGGTGGGAGTGCTTCTGCGAGAACGTTGAGGTCGACGGAAATGGTCTCGCGGTCGTTCATGTTCTCCATGTACTTGCCATGCCAACGGAAGGTTTTTGAACCTTTGCGGACTTCGAGACCTGTGGTGTCTACGTCGAAGTGCTTGAATGTGTTGATGAATTCTTCTGGGAAGTCTTCGCCAACTGCACCGACGAGACGGACGTCGCCGAAGTATGAAGCGGCTGCAGCGAAATAGATGGATGAGCCACCGAGTACGCTGTCGGCTTTGGTGCCGTCGGGTGTTTCGATTGTGTCGATGCCGATACTTCCGGTTACGATCAAACTCATATTTGAGTCTCCAGTTGTTTGCTGCGTGCTATCTAATCAGCCGCTGTATATTTTGGTTTATGTATTCGGGTTTGAGTTACGCTTTGACACCTGCGAGTTTGCAGACGATTTTCCATTCGGCTTTCGTGACGGGCTGAACGGAGAGGCGGCTGTTTTTGACGAGGACCATTTCTTCGAGTTCAGGTGTTTGTTTAACCTGATCGAGCGTGACCTCGTTTTTAACGGGCATGACGACTTTAAAATCGACCATGCCGAACTTGCCTTTTTCGTCGGTGTGATCGGGGTAGTGTTCTTTAACGACCTCGACGATGCCGACGATTTTCTTTTCTTTGACTGAGTGATAGAAGAAGGCGCGGTCGCCGATCTTCATGGTTTTCATGTGTTTGTTGGCGAGAAAATTGCGGACGCCGTCCCATTCAGCGGTTTGCTTGGGTGACTTGCAATGATCGTCCCATGACCATGTATTGGGCTCGCTTTTGATTAACCAGTAATTCATCTGAAACCCCTTTTAATGCGCTTTTCGTAAAACTCACGCGTTGACCAACAGGTCGATTACATCATTGCAGATTCGAATAATACTCTACTGCCGAAGAATCCCTGTTAATTGTTGAGTTAATGTACGCAAGCAGCTGCCTAGACTCAAACTACGTCTGTTAATCATAAAAAAAGTGCGCCCGATTGGGGAATCGGGCGGCACGGTTGGTTTTCTATTACTCAGGTTTTGCTGCGATGCAGTTGGCGAAGCGTTCGAGGGTTTTTGCTTTGCCGAGAATGTTGAGGGTTGCATCGATTGGCGGTGTGACGGTGTTGCCACTGACGGCGACGCGAATTGGCTGCGCCATCTTGCCCATGTTAAGGGATTCGGTTTCTGCGGTCTTTACGATCCATTCGTGAGCTGCTGAGCCGAAGTTTTCTTCGGGGAGCTGGGCGAATTCTTCGGAGAGACGCTTGAGCATAACGAAACCTTCGCCTTCGTTTTTCATCATGGCTTTCTTGATGTTCTTTGGTGCGAAGTTGTAAGTGATGTCATCGCTGACAAAGAACATGCCACCCTTTGCAGGCTCGTCGAGTGAGCGGCTGCGTTCCTGGTTGGCTTTGCAGAAAGCGTCGAAGTGAGCTTCGTTCGCGAGGATTGGTGCGTACTGTGGGTAGTGAGTCTCGAGGTGCTTCTTGAGACGAGCTTTGAAGTCTGCTGGGTCGAGCATAACGACGCCTTCAGTGTTGAACTTGAAAAGCTTGTCACGATCGAATTTGGATGCACTCTTGCCGACACGTCCGAGGGTGAAGTTTTCCTTCATGAACGTGAGTGGATCAGCACCGAAACGCTCAACGTCGTTGCCGGGTGACCAGCCGAGAAGTGCGAGGTAGTTGTTGAGCACTTCCGGGAGGTAGCCTGAATCGCGGAAGTCTGCGACGTCGATTTCTGGGAGGCTGATGCCGAGCTTGCTGGCGATTGCGAGGGCGACAGGGATTTCGTCGTTTTTCTTGGCGATGAAGCCGTCAAATAGATCCTGATCGATACTATCAACGGATTCGAGTTTTGCGTCTTTTGCTGCGGTGCGAGCAGCTTTGCCTTTGTCACGTTTGGACATTTTTGAGCCGTCGGAGTTGAAGATGAGTGGGATGTGAGCGAATTGTGGTGATGGGTAGCCGAGGGCTTCGTTGAGTGCGACGTGTTTTGGTGTGTTGTTGAGGTGTTCCTGGCCGCGGATGACGATGGTGACACCCATTTCGTAGTCGTCAACAATGTTGGCGAGATGGAAGGTTGGGCCTCCATCGTTTTTGACGATGATGAAGTCTTCGAGTTCAGCTTGTTGCACAACAACGTCGCCGAGGATTTCGTCTTTGACGACAACATCGTGGTCAGGCATTTTGAAGCGAACGACGGGTTTTTCACTTGAATTCAAGCGTTTTTCGAGTTCTGCTTTGTCTGCATTCAGAGCGAGCATGTCGGTTGGGTCGTACTGATATGGCTTCTTCGCGGCGCGGGCTGCTTTACGTGCTGCGTCGAGTTCTTCTGCTGTTTTGAAGCAGTAGTAGGCGCGACCCATTTCGAAGAGACGGTCGATTGCAGCTTTGTAGAGGTCACTGCGTTGTGACTGGAAGTATGGGCCGTTGTCACCGATTTGGTTTGCGTATGGGTCATCGGCGTTTGCATCAGGGCCTTGATCCCAGTCGAGGCCGAGCCATTTCATATCGGCGATGATGGCTTTTGTCGCTTCGGCTGTTGAGCGGGCCTTGTCGGTGTCCTCGATACGGAGGATGAATTGGCCGCCATTGGCGCGAGCGTATGCCCAGTTGAAGAGTGCTGTCCGAGCACCGCCGACGTGGAGGAAGCCGGTGGGACTTGGGGCAAAACGAGTTACGACTTTTTGTGCATTCTTATCGCTCATGAGGGGGATTGTATCGGATTCGGGGTGAATCGTCAGATTGGCGGAACAAAACCACAAGGGGCTAGAGAGGGTTCGGAGTTATGTCAGACTGGAACAAAAGAGCAGGAAAGCTTTTACAGAAGTTGCGGTTCCAAATTGGCGAGAAAAAGAGAAACAATGTTCATTGTGAAAAGTTATAGGCTGTTGAGCCCGTTGGAGAGAAGACTTGAAAGAAAAACGTCTATTTTGTGCACACCTTTTCACGATTGATTGTTCATTTTTCTCTGTAAAACATGGTGTTTTATGCACAGTCTGTGATTTTTACCCCACTTGCCCCACAGCGAGTATTTATGGGGGTATAAATAAGCCGATAAATTGAGAAGCAGTCCCCTGTAGGAGTGAGGCAAGAACATGTTTTTTATCATTTCTGCACAAAATCTGCTTTTTTTCTCGGGATAACCGACCATGTAGAATGAAATCGGCTCGACCCGAGTTAATACTAATAGGAGACGCATCGCGTAAGGTGTGATTCTTTGAGACAGAAACCTTAATCAGAAGAGCAAATGGCATGTTTGAACGCTTTACAGACCGAGCACGCAAGGTCATGGCCCTGGCAAATCAGGAAGCCCAACGTTTCAACCATGAATGGATAGGCACAGAGCATATCCTTCTCGGCCTGGTCAAAGAAGGCTCAGGCGTCGGTGCAAACGTCCTTAAGAACATGGACGTAGACCTGCGAAAGGTCCGACTCGAAGTCGAAAAACTCGTGAAGTCCGGCCCCGACATGGTCACCATGGGCAAACTTCCTCAGACCCCTCGTGCAAAGAAAGTCATTGAATACGCAATTGACGAAGCACGTAACCTGAACCACAACTACGTGGGTACCGAGCACTTGCTGCTTGGTTTGTTGCGTGAGCATGAAGGTGTTGCGGCTCAGGTTTTAATGAACCTGAACTTGAAGCTGGAGGAAGTACGCGAGGAGGTTTTGAACCTGCTTGGTGCGGGCGTTGATCCAGAAGAAACGACACTATCCGGTAAAGGATCTGAGCCAACACAATCTGGCTCATCGCAATCGGGTGCCAAGGGCGGCAAGTCGAAAACCCCTGCCCTAGATTCGTTTGGCCGTGATTTGACTGAGCTTGCGAGACAGGATCAGCTTGACCCGGTGATTGGTCGTTCGGATGAGATTGAGCGATTGGTGCAGATTTTATGCCGTCGTACGAAGAACAATCCTGTGCTTCTTGGTGAAGCGGGCGTTGGTAAAACAGCGATCGTTGAAGGCTTGGCACAGTTGATTGTCAGCAATGATGTCCCAGAAATTTTGCATGACAAGCGGATTGTGGTACTTGACCTTGCGATGATGGTTGCAGGTACGAAGTATCGTGGTCAGTTTGAAGAACGCATTAAAGCAGTCATGAACGAAGTACGTCGTGCAAAGAATGTACTTCTGTTTATTGATGAATTGCATACGCTTGTTGGTGCTGGTGGTGCAGAAGGTGCGATTGATGCATCGAATGTATTGAAACCTGCACTTTCACGTGGTGAAATCCAGTGTATTGGTGCGACCACGCTTGATGAATACCGTAAATATATTGAGAAAGATGGCGCACTTGAACGCCGCTTCCAGACGATTCTTGTTGATCCACCTAACAAGAAAGATACAGTTGCGATCCTCAAGGGTTTGCGTGATCGTTATGAAGCACACCATCGTGTGCAGATTACGGATGAAGCGATTGAACAGGCTGTTGAGCTTTCCGATCGTTATATCACGGCACGTGTACAGCCGGACAAATCTATTGATGTGATAGATGAGGCTGGTGCTCGTATTCGCTTGAAGAGTATGAGTAAGCCACCAAATCTTGCTGAACTTGAAGAGCAGATCGAACGGCTATCGATTGATAAAGATGAGGCAGTGAAGTCAGCTGACTATGAAAAGGCTGCGGAACTGCGTGATCAGGCAGAATCACTGCGTCGTAACAAGGAACAGATTCAGCGTGATTGGCGTGCGAAATCCAAGGAAGTGGATGGCATCGTTGATGATGAAGTGATTGCTGAAGTTGTTTCGAAAATGACGGGCGTACCACTAACACGGCTTGAAAAAGCAGAGTCTGAACGCTTGCTTAATCTTGAAGACGAGCTTCATAAAACTGTTGTTTCTCAGAACGATGCGATCAAAGCGATTGCGAAAGCTGTTCGCCGCTCACGTTCTGGGTTGAAAGATCCACGTCGTCCAATGGGTTCGTTTATCTTTGTCGGTCCGTCCGGCGTGGGTAAGACATTGCTCTCTAAGGCTATTGCAGAATTCATGTTCGGCGATCCTGAATCACTAATTCGTATCGACATGTCTGAGTACATGGAGAAACATAACGTTTCTCGTCTGGTCGGGGCGCCTCCCGGCTACGTCGGTTACGAAGAAGGTGGTCAGTTGACTGAACAGATTCGTCGTCGTCCATACGCAGTTGTGTTGCTCGACGAAATTGAGAAGGCTCACCCAGATGTCTTCAACATGCTCTTACAGATCATGGAAGAAGGCGAACTAACAGATTCATTTGGCCGTCATGTATCGTTCCGTAATGTCATCTTGATTATGACTTCAAATATTGGTGCAGAACTGATTAAGAATAAGGCTGGTTTCGGCTTTGCTATTCAGGCTGAAGAAGCTGATTACCAGAAGATGAAGCAGACGCTTAATGCTGAAATCGAGCGTTATTTCCGTCCTGAATTCATCAACCGTCTGGACGACATCATCGTCTTCCGTCCACTCAACCGTGATGACCTGAACGGCATCGTAGAGTATGAAATCCGTAAGGTCTTCAAACGTTTGGAAGAACGTGACATGGCGATTCAGGTCAACCAAAAGGCAAAAGATTTCCTTATCAACAAGGGTTACAACCCTGACTTTGGTGCGAGGCCTTTACGTCGTGCAATTGAGCAGCACATTGAAGACCCATTGTCTGAATCAATCTTGCGTGGCGAGTTTGTAACTGGTCAGGTCATCAAGGTAACGCATAATGATGAGAATGAACATCTCACATTTACAGCGGAAAAATTGCCTGAGCCGCCAAAGGAAGAGAAAGGCGATGAAGAGAACTCTTCTGAAGAAACAGTCAAACCTACGAATGGTGATGAAGGCTAATCATCAAATAGACATGTTAACAGCAAACACCCGTCACAGTGGCGGGTGTTTTTATTTATGATTAAAAGAAGTGGATAATTAAATATCCTGCAGCAAGAATACTTGGAAATGCACTGATCATTATGCCACATGAAGCAAGCAGTCGACCAGTTTCTTTTTTCTTACGTGAGATCCATTCACACATAACGATGAAGAAAATAACCAATGCAAATTTAAATGCGATCATGCCACCCAATCCCCACATGTTGATCACACTCTCTGCAATCGGGTTTGCTTCGCTACCACCTACAAAGAGAATGATCCATGTCATCATGATATCTAGAGAAGAAACGAGAACGAGCCATACGTAGTAATTGGGATATGCAACGTCTGGCTGCCCCATTTTCTTTGCCAATTGATTAATTACATTCGTCTCACTCATATTGTTATTTTAAACCAAATCATTGATAAACCGAAGAACTTTTTAAATATAAAAAAGCCTCGTAACAAACGAGGCTTCACGTTAAACATCTATTTTTATAGGCTCAATCATTTGGCAGTTGCTGTTGCATAATGATCGACAGCACAACCCTTTGGCAAGAATGGCGCCTTTGCCGTTTTCTCCATGAGTGGTGCAATTTCTTCATCATTACGAAGCGCATCAAGAATAAACTTGCTGCCCAAACGTCTGAATACCGTACCACAATCATCATTATCTTCTACAGTCATATTGGCCTTGGCAAGATCAAACAGCTTCGCACTGAGTACTGCAACCTTATCACGAGGTACTTGTCTGAAGTATAGCTTTTCATCTTCAACCAAAGCAGTGCCCTGATAACGACCATCTTCAGAGCCGCCGAGTTTGAGCATGTACATGTTTGGACCTTGACCAACCCAACCGAGCGTCTTGGTGGCTGGACGGAAACACTGACGTTCACAGCCGGTGATACCGATGGACTCTTTAAGGTCGCCATAACCCATCTCATCGAGTGTATCGATCAGTTCAGGTTCAAAACGTTCACTCTCTGTATAACTCAAGCGGCAAGTTGGCAAACCAACACATGCACCTGAAAGTACTCTAAGCGATGAATAGGTTTTACCATTCCGTTTACCAAAACCGAACTCGCCGAGATAAGCTTCGAAATCATCCTTGGCATCCGGTTCAATATTCGTGAAGAGTAAATCCTGATTCGGCGTAATCATCAGTTCAGTACCAGCGAACTTCTGCATCGTGTCCCGAACCATTGATTTGAGTTTGCCGTTCTCACCGTCAATCAGGCGGCCATTCTCAATATACGCGCCAAACGCTAGTTTTCCAGTGGTTTCAAGCTCATGCCAACCATGGTGCATCATTCTCGCACCCGGATCTAACTCATCGTTAGGCCCATCAATTTCAACACCTCTACCACGCAGCTGATCACGATACCAGCTCGTACCTTGAGCATTGACAACATACTTCAAGCGTGCCCAGTGACGGTTCTTACGATCGCCCCATTCATCATGCACTTTGACAATCCCGCTGAGTGCAGGCATAAGCTGTTCTTCGGTTACGATGCCAAGTGGCTCGCCGTGTGCTGCGAACGTTGCTTTACCGTTTTTTTCACCTTGACCGCCACCGATGTACAGTTGATATGCAGAAACCTTGTCATCTTCAACAATCGGCATCACGCCAAGATCATTCGTACGAATTTCGACACAGTTATCGTACTCAATCTCGCCCGTTTGCAAGTTACGATGTACAGCACTGAAAGCAATCTTGAACTTACGGTTCAGAAGCTTCTCGCCATATTTGTACTGCTTTTCAGGATCACGAATGAAGTTTGGATCGATCGCAAACACCTGAATATGCGGGGCAGCAGGTAGGCGGAAGTATGCTCCATATTCCTGCGCCTTTGCATTCGCATCATAGATCGAACTGAACTGTGATAGTGGGCAACCCATCACGTTTCGCACGTTATCGCCACAACCATTCAGTGCATAGAAGCCGGTTTCAGCCATTTCCTGCACAAGATTGATCACTTTGTCTTTATGTAGCCAGTGGTACTGCACGTTCTGACGTGTGGTCAGACGAAGTGACGAACCACCGAATGGATTGTTGTCACAGTACTTATCTGCCAAGCCGTCAAAGACTTGCCACTGATCAGCAGTGAATGCACCACCTCCGGGGATGGTTGCACGGATCATGTACATCCAATCCTTTTCACGCCCGGTCTTGGCTCGGTTGTATTCCAGATAAATGCCGTGAGACTTGGCGAGCTGTTCGCTCGCCTTTTCAATATCTCCGGGTCCATCCAGATTCCGGAAGTCAGGTCCGAGGATGCCGCGCACGCCATCACTCTCGAGCTTGAATCGCTCGACCTCATTAATATCGCTGTCCGGAGTGCGAAACTCCGGATCAGGTCCTTTACCTTGAGTCATCTTCTTATGTCCTCGTGTTTTCATTCACCTGTCGCAAACTATCTCGACATTCACGACAGATCCCTCGCCAACTGCTCCCACAGTCAGCCTTCTCGTACATACATCATAGCAACTCAACTCCTCGCTTCCGAGTCCCCTCATAACCCCTTGCCCCGCCACAACTTCACAAAAGCACCCAATCCACCCTAAATTCCAGTTGCCATGTACATAACTAGCCCCCATACCATCATTCTTATTCCCGATTCCCCAAATATTTACAGTCTTCCATGCCAAACTTTACATCCCACCCCCCAAACACGATACTAGTTGCCCAAATCGAGGCTTTTTTGCCCCGCTAAACAGACATACAAATCCCTTAACCACGAATCGGCTTAAGGGCTATAAATACTAAGAGCTTTCACGCTCTATCAGACAAGGATCTCACCCATGCGGATTACCATGGTCGGCACAGGATACGTCGGACTCGTCACCGGAACCTGCTTTGCAAACACAGGCAACGATGTCACTTGCCTCGACATTGATCAGTCAAAAATCGACAAACTCAACAACGGCATCTCCCCAATCTACGAGCCGGGCCTCGACGAACTCATTCAACGCAATGCCAAAGCCAACCGCCTCCATTTCACCACCGACAAAGCCGCATCCTACGAAAACGCTGAGATCATCTTCATCGCTGTAGGCACCCCTTCAGGCGATGACGGCCGCGCAAACCTGCAATACGTACTCGCAGCCGCCCAAGACATCGGCGACGCAATCGAAGCATCCAACGACACACGTGAAAAGATTATTGTCGTCAAATCAACTGTCCCTGTTGGCACGAACATCAAAGTACAGGAAGCCGTCGCTTCACGTACCAAGAAGACCTTTCACATGGCCTCGAACCCCGAGTTCCTCAAAGAAGGCGCTGCAATCAACGACTTCAACAAACCAGATCGTGTCGTCATCGGTGCACACACCAAGTACGCTGCTGACAAAATGCGTGATCTCTACGAGCCGTTCGTTCGCCAAGGCAACCCAATCTTCATCATGGACATCCCATCCGCTGAGATGGTGAAGTACGCTTCAAACTGTATGCTCGCTACCAAGATTTCCTTCATCAACGAAGTCGCAAATCTCTGCGAAGCTTACGGTGCTGATGTCAATGAAGTCCGTCGCGGCATGTGTTCTGACAAGCGCATTGGCAACCAGTTCCTTTACCCGGGCCTCGGTTACGGCGGTTCATGCTTCCCTAAAGACGTCCTCGCCATGATCTCTATGGGTCAAGACATCGGCCACCCTGCTCTACTCCTCGAATCCGTCCACAAGGTCAACCAAGATCAGCGTGACGCATTCATGACCAAAATCAACAGCCACTTCGATGGTGCTGACTGGTCCAAGCTCAAGATCGCTGTCTGGGGCATCGCATTCAAGCCAGGTACCGACGACATTCGTGAAGCGCCATCAATCACCTTGATGCAGAAGCTCCTCGAAAAAGGTGCAACCGTCACAGCCTTCGACCCTGTCGCTCACGAAACAGCTGAAGAAGTGCTAGGTGACAAGATCACTTATGCCGAAGACGCCATGACAGCGCTCACCGATGCCGACGCACTCATCGTCTGCACCGACTGGGCTGAGTTCAAGCACCCAGACTTCGAAGCAATGAACGACAAGATGGCCACCCCAGTCATCTTCGACGGCCGCAATATCTTCCGTCGCTCAACTATGCGTGAGTTCGGCTTCGTCTACCACTCAGTCGGCCGCGCAGTCGTCTCAAAAGAAACATCAAAAGCCTAACCATCGGTTAGCCCATTATAAATACTCCAAACCCGAGCAATCATGTTCGGGTTTTTTCATTGCATTCCACATCAAGCAAACCCATACTATTCTCCATGCCACGAGCCCCATACCAAATCCTCGTCATCCCTTTCAAACGCATGCCGGATTCGATTATGTATGCAGTTTTCCAACGTACTGACAACTACGCTCACCAATTCATCGCAGGCGGTGGCGAAGACACTGAAACGCCTCTTCAAGCAGCAACACGTGAACTCTTAGAAGAAACAAATATTTCGCCAACCGAATCATTCATACCGCTACAAGCCAAAAGTATGATCCCTGCGTCTATCTTCTCCAATCTCAACCACAATTGGGCATCACATATCAAATCCATTCCTGAGCACTGTTTTGGAATCGACATCACTGACACACACCGCATCACACTCTCATCCGAACATACCACACATCGATGGCTCACCTATGAGCAAGCAATTGATCGTCTTACATACAAAAGCAATCACAACGCTCTTAAAGAACTCGATCTAATCCTTAAAAAGTAAAAAAGCTCGAACCATGCAGTACGAGCTTCTCATATTTATCATCATTCAATCATTCTAAAATCAGAGTTTCAATTTCACATTTTTCTTCGCAAGCATCCCAACAACCCATGCTGTAAAGAATGCCCAAATCAGAACCTTTGTCGTTGCGATCCAAGGTTGCCATGCACTCCAATCAAATGATTCGCCAAACCATGGGAAGTCCGCACGATTGAACACATTCGGCGTAAACACTGCTCCCTCACCACCTGCCCACGTCCATTGATCTAACATAAAGAACGCTGCTCTCACCGGATAGCCAATCAAGTACATCGTCAGCGGATTCGCACCAGCCATCACAAACAACACCGACCACTTCTTCCATCCCTTCACATCCGTCCAAAGATAGAAAATCACCCACATCACCATGCAGAACGCTGCACAAATTAGCGAGTACGCAGGCATCGCACCGTTCTTATGAATCCCATACCACTTCGCACTTATCAGAGCAAAAACCACACAAATTAGTGCATACGTCAGTATCGTCGTAATCTTATCAAGCTCACGTGGATACTTCTTATTGTCCGCAATGACCAAACCCATCATCAAACCAAGCACTGAAGACGTCGCATGTGTGCTCACTGACGCTCGCTGCACCAGCCCGCCGTGATCGCCAATAATCGGCGTCATCGTCAGCAACTTACTCACCTCTGCTTCGCCAATCGTTTTCACAAACCAGCCCGCATCAATTGTCCACCACCATCCATAAACAATCGCACCAGCAACAACTGCGCCCAAGCCCCACAACAATCCACGATCTAAACTGGTCTGTGCTTTCTTACCATTCACTGCAAACCAGCCGACTGCACATACACCAAGAACACCCATCACCACAGGCCAAACTGCCCAAGGCATCCACATCACATAATCTGTATCCGCAGGCGTCTCATTAAACATTCCCTTCACAACCAGCAACGCCATATACCCAACAAACAACACTACCAAGCCACCCATTCCTGAAAATAGTGTCGGCATCACCCAATGCGAGCCTTTCTTCTTCGCATCCACCCACGCGTCCTTCATACCTCTAATCGCATAATAGATGGTCCCCACACTCACAATCGCTACGTAAATCGCAGCCTTATTTGTCAGGTTCTCATATTCTTTATGAGTTGCCATCACCACAAAAAATACATTAAAGAGCGTCAGCAAACCAAATACCAATGCAACTCGGTTATCTCTGAACAGCAAGTAAAAAACAGCCGTCACAAGGTATGCTGCACCAATCAAACCAACGATGCCGTACCAACCTGGTGCAAAGTAAACCCCAACGTCGCCCTTCCAATCTTTCACCGTAAAACACCACCACGCAAAAACCAAACCAATCGCACCAACAACACGTACTGCTGCTGAAATTTTCTTACCAACATTACTCGTCACATTCACGTGATGCCAGATCATAAACACACTGACAAAAACAAGGATCTGCCACAGCCGCGTATTCCAATACACACTAAACCCTGTCTCCCATTCACTAAAGAATCGGATGTTATCCATCGACGATCCCATCATAAAATGGCCGATGATCAGTAAACTAATCACACGCAAACCAATATGCCAAAGCAACTTCGCTGGCGCATCATTAGCTAATCGTTTCTTAAAAGCAAACGGGATCGACAGCCCTGTAATAAACAGGAACGAACCAAACACAAAGTCCGCTAGTGCCATCCCCATTCCACCTGAATGTAAGTGACCCATCCACCACTGCGATTTATGTACGCCAGCAATCGAATTGACATACAGCATCATAATAATGATGAAGCCACGTAAAACATCAATCGAAACGATTCGTCCCCCACCCTTTTGCTGTCCCTTAACTCCGGGCGCACCTTTAACTAGATCTGGCGTGGGCACGACTGCTGCCTGACTCATTTCGCAATCCTTTGTTCAACAAAACGCGTTTTATACACTTTCAGCGCACTAGCACAGTTGAACCCACTGAACCCCCACTTTACTACATTCAGCCAATCATTGAAAACATAAAGACAACCTACCCCCTTTAGTCACACCCAAACCAACTCAATACTCCCGCCACATCAGAAAAAACTCCCCCTCCTGCGTCTTACCCTCAATTTAGCTAAAGACATTTAAATCTTTTTGCTTCCACAGTTAACATTGCTGCAATCGCGAACGATTTCGCAATATTTGTTAATTGAATACCATTCCCGTAGGAAGGAAAAAGATGAACACGATGAAATCTCTCTGCGCGCTTAGCGCGATCGCCCTGTCCCTCTCACTGAACCCCATTTCAGATGCTGCCGTCTACGACATTGACGATCCAACCGATTTTGTCCCAAGCACATTTTTTGCAGGTGATACAATCAATCTTTCTGGTACCGGCATCATCGGTATAGACACCGAAGCACACAGCGGCAGCATCGTAAATGTCTATGGTGGTACTGTTGAACAATACTTCACTGCGCTCGGTGGAAGCATTATCAACATATTTGACGGCAACATAGGCAATAACTTCTTCGCTATCGAAGATAGCATTGTTAATATCTCAGGTGGAACGATCGGAGAAAATTTCGATGCTGGCGATGGAAGCACCGTAAATATCCATGGCGGCCACTTTCTAAACAGCGATTTTCATGCCTACAATAGTACGCTCAACATCCACGGCGGCACCTTTGATGACTACTTCTCTATCAACTCCAGAGCCATCATGAATCTCTACGGTTCTAACTTCAAGTTAGATGGTATTGACATCGCTGGTATCGTTCCCGGCACACCGTTCATCGTACCAGACCGAGGCGACGTCGTTCTATCCGCAACACTTGAAGATGGCTCCGCTTTCGACATCACACTTGATAACATGAGCCCTCCCGGTTTCAGCGATGTTTTCTATGGCGAAACCATGGCTCTCCACCTCGTGCCCATCCCAGAACCAACATCACTCGCGCTACTCTCATTTGCCTCAATCTCACTACTTGCTCGCCGCCGCAAATCATAATTCTCTAATCATCAATTAGACACTGAAAAACGGCTGTATTTGCAGCCGTTTTTTCTATTCAACATAGACTGACATTTTATTTCGTAAACTCAAACCCGCCCAACTTCTCATACACCTTCGCAAGCGCCTGCGTACCCAACTCTCCCTCGCCCTCTGCTGCCAACACTTGGAACAACGTCTCCACCATACTTGTCCCCGTTAGCGGTGCGTGAGAAACCTGCGACAAATGAGAAACAAAACCCAGATCCTTTAAGATATCTTTCACCATAAATCCCGGCGCCCAATCCGAGTCCTTTATCTTTGGGCCCAAATTCGACAACGACCAACTACCAGCCGCACCACCACTCACCGCACGGATCATCTTATCCAAATCCAACCCACTCTTCTTCGCAAGCATCATTGCTTCACACACACCCATCAGATTGCATGACACCATCACCTGATTACAGCTCTTTGTCACTTGCCCCATGCCACTCTCACCCATGTAATTAATTTCTTTACCCATCACCTCCAGCATCGGCCTAACCGTCTGATAGGCCCCTTCATCACCACCAACCATAATCGAAAGCGTCCCAGCTTTCGCACCAACATCACCGCCACTCACCGGTGCATCCAGATATTTCACACCATGCCCTGCCAAACAATCCGCAAAACCTGCAGCTTCCTTCGCATCAATCGTTGAGTGATCCACTACAATCAATCCCTGCTTCGCACTCTTCGCGATCCCCTTCTCACTAAACAGAATCTCCTTCACATCCTCTGTATTCGTCACGCAAATAAAAATCACATCAGGACCATGCGCCGCAACATCACCCGGACTCCGCAACATATCCGCACCAATCGCCACCATACTCTCGCACTTACTCTCCGTCCGATTCCACACACACATCTTATGGCCGGCTCGGATCAGATTCTCCGCCATCGGCTTCCCCATGATCCCCAAGCCAATGAAACCCACACATCCAATACAACTCAATTCGCAGTTCGATTCCACTTTGCATATCTCCATCTGTGTGCGCAAATTTCTATGCGCACGCGATCAATTCTTTTCACTTCTCGAAAAACTTTTTGATGCAGGTTTCCAATCAATTTTGCCCATCACAAACATCCTGACAGACCACGCTATCTACTGCGCCAACAGTAGCACGCGACGCTTTTGCGCGCACAAACACGCAAAATCACTGTCCATTTCTTCTCAAAAACAGACCGTTTCTTATCAAAAACAGACCGTTTCTTATCAAAACTATCGGAAAATCAGCCATTTTCGGTGATTTTTACCCCAAAACGTGCTTATTTCACAACCCACTTAACAGCATGAACTTACAGCTAAAACTACCGATTAACCCGTAAAATCAAGCAGTTTCGCACCCGCCCGGCTCTCCATGATCTGCACCAGCGGATCCGTCTTCTCAGCCGGATTAAACGCCACCCCACAGAACAGTGCAGGCGATCCTGACCGAAGCAAAACATCATCCTCAGGCAACTCCATCGCCAACATCCCATTCACCGTACCCATCCTCAACAGCAACTTCGCATCCTCAACACCGCTCATCCCATCTCGTTCATATAAGTACCGCATCTGTGGCAAGATACCCATCGCCTGTCCCTCATCCTTCGGCTGACAAATAATCGAATCCACACCCAACGCAACATTCACACCACGCATCATCATCTCACGATAACGATGCTTCCCGCCCATGTTCACCACCCCATCCTTCAACGTCGGCCCATCTTTCTCCCCTGTATGCCCAAAGTAATCCGACGCAATCGGACAATAAGCCACCGACGTCCCTGTCTCACGCAAAATGTCTATATGTTTATCATCTATGAAGTTACAGTGAGCGAGCAGCCACCTGCCCCGCTGCAGTCGTCTTTGCAGGAAATCTACAGGGTGCAGTCGCTGCCCGATTCCTGTCTCCCAGATCGACTCTGCCCACATCCCCAATTCCTTTAATGCATCCGCAAAAAGTCCTGTTCCCTCAGCAACGAACTCCAGTTCTTGCACCGATTCGCACAAATGTGTACTGAGCCTATAAGCTCTTTGACGTGAAAGCTTTGCAGCTCGTTTATAGACCTGCATCCCCGTTGAATACGGTGCATGTGGTTGAATCCCCGTCACAATGCCTCTCGTATGCCCTTTTAGCTGCGACTCGTAAGGCTGCTGTCTCAGGATCGCCTCCTGAGTCTCACCACGAGGCTCAGCCAAATCACCAATCCCAAACCACTCGTAATATGAAACCCCAGCCAAAGGCATCAGATTCCCTAACTCACGTCTTGCTTCCAATGCTTCAACTGTACCCGCAATGTCTGCAGCATAACCCACGCCTGAATCACGAGATAAACGAACGCCCTGTGCGACGGCCTCCTTAATCGGCACCGATTTCTCAATACGAATCTCTCTGATCGACCGCAACCAATCACCAAAACACCCACCAAACTCCACCGGCCCAACATGCGTCAAATCCAAATGCACGTGAGCATTCACGTGCGCAGGAGTTATCAACATATTGTCATAAGTATGTTCCTGCACAACCTGCTGATTTAATTCATCAGGCAACTCACCTCGCTTACCCACCCAAACAATTCGCCCCTCAGCGACTGCGATAGTCGCTTCGCGCACGTCAATCGACTCTGCATCTCGTACTGCTGCGCTATGAATTAATGTTATTGATTGTGATTTCATGTTTTAATGCCCAAAGGTCCGATATTTATACACGTCAAGAGCAGGTTTTATTTTCCAGATTCCTGCACCTATTGTACAATCAAAAATCGGTGGCGGCTTACCTCATTTACCCAGCCAGCCAACTTGAACATGAACATCTACATCAATGCGGGTGTCAACGGATAGGCAACGAAAGGAACGGATGCGATGAAGTCTTTTGCACGTTTAGCAATGGCAGCGATATTGTTAGGCTCAGTGGGTTGCGCAGCTCAGAGCGAGGTAGACCAGTACCGAAATCTTTACCGTAAGAGTGAAGCACAACAAATTGAACTGCAGAGCAGATTAGATGAAGCCAACGCAAGAATTCTTGCACTTCAGGCTGCACCAAAGGTTGACCTTGAAGCAAAGGCTGCTTTGGAAGCTGCACTGGCTGAAAAAGCACAGATGGAAGCAGCATTGGCTGAAGCCAAGGAACGCATCCGTGATTTGGCAACCACATCAAGCCAGCTTCCAGTTGCACTCAGCAATAAGTTGGAAAATTTGGCTGCACGTAATCCTAGCCTGATGAGCTATGACGCAGACAGCGGCATGGTACGTTTAGCTAGTGACCTGACATTCGACCTGGGTAAGACCACAGTTAAGAGTGGCGCAGTCGGTTCACTGCAGCAATTGGCTGTTGTTTTGAACAGTGCTGAAGCAATGTCTTACGAAGTACGCGTTGTTGGTCATACGGATAATGTTCCAGTGAAAAACGCTGCGAATAAAGCTAAATTCGGCGACAACTGGGGCCTCTCAGCTGGCCGCGCAATTGCGGTTAAAGATGTTCTGCAGAAATCTGGTATCGCACCAACTCGTATGAATATTTCTGGTTATGGCGAGTATCGTCCAATCGCATTGAATGATGCAGCGAAGGGTTCACAGGCAAACCGCCGCGTTGAAATCTTCTTGGTCATGATGCAGGAACCAATTGCAGCGGCACCTGTTGCGGCACCAATTGCTAAGCCAGTTAACAAGATTGCTGTTCCAGCAGTAAAGCCAGCTGAAAAACAGGAAGATAAAGAAGTCTTCTACAAATAAGTAGCTGACGAATAAAATAGACGATGTAAGGGCCCGCATTCGTGCGGGCTTTTCTTTTGGGGAATGATATTATCACTGATTAAATTGCTGTAAAATAAGCTGTTTATTAGGGCACCATGTTAATGATTGGTTATTGATTAATCGGAGTGAATGTGAATCTTTGGGATGCAAAAGCACTAGCTGAATCTTTAATGCGTGAGCACGAATTGAGTTCTACGTGGACGTTTGGCTTCAATCATCGCAAGCGTGCTTTGGGTTTGTGCAACTACAGTGCAAAACGAATTGAATTGTCGGTGCATTTGATTAATCACAATGATGAAGATGCGGTTCGTGATACGTTGCTGCATGAGATCGCGCATGCGTTAGCTGGTGCGAATGCGGGGCATGGGCCAATATGGAAACAGAAGTGTATCGAGATTGGCGCCCGACCAGAACGCTGTGATTCGGCTGCGACTATGCCAAAGGGTAAATGGAAAGCAGTGTGTGGCAGTTGCGAGAAAGCTCATACAAGGCATCGCCGACCGCTGAAAGGACGTACGTATTATTGCAGACAGTGCGGACCTGATGTGGGCGAACTTGTGTTTAAGAAAAATACTGCGGCAGTAGGTAAACTTGTCTAATCGCGAGTTAGTTAAGGTTTATTAATGAGGTGAAACGGGATGAGGTGGTGAGCTCGGCGAGCGTGCTCACTGGCTATATACGTCAAATGGATCAATTAAAAAAAGCAGCGTGATTACGCTGCTTTTTGCGTGCTGCAGTATTGTGATTAATTATCGGGGATGATGCTGAATTCGACATCATCGACGTCTTGAAGTTTTGGTAGTGGTGAGCTTGGTAATGTTTGATACCAGTATGCAACGGAGGAAACATCGTCTTGGAGTTGTGCGTAACGGAAGCCTTCTTCTTTTTGTCGCCAACCGAGGGCTTGGCATGTAACTTTGATTTCTTCTTCAAAGCGGATGGGGTCGGCGATGTGCCAACGATAGAGACCGAAGCGTTGGTTGGCATGGTAGACGCCGTCGGGTTTAATGACTTGCGGCATGCCTGCGTATGGGCCTGTAAATTCCTTGTAGTGTTTGGGTGTGTTTGGTTTGCAGAATGAGGGATCGAAGTTGTATGAGCCAAGGAAGTAATCTTCGAGACCTGTACCACAGATGGTTGGGTATTCTTCGTCGCCGTCCATGTAGAACTTGACTTCACCTTCGCCCCACCAGCCGTTAGAGTTAACTTGCCAAGCGATGTATGTGCCGACGTATTGTCCCCAGCCTTTTACATCTTTGAGAATGGTGTGAACGTCGCCTCGCATGACGGGGTTGGAACGATTGAAGTATGCATGGAAATAACCAACGTCATCGGGGATGTCGCCGAGCGTGTAGTCGATCTGGTAGTAAAGATGCATGTCACGCACATCACGGTTTTCGATGGTAATGCGACAACGCTTTTTGAAAGGCATTGGCCAAAAGCAGTTGAGACCACTGCCGGGGTTGACGTTAATGGCGAGTGAATTGACTTGCGTATACTCTTGCCACCCATTTGCAAAAAAGTCACCGATGGGACATTCAACCGAAGGATGTTCCTGATCATCCCAATAAATACGGAGGATAATGTTGCGCCATTGGCCTGTGGGGGTGAGCCAAATGTGTTGAATGGAGCCAGACTCTTTGATGTCAGCGATGGTGACGGTTTCATCTTTTTTAATGAAGATGAATGGGTTTACTTTCCAGCCTTTACCGAGATGTTCAGCTGCGGAGGAAGCGTTGCCTTTACCAATCTCGGCGCGAGCGCCACCTTCTTTTGCACCATCTAAATTTTCAGGGCTAATTGAACGTGTCTTGGCTTTTGAAAGGTTTGCCAAGTTTCCCATATGGGTAAACAGTACAGAGTTATTCATTGTGTTACCTATGTCAGTCGTTAATTAGTGTGAGGGATTTGAGCGTATTATGCGCTGACTTCGGCTGATTGAGAAGACTGTTTTTGTTCGGTGGATTCTTTTGGTGGGAGGGTGTAGGCGGTGAGGCCAGTAAGGTCTTGTGGTTTACCAGGGATGATGATACTGATGAAGTAACCTGCGGCCATGCAGACGGTTTGTGTGATGAGTGTGTATGTGAATGCGTGAGCAGGGAATAGGTTGAGGTATTTGAGTGCGACACCAACGCCGATACCACCGATAAGACCAATGCCTGCACCGAGAGCGTTGGTACGTTTGGTAAAGATGCCGAGACAGTAGATGCCGATGAGTGGAGCGTAGATAATGCCTGAAACAAGAATGAAGAGGTCCCAGATTGAATCGAGTGGCGTGTAAGCTAGAAGCAGAGCGACACCCGTACCGAAGATACCTAATGCTACAGTGAAAAGTTTACCTGCGATAAGGAAACCACGATCGGTAGTTTGTGGGCGAAGTGGGCGGAAGAAATCTTCGACGCCGATGTTTGCCACTGAGTTAACGGCTGATGAAAGCGTCGACATCGTTGCGGCCATGATTGCGGTCATGATGACACCACCTAAACCTGATGGCAAGACTTGAGCAGCAAAGAGAGGGAAGACGCTGTCGTTCTTCATGGCAGGTGTGAGCATTTGTGGATTTTGATAGTAGTAAAGGAAGAGGAGTGTGCCGAGACTAAAAAGAAGGAAGTTGAGAGGTACGGCCACAAACATTTGTGTAACAGCAGCTTTCACAGCGGTTTTTTCGTCTGCAGTACTTTGTACACGTTGAATGAAATTCTGGTCACCTAACGCACCAATAGGGAGTATGAGATGAACAAGAACGAGGACGTATATGATTGGCGCGGCGAGATCGAATGACCAATCGATAACTTGAAGTTTGTTGCTTTGATCGAGAATGCTCATAGCGGTTGAGAAGTCATAGTCGATTGAGAAGATGACCCAAACTGCACAGAGAACCATTGCGGCGATCATAACTAGGGCTTGAATAACGTCAGTCCAGATGACTGCTGAGAGGCCGCCCATACTTGCATAGATGGTTGTGAGGAGTCCCATGAGAAGGATACTGATGTGCATTGGAATGCCACAGATTGCGCTGAGCGCTAGCGCGGGAAGGAGCATGATTGCTGCCATACGGCCGACCATTTGCGAGAGAGAGAAAACGATTGAGCCATAGAAACGTACGACTGGATGGAAACGACGTTCGAGGTACTCGAAAGCTGTTGCGACTTGGAGGCGACGTGCAAGCGGTACGATGAAGTAGATCGTGATGGGGAGTGTAAGGATCGCAAAGATGGAGGTGCTGACGTAGATCCAGTTTTCAGCAAATGATTTTGCAGGCATCGCGACGAGGCTTATGGCGCTAGCACCTGTAGCAAAAAGACTGAGACCTGCGGCCCACCAAGGGATACGCTGGCCACCCCGGAAGTAATCTTTATTATTTTTGCCTTTTTTGGATGTACGCCAACCGATATATAGCATGATGAGGAAGAATGCTGCGACAACAGCGTGATCTAAAAGGCCGTATTTTGTTGGTGGAAATACAGCTTTCCCTGTGATAATATTGTTGTTCGAAAAGATTTGAAAATTAATACCATTGGCGATAACAGCATCAAGGTTTTGTATTGGCTGTGGGAGTTTACCGAGCTGCGCCCAGTTGTTAGTGATGGCGTAAAGGCCATAGATTTTGTCGGAGTTGGACTCGAAGAGGAGGATATGAGCGTTACCACATGGAACAGCTTTGAAGTTATTAGGTGTGAATGACGCGTCATCGAGAGCTTGCCAACCGGAGGCTGGTTTGTAGATGCTGGAACTAAGATTTTTATTTTGCTCTGATGTATAGAAGAGAAAAATTTTATTTTGCTGCGTTGCAATCGCAATTTGATTGGATGCGTTATTGCTCCATACGTCGTTTTCAGTCCACGTTGCTTTGATTTGCTTTGTGTCGTATGAGTAAAAGTAGTTTTGATTGTTGGCGGTACCTGCAACATAGATTGTGTTATTAATTGTTGTAGCGGTGATGTTGTTGAGAGATTGAGGGAGTTCGGGAAAGCTTGCAATTTGTATTGTAATTTTTTTGCTTTCTAGATCTTTAATACGCCTAACGGTATTGACTGTCGTGATGAGTTGACCGTCGATATTGCCGCCGATGAGATAGAGCGTACTGCCGATGACAACTGACGCACCATTTGATCTTCGCGAATCTAACTTAGCGATAGATACCCAGTTGTTTTTTCCTGAAGATAAATATCAGTGGCTTCATGTCCACCTGCAATGATAAGGCTGTCTGATATTCTATTGATGAAGGCGCCGCTGGTGTTTTCTTGCAGCTGAATCGTATTGGTATACTCGAAGAATTGCTGAGTCGCAATTTTTTCAGTCGCAAAAGCTGAATGAGTCGCAAATAAAAGTGTAAAAAGAATTGAGATATATTTCGAGAACGCCATACGGGTATCCTTCGATTGTTAAAGTGCGGCGGTAATAATTGCTCTAACTGCTGGTTAGTCCACTACAATAATCATGTTCAAACGGAAATACTTTGTGGCGTGGGTTCGTTCCATGGAGCATCTGGAATGTTGATGACTGAACGTGTATCTGCGGCATCACGCGCACAGAGTGCAGCGTGCGTGAGTTGGAAACTACGACGTGTAGCTTGGTTTGGAGGATGAGCAGATTTATCGAGATTACGTAAAAATGGCGCGTAATATTGTTCAGGCTCAACTGGATCAAGTTCACGTTGCGGTGTATCGTCTGTTGTTATTGTGCAAGATTCACGGCACATGCCCGCTTCGATGATCCCTTTGCTGCCCACGATACGTAGCCAGTCGTCACCATGCGTTATCGCAGCATCAGCTCGCAGAATGTCGATACTGGCTGTTGCAATACCGCCATCAGGAAGACCGCATACAAGACCACAGATATCTTCGCAATCTGGACGTTGAGGATGAGCGGCGTTTGCGTGCATTGCTGCTACGGTTGTGAATGAAGAGTCGGTGACTGAGTTGATAAAATCGAGCGCGTGAATACCTATCCATGGGATAGTGCCGCCATAGGTAGAACGTTGTCCAAACCAATCTGGACGGTTGCCATACTTGTATGATTTTTGGGCATTGAGAAGTTTCACATCGCCAATTAAGCCCTGCTTTACAGCATTACTTGCGGTTGCAAGAATTGGATGTGAACGACCTGCGAGCATTGCGAGACATTGAACACCGTTTGATGTTACAGCATCCCAAAGACTTACCAGATCTTGATGATCTATTGCTAGCGGCTTTTCACAGATAATGTGACAGCCTGCGTTGGCTGCTTCGATTGCAATATCTGTAAGACAATCAATGCGTGTACTGACTGTGACCACGTCAGGTTTTTGCTCGGTGAGAAGCTGTTTATAATCATCATAATGAGGCGCGGTTGCGATCGATGGATATAATTTTCGAACTTTCTCGAAAGAATCATCGGGTGTGCAAGATGCGAGACCGCAAATGCTCACGTCGTTCATCGATTTTGTTTCATCGAGAACACATACGAAGTGACCCCAGCCGCCGAGTATGCCCAGTTTCATAAAATGCTCCAAATCAATCCATATGGAATACTTCAACCAGTGGTTTACACACTGGCGAGTTATCCGGATTGGAATCCATTATGTCAGCCATGTATGCCCACCACTTTTTGACGATTTCGGTAGTGGGCAATTGATCTGCGGTGTTGGCGTCTATGAGTTTTTGAACTGCGAATAGCGTGAGTGTTTCTGGGTCTAAAAAGATTGAGTAATCAGATACACCTGCATCTGCAAGTTCTTCGGAGAGCTCTGGCCAAATTTCGTCATGACGTTTTTTGTACTCGGCCTCGTAGCCGGGCTTGAGCTGCATTTTGAAAGCACAACGTAGCATGTTGTTCATCCTTTAATGATTAGCAGATTTTGAGAGTTTCGATGCCTAGCAGTGAACCGAGTTTTTCGATCTTGCTTGCAATATGACCTATACCGATTGCACAGTGATGTGCAGGGCCAGCTTGAACCCAATCATTGAGAAACTTTTTAGAACCGATACTGAATTTGTAGCGACTGTTTGTATTGCCTATCTGTAGGATAGGCCCATCGACAGATTCAGCCTCGGCCATAAGAAGAAGTAGTGTGCCATCGCCACGTTGGACAACAGAAAGAAGTGTGACAGGGCCGTGCTGAACTGTCATTTGAATTGAAAGACCTTTACCTGGCTTACCGTGATAAACGGGGAGAGGTACGAGGCCAACTGTACCTTCAGAGATCGCGAAGTGTGCAGGACCATCATGGCCGAGATATACAACATCGTCTTTAAAGTCGGTGAGATAGAGTTCAGAGAATGAACCGCCAACACCGAGGATGTCCATGATCTTCATAGCGTGTGCATTTTTGATTTCACACTCACCAGCGACTGGAACATCGTGACCGGTCAAAAGTGTGTTACCTGCGATTACTGAAGTAACGATGTTTTCGTAGTCACTCCCTGATTCGCCTTCGTAGTAGTAAGCCATAGAACCGAGATCGTGGTTTGTAACAAGCTTTTTCAATGCGACAGAAGTTTGTGCAGCACGTTTGATTTCAGCTTGTTCACATTCAGGCGAAACGTCGAATTCGCTTTCAAATCGCTGCACTTCTGATTTGATTTCTTCATCGGTGACTGCTTCGCGAAGTGTATGAAGCTCACACATTTCCAGAAGTTCAAAGTGCGTGCCGAAAACTGCTGCCTGCTGAGTCATATCACTGTAGACATCAAGCATACCGCAGTAATAATGGCCAAGGATGCCCATTCGATTGTTTTGCATTTCCTTCTTGACGCGTGCGGCATCGACCCAGTCCTGTATTTCAGTCCAAGCCTCTTCATCCTGAAGATGGCCGGTAACTTGGTGATAGTCGATCTTTGCACGATTGAAAACGCATGCGATTTCAGGAGCGCTGCATGCCTGACAATGTTCTAGCCAAACGCCGGTCATGGTACCGCGATCGCCGAGGTTGTTGAATTTTTCGTAATCCAATTGAGCTACGGGTTGAAGATTCAGCACGATAACGGGGACGCCAGCACGTTGCACAACAGGAAGAACTGTTGAGGAAAGTGCATAAGTTGTGATAAAAAGGAAAAGAACATCGACACTTTCTTTGCGGAATTGGTCACCTGCAGCTTTGGCGGCTTCTGGTTCGTCGATAAGGCCGAGGTCGACGACGTTGCTGCCAAAGGATTCGAGCTTTGATTTAACCTCTGCCTGATATCCTTCGAGATTTTCTTTTAGACCTTTGAATTGTGACCAATAAGTATCGAGGCCGATACCGAACAGACCGATTTTTAATTCAGTATCTTTTTTCATAACAATCTCCGTACTATTGTCTATTACAACGCTGCATGAGCGTGTTGTTGTTCAATTGAAACTTCTGAAATAGCAATTCGCTTGTCAAACTCTTGCGAAAGACGCATTGCATCGATGACCTCGATAGCATGCGCAATAAGATCAGGTGTGATTTCACCCTTGACATAAAAGTTGTTTTTACGAACAGCGTTATAGAAAAGATCCCACTGATACTTCCCACTCATTTCTTCCTCATCAATGGAAGCTGTCTCGCAGTAGAGTTTTCTATTAGGTAGTGGTGTTTGGAGATGAAGATCTATGGCAGAGGTTTCGCCACGATCGTCAAGTGCTGTCACACTATTGCGGATCGTGCCACGTTCATAGTGCATCAACAAACGACTGCCATAGAGATGACCTTCGTCAATACAATATGATGCGAAAATACTGCCTAAAGCACCACTTTCAAATTGCAATGAGCATTCTGCAGTATCAGGTGTTGGACGGCCTGTTCTGATGCGAGAATGACATACGCTGACTGATTCAACACGACCACAAAGCCTGATGAGTTGATTGATGCCGTAGATACCTATTCGAAAGATAGGCGCAACTGGACATTGCTGGGGATCATCGTACCAGCTACCATCAGCTTGTTCACATGAACTTGTGAACGTTTCCCAACGTGCCGAAATTGGCTGTCCAAGATTGTGATCATCTTGCCACTTTAGTATCTGTGCAGTTTCTTGTGAAGGAAGCGGCGAGGGCGAATTGAGATGAACGATCTTATTGAGTTGCTTGGCTTCCAGCAAAACTTTAAATGCTTCGTCGGATTCAAGCTCGAATGGCTTGGTTGTCATCACGTGCTTACCTGCCAACATGATTCTTCGTATCATGTTGGCTCGGTTTGATGGTGGCGTGAAAAGACCTACTGCTTCAATAACGGGATCATCTAGAATCCCATCGAGAGAAAGATACTCCTTAAGATTATATTTTTTGGCAAGTGTGCTACTTTTAGTTCGGTCTAGATCACAGACCCCTCGTAGATTAATAAATGGCGCACCGGGGCCGTTAAGAACTTGATTCTCAACGATATGTTGGCCGAAACGTAACCCTACAATTGCCATTTGAATTTTATCGTTCATTGTCTTTCTCTGAATCATCACTACTTATTTCTACGACTTATTCTGAAACGCTGACCTTGAAGTCTTTGAATCTTGAAGAGCGACAGAACATGAGACGCAGACCAATTCGACCGGCTTCAATTGGTGGAGCCTGATCATTCTTCCAGTGGAAATAGCTGGTTTTTTCTACTGTACTGATACGCATAAAGAGTTCATCATTCTGCTTGATGACTGTAATACGGTGAGGTACGCCTGGCGTGAAGAAGCCATTGCGAAAATAATCGGGTTTTAGATCAGTGTTCTCGAGGCCGGTCTGGTTCGGTACATAACGACGAGCACGGATGTAATCATCACGATCATCCCCTGCGTTTGGGAAAGCGGCGTAGCTAATGTGATAAGTATTCATGTGGTTAAAGTACATCTTCATTGCTGGAACTTCTCGGAACTTGCTCCATTTGGTGATGTCAGTTTTATAGGGACCATCATCGCTGCCAGTGGCTTGAATGTAGAGAATATTTACACAACGTTTTTCAAAATCGAGACGTGTAAATTTGTATTCAATTTTCACATCACCTTTAAATTCATCTTTGGTCCAGAGTACCATGTGATGTGCGTCGTTTAGGAATTGTGGGCCTGATGACATCTGCATGCCTTCAGATGTATTAGTAACTGAGCCAATTTTGCCATCTAGGAACCATTGCTTTGTCCAATCATCAGTGCAGGAATCGTAAAAGGATTGAGTCCATGTACGATCATCTG
Organism: Planctomycetota bacterium; assembly: GCA_016350165.1. Classification (GTDB taxonomy): domain Bacteria; phylum Planctomycetota; class Phycisphaerae; order Phycisphaerales; family Phycisphaeraceae; genus Poriferisphaera. Next base: position 4,163,739 of record CP066225.1, on the reverse strand, counting down.
CTGCTTCAAAAGCCTTGCGGTCATCATTATTAGGAATCGCTGCTTTAGAGTTATTTTTTAATTCTGTGTTCATCGTTGTGTTTGCTTGTTTATTACGCTTTGGATATTTGGTAAAGTCGAGGTCAAGCTTTTCACCATTAAATTCGATAGAGACCTTACCACTCTTATATTTTGATTTGATGTAAGGGCTATCAAAAGTCATCGGGTAGCTGTAATTGATGTATTGCTGACCGACAGTTGGGATTTCTGTATTAGCCGTATTAAAGACAATCTGTTTATTGTCTCCGGTGTTACCTTTGTAAGTAAGCACATTGAAGCCTGGTACAACGGTTTTATAAAGAGAAACTGGATTGTCGAGGATGCTTGATATAAATGCATCCATGGTTGCGTAATCCGCCTTTCGTCCGGCTTCAATAATTACTGGGCTGAAGTTGTATTCTAGAAGAAGAATAGTTTTCTGATCGTTCCATGTATAGCAATCATCTTTTAACTTAACAGTTGGGTCATCATCTGGTTGATCAAAGATTTTGTATGAAGCATTGGATTGTTTCTTCTTACTATCTTCAAATTCTTTGTCCCATAAGATTGGCCTAACCGCTGAATATGTATTACCTTTTTGAAGGAAAACCCATCCATCTTTTTCGATTACATTATCCCAATCGTTTCCAATATATATACCAACGTTACGTTCATATTTGCCGTGATAACGAGGGTACCATGCAGGATCAATTGCAGACCAACTACGAGATTGCTGAATGATCAGTGTATTCTTATGCTGAACAGATCTGAACATGACTTCGATATCGTAGCCGTATTTTTTAGCCGCTTTACTATTGGGTTCCGGAATACCAACCGGAACGATACGAGCTTTGCGTGATTGGCCTGTGGTTAAGCCGTGCCAACGGCCGCAGACACTGAGGTGAGAATGAACAGCACCTGGGTGATCCATTTGTGTGCCAAGAACATAGTCTGGTGTTACGTATGAGTACTTAAGAAAACGTGAATCGGTATCGCAAAGCAATGTTCGCTCGGTACCAAGAGGACGAGGCCAAATGCCCTGCTCCTCGCCAATACCACGTGATTGATAAACATATGAACCCATACGTTGGCGATCGAGAGCCATGTTCCAAACGATGGATGGCATTTCAAAGTCACTGATTAAATTCCAGTAATACCAAACTTCGCCATTACCTGGGCCACCAAATAAGAAGACAATTAATGGCATCGTGCTATCCACATCACCAACACGGTGATGATGACGTGTTTTAGGGCCACCATGAATACCTGAGATTGCGTTCTGTGCCCATTCGGCCCAGTAAAGCTTAAGAAAATCGTCGATCTCTTGTGTAAGTTCAGCATCTCCGCCGTACTGATAAATTAGATCGACCATATTTAGCGTGTGTTTACTGTAGCCAATGGATCTATTCTCCAAGAAGAAGCCTCGCTCTGCACGTTCACGGAAATATTCCTTCATGAAACCGAGCCATGCATTGTAGTGAGCTTCAGCGTTGTAACGTTTACCATCTGAAAGATTAGCACGTCCACCATGATGGCGTGTATCTGGATTTACGTTTTCACCATAGTAGCCTGCATGTCCGTAGTGATAACCTCCGCCAAAACCATAGTCTGGGAAAAGTTTATCTTTATATTCTGGCTCATTCATGAAAATTCGTGAAGCGACAAAACTTGAAGCTTTCGCGTTTAGATCATGGTTTTCACTTCCATCAAGCCACCATGTACTTTGCTTTGCCCAATTAATATCGTTCTTTGCAACCGTACGTTCCCAAAGGGTTTCAAGTAACAGCGTTTCGGTTTCAGGCTTTAAACGGCCAGGAAATTTACCAACTTTATTAGAGAACATGTAATAGATACGGCAGTAAAGAGGAGTTTCCAGCAAACCCCAGTAGTTGGCTGGTGTTGACTTTTTTAATTCCTGAACAAGCAAATCGTTTGCAGAATCGATATCTTCATTTAGATATAACTTTGCAAATGCATAAACTGCTGGATAGGTCTTATCTTTACGAGTTAATGAGAAAGCTTTGTTAACGCGTGCTTGACGACTTTTTGTAGCTTCAGCCATGCGTTGCGTAACAGTTTTGTCTGTTACACCGATCGTTTGATTGCTATTAGAGAAAGCAACTCCATCAAAAAGAATCCTTGTATCACTGCTACAATCAACATCAAATTCGCAAGATCGAACAGCGTTCCAATCAAAACTTGAGGTTGCTTTAAACTGATTCAAAGGTATTGATAATTCAAGCCATTGTTTAGCTGCTGTCAACTCGGAGACTGATGTTGTTGCGATGTTACCATTGATATCGATTAGTTCTACAGACCACGTTTCTGCGGCAGATCCGGATGTAATTTTCACCCAAAAATGCAGATTCATATCTGGAGTTAATTGCCATGAACTGCCCCATAGATCCGCAACAAAACCAAATCGCGGTTTATCCTTAGCAAATCGTTTAGAAAAGCTAATCGACAAATCGCCCACTTTCTTATCACTGTGTTCAAGTGAGAAAGCTGGGGATGGGCGTAATCTTTTATCTACTGAAATGTGCTGGTTCTCGGCAACGACATTAAAGAGAAGTGTTTCCTCTGCCCAAAAATCGAGTGGCTTTTCATCAACAGCATACACTGAAGCTGTTGTTGAAAGTGCTAAAATTGTAGCAATGAATCTGATCATATATACCTCAAAAACATACTATTTGCATTCAGGCAATAAAAGGGATGGCGAGCCAATACATGCTGTAAACAGTACTCATAAATCTCAAGTCGAATTAAGCTTTATGTTTGACTTGAAATTTGCTCATAACGCAATCAAGTACTAATACTTTTGACTCATTGCAATATACCTGAAACGATTACAAGCAAAAATCAAATCAAAATTTATTAAGCGACACCCAAAATGAGCGTTATTGCCGTCTAAATTAGTTACTATCCTTGATCCAACTTAGCTTGCGAAGACGCCAGTATTCGTTCTGAACGGTTTCTTTATGTTCATGAAGAACTTCTGGAATTTCATTTGAGCAGTGACCATCAAGCCACAGGATATTGGTGCGTGTATTCTGTGAATGACGGCGATACAAGAACATTTTCTTGTAGCTAGGATTAATGTGCCAACGAATGAATGTTGCATCATAACCTACATTGTTGTAATAAGGATCTTCTTCTTCTTCTGATCTGTGACCACTGTCACCCAACACAATTGTGCTTGTTGGATTTGTTGATTCGTCCAGCTTGTGCCAATCGATATCTGAGCCGGGGCCGTATTTATCGTCAGCAGGTCCCCATTTATGGGCCCAACCTAGGTAAACGAAGTTATAACCATATGAGCTGTCTTCATCCGTTTCTTGAATGGTACCGTCAGCCTTGTACTTCACTTCAAAGTGGTCGTCGCCCGGGCAAGAAAAAGCGTCTGGGTTTTTTACAAGCTCGGTTAATTTCGCGCGAACGTCATTGACGATTGGTAAAAACTGATTGTTTTCGTGAGTATAGATGCCATTCCCGATGCCTAATTGACGTACATTACTCATACACTTAATGCCCATAGCAGTATCACGTGCTGCGGACAGTGCTGGCAACAAAATTCCTATCAGCAATGCTATGATGGAAATGACGACTAAAAGTTCGATAAGCGTAAAAGCCTTACGATTGAACATATTCCGTCTACATGTTACTAGTTCCAAGATTGTGTTCCTTTTACTTACCCGAAGAATTGAATGAAAGAGTTGAAAAATCTTCTGGGTTTGAAATTGTTGTGGTGGTTTCTGCTGTAATATCTGGCGAATTATTACAAACGTTATTTTATACTTTAGACACTAAAAAATAATCAAAAATACGATTATGCTAATGCTTCATAAATCATTTCGAATTTTCAAAATCATATACTTCCTCCATATCGAGGTATTTGATTGTGATCTTTTCTTCTTGCTGAATAAATGGACTGTCGTACGTCTTTCTAGGAGTAAAGTTCACAGGCGATCCGTCTACAAGAGGCGTATGCTTTGCATTCGTAAAAAGTGATAATTTCGTCTTATAGAACAAACTTTCATAATCACACCGAGCCCCCTTTAACGTTAATACGTTACTGAGGATATTCTCTTGAAATGCCTTGAAACCACTAAAATTTTCTTTTGACGCAACTTCGAATACGATTGGCGAAAATGGATCATCAAGATCTAACCATTCACCCAAATCTGTTTTCCCCCGTCCTTCATGATGCTCTGCAGATAAATCTACATTCCAACGCCCAGTTCCATTTACAATTCGAACGGCAGCATACGCATTAGGTGCTTCAACAAACACCCAGCCATCAACCTTCACCCGCTTTAATGATTTTGAAAACCATATACGCTGGCCAGTTGCACTCTTAGCATCTCTTAATCGCTGCAAGATCATAACACCTTTGTTTTGCACACCCCATTCTGCGTTATAAACGCTGCCTTTTTCTGGCTTAAATCGTCTTGTGAAAATTCTTGCAGTGTCGCTTCCTGAGAAAATGATGCCGTTCCAACGATTCTGACTAGAAATTCGACTCCATCTCTCCCAAGGAATTGGGGCGACCATGGTCATCCCCATAACAAAATCAGGTGTACACCATGAATACCGTCGTATCGAACCACCATTTGGATCGAGGTTATATGTGCCAAAGGCTTTACGAGCGCCAATTTTGAATTGCTTCGATTTACTTGCATTACGAGCATCTAAACCTGGGCGTTTCGTTACATATGCATATTTTCCACGACCATTCCAATCAGTCGCTAATGCGACAACGACAGGTGATGGACGCCAGAATGTTGTCGCTGCACAAATGTCACCTGGATGCGGACTTTTAATGCCTATGCCAAACAATAACCATGACTGTCCACGATTCGGAGCTTCTACGTTTGAGGAATTGCCCGGATAGCAACGATGTCGACTCCCACCTCTAATACTATTAATTTGCTCTATTGACCAGTCTGCCCAATAAAGATCCAAGAACATACTCGCGCGCTCTTTAAGCACAGGATCATCTGCAAAATCAGCAATGTTATATAGCGTGTTTAACGAATATTTTGCATATGTCGGCGAGGCAACTTCCACCAACAAACCTTCCATTGCTCGTTCAGATAAGAATTTCTTAAAATATCTATCAAAAGCTTTTGCAAGCTGAGATGGGGTTGAGCCATCTGAATATTTTTTGTTTTTATAGTCGGGATGATTTTTAAATATCTGCGCAGCACCCCAAAAGCTAACCCATGCTTGCAGGTGATGGTTTTCACTGCCCCATACCCACCACACTCGATCCAATGAAGCCAACTGTCTGTTGCAATTTTCAGACGACCAATCCCATAACATCTCCAAGACAGCTTTCTCCGCAGCATCACTCATACGACCTGGAAAGTATTCACTTTGACTTGAGTAAAGGAAATAGATTCGCTCAAGCAGATATGCATGCCAATGAAATTCGTCTTTTTCTTTCAGATAATACTTTTCTTGAGCATCAAGTAAAGCTGCGTCAGCTTTGTGATTATTCTCATTGAGCCAATACGTTCCCGTAGCTAGATTTTCATAATGCCAAAAACCTGATTTGGGGTATGGATTACGCGATTGCCTTTTAAGAATTTGCAACTGCCGTGCTTCAATGTCCTGATCAATGGCTTTTTCAGTGATGCCCGCCCTAGCCTTGCCACCCACAAGAGCTAAAGTCAGAAAGATGCCACAGCACAAGATCTCGATATCCAACCATTTCGATCGAACGGTAAATTTGGGATCTTTAGCCACAAACATCATGGACCTTTCAAGGTAAATTCGCTAAATCTTACGTGAAAATCGGATATACTTTTTGTAATTTTCAGATAACTTACATTGATATTACAAAACAGAAATATTAGGGTCAATAGTAACCTTTGTAAATTTATACATTAATTTCTCAATCATAAAACGACATTTTTTTAGGGTTAAAAATTGCTTAAACCAGTAAAATTGACGTAACATAACATGTAAACTGTGTTTTTTTCATAGTATTAACTTGCATAACTAGATGGATCGCGATAATGTAAATTACATAAACAAACATCACATTAAATAGAAAGCGAGCTAGTAACATGTCGGACATCTCAATCACTCGCGTAGCAAAGGAAGCAAATGTTTCCGTTGCTACAGTGTCAAGGGTGATAAACGATCATCCAGTTGTTAAAAAAGCCACTGCTGAGAAAGTTCGAACCGCTATTGAGAAACTTGGTTACAAGCCAGGCAAACACAGTACGAATCGCAGTTCACAATCAATGGGTACCGTGCCACTTAAATATCACACATCAGTTCTATTGTGGACAGGTGGGCACACCGGCGCACACACACTCACAGGACATCAACTACAAGAAGGCGCGGCTACCGCAATGCGTCGATATGGTATTAACATGCTGGTTGATTATTTAACCCCTGATTGGACGCTGCCATCGATACTTGAAAATGGACGTGTGGATGGCATCTTACTACATGGACCTCCCCTTCCAGAGAAACACGCGAAAGCACTCAATTCATTCCCGACGGTCTGGCTGTTTTACCAAGGTAGCACGGGCTGGGGGGATCGAGTTCAACCAGACCACCGTTTAGTTGGCCATTCCGCATGTAATTATATGCTAGAAAACAATTGCCGGAATGTTTGTGTTGTGAGCTACGCACCAACAATCGATATAAATACGTTTTACACAGAACGCGCAGATGCGTTCGAACAATCTGCTCGATTAAGAAATATACCTTGCCAACAATTGGGATATGATTTATCTCAAGCAGAAACTCAACGTGATGCATACAATCACGCGCAGAAAATCGTGAAAGATTTCCTAGCACTATCGCCTCGCCCTGAGGGTATCTTTGTTGCAAATGAGCTTGTTGCCGACATTCATGAGCAGCTAATACGCCATGGGGTAACACCAATGAAAGATGTCATGCTTATTGGCGGTGATTGTGACCACATCATCAACCAAAGACACCTTGAACCACAGCCAGTGATGTACGATATTAATGCATCTCCGATTGGCCAACTGGCGGTTCAATTACTATTAACTCGTATTGCTTGCCCTGATTTACCCAGAATGACACAGCTGGTCCAACCGGACATGCTGATTCCATAAAATATTCATTTACTTGTCGATTATTGAGAGACATATTATGACACACTCAACACAGTTTGAGAAAAACTATCCTATTGACGTATTTATTTTTGCCTCCCCTGTTTATTGGCCTGACGAAACTAAACGCAAAGAACTATTCAAGAAGGTATGCAATGAATTAAACTTGCAAACCGAATATTGTAATATCAACTATTTTGATAGCTGTGATTCTCTTAATATCGCTACAAATAATAGTGATATACCTTGCATTGTTATCGCTTTAAGCGGCGGCGTTCAACCGTGGATGCTAAGAATGACAGAGCATAGAAAACACATTGCTATATACAATGCCTATCTCCCTGATTCATTACTCTCAAATCTGTCAGGCGATTTACTACACGCTAACGCCCATCCATCCAGCACAGATTTTTTTGCTTACAATAAGATTCGTAATAAAGATATTCAATGGCTCTCAAATACAGAGGAATTGATAGATTACGGTGTAGCATGGAATGCCGCTTCACGATTAAAAAATGCTAAGATCATAAAAATCGGTGAAACTGAACCCTGGGTCATCAACAGCTGCCGTTCACCTGAAGCAATTAGTTGCAATATAGGCACTAAAATCGAAACCATTGAACGTAGGGTTTTGTATGACTACTACCATAATATCACCAACGAAGATGCTAAAGACGAGGCGGATCGATGGCTAGCTACTAAGCCTGAACTTGCAAATGTCGACTCGAATGACATCACGAAAGCATGCAGAGTAACTGTAGCAATGCACAAGTTATTAGCTGAACACCAGGCGGATGGTTTATCCATGGCATGCTTTTCTATGATTGGTGATATCGATACGACGAGCTGCCTAGCGTTAAGTGCTTTAAATGATTCAGCGAAATCTATTGGAGCATGCGAAGGAGATTTAGACGCTGCTGTAACACTTTTCCTACTAAAAGCAATGAATGCTGATTTTGTTTGGATCGCCAACCCCATAATTCATCCGAATAATGCTATTGATTTTGCCCATTGTACCGCACCAACATGCATGGGATTAAAAAAGCTAAACTACAAGTTGTTACGTCATCATGAAAGCGGCAAAGGTGTTGCTCCAGAAGTTGTACTACCTGACGCTTTAACCGCAACCGTTGCAAGAATAAGCATGAACACAAAACAATTAGTTGCACACACTGGAATCACACAAAAACAAAGCAAGTTACCTGCATGCCATACACAAATTCGCTTTTTAGTTAAATCTACTCAGGACGTGCTTGATCATCTACTAGGTACCCATTTCGTTTTGAGCTACGGTGATTTTTATGATCAAATAAACCGTGTTGCAAGTTTTATTGATTTTCAATTCCATGGATCAAAACATAACTCAAACGAGCAACTGACATCTCAATTCTCCAATTTAAGCGATAGACTATTTAGTGCCAACCGGTGGCATTCGTAAGTCTAATTCCAGACCTATGCTATCGCCGCCAGGCACTTTAATTAAATACTCTTCGTAACTGACATCATCTAGCAACTTCGAAACCCTTCTCAATTCTTCACGATAATGTCGATACTTTGGCGTTGTAATTTGCCTGTATGGCCATTCTTTTTCATCTACATAATACGGGAGCATATAGTCTGTCGCTTTTTTTATACTACTGCCGTTTGTCGATTCATAATCATAGAGATTGATATCTAAATGCTCTTTCGCCATGTATGCCATATCCCAGAAAGCTCGATTATTAAAGTTGCAATAATCAATACCCCTTGTTCTAGATGCTTCTAATGGCTGAAAACCATCTGATTCGATCTGCTTATCGATACGATCAATAATTATGTCACACATTTTCTTCGCTGTGATTTTATCACCAATAAATAAACTATATAAACACACTTGCTGCACATACCAAGTGCCGTGGTTGTTTGCACACGCAGCCTCAAGCTTGCCCAATTTACTACTTAAAAGCCAATCACGATACGCTCTAAACCAAGCGACTACATCTTTTTGATTTTCTGTTGTCCACGCTTTCGAATCTTCGAGCATATTTATCGAATCAATAAGCCAACGGAATCTTACAGTTTCAATAATTCCATAATTACGACCTTCCGATTTACCGGGTACAAACTGAGCAAATTTCATGTTTGGATTCATACGTGTTTCATAATCTAGAAACCATATGCGTAATTGTTTGGCAGCTTGTTTTGCATACCTTTCATGCTCTGTAAAAAAGTATGCTAACGCCAGAGTATTCACCTTATTAACCATCTTTCCAAAAGGCGCTTTATCGTAACGTTCTCTTTCTGGATTAATCTCACCATCTCGTCGAATATAAGGCAAACCATCTTCCGCATTTGGATTAGGCCAATAATATGGAGATAAACTCATATAATCATTATTACTACCACTGGGAGGTGTATATGGCTTATTTACTATTGTATACATTGGCCCATTAAGAAGTGCATCTGCGTTTTGTACCAATTTACTTACTTGTTCATTTATCTTCGGATCACCCACTAAATACAATTTTCGTGCTTCAATAAGGTCGGACGCATCACTTAATATCATTTTCAAATCGGCATTCGCATAATTACAAGCTACACAGACGAGATATATAGGCAGAAATGAACATACAATTAAAGATTGAAAATGAGACATACCATTGCTGACTAAATTCACCATTCGAGCACCTCTAAACAAGCAATTTACTACTGGTGTTAAATTTGCTATACTTTTTATTTTGTTCATTTAATGTACATACAATTTTAATATTAGCGAATATTATCTCTATATAATTAGTTTATTTATACACTTTGTATTCTGTACATTATATGTAAATTATTCTTGACACCTACAATTTATTAGATTTAAATCTGAGCATGTCAATAATCTCTGTTGCCAAAATTGCGGGTGTATCCCATGCTACTGTTTCACGTGTAATAAACAATCGCCCAGGTGTCGCTGATAAAACCATAAAAGTAGTCAAGTCGGCAATGCAGCAAGTCGGTTACCGCCCTGCAGCCAAACGTCGTGGCCCAAAAGCTAAAAACTCAAACTCACTTCGAACTGGAAACATTGCAGTACTTTTTTTTAACCAATTACCAACACTATCTAACGCTCCGATAGCATCCCAATTACTAAACACTATAGAAAACGTATTGTCAGCGAAGGGGGCTAACCTTCTGCTTGGTCAAATTAAAAATGAAACAAATCTACCACCATCAGTAATCGCAAAACAGGTAGATGGTTTACTTTTATACGGCAATGCACCTTCAAGTAAAATTAGAGAACGCTTAGAGTGCTTTCCATCTGTATGGCTAATGAGCCAACGTAGTCGCCATGGCTATTGGGGCAGTAGAGTCCAACCCGACAACCGAGCCATCGGGCATTTAGCTGCGGAATATTTACATAATAAAAGCTGTAAACGTCTACTCTACATTCACTTAGATTATGAACACTGGGGGATGAATCTTAGATATAGTAGTTTCTGTGAAGCAGTTAGTGATTATAAAATCTCGAAAGTTATCAAATACAAAAAAAAGATAGCCCAAGCTTCAATCAATTCTGTAGCAATTGAAGATTTCATTGACATGCAAATTAAATATGCGTTCGGAAACAGGGTAAAACCAGATGGTATTTTCATTCCGCGCGCTACAGCAGCCGGTTTTGTATATAAATCTTTGAGAAAAGTTGGCATCCATCCCGGGAATAATCTTCATATAATTTGCTGTGATCAAAGTGAAGTATTAACTGGATTAGACCCAACTCCCGAGACAATTGATATTCAGGTACAAACAATTGCTGATAAATCAGTCAACTTATTATTTCAAATCATTAATGAAGGAGCATTATTTGAGGATGTTAACATGTTAACTAAACCTCAATTTATTTATTAATCTTTGTAAATAAATATACTTCCAACATTACCCCTGATCCGTTCAAATTCACTTTTCTGCTACATGTAAATTTTGTGAACATCATATTTTCTAGATTACCAAATTTCGTTTAATACAAGATTAAAAAATCCATCAACGCTTAATGCGCGGAGTTGCAAATTGCATATCCTTAGTGCTGCTCTAACTAATCCAAGTATTGAATACATTGTAATAGGCGCTTATTTGCTTTTTTTAATCGCAATGGGTGCAGTATTCAAAAGATTTAATGGCAATATTGATGATTATTTTCGTAGTGGATGCAAAGGTACGTGGTGGCTGGTAGGTTCAAGCGCATTTATGACCGCATTTAGCGCATGGACCTTTACAGGTGCTGCTGGTGTGGCTTATGAAGCCGGCTGGTCTGTTATGATCATCTATCTTGCAAATGTTATAGGATTTATATTCAACGCGTTAATTTTTGCACCTTGGTTCCGTCAAATCCGTGCAATAACAACTCCCGAAGTAATCCGTATGCGCTATGGTGTTCTTACGCAACAAATATACGCATGGATATATGTGATTATACAATTGTTATATGCATCACTTTGGCTATATGGATTAGCAATATTCTGCTCCGCTGTTTTTGGATTTAGAATACAACTTGTCATTATAACTATTGGAATTGTCGTTGTAGTATATTCAACTGCTGGCGGTAGCTGGGCTGTTATGGCAACTGATTTTCTTCAATGTCTCATACTTATACCAATCACAATATTAATGGCTTTCTTATGTATACATAAACTTGGTGGTATAGACTCTTTCTTCACTGCAATCAATGCCAATCATCTATCATCTGATTTTCAATTAATAAATGATGCAAGCAGATTCCCAGGCGCGAAATTCACATATCTTTGGGCAGCAGCGATGTTTGTCAAAAACGTTATTGGTTATAACACAATGGAAAATGCTCATAAATATTTTTCCGTTAAAGATGGATGGGAAGCTAGAAAAGCAGCTACGCTTGGAGCCATCCTTATGACATTGGGGGCCCTAATTTGGTTTGTCCCCCCTATGACTGCTCGCATTTTGTTCGCAAACGATATCAATGCTATTGATTTAAGCAAGCCAGCAGAAGCTTCATATGCAGTTGCAAGTATGCGACTTTTACCATATGGCTTAACAGGTTTAATGACCGTTGCAATGTTTGCAGCAACAATGAGCTCAATGGATTCAGGATTAAACAAAAATGCTGGCGTCATCGTCAGAGATATCTACCCACGTTTTTGTAAAATATTTAATTTAACTCCATGGAGTGGAATAAAATTAATGAGACTTAGCCAAGGTTTTTCCGTTTTATGCGGAATATTAATCATACTACTAACAGTATATTTTTCGAATCAAGACCAAGAAGGCTCACGTGGAGTATTTGAGTATATGCTTGACCTTGGTGCACTTTTAGCTTTACCAATGGCAATACCTCTTTTTTTGGGTTTACTCATCAAACGCACGCCAAGTTGGGCTGCCATAGCATCTGCAAGTTGTGCATTGATTCCGTCAGCGACAGCAATGATTAGCCAAAAGCTATACGATGACCCTTGGTCATTTCAATTTAAAGTATTCAGTTGCTTTATATGCGGCGTACTTGGTTATTTTTTAACGATACTATTCTGGAAAACCGCTTCAACTTCTCATACAAATCAAGTAGAGCGATTTTTCAAACAAATGAAAACCCCAATTAATTTTGCAAACGAAGTTGGAAATGCCAATGATAAACAGCAATTAAGGATACTTGGATGCTTTTCAATCGCTGCATCTTTATTTATATGTATAACTCTATTTTTACCAAACACATTTTTTGACCGATTGTGTATACTTTTCGTTGCATCATTTGTTGGCTTGATAGGTATCATATTTGTTTATACAAGTAGACAGAAAGAAATAGCAGAACCAATCGACTTAAAAGAATTATCGAAAACCACACAATAATATTTATATAAAACTACATGTACTTATCAGATAAAACGATCACAGATAAGCATATTTAAGTCATAATGATATAAAAAACATGCAATAAATATATGCATGTTTTTTATTCGCAAATAAAAGGGATCGAAGCTCTGACCTCGATTCCGGAAACTAGTACTCTATCTACTGCGCTACCCCCACACATCATCTTACTACGCAATAGAATATATTTACGTTAAGTAGTGTTACTTTTTCAAAGAAATCGGTTTGCCAGATTCGACACTATCTCGCTCCGCTTCAGCAATTAATATTGTATTAGCTGCTTCCTCAGTAGTAACGATTTTTGGCTGCATATTATTCTTCACACAATTAATAAAGTATGCAATTTCATTGTCATAACCCAGCGCATTAGACATCTCAATATCACGCGGTTCTTTATCACCCCTTTCAATAACAGTAACAAAGCTACCTTTACTTATATCAAACATTGCAACTGCATCATCGAACACAACTGTATATGACATATGGAATGGACAATTATCCACTGGCCACCATCCACCTTCTGCAATAACAATAGGAACACTGTCATAATCATACGTTGTGATAACATGATCTACACAGTTCGTGTGGTATTTATAGCCCTTAGATGAAACAGAACTTGGTATACCAAAGAGAAACTGGACAAAATCAGTATCATGTATGTGAATATCTAAAAGCCCACCACCATTAAGATCCCCATTCTCATAAAACGCCCCCTTAGGATGTCCTCCCATACGCTTAAAGTTGGCAGACAGTACATTTCCATACTTTTTATTATCAACAATATCTTTTAGCCAACTCCAACCCGGCCAAAAACGCATACATTGAGCAGGCATGACAATCTTATCTGTAGTACTTGCCAACTCGACAATTTGCATTGCATCATGGTAATTTCGTGCTAAAGGTTTTTCAACTAGTACATGTTTGCCTGCATCTATTGCTGCTTTCGTAAAAATTAAATGTAAATGTGTCGGCAAACAAATATCTACAATATCGATGGCTGAATCATTAATAAGATCATATGCATCAGTGTGTTTTTTTACACGATCGTAATCGAAACTTGTTTCAGCCAACCCTTCGAGATTCGCCTCAGCAACGGCTTCCCCCGAAAGACGTGCTGTATCTTGGTCTGCAATTGCTGTAACTAATACATCATCACGCCTACTCCAAGCATCAAGATGCGTTAACCCCATCATACCTAAGCCAATAACACCTACACGATTCATAATTTACTCACAGCCACTGAAGGTTATTGATGTTATAAAATTTACTTTCACCATTGTATATTGATTATCACTCATTTTCATAATCACAGTCCGTCTGCGCTAAACTTGTGCAATCAATGTTTTTCATGTGCCATTGCATCTAGAACTTTCGCTATTAACGCTGTCCAGCCTGTTTGATGAGATGCCCCTAGCCCACGCCCCGTATCGCCATGAAAATATTCATAAAAAAGCACATTTTGCTCAAAACTAATCGTTTTTATACAAGACGAGTCATATCCATGACAAGGTCTAGTTTTATCTTCTGAAAGTGAGAATAATGAAGCTAGGCGTCTTTGTATATCGAGTGCTACCTGCCCTAATGTCATATATACTCCAGAGCCCGTTGGGCATTCAATGGTGAATTCATCACCGTAAAAATGCTGATATCTCTGAAGTGCTTCAATTATTAGGTAGTTGATAGGAAGCCAAATTGGTCCGCGCCAATTTGAATTACCACCGAACATAACTGTTTTTGATTCTCCAGGCTCGTAATCAACACGATATATGTTGCCATTTAGTTCAACTTGAAATGGTTTAGATTTATGAATTTTAGACAATGAACGAATACCATATGGCGAAAGAAATTCATTCGTATCTAACATATACCTCAGTATTGACTCTAAACGGTCCCGTGGTGGAATCGCAAGTAAATATCGAGTTATACCTGTTTTAGTGCAACGACGTTTGGTTATATGCCGAGACAATTCCGGCCGATTATCAACAAACCATTTCATTCGTTTGTTGAAACCTGCTGCCTTTGACACAATTGATTCATCTATTACAAGAACTGCAAATAATGGAATTAAACCAACTAAGGAACGTACTCTGAGTGGTGTAATTTTACGATCAATAAGCAGTTGATCGTAATAAAATCCGTCTTTTTCATCCCACAATCCGGTGCCTGAAAAAGTGTTCATTGCATCAATGATTGCCACAAAATGCTCGAAGAATTTTGATGCCAGATCTTCATATACATTATCCTTATTCGCCAGTTCAAGTCCCATGCCAAGCATCACTGCAGCATAGAAACCCATCCATGCAGTTCCATCTGCTTGATTCATACGCTCTCCATGCGGGAGCGGCTGTGAACGATCAAACACGCCAATGTTATCTAAACCCAAAAATCCTCCTGAAAAAAGGTTATCTCCGTGTGGATCTTTCCTGTTCACCCACCAAGTAAAGTTCATAAGTAATTTTTGGAACGTTCTTGCCAGAAAAGCATAATCCCTTTTACCTTTTTCTCCAGTCAATTTATATACTCGCCAACATGCCCATGCATGTACTGGGGGATTTACATCATCAAATGAAAACTCATACGCTGGTATTTGACCATTTGGATGCATGTACCATTCACGAAGCATCACTTCCAGCTGATATTTTGCAAAATCAGCATCCAATTTACTAAATGGGATCATATGGAATGCCAAATCCCAAGCAGCAAACCATGGATACTCCCACTTGTCTGGCATGGAAAGTATGTCACGTGAAAAGACATGTGGCCAATCTTTATTTCTTGCGTTTTTACTTCTATCTGCTGGTGGCCCTGGCATAGCTGGATCACCTTTGAGCCAATCTTGAACTACATAGTGGTAAAATTGCTTTGACCATAATAAACCAGCATACGCCTGCCGAGTAATCAGTTTTTCATCATCACACAATTTATCTGCAATTAAATCATCATAAAATTCATCACATTCATTCGATCTCTTTTGCATAATCGAATCGAAAGAATCACCAAAAGTTTGTTTGGGCGTTTCCTCCCCTGAATATAAACGAAGATTGATAACTGTCTCTTCTTGGCTATCTATTTTTTGACGATAATACCCTGCTGCCTTAGTACCTTTTTTCTCTGGATTTATTGCATGGCTATTATTTTCAATAAGCCAATCATGAAATGCGTCTTTTACAAATTTCCCTTTATTAACTACATTAAAAAGACGCTGAGTGTTGGTTTCATTTTCGGTGAAAAGTATATCAGGCTTTAAGTTATGATTGTCATCTGAAAACTCAAAATAGAATGTACCGAGTGTTTCATGCTCAAGCTTAACTTTCGATTTACTTTCCAACGTTATTTGCGGTTTTAACCCACAACCTTCATGTGTACATCCCCAAATCCATGTATTACGGAACCAAATCGTTGGCAATATATGTAGAATTGCAGTATCTGGACCTAAATTTTTTACTGTGATTCTGATTAGTATGTCGTCTGGAGATTTTTTTGCATACTCGACGAAAACATCAAAATATCGGTCATCATTAAAAACACCTGTATCACATAATTCATATTCAAGCTTATCTTTATCTCGTTTTGAGTTCTCTTCCACAAGATCATCATACGGAAAGGCTTGTTGTGGATATTTATAAAGGGCTTTTGCGTATGCGTGCGTCGGTAGCGAATCTAAATAATAATATACCTCTTTAACATCTTCTCCGTGGTTACCTTCGGAACCACTTAGGCCAAACAATCGTTCTTTCAAAATGACATCTTTTTCATTCCAAAGTGAGAGTGCAAAACATAGACGACATTCTCTATCAGTCAATCCCAATAAACCGTCTTCACCCCATCGATAGGCTCGTGATCTTGCCGCATCATGCGTAAAGTAACTCCAAACATCACCATCTACTGAATAATCTTCACGGACAGTTCCCCATTGCCGCTCCGAAAGATAAGGCCCCCACCTTTTCCAATTCTTTAGCCTCATCGCGTCTTCTGCTAATCTTCTACTTTCAGCATTATCCATTCAATTAACACCATTCTTCATCCGATAATGAATTTTTAGAACCACAAGATGGCTTATCATCTTTTGTATCGGCGATATAGTGCAATACTCTATTTTTCCTAATACCCTAGTTTCTAAAGTCTTACTTAAAGTAAAAATGCATTATTCGGCTGTCCATTAGATATAGTAAAAGAACGTTGAAGAATTGAATAACTGTCTCTAAACTCATTACGATGCAAGAGAACTCACCAAATTCAAGCCCATTAAATGATCCGCTTTTTTTATATCAGCACGCGGTACAGCATCCTGATGCGGAGGCAGAATTTCTTGAACGTATTTATATGCATTATTTCGATGATACACGTCCCACAACATTACGCGAGGATTTTGCTGGAACATGTGCGATTAGTACATCATGGGTAAATATGGATCAGGACAATCGCGCCTTAGCGGTCGAAATTGATTATCCCACTGCAGTGTGGGCAGACCAGAATGTTACTGAGCTATTAAAAGATCGTGCTGAGGATGTCATCATATTAGTTGATGACGTCATAAATATATCTGAACCACAAACTGATATTGTGGCATCTCTGAACTTTAGCGCACTCATATATCACAAACGCAAAGAATTGGTTGCATATTTAAAGCATGCAAGACAATCGTTAACTGATCAAGGTATTTTTGTAATGGATATATTCGGAGGAATCGGCTCGACTACACTAGGCATACAAGAACGCTCTCTCCAATTACACATACCGAATCACATTGACCCCCAAAAAGTAACATACCAATGGGAGCAGCGTTCTTATAATCCTGATAATCACAAAATTGACTGTCGTATTCATTTTGTACTACCAAACGGCACCGAAATGAAAGATGCATTTAAATATGACTGGCGTTTGTGGTCACTCAATGATTTACAAGAAATGATGCTCGAAGCTGGTTTTGATTATTCTGAAATCTGGTGTGATAAATACGATTCATTTAGCAATCAATCGGACAACCATTATTTGCCCGCAAAAAACTATCCTGATCGAACAGATTGGATAGTCTATGTTGTAGGCATCAAAACATCGGATTAAATACATACATACCAATCACGCTCAGTTCTCTATACCATCTCCCAATGTTTACCCAACACCTTTAGTTTGATTCCATTGCTTTAAAGATTGAAGAAGAAACTGCATATCACTAGGTATTTCTGCTTGTACATTAATTCTATCAACCTTAATACTATAAGCATGTAGCATTGGCCTTTGAACTTCAATCGGATTTTTATCTAAGTAAATTATTGCTTCACCACCATACAACGTGTCACCAAGTAAAGGATGACCGTAATACGATAGCATTGCGCGGATTTGATGAAGAAAACCCGTACCAAGCTTTATCTTCAATAAGGTAGCCATCGGAAATGATTCAACCACTTCATATTTCAGATCACACCAACGACTATTGCTATCTGCTACATCAACAACTGAAACCTTTGCAGGTTTATGAGTCGTAATCTTTAGATAAGCTTTAAGTTCTGATGGCTTTTCGATCACACCTGAAACAAGAGCATAATAGATTTTCTCTGTGTGATGATTCGCAAATGCACCTCTATATTTGCTCCATGCTTTTTGCGTCAAGGCGACTAGCAATATACCTGAAGTCGTAACATCCAACCGATGCACAACCCCACTACGTAATCCGCCCTCCCCTACCCCTTGTACTTCTGGGTACTTTGCCGCAATAGAATTGAGTACTGTTCCAACTTCATCATGCTTCAAGGGATGAACAGGCATACCCGCTGGTTTGCTAACGACAACGATTCCATCTGAGCTATGAACTAAAAGTGGTTCAAGGGCATTACTCTCAGCACAGATACGTTCCTCAAAACGCCCTTCGTCATCCAAGTAATTTTCGACACTAACCTCAACAGAATCCCCCTGGCAAACCAGCAACCCTTTAGATTTTTCTTTCGCAACACGCTTATTAAGTTTCACATTAGATGATGCCAATAAACGCTTTACTTGAGTACGTGATAGCCCAAGACGTTCTCCAAGAAATCGATCTAATCTATACTTAGCATTATCTGCCCCAACAATAAATTGGTATTGTTTCAAATCGCTTGACGCCATACTTTGCACTCATTTAATTCAGAATCATGATCAAACCACCATTATACCTCTTATTTTTACATTTCAGAGCCAGTAATAATCATTCTATTATCAAGAAACCATAGCAACTTTTAGCCAATTGATTATGATATGCAAAGCGAATAGAAAATTAGGTACTTACCAAAAGCGGGGTCGGGAAACCGCTGCAAAGGAAAAAGCCTCCATAGACTTGTGTGAACTAGTAGCCAATTATTGTTGTATTGCATGACAACAGGGGATACAGGCTTTGGCGGAAAACGCTAATACAAATATTAACTTCAATAGCTCTGACGGCCATTTGCAGAACCAATCTCATTCGGTATGGACGCTACAGCGAGTCATTGCCATCATAGGCCTCATAATATTCGGGGTTATAGTTACTTGGTCAGAGTGGGCCGATGTCTACCTGATCGCCATGTCCGATGAAGAAGCCTCCCACATCCTACTTGTTCCAATCATCATCGTTTGGCTCATTGCTGCTCGAAAAGAGCAAATACAACAATGTAAACTCACTTTTAGCCCAATAGGTCCGATCGTAATAGCATTAGGCTGGCTATTTCTGTGGTTAGGCTTCAATCAGTCTTTTCAAGCAGGTCGCCATATAGGTGCCATTCTCGTTGTTACAGGCTGCTTCCTGACACTCACTGGCTGGGATGTTGTTAAAAGATTTTGGCCAGCGTTCGTCGTTTTGGGTTTCATGGTGCCTGTCCCTGGCCTTATACGCGTACAAATATCAACGCCGATGCAGACTTACACCGCCGCCATCGCACAATTCTTTTCTGTGGTCATAGGCATGAATGTAGAACGTTCAGGCAACGTCATGTCTTACAACGGCGTGGATGTCGCTGTTGCTGAAGCATGCAACGGTATGAGAATGATCTTTGCATTACTTTTAGTTTCATTCGCATTCGCCTTTGGCACACCATTACGAACCTGGACTCGCATTTTAGTAATATTTTTAAGCCCAATCGTAGCTATCATCTGCAATGTGATTAGGCTCATCCCTACTGTTTACGTCTATGGCAACTACAACGAAACGATCGCCGAAGCTTTCCATGACTACACAGGTTGGTTCATGCTATTAGTCGCTCTTGGCATGCTCTTCGGGATTGTACACCTACTTAACTGGCTACAACTACCGGTTTTCCCAAGTAATAGTGGCAATCAACAGACAAATGACGCTAAAAAATAGTGACAGAATATTGAAAACACTTAGCACGAACGGGATCACAAACTGGATACTCTGAATAAGCACAAAAAAATAATCAACTCACTCATCGTAACAACGACACTCATATTGCTGATTGCTGTTGGCGTTAATGCATCATTACGTCCTAAACCTGCAGATGCAACAGCCTTTCATACAGCAGCTCAAAAAGCGATCTATTCCTTCCCATATACAATTGGCGATTGGGTTGGTCGCGACCAAGAAATACCTGCATCAGCAATTAAATTACTACAACCAAATGCAATTCTGAGTAGACACTACGTTAATAACAAGAGTGGAGAATCTGCTTCTCTATTAATTGTACAAACAAGAAATGCACGTGATATGGTTGGCCATTATCCACCTATCTGTTATCCAGCCAATGGCTATACACAAACTAAAGCAATGCCCATCGATTGGAATGCTAGTGGTCTAAACATGATCGGCACCGACTACACCTTCTCAATACAACGTCAAAATTCAACACCACAATTAAACGTTGCTAACTTCATCATTTTACCAAATGGTAAAGTAGTCCCTGATATGGATGCACTAAATCGAGCGGCTGCCGACTACACTCGCTTTTTCCAAGGTGCAGCCCAGTTGCAACTTGTAACCAATCAAAATTATTCTGATGAACAGCGAGAGCGGATCTTCAATGAATTGATTGGCCAAAACATATCAATTATTCAAACATTATTATCCGGCGACAAATACATTGTGCAAGCAGACCAAAACATAGTAGATCAACCACGCAACATAAAATAACTTTTGCTGATTAACAGCATGAGGGTTTCGTTATATGGCACTACACGCAACTGCAAAAAAACGTATCACTATTCTAATCGTAATAGTACTTCTAATTGGTGGCACAATAGGTGCACTGTGGTTCTACCGGCAAAATGAGAATCAAGAGCGTATTGATCAGCTACACGCTCAAGCAGAGCAATACTATAACGAAGGTGATTATCGCCAAGCACTTGATCCCATGCGCAGTTACGTACGTAGTAATCCAAATGATCTTGAAGCAAAATATGCGCTTGCAGATATTTACGAAAACGTACCTCAACCTGGTGGCCGAAATATCGCTGCAGCAATAGGTACTCTCAGACAAATTGTTGATTCTGATCCATCCTATAAAGATACTGCAACGCGTTTATTAGATTACTACGTTCAGTTCCAGCAAAATGATGAGGCTGTTCGACTCATTAATGACATTCTAAAGCGAAAGCCAACCAATGTTGATGCTCTTCAAGCACAAGCAATTATTGATTCACGTCTAAGAAAATTCGAAGAAGCTCTTGTGTCAGTCAATAAGGTTCTTGAGCAAGATCCCAAAAATTTCAGAATGGAACTTCTCAAAGCAGAAATCCAACAACAGCTAGACACACCTTCCGAAACAATAATTCAGGAAGCAGAAGAACTAGCAAAACAAAATCCTGATGATCCTAGGTACAACCTTCTCCTCGCTTATGCTTATCGAAATGCACAAGACCAACAAAAGAGCATTGAGTACCTACAAAAAGCATCAGATAATCCTCCTGCTGATACTGAATACATTAATACTCTTGTTCGATTCTTAGATGGTTTTGGCGAATTCAATACATCTATTGAGGTTTTACAAAAAGCAGTACCTGAACTTAATGATCCAATACTTCATGAAGCACTGATTGTTCGTTTGATGGAAGTTGCTCGTTACAACGATGCTCTAGAGTTAATCGGCGATATCAAACCTGACAGTCCTGCAAGCAGCCTGCGTATGATTATGTACCAAACAATTGCATATGAGTACACTAACCAAAAAGATCAAGCTAATATCAATATTGAAGCTTTAAATAATCGACAAAACAACCCATCTGCAACAACACTGGGAATCGCATTAAAAGATGTTTTTAATGTTGACAACTCACAACCAGAAAAAACAATTGTTGCAATCAAAGAAGCATTAAAGCATCATCCGAATTACGCATATCTATATTTGTATTTGGGAGATACATATGGCCAGATTCAGGACAATGAAAATGCGATTGATGCTTGGCAAAATGCTGCTAGGTTACGACCAACATGGGCGCAGCCACTAGCTCAATTGGCACTGGCATACTTAGCACAAGGCAAAACTCCTGAAGCACAAGTTCTTGCAACCGCTGCGGCACAACGCAATCAAAATAACCCTGCGATTGCTGCTACATGGGCTTTAACAGCAGCCGCAAATATCAAACCAGACCAAAAAGAAGCCGCGAAAGACATCCTAAACGTCATTAAGCAGCTTGAAAATCGTGGAGTACAGGGCAGTCAATTACTATTGATGCAACTCACCCTCTTGGAAAAAACAGGTAACCGTGATCAAGCACGAACTGTTATAGAAGATACACTTAAAAGTGATTCGGATGACATCACTCAGGAAACATTGCTCTCAATGGCTACTCTTAGTCGTGCTATGAGACTTGATTTAGCTGATCAAATTTATGACAAAGTTCAAAGTAAATTTGGAATGACTCCTCAACTAGCACTTGCACGTGCTACATATCTCACTTCTCAAGGTAAGAACGAGCAAGCACAACAATATATGCAAACTCAGCATGATCAGCATAGTGCTTCAAAAACACTCGATTGGGATGTCGCACAAGCTACATACTACCGCATCATAAATGATCCTCGCTCACAACAAGCATGGGAAAAAATTGCGGAAGACTATCCTGACAATTCTCGAGCACAGCAATTAGCATTACGTGCTCTTGCCAGTGACCCTAATGCATTACAGGCTAATGAAGAAACTCTCGATCGTTTAGAGAAAATTGCGGGCACAGACAATATCAATGTAAAAACTGAACGTGCAAGATTATTACTTAGCGAGAATAATCCTAACCGCAATCCTGAAGGAGCAATCAAAATACTTGAGACCGTTATACAAGAAACACCCGACCGAATTGAACCACGACTCATGATTGCTCAGGCATATGAAGAAACGGGCCGCGTTCCATTGGCAATGCGTGAGCTATCAAATATTTCGAAAAACAACCCTGATAATCCTCGCGTTGCTTTGGAACTTGCACGTTTATATCAATCTGTAAAATCATTCAATTCTTCAAGCGATCAACTGGATATTGTAAGAAAATCACCCGTTGCAACCACAGCTCAACTAAGCCGCGCAGCAAGATTGTATGCATCCCAGGGTGAAGATCGACTTGCATTAGCCGCATTGGATCGTATAGATAGCGAACTTGGCCAACTACCTAATAACGACCAATTATTAGCCGCCGAGCTTTATAGACGAACAGACCAGCAAAATAAACTCACACCACTCATCAACGAAATGCTCACATCTCCATCGCCTCGCGCTATAGCATGGGCTGCTGATTACTTCGCAAGTACCGGCAACCAATCAAGAGCAGATCAACTTATCACACAACTCAAACAATCGAATCTTGATGATGGGTTAATCGAACAATTACTCGCTTCATATTCAGCTCGTCACGGTTCAATAGATGATGCATTAAATTACGACATTCAACGTACAGAAAAGCAACCAAACAATCCTGATGCATGGAAACAGTTAATTGCAAGATATTTGGCAAATAACGATACTGATGATGCAATTGCTGCTGCTCAAAAAGGGTTAGCCAATATTAATAAACAAGTTGCTCTTCAAGCAATCATCACACATGAAAATGCTATTAAGAAATTCTCAAATCAACCACTTTATAAGCCAATCATTCTTGGCTTGCTAGGTTCAGCTGAAAGTCGTGAAGTATCAGATAAAGTGCTTTCTGAGTTATCGATAGCAGATACAAAGGAAATGAAAGCAAGCGATTTTGCTGAGCTTATTCGACCAATCGCAGATAAACATACAACAGTAATTACTGTTCAAAATCTTCTTTCTGAGTTATATCTCGTTACAGGCAGTTATGAGAATGCTCTAGAAGTAGCAGATCGAACAGCAGTGAATTTCCCACAAAGCCCTACTGCTGTAAGAATCTCAACTGACGCACACATGGCCTTAGGTGAGTGGAACGACGCTATCATCAGCGCCAACCAATGGAAAGCTCGTAACCCTGAAGCCTCGTTATTAGCCAGCCTACGAATAGCTGCAGCACAGTTGCAAATCAATCAACCGTATAACGCGATCCGTACTCTCAATCCTTATATTGAACAGGCTAAAGCACAACCCAATGAGTTTCCACAGATTATTTCCTTGTACGGACGTGCTTTATCTTTAGATAATCGAATTACTCAAGCAATAGATCTCTACACACCTCTTTTCCAAATCAATCCAAATTGGCGAATAGATGCCCTTCGTAACGCAACACTTGCTACGAAAAATCCAAAAGCGATTGTTGCATGGGTAGATAATATTTCCCAACAAATACCCCCAGCAGAACTGGAGCAAAGATCTGTTCTTGCTGAATCACTTTGGGATATTGGTAGTAAATTCGATATCAACGAAATAAAAGAACAAGCATCTAGCTTAATCGATAATATCGTGACCTATGACAACGCACCAGCTTCTGCATGGTTCGTCAGAGGAGTCATTAAAGAAACCAATGGCAACCTTGCAGATGCCTCAAGCAGCTACAGAGAAGCAATCAAACTTAATCCAGATTTTGCAGCTGCTAAAAACAACCTGGCATTCATTCTTATTCAACAATCTCAAGCAAACAAAGAAGCCGCAACGCTCGCCGAACAGGCCGTAAACGCTTCACCATCAAATCCAAGCTTTTTGGATACTCTTGCAACAGTTCAATCTGCCAACAAAAATTACAATAAAGCAATAGAAACACAAAAACGCGCAATAGCTTTAGATCCAAACAACCCTCTATGGAGGGTAAACTTGCTAAAGATTTATGAGCAGGCAGGTTTTGAGCAAGACGCGAATGAACTCAAGCATGAATTAGAAACTCGTGGTATTCAAGTACCACCACCGTCAACTACTCAGAAATAAAGAATACCGATGATTAATTTTGAACATTAACGACTGAATAGATACGTTATATTTGCGTTAAGACGGATATGTCCACGATATATCAGCCAAAACATTCCTCATCGATTATCTCAAAACTGCCCCATTTACTTACCTCAAAACTAACAAAGGGTTAGAGCTGTCTGCTCTAACCCTTCATATTTTATTTGTTTATAAAAGCGGGTGAAGAGGCTCGAACTCTCGACATTCAGCTTGGGAAGCTGACGCTCTACCAACTGAGCTACACCCGCTACTTAACGACTCTATTATAACCTCCCGTATTACAGAGACGCAAGATTGCACATTTACCCCTTGCGTAAAACACAGCAATCCACTTTATTACCCAATAGAGCTTGTTTACGATAATCACTTGGCGTAACCCCATATGACAATTTAAATGCCCTATCCATGTGCACGAGATTACTGAAACCAACAATATATGCAATCTGTTTTATTGGCATATTTGTTTCCCTGAGTAATCTCAATGCTCTCGACAATCGGCATTTTTTCAATTCGTCATGAATGCTATAACCTGTGTACTCTTTAAAGTGTCTTTCTAATGTTCGCCTAGAGATAGGCAATTGATCGGCTACATCCTCTACAGATATTTGATGATGACTATGATTCCAAATGTATCGCGTCGCTGATCGAACATGAATATCATTATCTGTCCTATTAGGTATTTCTTCCTTATATACCCTTGCCTTTGAATCAGTATTTAACTCTTCACTAATATATCCAAGCAATTGCATCGCCACAGAAAACATTTCGATAGAATATTCCTCTGAGATGTTCTCAATTTCCTTAATTAGCAATGAATATATATTTGCGATTCGATCAACTCTCTCTATTTGCACAACTGGATCATTTTCCCTAATCATTCCAACATCTTCCATCTGATGGATTAGCCGACCATTCATTGAAATCCAATTTTCTACCCAACCAGTTTTCGCATCAGGCTTATAACGATGCCATACACTAGGAAATAAAACAACGATCGTCCCTGCACCAACTCGAATAACACCTGTTTTCTCTGATTCAAAAATCCCTGCCCCACTTTTAATGTACAGCAACTGATACTCTGGCAAAATTCTACCTTGCTCCCAACTAAACTGATACAAAGATGGGTGCCGTCGCTGCGGGTACTGCTCTCTGGGTTTTACATCCGCCATACCTACACCTGTGATATAGATCGGATGTTGCATTACTTCATCAGATATTGGCAGATAACCATAAGTACTGGACATTCATAGCCTCCCATAATTATCCTGTCGCATTTTGTATATATTACAACACACTATCTATTCTATTAAATAGTTTTATCAAATTTTATACTAATTTATCCGCTATAAACAACAACACCAACCATATCTATATGTCGTATTTTAATAAATATTTATTCACACACTGCAAGCGATAATTAGTAAAATACTGAGATTGCAATGAACTTCCAATTATTCAGGTGATTCTAATGTCAAATCAACACAATCAATCAATCGAACAGGCATACGCACTAGCCAAAGCGAGATTTTCTGAAATTGACGTCGACACTGACGAAGCCATGACTAAGACCGTCGAAATCCCAATCTCCTTACATTGCTGGCAAGGTGATGATGTTGGAGGTTTTGAATCGGATGATCAAAAACTTAGCGGCGGCATCGCAGTTACAGGTAATTATCCTGGCAAAGCTAGGACACCAGATGAACTGCGTAAAGATTTAGAAAAAGTCTATTCTTTACTACCAGGTAAACACAGACTCAACCTTCACGCCTGCTATATGGAAACCAACGGCCAAAAAATTGATCGTAATGAAATCACTCCTGAGCATTACAGCCGTTGGATAGACTGGGCGAAAGATCAAAACATCGGTTTGGATTTCAATCCAACTTGTTTTGCACATCCCAATTCTGATTCCGGTTTCACGCTCGCTAGTAATGATTCAGGTATACGTAACTTCTGGATTGAGCACTGTATCGCATCACGCGAAGTAGGTGCAGCAATGGGTCAAGCCACCGGCAGTCCATGCGTTACCAACATATGGATTCCTGATGGCTACAAAGACACTCCAATCGATCGTTTTTCTCCACGACAACGCTTAATGGATTCATTAGACAGAATCCTCGAAAAGAAAATTAATCCTGCCTTCAACCTAGATGCCGTTGAAAGCAAACTTTTTGGCATTGGCTCAGAAAGTTACGTAGTTGGTTCACATGAATTCTACATGGGATACGCTGTTAGCCGTGGCATACTTTATTGCTTGGATGCAGGCCACTATCATCCGACCGAAATGATCTCTGAAAAAATCAGCGCGTTATTCAACTACCTACCTGAAATGCTCCTTCACGTTAGTCGCGGCGTTCGCTGGGACAGTGATCACGTCGTAACTTTAAACGATGAGATTTATGCTATCGCGCAAGAACTTGTACGTAACGATTTCACCAAACGTACACACATAGGCCTTGATTTTTTTGATGCTAGCATAAATCGAATCGCAGCATGGACTATCGGCACACGCAACATGATTAAAGCACTACTAGCTGCTCATTTAGAGCCTACAAAAAATTTAATTGAGTTAGAAAAGCAAAGCGATTTAACAAGCCGTTTAGCATTACTCGAAGAAAACAAAACATTACCGTTTGGTGCTGTCTGGGATTATTATTGCCTGAAAAATAATGTACCAGCTCGAGACAATTGGCTCACTGAGATCAAAATATATGAAAATGATGTTTTAAGTAAAAGATAAACTCGTACATTACAAATAATACTAGCACATATATTCAATAAGGCCATCTATAACATAGGTGGCCTTATTTATATGAAAGCCATCACTATTTTTGATATCATCCATCACTAACTTCTTAACTAAACAACTATCACATACGTCGAAAGGCTCAACCCATGTCTAAAATTCTTGTCATTGGCAGCATAAACATGGATGTTGTAACTTCGACAAACAAACTCGCAGAACCTGGCCAGACCATTCTTGTTGATGACGTACAACTCGTCCCTGGCGGCAAAGGAGCGAACGCTGCAGTTGCCGCTGCAAAACTAAGCGCTGATGTTCATTTCATTGGGGCAGTAGGTGACGATGCATTCGGCAATGATTTACGAAATAGCCTAGAACGTAACAACATCAATTGTCAGTATCTTCAAACACTACAATGCGGCTCTGGGACGGCAATCATAACCGTCAATAAATTAACTGCGCAAAATTCAATCATGGTTGGGCAAGGCGCCAACGCCAAAATGCAGTTACCTCAATCCGATAAACCTTTCGCTTGGGCTGACATATTGATGCTTCAATTAGAAACACCACTTGCAATCAACATCGAGGCAGCAAAGCGTGCTAAAGCAAATAACACACTTGTCATTCTCGATCCTGCCCCAGCTTATGAAAAATTACCCGATGAACTCTATCAGTATTGCGACATCATCTCACCCAATGAAACTGAACTCTCTTTATTAACAGGCCACATGACGACCACAATCGAAGAAACTACCATCGCTGCTAAAAAACTCCTTACTTTGGGAGCTAAAACCGTCATCGCAAAAATGTCTAGTAATGGCGCGTTACTAGTAACAGAAGCCGAAGCGACCCATTTCCCTGCCTACAAGATAAATCCAGTTGATACCACAGCCGCTGGCGACGCATTCACAGGCTGCTTAGCAAACGAATTAGCCAAACACAACAATGCACATCAAGCCATCCAAACTGCAATGGGTGCTGGAGCGCTTACATGTACAAAATTTGGTGCACAAACATCTCTTCCTACTGAGCAAGAATTAGTTGCATTCCTAGCATCGCAATAAGCAATCAAACACCCAACAATAAACGTGCTGTCCAAAAATATATCAACAACCCTGTGATATCAACCATTGTCGTCAGAGCTGGGCTCGCCACGACTGCTGGGTCTAACTTCCCCCGCGCCGCGATCATCGGCAAAAGCGCTCCTATCAAAGTAGAACTTAACACTTGTATCCCCAACGCGAGCGCAATCACAGAACCAACTCCAAACAAAGTAAATTCGCCCGGCAATATCGCCTTATATGACAAAAACCAAACCTTACCAAAACTCAATACCATCAATACCACCGCCATCATCCCCGCAACGATCAATTCTTTCTTCAACACCTTCAAAACACTCATTACATTCGGCTTTATCTCCCCTAACGCAAGCGCGCGTATCACAACTGTTGCACTCTGACTCCCCGTATTCCCACCAGTGTCTGTAATCATCGGCATATACAACGCTAAAATCACCAATGTCTTCAAAGCATCTTCAAAACTATGTATCACCAATCCACTTACCAACTCCAACGCTGCAAGTCCAACAATCCAATACACACGTTTATTAAAATGACGCACTGCATTTGTTTTCAAATAGGTTCCTGCTTCATGTCCACCTCCAATCGCCATCAATTTTTCAATATCTTCAGTCTGTTCCTGACGAATAACCTCAATCGCATCATCATATGTCACAATACCAACTAACTCATGATTAGCATCAACCACAGGCAACGCAATTACATCATATTTTTCAATCAACTTCGCTGTTTCTTCTTGATCGGTATCAACATAAACTTGAATAACCTCACTTTTCATGACCTCTTCAACAAGCTGCCGTGGATTCGCACGAATTAAATCCTTCAACTCTACAAACCCTACCAGCTTACGCTTGCTATCAATAACATAAACATAATAAATCGTTTCACGATCAGGCGCACGTAATCGCAGATCATTTATCGTTTCTTTCACCGTCCACTCAGGCCTCGCCGATGCATAATCACTACTCATGATCGCACCGGTCGTTCCTTCCTCATAACTTGCCAATCGCCGAATATCTTCACGATCCGCACGCGCAACCAAAGGCAACAGTCGATTCTTCACATCCTCATCCAACTCACCTACCAAATCCGCCCGATCATCATGGTCCATCTCCTCCAGCATCCTCGCCATTATCTGGCGATGCTTACCACTCGCTAAACTCACTTGCAAATCTTTATCGAAGTACTGAAAAACATCCGCTGCCTGCTGCACACCCATCACACGCAGCGCATACCAGATATCAGGCTCATCCAACAACGATAACTCATCAGCAACCTGCGCAGGATGGATTCCATCAAACAACTCACGTATTGCTTGAGAATCTTCACGACGAATCAGTGATTCGCTGTCACCTAAATCTCTAGGCTCTTCATTCACAAACACCTCAACAACCGCGCAACCACCGCTCTACAACATTCATCGTCCCCCTGCCCCATCATCTGACCTCCACATAACCAAAGAAAAACCCGCAAGCTCTCACTTGCGGGTCATCGTAGGCATTATATACAAATGCAATCTATCACCTGAAAACTACTCTTTAACTTCATATTCAGCATCGATCACATCATCATCACCCTTATCAGCAGCACCAGCAGCACCAGCGTCACCACCCGGAGCAGCACCGTCTGCAGCCTGCTGACCTTGAGCAGCAGAAGCTTCGTAAATCGCCTTACCAAGTTCCTGTGCTTCCTTGTTCAGCTCTTCCATCGCAGCCTTGATCGCTTCAACATCTTCACCCTTCACCTTATCTTCAAGGTTAGAGATCGATGATTCAATCTTACCACGCACCGCTGCATCAACCTTATCGCCATGTTCTTCAAGCTGCTTCTTCATCTGGAACACAACTGAGTCAGCCTGATTACGAGTATCAACTAGCTCACGTTTCTTCTTGTCATCCGCAGCATGTGATTCAGCATCTGCCTTCATCTTGCTGACTTCATCTTCAGACAATCCTGATGAACCAGTAATCTCAATATTCTGGCTCTTGCCAGTACCCTTATCCGTTGCAGCAACGTTCAAGATACCGTTCGCATCCAGTGAGAACTCAACTTCAATCTGAGGCATGCCACGTGGAGCCGGAGCAATACCTGCCAAATTAAAGCGACCAAGCGTTCTATTATCCGCAGCAAATTCACGCTCACCCTGAAGCACATGAATCGTCACTTCAGTCTGATTGTCAGCCGCCGTTGAGAACACTTCCTTCTTACTTGTAGGAATTGTCGTATTACGTGGAATCAATGGCGTCATCACGCTACCCATGGTTTCAATACCCAAAGTCAGCGGTGTAACGTCCAGCAACAACACGTCTTTCACTTCGCCCTGCAGCACGCCGCCCTGAATCGCAGCACCAAGTGCGACAACTTCATCCGGGTTAACCGTCTTGTTAGGTTCCTTGCCGAAGATACCCTTTGCGATCTCTTCAACCTTAGGAATACGTGTTGAACCACCAACAAGTACAACCTCATTGATCTCGTTTGGACTCAATTTCGCATCCGCAAGCGCCTTGTTAACAGGCTCTTTGATACGATCAAACAAAGAAGCCGCAACCTGTTCGAATTTCGAACGAGTCAATGTAATCTGCAAGTGCTTCGGACCTTCGTTCGTCGCAGTAATAAACGGCAAGTTAACCGTTGTTTCCTGCATCGTCGAAAGCTCACACTTCGCCTTCTCTGCTGCTTCCTTCAAACGCTGCAACGCCATCGCATCGCTTCGAAGGTCAATACCTTCCTGCTTCTTGAATTCATCAGCCAGATAATCGATCAGGCACTGGTCCCAGTCGTCACCACCAAGGTGCGTGTCACCATTGGTTGAGAGAACTTCAACAACGCCATCACCAACTTCAAGGATCGATACGTCAAACGTACCGCCACCAAGGTCAAACACGACAACCTTTTCGTTTTCTTTCTTATCCAGACCATACGCCAATGCAGCAGCCGTTGGCTCGTTGATAATACGGTCAACCTTCAAGCCAGCAATTTCACCAGCTTCCTTCGTTGCCTGACGCTGTGAGTCATTGAAGTACGCAGGCACTGTAATCACTGCATTGTCCACGTTCTCGCCCAAATAATCTTCAGCAGTCTTCTTAAGATTGCCCAAGATCATCGCACTGATTTCCTGAGGCGTGTACTCCTTGTCACCAACTTTGACCTTCACCAGTTCACCTTCATCACCAGTGATGCCGTATGGGACAATCTTCTCTTCACTATGGACTTCGCTATGACGGCGACCCATGAAGCGTTTCACTGAGAAAACGGTGTTCGTCGGATTCGTCACCTGCTGGTGTTTCGCAGGCTGTCCAACCAAACGCTCACCCTTATCTGTAAACGCCACAATCGATGGTGTCGTTCTATTACCACTACTGTTAATCAATACCTTTGGCGAGCCACCTTCCATGACCGCAACAACTGAGTTCGTTGTACCAAGGTCAATACCAATCGTCTTTGCCATGATGCATTCCTCTTAAAATTCTGCTTTTCAGCTTGTTGTTCTTAATACTCTGAGTAGCCGCATTCCACCGGAATCTTACACATCAGCTACTCACACATTCCCCCATCCCCCAGCCTTTCACCCATTTCAGTAAGCCATGCTCTCACATCGCCTCTGGGCTTCCCTCTTCTATATTGCAAACCCGATGCCAACTCATGCCAACCTCTAAAACCGCCCTCACAGTCTCAAAAAGCCAATTTTCCTTCACGTGATTTGCCCATTTACCTGCCATGCCTCCAACCCCTCTCTCGCTCCCTGCCAATTTGGCAACCTCTTTCACATCGACAGCACCCTCATCTCAGCCGCTCAATTCCACATCAACCCACCCCATCCTTTTCACATCAACTCACACTCATCACGCCTCCACATCTGCATCGCATCACAATCAACCATCACAAGACGACACACTCAACTGCACTCGCAACTTCCATCTTCAACTAAAAACCATCACATTTGCGCATCACACATTTTCCAAAACACCATAGATATCCACAATCGGAGCCATTTCACCCCTATATTCATAGCATTTTCCCAATCGCGGGACCTGAAACCCCTATTTTTTTAGGCAAAAAATAACCCCAAAACACGCCCTCACACCCTCTAAACGCAAAAAACACTGTAAAAACAGTAAAAATAATCACTTTTATTGAAAAAACCCCGTTGAAAACTATAGACAAACTATGCAAAATTGCGATAAAACATCCAAATAACACTATGTTTACAGTGTTTTTGAATGCATACCTTGTCACGGATGCAAACAAACAACCATAAATCACCGCAAGGAGAGCACCATGGCTAAAAAGAAAGCAACCAAAAAGAAAGCTGCAAAGAAAAAAGTAACTAAGAAGAAAGTTGCTAAGAAAGTAACTAAGAAGAAAGTCGCTAAGAAGGCTACAGTCCGCGCTGGCGCTAAGCCACCAACAAAGAGCGAACTCTTCGCAACTATCGCTGACGCAACCGATCTTTCCAAAAAGGAAGTCGCTAACGTCTTCGAATGCATGCAGGGTCTCGTCGGTGCTAACCTCAAGAAGCACGGCACATTCACCATCCCAGGCATGGCTAAGATGATCGTCAAGAAAAAACCAGCCACCAAGGCTCGTAAGGGTACCAACCCATTCACTGGCGAAGAAATGATGTTCAAAGCGAAACCAGCTTCCAAGCAGGTTAAGATTCGCCCACTCAAGAACCTCAAGGAAATGGTCAGCTAAGACCCCTCCTTCGGTTTACCAATCACCTGTGTTGTACCTACCGATCAAAACTGCACAACAGTTTTGATCAAACTTCGGAAAACTCTGTTTTCCAAACGTGACAAGGTTAAAAATAAAACCCTGACCAGCTCCGAAAGTAGGTCAGGGTTTTTTCATGTCATTTCACCCATCCCTACCCCTTTTCACATCACTCCACACCAACCAACCCCACCTTTTCATTCACCTCTTCAATCACACGCTGTGCAAGCTTACCCTTCTCACTTTCCCCACCACTTACAGCCAATAACTGCCGCGCCGTCAACCTCGCTTGCACCAGTTTCCCCATCTTTAACTGCCTTTGCATCCTCACCAGCAGCGCATCCCCATTCGCAGGCTCCTCACGCAGCACCAACTCCGCAATCCCATACCCACGCTCAATATCACCCTCCTCAACATCAAAACGTAACTGCTCTTTAGCAAACCCAGTAACCGCATCCTGCTGATTCAGCTTACCCATCAGCGCCACCATCCTTGGCAGCACATTCTTCGCATTCTTCTCATCACCAGCCTCCTTCATCAACCTCGCGAGCAGTGCATAATCCCTCGCCGAGTAACCATCTCGCTGTTCACGCATCCGATTCAGCGCAAACACAGCATCCTCCGCCCGTCCCTCTTTCTTCGCCTCTGCCAACTCTTTGTAATACCCCATCACCGCATCCTGTTGCGTCTTCCCATACTTCTGATACACAACCATCTTTTCTTCAATCTCAGGATCAACATCCCTCACTGCCGCCATCAAATTCTTATTCGTCACCAATCCTCGTTGCCCCATCGCTTTCGCTTGATCAATAATCCCCTTCACCACCTCATCTCCTCCCTTCTCAAACAGCCCTTCCACTTCCTTCGTCGCATACGCATACCTCGCCGCACTCAACTCCTTCATCTTCCTCAAATCACTCTCCACCTCATACGTCTTACTCTCCCATCGCAGCAAATCCACATCCCCCTTCAAAACCTCATACTTCTCCAACCCTAACCCCGCCATAAACGCATCAGCCTCATCCTTCCCATAAACCTCTTCAAGCACCTTCGCGCTGATCACATTCGCTGCACCATCCGTAAACCACCTCACAAACCGGTCCTGAAAACCCATCCGTAAAATAATCGCATACTCCGCCATTTCATGCACTGCCACACCGCGCAGCGACACCTCGTCACCTTCAATCTGCCCAATCAAAATCTGCTTAAGCCCCGCCAACCTTTCATCCAATCCATCCTCATCATCACCCTCCACAGGCATCACCCATTCCAACTTCCCATTACCTACCTGTTGCCCACCTCTCACCCCACTCCCAAAAGCCATCTCCACCTTCCCGCCCCCCGTTTTCTCATCAATCGTAATCCCCTGCACCTTCCCACCATCTTTCACATACCCAAACACGTTCGCACGATCCACCAGCCCGATCACCACATCACCCTCTGCCATTTGTATCAGCGCATTCCCACCCAGCAGCCGTTGAAAAAACTGCCCACTCTGTCTCGCAGCCATCTGCTCAGCACCATTCCCCCCAACCATCTCATCCACCAGCCCTGCAATCTTTATAAAATCTCGTTTCAGTTCCCCCGTTTGTTTTCTCCCCTCAGCATCGGCTTCCGCAAGCTCACTCGCGAACGCTTCGATCTTCCCCTTCTCTCTTTCAAGCGTTTTGTCATACAACACCACCACTCGTCCATCCCTCACCACCCCCATCTCACCAAACACTTCAACCTTCAACCCCAACTTATTCTGCTCTTCACTCACCGCCCCGCGCACATCCACCGCCCACACGCTCATCATCATCAACATGACCATCAACCCAATCGCAGCTTTCATCACCCGATCACGCTTCCCAAAATCCATTTTCATCAACATTTTTCCCATTCATTCAATCCTTTGTCGCACCTGTCACGTCTACCAACTTATGGCTTCCCTCCCACTCACGCAATACTTCTTCCCCCCTCCTCCTCCCTCCCAACCACTCAACCATAGCCACCCATTCCCACATTCCCCACAAACCCACCCCACACCAACACGATTTATGCAATATCGAACCTCAAAGTTGCTATCGAACGTATAAACAGAATACTAGAGCAAGTTGCCCGATAGCGTGTGACATTCTTACAAAACCGGCTAGCACCTGAGCATTTGCATCATGACCATCAATAGGCTCTTCACTCATCTTGGCCTCCCAGCTTCGAACGCGACTATCCTGCGTCTGCTCAGCCTCACCCTCCTTATCACCGCTCTCACCGCATGTTCTTCTTCCCCTCCCCCATCAACCGTCTACAAATCAAAAAACGGCTCCATCCTCCCTTCATTCCAGAACATCCGCAGCAAACCAAACTACGACGACCTCCCTCAGATCTTCACACCTGAACCCGATCTCGTTCAATTCGCTCAAGTCAATCGCATCACACTACCGTACGCTCGTCCACTCGACAGCGCATGGTCACTTGTTGATGAAAACGCGATCCCACCCATCACCCGCGCAATGTGGCACAACAACGGCCTCCGCATCGGGCTCATCCAAAAATCCAAAATCACACAATTCCTCGACACCCTCCCCGAAACGCTCAACGCCGACAGCAAAGAGTTTGCAGCAACCTCATACCCAACCCCAATCCGCACCTCACCACCCCTCGGCGACGATATCACCCTCGACCTCACCACCCCACCATACACCGCAAACATCCAAACCCTCAACAACGGCAAACTCCAACTCCTCGCTCAACTCGTCAACCAAAACAACAAAACCTCACTCAAACTCACACCCCATCACTACCTCCCCAAAACTGCACTCGAAGATCAAATTGCCTCAATACGTCGCATGTATGATGCGCAACAATCCCCAACCTTCTACACCGACAACCAACTCAACTCCTCAACCCTCGCACTCCCCACAACACTCGAATCAAACCTTCATGGCACCATCTACTCCGACCTCGCACTCACAGTCCACGTACCCGAAACTCACTTCCTCATCGTCGGTCTTTATTGGCCATGGACTCAGGAAATTCAATACGCACAGCACTTCGCCAAACAACTGCAACGACAACGCAAGCAGCAAATCCTGCTCGCGAAACATCAAACCGCAAAAGCAAATGCTGACCAAGCCGCTAAAGCCGCCGGCATAGAATCAACCTACGATCCAACCCAAGATCCAAACCTCCCACAATCAATCGACGAAATTGAGCTCGGCCCAATCGACTCACTCGATGAACTTCCACCAGAAGCTCGCATCCCATTCCTACCCCCACACCCAGGCCGTGCACTCTTTGCCTCAAACTACGCAAAAATCCCTTCCCAACTCGTCCTCGTCATCAACGTCACCAACCCCGACCTCCCAATCAACCTCCCCGCACAACCTAAATACCTAGTCAACCAAAACCTCCCACAACTCCCCAACCGGAGTCGTGCAAACACAACCTCACACAACTCAGCTAACCCACACCCAACCCTGAACCCCACACCATACAACACGACAAACCCACGCTATCAACTCAACGACAAACTCCCTCAATTCCCACACCTCCAAAGCCAAAACAAATCATCCGACAAACTCAGCGATGAACTTCTCCCACCACATCCGCAGCAATAATCCGCTTCAACAACACCTACATTCCCACTATCTTTCCTCACTTAACACCAACACGCTCAGCGTGCGGTTTCTCCTTATTGCATGCCCTGATACATTGGTTTAACTTCTGGTACTCGCTCAAAACTATTGAGCAACATAGCAAAAACAAACTGCACCAATGACTTGGTACGAGGAGATAGACCACTTCAACACGTGTAGTTCAAATGCTCAAAATTAAATCCATACTTTGTATTGTCTAACAACAATACTCACAAGTTATCAGTGCGCCTTATGCATACTTCAATGCATTTGGTTTTCTGTTCACGCAAATTTACATCACACGAATCACCCATACCAAACGAGGAAAAAGATAATGAAATTTCAGAAAACCCTTCTTACCTGTGCACTGATCGCCCTAACTTCAATCGCGACATCCACAACAAACGCAGCCGAACTCATCTTCCAAGGCGGGCTCGTCTCATACATCAACAACCTTGAAGTCAACGGCAAAACCTACAACGCTTCCATCATTATCTCTCAATTCACACAAACTTGGCACCCAGACGAAAACTTCAACTTCGTCACAGGCAACACCCCAACCTTTTGGCATGACCCCGTCGGCGCACAGACCGCCGTACAAAAAATCATGGACCTGCTAGGTGACACCCACCAAACCAACAACGTGTGGCATTCACCCTCCAGTAACTTCATCCCCTCCGACGAAATCGTCGTCCCATACGATAGCACACCAGACAATCAGGTGATCTCATACTTCGACGCCGACCGCCTCGACCTCACAGTTGATAACATCACAACCAACTCACACACACAATCCGCTGCATGTATCTACGCAACCTTCGTCGAAGTACCCGAACCCACCACCGCATCACTACTCGCGCTCACAACATTACCATTCATGCTCCGCCGTCGCCGCACTGCCTAACAATCAATTAGACTCACATCACCCCTCAATAATTCAAACAAAAAAACACCCAAGCACAAACGCTCGGGTGTTTTTCTTTTCTCATCATTCAATTATTCCCCGCCACCTCCACCACCACCTTTATCACCCCCTTGATCGCCGCCTCGATTTCCACCATCTCTATTGTCACCGCCCTTATTATCTCCACCACCATCATTTCCACCTCGCCGCCTTCTTCCACCACGTGGCGGACGACGTTTCCTCTCACCACCATCCCTGTTCCCATCACCACCTTCATTGCGTGGCCGACGTGATCTCTCACCGCCGCCACCCTGAGTTCCTCCGCCTTCTCCACCTGGCTTACGACGCCTTCTCGTTCTGCGACGTTTAGGCTTCGTTCCTTCACCTTCTCCCTGTCCACCATCTTCTATCTTATTATTAGAGTACCCGTTCGATACTTTTTTATCCTCATTACGCTTACCCCCACTGCGCTCTGTCCGATCACGTCGATCTCGCCGTGTCGAACTACTCCTCTCTCCTTTCCCTCCCTTATTCTCATCACGGCTTCTCCTCGTCCGCGACTCGCCTCCCTTACCACCACTTGCTCCACTGCGTCTGCCGCTCCTTCGCTCACCATCACGTGATCGCCCACCTTTACCATCATCCTTCTTATCATCGAACCGCCGACTCTTCTTTCTGTCCGCAGCCTTCGCGTGTTCCTTCCACTTCATCTCCTCCCGTTCCTTCTCTTCCTCACGCCACTTCTTCGCCTCATCTTTATCCAGCACACGACACTGCTCAACCGGATATGCCGTCGGCGGATTAATCCCGATCTTCACCAACGCCAACTGCGTCAAGATCTGTGTATCCCAAACCACACCCACACCATCTTCAGTCTCCACCAGACTCTTCCTCGCCGGCAGATTCTTCTTCAACTCACTATAAGTCTTGTCCTCATATCTCAGACAACACATCAGCCGCCCACAACGACCCGAAATCTTCTGCGGGTCCAATGTCGCCTTCTGCACTTTCGCCGCCCGCATCGACACCGGCTTCAACACCTTCAAAAACTGCTTACAACAACAATGCTGTCCACACTTCTCATAATCCGCAACCAGCCGCGCCTCTTCACGAGAGTTCACCTGACACATCTCAATACGCGTCTGCATCGCCCCCGCCAGCTTCTTCACCAGCTCACGGAAATCCACCCAGTCCTCAGCCACATAGTAAAAAATCACCCGCTCACCACCCAGCATATACTCCACATCAACCAGCTTCATCTCAAGCTCAAGCTCGCTAATGAACCCCCTCGCCTGCTTCATCGCTTCGATCTTCCCACCATCCATCTCTGACTGTTTATTCAGATCCTCAACAGTCGCGATCCGCAGCACCTTCCCCTTGCTTGTAAACGGAAATTCCTTCCCACCAGACTTCTCAATATAGTCCAGCATTTGCTGCCGACTCACCGACGAGCCACACCCTGCATTCGGGCATGTCGTCGTCAGCAGCGTACCAACTTCAGTACCCCGATCCGTACGCAGCACAACCTTCGAGCCACAACCCGGACGCGTCGCACCGTCATATGCCAACTCTGCGATTTTCTTTTGGAACCCATACCGAACCACGATCGACTTCGGCAACTCTACCTTCTCGTTACGTTTCCGCTCTTCGTCTTCCAACATCACCGGCAAAGGAACTATGCTTCCAGCCATTACATCGTCTCCGTGTATATCAAAACCTGCTCAGCTTCCCCCTCATCCACTCCCACCTCAGGCGCAAACCCCCTACCCCCACGTCCTCTCATCGATGCAGGTCAATTCATTCAACTTCATGTCGGCCAGCAAGTTTTTTAGACTTCCACTACACGCCAGCCAGCATAGTGGAGTTCATACACGGATTCTGTATCCCAATATCGTACTTCCCACCTCTAAAACCAGCAACATTTCCACCCAATTTTCCGCACACCACACCCCTCATTCCTCCCTCCAAAATCAGTGCCGCTTCCCACCTTTTCGCTTGTGCATCTCCTTAATCCTCATCGAAAGCCCCTTCGATCGCTCTTTTTCAGACCGCCCAGCCCCCTTCTCCTGACGATCCGCCAATTGCGACATCTCGCCTCGCATCTTCAAATAATTCTCCAGCCGCTCCTCTTTAATCTCCCCACGCTCAACCCCCGCTCTCACCGCACACCCCGGCTCATGCGTATGACTGCAATCCCCAAATTTACACATCCCCGCAACCTCATCAATCTCAGGAAACGTCGCATCCACACCTCCCTCATCACCCCAGAACGCCACCTCCCTGATCCCCGGATTATCGATCACCATCCCCCCACTCGGCATCATAATCAGGTCCCTTTTTGTTGTCGTATGCTTGCCCTTACCCACCGCATCACTCACCGCACCCGTCACCTGCAATTCCTCACCCAACAAACGATTGATCAGCGTCGATTTCCCAGCACCCGACGACCCAATCATCGTAACCGTCTCACCATCCCTCATATGCCCGCGCACCTCCTCAACTCCAGCCTCATCATCCATCCCCACAACATGCACATCCACTCCCCCCGCCACATCCATCACTTCTTTCACCATCTCATCGCGTTTCGCCTGCAAGTCCGCCTTCGTCAGCACAATCACTGCCTTGAGTTCACAGTTATAAATCAGTGTCTGATATCGCTCGATCCTTCTCAAATTAAAATCGCCATCCAATCCACACACAATCAGCACCGCATCCAGATTCGCAGCCATCACCTGTTCTTCAACCGCAGGCCCCCCTTCCTTCCGACTCACACCAGCCGCACCACGCGACAGCGCATTCCGTCTTGGCAACACATCCGTTATCACATTCTTCTTATTCACCACAACCCAGTCACCCGCCACCGGATACAACCTTTCACGCTTCAACCTTCCCGCCGCTTTCACCCACCAACTCTCATCACCCCTTCTCACCACAAACCCTTTCCGCCTCACACCACTCACCCTCACAATATCATCCACATCAAAACCCAAACGTTCTGCCTCATCAGCAAAATGCTTATTCCACCCCAATCGCTTCAACAATTCAATATCACTCATTCATCATTCCTTCGAACACCATCGCCCATCGCTTCATTCATATCCAACACCAATTATATCCCACTTACCCACCTAGCGTACCAAACGTTCACCATATCACCTCCTCCCCACAATCCTCTCACCATTCTCCCTTGCTCCTAACGACACATTACAGTACAAAACATGGAACATTCTTTTACATCATAAGCGAGATCATCCCATGCAATACCTCTCACTCTGCCTACTCGCATTATCCATCATCGCCGCCCCATTATCCGCACAACAGCAAACCCCTCCTACTCAAGACAAGCAGTGGAAGCTCGTCTGGTCCGACGAATTCAACTACACAGGCCTACCCGACTCTGAAAA
Organism: Planctomycetota bacterium; assembly: GCA_016350165.1. Classification (GTDB taxonomy): domain Bacteria; phylum Planctomycetota; class Phycisphaerae; order Phycisphaerales; family Phycisphaeraceae; genus Poriferisphaera. The sequence continues at coordinate 4,122,018 of CP066225.1, read as the reverse complement.
GTGGGACTACGAGCATGGCTTCATTCGCAACAACGAACCACAATACTACACCAAAGCACGCAAGCAAAACGCCCTCGTCTCCGACGGCGTCCTCACCATCACAGGCATCAAAGAACAATACCCCAACGCCAAATACAATCCCGAATCAGACAATTGGCGTCACAAACAACAACACGCCCAATACACCTCCGCCTCACTCATCACCCTCCACAAAGCCCATCACACCTACGGCCGAGTCGAAGTCCGCGCACAACTACCACAAGGTAAAGGCGTATGGCCAGCCATCTGGATGATGGGAATCAATCGTCCCCAACTCGGATGGCCAAAATGCGGCGAAATCGACATCATGGAATTCGTCGGCAAAGATCCCTCCAAAATCCATGCAACCGTTCACTACCCCATCGATGACCCCAACAACAAATACGCATTCCGCTCCAAATCAGGCAACATCAACGTCACAAAAATCCCACCATTCAACGACTTCCACGTCTACGCCATGAACCGTTACCCCGATCGTATGGAGTTCTACTTCGACGACACCCACATCCAAACCTTCTACGTCGATACCGCAGGCAAAGGACCCGAAAACCCATTCCGTAAACCACACTACCTCCTCATCAACCTCGCACTAGGCGGCTCATGGGGCGGCCCCATCGACGATACCATCCTCCCACAAAAATACATCATCGACTACGTCCGCTTCTACGAACCAATAGAACCACAACCATCTAACTAACCATTAGACCCACAACCCAACCATCAAAAAGCTCAGGCCACAAACCTGAGCTTTCCTTTTGATATCAAAATCATTTTCCCTTCTTGATCCGCTTCTTCAATTGATACACACTACCCTTCGCCAACTCATTACCCATCGCCGCAGCTTTCTCATACCACTTCAACGCTTCCTCAAGATCTTTCTCAACGTCGCCAAATCCATTCTCATAAATTGATGCAAGCGAAGAATACCCACTTGAATAACCCCAATCCCCTGCCTTTTTAAGCAACTCAATTTCCTCTTCATCACTTAACTTCTTCGAAGGATCAATGTCTTCTCTCAAACAGTATGAATACAGTTGATGCGCTGCCTCGCCATCCTCAAAAGTCATCCTCTTGCGATACAGTGCAATCAGCTTATCACTCCATTCTCCTGCCTTTTTAGGATCAGCTTTAACACCCATCCCCGTCTGATTCATCCACGCCACAAGCTTCATCGATTCACTATCACCCAACATCGCAGCCTGCTCAAAATACTCATACGATTTCGCATAATCCTTCTTGATCGCCGGCATATCACTCGAATACAGCTCACCCAACGTACGCATACTATCCAACGAACCCAACTTCACACCCTTCCTAAAATACGGAAGCGATTTCGCATAATTATTCTTCCCCAACTTCTCCATCAAATACAACATCCCCAAATCATGCGCCGCATCCTTATTCCCCATACTGATCGCACGCTTTAACATGCTCACACCTTTGCCAACCTTACGCTTCCCCTCATCACCCCTCGCCAACAACACCCCTTTAAAAGCCATTCCAACATCACTCCCCTTCTTAACCGCCTCATCAATCAACGCCTTCCCCATCGCTTCATCCTTTTTAATAGTACCCCCACTTATCAAAGCCCTTCCCTTCGTGACAAGCGCATCAACACTCCCCATCTCAATCGCGTGATCCGCCCACTTCAACGCTTTAACATTGTCATAATGACTCAACCAATAATCCGCTATCCGCTCCGCTTCCTCCACCGTACATTCGCGACCCGCTACCACCTCACTAATCAAGTCATAGATCAACTGCTCAGCCTCACCACCATCTTTCACTTCACTCCCCCAGCAAGCCCCACTACTAAAAACCAAACCAACCAACAAACAAAACACAATACTCAACTGCTTCATCGCACTTCCTTTTCTCAAGCATCACCCCTGACACATCTACTACTGAATTGATCCCCATTATACAAATCCCCTCGCACACATCACCTCATCACATGTTTACGTAAACCATTCACGCAAAAACCCAAGCACGCTCATGCTTGGGTTTCTCATTGCTCAAATTTCCCAACACCAACATCTTAACTGATACCCACGCAATACTCTACCCAAAAAAGCCCGAACGCTCTCACGTTCGGGCCATACACGACACCCATCATCTAATCATTACCGTTATCTATTCATCCGCTGCACTATCCCTACAGATCAATCGCAGCCTTGCTCTCTTCTTTATCTTTCTTACAACTACCTTTGCCACCTAATACCTTTTTCAATAACCCATCCACACTCCACGCTCCCGCACCATTCGCAAAGATAAACATCATCGCGCCAAACAGCGCAAGGTTCTTCATAAATGCAATCATCTGCATTTCTTGCTGCTCTGGCTCGAAATTCCAGAAGTCATGGAAGTAATACGTCGCTAAAAACAGAAACACACCCAACATCACCGCACCAACACGTGCTCCCAATCCCAGAAGCACCGACAAACCACCAACAATCAAAAATACAATACCGCCCGCCAGCATAACCTTCGGCATCGGCATGCCTTCACTTGCCATGTACGCAGCAGTCCCTTCAAAATTCGGGATCTTATTTCCCACCGCACTCATCAAAAAAATCAAGACCAAAAATACTCTGCCCAACAACGACACCAACCCTCTTACATGACAACACATCCGTTCACCTTTCAATTGTTCATCCATAGAGAGTCTCCCGTGTCAGTTTTCACTGGACCCTCTTCACACAACTAACCAACATACCAATCAACATATTCCCAATGCCATGAACATCTTTTATAAAGCAAACCAGTCTATCTTTTGATTAGCCAACCCCGTCAGCAATCCATACAAAAAACAAAATGTCTGAAAAATTTTTAACAATCCAAACAATAGATCACAGCAAAAACCATGCCGAAATGCAGCCATTTTCCACGCGCGCACAAATACGCATTTGCTCGCACAAACACGCTTCAAAACTTATCATTTCTAACTGTTTTCAATCTATTTCTGCGCATCTTCTAACAAAAACCGACCCAAACTCATCAAAGTTGGGTCGGTAGTAATACCTAAATTATATTTTTCGTGCGCGCAAATCAGCGTTTTATATCAAATACAAAATTACTTGAATCGTCCACCCAAAGCTGCACTGTCACGAGCGCCAAGATTCAGATAGATTTCCTTCGTCGCATCCGACTTGTTCAACGTGTAAAAATGCAATCCACGCACATGATTATCCAGCAAGTCGCGACACTGCTCAGTCGCCCAGTGAACCCCTACACGCTTCACCGCTTCCTTGTCACCATCCGCACGTTCAACCGCACGAAGTAGTGATGCAGGGAACCTTGAACCCGCTGATAATTCAGCCATACGCTTCATACCCGCCTGCGTTGTAATAGGCATAATCCCCGCAATAATCGGCACTTCGATACCCGCTAACTCACAACGCTCTCTGAAATCATAAAAATCACGATTCTCAAAAAACAGCTGCGTACAAATATAATCCGCGCCCTCATCCACCTTCGCCTTCAGATAATCCATCTCTAATAGACGGTTAGGCGTTCCTGGATGACCTTCCGGAAAACCAGCGACACCAATCCCAAACCCCTTCCCATTCGGATGCTGCCCCGATTCATTAAACTTGCGAATATAACGCACCAAATCCGCTGCATGCTGAAACGCATCTTTACTGCGATCATAACCCTCCAGATTCACCGGCGGATCGCCGCCCAACGCAAGAATATTCTCAACTCCTTCGTTGGCATACCTTTGTAAAATATCATCAATCTCTTTTTCGCTGTGACACACGCACGTCAAGTGCGGAACCGTCGTCACCTGCGTCTCTTTCTTGATCCGCAAAACAAGGTCATGCGTCAACTCACGTGTGCTTCCACCCGCACCATAAGTCACCGACACAAACGTCGGCTTCAACTCTTCCAACTCCTTGACCGCCTTGAACAATGCTTCCGCGCTTGCTTCCGTTTTTGGCGGAAAGAATTCAAACGAAAACGTTGTTTTATATGTCTCAAATATATCCTTAGCGTGCATGCGGCACTCCCGATCCTCTTGTTAATCCTTAACTTACAGTTCACTCAACCCAACCCACACTCCAATTAATCTCCCCCGAAATCCCCTTCATCACTCTCTAAATAATCGGCCACCCAAATCCCATTCGGCCAGCCAAGCAACTCTACTCGCCAAACGAACCATGAGATTTATTACGCCACCCCAACCATTCATCCGATTATCCGGATAAACTGATGATACATCCCTATTCTTCAACTTTCAAGCTGCAACAATCACGCTAATTGCACGTTTCAGATCTGATTTCAAGACAATTAGCCTCCTCAAACCGTCTCAAACCGCTCCAGAACACTCTTAAACGGCTTGCAGTCCAGAATCTAACAGTACGCAGCAGCGAATGCCGAAATCCACGTAAAACGCCGCTGTAGCGGATTGATGACTTTTCGCTCATTTATCTCTTTTCAAATGGGCGAGTCAGTGAAATAATCAGCGAGGTCGATGAAGTTGTCCTTTGCACAGGCGGTTTGCCGATCAACTCAAAGTTATCAGTTCGAACTGTACAAGTAACCCGATTTCTTCCCTGAGCTTATGTCTTACGTCAATCCGAAACAGGCCATCGATCTGATCATACCGGCTTTTAACGAGCAGGATAACATCTTGCCACTCGCGAACGCTATACCTAAAAATCTATTCCGCAATATATATCTGGTTGATAACGGGTCAACAGATCACACTGCGGAGTATGCGCGTGAATCAGGTTTTGAAGTATTATCAGAAACAACGCGTGGTTATGGGGCTGCATGTTTGCGCGGATTACGTGAGATTGAAGAACTGGAAGAGAAACCTTTTGCGATTGCGTTTTTGGATGCGGATTTATCGGATAACCCAGCATCGTTGCCTGATGTTGTTGCGCCGATTCAAAGAGGTCTTGCGGATTTTGTTGTTGCGTCACGTACAAAGCTTGCTGATCCGAAATCATTAACGATCACACAAAAATACGGGAACAAGCTTGCATGCTTTTTATTACTTGTGTTTGCGGGTCATAAATATACGGACCTTGGTCCGATGAGAGCGATGCATTATGAGGAACTTGTCAGTTTAAATATGCGTGACAAGACGTGGGGCTGGACGGTTGAGATGCAGTTTAAAGCAGCGGTACGTAAATATGCTATTCAAGAGATAGATGTATCGTATCGCGATCGTCATGCGGGAAAATCGAAAATATCAGGTTCGATAAGCGGTTCGATCAAAGCTGGGTATAAGATCATCACAACCATCTTGCGGTTGTATGTTCAAAGTAAAGTCTCAAGGAACATGTAAGTGCTGGATGAGCGGTCTAATCAAATACAGTGCCATATATAAAAAAAACAGCGGAGCTTGTGAGCTCCGCTGTACATGTGATCAAATAAAATTGTTACGAGCGGTGTGTCGAGTGACACACGGTGGTGCGGCGCTGGCCGCAACGATGAACGAAGGGTTATTTCAGTTTGTCGATTGGTTGTCTGCCGGAGAAGCCCGCATCGACTTCGTGCCAATGGTCTATTGTGTCTTCACCATGCTTCCAGCAAAGAAGTACTTCACGATCTTTGTGGATCGCGGGGAAATCGACGAGACCTTTTTCAAAGTCTTTAAGCTCTGCACCCATTTGGTGTAGTTCATCGACCAACACGCCTAGACGGTCCATGAGTTGTTCGTACTCACTGTCAGGGCTCAGACTGAACTGACTTTCGCCAAGTTCTTCGAGCTTGCGTCTCATTGCAACGACTTGGCTATAAACGCCCATAATATCGTCGACAACGCGCCTGACATAACCGAGCGACTTATTAGCCTCATCAAGAGTGAAGAATTTCTTCCCACTACTAGGCTGATCTTTTGCCTTGATTTGAGCTTGGTTATAAGGCATATTTCGCTTCCTATCTTTGTCAGGTAACACATTGAATTATTGAACCGCTTTCGAGCAAGTCAACCCTGAGTCGGGTTAAAAAAGCCATTCAAATTACAAGAGATACCTTAAGGTTATTGTTGTCACGAATCTGACCCGCAGCACGTTTACGCTGTCACTGTATATAAAACGCGTAACCCTGCATAAACATTCCACGAAAGTCTGCATTCCCTATATCGGCGGCGCTATTCCTCCACTACTGAAAATTCAAGCATCTTATTTTCCCTTGTTTTTATGTACGTAAATCCCTCTTTATTCGCACTGTGAGCGAGAACGCGCGATAAAAAAACCTGTCGCAACGATATTGTTGCGACAGGATGCATCACCCGTATTCAACATATTTTCTAACGACTTATCAAATATGCAGAATTACGTTTATTAATTTTGTTTAAAGATGATTTACACTTCTAACAAGTGCTTAGCCTCATCGGCGTCCATGGTTTCAGCCATTTGCCAGCCAATAAAGTTATAGAACGCTGCTTTGAGGTCTATAACAATACTGAATAAGACTGGGACAACGATGAGTGTAAAGACGGTCGCGACGACGAGACCACCGACGACGACACTGCCGAGGCCTTTGTAGAGTTCACTACCTGCACCACCAGCAATAACAAGTGGGAGCATGCCAAAGACAGAGGTTGCGGTTGTCATGAAAATCGGACGCATACGTGTGCGAACTGATTCGCGAATCGCGTTGTGAGGATCGAGTTGTTCAACCTTATCGTCTTCACTTTCACCGATGCCTTTCATGAAGTTGAGAGACTGGTGAACGATGAGGATCGCATTGTTAACAACGATACCGATGAGGATGACGAAGCCAAGCATTGTGAGCACGTCAAGTTGTTGAGTTGGATCGTTAGCGTGAACAATAGCGAGGCCTGCGAAGCCACCAACAGTTGCGAGTGGCACGGTGAACATAATCACTGCAGGATAGATGAAGCTTTCGAAGAGTGCGGCCATGAGAAGGTATGTCACGAGCAGCGCGAGGAACATACGGCTTGAGATCACACTGAGAACGATAGACATGAATGAACCAGTCCAGTCGCCGAGCAGTGAGTTACGAACGGAAGTCAGCTTGTCAGCAGTACCAGAGATCTGAACTGTGGTGTAGTCGCTGATTTCGCCAGTTGCTTGCAAGCGTGCAAGGACATCTTTCTGCATCTGGTTAACTTTAACGATTGCAGTTTCGAGCGCGGTGTCAGCTGGAATTTTAACGTTGAGGCTGATCGCACGACGACGTTCGATACGCTTGATTTCTTGCGGTGACTGAGCACGTTTGATATCGACAAGTGAGGCGAGTGGAACGATGTCCATTGAGTTAGTCGTACGATCAGGAACGGCAAACGGAATGCTTCCCATTTGATCGAGTTTAAGAGGCATGTTTGGATCACGGATCAAAACAAGGTCAATGGAGTCGCCTTCGACACGGTAGTCGCCGATGATTGCACCATCTACAAGAGACTGAACAGCAGTACCTACATCACGTACAGCAATACCCATGTCGGCAGCACTAACACGATTAATTTTGACTTGCAGTTCAGGGCCGAGCTGTTTGTAGTTCATTGGGTCAGGTTGGATTTGAGTGAAGCCGCCGAATTCAGTACGGATCGCTTGTTCCATTGCAGCCCCGACTTTTTGAAGATCATCAAGATTGTTTGAGATGATTTCAATATCGAGTGAGTCTGATGATTCACCGGTGCCGCCGAAGATAGGCATCTGTTGACCGAAGCCAATTGAGCCTGGTACTTGGAACATACGAGCGGTAAGAAGATTCGCTAATGGTGCGACGTTCATCTTATCTTGACTGGAACCACCCATGATCATGCCGCCAGGGTAAGCGACGTCGAAGAAGTCCTTCATCGGAGGGATATTTTCGATCGGCTGACCCATAAATGGGTCATTAAAAACTGGTAACGCAGCGATATCATCGTAATTTTCAGCTTCCCAATATGGACGCAGCGTTTCTTCAACTTCGTGAGCCATGCCTTCCTGGAATGGGATGGAGTAACCGGGAGGGTTGAGCATAATGCCGAAGACGAAGTTATTGTTACCAGCAGGGAGGTATGAGCTTGGTGGCATGAGGAAGAATGCACCCGCAAGTGAGAGCACAGTGAAGAGTCCAACAAGAGCGAGACGCATCACTAAGCGTGCAGGCATCTTTGCGATGACCCAGTAGAGAGAGTCGCTGTACCAAGTATTGAACTTACCACAGATCCGTGCGAGGCCGAAGAGGCCATGCAACGAGTGCATGAATGCATTTTCAGGTTTGCCTTCTTTGGTTTTGAGGAAACGAGCGGAGAGTGTTGGGATGACAGTGATTGAGATAAGCATTGAAAGAAGCACGGCGGCACAGATCGCGATGGAGATATCACGGAAGAGCTGGCCTGCTTCTTCTTGCATAAAGATCACAGGGACGAAGACGACGACGGTCGTAAGAACAGAAGCGAGGATCGCGCCCCAAACTTCTTTTGTACCTTCATAAGCAGCAGCAAAAGGTTTTTTGCCCATACCTAAGTGACGGTCGATGTTTTCAAGGACAACGATTGCAGCATCGACAACCATACCAACAGCAAAGGCGAGACCAGCAAGACTGATTACGTTCAAAGTACGACCCATGACTGTCATGACAACAAACGTGCCGATGATAGAGAGTGGGATCGCGATCATAACGATCATGGTTGGCCGGATTGTTCTCAGGAAAATTAAGAGAACGAGACCCGCAAGTGCACCACCTATCATAAGGTTAGACTGAACCATTGATACCGCATCATTGATGTAGTCGGTTTCGTCATAGACCTGAATGATCTGCAATTGATCATTAAAGAGAGGCAATACATTTGCGTTGATATCTTTGAGTGCTTCACGCACAGAATCCATAACCATCACGACGTTAGCGCCTGATTCTTTCGCAACTGAAAAAACCATTGCATTTTCGCCCTTATGATGAACGAAATCGCGTTGTTTAGCGAGTGTAAGTGTTGCGTCGCCGATGTCTTTGACACGGATTGGGCCGGAATCATCGTAAGACAAAATCGTTTGACGTATGTCTTCAATATTATCGTATTGGCCGAGAGTTCTAACACGAACGTCAAGACGCCCTTCGGTCACATCACCAGCAGAAACATTAGTATTTTCGCTTTGAAGTGCACCAATGATGGAGTTAAAGGTAACGCCACGCTGTGCCATTGCGATGGGGTCGATTTGAACATGAACTTCACGTTCACGGCCGCCATAGATCTGAACTTCGTCAACACCTTCAACACGTTCGAGGACTGGTTTCACACGGTCATCAGCGGTGTCATGGAAGCCGTAAATGTCAAAGCTTGGATCGGTGCTCTTAAGGACAAGCCATGCAATTGCATCTTGGCCGCCTTCTTCGGTCATGCTGATAACTGGTTCATCAACATCATCCGGATACTCAGGCACTTCACGCAGCTTGTCGGAGACTTCGTTACGTACGGCTTTAATGTCTGTGCCTACGTAGAACTCCAGCGTGATCTGAGCACTACCATTACGTGCAGTGGCCTTCATTTTGCGAAGATTTGCAACGCCTTTGAGCTTATCTTCCTGACGGTCAATAATCTCTTTTTCGATTTCTTCAGGACTACGGCCAGTCCATGAAGTCGTGACCGTGATCTTTGGTGTATCGACGTCAGGTGTGAGTTGGATCGGAATCCTGGTCAATGCCAAGATGCCGAAGAGGAGTAGCAGCAGTACGCCGACAGACACCTTGACAGGGTTTTTAATTGCGAAACCAATAAAATCCATATTCAGACTCGCGTTCTCTCGAGTAATGTTTTTTGCAAAAAAACAGCGTTCGTGTAGGGGAGGATCAGGTGACTAATCGTTGATTAGCCAGCTACCTGTACGTCGATGTTTGAAGCGGCTTCGGTTGTGACTTCCTTCTCTGCATCGTCAGCAGAATTTGAAGCATCATGTGATTCTTCAGCAACTGCTTTGTTGTCGATTACTAAAGGTTGACCTGCAAAGAGAATGCTTTCTGCACCCATGACGATGACTTGTGTACCGTCATTCAACATGCCTGCAGCATCAGGTTTTGCAGTTTGGATCACGACTTGGCCGTTGACGCCAAAGAGTTCTCTGACGTAGACAGGCAGACCAATCGGCATACCTTCACCGGCAGGATTTGGAGCGGCAATCCAAACGACAGGGCCTTGCATGGTGTACATGACTGCATCACGTGGCACAACGACTTGCGAATTCTTTTCGCCGATTGGAAGTCTTGCAGTAACACTCATGCCGGGCAGAAGCTTGCCTTCCATGTCGTCCAAACGAACTTTCACGGGGAAAGTTCGTGATGTATTGCTACCCATTGGTGTGACTGAAAGTACTTCACCCTTGGTGATTGTGCCGAGTGCGTCGATAACGACGTTAACTTGATCGCCAACACTGATCTGGTTGATGTAACGCTCGGGTACATTGACCTTCGCGTCGACCTTGCCATCACTGATGATCTCGGCGATAGAGCCACCAGGGCTGACCCACTGGCCTTCTTCAGTCATTTGCTTGACGACGAGGCCATCGAAAGGCGCGATAATCGTCAAGCGGCCTAGTTGCTCTTTTGCACGTTCAACAGCAGCTCTTGAAGATTCGAGATCTGCACGCTCGGATTGAACCTGAGCACGCATATCAGTCACTTCTTTTGGCTTGGCACTATTGACCTTGGCGAGACGTTCGAGTTGTACGAGATCGCTTTCGCTCTTGAGTAGCTTGGCTTCACGTGAAGCAAGATCAGCTTCAGCCTGCTTGAGGTTGAGCTTGACCCATGTGCTGTCAATTTCTGCGATGACGGTTTTGCCGCCAGTGACGCGATCGCCTTCTTCTACAGGTACACGGAGCACTTTGCCTTCGACTTCAGATGCTATTTCAGACATCTGTAGTTCCTGTAGGCGGCCAACGACGTCGAAACGGTCTTGGACGTCCATGACTTGTGCTACACCTGTGCGAACAGATGCTGGAGGCGGTCCCTGTTGAGAACCAGCCTTCATTTCTTCCATTGCGATTGCGACTTGTTCCATCGCTTGCTTCTGAATTTTCAGGATGAATACGCCGGATGTCCCCAAGGCACCAAGTACCATACCCACACCTGCGGCGATCATAGATATCCAGAAGACCTTTGCTGTCGAGTGGCCCATGTCCATTTTTCCCTTATCATGCTATTAATTGGACAATTCTCTTGCTTTCATGCCATGGCTGCCGTACACTGTACGATGCCATGATGGTACACTGTACGATACTTAACTAAGTCGGTCAAACGCTTAATCCAAAAACTCAAATTTTTTTACATAATTACACGCAAATGGTTACAAAGTCAGAATCAAAAGAAGTCCCATCAAATGTTAAGCAACGCTGGAACGATGCTTCCCCGGACGAGAGGCGCGAAATCATTGTCGATGTCGCGATAGACATTCTCGACGAACAAGGCATTGATAGGGTAACCATTCGTCGCGTCGCATCTCAGATTGGCGTTGGCGCGATGACGCTCTACACCTATATAGATGGACAGCAAGGGTTGCGCACCGCCATCATTGACCGCGGTTTCGAGCTGATGGATGAGCATTGCCACAAAAATGAAGCTAACTCGTCTCACACGACAAATATGAAGGAATGGATTACGGGCTGCACGTCCTACATCAATTTCGCGATTGAAAATCCAAGCCTTTATTCACTCATGTTTTCGCATAAAGTCGATGAGCATGAACTCGAAGCGATTCGATCTCACTTTAGCATTTGGCGTTCTGACGTTGAAAAACAGTACCGTGAGATTGGTGTTCCAGAGAAACACATTGACCGCATTGTTGAGCATACCACCAGTAACTGTTGGATGGCGATGCATGGACTCGCATCACTGATCATTTCCAAACGCCTTCTGGCTGATGAAGATAAAATCAAACAACATATCACTGATCTAATTACACGTTTGTATGCACCGCCTGAAGAGCTATTTGAAGACCTATCCGATGAATAGGCATTAGAACGCATCATCTACTACTTAGATCTATATTCACACATTAAAAATTAGACTTGATAGCGTTGCTGTGATGTTGAGCGACAGATGTCCGAATATTGCGCTTTCAACCCCCCACTTCTTTGCCATCCAACAAAAGAATAAACCAATAATAAAAATCTGTGCAATCTTTACCGCAGGCATGTTGGAATTCGTGATGTGCATGAACGCCCAGACTATCGAAACAATGACTGCACCTATCCAAAAACCAATGGCATATCCATCTTTCCATCCAAACAGTTTGGCAAGCCAAGGCAGAAGCAGGCCTCGGAATGCAATCTCTTCCGTAATCGCAGCAAACATAACGTATGAAAACATAGCCATGATATAGATGATTGAAGGTATCTTTTCGAGTACACCAGTTTCGCGTAATACATCTGCATTCTGCTGACTTATGTTGCCTTTCGAAATACCAATCAAATGAAAGGCGGCGAGTGTGATTACACTAAGCACAAAGCCGATAAGTACGCTCAATAACAACTTAGTCCAGATGCCATCCCACCCCCTGCCCTGTATCTGCTTTTTATCCAGTAATACATAACCACCTTGGTGAGCATCAGACCAATAGGAAGCTCCAGTGCCGAATGTCATCATGTACCAAAGAATGATGACGCAGCCCAAGACTACCATGCGAATCATTGCTGCAACAAATTCAGGTAAAAACGATTCGGAAAGATGCGAAACAACCATCGCTCCCATCAACTTTTGCGGCATCCAAATGATCGTCACTGTTAAACCAACAATCACACCAACTTCCCATCGCTTAATTGCTGACTTAAAGCGATGAATAATCAATACAAGCTGAAGGATGATAATGCTAAACCAAATCGCATAGGTCACTAGTAAGCCAATAAGGTCTGATTGCTGAAGATGATCTAAACCTAATTTTTCCAGCATACCTACACTTTCAGAAACAATCTGGACCTGCACATACTAAATGCGTTTGCATCTTGTTGAGATGACAGAGCACATGATACCCAACAGATTGTGCAATACCACGATTTACTTATTTTTCGGCGCATTTAAAAAGCAGAGCGCCATAGGCTCTGCTTTTTTTCTTAAAATAAACGCGCACTTGATTTTCAGTCAACGTGCTCCCAAACCGCTACGTCCAGATTCTGAACGCCCCATTTTAAAGCACGCTTATGAGTTGGATATAAAACATCAAGACGATGCCCTTTGATTTTACCGCCACGATCGAGCACCTGCACAGGATCGCCGTCGTTGTAACCGGGGACAGTCAACACAGTACCAAAAGGTAGCATGCGTGTATCTGCAGCAACGAGCATACCGCCGTTAGTTTCAACACTTTTACCTGAAGCTGTGATGCCATCCGCCCACTTGCCGCATGATTGTGCATCAGGACTGTATGCAGTCACCTTCATACGCAAGACACCTTTCTTACGCATGACCTTGCCATCGAAAACAAGGTATTCATCATCCCATGCTTCAATCCATTGCGTATCTTCTTCGACGACAACAGGATCATCTGTTTCTAACTCATTATTAGATACAGATAAATTTTCTGGTGTGTAGTATTCGAGTTGATGTTCACTAGTCGTCACGTCATTGATTGCGTTTTGATCAATCGCCATCAGGCTTGCAGTACCAATACCACTACCCTCGCCATGAACGGCTCCACGCAATTTCAATACGCAAACACTCAACAACGCAACCATTGCGATGACCAAACTGATCAGTACTAGTGGAGATACACCACCAAATGGCGCATAAACGCCTTCGAGTCTCTCTTTATCGCGGCTCAACTGCTTCTCTCCAATTCGTCCGTAATACTTCGGCCCAACCGTGAACCTACTGTGTATTACTAGGAATCGGGCCCTCCATGACCGCGTCCTCTATGGGCATTCATCCTACACCACCTTTACCCCTCATACAAAAAAAAGATCACACTTTTTATTCACCACTTCGTTAATTCCCTTGGTCCATAAACCATTTAGCAAAATACAGACTACCCTTTTTAACACAACCCTATTTAACTAATCCTCCCTATTTTCCCAGAGCATTCACGTTGGTGTGTAAAATACAGAATCGGCTTATATATTTCCGTCTTGCGTAGACTATGTGTGCAGAAAACGGCGCATTGCATCGTGTTTTTATGATCTTTCCGCATGTTTTCAGGTATATACATCTATTTTTCCTAACAACATGAATAGAATGCACTTACCATAAAACCTCGCTATTTTCACATGACTGACGCTCATACTTTTCCCATTTTCACATACCACATCCCTACGTGATATCTCCATATACAGTGGCTATTCATTGAATAGATTAATTTCTCTGAATACGTACTTACTGGTGAAAAGAAAAAGCCCGCCGCAAAAGTACGACGGGCATGGTCAATTATTTGATTCAGGTTTCAGCTAGATAACATGCTTACGCACGCTTTTCAAAACTGACTCTGCAACGTGTTACACAGTTGCGACTGCAGCTTCTTTCTCAGCGTTAACCTTTTGTGTTTCTTCAGTTGTATCCTTTGAAGCAGTCTTACGTTTACGGCCTTTTGAAACCCACATCACTTGGTCAGCCGAATACCAAATCCCTCGTGCATAAGGCTGATGAATAGGTCGTAAACATACAAACTTAACTTCTTCATCCAGTACATCATCATCCAAAGCAATATCGCAGACCCGAGCAGTCATCTGCCCGTTCAAAGTCGTGACGGTATCGCCTTTATCAACATCATGCCCGGTTACATCAATCGCATGCAAAACTTTCCGCATGTCGTATATCTCCAATTTATACGTGATAGAATCACTCAATTTGGTGCGGCGCCAAGCGGCCTGACGGTTGAAACAACCTTTTACCGCGGCCTTACCCGCATCCGGCTCCCAACAAGAAAGCCGTATCAACTCACCGCTCCCGATTGATGGCTAACACAAAACTCGTGTTATTGCCAAGTGATGTAATCAATCGTAACTCATTACCTGACAATATGTTGAATCATTACCAACAAGCCTTTACCGCAACACCGACCGGATCAAATTGAATCCTTTTAGGGCTCAACCACGAAAACCCACGTTTTGCTTCACATTAAAGTTAGTCCGTAAGTCCTGTAGCCCACTCAATTTACACGCTGAGTCAGGACCAACCATTCGTTTCTCCGCAAGGGATTCACGTAATACTAGTCATGGCAAAACGAATGTCCTTTACAGTCTTCCCCTATTACTCAATACACTATCCCTAGTTACTTACGAACAAGCTGGGTATATACGTGGTCATCCATGGAAATTACATGCTTGGTAAAACCGCAAATGACCTCACCAGTACACAAAGCTGAAAGATGGACTTGGCAAATCATGGAAATCGATGGGCTAACTGCTAAAACATGTGATGTGAGACACATTATGAATACAGCACGTATTCAAACCGATTTATCCTTATATATATAGTCTGGGGTGTAATTTGAGTGCATTCAGAATGTGTAAAGCTTGCAGATTTGCAAGATTGCTCAACATAAGTGATAACACACAAATTCTGAGCATCTTGCGACGGATTTCAGTTCAGTCCGTGCGAGAATGACCTGATAAATAAGTAATGCACCCCGGCCTTTTTTCCATATGAAGTGCCGGTCACACAAACGATTCAATCGGAGAACGTTTTATTATGGAAACGACATTTATTTTCGTGAAGCCAGACGGTGTACAGCGAGGCTTGGTCGGCCAAATCCTTACCCGTTTTGAGCGTAAAGGCCTACAGGTCGTCGGCGCGAAGATGATTAAAGTCGATGAGGAACTGGCGGGGAAGCACTATGCCGAGCATGAGGGCAAGCCATTCTATCCGGGTTTGATCAAGTTCGTCACCAGTTCACCAATCATGGCGTTCGCGATTCGTGGTGTTGATGCGGTCACTGTCTGCCGTAAAGTTATCGGTGCAACCAACGGCCGCAATGCCGAACCTGGTACTATCCGTGGCGACTTGGGCATGTCTGGCAGCTACAACCTAATCCATGGTTCAGACAGTATTGAATCAGCAAATCGTGAACTGGCTCTATGGTTCCCAGAAGGTGTCATTGAATATGACAAGTCATCAAACTTCTGGACATACGACGCATCAGATCGCGGCTAATTGCAATTCCTATATATAAGCATTAAAAAACCACGATCGTTTCGGTCGTGGCTTTTTCGTTTGCAAATTCGATATCTTATTCAGGTAAACCTGCGAGCTTGTTTGTGAATGAGCGTGCTCTTGTGCCACACCATCCACCAAGTGCTGTAACAGCACAAGCACCCGCAGCCGCTGCGAGTTTGCCTGCATCCTCAAGTGAATAGCCATCCACTAAACCAGCTAACAAACCAGCATAAAAGCAATCGCCAGCACCTGTAGAATCAACGATTGTTTCAGGCGGATCGACAGCATCAATACGATAAATATTGTCATTTTCATCCGCAAGAATCGCACCATCAGAACCAAGCTTAATTCCTAAGATGCCAGGCGCACCACAATCACGATACGTTTTTATGATCTTTTCTGGATCTGTTTTGCCAGTCTGATGTGAAGCTTCAGTTAACGAAGGCACATACAGATCAAGGTGTGGCAACATTTCATCCAACGGATGCATCGTTCCACCTGTACCTGCAGCATCTATTGCAGTCTTAGTGCCACGCAATCGAAGCTCTTCTAGTAGCTTGGGTAAATCATATTCAATCTGCGGGTTCAATGAATAATAAGCCCACAGAAAATACTGCGCCTTCTCCAGCTGCTGCATGTTTTTGAAATACGCACGCAAATCCATTCGCTTAGGTGCGCCTTGTGCATGTAAAAATGAGCGTTCACCATCATCTGATATTAATACCGCTGTGGTTGATGTCGGTGCTTCTGGATGTGTATAAACAGAAGAGGTATCGACATTCTTTTCTTCGAAAATCGATCGCATAATGCGACCAAAGTTATCATCACCGACATATGTAAAAACAGCTGTTTTGCAGCCTAGCTTCGCCAATGAGATACCCGTATTAGATGTAATACCTCCGGGTATCACTTGGATCGGATCAACCTCATGCAGCACCTTGTCCCCGATCGGAATATCATGGGGCACAGGCCTGCAGAGAATATCTGCAACACATGAACCTGCAACTATAACGTCGAAAGTTTTGTCGATCATGTAGGTATCATAATTGCGTCTACGTAACTATGGTAGTGCGGCAAAAACTTGATTGATGCTGGGGATTACTCAGATTCAACCCAAACAGCTTTAAATTCACTCCCCGCCCCCGGAGGGCCCGGAGGCAAGCCATTGTAGACATTCGAAATCTGGCCGATATCAAGCGCTTTGTTATATATACAAACACGATGGTATGTACCTTGCCACGCAGATGATGTACTTGTGTATTCACGACCCAAGATCATGTGAAATGAATCATTCCATGTAATCGAACCTGTTCTCGTTTCTGTTTTATCAAGCGAACCATTGCGATATATCTTCACTTGCGACCCATCATAAGTCATAATAATGTGCTGCATTGACTGAGGTATCGTTGATAAACAGGTAATATTTGGCGTCCCATTATATGATGTCGCGTTGGTTGTCACACGTGCATAGTACTGATCACTCGATTGTGCTATTGAGAAATTACGTGTCGTACTTGAATTGGAATATGACAGCGTATTGATGTGCTGTGACAGATTATCAGGTGTTACTTTAAGTTCAATTGTAAATTCATTTTCGCTGTTAATTGCAGTTGCTACTTTTGAAATGTTATTTGTATGGGAATCTGAAAATGCAGCCGTATTGCCTGTCACATGTAACCCATCACTCGTCCACGTTGCTTGACTGCTATCGGTCAAATAGAGCGAAGCTGCATTTAGATAATTAGATGTATCTGCTATCACAGGATTCGCAGCAACACGGTTACCAATATTTACCTTGTTATAAAGATTATCGATTTGACCTGGATCAATTGGTGCATTGTAAATACGCACATCATCCATGTATCCATGATAAAAATGCTCAAACGGTTCGTCCGTTCCACTAGGACGTTGTACTGCTGATGCACCCAATATAATTGATTCTGTATTCCCTGCCCCACCAGAACTTGGCCCAAAACCTGCGTGATAATCCATACGATCAACCAGCTGGTTGTTCAAATAAAGCTCAAAACCATCTCCTCCCCAATTAATGACAACGTGATACCAATTTCCAACTTGAATCCCACTATGCTGCAAAAAGTAGTGATTATTATTTGACTCAATTTTCACACCCACATCGCCATCGCTCAAATACACCTGTACATGACCACCATCACCATACTGCGTTGCATCCTTACCAAACAAACCTTTCAGACCGCCCAATGTTTCTGGCTTAAACCAAAAACTTAACGCGCCATTATCCAACATGTAGTTAGCATGATGCGGTATCAATACATAATCATCACTACCATCAAACTTCACTACCTTTTCATTCGGCCCATCGTAACCACCAGTTGCGCCTACACACACACCATTGTTATCTACAGCAGACACATCATCAATAACCGTGCTACCGCCAGTTATTCCTAAGTTACTTGGCACTTCTTGACCAATTCGTGGATCAAGGTGCAACTCTGTTTTATACCCTGCGATAAAATTATTTACAACAATACCACCATAAAAAATACCTTCTCCATATCCACGCATTTCTCCAAGTGGGTTATAAAGCACCGCATTAACTGTGCATTTTTTATCCGCTGAAAAACGAAACTCTTTATTATCACCATACATAACGATATAAGTTCGCTCAGGATATTTTTTCTCTGAAATCTTATTTTCATAATCAAGTAGTATGTTTCCACCCACATACATGATTAGATCGTGATTACCTTCAAGTTTAATTTTTGCCTTGTCTTTAAGCGTTACATCACCAAGCACATGAATTCGAACATCCTCCTTAATCTTCAACTCAGCATGATCATCTAAATAGATGTAGTCATAAGTCGCATCTTCTGTAATATCAATTTTATCATCTGTATATAAAGCGCCAGATGATGCTGGCAAATCACTTGGAATCGTGATTGAATTTGGAAAATAATTTGTAGAGGAAAGCGAACTCTTATTCTCGGTGATTTTTGATCCATCATACTCTTTGATTGCATCACTAACATTTGCCCCGGGACCAACATTTGCATTTCCCTTGATCTCTGCCTGATCCATCATGCTAATTGCTTGAAAGGCCGTACTATTTGTTGCAACATAACCTAAATCATCTTCATAACTACCTGATGGCCCACCCTCTGATAGCTTGCTGTCTATCTTCAAATCATCCTGCAAACGTATGTCTTCTTTAGCAATCAAGCCTTGTTGAAATGTTATTTCACCACCATCATCAACATCATCATCTAATGGAAAATGTGCGACTAAATCAGGCGATATTATCGTTGGCTGATCAAATGAATACAATACTACAGCGATTGGCTCATTCGTTTCTACTGGAATTTCATCCGGATCACCGACAGTCAGCGTCTGAGTGAATTGAAGTGCTTCTAGATTATATAGCTGAGTAACTTGTTCATCCGTAACTGCTGAACCATAAAGTTGCAGTTCATCAACATACCCTTTCGTCGCATATGTTTTCGTCGTATTTGATGAACTACTATATAGCAAATTCAGTATCTGCAAAGATCCGGATGATTCTTGAACAACTACTGCTTCTGCATTATGTGCATCAAGCGAACCGTTAACATATATTTTCATTCCAGACGGCGACCAAGACGCAACGACGTGCGTCCATTGGTTCTTAGATATACTTGAACTACTAAGCAGTTGATGAATCGTACTACCCGTCGACAGTCTAAAACTCAGTTTATTCGAACTATGAAACTCCAATGAATAAGCTTCATCTGACCAATCGGCACTATTACCTTTATGCACTATGCCATTATACTGATCTGTTTTTTCTGGATTAATCCATACTGATATCGTACCAGCCGTCGTAAGATTTAACGCATCGTTGTGTGGTACATAAGCATATCCATTGCCACAATCATGCAGTTTTAATGCATTATTGTCATATCCCGATTTAAATTCTGAGTGTGGCTTACCTTCACCAACTACTGCATTCAATGAATATGGACCAATATCGGGCGCAACCAAACTTTCCTTATCCTCATCAAATTGATAATGAGCAACTAATGTATTTGGTGAACCACTAATCACTGCATTCTGAGCTGCCCAAAGGATTGAATTTTGGAGTAAATTTTTTCCTAAATCCGTTAGTGCTCCAGCATCAGCGCGATAAAACGGAACAAACACCCTGCGATCTGGTATCGCATGACCATCTAGATCTTCGATACCTACTTCACATGCCACAAGATGTTTATAGCTTGATATGCTACTCATAACTGCGACTGATTTTGCATCAGACGGCATAGTGCCATATACCAAACCAATGTTTTCACTTGCTACAAGAATTTGCTTATTACCTGAAGTAATGCCACTCGTAATGGAAGTTAATGTATTCGATATTTTTAATGAACTATTACCAAAAGCAGCTGCAGAGCTAGACAACCTCATATCACGAAATATATTGGGATCACTACAAACAAAGCCTATTCCAGCATTTTTCATTCTTGAAGTGACAGTTGAATTCCCATGCATATGTAACGCAAACACAACATTATTCTGATCAAACGAATCCTCATAATCTGCAACAGATGAATTGTAAGTAATCAAATTGACATGATAATTCAAAGACTCTAAAAAATCCTTATAGCTCTGTTCATAATCAGACAAAGAATTCTCATCAAATACTGGGAACAAAACATGCAAATCCGGATCAGCTACAACTTGCGCTTGAATGCTCGGCGTCACGATAGCCGACACCGTATGTGTTACATTACCTTTTTTACCAGTAACAGTGAAAGTTACTTTATCCTCTGAATTGTTCGTAAAATCATTGTCAATATCTAATGCAGATAGTGTATAAGTCCCATCCAAAAGTGGCTGATCGACAAACCATTCACCAGGCGTTTTCGTGGTTCTCCAGTCTGTCGATTCGTACACATATTTTATTGCAATTTCTAATCCCGATTCCGCAATACAGCGAGCTTCTGCATGTGCATTGATATTTTGCGCGATAGTTATCGTCGTATTGGAAGAGGACAAAAATGTAAATGCATATATTGAACCAATCGCCAGTGCAAATAATACTAACAACAAAGCAATTCCTTGCTGCGATTTTGCATACACTCGATTGTTCTCAGTATCTGCAATCATAATTCATACTTATGGTTCGTTACGAAAGCGGGACGAAACCACAACTGATTCTCGCATCGTTAAATTCATTAACTCAATCGTCACACTCAAAACACGAAGCGTTTGAGCTTCGTTATGCTCATGACTAAACTCAACAGTATCAAAACTATTATTCCAACTATGCTCATTCATATCACCACTACTTACCGCAGCATTTGAAGCGGCAAGAAAATCAGAATCCATAGCAAACTCAGTAGAATTTGCATTTTCAACGGGCTTCAACACTTTTATTTTGTCCGCATCTACATCAAATATCACAGTACGAATCTCATGCAAATTAGGTGTTCCCGATTCATTTACATCATTCACCCAAACAACAAAATGTGAATCACTTGATTCAAGAAGCTGTGTTGAACTGCGCAATAATGCTGACATACGTGCATGAATACGCTTTGAATCTGCAACTAAAGACCGCATATCCTGCGTCGACGATGAACCATATGAAACTGCAGCAAGCATTGAAGCTACTGCAGCCGTAATCAAACCTGTCGCACCAAGCGCAAGCAATAACTCGACCAATGTCATACCATAACGACATTTCCTCGATAAACTGGATTTATAAAATTGTTTAGTCATCCATCTCCAAACTACTCAACAGGCTTTGGCACAAACCTCTTAAGCGACCAGTTACGCAAATCTTTATTGATCACTGTAATACTAATCAAAACACCTTCGTAATCGCCGCCTAACTGAGGTATCGATACAGTTACGTATTCAACACTCGCTTCACGCGAATAACTCTGATATACCTCAGGTAATAAATGGTTATGAATATCACTGATACCTGCAGAACTTTGAATATAGCCGTGGTAATCATCTAAATTATCGAAATCACCCCGATCGTTTTCATCACCTTCAGGCCCAAGTGCAACCGATCCATCCGAATCTACATATGCAAGAACTGTGATTTCTTCCATTAAAGATTCAGCCAATTCCATTGCTCTTTTCTCTTGCAATGCGTTATATGTCTGCATTTGGCCCGAAACGATCGCCTGTGTTAAGGCCGCAACAACAAATGCCAAAATTACAGATGCAAGCAAAACCTCTGGAAGCGTAAAGCCCCATTCATTCTGATCCATTTTCTTATTTTTTTGCTGTAGTCCGCTGATGTGGTTTATCTCCCCGCTCTCATTTTCTTTCATGCAAAAAACTAACGTCTTTTACTACTGGCAGTATCGGTTACACAAATACATATATTAAGGATTTTGCGGCTTATAATGAGTAGTTAAATGCTTCTAATCATGGAATAGTCATTTCATCTTTTACTACAAATTCAGGGTATTCTCCTACCATCACCATCAATCATTCAAGTCTCATGAGTACTCTTCAGTATTTGCCGCAAAACAAACGCAACGTGTGATATTGAACTCTATTTATACCGATTAGGTAATCATGAGAATGTACGATCGTTCAACCATTCCAATCAACGTAAACAAAAATGCTTTCACGCTAGTTGAGGTTTTAATGGTCGTCATGATCTTAGCCATCGCCAGCGCAATCGGCGTACCCATGTTAAGTGACACGACCGAAAGCAAGCTCACGCAAGCAGCAAAGCTCATTAGCGCTGACATTGCTTTGGCGCAAAATGAATCAATAACCCATGGCGACAACCTTCGTGTCATGCGTGTTATTGAAGGAAGTGACACATATTGGATCTCAACCCAATCTGACACGGAAACGCCAATACTTGATAAGGCTCAGGGGGGGTCTTATCTAGTGAAGTTTGGTCAAGGCCGTGCCAGCTCTTTGGGAGGAATCACCATTGAAACAGTCAGCTTCAATGATGATGAAATGCTTGGTTTTGGTTTATACGGGCAACTAGATGAGGGGGATGATCAGACAATTACGTTACGCAAAGATAGTAAGCGTATATGTCTGACAATTGCAGCAAGTAGCGGGGAGGTCAGTGTAGGAAATATCATGAACGTGCCATAGGAGGAGAGGTTCATTCATGATCATTCGCCAGGGAAAGAAATACACTGCTGTAATAAAACCACGGCTTTCACCGTGGTTTTTTATATCCAAATCATTCATCCTCAGGCAAATTCATCGTATACAAAAACCATCTTGCCTTTGCATTCTTTCGTTTTTGCTGCCTTTCACAATACAACGTCATCACATGTCGCGACGTCGTCCGCACCTTAAAATAATGACGCCTTAAATACATCTCCCCTGATCCCCCTTCAGCCGTCGATGCTTTCCAAACTTCAAGTATCTCATCAACACGATACTCTTCTTTACGCCACGTAAAGTGTGTCGGCAATCCAGGCTCACCACGCGCAATAGCAGACGCATTAAACGTACCCGGCTTCGGTGTGATCGGCTCCGATACAAATTGCTCCATAACTTTCCTTACACACAAAAAATCTATCTCTCGAATAGTCAGTATATCAAAATTTGTATCATCTACGCTCAACAAATCACAATAAAAAAAGCTACCAGGAACACTCAGTAGCTTCTTCTTCATTAATTATCTCTTTACACTCAAGCCGATTCAACCGGATTCACCAACGTACCGACCGAGCCAACTGTCACCGCCATCTTATCACCTGCCTGCAACCACACCGGTGGCTTCCTTGCAAACCCAACTCCTGATGGCGTCCCCGTCAATATCGTTGTACCCGGCAACAACGTCGTGTCACGCGAGATAAACGATATCAAAAATGCCACACTAAAAATCATGTTCTTTGTATTATCAAACTGCATCGTCTGATCATTCAACGTCAATGAGATCGGCAAATCCTGCGGATCACTCACCTCATCTGCCGTCACAATCGCAGGCCCCAACGGACAGAACGTATCAAACGATTTACCTCGTATCCACTGCCCACCACCAGTATGCTTTTGATGCTTTCTTGCTGAGATATCATTCGCCACCGTGTAACCAAACACATGATCCAGTGCATCTTCTTCAGCAATATTTCTTCCACCCTTCCCAATGATCACCGCCAACTCAGCCTCAAAATCCACCTCCCCATTTTTTGATGAGCAAGCCGGAATGATCACAGGCGAATTAGGATTAGTCACAGCTGTCGTCGGCTTCATAAATATCACCGGCGTCGTCGGAATGTCTGCCCCCCCCTCCTTTGCATGCTCTGCGTAATTTCTACCGATACAATAAATGTTAGGCGGGATCAACGGAGCAAGCTGTCTTGTTATCTCGGCAGTTTTACCGGTTTTGACTAAGTCATGCGGATTCGAGAGAAGGTCGCCTTCTAGGATCTGAGCCGTATTTTCGCCCTGCTCTGCCCCTAAACAAACATTGCCTTCCGGATCAATAAAACGAACGATTCGCATTGGGATTCTCTCTAACTTGTAAATGCGGTTATAATCATTAACTAACGCGAGATTATTATCTGACATATTACTGGAACAGCAAAGAGGAGATTACATACTTTGGCTGACCAGCAGACCAAATCCGGTTCGGATACGACTAAGAATGATACCACCACTGCGCGCACTTGGCAGGACCTCAAGCAAAGTGATGTCCCCGAAGGCCTCTGGATGAGATGCCCTAAGTGTGAAGCAATGTGTTACAAAAAACAAGTGGCTGAGAATCTTGAGGTATGCCCTGAGTGCGATCACCACTATCGTGTCGGCGCCGATGAACGTATCGAGCAAATGCTCGACCCAGGCAGCTTCGAGGAACTATGGGCTGACCTCGGCCCCACCGATGCACTCGGCTTTGTCGACAGAATCCCCTACAGCGACCGCATCGAAAAAGAACAACGCAAAACTGGCCACAAGGATGCCCTGCTCTGCGGCAAAGGCTTCATCAAAGGTCGTGGCGTCGTCCTCGCTGTCATGGACACACGTTTCATGATGGCATCCATGGGCAGCGTCGTTGGCGAAAAGATCACACGTTGCATCGAACTCGCCACCGAAACTGATCGCCCCTTCATTCTCGTCAATGCATCTGGCGGCGCTCGTATGCAGGAAAGTAGTCTTTCCCTCGCACAAATGGCCAAGACCTCAGCAGCTCTCGCCCGTTTCGACGACATGGGTGGTCTTTTCATCAGCATCCTCACTGACCCAACTACCGGAGGCGTCACCGCTTCCTACGCTATGCTCGGCGACGTCATTCTTGCTGAACCCAAAGCCCTCATCGGCTTCGCTGGTCCGCGCGTCATCGCCAACACCGTTCGTCAGGAACTCCCCGAAGGCTTCCAGCGTTCAGAGTTCCTCCTCGAAAAAGGATTCGTCGATCGTGTCGTGCATCGTAAAGATCTTCGCTCTGAAGTCGCACGTCTCATCGACTATGCAGGTAAGTAAACCAACCTGCCTCACATAAACTAAAACACTTTTAAGACTGCTTTTGCAGTCTTTTTTCTTATTCAAACTCACCACACAACTATTACAAGCCCTACAAACCGAACCGAGAATATCCTCTTCCACTTTGAGTCCACGCTCTCATTGATCTTTCCTCACTAACACGTCGAAACTACTCATATCACTACGCTTGCGCAGAAGGGAAGAAATGATAATCCGTCGTGTTTTGAGATTTGTTGTTGCAGCTTCAGTCACCTGTCTGACGCTAGGCCTCATCCTCGGCCTCACATCCCAATGGATTTTCGCCGCCCTCAACGATCCTCAGTCCACCACACAAGCTTCCGTACACAACTCCACACAGCTTGTTTCTGATCACGTTCTCAAAACGCAGCCCGGCGCTAAATGGTATCGCACCGATCATTATCTCATTCACGCTAAGCTTCCTAAGAAACGTGTCCTCCCCATCGGCAAACATCTCGATCAAATGTTCGAAATCTATGAGGCACGCTTTCAAGGCCTCATCGGGGAAGAACAAGGACCAATGCAAGTCTATCTATTCGATAGAGAGCATCAATACATCAACTTCCTCGCAAAACACGGTGTCAAAGCAAACAACTCCGGCGGTATGTTCGTCTATCGTGAAAATCTAAAATGCCTTGCAGTCTGGATCGGTGACAAACCCAGACGTGAAATTTTTGCTGTCCTTCAACACGAAGGTTTCCATCAATTTGTCTGGAACTATATCGGTAAAGACCTACCCGTTTGGATGAACGAAGGACTCGCTCAATACTTCGAAGATGCTGTAATTACAGGCAAAAAAATGAATACCGGGCTCACCGATGTCAACCGAGCCAAGCTCGTTAAACGCATGATCCGCGAACGCGACTACCTCTCATTCCCAGACATCATGAACCTCGATCACGATCAGTGGAGCAACATACTCGGCGATGATGCTGAAAGAGCCTCCAAACTCTACGCGCAAGCCTGGTCAATGGTTTACTTCCTCATTCATTCAAACGACGGTAAATACGCAGCTGGCGTCAACAGCTATCTAACCAAGCTCAACAACGGAGAAGACCCCGGCTGGGCATTCAAACGCATCTTTGGTTTCGATCTCCGTCGTATGGAACGTGACTGGACACGCTTCGCTTTCGCAATGGAAAACGATCCCGTCAACGAAGCCGTCGAACGTATGCGTTACCTCAGTGTCGCCCTCAAACATTTTAAAGAACAAAACATCAAAGTTCCCCGTGACATGAACAAAGTTCGAAATCTTATGCAGCGTTACAGCATTGAAGTCACATGGACCGTTGATGGCGAAGCAGAAACCATTACCTCCGACGACTCAAGACTCTATTCATTTAATAGACGTGGACGCGACACTGACTTCGTACTTCTCGAATCATCACGCAACGACATGCCCCTACGTATTCTCGCACAAGGGCTCTCCCCCGAACCCACTCTTATTTGGCGTGAAAACAACTCAGGCCAACTCATCGCCGACATCGAGTACCGCTAAAACCAACTATAAAACCAACAAAAAAGCTCACATCTTATTGTGAGCTTTTTCATTTTATGTTTTATAAACCAACCAGATTCCCTAATGAAGTCAACCCCAAAGGTTCCTTCGTAAAGAACGGCTCCGCATACGGCACCCCAATCCTTGAACCCATGTAAGCATTCATACTTCGCAACCAATCAACAATCGGACGATTCTTTTCAGGTACCACAAACTGAGTGTGATACGCCTTGATCGCATCGATCTTCTTCTCCATCTGTTCTGTTATATCAATACAGAATGTCGGATTCGCAACCCAACGCAAGTGCGTGCAATAATAATAAATCATCCATCGCGGATATATCGGCTCGCCCGGCAAATCAATCTTCGTCAACTTCGCATCAAAACGCGCATCCTCAACAATACGTGTCACCGCACGATGATCCGGGTGCGCATCTTCTTCAAACGGCAGGAAAATAATCTCTGCCTGATGCTTACGAATAATCGACGCCACCGCATGACGTGCATCTAACGTATGAATCACTTCACGATTTTTCAAACCAAGTAGTTGACGTGGTGCGCCCAAGATCTTCGCTGCTAACGTCCACTCCTTCTCACGCTCTTCAAGCGATCCATAAGGCGTAGGCTCGCCGTTCGTGATGTCCAAAATCAGAACATTGTGCCCCTGCTCCACCAACCGAATGATCGTACCACCCATTCCCAATTCCTGATCATCCGGATGTGGTCCGACAACGAGAATATTAGCCATACGTCTAACCTTCTATTAGTAACTTTACTCAGCTACAAAAATTATCATGCGATCTCAGTGATTGATACAAATGCTCCAACGCATCTGTCATCGCCTCTGAAGAATACTGTTTCGCGACAAATTTTCTTCCAGCTTCTGTTAAAGTTTCTGTTTTAAATCTATTTTTATAGGTATCTACAATCGCGTCCGTCAATCCAACCAAATCGTGAGCATTCACCAATCGTCCTGTCCGTTCATTACAGATCGACGGAATTCCACCAACATTATATGCAACAATCGGCACCCCCAGCAGCAACGCTTCAATCAACGTCCTCGATTGCCCCTCTTGATACGAAGGAAGCACCTTCATATCTGCAGCAGCCAATGTCGCGGCAATCTGTTTATGTGGGATGTATCCCGTAATAATCACGCGATCCTCCAAACCTGCACTCACGATCTTCTGTTCAAGCTCTTGGCGATAATAGCCATCACCGATAAACAGCAACCTCGTTTCAGATCCCAACTGTCTTGCAAGTTCAGGATACACATACAATAAATCATCATGACCCTTCAAAGGATCAAGACGCGCAAGATTTGCTATCACCGGTGCATCTTCTGGAATCTTATACTTTCGCCTCGTCTCTATCCGCGCGTTAGAGTCAAGTTTAAATCGGCTCAAATCTACACCCGATGGAATCACTGAAAACTGTTGAGCGGACGCAATATTCTTATCAACAAACGCTTGCACCATCGCAGGCGTTATCGCGATCAGATGATGGCTATGCTTCGCTGCATATTTTTCCAACCCCACATACAAGTTATGCACCAACTTCGATTGATGATCATGGAACGGCAAACCATGCACCGTATGTATCACAATCGGCCGCTGTTTTGCAGGTAAAGCATTCCAAGCTGCAACACGTCCCGTGATCCCTGCCTTCGATGAATGCGTATGCACAATGTTAGGTTTCTCTTCACGTATCAGCCGTTTCATCGCTTGATAACACTGTGCATCTTTAAATGGATGAATCGAACGCACCATTGATGGTAGTTCAACCAACTTCGAGCCCGATTGTTGTGCCTCATCCAACAACGATCCCTCAGGCCCATAAATCGGCCCATAAACTAATACTACCTGATGCCCAGCAGCAACCTGAGCCTTACAACTCATCACAGTATTCTGCTGCGCCCCACCCTGAATTAACCGTGTAATAATGTGCATGATCTTCATACGTCACCCCCTTGCGCTTTACGCGTTTCATACGAAATCCATTCAAGCGTCAGACCTGATGGTGGCAATGTCGGGCCAGCCAATTGACGATCTGTCGTGCGGATGATTTCATCAATGCGATCAGGTTCAAAATGACCGCGGCCAACTTCGAGAAGTGTGCCGGCTATGATGCGGATTTGATTCCAGAGAAAACCATTACCTGTTACAACGATATCAGTGAATTCGCCGTTGATTTCTATATCGCATGAATAGATCGTGCGCACAGTTGATTCGCGCCCATGCCCAGCAGTTGCAAAGCCTTCAAAATCATGTTCTCCAACAAGGCGATTTGCAGCGTCCTGCATGCGTGTCGGATCAAGGGGATAATGGGTGTGGTAGACGAGGTTGCGGAAACCTAATGGGCGATGTCGTGAGGTATAGAAACGATATCGATACTGTTTATTTTTTGCGCCAAGGATGGATTGAAAATCGTCGGTTGTGATTTCAGCTTTGCGGATATCGATGTCAGGTGGGAGACAACCGTTGACAGCGTGGGCGAGATTTTCAACTGGAATACGAGTTGTTGCGTCAAAGTGCGCGACTTGGCCAAGCGCATGAACACCAGAATCAGTGCGGGATGCGCCTGTGAGAATGATGGGTTGTTTGAGTTTACGGATGAGTGCCTGTTCGAGAACGCCTTGCACAGTGCGGAGCGGTTCCTGATCGGGTGGTTCTTGTTTTTGCCAACCAAAGAAATCGGAGCCATCATAGGCAACGGTGAGCTTGTAGCGGTGCTTTTGCGGTTCAGGACCTAGATACGGTTCTGAATCGCTTTGCGGGTCTGGGTTGTTGTGTCTTGGGTCGGTCATACGGCATCCAATGGAGTGAATCGGGGTGTTAGAGATATTTTAGTGGTATTTGGGGTTGGATGCTCGCGAGTTGGATTTGAGGGCAATGCGGACATGTGCACGCGTTTTGAACGGAAGTTGGTTTTTGAGACGGTCATAAAAAAGGAAATTCTTTTGAGGTGGAGCCTGAGGATTGGACGAGATGCGTGCGGTGTGGTGGGAGTAAGTGCGAAAAACGTAAAAATTACCTCCAAAAGCGGACTTATGATGCGTAAAAGTGCGCACAGGTTTTGCTTGGGAGTCGATACTATTGAAATTGTGTAATGATATCTTTCTGGTGTGATGGGTTGACACAGCTCCGTTATTTGGTAAATTCGCCAAATGTAGTACCTACGAGTGATTGATATGAACAAAAAAGAAAAACAACTTTTTGAAGCAAAGGCGAAAGTGCTAAAGGCGCTTGCGCATCCAACGCGGCTATGGATGGTTGAGCAGTTAGTTGCTGGAGAAAAGTGTGTTTGCGAATTTGTTGAGGTGATTGATGCTGATTTTTCGACGATCTCAAAACACTTGTCAGTTTTGAAGCAGGTGGGGATTGTGAATGATGACAAGCGTGGGAAACAGGTTTTTTATAAATTGAAGACGCCTTGTGTGATGAAATTTGTGAATTGTGTTGAATCAGTTGTTAAATCGGAAGCAAAATCCAAAGCATCATTGCTGTAGTAATATTTTTTTAGTTTTACGTTTGGTTATTTTGCCAAATGACCATTGGAGTAACAAGTCGTGAACTGGAAAACTGAATGGAAGAAGTTGGCGTTGATCGCTGGTGTATTTTTAGCGTTCTTTTATTTGCCGGTGGAATCCGAGCGGTTGCGTCAGTCGGTGATAGAAGCGTTGTACCTGACGAAATGGTACGCGCGTGAACATGTTTTATTGTGTTTGATACCAGCATTTTTTATTGCAGGCGCGATAGCGGTATTCATCAGTCAAGCATCCGTGATGAAGTATATGGGAGCAGGTGCGAACAAGATACTTGCATATGGGGTGGCGTCGGTGTCAGGCAGTATTTTGGCGGTATGTTCGTGTACGGTTTTGCCTTTGTTTTCGGGGATACACAAGATGGGTGCGGGGCTGGGTCCAGCAACTGCGTTTTTGTATTCAGGGCCTGCGATTAATGTTCTGGCGATTGTGTTAACCGCAAGGATTTTGGGTACGGAGTTGGGGATAGCAAGAGCGGTGGGCGCAGTGTTGTTTAGTGTCGTCATTGGTGTATTGATGCACTTGATTTTCAGGAAGGAAGAAGCGGCGAAGGTTGCGGCACAACAAGCGATGCCAAAAGAAGATGTGAAGCGTCCACTGTGGCAAAACGCGATGTACTTTGCATCTATGGTTGGGATTTTGGTTTTTGCGAATTGGGGCAAGCCATTGGAGAACGAAGGGTTGTGGATGGCGATTTATAGTATGAAATGGGTTGCAACATCCATCTTTGCGTTAGGGTTGGGCGCAATGCTTGTGATGTGGTTTGAAATGGCATGGTGGAAGATTGTATTAGCTGCGGTGCCTACGGCTGGGTTGGCGATTGTATTTCCAGAGCAACCGATGGTTGCATTCGCAGCCGCGACGATCGGGTTATCTGCATTTACAAGCACAGATAAGGGCGAAACTTCAGCTTGGTTTGAATCATCCTGGGGGTTTGCAAAACAGATATTACCTTTACTGTTATTTGGCGTTTTGATTGCAGGGGCATTACTTGGGCGCGTGGGGCATGAAGGTTTAATTCCGTCGGAGTGGGTAGCGAGTGCGGTAGGTGGTAATTCATTACATGCAAATTTTTTCGCTTCATTTGCAGGAGCTTTTATGTACTTTGCGACATTGACGGAGGTACCAATTTTACAGGGGTTGATCGGTAATGGGATGGGCAAAGGGCCTGCATTGGCGTTGCTGTTGGCTGGTCCGGCGTTGAGTTTGCCAAACATGCTCGTGATACGCAGCGTACTTGGGACGAAGAAGACAGTGGTGTTTGTGAGTCTTGTGATAGTTATGGCAACAATAAGCGGGATGCTGTTTGGCATTCTGTTTGGATAAATAATTCAAATATTGGAGTTCAAAATGAAAATTCAAATTTTAGGCACAGGTTGTCCAAAGTGTAAACAACTGGCGGTAGTCGCTGAATTAGCGGCAGAGGATTTAAAGCTGGAATATGAGTTAGAGAAAATAACGGACATCAATGAGATTGTAACATTTGGCGTCATGATAACACCTGCGTTAGCGGTTGATGGTGTTGTTAAGCTCGCTGGGAAAGTACCTTCAGTTGATGAAGTCAAGGCGATGCTTGTCTAACAAACAAATCTAAATTTGAGTTATAAATATATTCAATAGATGAAGGAATCATATTAATGAAATCTGTAAAACTATTCGGAATCATGATAATCGTTACTTTTATAGTAATAAGTGGCTGTGCGAAAGAGAATGCACCTAAACAAAATTTACCGAGCAATAATGCACGTCATACTGATGACTCTGAAATAAAAGAGGTAAGTCTCGCAGAAATAGAGGAAAGTTCAGACGATCAGAAGGATGTCAAAAAGATTTTACCTAAACTCTTAGATTTAGGTGCTAAAAAGTGTATTCCATGTAAAAAGATGGCACCAATTCTGGAAGAATTGACAGTTGAATACAAGGGCGTATTCGATGTTGAGTTTGTTGATGTATGGCAGCCTGAAAACAAAGCAATTGCAGCTAAGCATCAAATCAGATCAATTCCAACCCAAATTTTCTTTAATAAAGATGGTGAACGGTTATGGACCCATGAAGGTTTCATTTCTAAGGAAGACATCCTGAAGAAATGGGAGGAGTTGGGTTATCAATTTAAAGCATCGTCAGAAAACACACAATAATATTCATTTTATTAAAGGTCTGTGTTATGGAAAAAAGTAAAAAAATCATAACGCATGTTTTAGTTATCTTTAGTTTAATCAGTATAGGTTATGCATTTGGAAAGAACTCTGTATCGAAAGAGCAAATGCCAGCTTTTACGACAAATCAAGGTGGCGATTATGTCGCTGTCTATTATTTACACTCTTCGTTTCGATGTGTGACATGTAATACGATTGAGCAGATGACTATCGAGCTATTAGAACAATCATATGCTAAGGAGCGCCATACAGAATTGATACGATGGGACGAAATCGATTTTCAAGAGCATGAAGCAATCGCAAAAAAATTCGATGTCATAGCAAGTTGTATCGTTGTTGCTTGGGTTGAGAATGGTAAGGTGAAAGATTTTCAACGGCTAGATGATGTGTGGACTTTAATGAAGGAGCCACGAGCATTTGATGCTTACGTGAGTGATGCGATCGATAGTTACCTTAATGAAATGGAGGTACAGCAGTGATTTTTGCATCAATTATTACAGCATTGTGGCTTGGGTTGATCACAGCGATAAGCCCCTGCCCTCTGGCGACTAACATTGCGGCGATTTCATTTCTTGGTCGAAAAACTGGGGACAAAAGACATGTTTTAGGTTCAGGCCTTTTGTATTCAATGGGAAGAACATTGGCGTATGTGGGGATTGGTAGCATAATCACTGGTGGATTACTAAGCAGTACAGACGTGTCGCTTTTCTTGCAAAAATATATGAATGAGGCGCTTGGCCCGATCTTAATTTTGTTGGGTTTGGTTTTGCTTGGGTGGTTGGGTACAAGTTTTTCATTAAGGCTTGGCACATCCATGATGCAGAAGAAAGCGAATGAAGGCGGGATGATATGGGCATTGCCGATGGGCGCGCTGTTTGCTATATCGTTTTGTCCTGTATCGGCTGGATTATTTTTTGGCGGGTTACTTCCTTTGGCTTTGAAAGAGCAATCGACATTTACGTTGCCGATTGTATATGGGATTGGAACAGCTTTTCCTGTCGTTGTGTTTGCGTTTATTATTGCGTTTTCATCAGCGTTTGTTGGCAAGGTATTTAACAAGCTAACGAAAATCGAGATATGGATGCGATACTTTGCGGGCACTGCGTTTATTTTGGCGGGTGTTTACTACTGTTTAACGCATATTTATGGATTGACGTTTTAGGTTTTCGGTTTTGTGCGCACGTTTTGTGCGGAAGTTGGTTTTTGAGATGGTTATAAACAGCGTGTTATTTTTTAACACGCTGTTTTGTTTTGGACGAAATACGTGCGGGGTTGGTGGTTGGAGTACGAATTGCGTCGAAAATGATTGTAAAAGCGATCCTGTATTGCGTGTTTGTGCGCACGTTTATTGGTTTTCGATGATTTCCCCGTAGTTAGAAATGGTCAGAAATGATGAGAAATGAGCTAAGAATGGCGTGGAATAGGCTGAAAATGACACAAAACCATATAGAAATCATCTGTTTTTGAAGGGGTCATGCGTGAATGTGCGCACAAGTTAGAAGTCGTGTGGTTTGGTATGGGTTTTGCTAACAATCAAAGTGATGTGATGGTTTGCGGTGAATGCCGCGGCAAATAGGTATTGATTTAGTTCTAGTTTATGCCATACTTAGCAGGATCTGTGATCATTCCAAGCTATTGAATGAGTATGTTGCTCGGGAGTGATTGACTCTGCACGTAGGAGATGTAGAGGAGAGGATCATATCAATTTTATGTTACTTTGGGAGGAGCCAAGATGGTTCGCAAAGAGTTGGCTTTATGTGCGCTGTTGTTATGTGGTTTTGGTATCGGTACAGCGGCGGATGCAACGATTTATCGTGTTGAATTTGGGGTCATTGAAGATGTTGGAGATGAGGATGCAAACGACGGATTTGATTATTTGTCGATCACTGGCGGAGAGATGATTTTCACGATCTCAGATAACCTTCAGATGGATTTGAATGAGATCAAACAAGATGGTTCATCCACGTATTATTCCGGCATCACTTTTGATGAACTAACTTTCAACACGACGGGCGGTGATGAAGTGTTTGCATTAAACAGTGATGTTGAGTTGGAGTTGTGGGATCGGTTGCCGGGCGCACCAGGTGGATGGAACTACATGACTTTTGGAGCTGGTGATATCGATGATGGCATAGAATTTGAGCTTCGGACAAACACGATTCATGCAAATCATGGGAACATTTTTAATCTTGGTACGCCGAATCCTAACACACTGATAGATGGGAAGTTGATCACGTTTGCGGATGAAGTTGAACGTGACAGTATTTATTACACACCTTATATCTATTTTTATGGTACCGGAGCGTCACTGCCTAATGGTTATATTGAAATGTATTTAAAGAGTTTGCAGATTGTTCCTGAGCCGAGTTCGTTATCATTGATTGGGCTCAGCGGATTGCTGATGCTGCGTCGCCGAGGATGAGAATGTGAAAACAAATGAATGATAAAAAGGCCTGCAATTTCAGGTCTTTTTTATTGGGTGCATGATTCGACGTACGTTTTGATTTACAGGTTGTGAGGCGGGGTGTACATTCGTGGTGATTGATATTCTGAAAGGATAATGGTGATGTTTAAGGGACGCTGGCTGCTTGCTTCATTGGGTTGTTTGTTGGTCATAGGCTGCTGCACGTGTGTGGTGCATGCAAAGGATGAGGGTGCGGTGGAGCGACAAGAAAAACGGGCGAAGAGAGTGACGGTGTTTGAGTATCCAGTTGTGCGGATGGCGAAGGTGAGTGATGATTATGCGTACAAGCAGGTGGGTGACGAGGCTTTGAATCTATATGTTTTTCAGCCTGATCGTAAGGTTGAAGGCGAGAAGAGACCTGCGATTATTTTCTTTTTTGGTGGGGGCTGGAAGAGTGGTTCGCCTGGTCAGTTTTGGAAGCAGTGTGAGTATCTGGCGGCGCGCGGGATGGTTGCGATCACGGTGGATTACCGGGTGAAGAAACGTCACGGAGTCGCAGCGGTTGAATGTGTTTACGATGCGAATGATGCGATGCGGTGGGTACGTGAGCATGCGAAGATGTTGGGGATTGATGAAACACGGATTGCGGCTGGAGGCGGTTCGTCGGGTGGTCATCTTGGTGCGGCAACTGCGATCTTTGGGCACTGGGTGCCTAATCAAAAGATAGACGAGGTTGAGGCTGCGAGTTTAGCTGACCTGTTGGTGCTTTATAATCCGGTGATGGCGACGTATCCGGTGGGCGAGACAGCGTATGAGTTTGACAGGGATATGCTGCTTGAACGCATGGGGACAGAGCGATTGGAGGATTTGTCGCCGTTTGATCATGTTCGATCGGGTCTGCCTGCGACGCTGATGATGTTTGGGAAGAAAGATGTGATGTTGTTGGAGTGGGCAGAGGCTTATACGGAGAAGGCAAAGGGTATGGGGAATGATGTGACGTTATTAACGTGGGAAGGACGCGGACACGGTTTCTTCAATTATCAGCGTAGTGCGTACAAGATGTTTTATGAAACGACACTGGCGGTGGATGCGTTTCTTGTGAAGCATGGGTATTTGAAGGGTGAAGCGGATGAAGCGTTGTTAAAAGCGATGGATTGGCGAAAGAAGAAAGATGCGCAATAAAAAACTGCGACGAGGATAATCGCAGTTTTGGTGATGTTTTATTTTGGATGCGTATCAGGCTTTCATGTCTTCGGGGTTTAGGTTGTGCTGCTTGCACCAGTCGAGGTAGACGAGGGGTGAGATTTCAGAGGGTTTAATCTCGGAGCGACCACCCCAGAAGATGTTTGTGTAGAGGACGGGGATGCCGGCTTCTTTGAGATGCGCGTCGATGGCGGCTTTGTGTTCGAGGACGTTTTCTTTGTCGTTGCCATGAGAGACACCCATGATGTTGACGTTGCCGAAGGTTGCGCCGCCGTCACGCCAGTAGGCATGGGTCATGCATGTGTGACGGCCGACTTCGATGCCGGCTTCGAGTTCCTGACCGGGAGGGACGGCCCAATGATAAAGGGCGTTGTAACGCGAGACGGTTTTGCCGGAGGCGTTTTTCTTGTGATGTTCGAGGAAGGTTGAGAAGCGGCCGATGACACGGCGGTTGTTGAGTTCGTCTGCGATGGCACTGAATTCGTCGATGGAAAGACCAATTTCTTTGGCGCGTGATTCCCAAAGATTAGTTGTGAGTTCTGAAGATTTGAATTCACGTTTTAAGGCCATGAGAACTTGCCACTCTTGATCGGTGAGATCAGTGACGGTGACGTTATGTACGCGGCCGGGCGTGTCGGAACGGTCGCCGGGCTTGAGTTTGCGTCGACGCATGTGACCTACGCCGAGTGAGAATACTTTTTTAGCGGGGAGAAGGATATAATCTTCTGCGCCGGTTTTTGATGCGAGATAATCACAGTGCTTGGTCATTGAGTAAGGCTTGGGGACTTTGAGGGTGGTCCAGAGTTTGTATTCTGAGCCTGCGGTGCCGGGGTCTGTGGATCGGAGAACGACGTGGCCTGTGAAGTTGTCGTTTTTGAACATGTATTCGAAGGCGTCGTTGAGTTTGTCTTGTGGGACTTTCCAAGCGATGAGTGCGCCGGGCGCGAGGTTTGTGGCCATGAGTGTTTGACGGACACGACGGATGATGCCTGCATCGAGCATGGCTTTGATACGTGTGGTGACGGTGTCGAGCGGGACGTCTGAGAGTTCAGAGATTTTAGTGAGTGGACATCGTTCGAAACCTTGCACTTTATCCTCGGAGATGGTGAGGATTTGAGTGTTGATGGGGTCCTCGACCTCGATGGGGATGATGTCGGTTTGGCCTGATTCGTGTGTAGGATTCTCGCGGTTCATGTGTGGAATTGTAACAGGAAGGCGAGTTTGGAACGAATTTAAAAGTGCGATAAGTCAGTTGTCTACAAAAAGATAAACAACTGTTTTTAGTGCGTTTTTTGACGTTTAAGGGGTGTGTCAGTATTTGAAGCCGTCATCACGGAGGTGTATTTCGGGGGAGCCGGTGTTGAGGATTTTGGCGTTCGTGACTTTAGCGATGAAGATGTCATGGTCGCCGTCTACATCCATGTGACATGCGACTTCACATTCCATGAAGTTGAGCGCTGCTGCGAGGATGGGGATGGAGGGTGAGTTGCCGTGAATGACGTCGTAGCCGAGGAATGGGTCGTCGGAGAGATCGCCTGGGGCGGAGAATTTGCGCCGGATGAGCTTGTCATCAGGTGAGAGCTGACAGAGAGCGAATCGACGAGATTCTGAGATAAGTGGCATGATGGGTCGGCCTTTGGCGATGGCGACGGAGATCATGGGTGGTTGGAAACAGACTTGCTGAACCCATGAAGTGAGCATGCCGAGACGTCGGGTTTCGTGATATGCGGTGAGGACGTAAACACCAGCAGGTATTTTGCCAAGAATGGAAGCGATGTCAGAAATGGGCGAATCAGTGGGTGTCGAAGTGGATTGATCCGAGATGTTTGATGGCATAAAACCTCCGTATGATTTTCTTGGCAATGTGGTCGGTTGCGATGATGAGGGGTGAGAGTGGGTACATCAATACGTAAGCTGATTGTTGTATGCAAGATATGAATATTGTGATGATGTGGCAATAGATATTTTGCACAGGATTTGCCTGAGAAGATGACGGGTAAATTGACGGTGATTGTAGGGGGAATTAGGTTGTGTGCATGAAATATTCCGCAGTTGTATTTGATTTGGATGGAACGCTGGTCAATAGCCTGCAAGATTTGGCTGATGCGACGAATTATGCGCTGACGAAGCTGGGGAAGCCGGTGCATGAGGTGAGGCAGTATCGCTATCTAGTGGGACAGGGATTGCGTAATTTGATCAAGGATGCGTTAGGGGTTGGAAATGAGGGGCTGATTGATGAGGGGATGCGGCTGTTTCATGAGTATTACGATGTGCACATGTATGATCACACGGGGCCTTATGAGGGGGTTGTGGGGATGTTGAAAGATGTGCAAGCAGCTGGTGTGAAGATTGGTGTACTGAGCAACAAGCCAAATTCAGCGACGAAGGAAGTGGTGGAGAAGTTGCTGAAAGAGATTGAATTTGATGCGGTATTCGGGGCGAGGGAAGGCGTGCCGATAAAGCCGAATCCGAAGGGGTTGCATGATACGCTTGCGTACCTTGGTGTCGAAGGAAAGGGCTGCATGTATGTCGGTGACA
This sequence comes from Planctomycetota bacterium, assembly GCA_016350165.1. Classification (GTDB taxonomy): domain Bacteria; phylum Planctomycetota; class Phycisphaerae; order Phycisphaerales; family Phycisphaeraceae; genus Poriferisphaera. Next base: position 4,083,151 of record CP066225.1, on the reverse strand, counting down.
GTAAAGTAGATATGTTAACAGGTAAGTCTGCTGGACTGTTTACGGTTGGCGTGACGTGGGGGTTTAGAGATGAAGCGGAATTGCAGCAGAATGGTGCTGATGTTTTGGTGCATGATGCAGAGCAATTAAAGATGGAAATATTAGGCATGTAAGCAGAAGTATGGATTTTGGTGATCCACAATTTTGCAGAATTCCCTGTTGTAGATGAATGAATTTGTTATACTTAATACATCATTTAGCGTGGGTTGATCGCGTTAGATGAATATGTATGGCATACCCTCTCTGTGGTGGTGGGTGGTGTGCCCTATCAAGCAATGTTTGTTGTTGAGCGCGAAGCGTAACCGTTTTTCGCTTGTATTGTTTGTATGTTCAAAGTTAATCAGTATCGGTCACGTTCTATTCATTTGAAGCATTATTAGTGCTTGAAGTTTGAGTGGATAGGAAGTGGGTGCATGCATTGTTTTGCATGCCAGATCGTTAACACTTTGCTGCGCGTGATAGAGGCTATGAAATATATCTTTCTTATCGTTGCTGTGGTTCTGGGCATTTTGAGTGGCATCACGTATATGCGATTCCCTGACCAGAACACAGATGTTCCGGTGATTTATTGGGTGACAGACCCGAACCCTGCCCGCAAGGAGCAGATTGCTGCGTTTACGAAGTGGCAACTCAAACATGGTCATGTGACGGCGGATGGTAAGCCGGTGGTACAGATCAAGGTTGATGCGGCTAACAGTTCGACGGGCAAGAAGATCATCCAGAGTGTGTCGGGGGTTGGTGGTGACACGATGGACCTGTTCAATGGTCGTCATATCCGTTACTTCAATGACATTGGTATTCTTGAAGATCTGACTGAAGATGCAAAGAAGATGAAGTTTGATTTGAGTCAAACTTATGCTGCATTGGAGTCGGAGCTTTTTGTTGATGGGAAACAGTATGCGTTTCCATGCAACCTAACTTCGTTCATGTATTGGGTGAACAAGGATGCGTTTAAAGCGCAGGGTCAGCCGTTGCCGCCGAAGTCGTGGACTTGGGAAGAGTTTGAGCGGATGGGTAAGGCGTTTGTGGGTGCAGCGAATAAGCCGGGTGAAACGAGGTTGTATTTCTATGCAGACACAGTTGATCGTACACAGATGCATCGAAGTTTGGGATTGTCGATCTTCAACGAGACGATGACTGAATGCACGTTAGATGATGAACGTTATGTGAAGACGTTGGCGAAGATTTATCAGTGGATGTTTGAAGATCAGATCATCCCGACGGAAGCTGCGATCTTGGCTTTTAATACGGAGTCAGGTTATGCGGGTTCGACGCCACAGCTTTTGTATCGCGGTAACTTTGCGATGATTCGCAGTGGTCGGTTCATGCTGATTCAGTTCAGGAAGTTTGAGAAGCCAATGGATTTGGATGTTGCGGAATTGCCTTATGGTGAGTTTAGAAACGCAACGATTGCAACGCGAGCGGCATCGGTTTACGTGGGTGGTAAAAACAAGGAATTAACGAAGTTATTCTTAGCGTTCCTTGCGAGCGAAGATTACAACATGCACTTAGTTAAGGATGCGGATGCATTGCCGCCAAATCCGAAGTATGCAGAGACTGAAGAGTTCAGGCGGCCTAAGGGGCATGAAAATGAATGGGGGACACATGAACGTTTTTATGAGCAAGCGAATACGATTGCGATCGGTAGTGTTTACAGTCCGTTTGTGATGGATATTACGGTGGATCGTATTTCGAAGCGTTGGTATGAGAAGGTGATAAATAAAATGTCATCGCCAGAAGAAGCTGCGACGATGACGAAGAAATTGATTGATAGAGAAATTCAACGGACGCTTCATGAGAAGCCTTGGTTAAATGAAGATTATGAGAAGTCGGTCGCGGATCAGAAGAAGATTGATCGACTTAAAGCGGAAGGCAAGAAGATCCCGCTTTCGCTAGTGCGTAATAGTTTTTACAAGCGTTACTACAAAGAAATGGGGATGGCTGAGTAATGAGTTCAATTCCGAAATCACGTAAGAATGTGTATACAGGCCTGCTATTTTTAGCGCCAAATATTATTGGTGTTCTGTTGTTTGTTGTGTTCCCTGTTGTGCTGTCGATTTGCATGGCGTTTACGGACTGGGACTTGACGAAGAATAACAGGTATAAAGCTGACCCTGATCTGAATTTCATTGGGTTTGAAAACTTTGTCCGTTTGTTTACGGAACATGAGTTTACGCAGTACTTCCAGAATACTTTGTTTTTGATGATGGGTATTCCGTTTGGAATGGGTGCTGCGTTGGTGGCTGCGATTTTGCTGAGTCAGAATCCAAAATCAGATAGTGCAAAAGCACACAAATGGTTGAAGATGTGTACGTTTGGTTTGCTGTCTGTGGTGCTGGGTGTATCGATCGCAATGCTATTTGTGAGTGGCTACAACGGCGCGGGCATGATGGTGCTTTTGATGTGTTTGATCAGTGGCATTCTGATGTTTGGCGTGCTTGGTGGCAATACTGTTTATCGAACGCTGTTTTATCTGCCGAGTTTTACGGCTGGTGTACCGACGTATGTACTTTGGAAGAAGCTGTATAACCCGCGAACTGGGCCGATTAATACAACTTTAACGCCTGCCCTGGAGAAATTAAGTGCGGTAGTTGATGCACTACCGATCTGGCTATTCACTTCATGCAGATGGATTGGTTTCGGCTTGATTGCTGCGTTGTTCGGCTATGGAATTTCCAAGCTATTGAAGATGTGGCGTGATGGTGAAATTGGAAGCGTCGCAATGTTGCCGACGATGCTGGCGTTAGGGCTGCCAATCTTGCTTGCATTGAAATGGAGCTATACGGCTGGTGTTTCATGGGCGTTGTTGATTGCTTGTGCGATCATACTAACGGTACTTGTTGTGCGAGCAGTAAAGGCTAAGCGTGATTTTACATGTGCAGGCTTTGATGGGTTTGGCAGTGGTATTTTGTTGGTACTTGGCTTGATGGTTCTTGAATTCATTGTGCTTGGTGTATCAACAGTGCTAACGAATTTGCCAGCGATGGTGAGTGATCCGAGTGATCCGGGTTTGTCGGCACCAGACTGGTTGGGTTCATATGAATGGGCGAAGCCATCAATGATGATCATTGGTTTCTGGGCTGCGATAGGTTCGAACAATATGCTGCTGTACTTGGCGGCGTTAACGAATGTGCCGAAACAGTTGTATGAAGCTGCGGATATTGATGGTGCATCGAGATGGGCAAGGTTCTGGAATGTGACATGGCCACAACTTGCTCCAACGACATTCTTCATTGCGGTGATGTCAACGATTGGCGGATTGCAAGGCGGTTTTGAGATGGCACGTTCGTTAACGAATGGTGGGCCAGCTGGTGCAACGACGCCGATTAGTTTCTTCATTTACAACGAAGGTTTTGAGACGGGACGTTTAGGTTACTCAGCAGCGATCGCTTGGGTCTTGTTCTTAATGATATTCACGATCACTACATTTAACTGGAAGTTTGGTAATCGCTATGTCAATGATTAATACACAAGTCGAAGAGGTACATGTACACGAGCCGACTCCAGAGCGAGATCGCCGACAGTTTATTGGTAAAACTGGATTGCATATTTTGTTAGCCTGCATCAGTTTTATGCTGATATTGCCGTTTGTTTGGATGGTTCTGACGAGCTTGAAGAATCTTGGCGAGGTGAGTGACCCGAGTTGGCTACCTGGTGAAGCGGGATGGCAGTGGAGTAATTATCTAGCGGTGTTTGAGAAAATACCGTTTGCAACTTACTACTGGAACAGTCTGTTGATTGCTGCTTGGGTAACATTCTTGCAGGTGTTTACAAGTTCACTGGCTGCGTTTAGTTTTGCGAGATTAAAGTGGCGTGGTCGCGACAAGGTATTCTTTTTGTACCTTGCAACGATGATGTTGCCGGGCTTAGTGCTGATGATCCCGAACTATCAGATCATGATCACACTGGGGCTTGTTGACACGATGACAGGCTTGATTTTGCCCGCTGCATTTACAGCATTTGGCACGTTCCTGCTTCGTCAGTTCATGTTGTCGATTCCATCAAGTTTGGATGAAGCAGCGGAGATTGATGGTGCGAGTAAATGGCGTATTTATTGGGATGTAATTTTGCCACTGTCGAGGCCGGGCTTGATTACGCTGACCATATTCACGTTCTTAGGAACGTATCACAGCTTCTTCTGGCCTTTGGTCATGTTGAAGAGTGAACATAAATACACACTGCCTATTGGTATTCTTTCGTTCTCAAGTACTTCAGGACAAGAAACGAATTTACTGATGGCTGCAGTGACGATGTCGGTTGTGCCACTGATTATTCTGTTTGTTGTATTGCAGAAACAGTTGGTTGCAGGCATTCAACTAGGTGCGGTTAAGGGATAAAGTATATTGCGATTAAAAGAAAATTCCGCTTTTAAAAGGCGGAGTTTTTTATTAGCTATGATTCGGTCTAACCATCTATTAGGCTGAGATTTTTTTGGATGCTTCTTCAAGGCTTGTGCGCCATTCCATGTAACGATAAGGGATATCGTATTTAGTGTGGATATCACGAAGTTTATTGAGATATTTTTCGTAAAGATCGTTTTGCCATTTCTGGTTGGATGGATCACAGAAAAATATGCGACATCCAAGCGGGCGGATTTCGTGAATTGTGCACAGGTTATCAATTTGATAAACACAGCCATCGATGGGCGAACCGTCTTTGTTGAGTGATTTTGCTGCGGTATTGAGGACATTCAGATGAATAGATGGGTCCGTGTCATCAGTTTTATCTTGAGGGAAATATAGATCGGTTTGCTTTTTGGGCCGCATGATGAGTTGATGAAGCACCCATGCGATTTCAAGGCCGGTAACGTAGAGGCGGTGCCCGAAGGTTTCGAATTTACAGCAACGGCCGGAGGCGAGACAGGTTGCACCGATGTTCCGAATTTCCTCAGAGAGTTCGTTGTAAAAGTTAACGATTTCCGTAGAAATTTTCGGATCGCTGGCTGCGTGATACCACAGTTCCCATAATTCTGAGTGAGAATCAAAGCGGCTTGAGATTGGCTGATCTGGTTGTGTCATGTTATGGAGTGCTCTGTATGAATGATCGGGCCAAGAGGGTGCAGAGGGTTAGAACTCATTTTGGTCGAGAATAATGCGGATTTCTTCGATTGGATAGAAGTTTGCGTCACGCCGTCTCATACCGGGACATGTGCGTGCGGCTTCCTTCCACGTGTCAGGGGATTTGAGATTTTCGGGCCAGAAGGGCCATGTGCGGCATTGGATGGGGCGTGTTTTGTAGAGAGCACAGCCACGTTGGTTATCGCCAATGTCGATGAGGAAGACGCAGTCATATTGACCTTTGTCGTTTTTGATTTCGTTGAGGGTCCAACGTCCGAATTTTTTATGTGCGTACTTTTTGAGGAAAGTTGGCTTATCGATGTCGAGGTGTGCGGCCATTTCGTCGGCTTCCTTGTCGTTGAACCAGACGAAGCCGGGAGCGCCTGTACAGCAATTACCACAAAGGGTGCACTCGAATGAGAGTCCGTCTTTGTACCATTCCTCTTTTTTTGAAGATTGAGCCATGTGCAAAACCTGCTTAATGCGTGCAGTGATTGATTTCAGAAAGCTCAACATTGTACGTGATTGGAAGATTGTTTGGAAATGTTTGGAGGGGTAAAGGATGCGACAAGCGTGACAGAAGTATGTCAGAAGCCGGATTTAATACGCATGAGCGAATCTTCTTCGGGGTCAACAAGAAGTGCCTGGACGTGAGAAGCGGTACATTCGGCGAGCGAACGGAGGTCGTAGCCACCTTCGAGGACGGAGATGAGACGATGGTGAGCATACTTAGCTGCGACCTGTTTGAGCATGTTGGTGATCCATGCAAAGTTGATTGGTGAGAGATTCATGTTTGATAAGGGGTCGTCTTGCGAGGCATCGAAGCCTGAAGAGAGGAGAACAAATTCTGGCTTAAATTCGTTGAGTTTAGGGAGGATTTTGTGGATGAAAATTTGGCGATAGTCTGAGAAATCGGAGTTGGGCTGGAGGGGGAGATTCATGGTGTAGCCCTTGCCCTGCTCTTCACCCTCTTCGTAAACAAAGCCTGTGCCGGGAAAAAGCGTGGAGGGATGCTGGTGAATGTTGATGACGAGGATATCGTCACGTTTTTCGAAGAGATGCTGTGTACCATTGCCATGATGAACATCGTAGTCGATGATGGCGACGCGTTTGAGTTTGTATCTATCCGTGAGATAGTCTGCTGCAAGAGCGATGTTGTTGAGGAGACAGAAGCCGAGTGACTGATCGTGCTCAGCATGATGTCCGGGTGGTCGTACTGCACAGAAGGCTTGATCGATGGTATCGTTCATGATTGCATCGACAGCTGCGAGAATACTTCCTGCAGCTAATAATGCGATATCGAAGCTTTGCTCACAGATTGCGGAGTCATCGGAGTCGATGAAACGTTTACCGTCCATGCATGATTGCTGGAGACGTTCAATGTATTCGCGATCATGTAAACGAAGCACACGATCTAATGATATTTTTTCAGGTTCGATGCGGATGAGTTGATCGATGAGATGGTTTTGCTGAAGCTTTTCAATAATTGCGCGAAGTCGGTCAGGACGCTCGGGGTGGCCCGGGCCTGTGTCGTGTTCCAGAAATCGATCGTCGTAGACGAATCCCGTCCTCATGGGGGCATTATAAGTAGGGAAACATGAAGCGGGAAGGGTTTAGATCAATTTTGCGATTGTGGCTGTGATTTGCTGGGGAGTGAGGCCTTGGATTTCGATACGTTTTTGTGGTTGTGTATGACCTGCGACGACGGTGACATGCTTCTTAGGAATATTGAAGGTTTTTGCGAGAAGAGCTTCAAGCATTTTGTTTGCTTTGCCTGCCTCAGGTGGTGCAGCGATGCTGATTTTGAGGCGATCGCCGAGAATACCCACGATTTTGGTGCGACTGGCGTTGGGAACGACTTTGATACGGACGGCAACCGCATTGTCAGCTGGAATGATGATGGAATTGAGAATGTCCTGTGACATTGGGATCTCTTTCAATGCGTTAATAGCGGATGTCTATGCATTATATATGAGCAATTGAGGGGATGAGGTTACGAGCAAGTTGTGGAAGAACCTCATTGGCAACGGTGAAGTGTAAAAATATAACGATTATGTGGATTGTGGGTGAGGTGTTCAGCTCTTTGGATTTGAGGGGAGTGTTTTGATTTTTAGTTACGGTGCGTGAATTGTATGTGTTTATACGTGGAGGCACATGAAGATTGAAATAAGCCAAGATAAGCAGTTGCTGAGCGAACGACGTTTGAATGAGCGTGCGCAGCCGATATGGGTTCGGCGGTGGATGCTTGCTGTTGCTTGTGGGTTGCTGGTGGCTTATGGCTCGCTGATACCGTTTGAGTTTGAAGCGTTCAAAGGTTGGTTTGAATTTATATGTTCTCCAAGTTGGCAGCAGATGTCATGGTCACGGTCATCTTTGGGTGTGCCTGCGTGGGTAAGTGACTGGGCTGTGAATGTATTGCTATACGTTCCGCTTGGGTTGCTATTACGGCTAAGTTTTAATGGAAAATGGCGAAAACGATGGATTGCGTTAGTTGTGCCTAGTCTGTTAGTGATCGGACAAAGTTATCTAACTGAGTGTGTACAGTCATTGAGCCATGATCGCGTCGCTTCGTTGAATGATGTCATTGCAAATGGATTGGGTGGCATACTAGCAATAATAGCTGCCATTCGAGTCAATGCATTACGGATCCACATAACGTTTTATTTGTACATACGGTCTGCAAGAACGAAAAATGCGCTCACAAATCATTTGCCAACATTGCGAATACACCCGACCTATATGTTTGGTCTACTTATTATTCTGATATTAGTTTTATTGGCTGTACATGTTTACGTTTCTGATTTTTCGCAGTTAGCTTTGCACTTAAGTACGAATAACTATCATATAAATAGATTGCCGTTTTATGAACATTTTGTAAGGTCATATGATGTGGCGGCAACATTGCTGGGAAGTTCAGCATTGATTTATGCAATGGTTGGTGCTTTGATTTTTATTTTGATTCGATACAAGGGTATTGATCAACATGCAAGAATGACATTGATTTTAGTGACGTTGTTGGCGTGTCTGATTGAAGTGATGCTTGGCGTGACGTCTAATATGATGATAGATGTCACAGAGCCAATTGTTGCATTTGGTGCTGTCGCTACAATTTTGGGTTTGATTCATTATGCCAACCGGTCGATACAGGTATCATGTCGACGTAAGCAGCAGGTACCAGTTGCATTTGATCGACGTAAGCGGGCGCATGATTATTAGTACTTAAAGGCATTTTAAAACTATAAAACTAGTCATAATTTAACATTTCGCTATGCGGCATGAAGCGTGTTACCGAATGGGGAAACTTGTACGTTATTGAGATCCCATTTGGCAAGCGATGTAGAATCGAAGCCATAAGTCATGTCGTTGCGTTTGAGCTTCCAGACTGAAAGTTGATCGCGCTTGATGACGACTACGCGTGGGCGTTTAGGAAAATCAAAGGAGCCGGTGTTGATGACGACACGGCCATTATTTTCCCAAATACCTGAATGATGAATGTGCCCAAAGATGAAGAAGCGTGATTTGGGTACATGTTTCGCTGCAAAGTTTGCGGCCATCTTTGGAATACTGTTCCAATACCAAAGTACTTTCATCGCACTGCCTATAGTTGACTCGAATTGGGCAATGCGTGATTTTGGTTTTTCATCAGCAGCGAACTCGTTCCACTTGAGGTGTGAAGCATGTTGTGCAGCGAGCATTTGCGATTCGATCGATGATTGTTCATCGTCAGCGAGACATGCTTTGGCGTGTTCGTGCAATTCCTGAAGGTGTACAGCGTAATCATTCCATGGTGAAATGGCGGGGTGAATGATATCACCATGAGTCAGAAACACTTCACCTTTGTAGAGTGAGAGATGACGCATGTCGGTGAGGTGGGGGTCGTGATTCCCAGAGAGCATGGTGAGCTTGACGCCGTCTTGTTGACAGAGTTCCTGAAGTTCAAGAACCTGCCTTGCTGCGAGCGCACGATAGCGTGGGTCATGCAGTTCTGCGACGTCCCCGTTGATGATAAGATCTGTTGCGTCCATTCGATTCCACAGAGGTTGCAACGCTTTTGGCCCCCAAACTGCTGATTTTGGCCGCCCCATGTGTGTATCTGACAATATCAGTATTCTGCGTTGGTCTTTCATGTAATGGAAAGATCGGCACGCATGATGGAGAGAAATTGTGAAGGTGAAATTTTGCCAGAAAAAGCTGTGTGATTGTGCTGCACAATCAACATAAATTAACAGATCAGATGAAATACTGATTATTCACCGATGACACGTTTGCGACGGAGAATGTGGTGATAATGCTGAGCGAAACGGTGGGCTTCGTCACGGATTGACTGACAGAGTTTGAGAGCGGGGTTATTGCGTGCAAGTTTAATGGGCTCTGATTTGGCTTGCGTGTAAATGAGTTCTTCTTTCTTAGCGAGTGAGATAACCATGGGCGGTTTAATGTCGAGATCCTCGAATGCTTCGAGTGCAGCGTGTAGTTGGCCGAGACCGCCGTCAATGAGGATGACATCGGGGTAAAGCTCATGCCCCTGGCCTGCGTCACGATAGCGACGTGAAACAACTTCTCGGATGGATGTGTAATCATCGTTCTCAGCAGTTTGGATTTTGTAACGACGATACTGATTTTTCAAAGGTTTTCCATCAACGAAGCACACTTTGGAGCCAACGGTTTCGTTACCTTGGAGATGTGCGATATCAATTGCTTCCATGCAACGAACTGGATCTTCGAGACCGAGTACACGTGAAAGCGCGTCGATTCCTTTTTTGGGATCACCCATGAAGTTTTCAGATTCGGGTTGCCAACCTTGTGACATTTTGCCACGCTCATTAAGTTTTTCAATCGCTTTGATTTGATCGCGTAAGACAGCGGCTTGTTCGAACTCGAGGTTCTTGGAAGCCGTTTCCATTTCTTCTCGCATCTCCCGAAGCATGACAGAGCGTTTGGATTCGAGGAAACGGATGAAGCGTTGTATGTCTGCTCGATAGTCTTCTTTATTAATTTTTGCACCACAGGGAGCTGTACACTGTTTGATTGGATAAAGAAGGCAAGGACGGAAGTATTTCTTTTTGTCGTCGTCTTCACGTATATCAAGATGGCATGTACGGAACTTGAAAATACGTTGCATGAGTTGAACAGCTTCACGGAGTGCGTAGGCATTGGTGAAGGGGCCGAAAACCTTTGAGCCTTTGAATTCTGGGGAGCCGGGTTCACGTGTGATAAAGACACCGGGGTAGTCGTCACGCATCGTGATGGCAAGATATGGGTATGTTTTGCCATCGGTTAATCGGACGTTGAACTGCGGATGAAGGTCTTTAATGAGACGGTTTTCTGCGAGCAGTGCTTCCCATTCACCCTCACATTCGATCGTCTCGAAATCCTCAACGATATCGAGCATACGTTGTTTACTGGGGCCAAGGTCAGTGGATTTGAGGAAGTAGCTGGAAACACGATCAGCGAGGCGTGTCGCTTTACCAACGTAGATAACACGGCCTTTCGCATCTTTCATGAGATAGACGCCCGGCACTTTTGGCAATGCACGTGCTTTTTTGTGAAGTTCTTTTAGTTTAGGTCGCCTATTACCCATAGTTCTTTCAACACAGTTACGATTTTTTGCAGGCTACAGTTGCGAGCACGACTACATGCAGGGGATATATCATCATAGTCTGTCTTCGGAGAGTCTCCAAAAAATCGTACAAACATCAAGGAATTCGTGACAGAAAGATTCACGAGCACTAGAATGTTGTCATGTTTAATCCACTTTCACATGAATCTGTGACGACATTTGGGCGCTACGCTCAGCGTTGCCGCGGGCAGATCCGTACGAATCGCCCAAGTCCGCCAATGGATTAACCCCTTCTTTTATCGTCGTGACATATCGGGTGACGATACCTGATATGGGTCTCAACGAATCATACTATTCATAACTAAATTGAACTTTCTTCTGTACCCACGTTGTTGATTGAATCACAGCGTTGTTTCCGTACAGATATGAACATTTAATACATCATATTATTTAATTGATGAAGGACATTACCATGGCCAGAAAAAAAGCATCTGCCAAGGCTCCAAAACAAGTACTCCTGATCGCTAACGGCGACTTACGTTTGTCAGCAAACCAAAATTGCTGGGAAGCACAGGAAGCGATGGAAAAGCAGCTTGCAAAAGCTGTAAAAGAAATATCGGGTGGCAAATACACAATCAAACGTGCTCACGCATATGACTCTGTTGAAAAGCATGGTTTTATCAACTCACAGAAAATGGGTATGGAGATCTTTCGTAAGATCGATCCGAAACAGCCTTTGATTGTGGCTGAGTCTGTGTGGCAATATTCGCATCACGTGCTTCATGGTTTGATGACCCACGAAGGACCAATTCTGACTGTCGCAAACTGGTCAGGTCAGTGGCCGGGCTTGGTTGGCATGTTGAACCTAAATGGTTGTATGACCAAAGCAGGCGTAAAGTACTCAACACTTTGGTCTGATGATTTTACCGATCGCTACTTTACCACTCGTTTAAAGAAGTGGCTTGAAACTGGTAAATGTACGCACAGTAAGAAGCATGTCACTGCACTCAAAAAGACAAAAGTTCCAGCAAAAGCAACGAAGCTTGGTAAAACGCTTGCAGCAGATCTTGCGAAGAATAAAGCAATCATGGGTGTGTTCGATGAAGGTTGCATGGGCATGATGAATGCGTTGATACCTGATGCACTTCTAAATGCAACTGGTGTTTTCAAAGAGCGTGTTAGTCAATCTGCTTTGTACTATGAAACGACTCAAGTTTCTAATAAAGAAGCTAAGGAAGTTTACGACTGGTACATTAAAAAGGGCTTCACTTTCCACCTTGGAAAGAAGGATAAAACTGAACTGACTAAAGATCAGGTATTGACGCAATGTAAGATGTATATTGCTGCGGTTCGTATTGCTGATGACTTTGGTTTTGACTGCGTTGGTATTCAGTACCAACAAGGTTTGAAAGATTTGCTGCCTGCGTCAGACCTTGTTGAAGGCACATTGAATAACCAGGATCGCCCACCAGTGAAGTCACGTGATGGCAAGCGCGTTTTGTTTAAAGGCAAAGCGATTCCTCACTACAACGAAGTTGACCAATGTGCGGGTCTTGATGGCTTGATGACGAATCGCATTCATGAAGAACTCAAACAACCCGTTGAGAATACACTGCATGATGTTCGTTGGGGTGACTGGGACCAGTCTGGCACGGTTGAAGATTATGTCTGGGTCATGTTGATTTCTGGTTCGGCACCGCCGGCACATCATATTGATGGTTGGAAGGGTTCTGACGGCTTGCGTCAACCTGCGATGTACTTCCCTAAGGGTGGTTCAACATTGCGTGGTATTGCGAAACCTGGTGAGATTATTTGGTCACGAATCTACATGGAATCAGGCAAGTTAAAGATGGATATTGGTCGTGGCGAAGTCGTGAAGCTGCCTCAGGAAGAAACTGAGCGTCGTTGGGCAGAAACGACTGTTGAGTGGCCAATTATGCATGCTGTTTTGTATGGTGTAGGCCGTAATGAAATGATGGCACAACAGAAGGCAAACCACGCACAATTTGCTTATGCGAAGGATGCAAAATCTGCTGACCTTTGCATGATGACAAAGGCTGCAATGGCTCAGGCAATGGGCATTGAAGTCAATATCTGTGGTAATCAAAAGAACGGAAAAGCTTGGAAGTAAGCACCGTTTAACAATAAAAAAAATATACAACGCCGACTCGTATTTGCGGGTCGGCGTTTTCTTATTTTTATGAGGTCATTTATCAGGGAGAACACGAAGAAAATTGTTTACCTATTTTAACTGAAGTAATTACGTGGAGCTTTTCGATCAATGAGTGATAATTTTTATTGCTGATATCACAGTTGCGTGTTATATAACTATATAGAGAGACACACAAAACCTAATTCCTCGGAGGTAAGCATGTTGAGAAACTTGCTAGCGGCCACCCTACCTATTATGGCCGTATCCGCTGTCGGTACAGCATCCGCCAAAGTTGATTCGACAACTAATTTCAACGATTACCGTGGCCTTTGGGTGACGCGGTATGAGTACAAGTATCAAGATGCTGATTATGTAGACAAGATCATGTACAACGCCAAGCTTATGGGGTTGAACAACATCTCGTTCCAAGTACGTGGTGCTGGAGACGCATATTACGATAGTAATTATGAGTCCAAAGCCATTAGTTGGGATGCGCTTGATGCAGCAGTGGGTTCAGCCCATGGCTACAACATGAAGTTGCATGCCTACATCAACGCAATGCCTATGAAAGAAGGGTCATCCACTCCTAATGCTAATCACATCTGGAGTCAGCATCCTGAATGGCGTTTGAAGAAAGCTGATGGATCAACACAGCCATTAGGCAGTGGTTATGTCACTTTCAATCCTGCATTGCCTGAAGTACAGCAGCACATGGCGAACGTGGTTAGTGACATCGCAACAAACTACGACATTGATGGCGTACACCTTGATTACATTCGTATGATCGGCGGTGCAATTCATGATGGTTACATGGCAGACTCAACGACAGTCAACCTTTACCGCCAAGACTATGGCTACCCATCAAATCAATATGTGAATACAAAGTCTTCACACTACAAAGCATGGGTCGCTGCACAGATCACGAAGATTGTTGATCGTGCGGATGATGCACTTAAAGCAGTAAAACCAGATGCTGAACTTTCTGCAGCAACGTGGCCAGATCCATACGTCGGTTCATCTAGCTATCAACAAGATTCGAGATGGTGGGCACAGCACGGCAACGTCGATGCTGTCATGCAGATGAACTACTCATACACAATGAGTAAGTTTGCTGAAAACTTCCAGAAATATCCTTCAGCAGATCAACGCCAAGCAGCACACATCTCAGGTATCGGTGTATACCTCAAAGATGAAAATCCTGATTGGTACCCTGTACAGGATATGATTGATCAATTGAACTACTCAAAGAACAATGGTGCTAACGGCTATGAATTGTTCTCATATGGCGATCTGGTCAATTATGATGGATCACTCAACGCCTTCGGCCAAGCATTACGCGACTACAATCGAAATCTTCTGCGTGAACGTGCTGAATTGAGCACAATTGAAAGCTTCCAAAACGGTAAGGGTTACTTTAAAGCATCACTTACCGCATCAGGTTCTACATCTGGCGTCATAAGCGGCTCAACCGAAGTGGTTAATGAAGGACATCTTGATCAGACATCACAAAAAATTACGTTGACCGGCTCAACAAGTGGTTGGCAAATACGCCACCTCGCAGGTAAAGAAAAGCTTGCACAAGCTGAAGGTAATCAGGAGTTCTTTGCGGAAGGCAACATCGGCTTTTGGCTGAAAACAACTACTGCAGACATGACTGTATCACTACTGCTTGATGACCCTACGACAGGAGAACTTGGTGTATGGAAAGATGTCATCGCTGATGGTAGTTGGCACTTGTATGAATGGGAACTCGATGATGCTGCACAATGGAATGCACTATCTGCTCCAAACTACGGCAACGGTGAAGTTGACTTCTTACAAGTTACACTTGATGCACTGATGTTCAGGGGCTCTGGCGATGCTGAGTTCTACATTGATACCATTGCACATAATCCTTTTGGATCACTTGCAGAAATTCCTGAGCCAGCAACTTTATCTATGATCATGCTCGGCGGCTTAGCGCTGCTTAGACGACGCACTGCTTAAGTAGATCTAATTCAATACACATTTAATTGAACACATGTACCACCGCTTTTGCGGTGGTTTTTATTTGTAGCAAAAAATAGTCGTACTTCTCCGCTTTTTTATAAATAGCCTTATGGTCAATTCGAAATTGGTCGAACAAAAAAATAGGCGCCGAACCAGTCTGGGTCTTATCTGGTCCGGCGCACTAGGGGGATAGAATCAATTTTGATCACCGACTGGTATTGTTAATCGCGAACCAGCCGGTTTAACATCGTAACTGACATTAATTTTCTAAGCACATCGTTTGGCAAACAGTTAAGCCATCACCAGCGGGCATCACATCAACGATCACAGGAAGATCGGGTGGGTTCTTATGAACCATTGTTAAAGCGTGCATCGCATCATGACTTGCCTGTGTATCAAACCCCAAGTTCCGCATTCGAACTTCAAGTATTCTCACCAACGTTGCATCATCATCTGCTATCAGTATTCGCTTCGCTTTCATACCACGCTCCTGTATTCGTGATCATCAAAAGCCTCACTGCCCTGAATCACTACCCCAGAAGGTGCCTAATCAATACTCGAATTTAACTACCAATAATAAAATTATTTTTACTCATATTTCCTACGTAAAACCTCAAAAATGCAGTACATAACACCCACGTAAACAAGGAAAGTGAGTTAAAACAGGCAATCTTCCATCCACATTCAATATGACTCCTGTGTTATCAAGCACTTATTTTAAATCCTTGCTGCAGATTCTGTATTGAGTTCTCAATTGCTTCAGAAATCCATCACACAAATAAAAAAGCGACCCATATGAGTCGCTTTTAAAAATCAATATTTCAGACACTAAAAATTAGAAGTCTGCTTTCACATTCAGGAACAATACTGCATGATCATCTGGCTTCGCAATCGTGTCGAGCGTTCTTGTATCAAAACCTTCGCTCAATTTCTGATTAAAGGCATAACCAACTCCACCTTCAATAGACATCTTTTCATTCACATCAAATTTTGTACCAATGCTGGCCATATTGTACATAAAGAATAGACGACGGTTGTCACGATCATCCTGATAGAAACCTTCTGTCATCTGATCAAAGCTGATGAACAATTCAGTTTGCTCTGTCACATACCAGCTTGCTCTCGCATCAGCACCAATAATTTGCCCGCCCGGGAACAAACCTGAGCCTGCACTAATAACGATATCTTCGGTTGGGCGCCACGTTACACTACTGTACAAACCAAGCATGTACTGCAGTTCAGGCGAAACATAATGGAAATACTGCACAAATGGCAATGGAGCATCTGGGAAAGCACTCCGATTGCCATCATAAGTCAGACCAAATGACAACTTACGCTGAGCGTCAAATGAGTACGTTCCAGCAACCGTTGCCATACCGTAATATGAATCGCTGTTGTCATAATGCCCGTCATTAGCTGTCCCCATCCCCAAGGTATAACCAAGCGTCCAGTTATCCGCTATTTCACCAAAATCATAAGACACAGCAGCTGCGATATTATTCAACGAACTCGGCAGGCCTGCCTGGTCTGTATCGATTTGAATTGATGTAACTTTGTAACCAACGTTCAGGTTCGCTTGACCAAACTGCTCCATATTCATCCGTGCAGATGAAACGAAGTAGTTCATATCAAAATCTTCGCCCTGCCCTGTCTCGTTACCGATGATTGAATACACACTGTTTTGTGTTTCCAGCTTCACATCTTCTTGCCATGGCTTAAACAGTAAACCTGGCCCAACTTCAGCCTGTAAACTCTGCCCCACGAAACATGATCCAACTAATGCACCAACTAGTGCTAACTTACTAAAATCAAAATCCTTTTGATCCACAATAAACTCCTTGGCCTTTTAAAGCTAAGTATGAAAAAAGTCCTTGGCGTGATGCATTGCTTTAGCCAGTTGCCCCGATTAAAGCCACTTAAAATTAACCTCAATACCCCATATTTGCAATAAGTCAGCGCCAAAACAGTACCTCTGCATATCACTGCGTGTTATCATGCAAATATGTCTAAAGCCAAGAACAAAAAAAAGCCCAACACATCGCAAGTTGTCTTCCACACCTACCCTAAACTTATCTTTGTGTGGCCGCTGATCGCCATTGGGTACATCTTCTATCCCTTCACGGGTATCGAAGGCATACTCCCAGTTTTTGGCTGGATTTACCTCTTCATTAGCATCATTGTCATCCTCACCATCAGCGTCGATATAGAACGTAATCATGCTGCATTTTGGCTAGTCATATTCTTAGCCTTCTTCTTTCTTGGTATGTGGCTACAGAAATACGAACACTTCACCCTCTTCGGCAACCTCTACAAATTCTTCGCCTCGAAAGACGTCAGCTACGAACCTGGTTTTGCCATCACACTCAGCATACTCTTGACTCCACCATACATCGTGATGCTTCTATGGAGTCGTATACAGCACCGTTGGCGTATTACTCATAATGAGTTCGAACATATCTCATGGGGTCGTGCAGATGACTCACTTGCACGTGGCGCAAAACGTGTTCGCTCAACATACCCCGATTTACTCGAACTACTATCGCTTGGCGCAGGCACACTGATCGTATACTCAGCAACAGGTCGCTCAGAACTCCGCCGTATACCGCACGTACCAATGCTCTTCTTACTAAGAAGAAAAATCGATAGCCTACTCGAAACAACTTCTGTCACCGATTACACACGAGACGACATACTCGCGTCAGAAGAACAAGAAACTGAAGATTCTGAATTCAATGGTTTATCAGGCGAAGATTCGGATACGACCGGCAAAGAACCCCTATAATCTCAGCGTAAAATCAATAGATGGTTTTCCCCACACAAAAAGACAAATGTATTCAATTAACTCTCGCTCAAGCGCACGTGAATGCATTTAACGCCACTGGACCTTTGGTATTTATCGCACAATAATTCATAGGTATCTCAAAGTAATGAGGTGACTTATGCATAGCAATGTACGTGTAGACATAATGACGACCCAGGAACTCAGTATCATCACGTCGTTATACAATAAAATATTCACACCTAACCAACCATTAGAATATTTTGTAGATCGCTTAACTTCACACCGATCGCCATTGATTCTCACAGCATTCGCTGATGATATACCAATTGGTTTTGCACTCGGCTACGAACATCGCCCCGGTGTCTTCTTTCAATGGCGTTACGGCGTCCTTAAAGACTATCGAGGCCAAGGTGTAGGTTCACAACTCATCGATGCATCACAAACATGGATACAAGAGCAAAACTATCAACTCACTCGTATCGAATGCCTCAACCATCATCGTGCGATGCTACATATGACTATTGCGAAAAACTATCAGATCGTAGGTCTAAGGCATGATAATGAAATTCACGCCAACCTCATCTTGATGGAAAAAGATTTCTCAATGGATGTGTAGATTCCCAATTTATCGCTGTTCAAACGTTCAATCTAAGAACAAAAAAAACCCGCACCGTAACAGAACGCTACGATACGGGCTTCCGGGGGCAAACTGGTAGAATTGAGAGCAAACACGGCATACCGGCGCTCAATCAATGTAATTTTAGAATAATCTACTTCTACTTTATCTGCAACTGTGTTTTTTGAAATATTCCAGTTTACAACTACCCACAACCCGCTAAGTCCTTTGAATTCTGGTAATTACATATTATTCTAAGAAAAATCCGAATCTACTGCTCAATATCTGGTCTACAGTGGATAATTCTTAACATGCATAAGCCCTGCCTGAGCACACAATACACCATCAACAAAACTGCGTCCTTTAAGAATTTACAACGTCCCAGAACCCTTTAATTTGCAAGCTGTGTATAAGCGTCAAACTACATTTTCCAGGCTTTTCGTTCATTCTATGAAACTAGTTTGATTCCAGCCGATATCGTGACAATAATACCTGTGGAAAAGCACCGATTTGCTTGCAATGGCGGTGTACAAAGATATATACTCAGATTTGTTATTTAAGCATGTTGCGGTAACAATCACGTTCATACGTGGTTGGTATTAGAGTGAAAATCCGAAACACGTTCCGTCAGATGTGCCTTCTTGCACAACTGACATCGGCCTGCATGATCGCATGGACCTATGTTCACGCTTTCATTTGATTTGTTTGACCTGCAGGCTCTGGGTAAATGGTTCAACCTGCCGTTTCAAGTGTCGTTTCATCGTGCATACTGCACTTGGACAAGCGGCCCATTACATCTGAATCATACTTAAGGGGCAAGTGCTCTAATTGTCATGCGCACTAAACCCAATGTGTTTGTTTTGCGCTTTTCAACATGAGAAGGAACTCATGAACAACAGTAGTTCAACTTTTCAACGTGGAGATAAAGTACTCCACCCTAAACGCCCCGAGTGGGGTGACGGCGTTGTACGTGATGCATTCATCATCACTCACGATGGCTCACAAGCTCAACGCCTCGCGATCGATTTTGCCAACAAAGGACGTGTTGTCATAAACACTGCGATCGCACCGCTGGTTAACAAGAGGGATACGAAAGAAATGAATTCAGGATTGAAAGAATCAACAGGTGGTTGGCTCGGCGCTCTCGAAAAAGCGGCCGGTGTCTCAAAAGCAAATGAACTCTGGGATCTACCAGAAAAACTAACCGATCCGTTCGTCAGTCTTCACGACAGACTGATTGCAACGCTCGAAACATACCGCTTCAGTACCGACGCGCGTAGCCTCATCGACTGGGCCGTCATGCAAACAGGCATGAACGACCCACTCTCAAAATACACACGTCACGAACTCGAGCACGCTTTCCCACGCTTCGCACGTGACCGCGATCAACACCTCCGCTCAATCGTTGTCGACTTCAAGCACCAGGGTCAACTCGACTCCATCAAGCAACTCGCAGCTAAAATCAAACACCCCGCGGCAAAATCTGCCATGGAAAAAGTTTTCCGTTCGCTCTAAATACGCAACGAAAGCATACATGACATAACCATCCCCCAATGCGAGCAATCACGCTCGCATTTTTTCATACACTTCGTATACAATTCACTCATGGCCAACACCGACGACAAACAACGCATCATCGAACTACAGCAACATCTCAACGAGTGCTCACGCAGCTACTACGTCGACGCAAAATCTCTCATCTCAGACAAAGAATTCGACACGCTCCTCAAAGAACTCGAAGATCTCGAAGAAAAGCATCCCGATCTTCGCACACCCGACTCTCCAACCCTACGCGTCGGCGGCGAACCTATCGATGGCTTCAAGACAATCACACACAAACAACGCATGCTCTCCATCGATAACACCTACGATGAAGACGATCTCGCCAAGTGGTTCCAACGTGTATACAAAGGTCTCGATCTCAACGACACCGACAAAGTACCACTCGTACTTGAACCAAAAATCGATGGCGTTGCAGTCTCTCTTCGCTACGAACAAGGCCTCCTTATCCAAGCACTTTCACGTGGCGATGGCCGTAAAGGTGACGACATCACCAACAACGTAAAAACCATCACCGCCATCCCACTCAAACTCACCAAACCAAAGAACAGCAAAATCACCATCCCTGATATTCTCGAAGTACGTGGCGAAATCTACATGCCCAACAACGTCTTCGAACGCATCAACAAACAACGTGAAAAAGCAGGCGATGAATTACTCGCAAACCCACGCAACGCTACAGCAGGCGCACTAAAAACCAAAGACCCTAAACAAGTCGCAAAAGGCCTCGCATTCTTCGCGCATGGTTACGGCCAAATCGATCCGCCAACCGCCATCGCCTCGCAATCCGATTTGCTCAACACCGTTAAAGCATTTGGTCTCCCAACCAATCCCGAAATCAAACACGGCAAATCAATCAAAGACGCGCTTAACTTCATTCACAACTTCGATGAAACACGCAACACACTCGATTACGCTACCGACGGCGCCGTTATCAAAGTGGACGACTTCGAACAACAGCAAACGCTTGGCGTAACATCCAAGTTCCCCAAGTGGTGCGTTGCCTACAAATATGCTGCAGAACAAGCCGAAACCAAACTTCTCAAAGTTGAATGGCAAGTCGGTAAAACCGGTCGCATCACGCCACGCGCAACCATGGAACCAGTCTTCCTCGCAGGCACAACCGTACAACACGCGACCCTTCACAACTTTGGCGAAATCTCACGCAAAGACATCCATATCGGCGACACCGTCATCATCGAAAAAGCAGGCGAGATCATCCCGCAAGTCGTCTCAGTCGTCACCGAAAAACGCAGCAACTCAAAACCAATCCCCGAACCCAAAGTCTGCCCCGTTTGCAAAACAGAAACTGTTCGCGAATACGACACCAAACGTGCAAACGAGTTAGCGTCTTGGGAACGCAAAGTTGAAAAAGAAAAAGCCAAAGCGATAAAAGAAGACCGCAAACCAAAATCAATCGCTAAGCCAGGACCACTCTCCGATAAGGATATCTCAGGCAACTACTGCGAAAACCGCGAGTGCCCTGCCCAACTTCTCGAATCACTCATCTGGTTTGTCGGCCGCAACCAAATGGACATCGACGGACTAGGCGAACAAACCGTCATCCAACTCTACAACCTTGGTTATCTCAAATCTTTTGAAGATATTTACAAGTTACTTGATCAAAAAGAAAAATTAGCCTCAATCATCAAGAACGAAAAAGACTTACCAAAGGA
This sequence comes from Planctomycetota bacterium, assembly GCA_016350165.1. GTDB lineage: Bacteria > Planctomycetota > Phycisphaerae > Phycisphaerales > Phycisphaeraceae > Poriferisphaera. The sequence goes on along the minus strand of CP066225.1, from coordinate 4,061,720 downwards.
AGAAAAAACTTTTGATGGCATCGCCTTACGCAAACTAAACCTAATGATTAAAGGCATCGAAAAATCCAAAACTCAAGGCCTCGCCCGAGTCCTCGCAGGTCTTGGCATTCAACACATCGGCGCACGCGCAGCCGATACACTCGCCCAGCACTACGGCAACATCGACGCTCTAATCAGCGCTAAGAAAGATGAAATCTCAGAAATCGAAGACATCGGCCCGATCACTGCCGAATCAATCACTCACTTCCTCCACAACGAAGCAGGTCAGCACATCATCCAAGAACTCAAAGATGCAGGGCTCACACTCTCCGTCCCTAAACGCCAAGTCCCCTCAGAATCCGACTCGCCATTTGCAAACAAAACCGTTGTTATCACAGGCACATTCGAATCCTTCGGCCGTAAAGAACTCGCTGAGCAAATCACCAACCTCGGCGCTAAAGTTTCATCTTCCGTCTCAAAGAAAACTGACATCGTCCTCGCAGGTGAATCCGCCGGCTCCAAACTCGACAAAGCCAACAAACTCAACGTCACCGTATGGGACGAAGCAACTATTCTAAAAAATCTCAAAAGCGCACAATCTAATACCCCTCCAGCCTCCGAACAAGGCTCGCTTTTCTAGCCCAATAACCCAACGTACAAATCCTAACTCATGCCCCGCCCCTATGCCGACATAACATAGGCATGCGGTTTCACATCCCCAAAAAAATCGCGCATTTTATCGGCCCGACCTTCGGACTCATCGTCCTCGTCGTTGTTATATATATCCTGCAAAAACAAATCAAACACCTCACCATCGCTGCCATCTTTGAACACATCACCAGCATACCCACTCACGTCCTCCTTCTCGCACTCCTGCTTGACCTCTGTGCCTACCTCGTCCTCTGTGGCTATGACCTGCTTGGCATGAAGTACATCCGCTTCAAACTCCCCTGGTACAAAACCGCCTTCGCCTCTATCCTCTCATACATCTTCTCAAACAACATCGGCATGTCACTCGTCGGCGCCTCCGCAATGCGTCTACGTTTCTACCCAACCTGGGGCATCAAAACTTTCTCTATCTTCCAGTTAGTCATCTTCACCTCCGTCAGCATGTGGCTCGGCATCTTCACCATCTCCAGCCTCGCATTTATCTTCAAACCCATCGATCTCCCACCCGACATCGATATCCCCTTCCGCGCCATCCGCCCCATCGGCTTCATCCTCATTACCATCGTCATCATCTACATGCTTCTCTGCTACTACTACCGTCGCACCATCCGCCTCCCCGGCAAGATCCTTTTCAAACTACCCAAACTACGCATCGCCATCCTTCAGCCCCTCGTCGGCATGATCGACTACACTCTCGCCGCCTCCGTCCTCTACACACTCCTCCCCACGCACGATAACGTCAACTTCCCACTCATCCTCACCATCTTCCTTATCTCCCAAATCTCAGGCATGATCTCCCACGTCCCCGGCGGCCTCGGCGTCTTCGACGCCATCTGCTTCCTCATGCTCTCACAGTTCTACGACGCCAACGTCGCTCTCGGCTCTATCATCCTCTTCCGAATCTTCTACTTCCTCATCCCCCTCATCATCGGCGCCTTCGTCCTCGTCATCTACGAACTCGCCAACATCACCCTACGCCCCCCGCCTGCCTCTTCACCCTAACCAGACCCTCCATTTCCTTCAGACCCAGTACACCTGTATAATCATCGTTTCGCCTGTTTTACCCTTATCATTAACATTTAAAACAACGTGCGAACCATGCCGGACCAAGCTCCCAACATTATCTACAGAAAAGCCGCGCTCGCTGACGTTCCAGCGATGGCCCAGATTATCAATAACTGGGCAGAGCTCGGCCTCATGCTCTCAAAATCACTATCAACTCTCTACGAAAATGTCCGTAAATTCCACGTAGCCATCGACACCGCTAACTACGATGCAAACAACAACCCAACCGTTGTTGGCGTCTGTGGACTCACCATCATCTGGGCAAACCTCGGCGAAATTACTTCACTCGCTGTCAAAGATGAATACCGAGGTCACGGCATAGGCAAGTCACTCGTCAAGCACTGCCTCGAAGAAGCAAAGCTCCTCTCACTCAAACAGATTATGACCCTCACCTACGAGAAAAATTTCTTCGAGTCACTTGGCTTCAACGTTGTCGATCGTCAAAACCTACCACTCAAAGTTTGGTCCGCTTGTATTCATTGCCCCAAGAATCACGCATGTGACGAAATCGCAATGATTCAAACCCTCCCTGTTCCAGAAGTTCACGGTCCCAATCCTGCCGCACCACCTCGCGATCAATACATCATCCCCGTCCAACTCACACAAACCACAATCAATGGCAAAGAAAATACTCAAGTCTAATCATCGATTAGCATACAAAACAACCAACAAAAAAAGACTGTGATCCTTAAATCACAGTCTTTTTCTAATTTTTATCATTCAATCAGTAACTCGTTTTATCTTCCTTCGAGTACCCCACATACTCATCTCCCGCTGCTTCAACCTTATTCGGCGACACAAATCCTCTTACGTATTGCCTCACCTTACGTTCCGGCATTGCACGTGGCTTATCCTTCAACCCCTTCGTCGTCACATACACATAACGATTGTGTCGCTGCACTTCAATCACAAACGATCCATCGCGATACTTCGGCTCATCAAACGTCGTATGCGTCTCATGATCATCTCTCACCTTTATTGGCCCCGAATGATTCGTCGATACAACATAGTTCTCACCACCAAATGAAATCATCGGAGGCACTTCATATTCCTCCGTATTATGCACCGCCACTTCCAAATACTCATCGCTCTTCACATTGAAAATATGTGGCAACGGGATCACTTCATTATCCGACACCTTCGTCACCGAAAACACATACCCACTCTCCGTAGGAGACGGACAATCCAACAGCAGATTCGTCTCATGACGAATCGCACACCCTGTACAAAATACCGCCAACACCCCCAACAACATCACCCCTCGTAAGCTCTGGATCAGTCCCATGAATCATCTCCACATTTTGAAACTCTGATTACTTCCCCAGACTACCCAATCCCCCAGATCTCAGCAAGACTCAACCACACACTTCACCATCCTCCACCACAACGGGGATACATCGGGGATACAACCCCCTCCTTCCAGCCATCCCAAGGCCTAATTAACTTACATCCAACTTGCCGATACAATATTCACGATGAGCAGTTCCCCAAATACATGGCTCGACAAACTCTTAGAGTCGCGCCAAATCCGCGCGCTCACCGAACTCACATCCACCGCACAACGCATCATCGCCAACGGCTCGCGTGGCTCGTCCACCAATCTACTCGCTGCCTCACTAGCACTTCACACCAAACGTCCCACCCTTCTCGTCGTCGCACACCTTGACGAAGCCGATGACGCGCTCGATGATTTCGACGTCGTCAAGGCCGCCGGCCACAACCTCACAACCGAACGATTCGGCGCACTCGAAGTCCTGCCCGGCGAGTCTAACATCTCCATCGAACTGCTCGGCGAGCGGCTCCATGTCGTCTCGCAAGTCATTGATGGCAACACCCCCGACCTCATCGTTGCCCCCATCCAAGCGCTCATGCAGTCCGTCCCTCTGCCTGAAAAACTCATCGACTTCACACTCACCCTTGAAGAAGGCCTCGTCCTCGACCCCACCGCCCTCTTCAATTGGCTCACAAACGCAGGCTACACACGCCAAGACGCCATCGACCAGCCCGGCGACTTCTCTGTTCGTGGTGGAATCATCGATATTTTCCCACCAGCAGGTTCTATCGGCAACCTCCCATCTGGGTCTAATCTACCATTAGGCCCTATCCGCCTTGACTATTTCGGCGACGAAATCGATCGCATCAACCAAATCAACCCCGAAACCCTTGGCTCAAAAGATCGCGTCAAACTCGCACGCATCGTAGGTGCTTCTGCTGAGCAAATCCAAGCCAACTCTCTAACCACATCAATCATTGATCTCCTACCCGAAAAAACGCTCGTCGTCATGCACGAAACTGTCGAGCTCTCCGAACAAGCTCGCGGTTACTACGAACGACTCACTTCACCTGATGGAATCTTCTCGCCCAACGCAACCTTCGGCCGCCTCACTCGCAAAACTAACATCGAAGTCACACAATACGCAGCACGCACAGACATCGCCGACCGTGTCGACCTTCCTATTCAACAGTTAGTCCCATTCGATCAAGATGCAAAGTCAGCTATCCATCAGTTAGGCCATCTCGCCGCAGCTGAAAACAACACCGTCCACGTCCTCTGCCGCAAGCAAGCCGAAGCCGACCGTCTCACAGAACTCACCAAAGAACTCGTTCCCGATCATGCTCACCTCATCAACATTGACCTCGGCTCAATCCATCGTGGCTACACATGGGTCCAGTCCAAAGACCTTATACGCGACGATGCTCACGACACAACCTCAACCAAAACCCGCCGCCTCACCAAAGCACGCAAACATAAACTCGCCGCACAATCCGCTGAAAAAACAGTACATCTCGTACCTCACCACGAACTCTTCCACCGCTACGAAACAAGACGCCGTGTCCGCAAAGTCTCTTCAGATCCCATCACCGCTGAAGTATCTGATGCTTTCCTCGATATTGACGTCGGCGACTACGTCGTTCACATCGATCACGGTATCGCCCAATTCGTCGGCCTAAAATCCATGCGCCGATCTGGTCTAACCCAAGAATACCTCACACTTGAATTCGCAGACAAAGCACTACTCCACGTACCCGCAACACAAATCGACCTCATCCAAAAATACATCGGCGGCTTCCACGGCCGACCACCGCTCTCCAAACTCGGAGGTAAATCATGGTCACGTCAAAAGAAAAACGTTGCCGACGCTGTACGTGATCTCGCAAAACAACTCCTCCAAGTTCAAGCCGCGCGTGAAACAATGCCCGGCATACGCTACCCAAAATCTTCAGCATGGATGTCCGAATTCGAGGCCGAGTTCCCTTACGAAGAAACCGAAGATCAGCTCGCATCCATGCACGCCATCAAGCACGACATGTCTCAAGACCGTCCCATGGACCGTCTCATCTGTGGCGACGTCGGCTTCGGTAAAACCGAACTCGCCATTCGCGCTGCTTTCAAAGCCGCCGAATACGGTAAACAAGTCGCTGTACTCGTCCCCACAACAGTCCTCGCCGAGCAGCACGAGATCACATTCAAGCAGCGCATGGCCGACTACCCATTCCGCATCGAATCACTCTCAAGATTCAAAACCAAAAAACAACAAAAAGACATTCTCACCGCACTACAACTCGGACAAGTCGACATCCTCATCGGTACACACCGCCTCCTTTCTAAAGACATCCACTTCGGCGATCTCGGCCTCGTCATCATTGATGAAGAGCAACGCTTCGGCGTCGAGCATAAAAACAAGCTCCTTCAATACCGACTCACCGCCGATGTCCTCACCCTCTCCGCAACACCCATCCCACGTACACTTCACATGTCCATGATCGGTTTGCGTGACATCTCCTCACTCTCCACTGCACCAGTCGATCGACGTTCTATCGTCACCGAAGTCATCCCCTTTGATCGCAACCGCGTCAAAAACGCTATTATTCGCGAGCTAAATCGTGACGGCCAAGTCTACTTCGTTCACAACCGTGTCCAATCCATCGAGCGTATAAAAGACGAACTCCAGGAACTCGTCCCCGACGCACGCATCATCATCGGGCACGGCCAAATGTCCCCTCGCCAACTCGAACAAATCATGCTCGCCTTCATGCGACATGAATACGACATCCTCGTCGCCACAACCATCATCGAGTCAGGCATCGACATCCCCACAGCAAACACGATGTTCGTCAACCACGCCGACTACTTCGGCCTCGCTCAACTTCACCAACTCCGTGGCCGTGTCGGTCGCTACAAACACCGTGCCTACTGCTACCTCCTCCTACCAGAAGAACGATCAGTCAACGAAGTCGCCGCAAAACGACTCAAAGCCATCGAACAATATTCCATGCTCGGCGCAGGCTTCAAGATCGCCATGCGCGACCTCGAAATCCGTGGCGCAGGTAACCTCCTCGGTTCTGAACAGTCAGGCCACATCGCCGCCGTCGGCTACGAAATGTACTGCCTGCTCCTTGAACACGAAACCAAGCGTCTCAAAAACGAACCAATCATCGAACCAGCAAAAACGCACCTCGAACTCCCCATCACAGGCTCACTACCCAAACGCTTCATCTCATCCGACAAATACCGTATGGAAGCCTATCGCATGATTAGTCGTGCCTCCACACTCGAACAACTCGAGTCGGTCACCCAAAACCTCACCGACGCCTATGGCGAAATCCCACAGCAAGCCCAAACCCTCATCGATCTCACCGAACTCCGCATCGCAGCTTCCACCCTCGAAATCGATCGCATTAAGCTCGAAAACGATAAAGACCTGATCTTCACCACAAGCAAGGTCAAAAACCTCGAGAATGTCCTCACCACCGCCCCCGGCCGCGTCTCCGTCATCAACACCAATACCATCTACTACCGCCCACCTCAAAACTACTTGAGTCCAGCCTCAACTCTCCTCGCCGTCATGCGTAAACTAATCGTCCGCCCCATCCGCGAAAAAACATCAACTACCTGATCCCCAAATGACCACTCAATCGACTTGAACGTTTAATCTTCTCACGCACCATTCCAATCGTGCGGGCAATCACTTGTATCGTCATCTCCTCAACTCCCGCTTGCGTATAATCAAAAACCAAACCACACTCAGGACAGTCCCCCGTCATTGACAATCCTCGCAGCTTATAATCACACCCAAAACAAGCTCGTTTTTCTTCTTGAATACAACCAACTTCGTTGACATTCACATACCGCTTCGCAATCGTACACATATCCCCAACTGTCACAACATCCCCAAAAACATGCCCAGGAAAAGTAACATCAAAAAACGCTTCAATATCCATCACAACAACTAAAAAATCACGACTCATCATTTTGCCCTCACTTAATTGAGCACACATTGTAACACCCTCTCCCAATCAACCCAATTACAAAACAATAACTAATCATTGATTAGCTGCATCAACTCATCCCAATCCGTAAAAAAGAAAAGGCCAAGCACGTAAATGCTCAGCCTTCTCTTTCAGCTTCTTTTTATTTTCTTTTTATGCACGTTTACGATTTCGCATCACCATCACACCCACCAACCCAGCAACACCAAACATCGCCGTCGCAGGCTCAGGTATCGGTGCAGCCGTCGCACCACCAATACCACACAACTCCGAAGAATTAAGGTTCATCACAAACTCGTAATCCCCATCCTCAGTATCAAACCTATAAACACATTTACCTGCAAAACCATACAACTCATCGTCCTGCCCTGTCGCCAAACCCCAAACATTACTTGGCTGCATATAACCCATATACCGATACCCCAAATCCAAATGCGTACGTGCAAGGTAATTATCCGTCGTACTCCAATACATACGATCATCTAACCACGACAAATCACCATCCGCACACAACGGCACATCCAACACCTTCACACCACTCCCCGTCGTCTCATCAATCTCAAACAAACCACACTGTTCATCACTCGCCGCATACATCCGCCCTTGATCATCCGCACTTAACGCAACAGCACCCGTTATCCCATGTGATCCAATCAAAGTAAGATCAGCTGTTTCAGGATTCACTTCATAAAACTTCTGACTATCAATCGCATAGAGCTTCCCATCCGTATCAAAAGCAATATCTGTTATCTGTGCACTCATCGTCCCCTTAATCACAATATCACCACTCACCGTATCTACTGTCGCCAACTTCTCATTCGTATCATGCACCCACAACAACGCTGCATCTACCTGCCCAACCAAACAACCTGTAAACGTCAGAACCGCGCTACATGCTAAAAACTTTCCAATTTTCATAGTACCCCTCCTCAGGAGTGCAAGTGTTACACTACTTTGATCCTATCCTAGCAATCGAGCTTAATAACAAATGATCCTCTGACTCGATTACCCCATTAGTGATCTCAACTATGAGACATAACCGCATTATTGCCCAAACAACTATCCACTTTTAAGTATCTCTCCTCATCGCTGTTCCAGTACCAGATGCACAATCGATACAACTAACATTCATTCAAATTTTGCCCACAGTTAAATTTGCACCCATTCACTCCACAACAATCATCACGTCTTCTCATCACTCACCAATCATTTCGCACCAGATTCCTCCCTCTTCCCCTTGACATCCTCTTCAAGAATCATACAATTCGTTAGTTGGCGAATCGTAATATCATCAAAACCGCCATAGCAGCCTTAAAACACCGTTTTTTCGGAGAACAACACATGCCTGCTAAATCACTCTCCAAATCGCTTTCCTTCCTGGATCGCTACCTCACGCTCTGGATTTTCCTCGCCATGGCCGCTGGCATCCTCCTCGGCCACCTCGCACCACAACTCACCGAATCCATCGATTCACTCAAACTCTCACCCACAAGCACCACCTCCATCCCCCTCGCCCTCGGCCTCATCCTCATGATGTTCCCGCCACTTGCAAAAGTTCGCTACGAAGAACTCCCAGACGTCTTTCGCAACACCAAAGTCCTCACACTCTCACTCATCCAAAACTGGATTCTTGGACCTGTCATCATGTCTGCTATAGCAATACTGACATTTGGCTACATCCTTCCACTTTTCCTCACACCCGATCCTCGCTGGACTTCCTACATGGTTGGCCTCATCATGATCGGACTCGCACGATGTATCGCCATGGTCATCGTCTGGAACCAACTCGCCAAAGGTGACAACCAGTACTGTGCAGGCCTAGTCGCAGTTAACTCCATCTTCCAAATACTCTTCTATTCACTATACGCTTACATATTCATCACACTCATACCAACCTTCCTAGGCCTCGAATCAACAGCCGTCGATATCTCAATGCTCGACATTGCAATCAGCGTACTCATCTACCTCGGCATCCCATTCTTCGCAGGTATCATCACACGCTACTCACTCATCGCACTCAAATCCAAAGAATGGTACGAGCAAACTTTCATCCCCAAAATTTCACCTATCACACTCATCGCCCTGCTCTTCACCATCGTCCTCATGTTCTCTCTTCAAGGCTCGCAAATCATCGCGCGCCCACTCGATGTCCTCGTCATCGCCGTCCCGCTGCTCATCTACTTCCTCATCATGTTTGCCGTCAGCTTCTACACATCCAAGAAAGTCGGTGCAACATACCCACAAACCGCAGCACTCAGTTTCACCGCCGCCTCAAATAACTTCGAGCTTGCAATCGCCGTCACCATCGCCGTCTTCGGCATCACATCAGGTGCTGCCTTCGCCGCTGTCATCGGCCCCCTTGTCGAAGTACCTGTTCTCATCGCCCTCGTCAACGTCGCATTGAAGCTTAAAAACAAGTACTTTGATAACCCATACCCTCAATCAGACACACAACTCGAAACCAACTAAACAACAACGTTTAAACATATATCCACCTTACGCAAACAGCACGCTGACTTATCATCAGCGTGCTGTACTCATTTATATTTTATTATCTATCTCTTGATTAGCCGCGACGACGACCAAGCAATGCAACAATACCCAAACCAATCAATGCCGCACTCGCTGGCTCCGGAATCACCGGCGTCTCTGGTACACTCGTCATGCCCCAAATCTGTTCCATCTGACTAATCTTACGAAGCTTCGTTAAATGACCGTTATTAGTATTAACTTCATAAATCACATTCTCACTCGCTGCATACAACTTACCATCAGCTTCCGCCAAGCCGTAAACATTCTTACGACCAAAACTACCAATGTCAGTCACACGACCTGTATTAACATCAAGCTCAGCAAGCACGTTCGTATAATCATTGTTCTTCGTGTAGTAAGAAACCATATAAGTCTTACCATTAAACTGCTCAAGATCACCACTGGTAAGTCTGTCTGTTCTAAGTGTACGACTGATGTTACCTGTGCTTGTGTTGATGCCCATCATGTAATCAGGTCTAAGGCTAATCATTTCGCCATCAACAACACCAAGTGCATTACCAAAATCTTTTGTACCACTGGTGATGTCTGTAATTTTTGCAGTGTTCTGCCAAATTCGATACATGTTCTCACGATCGGTACCCCAGAGCTTGCCATCATCATCCATAGCAATATCTGTCATAACCTTTGGCATGGTACCCTTCACATCAACCTGCCATGTCTGCGTATCAATCGTTGCTAATTTTCCATTACCATCAGACACCCATAACATACCCGCATCCACCTGAGCCATACCCAAACTACACAATACAGCCACAGCACAACATTTCGCGATTAATTCTCGCATCTTTCTATCTCCTAGTATCCTGATCTTTAACACAGGTAAGTCAACGTTGCATTGACCTATCCTTCTCCTTTACGTGTGGGAATTATGCCATTCTTTTAGAAATATTCAAAAATAAAAAGTGAGATTCCATCATCATTCGCAGCAAATTAACACTAAAAACCTCCGCAATCACATCCACCTATACATTACCCCCAACTTAACACCTGTTCCATTAACCAAACCATTAACACAGCACAGCCACATAACCCCCTAAAAAACAGTGGTTTAGGCACAATCTTGCACATAAAGAATTTACTTAAACAGCCGCAATTAAAAGCGGAAACAAAAGACCAAAATAATCTTTATCTTTAATCAAAAATAACTACAAGACAGACGCAACCACTATTAAACACCCAAAACAACTTCCACTTTTTTCAAACAACTAACCAACTATTAGACCGCAATCATTTCCACTTTATCACTAACCAAACTTCAAGTCCCGTCGAAAATCAGTCTCACGCGTAATCACTTCTTTCTTGGATACAAAAAATAGGTCACGGATAATCTTTACAACAACCGTTTCAATCTCTTCAACGCAACAATAAGCTAACCCACATTCTGGACACTTCCCACGTTGTGGCAAACTCTTCAATGAATAATCACAACCTTTACATCGATATCCTACCGCAACAATAACTTTTTCCTCAATAACCTTACCAACATGCTTTTTGATCAAATCACACAAATCTCCAACCGTCTTCACCTGCCCCGCTTCCGCATCACTAATCTTAATCCCAAAGTAATTTTCCACCTCCATAATCAGTTCAACATCTTCCAAGCCCATCAACATTTCCCTTCATCAAAACAATCAATCTGCCACCCACACTCAGGGCACACCTCTCGCCCCGCATCCCTTGTCCCCTTTAAATCATAACCACATTCATCACACACGCCATAACTTCTCATAAGATCAATACGCTTACGCGTCCAATACACAAAACCCGAAACCCCCAAAACCTCCGCTATATATAACTCCCAGAAAAAAACAATCCGCGTGCTATGCCTTCGACCTGCCACCAAATGCGAACCCCACAAATACCGATGACCAAACCCAGCAAAACTCCCCGCATTCGTTTGATACCAAGGCGGAAAGATTATGATCAATAACAAACAACACACCCACCCTACCACCAATCCCCGCCTCCAATATCGCCTTCGCCCACGAAGCATCATTCATCCTTATCTAATCAACGAATCTATTCTATTCATGTATTAGTAATCTCATTCATATATCTACAGCATACACTTCGTTCAAACAAGCACTCAAATCTAATGAACTTGTCTTGCTTTTTTGTAACGATACGAATCAATGATACCCGGTGCTTGATCTTCAATAAATTGCCTTAAAAATGAGTATCTTTCACATAAAGTTGATTTTTCCTTTAGTCGAAACTCTTCCTCAGACGCTAAAACATATTGATATGCTCTTTGTACCTTTTTCCCCCACCCATCTAAATCAAAATTAGCTTTAACTGCATTTCCACAAAAATCTAATGTTGATATATTATCTGAGGTCGAAATTAGTAACTCACGGCAATGCTTCGCCAGATCGATCCGCTCTTTAGTTTTAAAATCATATTCACGTAATAATTTGACCAATGATTCCCCTACAACAACCCGTGGCCACTTTGCCAAATTATTTTCACAATAATACGCCGCTCTCAAAGCTGGACCTGAAATTTCTTTTCCATTTATTTCATAGCCTAAACCAATATCAATCCCACCTCGAAACGGTATTTCAAGTGAAAACGACTCTAAAAATGCTCTACTTACCACACCCATTATTAAATGAATAGCATTGAGATTTACTCTACCATCATCTTCATCAATTACACAAGGTGCGTAAGCAATTAAAGTATCTGAGAACGTTTGATATTTAATACCCATTTTTCTGATTTCATTCACGTAATCATCTGCTGTAAACTCATTCTCTCTTTCAAGTTTTTTCTTATAAGTTTCACTCTCATTGGATTGCAATGATACACCACGAAAATATAATCTGAACATTTCTCGGAACAATCGAACATTATCTACAATTTGAAGTGCAGCTCTTTGAAAACTTTCCGAGTATATTTCATCATACTTGGCTTCAAGATCATTTATACGTTTGTTTTGTCCGAGCAAGTCACAAAAGCACACAATATACGCACGCATACTGACCTCATTAGGTAGGCTATTAATACTCTCATCAATCAAATTTGTCATTTTCATTTCCGGAAGAATAATGTGATTATCACTATCTTATTTAATACAAAATTGGAAAACTGTAAACTGAAAGAACACTTTCCCAATCGAGCCCAAAAGTGATCAATTAAGCTACTAAATAATTTTGCCAGAATCTTCGATGCAATCTCCACTATCTGCCAAAGGCCAAATCATGCGCGCACAAAAATGCACGCCACTTTTGTGCGCGCGTCATTTTTACTTGCCCAAAACTCGCTAAAAGTCGCTCAAACTTCGCCGTTTCTTATTGTTTTCTTTCCAAACCTGCCCAAAACCAATGATTTTCGCATATTTGCGATACATCGACTTTTTCAATTTGATGGCTATCGCCCGACTGGCAACTACATGTAAAAACTCAACATTTAAAAATGATGCATGTGACGTCATCAAAACGCGCGCACAAAACCATTCTAAATACCGCTTTTGTGCGCGCGTTTTGCATGAATTTCGGACACATCAATTGCGCACAAATCCGCCGCATCCTCGACAGATTTCTCACGCACGATACGACCCTCCATATCCCCGCTCTTCCCAGCAACTCTCCCACTCCACCATTTGCCTCCCAGCCACACAACGCTTACCCCCTCCCTTCGATCCCCTCTGATTTTCTCCGTTCTAATCCTCTCCGCCCCCTCCGCACAGCCAATCACCTAAATCAAAAAAAATACCTCGCCAACTTGATTTGCGACTCATTCTCATTAAACTTGTTAACTAATTAAAGATATTTTTTTCTTTGTTTATCTTGTCTCCGCCTGTTTCCAGCCGTATCCTTTGCTTTGAAAGGCACTTACGATGAGCGAATTACTCGACAATCGAGCCAATCGCATTCGCACACTCAAGCAGATCATCAAGCATCTCCATGCAGGTCTTGATCCGGACATCGTCCGCAATCAGCTCAAAGAGATCGTGCAAGCTGTTGATGCGACTGAAATTGCGCAAATGGAGCAAGAGCTCATCGCAGAAGGCATCTCCCCAGAGGAGATCACCTCCATGTGCGATCTGCACTCACAAGTCGTTCGCGACATTATGGTCAATCCGATGATGGCTGACGACAATCCAAACAACGTAAGCCCTTCACCACACAGTGGTTGCGGCTGTGGTCATGGCGGATCATGTTCAACAACCACCCCAATCAGTCACGCATTGGAGCAGGTTGATCCCGATCAATCTCAAGTACAACCAGGTTTAGGCAACATCCCCTTGCCCGTGCGTCAGGATTTATCGATCGAAGAAGAAATCCGTGCGCATCTGCCCAACCGCGGCTCACAGAATGAACCGAAACCAGACGCAGCCAAAACCCTTGCAGATATGCAGAACAACTTTGGTGTCAACGTTTTACCCGGCCATCCCGTCGATACCTTCCGCAGAGAAAACGACGCACTCAGTGAACTGATGGTCAATCTGAAATCAGCCTTGTCCGTGTTGTGCGAAGCTGTCGATGAAGACGGCAATCCGTGTGATCCATCCACGCCTACCCCATCCTCAAAACACGCCACCTACCACACTGCCCGTCAGCATCTCAATGAATTGATGGATATTGATAAACACTATGATCGTAAGGAAAATCTGCTGTTTTCCATGCTCGAACGCCATGGCATCAATGGGCCATCAACCGTTATGTGGGCCAAAGACGACCAAGTTCGCGATCTACTTAAAGCTTGTGGTACAAACTACTTAACAATCGATGCTACCGCTGAACAATGGCGTGAGTATTGCAATCAATATGCCGTTCCAGCCTTGCAGTCGGTCGTTGAGATGATCTTCAAAGAAGAGAACATTCTGTTACCCATGTCACTGAAGACACTTACAGCAACTGAGTGGGCTCAGATATGGGAACAGTCTCCACAGTTTGGTTGGTGCTTAGTTGATCCGCAGGAAGGTTATATCCCACCAAAGTTTGATGCAAAGCTAGGCGGAAATACCGAAGGTAACGTTACTGATAAAAAGACTGGCAGCGTTTCGCTGGGAATTACGTCGCCACCTGTTGAAGGTGAAGAAGTTAATGCAGCGAATGGTGCCGGGCGTGGTAGTGAACAACCTAGTCTAACCAGCGCTAAGAAGGCGAAGATCCAGTTCGGGACAGGGATACTGACACTTGAGCAATTGACAGCTATTTTCTCGACAATTCCGGTTGATTTAACGTTTGTGGATGCTGAGGATCGTGTTCGATTCTTTAGTGAAAGTCCGAAGCGTGTGTTTAAACGGCCGAAGGCTGTGATTGGCAGATTGGTGCATAACTGTCACCCGCCTCACAGTGTGCATATTGTTGAGAAGATTCTGGATGATTTTAAGGCGGGGGAACAGAACGTTGCTGAGTTCTGGATTCCAATGGGTGAGAAATTCGTGCATATCCGGTATTACGCACTGCGTGATGATGATGGTGCGTATATGGGTACGCTTGAGGTTACTCAGGACTTAACGCACGAGCGATCCCTCGAGGGTGACCGTCGGTTACTATCTTATGATTAGAACAAAATTGTCGTGAAGCTAAAAAATCCTAAATGGAACAGACGTATCTTTGAGATGCGTCTGTTTTTATATTTAGAGCTGTGATTTGGCGAAGGGGTGGGAATGATCTAAGATTTGGGGATGATACACGTTGTTTTATATCAACCGGCAATACCGCCTAACACTGGGAACATTGCGAGACAATGTGTGGGGATGAATGCGCATTTGCATATTGTTGGGCCTACGAAGTTTGAGATCACGGACACGAATGCTAAACGTGCGGGGTTGGATTATTGGGAAGATCTAACGATTACGCTGCATGATGATGAAGATGCGTTTTTGACGTGGCTGGGCGATCGAGTGCCTTACCTTGTGACAAAGTTTGGCGAAATGCGGTTTGATCAACCTGCATATGAGGATGGGGATGTTTTGATTTTTGGGAATGAAAATACGGGGCTGCCTGAAAATTGGCGTGAGAAGTATGCGAAAACGTGTATTTATGTACCGATTCCAGGGCCGGTGCGATCATATAACTTAGCGAATACAGCTGCGATTGTTTTGACGCAAGCATCGCTGAAGGCTGGGTTGTTGGATAAACATGTTTTGGAATAGATAGTGCTAATGATTAGTGCTACTGCGAGTTAAGACGCAAGCGGGTATTGGGTGCTGGTTGCAGACGAGTTGTGTTTTGGAATCGTGAGGTGGTGAGCACGGCGAGCGTGGCTCGCCGGCTATTCACAAACGTAACAATTGAGTATGTTTACTAACCGTTGATTAGATGTGGATACAAAAACACCCGTGTAGCTGGGTTGTTTGCTACACGGGTGTAATGAGTCCGATGTCTATAAAACTAATTATCTTTATTGATAGTCTTCGTCGAAGGCCATGACTTCGCTACGTGCTTTACGGTTGAAGCAGACATAGCGTGAGGAGCCGTATTTACGGAACTGGGTTTCATAGCGTTTCGGGACGAGGATAGTATTGGTTTCGTTTTGCATGACGAGGAGTTTGCGAGGCGCCCATTGACGACGGCGAGATTCGTCTAACTGTCCATTAGGCGAAAGGTATAGGACGTTGCCTTTGAGTTTGAAGGTACCGACTTCTGAGTCATCCATTCCGTAGCCGACGAGTTTTTGTAGGGAATAGAAGCCGTTTTCGTAGAGGATGAGGTCCCAACCGCCTGAAGAGTTGTGGAGATACCATGTACCTTTGAGGCCTTCGGCGGCATCGCTGTATGGTTCGTATACGTTGTAGTAGTCGATGGCAGCAGGGTTTGAAGGTGCTGATCCAACGATCATATCGTCGACTGTTTCACTACGGAAGAGTGAGCATCCAGTCAACGTGAGGATAAGCATAACAAACACGGTTGCCTGAAGAACAGATTTGATATGTGACATTGATCCCACCTGTGGTCTGGTTACTGATGGACCGCCCTATTCCATATATCGACCATTGATGAGATGTCTGAAGTGATCAAGGATAAGAATCTTTGTTGCGTAACCTTTTATGTGGAATATATCACGATTGGGGTCTGATCCGAACATGCGGATATCAACGCGGTATGTTGATAATAAGGGATTGTCGGAAGGCTCGTAGACATAAGAGGCGATGTCGAGGAAGTGATAGGCTGGCGTTGCTTTAGAATGGTCGAAACGCGGGTATTCGTCGATGTTGCCTTGGTGATCTTCGTTGCGGCCAAAGCGCTGAATAGTCCATCCTTCATCGCGTAAAATGTCTTTAATTTCAGGGCGAAGTGGGTGTGATCCACTGAGTACGACTGTTTTGGTAGGGCCTGGTTGTGAGTGCAGAACAACCTTGGGTTGGCCGGAACAGCCAACGGTCAGGAGCGTGGTAAGGATGAGTAAAAGTGTGAGTCTCACGGATCAAGTTTGATTTATGTGAGGGTGATTGTCAATGGGGATAGAAAGTCGGGCGTTAGGGAGTAGTGCTAGTTTAAACACGACCTCGATTGAACATCCAGTCATCTTTATCGGCAATGGTTTGGAGGTAGAGGTCTGCATCTGCTTGTGAGTAGCAGCAGAAGATGACTTTTTGGGGGAAGTCGTTTTCGAGTGAGGGCGCGTAGTTGGAGAGATAGCCGTAGACGTGGCCGAAGGCGATCTTGGCGGCACGTGGTTTGGGGAAGTTGTAGACACCTGTGGAGATGGATGGGAATGCGACAGCTTCTAACTTGTGATTAGATGCAAGAAAGAGAGATTGCATGTAGCAGTTTGCAAGAAGGGTATCTTCGAGTGTGTAGCCGATTTTTTCGTTGACGTTTGGTTGGCCGGGAAGTGGGTTATCGGTAACTTCGTTCCAGATTGGGCCGACGGTATGGATGATATTTTTGATGCCTTGGGGGGCAAGATTGAATGAGGGAGTGATAACGGCGAGTCCTGTCTTGCAGCCGTCGAGGGTCTTGTTGTGTGCGAGGAGGTCTGGGCCTGCAGCACGATGGATCGCACCATCGACACCTCCGCCGCCGAGTAAAGATTCGTTAGCGGCATTAACGATTGCATCCACTTTGAGCGTGGTGATGTCCTCGACGATGACTTCGATGCGATCAAGGATTGGGTCGTTGGGCGATTGCTGCAGAGGGATATCGTTCATGGGGATATTTTAGGTGAGGGATAGCGTGAATGCGAAACAACTGGAAATGAAGTGTTTTTTGTTGATTTTAGAGAAGGGAAGCTGAAGGATCGTCGTCACGGAGGCCGACGGGGCGGTCGAGGATTTCCTTGAGGACAAATGCTTTTCTCAGGTCATTTGCATCGAGTTGCGAGAAGTCGATGTCGTTGCCTGTGGCAAAGGCGGCGATCGGTGTTGCTGCGACTGCTTGCTCTTGTTTGCGTTGCGGTTGGTTCTGCTGTTCGGCGGCTTGTTTTTGAGCTTGAGCTTGAGCTTGACGAGCACGGCGACGAGATTGCTCTTGCTGTTGATCGGTGAGCGCACGCTGCTGACGTTCACGCTGTTGTTGTTGACGCTGTTGAATTTGCTGACGACGCTGTTCCTGTTGCCGCTTAATTTCCTCTTCGCGTTGTTGGCGTTTGTATGCTTCAGCTTGTTGACGTGCACGTTCTACGGCGAGTGCGTTGTCTTGCTCTTCAGTGCGTCCGTAGTGTTCGTGCTTATGCTGTTGTTGCTGTTGACGGATTTGTGCGGCTTCGTCTTTTTGCTGCTCTTTGAGGTGACGCTGCTCGTATTGAGCTTTTGCACGAGCACGGGCGATGCGTTCGGCCATGGTGAGGTTGGCGGGCTCAGGATCGTTCATGCGGTTTCCTGAACGGGCTTGTGTTTCCTGTTGACGACGTGATTGCATGGTTGAGAGATTTTCGTTGAGACCACTACTGCCCTGCTGCTGTGCTTGCTTCTTTCGTTTTTGTGCTTTGAAGTATTCTTTGATGGCATTGGCGATGGTGCCAGCAATCATGATGATGAGCGCGATGACAAAGAAGAGGATCTCGTTCCAACTGGAAGAGCCTCCACCTTGAGCGAGAGAAGTTGTAAGGGTCAGCAAGTGCATGTTTTGCCTTTCGTGAGCAATAACGTCGTTGTTATTTTAACAAGGGTGATGCAAAAAGGCTCTGATATATTTGGGAAAAGTAGTGAGGTGAGATGCAGAATTGGGTTAATCGACAAAGAACATGGGTCGATTGGTGTGTTCGCTATGAACCTGGTGAAGGTGAACACGGTAGACGTCTTCGAGGATGTGTTTCTGCAGGACGGTGTCCCAAGGACCTGCTGCGACAAGGTTGCCTTGGTTGAGGAGGATGACGTCGTCGGCGTAACGTGCGGCGAGATTGAGATCGTGAAGGACGACGAGGACGGCGAAACCGGCGTCTGCACGTTCTTTGAGAACGTTCATCATTTGCTGAACATGCCAGAGGTCGAGGTTGGAGCCGGGCTCGTCGAGGAGGAAGACTTTTAGTTTTGAGGCGGGGTTTTGGGATGGTGAAGATGCGGGGTCGGTGTAACTTTGAGCGAGGGCGCGAGCGATGGTGACACGCTGTTGTTGGCCGCCTGAGAGTTCGGCGTAGATTTTGTTTTCCTGAGGTTTTAAGTCACAGAGTTCGAGTGCCCAGTTGACGGCGGCTTCTGATTTGCCGAGAGCGAAGCGGCCCATTTCGACGACTTGGCGGACGGTGTAGGCGAATGAGAGCGAGCCACGTTGAGGGACGTAGCAGATGTGCTTGGCGCGATCGATGGGTGGTAGTGAGGAGACGGAGTGTGAGCCTAGGGTGATGGAGCCTTGAGTGGGAGAGAGTTGGCCGAGCATGAGCTTGATGAGAGTGGATTTACCAGCGGCATTGGGGCCGATGAGAGCACAGATGCGATTAGTGCGGAGGGAGAGAGATATGTCGGTGAGGACGGGGCTGGTGGTCTGGGGGTATGTGAAATGAACATCTTTGACGTTGAGGATGGCGTCGGAGAGAGGTGTGGATGATTGGGATGAATCAGTCATGTGCATATCTGGGGTTATAGCGTGGTTATCTGGACGTTGCGGGGTGATGAGGGTGGGATTATGCGGGGCTGGGGCGTATGTCTTCACGATAGCAGAGGATGAGAAGATTTGCATGTTTAAATGCGCTTGATGAAATTCCTTGCTCCTTGACCATCAGGTCGTTGCGTTTGGTAAAGTAATTACTTTAACCTTCTGTACAAAGGTTAGTTAGCGATACTGAGAGTTGTTCAAGACAACCTGCGATCACGCGTGGTGGGATTGTGTGGATTGAAGTGGATTTTTGGATCGCAAATCGTGATTTATCCCTTATCTCGGTGCGGATTTTTGCCGATTTGGATGGTACCGACTGTTAATGGAGTTGCATTCCGTCGTGATCTGGTGCGCTGGCCGATGAGATAAGTGAGGTTCGGCGTGAGGACTGTGAGCGTGATCGCAGGATGAAAAATGGGAATGACCGGATTACGAAGTGAATGTGAGAAAGTGTGCCGAGACGCCAAATGAAAGAAGAGAAAGTGAACAATCCGCAAACGATGCAGTCACCTGAAACAGGTGAAGTGCTTGGGCTGTTGGGTGATCTTGAGTCGAAGTTGCAACTGTTGAAGAATTGGCAACAGGATCATGAAGCGGACAAGGTGAAAATGGCTGCGGATTCTGAGCAGGTGGAGCAGGATCGTGCGCGTTTGACGGAGTTGGGGGAACAACTGGAAGAGCGTCGTGGCGAGCTGGAATCACGCGAGCAGGCACATGCGACTGATGTTGCGCGGGTGAAGCAAGAACAGGAGCTGCTGGAAGAACGGTATGAGCTTGTTGAGCAGATGCAAAATGATGCAGATGCAAAGCGGGCGGATCTTGATGCGCAGATGAGTGAGCTTCAAGCGAAGCAGGAAGCTTACGAGCAAATTGAACAGGAGCTCGAAGAAAAAGAGAAGCAGCTGAGCGAACAGCGTCAGGCGTATGAGCAGCAGTTTGCGGCACTTGATGAACAGAGACAATCGATTGAAGAACAGCAGACGCGCGTATCGCAGCATGAGCAAGATGTTGAGGGGCGTGAAGCGGAGTTGCATGAAGCACGTACTGAATTGCAGGAACAACGTGAAGCATATGATGCAGATCGTGAGAAGCTGAATCAGGAGTGGGGATCGTTTCGTGATCAGGAACAGAAGCTGCAGGATCTTGATGCAGAGATCGCGCAGCAACGTGAAGCGATGGGGCGTGAAGAAGAAAATCTGAATGAATCTAAGCGTAAATTAGAAGAAGAACGATCCTTGTTTGAAGAGGATCGTGAGAAATTTACAGCAGTGCTTGACGAGATCGAGCAGACACGTGGGGATTTAAATCAACTGCAAGCTTTAATCGATGATGATCGTGAAAAGCTGACAAAACGTGAAACAGATTTCCAACAAGAATGCGAAGCGTTTAATGAACAGAAGAACGTTCATGCAAAGTTGATTGAAGAACAGCAGGGTGAACTAACGCAGATGCGTGATGCTGTGGCTGAGGAACAGCATGCGGTTGATCAGATCCGTGAAGAAGTTGAAGCTGAACGCGGCACGATCAAAACGCAGCAGGCGGATTTGCATGACCAGCGGAAGACGTTTGAGAAACAAAAGTTTGAGCTGAGGATGCGCGGCGATGCACTAGATGCACAGGAAAAACAGCTTGAAGATGCGCGTCACCAATTGGCGGAACAGGCTGCAAACCTGGCAGATGCTGAGGGTGATGGTGGTAAAGCAGGTGTGCTGAAAACACAGCTTGATGACGCGAATGAGAAGTTTGAAGCATTGCGGGGTGAGTATCAGCAGCAGGAAGAAAAACTGGCTGCAATGGAAGCGATGCTTGAGACTCAGACGAGCGAGCTACAGGGACAGGCTACGAATGCAGATCAATTGCTTGAAGAATTGGAAACACGCGAGCAAGCACTTGCGGATCGTGAAAAGCAGTTGAATGAGATGGAAAGCCAATTGCAGACACGCTCGGCGCAATTGGAGAAAGCTGCAACGACGAACGGTGGTGGTGAATCACATGAAGGTGAGTTCGTTGAAGAATTACAACAGCGTTCGGATCAGCTCGAGGAACAGAACCATCAACTGACTGAAGAGCTGGAACGGTATAAACGTGATGAAGAAGATTTCACGCGTAAACGTCATCAGCTTGAAGAAAAGCAGCTGTCGTTTAAGCAGATATTAAAAACGAGTAAAGAACAGCTTGAGCAAGAGCAAGAGAAGCTACGCGAGAGGGAAGCTGCGTATGAAGTGAGAGTGGCTGAGGGCGTCGGCGAAGTCGCGGCTGCGGACTTGTCAGAGGATGTGACTTTTATACAACGACGTACGGAACGTTTGCGTCGATACCGTGAACTATTAAAGAAGCGTGATTATGTGGTTCGCCAGACTGAGGTCAATGCGGAATCGACACAGGCGATGCAATTGGGGTTGGAAAAAGAACGCCAAATGCTGACAGATGTGAAGAAGTTCTTGGAGAACTCTGAATCAGAGATGGTAAAACGGTGGGCGACATCGAAAGCGACCACTCAGGCGATGATGTTGATCTTCATGGTTATTGGAGCGGGCGTATTCGCGTATGCAGCGGGGATTCGGATTGCGAAGCCGGTGTATCAGGCGACTGAGGTGATTGAATTTAAACCTCAGACTGCTCAAACGACGGCATCTGTGGATGATGTACCTGTGAATCAGGAGAAGAAGACCGACTGGCTGCAGAGTCAGCGAGAGGTGCTGTATTCGAAGCCTGTGCTGACTGAGACGCTAATGCAGCTCGAGCAGATGAATGTGAAAAGCTACAACCAGACGAATTTGAAGCAGGTTTTGAGTGAGAAAATGAATGTGAGCGGAAGTTCGCCACAGATAAAACTGACGTTTACGACAAAGGACCCTGGGCAGGCTGTGCCGTTGCTTCAGGCGTTGGGTCGTGCGTATGTTTCGTATCAGCTGGCACAGGACCGGACGTTGGGACGCGCGGATTCCGCAAAGATTGTTGATGCTGCGGGGCTGCTAGATGAGCCAATTGAGGACCGGTCATTGATTATGGCTGGTGGGATTTGGGGCGGATTGGTCGTTGTGGGATTGCTGCTGTTCTTGATATTGCGGCTATGGATGGCGAAGACGCGCGGTATCTTTGAGAGTGGTGATTCACCAGAACTGGAGATGCTGGATAAACCTAGCACGTGGTCACCCATAAAATGATGTGGGAAGGCAGGTTGAAAAAGGTATGATTATCCACAATTAGCAGAAGTATGAAGAAGAAAAGGTCCGAGAGGACCTTTTTTCATGGGAAAAATCAGCTGGGGAAGAAAATTGTTGGTAACTGAGGTGAATAGCAGGATTTGCGTGTTTATTAAGCGCCTATTTTGACGTTTGGGCGCTTTATTTGGGGGATATAAGGGTGGAAGTGGTTACTGGGGGTTGAAAATGAGGTCATGATGAGGTGACAGGGGCAAGGTGTTCGGTAATGAAAGGGGTAGATGATGGGGAGAATTCAGGGCAAAATCAGGTGGTGAGGTGAGCGGTTCGCATCGGAAGGCCTGTTACGCTAGAATGTGGAACCCAATCACGCGGACCTGTAGCCGGGCTCGGTTGACAGGACTGTTGTGCTCACTAAACTATTCCGTTCACAATCCTTCCGTAGACGAGTCGCGTCTATAGGGGGTACTAATTTACGGATTTAAAGAAGATGAATCGCCAGACTTATCTCGCAAAGAACAAAGAAGTAAAGCAGGACTGGCTGCTGGTAGACGCCTCAGACAAGATTCTGGGTCGCATGGCTACTGAAATTGCAGTCCTCCTGATGGGTAAGAACAAGCCAACATACACTCCGCACCATGACGTGGGTGACTTTGTTGTGATTACCAACGCTTCAAAGATTAAGCTGACCGGCAATAAATTTGACCAGAAGTTTTATGAAACTTATTCAGGTCACCCATCCGGCCGTAAACTCTACTCATACCGTGAGTTGGTAGAGAAGAAGCCAGAGTTGCTGATTAAGCTTGCCGTTCGCCGCATGCTACCTAAAAACAAACTTGCATCAGTGATGCTGAGCAAGTTGAAGGTGTATGCTGGTGAGGAACATCCACACCAGGCTCAACAGCCTAAGGTATACGAACTGAAATCCGCTTAATCGCGGTTAATCCATCGATCAGTAAGAGAACTGAAGCACTATGGAAGAATTAAAGATCAACGCAGAAGCAGAAGCAGTTGAAAACGCTCGCCCACTCGCAGAGCCCGCAAAGCGTGACAAGGGTGGATTCGTATGGGGCACAGGCCGCCGTAAGAGTTCAGTCGCACGTGTTCGCGTCCGTCCTGGCGAAGGCAAGTTCCTCGTGAACAATCGTGAAGTAGATAACTACTTCTCCGAGCCACAACATCGTGAAGATTGCCGCAAGGCTTTGGACGCGACGAAGACCCTCGGTCAGCTTGACATATACGTCAATGTTGGCGGTGGTGGTATCACTGGCCAGTCCGGTGCGATTCTTCTTGGTGTTGCTCGTGCATTGAAGGGTTACGACCCAGCACTCGAGCAGACACTGCGTGATTTGAACTACTTGACTCGTGACCCACGTAAGGTTGAACGTAAGAAATACGGTCAACGTGGTGCACGTCGTCGCTTCCAGTTCTCAAAGCGTTAATACTACGCCTATTACAGACGATACAAGCCTACGAGTTTTCACTCGTGGGCTTTTTTGTGCATCACCCTACCCTCTAAAAGAGATTGCATGAAAGATTTATCTGTGTGTTTATTTGCATAATATTGCTTGATGAGGCAGCTTGGAAATAAAACCGAAACTTCGGCTGTTGTAAACATGGATAACGTCGGAAATTTGGAAACACAACCATTGTCAGCAAAAACAACTCCTTGCTGGCAAGAATTCCAACCCCTCCCCATAGATAAGAGCTGAGTATCACGCCTGATTACTCAGCTCTTCGTCTTTAATATTCGAATTTTACTTTGAGGAAAGTTTCTTAACACGCTGATAGCAGTGGCAATCCACTATGTGATCGTTGACCATACCGACGGCTTGCATGAATGCATAGCAAATCGTTGAGCCTACGAATTTGAAGCCACGCTTTTTGAGATCTTTAGACATAGCATCGGAAATGCCTGTCTTTGCTGGAATCTCTTTGAGCGACTTGAATGTATTTTGAATAGGTTTACCACCAACAAAACTCCAGATGTATTTATCGAAACTACCAAACTCTTTCTGGACTTTGAGAAATACTTTAGCGTTTGTAACTGCGGCATTCACCTTTAGTCGATTACGAACGATACCTGGGTCGTGAAGTAGCTTTTCGATTTTATTTTCATTAAAGCGAGCGACTTTGATTGGTTCAAAATTGGCGAAAACCTTGCAATAATGCTCACGTTTTTTAAGGATCGTTATCCATGAAAGCCCTGCTTGTGCACCTTCAAGGATAAGAAACTCAAACAACATGCGATCATCGTGTACAGGCACACCCCATTCCTTGTCGTGGTATTCTTGATACAGTTCATCATCTGAGCACCACTCGCAACGCACTATTGGCTTTATCTTCTTTTTTTTCACAGTCATCTTCACATCTCCACGCGATTGTTTGTAAACAAACACATGACACGCTTTAATTATTCCGTTTCTTGACTTGCAAGCTCATTTTTCATTTGAGATTCAAGCCAATCAACAAAAGGTTTCACTTCTTCCTGTTCTTGCAAAATCCATGCTATGTAACTGCTCTGCATGATTGTCTCAGGTTTATAGTTGAGTTCACTAATGCATTTCGTTGCAATCGCGATAGCTTCATCGTTGTTGCAATGCCAAATCGCGACGACGAGTTCGTAGAATGGATCTTGATCTCGAGCGGTCGATTGTTTCGCATTAACTAAAGCTTGATCGAAGTGCTCTAACTGCAGGTTAGCCATGACAGCAACCATGTCGTATAAGTGTATAAACTGATAATCTGAAAACTCTTCACACAGCGACAATATCTGGTCTTTATTTTCATTCAGATAATCACATGCACGTTGATAGCCTTGACTTTTGTACCAAACGAGAGGTTTCCAGAGCGTTACGATCTCCTGATCTGTTTGTCTTTCATAGTGGCGTATTAGCTGACCAATTGCTTCGTAGTGGCCATAATAATAAAGCTCGTATGCAATACGCTCTAAAAGTTTTGCATCCACATTTAAGTGATCGTAAGCCCGACGCCAAAAGCCGTTATAACCAGCACAATAGATATAGTAATTTGTGGCGCTCTTTTTCCAATTTTCATGGACATCCGAAGCTAATACTTTCTCATACATATCCATGGCATTATTAAACCACTCAATCTCTTGATATAAACGGCCTTTATAATAAAAACCATATGGATCATCTGAGATATCTTCCTGCCTATTAGCAACAATACGACGAAGAATTGGCCAATCTTCAAGAGCGATAGCAGTAGAAGCTAACTTCGTGAAATACCAAAGCTTTTCCTCGCCAGCTTCATCGTAAGCTTTTTTCCATGTATCACTTTCGATAAGAGCTTGAGCATAAATATACGACCAATCATCCCATTCTTCTTCAGGGATAAACTGATCATAGTATTGGATAAAACGAACAGCTTCACCGACTCGATCAAGTTTATGACCTGCGATGGCCCCCCATTTGACGATTGCGATACGCTCTGCTCCGGCATCTTCCATGAGATGAACGAATTTCCAAATAACACTGTATAACTCATCTTTGGTGAAATTAGCACAAACTTTATCGAAGATAATGAGCCAATTTTCATTCTGCAGTAAACGTTGCTTAAATTCTTTAGTATTACTTTGATTAAGCATCGCTGCATAAAGGTAATATGGAGCCCACATTGATTGATTCATATCAAGTGATTTTCGGGCCATTGATAATGATTGTGGGTATTCCTTTTGCAGAAAATGATTTAGTGCAACTTGCTGACAAATCGTTTCATCGAAACCAACCACATCCTCTAAGCTATAAAACATTTCATTTGATCGCTGATATTCGCCCTTGGCAGATAGTCTTAATGCATAAAGATAATCAGTATGATATCCAACCTTGCCTTCTTTACCATATTCATTCTGCAGCACATTCTCTTCAACAGCATCAGTAATATATAGATAAACACGCTCCGAGAACCACCATTCCACCCAATCTTTAGGCCAACGTGAAACATCCGTATCACTAAGTTTCTTATAGAGCTTCTTCAAACTCTCTTCATCTTGAGCAATTTCAGTTTCTCGTTTCAAAATAGGCTCAAGTAAGATGACAGCATTTTCGATTTCTTCTACTTTGTTTGGCTCCGCCATCAAAACGGAATAGGTAAGCATAGAAGTAAAAGAAATGCCCATAGATGAAGCTAGCTTCAAATCGACAATTTGCCATTCATTATCAATGCGGTCAAGCCACCACCATATTTTGATTGTTTTAGGAGCGTTATTTTGATGACGAGTCAGCACGATTACTCTGTTCTCATCTATGCCACGTATCCAATCGATAGTGATTGGTGTAAACACTGTCTCAAGTACGTTATCAGATAATGCAGTCATCAATCTTGATTCAAACTCAAGATCATTGTTCATGAACGATGGCTCTTTAACGAATGGGACAGGCGTACGCTGACGCATGTAATTGGTAAACTGTTGACGACTCCATAATTTCGCAATCGCTTTTAATTTACCTTTTTGAGCATATGAACTGATTTTCTCAAACATACCTTCGATATGATCAATATCATTTTGCTTGACCGTAATCGATTCATCATTACGTGGAATCGGATTGATATAGTCAGCGGCATCCAACTTCGAAACCACATCGCTAGCATTGGTGTTTGAAATTATCGATATTGAAATCAATAGTATAAAGAATACATGTTGTAATATATTTATAATCGGTTTCATTTGCCCAGCATCAATCGTTTAAGTATTAGTTGCGATTTATATACAATTCTAAATGCACACTGTAATGCAATTGGTTTCATGTTCAAATAAAAAGGCCTCAAAAATTGAGGCCTTGTGTTATCTAAAATATTGGTGAGGTCTACACGTCGAGATTCTTAACTTCTAGAGCATGATCTTCGATGTATTTACGACGTGGCTCGACATCTTCACCCATAAGAACGCTGAAGAGTTTCTCAGCTTCACTTGCAGCGTCCCAAGTCACACGAAGAAGAACGCGGTTTTCTGGGTTCATCGTTGTTTCCCAGAGTTGTTCAGCATCCATCTCGCCTAGACCTT
This sequence comes from Planctomycetota bacterium, assembly GCA_016350165.1. Taxonomy (GTDB): domain Bacteria; phylum Planctomycetota; class Phycisphaerae; order Phycisphaerales; family Phycisphaeraceae; genus Poriferisphaera. Next base: position 4,034,007 of record CP066225.1, on the reverse strand, counting down.
TGAAGCGTTTGATTTCCATACCATGCTTACCGGTCTCAAGAACGCCGCTAATGACTTCACGTAGATTAACTGCACTACGTTTATGTTCATTGCCCTTGTTATCCTTGGACACGATATCAAATTTACCTGGAATTTCTTCGCCAGTAACAGTTTGTTCGTGCTCAACAAAAACATCATCAATGTTCATATGACCATCAGAAAGCTCTGACAACTTCTCAAAGAGACGTTCAATTTCTTTAACTTCGTGTAGTTCTTTACGCTTACTCTTGATTTGCAATTTGGATTGCTGAGGTGTTTCTTCACCTTCGCCAATCACTGTATCAAATTCAGGGTCATCAACACCAATGCCATGCTTGGTTTTGAATTCTTCTTCCTGCTGATCATTCCAGAAGAAATAATCACCGCCAAGATCACCCGCAGCGTCAGTCATTGGAATATGCGTATGAATACGAGGCATACGGTAAAGACCCTTCGGATCATCGCCACGCATCGCTGCAAGTTCCTTAAGTGTCAGACCACGACGTTCCAGTAAGCTGTTCAGATCGCTGATCTGTTCAATAAGCTTGAAAACTTTTTTGAATGTCTCTGAATTGAGGCGACTAAGTTCGCTTCTATCCGTGTCATAGATAACAAGCGCAGCATCACTTGTACCAAGTTGGCCAAGTACTTTGTGCATACGTTTTTCATTCAAAACGTATTCACTCTTCTTACCTCGTGACACTTGATAGAGTGGAGGCTGAGCGATGTAGATGTGACCATTACGGATTAGGTCAGGCATCTGACGGAAGAAAAATGTAAGCAAAAGCGTACGGATGTGTGAACCATCGACGTCGGCGTCGGTCATGATGATGATCTTGCCGTAACGCAGCGAATCGATTTTAAAGTCGTCTGCACCAATACCACATTTAAGTGCTTGAATGATCATTCGGATTTCTTCGAAACCGAGAATCTTGTCGAGACGTGCTTTCTCGACGTTTAGGATCTTACCCTTAAGCGGGAGAATAGCCTGCGTCCTATGATCGCGACCACCTTTAGCACTTCCGCCCGCCGAATCACCTTCGACTAGGTAAATTTCAGAATCAGCAACTTCTTTACTTGTGCAGTCATAAAGCTTACCAGGCAAACCGCCAGTATCGAGAGCGCCTTTACGACGCGTGAGGTCGCGTGCTTTACGAGCAGCTTCACGAGCTTGCGCAGCGCCTGCTGCTTTCATGCAGATCTTTTTAGCGTTAGCTGGGTTTTCTTCACACCATGTGCTGATTGCTTGCCCGACGCTTGTATTGACGAATGATTCAACTTCAGCATTGCCCAGTTTAGTCTTTGTCTGGCCTTCAAATTGAGGCTCACTAACTTTGACGGAGATAATACCACACAAACCTTCACGCAAGTCATCACCAGATGGAACGACGCCGCCCTTAAGCAGGTTGTTACTACGTGCATAGTTATTGAGTGTACGTGTCAAAGCAACCTTGAAGCCGGACAAGTGTGTGCCGCCTTCAATGGTGTTGATATTGTTTGCAAAAGTCAGCAGACGCTCGTTGTATGAGTCGTTGTATTGCAGTGCGATTTCACAAACAAGACCCTGCTCTTCATCATCAGTACGGAAGTAAATCGGATCGTGCAGTGGCTCTTTGCCTTCGTTTAGTGCATTAACGAATGAAGCAATACCATCTGGGAAGCAATACTCGACCTTCTTGCCATCATTCCGCTCATCTTCAATGATAATATTCAAACCCGGATTCAGATAAGCTAATTCTTTCAATCGAGCGCTCAGAGTTTCAAAGCGATACTCGATCTCGGGGAAAATTTCGGGGTCTGGCTTGAAGGAAATCTTTGTACCAGTTTTACTGCGTTCACCGATGACGTGCAGTTCTTCAGCGACCTTGCCGCGTTCAAAACTCATTGCATTCAATTGACCGTCACGAGCAACTTCAACTTCCATCCATTCGCTGAGTGCATTTACAACGGAAGCGCCGACACCATGAAGGCCGCCTGAGACTTTGTAAGCGTCATTTTCAAACTTACCACCAGCGTGAAGAACAGTGAGAATAATCTCAACCGTTGGGCGCCCCTGATGTTGCGGATTGCTACCTTTGAAAGGACCGACAGGAATCCCCGAGCCATCATCGATGACGGAGATAGAATTGTCAGCATTGATTTTCACACGGATATTATCACAGCGTCCAGCCATATGCTCATCGATTGAGTTATCGACGATTTCATACACGAGGTGATGAAGGCCACGGCTAGTCGTGTCACCGATGTACATACCAGGACGTTTACGGACAGCCTCAAGGCCCTCGAGCACCTTAATTTGGTCCTCACCGTATACCTGTTTCTGTTCGTTATCTACACCGCCCTCAGAGCCGGTTTTATGATTCTCAGCACCGTCTGTCATGTGCCTGCGTTCCTGTCTGTAAAATGTTCTGACAGCTTGATTCGTTCACCATCACCACACCCTCAATCCCACCGACCGAACCTCACCCTGAAGCTGTCATTTCGCAAGTTAAAAGTCTTCTAATTTTACCACATCAGACCCCTCCCTGCCAACACAAAGAGGCCTAACACAAGTCTATCTATTACAATTACTTACAAACGAAAAAATGGGCAAAAAAGGCCCTTTCATAGGACCCCTTCCAAAACCCTGCCATTTCCCCCTCATACGTCTGTTTTACAGGGCTATATTGTGCTTGTTATTACTCGCCAGCCTTCATGATTTTCTTGCCTAGCGTCTCTTGTAGACCGTCTAGCTCTGGGTCACGATCAGCCGTATATCTGCCTGGCTCATTCTCCATCTTCAGCCGGGCTTTTTCCCAAACTCGTATTGCCTCACCTTTCATTCCCTGAGCCCAGTAGGCATCGCCCAGATGACTTAAGATCACAGGATATTCACCATCTGCTGTCTGCGTCGATTTGAGAAGCCAGCTCACAGCTTCCTTATACTCGCCAAGCTTATAGTGAGCCCAGCCAAGTGAATCCATATAAGCACCGTTCTCTGGCTCCACCTTCACAGCTCGCTCAATCATAGCTTTCGCTTCATGAAGATTCTCACCACGAACAACCCATCGGTAACCGAGCTGATTATTAGCTGGCGCATAATTCTGATTTGCTGCTAACAATTCAATCATGAGTTCTTCACTACGCTGCTTATCACCTGTGCTTTCGACAAGGATCGCCCACTGGAAAAAGATATCTGATGCATGATCAGGGAAACGAGTCATTGCCTTACGCACTTCCGTTTCGCCCTGCTCTGCCATATCGACTCGATGCAACGCTGACCACAACATACCTACGACAACGTGAGGCTGCTTGATCGTTTGATCTTCAATCAATCGCCCCAAAACAGCAGCAGCCTTGAGATCTTTTTGCCATGCAACATAAAGAGATGCCAATTTGATCTCACGCTGATGATTCTCTGGCTCAAGCAGGATCATTTTTTCGCTGTATACAAATACCTTCTCCATATTCTTCACAGCTTTAAAATAATCAATAGTCAGCTGCAGAACACCAACATCTTTCTGCCATTTCGCTGCGTAATCTTCGATAAATAATTCTGCTTTAGTTGTTTGATTACTGCGCATGTATGCCTGAATTACTCGGCTCATAATTTCAATGTCACGAGGATATTCTTCAAGCAATACCTTCAACTGCTTCGTGCCTTCTTCATAGTCACCGCGTGCAGCTAGAATCTCACCTCGCTTCAAACGTGCAATTCGGCTATCTGGCAACGTACCCATCAAACGTGCAAGAATACGTTGATAACGTCGCTGCATATCACTCAATTCAAGATTACGTGTGTCATACAGTTTGAACACAGCTTCATATAGCTGCTCTTCTTTGGGATACACACTAATCGCATCAAGCAAAGTTTGTTCACATTGCTTAATTAGATTCATCTTCAACTGAACATCAGCTTTGCCAATATGCAGCAAAACGTCTTTATTTCCAGCATCTATCGCTTTTTGATAAATGTTGATTGCACTTTCAAGCTTACTCTGCTGCTCAAACATCTTGGCTCTTAAACGAATGACTTCAGTATCATTCTCTTTTGCAGGTTCAACACCTGAAAGTAAATCATTCGCACGATCATAACGGCGCATCACCACCATCATCTTCGCAAGCTCAAGTCGAGCTACAAGTAATTTTGGATCGCGTTCAAACGCATTTTCAAATGCAATACTGGCGCTAGATAAATCGGTACTTGCAGCTTTAGATAAACCATAAACAACCTGAACGACAGCACGGCCTCGCTCACGCTCATCCATCTGCTCGATAATTTTCTCAACACGCGACCAATCTCTAGCCATCCGTAACATTAAGCGTGCATACTCACCTGCTTTTTCAGGTGCACTTTCCATCGCATCAAGACAGATCCCAAGTGCCTCACGAATACGAAGTTCTTCACCAACCTCTCCAACATTTACCCCTTGATTCAATGAACCAAACACCCATTCTTTAAGAATATACTCAAAAACAACTTCATGTTCAGGGTAGCCTCTCAAATGCTCCATCAATAACAATTTACCACGCTTGTCACCACTAACTTCACTGATAACAATCGCAAGTTTTTCATCCGCGCCATCTTTTTCTTCGTATACCTTCAGCAGTTCATCAACCAATGCATCACGACTCTCACCCTGAGACAAAGCCCAGTTAACAACACGCATCGTTACAATATGGTTATCGCTACTTCTTAGTAATTGCGCAACAGACTGCATCGCTCCAAGATTATCATCTAACCGAAGCTTAGTGTAAGCAACACGCAAGAGCATCTTTTCGTTTGCTTTTACACCTCTTTGAAATGCCTGCTTATACATCAGCATCGCAACGTCTGGTTCATCCAATTGGTTGCGTAAATCGCCTGCAGCCAACCAAATCAAACCAATCTGTCTGCCAACAAATAGCAATTCACGGCCAAACGTTGTCGCCCCACTGACACGCTTAGGACTCGTTAAAAAATCTTCAAACATATCACTTGCTGCAAACAAATATCCCCCCTGTCGCAATGCAGCAGCTAGATAGTATTGCGTTAAGGGTAGAAGTGCATTGTCTGCATCAACCTCTTGTTTTTTCAATCTTTGATAGACATCCCCAAGCATTGCAATCGCTTGATCCCAATTCCCCTCATCTAATTCATGACGCCCTACCAGATGCATTGCTTCAATATCATCGGGTTGCTTTATGAGCACTTTCTTGAAATACCACGCACCCTTCGCTTTATTACCGGCTCCGGTGTAAACCCATCCTAATTGCCGCATAATTGAACTGTTTTCAGGCTCTATCTCTAATGCTTCTTCAAATGCTTTCTTTGCTTCCCCAAGATCGCGATCAAGCATTGCCTGCATACCACGATCAAACGCATACTGCGCTTCTAATGCAGGTTCATCTTCAACGCTTTCAGGAACTAACACCTCACCCACTTCAACATTCACCACACCATCTAACTGCTCTGCCCACGAGAGTGTTTCGCTCCCCTTCCAAAGATGATCATACTCACCCACCTCTGAAGCATTCACTTCATCAACAGCTTCCTCATGACCTATTTCATGATTAGGCTGCTCATTAACAACAGAATGGCTCTGCCCATCTTCCTGCTTATTTTGCAGGTATTCAGGCAGAGCCACTCGTTCAATTACTTCTTCAGTTTTTAATAGCGTCTTTTCATTTGGTTCAATACCCATTGAAGCCAAAGGCGCTACGCGCTCAGCAATCAGACCTTCTGGTACGTCAACTTTGCGTACACCTGCTTTGCCATTGATCCTCTTATAACCAGAGGCAGGTTTCTTCTCAGGTTTCGCTTCGACGACGTCAACCGTTTGCACGACCGCTTCAGTTTCTGACGTCGCAGAAACCTCAACATCGCTATCCCCAACCGTTGGCCAAGTGCCGCATGCTGCAACACTACCACATATAGCCGTAACTACAATCCACCCAATTTTCGGTCTGTTCATCGATTACCTAACCAAGCGCAATCCCTCTCGCTTGTCAGTCATCAAGCTCAGGAGATCACTTTGTTCAGCGGATAGCTGAAGATCGCTTTCGCACCAGCGCGTGTCAATTGAGGAACGATCTCACGTTCAATCTTAGATTCAACGATCACTTCAATCGCAACCCACGCATCATCTGCGAGTTGATTCACCGTCGGTGACTGTTCCGACGGAAGAAGCTTCAATACTTCATCGAGTTTTGACTTCTCAACGTTCATCTTCAAACCGACCTTGGATTTCGCCGCGATCGCACCTTGAAGAAGCAACGCTAAGTCTTCAATCTTCTGACGCTTCCAAGGATCATTCCATGCGTCCTTGTTAGCAATTAAACGTGTGGTGGAACTCAAAAGTTCTGCCAACACTTTAAGTTTATTTGCACGAAGTGATGAGCCGGTTTCGGTCACGTCAACGATGCCGTCAACCAAACGAGCTTTCACTTCTGTCGCACCCCAACTGAATTCGACCTTCGCATTAACGCCCTTCTCTTTGAAGAAACGCTTCGTCGTCTCAGGCAATTCAGTTGCGATGATCTTACCTTCAAGATCTTCAATCTTGTCCATGCCACTTTCCTCAGCTACAGCCAATACCCAACGTGCAGGATTGCTGGTTGCTTTGGAATACTTTAACTCGCACACTTCAACAACATCCGAGTCATTCTCCACCACCCAGTCGTGTCCTGTAATACCCATATCCACGACGCCGTCTTCTACGTATCGGCTCATTTCCTGGGCACGGAACAAAACACCGCTCATCTGATCATCATCGATCACTGGAATGTAAGAGCGACTAGGTACTCTCACTGAATAGCCTGCACGACCAAATAGATCAACAGTCGCATCCTGAAGGCTACCCTTAGGAATACCAATCTTTAACATCTTGTCTTGATTCTCACTCATCGTTATTTCTACTTTTTCTTACTCGATTTCTTCGAGGTTTGTTTACTGGAACTTTTCTTTGCAGCTGTTTTTTTTGCAGTCGTCTTCTTGGTTGTAGATTTCTTGCTACTTGACGATGCTTCAGCTTTCTTACTGCTGCCCTTCTTAGTGCTCTTCTTAGCAGTAGGCTTCACAGTTTTACGGGACTTGTCTTCAATTTCGATAACCGTACTCTTCATTTTCAGGCCGGTAATCTTTTGATCATCTGCCCATGCTTGAAGATACAAATGACTCTCCAAACAGTCGCTCGCTTTTACTTGCTTCAGCAAAAACGATTCGACCGCTGGAAGATCACCTCCATTGTCGACTATCCCCTCTTTTTCCAATAAATAACCCAAGCGGCGGTCCACAGGCATCGCGTGACCACCGAAACACAACAGCATGACCTGCGCTTTAACAAACGCTGGTACTGCTGGCAAAGTATCTAAATAAGCCTTCTGCTCTTTCTTACCTTTACCGTCGATGGACTTCATCGTCACACCGTGCTCAAGGTTGTAAACAGCATTTAGCGCTTCTTTCAAACGGATAATCCGCTCTTCCACAAACGGATATTTCTTGCCGATAATGTCGATCAACTCTGAAACGTGTGTCACACGCAACTCATTCACATCGACCATCGCCTCCATGAGAGCTCCGAGTGCATCCTCGGCTTGATCACGTGTCGCTTCCCATGTTAAGAAACCAACCATCAATTGCGTCACACCATCGCGCGGCGGAAACTCTTCTGGCTTGTACTTCTTCTTTATTTTTCCAAGCAGCGTTTCAAACTTTTTCGCTTGATCACTCACTTTGATATTCCTTATCTAACCCACGTCATCTGAGCCCGTGGCTGTTCATCACTGATTACAGACTCAAACTTCTTCGGTCTGCCCCTCTTCTGGTCCGTCTTCTTCTTGAGCCGTCTCAGCATCCTCAACACCGGTTTTTTTCATACCCTCATTGATCGCAGCATAAATCTCAGCTTGCTTCTTAAGAGTTTCATCTAAACGAAACTCAAAATGAGGCACAATACGCAATGCGACTTCTTTTCGCACTAAATGCTGAATGTGTACACGAGCATGATTCAAGCCATTTACCGTCAGCTTCTGATACTGATCGGGCATAACTGAAACACGAACAGTCGCAGTTCTCATATCTTTCGCCACCTTCAACTTCGTGATACTAATCATGCCACGAATGCGAGGATCAGAAATCTTCTGCTGAAGAACCTTTGCGATCGCTTTACTCAATACTGCTTCAACTTGTGCAATCTTATGCGACATTAAATCTTTTCTTCCCTGTCACTCAGTTCAGACAATTAGCCATCTAACTCTTGAATAGCCAATGCCTGATACCTAATTCCAAACCACTCACAACCCCATTATTGCCCCGTCAGAATCTGAAGATCAAAATCTTGAACAAAGTAACCTCTGCCCTTTTTAATCTTTTCGATCAGCTTATCCATCGCCCCTTGTGTGTACTGCACATCATTGCTGACCATTGCGATCCCGAGCACCGCCGTCGTAACACTGTCCTGCAAATCAATCTCAGCCACCGATACCTGATGCTCATTATGAAGCTTGTCTTTCAGACTCTTCACTACCCGTCGCTTATCTTTCAACGACATCGCACCATCAACAACCAGCTCAACTTGCAGAACACCAATGATCATGCTCATTCACACTTGATTATCAAAAAGAAGATCGCGGGCCACTTTCATGACCCGCTCTTCATTGTTTTCTTTTTTATCCAAGTTCAAGCTTACGCTTCACTTCGATAACTCGGTAGCATTCGATGCGGTCGCCGGACTTGATGTCTTCGAAGCCCACGAGCCTGATACCACATTCGGTACCAGCACGAACTTCCTTCACCTCGTCCTTCACGCGGCGAATGCTCTCAATATCACGTTCGTCTGTAACAACAACACCGTTACGTGTGATTCTCGCTTTGCAATCCTTACGCATTGCACCGTCTTCAACGATGCAACCCGCAACCATGCCGAGCTTCGAGATCTTGAACGCTTCCTTGACTTCCGCCACGCCGACTTGCTCTTCCTTCTTCTCTGGAGCAAGCATGCCTTCAAGTGCCTGCTTCACTTCGTCAGTCAGTTCGTACAGCACGCGGTAGAGTCTTACGTCAACCTTACGAGCTTCTGCAATTTCACGAACCGCTGGAGTGATCGCAACGTGGAAACCAATGATGATCGCATCAGATGCGTCAGCCAGAACAACGTCCGACTCGGTCACGCCGCCAACAGCACTGTGCAGCACCTTGACTTGGACTTCATCATTCGACAATTTCTCAAGGCTATCACGCAGCACCTTCAGCGTACCCTGCACGTCTGCCTTCAAGACAACACGCAGATCCTGCTTTTGGCCTTCCTTAATAGCACTTGCGAAGTTGTCCAGTGTCACCTTCGTCTGAGCAGCAAGCATTTGCATACGTTCCGCATCGCGGTACTGCTGTGCAACCTGCTCTGCCTGTTGCAGACTATCTGTCACATAGAACTTATCACCAGCGTCAGGCAAAATGTCGATACCGGACAATTCAAGTGGTGTCGCTGGGCCAGCACTCTTCAAGCTCTTGCCCTTGTCGTCAGACATGTCACGGACACGACCGAATGCACGACCAATGTTGATATAGGAGCCGACCTTCATTTGGCCTTCCTGTAGCAACACTCTCGCAACACTACCACGACCGGTCTGCATCTCAGCTTCGACAACTGTACCTCTCGCTGGTCCGCCGTAATCAGCAGTCAAGTCGAGCAGTTCAGCTTGGTAGTCAAGAATCTCAATCAGATCCTCAACACCTTCGCCTGTGATTGCACTAGTTTTGATGATTTCAGTTTCGCCACCCCACTCAGTTGGGTTCAACCCATGCTCAGCAAGTTGGCCATAAATCTTCTGAATATTTTCAGGTGTCGCTTGCGGCGTATCACACTTATTCAGTGCGACAACAACCGGTACGCCCGCAGCCTTTGAGTGGTTGATCGACTCAATCGTCTGAGGCATACAACCGTCGTCCGCGGCAACAACCAATACAACCATGTCGGTCATACCAGCACCACGAGCACGCATCGATGTAAACGCTTCGTGACCAGGCGTGTCCAAGAACACAACCGTCTTATCACTAGCATCCGAACCCTTAATCGTCACACGGTACGCACCAACGTGCTGAGTGATACCACCAGCTTCGTGTGCAGCAACGTCTGCTTTACGGATTCGGTCAAGCAAACTCGTCTTACCATGGTCAACGTGACCAAGCACGGTAACCACTGGAGGACGGCCTTTAACATCGACCTTCTCGCGACCTTCAAACTGCTTGACGAGCATTTGCTCCGCAGTTTCCATTTCCTTGACTTCTAACTCAATGTCGTACTCAAGTGCGACTTCCATCGCTGCTTCTGTATCGATCGCTGAGTTGATCGTCGCCATGATGCCCTTGGCGAACAAGTACTTCATGATGTCTGCGCCCTTGATACCGGTCGCAGCACTCAGGCTCTTAATCGTAATTGGCTCAGCAATTTCAACCTTACCACCAACCATCGCTGGGGTCGGTGCAACTTGCTGGCCACGCTTGTTCATATCACGACGGCGTTGCTTCATGAAACCAGATGCGCCTTTCAGCCGTGCATCTAGTTCCTCCATGTCCGCCTGTGAAAACTTACTTGGACCTGATGGCAATGCCGCTGAACCGCTACGTCCACGACGTTGGTTCATGCCGCGACGACCGCCGCCCTTGCCACCGCGTTGTGGACCACCACGCTGTGGACCACCGCCGCCACCTTGGCCGCCTTGTCCACCGCCTGCTCCAGCGCCGGCACCTCGGCCACGAGCTGGACCACGTGATCTTGAGATACCTTCAACAGCACCCATGTCCATTGGAGGTGCTCCTGCACCACCGCCGCCCATTGGGCCACGTGGACCTCTTGGACCGCCGCCGCCACCGCCCATTGGACCGCGACCGCCTCTTGGACCACCGCCGCCTTGACCACCGCCACCACGACGAGGACCACCATTGCCACCACGTGGAGGACGCTGAACCACTGGCTCAGGTTTCTCAACACGGATAACCTTTGGACCCTTCAGAGCAACCTGTTTCGGTTTCTCCATCATCTGGCCAACTGGCTTAATGATCTCTGGACGGTCAGGCACATTCACCTGTCCCATTGGCTTCACAACACGAGGACCCTTAACCACTGGCACTGGTTGCTTCTTCACAACCGGTGCGTGACCGCCCTTGTTGCCTTTGCCTCGGTTCTTATCGAAGTCTTTTTTCTTGCCACCACGCCCCTTATCGCCGCCCTTATCTTCCCTCTTCACGACCTTAGGCTTAGCCTTCGCTTTACCTGCAATCTGTTCAGGAGTCACAACCGCTGGCTTCTCAGGACGCTTCGGTGCTTCCTCTTCAGCCTTCTTCTCTTCTTTCTTCTCGACAACCGCTGGCTGATCTTCAACCTTCACTTCAGCTGCTATCTGCTCCTTAGGTTCTTCAACCTTCGGCTCTTCAACAACCGGTGCCGGTGCTGCCGGAGCCGCTGTTTCTGCAACAGGCTCTGCAACCTTAACTTCAGCTTCAACGACAGCTTCCGCAAGCGATTCATCCTGCACAACAACTGCTTCTTTCACAACTGTCACTGGCTTCTTCGCTGTAGCCTTCGATTCGACTGATGTCTTTAGAGGTTTCGCTTTCTTGCGAGCCTTCGCCTTTGCCTTCGCCTTCTCAAGATCAACCTTCTCAGCTGTCTCGACTGCCGTACTATCAGAGGCGGCAGCAGCGTCACTGAACCACTGGCGGACTGTCTCCGCTAGACCCAGCTTCACCGTTGACATGTGGTTCGTTATGCCCGGCACACCTTCGGCTTGGCATTTATCAACGATTGCCTTGCTCTTTACACCAAGTTCTTTGGCGAGCTCAAATACGCGCTTGGCTTTTGCCAATGCTCACTCCTTCCGATCAATCTCGATCGGCGGTTAGTTGTAGCCGGGTCACATGCTGGTCGAGGCATTTGCCTTGCACTGACTTTCCTTCTCGTCAATGCACAACACGATCACCAAACTGTCATTCTTTCTATCAGAACCCAACGCAGGTTCCGATCAGCCTTAATCCGTTATCACAACGAACAAGACTTGCGACCACACAGGCCGCCCCTCCCTTTATTCAACTTACACTTACTCAGCTTTATCTTCTTCAGCCTTCTCAGCTTCAGAATCAGCCGCTTCGTGCTGTTTTTCCAACATATCGACAATGCTACCCTCTTCTGTATCAGATTCGGGAGCAGCTTCCTCTGCAGGAGCTTCTTCAACGACTGCTTCTTCTTCCGCAGCAACTTCTTCTGCTGGCGTTTCTTCTGCAGTTGGCGCTGGGGTCAAAATATCACCCAGAATCGCAGCAGCCTGAGCAGCGCCCGGCATGTTTGCAATCTCATCCTTCTCTACAGCCTTACGCTTCGCAGCAGCGTCCTTCTCCTTAGCTTGTTCTTCACTCAGAACCTTGCCACGCTCAATCGCTGCATCGACCATCTTCTCTGCAAGCTCAGATTCAATCTCAAGCTGCTCAGCAAGATAATCGCCACCAACTTCTTCAACATCAAACACACTAACAACACCAAGTGCCGCCAGCTTATCGATCGTTGAATCGTCCATGCCTTCTACTTCACGCAAGCATGCTTCCATCGCATCCAAGCTCTTCGTATATTCAGGCGGCGTCAGAATATCAATATCCCAGTTCGTCAGTCTCGCAGCCAAACGCACGTTCTGACCACGCTTACCGATCGCCAGTGACAACTGATCATCTGCAACAACAACCGTCGCACGACCAAGCTCGAAGCAAAGTGAAATCTCAACCACTTCTGCAGGCTTCAATGCGTTCTGAATCAAGATTTGGCTCGACTCATTCCAACGCACAATATCAATCTTTTCACCACCCAATTCATCAACAATATTCTTAATGCGGCTACCACGCACGCCAACGCACGCTCCAACTGCATCAACCTTAGAGTCAATCGAACTCACCGCTATCTTCGTACGATGACCCGGCTCGCGGCTCATCGCCTTAATCTCAATAATACGTTCACTTACTTCAGGTACTTCTACCTCAAACAAGCGACGAATAAACTCAGTCGACGCACGGCTCAGCACAATCTTCACCTGATTGCCACTCTCACGCACATCCAAAATCAAACAACGCACACGCTCACCAGCCTGATGCTGCTCTCCTGGAATTTGCTCGCTGCGAGGCATAAAACCTTCCGCACGACCAATCTGTGCAACCAACGCGCCACCTTCATAACGCTGGGCCATTCCTGTAACCAACTCACCAACACGGTCAGCAAACTCGTTATAGATGCTCGAACGCTCGTCCTCACGGAATCGCTGAATCATCACCTGCTTCGCTGTCTGTGCAGGAATACGACCCAATTCTTCCAAATCAATTTCTTCTTCTTCATGCCAAAGACGAATCTGACCAGTCAGACGATCAACCTCGCTACGGAATTCTTCCGTACCTTCAGTATTAAAGTGCTTCCGAGCAGCACTCACCATCGCCTGTTCAATATCTGCAAACAATGCATCCTTATCCACGTTTCTTTCACGTGCGATTGAATCGATTAGCCGCAGCATTTCACTTGAGTTCATATGTCCAAATTCCATCTATTCAGTTGTTAGCTATTCAATTGTCGCTCTCACATTCCGCCTCGCACCCGTTTACTCTCAGGCACAAAGCTCACTAACCGTGAGAACGTCTCCCTCTCCCCATGATTTCCCATGATCCCGACCACCCAACCTTGCTTCACCCTGCTCCGAAAAACAAAAAACCACGTTCCTCAATGGAAACGTGGCCCAAGACGCATCACCAATCTCAACTCTACTATAGATAGAGTCTGATCGGCAGCAGCCGCGAATGTATAACACATCGCTACACTGCGACCTCCTTTTTCTTCACGATCCTCGAACAGATCACATATTTGTGATCCATCCGACGACCTTCAAAGGTCATCAGTGCCGGCAGCAGGCAACGTCCAGGATGGGCCAAATAAACGCCCATCACTGTGCCAACGCTCCAATTGAATGTGCACGTTCGTGTCGCATTCGCTTACGCCTCAGGCTTGTCAATTCGAAACAAAGTCGCAACTACGAGCGCACGACGCCCGTGGTTGAAACAATTAGTCTATAGCTTCCCCCCGCACTGTCAAGATTCCCCACCATCCTCTCCACACTTTAAATCGCTCCCAAATCCATTTCTCACACAACCTTACCCCACACTATCGGCTTTCCCCCTCCCTCATCCACAATTGCATCTTACCCATCTCCCCATTCACCACATCCTCACTTCACCATCACCCTAACTCAACTAACCCAAATCACGTTCCCACTTATCCCCCACTCACCCCTTCATTTTCCTCTAAAACCTCATTTCCACCCCCACAATCAACCTTTTCTTACGTCAATCCGCCCCAATCACCTCCCATTCACTTCGCTTCACTGCAACCAACCTACAATACAAGCTTCCTCACCCCCTCAACATCCCACCCCCGACTTGATAACTCACCTCCAATCGCGCATAATACCTCGCTCGACTTGCTCTCATAGGCCCACAAGGCCAAAACAGTCCCTTTATTGTGGATTTGTAACTGTACAGCAATTTGCGTGAGTATTTCTCGACGTCAACAACTGACTTTTTCGGCTGCAGGTTGACATCAATGACGTTTAATACGTCTCGACCATTGGTCATCGAGAAAGCATGTTCGCAAAACGCACTAAAATGTAAGCATTTTTGCACAGGAATTAGAAATATGGCTCACTCCCTGAGTGCCAAAAAGCGTATCCGCCAAAACGATAAATGCCGCGCACTTAACCGCTGGCGTAAACGTACATACCGTGAAGCTATCAAAGACTTCCAGGAACTCATCCTTCACGGCACCGTCGAACAGTGTGAAGCTAAACTCACCGAGATCTACAAGATCCTCGACCAGGCCGCTTCTACACCTGCGATGCACAAGAAGACTGCTTCACGCTACAAAGGCCGCCTAGCAACCAAGCTCAACAAGCGCAAAGCTGCTGCCTAATACGCTTTAGCATCTAAAATTAAACGACCCAGCAACCTCGCTCCCCGCGAGGTTGTTTCACGTGCGCAACCATCAAATCTTCTCCACCACCCCTTTTCTTCCCGCCCCCTCTCCTCACCCCTCTATTCTTTACTCCCCAATATCCCAGTCATCCCAATCACATTTTTCGCCATCCCAACCCAAATTTCATCGATTAAACCACTAACCCGCACCTTCATCCACACACCCGTGACTACCATCCCATACCAACAAACATGAACCCCACTCCCCCTCGGAGATCATCATGAAACAACTTTTCGTCATCGGCGCCAGCGGACTCATCGGCTCCAAAATCGTCGAACTCGCCCAAAATCAATACCAAATCATCACCGCTTCTCGCTCCGCAGGCCAACACCAACTCGACATCGCAGACCCCAAATCCGTCGACGCCGTCGTCTGCACCGCAGGCATGGCCACATTCAAAACCATCGCCGACTCCACCGACAACGACTGGACTTTCAGCATCCACAACAAACTCTTAGGCCAAATCAACACCATTCGATACGCTCTCCCCAAAGTCAATCCCCACGGCGCAATCGTCCTCACCACAGGCATACTCACTCAAAACCCAATCGTCGGCTCATCCCAATTCACCGCCGTCAACGCCGCCGTCGAAGGCATGATCGCCGCTTGCAAAGTCGAACTCGACACCAACATTCGCATCGGCGTCATCTCACCTGGCTGGATCACTGAAACGCTCATCGCCATGAACCTCGACCCCAAACAAGGCCAACCCGCCATCGACGTCGCTCGTGCATATCTCCAATACATCGAATCCGGTACCCACGGCCAAATCGTCACCACATACAACTAAAACACCAACACCTTCATCCCCATCCCACAAAAATGCCTAGGACAACCCCTCCATTGAATCATTTCTTGTTCGTTGTACATTAAAAACGCTATTCGTAGGAGACTAGCACTTCATACATCAGCCTGTGTATGTCAACACCATTTCTGTTTTTCGTGTTCACATCACAACGTCGTAGGCAAAACTGCCTGTAGGTAGGGAAAGAAAACAACAATTATGCTATCCAAACGTCTAACCACCGTGGCGATTTGCCTCGCCGCGATCACTGCGTCCACAACACAACTCGCTCACGCCGAAATCAAAATCACCAACTCCGACGGCGCCGCATATGACTTCTTCGGCATCTCCACCGCAATCTCCGGCAACAAAGCCATCGCTGCCGCAAGTTTCAAAAACAATTTTACAGGCAGCGCTTACATCTTCGACACAAACACCGGCATAGAACTACACAAACTCACCGCCCCCGACGCCAACGCCAACGATGTTTTCGGTGGATCCGTCGACATCTCAGGCAATTTCGCAGCCGTCGGGGCTACAGGCAAACATTCAGCTTACCTGTTCGACGCAACTACAGGCTCTGAACTCCACACCCTCAACGCCTCTGACGTCACCCCAAGCGATGGCTTCGGCGTTTCCGTCGCCACAACCACAAACTACACGATCGTTGGGGCATCTAGTAGTAATTTCTTCACCGGCGCCGCATACATCTTCGACAACAACACCGGCAACGAACTGCATAAACTCACCGCTTCCGATGGCAACACCGGTGATAACTTCGGGCAGGTCACCGATATCTCAGGCAACACCGCCATCGTCGCGGCTCCCAACGCAAGTGCCGCATACCTCTTCGACGTATCCTCTGGCAACGAACTTTTTAAACTCACTGCATCCGACTTCGACCCCACTGCCTTCTCTTCATTCGGACGCTCCGTTTCTATCTCAGGCAACGTTGCCATCGTCGGCGACGCTGACAACAACTCCACTGGCGCAGCTTACCTCTACGATGTCAACACAGGCAACGAAATCACTAAACTCACCGCCTCTGACGGTAACACATCTCACCGGTTCGGCTCCTCCGTCAGTATCTCCGGCAACTACGCGATCGTCGGCGCACAAAACGCCGATGGCAACGTCAATTCAACCGGCGCCGCTTACGTCTTTGACCTCTCAACAGGCAACGAAATCGCAAAACTAACAGCATCTGACGGTACCTCATACCAATCCTTCGGCGATTCCGTCGGCATCGACAACAGTACCGTCATCATCGGTGCACAATTCACCCACATTCCCGGCAACGACTACCAAGGCGCAGCTTACATCTACGCCATCCCCGAACCCGCATCACTCTCATTACTCGCAATCGGTTCCCTACTCCTAATCAAACGACGCAAATAACCTCACACCAACCAAAACCAAATCAAAATCCACAACCCCGCCCAACGCGGGGTTGTCTCACATGAACACCGCCTCTGATATCGCTAATCACGAAAGAAAATCTGGCGCTGAGGCTACAGTCGTCAAGCCCTCACGGAATAATGCATACACCTCACTATCCCCAGCCACTTCCACATTCCCCTTGTAAAAAAAACCCAATACCTGACCACTACTCTCAATCCTCACGCCAGCACCACCTTTCGCATCATCTTTGATCCGCTTATAAAAATCAGATGCCACCTCACCATCATCTTTTACATACTCGCAAACATTATCACCCCGGATCACCACACGTTCACATCGCGCCGCCGCATGCAACAGCGCCAAATCAAACATCGAAGGCCGCAACCCAGCATCAAAATACGCCATCACATTCGGGCATATCCTCGAGATGTGTACATTTGATTTTTCAACATTATTCATGCACAACTCACCCTTCGACTGCACATCAAGCCAATGCAACACCCCTTCTTCAAGGTCAATCACCATAGGCATAAAGATCCCATTCTCGCCATCCAAATCAAACTTCAGTTCAACAGTCCTCGGATCTAAATACTCACCATCAGCATCATCGCGCAACATCACCCCAGCAAATCCACGCTCAAGCTGACTGAACGGCAACCCTGAATAGGCATTGATCACTGTAACCGCATATCTCGCCCCCATACCCCTTGCCTTCTCAACATTCACGTCCACAAACTCAGTCGCTCCCTTTGGCCACGGCGCATTTAGCCGATCGCCCGAACTCTGAGCCACAACCCGCCTACCACTATCCTTAAGCGTCAGCTCATAATATGAACACACACCTTTATACTGCCATTGCTCATCATAAAACGCGACCGACAAATCCAAATCTGTTCCATTATGATCTGCCTTAGGCTCACACCAATGCAAAAACAACCGCACAACCTTACTCATATCAAACGATATCTTTGAGCCTCGAGGCAACGATACTGCCGAACGACTCGCCGTCCTTTCATTAAACGGCACCATCACACTCCCCAACTGCTCATCAATAACACACCTCTCAAACCCTTTCTTCTCCCCGAAACGCTTCAACAACTCATCACGGATCGCCACCGTAATCGGTTCCACGACAGCACGGCTTAGCATCACACGTTTATCTTCCCCCATTGCTCCCATCGCAACACGACCCTTTGGCCAATAAACACGAACAGGCACCTTCTCCAATCTGCTTGGCAAATGCTTATACAGCGTCAACAACATCGGCGTTGCCAACTCCGGAATCAACCCAACAAAGCGATCAACGACTAACCCAGCCTTACCTTCATCCCCCACAACCAACTGCAAAACATGATCCAAACGCCGGCCAAACTCTCCCGGCCTCTCAGATAACACATCCACCAAACCCGCAATATCCCCACTCGCAAGCAAATGTTCAACACGCCCATACCAATTCCTGAATTTCGGCGCACGCTCACCATCCTCAGATTTTTTACGCACCACCTTAAAAGCATCTGCAACCTTCGGATACCTATCCGCGTATTCAGAGGGATGTAAAAACTCTCCCACCCATACCCAATAAGATTGATGCCGAAGCATATCCTCAATTAATTGATGCCGCCCAATCCCCTCTAATTTCCCCATCAACTCACGTCGCAACCAACGTGGCATCTTCGCAACCTTAAAGCGATTAACCTGAATCGGCAGATACGCCATCGTCGCCCTTTGGTGGCTTTCCAACACACACACCTTCTCGACATACTCCACAAATCTCAGCGACGGAACCTCAAATTGAACTTCCTCTATCTTGGTTTCTGACTGCAAACTCCCATCAGCCCCCGAATAAACTGCTATAAGACGCAACACATCCGTCGCAGTCTTCAAATACTTTCGTGCATGTTCAATCACGTGCTTATCACAATGTTTCTCTAACAACACACCAAACACCACCGCAACATTTTCACGCAACGGTATCTCGCTCGGCAACCACGACAGAACATCCAACCCCCAATGCTTAATAATACAAATCAAACTCTCACGGTCATTCGGCGACAGCGCCTGCGTACGCTCACACAAACTAAAAAACAACCGCTTCGATTCCGCAACCTCACTCTCCCCCAAATCAAGCAACTTAAACGTCACCCGTTCAACAGGTCGGCCACGTTTCTCCCCTTCTTTAAAAAACGGGGATGACAAATCAGCTTCTCTTCCACATACCGGACACGCACTATAATTCTCGCCATCAAAACAATGATCACATACAACATGCTCACACGGCTTCAACACATGCGTCGTACCCACCTCACCACAAGTAATACATGCCTGCCCCTCCGCCTGCAAAAAATGCACCAACACATTCTTCCACCACAACTCACTTGTATCAACTGGAATTAACTTCGGAAATTTTCTGAACAAAGGAACATGTTCATGTCCACCTCCCACACTTTCAAGCAGTGCCTTGCGGCTCCACTTCCCAAACTCATCCAACTCTTGCCGGGAACACCTCTTTAAACGTTCTCTCAATTTCCGGGTTGGCAAATAACCAATGTCAGCCAACTCTAACTCAACCGCACGAACGCGCTTGCCTGAACAAGCTTTCTCTATGCCTGGCAACAACACAATCCCCTGCTTAACCAGAAACATTTCCCGTAAAGTATGCTGCTTGTGATCCACAATGCCCCCGATCAAATAAAAGGGAGGAAATCGCCTGAACTATTTCAGTAGATTTTAGAAGGAAGTTCAGGCTAAGCCTCCCGCATCCATATTATCCTCAAATCAAAAAATTGAAATACACACAATAACAACAAACGAAATATATATTTATCTGAGCACAGTTTTAGAAAATACATCCCTCCTTGTAACACCTACAGCAAACATCATTTTCAAAGCTTATAACTAACCACAGACTTCTATAAGAATAATCCACAAATACTATATATAGGATAAGTCCCAGATTGCAGCCTCTCAATTTATCAGTAATCTAACCTCGCTATCTGTAGGAGATAGCGCTTCTTAAACGCCTGTGATTTCAAACACTTCTTCGTTTCGCCTGTGTTTCATCACAAAGTAGTTGGCACAATCTGCCTGTAGGTAGAGAAAGATTATATTTATTATGCTACGCGCAACATTCGTTAAGACGGCTATCAGCCTGACTGCTATCACTGCATTCACCGTCCCTATAGCACACGCCGAAATCAAACTCACCGCTTCCGACGCTGCAATGTCGGATGTATTCGGCCAAACCCTCGACATCTCCAGCAATCTCGCCATTGTCGGCGCATATGGCAACGATGACCACGGCCCCGAATCAGGCTCCGCATATATCTTCGATACCACCACAGGCAATCAAGTACGTAAACTCACCGCTTCCGATGCTGCTGCAGGTGATAATTTCGGCTACTCCGTTGGCATCTCCGGCAATCTCGCCATCGTCGGCGCACATGGTGAAGACTACAACGGCCCAGAATCCGGTTCCGCATACATCTTCGATATGAATCAAAAGGGCAAACAAGTACACAAACTCACCGCAACAGAGGTCGGAGCAGACGATGACAACTTCGGCTTCTCCGTCGGCATCTCCGGCAGCACCGCAATCATCGGCGCACCACAAAACAACGACCACGGTTCCAACTCAGGCTCTGCATACCTCTTCAATGCCAACACCGGCAACGAAATCGCAAAACTCACCGCTTCCGATGCCGCTGCGAGTGACAAATTCGGCAACGTCGTCGCCATCTCCGGCAACACCGCCATCGTCGGCGCACCCGGCAACAACGACCACGGCGCCTTTTCTGGATCCGCATACCTCTTCGATACCACAACCGAATCTGAAATCGCAAAACTCACAGCTTCCGATGCTGCAGGATTAGACTTTTTTGGCTCCTCCGTCGCCATCTCCAATGGCATCGCCATCGTCGGTGCACCTAATAACGGCGACAACGGCGCCGGCTCCGGCTCCGCATACCTCTTCGATGCCACTACCGGTAATGAGATCACAAAACTAACTGCCTCCGATGCTGCTGCTGGTGCCCAATTCGGCTACTCCGTCGGCATCTCAAATGGTCTTGCAATCGTCAGCGCAATACACAACCAAAACAACGGCTTATTTACCGGCGCCGCATACATCTTCGATATCAACACAGGATTAGAAGTCGCTAAACTCACCGCTTCCGATGGTGCACAGTCAGACCAATTCGGTGCATTCGTTGGCATCGATGGCTACACCGCAATCGTCGGCGCAAATTGGGACGACGACCACGGCAACAGCTCTGGCTCCGCATACCTCTACACCGTCCCCGAACCCGCATCACTCGCACTACTCTCCCTCGGCACTCTACTCCTAATCAAGCGACGCAAATAACCCCACACCAAAAACCATATCATTAACAACAACCCCGCCTAATAACGGGGTTGTTTCACATTCACACATCCAAAACAATTACACGATAAAAGACTCAAACTTGACTTTAATATAGCATTATTGCTACATTATAGATTCTATAGCAAAAGTAACCCATGCATTACCCGACTCATTCGCGAGACGCATCATGCCACAATCCAATCACCCACCCCACATCCTCCTGCTTACAGCAGACGAACATGCCCCGCAAATCATGGGCTGCATGGGTGATCCACTCGTACGCACACCGAACCTCGACCGTCTCGCCCAACATGGCACCATCTTCGAAAACGCCTACTGTCCAAACCCCATCTGCGTGCCCGGCCGATACGCCACCATGACCGGCAAATACATACGCGATCTCGGCTCACTCCATTACGGCGACCCACTCAACCCACAAACTTGGACCTACCCAAAACACTTCACACGCGCTGGCTACCAAACCACCTGCGTCGGCAAAATGCATTTCATGGGCCTCGAGCAAATGCACGGCTGGATGTTCCGTCCCTTCGGCGACATGGAACTCGTTCACGGCCACCCACTCACCCCCGGTTTCACTCACGATCCATACCAGCACACCATCCCGCAAGGCAACACCCTCGCAGATTGGGTTCGACTCGCCGGCCACGGCGACGGCGGCTTCATCATGTTCGACGAATCCACCACACGCGAAACCTGCCTCAACCTCAAAGACTATTTCACCAATCGTCAGATGCCCATTTTCTCACCCGACCGCCCCCTGCTCTTCCAAGCCAGTTGGAAAACGCCCCATTGGCCCTTCGAAGCTCCCGAAGAACTCTACGACTATTACCGCCAGCGCATCTCCATGCCGCTCATCGACGAAACCCCATCACACCTCCTCCATCCCTACGCATCCCACGAAGTTTCATCCAAAATGGACATCTCTGACGAGCAAATCCTAAACGCCCGCGCCGCCTACTGGGCACTCGTCGAGTTCATCGACCAACAAATCGGCCAAGTCCTCAACACACTCGAACAACTCAACATCCTCGACCAATTCCTCATCATCTACTACTCCGACCACGGCGAACTCATCGGCAATCACGGTTACTGGGGCAAATCACGTCATCACGAACACTCATCGCGCGTTCCCTTCCTCATCTCCCACCCAACCCTCGTCCCACAAAACAAGCGCATCAAAACCAACGTCTCCACCATCGACCTCTTCCCCACACTCTGCGATTACGCCAACCTCCCCATCCCACACGAAGAAAACCTCCGAGGCACCTCACTCAAACCACTCATCGATGCAGACACACCCCCACAAGAATTCGAAGACCGCATCATCATCTCCGAATACTTCAACCCCTCCGACGAAGAGGGCTGGGTCCTCGCCAAACAGCATAACATCAAATACGTCCACTATTTTCGCAACGATTACACCGACCAACTCTTCGATCTCACCCACGACCCACACGAAAAGCTCAACCTCATAGGCAACCCAAACTACACCAATATCGAACAGAAACTTCGACAAGCCATCAACGATCTGCCCGAACCTTACAAGTTCACCGAAGACAAAAATTACTACACACCAGAAACCCAACAACTCGCTGCCCAACTAACCTGACCAAACTTCTAACAAGCGAATCAACGATTAGGTGTACAACCTCCTTACGACAAACCCCACCTAATGGTGGGGCTCTTTTTTATCTATATTTACAGTCTCTGTGCAAATCTGCATTCAAAAACGATTTTTCACACCTTCCCATGTCCACCCTCTAATCCGCTTCGCATACGCTTCCATAAACTCTGCCTCAACCACTCTATTCAACTCCCTCAGTTCATTCGCTCTCGCCACAACATTATCAGCAATCACATCTTTGTCATAACCCATCACAGCCTGATACATCCCCTGCACCTGCTTATCGATCGCATCCGCTTTCTCATACTCACCCATCTGCCTCACCACCGACGCAAATGCAGCCTTCCCCGTTGCAAGCTGCAATTCACTATTATCAAACACCTGCTCATAAACCTTTACCACTCGCTCTATCTCGCGCTTAGCCCCTTCATAATCACCCACCTTCATGCTCATTAAACCAAACGCCAATCGATATGACGCAGCCTTAATCACATCCATCTCTTCAACCTTACCCATCACCTTCACCGCTCTGCGATACTCACCTAACGCCTCCTCATACCGCTCCAGCTTCTGATAAAGCAACGCCAAGTTAAAGTGACTATCCGCTACCTCCATCCGATCATCCACCGCATAAATATCAAACAATTCCAACTGTCGCTTCAACACCGCCTCAGCCTCAACATCCTCATTCAGCAAATACAAATCAAAACCAAGATTGTTCAGCAAAAGCGTCAGCCGCAAATCCTTCGTACCGTAAACCGCCTCACCAATCGCCAGACCCTCACGCTCAGCATCCACCGCGTTTTCATACTGCCCCATCTCACTGTACACCCGCCCCAGATCTACAAGCAATCCCATCAGCATCACACGATTCTCTTCCAATCGCGTCGCCTCAACACCCGTCGCCTTTCGCAACAGCGTCACCCCAGGCACAAGATCTCCCTTCCCAATATAAGCCCGGCCCATCACCGCATAAGATCTCGCAACCTCAATCCCATCCGCATCATACTGTTCCTTCGCAATCGCAAGCATCCGCTCCCCATACCCGATCGCCTCATCATATTGCCCCAAACTCATCCGCGACTTCGCCCAACCCTCAACTTCCAACCAGTTCGTACTCGTCTCAGGCACAAGCATACATCCCCCGCCTAAACCAACCACACTCACCAAAACCACCGCCATCAACTTCGCTATCACGCGCCTTAATTCCATCATATTCTCCAAAGCCCCTGCCTTTTTCGATCCATCATTTAACCATCACCACCCAACATCCACGCACATACTCACACCAATACTCAACCTCAATTCTAAATCCCCCTCCCCAAAAACGCGAGCAAAACCCAACCACGTCCCCACAATCTCCCAAACAAAAAAGCCAAGGCCGAAACCTTAGCTTTCTCAATTTCTTCACCTAATCAACAACATTAATACGACCAATCCCCAGCCCTAACCTTCTTCGCCCTCGACTCAATCATCTCCGCCTCCACAATACGATTCAATTTACGCATCCCCAATGCTGCCCTTTCCATCTGAGACGCCATCTCCGCCTCATAATCACCCATCACACCCCGATACAAATCAAAAGCTTCCTCCGCACATCCCCTCGCCAAACTACTTTGACCCGATTTCTTATAGACATTCGCCAAACAATCCAATGTCAACGCCAACCTCAAATCACCCTGCTTCCATATTTGGCGATACATCTTCTCAACCAACTCTAACTCGCGCTTAGCCCTAACATCATCACCCGCTTTCATAAACATCACACCCGCCGAAAATCGCATCGCAAGCACATGCTTATCTCTCTCACCAAGCGACAACTCCGCCTTCCTCATTGAATCAAAAAACATCTCCCCCGCCTCCTTGTAATCACCCAACGCATTCAACGCCAACGCAAGATTGTTCTGCGTACCCACCTGATTTTCCGTTCCATTCACACCCACCTTTTTATAAATCCCAAGCGTTCTGCGAAAAACCTTCACCGCCTCATCATATCTGCCCATCTCAAAATACGTGTACCCCATATTATTCAAGCCGGTCGTCAACTTCGGACTATCTTTCCCATATGCCTTCTCGCAAACCGCAACCAGCCTCTTCTCAGCCCTCAATCCACGTTCATGTTGCTCGACTACACCATAAAACAAACTGACATTCGTCAGCACATCAACATATCCATCAACATCCGCATCACCTTCTACATCCTTCGCCGCAACCACCTTGTCTAGATACGAAAACCCCTCCACTTTTTCATCCATTTGATAAGCCGAAATACCGATCGCCATCTGCGACTTCACAATCCGCAGTTCATCTCGCACCTCAGCCGCTTCCGCCAATTCTAACGCGCGCTTCGCCAGATTATTCGCTCGCCACGGATCGTTCGCAGCCATCGCCCTTTCAGCCCCATCATAAACCACCCGCCAATTTTCACTCGTCTCAGGCATCCCCACACAACCACTCATCACAACACCACACAAAAGCCCCACTACCAAAACCATCATCTTTTTAAATGTATTCATAGCATTTGCTCCATCCGAAAAATCTAGGCTTCCTCAATCAAAGCCTCCACATCATAACTCATCCTTCATCCAACTACTACGCAAAATACATCCAACTTTTCCGTCATCCCGCATTTAATATATCTTTCTACAAATCAAAATCTGAGGTACACTCTCGGCCACAATATTTGCTATTTACACAAATTTCCGTGGAGCATCAAAATGTTATGCCGAATTATGTTTCTTATTTGCGTTGTACTATCGTTCAATCTTTCCATCTTATTAAACGCAAATAACTCAACAGAGGCATGGCTAAAAGAAATCGATCAAGCTAGAGAGCTCATCAAGCAAGGTAATTTTTCTGAAGCTAAACCCATAATACGCAAAATTCTCAAATCAACCGCAGAATCCGACAATAATGATATTCCACTAATCATAAAAATGCGTGAAAGCAAAAACAAAGAAGACTTCAAAACGCTCATTATGGATTATGTGCAAGCGATCAAAGAAGGGAAATACCAACGCAATCATATATCTATTCAAGCTAAATCATTACTTAGCTACATCGCTGTTTCAGAGTACGATCATGAAGGCATTTTCAATATCAACACCTCGGTTGATGAAGAAAAACAATTTGTTACCGACGAACTATCCAATCTACTTGTCTTTCTCAATCGCTCTCTAAACATGGGTAAGAGTGAGGAAATGAAAATTGCAAATAGAGAGTACTTCAAATTCCAACAGCTAGGTTTTTGGGTTGATATCAATACGACAGCCGGCAGTATAATGTATCACCACCATCAAGTTGCAAATCATGATCTTTCCCGTTATTTAGTAACGTTAACAAAATCAGTACCTCAAAATCATGCCGCTATCGCAGTCGTTTTACTCAACAAATCCGAAGTACCATACCTATACCACAACATATCAGAAGCCCAAACGCTTATTAAAAAAGCACTAGATCATATCGACAAAATTAAAGATCCCCCTGCGAATCTATATGCTGAAGCATGGAACAGATACGGCATCACCTATCTTTCCGCACGAAATTTTGCCCAAGCAAACAAAGCATTCAATCAAGCACTTAAATATACCCGACACCTTCCTAAACACAATAAACATAATATTTCATTGCTGATCCTACGAAATTTAGCACTCCAAAACGCACTTCAATCCAAACATAACAACACAGAAAAACACTTAACAAAAACATTGAAACTGGTTACGGATAAATACGGCCAAAATCATATCAAAACCGCCGAAGAACTCCTTGAAATTGCTGATTTCAGACTTCGTTTTAATCAAAACAAAAAAGCATTTCAATGTATTCAAAATGCAAGAAAAATCATTAACTTCGATAACCCAAAACACACAGTACCTAAACTGATAAGTGATGAATTATTAATACGCTATTATCTAATTACAGGCCGTACCTCAGATGCAAACCCTTTAATTAAAAATCATATTAATTATTGCAAAACACATAAACTAATCATGAGCCTCGCTGAATTTAATCAAAAAATGGCATGTATATTCATCGACTTAAATCGATATAACGATGCGCAAGCAACAATATCATATGCAGAACAATTCTACCGCTCTTCATACCCTCAATTCACAACTGAACACTTAAACGCACTTGAAATCTTAGGCGATATTTATGTTCAAAAAGAGCAATACTCACAAGCATTGAGATGCTACAAGCATGTGCAACAAGATCGCTCAATCCACTGCCACAATCATCGCCCAAGTATGATCCCAATCCTCCGTAAACTATCCAATCTATACGAAAAATTAAACGACCAACCAAATGCTCAAAAAGCGATCTCAGATATTCAACACATCATGAAAGAACAAAATCTAAACAGTGAACCTGAGCATATCAAAATCTTCAAATATCCACCCCCACTAGGATGCTTACCACCTCACATAAGCACGAGCAGCAAAAAACAAGATACTCGCACAAAACCTAAACACAACTAGTATCCCATAACCAAACGACAACCAACAATATACTTCTGTGAAATATCACCAACCAACGACACGCTACAGTGAAGCAACTCACCCTTATCCGCAGAGCCTCGCTCCGCGGATGCCTCAACCCGCCACCCCATCTTCACCGACATCCTTCACTCACCCCTCAATAGCCAGTCCGGCCTCATAAAGGACACCGCAACTAATCCTTCTTATCCACTCCCCCAGCAAACCACATACCAAACCCAACCACCAAACAAAACGCGCGCACAAACACGCAATCGCCCCTTCAAAACCTGCATATTTCTGACCATTTCCAATCCATTCCGCATCATTTCTTAGCCATTACGAATCATTTCTGCCCATTTCTTACTACGGGAAAATCACCGAAAATCAATCGACCTTCACATTCGTGCGCACAAATGCGCCGCGCACTTTTCATAACTCCTTAAAAACCAATCCCTATTTCACTTTACCGCTCATCCATTTAACAAAATCAACCAAATCACATTTTCAAAACCCACTTTTTTTAACCCTGAAAATCCAAAACCAAAACAAAACGTGCGCACATATCTGCACGCACGTCCATTCGTTTATTCAAATAGATTCAATCGATCATTTGGAAATGACATAAATCGCCAAGTCCGCATTCAGATTCGGATCATCATAAACCCGCTCCCCCGTCTCACTCTGCAAACACACCGCATCCAAAATCTTCACGCCCTTGCGATCACAGAAATTCTCCCAGTCCTTAATCGACAGGAATCTTCGATTTGGCGTATCAAACCAGTTAAAACTCAACTGCCCATGTTCCGTCCCCGGACTCACACCTTCATGATACAACTCGTTTCGCAAATCCTTGTACGCAAAGTTCGGGAAGCTCACAATACACTTCTTACCAATCCGCACCATCTGTTCAATCAACTGCTCTGTACTGATCACCGACTGCAACGTCTGGCTCAGCACCACATAATCAAATTCCTGATCCCCAAACATCGGAACACCCTTCTCCAAGTCCGATTGAATCACATCGAAACCCAAAGAAATAGTCTTCTGCAAATTCGCTTCATCCAGTTCAACACCCACTAAACGTGATGCCTCACACTGTCTTGCCAATCGCAACAGCAAACCGCCCTGCCCGCAACCCAAGTCCAGAACACTACTGTTTTTCTCGATCAAATTACAAATCTGATCATAATCCAAACGTTCATGATTAAAGATGCTTCGCACATCCACCGGCAGCTTGCTCTCATCTACATCCGCAAATGTCGCATCCACCGTCGTTGTATCAAGGAACCTTCTGACAATCCCGCCATAACTCTCAAACTCGTTCGGCAACAAAAACGCGTCGTGACCGCATTCACTTTGAATATTGCAGTAACTCACATACTTACCACGGCTAATCAGCGCGTTACGCATCCCCTTCGCTTGGAACGGCGGGAACAGCCAGTCACTACTAAAACTCATAATCAACCAACGACAATCAGATTTACCCAACGAATCCGCCAACTGGTCATGCGTATTACCCAAGTTAAAGTGATCCATCGCAAGCGAAATCACCACATAACTGTTCGCATCAAAACGTTCAACAAACTTATCACCCTGATACGCAAGATAACTACTGATACTGAAGTACTTTTCAAACTCCGTATCAACCTCACGTGGTTCCAACCTGTTCTCATCAAACTTCTCACGCATCGACTCGCGCGACAAATACGTGATGTGACCCAACATACGAGCAATCGCCAAACCTGTATTTGGTTTTGTTTCTTTATCGTAATACTGCCCACCATGAAAATGTGGATCAGAAGTAATCGCATTACGACCCACCACATCAAACGCAAGCGCCTGGCTCGTCAATGTCGGCCCAGTTGCAATCGAAGCAATCGCACCAACACGTTCTGGATATTCCGTCGCCCAACACAATGCCTGATGGCCACCCAATGATGCGCCAACAACTGCAAAAAGCTTATTGATGCCCAAATGATCAAGAACGCGCGACTGCACGTCCACCATGTCTTTAATTGTGATAAACGGGAAATCTTTGCCATAAGGCTGACCCGTCGCCGGATTAATACTGCCCGGCCCAGTCGTGCCACGACATGAACCCAACACATTCGAGCAAATAATGAAGTACTTATTCGTGTCGATTGGTTTATCCGGACCAACCATGATCTCCCACCAACCCGCATCATCATTCTCATCATGAGCAGCAACATGCGAATCGCCCGTCAGTGCATGACAGATCATGATCGCATTATCACGTTGGGGATTAAGCGTGCCGTAAGTTTCATACACAACATCGATCGATGAAAACTCACCACCCTGCTCAAGAACGATGGGGCCGTCAAAGGTGACGGTCTTGGCATATTTCAAAGGTGCGTTTGAACGCACGTCATCACTACTAGTCGGCAATTGCTCTGTCATTGGTCTTCACTCTAACTATCCCGCTCCCCAATCCCCGTCTAACCCTCTTGCATGTCATCGGCACACACAAAACACTCAACACATAAAACACAGGCGAATTGCAGTATGTTACTGAAAACTTTTTTTGCAAACAAAGGACGGAGCTTTCGCTCCGCCCTCTATGTTACCTAACATTAAGTTAGTACGAACTTGAATCCAATCAGATCAGATCCAATTCATGATTAAAGGTTGAATCTCACACAGCCACGATACGGGCTGTCAATCAAATCAATTAGCTTGCCGTTGCGGGTATCGCGCTGGCAGCTTTCAAAGCTTGTTCTAAGTCCGCGATGATATCGTCAGCGTCTTCGATGCCGACAGATACACGTACAAATTCTGGGCTCACACCAGTTGCTTTCAACTCATGCTCATCAAGTTGCGAGTGAGTTGTAGAAGCTGGATGAATGATCAGTGATTTCGCGTCGCCAACGTTTGCGAGGTGTGAAAGCAGTTTAACGTTGTTAACAACTGCCTTACCTGCTTCGATGCCGCCCTTGACGCCGAATCCGAGGATTGCACCTTGGCCGTTTGGCAGGTACTTCTTCGCGTTTTCGTATGTCTTATGTGATTCCAGGCCGGGATAGTTGACCCACTCGACAGCAGGATGTGCTTCGAGATACTTGGCAACTTTGATTGCGTTTTCAGCATGGCGAGGTACACGAAGATGTAGTGTTTCGAGGCCTTGCAGGAAGATAAACGCAGCGAATGGACTCATTGCAGCACCGGTATCACGCAACCAGTTGGTGCGTATATGAATGATGTATGCAATGTTGCCGATTGGACGGAGTGCTTCTTCGAAGACGACGCCGTGGTATGAGTCACACGGTGCACAGAACTCAGGCCATTTTTCTGGGTTATCCGCCCACTTGAAGTTGCCGGAGTCGATGATGCAACCGCCAACATGTGTGCCGTGACCGCCAATGAATTTGGTCGTTGAGTAGACAACGATATCGATGCCGTGATCGATTGGCTTGAGAAGCACAGGTGTTGTGACAGTGTTATCACATATCACAGGGATGTCATGAGCGTGTGCGGTATCCGAGATTTTCTGGAAGTCAGGAACGTCACACTTGGGATTACCAATGGACTCGATGTAGACACATCGCGTGTTTTCATCAACAAGTTCATTGATCTTTTCAGGCTCAAGCGGATCGAAGAAACGGACTTCGATGTTGAGCTGTTTGAATGTTTGTGTGAAGAGCGTCCATGTGCCGCCGTAAAGAGAGGTCGAGGCAATGATGTTTTGACCTGGGTGTGCGATTGTGAGTATTGAGGCGGTGATTGCGGCCATGCCTGAAGCGAAACCGAGACCGGCAGCCCCGCCATCGAGTGCAGCGATGCGTTTTTCGAGGACGTCGGTTGTTGGGTTCATCAGACGCGTGTAGATGTTGCCGAACTCTTTGAGTGCGAAGAGGTCAGCAGCATGATCTGTATCGTTGAAGTTGTATGAAGTCGTTGCGTAGATTGGTACCGCACGTGAATTTGTTGTGGGGTCAACGACTTGCCCAGCGTGTAGGGCTTGAGTTCCAATGGAGTAGTTCTGATCTGACATTGGTCTGTTCTCCGTGTCTTCTCACCCTGCTCTTTTGATCCCTTGCCGTATTGGCGATCGACGGTGCGGTCGTAGGGAAGCGAGATTGGGTTCGAATGGTTTGGCCGGCGGGACTATATAGGTAGGGTCCCGTTCCAGACATTTTCTGTTGTTAAGTGGGTAACACAGGTGCAGCCACACCGCTGCATCGATGAAGGTAGCTTAGCGGGGAGAAATTGGCCTGCCAAGGGGTTCGGGGCGATTTTATCCAAAATTTCGAACAAATTTCCCAGATAATGGACAAATCAAGGTTTTCAATTACAGGATAGGGGAACAGAATACTGATTGGCCTGTTTATGTGATGGTGTAAGTAATCCACAAAAAGGCTGCTTGCTATGTTAAATGGTGAGAAACTGGGAAAAAACCTCTGAGAAAGTGGAAATTGAGGCGAAATCATGGGTGCGTACGAATTTTGTACAGATTGAAAATGACTGCAAAAGAGCTGGAGCGGTTTGAGTATAAGAATTAACACAATTGTGAATTTTTAGACGAGAAAAACTGCCGAAGGTACGTTCGGATAATTTAAACTGAAAAAGTGGATTTAGAGGCAGTGAGAGCGTTTCGCTGAGTGCGATTTGTATAACCCATCATTTAAATTGCTATATAATTTTAATTAAGACATTTCTGAGGCAAAACTAAGTGTTATATAACAAACCACCAAAGTGTTTCATTTTCCAAGTTGTATTAATATAGGTCACAATGGTCAGTCTAGGGTACGAAGTGCCTACCGAAAAGGTATACGACATGACACATAATGTACATAACCTTATATTTTTAAATTATTTACAATCCTACGTTATCCACATACAACATGTATGACAGCGAGCTTTGACAAAGAGATAGAATGTCTGGAAAATAAATAATTTTAATTAATAAGAAACATGTAGGTTGACTAGTGTATGTCCCTAGTGTTATATAAGTAAGAGACAAATTTAATTTCACATT
The DNA here is from genome assembly GCA_016350165.1 of Planctomycetota bacterium. Taxonomy (GTDB): domain Bacteria; phylum Planctomycetota; class Phycisphaerae; order Phycisphaerales; family Phycisphaeraceae; genus Poriferisphaera. The sequence continues at coordinate 4,001,317 of CP066225.1, read as the reverse complement.
CGGGTGTTTCAGACCCTCTTTTAGGACTCACTCACACGAACCTTTTGAAGATAATTCTCCCTACGGGGATATGCGAATCTTCACTAATTAGTACGGCCTGATTCTTGACAGTTTTGTTTTCCGGGGGAAAGGAGAACGGAACAATGGTTTTGTTTCAACAGAAAAGAAATGCTTTCACACTAATCGAACTTCTCGTTGTCATTTCAATCATCGCATTGCTGATCGGTATTCTTCTGCCTGCATTGGGTGCTGCACGTAAAACTGCACAAAAAATTGCATGTGCAAGTAACCAACGCCAGATCGGTATCGCAGCATATGTTTATATGACTGATTCAGACGACTTCCTGATGCCTTGCCAAACTCACTGGGGTAGTGTTACTACATCAGATCGTAAGTACTGGTCAGGTATTATGAACGCTAGCGGCATCCTGAAATCTGCAGAATTTTTCAGCTGCCCAGGCTGGCAACCTGAACGCGATCAGCTGCTCAACGACATTGATGTCAACGATCCCAAGGATCCAAACTGGTTCTACATTCAGTACGGCTATAACTACATGAACCTCGGTTCAATGGCTCGTTCAGTACTGACATACAAGACTCACGAAGGCCCATGGCTCACATCTGACGGCAACGCAACACCTTACACACACAAGATGGTTGAAGTAAGAAACCCAACCAATACTGTTATGTTTGCTGACTCATACTGCCCTGCATGGATGGATAGCAATCAAGAAGGCGGCATCTTCATGGTTCGCGACTCATGGAACGATATGAACAGCGGCAACGGCGAAGTACACGCACGCCACAGCGGTTCAGCTAACGTCACATGGGCAGACGGCCACGTTGACACAGCTAACGCCAACTGGCAGGTTAACGAATTCGGCACACCAGACGATATCAAATACTCAGCATACGCCGAGGACGTCCTAGCCGACGCATGGCTTATCCACACCAACAAGCAAGATGCTGAAAACGTCTGGGACATCCGCTAATAAATTTGACCCCACACCACCTGTTCGACTTTTAGATCGAACAACCCAATCTAAACCTGAGGTTTCACGACCTCAGGTTTTTCCATGCGCCCACCTTGCCAGCCCTCCTCCTGCTAGTCCAGAGCGGCCCATTGCCATCTAGCCCAAACGGCCCGGCAGGCCAAAGGAGCGGCTCTATGGAGATCAAGGGCGAATATCGCACATCGAGTATCCAGCCATCTCCGATACGATGTAAAAAATAACGAAGCTTCACCAAGAGATACCGATGGAGTGCCATTTTATAGCTATTAACGTAGTACTGTTTAAAAATAAGCCAGAGGCATTATTGTTAACTAAATCGTACGTTTTTCGCATCTTACGAATTTCGAATTCATGGTATCACGCGTAAAAGTTATAAAATTAACAAAATAATGATTCATTGATTTTTTTTTTACAATTACAACTAAACTAGCTAATACGTATAACTAATTGATTCATATCAATTTAAATAATATGTAGAATTTGATATCACACCACAGCGAACGTGTGTTAAACTAAAAACACGCTATTTGTTATATAAGAATTACACATTTTTGGATGAATTATTATAATACGAACTTCTGGCTAAGGGGCGGTTTCCGAGTTAAGGGCAGAAAGCCGCAATTCGACGCGGCACGCATCGTCGAGTGTTCATCTATGAAACTTGGCAGGAATGTTTTGGTGCCGTTTATTTGTATTGGTTCTAAGGAGCAGTGACATATGCATCTTTTCACAAAACATAGTTTAAGAAACAGCGCTTTTACCCTGATTGAATTACTTGTTGTCATTTCGATTATTGCTTTGCTGATCGGCATTCTGTTGCCAGCACTCGGCGCAGCAAGAAGAACGGCACAAAGCGTGAAATGTTTGAGCAGTATTCGCCAACTGGGTTTAGTTTCAGCGATGTACAACAATGACAACGATGGTCATTTTGTACATGTTAAGACTGATGGAACTACATGGGGCCCTGCTGGCAGTCGCAAGACGTACTGGCCTGGCTTATATCTTTCGAGCGGTTACACCAGTGGTTTGGATGCGTATCAGTGTCCAGAGATGGATGATGCTGCGTCATGGTTTGTTGAAGAAGATTCAAGCGATCCAGGCAGTGACAACTTCCAGTCAATCCACTATGGGTACAACTATCGCCACATTGGCTCACTGATCGGTTGGGGCGCGAATCAAGACAAGGGCGGCCAAAGTGCGACACGTGCAACGGCAAAAGAAGCACAGTTGCGCAACCCAACGAACACGATCCTCTTTGCTGACTCAACAAATGCATCAACGATGGATGAGGAAGATGGGCCTAACGGCATTTACTTGCTGTACTCATCTGTTTCAACGGCATCATGGGCGAGAGGTCGTGTATCACCACGCCACAATAAGTCATGTAACGTTGCGTATGCAGACGGTCACGGTGCAGGCGAAGCGGTTGCTGATGTAACGAAGCCATATGAAACCGAAGCTTTTCTCGGTGCAAATACTGCTGATGAGACTAACCCATGGACCATCAATGGTAAGCCGGGCTTGAACTAAATTAATTTGACCCCACACCACCTGTTCGATCTTAGGATCGAGCAATCCCAATCTGACCTGAGGCTTCGTAAGAGGTCTCAGGTTTTTTAGCATTTAATTAGCCTTTGTGCATGTGATATCAAAAAAATCAACGCTGAGATTCATGCGAACATAAAAATTGCTTTCAAATAATGAACATGTATTTAGAATACAACTCATCCCTATTTATTAGTACTTTTTAAATACTATTTCATTTACTCATCTGGAGGCAAAACCCAATGAGTTTGATAAGTAAGTTACCGCCCCGTGTTTCTAAGCTCCTTCTCTGGCTTTTTGTTTTTCACATACTGCCAGGTGGATGCATTTTGGTTGGCTATGAGATCCATCAAATGCGTCTGTCGTGGCGCATCGACGAGTTCCAATCGGTCATAGGACAAGTTGAGTCACATACTATTAACAAGAGATGGCAAAGAAAGGGCCACATAAAGTACCTGATCAAAGTGTCGTATCGTTTTGTCGTGGATGGACAAACATACAAAAACAACAAGATCATGCTGGGAGAAGATTTATATTACCGCAATCAAAGCGATGCCAGAGCATGGTTGAACGAACATATCAGTGATGACAATCAAATCGAAGTGTTTTACCTGCCTAGCGACCCTTCGGTCAGCTTATTAGATAAAAGTGTAACGGCAGGAATTTACTTTGGAATGATACTTGGATTCGCATTCGCAGTTGCTGGCATTTGTCTAATGGTTGGCTTGATCCGTGGTACAATTATCAGTGATGCCAAGTCGAAAAAGATACAGACCTATACGCCGATGTATCCAAGGTAAAAGACGCTAAAAAGATTATAAAAGCCTTCAGTTTTTAGCATGATCCAAAATGGAAAAACACAATACTGCGCATTTCTAGATAACCACCTCATTTAATGCCACATCAACAGATCAAGTGATGTTCAATATTACTTGTATTAAGCAAGTTTCTTCATGTGCTAGCAATATTTATAATGCTCTCTCCCTACCACCTAACGTCGGAGTCGCCATGAGTTTTCTTGATCACTACAAACAGACACTCGCTACTAACTACACATGGCTATTTGGTGGCAGGGTATTTAATGAAGCAAATAATTCGGCATTCTATGCGAAGCATCTTCCAGCAAGTGGAAATGAAGCATTGATTGTTGATTTGGGTGCGGGGCCTGGGTTTCATAGTTTGCCACTTGCAAAGATGGGGTATCGCGTTCTGGCGGTTGATTTGTGCGAAGATTTGCTTGATGAATTGGATGCTGCCAGAGAGGATGCGAATGTCACGGCAGTTCATGCGGATATATGCAAATACTTGCCGACACTTAAAGAAAATGCTGATGTAGTTCTTTGTATGGGTGACACACTAAGCCACTTTGAATCACTGAAGGATGTGAGCGAACTTATTCGTGATGCGAAAACTGCGTTGAAGGATGAGGGGACTTTGATTCTGTCATACCGTGATTTGTCTGCACAGAAAGATACGGCACAGACAGTGATTCCGGTGCGAAGCGAAGCGAATCGGATTGCGACATGCGTGCTTGCATATAACGGTGAGAAGGTTGAAGTCAGTGATATCTTTTATAATCGTGCGAATGCGGATTCGGAATGGGGGATGGCAACAAGTACGTATGAGAAGTTGATTATTCCGATTGATTGGCTCATTGGTGAACTTGAGTCGAATCAGTTCAAGATCAGTTTCCAAGATAATCAACGAGGGATGTTGACATTGATTGCGAAACCACGTTGATAGACATGGGAATGCTGGAAATATTGATGTAAAGAAAAAGCCGCCTCGAAAGAAGCGGATTTTTTGTGTACTTTAGTTTCGTATCTAACCTTTGATTAGACGGTTTGCGATTCAGCTGCGAGGGTTTTGCGGATGTGGGTGGTGACTGTTTCGAGGTCGTTGGGTAAGACAACGAAACGCTCTTCGCGATCGTAAAGATCGAGCATGTGTTGTGGAAGTGGTGGGTGAACACCTGTCGCTTTTTCGACGTTGGCTGGGAACTTGGCTGGGTGAGCGGTTGAGAGTGTGACCATAGGTGTGGTCTTGTCGATGGCTGCGTCTTGTTCACGCCAAGCGGCTTCGACGCCAACGGCGGTGTGCGGGTCGATGAGTTTTTCGCTTTGTTTATAGACCATTTCGATAGTTTTGAGTGTTTGCTCTTCATCAACGCGTTGAGCGGTGAAGAGTTTGAGTGCTTTTTCACGTTGGGCTTGGCCGAGGGTGAAGGTGCCGTCTTCGGTGAGTTGGGTCATAAGATCAGCGATGGCTTTGCCGTCCCGATCGTAGAGGTCAAAGAGAAGACGTTCGAAGTTGGATGAGATTTGGATGTCCATTGATGGGGACATGGTTGGGTGAACTTCGCCGAGGGTGTGAGCGCCGGTGTTCATGACGCGAGTGAGGATGTCGTTGAGGTTGGATGCGATGACAAGCTTGTCGATTGGAACGCCCATTTGTTTAGCGGCGTAACCAGCGAAGATGTCGCCGAAGTTGCCGGTTGGGACGGTGAAGTTGATTGAGCGGTCGGGAGCACCGAGGGAAACGGCGGCTGCGACGTAGTACACCATTTGAGGCATGATGCGTGCCCAGTTGATTGAGTTCACGCCTGAGATTTTGATCTCGTCGCGGAAGTCGTGATCGTTGAACATGGCTTTGAGAAGGTTTTGGCAATCGTCGAATGTGCCTTCGATGGCGATGTTGTGGACGTTGTTTGCATCGACGGTGGTCATCTGGCGGCGCTGGACTTCGGAGGTGCGGTTGTTGGGGTGCATGATGAAGATGGATGCACGTGAGCGGCCACGGATAGCTTCGATGGCTGCGGAGCCGGTGTCGCCTGAGGTTGCGCCGACGACGGTGATGCGCTTGTCGCGTTTATTGAGGACGTAATCGTAGAGACGGCCGAGCACTTGCATGGCAACGTCTTTGAATGCGAGAGTTGGCCCGTGATAAAGCTCCATGAGCCAAAGATTGGGTCCGAGCTGCGTGAGGGGAGCGACGGAGTGGTTTACGAAAGTCGCATAGGATTCGTCGATGATCTTTTTGAAGTCTTCGTCGGGGATGCAAGGTGAGACGAAGGGTTTCATGACGCGGAAGGCGATTTCGGGGTACGAGAGGCCTCGCATTGAGCGGAGGTCATCGGCGGTGAGTGTGGGCCAAGTTTCTGGGACGTAGAGGCCGCCGTCACGGGCGAGGCCGGTCATGAGAGCGCCTTCGAAATCGACGGGTTCGGCTGTTCCACGAGTACTGATGTAACGCACGGTGATTACTCCGGTTATGGTCTGGGAAACGAGGTTTGAGGTGTGTGAGTCATGTGGGAATGAGGACTGAGAGTCAGTATTGTATCAGGGGGGAGGTGAGAGGGAAAAAATGATAGATTTCAAGATGATTTAATGTCGTTTGCAGCATCTATCGCGTTGAAAAGTCGGTCGATTTATGAAAATGTGACTTACGTTAGCCAGCTGGTGTGGATGTGTTGACATTCATTGGAAATAAACACGCGATTGGATCGAAATTAGGCGAGATTTTTATATAACAATTTGTAAAATAGTCGGCATGTCAGTCATTATTGGAATTACCGTAGATACAAAAGACAACACCTGGGACTCAGGCAAATATCAGTCTGGGCTGGGTTATTCGAATTACGTTGCAGAAGCGGGTGGAATCCCGATTTTGTTGCCACAGCGCGTTGAACTGGTGAAAGAGTACGTCGAATTATGCGACGGCATGATCTTCACTGGCGGCGACGACTTGGATATGTCCGAGTTTGGTCACGAGCAACATCCAAAATCGAATCTGCTTTGCCCGAAGAGGCAGGAGTTTGAAACAGCACTGTATAACGAGATCCATAAAGATTCGGAGTACCCGGTCTTGGCGATCTGTTTGGGTATGCAGTTGATGGCGCTCATGCATGGCGGTCGTATTAACCAGTGCTTGCCTGAAACATTGGAATCACATGCGAAGCATATGAATGACCTGAAGCATCCGGTTGAACTGGTTGTGAACGACTCAGTGCTGAACGATGTAACGGGTTTGACGACAAGCTATCACCGCCAGGCGATTGAAAATCCGGGCAGCTTGCGTATTGTTGCGCGTGATGAAGATGGCACGGTTGAAGCGATTGATGATCCGAACAAGCCGTTCTATCTGGGCGTGCAATGGCATCCTGAAAGAAGTGCGCGTGATGCGTGCGGACTGGGTGTTATTTCTTTGGTTGTTGAGGCTGCTCGTCGCTATAAAGCCAACCGTGCAGAATCACAAGCCCAACCCCAATAATTAATTCGACATCGGCCACATTGAATACCCACGGCCAAAGTCGAGTACCAGGGAACATGTAAAACATATCACGTACGACGCCAAAGGTAACGCGATCGTACATGTTTCCTAATGCGCCGGCGAGGATGAATGCGAGGCCGAGATGGAACATGATCGCTTTGGCGGGTGAACGTGAGAAAAAGTATGCGATCACGATGATGGCAGCGATAGAAACGCCTATAAAAATAGTGCGTCCACCTTTGCCGAGGCCGAAGACTGCTCCGGGGTTTAGGACGAGTTGAAGATTCAACAGCTTAGGTATGACAACGACAGGCTCATCGCGTGAAGGGATAACATCGGTTTCAGTTTTAAAGACGTAAACCTGATATCGCATGGTATCGGGTGAGAGCGCAGGATTATTGGAAGGTTCCATGTCCGGCTCTGCCTGAAGGATCTCGACAGGGTGCGGTGCAACACACTCGAATGAGTAATACTTGACGAGCAAATCTGCTGCGATGAGGGAGATGGTAACGAGCAGAAAAACGGTGATGGCACACGCTGATTTGTAGGCGAGCTTTGGAAGAGGCCCTGCCCCATTGGTTGAATCGGGTTGTGAAGAAAATGATTGTGAGTTGTCTTGATCTGTGGTCACGATGTGTCCTCTAATCGCGAGTTAGTCGGTGATATATTCGTTTTTGAGGGATATATTGTAGCGGAGGTATGCGATGGTGTGGTATTGAGTTTACGAGTGAATGACTAATGATAAAGAAAAAACGCTCCCGAGATGGGAGCGTCATGATACTCAATGGTACGTCGGTCACGCTCCTTGAGTTATATCGGTCCCCTCTGAAGATTGAATTGCAGAATTTGAGCGTGTCAATTCAACTCAGCCATATTAGTGCCTAACAAAAGGGAGCGGCCGATCAGATTGGCAAACCACGACGTTCGCGTTCACGGGCAACTTCGATTGAGTACTTGGCCCATGGTTTAATTTCGAGGCGAACACGCTGGATTGGTTTGCCAGACTGCATGCAGATGCCGTAAATACCCTTTTGGACACGCACAAGTGCAGCATCGATTTCACGGAGTAGTCGGCGTTCAGATTCCAGGAGGCCGAGTGTGAACTCTTGCTCGTAGTTGTCCGTGCCAACATCAGCCATATGAAGGGGCATATTGGAAAGATTGCCCGCTTTATCACGCGCGGATTCCATATGTTCGACGTCGCCGATGATTTCTTCACGCTTCTCCATGAGCAGTTCAGTGAACTCTTCGAGGTCGGCTTTTGAGAGGCCAGATTTAATCTTGAGCAATTGCTCATCAGTGAGTTCGGTGAGGAAATCGTCGATTGGTTCTTCTTTAGGTGCAGGTGGGATGATTGGTGCGGGACGTTTGGTCTTCGCAGCAACCTTCTTTGTAACCTTTTTCTTAGCAACAGGCTTTTTCGCAGCAGCCTTCTTGGTCACACTTTTAGCTACAGCTTTTTTGGTTGTCTTTTTGGTCGTTGCTGCTTTTTTAGTTGTTGCAGCTTTTTTGACAACTTTTTTCTTAGTTGCAGCTTTTTTCTTGGTCACCTTTTTGGACGTGGATTTCTTGGAAGCCGCTTTTTTAGTTGCAGCTTTTTTAGTTGCAGCCTTTTTGGCTACCTTTTTCTTGCCGGTCGCCTTTTTGGCAACTTTTTTTTTGGCAGCTTTCTTCTTAGCCAAAGTATCACTCCGTGAGAGCTGTAAACAGTTGTCCTGAAACAACTAAGGAAGAGAAAGAGCTATCATGTCAATGACCGGTTCAACCAGGCGGGTGATGCGAAAGATTCCGGAACTCTCTCTCATGTGAATCAGACTCTTGAGTCTGAGGTGGCAGAATCTTAACTTTGGGCCAAGCAATTCGCAAGCAATTTTCGCTATCTGTAGAACTTCGGTTCTATTGGCCTCGCATGACCGATACAGATTAACCCTTAGCCTAAGATTCGGATATTTCTGAATTTAGGTACTTCTGCGTAGCATCAGATATGGCTTAATCGCCGTGTTTCTGACGCAGGCGGCCTGAGAGTCTGAGAAGTAATTGCACACGCTCGAACTCGTTGAGCCAACACTGCAAAGACTCTTCCAGTTCGACATCAGGGACTGGTGCACCAGGAAGTGGGCATGCACCGCCGAGATGCTGAGCAGCCAGACGACGGTAGCGGCAGAGAGTGCGGTCACCATACCAGCCGACGAGTTCGTAATCCTCTGCACAGAAGATGACAACAGGGACTCGTGTGCCCTGGTTAATCATGATCTGATCACGCAGTTCCGGGACTTCATCACGATCAACGTAGCGAAGATCGATGTTACCTGAGCCTTCTGCGATTTTTTCGATGAGTGGAACTTGCTGCACACAATCGCCACACCAGATACCTGAGACGACGATGATCTTCATTTCGCGTGAGAAATCAGCAAGGAGTTGCTTTTGAGCATCGGTGAGACCGACCTGATTGTAGATTTCAGTCCAGTCAGCTTGCTGCTGCTCTTTGCCGGTAGCAAGGTAGGTCTTGTAGTCAGTGGCCTTATCGTGGATGGCTTTGAGGAATTGTGCGTCCATGGGGATCTCCGTCTGGTGCTGTGTAGAAATAAATTGTGTACTCATGCGACTAACCGACCCCGAGGGCTGATTTATTCCGCCCAGACAATCAATAAATGTCGGCAAAATCGCATGAAAGTCATGATTCATCTATGCGTGAATCGTAAGGATTGCGTCAAAATGATCAAGATCAAGGGCTGGACATAAAAAAACCCACCTTCGAGGGGTGGGTCTGGAAATTTATATGTGGGTTTGCTGCGTGATTATTTATCAAGCATGCCTGAAGAACGAGCGTAGTCAAAGACACCGCCAGCTTCGATAATTGGCTTCACATCACCCAGTGGCTTAAGTGCATATGTCTTACCGCTGGTGAGGTTGCGAACTTCAGCTTTTTCGAGGTTCACTTCAAGATCATCGCCAGTTTTGACTTCTTCAACGAGGCGTTCAACAGATTCGCATGGAAGCAGGTAGCCGCCGTTGACGCAGTTACGGAAGAAGATACGAGCGTAGAACTCTGCGATCACGACAGTAGCACCAGCTTCAGCGATCGCGAGTGGAGCGTGCTCACGTGAGGAGCCGCAACCGAAGTTTTTGCCGCCAATGACGATTTTGAACTCAGATGCAAACTCACCTTCAGGAACAAACGGGATGTTGCCGTCTGGGAGACCACGCTGGCCTTCAGGGACGCCGCAGTTAGCGTACATGCCGAAGTACTTACGTTCTTCAGGCTTTGAAGGGTCGTATGAGAGGAATTCAGCAGGGATGATCTGATCGGTATCGATGTCATCGCCGAGGACGTAGGCTTTGCCGGTGATGATATTTTCCATGTCTAAGTCTCCGTAAAATACGCTCGCAGCAAGGGTTTGTCGTTGCTCAAAGTAGGTTCTGAGGAGCAAACAGCCGCTGATACTGCAATCTGAGCGGGGTAGCAGTATACCGCAAGGATGGTTGAAGATCATCCCAAGGCGGGTCCGCACGTTATCGTTGTTGAATGATAGAAGCTCATTGCCACTAAATCTGGCGTGGGCTAACCGTAAAAAACAGCCTTATTGGAGCTTGGTATCCAGAGCTTCTAGACGACGCTCAATACGTGGCGGAACCTGCTCGCCGAGTATATCTCGTAACTGATCGACGACTTTTTGTGCTTCAGCAGAGCGGTTCACATCAGCGTAAGTGTCCGCCTGATAAAGAAACATTTCAAGCATTGTGTCTTCAACCGGACTCTTACCTTGCTTTACGAGCAGATCATCAAGCCGTTCGTACTGCGCAAATGCATCGTCAATTTCATCGCGTCGCAGGAGTGTCGTGATGTACCCACGCAACATCGCTTCCTGCATATAAAGATCCATGTCATCAAAGGATTTGTCGAGCAACTGATAGTCCATCAGCGCGCCGTTGGTGTTGTTGGATTCCAGTAATATCTGTGCCCGCAACATGACGAGCCGATCAAGCAGATTCAACTGCATCACCGACATCGCAGCAGCATCCTCCGCTTGCAACTGATCAATTGCAGCAGACAGAATATCGATTGCCAACGTCATCGATTGGCTTGCACTTGGTATCTCCAGCTTTGTAATCTCACTCGCAAGCTCAAGTACAAACTCGCCTTCAACATGCTTAGATACTTCAATCATCGCATGCGTCCAAGCTTCGAGAACTTGTGCCTGATCAGGCGGATTATCTGCGAGCACGCGTAATGTTTCTTCATCCTTACCACGCTCCGCAGCGGCGGCAATCATGATCGGCAATATCACCGGATCATCAATATGATCAGCCAACACACTGAGCGATTTATCTGAACTTGCCCATGCCTTTGCAGCAGCCACTTTCACCGTATCATCAGGTGAATCGATCAGCTCTTTTAAGTAGGCCCAGTCTTCCATTTCCCCCATACTTGCAAGCAGCGCAATATACTGAGGGTGCGGTAATTTACCCGGTCTAATCAGCGCATGCACTCGATCAGACGCTTGCTTCATCTGCTGTTCAGTCATCAAACCATGTTCTTTAGCAGATACCAACATCCCCGCAGCTGTCGGGCTGAGTGTCTCATCATCAAGTAAAGTAATCGCAACAGGAATCGCTTGTTTTCTAGGCATATTCGTTAACAATAACAAATCATCGTGTAACGTCAGTGGCGAACTCTCTTCATGACCAACCAAACGCTCAGCAATAATGTCAGCCGACTTTTCATCAGCCAAATCATTCAAACGCAGTGCAGCGAGGTGACGAATTTTCGGATCAGGATCAGATAATCGACCGCGCAAAGCTTCGATCAAATCCTCATCAATCGGCTGCCCACCAAGGATACGTTCGAGTACAAGTTCCATCGCCAACTCACGCACAGGTCGTAAATTCGTGAGCATGTACGCAAGTATTTTTTCACGATCCGCTTCACTCGCATTGCGATAACTCGAACGCCCTAATGCAAAGAGATATCGTTGGGTTTCCTCAAGCTCAAGTCGTTGCCGCGCGTTCTGTCTTGTTGTCGAATCAATCAACGACGCATACCAGCGATCCTTCGACCAATTACGCGCCTGCTTCCACCAAGCCAACCACTTACCACGATTATTACGATACGTATCGTTGCCTGTCATCAAAGCCAATGCAATATAAGCATCCGACTGTATCACCTCTGGCTGCTCAGGATCTGTCAGACTAATCAACGTCTGCACTGCCGTCCTCGTATGCATACGAGATAGCACAAGAATCGCTGCTTGCCGATCTTTCACTTCAGCATTCTTATCAGCCGCCAACTGAACAAATTCGGTCATAACCGCCTGTTCATTGGCATAACGCCCCATCGCTTCCGCAGCACGATATTGCAAAGCCCCTTCACTATTCAGCAGCAATTTCTTCAGCGGCTCATACAGCCCACGTGGCGGAGTATGCTGCGACACAATAATCGCTTGCAGAACAGCATCCGCGACCTTCTTATCCGCATCCACCGCCAAAGTCTTCTTCAACAAACTTGTCGCACGGTTATCACCCATCGACAGCAACATGCTCGCTGCCTCAACACGCTCATCCGCAGGCGTCTGCTCACCACTCAAAAGTGTGTACGCATCACTAGATTCACCTCGCAATTGAGGCACCTCAACCATCACATCCGATATCACATGGCTAGGCGACGTCCCACACCCCTGCAAAATCCCCAAACTTATAAAAATTAACAAACCACAGGATCGGGACATCGAAACATGCTTCCTTGTGCTATTTCCGAAAAATAATCGCCAATATGTCCTGAATCCCATACCTGCCGTTTTCCAATTCTGGGGCCGATTTAACGACCTTTTTCTATAACATTTCCTACATAAGTATACGTTTATCAGATCCCAAAGTTTTAACAACCGTCATTCATGTCACACATTCGCGAAAGTTCTTTATTTTCAGGCCGCTCTGATGGTACACTGGCCGATAGAAGTTATAGGATTCACTGCAGTTTTTAGCTGCCGTATAAAGAATGCGTGGGCTCTTATGAGTGACTGGTTCGAAGCCGAACAACATGCCGAAAAAGCACACCGCCTCGCCGAAGCTGGTCAGTGGGAGCAAGCTTACGACGAGTTATCCATCGCGCTGCGCCACAATCCTCACAAACCCGAATGGCATTACGGACTCGGTATGACCCTCGACGCCATGGAACGCTACGAGGAAGCCATCGAAAGCTACGAACGAGCCGTCAATTTAAGCCCCGACGATACCGAATCCATGATGTGCATTGCCGTCGACTACATCCGTATCGGCAAACCCCGCCGCGCCATCACACTTCTAGAAAACATCGAGCAGACCGAGCCCGGCAACGAAGCAACTTACTGCCAACGTATCGCCGCATACACACAGCTCGGCGACCACGATAAAGCCGAGGAAATGTTCTACCTCGCACGCCAGATCGAAGACGAATGCCCCATCTGTTATGACTTTCTCGCACAGTCACTCTCATATCGCAGCGAATTCAAACGAGCCATCTGGTGTTGGCAGCAAACCCTTCGACTCGACCCCTCCTATCCTGGAGTTAGAGGCAACCTGGCTCGCATACACATGCGCATGGGCAATCAGGAACGTGCACGCAGACTCTTCCTCCGCCAACTACGTGTCGAACCAGGCGATCTCGATACACTCCTTCAACTCGCATACCTCCTCATCGACATGGGCTATGACTCCGAAGGGTCCGAGAAACTTCGCCAGGCACTCGAACTCGACCCCACGCTCGCCGAAGCTCACGCAGAGCTAGGTCAACTCGCACTCAAACGCGGCCACGTCGATGCTGCTGAACGAAGATTCAAACGAGCCAAACGTCTCGACCCACAACGCCCCGGCATCTTCCTCGGTCTCGCCATCATCGCACAAAAACGTGGCAAGCTCGACGAAGCGCGCAAGCACATGCTCGCCGAACTCGAAAACATCGGCCAGTCCGTCGAGCAACTCCTCGACATGACCCGACTCTTCATCGAACTCAACCTGCCCGAAGAAGCGCTCGACGCACTGATAACCCTCGAAAACTCCACAGGCGATTACGTCATCAGCGACCCCTCACAACTCGCACATGCCTGCCTCTATGGCGGCATTGCCCGTCTCCAAATCCATGACACCGATCGTGGCATCGCTTCACTCAAACACTGCTTACAAACCAAACCCGACAACGCCCAAGCCATTCGCAACCTCACCCTCGCCTACCTCGAAATGAACGACCTCACCCGCGCAAGAGCATGGCTCCGCCGCCTCCGCCAAGTCGCTCCACACAGTGATGAGATCACCCCCCTAATCCACCGCCTCCGCCAACTGACCCTCAAAGAATGGTGGACCGCCATTAAAGCCAAATTCGTAAAGGGCTAATCAATTACATGAATGCATTTGTTTTTAGTGATGATGCCCATTATTGGTGGAAACTAAAGAAAACAAGTATCTCAATGGCATGTTGTGATTGGAATTTCACACCTAAACCTAAAGATCCACCATTTACGGTTTACGATATCATTACAAGTGAACCTTACGAAGTAACCTCAGCGTGGGGACTATCGCATGGCTCAGCAAGACACCACCTTTCAAAGCATATATCCAACATCGCTCCTGCGATGATTAATGGCAAACATGATAACCTTTCCATGCGTATCGTTGCTGATGAAATCAAACCCGATCATCATTGGCAAAGATCATTAGGCTCCTTCATCGAAAAAAACGACAGATTACCTGCTAACATGCCGCTTTCCGGAGAACTAACTTTCAATGGCAAGTCAATATGCGCAGTTGTCATTGTACTTGATGAAAACACTGTGAATCTGTATACATGCACAGATTTTACAATTAATGAAGGCATGCGATTCATTTTTAAATGTAGGGGAATTGATGGTAATACCCAAAACACATTGATCATCACTTCGACAGACAATATCACCAATAACAGCAATCATACTTATTGGATAACTTCTCAAGATGATTATTTCGTTAAATAGCAAAGCTACTCACAATACCAATTCCCAAAAAAGTTAATCTTCGATTAGAATAATCATATTCATGGCAGTAATCATCGAAATCAAAAGAATCAAAAAAGACTCCGAGTCTGCAACTTACGAATATGGATTTTTGAACCAGGAAATTCCTGGCCGACTAATCATTAATCGAAAAGACGGTGAGATTGTTTTTGATGAAACCTTACCCGAAAGCACATACAGTGAATTTCAATTCATGCGCGCAGCATACAAAGTTCATAATGCTTGGCTAGAAGGCGATTTACCTGAACAGTTAAGCTGGATGAGTTAACGATTTATCAACTCACTGCATAGCTTACAAACAACAACTCTGCCAATTGATATCCCTCAACCAACGATACGTTCTAGTGAAACAAACCATTACCACCTCAAACCACACCCCGCAACACCAAACAACATCTCTCCACACATAACCCCAATACGCCACCCCGCAATACAAAACGCGCGCATAAACACGCAATCAGCATTTTCAAAACTGTCCATTTCTAACCATTTTCTGACCATTTCTAACCCATTCCGCGCCGTTTCTGTCCATTCTTGACCATTTTCAACCCTAAAAAACACGCTTTTGTGCGCACAAAAGCGTATTCATGCGCGCTCCCCAAATCTCCAAAATCCATAACCCCTGAATTAGCAACAACTCCCCCCCCAGCCTTACCACCCCAACCCCTATTCCATCAAAAAAAACGCCAAATTCCAGCACTTTTATGCGCTTTTACAAAACAAATTTCTAACCATTTCATGCGCGCCGCACCACACCCTCACCCCTCACCACCCTCTCCCGTCTTCCCGCGTCTCCCCCTCGTCCATAGCTCCATCTCGCCAACTCGCCCCTCGCCTCGATACCGGTTAAAATCCCTTCACTATGATCGATATCAAAGAATTCCGTTCGAATCCTGACAAATTCCGCAAAGCCGCCACCGACAAGCACATCGGCGTCGATATCGACGCGCTGATCAAGCTTGACGACGAATATCGCGAGCTTTTCTCCAAGCAGCAGCACCTCACTGCTGAAAAGAACCAGATCGGCAAGCAGATCGGCCAAATCGCTGGCCGCATGAAAAAAGCTTCCGATGACGAGAAAGCTGACCTTCAAAAGCAAATGAAGGACCTGCAAGCTCGCCCATCCGAAATTAAAAACCAAGAGCAAGAACTCACTGAGCGTATCCAAGCCATCGAGCCTGAGCGTAAGGACTTGCTTCTCCGAGTACCGCAGCCACAAGCTGACGACGTTCCACTCGGCAAAGACGATGCGGAAAACGTTGAACTTCGCAAGGTTGGCGAGATCCCAACCTTCGACTTCGAGCCAAAAGACCATGTCGCCCTCGGCCAAGAACTCGGCATGATCGACGTTGAACGCGGCGTCAAAATCGCTGGCTCACGTTCATACTATCTCACCGGTGCAGGTGCCCTACTCCACCAAGCCATCTTGCGTTTAGCCTATGACATGATGGTTTTCGAAAAGGGTTTCGAGCCGCAAAACGTTCCGCTGCTCGTTCGTGAGCACGCAATGGAAGGCACCGGCTACCTCCCCGCAGGTCGTGACCAGGCTTACGAGATGAAAGAGGAAGATCCAACCGCCTTCCTCGTCGGCACCTCAGAAGTTTCGCTCACCGCTTATCACATGGATGAGATCCTCGATCACAAAGATCTGCCGCTCAAGACCGTTGCAATGTCCACTTGCTTCCGCCGCGAAGCCGGCACCTATGGCAAGGACACCCACGGTCTCTATCGCATCCACCAATTCGATAAAGTCGAACAAGTTGTCATCTGCGAAAACGATGAAGAAACTTCCAAGAAGTTCCACGACGAAATCCTTCAGAACTCTGAAGAAATCCTTCAACGCCTCGGCCTCCCATACCGTGTCGTCTACGTCTGCTCAGGTGACCTCGGCATGGGCCAAGTCGCTAAGTACGACATCGAAACATGGATGCCATCACGCGAATCCTACGGCGAAACACACTCCGCATCACGCTTCTACAATTTCCAAGCTCGTCGCCTCAACCTTCGCTACCGTGACGCAGAAGGCAAAGTCCAAATTTGCCACACACTTAACAACACCGTCATCGCATCGCCACGCATCTTGATCCCAGTCATGGAGATGTACCAAAACGAAGATGGCTCGATCACCGTTCCCGAATGCCTCCGCCCCTACATGGGCAACATGAAAAAAATCGCTCCCTCCCTGTAGTGTAGTGATGTCATTTCTATGCCTGCTATTAAACATCTCGCAAAAAACATGGGCTGTCCTATAGCGAGCAGTTTTTACGTATATATATGTACCGCAACGTGAAAATTCATCAGGTGCTAATTCGTATAGCCCTGAATGGTGCCTTGTATATATCAAGTATTGTTGCGTAAACATATGTTGTTATGTGAAAACAACATTTTCAATTGTACGAAGGGAGAAATGATGTCCATAACTTTTAGAAGTTTCACCAAACGAACCAGCTTGCCTGCTTTAACAGCCTTACTCCTGTGCTCCTCCAGTCTTTACGCTATCGACCTCGACGGTGATGACCTGCTAGACGTGAATGAGCATGCTAATTTTGCGACTCAAAAAGATAATGCTGTTGTAGATTTCGGTGATTTAGGGATTCAGGATTTGGATGGCGTAAATGAATTCACAGACGCTACAGAACTATCACTTGCCGACAATGATTTAACCACAATTGCCCCCAATACATTCAGCAACCTTGAAAATCTCGAAGAACTCGACCTCAGCCGAAACTTTGATCTGACCAGCATCCAAACAGATGCTTTTAATGGACTTAGCAATCTTGACCGTTTGGGATTATATCAGTCCCACCTCGCGAGGCTCCAAGCAGGTGTATTCAACGGCCTCGACAAACTCGACTATGCAAACATAGCTTACAACAAGATAACGACCCTCGAAAGTAATGCATTCCAGGGAGCTGACAATCTGACTCGGTTATTTTTGTACGCAAACCAAATCAGCACAATTGAAGATGAAGCCTTTGCAAACCTCGACAAGCTCATAAGACTGAGCATATGGGGCAATGAGATTACGAATCTGAATTTAACTGATGCTTCGCTAGCAAATTTGGAGTATATACAGATAGAAGACAACGACATATCAACCGTCACCCTCACACGCGCGTTATTGTCACAAATGTCATTTAGTGAAATTTTCTATGATTTAGCAAACGAGACGATATTGCAAGAAATCATCCTTGACGAAATTGACTTCGCAAACATCAGTGATTTCTCGAATCTCGCAGATGCAATCGAACAAGGTTCCGATCTCACCCTGTCAGTCCAGAATGCAATCAACCTTGATGAATTCCTGCTACTCAGTTTGTTCGATGCAAACGACATTGACCCAATGTCCACCCTCAACCTCACTGGCACATGGGATTCACTCAGCGCTGATACACAAGGCTACCTCTCAGGATGGGGCCATCGCGATGGTCACACCCTCATCATCCCCGAACCATCCACAGCCTTACTCTTACTCACATCACTAAGCCCTCTAGCATTCACTCGCCGTAAGCGTAAAACCGCATAAAACTACTATAATTTTAATACCAAACAAAAAGCTGCTCACCTTTGAGCAGCTTTTTTATTTTACCAATAATCGATCATCAACTTCACGCACGTTTACGTCGTAGCATAACCAATCCAGCCAATCCCATTATCGCTAAAGCACTTGGCTCAGGCACAGCTATCGGTACCAACAACGTATCACTCACGCTCTCGCCTGCAGCGTCTGTTACGACAACCTTCAGGTCATACTCATTACTCTCGCCAAAAACTTCAGCAAGCTTTTCAAAATCTAGCAATACTGATTCGCCTTCTCCCAATAATTCATCGCCGAAGTAAAACGCAATGTCATGCGATTCAAAGTCTGGTGAAAAGAACCCAAATATTGCATTCAAATCAGCATCGCTAAATGCAACGTCAAGTGACAATCCTTCATCTGTATTTACTGCATCAAACGAATCAATCACTGGTGCAGTATTTTCATAACTAATCGTGGCGGTGTCATCTGTCTCACTCCACACGCCGAACGAATCTTTCACTGCTAGTGAAACTTCAACAGAATCAGTTGTACTTGCAAAACCAACATCAAACGAACCAAGCTGCGGATTCACGCCACTAAATTCATTTCCATTCACCGTCCACTTATATTCATTTACATAAAGCAGTGGATCTGGATCAGGACTATTTGAACCCGAACCATCAAGATTCAAAAAGAAGTCACTCGCGGTCCATATATAATCACCACCGGCATCAGCGACAGGCTTCGGCTTATTCAAATTCGTAATGTTCAGTTCACCGTAATTCCAATACCCCGAGACCAACGTGGGCTTTAACGTCGTCGACCCATCTGGATTTCGCTCTTTGATCTCCCAAGTAAATCCGCTCTGTTCAAGACGATAATCTTTGCCGGATGCACTGAAATCCAACTGAGCGAACAGCCCTTCAAACGACCATTTATCTCCATCGATATCAAATTGCAAAGTCGCGGAATTCTGCAACTCTTTATGTGAAATATGATCACGACTAAATGACAAACTCCCCATGTTCAAATCAAAATCGAACCCGGGCTGCGTGAAAAAGTCACCAATCAAAATCACACTCTTATTGTTACTCGCAACGTTCCCAAATATCTCATCACTATTAAACTGCACGCTCCCTGCTATACCCGTGCTGTTACCCATGCCAAATTGGCTCGAGCCATCCACCCAGAACGACGCCCCGCTAAACGCACCCTCCACAATATCTCCACTCGCCTGCCCCGCCACAGCCAATACAACAGCACACCCCAAAAAACTTCCGGTATTTCTCAACATTGATCCATCTCTCTTGGATAAAGATTAGTTTCGCGTTTCTCAATTACAGCAACATGCTCACCAACGTAGGAGCTGTCAGCACATTGCGACAATCTGACATTAACACGCATACACAGCAATCACAACCTACGACATCAAATTAGTACTATTTAAAGCCAAACACCATCGACACAACTCTACAAACCCTATTTACTAGTAAAAACACCCCGAATTAACACAAAAATCTGTTTTTCTTTCTCATCAGCAATTGCTCTTGAATTCAAACCACTGCTGCCTTGTACTTCAATCGAATCTTCTTACCCATTTCAATCAATCATTGCACTAATTATTCTATAACCCTTCCATATACAGCATATTAAAACATTTCTGCAATTATTATCACGGAAGTTAATAAACCACAATTAAACCATTTCGAGTAATCAAAAACTGCCAAAAAGGCACCTGTTAGACATTTACGACAAATACACATAAACCCTTATATTTGCATAAGTTACAACCCCTAGTTTGACGTTTTCAACAGGTTCTGCTACACTGGCACGACTATGCCAACGACTACTGCCTCGAAGAAAAAATCGTCGCGCTCGGCGAAGGCGACCACGGGTACCGCTGCCGGCGCTTCTAAAGCCCCAAATAACGTCAAAGTACTTCCAGCATCTCAAATTACCAACTACACCACCGCTCTGCGATGGCTCTATGACCACGTCGACTACGAGCGAATGCGCCTCATTAATTACAATGAGGACACATTCAAGCTCGACCGCATGCGCAAGCTGCTCGACCTGCTCGGTAATCCACACGAGATGCTCCAGTGTGTCCAGGTTGCTGGAACCAAGGGCAAGGGCTCAACCTGTGCCATGCTCGCCTCCATGCTCCAATCCTGCGGCTACACCGTCGGGCTCTATTCCTCACCACACCTCATCGACCTGCGTGAACGTATCACCATCGATGGCAATCTCATCTCATACCCCGACTGTGCGGATATCTTCAAGCGTATTGCTTCCGTCGAAAAAGCACTCGGCAAAGACCTTCCTACCTTCTTCGAAATCATGACCGCTGCCGCACTCTGCTACTTTGCAGATGAATGCGTCGACATCGTGGTACTCGAAACCGGTCTCGGAGGTCGCCTTGACTGCACCACCGTTTGTGACACACTCGTCAACGGTATCACACAAATCTCTAAAGACCACACCAACCTCCTCGGCAACGAACTCACTGATATTGCCAAGGAAAAAGCTGGTACGTTCAAACCAAATACACCTGCAGTCTCTGTCCCACAAGCTGAAGACGTAACCGAAGTCCTTAAGCAATGTGCTGAAGAAACCGGTACACCACTTCAGTTCACCGGCGAAGACATTGACTTCTCATTCCGATTCGAAGCTAACCGTGAGTTAGGTCCACACACACGTGTTTGCGTAACCACAGAAACTTCAAAGTTCGAACACCTCCCTGTCCCACTGCAAGGCGAACATCAGTCACTTAACTGTGGCCTCGCTCTGGCAATGATCGACAAACTCAAGAACCACGGCTTCAATCTTCCCGAAGACAAAGTCATCGAAGGCCTCGAAAAAACTTCACTCGCTGGCCGCATGGAAGTCGTCCACCCAATGCCTCGCGTCATCATCGACGGCGCACACAACGCTGCTTCAATCAAAGCTCTCATTAAAGCACTCGGTGCTCACATCGCATACGACTCACTCGTCCTCGTCTTCGGCTGCGGTCAGGACAAAGACGTCAATGGCATGCTCCAGGAAGTCGCACTCGGTGCTGACAAAGTCATCTTCACTCGCGCCAAGCACAATCCACGTGCTGTCGACGCTGAAGATCTCATGTCAGACTTTACTGAGCTCTCTGGTAAAATGGCCCAATGCGCTCCGAAACTCGAAGATGCACTAAGACTTGCCTCTCGTGCAGTCTCTCGTGAAGACATAATCGTCGTCGCGGGCTCTTTCTACCTCGCTGGTGAAACACGCAAATTCTTCCTCGACCTTGCCAACAAAAAAGCAAAGAAATAACCTACATAGGTCATTGATAATTCAAACGCTCAGTGCAAACGCATTGAGCGTTTTTTTCCGCCCGCCAACCCTCTGTAAAACTGAACCTGTAACACCAACACATTACCCCCTATAATTTCACCCATGGCTAAGATCACTAAAGCAAATCAACAACTCGCCGCTGCACACAATCGTGCACTCGCAATCAAACTCCTACAACACCACGGCCAGCTCTCTCGGCGACAGCTATCCCAAATGATCGGCCTCCAAAACTCCACTCTCTCATACATCGTGCGCGAACTTCTCGATAAAAACATTCTCCGCACCTCAGGAAAACGACAATCCAAAACCGTTGGCCAAAAACAAGTCCTCCTCGAAATCAACCACGAACTCGGCTGGGCTGCGGGCATCTCCGTCTTCGCTGGCAATATCTCCCTCATCTATTACAACGCTGCAGGCCAACCACTCGCTCGTAAATCTGTCGCGATACCCGATGACATTGAACAACTCCCTACAGTTCTTCGCAAGACGATGAACCTCTTCCTTGCTGAATATGATGCCCCTCCCGGCAAGCTCCTCGGCCTCGGCTTCGGCCTGCCCGGCATCGTTCAACCTGAAACAGGTGTCATACTCAAATCCGCTGACCTCAATCTCACAAACTACCCACTACGTGAAAAACTCAGCAACGAATTCCCAGATGTACCAATCTGCACACTCCACGATGCCGATGCCGCGGCACTCGCTGAAAATGCACATGGCTCCGCACGCGATCTTCACTCCTTCATCTATCTCATGATTAGCATCATCCGCAAAAACAACGGCTTCTCACTCGAAGGTTACGGCTCATCCATCCATCTCGACGGCCAACATCAAACCGGCTTCAACCACGCTGCTGGTGAAATTGATCACAGACTTTACCCCAAATACGACAAGATCATCACCCAGGATCATCTTGACACACTCGCTGACCCAAGCGGCCAACTCGATGACACACTCCTCGATTACGCAGATCAATTACTCACTTCACTCGCGATCATCTCAAACCTTCTCGATCCACAAGCATTCGTCCTCGGCACTAACTTCCCCCTTAAAAATCAGCAACTCCTCAACTTCCTCAACAAAAATCTTCCCGCACAACTCATCCCCGTTCCTGATCGTGTTATTAACATTCAGTACGCAAAGCTTGGAGAAGAAGCTGTCTGCCAAGGCGCTGCACTCGCCGCTCTAGAACAATCCATCGTCAAGCTCTCAACAGCCGACTTTACCGATGCCTCAAATCCAATCACTCCGCTCATCATCTAATCACCAATTAGACTGACTCAACACACAACATATGTTTATACGCCACTAGCAAGCAAAACAAGCTCGCTGTGTTCATCACTCACCCCTCTACTACTTCTCAACATCTCTCCCCACACACCACTGCTCTAATCTCCCCTTCCCCTTGCTTCACTCCATAAATCATCTAAAATCCCTCCATGCTCCAAGTCGGCAACGTACAACTTCCCTCAAACGCGTTCCTCGCTCCAGTCGCAGGCTACTTTGACCTCGCCTACCGACTCGTCGTACGCTCAGTCCCCGGCTACAACGGCCACGCCGCTGTCGGACTCACATGTACCGACCTGCTTTGCCCGCAAGCACTCCTCTCCGAGAACGACAAATCTCTCTGGCTTGCCGCAACATCCCCACATGACAAACCTGTCTGCATGCAACTCTATGGCGCCAACCCCGACATCATGGCCCAAGCCGCACAATGGTCACAAGCTCATGGCGCAACCATCATCGACATCAACATGGGTTGCCCCGTCGACAAAGTCACCAAACGCAACGGCGGATCAAAACTTCTCTGCGATGCACAAAACACCATCAAACTCGCTGAAAAAATAGTTAAATCCGTCGATATCCCCGTCACCGCAAAGATCCGTCTAGGCTGGGACGATGACTCACTCATCCACACGACCCTGCCCTCACAACTCGCCGACGTTGGCATCGCCATGATCACCGTCCACGGCCGAACCACCGAACAAAAATTTAAACCCTCAGTCCGCATCCCACAAATCGCCGAAACCGTTGCAGCACTCAAACAACATCACGACATCCCCATCATCGGCAACGGCGACATCAAAACCCCACAAGATGCTAAGCGCATGATAGACCAAACCGGTTGCGATGGCATCATGGTTGCACGCGGAGCAATGGGACAACCTTGGCTCTTCCGAGACATCGTCTATCATTTAGAAACTGGCGAACTCCCCACACCCTACCCGCGCATCGATCGCATGAAATGTGTCATAAAACACTTCCAAAACATGCTCGAAATGCGTGACGAGCGCATCGCCACCAACACCATCCGCATTCGCATGTCACGTTACTCCCCACACCTCCAACCCTGGCCAAACCTCAAGCGCGACATCCAATACATCAAAACCGCACCTGAAATGCACGACTTCCTACAAGCAGGCCTAGATCGTATTCAAGCTGAAGACCAAGAGCCTCTCACAACCGTCTAATCACTGAGTAGCTTCTTCCTCAACGTCCTTCTCTTGACCCGCATCAACTTTCTTGAAATAGCGATCAACCACATACATCACATCCCCCGCACTAATATTCTTATGCACGACCTTCCCATCAGGCCCAATCAGATAAAACGCAGGCGATGCCGTCACGCCATACTCCATAAACAGATCACTGCCCGGCCCAACATTCGGATCAAACGGATCTCGTAGCTGAAACCACTCAATACCATGCTCTTCCAAGTACCCCTTCAGTGCGAGCGACTCTGGCTCATGGTTCATACCCACCATCACAAAATCTTCTCGCACGCCAAAGCGGTCCCACACCTTATTCAACTTTTTCATCTGCTCATTCGGCGGCGAGCACGTTCTTCCCCAAAACACTAAACCAACATTTTTACCTTTAAAATCAGTAATATTCACAACACGACCATCCAAATCCTTACGCTCAAAATACGGCGCATCCTCTCCAACCTTCACCGACACAATCGGATTCAACTCAACTACGCCCATGTCTATCTCATCATTAGACCCGTCATTAACAACAAAGTCTTCATCATAAACACCTATCAATTCTCCCACACCACAAGACCCACCTTGCTTAGGCTGATATACGCTTGCCAAAAATCGATAAGTGCCAGGCTGCAAATCCTCAATCAAAAACTCACCCTCATCTCCCAAAGCTACCGAAATATAATCACTCTGAGTTTCAGCATAATGATCCAATTTCCCTATATATTCAGCTCCTTCTTTCGTATTTTTCCAAACTTCCAATTTCAAGTATCGCTCTTCACCAATCGATTCCTGCAGATCAAGCGGAAAATGCTTTGTCACATCCAATTCTTTTGGCAATTTTCGACTCACTCGTAAAAAAGCACTTCGCCCCCAACCCTTACGCCAACCATCATTTAGTTGTAATCGTCCGCGCACAATCACGCCGCCACCACCCAACGCAACGACCTTTTTCTCTCCATCATCTACACGAACAATAATCGAAGGTCCATGACCAATCTGTTTTCCATACCCCTTCTCACTACTCAAATGACCCACACTATATTGACCAGCAAAACATTTACCCAAACTTAAATGACCATGTTCATCAGTCTTCCCTTCAAAATCGCCCGTCACCCACATTTCGCCGACTTTACTTCGTAGCGTCCACGACATCCCAATTTTCTTATCCGCACCAATCTCATCTCGCAACTTAAACTTCACCCCAAGCTCACTCCAAGCCTTAAGCACAATCTTCTTACCATTCGCAAGAAAATCTTCTTTCCCAATAGTCGCACACCCCTCATGTCCACCAATCCCACCACCTTCCTTAATCGCAATCAATCCCCACCGATCTCCCACACCCTGCATCACAAACCGCCCATTCGCTTTCGTTAACCCCTGCCCATTTCCTGAATCAACAATCTTTAATCCCTGTTCAATTCGCACAGGATTAGCTTCCGTCGCAAGATATAACTTCACACCTCCAACACCTTCTCCCTGCTCATTCACAACCTGCCCCGTCAGTATAAAACTGCCGTCTAACCCATACGCAACACAATTCACACTACTAAACAAGACTAAAACGCAAATCCGCACCAGAAAGTTCATATGTATATCCTCAGGCTCAATTTCAATTGATAACCGCTCGACATACATAAGTCGTACTCAAATCAGTTTCATTTCACTTCGATTACAAATTTCAGAAATGCCCCTACCCCACCGTCTGATCACACAAAAACCTAATCAACAATTAGCCCCTGCAAAATCGATGCAATCGTCTCCGCAAACATTCGCTCCATCACATCATGATCCGTCATTAACCCCACTGCCCGCATAGCCTTAATCTGATTTTCAGTCATTTCCCAAAGCGGGCTTGCACCAATCACAAACGCGAGCTGTGCATACACAAACTGTAATATACTCGCTTCATCACGAAACTTAAACATCTTCGAAACCACCGCACCAACATGCCCCCATTCATCCATTGCATGCTGTTTAAATTCAATCAGTTTTTCGAGTGTTGAATTCTTCTCGATCGTCGTATGCATGATCGCAAAAAGCCTCATCACTCTTGGATGGCGTTTCAATCCCTCCATCCATTCAAAACTGAAATCCTTCACTGGCGGCATCTTCCCTTCAAACGTTTTCTCAACGTCTAACCGCCAGTTAGTCAAATCTCGCTTCAGGATTTCTAACAGTACTTCCTCTGTTGTTCTGAAATACTTATAAAGATTTGAGCGTGTAAACTTCGCTTCGCGCGCAACCATCACAAACGTAATCTCATCATACGCATGATCTTCAAATAACCGCTCAGTCGCCTCAACAATCTCATTGATGCGCTGTTCTATCTGTTCATCTGTACGCGCTCTTTGCCAGGTCACGAATCAAACCTCCATAATTGAACTACTATCATATCTAAACAACAGCATTCATGTATTACAGCCCGACACAAGAACCTCCAACACCATTTTCATCGTTCAACTTGCACGTTTAATCAGCATACGAAGCATGCAATCATACATCTTATCCGTCATATATCTGCGCAGACGAATTGCAGTCTTACCCATATAACCAGCCACATATCGTGTTTGGGGATTCTTGGATTCAACAGATTTTAGAATCACATCTGCAATCACTTTGGGCTTCGATGATTTGGGACTCGAACCGTAATCATCGAAGAGTTTTGCGATCGCCATCGCAGTTTTTTTGTATGCGGTGTGACCCGAAATCTTGCGCATTTCTTCAGTTGCGAGGCCATGCCATTCTGTTTTGATCGCACCAGGTTCGATGATGATGACATCAATGCCGAAGGGTTTTACTTCATTTCGCAAACAATCGGATAGGCCTTCAACAGCGAACTTTGATGCGTGATACCAACCGTTCATAGGCGTATAACCTTTGCCGCCAACAGAGCTTATGTTGATGATCTTTCCGTATTTCTGTTCGCGCATGTGCGGAAGAATGAGTTGTGTCAGCCGTGCGAGGCCGAAAACGTTGACTTCGAATTGTCGCCGTGCTTCATCGAGATCAACATCTTCAATTGCGCCGCAAGCTCCGTAGCCAGCATTATTTACGAGAATGTCTATGCCGCCATGATTCTGCATGATCTGATTCAGACCCTGCTCCATGGATGGCTCATCGGTGAGGTCCATTCTGATGGTGTGAACACCGATTTGCTTGAGATCGTCCATTCGCTCAAGGCGGCGTGCACAACCATAAACGTTGTAACCCTTTTGCTTCATTAATTTTGCGGTCGCTTTGCCGATGCCCGCGGAGGCCCCGGTGACCAAAACCGTTTTATTTGAATTGTCCATCGCATCACTTTCTGGTGTTGATATTTGCGTGTGTGGTTTAGATGAAACGCTTGATTGCCATGAGGAACATGCGATCGTACATCTTGTCAGATAAGTACTTACGCATGCGAAGTGCGGTCTTGGCCATGTGACCAGCAACATAGCGCGTTTTGGGTTTGCGTGCTGAAATTGATTTATAGATTTCCTCAGCGATGACGATGGGCTTGGAAATTTTGGGGGTGCTTTCGGCGGCATCGAGTACTTTGCCCATAAGCTCGGCCTGCTGTTTATAAGCGGTATCGCCGGAAGTCTTTAATAGGCTTTGACTTGCGATGCCTGCCCATTCGGTGGCGATGGCGCCGGGTTCCATAATGATGACGTCAATGCCGAAGGGTTTCACTTCGTTTCTCATGCAGTCAGACAGACCTTCGACGGCATGCTTGGTCGCGTGATACCAGCCGCCCATTGGGGTATAAATCTTGCCTCCTACTGAAGTTACGTTGACAATTTTACCAAAGGCTTGCTGACGCATATGTGGGAGAACGAGTTGTGACAACCGGGCGAGGCCGAAGACATTAACTTCAAATTGACGACGAGCTTCGTCGATTGGGACATCTTCAACTGAGCCGTAGGAGCCGTAACCCGCATTGTTGATGAGGATGTCGACGCCGCCTGCTTCACGGTTGATCTGCTCAATGCCCTGCTCCATCGAGGCGTTGTCGGTGACGTCCATTTTGATGGGGTGGATGCCGAGCTGCTTGAGATCGTCCATCTTTTCGAGGCGGCGTGCGCAAGCGTAGACGTTGTAACCTTTTTCTTTTAAGAGCTTTGCGGTTGCCTTTCCGATGCCTGCTGAGGCACCGGTGACCAGTACGGTCTTTTGATTTTTCGTGTTCATAGCCTTACTCCAAGTGCTTTGATTGTGTATTTGTTTAATCAGCCACCTATTGATGACACCATGTCTTTAATTTAGGCTGGCAATTTCCAAAGTCAAGAGACTTGGCGTCTTTTATTTAAAAATCGTACAAAAATCTATCAAGCCTTTATTAATTGGTGTGATGGAGAGCGTGTGAACGGGCATGTACTTGTTTATGGATTCAAAAGAAAAGCTGGGAGCTAAGCGTTCGGTTTTGCGCGCATAAAACCGCATTTTGAAGTTGTAAATGTTTGTTTTGTCAGTAGTTGAGTGTTGCGAGAAGCTGAAAATCAGAAATGGTTAGAAATGGGCCCAAACAAGTCATAACGGGCTGGGTTTCATCAGAAATGCGATGGTTTGGGTGAGTTTTGGGCTGTTTATTGAAAGTTTGCTTGGTTTCGTGCGCGCATTTCGAGGTTTTGCTGTTTGAGTTCTTTTATTTTTGCGCGCACAAGTTTCACCGTACATAATCCTAACTTTCATATTGCTCAAAAAATAGTTCTGACTTAGAATCCTGACGATTCATGAACAACTAGACTGAGGAGTCATCGTGGCAGCATTCAAACATGAAAGTGGTGAGTATTTTGAAATTGAGGGTGCGAGGATTTATGTTGAACAGGCGGGGGTGATGGATGGCGAGGCGTTGGTTTTTCTGCATGGTGGATTGGGGAGCATTGAAGATTTTTTGCCTGTGATCGAGCGGTTTGCGAAGAAGTATCGGTGCGTTGGAATTGACAGTCGTGGGCATGGCATGTCGATGTTGGGAGTTGAGGCACTTAGTTATGAGCGGCTGATGAAAGATGCTAATCGCGTGTTAGATGCGTTGGGTATTAGCTCGTGTGACGTGATTGGGTTCAGTGATGGTGGCACGGTGGGGTATCGGCTTGCGATTGAGAATAAGGGGCTTGTTAAAAAATTGGTGACGATTGGCTCGGATTGGAATGTGCCTGTGGGTCAGGTGAAAGAAATCTATTCAACGGTTAGTGCGGATGATTGGCGTGAGCAGTTTCCGGGGTCAGTAAAGTTGTATGAAAAATTGAATCCTGAAGCTGATTTTGATGGGCTAATGAAAAGCATTGTGGCGATGTGGTTGGATGAGCGTGAGGCGGGGTATCCGGGTGATCGGATCAAGGGTTTGGAGAGTGAGTTGTTGTTTGTGAGAGGTGATGAAGACTTTTTGGTGCCACGAGAATTGTTGGTTGATATTGGGAAAATTTTGCCGGGGGTTAAATGCTGCAATTTGCCGATGGCTGGGCATGCTGCTCAGTATGAGCAAGGTGAGATTTTGGGGCAAGTGATTGAGCAGTTTTTAGCGGAGTGAATGGATGGATTATTTGAGGTGTGGAGATGTGAGGAATGAGCGCCGATCGTAGCTCACCGGCTAATGGTTGGTCGTACTAATCGTTGGTTAGATGTTTTATAGACCGACGAAATCTTTGAAATTTTGGTGGAAGAAGCGGTTTACGTCGGATTGGATTTGGGATTCGGTGATGTGCCAACCCGAGGCGGCGAGATCGGTGTATTTGTCGAGTAAAACCTTTGAAATGATTTTGCGTGAGTGGTCCCATTTGTAGATGAGTTGATCGAGGATGCGGGCATCGGAGTGTTGCGGAACGAAGGATGAGCCTAGGAGTTCGATGCGCTGACGGGTCATTTCTTCGATGATGGATGGGTTGTTGAGGAACCACCAGCAGCCGAAGGGGAGCAGGTTGCCGAACTTGCGTGCGACGACGCAGAGTTCGTGCTGATTTTCCCGTGAGAGCATGGTGATGAGGAATTTGTTTTGTGGGTAGTTGGCGGCAAGGTTTGCGACAGTTTGGACATCGGCTTTGGCACAGGTATCGCCTGCGGATCTGAGTGCTGGGTTGATGTGACGCTTTGAGCCGATCATGAGGGCCCATGGGAGATTGTGATCTTTGAGGATAGGCATGAGGGCTTGGTCGATGATGGTGTCACGGATGTGGGGTTGTGAGGAAGTGTCGTGACTATTCGATGGATAGACAAAGTCAGGACTAAAACTGGTTGCTATGTAAAGCGGGTCCATGCGTGCGATCCAGTCGGTGAGGAATTGTTTGATTGGATCGATGCAGGACTGGTTGAATTCGGATGTGACGGAATAGCCTAGGTTTTGCAGGGATTTTTGAACGGATGGCCAATCGTTTAGAAGGGCGTCAACGCGGAGAACGGCACGGAAGCGTGAGTCTTGTTTGAGTTTTTCAGGTTGCGCTAACCAGAGTTGTTGTTCGTGTGGATCGAAAACTTCATTGGTCATGACGATGAGGTTGACGTTGGCGATGGACATGACGCGGTCAACGAAATCGGAGGCGTTTTGCTCTTTGAACCAGTTGCGGATGGGTGTGAGAGTAGAAGTGTTTGGGTCGAGGCCTAACTTGTGGAGCGTTGTTATGACGCCTCGACATGCTTCGGAGATGGGTGTGCGTTTGATGAAGAGTTCGGACCAGATGAGATCGGCTTGTTCGGTTTTGGGGAGATTGTAGAACTGATCGGGAGTCAGTTGGTCTGGTGAGATGACGCGGAAGAGTTCAGCGATGAGGTAGTGGTAGGTGACGAGTTCATCAACGCCCCAGAGCAATCCCCCCCCGTTTTCGGCTAAGGGGGTATTGGCGTTTTGTGAATCACCGAAGGCTGGGGAGAAGGTGTGGGTATGGAGGTCGATGATGGGGGTTTGATCGATGATCGGCTGGAGGATTTGGGAGATGGTGTAACGGTCCATGATCTACTCCGGTTATTGGTGAGGTGTAGTTGGGTGAGGTTGGTGTGCGATGAATGAGATGTAAATAATGTATCAGACGCGGAGTTTGAGGGATGGGGGTCTGGAGAAAATGGTCAGTATTGCCAAGTTTTTGGGTGAGAAAGGCAAATGATCGTGGTGAGATGTGGGGGATGAATGGTGGAGGATTGATGGAGAGAAGCAGGTGGATTCGCTCGATGTGGGAATGACGCTAAAATGGGTGAACTATGAACAATGACACCCCAATAGAGACCGTATCCGAAACCCGTAACTTGTTTGATGTAATCAAGGAGCGTGGGCTTTATGCGCAGACGACGGATGAGAATATCCGTGAGATTCTGTCGAAGCCGGTGACGGCGTATTGTGGTTTTGATCCGACGGCGGATTCGCTGCATATTGGGTCTATGGTGCCGATCATGGGTTTGGCTCATATGCAACGATGCGGACACCGGCCTTTGGTTTTGGTTGGTGGTGCGACTGGTCTGGTGGGTGACCCGTCTGGTAAAACAGAAGCGCGTCAGATGCTGACGATTGATGATGTGAATCACAATGTTCAGTGCATTGCGAAACA
Organism: Planctomycetota bacterium; assembly: GCA_016350165.1. Lineage (GTDB taxonomy): Bacteria > Planctomycetota > Phycisphaerae > Phycisphaerales > Phycisphaeraceae > Poriferisphaera. Next base: position 3,969,625 of record CP066225.1, on the reverse strand, counting down.
GATTGGCCGGGTTGTACGATTTGATGATTCGCCTACCGGTGCGAAGCTGGTGAACAATGCGGATTGGATTAAGGATCTGACCTGGATTGAACTGCTTCGTGAAGTGGGTTCACGTGTGAGTGTGAACCGCATGCTTTCGATGGAGAGTGTGAAGGGCCGCATGAGTGGTGACGGTGATGGGATTAGCTACCTTGAGTTTTCGTACATGATCATGCAGGCGTATGACTTTGCTTACCTGAATGAGACTGAAGGTTGTACTGTGCAGATGGGCGGCCAGGACCAGTGGGGCAACATCGTGATGGGTATTGAGCTGGGCAGAAAGATGAATGATGCATCGCTGTTTGGTTTGACGTTCCCGCTGATCACGAAGGCTGATGGTGGTAAGTTTGGTAAGAGTGAAGCTGGCAATGTCTGGCTTGATGAGAAACGCACGAGCGTGTTCGACTTCTATCAGTTCTGGCGTAACGTTGCTGATGCTGATGTGAAGCGTTTCATGAGCTTCTTCACGTTTGTTGATATGAAAGAAGTGAATGCTTTGACGGATTGCGAAGGCGTGAAGCTTAATCCTGCGAAGGAACGTTTGGCGTTTGAAGTGACGAAGCTGATTCATGGTGAGGATGCTGCGAACACTGCGGCTGAATCTGCAAAGAAAGCGTTTAGTGGTGCAGTGGATGTGACGGGTGATGCGATCCCGAGTTCGGAACTCTCTAACGATGAGTTAGATGGCAGTTTGGATGTGCGTGATCTGCTTTGCAAAGCTGGGTTCACCAAGTCGAAGGGTGAAGCGAAGAAGCTGATCATGAACGGTGGCGTGCGTTTGCATGACGAAAAAGTGAGTGACTTTTTGATGAAGGTTACGAACGAGCATGTGAAGGATGGATATATTCTGCTGCGTGCTGGTAAGAAGAGAATGCACCGGTTTGATTCGAAATAGTGCTAGTGCTAGGGACTAGTGCTTGACGCAAGCGAGGTATCTAATAGTTGCAGTAATAATTCAAAAAACACGCTAGAAATGGCGTGTTTTTTTGTTGACTACAAACAAACCCATCATGGACAATACGAAGTGAATTTCACCGAAATGCTGCAAGGGGCAATGTATGTGTGAACTAAAACGATCGACTAAAATTGGTCTACTGATACGAGTAATCTTTACTGTCCTGCTGATTCTGATTGGTATTTTCATTTTGGGTGGTATTGTTGTTTCTTGGATATCGGATGAGCTTTATCCGATCATTGAGATGTCAATTTGGGTGATGATATGGTTTGGTCTTGTAATACTTTCACCGGGATTCGTGGCCATGCTATATAAAAGACTTGTCCTATCGCGATGCAAACAAGTCGAGAAGTAGATTGGGCGGCGGTTTATCGTTATTGGGTGGGGTTGAAGAAGTTGTTTAGCCAAAGGCTGCAGCGGATGAGGGTTTGGTCGTTGTATTGTTGTGAGAGGATCTGGAGGCCGACGGGGAGGTTGTTGGGGCCTTGGAAGATGGGGAGCGTGATGGCGGGGAGGTGAAGGAGGGAGGAGGCGTCCTGGTATTCGGAGGCGTAGTTTGGGTAATCGGTAATGAGGGGGGCTTCGCTGGTGGCGGCGGGTGAGAGGATAACGTCGAAGCCTTGGAAACAGAGCTTGAGTGCTTCTATTAGTTCATCACGACGTTGGATGGATCTGGTGTAGTCTTCGATGCTGATGGTAAGGCCCTGCTCTATTGTTTGCTCGGCTTTGTCGGAGAGACATGTGTCAGGTAGGGCTTTGAAACTTTGAAGGGTTTGAGTTGCTTCATAGGTGAGGATTTTGGATGCGAGCTGGTAGCCTTCTTCGAAGATACCGCTGACCATTTCGCATGCGTCGCCGAGGAGGAAATGGGAAACTGGAATTTCGGCTGACTCTAAGCGCTCAATAGACTGCTTGAATTGGGTTTGGATGTGGGCGTCGGTGTTGTTCCATGCGGTAGCGGGGTAGACGACGCCGATGCGGCGGGGGCGGCGACGTTCGAGGGTGTTGGGGGCTTGTTTGAGATGATATGCGCAGCCGGGGTTTGGGCCGGTGCGTTGTGCGGTTTGGAGTGCGGTGATGATGGTGTCATGGAGGGTGGAGCCGATGAAGCCTGTGGAGGAGAGTGAGTTTGTGAGTGGGTAGTTGCCGAGACGTGAGATGGCGTTGTTAGTGGGTTTGTAGCCGAAGGTTCCGCAGTATGAGGCGGGTCGGATGAGGGAGCCGAGGGCCTGAGATGCGGAGGAGATGGGAAGCATGTTTGCGGCGACGGCAGCGGCGGAGCCGGTGGAGGATGAGCCGGGTGCGCGGGATGGGTCGTGTGGGTTGGTGGTTTGGTTGAGGCCACGAAGACCGAGTTCGGAGGTGGTGGTTTTGCCGAGGATGATGGCGCCGGCTTGTTTGAGTGCGAGGATGAATGGCGGGTCGTAACGAAGTGATGCGAAGTGTGAGAGAATGGGCTGGCAGGTTGAGCCGAAGGAGGTGGGCATGTCGGCGGTGATGGTGAGGTCTTTGATGCCGATGGGCATGCCGTCGATTGGGGAGAGGGGTTTGGATTGACGGTACCGTTCAAGGCTATTTTGTAAGTGTTTTTGTGCGAGGTCGATGTCGAGGTGGGCGAAGGCCTGCACGCGGGGCTCGTGGTCATGGATGTTTTGCAGGCAGATGTTGAAGTAATCGATGATCCAGTCGGGTTTTAGTTTGCCCTGTTGGAAGAGGGTATGCTGGGCGGTGAAGCTGGGGAGAGGTTTGAATGTGTAGTGGTTCATGACGATTACCTGAAGTTATGGTATCGGCAAAATATGTGTTGGAACCCTGAGCAATCCCCTTATACTGATCTTGCAATAAAAGTGTGAGAACAAAGAGAAACGCAAGATTGAGAATGAGGTTTGACAATGAAAGTGCTGATTTTTACGGGGAAGCTGTTCTTGCATTTGGTTCTTTTTGCGGTGTTCCTTTTTTTAGGTTGCGGAGTGGTTGTCGGGATTGGCGGCGAATTTCCTTTGGTCGGCGTGACTTTGTGGTTCTTGGGTAGCCCGATTTTGTATATGTTGTTGGTGTCGATTGTTTCAATGATTCGCACACATGGATCGTGTGGTGAGTGTTCGGATCACAGAGCGGTGAGCGGCTCGGAAGGTGCTGAGCATGAACGGTTTCGGAAATATTGAAAAATACAGCGATATGAGGCAGTTTCCTCATATCAGATGTTGCGCAACTGAGGTAGATTGCTGGGATGAAGAACATATCAAAGAGCGTTTACGTTGGTTTTTGTTTGATGATTGGGATGATGTGGGGGTGTGCTTATAACCCGGAATTTATTACGGTTGATGGTGGGTGGCAGCAACATGATTCGTCGCCTGTGGGGGTGATTGCTCCGGCGGGGAGTTATTGTGAGGTGAATGAGAAGTTTGTGGTGAGTGGTGGGATTCGAGCGGATGGTTCGGAATCGCCTAAGGTGCTTCTATTCAGCGCTAAGAGTGGTGGATGGGAGAAGGGACCGAATTTGAATCTGCCTCGTTTTATGCATACGCAAGTGAGGCTGGATGATGGGCGTGTACTGATTATTGGTGGGAGAAGGTTTGATAAAGGGAAGTTTATGCCGTTGAAGTCTTGTGAGATTTTGTCGGCTGATCATGAGACGATTGAGTTGGCGGGGACGTTGCCGATGGCGATGCATACGCCGACGGCGCATGTGATGAAGAATGGAAATGTGATTGCGATCGGTGGTGGGATTGCTTGTATTTATGATGTAGCACAAAACACGTGGGATGAAGAGGGTGTGATTGATTTGCGTGAGAAGCGACGTGAGCATGCGTCGGTTTTGATGGATGATGGACAGGTGCTTGTGATTGGTGGGACTGGAAGGAAAACGTTTGAGCTTGTTGACCCGGTGACGAAGCGAACGAAGTTGTTGAGCGCACGTTTGCCGATTGGATTGGATGATACGAGTGCGGTGATATTGCCTGACGGACGCGTCTGGATTATTGGCGGGCAACGGTCGTCGGATGGGAATACGATCAGTGAAACGTATTTGCTGACGATTGATCATGCGAATGGTGATTCGAGGATTGGGAATGGGCCACGGTTGCCGCATAAGCGTGGGGTATCGGATCACTTGATGATTGATGTTGGCGAGGCGATTGTGTTGCTGTCGGGAGAATCGCAGTACAGGGGCGCGGATGTTGAATTGAAGGATGCGTACTTACTGGATAAGAAAACGCTTGCGATTTATGTGTTGCCTGAGTTGAATGCGCCGCATGATGATGCGGTGGGTTTTGCGATTGAGAATACAGTTTATGTGACGGGCGGCCAAGTGACGGCGAGTGAGGGTGCGTATATGTTTTTGACGATGCCACGACCTGTAAAGACGACAGAGTCGCTGACGATACCGAGGCCGGTACAATAGTGGGGTGGGTGTGGTTCTTCATGTGCGAGATGAAGACCGGCGACCTGTCAGGTCGCGGCTACTTGAGTTGTAGAAAAAAATAGTGAGTTGTAGAAAAAATAGATTCAACGTTTAATGATGTATTGTGTCTTGGCTTGGGGTGGATATGTTTTGGTACTGAATAAGAAGTAGGTTTTTAGTATGGCTATGAAGTTTAAGGTTGCAGATCTGAATGATGCTGCGGATGGTCAGTTGTTGGTTGAGATGTTTATTGCTTATTCAGGTTATGCGTCGGAGTTACATGAGAAGGGTGGGAAGCCTGACTATGAGAAGGATTTGGCGAAACGGTTGCGTGATCATGATGCGCGGGTGTTTTTGGTGATTGATGAGGAGAGTGGTGAGGGAGCTGGTTTTGTGATTGGTTTTTTGAGGTTGTCGAGCCACACGTTGTTGAATTGCTTGAATTTGCATGATGTTTCGGTGAGTGAAAAATATCGTGGTCGTGGGATTGCGACTGAGATGATGAGGTTTGTTGAGGAATATGCGAGGGAAGCTGGGATTGGGGTGCTGAGTTTGGAGGTAAGAGGCTCGAATGAGGTCGCGAAGCGACTGTATCGTGGATGTGGTTTTGAAGGTCCTGAGGAGATATTGCCTGCGAATACGCATGGGTATATGGATAAGTGGTTAGTAGATAGGGGATGATGAAGGGGCGGCCGATAAAAGGTGGGTGATTTGATGCGTTTGAGCGAATGGAAAATAAAAGGGAAATGAAATACGCAGAGTTGTTGGTGGGTTGGTAAAATGGGTGAGCCGATGAAGGAATTACCGATCAAGGATAAGGGCCTACATTGTGATTACTCGCGAAATCGGCTGTGTTGAAGAATGAATAGCGAGGAGATTTGAGGCTGAGATCCTGTAACAGATAGCTGATGGGTTATAAGTGGCAACCAGAAAACATGTACGAAAATTCTTTTTCCGTGGCTTAGGTATTATTTTGCCAACGGTTTTGACTGCATGGTTGCTGTACTATGCCTATTCGTTCGTTGAGCAACGTATTGCAGACCCGATCAATGATGGGATCAGAGCGGCGGTGGTTCAGTTTTCGAGCTGGCCTGAAGCGACAAAGGAAGATTACGACTCGGAAGAGGTGCTGGCGTACTTTGATCGGCGAAGTGTTCAGCAGCGATGGAATCTACATTGGGAGCAGATCAAAGCTGAAGCGGAGGAACAGGGATTCACACCTGATAAAGCTTTGCTGGAAGCGAGTTGGAAACGTGAGCAGCCAGATATTGTTCGGGTTGCGCGTGAGTATGCGCTGAGTAATCGTTGGAATGCAATCAAGATTGGTAAGTTCAATGTGCTGAACCTGATTGGTTTAGCTGTTGCTGTAGTGATTATTTATTTTGTGGGTGTGATCCTGTCTGGGTTTATCGGAAGGCGGCTATATAGTCGTGGTGAGAAGTTTATAGACAGGGTGCCGATCATTCGCAGGATTTACCCGTCGGTGAAACAGGTGACGGATTTCTTCTTTAGTGAAGACAATGATACTGCTTCGAAATTCAATCGCGTTGTAGCGGTGGAGTATCCGAGGAAGGGATTGTGGTCCGTGGGGCTGGTCACAGGTTCTACGATGAACACGATTGAGCAGCGAGCGGGCACGAAATGCCTGACGGTGTTTATACCTTCGTCACCGACGCCGTTTACAGGTTATGTGATAACGATAGCGGAAGAAGATACGATTGATCTGGATGTTTCGATTGAAGAAGCGCTGAAATTTGCGGTGTCATTGGGAGTATTGGTACCACCGGCACAGGACTCAGTAAAAAACCCGTTATCTCTTGATTCTACGGAAGATAGGTTATCTTCCCCCCCTAAAAAGGACGATAACGAGAGTAATAAATAATTGATGATACTGGCCTGATACGTTCGTATAATTCTGAATAGGCTGGAATCCATGACATCAATAAACTTGTAATGACAGGAGATGAAAATGGAAGTGACTGTCAGTGGAAAACACATTGAAGTAACTGAACCGATCCGTGAGTATGCTGAAGAAAAGGCTAACCGTGCGGCTCGGTATTTTAATGGCGTCACGTCGATGGACGTCATACTCGACAAAACAGACAGTCATACGTTTGACTGCGAGCTGATAGCTCATATAAATGGCCACGATAATTTTGTCGCAACGGGTAAGCATGCGGATCTTTATGCATGTATTGACGAGACGAGTTCGAAAATCGAACGTCAGATTCATGATCATAAAGAAAAAATCAAGAATCATAAGCACGGCTAATTAAGACACTATATGATTGACGTATACGAAAGCCTGCTTGCATGCCTGAAATATCGTGTGCATCGTGAGTGGGTTCCTCATTAACAAACGAAAATACACCACGCCAAGGGCTAAAGTGAACTTTAGCCCTTCGTGTGTGTTTTATGTTATGATGAACGGAACAGTTCGCCTGACTGTGGGTAAGTGTGTGGTAAGAGGCGCTGAACCGTTGTGATCATAAGGATCATGAAGGTGAGCCTCCCCTGCCCGATTGAGAGATTGGGTAGAAAATGAGGAGGGGTCCTTCCAACCGGCAAGGCCGAAGTCGTTGCAGAACGTGGCGAAATCCGGTCGATACTGCCAAAAACAATGCGCCGCATTATCCGCCTTGTTGTTCATCCTTGAAACTCGAAATTGCCGCAGTGGACGTTGAAGAACGTCTGACACTCATGAGTGTGCGCGACGATAATACCCACAAAAATTTGTAATATTTGAGGTTATAGCATGAAATTACTCGACTTCGTATGCACTGACGCCCTGATCTCTGACCTCCAGGCAACTGATCGTGACGCCGCAATTAATGAAATATTGGACAAGCTGATTGAAGCTGGCGCGGTTGAAGCGGGCTTGAAGGATGAACTTGTCAGCTTGATTATTGAGCGTGAAAACCATGGATCGACTGGTTTTGGCAAAGGTGTTGCAGTACCTCACGTGAAACATGAAAACATCACGAAGATGTACGCAGCGGTCGGGATCAGCCAAAAGGGTGTTGATTTCAACGCGTTGGATAAGCAGCCGGTGTACTCGGTTTTCATGCTTTTGAGCCCGAAGGATAATCCAGACGAGCATCTGCAGGCAATGGAGAATATCTTCTCAAATCTGCAGAAGGATCAGTTCCGCCGCTTCTTGCGTCAGTCAACGAGCGCTGAAGAGATCAAGGATCTGCTAAACGAAGCTGATACCCAACAGTTGCCTGGCTAAAAACGCGTTTGGTAGGATTTCCTTCACAAAATCTCCACATTCGAAGGACGGAGCCTCACAGCGACACGATTGTGACATTGCTGTCTGACGAATTCGCGGAAATCATCTACAATACGCACAATTCAAGCTAGCCAAGTGAGCGTGAGAGGCCGATGCAGCGATGATTGCATGGATGTCCGATCACAATTGCTGTAGCAGCGTATTAGTAAAAAAGATCTTGCGAAAACTGGTACAAACGGTCAGTTGAAGCAAGGTCGATAGAGCTCGGAGCCTGCCATGAATATGGTAAAGACTAAAGTAACGATCACGAACTCGTTAGGCATGCATGCGCGGCCTGCGATGGCGTTTGTCGATGCTGCAAGTGGCTTTGCGAGCAATATTAAGGTGATAAAAGACGGTCAGGAAGTCGACGGTAAGAGTATCATGCACCTGATGATGCTGGCGGCGACAAAAGGGACCGAGCTTGAGATCGTTGCAGAAGGCGATGATGCTGAGCAGGCGATTGAAAGCCTGAAGGATCTTGTGGATCGCAAATTCGATGAAGAATGAGCAAAGCACTGAAATGATGAAATTATGAAGCCAAGAGCGTAAGTTCTTGGCTTTTTCAATTCAGCAATCAGACAACTTGCGACAAGCATTTATCATTAAATAACTTGCAGTACTTGTACCTATAAAAATCCAGCGGACATGCTTGTGTGAATTGAACTTAAAATCATTGACTTGCGACTTTCTTGCCTTAAGATAAAGCAACTGTTGCTCAAATTTTTAGGTTACGGAGTGGATGATGACAGAAGCGTTATTACAGGCAACTGGGAAGACTAGATTAAGCAGTTCAAATAAGACGATTCAAGCGGCATGGGGGATTGCGGTTGATGATCTGATCTCAAACATCAAGCCCTATCAGTCAGAAGGAATGTCGAATGAGCAGTTATGTATTATGGCTGGTCACGACTACACGATGCCTTGGACGCGTGATGCGGCAATTAACAGCATATTCGCTTGTTCATTGATGATGCCTGAGACAGCACGAACGACGTTGCTTGCAGTACTAGAAGAAAAAGATGGGCAATTGCTGATTGGTGGGGAGTATTGGGACAAGGTGATTTGGATATGGGGTGCGTGGCATCATTGGCTGACGACTCGTGACTACGAATTTATCAAGCTGGCGTACGAGGTTGGCGTAAGTACGATGCTAAAGATGGAAGAGGGGGAACTTGACCTTGAAGATGGACTGTTTCGTGGCCCTGGGTGGGATGGCGTTTCTGGATACCCGGAACCTTATACGACACCTACTGGCGGCATTAAGGATTGGGTGAAATACAACGAAGATAAGCTGGCGGATCGTGGTGTTGGTATCCCAATAAAAACACTCTCGACAAACTGTCTGTACTATCAAGCATACATCTGCCTTGCACAGATACAGCGGCTGATTAGATTAGACGACCTTCATGTTTGGAAAATCAAAGCAGCCGATCTAAAGAAAGCAATCAATAAATGCTTTTGGTCAGATACGAGCAATCGGTATCGTTACCTTTGCGATCCGATTGGGCATTGTGAAGACTCGGAAGGTTTAGGACAAAGTTATGCGGTGCTGTTTGGAATAGCAGATCAAGAAAAACTTGATCGAATCTTTCATTATCAGCATATTTGCAGTGCTGGATTGCCAGCAGTTTGGCCTGACTATGATCGATACCGTAAGTACCCTGAAAAACTGCTATATTTAGATAGCTTTGATTCGCCTGAGGAATTGATACACGTCGATACACCTCAAGAACGTGCGATTGGCAGGCATTGCCTGGTGTGGCCTGTGGTACAGGCGATGTGGGCGAGAGCGGCTGCAAGTTGTGGCAAAAATGAATGGTTAGCGAACGAAATGAGGAAGCTAGCAACACATGCAGTACGTGATGGTCAATTTGCGGAAATCTATCACTCGGATAGTACGGAGATGTATGGCGGTCTACAGGAAGTTCGTGAAGCAAACGGTATTGCTTTGACGAAATCGTGTGTTCATCAAACTTGGTCTGCAACGGGCTTCTTGAACATGATTCTGCATGGCGTTTTGGGAATTCGGTTAACTGAAACATGCATAAAATTTGAGCCTTGCATGATCCGTGATATTGAATCTATAAGAATCAATGATGTGCGTTGGCTTGATTGGAATATTGATTTTATTGTCCAAAACAAAGGCGTAAGCCAGCAATCAGGTCATGTAAAGATTGATATTGTTGGTAGTGATGAAGCTGCTAATTTGAAATGTCTACCAGTAACAGGGCATGGCTCAGTCGAGATAAGAATCACATCCTAATCAATGGTTAGTTATTGTATTTATCTTCAAGTGCATTGAACGCTTCGGTAAAGTTCTCACCACCTAAATCTTGATCGTGCATTCGCAGACGATTGATATAGAGTGGAATATCTTCTATTTCGGTTTGCAGCCGATCGCATGTTTGCAAATAACGCAGCCACGCTTGATAGTAGATGGCGGGGTATGGCTTACTTGGATACGCACTGATGACCAGCTGATATGAGTCACGTGACTTCTTATATGATTCTTTAGTGTCGAGAATGAAGTTAGCTTCAGCGTATAAAACGATAAGTTCGAGAATGTCGCCGTATTGATCTAATCTTGTTTCAAGGATAGAGATCGCTTTGGCTGGATCATCCGTAATCATGCAGGCCCGTGCAGCGATCATATCCAATGAAACGAAATATGATTCGTCGAGCGTTGGTTTAATATGCCCTTGCTGATTAGCGTTCTTCATCGCTTGCACCAATGTCAGCACTGCTTTCGATTTTTGCTTGAGTGTGGCTGAAGCTTTTGCATCGCTAAAGAATTTAAGTATCTGTTTAAATTCAGCATCAAGCTCTAACAGTAAGCGTTCAATGGTTGGGGCAGCGATACTAGGATTGGATTGCATAAAAGTGTTTGCCAACTCAGCCGCGTCTGCAAAACGATTTTCGCCAATGAGTGCGCCGATTCGTACTTGTAATACACGCGGCATGAGTTGTGGAAACTCATTGAAATCTACGGTCTGATCAATCATCTCCAGAGCAGTTCCATGTTTACCTTGCCTTTCAGCATTAACGGCGAAAAGTAAATGGGCTGTCGCCTGAGCAAGCTTTGCTTTGTCTATGCGATCGGCTTGACGTTGAGTTGACTGAGCCTGATTTAATTCTGTATCTACTTCACGAAGAATTCGTTTTGCATGAACATCTAGTTCCCTGATTAAAGCAGTCTGGCTCTCCTCATCGGCCTCTTCGATTTGAGCATCCAGACAGAAAAGTAGTTCTCGCTGCGCATCGAAGTATTGCACGTGATCAAATGGTACAAGTTTATAGTGTGAAGCTGCCTGCTCGTACTTGCCATGGGTTTGAAGCAAGTGGAATGCGTAATAAACACGCTGATTATCTGCTGCAGGTGAGACGGAGAAATTGCGAAACAATACTTCAGCAGCCGCACTGTAATCTGCAATCATACGATCCAGCTTAGGATACTGTTGATGCAATAATTGAAGACGCTGCGAAGCAAACGTTATAGCTTTTAGCGATACTGGTTGTTGAGGATACTTACGCGCAACGTCAGTCAGCTTGTTCGCAATTTGCTGCTGCACTTCAAGTGTATCTGGATCAGGTAAGTAAATCGCGACCGCTGCATTGTAAAGCGATCTTGCACGAATACCACGATCAACATTCAATTCATCCAATGACGTGGCTAACTCACTGACCATATTCAAATATCGAGCGAGTTCTTTATTTACCTTTGGATCAGCCCCTGTTGCGACTATTTGTTGAGCGTGCTGTAATGCATAATCTGAAATCGTGATACGTACTTCAGCTGGAAGTGCATCGATGTTGGGGACAAGCTCCATAAGCCGTTCGAAACGCTGAGCGATAAAGTAACGAATCTGTTTTTGATCTGATTCGGAGAGACTCTTATCATTGAGCAGATCATAATATGCTTCAAATGCAGTATTAATTGCTTTATCACGCTCATGCTTTTCGTATTGCCTGGACTTCTTTTCTTGCACACGGAACATCACATCGGTAACAAGCATACGCAAAGCTAAAGATTGCTTCGGAAATGGATGTTGCGTTAATAATTGCCTCAGTTCTCCAGAAGCAATACTTACATCAGCGTTCATCGCGACTGCGTGAGCACGTAATAAGTAAGAAGTGAATACCGTCAAATCCTGACGTGTGGATGATTGTAGCGGTTGTAGTAATTTAATAACTGCATCGTACTGCTCTTGTAGAAGCAACGCGTGTGAAGCGTGGAGGATAGCAGGGAAGCGTATCCCAGCTAAATCACCTTGATCTGTCACATAAGGTTCGAGTTTACCTAGTGCTAAATTGAGCAAACGCACGCGTTCTTTTTCAGGCGTCTCAGCTCTTATCGTAGTTGCATTTGTCTTATCGTAATCACTGGCAAAATATGGATCATTATCTGGGAGAGTAGCAACATAAATTGCAGCAACAGCTAAATAATAAGGAGTACGTTTCGCGTTATACTCATCGAATAGCAGAGCAGGTAAGCCTTGTGTATTTAGTTCACTGTAATTTTTTGATCGCGGTAGTGTAGTTTGAAGCTTGTATAACGTACGATCAGCATTGGCTAAAAGTATAAAAGCTTTTTGCACTGATTCTGAGTAGGCATCTTCTTGTTGTTTGGAAGCGACGCCGAAACAATACGCCTCGGCAGCAAAGCTATTGACTAATTGCAATTGTTGCTGCAAATAAAACTCTGCTAAATTGGTTTGCCAAATTGGTAAGCGAGGTGAGTTTTTGAACCGATCAATGAGTCGTTCGTACTGCTGAATGACAGATTGAAATTTTGTAATTGCCTGTGATTGAAGCTGATTTGCAAGCTGCACATTAGACGTTGCAGCTTGTCGTGCTCGTGCGAGAAAATCTTGGAATTGCAGTTGTGTTATGATTAGTTGACGCTCAGCGACAACAAGTCGATCCATTGGCTTGGCATCAATCACATATAGTAAATGATAATCACCTTGCTGCTGAAGATATTGTTCAATTTGAGACTTTGTAATTTCTGTTTCAGCAATCAGAGACGAAATATCTGCTGAAAGATTCACTTCTTGCGCATGAAGTTGCCCTACCCCACCAACCAACGACAGACCAAGCACCATTGCACAAACTTTATTTCCATGTTTGCGATACCAATCAATCAATGCTCGATTTTTCTTCATCATTTTCATCCAATCCACCCACCCTGAAATTAAGTGCACTGAATCTAAATTTAGGGTTTTTGATTCTTAGCAAATGAAACGTTTGTGTATCCCTTAGCGATTGCTGCATTGAATGCATTGAGAACATGTTGCCAACGCACTTCACCTTGTGGCTTGATGATTACCGGGTTATCAGGTTTGTAAAAACCTCGACGCCCTAAATCAGGTGCGTACTGCAATGTTTCCAAATGCAGCTGCAGATCCACAAATGAATCAGTAACTTTGTAGGTTGCAATATGAATGCTCACATCTGAATACCCCACTGGCTTCAGCACGATATTCAAAGGTTGCTCAGGGTGCATTGCTTTTGATGTCGCCTGCTCGCCGCCATGAGGCAAGTTTGCAGTCAATGAACCCTCGCCAACAACAAATGTTGCTGTAACCATAAAGTAAATCAGCAACTGAAAAATCACATCAATCAACGGCGTAATCTGCAATTGCATCTTTGCAGGCGGCAACGCACGTCTTTTACGTACAGACTTATGCGCAACTTTATCGATCGCGACTGGCGGCATCGTCGATAATGCTTGTGGATTTGAAGTTGGCTCTGTTGGCTCACTCACGTTGCAAAAACATTCCTCTTATGGTTTACCTGCATCGGTTGGAAGATACGCCACCATATTTACAGTGCTGATTCCTGCCTTGGTAATATCCGACATAATTGGTTCTATGTGATCGTAATAAACCGCGGCATCTGCACGTAAAGACACTTTAATTGAAGGGTTTTTCGTATAAACATCTTTTAATGCTGCAGTGATTCCTTCATGGTCATCAAGTTTAAAAATACCGTAAGCACCGATTTGTACAAATGCAGGTTTGCCTTCAAATTCCAACGGACTGTTTTTATCGCGTTTTCCACTCTTCGGCGCGATATTAACCACAATTCTGTTTTCTTCACTAAGATCATGAGTCTCTGGATTATCCAACTTAGGGACAGTCATCTCAATTGCTTGACGTGTAACCATCGTCGACGCCAACATAAAAAATACAACCAACAGAAAGACAATGTCGATCAGCGGAGTCAAGTTCATGCTTGGTGTTGCAGGTCCAGATTTGTGAATAAATGACTTCATACTATCCGTCGATTAGTACTTATTTCCAGAATTAACAACCCTAATTACGGCTTGTCTTTACGCTGCTGTAATTGCTGCTGATGCTGAGCGGCAGCAGAGAGTAAAGGCGAGGAAGCCATGCGATGCGAAACATCAGGCTGCTGATTGGCTGCATCACTCAACTGCTGTGTCGCATCCATCATTGGATTTGGTTGGGCCTGAGGATTGGGTTGCATTGGTTGCTGTTGAGGCATTGCCTGTGGTTGCGGCATGACCGGCTGGGGATTTGCGGGCATAGGTTGAGTTGGTTGTACAGGTTGGGGATTAACAGGCTGCTGTTGCTGCATTTGAGGATTCGGCTGCATTGCAACAGGTTGAACTTGCTGCTGCTGTTGAGCTACTTGCCCTGCATCCACTTGTGACTGCATTTGTGCTTGAGCTTGCGTCTGTGCAGCTTGTTGTTGCTGCATCTGAGCGGCCCTTGCTTGTTGAGCAGCTAAAGGTGTTGGCTTAAATGGAGCAATCAGGCTTTCTACTGCCAAGATTGCTTCAGATGCAAACGTATCCACTTTATTTCTAATCAGTGCATAGCTTGCCAGTGCTGGAACAGCAACTACCAAGCCCCAGAATGTTGTGATCAATGCTGTTGAAATACCTGCAGCCAATTCTGAAGGATCTGCATTACCACCTGAAACAACTAACTGCTGGAATGCTCGAATCATACCGTAGACAGTACCGAACAAACCGATCATAGGTGCGATATTGCCGAGTACATTTAGATACTCAAGTGGTCTTAAAATCTTTACCGTTTCGTTGTCGGATGTTTCTTCGATCGCCCTTTCCATTGCAGCGAAACCATTCGGTGCTTCGTGCAACGCAGCGGCTACGATCTTACTTAGGTAAGAGTTATTGTTATCAGCTTCAGTGATCGCAGCTCTGTATTGTCGATTGCCCAATTGCACTTCAATACGTTTGAGCACTTCTTCAGGCATCACTTTCTTACGGCGATACTGGATCAATAGATTCGTTGAAAAACCTATTGAAAATGCAGACATTGCAAGCAACGCCCAAATGATCACAACCCCAAGAAAGTCATCTGCCCACAGGAACTGCGAGAACCATGACACACTTCCGCCTTCTTCTTGCGCGAAAACTTGTGTTGCTGGCGACAACAACAGCAGCAATCCAAAAGCTACAACGACACTCTGTCGCATATAGTTCTTCCTATACAAGCTGTGATTATGTTTATTTCCCATGATCTCGATTTATTGTAAAGTTTTTTGCCCAATTATCCAAGAAAGACAATGACTACAAACACCTGATTTCTTGGCACTTATATCACTAAATATCGTCTTCCTTTACAAACAGAAAACGTCCTCCCGTTTGCTCAGCAATCAGCTTCATCGTTCCGGGTCGAATTTCTGTTTCAAGCGGATCTGGATACAGGAATTGAATCGTATTAATCTTGGTTCCTGCGTGATTCGCTCGTACGATTTCACGGATCAATTGTTTCTGATTTACTTCAAACTGACCTTGCCCTGTGATATTATCTGACAATAAGAACACAAGATCAGGGTTATACTTCAACGCTATATTGATCGCACGCAGCGGGTTGGTTTGCTGCCCAGGTACAACGTTATGAGCATCCGGATCAATCCATTCGATCACTGCTTGCTTGTGCTTTGCTGTCCCCTGTTTCAACCCTCGGGGCGGCACCTCAAACGCATTAGTTCCTTGAAAGAACACAACAGTAAAATTCTGTCGATCCGATAGTTTCCGAATCGATTTCTGCAGCTCCCTCAAAACAATCGGCAACGTATCAATCAATGAGCCTGATGCGTCCACGACAAAAACAATCGTGCGAGCATTGCCCGATGAGCCAAAGAACGATGTTCGAAATTCCGAACCACCTGCAAGGTCTGCAGCAAAAGGATTGACCTTGCTCATCCCACCTGACACACCAATCATTGGCATATCTGTAATCGGCTGAGGCGATAGCGTCGATTGAGCAACCTCAATCTCAGTAATCGTTCGCTTACTTGTAAGTGATTGTGCTTCAAGTTTCAGATCACGCGATTTTTTCAGCGGCTTGCCCGGCGTCTCTCCCAACTGTATCTCAGGCACGACCGTTTGCTGGTCTGATACCACCACGATCGTCGTCCAAACTGCAAAAATTGCTGAGATCACCAGCCCAATATGAATCGCCAACGAGATAAGAAAAGGCATGTACCTCTCAGATACCGACTTTTTTTTACCCATATGTGACAGTGTTATCGTGCCAAATTCAGCAAGATCCGCACGCAACGCTGCCAGCGGATGTACCGGTGCCGACGCTTTTTGACCGCCCGCATTAGCTGGCTGCTGTTGCTCTGTTTCACTCATACGATCACTCGCCCGGAATGTCTTTCTGTTCTTGGTCTTCCACCCGCACACACCATCATACACACATCACGCCTTTTCGTGAATGTAAAAACCCCCCATTCTTACATTTTACAACATTTCCATCGCAATCTTTTCTCGCAAATATCACCCTTTTTCTAACATTCTCATTGCGTTACCCCTGACATTCACGATAATGCGCGATCATCGTTTTTACGCTTGTATGATTGACTCGCTGAACACCTTAATTAGGCTCGTTTCAGCAACAGGAGCGATAGCATGGGTGCGAAGAAAACCAAACAACTACGCACAGCTTTCATTGGTTCGGGTGGTATTGCAAACACATACCTTGGCTGTATCAAACGCATCGACGAACTCGATGTCGTCGCGCTTTCTGATATCAGTATGGAAACAATGCTCAAACGTGCTGAAGAACACGAAATCGGAAACGACGCTCTATTTACAGACTACAAACAGATGCTCCGTGAAGCTCAGCCTGATGTCGTCTTCGTCTGCACACCAAACGGCCTCCACTGCCCCGCTTCCATCGCTGCCTCAAAAGCTGGTGCTCACGTCATGGTTGAAAAACCCATGGCCATGAATGCCCGTGAAGGTAAACGCATGATAGAAGCTGCAAAGAAAGCCAACAAGAAACTCATCGTTGGCTATCAGTGGCGTTTCGATCCTAAAACCCAGTTCATCAAAAAACAGGTCGATTCAGGTGTCCTCGGCGACGTCCTCTTTGGCAAGGTTTGGGCACTACGTCGTCGCGGCATCCCAAACTGGGGCGTCTTTGGCCGAAAAGAACTTCAAGGTGGCGGCCCAATGATCGATATCGGCGTTCACTCACTTGAGATGTGCCACTATGCCATGGGTTCACCCAAACCGGTCTCAGCAATGGGCATGACATGGACCTATCTCGGCGACAAGCCTTCCGATCAAATCGAGTCGCATTGGAAAGGCTGGGACTACAAAACCTACAACGTTGAAGATCTCGCTGTTGGTCACATTCGCTTCGATAATGGAGCTGTTATCCAAATCGAATCTTCATTCGCTGCTCACATCCCTGAAAACCGTATCGACTTCCAACTCATGGGCACCAAAGGCGGCTGCACATGGAACGACTCTAAAATCTTCAAAGATGAAAACGGCTACATGGTCAACTCCGAACCAGGCTACCTCCCCGCATCCGATTTCGTCGAAAACTTCTATCTTAAGATTAGAAACTTTGTCGATCACATTAACTACGGCATCAAACCCGTCGCTCCAATCGAGGACGGACTCATGGTCCAGCAAATGCTCGACGCTATCTACAAATCCGCAGAACAAGGCGGTAAAGAAATCAAAATTAAATAACACCTGCCCACATACTAAAGCAACCACAAAGCACAATCTTCACGATTGTGCTTTTTCCTTAGTATATTCAGAGTAAAAGAACTCTTGACGCATCCTCAAAACCAAGGCAACATACAGGCGGAAACGAGAACTATTTTACAAAATCTGGAGATATGTTATGCCTGTTAACATCATGCGCCGACGCCTTGGTCTCATCGCATTCACCATCTGCCTCACTATCAGTATGTGGTCCGCTGCTTCATTCGCAGCTGAAAAACCTGAAGCTCACGGCGATGAAAAACTCGAACATGCCATGGAAGAGATGCAAACACTCATCCGTGCTCTAGGCAAAAGCATGCGTGAAGAAGGTAAAGAGCAGCAATCCGCTGACCTCATTCAACAAATGATACCTCATGCCATCATCGCCAAATCAGAATACATGCACGTCCACGCAATCGAAGATGCCTCACCAGCAGAACAACCAAAACTCATCAACGATTACCGCATCAAATTGAACGACGCAATCATCGGTCTCGCTCAAGCTGAAAACGCGCTTCTCGCTGGCAACAAAAAACAAGCCGCTCAATATCTTACCGATGTAAAAACCGCCCAACGTGCAGGGCACAAAGCATACAAAGAGGACTAAATAATTCTTTACTAATGAAAAAGCAATAGCTCATGCGTACCATAACCATGAGCCTTTTTTATTCACCGACAAATAAATACCCCAGCCAATGAAATCTTCAATGAGATATCTCGTCCCATTCATTTTTATAACACTCATTGCACCAACAAACCTGCTCTTCGCTCAATCCCAATCCCCAACTCAACCCAGAGTAATCGACAACCAACTACTCGCTCAGCAAGTACACGAAATCTTCCGAGTTCACTGTGCAGAATGCCATAACTCAACTCTCGAAGATCCAGGCGGCGGTTTTGATTTCATCCTTAACTTCCAACATCTGCGTGAAGACCCTGCTTACATCACCCCCAACCAACCTGATCAGTCATACATCTGGGAAGTCATCGTCAACAATGAAATGCCCCCAGCCGATGAGCCCGACACAATTCCCCTCAATCCACAGCAAAAACAGATCGTCAAACAGTGGATTGAAAACGGCGCAATAGCAATAAATACCCCTAAAACCCAAACACATTCACACGAAACACCAATCCAATCATCCTCACCAACAATCGCCCCCCCCCCTCAACCATTCATAAAAATTTTTATCAAATTTCTTGGTCAATTCCACCCACCATCAACTCACTTCCCAATCGCACTCTTACTCATTGCTGCCTTCGCTGAATTCTTACTCATCATCACCAAACAACAATCACTCAAATCCATCGTTCGTTTCACACTTTGGTGCGGCGCTTTCTCTGCCCTCCTCGCCATGTCGCTCGGCCTCCTCGACGCCATCTACATGGCCATCTCTCCAGCCAAAGATTGGATACTCGACACACACCGTATCCTCGGCATCGCCACAACCGTATGGGCATTCATCACACTCGCTTTTCTCGAATTACGTACCAATAAATCATCATGTAAATGCCGTTCAGGCTTCCGTCTCCTTCTCTTTATCGGTGCTATTCTCGTATCTGTCACAGGCTTCTTCGGCGGCGCCCTCGTCTACGGCATACACCAATACATGTGGCCCTTCTAAACTCCCAAACTTCTTCTCATATTAAGACGCATCCATCTACTGATCGTCAACATCAGTCATTGATCACATTCATCATAAAACACAAAAACCTCTATATAAAAAGAGGTTTGTGTCCTTAGCATCTCATAACTTACGATGCCAATATCCAATACAAATCTCCAATGTATGTGACCGATTCATATTTGTTGCGTATTCATTAACCATCATTAAATCACAACTCGAATCTTCATAACGTTTGATTATTTCACACGAAATATTCGTTTGTTTAATTGCATACACACTGGAGCTTTGCCAGCATGTCACATCAACAATCGCCCCAAGAAGACTCAACACCACCTAAGCGTAAGATAGATTACTCTAATCCAACCATCGCAAAATCCATCCAGAAATACTGGGAACGCAACATTCGCGTCATGGGTATCCTCTTGTTCATTTGGGGGTTAGCTGGCCTCGGTTGCGGCATACTCTTCGCTGATTGGCTCAACCAATTCAACATCCCCGGCACTGGCTACCCACTCGGTTTCTGGTTCGCTCAACAAGGTGCCATCATCACCTTCGTCCTCCTCATACTCATCTACGCACTCATGATGAACAAACTCGACAACCTCCATAAACGCGAGTTAGACGAACTTCACAAACAATCATCAAACAAAGATGGAGGTGCAGCATGAGTGTCATGACATGGACCTACATCTTCGTTGGCATTACCTTCTCACTCTATCTCTTTATCGCATACCGTTCACGTGTCAAAGACACCAAAGGCTTTTACGTCGCCGGTCGTGGCATCCCTGCTTCCGCCAACGGCATGGCCACCGCCGCTGACTGGATGTCTGCCGCATCATTCATCGGCATGGCTGGTCTCATCGCAACCATGGGCTACGCAGGCGGTCAATACCTCATGGGCTGGACCGGTGGCTACGTCCTTCTCGCCCTTTTACTTGCACCATATCTCCGCAAATTCGGCCACTTCACCGTACCCGATTTCATTGGCGATCGCTTCTCTTCCGACTTCGCTCGTCTCGTCGCTGTTCTCTGCGCCATCTTCGTTTCATTCACATACGTCGCAGGCCAAATGCGTGGCGTCGGCATCGTTTTCTCACGTTTTCTCGAGGTTCCCGTCACTTACGGCGTCATCATCGGTATGGTCATCGTCTTCATCTACGCAACCCTCGGCGGCATGAAAGGCATCACCTGGACTCAAGTCGCTCAATTCTGGATTCTCATCACCGCCTTCCTCATCCCAGCAATCGCAATCTCCATCAAACTCACAGGCAACCCTATCCCACAGTTAGGCCTCGGCTCAACCATCACCGACGAAGCAACACAATCTTCCGCTTATCTACTCGACAAACTCAACGACATCGGCAACGATCTCGGCTTCGGCTCATACACCGCAGCCTCCGGTGAATCAGGTGGCGGTTTCAACAAACTTCTCAACATGTTCTGCGTCACCCTCGCCCTCATGGTCGGCACCGCAGGACTTCCTCATGTCATCGTTCGTTTCTACACAGTTAAAAATGTTAAAGCTGCACGCTGGTCCGCATTCTGGGCGCTTCTCTTCATTGCAACCCTTTACCTCACCGCCCCATCCTCCGCCGCTTTCGCACGTTACTACATGCTCACCACACTCAATGGCCGCACATACTCCGTCCCCGTTCCAACCCAAGGTATCACCACCGATCAAAACCAAACGCTAAAACTCGTCACCCATTCCGACGGCATACCTCGTATCGCAATTGATCACGGCACCAATGGTTCATTCGCACCTGAATTCGCATCTTTTACTACAAATACAGGCCAAAAACTCTACATCATTAACAAAGCCACAGGCGACGTACTCTCCGAACTCCCCCATTGGTTCTTCAATTGGGAACGCACAGGCCTCATTGCTTTCTTCGATGGCAATAACGACAATCGACTCATCTACTCAGGCCGTGAAGACAATGAAATCTTCAGAACAGGTTCTGGTTCAATCGCTGCTGAACTTGGCACACTTCGAGCAAACCATCAACTCTGGCTCGACACCAACGGCCAACAAGGCACAGACGCTCGCGCTATCCTCACTGCCAAAAAACTTTCTGGCCCCGACCGAGATATCATCGTACTCGCAACACCTGAAATGGCTGAACTCTCAAACTGGATCATCGCATTCATCGCAGCCGGCGCACTCGCTGCAGCACTCTCAACCGCATCAGGCCTACTCCTCGTCATCTCATCAGCCGTCGCACACGACCTCTACTTCCGCATCATCAACAACAATGCATCCGAAGCTTCACGCCTCACTGTCGGCCGCATTACCATCGGCTTCGCCGTCATCATCGCCGGCCTCTTCGGCATCTACCCACCCGGCTTCGTCTCACAAGTCGTCGCGTTCGCCTTCGGCCTCGCTGCCGCTTCATTTTTCCCTGCAATCGTTCTCGGAATCTTCTCAAAACGTGTCGGCACAACCGCCGCCGTCACCGGAATGATCGCAGGTGTCGCATTCACAGCTTTCTACATCATCGCCGCTGTTTACTTCAAGATGCCACATTGGTGTTTCGGCATCGGCCCCCAAGGCATCGGTGTCATCGGCATGGTCATCAACTTCACGCTCACACTCTCACTCGCACCATTCACTGCTGGACCAAACGAAAAGGTCCGCGCCATGATCGCCTCTATCCGCGAGCCAGAATACGAACCACCAGCCATCGACCTCGAACAAAAACCGCAAACAGCCGCAGAACTTCTACACAAATAGACTCATTTAATCCCTATTTTCATAGCACATTATCACTCATCACACTTATCCTGCGTTCACACATAATTAACCCTTCCCCCTGCACCACTCATCCGTTACCATCTCAATAACCAATCGACAGGGGACGGGCATGACCACACTACAGCAAACAGAACAACCCACAACTTTACCCTACGACAAACTCAAAATACTCATTGTTGCCGACAACGCGTCCGCCCGCTTCGGCGGTGAGTCTATCCTGCCGCTGCACTACTTCGATCATCTCCTCAGTCGCAACCTTGATGTTCACTTACTCGTTCACGATCGCTGCCGAGATGAGCTCACTGAATGCTTCCCTGACCATCAACACCTTATCACCTACATCCCCGATACATCCCTTCACCGTATCCTATATAACACAGGCAAACATCTTCCCAAACGCATCCACGACTTCACCTTCTCCATGCTCACCAATCTACTCACTCAACGCATGCAAAAGCGCATTGCCAAACGTCTTGTCAAAAAGCACAACATAAACATCGTTCATCAACCCATGCCCGTCTCACCGCGTCAGCCATCCATGATTCACTCACTCGGCGCCCCCGTCATCATCGGGCCAATGAACGGCAACATGTCCTATCCTTCTGCATTCAAACAGCAAAATAAAAACGTTCAACATTTCATCAACATCGCTCGCCGCTTCTCATACCTCACAAACATCCTCGTCCCCGGCAAGCGTCGCGCCTCACTACTTCTCGTCTCTAATCAACGTACACACGATGCACTCCCCGTACCCAAAACTCAACATGTCATTCATCTTCACGAGAATGCAGTCAACCCCGATCATTGGCCGCCCATTAATTGGAACAACCGCCCACCAACAGACACACTCAACCTCATCTGCCTCGGGCGTCTCGTTCCATTCAAAAACCTTCAAGCAGCCATCCACGCAATCGATCAACTCCCCTCAAACATCCAAGCCCATCTCCACATCATCGGCAACGGCCCCGAACGCCCTGCCCTTCAATCACTCACCGAAAAACTCAACCTCAACAACAAAGTCACATTCCACGGCTTCGTCCCCCAGCATCAATGCCATACACTCATGCAGAACGCCGATGCACTCCTCCTTCCTTCCATTTATGAATGTGGCGGCGCCGTCGTCCTCGAAGCCATGTGCATGGCTCTCCCCACCATCGTCGCCAACTGGGGCGGCCCCACCGACTACGTCACTCCCGACACAGGCTTCCTTCTCCCCGTCACTTCACAGCAAGACCTCATCTCTGCTCTCACCGATGCCATCACCAAACTCTACAACGAACCACACCTCAAAGAACAACTCGGCCTCGCCGGTCGCCAACGTATTCTCGACCACTTCCTCTGGCCACACAAAATCGACCAGATCCTCCACTTCTACCTCCAGCATGCCAACCTCTCACAACAATCTGTCACCGCTTCCCCATAACTTCCCCCACATTCCACACCCAATACATGCATTTCTTATTTAGATTGTGTATGATTACCCTTCCCCCAACGTGGCATATTTGTCACAAAATACCTCATTTTTCCCTCAAATCCTCACTCACAGCCCTCAAACACGCATAACCGCGTCACCCAACCCTAAAACCCACTCTTTTTCTCATTTTCTCACCCTCCGCATGTCAGGCCCCCGTTAGGGCACAGGTTGACGTACCCCCCCCTGAAAGCTACCCTTTGCGGTTTCCAGACCACCACTCTGGAAGCATTGTGGTATGACCACGCTTTCAGACAATTTTGGTCCTGATTTTTATTCAGTTGAACTGTAGTATTGGAAAGTAGAACCATGGTTCCACAACAGAGACAAAGTCGTACCCGAGGCCGCATCCGTCGTAGCCACGACGCTATCAAGGCTCGCGTCTCCGTAAGCTGCCCTAACTGTGGCAGTGTCAAGCTCCCACACGCTGCTTGTAATGATTGCGGTTACGTGCGTCCAGGCCTGAAACTTGAACTAAACAGCAAGGAAGACTAATCCCGTGCGCATTGCAGTAGACGTCATGGGGGGCGATAACGCTCCTGATGCGATCATTGCTGGTTGCCTAGACGCGATTGAACTACTCTCACCGCAGGACAAACTTGTTCTCATCGGTGACGAGGAGCTTATCCGTGAAGCAATTGCCGAACGTGCAATTGACGATCAAAGCAAACAGCTACTTGAAATCGTCGGCACCACCCAAACTATCGATATGGGTGAATCGCCTGTCCAAGCCATCCGTGAAAAGACTGACTCCAGTCTAGTCGTCATGGGCAAAATGGCTGGCAACCGAGCCGGCGACAAAAAGGTAGATGTCGTCATCTCCGCTGGTAACACCGGTGCATGCGTCGCTGCAGCACAGATGTCTATCCGACGACTCCCTGGCGTACACCGCCCGGGCATCGCGATCATTCTGCCTACGTTCCACGGCCCCGTCGTCCTTTGCGATGTCGGTGCTAATCCTGAACCTAGGCCTTCACACCTTTATCAGTACGCCAAAATGGCTGCCATCTACTCTCGAGAAGTCCTCGACGTAGAGCAGCCTCGTGTCGCGCTACTGTCCATCGGTGGCGAAGAAAACAAGGGCAACACCCTTGTTAAAGAAACCAACGAGATCATTAAGAACGACCCAACAATCAACTATGTAGGGTATTGTGAAGGCCGTTCTCTCTTCAAGGGGATGGCGGATGTCGTCGTGTGTGAAGGTTTCACCGGCAATGTCGTGCTGAAACTTTCTGAAGGCCTCTCAAAGGGTATCTTTGAGATCATCGCTCACGAAATCTTCGATGAAGACCCCGAGCTTGCCATGCAGTTTGAACCTGTAGCCAAAAGGGTCTGGAAAAAGCACGATTATCATGAGTATGGTGGCGCGCCACTGCTCGGAGCGAACAGCATTTGCATGATCTGCCATGGATCCAGCCAGGCAAGAACGATCAAAAACGCGATCAACAAAGCGATCTCGTATGCGGAACATCATGTAAATGACGCCATCGTGGAGGCGTTCGCAAATTCCGAAGCTGTCGCAGAGGAATCAGCCTAATGCAAGGAACAAGACGCAGTCTCTCGCGTCCTGCCGGAGTCAAAATCACCGGCACCGGCATGTGTATCCCCAACAAAACGCTCACCAATGCCGACCTCTCAAAAATGGTCGACACCAGTGACGAGTGGATCACACAACGTACCGGCATCAAGACTCGCTACATCATCTCTGATGGTGAAGATACAAGCGATCTCGCTGCTGGCGCTATCAAGCAAGCCTGTGAGAATGCAAATATCTCCCCTAATGACCTCGACATGGTCATCGTTGCTTCTATGACTCAAGACGTGATCTGCCCTGCCATGGCAGCAACCGTTGTCAAAAAGCTCGGTGCTATTCCATGTGGAGCTTATGACCTGAACATTGCTTGTACCGGCTTTGTCGCTGCACTCAACACCGCTTCTTGCATGATCGAATCCGGTCACTACAAGAACATCGCTGTGTGTGGTGCCGACGCGTTGAGCAAAATCACCGACTGGAAAGACCGCCGCACCTGTGTACTCTTCGGAGACGCTGCTGGTGCTGCAGTACTCAGTGCAAACGACGATGAAGAAGTCGGTTGCCTCTATCAAGGTATGTGGTCCGATGGCGAACGTGGCGAAGTTCTCTACGTCCCTCGTACTGACGCCGACATCCCTGAATCAGAAAAAGAAGCTTTCAGCGGTGAATACAACACCATTCAGATGAACGGCAAAGCAGTCTACAAATTCGCTGTTAACGCCCTCGCTGATTGTGTTGAAGACGCAATGAACTCTGCAGGCCTAACCTCAGACGACATCGCAATGGTCATTCCTCACCAGTCAAACCTTCGCATGCTACAAACAGCATGGAAAAAGCTTGGCTTCCCAATCGACAAGGTCTACGTCAACATCGACCGCTTTGGCAACAGCTCTGCTGGCACCGTAGGACTCTGTCTCCATGAACTCATGGACCAGAAAAAGATCGGCGATGGCGACTACGTCATCTTCGTCGCTCAAGGCGGCGGGCTCAGCTGGGGCACCAGCCTCTGGAAGCTCTAAGTTTCCAAACAATACAAAGTGTTTTTCAAAAGACGCGATCTTCGGATCGCGTTTTTTAATCGCCCATTTCAAACTATGTTTAAGTAATTCTCCTACTCGATCGATACTCACATTAGCCTGTCATTGGGACACACATACCGTGCCCCGAAAAATTCCATACAACACCGCTCTTGTACTGTTTCCGGAGGCACGACCATGTCATTCAGTCCAAAATCTATCCGTATATCCACAGCCGCACTCGCAACCATCGCTGCTTCCTCTATGCTTTGGCTAACACCATCCATCACAAACGCAACCCCCACCGAATACGATGCAACCTTTACAGCCAACTCCATGATGTTCAGAAACGCATGGGTAGACGCAGACAACTGGGACGTCGTCCCCACTGCCGGCGGCGCAACCACACACATCACCCCAAACAACTCTTCATCTGCAACCTATAACGTCTTCATCAACAACGCATCTAACGAAAACATCGTTCTCGACAACTTCATCCCCACCGTCAACTCCATTAGCATCACCGGTCAAATGAATGACTACTTCAGAGTCATCAACGGCAACACTCTCACAACTATCAACGACTTTAGCATTCAAGCAACCGACGGCAGCATGAACGGCATATTCCTCAACAACACAAACTCCACCATAGATATCGGCGGCAACCTCAACTTCTCCGATGCTCCTGGCAACACTTTTGCCGACACAAGATTATCCGTCAACAACGGCAGTGCCCTAAACGTCAACAACGACATCAATTTCCAATGCAAAATTCTTGTTTTCGATGTCCAGAGCACTGTCACTGCAGGCAATATCAACTTCTCAGCTGGCAACAAATTTTCTGACATCGACATCAGCAACGGCGGCTCAATCATCGTCGACGATGACAACGATTCAACAAACATCTCCAACGGCACAATACACTTCGACGATCAAGTACAAGAAACATCCATCCTCATCAACCCCCTTAACGGCAACGACGGCTACATCAGAACCGGCACGTTACAAATCGACCGCAATACAACAAACGACAACAACGTCGAATGTATCCTCTACACTGAAAACCAAAACACCGTCGTTCTTCAAGCCGACAAGGGCATCAAGATTGAATCCAAAGTATTCAGTTTAGACTTGAATAAAGGCACAATTCAAGCAGGCGACGAAGGTGTCATCATCGGCAAAAACGTCACCAACAAAGCAGACGCAACAGTCTTCGATACATTTGACCCAAGTATGCCAGCATTAATACGTGACGGCGCAAAAATCATCACCACAGGCAACTTCGAATGCTACGCCAACGGCATCATCGACCTCGGCAACAGCACCATTCAAGCCGCGAACATCAATAAATACCACTACGACCAAGGCACATCGACTTCATACGATCCCGGTCAATGGCTCACCATACACATGATGGGCGGCAACCTCATCGCCACCGGCACCGTCACCGATGGATCGCCCTCCGATGCACGCATCGAATTCAACAAAGAAATGAGCGTCGATCGTTACGACCAACTCATCGGCCACGGCAACGTCACCGCAGGATACATCGATAGCTCCGGCACATTCCATCCCGGCACAATCATGATCAGCAACTACGCTGGCATCCAATCCAACATCACCGGCGAAACGCTCACCTTCAACGGCAACCTCCAAGTCATGGGCGTTGAAAACCTCGACACCGACCCTGCAAACGATCGCTTTCACCCATACTCACTCTACGCTTCCAACGGCGGACACATCGTCATCAACGGTGACGCCGGCTACCAAGGCGTATATATCGCCGATGCAGGATCATCTATCACCATCAACGGCGATCTAAAAACAGAAGTAACAACTATCAACGGCAACATCATCGTCAACGGCTCCATCCTCAACGATATTGGCAGTGAAGTCACCATCAAAAACGAATTCTCTCTACAAGATTCAACCACACTCGTCTTCGACATCATGCGTCCAAGCGATCAATTCATCGCCGACAACTCACTAACAAGTAACACACAGAGCGGCTTATTCACACTCACCGATGGCAGCGTCATGAACCTCGACGGCACGCTCCGCGTTAACGACGTCACTGCACTTGCCACAAATAACGATTCACCACACGGCCAATTCGCAGTCGGTGATGAATTCACATTCATTCAAGCTGGTGAGGGCGGCAACGGCACAGGATCACTCGAAGGTTCCTTCGACAACATCTACCTCCCCACCGAAACCAACGGCGTCATGCTCAAAATCGACCTCAACACCGATGATACCGACAACATCTCCGATTACCTCAAACTCATCGCCGAGCAAGCTGGCATATCACCCACAATCACACCAACCTCAAGCAGCATGACACAAACCATGTCCGCCATCGACAGCGCTGCTCAAAATAACGCAGCATTCAACGTCGTCGTCACCGACATCCTCAACCTTCCTACCTCACAAAAACAGCAAGCAGCTGTCCAATCACTTCAACAAAACAATGTTCAGTCTGTCGCAGCAACATCCCAAAATCTCGCTTCCTCAAACGCATCCGCAATGCACAGTCGCTTCAACAACGTTTCACAAGGCCAGGTCTTCGCCTTCAACCCAACCTCTAATCAGCCTAATCAACAGTTAGCAGCATCAGATCAAGAGCCAACCGACTACATGCTCATGATCTCTGAAGAAAGCGCCAACCTCACCGGATCACCCGTCTTTGACTGGTTCAATAACCACTCTGGCGGTATCTTTCTCACTTCATCATTCACACACATTGATCACAATTCCACTGCAAATCAAGTGGGTTTTGAATCGCATCAGTCAGATTTCCTTATCGGCGGCGACTTCCTCGCAACCGATGACCTCCGCGTCGGTGCCGCTATCGGCTATGCATACGTCACCACAGACAATCTAAATTCACTCGGCTCATCCGAAACCAACGCACTCAACACACAAATCTACGCAAACTATTACGCAGCACCTAACCTACGAATAGACGCGACCCTCGGCTACACCTACGCTGACTATCAACTCGAACGTAACCTCTTCTCAGGCGACACCGCTTTCGGCAACACACACAACAATCAGTTCACTGCCGAAATTGGAGCTAACCTACTCATTCCCGAAACACCCATCGAGAATCTCATCCTAACTCCATTCGCATACCTACGTTACACCAACTCAAATATCGCAGGCTACACCGAAACCGAAGCTGGAGCACTTGGCCTCAAAGTCGATTCACAATCCTCTGATTCACTTACATCATCCATTGGCACCCTCGCTTCATTCAAATACGAACTCTCTAACTCTGTATTAGAGCCATTTATTTCAGCATCTTTCGAACACCAGTTCATCGACCAGGATCGCACCTCATCCGTCTCCTTCATCGGCGACCCCTCAACACCATTCGATGCTTTCATCGATGCGACCGACGAAAACTACGTCAATCTCTCCGTTGGCTCACTCTGGGCTCTCTCAGATAAACTCATGCTTCGAGCTACTTTTGACACAACACTCTTCCACGATGAACTTGATGCCAACCGCCTCTCCGCTGGTTTACGCATCAATTTCTAATCAGACAAAAAAATCAAGCAATGAAACGCGATTCAAGGATCGCGTTTTTTTGTATTACATCTGTACGAGAAAAAATATTTTCGTGTGCGCTTTTTTTGTTTGCAACGTGATTCATTCGTGCACGTCTTACCTGCAGAATGCTAAACAAAACGCGCGCACGACCAAACGGAGCGCGCACACAAACACGCATTTTCGTTTTCCACAAATTGACGTAAAACAATATAATTAAACAGGTTACAAATTTGCCTATGCCTGATTTAGCCGCAATTCAGAAATGGCCACTTTTGACACAAAACGGCCAAAGAATCATTAGAAACAGCGCGCTTTGATCAGTTTTGGTTAAGAAATGGGCTGTTTTTGTAGCAGCGCGCACAAAAGCGCATGAGGCAACTGTTCGTTTTTATGCGCGCATTCCACATCGCCAATCAACCAAAGTTTCGAGATAATAAAAAAATATGAGAGAAAAGCATGAACTAATCGGGCAAGCAATCACTGCAAATGAAGCGCATCTTGATGAAATTATAGAAATGGCGATCAGCTTGTGGCCACCCTGCTCTGACACAGAACTGACCACACGGGAAGCATTTCTCCAAGAGTTTATCGAAATTCTGCAGAAAAAAGATCAGCAGCTATTCGTCTATCTCATCAATAGTAAGGCTGTTGGTTTTTTTCATGTCGCAATTCGCAGGGATTATGTAGAAGGTTCTGTGAATGCCTACGGAATAGGTGTTGGGTACGGTGAAGGGCTTTATGTTAAAGAGGCTTATCGTGGTATTGGGATCGCAAGAGCATTAACAGATGCGGGTGAAAAATGGGCGAAAGTAAAAGGTTGCAAACGGATGGCTGCGGACAGTGAATTGGGAAATGAGTTGGGCATAGCATGTTTAAAGGGGATCGGATATAAAGAAGTTAATCGCGTTGTTTGTTTTATTCGGGATTTATAGGTTCAAATGCATTGAGATGCGTGGTGCAGACGTTGGAGCGGAGCATCGTATTAAGAATTGCGGGGTGGTTGATAAGTTAGTAATTTGTGGAATACTTAGAAAATTGCGTCATCCAAGAACTTGTAGATTAAATTAAGCGTATCAGAACGGTGTGTTTCTTTCTTGGTTTATGAACATTAGATAAGACCATCAGTGGTGTGAGGCCTTATTGTAGTCCGAGGGAATGTGACGGGTATGTTCTATTATATGGTTAGAGGTAAGGTATTGCATGCCTTGCTGGTGGTACTGCTGGGTGTGTATGTTGGTGGGATGCAGGGCTGTAATTATTGGTGGCATGTCGATCATGCACTGATGAGGCAGCCGGGGGTTGTGGTGCAGGAAGACTTGATGGATGTAACAAACAGCGCGTTTGTTACAGTACGGATCAAAGGACATGACCTGAAAATGCTGGTGGATACAGGCTGTTCAGTTACGCTGATTGATGGAAAGTGGAAGGAATTGCTGGGGGAACCGATCCGCACATCTGAGGTATATGGTGTTGGTGGAACGGATGAAGTGCAGTGGTATAACCATCCGGGTCTTTCGATCAATGGCGTGAAAATGCGGACTGGTAATTGGGTGATTTCAAATGACACGATCTGTCCGCTGCTGAACTCGTTTACTGATGATGAGATTGATGGCATTCTGGGTTTGGCTGACTTGGTGCATTACTGTATACAGTTAGATTTCGATGCGAATGAACTGCGTTTTGTAGGGCGAGATGAGATTAAGCCTGAGGAATTGGGCGAAGGTTTCAGATTGCAGTGGATGAAAGGTGGGATAGTGGGGATTGAAGAATCGCTTTTGAGTGAGAGTGAATCGTTATCGTTTATTGATACTGGTGACAGGGGGTATGGTGCGCTACGAGCAATTGATTATTATCGCACGAGTACAAAGCAACAATTGATGACGGATCGGTTTATGTCGGGCGGTGTTGGTGGCACGCGAGTTTCATCTTATGCGAAATATCCAAGTGTTCAGTTGGGTCAGTTGCAATTTAAAGACATTGCTTTGAATGAAAACAATGCGGATCGGAATCGTATTGGCATGGGGATTTTGTCACAGCATTTAGTGACGTTCGATATGGTGGGTGGGATGATGTATTTGAAACCTCGTGAGTCGGGAACGAAACCTCACAATTACTATTACGTTGGCACGAGACTATTTCGCGAAGATGGTGTGATTAAGGTTTACAGCACGAAGATGGGTAGTGTTGCTGAAGAAGCGGGTATACAGAAGGGGGATGTGGTCGTTCGGGTTAATGATGAAGATGTCAGTAAAATGGGGTTGCAACAAGTAAAGAAAATGCTGGCTGGGCCTTACCCAGCGGAAGTACAGTTTGAATTAGAGCGTGATGGTGAGCGGATGTATTACAGGTTATGGATGGACCGCATGGGATTATGAAGCATCTTCATTTTCGCTTGTTTGTGATTCTGATTTTGGTTGGCGGAGTTGAAGATACTTACGGATGATTAAACGTTGGAGACGGCCTTCGGAACCTGCAGGGACAGGGATGCGTACGACGAGATCAATGTGGTCTGCATCTGGGATTGTGGGGATGATGCGCGGGTTGACGGTGACACTTTCGATATAGCGGGATGTGGTAAAACTTTCGATGTTGCTGCGTGCTTCTTCGATGTGAGGTTTACATGCTTGTTCAGCTGCTTCGAGGAGCCAGTCTTCGTGTTGTCGCCAATCGTCGTTTGATTTAATGGGGACGATGAAGGAGTGGAGGCCGAAGTGACCGGTGATGGTTTCGTTGATGACGGTGTTTGAGAGGAAGAGTGCATTGGGAACGGTGAGAGTGCGGCCAGTGTATTGATGGGCGGATTCGCCGGGGCCAACTTCGAGTAGTTTGGTGGAGAGAATACCTTGACTGACAACTTGGCCACGCATGTTGCTGACGTTAATTCGATCGCCAACGGTGAAGATGCCGGTGGAAGCTTTGTACATACCACCCATGAGACAGAGGACAAGTTCTTTTGTTGCGATGATGAATGCGACGGCGAAAGCGACGAATGAAAAAGCGAGCGTTTGGATTTCGGTGGCCCAGATGATGATGAGGCCTAGAACTGCGGTGACGTAGGTCATTTGCTGAGCCCAACTAAGCCACTTGCGCCGAAGTTCAGTTGAGCGGATGGGCGACTTTTTGATCCAGCGGATAGATAGCCAGCGCAAAAGGATGGTGGTCACGACGAAAATGATGGACGCGATGAACTGGCTTATCCAAACATGGTCCCAAAGCGGATCAAGCATGTGGGGCACCTTCCGGTGATATTATCGAGTCATGAGATTGTAGGGCTTGATTGTTTGGAGGTTTGGTTTTAAAAGTAAAATAAAGGGTTTTATTGGATGGTGACGCATGAAATAAGCTGCGAGGTGGATCGCAGCTTAGGGGTTGATTGTGTCTAATATGTGATTAGTGCTTACGGCGGGTGATGAGGGCGAGTGAAGCGAGGGTTAGGAGTGAGAGTGAGGCTGGTTCAGGGATGCCGGGGAGTGTGCCGATTGTGAAGTCGATTGAATCATTGGGGATCGTAACGGTTACACGATCGTTGTTACCCAGTGAGGCATTGACGTATAGTTCAACGCGCCAGTAAGTGGTGTCGTTCCATGATTGCGTATTCAGGTCGCCGATGACGTGAGTCATATGGTCGAAGGTGAAGGTATGTGTGTCTTTACCATCGGCGTTGGATGAACTGGTATTGAGGACGCCTGTGTTTGGATCGAAGACAGAAAGTGCTGAGTAGTTTTCTGTGTGACCGTTGGCTTGAGTTGGGGCGAAGGTCGTGTCGGCCATGTAGAAGTGAAGAGAAGAAGAGACGGAATTACTTGTGGGTACTGAGATGTCGTATGTGCCTGCGATGTGGATGCTATCGTTCTCAGCTAACGGCACATTTGTTGTTCCTTCCCAATAGAGAAGGAATTCATCGGTTGTGATTTTCCAACCAAAATCAGAAGCTAATCCCGCAAGCTTCATGATGTCGAGATTGTCGCCGATGCTAACACTTGAGAGGCTTGAGTTGAGATGCCGATCGAGCGTTTCGCCGCCGTTGATGAGCGTTTGGGCGCCAGCACGAGAGATATCAAAGGTTGGGATAAGAACCGCTGCGTTGGTTTGTTGTGTTGAGAAGATGAGTGTGCAAGCAGCAAGCGCAGCAGCAACCATGTTTTTAGATTTGATTCGAATCATACATTTCTCCTTTTGAGTTTTGATATCGCGCAGGGATAGCGATGGTGAATAACCTCGCACAGGCGAATGAAAGCAAGAGGATGAGTCCCCTCCCCTGCGAGATGAATATGTTGCGGATTGTACAGATTGATGAGGGGTAATCAACGAAATTAGGTAAACACTTAGCGATGGATTTTGTATTTAGAATTTCACAATTGCTCATGTAACTTTTTGCGCACAACTATACAGGTACACAACACTTCTTTGTAGCAAAGCTTTAAAAACTTAAACCTTTACACTCCATGTAATTGAACGAATTATCTTTGATTCAATGGTTTCGATTTGCGCACAAGAATAAATTATCGCAGTTAATACAGAGCGGCCGCTAATTTAGGCAACCAGATTCTTGGTCTGCCAAACTCTAACTAACAGCTTCGACAAAATGAATGGAATACGAATGTTAAAAGAAAATCTTGATCGCATTAATGAAGCGATTACAAAAAAGTCACTGGACATCACCAAAGAACGTCCTTTGCCCTTATATAGCTATTGGTCAACATATCAGGGAAATGTTGGGACAAACAGTAATCCAGATACTCACGAAAATCGTGAATATTGGTTTCCCATCGAAGAACAGATTGAATTCATCAAGCAAGGCTACCCAATTATCCCTGTTGTTGAACTTAACTATATGGATAGAGGTTTGCTTGATATTGAAAAAGAAATGATCACTCTAGCTGCAGAATACAATTTGCCTATTTGTATCCTATGCCCACAATGGGAAAGAGAATTGTTTGAATGGATAGGTGAGAATGGTGTCGATAGTGAAAACAAACCGCTAGATCCGTATTGGAAAAATGCAGAAGGGAAGTATGCTACAGCTTCAGGTGGATTATATTCAGGCTCATTGACAGACATGAAGCAAAAGCTACTTCTCTCCCCATTTGCAAGTGATACACACTGGTATGATGTAGGACGCAAGTGGAGTAATTATGATGGTCACGAAAATGTAATTTCTATGGTTGAAGAAATTTATCCTTGTCCCCCTCAGATTATTTTTGTATCCAACAATGAACATCCACTGATGAAACCTGGACATGAGTATCTCTTTGGACCAAATAATAGTTACGTTCCTGAAGGTGAAGATGCTCAAGAAGATTTTTGCCTAATGTATGCTTCAAAATACTCCAAAATGATTGCGGGTATACGTGACAATCTACCAACCGAACATTGGAGACGTAATACCAAGTTTATTGGTTACAATATTATTTATCTTGGGTATATGGGACAAACATTAAAATGGAATGACGGGCTTACTCATCCCAATGCAATGTATGATTATTTGAATGCTTGGGATGGAGAATCTGAATCAGCATATCTTTCCCAATATAGGTATAACACTGATCACTCTATTCGTTCTGTTCAAATCGAATGTATGAACTCATTGTTTAAAAAACAAAATATGCTTTCCAAAAATAATGATTTTTGGTTTGAAACCAGCATATTTGACGGATGCGTCCGAACAAACAACGAGACCACTAATGATATTGAAAAGCTAAACCAACTTGCCATCGAAGGTAGGCCATTTGATCGTGATCGATATATTGGTCTTATTAATTTTATGCTATGGCTAAACCGCCCGAGAACACTCCGTGGTTTTGGGAGTTATCCAAAAATTGACGGCACTACAAATCCGTTTTTGCAAATACAGCTTGATTGCGTGAAGAAACTTCATCAACAAGTGGATCTACATAGATTCTGGAAACATGGAACTCTTATTGAAAATACCAAACGTAACCATCCATATCAAAAATTCCAATTAAATGAGTATCCGGAACTGAAAGATGCCCCACGGTTTTATTTACTGGAGTGTGACGAAAATTCTGATGTTGATTGGAACGTAATGGATACAGAAACTATCACTAGTACGAATCCAGAACCTGATTCAAATATTCAAATTTTTGCAATTGCTTTATCACAGGATGATGAAGTACTCATTTACGCACATTCCCCATATGGCCTAACAGAAGCAAATGTCGAATTGCCAGATTTGGGCAAAATAAAAGTTTCTTGTGCGAAAGATGGTGTTTACACGGTGATTAATAAAAGACAATTTACCACTAGCTAACTTGGATCATAGTAGTTGAATACTGAGACAAGCCGCCATTAGAGCGGCTTGTTTTTTGGCATATACTCACTTTTCTACTGTGTATGATATTGATCATTCCGGCTTATTGAAGCGAATTTACCTTCACAGCCATAAATTTGTAACCCTATATTTCACATACATTTGAAACACAGCAATCACAAACATTATCAACCATAATATGGTTGATATGTGGTAACGGAAAGGATGGCAATGTGGTGGAAAGCTTGGGAGACGCTAGTATATCCGGATCGTTTTAACTGATTTTTCAAATTGGAATCGAGATTCGCGAGATGAGTGAAGCTGGCAAGCAATCGTTTGTTTTATGTCCTGGACAGGGCGCACAGGCAGTGGGTATGGGGAAGGCCTGGTTTGATAAGTATCCTGTAGCGGCACAGACGTTCGCAGCGGCGGATAAAGAGTTGGGCTTTGAATTGAGCAAGCTCTGCTTTGAGGGGCCGATTGAACAGTTGAGTAAGACAGACGTGGCTCAGGCTGCGATTTATACGACGTCGGTAGCTTGCTATCAGGCGTTGATTGAGGAAGGCCAAATTGATCCGGTTGGTTTTACAGCTGGTTTAAGTTTGGGTGAATTTACTGCGTTGCACTTGGCGGGCGCGTATGACTTTATTGATGGTCTGCGTCTGGTGCGTTTGCGTGGTCAGGCGATGCAGGATGCTGCGGATGCGTCGGAGTCGAGCATGGTTGCTGTGACTGGTGATGCAGATGAAGCGAAGATCAATGAGCTTTGTGATAAGGCTCGTGGTGATGGGATTCTGGTCCCTGCGAACTTCAACTCGACGATGCAGGTTGTTGTGAGTGGTAGTGTTGATGCATGTGAGCGTGCTGTTGGTGTGGCGAATGAGATGGGCTTGAAGCCTACGCCACTGACGGTTGCTGGTGCGTTCCATAGCCCGATCATGGCGCCGGCTGCAGAGCGTTTGGGTGAAGCGTTGGATAAGACGAACTGGGATCTTCCAAAGGTTCCTGTGCTTTCAAACGTGACTGGTGAATTGCATGAAGAAGATGTTGATTCGATCAAGAAGCGTTTGGTTGAGCAGCTTACAAGTCCTGTGCGTTGGAGCCAATCGATGCAGTGGGCTGCTGCGAATACAGATATGCAGATGATCGAGTTGTCACCGGGTAAGGTGCTGACTGGTTTGATGAAGCGTATTGAGCGCAAGCGCAAGGTACAGAACTTTGCTGAGCCTAAGTAATGGCTTGCTAAATTAAAAATAAAAACCCTGCCACTTTGTTGGCAGGGTTTTTTTATGCACTATTTCTATGACTATTAACTCATGAATTAGATCGTGTTATGAGTTAGAGCGACTTTCTCTTCATCTGTTTTTGATCTCTTCGATGAGCAATTCTTTTGCTTGAGTGTATTTGTCGTATTGTTGGCCTGTAAGAACTTTTTGAAGGGCTGCATCTTTTTCCTTCATGACCTTTTTGAGACTACGAGCTTTGGAGAAAGATCGCTTATCGCTAACGAGTACATTTTCGATTTTCGGGTTGTACTGAACATTGATGTCATAGACCTGTTCGGATTGATCTTTGGTCAGATCAAGCAGGAGGGTCATGTATTTGGTTGATTTTTCAGCTCGCTCAGATGAGGTAAAGTCTTTGAGTTTTTGTGAGAGAGCTGATTTTTGCGCATCGGCTTCGGCGGTTTTTGTTTTGTTTGCACATGCAGCGAGCGGGAGGAAGCTCGTGATGAGGGTGAGAATACAAATGATCTTGAGAACAGATTTCATGGGAACTCCGTTAGGTTTGGTTGATGAGGCTTGTGTACTAGATTGATACGTATATATAGCACAAGTGCCGATCGATGGTTTTACGTATCGATAAACGAGAAGGGTTGGGGTTTATTGCAATTTTTTACACAAAAAATGAGGGGCGGCGCTTATAGCTGAGCGTGTTCTGGACTGATGGTGCGAGAAGTGAGTGAGCGTTGGGGCGAAGGGAAAGGAATTGAAAGGAATCAGAGGGGTATGAGCCGATGCGTAATTAGTACTACTGGAGAAGCGAATGCGCGTGATTCGATTTAGTGCGATTGTGGTTGTGATAACACTGATGCTGATGGTGCTCAGTGCGTGGGGAGGGTACATGATGGGACGAAATGCGGTGCATGGGATTTCGATTGGTGAGAAGCAGGTTGGGATTACGAGCAGGAAGACGTTGGGTGCAGATCAGAAGGCGGACAGTATGGCGAGGGAGAAGAGTGCACAGGATGGGATCAGACTAGGTGGTTTGCTGGGCATTTTTGAAGGGCTGGTGGTTGGAGTGGCGATCGCGTGGGGAGATTTATACTTCAGTAAGAAGAAGCAGATGAATGGCGAGTCGGATGATGAGTGATTGGTCTAACGGATGCTTAGATGTGGTGAGCGCAAAGAAAAACCCGCGTGGGTGGTATGCCCTATGCGGGTGAATCGAGGGAAATATAAATATCGTTTGCTAGCGAAGATTTATTGCTGCTGCTCAGCATCTGGTGTGACGGATGCATCTTGAGCTTGCTTGTTGATATCTTCGCGCATCTGGTCGATGAATTGCTGCTTTAATTCCGTGTACTTATTGAACTGATCGGGAGTGAAGATGCCAGCGAGTTTATGGTCTTTATCTTCTTCGAGCTGACGCAAGTGGCGAGCTTTTTTGAAGCGGAATTCATCGGAGTTAATGATGCTGCGCATTTTAGGAATGTATTGGAGGTTTAGCTGATAGAGCTGCTGATATTGTTCGTCGGTCAGATTGAGTGTGTCTTTGATGTGTTGTGAGATTTTGGCTGCGATCTGCTGATCGGTAAGTTCTGATCGTTGATTGGTGGAAACAGCTTGTGATGCGGTGCAACCCAACGATGTGATTAATGAGAAGGTAAGAATGAGTGCAAATAGTGTCGTGATGAGATTAAGCTTCATATCAGAAACTCCTGTGGTGGAATCGATGTTTGATGTTGTTGAACAAGGCTTGTGGCAAGGATGGCTTGCTCAAACGTTGGAATATTAGGCAGGAAAAATGGGAAAGCGATGATATAAGGGTAAATGACGAAAAGAGCTGATAATAAAGGGGATTATGAGAAAAGGGTGCGGGCGTGATAAGTAGCAATAACGAAAGAGCGTGTAAAAGAAAGAATGGTCAGAAAAATGACTACGAAGGGTGTGATAAAAAAAAGCCCACTCACGAGAGAGAGTGTGAGTGGGCAAGGAGGGGGGATACTGGTTTTTAGGTTTTTCAGTCCCTGATCGAATACTGCATTTTTCCTAAATTGTTACATTGCTGAAACATAAGTTGTTTTGGAAAATTGCAGTAGAGCATAGGCGTGGAATATGCGTGCTCTAAAGAGAGATTCGGTTTGATGCACATATCACATGGTTGATGATGGGTAGGCGCGGGTTGTGTGCTTTACGAATTAATCGAGCGCTGTTGCGTGAACTGCGATGTTCTTAGCAACTGAAGCATTCTTTGTTGCTTCAGGCATATGCTTTTTCACCATAGGGCTGGTTTTGTTGTACATATCGTGTGAGTACTCGTACCAAGCCATGTATTGTTTTGGTGAAAGAACTGAGCGGTATTTGGTGTCTTTGAGATGCCAATTGCGTGAGAGTGCGTGTTCGGTCTGTTCACGTGAGAGGTGTGTATTGTCAGCGATCTGATCGCATTTCTCTGCGCATTCCATGTTGATGTGCTCAATCATTTCGCGCTGCTTAGGCGTAAGCTTACAGATCTTGTCCATTTCATTGGTGATCATGTCAGCGCGGTCATGGGCGGCCATGGTTGGCTGATCAACGATGATGGTGCTAGGTTGATGGTCAGCCTGAACTGCACGCTTTTGAAAAGCGAAGCCACTGGTGCAGCCAACGAGAGGAATTGTGATGGCGGTTGCAGCAAGGATCGTAAAAGCACGTATGAAGCTGTTCGTGTTGATTTTC
Source organism: Planctomycetota bacterium (assembly GCA_016350165.1). Taxonomy (GTDB): domain Bacteria; phylum Planctomycetota; class Phycisphaerae; order Phycisphaerales; family Phycisphaeraceae; genus Poriferisphaera. Next base: position 3,929,777 of record CP066225.1, on the reverse strand, counting down.
ATCATTGATTGATTTCCCTTTCGGTGAATCTTATGCAGGGTTTTCGCCTAAGTCTCCTTATCCATGCAAATTTATTAGCACCTTTTTGCTTTTCCTTGCTACTTTTGGCACATCTTGGAGATAAGTCATACTCAGGGTTGTTGTTTTATTACTCTGTAAACCTCAAATAGGGATCCAAAGCAGATCTATTTTTGAGGTAAGTTTCGTACTGTTGTGGAGTTAGTGTGGCTTTGAGGGAGACATTTTTCTGTTGTTGCATGTCTCGGAAGGCTTGTGGCCATTGGTCTTTGGGGAGGGTGTCAAAGATCTCGTCGGTGCGTTTGGCTGACTGAAGGAAGATGACGTAGACCTGTTCGGTCTGGATTGGCTCAAGACTGAGCATGACGTCGAGGACTTCAGAAGCCATCTGAGCCCGCTTATCGGGCGGAAGAGACGGACTGCCCGCTGCAGGGGGTTCCGGGTACTGTTCAGCGTTTGGAGGGGATGCAGCGGGGTTTGAGGCAGAATCGCTCATTTGAGTGTTTTGAGAGAAATCTGGCGATGCGTTTTGAGCAGCAGCTTGGTTGTCATCTTGCGATGATTCGCCGGAACAAGCTGGGAGTATGAGAGCGAGACTGAGGGTTATGAGGCTTAGCTTGAAAGTGTGCATAGCAATCTCCTACGGAATGCGAGCGTGGAAAATTGCGTATATGCGGGGAGATGCTGCGAATATTGAGATTTTTTGCGTGGCGTGAGGGCTAAGTTGTTGAGTAATTCAAGGCATGGTTGTGGAAATCTGCCATTAGTGATTGGTTGTAGACGGTGTGCAGAAGTTGCGTATCTGAAATTCGTAGAAGTACGATATGCAAAGATGTGGAAATGGGGTTTTCGAGGGTAGTGTGAGGGTTAGTAGATGAAGTATGCTGCGTGTCGTGAGAAATAAATGTGTAAAAAAAATCGAGTTTCTTTGGGGTAAACATTGATTGCTGAGAGGACAGAACATTGAGAATGATCCGGTTTTTCGTGGTAATGATCGCTATGACGATTGTATTTGGTGTTGTTGGGATGATAAGTGGGTGGATGCTGGGCGAATCGATCTCGGGGCATTTTGCGTTGGATGCGGGGAGCCGACATGGTGACCGGGTAGTGATTGATGCGACCCCTGAGGGTGTGGTGATTGAGGCTGTGGAGGGAGAACGGCCTTCACAACGTTGGGAGGGACATTCCAGACGCAAAGCTGAAATTCACACAAATGATGAAGATCATGGGGAATCGGACCAGGAATATGCTGATGGTCAAGAGGAAATGAAACTGAGTGCACGGGCAGTCGTTGCTCAGAATGAGGATGGTGTGGTGATGCAATGGGGGATGAATCCGAGGCATATGGCGACGATGTCGATCGGTGGATTGGGGATAATGTTGGGGTTGATGACGGGGCTGTTTGTGGCAGTTGTGGACCAGATTGCGTTGAGCATGAGGAAGAAATCACACGAGCCCAAACGTGCAAGTGGTGGCTGATTGTGTATGATCTGTCGCAATATGAGTAGTTGGCTGATCTGTCGTGGGGGAGTGGCATAGAATCGGATCGGCTGGCGCAGACGACTGACAATCAAGCGCTGTCATGCGCGGCCACGCGAGGGTGCGTCGGCAGGAAGGAAATTGCTGATATGGCAAAACTGGAAGGAAAACGAGTTGCGATTGTGACGGGGGCCAGCCGAGGAATCGGTAAGGCAATTGCGATTGCATTGGCGAAACAGGATCGCCATGTGGTGCTGGTTGCAAGAAACGAATCTTTGCTGAATGAAGTGAAAGCAGAGATCGAAGGTATGGGTGGTGAAGCAAGCGTGAAGACATGTGACATGAGCAGCGGCGAAGCTGTGAGTGAGATGATTGAAGCGGTTGCGGATGAGCATAAGCGTTTGGACATATTGGTTAATAATGCCGGTATTACAAGGGATAATCTGCTTTTGCGTATGACTGATGAAGAGTTTGATGATGTCATCAACATGAACTTGCGTGGTGTGTTTATTGCATGTCGTACGGCACTTCGCCCAATGATGCGTGGTAAGTTTGGTCGCATTATCAACATTGCATCCGTAGCAGGTTTGATGGGTAATGCTGGTCAGGCTAACTATGCGGCTGCGAAGGCAGGTTTGGGTGGACTGACGAAGACGATCGCGAAAGAATTGGCCAGCAAGAAGATCACAGCGAATGTGGTTGCACCGGGGTTTATCGCGACGGATATGACAGACGTTCTTCCACAATCGATCAAGGATATGGTGAAAGATCACACGCCAGTTGGTCGTATGGGTGAGCCAAATGAGATCGCTGCAGCGGTTGCGTTCTTAGCGAGCGATGAGGCGAGCTATGTGACGGGGCAAACGTTAGCGGTTGACGGTGGCATGACAATGATGTAATTCTGTGTTGTAGGCGGGTTGATTGGTAAAGAGGGTGTAGGGGAATTGTTAGGGGTTAGTGAGGGAATGGCTTGAGAGAGTCGGCTTAACTCGCTATATTCCCCGGTTAGTCAATTATTGGACCGAAATTTTCAAGAAACAGAAAAAATAACTCGCTCCTGCGGTGCAGGAACAAGGAGCCGATCATGGACGAAAAAGAAATTGAAGAAAAAGTAGTCGCAATCGTTGCAGAACAGATGGGCGTCGATAAGGGCGAAATCAATCGTGACACGAACTTCGTAAACGATCTGAACGCAGACAGCCTTGATACCGTTGAATTGGTTATGGAATTCGAAGACGAATTCGAAACATCCATTCCAGACGAAGATGCAGAAAAGATCCAGACCGTTGGTCAAGCGATCGAATTCATCAAGCAACACATGGACTAATTGCTGATTCAGCGTCAGGGCATGGCTGACTGAAGGGTTGCGAAACATGAGCGGCTCGGAGGTGGGTCGGAAAGCTGGAAATTGGTGAAAGCTGATTGAGACGCGAACAGCTCCATTTGTGAGTTGATGAAAAAGCAGTTGGAAGAAAATCTGACTGTGGATAATTGGAAATATGTGCAGCGCTGGTTGAGCAAGGCCTGAGCGGGACTGCGAAAGCAGACAGGTTTCAGGGTATGCTCAGCCAGTGCTGTGTTTTAGGGATAAGGGGCGCGTGTCGCATTGGGGATAGGCACAGGGGCGGGGCAAAGTTGGCGTGTTGGCTAGGTATGCTTAGAATGTCTGATTCAGTGGCATACCGAAAGTACCGGTTTCAGGATGAAAAAGGTGCGGAAGAGGCCATGTCAACGACGTTTGAGTGTTGATCACATTAAGTATGACAGTAGGCCGAAGATGCCTGCCGCAAATGTGACCTGCTGAAGTTTGAGCGGACCGAAGCGGGATTAAATGTTTCACACGCATCAGAGATGCAAAGCATGAGCAAACGTGTAGTCATAACAGGGCTCGGCTGGGTAACAAGCCTGGGAACGAGCGTCGAAGGGGTCTGGAAAGACCTGCTTGCTGGCAAGAGTGGTATCAAGAAGATTGAGAAGTTCGATACAACGAACTACTCGACCAAGATTGCTGGTGAGATCACGAAATATGACGGCGGCGAGCATTTAGACCGCCGTGTAGCAAAGCGACTTGATCGTTTTGCCCAATACGCAATGAACGCGTCAATTGATGCGGTCAATGATTCGGGGATCAATTTCGAAGATGAAGATCCATGGCGTAGCGGTGTGATCATAGGATCAGGCATCGGCGGCATGAAGGAATTTGAAGACGGTCATCGCAAGCTGATGGAAAAAGGTCCAGAGCGGTTGAGTCCGTTCATGGTTCCAAAGCTGATGTGTAATGCTGCAGCAGGCAACGTTTCGATCCACTACGGATTGCGTGGGCCTAACTGTGCGTTAGTCTCAGCATGTGCCTCAGCTGCACACGCGATTGGCGAAGGTTACGAAATGATTCGTCGTGGTTCATGCGACATCATCATTGGCGGCGGTTCTGAAGCTGCGGTCACACCTTTAGGCTTGGGTTGCTTTATTGCACTAAAAGCCTTGTCAAAGCGTAACGATGATCCAATCCATGCATCAAGGCCTTTCGATAAAGACCGTGATGGTTTTGTTCTTTCGGAAGGTGCTGGCATTGTTGTGCTTGAAGAGTATGAACACGCCAAAGCACGTGGTGCTGAGATTTATGCTGAAATGCTTGGCTACGGTCAATCAGCAGACGGCATTCATATCACTGCTCCTGATGAAGAAGGTCGTGGTGCTGCATTCGCAATGGAATACGCATTGAAGGATGCAGAGATTAATACTAGCGACATTGATTACATCAATGCCCACGGTACAAGTACTGGCCTTGGCGACGTTGCTGAGACTCGTGCGATCAAACGCCTGTTTGGTGAAGATGCATACAAATTATCTGTCAGTTCAACTAAGAGCATGACCGGTCACTTGCTTGGCGCATCAGGTGGTGTTGAAGCTATTGCAACTTGCATGGCTTTGAAGGAAGGCGTCATGCCTCCAACAATCAACTTGGACAATCCAGAAGAGGAATGTGACTTGGATTACGTTCCAAATGAAGCTAGAGAAAAGAGCATGAAATATGCGATGAGTAACAGCTTCGGCTTTGGCGGACACAATACGTCATTGGCCTTTGGAAAGCTCTAAGGTTGTAATGATGGGGCGGGAGGCTCGAAAGAGCCGATATACAATAGTGAATCAAAACGGCTTGAAGGAGACGACAAGCCGTTTTTTTATGGGGGAGAGAGCTATGATGTGGTGTAATGGACAGGAACCTGCAATAATGGGTAGGCGTTAGACGTTAAGTCACCAAGGAACACACAGGATAAAAACCAATGAGTGAAATTGTGGGACATATAGCGACTTTGGGACTGGGTATGCCAGGCTGGGGCGAACTGCTCGTGCTGGGATTGATCGGTGTGCTTATTTTTGGCCGCCGCTTGCCAGAAGTTGGCAAGAATATCGGGCGAGGGATTGTGGAATTTAAGAAGGGCTTGTCTGGTATCGAAGAAGATATCCAGAATGAAGGTCAGAATCAGCCTCGCATTGATAATCAACAGACTGGCCAGCAAATGAATATGGATGAAGGCCAGAAACCTGAAGGTACAAGTGATAATCCACAGAATAGTCAGAACGCCTGATTTGCTTGACCGCTTAGTGGTTTGAGTTATTTTGTAAGCACAAAGGGCGTTTAGCTCAGCTGGCTAGAGCGCATCGTTCACATCGATGAGGTCACTGGTTCGAGTCCAGTACCGCCCATTAACTGAAATAAAGAAAGCTCCTGAATTTCAGGAGCTTTTTTCGTTACTGAATCTGACATGAAAAATTTAGTGCATCTCAACAGCCACTTCACCGATACCACCACGAAAGTAGCTGAATGTAACGCTTGGATGGTCGGCAAGTAGTGACATCGGCACCGATGTATCCACGATGCTCTTACTGATCATCAGAGCAGTTAATCGTTGGCCAAAAGGATTGTCGTGCTGACCCGCATGCCAAATGCTTACACGCTCTGCTTTCCATGTCTCTGCAGGACCAACAGTACACGCACGAGTTGGAACATTGGAGATGTTACCACCACCTGAAGTGCGAGCATTCTGAATTACTGTCATTGGATGCAATTCTGTGACGCGAGTATTCAGCTTTCTGTACTCATCTGCTGACGGTGGAAAATCTTTATATTCGCCATTACGTCGTGGCGGATCATTAAAAGCCCAATGCTTAACTTCCCCCTGCCCTCCCTGCATTACAACACAACGAACTTGATCAAAACTATTTCGATAAACATCAAGATCGCCTGTTGGAAAGTGTAAATTTTGCTTTGGCATTGCAAGTTCTGGTTTAATGCGATTGAAACACATTTCCATATCAGCCTTGGCGAAACTTAACGGAAAATCAATCGGCACAGGTTGATCATGTTCATCTACCCACTCATCCATCCCCCAGAAATGTGCATCATGTTTTTTCAAGTCAAGATTCATCGCATTGACCATTTGCGCAACCAATGGAAGCTGCTCAACAGGTCCAATTGGGCCGCAAATTCCAGCAGGGTTGCTGGGAGTTGATTGCAGCCATGCATCGATATATTCAAGTGCTTGAGCGCAATAAAACTCTTCTAATGTGTCATAAATGTTGATTTGAAATCCAGGCCGAGATAACTGCAGCAAATCATTAGCAGTTAATCTGGCAGCATCATCAATTAACTCACAATCTAATGTTGTGTAATCCCACCAATCAGGTGCAATCTTGCTAATCTTACGAGACATCAACGAACCCTTTCATAACCGATGAGTTACCAGTGCGATTTGCGCAAATCACGCATCTGGCTGTACGTTTCAAGTACCTGCATAACAAACATCGTTTCAGAGTATATCTTTATCGAATACTTTGGAAGGAATATGATTCGTCAATAGCTATTTAGATCGGTTTTAAGACATGTATGTTGATTACTCTGCGCATGTGCATACACCTCTCACATAAATGCAAGAGGTGTATACCAGCAAGTTCAATTGTGATTCGTTCGGCTACTTATCGCAGCTATCGCCTTCACAATCGCCGCCATCACAGCTTTCTTTTTCTTCACGCTCCTTGCATGTCTTGCGATTTGGACACGTCGAGCAATCATCTTTCTTTTCTGGTCTTTCAGACTTCGTCGCGAGCGCAGTTTTGAATGCAGGATCCTTCAGAACTCTCTGGAATTCTGCAGTTTTATTGATTACTCGCGTAAGGCCAGCATGTGATTTCTGTGGTGCCGACTTAAAAATCGTCGTCATACTCTCAGCAGCATCAGCGTCATGTTTGAGTAATGCCTGAAGCCTCGCAATCCTGAAGAGTAATCCCATGCTGACTTTTTCATCTTTTGCCAATTCTTCAAGAACAGCTTCGCCTTCATCTTTACGCCCCTGATGCGTCACCGCCAAACCACGCAATATAACATTAATCCTTGATCTTTCTTCAGGTACTACCGAGTCAAGCATTTGCTCTGCTTCACTGTAATTGCCTACTTTGATCAATGCTTCAGAAAGTACGTTGGTTGTTGTTGGCGTGTTATCACGTTCGCGCATTTGTGTGCAGATATCCAGCAACTGTTCACCATGACCAACGTTGGTGTAAAAGATGCGAAGAGAGTTTGCCATCTTCATCCAACGATCAGGATCTTGCTCTGTCGCCAATTTTTCCTGCATACGAATGATGTTATGAATTTTGGCGTAGTTCTTTTTGTACTTTGCATTTCCAGGCTGTTCATCTACAGCTTTCTTGAATGAGTCGCGTGCACGCTCGTACTCAGCTTTGTGGATATGTTGTACACCCGCCAAGTATGCTGCGGATTCTTCTACATTTGCGATTTCTGTCGCAGCAATAGCGTTTGTGGGTTCAGCCTGAAGCGGCATTGTCAGAGGAATAACCAGAGCCAAAGCTATCCCCAAAGATTGTGTAAATCGATGCATAATCGAGATCCTTTAAGAAAATGGAGTGTGTGAGCTAGTCCTACAAATTTGCTCAAAATCAACAGCTATTGCATTCAGATACACTGAAAATGGGCACTTGTAGGCTCTGAAGACGGTTAATCCCTCATTTGCAGGCCTGATTCAAATAACAGTGATCGAAAACTAAAGCTATACGGCCTCATCTTATTGAGATTGAGAATGATTTGCAATTTCAATTACTCCAATTAAACTATTAGCCACTGAAGCATCGTCACCAGTGCACACCTAGCCAATCCCCTTGGGATTCAAAGCGAAACTTGTTGTGCACCTAGTAGCTGGCACAATCTCGAACTCATCCTTGCTGAGTTTGCTGTAATGCTCAGATGTTCCTACTAATTTGTGCTCAAGATTCTCGTAATACCCAATGTCAAGAAGTGCGACATGAAATCACTTGCTGAAACAAAACCACGTTCTAAGAAGCATAAAAAGATGATCAAACGTCCATTTTGGATGTGGCTTCATACCGTTATTTCTTCTTTCTACTTATCAGCTGCATTGATTTTTCTCATCACTGGTGCACTTTTACCCTTTCATATCAGAGGCTCATCTGAATCCCAAACCCATGAAATCATCTTTGATGAGCCCGTCGATACAACCGATACGGATATGCTTAATGCTTTAACTTCCGAACTGGACAAGCGATCAATTCTACATACTTGGGGTACAATTAAGACAGGTAAAGAATCTATTACATGGTTAGACACTAACAAGCTTGCTCGACTCAAAATTACAGATGCTGGCTTTGGTGGCCAACTCAAGATCACGCAATACTCTTTCTACCAACGCTTAATTCGCTTCCACTTTGCTCTTTCACCACCTGTGAAAATTTTCGCAGTTTCACTCACTATCGCAGCGTCATTAATCTTCATCACCGGTATCGTGCTCGCCCTGCAAGTGCCTTCCCTTCGAAAAACGACAATCATATGGACAGCAATTGGATTTGTTTTCACCACACTGCTCTTTTTGCTCGCCTAACGCATAAATGCAACCTATTTTATAGCAATAACTTAAACCGAAACTACCTTTCGTCGCCTATTCGGCACCCAGCTTTTACCACGCGAATTTCCACAACCGCTAAAATATGTAGCGTCGTTCACTAATGAGACACTAGGAAAAACGCATGGCCACAGGCAAACTATATCGTCATTCACTGGCACTCCTCACCGACCTCTATCAGCTAACCATGGCTTTTGGTTACTGGAAGCTCAATCGTGTCGAAGAACAAGCCATCTTTAATCTCGTATTTCGCGAACACCCATTCAATGGTGGTTACACCATTGCTGCAGGCCTCGAAACCGTCATCAGTTTCTTACGTGATCTTGAGTTTGATGATGAAGATATTGAATATCTTGGAACACTTGAAGGCAACGATGGCGAGCCACTTTTTGACAAAGAATTTTTATCATACCTTTCTAACATGCGCTTCGAATGTGATATTGATGCGATGCCTGAAGGAACTGTTGCATTCCCTCACGAACCATTACTTCGTATCACAGGCCCAATCCTTCAATGCCAAATACTTGAAACAGCATTACTCAATATGCTTAGCTACCAAACGCTGATCGCATCCAAAGCTGCTCGTATTTGCAATGCTGCTCGCAATGAACCTGTATTGGAATTTGGGTTACGTCGTGCACAAGGTATTGATGGAGGTATTGCTGCAAGCCGCGCAGCTTATATTGGTGGATGTATTGGAACGTCGAATGTCCTCGCAGGTAAACTTTATGGTATTCCAGTTCGAGGAACACATGCACACAGCTGGGTTATGTCTTTCGACAATGAAGTTGAATCATTTGAAGCATACGCTAATGCATTACCCAACAACTGTGTTTTTCTTGTTGATACTTACGATACTATCGAAGGCGTAAAAAATGCTATTATCGTAGGTAAAAAACTAAAAGAACGTGGACACAAACTGGCAGGTATTCGTCTCGATTCGGGCGACCTCGCCTATCTTAGTATCGAAGCTAGAAAACTGCTTGATGAAGCTGGGTTCACAGACAGTGATATCGTTGCAAGTAATGACCTCGATGAATTCATCATTGACAGCCTCAAACGTCAGGATGCAAAAATCAATGTTTGGGGCGTCGGTACAAAATTAGCGACAGCATACGATCAACCTGCTTTAGGTGGTGTTTTAAAGCTTTCAGCAATTCGCCAACCTGGACAAGATTGGCAATACAAAGTCAAACTCTCCGAACAGACAATAAAAATTTCTAATCCGGGCGTACTTCAAGTACGACGTTTCCATGATCGATCAGGCTACATTGCAGACATGATCTATGATGAAATTTTGGGGCCAGGTAATGAGCCGATCATCATTGATCCCAACGATTCAACGCGTCGCAAACGTATTACAACAAACCCGCCACATGAAGATTTGCTTGTACCAATCTTCCGTAAAGGTGAGCTTGTATACGATCTACCATCACTAACAATGATTCGCCAACGTGTTCAAGAACAGATCGGCGCATTGCACCCCAGTATCCGACGCTATATGAATCCTCATAATTATCCTGCAGGAATTGAGAAAAAGCTCTACGATTTACGTACTCAACTCATTCTCGAAGCACGTGGCTATAACGAAAAACAGAATAAATCATAAAAGGCAATGAACTCAACGATGAACAAAGCGCTTTTACTAGTAGATATCCAGAATGACTTCTGCCCAGGTGGCGCATTGGCTGTAGCAGATGGCGATCAAATCATTGATGTTGCTAACAAGTTGATGCTGCAATTCGATCTTGTCGTTGCGACAAAGGATTGGCACCCGGCCAGTCACGTTTCATTTGCGAGCCGATTTCCTGATAAGAAGCTTTTCGAAACAATCCAAATCCAAGGCCAACCCCAAACTCTTTGGCCGGATCATTGCATTCAAAATACAATAGGTGCTGAGTTTAAAAACGGTCTAAACACAGATCAAATCACTCATACCACCTACAAAGGAACTAATCGCGAGATAGATAGCTACAGCGGTTTCTTTGATAACGCAAAAGCTAACACAACAGATCTTCATGAATATCTACAATCTCAAAACGTGATTAATCTCTATGTCATGGGCCTTGCAACCGATTACTGTGTAAAATTTACGGTCATCGATGCGTGCGAATTAGGCTACAACGTTTACGTCATCGAAGATGGCTCCAGAGGTGTCAACCAATCTCCTGACGATTGCGCCAAAGCATTTCAGCAGATGAAACATGCTGGCGCAAAAATCATTCATTCAAACGATCTTCAAAGCAATAGGAATGAAAATGAGTGATATTGAAAAAATATGCTGGTCTGGCAAGTTTTTACGTATCATCACTCGAGGCCGGTGGGAGATTGCACAACGCCACAACTGCAACGGCATCGTCGGCATCATTGCGGTTACCAACGACCAAGAACTCATACTTGTCGAGCAATACCGAATTCCTGTTCGGGCCAACGTCATCGAAATCCCCGCAGGCCTCTCTGGCGATAGTGATGAGCATCACGAAGAACCTCTTCGGAATGCTGCCGAAAGAGAGCTACTCGAAGAAACTGGCTACACGGCTAAAATTTGGCAGTACATCACCGATACTGCTTCATCAGCAGGCCTGACCGATGAAATAATCTCCTTTTATTTAGCAAAAAATCTCACAAAAATTACCGATGGCGGTGGCGATAGTTCTGAATCTATCACCGTTCATCGTGTAAAAATCAAAGATCTACCAAACTGGCTCACCAAACAGCAATCAGATGGTAAAATAATCGACGCGAAGGTTTTCGCTAGCCTTCACTGGATCAATCAGCTTTGCCCATAAGCAGGACAAAACATGCCTTCAAGTACAGTCGAAAACTACCTCAAAGAACTCTACAGCATGCAACTCAAGTATGAAGGCGATCTCGTGCCACTCGGCAAACTCGCGGAAGCTGTAGGTGTCACAGCTGGCACTGCCACCATTATGATTAAGCGCCTCGCAAAAAATGGCCTCGTCTCATACGAAGCCCGCTCAGGCGCAAAACTCACCGATGAAGGTGAACGTAAAGCGCTTAATGTCTTACGTCGTCACCGACTGATTGAGCTTTTTCTTGTTGAAGTCGTCAAGCTCGACTGGAGTGAAGTACACGAAGAGGCTGAAATTCTTGAGCACGCAATTTCTGATCATCTTCTAAGTAAAATCGATGACATGCTCGGCAATCCAACCCACGATCCACACGGTGATCCAATCCCTGCAGCAACAGGTGAGATCGTCAAACGCCGTCTAATCAGCCTCGCTGATTCCAAACCCGGCGAAGTGACCGTCGCTCGTATCTCTGATCACTCCCCTCAATTCCTTCAATTCATTCACGACAAAAACCTCACGCCCGACACTATCCTACAAGTCATTGCACGTGATGATATTGCAGAAACCATCACCTTATCGGTCAACAACCAAACCATTCAACTCGGCACAAGCGCTGCGGACAAAATCTTCGTTCTCGACGAATCCGTATAAATAAACTATTACACGTAAGCCGATAACGTACTTCAACATTCTCTCGAGTTAACGGACCTTGAGGCATGCTTAAAATCACCCGAAACCCTATATATACAGCCTAATGTTATTGCGCCCATACGAGCACTCACTCAAAAGTGCATAAAAAGTATTTCTAATCATATGTTAGATTTACACGGTAACATTGGCTGATATATGCGGCTGTGATGTGGTATGTCAAAATTTGAACCTGACAATCTTGATCCACCTGATTATCCCAGTGATACACCTGCGGATGATGTAGCCGAGCTTGACGATCAACTCTTACCATCGCATACACACAAAAAACAATCAGTTTGGCTACTAGCCATTAGCGCATGCGGTGTCGTTTTTGGCGACATCGGCACAAGCCCACTCTATGTCATGAAAGCTGCATTCAGTAAAGATTATGGCCTCGAACTCACACCCCTAAATGTCTACGGCCTCCTCTCACTCGTCTTCTGGTCACTCGCGATTGTCATCACACTCAAATACATTATCTTCGTCATGTCAGTCAATGATAAGGGTGAAGGTGGTGTCTTTGCACTCCTCAGTATCCTACGCACCAAATCTAAACACACTAGCAAATTCACGCTTTCATTACTCACCATCGCTGCTATACTCGGTGCCGCTTTGCTCTACGGAGATGGCGTAATAACACCTGCAATTTCAGTCATTTCCGCTATTGAAGGCCTTGAAATCACGACCCACGGTCTGCACGATTACATCGTTATCATGTCCGTATGCATACTCTTTTGTTTATTCGTTTCACAGCGTTTCGGCATCGACCGAATCAGCTTCCTTTTCGGACCACTCATGATCATCTGGTTCTTGACTATCGGTGCATTAGGCCTGCTTCAAATCATTCAAGCCCCCTGGATTCTCACTGCAATCAATCCCATCCATAGCGTTAATTTTTTCATCAATGATCCAGCCACAGCATTCATCATTCTCGGCGTTGTCGTCCTTTGCATCACTGGCGGCGAAGCGCTCTACGCCGACCTTGGACAATTCAATCGACGTTCAATCACAATCGCATGGCTATTCCTTGTATGGCCTTCACTCATCCTTAACTACTTCGGCCAAGGCGCACTTCTTCTCATGGATGAAACCTCTACACGCAACCCGTTCTTCGCTCTCTTACCACCATGGGCACTCTACCCTATGGTCGCAATCGCCACACTCGCAGCAATTATCGCATCACAAGCAATCATCAGCGGCGCGTTTTCCATCACCAAACAAGCCATCCATCTCGACTTGCTTCCATCACTCAAAACCTTCCAAACCTCAAACACAATCCAAGGCCGTATCTATATGCCTCAAGTCAACTACCTCATGATGCTCACATCTATCATCATCGTCGCAGCATTCCAATCCTCAACATCTTTAACCGGCGCTTATGGCATCGCAGTCACCGCACTCATGGTCCTCACAACCATTCTATTCGCCGCCACAATCTTCATCACATGGCGTACACCTATCATCCTCCTCCTTCCAATCATCCTACTCTTCCTTCTCGTTGATATCTCATTTTTCTCAGCAAACTTACTCAAATTCATCACCGGTGGCTGGCTTCCAATCTTAATCGCAATTCTCCTCACATTGCTCATGAGTACCTGGTGGCGTGGCCGCGAAGTTGTCAAAAAAATACGTCTTTCCAAGGGAGAAAAGCTCGCGCACTTCATGAAACGTATCGCCAAGGAACAACCACACCGCATCAAAGGCACAGGTATCTTTTTCACAATCAATCCCCAACGTGTACCAACCTCACTCAACAAACTTTACTCTCAATTACCTGTACTTTATGAAAAAATAGTCATCATCAGTATGATTCCACAACGCCAAGCTCACGTCCCCCGAGCCAACCAAATCGATATTAAAATCATCGGACCTAACACATGGTTAGTCACTGGATACTACGGCTACATGCAACAACCCGACACGTGGCGCATCCTCACTTTTGCATGCCGACAAGAAGTCCCTGTCGATCTCAAGCAAGTCACAGTATTCCTCTATTCAGATTATCTGCTTCCAACCGGCAACAGTAAACTCATGCGTTGGCAAAAACGACTTTTCATTTGGCTCTTTAGAAACGCCCACTCACTACGTGAATACATCAACATTCCCACCGAACGTATCATCGAAATCGGCGGCCAAACTAAAATCTAATCAACAAAAAAAGGCTGACACCAAAGCGCCAACCTTATATCGTCTATTCAATGATTAGTCGCCTTAGTCGCGACAAACCCATTCATTTCCATTCTTCAATGAATCAGCAACCGCTTGATACAACCAGCTCTCCATCTCAAGCATGCTTGGCGTAATACATGTTTCACCAGTCTTAAAGAACTTCGCTGCTTCCTTCATCATGTTGCCGTAGAAAATACGATGGTCACCCGGCTTAAAGGTCACAATCTGATTGTTCACCTTCACCTTAAACTCCCAATCAAAACCTTCCCACATATTCTCTGCATCATTCACTTCAATCACAGCACTACGACCATCACGGTAACGCAACGTCACTGTAATATTGTCTTCACTACCTGTATGAATCACGCGTTCAACCTGATCCCCCATCAAACGCAATACCGGCGCAAGCGTGTGACATGCATACCAAGGCCAACTCCCCGGACCACGTGCATACATCCAAGTAGGCTCTGCTTCCAAATCTGCCGCAATTTTTTCAACACCATCACAGAAACGCAATGATGAAGAGCTGATCATCTCAGTACCATTCGCAGCACAGATATCCAACAACTCCTTTGCATCAGCGTACGAGTTCGACAAATACTTATCGATATACACACGCTTCCCACTCGCACATGCTTCCTTACCCAACTCAAGGTGATCATCAATATTGTCTGGTGCCAAAACCATCAGTGCATCTGATTTCTCAATCACCTCAGCAATTGACTCGCAACGCGCAACACCATTCTCCGCACACCAGTCCTTCTCCTGATTCGCAGCATCTGATTCATATGCACATGCAAACACAATCTTCTCGTCCTTCAACTCATTCTTGAAAAGATCCAAAAAGATATTCGTGTGAAAATTATCCAGATGGTGATCAATGAGGCCGACTTTTAACATCCTAAACTCCTTCGAACCCACAGGCCGTTTTTTCTTTTTTTCTTATTTGCCGGAACAATCATGAAACAATAACGATTTTTATTTCATTTTTATATAACGCGCATTCTAAACACCCCCAACCACTGAATCAACAGCAAGAATTATCCTTTATTAATTTATTTTTATTCTCTTTATTTACAACTGCTTAGATAAAACTAACATCACATTTATTCATCATGTACTTCAAAAATCTCACAAGCAAGAATTGTTTCATAACTCTTCATGCGCACGAAAAAAGCCTTGGCAATTGCCAAGGCTTCATCTTCTCTTAAGTGCCCCCTCCAGGACTCGAACCTGGGACCTGCGGATTAAGAATCCGATGCTCTAACCAACTGAGCTAAGGAGGCTTATAGACGCTTATTATAAAACGTACTTGTTTATGAGTTCAGCATTTTAGAGCACACAGAACCCCTGTCAAGATTACAACATCCTCTGTGGAAGAACCGCAATTTTCTGCCAATTTCGCCTCTATACACCCTCACGCAACCACCCTTCTCTTCCACATGACTTTCCTATCAACCCACTTCTCAATCAAAACCCCCTAACCTCGCATCAAGTAAGGCAATATCGTCCATTTCACGGTATCATGGTACTGCCCAAAGCATGGGCTGAACGGATTCGTCAAAGTACAGACCTCGGCCAACGCCGGGTGTTGGAGATTCCTATGCAATCAGGCTCTTGGTTCAAAAGAACAAGCCCCTCATATTCACCCCTCAGCAAGACCGTCTGCACTTCAATTGCAGCCGCAGCGCTATCCTTCTCATTTACCTTCCTCTCATCAAACGCTTACGCTCAAGAATCATACGAACTCACAGGTGACACATGGTCCAAGCTCGCCACATATCCACCAAACTCTCCCGAAGGCAAACTACAAGCCATACGCAAACTCATCGCTGAACAAAAATTCCGCGAAGCGCAAGACAAAGCAAAATCATGGATCTCCCAGTACCCTGATAATCCAATGCTCGTCGAAGCATACCTCCTTCGAGGTGATGCACTCACTGGCCGCACCTACTACTACGATGCACTTTACGATTACGAAAAAGTCATCAACGACTTCCCTGCATCAGAACAATTTCACGTCGCCTTGGAACGTGAGTTCCAAATCGGCCGCCTCTTCCTCAGCGGCGTCAAACGCCGACTCTTCTCACTACCTGTCATCCCTGCCGACACTGAAGGCGAAGAGCTACTCATTCGTATTCAAGAACGTGCCCCCGGCTCATCACTTGGTGAACGCGCATCCATCACTCTCGCCGACTACTTCTACGACATCGGCGACATGAAAGATGCTGCCGAAGCATACGACCTCTTCATCGCAAACTACCCCGATTCAACACAACGTGAATGGGCGTTACTGCGTCTCATCCACGCATCACTCGCTCGTTTCAAAGGCCCACAATACGATCCCGCCGGCCTCATCGAAGCACAAACGAGACTCCTCGTATTCCAAGACGAATACCCCGCTTCTGCTGAACGTATCGGTGCAAAATCACTTCTCGTTCGCATCAGCGAATCGCTCGCACTCAAAGACCTCGCCGCTGCTGACTGGTACGCAATCCGTGAGAACAACATCTCCGCTGCTTACATGTACCGTCGCATCATCGATGACTACCCACTCACAACTGCTGCTCAACAATCACTACAAAAACTCAGCAAACTTGACGTCCCTGATAAAATCAAACTTCAGCACATCACTCGCACATTGCCTGATTACCAAGAAATCGAGCAAGCTCCACTGCTCGACGATCCATTCAATCAGCAGCTTGAAAGTGAACGCACCGGCCCACGCAACAACGCTGAAGAACAACAACGCATCATGCAACAGGAAGACCTCCGCAGAGGTAAAGACCCTGAAGCAACCGAAAGTGGCGACCCTGACCTCACACCAAACCCAGAGTTCAACGAACCTGCCTTGCCACCAAACTAAACAAACCAGTCTCTTTAGACGTATATAAACCAGACCCTCAACCATCCATTGTTCCGCGATGACATGGAGGCCTTGTGAACGACATTAAAAACAACAAATTCTTCCGGCACACATTGCTAACGCTACTCACGCTCTGCGTAATCTCCCTCAACGGTTGCGGCCTCGGCTACACCGCTCACGATATCTACCCCGAGCAATACCAAACTGTCGCTGTTCCAATCTTTGAGAACCGCACCTTCTGGAACTCCTCACGCTACACAGGCCTCGAAGCCGACCTCGCTGAAGCACTCGCAAAAGAAGTAGAATCACGCACACCCTACAAAGTCGCATCACCTGCAACTGCCGACACAATCATCCAAGGTACAATCACAGGCTTCGAACAACGTGTCATTACACGTAAACGCGAAGGTAATGTCCCCGAACAGATGGAAATCATCATGACCGTCAATTTCGAGTGGAAAGACCAACGCACCTCGCAAACAATTGTGGACCGCAAAGGCTACCAGGCCATCGGCCGATACACACCGACTCGACCAGTCAACGAGCTGCTCTCAATCGGCCAACACCAAGCCATCAGCCGTATGGCCAACCAGATCGTCAACACCATGAGGACAAACTGGTAATCCCCAAACTCATTGGAATCATTCCGTCTCTACAATCGTTACACCCCAACAAACAATACTCCCTGACAATACACCGATAACACCGCGTTTTTTGCAATTTAACCCACATTATCCGTGGGCATACACCCGCTTTTCTGCCGATACTTACTCATGCAGGTCTGCGGGAAGGAGCGAATCAGAGGTTCCGGGGCCGATTCTTCATTAGTCGGCATCAAAAGCCTGTTTTACCCTGATTGCGATTCAGTCTTTTTTACCGACAGAATCCAACTAACCTCGCTCACAGAAAACGCTAGCTTTTTGATTTAAAAGAGAAGGATTTTAAATGTCCTACCACGAGGACCCTAAGAAAGACTCAGATCAGAACGATCAGAACGACGAGACGCGCAAAGACGAGCAAGGCAAACGTCCAAACGGACAAGGCCCTGACGTCAAACCGCCCAACTTCTTCTCTCGTTCAGGACTCGCATGGATCGTCCTTGCAGGTCTACTCGTCACGCTCCTGATTATGCTCAACTCCTCCGGCAACAGAGGAAAAAGTATCACATGGACCGACTTCCTCAACTACGCAAAAGCCGGTGCTTTCGAGCCTGATTCAATCAAAGCAACCGACACAACCATCAACGCAAAGCTCGATGCAAACGCGCCAGGTATTTCCCCTGAAACACTCAAAACTCAACCATACGTTTACGTTGATACACTCAACCCATACCAAATCACCTCATACACCAACAGCCTTGACGCTGAGAGCATTAAATACAAAAACGCTCCCTCAAACCACCTCCTCACCTCAATCCTCATTAACTGGGGACCATTCATCCTCATCGCAATCATCATCTACTTCTTCATCTTCAGATCCATCCGCGCAGCAGGCGGCGGCCCCGGCGGCATGCTCGGTAACTTCGGTCGATCAAAAGCCAAAATGCTCAACAAAGAGCATTCAAAAATACGTCTCAACGACGTCGCTGGCATCGACGAAGCAAAAGATGAAGTTTCTGAAATCATCGAGTTCCTCAAGAGCCCAAAAAAATTCCAACGTCTTGGTGGCCGCGTACCTCGTGGTGTTCTCCTCATGGGCAACCCCGGCTGCGGTAAAACACTCCTCGCTAAAGCTGTAGCAGGTGAAGCCGACGTTCCATTCTTCTCAATCTCAGGCTCAGATTTCGTCGAAATGTTCGTCGGCGTCGGTGCCTCTCGTGTCCGCGACTTATTCAAACAAGCCAAAGAAAACTCACCATGTATCATCTTCCTCGACGAGATCGACGCCGTCGGCCGTCGTCGTGGCACCGGCTTCAACTCCGGCGGGCATGATGAACGTGAACAAACACTCAACGCCATCCTCGTCGAAATGGACGGCTTCGAATCGAACGACCAAGTCATCGTCATGGCAGCGACCAACCGCTCCGACGTTCTCGACCCTGCACTCACACGTCCCGGCCGCTTCGACCGTCAAATCGTCGTCCCAATGCCAGATCTACCCGGCCGCTTTGAGATTCTCAAAGTACACGCCAAGAAGATCAAGATGGGACCAAATGTTGATCTCGAAAAACTCGCTCGTGGCACTCCAATGTTCTCCGGTGCTGACCTCGAAGCAATCATCAACGAAGCTGCCATCGGCGCTACTCTCGCTAACAAAGACTACGTCGAACAGGACGACCTCGAAGAAGCACGCGATAAGGTCAAGTGGGGCCGATCACGTAAGTCCGCAAAAATCGAAGAAGATGAACGTCGTGTCGTCGCTTATCACGAAGCCGGCCACGCCATCATCACACACTTCGACCCAGATGCCGACCCTGTTCACAAGGTCACAATCATCCCACGCGGCCAATCCCTCGGCACCACACACATGCTCCCCGAAAAAGACCGTCACCTTTACTCACGCAAACAGCTTCTCGCCATGATGCGTGTCTCCTACGGCGGACGTATCGCTGAACTCAAATACACCGGCGACATGTACAACGGCACCGCAGGCGACATCCGCCAAGCCTCAGGCATCGCAAAGGCAATGGTCACCGAATACGGCATGTCCGACCGCGCTGGCTTCTTCCTTTACTCAAACTCCGACGAAAACAAAAACCCTTGGGAACAAGGTGAATCCTTCTCAGACGACACCAACAAACTCGTCGACGAAGAAATCCGCAACCTCATCAACACAACCTATAAACAAGCTGAACAGATCATCGAAGATCACAATCAGCAGGTCGAAGACCTCGCACAAGCGCTACTCAAATACGAGTCACTCAATTCCGACGAAGTCAACAAAATCATGGCTGGCGAAACACTCGACAAACCAACTGTCACTCAAATCCTCGAAGCTGAAAAGAAAAAAGCTGAAGAAGAAAAATTAGCCGAAGAAGCCACAACACCTCAAGAAGACACCGACTCAGAAACCCCTCCTTCTTCAGAACCTTCACCAGCTTAACCTGCCCAACAATATGAACACTCAAAGCACTGCATTCGCAGTGCTTTTTTATTTCCCCTCCATCCATAAATCCGTCATAATATCTCCTATTAAGACTCATTGCCTCAGTACCCAATCACTCTAACCATTCATTAGACCTGAAGACCTATGAGCGAAAACGACAACTTACCCTACGATAATTCCGACGAGCAAAACCCCTCTCCCCGCACACCCAAACTCCCAGCAAACGCTCCCGTCGAACACGGCTTCGTCTCAAGCGACTTCCCTTGCTACCAGTGCGCCTACAACTTGCGCACCGCCCACGTCGAAAACAACTGCCCTGAATGTGGCTACTCAATCATCAAATCCATTGTCCTCGGCTCATCCTTCTACAACCACATCCCTTGGCTTAAAACCATCTCCACCGGCCTCCTCCTTATGATCATCGCCGTATGCATCACCATCGGCCTCTACCTCATCTCATTCATCCCAGCATTACTCATCCAATACGCAAATACCACCCCAACCACCTTCTCCTCAAGTATCCCCTGCCTTTCACTCCCCGCCACCATCGCCGTATACATCCTCCTCCTCATCGGCGTCATCTTCTACACCACAAAGAAAAAATCAACACCCGAGCAAATCGCAAACCTACCCTCACGAAAATACCTTCGCTTCTTCTACATCTTCTGGACCATCGCAACCATTGCCGTCATCTTCTTAATGATCGTCCCCAGCATCTTCATACCCATCTACTTCGCAACCACAAGCAGTTCCCCAAGCACCACAGCCATCTACGGCCTCATCACCATCTTCGTCATAATCGTCGCATCCTTCATCTTCTGCATGAGCGTCTTTCCATGCATCGTCCTCACATGCTTCCTTCGCTACACATCTCACATCGCCAAATACTTCGACCGCCCCAAAGTCAGCCTCACCTGCAACATCATCTTCTACATCACACTCGCCCTCTTCACCATCGCATCACTCATCTTCCTCTTCACCATCGCATCACTCACCGTCGACTTCGTAGCGGTCGATTTCGTAGCCGATCCCCAGTACTTCCTCGACACACTCCCCAATTCAATCTCCTCTGTCTCAACCCTCTTCATCGCTGCAGCCTTCATCGCCTTCGCCGCACTCAACCTCTACATCCTCGCACTCTTCATCACTCTCTTCATCATCATTATCCTCCTGCGCATCTCAATCAAAGGCCGCATCAACACCAACTCACCATCTACCTAACCACTAACCCTCGATTAGTACCCTACCATGCCTCCTCACAACTTCCCTCCCATCCCACCAAAAGCCCCAGTCATCGACGGCCACATCACCAAAGACATCTCATGCACACAATGCGCCTACAACCTCCGTACACTCAACATCAACAACACCTGCCCCGAATGTGGCCACTCAATCCGCAAAACAATCCTCACACGCTACGCCACTAACGCTCCACATTATTGGCCTCACCACATCCAATTCAGCCAAAGTAACGCTATCTTTCTCTCACCCATCGCCTCGCTCATCTGCCTTCTCCTCTTCACACAAATCTCACCCCTTCATTGGCCAATCCCCGACAACCTCAGCAACTTCTTCTGCGCCCTCTACGTAAGCATCATCATCATCGCCCTCGTCACCCTCGGCATCTCCGTCTTCGGCATCAACGCACTCGTCTCCCAATCACCCCAAATCCCAGCACACATCCTCAACTCACCACACCGCAAAAAACTACGCCGCACCAACATCTCACTCGTCATCCTCACCATCCTCATCCCCATCACCTACACCATCATACTCGCACTACTAGTCGCCAACGGCCTAGGCATGATCTACTCCGGAGGCAACGTCACCGGCGCAGCATACAACTACGTAAACACAAGCATTATCACCAACATCATCACCCCACCTCTCGTACTCGCCTTCCTCTTCACCCTCTCTTCACGCATCACCTGCTACCACAACCTCACCGCACAAATCGCTCAACACTTCAACCTCAGCTACACCAAAACCTTCGCACGCACACTCGCAATCATTACCAAAATCACATTCAGCATCCTCATCACAATCACGCTCCTCTTCACCCTCTCCGCAGTATTCGAATTCCTCATCAACCACGATCACCTCTTCCACAAATACTTCATCGCAAGCCCCGACGATCAAACCAAACCCAACTACCAATTACCATCTCACCTCCTCTTCATCACAAACGCTCTCTACTACTATTTGCTCGTCGCACTATTCCTCATGTCCATCATCTACGCACTCACCATATTCTCCGCCATCCAAATACGCACAGCTGCCAAAGCCGCAGCAAGAATAATCTACCCACTAACCATCAATTAAAATCATGCCCACACCATCCCCAATAAAAAAACTTCCACCCATCCCCAAAAGCGCACCCGTCAAAGATGGCCACGTCTCCAAAGACTTCGCATGCCATCAATGCGAATACAATCTTCGCACCCAAAGCATCCACAACAACTGCCCCGAATGCGGCCACTCCGTCTACAAATCCCTCATCTACCGATCCACAGACATCACAAACGACAACTGGTACATCAACCTCAAGTCCTCCCAAACATTCATCATCAACCTCTCCGTCATCGCCGCCCTCCTCTCAACATTCGCCATCCTTTTACTCAACCCTATCAACATCCTTCCAATCGGAATCAACGTAAGCCCCTGCATCCTTATCGTCTTCTTCGGCATCACCAGCGTCATCCTCCTCACCTGCTCATGTGTCTGCATAGGCGATTACACCGACACCCCAAAATACACCCCACCAAAATTCATCTACCTCAAATCACGCATTCGTCTCGCCAGAACAAATGCGCCTCTCGTCATTTCATGCCTCCTCTTCCCCATCTTCATCCTGGCCTCCCTCGCCATCCCCTTCATACTCACCAACCATATTCGTGGCCAATCCTCTGCAGACCAAATGACACTCTATAGTGACATCATCACACCCGCGCTCTTCATCCCTCTCACCTATCTCTTCGTCTTCACACTCGCATCCAGATTCACCAACTTCTTCACCTATACCTCCTACATCACCACTCACTTCTCACTAAACAAAATCTCAAATAGCTGCAAAACCCTTGCAAAAGTAAACAAAATCATCTTCCGAACCATCATTTACCTCGCCTCCTTGCTCTACATCATCAACGGCATCGAACTCTCCCTCTCTTACCAAGACTACTTAAACAGCTTTCACCAATCATCATCAAAATCCTATCATTACCCCAGCCACCTCACCTTCCTCAACCATTCATTCACCTACCTCTGCATCATCATCTTCTTTCTCATGATCTTCAACTACTCATTCACCGCACTCACTGCTCGAAAAATAAGAAGCTGTGCACTCGCACATATCCGAAACCCAAAACTCATCATCTAATCATTGATTAGCTTGCCCCCCAAACGAACCAATCACTCACACTACACGTACTAATACCACAACCAAGGCTCCTACATCGCAACCAACTTCCGAGGCTGTGCGATTTATGCAATCACAAAACATCATCAAACTCCGCATCACCACAGACATCCTCTGCCACGACTGCAAATACAACCTCCGCACACTTGAACCCTCTCAAACCTGTCCCGAATGTGGAGCCCCCGTTCAGTATACACTCGACAAATTCAAAACGGAGGTACATTGGCCTCAAAAATTCCTCAACGGCATCGCATATCTTAACTTCGCATCTATTGGGCTCATCGCTTCCGTCGCCATCATCCTTCTCGCCATTCCACTCTCACTCGTCTTCGATCCTCACGGCGAGTTCGTCCTCATCATCTTCGCATTCACCGCAATCTTCACATGCTTCCTCCCCGTCCCTTTCGCCCTCGGCGTCCAAGACTACTCAAACAACACCAAACGTTACAACCCCTTCACATCACCCCCACCCTACCGCCTCCGCCTTCGCCTTCGCCTTCGCCTTCGCCTTCGCATCACACTCTATATCAATATCGCCCTCATCATCGCCTCAATCTTTTCTCTATTCGTCAACCATTTCAATGGGCGCGACCGCCTCATTCTCGCCGTCATGTTCTATGCATTCTGCTTCCCTCTCCCCATCACAATACTCACCAAATATTTCTTCAAGTACACCGCCCACACCACAACAACCTTATCTGCATACACAAATAACCCTACAAATATCCCAAAACTCAGTAAGCTCTACACACTCATCACCAACATCATCACATGTCTCTACCTCGCCCCCGCCACACTTTTCATCTGTGCATGTTTCTCACAACCCGCTCGCCATTTCATGGCCAGCCTCTTCGTCCCTACCATCATCACCTCACTCACCATTTCATTCTCCTTCCTCATCCTCATCATCAAACTCAACTACAAAACCCGTCACCTCACCAACCAATACCTCAAAACATTATACAAACCACAAAAACCTCTAATCATTGATTAGCCTCACCCAAACCCACCATGCCAAACAATCAACCACCCACATCACCCATCTCAACCAACTTGCTTTGCTACGACTGTAAGTACAATCTCCGCGCCCTACCCCCCACTCAAACCTGCCCCGAATGTGGCTCCCCCATCCAATGCACCCTCGACAACCTCAGCCACGCCAAGCATTGGCCCAACATCACCACCCTCGCCATCAACCTCCTTCTCATCACCACCACCATCTTCCTCATCATCCTTTTCCCCTTCACACTCGCCCTCATCTCACTGCTCATCCTCCCATCTCTCCCCGCATTATTCATTCACCAAACCCTCCTCTTCCTCGGAGGTATCACCCTCACCCTCTCCTTCATCCCCTTCCTTATCGCCAACTTCCTCTACACCAACAACAACCCCGCCTTCTCTCCTTTCCCAAACAACAAACACAACCTCACCCGTCACCTCATTCGTATCCTCCTCACCTTCATCGCCATCTACATCATCACCAACCTCGCCTACCTTTTCTTCTACACCCCTACCCGCAGTAAATTCCGCTTCGACATCATCTTCGCCGCCTGCATCAACGCATTCCCACTCCTTGCCTTCACCTTCGTCGCCCTCTTCTTCCGCTACACCACCCACATCACCCAATCACTCAATTGCCATCGCTTAACCCAACAAATCAAATACATCCCCCTGCTCCTTCTCCCCTTCATCCTCATGAACATTTACACTTTCACCCACTACTACATTTCACTTTTCAATAAACGATTACAACACCCACTAAAAAATTTCGATCAAATCCATTACCCCACCACCCTAATCATAAGCACCCTCATCCTCATCACCACGCTTTACACCCTCACCCAACTCCGCAAACAAATTAAAACTCACCTCAAATCCCAATACAAATCTCTAATCAACGAATAGATCATACACCTCGCTATTGAACCAACCAGCGATACGCTTTAGTGGAACAACCAACACCTCATCCCACCACCCCATCTGAACCAAATCTTTTACTCACCCCTCAATGGCCAAACCAGCCTCATAGAGGTTACCACCAAACTCCAAAAAACTTCGTCCATATCACCGCGCGCACAAAAACGAACATTCACGTATGCGCCCCATTTCAAAACTCCTTCAAAACTGTTCAAAACTTAACGAAACCTCACCGTTCCGCGCCGTTTCCGCCTTAAAATCCTTCAAAACAAGTTGTTTTTTATCCACACCCCACTTTCCACCAATATTTATCCACACTTCACAACAACTCATCTTCAAACGACTTACAGCAATCCATGTCGATCGCGCATAAAAAACGTGCGCACAAAAATTGTGATTAACCAGTGCATAAAAAGCCAAAAAACGCACAGAATAAAACCTTTTCAAACAAAAATGCGCACACACTTTGTATGCAAAGCAAACACCCTCGCCCCGGAAGGCGAGGGTGTTACCGCTCAGTCGCATCATATGATTCTTCGTGTTTGTTAACCGTACAACCTAATCATTGATTAGGCTGCTTCTGACTGATCCTCATCTTTCTCCTCTTCACCATCTTCCACATCAACCCAACTACCCGACTCCATAACTTCAAACTCTGCAAGCAGTTCCGCTTCACCAACCCCAGCATCAATCGTCTCATTCATCTGCTTGCGTATCTTATTCAACCGCCATGCAACATAAGCGCCCCAGATATAACTGGCTACAATATAAATCCCTATTGCCCACATTAAATACGTAAACATAACCAACCTCTATCCATGAGATAGGCTTAACCGCCATCTAGCCTTTAACTTAGAATCCAATCCCACCGAAATGCCATACCCCAAACGCTTCAACTTACACTGGCCCGCACAAATACAATCGGACGTACCCGCCTTTCAGCATGATTTTTACCACGCCACATCTTCCCCATAAATCAAATCCCCTAACTCCTTATTAGACTTAATCTTCCGCCCGATCACTTTCTCGAAATCCTTCGCTGCCACCCCATCGCCAGGGCGTCTCACCGTCAAATCCCCTGCCCCAATAATATCGCCCATCTTCAAATCCTTCGCTGCACAAACGCTCTGCCGCGACACCAATCGCACATCCCGCTCCACATCCCTGATCCCCTTAAACCTTGCACCCATCATCACTTCCGCCTCCCGAATTTTCTTCACGTACGCACAAAATGCGTCCCCATCCATGCTCGCCGCATGGTCCGGCCCATCCGCCCTACAATCGTACGTCAAATGCTTCTCAACTATCACCGCTCCCGCACAAACCGCCATCGCCCCAGTATTTACATCCCGCGTATGGTCCGAGTATCCAATCGGCAAACTAAACTGATCTCGCATCACCCCAATCCCACCAAGCCCCGCCTCCTCCATCGGCGTCGGATAACTCGACACACATTGCAACAATCCGCCCCCTGCTACATGTCCCCGAATCAGTTCCGCAGCAAATTCGAGTTCATCCAGTTCGCATGTCCCTGTTGAGATCAGCAACGGTTTTTCAAGTCCTTTCACAGCTTGAAGTAACGGCTCATTCACCGCGTCAGGTGATGCAATCTTCACCACATCCACATCAAGCTTTTCAAGGTCCACCACGTCCTCCAAGCTAAACGGCGTCACCACGCCTTTAAGCCCCAGATCTCTCGCCACAGCTAAAATTTGCCCAATCTCATCCACGCTCAACATCAACCCCGCCAGCAGTTCGCGTGCCCCTTTTGCTTTACCTGCCTGATACCCTGCCAGCATCGCCTGATTGCTCAGTAGCCGATCTGGATTGAACAACTGAAATTTCACAGCATCCGCTCCGGCCGTCTTCGCATCCTTGACCAACTGAATTGCTTTACTCATGTCCCCGTCATGATTTACGCCAATCTCAGCGATCACAAACGTGCGTGAGCTATTCGCCTGATCTGCTTCTTTGAACATCCCTGTACCGATCTGAGTTGCTGATTCCATACCGCCTCATACTACAAGCCCCTCACCCCTCGTCAATGCTCACAAATCGCCTTTTACGCCGATCAGACCGTATCCTGAAAGTAACCACGTTATTTGAATAATCGCCTTCAAAGCCCATTCAGCCACCCTCACCTCACCGCAAATGCGACTGTATACCCTTATTTACTAACATATTGCGGATAACCACCCCCAAACTTTACCTTTCCCCAAGTTTTGCTATCATTTGCACCTCATCCCAAGCGGATTACTTACGCAGGTAACCCGAAACGGGACTAAAATTGGTCAATATTGAATCGTCAATTTGAGATTCAATCGACCGGGTAGCTCAATTGGTAGAGCATCGGCCTTTTAAGCCGCAGGTTCTGGGTTCGAGTCCCAGCCCGGTCATATAAGTTCAAGCCCCACGATCTTCTGATCATGGGGCTTATTTTTTGTGCGCAGCGAGTAAACTCAGCCTGATGACAAATCATTGTTATGCGGGGTATTAAAAACGCACTTCGCTGGGCAGGCGAAGTGCGTCGGCAGTAAAAGTTGTGCGAAGCTTTAAACGGCTATTTTGAATTTGTTCACGAGTTGCTGAAGCTCTTCAGATTTAGCTGAAAGCTGTGTCGCAGCCGCGGCTGACTGATTTGCACCTTGTGAACTTTGTTGAATCACAGCAGTGATACTTGTGATATTACTTGAGATTTCTTCTGAAGCAGCGGACTGCTGCTCTGCAGCAGCTGCAATATTCTGAATCATCTCCGCAACATCACCTGCACCAGAAACAATAGTCGAAAGTGCTTCACCTGCTTGTTGTGCTTGCGACACACCTGATTCGACAGTTTCTTTTGATTTTTCCATTTGCTCGACTGCAGATTTTGTTTTGTTCTGCATTACATCGATTAATGAATTGATGTTGTCGGTTGCTTGAGTTGTGCGATCTGCAAGTTTACGCACTTCATCTGCGACAACTGCGAAACCACGGCCATGTTCACCTGCACGTGCAGCTTCAATTGCAGCGTTAAGTGCAAGTAGATTTGTTTGATCCGCAATGTCATCGATGACGAGAATGATTTCGCCAATTTTGTCGGACTGGTCACCCAACTCACTTATCACACTATTCACGACGTCAGAATCGTTCGCGATTTGCTGAATACCTTGAACGGTACTTTGAACAACACTGCCGCCTTCAATTGCAGTTGTACGTGCTCCATCAGCTTTACCGTTTGCATCTGTCGCTTTTTGCGCGACCTCGACAACGGAAGATGACATTTCTTCGATTGCTGTTGCAACTTGCGCGACTTGGGTTGTCTGCTCATCCATACCTGAGGCCATTTCTTCAGATGATGCTGCAATTTGTGCTGAAGCGGAAGCAACATCCTGAGTTGCAGAACTAACTTGTGAAACGATGTCGTGTACTTTTTCCACGAAAGTGTTGAACCAATTCGCGAGTTGTCCGATTTCATCTTTTGAGGTGAACTCAACACGTTTTGTTAAATCGCCATCACCTTGCGCAATGTCTTGAATACGTTCAACGATCGTCATGACAGGTTTAGTTATGCCGTTGGTGATGATGTATGCGATGACTGAACCAAGGACTAATGTAATGATCATGCCGAAAATTAATAGTGTTGTTGCTTGCGATACGACTGTGTTTGTTGTGGTTGCAACCTCCTGAGAAACGGTTGATGCATCTTGAGCTACCTTTTCAGTCATTGCAAGAAGTTCAGAACTAATGTTCCTTCGCTGCTCATTGAAGCCTTTGAGATTATCCCATGCATCGGCCATAGTCAGCATTGCTTGTTTATATGACATTGCGTTTGAGAATGCGTTGTTTAAGAAATCTTTATCTGATTGCTTGGTTGTCATCGCGAGGATGGTATCAACTTGTTGCTTAACTGAATCCAGCTGTTTTGCGGCTTCTCGCATTTGATTTGAATCTTGTTTGACTCTTGCTTTAAAGGCCGCGATTCGCAAGCCATTGCCGCTATCAATGATGTTGTTGATTATTTGAATTTTCTGATTTCTCTCACCCACTTCTTTTGTATTGTTTTCCTTTTGAGCAGCTGCGGCCATTTTTCGATGCTGAGGCCCTAAATAATCATTACAGTTTTTCAGGTATGACGCGGCGGATTCATTCATACTCACTTGATAGGTTCGTATATTTACGAATTCATTTTGTATTTCCAGAAGCTGTTTGCTGTAGTTTTCGACGAGTTGATTCATTGTTTTTGCATCTTTTGCAACACTCTCCAGATTATGCTCTGCTGCTGTCGCATCAAGATTTTTGATCCATGACTTGGCATCCTTCAGATAAGTTTGAGCTTGATCAAGGTATTGCTGATCACCGGTTCGACTATAACCACGAATTTCGTAACACGCCCAGAGGAATGCTTCTTTGATTTTGCTGCTTGCTTCAGTAAGCGGTGTCACCTTGCTTTCAAATTGCTTAACATTCGTTTCAATGTTCGCCATTTGATAGATAGAGATGCCGCCGAGTGCAGCTGTCAAGAGTAGGACCAGCGAGAACCCAAGCCCCATTTTGTAACTGATTTTCAGATTTTTCAACATATCCATGCCTCCAGTAGATAACTATTGTGTACTCATTAGCGAGAACACATTCATAAAATTTGCCACAATATGTGCAACAATAGAAAGACCATTACAGAATGGATTTTCTGGTGGTACTTTTTCTATTTCCTGTTGAAAGCAATGATCGGCCAAGATTTCATCAGAATGAAATATAATATTAGAAATGTTAGTAATTTTATTATTAATAAAATTAGCGCAATTTTAACATAACTGCGTCATGACTTATAAACTTCAAGTATTCTGACAATAAGTATTTTGTTTCATTTAACACTATTTTAATAGTATTTTTTGTCACTTTTATATCTAATGACAATTTATAAAAGCAGAATATGCGATTGCATATCTGCTTATTATTTTAAGTAATTAATTAATAAATACCCAGCAAACAGAAGTTACGGCTTAACTTTCGGTAGAGAATCTTTACGGGAATTTTTGGGCTTAATAAAGTAAGATTTCCCAGGTTTTATAAATTTTGCGTTGTTGAATGTGAGTTCGCCAAGTTTATCGCCAATGCCTTTTTCTTCATCCCAATGCCAAAAGGTCATATGCCATGGAATATTGACACCTTGTACGTGCTGATAACGTTCGTATGCGATCGCATGCACTTCCATTTCTGCTTCTTCTAGTGAGGTGCCATAGGTAACGATGTAGTTCATGCCGACAATGATCTTACGCTCTGGATCAATGTAAATGATATACCAGTCATCAGGCGTGTCGCCGATGTTTTTACCGAAGGTCATTTTGAAAGCTGGCCACTCTTGGTCTTCTTTCCATTTCTTCATGCCGATGTATTCAAGATTGACACCAGGATCGGAAAGTTTAAAACCTACGGCGGTGAAGTAAGGCCATGTGAGTAAATGGAAACGGGCACGTTTGAAACCACTATTTGAAGGACTGATCCACGCGCTAGTACCGTCATATACAAGAAGATCGCCGTTGTTGAGATCGAGGATGGACATACTGAGATTGGTTGTGAATGCGAGTACACCTTCAAATGCTTTCGCACCCATCCAAACGAGTTTCACTTTGCCTTCAATAGCATCATGTTTGTACCAACCAGCGTAGTTTTCACTTTTTTCAATTTCTTTGATGAGTTCGGGGCCATAGGTTGGTTCGGTTTTGCGTGTAAAATTATCATCAATCTTTTGAAGAGGTACTATTTCCGTTTCTGATTCTTGTGAAGCTTCTGCGTCTATATTCTCAGGTTTGTTATCAGCATCCGCTGCGGTTGTTGCATCATCCGATTTTATCTGTGCTTTGATTTTAACTGAAGCGATATCTGCTTGTGCAGTTGAATCATTCTTAATCGTTGTTTTATTCTCTAACTGTATATTAGATTGTGGTTGCGTTGCTATTTCATCAGTTTCTAAAGAATTCGTGTTCTCAATTGAATCGGTATCTTGGCTGCCTGTTTGATTTTTTTGAGTATCAGGTTTATCAGTTGTAATCAGTTGTTCAGCAGATGGTTTTTCCTGTTTATTTTTTTCGATCGCATCTTCACGCTCTTGAATGGAAAGCATGCTATCCGCTGAGTTTGTTTTTTCTTCTGGTTTATTCGTTGAATCATCGGTCTTGGGCATCTCAGTTATATCTTTATGAGATTCGACAGCAGCTTCATCTTCACCCATTGGTTTTGGAACACCTTCGGCTGTGAGTTCAGCGTTTTCGGTTTCCATTTCATCTTTAGCTTTTGCTTGTTCTGGTGTTTTCGCTGGTTCCGTGACTTCGTTTTTGTCGTAAGACAAAGGCTTACGTAAAACACGCTTTGGGGTTTGCTCTTTTGCTTCGTTTGACTGAGATTGTGGCTCAGGTAATGGGGTTGGCTCTGGAGCTGGAATCGGTGGAGGCGGCGGCGGGGTTGTTTCCGATTGAGGCGGAGTAGGTGAAGGGGACTGATCGGGTGTCAGGTGTGATGGAGGTGGAGGTGGCGTAGGAATGGTACCTTCACTTGGTTCGAGTGGTGCGGGCATCATTGAGCCGTCTTCAGCTTCGGCGGGCGGTGCGACTTCTTGAGGTGATGGCGGAGGTTCTTTGCCACAACCTAAAATGACGAGGCTGATAGATAAGCCAGTAATGATGCATGCGTTTCGGACTAATCGTTGGTTAGATAACATTTTAATCCTCAAATTCTTTATGCGCGAGTGTATATTTTTGATGCTACAAATCGCGATTTAATCTTCTTTTCCAGGCATTTTCTTGGATTTATTCATGAGTCCTTCGACACGGTTCGGCATCTTTTTGCCGTTGAGAGACATTTCAACAATCTGCACGGGCGAGGCTGCAAGTTTGTCTTTACCGATGACGACACCGGTTCGGCGATCAATGCGGCCGAAGGTTAGTACGCCGGTTGGACAACTTTGAACACAGGCACTGCAACGAACACATTCGGGGTCTTCCATGGGAAGGCCTTTGTTTGCGAAGTTCATAATGTCAATGCCTTGATGGCAGACACTTGTGCAGACGTTGCATGAAATACATTTTTTCTTTTCAGAGAGAATGCGGAACTTGCTGAAGCGAGCATAGATGTGCATGAGTGCTGCGAGTGGGCAAGCAAAGCGACACCACATACGACCTGAGTACATAAAATAGAGGCCGTAACCGACGACGCCTGCGAGGAGAAGGTCAACGAACCATTGGTAGTTGAAGATTTGAAAGAGCCAACCAATCCATTGGAGGTAAATAGGCCATGTTTCATAGTGTATTTTGCCTGTGAACATGACGTAGAAGATGCCGCCGATGGGTGAGTTGGGGAAGATCCAACCGATGATGCGAAGGAGGAACATAAAGAGGCCGATCCAGAGGATGAATTGGCCGACCATGTTGAGTCGGTTCCATTTGGGGCCGTGTGGCATTTTGTGACGATGCATGTCGCCAAGTGTTTCAGCAAGTGCGCCACACGAACAGATCCAACCACAATATGCGCCTTTGCCGAAGCGGCGAATGAGTAGTGGGATGAGTACGAATGTTTGGAGGAAGCCGATGATGAGCCATCCCCAAAGCGGCGCGTCGGTGAACCAGTTATAGACGAAGAGAGGCCATGCGAGGATGAGGCCGTAGGCACGCCAGTATTCACGTCCATGGCCGTAATCAACGACGGGGAAGAGTTGGTCTGCAAACCAAGCCCATGCACCAGAATCGAAGACGCCGTAGTAACCGAGGATGGGTAATGCGATCTCGGGGAGGATGAAAAGCGGAATGGTTTGAATGAGCATGAGTGAGAGTGTTTGAACTTTGATATACGGCGTGCGCCTTCGCCGGATGCGCCGGATACCGAAAGTTACGACGATGATTGAGTATGCGAGTGTGTAGTAGAAGGCGGGGGCACTAGCGCTGGTTAGAACGACGCCGAAGGTACCACGTTGATCTTTGATGCCTTCCATCATGCTGCCCATCATGGTTTCATCGCCGAACCAACGATCGAGGATCGAGCCGGGTTCGGGATTGATGAGTTCATCGAAGAAAGTGAGGCCTGTAACGTTTTCGACTTGTTGAGCGACGGAGCCGAGCATACCCGCGACAGGGATGGCTTTTTCGCCTTTCCAGTGATAAAGCCAGAAGCAAAAGATGATGAAAAGGATCATGATTGTGACGAATTTACCGGTCCATTCACCACGAATGTGAACGCCGCTACGACGGAAGAAGTCGAGGGGAGCTTCGCGGCCAATCATGCTAAAAACTGAGTCATTGTGTAATTGTTCATCGTTACCATCTGCGTCGGTGATAGTGATGGTATCGTCTGTAATTTCCTTTACTTTCGAGGCCATCATGAGACGAAGTGCGCCTTCAAATTTTCGATAGTGATGGCCACAGTTTGGACAGTTGCCTTCGGGTGGTTCGCCAACAAGGCTGCCGCCGCAGTGCTTGCATTGTTCGGCTACTTGATCTTCACGCATGAAGCGGCCTGAGGCTGTGGTAACACGCTCACTTGTTGGGTGTTCAATATCAACCTCTAACCCAGGGTTAGCTGCGAGCATTTTAAGCTTGTCGATATTTTCAGGTTTTGGTCTAGAAAACTCAGGCTTACGGTAACTGACTGTGACGTTCGCACCGTTAGATGCGAGCGCAATTGCTGCTTCAAGTGCGGAGTCACCTCCACCTACGACAGCGACATCCTTGCCCATATAGTCCTTGGGGTCAAACAGACGGTTAGAGACTTTGTCGAGATCTTCGCCGGGAGCGCCGAGTTTGCGGAAGTTACCTGAACGACCGATACCAACGATGACACGATGCGCTCGAATCGTGTCAGGTATATCTTTGCCATCAGCTTTTACATTCGCTTGTGCAATCTTCGCTTCAAATAGTTTCCCCTTGCCACGTTTAATGTACTCAACGCGTGCATAGGTTGGCTCTATCCCATGATTAGCAATTTGTTCTTGAAGATCTTCAACAAGTCCTTCTTTTATTGCAGATTTTTCATGAAATTGTAGATCACCTTCAGGTGTCATGTCGGTGGGGTAAGTGAAGATAGGTTTGCCTTTGGGAAAGTTAACGATGGTTGAGAATGCTTCACTTGCCTCAAAGAGTTTATAAGTAAGACCTGCTTTCTTCGCTTCTATTGCCGCGGCGAAGCCGGAGACACCGCCGCCAACGATGATGATGTCGTAGATGGATTCATTTTGTTTGCGGTTTTGAAAACTTGGATCTGCAAGGATTTGCTTGACGGCTTTCGCACCTGTATCTGCAGAGAATTTGAGTAGTGGGACGCCGGTGAGATCACCGACGACGTAGAGGCCGTTAACATTGGTTGTGCCATCTGGCGCGACTTCTGGAAGTTTCTCGACAGTACCAGCAGGCCAACGTGTGTGCAGCCAATTGACGTAGCGTCCAAACCATCCTCCTCCATGACCACGTTTTTTACCTGTTGTACTTGAAACCATTCGTGACTCCAATGCTGAAGCAATCCCATCCGTTTGATTATGAATCTAAGACCCAACAACCATAGCTCGCCCCCCTGCCCAATTGCTACGCATCACAAGTGAAAAACTGATATGAACCTGTTGTTTATTCCGCAACCACTACGAGATCAGAGGATTCTGCTTTATATGACAGTCGGCAAAGTGTTGAGTTATTCACCACTTCGCAGGGTTTAAAGCCTAAATAGCAAGTCGAAGGCAGACGTCTGTATAACAGAAAAAACCCACAGGCACTGGACCTGTGGGTTTAACCTTATCGTCTTTATTTTCCGAGTTACGTTAATTAACCACGCTTATCGAGTGGAACGTACTCGCGAACGGCTGGGCCTGTGAAGAGCTGGCGTGGCCGATAAATGCTGGACTTCTGATCCTGAACTTCCTTCCAGTTAGCGATCCAACCAGGCATACGACCGATGGCGAACATAACTGTGAACATGTTCACAGGTATCCCCATTGCTCTCATGATGATCCCTGAATAGAAGTCGACGTTCGGATACAGCTTACGGCTGATGAAGTAATCATCAGAGAGAGCTGCTTCTTCGAGACGACGAGCGATGTCGAGCAGTGGGTCGTTGACGCCGAGCTTAGCGAGGACCTTGTCTGCTGATGCCTTAAGGATCTTGGCACGTGGGTCGAAGTTCTTGTAGACGCCGTGTCCGAAGCCGAAGAGCTTGCCTTTGGTTTGCTTGACGTTTTCGACGTAGTCAGACACGTTGACGCCGCTACGCTGAATCTCGCTGAGCTGCTTGAGGACAGCAACGTTTGCACCACCGTGGAGTGGCCCCCAAAGAGCACAGACGCCTGCTGCACAGGAAGCGAAGAGGTTCGCACCTGATGAGCCCACCATACGCACGGTTGACGTTGAACAGTTCTGTTCGTGGTCAGCGTGAAGGAGGAGGATCTGGTTCAGAGCCTGAACAACGTCAGGGTCTGGGCAGTACTCCATGTGTGGGATGGAGAACATCATGTGCAGGAAGTTTGCACAATAAGACAGGTCGGGGCGAGGGTACATAATACGATGCCCGATGGATGTCTTGTATGCGGCTGCAGCGACGGTTCTGACTTTAGCCATGAGACGAGCAGCAGCTTTTTCGAAGCTGAATTCGTCTTCCATCTCCATGATGTCAGGGTGATAACAACTGACAGCATTAATCATTGCGGAGAGGATCGCCATTGGGTGGCCGTTGGCTGGGAAACCGTCAAAGGAGTTACGCAGACCTTCGTGAATGTTCTGCTCCATAGTGAGCAGTTCACGGAAGCGTGCGATTTGGTCTTTGGTGGGCAGTTCGCCGTAGATAAGAAGTTGTGCTGTTTCGATGAACGTAGACTTCTCAGCGAGCTGCTCGATAGGGATGCCACGGTAACGAAGAATCCCCTTCTCACCATCGATGAATGTGATGTTTGAAGCTACAGAACCCGTGTTACGATATCCGGGGTCAAGTGTAATGTAGCCGGTCTGACCGCGCAGTTTAGTTATGTCGATAGACTTTTCCTGCTCAGTCCCGATGTTGACTGGTGCCTCGAAGATTTGCCCGTCAGGCAACGATATCTTGGCCGAATCACTCATGATCGCGTTATCCATGTTCCTACTTTCTACCAAACCAAAATTCTTAAAAGCGTTCTCAAATGTAGTTTAGAAGCCTTTGCGACTTTTCGCTACCCATCATGAACTACATTCACACCACAGAGATTGAACTGATACCGCATAGCGAAACAATCCCGTTATATGGGAAATTATCGCCCATATTGCTCATTTTCTACTGTTTTAAAGCCAGCATAGCATATTCCCCGTTCGAAATGCACACACCCAGTCTCTATTCACATAATTCCAACACAGTTAAAAACATATGTTTATTACGATGTTTCCACAAAAAGATTAAATGTACTTTTTGTACGAATACCGTATAACGAAGGGTCTAACCGAAGATTAGCATTTCTAATAGTACCAATCTAGCATGAACAGCGATGGCTGCACTCAGTGTTTACCCTCGCGCCACCCCCTGCAATAAGCACGATTTCAGTGCGATTAATTCTGCTCAATCGCTTTTTGGCGTCCTATCAGGAAGTAAATGAGTGCGCCGATCCAATAGGTAAAGACAATGACCAAGATCCAAACAATCTTGTCATTGTCTTTGAAATCTTTTGAGCAACAGTCAACGAGTGCCCAAATCCAGAATGCGAAACTGACAAGACTAAGAAGGCCACAGAAACTTATGATTCCAAAGAAAATCAGGCCACCAAAAATTGGGATGGCTTCAGCCTGTGCGATGAATAATGAAATATCGAGCATCATGAGGTTCCTTTAGATCTCCTATAAGCGTAGCAAAGTGATGTGACGAATACCATGTTATTCGTTGCCTGGTATCGCTGATGCGGCAGATGCTAATGCGCGATCTCGGCCTATGAAATAGTAGATCAATGCACCAATCCATGCAGTTAAACACATCAATACAATCCAAACCACCTTGTCGTTGCCTTTAAAATCTTTTTTACAGCAATCGATGAGCATGAATACCCAAAAGATTGCTCCAGCTAAGTTGACGACAACAACAAGCAAAATTGCGAATATTAAAAACACTAAAAAACTCCCAACTAATACATGCTAAATGATGGATGATGCTAGAAATCAAACTTCCACACGTATAACATCTCGCATTTTAATCCTCAGCATGAAAAGTTCTATGGCCTTCTTATGAGTACCCGCACATATGCATTTCCACCTGATCTGATATGCAAGGTTGAAAGATAATTGAAGATGGGATAACAAAAAAAGCATATTGTGTTACACAATATGCTTTAAAATCATCATTATTGATGTCTAAAAATTTATTATTGTTAGTTTCGCCTACGCATGGCCAAGAATCCAAGCATAAGACCACCTAGACCAAACGCTGCAGGTGTAGGAACGGCCACTGGATTATCTCCTTCGCCAAAATCAATACCGATATCGACAACGCCTACAACGCCTGTTGTGAATGTATCAAAATCATTTTCAGGGCCGAAGTTAGTGAAGCCATCTCGATCGACAAAACCATAGTCATAAGAGATCGCGTCATCTGTAAAAATGAATCCACCCGGCGCTAATTGACTTTCATCTTCAAGATCAGCTTCTCGATAGTTTGTATTGGCTTCGCCGCTTAGAAGTACTGCGTACTGATTGCCCTGCTGCAGATCTATTGGGTTATCGAGTTCGAATGTGACCCAATCAAATGACGTACCAGTTGTGTCCAACGAATAAATTAATTCATTGTTGGATACATCCCAAATCTGAATCGTTTCATTAGCACCGGTTGCATCGGTAACTTTGTGAACTTCAGTAATGGTTGCGTCAGGATCATTGACGGTGAAGACATAGCCGCCGGTACGCGCTGTGCCGACGTAATCTGGACTGGAGCCGAATGCGTCTTCAAAAAGAGTACCATCAGGCACACCGTCTCGAATTGGGTTGTAAGTTGCAGCACCTGCAACACTAACTGCAAGATAGATCATTACAATCGATGCGCCGACTGTAGCAGTCAGTTTAAATAGAACGTTTTTCAAATCGTACTCCGTGTTTTAGTGTAGTGCTGAAATCGCTGAAGGTTGTGCGATATAGTGCAATGGCTGAAAAGACCTTGGCTCAACTGCTTAGCCACGTATTACATAAAGTAGACGTGAGTGCATGCTAGACAATTTTCCGATGCGAAGAGCTTTGTCAGTTACAGAACCAAATCATTGCAGCAAATATGCGGTATTCAACTTTGTATCTAAAACATATTGACCTGCTGCATAAATGACTCATTAGAAGCAAACAGATGTATCTTTTAATCATTTATACAACACACTCGGGATGCATTGATGCCGTTACCTGACTTTTTATTGGTGCGACAAAAATACCCTTGATTATCGCTTCAAACCCTAATGTTGTTGACTTTTGTGGCAAATAAAAACGCTTCACGATTTTTCGTAAAGCGTTTAAAAATTTTAGATATTAAGTGATTCAATTATGCAACACGTCTCGCATATATATCACCCGCTTTTTGCCATTCTGTAGCGGCTTCCATTTCGAGCATAATTTTGGTCATAGCTTCTGCGTCAAGCCACTCCTTGAAATCGAGTTTCATATCGCCTGAATCCATTGCAGATTTGTTGTACTCATATGTTCCCAAACTCTCAAGATGATTAATACAGCTAATTCCGAGCTTTGAAATTATGGGAGTAAACTCAAAAGATAAATTTTTTATGCCAGTATTTAAACCAGCTAAAACTTCCGGTTCATAGCCTTCAACATCAATCTTACAAAAATCCGGCTCACCATACTGCTCTATCAATTGATCCAAGGTGGTCACTTCAACCTCAATATAGTCTGATTTATTCGTTCTACCAAGGTCAACCCATGCGTCACTCATGCTGCACATTGCACTCACGTCAGCGCGACGTAGCTGAGCAGTTCCAGCACTATCACCCAGTGCTTTAGAAACTAGTTTGTAATGTGGATCTTTCGAAAAACGTGTATCCAATTCATCGATACATTCAGGCAGTGGTTCTATACCAACAACACTTGCACCCATTTGCCTGAAAAGAACACTTTTAAAACCTCGATTAACACCAACATCAAATATTAATCCATCACTAGGTACGCAAATATGCTTACGATAAAAAACTGACTCTTCATCAAGTCTTCTTGCAAATTGAGGATCTCGCAATTTTCTTACCAGATTGTCGAGCCAATATTTATAATTAGTTTTATATAACAGATTTTTTATTACAGCCTTCATCGTATTCTGTCACCTATCAAGGAATGCGTAGATATCGACATGTATAAAACAAAGGCGTTACATTACTCTCAATCGGAATAATCGTTACGCTACAAAAGTAAAAACAAAAAAACGCTTCACGATTTCTCGTAAAGCGTTTTGAAGATTCATGGATGAATAGGTCAATTTATTTGGCTGACCAACCATTCTTGAAGTCAGTAATCGCGTTCTTAAGTTTTTCCTCAAGACCTTTGATATCTTTCTTTGAAGCGAGTTCATCACGAACTGCAGCAGCTTGTGTCTTGAAGTATTCGACGAGGTCGCCGGAGAACTTTTGGACTTGTTCAAGCTCAACGTCGTCGAGGAAACGGTTGCCAGCTGCGAAGATCTGGATGACCTGATCGATCACATCCATCGGCACGAACTGTGGCTGCTTGAGAAGTTCAACCATCTTCGCACCGTTATCGAGTTGATACTGGGTTGCCTTGTCAAGGTCAGTACCAAGCTGAGCAAATGCTTCGAGTTCACGATACGCAGCAAGGTCAAGACGCAGGGAGCCTGCAACCTGTTTCATCGCTTTAATCTGAGCGTTACCACCCACACGTGAAACTGAGATACCAACGTTAATCGCAGGACGTACGCCAGCGAAGAAGAGATCTGGTTCGAGGTAGATCTGGCCGTCGGTAATGGAAATCACGTTCGTTGGAATGTATGCGGAAACGTCACCTTCTTGCGTTTCGATAACAGGCAGAGCAGTCAGTGAACCGCCGCCGTTGTCGTCAGAGAGCTTGGTTGCACGCTCGAGCAAACGAGAGTGCAGGTAGAAAACATCACCAGGATAAGCTTCACGACCTGGAGGACGTTTAAGTAGCAGTGACAACTGACGATATGCAGTCGCCTGCTTGGAAAGGTCGTCATAGATACACAGGACGTGCTTGCCTTGCCACATAAAGTGCTCACCCATCGCAGTACCAGAGTAAGGCGCGATGTACTGAAGTGGAGCAGCTTCTGAAGATGAAGCATTAACGACAATGGTGTAATCCATCGCACCAGCTTGACGAAGCTGTTCAACAACGCCAGCAACTGTCGAGTCTTTCTGACCGACTGCAACGTAAATACAAACCATTTCGTCTTCAGTGCCGACGAATTTTTTCTGGTTGATGATGGTGTCGATTGCAACTGCAGTTTTACCAGTCTTACGGTCACCAATAATCAGTTCACGCTGACCACGGCCGATCGGGATCATGGAGTCAACCGCTTTCACACCAGTCTGCATAGGCTGGGTCACAGGCTGACGTTCTGCGATGCCGGGAGCGATGATATCGACCTTACGATTTTCGCTTGACTGAATTGGGCCTTTACCGTCGATAGGCTCACCCAGAGCGTTCACAACGCGGCCAAGAACTGCGTCACCAACAGGCACACTCAGCAAGTCGCCGGTTGATTTAACAGTCATGCCTTCACTAACCTTGAGATAATCACCGAAGATAACCGCACCAACGATATCTTCTTCAAGGTTCATGACCTGACCACGAACAGCCTCACCATCGCCGACTTCAAACTCGAGCATTTCGCCAGCTTTTGCTTCTGACAATCCATACACGCGAGCAATACCGTCACCGACTTCGACAACTGTTCCGACCTGAGCAACATCGAGCGCCTGCCCGAAGCTCTCAACTTCTTTCTTAATTACACCAGTAATTTCGTCTGTTTGAATCTTCATTTATTGGCCTCTTAATTGAAGGGGCTTCATCTCATCAGGCTAATGCCTGTAGTTATTTCGATTTTGAATCACGACATTGAAGCAGCTTTTTCTCTCGCTTTTTCACGACCGATTTCGATCAAGCGTTGCTGCATCAATTTCAACTGACTGGACACACTTGCGTCGATGAGTTTATCACCGACCTTGATCTTCAAGCCACCAATGAGGCTTTCATCAACCTGCTGCTCAAGTTCAACAGTCTTACCACCAAGTGATTCACCAATGGATTGAGACACTGCTGCGATCTCGACTGCATCCAGTTCTCTTGCTACCCATGCATCAACACGTACGACGTTCTTACGGTCACGTAGCATTTCATCATAAGCAACAACAATCCCTGCCAAGCTCACTAAACGATCTTTCTCGTTCACAACTTGCAGAAATTTATAGAGCGTATCACTGAAGCGACCTTGGAAGACGCGTTGAATAAAGCCAGCTTTTTCCCGCTTGCTTATTGCCAGATTACGCATGATTCGCATCATGTCAGGCTCTTCAACGATCAACCGATCAAGTTCACGAAGCTCTGCAGCCACCGTCTCGAGTTCGCCATGTTCCTCAGCGATCTCGATCAGTGCCTGAGCATATACCTCGCTCACCGCATCAGTCATTGCCTGTTTCTTTAATGGCATTGATCTATTCCTTCATGGACTAATCAATGATTAGTATCAATTACGTTCTTTAAGTGCTTGTAGTGACGCTTCGATCAAACCACGCTGATCATCAGCGTTGATTTCCTTACGGAGAATCTGGCCGGCCACCTGCGTACTCATCACAGCTGCTTGTTCGTAGATCTCAGCAAGTGCTTCTTCCTTCGCACCTTTGATCTCTGTTTCGGCACGCTGCTTCATTGCACCAATTTCATTCTCAGCTTGAGTCTTCAATTCAGCTGTCAACTTAGTCGCAGCTGTTCTGCCTTCTTCGATGACTTCCTGAGCTTTCTTCTGAGCTTCTGCAAGTTGAGCTTTATATTCAGCAAGCGTTGTTGCTGCATCTTTCGCTGCTTTTTCAGCACTACCCAGATCATCTTTGATCTTTTCTTCACGGTCCTGCAAACCTTTAAGGATTGGAGGCCACACGAAGATCGCAAGTACTGCAAACAGTACGAGGAACAAAAGCAGTTCCCATGTAAACTGACCCAAGATTGGCTTGAGCAGATTATCATCTTTCGGTGCTGCATGACCGCCATCGGTTGGCGTTGCATGTGGATCTGCAGCAGCAGTTGCATGTGAGTCAGCTACTGGCTTGTCCGCAGCAGCGGCAACCGCTGGACCACTAATTACTGAAGCGACGCCATTGTCCGGGCTTGAGCTGACACCGCCCAACCAGATCATTGCTGTCACGAGCATTGCAATAAACGCATTTTTCTTCATCATCTCACCTTTTGCAGTGTAAAGGCTTTTCGTTTATTCCCAATCAATCATGCCTTGCATAACCGATCATCTTCCCGCCCTGGAACCAATCAAAACAGACCAGCGTCGTTAAACGCTCATCTGTCAATTTTTCTACATCTTGCCTGCGAGCACGAATGCGAGGAACACCATTGAAATAACAGCGATACCTTCGATAAGAGCAGCAGCAATAATCATGTTGGTGCCGATTGGACCAGCAACTTCTGGCTGACGCGCAATAGACTCAACAGCCTTACCACCGATGTTACCGATGCCTTTAGCTGCACCCATGATGGTCAAACCGAAACCGAGAGCGAGACCCAAAAGTGCCAAACCTGAATTACCAATCAAGCTTGTACCTTCCTGAGCCAATGTCATAAGAGAATCAAACATTTCAAAATCTCCAATCTGAGATTAACATTTTCCGGCCTTCAAAAAGGTGCCCAACGTGGCGCCGGTAACCCGGGGCGAAATCCGTTACACACACAGCCATCTAAGCTGTGATTAGTTGCATCTATTAAAGTGCGACCCCTTCAATACCTTCCATACCCTTGTCATGCTTAGCTTCAAATTCATGCTCATCATCATGATCGTGTTCACCATGATGCACAGCACCAGCACTGATAAACAGCACAGTCAGGAAGGTAAAAATAAACGCCTGCAAGACTGCAAAGAACAATTCAAGCAGTGACAAAGCAGTCGCGCCACCCACAACCAAAGCACCAACACCCATTTCCATAATGATCCCGCCGGCATTGGTAGCCGCAAGAATCAAGCTGAATAGCGCTGCCAACACCAAGTGACCCGCGAGCATCGTGCCGAACAAACGCATTGCCAACACAACACACTTAATCACGACACCCATTGCTTCAATCACAACAAGCATTGCTGCGATTGGTGACATCAGGATCGGTGTAAATGGAACAGGTGCAAAGTGAGCAAAGTACTTTAAGCCTTGCTCTTTCATACCAATAAAGATAATCGCGATAAACGAAACTGTCGCCATCGCCGCAGTCATATTCAAGTTGCCATTCGCATTACCGTTGAAGTGAGACAACCACGTCACCAAACCAATTGGGTCTTTGGCTGATGGATGGAATTCAGCACCAATCTGCATCAATCCACTCACCATACTCTGCTGCACACCTTCAGGGAGCAACACAGCAACCCAACCCAGCATATAGCCAATCGGAACCATGCCGATCAGGTTAATCATCAGAACGAAGAAGAAGACTGACCAAATATATTTGATGTACTTATCAGTAATGTTGCCAAGGTTCGGGCGTGCTACTTCTTCACGAATGAACACACACAACACTTCAAGCAACTGAGCGAAGCGACCCTTTGTCACATAACCATCAATACCCGCATCTTTATTTGTACGGATCTTACGTGATGCATAACCAAAGATCAGCAGCACAACAATTGCTGCCAAGCCGGTCAAAACCATCTGGTTATAAATCACGTATTCATGGTCACCAATGTGAAACACAAAAGCCTTCTGCGGCATCACATGGGTAAGCAGGTTATCTTCAGCCAATATGTTTATCACGTTCAGCACCTTCAACTCTCCATCAGTTCCGGACGTCTAGTCGGGTCAACTGCTGCGGTGTTGAAAAATCTAACCAAGATCATCACCTCCACTGCCAACAACAATACATACCATATTGCTGTGAAAATCCCCGTCACCCGTGGAGGCATCCCATATCCATAAACCAGCACACTAGCGCCAGCTAAACTCAATCCCATTCTGATCACGATCCCGGCAAAGTATGCCATCGCAACCTTATCAACGCCGAACTTACTCGCGATACGAGTTGGCTCCAACGCAATCAATGATGCTATCAGACAAACGCCCCCTGACGAGACCAGTGGCACAACCCATTCGCTATGCTTTATGCCAATCAGTACAAACACGCCAACGCCCGCTACAAGTACAACCGACATGACCAGCTTCACATAGCTGCTCACGATTGGAAATGGCGGAATGTTGACCTTTTTTTGACTCACTGATCCACTAGTTCTCACGTTTCTCA
Source organism: Planctomycetota bacterium (assembly GCA_016350165.1). Lineage (GTDB taxonomy): Bacteria > Planctomycetota > Phycisphaerae > Phycisphaerales > Phycisphaeraceae > Poriferisphaera. The sequence continues at coordinate 3,885,015 of CP066225.1, read as the reverse complement.
GGTTCGCCTTCATCTTCTTCAAGCGAATCTTTAATTTCATTTTCCTCTAAGCCATCTTCCGACAGCTTTTCATCTTCCCTCTCCACTTTTTCCTTCCCCTGATCTCTCATCAGGCTCGGCTTCCCCGTCAAACCACCCCGGTATCCTTTCATCGCTAACTTGTTCGCCAGCAATGCCTCCTTGATAAACAAGTAGAACCCCCCGACAAAACCGATTGTAGCGCCTATCAAAGCACCATATGGGCCTGTCTCATATTTCGTATCAATAAACCAGCCAATCAAAGCCAAGATCGCCGCAGCACCCGCAAACTCCAGTCCCATATGAAACATCACCCACGGGTTGTCTGCTTTCGGTCTACGCTTCATTCAGCTTACCGTTACCAACTCACGTCTTCGCTCGCCGGTTACCTTACTCTGGTTCATCATCACCAACTTTCACGTTGGCTCCCTGATCTGATCACATGCTCTACTTACTTGCACATGACCACTAACTTTTCAATCCCCTCACCAAGCACCCCTGCCCTCATGGCCACAAACACCGACTTCTCAGCCGGTGTCTGTCATCATTCTGTTTTATTGATCAAGTGCTGCTGCACCACCGATGATTTCACTCAACTCGGTTGTGATCGCACTCTGACGTGCTCGGTTGTACTGCCTGCCAAGACTCTTCTTCATCTTGCCTGCAGAATCCGTTGCAGCCTTCATCGCAACCATGCGTGACAACTGCTCACTCACCAGCGACTCATTGAAGCATTGATACAAGCGCGTCTTCACCGTCACCGGCAACAACTCTGCCAACAATTCTTCTGGCTCAGGTGAGAAGTCATACATAGCTTCACCCTTAACTTCGCCAGATCCTTCACCCTCAGGTGGCTGCATCGGCAACAACTGAAGAGCTTGTGCTTCTTGTTTCGCCATGCTGATAAACGCTGTGTAAATCACATACACCGCGTCATACTTCCCAGCAACAAAATCATTCATATATGTATTAGCTACAGCTTCAACTTCTTCATAAGTTGGGCTGTCATCAAATTCATCGTGATAAACATCAACCTGCTTACCGATGAATTTGAAGTACGCATTACCCTTCTTGCCCGACACTTCAAGATGCACATCTTCATGCTCTTTAAAGAAGCCGTTCACAGCTCGAATGATATTCGCGTTGTATCCACCACACAGACCACGATTCGATGTCAGCACGAGAAGCGCAACCTTTCCAGTCGCATTCTCAGGCTTCTGCAGCAACGGGCTCGCTGCCCCCTGATCACCCTTCACGCTGTCAGCTAATTCACTGACAACCTCAGCAATCTTGCGGGTATAAGCCTGTGCAGCGACAGCTCGCCTCTGCATCGCCTGGAAGCGGGCAGTAGCAATCATCTGCATCGTTTTCGTGATACGTTCAATATTCCCGACGGCCTTCATGCGGCCTTTAATTTCGCGTACGTTTGCTGGCATGGTCGGCGTATCATACCGCCTTCGTCAAATCTTGCCAAAGGCGGCAACCTCAAGTAGTTAAAAGAAAATAAAAAGACTTCTGTATCCGTTTCAGGTCTATTACTTATTCGGATATATCCCACCCTTCTCACCACTCTTAGTCCGAAAACCCAACCTCCCCTCACAGCCGCTCATCCAGCTTTTTATTACTATGCATCACAACTTATTGAAACACGTTTGCAACTACAAAATTGAGATTAATTCTCTGCTTTTTTCTCGTTTTTCTGCACGATAATACCCATGGTGTGCTTGGCATACTTTTCTCATAATCAAAATAAACATCATTCCGATAACTCAACACAACGCAGGCCAAATCCCTCATCCGTACGAATTTCTCACTCAAACCACTCTCCCTACTCTCCACTTGCCTGCCCCAGACTTTTCCACCACACCACAAGATTCAAAACATAACAACGCGAGAATCATTACGCATTTTGAACAAGGAACACCACGATGTTGAAGATTGAAAACGGCATGTGCGGCCTCTGCACTCACTTCGGTGAACACCACGGCGGCGACGAACTCATTCAAATCCGAGTTAACCACGAAGCCCCTGAAACACTCACCGAAGAATGCGGCAAACCTGAACTCGAACCGCTTCACCTCAAAGTCTCCGCTGTCTCATCATGTGACGGCTTCGAACCAGTCAGACGTGCCAGCTAAAACCACAACAAACTGACTATCACAGCGGCATACCTAAAGGTTGCCGCTTTTTCTTTAATCTTCACTTAACAGCAAAATGAAACGCAATCCCTTATTCGACAAACAGTTGCTTCACTTCATCATCTTCATCACACTCACACTCTGCCTCTTCTTCTCATATTTCCTCATCCCCAAAGCCTCCCAAGGCCACTTCCTCAACCTTTCCACAACCATTTGGCTCATCATCACCTACCTCTTCGCCCCTCTCCACCAATTCTACGTCCTCATCTGTTGGCGTCTTCAGCTTCACCATCACACACTCACCCGCACCTTCGGCCATCTCGCCATCCCCCTCTACGTCACAATCTTCTATATCATCGGCCTCGCCCGCCTCCTCCTCATCATCCCCCTCGCCATCTCTAACAACAGCACTTTCCACATCCCCCTGCCCCTCAACATCATTCTCATCACCACCATCTCACTTCTCGCCATCTACTCCACCTATTCAGGCTTCCACTACCTCGGCCCAATCCGTCTCACTGGCATGGACCACTTCATTCAAGCCTACCGCTACAAGCCCTTCATCAAAAAAGGCATGTACCGCTTCACGTCAAACGCGCTCTATAAATTCTCAGGTCTCATGGCCATCGTCCCCGGCCTCTGCACCCTCTCCATCACCGCAACAATCTTCGGCCTCTTCACTTACCTTTACGTATGGACACACTTCTATACAACTGAAAAACCAGACATGAAATACATCTATGATAAATTTCACCATTAACCGATTAAAAGAAATACATGACCTTTTTCTCCATATTTAACTTCACAGCTTTCTTGGAACAGTCGATACAAAATTGCCTCGTTGCAGTTATTTCAATCAGCATCTAATCAATCCTTAGAGCACATCAGAAATAACTGAACACACTCGCCTCGCAATGCCTGACATCAATACCAATACTTTTCCGTGAGCATTACTAAGGTCATGACACAAGCCATTGCACATTCAAACCACAGCGACTCTATCTCTGCAACACTTGATCTGTACACACAGCTTATTTCTACAACGACTGACTTTATCTCATTCGTCGATTGCGATGAACGCTATCAAATCGTCAACGATCGTTACGTTGTCGCAACAGGTCTTTCTAAAAACGAAATCATTGGCTCGCACATCAAAGATGTCATCGGCTCTGAAATCTACGAATCAAAAACAAAAGCAGCTCTCAAAAAATGCTACGCAGGATCACCCGTCGAATACGAAGGTTGGTTCTCCTATCCAGCACAAGGCAGACGATATGTCCGCACCCGCCTTATCCCCAATCGAAACATTCAGAACCAAATCATCGGCATTCTCATCCACTCACACGATCTCACCGAACAAAAATTGGCTGAAGATAAAACCATCGAATCAGAAGCCATGTTCAGGCAAATGTTCGAAGGACACGCATCCCCCATGCTACTCCTCGATATTCAAACCGGCCTCATCCATGATGCCAACCCTCAAGCATGTACTTTCTTCCAATTATCTCATAACGAAATTATCAACATCTCAGCAAATAAAATCGCAACACTCGAAGAATCAGAACAAGGTGTATTCGATCGACTCCTCGGCGGATTCACTGATTGCGATGAACAAAGCATCACACTCAACAGCGGCGAACAAAAAGAAGTCGAAATACAATCAATCCCTATCTGGGTTGAACACGAAGCACACCTCTGCATTGTTATCCGGGATATCACTCAAGAAACCACCAACCAACGTGAACTCGCGACACTCTTCAAAAACACACAAGTTGGCATTGGTATCATGAAGCCTGGCCGCACCATCCACAAATGTAATCAAAAACTCTGCGACATCTTCGGCTACAGCTGCAACAAAGAACTCGAAACACAATCTACTCAAATACTGCACTTTGATACCCCCGAAGAGATGAAGTTTGTTCAGTCATACAGAGATCAACTCAAGCAAGGCGAACACGTTCATACCGACCTCAAACTAAAACGCAAAGACGGCTCTGCTGTTTGGTGCACTCTCACAGCAAACCCACTCGATACAAACGTTCCACCCAACCTCGACAAAGGTATCCTCTGGGTCGTCGATGATATCTCACAACGCAAAGCCATCGAAGGCATGCTCCAAAAAATCGCATCCAAAGACGGACTCACCGGCATCTACAACCGTACCTTCTTCCTCGAAACAACTAAAAAAACAATTCATAACGCAACTTCCCAAAACCAACACTGTTCAATGATCATGCTTGATGTCGATCACTTCAAAAAAGTCAACGACAACTACGGCCACCCCGCCGGTGACCTCGTACTTAAAACGATCACACAACGTATAAACAAAATGCTCCGCAAAAATGACGATTTTGGACGCATGGGCGGCGAAGAATTCGGAATCCTCCTCCCTAACTCATCAATAAAAAATACATTCAACATCGCAGAGCGCATTCGCCAATCAATCGAATCAGAACCCATCTGTATCGGTTGCAAAAAACTCGACATCACAATCAGCCTCGGTATCGCTAGCATCAACGATAGCATCCGAGATATGAAGCAACTTAGTTCAGCTGCAGATAAAGCGCTCTACGAAGCCAAAAACGCAGGCCGCAATCAAGTCTGCTCATTCCACAATTTCTGCAACATCTAATAAACTGTTTTACGACAACTAACATAAATACAGATCGCATGAGAAATAGCCGCCGCATAGCGTCGCGGCGTGCCAATAAATACACGACAAGCCAGCACAAGCTCAATCGCACATATAAATCTCAATTACAAATGTGATACACATTAAATTAGTCGGCGAGCCACGCTCTCCGTGCTCACCCCCCCCACCAACCATCCACACCTCAAAGCATCAGCAACAAATAACCCTGCTTAAGCAGGGTTATTTAATATCTATCTTTTGATTAGTCTCAGCGTTTACGCCTAAACCCAAGCAATCCCAAACCAGCCAATCCCATCGCCAACATCCCCGGCTCCGGTATCGTCACGCCATTCAAACTCACAACATCAAATTTGACAACGTCATCCTTATACGCCGGCGAATCTGCTGGATATACACCCGGCATCACATTTGAATACGCATGCAATTCAGCAATACCGAACTCAAAATTATTAGCATATACATCTGCAATATCCGTCAGTTTTTCTGGAATCGCGTCAAACAAATCTTTGTCCGCATAAAGATGGATTTCCATCCTGTAATCATGATTATCTATTTGAACAACGCCGCCGTATCTCAGATGATCATAAACACCACCATCTTCATAAGATCGGTTATTCGTAAAACCTATGGTCGCATTACCATCCTTAGGCATAGTAATCGTCTGATCTCCCCAAATTACATCCATATCATTGATTGCATTGAAGTACATAGCCGACTGACTAATAACCATCTTCGTAACGTTTTTACCACCCCAGTACATCGTATCAATGTCAACGATATCACCGACATTGATTCCATCAAACGGAATAACATTGGCTTGAAAATCAATTTCATTTACCTTCAAACCAACCTTTAAATCCTGATAAGTAATCAGCGTTGTCGTACCGCTGTTACCACCTGTATTTCCACCACTTGGTGGGCGTGCAGGATCCAGTCCTGGTAATTCAATTGGTGATATTTTTGATAACTGCTCAGTCAACGCGGGATCAGCATTAGATATGATTTCCAAACCCGCATGCGCACTTACGCTAATTAACACCCCCATCGCCATTGCAGCGAAACATTGAGATTTTGCCCTCATCATATTGCCCCTTCTTGTGAGAAATTAAGGTTTATATCGTTCCAGAAAGATAGAAATAAGCTAATCTCTTCGGAGCAATTCGACAAGATCTTTTTGCGATTCCCAGCTTACTTCATATAAAAAAAGGCTCAGCCTATCGCTGAACCTTTATTTGTTTTATATATAAAATCTATTACCGTCGGCGTCGTGTTCTCAGTCGGCCGCCTGACTTCTTCTTACCGCCACCTGATGGTATCTTCCCGCCCGGAAACATCGCATGCAGTTGATCATCCGTCAAACCATCAAGCGAACGTGGCCCAGTTCTTACACTGTCCTGTTCACGACGTCGTTGACGCGCTTCTTCCTGCTCGCGTTCCTCGACCACTTGCTTAGGTACAGGCCCAGGCTCAAAACCCTCATCAAATTCGAGTTTCTCAATATGTGCGCCCGTTAAAATTTCGATGCTCGTCAGCAACTGACCCTGATCAGGTGTCACAAACGACCAAGCAAAACCGCGTCGCCCTGCTCTTGCAGTACGTCCAATCCTGTGCACATAAATCTCAGGATCTTCAGGCAAATCATAGTTAATCACGTGCGTAATATGTTCAACATCCAAACCACGTGCAGCTAGGTCCGATGCAACCAACACCTGAACCTTACCTTTACGCATTGATTCCATCACACGATTACGTTTTTTCTGTCGCAAGTCGCCGTGAATCTCACGCACATCAAACTTACGCCCACGCAAATGATCCGCAATCTTCTGCACTGTCTTCTTCGTTTTACAGAATACAACAGTCGTTTCAGGATCTTCATGTTTCAGAATATGCATCAGAAGTCGACGCTTATCCCAAGCTTCAACCGTGTAATACTTCTGATCCACCATCTCAACAGTCAACGAACCCGAGATCGTCGTAAGCTTCTTCGTATCTTCTTTCATGTAGCTACGAGCAAGCCGTTCAATCTCAGCATCAATCGTCGCTGACACAAATATCGTCTGGTGATCTTGTTTCACCTGCCCCAGAATCTTGCGGATATCATCACGGAAACCAATATCCAGCATGCGGTCCACTTCATCTAAAACCACTGATTTCAGATTCTTAAAGTGGATCTGCTTACGGGCATAAAGGTCCATTATGCGACCCGGCGTCCCCACAATAATCTGCGCACCATCCTCTACTGCTTTTTGCTGTTTGCGCATCGACATACCGCCGATGATGCAAGTCGAATTAATTGGCGTAAATTCACCAAGCTCATCCAACTCAGAGCAGATCTGTGCAGCCAACTCTCGTGTCGGCGTCAATATCAACGCCTGCATCGGCACATCACGTTCACACTGATGAAGCAAAGGCAAACCAAACGCAGCGGTCTTCCCCGTACCCGTCTTAGCCTGTCCGATGACATCCTGACCACTAAGTACTGCAGGGATCAGTATTGCTTGAATATCCGTTGGATGTTCAAACCCCATCTTCTCCACGCCCTTCAAAACCGAGCTACGTAAGCCCAGATCGCTGAACGTGTTTGTTTTATCGAAAATTTCACTCATAAATGACTCTGTTTAAACCCGGAGGTTCCCCCCCTATGGGTTGTCTGAATTTACGTGTACAACTGAAAACACATACAAGCCGCACACTGACCACAACACCACATGAACCCATGATGTTCATCGCCCTGTAAAGATGTATATCTCCACACAAGCGCAGTTAGCCCGAAATTTACAGCCCCTGTTCCGCCCCCGCCCCTTTCTTTTTCGCTAATTCACACAGCCTGTCGGTGTACCCCAGAAATGTACAGACCAATGCAGTCAATGCTGTGTTATCGTTAAACCAGTCCTCGGACTTAACTGATTGCCCACGAGTCTCTATCATATTAAGTCTGGCAAGTACTTTAACTGGCATGATTTTAGATGCACTTCGCTGGGGATACAACATCCAGCTTCCGCCAAGGTAATGCATCGGCACCACGAACTCTGCCACTAACTCCAAAAGGCGTCGTAATATGAGCCAACAAACGCAAATCGCAAGCCCTGTGAATGAGTCTCCCCAAGTCACCAGACGCATGATTGAGGAAGCTGGCAATACCCTCGCAGTTAGCTGGGTCGAAGTCAACCTTAACGCACTTGACCATAACGTCAACTCTCTACGTGACTTAACTTCGAAAAATCGCACCCCATCCAAAGTCTGCGGCGTCGTTAAAAAAGATGCCTACGGCATGGGCGCGGATGTTATTGCACATCGCTTGGCCAAAATCGGATGCGAAATGCTCGCGGTTTACAGCCCGCAAGAAGCGGATGAATTGCTGAAAAGTGGCGTTAACAAGCCAGTACTGCTGTTTTTGCCGATCACAAAACTTGGTCGTGATGATTCACTGTACCGCCCACTGTCACAGGACAAATTACATTTGACGGTGCATAACTTCCGCCAACTTGGCTTAATTAATGATATAGGCAGGACTTATGGGCTGACGATTCCGGCTCATATCATGCTGGACACGGGGATGAGCAGAGGCGGAATCAGCCTGAATGATTTCGATGATATGGTCGCTAAGTTCAGTAATTACAAGCACGTACGTTTGGCGGGGATCTACACGCACATGGCGACGGCTGACGATAATCCTGAGTTCCTCGACTTCCAGTGGACAAACTTCGAGCAGTCGATCGAACGCAATGCAGATAAATTGCCTGACGATGTAATTCTTCACATAGGCAATACTTGTGCAACGCTTCGGGATGGAAAATATCATTTCGACATGATTCGGCCTGGGATTGGTCTTTGGGGATATGGTTATGAGTTTTTGGAGGCAGGTGGGCCGGTAATCGCTGATACCAAAGGACTTAAGCACGTGGTCACATGGCTGACCAGCGTCGCAATGGTCCAGGCAATGCCTGCAGGTTCGAAGGTGGGTTATGGCGGGACCGCGACACTGGAGCGTGATTCCGTACTTGCTGTGATACCAATAGGTTACGGCGATGGATACCCATTAGCTTTAAGTAGCAAGGGGATGATGCGGTTGCATCCGCGTGATGAAAAGTTGCCGATTTTTGATGTGCCAGTGGTGGGACGTGTGAATATGGACCAAATCACATTGGATGTGACGGATGTGGTTGCGGAGTTGGGAAGTATTGAAGAAGCGGAGGCTGCGTTAACTGACTCGGTGGTTGAGATTTATAGTGCTGACGCGAGTGCGCCGAATAGTGTGCCGACGACGAGCGCGGTGATTGGATCGCACCCTTGGGAGTTGTTGTGCAGAATTGCAACGAACGTGCCACGGAAGTACATCAAGGACTGAACGCAGCCTAAATTAAGATAAAAATGAAGTGCGTGTTTGGCAGTGCCGAGCGCGCACGTTTTTTTTGATTCACATACACAAAAGTTATAAATAAAGATGGTGTGATGGTTTGCTAGAGAGGTTTTGCACGAACCGTTCATTTTGTGCGCGCTAAGTTTTGAAGGGTTTTGAGTGAGTTTTGTGAAAAAACGAAGCGAAACGTGAAGGAACGAGTGAGTTTTGTCGAGTTTTGAGCAAGTTTGAAATTTGCAAATGCGCGCGATTGGACTTTTTCGTGCGCGTGGTGATTACCAAAACGTGGGCTACTAGAGATAGTCTATGCAGTTGAATATGTGTGAAGTATGATGACAAACTCAGAATGTTAACAACTGTTCTCAAATTCTTAGGGCAAAAAAATGAATATACGATTGATTAGTTACTTACTCATTGCATCGATAATGTCGTTGCCGACGTTTGCGTGGGGGCAGTCGGGAATTGATCGTAGAGAGAATCGTCCGGGACCTGATGGGTTTGAATATGGTGAGTATTCATATTTTGATTTACAGCAAGAGAAGCTGAATTACTTCAAAGGTTATCTGGTTGAATCATATGAAAAGTATGGATCGAAGTCGGCTGCTTGGGATGAAGATGCGAAAGCAATTCTGAGCGACTTTGAATTGTATCTAACGTATCTGATCCCAAATAAATATCCTTATACGATCATCAATAATTGTGGGATCGATTTTCCTGCGATGAGAGAACGATGCGATCGGGTGATGGAGACGACATGCGATGATCCGTTAGTGATGATGGCTATGTTCAGAATGTACTATAAGTTCAATCATCGCCAATGGCGGCATGAACGTTTAAAGTGGTCGTACTTCTGGATGCCTGACATGGGATATCCTGATGACATACGCTATATGATTACGCAGTTATATCATGAGTATACATGGGAACAGTATGTCACTATTTTTCAGCACAAATTTAAGACTACGTATACTGATGAAGGTATTCGGTTTTTTAAGTTTTTAAAGGGGAAACCTGAGTTAAGAGGGATTTATTTTAGCCATTTTATGAATTGGTTTGAAGAAGATAGTGAACGCGCGTTCCCAACATTGTGCGTGTTTGCAGACAAGCTTAAAGAAGTGAAGAATGAAGTTGATCCGTGGATGTATCACATGTTCATGGGTGTGCATTATACACAACGTGCATGGGAAGAACGTGGTTCTGATTGGGGAAGTGAAGTGACGGACGAAGGTTGGTTGGGTTTCCGTGATAATCTTGCGGTTGCATATTCGCATTTTATTAAAGCTCATAAGATTGATGCTGAGATGCCTTACGCTGCTGCGGAGATGATAACTGTGGCGATGGGGAATTGCGATGCAATGGTTGATGGTACGAATGATTGGTATTGGTTCAGGCAAGCGATTGCAGCTCAACACGATTATATACCTGCATATCATGCGATTTCGTGGGCGATGCGTCCGAGATGGGGTGGCGATCATAACAAGATGTTTTCGGCTGGCCTTGTTGGGATGTTGTCATGGCGATTTGATACACGTGCGCCGTTGATGTTGCGTGTTATTGTGAATGATATTGCGAAGGATCTTGAATCTATTCAGTTTGCGAAGGATCGGATTGAGGTTCAGGACGCGATGATGGAGATGTATGAGGGTGTGCTGTCGAGCACAACGTATGCATCAGATCCAAAGCATATGGAATGGTATCACGCGGAGTATATGGGGTTTTGCTGGCATGTAGGTGAGCTTGAAAAGGCGAAAGAGCTTGCTTTGAAGTTGCCGGTTGTTGTGAAAGCGAATGCTTCAGCGGTACTGGATCAGAAGGCGGTGAAGCATGAGATGGTGCTGGCTTATACGGGGAAATATCGCGATGCTTTATTGAAAGCAGATGCGATGTATGCAAAACAACAGTATGCAGCGGCGAGTGACGCGACAGATAAATTATTCAAAAAAATGAAAATGGATAAGAATGTCCATGATGCTGAATTAGCTTATGTCAAAGAACGTAATCAGTTCGGAAAACTAATGAAGCAGTATATGGCGGGTGAGTGGACACAGCTTATTGATCCAGAAAATCCGATGCTTGGCTGGGAGAAGCAATATGGGGAATGGGAAGTTGAAGATGGCGCACTTGTCGGCACGTCGAATCAAGCGAAATATCGTCAGGGATTGATGCTTGTACACAAGTTCCCGTTTGGAACAGATTATAAAATTCGTGGGAAGGCTAAATTGGATAGCGGCTTTATGGCTGATGCGTATGAGGCTCATCAAAATATTGGCTTTTTCTTTCATGCACTGGTTGAGGATAACAGTAAAGAAATGTCGATTGGTTTAATCCCTCAAGATGATGTGATCAGCTTTTTCCAAGACAGTTATGATAAGACAATTCAATACGGAAAAACTGACATAGAGAATGAAGTCAATTTCGAGATGCATGTAAATCGAACGAAAGTGACTGTTTTCTTAGAAGGAAAACAGGTTTTAGACATCACGATCGACCCGCCTAAGAGTAAGAAATATCGACAGTTTGGGATTGGGTCATGGACGCATATTTCTGAAGTGAAAGTGCGATTCGAATCGTTAGAAATCGTGAAGAATGATGGTAAATAAACTTGCTGCGGCGTGTGGGTCGTCATCATCAACTGGAAGTTGTTTAACTGAACTTGATATCTAATATTGGTAGATCATATGTGTATGAGATTCATTATTGCAATAGCATTAAGTTTTACGGTTTTTGTGTCGGGCGGTTTGTATGGTCAGGCGATGAGCGTGGAGGAACAGTCGAGCCCAAGCATTGAGAATTTTGAGTATGGCGAATACTCATATTTTGATTTGCAAAATGAAAAACATCAGTATTTCAAGGGGTATTTGACGAAGGCTTATCGTGAATTTGGCAAACGTTCGGATGCGTGGGATGCTGATGCGGAAGCGTTGCTGAAGGATTTTGAACTATATATCACATACGTAGAGCCCGGGTTGATCCCATACAAAATGCTGTCTACAAGTGGCCTTGATTTTGGGAAGATCGGTTGGCGGTGTGAGAAGTTAATGGATCAATCATGCAATGATCCGTTGGTGCTGTTTGCTATGTTTAGGATGCATTACAAGAAGCATTTCAAAGATGAGCATTACAAGCGTTTGACAGAAGCATACAAGTTGCTGCCTGAGATGAAATATCCTGTTGACATTCGCTTTTTGATTACACAGTTTTTTGATTCATTTACCAGGATGAATTATGAGAAGTTAGATGAGAGTTATTTTGGTACGACGCTCGATATTGAAGCTGTGAAATTTTTCCAGTTTATGAAGGACAAGCCTGAGCTAAGGCGGGTTTATTTTAGTGTATTGGAAGACTGGTTTAAGAATAGTAGTAAAGATGTATTACTAAAATCACGAAGCCTTGCGAAGACGCTGGAAGAAAGAGTGGATGAACTTGATCCGTGGATGTATCACATGTTTCGTGGGGTGCATGCGTTGGAAATGGCGTGGGCGGAGCGTGGTGGTGGTTGGAGCCGTGAAGTGACGAGCTTTGGCTGGCAAGGTTTTGATACGTATTCAAGAATAGCTGCAGAACATTTAAAGAAAGCACATGAGATTGAGCCCAAGTTTGCAGAGGCGGCAGCGCTGTTGATCCGTGTTACGATGGGTGCTAGCGATAGCATTGAAGGTCTTAAAGATGAGTGGTATTGGTTTCGTCAAGCGATTGCAGCACAACACGATTATCATCCTGCGTATCGATGGATGTCGTGGGCAATGCGACCACGTTGGGGTGGTAGTCATTTAAAGATGTACTTAGTGGGTTTAGTTGGTTTAAATTCTGACAGATATGACACACGTGCGCCTTTGGAACTTCGGTATAGCATTAAAAATATTATTAGCGACACAAGGTTATATCTGATTCTGGAAGATCCAAAAGTCCGTTCTTTCATCGTAAAAATGTTTGAAAAGCTGGCGGAGAATGAGTCGTATCAATCGAATGATGTTGTATACAATTATTTATTGAGTTCGTATATGACGTACTGTTGGCAGATGGATATGCGAGAGAAATCTCGTAAGTTGGCGATTAAGTTGGGTGACAATCTAGATATGTCTGCCACAGCATTGCCTTATAAAATGCCCTTAGATTTGAGTGTTATTTTGGCATATACCGGTAACTATGCTGAGCGGTTAACGGAATCAGATAAGGCTTTTGCGAAGGAAGATTATGACCATTCGTTAAGGTTGTTAGATGAAATACTTGTGGACATAGAAGTGGACGATTCGATTCATGAAAAGGAATTTGGCTTTATTAAGAAGCGTTTTGTGTATATACGGATGCTGACGGATTATATCAATGGTGAATGGACTGAATTGATTGATGAAGGGGAGCCAAATGTTGGATGGGAGATGGTGTTTGGAGATTGGGAAGTTGTTGATGGTGGGTTGGAAGGTGCTTCAAAGAATGCTTCTTATCGAGAAGGATTGATGCTGAAGCATTCAGTTGATTTTGGGCATAGATTTAAGGTGAGAGGGAAAGCGACTTTGATGGGAGAATCGCCTGAAAGTTATGGGGATCGATATCAAAATATTGCGTTATTTTATCATGCTCTAGTTGAGAAGAATTGTCACGATACAGCATTGCGGTTCTGTCCATTAACCGATGAGATTGCGTTGAAGACGGATCAAACAGATGTGCCAAGTAAGTATTTAAGGACAAAGCTTGATCGCACGGTAAACTTCGAGGTGCATGTTTCAGAAGAAGAATCTATTGTGTTTGTTGATGGCGAAGAGATTGGGCGGTTTGAACATGCGAAAGCACCAGCTGATAGTTATAAAAGTTTTGGGATTGGTGCATATACGAATGATCGTGGTGTTCGTGTGCGATTTGATTCGCTTGAGATAAAGAAATCAAAGTAAATATGATCTTATAAAGTAATATGAAGCTAAGGCAGCATTGTTTCTGGGTAAATAATGCTGCTATTTTTTTGCGGCTTTGATCATGGTGAGGAGCATGATGACTGGCGTTTCGGCTGTAATTGAGTGAGATAGTTTGGGGACCATGTGGATGAAGGAACCTTCGCTGAGATTGTGGGTGTCGGCGCCTAGGGTGACGGTTGCGTTGCCTTGGATGATTTGAATGATGGCAGGGACTGAGGCGGTGTGTTCTGAAAGTTGTTGACCTTGCGCGAAGCCAAAGAGGATGGTTTTGGTTGCATCGTCTTCTTGGACGGGGACAGAGAGGGTGCCGTTGTCGGGGATTTGAATGTGATCTTGTAGTTTGTCGATGATGGTGTAGTCAGGCATGTTTTGCTCGTTGTTCGGAGTAGAAAAAGAGATCGTGATGAATCGTATCACAATCTCTTTTTTTTGCATATAGGTTTTATGACGAGCCGCTGATGATTTTAGTAAAAGAGACTCGTTAAGTATTCGTTTTATCATTCATGCTGTTTACTATGTCGCTTGAGCAAAAGCGGGAGCAGCAATACGCCTGCACCGAGTGCAGCTGGTGTTGGTACAGCAACAACGGGGTCTGAGACGGTATATGAGGTTACGTCACCGGAAAGCGAGATGCCGTTGACAACGAAGGTTGTATCACCTCTAAGGAAAGTATCGCCTTGATCAGGAACGATAAATTGGGTGTGGTCATCGACGGCAAATTGGTTGTAGTCCAAGTCGAGAACAGCTGCTTCATTCGCGACAGCGACGGATGAGCGGTTATCTGCTAAAGCGAGGATAAGATCGTCGAAGCCGTTAATTTGGCCACCTTCGGTTGAGTTCACAACGGCATCAATACTTTGAAAGATATTTGTTTCGGCATCAACATTAAAATTGTGAGTTTCGCCGTTGATTGTGACTGAGTATTCGAGAATAAAATTATCTGCGAAAGTTTGTGCTTCTCCTCCAAAATAGGTACCGGCTTCTGAATCGTAAACAATAGTTGCAGAGTATGTGTCTCCTACTGCAGCATCACTATAGAGCGAGTTTGCGTTGTTGGGATTTGAAATTGAATCGATGGTGCCAGTGTAGTCGATTTGAACGGGAGCAGCTTTTAAGTCAGATGCATATCCCAGAGTTGTGAGTGCGCCACCTAATGCAGTGAGAACAATTGATCTCATAAAGAAAATCCTTTACCTGATGCTACGACGCTGAAATGGATTTACACAGGCCAAACTTCAACGCCGGTAATGATTTTGTTTAATGCCTAATCATGTAATAGATACTGTTCAATCTAGTTACATAACTACTTGCGAGGAAAAATAGCTACAAAATGAAAGATATCTATTCGTGTTATTCAATTTGCGTCGGGTATGGTTGAATAAAGATCGGTATGCGACTTTGTATATGGATCGTTGGTGCATGAACTGTCTTTTGTATCACGTAAAAAAGGCAATTCCTTAGTTCTTTTCACCACGTTGATTTTATGTACGAGGTGCATTACAAGTTTGATGTAATTTTGTTACACCTTAGTGATGCTGTTAACCAGATAAGGATTGTCTTGGTATTTTGATACTTGCTTTTAAGTAATAATTGAATTAAATGGATAGAACAATCAGTATTGATATGGTTCAGATCAGGTATGAAAGGTAGGTTGCTAATTAGCTTAATTCTAGGGCAAGACGGAGCATATCTTTGAGCTGAATACCACACAGATAGATGGGTTCGGCATAATTATCGATAAAGAAATTGTGGATGATCGAGGTGACACGAAAACCGTGCTTGTGATAGAAGACGAGGTTTGGACCAAAGGAACCTGTGCCGAGGACGAGTTGTTTTGCGCCGCAGTTACGAGCAGACTGAATAGCGTGTACGAGGAGTTGGCCACCAATACCTTGACGGTGATGGTCGGGATGTACGGCTATGTTGATAAGCTCGATTGTGGTTGAGTTGATAGGAGAGAGAACATATGAGCCGAGAATTTGGCCGTCGGATGATGTGGCGATGTAGCAATATGAGCCGGGGAGGTAGGCTTTAACTTTGGATTCGGAAGGATCAGCTTCGAGGAGCAAATCGAGAGGAGCTTGAGTGTGAGGGATTGATTGAATGTTAAGTTGCATGTGGGTATTTTAGCGCGATCTCATCATTAACAATATCGTGTTTTCCAAGATATATGTGACTAAGGGTATGTTAACATAACGATGCTATTCACTTGGAATCATACGGTATACATAAATGCTATCACTGCTTTTTTCGTTTTGATAATGGCATTCATAGATGTCATAGATATTGGGTTCAATGGCCATTCGTAACTCGCCATAAACGGTTTGCCCCACTTTTTCAGCGGCGAAAATCATTGTTATTCCATTGGAATTCTGTAGATCCCATGCTAAGTCTGTTTTAGTTAGATTGTCATTGGCGTACGCGATAGCTTGATCAATTTGCGCATCGGTATCAAGATCATCCCATGTTTCGATGTAATAAAAATCGAATGCATTACTGTCATTGACTTTGGACCATGACAACATTGGTGGGCTACCTGCAAATACAAATGCATGGGTATCACCCAGTGGTATTAAACCCATGTAACCTAGAAGAGCACATGCTCGAGCATAATCGCCCGTCAGATTACCTGAAAGAAGATTGACGGAACCGCCTTTCCAAGTTGTGCGTTGCGAGTCAGGTAAAACGACATGTGGGCCACCATCTGCACATTGATACTCGTATTTATCCATACCTTCGGCCACTTCTGCATACATCGCTTTTAATTCGGGATCTGTGTTATTGCCACAACCTGCAGTGAGCATAATAAAGACAGATAGAATGACACCGTTCAAAAGTGAATGAAAAATATTCTTCAAGTTTGCTACCCCGTGATAGCTGGAAAATTAGATGTTAGCTTCGAGAACTTCGAGGCAGGCGTTTAGGTGGTGTATGTCGCCATCATGCTGAAGCATGGCTGGTGTGGACATGGCGAGGAGATTACGTTTGGTTTGAGCGTAGAGTGGCCAATTGGGGTCGAGGGTGAAGCCTGCGTTTTTGCGTGCTTGTGCGATCATTTTGCAGAGTTTGCGGCCTTGGAGGCGATCGCGTGCGGCCCAGTATAAATGTTCGAAATAGACAGCGTCTTCAGTCCAGTGACCAACACGTACTTCAGCAAAGTCGATAAGGACGGCTGCGTGATCGGCGGGGTTCGTATCTGGGGCTGCGTTCTGATCTGGAGGCGGTGTACGGGTGAGTACGTTTCGTAAATGGAGGTCGCCATGGTTCCAACCGTTGATTGGGCGGTTGTCCCAAATGTCGATCCACTTGGGCAGTTTTTTCTTGGTTTTCTTAAGCGCTTTGGCCCAGCGTTTTTCGACGTCTTTAGGGAGCGAATGATTTTTAACTTGTTTAACAGCGAGCGTGTAGATCTCGCTCCAATCACGGTGAAGTGGTTCGCCTGTGAGTGGATGATCGGTGGTGGCTTTGTAGAAGCGTGAAGCGACATCGGTCAGGAGGTCGAATTCATGGCCGAGCCATTTGTGGTTGAGGGGGCCATGAGGGAGGCGTTCGAGGACAACATATGCAAGGTCATACCCATTGAGGGTTTCGCCGTGTGCGAAGAGGCGTGGTGCGATGGATGGTTGATCGGGATTTTGATCGGCATAATTTTGAAGATGCACTAGCCAATGACGTTCACAGGGCGGAACGGGGAGTTTGATAATGACATCATGGACTTGATTATCATCGGTGGTCCACTTGGAGAAACCAGTGAGCGCACCGCCTCGTTGCCAATCTGTGCGGAACCAGTGAATTTTGTCGATGTTTGGTGAAAGAGCTTGTGTGATGACAGGTTCGAGGAGGGAGCCGAAATGGCCTGAGTTTAGTTCGGGAGGGACATCAGCTGCTGTGTGTGCGGCTTTGTCTTCGGCAGGTAATGGGGGGTTGCCATCACTGGCGCTGTTAAATGTTTCGCTATCGTCCCCTGCCCCTGAGATAGAAGAACCAGAGGCGTTTGATTGGTTTGCTGAACGACTTGAATGGGACTGGCTCATGCACTGTGTCCTGAATTGAGAGGAACAACTCTTGAATTGATAAGGTCATTATAGGGTGGTGCGAGTAGAAGGTTAAGAAGTAATTTTACGGATTAATTGTATGAGGAATGTTTTGGGGATGAGTGGGGCGAGAATGCGTATAATGGCGAATGCGAGGGTGTGGTGGTGTGAATAAAAATAACATAAATAAAGGAATGTTACGATGCACGACGGTCGTTTGGATAAATTGGCAGATGTGATTGTGCGGTATTCTGTGGGTGTGAAGAAGGGTGAATTGGTGAGGCTTAGTGGTGATCCGGTGGCGATGCCGCTGCTTGAAGCTATATATGAGAAGGTTGTTGAGGCAGGAGGACATGGGTATCTGAAATGTGTGCCTGACGCGTTTACCGACATTTTGTATGAGAAGGGAAGCGATGAGCAACTGCAATACATCAGTGAGTTGTCGCTGGAAGAGGTGAAGCAGATTGATTGCTCAATTGGATTGTGGGCAGATGTGAATACGAAATCGCAAAGTCGTGTTGATCCGAGAAAGCAAGGTTTGGTTGGTGCAGCGAGAAAGCCTGTATTTGAAATTTTTATGGGGCGAGCAGCGAAGGGGGATTTGAAGTGGTGTGGTACACAGTTCCCAACGCAAGCGAGTGCACAAGATGCGGAAATGAGTTTGCGTGAGTATGAAGAATTTGTGTTTAATGCGGGTCACTTGGATAAGGCTGATCCGGTGGCTGTATGGCGTGAGATTGAGAAGCGTCAGCAGTTAGTTGTCGATTATATGAATGGGAAGAAAGAGGTAAGATTCCAAGCAGCGAATGGGACGGATGTGACGGTGAATGTTGATGGGATGAAGTGGATAAATTGTTGCGGTCATGAAAACTTCCCTGACGGTGAAGTATTTAGCGGGCCGAACTTGAAGGGTGCTGATGGTGGTGTGAATGGTTATGTAAAATATTCATTCCCTGCAGTGCATTTAGGACGTGAAGTGCATGGTATTGAATTGTGGTTTGAGAAGGGTCGTGTGGTTAAGGCAAAAGCTGAGAAGAATGAAGAATTTTTGCTGAAGATGCTGGATATGGATGAAGGTGCGAGATCGGTTGGCGAGGTTGCAATCGGCACAAACTATCAGATTCAGGAATACACGAAAAACACTTTGTTTGATGAGAAAATTGGTGGCACGTTCCATATGGCTGTGGGGGCTGGTTATCCAGAAACAGGTAATGATAATGTGAGTGGATTACACTGGGATATGGTTTGCGATCTGCGTGAAGGCGGAACGATTACAGTCGATGGTGAAGTAATTTCTAAAGATGGGCGATTTATGAGTGGTGAGTGGCCTGCACCCGAGAAAAAATAATCATAGATTAATGGATCTAATTATTGAATAGAAAAAGCTCGTCATGAAGGCGAGCTTTTTTATTTGTGTTAATGATGACTAATCGATGATTAGTGTTTGGGTGGCTCGACGTCTGGCCCGAAGTGTTGACGGTGGTATACGTCGAGTGGTGAGAACTTGTGATAGAGACGACATTGAGGCTGGAGCCAGAAGTAAAGGATTGGGATGACGATGGGCCAGAGACAGATGTTGAGAAAGCCAAAGGCTAGAAGTATGAGGTTGTAGACCCAACGGAAGCGGTTTGGTTTGATGAAGTATGAGGTCGTAAAAAGGGTGAGCATGATGATGTTGAAGATAGCGAGGATTTGGCCAACGAATTGAGGATCGGCACCTTGAAGAAATTCGTCGTTATCAAACATGGTGGATTGAGTTGTTGTTTGAGTTGTCGCTACGGGGACATCCTGTGGTGGTTGATCGGCGTCGGGAGGAAGTGAAATAGCGAAGAGCGCGTAGGCAAACATGATGAGAAAAAGGAGGTTCATGAAGGTGATGTATGCGTAGAAGAAATTGACGACTGTCGGTTTGCGTTGTGGGGATTGGGGGGAGGATTGGTTCATGCGAAAACTCCGTTGCATGGCTTAACTGAAGGTGAGAAGTGTGAAATGTGAGCATAGAGGAGGGCTTGGTTTTGGGATGAGTCTGAAATTTTCATCGGTAAGAAAGCGGGCTGAGTTGGGACTGAATAACGGAGGGAATGCTGGCATATCGGGTTAGAAAGGCTGGAAAGTGGGTTTATGGGGCTTAAAACGAGTGATTATGCGCATGGATGGGAAAAATGTGGATGAGATGGTCAGAAGTGTGGCATGTGGATGAAGTAGACTTTTACGAATTAGTGCTGGGGGGAGACGGAAAACGGATTATAATGTTGCGGCTTAGTTGGCCGCATGTTTTGTTTGTGTTGTGGGATCACAGAATTGAGGCTGACATGTATTTTGGTGAACATGGAATGGGAATTCCGGGAAAGGAAGTACGAATAATGCTCGCAAAGACACTACAACTGTTGATTGATGATAATCTGACGACGGCGAAAGAAATTGGTGAACTGTCTGGTGTATCAACGTCGACGGTCTATAGATGGATTAGTGGGCAGAGTCAGCCGGACTATGATTCGATTAGACTGCTTGTGAGGCACATGCCTCGTAAGGAAGCTCAAGAAGCGATTCTTTCAAGCTTCGCAGCAGGTACAGATTGGCAGTTCAATCACATGGACCTTGAGTTGGACGTGAATGATGACGGTAAGATTGATGTGGATGATGCATTGGATGCTGCAATAAAGATGATGCGGGATTCAGCTGAAACGTTATCGCAGATTAGAGCGGTACAGAATGGAGAGCCTTTGGATTCCGAGAAAATTCTCCAGCAGATTGCTCTTCTGAATCAGGTTGCACGAAACTGCACGATCACGCAGCGTGTGCTGGTTGATATGTCAGAACAAAAACGTAAGCGTAAGTTAAAGCTAGTAGAACGAATTTGATTCTAATAATAAAATATATTAGTGCGGCCAGTTCGAGAGGACTGGCCGTTTTCTTTAGGCGAGGGACTATGAATATAAAATACTTAATGAATAGCTTGTTAGTTGTGATGTGCTTATTAGGGTTGATGGGGTGCATGCAGGAAAATACACCACGTGAAACATCACATATTGTGATCTTAAAGCAGCATGAATATTATTTTGTTGATGAAGGTGAAATAGATGCGGTTTTTACGATGGATTATCTGGATCGATTCGACGATGAGCCGTTAGACAACATTTTTTACGTATCTGACAGCAAAATTGAAACGACATCGGAAACTACGATGGTTCAGAAAATCAGAACATGGTGTGAGGAAAATGATGTTACTTTTATTTATTGGTCGCCTCACAGTGTAAGAAAGAAAGATTGTGATCATTGTGATTATCTAGATGAACGCGAGATTAAACGTGAGAAATAAAAAAGACCTCATTTGAGTGAAGCCTTTATCATAAATTTAATCTGCTATATCAAGAGAGATTGCGTTGGGATCGTCAGGCGTCATGACCGTTTGCGAACTATCGCAACATGCGTCGCCGGTGCCGTCTTCGTAGTGGATAGTGGTTGTGCGCTGGGTTGACCAATCTTTAACTTTGAGGTCTGGGCTGTCGGTGTTATCGTCTTCGTGGGTGTTGAGGATATTGTATGAGTTGTCGCGTTCGGCGGGGGTGTAGCCTGCTGTGCGGATGAGGTGGCAGAGGTATTCTTCGTTAAGCGCATAGGTTGTGCCTGCTGCTGAGACGACGTTTTCCTCCATCATGATTGAGCCCATATCGTTGGCCCCATATTTAAGTGCAAGTTGGCCTATGTTTGGTCCCATGGTGACCCATGATGAACCGATGGAATGAATATTATCGAAGAATAGACGCGCGATGGCTTGTGTGCGCAGATATTCAGTTGCGCCTGCGAGGCGGATGACTTTGCCTGCTTGTGGAACTGCTAAAATGTGCGCTTTTTTATCTTCGTGATCTAACTCTTGATTAGCAATAAGGTCGGCTAATGTGTCGCCGGGGAATGGATCGGTTGATGCAGGATCAAAATCTGGAAGATTGCCGAGTGGAGTGTTTTCACGTTGGAATGGCCAAGCGATGAATGAGACATACTTACCGGGAAGGTTTTCGGCGATGGCTTTGTCTTGCCACTCACGGTAGAGGTTCATGTGTTGGATGCGATCGTAGACACCCTCGATGTGGCCGAACATCATGGTAGCGGAGGTGCGCATGCCGAGGGAGTGGGCGATGTTCATGACTTGCAGCCATTGATTAGCGTCGGCTTTACCGATACCGATGCGGTTACGAACATGAGGTGTAAAGATTTCACCGCCGCCGCCTGGGATAGAATCAAGACCAGCTGCTTGGAGACGTTTGATGATGACCGTTAGTTTGTCGAGGTAGACGTCTGGGTCGAGGGTATGTGCTTTGAGAGGGCCTGGGGTTGGGTAGCCCGGGATGTCGAAAATTGCAACAAATTCGACGAATTCAGGCGGGGAGAAGCCGTGCACATGAACAGATGGGAAAGTTGATTTCATGTCACGCAGCATGTCTTCGTAGAATTCGATTGGGAGTTCGGGGTGCATGCCACCTTGCAGGAGGATTTGCGTGCCGCCTACATCGAGGAGTTGCTGAATTTTTGTGTGTAGTTGCTCGGTTGAGAGCGTGTATGAACCATCAGCATCAAGATCACGACGAAATGCACAGAAGGTACAACGCGCGGTGCAGACGTTGGTGTAGTTGATGTTGCGATCTTTGACGTATGTACGAGTGGTTTTGCCATGAATACGCTCGGCGACGGCATTCGCCCAGCGACCAAGATCGTAGAGCGAGGCTTGATGATAGAGTGAGTAGGCTTCCTGAGATGTGAGGCGAGCAGTGCCTGCAACGACGGCGTCGATGTCGATTGATTTAAGAGGAAGCAATGGGGCTGTAGTAATAGGGGTATCTGTCATGATCGTCTTCGCATATAGCGGTGTTTGGGGTCAGTAACACAGGGCATAGAGGTTGAGGCATGAGGGGATGAGTTAGCGGGGTATATTGTACGAGATTGCGCGGGGGATGTGATAAGTTGATTGACTGAGAAAAGATTGGGGATGATAAGCGTATCAGGTAGAATAGCAGTACTGATTTACTCATGAGATTAGATGGCCGAAATTAAAGAGTTTAAAGGCTCATCTTAGGAGCGGAAGGTCGTATGAAACTGGCAAAATTTTCGGGTGGATTCAATCAAAAAAAATGGCTTTCAATCAGCATATTCGTATGCGGATTGCTGCTGTGTATTGCTGGTGAGAGTTGGGGGCAGAGCCGAAATAATGCGAAGCTTGAAGAACGTAAAGTAGAGGCCAGAAAAGTATTCGAAGAATTTGAAACGGCTTATCTTACGAATGATTGGAAGAAGGTTGGGGAGTTAAAGGGAAAGATGAGGGGGTTGAGCAAATACCTTAAGCCTAACGAAAAACAGGCAGTGCTAAAGGCGATGTCATATGACAAAATTTTTCGCCCGAATTGGTGGAAGAAGGCAGCGAACAGCACGCCGGTGTCGTTTAAAGTGAGCATGTGGGAGCGAAATTTCACCGCTAACTATGTGCCTGATGAGCAAGTAGTTGGCAAACAAATGTATTTATCGCGGGTGCAGAACGGGCAGTTGAAAGAGATTATTCCGGTGGTGTCATGGCGGCCGCAGTACATAGGAAGTAAGACGCCTGCCGTGGGTGGGTTGGCTGTAAAACATAAGCTTACGATGGGGGATTATGTTGAAGTGATTGTTCGCCATGAGTTGGGACATAACTACATAACAAATCAATTGCCTGCCAAAGGTGTATTGGAATTACTACAACGTCATAGCTGGACGTTTAGTGTGCTGCAGGAGTTTTATGCTGATTTAACAGCATTGCGACATAGCACGCCGAAGGCGATGCGTATTGTTTGTTGGGCGAGATTGAATGAAATGGATTTGGGCAACCATCAGATCCCACACATGCGTGCATCGATGGGTATTGGTTTTGTGTTACTACATGAGTTTTTGAGTCATCCGGATAAATGGCCAAGCATTCATTTTCCAAAGGAAGTGCCTGACGGGGATGTGCTGCTTAATACGCTTAAATATGTGTATTCACATTGGGATAAAGAGTGGACTTTGATTGAAGACATTCAATTGCGTGAGTACATCTCGAAATATATTCGTGCTAATGGGCAGAAGGTTTTTAAAGCACGTGGCACGATTAAGATGAAAGGCGCATCCTTTGGGATGCTGCTTGCTAATGATCGGGAATTGAAAGAAACGCGAGAGAAGTGGTTAAGAAAGCAACTCGAGAAAATCATCAAGTCAGAGCGAGCGGATGATGAAGTGCCTGATGAAGGTCAAGTGATGAGATTGATGCCGCCTTATGAAGCATCGGAGCTTGAAAGAATGAGGCGTGAAGCGTTATCGAAAAAGAAGTAAAAAGAGATATAAAAAAAGCCGAGGCGTTAAGCTTCGGCTTTTTATTTCATATTGAATCTTCAAGAAGAATTAGATTTCCTGAATTTCTTTTGATTTTGCATCGACCAATTCAGTGACAGTCTTTTCGTGCTTCTTGAGTGTTTCCTGGATGTCATCCTTTGATCCGGTGATGTCATCTTCAGGGATGTGCAGCGATTTATCTTTGCCAATCTTATCGAGGTGCTTATTTGCATCACGACGAGCATTGCGGAGTTGAACCTTTGTAGTTTCACCCATTTGCTTGACTGTACCGATGAGCTGCTGACGACGTTCACCTGAAAGAGCTGGAAGGTTAAGGCGAATCTGCTTGCCATCAACTTGTGGGTTGAGACCGAGACCAGCATTTTGAATTGCCTTAGCACACGCCTGAACAGATGAAGCATCAAAAGGTTTGATGAGTAGCTGAGTTGGTTCAGGGACGGTAATCATGGCAAGCTGACGGAGGTCGGTCATTGAGCCGTAGTAATCAACTTTGACGTACTCAACAAGCGCGGTAGAAGCACGACCTGTGCGGATACCTTTGAGTTCGCCCTTGAGGTATTCAACAGCCTTGTCCATAGATTCTTCGGATTCGAGGATAATAGTATCGATGTCCATGATTCGGTCCTTATGTTGTTCTAAATCGTAGAACTCATCTCATGCGGGAGGCGAAATCTCGCGAGAGCCCGTGGGTTGGTTTGGAATATTGTAATCAAAACAGTGTGAATGTGTGAAAAAATGTGCGTTTTTGCGTATACAGAGGATGATCGGGAGTTAATCGACAGTGACTTTGGTGCCGTGATCAGCACCTGCAACGACGTTTGCAATGTGGTCCTGATTCTTCATATTGAAGACGATGATCGGGATATTACGCTTACGGCACATATCGAAGGCAGTAAGGTCCATGACCTTAAGATCCTGATCGATGGCTTGTGAGAAGGTGAGGTGCTTATAGCGGGTTGCGTCTGGATATTTGACTGGGTCCTTGTCATAGATACCGTCAACCTTAGTCGCTTTAAGCAAGACGTCTGCACCAATTTCGGCAGCTCTGAGTGATGCTGCGGAGTCAGTCGTGAAGAATGGATTGCCTGTACCTGCGACAAAAATTACGACTCGACCTTTTTCCATGTGACGGATTGCACGGCCACGAATGAAGGTTTCAGCGACTGCGGAAAGGTTGATTGCTGAAAGAACGCGAGCTGGTTGGCCGAGCTTTTCGAGCATTTCCTTAAGTGCGAGGCCGTTCATAACAGTGCCGAGCATGCCCATCTGGTCTGCAGTTGCTTGCTGAATTGCACCTTCCTGAGCGAGTGTCGCGCCACGAATGATGTTACCGCCACCGACAACGATGCCGAGTTGTGCCCCAACTTTGGCTGCTTTGACGATTTCTGAAGCGATGATTTTGAGTTCTTCGGAGTCGATACCGAAGGAGCCGGGTTTGCAGAGTGATTCGCCGGAGATTTTGAGGAGGACACGATTGTATTTCTGGGGTTGCTCGGTCATGGAAGCTTCATCCGTAAACTGGAGTTTGGGAGAATACACAGGGTATGGCTCCTGCCCTACCCTTTGCTGGGGTAATGATACACGGTAAGAGGGGTATCGTGTGAAATATGGGGGGTGGATTTGACGAGAAGGGGTGAAAATAGTGGAGTTATGCGACCTGAATGGGGAAAAATGCGATTGATAGGTAGGTATGGATTAAAAGCCGGGTGGCGGCCAATATTTTGAGAGATCGTCACGCAAATCTGAGGAAAGTAGCTTATCTGGGTCAAGACGGTTCACGTGCTTAGATAGAGTCGGTGCGATACGATTCTTTTTCATATCTGATTTTGATGTAGCTGCACTTTTTTTACGTTTACGTTTTGTTTTTTTGCTCTCAGATTTTTCGGTAGCACGAAGCTTGGAAATGATGTCATCATTTGTTGCTGCCGGATCATCTGCGTTCGTATCCTCTTGATTCACTGTAGGCTCAGTTTGAGGATTTGAGAGTGCTTGTAGCTCGTGGAAAAGCGGGTCGTTCTCCAGATCATCAGAGGTGAGTCCAAATTCCTCTAGCCAACCACGTACCTGGTCTTCAGGTACAGGGGAAAGATCGGGTTTCGCAGATTTGGGCAAAGGCGGAATCGAGCCGAGGGTTTGAGCGAGGCGTGAGATGAATGCATCAGATGAAAGCAGTGATGCTTTACGACGTTTCGCTGCACGTTTAATAGCTCTATCGTTAGTGACCACGGTTATCTTGCGAGGTGTAGTTGATCCATCTATCAATGAGATTATTAGATCATCTGCTGAATTCGAGGTGCCTGAGTAGAGAAGTTGAACTGAGGGAACTGGTGAGGTTGAGGGGATATGCGGCTTAGGGCGGCCGTCACAGACGACAGTTGCAGCTCGATCACGGAATGCTGAACGAGAAAGCGCGAGGCATAAGCGTGCTTCGTCGAGCCCTGCTAGCGACTGAGGCATAGGCAAATGCAACACGTTATATGCGTCAATAATGAGCATCGCGAAGGCATTATAGGGAGATTATGCGAACAGCGTATTTTGGGTGATCTTCGGGGGACACTTACCCTGAATTACTGCGGTGATGCTTGTGAGCATATCGAATAGCAATTACCACAAAAATGATCACAACCAACAGGATAAAAGGAAGTATGGTGGAGAGTATGGTATCAACTGTAATTGATTCTACCGCCAAGTTACTAGGCGCGGAGGGACTCGGTTTTTTTGTTGCGTATCCATACTGACGAGGAACCATCAAACGAGGTTGAGTTGCCATGGGCTCGCCATTTTTAGTTGTACCAAAATCTGAAATACTAAAATCCGCATTCGCTTCAATATCAAACGGTTGATTAGAAGAGTTATTAAATTGCTTACTCTCCTTACCTTTCTTTACATAGACATGAGACATCGGCGTTTTCGATTGCGGCAGTGATGATGAAGGTTTGGGAAGGTATTCTGGTGGTGAATAAAGATCTGGGATGGCATATAGATCTTTTATTTTATTGGGATCATTCATCACATCTTTAAGTATGTGATTAACCTTTGATTGAGGCAGCCACTTTACTCGGCCTGTCTTCAAGTTATAAACAGCACCAACAACGCGAGCCAGATCGTTATTGACCAACTCACGTGTAATCGGCGACAAGAAAAAAATCTGTGCGATTTGTTGATATACATTCTCTTCAATTGAAAGTTCAAGCAGTTCATTGCCATGTGCTTCAGGATATAGTTGATGAATACGTTCCACCGCTGGATTGATGTGCTCAATCAAAATGGGAATATTTCGCTCTAACTCCATCCCCCCCTTTTCTGCAGCCATGATTGTTGCATCAACAGCACCACAACCGTCATGCCCTAAAACAACCAATACTGGTGTGTAGAGATGTGCCAACCCGTATTCAATTGTGCCGAGTTGCGAAACTCCTGCAATGTTGCCTGCAACACGTGTGACAAATAGATCTAATGGACCTTGATCAAAAATCAATTCGATAGGCACACGTGAATCTGAACATGATAATATGGATGCAAAAACATACTTCGCCTGATTTGTTCTTGCGATTTCTTTTAATCTCTTAATATCAATGTCATAGGTATCAAGCTGCTGATTAAAGAAGTCTTCATTGCCTTGTTTGAGCAGCTTGAGTGCTTTTTCAATTGATGGTTTCTTTGCATACTCTTTACGTAACTGCTCAATTTGCACAGCCGCGTCTACGACAGGTTTTTGTTGCTTATCTGATTGTGCATAAGTTTTCACTGTCAGCATCAACAGAAGCATCGCTAAGAGTGAATAATTGCATATCGTCTTTAGAGTCTCTACATATGCCCGCATAATCTGCCGCCCTTTACAACTTGCGATTAATATCTTGAATGCTCATCGACTTATGGAAAGGTGATGCGATATTTCATGAATAGACAAGAGGTTATTTGGACAGTCAGAAACTGATCAAGTTTAACGATTAGGTAATTCCTGTATAAACATTATTTATAATATTAAGACATTTTAATCCTAATTTTTTCTAGAAATAAAGGGATATTTTTAGCTTTTATAAGCGGTTTAAGAAAGTTTCATTGATTAAAAAAATTGCTTGATGATTCAAATCGTCAACTATAAGCTGAAAGAGGAAATACGCGAAATATCTTGCCTGTGCATAGGCAAAAGGGTTTTACTTTAGAGTATGTGTAATGTGATTGTCCTTTCAATGGGGTGGGCATTGAATCTGTAAAGTGGTTGCTACACACGCAATAATCTATTGCAGAGCTTATCCATTGATTTGTGACAATTCGATTCAACATTCACGAGGAGCATACAGATGTCTCAAACGCAAGGGTCAACAGAATCGGGCAGCACGATGGAATCAATTCTTGATGAACATCGTCATTTCAAACCTTCAAAAGCATTCTCATCCAATGCCCACATCAAATCGATGGCTGAGTATGAAAAGATGCATAAACGCTCGGTTGACGATCCCGAAGGATTTTGGGCTGATGTAGCAAGTGAATTGCACTGGTTTAAAAAATGGGAAGAAGTTTTGGATTGGCGTTTGCCTGATGCAAAATGGTTTGTCGGCGGTACGACCAATATTTGCTACAACTGTATCGACAGACAAATCGATGCGGGCTTGGGTAATCACACAGCTATCGTTTGGGAAGGCGAACCGATTGTCGATGAAGATGGACATCACGCAGGCGGCGAACCTGAGGTACGTAAACTAAGCTACTATGATTTACGCCGTGAAGTCAGTCGTTTTGCAAATGCTCTAAAAGGACTCGGTGTACAAAAAGGCGATGTCGTCACAATCTATATGCCCATGGTACCTGAATTAGCGATCGCTATGCTTGCATGCGCAAGAATCGGTGCTGTTCACTCGATCATCTTCGGCGGCTTCAGTGCAAGTGCTATTCGTGACCGTGTTGAAGACGGCAAGAGTAAAATCGTGATTACTGCTGATGGTGGTTGGCGACGTGGTAAAGTTGTTCCACTCAAAGACAATGTTGATGAAGCACTAACACTCACAGATTTAGTGGACACTGTCGTTGTATTAGAACGATGCCAAAATGATATTCATATGGTCGATGGACGCGATCACTGGTGGAGCGATCTCACTGCAACTGCAAGCGAGCATTGCCCTGCTGAAGAAATGTACTCAGAAGATTTGTTATTCATCCTTTACACAAGTGGCTCAACGGGCAAACCAAAAGGTATCATGCACACAACCGGCGGCTACATGGTTTACACATATCTAACCAGCCGCTATACATTCGATTTACATCCACGCCAACTTTGTGATGAAGAATTAAATGAACAATGTCGTGGCGATATGTATTGGTGCACCGCAGACATTGGTTGGATTACAGGCCACTCATACATCATTTATGGTTTATTGCCAAACCGCGTGCCAACACTTATGTATGAAGGCGCTCCTGATTTCCCTGAAAAAGATCGTTTCTGGGATATAATTGAACGTCATAAAGTGACGAAATTCTACACTGCTCCGACCGCTATCCGTGCGTTTATGAAATGGGGACGCGAGTGGATCGACAAGCACGATATCAGTTCACTCAAAGTCCTTGGCACAGTCGGTGAGCCAATTAATCCTGAAGCATGGATGTGGTATCACAAAGTCATTGGCAATGAAAAATGCCCTATTGTTGATACATGGTGGCAAACCGAAACCGGTGGCCATATGCTCACTCCACTACCCGGTGCAACAACGACAACACCTGGTAGTTGCACGAAACCTTTCTTCGGCATTGATGCAGCTGTTGTGAATAGTGAGGGCGAAGAGGTTGGCGAAAATGAAGGTGGCATACTTGTCATCCGTAAACCTTGGCCATCCATGCTACGCGGTATATACGGCAATCGTGAACGCTTTATCGAAACATACTGGAGTAAAATCGAAGGCTTCTATACAGCTGGTGATGGTGCTCGAAAAGATGAAAACGGCAACTTCTGGATCATGGGTCGAATTGATGATGTGATCGTGGTCGCGGGTCACAACCTCGGCACGATGGAAGTTGAAAGTGCATTGGTTTCGCATGACGCTGTGGCTGAAGCCGCTGTTGTTGGCTTCCCACATGAAATTAAAGGTACCGGCATCGCAGCATTTGCCACACTTGTGGGCGGCATTGAAGAAACCGATAAACTGAAAGCT
Source organism: Planctomycetota bacterium (assembly GCA_016350165.1). Lineage (GTDB taxonomy): Bacteria > Planctomycetota > Phycisphaerae > Phycisphaerales > Phycisphaeraceae > Poriferisphaera. Next base: position 3,854,405 of record CP066225.1, on the reverse strand, counting down.
GAAATCCGTGATCACGTGGCCAAAGAACTTGGCCCGATCAGTAAACCAGATAAACTTCGTTTCACCCCTGCTCTACCTAAAACACGCAGTGGTAAAATCATGCGTCGTCTACTCCGTGACATTGCCGCAGGCCGTGAGATTACTGGCGATGTTACGACGCTTGAAGATAAAGGTATCGTTGAAAAACTTCAAAAACAGACTGATTAATACATAGAAATACAAAACAATCTAATCGGACTCGCAGTAAGTGGGTCTGATTTTTTATTACACGATACTTGAAGTTTTCAGTCGGCTTTCGGCGATGTGATACTACATGAACAATCTTCCAGACAACGGCATTAAACCGATCAGCACTTGGTATTTATGCGCCATCGGTGTCAATGTAATCTGGGTTTTAGGCCTTCTCATACTATTAATGTGGTCAACACCTTCTGAAATACTTGTAAAATGGCAACTCAAGTCGCAACCAAATATCACAGTTGATGAAGCATGGATTCTTGTTATTAATTGGATAGGCGCAATAATAATCTTCTTGGTAGGCATATCACTTCTATTGACATTGATAGGTTTTATACGCGATCGAAAATCTAATCATAAATTAGGCTGAAATTTTCTTAAGTAAAGTCGTCAAGCGGGGCATCGTCGCATTGGCAATCCCCATACCAAGATTGGTATCAATTAAGTTTTTCTTTTCATCAAAATCATCAATCAAATCAAACACCGCAATCGGTTCCAAATCTGGAGTACGGTATACAATTTTGTACCGTTGCGTTTCGATCAGTAAACGATCTTCAAATTCAGAAATCAATCCCAGCGGAGTATTCTTCGGCACCAAATCATCTGTTGAAATAATTGGATATAACGACCGACCAGCTAAATGAATAGTCTCTGGTACACTAATTTCCACAATATCTAGAACGGTAGGCACGACGTCGACTGTTGAAAAAAACCCTTCCGGTATCGCATCGTGTGGCAATTCAGTATTACGCGGTGGTGCAACAATTAAAGGTGTTTGAATACAGCCTGCATGAAAAGATTGATGCCCTACAAGCCCTTGTTCGCCAAGCAGGGTACCTCGATCAGAAGTAAACACTGTCCAAGTATTCACACGATCCACGCGATCATCCGTCGCTGTAACTAATTGGCGAACTGCATAATCAATCAGCGAAACACGCCCTAAATAATCTGCTCGAATCCGAGCCAATCTCGCAGGCTCAAGCCGTTGTAATTCGGTTCGAATAAAAGCTGGCTGCGTCATTGGATGGAGTGTACGGAAATTCGGTATCGTAAACCCATCTCGCAAATGACGAGTAGAAACTAGGCCATCATAAATCGTTGGCGGCGGCAAATGTGAATCTGGACCAGCAAAGACAACAAACAATGCCCAAGGTTTATTTGTTGGCAATGTTGGAATCACAGCTTCAGCTTGTCGTGCAATAAACCCATCAATATCATCCACTGGATCTAACAGCAAACGATCTGGATTAAAAGGCCCAAAACGTTGACGTGTCTGCCGTTGCTTCATAATCGCAGCAAGCAAACCACGCTTACGCAAATGCCTGTAATACAAATCCTCTGTTGCACGTGGTTGGCGAATAACATCCAAATCTTCCAAACAAATAGATTGATCAAGATGTGTCAAAAACGGACGCACTAACCCAATACCCGCTGTATGATATCCAGCTTCTTGAAGATACGAAGCCAATGAATGTGACAATTGTCGTTGTGAATCATGACGGATGAATTGGGGGTCTGCTTTCCCTTCACTCAAATCCTGATCCGTTAGCTGAAGATGATTACTCAATTGACGAGGATGCAGACCGGTCATCAATGTATCAAAGGCAAATGGATCCGCTGGTGAAGCTGAAGTCGTCACCATACGTGAACCTCTGCGGGCTAATGCCTCAAGATGCGCAGTCGCCAGCGGCCACGAATGCTCATCTGATATAGCATCCGAGCGAAACCCGCGTGGAAGAATAAAAAGTAGGTTCGGCTGCGTCTTCATGTGTCAAAGAATAGGCGATTATTCCGCATTATGGGGCAAAATCTGGCTATAAAACCTCTATAAATCAACATCACAAGCATCAGATCAGCACAGATGTTATGAACTGACTAAAGTAACAAGCTCATTGACAATTTATCCAAACTCTGCACAAAATTTATTGCATTTCGATTTTATCACTTATAACGATTATGCAGACTGCAAGCTCTCAGTGTCCGCTTTTTGGTGCTTCGCATCAGGATGGATACAATCTGTGATCCAAGATCATTATTTGGGTAACAGCAGTAGATCATGCCCAATGATCCTCAGAAAGGTTCGTGAGACGACATGGCGTTAATCAGCGTTGCAAATGTAGAGCTTAGTTTTGGTGATAGAGTGATTCTTGATGGGGTCAATCTCACACTTGATGCCGGTGAGCATATTGGGCTTGTCGGCCGCAACGGCTGTGGTAAAAGTACACTCATGAAACTCATTGCAAGCCTCAACGGACTCACTGCGGAGAAAGGTCAAGTTCAGGTTGCTCGCGGAGCAAGCGTGGGTTACCTGCATCAGGATCATAATCTCGATGAACATAAAACCCTTCGAGAAGAAGCCGGTGAAGCATTTGCACATATCGATGAAATGCACGAACGCATGGAAGATATTGCTCATCATATGGGGGAAGCAGAGGGTGATGAACTTGAAAAGCTCATGAAGCAGTATGAGCGTCTGGAACATCAAATCCACGCAGCAGGTGGTTACGTCGTCGATCATAAAGTAGATGAAGTCTTGCACGGCCTCGGTTTAACTGACGAATTCTTTGGCGTAAAAGTACGGGATCTTTCGGGTGGACAGCGTGGCAGACTCGCGCTCGCCAAACTCCTGCTTTCTCATCCAGATATTCTTTTACTCGACGAACCAACCAACCACTTGGATATCGAAGGCCGCAAATGGCTCGAAGATTTCCTCGCCGAATACACTGGCGCTGTCATCCTCATCAGTCACGATCGTTGGCTTCTAGACCGCAGTGTTAAATCTATCTATGAGTTAGAGAACGGCAAGATGGTCGAGTACCCCGGCAGCTACTCCAAATTCCGTACCCTCCGCGAGGAACGCATCCTCGCTCAGCACCGCGCCTACGAAAAACAACTGACTAAAATCAAACAAGAAAAAGCCTTCATAGACCGCTACCGCGCAGGCCAACGATCCAAACAAGCACAAGGACGCGAAAAACGCCTCGACCGTTACATCCGTGATGAGAAACTTGAAAAGCCCGCCGAACTCGACGTCATGAACCTCAGCTTCAAGAAAGTCCAACGCACAGGCGACCACGTCCTCATCGCCGAACGCGTCAGCAAAGCCTACGGTTCAAAGGTCCTCTTCAAGAACATTGATCTCAAAATCGTTCGCGGCGAAAAAATCGGCATCATCGGTCCCAACGGCGCAGGTAAAACCACCCTCGTTAAAGTTCTCCTCGGACTCCTCGACAGCGACTCCGGCAGAATCAAAACCGGCTCACAACTCGACATCGGCCACTTCAAACAAACCCACGAAGATCTCGCCCTCAATGAAACAGTCGTTAGTTACCTCCGCCGTCACGTCGCCAATGAAACCGAACAGGAAGCACGTGACCTCGCTGGCGCTTTCCTCTTCTCAGGCAACGAGCAAGACAGCCTCCTCGGAACCTGCAGCGGTGGCGAACGTGCTCGCGTCGTGCTAGCCGGACTCGTTGCTGGTGGACATAACGTTCTTATTCTAGACGAACCCACCAACCACCTCGATATCCCCTCAGCAGAGCGGCTCGAAGAAGCTCTCAAGCAATACACCAAACCACCACGCGTTTATTCAACCGCCGGCGAAAAACCCGTCGAAGGCACCATGATTCTCATCAGCCACGACCGAATGCTCCTCGATAATCTCGTCAATCAGCTTCTGGTTCTCGACGGCCAAGGCAACGTCCGACACTTCCTTGGCAACTACAGTGAGTACATGGAAGTTATCACACAGGAAAAGAAAATCCAAGCTGAAAGAAATGAAGAAGCCCGTCTCATTGCCACACGCAAAGAAGTGGAAATCCGAAAAACTGAAGCTGAAAAGGCTAAAAAACAAGCACAAACAAACACTGCGGACACTTCAAACACTAAACGCCAAAGCACTCGCTTCAAACACATGAACCAACAGAAACTTGAAGCTGCACTCCTATCAACAGAAGAAAGACTGACTGAAATCGATGCGCTTCTTGCCAACCCTGATACATATCGTGATGGTGATCAAGTTAGCAAACTAACAGTTGAGCGAGAAAAACTTCAAGAAGAATATGAAATGATCGAAGACGAATGGCTCTCACGATCACACTAATCAATGATTAGAATTGTCTTTTTGAAATACTTATTTCATCAGAGGTGGCATTGCCAAAGATTCTGCATTCGCTGTTTCAACGGGTGGCATCAAATAGTGCTTGATTTGCTTATGTAGTATGTCTTTCGTCTCAGGATAATGCCAATAATTACGCATCTCATCAACCGCATCAGACAATGACCATTCTTGCGTCTTAACACGATAGACAGCAATCGCATACCCTGTTCGATCAGCTCCTGCTGAACAATGAACCAACACTGGATGCTTCGCATCAGCACCTTCCATCAATAGCTCCACCTCTTTCAACTCCTCAATCGGCGGCAACTTCGATGTTCCCCACTTGTACTTATGAACCGTCATACCCAACTGTTCCGCATCCTCAAACCATGGTTGAGGCCCCGCCAACGATAAAATTGTCGTGATGCCATACTCATTTTTCAAATAAGCCAAAAATGCAGCATCAGGATTAGACGAGCGGTAAATCGCACCGTTTCTAACGATGTCAAAGTTGTAAGCACGCTCCTGAGATCCAACCATCCAAGCAACCTGCTTACCAAAAGTAGGATATGGCGGCCGAAACAGCCTACTCTCCAATAAAACCTTTGTCACACCGACTGAAACAATTGCAACGATACCAATGATCGCAGCTAATTTCAGCCATCCAAACCGCTTGTCCACCGGAAGCTGGTGATCCGCTAATTGTCTTTTGGGCATCCCTAAATCCCTAATTATTTGGTTGCAGTCATTTTACGACCAACCTTCTGACAAAGATATGAAAATTAAGTAAGTATTTCTTGTTATTAAGGTTAACTCATTTTAAGTAGCCATTAGATATAGCCAAATCATGACTATTGCCTATATCGCCTACCCTCTCCAGTATTCTACGAAATTCACACTTCAGTAGAAATTTGTTCATTCAGCGAACAATTTCTTTGTATGTTCCATAATTTCATGTAAATTTATACTGTCGTAATGCAGTAGCGACTTGGCACTACGCCCATCAAGGCGACTCAAGTTACTACATAATGCATAGAACCCCCTGCATTACGAACGTGTGAGAGAGAAACTCAAACCTGTTAGCCAAACAATCGATCCCTGCAGTAATATGCTGGCCAGGCTTGAGTTACATAAATTTCAGAAGAGGTGAGACGAATGCATAAATCTGTTTTAAGCCTGTTAAGCACCGGTATTCTGGTCGGCATGATCGGCACAGCCAACGCTTGGGAAACTAGTAATCCTTTCGAAGGTGTAACCTACAGCAAACTCCGCGGCAGTGATGTACACCCCATACTTTCATGGAACAAAAGCCCTCTAGCTGTCGACGTCATGGAAATTGATCTCGGCGCCAACGGCATCAGCTTCAAAACCACTCCATCCAATGGTTCCAAAGCTGGCGACACGACACGCCAAACAACCAAAGATTTCATGATCGCCTCTGGCACTGAAATCGCCATTAATACAAACTTTTATAGCACAGACTTCTCGCCATACTCCGAAACCGACAACATCGGCCTAATGTATTCCGACGGCACCTTAGTCTCCGCCTTTGGCACAGGCTGGCCTGCTATCAATATCTCATCAAGCAATCAGGTTGAGTTGGTAAAAACTTACTACAGCAACCAGTACAACTATTTTAATGCCTTCGCTGGTAGTGATGTCATTGTCGAAAACGGTTCATTAACCGGCAACGGTAAAATTTACCATGCCACAGAATACCACCCTCGTAGTTCTGTTGGTTACAACGCAGATGAAAACAAACTCATCCTCATGACAGTCGATGGTAGACGCACAAGCTCTCTTGGTGTCACCAACAATCAACTCGGCAAACTCATGCAGAATTTTGGTGCGACTTTCGCAGTCAATCTCGACGGCGGTGGCTCCACTCAAATGACCATGAACGATGGCACCGCACACTATGTCAATACCCCATCCGACGCTAATCCATACCGCAAAGTGGGTGGCAATCTTGGTGTCAATGCAATCATCGACAACACATACCGTGAAATCGCCAATTTCAATCACAACAACGCCCACGAGTTTTATCGCAAACCAAGCTACTCCGGTTCTAACAAGAACGTCTCAGCATCATCATCCTTCGGCGTAACTTCTTCTGAAGCCGCTAGCGGTGACGGCAGCATGAAAATCAACATCATTGAATCAACTGCCTCACAAGACTGGCGTTGCCGTTTCCTTTCAGGCAGCGGTACTTCATCAAACAACGTCGCGCTTCAAACCGATGGATACATCGGCGTTTGGGCAAAGACTGCTGACGCTGACCAAGAAATTGCACTCGCACTAGACGATGGCGCAGCAATGGAACTCTCGATTAAGTTTGACGTAATCGCCGACAATAAGTGGCATTACTACGAATGGAACCTTGATGACGCTTCACAATGGGACGCATTTGCAGGATCAACAGCAAACGGCAAAATCGATAACGCAACATTCACACTCGATTCAATCTTCCTTTACGGCAAAAACAACAGCACCATTTACCTCGACAATGTCGTTCACGACATAGACGAATCAATGATGCCAATCCCTGAACCAGCAACCCTCGGCCTCATGGCTATCGGTGGTATCGCTCTTCTACGTAGAAGACGCTAACGTTCAGAACACAATCAATAAACCACAAAACCACTTTATTTGAAGTGGTTTTTTTACATCCCCTCACACAGGCTAACCTGACCTAGCATAACTATTCGCAACTGAAATGAGAATAAGACCGCGGGAATACATAATTCAAAATTACACATTTTAAATGTTTACTTGCTGCTATATCTGTTTACATTTGCCTACAGATTAACGTTTTCATATCGCTATCAAAACCAAAAGCAACTTGTGATTGTTATGAATATACCGGGGTTAAAACTACCGTCGGTTCATTTTAATTATAAGCACACATGGAGATACGCGATGAAAAATCGAATCACACTCAGCCTACTTCTCTCTATTTCATTCACCACTCAGGCATTCGCAGGATGGACTACAACAAATCCATTCAGCGGCGTGTCATACAGCGCACTGCGAGGTACAGATGTGCACGGTATTCTTGGCTGGAGCTACAGTCACCTCGACGTTGATGTATTGGAAATCAAACTCGCACAACCAAGTATCAGTTTCACTTCTACCCCCAGCAACGGCTCAGCTCCCTACGACACCACACTCCAAACCACCATGGATTTCATGAACGCAACTGGAACTGAAATCGCCATTAACACTAATTTCTATGGTACATTTAGCCCAAATGCTGACAATGTCGGCCTTGTAGTCTCCGACTCAAACCTCGTTTCTTCATTCTCTACCGGTTGGCCTGCCGTCAACATCTCACCAACAAAACAAATCGAACTTGTCACCAGCTACACCGGCAATCAATACACCTATGGCAACGCATTCGCTGGCAGTGACATCATCGTCCAAAACGGTCAACTCACTGGCAACGGCCAACTCTCACACGCAACATCACGACACCCACGTACATCCGTCGGCTACAACTCGGTTCTCAACAAACTCATCCTAATGACCGTTGATGGCCGTCGCTCCGACTCCATCGGCGTCACTAATAATGAGTTAGGTAAACTCATGAAAGCTTTCGATGCAACATGGGCAATCAATCTCGATGGCGGCGGATCAACTCAAATGACCATGAACGATGGCACAGCACACTACGTCAACACACCTTCAGATACTTATCGTGCAGTAGGTGCAAACTTTGGTGTACACGCAGTTGCCGACAACTCATACATGGCTTTCGCAAACTTCGAACACAATAACTTCGCCAATTTCGAATACTCGCCTGGCTACTCCGGCAGCAGTTACGGCTTCAATGAAAGTCTCTCCAAAACCGAAATCGTCACATCAGGTGTAGCAGTCGGCCAAGGAGCTATGAAACTCACCATCACCGATGACGCTAACCAAACAAGTGAATGGTTCTCAAGAATCGTCTCGGGTAGCTATGCACTTCGCAGCCAAAACACTATTCGGATCGCAGATGGCTACGTCGGCGTCTGGGCTAAAACGATAGATACCGATACCTACATCTCCATCGCACTAGACGATCCAACCACAGGCGATCGTGGTATCCGCAAAGCTCTTAACTCCGATGGGAATTGGCATCTCTACGAATGGAATATCGATGATGCAGCCGAATGGGAAAGCTGGGTGAACAATACCAACGGCCAAATTGACGGCAGCGACTTTACAATGGACTCCATCCATGTTTGGGGTAAGGGCGACACCGTCGTATACCTCGACAACCTCGCACACGACACCGATGGCAGCCTCTCATATCTCACCAACCCAGAACCAACATCCCTCGCCCTCATCACCATTGGCTCACTCGCACTCTTCAACAGAAGACGTAACGCATAATCACTACTCAAAAGCAAGGGCCGTCCGATCAACGGGCGGCCCTTTCATACACACAAAAAAACGGCCACTAATCGTGACCGCATCATTTCATTTATTCTATTCGCTGATTAGTTCGACGCATCAGCTTGCTTCTCAGCTTCATCACTTCCAGTCCCCTGCTCTTCTTCAATCGTCTTACCAATCGGCTCACGTGGTTTCACTTCATCACGATCACGCCAAAACGTCATCTTATCCATCAACGACGCCGGCTTCTGATACGGCAAAAATCGATACGTCTGCATATCCACAAACAATGTTGAGCGATTCTTCTCACCCCATGCCATCCACTCAGCACCCTTCGAACTAAACGTCTGCCCAGTTAATGTACGCAACGATTGATGCGATGCCTGCACAACACCATAGTTCGTATCTGCAAGTGCACCAACCAACGTATCAAAAACCAACGGCTCAGGATACTGCCCCAACGCATACGCAGATGCTTGTCTCACGTCAGAGTCATCGTCATCACGCAATGAATCCAGCAAAGGCTCTACAGCAATCGGATTATGTATCCGCTGAAGTGCCTGAGCCGCCTGCCATCTAACGTAAGAAACTTTATCTTTCAACAGCGGGGCAATCAGGTCCGCATCATCAACAGTACCATGCATCCCCAGCGCTTTCGCACAAGTCGCACGAACTGTCGCATCACCATCCACAGGCAACGCCTGTCCCTGAGACCCCCTGCCCAGCATCATCCGATACGTTCGCACATATGGTTCTTCATGCCCAAACGGCGACGCAGCAATCAATGCAACCGCACGACGTCGCTTATCCGCATCATATATGTCAAACAAGTCTAACGCGGCTTCTTGTGGCGACGGAGGCATCAACCCCGAAAACATATCCGCAAGCAAATTTCCAGACGAATTCGCACCACATCCTGACATCGCCATAGGCGAAGCCAGCAATACCGCTGCCATCAACATTGATGTAGATTTTCTCAAGTTTCGATACCTCATCAGGCTTGCCAGTTTACCTTTTTTAACCTTTCATTGCACTCTTAATGGTGCAGATTCACAATAGGTTTTATCAAGCAATTGCCTAGACAGGCATAAGAAGTGCGCCTTTACAACATCGACTTATGACTTTTACCCCTTAATTGGGGGTTGCATTCAGTATCCGACCGATAAAGATACAGATGATGAACACCCACGCTGACACTCAGCAAACATCCACAAGAACCATTCTCAAAGACATTTTCCACCTCTTTGAGCTCGGCAGAGGCGAAGTCGTACTCACACTCATTGCCAATATTTGGCTAATGACACTTATACACCACCGTAATGAACCCACTATTTCCTCAGCACTTATCATCGACCTCGTGCTCACCACCTTCATCGCCCTCGGCCTCGCTGGCTTAGGTATTGCCCTCAACGATGCACTAGACGCCAGACACGACCGCACTTTCGCCCCCAAACGACCAATCCCCGCTGGTCGCGTCAATGTCCGTATCGCCATCGTCGCCGCAATACTCAGCATGATCGACGCCGTCGCCGCAACCATTTGGCTCGGCAAGCTTCAAACTGTCGTCACACTCCTCGCCGTCGGCGGCATTCTCTTCTACAACCTCACCGGTCGCTTCATGCCTGCCGTTGGTGTCGTCAGTCTTGGCCTCATCACAGGCCTCGTCATGCTCATCCCCGAACCACGCCCCGAATACGCCTGGCCAATCGTCCTCGCCATGACACACGTCATGTTCTGTTCAACCGCACGTCATTGGCTCGGTGGCAAACGTCCTCGCATCACGCCAAAAGACGGCTTCGGTATCTGCGCAGGGTGGCTCTTCTGGTCCATGGTCGTTGTCGGCGTACTTAAACCTCACGAAAATCCAATCGCACAAGCTTCCGAAGGACATGTCACCCGCCTCATGCTTGGCCCTGTCCTTGCTATTGTCATTTTTTCGCTCATCACTAGTGTTCTCTTCACACGCGTCGAAAAACTCAACGTTTCAGGCCGCCGACAGCTCGGCATCCGCTACTCTCGCATCGCCGGCCTCTGGCTCATCGTCTACGACGTCGCTTGGCTCATCGGTCTCGACATGTGGTGGCAAGCTGGTCTCATGAGCGGACTTCTAATCTTTGCTTTACTCCTCATTCTCATCGGCCGCATCGCTCGAACCATCCTCGGCAATCCACCCTCTTTCGGCCTCTCAAATCAACTTTAAAACGATCTTCACAACACTCATATCTCTTAATACCAAAACATTTATCACATCGCTAATTATTCGCTAACACACCTCTAACAATCTAGATACTACCACCTATCTTTTGCTGTCATACGTAAAACTTTCTTACATTCCTTACCCTTCGTTAACAATTCATTAACACTCCACATCTAACCTTTGCATGTGAAACAAAGCGGTTCGCGAGCTAATAGCTCTGTTGATGCTTCCAAGTTTCAGCAGTAGGCAAACATAACTTACCTGCTAAAACGAAACGACTTCTTGCTCAACGAGAAATTAATTTCGCTTAACGCTTTAAAAGAGCGATTTGTGACGATCGCCACTGTGCTGCAGCCAGTTTCATCGTCCTCAACCCTCTTACCGGATACTTGCAGCGAACAAGTACATCAACAAACCGCCTATTTAAACAGGCATCAAAACAATCGCTGTAAACACCGGCTAGGGGAATGGCATTCAACGCTATTAACACTTGATTCTGTGACTTCCACAAGGAGAACATCTGATGCGTTCCATCAGCACAATCCGATTTGCAGCACTCGGCCTCGCAGCCGCTGGTCTGCTTGCATCTACTCTCACAACAAACGTTAACGCTGCTGACAAAAAACTCAGCGGCCCAGTTCGTATCGACGGTTCAAGTACCGTATACCCAATCACCGAAGCGGTTGCTGAAGAGTTCTCTGAACCAGCACCACGCGTCAAAGTAACCGTTGGCGTCTCAGGCACCGGTGGTGGCTTCAAGCGTTTCGTCATCGGCGAAACCGATATCTCTGATGCTAGCCGTCCAATCAAAGCAAAAGAACTCAAAGCCGCAAACGAAAACGGCATCAACTTCATCGAAATCCCTGTCGCCTACGACGGCCTCACCATCGTCGTCAATAAGAAAAATACTTGGGCCAACAACCTCACCGTTGATGAACTCAAGAAAATCTTCCTCGACAGCTCTGCTATTTCAAACTGGAAAGATGTCCGCCCTGGCTTCCCAGATGAAAAAATCAAAATCTATGCACCCGGCACTGACTCCGGTACCTTCGACTACTTCAAAGAAGTTATCGCTGGCAAAAAAGGTTCAATCCGTAGCGACATGTCAGTCTCCGAAGACGATAACATCCTCGTCCGCGGCGTAGCTGGCAACAAGGGTGCAATCGGCTTCTTCGGTTGTGCTTACTACTTCGAAAACGCTAGCAAGCTTAAAGCTGTCGCTATTGACGGTGGTAAGGGTGCTGTACTTCCTTCATCGAAGACCATCGAGTCTGGTGAATACGCTCCATTCAGCCGCCCACTCTTCATCTACGTCAACGCAAAAAGCACTGCCAAACCACAAGTTGATGCTTTCGTCCAGTTCTACTTTGAACATGGCCCTGAACTTGCTGAAGAAGTTGGCTACGTCCGCCTTCCAAGCAAAGTCTACGCAATCGCGAAGAAGAAGTATCTCACTCGCCACACAGGCACACACTTCCTCGACGCTGAAGGCGAAAAGATTAAGGGTGCACTCCCTGACATCTACAAAGATAAAAAATAAGAACACAACCCCGTACGGTGCTGCTTAACCGCAGCATCGTGCTTTGATTCAAATTCCAATCATTCATGAGTGAACAATGACTACGCTGACCAACCCCAAGCCTGAATTCACTTCGACCTGCACTCTTTCAGATTGCAAGCCTCGTTCAAAAACTGTTAGAAAAATACGGGAATTCTGCATTATCTCAGGCCTCGTCGCATGTGGCCTTTTTTCACTTGCCACCACTCTCACAATCATCATCGTTCTCGCTAAAGAAACATATAGCTTCTTCCGCCTCGACGAAGTCTCACTCGCCGACTTTTTCTTGGGACTCAAATGGGCTCCACTCCTCGGCGCTGAACACCACTTCGGCATCTGGCCTCTCATCTCCGGCACACTTCAAGTTACTTTCATCGGCATGTGCGTCGCCATCCCACTCGGTCTCATCACCGCCATTTGGCTCAGCGAATACGCTCCTGAAAAAATTCGTCGTGTACTCAAGCCTATGCTCGAAGTTCTCGCCGGTATCCCAACCGTTGTTTTCGGCTTCTTCGCACTCACCGTCCTGACACCTTCACTTCAATTCCTTTATGAAGGCTTTGAAGTTTTCAACGTGATGTCCGCTGGCATTGCCGTTGGCATCATGTGTCTACCCATCGTCACTAGCCTCACCGAAGACGCACTTCGCGCTGTTCCAAAATCACTTCGCGAAGGCGCATACGGACTCGGCTCAACACGATTCGAAACATCAACCAAAGTTGTTACACCAGCCGCGCTTTCCGGCATCATCGCAGCTTTCCTGCTTGCGATCGCAAGAGCCATCGGCGAAGTCATGATTGTGGCACTCGCCGCTGGTTCATCCCCACCACAACTTTCCGACAACGTACTCAATGCTGTTGACGTCACCAGTGAAACACAAACCATGACCGCTTACATGGTTCAGATCTTCCTCGGCGATGTCTCAAACTACGGCCCTGAATACCTTTCAGCATACGCCGTCGGCGGAACACTCTTCGTCATGACGCTAGCACTCACAATCATCGGACACTTCATCCGAATCAAGTTCCGCCAAGCATACGAATAAGCCCCATATAACAACACACAATTACGCAACTAACCATTGATTAGACAAGACAGAGAATCACAAACATGCAATCTTTAGCCAACCCAGCACTGCACCGCAACGGCCGTTTCGCAAAGGACAAACTCTTTGTCATCCTTTGTATTGCCGCAACCATGCTCTCTATCACAATGCTCATCATCCTTCTCACATCCATCGGCTTACAAGGCAAAGATTTCCTCAGTTGGAAATTCCTCTCCAGCGCACCATCACGTAAGCCTGCAAAAGCTGGCATCTACCCAGCCATGATGGGCACTATCTTCGCATGTGGTGTTTGTGCACTCTCAGCCATCCCCATCGGCGTCGGAACTGCAATCCTGCTCGAAGAATTCAAACCACGTAACAAACACCTCCGCCTCATACACAGCATCATTCAGCTCAATATCACAAACCTCGCAGGTGTTCCTTCAATCGTCTACGGTATCCTCGGCCTCACAGCTTTCGCCCATATGTTCGGCGTCCTCGGCACCGTCGATCAACCAATTCTCACCATCGGCACAACTGAAGACTGGTACCACTTACGATTACCGTTTGGTCGCTCTGTTTTAGCAGGTGGCCTCACACTCATGCTCGTCATCCTCCCAATTATCATCATCTCATCCCAAGAAGCACTCCGCGCCGTCCCTGGCTCATTACGCCACGGTGCACTCGCACTTGGATGCACAAAATGGCAAACGGTCTGGTCAACTTCATTACCTGCCGCCATTCCTGGAATCATGACCGGCACCATCCTCGCAATGTCCAGAGCCATCGGCGAAGCTGCTCCACTACTCATCATCGCAGCACTCTATCTCCGCTTCACTCCCGGCCACCTCATGGATGACTTCTCTGCCATGCCACTCCAGATCTTCAACTGGGCGAGCCGCCCTCAAGCTGACTTCCACTACGTCGCAGCTTCAGGCATCATCGTCCTACTCGCAATACTCCTCACGTTCAACGCAATCGCGATCACAATTCGTCAACTCACTCATAGACCCATGAGCTAATCGCTAATCAACGAATAGACAACCAACAACACAAAACATGATTATGACTACAACAATGACACAGAGCACAAACGAGTCCGAGCAACTGGCAACACGCACTGCAGCAAACAGCGACACTGCCATTGCAAACGAAAACGAACTAAAAAACGACGATGCTTTATCTCTCAATAAGCCCGTCGTTCATGAACGCGCCGATGTGGTTGGAAATAAAGTCGCCCTCGAAGTGAAAAACTTCAACTCATGGTATGGCAACTTCCAAGCCCTCCACAATATCTCCATGGATATTGCTGAAAAATGCGTCACCGCTTTCATCGGTCCCTCAGGTTGTGGCAAATCCACATTCCTTCGCTGGATCAACCGCATGAACGACCTCACCATGGGCGCGCGTGCTGAAGGCACACTCAAACTTCACGGCCGTGATCTCTTCGCACCCGGTACTGACGTTGTCGATCTACGTCGTCGCGTGGGCATGGTTTTTCAGAAACCAAACCCATTTCCTAAATCAATCTACGCTAACGTCGCCTTCGGCCCAAAACTTCACACCAAAATCTCAAAAGCAAACCTCGACGAAATCGTCGAACGTTCATTACGCCAAGCCGCACTATGGGACGAAGTTAAAGACCGTCTAAAACAGTCTGCACTCGGCCTCTCCGGTGGTCAACAGCAACGTCTATGCATCGCTCGTGCCATCGCCGCTGAACCCGAAGTTCTCCTAATGGACGAACCATGCTCAGCACTCGACCCGAAATCAACCGCAGCAATCGAAGACCTCATCGACGAACTCCGCAAAGAGTACACCATCGTCATCGTCACCCACAACATGCAACAGGCAGCACGTAGCTCAGACTACACCGCCTTCATGTTCCAAGGCGACCTCATCGAATATGGGCCAACACGTCACATATTCACCAACCCAGACAACGAGCAAACCGAAAATTACATCACAGGACGTTTCGGCTAATCGTTGATTAGACAGCAAAATATTAACGAACAACCGTTCTACATAGGAATCGGGGTTATACACATGCATCTTAAAAGACAAATCGACCAACTTAAGAAGCGCATTCTCACACTCGGCGCTATGGTTGAGGAAAGTGTCCAGAACGCAATCACTTCAATTCAGGAACGCGACCCCGATCTCGCCAACAAAGTCTTTGAATGCGACCACCTCATCGATCGCTCCGAAGTCGACATCGAAGAAGAGTGCATGCATACCCTCGCTCTCTACCAACCCGTCGCAATGGATCTTCGCTACGTTGTCGCAACTCTCAAGATCAACAATGAACTCGAACGCATCGGCGACCTTGCCGTCAATATCGCTCAACAAGCAATCTACCTCTCACGCTTCGCCCGTGTCGATCGTGTCCCCTTTGATCTTCACGGCATGACCTCCACTGTTAAATGGATGCTAGCAAAGTCACTCGATTCACTCGTTAACCTTGATCACGATCTCGCTAATCAAGTCAAGGAACGTGACGACGAAGTCGATAATATCCACGCCACCATGTACAAGCGTGTCGAGCAAGCCATCCGCGAAGACCCCGAACTGGTTCAAACATACATCCACCTCCTCAACGTCTCACGCAACCTCGAACGCATCGCCGACCACACCGTCAACATCGCTGAGGACGTCATCTACATGTCCCAAGGCGACATCATCCGTCACGGCCGATCTCGTTCTATCCTCGAACAATAAATCTAATCACCGATTAGCTCTTGCCCCACCAACAAAAAAAGCCAATCATAAGATTGGCTTTTTTCTTTCTCGCTTTATTGTGCAATTAATCATCTAACTCAGAGATCAACTGCCCACTTCGATGAGCCAAACCCGCTCGCAGTCTCGCAAGCACAGATGCATGCATCTGACTCACACGTGACTCCGACAAGTCTAGCGTCATGCCGATTTCTTTCATCGTCATCTCTTCAAAATAATACAAGATGATGATCAAGCGTTCAGCTCGCGACAGACCCTTCGAGATCAACTCTTTCAGATCCTTACGCTGTGCTGCTGACATCGGGTTCTCTTGCGTACGGTCGATTAATACATCGATCTCACGCATCTCACGAGAACTGTCTGTTTCAAAGAATTTTCTGTCCAATGACGTGATACCGACTGTACTCGAGTCCTTACGGATCTTGTCGTACTCTTCCATGGAGATCTGCATTTCATCTGCAATCTCATCATGCGTCGGCTTACGCCCCATTTGCATTTCAAGCCTTGATCGTGCCGTGCCAACCTTATTCGTACGTGACCTCACCAGACGTGGCACCCAGTCCATCGCACGCAATCCGTCTAGAATCGCGCCACGAACTCTTGGTGCACAATAAGTCTGAAACTTAATGCCACGTGATAAATCAAATGCATCAATCGCGTCCATCAATCCAAAGATGCCAGCACTAATCAGGTCATCACAATCGACCTCATTAGGCAACTTCGAATGTACGCGCTCTGCAATGTACTTAACCAACGGTAGATAATGCTCGAGGATCTTGTTACGAAGGAACTCTGTCTCTGCAGACTTGTATTCCTTCCAGACCTCGTCAATATTCTCGTCCGTGATCGTTGACAGGCTTGATGGGCTTGCCTCCGTGCGGCTCATGGTCCTCTCCTTGACCGATATGACCTTACGTAATCCATTACCCGACGAACAAACGCATACTTCATCTATCCCTACGCTTGTTCATGCCACTGTCGTCCACATGCCTGTCCCAGCATGTCCAATCAGTTCTCCACAACCTGCTAACAACAAGTTATACACCCATCATTAACGTGCAGACTGCTAAAACCGCTCATCTCAAGTCCCAAATGACAACAACGTCATGTACGCTAGTGCCTCTCAGACACCGCTCACATAACGCTTAATCGTCAGAAATCTTGTAATAAGCATGATTTGCGAGCACTCCTTTGCTCATATAACAAAAGTGGACCTGGCAGTGACACGATTATAAACAAGCAGTAGCGCATTCCACAAGCTCAATCTCGTTACAATACTGCTTATCAACAGGTTGTTCATGAAATCGCAACACAATCGAGTAACTTATTCACTCGGTACTCATTCGCAATTTCAAACCTCGAAGCAAACTCATCCGCCTGCTTCATAACCCAATACAACTTTGAGTTTCGCAACAAACCCAATAACTCAACAATATACAACGATATATAGAGAAAGAGATCCGAGGAGTCACAACAACATGCCTACCATCAAAGCTGTCATCAACGTCATCGGCACCGACCAGAAGGGCGTCGTCGCTCGTTTTGCAACTTACGTCGCCGAGAAGGACATCAACATCCTCGACATCGAGCAGCAGGTCGTCAACGGCAAGTTCATCATGGACATGCTCGTCGATCTCGCAGACATGTCCCTCTCTCTCGATCAACTCATCACCGAACTCCTCGACCTAGGCAAATCCATCGACATGCAGGTTCGTGTCACATTCCACGATCAACGTCGCCGCAAGCGCGTTGCCGCCATGGTCACCAAGGAAGCTCATTGCCTTGAGCAAATGATCGACGACTGGAAGTCAGGCCGCTATCGTGGCGACATCGTCTGCGTCCTAGGCAACCACCCAGACCTCGAGTCCGTTGCCAAAGAAGCGGGTCTCCCATTCGCATGGATGACCTCTAAAGACAAGCCAGCTCACTTCAAGTGGGTTCTCGAACAACTCGCAGCCTACGAAGTCGACCTCGTCGCACTCGCTCGCTACATGCAGATCATCCCACCTGAGATGGTTAAAAAATACTCAAACCGCATCATCAACATCCACCCATCACTCCTGCCCTACTTCCCCGGTGCCAAACCATATCACCAGGCATGGGAGCAAGGCGTCCGCGTCACCGGCTGCACCGCTCACTTCGTTACCGAAGACCTTGATGAAGGCCCAACCATCCTCCAAGACGTCTTCCACATCAACGTCGGCCAAGACACCGCCGAAGATGTCCGTACCAAAGGCCAGAAACTCGAAGGCAACGTTCTCTCCAATGCAGTCCAAATGTATTTAGATGAGAAGCTCATTCCATTCGAGAACAAAGTCGTCTTCCGTCCCGGCCTCTCCCGCTTCCTCGACAAAACCCCCGAAAATGAAGACGTCAAATGAACTAACGAAACACACTATCTCTCACCACTCACTAATTCAACCCATAAACTCAAATAGCTGCGAGCTTACAGCTCGCTGGCTCTTAAAATACACCACAAAAAAAGCTACGATCATTCCGTAGCTTTTTTACATTTTCCATATCAATCACAGCAAAATCGTTTATTGCTTCCATTTACCGTTTTCATCGTAACTATAACTACGGGGAAAACCAAAAGCATTCCACGCAGCATCAAAAGTCGATTTTAATAATTCCGGAATCACTACATCAGTTAACTGTGCTAGATTTGCAACAGGCAAAATGGCTACATCTCTGTCTAATATTCCTGAATTTGCTCTCATACGACGTCTATCAATATATGCTCTCATCCCCTTGCACCCTAACAAGCTAATAGAAATTATCACAGGCGCATCAATATTTAATTGTAAATAGTTCTTGATGTATACGTCTAACTTTCCAACCACTTGATCTTCACAATATTCTAAACATACACTATCTTGATCATCCGACAGTAAATCAGCAAGCACTGCTTCAACAGTTCCATCAAAAAACATTTGAGTATACGATTCACTTTCATCTCCATCCATGAATGCGTTATAACAACCATCTAAATTATATTTCACCATCCCCCCTCCTCCGTAGTTTCCTAGTGGGCGAATATTAAGATGCGAGCCTGCCTCCAATTTGTGATATTTTCTATTCAAGAAACTGCCAATCGGTATTATGTGCACAGCGAGCCTAGATGCCCCTGAAAGACGTACGGGCGTCTCATTTGCAATAATTTTCGCTATTCGATCTTCAATAAACCGCTTAATTCGCTCACCTTGTGATTCTGTTGCTAAAAAAGCGTCACGTAAATCATCTACATCTAGCTCATACTTACCCGCCGAGTTCCTGCAAAAAAAACGTACCCCATTATCTACTGTTACACGATGAGGTGACCTGAAACTTTTTGGAATACGAATCAATACAACAAATCCATCTTGCCCATTAGCATTTTGCCAACCATTGATGGGTTTGATTTGAACGGACATTCGAGGATCTGTACCACTAGTTGCTAGCTGATCTAAGCGTCTAATAACATCATCTGCATTCTCACCGAAAATTGGCATTACTCTAGAAGCTTTACCTGTCTTATTGCCTTCCTCATCCTCTTCTGAAATACCATAGATCACATCGCCACCAGAAGAATTTGCAAATGATGAAATATCTGCCAAAAATTCTTTTTTATCTTTCCTAGTCATCCCAGGCAATATGCTTTTAAACTCCAGTGTTTTTGACTCAGCGGCTTCAATCTCTATTAGATTCTCAATGTCATCTTTGTCTATATCATCAAATGGCTTCTGTATCATATTTGCCCTCTAAAAATTACATGCTATATAATTTAAACCTCCATTCTACCAAACTCCCCAAGCAAGCATCACCCTCTTTTCTCAATAACCCACATATTGGAACAGCACAATGACTTGGAATCTAACAGACATCCCGAACCTCACCGGCAAAGTCGCCATCGTCACCGGCGGCAACATCGGTCTCGGCTTTGAATCAACCTACCAACTCGCCAAAAACGGTGCGCACGTCATCATCGCATGCAGAAGCACCGAAAAAGGCGAAGCCGCCATCGCCAAAATCAAAACCCAACTCCCACAAGCCTCACTACAAACCATCCCACTCGATCTAATCAGCGCTAAGTCTATCGAAGACTTCGCAACCACATTCACAAACCAACACGACCGCCTCGGCATCCTCCTCAACAATGCAGGCGTCGTAAACCTCGAACATCTCACCCGTACCCCCGAAGGTCACGAGATGCACATGGCCACTAACCACTTCGGCCACTTCGCCCTCACCGGCCTGCTCTACCCAACAATCCTCAAAACCGAAAACGCAAGAGTCGTCACCGTCAGCAGCGGCGCCGCCAAGTGGGGCGAAATCCAATTCGACGATCTCGACTGGACCACCCGCCCCTACAGCCGCGTCAAATCCTATGGCGACAGTAAACTCGCCAACCTACTTTTCATGATCGAACTACAAAAACACTTTGAAAACAAGGGTGTTTCAGCCATCTCCCTTTCCGCACATCCCGGCCTCACCGGCACCGAACGTCAACAAACCATCGGCATCGGCGGCAAACTTTCCAAGTGGCTCGCCTCCCCAGTCAAAAGCGGTGTTCGCCCACAACTTTTCGCAGCCACCTCACCCGACGCACAAGCCAACGATTACTACGGCCCCAAATTCGGTATCAAAGGCCCACCCAAAAACTCACCAAAATTCATCGCCCAACTAGACCGCAACCTCGCCCAACAACTCTGGCAAACCACCGAACAAATCACCGGCATAAAATACGAGTAACCACAGTATTATCAAGCCACAAAAGCCCTATTTTACGAAGTAGGGCTTTTACTTGATTACAAAACATACAGAGCAAAAGATCATTTTCTCGACCACCGCACTCCGGATGAAAAGTAATATGCCACATACTAATTATTCTCTAGGGAATCATTAGTTCTTAGCTACAATATATACCGTTTCTGTGTTTCATCTCCCAATTGGAAAACGTGATGAGAAAGCTCAAAACTCATACCCTCCTATATTTAGCACTTATTTTTTCGCTATTTCTGCATACCAACACCACATTCGCAGCGACCGATCTCGGCTTCATGAACGGCGTCGACATCTCTGCCCTCACCGCACTCGAAAACGATGGAGCTGTCTATCGTGACACCGACGGCACGCCCGGCGACCCCATTCAAATCCTCTCCAATCACGGCATCAACTCCTACCGGCTACGCCTATTCGTCAACCCCACGGGCAATAATGGGCTCGACATCAACAACCTCGATTACACCATCAATCTCGCCAAGCGAATCAAAGCAGCGGGCGGCAACCTCCTTCTTGATCTTCACTACTCAGACACATGGGCAGACCCCGGTCATCAAACCAAACCCGCCGCATGGCAAAACCTCAATGACCAGCAACTCATCACACAAGTTCAAAATTATTCTAACCATGTCATAGACACCATGAAATCTCAAGGCGTTCTCCCCGACGCCGTCCAGATCGGCAACGAAATATCAAACGGCATCCTCTGGCCCAACGGCCAACTCTGGCAGGACAACTCTAATCGTGAGTTAGAATTTGATCGCCTCGCCAGCCTTCTTAACGCAGGCATTCAAGGTGTTAAAGAAGCTGCTGGTAACTCCACCCCAAAAATCATGCTTCACCTCGCCAAAGCAGATAATTGGTGGGTCACCGAAACAATTTTTTCCGAACTGGAAGCAAGAAACGTCGATTACGACATGATGGGTTTCAGTTTCTATCCTCGCTACAGCGGAACAATCGCCTCCGTCACCGAAAACCTGACCAACGCTGTAAACAAATTCAATAAACCTGCCGTACTCGCGGAAATTGGATTTTCATATATCGATTCACCATGGGAACCCAATCAGGAAAACTACGAACATGAAATGTCCATAGAAGGTCAGCGACAATTTACAGCTGATGTCATGAACATGATGGAGCAACTTCCTAATAATATGGGCCAAGGTGTTTATTGGTGGCATGCAGCGGCTACACCGACTAACCATGAGTTAGCTTGGAATAACGGGCGGCTTGGTTTGTTTGATCAAAATGGTGTAATTTTACCCGCTGCGACTGAACTAGGCCGTCAGATTCCTGTTCCTGAACCCACATCAGTGGGTTTGCTTGTCGGCATTGCTACTTTAGCTGCTAGTCGTAGAAGATTCATATAACAACAATATATTTTGATTAATTGATAAATACGGTCGGTTGCTTCTGTGAATTGCGCGCACGAAAAAACCAGAATCTTGTATTCGCAGATTTGAGAAACTGCTCAAAACGAACCATTTCTGATCGTTTTTAAACCAAAGCGCGCCGTTTCTGCACATTCTTTAACCGTTTTGACCTAAAACTGCCTATTTCTGTTTTGCACTTGTTTTACACACCTAAAATCACAAGCCTAAGCGTTTAATAGATTTGCGTGAATTGTGGATATCGCAAATGCGTATTCGTGCGCGCACTTGTTTCGGGCGTGCGCGTGTTTTGTGTTGTTTTCTGCATACAACGCGCACACAAATTGTGCGATGCGTCTACGAAAATTTATGTGGCTGAAAACTTTTTGTTTGTGTGCGCGGCTAATCGTTGATTAGCTGAAAACATTCGGAAGATGAACAACCAGATCAAAGCCTTCATCATCGGTTAATGCTTCATATTCTGCATCGTGCTCGGCTGCAACATTCTTCCAACGCTCAACAGCATAACCACGAGTGTTGGTGCCAATACGCATGTTGGCATGAAAAGCGGCATCCATCTTGGGCATTTCAATACCTATAACATAAATAGAGTCTCGGCCTCGTACTTGGGCAAGCCGTTCTATGACGTTTTTACGACGCTCTTTTGTATGGTTTGTTGAATCGGTAATCGCTGAATAGCCCTGCCCGATCCAGTAAGCTGCGACGTCGGCCATGATATTGAGGTAATGGTATTTGAGTGAGTTGAGATAATCGTATTCGCCGCCGTGGAATGAGCGGATGAGTAGATCCTCGTAAGCCATGAGCCAACCTTTTTCAAGGAAGTACTTTGCGACAGTGGTTTTACCTGAACCGATCATGCCGATGGGGACGAGGACGCCAAGACGTTGGTTGGGATCATTGTGATCACCTGTACCGACGCCAGCTTGCTGGAGCTTGGCCCAGATATTGTCCAGTTCATTTTTAAGACGCTCAGTCACGTGCAATACATCCTATTCGCATATTAGAGCTACGATTTTGAAATAGAATCATATCGATTCTCAAAAGCCTATGCCACCGATATTTGGGTGATCTGTGTTTTGGCTATTATAGACGTAATCGGTTTGGAAGAATTGCGGCTTGAAAGATAGGTTATCTGTAGATCAGTGGCGGGAGAAATTCTGGTTCAAGGACTTTTGTTTTGGCGTATGCTTCCCAATGCGCAATGGTTTGACGTTCGAGAGCTTTGAATGCTTTCATGGCCTCATCGTCGCCGTGACTGTGGCCGTAGGTATGGAAAATTTCATGTTGGAGATGAGGGACGCGAGCTTGGTAACTGCGTTTTTGGAAGAAGTGTTTTGCGGGCATGGAGATGTGGCCGTTCTTTTTACCAAGACGTTTACCGCGCCAACCGCCTTTTGCGCCGCTGGGGTTGGTAATGAGTAAAACACGAATTTTGCCAGAGCCGGGGTATTCGGCGAGTGGTTTGGTGTGATTGTATGCGACTTCGGCTTTGGTCATGTACATGCGTGAACACATCTGGAGTGGTGCGGGAACTTTGTTTTCAAAGTGCCTTGTTTTATAGGTAAAAATACGCTCAATTGGGATATCGCCTGTTGGGACGACTGACGTTGTTGATGAAACTTTACATTTAAAGTCGGCCATGATTTTCTGGTTGGTCCAGATTTTATCATCGACGTAATCTTCGGGGAGTTGAACATTTGGGTTCTTGCCAACGATCTCGTATTGGATGCCTGCGTCTTCGAGTTGGTTGTAGTCAAGGATACAACCTGATTCATCGGTGACGAGAAGTTTGTGATAGATGGGGTAGACGTATTTGCCACTTTTTTTCTTTTTCATGGCTTCAACCCATGCGTGTGGTTTCCATCTGCCGCCGAGAACGACTTCGGTTTTACGCTGAGCCCGGATTGATTTGATGCCGAAGTTAACGGTTTTCAGGTGAGCGAGTGTGATGCGGTAGGAAGCTTCGAGATATCGGCGATTGGTGTAGAGTTCTGGTGATGCATCGAGATTGAGGGTGATGGTTTCGGACATGAGATTAAGGTCGAGATGTGCGTAGATGTGCAGTGGCGAACGCTCATTGATTTTAAATTTGAGGTAGTTGAGTCGTTTTGAGTCTATTTCTACAGTGTTTTTTCTTGCACGTGATAGTTTTGTGTAGTAGTAAAGCGGGATATTATTGAATGTGCCTTTGATGATGAGCTGGTAGTCTTGGCCGGGCGTGATGATGAGTTTAGGTATTTGAGTTTGTGAAATATCTGGGTTATTCCATGTGAGTATTTCTGAATCATCTAATGCACGGATAAAGATTGCATGGATTTGGAGATCGCCTGACTTGGCTTTGATTTGAAGTGGGATTGTTGTTTGTTTGAAGATGACGGTTTGATCGTTGTCCTGGACGGTAATGTTTTTTGATCGAAGTGAGATGATGGTGTTGGCGGAGACTTGGGTGAGCGCCATGCTGTAGGTACCGTTGCTGACAGTAGTCGTGAGATTGTTGTTGAGAAAAATGCTATCTGTTTTATTAGGAAGATTGTAAGTGCGATAGGTTTCTGAGTATGGGAGGATATGGATCGCGGGGTGGGTGAGATTAAGGCTTGAGTCATATTGAAGATTGATTGTGGCTGCGGATAGCGGGGTAAAAGTGAACAGACACAAAAGCAGGATAGTATAAAGTAGTTTATGCCAGCGGTTGGATAACACAGCACGACCTCCGGATATTTGTCGATATGAACCGATTCTATTATCGCGATGCTGAAGATGGCGTCTATGGAAATTGCGAATTGGATATGGGCATAAAAAAACTCCTGACTGAATCAGGAGTTTTTTTATTAATGGGCGATACTGGACTCGAACCAGTGACCTACTCGGTGTAAACGAGAGGCTACCATAAAACCCATAAATTTTGTCTGAAATATTTCCTAGATATAGCAGACAAACGTAAATATACACTAATGTCACAATAAGCGCAAACGTTTTTTCTGAGATTGTGGAAAAATCAAACTGCCTGCCTTGCATAATCCAGAAGGCCCCTGACATTGTCTTCAACGTAAATACGTGTCATCGCTTCTGTTTCATGCCCCAGTAACTCCTTCGCAACACTAATTCCAAACCGCCGACAAAAGCGTGTAGCGGAATTATGACGCAATTGCCGAGGTGTAAATTTCTCAACCCCTGCACGCTCACACGCTCTCACAATCTCTCTACGATACGAATACTTGTTGTAAGACGTACCGTACTTAGTTTTGAACACATACCCTATACGCTGATTAGAACCCAACAATTTAATTACCCTTGGACCAAAAACGATATACCGCTTTTTCTTTAAATAACTGGTTTTATGATCCTCTGGCACATACAACGCAACATCATTCTGTATCTTCAAATCTTGCCACTTCATTTCAAAAAATTCAGTCGGCCTCATCCCTGTTAAGTAATGCACTCTAATCATCCGCTGTAACTGATCGTTTGACACTCTTAACACTGCTCTCAATCGTTTCCAATCTACTGGGTTAACCTTTTTATTTGCCCTCGCCCTACATCTACCCGGTTTTAATGGTGTCACCGAATTTACAGCAACAAAAACTTCTGAATCTACATATTCCCTTTCACAAGCATAACGATACATTCTTTTGATTCTCGAAACCTTATCATTAATCGTTTCAATCGTATTATCTCGCTCGATCAAATCATCTCTAAATTCAATGACTTTTAACGGCCTTAAACGCGAAGCTCTAATCATTGGATAGTAGTCATTTAACTGACTCAATACCTGTCTTATAGACTTAAATTCATTAGTCGGTTTCCCATCCCTTCCAACGTAACAATCTAATGCATATTCTTTATACTTTTCAATCAACTCATATAAATACATTTTTTCTTTTGCCCACTTTTTTATATTTTTATTTAACAACGTTTAAAATCGCGTTTTTCAGGTTTTCACAACTACCTCCGAAACTCGATTTTGTAACCCAATGATTTAACGTTATTTACGTATCCCGCGGAGATCCGTTTGTCCAGGCTTCAGCTCGTCCAGGAGAGCTGATCCAATCTCCCACTTTATCTAACAATTAAATTAATAAAGTGGTACTAAATATATCGCAATATATACATACCACTTTAACCTTTATATTGTTTTCGCATTTAATCTACACCACCTATCAGCCTCTTGTTACCAGAGCCCTTTCTTCTCTCTGGCAACATAAAACGCCCCTATCTCGTCTTTCTTATCTGATACAAATATCTGCTCACCGTTTCTTCTTGCTCTCATAATCTGCGATCGTGTCATTCTATCTTCAACAAACTCACCTTTAAACATCCTCTCTCTCACATAATCTGCCACAATCAGCACTACACCTCCCAATATCAATATTAAAACCACTCCCCCTAACTCATTAACTGCTAAATCCGTCAACTCTTTAACCAAATCAAAATCCATCATTTACCTCACAATCTTATATGCTCTTGCCCAAACTTGAATCACATTACTCTTTACTTCCTGCTTTCTTACTGTCTGCAAAATCGAACTCTTTGTGTTCACTGTCTTATCTTGTTGAAGCTCACCAATCATGTAAACGCCGCCGGAATTGATCACAAGAGAAGTTTCATAATTTTGTGTCTTCTTAATCGGTGCAATCTGATCGACATATCCCACCAAATCAGACAACTCTACTTTCACGTCCAACATTGCACGACGCTCACCAACATCTCTCACAGTTGTTTCTACTTCCAAACCCACACTCACATTCTCATAACCTGTTGTCGAAACCGTACCCGCATCTGTAATCGCCTTCTTTGGGACAGGAATATCCTGTGCATCTCGAATCTTTGAAGATTTACCATCAGTCAAAACGAAGAGAGGTTGTGCAACCACGCTCATATCCTCTATCTCGCGTGTTGCCTTCAAAATCGCCTGTAAGCTCGTTAACATCTTCACGCCGCTGTATACGTCCGCTGATGCTGTTGCAAAAGCAAACGACATATCCGCAACCGGTTTCAAATCCACGCCTACCTCAGACTCTTGGCGATCACCGACCGAGATCAGATACAACTGAACAACCCATGTATCAATCTCCGCAACTTCAATACTTTGCAACATCTGTTGAATACGAGTGATCACCTGAATCTTATCAGCTACAACGACCAAGCCATCATCATACGTGGCCGCCTTTCCATTATCTGACAGCATCAACCCTACAGCTTGCCTCAACTCATCACGCTTTAACCTTACCACCTTACGAACCATCACAGCCCTATCCTCAGGTCGAAGCTCACCCACAAAATATAAATTCCCCGACCTAGTAATCTCAGTCCCCAATGCCCTTGCAACATTGGACAGCAACTCATCTAACTCAACACCCACAACATCCAAATCGATACGCTTCTCATACAGTGACACATCCGCAATAATTGATACACCCGTAGTATCTGACACAAACCTAGCGAACATTGAAAACGGCATATCATCACACGAATAAGTTACTAACTTCTGCTCTTTTTCTTGTGCAATTTCAGACTCTTGCTTAACCGCTTCTTCTAATTCTAGGTAAACATCATTTAATTCCGGAACGCCTAGATTGTGGCTGCTTTGCCTCTTCTTCACTTCTGCGCAACCTGTCACCAAACAAACGCAACACAGTCCCATCGTCAAGACGACAAACACGCTTTTTAAACTCAATCGCTTTAATCCGCTTACCATCGTAATATCCTGTCTCGATTAAATCGCCTTCACTGTATAAACCACCATCCCTAAACACCACGTATCCCTCTCCAATCGCCATCACTTGTGACAAACCCCTCAAATACCCCTCAAACTCCAGCCTGCTTTCAGACTCTTGCTCTAACTGTAATTTCAAGCTCTCAATCGTCGCATTCATACGCTTAGTTTTAACATCAACTTTCTCGCTTACTTCTCTTTCAACCTTCTGTTCTGGTGTCAACACTTCTTTCTTCCCCGGAGGCTCCATCCCCATCACCTTGTATAGCCTCATATGCACAGTATCCATCATCCAGCTTACACCACCTCCAAACGAGAGCCACCACAACACAGCTAATACAAAAACTCGGATTGATAGAGGTTTAAGATTTTTTTTAATAAACCACCACAATAAACCTAACTTCGTTCGCTTCTGATACTCATATTTTTTTGCACTCTTCGCCTGTTTCTTATTACCCGATTTACTATGCGTGTCATAGAACTGAAAATAAAATGAATCTAACTTAATCTTCTCTACGTCGATTGTTCTCCACGTTCGATCATCTTTCTTCTGGGTGAGTAACAAGGACGTTTTGATATAATGCCCTGAAATCATTGCAAATAGCTCCCACCAATAGAGCCATTTAATACCAAACAATCTATCTTTCAAATCCCCGCAACCAATCACCCTCATCCTTATCCCTGTATCCCAACCCATCTCCTTTGCTACTTTTTCAGGTGATTGTGTAACGAATTCGAAATGACCAACCCCCTCATGTCGAATCTGTGAAATCCAATTTTGCCATTTCTTTCTATGCTGTGCATCGTGGTGCCTACCACAATATTCATGTATTTCATCTAATGCTAAATAAACATCTTCAAATTCCCTGTCTGCAAAGTACAACCACGGCCCACTATGACCAGTCTTCCACTTATCTAATTCATCCTCAGGGATCACCTCTAACCGATTTAAATACTCTTCTTCTGGTTTTTTTGTCTTCTTCGCTACATATTTAGCAATTCGATCTATGTAGCGCTCACCCTCATAGTTTGGTACATGCGTAGTCCCTTCATCCACCCTTCCTATTGGATAGTTGGATATAAAATACATATCCGTATCCGGCAACACATGATCAACCAAATATCTTGCGCATCTGTAGAAAGTTTTACCGCTTCCCGGAGTCCCCGTAGTGTATAAAATGACTTCTTCAATTACTTGCATCTGTTTATCCAATGAATGGGCAGATTTTTATCACAATCATCACGATGTAATAAACCACGATCAACAATAAATACGCAACGATTAAACCCAATGAAAAATTAATAGGTATCCAATACTCAAGAACATCCAACCAATAAACAATCGAATCAATACCTTCAGCTATTTCTACTGGTATCTGCTCAATAATCCACAACAAAATAGGCTTCAAAGCATCTACAAAATTGCAGAATGTAAACTCCAAAGCATCGTATATCATCTGAATCCACCATGACGGCTCATCAGACACTTCTGCTAATGTGGTATACATCCGCAACCTCCTGTCATCCATCTAACACCCGCATAGATCAACAACACATCTATCAACAGCACAATGATTATTATTAAATACTTAATCATAAACTCTGCCTCAAAGCTCTTATAACCGCCATCAAAAAACTAAACGATGCAACCACTTTTAGAATCGCTTTCCCCCATAGCCTCACAGTCTCAAGTTCCTTATAAAACATGTTGTCACTATCCGGCTTAGTCGAGACATGCACGCTCCATTTTTCCTCAGTAACCGGCATTTCAAATTCAATTTCTATGGCATATTCCCGATCGCCGCTAATGGTAAGATTTTCAAAATCTCCAAGATATGACTCTTTCATCTCTTCTATTAGCAAATCCAAGCACTCAATACCTGTCTCGGGAACTTCTGCAGGTGGCGTCACTTCATCATCACCATCATCTGAGGGTGGGTCTGGTGGTGTTGTACCCCCTCCCCCATTTGGTGGGTCTGGATTACCTCCACCGTTATCTGGTGGTATCCCACCCTCATCTGGTGGTGTTTCTTGGTCGTCAGAAGGCTGTGCTAATACATTCACTTCAAACCGGATAGGCTGTGTACCAAACCTCGTCCCCGTTTCTTCACCAGTTGCGACTGTAGTTACATCCAAAGAAGCTTCTAGAGCATCGTTTGACCCATACCTCTTAGTCATTTCAATTTTTATTTGCCCTTGCGACTGCGTTATCGTTCTACCTTCTCCACCCGGAATATTTGGCTTAGCCCCATAATTCCAAGTAAAAGTTTCATCGCCGAGTTTAAATGTAAAATCAGTATTTTTTGTAGTTAGATAAATAGGTGCAGTTGTATCATAATCCGGCCCCTGTTCCGATGGATCGGTGTAATAGATTCTAATCACTACATAGGCATCATAGACCACCCCATCATCACCCGTGATATCAGCCGACCAATTTGCAGTTCCGTTACTACCTTCATGCTTTAATTTTGGCCGATCGCCGTTTTGACTTGGACTTGCATAATCCTCATATGCACTTCCTGATATATTCGCAAATGAGTCATTGTGTAACACAAGATCGGCATTCAACACGCTTGATACAGCAAGCATCCCAACCAATACGCCTAGACACCTTATGCAACTCATCCTTATCACTTTAAAACACCCTGCTCTGATTTTTAGTCAATATCACCATACGCCACGTAAACAAACCTATAAAAAAGCACAAACCAAATAACAATGCGGCATTAAGCAGATACAACTTTTCTATAAGTTCCCTCTGCTCAATAACCACAATTAGCAATTGCTCTAACGCTTCTGACTGTTCCATAATGAAGAGGATCGCCGTTAAGCGATCCACCTCTATTCGTTATTTATCTGCCTGCCTTCTTAAAGTTACGAAGCACGAACCAACCAACACCGATTACGATACCGGCCAAGAGCAGAATCTTCACAACCAAACCCATCTCAGTAGTTGCCTTTGTAGCAATCGCTTCTGATGAGAAACCCAAATCTGGAAGTGTCAGTGTTTCACCACCTTCTGCATGAACAGCATTACTGCCATAGATCATTGCAGCACCAGCACCAAGACCGTAACCGATCTTATTTTTAGCTTGACGTGCTACCGTCCAAGTCTTCTGTGCCGCATTAATCAGCTTCTGCTTACTAAATTCAATATTCATCTTTTTTCCCTTTATCAATAGGAGTTATATGTTCAGGCCCGTTCCTTTCGAACCTTTAATCACACGCATTGCAACTCCTATTACAATGGCAGCAACCGCCAGCACTATGAAAACCGCACCCATCTCTTCAACCGCTAATTGCGCCGTCTCAGCAGGAGCAACGAGCCCATCGATACCAGCATTAGACTCGCCGGTTCCGGGATCGACGGAGTTACTGGGTACCATTTCTCCCCCGTTATCAACAAAGGGACAATAGCAAGCTTGCCCCCTTCCCCTTGATCCACTACGCCACTCGCCCAATCAAACGCTAAACCCTGATCATCATTCTGATACATTAAAGCAACATCACCACCATCTACACTTGATTGGTAATAATGAGCGAATTGGTCGTCACCAAACCTAAACCAGATATCCGTACTTGGCAGTTCAATATCTAGCTCAGCCTCGAAGTATGTTTCATCACCATCATTTTCAACAAAAACCCATTCCGCACCGTTGTACAATTCTACGGTTTCTTCAAACGTGACACCTGTAGACTCAATAAACAATTCAATCGTTTCTGCTTGTACTGATACTGTTATTACCAATGCTGTAAAAATCCCTAGTAATTTAAACACTTTAATCCCTTTCTATAGTTTTGATATTTCTCGCATACCATGCGTCACACGCGATGGTACGATGATCACCAAATAAATTATTATTCCGTAAAACAATCCCGCTAATATTCCCTCAGCCATAAACACCGCGATTGATTCATACGTTTTTTCAAACATTCTCCACCTCCCTAGAACGGTGCATATTCATCCGGCCACTCATCTCTTGGTATTCCACACACAAATTGACGTTCATAAAGCTCTGAATCTTTCATTCCGTCTAACTCACTGTTAGTTAAACCTTCTTGTGTATCCGGAAAAACTTGTAGTCTAATACAAGAGAAGGGAGACACGCCCTCCTCCTCGCTCGGGCCGCTCGTCGATCGTGCGTGTGCTTCTTTCTCGTAGTAATCAATCACAGCTTGATCGGTGTATACAAGCTCATTCAACTTCTCAGAGTCCAACGCTCTTGACATATTGCGCATCTCTACAACAAGCTCATACACTCTATTCAACTGATAGGGAGTTATGTCATAATTCGACCACCCGAACCTGCGATCCTGCCTCTTGTACCCACTCAACCACAACGCACACGCAAAGTCATTCTCATTCCCCAGGTATTCTGTTCGAACCCCCGCTTCATCCTTCACAATCACCTTGTTTTGTGACTCCTCCAACATCTCGCGAATCGTCATCTTTCGATCATAATCATCTTGCTTCACTGACTCAGACGACTGTATATCACTGCGTATCTCTTCTCTCTGCCCCTCGGATAACTTTCCCGACTGCCCACCCTCCGAATCTTCCAAGACGCTAAAAAAGCCTCTGGATGTACCCCACACCTTTACTGATCGCCTTGGTTTGTCATACAAAAACTCGGGGTATGATCCTTCTTTTGTTTGATACTTAGCCATGTATTCCGCATGTTTTATGCGTGCCATGCGAATATCTACACGACCATGACCCCAAAGATCAGTTAAATCCCTTTGATGAACGAACGGCATATCACGTACCAAAATGTGGTAATGAAGTATCCCGCTTCGATGAAATTCCATCTTCGCACGCCACCGGCCCGTTAACTTCTCGCCTGTGTATTGCTCCAAACGTTCAAACATGCGTATCACATGACGGTCCTGCTTACTCATGTCGTACATAAATTCGGGCAGTTGATCGGGTCTGATTTTGTCTTGATATGGCCGCAGATCATACGTGAGTGTTATAAATTTCACGTTACGCTTATTCGCTCTACACCATGCCAACCATCGCCGCATACGCTTAGTTTCACGTGATGCAAGAACCAACCCACCCACTGGGTGGAGATGTGAAAGCACCATCTTTTGGCGTATATACAGCGACATTCAATAACCCTCATGCATAGAAAAATCTGTGATTGTCGCTAAACAACCACAGACAAATAATCAGTCCGCTGGCTTGATATCAACCACTTTACAAGTCAAATTACCCTTGTAATCATGCTCCAACCGGCCTTGGAATTTATACAGACCACCTTCTTCCAACATGTCATAATGCTCACGTTCAAGGTAGTACTGGAATGATTCGCCAATCGTTTTACAGGAAACGCGAAACCATTTGTCACCAGTCTTTTCATTCGTCCCCGCTTTTTTCTCATCCACAATCCCGCACGCTTCAAAGTTAGGACGCATACGCTCAACTAATTCCATTACTGATGCACTTTTCAAGGACTTTTCTGTTGTTGCCATTTTTTAATCTCCTAAAAATTTGACAGTTGTTTATTAAGATGAAGCTGCTACGCAGCTATTTTTTTAGACCAAGCCACCGTTTCTACTTCCCTAGCGATTGGTTGATTTATCATTCCCCTTTACCTGTACGCTAGAGGTCGTAGCGAAACCCCAACTTGTTCAATTAAAATCCGTAAACAATCACCTTGAGGATCAAGAACAACGCCGCCGAAAACATTGCAAAAGCCACCATAAACACCGCCATAGCGATATACATGACCACCTTTGAGATTCTCAATAATTGCTCTTCCATAACATCCATTTCTTCAGTCATTTCTAAATACTCCTATTTTTGTCATCACGACTAATCCCCTCTTCCCATCATTCGCAAAAAGCCCACACCAATCACCGTTAAAGCTATTGGAAGAACCAAAAACATAAACTTATCAAACGCCTGAATCTCTCCGCCCGTAGCCTTATGCGTCACGATCAACAACGGAAGCGAAAAAATCATGCTCACCGCAAACGCAACCATCCATGCTATTTTCTTATCCATCACTAACTCCTATTAGTAAAATGATTAAAAGAATCTAAACAAACAAATATGTAAATAAACCCGCTCAGCAGCTAGCCGAACGAGTTCCGAGGCAAGTACTGCCAAGTTGTAATAGGAGTTCAAAATTAAAAAAACCCAAGCTTTGCACATCTTGGTGCAGAGTCTTGGATTCTTTAGGTGGGGTAAGTAAAATAATCATATTGCAGGCACTCCATAGGCCTGTAATCACGACTCTGGATGCTCTAACATCGCAGGGTCTTTTTATTTAGCTTTTAAGTCTTTTCTCAATCTCAACTTAGAAATGAAAAAGGCTGATTTAGAAAAATAATTCTAAATCAGCCGCTATATCTAGGATGGGCGATACTGGACTCGAACCAGTGACCTACTCGGTGTAAACGAGTTGCTCTAGCCAACTGAGCTAATCGCCCTTGGTGGGTGGGCATTATAGCTGGTATCCCCCTGATGTAGCAAATTGTGGGTTTGTCGTGTTGATTAATCCCCATGAATTAAGAATTTAGACCGCAACGGCGGCTTTAATGTGAGGATGTGGATCGTAATTGAGGAGTTCGAAATCTTCGTATTTGAAATCGAAAAGATCGGTAACGTCGGGATTTATCTGCATGGTGGGAAGTTGACGAGGCGTGCGAGTGAGTTGAAGTTGTGCCTGCTCAAAGTGGTTTGAGTAGATGTGAGCATCGCCGAAGGTGTGGACGAAGTCGCCGAGACGATGGCCTGTGACTTGGGCGATCATCATGGTGAGTAGTGCATATGAGGCGATGTTGAATGGGACGCCGAGAAAAATGTCAGCGGAACGTTGGTAGAGCTGACAGGAAAGTCGAGCGGGGCCGCCGTCGTCTTGAGGTTGGCTGTAGAACTGGAAGAAGGCGTGACATGGTGGGAGAGCCATGTCTTCGATCATGCCTGGATTCCATGCACAGACGATGAGGCGACGTGAATCAGGGGTATTTTTGAGTTGGTTGAGTAGATCTTTGATTTGATCGACATTGCCGCCACTGGGTTTTGGGTAGTTACGCCATTGATAACCATAGACTGGGCCGAGGTTTCCTTGCTCGTCAGCCCATTCGTCCCAGATGCGGACGCCGTTTTCTTTGAGGTATGCAATATTGGTGTCGCCTTGAAGGAACCAGAGCAGTTCGTGAATAATTGAGCGAAGGTGTAGCTTTTTGGTGGTGATACATGGGAAGCCGCCGCCGGTGTCGGGGTCGAGGTTGAAACGCATCTGGTAGCCGAAAACGGAGCGTGTACCGGTGCCAGTTCGGTCGGAGCGGTCGACGCCATGGTCGAGGACGTGCTGCATGAGTTCCAAATATTGCTTCATACTAAAAGTGTAAGCGGAATGATGAATTCTGCCAGTCTCCACAATGAGTAGAATTGGGATGCCATTTTTACGGTAAGCTGTTATCTGAAAGATAGTTATGCAAATTACTAGACAAGGGAGAGATGTATGGGGTCTGGAAAATCCCCCAAGGTGGTGTTTATTCGACAGGTTGCGCCCACCCGATACAATAT
This sequence comes from Planctomycetota bacterium, assembly GCA_016350165.1. GTDB lineage: Bacteria > Planctomycetota > Phycisphaerae > Phycisphaerales > Phycisphaeraceae > Poriferisphaera. Next base: position 3,818,751 of record CP066225.1, on the reverse strand, counting down.
TGACCATGATGACGCTACTCGCAGAAGACGCATTTAACCATTACGCAGCCATTGGGTTGCTGATAGTGATTGGCTTGGGCTTTGGTCTTGGGAACGTTGTGATCACGCACATGCTTGGTCCGGGTCGCAAGGGCAAGATCAAGGGTTCGGTGTATGAGTCTGGTGTTGATCCACTAGCTGAGACACGCCGCCGATTTAATGTTCGGTTTTATGTGGTTGCGATGACGTTCTTGCTGTTCGACGTTGAAATCGTGTTCCTGTACCCATGGGCAGTTGATTTCATCTCGTTGGGTGGTGAGGCATCAGAGGCACACAACTTGCCGATGTTATTCTTGGGCCGCATGTTGTTCTTCGTACTAACAACGATCATTGCCTACGCCTATGCGTTCCGTAAAGGTGTCTTCCGCTACGACTAAATGGTTGATGCAAAATCGAAATGAATGAGGCTAATCGTTGATTAGCCTTTTTTATTTGGCAAAAATTATTTAAACCAATATCTATTGCGGGTATCACGATAAATATGAACAGGCACATCAAGAAGCATTGTTAAAACAAACCACGCAAAAACACCAAGTAAAAAACAATTAAATATGCCACCTAATGCAACTTTAAAATCCAAATATTTTAGATGAATGATTAGGAATGGAATATTGATAGCGATCACAATGTAGAGTTTTACATTAAATATGCGTCGGAGTGTTAAATCTGGCTTTTCATCCAAATATGTTTCTGGATTGAGTAAATTAAATGGATAGCCACACTCCGGGCAACGTCCTGACTCATTTTGATATAGGTTGTAATAACATTTCTTGCAGATCAAGATTTTGTTTTCCCGGAAGGCTTGAGATCTGATGATTCTGGTTTTACTTCTTGCTCACTGGTTGGTTCAGATTTAGCTTCTGTTTGCTCTTGCTGATCAATGTCTGATTTAGGTGGATCGACTGGCGTTGGGCTTGGTTTAGCCGTTTTTTCTGTAGAGATATCTTCAGCAACCTCATCTACAACCTCGACCACTTTGGTTGACTCATCTTCTACGAAAGGCGATTCTTCTTTAGTTGGCTTAGTTTCTTTAGTAGGTTTGGAAATGGTTGGTTTTTCAGGTGATTTATTGATTTCTATCTTTGCGGATTCAGTCGGCTTAATTTGAACTTTGGGCTCTACAGGTATGACAGTAATGGTTTCTGTGATCGCTGCGGCAGGTATAATGGGTAATTTTTCAGGCTTTATTTCGGACGTCTTTTCAGGCGTTGGTTTGGCGGGTTCTGGTGCTACTGTGATTGCTTCAATTGGTTCAGTTTTTACAGGCACAGGAGCAGGCGCGTTGGATGCGTTTTTTATGAGAGGCGTGATGCTGACGTTCTCCTGCTTGGTCATTCGTTGCTTGAGGAGATAATTTTCGTAAGCAAGGAAACCGATGCCACCAAGACATGCGAGGACGATGAGTGAAATAGAAAGGCGTTTAATTTTTCCAGGCTTACGATCAGTATCATAAGTACGTGAGGTCATATTGCTGTCGCTTGGGAGCGGCATGAGAAGTTCGTTGATCTCAATAGCCATCTGATCTGCTTCGTTGAGATGAGCTTCGAGGAGACCTTCCTCGTCAGTACTATTGTCATTATCTTCATCCCAGTCTTCAACAACTTGAGACGGATCGTAGACGGTGCCTGCAATGGTCTGTTCGTTCATGGCTTCTTCGGAGAAGCTGTGTTCGTCATCTGCATCCGACTCTATTGGCGACTCAATGTGAACATGTGGACGGACGTAGTTTTGAGGTGTTTGAGCACTTTGCTCCAACTGTTTTTGCACCATCTGATCTTTGGTGAGCGGCTGCGGACGTGCGATGGGATCGTCAGGTCGCTCTGTGGATGAAGGTACAGTGGGTTGATCCGAACGAGTCACGGGAAGCGAATCGTCATCAGTTGCTGAAACGATATCATCTTCAATGGAAATAATTTGCAGATCTGTTTCGCCGATGCGGAGAGTGTCGCCTGCTTCGAGTTCTGCGAAGCTATCGATTTGAATTTTGTTGACGAAGGTGCCGTTGGAAGAGTCAAGGTCGTTGATTAGCCAGCAGCCGTTTTGGTAGATGAGTTGAGCATGCTGACGTGAAGCCATCATGTCGGGAATGAGGATATCTTTACACTGACGGCCAAGCACAGCAGCTCTGGATTGGGCAATAGAGTACTCACGTCCCTTTTGTGGTCCAGAGATCAGCTTCAGACGAATCACGGTTTTCAACCCTCGATGATGAACATGGGTAACAGTGCTGTATCCCAGTTCCCCCTCACTTTGGCGTGGATGGCCAAGACTCTGATAATCATTTTAACATTTTAAGGCATGAACGCGATAGTCTAAATTTTGAATAAAGTATGCAGGTGCGGTGGGTTATGGTTTATTGCTTGTAGGAGAGGTTGTGGATGAGATTTGGGAAGGTCAGCAAAGAATTGGCGTTGCGGATATGATGTGACGCTCGACTAGAGGGAATAGAATAAAGCTCCAGAACTGGGAGGCACTTTGAAACCACTTTCATTGATAGTTGCGATGAGCGAGAACCGTGTCATTGGGCGCGAAGGCGATTTGCCATGGCATTTGCCTGACGACATGAAGTGGTTCGTGAACAAGACCAAAGGGCATCCGGTGATCATGGGGCGGGCGAATTTTGATTCGATTGGCAATAAACCGCTACCGAATCGCCACAATATTGTCTTAACGCGTGATGCGAACTATTCGGTGTTACCGACGGAAGGGCTGACGGTTCTGAGTGATGTGCGAGATGCGATCAATATGGCGCAATCGCAGAATGAGGAGCCGTTTATTATTGGTGGTGAGCAGATTTATAAGTTGGCGATGCCATTCGTGACACGGATGTACATTACGCTAGTGCATGCACATGTGGATGGGGATCGATATTTCCCGAATTTCAATCCGAGTGATTTTGAGATCACGAATAAGATTGAGCATCCTGCTGATGATCGCCACATTCACCCGTTTACGTTTTTGACATACGAACGTAAAATCTAATCAACGATTAGTTATAGATATATAAAAAAAACGTCAGGTTTAGAGCCTGACGTTTTTTGTTTGCTTGAAAAGGATTTTGAGTTTGGCGTGAAATTACATGCGGACGCCGATGGTGAGGAGAATGTTTGCGTAGATGCGTTGCTCGCCGGTTTGGATGACCAATGCGACGTCGTCTGATGCACCTGCTTCATAAAAAGCAAAACGTTCGATCAGATCGAGTTTATCTGAGTAACCTGATTTTTTGAGTGTTGCCTTGAAGTCAGCCCAAATTTCCGGGTCCTCAATCATGGCATACGGCCCTTCTTTGAGCGTCTCCATTACACTTGCTTTCTCGACAACGATTGCACTTGTGATTGCTTCGAGAACAGTAACACAATCGAGACAACCTGGCGTAAGGTTGAGGCTGACAAGTCTGGCGTTCTTGCCAAGGGTTGTGCTCGCAGGGTAGTTGCCGTCTGCGATAAGAATTTTGGAGCCATGCCCTGCTTTACCGAGCGCGTGCAGGATATCAGCATGGATCAAATCACCTTTTAACATAACACTTCCTTTTCAATAAAAAGTGGTGATGAATACAAGAGCATTTTAAACGTCAACCGTTTGCTGACTCAAGTTTTCGACTGCTCGCCTGAGTCGATCTAGTACGATTTGCTTAAGTTGTTCAGGTTTACGCACTTCGACCTGGTCCGCATAACCACAAATCCACCATGCGATTTCATTGAGGCCGTTGACGGTAAAGCGTGCGATACAGCTGCCATTGTCGAGCATTTCAATGTGCTGCGTGGGATGCCAACACGTCTCTGCAATATTGGTTGCGACCATTGGCTTAAAAAGAAGTTCAACTTCGTACTTTTCACCTTCAGGATTTAATGCCCATGCCCCATCGAGCACACTTGAGACGGTGAAGCCTTCTGGGCGTTCGAATGTATCTTCGAGAGGTTCAAGATCAGTGATACGTGCGAGTTTGAGCACACGTACATCACCATGCTTTTCAGACCAGCCGAAGAGATACCAAGCGCGTGCAGCATAGTGAAGCACGTATGGTTTTATGTTGGTCCAGAAACCACGTGCTTCAATTGGGCTTTTGTAACGCAAGCGGCACATGCGTTGTTCATCAATACAACGATGTAGAATTGTGTAATGTGCAACTTCACCTTCACCGTAACCATGAGCGCCAACATCAATGGAAACACCGCTCATCATTTCACCGCAAGCCGATCGCATCGGTTCCGGCATGGTACTGATGAGTTTGTAGATACCAGAGAGAGCAGACGCGAACATGGGCTTATCACGTTGAGCTGCAGCAGATTTGCCTAAAATCATAAGTCCTAATGTTTCAGCAGCAGTAAGACTAATCGGCGGCATATAAAACTCATTACTAAGTTTGTAGCCAACACCTTTTTCGTGGTAGTAAGGCACACCTGCAGCTTCGAGCATATTTAAATCACGAAATAATGTACGACGACTGACGCCGAGTTCGTCCATTAATTCTTCAACGGTGTTTCCTCGTCCGTTTTGCAGCACAACGATCAGTTTTAATACGCGATGAACTTTGCTTATTTGCATCTGATTTGCCCAATGAGATGTTTCGGCTCATAACCCACAACAATACTAATATCGTACTAGGAGACACGATTGCTGTCACGGCCGAACCACACTGCTTTTCCCTATAAAAACACATACTTATGTAATATCCAAGAGATATAATATATTGAATTTGTAATTTTCAATCACTTACAGTCATGCCAAAAGATTGCCTCGTTTAACATTTCTGCAATTACATGATTCGCATTTTCATTGCAGAAATATCTACGTACTGCTACAGTCAAGCCAAAATGAGAGTAGCGTTTAGACGATTATGTTTTCAATAGTCTACTGTGCAACTGCTCATTCAAGCATTCCAGTTAAACAGACTACTGCCGGGATTTTGATATGAATAAATGGATAAACACCACTGCATTACAGTGCGTTCTTGTTATGTGTATTTACATCATGCCTGCAACATTGCTAGCTCTTGATTTTTCTGAAGAAATTACCAGTACTGCATGCAAAACACATTATAAATTAGGTTCAATCTACTTTACGCTGGATCTGGGGCACTCAAGAACCAATGGACCAAGGACTGGAACTCTGCGACTTCATTACCGTAAGCCTGAACCTAAAATCACAAAACGTGAAGGTATAGATGCCAACTTCCTCGCCAGTGACATTGAAGTTAAATACACAGATAAAATCCTTGATAGTATTACAACCGATTTCAGTCACGTTGCTTTAACTGATAACAAAGATGGAAATGGCTACACCATCAGCTATTTCTTTGTAACCGATGCTGAGACAGGTGCACATGGCGAGATACCATACAAAACTGTCAACATTACTAATCCAGGCAATGACATCAACAAAGTTCGCTTCATCGAAACGATGGATGATGATGCTGATGGAGATAATCTCGAAATAAAAATCATCCAATATGACTATGAATCTGAGATCGATAAATGGACATTACGTATAAATATTGATCTGGAAACAGGCTTATCAGAAAAAATTCATACGACGCAGTGGTGGCGAATTGAAGATAGTGTGCGGGGTAATACGCAGGATCGCAAGCTACGCAAAGAACTTGATCCCACGGGTAAAACTGTTTTACGTAGTGAAGAATTTATCTATGAAAACTACAAAAAAATGGGCACAAGGTTAGTCAGACAAATTGATAATGAGTACGAGCATTATGCTGACCGTGATGAAAGAAAACTTGGATGGTATGAGACTTCAAAGGAAGGCTTCGGTTCCTATGAAGAAAAGAAGAAATACATCATCTACAACAATAACGACTGGGTTTATTATGCATATAAAAAAACTGGAGGGGAGTATGCTGAAGTCACACCTGCACCGGGTGGCGAGCCTTTAGATCCAGATCGTGTTTTCGAAACTGAAGAAGAATTTCTAAAGTGGGCTTTAACCAACTCAATGGAACGTGATGGTTATATGCATGCGGATATCGATCGTGATGGAAAAGAGGATACCATCTATCGTTCTATGAACTATGACGCGTTTAATAAAGAAGTTTATTGCAGATTGTTTTTAACCAAAGACCATTATATGTTTGGTTACCGCCTTGATGAAGAATGGCACATTAAGCTTGACCCACAAGACTTGGACAATTTTATAAGCAAAGAAAAAACTATTGCTTTTATTCAGGCTGTTTATGACGATCAAAAACACTTTGGTTTCAATGGAGTTGAGGTAAGAAGAACATGGGATGTTAAGTCAGTTGATCGTGAAGGTAAAAAATCCGCCCACGCATACAAAATTATTTTGACGATTAATCCAGACGGTTTCATGCATATCAATCACTATGGCGAAGAAGCATCTGAACTTCCCGGCACAATCAAAGACACTGTTATCACTGGATACGATCAGACTTTTCTGGATATTAAAGAAGGCAAAGCAACTTCAGAAGACTATAACGAGCCACACATTAATTTCGGCAACAAACGCGTTACCTATCGTGAAACCCAATCTGTTCACAAACACATTGTGGCAGAAGTTGAGTACATCAAAGAAAGCAACTCAGATTGGTCGATGACACACGCCAAACAGTTAACAGGCTTTGAAGATGATCCATTCCACCGTGCCACGAAGGAACTGATCTATTATGACAAAGATGCGTTTGATGGTGAAAAACTATTTGCAGGCCAACCAACTGAGACTATTGTCATCGAACATAAGCATCGCCCTTCACATTAAACAACCAACCGAAACCAACCCACAAATTCAAACATACTTGGATTGGAATAGACACAAAAAAACCGCGAAGCTGATGCTTCACGGTTTTTTAAGTGACCCCTACGGGATTCGAACCCGTGTCGCCAGGATGAAAACCTGGTGTCCTAGACCTGACTAGACGAAGGGGCCATCCATCGCTTGTCGCTTGGGTGGGCAATTATAGGGCAAACCAAAACTCAAGCAAATCCGCCAGCTCTTTCCAGATCAATCTTTCCTTTTTCCCACATCCATAATGCGACATTTTGCACATCACCAATACATATCCCTAAAAACGATCATACATATATTATTGTAATATATTGTTTTATAAACATTTACGACTCATAGCACACCCATGGAACACATAATCCTCATCCACATAGTTTTCAACATTCACTAACGTTTCCGTCGTGTAATCTGCATCGCCATTGGGATCATATCTGCCAAATCTTTTGCCTTTAACCCTGCGTAGCCATTTTTATCCGCCCACAAATCCCCAGCTTTGCCATGCAGGTTCACTCCAAGACCAGCTGCATCGAACAGACTCAATCCCTGACCTCGTAATGCTGCAATCATTCCTGTCAACACATCGCCACTCCCTGCTGTCGCCATCGATACATTGCCGGTCTTGTTGATGTAAAACTGTTCGCCGTCACTGACCACAGTCTTCGCGCCCTTCAACACCACCACAGCCTTGTACCTCCTTGCCAATTCACCTGCCCCTTCAATGCGCTCCATTGGATCGACGCCGCTGTATTCAATCCCCATCACACAAGCCAACCTCGCATACTCACCCGGATGAGGCGTCATGATCAACCCACCAAGACCTGCTTCATCTCGAAGTGCACGCCCCTGCTCACCCAACTTCGCCAGCGCATTCAAACCATCCGCATCAAGCACGACATCACGGTGACCCGACACCAATCGCTCAATCAACCCTTTCACATCGTCCCCCTGCCCCATCCCAGGCCCAACAGCAAGCACATCCCCATCATGCGGATCAATCTCATCCAAAACCTTCAATCGATCATTTACACTCCCCTCAAACCTCAACCCCGTTGCACTTGGCTCAATCACCAGCATATGCTTCAACAAATCTAAATCACTCGCCAACTTCACCAATCCCGCACCAGTTCGAAGTGCAGCCCCCGCACATATCGCTGGTGCACCTAACATCGTCTCACTTCCACCAATCACGACCACCGTACCAAACGTACCCTTATGACCATCCATCGGCCTCGCTGGTAACAACGGCAAACGTGTCACTTGTTTTATCTGTTCACCCATACTCATTTGCCTCTATTCATCGATTAGCCTCATCTATCCACGTGCTAAAACTTTCTGTTTTGCAATCATCGCCGCTGCGTAACCTGCCCCAAAGCCGTTATCAATATTCACTACAACAACACCCGACGCACAACTGTTCAACATACCCAGTAGCGCAGCCACACCACCAAAGCTTGCCCCATACCCTACACTTGTCGGCACAGCGATTACTGGAACATCAACTAAACCGCCCACAACGCTCGGCAACGCCCCCTCCATACCCGCTACAACCACAACAACACCAACATCATCCCCACCTAGCTCGTCCATTCTTCCCATCAATCGATGCAAACCAGCCACGCCCACATCTCCAATCAACCTCGCTTCCAAGCCCATCGCCTTCACCGTCAAAACCGCTTCCTCAGCAACAGGCATATCGCTCGTCCCCGCTGTAACAATCGGCACCACACCCCCAACTTTCTCCTTCACTTCGCCAACCAAAATCGTCCCACACCGATCAGCATGCTCAATCACCTCTCCCTCAAAAGCATCACGCACCGCTTCATATTGCTCGCGATCCGCACGCGTAATCAGCACAACATCATCCTTCTCACGAATCGCCTTCGCGATCCTCACCACCTGCTCAGCCGTCTTTCCCTCAGCATATATCACCTCAGCCGCACCACACCGCTGCTTACGATCATGATCCACCATCACGTCCTGATGGCCGCTCGCCCCGCTCAACTTCTCTCCTTTCAGACCAAGCCCCATTGCCGTCAGCTTCTCAGCCGCAGCATCCTCATTGATTTCACCATTTTTCAGCTGTTTCAGTATTGATTTCAGATCCATAATCCACAATTTCATCTTTTTTTCGAAACGTACCGACCCAGTGCCAAACTGTTGACACCCACCATCGTCATAATACGCAGCATACCTCACAAGCCTGCAAACCAACAGCAGGATTACTCATAATCAACCCTCAGAATCTCAAAGCTCATTCAACAACCTACATTAAGGGCAAACTTCGGCCTCTCTCATTAGCCGAAGAAAATCCGCGGCAGGGCCACATGGTGGACTTTCGCAACCGGGGCAACACCCGCTCTTATAAAGGAGCTGGTCGTTAGGGGCCCCAAGGCGGGGGACCTTCATAGGGGCTGGGATGGGACGGGGCAAAATGGAAGTTCACGACTTCCAACATTTTGGATCTGCTAAGTCGCTTTCGTCAAAAGCTTCTGAACCTCCATCGGCCGATCCAAAACAAAAGAGATGGTCTGCCAGATCAGATTGCCATGCTTTCGCAGCCTGACTGGCCAACCATCTCTTTTTATTATTCAAACATTCTTTCTCACGCATTACTTCATGCGCACGACCTTCACCTTCACGTTCCCCATAATCGGCAACATCGCCACCAAATCGTTCGACATCTCACTCTCATTCATCGAACTAGCCGCCAACGCTATATGGCCCGCATCGTAATCTCGATCAGCCAGCACCGCATCAAAATCCATCCATCCGCCCCCATCTTCTTCCTCGATCCAAGCCATCGTCCACATGTGATACCCCAACACATTATCCTTCCCCAGGAACTTATCGATATACATCAGCCCGCTCACCGTCCTGCTCGGGATCTCCACACCCCTAAGCATCGCAGCCAGCAAAGTCGCATGTTCCGAACAGTCACCCTGCTTTGTTCTCGCAATCTCCGCAGCACTCGCAAACCCCACCGCAAGTGACTTCTCATCAATAAAATCATTCACAAACTTACGCAGCTTGCTCGCCTTCTCTTTATCACTCAACCCCTTACCCATATCCTCTCCCAAAGCCTGTCTAATCAACGACTGCACCTTCTCATCTTTCCACTGCAGCATCGCAGTCTCAGCAAGATCATTTTCCGTTGGCAAATCATCGATCGGATTGTTCATCTCCTCAACATTAACAATCACACGCGCTCTTTTTTCATCTCCCCAAACAACCTTCTGTGTCCCCGTGCGAGGTAAATCCAAATCTAAACCTTCAACTTCATCAAACCTTAATTCATAAACAGCATTCTTCGTCTTACGAATATCACGAACCTTCACACTGCCCTTCTCAGGTTTAATCAACGTATTCGCCATCACTTCCGGCGCTTCAAGATCAGATAACGCCAACGCTTTATCCGCAGCAATCATCTCAACGTCCAACCCTGCACCCAAAGGCACCCTCATCTTCAATGCCTTCCCCTCTTCATCCATATACTGACGCATCACCAACCCACCCAAATTCGATGCCTTCACATCCCAAACAATCGCTGGCACACTCCGTCCATAAACCTCAATAACTTCCTCACCCACCTTCGTCATCTCAGCTTCAACAATCGTCACACCCATAGACACATCAACCGTGCGTCCTTTGATCGTACTCTCACCACGCTTCCATGCAGCTTCCATCTGACGTTCCATCGCAGCCAACCCAAGGATATCCTCAGGCAGCGCCGGCAAACGTTTCTCAACATCATTTCCCAACTGGTTCGTCACCTGCACCACTGCATCATCTTCAAACCGGTACTGCGCTTTCATCGCCAATCCGCCGCCCATATTAAAAACAATACTCGCCTTGCGCGGCTTCCCCGATACATCTTCCCAAAACACCTGTTCTAATTGTATATGCAATTCCGAAGGTCCGCGTTTCACCTTCATCGACATCTCTGTATCAGTCCGAACCAACCCTTCATCCATTTTTCGTTCAGCGCGCGTCCAACCAGTACGCTGACCACCCATCATCATCACATACCACTGCTCAAAGGACTTAACCTCTGTCTTTGCATCCTCACCAAACACGCGTTCCTGTACACCGCCAATAAATACGACCAACATCAACAGTAACAGCACACAACGTCCCAAACGTTCATTCATCCGCATAGATATTCCTTTCGTATCCCCCGTCTATTCAAGACCCGGCTCAACGCCCATCCTCGCAACCATCGCCCCATTCTACCCCCTCACCCACATTCATCCCACAACATTTTCATCTTTGCATTTTTCAGCCGCTAACCTGTCATTTTTGCTACATCCACCCTCAACCATTTCTCTTAATTTCATCAAATCCCCCTTGGAATACAGCACAAAACTCCAATCACGCCTTTTTGCAAGCTCACGATTCTTCACCCCAGCCTTCGCGTCCGCCAGCCGCTTCTCCGCAGCTTCAACCAGATCATGATGCCGATCCACCAGCGAATCATTAATCTCATGAATTCGGCGAAACGCAGCTCTTCTCCTTCTGCGATCACGATCATCATTCATATGTCCCAGCAACGATATCTTCTCTTCAACCAGCATCCCATCACCATCATTCACCACCCCATCAACTCGATCCACATTATGCACCACATGATGTGCCCACCACACAGCCGCCTGCAGCTCATCTAACCCACAGTTAGGCACATCAAAATCCAAATACATATCCGCCGTCGCCACCACCATTGGACACAGTTCACACCCCCGCCACCGTTTCCACCAACATTCAGTAATCTTGTCATAAACCCCGCCACCTGTTCCATGGATAAACAGTTCACACCCAACGACATCACTACGCATCGCAGCCGTCAACAAAAGCGCCTTCGGAGCAAGTGTCCAGTCACCCCCCAAAACATTCCCCGCTTCATCCACCAGCAACGTCGTTCTCGAATCACCAATATCTGCAAACACGCGTCTTCTTCGTTGCCCATCCTTCACCGCCCACAACGGCAACTCCACCACTTCACGTGTCACCACCAATTCACCAACACCCGCCTCAGCCCGCTTCCTCACCTCTTCGTTATATATCTGCACACACCGCTCTGCATCCCCCATCATCACATCAACCAATCGCTGATAGGATCGCAGCTTCGTCAGATCGCTCGAAAATATAAGTGCAATACGCCCCGCCCCACCAGTATACGCCTCCATCAACTTCACTTGCGCCACACCCACCTGCTCCGCAAGTGTTTTACATTCAACCTTCTTCACCTGCTCCCACGCATCACGCAACGCCCCCCTCGCAGGCTCATTCAGTTCATCAACCTTCTTTAACACTTCATCAACTTCCACACACCCTTGAAACCCCGTCGCAATCCCCACTTGCTCTCGCCCCAACCTCACAGTCTGTACGTACAGCCGCCCATCTTTCTCCACAGGCACCTGCAGCCTAAGTGCTTCATTGACATCATGATCCACCACCAGATGCACCAACTTCTTCCCATGTTTCTCAGCCCAAACCGCCCCAGCAATATCCTTCACCAAAATCCCCGCATGCCAAAACCAAGCCTGATGCCCCGTCGCAACAATCCCCTCACCCTCATTCACACGCCCCGTCCCCAGCCGCTCAGCATTCGCATTGATACAACCCACAACATCATCATCCGCAACCACACCCTCCCCCACCATCTCACCCCAAGCACAAAGTCCTGGCTCAATCATGATCCGCATCAATCTAACCCTCGATTAGACTCGCAAACATCAACTCAATCATCCACAAACCTCCGAAAACGAAAATTACTTCGCAACCTCAATCTTACTCTCAGCATCCTCAACCACGCGAGAACAAATACAATTCTCTCGCATGCTCGCTGTCCGCGCCAGTTCATTCTCCCAAACCTCGCGATACAACTTGATTCGATGCTCTGGGTCATCCAGCTTCGCGCCAAAACTTCGATTCGGGTCATTATAAATCAACCGGATCGGCACCTCTTCAACCTTCAAACCATGCGCCTTCGCCTGTACCCAAAACTGCAACGGTATCGCATAACCATCCCGATCCAATTGCATCTTACGAAGCGAACTCACACGACATGCCTTAAACCCACAGAACGAATCCGTAATCTGATACCCCAGCGATTCCTTCACCCATCCCGTCACCGTCTTATTAATATTCCGACGATCCTCAGGTACCAGTTCCCCTCCACCGCACGCCTCACACCTCAAATACCGACTACCCGAAATAATGTCCGCCCCATTTTCACCAGCCTTCTCAATCGCCTCATAAAAATCAGGCAAACTCACTGGCTCATGCTGCTCATCACAATCCATCGTGATCAGCCAGTCATACCCATAACAACTCGCCCAACGAATCGCATCACGTACACTTCGCCCATAGCCTCGATTTCGCTTATGTCTCACCACATCCACCGTCTGCTTCGCCAACAGCGTCGGCGTCGCATCAGTCGATCCATCATCCACCACCAAAATATCCTTCGCATACTTACTCACCTCAGCAAGCACACCTGTCACATACTTCTCTTCGTTATAAACCGGGATCGCTACCAATATCCGCATACCCAATATTCTCCTGATGCTTCTTCCACCCCACACCTGACAATCGTCACATATACCACACCCTCAACAATTCTACACACACCTACAACCCCTATCCTCAAACCAGTATTCCCTCTTTTTACCCCTCACCCTCAGCTTCCTGCCATGCCGCATACACCACCGACAACGCCTCCAGCTGCTCCACACTCAACTCACCACACCGCATCTCCCCATTCACCCCCTCAGGCCACCCCTCAAACGTCCGCCCCAATACCCCACCCAACTGCTTCCGGCGTTTACTGAACACCAACTGCAGAAACGCGCTAAGCCGCCCCGCATCCCCCGTCAATGCCTTCTCACGTCGCTTCAGACTCACCACACTACTCCCAACCCTCGGAGCAGGCCAAAAACACCCACCACTCAAAAAGCTCACCTCCTCCACCTCACACATCGCCTGCACAATAATTCCCAGCGCCCCATACTCCTTCCCTCCCGGCTTCGCTGCCAAACGATCCGCCACTTCCTTCTGAATCATCACCACTGCCCCCTGCATCTTCTCATACCCCGTCGCCAGATTCGCAAGCAGCGGGCTCGCCACGTTGTAAGGCAAATTCGCGATCAATTTAAAATCCCTCCCACCCAAAAGCTCATCCACCTCATCCGCAATCTCATGCTTACTCTTCAAAGCACTCCCCACATGCAGCTTCCACTTCCCTTCCCACTGACTCAATCTTTCCTTCAGGATATCTTCCATATCCCGATCAATTTCCACCATCACCACCTCAGCCCCCGCCTCCAGCAACCATTCCGTCAGCGCCCCCGTCCCCGGTCCAACCTCCAGCACAACATCCCCCTCACCAATCTCCGCAGCCTCCAATATCCGCTGCATATGATTATGATCATGCAAAAAGTTCTGCCCGAACTTCTTCTTAGGATGCAATCCACGAACCGCCAACATCCCCTTGATTTCACTTAAAGTCTGTACCATCCTCACATTCTATCACCTCTACTCCTCCCCCGCCTCATCCCCATCACATGCACAAATCCTTTCGCCTCATTGGCACTCTGCACTGAATCGCTCGCCAATCCCTCAGCTTTTCCTACACATCACAACACAAAACTCTTAAAATAGACCCAAGCAAAATTGTCCCTCCTAACTTCCGGGAACAAACATGAAAATTCAATCCCCCCTAGCGTGCGTCTTCTTCTCCGCTATGTTTTTCTTTTCACTCACCCTCCACGCAGAGCAGCAAGCCTCACCCACTGTTTCGATGAACACAATCGAAACCACATCCACCATCAAGCCATCTCAACAAACCACCTCCGAAAAAGTCACTCCCGAACAACTTGCCTCCGTTCTCAAAAAACTCCAAACACTTCAGCAAAAATACGACGAACTTCAAATCAAATACCACACGCTCGCAATCAAAGCTGATCAACTTCAAACCCTGCTTGACCAGAAACAAAAAGCCGACGAGCAGATCACCGAACCCAAATACACCATGCGGTATAAATTCCGCCCACTCACCAAAGAAGAAATCAGCACGCTCAAAACCGACAAACGTGTACTCGCAAAAGTTAACTCCGATGAAGCGACCGAAATTGATCTCACTTCAGACCAGTACATCAAAGACAATTTCATCGCAGCAACCATCACCATCCAAAACACGCACGCCCAATCACAACGCCTCGCCCTCTCCCTCAGCCTCATCAACAAAGTGCCACGCACAGGCAAGCTCATCAACAAGAAAGAACTCATCGACACCCTCAACTTGAACACCGAATACATCGAACCCAAACGCACCATCCAAACCACACTCTTCTTTGAAAACGCAGGCTCAAAAACCAACTTCCTAATTGCCTCATCAGAAAAAGCATTCAAAAAAGTCTACTAAATCAGCACATTTATTCCAAGGCAAATCATCATGCAAAAAATCAATAAAACATCTTCACGCCTTATTATGTTGCCTCTCGTCTTACTCATCACCACACCACTCATCGCAAACTCCTCCTCTCTCCAGCAAATCAATCAGCTACTCACCCAACTCAAAACACAATCGCAATCACTCGACACACAATCAGCCGACATCGATAATACCCTCGCCAACATCACGACGGAAATCGATAACGACAACGAACTCAAAGAAAAACTCTCAAGAAGCGAATCCTACGTCGTCGAGAACCCTCAATTTAAATACACCTACAAACTCAGACGAATCACACGCAAAGACCTCACCGAATACAAACTCAAAGAAAAATACAATCTGGGACTCCAAGACTACAACCTCTTCAAAAAACGTTGGCGTAAATACTCAACCTACGACATGGAATACGAAAGACGTTACGGCGACGCCTCCTCATTCTTCGACTACTTTAAAAAAGATTACATCATCCTCACCTTCGGCATCATCAACAAATCCGATCAACCTGAAAGATACACAGGTTACATCGCCGTCTATCCACGTAAACCCAGAAAAGAAGAACAAAAAGAAAACTTCATCACACAAATCAGATTAGTTACACCACTAGTCAAACCAAACAAAACCCACCAGTTCAACAGACTGATCACAAGAAAACAAGTCTACTATGCTCGCCACGCACTCATCAGAAAACTAGTCGTTCACACCAAAATTCCTCCTTCAGAACAAAACAAAAAATAAAGCCTGACCACACATATATGCAGCCAGGCTTCCTTTTAAAATTCGTTATGCATTAAACACACTTCACGCATTACTTCTTCTTCTCAGAATCAGCAAGCCAAGCGATATCATGCCCGCAGCAGCAGCGCTCGGCGTCGGAACAAGAATCCCTGCTTCCGCCAATGCCTCTGCCGTAGCAAAACCAACATCAACCGCACCATACGGCACTGGTTCTAAGCCTTGAGTAAAACTGTTGCCAAAGTTGTCATAGAAAAATTCTAAATACGCGCCTTGTCCCGGCGTCAAAAACTCATTATCAATCGGATTAGCATCCTCATCAGCTAACGCCAACGTACCTGTGTACGTCAATGGTGATGTTTGATTAACATAATCCGTAAGATGTGAGATTTCCGCGTTCCAACGCGCAACATCTGATTCTGCACTGTAATGGCCAATCACCGCATACTCATGGCCCTCCTGCGCTTCAATCGGTGCATCAAACTCATAAAACTCATACTCGCGATGAGTATCAGCAATATCAGTGACAGATGCAACAATTTCACCTGTTGTTAGGTTATACAACGCAACCGTTTCTGTAGCGCCCGTTTCGCCTGATAATTTCGCCAAATCTGTAAAATACAGTCCAGCTTCATCAACAGTAAACGAATAACCTGCCGACAATGCAGATTGTGTCGGCCCAGGACTATCGCCACCAATATCATTCGACGGAACCACATACCCACTATTGCCAAAATCAGCAATTAAGTGTGTGGATACTGCTTCTGCACTATCCGTCAAATAGAGCGGCATAGCCATGGCCGACGCAGCCAATACCGTCTTCCCTAATGTGCGTTTCCTCATAGAGTCTCCTTTTTCAGAGAAAACTAATAAAGTAAAAATTCTCTTTTTACCTCTATAAATTCACCCACAATTCACATAGAAAAAGTCTGGGCGCAGCACCATGCACCCAGACTCCTTTCACACACAGAATGTGGCAAACAACAGGTTCGATACATTTCACTACCTATTAAATCAAAATCCTTTATCCAAAAATCCCTTCCTAGCCATCTACCAACTCACAGCTCTAAAGTTAGACATTTGAACACTTAACCAAAATCATTCTCAATCTGATCGAATACTAATACCCTCATAAAAACAAAGGCATGTATATCCAAATCAGATTGATTAATCTGATCATTGACGCGCAGCCACATCATGATGCCACGTGTCCCTTTTCCTGATTTTTGAATCTCTGAATTAGTGGTGCTGATTAAGCACACGCAGAAGTGTCTCTTAGTCTTCTTTTCTGCAATGGCTACCTCTTATTTAAAGAGCCCCCCACCTAAAAATCTAACGCTTCGCCTCAAAAACTCACTTCGCCAAACAGCTTAGTCATACCTGACACAACCAATTCAGACCTTCTAATCGACTGATAGACCTCTATTCTTTTTAAACACCACCGCAAACTTCAATCACACCCTGTCTCATAATTCCCCCCAACCCATCAGGTACACTATCTATTTTTACGACATTCATGACCACTTTCATGATCTCATCCCCCCTTCATAAACATCAAAACCGCGCTCTTGATCAGACTCTTCGACCTATGCCCAACTTCTCTAACCATTGATTAGCCTCTAACAACTGTCCCGCACGCCACAACAGTCATCTAACCTTCGATTAGCTCACTCACTCTCGACATACACACCCCAAACGACTTTCACCAAACACACATTCTCCACTTCCCCGCCCAAACACATCATCAGCACATCTCCACAGCTAACCTCAATCTCACTTCACAACTAGCAAACCCTGCACTGCCCATTTAACATAGCCCACATGCAGATACGTAAATTGCCAACTTTGCTCATTAATCAGATCGCCGCTGGCGAGGTCATCGAACGCCCCGCATCAGTCGTTAAAGAATGTGTCGAAAACGCCATCGACGCCCAAGCCACGCAGATCGACATCGTCATCGAACAAGGCGGACATCAACTTATCCGCATTGCTGACAACGGGTTAGGTATCGCTGAAGACGAGCTCGAACTCGCTGTCTCCCCACATGCGACCTCAAAACTGCAGTCCCCCGATCAGCTCGCAGCAATCGATACGCTGGGTTTCCGTGGCGAAGCACTCGCATCCATCTCATCTGTATCCCGCACCAAAATCACCTCACGGCCAACCCGCGATGGTAAAACCGCTGAATCCGCAGCCGTTCTGGAAGTTGAGGGATCACGTCTAAACCCTGCGTATCCAGCAGCTTGCGCGCCCGGAACCATCATCGATGTGCGTGATTTGTTCTTTAACACCCCTGCCCGACGCAAGTTTCTCAGGCAACCCTCAACCGAATTTTCGCACATCAACGAGATCGTCACCCGTATCGCGATGATTCACCATGAAGTCGGTTTCAGGCTGACACATAATGACCGTAAGGTGACGGATCTGCCGCCAAAACAGACACGGTCACAACGCGTTATCTCATTGGTGGGTAAAGACATACGTGATGCTCTCCTCGAGTTCACCTACGAGGATCTCGAGGAGCGAGGCGGCGCGAAGCTCTGGGGCATGGCGGGCCTGCCTGAAATCGCCCGATCAACGAACAAATTTCTGTATCTCTGTATCAATGGGCGAGTTATAAAAGATCGCAACCTGATTCATGCGGTACGCGAAGCGTATCGCGGCCTAATTCCACCTGACAGAACTCCGGTTGCAGCCGTATTCATTGAGATGCCAGCAGAGGACGTGGACGTGAATGTTCACCCAACCAAAGCCGAGGTGCGTTTCCGTAAACCTAAGCAGTACTTTGGCTTAGTACGCAATGCGATCCGTCAATGCCTGCTGGATCACGACCTGATGCCGACGGCGAAGCTGACAGGTGATGAAGCACCAGTATTTAAAGCACCGGTGCAGGAAAAAGTCTCACAAACTGAGGCGACACAAGCATTTGTGAATTACTTTAAAGATATGGCCCCGAAACAGAAGGGGTTTGCGTACCAAGAGGTTCGCCGCGCGATTGAGACCGAGGCCGCCGCTCAGGCGCCGCTACTCAAAGATCAGTACATGCAAGATGTTACTGGCAAAGAGGTTATCGACACAGAAACCGGTGAGGTTTTGCCGACCTCGGACGTGATTTCGAGTGAAAGTGAAACGGGTTCTGCAACTGATATGGGGGCTACAGACGTAGCGACCCCAAGCGTGATGGGCGGACTGACGAGCGAGCCTGCGATGAATCTGCGGCCAGTGAAAATCCTGCAAATCCATAACAGTTATGTGGTTACAGAAGATGAGCAAGGTATTCTGATCATCGATCAACATGCACTACATGAACGAATCATGTTTGAGAAGCTAACCGCTCGCGTGTTGGGGTCAGCGAATAAAGAAGATGCTAAGCCTTTGGAGTCACAGAGGTTACTGATGCCTGAGATTCTGGATGCAAGCGAGCGCGAACAAGATTTGCTGGAGGAATTGAAGCCTCTGCTGGTGAGATTGGGGATTGAGATTGAGCCGATTGGGCCACAAGTTGTTGCTATTCAAGCATTTCCATCCTTCTTATATTCAAGAAAAGTGGAAGCGGTGCCGTTTATGAGGGAGCTGATCGACAAGGCTTTGGATGGGGCGATTTCGGTGAGTGATCCATCGGCCGAGGAGAACGCGCTGCATGAGGTGCTGGATATGATGTCGTGCAAAGCGGCAATCAAGGCGGGTGACAATATGACGGAAGATCAGTTGGCAGAACTACTTGCGCAACGCGAGCAGTTCGAGCGGACAAGCAATTGCCCACATGGTCGGCCGACGAGTTTGAGATTGTCGCTGAAGGATCTGGAGAAACAGTTCGGCAGATCATAAGTGGATTTCGGGGTGGTGATTCGATCGTAATTGTGAGATTTGGCTTGTAACTCTTGTTTCATATTTGAAATAAACAGGTGTTTTTGCGCACACGTTTTGTTCGGTTTACGCGCATGAGGGGGTAAAAACGGGCCAGTTACGGTGTAAAACGGGGCGGTTTTGGAGCAATACGGGTCAGAAATGGGCTGAAACGATCAAGTTTTGGCCTGTTTTGAATGAGTAATTTCAGGTTTGTGCGCGCCTCTACTGTACGAACAGTAGGTAGGGATTGAGATCTGAATGATGGCCGCAAGAGGTGTTGGTGTTGTTCCACTTGAACGTATCGCTAGTTCAAGATGAGGGGAGCGGAATTGGATTCATAGTGTGGCTAATGGGTGGGGGGTGTTTGAGTTGCTTTATTGAAGCATGTCGTCGACTTGTAAGTGCGAGAGGTGAGAGGTTGGCTGTTTCACTTAAGCGTATCGCTAATTGAAAGAGTTCTGTTGTGCGTTGGATGAGGGGTTAGGGCGAACGTGGCTCGCCGGCTGTTAGTGGGATGCTGTTTGATAAATGTGTTGTGGGTTTTGTAGTGAATGCTGATTTACAAATGCTTGCAAGTTTTGGGTGGTGTGTTTAGGTTGGTGGTGCTGATTGAGAATTGAAAGCGTGTTCGCTGGGAGTAAATAGTTGTTGAGATTTCTGATTGATCAAACGGTGCGGCTGTCAACGCTTTGGTATGTGATGCATTGGGGGCTACTGATTTGGTTTGTAGTTGGCGTTTTTTGGTTGCGTGATGGAAGCGCGAAGGTTTACCTGAGTTTATATTGCTGGCTCGCGATCATTACATATGGGTCGTATAAACTTTTACGTTTGCAGATCAAAGATGAGAAGCGTGTAGTAAGTAAATTGAGATGGAAAAATCATTTGGTCAATAGCGCGTTGGTTGGCGGATCGGTGGTTTTAATTGTCTCGTTATTTTTGACTATTTTTGTAGATGAAATGACGAAGCCTCGGAAATCGGGAGCTGTTGCACAACGACGATCGGATATCAGAAGTGCAATCGAGTTTCTCTT
This sequence comes from Planctomycetota bacterium, assembly GCA_016350165.1. Classification (GTDB taxonomy): domain Bacteria; phylum Planctomycetota; class Phycisphaerae; order Phycisphaerales; family Phycisphaeraceae; genus Poriferisphaera. The sequence goes on along the minus strand of CP066225.1, from coordinate 3,797,898 downwards.
TTATGATTTCACGACAAACAGTGATATTTGGATTTATGTAGATATTGACCAGAATTTGCGATTAACAGAAGTATGCGCTTACCAACTTGATGATGGCGAAGTAGAAGAACATAAAGAGTTACGGGGTGAAATGAATCGTGCGATTGGTGAGGTGCTAGATGAGATTGATCAAGATGAAGTAATTGCTAATTATTATGTCGTTGGTGCGGATGCATGGGGTGATAAAGATTTTTTCAATTCGCCAGACACACGGCTTGTTGAAGAAGTTGTTGTTGATCGGTTGGTCGTGAGTGAGGATGAGAAAACATTTCGGCGACTCAAGGATAATGCGATCGCAAGTAATAAACGGGTTATTGAATCTTATAGTGGCGTTATGGAGCCGAGCTTGTTGCACATGCGGAATCTGAGAGTGAAGACACAACTGGCTTTAGAATCGGGGCAGATCAGTGCAGCGAATTGCCCGTATCCGATATCTGCTTTGCTGGCGAGGGGATTTGATAATGCTTTAATTTTGCAGGTAAAATGGATATCGCCAAGTGTTGAGTTGCCAAGGTTTACGATGTTTGGGATGGGTGGCGAGTATCACATTGATGTGTCGGGCGAGAAGGTTGGGAAGTCACATTGGGGCGGTAAGTATGACACGATGTTTCGTTCTTGCAGCTACCAGTTGATTGAAGATAAGGAAACGCATACTGCGATGGAAGAGTTCAGACAGATTGACATGCAGGGTTTGGAGGTTGAGGAATTGGAAGGTTTGGTGATTGGTACGATGGAGGATCCTAGGGGTGTGTTACCTTTGGTTTTTGGTAAAGGTGCGGTTAAGGTGAAAAATGAAATTGCGATTAAGAGTGAGGAGGAGTGAGGCATGCCTTTGGCTGAGAGTAAAGTTGAGTTGTTGGTGGAGCTTGCGAAAGCTTATGGGTTATTGGATGGTGAGTTTGAAGGGATGAGGGAGAAGGATGCTAGACGCAAGGGGATTGAGTGGAAGGAGGGGACGATGGTGAGTTGTTGTGATGTTGTGGCGTACCAGATTGGATGGGGAGAGTTGTTATTGAGTTGGGAGGAAAGTGAGATGAGGGGTGAAGAGGTTTGCATGCCTTGCGAGGGGTTTAAGTGGAATGAGTTGGGGAAGCTGGCGGAGAAATTTTACAAGCAGAAGAAGGGGAAATCGTTAAAGGTTTTGAGGAAGGAATGGGAAGCGGTCTATTCGAAGGTTAGAGCATGGATTGAATCACTTGATGAGGAGGAGGTGTTTGAGGTGGGGATGCGTGAGTGGACTGGTGAGAAGTGGGTAATGGCGAAGTGGGTGCAAGTGAATACGATCGGGCCTTGGAAATCGGCGAGGACGAAGGTGAGGAAGTTTAAACGTGAATGTTTGGGGTAATGGTTTGCAGCGGATGGCTAGCGGTTGAGTTTGGAGTGTGCATGATTCTGATGTTGAGATTGTGGACAACGACTTGAGATGACGATGCGAGGTTGGGGTGGTGTAATGAGGCAAAATGGGTACCACAAGGTTGCGGGCGAGATGAAAGAATTCTTGCTACACTGAGACTATTTGAGGGTTTTTACTTATATTTCACGTCCATCAAAGGGTATCCCCCTAGATCAAAAGAGCGTTTGCGGTTATTTTACGGTTTGGAGACGTTTAAACATATGTTTAAAGCGATGTGTATACATTGCGAATGAGTTGCTGATCGTGCATGTGGAGCTGGTTGTGTTCTCCGCCAGTGAGCTGGGTAAGAGGCGTCTGCGTGCACGAGTAAGGAGCTGGAGAGATGACGATGAAGAAGTGGCAAGGCTTGGTATTGGCAGCGGGCGTGCTCGCGACTGGGTTTGCGTTTGGCGGCGAAGCTGATGCAGCGATGTATCGCATGAACGTGACAGCGGACAGCGTGGATGGCGTATTCAACGATTACTTCACGATCGATATTTACTTCACGATTGATCATGACCTTTTGGTGAAGGATGAATCAGCGAGCGTACACAATTCATCTGAGACGGTGACGAAGTACACCGGCGTGAAGGTGGATGCGATTTATGGTGAATCGAATGATCAGCGCGATTTGGTGATGAGCGATTTGGATGGGGCGGTGAAGCTGTCGTATGAAGATAAGATGAGCAATGATGCATCGAAGAAGATCACGATTACGGCTGGTGAAATGGATGATCTGGAGTTGGTGATTGATGCGAGATGGTGGTCTGAGGCTTGGGACGATTTCTTTGCGGGTAGCGATAATGAGTTGGCGTTGAATGAGATGATTGCACCGGGTTTTGCTGCGGATTATCAGCGTGATGATCTGTATGAAGAGGTGTCTGGTTACTTCTGGAATAGCGAAGGGTTTTTCTGGGGATTGGCGATGGAGTTTGAGCAAGTGGATGGGTTGCCGAGCGTACCAGAGCCTGCGAGCTTGGCGTTGTTGGGGTTGGGCGGCTTGGCGATGCTGAGCAGAAAACGTAAGAGCTGAGCGAAATAATTTGAGCATAGAAGAGAAAACTGCATGCTTTGGTGTGCAGTTTTTTCGTTGGATAGATTCTGGTGTAATTTGGGAAATATTAGGGTGATGTCATAGAAGAATATGCCTATTTTGACAGTGTCAATTGAAGAAATGGGGTTAAAATAGAGAAAATATTCGGAGCGCTTCGATTTTTTCGCAATATTGTATTGCAAACGGGTAATTGCATGATACATTTGGAGTATCTTGCAAAGAGAGACTGCAAGGGAATCGATCTAGAAATTGGGCTGACGCATGGATTGCATGTGTGAAAGTGTTGTTGCGTCGGGTCATCGAAAAGAATTAAACGAGTATGTAATCACACATCGCGCTGATGTGTGGTGGGTTGTACGTACGTAAACAGGAGAGGCTGACATGTTGAAGCAGTGGGTAAATGGCACGTTAACGGGTTTATGTGCGGTCGGATTGATGGGCGCAATAGGAACGGGAGAAGTGAGTGGGGCGATCTATGAAGTAACGGTGGTGAATGATTATGTAGAGGATTATGACGATGGGGATGCAGTGGACTTTGGGTTGCTGAATGGGATGAAGATCATGTTCACGTTGGATGTGAGTGAGTTGGTTGAAGAAAGTATTGATAGTGGTTTTTATCCGCAGCCATATAGTACAGCGGAATATAGCGGTTTTACAGTGAATCGCGTGTACGGGCTGATGGGGGATGAGATGGTGCTGCTGATGAATGAGTTGGATGGATTGGCTGCACTGAACCATGAAGCGAAGACGACGGATGATGAGTTGAAGAGCGTATCGCTTGGTGGTGGTGAGTTTCTGGAGGTGGAGTTGCTGTGGGAGGCTGATCCTTGGGTGAGTGGATTTGATGATATGTTTACTGGGGATGATGTATTAAGTTTTGAGAGTGGGTTTATGCCTATGTTTGCAGATGAAGATGGGCGTGATGATTTGTATGCTTATGCGTCGCTGCTGTTTGCGAACGATGCGGGTTATGTTGAGGGTATGATGAGCAGCTTTGTTGAGATTGATGCGCTGCCTGCACTACCTGAACCTGCGAGTGCACTACTGATGGGGCTGAGCGGACTGGCGATTCTTCGAAGACGAAACAGATGCTAATCATTGATTAGATAGGGTAATATGTTGGCTGCATGCGAGAGTGTGCAGCTTTTTTATTTGCGCGAGCAGTATCGGAGATGATGCGAGATTGTACGTTCAAGACTATTTGTTCAATCATTGATTTTATCAGATTATTTGGGATAATGCTTGCTCAGTAGCTGCGAATCATCGCTGGGATGGATAAGGATTGTGATGATCTGGTTGTAGTGAAGGATGAACGCGAATCTAGGAATGAAGATTAGTTGAAGTGAGATGTGGTGAATAGCGGTTTGGAGCGCGTGGTATCATGAGTAACTTAAATTGAGTAATAGCTTGAGAGGTGAGCTGATGAATGTTGAAGCGAAAGAAGCGGTGAGTGTACGGCAATATGCGGTGGGTGATATGGCGGGCGTGGTGGCACTTTGGAATAAGGTGATGGTGAGGGATGGAATTAGTGAACGCGATTTTATGGTGAAAGTACTGGCGGATTGGAATTTCAGTCCGGAGGGTTGTTATGTGGCGGTGGCCCCAGCCCTGTCTCCGGAAGGTGCTGAGGAAAAAGTTGTTGGTTTTATGCTGGGGATCGTACGTTTGAATCCACTTGAAGGGATTGGGTTACAGGAAGAATTGGGTTGGATCACGATGTTCTTTGTGGATGAAGCTTATCAACGGCAAGGGATTGGCGGGATGCTGCTTGAGAAGGTGATGGGGTATATGCAGCGGATGAATAGAAAGGTTGTGAATGTATCGACGTACGTGCCAAACTATTTTATTGCGGGGGTTGATATTGATGCATATATGAGTGGACATGCGTTTCTGAAAAAGCATGGTTTTAGTAAGCGTGAAGGTGGGGATGTTGTGGGGATGGGGAATGAGTTGCAGGATATGGTGATGCCTGAGGAAGCGAAAGCGAAGGTAGAAACATTGAAAGCGAAGGGGATTGAACTTCGTATATTTGAAGCGAAATATGCCTATTCATTGCTTAGATTTTTAAGAGAAGAGTTTGCGGGGGATTGGGCGAATGTGATCGTTGATAAGATCAAGCATGGGACGGATGATGAGATTATTGTTGCGGTAACCTCCGGAAGTGACGGGAATGAAGAAGTGTTGGGTTATGTGCAATGGAATGGATCGCATTTTGGGCCGTTTGGGGTGAGTGAGAAATTGAGGGGTGAGGGAATCGGTTCGATACTATTTTGGAAAGTTGTTGAGCGGATGAAGATGGCTGGTGAGCATTTTATTTGGCTGGCTTGGACGGGCGGCGCGGCTGCGAGATTTTATGCAGAGAAAGGTGGTTTGCATGAAGTGCGCAAGCATGAGGTGATGGTTAAGGAATTATAAAAAGCAAAAAGCACCTTTATTTTATAGTGATTTATCAATAGCACTATTCCTGGCAGTATAATATTTATTTTTGAATAAAAGTCTGCAAATTGTTTCAATTTTACATGAAACCTTGTTGCATGATGATGGTTTGGGTGTAAGCTTTGAATTTGGTGAGCGCGAGGAGATCGACTCATCTCTGTTATAGCGCGATGGTGATCATCGTGCTGTTTATACAAAGTTAAAACATAAATGTACTGCGCATGATTGCGCGTGTTGTAAAACGAACTATCGATCTTGTGATTGATGGGGTTATGCTTTTGCAATGGGTTGCGTTACTGGGAAAATCGGAGAAATAACGATGTTTAAAGAAGCTTGTATTTTCGGGATGTTGACGTTGGGTTTAGCTGGTGTGAATCACGCTGAAACAATGTATCAAGTGGAGTTTGTCGTGGATGGCGTGCCGATGGATTTTGATGACAGTGATGGTTTTGACTACACCGCGATTACGGGTTTGACAGCTATTTTTACTGTACCTGAAGCGCTGACAATGACCAGTGATGATGAATTTCCGGGCACATCAGTGACACGATACGATGGGTTATTCCAGAACAGCATTGTCGTGCATACAGATGATGGGGATATTGCGATTCCGAGTGGATCGGATGACCACACGGATCTAGTGCTTGCGAATGTACACGAACCGGAACCAGGGGACACGAAAAAGCATGTGCTTTATATTGATCGGTGGGGAATTGATATCCCGTCGTTTCAGATTGAATTGATTGTAGAAGAAGGACATGCAAATTATGGGAATCTGATCAATGCAGGTTCACCGAATCCGAATCTACCGAAGGATCAATTGTTCCCGACGTTTGATGCGACGACCGATTCGTCTGATATGTTTAGTAGCTCATGGGCGAAGCTAGTTGCTGACGGCTTTCGTTTTGCGGATGGGATCGCTATGTTTGATATTAAGAGTGTGCAGATCATACCTGAACCTGCGAGTTTTGGGTTACTAGGTTTAGGTGGTTTGGTGCTGCTGCGACGTAACTGTGGATAAAGATAATTTGCATTTTAACGCTATAAAAGAAGCGGTTAGCTGTGAGGCTGACCGCTTTCTATATTTTATTTATTCGTTGATGCGTTGGGTTTTAGCGAATCGATGTAGCGGATGAATAGATGGAGTGCGCAGCCAACGGATGCGATGAGTAGTGCGAGTATGACTTGCCACGCGAATGATTGAAATTCTGAGAAGGTGTAGTTGGTTGAGAGGTTTGTGAGACCTGAGGCTTGGAGAAATACGTTGCCTGCGGGAGATTGGGCGAATGAGTTTGCCTGGTTGAGTGTCATGATGAGCTTGATGAGTGAGAAGATGAACCAGATGAATGCTGCGATGATCGTAAGATTGGCGATGAGGCGAATGAATTTATTGGAAGCGAGAAAATTGGAATTAATTGAAGGATAGGTTCTTATTTGATTTGGAACTGGCGTGACAGAAAGTATATCGATGTCTGGGTAGATATCTTTGGCAATAGCTTCGGCAGCTTCGACCGAACCTGCGGGAAATGAGTGTGTTGCAGTTGAATCAGTTTTCGGATCTTGAATTAAAACGTTATAGATCGGCATACGAATATTCCCAAGCGTGTTAATGATTCTGTGTTGGCTGCGAGGTCATGGTGCGTGCTTCGAGGTGCGCGATGATGTAGACAAGTAGTTTCAGAAGGCAGCCGGCGGCAGCGACGAGAAGCCAAAATGCGAGTTCGTTGAAGAAAAAGTGGATGGATGCTGCATCACTGTGGAATGAGATTTTCGATTGAGGTATGCCAGCGAAATAAACGAAGACGAAGCCGATGGGGGCAAGAATGATGAGAATGTTTGCGATCCATGTGGCAAAGCGTGAACCGCCTTGCTTGGTGATTGCTTGAGCAAAAGCAGTTTGGGAATCATCATCGTTGCCTAGCGAGACGATGTCGAGAACTTCGTAGCCAAGGTCTTCGGCCATGAGTTTAGCGACTTCGGGATATCCGGCGGTAAAAACACTTGAAGTGTTTTGATTGGTTTTCGGGTTTTTATAGTAGACGGTGTAAAGCGGCATGTATTTGACCTTAACGAAAATTAGTCTGATGAAACAGGCTTTTGATGCTTAGCGATGGTTTCATGTGCAATAACGAAACGTTGTATGAGTTTGAGGAGGATTGCAATGATGGCTGGGCTGAGGGCAATAAGAACGCTAGCGAGGAATTCGATGAAGAAGTGCATATTGGGGATGCGGAAAAGGGTAACGATGAGGCTAAGAGCAGAAAGTAAGATGAGCGCAATGTAGATCCAGCTAAGGATGCGATTAAGTGTGAAGGTATGAGCGATCCAAAGCTTGGCCCCTCGATATATTTCTGTGATTGGCGCGATTTCGGCGATAACGTCGGGGATGGGGGTAACGTTAATTTTTGTGTAGCCTTGCTCTTTGAATTGTTCAGCGGCAAGATCGCTTGACTCTGCGTGTACGGTTTTTTGATGATGCTCGTCGGTGTTCGGATCGTTGTAGGTAACTTTATAGCTTGGCATAATGTGACTTTCCGATTCGTTACTTGGTTTGTTTCTGACTGGCGATTGATTCCTGGATTTGAATGAGGCGTGTGAAAAGTTTGAGCGCCCAACCGAGGGTGAGGGTGATAAGACAGATACAGAAGAGTGTGATGAAGCTAGAGAAGAGAACAAAGACGATTTCGCCGTTGTATCGGGATTGGAAGAAAACGATGAGATGACCGATGACGACAGCGATTGCGGCGAAGATAGCGAGAAGGATGATGGCGTTGCCGAATTTGTCTACGAGCGAATCATCATAGTTTTTGGGTGGCGCATTTTTAACAGATGACGGGCGTTTGCCTTTGGGTGTGACAGAGTAGACGGTGTAACCAGCTTTGTTGAAGATATCACGCGCAGCAGCTGTTGTGGTGGCTGTGATATTGTGACTGAGATAGTCGTATTGCTTATCTTGAGGGTCATTGGTTTCGACGGTGAACTGGGGCATGAATGAAGGCCTCCGGGTGATTGAATGCTAATGCGACTTTATAGTACTGAAAGCAAATGAGATGAGATAGGGTTTTGGAGAACTGAGATGCGGCTTGGGCTAAAAATTGTTTAATTTTGGTAAAAGCGTAGGTTTTTTGAGTGATGAAGTAGAAATAGGGTTGAGCATGGGTAATATTACGGACTATCCCTTAGTTTTAAGATATCAAGCTAAGTGTTGTACGTAGCTTTATTTGCAGCTTGCTAGATTGGGACAGGGTTTGAGACTGCGTTGGAGTGGTTGTGGATGGACTGATGGGTGATTAAGGGTGTACGAGGATTGAGTGTTTAGGAATGTGAGTCGATATAATTGACATATTGCGCCCGATTTAACGTGATGTGGCCAATAAAGATTGGGCTGAGAGGGGTGTGAACTTGACGGGGGGCGTAAAGCGGTTATTCTTTCCCCTCCGCAGAAGATTTCTATTTATAGTAGCGCCCTGATTTTTTGTGTCGTTAAGGGTGATATTGGCAAGCAGGATCAGCGAAGCAAGTGGTGCCTGAGATGGTATCAGAGAGCTTGTTTGAGCGGATAAGGGGCTTGGCGTGATGTTAGAGGGGAAAGCGTCTGGGTTGAAAGCTGGTTGGTAAGCGAGCTTGAGAAGACCCGCCCAGAGAGCCGTGAGTTGCCTTTAGGCGACGAGGGATGGAACGGCAAGCAAAAACAAAGACTATTAAGCCGATGAAAATCGGATATGTATAGAACGGTGCCAGTGGCACTGACTAATATTGATAACAAAGTAGCAGACCTCATTTTTTCAGTTAAAGGTTAAAGGTATGAGCACCGCAACAGCAGCTCCAAAAGGCAAGTTGGGTCGTCTAGACATGACCCGTAACTTCGGTATCTGTGCCCACATCGACGCAGGCAAAACAACTGTGTCCGAGCGTATCCTGTACTACACCGGTAAGAACTACAAAATCGGTGAAGTTCACGAAGGTACAGCTACCATGGACCACCTTGAAGACGAACAGCAGCGCGGTATTACCATCCAGTCTGCTGCGACGACATGTCCATGGGACTTTGGTGGCATTCAGTACACACTAAACCTGATCGATACACCTGGCCACGTTGACTTCACAATGGAAGTTGAACGTTCCATGCGTGTTCTCGATGGTGCAGTGGTCGTATTTGACGGTAAGGAAGGCGTTGAAGCTCAGTCAGAGACTGTGTGGCGTCAGGCTGACCGTTACGGCGTCCCACGTGTTTGTTTCATCAACAAGATGGACAAAATGGGTGCGGACTTCGAATTCTCATACGGCACACTGATCGAGCGTCTCGGTGCTCCAGTCATTCCAGTACAGTACCCAATCGGTGCTTCAAATGACCACGTTGGCGTAATCGACCTGATGGAGATGAAGGCTTACTACTTCTCCAAGGAAGACATGGGCTCAACTGTGACTGTTGAAGAAGTTCCAGCAGAGTTGAAAGACAAAGCTGACGAATGGCGTCACAAGATGATCGAATCAATTGCTGAACTCGACGATGCACTGACTGAAAAATTCCTGATGGAAGAAGAAATCAGCGTCGAAGAATTGAAGGCTGCTCTTCGTAAGGGTACGTTGGCACAGAAGGCTCACCCAGTCTTCGCTGGTTCAGCACTCCAGAATATCGGCGTTCAGAAGCTGATCGACGGCGTGATTGAATACCTGCCAAACCCAACTGAAGTTCCTGAAACACAGGGTACTGACGTTAAAGATGCAGAGAAGAAACTGACTCGCCCACACAGCGAAGACGCACCTCTCTCAGCATTGGTCTTCAAGATTGTTAACGATGCACACGGCGACCTTACCTACGTTCGTATTTACTCCGGTAAATTGACCAAGGGTACACGTGTGTTGAACTCAAACAACGGCAAGAAAGAAATCGTCTCACGTATCTTCGAGATGCACTCCAAGGAGCGTATTGCGAAGGATCAAGCGTTGGCAGGCGAAATCGTTGCTGTTGTCGGCCTCAAGAGCAGCTACACAGGTGAAACACTGTGTGATGCAGACGATCCAATCGTTCTTGACCGTATGGAATTCCCAGACCCAGTTATCTCCATGTCAATTGAACCAGCATCTGCTGGCGACAAAGAAAAGCTCTCAAGTGCACTGTCAACGATCCGTCGTGAAGACCCATCGTTCCAGTTCCACTATGACGATGAAACCGGCGAAACAATCATCGCTGGTATGGGTGAACTTCACCTTGAAATCATCAACGTTAAGCTGACTCGTGACCTGAAGATCGGTGTTAATGTTGGTCAGCCACGTGTTGCTTATCGCGAAACCATCAGCGGTGAAGCACAAGCTCGCGGTATTCATAAGAAACAGTCAGGTGGTCGCGGCCAGTTCGGTGATGCAACAATCATCGTCAGCCCAATCACTGAAGAAGAAGCCAAAGAACAAGACTTGCTTTACAAGGACGGCGTTGCCTTCCAAGACAGCATCACTGGTGGTTCAATTCCTCGTGAATACATTCCATCAGTCGGCGTTGGTGCTCGTGCAACAGCATTAGGCGGCGTTCTCGCTGGTTACCCACTGATCGGCTGTAAGGTTGAAGTCATCGACGGTAAGTACCACGATGTTGACTCCTCACAACTCGCATTCGAAATGGCTGGTTCCATCGGCTTCAAGGAAGCGACCCGCAAAGCTGGTCTGCAACTCCTCGAGCCTGTGATGAAGGTATCTGTCACAACTCCAGACGAGTTCTTGGGTAACGTGACAGGCGACCTGAACCGCCGCCGTGCGATCATCGCTGACACTGAGCAACGTGGCAACACACGTATCGTGACAGCAGAAGCACCACTTTCCGAGATGTTCGGCTACTCAAACAGCCTCCGAGGCATGTCACAAGGCCGTGCAAGCTACTCAATGGAACCATTAGACTACCGTCCAGTTCCAGATAGCATTGCTAAGGAAATCATCGAAGGCGAAAACAAGTAAGTAGCAAGCCTTTGTGGAAAGTCCCAAAAGACACTTGCTTTTGGGCTAGCCAGCCATTAAAATGCTGGCAATTAAATTTTGACCAACCACCTTTCTCGCTTCTATAGCGAGACCCCAACCGCAAGCCCACGCCAATCCCCACGGCGTGGGCTTTTTTTGTGTACTTACATTTCAACGACACTTATTGCACTGCAACAATCCCCCTGCACTCCCCACTGATAAACTGAAGCATTTCTTGTTGCAGTGATGAGGATTACAATACATCGGTCATATCGTTACAGAGAAGTAAAACCGATGGGCATTGGGTTGTAAGTAACAATGAGCATTAGGAGATGCCATGATACGTAGACGACTGGGACAAACGGATTTAGATGTGTCTATCCTTGGGTTAGGTGGTGTGACAATATGCGATCGACCACAGGAAGATGTCAACGAAGAAGTACAAAGGGCTTTTGACCAAGGTATCCGATACTTTGATGTCGCACCCCAATATCAAAATTCTCAAGAGCTGATGGGCCCTGCTCTTGAGCCGTTCCGTAAGGACGTTGTGCTTGCATGCAAAACATTAGAACGTACAGCCGAAGGTGCTAAGCGCGAGTTAGATGATTCGCTCAAGAAACTAAAAACCGACCACTTTGATCTATACCAATTACACGCTATGACGACCGAAGAGGATTATAAAGTCGCAATGAGCCGTGGCGGTGCAATTGAAACGATCATGGAAGCCCAGAAGCTCGGCAAGATTCGATATATCGGGTTCAGCGCACACAATGAAGATATTGCATTAAAGTTAATCGATACTGGATTGTTCGACAGTATGCTGGTGCCATTGAATTACGTTTCGTTCGAAGCAGGTTTTGGACCGCGTATGGTATCTGCTGCTAATGAAAAAGGTATGGGAATTTTGGCACTTAAAAGCATGGCCAGAACAAAACTTACTGGTGATCGTAAGTATGATAAATGCTGGTATGAGCCAGAAGATCGCGACGATGTCATCGGCATGCTGCTTCGATATACACTGCATTTACCGGGTGTTGCAGCTGCAATACCACCGGGCGATCCAAGCCTGATGCGTAAAGGTGTTGAACAAATACTCAATAATTCCAGTGCTTTAAGCCCCGTAGAACTGAAAACCCTCGGGACATCTTTGCAGACAGTAAGCCCACTATTTCCACTTGAAGGGTAATGAATGAAGAATGCGATTGTAATTGGCGCAAGTTCCGGTATCGGTGAAGGTTTTGTCAAAAAGCTGGTGCGCGAAGGTTACCGTGTCGGTATGACTGCAAGACGTGTGCACGAGATGAAACGCATACGTGACGACGTCGGCGAGGCCAATGCGCTGATTAGAGAAATGGATGTCACGAAAGCGAATGAGGCTCGTGACGTTTTTAAAAGCTTGGCGAGTGAGTTATGCAAAGATGGCAGCATCATTGATATGGTCATCATCTCAGCAGGTGTTGGCAAAAGTAAATCAATGGGGGATTGGGAAATCAGCAAGTGGACTAATGATGTAAACGTTGTTGGATTCACAGCGATTGCAGATGCAGCTGTCGAGTTGTTTGAAAAACAAAAGAAAGGCCGTTTGGTTGGTTTAAGCTCTATTGCTGGAATCAAAGGCATTGGCGATTCACCTGTGTATTCAGCCAGTAAAGGGTACGAGCTCATATATCTGGAAGCTGCAAAACAGTACTTCAAAAAACGCAAGTTAGACGTAAGTGTCACAACGATTTTGCCTGGATTTGTCGATACTGATCTTGTAAAGGATAATGAGCATATGTTCTGGGTACAGCCAGTGGAGAAGGCTGTCGATCAAGCTTATTCCGGAATCATCAAAGGCAGGTTTTATGTCGTTGTCACACGTCGCTGGCGAATGCTTGCTTGGATAGTGAGACTACTGCCACGATGGCTCTGGTTTAGAGTGTGTTAAATTTCCGAGGGTGAATCATGAACGAACAGCACGAGCATGAAGAAAAAGAGTACTGGGAAACAGACGATCCGAATGCGGATGTGTATGTTGAAGATGAGAAGGATAAAGGGAAAATGACCTGCCCTGGCTGTTTCACCTTGAATCCGCCGATGAATCACTTTTGCGAGCAGTGTGGCAAGCCTTTAACAGGCATCGCGTGCTCCGACCCGTATGCTCAAATCTTCAGCTCCGCGCATGCCTACAGAACAGCAACTGAAAAGATCGATGGTCAAGGCAACAAAACCGTATTAATAGGTATGTGGCTCATTTTTGCACCCACTGCCCTTGCTGCGATCTACGGCCTTTTTCATATGTTAAAAAGTGTCATTGTTGGCATCGATCAACTTGTCGTGCGAGGTGGATACCTGACTGAAGCACGAGAAGTTCAACCGCTAACTGCTGATTTTATTTTTCAGTTTGTGGTATTAGTGGGCTATATCGCTTTTTGTGGATGGCTATTAGCGAAGGTAACAAAAGCACAGACGAGCAAAGACGACACACCGTCAGAAGAAGAAAAGGTTTAGCACATGGTTTCATGGGAAAAATTAGTACTTTTCATTGGTGTTACAGCAGTATTAGCTGTCACACCTGGTCCCGACATCATCTACGTACTCACACGTGGTATGGCTCAAGGCACAAAAGCTGCACTTGCCGCTGCACTGGGTTTTGCAACCGGTAGCCTTGTACATACTGCTTTTGCGATCGTCGGCATCAGTGCGATTCTCAAAGCCAGTGCCCTTGCATTCCTGATCATCAAATTTGCAGGCGCAGGTTATCTGATCTACCTCGGCTTACGTGCACTTTTAGACAAATCACACTTCGATATCTCAGGCAAACTTGAAGGCAAGCAGATCAAACAGATCTACAAACAAAGTGTGATCGCAAACATATTGAATCCCAAAGTCGCAATATTCTACCTGTCTTTCCTGCCACAATTTGTCAGCCAAGAAGGAACTGCATGGGTACAACTACTCGAATTGGGCACGGTGTTTATGTTGATGACAATCTTGGTTTTTGGCATCATCGGGGTTTTTGCTGCGAAAATTGGAGAGCAGCTCAAGAAGAACGATAAAATTGCAGGCGGCATTCGTTACGTGTCCGGCAGCGTTCTCTGCTTACTCGGTATTGGGTTAGCTGTTCACGATAGTTAATCTTGATAACAGAAATGCTAATCAAGAAGACGCACAAACTTGCGGTTATAAAAGGTGTGATTGGTTATGGTCAGTTGGGAAAGCTTAGTCTTTTTTACAGGCGCATCGTTGCTGTTAGCAGCAACGCCAGGCCCTGACATTCTGTATGTATTAACACGTGGTCTCGCTCAAGGCCGCCGTGCTGCAATTGCTGCAACACTCGGCTTCGTTTGCTGCACAATGGTACACACTTCCTTTGCCATGATCGGCCTAAGTGCCTTGATCAAAGCAAGTGTTACCGGCTTCCTGATTCTCAAAATCGTTGGCGCAATATACCTCATCTATCTTGGCATTAGAATGTTCATAGACAAAGCCTCTTTTGAACTTTCCAACCAAGGTAAGCCTAGTGAAATCAAACGCATCTTTTTGCAATCATTCTTTGCAGGTTCACTAAACCCCAAAGTTGCGATTTTCTTCCTCGCCTTTTTGCCTCAGTTCATCTCCGCTGACCGCGGCATGGTATGGATGCAATTCCTTGAACTCGGCATCATCTTCATGATCGTAACACTCATCATGTTCACCCTCGCTGGTTTATGTGCTGCACAAATCGGCTCGATATTAAAACGAAATCGCAAAATCGCCAGCGGCATGCGATTCGGCGCAGGTAGTATCCTATGCTCACTCGGAATTGGACTCGTCTTAAACGACAGCTAAGAATTTTTCTTTCAGCAACGCACAAACCCAAGTAAAATGGTGACATATTCCTCGATGAAAGGGATTTACATGTCACATAAGCATAAGAAAAAGAAAGCTGCTCCAACTCCTTCGAAAAGACCCGATTGGATCAATACGTTACTGACTCACCCAGTTTTCTGGGCTGCGATCCTCATTACATTCTGTGTTCTCGTTGCTGTACTATAACCCCCCTATATTCGGCAGCACTGTACATACTGAAACATAAAGCTGTTCACTTCGTCTTTATTGATGAAGGAGCTTGTATGTCGTTCTGGGTGAAAAACAAACAGAATAGAAGCAAGAACACTTACATTTATGTCGGCGGTGCTTCTTTCTCAAACCCTCTCGTCATCAGCCTCATCTTGCTTCTACTGAGCATTTTGCTTTTCGGTTTCTTTGGTTAATTGCAGTGACACGTAAAACACTATCATTACACATCAAATTCATCATTTCATTGGCACTACTTACGATCTTCAGTTGGTACTTCATGATGGCCACGCATGAGCTCGGCCATGCCATTGGTGCACTCATCACAGGCGGCAAGGAAATCGACGTTACATTCCCATTACTCGGCTTCTCACGCACTGATGTTCTCACCAATCCTCATCCAATCATCGAACGCTGGCTCGGCCCCACACTTGGTTGCCTTATCCCTCTACTCATTCTCCTCACCATCAGCTTCACATCACTCAAACGACACATTCAGCTACAAACATCATTTGCTTACATCACTGGCTTTTGCTTCATCGCCAACGGCACATACATCGGCCTCGGCTGGATCGATCGCATCGGTGACACTGGTGACCTCCTCAGGCACGGCTCACCAACATGGCATCTCATCTTTTTTGGTATCTTCACTTTCACCATCGGTCTCTACATCTGGCATCTCGCCATCGAAAGCTTGCGTAAACCTAACGATCTCTCCAAAACCACCAAACATATAGCGCAACCGACTAGAGCATGACCCCAAACTTTGTCGATATAACACTTGATATAGACTTGCAAAAACTCATTACTTTCCGATTAGGGTCCGCCATGTCAGAAAAGATGTACTGTTCCGACTGCTTATACGACTTACAAAATCTCACATCCAACAAGTGCCCTGAGTGTGGCAAACGTTTCATGCCTAACGACATAAGCACCTATGAAATCACACCAAGCAAACCCATGCATCCTCTCTGCTTCTTCATCGGCAGCGGCCTCATGGCTCTCGTCATCGTTTGGTGCCTACGTTCAGGCGGACATCTTATGATGTTCGTCGACATACCCAGCCTTCTTATTGTCCTCGGCATCTCACTCAGTGGCATTCTCATGTCATCAGGTCTCATCAAACCAATCCGAGCATTCATCATCACCCTAAGCGGCAAACGTATTTACGATGTATACGAGTTTGAAGAGTACCGCAAGGTCATGGAACGAGGACGCAACCTCGCATGGTCCGCTGGCATCATCGGCATGCTCGTCGGCCTAATCGCGATGCTCGCAGACCTCAGTGACCCTTCAGGCATCGGGGCAGGATTAGCTGTCTCTCTCATATGTCCGCTCTACGCCGCCATCATCGCCGAGCTCATCTTCGCTCAATGTGACCGCTTCCTCGTTTCACGCAATCAGCACATGCACAGGCAGCACACCAAACGTGAACCCAATCTCACCAAAATCGCAGCCGCCATCATTCTCCTCGCCGTCATCGACACAACCTTCCTCATCATCGCATCACAAAATTTCTAGCTTCTCACACCTCCCGTTAGAGATCTCCCTCTCCCTTCATAATTGGCCTCGCCGTCAGATTGCGGATAAAGTGTTGAGCTTTCCGATGATATAACCGGCTACTCAGTTCAAAGCCGTATCGCCCCTGTGTTGATTCGTACCCGACTGGAAGGCTCGTCATGACGAAGCTAAGTGTCAATGTAAACAAGGTCGCACACCTGCGCAATACCCGTCACATGGAAGTCCCAAGCGTCACTTGGGCCGCGTGCGTCTCACTCGACGCAGGCGCTGTAGGCGTCACCGTACACCCACGTCCCGACGAACGTCACATCCGTGAGTATGACGTCCACGCCATCCATGAAGTCCTCCAAGAGCCCAAATACCAAGGCCGCGAGTACAACATCGAAGGCAACCCTTTCGAAGGCAAATACATCGAACTCATCAAAGCCGTCCAACCAACTCAATGCACCCTCGTTCCAGACGACCCCAACGCATTCACCAGTAACGCAGGCTGGAAAGTCAGCCAAAACCGTGATCGCCTCACCGACATCATCGCCACACTCAAACAACACTGTCAGCGTGTCAGCCTCTTCATCGACGACGACCCCACAGAAATCGCTCTCGCCGCAGAGGTGGGTGCAGACCGGGTCGAGCTATACACAGAACCCTACGCCGCTGCATGGGGTACAGACAAGCTCCAAACCATCACTGACAGCTTTGTAAAAGCAGCTGAAGTCGCCAAGAACGCCGGCCTCGGCCTCAATGCTGGTCACGACCTCAATCTCGACAATTTAGGCCATCTCATTCAGCACATCCCTTGGCTTGACGAAGTTTCCATCGGCCACGCCCTCGTTGCCGACGCCCTCCGTCTTGGCATGGAAAATGCGGTCAAAGCCTACGTCGATATCTGCAACACCAGCAAATAAATCACCACAACATAAAACACGCAGACGCTTACTCACCACAGTAAGCGTTTTTTTATGCGCATTTTCCGCACCTCCGCTGAGTAATTCATCGTGCAATAGCGAATCAGATATGCGAGCATGAGCATTGAAGTTGAATGCTGAATATAACATCAACCCCAGCACTGGAGATTTGGATGCTTTTCTCTGCACGTACATCGCAAACCTTTTTCATGACACCCCTCCTCCTCATCATTGCATTTCTACTCACCCCCCTACTCCACTCCGATCTCAAACAATACGTTCAGACCGACGACGGCCACTTCAACTATCAAGTCATCCAAAAACAAGAACTCAATAACATGGACGTTCTTTCAATTCAACTCCAGTCGCAGCAATGGCAGGGAATCGACTGGAACCATTGGCTAATCATCGGCATCCCTCAGCAACTCAAACACAAAGACAAAGCCATCCTCGTTATCACAGGTGGCTCCAACACGAACATGGATCGCCCCCCATCATTCAAAAAATACGGTCAAATCATCGGCACCATCGCCAACCAAATCGGCATCCCACTCATCGTCCTCAAACAAGTCCCTAATCAGCCGCTGTACGACAACTACAAAGAAGATGCGCTCATCTCATACACGTTCGAGCAATACCTCAAAGAAGGTGCAATCGATGATAGCAAACCACTCCTAATGCCCATGGTTAAAAGTGCTGTCAAAGCCATGGACGCTGCTCAGGAAATCCTTCTTGATGAGCTAGGCACAAAACCCACTGAATTCATCGTCACCGGCGCATCTAAGCGTGGATGGACAACTTGGCTCACCGGTGCCATCGACGATCGCGTCGTTGCCATCGCGCCACTCGTCATCGACATCCTCAACATGAAGTCACAAATGAAGCACCAACTCGCTTCTTATGGCGACTTCTCAGACATGATCAGCGACTACAAAAACCGAGGCATCACAACCATCTTCGACACTCCCGAAGGCAAGAAACTCTGGTCGCTCGTCGATCCCTACACCTACCGCAAGTCCATCACCATCCCTAAACTCATCCTCCTGGGCACAAACGATCCCTACTGGACCGTCGACGCTTCCTCACTCTACGTCAACCAACTTCAAGACCCAACGTATCTCCACTACGTCCCCAACACCGGCCACTCCCTCGATCTCACCTTCCTGCCAACCCTCTACGCATTCATCGATTCCGTCGTTTCACGTAAACCACTCGCTAAAATCGATTGGCAAATCATAAATAACTCCCTCACCGTCTCATGGAATCAAGAACCCTACGAAATCAAACTATGGACAGCTAGCTCCGAGTCACGCGATTTCAGAAAATCAAAATGGACCGCCAAAACGCTCCCCATCTCCGCATCATCAATCACACTTTCACCCAACACACCCAAGACAGGATACACAGCAACATTCGTCGAAGTCAGCTTCCCAAGTTCAAATCCCCTACCCTACGAACTGTGTACTGAAATCCTCGTCACCCCCCAATACATGCCATATCAGGTCGACGATCAACTCAACATCAAAACATTCAAAAAATCAGTAAAGAAATAATCCACATTCCCACAAACGATACACATTTCACCAATCAAACGTAACCCCAAAAATCTTGCGCGTTACCACCGGACCAAAACATTAAAAAACACCCAGACCGCTGCTTGGGTGTCGCCTCCCTACCGGCATAGTTATCCTTCACCATACCCACTTCACTTGAGCAAGATTAGAGCGGTTGCAAGCAAACTCACAGTTTCAGATCGTCTCCTTGCTGCCCTTCACTCAAAGTAAAACATCGTCTCACTCTGACCTTCTGGCCAACACTGCAAATTAACCTGCAAAACGCTCTAAAGCTCAAGCAACTTCCCTGTCAGCCGTCTCTCACCAGTGCGGCTGACACTCCCCTCCTTGCCGTAACTTCCCCGCGCCCGACTCCTACCCCTTTTTCATCCCTACCCCAATGCCTGTTCCCCCCCCACTAATCTCTCACATCCTCCCCCTCTCACTAATCTCTCATCCCCTGTCCCTAACTAATCTCTCACCCCTCCCCATAAAAACTAATCTCCCAATTAACGCCCACCCCTCGATTGTTCTCCCAAGCCATGCCTCCCCCCTCCTCTTCATCAACCATCCCCAAATACGAACGTCACGCTATCCACCACACCCTCGAATCATCACCCCACCAGTCTCTCCGTTGACCTCCGCCGCCGTACATTGGTGAGCAACTCAATGTGCTCTTCAAATTATTCAAAACATGATTCAATCACACGTTTCAAACAACTCGCCTACCTCGTCAGCCAAGCTTCTTAACATCAAGTCATCAATCAGAAACTTCACCAACAAATCAATCAGCAAAACTTCCTTCTCCTCTATGCACACATCAACAAGACGCAGCACAACAAGCAATAGATCAAGCAATACATCAACTAACGTCGATTCATTACTCGAGCACAATGCTCAATCATATATAAACACGCATCTAATCAATGACTGCATAACCAGCCATTAATCAGCGCACGTAATTTTTATCTAAGGCGAATTAACTACCATATAAAATGCAAAAAACGTAAGAAGTGAAATCGCTCACATTGGAGACAAATCACGTCACAAAAATATATAGGCCTAGACATCGGCCAATCAGATTTTCAACTCAATTCAATATACCGGGAAAAGACTGTTTTACAATCATTTTTTCGCTTTTATTTCAGGCAAAATTCTTCACACGCGCTATCGCTGCATGCAAACTTTTTTCAGCATCATCAATCAACTCAACCATCAACCCCGGCATGTCTTGATTGTCATATCGACGCTCCAGTTCACCAACATGCTTCGCAACCAAAACACCCGCGCGATCAACACCAAGTGCCTGTTCTTCACGTGGCAAGTCTTTTAAATTCTCTAACGCAAACCAAACCGCCTGCAACATAATCACATCCACAACCGATGCTTTCATCAACTCACCTTCTTCAGTCGCAGGCAAACCAACAGCCGATCGCGCAAACTCCACCCACTTCCCCAACAGCGCCGCCCACGTCAACTGATCCGAAGGCAGCGGCTCAAACTCTTGAGAGACATCATTCATACCGACACTCATCACTAAACAAAACCATAACTAACCATTGATTAGACGAATACTTCTTCATCCAATTAGAACCATCCCCCTTCTATTTTCCATCACGCTCACGCATTTACACAATCACAACTTCATTACTCTGCGCTGCTCGCCAGATCGCATCCATTTTTTTCATGTACTTATACCCCTCCGCAAAATCAGGCGACACCCCCCAGTCACACGCTGGCACACCTTCACGTGACAAATAAATCGCATCAATAAAATCTTTCTCAACCTGCCAATCACGCTGCAGTGATACAGGCGGCCCCACCGTATGGAACATCTCACCAACCTTCGCCATCTCAACATCACCCTCATAATGAATCCGCATCGCGCCTTTATCACCTGTAATCGTAAGGTGATTCGCATTTTCACCGATCGCGATCCCCGAATGATCCTCCTGAATAAACACACCACACTTCAGCCACCCAACCAACTTAACAACCTGCGGTATATGCAATTCATAATCCACCCCATCATTCTCCGGATCAGGCTTCACATCAATCGGCGACTCAAATTCCGCACGCAACTCTTCATACTCACCCAACCAAGCATTCAACGTTTCAGCCCATATTCCAACCTGCATAATTTGCTGCCCCGAATACTCAGTACGTTGACGCCAATTCAGTTCACCAACATCCCCCGCATTACGGCACACCAACCTCACCTCACGCAAATCACCCAACACACCATCCGCTAAAACCTGCTTAATATAAGGCTCATATGGCATACGATGCGGCGGCGGACAAATCATATCCACCAAATGCCCATGCGCATCCGCTGCCTCAAGCATCTGCGTCGCCTGTTCCAAATTCGCAGCCATTCTCGCCTGACAAAACACATGCTTCCCAGCTTCCAACGCAGCAACCGCCATCTCCGCATGCGTGTAAGGCCACGTCCCTATAAACACCGCATCAATATCATCACGCGCAATCAACTCACGCCAATCATTATCAATATCTTTAAACCCCCACTTCTCAGCAATCCTCGTTGAACTCTGCTCACTTCGATTGCAAACACTCACAAACGCCACATGACCCAACGCCTTCAAGTTCGGCAAATGACGCTGCTCACAAATCGCGCCTGCCCCAATAAAACCAACACGTACCAAATCTTCATTTTGCATCAGGCTTTCCTTCACATTCATTCTTTTGAAACTTTTCATTCAAATAGCAAACAACTTATCACCAAACCTTATCATCCCTCACCCTGCATACATCATTTCACCCCTTTAATAACCGGACTTAACTGACAATAGGTCATCATGTTTTCCACCTCAACTATACCAATCAATAAGCTTTCCACATTGATCATTCATTGATTGTAACAACCCCTCAAATAAAGCGTCATTCACGACACAAACTGACAATTTTCCTTCGACTACATACAAAATAAAGCCCTATTTATTTCTCACTCACTTACCGCTTGCATTTAATCAGGGCTAACCTATCATACTCGTAGTTGCCTTGAGCAACACAGATTTGCCCCCGGAAAGGCTCGATTGGGGTTCTCCCGATCGGGCCTTTTTCCTTTTCATCTCTGCACGCAAATCGTTAAACTCAACATCAAATCATTACTTACATCCAACACGCTTATCCCATGCAAGGACTTCCGGATGACGCGACTTTGGCTTACCGCTTTCTCATGCTTATTCTTACTTAGTTGCACTGCGCCCCAATCCCACAAACAACCAACCACGCAACCCTCCCAACCAAATTCCACTGAGAAACAAGCACAAAACACCACCCCAACCAAATCCAAACCACGCATTCAACTCCCTCACATCCAAGTCGATCCCGACGCAGGCACCGTTTCATTCGACGCTCAATTCTGTTGGCAACCAAGCGACGTCTGCGATTGGCTTGAACTCATCGTCTGCAAACCAAACTCACGTGAATACGAATCCATCATCTCATCCAATGCTCGACCTTCACACATCCACCTTGCCCTCATCACCCTAGGCTTCCAGCCAGGCAAACCACAACAAACCGTCAAGCAAAACAACAAGTGGTCACTCATCCCGCCCACAGGCGACCCCATTCAGATCAACATCCAATACAAAGACCCCAAAACCAGCAAACTCATCACACGCCCCGTCACCGACTTCATCCTCCTCCGACACACCGGCAAACCCATGCCCCCAACCAACTTCCTCTTCACTGGCTCCGACTTCCACGACGACCTCGATGGCAACCCTCAGTACATGGCCGACGTCAACGGCTCATTCATCTCACTCGTTCACTTCGGCGACGACCTCATCGCACCACCCAACAACGTTAACTCAGCCAACGACGAACAACGCTATCAGCCCAATATCGACCTCCTCCCTCCCGACAAAACCCCCGTCAAAGTCATCCTCTCAAAACCATCCACACAATCAATTGCAGAATAATTCACAAAACACCACCCATTTCACTCTTTCCAACCATATCTACACCCACATAACCCTAGTTTTTACACATATTTGAAGCATTCGCCCAACCCAACCAAGAAAATCAAATAAACCTCCAAAGTTGTCAGGAAATACATTTGACAGAAACACCATTTATGAGGACAATTGGCTCGTAAATTCATCGAAAG
Organism: Planctomycetota bacterium; assembly: GCA_016350165.1. Taxonomy (GTDB): domain Bacteria; phylum Planctomycetota; class Phycisphaerae; order Phycisphaerales; family Phycisphaeraceae; genus Poriferisphaera. Next base: position 3,774,878 of record CP066225.1, on the reverse strand, counting down.
GTGTTCTCTATGACAAAGACCTTGAAGACGGTTCTCGCTATATGTGTTCTCAGTGCAGTCTCTGTTTCTATGACCGGCTGCGGTACAATGACCCCTGAGCTCACATCATCAAACGAAGCTGCTGGCGAAATGCACTACAAGTATTCTCGCATTATGGACAACAACACTCGTTCCGCTTGGAACGATTTCGAACGCATGTTCTTCCTTTCACATAACATGCGATCAAGCCCATTCCCAACACCATAACTTGGGAAAAATTTACGTTCAGTAAAAATTCAAAGCCAGTCCTTATTCTTATAAGGACTGGTTTATTATTGGAACATGCATCCGGTACCAGATTTTCCCTAACCTCGCTAGGCAACAAACTTAAGATCCCTTGCTCACTCGACGATATAACTAGTGCAGTTATGTGACTCCAGTACGGGGTGGGACAACCATGACCGTTGTTTTGCAAGCAAGGGGTCCAAGGCAATCGTTTTTGCCATCCCTGCGCGAGCGTCAGCTACCGGAGCACCAGCATGTCCGAACGTTCACCAGAAGAACTTTTAGAAGAACTGAACAGGTTGGAACACGTCAGAATTGCCCATGACGAAAACCCCTGTAACAGACACTTCGACCGACACATCGTTCGAGGGGAAGCAGAACTTCACCCCATGAACCGAAGCAAACTCGACCCGACACCCATCGAAGTACAACTTCGTGACGTCGGCAGAGGCGGCCTCGGATTCATCTCACAAGATAGCCTTCCACTAGGCTCCACTTGGCGTATCTGCTTCACCAAACGCGGTTTCGTCGTTGGCCAACAGGCCATCATCGTCAAATACTCACACCAGGTTTCAACAGGCGTATACCTCATCGGCTCCCAATTCATCATCGATACGGGACTACTCACACTCCTAGGCGTCAACCCCGCTGCCATCGATAAAGAAGACTCTGAAATTATCGAAGCAAACGAAGACGTCTCATTCCTACCACCCGCAGACGTCGCCTGACACAAAACCCAACAAAAACGAAAAAAGCTACGCACCAACGCGTAGCTTTTTTTTATTTACGTTCAAATCACCATCACCATATGTAGCTATACAGAAACCCAAAAACAAAACCAAACACACCTCCCATAATCGCGCCCCATTTCCATGTATAAACTTTATGAATCCCCATATACACCGCCACCGCAACGTTCCCCAAAACAAACAAACCCAGCAAATCCCAACCACTCTGGCCATAACCAACGATTCGCACACAAGCAATCGCCAGCAAACCAAAAGACAAAATCAAAAAACCCAAACCCAAACCTTTTCGAGTCACCAACACTTCACGCTCATCTATTACATGACTTCTCATCGCATTATCTCCAAATGAATAATCCACACGCCATCCCAGACGCTCAAAATTTCACACATCCTCTTCTTCCAAATAAAACAATTCCTCAACAGTCTTGCCCAGCACCTTCGCCAAACTCAACGACAACAACGTCGATGGACAGTACTGCTTCGTTTCGATCGAGCTGATCGTTTGCCGCGTCACATTCACCAGCTTTGCCAGCTCCCCTTGTGACAGGTTCCGCTCAGCCCTTGCGACCCTCAATCGATTTCCAATCTGTTGCTTCATGCTCATACTGTAAAGCAAACTCGGCATTGCGCCAAGCAAACTTTACATATTTCCAAGTAAATTTTACACTCACCTCTCAATTCGCTTTTTCTGCAACTCAAATAGCCGGTGAGCCACGCTCACCGTGCTCACCCCACCTCCCCTCACAATAAACACCCACACCTTGCCCCAACGACACGCTTAAGTGCAACAACCATCCTGCTCACCTCTCACCCACTCCACCTCGCTCACAAAAAAAGCCGCGCCGTAGCGCAGCTTCTTTTCTTTGACACCCAATATAACTTCTTTCCTATTGTTCCAGTCACCTCCTCGTGCTGGAATCAGTCCACCCCGCCTTTACAGGTCCCTCCTGGCCAAGACCCGTCAGGTGTCTTCACCCCTTCCCTGCCTCTCTCATTTTCCAATTCCAAGTGCAATCGACACGCCATGCACGATCGCCGTGATTCTCGCCACATCATGCACGTGTTCTTCACTCAAACCTTCCTTGATCACGCTCGCTTCATGTGCATTGATACACATCTGGCAACCAAGCAGAATCGCCGCCGATGTCGAATTCAATTCAAAATTAACCTTACTCGTCGTAGGCCTCATCATCCTTTGCATTCGCAAACGTGCAGGCTTCTTGTTATACGTTTCTTTGTCAATCGTGTGACGAAAACGATAGTAAACCGTATTCATACCCATGATCGATGCTGCAGCTTTCGCATCACTGATCACCGCTTCATCAACATCCGCACTAACAGCATCTGTTTCAAAAGCTTTTGCCAGCTTTTCATCTTTAATGAAATATGCAGCAGTTAGCAAAATGCCCCAAACCTGATCTTCATTCAAGTATTCACAATTAAAAACGCCTGAAAGATTCAGCTTTAAATCCTTTGCCTCTTCCGGCAAGCTGTTCTTTACCGCCTCAATGTGTGCTAAATCTATAACTGTCATCGTTTCAATCCTCGTGCTATTTGCTTATCGTCTCAAAAGGTAGGCCGACCTTCGCTTGAACATCGGCCCCAAGTGTGTGTTACCTATTTAGGTTTTAAATCTATTTCTATAGCCTGTTTCGCTTATACCTGAATGAACTCTTCGCCCTTCTTCCAATTACATGGGCAAAGCTCATCTGACTGAATCGCATCCAGGACGCGAAGCACTTCATTCACATTACGACCAACTGACAAGTTGTTCGCTTCTGCCCACTGGATCACACCATGTGGATCAACAATGAATGTCGCTCTCAAGCATACGCCTTCCTCAGGATCCAAAATCCCAAGATCCGCTGCAAGCTTCTGTGCACCAAGCAGTGGGAAAGGCAAATCCTGCAAATCCTCATGACTGTTACGCCATGCCAAGTGACAAAACTCGTTATCCGTTGAACCACCAAAAACCGTGCAGTCACGATCATGGAACTCTGGCAACCTTCTGCCAAACTCCGCGATCTCCGTTGGACAAACAAATGTAAAGTCCTTCGGATAGAAGAAGTAAACCTTCCACTTGTCACCGTCCGTTGTATTGTCGATCGTGATCAAATCATCTGGCGTATTGCCCACACATGCCTTCGATGAAAACTCCGGAAAATTGTCGCCTACGGTCAACATAATGAATACTCTCTCTCGTTGCTGGGTTTGTTGTTTATGCTCTCGATCACAGTGCTACCCGTCGCATCCGTGAATCGCGTTTCTTTTGTCCATCAGCCCAAACACAATGCTGAGTCTCACACAGCCCTGCGTTCATCGCCAAACAAATCATCCCACCCCATCCATTTATTCCCATCACCCTCATCAACCCGCTCCCCCTCTCTCTTCTCTCCACCAAGCAGCAATCAGTATCAACATACCGAGCCACTTATTATTGTTCCCCGCTTCCTCACTAAATCAATCCCCCATTCATCCCTAATACCCCTTAACCGCCCTCCCCTTTAGTTCTCCCAAAATGTATGTAGTTTCACCCAAACCGTCAACCCTTTTTTAGAATATTTCTAAATAAAGTGGATTACGACATTATAGCCGCCCACCCCCATCACATAGATAAAACCCCTAAACTCTTTATTCAACAAGCATTTAGCCAAATCGAGGCTCCGATCGTATTTTTATCCCAAAAATTTTCCCATCTCTCCTATCCCCACGACTCAATCGCCAAACCACCATGTCCAAACGCCCAAACATTTCATCCACATCCCCCTGTCTCACGTGACCTCAGCAAACAAACCCGAACCTTAATTCAAAATTATTTTGACAATTACGATCATGACTTGTTATATTAATTCCGTTTTAAGCTATTAATTAGCGTTTAATTCGTATTTTTTTGACTTTATCGCTCATTTTTTAGACAGCAAGGTTCACCTCATGCTCGGATACATCGGCCTCGGCACACGACACTACGGCGACCACCCAACACAACCGATGACCCGCACTTTGTGGGAATTTCAGGCAGTAGTCGATGGGTACGCGGCACCGCTCGTGCCGGATGACATGCATCCGCGGCTGCATGAGCACACAATGTGGGTTTTCGCGCCGAATCAGTTGCATGGATGGACGGGTCGGCCGCGGGTGGGTTGCCGGGTACTCGTAGCACAGTTCGATCAGGTACCGGACACGTTGCGGGAGTATGTGACTGAACATGGTCCGCTGAAGGCGAAACTTGGGCAAGATCGTGCGATCGAACTGTATCACATGATTAAAGAAGTGCTCCCGGATTATGAGTATCCAACTGGGTTATCAAACATGCGTTTCGATCGGCTGCTGCTGGAGTTGTCGCTGAGTGCGTTGAAGGATGTGCCGATGACGGAGTCGATTACGCCGGAGAAGGAATCACATCGTAAAGTGGCGCATGCGATGTCGTGGTACTCAGAAAATCTGATGAGTAATCCGTCGGTTGAGGATGTTGCGCATGCGGTGCATATCTCACCTTCACATTTGAGACGGTTGTTTAACCAAGCGGAATCACGATCGCCGATTTCGATGTTTAAGCAGATTCAGATTAAGCGGGCGAAGGAGTTGATGTCGCGAACAAATATTCCGCTGCGGGATGTTGCGAAGGCGTGTGGTTTTTCTGAACAGAGTATTTTCTCGCGGTGCTTTAAATTACAGACGGGTTTGACACCACGTAATTGGAAATTGCTGAATCGTAAGGAACAGACGATTGCGGGGCCGGGTGTTGTTGAGGGGGCTTAGATTTTTGGGTTGATGATGTTAAATATAAAAATGGCTTTGCGGGCTGGGGATTGTAGTTTTGGGTGATGGTTTCGATTTTATGCGCACGTTTTGTTCTGAAATCGGTTTTTAAGATGGTCTTAAAAATGGGTTTTAAAATCGAGTCTATGCGCGTATTAGTCGAAACGATGAGCGGTATTGTTAAGTTTTGAAATCAATAAAGGACTTATGAATGGGGCGGCGCGCTTTTGTGCGCACGAATGTGAAAGTTGATTGATTTTCGGTGACTTTCCCGTAGTCGGAAATGAGCTGTTTTGGCTTAAAATGTAGTAGAAACAGTTCGTTTTGGGGTGGTTTTAGTTAGAAATTGCAAGGGTTTTGAAGGAGGAAATCGGTTTTGTGCGCGCGCTTTGAATGAGGGTTGATTTTGGTATGAGGTTTGCTGTGTTTTTTTGATTGGGTCCTCTATGAGGCCGAACTGGCCATTGAGGTTGTGAGCGAAAGATTTGGTTCATTGGGGGTGGAGGGATGTGATGTTGGTTGTGGCACTATAACGTATCGCGGTCCAGGGGAGTGGGGAATTGCGTGGAAGATTAATCATCTTGTATTAGAGGGTATTCAACGACGAGGACGTTATTGATTTGAATTTGGTTGGCGAGAATCATGTCGGTGGCGAGCTGGGTTTGAGCGGTGTGAATGTCTGGGCGTAGGATGAGTTTGACTTGTTTGCCAACAAGTGAAGGTGGGATGTTTTTGAATGATTTATCCCAGTAGAATTTTGTGAGTGATTGTTGTGATTTAAAGACGCGTTCGGTGTCGTATTCGATGCCGTCGTATTCGACGTAGATGCGATATGCGATTGGGGTGTTGAGATCATTGATGAGATAGAAGATGGGGAATCGACGATTTTGGAAGCCGACTTTTGGATCTATTTCGTAAGAGATTTGATGAGGCAAGATGAGTTGCGTTGGGTCCTGGCGGAAGGGAGATTCTGGGCTGCAGGCTGGTAGTGTATTGAAGGATTTGACGAAAAGTTCAGCTACTTTGTCGTCAAGAACCAGTTCGATTTCGGGCAAGGTTTTTGAGAAGGTAAAAGTAGTGGGCGGGGTTGTGATGGTTGTAATCAACGGATCTTGTTTGTTGAGATTGAATGAGTAATTCACATCAAAGACGAGGCTGATTTGATATGTTTTGCCGACTTCGAAGGGCAAGTCGGAACGGAATGGCATTTGGTTTTTGGCTATTTTTTGTGGGCCAACTTGTGAATCAAATTGCATGCTTCTGAATAATTCGTGTGCGGAGATGACGAGTGGATGAAATTTACCATCGATATTAAATCCTCGCAGATAGAACTCACGCTTGAAGGTGATGAGTGGGTAGAGACTGAAGGTGCCGTATTGACCCATGAGTGGGGAGTAACGGTTGTTGTATGCGAGATGCCAATTCCATACTGGCTTTTTTGTCATGGGGTCATGATAAGCTTGCGAGAAGAACTGATATGAAGAGATGCTTTGCGCGAACTGGTGTGCTTGCTGTTCGTTTAGCCAACCGTTGAGGTGTGCTGTTACGAGGAGTTGATAGATGGTACTTTCATTGTATTTGCTATCAAAAGGCTTATTTTCAAGGACTTTTAGCATTTGGATAATGCTTGCGAGTCGTTGTTTTTGGCTTACGTGAGAGGAAGCGAAGAGAGAAGGCAAGTGGTTGTCGGTGTATAGGCCGAAGGTGTTGAGTTGTTTTTGCGTGAGCCAATAGATGAGATGAGCGAAGAATTGAGATTTAAATTCTGATGAGATATGAGGCGAATTATATATCTTGTCGAACAGGTCATAGTATTTGCGATCGTAAGTTGTTGAGCTTTTCGGTTCAACGTAAGGCAGGATTGTGAGGGCAAGTTTGTTGACTTGTTTTGGTGTGAGCGCGTCAGCGTTAATGCGCTGGTGAAGTTCGCCGAAGATGTTATCTATGTTTAATGTGTACTGGGGATTTGTTAGCTGAAAAACAAGTAGATTGAAGGGTTTGTAGTCGTTGATGTCGATGTCGGCGGCTTTGTAGCCAAATGGGATGAGTGTTGTGAGAGCGAGGAGGATAAAGAGGATAGCGAGTTTTGGCTTGCGGATTCTGTTGCCATAGATGAGCTTGTATGGGTCGGAAATGTCGTGGCCGCATTCGGGACAGGTTTGATATGGGAGGGCGTTGCCATGCAAATCGTACTTGCATTTTGGGCAGATAAAATGGTCGTCGATTCGCTTGCCACGGAATGACCTAATCGCAAGATAGACAAAAACTGCAAGCAGTGTAATGAGGATGATGGCGAGGCTTGAGAAGTCGACGCTTTGAAGTGGTTTCATTAGATGACGATCCGGAAAGTGGCGAGAGTGTGGTTTTAGGCTTTATTTTAAGTGGGTTTTAGTGGTGATGCGAGAGAAATATTGAGGCTGTGAGGTGTGCGGGATGAGCGTTTTATTTTGGTGAGTCATAAAAAAACAGGCAACCGATTGGCTGCCTGTGGTTTTGGTTTTATTGTTGATTTGATTAGCGTTCACGTGCTACTTCAGGGAAGTAATCCTGAAGTGCGTTGACTGACCAATCTTCGTTACGAAGAGCTTTGATTGCTGCGACAGCGGCTTTCGCGGCTGTGAGTGTTGTGATCATGCCGGTGCGGAAGCGGACGGCTGTTGCACGGAGTGAACCTTCGTCTGAGCCTGCACCCTTACGTGTTGGTGTATTGATGATGAGTGCGATTTCTTCGTTCTTGATAAGGTCGGCAGCGTTTGGACGGCCTTCTGAGATTTTGCGTAGGCGAGTTGTTTCGATGCCATGTTGTTTGAGGAAGTCGTGAGTGCCGCCAGTTGTGAGAACTTCGAAGCCCATGTCGACAAGGTCACGAGCGATGTCGACGAAGCCTTCTTTGTCTGAGTCGCGGACTGAGAAGAAGATTTTGCCTTCGGTTGGAAGGGTCATGCCTGCAGAGGATTGTGATTTAGCGAAGGCGGTTGGGTAGTCATAGTCGGCACCCATGCATTCACCTGTAGAACGCATTTCAGGGCCGAGGATGACGTCAACGCCTGGGAATTTAGAGAATGGGAAGACGGACTCTTTGATTGAAGTATGTTTTGGCGTGACTTCTTCGGTGACGCCGAGTTCGGAGAGTTGTTTTCCGGCCATGACTTTGGCAGCGAGGCGTGCCCAAGAGATGCCGGTTGCTTTACCAACGAATGGGACGGTACGAGAAGCACGTGGGTTGACTTCGATGACAAAAATATCGCCGTTCTTACGGATAGCCCATTGAACGTTCATGAGACCACGAACGTTGAGAGCTTTGGCCATGTCACGCGATTGTTGTTTTAGTTTCTCAATTGTTTCTGCGGATAAAGAGTGAGGTGGGATGGTACATGCGGAGTCGCCGGAGTGTATGCCGGCTTCTTCGATGTGTTCAAGGACGCCGCAAACGAGTGCGCGGCAATCGTCGGTGTCTGAGTTTGGTGCGTAGTCAGCAATGACGTCGATGTCGCATTCGGTTGCTTCGGCGAGGAATTTGTCGACGAGGATAGGCTGGCCTTCAAGGTCAGAAGCGCCGATGGCGATCGTCATGTAGTAACGAAGTTGCTCGTCATCGTAAACGGTTTCCATTGCACGGCCGCCGAGCACGAAGGATGGGCGAACGAGGACTGGGTAGGTGATGCGGTTTGCGATCTCAATTGCTTGATCGACGTCGTATGCGATGCCGTTGGGCGGCTGCTTGACGTTGAGTTTGGTACAGAGTTCAGCGAAACGCTCGCGGTCCTCGGCAAGGTCGATTGAGTCGACTGCTGTACCGATGATTGGGACACCAGATTTTTCGAGTGAGTGAGCGAGGTTCAACGGGGTTTGGCCGCCGAAGGAGACGATGACGCCGTGGACGAGGTCTTTGGAGTCTGCGTCACCGAACTTGCCGCCGTTGAGGCGTTCACAGATGTTGAGGACGTCTTCGAATGTTAGTGGTTCGAAGAAGAGGAGGTCTGATGTGTCGTAGTCGGTGGAGACTGTTTCAGGGTTTGAGTTAACCATGACAGCTTCGTAGCCGAGTTCTTTGGCTGCGAATGCGGCCTGGACACAGCAGTAGTCGAATTCAATACCTTGGCCGATACGGTTTGGACCGCCGCCGAGGATGATGATTTTCTTCTTGTCGGTAACGCGGATTTCGTCGTCGAAGACTTGTGTTGAGTTGCCAGCATCGTCTATCTGTGTGATAGGCGTTTCGTATGCGGAGTAGTAATAAGGTGTGGACGCTTCGAACTCTGCGGCACAGGTGTCAACGAGTTTGTAGACGGGTTCAATGCCGAGGGATTTGCGGTAGTTGCGGACTTTGAGAATGCTATCTGTGCCGAGCTTACCTTCGTAGAGGTATGCGAGTTGAGGATCACTGTAACCCCAACGCTTAGCTTGCCACATTACGCTAGCTGGAACGTCTTCAAGTTTTTTGTATGAGCCGAGGACATCTTCGAAGTCGATGAGTTGTTTCAATTGATCGAGGTACCACGGGTCGATGCCGGTGGCTTTGTAAACCTCGTCGATGGTGCGTCCCATTTTGAAGGCATAACGCAGGTAATACATGCGGCCTTGGGATGGGGATGCGAGTTTACGTTCGAGTTTTGTTTTGTCGATTGGCCATTCGATTGGCGAGTCGTCAGCGTTGGTGAGACCACGTGAAGAGTTGAGCCACTTGTCGTTTGCGTCGAGGCCGATGCCGAAACGCTTGACTTCCATTGAGCGGATACCTTTTTGGAGTGATTCCTTGAAGGTACGGCCGATGGACATTGCTTCGCCGACGGACTTCATTTGTGTGGTGAGCGTTTCGTCTGCTTCTGGAAATTTTTCGAAGGTCCAGCGAGGGATCTTGGTCACGACGTAGTCGATGGATGGTTCGAAGCAGGCTTTAGTTTCGCCGGTGATGTCGTTGTCGAGTTCCCAAAGTGTGTAGCCAACAGCTAGTTTTGCAGCGAGTTTCGCGATTGGGAAACCAGTTGCTTTTGATGCGAGTGCTGAGGAGCGTGAGACACGTGGGTTCATTTCGATGACGACGATTTCGCCGTCTTCTGGGTTGACGCCGAATTGGACGTTTGAACCGCCGGTTTCAACGCCGATGGCACGCATGATGGCGAGTGATGCGTCACGCATGCGTTGATATTCTTTGTCAGTGAGTGTTTGTGCAGGAGCGACGGTGATTGAGTCGCCGGTGTGAACACCCATTGGATCGAAGTTTTCAATAGAGCAGATGATGACGCAGTTGTCATCTTTATCACGCATGACTTCGAGTTCGTATTCTTTCCAGCCTAGGAGTGACTGGTCGATGAGGATCTGCGAGTTCATTGAAGCATCGAGACCACGCTTTGCGATGTCTTCGAATTCTTCGAGGTTGTAAGCGACGCCACCGCCGGTGCCGCCGAGTGTGAATGCAGGTCTAATGATTGCAGGGAGGCCGACTTCTTCGAGGATAGCTCGGGCTTCGTCCATGTTTTCAGCGACGTCAGCTTTGGGGCATTGTAAGCCGATGGATTCCATGCACTCTTTGAATTGAAGGCGGTCTTCGGCACGGTAGATGACTTCACGGTTCGCACCGATCATTTCGACGTTGTATTTGTCGAGTGTGCCGTTGTCGAACATTTGGCAAGCACAGTTGAGGCCTGTTTGTCCGCCGAGGGTTGGGAGGAGCGCATCAATGTGGAATGGACCATCTTGCTCTTTGGCGATGATCTTCTCGACCGCTTCGGGCGTGATCGGCTCGATGTAAGTTCTGTCAGAGAACTCAGGGTCGGTCATGATGGTTGCGGGGTTGGAGTTGATGAGGACGACGTTGTAGCCTTCCTCTTTGAGTGCTTTACAGGCTTGTGTCCCGGAGTAGTCGAACTCGCAGCCTTGGCCGATGACAATAGGACCGGCACCAATGATCAGGATTGTTTTTATATCTTCTCTTTTTGGCATGACTCACCTGCAAGAACAGCCGAGGACGCTAGGCGTCATCAGCTACGGGGTTTGGGTACTTGATTCAATGGCCGAGAATGGCGCGATGTTAGTCGCACAACAATTCCGACAATCTTGCCTAAATTTAGCAAAGTTTACTCGCTAGCCAGTGTTCTGGCGAATCCTGTGCGTGATTCAGGGGGATTTACACAGGGTTTGGGCGTTTCCTGAGAAAATGGAAAAGGTTTGAGGCCTGTAACCCCGATCCGAATAGTATTGACCAGTGATGTGGCAATACTAGCATAGACATGAAAGTCACACAGAAAATTTGTAATGTTCGGAAAAAGTGGCCTGACAGGAGCAAGAACGATGAAAATTGGTGTGATCAGCGATACCCATGACCGGTTGCCAACATTCAAGAAGGCAATTGAGTTTTTCCGCAAGCAGGAGGTGGATGCGATATTCCATGCTGGGGACTACGTGGCGCCGTTTGCGGCGAAGTATATTGCTCCGGAGGTGCTGCCGATACCGCTGTATTGCGTGTATGGGAATAACGATGGGGAGCGACGTGGGTTGAAGGGGGTGTTGCCGAACCTTGAGGAACAGGTGACGGTGGAACTGCATGGGCGGACGATTGTAATGTCGCACTTTATTGATTGGCTGAAGCCAGAGGATATTTCGCCGGGCGGGAAGCCTGTGGATGTGGTGATAACGGGGCATACGCATGAGATTGTGAATGAGTCGAAAGTGCTGCCGGGTGGTGAGAAGCCAACGCTGTTCCTGAATCCGGGCGAGTGTTGCGGGTGGCTGACAGGTAGATGTACAGTTGCGATTTTGGATTTGGAGACGGTGACGGCGGAGATTGTAGATATCGAGCCATGATGATTCTCATTAACGTGGTTTGGGAGGATGGTATTCGCAGCTTGAGTGGATGGAATCGCTTATAATGCGGGCATGAGTGATCGCTTAAATCAATTGAAGACAATGTATGAAGCTGACCCGACGGACCCATTCGTGCCGTATGGTATCGCTTTGGAATATGCGAAGGCTGAGGCGTTTGAGACGGCGCTTGAATGGTTGGACAAGACGCTGAAGCTGGACAAGCATTATTGCTACGCATACTTCCAGAAGGGGAAGATGTTCAGTGAGCTGGGGGAAGAAGAAGATGCGAAGAAAGTGTTGGAGTTGGGAGTCAAGATGGCGGTGGAAGCGGGGGATCAACATGCTGCATCTGAGATTAATGATTTGCTGGAGATGATGGATTAACGACACAAATCTTTAAGGTAATTTCCACATGGGCAACACAAAGGATATGAAACCCAAACGATTTAAAGTTGTTGAGGGTAACGATTGTTTTTCGCTGACGATGCCTTGGTTTCGATATTCTACACTTGTGCTGTTACTTCCGGTGATATTATTCAATAGCTTTATCCTGGTCTTGATTGCGGCTTGGACCGGCATCATTGATTTTGAGTTAAAGGGTTTTCATCCGATCGCGCCGATTCTTCTGTTCTCAGCAATCATACAGCCGGTTACTTACTACACGATCGCGAGTCTGGTTAATAAAACGACGGTCAAAGTGACAAATGAAAAGCTTACGATTAAGCATCACCCGATATGGTTTTTCGGAAATGTAAGCTGGAAGTGTGACGAGATTAAAGAGGTTGGCATTAGATTTCACAGTACGTCTGATCGTGGGGGAGGTGGACGTGGTTACTATTCGGTTTATGTGATTGGAAAGTTCAGCATTAAGAGGACGATCAAATCACAGATTTGTGATCATGGTACAGCGATGTACATCGTTAAAACTTTGAACGAGCAGCTTCGTTCTGCTAGAGATAATGAGAATCTAGAAGAAGCTTCAGGTAAAAGTCACGTTAATCATTAAAATGGAGCAGTGACTATGAAAGTTGTATGCGAACATTGTGATGAAGACATTACTGCGAAGAACATTAGTGTTGTGAATATGATCGCAAAGTGTGATGTGTGCGACTCGATTACATTTATTGGGCCTAAGAAAGGGAAGGCTGAGAATTCAGAAGAGTTATATACGAAGCCTACTAACTACCAGATAGATAGCCGTAGCCATGGATTCAGAATGGTGCAAACTTGGTTTAGTGGGGGATATGTGCTTATATTTCTGATTTCGCTGATATTCTTGACCGTGCCACTAATGCTTTTCCGAGATGAATTTATTGCGTTGTTCACGAAAGGGCAACTACCTGACGAGATCATGCCGTTCATTATCTTTGGAGGCATATTCTCTTGTGTGGGTTGGTGCATGTTTTACTCGGGGATTACAGGGCTAATCAATCGAACGGTCTACACTGTTGAGTTTAATGAATTGCGAATCAAGCATGGCCCCCTGCCCTGGCGGGGCAATAAACGATTAATACCATCGCAGATAAAGAAACTTGATATTAAGAAGAGCTCGGTTGAAGTGAATGGGGAACCTCGTTGGAATCTTTTTGCGAAGATGATTAATGATAAAAAAATCATGATCGCAGCGAGATTAGAAAAAAAATCATATGCACTTTACTTGCAAAAGATATTGAACGAACAGCTTGGGTTGAGCGAAGGTGAGAAAAAAAGTTCGAGGAAATATAAGTTCAAAAAGTGAGTTTTGGTTATTGGTTCGCATGTAATATTTTGGGATGCTACATATGAAGATTGAATGCATCGGTTGTGGCGTAACGATCAAGTCCAAGAATTTAAATCTGGACACGATGATGGGGCATTGTGAACACTGTAATTCGATCACATCATTTTCTAGTTTGGTGCAAGAAAATCGATCAGAAGTGATGAAGTCAAGTGCAATCCGGCCGCAGATTGATATTGAGGATATCGGTAGTATTAAAATTGAAGAAACTCACAATGCATATCAAATAACGAGAAAATGGTACTCGCATGCGGTGTTTGCGATGCTGGTTTTTGTGATCTTTTGGGATGGTTTTTTAGTTGTTTGGTATTCGATGGCGTTTAGTGATGCGGATTCACCATTAATGGTAAAGCTGTTTTCCATTGTGCTTGTTGCAATAGGCTTATCGTTGACTTATGCGGTGATATGTTCATTTATTAATAAGACTGTCATACGCTTAGATACTCAAAAATTGACGGTAAAACATGGACCAATACCTTGGTTTGGTAACCGAAAGATATCGGCACTGAATATAAGGCAGTTGTACGTAAAAGAGAAGGTCCACCGGGGCAGTGACTCGACAACATATTCGTACAATTTGAATGTCATCACGAATGATGACAGAGATATAAAGCTTCTATCAAGGATCGATGATCCTGAGCAAGCACGCGCGATTGAGCAAGTCCTTGAGAAGCAGCTTGGCATTAAAGATCAAGCAGTGGTGGGGGAGCATCTGTTAGAAAAAAATTTGGATATGTAATTTTGAGGGTTGCTTGAGATGTCTGATGAAGTAAAGCTTGAAGCTGCAGCAGTAAGACCACGCTCGATTCAAGTTAAAGAAGAGAATAATCGTATTGTACTGATCTATAAGAGATTGAACGCCAAGGCGAGTTTGGTGTATCTGTTTGGTACTCTGATTTTCCTATCCATTTTCTTTTCTCTGAAAAGTGTTTTTGCAAATGGAGGTACGATTACGGTCAATGATACTCAGATTGGAGTTGAATACGCTGGATGGCTTTACGTTGCATTGGGATTGAGCTTTATTACAGGGTATGTTGGCATCGCAAATTTGATCAATCGATGCTGCTTTGTGATTGATGATCGTGAAGTAAAAATTAACTATGGTCCACTACCTATAAAACGTTCTCATACTTTTTTGCGTGCTGATATTGATCAGATATATGTTAAACGCATCAAGCATGAGCGGCACTCTAAGCATGATCACATGAAGCGGCATATCTTTACTTTTAAGGTGATTGCGAAGTGTAAGAATGGAAAACACTACAGGCTTTTAAGTAATCTGACGAATTTCAATCATGCTGCGTACATGGAATATGCACTCGAAAAGCATTTGAATATTCAGGATAAATTTATTACGGGTCAGTTCTCGTATAAACACGAAGGGTTGATAGAAGATCATATCGGACTTGATTTTAAAGAAGGTGAAGAGCCTGATTATGAAGGGGAATTAGCGTTTAAAGAAATTAAGAATGGGTTGTTGATCACACAAACGTTTAGAGATAAGCCGTATTTTTTGATACTTTTTGTATCCCTATTTTTTCTGGGAATTGCTATTGGTTTTGGCTGGAATACTTTCAATGATATATCGCATCATCAAGGCTTGCTTGGTTTTGTATTTATCCTTGCCCCATTATTTTTCTTTGTAATATTACCGGGGTTGTTCGGAATAACTTTGTTTTATGTTGCGTTATTGTCGTTATTTAATACTGCAACATATGAAATTTCAAGAAGACATGCGGTTTTAAAGGCGGGGCCACTTCCAATGGGGTTTAAGTATTCTGCAAGATTCTCTGATTTACAGCGGGTATATGGGCGAATGTATCGGATGCATACGAACAGAGGTAATGAAGAGTTTAAATATAGTTTGTGTGCTGAGGATAAAAATGAACATGTTATTGAACTGCATAGCCAATACACAGACATTAATGAAGTCGCGTGCTTAGTTTACGAGATCAATCGTTTTTTGGATAAACAGCGTTTGAATGGGACATAAAAAAGCACCGCACTCATACATAAGCGCGATGCTGGTTTGGTGAAATTAGACTGTTTTACAGTGGTTTTCTGATGCCGCCGAAGTTTTCGAGGACGCGGTGCCACGTGCCTTGAGATTTGAGAATCTTTTCAATTGCTTCACGAACAGCGCCTTTGCCACCCTTTGCATCGGTGATGATCTTTGCAAGATCTTTCACTTCCTGGACAGCGTCACCCACAGCGATTGGGAAGCCGACGATTTTCATTGCGGGCATATCGATTACGTCGTCGCCAATAAAAGCGGTGTGTTCGAGAGAGCAACCTGCGGTTTCAGCAAGTTTTTGAACGGCAATCGCTTTATCATGAACCAAATAATGATAGTAATCTTTCATGCCGAGTTCTTCGACACGTTTGTGTACGACATCTGATTCACGCGCGGTGATGACGCCGACTTTGACGCCAGTGTATTGAGCAGCTTTGATTCCGAAACCATCTTTGACATTGAACTTTTTGAGTTCGTTGCCCTGATTGTCGTAGATGATTTCGCCTGCGGTGAGGACGCCGTCTACATCACATACAATGAGCTTGATATCACGCATAGTTTTTACCTGTTGTTATAATCCCACGCACCTATCTTTTTCTTCGGTTAACAAGCTGGTCAATTATACGACCTAGTTTGTTATACGAGCATCTATTTACCCTTATTTTCCAGTACTTATCCCTCAATGACTTTGAGTGCGATAAGGTCTTGAACGTCGATGAGGCCGAGGGGTTTATTGTTGCTGTCTACGACGGGGATTTCGTCAATGCGGAGTTCGCGAACGAGATGGACTGCATCACGAACAATGGACTGATTTGTCAGTTTACGTGGGTCTTGGGTCATCACGATATTGATTGGTGTATCTAACGCTTGATTAGCACCCTTCATAGCAAGGCGACGGAAGTCAGCGTCTGTGAAGATACCGACGAGTTCCCCAGTGTCTGCGATGACGAGGATTGCACCTGTGCGTCTTATTTTGCGTTTAGCTGCAAACGCGTCTGCTTCTTCGAAAGCTTCTCGGACGGTCGCAGATTGGTTGACAAGTGGGAGGTTTTCGCCGACGGTGAAACGCATTGCTTTGACAACAGGCATGAGTTGACGACCGAGGCCGCCACCTGGGTGCACGCGTTTGAAGTCATCGACGCCGAAGTCACGACGACGTGAAACGGTGAGAGCCAGCGCATCGCCGAGTGCGAGCATGGCTGTGGTGGATGCTGTTGGCGCGAGGTTGAGTGGACATGCTTCTTCGATGTCGCCGACTTCAAGAACGATGTCAGCGAGACGTGCAAGTTCACAATCATCGGTGCCAACCATTGCGATGACGGGGACGTCATCTTGGCGGAGGAGTGATGCAAGTGAGACGACTTCTTCAGTGTTGCCGCCGTATGAGAGGATCATGACGACGTCGCCCTGACGTACTTTGCCGAGGTCTCCGTGCATGGCTTCGGAGGGGTGAAGGAAGTGAGATGCGGTGCCTGTTGAGGCGAATGTGGCGGAGAGTTTTTGAGCGATGAGGCCGGATTTACCCATGCCTGAGATGACGAATGAGCCGCCGCCAGCGGCGCCTGTACGAACCCCATCTTTCCAGCCAGTGGTCTTGTCAAGGACAAGTTTGACGGCAGCATGGAATGGATCGCCGAGATTGAGCCGAGCGATAGCATCGCGTTCGACGTTGAGAACCTGCTCAGCAAATTGCTGGTCATCCGACTGAGAACCCTCAGTCCCACAAGATTGACTTGGCATGTCGGTCATGAAATCATCATCCGTTTTTCGTTGCGTGAAAGCCTCATTATACACTCAGAGGGGAGCTATTCTGGATTCCAGCGCTAGTAAGGGGTAAACGAGGTTGTTTTCCACCATGTAAATCGAAGCAAAACGAGTCAAAATCCGGTAATATTTGTCGCAGCATGAGTGAATTCACCCCCACGAACGACGCAGAGCAGAATCCAGCACCTTCCGAGGAAGTCGCGGCTGAGGTTTGTGCTGAAAATGAAGAGTTGGTTGAAGCAAAGGCGGCTGAGGAGGCTGTGACTGAGGCGGAGGCTGAGGTCGAGGATGAAGGCGTGGAAGTGGTGAATACATCTAAGGTGGATTCATCGGAAAATGGGGAGAGCAAACCTGAGTCAAAAACGTATAAGGTTCGCTTGGATGCGTATTCGGGGCCGTTGGATTTGCTGCTGTATCTTGTGCGTCGCAATGAGATTGATCTGTACGACATTCCAGTTGCTGAACTGACTGAGCAATATCTGGATCACATCAAGGTTATTCAGACGTTTGATGTGGACCGTGCGGGTGAGTTTTTGGTGATGGCTGCGACGTTACTGGAGATCAAGTCGCAATTGCTTGTACCGCGGATTGATGAAGCGGTACGTGAACGCAATAACGAGGAAGAGGTTAACGAAGAAGAAGCGAACCGTCTCGATGAGACGGACCCTCGATACGAGTTAGTTCAGCAGTTGCTAGCGTACAAACGGTTCAAGGATGCGTCGATTGAGCTAGAGCATCGCGAGGGGGAATGGAAAAATCGTTTCCAGTCAGCGCCTAAGAAGGCGATGGAAGATCCGAATGCGGTTGAGCCTGAGCCAGAGATTGATTTGGCTGATATCAACGTGCTGGATTTGTGTCGTGCGTTTGGACGTTTGCTGGATTCAATCGGGCGTAAGAACTTCCATGAAGTGACGTATGATGACACGCCGATTTCTGTGCATGCGGATGATATTTATGATCTGCTTGATTCAGATGGGGCAATGTCTTTGCAGCAAATTTTCAAAGGACGCACGAATCGTTCTGAAATGATCGGCCTGTTCCTTGCGACACTAGAGCTTGCACGTAATAACCGTGTGGCGATCAGGCAAAATGCTGCGAAGGATGATATTGAACTTGTGCCGATCCCGATTGATCAGCAGAATTTAAATCTTGAAGATGTGGATGCTGCTGAGAAATGGAAGAACCCTGAGACAGGTGAGATTGAATATGGGTGGCCCGATCTACTTGGTTTCCAACACTATATTCGTCGAGAAAAAATGCGACGCACGCATGCTGCGAAGAAGAAAGCTGAAGAGGCTGGCGAAAAGTTTAATGCATCAGAATGGAAACGAGTACAGCGTGAATGGGAACGCGAGTTGTATTTGAAATATGGATTTGAGCCGCCGGTTTATAAGGAAATGAAACGTAAGAATCCGTTTGCCAAAGCAGATAATACCGACGAGCAAAATGCTGTTGTCGAAGAATCCAACCAAGAAGTCGATGAGGATCTGGTTGATGAAGAAGATTGGCTTGAAGAGGATGAAGAAGAGTTTCTTGCAGATGAGCAGGACGATGAGCTTGAAGCTATTGAACGTAAGCTTCAAGCCCACCGAAGCAAAGATAGCGATGCGGATTCATCCTCACCCGAAAGCGCAGACCTTCCTGAAGATTCAAACTCCTAAACCTCTATATTGATATCAAAACCATACCTCAGTTCATTTTTTGATTCATGACAGGGACCGCTGTGCCATAACGCATAGATTTGACCCATGATTCAATTTCATGAATCAATATTTTTTGCCGTTCTGTGTTCCACATATTGTGATTTTCGCCGAGATTTGCGTGATCTTCTTCGAACATATTCGCACGATCATCAATCTCCATATGAACAACTTTGCCAGCATGCATACTTGAGAATGTGATGTAATAACGATCGAGGTTTTCGTATTTTTTCATCATCTCGCCGGGCTTGTCGGGATGCGGTTCTAACCATGAGCGCAAGACGTCACTTTTACCTTCTTGATGATAGATGGTGATTACACCGCCGCCATCAAGCGTTGCGTCATAATAAGTGTATAGCTCGGTGACTTTCTCGTTTTGTTCCGAGAGGCCTCTGAAATAATCATCGACAAGCTTTGAAGCTTCTTCATGATCAACCTCTGGAGCTGGCGGGAGTTCAAAACCAACTGGATTTCCCCATGAAAGTGTGTATACGCGACCTTCCTGATCGGAAAAATGCATTGTCCAGAAATGCAGATTCTTATCATAGTGATCATACATCAACTGGGTTGGTTCCTGCAGCAACGGCTCACGAATCGATATAAATCGATCCGGTGTGGTGTAATAGCCATCGTGTAAATCACCTTTAATTTGCGAATATGTCAGATCGCCACGTTGAAGTGGGTGAGGCTTCTCCGCCGGCTCTAATGACTGCTGCTGTTCCTGTTCACGCAGATCTTCTGTTGGCTGATCGGGTTTATCCATCTCACCGCCGGAGGATACACAACCAAATGTCAAAGCAATGATCGTAGTGATACTGATATACTGAAATGCTTTGATACACGTCATAATCTTTTTCCCGTCACTTATGCGCTATATGAGAATCTTACTCGCCGCCCCATATCTATATCAGTTATTTGCCGTGCTCAATTGACAACGATCAGCCGACTTCCTTATCAGGAAATTAACTGATCGTATGTTTACCTAGTCGATAATGTTTTGTGTTATTCAGATTCAACCATTAGCTGAATCTCTGTGATGTATTTTTCAGGATTTCCTTTAAAGATCATGCCAGGCCCCTTGAGGTAGACTTCACGTGATGGTGTTATGAGCTTGAGTTTTTTCTCGTTCACATACTCGAAAAGCTTCTCATATGTTACACCTAATCGTTCGTATGGGCCAAGATGTCTGAGACAGATCACGCGGCAGGCTGGCAGTTCACGAACTGATATGCCATCAACTTTAACCACTTTTTTTATAGGGAAAAATGGCTCGAAATCAGCATCGTCCTCTTTGTACTCGCCGTCGTGGTAAAGACACATTGCGTTGCCGTTGATATGCCTGTTAAGCTTGCGTCCAAGTTGACCAAACGCTTTCCCCATATCGCTATAACGACCTGTCATGCGGATGCCACCGATGAGCATCGCAGGTAATTCTCGTTCTTCAATGTGATAGGTTGTATTCTGTGACACTTTGCGGTTCTCCTTTTCAAAAGCAATGACCTGATCGATTGCTTTAAGCACATTCTTTTGTGATTGAATCTTGGCTTTGACCGCGTTTTTACGTTCTTGCAACTGAGTGAGAATACTGCCTTCGGTGTTATCACACTCTTGAAGTACGAGCTTGATCTGATCGATGGGGAATTCCAAATCTCTCAGAGTTTTAATAACGTAAGCAGTCTCGACATTAGCATGATCGTAATAACGGTAGCCAGAACCAGCATCCACCATCACGGGGATAAGCAATTCTTTTTCATGATAAAAACGTATGGTTTTGACTGATAAACCAGTGATTTTTGAAAATTCACCGATACTGAACATGTTCATGCTCCATTAGTTTGGATCATCCAAAAACTTGCCGACGACTGCTTCGAAGGCTGTTGGATTATCATCATAAACAAAATGCCCCGCAATTCCCTCATCTTTTTCACGTTCAATAAATACGAACTGGGAATCTTTGATGCCTTGATAACTCTGACTTCCACGCAGAGCCATCAGATCATCGCGACCATGCACGATTAGCGTCTTCGCTTTCACTTTTTTCAGTGCAGGCCGAAAATCACCCGATTGTCCACTGCTGAAATACACTGCAAAAACAGACCAACCTCCGCTTGCGGGCATGTTATCCATGATAGATGGATCATAATCCATACCCCGCAAAAGATACTTGCCAGTTTCTACATGAAGGTTGGCTAACTGCTGATCTGATTTAGTGAAGATATTCTGAAAATCAAAGTATTCTCTCATAAGCAATTTAAATTTATCTTTATTCTGAGTATTCAAACGTTCTTGCGTAAATGTGAACAGATCTTCGTTTTTTTCTTCAAAGGGAACTAAAACATCAGCAGGAGCAACGAGAATTAACCTGTTAACACGATCTGGAAATTCAGCTGCATAGAGTGTTGCGATAAAGCCGCCATATGAGTGGCCGATAATATTGAGATTTTCTTTTCCAAGAATGCGTCTAATACGTTCAATGTCAGCAACCTGTGCACCTAAGCCGTATGCTTGCTCAAGCTGAATCATGTTGTTGTAGAAATTATCTTCAAAACGATCGAATAAACGCGTTGAACGCCCTGCCCCACGTTGATCGTATAAATAGAACTTATGCTGATCGGTTAAGTTTTCAAGGCCTTTCCATAGCTTGGGATAAGGGATGCCAGGGCCACCATGAATAACGAGAACTGGTTCACCTGACCCATATTGATCGAAGGCTAATTTCACATCTTGTTCAACAAGCCATTCGTTTGCGATAGTAATGCCGACTTGATCGGGAGGCTGAAGAGGACTACGCAGATTTTTCTCTGCGCTCACATCACCAACGGTGTATAGAGGTTGCTTCATGAGCCAACTGAAATAAAGAGCGCCGCAAACGCCCAATACCACTACGATGCTTAAGATCAGTACAATAATCCATAGCCATTTCTTCTTTTGAAGCTTCATCATTAGCCATCCTTTCTACAGGTGACCAATCTACAGCCTCCCCCAACTGGAGAGTCAAGACGTGTTTTCGAAACGGATTTTCCAGCAGCGTATATGTCCGATAACCACACTATCTACCCTGCCTAATCGTCAGAAAACGATGAATCTTGCGAGTTTTGGCCAGTAATACAGCTCAGAATTGAAGTTTTAAGCCTGTTCCAGACGATAACCCTACCATGATCAATGGTTTAACCGCACAGTTTTCAGCAATGCAGCAAGTTCAGGTTCGACAGGAAGTCGACATCGCTGTGGCTAAAAAAGCACTCGACAATGAACGCAGCAAAGGTGACATGCTCGTTCAAATGATCTCTGACTCTGCCATTGGCAAGAGTCCGATCTCAGCGGAGCCACACAAGGGCACCATGATCGATGTCCGTGGTTAACCGACCCACCGAAAATGAACGAAGGTCTTAAACCTTCTACTCATAATAAATCACCAATACCCACCAACGTCCAGAAGCGTAGACCCCCGTCTATGCTTCTATTTTTATTCTCACATCATCATGGCAAATAATGCTGCACCACCCAATCACCCACTTCCTTACCCGAATCAACATACTTCCCAATAATCGGACACTTCACCTGTAACAAGAAATACACCTCACGATCACAGTCGCAAAGCGTTTCATAATTTGCTTGCCCCTTTGAGATCACAACATCAGCTTCACGATATAGTTTCATGAATTTATTAGAGCATTGCTCCAAAACGGTTCCCGGAGCATCAGTGCCATTATCGATCACTTCAACCAATTCGCTCACACCTACCTCATCCGCATCTTCTTTTAATGCATCATTGATGACCGCACTTTGTTTTACCGCATAAGTAATAAACGGCAAAACTTCAGTAGGCATCGTTTCCATCAACAAACGATCAAATACAATCTCGCCTGCATTGTCTGCTAAGATCAAAATCTGCTCAGCTTTACCGATCGCTTCCCATAAATTCTCAACCGCCTGTCGATCAATAAATTTATCTTTTAGTACCGCCAGTGAATCATTAAGACGTTTTTCATCCCACTCCAGATAAATCGCAAAATCCATTGCATTCCCTGCAATCGCATACCTAATTGCTACTTCGAAACCATCAACTTCATTCCCCACGTGTTTTGCAGACTCAATATCACTGTTTGCAATATCAACCATACGCATAGCCATTTCATTCGAAAGCCTTTTGATCTTCGCATATGGATCACTATTCCCTGTTTCTTCACGGATGATTCGATGTATTTTCTGACCCATCTCAGGTGATGATTCGGTCATGCTTAATTCACTTACTGCAGCACAAACACGTTTCATCACACGCTCAATCACCTGCTCATCATCTATCACCTGACGTGCTGCACCAAGAGCCTGCTTTACAAAACAAGGAATACAATCTAAATATGTACGCATACTATTTCGCCTTCTAACAACACATTAGGCTCAAATAAAAAACAGCTTATGTATTACACACAAGCTGCTTTCAAATTTATCTAACATCGTATTAGATCAGAGACCTAATACTTCCCCTACAGCTTTCACAACTTGGTCATGGAACTTCCCATTGGTCGCAATCACACCTTTGTTTGCACTCAGTGTTTTGCCTTTTGAGAAGTCCAGATCGTTGCCATAAATATCGGTAACGCGACCACCCGCTTCGAGTACTGCAATCATGCCCGCTGCGTGATCCCAAATTTTCTCTTGGTAATCACCACGTGTTGGTAAACGCAAGTACACTTCTGCATCACCTCTCGCAATTGCAGCATACTTACACTGGCTATCAATACGGTAAGGCTCTTTCGTGATTCCAAGCTTGGCTGCAATCTTCGCGCTGCTCGATTGGTTACTGTGACCTGATTCAACCGATTCGCACAACCTCGCCTCTTTCGGGTCACTCACATCACTCACGTTAATCGCAATCGCATCACCTGCATGTCTGTCCATCGACACCATGCATGCACCCTGCCCTTGAATTGCGGTAATCAACAACCCACTTGGGTTTTCTTCATCATTCAAAATATCCAGATTAGGACATCCAAGAATCCCCATTACAACTTCACCCTCGTATATTTGCCCGAGTGCGATTGCATACTGTTGCTTTCTCAAAAACCCCTTGGTCCCATCAATCGGGTCAAGTGTCCAATACCGCTGGTGATCCGCGGGTTCTGCATTCCCACAATCGATCCAACGCAACACTTCTTCATCATTCACTTCTTCCTCGAACATGGAATTCACCTGCTCGACCACCATCGCCTTCAACCCTGCATTCTCCTCCTTCTGCAGGTCAGCCGAATCCTCCTCACCCACGATCGCGATCCCTTCAAATGACTCATTCAGCACACCACAGATAATTGCCTGCGATGCAAAATCAGCCACCGTCACCGGGCTCTTATCCTTCTTGTCCATCGCGTGCTCATCCACCAATTCCTTCTGCACACGTTTACACACGGTCTTGGCTGCCTGCACCGCTGCCACTGCAACTTCAAACTCGTGACTCATCTCCAATGTCGGACTCATTTGGTATTCCTTATCGCTCTCGCGTCTTTCTACTCATTTTTCCAAACCTAATCTCGTCCCCGAAGCCCCAATCATAGCTGGATTCAACCTTTTTCGCAGGTTTATGCCCATTTACACCTCAAATTTATCCAACCAGAGCCTTCCGATATTCGTACTAAATTAACAATCAAAACATCCAAAATCTTCCGAGTTTCGCACACTATTGGTGGCCTAAAGAAAATTCTCGACTTTTCTATCCACCGTCGCGTGCATCACAGCCCTCACATTTATAAAATGATCCGAATATCCTTAATCCTATTGCAGGAGCATTCAAATGCGGTCCGCCTGGCAGTATCAAATCGAAGACACGAAACATTCACCACTACTCGTCTTCTACGAAGCAACACGAGCGTGTGACTTGGTCTGTAAACACTGCAGAGCCTGCGCTCAGCCCAAAGCACACCCAAATGAGCTCTCAACCGATGAGTCGAAAACACTCATCGATCAGATGGCTACCTTCCCTAAGAAGCCCATCCTCGTCATCACCGGCGGCGACCCACTCAAACGCGCAGATATCTTCGAACTCATCGAATACGCAACACAAACAGCGAAACTCGATGTCTCATTCGTCCCTTCTGCAACACCACTACTCAACGTTGCTTCACTCAAGAAACTTCAGAAAGCTGGCATCTCTCGCCTAGGCCTATCCATCGATGGCAAAGATGCTGAAACACACGACGAACAACGTGGCATCCCCGGCACATTCGATCATGCCGTTGACATGCTCAAGGTCGCCAAAAAGCTAGGCCTCGAAACACAAGTCAACACCACCATCACCAAAGCCAATGTCGATCAAATCCACGACATGGCTGACATGCTCGAACCACTCAAAATCGATCTTTGGTCTGTCTTCTTCCTCGTTCCAGTCGGACGTGGCATTAACGACCTTAAAATCGATCCACACGAATACAAAGACGTCTTCAAAGCACTTTGGCAACAGTCACAAGTCAAGTCGTTCCCAATCAAGACAACCGAAGCACCGTTCTATCGTCGCTTCCTCATGCAGAACGCAAACAATCTCGCTGCAATGCCTACCCTCAAAGGTAAAGGTTCTGTAGAAGATTCAGGTCGTCCGCACAGCGTCAAGAATGGCAACGGTAATAGACAACCCATCCAACCATCACAAAACGGCCAAATGCGTTCAACATCAAAAGCACCGCTCGGCCTCAACGATGGCAAGGGCGTTATGTTCGTCTCACACACTGGCGACGTACACCCATCCGGCTTCCTCCCAGCCAAATGTGGCAACACACGTGAAGAATCAATCGTCGGTATCTATCAAAACCACGATACATTCACCAAACTGCGTCGCCCTGAAATCCTCAAAGGCAAATGCGGCTACTGCAACTATCGCTGCGTTTGTGGCGGTTCTCGTGCACGCGCCAAAGCACTCACCGGTGACATGCTCGCATCTGAACCAGACTGCGGCTACATGCCTCCTACATACCTCCAATTCCTCAACCGTCAGAAAAACCTCGGCAAATTTGCACTCGATAACCACGTCACCGTCTCAGCCACAACCAATGTAGACCTGACTAACGAGTGTGCTTGCACATGTCAGCAAACAACTGCCGCAGACATCTAATCGAAGATTAGTCTATTCAACAAATAGTCAACAACCGTCCCACACCGCCTCGGTGTGGGATTTCCTCAACAACACATCCCACAACTTTATAATATTCACTTGATTCACAAACACCCCCCTGATCGCCTGCAGGAGAGGAAACAACAATGTTCAGCGTATCCAACATTCTCGCAAACCACGCCGCCGGCAACGAAGACCTCCGCTACGGCCACACTCATCGTGATCGTGGTTTTCAACCCGCCGGTACCAAAGCCTACAACATACACCCCGACGCACCTCGTCCTGTTGTTGTCTGGGCAGTTACTCGCGCTTGTAACCTCCGCTGCGTACATTGTTACGCATCCGCAAACGCTGACCCAGCGCCAAACGAACTCTCACACGAAGAAGGCATCGCGTTACTCGACAACCTCGCTGAATTCCAAGTCCCTGCAGTTCTCTTCTCAGGCGGCGAGCCACTCGTACGTCCCGACACACTTGAACTCATGAAATACGCCAAATCCCTCGGCATCAACTGCACACTCTCAACCAACGGCCTCCTCATTGATCAATCCACAGCCAACAAACTCGCTGACATTGGTATCAAATACGTCGGCATATCCGTTGACGGCCTTCGTGACAACCACGACAAACTTCGTGGTATGAAGGGCGCCTTCGATCAAACAATGGAAGCTATCAAACGCTGCACAAGCACCGGCATCAAAGTCGGCGCACGTTTCACCGTTCATGCACTCAACTATCATCAACTCGACGACATCATCGACCTCTGTGCTGAAAACAACATCGACCGCCTCTGTGTCTACCACCTCGCCTATTCAGGTCGAGGCGGCAAAATGCAAAAAGTTGACCTCACCTCAGATCAAACACGAACAGTCGTCGATCGCATTTTTGAACGTACTGTCGAACTTCACGCAGCAGGTTCACCACTTGAAGTACTCACTGTTGGTAACCACGCTGATCCGGCATACGCAATCCTCGCATTACAGCAGAAAAACCCTCAAAAAGCTGAAGAAATTTGGAAGCAACTCCGCGGCACCGGCGGTAACCGCTCAGGCTCAAACATTTCATCTATCGACCCCATGGGCAATGTTCACTACGATCAATTCTCATGGCACTACAACTGTGGCAACATCCGCGAACAGAAATTCTCAGACATATGGGCAAACGCCACTGACCCACGCCTCGCCCGCTTGCGTGACCGCAAGGATCACCTCCCACCGCGCTGCAAGTCATGCCGCTTCCTCGATATCTGCAACGGCAACCTCCGTACTCGCGCTGAAGCAGCAACCGACAACTGGCTCGGCATGGACCCATCCTGCTATCTCAACGACACCGAAATCGCACAGCACTAAGCTCATAAAACCAACAACATAAAAACTGCGATCATCCAGATCGCAGTTTTTTCATGTAATCCTAAAACTCAAACTCAAGAGTCACAGCAACACTCCCACCACCTTCACCTTCCATTTTATTTATTGCATATTACAAGGAGTAGTAAAATTATGTCTTATATCAGTTTCTTCCTGAATTCGATCATGAGCACTATTATTAATGTGTAAATGAATATGCGTCGCACCATTTCTCGTAGCGCAAAGTAATTTCTCGTGATCACCAAATCTTTCTTTAAAATCCTCAGTTTGACCAACATAGACCGGATCCCACAGATTATTAGTATCTAACTTTGCAAAAATATAGTTACCAGCTTGGTTAGGATTGAAAGTATTTAGCTCTGAAATAGGATGCACATAGTACGTGTAAGATTTACCTGTAGCTCCAGGCCAATCGCATGTAGAATTTGTCATTTTTGACACCTAGAAATTTGAGATTAATTGAATGAACTATCACGGAAACGCCAAAAACACATCATTTAGACATATACTAAACTCAATAACATTCTCAGGTTTGTTTATTTCCATCACTTCATCCCCACATCTGGAACTGTTACAATACACGCTCCCCCACATACCGGAGCTAAAACCATGATGTCACGTTTGACCACGATCCTTACCCTCCTTACATTCACACTCCTCACCTCCGCTGCCTTCGCTGCCAATTCGGACCGCCTCCCATTTAACCCAGACAAAATCCCTGCCAAGCCAAAAGCTGAAAACGCTGTCCGTTTCGTCGTTCTTTCAGACGCAAACTCTTCCTACGGCGACACAACATACCGTAAAGACGTTCACGACCTCGTTCGTGCAGTCACTCAGCAAATCAAACCTGATCTCGTCATCTCAGCTGGTGACCTCATCGCAGCACAAAAGCGTGGCTTCGGCGCTGACATCCTCAAATCCATGTGGGCAGGCTTTGATCGTGCCGTCACAAAACCACTTAAAAACGCTGAAATTCCATTCGCACCAACCCCCGGCAACCACGACGCCTCCGGTTACCCAGCTTTCCAAATCGACCGCGACATCTTCCGCTCATATTGGCAACATCCTCGCAACATGCCCGCCCTCAACTTCGTCGGCTGGAAAAACAACTTCCCAACCTACTACGCTCACAGCTACAACAACGTACTCTTCCTCTCACTCAACATCACAACCATGGAACCCCTCAGCTCCGAACAATGGGACTTCATCGAAGACGCACTCGCACATTCCAAAGAGTACGACTTCATCTTCGCATCGTCACACGTTCCACCATACCCAATCGCTCATGGCCGCGAAAAGCAGTGCATGACTCCGCAAGACGCAAAACGCATCAACGAACTCTTCGCTAAGCACAACGTCTCAATCTTCTTCACAGGTCATCACCACGCTTACTACAAAGCTCGTAAGCAAGGACTCAACCTCATCTCACTCAACGCCTGTGGCAACGGCCCCCGCAAACTCATCGGCACAGACACCCCACAAAAACAATCACTCATCGTCGTCGATATCGTTGGCAACAAAATCACCAACGTCTTCGCACTCAAATCCGATAACACCATCTTCCAAGACGAAACACTGCCTGAAAAACTCGTCTATGAAAAAATCACGCTTCACCGTTTCGACTCAAAGAACCGCGACGCCGAAGCCAAAAAATAACATATACACAACTAAATTAAATCCGGAGCGGCTATGACAACTGAGACATTGCATACAGTGTTCGCACTCTTCTATATCAGTGCAATTTCTTCCGTTGTCATAGTCGCTTTTGCATTCATACTACTCCTGCTCCACTTCAAAAAGACCTACAAACCCTCACTCTTCCTCATCACATTAACCATCACACTTTTCTTACTATTCTCCTTCACCTCTGCCCTCTCATTTATCTCACTCAACAACACAAAAAACTACTCAGCCGAGCTTCTTTCCGCTCAGCTTGAAAAACCTCATCGCTTCACCACAAAAGAAAAAATCCTTCTGGAAATACAACGCCGCTCTAAGTCAAACGATTTAACCAAAGATCAAATCAACACCATCGCTCAGACAATGGTTCCCAACGTCGTCGAGCAAACCAAAGCAAACAACAAACCTTTCACCGAAACATATAAAGCTTTACGCGACACCAAAAAGTTCAACGAAAAAACGCAAGCCAAACATTTCGAAGAACTCACCACACTCACCTTCCAAGAACAACCCAAGAAGCAGCCCCTTACCCTACGCCTGGATCTTATTAACTTACTTGCCAACACCGACTTCTCCGACGAGCAACTCAAATCCTACATCACCAAAATCTTTGATCACTTAGACAAATACCGCGACTCAAATAACTGGGACCCCAAGATCTTCACCATCGCTCTCTACCAAGCCCACAGGCGTGGCCTCCTCAACAAAGAACAACAACAAAAATTCGCACGTTCAATCTCCGAATACTCTTTCCACGCGCGCGCCTACCTCAAAGACAATAAACCCTATTGGCACTGTCAATTCACTGAAAACGACACACTCCGCGACGCTGCTCATCAAAACTACACAATCCCCAAACACGTCCAAATCCAAAACGAAGACTACGCATACTACATCACACACATTAACATCAACGATCAATCCTATCGCGTACCCAAGAATTTCAACATCCTCAACTCACCAGCCAAAACCCTTTACGTCGGTGGCATCGGCAAAATCTCACTGCACAAACAAGAAATCCCCAGCCACATCCGACTCACTCCCGGCGAAACATACAAGCTCAGCGTCACAATGAGCATGTACTACTTCACAAAAAACCGTGAACGTACAATAAAAACAACCTTCAAAACAAAACCAACAATATTAAAATTCACCAAAGAACATCAAAACATCGAACTCATCGACAACACCGATGCCATAAACTTCCTTAAAAACAAGCTCGAAATCGCATCCATTCGCCCCGACGGGAACTATCACTCCAAAAGATTCAACACCCCACCAAACCCCACCATCCTCTACACAACCAAAGACCGCTACCTCCCACTCAACAGAAAATATCGACGCGCCCCCGAACAATTCATTCACGCACAAGGCACAACCAACGTCCCATACTGCTTCCGCATCTTCCTTCTCATCGACGGCAAGGAATACGACCAAAACCGTTTCTTCTATTCAGAAGACGGCTACTCATCAAACAACACACTCGAAAGATTCACCAACATCCCCACTTCACATCTCGGCAAAAAATGCGCCATCATCTTCAGACCCGACACCGAATACGCTAATCAGCACATGATCCCCTACCAAATTCTCAACGGCGAAATCAAAATCGACAACCTCACCATCTATGACTTCGACACCGCATACGAAAACGCAACCGCACAATCTAAACCCAAAACTTCAAACAAAAACAAGCAATAAAACCGACATAACACAATAACCGCACCCTTTCCCCTACCCAAACCCTCTTTCATCAATATGCCTCTCCATTTACCATATAACCAACAACCGGAGCATATTATGAGAACATTTCTACTCACATTGATTCTCTTCACCTCCCTAGGCTGCCTTTCATTCTCCGGAAATTTTGCCGAGTCCTCACAAAAAAACTACTTCGCATATATCTCCAAAGCCTACCTCAAATCCCTACCCACTCCCGAATCTCAAAACAAGTTCAAGCCACCCAAAAACATCGTCAACCTCTACAGCGAATTACAAAAATCAATCCGCTCACCTCACAATACCAAAGAACAGGTTCAGCAATTCATCTTTGATTGCCACAACCACATCACCGCACCTGAAAACAAAAACGAACTCGCCGATCGACAATTCAATCACCTCGCTCTCCTCGCCTACATGCAAGGCTACCTCTCTCCGCCACAGCAAACACAACTCGCACAACGACTCACTTCCTTCACCTTCGAAATCAACTCAACCCAAATCGACGAGCAATCAAACCTCTGGTATTTTACCATCAAGGAATACCAAGCTTTCTATGATCACCTCCAAACCAATAACTACAAATACAACACCCCACCCTACGCACCCTACACCTACACCTGCAAAATCCAAGGCATAAACCTAAACGATCAATTCATCCAAACTCCAAGCTACTGGAAAAAATTCGATCCAGAAACAAAACCAATGTCCGTCTCAAGCGAAATCATCTCACGAGGCTACGCTGGCATCTCACCTCCAGAAAACGTCAAACTCGAAGCCGACAAAACCTACAAAATCAGCCTCGTCATCGACATCACCTACTTCGCAAACAACACCAACCTCAAGCTCACAACACGATACACCACACAACCAACCGAATTCACGACTCCAACCGCACCAACTCCTCCTACCACTCCTGAAAAACTAACTGATGAATAGACAAATAAAAAGCCAACGTTAATTACGTTGGCTTCTCATTAACTCATTTCATCCATCACATCACTTGAGGCTTCTCAATATTCGCCGCTTTACACCAGCAAACCAACTGCCCGTAATGCGTTCCTTCATGTGTACTGAGTACATGCGTAATCAAATGCCCAATCGTTGGGAAATATTCACGCACCTCTTCAATCGGCAACTCCAGATCAAATATCTTCTGTGGCGTCGCTTCTACCACCGCCAACAACTCCTTACGCACACGCGCATAATCTTTCATCAATGTCTCTTTATCTGGATACATCGATGGATCATCCGTCGGCTGCGTACCATAATCAAACAAACCTTTATATTTCTCAGGCAACATCGACTCGCGTCCCATCACCTGCAAAGTCATGTCCGCCGTCACTGCCAAGTGCCCCAGCGTCCAGCCCGGATGGTTTGGCAATCCACTTGGCTGCTCCACAAATCGCTCCTCAGGAACAGCCTCCGCATACGCCAAAATAAACTTCCCGCCCATCTCGTACTCTTTAATCAATAACTCAATTAAATTCATTACCCTCTTCCTTATTTATTTGTCCTCTATCCTTCGATTAGTCTTTATTCAACCGTTCGGAGCCAACCCCGTCACCTTACGCCACACATTCATCTGCCCCAAATGATACCCTTCATGCCCACTACATACATGCACAAAAAACGTACCCAACGTCGGGAACCGAGGCTTCAATCGCTCCACAGGCATCTCTCTCGCAAACACCTCAGACAAGCAGTCCTCCAATGCTTCACTCAAAAGCCGATGCATCTCCAAATACTTCTCAACAAGCGCAGTCTTATCCGGATATAACCCAGCATCACCCACAGGCTCCGATCCAACCGTAAACAATTCATTCTCTTCATCACTACAAATCGATTTCCCCGTAATCAACTTGTACGCATTATTCTCAGCCACCACCATGTGCCCCAATATCCATGCCGGATGATTCTTGATCCCCTCAGGCTGCTCTGTAAAACGCTCAGCCGGAATCGTATCAATCAACGAAATCGTAATATTCTTATGCAACTCATACGCTTGTAATAACTGTTCAACACTAATCATTCTTCATCCCTTCTTAGAATCGGTAAGCACTAAGCATAGCTCACACCAACAACCGCGTGCACTTGGGGTTTATTGCATTTTTCACTCACATTCAACACTTTCCACAAACTACCAGCAACTAAACCTCGCTCGCCTCACAATCTTGTACTGCATCCAACCAGCAATCAACATCGTTACACCAAACACAAGCAAACTCGCCATCGTCATCGACTTTGCAAAGTGATTCTTCAGCATCATATCACCCACACCTCCAACAAACATAATCCCAAACAGCACACCCATCCCCAACACATACACAGGCATCACATAACATCCACTCATAAACGCCAGCCCCCCCAATGGCCGCACCTTATCTTTCGTCATTCCCCACCCAATCGCCCACGACATCATCCCCGTCAACATCAAAGGCAAAAACGTAAACAACCCCACCACCATTAAATAGTCTTGAACAAACGTCTCCGTCACCTTCACTAGTGCATTCGCGACAGTTTCAGCATTCCGATAGTACATCACCACAACCAATCCCCAGAACCCACTCATCGCAACCACAAACGACATTACCAACGTCGCCCACAAATAAACCAAGTGCTTCTGTGTCGGCCGGTACACAACCAACTCATCAGCCAAACCCTCAGACTTCCTCACCGCCATCTTAACCCCTTCCCAATAACCAATCTTCATCTCCCCTTCACGACACCCTTCATCTTCACACCCACATTCCGGACATGTTCTAATCAACGGATAGTCAAACAATGTATAACCGCACGCTCTACACAGCATCGGATACATCGTCCTCGCCCCTGCCTGCGTTTTCGTATCCCATTCCTTCCCACGCATCCCCGCCACAAAAATCAGCACACCTAAAAACCAAAACGCAGCCACACCCACGATCAATGCCTGCAAACTCTCCGCATGATTGAAGTACCAAGGGTACCGCGTCATTGCATCACCCAAACTCGTCGCCGACTCCCAGTACGCTTCTTTCGCAGCACCCAACCAAACATATCCCACTCCCCCAACTAGCAGCGGCAGCACAGTATAAGGCGACCAGCACGCCAACCTCATATACATCCGTTCCCAAGCTTTCATCATCCCCACAGGTCGCCCCGGCAACAACATTAACAAAATCGACAGCGTCAAAAAATTCCCTCCCACACGCCACGGAAACGACAGCATCGCCGCCCGCCCTTTTCCTCCATCAAGCCACGCATCCCTCACCCACTCCCATGACCACACAAACAGATTCCCCATATCAAACCCAGTTCGCCCTGCAAAGATCGCCCAGAAGTACAGCAACGCCGTCACTAAACAGATCACCACCAGCCACGCCACATGCCACACCGCCACCTCCCACGTCTTACTCTCCATCTCCCTCACAACTTTCCCAGGCCGCAAAAACACCATCACCATTGCCCACATCCAAAACCTCATCCCCTGCCCCTTCACATTCCCCTTTTTTCGCCCCTTCGATTCTGTCACATCTGTCATCGCCATGCACCAAGTTTACCCCTTCTTCAACCATCTGCACACCTCAACATCACAACCACCTTTTCTGCCTCATACCCCTGTAACACTCCGTAACACCACTTTTTCTCACCTTTCAGCTCTCAAACCCCCAAACCATTTGCATCTCTCCCATCACAAGAGTAATCTGACTCAACTTGAGTCGCAGGGTGCAAGGAGGGGGAAAGCGGGGGGATGGGGTTGTTGTACCTTTCGCAAACTAGTTTGTCGCCTCTGAGGCGATTGGGTTTTATTTCATCTATCTGTGGGTCCGACTCTCGGTCAGCTGTATCATTCTGCCCCAGACCTCACATATAGACCAGTGGTATGGAGTTTTTGTAATGAATCAGCGTACTCAAATCGCACGCGCAACCGCTGAAGGCCTTCGTTCCTTCATGGACCAAATCGACCAGACACCTGTCATGCTCGGCTTCGACGGCTTCGTCGACTCCATCATCGATGTTGTCGATCAACGTATCACCGCTGACCAATACACAGCCATGCCAACCATCGATACCTACGGCCAGCGCATCTCCGCCGCCGCAGGTAAATCCGCTAACTTTGAGCTTGTCACAAAACTTCGCAAGCTCGGCGGCAACGGACCCATCATGGCCAACGCGATGTCACGTGCAGGTTTCAACGTCACCTACGTCGGCGCACTCGGCTACCCAATCATGGACCCAGTCTTCAAAGAGTTCGCAGAACGCGCTGAAGTCCACACCATTTCAGAACCTGGCTTCACCGACGCGCTCGAATTCGACGACGGCAAGCTCATGATCGGTAAACTCCAATACCTCAACGCCATCAACGTCGAAACGCTACGCAACGCAATCTCAGACGAGCTTTTCTTTGACATCGTCAACCGCTCCCTCCTCATCGGCATGATCAACTGGACCATGTGTGCTCAGATTCACAAAGTCTGGCAGTACATGCTCGACGAAATCTATCCAAAATGTGACGAAACCGTTGCAGGCCGCAAACGCATGATCTTTATCGATCTCACCGACCCAGCCAAGCGTCCCGACGAAGATCTCAAAGATGCGCTCCGCATCTGCTCCGATCTCACCAAGTACACCGACCTAACTCTCGGCCTCAACCTCGCTGAAGCTATCCAAGTTTCAGAAGTCCTCGGCATCGACGTCCCCGGCGAACCTCTCGACACCGTCGTCGAACGCGCAACCGCCATCCGTGAAAAAATGAACATCGCAGGCGTCGTCGTTCACCCACGTCAAGGTGCAGGCGGTGCAATCCTCGAAGACGGCGAAGTCAAAACTGCTTATTTTGAAGGCCCATTCGTCTCCAACCCCAAACTCTCAACAGGTGCAGGCGACAACTTCAACGCAGGTTACGCACTCGGCATGCTCGCAGGCCTCCCACTCGAACAACGCCTCTGCTGCGGCACCGGAACCTCCGGCTTCTACGTACGCAACGCAAAATCACCAACACTCAAAGACCTCTCAGACTTCTGCAATAACCTGCCCGAGCCAGAAAACGCTGAGTAATTCGCCCACTTGCATACTAATTAAAATATAAAATCCAAATTCAAAAGCCGACGCTCAACAACGTCGGCTTTTTTAATGACTTACAAATCCACACTCCAAACACCATTTTTCTGTTTACACTCAAAAACAAGCATAAAAAGCACGAACCATCTTTTAACTATATATAAAACTTTATCTGGAAAACCTGATTCCCAATTAATTAATAACAGGGTTATTATTTACATAGTATCCAATGGTGAAATCATGATTATCCCTATTTTATACCCAGTGCAACAAGAAAGTCTCGTATGGGATTTTTTATGAAGTATATTAAGCATTGTATTTAAGAGGAGATAGGGGGACGGGTAACACCCTTCTAGTATGTACTCCTTATTAGTTAAATCGAAAAAGTTTGTTTGAGCCCAGTTTGTATTTGGGACTGTTTCTCATGTCTCGCTAAAGACACGTTGGGAGATCAAAGAGATGAACATGAAAGCACTACTCTGTGGTACAACTTTGGCTGCTGCCGCACTGATCGCAGCACCAGTCATGGGAGCCAGCTATTCACAAACAGTCAAAGACTGGGCGCCGGTTCCTTCCGAAAACGACTTCACGGTTAACGTGAACTTCGCTAACCCTGAACCTGTCCCTGTCGGCAACACCGGCAAGATCGAATTCTGGTTCTATGGTGACCTTATCGAAATCGTCGACTACGTCGATATCTCGATCAACGGCAACGCCATGCACCTCGGTCGTTATTACGACGAACAAATCGATCCCGGCGACCGCTTCTACGGGACCGGCGGTGAAACCAGAATCTACGGCGTCGACAACCAACTCGACATCTGGTTCACAAACCAAATCAAATCAAACCCTGGCTTCGATCAGGAACAACTCTTCGCCAACGGCTCACTCTTCGACCAAGCCACTTGGGTCGATAAGGGTGCAAACGTTAACGACGAAGGCAACGCACTCGATATCTTCTACGGCAGCCTTGAGCTCACAGAAGCCGAACTCAACGCAATCGTCAGCGGTGCAAATCCTGATCTCGTCATCAGCATGCTCTTCAACGAGGAAGTAGACAACGTCTCACCTCCCGGACCATACAACGAATGGCTAAAAGTCCAACTCACCTACGTCCCTTCACCTGCAGCAGCTAGCATGGGACTCGCATCACTCTGCATCATGGCTTTCCGCCGCCGCAGAATTGCACAATAATGTGACACCAATCACATGACATGGGGGGGACCACCTGTATGACAGGACAATCTCCCAACAGTTAACTGTCAACATTCGCAGGCACCACAATTCGTGGTGCCTGTTCTTTTATATAGACACTTCATCACAAAACATGCAAATACACCCTGCCCACGTCACCCTGCCGCCGCACCGTTTTCGACAGGTTATCCCATACGGAGAAAACGAATTGTCATCCTCGCCGCCCACGGTACATTGGGTACATGGAAGAAGGTAAAAGTCGTTACAAAAAGAAGCGGGAAGATCGCAAGATCGACATCAGTGGCCTCTTTGAGAAGCTACCTCCCCACGCTTTAGAAGCTGAAGCAGCCGTTCTAGGCTCGATTATCCTCGATTGTCGTGTTTGTGGCGATGTCCTCCAAATCATCAAGGGAGCCTCAGATTTCTACAAATCTGCTCACTCCGCCATATATGAAGTACTCGTTGAGCTTTATGACAAAACCCAGTCCGTTGACATGGTTCAGCTCAACCAGCGCCTCGTTGACAAAAAGCTCCTCGACCAAGTCGGTGGCCTCGACTACCTCATGGAACTTGCTGAATCCGTCCCCTCAGCCACGAACGCCGCCTACTACGCACGTATCGTTCGGGACAAAGCCAAGCTTCGAGGCCTCATCGAAGCATCTGGCAAGATCCTCTACGATGCATACAACACCGACATCCCCGTTCAGGAAATGCTCGATAAAGCTGAACGCCAGATCTTCGAAATCGCTGAAGACAAAGAATCCAGCGATGAAGCTGACCTAACTAGCTTGCTGCAAGAGACTTACTCGATGCTCGAAAAC
The DNA here is from genome assembly GCA_016350165.1 of Planctomycetota bacterium. Classification (GTDB taxonomy): domain Bacteria; phylum Planctomycetota; class Phycisphaerae; order Phycisphaerales; family Phycisphaeraceae; genus Poriferisphaera. The sequence goes on along the minus strand of CP066225.1, from coordinate 3,737,127 downwards.
TCCGACGGCCGCCAAATGGGTGGTGTCATGTCCGGATACTTCGAATTCGATGAAATGACCAACGGCCTCCAACCCGGTGAAATGATCATCGTCGCCGCACGTCCTTCAATGGGTAAAACCGCATTCGCACTAAACGTCTGTGAAAATATTGCGGCTACGAACAAGGTTGCATGCGCCGTCTTCAGCTTGGAAATGGGTAAACAGCAGCTCGCTCAACGTCTGCTCTGCTCAAGATCAGGCGTCGATTCACACCGCCTGCGTCGTAACATGCTTTCACAAGATGACTTCGGCAAACTCGTCATGGCCGTCGGTGAACTTTCCGACGCACCTCTCTACATTGACGACACACCAGGTCTGACACTCATGGCACTACGCGCAAAAGCTCGCCGCATGGCAGCACGTCACGACATCAAACTGATCATGATTGACTACATGCAGCTCATGACCGCACCGGGCGCCGAATCACGCCAGCAGGAAGTTTCGAATATCTCTCGTGGTATCAAAGCGTTAGCACGTGAACTGAATGTGCCTGTGATTTGCTTGTCACAGTTAAACCGTGGTTCGGAAGGCCGCGAGGGACACAAGCCTCGTATGTCCGACCTTCGTGAATCGGGCTCAATCGAGCAGGACGCTGACGTCGTGGCAATGCTTCACCGTGAAGACTACTACCACCGCGGTGAAGAAGATTACCAGATGACAAACATGGCAGAGCTCATCATCGCCAAGCAACGTAACGGTCCATGTGGTGTTGTAAAACTGCACTTTGATGGCGGCACAACCCGCTTCAACAATATGGCCTACGCACCAACCGGTGAAGGCGGATTCTAATCACTGATTAGTGTTCAAAACTAATTTAAAATTTGCGCAACATTCATGCATATATTCAAATTATTACGTGCGCAAAAACACGTCCAACCTTTGATTAGATTGTTTACAAATTATCATTCACAATCATGCGCCTGCTCACAAAAAAGCGTTTATCCCAAACGGTTTTGTGCGCAAAAACTCGGTGTTTAAAAGCGTATTCGTGCGCGCATTCTACAACCTATCCACAGGATTCGGCGCTTTTGTGCGCACGTTTTGTTCATTTTCATGATTTACCCGTAGTCAAGAATCGCTCAAAACGCGCAGAAACGGTCAGAAACCGTCCAAGAATTGAAAGAAACAGCCAAAGAATTGCAAGAAAACATGATTGTGAATTAGCTCAAAACCGCTTTTGTGCGCGCTACAAAAATAATTCTAAGAATCAGATTGAAAAATGTAATGCCGCCCAAATGGGCTCACTGGCTGATGACTTTTTGTTAACGCAAGCCCTGCCCGATTTGCAATATATTTCATTTGCTGATCATGATAGATGTAGTGAACTTGTGGCGGCAAGATTTGAAGCGGTTGATTTTCTGGCTGAAAGGAATGAGTAAATACAAGAGTCTGAGCTTCGGGTTGGTATTGGCTTTGATATGTGAAGTTGCCATGAGGGAGTTGATGGGTTCGCTGAATATTCATCGCGTGATTATGAACAACGGATTGAGAATCCCACATTTCGATACAGATGTATCCACGTCTATTTATCCGCTGCATCGCTGCTTGCAATAAACGTGTCAGTTCATCTTCCGGGAACAAACTAAAGGTGAAGTCGAGTGAGTAGATGATGTCGGCATTATGATCTTCTTTCGTAAGATAAGTACGAAAATCACTATTTATATAGTTTATTTGGTTGTTTGGATTGTTTTGTTGAGCGTAAGTGAGTGCGGTTTCAGAGAGGTCAATGCCTTGAAGATTGATGTAGTTGCGTGAGGCGAGTTCACGTAAATGGCGACCTGTGCCACAACCTAAATCCCAGATTGTGTGATTTGTTTGGAGATTGAGTGAGTTAATCAAAATGTCGATGTCTGTACTTGTTGCGTCTGGTGGCTCTGCGTTAGGAAATAATTTGAACCATGTGTCAAATATATAAGCGAGTTGCTTTTTTGAGGTTGTGTTGCTTGTTTTCATGAGAAGTAGGAAGTTTGTTGTATATGTAGATTAATCAGTTTGTTTGGCGTTGTTTTTTGCGACGGGGTATGAATGTTGCGAGGTCGCTTATGACTTGAGCTTTGATGGTGTATTCGGGTTGATCGGGGAAGAGGGTGACATCATAGACGAGTCTGAGAGCGTAGATTTGGTTTTCTTTGAAACGCACGTTTAAGTATGGAATGACCTTATCTCGAACGCGAGGGTTACTGCTGCTTACGCTGGTGCTTGCGATGTTGAAGTAGCCGGGCCATGCGGGAGCGTACTTGTGGAATTTGTTGTCGATGTAGAGGCCTTGAAAATCAAAGTTGATGAATCTTGTGCTGGGCGTCTTGATTGTGTTAGTGCTATATGCGATGCGTTTGTCATGGATTACCAAACTCCAAACTGTAGGAATGTTGGCCATATCAAATTCATAGACAGTGCAACTGAGGTCAACGATTTCTTGTACGAGTCTATATTGTTGGTTTTCGTTGAGGTGGCCGTTGGCGTGAGCGAGGATGAGGAGGTAGTTTGCGAAGTATTTGTGCATCTGATAGAGGCCATAGGTTTTTGTGATGCTTTTATTTGTTTTTGAGATGGTTGAGCGTTCTTGTTTATAGTTAAGCAATTTGTCAATGAAACTGCGTGTTACATTGTGATCGAGATTTGGATCTTTTAGTAGCTGATCCATCTGGCTGTCAATGTGCAGGTAATAATATTGAGGGTTGGATATGATCTGCTTGTATCGATTTTTCCATGCGGCAGTATGACCACGCTCAAGATAGTCGGTTTCTCTTGAGTTACGGGGCTTGTCGAGGCTGGCGATGATGCGCGATGCGATGTCGTCGAAGTAAGTTGCGAGGTTGGTCGCGTTGAGGGAATTGTTTTTGTAAATGAGTTGGAAAGTAGCGTCGAAGTCGATGTGCGCGTTTGATTGTAGATATGCACTTTGAGTGGCTAAACCTGAGTAGATGGTGAACAGTTGGTTTTCTTCTTCGGGCGTGGTTGTGCTTCCGTTAACGCGTGCAATGAGTTCTTCGTGAACAGCTTTGTGGTTGATGGCGAATGATGGGTTGGCGAGTTCGAAGGTGAGAATGAAGAATGGTTTGTAGCGATGTATGTTGATATGGGCGGATTGGATGACGATGGGTGAAGTGAAGAGGAGTGCGAGGATGATGTACGTGATTGCGTGAGTTGGGCGAGGTTTTCGATTGCCTCGACGGATGAGCTTGGGTGAGGAGATGTCGTAGCCACATTCAGGGCATGCGTCGTAAGGGGTGTGGATGCCGGTGAGGTCGTATTTGCATGAACGACAGAGTGGATGATTGTCGATGCGTTTTCCACGATATGCGCGGATTGCGAGGACGATGAAAATTTGGATAAAGATGGTGCTGAAAATAATCATGACGGCCCGCCGGTTGAGGTTTCAGCACTATTTTAAGGTTTTTATGCGCGTTTGATAAGTTGAATCTCGTCCCAATCGGTTTGATCGGGTTGTTCGATAGCGATGAAGCCGAATTGATCGGTGCTGATGAGGATGCCGCCGTTGGGGCATTTGAAGGCGATTGCTTCTTGTGAGTTGGGTTGGAGGATTGCTTCGATGCATGCGGGCGAGGTGGCGTACTGGATTATATCGCCGGGCATTACGGGCTGGTTTTCTTCGTAGTAGTAGACTGTTTCGTTCATGTGATCGGCTAACCGTGAATTAGAAGGTGATTCGAAGTCCTGCAAAGATGTTGTTGACGATGAATTCATTTGGGATGAATTCTACGTTGTATTGTACTGAGAATGTGAGTGGTGAGTCATGTGAAATACCGATGAGATTGACGCCAAGGAGGCCTGAGTCGCGCGAAGGTTCGATGCCTGTATATGCAAATGATTCGCTACCTGAGGGGACGCCGACGGTGACGGTGTTGAAATTTGAGAGGTATTCGTGCTGCCAAAAGCCTACAAGTTCGGGGACGAGAAGGAGGTCGGGGGTTTCGTATTTGTAGGTGATACGGCCGCCGAGTCGTGTGACGAATGAGTTTCCTTGGAAAGCGCCGACATCGAGGTTTAGTGAGTCTGCACCGGATTCAGAGTGTGAGCCGATTTGGAGGTTTACGTATTGAAGAGCGAGCTGAGGACCGAAGCCCCAGTTGCCGTAGGCGTATTCGTAGCCACCGGAAGCGAGGGCTTGGAGGTAGAAACCTGTTGCGGATGATTCTGCAACACGGTCGATGTTGCCAAAGACAATGCGGCGGTTGTTTTCGTAGAAGTTGACGCCGCCGCCGAAGAGGCCTGAGACGTAGAACCCTTCTTCGTTGAACCATGTCATGTAGAGGCCAGAGTTGATGGTATTGGCGTAGTTAGAGCCTTGCCCTCCGTCAACGGTTGTGCCGGTGTTTGAGTAGCCGACAAATGCGCCTGCAGCGAGTGTTTCCATGAGTCGGTAGTCGAAGCCGAAGGTGACACCGCCTGTGTTGAATTCGTATCCGGCTTGGCTGAGTGCTGGATCGAAGTCGCCGAAGGTGCCGAAGCCTGAAACCCATGAACTCCAAAGTCCTTTACCAGCACCGCCAAAACGGAAAGTCTCCTGCTGCTGTTCAAGGGCTTGCTGTTGTTCATCGACTTGGAGATACATGGCGATTGCGGTTTCTGGATCGACTGGTGTTTCTGCGTTTTCGGGTTTTTGTATTTGAAGGTTATTGCTGAATGAACGAGGGAGGCCGTAACGAAGTTCGTTGAGTCGGCCGTTGATGTTGTTGTTTTGAACGTCGATGCCTTTGAAGGTCGCTTCGGATTGCGTAACGAGATAGTTGGGAACGATCTGTTCAAATGCGATTTCAAGAGGCTGCTGAGCCAATGTTTCAAGCTCATCGATAACGGTTTCGAGGTCGCCAGTTGGTGAGGAGTTACGAATGCGCTGGAAGGCTTCTGCAGCAAAGACGAGGTTACGTGCAGTGACAGCTTCGCCGAGTGGTTGCTCGACGACTTCGAGGATAAGGTCGTTGCCTGAAACTGATTGCTCGACACTGAACATGGCGGGGAGGCCACTGGTGATGAAGTCGTATTCACCGGTGATACCACCACCTGTTTGAACAGCAGTAAAAGTGTCACCGATTTCAGGCTCGTATGAATCGAGAGGTAAAACGATGATTGTGCCTGCGAGAGTTGCTGAACCTGTTACGTCAATGAGATCGTAGTCGGTGCCTGCTGTACCAGTATCAGCGATTTCGAAGAGGTAGAAGCTAAGGCTACCTTGCGTGTAATCGCCGGTGATGGAAAGTGTACCGGGGCTTGTGCCGGGTGCGATGAAGCCGTTGTTGGTGACGTTGCCGCCGACAGTTCCTGTGCCAGCGAGAACTGAACCGGTGTTGTTGATGATGACATTGCCATCAACAGAGCCTGTGAGATCGACTGTACCTGCGAAGATGTTTAAGTCGCCGGAAAAAGTATTGTTGTTGCTGAGTGTGAGCGTGTTGCCTGAATTGATTACAGAAATATCACCTGTACCTGAGAGCGTTCCCGATAGTTCCATGTCGTTGTCGCCAGTGAACGACAATGTTGCGGAACCACCGATAGAAATGTCGTTGTCTACATCGCGATCTTCAGAGGTTGATTGGAAGCCGTGGTTGGCGGTGATTGAAACGGCACTTGAGCTATAAGCATCATCGTTGCCGAAGATGGTTGTGCCACCAGAGAGTGTTGTTGTGCCGGTGTATGTGTTTGCACCTGAAATTGCCACGTCTGAGAGATCACTTTTTGTGATGGCGAAGTTACCCGCACCTGAAATGATGCCGGTGAGTGCGATGTCGTTTGTGCCACCGATGGTTAGGTCTTGGCCTGCATCGATGGACATTGCGTTGGATAGGCTGATGCTGTCGGTAGAAGATTGAAGTGTTGTGTCGCCACTGGCGGTGAGGGTGCCTGTACCTAAAGCGTTGTTGTTACCTGCGATGATGGTGCCTTGCGCGTTATCGATACCGCCGGTGAAGGTGTTTGCACCGGTGAGTGTGAGTGTGCCTGAAGCAGAGCGTGTGATATCGCCTGAGCCTGAGATGACACCTGAGAGTGTGATGGCTTGAACGCCTTGGAAAGTGAGTGAGTTACCGTTGGTGTTGATGTTGTTGGCAATGTTACGGTTATCGTTGGTTGATTGAATGGTGCCGTTACCGCTGAGTGTGAGCGTACCAGTGCCGAGTGCATTGTCGTTGTTGAGAGAGAGGGTACCGGTCGTGAAGGTTGTACCGCCTGAGTAAGTGTTGTTGCCGCTGAGGAGTAATGTTGAGGATGTGGTCATGTTGATTGCGCCGCTGCCTGAGATAACACCGCTGATAGCGAGGTTGCTTGAGCCGCTGTAGGTCATGGTCGCGCCGCTTGAGATTGCGAAGTCGTTTGTTAAGGAGCGCAGGTCGCTGTCGGATTGAATGGCTGTATTGCTGGTGATGTTCACATCGGCGGTGCCAAAAGCTGCGTTATTGCCGGCTATTACGGTACCGCCTGAAAAATTGAAGTTGCCGGAGATCGTGTTCGAACCGTTGATTGTGAGTGTTGATGAACCACCTTTTGCAAAAGTATTGGAGCCCGAGATGATACCATCAAGGATGAGGTTATCATCATCGTTATATGTTAAAGTGCTGCCAAGTGTGATATTGATATTGTTATCTAGTGTGAGTGAAGCGCCTGCGAGGTTGGAGAGGTTTGAATCATCATTAACGGTGATCGCGCCTGTGCCAAAAGCACTATTATTGTCGATGTTAACGTTGCCGCCTAGGGTTGTACCTCCGGTGTAAGTATTGGAACCGAAGAGATTGACGCCGATACCATCACTTGTAGCGGTATTGATTGTGACGGACCCGCCAGTACCTGAGATCACACCATCAACTTCTAAGATCGCTGAATCCGTTTCAAAATTTAGATTAACGCCACCAGTGTCACTTAGATCGACATTACCTGCGATTTCGATGCTGGCTTCATCAGAAGTGATATTTAGCCGATCACCTGTACCAACGATATCGACACTGATTGTGTTTGTGAAAGTTTTTTGGTTGATGATGTCAGCATCATCATTGAATGTGAAACTGCCAGTACCTTGAAGATCATAGTTGTTTGTAACACCTGCAGCGGTAAATACAAGTTGCGAGATGTTTGTGTAATCAAGGTTGATGCCAGTGATGGGTATCGCGGGTGATCCGCCAGTGACGTCACCTGCAGTAATGAAAAGTGCACCGCCGACGTTGGTGCCGGGTGCGGAACCGCCTTCCCAGTTTGAGTCTGTGGTCCAAACATTGTCACCATCAGGAGCATTGAATGTGAAAGTTTGAGCGGTCAGTGTGGCCGTCATAAAAAGCGTGGCAAGTAATATGAGAATGCGCATCACGATCATAACCTGTATGACAGACGCAACGACAAGCTTTGAACGAAGTAACTGCTAGCTACACATCTGAGATGAGTTTTGATATGAATCCAACCGAACAAATGGATCTAACAAAGAAGGGATAAAATTAAAACCGCAGCCTTCTGATATACATTGTAATATCGACGTATGTGATTCTCTGAGCCTATAAAATTGAGGGTGGAAGTGTGGCTTTGGCCTGAGTTTATGATGAAGCTGAGATATGGATCGTTTTATTGGACTGCATGTTTTGATATATAAAAAACGCTCCGCCGAGTGACGGAGCGTTGAGTGTTTAAATATATTGATTGCTTATGAATTGACTGCTTCACGCTGCTTTGTGAGGAACTGCTTCGCTGGCATTGGGAAGAGGATCATGAGCAAGAGATCACGTTGAGATTGGATGAGCTTATCTGCATCATCAGCATAGATCTTCTTGAGGTCGATATCTTCGACATAGTCGGCTGGACGACCGGTTTGAGGTTGTTCGCCACGTGAAACGGCAGCAAGCACTTCAGGATCGACTGCACCCGGAAGCTTGCCGTACTTGCCCATCATAACGTCGCGGAATGGTTCACTGATGAAAGCGTATGGCTTGCCTTGCATGATGTTGAAGGTTGCCTGCGTACCAACGATCTGTGAGGTTGGTGTGACCAGTGGGAGGTAGCCGGCTGCTTTACGTACCTTTGGAACCTCTTCAAGAATCTTATCGAGCAGATCGAGTTTACCTTGCTCTTTCAGCTGGTTGTAGAGGTTGGAGTACATGCCACCTGGGATCTGTGATTCGAGCTGCTTGCGGTCTGATTCTGGATAGCCTTGAGCGACCATGATTTGCTCGATGACTTCGATGGCTTTATCGCAGGAATCCTTGTCTTTCTTACTGAGCAGTTCGATGGCTTGCTTGATCTTTGCACGCATGTCATCGGTTGCTTCGGCTGGCCAAGGGTTGCCGAAATGAGCTGGGTCTTTATCGACGTTTTCGAGTTCCTTACGAATCTGGCGGAGTTCCTTGTCGATTTCAGGAGCGTTTGAAAGATCGGCATTGAGTTCCATGCCAAGTTCTTTTGCGAAGAAACCAATGAGTTCTGCTGGTGGTTGTGAGGTTCCGCCAGCCATTGGACCATAGGCTGTGTCAAGGTTATCGACGCCTGCGATCATGCCAGCAACGTATGAAGCGATGGCGAGGCCGCAGGTGCAGTGTGAGTGCAATGATAATTCTGTGTTAGGGAATTCTGATTTAAGACCTTCGATGAGTTCGAAAGCATCGGAAGGATGAAGGAGGCCTGCCATGTCTTTGATTGCGAGTGAATCGGCACCGGCATCCATACAACGACGAGCGAACCGGATGAAGTGTTCGTTATCGTGAACAGGTGAGACGGTGTATGACATAGCGGCTTCGGCGTGGCCGTCGAAGGTTTTGGTTGCCATGATGGCGGTGATGAGGTTGCGATGATCGTTCAGTGCATCGAAGCAACGCATGCGATCGGAGCCTGTGCGTACGGCTTCTTTGAGAAATTCGCAGACGACGTTATCGGGATACGGGTTGTAGCCGAAGAGGTTCTGGCCGCGGCAGAGCGAGCGAATCTGGATGTGCTGACCAGTCTTGGCTTCGACGTCATCGCAAAGGTTGCGCATTTGTTCGAGGCGATCGAATGGGTTGTCACCGGTGAAACGAAGTGCTGAGTCCAGTGTAGCACCGCCCCATAACTCGAGGATTGAGTACCCCATTGGTGCGACCAGAGGCAGGACCCTCATGATCTGTTCTGTGCTCATTCTTGTGGCCAATAAACTCTGATGACCATCTCGCATGGATGTGTCGATCAGATTCACCTTTTTGCCCGTACGCTGTGAGTTCGTTTGTGTCATTGGATGGAATCCCATATCTAGCTGACAAATCGTTAACACTGCAGTAAAGCTGCGAACCCAACATCCTATGCACCTAGACTGCTTAATGTGACCATTCTGCACCCGTCAAGATCACACCAGTTACTTATATCTATATGTTTAATCGGAAGAATGACCCCGATAAAACGAGGCATATCCGAATAATACTCCACTGAATTTATGAGAAAGCGGAGATTCTTACGCCGCCAATGACCGCTTTTATTGTGACCTGCTTTTACACATTCAGCAACCCAGTTTCGGGTTCTATTGCATCTTTTATTTATTCATTTGATAATTAGAGTCGCCCACCTGTTATTTCAACAATATTTCTAACCACGAACCTCGTTGGTTGGCTTATTACTCAAATATATTGCATTGAAATTCCGATAGAGATAACGCCCATTGCGGCATATGAAATCTATCATCCATGTCAATGAACGACAGGAGATTTTGGAGTATGTTCAAGCACGGATTTGCATTGGCATTCATCATCTCACTTTTTGCAACAAGTGTAAGCGCACAATCAATTGTTGTGCCAGAAATGAAGCCTCTACCTGCAGCAACACTTATTATTGGCTCGTATCAATCTGAACCATCACAGCTAAACGAAAACCCTACTGATCCTCCTAACCCGTTCGCGGCAGGCTCATGGTCATTCCAGACATACGGGTCCGCTGTTGTTGGTGATCCGGATCATGGTTTCATGTATGCGTACCACTTTGGTTTTGGTTATTACTTTGTTGACGGCTTGTCGATAAATTTCGAACCACTGGTTGGGTATGTCGAAAACAACTTCACACCGTTTGAAGGCTCGGGCATTGCAGCTGGTTTTGACTTGCTGTTCCGCTGGCACATCTTCGGCATCGACAACAACGATACGTTCTCGATCTACTTCGATGGCGGTGCTGGCTTCCAATTAGCTGACACGAACTTCCCATCGGATTCACATCACGATTTCCGCCTACTCGCAGGCTTTGGTGCACAGGTAAAAATTCCTAAAACCGAAAATGCACGTATTCTTGGTGGTGCTCGTTATCTGCACATTTCCAATGCTGGTACCTCGGATGTGAATGATGGCCTTGATGGCGCACAACTTTATCTTGGTTTACTTTTCAATTATTAAACCAGAAGCTAGCACGTGATTCATTGATTCGATCAGGCTCGTGAAGAGAGCGAGCGTGCGAAAATGACTGAACGTGAATTGATGGACATAGCGATTGAGGAAGCTCAACTTGGCCTTGCTGAGGGTGAAGCGCCTATTGGTGCAGCGATTATGGATGAGGCGGGCAATCTGGTGGGGCGAGGCCATAATGTAACACTGCAGACGAATGATCCGACAGCTCATGCGGAGATCATGGCGGGGCGTGATGCGGGGATCCGTGATGATTGGCATGAGTGCACGTTGGCGACGACGTTATCGCCTTGCCTGATGTGCAGCGGGATGATTAGTTTTTATCGCATGGCTCGTGTGGTGATTGGTGATGATGTGACGAAGCCTGGGGCTCGAAGTTTGCTGAAGAAATCAAATATTTCTTTTGAAGTTTTGAATAATCCTGCATGTATCGAGCCGCTGCAACAGTGGATTGAGAAACATCCGGAGAAGTGGGGGCCGATCAAGGGACATGAAAAGTCCGATGATTAGCTATTTTTTGTCCATTTTTCACATTTTCTCAGAAGTCGAAAGAATCTCACTTCCGATTATGCCGAATTTAACGATTGAAAGAGCACTGAAATGCTTGCGAACCTATGCAATGGCCATGCAGAGGAAAGATGATGAATCTTGCTATTTTATCCAGCTTAATTGCACCAATTACTCGACTAGATTGTCCGGGCAGTGATCGACTATTTAGTCTGGTTGTTGGCAACGGCAACGAAAAGCAATCTCAATGGCAAGACGCACCGACCAAGTGGGCTCGCGGCAAATTCCATGGCTACCAAATGGAATGCCAACTCTCTGATTGGATGGATCGGTACACCTACTTCCACGGCCATTTCTACGAAATCGGCGTCCAACTTTTACTGCAGCGCCTGATTAGAAGCGGTGATCGCATTCTGGATATCGGCGCGAACATTGGCATGCTCACCTTACTCGCCTCACACCTTGCTGGGAATGAAGGGATTGTGCATGCAATTGAACCTAATCAAAATTGCTGCGATCGGATCACGCGACAACTACTGAAAAATAAGATTAAAAACGTACAACTTCACCATCTCGCATTGAGTGATACATCAGGATCTGCTGAACTTAAAATTGCGCCACAACATGCAGGATTTGGAACACTCAGCGATCTGAGTGAAGGTGATCGTCATGCATTTTCTGAATCTGAACACATTCAAACGATCCAAGGCGATGAACTTGTATTTGCAGATTCAGATCATGCCAAGCCGATTTCTCTGATCAAAATGGACATTGAAGGCTACGAAGTCAAAGCCCTGCAGGGACTAATGCAAACGCTAAAAGAACATCGCCCTGCACTGGTGACGGAAGTGAATCCTTATTGTTTGCATCGTGCTGACACTTCACCTGCTGAGCTTTTCGAGCTGCTCAATGAGCTGGGATATGATGCCTTTGTGATAAGCACACACAATCTACGCTGGCAGCCGATTGAACTCACATTAAATAAGATTGCTGCATTCGAAGGCGAAACGACTGAGGACGTGCTTTGGCTACATCGTGATGACAATCGAAACCACGACGCGATTGCTCCATATTGCGTAAAATCCCAGCAAACCCTGCTCGCTGCTTGATCGATTTTTCCCCTGTCTCAACCTGCCAACCTACTCAAAACCTGATATCCTATTCAGAATTAGCAAACTCGTGCAGTTTACTAATTTTCTGCACCATCGGCGTATGCTCTGTTTCAGAGTTCACTGCCCCACAACCGTTCCACACTGGCGTTAAACCATGAAATACGACTTTAAAGACATACAATCACGTTGGCAGCAGGTCTGGGCTGACAACCAAACTTACAAAATGCCCAACCCTGGCGATGAGAATTTCGACGCTTCAAAGCCGAAGTTCTACGCCCTCGATATGTTCCCATATCCTTCCGGTGCAGGCCTACACGTCGGTCACCCTCTCGGCTACATCGCCACCGACATCGTTGCTCGTTACAAACGTGCGACCGGTCACAACGTCCTCCACACCATGGGCTTCGACTCCTTCGGCCTCCCCGCGGAGCAATACGCTGTCGAAACTGGTGTGCACCCACGCGAAACAACTGAAAAGAACATCGCAAATATCAACCGCCAGCTCAAAATCCTCGGCCTCGGTCACGACAAAGATCGCTCTGTCGCAACCACCGACGTCGAATTCTACAAATGGACCCAGTGGATCTTCCTTCAGCTCTACAACGCCTACTTTGATGAAGCTGAAAACAAAGCCCGCCCAATCTCCGACCTCGTCGGCAAACTTGAATCAGGCGAACTCGAAGTAACATTCGACGGCGAACTCATCCCAGTCGACCTCCAAGGCGGCATGGCACCACTCGGCGGCGACCCAATCGGCACACGCAAGTGGTACGAACTCGATGCAGAACAACAGCAAAACCTGCTCGCTGAATATCGCCTCGCATTCCTCGACGAAGTACCAGTCAACTGGTGCCCTGCCCTCGGTACTGTTCTCGCGAACGAAGAAGTCACCAACGAAGGCAAGTCCGATCGTGGCAACCACCCCGTCTACAAGCGCCCACTCAAACAGTGGATGCTTCGTATCACGGCATACTGCGAACGTCTAATCGACGATTTGGATATGGTGAATTGGCCAGAACCAGTCAAGCTTTTGCAGCGTAACTGGATCGGCAAATCAGAAGGTGCTGAAGTTCACTTCCCACTCGCTTTCGGCACAGCGGAAGACGTTGACGAAAACATCACCGTTTTCACCACACGTCCCGACACGCTCTTCGGTGCAACCTACATGGTTCTCGCACCAGAACATCCACTCGTTGATCGTCTCACAACTGACGAACAACGTGCTGCTGTCACTGCATACAAAGCAAAAGCTGCTGCAAAAACAGATATCGATCGTCAGAACGACACCAAAGAAAAGACCGGCGTCTTCACCGGTTCATACGCTCTCAACCCTGTCAACGATCAGAAGATCCCAATCTGGACCGCTGACTACGTCATGATGGGTTACGGCACCGGCGCCATCATGGCTGTCCCTGCTCACGATGAACGCGACTACGAATTCGCTAAGAAATTCGAACTCCCAATCATCGAAGTCATCTCTTCACCTGAAGATCACGACATCAACGAAGCAGCATGGACCGGCAACGGCGTTGGCCTCAACTCCGAAAACGAAGAGATCTCACTCAACGGTCTCGAAGTCGATGCAGCCAAGCACACCATCATCGAATGGCTCGAACAGCGTGAACTCGGCTCGGGCACCATCAACTACAAACTCCGCGATTGGCTCTTCTCCCGCCAACGTTATTGGGGCGAACCGTTCCCAATCCTTCACGGTGTAGAAGAATCCAACGCAGGCCAAATTCGTGCAGTCCCCGAAGACATGCTCCCCGTCATGCACCCACACATGGATGACTTCAAGCCTGTCTCATCAGACGATCCAGATGCACCACCACGTCCACCACTAGGTAACGCGCCAGACGAATGGAAGTTCGTCGAACTTGATGGCCAAAAGTGGCAGCGTGAATTCAACACCATGCCTCAATGGGCTGGCTCTTGCTGGTACTACCTCCGCTACCTCGATCCAAACAACAACGAACGTTTCTGCAGCGAAGAAATCGAACAGTACTGGATGCAATCACAAGGCAAGTCAGGTCAAGCAGCATGTGGCGGCGCTGACATCTACGTCGGCGGCGTTGAACACGCTGTCCTCCACTTGCTCTACTCACGCTTCTGGCACAAAGTCCTCTTCGACCTCGGCCACGTCTCAACACCTGAACCGTTTGGCCGCCTCTTCAACCAAGGCTACATTCAAGCATACGCATACACCGATCAACGCGGCATCTACGTCCCTGCTGAAGAAGTCACCGAAAACGACGGCAAGTACTTCTACAACAACGAAGAAGTCAATCGTGAATACGGCAAGATGGGCAAGTCACTCAAGAACTCCGTCGCACCAGACGAAATGTGCGAACAATACGGCTGCGATACACTTCGCCTCTACGAAATGTACCTTGGGCCACTAGATCAATCCAAACCTTGGAACACCCGCGACATCGTCGGCGTCCACCGTTTCCTCCAACGTCTCTGGCGTAACTTCTTCAACGACGAAACTGGTGAATTCCTCATCACTGATGATGCACCAACCGAAGAACTCAAACGCTTCACGCATAAAACAATCAAGCGCGTCACCGACTCAATGGAAGGCATGGCTTTCAACGTCGCCATCGCAGCAATGATTCAGCTCAACAACGAACTGGTCAAGCTCGATCGCACACCGCGCGAAGTAGCCGACGCACTCGTCCGCATGCTCGCACCATTCGCACCACACATCTGCGAAGAACTCTGGCAGAAGCTCGGCAACGAAACGTCTGTTACTAAAGCAGATTGGCCAACCTACGACGAAGCACTCCTCGTGGAAGACACGATCACCATGCCCGTCCAGGTCAACGGCAAACTCCGCGCTAAAATCACAATCCCCACAGACGCCGACAACGCAGCCATCGAAGAAGCTGCAAAAGCAGATGAAAACGTCATTGAGCACATCACTGGCAAAACCATCCGCAAAGTCATCGTCATCCCCAAACGCCTCATCAACATCGTCGCCAACTAATCAGCGATTAGTCCCCCTAAAACCAAAAAAGCTCAGGCCTAAAAACCTGAGCTTTTCTTATTTACATATATCAATGTATTTCACATTTCATAAAATATACTCCATGCCATCAACCAAACCCAACACAAAAACAAAGGACAAGCAATTCGCAGGCTTGATCCTCATCACCATACTCACACTCTATTTCACGTATCACTTCTTCTGCCACATCTCACCTGAAATGTATAGCCTCTACAAGATGGATACCGATCGCCCCTTGCTTATAGACTTTAACATCCAGCATTACCGCATGCTCGCTCCACTCTCTTTCTCACTAACCACCATCATCAGCCTCGCATGCTTTATTTGTTTCTGGATGAAACATCGAAAACTAAAACTCATTTTCGCTGTAACCTTCTTCCTCAATATCCTCACCCAAGCTACATATATGTACCTCGCTGGTGCAGCCGCAAATACTCCCTAAAGTACCTACTTATTTGAAGCGATCCACTTTCAAACACCTCACCCATCTACATCGTTTGCACCACCCCAATACTCGCTTCTCTACACTCATCGCATGCTTGCGAACTCCATACTTACCAAAATGCGCGCGATGCCCACACTTCATGCACCGAAACTGCCATCCCTCTGCACGTTTCTCATATTTTTCATACGTTTCTTCATCCAGTTCCGGAAAGTACTTTTCACGATCGCTCTTCATCGTTGACTCCTTTCCATTCTCTTCGAATTGAATTTTACATGACAATCACGACGCAAAAGCGGGGCTAGTGCAGTTTCTTTGCCCAATCATGCAACAATTTTGTCTCTTTATCGTTCCACTGAAGACCCGTTGAAATACAATAGGCCAAATTATATCTCGCGCGGAGTGAACAACATGCAATCCCAAGCTCAAAATTCAAAGCCCAAAGTTCGCCAAACTAAAAAATCTCACATACCCAAACGCCCCTTCTGGCTCAAGCTGCACACCATCATCGCATCTTTTTTCCTCCCCATTGCAGCCATATTCCTCCTCTCCGGCATCTTCCTCGTCACAGGCGTTCGCTCACGCACTGAGCCACAAACCTATGACCTCGTATTCACGCAACAAATCGACAACAGCGATTCAGCCAAACTCGCGATCATCGAAAATGAACTCGATGCACGCGGCATCTCCCACATGCTCGGCTCCACCTATACAAGACGTGGTGAACTCAATTGGCGTAACTCATCCATCCGCGCATCCCTCCGACTCAATACTGGACGTACCACAGGTACTCTCACCATCCAACACGCATCCTTCCTCTCCAAGTTGAACTACTTTCATTTCGCAGTTACACCACTCCATGAAGTGATCGCTATCGCAACGGTCATTGCTTCAACCATTATCTTTTTGACAGGTGTGGTCCTAGCCATTCAAGTCAAAGCTCTTCGCCGCACAGCGATCATCTGGACCGCTCTCGGCACTGCCTTCACAATCATGGTTCTAATCATCGCATAGATATTTCAACCAAAAACCTCAACTAAAGCTCAGGCTATCTCGCCTCAGCTTTTTCTTATTCATCACGATCACCTTGCCATATCACTTCACCCAACCCACAATTCACCCATCACAACTTCTCCACAACAAAACAGTGCCGCCTCTCCTGATAATATAGAACCATTCAAAATAAAAAGACTCTTTTTATGTTATTATCAGGGATCAAAACACAAATACATCTATAACATCCCAATTCATCTGCCTGTCTACCCTAACTCAAATTGTTTCGTCGATGAAATCCCACTAAAATCTTTGCATGCCTCGTGATTTGTTAAATACCGAATCGACCTCTTCTCAACTGCAAAACACTGCAGCTGATACATCTACAGATCGTCTGCTTCAAAACAATAAGCAGTACGCACAATCGCGCCAGCACCTACCACCTTCTCAGGTCATCGAACCATCCATGCAAACAGCTATCCTGACCTGCATGGACTGTCGCATACCGATTGAAGATGCCCTCGGCCTCAAACCCGGCCAAGCCTATATCATTCGTAATGCCGGCAATGTCGTCACTGATGACGTCTTGCGTTCACTCATCCTCGCTGTCGAAGGCAAGGAAGTACGTGAGATCCTCGTCATAGGACACACCGACTGCGCCCTCGCGAAGTTTGATTCCAACGCATTCACCAACTCACTCAAAAACAAATATCAGTGTGCCCCTTGTGTACCTACTCAATTCCACGCATTCCCAAACATACGTAAAAACATACGCACACAAGTCGCCAAACTCAAAGCACATCCTTATCTCGCTGAAGCAACTTCAATCCGTGGCTTCATCTTTGATGTTAATACAGGCAAAATCAACGAACTTGTTCCCTAAAATCTAACCACTAAATAGACAAAAAAATACCTTGTCAGTTTCCTGGCAAGGTATTTTTCATCTTCTTTACTTCAGATGACGCTTTCTTCTTTGTAATATCAACAACCCGCCAGCCATCATCAAACCAATCATCGTTGGCTCAGGCACTGAAATTTCATAAAGAACCAACTCACTTCCATCAACTGGATAATCATCACGTGGCTGATCATTATTCTTACCCATTGTCTCCCAACGCAATACATACCGCACATCCTCATTGCCACTATCACCTGAATCTCCAAGGAAGTGCCTCCTCATCCCTGGATACTCACTCTCCACAGGCCATAAGTCAGTCGGTATCGTGATCGGCTTCTTTTGCTTCCCAACTGCCTCAAACGTTTCACTATCAACGATCAACAATCCCGAACCATATGCTTTATGACGATAAGGTATCTGCAGCAAACCATCATCAAACACACTCGCAGCTTCAACACTAATATCATAAGAAATCGTGCCTGAACCACTTAAATCCCAGTGATAATCCCAATCCGTCAGCTGTATCACATCCCACTCATCCCCCTCGTACCTTGCTGCATACAACTGCGTATTACCATCTTCATCATTCTTGTGGTAAGTCAAAACCACATTGTTATCTCCATCGTAACCAATGCGTCCACCACCATTCATCTTGCTACTATACGTAGGTACAGGATCAACTAGCGCTCCTTGCGTCGACGCATACATCGGCAAATCCAACACCTCCCCACTCGCACTCTCCCAATTCACCATGTCTGCGCTTCTCGCATAAAACACATCATGATTCGTCGCAACATTTGACGTATTTCGCCATCCCCACGACACATGATAATACCCATCAGGCCCCAACTCCGGCCCACCAATATATGCATTCATCTGACCCTGACCATCCGTTAGTGGATCATCCAACAACCGCGACCATTTATTCTGCCCCGGATCATAAATGTTATAAATCTGATTTCCGCTACCACTCGTCCCATCACGATAACCAAACACCAATTTCCCATCAGGCCCATCCATAAACTTCGGATACGTTACCTTATTTTCATTCGCACCAACCATCCAATACTTCTGATCAAGTGATGACAGTTCCCCAGCCACATCCGTGCGGAAATACGTCAAATGATTGTTATGCATATTCCCCGAAACATGCAACCGCCCTTGAGCATCCGCTGCCATCGTCACATAGTTATGGCTATCCCAACCAATAATTGTGCTCGTCACATTCGTATTAATTGGCGGCGCCCCATTAATCATCGAAGGCAACACATTCTTCTTAAAACTATCCTCGCCCAACCCACGCTTTGCAATCGTCATCTGACGATCCTTATTGTAATAGCCAACATACTGCTCATCACCAACCGTCAGCAATGAAAACCCAACCTGATGACCAACCCACGCCTGACCAATCACCACACGATCCGTAACCACCGCTTTCTTCTCCGACTTAGGCAACCAAGGCAACTCATCGAAGTTCGCCACAGCACCAGCCTGCCCTAAACAACTCAAGCCCATCGCCAACGCAACTAGCGAACTCGCGCCTTTCTGTAAGCCCATGGTCATACGCTCCCTATTCTATTAGTTTCAAATTCAGTTATATGTAAATTTCATTATATTTTTTGTAATGTTCTGATAATTTACATAAAAGTATACAGCTATTCTTTCGCTAACCAAGAGTAAATCACTCATTTCAATCACATAACCTGATTCAAACGAACTTACCCAACTTCACGTTTTCACAATTTTGTTACATTTCACACGATTCAACACCACAGATGCATCTCAGATCCTGACCAATAATTAACCCAATCTTGCCAAAAATGAAATCCTAGCTATTCACAGCCATACGCCTTTTCATTTACAATCCCCCGCATGACTACAACATCGCCTGTTCAAATTGCAGAATCACTGCATCACCAAGACGTTCGTGCAATCGTTCGCCTGCTCGGAACCCTCTCCACAATGGCAGGTAGCGTCAATGACAAAAAGCGAGCGCTCATGGACGGCCTCTGTGATCTCATTGATGCCGACTACTGGATCTGGAACGTCATGAGCTTCGAAATCGACGAAACACCACACGCCTATTCCTGCCTACACAACATGCCCGAAGACATCTTCACCGCTTTCGTCGCAGGCAACTATGAACTGCCCAACAGTGAACTCAATCAGCAGATCGCCCTTAACACCGCAACTGGTATACACTGGACACGCAAACGCACACATCTCGTTCCACACGAAGTCTTCAGTGCATCTGAACTATGCACAAAATATCTCGCACAAACAAACATCGGCGACTCGCTCATCTCCGCATATCCTGTCGATACCGACCCCGCCATCATCTCAGGTGGCAGCGTTCACCGCCTCAACACAAAGCCAAGATTCACCGATCGTGATTGTCTCATTTATCACGTCCTCACATCCGAAATTGATTGGCTTCATCGTCTGGAACTCCCCAACACTGAAGATCCACATCACGCACAACTCGCACCTCGACTTCAAACAGTCTTCGCCTTACTCATGGATGGGCTCACACCAAAACGCATCGCACACAACCTCAATCTCACAGAAAATACTGTCCGCACCTACATCCGACAAATCTACAAACACTACGACGTCTCAGGCCGCATCGAACTCACTAAACGCTTCACTCACGGCGACGGGAATCATATACCCCAAACGCACGACCAATAATAAAACAACAACAACAACTCAAAACCCTACAAAACAAGTACGAATCATTCACACACATTTGTTCGCATCATGACAGCATAATCCAATGAACACATTCTCGCCTGCAACAATGTCAACTTCACTCAGTCAAGAAGATGTCCGATCCATCGTTCAACTCTTCAGTAAAATCGCCATCATGAAAGGTGATCTCAATGATAAAAAACGCGCACTCATGAACGGCCTCTGCAAGCTGCTCGAAGCTGATTATTGGCTCTGGAATATCATGCGATTCCAATCTTCAGAAACACCCATCGCATACGACATCCTCCATAACATGCCCGAAGACATGTTCAGCGCCTTCGCCTCATTAAACTATGAACATGATGAAGATGAAGTCACGCTCGCAATCATCAAAAACAATGCAGCCGATAGAAACCACTGGACACGTAAACGCACTTACCTGGTCTCTCAAGACACGTTTGAAAGTTCTACAAGCTACACAAAATACTTCTCAAAGACCGACCTCGGCGACTCCCTCATCTCCAACTACCCAACCTCCCTCGAAAACTCAATCTACTCCTGCTGCTGCGTCCACCGATCAAGATCAAAACCAGCCTTCAATGACCGCGACTGTCTCATCTTCCACATTCTCATCTCCGAAGTCGCCTGGCTACACCATTTCGATATCCCAAACAACGATCACCGCAACGAATCCCCACTTCCCCCTCGCCTCCAAACCATCTTCACACTCATCCTCGAAGGCTACACACCAAAACGTATCGCACTTCATTTAAGTATCACCGAAAACACCGTCCGCACTTACATCAAACAAATCTACAAACACTTCAGCGTCTCAGGCCGAATCGAACTCACACAACGCTTCACATACGGCGATGGCAACCATCTCCCTCACATCTAGCCATCATCTACTTCACCCTATAAATTAAGATATTTTTGACTTTTTACGATCATCCACCCCTCTCAAATTTGAGACGTTGTGTTTCCCTCCTCTTATGACATAATTCACGCCGATGATTAATTCTGCCGCAGTCAATACGCGGTTGTGTTTATTGCTAAAACAGAATTAATCCCCTTGTTTGCGCAATCACTCCTACGCAAAAGGTTGCCAAACAAATCAACAACGTCATGACAACACAAGACCTGCTCCGATTGCTACCTAAAGTTTAATAGTAGCCACAGCGATTCTTATATCCATCCAGGTCGTTCAAATGAAAGGAAATCTTTTGAAGACTCATACTTTATTTGTTTTAATACTTTCTATATTTTTCCTTACAATTAAATCATATGCCGTAGTCGTTTTCCAAGAAGATGATTTTAATGAAGGCACATACACCGCTGACACAACCCTTCTGTTCTATCATCCACCAGTAGACTCAAGCTACAACGTCACAACAACATCTTTCAACAATGATAGCTTTGGTAAATTTGCTCTTCAGCAATTCGACGCCACACCAATGAGTGACGATGCGCTCCCTTTCACGCAACCGATTTTCATCAATTCATTCACCTACGACCCGCAAACCAAAGGCCCAATCGACGCAATTACTGCCTCAATCAAAGTCCTGAAGGTCATCGAAAACCCACCAGTCAACGCGCTCATTAAACCTCGTTTCTTCATCAAGCAAGACGATAAAATTTACACCAAAATCCTCGGACTCACCACACCAAACATCGAGTCAACAACTTTCACACGCCAAAACATCAAAATGGAAAGCATGGTTGGTCTTACTGGCGTAAGCTTTGATGAATTTTCCAAACCAGATTTTGCCGGCAGTGAAATGCAGTTCGGCTTCGGCATCAGTGTCGATCCCAAAATCGACAATCCCAAATTACAGACTTCACTCCTCGTCGGCTTGGATGAAGCATTCATCCGTTTTGAAAATGCACCTATCCCCGAACCCGCATCAATTTCCTTGCTTGCACTCGGCTGCTTAGCCTTCCTAAAACGTACGCGTTAATAACAACCAAAAATTTCCAAAAAAAATAACCATAAAAACAGCAAACAAAATCCAAGAGAGAAAGGTATATAAATGTTTAACAACAAAACCACCAAATGTGCACTGATCGCAGCATCATTAACATTCATAAGCTCAACCACATACGCAGATGCGTTTTACTCCGAGTCCGAATTCAATGCGGACGACATAACAATCAACGACACACTGACCTTCAACAAAATTTTCCCCGGTACTAAATACACTGCCAATGTAACACCTGTCTTCTCATTCGAACATGGCGGCATGATCACCCAATCTTTCACCATCAAAAAAGCCGCAGGCCAAACAAACACAGTCCTTCGTCCAATCTGGGTCAACGATTTCGTCTACGACCCTCAAACCCAAGGCTCAATCGAACATCTCTCTGCCTCAATCAAAACATTCAACAACACAAGCGTCAACCCCGGCCAACTCAATCATCGTTATGCAAACTTACTCATCAAACAAGATGACAGAATGTACTACACAAACCTTGGCAATATCATCAACCTCGACGACCCACTCGCAATTCAAACATCCACAAACATCCAAGAATCAAACTTCTTCGAAGTAGGTTTGGGCTTCTCTGACCCTGCTTCACACCCTGATTTTTCTGGCTCAGAAATACAATTCGGCTTCACATACCGTGTCCTCGACGGCCTCCTTCAAAACAACATCGACTACATCTACTCTTTCGGCCTCGACAACGCCTCAATCCGCATCAGTTCAACACCAATCCCAGAACCAGCTTCCATGCTCCTACTCGGCGCACCAGCTCTACTACTCCTTCGCCGCAAACACTGATTAAACCAAAACCGATCAATCTCTACACACAATTAGGAGGGCTCAAATGCCTGTTTTCAAAGTATCAAAATCACTATTTCATCTATCCGCAATCGCAACTTGTGCACTCATGACCACAAACCTCTTTGCCGACACAGTGCTCGTCGAAGAGGAATTCAACAACTATTCCTTCGGCCCACCAATCCACAGCTCCATCCCTGCCCCCGGAAGCACACACAACGTCACCAGCACACCGATCTTCCTCGGCGACGGTAACGTAATGCTCCAAGAGTTCAACATCCTCATGAACAGCAACGTCACCATCAGCACCTCACAACCAATCTTTCCAGCAGCATTCAAATACAACCCACAAACCGAAGGCGCAATCTCAAACCTCACTGCCTCACTCATCACAATCCCAGCCTTCGCCATCGGCCAACTCAAAGGCTTCGCACAAGCACGTATCTTTGCGCTCCAAGATAACCAACTCTACTTCCACAACATCGACACATACGCCACCGACGATGACACCACATTACGTGTCTCGTCCCCACTCACACAAAACGACTTCATCGGCATCGGCCCAAACGTCATCATCCCCAATGCTCACCCCGACTTCTCCGGCAACGAGATCTTCTTCGGTGTCGGCATCGATATCGCACCCATCGGCTACGATCCCAATAAACTCGAGTCCCTTATGGTTTTCTTTGATGATCCAACCATACGCATCTCAGCACGCCCAATCCCTGAGCCAGCATCTATCCTTCTATTAGGCGCACCGGCACTCATATTTCTAAAACGTAAACGCAAATTTCAACGCGCAACTTTTCAAATTACATAAAACACTATAACACAACAAATTTACTTAAATTCAAGCTGTTTTCTACAACATACCTCCATATTGACCACAAAAGCGAGCATCTACATGCTTGCTTTTGTGTCTTTTATACCTCTCATTGTGATTTCACATCCTCCTATATAAACTAGATGTATTAATACTTTTAGCCTATATAGCGAGACTCTTCATGAAATCTAATCAACTGTTAGCCAACTCACTTCTTTCACTCACTTGCGCAACGCTACCCACAACTCTCTCTTACGCTGCAGACACACAACCCACAAAACCAAACGTCCTCATGATCAGCATCGACGATCTCAACGACATGATCGGTTGCATGCAAGGTCATCCCAACGCTAATACACCAAACATTGACCGCCTCGCTTCACAAGGCACTCTCTTCCTCAGCGCACACTGCCAAGCACCAATCTCAGGCCCATCACGCGCCTCCATCATGACAGGCCTGCGCCCCTCAACCTCAGGCATCTACGCCCAAATCGAAGACAACGACATTCAAACCCTCAACCCTATCACACAATCAAGCACACTACTACACCAATACCTCAAAGACCACGGCTACCTAACCCTCGGCATAGGCAAAATTTTTCACAAACATGCACCCGACGGACTCCTCGACATCTCAGGCGGACGCGAGCAAGGCTTCGGCCCAAAACCTCCTCAACGTCTCAAATGGAATCGCAAAGGCACAAGCACCGACTGGGGCCCCTTCCCCGAACGCGACGAGCAAATGCCCGACTACCGCTCCGCCAAATGGGCCATCGAAAAACTAAATCAAGATTACGACAAACCATTCTTCCTCTCAGTTGGTTTCCTCCGACCACACGTCCCGTGGCACGTCCCTCAAAAGTGGTTTGATCTTCACCCACTCGAATCCATCCAAGTCCCACGCTATCTCCCAGGCGACCAGGACGATGTACCCGAAACGTCTCGCATCATCGCCGAAGTACCCGTCATGCCTACCACCGATTGGGCCATCGAAAACAACGAATGGAAAAACATCCTCCAAGCCTATCTCGCCTCAACATCCTTCGTCGATCATTATGTAGGCAAGGTCCTTGATGCACTCGAAAACTCACCATACGCCAACAACACCATCGTCATCCTCTGGTCCGATCACGGCTACCATCTCGGCGAAAAAAACCGATTCGCAAAACACTCTATCTGGGAACGCTCAACTCGCGCACCGCTCATCATCAAACTCCCCAACCAAACCCAAGGCCAACGTTGCAACAAACCCGTTGAAATGCTCGACATCTATCCAACCATCCTCGAACTCTGCAATCTTCCTAAAAACCCTCAAAATGAAGGCTTTTCTCTCACGCCACTCATCAAAGACCCATTCAACCCCAACTGGAATCACCCCGCCATCACAACCTATGGCCGTAACAATCACGCCATCCGCACTCAACAATATCGCTACATCCGTTACGCCGACGGCTCCGAAGAACTCTACAACCACAACGCCGACAACGACGAATGGTACAACCTCGCAAACAATCCACAATTCGCCGACATCAAACTCGACCTACAAAAACATATACCCAAAACAAACATGAAATGGGACATTGATCCAACCATCCCCGACGATCACTTCCTAAAACGCGTTCGCGATCTTGAACTCAACTACCAAAAACAAAACAAACAATAACAAACAAAGCTGCCCCTCAAAAGGCAGCTTTTTCTTTCATTAATCTCACACCAATCGATTACTCTCCTATCCCCCACGCATCCACCTTCATCACCTTCCCATCCAAATCAAATCGCACCACCACTTCAACGTCCCCCCTCCCCTCTTCACGAGGCCACTTCATATAAAACCAACTCTCTCCAATCACCTTCGCCTTCTTTACCACCGGCTCATACAATTCATGCACCTGATCTGGCTCCCCCAATATCCCCTCAACCTCATCTTCACTCATCCCCACTTCCACATCACCATACCCATCAACAATCGTCTCCCAATCTTCACGCACTACAACCTCACGATAAACTCGCTCATGTAACACACGTTGCCGCTCCATCTCTCCACGCCTTGCTTCACGCTTCAACTGAACCACCCCCACGCCAATCAATATCAACGATGTTAACAAAATCACCAGTAAATATAAACGATTCTTCATCAACCCACATCTACCTTCATCAATCGTAGACAAATCCTAGACATATCATGAAAACAACTTTATTCTAAAACCATCTAAATCCCAAGGGCAAAATCAGGATGAAAAACATCACTATCAAATCTCCCTTCACCAACCCCCTACTATATATCGTCTTAATCGCATTACTCACAATCACATTCATTTCACTCAACAAACACACCAACCATAATGATACTTTCATGCAAGATTGGAGAAGCTTCATCAATCATTGCAATGACATTTCATTTAGAGACTTTTATCCAGGCACAAAAAAGCCATTAGGTCTCCAAGGCAACTACAGCGGTTCATCAACAGACACAACCACCCAAAAATTCATACGAAGTTACGAATGGAATAACGATAATCTCCTTAATTCAAACACCCTCAAACCTCATACATATGAAATTAACATCAGTGATTGCATACAAAAATTTCTCCCACAAGATTTTGATTTTGCATCACAACAAACCAATCTATCTAATATCGCAAGACTTAGTCATTTTTCACAAGAAGAAAAATACATCCAATTTACCGATTGGAACAACGAACATGCTGATCACTATCAATCAATGACTGTTGATATTAAAACCACACATAACAATATTATCCGAGGCTGTGCCATCCTCGCTCAAAGCAAAGACAAAACAAAAATCTCGTTCTTTATTGCCTTCTCAAGCAAACTCAATTAAAGCATACACGTAAATGCATCTTTAATACTCTTCATCACTTTTAGTTCGACCAACACACTGACACGATACAACCAAGCTTGCTTTACACTTCAATGCAAATTGAATCGAGTCACATATTGCACGACAAAACATCTTAATCGCATATGCATTCATCGAATCCAATTCACGATACATAACGCTCTTAACCAACCGATCAATACGATTTAAATCTTTTGTGTCATTCACGATCAAAATATCATCTCGAACAAATTCTTCCCATAATGTTCCCATCTCATCATCATCCGCATCCTCATTCCAAAACAACTCATCATCATGTGTCCGTGCCCAACCATCCATGAAACTAGCAAAGTAAGAAAATGAATCGCCACCATTCATTTGAATTAATTCTTCAAATACAAAAGCAGTTCGCTTCGCTACCCCATTACTTTCATCGATACTTTCAAAACTCTTTCGCATATCTTCACCAACTGCTGCGATTACATACACCCACTTCGACATCATCCATGCTCCCGACAAGTCACTTGCATTAATAATTACCAAATCAACGAGCTCATACTACGCTTGTTCAGTAACACATCACTTCACAATTAAATATCCGATTCACCAACAATCTCACACGAAATACCCATCGATTCAAAAACATCCTTCATGCGATCACACACCTCAAAAGCTTCCTGCGTTGGCAACTTATCAATGATCCGCTTTGCCTTAGGATCTGATATATACCTCTCCCCCTCAAGGTCATCGTTATAGTAATCAGGCACCAACCAAATCGCCGCATAATCACACTCATGCTCGAATATCAAAAGCTCATGAATAATCGCAACATGCTTATCCGCTTTCATCATAACCTTCCCGATCAAAACCAATCTCACGCACACCTACTGCCCACACAGTACGTCACCACCAAATTACACACTTCACCATCAAAAAGCGCGCACAAAATGTTTCGAACGCGCATAACTCCTTATTTTTCACTTCGCCAGCCTTCCATTTCTGACCATTTTCTAACCATTCCGCACCGTTTCTTCACCGTTTTGAACCAAAGCGCGCGATTCTTGTCTACGTGAAAACCCCATTTTGAAAAATTCGTGCGCGCAAACACGCAAAATTGCATCAGGTTTGTGCGCACAAACCTGACGCATGCGCTAGATTGACTCTCAATTTCAACGTAAACTACCTCCATGATTTTGATGATCGATAACTACGACAGCTTTACTTACAACATCGTGCAACGCATCGGCGAGCTCGATCCTACTATCGACCTGCAGGTTCACCGCAACGATAAGATCACCGTGGAACAAGCTTTACAGCTTAACCCTGATCACGTCATCGTCTCACCAGGCCCCTGCACCCCCACCGAAGCGGGCATCTCCATCTATATCATCAAAGCCTTCGCAGGACGCAAACCTTTGCTAGGTATATGTTTAGGCCATCAATCCATCGGCCAGGCCTACGGCATGATCGTCGAACGCAACGACCGTATCATGCATGGCAAAACTTCACCCATCCATCACGACAACAAGGGTGTCTTCGCAGGCCTCGCAAATCCTTCCACAGCAACACGTTACCACTCACTCGTCATCAACCGCGACTCCTTCGACAACGACCGTTTCGAGATCTCTGCATGGACCGATGAAGGCGAAATCATGGGCCTTCGCGCCAAAGAAGGTGTCTTCGGCCCCGCCCCACTTGAAGGCGTTCAATTCCACCCTGAATCCTTCCTCACACAGGAAGGCCCATCCATGATCGCCAACTTCCTCAACCTCCCCCATCCCCCCCAACCACAACCATCAACCAAATAACCACTTACCACCCTCCTCCGCCAACCCCGCGCCCCATCTACGCGCATATTCTGCGCCAATCATAAGCACCGCTTCAGACATCCAACTCCACCTCGCAAGCCCCACCAATTAACATCTCACCCACCTATCCACCGGCCTCCTCATAACACCCTCTCAATAGACCACCCCGAGCTAAACATGCACTTTTATGCGCGCAAAATGCATTGATCATCAACCGTTTTTTGCCGCAGACAAAACACAATTTTTGCAACAAAATCCCAAACTCACCCGTGACTTTTCAATGTGGCAGGGAAAAATGACACGGGAGTCGAAAATCGCCAAATGTAGGCATTTTCGCCTATTCTGGGCTCGTACGCCCAATAGTTAATAGAATCCCACCAACTCACACCCAGCACCGCTGGGTGTTTTTCATGCGCCCGCCTCTATCTACTGTTGACACAGTAGATACTGTAGCTACAGTATCTACGGTAAACACAGTAGGTTTAACATCACACAAAGCCGCATCAATATCAATAATAGGGACGCGCACATTTTCGCACCCTCACACCTCAATCACACCAAGCCTCGCAAACACAAACACACCTAATTCACGTTAAGCATTTAATAATAAATCATTTAAACCCAAGGACGAACAATGCCCCCTCGCAAAAAGAAAACCCCAATCAGTGAACCCTCAGAATTCGAATTGCAAATCCTCAGCATTTTCTGGGATCACGGCAAGTGCACCGCGCGTGAAGTACTCGAACACCTCGACGACGGCAAAGATCGCGCTTACACCTCCGTTCTCAGCGTAATGCAAGTCATGCAAAAAAAAGGGCTTATCGATCTCACTGGGCAACGCAAAAAGTTGGCATACGTATATCACGCGAAAGTCACACGTCGTCAAATCATGGGCCCGCGTCTTAAAGGCTTAGTACAAAAGGTTTTCGGCGGCTCATCATTCGAAGCAGCTATGCAACTTATGAACGCCAATGATGTATCTAATGATGAGTTAGATGAGATGGAAGCATGGATCAAATCCACACGTAAAACCAAGAAAAAATAAGACTTACATCACTTCGATTTGATCTGATCTACTAATTATCAAATGCTAAACAAAATCAATTTCCGAGAGGTTTGAGCATGTCGTGGCTAAACGAAAACTGGGATATTTTGCGAAACGTGATCGCGGGAACACTGCTGCACAGCTTCTGGATCGCAGGTGTGATCGCGATAAGCTTCGCTGCATTTTTGCGTTTTACTCCTAAAAATAAAGCGGAATTACGTTATCGCGTGTTGCTTGCAGGTTTAGGTTTTATTGTCATCTGCATACTCACGGCCGGGGTGATTCTGTTTCAAAGTCATGACGCAAAAGCATTTGCAAATCACACAGATCGCGTTCAAAACAATGCGGCTACTGTTGCTGCAAAAAATACAGCCGACTCAAAATATACTTCAAGACCAGTAAATTCAGTTCGCAGTAATCAATCTCCATTACGGGCTTCTGGGCAAAGTCATTCGGGACACACAACTGGTACCAATCATGCAAAACCTATTAACCAAACATCTTCCGGGCAGCTGTCGCCTTTAAGTAATGCTGTTAATACAGGTGTTATTGGTAACGCAAAAGTATTGGATCAAAAACTAAAAAGTGTGATTGAACCTGCGAAACTTGATAAGGGATGGGGTAAACAGCTCTGGACGGATGCTGCAGTTGGGGTTTGGGTGATTGGTGTTTTGATTATGCTTGGCAGGGGTGTGCGTGGGACGCTGGGTGTGCAGCGGATGATTAGGGATGCGAAAACGTGTGATGACGAACGGTGGGTTAAGACGGTTAATGAGTTGCGTGGCGTGATGCGGATTGGTCGCAGGGTTGTGGTGCGCGTTAGTGAAGGTGTAAATAGTCCTGCAATTGTTGGTATTAGTAGTGCGGTGCTATTACTTCCGCCTGCAATGATGATGGGAGTGAGCGCGGAACAGATGCGGGTGATTGTGGCCCATGAATTAGCACATGTCAGGCGATGGGATTATCTGATTAATCTTGTGCAGATGGTGATTGAAGCGTGTTTGTTCTTTAATCCTGCTGTTTGGTGGGTAAGTAGTCGTATACGCGCGGAACGTGAAGCGTGTTGTGATTTGGCGGCAGCACGTTTATGCGGCGGAATTGGCGATGGCGGTGAAGAGACGGTCGCACAAACGCTGATTGAGTCGGCAAGAATGTTGCTGAATGGGCCCTCAATTTCGCCTACTATTCAAGGGTTAGATGGCGGTGATGGTGATGGGTTAAAGGAGCGTGTGAGTCGGTTAGTAAGGCCAAGCCATTCGATGAGCGGAAAGGTGAGTACAAAGGCTTTTATAGGGATTTTGTTACTGTGCGGGGTGGGTTTGGTTGTTGCAAGCTTAAGTATGAATGAAGCGGTCGAGGTTGCGGTGAAGCTGATGACGCCTGAAGAACGACAGGAGAAGATGGTCGCATTAACAGCAGATCATATGGTTTCACGTGGTGAAGAACGATGGAATGATGATGAAGAGAATCGGGCTTCGTGGACATTGAATCTCGTTAGTGAAGATGGTGAAGAAATTAAGAGCCGCGATGTGTCTGCGAATGTTCGGATTAAATATCAAGGTGGCTCGATTGGTACAGGAGCGTATAGCCGGGATGTAGAAGATCAGGTATTACGCCAGAAATATCATTCAGGTTATACGACGTTTGTTGTTGATGTATCGGATTATGCGCCGACGTGGGTGGGTCCGGTGTATTCGAAGCCGAATCAGGTGATGGACCCGATTGATGTTGTCATGAAACGAGGGCGTACGGGTACGCTACGATTTGTTGATGATCATGGTGTTGTCTTAAAAGGTCGGGAACTAAGGGGTTATTATCGCAAGCCTGAGGAGTATACGTCGAGTGATCGGCTTGATCTTTATATTGAGGAAGATGGGACGATTGAATTGCAACATGTGCCGGAAGGTGAGATACAGTTGTTTTTGGATATAGACTGGCCGGGGTATGCGGATGAAGAAATTAAGGTGACGATTGCGGATGAGGGTGTAACGAATGTTGTAATTCCTAGAGCGAAAATTACGCGCGGAATGTTGCTGGATAAAGAGACTGGTGAGAGTATCAGTGGCGCAAAGGTATGGGTGGTGTACCGTGATAAGAAAGGGATTGACGACTGGCGAGATGAAGGCGAACGAAGGTATATGATGTCTTGCGAATCGGATGAAAATGGCATGTTCGTTTTTGATCAGTTCGCCATTGGTTTTGATTACGCGATCGTGATTGATGCTGAGGGTTATGAGTATAGACAGATAGAAGAAATTCATGCGGGGCAGGATTTGGGTGTGATTGAACTTGGAGATGAGATAATTCTGTCTGGTAAAATAACGGGAGATTTAAAAACACTAAAGCGTAATAAGCAGGATGAACCTGTTATTAAGCTGGTCAATAAAATTCATATTGTTAGTGAATCGTACTCGCATTGGCATGATGAAGAAGTTGTGGTTGAAGTTGATGAAGATGGTGTGGGGAGATTTAGGACTCCACCGATTTTACAGGGGGATGTGGTAATCAATGCGGGGAATGCGAGATGGGATGAATATGTTGTGGAATCACGCGATGACCTTGTTATTAATGCAGGGAAGAAGCTTGAGATACCAAAACGTGAAGTTGTGGTGACGCTGAAGCAGCCTGAAGGTTGGCCGATGCCTGAAGGTAAGATTCGCGTGCATGTTTTAAGCCCAGATAAAGGATATTTTAACTACGTCGATAAGCATCAAGGTTTGATTGATGTTGTTGATGGGAAAGTGAAGTTTAATGTTCCGATGGGTCGTGATGGGAATGGTAAATTTAAGATTGAGCCTGGCGAGTTGGTTGGGTATTGGTTCTATGAAATTTTTAACGGAACTGAGATTAAAGGTAGTACGGATGTTTATGAGCATGAGGTTGAGTTGAAGCCGGGGGGAGAAATTTATGGGATTATTAATGACGTGAATGGTGAGCCGAGTAAAAGCTATTACGTTTCGATTATGACGATTGAGAAATCGAAAGATCTTGAGAACACGTATCCGAAAAATTATGAGTATGTTAATTCAGCTTGTCATGAAGGTGAGTATGGGAAGTTCAGGATTGGGCCGCTTCCACTTGGTGGGACATATCGTGTGAAAGTCAGTGATTCACGTGGTAGTAGTCAGGCAAAGACAGTTAGTGAAGAGTTTGAGTTAACGGAAGAGAACCCGATCCAGAATATTCAGTTACAGTTTATTGAAGGGGAAGATGTGCATGCACTTGTGGTTGATGAACATGGAGAGCCGATGGCTGGGGTGCCTTTATCGCTTAATGGATCATATAAACATAGGAATGGTTCCGGTTGGAGTTATAGTAACCCTTCAGATAAGACGGAACGTGATGGCACGTTTTTGTTCAGGTATGTGAATCCTGAGGTTGCGAATTATCGTGTGCATGTTGATGCATTTGGTGGATACATGAGTAAGGAAGTCGATGTGCCGTTTGATGGTAAGCCTGTGGTGGTGAAGCTGGAAAAAGGACTTACTTTTAAGGGGAATGTAAAAGTTGTGGGGAGTGATGCTTTGGCGGTTGGCGCTGAGATTCGTTTAATTGCTGTTTGGAATCAAGATGATAAGTATCGTGATAATCCTGATGAGATTGTGACGAATGATAAAGGTGAGTTTGAAATTAAGGGTGTCGCACCGGGTAAGTATTATGTTTATTTTGGCAATGGATATGACACACCTGATACGGTTTATCTAACAGGTGCTGATGGAGGAACAAGTTCGAGCTATACGCCTGACCGAAACATTATTACGATTGATGCGGATCACACTGAGTTTGAGTTACAGGCTAAGAAAAAGCCTCAACGATAAAAGTACTTATTTTATAGATATAAAAGACCCGATGCTGACGCTTCGGGTCTTTTGTTTGTTGTGATTTTGCGGATGTCTAAGAGTGTATTAGACGATCCGATTGGCTTACTGCTGAAGCAGTGCGAGTACCTGTTGAGCTGAGTTATTGGCGATGCTGAGTGTGCTTTGGCCTGCCTGTTGGAGAACCTGGGCACGCGTCATGGATGCGGTTTCCTTCGCGAAATCTGCATCACGGATTTGTGATTCAGAGGACGTGAGGTTTTCGAGGGCAACTTGCTGTGAAGCGAGTGTTGTGTTGAGTGTATTCTTCTCGAAAGCACCGAGAGTACCACGCAGTTCTGTGACTTCAGCGATTGCTGAGTCGAGGATCGCGTCGGCATTTGCAGCTTGCTCAGCTGGGTTTGAACCTGATACGAGTGAAGCGGAGCCGCCTGACTTCATATCAGAGAGGAACCCAAGCTCTGTATTGCCGAGGTTAGAAGCAGCGACGGATTGGATGCCGAGGCTAACTTGCTGCTGAGAGTTCACATCAGGACCGATCTGGAAGGTTGCACCCCCGCCGGTGATGTTGAATGTGTATGGCGTGTTTGTCTTCTGTGCAGCATCAGCGTCGAGAGTTAATTCAAGGTTGAGTGCTTGGGTGCGAAGTGAGACTTCAAGGCCATTACCCACGGCGAGGTTACCGTTAATAAGTGCGAGAACGTCAGCACCTTCATCACGTTCGACGGGGTGGCCGCCTCTGGTGGTGGTGGTGATTTCTTCCATGTTAGCACCGGGAGGTGCTGTTTCAGTATAGTCAACGGTTGTGGTACTGCCGTCAGGGTTTTGCGTGACAACAGATGTTCCGACGAGTGCCGGGTCACGAACAATCGTGTTAGTCGTTGGGCCTGAGACAACTGAGTAGAGTTCGCTGACAGTCTCAAAAGTACTATTAGCATCGCCATCGAGTCTTCTGACAGAGACGAATGAGTCGGTCCCAAATTCCATTGATGAAAGTTGGATGCCAGAGGTATCGATGAGGTTTGCTGAGACGCCAGTTGAATCTTTTGTTGAGTTGATTGCGAAGACGACAGCGGAAGTTGCTGTGCCTGAAGCAAATTCGAAGACTTCAACGCCGTTGTTACCCATGATTTCGAATGAAATCGAAGATTGAATGGCGGAGCCACCAGTGATTGCGGTATCACCGACAGCAGAGATGAAGAGGTTCGCGTTTTCAGCTGAGTTAAGTACTTCAACGGTAACAGGCATGTTATCGTTTGTACCGAAGCTGACATTTTGAACTGTCAGGTCAGTGATTTGCGAACCTTGGACGCCATCAGTGATGTAGTCAAGTGAGCCGTTGAGGAGGTTAAGTCCTGCGAAGCTCGTGGTGTTTGCAATACGTGTAATGGATTCGATGGCTGAGTCAATCTGAAGCTGATTAGCTTCGATTTCTTCTTTACTGAATGCACCAGTGTTGGCGGATTCAAGAACGAGACTCTTCATCGAAAGTAGAAGTGTATTGACTTCGTTAAGAGCGGCTTCAGCGGTAGCGATGACGTTTGAAGCACGTTCAATGTTTTCGATAGCCTGAGATGTACCTTCCATTTCAGCACGTAATTGTTCTGAAACGATAAGGCCAGCCGGGTCATCAGCACCGCGGTTTATACGCAGTCCGGTGCTAAGACGCTCGAGGCTAGTTTCGAGGTCTTTATTGGTTTTCGCTAAACTATTTTGAGCGACCAGAGATGAAACGTTTGTGTTAATTCTGGACATTGACAATCCTCCTTGATTGTCCAATCGAGTTCCTACTCGATTTCAGCTTTTAAGCTGTGGTTTAGGCTCGAATCTCAGCTGCTTCTTCCATGAAACACATAAGAGCTATATGAATAAGAGATTCGAGTTGGGCATTTTTATGCCCTTTCCATTGAAGTTAACCGTTCCTGTTATGACGATGTGTGGCGAGTTTACTAATTCTTCCACACAGATTTTTGTCTGCGACGTTTAGATCTTCGACCTGTACTCGAGCGGCTTCAGCGTTCTCACGTTTAATTGCTTCGTACACTTCTTTACGGTGAACTTGCACTTGACGTGGTGCGTTGATGCCTAGTCGGACTTTATCCCCTCGAATATCTACGACGGTGATTTCAATTTCATCACCAATCATGATCGTTTCGTCGCGTTGACGGGAAAGCACCAGCATGGTGTCGGGCTCCTTCCTTGGGCCGAATGTTTTCCCCGATCGCATCCCTGCGTCCGGGTCCCGTTAACACTTATATGAACTAGATGATGTTGAGGCTGAACAAAATAGCCTGAGTGTGGATCACTCGTAACAACGAACATCATCAAGCGTAACGACAGTCCTGAGCAATATTAGGCCGAGGCTGCTTTTTGCAGATTCGAACCGATCTCGATCAGAGGTACGCGTGTGGTAAAACGCCTGTCACTGAGGACGAGTTGTTCACCTGTACGCTGACTAACATTGATGACGAGTGGTCCTTGAAGGTTGCCAGTGAGGACATTATCGCGTTTGTTGACGATGACAAAGACTTGAGCGTCATCGACAGATTCCATGCCCATATCGCGCATCTGTTCTTCCCGAAGCGGGACGCGATAGGTAGGAACAAAGAGGCTGGGGTCAGTCACGACGAATGCGAGTTCGGGCAATTCGATAGACTGAAGCCACCAAAAGAAGCTGTCCTGTCCGGCCTCAATCAGGACATAGTGCCTGTATTTGGGAAAGCCGAGCAAACCTTTTTCGAAAGTGATGACGCGGTTGTCATCGACTTCCATTTCACCGAAACGTGAGGTATTGATCATCATGATCATTAACCTTCATAGCGGCCATCCATCCTGGAATCATCAACTCGTTACTCCAACGAGCTTGAAGGCATCCTGCCTTCTGCAGCGAACGGTATCGGGCCGTACGATACACAACGCTGCGCAGTAATTGCGCCATCTAGCGCAAGAAATCCATCAAGGTTGTTTGCATACTTTGCGCACCAAGTTGCAAAGTAGCTTGAAGTTGAACCTGCATCATTTGGAATTTAGTGATCGCTTCAGTGGAATTCGTGTCTTCGATGGCCGAAAGCATTGATTTTTCGGCTAATCTGAGATCTTCTGAGCGTTCAATCTGCAGTTCAACTTGTTGTGCGTCAACTCCGACAGCACCTCGAGCGAGAATCACTTCCTGATTTCTCTGCTCTAATTTATCTCCAGCAAAAACGATGCCAGACTCGTCATTTGTGTACAAAGCCGTGGATAAATCCATTAAATTTGTAAAAACACTGTCGACGACGACTTTAGCGTTGTCTTCGCTGGTAAATGTGTTGCTTGGTCCGGCGTTATGAGCGATCCCCAAATGTTCCGCAGCATGTGATTCATTCACATTTTGGATCTTAAAATCTTCCGTGCCAACAGTGTTATCGGCGAAAGTGAGGCCGGTACCGTCTGAGGCATAACCAACAGTAAAATCAGTACCAACCGCTACGCCTGCAGTGGTTGCAGCATCGTTAATGCGGTTGATGACGTCTTCTACGGTGTCTGTCCCTGTGACATCGACTTCAAAAGTAGTGCCATCGTGGAGGGTCACACGGAAATCGGACTTGCCTTCAACAGTTTCGACGCCGAGACCTTCACGGAATGTTTCGAGCTTGGTTGAATCACCAAGTGTACTAATGCCGAGATCGTGTGCGGTTGTGCCACCGTTTTCACCAACAGACATTCTGAGACCGCTGACTTCAGTGATCATATTGAAGCCTGTACCGTCTTCATTGATTTCCAAGCGGATACCCATGTCAGCTGCATCAACGGCATTGATCATATCTTCGACGTTCTGGCAAGAACTGAAATCAATGACTTTCGTGATATCACCTTGAGTAACTTTGAGACCACTGGTGAAATCGACAGATGAACCGAAGGCTGAGATTGGGGTTTGAGTTGTCATACGTGGATTGACAGTCGCGCCGGTTGCTGTGGTACCTGAGGTTGCAGTCATTTCGATACCAAGATCGCTGGCTGTGCGACCGCCGCCGGATTCACCGATTTTAATTGTGTTGCCAGCAGCAGCATTAAGTTCGAAGCCTTCATTTGCAATTGAAAGACTACCAGCACCAGGAGCAGTTGCATCAATTGCGGCATTCACACGTGTGACAACATCGCCCATTGTTTCGGCTGATGTGAGATCAACACTGACATCTGTGCCGTTAACATTGACGATGATGCTGCCAGAACTGATGCCGAGATTGTTTGCGCCATCTAGGTCAGATAGTTTTGTTTGATCAGTTGCTTGAATCTTCAAATCTACAGTTGATTCGACAGCTGCTTCGAGAGCACCGAATGCATCGAGCCCATTGGAGGTAAATTCTTGGTTTGCGACGCCGCCATAGTTTGTTTCGAGATTGCCTGAACCACCGGTGTATCTTATACCACCCATAAATTCTTCAAAGACAAGACCACCATCGGAAGCACCGTTATTGCCGCCAAAAAGTGAAACGCCGTTGTATTGTTGATTTGCAATATTCAGAAGTGAATCAATTTGCGCATCAATGATCAGGGCTTGATCTTTACGTGTATCCGCTGTTGCGCCTGCACCAATTTGAGATGAAGCGATACTAACTGATTCGTTTAAGGTCGTGGTCACACTTGCAAGTGCATTGTCGACGTTGCTTAGAACTGCCTGTGATTCAAGGAGATTCAAGTCCCATTGATCACGAGCTTGCAGCTGCATATTAAGCTGTAGGATTGCTGAAGCTGAGCTAGCACCGTCAGATGGATTGGCATATTTTTTGCCGGTGTCAATTTGCTGCTGCAACTTGAACATCTCAACTTGTGTTTTGTTGAGATTATAGTTTAGCGTGTTAGCGCTAAGTCCCATCGTTGTGCGGCCAATAATTGAGCTCATAATTCAGATCCTTAAACGTTAAATAAACTCAAGCGATTTGTAGCAGCGTTTCCATTAAATCCTGGATGGTGCTGATAAAGCGTGCGGAAGCGTTGTATGCTTGCTGGTATTGCATAAGGTTGATCGTTTCTTCATCAACATTCACACCTGAGAGTGATTGCTGCTGTGCTTGCAAACTATTCAGAACAGTTTGACTGGCGTCAGCGGAACTGCTTGCTTGCGAAATTTTGACTGCGAGATCCTGAACATGATCGGTCCAGAATTCCATAATGCTTGCACCATTGAGACCATCAAGGCTTTGATCACGCAGCGCATCGAGTGCGAGCGCGGTGCTGTTGTCGCCAGGGGTATGGCCCTGCCCTGCAGCTATGAAGTCTGGGTTTTTAGCGATAACTTCATTGAGTTCAATGTTACTTGAACCATGCCCACTGAAGAATGTGTTGATACCTAAAGCTGCGAGTGCGCCACTTGTATCGTCACTGAAAGACATTTCCAAGTTGCTGCCGTTTGTATCGAGTTGCAGTTTGCCATCAGCTGTAATTGAAGCGTTGATACCATTGATAGCATTAAGTTCTACAGCGAGACTATCGAGTGAAGTGTCGTTACCGCCGATACCATCAAGATCGATATTGATGGTGGTTGAAGTCATTTGGCCAGTGGTTTTGTCTTTAACATGGATTTTGAAGCTGCCATGTTCTGGCACGAAATCCATATTTGCTTCGGGGCTATTGAGGGCAGCAGATGTATCGTCCACGTTGTAAGTACCTGTGATAGTTGAGAAACCTTCAAGGCCTTGTGACTGTGAATGAATTTTGTTAACTTCAAAAATCATTTCATGTGTGAGTTGATCAAGCGTTGCTATTTGCTCGTTAATATCGACAGTTCGATATTCGATTAATGCACCGAGCTGCCCACCCTGGATTTGCAGAATATCTTTATCATCACCTACTTTGAGAACAGGCGTTGAGACGCCGTCTTGTTGTTCGTAGGTCATTTCGATATGCTCAGCTTCACCGTTCATAACGATCGGTGTTGAACCCACATAAACATCAACACTGCCGCTTGGCATTTCAACGGTTGAGATTTCCATGTACTTAGAAAGCTCGCCGAGTAGTTGATCACGTTGGTCACGTAATGCGGAAGCGTTGCCAGTACCTTGTTCGCTGAGTGCAATTTGCTTGTTGGAAAGTTCAACTTGTTTAAGCAAATCATTGACTGTGATGACACTTTGCTTGATTGCAGAGTCAGTTTGTTCACGCAGATTTTTGAGTTCACTATCCATTTGTTGAATATGTTTGGATAGAGATTCTGATTCACTGATGACGCTGGTTCTTTTGCCGTAATCTTGTGGGTTATTTGCCAGGGCACTCCATGAATCAAAGAACTTGCCCATTGATGAAGTAAGATTAACGGAACTGTACTCAGCTTGAATTGACTCGACTTGACGGAGTAAATCGGCTTGCGTTTGAGCGTGCGATCCGTCTGAAACGGAGCTACGAATACGAGCTTCGAGCGCTTCATCAGTTTGTCGCTTAATGGCGTCGAGTTGAACGCCTGCACCGAGATATGCACTAGGGCTTAAACGCTGACCTTGAACAGCAGACAACGCGACCGTGTTACGGTGGTAGCCCGGAGTCGCTGCGTTGGCGAGGTTGTTACCTGTCACCTCCATTGCGGTTTGTGCAGTAAGCAAACCTGAGCGACCAATTTGTAAAGCTGAGTTCAAAGTCATGATTCTATTCCATGTGCCTAATAAAACTTAGGCAGTCATATTGACTGTGCTTAAGGTCATACCTTGTGTATTCATAACGCCACGATCGCCATATGAAGCTGTACCTGTTGAAGCTGCTGCAACAGTGCGAACAATACTTTGCATATGTCTCATCAGTGATTCTGTTGCACGCTTTGTGATTGAAGCCTGGTCGCGAACTTCGGTCATTTTTTTTCTGACTTGTGCGCGCCTTAACATGAGACGGTCACCAATAGGCCCACCAATATGTTTTGCAATTTCATGCATAGTCATCGGTGCTTTAGCTGCAGGATTGATCTGGCGTGTGATATTACTGACAACCTGCTGACGTTTGCCTTCAAGCTGTTTAATGAATTTAACTTTCTCTTTTTCTAGTTCACACACATCATTCATTTGCTTGGTATTTGCTTCTCTTAAAGCAGTACGCTTTTGTTCTAGTAGGTCCAAGAGAGCAACATTGAGCTGTAACTGTTTTTGCAGGATTAAATCCAGAGTTTTGATATGTGGCTCTAACGTCTTAAGCATTGATATCTATTTCCTTCTTTGATTCTGCATATGCAGTATTTGTATTCACATGATTCATGATCTGGTTATAAACCGCATCGACCATTGGGAAATTTGCATTTTTGACCATATCATCTGCTACAAGTGTGTTCCATTGCTGAGCAAACATATCTTCAGCAGTACCGCCATGAAAAACTTCTGATCTGAAAGGATCATCTTGCATTTTTTGAAGAATTGGCAATACAAATGCACTTGCAACCAGTTTTTCAGAAGCATCCCGAACTTTTACTTCAAGGTCATTGGGTGTGCTAATAACCGATGGTTTTTGTTTGTTTTCATCCATCGCTCTGGCAACAATATCATTGAAATCACGCTTACCACTATAAGCGGATATTGCGGTATTGCTTATGATCTGCTGAGTTGATATTGAATTGATTGCTGCTAAATCCATTGATCTATCCATCTCTTAGTCAATGATGACTTTTGCGTGAATGTTGCCACTCTTGTGAATGGCTTTAATAATGTCGATTTGATCTTTGGTAGGCACTTTAATTTGATTAAAAATGTCAATCAGATCTTGTAACTGAGCGCTTTTATTGTCTTTTGGCATCAGGGCCAAGTAGGTTTGCTCTTCTACAGTTGGATTGAATTCACTTGCCTTGGGAGCGGGTGTAATCAATGCAATTTTCAGGCCTTTGTGTGAAATGCCGTTTGGTGAGAATTGAACGGCACCATCAATTGCGATAGTTTCTGTTGTTGTATTGATATAAACCTTCGCTTGGCCACGGATAAAATCTGGTGGGATATAGATGCTTTGCACCTTAGCTAAAAACTGTGGTACGTGATGTCGATATTCTTGCGGTACACGTACCTTAACGCTTTTAGCGCCTTCGGCCCAAGCGATAACACCAGTTACACCAACCTCACTTGCATACTCATCCGGGCTATAAACAGCATTGATTTGTTCAGCAATCAAAACTGCAATATCCATTGAGGCATGCTGTTCGTCAAGTATCAGCGTGATGTTGCCGTACTCGTCGAGAAAGTTTGTCATGATGCTTTTTGTTAATGCAGCACCACCATAAACGACTCCAGTCGCTGGGTTGTCTGGATTTACATGAATTCGGCCTTGAGCGTATGCGAAGATTGGAGCATTTTGGTAAGGACCGATCATAGGTGTGAGAAACAAACGACCATTTTCCAAGCTTTTGGCTGAACCAATTGCACTAACGGTCACATCAATCTCATCACCTTCACGAACACCTGATGCAGGAATTTTGGCAGTCAGTGCGACGAGTGCGACATTCTTTGATTTTGACATTTCACTGGCAGTGACAGTCTCATCAGTGAGATGTGCAATAGTTTGAGCTAATGCACGATTAGTTGCATCAAACTTGCCGCCGTCGCCTGTACCATTGAGACCAACGACTAGGCCATTAGCAATAATAACACTTGATTCTGAGCCTTTGATACGTGTGATATCTTGAATTTGGACAGCGTGTACATTGGAGCAAGTCAGTATTAAACCAACGAGCATGCAGAAGGCAATCAATTTTTGAAGCATTTTACTTTGCATTATTAACACCATTGCTTTATTTAGAAATTAAAGATTGCTTCACAAATACGTGTCAGGATGCCCTTCTTGGTGGCTTTGCGAAGTTCACCTGAATGCTTCTTGACAAGATGCAGGTCATAAAGTTGATTTGATAAAATTGTGTTCGAAGACGTGATATCTTCAGCACGGCATGTACCTGTTAATATCAACTCAGCGATTTCATCATCAACTTGATTATGCTTGCGCGCTTCGAGAACTAATGTGCCGTTAGGCTTAACATCTATAACACGAGCTTGAATCTTGCCCGTGATTGTCTCTTTACGTTTAACGTCACCATCACCTTTGAATTCTTGCTTGTAATCAGCACCAACGGTCAGAGGAGATGTCGTCCCATCATTTGAAATTTGTAGATTTAAAAAATCTTTTAACTGTAATTTTGGCAGACTTGAAATTTCGCCTTCAACTTTTGATTCTTTGCCTGTGTCCATAGATGATTGAAAATCACTCGAAGTTGATTCCTGGATAATAATCTGAATCAAATCATGTTTAGCAAATTGACGCAGTTCAGGAAGTCTTACCGCAGTAAAACTTGCACGTGCAATAGCAGGTGAAAGCTTGCGATCTATGCTCGAACCATCACGATGATATGGATTATTATTTTGCGTATAAGCTTCACCCTGCACGTACAATGAGGATGATTGTGCATGCAAAGAAAGCTGGCTTGCAAGAATAAAGATCAATGAAAACAAGAATGATCTAACCATCATTATTTGATTCCCCTATGCGCGAATGTTTGATTTGGTTCTTGATTTACGGGTGACTGCAACTGCGGAATTGCTGTTGTGCCACGCCCTTTACCAGTCACAACGATGCTATATGTTTCTTTTGAGCCGAGATGACGTACAGTGATGACTTCATCCAAACAGCCATCTTGCATTGCTTTAGCACCGGTTGTCACGACAAGTGCACCTGAAACAGCGCGAACCTCAACTAGTTGATTCTTTTTGATAAGAGCAGGCAGCTTTACATCTCTTGCGTAAAGCAGAGCACCTTTACGAATTGGCCTTCTGAGAATTTGGCCTGTGATATGCAGAATGCTTGCTATAGGCTGAACATCTTGTTTATTAACCCATACATCCATCAGTTCAACGGCATCTACAGGGATAACATCCCCTGCACGTAATGAAGTTTGGGATACTAAACCAACAACACGCTTAGTCACATTTGCGTAAATACGAAAACTTTCCACTATCCGGGCGTTTTCGTATTGATTAACGACAATAGACACTCTGCCTAACAGCGAGCGCCCTTGTGGTGAAATTTCGTATTGTTTTCCAACCGTGCTAACAGAAAGTTTTTCGAGATCATTAGATTTGAACTCGATTCGCAAATCTTTGAACGATGTGCGCAGACGTGATGCAAAATGATCTTCTACCATGCTCAACAGAGAAATTCGCTTCTCCATATCGACAGGAACGATCGTATTGCTGATGATCGGCTCGATAGATTTATCAACGATAACTTCAGGAAGTGGTAGCTTTGATTGAACTATTGTCTTTTTGAAACCAGCTAAAGAGAGTAAACCCCAATTGGCTTTTTCTTTAGTCAGAATCTGACGTATATCTTCCATTTTAATTGTGAGCTCTGAAGACTTGGTAAATGAACCGATGGTGAGTTTCGCAAACTTCTGTGCGTACTCACCTTCGATTTCTGCAATTTCCTCAAGCTCGACAGTGGGGCTGTCTACGACGACGCTATCATGCAGTCGGATGCTGTTCGCATCTGTACTGGTGCATGTCACGATAGCCGCAAGCATACCAACAAAATACATCCATGTTTTGCTGATCATCATCCTGATCCTTCATTAGCTAGGGACATCCTTTTCCCTAGCAGTGCATCCTGCGATTGTGGGTCTACGACTCACGTTATCCCCCCATTTATTCTCCCCTCCGACCTTTCATCCCCTCCTCCTCTTTCGTACTTGCCAGAAGCTCCGCTTCTGCATCTTATCCATCCTTAAGTTTTGGCATCCGTGCCACTAGTAGCGTCCTGCTATCTAATCAACCGCTGTATGCGATTATTTTATTGTCTCAAGTTGCTGATTACTTGGAGTGTTTCATCTGCAGCCTTGATTGTTTGGCTGTTCATTTCGAAAGCACGTTGTGTTGTAATCAGTGTGATCAATTCTGTTGTTGAATTGACGTTTGAAGATTCAAGGTAACCGTGTTGTATGCGACCAAATGGACCTTCACCTGGTGTACCTTCAATGTTTGGACCTGAAGAGACACTTTCTACATAAACATTGCCACCAATTTGTGTTAAACCTGATGCATTAGCAAAGGTAAACAACTGAATTGATTGCAATTCTTCTTCCGTACCATCGCCCATGATGGCAAACACACGACCTGTATCAGTAATTCGTGTATCAACAGCTTCATCAGGTACCTGAATTGGCGGATCAAGTCTTGGGCCACTTGTTGTGCCAAGAACAAGTTCATTCTCGCTGTTGGTTGCAAAGTTGCCTGCGCGTGTGTAGCCAAAACCGTCTTCAGACAGACCGCTTAGTACTTGCACACGAAAGAAACCTTCGCCATTGATTGCTACGGAAAAATCACCCGCATCCTCCACAGGTGCACCTTGTGTAAAGTCAATATTGGTACCGCTGACACGTGTACCTAAACCAACTTGTAAACCATGTGGACGGAAACCTGATTCATCATTCTGCACACCAGGCTGTGCTTTTTGCTGATAAAGCAAATCCTCGAAATTGACGCGCGAAGCCTTGTAACCTTTGGTGCTCATGTTCGCAAGGTTATTTGAGATCACGTCAAGCGAAGTTGACAGCGAAGATAATCCTGAAGCTGCTGAATGTAGGGCCGAAATTGCCATCCCTAACTCCTGTTTCCTCTTTCGAAGGCTCAATCATCTAATCAATGATTAGCTTCATGTTTTTCATCCGATCAGCCAGTTACTTTGCCTAATCGATTCACAGCATGATCCATGAGTGTATCGTGGTACTTGATCATGTTTGCGTTACTTGTTACTGCTTTGCTTGCTGCCATCACGTCCATCATTGCACGAATAGGATCGACTGCAGATGATTCGAGATG
Source organism: Planctomycetota bacterium (assembly GCA_016350165.1). Taxonomy (GTDB): domain Bacteria; phylum Planctomycetota; class Phycisphaerae; order Phycisphaerales; family Phycisphaeraceae; genus Poriferisphaera. The sequence continues at coordinate 3,692,175 of CP066225.1, read as the reverse complement.
ACCTGGTTTGACGGTTGGTAAGTCAATGATTTGGCGTGTATCTGAGTTAAAACCGAACATATTTTTGCCGATTTTGTAGAGAGTATTGGGATCAGGTACTTCAGCCACTTGTAATCGAGCAACATCTTGACCATTTTGTCGGATCATGCCCGAGCTGGTTATTTCAAGAGGCCCTGCTTGTAGCTGAATCGGCTGATCGTTTTCATCAAGCACCTTATTGCCATTCGAAAGAACCAGATAACCCTCGTTATTTCGTGAAAAATTGCCATCACGTGTAAGACGAATTGCTGTACTGCCATCCTTTTGCGTTTCACCAACTGCAAAGAATTGCTTCGCCTGTACTAAACCGACATCTGTCGATTTATTCGTGAGCTCAAGGTCACCCTGCTTGAATTGAATGAACTGAGGTGCAGCAAGAACGCCGCCGCCAAGTTTGTCCAGAAGATCCTGAGAAACATCCATGCCCAAATCATCTTCCACAGATTCGGGATCACGCTGCATCAGAGCCGCCATATCAGCTTTGAAGCCGGTGGTGTTCATGTTCGCCAGATTATTGGCATAAACATCCTGACGATACATGTTCGTCAAGACGCCTGAAGCAGAGATGTACAATCCGTAGTTCATCGTTTTCCGCTAATGCCTGTCACGCTCCGCATGACGTTCTGGTTACCGATCAAGCTCCGCTTGATGCTGGCTTAAGTAACGAATCGTCTGAAGCATCCAGATTGGCAAGCATCTCATTTTGATGAACTGCTGTGGCAAGGTGCGCAAGACGTACAAGACCACGTCCAAGGCTGTTGCCTTCGACTGGCCTGTCACTATCTGCTTCGCGTAATAGCTGAAGCAGTGATTTCTCACCTTGTCGGTCACTGGACCCGCCCATGTGGCACTTCTTTCTGATTCGTTTACTCATTCACTTCTAGACGCAAACCGTATGCGTCAAACCGTGCCTGACTAAACGCAAGAAGCGTGCCAAACTCACTTTCTATCGCATTTAATAACTAAAAAAACAGAATTTCTGGCTTCTATCGTGCATTTTTCCACAAAAGTCCTAATAAAACATCAATACAAGCTTCTCAATCAACATCAGCGCATCAATACCGACAATGCGCAAAAGTAACTGCTTGTAGCGCAGATGATGCGCATCTCATTTTTTGGCACAAGAACTCTGTTCGCTCATACTAAGACGTGGCAAAAACTTCATAAAAGTACATTTTTTCGTTCGCTGAACAGCTTATGCAACTGAGCGGACAATGATTTGATCCCGATCGCATCCAAGTCATCCAAATACTCACAAATACCAACCAGCAACTTAATAAAATTGTGATAATCTGCGAGATCAATCACTTCACGGTCGATCTTTTGCTTATCTTCATTCATGTTGTGATAGTTCACCAACGGCAAACACAGACATGTCGATTGATACCCAAAGCACTGATACGCTGTCGCTTCACATGCACCACCAGCCATTAGTTTTCGCTGATACTTAAACATCTCATCCTTCGTTGCCATCTTTTGTGAAATCGCAGCGATCTGAGCATTCAACTCATCATTAAATGTCGAAATGCGATCACCCACACGAATGATAGGGCCTGCACCTTGTGGCGAATCATGCACGAAACTCTTTGAGTTCTCAAGTGCAATGATTCTTGCATCCTTTGTGAGTAAACCTGATTGGCATGCGCCAATTGCACCGATAAATCCAACTTCTTCTGCACGCGTAAAGACTAACTGTACATTAGAAGCTTGATTCAGTTGGTTTTTATTTCGTTGATACCATCGATCAAATGCGCAAAGTGAGGCTGCTGTTGCGGCTAAGTCATCACATACTCTTGCATGCAGCTTACCACGGACAATGCAACTCGCAGGCAAATCCCAAGTTATCACATCACCGATTTTTACCTTAATTTTACGGGTAAAATGTATCTTTACTCGTTTATACAATCTTCCATCTTTTTCACAAATCGGTTGTAGCTCAGTAATTTTGCCCTTCATACTTCCACTCTGATCAACCAAATCTAAATATGAATCGTGCTTTTTAAACTTACCCCGACTCACATCGTTCACGCTACACTCTGCAATACGCGGCCACCACCTCACTGCTGCATCTACAAAATAATCATCTAACACACCACCACGAAAATCAGCCCAAACCGTCTTGCCATCATCTTCAACATCCACAACTACAAAAGCCGGGTGATCCAAATGCGTCGTGATTAAAATCGGCTTCACTTTCCTCGCACCCTTAAAGCTAAATACCATGTTTCCCCACTGATCATGTTTAATCGTCACCCAGCTTCGTCTTGCAGCCCAATCATACAGATAACGAAACACCGCTTGCTCACACCCCGTCGCTGTCGGCAAAGATGTGACTTCAACCAACAACTTTTCAAACTGCTCACATTGCTTGTCGGTAAAACTGATTTTGCGTGCTTGTTTTATTTTTGTTGCCATGCCAATTCCTTATCTATATAGATACACCATAATCATACTCACTCCCACATCTACTGCCATGGCCAGCAATCCCCTACACATGCCTACTTCCGCACTTTCACTCAGCGACACAGCCCCATCCAACCGCTATCATGATCGTATGAGCAATCAAGCTAATAACCCCACAATTAAGCAGTATGCCGTCGAAGCAAAGAGCATTTCACTCGTGCGAAACGGCACAGTTATTCTCGACAATCTATGCTGCACAATTAAACAAGGCGAAGCTATAGCCATCCTCGGCCCCAACGGTTGTGGTAAAACTACTTTCGCACGCGCCATTCTTGGCAATATGTTCCTCACCTCGGGTACGCTCAATGTCCTCGGCGAAACCATCGGCCAAACCCACATGCCCAAACTCCGAAAGCGTATCGGCATCGTCAATCCAACAACCGACACATCCAACTATCACAACACCGGTGCCGTCGTTGATGCTCGTCTTTCTACCACTCAAGCTGTCTGTACTGGCTTCTTCGCCACCGTCGGTTTATACGATGTCCCATCCGATGAGCAGATTGAGCAAGCACGTCAGTACCTCGATATCGTCGGCCTCTCACATCGTAAAGATCATCGCCTCGCCACACTTTCAACCGGTGAGCAACGCCGCGCACTCATCGCTCGTGCACTAGTTCATCAACCTGAATTGCTTATTTTGGACGAACCAACCGCAGGCTTGGACATAGCTGGCCGCGAGCAGGTCCTTGCCACAATCGAAACCATCCTCGCCAAACCCAATGCCCCTGCCCTCATCATGATTACCCACCATGTTGAAGAACTATCACCACGCACTTCAAAAGTCTTTCTCATGAACCAAGGCAAATTTATCCACCAAGGGAACCCCAATGACATCATCACACCCGAGTCGCTCACACAAACTTTTGGTTGCAAAGTCTTCGTAAAAAAACTTCATGGCCGCTTCTGGCTCGAAGTCCTCCCTGAAGCATGGCTCGACCTTGTTTGATTACCCATTCCCACCAAGCCTCCCATGCTAACACCCAAACATGTACGCGACCCATTCAAATTACCTATCCCACCAACATCACAAGCAGTTTTTCTTCAACAAATCACACATTCAAGCTCCATCTACCCTCTAATAAAGCTTTCCCGACAGCAACAATTAATCAACCGTAAAGCTTTTAATTGCAACTAATTACAATCATCTATCAACTATTCTCTAAATACCATTTTTTATCATTTCCGACGGGACATAACTTTTTCGACAAAAACGATCTCGGTCAATTGAAGTTTTTCAGTCTTGGCTTAAATTTGAACCTGAAGAGGGACGCAATGGTCCAGTTAGAAGCATAGAACTAACCCAAGACCATTTGCATTTTTATTACTCGGTACCGCCCAGTGAACCTGTCATGTCCATTGGTGTACCAACGTTTTTTTAATTTCGTTTTAAGCATTCTGATTGATCCTGCGTCATAAGCTGGAGCGCGATAGTTATGTCTACGTGTTCTCAAATCTAATTCATCAGCTGACGTAGCAAAAGCACATGCAATAGAGAGAAAGGAGAAACTATGCGTTTCAAATCACTACTTTTCACACTTCCAGTCTGCACACTCATCACAGGTGTCGCTTCTGCCGAAATGGCAACCTACAAAGTAGGTAACGCCGATCCATTCACTGGTGCGACATACACACTCGATACATCGAATGACGGTGGCATCATGTCAACCACAACGCTTGATCGTATGACCTCATATGGCGGTTGGAACGGTGCATCTGTTGGTAGTACAACTACACATGATTGGACACCTGCCACTCACAGTGAAGCTGGATACGATCATGTCGTACAAGAAAGCCTTCGCATGCCCCTCATGCGTTTTGATGTTTCAAGTATGATAGACAACTACCAATCCATCAGCGGCGGTACACTTGAACTCACACTTTATGACCGCCAAGCTGCAGCTCCAAGCTTTGCGTTTGATGTTGTCGCATTAAAAGAAGCGAATGCTGGTTGGAAATTTGGCGATACCCTTCTCAAGGGTTGGAATGACGTGACATGCGGCGCTTATAAAGGCTACATTGGTGGCGAAGACTACAAACAATGGGCAAGTGCTACCGAAGATGGTGCAAAATCATTCTACGGCATTCAGCCAAGTGATTATGATGCCCTAAACATCAGCCAAACTCTTGTTAACGGCGAAGAAGTCAATCTTAACAGACGTGTTTTTGATGATGAAGGCATTGAATCTTGGGTACCAACCAAAAACATGTACTCACCTTCAGACGTTATCGATGGTGTAAATAACCCACAAGCAGCAATGACATTTGTCATTGACCTTTCAGCAGAACTCATCGAAGAATGGATTGCTGACCCCATGAATGCTGGCTTCATGATTGTTGGACGCGATGTTAATGTAGATAAAAATAATGCACTTCCAACTACAACAGCTCGCCCTGCTGCTGTTGGTATCCTCAACGATTCAAATCTTGACTACCGTCCTGTACTTAACATCAACTACACCGCTATCCCAGAACCAGCCTCGCTCGCGCTTCTCGGCCTCGGTAGCCTCGCACTTCTCCGCAGAAAACACTAAAACTCAACACTTAATGCGAACACAATAACAAATTAAAGCGGCTGATTCGTCAGTCGCTTTTTTATTTTTTCTATTCACCGATTAGTTCTCCCTCATACCTTCTTGATTAACAAACCATCCAGCGACAACTTCCCACCACCAACTGCTAACAAAAACAAACTCCCTAACAACATCGACCAATCTGTTCGACTCTCATGTGCCATCCTCCAAAACCCTTCATCCATAAAAATCGGAATCTTTGTTGCCGCAATCGCTACACACATAATTACAATCAATGGCAACACCGCTCCTCTCGTCAACAATCCCAATAACACCAAACCCCCACACAAGATTTCAAACACCCCTGTAAAACCAGTACTAAACTCCGGCCACGGTATACCAATCTTCACAAACCGCCCACTCCCAATTTCCTCAGGAAACAAAAACTTCTGTATCCCTTCAGATAAAAACACACATCCCACCATCAATCGTATCAATATCACCCACCCGGTCGCCCGCGTTTTACACATCCATTTCAACATAAGCCATCCCATCAATCAAAGTATATCCAACCAAACACATCGACAGATTCTAGGCCACTCAAACACATTCCTTTCATCACACTTTTATCTTTATGTATATTCATTTTCATGGAAGGGACCATCCTGTATGATTCTGAGAAAAAAACCAACCTCCACGGGGCAATAAATGCCATACAAAAAAGCGAACCGGACAAATCCAACTTATCAGATACTTATGATCATATTGAGTATTCTGGTGCTGGTATTACTCACCATCGAAGCTCTAATGACGTTATCAGATGATGTTCAATACATTTTGCAATTTATGGATTTATGCATCTGCATTGTGTTCGCTGCCGACTTTATACGGAACACAATCAAAACAGATAAGAAAAAAGCATATTTGATGGGATGGGGCTTGTTAGATTTATTGTCCTGCATACCCATGATAGACGCATTACGATATTTCAGAATAACTAGAATACTACGCGCATTAAGACTTCTACGTGGAATTCGAGCAGCTAAAACACTAACGGACTTTGTTCTACTTCGAAACGCGGGCAACACTTTCTTTGCAGCATTTATTGCATCAATTTTCTTAATCGCATTTTCGAGTATCGCCATTCTCAGTGCAGAGAAAGCTGAAACATCAAACATTCACAATGCTCAAGAAGCAATTTGGTGGTCAATTACCACAATCACAACTGTTGGTTATGGCGACAAGTTTCCTGTAACAATGGAAGGACGACTAGTTGCTGCATTGTTAATGATATGGGGATTGGGAATATTCGGAACTTTTACAGGTTTTATTGCAACCTGGTTCCAAGAATCAGATGAAGAGAATCAAACGAAGGAAATAATTGAGTTAAAACATGAAATAAAGGAACTCCGCAAGCTAATAGAACGACAATCTGAAAGTACGTTCAATAATAGTGCATAAAAAATCCCCTCCCTAAATCCTCAGCTTCGGACATCACACTTACGTATGACATCTACAACCGCCCTCCTCTCATAACTCCCCCATACCGCCCCGGAAGCCCGCCCCGGAATGCAGGCCTCCAGTACCCTCCCCCACTTTAATCATCCCCACCCAAACCTATTGCTTCGAACCTTCCTACAGTTCGCTTTCCCCCTCCCTTAACTCAACGATCACATCATAAGACAACCTCATCTCACACTGATGCGACACCACCCATCACTTTCCCCATTCTTGCACTCTTCTTCTGTAACCCCTTATTTTTCACATCTATCCGCATCATTTCAGTCCCCATGTTGAAACAATCCCTCACCCTCCGCTATACTCCTGCCATGAATACGCAACAATCCAACCCCCTCGTCGGCATCGTCATGGGCTCACCATCAGACGCTCCCACTATGAAAAAATGTGCGGACATCCTTGATGAACTAAACATCCCCTATGAGATGAAAATCTGTTCCGCTCACCGTACACCTGAACGTGCACACAAGTTCGCAACCACCGCAGCTGAACGCGGCATCAAAGTCGTTATCGCCGCCGCTGGCATGTCTGCTCACCTCGCAGGTGTCATGGCTGCATATACACACATCCCCGTCCTCGGCGTCCCTATGGACGGCAAGCTCATGGGCGGCCTCGATGCACTCCTCTCAACATGCAACATGCCAAAGGGCATCCCCGTCGGCACAATGTCTATGGGTTCACACGGCGCCGTCAACGCAGCACTCTTCGCCGCTTCTATTCTTGCCACATCTAACAAAGAGATAGAAGCCAGGTACATTGAGTTCCGCAAGAACCAAACTGCTGCAATCCCCGAAGACATCCCCGTCGCAGAATAAACAATTATCAAACACCTCAACAAACTAAAAACAGCTTCGCATCACCCGCGAAGCTGTTTCTTTTCCTCGTATCAGCTTACTTACTAAACAATCCCAACTGCACCATTTCCCCTTTATTTTTCAATACTTTTATCTCGCCGCATTCGAAACTTCCAGAGGCAACTTCAAACATAAATTCCCCATTCACATCATGCCCCTTGAATCGCTTTGCCACCAATCCCATATCATTCGTCGCATAACAATACGCACATCCATGCGGGCATGTATCGTACATCCCCACATCACGTGATTCATCACACAGACACCCATCGCGCGTCCCCCTTACTTTTCCCTTAATTTCATAACCAGCCACATCACTCATCCTCCCCACATCAATACACTTCGCCGCTCCCACTCCAGCAGGCCGATACTGCTCACCGCTGCAAACACACAATCGCATCCCCCTACCCTTCGCAATCTCATTCAGTTCACCAATCAATCGCATCTTCACATCATCACTCGGGTCCCACCATTTAATCCCATCCCCCCCGCGATCCCCCACACTAGCCGCCCCATCATTCCCACTATATTTCCCCTTCACCGCTGCATCCATCACACGTCTAACCTTCGAATAGGGATGCATCACCGACACCACCACTTCATCCACCGCACCCACCAACTGCTCACTCAGTTTCTCAAACCGCTTCACATGATCTTCATACCGGCTCACCGTACTGAACACAATCGGATCATACCGCCACACACAAGCCCGCTCACCAAATTCACGCGCAATCACCCTCAAATTCCCCACCGCCTTCTCCGCATCAACCACCGATTTCTCCAGCACCCTCGGGTTCCCCGTAATCGTATGACTCACCACAAACGGATACCCCATTCCCCTCACCTCTTCCAACCGATCAATAAATGGCCCAACATCCTTCGTCCAAAACACAATCCCATCCACATCCTCCCGCCTCAAACTCACCCGATAAGGCTTCCCACTATACGGATTCAACACACAACAATACCCCGCCCTTAATCGATTTCTAAACCACTCCCCATAAAACGCTGGCACGTCCGTCCGCACACTCGCACTAATAATCATCACTTCACCTCAATCATCAACCGCTTACTTTATCCAATTGCACACTATTCGATATTAGGTCTTTGTTAGGCATCAGTCAACTACATCCCTCTTTCAACTCAACACATCTTCCAATACCATAGCCACCAACCAATCAACTATTTTCCGTTGGAGCATCAAATGATTCGCTACATCTCATCCCTAATCACAACTCTCACCCTCCTACTCACATCCTTCGCCCACGCACAGTTCACGCAGCCCACAATACTCCAGCCAGCTCCTATCACCCTCTACATCCTCACCCCCACCGGCCAGCCTGATTACTTCGCACAATTCAAGCTCATCGAACGTGGCCGTCAAGAATACGCTCACTTCAAAGATTCTTTCGCACACGGCGACGACATCGCTGACGCCGATGGCTCTATCGCCTTCACACCACTTAACGAACCGTACCAACTCGTCATCACTTCTCCCCATGGCTACCTCACCATCAACCACAACGACATCACACCCAATCAATCACACACCCTCAAACCCTGGAAGCAAATCAAAGGCAAACTCACCAATAAAAATCATCCTCTCCCTGGCATCACAGTCAACGTCGAATGCCTTCTTTCAGATGACAAATCAATCAAAAACCGCTCTAAAAAATTCCTCGCTGAATACAAAGCCAGCACCTTCACACAAGCCGATGGCTCATTCACGCTCAACTTTGTACCAGACATCCCTGTCGATATTCGTTTCAATGCCAATCTTTATATCAATGGCTATAGAACCAATCTAACAACCATTCATTTCGAAAAAGATTTACCACCTAACCGTTTTCAAAACATAAACGTCAACCTCCCCGGTGCTATCGCCTATGGCCGCATCCTCAAACACGATCACACACCTCTCACAGATTATGACTGGCAAGTTCGTGCGATTTATAATACCGAATTCCCAACCATCGAAACCAAAGCATTAAAATCAAGCACAGGTGCGCGATTCGTAGCCTACAACATTGCCCCAGGGACAAACACATTACAAATTTACATTCGCCATCGTCTTAAAAACAACAGATCAAAATCTATTTCTCGCACCTTCACCTTCGAGATCCCCGACGCCACAGGCCCCGCTCCCATCCGTATCCCTGACTTCATACTCACCGATCCGCTCCCACCAAACGAACCTAAAACACCTTTAAAATAAGCATAAAAATAACGCCAAGTACACCTCGCGGCCTACTCAGCGTCATCACCTGTTGACTTACATAGTCACTATCAATCACGCATGCTTCTTACGTCCAATCAACAACCCTACTAACCCCGCCGCACATAACCCCACTGTCCCCGGCTCAGGTATCGTCGATATCGTATCCAACACAAACAATCCCTCCGTGCCACCATCAAACTTCAGGTGCACCGCCAATTCACCCAAATCATTCAAACTCTGTGCCCCTCCATCTTCGCCACCTGAATACCCATACAAATCAATATCACTGATCGTGAGCAGTTCTTCCCCCATCTCACTATCATCGACATCAAAAAGCTCACCTTCACGCAACAACTTATGCAGTTCACCGTCCGCATTCCTTAGCCACAAAACACGATCATTATCATCTGTCACACCAGCCCCTTCGACCGTCGTCGTAAACACTGCCTGCCCCAAATCATTCATGTTCATCGAATGGATATAGTCAACCGTTTCCCATTCCTCCAATCCTGGAAGTGACCGCCCCGTCACAGCAACCAACTCCGATTCACCATCCGAATACATCCACATCCCCTTCTCGTTATTCAACTCTACTCCATCAAACTGCAACCATGATGAAAACAAAACATCACCATCTGTATTCATCACAAAGCTCAACGTTTGGCCATACTGCAAACCATTCAAATCCGCAGCATCATCACCCGTACGCATCACCATATGGAGCAAATCACTTGTCCCCGTCCACAAGCCTCTATCTGTACCCGGATTCCACTCCTGCCCCGGCATAGGCTTCAAACTTGCATTAAACGCAACCTGACCAGCATCATTCACACTAATCGTTCCAAATGCATCATACTTCTGATCCGTACCGTTCGCCGCAAAACCCTGACGCGTAATGAGCTTTCGTCCATTCGTATCCCCAAACCAAATACCATAATGATTTTCACTCGTAATCCCAGGCCCCTCCATCTGGGCAATAAAACCCAACTCTCCAAAATTATTGATGCTTGGTATATAAGCAGAACTCTTAAGCACAACCCCATCACCAAGACCTGTCGCATGATCGCCGTTATCAACGATCACATGCTGTTCCATGTTTTGAACCCGCATGATCGCAAACGCATCGGTTTCAAAATTATCCGCATACTGAATCGTACGATAAGTAAACTGCCCCGCATCATTCACACGTGCATATGAAATCGAACCCGTATTCACAATCGCACCGCCCGATGGATACCCCTTACGTGCAACCATGTTAATGCCAAGCCCTTCACGGTATCGCCACAAACCACGTTTGTTTCCAGCATCGACATTCTCGCCAACCAGTTCCCCGGAAAAAACCACTTGCCCTTCAGAATTAATGCGAGGTATATCAAAATTCCTATGGTACGCGCCATCATCAACTTCACTCGCACCATCACCCTCACGAATCACGAAATTCCGTATCCCGCCGTCCTCGAGCCATATCCCGACATCATTCGAATCAACAACTCCCGTCCCCGTCAAAAAACCCTTAAACCCAGTTTGTCCTGCATTATTAATCGTAAAGTTTTCAAACCCACTCCAAACTGCGCGCGTACCCGGCGCCTTTTCACGCGTCAGCGCAACCGTTCGCGATTCCACTTCACCCATCACTTCGCCGCCACTAACAACACATCCCAAAAGCCCTAGAATCACAGTCACTTTCTTCTTACACACAGGCATATCAAACCCTCCTTTCAGAGTTTGTTTTTCATCATTTAATCACAACACAAATCCAATTAACCCAAGCCCCATTTTCTCTTTCGAGCAAGCATCCCAACTAAACCAACACCGAGCAAAGCCACACTCCCCGGCTCAGGTATCGCTGCAATCGTACTAAACACGAACAAACCTTCCGATCCATCCGTAAAATCTAAACGCACTGCCAACTCACCCCGATCATTCAAACTCATCGATCGGCCTTCCTCACCTCCCGACAAACCATCCATCGAGATTTCACTGATCACCCGGAAATCCTCCGCTATCGGATCATCATCAACATCAAACAAATCACCTTCCCTGATGAGCAACTCCAACTCACCATCTGTCCCCACAATCCACAACCCCGAATCGTCATTGTCTGTAACGCCCGCTCCCGCGATTCCAGCAGTAAATGCGACCTGCCCTAATCCATTCATGGTGTTCTGAAATACATACCTCACAAATTCGCCTTCATCTAATCCTTCAATCACACTACCCGTCCCCGCAATCAAATTCGTCACACCATCCTTATGCCGCCATATCCCTTTCGTTTCTTCCAAACTCTCAACATCATTGGCAAGCTGACCAGTGAACACAATCGTCCCATCATGATTGATTCTGGTATCTAAAAATCTACCAAAATTCCACCCCTCCAAACCGACCGCTGCATCACCTCTGCGTGCGATTAATTGCAAATCATCTTTATCGCCACCCCAAAGACCAGCATCGGTCAGCCAATTAAAATCATGTCCAAGCAAAGGCACCAAATCCCCTTTAAACACAATCTCTCTCGCATCATTAATCGTTGCGAACGATATGCTATCAAGTGCCTGATTCGTCCCAGGCGCGCTCATTCGTTCACGTACCTGCAATACCTGAATATCATTCTGATTCATCCATATCCCGATATCATTCCATTCAAAAACGCCATCACCACTAATATGCGCCATAAATGAAACATCACCATTGTTATTTAGCTGCGGTGCAAAGTATGAATCGTCATACGTCACGCCATTCCCAACATCACCTGCAAAACTGCCTGTCTCAGCAATCGTCTTGACCGTTTGACCATCACCTTTGACAACCACAAACCCCGACAAAGGTTCCCCAAGTTTATTCAGTTCCATCTTAATCGCATACTCGCCCGATTCGTTCGTTCTCATATAACTAAAATTACTGATATCCATCGTCCCATCGCCCCAAGCCTGACCAATACGAAACAACATCTTTGGCCCATAATCATCACCAAACCGAAATGCACCCGCACCATTCAAAAAACTAACATTATCGCCATGCAGATTCGACGTGAATACAACCGTCCCTAATGAATTAATCCGAGGCTTTGAAAATCCACGAAACAATGCACCATCATCCACACCCCAAGCAGCCTGACCACCTCTCGCAACAAGCAACTGATTACCATAATCTTCAAGCCACACCCCTCTGCGTGTAAGGTCAGTCACACCATTTCCCGTCATCGTACCGATGAACGCAGTCTGCCCCCAATCATTGATCGTAAACTCATAAAAACCATCCCACACATCACGCGTACCCGCCGCATGATTCCGCGTCAGCGCAACCGTCCGCACATCCGCTGCTTTCAAACTCTCAACACCACTCATCCCACCAACCAAACAACCAATCAACAACATCGCACAAGAATGCTTTCTCAAACACACAGGCATAATTCATCCTCCCAAATTCGAATTCAGTAAAAGTTATCTCTTTAATTTCAAGTCAAAACCACACGCCCATTATTTCCGCACCAACCTCACAACCCACATACAAACAACGCGAAGTAATTAAACATACTTCTCGCCATCTAACAACATCTCAAATTTGGGAGGTGCACCCAACCCTTATTTAAAAGCTCAAACCCTACAAATAAAGACCTGATTAACTTCTATATCTAAACGTTTCCACACACTAACCATCGATTAGAGCTTTTTACGAAACACAAGTTTATCTTCACCATCATCATAAAAATCGCGTATCCGCGCTTCCTCATCATACCCACACTTGCGATAAAACCCCCACGCATTCTCATACTGCGCCAAACTCGACGTCTCCACCATCAGCAGCCGCCCCCCTCCTTCTTTCACCATACCCTCCACATGATCCATCAGTTCACGCCCCTTACCACGATGCTGCCACCCTTCAATCACAGCAATAAAATACGTATTCCAAACCCCATAAGTCATCGGCTCCGGCGCAATATACACCACCCCTACAATCCCCCCATCTTCCTCATCCACCAGCCAGCAATGATTATCATCAAACCGACCTTCAAAATACGACCCCACCACACCAATAAACTCCTCCAGCTCCTGAGGCTTAAACAACTTCGTCGCCTCAGCAATCTGAATCATCACCTGTATATCATCCGCAACAGCCGACCTAATCATCGATTAGCCCAATCAATAAAAATCAACCTTTCCAACTGAGTCGCAAATACAACGCATTACCCACCACACTCACCGAACTCAGCGCCATCGCTCCCGCCGCAAACATCGGGTTCATAATCCCCGCCATCGCGATCGGTATTAATACAATGTTATAAATAAACGCCCAACCCAAACCATAATAAATCCGCTTCATCGTCGCGCGACTAAGCCGTATCGCACGTGGCAAATTCTTCAGATCATCACCCACCAACACCACATGCCCCGCATCCATCGCAATATCCGTCCCCCCACCAATTGCAATACCAATATCCGCACTCGCTAACGCAGGCGCATCATTGATACCATCACCCACCATCGCAACCTTTTCTCCCTGCCCCTGAAGTTCCTGCACCTTCGCCTGCTTATCCGTTGGCAGCACCTCCGCCATAACCTCATCAATCCCAATCCGTTTACCCACAGCCTCCGCGCTCCCCTGATTATCTCCCGTCATCATCACAACCGTCAGCCCCAGTTCCTTCAACTCCTTCACAACCTCAACTGCACCACTCCTGATCTTATCTGCAAATGCAATCACTCCTCGCGCTTTACCATCCACTGCTACTCCCACCGCTGTCTTCTGCGCTTCCAAAACCTCATCACGTTTCTTCATCAATTCATCAACACCCTCAACACCCATCTCCTTAAGCGTCGTCATTCTCCCAACAATCACTTCCTGCCCTTCAACAACACCCTTCACACCAGCCGCCGTCAACGAATCAAACTGACCTGCCCTTTCCACAACCATCCCACGATTCTTCGCTTCCTCTACAATCGCCTTACCCAACGGATGCTCTGAATCCATCTCCACAGCCGCCGCAAACCGTAGCACATCATCCTCGCAACTCTCACCCAACAGACACACCACATCCGTCACCGCAGGCCGTCCCTCCGTCAACGTCCCCGTCTTATCCAGCACAATCCCCGTCAACTTACCAGCTCTTTCAAGCGCAGCCGCATCCTTAATCAAGATCCCACTCCCCGCACCAATCCCTGTTCCCACCATGATCGCCGTCGGCGTCGCAAGCCCTAACGCACAAGGACACGCAACAATCAGCACTGCAATCATCGCAACCATCGCTTTAATCCAACCCACTGCACTCGGATCATAAATCCCCCATCCAACAAATGTCACTAGCGCAATTATCAACACGACTGGCACAAACACCCCTGCAATCTCATCAGCTATTCTTTGCACCTTCGCCTTACTCGTCTGTGCCTGCTTCACCAGACTCACCACCTGCGACAACAGCATCTTCCCACCAGTCGCCGTTGCTTCAAAACGAAACGCCCCAGTTTGATTCACTGTTCCACCATATACCTTACTCCCCTTCTCCACCTCAGCAGGCAAACTCTCACCAGTCACCATCGACTGATCAATCGTTGAGCTTCCCTCAATCACTTTCCCATCCACAGGCACCTTCTGACCAGGCTTCACCACACAAACATCCCCATCCTTCACATCACTCACACTCACCACGACTTCATTCCCATCCCTCACAACCACCGCCTCCGGCGGCTGCAAATCCATCAACCCCTTAATCGCACTTGCCGCACTACCCCTCGCCCGCGCCTCAAGCATCTTACCCAAACCAATCAACACCAGAATCATCACAGCCGTATCAAAATACGTTTCCTGACCACCCGCCAACGTCACCACAACCGAATACACATACGCAACACTTGTACCCAACGCCACCAGCGTATCCATATCCGCACGCTTATGCTTTAGCCCATTCCAAGCCCCCTTATAAAACGACCAACCCAGCCAAAACTGAATCGGCGTCGCAAGCAACAACTGCCACCAATGCGATGCTCGACTCCCACCAAAAATCATCGCAAGCAACAACACAATCACACCCAATATCCCACCAAAAATCAGCTTGTGCTCCCAAACCTTCACCTCTTCACCACCACCATGCATGTGCATATGATCGTGCCCATCTTCATCATCTCCCTCACCTTCAGCCTTCACCACAGGTTCATACCCCGCATCAACCACAGCCTTCTCTAACTCCTCAACATTCACCTCAACATCATCATACTCAACCGTCGCTTCCTCCATCGCCAGATTCACAACAGCCTTCTCAACACCAGATAACCCAGCCAGATTCTTCTCCACATGATTAACACATGAAGCACAACGCATACCTTTAACACCAAACGTAATTTTTGCCACAACTAACTCCTGATTAGATCATCTTACTGAATACCGACCATACCTTATTCCCAACAACTCAACCCTTTAAACATTTCCGGGTGTTGCCTCATACCCCGCCGCCTTCACCGCCTCAACCAACTTCCCGATATCCGTCACCCCATCTTCAATCTGTACGTTCGCTTCGCCACTCGCCAGATCAACCACTGCCGTCCTCACACCCCTCACCTGACTCAACCGCTCTTGAACCGCACCAACACAACCCTCACATTTCATCCCACCAACTTTGATCATGATCGTGCTCATGTGCAGCTCCTTGCTTATTTTTTCACCCGCCCCACACCACAACCACTCCGCAACAGCAGAGCCCCATATCTATTTATCACACTTTAACCTCCAAAAAATGCAATCATTCCTCATTTTTATCTCCTCATCCTGCTCCCCCTCAACCCGCACCACCTCATCACTATTTCACCTTTTTGCAACCTCCAACTAAAATGCTCTCATGAGCGATAATACAACCCCACAATCAACCTCCCCACTCACAATAGCCGCCTTCCAGCAGCATATCCGCGATCGCTATTACGAAACCGACGCCGAACGCGGCACCCCCGGCACCTTCATGTGGCTTATCGAAGAAATCGGCGAACTCTCCACCACCCTCCACAAAGTCAACGGCCAAGGTGGCGACACCTCCGGAGGCTCAACTCACGAAGATCTCGAATCAGAATTTGCCGACGTCATCGCATGGCTAACCACTCTCGCCAACATTAACAACGTCGACCTCGAAACCGCTCTACACAAAAAATACTTCCAAAACGGCGGCCCCAAAGGCACCAAATAAAAACACATCTAACTTACAGTTAGACAAGCCAAAATCCTACAACTCAAGTAGCCGCGGGCTGACAGCCCGTCGGTCTTTTACCTCAAACACCTCATCCCTCACACAACCCTCAAATTACAACTACCACTTCTCATACCCTCGCCAGCACCTCCAACCAATAGCAACTGCAAACACCTGAATACCCCATCACCAGAATCAGCATCACACTATGCCACTTCGCACCACGCAAACCACCCAATAGCCGCGTCAATACATGCAAACCCATCAGTATCAATAACCCCACCGCAATCGCTCCCCACAACATCCCCAAGTCACCCACAACACTATCATCCCGCATCACCTCAATCGGCGTCATCATAAAGCTCGTCACAGGTGTCATCCATACACCACCTGCCACCATCAATTCTTCAAACGTATACCCCGTATACCACATCCACACCAAAACCACCGGCACATATACCGCAACACCATAAACCCCCAACTTCATCAAAAACAACAACTTCCCCAACACCCCGCCCGGCTTCCTCCGCCGCTTCCTCGCCTCACGCTTCTTCGCTTCCTTATCACTCAACACAGCAAACTTACCCATACAACACCATTCCCTTCATAAGCCTGAGCAAACCGCGTGGTCTATGCGGAATAAAATAAGAACCTGAAAAGCCAACTTATCTCATTCCTGCAATTCTCGTTATCGCCCACTGGTCAACGAGTAAGTCTTCACAATAGACGCTTTAAAGAATGCAACCGTATTGTTCTAGTCGTTCAATCTCCCTCATTTCATTCAAAAAAAGCCTCACACCATCACCAACCTCATCATTATCGCCCTGCTATAACAGTACTTTCCTGCAACCCACCAACAGCCGGCGAGCCACGCTCGCCGTGCCCACACCACACCCCTCGCCACCTCACATGTCACCCCAAAATTAAAAAAGCAGCCCAAATGAGCTGCTCAATAAAAATTAATCTAACTGACAATTAGACATGAACTACTTCGCAATATGCTGCGACGACTTCACATTCACATCAACATTCGCATCGCTGCTCAGCTTATCCAAAAACTTCCGGATCGTATTCGCAACACCCGCCGCATCAAGACCAGCATCCTTCAGCTGACCACCGCGCGAGTCTTGATACATCCACTTATGCGGATGACCGATACGCTTAATCTTATCTGTCCTTAGACCAGCCTCATTACAACCTTCAAGCACCATCGTACCAAAGCCGCCAACTAGACCGTGGTCTTCCAACGTCACGATCGCAACATCCTTCTCGATCAATTCCGTCACAAGTCCCATATCCAAAGGCTTCGCAAATCTTGCATCGTATAACGCAACATCATAACCCTGAGACTCTAACTCACGAATAGCCTCAGCAGCCGTATAAACCATTATGCCATACGCCAGTACCGCAACATCAGGTTTCTTACCCTTCGCTGCCTTCACAAGATTCGCCTTGCCTAACTCATACTTAGGCACATCATTCTGAATTTCTTCCTTCGCGACCACATCACGTGGATACCGGATAAAAGTTGCCCCATCTTCATACTCACGCATGAATTCAAGACCAGCCTTGAAGTTACTCTCGTCACTCGCAGCCAGCATCACAACACCCGGGAACACAGCATTCATCGAGATATCCATGAATCCGTGCATCATCGCGCCATCACCGCCCACATAACCCGCTCTGTCCATACACACGCGAACAGGCAAATTCTGTAGAGCAACTTCTTGGAACGTCTGGTCCAGCGCCCTTTGGCTAAACGTCGAATACACCGCATAGAACGGCTTCAACCCGCTCTTCGCCATACCCGCCGCCATATCCATACCCAACGACTCTGCCAAACCACAGTCAATCGTTCGCTCAGGATACGCCTCGCCAACCTTATCCAAACCAGTACCGTCAGGCATTGCAGCCGTAATCGCATAAACCTTCTCATCGCGACTCATCACATCCTTCATCGCATCCGAGAACGCAGCCGTAAACGACTTACCACCACACGCAGGCTTCTTAACCACAGAGCAGTCACACTTCTCTAACTCACCGTTAGACAAAACTTCTGTGACCTTCTCTTCAACCTTCTCGCCAGAACTTTCTGTAACCTTTTCACCATTCCCATTCACAACACCAGCCTTCGGCGCATGGAATCTGAACGGGTCACCCTCCGCAGGCACATAACCCTTACCCTTCACCGTCTTAACATGCATCAGGATCGGACGGTCAATATCCTTAATATCATTAAACAAATCCACCAACGTCGGCAGGTCATGTCCATCAATCGGGCCAATACAAACATGACCAAAGTGCTCAAACACATGGCCATTCGAAATCGCAGCCTTCAGCACCTCACCCGACTTGTGATAAAAATCTTCCAGAAGCGATCCACCCGGAATCATCTCCAAAAACTCCTTACCACGCTTCTTCAAATCACCAAACGTATGGCTCACACGAACCCTGTCAAAGTACTGTGCAACAGCACCCTGCGGATCGCCAATCGCCATCCCGTTATCATTCAAAATCGTTAAGAACTGACGGTTCAACGTCCCCGCAAAGTTCATCCCTTCCATCGACACACCATTAATAATCGACGCATCACCAATGATCGATACACACCGACGGTGTTCTTCACCCATCGCCGCATCGCCCATCGCCATACCCACCGCCGTAGGAATCGCCGTCCCCGCATGACCCACTGAGAACAAATCAAAATCGCTCTCCCGTGGTTCCGGAAAACCAGCCATACCGCCCTTGGTCTTCAAATTCGGGAACAGCTCTTGCCGCCCCGTTAATAACTTGTGCGGATAACATTGATGGCCAACGTCGAAAAGCAAACGATCCTGTGCGAAATCAAACACATAATGAAGCGCGATCGTTAACTCAACCACACAAAGATTGGATGCGAAATGCCCTCCAGTTCTGCTGATCTGATCGCAAATACACTCACGCAACTCATCCGCCAACTGCGGGAGTTGATCAATGCTCAACGCTTTCAGATCGTGCGGACCATTAATGGTCTTCAAAAGATCCTGAGGCATGTCCTTAGCCTTTCATAACGGGTAAGCGTTTCGCACCGTCCCGCAGCGGATTTGAGATGCATGATCTCATCATCTACTGCAAATACAGTAGCTTTATATAGCTACGTTCAAAGGGTGGTACGAAGCGGTGGCCTTCATCCAGATGGCCGCTTTACCCTTGATTCGCCTGCAGCCTAAGCGCATAGAAGCTCGTGGTTTATATCCACATATAAACCGCCCCCCAGATACACGCTTTTCACTGCAATTCTTCATTTACCAACATCCAACGCTTGAATGTTACAACACAGGGGTCAACACATCCGCGTCATACTTTTTACAACACTACGGTCGACTCATCCCAGCCCCCGCCAGTCCACCCCTTGATCGCCTTCTTAATGAAAGATCCAGAGACAGGCTGATGACTTCGCTCGGCGGAGCCGACAATTAAGACCCATTTTACCCACCAGTATCGGCACTGTCAGGCCTTGATCTGAAATTCATCGGGGCATGTAAGTTATTACAGATTCCATAATTAGGTCCATCCCTAAGTTCGCAACCCTACCCCATTCAGTCGTATCTGATTGTCAATCAACACCGCGAACGACATCTGCCCAGCAGCCAAACCTGCGCTGAGCTCCCCATTATAACCACATCAATGGGTACGTACCGCCATGTAATCCGCCAAATTTCTCAGCGGCTCAGCAGCGGTATCAAATGCTGTAAGTGCTTCTATAGCCTCGGTATGCAAGCGATCAATTTCAGCTCGCGAGGCGTCCAGCCCCATGAGGGCGGGATACGTCATCTTGTCCTGCTCTACATCCTTGCCCGCAGTCTTCCCGAGCTGCTCGGTCGTCTGGGTCACGTCGAGCACATCATCGACAACCTGGAACATGAGCCCGATTGCGTCCGCATAAATGGACAAAGCATTTAATTGTTCAGGACTTGCGCCAGCCGTCATCGCACCCATTCGGCAGGATGCACGCAATAGTGCGCCGGTTTTATTTTTGTGAATCGCGACCAGCCGATCGATCGGCGCCGTGGATTCTGGAAAATCTGGGAGTGTGTCGTAAATTTGGCCGGCGATCATGTTGTTTGTGCCACGGGAAAGCTCGGTGATGATCTTGGCTGCGAGATGGGGTTCTGCGATTTTTGAGGAGATGAGTTCGAATGCGAGGCCCATGAGTGCATCACCGGCGAGGATGGCCATGGCTTCGTCAGTGTGCTTGTGAAGTGTGGGTCGGCCCCGACGGAGGTCATCGTCGTCCATGGCGGGGAGATCGTCGTGGACGAGAGAGAATGCATGAATCATCTCGATTGCGGCGGCTGGCGGGAGAGCATCTTCGATGGTGCCACCAACTGCAAATGCTGACTGGATAACAAGTACGGGTCGAAGGCGTTTGCCGCCACCGAGGAGTGCGTACTTGCATGCTTCACGTAAGTTGTTTGGAAGCGGTCGTGAATCGAGAAAGTCGATGAGGTAGTTTTCGACAACAGCGGCAGGTTGTGTGATGCGTTTGATGTCGATTTCTTTCATCGATATTTCATTGATACTCATGTGCGAAAATCTCCCTGAGACCCGTGAGTCATATCGATTGCAGTATAGAGGTTACGCATCATCAGGACAACGATTGTTGAGTAGTCGAGGGGTTGTATTGCGGCTGAGGAGCAGGTTAGCCGAGTGTGTTAAAGGTACTGTATATGTAGTAGAAAACGTCGCTTTTGTGCGCACGTTTTGTTCATTTCCAGGGTTTACCTGTAGTCAGGTTTAGCGTGTTTTGAACCAAAACAGATCAAGAATCGTTCAAAACGGGCCAAAAAGTGCGAGAAATGGCGAGAAAATACGGTGTATAAATGGTGGAAATGCGTGTTTGTGCGCGCATTTGCGCCGCGAACTACTGTATGGACAGTAGATGGGTTGGAATATCGATTGCTAAATTCGGATTGCAGATTTTGGCGTGAAGACGCAAGCATGGCCATGAATTTTGCGGTTAGATTGTTATATAGCATCTAAGCGCTGATTAGCATGGTTAGTTGGATTGAGCTGCAGTTGATGTTTTATCTTTTTCTTGTGCGCCTCGTGAGATTGTTATGGGGTCGGTTTTAAGATTGGTTGTGAGCAGCGTTGGGGAAGCATCGAAGACGTATGTGATTTCAAGGTCGAGACTGAGCGTATCGGTTTCTTTGGGTTTGGGGATACCGAATGGCCAAGAGATGTTTGGATAATTACGGACAAAGCCGCCGCCGTAGTTAAATGGGAGCTGGAAGGATTGTTTGATGCTTGGGGTTGATTGCGGGATGACGAGTGGGTGGAATTGATCGTTGAGGTAATAGCCACGGATGTTGATGATTTGATGTCCCGTTTCGACGGGGGTGCCGAGCATGTTCATGTAGAAAAGGAAATTTGAATCAATGTGCAGTTTAAAGTTTAAGAATGATTGTTGATTGTTGGTTGTTGCGTTTGCGGTAACGGTGAATCGGTTGATGGCTGATATCAAGTCTTTTTGCTGCTTCTCTGACAACAAGTTTTGCTGATGTGCTTCGAGTAGAACACAGAGTAATGCTGGGGAATATTTGGTTTTGTTTTTTGTTTGATTGATTTGTGCGCTGATAAGGTCAGCTGTTTCAAGAAGCAGCTCATCGGTGAGCACATCTTTGTTACGGAATTCGACGTGCTGCTTTGCTAATCCCATATAATCACTGTTGTCTATTTGATTAAGCAAATTGTTAATTTGGAAACTAAAGTATTTTCGTTTTGTTTCTGTTGTTAAGGCTGAATGCATTTTAAGAACGGTGAACATTGTGTAGAAGTTTTTATCTACTTTAAAATTAATGCGTTTTGGGTCTTGTTCCATCATCGCAATAAAAAGTTGATTAAACTGAGAATCTGATAATCTTAAAGATGGATCCGCGGGCGAAATACGCGTCATGAGTTCTAAATGAACTGCTTCTACATCAGGTGAAAATTGCGGATTCATGTATTCAAAAAGAAGTAATCGGAAAGGCTTGTATCGATTGATATTGACGTCCATGGACTGAACGGTGACGGGGAGAAGCGAGAGTATTGCGAAGAATGTAAAGACGGCTGCACGATACGGCTGCTTTTTTCGGTTGCCGATGCTGATATGCTTGGAGGTCATGAGCGAGTAGCCACATTCTGAACAGAAGCTGTATGGCGTTGGTGTGCCTATAAGGTCGTATTTACATTTGCGACAGAGTGGATGATCATCAACACGCTTACCTTGAATTGACCTAATCGCTAGATAGACAAAAAGTAAAAATATGATCAAGTTAATGAGCAATAATATACTGGAAGTCTGATTGAATATTGACGACATAGAACATCTCCGGAAGAAGCGATTGCAATTAAGATCAAATCCATTCGCTATAGGTCATCGTACTTCAAAAAAGTGGGGAGTTGAAGGTTTATTTGAGTAGAGGTTCGCTTGAATTATTCGGCGGATTGGCTGTTTATATCGGGAACAATTTGTGCGGGGGTTGTGTCGGTGGCGGGGATGTATTCGACGACGAGGACGTTTTCGATGCGAAGCTCGTTAGCAAGGATTTTGTTGGTGAGTGAATGTGTTTGAGCTTCTTTGATGTTTGGTTTGAATACAACGGTAACGCGTTTACCGACGAGGGACTGGGGAATGTTTTTAAATTTATCTTTGTGATAATCCATGACACGGCCATCGTCCGACATGATGGTTTCTTTTGTGTCGTACTGCTGACCCTGATATTCAACGAAAATTGAGTAGCTTAATGGGTGGTTAATAGTTTTTTTCAATTGGACTTCTTGAGAAACATCGCGGTAGTAGCCTCGTTTGTTTTTTACTCTATCAACTTTAGAGAAAATGATTGTTTGCTGGAAAGGTTGCTTTGCAGGTTCATCTGAAAAATGCAGGTCCTTTTCAGGCGTAACGAGGCGGATGTTTTCGGTTGCGATTTTTGCGATCTGATCGTTTTTGATGAGTTGGATTTCAGGATAGCCTAAAGAGTATGTGAGGTTAATTGTTTGTGTGGTGATTTGGGTTTTAATATTTTGAACGCAGTCAGGGAAATTGAAATCAAGATCAATGACGAGGTTAAATTTATGTTTTTGATCTGGTTTGAGTGGAAGGTGACTTAGTTCATCATCGGTTGTTGATGAGTTGCCAACGTATCCGGTATCGAAACGTATGCGGCTGTATTCTTCGTGAGAAGAAGACCAGATTTCATTTCTATCTTTGATGGGATAAAACTTGCCATCAAGATTGCAGCCAATAGTTTTGTATGTAAAGTTTGCATATGGATCGGTGTTGGGAAGTTTGGGATATAAATGCGGCGGATTATCAAATTTCTTTGAATAGACCTTATAGAATTGATAATAGCATTGAGTCTTGTTTTTATGGGTGTAGGCGCGGGTATTGAAGGTGAATGAGATAAGATTTTGTGCAAGTTTTTGCTGCTGATCTTGCGTGAGAAGATTGCGGCGATGAGCGGTGATGAGGAGTGGGCCTGCAAGAGATTTGTTATAGGTACGTGATGATTCGGGTTGATCGAGTTGATTGAGAATATCGGTTGCGATTTGTTTGAGCGATGTTTCGTCTAACTCAAAGTTAGATTTTTGCATAATAAGAATAAGTGCGTGCTCTTCGAAAACGTGCCTGACATATTGGGGGATGTTGTTGTGTTGTATCGCGTCGAACAGGCAATCGGAATAGGTTTGTTTGAGTGAATCGGGGAGGTTAGCGAGTAGAGCTACGCTTGCTCGAAGTTGAGTTTTCGTTTGTTTCGGCCTGTAATACTCAAAAATATTGTCTGTAAGCAGGTTGATGAGTTTGTGATGTTGCTGTGTTTGATTGGTAAGTGTAGGTATTTGCGTTTGCTGACCAATCTTGTTTTGCACTGCATTAATAGCGGTTTGATTAAGAGACAAATCATGCATGAAGATGATTTGCATGAGTGAGGCGGCGAGTTGTTCGGCTTGTTCGGGTGTGAGGTTTTTGTTGTTGATTCTGTTGACGAGTTCGTTGTAGGCGGCGGATGAGTTGAAGGACATGTCGGGGTTCATGACTTCATAGGTGAGGAGGCTGAGGGGTTTGTAGGGGTTGAGGTTTGTGTTGGAAAATTTGTAGCCGAGGGGAGTGATGGTGAGGAGTGCGAGAAGGAGATAGAAGGTCGTCATGACTGGTTTGCGTTTGCGGTTGCCTGTGACGATTTGGGATGAGTCGGAGATGTAGTGGCCACACTCGGGGCATGTTGTGTATGGGGGTGGGTTGCCGATGAGATCGTACTTGCATTTGCGACAGAGTGGATGTTCGTCGATGGGGACTCCGCGGAATGATCTAAGCGCAAGATAGAGAAAGATCAAGAAAAAGACAGCAAGAATTATGATGAGGCTTTGAAAATCGATGAAGAAAATGGCGTGCATGAGGGTGAAGTCCGGAAGTTGGGTTACGGTTAGTTATGGATTATATTTTAAGAGGTGGGGAGAGATTGCGGAAATCGGGTGTAATGAAAGACGCAAGCGACGGATTGGGGCGTTGTAGACAAATGAGAGGTTATTGGTTTGTACGTAAATGTATCGGCACGCCGCGAAGTGTCGCAGCGGCTAGTTTGAGATTGTAGAAATGTGCTTATTTTGTAGGGGTATTAGGCGGTGATGAGCCAACGGGCGACTTCGTTTGCACCGTCTGGTGGGGTGGTTCGCTGGAGGCAGGCTTTCATTTTGTCGCGACGAATTTCGTTGGTGACGAGGGCTTTGAGAGCGCCAATGAGTTGCGAAGCGTTGAGGTAGGGTTCGATGAGATCCTTGAGGATGAGCGAGCCGCCGGAGGCGACGAGGGGTTCGACGTTGGCTTGCTGATGGTTGTCTTTGTGGAAAGGATATGGGAGAAAGATGGTGGGGACAGCGTTGGCCCAAACTTCGGCGACGGAGCCTGCGCCAGAACGACAGATGGCGAGGGTGGCGGCGGACCATGCGAGATGCATTTGATTGCAGAAGGATTCGACTTTGGCTGGTATGCCTAAGGATTCGTAGGCTTCTGCGACTTTGTCGCGGTCGGCGGGGCCTGTGAAGTGGAGGATTTGCCAATCTGTGAGGAGATTACGTGCGTTGGTTCGTTGGCCAAATTCGATCATCATGTTGTTGAGAGTTTGACCGCCTTGTGAACCGGCGAAAATGAGGAGGGTTGGTTTGGCGGGGTCGATGCCGAGGTCGAGGCGGGCGAGGTCTTGCGGTTTTTGGATGCGTGCTGATTGACGGAGTGGGAGGCCGATTTGTCGTGCGCGGGGGAGTTGGCCTGAGGGGTAGACGGTGAAGATTTCGGTTGCATCTTTGGCTGCGAATTTGTTTGCTTTGCCGGGGACTGCGTCGAGGTTAACGAGTGCGATGGGGATGTTGAGAGATTTGGCAGCTTTGACGGCGGGGCCTGAGACGAAGCCGCCGGTGGCGACGAGGGCTGTGGGTTTGAGTTGGTTGAAGAGTTCGATGCACTGGAGTTTGGAGGTTTTAAAGTTTTTGAGAAAGTTGAAGAATGGTTTAGGGCGCATGATGAGGGGTGAGGCTGGCAGGGAGGTGTATGGGAGATCGTTTTTGGATGCGATATCGGTGTCGATGGCGCGGGAGGAGAGGAGGTAGTGGGCGGATGCGTCGGGGGCGAGGTCGATGAGCTGTTCGTTGATTGCGATGTTGGGGAAGATGTGGCCACCGGAACCACCGCCTGCGAAGATAACCGTACGCTGTTTGGACATGTGTAATGAGCCTCCTGATCGTGGGAGGATAGTTTAGCAAGATTTTACTGTGCTAGGGATTAGGGAAAGAGACGTATGTGGAGGAATGCAATGAGTGAGGGAATTAGGTGATGGCGAGTTCTGGGGTGTCGATGGGTGAGGTTTCGAGGTGGTATGCGTTGTCGAGTGAGGCGACGAGGCCGATGGCGAAGGCGGTGAGAATCCAGCCGGTGCCGCCTTTGGAGACGAGTGGGAGAGCTATGCCTTTGGTTGGGACGAGGACGGTGACGACGGCGAGGTTGATGAGTGCTTGGAGTGAGATGGTGAGGATGAAGCCGAGAGCGACGAGGCGGCCGAAGGTGTCGCGGCATTCTTTGACGATGCCGAGGCCTGTGAAGAGGAGCGTGATGAAGAGGGCAACGATTGCGATGGCGCCGGCGATGCCAAGTTCTTCACAGATGACGGCGAAAATGAAGTCAGTGGTATCTTCGGGGAGATAGCCGAATTTCTGGATGCCGTTACCGAGGCCGCGCCCATAGAGGCCGCCTTGGGAGATGGCGAGCATGGATTGGATAGGATGGAAGCCTGTGCCGGCGGGGTCGGCGTATGGATCGAGGAAGGCGGTGATGCGGTTCATGCGGTAGGTTGAAGATGCGATGAAGTAGTAAACGGCACCAAGGGCGGGTGGGATGAGTGCGAGCAGTTGCCACCAGCGAGCGCCACCTGCAAGGAGGAGTGCGAATGAGACGACGCCTATGAGAGCGGCGGTACCGAGGTCTTCGATGACGATGAGGCCACAGGCGATGGCGATGAGGCAGAGAGGTGGGAGGAGGCCGAGGGTGAATTTGTGCATGATGCCACGCTTACGAGCACACCAGTAGGCGATGGCGATAATCATGATCCATTTGACGATTTCGGAGGGCTGGAACGAGAAGGCGCCGAGGTTGATCCAGCGTTTTGCGCCGTTGACTTCTTTGCCGATGCCTGGGACTTGGGTGAGAACGACGAGGGCAAATGAGATGAAGATGAGGTATGGGAGTGGGTTTGCGAGGCCGCGGGAGGTGAAGAATTGACGAACGTTGATGCGTGAAGCGATGATCATGACGAGGATTGCGAGGCCTGCATGAAGAACTGGTGATGAGACAATGAATTTCTGGAGATAGTTGGTCCAAGCGAGCGTGACATCTGATGTTTCCTGGATGCCAGAAGCGCCGACGTACATACCGGCGGATTGAACCATGACGAGGCCGAAACAGAGGAGCGCGGCTGCGCAGAGCATCATAATGTGTGCGGGACGAACCATGATGGATTTATCGGTCGTCGGTGTGTTTGGTCTTGAGGGTGGGGTGAGGATGGCAAATGTATGGAAATCATTCAAAAGAAAGGTGATATCGGGTAAGATGAGTAGGCGGTTTGCGAGGTAAATAGGAGAGGTTTGAGTCTGATTGGTGAGTGGCGTGAGTGTGTGGGTCTGTGAGAGAGCGGGCTGCGATGTCTGCGTTTAAATTGACAATGATGGAGCTTTGATATGGGCCGATGGATGTTGTGTGTGATGTTGTTGTGTGCGGTGAGTGTGCTGGGCGTGAATGGTGCTGCAATGGGGCATGATGAGGCTGAGGGCAAGAAAATGGATGAACGTGAGTGGATTAAGCCTAAGGCGCTTGAGAAGGGTGACACGATATTGTTTGTGGCACCGGCGAGCCCGATGAATAAGGTGCGCATGGAGCGAGCGAAGGGGCGACTGGAAGCGATGGGGTTTAAGACGAAACAGGCGTCGGATATTTGGCGTACGAATGGGTACTTGGCGGGAAGTGATGAAAGACGTGCACAGGAATTGATGAATGCGTTTACTGATCCTGAGGTTGATGCGATCTTTCCAGGTACTGGTGGGTATGGAACGACTCGGATGCTGGACAAGTTGGATTATGAAGTGATTCGGCAGAATCCAAAGATGTTGATTGGATTTAGTGATATCACAGGATTGCACTTGGCAATTGGTCGGCATTCAAGATTGATTACATTCCACACGCCGAACACGATGTATGGTTTGGGTAGTGAGGGGAACCTGAGTGATTTTTCTGCGAAATATTTCTTCCGCGCGATCATGGCGGAGCAGTATAAAAAGGGTAAAGCGGGTTATGTGATTAAATTGCCTGAGAAGCGACCTGAGGGGATGCCTGCGATGCGAACAATACATGGTGGGAAAGCGAAAGGCCGATTGGTTGGTGGTAACTTGTCGTTAGTTGCGGCAACGATGGGCACGCCTTACGAGATTGAGACGAAGGGCAACATTCTTTATGTTGAGGATGTGGGCGAGAAGACCTATCGCCTGGATAGAATGTTCAGCACGATGAAGCTTGCGGGCCGGTTAGATGAATTGAATGGCGTGATTTTATGCCACTTTACACGAGCTGGTGGTGATGAAGGCGATCAGACTTTGGATGAAGTTTTGGATCATTACTTTAAAGATTTGGGTATCCCGGTTGTCGCACATTTTTCAACAGGGCATCATAAGTACAATGCTTCGTTGCCGAATGGAGCGATGGCTGAATTGGATGCGGATGTACAGACAATTACGATACTCGAGAATCCTGTTGAACTGGAGTGACTCGATTAAAAATAATGAGACCAAAAAGCAGTCTATTTGGGCTGCTTTTTTATTTGGTGTAGATGGCGGAGAGTTTTAGGCCGACGACACCGCCGATGATGAGGGTGAGGAAAAGGATGCGGAGGATGTTGATGGGGTCGCCGAAGAATATCATGCCAAGAATCGCGACGCCGACGGCGCCGATGCCTGTCCAGACGGCGTAGGCTGTACCGATGGGGATTTCTTTGAGTGCTAGAGAGAGGAAGAAGAAAGAGACAGCCATGGCGAGTATGACGCCGATGGTTGGGAGCGGCTTTGTAAATGATTCGGTAAATTTGAGGCCGATAGCCCAGACTATTTCAGTGAGGCCGGCGATTAGAAGGAAAATCCATGGCATATGTCTAACTCCTGGTTAGTGCTTGTTAGATACAAGCATGGGGTTGGAGATTGGTTGTTCTAGTATAGGCGGCTAATAATGAGGATGTGGAGATATGAGGTATGTTCGCGGCGAATGTGGCTAGCCGGCAATTGTGAAATACAGGCATTGCGTCGTTTTGTTTAATCATTGTCTTCATCCTCGGGGTCTTCAACTTCGAAGGTTGAGATTGAATAAGAGTACTTTGCGATATCGATGTTGAGGGTTTCGGGCATGGAGAAGAGAAACATAATGAATGCGATGGCGGCGATAAAGGCAAGGAAGTAGAAGGCGGCAGAGTAGCCGAGGGCAACGACGATGAAACCTGCGAAGAGTGCGGAGAGTGCGGCACCTGTGCCATAAGCTGCGGCGGCTGCACCTTGTGAGACGTTATAACGGCCTGTACCTTTGGTAAGGTCGGCAATAACGATGAGAAAAAGAGCACCGAAAATCCCTGCGCCGATTCCATCTAACACTTGAATAGAGATGAGGCCGATGGGGTTATCGATAATCGCAAAGAGAATACCTCGGATTGGTAGGACGAGGAACCCGAGCAAAAAGATGGGTTTGCGTCCCCACTTGTCTGCTTTTGCACCGACGATTAGCGCGACCGGCGTCATGGTAAGTTGTGCGACGATGATGCAAATGGATATGAAGGTTATTGCGTTTTGATTGTCGCCGATGGAAAGTTTTTGACCAACGAGAGGAAGCATGGCTGCGTTTGCGAAGTGAAACATCGTAATACATAGTGCAAAAGTGAGGAGGGGTTTATTTTCAAGGAGTGCTGCAACACCGGCACGTTTTTTTCTTTTTGCGTCTGAGTTTGAAGTGTCGATGCCGCCGGATGCTTGTTCGTGGTCGATAAGTTTAGGATTGATAAATTGCGTGGTAATGATGGCGAGAATTGCGAGGAGTGTGACCCACCAAAAAACAGCGGTTGGGCCTAGTAAATAAGCGAGCACTGCGGCAAAAACTGCTGAAGTGACGTTGCCTGCGTGATTGGAGGCTTCGTTGAAGCCAATTTGTTTGGTAAAGAATTTGGGGCCGGTCATACCAAGGGTTATAGCGGCGACAGCTGGGGGAAGGATAGCGCCGGCAGCGCCGACGATGATATTGAATGCTGTGATGAGATAGAAGTTGCCGGTGGTGATCATGAGTAAACAGGCGATGCCGATAGAGGCGGCGGCGATGATGATGGCTGCGCGTTTGTATGGGAGACGGTCGATAAGATCGCCCGCGGGTGTTTGGGTGATGACGGTGGTGAGGCCGAGGATTGTGAGGACGGTGCCTATGGTTGCGGGAGACCATTTTTCATAGGCTAACAGATAGATAGAGAGGTATGGACCGAGACCGTTCTGGACGTCTGCGAGGAAGAAGGCCAGCCAACAGATAGGTTTGATGGGCGGCTTAGTTTCGCTCATGTTGGTTGCAAAGAAGAAGGCTGTATGTGTAAACAGGTGGAACCTGTGCGTTTGCAAATAAAAACCATGTCGGCCCTTCCGCCCCTGCTCTGCCTGAGACCCGACATGGTTGTTTGGGTATGTTTGAAGTTGCGATTGAAGTTGTGAGCTTTCTACTCAGGCGGAATGCTTTGCGTGCGTTGCTCCTGCCATAGTGAAGATATCGGTGTGAGAAAGGTGCTGCTTAACGAGGGGAAAACGAGTGAGGGGAGGTGCTAATAGGGTTGATATGAAGTGTCATAAAAAAAGCCCGCCTGAGGGCGAGCTTGTGTGTGATAATTTCATGTTGAGAAGATTATGAGTGAGTTGATTTTTTGACTTCATCAGGTCGTTTATCGATGACTTTATCGACGAGGCCGTATTCTTGAGCTTCTTGAGCTGAGAAGAATTTGTCACGTTCTGAATCTTCTTCGATGGTGGCTTTATCTTGGCCGGTGTGGTTCGCGAGGATGCCGTTGAGGAGGTCTTTGGTTTTGAGGATTTCTTCGGCTTGGATCTGGACGTCGGTGGTTTGACCGTAGACGCCGCCATATGGCTGGTGGATCATGACCTTGGAATGTGGGAGTGCGAAACGCTTACCTTTTGTACCTGCTGCGAGGACGACAGCACCACCTGACATGGCTTTACCGATGCAGTAGGTATTGACGTCGCAGTTAAGGAAGTTCATGGTGTCGTACATGGCGAGTGTATCATCGACTGCACCACCTGGTGAGTTAATGTAGAGGTGGATGTCGACGCCTGGCTTGATATTTTGCAGGTGAAGCATCTTCATGATGACTGAGGTGGCGGATTGATAGTTGATTTCGCCAACGAGGAAGATGATGCGGTTTTCGAGTAGCAACTCATCAATGGTCATCTCACGTGTGCGTTGGAGTTGCATAGATAGAGATGGTGATTGATAAGGAGAGGCTGTTGGCTGGCCTGGGACTTGGATGTTCATGAGAGGGTGTTGGATCTTGCTCGCGTCCTGCATGGATCTATCCTGTAATTGGTTATTCGGACCTTTTAATTCAGCGATGATGAGCGTAGGCTCGTTGGTCGCTGTGTAGAAAACAACAGGTTTCCCTATTTTATTCGGGCATATGATAGTCTTCGGTGTAATGTGCGGGTAGTCTGAAGTGAGAGTAAAGATTATTGGTCTTTAAATGGGTAAAGGAGGGGGATAAAAAAAGCTGCCCAGCAATTGCTGAGCAGTTTTTTCGTGTTGTCTTGCGAAATTTTCTGATTTTCCAGGAGGAGTGTAGGAGCGAGATGTTTTTGGATGTCAATTGTCCAAAAACAGAAAATCAGGTATTGGCAAGACTATGTGTTCGTTGCATTTCTGGAATATGCAGCGCGTAAGTCTGTCGTTAGTAACCGAAGTCATTGGATGAGAAGTCATCGGTGCCTGTGTCATTTTCGGCTTCGGAGGATGGTTCCTCTTCAATAATCTTGCGGAGGTATGCGTTCTCGCGGCGAGTGGCTTCGAGATCGAAGACGAGATATTTGATGGAGAGACGTAGATAGTCGAGGGACTCTTGGAGGCCATCAACAGTCTTTTTGAGTTGGTCGTGCTTTGATTGGGTCTTGCCTGCGAGCTCGGTGAGTTTATCGCGTTCACGCTTGGGCAGCGTGGAGATTTCGCTCATGAGGTCGGCGAGCTTGTTTTGAAATTCTGAGTGAAAACTTTTCTGTTCCATGCTAGGTAACTCCCTTATCCATCCCCACCTCCAGTCAACTGTTATCCCTTGTCCCTTGGCGTATTTGCGTCTCACGCTTGCGTCGCGTCCTTATCCATTCGGGCGATGCGTGAATAGTTACAAAGGTGATGCCAGAGGTGTGGGAGGCATGCCAGAAAAACTCGAAAAGCCATAAACGTATAAAACACATAAGTTTACGAATACTAAATTACACTAAATCAGTAAGTCTGCTTGCGAGGGATGCGACAGGATGTGGTGTTTGAGAAACACGCGTAAAGGTGGAAACCGGAAATCTATATTTTAAGTGTTTAGTTTACAGGCAGTTATGGCTCTGTTTCGCAAAAACAACATAAAGGATAGGTAAGGATCGAGATGTGGTGTTGATGTACAAGAACGCCATCATGTTTGGATGACGGCGCTGGATAAATGGTTGCGCATTTGCAACGGAATGATGTGAGGGGACTTAACTGGCGACAGAATCGAGAAGGCCGTTGGAATCGACGATACAGTTGCGGCCATGTGTACGAGCGGATTGAGTACGTGTTTCGACGATGGCGAGGATTTGTGCGATTTCGGGGCCGTCGATGTCTGAGAAGGCGATGCCGATGCTGCAAGATGTGGCAACTGATTGATCGTCGGCTAACTGGTGAGTGGTCGTAGCAAGACGATCACGTAAACGTTCGGCAAGGTTATAGATATTTTCGCGATCGTTGTCGGGGATGATGATTGCGAATGAAGAGTGCTTGTAACGAGCTACGAAGCAGTTACGACGAATGATGGCTTGAAGGATGGATGAGATACTTTGAAGTAAATGATCAGAAGAATCGTGGCCCATCTGATCGGTGACACGATCGAGATAATCGACGTCAAGCATGAGTAATGACCATGCGTTGTTGGTTGAATGCCTGACGTGCTCTGCTGCGTAAAGGAATTGCTGCTGTGAAGGAAGTGAGGTGACGGGATCAATGAGGTTGATTGCTTTGAGTGATTCTTTGAGTTGCACGAGTTCGAGGCGAGCTTCGATGAGAGGTGTGATGAGTTCGATCATGAGCATTTCATGACGTTCAAAACGTTCGCCAGCACGTTGCGCGCACCAAACGAAGCCTTGGGTTGTTTGTGAGTTATCGATGAGAGGGCCCACTGCAAGGGAGGTGAAGTTGCAGTTAGTGAAAGTGCGACGCCAACTGGAGCGGTGACGATCGTTGAGCCAAAAGCCTTTACTGATATCGAGATCTGGCCAATATGCGAAATCAGGTGATGCAAAAATTTCGGGCATCAAGCCTGTTTCGATAGCGCGAATAAGTTTGCGTTCTGAATCGAGTTCACAGTGTCTATCATTGCGATAGAGGAGTTGTTGCGAGCGTTTGTGTGGTTTGTTGTCACGAATTGCAATGCCAACAGCTTCGACGTTGAAGAAGTCGTGAAGTTGCTTGACCGTAATTTCGAGAAGTTGTGAGGTTGTAGATGCTTTTGCGATCTCATCTGCAAAATGTTTGATGGTGGCAAGGCGTTGGTTTTGTTGATTTGCAAGACGGTTGTCATTTTCCTGGTTGGTTGATTCTGAGATAACCCAGAGTCTCCCTTGCAATTCACCGAGGCCGTCACGAATGGGAATGCCTTGGAAGGTAAATGAGCCGTGCGTTGATTTGATATTCTCTTGTGTTGGGCGTTGATCGTCGGCTTCGATGCGGATTAATTGCTGTAGGAATTTGTCGTGTTCGAAGATGCCAAGACGATCCCATAGTGAGGCGTGATCACATGTTGTCCCTTGCAATTGCTCGGGTGAGGAATGCAAAAGTTGGCAAATGCGTTGATTGACGGCAGCGATTTTATTTGATTGATCAACAAGGAGAATGCCGTCTGACATGTGATCAACGACCATATTCATGAGTCTGGTTTTTGACTCAAGTTTTTGGTGAAGCACAGTTGTACTGCTCATATCGATAATCGAAAGGCGAGCAGCAGTAAGATTGCCTAAATCGTCGTGTATGCCACTTGCATCAATTGCGGCATCAAGTTTGACGTTGCCGCTGTCGAGGAGAAGGCGAATGTCACATCGACATGATTCTTGCCAAGTGAGACGTTCGAGTGTCTCCTGAAGTTTTGGTTTATCACGTGGGTCAATGTAGTTGTATGAATTTTGATCAATGAGCGGCTGATCTTTGGATGGGTTAAGCATTTGATCGGCACGTTGGTTTGCGTGTGTGATGATGCCTTGAAGATCAATGCTTATTAGTGCTGCTGGCGCATTGGTGTAAAGTGCGGTACTGGTGCTTGCAATATTCTGGAGTTCTTTAGTTTGCAAGTCGTGATGGGTTTGCAAATCCTCAATGTGCTTGGCGAGTTGGCCGATTTCATTGTTGTTCTGCTTGGCCAAGCGGTTGAATGTGACTGCAGGAGCATGCTGATTGATCAGCTTATTGATTTGTTTAAGTGGGTGGATAAACCAACGGCGAATGAAGACGAGGACTGTAACTGTGAAAATGAGTGAGCAGGTAGATAGAATTGCATAAAGGCTGATTCGACCTGCACGTTGGCTCGCCCACATCTTTGCAGCATCAACTCTGAAAGAGAGTGTCCAAGTTTCGCCACTGATATCGAATGGTTGCACGATGGTTGTTTTCTTTTCCAAGCTAATGAGCATGGATTGATCAATGACGTCGTTATGATTGGGCTTGGTTTGCAGTGGACGTGTAATGAGATGATCGATTGGCTCGCGATCGAGTTGATTCCAATTGCCAATATCGGTGATGTTGCCGTCTGGATTAGTTAGGCGTACAGCAACAATGCTTGAATGAGTAAAAGCATCATTGAGAGCTAGGAGAATGTCAGCTGGGGTTGGGGTTTGGAGTTGACGTGAAAGATTCTGTAGTGTGGTTTGCAACGCTTCATTGATTTGCGTAGAAGCAAAGCGTTGTTGGTATTGATGATTGCGGTAGAGAAGTATTGCATGGATCGCGG
The DNA here is from genome assembly GCA_016350165.1 of Planctomycetota bacterium. Lineage (GTDB taxonomy): Bacteria > Planctomycetota > Phycisphaerae > Phycisphaerales > Phycisphaeraceae > Poriferisphaera. Next base: position 3,656,581 of record CP066225.1, on the reverse strand, counting down.
TCGCAAGCACGATGCCGATGATAATCAGCGTAGCGAACAGGCGAGCAGTCAGCGTTTGCAATTTAAAGAGTCTTAACATTCCTTCTCCATGCGCAACATCAGCCAAGCTGACGAACGATATCCCAGTTTTTTATCGGGGATTGATACGGATTGTTTAAGGCAAGTTAACACGGTTCTGAGAAGTAAATATCCGATTTAACGTATGTAGCGGCAAATGATTTTCGGACGTGAAGATGAAATAGTTGGTTACGATTTGTTTGAAAATCAGACGTTTTATAGGTGAAATGTTTACCGTGTGTTAACCAGTGCACATCACGTTTAAAGTAAACAATTATTGGAACAATGGGTGGAAGTTAACATGATACATAAAAAAAACGGCCACAAAAGTGACCGTTTTGATTCTGTTTGATTATTGATTATTAGCCAAGCTGAACTTTGCCTGAACCTTTGATGATCTCGCCGAGATCGATAACGGTTTCGCCTTCGCTTTGAAGCTTCTCAGTAATTACTTTCGCGAAATCGGGACGAACGATCATGGTGTAACCAATGCCCATGTTAAAGACACGGTACATTTCATCTGTGTCGACGTTGCCATGCTTCTGAAGGAATTTGAAGATTGGCGGGATGGTCCATGTATCGAGTTTGATTTCAGCGTCGAGTTCTTCAGGGAGTGCACGATTTACGTTGCCTGGGAGGCCGCCGCCGGTAATATGCGCCATGCCGGAGATGGGCTGATCAACTTCGAAGCTCTGAAGGACTGCACAGACCGATTTAGAGTAGATTCGAGTTGGTTCAAGAAGAATTTGGCCTAGGGTCTTGGACTCGTCTAGTTCAGGATAAACCTTTGTGATATCTAGATTTGCGTGTTCTATGATCTTGCGTACGAGTGTGTAGCCGTTGGAATGGATACCTGAGGAGGTGATACCGAGGATAATATCGCCTTCTTGGACGCGTGAGCCGTCGATGACTTGGGAGAGTTCGACAACACCGACTGAAAAACCTGCGAGATCAAAGTCGCCTGGCTTATAAACATCTGCCATTTCAGCAGTTTCACCGCCGAGGAGTGCACAGCCAGCGAGGTTGCAACCGTCCGCAACACCTTTGACGATCTGCTCCATCTGTTCCGGAACAACTTTGTTAATACCCACGTAGTCGAGGAAGAAGAGCGGCTCGGCACCTTGAACGATCATGTCATTGACGTTCATCGCGACACAGTCTTGGCCGATGGTGTCATATGATTTAAGTTCAATTGCTAAAAGGACTTTCGTTCCAACGCCATCAGTGCCGGAAACGAGGACAGGTTCCTTGTAATTACGCTCAAAGAGCGGATTGTTGTCGAGTCTGAAGCAGCCTGCGAAAGCGCCGTGCTTGCCAAGGACTCGTGGGCCATAGGTATTACGCATGTGAGACTTGATACGGCCGACGACAGCATCGCCTGCTTCGATATCTACACCTGCTTCAGCGTAGGTTAATGCCTTTTTACTGCTTTTGTTGGATGCCATGATGGGGATAGTGTAGGGGAATAAGGCTCGCGTGAAAAATGTTGGATAGAGGTGAGAATGCAGATCATTTTGGTGGACTATTCGTAAAGTCCTGTCTAAACTGTAGATGTGGTCACGCATGTCGTGTAATGAAACAGCACGTGTGTGTGGGGAATTCTAAATTAGTTGTATAATTTTCTAAGATGAGTCGTAAGAACAAAAACAAACTAAGTGACCTATTCGCACAGCATGGATTGCGTTGTACGAAGCAACGTGTTGCTTTGTATGAAGCGTTGTATAACGCGCGGACGCATCCGACCGCAGATGATCTATATCGATCGCTAAGCGATCAGGTTCCGGCGATGAGTCTGGCAACCGTGTACAACACACTTGAAGCATTTTGTGATGTTGGCTTAGCACACAAGATGCCGGGCGCTGGGGTGAATGGTTCGGCTAGATATGATGCTGAGCGTGGTGATGAGCATTTGCATGTTCGCTGCCGAGTAACCGGAAAGATTGCTGACGTGCCAGAGGAATTAAGTAAGGAAATTCTTAACTCAATTCCGAAACATCTGTTACAGCAGATTGAACAAGAGCTGGGTTATTCAGTTGATCAGATTAATATCGAATTGATCGGGCAGAATCAGAATGCGATTACAGACTTACGCGAGATGGAAGAAGTCAGCAAGCGTCAGCAACGACGTCGTCAGAAGTGTATAGATGTAAACGATCCTGATTACCAGAAGGGTCTTGCTGCTGCACTTAATCCTAAGATGCCCAAATTAAATCCACCTCAAAAAGAAGAGTCAGACTAATCCTATCAAAGGTGCATGCGACGCGTGTACATGATCCACTCTATTATCAGAAAAACGAGTGCTCCCCAAATAAACCAATGCCATATTTCATGCGTAATAGCAATTTTGCGCGATTCTCCTTGAATCACTGATGTCCCAACTTGGATTGTGTCAATCACGCGTAGATTGCTTTCATGTGGATTAAGCATATTAACTGCTAACTGTTGATAGGATTTATCGACGTATGGACTATCCGTGCGATAGATACCGGCTTTAGTGAATCTCTGTATTGCTGCGTAACCTGCTTTTGGCTTTATATCATCAATATTTAGTGGGCCAGTGTACGAGATGGCGTCATTTGTTGAAGTAGGTACGATTGCTACTTCTCCAGCTCTGTAACTAAAACCTGATTCGGTTGCGAGTTTGCCGAGCCCTAAATACTGAACTGCATTTTCAACGAATATTGGAAAGCTCATATGCAATGGCCAACGGCTATCTAGCAAGCTAAAAGTACTAATTATGTAGCGATTTTGATTCTTTGATATTTCGGCTATTACTGGACCTGTTTCAGAAGTAGCGAGAATTTCCGCATCGTCAGGTGCTGTCAACCAACCGGTATTTTTTATAAGTACATCATCGAGTACAACTGAATACATTGTTGGATGCATCGAATCCCATGAAATAAAACCTGTTACCTTTTGTTCCTCACTTAAGTTGGCTTGTAGTTGCAATTGGTCAATAGAAGGGAATGCACCCATAAAGATACTGTTCACTGGTGGTAGAGATTGGGGTGCATAATTATCGAAGATAATAACATCAAACCCCTGCCCCGTCGCGTCAATTGAATGTTCATTTCCCCATCTACCAGCCTTCAGTGTTTCTATATTCTGGTTCTCGTATTTACGAGGAGTCATTTTAACGAGGCTACGAATTCCCATACTTTTAAGCGCGAGTTCCCAATAAGCATTGCCTTCAGACACGAGCAGTACTCGTAATTGTTTTGCTGGTGCTAACATAATCGATGCATGATTGTCTGCTGGGAGTGCATCTTGAATGTTAAGAGATAATTCAAGCATCGCATGGCCTGGGTAACGTAAATCAAACTGAATAGATTGTTCATCAACAGAACCAATACCCATCGGCATCAACCTAACAGGTTTCACATCATGTACACGATCATTCATACGCAGTGTTAGACTGGTCGAATGTTCTTGATTACTAAAGTTCGATATCTTGGCAAAAACTTGTGCATACTGCGGTCGATCTGGATCACGTCTTGTAGATAGAGCGGTAATCGCAACATTATCAGGTTGTGTATTCGGTACTGCACCTATACGAACATACCTTAGATCTGCACCTTGTAATGAAAGAGTTGCAGTATCATGAGATGCTATATGCCCATCAGAAAAAATATAAACTTGTGTCGCTGATTCTGAATCTGAAGCATGCAATACAACCTCAGGTTCGATGACGGATAATGCTAAATCAAGATGACTACTTTGGTCAGTCGGCTGTATAGATTCAATTGCTTGTCGTAATCGTGCATTGTTATTCGTAAACTTTGTTAGCACTTGCGGCCGCTCAGCAAATGCAACAATCATTGCGCCATTTAGCATACCGCTACTGGTTTTGATTTCCAAGTTATCAATTATTTTCAGTGCTGCATTTTTCGCTGCCTTTAACCTTGTTACATCACCATCTAATGCATTCATTGAACCCGATTGATCAATAATTATAACTGCTCGTTGTCCAGTTGTTGCATCAGCTTGCATAACAGGGCGTGCAATAGCAATGAGTAGTGCGATAAGAATAAGCAACTGTACAAAAAGCATGAGATTACGTTTGAGTTTTTGGAATGGCGAATTGACCTGTAAATCCTTAACGGATTGCTTCCATAATAACGTACTGGACACCTGTAAACGTCGGCGACGCAATTTGAGAAAATACAGCACAATCAATGTGGGAATTGCCACTGCAGCTGCCATCATCGCTGTTACAGGTGTTAGAAAACTCATACGTTACTACCATCCTTTTAAGCTAATTAACCTAAAAGTCCTTTTTTTCTCAGGTAAGTCATAACCATTGTTTCGATTGGAACTGAAGAATCGCCAATCATGTAAGCAATATTACGTCTCATGCAAAGATCTCGTATGTGCTTACAATAAGCTTCCAAGTTGGTTTTATATCGATTAATTAACTCTGGTGTAACCGATATTTCGGCAACATCACCGTCTTCGATATCTTCAAGTCGAAGGTCGCCTAAAAGCTCTGCTTTTTTTGGATCAATTTCTTGTGGCGACAAAAGCTGAATAACATATACATCATGTTTTGGATCGCCAAGATATTTCAACGCTTGTGCCAAATCACCTTTATCGAAAAAATCCGATATCAACACAATGACACCTGGATTATAATTTATCATCGCAAGTCGCTTGCAAACATTTATAAGATCACCCGGAACTGATTTCGAATGCTCACATGATTGTCTTGTAATAAAGTCCATCATACGAGGTACATACTTACGACCTCGCAAATTAGGCAAAGCTTCCACAATTTGATCTGTAAATGAATAAAGCGATACACGGTTATATTTCAGTAAAGCGATGTAAGCCACCGCTGCAGTCAACTGCTTAGTGTAATGTAGTTTATTTGGCGCCCCCAAATCCATAGATGCTGTAGTATCCATCACAACATTGACTACTAAATCTTCCTCTTCCATAAATAGCCGTAAGAAAAGTTTGTCTAGTCGCGCATACAGATTCCAGTCGATAAATCTCAGATCATCTCCGACGACATAATTACGATAATCCGCAAATTCGACGGACTGTCCTCTTCGCTTTGAGCTTCGCTCACCCTGCATTTTACCATGCAAAATCTTTCGTGACATCACATCTAAACGTTCGATGCGATGCATAAAATCCGGTGTAAGCAGTTTCTGCGATTCAGATTGTTTCGGCACTTCGCTCATATAACTTTCATCATTTATGCGTAACTAACATCCATAGACAGATTATCTATGATGTCATTGAGAATAATATCTGTCGTAACGCCTTCAGCCTGTCCTTCAAAATTTAGAAGAATACGATGTCTCATCGCTGGCAAGAGAACTCGCTTAATATCTTCATGCGAAACATGTACTCGACCTTCTAACAATGCACGCACTTTACCACCCAACACTAATGCCTGAGCTGCACGTGGTGATCCTCCAACGCGTACATATTGCTTCGCTAAACTACATGCATACTCACCTTCCGGATGCGTTGCTAATACACATCGGATCGCATAATCCTGAACATGCGGAGCGATAACTACATTACGCACAAGCTTTTGATACTTCATAATTTCATCTGCAGATAAAACAGGCTCGATAGCAGGTTCTTCTGCACGAGTCGTCCGATTCATAATTTCATGTAACTCTTCACGTGTCGAGTACCCAACATCAAGTTTAAAAAAGAAGCGATCCAACTGAGCTTCAGGGAGTGGATAAGTCCCTTCCTGCTCAAGTGGGTTTTGTGTAGCCATCACAAAAAATGGCTTAAACATCTGGTAAGTCGTGCCACCCACTGTAACTGAATGTTCCTGCATTGCCTCAAGCATCGCAGATTGTGTTTTGGGTGTCGCGCGATTGATTTCATCTGCCAAAACAATCTGTGAAAAAATTGGACCTTTTTGGAATTGGAATGTACGTGAGACTGTTCCATCCTTATTTTGACCTTCAGCAACAATCGTCGTTCCAGTGATATCCGCAGGCATCAAATCTGGCGTAAACTGAATACGAGCAAAATCCAGAGATAATGCCTGTGACAACGAACGAATCAATAGAGTTTTTCCAAGACCCGGAACACCTTCAAGCAAACAATGACCACCTACAAATAAACATGTAAGTACACCATCAACGATCTCATCATGGCCCACAATCATCTTTGCGACCTGATCCCGAACCGCCTGATAGCACTTCACGAACGCTTCAACTTGCTGTTGATCACTCATTATTTATCTCCTTTGCACGCAATGCGTACATCAATAGCCTATTTATTTTGCTCACGATCTAAACGCTTTTTGGCTTTTCGCTTCGCATCTAGTAAACGTGATGTCATTTCTTCTTGAGCATCATGCTTCGGAACATTTTGAGGAAATACTTTTTTATGCTTCTCATCTGTATCCTGAGCTGCGCCCATTTCCTTTAAGAAATTTTCGCTCGTTGTCGCATTTTCAGAGGCTTCGAATTTAGTTGTAGCTAATCTTTTATCTATTGCCTGCCTTCTTATTGATGCAAGCGTATTTGCTTTTCGTTTCTGCCGCATTGCATCAACAGTCAATGCTGCTGATGCTAGTGCATCCTCATTCCCCTCCATACCAACTGTAGTACGTTCACGTGTTTGTCTTAATGTTGAAATCGTTTGAACTGAAGCCCTTTGATGTCTTCGTGCACGCTCTGCCTTACGCTTTTGATACCATGCAAAAACTTCATTGGTATCCCATGAAATACGTCTATTTGCAACATCTACGAAAAATGCGATCAATAACAATACGAGCAAGTATCGCCAAATAGATCGCATTGTTTTTGTCACTGGACGCTCCCCAGCAAATAAGCTGTCCGGCTGATAATTTGTAGGCAGGATAATATGGCCACCTGTAATCTCTGCGACCTGACCAGCTAAATTTAAATTTGTTCTAAATCGACGAAGCTCTTCACCCGGCAAACGCGTTACACCAGTTGATGCACGCATCACTTTTCCTTCTTCATCAACCATCTGTAATTCCAGAACGTAATTTCCCTCTTGTTCTGCAGACATTTTTGCTTCGTATAAACCTGGCCCCACTTGCTCTAATTCAATCTTCTCAACTGTGCCATCAGGCAATATCGCTGCACCTTGCACGAGAAGATCATTCTGAAAACTCATGCGATTACTATATTTCGAAGCATTCTCTTCAATATGGCCCGCATCTAATCTCACCTTAATATGATCACCTTCGACACGCGCAAAAACGTCGTACTCCCGACTTTGTGTTGGCCTAGCAACATAACGAACTACTCGTGCCCAAAAATTTTCATATTGATCCCAACCAAGCCAATTCACAGCCCATCTATTATGAGCATCAGAAGTAAAAGCAACAGTACGTCCCAATCCTACTTGCATGTGCGCAAGTAAAGGTTCTTCTTCCGGTCCCAATAAAGCATTAAAAACATTTGCTTCGTGTTTCTCTCCCGTTAGCACATAGCCTTGAAGTAAAGGCAGTTCACTAATGCTAGTTAAAAGTGGTGAGTCAACATCCCTCGCACTTGGTGTAAAAGCAACTTCTTTGATGAGATTCTTACGTATCGTTTTCGCTTCCTTAACAAATATCTGAGGCAGGTTATTAGGATCATGCACAGGGTGATACTTACCTCCGCCCATACGTGCAAGCTGATGAAGCAATTGACTTTTTTTCGCATCACCAATACCAACTGTTGAAAGCGTAATATTTGTCTTCATCATCTTGCCTAATAATTTCACATAATTATCACTCGACGAATTACCATCAGTCAGTAATATCACGTGCTTAATTGCAGCATCTTGCGTACGCAAAGGAGCTAGCTTTTCAAAAGCTAGCTCCAATCCAGCATAGATATTTGTACCACCTGCTGGAGCAATCGATCGCACACGAGCAGCGAGTTCATGAGGCTGGGCATTCACCTGTATATCCCACACCATCTCTGCACTACCACTAAATGCAACCACACCAACTAAATCCTGCGGATAAAGCGTCTTTAACGCTAAAACAGCCGCTTCATTGGCTAATACTTGTTGATTGAATCTAGACCCTATCACTGAATTGGCCATCGAACCAGAATGATCAATCACTAAAACCAACGCTCCGGATGGCAAGATAGTTTTAGCTGGTATTTGGCAAGTCACAGGCAAAATAGTTTTATCTAATTTAGAGTTAGTCCATCCCCCTGCTCCAAACGAATCCGGCCCTCCGATCATTACGAAACCGCCACCTAAATCATGCACATACGAGACAATATTTTCTTGTTGTTGATAATTGATGTACTCAGCTGAAACACTCTGAAAAATAACCGCATCATAATTCTGTAGTTTTTCGAGTGTGTCAGGAAATTTATCTGGCGGAACAATATCCATATGCATGCCATGCGACATTAATGAACGAGGCAAAATTAAGCCAGAGTTACCACCAATACCATCAACAAAAAGTAATTTTCCTTTTCCTCTGACGATCGTAAATGACTCAGCCACATTATTTGCAACAATTCGATCAACATGATCTGCTTCATTTGATGAAAATATGGCCTGAAATTGATTGATTCCACTATGTTTTAAAGGCAAGTTAATCGCCTTGATAGCTACAAAATGACGACCTGTTTCTGTTTGCCCTGAGTTATATACCCAATCTTCTTTAGCAACAAACAAACTTCTCTTACCATCTAGAACTGAAACGAATTGATCGTCATAAAGAATATAAAGATCCCCTTCCGTCGGATCAGTCGCCTCAAGCTCTACACGTAATCGAACGGTTTGACCCTCACGTACATCCTTAGGTACATGAATCGCTTTAACAACAACTTCATCACGAACATCATATGGAACCGGAGCGACGCTAATCGGTATGCCAGCAACAGCTGCGTCTCTGGCAGCGGCTAAAACATCTTCTGAATTAGCATCATTCATATCACTACAAAGAAGAATCTTTGCAGAAGAATCTGATTTCGCTTGTGCTATCGCAGTACGTATCGCCGCAGCCGTATCCGTGCCACCCTCTGAATTAATCCGAACAGCTGATTGCAAATCAGGATCACGACTAGGCAAAGACCGAACAATCGGACGATCAGCATAAGAAATCACACTGACCAAATCATCAGAATTACGATCTCTAGTCACAAGACGAACAAGATCTTCTTGCCATTGCTCAATCGAATAACCATTGTTTTTATTATTTTCAGTTGAATCACGCAAGTTTTGAGGAGGCTTCGCAAATTTCCTTACCGATTCCGATTGATCCAACACTGCAATAACAGTCATCACATCATTACGACGTACCGTTTGAAGCCCTGCCAGCATAAACACGATTAACAGCAGCAACAGCAAACGGAATCCAATAGCTAACCATCGTCGCAAGTGATCCATCGCTCTAAGGCTGCGCCACCCCAAATACACAACCGGGCCCGTTATGAGCAGCAACCACAAAAATTCAGTATGATCGAACGAAAAACTCAAATGCCTGCCTTATATCTTTTCAAAAATAACAAACAAATTAGACACCACTCCGAAACTACTCAGGCGCGGCTGGTGCTGTACTTTTCGTTACCTCCGGCAACTTATTGAAATATCTTTTTATTGTTGCACGATGACGCCGAGATACTCGATCATCTGTTACCGCACGTTCCGCATTTTCTACAGCTTGTGTTACATCTGTATTGACCTCAACCTGCATATCTCCAGCATAATTCTCCCCATCCTCCATCCAATCAGTAATCACTCGCCCCTGTCGATCTTTTATATCCTTACTCATGTGTGATTGTGATCCGGTCGTTGTACGTCCAATCCCACGAAAATCTCCAGTACCCTTCCCTGCTTTAGTCCCACCTTGGCGAGTAGCTTGATGTTTTTCACCTGTACCATTCATTAGTTTCTGACCACCTTGCACACGCTCCGTAACTTGTATTCCCTGACCACTTGCTCCATTCTTGTGCTCGACTTGCTTACCTGTTCCATTACATAAAGAACAACCTTGCCCTGAACATTGCTTGCAATTTTTCTGAGCCATCTTTTCCATCGCTTGTTGCATCTTCTGCTGAGCTTGTTGCATCTTCTGCATTTCCCATTGCATCTGTTGCATTTGCTTTAACTGTTGCTGAGCCGACCATGACCCCTTTTCAAACTGACTAGCTTGCTGAGATGGCTCTTGCGATTGTTCTTTACTGGCTTGTGATTGATTTTGCTGGGATTGATTCTGATCTGATTGATTAGACTTATCCTTCTGCATACTTCGTGACATTTTTCCCATCGACTTCGCAAACTGATCAGCCGCTTTACTTTGCCTCTGCTTACGTTTTGCTTGTTTAGATTGTTTCTGCATCTGCTTCGCCATTTGTGAAGCTTTCTGCTGTGACATCCCTTCCTTCTTCAACATCTCGTTAACTTGTTCCTGATCGTAATTTTGCTTTTTTAATTCTTCACGCTGCTTTTGATCAAGCCCTGCTTTCTTTAGCTCATCATCAATCTCTTTTTGAGCTTGTTTTTCTAGCTGTTTTTGCTTCTGCGCAACTTCATTCAACTGATCAGCTATACTGGCAAATTGCTTTTCAAGTGCAATTTTCTCATTCTCACTCATCGCCCCACTTTCTACATCCGCTGATAATTCCTTCAGCGCATCCTGTGCTTTTGCAAAATCTCCACTTCGCATTGTCTTTGCAAATTGATCTGCAGGCCCATAAACGTCCGGATCAATCTTACTGAACGTTTTCTTCATCCAATCTAATTTTCCCTTACGATCAAACGCCTCACGATCAATCTCTTGATTAAGCTCCGCAATTTGCGATATCGCTTTTTCTCTCTGTTTACTCGAACCAAAATCACGTCTCTTGATATCACCCAATTCTTTCATCAGTGCTTGCAGATTCGATTCTCCCCGTTTTTTCTTTGGCATCTCAACCTGTTTCATCATCGTACGAATCTGTTGAATATCCTGCTGTATATTCTTCTTCTCCGCTTCAGCAGTTGCGACCTCTCTTTTTTTCGCTGCAACACCAAACATATCGAAACGACTATTCGCAAGATAGAACCCGGCCATCAATACAGCACCATAACACACCGGCACCCACAACCAGTTCCACCGCAATTTCAATCTAAATTTCTTCTGCCATTTAATGTCATTCACAATCGCAACCGCATCCTGCTCAATCTTCTCATAAAACGGATGCTCACTTGTTTGTTTGATATACAGACTTGTACTTAGCGTATCATTCAGCGACAACCGATCGTCAATCTCCGCCGCAGCCTCATTTTTACTCGGGCGTCTCCCCCATCCTTTTACCAAACCAATCAACAAACAAACACCACCAACCAAACCAAACCACCACCAATGCACATCGACTCTTAATACAAAATGCACCACCAGCAACACAACAAACACCCCACACATCACCAACAACCACAGCCACATCTCATCCAACAAGCGCTGCATAAGCATACGCCGTTGCGCCTTCTTGACCACACGATCAATCATGCTCATCGGATGATTCCTTTACCTTCTTTGCCCTGCCATATTCGCTGCAATAAATGACCCTCGGATGTTGGCAACTCAACAATCCCACACCCCTTACTCAACACATATCATTTGAACCCATGATACCTTTTTATGCACAAATATCACAGCAAAATACGTGTCTAAACGTATAGCCTGACTCATAAGTCATCGTTTTTCGTTTCATTTGGCCCCGGTTTTGCTCAATTATTCATTCACAGCTGCGTGTAATCTCGCCAATTCCTCCAGCAGCGTCAACGTACGCTCCAAAGGCAACATCGTCGCACCATCACTCAACGCCTGCGAAGGATCTGTATGCGTCTCAATAAATAGCGACTGCACACCCGCTGCCACAGCACATTTCGCAAGCAACGGCGCCCTTTCTGGTCGACCACCCGAAGCATTCCCCTCACCTCCCGGTTGCTGCGTCGAATGCGTTACATCAAAACATACAGGCCAACCATATTCCATCATGTCACCCAACCCCATAAAGTCATTCACCAAACGGTTGTACCCAAAAAACGTACCACGCTCAGTCAACATAATCCCCGCTTGATCCGCACCACTCTCACTCAGCTTGTTCACCACATTCTTCATTTCTGCAGGCGACAAGAACTGCCCCTTCTTTACATTCACGACCTTCCCCGTCTTCGCCGCAGCTACAAGCAAATCAGTCTGCCGACACAAAAACGCCGGGATCTGTAGCACATCCACCACTTCACCAACTTGTTCTGCCTGATACGACTCATGAACATCCGTCGTCGTAGGCACACCCAATGCTGCACCAATCTTCTCAAGCTGCTTCAATCCCTCATCAATCCCAAGACCGCGAGGCGTATGAATTGAACTACGATTCGCCTTATCAAAGCTAGCTTTGAAGATATAACTCATTCCAAGCGATTCGCATTTCGCCTTCACCGCCTCACCAATTGTCATACACAAATCATACGATTCCAACGTGCAAGGCCCAGCGATAATCGCCAACCCCTCTTCCCCGCCAATCTTTACTTCACCTACATTGATTGTATTCATCTTTATCAAATCTCTATTCTTCGATTAGCCCCCAAATAACTCCTACCCATACCCTTTACCCCCAAACCGACGACTTAATAGTCGTCGGAACCTTCAAGGCCTTGCACGATCTGAACACCCGCAGAACAACCCAAACGGTCCGCACCAGCGTCTATCATACGCTTAGCATCATCAAGATTACGGATACCGCCAGACGCTTTCACCTTAATCGGGCCAGCGTGCTTACGCATCAAAGCCACAGCTTCAACAGTTGCACCACCTGCACCATGAAAACCAGTTGACGTCTTCACAAAATCAACGCCGCCTTCAATCGCAGCCTGACATGCTGCAGCAATACGACGCTCTGCTTCCGCATCATCCACATCCTTCATGAGGTATGCAGACTCAATAATCACCTTCACAACAATCTCAGGATTCACCGCTCTTGCTTCCTTTACGATCGTCGCGAACTGTTCACGCAACACCTCAACATCACCCTCAACCAAAGCAGGCAGATTACCCACGAAGTCGATCTCATCCGATCCATCCTTCGCAGCTACAGTTGCTTCCATCTTCTTTACATTTTCACTCATCGCACCAAGCGGAAAACCAACCACTGAACAGGTCTTCACAGACGAACTTCTCGCACGCAAAGTCTTGCTGACCGACTTCACAAAACTGCCATTAACACAAACCGAAGCAAAACCATGAATCATCGCTTCATCAACTATCTTCCGTACCTCTGTACGATGAGCTTCAGCCTTCAAAAGCGTGTGGTCAATCATGCGTGCAATATCCATCTGTTCCATCCTTTCACTGATAAAAGTCTTTATTGTTTAACTTGTCCCACGGATCCGAACAAAAAATTGCTTCAAACCCTGAGCGTAGCGTTCTGGATCTGCTTCCGCCAGTTCCAGATGCCCGACCCCTTCAAACTTTATCAACTCACCATCCACTGCTGCTTCCGCAATCTGCTTGCCGCTTTCAAAACTGCAAACGCGATCCCCCGTTCCGTGCAGCACTAAAAGAGGACATTTTAACCGTTTTGCCTCTGTAACACGATCAATTTCAAACAATCCGCCCTTCAGCTGCATATTCAACAACCAGCCCCCAACCTCGACCATCGGCCACCTCGGATACTTCTTCAATTTCATCACATTTCGCACAGGCTCATCCCACAACCTGTAGGGCCCATCCACAATCACACCCACTAGCCGTGCTGCTTCCTCACTCTCGCTCATCAAAACCCCTGCCTTTATTGCCGTCCCCCCACCCATCGAGCAACCATAAAGCAGCACATCTCCACATTCTTCCACACCCAGCTGATTCACAACCTTCAACACATCCCCCGGCTCATTCACACCCAAATCGCACGTCTTCCCCTCACTCTCCCCCTGCCCTCTTTGATCATAAACCACCACACGTTTCGCCACCTTCAACTCACACACCTTCTTCGCCCAACCTAATAATCCATATTTACTGTCCCCATACCCATGCACCATCACCACCGTCAGCCCTCCCTTTCCATCATCTTCACCATCACCCTCCAATACCCACCCATCTGTCATCCCACCATCACCCAGATCAAACCGCACCGCCTCACCTGCCAACCCCAGATCCCCAGGATCGACCGCATCTCCTCTCCCCAACGCCACCGCATATGTCTTACGTCGCGGCCGACGCAAACTCCACACAAAACCAATCGTGGCGAGACTCACCACAATCAGCCACCCTATAAACATCAATAGCAAAAATCCCATCACACCATCATACCCACCCACTCACAAACCTCACAACTCCCACGCCAATAACTCTTTACCTCATCTAACCCTCTTACTATCCTAAAATGATCTCAAAACAAGGATTCGCAACACCACACCCTTTTCAAAGAGCCCATAAAAATGACTGATCAGGAACTCCTCAACGAAGCCATCAAAGAAGCGCAACTCGGACTCTCAGAAGGCGGCCTTCCCATCGGCTCCGTCCTCGCTGACAAACACGGAAAAATCGTCGCACGTGGTCACAACATGCGTGTTCAGTCAGGCGACCCAACCGCCCACGCTGAAACTGTTTGCATCAAAACCGCAGGCCGCCGTCGTGATTGGCACACCCTCACCCTCGCCTCCACCCTCTCCCCCTGCATCATGTGCACTGGCACCTCCCTCCTCTACAAAATCCCACGCGTCGTTATCGGCGAAAACCAAAATTTCCTCGGAGCAGAAGACCTCTTCCGTCAGCACGGCGTCAAACTCATCAACCTCAACGATCCCAAGTGTATCCAGATGATGTCTGACTTCATCACCAACCATCCAGACCTCTGGAACGAAGACATCGGCATCCCTGAGGACTAATCCCCCTACTTACCACACCATAATCCCCTACCCCTTTTCTTCCCCTCATCTATCGTTCTTGCACGATCTATATCCATAACATCACAACAACAGTGATGCTATGGAAGCTATCTCATGAACGATCAACCACAACAGTCCCCACCTCCCGATAACAAACCCGATCCTCTCAAACCCAAATCTCCAATACTTGTGCGCATTCTCAAGCTAGGCATAGGCCCACTCATTGGCATCGTCTTCGTTGCTATCGCCATCCTCGCACTACTCTTCTACAACCCAAAACCCAAAGCAGAACCGCGCATCCAAGCCACTCGCCCAGCAAAACTCCTCACCCTCGGCCAACCCACACAAGCAAATCTTCTCACCTTCCCTGGCCGTGTTAAAGCCGGACAATCCGTCGACCTCGCATTCCAAGTCACAGGTCAAATCATCGACCTCCCCGCCATGCAAGGTGATGAACTGGAGAAAGGTCAACTCATCGCACAACTTGATCCACGCGACTTCGAAAACAACCTCGCAAAAGCAGAAGCCAATCTACAAGCCGCCGACATCAAACAAAAACAAATCGCACAACTCGTTCAACGAAAAGCCGCCACACAAGTCGAACTCATCAACGCAAATGCTCAACTGCAATCTGCACGCGCCACCGTACACATCGAACAAAAAGCACTCGATGACACAACCCTCACTGCCCCATTCGCAGGCGTCGTCGCACGTAAATTCGTCGACAATTTCCAAAACATACAAGCCAAAGAAACCATCATCTCACTACAGAACATCACGCAAGCCGAGATCATCGTCGACATCCCCGAAACCGTCGTCGCGCGTGGCAACAAAGACGAAAAACCCGAAACCATGTACGCGACCTTCGACTTCATCCCCGATCAGCAATTCCCACTCACCATGAAGGAATATCAATCCGAAGCCAACCCTATTACACAAACCTACGAAGTCACATTCGTCATGCCTAACCCTAAAGATTTTCTCCTCCTTCCTGGCATGTCCACAACCGTCCACATCGCTCCACCTGATTCATCCAAAATGAAACCCGAGTTAGGCTTCGCTGTACCGATTTCTGCAATCTTCAAGCAAGGCGATCAATCTTTCGTCTGGTTAGTTAACCCTGAAACAAAAGCAGTTTCCCAGCAACCCGTCTCGATCAGCAACCTTTCCGCCGAAAACGCTATCGTCACCGAAGGCCTCAACACCGGCGACACAATCGTCACCACTGGCGCATCACAACTACACCCCGGCCAAACCGTTCGTCAATTCGATTCCAATGAATTCGGCACATAACTTCTAACCTTCTATTAGACATATTCTTCACCAATAAACATGAACATCGCTGAAGCTTCCATCAAATATAAAGTCATAACGATTGCCATCACCATCGTCATCGCAATCGCAGGTGTCCTTGCATACCAAAACCTCAGCCGTCTCGAAGACCCAGAATTCACCATCAAAGAAGCTGTTGTATATGCACAATACCCAGGCGCTTCACCACGCGAAGTTCAAGAAGAAGTCACTGACCCGCTCGAAACAGCTATTCAACAGTTAGGTCAAATCAAACACATACGCTCACGCTCCGAATTTGGCTTCGCTCAAATCAACGTCGAAATCAAAGACACGTACGACAAAGATACACTTCCACAAGTCTGGGATGAACTCCGCCGCAAAGTCGGTGACGCGCGAGGCAACCTCCCACCCAACGTAACCACACTTGTTTACGACGACTTCGGCGATGTCTATGGCATCTATTACGCCATTACTGGACCCGACTATACATACGCCGAGCTCAAAGAATACGTTGACTTCCTGCGTCGCGAACTGCTCCTCGTTCAGGACGTTGCAAAAGTCTCTCTCTACGGCGTTCAGCAAGAAGTCGTCTACATCGAAATTTCAAACGCAAAACTCACACAACTCGGCATTCCACTATCCTCCATCTACAACCTCCTCGAAAAACAAAATCTCCTCGAACCCGCAGGCAAAGTCGAAGTAGGCTCTGAATATATCCGCATCCACCCAACCGGCGGCTTCCAAACCGTCGAAGCCATCGGCAACCTTTTCATTAACGAAGGCCAATCTTCCTCATCCTCAAACGAAGCAAACAAAACTACCGCAATCATCCGACTTCGTGACGTCGCCGACATCATGCGCGGCTACGAAGAACCTCCCTCAAACAAACTCTTCTTCAACGGCCAACGCGCCATCGGACTCGGCATCTCCACCGTCTCCGGCGGCAACGTCGTCGTCATGGGCGATGCAGTCAAACAACGACTCGCCGAACTCGAACCCTTCCGCCCCCTCGGCATGGAAATCGGTGCCATCTCCATACAAGCTGAATCCGTTCGCGAAGCTGTCAACAGCTTCATCATCAACCTCGTTGAAGCAGTCGCCATCGTCGTAGGCGTTCTCCTACTTGCAATGGGTTTACGCTCCGGTCTAATCATCGGCTTCATCCTCGTCCTCATCGTCCTCGGCACGTTCCTTCTCATGCGCTGGTACGACATTGCACTTCAACGCATATCACTCGGCGCTCTAATCATCGCATTGGGTATGCTCGTCGATAACGCAATCGTCATTGTCGAAGGCTGCATCATCAATCAACAAAAAGGCTCATCACGTCTCGACGCTTTAAAACAAGTCGTAGGCCAAACCTCATTCCCACTCCTCGGCGCGACCATCGTCGCCATCCTCGCCTTCGCAGGCATCGGCCTCTCCAACGACTCCACTGGCGAATTCGCAGGATCACTCTTCTGGGTCATCCTCTTTTCACTCCTCCTCTCATGGATCTTCGCAATCACCACAACACCGCTCGTCTGCTACTACTTTCTCCAAATCAAACCCATGCCCGAAGGCAAAGACCCGTACGACAACATCATCCTCAACACTTACAAACGTTTTCTCAATTTTGTACTCCACAATCGCGCCACCGCATGTCTCATCCTCGTCGGTACACTCACACTTTCCGTCTGGGGAATGCAATTCATCCCACAATCATTCTTCCCCGATTCCACGCGTTCGCAATTCATCGTCGACTATTGGCTACCACAGGGTACACACATCGACACCACTGAACGCGACCTCAAACAAATCGCCTCGCACATCAAAACTCTTCCTAATGTCACCGGCACAACAACATTCCTCGGACAAGGCGGCCTTCGTTTCCTCCTCACTTACGCTCCCGAAGACCCAAACACTTCCTACGGCCAACTCCTCGTTGATGTCAAAACATACGACGATATCACACCAACGATGCCCATCGTTAAAAAATACATCGAAGACAACTACCCCGATGCAATCATTATCACCAATCGATTCGTTCTTGGCCCCGGCGGTTCTGCCAAAATACAAGCTCGTTTTTCAGGCCCAGACCCAATCGTATTACGACAACTCTCCGATGAAGCGCAATTGATCTTCTACAAGAACCAAAACGCAACAAATATACTCGATGATTGGCGAGCACCAGTCAAAACCATTCGACCCATCATCTCAGAACAACGCACCATCGCCGCAGGCTTAACCCAACAAGAAATTTCACAAGCAATCCAGACACAATTCGGCGGCCTCAACGTCGGCACATATCGCGAAAGCAACAAACTCCTACCCATCATCTCACGTCGACCAACCGAAGAAGGGTCCGATGCACAACAGCTCGCAAACACACAAGTCTATTCAGCCGCTGCAGGCACAACCATCCCGCTTCAACAACTTGTAACAAGCTTTGAGACCGAATGGGAAGATTCGATCATTCGTCGTCGCGATCGACGTTTAACAATCACCGCTAAATGTGATGCAGCCGTCGGCAATGCCTCCGTCCTCTTCAACCAACTCAAACCACAGATCGAAGACATAAAACTCCCACCCGGATACACACTCGAATGGGGCGGCGAATACGAAGATTCATCCGAAGCACAAGAAAAACTCTTCGCTTCTATCCCCATGGTCATCGTCGCAATGTTCCTCACCATCATCTGTATCTTCAACGCAATCCGCACACCCATCATCATTTTCCTCACCGTCCCACTCGCAATCATCGGCGTCGCCATCGGCCTCGTCTCAACGCAACAACCCTTCAATTTCATGGCCCTCCTCGGCTTCCTTGCCCTCTCAGGCATGCTCATTAAAAACGCAATAGTACTCATCGACCAAATCAATCTCGAAATATCCGAAGGCAAGCAACCCTACCTCGCCATCCTTCATTCATCCGTTAGCCGCGTTCGCCCTGTCTCTCTCGCAGCCATCACCACAATCCTCGGCATGATTCCACTTCTCGCCGACGCATTCTTCGCCGCAATGTCCGTCACCATCATGGCCGGCCTCGCCTTCGCCACCGTCCTCACCCTAATCGTCGTTCCTCTCCTCTACGCAATCTTCTTCCGCATTCATCCTTCCTCAGATTAAACCCACTTCCCCCATTCTGATACATCAATTACAATCAAACCAATTGCTCAACCTCTGGACATAAACTATGGACATCAAACTATCCCTCCGACTACTCATCATTCATACCATCATCGTCCTGACATTCGCAGCCATCATTTTCAAAAACTACGACCCATCTCCCCAAGCACCCAACGAAATCTTCTTGCTTTGGAACATAATCCTTATCATCGACCTCCCCTCTTCATTCATTTTCATGCTACTCGATGCAAACCTCATCACCACCTCAAACACCAGCACAATAATCAAATTCATCACATTCCCCGCAACCACCTTTCTAATCTGCGGCGGCATCCAATACTATCTCTTAGGCAAATTCATCAGTTTCATATACCACAAATTCAAAAACTCAAAATCACAACCCCTCAAAACAACTAATTCATGATTAGACTTTCAAAATCTAAAACTACCAGCAATCAATCAACAGCACGCTACTGTGATACAACGCGAACCAATGCTTAGCGAAACCATGAAATTCAACACTCAAATATCACCCCGCAACACCATCATTGCATTCATTACAGTCCTACTCCTCAACGCAGCCTCATGCCTTTGGCTCACCACTTGGGGTGTTCAGGACGCCGTTTTTCACTTCGGTTTCCCATTCACATTCTTCTACATCGGCCACGGCTATGCCTGGATCTGCGAACTCCACATCTTCTACTTTCTCCTCAACATAGCTATCCTTCACCCAATTTTCTACACGCTCCTCTATCTAATCTTTCCACCTAAGCACACCCCAAAACACACCCACAGTAAACCACCAATCAACAATTCCATTGAATAACATAATAAACTCACCCTCTATATCAGTAGACGATACGCTAAAGTGAAACAATTCATCTACTCACATACACCATTCATTATTTCCTCATTTTCTCGAACTCGCTAATTTTTTAGTTTTAACACTTGACACCATCCCTCGCATCCGCTAATTTTTTAGTGGTTCATTATTTTGCAATCCAAAACCCCAGCATTCGGAGCAAAACATGCCCCCCGCCAAATCATCACAAAACACCCCCGGCTTCTCACGCCGCGAACGCCAAATCATGGACATTCTCTACTCACTCGAATCCGCAACCGTTAATGACATCCAATCACGTCTTCCAGATCCCCCCTCACACACCGCCGTTCGCACATTCCTCAAAATCCTCGAAGAGAAAGGACACATCTCTCGCACAAAAAAGGGACGTGAATTTCTCTACACACCCAAAAACTCAAAGTCCTCCGCAGGACTCTCTGCTCTCCGCAACGTTCTCTCGACCTTCTACTCAGGCTCACTTGAACAAGCACTCACCGCACACCTCACCGACAACACAAATAAACTCTCCGACAGCGAACTCAAACAACTCAACAAACTCATCAATAAAGCCCGTAAAAAAGGCAACTGACACCAACCACAATCAATAGCCCATTACACCACAACCTAACCTTCTGTTAGACGCATCTTTCCGATCATTCAAGATCAACCGGGAGTGACAACATGACACCCTTAATCGCATTCATCATCGATATTGCATTCAAATCCCTCATCATCACCGCCATCGCATCCACCCTCATCCCCCTATTAATGCGCAAGTCCCCAGCCGCGGCTCGCCACTTCGCATGGTTCCTCACGACCATCGCCCTACTCATCCTCCCTTTCGCCTCATCATTCCTCCCTTCACTTCCCCTCTTACCCACAAACACAATCATCCCGACTCACATCACAACCCAACCTCCGACCACAACAACCTCACCCCCACTATCTGTAACGACAACCAACACCTCCTCATCTTTCGAATTACCGACACCAACATCTAATCCAATCCTCTCCCCCTCATCCAATACTCCAACACCACAACCTGAACAAACACTCAATCAAACACCACTATTTTCCCCATCAACAACCAAACCATCATTCGACTACACGTACCTCATTTTCGCGCCACCCATACTCCTGATCACCTTCATCCCTCTCGCTTTCCTTCGTTTGCGCCACATTAAAAAACACGCCAATCTCACCACCGATGAAAACCTACTCAATCTACTTGATCAGCAATGCTCCTCTCTCAGCATCACACCAGAAATCAACCTCTATCAATCCGCCAAAGCCACCATGCCCATGACCTTTGGCTACCTCCCCTCACGTTCCGCCAACATCCTCCTCCCATCATCCGCAAACCAATGGCCAACCTCACGCACACGTTCTGTCCTTCTTCACGAACTCGCACACATCAAACGCTATGACTGCCTAACACAACTTCTCGCCTACTTCGCATGCTGCCTTTACTACTTCAACCCACTCGTCTGGTTCGCCGCACACCGTATGAACATCGAGCGTGAACGCGCATGTGACGACCTCGTCCTCACCCAAACATCCAACCCAACAGAAACCATCAAACCATCTGACTACGCACAATTAATTCTCGATATTGCTACCAATTCAACAACACCCTCCGCCCTCTCAATCTTAACTTCCGGGGGCGGGGGCGGGGGCATTCAAATGGCCAACAAAAACACCTTCGAAAAACGTATCCTCGCAATCCTCGACACCAACCGTATACGTACCACACTCACCAAACCCAAAACCCTTCTCATCACCCTCCTCCTCCTTTCACTCACTATCCCCACAGCCATGCTCACAGCAGCCCCTGCACGCAAAAACTCTAATCGCAAGTTAGCCCAATCCTCCTCACAAAATGACTCAACATCCCTTCGCACCGAAGTACCTGTTCCCACACCCGCTAACGTCACCGACGTTGCCGACATTTCCGCAACACGCATCACCCTCGACAAAGACAAAAAGAAAACTTATATCCTCATGGATAGCCAATCCACTTCCGAGGAAACCGAATCACAACCACGTCCGCTCCTCATCATCATCCCAGGCGGCGACGGCTCCGAAGATTTCCACTTTTTCTGCAGACGTCTCTACAAATTCGCAGCCCTTGAAGCCAACCCCAACTTTATTGCCGTTCAACCCATCGCACCACAATGGTCCAAGATGCAGACGGACAACGTCACTTGGCCAAACAAATACCACAAATTCCGTGGTATGAAGTTCACAACCGAAACACTCATCAACGACATCATCAAAGACGTCAAGTCTAACCACAAAATAGACGAAACTAAAATCTTTACACTCGCATGGTCTTCCGGCGGCCCAGCAGCTTACGACCTCGCATTACAAAAAGACTCACCTGTCACAGGCTCATTCGTCGCCATGAGTGTCTTCAAGCCAAGACCTCAGCAACTCCGCTTCGCCAAAAACAAAAACTTCTTTATCTACCACAGCAAATCTGACCGGGTCGTACCATACAACTTCTCAAGCAAAGCACTCAGTACACTCACCAAAGCCAAAGCCAATGTCATGCATAAAACATATGATGGCAATCACGGCTGGTTCCACGCCAACAATTACGACAATATCTCAGACGGTCTCGAACATCTCCAGCAACAAAACAAATCAAATAACCCATCATTAAAATCTGCCGAATATGTAATTTCATCATCATACGCAGACTCAAGTGAGAACACCTCCGATATGGACATGAGGGGAATGGGTACGGGGAGAAATTCAGATACGCGTATGGGTCAAGAAAAATCAGGATCGAGAACTTCACAAAGACGTAACCGAATCTCTGATTCTTTAGTAGGACAATGGTATGCACAACTCGACACATACACGATCAAGCAGCTTCAAAAACAACATAGCTACTTACGTGGTCGGGAGAACATCGCTGCCTCTTTCATGATATTTGCAAACGGCCAATCCCAAGCTTTTCTTTATGATATCGACGCATCCGAGATTATTTCAATCTTCAATACACATAGCAACCTAACATCTGACAAGAACAATAATGTCGTTCAGGCTTACTATGATCGAGATAAACCATCTACTATCCCATACTCACTTTTTGCAAACAACAAAACCATAAAACTTCGTGACATTGTAGATTACCAGCCATTCACACGAACCAAGCCCCAATCCAAACATTCCAACGCTGACTATCAATTCCTCGGTAACTGGTACTCTCCAATTTATGCTATCGAAGAATTCAACCACATCTTCACCGATGATGATCTTGAGATTCTAGAAAACAAAGGCTGCACAACATTCACTTTCCACGTACAACTCACTGTCGACAATCAAATCTTTGTATTCGCTTACGATCAACGCGATGCAACTGACTGCTTACTCAAATGGCGTGGCACATGGAACTACAAAAATAATAAACTACAAACGACCCTGAATAAAAAATCCAAAATCTCATCACTCTCTACAGACAAGCAAACACTCAGCTTCAATCACACGAACTTAAAGTTTCTTAGCCGAACTAAAGCACATACACAAAACCTTAAAAACGAAATCCTAGGCGATTGGTACTCCCTCGCTATCCCACGCTCGCACATCAAACATTTCCTCTCAAAAGAGCAATACAGCGCAATCAAGCACTGCGACACACTCGCATACCACTATAAGTTCCAAAAGAACACCGGTATATACGGCACATTATATGATTACAAAGCACAAACTGATCTGATCAAATTCAAAATGGCAGCATGGGATGCAGACGACTACAACACCATAGCTACAACGTTCTCAGGTCGTCGTAACCCAATACAACTCTCAAACGATAAACAACACGCTCGTATCAACCTCAACGGCTCGCTTGATATCTACCGCAAACAACCAACTCAAAACATCAACCTCGGCCTCATACAAGGTAAGTGGTACACAACCCTCAGTGAACCAAACATTAAAAACATAATCAAAGCCTACCTTAGCGAACTACCCAACCCACCATCTGTTGAAAAAGCAATTCTTCACCTATATTTCAACCAGAACCGCGTCCTTGGCAAAGTACATCTCGACGACGACCAACTCGTACTCGTCTTCATCGATGGCTTCTGGGAATACAACGCTTCCAAAGACCAGATCATCATCAGCAACGCACTCGCTGACAGCCCAATCTGTAGCGACCCTCGCATCATTCTTAACAACAATAACCTCTTGCAATTCAACGACACCGTCCAATTACCAATTCTCAACCGAGGCTTCCCCTCAGGCCCATATGAATACAATACCAACGCAACAACAATAACAACTGATCACATCAATCAAAAAAAATACACTTCATCATCAGAAGAAACTGACAAAGCATACATCTACATCATGGGCGATATCGTCAGACCCGGTGCATACGTAGCCGCAGATGACCTTCTACTTCGTGAACTTATTGCATCCGCCGGTGGCATCCCCACACTCAAATCATCCAAAGATCAAACGCTCGAAGAACTATACAAGGAATATGTCGCTTACCTCACCAGAAATGATGGGCAAGGCAACATCAAAACCATAACCAACTACAACTTCTACGATCTCCTCGTGAAGAGAATCGGAATAAAACTCCAACCAAACGACTTAGTCAACATTGGCTCTGCCGACAAAAACCCACCTATCTATGGTAACTGGTACAGCCAAATCACCGACCGGATCACATTTAGTAACATCCATCTTTATGGCGTCGACTCGATCTCTAACTACTCAAAACCCAAACACGTCATCGCTCAAGTAACCATCAATGAAAACAACACAATCGCTGGCAACCTCATCGTAAACAACAACCAATACACCATCCCATTCATCGACGGTACGTGGAAATACGCCAGCGATGGTTCCATCGTCATCAAAAACAAATTCGGCAAGAACCTGATCTGCAAAAACCCTCAGATTACCTCATTCACAAGGGAATCGATCAAATTCGACGACACAACAAATCTCCCTGCCCTCACACGCAACAAACCCGATAGCAAAACCACTGCAAAAAAAGACCAATCCCCAATCCTCGGCCATTGGCACTCACAAATCTACACGCAAAAACAATTCTCAAAACTCAACAACTTCACCTTCGACAACGAACTGTTATCAGTCCCCGATCCATTTATGCTCCGTTTCACGTTCGACAATGACAAAAACGCAAACCTTCATTTCCATGACCCACAAGGAAAACACAAAGACGTCCTCTACCAATACGGCACATGGGAAACCGTTTCACCAAACGTTTACAAAATCACTACACCAGACAACGTCGAAGGCATAATTCGCATCATCAACGGCACGCTCTTCTTAGACAACTCAGCCGAATTCCAATTCAACCGTGAAAAACCTCAACTCACTTCCATACAACCATACCTCGGCGATTGGTACGCTCTTCAACTCCCTGAACAACTCAGCACAAACCTCAAAATCAAAAACAGCTTCCTTCTAAACAAAGATTTTTTCGGTTTACACTGCAAACTCAACCCCGACAACACCGGCGCCCTCTACTACTGCAATTCCTTCGAAAAACAAGACATTTGGCTCGCCTCTCAATTCACCTGGCAAGATGACGACGGCAGCTACATCACAATCACTGACACCAGCGGCGATGAAATCGGCTCAATCCAAAAACCATACAACTCACTCATCCTATACACACACGGCGTTCAACTCTATCGCTTCGAACACCCTTCCAACGACATCATCCGCCAAGCTCACAAATCCGAAGACATGATCGGCCACTGGTACGCACTCGAACTACCTCTACAGTACAAAAACACGATCTTCTCACTCGCACCTGAACTATCAAACATCAACAAGCTCGGCTTGCACACAATCATCAACAAAGATCGAACCGCTAAATGCTACTTCTACAACGCAGAAACCAAGCAAGATATTCAACTCTTCGATTCATACACATGGGATCGTTACAACCTCAACACTTTTAAAATCACCTCCGCCCAAGGCTCACAATACGTCTCATACAACCCCGGCGTTCTCTTCATGTCCGAACACGGACTAACCTTCAAACGACTCGAAGATCAACCTCCAACACTACCAACGCTACAATCATCCAACTACGATAACTCTCATTTTATAGGCAATTGGTACACCGAAGCTCAAAGGGAACCGCAACAAACACCTCCAAACGCAGGCTACCTAAACGTTCAAATCAACCCAGACAACACATGGCTCATCCAAGCCATCTTCACCAACCCAACACCTTCAGACATCGTCTCAACCGAAACCGTCTGGTCAGGCACATGGACCGCAGGTAGCAAAGACCTCCTCATCCTTCATGACAGTAAATCAAAAGACGCAAAACCTATCGTCTTCCAATACGCAAACGCAATCACCAACAAAGTTTCACTCAAACTCAACGACATAACCCTCTACAAAGATAAACCAACAACCTACACAGCCTCATCTACCAGCACGCCAAAGCAACTTTCACAAGATCAGCTAAACAAAAACTACGAAACAATCTACAACACCCTAAACGCAATCGCGCAACTCACCGACAGCGTTGACCAAGCTGATACTTGCAATCAAATCACAATCCAAACCTATCAAAAACACATTGATATGATCACGCAGCTCTCTCAAAACACGCCCGCCCAAACACTCATCGAATCATACACAACCAACATCACCCCAATCCTCACATCACTACACGAGCAACTCAAAGACGACACCATCGAGCAAGGCAACCCCACACCAGAACTCAACCTACTCCTCAGCCTCACAAGCAGTACATCAAATGAAAAACTCATCCAAAACCTTAGAGTCCTCGCCAATCAGTCCAAATTCCCCTCAACTTTCACACCAACCCCTAACGCAAAACCAGACCTGAAACTAGCATACAGCCAAATCAATGCAATCAATGGCGCAGCACGAGCACTATCAAATCAGTTCTACGATTACGACAGCAAAATTATCGATTATACAACTGTCCTGCCTCACCTTGAACGTTTCCAAAAGCAGTTCAATCAATGGTTAAACAACATCCCATACTCAAACGATCCAACCCAAGGCATCTCACTCACTTACGCTCAAGAACCATACCTCTCCCTCATTCAATGCCATCAGCATCTTTCCAAAGATGAAAGATACTCTGCAAGCTCGCTCTACCACCAAACTTTCTTAGTAACACTTGAATCCCTTTGTGACAAAGTAAGCGACATGCACAATTCTCAATAAACAAAAACGTAATCAATCCCAAAACTAAAACATAACCAAAACAATTCTCTTCTATACAGCCTCGATCCTGACCGTCTTAATCCCTCTCCGGATGCAAAATAAAAAGGATCGAGGCTTTTTCATTTCACGCCAGCTGCTCACATCAATCATGACCCATACCCCACCTTTAATAACCCAAACCCAACATCAATTACATTTTATGTTCAAAGCGATTCGAACCACTTTATTAGTAGTCAAGTTTCGTCTAACCTTAACGCTCATTAGCATCACCAATAACATTTTGGCACTTGATGTATCCACTTAAATATGAGGATGAACATGAAATTTCATTTGATCCACGCATTCACTTTCTTGACATGCCTTCTATTCATTACAATCAATTGCTTCTCCGAAAACTACACCCCTGACAACGTCGTCGCATACTGGCGTTTCGAAGACGGCAACCCCGGCAGCATCCTCAAGCAACCATCTAAAGCCTACAACTACACCCCTGTCGTCTATGACGAATCAGGCAACGGAAACCATCTCTCCACATGGAACAACACCAATTCGCAATTCAAATACGTCGCTAACACATACAAATCAAAAGTTCCACAATCCTCTCAACTCAACAACACCGCAATCAAAAACCAAGGCAACACACCTAAACTCTTCACAAAATCATCTGCATCAAAACCCACCAGCACAAACATCGAAACCGCTGACTTCTCAAAATTCACCATAGAAGCAAGCTACAAACCTGTACTCAACAACACCTCCCGAACAATCATTTCGCGCGATGCACAAATCAGCCCCACCAATCAACGCTCTTCTTTCAATCTACAAGTGACAAAAGACAATCGATTCAAAGTCCTTTTCATCGACCAACTCGGCAACACACACGTCGCACAAACCAAAGCAAACTTCGTCACGTCCTCAAACTGGTACCACCTCGTCGCCACAAGCAACGGCAGCAAACTCGAACTTTTTCTATTCAACGACAACACCAATCCCAACACTCCAAACGATCAAGCCAAATACATCTCCATCGCATCAAAAACCTATAGCAGCAAAAATTCAAACATCTTCGTCGGCTCAAAAACTAGCAACAAACGCTGGCACTCAGGCGGTTGGTCCATCGGGCGAGGCCTCTCCAAAGGCAAACACGCCGACTACGCATTAGGACTCATCGATGAAGTCAGAATCTCAAACACAGTCCTACCTCAATCACAATGGCTCCAATCCAAAGACACCGCCTTCACCAACACATCTTGGATCAACCCACGCCTCGCCTCTCCACAACATAACCAAGCCATCACTCCCCAACGCTCCATCGTAAAACTGGGTAACAAATATTACGGCGCAAAAGAAATCGGCCCAGCCAACCCCGCACACATCAATACCAGATTGCAATTACTACAAAGCAATGATGCTGAAACTTGGGCAACTTTCCTCACCATCGACTTCCTACCAACTGATTCTAAGTTCCACGACGTCGCACTATGGGCAGGAACACTTCCCAACGAAACAAAACCTTGCCTCCTTGTCGCACACGCAATCCACCAATTCACCGACCCAGACAACAACCCGCACACACACAACAACCTATCCTACTTCACACTAAACCTCATCCGCGTAGATAATCTCGACACAAAACCAACTTATCACAGATTTAAAACAAACATCGATGCAGGCAACAAAAACAAATTCGTCGGCGCACCATTTTTTCATCAACTCTCCAACAACACACTTCAAATCTACTACGATCACGAAGTCGATGACCTCTCTTCAAACGATCAGTACATTGTAATGAAAACACTCAACATCCAAGGCAAAAATTTCTCCACATCCTCAAACCGCACCATCGCCGTTCGTGCACCCATCGGACAACTCTCACGTGATGGCATGCCCACCGTCACAACTCTCCGCAAAGACCCTCTCAACCAAGGCAACGACACACTACTTCTCGTCTTTGAAAGCATCAACGAATACACATTCAAAAGACGCATCAACGACACAACACACAAAAACCAAATCGCGCACAACAACGTCGTCCGTGGCATCATCGGTTACAACGGCGGCAAAACCAATAACGATTGGAACAACAACTGGAACGTCGATAAACGATTCATCGTCTACCAACCCAAAAATTCAGACGCCCTCGGCCGACCATACAACGCATACAACCCGCACGTCACAAGACTCGGCAACAACGCCGGCCCCGCCGTCGTCGCCTTCCTCACCGATGAAGCATATAACTCACACGATTGGCCCGCCGATTTCTCCTTCCAGTTCCCCGACAAACGACGCGGTCAACTCAAATTCACCTACACAACTGACGACTTCAAAACCTGGTCAACACCCTCAGCCATCCATCACGGCAACACACGTGATGGAACAAGCACCGCCTACTTCACTTCCATCCTCCGCAAAGAAGACGGCAAACTCATCACCACAATCGACCTCTTCGACAGCCATCGCGTCTTCACATTCACAAAATAACCCTCCACACCAACAATCGACACGTTAAAGTGAAACAACGACTCATGCTATTCACCAGTACAAATCGACGATTCGTATGAGTGAACAATCTTCCAAAACACACACCACACCAACAATCGACACGCTTAAGTGAAACAACAACTCATGACATTTACAGGAACAAATCGACGATACGTTTAAGTGAAACAATCTCCCATCGCACACCTCGCCAGCCTACGACACGCTTGTGTGAAACAACGACGATTCTCCCCTTCTAATCCCATCCTTTCCCAATACTTTGCTCAACCCCTCAATAACCGGCAGGCCCATAATAGACACCAGCAACTTACATACACCACAGTGCAAATCACATACCAAACTCACCCGCGAACAAAACGTGCGCACAAACACGCACACACCCCTCTAAAACATCTCATTTAATTACCTTTTCTCGCAATTTCCAGCCTATTTCACACTATTTCTGACCGTTTCCGCAGTATTTTCGAACATGATCCATCAGGGAAAATCACCGAAAATCAATCAACTTTCACATTCGTGCGCGCAAAAGCGCGCCTCCCCATTCATAACTCCTTTGTTTTTTTCAAAACTTGACAGGACCGCTCACCCATTCGACTAATACGCGCATAGATACATTTTCAAAATCTCTTTTTATGACCATCTCAAAAACCAACTTTCAAACAAAACGCGCGCACAAAATCGAAACGACATACAACCAAAACAAAAGCCGCGACTCTCACAAGTCGCGGCTATGGAACAAAAACTTTACAAAATCATCAACATGCCCATTCAACACCGACCCCAAACACCAACATCAATACAACACCGGATTCTTCTCATCCGCCATCACTTCACCAATCCCCGTACTCGGCGTCCACGCCGCCGCATCTGCCTGATGATATTTCGTCCGCGGCTCAATCATCCGCTGCTCCCCATCCATATAAATCACCGTATGCACCTGACGAACCTTATTCGTCACATTCCCCCCTGCCCTGTGCAACGTCCATCCCAAATGAAAACTTACTTCTCCTAACTCATACCCCTCCATAATCTTCGGTATGTGATATCGCTCCATAGCCTTATCAATCACACCTTCAGACGTATCCGAAATCTCCAACTCGCGCGCAATGTTCATCCGCTGACTACCCGCACCAAACTCCAGCGGCCCCATCTCCAACGGCGTCGCCTGCAACGGAATCCACGCCGTCACACTCCGATCCGTTAACATCGGCCAGTACTGCTGATCCACATGCCACGGCGTAAACCCACCACTCGGCTCCTTATACAATCCCTGATCGTGCCACAACCTCACGCTTTCAACTTCCATCAATTCCGTCGCAATTTTTGCCAGCCGCTTTGAAAATGTGAACTCTTTCACCACATCACATTTCTCCCACAGATTCCCAACCTGGATAAATGCTTTGCTATACGTATCGCGATCTTCCATCGCGATACCCTCAAGTTTATTATTTGCAAGGACTTGTCGCGTTACCGCTTCGCCATAATACGCAAACGTCGCCTCATCCAATACATTCTTCAGCTTGATAAACCCATCACGACGAAACTGCGTGATCATCTCATCCGTTAAATCGTAACTCTGATTCAACAAATCACTTACATTCACTGTCGATCCCATCTGTATCTCCTTGTGCTCGACATATTCAACACCAAACCAAAATTGTCTGTAATCAGGTCATGTGAAACCACGTCAAAATTGACCATTTTCAATACTTTATTATCCCAATTGATAGGTTTATCCCATATAACTTGTAATTACGTATGACGCCGAACTATGAACATATTCAGACGAGTGAGCGGATTAGTATCAATGTGCAGCGGCGGGTGGCTGCGTGTTTTCCGTTTCACTGGCATCATCATGCGGAATTTGAATTGACACTAATTACAGAAGCAGACGGGTCGCTGTTTGTGGCTGATATGATTCATCCGTTTGCGAAGAATCATCTGGCACTGTTCAGTCCGTTTTTACCTCATGCATATCTTTCAGTACGTTCTGAACCAAGTGAAGGCGAACATGAGAAAAAACATGAGGCGGTGGTTGCGCATTTTTTAGCGAGTCATGTGACACCTTGGCCGGAGTCGATGCATATTGAAAAACTATTGAAGCGGGCGCAATCGGGGTTGTTGTTTAGTGGTGAGGGGATTGATGATGTGATTGAGAAATTTAAGACGCTGCCTGATGAAGATAATCATGCGCGGGTATTGAAGTTGCTTTCAATTTTACATCAACTTGGAAGTGATTCGAGGATTATGATTAAACCGTTGTCTACGTCGAAGCAGTACACAAGAAAATCGGTCGATGCACGTATTAATCACACACTGACGTATTTAACTGAGAATTTTGCGGAGCAGATTACGCAAGCGGAAGTTGCGGAGCAGTTGGGAATGACACCGCCGAGCTTTGCACGGTTGATGCAACGATCATTGGGCAGACGGTTTACACATATTCTGCATGATATACGGATCAATCATGCGTCGCAGTTATTACGAGAAACGGATAAGCCAATTACGGTGATTGCGCTTGAATCCGGTTTTAATAATCTGTCGAACTTTAATCGAATCTTTTTGAGGTTGAAGATGATGCCGCCGATGAGTTACCGCTTACAGCATCAACAACACCTTCGTTACACGAAATGAAGTGTATATAAAAAAGAAGACGCGGCGAGATGCTGCGTCTTCTTGCATAAGGTCAAAATCTTTGTTTTAAAACAAAATATTGAGACCTACAGTTATGTTTTGAGTTTTTAAGCTTTCTCGATGCTCGTATGTGTAATCGATGGATGCTTTCATGCGATCACTGACCTGATAGTCGGCACCGAGACCGAGTTCGAAAGCATTTTTATCTGTTTCGATACCCGAGGTTTTGAATGGTGTTGAGCCTACGGTTTGGAAAGATGATTCGACGACTGCTGCGTCGTTGACGAGATCGCGTTTGAATGCGAAAAGTGAGTTAATTTTGAGTTGATCGCTGTATGCGTATTCGGTTTTGAGGCCGAGCGTTGCAGTGAGGATATCGTTGTTAAAGGAATCAACTTCGAGATTGAGTGCGCCTGCTTTTGATTCAGCGTATGACTCTTGCATGAAGTATGTGTATGCGAGTTGAGCGTTGGGGATGAGTTTGAGTTTGCTATCTGTTGAGACGTAATCGATTGAAGCACCGATGTAGTTTGTGAATGTGTGTGACATGACATCATCAGCCTCGGCGGTGCGGCCGAGTGCGGTTTCACGTTTGTAATCAGAGAGTCCCATTGTGTAAATTGAACCACCTTCTAACTTAAGATTAGATGGCGCGTATGCGAAATATATGCCTGTGGTTATTGCATCAAGATCGGTTGAGCCGCGTGATTGATTTGAATCGATATCAGCGTGCGCGAAGCCGAAAGCTGCACCGATGAGAACATTTTCACTCATCCTATCGAGGCCCACGAGCGAGCCAGCAGAACGTGCGGTGTATCCAACAATGCTGTCTTGATCGTCTTGCTCTGAGATTGAGCCAAAAGCGGTTGCCCAGAATTCATAACCGTCTTCATCACGCATCGATGGGCCTGAGAAAAGAAGTGGGTATGCGTTTTCGTTGTTTGCTGAAGCAAGAGAAGATGATGAGCCAAGGGATTGCGTGCGAACTGTAAGTTTTCGCGCGAACGAAGAAGTTGTGTCAGCTGCTGCGTTTGCTGAAGCGACTGATTGTTCTGGATTGATCTTTTCAAGTTCTTTTTCGAGTTGCTGTTCGTTCATGTTTTGGAATGCAGCGAGGACATCACCTGCATCACCTGTTGCATCACGATCAAAGGCACTTTGTAGTGATTTTGCAGCTTTCTGAGAAGATTTGTTCGCGTAGGTTTGCAGTTCTTCGAAAGCGGTTGCGGTGATTACGAGATCGTTGCCATCGATTGAGAGGGATGCATCATAATCAATGAGAGCCGTATCGGGGATGAAGAGCAGATCAGCGGGGTCGCCTGAAGCATCGATCGTGATGCCGTTGGTTGATTGGACAACGGTGTAAACTTTTTTGCCTGTGATCGGTCCATCCAGTACGGCTTGGATGGTTGCACCTTCTTTGAAGGTCGCGTCGTTTGTTATGATATTGAAGTTGGTTCCATCTTCGAGCAGTGTGAAGTAGAGTCCGCCATCGGCTTCGACGTTGAGGGTATCAGTTTGCATGTACATACCGACGCCGAGCATGCCGTACTGCACATCTATATCGTCATAGTTCTCATTCACTGGGCTAAATCCGGGCACGTTGTAATGCCAAATTTCATCTTTAGCGGAAGCGGTGCCAGGGTCTTGCTGCACAACAAGTCGATCTACTCCTGCGATTTCATGAGTGAGTGTACCATTGCCTCGCAGTGTTAAAACGTCTTGTGTTGTTTCTCCGCCGAGGTCGATGATACCGATGATAT
Organism: Planctomycetota bacterium; assembly: GCA_016350165.1. GTDB lineage: Bacteria > Planctomycetota > Phycisphaerae > Phycisphaerales > Phycisphaeraceae > Poriferisphaera. Next base: position 3,622,354 of record CP066225.1, on the reverse strand, counting down.
TTGCACCGGTTGAAAGCGTGATTGAGTCGTCGGCTGTTGGATCTACACTTCTGATTGCATGTGCAGCCCAACCTGTTTCAGAGACAGTCGCGGAGATTGTGCCTGTGACATTGCTTAGTGTGATACCATCTGCCCCATGAGCGTAAAGAGCGGCTGCTTCCAATTTACCTTTGGCATCAATGAGGCCTGCCATATCGTTGGTAATTGTTATGCCGTCTTCTGCATAGATGCCATAGATTGAGTAGCCATCACCTCGAGAGATGATTTGTCCGGTATTGCTGATTGAATGGAGCGTGACATTACTTCCGGCTTTAATCCCGGCGACACTTGAGCTATCTGAGTCATGGCCTGCGTGCACTTCGATGTGGCCGTTGAGACTGTCTTGAATATTGACATCAAACTGAGCATAGATGCCGTTAACATTGCGTGCTGATGCGATGCGTGTTGCATGATCTTCATCGGATTCGCCGACACGTTTCGCGTTGACCAGGATTTCGCCATCCATGACGCCGTTGATGTTGACGTTGCCTAATGCTGAAAGACCGTTTGTGATGATATAGGGGTTGGTTATATCAATGCGGCTGGTGCTAGCGATAGAGCCGATGGTTAGATTACCACCTGCATCAATGCCATCGGTACTGTAGCCTGTTGATGATAGATTTTCGACCGTGATATCGCCGGCTAAAGCACCCGTGATTGTTACGTCATCTCCATCGATACCTGCAACATATTGACCGTTACCTGTGACATCGATCAAACCAGTTGTGTCATAGGAACCAATCAGTATATCTTCGTTGCCAGCGTAAATGCCTCTTGCATAATCGCCTTGACCTTGAACATTGATTTGGCCTGCGAACTCGTTGAATATGGATATACCTTTTCTAGCGCGAATACCGCTGACATAATCTCCCTGCCCGACAACATTGATTGTGCCTGTCGAACCGATAGCGCCGATGCTGACTGTTTCATTTGCGTAGATGCCGTAGGCTGAAGATGTTCCGCTACTTTCGCCGGTATAAACATCGATGCTACCTGTTATCCAACCATGAATGGTTACATGTTGAAATGTGTGGATGCCAGTGGCGTTCGCGGTATTTGCAATTCTTGTTTGATGATCGTTGTCTGATTCACCGTCACGTTTGCCGTTGATGATGATCTGACCTGCCATGTTACCGTTGCCACCGGGGCCGATGGTAATGTCGCCGAGGTTTGAGTAAATACCGTAATTGAGTTGGCCTGGACCATCGACACTGATCACAGCAGTGCTTGCGATTTCATCTGCTACAACTGAGAAACTAGATTCAATACCGTTGAGGTTGGTATAGGTTGCAGTTGTGTTATCACTAGTGACATAGATTTGTCCTGCAAGGGTTCCGATGTCGAGAATGCTTGCGGAATCATTTGAGCTTATCGCTGACGTGCTTGTTGCGTTTGAAGTGCTTTGTGAAATAACGTTAATGATGCTGTTTGCATCTAAGTCGATTGAGTTTTGGCCGGAGTTACTGAGGTTAATGGCAGCAAAATTATCTGCGCTAACAGTTAAGCGCTTTTTGCCATCGTAATCAATTGCGGCTAATTGATCTGTTTGTAGCCAATAAGAAGGCCCGCCGAGAGACATTGAGTATTCGCCGTTTGGTCCGCTGCCATTAACATTTGAGTCAACGGTGATATTGAGTGGGCCACCAGTTGTGATGTCAACATAAAATGTGCCGAATGCTGTTGTGTAATCCCAGTTGCCGCCGCCGTTATCGTTCCACCCTGCGTTTAATTGAGAACCAAATGTCATAGAACAAAAAGCCGCTAATAGCGACAGTTTTGAAAATCTCACTGGAGACATATCATCCTACCTATCCATCCTGTTTGTCTTGCACCCGTCACAACACAGTGAGACAACACAGAATCATGTGTGCTACGACGCAATAAACGAAACGATCCGCTTAGAGGAAGTGCCCAAATAATTTGGTATGAATATCGTTCTATAGGTGAAACAACATTAAGGTATTGTTCCAAGTGGCCGCAAGATGACGAAATAGCACCTGTTTAGGTTTGAAACATATAGGCAGCAAATCAGTTATCGGAGCAGTGATGTTTAGTGGCCGATAATAGAAGGTTTTATTTTTGAGAATAAGGATATAGGGCGTATTAGATTCATGAATAAAAAAACCTCGACTCGTGTGAGCCGAGGTTTGATGTTTAAATTTTGAGTTTGTTTATGCGTTATATGCTGCTTCGAAAGCTTTGACGCCAACGCCTTGTTCGATGGCGAAGCCTTGTGCCGCGAGTTCGACTTCCATTGCTGCAAAGCATGCGAGTGTATCAGCGAAATCGACGTAACCCATGTGAGAGATACGGAAGATTTTGCCTTTCCACTTGGCACCGCGACCGCTCTGGCCACCAGCGATGTGGATGCCGTGCTTGTCACGGAGGGCTGCACGGAACTTGCTGTCTTCAACGCCTTCTGGGTAGTAAACGCCTGTAACAGAATCTGAAGGGGTTTCACTGATGAGTTCGAGACCCATTGCGACGAATGCTTCACGTGAAGCTTTTGCGAGCTTCTTAGTTTCAGCAATCTTTGCTTCGAGGCCGTCTTTGAGGATGAGTTCACATGCAACTTTTTGGCCACGAATGAGCGCGACAGGTGGCGTGAACGGCACGTCATTCTTTGCGTGGCTTGCAACCCACTTACGCAGGTCGAGGTTGTATGCTGGGATGTCATGCTCGATCGCATCAAGACGTGCGAGTGCACGCTTGCCGAGACCGACGTAGCCGAGGCCTGGAGGAAGCATCATCGCTTTTTGTGAACCAGTTACTAGCGCGTCAATGCCCCATGCATCCATTTCACATTCGAAAGCACCGACAGAGGTGATGCCGTCGACGATGAGCAGTGCATCGGTCTTTTGAGTGAGTGCTGCGATTGCCTGAACGTCACTTGCGGTTGCAGTTGAAGTATCGCTGTGGCAGATGGTGACGACAGAAGCGTCTGGGTTTTCGGCCAATGCTTTTTTGATTTCGTCGACTGGTGCGCCTTTGCCCCAATCGAAGTTGATCTTGATTTGCTCGACGTTTAGGAACTTGCCGTAGACGTCATATACGTCCTGCCAACGCTCGCCGAATTTACCGCCAGCACAGGTGATGACCTTGCTGTTTGGTTTTACGAGGCAGAGCTGGGCAGCTTCGAAAGCGGTTGTACCAGAACCAGCGATTGAGAGGACAGGGCCATCGGTTTTGAAGACTTTCTGTAATAATTCAGAAAGTTCGCCGAAGATTGCCTGAAACTCTTTGGTGCGGTGGTGGATAATTGGCTTAGCGAGTTCTGCAAGTACTTCTGCAGGGACTGCGGTTGGGCCAGGGGTCAGCAAACGCTGTTTAAGTTCTGTCGTAGTCATAATTTACCGTCTTTCTTCCGATTCGTGGAGAAATTGGTGCAGTAAAGAAAACAGGAGCATGCACGCTCGCATACCCCATCAGAACAGCCAACCTACCACTACCCCACATCTCGGTCAAACAAGCTCAGTTATGAGCCAATCAAAAACACAGTTTGCTAGCTGACTTTCACTGCTTTCTCCACTTACCAATCTCCTCGTAGCACTCCCTGTTATGTGTGATTCTTTGCATGAGTGAGGGGTAAATCAAACCTGAGTTGATGCTGATTTTCGTTGACGATGAGGTGGGGAAGTGGTGAAATGCGAAAGCGTGGATGGAATTAAATGTGTGCATTTCCGGAATTTGAATATGGCTAAACAAGGGCGAATTGAAATGCTGCTGGTTGTGGGGTGGGTATGCTTATTTATGAGTTTATTGTCGAGTCTTATTCTCAGTCCGGATGCATGGGCGGGGATGGTTTTCTTTGGTGTCGTCGCTGCAATGCTGGCGGTGCTGCAAATGAGGCGGGATGATCCGTGATGGTTTGAGAGTGGGGTGATACTGCTACTGGGAAGTGGAGTTGCAGCGATGGTTATGATCGATCGAATGCTTTAGATTGCGGTTGAAATGCGAATCAGAATAAAAATACTTAATTTATATCAAAACATCTCTAAGTCACATGCGTCTATAAAGTAGAGCGTCTTTATGATTGTTATAAACTCGCATGAGATGGTTGATGCAGATGAACTGTTGCAGAAAATTGTTCGTATTTTTCTGGCTGGCATTGGGATGCCTGCTGATCTTCGGATGCAATGATGAGCAAATGACGGTATCGCGTGCAAATAATGCGCGTAAAAATTCTGGTATCGTTGAAGAAGATAAGCCAACGAAGCAAAGGATTGCAGAGATCAGACAAGCAATTGAGAACGATCAGTTTCCGTTTTCACTTGGGTTTTATGTCGGTAGCTATTTTGAGGGTGGGTTCTGGTCAGTGCAAATAAAGCATGATGGGAGTTGTCTGATAATTGGGCAACCATTTGCGAGGGAGTTGCGGGGAGATAAAGAGGCTAACAATGAGTGGCTGTATAAAAGTTATCGATTAGATTTGTCACAAGATGAGTTAGCATCTATTCGACATAAACTGAAACAAATAGATTTAGCGCCGTTAGCGGCTACGAATTACAATAAAAATATACTCGACGGTGAACAGCGGGTAGTAATATTCGAATCGAATCACGTGCGTAAGTATGTGTATTGTTCCAATTATTTTCCTGAAGCGATTGAGAAGCTGAATGAATATATGTATGAATATTTTTTTGAGAAATACAAAGATAAGCTTGTTGAATCTACCCAGTTTATCACGAATGGTGAAAGCTTAGCGCCTGAAAAATAATCTACAATACCTGCTGAATATGTTAAAATCTAAACAATTCTGATTCAATGAAACGTATTCTTCCGGAGTAATTACTGATGAAATCACATCTTCTAGCCGTAGCTGCTTTATTGATATGCCCACTGTTACTGTCTGGCTGCATTATCAACAGCAGCAGTTACAACACTGTCAGTAAAGTGATTGTTGATGCACCTGACATAAAGGTAACGGGGTACAAGATCACATTGACTGATACGCTATCCAGCAAGTCGTATACTTTGCCACACACATTTAAGTTCAATAAGAGCACGGTGAGGCCAGTAGTGTTCACAGAAGCAGTTGAAGATACGTTTGCAACATTGAGATTGGGTAATCGCACGTTTGTAATTGAGTCGGATTATCCAACACCGCTGATTGCATGTAATCAATCTTCGGATCAATCAGTGACAAGTAGCGGCTCGTTTGCTGTGCCTTTTATTATTGATGCGAGTAGCACGACTGAGGAATTTACGGATTACATTTATATTGGCCCTAAGAAACAAGTTGAGAATGAGTTGTTTGAGTAAATCGATCTACGTACTTACTTCCATCATCACATAAATCATTACGTTCATCTAATGGATTCGCATTCCAATGAATAAGTTTGCATATTGTTTACTCTTGATTGAATTGTTTTTACTTAACAGCATGTATGCGCATGCTGAACAGCCGGTGATCATTGAGAGCACTGACTATGCTATATCTGGTGTACCAGATGCGATGTATACGATTGCGCAGGCACGTGTTGATAAAGAACGTGATAAGCCTTATGGATTGCTGTGCTTTGTTTCTGATCGGGAAACGAGTGAGAAAGAGTATTCGCTGATCCGTCATCTATTTAAGCGATTTGATTATAATATCCCGTTTAAATACTACGCAATTCACATCAAAACTGATGAAGTGAAAATGCGAAGCCAATTAATCGAAGCAGCAGCTAAAGATGCGGACAAAAGATTGAATATCAATCCCGACCTTGTCTTTGTTGTTGCAATCGGTGATGAAGGAATCAGTGGATACAATCTTGCGACTCAAAAGGAAACTGTGTTTACAGGTACAGTGGTTGTTGAGAGTGATTTTGACGCGAAGCTGTTTGATTTAAAGAATGCAAAGGGACGCAACTTTTATATTGTGCATAGTAAAGTGAATGAGTATGTGCCTTATGATCGCGCGTTTGAAGTTGTCCAAGCGTTGCTTGATGTTGAAGCCAATGTCGCGATTGAACAGTTAAAGAATGGATTAGATTGGCAGAGTGAAAAGACGTGGTCTGAAATTTCGATTGCGATTTCTCAGCTTGCACATGCGCAAGAGAAATTAAATGAGTACAGAATCTACCGCAATCCATATCGTGATCATCTCGTCAATTACAAGGGTGATCCGGATTTGCATAAAGCTATGCTTCACGATGCTGAGTCGACCGGTGGGAATAGAGTTTTGGCTAATCGTCAATTAGCAGAAAAATATTATTTGAAATACCTGGAACGTGAAACGGATACTGCTCAGCGCGCGTATGTCTATACACAATTAGGTATTTTATATACGACAAATATTCAAACCGAAAAAGGTGAAGAATCTAATGATGAAATAGCTGAAAGGTATCTTAAATTAGCGATTAAAGAAGAACCTGAACGCATTAATATGGTAATGCTACGTGCTAGAAATCATCAGATTGGGCATTCACTTAGTTATGATGAACGGTTTGAGAAAAAACTGGAAATTTATAAGTGGCTAATTTCATTCACCAAGGAATCAATACGTGAAAAGTGGATGAAACCCAAAGGTACTTCAGGGCCTTCAGATCGTAAATACAACGCATTTATCCGTAACTTTCCAGGTCTTGTAAGCACAAGCATGGTCAACATGGTGTCATCGATTGGTTCAACATCGGAGCCTGAGAAGAATTTGCAGCGTATTGTTGATGAGGTGCCCAATACACCTGCTGCGGAATATGCGAGACGTTATTTGGAGTTTTTAAAGACGCCAGATGATCGACCGAAGCGGCCATGGAAACGATTCAGGCAGTTCCATCCACCTGCTGATTTGCCTGAGTATGTGATTCCAGAGACGCGTGCAGATATACCCAACGTATTGGAAGATCTCACACCAGAAGGAATGTATGAAGTTGATCCGATGCTTCGCTTGGCGTTTGATGCGTATAACGATGAAGAGAAGCATGACGAAGCGATTCGTTTATTCAACAAATATCTGGAATTAAATCCTGACACACCATTTAAGGCTGAGGTCTACTTTCGTCTAGGTTACCTGCATCAAGGTGATCGAAATTACAATGAAAATCATGAAGATCTGCAAGTAAAGTACTATCAAAAAGCTCATGAAATATGGGGCAACAAGATTTCGTATACGCATATGGTTGCATGGAGAACATTGGTAAACAAATCAGATTCCTTTGCGTATCAGAAAGCTTATTTCGATTGGCTTATGTCGATTAAGCGTGGTGAACTTGGAGCGAAGGATTGGTATCGCATACGCAATATCCAGGAAACCTTCAACGGGCGACATCCCAGAATCTCTGAAAATGATTTTGAACATATTCATGATTTTTTCATGAAGGCCAATCTAAATAATTTCCTCAGTTCGGGTGGGAATAATTTTTACAGCTGGTCCAAGGATAATGAAGCTCATCTTGCTGTACTTGCGGAATCATACCCTGAAGAAGAAATTGGGCAGTTAGCGAAAGCGCGTTTAGAGAAGATGAAGAACAAAGAATAGATTTATATCAGCGCATCTGCGAGTTGGCTGATATCGTTGACCGTTGTGGTTGGATGTATTTTCCATGGATCGAGTATGGATTTTGTGCTGCGTTGTATGAAAGCCGCTTTTAAGCCGTAATTGATTGCACCAATAACATCAAATGAGTTTGATGAGATTAGCCAAACATTATTTGGTTTTGCTTTGGTTTGCTCGCACAAGTATTCGTAAGCATCAGGGCTTGGTTTATAGGTTTTAATGTCCTCACAGCTAACGATGCCATGAAAGACATGCTGAATTTTGTTGTATTTCAGTATGTATTCAGCTTTAGAGCGTTTGCCGTTAGTAAAGACGTAGAGTCCGAAGTTCGGCAGATTAAATTTCGTTAGAGCTGATTGAACGTCATGGTGTAATGAAAGTTCATTGTAAGCACGAGCAAGCTTGGTCCTAATGTAGTCGTTGATGGTGATATCCATTTCAAGCCCTACACATTCTAATGCTTGATTAGTACATACATCGAAATCAACATAATTCTTCATAAGACCTCGGCGATAAGCGTAGGACAACTGCTTTTCACGCCAACGTCTGGTAAATTCTGCAATTTCTTCTTCTGTTTCAAAAAGGCCTAACTTGCGCAATGCATCACTGACTGATGAGGTATCGATCAGCGTGCCATAAAGATCAAATGCTAATATTGTTTTTTCACGCACCATGCAGAATCGTATGCATGAGGCAATGTTGCGTAATGAACTTAAATACCCTGAAGTACACCACCTAAACCCAATCTTTTTATCGGGTTTAGGCTAAGTATTGATCCTTTATTTCAGGAGACTGGCTTATGTATAGCCTGCATTGCATCCTCAACGGAATCAACGACTTCATATAAAGTTAGATGCTTTTCTTTTGCGAATTTTTCCTGGACATAATGTTCCATGAGCTTCACAAATGGCTTATAAAAGCCATTGATATTCACCAGGACCAAAGGACGATCGTGATACTTCAGATAACGAAGGACCATGATCTCGGTGAGTTCCTCAAGCGTACCAATGCCACCTGGGAGTACGATGAATACGTCGGATTTAGCATCCATTAGGCCTTTGCGTTCGCGCATCGTTTGCGTGACGACCAATTCATCTGCATCGGTGTACGCAATTTCAACATCCTGCATGGACTCAGGGATGACACCGTAAAGCTCAGCACCTGAAACTTGAGCTGCACGTGCCACTTCACCCATCAAACCGACCTTGCCTCCACCCCAAACCAAAGTGTGGCCACCCTCACCAATTAGATTTCCCAGCTCACGAGCGGCATTTTTATAGATATCATCAACCCGATCACTAGCCGAGCAGAACACACAAATTTTCTTGCCTGCCATCACAAATCCCTTCATAAAGCATATTAATAGCTCATTCTCATCCATACCGGACATTCCCACCCGACACTTGACCATAGCTTGATGGGGCTGAAAACTCAAAATCAAAGCCACTTTTAGCCGATACTGCACTAAACTCATCTTGTCGTTGCTGCAACGTTTTTGACAAAATACACCGACTGGTCGCCTATGTCATCTTCACAGCCAAACCAACCTGATCCACCCAACGATCCCCCTCCAGGCTCAAACGAGCCACAAGCTTCTCATCTGACAACGCCACCATCATCACGTCCGCCTTCAGCTATTCGCAAGCTCATCGCCACTTTGACAGGCATCATCCTTTTCTTTGCACTGATCGTAATGCTCCTCACAATCCTCTCTCTTGCAGGCGCACACTATTGGCTCTTCGATGTCTTCGCTAACTTCCGATTCATTTTTGCAGAATACTTACTATTCGCATTGATCATCGGTGCTATCCGTCAGAAGTGGTTCTGGTCAACTTTGATTCTTGTATGCTTGATGATTAACCTCGCATACATAGCGCCTTTGTATTTACCACCACCATCCCCAATACCTCCGCCACCTGAAGCACCGATTGATGATGAGATGCCAGAACCCACACCTGCTGAGCAAATCAGCAACAATGCCACAGTACCCACACCACTTAAACTGCTACATCTTAATGTCAACAATCAGAATCCCAACATCGCAGCAGTCGCAGATTACATCTTATCTTCAGGTGCTGATCTCGTGTTCTTGCAAGAAGTGAATTATCGCTGGATTGAAGGCTTGAACAATACCATGGAGCCTTATGAGCTTCACACGCCTCGACCTCGCCCTGACCCCTTCGGCGTCGCTCTGTTCATCAACAAAAACCCTGAGAACCCATTCATACTTGAAAATGCAACGATCATCGATTTAGCCAATCTCAATATCCCTGCAATCGAAGCACATGTTAGTGTAGGCGAGCAAGCCTATGCCATACTTTCAGTTCACGCACACCCGCCACTGATCCCAACCGCGCCTTCCACTTACACCGGCTGGATGAGCGACATACGTGATAAGCAACTTCGTGCTGCGTATTACTGGGCATCACAACAATCCAACCCACCGATCATCATAGGCGACCTCAACGCAACGCCTTTTTCGTACACAATGCGTGAGATCATGAACCCTGTCGAGACCGAACCTGTTCTCGTCTACTCACAGCAAGGCTACGGCTACGCTCCGACTTGGCCCGCCCAGCTTCCTTACTTCCTTCGCCTCCCCATTGATCATTGTCTCATTTCACCCAAGCTTCAAGCAACCACACGCACCCTCGGCCCCAACGTCGGTTCCGATCATCTCCCACTCTACGTCGAAATCATCCCCCTGCCCGATCTTGAACAATAAACTTCACATCTATCAAATCTTTGCCTCAACTCAATCGTCATCACTCAAAGCTAACACATCAGTAACCGAGGCAAAACCATGTCACATAAGCCCACATACATTGCACTACTTCTCATCACTCTCACACTGACCGCATGTAATACCCCCCAAGCAAGGTATGCCATTCAAGTACGTGATCACAAAACACAGAAACCAATCCCGAACGTAAAAATCATCGTATTAGCTGAAATCAACTGCCACTGTTTTGCGAACCCCTTTCATCCTTTGCATTACGATATCGAATCCGCTCAAACCAATAAGCATGGCATCGCAAACATAGAACTGCCCATGTCACTGCCACTAAGCACCATCCACATCGACAAAGAATCCCATGACCGTCCGGGAGGTATCAGCAATATCTATCCCTCATTTATAATCCTTTCAAGACAGCAACGCCAGCTGATGGAAATGTCTCCCTACCCACCAAAAGACGCTCACGATATCTTCGAGTGGCGTCTCAAAAACTCACAACTCAACCAATGGCTAACCGAAAACGACACCGACATCTTCGTCCGCTACATAAAAGATTACTGATCCCTTTACATTTTCTTACATTCTCATTTCTGCCCCCATTTTCTAATACTTCATCACTTTCTTGACCGATTCACACCAAAACCGCTCGACCCTACTTGTATCTTTCTCCAACCTTGGTAGATTCGAGTGCAGCAACTTGCGTGTGTCGCAGTCTGTGAAAACCTCAAAAACCGCTGTCGTACCGCCAGCCCTATTCGGGCAAGGATATCCTTTTGACCACCGCTACGAGTCAAACCAAAACTCCTCCAAAACCCAACACTAATCCTGCGCCTGATCAATCTGAGATCCAGAACACGCAACAACTCGACATCGACTACACAACTTCGGAACTCATCCGTCGTATGGTCAAGCTCGCTTGGCATTACAAGTTCCACGCCATCCGTCTTCTCACGGTGCAGCTCATCCTCCTAGCTGTCATCATCTCAACCCTCGGCCTTACGGGTCTTGGCATCGACATCATCCACAAAGGATTCAACCCCGAAGCCAAAGCCCCCAACTACCCCTTCAGCATCACACCTCCAACAACATGGTCCGCCCTTCAAACCGTCGCGACCCTTGCAGGCATCATCCTCACCCTCGCACTCTTCCGTTTCATGCTTGAGCGTTTTGTAACCGTATGGAAATCGCTTCTCGTTCAGACGATGGTCGTTGATCTTCGTGCAGCTGTATACGACAAGCTGCAACGCCTCTCATTCCGCTTCTTCGATGCAAACGAATCAGGCTCCATCATCAACCGCGTCACCTCCGACGTTCAAGGCCTCCGCACCTTCGTTGATGGCGTCCTCCTCGAATTCATCGTCATCATCCTCTCACTCATTGCCTATATCGCATTCATGCTCCAGCTCCACATCGGGCTCACCTTCGCATGTCTCGCTTCAACGCCCATCATCTATCTGCTCGTCGTCGTCTTCTCTCGCATCGTCCGCCCCGCCTATCGTGAGAATAGACGTCTGTTCGACTCTGCGGTACGCGTTCTCTCCGAAAACGTGCAAGGCGTTCACGTCGTCAAAGGCTTCGGCCTCCAACCTCAACAAACCAAAACCTTCTCAAAAGCAAATGATGATGTCGCTAACCATAAAAACTTCATCTTCAAAAACGTCTCTACATTCATACCCATCATCTCATTCCTCCCAACACTCAACATCGCCGTCCTCCTCATCTACGGCTCCTACATCTTCATCCACAACCCAACCTTCACCATCGGACACCTTCTCATCTTCGCAGGCCTACTCCACCAATTCTCAGAAAAAATCCACTCTATCTCACAGATAGCCAACGGCATGCAACGCGCCCTCACCTCCGCTCAACGCGTCTTCGAAATCCAAGATACACCCATCGAAATCGAGTCGCCCGACGCCTCAACCTCACTCGAACGAGCTAAAGGTAAAATCACCTTCAAGAACACAACCTTCAGCTACACCACTGACCCCGATGCACCACCAGTCCTCAATCGCATCAACTTCACTGCCGAGCCCGGCCAGTGCATCGCTGTCCTCGGCGCCACAGGCTCAGGCAAATCCACACTCCTCTCACTCATCCCTCGTTTCTACGATCCAACCCAAGGCACCGTCCTCATCGACGATACAGATCTCCGCAACTACGATCTCTTCGATCTCCGCCGCAACATCGGCATCGTCTTCCAGGAATCGTTCTTATTCTCACACTCCATCGCCGAGAACATCGCCTTCGGCCATCCCGAAGCAACACGCGAACAGATCGAAGAAGCAGCAAAAATCGCACAAGCACACGACTTCATCACCAACCTCGAAAACGGCTACGACACACCACTCAAAGAAGGTGGCAACAACCTCTCAGGTGGACAAAAACAGCGCCTCGCCATCGCACGCGCCCTACTCCTCCAGCCACCTATCCTTCTATTAGACGACCCCACAGCCGCTATCGACCCCGAAACCGAACACGAAATTCTCTCAGCTATGGACGCTGCAATGCAAGGACGAACAACATTCGTCATTGCTCACCGTCTCTCAACCCTCCGCCGCGCTGACCACATCATCGTCCTCGACAACGGCGAGATCGTCGAGCAAGGCACACACACAGAATTAATGGAACACGGCGGCCATTACCGCACCGCCGCAGACCTCCAAATCGCCGACCCACACTCCCGACAAATCCTCGGGCTAACAACCTGATAACCACACATCTCACACCAACTCACTCGCAAAACCACAACGAATGAACAACAATGCCAACAACCACACAAACAAAACCTCAAGCTAAGCCAGCCGACAAGTCCGGACTCCAAATCGGACTCGACGACCTGCAAGCACTCCAAAAGCTCGACAACATCAAAGAGCGGCCGCTATCCCTCACCCTTATCAAACGCCTGTTTGAATTCACCAAACCATATGCAAAAACGCGCAATTGGCTCCTCCTCATGGTCGCCTTCCGTGCACTCCAGATGCCTGCTCTCGGTTGGCTTATCGGCTACATCATCAAAGGCCCCATCGAACAAAAAGACTTCAAACTCACAGTCATCTACACCGCTATCCTCCTCATACTCAGCCTCGTCACCGCCATCACATTCCACTTCCGTATGCGATTCGCCATGAACCTCGGCGAGTACGTTGTCCACGACCTACGTTCACGCATCTTTGCCCACCTGCAAAGCATGCCCATGCGCTTCTACGACCACACCAAACTCGGCCGCATCATCTCACGCATCACATCCGACACCGAAAACGTCCGTATGGGCGTGCAGGATGTCCTCTTCGTCTCACTCGTCCAAGCCGGCCACATGCTCATCGCCGCCGCCGTCATGCTCTACTATGACGCACTCCTCTTCGCTGTCCTCCTCGTCATGGCTCCCATCATCGCCTTCATCACCTCATACTTCCGTCGCAAGCTCTCAACCGCTTTCCGTGAAGTGCAGGAATCATTCTCACGCATCACCTCAACCCTCGCCGAGTCCGTCAACGGCATCCGCGTCACTCAAGGCTTCGTACGTCACGATGAAAACGCACGCCGCTTCAAAGACCTCGTTGAAGATCACTCACAATACAACCAGCGCACCGCTGAACTCTCAGGCATTTTCCTCCCACTACTTGAACTCAACTCACAATTCTTCCTCTCCATCCTCCTCGTACTAGGCGGCTACCAAGTCCTCAACCTCACCTACGAATCGCCCATCGACCAAGCCGACCGTTTTGGCTCACTCGTCATCTTCTTCTTCATGTCAGGCATGTTCTTCTACCCCATCGCCGTCATCGGCCGCATGTACCACTTCTCACTCACCGCCATGGCTGGTGCCGAACGCGTCTTCGCACTACTTGATCTCACAGCTCAACCCCTGCAATCTCCATCCGCCCATCCTATTCAGCAGATAGAAGGCAACGTTGACTTCCAAAACGTCAACTTTGAATACGAACCCAACAACCCCGTCCTCCACGACATCACCTTCTCCGCAACCCAAGGCCAAACCATCGCCCTCGTCGGCGCAACAGGCTCAGGCAAGTCCACCATCATCAAACTCATCTCAAAATTCTACCTCCCAACCTCAGGCACCATCACCATCGACGACCAAGCCGTCGAAGATATCACCACCGATTCACTCGTCTCACAACTCGGCATCGTCCTGCAACAAAACTACCTCTTCACAGGCACCGTCCTCGACAATATCCGCATGGGTAATCCCACCGCAACCGATCAGGACGTCATTGCCGCCGCTGAAAAACTCGATTGCCTCGATATCCTCGAACAACTCCAGGACGGCCTCCACACCCAAGTCGGCGAATCAGGCTCTAACCTGTCTTTAGGCCAACGCCAACTCGTCTGCTTCGCCCGCGCCATGCTCGCCAACCCACGCATCCTCATCCTCGACGAAGCCACCTCTTCCGTCGACGGTATCACCGAGTCACGCGTCCAGCACGCTCTCGAAATCCTCCTTGAAGGACGAACATCATTCGTCGTCGCACACCGCCTTTCAACCATCCGCCGCGCCGACAACATCCTCGTCCTCGAGCAAGGCCGCATCATCGAAACCGGTACACACACCGAACTCCTCCACCAGCAAGGCACCTACGCCCACCTCTACAAACAATTCATCCACGCAACCTCATAACCACACCCACACTGTCACAACTGACTTTGAAACTAGAAGCAATACTAGTTTCATAAACCACATCTCAGCATAACCCCCTCTTTTTTCTAAAACCCTTCTTACATTCTAAAAACCAACTTCAACCGCCTAATTTATTCACGCTCATACCTATCTTGCGACTTACCTTCACGTCACCCATAAAAATATCCTCTCCTTAATTTGCCATCCATACTCAACAGTCCAAACATTCATCACGTCTGCATGTTCAACTGCACCAGTTAAGCATGCAAGGAAATCACACAGGAATGGATATCATTCAGCATCCACAAACAACAGGCTCCATCAGCACCAAATTACACATCCTAAATCTTCATCGATCTTCCGAACTTCCCAGCTCAGAAGATACCCATGATATTTGTGTCATTTGTTATCGCTGTTCACCTGCTTGTTATCAAGCTGTTTGATATCAACAGGAGTACGTTATGACTCTATCGTTCTTCAAACCCTCCCGATTAATAACTTCAACTGCCGCGATCGCTGCATTCTCATTTGCATCAACTGCATTCGCAGAATCACGCTTTCAATACGCACAATTCGATGCACGCGACTTTGGCCTCTCCCCAGGCTTCGCTGAAATAGGCGACGGTTCAACTGGTGCCGACATCACCGGCGGCTACACCTTCACCGTCTCTCAACCCGACATTTTCATTACAGAACTCGCCAAACACTCATTCAGCTCAAGTCCCGATGAAACACTCACACTCTACAACTTCGACACAGGTGAAGTTCTTGCCTCATTCATAGGAGGTACAGCAGGCAACGCCTTCGATTTCTATGAACTCGATGCACCAATCGAAACCGAGCAAGGCATCACCTACGCAATCATCGGCTTCACACCTGAAGAAGCCTCACCAAGTAACTTCACCGCTGCTGCAGATCAAGATATCATCGACTTCTTGTTTGCAGATTCACCCATTGATTACCAGGAAGCATTCGTCGCTTTCGACGAAATCTCTTCTCTCGATGAATTGCAATCTTCAAACGTAAACGGCCTCGTCGAACACGACTACGGACGCTTCCAAGGCCTAGCCGTTGGCGGTCTCTATGGACTCACTGACGTTGGCACACAAACACGCGATCAACTCATCGAAGCAGGTGTCATCGCAGCACCAACCCCGGTCGCTGCAACCGCAGGCCTCCTCTCTCTCACAATGCTCACCTTACGCCGTAAACGCGATACATAACTTAAACCTCTATACGTTCTAACCTGCAGATAGAAGGCATTTACATGCCTTCTATCTTTTCATACAAAAACAACCCCAGTCTCCTGAGGTTGCTTTTCATTTTCACGTAAACTGTCACAAATCAATTAGCGTTCTGACCCGACTCATACAAATGGTTCTTCCATTGTAACAACTCTGCATACATCCCCGTCTTCAATCCCTTAGTCGTAATCCTCTTATCCTTCTTCCAACCATCCAAAATAAACTCTGTAAGCGAAGGATCAATCACAGATAAACGCATGTAACCAGACCCAAGGATCGACTTCTTAGCTTTCGCTTTCTCACCAGCCGCCCCTTCAACACTGCTATAAAATTTGCCTGACTTCTTATCATAAAGAACATCACGCACAACATTCACAAACGGCTCCATCTGCTCCTTCGTTATCCCATATCGCCCCGTCACATAAATCGGATACAAGCAGTTCATGTCCAACCCACCATGCCCCGTTTCCTCTGCACGATGACTCACTGGCTTGTAATAGTAATCATAAGGCCACCAATAAACCTTCTTACCATTCGCCAACTTCTTACGTTTCATCGTTCCAAAAAATTCATCAACACTTACCTGCACAACATTGTCATACAACTTAATACGCTCAGCATCATCCGCATTTCCCCTCCGTTCAAGCGCTTCAGCCGCACGCGCAAAACCCATCGTCATCATAAAATACCGATTCCAAGCCGGTGCAACACCCGCTCGCTTATGAACCTTTTCAGGAATCAACGCTTTATTTTTCGGATAAACCAACCGACCACTTTTCGCATCATACCAATGCTTCATATAAAAACTGTCCAGCACATATGACACCTGATCCAGGTAATAGTTCGCGCGATCCAAATACGTCTCACCAAAACCAAACGGATCACCACCCTTAACCTTTTCATCATGCAACGACTCTGTTTCCAGAATCAATTTCGCTGCATATGAAATTCGCCCAACAACAACACCACTGCTAAACGCATTGATTCTTACGCGAATATCCTTCGGATCGCTTTCCTTATCCGCCCCTTGAAAATTAGGCCAAAACGCTTCATACGAACCCGTCGTCGCTAAATATTTCTTACGAACATCATTACGATGCATCAAAATCGAATCGACATATTCAACCATGCGGTCAATATAAAACGGATCACCCGTCAGTTTATACATCTCTGCAAAAGCAATCACCAAACGTGTGCCTTCTTTCGCAACACCTAACCGATTCTTTTTATTAATCGTTGGACGCGAATCTTTAAATTCTTCATACTGCCCACGGAACAATGCAATATCTTTTTCAGTCACAGGCCCATCAAGCTCAAAACCGCGAATATCAACCGTCCCCCAATGATCGCGTGCAGAACCTACCGTCTCCATGTCCTGCTCAAAATCTTTTAATGTCATCTGCGCATAACTTGTCGTCGCACCAACTGCCATCAAAGTAAGCGCACAACCCAACTGAATTAAACCTGATTTCATATGGACCTCTTCATGGTTATCTCGCTGCAACAACCAATACAACACTTCACACACAACAACAAACAAGCAGCAATACCAAGCATCTGCCTGCATCACTGACTCAACTTACATTCGCGAATATATGATGAATTCTCTTATACCAAAATCTCTTCACCATAGTACATTAACTTTCAAAAACCCTACAATTTAAGCACAATTTAAGCAATCAGCACCTTCCGAAATGACGTATCTATCATCACTTTGTATCAAATTATCCACCAATCAATCAGACCCACAACCATACCAACACAATCGTGTTCATCACCAACACACGCACCTACCCATGCATGCATAGCCATATAGCAAAACGAACAAAGCAACACACCTATATCATCAACGAATCATCTCACATTCACCCTGCCACGCATTCCCTTCCCAATCCTCGTCACAAGCAATATAAAACAAAACACGTCATCCCCCAACAGAGTGCGCACATCCTCATGCTGCATATTTGCCGTAATCTCACCAACCTCTTGAGCAATAAATCCATCACCAACAAACAACACAAACACAACCCAATCAACAACCGCGCAATCTGCCCTTTAATCATCTATTTTGAATTGCTCATCACCACATCATCTCAAAACTCATTTTGTCTGACAATCAAAATTCACCCACCATACTAACCATCTATTAGACCATCAGACAGCTCCCTTCTTTACAACTGTATTTCACATCACCACCACTCGGTCTACAATCACTTCCCACTAAACAATCCCAATATCGCCAGCCCGCAAACCAAACACACTCAATCAACCTAAAACCATCCCTGCAAACCACTCACACCATGACTATGCCGCTGAACTCATCATCCTAATCGATGCATTACCTCACCCTACTCTCTCCCCAGCCCCATCACCTCAAGCCGCATCACAGTCATCTCACCAACTCTTCAACATCACATCAATTTCATTTCAACACCATCACAACTCCACATCAACGCCTCCTTCATCCCACCTTCGCACTACCCCTTCACACAACTTTCGCACTACCCTCTCACTCTCCCCTCGCCCCTTCAAAACCTCCAACCTATCTCGCCACCCCACTCAGCTTCGCAGCTGAAACTGTGTCACAATCTCGCTCATTTTCGGTTTCGTGCGCACAAAACAATTCGTACGCGCGCATTCGTGCGCAAATTTCGTTGTGGAAACCTTGTGTTTTTAGACCATTTCAGCCAATTCCATGCCATTTCTAACCCATTTCTTACTAAAACCACCCCAAAACACGCCATTTTCGGCCACTTTCGATTTTCACTATAAACAACTACCCCATATACATTTACACAGATATGCGACCTACTGCATCACTTTTATGCGCGCGTCACGATTTCGTAATTTCACACATTCTGCGCCGTACTCCCCGTCCCCTACCCCACCACACAACCAGAATTTGCTCACCCAGCCGCCCCCGTATACGAAAATCGTATCTCGGAATCGGGATCATTACCCAGAATAATTAGCCACATCTCTTTCCTGACTCTACAATCCTCCTCATGATTGAACTCCCCGCAGACAAGCGTTACACACTCCGCGACATCCGCCATTGGGCGCGTGATGCACACAAATTCCCCATGATCACCTGCTACGACGCAACCACCGCACGTCATCTATACGACGGCGGATGCCGCGTCTTCCTCGTTGGCGACACCGCCGCTCAGATGATCCTCGGCCACGACTCAACGCTCCCAGTCCCCTGTGAGTTCATGATTCAACTCACTGCAGCTGTCCGCCGCGGTGCACCTAACGCCTTGATAATGGGCGACATGCCGTTCGGGTCATACCAAGCTGGCGATGACCTCGCCATGAAAAATGCCTGTCGTTTCCTTTCTCACGGCAACGCCGACCTCGTCAAACTTGAAGTCGATATCACACACGCACCACTCGTGCATCGCATGGCTCACGCTGGCATTCCCGTCGTTGCACACATCGGCTCACGCCCGCAAACAGTACGTGCAATGGGCGGGTTCCTGTCGTCCGGCCGCACAAAACGAGTCGCAGACATACTCATTGAAACCGCGGAAACAATGATCGCGCACGGCGCTGTTGCACTACTCGTCGAAGCAGTTCCCGACGAAGTCACCGAGCGCATCGTTGAAGCAGCAACCCAACCCGGTTCTGGTCGCCCAGTGCCTGTAATTGGTTGCGGCGCGGGTCCTGCGGCACATGGACATGTTGTTGTGTTCCATGACATATTTGGGTTATCAGACTGGCAACCGCCGTTTGCGAAGCCGATTTATGATATGGGTGAGAAGATTCGCGATGCTGCGGGAAAATGGGTGGAATTAGTGGAATCTGGCCGATATTTGAAAGACGGCGGGCCGTATACGATGCTGGATGAGTAATCGGGTTTGCGGGTATTGAGTTGAAGCGTTGTTGACTTTGTTTTAGATGAGGTCGATATCGAGTCGGATTGATACTTGAAATAAAGACTCGAATCTGCACGTTACCCAAGAAGACTGATGGTGAGTTATTATCAGATCTGGCTGGCTTAGCCGGCTTTGTTTGCTGCGCGTGAGTTACATGAACATGATGCATTTTTTATTGTGTGGGTGATTCTGAAGCGAGTAGCGAATGATTTTTAACAGGCACGTAAGTGTTTGGGGTGAGGGTCGGAAATCAGATTATGTGGCATGGGTAAGCGAACCGAAGTGATGCCTAATGCGTATGATCTGAGTGACGGGAATGCCTGCCCGTTAATGAGTGGTGTGCTGCGGCATACTGTGTGTGAAGAACAAGTGATTGGGACAGGAAACAAACAGGAGTAATGTCAATGCCACGTATACGCTGGTACGGTCCATCGGTTGTTTTATTGATTGCAGTTTTGTTGACGATGGTCGCGGGGCCTGGGATTGTGCGGTCGCTCGCTTATGCGGAGACAGAAGCACGGATACAGACGATTCAGAATAATCTTGCACAGTCTGACATGCTGAAGAGTTTGTCAGATGCTTTTACGCAGGTGTCTGAGGTTGTAGAGCCATCGGTTGTGCATATTGAGATTTTGGGAACGCAACGTGCGCGACAACGTGGTATGGGCCAAAGCCCGTTAGATATGTTCCCGGATGAGCTACGTAGACGTTTTGGTATTCCTGATGATTATGGTCAGGAAGAAGGCGCTCCTGAAACTGAGAACTATGACAAGTACAACCCGCAGCAGGTTGTTGGCAATGGTTCGGGTTGGGTGTTTGATGACCAAGGTCACATCATTACGAACAACCATGTTGTTGCAGATGCTGAGAAGATCCGCGTTCGTATGCGTGATGGTTCACGATACGATGCTGAGGTTGTTGGTACCGATCCAAAGACAGATATTGCGGTCTTGAAGATTGATGCAACGGGATTGCATCCGGCAGTATTAGCGGATATGCCTGTTAAACAAGGTGAAATTGTATTTGCATTTGGTTCGCCGTTCCGATTTGAGTTTTCAATGACACAAGGAATTGTGTCTGCGACTGGCAGAAAGAATTTAGGCATCATTGGTTTTGGTGGTTACGAAAACTTTATTCAAACTGATGCGGCAATTAACCCGGGTAACTCGGGTGGTCCACTGACAAATATATACGGTCAGGTTGTCGGGATGAATACAGCGATCGCATCAAGGACTGGTGGTTTTAACGGTCTTGGCTTTGCGATTCCAGTGAAGACTGTTGAAGGTATTGTTTCGCAGATCATTGAGAGTGGTTCGGTATCACGCGGTTTCCTTGGGATTATTTTGCCAGCGGAAGATATGACGCCGAGTATGGCGAGATCGTTTGGTTATGACGGCGAAGGCGGCGTACTGGTGAATGATGTTGTACCTGATGGTCCTGCGGCTGAGGCGGGTTTACAGCGTGGTGATATCATTACGAAGATCAATGACGTGCCGATTACAGACATTGAGCAATTGAGAAATATCGTTGCTTCGTTCGCGCCTAACACATCAATAGACGTTGAATATTACCGTCAAGGTAAAGGGATGCAGCGTACGGAGGTGACGCTTAGTGAGATGCCTGCGGATGCACTGGCGATGAACCCGGACCAAAGTGAGAAGCCAGAAACTGATGTGGAATCACAGGGTAGTGAGATTCTGAAGAAGTTTGGCATTACGGGTGTCCAAACATTTACGAAGGATTTGGCGGATCGTTATAGCCTTGGATTCCAAGAAGGCGTATTGGTGAAGTCGGTACGTCGTGGTTCAGAAGCAATGACCGAAGGTTTGAGCAGTCAGCGTCCATCGGTGATCACTCATGTGATGGGTAAAAAGGTGACAAATGTAAGCGAACTGACAGATGAGATCGCGAAGCATAATCCGACGGAAGGCATCCGCTTGTCAGTGGCTGTTTGGGATAAAAATGGTGAAGAATATATTCAAAGATATGTTTTCCTCGAACTTTCATCAGAGTAATGCGTACTAGTTAATGAAAGCTTGGAAAAGAGTTCCTTAATGCGTTTTGCGAAATCGTTTCCTCGTTGACCACCCCCGGAAGTAGGTCGTTTCGTAAAAGCAGGCCATGACATTGTTCTGCTGCCGAAACATAAACTTGTTCAAACGGGAGATGATCACGCAAACTGCGCTAAAACCTAAAAACCAAAACCGAACCTCCTTTTCAATGTAAATCTCTCCTCAGCGGGCCTCCTCCTCCTTGGCCCGCTTTTTTTATGCGCAGTAATCAGGAGCAAATTACTACGGTTAAGTGAGGTAAGTTAGGCGATTGCATTGAGCATAGTTTTTCATGCTTTTAATATGCTTAATACGTGAGAGGTATCATCATAAGATGCTGATTGAAGTTTATGAAAAGGCTACCTACATGCTAACCTTGGTTAAATACTGATGCTTGAAGTTTATGCGAGATTGGTAAGTTCAATAAGACGACAAATCAAAAAAAATAAATTGCTTTTAAAACTCTTGCAGATATTTTACGTCACAACATAATAAGAAGTATTAACGGCTTACACGTTAATTTAGACAAAATTGAATCAATAGTATCGGAGGCAAAATGGTACGACATTTAAACAATCGAATTGGTATCGCTACATCTGTATTGGCTGTGGTTGCTTGTAGTGGATTAGCGACGGCGAGCATTCAGAAGACAGGTAGTGTGGTACCTGAAGATGTTTCTGCGGATGGGCGAGTTGTTGTGGGTAGTAATTGGAATGGTGATGATGCTGCATTTTGGACGGCTGAAGGTGGCGTGGTTGGTATTCAATCAATGACGAGTGAACCTGAGGGGCTTTATCTTGCGAATGCAGTTTCGGGCGATGGCCAAACACTTGTTGGTAATAGTGATTATTGGGGGTACGCACTGGGACAAGATGGCAGTTTCACAAAAGAAATGGGTTATGAGGTTCAGGGCGTTTCATATGACGGCAGTATTAAAGTTGGCCATGAGGGTTATTACACTGCGGGATACTGGACGACTGGTAATGTGATGACGCCGTTGAAGAATCAAGAGGGAGTTGATGTATCAGGTCGAGCACGTGACGTGTCGGCTGATGGAAAAACAATCATTGGTTTTGCAGACAATATTTTATCGCCTTCACATAATGAAGCGGCATTTAGATGGACTGAAGAAACGGGGGCTGTGGCACTTGATTTTGGTGGTTTGGATGCTGCTTACAGTCAGGCAACTGGGATATCGGATGACGGCTCAACAATCATCGGCAGCTTTGATACATCGGACGGTAAATCGAAAGCTTATCGCTGGACCGAGGATGGCGGAGCAGAAGTATTATCTTCTTTCGAGGATAGTAAATATTGTAACGTTTGGGCGGTAAGTGGTGATGGATCGATCGCAGTTGGAAGTAGCACTGGTCCGATGTATGCTCAAAGTGCGGTGGTATGGGATGCTGAGGGTGAGGTGCATTTGCTGAATGAGTATCTGAATGAGCAAGGTTTGATGTGGGATACTAATACTTGGAATTTGGATTCTGTGAGTGGTATTAGCGCAGATGGCATGACGTTTATAGGGTCAGGTCAATTTAATGATGAATATGTTGGTTGGGTTGCGAGCATACCGGAGCCGGGGGTTGGGATGCTGGTGATGGGGATGATGGGATTGGTTGGTTTGAAACGACGTAGCGCGTAAGTTGGTTGAATTACAATGAAGTTAAAGAAGGTCATCTGAGAGGGTGGCCTTTTTTCGTTGGAGAGTGGATAATAATGAGAGATAAAGTTTCGGAGGTATGATGCGAAGTCGAGCACAGTTAACGAAGTTGAGCGAATCGGGTGATGGGGCTGATGACATCAATGTGTTTATTCATGGGTATAAGGCGGTGGACTCGAAGGAACACTTTGAGGTGATTAAGGATTGCATTCTGGATGCAATGCCGGGGGAGACGAATTACTTGTATTACTGGAAGAGTGGAACGTGGACGCCGACTCGGGCGGTGCTGTTTTATCGATTGACACGTAAGATGACGAAGTTGCGGCGGCTGAATCCTGTCGCGGTAGCTGCGGAGTTGGCGGCGATTGCGGCGTTTGAGGTGGCACAGTTTAAATACAAGGAATATAAGACGAAGCGGCAAGGCCGGAAGTTTATTGATCATATTTCGCGGGTGCCGGGGGCTAGAGCAAGGCGGATCAATTTGATTGGGCATTCGCTTGGAGCGCGTGTGATTTATCATGCGTTGACGCAGCGCGAGTGGGTTGATTACAGGATTAATGATTGTGTGTTTTTGGGTGGGGCTGCGGATGTGGAAGGTGAGTGGGATGCTTGCGTGGAGAATATGGAGGGGAACATATACAACGGGTATTCGAAGAGTGATTGGGTGTTGCCTTTGACGCCTGATTTGAGAGATCGTGTTGGCCGCAAGCAAATGGAGGTGATTAAACGGAGTGGGAAGACGCGTGTGTTTAATAAGCGATTGCATGGTGTTGGTCATACGGATTACTGGCCTTGCTTGATGGATATTTTGCCACGGGTTTGGAAAAATGAAAAAAAATGAAAAAGGTTCGAACTGTTTATGCGGCGGAGCGTAATACTGAATGAAAGCAACGAAGATTAAGTGTGTGATGTTGTGAAAGAACAGAAGATAGTTTCATTGTGAATTTCTCCTCCGCGAGCTGCCCTCCTCAGCTCGCTTTTTTTATGCGCTAACATTGAGCGTATGAGGTGGATTGGTGTTGATTAGAAGTAGTAAAGATAAATAGGAGTGAAGCGATTCTAATTGCCTAGTTGCAAATAAATGTGGGGTTGAGGTGGGAAAATAGAATTGAATGGGTATTTTGCGGCTGGTACTTTTGACGTTGTGTTTTTCGTGTTTTTATTTTGCTATTACTCATTACAAATGAAATGGAGAAAGAGCGATGTCAAAAGGGAATCGGGACGGCTATTTGCATGGTTGCCTGACAGGGCGTGGTTTGAAGATGGTTAAAGGGATGATGTTTGGGGTATGCGGCGTTGTGGTGAGTGGAATGAGTTGGGGAGTGACGACGAGTGAAGCATTGAATATGAGTTGGGAAGGTCAGTTCTCGACGATGCCTTATCGTGTGTTTGATGCGAGTGAGGCGAGTGCGAGTGAGAAGAAGCCTTTGATTATCTTTATGCATGGATCGGGGGAGCGACGATCGGAGCTATCGAGCAGTCAGATCAATCGGGCTCAGATTAATGGCAGTATGACGCCGATTGTTGATGTGTCGCTTACGAGTGAGTTTAACTCGTATGTTGTGGCGCCGAATCACAACTCGCGTAATGGTGTGTTGGATACTGGGTTTGTTGAGCATTTACTGACGACGTTGCCACATGTTGATCCGAAGCGTGTTTATGTGACGGGTTTGAGTGCGGGCGGGATTGGAACGCTGATACAGAGCCATGAGAATCCGCATCTAATTGCAGGTGGGATTGCGCTTGGTAGTCAGAATAAAGATTTTATACCTGAGCTTGGTGCGCAAGGTGTGCCGCTGTGGATCTTCCATGGTGAAGATGATGGTACGTTTAATCATGCACAGATCAGCAAGATGTATTCTGATCTAAGAGCGAATGGTTCGCCGAGCCGGTATACGCTGATCAATAATATTGGTCACTCGAACTGGAGCCAGATGTATAACGATAAGTTCTCGGATGATTATGTTGGCGGGCATGGAAGAGATTTGGGTAAAGATACGGTTTGGGAATGGTTGTTTAATCAGAATCTGGATGCACGTGATAATGTGGCGCGTGAGCTAATGAGTGGCGAGAAGATTCGAATTGATTTCGGGCCTCGTTCACATTCGTGGTCTGAGAATGGGAAAGACTATGCGGAAGTATTGATGTCTGGGAAATTGGAAGCTGCGGATGACCATTGGAACGATGCGGCACCTGATGACGTTAAGACAGCTAGGCGCGTTCTGAATGTGACACGCAATACAACGGGTGATCTGACAGAGATTGGTTTGGAGATTGTGAATCCGTTCAGTTATTGGGATTACCGCGGCGAGGATGGGTCGGTTGTGTTTACTGAAGACAAGATGGCTGATACGTGGTACGTCGATGGGAATAAGACAGCGACGTTGAAGTTGACTGGTTTGGAAGCTGGTGCACATTACCGGTTGCTGCTGACTGGCTCGAAGCAAGGTCATTCATGGACGAAGGATTTTGAAACTGAGTTTACGATCAATGGCGAAAAGGCTTGGTACAACGCGGATGATAATGTTGATGATTATGCTGAGTACACGGATGTTGTGGCGGATGAGAATGGCGAGTTGTTGATTGATGTGACGGGGAGTAGCCGCACTGGTAATAAGAACGGATATTTGGGCGCATTGGAATTGGAGATGCTGACGATACCGGAGCCTAGTGTGTTTGGGCTGATGGGGTTGGGGTTACTGGCGATTGGGATGCGTCGGCGCAAATAATGATTGGTATCTTGATGTAAAAATTAGTAAAGGCTGCCTTTGGGTGGCCTTTTTTGTTGGATGAGCGGATATGGGAGGGTGAGAGTGCGACTATAGACCGATGGGAGGGTGTTAATTACAATTGGGGCATGAACGCAAGTAATGAAGCAAACGTGAGTAATGGTGATGGGCCGTTGCTTGAGGTGAAGAACCTGAAAACGTATTTTCCGGTGAAACGTGGTTTGATGCGTAAACATGTGGGGAATGTGAAGGCAGTAGACGACGTTTCGTTTACAGTTGGGCATCAGGAAACAGTTGGTTTGGTGGGCGAATCGGGTTGCGGTAAATCGACGGTTGGCAGAACGATCTTGCGTTTGATACCCGCGACAAGTGGGAGAGTGAGGTTTGAGGGTGAGGATGTGTTGGCGGCGAGTCGTGGCCGAATGAAGCAGATGCGACGTGAAATGCAGATGATTTTCCAAGATCCTGTGGGCAGTTTGAATCCTAGAATGACGATTCGCAGGATTATTGGGGAGCCAATGCAGGTACACAAGGTGGCAAGTGGGAGTGAGCTGGATGATCGTATCGCGGTGCTGTTGGAGAAATGTGGGATGTTGCCGGAGCATATGTACCGGTACCCACATGAGTTTTCAGGTGGTCAGAGACAGCGAATTGGGATTGCGAGAGCGCTGGCGCTGAATCCGAAGTTTATTGTTTGCGATGAGCCGGTGAGTGCGTTGGATGTTTCAGTACAAAGTCAGATTTTGAATCTGCTTGCGGACTTGCAGGAAGAGTTTGGTCTGAGCTACTTGTTTATTGCGCATAATCTGGCGGTGGTGGAGCATTTCTGTGATCGGATTGCGGTGATGTATTTGGGCAGGATTGTTGAGATGGCAGAACGGGAGACGCTGTATCGAAATCCATTGCATCCATATACGAAGGCGTTATTGAGTGCAGCACCGAGCCCTGATCCAAGAAGGAAGAAGCAACGGATTATGTTGCTGGGGGATGTGCCGAGCCCGATCAGTTACTTTGAAGATGAGAAGCGACTGGCAGCAGAAATTGCGGCGGGCAAGATTGATGAGATGAGTGAAGAAGAGAAGGCTGAGCGTGCGGCTGAGGCGAGAGATGATATTGAAGTTGTGACGAGAAAGCGTTTGCTGGATCGCCCGCCACTGGTTGAGGTTGAGGATGGGCATTATGTGAGTAAACACGTTTAATGAAACACTAAATATTCCGGGGCTTAATCATGGCAAGACTTAAAAATGGCGAAATGACCAAATTCCTACTGTTATTTGCGTCGATTTTTACTGTAACCACAGCCGTGTTCGTGGTAATTATCACATACAACGGATACAGACAGATTAAGGCGAAAAACTATCCGACGGTTGAGGGCGTTGTGACAAGTAGCGAAATTGAACGACATCAAGATTCGGATGGCACGACGTATACAGCTATCATCGAATATAGATATGAAGTGGCTGGGGAAGCATTCGAGAATGATGTATATCGGTTCGGTGACTGGTCGTCTGGACACAGTCATGCGAAGGCGATTACGAAGCGATTTAAGAAGGGGAAGAAGGTGGCGGTGCATTATGATGCGGATGATCCACAGACGGCGGTGTTAATCGTTGGGTTACAGAAACTTGATTATACGATTGGCATGTTTATATTGCCTTTCGCGATGATTTCTATCGGAGCGTGGATAGCGTATGTACGTTTTTTAACTGCGAAACGATTAAAGCAAACAGGTGGGATCAAAGTGAATCATAAGGGTGACGAGGTTGTTGCCAAGTTCACTAGTTTTCCTGGCATCTACCTTGGTATAGCTGTAGTGGGTGTGGGTGGAATGACCATTGCGTTATTGAGTTTATTAGAAGTCGAAACGATTACACTTGAATGGATTAAGTTAATGTGTATTGTGTTGCCGGCAGCGGGGATTGTGGTGACTTTGCTTAAAACTGTGTGGAATAAAGTAACGGCAAAGAAGCTGACTATTGATTTGTATAGATCACGCTTACAGGCCTCTTTTGGTAAATATCGTGAATGGATTGATTTAAGCCAAATCATAAGGTTGGGTAAAGAGATTAAGGATACGCATGCTAGAGCAGCTAGTAATACTATTGTGATCTTCAACATAACGCCTGTGATTTGGTTTGTGAATGATCGCGGTGTTGAGGAGTGCATTAAGCTGAGGCCGGTGTTGAACGAAAGTGCGGCAGAGGCATGGAATACATATTTGGCTGGTATTTTAAAATTAGAGCCAGAAGAATCAAGGGATGAACAAGTCGATTTAGAAGCTAGCTAATCTATTGATAGGTCAAAATTAAACTGAGTGAGTCATGTGAAATTGGCTCACTTTTTTTCATGCGCTTTTCTGTATATATCAGATGGATTTAATGCGACAAATATCACGCAATAACAAGTCATTTCAGGTCGGTCTAAGTGATTGGGGGTAATTGGGTTTAGTGAAGCTGGTGTGATCCCTTGCATATTGGGTGTAATTCGTAGCGAATAGAGTGACCTGTAAGTTTGCCGTTGGAAGATTTCAGTCCTAAGGTTCTTGGTCTGATATTGGAGAGTCATTGATTTGGTTTTCAGTATCAGCATTCGGTAACTGTGAACAAGCAAAGATTAAAAAACACGGACGGAAGAGGAAGCACTATGAGGAAGAATTGTGTGATTGGCTTGACGCTATCGTGTGCGCTTGGCTTGTTCGGCATGGCGGAGACGAAAGCAGAAAGCGTACAGATTACAGCACAAGGTAACGTGCATTTTCTTTACAATGATTCTGACGTGAACGTGAGCACAGGTGATGCTGTCACGTTTAATTTGCGTTATTCATTGGATGAGAATGGTCAGCCTTTAACATTAGAAGGTGATAACGACAGACTTGTTTATGAACAAGCTGAAGTAACGGTAAATAATCAGACTTACGACTTATTGGCGGGAGCTGATTTTGCGAACGATTTAAATGTTACGTCCTCCGTAGAAACTCGCGAGAGTGATGGACAAACATATGGTGATAGATGGTCGACTGATTTGCAGAACTTAAATCTAGGATCGAATACGGTCAATGGGTTTGAGTTGGATTTGGATGCATTGTTCAGTATCAATGGTGAACTGGTTAATGCATTGACAAATGGGCTAAATATATTTGATGAGGAATTGTTTGGATATGGACAATTCTGGGCATTGGGCACGATCAACGGTCAAACAACTGAATTGTTTGTTGGTTTGCTTGACACGATTGAAATCACGTTCAGTGAACAGACGGTTGCAGTACCTACGCCGGGCGCTGGTGTGATGGGGATTGGAATGTTGGGCATGATGTTGTTGAGACGCAGAGGGAAAGGCGCTGCATAGCACCCTGCCCTGAAAAACAATTTAATGAGCTAATCGAAAGCCTGCTCTGATGACGGATTGTCGGAGCGGGCTTTTTTGATGTTCATTTTGGCTGCATTGAGAAGGGAATGGGATTACACTTTATTGATATGTTCAAGAAGTTATATAATGGTTACGTGAAGATTTTCCAATGGGCTTTGATCTGATTTGCGAAACGATAGTTGATACAAAAATAGTGCTTTGATCCGATCAGGGTCATGTGTTTATTTTGTAGGAAATTAGATTTCTGAGGGCAAGATGCGGTATCGGAATAAGAATAATTACAAAGCTTTGTACAAAGATATGAAGCAAAGACGTATTGCGATGTATGTCATTGCTGTTGTGTTTTTTGTGCCGATGTTGATTTTGCCTTTTTTATCTGTGCTTGAAATGGTTCGCCAAAGTAAGACGTATTTTTATCAAACAACGATGGGTGAGGTTACTCAACGATATCATGTTTTTCCGGGTAATAAACAACGCCTTGTGATTGAGTATGCATATAAAGTTGATGGTACGGCATATAACAATGACGTGTTGATGTATAACATGTTTGATAAATTTGAAGGGCGAACGATTGATGCTGCTACACAGTCGTATCAAAAAGGGAAACAGATTAAGGTCTATTACAATAGATCTAATCCTGACGAAGCAGTTTTATTGAGGGGGTTACGGGGTATCAATCTGAGAAACTCCATGGTGTATGGTTCGGTTTTGTTTTTGTCGCTGCCGATGATTTATATGTTGTTACGCCTCATGGTGTATGAATGCAAGAGGTGGCCGTTTGCGAGGTGGGTGACGGGCGCGCGACGTGAAGTTACGTGTATTGGATTTGATTTGCCGAATTCAAAATCCTGGAAGTATGGTGGATGTTTCTATACAGGGTGCATGGTTTATTGTATTGCGAATTGTTTTTTGTATTGGAGTGCATTGAAGCCGATCTCTGAATTTTGGTTGCAGTTAGCTTTCGGTTGGGGAGTATTGCTATTGGCTCAACTGGTTTTTTGTTGGTTGATGGGACGGAGAAGACGATGGGTTGAGGTTGATGGAAAATACAAGCGTTTGCGTGTGATTCGCGTTGGGGTGAAGAACATGATGACAAATGAAGCGATAGAGGATGTTCATCAAGGGTGGATTCATGCGAAAGATATTGTTGATATGGGGATTGTGTCGCCGGTACAGGAAATGAGCGAGATGAGACATTTTGAGACATTTGTGTTTATCAAACATTGGGTGGGCGGCGAGCAGAAGATTACGTTTTTAGAAAACCTGATGGATTATGAGCAAGGAAAATTGCTTTGCGAGTTTTTGAATGAGAAATTGGATTTGAAGAAGGAGGCAGCGGGGATGTGGGTGCATCTGGAGAGGGGTTTGAAGATGGAGCCGGAGTATATGCGGGAGCGTGAGATGAATCTGGTGCGATCGCTTGTGGATGGGTGCAGCATTATGATGTCGTCAGAGGGGGCGCGAGCTGAGAAGACGTATGTGTATGGGTGATGTGAGAAGGGGAATGGCTGGATGGATAAAATTGCCTGCATGGGTGGATTCGGGTAGGATATCTGACCCTTAGGCCCTGGTGATGTACCTCGGCCACACCGTCAATGGTCACGCAAGTCATGGTTTTGGGCGGATTTATAAGAATCCTACCGTGACAAGCCTGCTTGAGATTGATGCTAATGAGGATCGCTAAACGGCGATTTTCGGCATTGAAGCGGGAAGCATTGCCCTCCGGAGACACCGAAATGGTTAGATTACGTTTGACTCGTATGGGTCGCACACACCGTCCTTACTACCGTATTTGTGCTATGGACGCTCGTTCAGCACGTAACAGTAAGGCAATCGAATACTTGGGACAGTACGATCCTTGTAACAAGGACGAAGAAAAGCAGGTCAACGTGAACGTTGAGCGTGCACAGTACTGGCTCTCAGTTGGCGCACAGCCTTCAGACACAGTTGCAAGCATCCTGAAGAAAGCTGGTGTTGATCCAACTCCAGGCAAGAAGGCGTAAGCCCTCGGATATTGCAATCTTCCAATTGGAAGTAAAACGAAAATTAAAACGCTCGGCTGAAAAGTCGAGCGTTTTTTATGGTTGCTGATGATGAGGTGGGCGTTCAGAAGGTGCCGTTGAGTTTGAAGAAGAAAAGGAAGTGGGAGTTGAGTTCGCGGAATGTCTCGAGATGACGGATATCGAAGCCTTGCGCGAAACGTTGGTCGAAAGCGTAGCCTACGCCGGCGGAAAGATCCATTTTTTCGTTGAAGACATAGGTACCGCCGATGAGGCCGTAGTTGGCGAAGTAGAACATACGTTGTGTGCCTTGATTTTCTAGAAAAAAACCGCTGCGTGCGTTTAGAAATTGAGCGAAAAACTGGATGTTTTTGTTGATGGAATAGGTCGCGGACGCATTGATGCCGAGCAGTTGGTT
Source organism: Planctomycetota bacterium (assembly GCA_016350165.1). Classification (GTDB taxonomy): domain Bacteria; phylum Planctomycetota; class Phycisphaerae; order Phycisphaerales; family Phycisphaeraceae; genus Poriferisphaera. The sequence goes on along the minus strand of CP066225.1, from coordinate 3,590,110 downwards.
ACTAAGGAGCATGCCGACGTCAGCATCGAGTTCGAATGCGTCATTAGGCGTCCATGTGAAGCCGTTGATTAGACCGAGACGATAGCGGAATGTGTCGTTAATGAGTTGATGATATTGAACGATTGGTAGCGGGATATCGGGGAAGAGGTTGCGATTGCCATCGTAACCGATGCCAACGGAGAGAATGGTTTTGGGATCGAGTTGGGATTTGACGATGATGTCACCGAGGCCGTATAGCGCTTCTGTGTTATCCCAATGACCATCATTTGCAGAACCAATTCCTGCTCCGATTTCCAAGTGCCAATTATCAGTGAGTTCGCCGACTTTGTATGCACCTTGAAAGGCTAAATCGTTGAGACCACTGGGGAGGCCGAAGTTGTTGGTGCTCATCACTGTGATGAATTTGTAGCCAGCACGCCAAGTAGGCTCGACTTCTTGTGGGTTGGTCCTGCCTTTGCCTTGGGATGGGTAATAGACGAGGTCGATGGATTCATTTCGTGTCGTCTGGTTGCCATAGATGAGGATAGGCTGATCGTAGGTTTCGCCGTAGTGATGGAGGCCACGCCATTGATCGGTCAGAAGACGTGGTCCGACTTGCGCGGAGGCGATGCTGGTGAAAAAGCAAAGGATGAGTGTTATGAGTAATAGGTGTAAAGGTTTGGCTGACATGATCCCCTGCCCTTTTTAAGGGTTCGTTTTGAGTGCATATACAAAACGCTTTTTGTGACGGTACATCAATATAAAATAAATGACAATCAGAATTTACTTGTGATGTTGTAGGTAGAATTTGACTGCGAAAGTTAGAAATACAGTGGGTGCAGAAGACGAGAATGTGACAAGTGATGGTGAGAAATGGTAGGCTGATGGTATGAGAATTGATGTATTAACACTGTTTCCAGAGATGTTTGAGGGCGTGCTGGGTAGTTCGATTTTGAAGCGTGCAGCTGAGCCTGTGGTGGATAAGTCGGACGGCTCGGTGAGAGAGGCTGTGTGTTCGTATCACACATGGAATATTCGTGACTATACGACGAATCGGCATCAGAAGGTGGATCAGTCGCCGTATGGTGGCGGGCCGGGGATGGTGATCCAGTGCCAGCCGGTGTTTGATTGTGTGAATGCAGTGCGTGAAGTGAAGGGGAATGATGGCGGGGTTTTGCCAAAGGGGAAGCTGATTCATCTAACGCCTCAGGGAAAGGTTTGGGATCAAAAGATGGCGGAGGAGATGGCAAAGGAAGAACGACTGCTGTTTCTGGCTGGGCACTATGAAGCGATCGACCAAAGAGTCATTGATGAATTGGAGCCTGTAGAAATTTCGATTGGTGACTATGTTTTAAGCGGTGGGGAGCTCGCGGCAATGGTGATGATCGATTCGATCGTACGCTTGATTCCGGGCGCGTTGGGTCATGAGGAAAGTGCACATCAGGATTCGTTTTCCGAGGGGGCTAATCGACTGTTAGATTGCCCACACTATACGCGGCCTGCGGTGTGGGAAGGGCGAGATGTGCCTAGCGTTTTAATGTCTGGGAACCATGCGAAGATTGAGCAGTGGCGACGTGAAGAGGCACTTAAGAATACGAGAGAAAGACGTCCTGATTTATTGAATGATGAGGATGCTATTCTGTAAGAGTGTAACGTGGGGGAGGATATCGTATTGAGAGTAAAACTCTTTTGATATTACATCTGAGAGTGTGGGGTGAGATTTAGATTACGAAGTAAAATTAAGCTGTATTTTTAGTGGAATAAGTCTCGCAATAGCGTGATTGAGGTGTACTGTGACTGATAGTAGTTGGCAAAACTGATTGGTGGTCAGTCATGCTTTGCTGAACATTGGTTTGATAAAAAGAAGCTTAGCATGCCTGTTATGAGTAAAGTGTTGGAACACCGTCCGAGGCGCGGTGGTATTGAGTGGGGAAATTTGAGTTGGGGTGTTATTATTGCGATTGGTGGGATGCATGTACTTGCATTATTAGCAGTTTTGCCGGCTCTGTTTTCGTGGTCGGGCCTTATCATGATGGTTGTCTTAATATGGTTGAGTGGTGGGGTTGGAATCAACATTTGCTACCACAGGTTAATGACACATCGCTCTTTTAAGACATGGAAATGGTTCGAGCGTGTATTGCTATTAATTGCTTCGTTAGCGTGGCAAGGCGGGCCGGTGACATGGGTGGGGATTCATCGCTTGCATCACCAACATTCGGATACAGATCATGATCCACATAGTCCACGTCATGGATTTACGTGGTCTCATATTCTGTGGATGCTGCACAAAAAAATCGAAGGTGTCGAAGGGAGTGATGCAGCGAAGGATTTATTACGAGATGGTTTTGTGAGACGATTAGATAGCTGGTTCTGGCTGCCACAGTTTTTGCTGATAGCGGGATTATTTATATTGGGATGGATCATTGGCGGATGGATGCTTGGATTATCGTGGGTGGTCTGGGGAGTTGCACTTCGAACAGTGTTGGTCTTTCATATGACATGGTTTGTTAACTCAGCAACACATACATGGGGATATCAAAATTTCAAAAATACGCGTGACCATTCAACAAATCTGTGGTGGATTGCATTGTTAACATTTGGTGAAGGCTGGCATAACAATCATCATGCACTTCCACGATCAGCTGCTCATGGGATGCGATGGTTTGAGATTGATCTGACCTATTGGACAATATGTGCGATGTCTTGGCTGGGAATCGTATGGGATATCCATAAACCCAGCACTGAGAAAATGCCTAGGAACAAAGGCATACCGGTTGAAAACATATGATTTTTGCTTGCAGGTTATGTGGCGATTCGCGAAGATATGAACAGCTAATTCAGGCTGTTGATTTCTTAAGCGAGGAGCATGTAATGCAGTGTCCAAAATGTGAAAGCAACATGAGTACAGTTACGGTCGGCGATGTTGATGTTGACCGTTGTGATAGCTGTAAAGGGATTTGGCTTGATGCACTTGAGTATGACAAGCTCAAAAATATGAAAGACGATGGCAAGCTTGTGGATACTGGGGATGAAAATGTTGGAAAGATGCACGATCACGAACGCGATATCAAGTGTCCGAAGTGTAATACGATGATGGTTGGAATGACGTTCCATGACCAACCACATATTCAGTATGAGATGTGCTCGATGTGTGGCGGGATGTATCTGGATGCGGGCGAATTCAAGGATTCTGTGGAATTCACGTTCTCAGAGCATATCCGAGCGATGCTGAAGCCTGGCCATTAATCAGGCAATAGGGTGGAGCGGATCAATTCGGAATTATGAAAATGAACGGCTCTCGGCTTAGGCGGAGGTGGCGATTTGTGCATGAATGGGGGAAAATGATGCGATCATACGGGGCTCAGGAGGGGATCTGGTCGGATTATGCGGAATATGGGAGAAATGGGTGGTAACAGGGTGGATATTTGGGGGGTGATAAGGAGTGAGATAGCTGGTTGATTCGACAAGGCGGGGAGAAGAAGCTAGACTATTTGGCTCGACATCAGGGCAGTTGTACGGTATGTCCGTATCCAACGCCTACTCAAATACGTAAACAATGTATTAGCAATGAGATAACGTCATGAGCGACGCCATTATCAAAGCAGTTGAAGAATCACAGATCCGTACGGATCTTCCTACAGTATCCGTCGGTGACACCGTTGACGTGCACGTGAAGATTATTGAAGGCGCGAAAGAGCGTATTCAGGTTTTCTCAGGCGTCGTCATCAAGATCCAGGGCGGCGGCATGGGTCGTACTTTCACAGTACGTCGCATCGTTGCGAATGAGGGTGTTGAAAGAACATTCCCATTCAACAGCCCACGTATCGACAAGATCGAGATTGTTCGTTCTGGTCATACACGCCGTGCGAAGCTTTATTACCTGCGTGACCGCGTTGGTAAGAAACGCCGCTTGCGTGACCGCCGCAGAGGCTTGGGTCGTGCAACGGTTGAAGCTGTGGCAGAAGCACCAGCGGCAGAAGCTGCTGAGTAAGCCTACCCGGCAAATACAACTGATTGCCTAGCATGTGATGTTTAAGTTTTGGTTTAGCGTGAGCTAAATGAGGGCTTATGACGGAACATGCCATAAAGCGACATTACCAGCTCTGAGCGGCTAGCTCAGGGCTGTTATTTTATTGGGGCGGGTGGTGATAAATGGAATACGATTCCACGATGGGATGAATGGAGTTAATAAAGATGAGTGAAAAGCAGGCTCAAAACAAGCAGCAAAACAAAGGCAAAGGCGGAAAGCCTGAGGTCAGCAAGAGCACATCCGAATTGCTCGCTGACCGTCGTGCCAAGCTGAACAAACTGCGTGACGATTTCTGCATCGACCCATACGGTCAACGTACCGATGGCTTGATCACTGTCGCTGCCGCGAGAGAAGCGTATGACGCTGATGCAGATACTGCTCATAAAGAGAACGCTGAAGTTGATAATCGTCCAGTTGTGAAAGTGGCTGGCCGTGTGATGCAACACCGCGTGATGGGCAATCTGATTTTCATGTCACTTCGTGATGCAACGGGCGACATTCAAGTAGCAGTTTCAAAGAAGATGGTAGGAGCACCAACATTCAAGTTGGCAAAAGCGACTGATCTATCTGACATTGTTTATGCGGAAGGGCCACTAGCTGTCACCAAAACCGGCGAAATTTCAGTTTGGGCAACCAAGGCTGAAGAAGCTGAAACTGGTGGCTACTCAGTGCTCACCAAATCACTCGCTCTACCTCCAGGTAAATTCCATGGTTTGCAGGATCATGAAACGCGTTACCGCAAGCGTTACGTTGACCTGTACACGAACCCTGATGTCATGCAGACAATGATCCAGCGTAGCGAGATCGTTAAGGGTGTACGTGACTTCCTGACAGATCCTCCTGTAGAAAGCGGTATCAGTGGCGGCTTCCTTGAAGTTGAAACACCGATGATGCAACCAATGGCTGGTGGTGCAGCGGCGCAGCCTTTCGTGACACATCACAATGCACTAGATATTGAGCTGTTTTTAAGAATTGCTCCTGAGCTTTATCTCAAGCGCCTTCTCGTTGGTGGTATGCACCGCGTATTCGAGATCAACCGCAACTTCCGTAATGAAGGCTTGAGCCCTCGCCACAATCCTGAGTTCACGATGCTTGAGCTTTACGAAGCATTCGGCGATCTCTACTCGATCATGAACTTGGTTGAAAAGACCTTCCAGCATATTGCTGAGAATGTCTGCGGTGGCATGAAGCGCATGTTCGGCGACCTTGAGATTGATTACTCTAACTTCCGCCGCGCTAAATATCTTGATCTGTTTGAAGAGCACAATGATTTCGCACATACCGATCATGAAAAACTGGTTGAAAAAGCGAAGAAGCTCGGCATCGATACCAACGAAATCATTGACCATGATCAATTGCTCAATGCTGTCTGGGAAGAGACTGTTGAAGAACATCTGATTCAGCCAACGTTCGTAATTGATTACCCAGCAAGCTTGTGCCCATTGACCAAACGCAAGCCAGATGAACCTGAAATCGCAGAGCGTTTTGAACTGTTCATCGCGAAGATGGAATTGGCAAATGCTTACACCGAGTTGAATGACCCGGACGTGCAGGAAGAAAACTTCACACAGCAGATCGATGGCATTGATGATGAAGAATCAACATTCCGTAATGTGGATGAAGATTTCTTGGAAGCATTGAAGGTCGGCATGCCGCCGGCTGGCGGTTTGGGTATCGGCATCGACCGAATGGTGATGTTGATGACCAATCAGCAGTCAATCAGGGACGTGATCCTGTTCCCACTCATGCGGCCACAAAGCTGAACTATGACATAACTGACGTAAATGAACCAGAAGGGTCTTTGGCCCTTCTTTTTTTATGTATGATGTGTTATCGGGACGACGATGCAGGATTGATTCTGATGCCAATAATATGGAAATGACGATTTATTGTTGAGACCGTAACGCTTTCCGTATGGGTGAACGTCCCTATAAGCAGTGATAAATTCTAAACGTAACAGACAGGTATGCGTTTATGTATAAAGTGTTGTTGATCTGGAAATATTTGCGACGCAAGCTCGCCCCGATGTTCGCGGCATTGGCTGTGACGATGTGCACGATGATGGTGATTATCGTCATCAGCGTCATGGGCGGGTTCTTTGAGCTGCTCAGCAGTAGCGCTCAAAAACTCAGCGGTGATGTTACTGTGACTGCGTTTTCCCTTTCGGGCTTCCCGCATTATCAAGACCTTATTGATGAAGCAGAGAAACTCCCAGAGGTTGCTGCTGCGACACCCACCATTCAATCATACGGCTTACTTAATCTCAGACGCGGCGGCGCAAACGGTCCAACAGGTAACACCAAAACCGTTGAAGTCATGGGCATTGAACCTGAAAGCTACAACAAAGTTGTTGACTACGAAGCGACGCTGATGTGGGATAAAGGTTCGCTGCTCGATGACCTCAATCGTTTAAGTGATGCACGTAAAAAGCAGCTTAAAAAATGGGAAACAGAAGATCTTGCAGAAGCTGGCAGTGATGAACTTAAAAAGCAGATCAAAGAGGATTATGCAGCGAAGCTTCAACAGCTCGAAGCTTTGACTGAAGAGCAATCTACTCAACTTTCAAACTATGGTTTGAAGGATATGGGGATGAAGCTCGAGCCAACTTCACAGCGTTCAATTCGTGCAGGCAAAGAGTTGCCGGGCATGGTGATTGGTGTAGAAGTCAATCCGTATCATTCACGCGATGCTGAAGGCAAATACAACATCTTAAATGCAGCGATCAATGACAATGCTGTTCTCGCATTGATGCCAATCAATGAAAAAGGCGACATCCGGGGAGAGCCCGCAAATGCTGAGTTTGCAGTGGTCAATGAATTTAAAAGTGGGTTGTATGACATTGATGCAAACCGTGTGTACGTGCCGCTGAGTGTACTGCAGGAAAAACTCGATATGACTGCTGCAGAAGAGTATGATCCTGAAACACTCATGCCAACTGGTAAAGGTGTGCCTGCTCGCGTCACACAAGTGCTCTTTAAATCAGCACCCGGATATACCGCAGAACAAACAGCAGCAGCTGTTACGAAAGTCGTTAAACAAATTGAACGCGAAAACCTTGGCATACCAATTCTGTATACGCAAACTTGGATGCAGATGCACGCTCATTTGCTCGGCGCAGTACAGAACGAAGTCGGCCTTGTCACTTTCCTCTTCGCAATAATCAGCGTTGTCGCTATCGTCATGGTGGCGACTACGTTCTATATGATCGTGCTCGAAAAAACGAGAGATATCGGTGTCCTTCGTGCTATTGGCGCTTCACGTTGGGGCATTATGAATATCTATCTCGGCTACGGTTTAGCAGTTGGCGTCATCGGCGCACTACTCGGCTTATTCTTTGCATACGAGATCGTTACCAACCTCAACGAAATTCAAGAATGGCTTTATCAATGGTTCGGTTGGCGCATGTGGGACCCACGTACCTACTTCTTTGACCGTATCCCAGATAAAGTTGACCCAATCAAGGCAACATGGATCGTTATTGGTGCGATTGCTAGCAGTGTAGTCGGAGCACTGATCCCTGCACTTCTTGCAGCAAGATTAAATCCAATTGAAGCTCTGAGATACGAGTAACTGTTTGTACTAATCAACGCATAGAAAAAGACAAGACCTCGAAAGGCATGATCTTGAAACAACCAGTGCTAAAATCTAAGCAGTTACACAAGCACTACCGTATGGGTGGACAGGACCTGCACATTCTGCGCGGCATCGATATGGAAGTGCATGAGAACGAGTTCGTCGCAATTTATGGCAGATCTGGTTCAGGTAAAAGCACCCTGCTCCACCTACTTGGTGGTTTAGATCGCCCAAACGAAGGCGAAGTCTTTTTCAACGGTCAAGAGGTTTTCAAACTCCGTGGCGGCAAACTGGACCGTTATCGCAACCGCCACGTCGGCTTTGTATTTCAACAGTATCACTTGTTACCCGAATTGAATGCACTTGAAAATGTTCTGATTGGCTCCATGATCGGTCGCAGCTTAATCGCGTGGCCTACTAAGAAAAAACAAATCAAAGAACGCGCAAAGATGCTCCTCGAAACCGTCGGACTCTCTGACCGCATGAAGCACCGCCCCAGCAAACTCTCCGGCGGTGAACGCCAACGTGTCGCCATCGCTCGCGCACTCATCAATGAACCTGACGTCCTCATGGCTGACGAGCCAACCGGCAACCTCGATATCGACACTAGTGGCTCTATCATTGAGCTTTTCCAGAAGCTTCATGAAGATGGCCAAACCTTGATCCTTGTCACACATGATGAGGGAATCGCAGAAGTTGCAGACAGATGCCTTACACTCGTCCAAGGCAAACTCAGTTAAACTTCACGTGAATCAACCATTTCTAACGAAGCGAGTTTTTGACAATTTCGCTCATCTATTTCACTCTCCTGCCCACTGTATTCACGATTATCCTACTAACACTAACAAGACTTGATGAATGTCAGTTATGTCTTGACAGCCGCTTGGCAACGCTTTAGCTTTATCAAAATAAAGTATTTTGCTTTACTTCATGACATTTTCATAAAGCACAGGTGCGTCGGTTACACCGCATACTTCAATTTTGCGTTGTAATGTCTGGAGGCATGTGCCCCTGAACGGGCACAAGGATACAAATATAGAAGTTGGCAATTCCAAGCTAGCCTCATGTATCACAATTCAACCTGCCCACTCAGGGAACTTGGCTAACCGATGATTAGAGGAGTACCTGATGCGCATCCTGCTCACGACAACCAGCTACCAAGATACACCCGGCAAGCACCACGACTTGCTCGACAATTGCAGCCACGAAATCGTGCGTGCGCGAGGTCCACTCACCGAAACTGAAATGATCAATCTCGTCGAGCAATACGGCGGCTTCGACGGCCTACTCAACGGTGATGATGAAATCACATCCACCTACATCGACGTAGCCCTCAATGCCCCTACCCCGCTTAAAGTCATCTCCAAGTATGGCATCGGCCTCGATTCGATCGATGTCGATTACGCAACATATAAAAAAATCCCTGTTCTCTTCACACCCGGCGTCAACCATACCACAGTCGCTGAACATACCATCGGCCTCATGATCGCTCTCTCCAAGCATTTCTGGATTCATATGAATGCCTGCAAGCACGGGGAATGGACACGCGTCACGGGCAACGAACTATGTGGCAAAACAATCGGGATCATGGGACTGGGTCGTGTCGGCAAAGCATTGACAGAACGTGTTCGCGCCTTCGGAATGAACGTCATCGGTTACGATCTTTACTGGGATAACGAGTTCGCAAACATGCACAACATAAAACGAGCACAGTCATTTGATGAAATCTGTACCAATGCTGACGTCATCAGTCTCCATATGAATCTCTCTGATGAAACACGCAATCTCATCAATGCTGAATCAATCGCAAAGATGAAGGACGGCGTCATGATCGTCAACACCGCTCGTGGTGGCATCGTCGTCGATCAAGATATTGCTGATGCATGCAAAAGAGGCAAAGTGTCTGGCTACGGCACAGATGTTATGACGCATGAGCCGATGGAGAAAAATCACATTTTCCGTGAGGTCGATAATATTATCATGACGCCTCATGTAGGCAGTCGTACAAGTGAGAGTGTGCAGCGTCAGGCTGTTCGAGCAACCAAAAATATCCTGAATTACCTTGCTGGTGTTGAAGATTTCATTCAAGCCAATGTATAGGGAATATATGGTGTTATTTCGATGTTCATGAGGTGGAGAAACGTATAAATCGCGTTGATGCTTGATAACAGAAAGTGGCCTTGACGTTCTGACGATGTTAACCAAGTCCTGTGAGGCTGCGTTACGTTGTCGAAAATCGCAGTTTAAACCCATCGCTCTTATATATGTAATTGTCACCCAAGAACACGGCAAACATAAGAGCTAAGATTCACGAAACCAAAATCTCGCAGGATACGAGGGTCGTCACATGTACTTCACAGATATCCTAAGAGGAAAAAAAACTGGAGCTAGTACGGAAATGGCAAGTAAAAATTCCAACGGCACAAACCATGTAGGCCTCATCGGCCTCGCCGTCATGGGACAGAACCTCGTACTCAATATCGCTGACCACGGTTTCACCGTCTCAGTCTACAATCGTACCACCGAAAAGATGGATGAGTTCATTGACCGTTGCGTTAAGGAAGAGCCAAGTGCAGATCGCGTTCATGGCTACGCAAAGCTCAAAGACTTTGTAAAATCACTCGAACGCCCTCGTAAAATCATCTTCCTCGTTAAAGCAGGCCGACCCGTTGACATGGTCATCGCTGAACTGCTTCCACTGATCGACAAGGGTGACATCCTCATCGACGGCGGCAACAGCGAATGGACCGACACCATCCGTCGCGAAAAAGAACTCGCAAACAAAGACATCCACTACGTCGGCAGCGGCGTCTCCGGCGGCGAACTCGGTGCACGCTTTGGCCCATCACTCATGCCAGGTGGCTCCAAAGAAGCATGGAAAGCGATCAAGCCGATCTGGACCGCATGTGCAGCAAAAGTCGATCGAAAAACTGGGCAAGAACTGCTCGGCGCGGAGCCCGGCAAGCCAATTAAAGGCGGCGAAACTTGTACCGCTCATATTGGCCCAGATGGAGCTGGCCACTACGTCAAGATGGTTCATAACGGCATCGAATACATCGACATGCAACTCATCTGCGAAGCATACGACATCATGCGTCACTTGCTTGCGATGAAGCCTGACGAGATCAGCGAGGTCTTTGCAGAATGGAACAAGGGTGAGCTTTCAAGCTACCTCATCGAGATCACCGCTGACGTCTTGCAGCAAAAAGACCCAACCAATAAACGCAAAGCATTTGTCGACATCGTACTCGATCGTGCAGGTCAAAAGGGTACTGGCAAATGGACAGCGATGAATGCACTCGACATCGGCATTCCCGCCAACGCCATCGGCGAAGCTGTTTTCGCACGATGCCTATCGGCTCTTAAAGACGAGCGTGTTGCAGCAAGTAAAGTGCTTAAAGGCCCTAAGATCAAGCCAATTCAGCGTAACAAGAAAAAGTACATCGAGATGATCCGCGAAGCTTTGTACTGCTCAAAAATCTGCGCTTACGCACAAGGCTTCCAGCTCATGACCGAAGCTCAGAAGGAATACAACTGGAAACTCAACTTCGGCTCCATCGCTAAAATTTGGAGAGGTGGCTGCATCATTCGCGCTCGCTTCCTTCAGAAGATCACCGATGCATACACCAACGATAAAAAACTGCAAAACCTCATGATGGACCCATACTTCAAGAAGGCCATCCACAGCGGTCAAGAAGATTGGCGTAAGATCATTTCGCTTTGCGTTGAACACGGCATCCCTGCCCCAGCTTTCGGTTCTGCCCTCGCTTACTACGATGGTTATCGCAGCGAAGTCTTGCCTGCAAATCTTCTCCAAGGTATGCGTGATTACTTCGGCGCTCACACCTATGAACGCGTTGACAAAAAGCGGGGACAAATGTTCCACATTGATTGGCCAGATCCCAAACGTCCTCAAATCAAAGCCTAGCTAACCGTCACAAACGGAATAAGTTACAAACTAAACAGCAGTCTATTCGAATAATAGACTGCTGTTTTTCAATGCAATCAAATTGGTTTCATATATAAAACTACTACAAATAAAGACATTTTAATCTATTGATTAGTTAAACAAATAATCATACGAATCACTACAAACTGTTGTATGCACCAGCGAATTTAATACAATCACAAAACGAAAGATGCCTGTCCGCCTAAACATCTTATAGTTGGCAAGGCCTAGGTATCATTGAGAAAAATCTCAAGTGTAGGAGCGAGAGATGAAGACTTATTCTATTTTTACAGCGCTTTGCGCTACAGCTATTCTATCTGCAACACCAGCAGTTAATGCAGCCCCACTTCCTGTAATCAATGATTACAACACACTTATCTTTAATGATGCAACCTTTAGCTCATCCGATACACAAGGTCGTCTTGCGATCGGTGGCAACGCATTGATTTCAAACTACAGCGTTGGTGATCAATTATCACCCACTGAAATTGCTTCTAACGACAAAGTACTTGTTGTTGGTGGTGAACTGAATTTCCAAAGTGGCCGTGTTTTTCACGGCGATGCATATATCACTGCACCTGCTGTGCAAAACACTATCCCACAAACCGCAACAATCGACGGAACATTACACCAAGGAATTACGAGTCCCATTGATTTCTCTGCAGCAAAAACCACACTTACTGATTATTCAAATCAGCTCGCAAGCATCTCAACAACAGGTTCATTCGTCAACAATTTCGGCGGGCTCACCTTCACTGGTGACAACACCGATAGTTTGCAAATCTTCAACATCGATAACCCAACACTCGACAGTGCGTGGGGCATTGACTTCAGTAATATCAATTCCAACGCTACGATTCTGATCAACGTAACAGGATCAAACGCTGGCATGACCGACATGAATATGGAAAGTATCATCTCGCACCGAGAACGTGTACTTTTCAACTTTTCAGAAGCCACCAACCTCAATCTTTCTGGTATTGCTGTTCATGGCAGCATCCTCGCACCAAACGCAACAATGCAAGGCGGCAGCGGCGTCATCTGGGGCCAACTGGTTCTTGACTCAATGAACGCAACATTCCAACAAAACCATATCCTTTTCGACGGCGATCTTCCATCTGTCCCCGAACCTGCTTCTGCAATATTACTTATGACCGGCGCAGTATTACTTCATAGCCGTCAACGTAAACAACGCATCTAAATACCACCGATCAACAACAATTTCAAACACCTAACTTTCGATTAGACGTTTTCACAACAGCCATGTCACCTTGCACCTTATACAACTTCAAAGTCGTATAAGTTTTGCAATGCTTACAAGTGCGTGATGCAAATTTATCTTTGCGTTTACCAAACCTGAATAAACCGTAATCCGATGCTTTCTTGATATGTCCACACCGAATACACTGCGCCATCCAACCAGGCGCATACCCCTTTAATTGAAACATCTATATCTCCCGGAATTGCTAATCTAAAAGCAAATGATTCATCAAAACTTAACGCTACAAGTCACAAACATTTACTAACACGTATCAAAATGTGCTACGTTTATATATAAAGACGTACCACATTTCATTTTGTTTCATGCAGACATTTTAAATCAATAGCCCATGCCATAGATAACAATTTTAAAGGCATAAATCACATCTTTGCGAATCAATCACAAGAGAATCATTAGTCATTGATTAAACTGTCACGGAACTGACGAGGTGATTTCGACGTCTCTCGTTTAAACGATCTCGAGAACGCATACACCGATTGAAAACCTGTTCGTGAAGCAACTTGTGCCACAGACAAATCTGTCGTCGACAACAACCGCATCGCATGGTGCATCTTCACCTGCCTGATGTAATGCCCAATCGACATGCCATACTGTTTACGGAAACGCTCACGAAGATGCGAGTTCGACATCGCCAAACACTCTGCCACATCATCCACCGACACAGGCTCTTCCATGTTATCAAGCAAGAATCTCGCCACTGATTCAAACAACGATAAGTGTGGCACAGCAGCCGACCTGATATCACCCGACGTACTTGAAAACGGCTTAATCTGTCTCTGCACCTGCCTCAACAACTGCTGCAACACAAGAGCAAACCGCATGCGAATCTCCTGCTCCACCGCTGAAACAGAAGCATCACGCGCCTCATAAATCTCCGTCAACGTGATCAGGTTTTGATTGATCTGCTGATTCAAAGACAACGGCGTCGATCGCAACGGAGCAATCAATTTCTCATCCTTCAACTCAAACGTCATAAACAACCACGTCAGTTCCTCTTCCTCAAAATTCGCAAAGTGATGGAACTGCCACGGAAATACCAACAACGCCTGGCTCGGCCCAATACGATAAAACGTCTGATCAATAATCACATCCGCACGCGTACGGATCGGAATGATCAACACAAATCGACCATGTCTATGAGCAGGCCCCAACATCGGAGCACGACGTTTGAACATCAACACCTTGTCCGGGATCGTGATTTCACCCGAAATATGCTGCATGTACATCTCACGCCAGTCTGAAATCCCACAGACTGCACGCTCAAGACGATCCCAATCAGTACCTTCAGCCAATTTTTGGTCTGGTGGAGGGGGTGGAATCGTAATATCCGTCGAGATTGTTAAATTTTGCGTCATTTTGGCTATGTTATTACCTTTTCCGATATTATATCTTATTGCTCAGACACGTAAAGCCCTTAATTCAAATGCAGTTTGATAGGAATTGAAAGATGGCAGACAGCCATGAAATCGTAAGAGTAGGTTTGATCGGTCCCGGCTTCCGCTTAATGGATGTTGTCGAAAAACTGGATAAACAGTGCGATCAAGTCAAAATCGCGGGTCTATTCGACCCCAACCCTGAGTCCATCAAGAAATGTCAGGCTCGCTGTGATGCCTCCGAAGCCATCATCTTCGATAGCTTCGAAAGCCTCTGCGAATCCGACCAAATTGACTGGATCATGATCGGATCATGGAACTGCTTCCATGCAGAACATGCAATCAAAGCACTATCCTGTGGCAAGCACGTCTTCTGCGAAAAACCACTGGCAACAAACTTCGATGACTGCCTCGCGATGCAAAAGGCAAAGAACGATGCCCCGGGACAAATCTTCTCCTTCGGCCTCGTACTCCGCTATGCCACCCTTTACAACAAGATCAACGAGATCGTAAAGTCCGGCCAAATCGGCGACCTCATGAGCTTCGAGTTCAACGAAACACTCGAGTTCAATCACGGCGGTTACATCCACCAAGACTGGCGCCGCCAAACCGAACTCGCCGGCACACACCTCCTTGAGAAGTGCTGCCACGACGTTGACCTCGTCAACTGGATCATTGGATCAAAAGCAAAACGCGTTGCCAGCTTCGGCAACTGCTCCTTCTTCACTGAAGCCAACAAGCATCACCAAGATCGCATCGGCCCCAACAAAGAAGGTCGCCCCGCATACCAAGGCTGGATGTACTCTCACGAAACACCTTTCCGTGATGACAAGGACATCGTCGACAGCCAAGTCGGCATCCTTGAATACGAAAACGGCGTCAACGTCACATTCCACACTTCATGCAACGCTGGCATCCCCGAACGTCGCATGTACATCCTCGGCACCAAAGGCGCTGTCCGTGCAGATCTCATCACAGGCAAAATCGAGCTCCGCCTTATCGATTGGGAAGCACCAACGACTGTCATCGACGCAACCGGTGGCGGCCACGGCGACGGAGACATCATCATGGTCAAGGGTATCATCGACACCATGACCAAAGGTGTCGCTCCACAAGCATCACTCGAAGACGGTCTCGTCGCAGCAGCAACCTGCTTCGCGATGGACAAAGCCATGGACGAAGGCACCGTCATCGAACTCACCGAATGGTGGGAAAAAGCAGGCCTCAACGAAAAAGCCTGTTGCGCTAAATAACTAAATCAATTTGATATAAGACCCTGCAGTGCACATCTTATAGATGCAGACCTGCCTCTCCCTTCGAGTGGCAGGTCTTTTTTTATACCCCCAATATGTCGTGACTACCAAGACACCTCTTGGTATCCTAAAACGTTGGAGGCTAACCATGACAAAGCTAATTTACTCTTCAATTCTCATCACATTCACCATCCTCTGCACCAATCTCAACGCAGAAGTCATCTTCACAGAGCTCATGTACAACCCCGCCAGCAAGGAAAAAGTCCCTGCAAAAACTGAGTGGCTCGAACTCTACAACACCGGCACTGAACCCGTCTCACTCGCAGGCTACTACCTCGCCGATGAAGATGGCAAAACAGAAGCCTTCCCCGAAGACCTCGAAATCAAGCCCAACCAAGCCATCGTGTTCATCCCTGGTGATCAGACCGTTGAGAAATTCAAAGAGGCATGGAAATGTGACGCGCCCGTCATTCCTGTCAAAAAATGGAACAACGGCGGCATGAAAGGCCTCGCCAACAACCCCACCGATACAAATGAAATTTTAACCTTATGTGATAGTTCAGGTCAGGTCATCGATAGGTTAAACTATGACGATAATCGCCCTTGGCCAAGCGACTCCAAGCAAGGACCAAGCATCTACCTCGCACTCGACAAACTCTCGTCAACAGAGAACGACAACGGCGAAAATTGGCACAAATCAAAACTTGGCACCAACGGCGCCATCAACAACAAGATTACAGCAGACTACGATAAAACTGACACAGGCTCTCCGGGATTTGTAAGAACGGAAGACAAAAACAATGCGCAAGAAACAAAAGATGCTCAAAAAACTGACGACGCTGACACTGGCGACAGCAGCGATGACAGCAACGTGGATGCTACCTGACACAACACAAGCATGGCACGATGAAGGTCATTACTACGCAGCCATGGCCGCAACCCAAAACCTCCCCGATGACTTCCCCGCTTTCTTCAAAGACGGCGTTAAAACCATCGCTCATCTATCCATCGACCCCGATGTCATGAAGTCCCGCGCAACGCCTCAACTCACCAACCTCGAGTCCAGCGAACACTACATGGATATTGAATTCATCGGCAACCGAAAACTCCCAAAAACACGCTACGAATTCTACAAACTCTGCGAAGAACTCGACCTTAGCCCAACCAAAGTTGGCACCGCCCCATACGCCATCACCGAATGGACCCAACGCCTCACCACCGCTTTTTCAGAGTACCGCAAGAGCCCAGACAACCCACACATCCAAATGAAATGCCTCATCTACGCAGGCATTCTCTCTCACTACTCCGCCGACATGAAGATGCCACTTCATACCTCCATCCACCACAACGGCTACGTTCACGAAGACGGCTCCATCACTCAAAAAGGCATCCATGCCAAAATCGACTCACTCCCAAGCAAACTCTCATTCAACCAAATCTTCAAAGAAAAATTAGCTCCACTTGCTTCTGAAGATGATGTCTTCACATTCACCGTCGATGAACTTCACAAAAGCAACAGCTACGTGAAACAAGCTTACGAACTCGAACCTAAAATGCCTGCCACACGCGATCTCGATCTTTACGACAAAGACGTCATCGCATTCACAGTAGACCGTGAACGTGCCGCAGCTTGGTTCACCGCAAGCCTCTACCTAAGCGCTTGGGAAAACTCCAAGAAAATGGAAGTCCCATTCTGGCTCGACCGTGATCTCTTCGATAACCAATTCGATCCAGACAAAGTACCCGACAAGCAAAAAGCAGAATCCGCCAAATAACCCAACCCTTTACCAAAACAAAACCCCGCCATTATGACGGGGTTTTTTAATTTCAATCTTCAAACGCCTAACCATCAGTTAGTCGCTTCTGCTTTTTTTGCATCAATCTGCTTTTGATAAACACCAAGCAGCGTCTGCCCCATATCAATCTGATGAAAATACGCTCCTCTCCCCAAAGTACGTCCCTCTACTTCATACTTATCCAACTGTTTAGGCAGCTTCTCAAACAACTCAGCCCCCTGCCCCTTCACAAAGAACGGGACCGGCATATTACTGTGGCTGTTATAAAACCACTTATTTCCTGGCACTTTTCCTTTACCACGATCCTCCAACGGCTGGAACGGAATCTTGTCCGCCTCTGGTCCCATGATTAAATGATCATGATCCGCCGTCACAATCACCATCGTATTACTCCAGTTATTCCCCTCCGTATTCGCATCCAAATAATCAGACACAACCTTCACCGCATCATGAAAATCATCATACTCTTCAATCATTCGCCCCGTCTGATTTGCATGCATCGCCTTATCAACCGCACCACCTTCAACCTGCAGAAAAAACCCATTTTTATCCTTACCCAATAGGTTCAACGACGCCTGTGTCATCGCCGCAAGTGTTGGCACATTATCATTCAACACATCATCACCCGGCGCAGTCTCTCTCGGATTACCCTCCGACTTACGCCCCTGCTGCAACGTGCCCCTCACCTTAGGCACCATCACAACCTTACCATTCAAAACCAACTCGCCACTCGCAAGCTTCTCAATCTCTTCTTTATCTTCAATCAGTTTCCAACCTTTTGGATGCACATCACGCTTCAGCATTTCCCATGTCTTCTGCCCACCAACAAACTTGTAATCCCCCTCCGTCATTGGCCTCACCCGATCACCATTGTTGTTGTAATCAGGATTCCCCGCTCCACCAATCACATCACAAATACCTGCATCAAACATCTCGTTCGCGATCACATCCTGATAACCACGATACTCATGATGCGCACCACCACCAGCCGCAGGCGTTGCATCACTCATAAACACGGTAGAAATAGATCCAACCTTTTTACCAGCCTTCTTCGCCATCTCAGGCACACTCACCGCAGGCGTCCCATCAGGCAACGTATTGATCGAACCGTTATACATCCTTTGACCCGTCATCATCTGCGACATCGTCGCCGCCGAATCAGGATAATTATTCATGTGCCATTTATACCCCTCAAAACAATATGGATATCCACGCTTCTCACCCTCAACAGGCCGCACATCCCAAGACTTCACAGGATCATAAACACGCTCAGCATCCTGCTCCGTCGCCTTGTTATTACGTGCAAAGGAATAAGTCGTCATCGCATACTTATCCCAATCATCCGCATCATAAATAAACCCCTCGCCCCGCCACATACGTGTCGCTTCAAGTGCATTAAAACCAGATCCGTCAGCAATCATTACGATCACATTCTTGACCTTCGTTTCATCCGCATGCAGCTGTGCTACACCTACAAACAACAGCAAAAGTGCCGCGTATACTGATACCCGTCTCATACATTTCCCTCAATGTGCCCAATCAATTCTGTGTGTGCATGCAGCCATCAAAACTGCATATCTACTCGCAACATTCTACTCTCTGCCCATCACCAAACCATCGACTAACTAGAAAAACACACACTTTCACACTATTTTTTGACTTTTTCGCCCCTCCACTCCACAAACCCCTTATTTTCCAGCCCTTTCTGGTCTCCCCCTCATCTATCCCTGATAATAAATGCGAAATCTTGCAATCTTTCATCATCACTTTTTAACAATCACGCATACTTCCAAGAGCATAACCATGGGCGATTACATCCTTCCTGTCGAACTTCATAACCAGATCGTTGACGCCGCATATCAAACACGTGGCTTCTCCCCAGATGAAGCCGCACAAGCAACACGTTTCTGTCAGCTCGCCGCATGGCATGGCATCAAAACCCACAACGCCATCAAAGCCCTACACCTCGACGATCTCTTCGGCTCAGGCAACAAAAACAACCCCGGCTGTGTCCCTAATGCATCGATAGACGTCATACCTTCAAAGTTCAAAGCCACTGAGTGCTGGGATGCTAACCGTAAGTTAGGCCAAGCCGTCGCCTTCCAAGCAATCGATCGCGCCATCGAACTCGCCGATACCTATGGCACAGGCATCGTCTCCGTCGATCATGCCTTCCATTACCTCTGGGGTGGAGGCTACGTCATGGAAGCCGCAAAACGTGGCTACATCGCCTACACATGCTGCACCGCCGCTCTCGCCGAAGTCGTTCCCTTCATGGGCAAGTACCCAACCCTCGGCACAAACCCACACTCATGGGGCTTCCCAACAACCAACGCCATCGGCTTCCCCATCGTCATCGACTGGGCAACAAGCACCGTCGCAATGGGACGCGTTCAGCAATTCCTTCGTGAAGGCAAACAACTACCACCAGACTCCGCTGTCGATAAAGATGGCAACCTAACACAAGACCCATCCAAAGTCTCCGCACTCATCACCTTCGGCAAGCACAAAGGTTACGGCCTCGCACTCATCAACGAACTACTCGCCGCATTCACCGGCGCATCAATCCCAACCCTACGCTCACGCCCCGAACGCATCCCCACCGGCACAAACGAAAAAACAACGCCAAACTTCTTCTTCCAAATCATCCACCCTGAAGCCCTCTCATCACACAACTTCCTCAACAACCGCTCACAGTCCGACAACGTCAAAGCAACCATCGAAGACATCATCGGCCACGGTAACGATGACTGCCTATTGCCAGGCCAACTCGAACACCAAGCCGCACAACAATCCCAACAAGCCGGCGGCCTCCTCTTCACCCAAGCCGAAATCGAAGAATTCAAACAAGTCGCCACCGCCGCCAACGTCCCCTTCAACACAAACGCACTCATCACCACATAACCCAACCCAAATTTCACAAGCACACACCCCCAACCACCGACTCGCTGCACGACACAATCTTTACACTTACAATCCCTAATCAACGATACGATTTAGTGCAACAATACCGTCCCATCAAAATCACCATCCAACGATACGCTCTAGTGAAATAAAACTTTCAACATTTCATCTTTCACAACTAACGACACGCTTTAGTGAAACAACGCGCCCAACTATTCGTTTTTAACAATAAACGATACGTTCTCGTGCAACAACTCACCAATAGCCGCCAATCCACGATCTACTGAAACCTCATAACCCCCACCTCACCACGCAAATTCCGAAAATTAATATTCTCCCCCTCCCCCTCACCCTCTCTACTCACCTCCCTCCAACGCCCAAAAACACTTCCCCCAATATGGTTAACCCAATCCCACTTTTCACCACATTTTTCCCTGCTAAAATACCCACATGAGTAATACATCAATCAACGAAAAACTCTGCCCCCTCTGCAACCAACCCAACAACTGCCACATGCATCAAACAGAAGCAGGTGAATGTTGGTGCATCGCTGTCACCATCCCACAAGAACTCCTCGACCAAATCCCTGAGTACCTCAAAAACAAAGCATGCATCTGCAAAACATGTGTCGACAACTTCAACACCAAAAACAAATAACACAACCACTCTCACAAATCCTAAAACACAACCAAATAAAAACACCCCGCATAACGGGGTGTCTTATTTTACTTTTCAAAATCAGCTTATTTTTCAGCCTTTTTCGCAGCTTCTTTCAAAGCCTGTTCAGCCTTACGCTGTGCCGCAATTTTCTTCGCCTGCTCAATCTTCGAAGATTCCTTTGGCTTAAAGAATCTGTAGAAGTACAAACGATCGCGGTCAATACCACGCTTCAGCTTACCTTTTGAATCCTTCTTCACACCATAGAAGTACTCAACATTATCACCAATACCATTCGTTGAACCCTGCGAGCTGCGGTACTTCATACCAACAATCTTGCCGCGTTCCTTAACCCATTCAAGGAAGATCACAGAGTGACCACCACTTGAACCCTTAACCGTTTTACGCCAATAATTACAGAAGTCGCCCGCACGAACATCCTTCTTATTCTTCACCTCTCGGCCAATCTTTAGCGTCTCCAATGCAACCGCACCCTGACGCTCCGCCATCTCTTTCTTCTTCGCTTTAATCGGCGTATTACCATACCACTCTTGCTGCCAAGTCTTCACCTGCTTAGGCGTAAACTCATCAAACACACCAAAGTCCGAACCAACCTGGAACGCAATCGCCACGGTAAAACCACAGCAATACGTACCCACAGGCTGCTTCTTCAAAATCGTCTCACCCTTGTGAATCATATCAAACGGCACCCCACTACCGCTCTTCCAAACATATGTTCCACCTTCATAAGCATAAGCCAAATCCAAAACATACTGACCATAAGGACCAAAGTCTTCCTTCGATTCCTTCTTCTTAGGCGCAGCAAAACTACTTTGCACTAAACTCAGCGCAAGCAGCAAACTCAAAACAACTGAAAAATGCTTGGAAAAACGATGCATTGATAATCTCCAATCTTCTCTCACGAAGAATGTGTGTGCGAACGAATCCGCAGGATTAATCATGACGCAGCGCAACAATCGGATCTTGCTGTGATGCCTTCATCGCTGGATACAAACCAAACACAATCCCGACACTGGTCGCGACGATAAAACTAACGCCAATCGACCACATCGTGACATGTGGCTGCTCCATTGCAGGCCAAATCCGATGGACCACCGTAAGTACGCCTACGCCACCCAGTCCCACACCAACACCAATGATGCCACCGATGCCGGAAAGCACCGTTGTTTCTACTAAAAATTGCATCACAATATGATGCCGTGTCGCACCCAATGCACGACGAATACCAATCTCCCTCGTCCTCTCCGTCACAGACGCCAACATAATATTCATGATCCCGATACCACCAACTAGCAAACTCAAGCCAGCAATCAGAATCATCATCAGATTAAACATCTGCTGCGTCTTTTCTTTCTGTATCAAAAGCTCCAAAGGCACAGTCAACGACGTATCCTGTTCCTTCGCATGCTCTTTCTCCAACACACGCTTCACCTGCTCTGACACCGACACAACACTCTCTTCATTCGGTGCCTGAATATAAATCTCACTGATCTCAACCTGCGAAGCCTGCATCGACCCAGAACTTCTCTGGAACAACGTGTCACCAAAACGTGCCTTCGCGACAGGCATCGGGATATGCACATCAAAATTCAAATCACGACCAACCAACGCCGAACCAGCACCACCTGACAAACCAATTCTATTCAACACACCAACAACCTGAAACGATTGCTTGTCCACCTTGATTGTACTTTCCAATGGATCAACTAGTGGGAACAAACGGTCCGCCACCTCAGCACCAATCACCGCCACAGGCATCTTGTGCTGCTGTTCCATATCAGCCTGCGTCAGATAGCGACCTCTCGCCAAACGCAACGAAGCCACATCCATCAGCACCGGCGTCGTACCAAACACCGCCGCAGGTGAACGATACTTACCCTGCAATACTTGTGCCCCCACCTTCTTCAACGGCACCAACTTATCAATCGGACCAACCGTCTCCTCAATCCGTCTCATGTCTCGCCACAGCAAACCAAACTTCGGCGCAAACTGACGACCACCCGTCGTCGTCTCATTCGACTCCGGAGGCTTCACCGACCTCACAATAATGTTCTTCGAACCCAACTTCGCAATATCCGCAAGAGCCGCCTGCTTCGCACCCTCACCATACGACGCCATCGATACCACCGCAGCAATACCAATGATGATCCCCAAAGCAGTCAACAACGACCTCAACTTATGCAGCATGAGGTTCGACAAGCCCAAACGTATTGTTTCGATTAAAAAGTTCACTGATTTAAGCTTCCATCTTCCAAAATCATCTACTTCACGTCAATCTTTTACACACACTTATCCCACCACATTTTCACCACAGCACCCCCTCCCCCCTCTCATGACTATTCACTCCTCTTTTCACCCCTACCCCTCACTCACACGCAGGCAGACCACCATCTTCCCCCGTCTGCCTCACCTCCGCAACCTCATCTTCCCGAATCATGAACCCCTCCACGATATATCCCCCCTCAACAACCTCCTCAACTTCATGAAAACACCGGTCCGTATGCCGCCTGATCGCCAACCTCGGCTTCTCTTCCCCCTCAGCACGCGACTTCTCGCCACTCATCTGATATCCTTTCACAAGCGTTTCATGACTTTCAATCACACACCGGACCAACAACATGCCTGACATCAACATCGGCCAAGAAATCGAAAACTCAAACTCATGGACCTACGACGTCTCCGTCACCGATGCAGGCTCAACCTACAACTACAAAGTCACCCTCAACTTCGCCGACTACGAACTCTGGTCCGGAGGCTCAATCCCTCCTTCACGCGTCGTTCACAAAGCATTCCTCTTCCTTCTCAACAACGAACCCGCCTCCGCCATCATGTCCAAGTTCGATTGTGCAGTCATCCGTCGCTACTTCCCCCACGTCGATAAAGAACTACCCAAGATCAAAATCGAATACTAATCAGCGCTTAGACCTCAATAAATCTTCGCAATCCCAGCACCCGGATAGTACTGCGACAAGATCCGCTTATAGTCGTACCCCTTCAGTGCCATCCCCTGCGCTCCCCATTGGCTCATTCCAACACCGTGACCATAACCTCGACCATTAAACGTCACGCTCTTGCCAACAATCTTGATCGTCACAAAACTGCTCTTCAAACTCTGCCCTTTCTTCAACGAAGGCAGCCCTGAACCCCTATAATTACAGCCATTTTTAAACCATTCGCACACAACCAAGTGCTTCTTGCCACTCACATCCACAACCGTAAATTCCTGAGGCCTCCCAAATCGACTCTTCTTACTCACATAAATATTCTTAATCCCCTTCAACCCCTTCAACGAAATCCCCTTCACCTTCCCATAAGCCGCCAAACGTTTCGCAAGCATCGCACGATCACGTTTCACAGGCCCCCACACATAAGACTTCCCACCAATCTTCGCAAAGTCACCAACATTCCTCCCCTGCAACGGTGCAATCGTCGGCGTCTTCCCAAACAACGCAACCGATGCATCATTCGTAATCCCACCATGCGCCGAACTATAAAACGCAGGCACAATCCGACCCTTCCAAGTCAGTACCATACCCTCAGTATTCTTCACAGCCTTCAACGGCTTCTCCGCCGTCGTCCGCCCAATATACGCCTGACTCGCCGTCGTTGATTCCAAGTCATACCACCTCCCACTCTTCATCGTCATTTCCCATAACGCATACGACCTCGCAGCAATCGCCTGCGCCTCAAACGCCTTCAAATCCCAATTCGGAAAAAGCTCCCTCGCCAAAACCCCCGGCAAGTACTCCTCAAACGGCACATGATTCACCACATCAAAACCCTTACCCTTCATACCCACCAACAACAACGTATGCGGATACTTCTTGTCACCCCAATTCAGCGTCCCACCAGCCGCAGCATCAATCTTCAAATTCGGCAACGCCCACTTCACCAAACCCCGCTTCTTACTACGAATAAAGTACTCCCCATTCTTCCGCGAAACCTCCAAAGGCAAGTCCCACTTCTGAACAGGTGCACGATTCTTCATCTCATCATCAGGCCCAACCGATACCTCCCCCTTACCACTCAACTTCAACACCGTCTCATTACGACCAATCCGCACCCTGATCCAAGGCGCCTTACCTGCAAACTGTTCAAGCTTAGGTCCCGGTACCCCCGCATTCGCATCCAACTTCATCCCAGCCACCGACTGAGCAGAACAAACACCACACACCAACAACACATAAACAAACATCAAACACTTTGCGAAGCGCATCGTTATCTCCATTAACTTATCAACCAAATTGTTCTGCACGCAACCACACACACCACCTCCCAGTATACCAACCCTCAACCACATCACACCCCAAACTTCCTACATTACTCAAATTCCACTCACAACCTATACCACATACAAAATACCTACGTATTCCCGCTTATTTCTCGCCCCGCACAACCTCATCCAACCACTTCTCCATTGGCTCGTAAACCACCTCTTCCACACGATGCCCACAATCTAATAACCACAAACCATTCTCAATCCCCCACGACTCCAATCGCCCCTGCAATTCCACCGCAAACTCCTTACCCACAACCTGATCCTTCTCACCATGAGCAAGCCAGACCGACACATCCTCATTGCGAAGCTCACTCATCGCCTCGTCACTCGTAAACTCCTCAAAGTAATACCCCGCATAGCAGAACACCGACCTCACCTGTTCCGGATAAATGCTCGCCGTCATATACGCAAACGCGCCACCCATACTGTGCCCCAGCAAACAAACCTTCTCATCCTTCACCCGATACTTTTCTTTCACATCTTCAACACAGTCCATCACCCACTTCGCATGGAACTTCGCCCGTTCAACCTTCCCCCAGCTCTCACCCAAGCGATACGTCGGCCACCCCGTATAACCTTCCTGCCCATATCGAAACGAGTTTTCCGTAACAAACGGCCCACGTGGCAACACATAAATCACATCATCACGCCCCAACTTATCCGCGACCCTCAAATACCGCTTCTCATTCAAATCACTACCATGCAAAATCACACAAACCGAGTACCGCTTCTCAGCCTCCGCCTCATAATCCTCTGGCAAAAGCACCACATAAGTCCCCAACCTCTCCTGCTTCAAAAACTCACGGACCATCCCCTCCGTCGTTTCCTTCCCCCGATTCTCCTTCACCTTCGCTATCCCCTTCACAAACCGCTCATCCTCCTTAACCTTTTCCCAAAACCCATCCCCATCAATCCGCCCAATATCCTTAAACCCCGCTTCCCCCGCTCTTTCCCACGCAACCATCGCGCCATCCACATCACCCATCCCCATCAGCACTCTCGCCAATGAATACCAAACACCTTCATCACTAGGCTTCGCCTGCAACCAACGCGTATAGTGCACTCTCGCCTTTTCCAAATCCCCCGCTCTCTCCGCCTGAATCCCAAAGTATTCCTGCGAAGGCCCAACGCTCGGCATCCCCATCACACCACATTCAATAATCTCACCCCCCACCACTGCTTCATCCCCATCCCCCTTCTCATGCATAACCCCACCCCCACTGCCCCCTAAGCTCACGCACCCTCCCAACATCAGCAACAACATAGCGACAAAACATAGCCGTTTCATAACCAATCCTTATCAACAAAAAACTAAATCTAATAACCCAAGCCCCCATCATATCGAATCGCTCCAACCCCAATCAATACAAACTTCCCAAACAGACCAATTCCCCTAAACACACACATTCAACCTCAGTATGTAAAAATAGAAAAGCTATGCTGCATTCATTTAAAAAATTATACAAAACACCTTGATATAACTTGTTAACGCTTCATGATTGCCATAACTTTTAAGTCCCCTCGGAGGGGCAAAACAGCGACCCAACTAAATCACATTCATGAACCTTCATGAAAGGCGTCGCTTTAATACACACGCATTCAGGCAGGAGAGAGATGCACATGAATCGCTATAGCTTACTGACCACCCTACCAATCCTTAGCTGCTTGCTATCCACATCCCCTCTATTCGCAGGATTCACCGAATCACAAACCAACGTTTACGAATTCCAGCCAACCACAGGCGTCGATAAGCTCAATCTCTCCAACACTGGCTCAGTCGTAAACATCCCCAACTCTATCCAAGGCAACACACCCGACCAACCTCTCATCATCGACCTACGCAACTCAAACTCCACAGATCGCTATTGGATCAACACCAACAGCACACAACCAACCATCAACCTCGCAGGCAAAGTCCAACTCCTCATCAACAATGACGTCACATACAACGGCGAAGGAACCAACCGTTTCGGCGTCATCAAAAACAAATCAGCACACATCAACATTGAGCAAGGCGCGTTACTCTCCGCCATCAACGAAGGCAATGACGCGACACTCATCGAAACCCCCAGCGGCGGAACACTTTACATCGACAAACTCGCAGGCGGTCTAAAACTTAACTCCGGCACAGAAACCTCTACAGGCTACGCGCGTGCCTATGGCATACACGCCAACGCAGCAGACATCGTCATCCAAAATTTCGACCAAACAGGCTACATCGACATCACAGGCGCAGGCCGTAGTGTCCGTGGCATCTACAGCAACAACAAGCTCGACATCCTTGGCGACCTCGCCGGCAAAATCACCGTCAACAGCACATCCAGCAACGCTGGTTACGCTTCCGCCATACACTCTTCCAACTCAGGCCTTGCCATCGGCAACATCACAGAAACCGCTGAAATTACAGTCAATTCCGCAAACTGGTACAACTACGGCATCATCTCCGATCACGGCAACCTCTCCATCAACTCACTCGCTGGCAAAATCAATGTTCAAGGCGAACGCAACATCGCTGGCATCTACATGAACGACAACGGCGACTACGATTCATTAGGCCAACTCAAAATCGGAAACATCACTGACTCCGCACAGATCATCGCCAACGGCACCGAATCAAACGTCCACGGCATCTCCGCTTACTACACCGAACTATTCATCGAACAAGGATTCGCAGGCAACATTCAAGCCACAGGCACCACCAACGTCTATGGCATCTATGGCCGTAAACTCACCCTCAACAACATCACTGGCACCATCGCAGCACACGCAACCGACGCCAACGCAAAAACCGCTGCCATCGCAACCAAAGACGCCTTCGAAACAACCGCAAACGCTTACGCAAACGATGACTTCGTACAACTCAACACCAACGCCAACATCCTCGGCGACATCCGTCTCGGATTCAACAACACCCCGCAAGGCGATACACTCATCCTCGGCGGCTCCGGCTCCTTCAACCACAACCTCTTCGGCATCGAAACTCTCGAACTCGTACAAGCAGACGCAACCGACACAAACCACACGTGGCATCTAAACCTCAACGATTCATTCCAACATTCAACCCAACGCAACATCGTCAACCAACTCAACATCACCCATGGCAACCTCCACGTCAGTAACAACCTCACCACCAACTCACTCTCACTCAACAACGACTCAGGCCTCACCTTCACCCTCGGCGAGCAGACCATGAACCACATCACAATCACCGCCAACAGCACAACACTCAACGGCACCCTTACCATCCTCCCCGAAGATGATTACACCTTCACACATGGCTCATTCTTCAAGCTACTCAAAGGTTCAAACTTCACTGGCTCATTCGACCGCATCAACAACACCGTCATCGACCAATCACTAGGCTTCGCCGTCCTCAACAAATACGATAGCATCCTCGCCGAAGTACATCTCCTCGGCGACCTCAACCTCGACGGCTTCGTCAACCTCACCGACATCAACCTCCTGACGGACTCATATCTCCAAGACGGCTCCTTCAACTGGACACAAGGCGATTTCTCAGGCGACTTCCAAGTCAACGACACCGACCTCCAACTCATGGCTCACAACGCAGGTATGACCTTCGAACAAATCCGCGCACACCTCATCCCCGAACCAGCCTCCCTCCTGCTCCTCCTCGCTGCAACCCCTCTACTCACAAGACGCCGCCATCAAAACTAAAACACCCAACAATAAAACCAACAACAGACGCAATCCCAAAATTGCGTCTGTTTTTATCTTTTTCTTCAACTCATAATCCCAGTCAACGATGTCCCTCCAACCAACGATACGTTTGAATGTAACAACATATCACCTTCAAACTTTTACTTGACGATACGCTTTCTTGAAACAACTCAACCATACATTCCCACGCCTCATTGGACGATACGCTTGAGTGTAACAATTCAAAATAGCCGCCGATCCACGATCGGCGTGCCCACCCCTCACCCCCATCCGTTGCTCACAATTTAACTCCCCAACATGCAAACCGCATACCAAAACAAACCCCCATTCAAAACGCGCGCACAAACACGCATCCCCCTCTCCAAACCCTTTCAATTCTTTACCAAAACAACACTAAAACGAACCAAAACCAACTCATTTCAAACCAAAACACCTCAAAACCGTATACGGGAAAGTCACCGAAAATCAATCAACTTTCACATCCGTGCGCACAAAAGCGCGCATCCCCGTTCATAACTCCTTTGTTTATCTCAAAACTTAACAATACCGCTCATCTACTCGACTAATACGCGCATAGACTCATTTTCAAAACCCCTTTTTATGACCATCTGAAAAACCAACTTTTAAACAAATCGTGCGCACAAAACCGCATCACCAAACAACCGCGCATAAAAACAAGCTCGCAATTTTCATCGCAAGCTTGCAATCAATTGCATCACTCACACTTTCACGCAAGCAACACACATAGACTTACACTTTAAAACGCAGCCGTTTCCGCCGAGTCGTTCGCCATAAACTCACCCGTCGCCGGATCATAATACCAGTCGCTGCTACCAACCGCACCGGTTCCAACACTCAAACCACCTGTAAACGGGTTCACCGGAATCTCCTGCAGATAAGGGCCAAACGGATAACCATTCGTCCCAGGCTCCGCCGTATCACCTGTCTTATTCGATGCCTTCATCATCTGATCCGAAAAATCCGCTAGCGTCGGATAATCACCATTATGCTGATTCTTGTACACCTGCAATTGATGTCGCACGCGGAACAGATTCATCGCCAGCGCATTCTCACGCGCCTCATCCGTCGCACTCGTAAACTGTGGCACAACAATCGACGCCAATATCCCTAAGATCACAACCACAATCATGATCTCAACCAATGTAAAGCCAGTACGCGCACGATTCTTCATTTGTTTATCCTTCCCGACACCTCAGATTGATCACAGGCACAACCAACAAACACCAATGCTCCTAACCTGAATCGATACATCAGCTTTGTACTTCATATCCCAGCTCCCGATTCATCTTCAATCACGCGCGACATATATACCCAATCACCCACAACTCAAGATGTAAAATAGTCACACGAAAACCTCTCGGCTCCCATCACTTATCGGTTTCAAATCCCCCAAAGTCCACCCGCCCCCCAATTCCTTTCGCATCAATCACAAACTTTTGGCAAACCTTACCATCTATACCCTTTATGCCAGTCATCCCCCCACCCCATTACCTTACAGCCCCATCTCCCCTCCACCCCACATCTGCGTTATCATGGAACCCATGACACCAGAATTCGGCTTCAAATCAACCTGGACCCCACGTCCACTCACTAACACCACCGATCCATCCGCGCAACCTGATGCGCAGATCGACAACATCGATCCTGATGAGTTCGCCCAGCAAATCCATCAGCATCCGCTGATCGCAAAACTGCTGCTCTCACGCAAAATCACTGAAGCTGACAAAGCGCTCTCATTTCTCACCCCAAAACTCACCGACCTGCATGACCCATCACTCATCCCCGGTGCGACACAGGCTGCAAAACGTATCAGCCAAGCCGTCAACGACAATCAACCCATCGTCATCTACGGCGACTACGACGTTGACGGCGTCACTGCCTCCACTATCCTCTTTCACACACTCGACCTCGCAAAAGCGAACGTCTCATGCTACATCCCACACCGCCTCGATGAAGGTTATGGGCTCAACTCCGAAGCACTCAAACATATCGCATCATGCAACTGGTATTCAGATCCCGAAAATAAAATCAATAACGGGCAACCAGCCGATCCAACTGTCGCCCCATTGATCATCACCGTCGATTGCGGCATCACTGCCTGTGAACAAGCCACACTCGCAAAAGAACTTGGTGTTGATTTGATCATCACCGACCATCACCATTTCGATGCAGACAATCTACCTGATGCACATACATTGGTTCATCCGCGCATACCTTCAGATCAGGAAGCATATCCGTTTGGTGATTTATGTGGGGCGGGTGTTGCGTTTAAGTTGGCGTGGCAGTTCGCACGGTTGCATCACAACCTCAATGAAGAATCCGGCGCGTTACCTGATGTTTTTAAAAAGCTGATGGTCGATCTGTTATCACTTGTCGCATTGGGAACGGTTGCGGATGTTGTGCCGCTGGTTGGTGAGAACAGAGCGCTAACGATTTATGGACTTGGCCGCATTAAAAATACGCCTTTTACAGGGTTAAATGCGTTGATCGATTCATCGAAGCTGCGTGATGAAAAGGTGGATGCGTATCATGTTGGGTTTGTACTTGGGCCGCGACTCAATGCGAGCGGCCGCATGGGTCATGCACGAAATGCGTTGTACCTGTTGACGGTCGCACAGGAAAAACAAGCGCGACACATTGCTGATTTCCTCACGGTTGAAAATCAGAAGCGAAAAGATACTGAACGTGATATCGTGCAACAAGCGAAAAAGATGATTGATGAGTTGGGATTAGCATCACCTGATAAACGCGCGATCGTGGTGGGTGATGCAGAATGGCATAAGGGTGTGGTCGGGATTGTTGCATCACGATTGGTTGAAGCATATCACCGCCCTGCAGTTGTGCTTTCATATGAAGAAGACGGCAGCGCATCAGGTTCGGCGCGTTCATTTGGTGGGGTTGATATTCATGCTGCATTTACTGCGGCGGGTGAACATCTGACCAAGTTCGGCGGACATGAAGCAGCGGCGGGTTGTACGCTACAACAAGAAAATGTTGATGCGTTTCGTGATGCTCTAATCAATCACTGCAATGATGCACTTGCGGAAGATGAACTGGTTTCAACATTGAAGATTGATGCTGAGATTGAATTCAAGGATATTCAGTTGCAGCTGTTCCAAACGATCCAAACGCTGGCCCCATTTGGCAATGCGAATCCGAAGCCCAAGCTTGTGCTGCGGA
The DNA here is from genome assembly GCA_016350165.1 of Planctomycetota bacterium. Lineage (GTDB taxonomy): Bacteria > Planctomycetota > Phycisphaerae > Phycisphaerales > Phycisphaeraceae > Poriferisphaera. The sequence goes on along the minus strand of CP066225.1, from coordinate 3,558,132 downwards.
ATGTGGTGCTGGATCGCCCGCCTCAGCGGATCGGGTCGGAGGGCGCACACCTGTCGATCAACATTCGACATGGGGAGAAGTGCAAACGGGCTGTGGGATTTGGATTGGGCGAATTAGCGGAGAAATTGGCGGTGGGGATGCATTTGGATCTGGTTTTCTCGCCTGCGATTAACAATTGGCAGAACAGATTGTCGCCTGATATGCATGTTTTGGACATTAAAATCGCGACTCCTGCGGCAGCAACCACGTGACATTCACCCCAACCTGTTACTAAGTAAAAGAATCTTGTAAAATACTGCTCATGAATGAGCCCCTACTCCATGCTGCAGCGAAGCCCGCTAAGTTCATATGCATCCTTTTGTTTGTCATGTTGCTTGTGACGGCGATTACTGCGTTTGTTCTGCAGGATTATCAGATTACGATTACGGCAACGGTCGTGGCGGCGTATACGCTATCTGTGTTTGTTGAGATCATGAAGCGTGATTTTGTGGAGTCGCTTAAACAAGCGAATCAGGGCACTGCTGCTCCGCAGCAACATGTCTACTCGGATGACATCTAATCAGGTGTTAGTGTTGTTTTAATTATCGATGATTTTGAAGATACCTCCGCCATAGGTGCAGATGTATATTTCACCTTGCGCGTCTTCACCGAAGGAAGCGGGGGTGTGACCTTCGCCAAGTCTTTGGTGTTTGATGACGCGGTTGCGTTTGGTGTCGTACCAGAGCGCCCAGACGTGGCTGGTAGCGAAGTCGGCAAAGATATATGCACCTTGTAATGAAGGGATTTTCTTACCTCGGTAAACGTAGCCGCCGGTGATGGATGCGCCGTGTGAATGATCGTATTCCCAAACGGGTTCGATGAGCCCGCGACGTGAACCTTTGCGGAAGTGGTGTTTACCTTCGCGGATGTTCCAACCCATGTTGCCACCTTTGGGGACGATGGAAACTTCTTCGTATTTGTTTTGCCCGACGTCGCCGACCCAGAGTTGTTTTGTTTTACGGTCGAATGAGAAACGCCAGGGGTTGCGGATGCCGTAGGCATAGATTTCGGGTTTTGCTTTATTGTTTTTGATGAATGGGTTGTCTTTTGGGATGGTGTATGGTTTTTTGGCTGTGGATTTGCTGACGTCTATGCGCAGGATAGTGCCGAGGAGTGTGGAGAGGTCTTGGCCGTGGTTTTTAGGGTCGCCGGCTGCACCGCCGTCACCAAAACCGATGTAGAGGTAGTTGTCGGGTCCGAAGGTGATGGTTCCGCCGTTGTGGTTTGCGTAGGGTTGTTCGACTTGAAGGATGAGTTTTTCAGATTTTTTGTTGAGAGTGCCGTCGTTGTTGACTTTGAATTTCGAGATGATGCCACGTCTTGGTTCTTGTGCGGAATAATGAAGGAAGACGGTTCGATTGGTTTTAAAATTCGGAGAGATGGCGACACCGAGAAGACCTTCTTCGCCGTTGGCTTTGATTTTGCCGTGCTTGGTGTTGCCATCAAACATCTGAACCATCTGCGATTTTTTAACACGCGGGTTGTTGGGGAATGCAAAAATTTTGCCATCTTGTTGAGCGACTAACAGAAGGTTAGAGCCGTCGGGGAAGTGGGTGAGGTAGATGGGCCTTTCGAACCAAAGATCAGGGAATGCGTTTTTAAATTCGATTGCGGCTGCAGCTTGTTTAGAAATGAACAATGAACAAGCGCATAGCAACAAGAACGATGCGATGGTAACAGGCATTTTCTTCATGGGCGTATTGTAACGCGAGGTGGTAAAGGGCGGAAAACTATTTTGATTAATTATGCGGTATGGCGGGATGAGGGGTGAGCACGGCGAGCGTGGCTCGCTGACTATTAATGATCGTTACCAAATATGGAATATGCTTTATTTGTAGTAGATTTCTTGGTTGGGTTCGTATTTTTTGCCTGTGGCTTCTTCGATGCGTTTGATAGGGAGTGTGTAGATATCACGTTGCTCGTTGGCGATACGAAGGGTCTTGTCGTCGTCCCAACAAATGCTTTCAGCTTGCTTGACGAGTTCGCTTGGAAGACGGACGTGTGTGACGTTGCCGTGGGTGAGCCATTTGTCTGAGCCGTTGGCTGGGCGGTCGTAGATGTAGAGTTCGTACTGGCCGAGGATTGCGAGTCTGTTGCCATCGGGTGAAACGTCTGCACCTGTGACCCAAACGCCGATGTCGTCGTTTCGATCGATGAGTTTGAGTTCGTTGACTTGATCTTCTTCGAATCTATCGATGCGATAGAGTTTTGTGCCACGCTTTGCGTATTTTGTTTGGCCTGTGCGGTGTTTTGTGAGAATGTGAAATTTGCCGTTGAGGAAGAATGCTGATTCGCAGTCGAATTCGAATTCTTTCGCTGGGAATGATTCCTGTTCGGGGTATTTGACCTGATAACGTTTAACGTTGTTTATCTTGCCGTTCCAGTGATATTTGTTTTGTTCGTCTTTGTTCCAGAGGCCAGAGACAACGTAGACGCCGAGATCCTTGCGAGCATTGCCGTTGTTACCCATATCGACGACGTAGAGCTTGTCGTCATGAATGGCGATGTCTTCCCAGTCAACGTTTTTGGCGTCGTTAAGTTTGTAACCTTTTTGCGTATCGATGGAACCGTTGGTGAGAACCATTTCGCCGAGATCGTATGTGCGGTTGACGATTTTGCCTTCTTTATCGATTCGATAGACGACAGCATCGTTGCCGGAGTCATTGAGTACCCACCAGTTAGCTTCTTTGCAGCGTTCACGGACGATGCCGCTGACTTCATTGAGTTGCTTATGCTGCATGTAGCCTGCGCGGTCGAGAGTGACGAGTGGTACATCGTCGGTCTTATTTTGCGCATCGGCGAAAGCTGTGATGCTACAGACGAAGAGCATCATGCAAGTGAAGAGAACCCCAATCTTTTTGTAGTCGTTCATCGCGACCATCCTTATAAACCCGTCTTATCCATGAATTTGTATGTATTTGGCAATGATACAAAAAGGAGGATGATGAGCAATAAAAAAACCGGCAACCAAGGCTGCCGGTGTGTGTATTTGGGTTGAATATACAGTTTAGCCGGGAACGTCTGAAGGATCGTACTCACCCTGCTCAGAAGCTGGGCCGAGAACCATGTCGTCTACGCTCTTACCTGCAGGAAGCATTGGGTACACATGTTCGTGCTTTTCAACGAGTGCTTCGAGAACGGCTGGGCCGTCGTGTTCGATGAACGCTTTCATGACTGCGGGGAGGTCTTCTGCTTTGGTTACGCGGAAGCCTTTACAGTTGAGAGCATCGGCAAGCTTCACAAAGTCAGGGTTGTGCATTTCGGTGTGAGAGTAACGCTCTTCGTAGAAGAGGTCCTGCCACTGCTTCACCATGCCTTGGAAGTCGTTGTTGAGAACGATGGTTTTGGCGTGGATGCCGTATTGAGCAGCTGTTGCCATTTCCATCGCTGTCATTGAGAAGGAACCGTCGCCGTCGATGTTAATGACTTGGCGAGGTGTGCGACCTTCTTTGGATGCTTCGATTTGTTCTGCAAGAGCAGCGCCAACGGAAGCTGGAACGCCGAAGCCCATGGTGCCGAGCCCGCCTGAAGTGACGAACTGACGCGGGGTCTTGTACTTGTAGAACTGAGCAGCCCACATTTGGTGCTGACCAACGCCGGTCACAACGATTGCGTTGCTATCGGTTTGCTTCCACATTTCCTCGATAACTTGTTGAGGCTTGAGGTGGAACTCACGATCGTCGGCTTCGTACTGGAATGGCTGATCTTTTTTCCATTGTTTGATCTGAGCAATCCACTCGCCACGGTCGTTGTCTTTGAGCATTGGGAGAAGCTCGTCGAGATTCTTCTTGGCATCACCTTCAACAGGAACGGTTACCTGAACGGTTTTGTTGATGTTATCAGGAGCGATGTCGAAGTGGATGATGCCGCCTGTGCCTTCGGCTTCAGCTTTGCGAGCAGCAGGAGCGAACTGCTTAACGTCGCCTGTTACGCGGTCATCAAAGCGTGCACCAACAGCAATCACAACGTCTGCATCACGCATGGCCCAGTTGGCGTAAGCAGCACCGTGCATGCCGAGGAAATCGACTGCGAGGTCACTGGTTTCGTCAAAAGCGCCGAGGCCGAGGAGGGTTGTGGTCACTGGAATGTTTGCTTGCTCTGCACACTTACGAAGAACATCTACTGCGTTGCCGGTTACAACGCCTTGCCCTACGTAGAAGAGAGGCTTTTTAGCGTTGTTGATCATGTCAGCAACACGGTCGATGTTATCACTGATACCTGCAACCTTGGTTTGATAGCCGGGGAGGTATGGCTTGGTGTTAACAGGGCGCGTGATCTTGGCAGCAGTCACGTCTTTTGGCATGTCAACGAGAACAGGGCCGGGACGACCTGTTGTAGCGATCATGAACGCAGTGTTGATGACGCGTGGCAGATCGTGTGGGTCTTTTACAAGGCAGTTCCACTTGGTGCATGGACGTGTGATGCCAGTAACGTCGGCTTCCTGGAAAGCGTCAGTGCCAATGGCGGAAGTTGCGACCTGCCCTGAGAAAACGATCAGTGGAGTGCCGTCCATGAGCGCGTCTTGAAGTGGTGTTACGGTGTTGGTTGCACCGGGGCCACTGGTTACGAGAACAACGCCGGGGTTACCGGTGACGCGGGCATAGCCTTGTGCCATGTGGCCTGCGCCCTGCTCATGACGTGAGAGAACGAATTTAAATTCATCTGAGTTATAGATAGCGTCGTAGACGGGGAGGATAGCGCCGCCGGGGTATCCGAACATGGTTTCGACAGCGTGCTCTTTCATCATTTCATGAAAGACTTCGCCGCCGGTCATGCCGATGTACTTGTCGGTCATTTCGTCTTGGCTTGTTGCTACGTCCCGTGTGTTCAATGTCTTTGACATCATGACTCTAAACCTTGTGTTTGCTATATCTGCTGCAGCAGTGCGAGATATTCATTGGTTGATCGCAGCCGCTGATTCTTGATTTTATATTGTTTTAGTACGTTTGTATTCGTAATGGGTGGGAGAACCTACATTTTAGCCTGTCTTTGAGATATTGCATGCTGAAAACAGCTTTCGGACTGTTATTACGTCCGGAAGTAGCGGTCAGTTTTCACATATTTACTGGTCTGCTGAACCATATCTCCCGAGTTAAATGGTTGAGCAAGCCAGATGAGGCTAATGGTGGGTATAGGGGATATGCTGCGGGTCGTCCGCTCAGATAACAAGGACGCTGTCAGCCACGAGAAGGGCCAACCCGCCAAAAATAGCGATCGATAGTAGTCTGAGCGCGTTTCGCATGTCGGAAAGTATACAAAGGCACACTCCCACCAGTCAACACCGGTTGGCGAGAGAATTGAGAAATGAATGTGAACGAGGTGATTGAAGCGGGGAAAGAAGGTTTACCTAAGCTGCCTAAAATGACTATAACACCCAACTATAACAATCCGTAAATTTTGCCTAGCCTTATAGTGAGAATTGAGGTTTTTTTAGGTGAGTTGGAATGATTTGTGAAAATTTTCAATGGGGCTTCTTTAGCAGAACCGGTGGGATAATTGACAGACTCAGCCTAAATTAACGAGCTAAAAACATGAAATCGCGGTCAATTTAACATGTAAGGCCTAGGTCTAAAATGGCCTGACGGCGTTTAAATGCGGTTTTAGGGGTATATGGGATGGCGACGAGGCGAAAACATCGTTTTTGTTAAAAGACGCCATCAGAAATGATATACCGTGTTTTCATTTTCGGCATATATTTACTACCGTCGAGATTGTTTCACTCTTACACGGGTGACTCAAAATAAAAACCTTGGCTGCTCAAAATCATTTATTGTGAGGCCGCAGCCACCACCTGAACAATTTCGACACATAGAGAAGAAGCTGGCTCTTCAGTCTGTATGCCGACTGAGGAAGCCTGAACGAACGGCATACACATGTAAAGAAGTTAGTCTGAACTGTTCCTAAGAGAGACGCCCTTTCGAAGGTCATTCAGACGTGTAACCAGATCATTTTGGTAGATCGAATGAAGAAGCTATTCGGCTTCGAAGGCGATCCTACACCTTCACTTAAGGCATCACACATGCATAGGAGAGGAATTTTTATGAAACGTTTTTCAACAGCAGCACTCGCAATTGCAGCAACCGCACTAATCGCAGGACCCGCATCAGCAGCAGTCACAGATAATAACGCTAGCGATGCATTTGAATTTACTGCAAATGGCGGCATTTACGTTGGTGATATCACAAGCTCAGCTAACTTTATCCCAACCAAAGTAGCGTTTGACGGATCAAGCAATCTGTATCTCGCATGCTATGACAACGACTGGTCGGGCACTAATGCTGATTCTAATATCCTTGTCGTTAACGATATCTTTGGCACACCAACTAAGTCTGTTTCAACGATGGGCTACAAGACGAAAGTTGGCACGACTGTAACTAATGTCGATTATGCTAATGGCAACCTGTATGTTTCTTATGGTCCTGACATCTGGAACTTCGATAGCACACACTCATTTGTCAAAGCATTTGATGCTGGTGCACAGACTGAAACCTGGAACTATGCTGGCGACGGTTCTAACGTTGGCCACCAAGCAACCAGCGGTGCGGTTTATAATCCTGTTTCAGATTCACTCATGTTTGCTTCCATGGGTTATGGCTTCTACAACATCTCTGCTGACGGTGCGACCGTTTCCGCAGATACTAGTGGCGTTCGTGACGCTAATCGATCAACAGGTATTCTTGCGATCGATTCAGATTCCAGTGGTAACATCGCATATATTGATTACAGCAACTCCACTAATGACGGTGCATTAACCTACTCGGTTTTAGACACTGCAACAGCAACATATACCCCTGAAACTATTTTCACCTTCACTGGTGCTGATCTTTACGCAACCAACGCATATGACTTGGCGATTATTGACGCAGACCCAGCAAATCCACTGTTTGCGGTATCAATCACATCAGGTACGACTGCCACGACAAATACAGGCGAAACACTGACAGATGATTATGCCTACATCATAAACAAGGATGGTGAAGTGATCGCAACGGCTGGTGACGGCTGGAGCATGCACCACGGCGTGGATTATGCAAACGGAATGCTTGCTGTTACGAACTCGCACAACAAGAATGTAGAGTTCGTCAGTGTCTCAGTTCCAGAGCCAGCATCATTGGCGCTTCTGGGCTTGGGCGGTGTCGCAATGCTCGCACGTCGTCGTAAATAATTTGACGAATCTCTAATTCTCTCTCGACAACTAAATTACCTAAGCGCACAGCTTGGTAACGAACCCACTAGACCCCGCGGAAACGCGGGGTTTTTAGTGCACTTTTATGTTGTGGATGATTGGTATTGAATGTGAATAATCGAATTGGCGTATGGACTCATAGAGATGAGCGGCTTCATTGATTGGAAGCAATGAAGACCGGCGGGCTGTCAGCCCGCGGCTACTTGAGTGATAAAGGAATACGTTGGTTGGATCTCTACGACATAAGCACAGAGCGACTAATCATGTGTTAGCTGTTTGCGAGATCATGGAGACATGAAAAAAGCCACTCATTGAGCGGCTTGGATAGTCGTTTTATTGCATGTCACTTATTCATTTTCTTGCGTGCGTAATACGTTCATTGCTTTTTTGGTGACTTCCATTGAATCGCCTACAAGGTAGTAGAGCATGGTGCCTTCTTTCCAAAGAAGGATAGGATGAGCTTTGGAGCCGTCATTGACGGTGTAGACCTGATCAGGTTTCACTTCAAAACGGCCATCGTCAGGCGCGATCCAGAGGCTAATAGCGTCGCTCATTGGGTTGCCAAGCATTGGCTTGTAGATGAGGTGGACACTGATTTCGCCTGGGACAGTGCATTTGCCAACACGATCAAAGATATAACCGATGCCGGTAAGATCGAGTCCACTGGTGCTTGAGCCGAGACGTTTATTGAGAGCACCGGGAAGTGCTTCGATTTTGCTTGGTAGATTTGGATCTTGCGGGAGTTTCGAGAGGTCACTTGTGCAGCTGACGTGCCGTTTTTCAAAGAGGTTCACGAGACGGGTTGGGAGCATGCTTGCGATGCTTGTGCCGTCAGATGAGGAGCTTTGCATCTGATTGAAGACAACGGAGCCAACGAGCAGGAGAACAGCGGCGACGGCTGTAGGAATCCAGCGGCCGATCTTACCGATGACTGCTGGCTGCTCTTGTAGATTGTTATTTTGATTGCCACCCTGATTTAGACTTGGACCACCATCACCCTGCTGCTCATCCGCCATCCCGGTAATCATTGCTTTGAGATCATCGGGACATGTCGTTGCGGTTTCCGATGTCATGGCATCTTTAATGGCGCCGCGTAGTTGAACTTGATGCCGAACTTGCTTAGCGACATCACCGCTTTCCGCCATTTTGCTGAGCATTCGCACACGAACTTCTTCGCATGCCTCGCCGTCAGCGAAAGACATCATTTCATCACAACAACCGGGTTTTTCGTTCTTCTCATTCATCGTTTATCAGCCCTGAACAGCTGTCATCAATACCATACGCCCACGCATTGTACCAACCTATGGGTATTGAAAATTACTCCCAAGAATTCTTTTAAATTACGAAAATTTCAACACTTAGTGGCGATAAGTTAGAAAAAGTAGCCGTATTTTAGAATGGTCGCTTTCTTGCGGTTCCAATAATGGGCGTACTAACCCTGCCCAGCGGCAGCGTCGACTTTGATGCCACTTTCAGCGGCAAGATCGGCGAGTCGTTCACTCAAAATCGCGCGAGCGCGATAGAGGCGACTCATGACGGTACCGAGGGGGACGCCGATGACTTCGGCGACTTCGCGGTACTTGAGTCCTTCAACAGCCCAGAGGAGCAGCACTTCACGATAATGATCAGGTAGATCTTCAATCGCTTTTTTAAGTCTGTCGTCAACCATCTCCCAGTCAAGGCTGGCGAGGTCCCAAGCTGGGGCTTCTTCGTCAACTTCGCTGTAGACAGCTTGCTCGGGCAAATCATCGCCGAGGGTTGGCTCGCGTTTCTTCTTGCCAACACGTGTATAAAAGTTGTTATGCAGAATCTTAAACAACCAAGGCCTGACCCCCTGCTCCCTTAATTCGAAACGCCCCTCCGCTTTCAAAGCCTTTAGATAAGTCTCCTGCACCAGGTCGGCTGCTTCGTCAGGATGGCGTGAGAGGTGCATTGCCATGCGATACACCGCGTCCATCTCGGCTAGCGCCAATTCCCTAAAGCTCTGACTATCCAAAACATTCTTCCCGTGTTCAGCTAAATGCGCAACCGATTCTCCTAATCGGTTTAGCGATTCAGTCTCAATTTCTACGCATCCCATCATAACGAAGTTCTTACCATTTACCTAACTTTAGGATAAGAGTTTGGGCTGATCGGGACCGAGCGTGGGATAAATGAATTTAATTTCAACAGTTTGCTTTGAATATCCCGACTGCGATAAAAAGACATAAAACTCCTTATAAACTGGATACGCTCATGGAAAAACGACTTCACAAGTATTCGCCTGTTTTGCTGCTGACCGCACTGATGGTTTTATTGATGACATATGGCTGCACTGCCTTACCTGAGGGGGATGAGACTGAGGGGGCAAAAAAAGTCACGTCTACAGAGGATGGCATTGTGATTCACCTTCATTCGGGAACTGAAGATCCGAATGCGGCATTGATGGGGCTGACGATGGCGAAGAATTTTTCGTCTACGAACCCGGTCATTGTGTACTGTGATTTGGAAGCAATTAACCTGCTGATGGAGGATGCTGCCAATGTGAACAATACAGCTTATGGCTCGTCGCATGTGATGATCAATACGCTGCTGGATCATGGCGTGCCGATCTATGCATGCCCATCGTGTTTAAAATCACACAATAAAACGGATGAAGATCTGATCCCACGTGTGCAGATTGCGAGTAAAACTGCACTACTATCTTTCACCAAGGGACGCATTATTACGCTTGATTATTAAATAATAAACTAATCAACTATTAGAATTAATATCGCAGGGTAACTTTGATTACTCTGCGATTCTCGTATCAATTTTTGTTTGAAGGTGCGTATCGACCGCATTGGTATCCTGTTTGGCGATACCTTCAGGTTTGGTTTCATATTTTTTGAAGTCCAACGCTGCAGAGTTGATGCAATAACGTTGACCAGTTGGCGCGGGGCCATCACCGAAGACGTGACCGAGGTGGCCATCACAAGTGGCACACAACACTTCAACACGGCTCATTCCCCAACTACGATCACCTTTGAGTTTAACGCGGCCTTTGTCGGCAACATCGTAAAAACTAGGCCAACCTGTACCTGATTTAAATTTTTCATTGCTAGTAAAAAGTACTGAACCACAAGCTGCACAAACATAGTCACCTTCTTGGGTATTGTTGAGCCACTTGCCTGTGAAAGCACGTTCAGTGCCTTTTTGGCGAAGAATCCGGTACGCTTCAGGTGAAAGTACTTTTTTCCATTCGCGATTGGATTTTACGATACGCAAGATTGTGTCTGATTGAGTTGCGTCATTGTCGGTGAGAACAGGTGCTGTGCCGCAGGTCATGAGTTCGCTGTCTTCGGATTGATGATTGCTAGTGGTCTCTATCTTGGCATTAGAAGCGGTGAACACACGCTTCGCATCTTTATTGTGATCATGGGTAGCAGCAATGAGATTATTACTGTTAGATTTTTTAATGATGCGTGCTGCGTGTTGACTACCACTATTGTCATCATGATGACAGGCGGTTAGGAAAGTGAGCCCAAATATTGCGATTGCAGCTAAAGCGATCGTGGTTAGCTGTATATTCATGTACGAGTCCTTAGAGGGTGTCACTATAGCTTAAAACGAACTACAAGAGCAGTGTTATGCAATAGTTACACAGGCTATTCAGCTTTGATGCGTCAAAGACCTTGCATTAATAAAACTGATAGTTGACAGTAGTTATTCCAGCTTAATTATAGGCAAGCTAAGGGATGTGGCTGCGTGACTTTCTAGCAGTTTCTTGCAAAATCCTAGTCGACATATACCTCCCTCCCTTGCTACATTCTTTATATGAATATCGATATCAACACTGAGAATCATCGCATCAAGCCAAATGAGCCTATCCATTTAAACGCCATTCCAACCACCATTGAATATGACAAGAAGCTGGCAAAAGAGCAGTTTAAGAAGCAATCGAAAGAGTTAACTCACTTGCAGGAGCTGATGTATGCCGAAGCGAAGCATGCTGTTTTGATTATTTTACAGGCAATGGATGCTGGAGGTAAGGATTCGACGGTTCGCCACATAATGACACCAATTAATCCGCAGGGTTGCAGAGTGCTGAATTTCAAGTCACCTTCTGCTTATGAATTGGAGCGTGATTACTTGTGGCGTATTCATCAGCATGTCCCGCCACGAGGTTGTTTTTCTGTGTTTAATCGTTCGCATTATGAAGATGTGGTAACGGTGAATGTTAACAATCTTGCACCTAAAGATGTCTGGAAAAAACGCTTTGATCATATTAATGCATTTGAACAATTGCTAACTGATGAAGGAACGCATGTTCTCAAATTCTTCCTGCATATTTCTAAAGATTACCAACGCGATCGACTACAACGCCGATTGGATCGGACTGACAAACATTGGAAATTCGATCCTTCTGATTTGGTTGCACGCAATCATTTTGAAGATTATATGGATGCGTATTCTAATGCTTTCAATCTATGCAGCTGTAATAGTGATGCACCATGGTATGTGATTCCAGCTGAAAACAGGGCATATCGAAATTTGGCTATCATTAAGATCATTACAGATAAATTAGCTTCACTGGGTATGAAATACCCAGAGCCCAAGTACGATGTATCTCAATATCAGATCGATTAATCATGAGCGCCCCATTTGCGTCATCTTCATCTTGATTAACGAAACGTTTTAATCAGCACACTTTGCAAGGATTAACGTTCTGTAACAATACACTTACACAACTGTTCAAAACCAAGCCTGCCATACATTTTGCATAACTAGAGCATATGCTCATATGCAATACATATTAAACCTACGAGCCGAACAGCCTATTTTAACCTGATAAAAACATGTCATCGTAAACACGTAGATTTATCATATATTTTTTACTTTATACTAACGCAATTGAATGTATTTCCTTGACGAAAAGTCAGCATCGTTTATATTAAACGATGCATGTTTATGCGCGCTTCTTATTTGTAACATGCCACATAAACATCTCAACAACTACAGTTCTTTTGCGAAGAACAAGCCTCTCAGCCTCTCAAGATTATCTCATTTAACATCGCAATATTCCACCAGAGAGAGAGACAATTCGATGACCAGCGTCAAATACACGACCGCGACTTTGCTCGCAGCATTTGTACTTACGTCAACAGCTTCAGCTATTTCCTATGAAGCTCCGTCTAACTATTACAATTCTGCGACAAGCACTGGCAGCGCACTAAAATCGCAGCTTCGTCAAATTATGACGAATGGGCACGATCCGACTTCCTATGATGATTTAAAAACAGCTTTTAAATACACAGACACCGATCCGAACAACCCCAACAATGTTCTATTGATTTATGATCGCGACTCACAAACCGGAAATTGGAATAGCGGCGACTTTTGGGATCGTGAACATATTTGGCCGAAATCATTGCAAGGTAGCGGCAGCAATAGAAATGACTCACACGCACTTCGGCCAAGCACACCAAAATTAAATTCGACCCGCGGCAACAAACCATTCGGCGGAACGTATGGGCAAACCAGCATGGGTGCAAATGGCTCATTCTGGTATCCCGGCGATCAAGATGCTGGTGATGTTGCACGTTCACTGTTCTACTCCGCAACACGATATTCGCACCTTTCATTAAAAAATGGGTCCGCATCAAACAACAATATGGGCGATCTGAGCGGTCTGATTCGCTGGCATTATTTAGATACGCCGGATGAGTTTGAACTTCGCCGCAACCATGCGGTCTATGGCGGTGAGGTTGATAGCTATAAGGGTTACACATACACCAATCCTAAAGCCCAAAACAATCGCAACGCTTATATAGATCGCCCAGAGTACGCTTGGTCGGTTTATATGGATCAGCAAAACGACACAAGTTTATACTTCGGATCATCTGCAAATGCTGACGGATCATCCAGCAAAACAGTTGACCTTGGTACGGTTATCAAAGGTGCTTCTTCAGTGAACACCTCGTACACAGCTACGCTTAATAAAGATGGCTTTGATGGTACATATTATTCAGTCAGCACAACTTCTAATCTGACATCTTCTGTTACTGGCCGCTACAACGCGTTTGCAATGGATTCTTCAGGTTCACGTGACATCCACTTAAATCTTGATGCAAACACAAGCCAAATCGGCGAACAAACTGGAACGGTAACTGTTGATAATCTTGATGTGACAACACAAGGCGGCAGCGGCCACGGCGCAAACGATGGTGATGACACTGTTACACTGGCATTGACTGTACTTGATCACTCAAATGCATCATTCTCATCATCACTCGATCAGGATACCTTGACCATTGACTTCGGCTACATCGAAGCGAACAAGGAATTCACAGAAACTTTCGATATCTTCAATTACGCCACTTCGTCATTCACAGCCGACCTTGATCTTGATAGCATTACTTCTTCAGGTGATGCATCAGCATTTGATTTAGACCTAAACACTTTTAGTAATCTTGCGGCAAACGATAAAGCTACATATACCGCTTCAATTAACAGCGCATTTTCAGGTCCTTTACAAGCAACATACACACTTAATTTATCAGACGAAGACTTACCTGGCGCAACCGGATCACAAACACTTAGCATTAACTTGCTCGCAAACGTCGCGCCAATTCCTGAACCAACTTCTCTTGCATTACTTGGACTAGCAGGCATAATTACTCTATCAAATCGACGCAGATCACTTTGAAAATTTTAGCCTGAGATACCTATAGAGATTTATAAATTTACGTACTGACCACGCAACAGTCAGATCATTCTTTTTCAAAAAAAGAGAGACAAACCTACCAACCTCCACATTTAAGTGGGGAAAGAGAACAGCACTATGAAGAATCTTCTTACAGCAGCTATTGCTACCGCAGCATTGACCGGTACCGCATCAGCAGACTTACTCATCACGAAAGTCGTCGATGGTGATTTTGCAGGCGGCAGCCCAAAAGTAGTTGAACTCTACGCAACTGCAGACATCGCAGACATCAGCGTCTACGGCCTTACACTTGGTGCAAACGGCAACGACTTCGGTGAAGCGAAAGCACTCGAATCAAAGTCACTGAGCGCTGGCGAATTTGTCTACGTCATTGGCAGCTCAAATCCTGACTTCCTTACAGATTTTGATACGATTTGGGACAGCATCGATGACAGCTACCGCTTCACCAACTCAGCAATCAACATGAACGGTGATGATACGCTTGCCTTGATGAAGGACGGCGCAGTTATTGATATGTTTGGCGAAGTTGGCGTTGATGGCTCTGGCAAAGACTGGGAATACAAGGATTCATTCGCTTCACGCAAAAATGGTACCGTAGCAAATGGTACATTCGTCGCAGGCGAGTGGGACTACGCAGGCGTCGCTGCACTCGATAAAAAGACTGCAGAAGAAGTCGTCGCATTGGTTAACTTGGGCTCATACGAAGGTAACGCAGTTCCAGAACCAGCATCACTCGCATTGCTCGGTCTTGGTGGCCTCGCTTTGATCGCACGTCGTCGCTCAAACTAAGACGATATGAACTAAAAATTCGAAAGCACACTAACAATTCGTTAGTGTGCTTTTTTTATTTCAAGATGGCTCGCTGAAAAATCCCAATCCCCTGCTCTAGACTCAACGACAACTGACCGTTACACTCCCTGACATGAGCGATACACAAATTAAAATCGGCATCATCGGGGGAACTGGCCTCGGTGAAAAACTTGGCCTTGAAGCTGGCGAAACAATCAATCCAGAGACCCCCTTCGGTAAGCCTTCTTCGCCGATTATCCATGCGACATGGGAAGGTGTTGATATTTATTTATTGCAACGCCACGGCATCGGACACGCTCACAATCCTTCCAAGGTCCCATACCGCGCCAACATCTATGCCCTGAAAGCACTTGGCGTCACACATATTCTCGCCTCTGGAGCGACTGGCTCTTTACGTGAAGAATATCGCCCGGGCGATCTAGTCATCGTCGATCAAATCATTGACAAAACTTACACACGAGCCAACACGTTCTACGATGCTGCAGCTGTTCACACTGAATTTGCAGACCCATTCTGTGGCGTTATGAGAAATTGGCTACTCAATGCCAGCAAAAACATTGACCAAAATATCACCGTCCACACCAAGGGCACATACGTTGTCATGGAAGGCCCTGCATTTTCAACACGTGCGGAATCACACATGCACCGCGCTTGGGGCGGCGACCTCATCGGTATGACCGCAATGCCTGAAGCAAAACTCGCCCGTGAAGCTGAGATTGCATATGCCATGATTGCAATGCCGACAGATTATGATTGTTGGCGCCCACACGAGTCCGGCCAATCTGCCCAAGCCCTGCTTGAAGAAATCATCGGCAACCTCAATAAAGCAACCAGCAACAATATCTCACTCATCAAAGCAGCTTTACGCGATCTTTCAATACTCGAGAATGAACCCTCACCAGCACACAGCGCTCTCGCACTTGGCATCTGGTCACACAAGGATGCCATCGATTCAGATGAAATTAAACGCTTGGACGTCCTCTGGGGCAAGTACTTCAAGTAATTCACACCGCTAATCAAACAATCACAAACGAGATGCAGCCAGCGTCTCGTTTTTAAATGCCTAAACATATCCACGAAATAGCGTTTAGATCCACTGCTATATCTAACTTCACGACATGTGTATAATGCACACTTCCACACGGTGAGTACGAGAGCATTTTCATTCCGGTCTTGGCTTGTCAGCTAATACAATCTGAATGCTCGTAAATTTTGGATACCTCGTAACGACGAGTCATATCCCGGGAAGGTTTGAGTTTATGAATTCAGCAGGCTTCAATTCGATACACACAAGTATCCGATCCATATCTTTTATTCTCTCAGTATGCTTACTTTCAGTACTTCTTTTTGTAACGGGATGCGTCAGTTCACGCGCCAGAGAAATGGGACCTTCATCGGATACAACGATTAACACGCCGCTGAATTTCCCGCTCAGCCACTCCGAGGAAGTCACCATCGAAGTTGTCCGTGTCAACCATGCGGAATGGGACACCAAAGCCATGACGCGTGCCGTGAAACGTTTCAAACGACACATTCCAGGCCGTATCAAACTCAATACTAAAATCAACATTGACTTGCCTATGAACATGATGGGGGAAGTCACCACTAAAGCGCTCAACGATGCGATGAATGATATCGCAACACAATCCGAACACGTTGGCCCTGCAACAATCCTTCTGCTCATCGTTCCAGAGGTATCAGATGTTGATGAGCTCGGCTTATATAAGCCTATTACTGTCACACTTTCTGACAAATCAAAAACAGCAACCAACAGTATCATCATCATGACTAGCAACATCGAATACTACGGCAAAAATATTCGGTACATGACCAATACTGAGACATGGGAATACACAATCTATCGCGAACTCTGCAGATCTCTCGGCCTCCCACACCGTTCAAACCACATTTATGCCAAAGGCCAATGCACTCGCCTCAATTGCATCCTTCACCCAACCTTTGACCCTCTTCTCACAGGATACGGAAAACGTGCTCTTCGCCCAGCAAAAGAACTCTGCGATGACTGCCTCGCCGAAGCATACTTCCACACACGCTCACAGCCTACACCGCTGCTCAATCCTAAACGCAAGATCACATCCATTGAATGGTACGACAGACTCGTCGAAGCAAATCCCAACCACCCCGAAGCTCTCGTCATGCGATACAACGCACTAGTCAAAGACAAACAATACTTGCGTGCAATGGAAGATATCAAAAATGCATACCTCAACAGTTTTGATGACCCCATCATCACAAACATATATGCACAATACCTCGCTGAATGCCCTGAGAAATCACTACAAAATCCATCTCGTGCCTTGGCTCTTGCACTTAGCTTGAACCAAATGACAAACTATAAAGATGTAGATTTTTTAATGACGCTCGCGGGCACATACGAAGCACTCGGCGACACGAAACGCGCTTTGGAATACTACGAAAAAATTAAAGCCCTTCAAAAGGAAGTACACGTCAAGAAGCGTCGTGAACCTGCCTTCTACCATCCCTACGGCAATTAATACTTTACATACATTTTCAAACCCAAAGAGCCAAAGATTTGATTGGCTCTTTTTTTTGCGCACCCTATACTCTTACCATGCCTGATTGGTCCATCTACCTCATCCTCCCCATCGTCGGCTTTGCAGCTGGCTTCATCAACACCATCGCGGGTGGTGGCTCTTTCCTCACACTCCCCGTACTCATATATCTCTGTAATCTTCCGCCTCAAATCGCCAACGCAACCAATCGCTTTTCAGTTGTTTTCTACACAACAACATCTACAACCGTCTACCACGCGCACGGCTACGGCAACATTGAACTCACCAAACGACTCATGCTTCCTTCTATCCTCGGAGCACTCAGTGGCTCATACTCTGCAGTAATTTTTCCATCACGTGCATTCACATTCATATTTGGCATCGCAATGATCGGCATGGCATTACTCCTGCTACTCAAACCTAAAATGCTCCTCGAAGCTCGCCATAAAACCCAATTAAAGCCTTGGATGGAAATCATTCTCTTCTTTTTCATTGGCTTTTATGGCGGGTTTCTTCAGGCAGGTGTCGGATTGCTTCTCCTCATCGGCCTCGCAATGACGCACGGCCAAAGTCTCCTACATTCTAACGGTGTCAAAGTCGCGCTCGCTCTCGGCTACGCCATCGTCTCCGTCGCCATATTCGCTTATCACGACCAAATCATCTACATGCAAGGTTTCCTCCTCGCAATCGGCGCCATGGCTGGCGCTCTAATCGGCGCTAAGACTGCAATCAAAAAAGGTACCAAATTCATCTACTACATAGTCGTAGCTGTCGCAGTCATCACAGGCTCGAACATGATCTATCGCAGCTTTAGCGAAATGATATAAACGCATCATTTGTTGCCCTGTTTACAATCATCTACACTCTATCCATGAGTGCCTTATTCACAAATATTTTCAGCGGACTCCCCGGTTGGCTGCCTTATGTTTTACTGCCATTAATCGGTATTTTTGCTGGTTTTGTTAACACCATGGCAGGTGGCGGCTCATTTCTCACACTCCCTGCCTTAATATTCTTCTTCAACCTAGACCCTAAAATTGCCAACGCGACTAATCGCCTCTCCGTTCTCCTGCAAACAGGTACTGGAGCAGCGATGTTCCATCAGCACGGCTTCACCGATACCAAACTCGCATTCAAACTCGCAATCCCCGCTCTTTGCGGCTCTTACCTTGGCAGCTACCTCACTCAAATACTCTCGTCCGATTGGTTCTCACTCATCTTCGGCACCGCAATGGTCTGCATGGCTATCGTTCTGATCTTCAAACCTAAACTACTTCTCGCTACTGACCGCCACCCCATGCACAACCCCATCGGAGAATTCTTCACATTCTTCCTCATTGGTATCTATGGTGGCTTCATACAGGCTGGCGTCGGCCTTCTCTTACTCGGCGGTCTCACTCTCTTCCATCCTAAAGATCTTGCTAAATCAAACGCAGCTAAAGTCACCATCGCATTCTTACAAACCATCCCCCCCATCCTCGTCTTTGCTTGGAACGATCAAATCGTCTGGGCATACGGTTTATTATTGGCAGTCGGCACTGTCACCGGCGCAGTAATTGGCGCGAAATACGCTATAAAAAAAGGGTCGAAAGCCGTATTCTTTTTCGTCATCGTCGTTGCAATTCTTACCGGAATCAAACTCGTCTGGTCCAGCGTCAGCATGATGTATAACACAGCATGACCTAATGTGATTCACCTAACATCTATCCATTAGTTAGAAATTTATCTGCGCCTTCCGCCGATGTGTACGTAGAGGAAGCGTATGAACCAGCGTATATCAAGCAGTAAACCCATGTTCAAAACGCCACGTGGTATCATCATCTTGGTGACACTCACGCTATCTGCTATGGTAGTTTGGCTCAACGCTTCGATCCTGAATGTCGCTCTACCCGCTATCGAAAACGAACTCAACGCTACTCTCAACGAACTTCAATGGGCAGTCAACGTCTTCACACTTTGCGGCGGACTCATCATCGTCTCAGGCCGGCTCGCTGACGCTTGGGGACGCCGAAAGCTCCTCGTTATTGGCATGGCATTATTCTTCATTTCATCATTGATGGGTGGTTTTTCCCCTAATATTACAGTACTTATTGCATGTCGCGCTCTTCAGGGAATTGGCGGCGCACTCATTCTTCCACCTTCACTTGCACTCATTGAAACTAACTTTCATCCACCTCACCGCACCATCGCCATAGGCATCTGGATCGGCCTCGCATGGTTCGCAATGGCCGTTGGCCCAGCCGTCGGCGGTATTCTCATCGAGTACGCTTCGTGGCGATGGACGCTCTGGGTCGTCACCCCCTTCACCATCCTCATTATTATTTCAGCACTACTCTCAATCCGGGAATCCAAAAACCTCAACGAATCATCAAAGATCGACGTCTTCGGTGCCATCGCCATCATGCTCGCCATGTTCGGCATCACCTACGCAGCAATCGAATCAGGCATCACAGGCTGGTTCTCACCACTCACACTCTTCATGTTCATCACAGGTCTACTCCTCACTATCATCTTCCTCATCATTGAACGCAGAGTCGAAAACCCTGTTCTCTCATTAAAACTCCTTAAAGACAGGACATTCTGGGGCGCAAACCTCGTCAACATCATCTCAAACATCGCCTTCGCTTCGATCCTCTTTTTCTCTTCAATTTACCTTGAAATCGTGCAGAATTACTCTGCATTAGAAGCTGGCTTACTCTTATTACCCGCAACGCTTTCAATTCTTATCACACTCAATTTTGGCTCCATCATCTACAACCGTATAGGCGCCAAAGCACCCACAAGTACCGGCATGTTCATCCTCTCAGTCGGCTTACTCCTCATTGCAATTCGAGGCGAACACGCTGGATACATGGGATTACTCGGCCCCTTCGTATTAATCGGACTCGGCATCGGTTTATTTGCTTCTCCTATCACTGCTGCCGCGCTCGCAGCCACAACTCACGACGAAGCTGGACGCGCAGCCGGCTTCTTTAAAGCCTCCTCAATGATCGGCGCAGCCATCGGCGTCGCCGTCGCCGGCTCCATCTACCAACAAAATGCATATCAAAAACTTGAGGTGCGTCTCCAACACACAAGCCACGAAACTAAATACATCATGCGCAAAATCATTGGCGGCGACAAAGATGACCTCGGCGTCCTTCAACAATACGCCCCCGACCGTTTCGACGAACTAAAAGAAGTCACCCTCACCATCATCAGTTCATCCTACACCATCACTATCCTATTCCTCTTCATTCTTTGCGCTGCTTGCACCATCATCGCAGCCCTCATGATCCCACGTAAACACCACTTTTACGCTGCCCCCTCACAAGGCCAACCCGATATTTCATCCAGACAACCACGTTTAAACAAAAATCGATTTGATCCGCTCAATCGACCATCAAGAAAACCTAAAGATAAAGAATAAGCCCACCTAATCTTTGATTAGACAATCTTACGGTATGTCCACGTTTCAGTAATATAAGGCACACCCACTTCTTCAACATTACCTACCACCATATGCACTTCAAGTTCCTTCATAATCGCTGCCAACGCTTCTTCACCTGCACGAACTCGCAAATGATTATGACTTCGCCACAAATCTAAATACCTGTTTTTCGACATTTTTATACTATATTCATAGCATTTTCTATCAATCAACTCAAAAACACCACTTGCTATCACATCACACTCATACCCATTCCCCATCGCTTTATATCTTTCCTGAAACCCTTTAACGTGCCGATCAATTAATGCATGCGTCCAATCAACCACATCATCTTTACCATCTTGCCTGACATTCCACATCACCGACATACACCCACCATCACATAATACTCGCGCAAGCTCTGGCAGCGCTTCACTCAACTTGGCCCAATGTAAAGCTTGCGCAACCGTCACCCATCTACTACAACCTGCATCTAATCGAATATCCTCAAAACAACCATCAATCCATGTAGCATTAGACACATATCTTTCGCCTAACTCCCGCATAGACGCATTAGGTTCAACCGCTGTAACAGTAAAACCACGATCAACAAGCTGCTTCGTTAATATCCCTGTACCTGCACCAATATCCACAACCTCATCACCAGATTCCACACCAGCAACGCGCACAAGATGATCAAGCACAACTTCAGGATAGCCCGGCCGCGACCTAGCATACGCATCGGCCTGCTTCGAAAAATCGCCCAACTCATCCATCACGATTTCTCCATCGCTTAATCATGAATGAAATGAATCAACATCTTGCAGTCTAAATGCAGCAAAACAAGTCGCATGCTTATTCTGCATACCACACCAATCTATTTGATAATAACAACCAACGTGTGCAAGAATGATATGTGACATTGCCCCGCACAAGCAATCCAACCACAGATCCCCTTCCCTCGCTCTGCAACCTCCTAATGAAGATCACAAAGCTGATTCGAGTTCACCGATCCCTATTTACCGTTGTTAGGCTTCGTAATTCCTGCAGCCTTCTGATCCGCCAATTCACGACGATTGATCTGAGTCTCACGAGGAAAATCGAACGCAAGCCGAACCTTATCCCCATGGATATCAACGACTCGTATCACACCCAACGGAGATTTGGGATCACCAATGACAACTTCTTCACCAATTCTTCGGGTTAAAGCAAGCATGTAGTGCCTCCTGGCTGACCGACGCGGTCCTTCGCAATTTCAATACGACAGCACACAGGCCTCCGCCTGATCATGACCATCCATGACTAACTGCTATCGACCTGCACAACAAAGCAGGACCGAGCTGGATCAGAAAATATATCTCAGAGCACGTTGTAACTTATTGTTGCGCCGATCTGAAAGAATCCAGATCGCTTGAAGATGATGCGGGGTTGCACTGCACATTCACAGCACAGACATCATGTCCTTGCGCTTAGAGTACGAACTCTGATTCAAGGCCGAATATCGCATTAGGGCACTTGTTCAACGCCAACGATTTCAGGCACTTTTTCACGCACATTGCGCTCAATCCCCATTTGCAGCGTCATATTCGCCGAGGGGCAACCGATGCATGCACCGTGTAATCTAACCAGTACAACATTGTCATCGGTGATTCGGACGAGTTCAACGTCGCCGCCATCCAACTGAATTGCTGGACGGATGCGTTCGATGATTTCCTCGACCTGATCGTGTACGCTGCGAGCATTGTCGCTTGCATTTTCAGGGGCTTGCTGACTCATACTTCCCTCTAAATCATTTATGGGAGCGAGTTTCGCACAAGTGCGTAGATCGCTCTCGCAGCTATATGCTGCGTGTTTGAGTTACTTGCTGTGTCAATATCATAGGCTGTCATGTCATCTGGAACAATGCCGATTATGTCTCGAATTTTACGAACTACTCAAATTCGAGTCGCACATACCACCAGACCAACACATTCAGACCAAACGTTATAAACACAACTGGTTTATAGCCTTACGATATTCCAAGCAATCCACAACTGCTGCACATGATTTCCATACACCACTCTTTTATGGTGGGAAACCGTGCTCAGCCACAATAGTACAAATACTGTACCCCGCCCAAAATTCCCTAAATAATTCCAATTGATATCCAATTATCAATTAATCTATAACACCAACCCTAAACAATACTCGACCATCCATAATAAAGTTCACTCACCATCATCACCCTCAGCAGAGCCTCATGTCAGCCCACTTCATTTCATGCCTTCCCCCAGCATCTCTCAGCACAGGAAATACACAGGAAAACAACAAAATCACAGCTCGCCCCACCCATATTGCACTCTTAGCTAAACTAATGGGATTATGGGGGTTGAGAATCGAAAAATAATCAAGATTTTTCCCCCAATCACGCTGGGTGGGTTTGACTTGATCGGAGGGGGTTGTTACTTTTTTCAGCTACAGCCAACCGATTGACGATATGGCTTCGTTTGGCATTGCGCAACCAAGAGGCGGTGGATCACTTTGGGTGGCTGGGATGTGAGCATCAATTTTGATGCACTCAGAAAAATATAAAAACGACCTGCGACGTGCCCGTAATCGGCTAAATGCAGTTCCGGCAACCTTAAGCTAGCCCTCATGAAGCTTCTTAAACGTTGCCAAAGCCAGATTGCCTCGGCAATCTTCAACTGAATATTAAGTTGTGCCACCCTAGCTCAGTTGGTAGAGCACACCCTTGGTAAGGGTGAGGTCGTGGGTTCAAGTCCCATGGGTGGCTTTTTCTGATATCAGCACAGTAGTAGCCTAAAATGGTGCTGCCGTTGGGCTGAGATCAGTAGAATGTGAAAATTGGCTGTAAAGGCGTATCCTTACAGCTTACTGAAACGCGTTTGGGCGATTCTAGACGTTGAAGAGCCCGTATTCATCCAGATAATGCCGAATTGAAGTTCAATTTGGCGGAGGTTCGCAAACAATGGCAAAGGGCGTATTCGAACGTACAAAGCCGCACGTCAACGTCGGCACGATCGGTCACATCGACCATGGTAAAACCACACTCACCGCAGCAATCACCGCTGTACAGGGTGCTAAAGGTCTGGCTGAGCACAAGCCATATGATGAAGTTGCTAAAGCATCAGCATCAGATGGGCGTCGTGACGCAACCAAGATCGTTACCATCGCAACATCACACGTTGAGTATGAGTCTGACAACCGTCACTATGCTCACGTTGACTGCCCAGGTCACGCCGACTTCGTTAAGAACATGATTACTGGTGCTGCTCAGATGGACGGCGCGATTCTGGTTGTAGCGGCTGACGACGGCCCTATGCCTCAGACTCGTGAACACGTGCTTCTCGCTCGCCAGGTAAATGTGCCTAAACTTGTCGTCTTCCTCAACAAAGTTGACCTCGTCGACGATGAAGAGTTGATCGAACTCGTTGAACTCGAAGTTCAGGAACTTCTCACGAAGTACGAATTCGAAGAAGACACCCCAATCGTTCGCGGTGCAGCTTTCCCAGCTCTCCAGAACCCATCAGACGAAGCTGCTAGCGCATGCATCGGTGACCTGATGAACGCGATCGATACTTGGATCCCAGAACCAGAACGTGAAACTGACAAGCCATTCCTGATGTCAATCGAAGACGTCTTCTCAATTAAGGGCCGCGGCACCGTCGCAACTGGCCGTATTGAGCGTGGCACAGTTAACGTTGGTGACAAGGTTGAAATCGTCGGCCTCGGCGACACCAAAGAAACCACCGTCACTGGTGTTGAAATGTTCAACAAATCCATGGACCACGGTCAAGCTGGCGACAACGTTGGCTGCCTGCTCCGCGGTATTGAGAAGACTGACATCGAGCGTGGCCAAGTCCTCGCTGCTCCTAAGTCAATCACTCCTCACAAGATCTTCGAAGGCGAAGTCTATGTGCTCACCAAAGAAGAAGGTGGCCGTCACAGCCCATTCTTCAACGGTTACAAGCCACAGTTCTACTTCCGCACAACTGACGTTACCGGCGGCATCGAGCTGCAGGGTGGCGCAGAAATGTGTATGCCTGGCGACAACATCAACATGAAGGTTGACCTCGGCGCCAAGCCAATCGCTATGGAAGAAGGTCTCCGCTTCGCAGTTCGCGAAGGTGGCCGCACCGTCGGTGCTGGTGTCATCACCAAGATCATTGAGTAGTCTTGACTCCTCAACGATCCCGACTAACTAACTGTTAGTCACGAAAATAAAAATTCGCTGGCCTTGGGTGAAAGCCCAAGGCCCAGTTTTTCGGCTCCCCCCGAGCCACACAACTTAACTCCCCTGCACCACTTCATCTCAAACGATGAACAACACCACGCAGCGTGGAGCTCGACCGTCTCAGGATTGCAGATTTTGATGTGAGCAATCTACGAATGAGATGAAACTGACGAATTTCACCCTTATACAAGATGGGGTTAAGAATCATGGCAAAGAAAGCCGGTGCAGTCGAATACGTATGGCTTCAGTGTACTGAATGCAAAGATTTGAACTATCGTACGCCCGTTAACGTCAAGGGCGGCATCGATGAAAAAGTCAAAGCAGGCTTCAAAAAGTACTGCCCTCGTGAACGCAAGCACATCCTTCACAAAATCAAGCGTAAATAATTGACCGCTTGAGCGATGATCCACAATCTTCCACAGCTGCTACTGCATGCTCTGGTTATACATAGGATCACCTAGCAAACATACAGACTAATATTGAGTATCAAACCGTAGACCGTCAGGTTTACGGTTTTTTTATGCGCATTTCCTCTCTCCCACCCAACCCCCTTGCCTATCATTCACCGACTCACGGGGTCCATATACAACAGGAGCATGACGTCATGTTTACTTCAATCAAAACACTTAGCTTCATTACACTACTTGCTTTCATCACACTCACCATCGGCTGCGCCGCCGCACCAGAAGGCGAAGACGTTGCCGACAAACGCGCAGACATTCTCAAAATGCAGCGTGAAACACTCGATCGTTTATACAAAGATATCCCAGACACCAAAAAAGAAATCGCTGACGCTCCCGGTTACGGCGTCTTCTCAAACGTCGGCTACACCGTCATCATCGCAAACTGGGGCAACGGTTTCGGCCTCATACACAACAACAAAACCGATCAAAACACATATATGAACGTCGAACAATGGGGCGGTGGCATCGGCGCTGGTGCACGTGACTTTAAAATGGTCATCGTCTTTGAAAAAGAAGGCGTCATGGAAGACTTACTAGACAACGGCTGGACATGGGGCGGCGAAGGTAGCGCAACCTTCAAAAGTGAAAAAGACAAAAACAAAGACCAAGAAGAAGGTAATGAAGACGAAGGCGCAAACGCTTCAGACGCTGGCTTCACCAACGGCATCAAAATCTACGAACTCGCCGACAAAGGTTTCATCCTCACCGGCAACGTCTCTGGCTTAACATTCAAGCAAGACGACGAACTCAACGGCAAAAAACCCGCTGACAAAGAAAAAGCCGATGAAAAAAGTAAAAAAGACAGCGATGCTGACCGCGACAAAGATAACGATTCATAAAAACATAAAAAGCCACACGCCCTAAAACGTGTGGCTTTTTTTTACTATCTTTTGATTAGACCCTGTCTCCCAATATACCGCCCACCGCCGCAAGCAATCGTGAATACAAAACAATATTCATAATCGCCGCAATCAACATTAGCAAACCTGATATACCACCAATAATTGCATTAATGATCAAAAATCCTTTCAAATCCATGAATGGCGTACCCGATTGTATTTGCAGCATTATCCATAACGAAATAAACGAAATGATGATCGGTATGATTTGCACAAATAAAACAAACCCCGGCAACCAGCGAAACGATCTATGCGGCGAGAATGGCATCCCCGTTTGAAAACGACACACGTAATACGCCAACGTATACGCTGCAACCAATAACGCGACTGTATTCACAATACCCATCCCTGTTCTTGCAATCGTCACCCCAATACCAGGCGTCACACTTCCTGCAAGCAATCCAATATGCATCACAACCCCAAGCACTGTCGCAACACCCACTACAATCATCGCATAGTGCCCCGTCACGCGTGACCTTGTCGCATCTGCGCCATACTGATGCGACATCAACACCTTCAACGCACCAAACACATATACTGCAATCGGCAACAGACCAATCACCATCAACACCATCTGCGAACCATGAATCCCTTGTATCCCAGCACGACCTTGATAAGCCGTAAACAAATTCACTAAAAAACCCACACCCATCACAAGCATTCCCAACACATAACTCACCAGCAGCCACAAAAACCCCGTTCGCAATACCTTCAGATATTCACTCGGCGCAAACATCAGCGTCCGCTCTTCCAATGACTCCGCCACACTAGCCCCACACTCAGGGCACGCCCCGCTCGCCTTCGCCCCCCTCAAGTTGTACTCACAGTGCACGCAATACACGTCCACCTCAAGCCGCCCCTCCCTGTCCCCCTCACCTCCAACACTCGCCTCATACTCATCAGTAAGATCTTCACTCATCAAAAATACTCCCGGCACAGACGCGACTTTCTTATCAAGCCAACCATCATAATCACTCCTCACATGATTAGCACCACCACTTTCTACCACTTTTCCTCCCCATGACCATACCCCCAAATATCCCCATCCAATCTCGTTGATAAATCCTTGAAACTTGACGCACAGCCCACATCCCCTGTAATATATTCCTGTGCCCTCCAGTCCGGAGGGCTTGTCATATAGGGATCTAACCATTCCTCATGACAACACCTCATACGGGTGTAGCTCAATTGGCAGAGCAGCTGATTCCAAATCAGCAGGTTAGGGGTTCAAGTCCTCTCACCCGTGTTTCCTTTTTTCAGATGACTCGACTTTCGATACATCTGAAACGCGACATGCGATCACGCTCATTCCCACCACAAAACGCATGATTCGCTCTTAATTATTGCGGTTCATGGGTTTACATCAGTATTTTGTGGGAACGTGACCTCGACATAACGCGATCAACGGGGGGTTGATTGATCTTTCGGTCACCCAAGTCAAAGATTCGGTAAGAAAAATATGGCTTTCAAAATCTACAAACCCGGCGAGGGGTACTGGACGCGCACACTGACATGGATCGGTTCTGGCACGCTCGTCCTCTCTGGAATCCTCTACATCTGGGACCAGATGGAATACATCCAAACCAACACCCTCTACTGGCAGGGCGGAATGGCCCTCGCTATGGTTGTTGTCTTTGGCACATTCCTCTTCTGGATCATGAACAAGCCTAACGTCGCTGAATTCATGATCGCCACTGAAGCTGAAATGAAGAAGGTCAACTGGCCATCCAAAAAGGAAGTCTACGGCTCCACCATCGTTGTC
Source organism: Planctomycetota bacterium (assembly GCA_016350165.1). Taxonomy (GTDB): domain Bacteria; phylum Planctomycetota; class Phycisphaerae; order Phycisphaerales; family Phycisphaeraceae; genus Poriferisphaera. Next base: position 3,530,110 of record CP066225.1, on the reverse strand, counting down.
ATCGGTGGTACCGCTCTCCTCGCGGCCATCCTCTTCGTCATCAACATCAGCTTTGCTTGGATCTTCACTTGGATGGGCGTTCTTCAAAAATAACCCCTCCAAAAACACCAGTACTAACCAAACATTAGCACTAAATTTAGAGAGGTCGGCTCCATGAGCGAGCAGGACAATCCAACAACAGAAGAACACTCAAACGACGAAGTCGTTTCTGATGAGCAATTCACGCCAACTCTCCCCGAAGGCCCTAAGCCCGGCGACGATATCGCTCCTGAAGATGAACCAATGGTCTACCCAGGCATGAACTGGTTCGTCCTGCGTGTCGCTTCAAACAAAGAAGACTACGTCCGCCAAACCCTTCTCTCTAAGATCAAGATCGAAGGCTACGTACACTTGGTCAACCGCATTCTCGTTCCAACCGAGAAAGAAAAGACCATCAAGGCTGGCAAGCAAAAGATCATCGAAAAGAAACTATACCCCGGCTACGTCTTCGTCGAGATGCGTCTCGAAAACGATGGCCGTATCCCGCAAGACGTCTTCTTCCTCATTAAGGAAACCACAGGCGTCGGCGACTTCATCGGCACAGCAGGCCGCCCATCACCTATGTCAATCCCAGAGATTGAAAAGATGCAGGCCGCTTCCAAGCCAGCCGAAGAACAGCCAACCGTCAAGATGGAGTTCACTCCTGGCGATCACGTCAAGATCACCGGCGGCCCATTCGAAAACATGGAAGCGACAGTCGACGAACTTCTTCCAGACCAAGGCAAAGTTCGCGTCGTCGTCACCATCTTCGGCCGTGCAACACCAGTCGAACTCGAATACTGGCTCATCGAAAAATTCGAAGAGTAGTATTCACACAAAAACAAAGACCATCCCAAAACCTGCTGCAACCCAGCAGGTTTTTTTATGCCTAACAAAAATCAAATAAATGGGCTATCGTCTACGCTTTTAGTATTAGGGACAACGTTATATACATTGGCCTGCACTGTATCAACTAAACGTTCTAAATTACCTTTCAGTTCAAACAACGATTTTTTTGATATTTCTACAGGCTTACCATCTTTACTATATCCTGCCCGATGAGCACAATCATGTCTTATCGAAATCGCACGATACAGCCATCCAATATCTTCAATGTCAATACCTAATACATTTTTATAAAGCAAATGTACCTTATCAATTTTATGAAAAATCAAATCGTTTAAATAACTGGCAACTGTGACTTTCAAATTTTCATACTCAACAATCAAATCCTTGTATTTGATGTTCTTTTTAGCAAAAACAGGATCGGTAGTAATCAGCTTACTCATAAGTTCTTTATGTGAAGTCACAAAAAAAATAAACGTGGTACTTAAGTATGATTCAATAGCAGCGATTAAATAACCGTGAACCATAACATTTAAACTAAATTCGCATTCCACAGTCGCGTCTAAATCTAGAATTTTACATACATTATTCATATGAAAGCGGAATGTTTCGGGTTGTTCATTTTTTTCTATTGCCCATGTTATCTCTTCAGCCTCTCTATCAGGGTCATAAGGCAAATCGCACATCACCTCAATGCATTCGCCTCGATAACAAGATGCATCATTAAATGAAACCATTACGGTCAAAGTATGCTCCACACTACAGGCAGGACAACTCACATACTGATCCAACTCATTTACACTATCTCTTGTTTTTTCCGCCGAAAAATCTGGATATGGGGCATCTACTGTCTCTTCAATAAACTCTCCGCAATCACATTCAAATTGCACATCAATTTTCTGATACATCAATATTGCCCTCGTCAAAATTTTTTCAATCAACATTGAGACACAAAGTCATAACTACACGATTGTATCCCGTTTAGACATGTATTTAAAAACCATTTCATCCCCGACATCATCCCATACCTAGACACCCCGCCCCCTGTGCATTCGAACGAACCTAAGATGGTTTTGTTTAATCCGAATACGAACCTCGCGAGTAGTATTTCTTTATATATAAATTCAAACACTCAGAAACATCAAATAATTTGAGTCCAACCAACGAGCTGTAGTAAAACAACAACCCAACAGTCGGCGAGTTCAAAGGCCGCGCTCACCGTGCCCACCCCTCACCAATCTCCCATTGCTCACAATTCACAAACCGCACAGCAAACCCCATACCAAACCCAACCCTCTATCAAAACGCGCGCACAAAACCGATTTTCCCCTCTCAAAACCTGATCATTTCTAACCCAAACCATCTCAAAACCAACTCATTCCAACCCAAAATTGCTCAAACCTGTCCATTTCCATATCAGGGAAAGTCACCGAAAATCGATCAACTTTCACATCCGTGCGCACAAACGCGCCTCCCCCTTTTCATAACTCCTTTATTTTTCGCCAAACTTAACAATACCGCTCATCAACTTGATCACAACGCGCACAACTACATTTCAAAATCCCCTTTTTAAGACCATCTCAAAACCAACTTCCGCTCAAAACGTGCGCACAAAAACGAATCGCCCTCCCTTACACTTCCGACAACTCCATCGCCAAATCCCGCAACCACTGCGCCACATACCCAACCAAAGGCGTCATTGAATCCCCGTCCAGCCCGATCAAGCGAAACCATCTCCCAAGCCCCAGATCCACAGGCAACGCCTTCAAACGCCCCACAGCCAATTCTCGCCGCACTGCCAACCCACTCAGGCACGACACCCCCATCCCCGCCTCAACCGCTCGCTTGATCGCTTCTGTATGCCCAATCTCCACCACATCATTCAATTCAATCCCGCGCTTCGTGATTGCATTCTCAACTGTCGATCGTGTACCCGAACCCCGTTCCCGCATCACCCACTGCTGTTTCGCCAGCATTGCCGACGTCACCCGTTTTTTCCCCGCCAACTCATGCACCGGCGACGCAAACACCATCAACTGATCCCGCAACCAATTCTCCTCATACAGATCATCAACTTTCAATTCCCCTTCAATCAAACCCAAATCAACTTCACCCACGCGCACCGATCGTGCGATCGCATCCGTATTCCCAACCCGCAGCGCAATCGTGATGTGCGGGTGTTCATCCAAAAATTCTTTCAAATATTGAGGAAACAGATAATTCCCGATCGTCGTGCTGCATCCCAAAACCAGATGCCCCGTCGGCACATCCTCCTGGTCATATACCCCACTGACCATCGCCTCAACCTGTGCCAAAACCTGTTGCGCCTTCGGCAACATCTGCCGCCCTAAATCATTCAGAACCAACCCCCTTCCAATTCGGCTAAACAGCGCATACCCCAACGTGTTTTCCAGCTGTTTGAGCGACATGCTCGCTGCTGATTGTGTGAGTTCTAACTGCTCCGCCGCCTGTGTGATATTACCTGTTCGCGCGGTTTCGACGAAGACTTCGAGTTGGCGAATTGTGATTTCTTGATTCATCATTTTTTCTGATCGTCATTATTAGTTTAATCAATTGGATTCATGATTATATCGGGTCTATGCTTGGGCCGTTAAGTTAATTTTTTGGAAACCTGTGTTGTGAATGGGTTTTCCGCTATGAAATACAAAAAACATGCAATTTGGTTGGTTACGGGGATTGGGATTGCGGCGTTGGTGACGTCGCCGGCGGTGGCGTTGTGTTTAGGGACGGCTGCGAGTCTGGTTTTTGGGAATCGAAATCGTGAGATTACGGGACAGTTTTCGAAGCAGTTTTTACAGTTGGCGGTGATACTGCTGGGGTTTGGGTTGCAGATTGGTGTGATACTCAAAGTGGGTTTTGCATCGCTTGGTATTACTGCGGTCAGTATTACGAGTACGTTACTTGTTGGGATGCTGATCGGGAAATGGTTGAAGGTTGATCGTGAGATTGCATTGCTTACGAGTAGTGGAACGGCGATTTGCGGCGGGAGCGCGATCGCGGCGATGGGACCTTCAATTAATGCGAGTGAAAATGCGATGGGTGTTTCGCTCGCAGTTGTGTTTTTATTAAACGGGATTGCGCTGTTTGTGTTTCCACCTGTAGGACAGCTTGTGGGTTTAACGCAAAATGAATTTGGGTTATGGTCGGCGCTGGCGATTCATGATACGAGCAGTGTTGTGGGCGCGGCAGCGACGTATGGCGCGGGTGCACTTGCGATTGGGACAACAGTGAAACTAACACGCGCATTATGGATTATGCCTGTGTCGTTTATTGGTACACGGCTTACGAATAAGCGTAACGCGCGTGCGAAATTCCCTTTGTTTTTATTGGGTTTTGTGCTTGCTGCTGCGATACGGTCTTTGTTTCCGGATCAGGATTCATGGTGGTTAAGTTTGAATCACATTGGGAAGCAGCTGATGATTCTTGCCTTGTTTTTTATTGGCGCAGGGTTAACAAAAGAATCATTGAAAACAATAGGCGGGAAGGTGTTAGTGATGGCAGTCGCGCTATGGATGACAGTATCGGTAGTGTCTTTAGCGCTGATTAAGACGGGGGTGTGTTCAATCGATTTGAAGCTGTAGTGTTGATAGAAGTGCAGCGGGTTAGCGCTCGCTGCACTATTTTTTGAGGGGTAATGATGAGCGATGGGTGAGGGATGTGGGGTGAGCACGGCGAGCGTGGCTCGCCGGCTATTGGGGAGATGTTTCACTAAAACGTATCGTTAATAGGAGTATTTGGGTTGGGACATAAAAAAAAGACACTGGCCGAGGCCGGTGTCTTTTTATGCTTGATGCGAGCGCGTTGTGTTTGGTTTTGGTTTGGTTTAGAAATGGAACGCGGGGTTCTCGCACTAAGTGAGATCTGGTCTACAATACAAGCCATCAATCACCTACTAACAGTGCGTTAGAGTCGGTTTAAAACGTTGCGAGTGCTTGATCGAACTTATCGTAGAGTTTGTCCATGTCTTCGGTTGTGACGTCAATTGGTGGACGGAAACGGATGGTGTCTGTGCCTGCACCGATCAGGATTGTTTCCTGTTCCTTGAGCATCTTGCCGACGAATTTACCTTTGTTTGCAGCTTCGTGGAAGCTAACACCTTGATAGACACCCATGCCACGCATGTTGTAGATGATGTCTGAGTATTTATCACAGAGATCGTTCATGACAGCGACGAAGTGTTTTTCCTTTTCAGGAATTTGCTCGACGTAGCCTTCACGTTGGATGATCTTCATTTCCTGTGAAACGCGAACCATGTCGACGAGTGAGCCACCCCATGTGGAGTCGAGAACACCTTCGTCGGTCATTGATTCTTTCATGTAGAGGACACCGTTGCCGAACTTCTTGGCAACTGCGATTGCTTGTGGTGCATACGGGAGATCGAACTGGTCCATGCAGAACATTGAGCCTGTTTGGCCACCTGCGGTTTGAACTTCGTCGACGCCGAGGTATGTGTCGTACTTGTGTGCGAGTTCACTAAGCTTGCGATAGAACTCTGGGTAGGCGAGACGATGGCCGCCTGCACCTTGGATTGGTTCGAAAATGATGCCAACAATTTCGTCGCCGAAGAGCTTTAGTTGTGCTTCGAGGAAGTTGAGCGCCTGCTCCATCTTCTGTTGGTTTTCTTCTTCAGGCTGCGAGTTGTCGATGGCAGGGAATGGGATTTCGATGTTCGCGGGGACCATACCTTTGAAGCCCTTGGTCATGACGGGGTCGTGACGGAGCTGAGTGATATTGAGCGCGAAGACGGTACGGCCATGGAAGGCGCAATCGAAGTAGACAAAGCGACGGATGCCGGGTGTGCGGCCTTGTGCTTTGCGTTTCGCGTCGTGCATGTTGATGAGGTACTTGAGCATATTTTCAACTGCTTCAGCACCTGAGTTGACGACGTAGAGTTCGAGATTTGGATTTTCCATGCACTTCGGTGCGAGTTCACGCATCAGGCGGTAGTACTCGAGACACTGAGGTGTGAGGAAGTCTGGGTTGGCGATCTTATGATTGGCAACCATTGTGAGTTCTTTGAGGTAATCTTCCTCGAAGAGGCCGGGATGGTTGTGGGAGAGAAGTTTTGCGCCGTAGTAGCCGCCCCAATCGAAGAGCATGTCGCCGTCGACGGTTGCGAGGTACATACCCTTAGATGCTGCGAGATCGACAGCGTATGGGTGTGGATCAACGATGATGTACTTCTGGAGTTCGTCGAGTACTTCCACGGACTTTGGACCAGGCAGTGAAGTTGTTTGCGTAGCCATACTTAAGCCCTTTCCTACCAATGCATTAAATCTTTTTGCGAAGCTGCATTCGGTCACCAGACGACCGAAATGTCTTATATAAGAAGTGTGTAATATGTCTATAAAACTGATTCGATTCAAGGCGATTTAAGAGGTGATTTTCAAATAAATTCGAGAAGTGAGGTTTAAATTGAATAGGAAGGGTTTTCACTATAAAAAAATTTTTCACGGGGGAAAATAATGTGGATAAGAGGCGTACACATTGTACGAATTACGCGGTTTGGAAGGGTCTATTGGACGATTTCTGCACTGAGGGTGGGGTAAATATTCATATCCGTTACAAAATGGGAAAAATCGAATGTTTCCATGAGTGAACATTTGAGGGATGAGGGTTGTGAGGGTGAACAGGGGTAGAAATTGAAGGTGGTTCCAATAAATACTTGCGTGGATGACAGTTAAAAGCGTTTTTTGAGTTATAAGGTAGGGGAAGCCGATATAAAGGGTAGTGTCGTCGTGTGATATGGCACGGTCGTGAAGGAAGTGAATCGTTCGCAGTAGCGGAGCTTCGTTATGAGCGTCATGGGAACAGGCGTAGCCGCTGGTGTGGCTCAGACAGCATTGCAGGGTCAACAGCAGGCACGACAGAAAGATAAGAAGGTACGTGAAGATCAGCAGAGCACTGAAAAGGTTCTGAAGGTTTTTGAAGCGCACATCAAGGGGCTTGAGGAGAACGACAGCGACGAGGAGAGCTCGGCTCGCTTGCATGTTGATTCGCAGGTTCGTGATCATGAAGATCTGATTGATGATGCACCGTCGAAGCTTACGAAGAAGGTGCGAGAAGAAACGATGTCAGCGGCGAGCGATGTTGCTGATTTGAGTGCAGAGGCACAGCGGTTGGCGATGGGTCAAAATCAGGACCCACAAGCGGCGGCATTATTGAATAATTTAGGGCAGCAGTCTGGCGGTTATACAACACCGGTTGCGAATTCACCAGCACAGAAGGTTGTTGCTCAAGAAGAGATTCAGGAAGAGAAGGGAGAGGGGAATGATGAGTCAGGTGGATTGCCGCCCTATAAGCATTTGGACATTCAAGCATAGGGAAGCCCGTATTATCAGGCTGATGGGGAGATGACTGCGATATGATGATCTGCAGAGGAATTATGTCGTTTGTTTTCCTGTGAAAAGAAGAAGCGGTCGATGTATCAAATTGTGTAAACGTATTTGTATGGATCAGGAAGTAAGTCGAAATCGCTGAGCTTGTCCATGAAGATTGCGTATCTGACGAATCAATATCCGAAGGTGAGTCACTCGTTTATCAGGCGAGAGATCACGGCGCTTGAGGCGTTGGGTTTTGAGGTGAAGCGTTATTCGGTGAGACACACGCCGGATGATTTGGTGGATGAACTGGATAAACAGGAAAAAGAGAAGACGCGAGTTGTGTTGGCGGCTGGTGGGTTTGCGATGTTGTGGGCAATGATATGCGTGAAGTTGCGACATCCGTTTGGTTGGATAAAGGCTGTATTAGAAGCGTTTCGCATTGGATGGCGAAGTGAAAGAGGATTGCTGATTCACTTTGTTTATCTGATGGAAGCAGCAGTTGTTTATCGTTGGGCGAAGCGTGATGAGGTTGAGCATGTGCATGTTCACTTTGGTACGAATCCAACGACGGTCGCAATGTTGTGTAAGTTGATGGGTGGGCCAACGTTTAGTTTTACAGCACATGGGCCAGAGGAATTTGATAAGCCTTTGGCGATCCATCTTGCAAGGAAAATTGTTGAAGCTGAGTTTTGTGTTGCGATTAGTAGCTTTGGTAAGAGTCAGTTGTTTAGGTGGTGCCATCATGATCATTGGGCGAAGATCAAGGAAGTGCATTGTGGTGTGAATGCGAAGTTTTTGGAGGCACCGCTTCGGCCGATTATGGAGAGTCGGAAGATGGTTTGCGTAGGGCGGCTGTGTGAACAGAAGGGACAGTTGTTGCTGATGCAGGCAGCGAGAAGGTTGCGAGATGAGGGACAAGGATGTGAGTTATTGTTGGTGGGTGATGGAGAGATGCGTGAAGATGTTGAAAGGTTGATCAATCAATATCGGTTGGGTGATTGCGTGAAGATAACGGGGTGGCAGAGTAGTGAAGAGATTGTTGAGGCAATAGAGTTAAGTCGCGTGATGGTGTTGCCGAGCTTTAATGAGGGGCTGCCTGTTGTGATTATGGAGGCACTTGCGTTGGGTCGGCCTGTGATCAGTACATATGTTGCAGGGATACCGGAGTTGGTGAAGGATGGTATGAATGGTTGGCTTGTGCCTGCGGGGAATGTGACAGAGCTTGCGAATGCGATGCGTAAGTCGATGGATGCAAATGATCAGGAGCTTGAGGAGATGGGGCGTGTTGGTCGAAAGATGGTGGCTGAGAAACATGATGCGATGCAAGAAGCGAGGCGGCTGGCGGGGCTGTTTCAGCAGTATGCAGGTGGCAAGTCACGTTGAGTAGATTTGTGCCTATAAATAAAGTGTAAATTCGCATGTAAATGACATAAAGATGTCAGCAATTGTGGTGTATACCCCCTGCTCTATTTGGTGTTAGGTTGTTACAATCGGGGGCATGATTGAGACCCTATCTATTGTGCTACTTGTGCTGTTGCTGGCTGTGATTGCTGCGGCAGTTGTTTTCTACGTGAAGCTGGCGGCTGCCAATCGTGACAAAGTGCATGCAGAAACTGAGAAGAGTGATTTAACTGAACAGCTTGGTGAGAGCGCACAACAGGTTGATAGTTATCGCGCGGAGATTGAGCAGTTTAAAAATGATATTGCGTCGAATAAGCAGCAGGTTGCGTTGTCGGTGCAAAATGAGCAGCATTTGAAGGAACAGATCGAAACGTTGCAGGAGATGACGAGCGAAAAGCTGCAAGAGAAAGACAGTGAACATGCGAAGCGGCTTCAAGAGAAGGAAGCGGAGTTTGTGAAGCTTGTGACGGAGAAACAGGAAGCTGCGAAGAAGCAGGAGCAGCTGCTACGTGAAGAATTTGCAAAACGTGAAGCGGCACTCAAACAGCAGTTTGAAGAATTGCAGAGTAAATCGACTGAATTGTTTGAGTCGATTGCTGGGAAAACTTTGAAGAAGACAAATGAACAGTTCTTGCAGTTGGCGACTGAGAAGTTTAAAGGTGAAAAGAAAGACGCAAAGGCGCAGTTGGATAAACGAACAGAAGCGATCAAGAATATGGTCGATCCGATTAAAGAGAAGTTGAAGGTTTATGATGAGACTATTCATGCATTAGAGCGTGCGAGAAAGCAGAGTTATGGCGAGTTATCTGCAACTGTGAAGAAGATGATTGATGATCAGCGGATGCTGAAGGATGAGACGCAGAAATTAGTGACGGCTCTCAAGCGGCCTGAGGTGAGAGGTCAGTGGGGCGAGATGCATCTTGAGAAATTGCTTGAGATGGCGGGTTTTCGGGAAGGGCTGAATTATGACAAGCAGGTATCGAAGGATGGCGGACGATTACGGCCTGACACGGTTGTACATTTGACGAGCGATCGAGATATTGTGATTGACGTGAAGACGCCGTTGGATGCGTATTTGTCGGCAATTGAAGCGGTGTCGAAGGCGGATCAGGATCTGCATTTAAAACGGCATACGAAGAATATTCTGACGCAGGTTGATAGTTTATACAGGAAAGATTACAAGTCACAGTTTGATCGTACGCCTGAGTTTGTGGTGATGTTTATTCCGGCTGAGAGTTTCTTACAACCTGCGGTACAGGAGCGACCAACACTGCTTGAGGATGCGTTTAACAAGGGGATTGTGATTGCGACGCCTTCAACGTTGATTGCGCTCTTGAAAACAGTTGCAGTGGGCTGGCGTGAAGAAGCGCTGGCTGAGAATGCGAGAAAGATCAGTGATGCAGGTAAGGAACTGCATAAACGTATTTCGACTTGCACAGGCCATCTGGAAAAACTGGGTAAAGCTGTTGGCAATACGGTGACGCACTTCAATAAGTTTGTGGGCTCGTTTGAGACAAAGGTGATGGTGCAAGCAAGAAGATTTGAGGAGTTGGAGGCTGCTGATCCGAAGAAGCAGTTGGTACAGATTGAGCCGATTGAGGTGCAACCGCGCGAGGTGAAGGTTATCGACAGTACAGTGACAGATCACATGCCTGCGTCAACGGTTAGCGAAGAAAAACAGCAGTTGAATATGCTTGAGCAACCGAGTGAAGATGTTTCAGAATAATAGCTAAGCGACTGTTAGATGTTATATGACAATAAAAAACCGTGATCGCATTGATCACGGTTTTGTTTTTTATTCGGTTTGTACAAAGTGTAATATAACTAAAGTAATTATGAATTTTTCACTTTGCCATCGGCTGCACGCTTCATCCAAACACTGCGACGTTTGCGGTAGTGTGTTTTTGGTGTGATGTGGAAGTGAGCGGTTGAGCGGCCAACGCGACGTTGACGTTTATTTGAAGGATTGACCATCTGCACGATGTTCATTTTGACGGTGAGATTGAACTCTTCGCCGGTTGCGATCAGTGCGTCGATATCTTCTTCAGTCTCGATGCGATAGACGGCTGGGCCGTAACATGGACGAAGGAATTTGTAGGTCAGTTGTTTACAGACGACGGTGTAATCTGCACCACATTTCTGGAAGACGTACATGCCGCCTGCAACTTCTGCGTTAGCGAGGAGTGCACCGCCGGCCATGGCTGAGTACCAGTTACGGTTGTGGCGACGGAATGGGAGGATGGCAGAGAATGTGCCAACGTCACCGTGATGGATTTTGATACCTGAACGGAAAGCGAGCGGCAGGAAGATCCATGAAGTAAGACGATGCCAAAAGTTGTTTTTTGATGAGAGTTCTGAAAGCTTACGTTCACCTTTGGTGATGAGCTTTGAAAGCCATGATTGGCTGGACTCTTCAACAGCTGGAATTTTAATTTCAGTGACACGTGGCTCAGCTTTTTCAGTCTGAGCTTGTTCAGCATCATTTTTATCTTCAGTCTGAGCTTCGGCTTCGACTTCTGCGTCAGTCTGGACGTTCTCTTCGGCTGCGTCTGTTTGTGACGATTGACAGCAACCACATGACTCGGTTTGAGCCTGCGATTCTTCAGCCAATGCGTTATTCGTGTCGTTATTCACGACGTCGCATTCGTCTTTACTCACTTCGGCTGTTGCTTCGGCTGGTTTCATACTGCTCACTTCGTGATTCGCTGGGTTTGGAGGCAGACTGGGCGCTGCCGCGGGTGTTACTACGTATTGTGCGGTGAGGTGTGCGTTATTTTTTTCGCTTTCTGTCACCATTGCACCTCTTGTTCCCCGTATCCCCTGTGTCCCATGGTCCCGATCCCCGATTCCCAGGAAGGGTGCTAACTGCTGTGGTAAGTAAGCAGTATAACACAGGCTAGTGAATCTGATTACCTGTAGGGCGTATTGGGTTGATAGCCCTGTTGGTCATCATCGTCTTTGTCGTCGGTTGCGTCCATTTTTTCCTCATACCAACCGGCTTGGATGGCTTCGAGGATCTGTTCATTAACAGATTGCCCCGGCTCAGGCTTGAACCCCTCAAGGGTCTCAACCATCTCGCGTAGCTCAGGGAAGTTCACTTTCAGAGGATCAACGTCGGTATATTTTTCATAAAGTCCGATGCAGATTTCCTCAATGTCAGTCCAACTAAATGTATTAAATGGCATATGCGTTTCCTTGGCAGGTTGGCATTTTTAGCGCTGCAATGTGGGTTGAGTGAGTTTACTGACTCCACAGTTTATGGCCCTATTGTAGCGAATGCGAGCGGTTGACCCAATCGGGAAGTAACGGACGCTATTGCAGATTATCGCATGATTGCAAAAATCAGGATCACTATTCGCAGGTTTGGGCATCGGTGAGAATAGAAGTTGCAAAAATAAGAAAAAACTGCGGCCGAGATGGTCGCAGTTTCGTTAATTTCGGATTGGAATGTCGGTTTACTGGAGATTGACCGGCATGATCACATAAAGGAATTGCGGACCTGTGCGAAGTACACCCGGCTTGTTCGTAGCCTTCATATCGATGTGGACCTGAGACTCATCAGCGACTTTCAGTGCATCAAGCAAGTACTGAGGGTTGAAGCCGATTTCGATATCCTCACCCACATATTCGTCAATCTCAGTCTTGATGACCGCTTCACCCATTTCAGGAGCTCTTGACGAAAGGGTCAGACCAGCCTGGTCAAATGCCATGCGAACACCCTTGGACTCTTCATTGGTCAGCAGGGCTGCACGACGGACCGCTGAAACGAGAACATCGGTTGCGATAGTAACTTTCTTGTCACCGTCTTTAGGAATGACATCTGCATATGGCGGGAAGTTACCTTCGACAAGGTTTGTCGAGAGGGTTGCTTCTTCGGTAGCAAACATGATTTGGCCGTCTTTGATCTTCACTGCAACCGTTTGCTCAGCATCATCAAAGAGGCGAAGCAGGAGGTTGAGTGCTTTAGTTGGAACGATCGCAGATTGAGGCGTATCGTTGTGTGAGTTGCACATGCCCTTTGCTAGAGCGAGGCGGTGGCCGTCGGTTGCGACGACTGAGAGTTTATTCTTGTCACGCTCGACGAGGACGCCGTTGATTGCGTAACGGGAGTTTTCACGTGCTGTTGCAAAGATGGTCATTGCGATCAAACGATGCAGTTCTTCAGCAGAGACTTCAAAATCTGGGTCACCGTCATATTCGGGGATTGGTGGATAATCCTCGATGTTGTAGCCATAGATGGTGAACTTGGAGTCTTGACCAGTGATCTTTGCAGCTTCATCAGTTGCTTCGATGGTGAGTGTCGCATCGATGGATTCACGAACAATCGCGATGAGCTTTTCAGAAGGGATGAGCATGTCACCTGATTCTGCAACTTCGACGCGTGGTGTTGTGAGTTTGACTGCGACTTCCATATCGGTGCCGCAAAGCGTGAGTGCGCCATCGGTTGCGGTCACTTTAACGCAACTTAAGACGGGTTTCGGAGTGCGACTAACAATGACGCCGCCGACGAGGTTGAGTGATTCAACAAGCGCGCTGCGATCACAGATGACTTTCATGGGTTCTGCACCTTCTTTATAAGTGTTCCTATACGTCCCAATAGCGATATTTCAGCTAATTTAAGACTGCCACAAAGTACCCTGAGGTTAGCTGGTGGGCAAGAAAATCCATGTTTTCTAGAGGATTCTGAGCACAAGTGGATAGGTTGTCCAAAAAATGGGGGAAATGATTGCAGGCACAGGATTTCCGTAATTAAAAAAAGTGGGGGAGAGATATACGACACCGCCAAATCGGAGCGCTACATAAGCGTAAATGGTTACTCTCATAGGGGATATAAATATTACAATTCGATTATTGTGCACTCACGCCTGGGTGATTACTTTTGAATGAAATAAGCGATCTGAAATTTCTACATTGGGAAGGTTCTGAGTATGTGTAAAGCTGGGCAATTTCGGCGTCGGTTTGGAGCTGTTTCGATATCCGCTGCGCTGGCCGGTGGTATCGGTTTGGGAGGATTGGCGTGTGGGAAAAATTTAGAGAATGTGGATGCAAAATCGTCTGCACCTCGTCCAAACGTCGTTTTTATCCTTGCTGACGATCTCGGCTACGGCGACCTCTCGTGCCTTGGCCAAACCAACTTCACGACCCCCAACATTGACCGCCTTGCTTCCTCTGGCATGATCCTTACCAGTCATTATGCCGGCGCTCCAGTCAGCGCCCCATCACGCTGCGTACTCATGACAGGTCAGCACACCGGACATGCAACGATCAGACACAATCGCGCCAAAGGCATCAAGCTTCCCAAAGGACAAGAGCTTGCCATTCATCCCGAGCAGATCACCCTCGGCGAAGTCATGCACAACGCTGGCTATCAAACCACTGCCATCGGCAAATGGGGACTCGGCAGCCCAACCAGTGACAGTGCTGCACACAAGCAAGGATTTGACTCATTCTTCGGCTACCGCAGTCAAGGTGAAGCACACTTCTATTACCCACCAATACTCGTCGAAAACGATCGTAATATTACTTACAAAAACAACCTAGGCAATGAAGGCGATGTTTACTCACACGATCTCTTTGAAACACGCGCATTGGATTACATTCGTGAGCGTGACAAAGCCAAGCCGTTCTTCATGTATCTCGCATTAACCTTGCCACACGCATCGCTTGATGTGCCTGAAGAATATTCAAAGCCATACGAAAACGAATTTACCGGCAAGCCTTACAAAGGTCGTCACTATAAATCACACGAAAAGCCCTTCCCTGTTTTCATTGGCATGATTCAACGCCTCGACAAAACCGTTGGCCTAATCATCGATGAACTTGAAAAGCAAGGTATCTCACAAAATACAATCATCGTTCTCACTTCAGACAACGGCCCGCACAAAGAAGGTGGCGCTGATCCTGAATTCTTCAACTCCAACGGAGAATATGAGGGAATTAAAAGGGATTTACTCGAAGGCGGTATACGCATGCCAACCATCGTCAGTTGGCCGAACACGATTAGCGCAAATACAAAAAGCGATGTACCCAGTGCTTTCTGGGACTGGATGCCAACCTTCTGTGACATCACAAGTCAACAAGTTCCCGACGCTGTTGATGGCCAATCATTAATACCTGTTTTTGCTGGCCAAAAGCCAAAATCACTTTCACAACGCCCACTCTATTGGGAGTTCTATTACACACACGGCGGCCAACAAGCAGTCCGCATCGGGCATTGGAAAGGCTATCGCAAAAACATCAGCAAAGATCCAAACTCACCATGGCAACTCTTCGATCTCAATAACGATCCACAAGAACAAAACGATCTCAGCAAACAATATCCAGACATTGTTAAGCAGATCACAGAAGTCGCAAAACGTGAGCACACCCCCAACAAATATTGGCAAATCAAAACCACTGAGTAATTGAAAATAAAATCACAAAATACAGAATTTATCTAATCGATAGTTAGTGTTGTGTCACTCATACTATGTAGATACTCCAAACATCATTCACAACACGCACCTAAAACATGAACACGCAAGACAAGAACATCATCATTCGTCCATTCAAAGCGCAAGATAGAGAAGCTGTCGCAACCATACTCGTTGAAGGTTTTGGTAAAAAATTCTGTAAACTCGCAAACCTCCCTCTCGACAAAATTACAAGCATGTTCCTCGACATGGGCCTCGTCGGCGAACAGCAACTTCAAGGACAATTCGTCGCCACATCCAACGGCCAAATCCTCGGCATCATGCAGCTCAAATGGCACAACCAATCTCGCCCAAAACACAAAACTGAGGCCAGCCTCTGGACCCTCTGTAGACGTTACGGCTTCTGGAACATCTTTAAAATGACCGCTGGCCTCACCCTCCTCGAAGAATCCGTCGATCCAGGCGACTGCTACATTGAACACATCACCGTCAGCCCTAATGCACGAGGCCTCGGTATCGGCACAAAACTCATCACTCATGCCGAGGATTTCGCCGCTCAATTAGGCTCGAATCGACTCACATTGCACGTCGTCGGTAGCAATGAAGCCGCTCAAAAACTCTATAAACGACTCGGTTTCACTGTCCTTCAAACACGCAACAGCCGCCTGCTCCACTGGGTTTTCAAGGAATCCATCGTCCACTTCATGACTGTAAATCTGGCTAAAAAGCAATCTTAAACTACTATCAACATTAAATTTGCGAATTTTTAAGACATATCTCAGATTCACCCACAAAATCACAGGCGTTTGCTGAATTTCATGTATATGATCATGATGTGAGGGCACTATCGGCACGAAAGTCCGTTTTATTGGACACCTGCCGACGGTTTGGAAAACCTGCTTCCAGCATCAGCCGATGAATAGGGTATGTACGAATGGAGCAGGCTTGGATGGAAAATATCGAAACGTGCTGTGATTGCACTAACAGTCATTGCATGGTCAGCGTTGATCGCGCCTAAGATGGAGGCTGCTGATCCGCTGACCTTTTTTTATGAGTTCAAACCCCTCGTCTACTCATCCGACGAATGGTTCGTCAAACAAGATACCATCATCGCCTCTACCGACGGACAGCACGCCGTCGGCATCATCTCACAACTTCACCACCCACGTGGCTACATGAACCTCATGCAGGATGGTGAAATCGTCCTCATCGACACACTCCAACCTACCATTGCTTACGCTCCTAAAACCAACGATCTACTGCAAATCAGTGGACGCCACGGCCGCTGGATTCAAACCTACAAACCCATCGGACGCAACGCCTGGGTACGACGTCCAATGAGCAATCCCATCTTCTCGGATGACGGCCAGCACATCGCATACATCGGCGAAGATGCACGGCATCAAACCATCGTCTACGACGGTAAAGTTGGCGAACCAATGGAAAAAATCGATGCCAACTCAATACGCCTACTCAGTGATGGTAAAGGTGTCGCATACTGTGCATCCTTCGGCCCTAACTGGCGCTTAGTCATAAATGACAAAATCGATCACGATTCAGTCGCCATTCGCAATAGCCTCGTCACCTCAAAACAAAACGCACAACTCGCCTATCTTGCAATTAGAGATGGTAAATGGCATATCATCAAAACCAACCCTGAAAACAATCAATCCCTTGTTTCAAAGGGGTATATGATTGCACGTCAACCGATCCACATTTCCGACGACGGTTCAACAACTGCGGTGTGGGTACAAGACAAACCCGGTACATGGTCACTCGCAATCAACGGCAAAGTCGAGCCAATCTACGACACCTTCAACCCCGGCCCCATCACTATCAACCATGACGGCTCCAAAATTGTCACCACAAGCAAACGCGATGACAATCAATGGGATCTTCTCGTCAACGGTAAACTCTCACTCACATGCGAAGCCATCGGCCAAAACTCACTCCAATTCACCTCATCAAACAAACTCATCGCAGGCGTCATGTGGCACGGCCTCTGGTACGTCTACCTTGACGGCAATCTCGGTGAGCCCGCTACCGCCCTGCAACCCAACGTCTTCAACGAACACCGCAACGGCAAAGATTTCGTCTACGCAGCACGCGATTCACGAGGCCAGTGGCGCCTCATCAAACTCGACCTCCAAAAACCCAAACACACTCCCTGGCAATCTCGCCCCTACGACGCAATCAAAGCCAACTCAGTCGTCGTCTCATCCAACAGCAACACCATCGCTTTCGTCGCCCTCTTCGATGGCATGGAATGCCTCATTCGCAACGACCAGATCCTCGCCATGCGCAAGAAAGTCAGCCTTCCAAGCCTCTCACCTGATGGCAAACACGTTGCTGTCGTCGCATCAAAATCTGACAAATTCGAGCTCCTCATCGACGGCATCCCCACAGGCGAACCCTTCCTCAACCCCATCGCTCCCGGCATCCCATACTGGGACTCCTCCGAAAACACCCACCTCGTCGTCGAACAACGCCCCCATCACTTCTCCAGCCTCCACGTCTCCATCCAACCCACACAAACCGATACCCAGTTCGGCGGCAAATAAGATCTAATCGACTCTAAATAATACACTTACAACAAATATACACACCTCTTTTCCCACCCTTCCAT
This sequence comes from Planctomycetota bacterium, assembly GCA_016350165.1. Classification (GTDB taxonomy): domain Bacteria; phylum Planctomycetota; class Phycisphaerae; order Phycisphaerales; family Phycisphaeraceae; genus Poriferisphaera. The sequence continues at coordinate 3,512,462 of CP066225.1, read as the reverse complement.
CTCTCACAATCCACCAGCATTTCACATCCTTCAACACCCCCATTCTGCCACATCCCACCCCAACCCCCCTCAGCTTGCAGTAGCAGCCCGGGCGGGTACAATATTTGGCTCGATTGAGCATCTTGCACCATTACTTGTTGCGTTTATTACTGTCATAATCGACAGCAGGTCGCCGCGAGGCACTTTTTCAACGTGACGACCAACTGGTCATCGAGTAAGTAACTCGCAAGACGCACGAAAAGTTCAGGAAAGGTACGTTATGCCAAAGCTGAAATCTCACAAAGGTTTGCTCAAGCGCGTCAAAGTGACCGCTAAGGGTAAGGTCAAGTGGCACAAACCATTTAAGGGTCACCTCAACTCGCACATGAGTGGCGACAAGCTTCGTAAGCTTCGCGGCACTGCTATGGCGACCAAAGGTGATGTGAAGCGTCTCAAGATCATGCTTCACCGTCCACTCAAGGCCATCGACTCTGCTGAGTAAAAAAATCCGTTTCATGAATCAGGCAGAATGACTGCGGTGTCGGTCATGTCTGCGTTCTGCGAGCCGGGAACTAAGTATCTGATGCATAGATCAGGTCTCCGCCATCGCGAAAAGGAGTAACACCATGCCACGCACACAAAAAGGTGCAGCACGCCGCCAGGCGAAAGTTCGTGTTTTCAAGAAGGCTAAGGGCTATCGCGGCTCACGCCGTACACAATGGCGTCGCGTTCAAGAAGCCGTCGTCCGTGCTGGCGTCATGGCTTACCGTGACCGCCGTACCGTAAAACGCGAGTACCGTAAACTTTGGATCATCCGCATCAACGCAGCATGCAAGATGCGAGGCATCAACTACAGCCGCTTCGTTCAAGGCCTCAAAGCCGCGAACATCGTGCTTAACCGTAAGATGCTCAGTGAGATTGCTATCCATGATGAAGCCGCGTTCGACGCAATCGTCGAAAAAGCCAAGGCTGCTATCGAAAGCTAATCCACAATCTAAAAAAACTGCTGACAATTCAGTTGTTTATACGTACAATGATACGCCGGGCTTTTGGGAACTTAAGCCCGGTTTTTTACGCGCTCCAGTTAAACACTGGGGCGTTTGGTGTGAAGGTAGATACGTTTTTTACCCTGTAAATATAGGACATCATGAACTTTATCAGTAGTTCATCTTTTCCCATTTTTACAGTTTTTCATTTTTGATTCTTTTGTAATATCGAAGGAGTGACTCATGCCATTAGATAGAGATGTGGCGTTGAATCGTGAAACTTGGAGACTCTTTCGAATCATCTCCGAATTTGTTGACGGCTTCGAAGTCATGTCAGAAGTCGGCCCTGCGGTCTCGGTATTTGGTTCGGCACGTACAAAGCCAGATGATCCTGTTTACCAGCAAGCTGTTGAATGCGGTCGCAAGATCGTCGAAAAAGACTTTGCTGTGATCACAGGTGGCGGTCCGGGTGTCATGGAAGCGGGCAACAAAGGTGCTTTCGAAGCTGGCGGTAAATCCATCGGCCTCAACATCAACCTACCAATGGAACAGGACCCTAATCCGTTCCAAAACTATGAACTTTCCTTCCGCTACTTCTTTGTACGCAAGGTCATGTTCGTTAAATACGCTTGTGGCTTCATCATCTTCCCTGGCGGCTTCGGCACCATGGACGAATTCTTTGAAGCAATCACTTTGATCCAAACACTCAAGATTGAACCATTCCCAGTCGTACTCGTCGGCACAGATTTCTGGGGTGGCCTCCTCGACTGGATCAAAGACACCATGCGAGACAAATACAAAACTATCTCGCCTGAAGATATCGACCTCTTCCACATCACAGACGATGTCGATGATGCTGTCGATTACATCACTAGACGGTTCAATCAGGATCAATGGGAACAACGCACTGAACCTACCATCCCTGAACCAATCATTCAGCAAGTTAAAAGAGGCGCCACCGGCCGCGTGACTCCAGAAGTCTCACAACTCACCGGTAACAGCGAACCTAACGAAAGCTGATCACCTCCCTGATTAGAGCTATTTACAAATACGCTCTTTTAAAAGGGACATTACATTACTGTTGCTGTTGTGCAATGAACTAATCACAAGTTAGGACATTGCATGACTGATTGTTGCGAAACGCCCGTCGTAAGTTCGACGGGCCGTTTTTATTTACGCTTCCCCTACCTCATCCCCTCAACTACAATCCCCCCATGAAAACTTCCGAGGCCAAACACAAACTCCCACCCAACACATACGCATCGACGCGCAAAACCGATGCACTCTACTACGCCTATCGCACGATTAGATACCGCCCTGTCCTATACCCCGAATGCCGCCACTGCCATTACCCAATCAACAACCTCACCACAAACACCTGCCCCGAATGCGGCACCGACCTTTCAGCCTACGGCTACCTCAAACCACAATCTGAATTCCCCGTATTCCTCAACAACACATTCACAACAGCAACCATCCTCCTCGCCCTCACCCTCATCATCACGATCTTCACGACCCACAACAAAGTCTACGATCACTATTACAAAGAAATCGATATATTCACTTGCATTACACAAAAATATGGAATCAATAACACGAAACCCAGACAATCAATGCTAGTTCTTTACACAACTTATTACGCTAAAGATTTAATAAGCCAATTAACGACAACACCAATATACTCGCTAATTACATTTCAAAATGAATATTCAGGTTTATTAGTATCACCGATCATACTTGATCACACCAACAAACAACTCATAGTTATTTCGAGCGACCAGATCGATGAAACCGATTTATCAAATACACTCGATACAGTATTACCTTTCTTGAATCTCAATAAACATAACTTAACCCCCTTGCAACATCATTATGAAATTACACGCCAACCAATTACTTCTGCCAATATCCTGAAAATCATTACTCAACACACAAATTTACCCGACTCAATTAAGTCAGACCAAATAGCGAAACCTCTCGAATCATTCGGCTTAAATCCTCAACACCACGTTTTAAATTCAACTCCTCCATTCGCATACACAACATCATCAAGCAACATACTCCAAACAAACTACTCGCAAACGCACTCTTACATCTACTCACATACACCCCAATACACTAAATTCATCAAACCCATCTACTACCTCACGGGCGTTTTCGTCTTCATCATCTATTACATCATTAGCAGACTCATCTACCGCCGCCTCGCTCTCAACTTCGATGCCAAACATCAACAAACTCAATAACAGACAACCTTCCCATTACTTTTCCCCTTCATTACAATCAGCCCATGAATACCACCGAATCAGAGCACAAACTCCCACCCAATACTTACGCATCAACGCGTTCAAACGATGCTTTTTACTACGCCTGTCGCACGATTAAAAACCGCCCCGTACTCTACCCCGAATGCCGCCACTGCCATTACCCCATCAACAACCTCACCACAAACACCTGCCCCGAATGCGGCTCCAACCTCTCAAAAATCGGCTACCTAAAACCACAATCCAAATTCCCCATACTACTCAAACTCACCTTCATCGCAGCGGCTCTCTTTTTCGCTCTCATATTAACCACCGCCATCTTCGCAACACGCAATATCGTCTACGATACTTTTTACCGTTTTAACGACAAACGATACTCACAAACCTGCTATTACCTTTTCAAAAACCAACCCACAAAACCGCATGCTCTTTTACTACACATCCTCAGCAAACCATACACCAACAAAAGTAAAGTCGGACTCCCTCAATACACCATCATCTTCATTCTCACTAAAGACCTGAACCAAAACACAACCCCAACCATCATCAACCACGACAATCAAACAGCCGCCCCAATCCCAGTTAACTTCCTCAATAAACATAACCTTTACAAAACATCAAGCCTCTTCACGAACGACGCGCATTGGGCTGAACCTGAACCTATAGACCAGCTAATTATCGATAACATTGCTCTATTTGATTTCAAACCAATCTCAGACATCGACTTGGCTAAACTGCTAAAACCCCCTTATAAAATAGATACAAATCTTCAGCCGCTAACAAAGCCAATCACCGATTACTCAATCAACATTCAATCTCAAATACCAGAATTGTATATACAGCCCGATGTGAATGTCGCTTACTTCGAACATCCCGACGACTTAGTAACCTACTTAGGACGCACAACCAAAAACTTTGGCGGCCAACCATCTGCTTTCAACCAATACATCAACCCCAGCTACTACGCACTCGGCTTCCTCATCTTCAATATCTATTGCATGATTAGTCTTCTCTTCTACCGCCGCTTAAACAAAAACTTCATGACCAAATTGAATCACCTCCATCAATAACCAGCACCCATTATCTCCTGCGAATAAATCACTTACCTCAGCTCGCCCTTCCTTTCATCAATAACCTTTATTACAATTCAACCCATGAAAACCACCGCTTACATCGCAACTTCCATCGACGGCTACATCGCGGGCCAAAATAACTCACTCGATTTCCTCGCCACCACAAACCCTAATTCATCACAAGATCCAAACAATCCCACCGACTACGGCTTCGCAAAGTTCTTTGATTCAGTTGATGCACTTGTTATGGGCCGAAATACACTGGAAACAGTACTAAAAAACGTGGATCATTGGCCTTACCAAAACAAGCCGGTCATTATCCTCTCTTCTAACCCTTCATATCCGCTTCCAGCAAACTTACCAAATACTGTTGAAACAAGTTACGCGACACCTAATCAACTATTAGATCAGCTTGCGCAACGTGGTTTTAATCATATTTACATCGATGGTGGCATCACTATTTGCAATTTTTTAAATGCAAATCTGCTTAATCAAATCATCATTACCCGCATTCCGATTATTCTTGGGCATGGTATTCCGCTGTTCTCGAATCTGTTGAAATCATTCCCGCTTACACATGAAGAAACTTACTCATTCCCTACCGGACTCACGCAATCTACTTACACAATCAATTACTAATCAACCACTTAAACAAAATCTGCAAATCTAGTGCGCACAAAATCTGAATTGATCTTGGTGCATTTTTTACTTGTTCGAAAATAATTCATTGCTGCCTAACCAATGAATAGAGGCAGCGGCTTCATGGCCACTGCCTCTCTCAAAAAGAGAAACTTTCCTCATTATGCACTTTGATCGACAAACCTAAGTTTATTTACGACGTCTGAGGAATAACGTACCCATAACACCAAAGATCGCGAGACTTGTAGGTTCAGGTGTAAATGTCATGGTCGCCCAGCCGTTAACTTCGCTGCCGACAAAGACTTGTGTACCTGAATCTTGCCAGACTGGCAGGAAGTTATTTGCGTCAGTTGAAATACGTGAGCAGTTGAACATCCACTCGTCGCCGATGGCTGGTGCGCCGTCAATCGCAAGGTCGTTGATTTCCGGATCGTCTGCACCGTAGCTCAAATCTTCCCATGCGAGGAACATTTCAAAAACGCCGCCGCTAGTGTCGTTAACCATTGTCATACGGGTACTTGCGCCGAGGCCGTCCCATACTCTTTCACCGTGTTTGACGTTCGATGCGACCAGCATGTGTTCGTTTGTGTTGCTATATGCGATGCCATCAAAAGTAGAAGTGCCAAGATACTGATTGAGCAAAACGTGGTAGTGATCGTTTTCAACATTCGCGTGAATCAGTTCTTCATTATCGAGATTTGGATCGAAGAAGAAGTTGATCTGATCATCGCCCCAGTTTGGTACATCTTCACCGACAGGTGGAGGGCTGTAAGTCTTCCAACCGCCGTAATTTGTGCTTTGCAGAAGATAGATGCCGGTGTTATCCCACTTGGCTTTGAAGAAGTTGTTGTTTGCGTCAGCTTTACCGTTTTCGCGTAGAAGGACCCAGTTGCCGCCGACGGCTGCGTCGTCCCATTCACCGGCGGAGATGATGCCGTCGATGACTGCAGGGTTTGATGTGAAATCAGCGTCATAATTGCGAGTAGCAGCGTCAGCTGACCCGACAAGGAAGATGCATAAACCACTTGCTAGTAAAGTTTTGGTTCGCATGCGCATAGACTTGCTCCCTATACCTGTAAGAGTAGAAAGATGTTTAAAACGTTTGAAAAATGAAAGTTTTATTACTTGAAATGTGCAGAAGATAGCGTGGACAACTGCTGCTGAATTTGCAGTTGCCTTGGTCGATATCTGCACAGGCAATAAAACAAAGATTTAGATAAACCGGAACTTAGAAACTAAAAATATCTGAGTAGAAATACATATGTCGTCTTATGCAAAATAACTATATGTATCCTTTTGTATACATAGTACTAACCCTATCAATTTGGTTTTATATGAAGTGCACGTGGTCGATGAATCGCGTGATTATGTGCTAAAGCGCGCACGTTTGCTGTCGTGTGTGAACGTGAAGGCTGTGAAAAGTGCTTGTTTTCAGATGATTTCTGCACGTTTTGGATTGTTTTTGATTGTTTTCATTCCGTTTTGGCTCAAAACGTGCTGTTTTCTCAGATCTGCGATAACGTGAAGTTGTTCTTGTAATCAAGTGTAAAAACGGCAGTTATAAAACTGATGTATGTGATTTGCTTTTTTCGTGCGCGCGCTTGAAATACGGTTTTTTGCGCGCCGTCGGTTTTGTGCGCACAAAATTTTTCAATGACGTACATGTCTGAAAGTGCAGGTTCTAATCGTTGATTAGCTCGATTAGTTTTGTTTTCGGTTTAAAATTTTGGCTGAACGGAACCAGCCGATGATTAGGGCAATGATGATGACGAGAATACGAAGAGCGATCATCCATGTTTGGGTTTTTGCGACGGTTTGATCATCAACAGTTTCTAGTGCGCCGCCTCAAGGACCGATGAGGCTACAGAGGGTGAGGGAAATGATGATACTGATGAGGAGCCAGGCGATGAACCCGATGAGAAGTGTGAGGGTGAGTCATTTGAGCCAATATTTCATGATGAGCTAGTTTTCTGTACTAAAACTTCTTCACGTGTAACTTGAACTTCGATGCTTGCGTTGAGTTGAAAGATGCGTTTGCCGCCTTGGTTATCTTTGATGGCTTTGACGATTGGTCCAAGCTCTTTTTCACCTGATCGATCAGTATCGACGCCAAGGGAAGTAACGAGTTCTTTGAGTAAACCGATAAGAACAGGCTTACGTTGATCTCGTAAATCCTGTCTAATCATGTGATAGTCGCCCTGTCCGATGACTTGGACACTATCGGATCGGACTTGCTGAATCTGATCTTTGAGTACGCTATCGAGATCCCTCATGACGTTGCTGAGCTGAACAGCTTTGAGGGCTGCATCTTCACGGATCTCTTTGAGGACTGGAAGCACTTCGTGTCTTAGTTTTGATCGCCACCGATCGACATCGGCGTTGGTGTGATCCTCGCGCCAAGGTTGATCGGCTGTATTAAGGAAGTCGATGACGTCTTCGCGTTTGACGGTGAGCATAGGGCGGATGAGTTTGATATTGGATGCGATGGATCGCGTCTTTGCGATGCCTCGAAGACCTTTGGAGGCGGTGCCTCGGAGCATGCGCATGAGGATTGTTTCGAGTTGATCGTCTGCGTGATGTGCGGTTGCGATGAATGGACAGTTAATGTCTTGTGCGATTTGGGTGAGTGCGTCATAGCGCATGCGTCTTGCGTCGTTTTCGATGTTCTTAGCGCTGGATAGATCAATGTCTTTGCGGATGAAGGGAAGATTGAGTTTTAATGCGAGTGATTGAACGAATTGCGCGTCGGCTTCGGCATCGTCGCCTCGCAGGTGATGTTGGATGTGTGCGACAGTGAGGTTGAGGTTGTAGGTACGTTTTTGATTGAGGAGGTTGAGTGCGAGCAGTAGAGCGACGGAGTCGGCGCCGCCACTGGTTGCGATGAGGATTTGAAGTGATGTGTTGTTGCTGGATTTAAGTGTGGGGATGGTTTTGAGATTGCGTGCGACAGCTCTTACCAGTGGGTGATAAGATAATTTCGTGCTGTTCTTAAAATCCAAAGCTCACAACCTCATGGTTTTGGGTTAAAATGGGGAACGAGTGGGGGATGTGCAGTGTCATGTCATTTGCACTGTGTATCACCATACAAGATTCACATCACTTGCCAAGTATACGATGACGGAGCATCCCTTGGGCCACGAAGACAAGCAATATGAGGTAGAACCAGCGAAAACAGCTAAAAAAGCTGATGGTTGTGCTGAGCGTGTTGTGGAAATGGTTGTGAATCTGGATGATGCGACGGGTGAGTTATTGGGGTATGTGATTGGGAAGATGATGAAGTTAGGGGCATTGGACGCGTGGGGGATGCCGATTGTGATGAAGAAGGGTCGACCTGCGTATGCGGTGTCGGTGCTAGTGGGTGAGGATGATCGGGAAAAGATGGGTGAGGCTTTATTAAAGGAAACGGGGTCGTTTGGATTGCGGTTTAAGGTGTATGAACGGATGACGTTGATGCGAACGATTCATCGAGTGCATACGTCGCTGGGTGAGTTGCCGATCAAGGTGGGGGCGATGAGCGAGGAGCCTGAGAAGGTTGTGACGGCGAAGCCTGAGTATGATGCGATGGTGAAGTTGGCGGAAGAGCATGGACTATCTCTGAAGCGCGTGCAGGAGATTGGGAATGCTGCGGCGAGTCATTTGGTAGATATGCTGAATCAGGGAAATGGGGATGATGATGGGGGTGATGCATGAATATTGGTTTTGTGAATGGCGTATTGATGTTGGGTGAGGTGTCGGAGACGTTTACGAATGCGCTGCTGATTTTGGCGATTATTTTGATCATTGCATCGCTGATGATGGGGATACGTAAGCGTAAGATGAAAGCGTCGAGCCATGTGACGGCACAGGAGCATTTGGACCGGTTGAAGAATAAGCATGCGGTGAAGAATGATCTTGAATCGCTGATGGTTGAGATTGAGGAATTGGGGAAACGGTTGTCGCATCAGATTGATGCAAAGACGATCGCGATGGAACGATTGTTGGATGAGGCGGAGCTACGGATTGCACAGCTGAATCAGTTGGTGGAGCAGAATCAGGCGATCATGGAGCAGCAACAGCAAGTGGGCGCGGCGTCTGTGAAGAAGGTGGATGGGGTTGCGGAAGCAGAGCAAATGGTGAGCGGTACTGATCGTGATGAGATTGAGGCGACGCCGATGGTATCGAGGCAGGAAGTGGTGCTGACGGATCATGCGAAGATCTATCAGATGGCGGATGAGGGGCAGTCGGCACAGCAGATCGCGGCGGCGATGAATGAGCATATCGGGAAGATCGAGTTGATCTTGGCCTTGCGGAATGCGTTGTAAATGAAGTGTTTTTGGGGGATTTGTGGGGGAATTGTCGCGTGAGGAAGTGTGGGATTTGTCTGAAGGGGTGGTCTGGCTCTAAAATGATGGAACTTCGCTGAAAGCTGATGGGTATGCGAGTGGTGTGCCTGCCGATGTGCGTGAGGGCTCACTGACGGCGAAGGGTTTGTCATTAGATATAGTTGTAACTTTGGAGCCTAACCATGCTACAGGGCGCATATACCGCCATGATTACTCCATTCCGTGCGGGCGAAGTCGATTACGATCGCTTGCGGAGTAATGTTGATTATCAGATTGAACAGGGAATTGATGGGCTTGTGCCAGTGGGAACGACTGGTGAATGTCCGACACTTTCACATGAAGAGCACCGCGAGGTGATCAAGTGTGTTGTTGAACAGGCAGCAGGTCGTGTAAAGGTGATTGCTGGTACAGGGTCGAACTCGACGACTGAAGCATTGAACCTGACGAAGCACGCGAAGGATGTTGGTGCGGATGGAGCACTTGTTGTGAATCCGTACTACAACAAACCAAATCAGCAGGGTTTGTATCGTCACTTCATGCACTTGGCTGACAATGTTGAGATACCTTATGTGCTTTACAACATTCCGGGTCGAACTGGGATTACGATGGAAGCGCAGACGGTTGCAAGGTTGTCAAAGCATCCGAACATCGTTGCGATTAAGGAAGCGACGGGTTCTTGTGATATGACATCTGAGATTCGTCAGTTGACGGACTTGACGATTATCAGTGGCGATGACTCATTGACGTTGCCTTTAATGTCGATTGGTGCGAGTGGTGTGATTTCTGTTTTGTCGAACATCATTCCTGCAAAGTTGGTTGCACTGACTGATGCAGCACTTTCAGGAAAGTTTGCAGAAGCGTTGCAACATCACAACGATATCTTCCCATTATGCAAAGCTTGTCTGACACTGGCGACGAATCCGATCACGATTAAGACAGCGATGGCGATTTGTGGTCGTGATACAGGTGAATTGCGATTGCCACTGTGTGAGATGCCGACGGCATCACGTGCGGTGCTTGAAGATTTACTGAGAGAACACAACATCCGTTAGAGATATTGAGACAAAACTAAAGAGTATTGCTAAGCCCGTATAATTGCGGGCTTTTTTCATGTCATAAATACTGATTAGATATCCGAGGTACGCTAGCTATTTCCCCTGAAGATTTCTTTAGATGAAGAAAAGCCATACTACTATTCATCGAATCATTACTGACGTTTTTGTTTTGATTCTTTTCGATGCGATCGGTACTGAATGTTTTGGCGAGAATGATTATGAAAAAGAAACTTGCTCCCATCCTGTCGACAGGTACTTATTTTATAGCCAGTTTATTGGTTTTAACTTTATCTAATGCAAGATTAGATGCTCAGCCTGAAGACGAGCCGATTATTGTCGAAAGCTCAACAATACAAGTGCAGCAAGAACGATTTGAGTATTCTTATAATGAGGTTGCTACGTCAGAAAGCCAATGGACGGGGATTGCGATCACACAGGAAACATCACGTATATTTGTCACGTTTCCTCGCTGGTCAGCTAACGTGCCAATTTCTGTGGGTGAGGTAAAAGATGGCGCGGTAGTGCCGTATCCAAATGAGGAGTGGAATAATTGGCAGCCAGGCAAAGATCCAAGGATGCATTGGATTTGCGCTCAATCTGTTTATATGGATGCGTTGGATCGGATGTGGGTTTTAGATACTGCTGCGCCGCGACCTCAGCGAACGATTGTTGAGCGTGGGGCGAAGCTTGTGTTGCTTGATCCGACGACGAATGAGGTGGTGAAGGTTTATTTACTGGGACCTGAGGTTGTGCTGCCTGATACATATATGGCGGATGTGCGTGTTGATGTAAAGAATAATTTTGCCTATATCACAGATGCTGGTTCGACAGGCGCAATTATTTCTTTGAACCTAAAGACAGGTGAAGCACATCGTTTTTTGAACGACCATTATTCAACGTCATCAGAAGGTCTTGTGCTGATCGTGCAAGGCATACCATTTACACGTGATCGCCTTGCGCCGATTGTTAATGTTGATGGGATTGCGTACGATTCGCTGAATGACTTGATTTATTACCAGTCATTAACAGGGCGAACGATGTATCGTATTCCTGCTGCAACGTTGCGAAATTTTGGACTGATGCCTGATAAAGTCGCAGAGACGGTTCAGCGTGTTGGCGCTGGCGGCGCGTCGGATGGGTTATTCTTTGGACCAGATGAGAAGATTTACATTACGGCTGTTGAGTTCAATGCAATTCTACGCATGTCTCCAAACGGTCAGGTTGAAAAGGTTGTCCAGGCGTTGCCGCTGATGTGGCCGAACTCGTTTACGCTTTCATCGACTGGCGTACTGTACTTTACAACATCACGTTTGAATCAAGGCGGCGTGCCTTCTGCACCATATGCGATCTACAAGATTGATCTCATTCAGTGATCTATTGTAAGCAATATTGATAAATGACCTGTTTAGTTAAAAGGCAATATAGTCTTGTGTAGCTTGGCTATTGCTGCTTAGCCACTAAACTTTTGCAAAGTTAGATTTATCATTTCCTTCAAAAGAAATAGGCTGTTTACCGGGTTATACTTCGGGTAGTTCAAATCTTTAAGTCAATGCAAACAACAAATCACAATATTTGATCAAGCTATATGAAAGGCACCAGTGATATTTTTACAGACTCGATATCGCTTCTCATTGGTGAATACATATGAAACCATTGCAGATTATTGGCATACCTATGGATCTTGGACAGAAACGTCGTGGTGTGAATATGGGGCCGAACGCTGTTCGCTATGCGGGCATTAGTAAGCAATTACGACGACTCGATTATGATGTTAAAGATATGGGTGATGTTTCGATTTTAGTGCGTGACAATATACCCAAGCATGACCTTAATAGTGAAATCATTAACACCTGCGAACGCATCTATTCGAAGGTTAGCAAAGCGATTGATGATTACACGATTCCTATTTGCATTGGTGGCGATCACTCAATTGCCATTGGCACTGTGGGAGGAACGACGCATCATAAAAATGCGGGCGTAATTTGGATTGATGCGCATGGCGATTTTAATACGCATGCAACGTCACCTTCGGGGAATGTGCATGGGATGCCGATGGCGATTCTAACGGGACATGGTAATTCCGAGATGATCAATATTGGCCGAACTGGTGCGAAGATTGATGCGAGTAATGTCGTGCTAATCGGTATCCGCGATCTTGATGCACAAGAGAAAAGAATGGTTGTCAACAGTGGTGCGCATGTTTACACGATGCGTGATATTGATGAGAAGGGGATCAGCCAAATTATGAGTTTGACGCTCAAGCATCTTGGACATCTGGATCGAATTCACGTGAGTTTGGATTTGGATGCGATTGATCCGACACATGCTCCGGGCGTCGGAACGCCTGTTCCGGGCGGCTTAACGTCACGTGAAGCACACTACATTGTTGAAACGATTGCAAAAACAGAAAAATGCTGTTCGATGGATATTGTGGAAGTGAACCCTATCATGGACCACATGAATCAAACAGCTAAACTAGCTGTTGAATTAACATTATCATTGTTTGGTAAAGAGATTTGCGAGCATACAGAACGAACCGAACTTAAAGTCGCTCGGCTCGCTTGATCTTTATAAACTTCAAGCTGTCACCGCAACGGCGACTCTTGGTGCTTTGCGTTCTTTGATCCACTTAATCATTTCAGATTTAATATTGGCCCACTTACCGGTGTTTGCTCGTTGCTCAAGGAAAACATTATAAACGGCATCAAGCGTGCGGCTCAGTGACATCGTTTTATCGAGGCGTGCTTCGATGATCTCGCGCGGTGTTTCCGCTTCGAGAATTTCGGGAAGTAATGCTGAACCAACGACGTATTTATCACCTTGCAGATTAAGTTCAAAGGTGTCTTCACCGTTGGATAGAATCATGCCAAACTTACGAGGCCATTTACCTTCAGTCAGTGCTTCACCTGCTTCTTTTGCAGTACGTACACCGTCACCTGAAAGGGAGACTTTGCCACCTGCTTCCCAAGCACATTCCATTTGCAGTGATTTGGTGATTGCTACGAAGATTTCTTCTTCATTGCCATCGATCTTAGCGTTGATTAGACCATCGAATTTTTCACAGACGAACCAGAGCCACATGAGCCATTCGTTGCCGAGAAAATCTTTGAGGTCAGTTGACTTTGCAACCCAAGGGACAATTGGATCACCACCACCTTGCGCACCAGGATACGCACCTTCGTTACCACCGACAGAATCTTCATCGTGAATCAATGCTGCAGCGGCAGGCGGATTGGTGTATTTTGTTGGACGGAAATCGTCGTAATCGTGCGTGGAATTCATTTCACGAAGGCTAAAGCCTGCGTATGTGCCACCACTCATGTATTCGAGATCAACAGCAAATGCATGACGCATCACACGACAAAGTTCTTCAATGATCGCATTGGAAGCGCCGCCAAGATAAATGTAGCCACCTTTTAAGTCCCATAGAACAGGAATCATTTTGGATTTACGATATTTACCGGAAGCAAGGTCTTCGTGAATCTGACGTTGCGAGAGCTCCTTTGCTTCACGTTTGTCAGATTTGGATGCAAAGCCACTTGGATTTCCAGCAGCAGCGGCTTGCTCGTTCATCATCTTGTATGCCTGCTTCATCTCGCTTGGCACTTTGTGTGTGTCAATGCGAAGTGCAAACATGAGCAGGTTACCGAAACCGTTTTTTTCGTAATTGAACTGCGTATCGAGGATGTGGTCACCTGTTACGAAGCCGACTTCAACTTCATCAGGTGCACCTATTTCAACTTCCTGAAACTTATGTTCACCAAGGATCGACAGTGCTGCTTCATCAACAGCACTGGGCCCATCGCCCATAACTTTAAAGCGGCAATATGTCACACGTCCCGACTTGAAGCCCATATCCAACGTCCCTTATATCACGAGCAGTATTAGAACTGCTTGAAATTCAATAAAAATCAATCTGCAATCTAACCATTGATTAGTTGCGACAAGCTCCCCCAAAGACCCTCCCCTTTCAGATTGATCATGCTTGCTCTGTTTCAGTTTTTTGCTGAGGAAGCATCTCGATAATGATGCGAGCGATGATCAGAAGGCCGATTAGCCACACCATCCACCAAAGCTTATTCATGACGAAGAAGCCGAAGACAAGCGGTGCGCCACCGAGCGTTGCGAGTGCCCAGACCCAAACCTTGCCGCGAGATGTGATGTTCCTGCGGATGGTTGGGATCATACAAAGCCAAACATAAGCAGGGAATGCGAGGCCATAACACATCAGGAATGTGCGATAACCAACTTCACTACTACGCATGACATTGTCACCAACTTGCATCGACCAATCACTTTGAGTCGCGATCCAACCTGCAATAACACCTGCAATGCCGAGCACGAAAACACGCAACACGCCAGCTTTACCCATTCGAAGATTCATTTCACGAGCATGCAAACCGATTGTGTAGCCAGCTTGAATCGTCATGTGTATCGCAAGAATGACAAGCCAAATCGTTGGCAGTGTGATGGTCTTACCTTCAATAACAGCTGGCCTGAGTAAACCTGCATATGCAAGTGAGAAAACGATCATGGTGCAGAAGACGATGCCGAAGCCGATTGCGAAAGCCGCTTTGCCAACGCCTGGGCTTGTTGATTGTCTTGCACGATGGAAGGTCAGGTCAAGGTATGGACAGAGCAGGAAGCCGAGTACGCTGGCTGGGACAAAGAACCAGAGTGAATCAGCAGAGAGGCGTAAACCTTCGCCACCGATGCCGACGAGTCCTTCCCACGCACCGCTTTGTGTGAAACCGATCCCCGCCATGATGAATGAGATCAATGTGATTGCAACCGTTGCGATCATCGTACCTGTACGTTTTTGAGCCATGATCCAGACGATCAATCCAAGCCCACATGCAACACCAACGCCCCACCATCCAAAGAGAAGCTGATAAAGCCACCCGATGACGAAAAAGTGGAACACGACGGTGATTTCACTAAAACGCAAGCACATATCACGATGCTTGCCACTGACACGTCTACTAACCGCCTCATTCGGCAACACAAAGCCCATTGCTCCTGCACCAATGATGTTCGGGGCTGCAAAGACGACCCATCCCCAGAAGCCGTAATCAGCGACCAGAAACACCGGCAACACCATGCCAATGATCCAAGTCCAACTACTACCCAAGAAGGCTGCCCAAAGCAGGGCCGGCTTCAAACCTTTCTCAGTAATCGGTGGATGTACTCTCTCGATCATACGTCTTGGCCCTGTTCCTTTTGCCGCGATTGCCTTTACTCAAATCTCACTGCCCCCTGAAAAATGTATCTCCCCTGGTTTATCCCCCTTTTCTAACTGCTAGATGATATCACAAATCACCCCACTTAACCCATATTCAAACAGTCATCAGAAACCCTATCTCTCTGCCCGTCAGCTATGCCCATCTTGATTATTCTTCACCTGTCCCCTGTGACGTTGGCTACACACTGAATACCGCTAACCACAAAGTTATTGACAATGCGCCTATTAGACAATGTTGCGGCATTCACTTTCAATTTCACAACAAACACTGCCAATACACGACTGAATACACATATAAAAAAACCCGCCAAGATGACGGGCTTAAATATTTTTTCAACGCTAAACACACTCCACCCCAACCTTTGGAATTACTTATTCCATTTCTTCTAATCGACGATTAGCTTCTCGCTTGCCGATGGTCATGAGATCATGCAGCTTTGCAAGTTGTGTCGCACGTGGCTTGGTTCGGCCTTGCTCCCAGAAATAAACTGACTGCATTGAAGCACCAACCAATTTCGCAAAATCAGCAGCACTGAGTTTCAGAGCTTTACGCTTGGAAGCGATACGCTTACCACTGATACCTTTGACTGCAACCTGACCGTCAGCAGCGGCTTCAACCTTTGCTTCTCTGCCACGTTTTTCCTGCTTTTCCAACGTGATGATTTTACGCTGTAATGCTGTAATCTCACGTTTTAAAGCAGCTATTTCTTTACGATAACCCGCGACCTGCTTCATCGTGCCGCTCATCTGAACTTTGATCTCTTTACGCGCTAGACGTGAAATTTCTTCTTTTAAGATTTGCTGAATATTTGGCATAACTTAGAGTCCTTTCAACCCCCTCTGATATGAAGCTTTCAACCCTTCAACATATGTATCCCAAGGGCTTTCTAGCTCTCTCGAATGTTCTTTTGATTAAACATAAAAATGTAATGATGGCCCATCACCACTCAGGATTCACGTTCCCATGCAACACGCTTACCATCGCCCCACATCAATTCAAGGTCGTAGTGTGCGCGTGTCGCTGGCTCAAACAAGTGAATCATGACTGAACTGAAATCCAAGACAAGCCACGTAATCGAAGGATCACGCTCTTGGCCAAGTCGTTCCATCCCATACTGCTTCTTCGCTAATTGCTCAATATCGTCACCGACAGAACGCATCTGGCGATCCGATGTACCTGAAGCAAAAATGACATAATCGGTCAACTGACTGACACCGCGAACATCCAAAACAATGACATCCTCACAGTGCGTATCTTTTAATAGGCGTGCTGATTCAACCACAAACCGCTTCAGCTCTATTGATTCAGGCGTCTCCGCCACTTCTTTATTCACCTCGTTAGGCGATTCAATCGAATTCTCTGACATAATACTCTTACTCTGACAACCTGTCCGTTTACCGAGACTCAGTTGCTACAGTTAATTGTTCATCAAAAACACACAGTACGAGCCTTTCAGGCCATCCCCCAGTTCCGCTTAAATCAGCCTCGACAAGTTGGATGATTCTGCATATCAGCGAAACTGCTGCAACTGTATCTTTTTTATTTGTGAAGTTAACAATCAACTTCACTCTTTCTCCTGACAAAGTGTAAACGCATATTAATACTTTCTCAAGATTTTACGTGTATAGATTTTGCTAATTGGCACAAAAACCATCATTATTTTGTAATGATTCTCATTACCTGCCTTTTGAGAACTCAACATCATTGTTATTAAAACTCTTCGCCGCTCAAATAACACCTAAATCGTATTTTTATCAATAATTGTGCCCCATTTGCCGCAAATTAACTATTAAAAAAGCCCAGAAGCAAAACGCTTCCGGGCTTTTATATTCGATCTTATATCGAAGCATTGCGAATTAGCCGAGGCCAATCCATGCAGCGATGATTGGTGAGAACTTCACGACAAGACCAGCAAACACGACAGACACGATGCTGACGAGCTTGATAAGAATGTTCAATGAAGGACCAGAAGTGTCCTTGAATGGGTCACCAACTGTGTCACCAACGACGGTTGCTTTGTGGTTGTCAGAACCCTTACCGCCATGTGCACCGGTTTCGATGTACTTCTTAGCGTTGTCCCATGCACCACCAGCGTTGGCCATGAAGATAGCAATGCCGAAGCCACAGACCAATGTACCTGCGAGCAGACCCATTGTGCCTGGAACACCGAGGATCAGGCCAACAGCGATCGGAAGCAAAACAGCCATCACTGAAGGAACAACCATTTCCTTGAGTGCACTACCTGTGGAGATATTCACACAGCTAGCGTAGTCAGGATAGTCATGACCATCAGCCTTGACCTCGAAAGGCCACTTCATCGGATCTGCGATATCTTCTTCGCTCATACCATCCTTCTTGAACTGGCTCTTCATGATCACGAACTGACGGCGACACTCACGCATCATCGCGTAAGCAGCACGACCAACAGCATTCATCGTCATCGCACAGAAGACCATAACCATCATCACACCGATGAACAGACCACACAATACACGTGGGTTCATCAATGTAACGTTGTAGAAGTTAAGCAGAACTGGAAGTGATGCTTCCTTAACCTTAATAACTTCAAAGCTCATGCCATCAATGATGTTGTTACCTTCAGCGAAAGTTGCACCATCGTTAGCTTCGATTGCTTCGATAACCTTAACGTTGTTACCACTGTTAAGAATGCCACCAACAAACTTATCTTCACCCTTGTCGTTCTGGCCATCCTTGATGGTGAACTGGCCATGATCGCTATAAGCAACAACTTCTGCCTGTGTTGCAACACCTTCAACAATCTGGTTGTCCAGATTAGTTTGAACAGTTGTAACGTAAGCAGCGAGAAGAGCCATAGCTGTCAAAGCAGCTGAACCGATTGCGAAACCCTTACCGGTAGCAGCAGTTGTGTTACCAAGTGAGTCAAGCATGTCAGTACGTTCGCGGACCTGTGGAGGCTGATGAGTCATCTCAGCGTTACCACCAGCGTTGTCAGCGATTGGGCCATATGCGTCAGTTGCGAGCGTGATGCCCAAAGTTGAAAGCATACCAACAGCAGCGATGCCGATGCCAAATACACCCATCAGGAAGTGTTCGTTACCACCAGCAAAAGTGAATGCACACATGATCGCAATAACAACTGTGACCAGTGGGATCCAAGTTGAAATCATACCTTCAGCGATACCCGCAATAATAACGGTCGCAGAACCAGTTTCTGATTGTTCGCAAATACGCTTCGTCGGAGCATGCTCGTATGAAGTGTAGTATTCAGTACCCCAAGCGATCACGAGACCAGCAACCAAGCCGGAAACGATCGAACCAAAGATACCCAGTGAGCTAATGCCAACTGAACTAAATGCTTCGCCACCGATCAGTGTCTTAAGCAGGAAGAATGAGCCAACAATAATCAATGCTGAACTGACCCACACACCAAAGTGCAATGATTTGAGCAGCTGATTGAAGCTTGCATTGTCTTTCGCCTTAACCATGAAGATGGAGAAGATCGAAGTGATGATGCCAAGACCAGCCAGTACTGCCGGAGCAATAACAAGCTTGATCGCATCAGTTGATTCCAAACCGAGGCTATAAGCAGCAGCAGCAGCCAATGCCATCGCAGCAAGAATCGAACCGTAGTAAGATTCGTAAAGGTCAGCACCCATACCTGCAACGTCACCAACATTGTCACCAACGTTGTCAGCAATTGTCGCTGGGTTACGTGCATCGTCCTCTGGAATACCTGCTTCAACCTTACCAACAAGGTCAGCACCAACGTCAGCAGCCTTGGTGTAGATACCACCGCCAACGCGAGCAAACAATGCCTGCAAAGATGCACCCATTGCGAAGCTCAGTGTGATTGTTGTAATTTCAGTCAGGGTTTCTGTCGCCATGCCGAAAATCTTCGTCAGGACAACAAACCAGATTGAAATGTCAAGCAGCGCGAAGCCGGTCACACACATGCCCATCACAGCACCCGCACGGAAAGCAACCTTCAAACCGTCGTTAAGACTGTTCTTAGCAGCATTCGCTGTACGAGCTGAAGCATTGGTCGCTGTCTTCATGCCCAAGTAACCACAAAGGCCACTGAACAATGAAGCAATCGCAACACCAGCCCAAGTCAGTTCTGACTGAAGACCAGCAAGGCCCATGACCACAAGGATCAAGACCAAGACGAACACAACAGCGTAAACAACTTTAGCCTGACGCTTAAGGTAAGCATAAGCACCATCACGCACCGCCTGAGCGATACGGACCATGTTCTCATCCCCTTCATCCTGAGCCATGAAGCCCTTGTAGAAGAAGAATGCCATTACCAAAGCCAGAACAGCACCTGCCGGTGCCAACCAGTATGCCATCGGAAGGGCTGCACCGCCATCCGCTGCCATCGCCTGTCCGCTAAGCGCTACGGTCATCGCAGCACCAAGCATTATTAGGGGGAGTTTCACCCTCATCTCAAGCGTCTCCTAATGTGCATCGACCTATCAATCCGCAGCTCTCTCTCACTTGCTCTGCGTTTTAACCGTTCAATGCCTAAACGTGACCAGCGCGACCCGACAGCACTCCTGTCGCTCACGCCAACCGGTATTAGTCTATTTATCAAAAAAAGCGTCTTGCGTCCCGCCCCTTAAGCCACGACTGTCTTTCACGACAGCGACAAGCCTAAAAAGCTCGCCCGTCACAACCAGCACGATAGCTAGTGTCACAGGCGCAACCACAACACGCTCCAAAAGACCTGCGTATACCACCCGACCTTTTCAGGTCGTTCAGTACACCACAGGTCTCAATCCATTTATCAACTTTATTCGCAAGCCGATGAAACCAGCTCGCCAGGCAGGACAGGAGGGAACCACTGAAGTCTATTGCACAATTATCTGCACAACCTGTACCTATTGAGTCATCCCGCCTCTTAAACAGGCTCTTGCTTAGCGACGGCCACCACGTACAGGTGTTACCTGACGCTTCTGTGACTTCCGCATCGCACGCTGCTTGCGCTCGCTTGGCTTCTCGAAGTAAGCCCGCTTCTTGATGTCTTTGGTTAAACCTTCTTTTTCGCACAGTTTCTTGAAACGACGCAACATCTGCTCTGCCGTTTCCCCGCTGCGTGCTTTGATACGAATCGCCATTGAATTCCTTACCTTTCGCTATAAATAGCCCGTTGTACGAGCCTCCTATTCTGACACATACAACCAACCTCTGCAAACCTGCAGACTCTCGCTCCCCCACATAACTAATGCCTACTCGCGACATAAACCCCTAAGTACCTTATAAAAAACATTTTATATGCACTTGATTCACATTACATCCCCACGCCTCACTACCTTTGCACCCTACTCCTGCCCCTATTCCACAACCATTCCCCAGCAGTTATAGCCGCATCGGCCTGTACGATCCCCCTTACAGACGCGATTTTTAGCACATAACTAATTTACCTTCCCTCACCCCATGACACCGAAGTGCCCGTACATTTACGCCGCCAGATCAATCCTCAACTGAACATACGAAATTCGTTCAACCGATGATTTTGTCCGAATTCTATACATATCTCCCCATTCACACCAATTTACGCACAACCAATCCCCACTCATCACCCTCAAACCGCGATTCTCACTTCCACAACGCTCAGCAACCTCCACACCCCCACCACATACCCCCCAATTATCGGCCGCCTACTCCTCCCAACCCACATCATGACTATCCCTCCCCTGTCCAATCAACACCAAACCCCCACAATCAATCCGCATCCACGTCATCCCCCCCATCCCACTTCACCACCACAGGCTCACTCACCGCCCAACCAATCCATGCATCTTCCAACCCCTTCCCCTCATACTTCCCAGGCACATCCAACTTCAAATGCGACAACCGCTTCAAACCAAACTGCCTCACCACCGCATACACCCGATACTGTTTTCGCTGCACCAAATACTGCCAGGGCGCAAACATATCCGTCGCCAACATCTCTCGCAGCTTACCATCACTCACATGGTATCGACGCTCATACGCAATTGTCTCGCCCTGTCCAACCCACTCAAACCCCGGAATAAACGAACATCCAATCCCATACGAACGCTTCTGCAACATCAACTCACCATTCATATCCTCAAAAAACAAGTGCATTTCAAAATTCCGATGCACGCGGTTAATCAAAACAACTTCATCTCCCTCATTAACCACCTCAACCTTCACATTAAACTCACGCGTCTTACCTTCCCCTTTAAACTCACCACTTACCTTCACCTTAAGCGACTCATCCTGATGCGCAAACAACTTCTCGCGAAACCGCTTGTATCGTTCACTCACATCCCGCCTCGTTACAAAATACAACCCTAACCCATCCTCCCCTTCAACCGAATCTGCTCGAAAAACTTCCCGATCAAATTCCTCTTCCGCATAATTCACCAGCCGCCCAAGCATCGGATACACATCATCATCCATACGCTCATACACAAACGCTTTCGCATCCTCGCTCCCATATCTCAGCAAAATATCCTCAACATCAAACGGCAAATAAGACACCGACGCAACCAACCTCAAAGACCGCTCATCCAACACCGCAAGCCAACCATACATCTTCTCCTCTATCGCATCATCCAACCCACCTTCATCATCCAACCGTTCATATAACCTCTCAACCAACCACGTCAGCGAAAAATCTTCCAACTGACTAATCTCATCTCGCTCATCTTCCTGGTAAACCTTCTCATCAATCTTCTCAATAAGCCCCGCCATATCCCCTTCAACCACATCCATCAATTCCCTCATCGTCTCCTCAGCCGTAACAACACCACACACCAAACACAAACTCGCAACACTCATCCACCAAACAATCTTTTGCAGCATCATTTAAACCTCGCCAAACATTTACAGCTCATCCAACATCAAACATCACCAATCAATCTCAACAACCACAGGCTCACTCACCGTCCAACTCACCCACCTCTCATCACCATACTCTTGCTTCGCCATTTCCTTACCCAAAAAATAAGGATTGTTCAGCATCCCATAAACACGATACTTCCCCCTTCCATTCAATAAAACGCCTTTCACATCCTCGCCATACACTTCCCCCAACACCTCAAATCGCTTTGCCTTCACACCATCATCAAGAACTACTTACTTTAGCTCAAACACCATCTCCACATCCTCAGACTCACCCACCTCAAGAACCCCAGCTTTCATAAAATCCACTTCCTGATTCAATTGCCCCAACAGCAAACGTTCACCATCCTCACTCGTCATATATAGCCGCAAAAATTCGTGCATCCAATACCCTTTAATGTTCACAGCATGATCACACTTATTCTTAATACGAATCAGCGTATGCAACTGTCCTCCCCCATCTGTCTTCTCCCACTCCGCCTTCAACTCAACATCAAGCTCGTCATCTCTTCGTCCCCAGATCAAATCCTTCATCTCCTTGTACGCAACTTGCCCCGCTGCAACTTCACTTTGATACCTTTCATCATCCACCATCTCTCGCCAATGATCTCCACCAATAACACTGACACCTCCACCAAACCAATCTCTCATACGATCAAACACATCATATTCATCGCGATCAACCCACCAAGCTAACTCGCGCTTAGACGCTTCATCTCCGACCTTAAAAAGCACCTTCTCCATCTTCATACACAGTTCACCCACCTCCCAAGGCATCTCCTCTTCCCATTCACTCACTAACTTCAACATCCCCGTCATCACCTCCCCTGCCCCCTGCTCAATCAACACATCACGATCCATCTCAAACGCCAAATCCAATTTCAAATCAATCACTTCATAAAGTGCAAAATTGAAGTGCGTATCTGGATATTTTTCATGTAACTTTCGCTTCCTCTCACCATATTCCGTATACCCCTCTAACCATTTGGTAAACCGCTCAACCATCGTTTCAAACGCAACACCATTCCCCAGCCGTATCTTCTTCCGAAGCTTCTCCGCCGCAACTGCTGCATCATGCACAAACAAATACTCATCCCCAACATAAATATTCAGCCTATCAACATCTTCCCCCGTCGCCTTTGCCTTCACACGGAACCGAATCCGATTAATCACCTCAACAACACGATCAACCCCTTCCTCACCACCCATTCCCTCTAAATCAATCATGGGCATTTCATAAACCTCTTCCAAAATCTCATCCAAACCAACAACCCACTCGCGCAATTCCTGCCCAACCAATTTCTTGTATCGCCGCAACTCATCTTCATCCGTCATCTCCCCGCGATCATGCTTCTCCTTCAATCTCGCAAGTTCATCCTCAAACTCACCCTCATGCTCTCGCTCCCACTTCCGCTTCTGCTTCAAGTACCAGCAATAATCATCCAAATGCAAATCAATCCGATCCGCCATTTCATCAAACGTCACCGTCTCCATATCAAAAACGTTTTGACTTCTCCCCCCATCATCCGCCCCAACAGCACCACAAACCAAAAACAGAACCGCAACACACATCCATCGAACAAACTGTTGATACACCATCATTGCCTCACCGTAATTCATATTTCATTTCATTTTCGCCCAATCCCACATCCCAGCCAACAACCCATCCACAATATAGACGATCAAACTCGCCAGCAGTTCCAATCACTTCCACAAATCTCAGTATTAGTAACCTCTATGTCTATGAATATAAATCACATTCACACACAACACGCGCGCATGTTCTGTAAGATTCTCAACCGCCGATTCCCGAAAAGCGCCTCAAAACTCGTGATTTCTAACCAATTCCAACCCGTTTCTTCACGTTTCTGACCATTTATAAGCCAAAACTCGCTATTTTCTCAATTCTGCAACACCAAAAGCGCGCACGCGCAATCACATTGATTGCCAGTACTTACAAGCAATATGCACGCAATCTGTTTTTTTCGTGCGCGCACTCAGAATACGCTTTTTTGCGCGCCCGAATTTCCCGCGCGCACAAAATTCATCCGCCGCATACACGCACTTCACAACGCAAAATCATGCGCCCGCGCGCATCCCAAAACAAAAAACAAACTGTGCGCAGATGCGCACAGTTTGTTCAATTCATTCAACATTTTTATCACACGAAAATGACGATTTAGTAACTGTGTTCATCAAGAACCACTTTACCTCTAAATGTCCAATACACAATCGCCGTGTACAGCAACACAATCGGCATACCAATCACTGCAATCACCGTCATAATCGTCAACGTCAGCGGCGTCGAAGCCGCATTATAAATATTCAAACTGTTCGTCGCCTCATTCACACTACTCGTCACCAAATTCGGATAAAGTGCTGTACTAAAAAGAAATACGAACGCAGCAATCGTGCAGCAACTACTGATAAACGCATACAACGGGCGTCCCAAATACATCGCTCGCGGTATATTCGCCACCGCCAAAACATTCAAAATCACCACAATCCATAACCAAGGATAGTTCGTGAAGTTATCAATCGCCCGCGGCACCGCAATCAGCGTATAAACCGTCACAACCAGATACATCACAAGGAAGAAATAGAACATCCGCCAAAAGTTCCGCCGCGCATGTTTCTGTAACTCCCCTTCAGTCTTAAGGTAAAGATAAATCGCCCCGTGCATCGCAAACACAGCCACCGCCAAAACCCCAACACAAAGAGCATAAGGATGCAGCAAATGAAAGATATTCCCCATAAACAAAAACCGCTCATTTAACGGAATCCCGATCATACTCACACCAACCGCAACACCAAACAAAAACGTCGCAAGTGTGGACGCAAAACAGAAGCAAACATCCCAAAATCCGCGCCAAATTGAGTACTTTTGTTTACTGCGAAATTCAATCGAAACCGCCCTAAAAATAAGGGCAAAAAGCAAAAGCATGAAAGGTATATAGAAGGTTTCAAAGATAGTAGCATAGGTCTCGGGAAATGCAGCAAATAATGCTCCACCAAAAGTTACTAACCAAACCTCATTTCCATCCCAAAGCGGGCCAATCGAGTTGAGTTGCAGTCGTCGATTAGTATCATCGCGGACGGTGAGGTGCAAGATGCCGACGCCGAGGTCGAAACCGTCGAGGATTGCGTAACCGGTCATGAGTACGCCGATTAACAAAAACCACAGTAAATTAAGATCAAATGTCATTTATATATCCTATAAATAGGATGTTATTTGTTGTTGTTTCGTTTGTCTCCCTGAAATTTTGCGTATTGAGGCTGAGTGGTTGTGGTACGTGGAAGGGGGGGGTATGCGGAGATGAGGTTGTGAGCATGTGAATGTGTTGAGGGTGGTGTGTGATTGAGATTATGAGGAGGGGATTTACTTTTTGAATTTTTCGATGAACATACGAAGGATTTTTGAGATGCCGTGATAGGCGTCGGGTGTGTCGGAGGGTTTGTCAGGTTTTTTAGGTATCGGTGAGGTGCCGGGGAGTTTGCTTGGGTCTTGAGCTTGTTCACGGAGTGAGGTCATTGAATCGTGGGCATGTTCGCCTGCAGTTCTGATGAAGCCTTCGGGTGGTGTGACTGCTTCGCCAACGGGGGCTGGGCCTTTGCGTATCTTTTCGTTAAGGACGTAGATCCAGACGAAGAAGAGGAGCGTGTAGATGAGGCCGAACATGATGATTGAAAAAAGAACCTGGCTTTGTACGACGGCTTGGGAATGACCATCACGCGTACGAAGACCGGCTGGTTTGAGGACTGCTCCGCCTTCCAAGGTTGGCCATTCTGCCTGTTGGAACTGAATGATACCGTCAGCGTTGCGGAGGATTTCACCATCCGTAGTTTTCTGCATTGGGGGGTAGACGATCCAAGGTTGACGTCCAACTTCGGCGGTAACCCAGCCGAGTTCATTGGCGGCAATGGCGCCGAGGATACCAATAACGAAGAGGTACATGAGCCAACGCTGTTTGAAGAGTGAGCCACGCCACCAGAAGAAGAATCCGATGATGGTGAGGCCGAGCATGGCAAAACCGAGGGCAACCATGATATGGAAGGCTTGGAATGGAATTTGTGTTGGTGGTATGTCGTCGGGATGGAATTGGTCGAGGCCGATGACTGGGGTTTTAGGTGGAAACTCTCGGTATACGAGGAATGAAAGCATGCCGGGAATTTCGATTGAGTAATCGACAGTTTTGGTTTTGTCGTTGGGTATACCGAAGAGATGAAGTGCGGTTGGGCCGTCGCCGGTTTCGTAATGACCTTCAAAAGCAGCAAGTTTTGCTGGTTGCTGCTCAGCAACCATGCGTGCGTTTGAGTCACCTGTGACTGCGGATGCGAGGACGCCGAGGAAGGTAAAGACGAGTGCGACCTTGAAGCAGCGTTTTGAAAAGTCCATGTGCTTCTTGCGGAGGATATACCATGCACAGATGGAGAGGACGAAAAAGCCGCCTGTGACTGCGCATCCAGCCCAGACGTGTGTGATGCGATCGATGGTTGATGGGTTGAAGACGACTTCCCAGAAATTTTGCATTTGGGCACGCATTTGAGGCGCACCATCGATGAACCAAGGTTCGCCGGTGCTGGGATTGGTCATTTGTTGGACGAGTGAACCTCGTGGAGTTTGTTGCCAGGAGTTTGCGATGACGATCCAGACGGATGAGAAGACGGACCCGATGAAGACCATCCATGTTGAGAAGTAGTAGAACTTTTTGCCGACGCGATCACGTCCGAAGACGAGAACAGCGAGGAAACCTGATTCAAGGAAGAATGCGAAGATGCCTTCAGCGGCAAGAGCGGAGCCGAAGACGTCGCCGACGAATCTGGAGTAGTTCGCCCAGTTGGTGCCGAACTCGAATTCCATGACGATGCCGGTTGCGACGCCGACAGCGAATGTGACTGCAAAGAGTTTGATCCAAAAGACGTTTGCGGACTTCCATGCGGTATCTTTTTTAGTGAGGTAGAGTGTTTCGTAGATGACAATGAGGCCGCCGAGCCCGATGGTGAGTGGCGGGAAGAGGTAGTGAAACATGATCGTCAAAGCGAACTGAAGACGAGAGAGGAAGACGACGTCCAAATCCATGGATACAGCTCCTGCATGCGTCATCAAACTATTTGCGAAGACATTAGACAAGACAATCTAATCGATTGTTAGTCCAATGACATAACGTTTGGCAACGCTTGTTGTCAGTACCGAATTTTGTATTGCAGCGGTTGATTAGAAGATACAACCAGGCTGTAAACAACCGTAGCAATACCTGTGAATCGATGCAAATTCTCTAAAAAGAATTTTCATCACGGTGCAAAACAACACATACGTTTTTAATACACATCACATCGTATGTATCTCGTTAACCTGTAAAAATAATCACGCAACATACTGATTAACGAGATAGAAAAGGCGAACAAAAGTTCGACTGATCTATATACACAATCGAAAAAACGATTATGAAGCAACAACAGACTGGACCCCACTAAATTTGGATATCGGTCGCTGATGGTGGGAAAGTATAGAAATGGATCACAAGAGAGAAGGGTTCGATAATACGCAGTTTAATCATTGTGGCCATATGACGACTTCACGTTGGAGTGTGATGCCGGTCTTATCGAGAACGGTTTTTTGAACATGCTCGATGAGTGCTGCAACGTCATCGGCGTTTGGGTCCTCACGATCGACAGCAATGAAGTTAGCGTGAATGGTGGACACTTCAGCCGTACCAATTCGGTAGCCTTTAAGACCCGACTCGTCGATGAGCATACCGGCTGGTTTTTCGACTGGGTTTTTGAATGTGCAACCAGCGGAGCGGTCGGCCATGGGCTGAGAGTTCTTTTTGTAATCGAAAATCTCTTTGACTTTGGCACGCAACTCGGTTGGGTCAGCTTGTTCGAGTTCAAAATCAACTTCGAGGATGAAGGGATCGGTGATGTTGGTTGAACGGTAGTTGAATTGGAGCTGATCTTTGGTGAGGTTTGTGATTTGGCCATCAACGGACATGGTGCGGACACGTGTGACGTGAGTGCCGATTTCGCCGAAGGCGCCACCGGCGTTCATGCGGATCGCACCGCCGACGGAAGCGGGGATACCTGCAAGCGGTTCGAGGCCTGCTAATCCGCGCTTGGATGCTTCGTGAATGAGCTTCATCAGGTCGTAACCAGCCTTGACGGTGAGGGTGTTTTCGCTGACTGAGTATTCTTTCCAGTTTGGTGAGTCGAGTGAGATGACGATACCGGGCACGCCTTGATTAAGGACAAGGAGGTTGGCGCCGGAGCCGAGGATGTAGAGGGGGATGTTGTTGGTGTTGGCGAGACTAATCAGTGAATAGAGTTCGAATTCTGAGGAGGGATAGCATAGGGCGGATGCGCGGCCGCCGGTTTTGTACCAGGTCATCTCACCGATGGGAGCATCGTAGATGGTGCGGATGCCGGTGATGGTGAGGAGGGTTTTAAGTTGTGGGATGAGGGTTGTAGGCATGAGAGTAGTTTACGGGGTGATGGGATTGTGGTCTAGGGACTATGAAAAAAGGGATAAATTGCTGAAATGATGTGATTAAATGTTAAGTAGAGCAGAGATTGCCAATGCGACAAAGCCAAGAAAAAGAATAAAACTTCCGATCAGGATGCCTTTGCCACGTATCGGGATTTTGGAATGTTGAGCAACGGTATTCCATATTGAGTTAAAGCAATATGAAGAGAGACCGAAGGTTAAGAGGGTTGCACCGATGGCGAGAAATGCAAAGCCGAGAATGAAGATTACAAGGCTGACTATTGGCATCAATTCAGTATATCTTCTGGTACACTCGGATTAAAGGACAAAGTGTGACAATAATCCATGGCATGTTCTTCAACAAATCATGTCAACTCTAAATCCTGATTATGCAGTCTATCCGATGATTAGTCGATGGCTTTGGTGATCCAGCCGCCGCCAAGGACGAGGTCGTCTGCGTAACAAACAACAGCTTGGCCTGGCGTGATCGCTTCTTGCGGATCATCAAAACGTACTTCTAAAATTTGAGAATCACTCTGCCCGACCAATTTACATTTCGCTGATTTGGGAGGGGAATTGTAGCGAATCTTGGCTTCACACTTAATCCAACCATCATCATCTGTAAGTGAATCGATCTCATTGGGGGGGGATAGCCAATTCACTTGATCGGCTTGAAGTGCTTGTGCGAGAAGATCAGGCTTTTGGCCGACGGTGATGGTGTTGCCTTCGGGGTCACGGTGGGTGACGTAGATTGGATAACCGAGCGCGACGCCGATGCCACGACGTTGGCCGATGGTGAAGTGCTGATGCCCTTCATGTGTACCGACAACGTTACCTTGGGTATCGACGATGCTGCCTTCGGTGAACTGTTCGGGTGTACGACGTTTAACGAGGTTGGCGTAGTCGTTGTCTGGAACAAAGCAGATCTCTTGTGAGTCTGGCTTGTTGAAAACGGGGAGATTGTAGTCGTCAGCGATTTGGCGGACGGCTGGTTTTTCAAGTTCGCCGATGGGAAGGAGCATTTGAGAGAGTTGCTCGCGACCTGAGCCGAAGAGAACGTAGGACTGATCTTTGTTGTGATCGAGACCACGCAGGAGGCGTGGATTGGGGCCTGAACGATCGACTCGTGCGTAGTGGCCTGATGCGATGTAATCAGCGTCGATGGACTTGGCGTAAGCGTGGAGCTTGCCGAACTTGAGCCAATCGTTGCAGCGAACACATGGGTTGGGGGTGCGGCCTGCGTTGTATTCGGTGACGAAGTAGTCGATGACCCGGCCAAAATCCTGCTTAAAGTTGAGGACATAGAAGGGAATATCAAGCATTGCAGCGACCAGACGAGCGTCGGAAGCATCATTGAGAGAACAGCAACCTTGATGACCTAATTTTATTTTTTTTGGGTCACAAGACGCGTTAGTCAGGTTATCATATCCATCTGCAGCTTCGGCGGAGTCATCAGAGCCAAGGCGCATGAAACAACCGACGACTTCGTAGCCTTCAGACTTGAGTAAGGCTGCAACGACGGAAGAATCGACACCACCGGACATAGCGACCAGCACTTTTTTATTGCTTTTTGACTGTTTAGTTCCCATATATGGTTAAACCCGCACATATTTTAGCCGCGATGAGGTTAGGGGAGCGAATATATTGGGTTGCGAGGGCGGGAGCAAACGTAAAGATATGAGTGATACAGCGGTTTTGGGCGAATGTATGGGAGTTAAGAGAGGGGAATGGGTAAAAAAACCGGATTTATTTTAAAAAATGGCGCTATAGGTAAATTATTTGGGTGTGGAAGCGTCATAATTATAACGAAGTAAAATGTGCCAATCATTTGATGTGAGGGTACATGATCAGGATTGAAACAAGGAGTCACATAATGCTCAAGAGTATGTTACCGAAATCAAGGCAGGCATTGCTTGCAGCGGCGATGGTGCTTTGTGCGACAACAGCACAGGCTGAGATTTCGCCGAAGGTGCTGGATCAGGTACCAGCTGACAGCCAAATGTTTGTTGTGGTATCAAATCTGGCTGACGTAAACAGCAAGATTGCAAAAATGGCACAGACCACTGGCATCGCAGAGATGTCACCTGAGATGACTGATGTGCTAGCTCAGTTCAAAGCAGCCACAGGCATTGAAGCTGGCATCAACGACAACGGAGCAATGCTCTTCGCTGTCGGCATCGATGAGAATGGCCCAAACGATAATCAGACCTACTGGCTTGTCCCTGTCAACGACTATGCTGCATTCGCTGAAGCACTCGGCGGCGATGGTAACGGCATCACTTCATTGTCACTGCAAGACACGAACGATACATTCGCGAAGCAGGTCGGCAACTATGCTGTTCTCTCACCTTCACGTGTAGCGATTGAGAACTACAAAGCAGGTAATGCTTCAGAAAAATACATCGCAAACATCGGCAAAGCTGGCGAGTCTTATCTCGATAAAGCTGACGCGATGTTCTATGTCGATGCACCAGTAATCGCTGAAACCTTCGGCCCAATGATGACCATGCAGATGAACATGGCTCTGAACAACCCAATGATTGCTCAGGACCCCGCTCAGAAGCAACAGATGCAAATGGGTGTGAAGCTCATCGAAGAATGGCTTACTGTTGTCGAAAAAGATGTCAACGGTGCAGCTATCATGGCTAACCTCAATGACAACGGCATCAACTTCGCAAAAGCTGTTGGTTACAAGCCAGATTCAGAACTTTCAAAATGGCTGCCTGGTGGCAAGAGCTCCGTGGCGGCATTGCTCGATAAGCTCCCTGCGAAGAACTACATCGTCGCATCAGCTTTCGACTTCAAAACGCTCAACATGAATCTCATGATTGAGAAACTTGCTGACATCATGAAGGATTCCGATCCGACCATGGCAGCAACTTACGAAAAAATTGGACCACTGCTCGACGCGAGTGAAGGTCAAGCAACTGTCATGTACGTTCCAGACCAAATGGCTCTCATGTCAGGTAACTTCATCAATCAGCTCACCATCACCAAGGGCAAAGACGCTCAGAACATGATGGGTGCATTCAGAAACTACATAGAAGCACTTGGCAAAGCTGGTGAAGAACTGGGCGATGACGCTGCAGTCATGACCTTTGATACAACATGGACCCCTGATGCACTCGAACTCGACGGTGCTCAGGTTGCACAGTACTCCATGACCATGAACTTCCCACCTGAAATGGCTCAGCAAAATCCAATGGCAATGATGTTTGCTCAGGGTTTCAACGGCTACGTCGCTGCGAAGGGTGAATACCTCATCCAAACCACGACACTTGATCAGGCGCAACTCACAGAAGCGATCAAAGCTACCGAAGCCAACACTGGTATCGGCACACAACCTCTGGTTTCTCAGGCACGTGCAAACAGCATCCCAGCTAACTCATCTGCTGACATGTTCGTCAACCTCGGCGGCATCGCTGAAATGGGCAACATGTTCATCCCAATGTTCGGCATGCCTGCTATTCAGATTCCTGCTAACCTCTCACCAATCGCTGCCGGCATGACCATCGAGGGCGACTCACTGCTCGCTACGGGTACATTCCCAACCGACAACATCACTTTCCTCGTCAACACTGCTAAATCCTTCATGGCTCAGCAGCAAATGATGGGCGGCCAAAACATGGGCCCTATGGGTGAACCTGACGAAGCTCCTCCAGCTCCGTTCTATTAAACTAACCCATAACAATAACTAATCATCGATTAGAACAAAGCGGGACACATTTACGTGCCCCGCTTTTCTTTTACCCATTTTTTATCTCACATCATCGATGCCCAGCAGGCGATAACCCCGTTTCAGGCACACTCGCTGGCTCTCCACCTCCCCCACCAAACGGCTCCGCTGGCATCAACGGTTCCTCTTCCATCACATTCCCCGGCCCATATGGTTCTTCCGGTGCAGCATTACTCACAGGCGGCTCCAACGGCGTCGCTGGCACAACCGGCGCTGGCCGAATTGGATATGCTGGGATCTCATGATGGTCCGGCTCAGGCGGATATGGCCACCAGTCATCTCCATACCAATACCAACCATCGTAATAGTAATACCCATCACGAAGCACATATTCCTGATCCAATGGCTGTGATTCACACCCCACAAATAACGCAGCCAAACCTAACAATGATACTGCAACCACCCATCTTAACTTTTTCATTCTCATAGTTGATCTTATTGACCGCTCATCATCCCGACCGCTGGGATTTGCCGCATCTACCTACAAATAGATATGAATTCTTGGGGCAATTTACTGTTGTGTAACAACTTCTCTCGTTAGAATGAATTGACCATTGGGTAATTGAGTGACAGCTTTAGTTCCGACGAATGCATCATGCTCCTACATCGTGCATCGTTTACCCAATGGAGTTCCACCATGAGAGAGACCCACTTTCTGTCAGCAATCGCTTTTGCTGCATGCTCTTCCTTCTTCCTGACACAAAACGTCGACGCGCAAATCCAACTCGACGCCAGCTTTGATCACGCTTCACTCAAAGCATCCCAATCCTTCGTCTCCTCCGTCTCAGGCGACATCATGTTACGTGGCCGTACCAATTACTACGGCAATGATTGGCGTTGGCTCTACTTCAAAACCTCTAACATCGTCAACCAGAACCCTCAGTTCTGGATCTCCGACGACTTTGCTGGCGGCTCCTCACGTCTCACCAATCACAAAATGATCTACTCATACGATCAGGAAAATTGGCACTACTTCGACAACAACGGCCTCGACTATGAAGGCGGCTACAAATTCTCAAACAACACAAACTTCACGCAAAACGATGTCTACGTCGCCTACTCATTCCCCTACTCCTACGGCAAAGCTTCCTCTCACGTCGCCTCACTAGTTGGCAACCCATACGTCAAACCTACCAAATCCGCCAACTCAAATCTCGTCATCGGCCAATCACCAGGCGGCGTCGATGACCTCGGCCGTGTCGTCACACCCAAGAACCTCTTCGGCTACCAAATCACTGACACCAACTCGACAAAACCTAAAAAGAAAATCGCACTCACTTCAGGCCTCCATGCAAACGAAGTGCTCGGCAACCACACACTCGAAGGCATGATCAACATGCTCGTCTCCGATGACCCACGCATGAAAAAACTTCGCCAGCACGCCGACTTCTATGTCTACCCAATGCTCAACCCCGACGGCCGTTATGCTGGCAACAACCGCACAACCGTCGAAAACGTTGACGAAGACCCCAACCGTCTCTGGCATCCAGCTCTTTATCAAGATCACAAAGATATCAAAACCACTGCCGATGCAATGATCGCTGACACCGACGCTGACATCGACTACTTCATTGACTTCCACTCAACCATCCCAACAGGCACACAGACCGACTTCGGCTACATCCCCTACTACAAAGACAATCACAACGATCCATTCTGGCTCTCACTCAAAGATCGCGAACCTCAAATCGCTGCACTCAACTCCACCGGCACAAACTGGTACACAACAAACTTTGCCGAATCTTTCCTCGACGCCGAATTCGACATGACATTTGAAACCATGTTCTCACTCAACCGCTCACAAGACTACTACACAGACCTCGGCGAATCATTCGCGCTCGCCTTCTTTGACACAATCGTCCCACTACCAGAACCAACCTCCTTCATGCTACTCTCAGTTGGTCTCGTACCACTTCTCACCAGCCGCCGTAAACGCGACTAATCTCAAGTTAGACGATTAATCAAACATAATCTCAGCAATCTTCTCAGACTCATCTTCCTTAGGTGAGTCTGTTTTTTCTTCCTTCATTTCCGCTGTTTTCTCAGCAACTTCTTCCTTTACCTCAGCCTGCTCTTCAACCTCTGCTGCCACTTCAGTCGGCTCACTCACCGCTTCAGTTTCAACCTCAATCTCATCATTCAATTCAGTAATAGCTTCAGCAACAACCTCATCAACCATCTCTTCAACCACTTCATCAACAGTCTTCACTTCTTCTTCAGCCGCACTCTCCGCAATCGTCGTCACAATCTCATCATCAAAATCACTAGCCTTCACCAAATCCAAAAACGCCATGATCTGCTGTGTCACATAATGCCCATCATCACCAATTTGACGGTTCACCGATGAATGCGTCTGATCGTCTGCTTCCAGAATCCAGACATCAACACCAGCCGCCTGCAATGCGCCACCAAAGTTATCAGCCTGATCCAGCTTGACCGCATGATCACCTGCAACGACTAACAAAAACGCTGGAATATCCTTGTCCTTCTCAACATAACTAATCGGCGACACCGTCTTCCAAACCTCCGGATCATCGCCAAATATCTTCTGATACAAAACCCCACCATCCTTCTCTACCAAACGTGGTAAATCTAACACTGCTGTATCAATCGAAACAACACCCTTGATCGCAGACAGGTCCTGTTCACGTTTACCCAACAACTTATCATGCGTCCCCACAACCGAAGCAAGATGCGCACCCGCTGAATGTCCCATCAAATAAATCTGCTCTGGATCACCACCATACGCTTCAATCGCATCGCGTGCCCATACAACAGCGTCAGCAACATCCTGTGCATTCTTCGGGAATTGACCATCTGGCAAAAGACGATAGTTAACACTCACAAACACCCAACCATTTTCAACAAAATAACCTGCCTTCGCCCCAACAGCTCGTTTATCACCACGCTTCCAACCACCGCCATGCACATACAACATCACAGGTTGTAACTCAGTACTATCCGTTGAATAGACATCCAATGATCGTCTATCTTTCACACCCTCTTTCAAAGGCTCATCCAATCCTACATCCTGAGCATACATCACATCCCAAGTCACACTCCCACCAACCTTCTCAATATGATCACTCATCTTCTCTCGCCACCGTGCCCACATCTGCTCCTCTTCCTGCCCCCACGCAGGCAACACAAGCAGCAACCCAATACCAACAGCCATGATCCACAACACGCTTCGAGAGATTGTCCTTTTCATATTCATTTTCATCAGCCCAGAGAACGTCCAAAGATGATTTTTCTTAACCAAAACCGCACACCCTTCTCCCACAATCAACAAAAAACTCAAAAATCTTAAAAAACCTATCTAATTTACTAACAAATACTTACATCACGATATTTATCTTTTTCGCCCCAAATCACAAACAAAGCGTTGACATAAAATAAGTATTCACTTACATTAATTATCGTTATGTTAGTGATTACTTACTTTAATCAAAACTTCAAGCCAACCGCACAGCAAGCCGCACCGACCTACCTCCAGCAGGGTGAAATGCTCGGTTACGTTTCACAAGGTCAAAGATACTTGTTTATCAGCGGCGCGACTCGTGGCTTTACAACAACCAAAGGAGGCAATCAACATTGCCCAACTTGGCGGGCTTACTCGGAACAAGCCCCTCACAGTTTTGCGTGCAATCAATGCAAGAAACAAAATTGATTCAACTTATCATGCTATGCATTTGTGCCGGTTACTGCGTTGTAACTGTTCATCGCTGCAATAACACATACGTCTCGCTAACGTTCAAGCGTAAAAGATCATTAGCAACGTATGACGAAAAATCTGGGCTTTCGGGAAAGTAAATCTGATACGATCCGCAGCGACCTGACTGACAACAACGACTTCCTACGAGCAGCCACTCGCAGTAACCGCCAAATGCTTTTTTTATACTCCCCTTCTCTTCTCATATCTTCACATCACCTTCTCCCTTAAATAGAAGCATTTTGCTACACTATTCCCAATAACGATCAGTCAATTCGCGTTCATATTTCATTCTGGGAATCCGTACGCATGCTTTTTTATCTCGCAAAATACATCATCCTCGGCCTCCTCTTCCTCGGCCTCATCCTCACCTTCTTCGGATACCGCGGCTGGCGCATCGACAAACACCCAACCTGTGGTAAATGTCGCTATGATCTCACCGGCAGCAACATCACTGAAACCACAGTATCTGAACTTAAAGGCAAAACCTGTCCTGAATGTGGCACAGCCGTCGGACAAAAAGAATGGGCTGAAGACACATGCCAACCCGCCATCATCGGTAACCGTAAGTACTACTCACAAATGAAATACATAGGCTTCTTCTGCCTCTTCTTTTCAATCACCCCAGTCCTCCTTTACAAATCCGACATCGATTGGCAATCAAAAAAATCTAACACACTATTAGTCCAGGAAATCAAGAATCCTGTCTATAGTCCAAACTTCGATGCAGCCCACGCTGAGCTAATCAAACGCATCAACAATAAAACTTTCAACAAACAAGACATTCCAGAACTCATTGACACACTCCTGCACTTCGCAAATGATCCCTCCATCCCCTGGCAAGATAAATGGGGAACCATCATCATGGATCAATTCCTCGCAGGCAATCTCAACAAAAAACAAAAAGAACAATGGGCGTTAGCTATCCGCACACACTGGTGGCTCAGCATGCCAACTGTCGTCTCCCCTGAATCATGGAACGACATGCAAATCTGGGTACACGATTTTGTACCCGAAGGCCGAACTGTTCGTGGCCTCGACAGTGAATACAAAGGCACACACACACTTTATGACAACACAAATCAAGTTTGGGCAACCGTCCGTATTGATGGCAAAGAAGCTGGGACAGCACTCAATTGGATGAGTGCTGGTGGTGCAGGCGGTGGTGCACACTACCGCATTCAAATGCAAAAAGATAAGAACATTTCAGAGATATTTGAAGAACACGGATATGGCGAACATGAAATCACATTCGATTTCGATATCACCGTCACACCTCACAAATCCGTTCTCGGCTTCAACACAAAATTCACCAGCGGCCCCTACAAAATTCAATTTGTTAAAAACAATGCCAAAGCAAAGTTACTCACTGACGA
Organism: Planctomycetota bacterium; assembly: GCA_016350165.1. GTDB lineage: Bacteria > Planctomycetota > Phycisphaerae > Phycisphaerales > Phycisphaeraceae > Poriferisphaera. Next base: position 3,474,741 of record CP066225.1, on the reverse strand, counting down.
AACGAAACGCGCACACCTGCAAAACAGCCTCCGCCCTGTCAGCAGCATGAAACTTACGGATTTAATAATGCAGGAAAGCCCTCGCGCTCCACTTGCACCACAAACCATACGTCATCAACCTGTCCACGAACTCGATCAATGGCATGGAAACAGATACAACGATCAATATTCAATTAAAAAAAATGAACAATACTTCGTGAACTTTGTCGTGACAGGCGACACAAATGAGAGGAATAATTACTGGAATTCGCCAGACAACTTCGCGATCATTTCATTGAGCGAAAATCTTGATGGGCCTTTCTGTTATCAGATCATTCTTCGACTTAATGGCATCGAATACCCACAAGACAAATACATACGTAAACTCAAAAATGGACACGACATACTGCGCGTCATCAAACGAAGTTTTTCTGATTACTGTGAAGATAATGCGTGGCGACATCCAAACAGACAACCCGGCACCGGACGATGGGTTTGGAAAAACCGTGATCTTTTCCGACTACCACCTGAAGCACAAGGTACACGCGGCGAAGTTATCCTCCGCCCTGCCCCGGAATATGCAATGACCTACATGCACATGCCCGAAATTCTGGACGGCGAACTCATCATCGAAAACGTTTACTTCATCAGATTAAGTAATGAACAAATCAAAAATGCGGACGAAAAAAAGATAGATCTGACCAAACAGGCGAATCAATTGCTCGTCGAGCACGGCGAGTTTAAAAGTCTTCAGGAACTCAATCAATACATCAAACAAGTCACAGCCGAATCTGAATCAGAAGAATAAAAGTACTATAAAAACTGTAAAAATTGCGATCACTCCACAGTTGGATTCCAGATCCAGATGATCGGTTGCCACATATACGCGGGGGCTTGTTTGCGAACGTGGCCGAGCGCGGGGAATGGGATATGCGAACCAGCAACAAGTAATCGTTCCTCAGCGGCAAGCGCAAACACACGTTTGCGCGTCATGACTGCTTGTTCTTTATTCATATCAAACGCAACCTGCCAATCAGGGTGTGGCATTTGCATGTAAACCATGTGAACCGTGTCCGCGATATAAAACAGCTGATCGTTACCACGTGCAATTTGCAAACCGATATGGCCGGGCGTATGCCCGAATAACGGAACGACTTTCATGCCTTGAACAACTTCATCATCGCCGACGACTGTACGGAGATTATCTTTGTATTTTTCTAGTACTTCTTGTGCGCCGGTGATGAGTCCTTGCATTCGCGCATCACCCGTGCCGGGCTTTGCTTTTGACCAGTAATCAAAGGCTTGTTGTGAAATCACAAGTTCCGCATTGGAGAATGTTTTTTGCCCGTTGTGATCAAAGAGCCCGCCGATGTGATCGCCGTGCATATGCGTGATGACAACGATGCCGATGTCTTCGGGTTTAAGTCCCATGCGTTCGAGGTGTGGAACGGTGAGTCCGTTGCCGGGCCCGCTGTCGAGGCCGAGCCCTGTATCAATGAGAATGTTGATGCCTTCATCGCAGCAGAGCATGGTGTTGATCTGTGTTGGCACTTCGTTGTTGTTCAGGAAGTTTTCGTGAAGGACTTGATCGATTTGGGTTTTGGGGATGTTTTGCGCGAAGGTTGAGGGTGGCATCATGTTTTGGCCGTCGGAAATGATGGCGCATTGCATGGTGCCAAGGTTGAAGCGATAGAAACCTGCACCTTGTAGTGTGTCGACGGGTTTTGATGGTGATAAAGGTGTTGCAGGGATCGTGGATTGTGCGAATGATTTTGCGGTATTGATGAGGAGTGGGGTTGTGGCGAGAGTTGCGGTCATGGTGGTGAGTGCGGTGCGACGTGTGATGCTGTTTGATGGTGATGGGTTATTGTTTGTGCTCTTGGTCGTGTTTGTGTTTGACATGTATGGGCTCCTGTCGGGATTGGCGGTCTACAAACATTATTCGTGTTGTGGGGTTGGTTTCATGTGTTGATCTCCCGAGCGGTGGTTGTGAATCACCCTATGGTTTGCGACTTTGTGCGCACGTTTTGATTGAAAGTTGGTTTTTGGAAGGTGTGAAAATGATGGGTTTAAAATTGAGTTTTGATATGGGAATTGATGGTTTTTAGTTGAAATGATGCGGAATGAGTAAAAAAGAGCTAAAAATGAAGGGGAAATTGAAAGTTTGATGCGCTTTTGTGCGCGCGTTTTTTTGATTTTGATGATTTACCCGTAGATGGAAATAGGTCGAAATGGGTCAAGAATGAGCAGAAACGGCGCGCAATGGGTTAGGTTTGGTTAGAAGTGGTTAAAGAATGGCGCGCTTTTTTTAGGTGATTGCGTGTTTGTGCGCGCGTTTTGTTTTGATGTTGATTTGGTATGGCTTTTGCTGTGGGGAGTGTTTTAAGAGTCATAAATTGCGGTGTCCTCTATGGGGCCGGACCGGCCATTGAGGTTTTGAGCAAAGAATTGAGCTTAAGATGGGGCGGCGGGTTGAGGGGATGCGTCGATGTTTTGGTTTGAGGGGTGAGCGGTTAGTCCTTTCACTAAAGCGTATCGTCTAGTTGGAAATTTGAATGTCACTATTGTTTCACTAGAACGTATCGTGTGTTGGTTAGTTGGTTACAGTATTGTTATTGGCGAAGGTATTTTAGGGTGCGGTGGTAGATGATGAAGAGGGCTAAGGTTGGGAGGGTGATGAGTGATGTGTTGATGATGAGGTGGTAGGTTTTGTAACTCATACTGTTGTAGAAAATAAATGGAAGTGTGTGCTCGAGGAATAGATTGCCGATTCGTGTGCTGAAGAAATATTGCAGGCTGAGGGCGATGGTGAAGAAAATGGTCGCTAAGGGTGTGAGGTCATTGAGGGTTTTTACAACGGTGAAGGTCGTGTGGGTTTTGAAGCGAAGGCGGTGGTAGGTTGATTGGATGAAGGGGAAAAGAGTGAGGATGAGGAGGTAGATTGGGAGGGTTGAGAGTGCGCGTTGTGTGATGCCTTTCCAATCAGCGCGAAGCGAAAAGGGGGAGGAGCCGGGTTCATCGAAAGACATGCCTGAGAGGACGGAGGTGCCGAAGGTGTAGCGTAAGGTGAAGATGATGAATGCGAGGATAAATGCGAGGGTGGTTGAAGTGATAAAAAGATTGTGATGATGTGGGTTGGTGTTGTTGGGGTGGATGTGTTTTGCGAATTGTTTTGGGCTACGGATAGGGAGGTAGAGGTATGTGAAGAGGTTGGGTTTTAGTAGTGGAGATTGGTTAGGGGCGTGGCCACATTCGGGGCATGGTTGAGAGACTTCATTGATTGGATTAGATGAGTGATGTCGAGTTCTGAGTTGTGAGGTTAGGAGCTCTGAGGCTTCCGCGGCCCGTAGGTCCGCGGCTACTTGAGTTGTTGCATACTTATGTTGGATTGGGTAAAGGAGGTAGTTGCAGTTTGGGCATTTGCGTGGGTAAGGGGAGGATGAGCCGATGCGGGGTTTGCGGATGGCGAAGAGGACGAGGAGGGTTGGGTAGAGGTAGAGGGTTGTGTTTTGGAATGTTTGGTAGATGCCGACGTAGCGGGTGAGGAAGGGAGCAGCGTGCCAATTTTTTGCGTCTTGTTGTTGCCACTGGTCAAGTTCTTCAAGATAAAGTTGCTGCTTATCAACCCAGGAATCAGCACTCATACCAATTTGAGGCTGGGGATTGAATCTGTTTTGTTTAATCCAGTAGTTGTTGGCTGAGGTGTAGAAGGGGATGCGGAGGATGTTGATGAGGCAGAGGATGAGGATGATGTTGGGGAGCAATGCGAGGAGGCGTTTGAAGGTTGGTATTGCTGCTTGGTAGATGGAGGAGGTGGGTGTGGTGAGACGAGGGATGGTGATGAAGGTTGTGATGGCGAGGAAGGTGAGTGAGATGATTGAGCCTGCAAAGAGAGTGAAGGGGGTTATGGTTTTGCTTTTAATGGTGTAGATGGATTGGAGTTCGTGTGGGTGTTCAAAGTAGCTGAGGAGGTAAAGGATGGAAATGGCGAGTGTGAGGGCGATGAGAATGCGGAGGATGAAAGGGAGGAGTTTGGTGTGCTCTGCGAGGTGAGCGGTTTTGAGGGGGCGAATGAGGGAGAAGAGGATGAAGCGGATGAAGGAGACTGGGGCTGGACGAGATGGGGGGCAATAGGGTTTGAGTTGTGTGGCTGGTTGTTGCGGCATGAGATTGCTCCTGCGTGCGGTGGTCTATTAGGTAGACGTGATGGGGTGGGGATTGTTGCAGGAAAAATGGTATTTTAGTTTTTGAATTGGGCGATGAGTGAGGTATGAGGGGTGAGAGCTTCCGGCGATCAAGGATCGCTGACTACTTGAGTTATAGGAAATGTATTGGTTGTTTTTTGAGGTGAGATGTTTCACTGAAACGTGTCGTTGGTTTGAGAAATGAATGAGAGGCAGAGGGATGAGGTCGTGAGCACGGCGAGCGTGGCTCGCCGGCTATTGTTGAGTTGTTTCACTTAAGCGTATCGTTGGTTGATTGATATATGTATGTAAAAAACTCTGTGACATGAAGCCACAGAGTTTTTTAGTTTTTATTTTGATGTCTAATCAGTGATTAGGCATTTTCGAGTTGGACAGCGGCAGTTTTCAGGATGCCATCTTTAGTCTTGATGGTTTCGAGTTGAGCAGCGGTTGGTTCGCTGTCGACTTTGAGAACCATCATGGCGGTTTCGCCACGACGTGAGATGGTCATGTCAGCGATGTTGACGTTTTCGCTGCCGAAGGTTGAGCCGACGAGGCCGATCATGCCGGGCTTGTCGTTGTTGAGGAGAAGGATCATTGGGCCTTCTGGGATCATGTCCATGTGGTAGCCGTTGATCTCGACGATACGTGGCTTGAGGTCGTCATAGACGCGGCCAACGATGCGGCGGGTCTTGTCTTCAGCATTGGTTTCGTCATCGACAGCGCCGGCTGGACCGGTGACTTCGATTGTGAGGCCAGAAGCTTTGTCATCATCACAAGTGATAGTTTTAACCTTGATACCACGTGCTTCAGCGACTTGATTAACGTTGATGATGTTAACTGGGTCGGTGAGGTGATGCTCGAAGAGGCCGACGAGAGCGGTACGCTCGATCATTGATTGGCCTGCAGCGAGAGACTTGCCTGCGAGTTCGATGGTGACTTCTGCGATGCCACGCGTAATCATTGGGCTGAGCAGTTTGGCCATGCGATTTGAGAGGTCAACGTACTTCTCTTGAACTGGGCTGAGGTTGATCTTGAGGTTGCCTGCGTTGACTGCACCGACGATGCCATCACCACGAAGGTAGGTCATGCAGTTGTCTGCAGCGTCAACTGAGACGGCTTGTTGTGCTTCTTTGGTTGAAGCGCCGAGGTGAGGTGTGATGAGGACGCGTGGGTGGTTGCGTAGTGGATCATCAGCGGCTGGTGGTTCAGATGAGAAGACGTCCATTGCAGCTGCGGCAACTTTGCCAGACTCGAGTGCTTCGAGCAGGTCAGCTTCATCGACGACGCCGCCACGTGCAGCATTAACGACGTAGAGGCCGTCTTTGCACTTGGGGTATGTTTTAGCTGAGAGGATGCCACGTGTTGCATCGTTCAAAGGAACGTGGAATGAGATGATGTCGATGAGTGGGAGGATGTCTTCGAAGTTGTTGAACATCTTGACGCGGCCATCCATCATGGTTTCAGCATTGATGAATGGGTCGTATGCAACAACGTCCATGCCGAAGGCGAGAGCGCGTTCTGCCATGGTTTGACCGATGCGACCGAAGCCGACGACGCCGAGGGTCTTGCCCATGAGTTGGCGGCCGGTGTACTTGTTGCGATCCCACTTGCCTTCGGTCATGCCTTTGTAGGCTGGGCCGATGTTACGCATGAGAGACATCATGAGCGCGAACGCGTGTTCGGCTGTTGTGATGGTTGATGCGGCAGCGGTGTTAACGACAAGGATGCCTTTCTCGGTGGCGGCTGCGAGGTCGATGTTGTCGACGCCTACGCCTGCACGAGCGATGACTTTGAGCTTGCCGGGGTTTTCGAGGATTTTTGCAGTGACCTTGATGCCGGAGCGGACGATCATGGCGTCACAGTCCTGAATCAGTTCTGCATATTCTTCTTCTGTGAGACCTGGCTTGTTGACCAGTTCACAGTCGTCTTGTTTGGTGATGTAGTCGAGGCCTTCTTGGGCGAGCTTGTCAGCTGCCAAAATACGAAATGTGCTCATTGTTGTTCCCTTCTCTCCGATTCGTGGAGAAAAATTGGGGTTATAAATTGCGGCATTGCACCGCTTAGAAGGAACATTGTACCCGAGGTGAGGCGAGGGGCAAAAAGGACGAAAAAAAGTGTCAGGAGCCGATTTTTGTGAGGCAAAAAGGGCTTCTGACACTTGGTAGATTGTGGATTTAGGTGGGGAACTTATTCAGCTTCTGCGATCTTCTGGAATGCGATGGAGGCAGCTTCGATGGTTTTGCTGATGACGGTTTCGTCGTGTTGCGTGGAGGTGAACCAAGTTTCGAAGGCGCTTGGTGCGAGCATAATGCCTTGTTCGAGCATAGTTTGGAAGAAAATTGCGTAGTGGTCGGTACGGCAGTTGGTGGCGTCTTGGTAGTTGAGGACTGGTGTGTCTGAGAAGAAGAGGCCGAACATGGAGCCGACGCGCGTGGTGTAAATGGATACACCGGCGTCAGATGCGGCTTTTTCGAGGCCTTCCTGGAGTTTGGCTGTGTTTGTTTCGAGGATGCCGTAGGCGTCGGTGTCACGAAGTGCTTCGAGGGTGGCGAGACCTGCTGCCATGGCGAGTGGATTGCCGGAGAGTGTGCCGGCTTGGTAGACAGGGCCGTCTGGAGCGACTTGCCGCATGAGGTCTTCGCGTCCGCCGTAGGCTGCACATGGGAGTCCACCGCCGACGACTTTGCCGAGGCATGTGAGATCGGGCATGACGCCGAAGCGTTTTTGTGCGCAACCGAGGTCAACGCGGAAGCCGGTCATGACTTCGTCGAAGATGAGGAGGACGCCGTGACGGTCGCAGAGTTCGCGAACGACTTCGAGGTAATCTTCTTTTGGTGGGATGCAGCCCATGTTGCCTGCGATGGGTTCGATGACGAAACAGGCGATTTCTTCGCTTTGTTCTTTGAGGACTGAGTCGAGGGCTTCGAGGTCGTTGAATGGGATGAGGATGGTGTTTTGTGTGATGGATTCGGGGACGCCGGGCGATGAGGGGACGCCGAGGGTTGTCGCGCCGGAGCCTGCTTGAACGAGGAGTGAGTCCGAGTGGCCGTGGTAGCAGCCGGTGCATTTGATGACTTTGTTGCGACTGGTTGCGGCGCGTGCGAGGCGAATCGCTGACATGACTGCTTCGGTGCCTGAGTTAACGAAGCGGACGATGTCAATGCTTGGTACGACGTCTGTGACCAGTTGAGCGAGTTGTGTTTCGAGTTCAGTAGGCATGCCGAAGGTCCAGCCTGAGCGCATGACTTTGGACATGGCTGCTGAGACGGACTCGGGGGTGTGGCCGAGGATGAGGGGGCCGTATGAGAGGATGTAGTCGATGTAGTTGTTGCCGTCGATGTCGGTGACGTATGCACCTTTGCCTGACTTGACGGTGACGGGGACGATGTCGCCCTGCTCTGTGTTGACAGATTTGAAAGCACGTACAGGCGAGTTGACGCCGCCGGGCATGACTTCACATGCCCACGTGTAGGCGTCACGTGACTTTGCGTATCGATCGACTTTTACCTGGTCTTTGTTCATGGGCCTCAATATATCACGATATGCCGCTCGAATACCAAAGCATTCGAGCGGCTGGTTCTTTTTCAGCAAAATTTAAACAAGTGGGGGTTTATCTTGCGTTAATTGACGGTGGCAGGTACCTGTTCGAGGTAGAAGCTAACGCCTTCAGGGGTTTTGAGGAGTTGCTCGGATTTGATTTGTGTGCCTGTAGGGGTGCCATCTTTCCAGAGTTCGATGACGACGGCGTGATCGGCTGGCTGCCAATTGCCGAGCTGTTCGATGATGCGAACGGTGACTTTGTTGCTGAGTGGGTCGAGCTGAGCGTGGTATGTGGTACGAAGGAATTCACCATTTTGATAGGCAAAACCGTCTTCAGCATCTTCATAAAGGGTGCCAGTGGCTTGGCCGTTGTCGTCGAGTGCGATCATGAGAGTGAGTGGGTCGAATGAGTTTTCGGTTGTGTTTTGAACGACTTTGCCAACAGGGACGATAGCGCCGCCGCGGATTTTGATGTCGGCTTGATATGGTTCGTCGTCAATCTCTTCGCCAACAAGTGAAACGCTTTCCCAAGTGTCTTGCGGGAGTTTCACATCCTCTGCCCAACGTGGGATTACGAGTAAATCTTTGCCAACAAGGAAGGCTTTTTCTTCGTTACGAAGATCGAGGTCGGTTGGGTCAGCCATGAAGATTGGTCGCATGACTGGGAGGCCGTTACGACTGGATTCTTCGAAGACTGTGTAGAAGTAAGGCATAAGACGGTAACGGCGTTCGAGTGCGACACGTGAGATGTCTTCGATTTCTTCGCCGAAAGCCCAAGGCTCTTTGTCGTTGCTGCCTTTGATTGCGTGGCCACGCACGAATGGGAAAAGTGTGCCGAAGCCGATCCATTGTGACCAGAGTTCACCTTCAAGTGTTTCAGAAAAACCACCAAGGTCGGGGCCATTGAATGGTTGACCTGATAGGCCAAGTGTTAATGTCATGGGTACTGACATTTTCATGTGAGCTGATGATGACTTGTTATCGCCAGTCCATGTTGCGGCGTAACGTTGGCCGCCGAGATAGTTTGAGCGTGTGAGAAGGAATGGACGTTTGTCTGGGTTGGCTTCCATGATGCCTTGGTAACTGGCTTGAACCATGAGGAAGCCATAAACGTTGTGGTACTGACGATGTGTACCGGGCTTGATGTTGTGGTCACCTGCGTGCTGATTGGTCATCGGCATGGTCCAGTCAGGGCCGTCGAAAACAGCAGGTTCATTCATATCGTTCCAAACACCACTGATGCCGGTAGCCATGTAATCTTTGTAAAGACCTGCCCACCACTTGCGTACATCGCTGCGTGAGTAGTCTGGGAAAACACATGCACCGGGCCAAACGTTGCCGACATATGTATTACCATCTTTATCTTTAACCCATGCATCGATTTCGTTGCCGGACTCATAAACTTTGTAACCGGTTTCGTCATCAACTTTAACGCCGGGATCGATCATCCAAACACCTTTGAAACCGCGATCGTTGAGGTAGGTATTCAGCTCTTTAGGGTTGGGGAATTTTGTGCCATCGAAAGTGAAGACTCGGAAGCCGTCCATGTAGTCGATGTCCATCCAAATCACATCACAAGGCAACTTACGCTTGCGAAATTCATCTGCGATTTCCTTCACACGCGAATCTGGCTCGTATGACCAACGGCATTGCTGATAACCAAGCGCCCACTTAGGTGGGAGCTTCATTTTACCTGTTAAATCAGCGAGTTTCTGCACAACTTGTTGCGGCGTATCACCTTCAAGGATGACGACGCGAAACGGCTCACCATCGAAAGTATAGGTAATGGTTTTGTTTGTGGTTTGAACTTTGCCACGCCAAGTTGTATCGGCAATAATGCCAAAGGATGTACCGTCTTTACGAACAACCATCATCCAAGGATGGGTTTGATAAAGACGCCTGCCACGATCACGTACGTATGCAAAATTGTCTGAATTCCAGAAGCGAGTTTCGACGTTAGTTCTTTCAAGTCCTCCATAGACTTCTCCGCCGCCATACACATTTGCGCCTTCAGGAATATCAATGATTGCACGATAACGCGTTTCGTTTTGTTCGAAGCGAGGTGCGAAACTCGGCTTATTATAGATTGGACGATTGATCGTCAGTGGCTCAAGCATCATGAGTGATTGATACTGATCGTGATCGGTAATCGCTGCAGGATAATACACGCTCACATCTACTTGTGCGTAACCAGCTTTACCGCTTTGGACTGGTGCAAAATCAACATCTTCACCGAGCAGTTCAACGATGACATCACCATCAAAACGCACTGACCCCAAACACATAAACAGGTTTGGCTTCGCATGCTTAACAGGCTTTACACGTACGGTGATTGTGTCACCTGCTTTTAGCTCAACATCACCAACAGACACATCAATAAGTGAGGTCCACTTTTCAGTGCCTACTGTTTTTGCATTGAATGTTTGATCACCGATGATGATCGCATAGTCACTGCCTGCGTTTTCTTCGATCACGCCTTGCTTGACGATGATTTTTGCTTTACCACCTTTGACGACTCTAACATTCCAATAGATTGAAGTCTCAAGTCCATCCCAGTAGCCGACGAATTCGGAGCCTTCTTCGCTGACAAGGCGAGCCTCACTGCCATCGAAAAGAACATCCTGTGCATAGAGCACATTGTTATCGTCAACGGCTGGGCCGGTGGATTGGGCAAGAATAATTGAAGGTTGGTTTGATAAAAGTAGTGCGAGGATCAAAAGCATCCATACACGAGCAGAACACAAACAAGCTTTGAAATGGTTCACAAGGCCACCTGTTCAAATTGAACAACAGCGATAAAAGCTATACATACGACCGCATAGCCCTACACACTCAATACAAGTAACCCGGTAAAGGTGAACACAATATAGACTAATCTCAAACTTGTTCAACACCCTGTCGTGACAATTTTTCAGGTTGTTTAAAGTCCATAAAAAATAGCCACGCTTTTGCGTGACTATTGATGGTTTACTGATTGTGGTACAAGACCTATTAACTGCGTTTTTTCTTGACGCCGCCACCTTTACGCTGCTTGACAGCACCTGAACGTGATGCCTTCTTACGCATACCCTTGCTGCTACGCTTTGCCCCACCCTTTTTAACGCCTTTAGCAGCCTTCTTCTTGAAAGCCGCCTTTTTCTTAGGCTTCGTTGCAGATGCCTTTTTCTTTGGAGCAGCTTTCTTCTTCGGAGCGGTGTTCTTCTTAACTGTCGCTTTCTTCTTGGTAACTTTCTTAGTTACCGTACGCTTAGTTTGTTTCTTATTGGAAACAGCTTTGCGATTACTTTTACCCTTTGGCTTGGCAGCACTACCACCACTTACACGGCCAACGCCCGGACGTGTTTTCACTTTCTTCTTCTTAAGCTCAGCCTTCTTCTTGCCACCACGTGCAAGGATCTCAGCCAAGTCCTCTTTCTCAAATTGATGCTGACGGATCGGGATGTGCCAACCTAAAAGTCGTTCAATTTGTCGCAGCGATTTTTTATCATCATGACTAACAAATGAAATTGCATCACCATTCGCTCCAGCACGACCCGTTCGGCCAATACGGTGGATGTACGTTTCAGGATCTTCAGGCAAATCGTAGTTCACAACATGCGAAATATCCTGAACATCAATACCACGTGCAGCAATATCTGTCGCAATCAGAACGTCAACATCACCATTCTTAAAACCATCCAACGCACGCTGTCTTGCAGCCTGTGAACGGTCTGAGTGAATAGATTCAGCTGAAAAATTAAACTTGGCTAGACGCTGTACCAACTTATCCGCATTACGTTTCGTCCTACAGAAAACGAGTACGCGCTTAAGGTGATCTTCACTGAGTAGCTGACGTAACAGTGCAGGTTTATCTTTTCGTTCAACTTCATACAGGACTTGTTGCACGGTTTCCGCAGCAATCGTCTCTGGCTCAATTTCAATAAACTCAGGTTCATTCAAAATTGAATCAGCTAACCCACGGATAGAGTTCGGGAGTGTTGCTGAGAACATCAGATGCTGAACACCACCATTCTTCTTAGGTAATGCTTTTTGAAGCGCTCGGATATCAGGAAGAAAACCCATATCAAGCATGCGGTCCGCTTCATCCAAAACACATATCTCTACATGCTTCAGATTCACATACCCCTGCTCCATCAAGTCAAACAAACGACCCGGCGTCGCAACTACAATATCCACGCCTCGCTGTAATGCCTGGACTTGCCTACCTTGTTTCACACCACCATAAACCACCGCGCGACGCAAGCCGGTATATCGGCCGTAGTCTTGGAAACTTTCACCAACTTGCTCAGCAAGCTCACGTGTCGGCACAATCACCAACCCTCGAATGGGTCGATCATCACTCGCATCACGCCGACGTCCACCACCTCGTCTGGATGGTTTCGCACCAGGTTTCAGTTTAAACTTAGGCGCATTCTGCGTGAGCTTCTGTAAAATCGGCAAAGCAAACGCAGCTGTCTTACCAGTGCCGGTCTGAGCGATTCCGAGAACATCGTTCCCCGCCATGACGTCAGCGAATACCTCACGCTGAATCTCTGTCGGAGCTTCGTAGCCCTTCTTATCCACCGCCTTCATCAGCGGCTCAATCAAGCCCATGTCTTCAAATCGCATCAAATTTACCTTACTTATTGGTTGCCAACCAACCAGATCAGAATCGCATAAACTGCCATTCTTCATATGAAATCAAGTTCATCGCCGCCCCGCGTGGCAGCGCATCTTACTATCTTACATGATTTTAGAGCCACGAGTCCAACTAGGCCCTACCCACTACCACATTCAAACAACCTAAGACCATACTAAAAGCATCATAAAATCGAACATTTATGCGAGTAAATTCTTGCTTTTACAATTCTTTGCATTACACTTAAAAAAGTTTCGGAGCGCTCCGCAATTCCACTTGCTCCTACTGTAGCTGTTTCAGTTCAAGCATTTCACATGCTTCACAGCTACTCCATCACTGCAAAATGATGGAATTCGCCTCATTAGTGGCCACTGTTTCTATAACACGGCCGATTTACTTTCATTTTTCACAGAGAGATTCGTTAATTTACACCTCGGAGGAACAATTGATGCATATCACAAAACTCGCAACATTAACCGCAGCCGGTCTGCTTTGCGCAAGTGGATTGTCTGCAAGCACAATCAACGGAACACTCGACAATGACTTCTTAGCAAAAGATTTAAGCGTCACGGAAGTTGTCGGTGGCGATGCTGCTGACATGAACTCTATTCCTGATGTTGTCGATTGGAGTTACTGGCGTGCAACAACTGATGCTGTCGCTCCGCTTGATCCTGATAATGCTGCATTCTCACCCCCAGCACAAGAAGATGCTTACTTCTCAATCACAAAAGATGCTGGCATCATCTCAAATACCCTAACGATTACAAAGTCCAACGATAGCCGCGGTTACGGCTGGTGGTCTTTTGCTAAAAAACCGCTCCCATCAACATATAAATCTAGCGCCAACTTCTCCAAGCATAACGCTGGCTGGTTCTTCAGTGATGGTGATGGCCCTGTCTTCCAACTCGTTGACAATGGTGAAGGCGAACTCGTAGAAGAAGCTGTCGAACGTGATGAAGACAGTGGGCGCCTCGGCGTTGCATTCGCAAAATCACATGATTCTAGTGTGACCGCTGACGTTGCAACCACAGTTAATCTTGATGCTGGCGACTACACCGTTTACCTCTTCATGAACAACAATGGTATGACAGTTGACCTTACCGCTGCTCTTGACGACGGTGCCGCAACAGCCGCTACGACATCTATCATTACAAGCCAGAGTGGCGACTCAATCAAAGGCAAGCATGTTTGGGAACTCAATGTCAGCAACGATTCAGCACAAGCACTAACACTCACTTTGGGTGGCGCAGGCATTGCTGGTGAAGCAACCAACTTCAACATCGACGGTATCGTCGTTACACAAGTTATCCCAGAACCAGCATCACTCGTACTGCTCGGTCTTGGCGGCCTGCTCGCTCTCAAGCGTCGCAAATAAAATCTCTGTTCAGTAACTAAAAAAGGCATGGACTAAAATCCATGCCTTTTTATTTGCTCATTTTTCATGCAAATCAATCATACAGTTTCGCATCTTCTTTAAACTTATGCTCTAACACTCGATTAGCACATTCTAAAAACTTCGCAGTGCAAGGCGTCGACAAAGAATAGTAAACCTGCAAGCCATCCTTACGACAAACAAGCGCACCGCTCTTCAACATCAAACTCAAATGACGCGAAACATTCGATCGCTCACTATCAACATGTGCCGCAATATCCGCAACACACGCTTCACCCTTCGTTAGATAATCAACAATCCCCACACGTATTGGATGCGCAATCGAAGCAAGCATTTCCGCCTGCTTTTCGTATCGTTTTTGATCTCGCTTCTTCATTTTTTGCCAATTTCACAAAAATTTTACTAAAGACACGGGCGTCTTCTATTCGCAACTCTCGATGCTCCAGAAGACATTCACCCACCCTCTCCGACCGATCAATCACTTTTTAACCGCTTTTACTGTCGCAATTCTACCGTAATTACCGAAAGTATGCTTGTATTACTATGTGATTATTTTATCATATACTCACATTATCAAGAAACAATTTTTGATTCACACACAAAAACACATCAAGCAAATAACACACGAGGAGCAAAACATGAGCAGCATCTTACGCAAGCGATCGAACCCCTACGTCGTCGGCATCGGCATCGGTGTTCTCAGTTGGATCGTCTTCGCAGGTTTCGGCAAAGCCATCGGTACCTCCACAACCATGGCAAAAACTGCCGGCCTCGCAACCGCCGTCGTCGCACCTGCACACGTTGAAGCCAATCCTTACTACAGCAAATACTTCAACCCACCGAAAAAGATGATGTTCGATTGGCAATTCTTCCTCGTCCTCACAATGCCCATCGGTGCATTCATCGCAGCCAAACTCGCGAAGCAACCCTATAAAGCATCTGTTCCGCCCCTTTGGGAACAGCGATTTGGCCCTTCAAAACTCAAACGCTACGCAGTCGCCTTCCTCGGCGGCGTCATCATGCTCTTCGGCGCACGCATGGCCGGTGGATGTACTTCAGGCCACGGCATATCAGGCGGCCTCCAACTTGCACTCGGCTCATGGACATTCTTCTTCGCAATGTTCGGTTCAGGCGTCATCACCGCCTTCCTCATGTTCGGCCTCAAAAAACCTGCGGCTACCTAATCATCAGTTAGACATATCAACAGGTTTTCAACTTATCAACAACCTCCTAACAAGGAGTCTAATCAAATGCTTAGTATAACCACACCATTCATGATCATTGCCGGTCTCACAACAGGCCTTATCTTTGGCTTCCTACTCCAAAAAGCACACGTCACACGCTACCATACCATCCTCAACCAATTCCTCTTTCGCGACTACACCGTCCTCAAAGTCATGCTCACCGCCATCATCACCGGCGCTGTCGGCATATGGGGCATGAGAGCCATCGGCATCGATTTCCCAATGCACGTTAAATCCGCTGCACTCGCAGCCAACATCGTCGGCGGACTCATCTTCGGAATCGGCATGGCCATGCTCGGCTTCTGCCCCGGCACTGGTATCGCAGCCATCGGTGATGGTTCACGTGACATCTACCCCGGTATCCTCGGCATGATCGTCGGCGGCGGCATCTTTGCTGAAGTCTACCCATCCATCTCCAGCAATCTCCTCAAATGGATCGGCGTCACTGCCGAAGTCGCTGGCAAATCAACAACCAAAATTACATTCGTTGACCTCACACAAATCTCACCCTGGTACTTCATCATCGCCCTCATCATTATCGCTCTGGGTGTCTTCACGCTCATCGAGAAAGTACTCGAACCAAAACTCAACAAACCTTCAACATCAGCCTCGCCAACAACCGTCGCCGCATAACAAAAACAAATTTCAACAAGTCCTCAACACATCCCTCTTCTCGCATACCCCGAGTCACGCTGAGCCACCAGGCTCAGCGTTTTTCTTACCCCACACTCACAACACACTTTATCTTCACAATCTGTCTAACTCATCAATAGGCTTCCACCGTTCGCCCCTCCGGCGGTACCATCATCCCACCAGCCGCAAGGAAAAACAGGCTCAACCCCGGTATCTGTGTACACATCACATGCGCACCATGCGCCAGTGCCTTCAGTTCATGCACATAAACTCGCATCCCCTTCTTCTCAAGCAACCCCACTAACCTCGCCACCTGCTCCATCGTCGAATAAGGCTTATCCAACTTCACCTTCCGATCACCAAGATCATCATAATCCACCATCTCATAGCCAAGACCCTTCTCATACACCGACAAATCAAATCGCATACACTTCGCAAACCGATCATCAAAATCAATCCGCTCCAAATCTCGCTCATGCATCATCTGATATTCATCGGCATACGCCTGCGTCCCATACACAATCTGCAATGCCTCATACACCGCTCGCTTAATCGCAATCTCCGGATACAGCGAACACCCAAACCCCGGCGTACAATGCCCTCCACCATACCTCGCCCCTTTAAACACAGCACCAACCACAGGCACACCCAAATTCGTCGTTGCATCAATCAACACAACTTCATGCTTAACGTGATGCTCAATATCCAATATTTCATACTTCAATTCCTTTGACAACGACCCCTTATCCAGCACCGGTAACGGCCTCACCTCATCACAATAAAAATATCGATACAGTAGCGTTCCATACCCATCCCTTTCAATCCCCTCATTGATTCCATGCAACACCGCATCTTCTTTCGTCATACCCGATGCAACACCACTATTACTAGCATACTTCAACATGTACTCATACAACTCAACATTCGCATCATCACAAACATACCTCCGATCCATCAACAAACTCGGCGACCAGAAAAACGTCGGCACATACATCACACGCCCTTCCCCACCATACTCATGCAACGCTGTGCAATACACGCGCTGATCCGGAAACTCCAACAACATTTCCAAAGGCAAACTCTTCCCACCAACATCCTGTTTCGCCAACTCATGCGTATGCTTCACAACCAACTTCTCAGGCATCGGTATAATCGTCTCGCCATACAAATGCTCGATCGCCTCAAAATAAGCACCAGCCTCACAAAACGGCTCGCCCCCCTTCCCCACACCACTCACGACACGATCACCACCCCGCTCAATATTCACTTCATATATAGGCATATAATCCCCGTATCTCTTCACTTTGTACGCATAACCCAGTGCACGAATTTCCTCACGCGCAACTTCAATCGCTTTCAAGGCTGACACACTTCGTTCAAAATCCTGCGTTACCATAAACCGCAATCCTTCCAGTAAAAACAATCACGTCAACATACAATCATATGCCGCTTTAGTCGCCAAAATCTACTTCGACTCACTCCATATCATCACCATAAAATAAGCGGCAAAGACTCACGTCCGTGCCGCTTTTGATTTCACTATTCACTCAATCCACGTCCCCAATAATTACAATCACTTTTTACCGTGTCTTAGAAGAAACCTTCTTTAGCTCAGCCTTAGAAGCCTTCTTAATAATCTCTGCTTCCTTCTTAGTCAGACGATTCTTCTTCAGATTTGACCCCGCCCTACCGCAACAGTTCCAAGTGCCTGTGTAACATGATCCCATAGGATTCTCCTAAATATGTATCAGCGCATGGCAGCCCATGCAGCTATTTTTGTTAAATTAGTAAGGACGCTTCAACTCACACGAAAGGTATTCTTACGCAAATACAGCCAATCTTAGCTGACATTTACAAAACCAATCAATCCCACAATCTCACGTAAACCCCAACGGATTTCCCACATTTTCAGGATTTACTTCCACTTGATTCCCCCCACACCGCTACTACAAACCAGCTAAATTGCAATATTCTAAATAACTAAAACCGCATCAACCCAGCACGTGACTTTCATACATTCGACCCGACATTCCAATATAGAAACAGCCTACCCAATCTTTAACCGATCAACCTTCTATTCACTTCTAACCTTCGAATAGACACGCTCGATCACTTTTTTATAACCCTCCGGGTCTTCATGTTCTAACGTCGTATGCCCACCGTTAAGCACCGTTAATTCCCCTGCAATCCCAGTCTCCATCAACTTGTCATACATCCGATCTGATTCCACTGCCTTCGCATGTTCATCGTATTTCCCCGGCACAAACGCAACATACGCATCCCTCGGCAACCCCTCTACATAATCCAAAGGAACCATCTCACCAACCTCACCTCCCCACAATTTCCCACCAACCAATATAGTCTCATAAGCCATCCACTCCACACCCCAAGGCAAATACATCCCCGCCCGATTCCTAATCGCATGCCTCATATCGTCATACAAACAATCAAACACATACCCATCCACACCCTCAGCCACTTTTTCATCCATATACATCGCTGCCCCCGCACCCATCGACTGTCCATGCAATATCAAAGGCCGTTCCCCAAATCGCTCCTTAATAAACCTCACCGCTCGTTCAGCATCTAACCTTACCCCATACCCATCAAACCATTCACCCGAAGAATCGCCATGCCCGCGTAGCGTAATCAAAACAACATCCGCCCCCAATTCATACCACCACTCCGCCACCTTCAACATACTCTTCCGGCTCCCTCCCTTCCCATGCATCAACAGCACCACAGGATCATCTACCCCTTTTTTTATAGCACTTTCTTCATCATCATGTGCAATCACCGTCGTCACAATCAGCTCACCATCCGCTGTCACTAATTCCAAATTCTCATACTCCCCCCAATCAATCGCAGGCAAAACTTCCTTCTCATCCACACTCACCGTTTTTCCACGCAACCAACTCACCACCTTCATGCCATCACGCGTCGAGACTAACCAAACCCCACCCATCGCAACACCTAACCACAAGATAGCTAGCACCACAACCATCCCACTACCCCAAATCAAAAACCGTTTTTTATTCCATTTCTTCCAATCAGCCATCTACAAATCATAGCCCCCATCTAAAGCTGTGAATACTTGCTTCTATGACACTCGATCAGTTCATCACACGCACGTACCGCAACCTCAAATCTCTCACCCCAATCACCACTCACCTTAAGGTAAGGCCGCCCCGCCTTCTCTAACATTCTCACACACCTCACCATAAAATCTTCACGCGCTTCTTCCAAATACCGCTGCCCATCATTCACCCAAGGTACATCAATATCTAAAAGCAAGTAAAGGTCATACTCACGTTCCATTGCAAACCCATACAGCCAATCCGAATACCCCCCAAACAACTTCTCACTCCAAACACATGTTAACAACGCATCCGTATCGCAAATCAACAAACGATTTGCTTGCAAAGCCAGCGCATCCTCCGACGTTCGCTGCCCCTTTGCGATCAAGGGAATATCAACTTCCTCACACACACCTTCCTTATGATCCAACAACGGACGTGCATGCTCACCAACACACACCGTTTCAAAATGCTTCGCCAAACCTGCCGCCAGCGTACTCTTACCTGTCGATTCAGGACCAAACAAACAAACACGTTTCACATACTCCGGCCGCACACATTCTGGCAAGTACTCCCAATGCCTTAATGGATCTTCTCTGATCATCGTCGCTGATACAGGCACCATTTCTCGCGCTCGATCCACTGGCACATACTTCGCGTCTAACACATCAGCTAACTGATACCCATACGCTTCACACGCAAAAACATAATCCGTCCCCTCTGGCATATGCTCAAGCACAACACCCCGCCAAATTTCCCAAAACCGCTCATCATCTTCAGGCACCTGCGGCAGATCATCCGTCACATGAACCAACTTCACCCCAGCACCACCAAACATTTCATTCATCCATCGCCACCGCTTTTCACCATCAATCTCCTCACACCCGCGCGTACAAACCAACACCGTCAACTCATCAACATAATGACGACCAAAATCTATCAAGTATTTATGCCCCATATGCGGCGGCATAAACTTGCCCAAAATCATACCGCGACTGGGACTTGCTTCACTTCTTTTTTCAATGTTCGAACCCATGTAATCAAACCCGTTATTGCTAAAACTAAAAAGATCGAATACAAACCCGTCGTGACATGTAACCCCTTGTATGAATATATCCCTATACACAACACATCAACACTGATCCAAACCACCCAGTTTTCCAGTACTTTTCTCGCCAGCAAATATGTCGCAATCAAACTTAATACAGTAGTCGCAGCATCCCAATACGCCAACGATGCATCCGTCCACGTATCCATCACATATCCCAATCCAAACACACCAAACAACCCCGCGCACACCCACCCAATAGCACTAACCATCGACAACCTGCTTATTTCTAAAGGCTTCCCTTCTCCTCCGCCATGCAACCATGCCCACCATCCATAAAACTGCAACACCACATAAACTACATGCAACAACAAATCCGAATACAACTTCGCATTATAAAAAATATAAATAAATAAAAGCACCTGCACTAACCCCGCAGGCCAACACCAGACATTCCGTCTGATCGTTAATACCACACACAACACCCCAAACAATGCAGCTGTCCATTCAATACCAAACGCAATCCATTCCGACATATTCGCTCCCGGCTAATCATCTAATAGACAATCAATTACTTCACTTTCACATTCTACAAGCTAACCCACAACCCAACCATCCCATTCACTCACAAACCGCAACCTCATCACCAACCCGCCCAACATCATTGAAGATCCATGGCATAAACATTCACCTTACACTTGATAAACTAGAATTTTCGAGCGTATCTACAAATTCCCGCAGCCTAATGTACTCTTCGTTATCTAAAATATCTAATTGGTTTACTGTTGCAGCCAAAATACCTCTGCGAGCTTTATCAATTCGCTCAACCATTTTTACTAAGCTTTTATTATTTGTGTTAATGTATTCAATCATATCTCTATAACATGTTGGTAATTTGTAGCCACCAGTACTTTTACTCACAACCAACAAGCCTTCATCCCTAAGCGAACCAATCACTTCCGATCGATATTGTTGTTCTGTAATATTCTTGCCAAAAGCAAGTGCATAACTTTTACGCAAGTCGCTCAAATAAACCCATTTTTTTTCTGATTGCTGATAGGCATCAATTAGTTTATGTACAAATAAAACACATGCTTTATAGTTTGTGTCCTGATCGTATTGATTTCCCTCTAAATAACTCTCCGCTAATTCTATTGCATAATGATCTATCATTAAATCGTACTCTGTCGATCCAATCTCACTTGTATCGACTACTAAGCGCTTAGATTGGTATGGGTAATCACGTTTTCCATCAATCCTAGGCGACAACCAACTTCGCATTTCCTGACCATGTTCGGTTTCAGAGCCATAAGCTAAATATTCCCTATAAACACCGCTCAGAATGTCAGAAATCTGTATACCTGGCTCTTGCTCGCTCTGAACAAACTGAAACTCAAACCGTCTAAATAGAGTCGTTTCCATAATCGAATCTATATAACCCTTTAACTCAAGCATAGTGGTGCCACTTTTTACTTGATCACACATGATCGATAAATTCGGGCATATCTCTTCAATATCTTCATAGAGCAATCTATGCAGAGTTTTTAAAAAATTTACAGGCTTCCTTTTATCATCTCTCAGTTTTTTGATTGCGTCAGGTTTATCTACTACTAAAAATCTAGTAATAAAATCAATTTCAGATATCTCCGAAATTAGTTGCCTAAGCTTTGGATAGCTTCTCTTCACATTCTGATATTTTAGTTCTTTTGCCTGCCCTCTATGCCTCATACAAACTGTTTCAAATTGCGAGCGAATATCAGCCAACCTCGAAGTTGGTATCAAAATTGCACATAAAACGAATAACCTAGAATTACCTCTGCAATTAAGGTCTAAACCTTCAGTCCCTGATTCATCAACAAAAACCGTATATTCCATAACCCTTACCTCGGAAAATAAAATGCATTAACAAACTGATAATTGAGTTCAATTCCAATGTCATACAAAACTACATCTAAGTGTGAAGCAAGGCGAGAAGAAATTATCAGGATGAGTTACATCATTTCCTATACTCTCATCATTTCGAAGCAAATACATTCTTCTTCAACGTTGCTGCAACATTACTACATCTTCCAGCCCCGCCAACTGAAACTGTGACTCACCCGCCACCACAACCCGCTTTTGTGCGCTCGAAAGCTCTTATACGCGCACATTTGTGCGCAAATTCAGTTGTGGACAACCACTGTATAACGCAATTTCTTAACCAAAACGTGCTATTTCTCACCGTTTCTGACGATCTTTGGCCGTTTTCAGTCGATTTCTGACCGTTTTCAATTTCCGCTATAAATTCATACACCACAACCAATTACCTTAAATCATAGAATTCACGTGTGCGTTCGTGCGCGCCTAAACAATTTTCAAATTTCGTTCGCCGTCCTCACAAATCGTGCGAACGCGCGCACGATTTGGTTCAATCTAAAACACGCTCGATAAACCATCTCACACTACCCCATCCTCACCTCAAACCCCACCAATCCGAAACACAAAAACCGCAATCATGACCATCCCTCAATCCCCCAATTTACCCATCACCACACACGCCTTTTCCCCTCCCCCTCCACGAACCTATAATCGCCCCTAACCTCTGGCTCATAATTGCCTTATACCTCGCCCCTTGATACACTATCTCGTTCCTTTGGCGATTAATTGGCGCGATTGTTGCAGCAGGATGCGGTAACCTCGCAATTAACAAGAATTTACATCCGGTGCAATGCACCCACAAATGGCAGCCAAATATGTCAATTACAGAAGCAAAAAAATCAGCCCTCATCGACGAAAACAAGCAGGGCGACAAAGACACCGGTTCACCACAGGTACAGGTTGCAGTTCTCACTGAACGAATCAACAACCTCACCGAACACATGCGTGAACACAAACACGACTTCTCAACACGCCGTGGCCTCCTCGGTATGGTCTCAAAACGTAACCGTCTTCTCCGTTACCTCGAGAAGAATGATTACACCGCATACCGCGAGCTCATCAAGAAGCTCGGCCTGCGTAAATAAGCTAAATCATTAGGCCTGCAGTAGTTAACGCTGATGCAGGCTTTTTTCTTTACCCCAGTTTTATCTTGTCGATAACTCGTGGGTACGAGCAGACCATGTTATAGGTTGGGTCTGTTCATGGAAGCAGACGGTAGGAGACTCACCGTACCCGCTCTCCAACAAACTCATCCCACACCCCCGCTTCACGGTTAACCGGCCACGCCGGCAGCCTAATGCCAAACGATTTGGAAAATCCAACTCAAAGGCAAAGAGGGACATCCGAAAACACAAGCCATTACAGGCAAACGTGTTACGGCTGGGAATGAGTTCTGGCAATCCGTGTGGTCGAAGTAGGTACCACACAACCCGTACCGGGCTGCCTTCGTTTGACTTATCTGATCTCAGGCCCCGACACGCTAGTGCAAGTCTTTACCTGAACATCAGTTACAAACATCGCAGATTACCAGTGCGGCTGACATTCCCGGAATTCGTGGGATAGACAGAATCGATTCAGCTAAGCACAGCTAAGGCCGAATCAGTCCAAAACCAGATGATCTGACGGTTTTCACCTCAAAACAACCGCTTTCAGATCCTTCCGCAGCTTTTTCATGCGTTTTGGCACTTCTTGAGTTTGTACGGTAAGCCCCCTGTCCTCTGCTTCTTAGATTGTTGCAACCTGATAAGAGGCAATTGCTTACAGTTTTGTCCAGGCACGCGTAAGGCAACGAACCAATCGAGCCGCTCCGATACGATTTCGGTAGCTGGTCTTTTTCGCGTTCACATGACGCCTACTAATTACGCAGTAAATACATAAAGATCATTCACTGCCCGGCTTCAAAAGCAAATCCTCGAACAGACAATCCAGAAGCCCATTTTTCAAATCAAGGAAAAGACAAAATGGCACAACACCGCGTAGAAATGGAAATCGGCGGTCGTACCCTCAGCATCGAAACTGGCAAAATCGCCAAGCAAGCTGACGGTGCAGTCCTCGTCCAATACGGCGAAACCGTCGTTCTCGGTACAGCTGTCCACGCTGACCCACGCGAAGGTATTGATTTCTTCCCACTAACCGTCGATTACCGCGAAAAGCTCAGTGCTGCAGGTAAATTCCCAGGCGGTTTCCGCAAACGTGAAGGTGCTCCGAACCAAAAAGAAATCCTCACGATGCGTAACATCGACCGTCCAATTCGCCCACTCTTCCCGAAGGGCTACTTTGACGAAGTGCAGATCCAGTGTTGGGTCCTCGCTTACGATGGCCAAAATGAACCTGACGTTCTAGCTGGTATCGCTGCAAGTGCTGCACTGTCAATCAGTTCAGTTCCTTTCCAAGGCCCAGTTGGTAACGTTCGCGTTGGTCGTGTTGAAGACGAGTTCGTCATCATGCCAACGGTTGCACAAGACGAATACAGCGACTTAGACATGCTTCTCTGCGGTCACAAAGACGGCCTGAACATGATCGAAGTCGGTTCATACGAAATCCCTGAAGATGAAATGCTCAAAGCAATTGAGTTTGGCTATGACCACATCAAGGGTGTCGTCGCAATGATCGACGAGCTTGTTGCGAAGTGTGGTAAGGAAAAGATTATTCCTGAACCATCAATCAGCGATGAAGTACGCGAAATCGTTGCTAAGTTCGGCGATGACCTTCGTGCTGCGAAGACAACTGAAGGCGACAAAGCTGACCGCTCAACAGCAGTGAAGGAAGCTACCAAGAAGTTCTTGGAAGAAAACTTCCCAGAGCCAGCTGAAGATGCGGGTGTTGGTGTTTACAACAAGTGGAAGAGCGACTTCAAGATGGCGAAGAACGCGATCCACGATCTTGAAGAAGACATCACACGTGTGATTATTCGTAGCGGTTCACGTACTGATGGCCGTACGTTTGATGAACTACGTAATATTGATTGTGAAACTGGTTTGCTACCACGCGTTCACGGTTCTGGCCTATTCACTCGCGGCGAGACACAAGCATTGGTTACTGCAGTATTGGGTACAACCAAAGCAGAGCAGATCATTGATGGTCTTGGCGAAGAGTACAGTGAAAAATTCTACCTGCACTATAACTTCCCTCCATTCAGTGTTGGCGAAGCGAAGCGCATCATGGGTCCAGGTCGTCGTGAAATCGGTCACGGTATGCTGGCTCAGAAGGCTTTGATGCCAGTGATGCCTGAACCTGAAGAGTTCCCATACACAGTTAGACTTGTTTCTGACATTATGGAATCCAATGGTTCAAGCTCGATGGCTTCTGCATGTGGTGGCTGCTTGGCATTGTTGAATGCTGGCGTACCTCTGAGTGCACCAATCGGTGGTATCAGTATTGGTTTGATCCAAGCTGATGAAGAAGGTCAAGAAGATATTTATCTGACAGACATTCAGGGCGAAGAAGACCACTTCGGCGACATGGACTTTAAGGTGACTGGTACTCGTGAAGGTATCACGGCGATCCAATTGGACCTTAAGATTCGTGGCTTGAATATGGAACAGATCGCGAAGACTTTTGAGCTTGCGAAGAAGAATCGTATTCAGATCATTGAGAAGATTGAAGAAGCACAGCCAGAGGTTGGTGAACTTTCAACCCACGCTCCACGCTTACTTACAACTAAGATTCATCCAGATAAGATCGGCAAGCTGATCGGCCCTGGTGGCAAGACTATTCGTGCACTGGAAGCTGATACCGGCGCGACAATTGAGATTGAAGAAGACGGTACTGTCTTGGTCAGTTCAGTTGGCGGCGAGAAGGCTGAGAAGGCTCTTGAAGAAATCGAGAAGCTTTGCGAAGAAGTTAAGGTTGGTGCTTACTATAACGGTACAGTATCAAGCATCCGTGACTTTGGTGCATTCATTGAAGTAATTCCTGGACAGGATGGCTTGTGCCACATTTCTGAACTGAGCAACGGTTATGTTGACAATGTTCAGGATGTTGTGAAGGTTGGCGACGAGGTACGTGTTAAGGTCATCAATATTGATGAGCAGGGACGCGTGAAGTTGAGCCGCAAGGCTGTTCTTGATGAAGACGGCATTGTAGAAGAAATAAAGAGCAGCGGTCCACGCGAAAACAATGGCGGTGATCGTCGCGGTGGCGGCGGTGGTCGTGGTGGTGATCGTCGCGGTGGCGGCGGTGGCCGCGGTGGTGATCGTCGTGGCGGCGGACGTCGCGACTAATCGTTGAATAGTCAGTACTAACTGATGATTAGACAATTAAACTGTGAAGCTTTCGAGCTTCACAGTTTTTTAATGCGCATCAGATTGATAGATAGTGATAAAAAGATGCTGCGCTACTTAGGTGCATAGAACAGAGGATTAAATAGTAGTTTGATATGTATTTCAAATGGGTTAACTGTGTGTAAGTAACGTGTTGGTTAGCATGTTCTGTATATAGCAAAAAAGCGAAAGTTCATCACGTGCTAGATGTTGTTTGTGAGTATTGATGTTTATAAAAATTGCACTAACAAGGCATTAGAGGATATGGATTAGCCTAGTGTATTGGTATTAAGTTAGTGCGTAATAAATTTGTATCGAGCAAGAAAGTGAAAAATATCTTCCTATTAGGAGTCAAAGTGGGTATATTGATATTGTCAAAACGAGAGAAGTCGTGAACGTGGGTTCACGCAGGCTATTGCGATCGGCCGCTGTTATTGATCGCGGGGATTGTCCCTTTTAGGGGGATATGCTGGTTCATATCAAAGTCCAGCATCTTGTTGAGGCACGGTAAAGCATTTTCGGCGTTGAGCTTTGAGAGTACGGATTAAGTTGTTCCGCGGGTCGCAAGTTGCAGGTCAGATCCTATCTAATCAAAGAGTAGATTTGTATATTGCGAGAAGTGCAGAATCGTTTTGATGGTGTGTGAGCACGAACTTAGTCATTTCAAGGGTCAATATCCAGATGAAGATTCCGTGACCTTCATGAGGAGACTTTTACTATGTCAACTCGTGGCCAGGTAAAATGGTTTGATCCAAAGAAGGGTTATGGATTTATCCATGGTCCAGAGGGTCAGGATGTGTTTGTTCACTATAGTCAGATTCAGGGAGACGGCTTCCGTTCTTTGAAAGATGGCGAAGAGGTGGACTACGAGCTTGTAGAGTCTGACAAAGGCTTCCAAGCACGTACTGTTGAGCGTGCGAAAGAAAAAGCAGCTGCACAGTAGGCACATCTACGAAGGAGGAGATGGGGGGATGCTGAATCCGGAGGCGGCGTTGTAACTGGTGTTATGTCAAAGCAAAAGACAAGAACATGTGGTGTGTGGTGCATATCCCAAGTTCTGGTTTACGAATCAAGCATAACGTGGTTGCCACAAAGGCAGATGATTCAGGATCTCGTTTTTGTTGCAAGGTGTGAAGCAGTGGTGTGTTCCGAGTATTAATCGGCAAAGCTGTCGTGAGATCAAGGAACGGTCACTGGCAAGGACATGTCGTTACTTAGGCTGTTTATAGTTTAAGAAGCGAGGCGTTATTGCCACGAAGCATCGCGTTCAACGATCAGGATACAGCGGTCCATTAGACGGCGTGAAGTATCAATTTTAATACATCTATGGCAGATGTATTAGATGATTCACAAGAGAAGATGAGCTGCCTTGATCGTCAACAACCACCCATGCATAGTCGCAACATATGGCATGTATGCGGCAGGTGGAAATAGGCACCCGCCACGTGAGCGGACCGAACGTCAAAGTTGACGAGATGTGGGTCTCCGAACAGGGATTCCTCGAGTTATACATGATGATGTCGTTACGGCTGAGAGATTTGACTGCAAGTCGGTCGAGTATTTCGAGTTCGTAAAGATGATGATCATGTGACTCACATTAGTGGTGTCTGTTTCAATCTGTCGCATACTGTCTTTTCAAGCAGCAGAATGATATTAAAAGGGTTGGGAAAAGATTAACGAAATGAAGCCATCGCGAGATGAGCTTTTTTTATAGGCTGCTTTAGATGACGCACTCATATCAGCCAGAGATTTTTTGTATATAAAAGCAACTGTTTCAGCAGAAGCGAGGCCGTTTGATGGGGCATTCCCAAACCCCCACAACAATAAAGTAAACAGTGAAACCGACTGGCGTCATACGTAAGAGATATCTCATATTTTTAACTAGCTATCGTTTGAATAAGTTGAATCTGCGAGATTATTTATCATGTATCCATTGGATAACAAGAGCGTAAAAAAACTCTTATCAAATGTTTTCTGGATCGGAGGTGGTAGCGGTTCAGGGAAATCAACTGTAGCTAAAATGATTGCAGCGGAAAGCAATCTACATCTTTACGAAACAGATGCTGTCATGAAAGAGCATGCACGTAGAAGTAACGAGAAAGATTGCCCGCTACTACACGCTTTCATGGGCATGAGTATGGATGAACGTTGGGTGACTCGAACGCCACAGGAAATGCTAGAAACGTTTCATTGGTTTAATGGTGAAGGTTTCAAATACATCATTGATGATTTACTAGCATTTCCTGCAGAACAGAAAACTATTGTTGAGGGCTTCAGGTTGTTACCTAAATATGTTGTGCCTTATTTAGCAAAGCCATCGCAAGCAATTTGGTTAATCCCAACGCCAAAATTTCGAGAATCAGCTTTTAAAAACAGAGGCTCGCTATGGGATATTGCAAATAAAACAAGTAATCCTCGCAAAGCCCTTAGCAATTATTTAGAGAGGGATCGATTGTTTACGGAAAGAATCAGGCGGGAGACATTAGAAGAGGGATTGCATACATTGGATTTAGATGAAACTGTTACGGAAGCTGATCTTTTTCAAAAAGTCAAAGCAATGTATGCACTTTAAAGAGCATTTCTCTCAGAGTGAATCGGTGGCATGGGGATGACGAGGTGGGGGTGAGCGGGTATGCTTGTGGGATGTTGATGTTATGGCTAACAATCGGATTTGCACTGGGGGTGCTGGTAATGGGCGTGATTGCTCGGCAGTTGTCGCGACGCGCAGATGAGCGTACACGCGAGTTAATGAGACAATCGAGAAGAAGCGAGCGACTTGCTGAGTTAGGTGGGATGACCAGCGGGCTTGCACATGAGATCAAGAATCCGCTTTCGACGATTGGTTTGAATCTGCAGCTTTTGCATGAGGACTTGGATGACCTTGTAAAGGAGTTGCCTGAGGGGATGGAGACTGAAAATAAGATTGTGAGAACACAGCGTGTCTTTGGTGCGCTTGGTCGTGAGACGCAGCGACTGAAAGATATTCTCGAGGATTTTCTTCGTTTTGCGGGGCGTATGAAACTCGAAGCGTCGAAGACGGACGTACATGTTTTAGTTGAGGAGTTAGTGGATTTCTTTGGGCCTCAGGCTGAAGAAGCAGGTGTACATTTAAGAACACAATTGTCCGCAGACCCCAGCGTGATTACGGCTGATGGGAAGTTACTGAAGCAGGCGCTTTTGAATCTGATGATCAATGCGGTACAGGCAATGAGTGACGCGAAGGAGAGGGGGAAGGATCATGGCGGGGCGAGTGAGCTGATCATTCGTACGGAGAACGAGAAAAAGATAGGTGAAGATGTGTTGGTGATTCATGTGATTGATACGGGGCCTGGCATGAGTGATGAGGTGATTGGGAAAGTGTTTCAGCCTTATTTTTCAACAAAAAGAGGTGGGTCGGGATTGGGGTTACCGACGTCGAGAAGGATTGCAGAAGAGCATGGGGGAAGTTTGTCGGTACACGCAGAAGAAGGAAGAGGGACGGATTTTGCGATTTTGTTGCCACGTGAATGTGTGATGAATGAGAAGGACTAATCAGGGGATAGACATGAATGGGAATAAGCGTTTGTTAGGTAGTGTGATTGGGCACACGGTATTGATGTGTGTTGTGGTGACGATGGGGATGATGAGCGGATGCGTTAGTGATAGAGAAGTGGTGGGTGACGGGTGGATTGAAGCATATCGTGTGGATCTATATTTTGGGAGAGATATGGGCAATGAGGGGGAAGTGGATGAAGATGCGTTTGAAAGATTTATTGATGAGTATGTGACGCCTCACGTTGGGGGGATGACGATCTATAAGGCTGAGGGGCGGTACAGATTATCGAGCGGCGAAGTGATTGAAGAGGGGTCATATGTGGTGACGGTACTATATAGGAAGGATGAAGGGGAAGTGGTGATGGATGCACTTAAAAAGGCAGCGAGTGATTATGCGGAGCGATTTGAGCAAGAGTCGGTGTTGATTGAGAGGAAGCCGACGACAATGCGGTTTGCGGAGTGAGGGGCGAGAGTTAAATGAGATAAGATAAAAAGAAAACGCTGCCCGTTGCGAGCAGCGTTTTTCTTATTTGGTATTCAAAATTTGCTTTTAGAGGGTATGGTTACAGGATTCCTCTGGCCGCGGCGTGGATGCAAAGAGATTGCGTCCGTCGAAGCGGTGTAAGCTGTTTGTAGATTTAGAACTCTTCGTTAATTTCGAAGATGGACTGAGTACGCAGGATATTGCAGCAACCGCCGAGCAGGTGGTATGACTGGAAGTGGAATTCCTTGCGGTACTTTTGCGTGTCGAGGACTGAGAGGCATGGGATACCGTTGTGAGCGGTCCACTCACGGCATATTGCGCCAGTTTCGTTCGCGAAGTCCTGCATTTCACGGAGTGAAGCCATGAAGAGGTTTTCGGTGAGCGATTCAGTCTGGACAGTCGTCATGAAGCCGATGGTTGATTCTTCAGCTTCGCGTTCGTAGTCCTTTTCACCTACACAAGGGATGGCGTGCAGGAGGCCGTTTTCGGGCAGGTGATCGCCACGGTCGACGACTAGTTCAGTCATGACCTGGTCTTCGTATTGGAAACGTACGGTGTGGCCGATGGATGTGATCCATGCTTCCACTTCGTAGTCGCCATGACGTTCAATGCGGCGAGCTGCGAGATCGAAAAGCTCGGGGTGCATTGGGCGATTGTAAAGCATCATACGATAAACTTGTGCGCTTGAAGTCTTTGGACTTGCACTCATAGTAAAACCCTCTAAATAAAAAGTTAGGGATCCTGTAGAACCAAATTTTGAATGATCAGGCCGGGTGTGAACACTCGGAGAGCCTAGGCTGCCAGGCTGAGTGTTCATTGAGCCTTAAAGAAGCGCAAGCGGTGATTGGAAAAAACTACAATCCTTGGCCGTCGTGGAGTGTTGACAGGCAGGTCAACTGACGGTTGCTGCGGCTCCGTTGCTCAATAAGAGACAGGTCTGACAGTAAGCTAAATCCTGAATTTATTGATACGCTTACTCATGTTACGGGTGTGATTATAGCGATGGGGTTTCCCATGAGAAGCCCCTTTTTTGTCATTTTGTGCGGTTTTTTGTGTGGAGGTCCGGTTTTTCGGGCTGTTTTTGGGTTTAGAAGGGTTGAGTGGCCGATAAAACAGGGGAGATTGTTAAGGGAGGGGAGCTATAGCATGGCTATCCTGGGGCTTATGCTGTGATTGTCGCATGGGGAGATGGTGAAAAAATTTTCCGGTATGGCGAAATCATGAACGTGAATATTCGGGATAACATGGGATCGGAATAAGTAGATAGGCAGGATTGGGGAGTCACGCCGATGGGTCACAGAATGGAGGATCGGGGAGAATGAGGGGTGAGACAAGTGTTGGGAAGATTGGGTTTGAGCGTGAGATGATGCTGGGGCTGAGGGTGGTGAACGGATGATTGGGCGGACAAGGTTCGCCAGATGAGAAGTTGATTTTGAGGAAGGATGACGCTGGACGGAAGTTTGCTGTATTGAGGGAGGGAGAGGCGACGTCTGGCGGGTCAAGGATGACGAGTAACGCTGCGATCATGGAAGCTGTGGTGGGAATCGACGATGTTGTTGTCGATCGCGCGTTGGCTGCGTCGTTGGGGACGGCGAGTGGTGATGAGTTGGTGGGTGTCTGTCATACGATATTGAGACGGCGTAAGGGTGAAGGTGTATTGGGACTGATTTTGTACTATCACCGGTTGCCGGGCGAAGTGCGTGAGCAGGTTTTGGGGATGGTGGACCGATTGTTTACACCGTTGCGTCAGGCGGCGAGCAGGCGCAATACGGATGGGCCTGCGAATGTGCTTGAGATTATCAGGCGGGCGAAGGCGACTAAACTGAGCTATCTGGTTGGAGAACAACTGCGACATGGAACAGATGTGCTGCGTGATACGGCGGCGTATGTGTTTGTTGAGTTGGCGAAAGATTGTGTGGGTCGGCATGGGGACGAGGGATCGATTGAAGCGGATGATGCTGCGTATTTGGTGAAGGTGGTCGATGAAGCGATGGTGTTGTTTGACACGCATCGACATCCGGGTGTGCTGGTGGCAATGTGCGGATTGATCAGCAAGGGGATGCGTGAGTCGATGCATGTACTGAGTGTGGGGACTCACTCGGCGGTGATACCGATGGAACGGCTGTTGAGACAGGCTGAGGATGAAGAGGTCAGACGAGCGACGTTGCCACTAATGGGAGTTGGGACGCTGTCTAATGCTGCATTAGAGGGTGTGCGTACGATGATCGCGATTGGCCGATTTGGTGATTGCCTGGATCATTGGGAAGCACTGCGGATGGAGAAAGTAAGCGGACGGCTAAAAACACTGCGAACCTGCGAAGGGTTGTGGCCTGGCTGGGGCGCGGCTGAGGGGATGACAAGTAAGCAAAGGCGCGGGTTGATTGCATGGTTAGATGCGATCCCTATGCGCTGGATAGAGAAGGTGGATCATCTGAAGCAGTTGTCGCGTTGGGATGACAAGATGATGCGGTTGATGGGTCTAAGAATGTTGATTCGTCTAGCGACGGAATATAAGGAAGAAGTGGCGCATGATGCGATTGCGATGTTCAGTGGAGATGATGATGAGCAGATCGCACGGATTGCGTTATGGCATTTGATTAGCTGCAAATATAAGGGACTTGCAAAGATTTTAGCGAGTCTGGTGAATTCGCAGCATGAAAGTGTGAGGGTATTGGCGGGTAGACATTTGGGGCCTTTGGGATTCAAACGGCTTTGGGATCATTGGGATGTGATGGATGTGAATAAGCGGATGGCTGCAGGGCGAGCATTAATTAAGATTTCACCTGACTTCCATGTGCATCTTGAGGGGCAATTACGCAAAGCGAATGTACAGATCAAACTTCGTGCGATATCGATGATTGATTTGTTGGGGCAAGGTCAGTTCTTCGGGCAGAAGCTTATTCAACTGACGTATCACATGGATAATCAAGTGCGTGCGAGTGCGATCAAAGCATTGGGGACAGTTGAAAGCCAGGAAGCTGCGAAGATCATCGAATCAGCGCTTAGTCATTCGAATGATCGGGTGAGAGCAAATGCTGTTGAAGCGGTTGCGGTATCACAATCACCTGAAGTATTAATGAAGCTACTGGAGCTTGCGAAAGGTGATGCGAATCGCGCGAGAGCGAATGCGATTGGCGTACTGATGCAGAATCAACCTGAAGAAGCATTGAATGAATTAAAGCGTATGCTGATTGATAAACGCGCGACGCATCGAACGAGCGCGCTTTGGCTGGTTGAAGTATTAGGGCTGGTTGAAGTGGCGAAGGATGTGGTGGAAATGTCAGTGAGTGATCCGAGCAAAATCGTTCAGGAAAGGGCAAATCGTGTCGTGCACGAATTAATGCGGATGATGAATGACACTGCTGAGCTTGAACTGACAGAGGATCAGGCGGGCGTGGGCGAAGCGTTTATGACTGAGGGAGAAGCGTGATGATGGATAGCATGTTGTTATTGCTTGCCAAGGTTGAGAGTGCTTCAGGTGGCACGGCTGGTAAAGTTGCGCAAAGAGTTGTGAACGGTGTGGTTGATAATCGCGCGAAATCGAGTGATGTCGGCAGAGCATTTAAAAATAAAGAAGTGGGGAATATGATCCCGACAGAATGGATCATGATTGCAGGCGGCATCGTGTTGTTTGCATTTGGCATGATTGGTTTTGTGCAGTGGTGGAAGGGGAGACATGAACGTTCGCAGCCAATGACGGTGTTTTATCGTGTGGGTAAACAGGCTGGTTTAAAGAAACGCGAAATGTGGTTATTGCGAAAGATTGCGAAGTATACAGGGCTGCCGACACCACTGACATTGATGATGTCGTCGGGGACTTTGATTGTGCATGCAGGTGTGTATGTTGAAGCACGCGCGATACCGAAACCTGAAGCGTTGATGGATGATGTTGAGCGGATAGCTGGGAAATTGTTTGATGGTTATGTGAAGGGACAGCACGGCGAGGGAAAGAGCGAGGATGTGAAGCTTGATGATGAAGTGGTGTCGGATGAACAGAAAGCGCTTGCTGAGGCGCTGAAGATGGTTGGTTAAAGATAAGAGATTTGGTTGGCGATATGATATGACGTAGGAAGTGGAACCCTGCCCTGCTGGCGAGGTTGATATTGCATTGAAAGGTATTGATGTGGGACATGAGATTGAAGCGAAGATGAAGCTGACGGATCGGGAGGCGATTGAAGAGAAGCTGCGTAAACTGGATGGCGAGTTTGTTTGTGAGATCTTTGAAATTAATACTTATTTTGATACGCCGACGTGTGAGTTGAAGCAGAAAGATGAGGGGTTACGTATTCGGATTGAACAGCATTGCAATGAGGCTGGTGATGAGATTACGAAGAAGGTTGTGATGACACACAAGGGAGCGAGAGAAGGCGGAGAATTAAAGAGCAGAATGGAGAATGAGGTGGTTATTGAACATGCAGATTCTGGGGAGCATCTAATCAATGGATTGGGTTATGAAGCTGTACTACGTTTTGAAAAAAGGCGCAAGCGCTGGAAGTTTTATGGCTGCTTAATAGAGCTTGATGAACTACCTTTGATTGGCCAATTTATTGAAATCGAAGGCAAAACGGATGAAGTGATTTATGAAGCTCGTAAAAAACTTGGGCTTGATCATGAAGCATTAATTACGACGAGTTATATTGCGATGCTTATTGATGCGGTTGATCAATCTGAATTTTGTCGAAGTGAATTAATACCGCTAACTTCGTAATTACATATCTAACAGTTTGATCGTTTCATTTTCTCATACCAACGGTTTGCCAATCTTCGTAGACGCCGTTGGATTGGAGTAGACGTTTACGTTGTTCGGGAGTCACGAGATGGGCATTTAAGTCCATGATGGCGATCAGCTGCTTGGCGTTATCGATACGAGACATGGTGACATCGTCGGGGATCGCGCGAGCGGCTGCATATTGAATAGCGAACACCAATGATAAATAGATGGCCACAAAGATGAATATTTTTTGTACTTTGGTCATGGTGCGCAACCGTTAAACGAGGCAGGATAAGAGTCAGTAGCTATGATCCCACAAGGCAAAGTGTATGAATTTTGTGAGGTTTGTAAATTGATCACTATTTAAACGGTTTACTAAATGTGCTATAAAAATAGGGGTTTTTATGTGGAATGATTGATGGGATATGAAGTTGCAGTCTGTTAAACCGTATGAATACGTCTTTAAAGGATGTTTACTATTTGTGGAGAATTGCATAAAGAAAACCCGCCACGATGTGACGGGTTTATTAACGTAAATTTATGTTTTTGTTTATGCGTTTTGAGCGATTTCGCAGAGTTCAACAACACGATCAGCAAATGCTTTGTGGAGTTTTTCAGCGATTGGGTATGAACCATTGCCAACGTCTTTGCCGTCGATCTTGGTGATCGCGGTTACGTGCTTGGTTGTACCTGAGACGAAGACTTCGTCAGCAGCAGCAAACTCTTCAGTTGTGAGTGCTTTTTCGGTGACGGTGTAGCCAAGTTCTTTTGCGAGACTGATGACAGTTGCGCGAGTGATGCCGTGAAGGATGTGGTTGTCGGCTGGGTGTGTGAAGATTTCGCCGCCTTTGACTGCGAATGCGTTTGCAGCAGTTGCTTCAGTGACGGTGCCATTACGGTGCATGATTGCATCGTCAGCGCCAACTGCAGCAGCTTTGTTGCCTGCAGAGATATTTGGCATGAGCATGACTGTCTTAACGTCACACATTTCCCAACGGATATCATCAACGAATGCACAAGTCATGGTTGGCATTGCTGCAGCTGGATTGAATGCAGCGGCAGGATAGACGATAAGGAAGAGTGTTGATTCGAGGCCGTTGTAGTCACGTTGGGTACGTGGTGATTTACCACGCGTGATCTGAACGTAGACAGTTGATTCAGGAAGATTGTTTTTCTTAACCAGTTCAGCTGTGATTTCAGGAATGCGATCAAAGTCGGCTGGCTTGGCGATATCAGTTTTCTTGAGTGAACGTTCGAGGCGTTCGAGGTGAGGGGTCATTTCATAGTCTTTGCCTGCGTAGATGCGAACGACTTCGTAGACGCCTTCAGCGAAAAGGAGGCCACGTTCTTCGACAGGGAAAGAAGCTTCTGATTTAGAGAGGTATTCACCGTTAAGAAAAACTATTGATTCCTGGCTCATGATAAAACGCCTTTGTTGTTTGGATGAAGAAGCCGGGGCGAAGGGCTTTGAAATCAGACCATGATTATATAAGTATTAATTGTACAGATTCAAATGCCGCGGCAAGGAAGTCATAAGAGGCAATAAGAAAAGCAGCCCGTATATTAACGAACTGCTTGTTTTTTTGTTAAATAAAACGAAATACGTACTGTGTTTTGGGTCAGAGTTGTATCTGGTGAGCGCCCTGAGCGGGTCTTGTGATGAATGGGCTTGGTTTTACGCCGGTTTGCTGTTCGTATTTCGAACAAATAATATCCATGATTCGCTCAGCATTTTGGGTATAAGCGAGAGTGACGGTGCAGCCGCCAAAACCACCGCCAGTCATGCGTGAACCGATGACACCCAGCTCTGCCATATCTGCAGCAAGTGAGACGAGCAAATCGAGTTCGGGAGTCGTAATCTCGAAGTCATTTTTCATGGATTCATGTGAAGCAAACATGAGCGGCCCGAGTGTAAGGTAGTTGCCTGTATCCAGAGCATCGGCAGCTTTCACCGTACGATCATTTTCAGTAATGATGTGATGAGCACGCTTGAATGTGACATCATCCATCTGATCTTTTGCGGCTTTAAGCTGATCGAGGGTTGCATCACGTAAAGCTTTGACGCCGAGGATTTTGGCTGCTTCTTCACACTGTGAGCGACGCTCAGCGTACTCGCCACCTGAAAGTTCATGGGCCTTGTTTGAGTTGATGATGATGACAACGACATTCGGATCATCTAGTTTGACCTGGCGGGTTTGGTAAGATCTGCAGTCGATCAGGAGGGCTGAACCTTCCTCGCCGAGGGCTGAGATGAACTGGTCCATGATGCCACAGGGTGTGCCTGCGAAATTATGCTCAGCTTTTTGGCAAAGGAGTGCTTTTTGTACCGGATCGAGTTTCGTACCAGAAATTGCCTCGGCTAGTGTTGCCATGGCGACCTCGAGTGATGCTGATGAGGACAAACCGCCGCCTGTGGGGACAGTTGAATCTAAAAGTGCATCAAATCCACTCGGCTTGATGCCTTTTTCAAAACAATATGCAAGAGGGCCACGGAGGTAGTTCGACCAGCCAGGTTCACCCTTACTTAGATCATCATTGAGTTCAAAAACTGCTTCATCATCGAAAGCAGTCGTTCTGAGGCGCACTTCATTATCATCTCTAACATCAGCAACAATAAGGGTTTGGCGTTCAATAGCCATAGGAAGAACGAACCCATCGTTGTAATCTGTATGCTCGCCAATGATATTCACACGCCCAGGAGCGACGGCTGCAAAAGATGGTTTGCGGCCAAACTGCCGCTCGAATTTCTCTGATAAATCGTTGAATTGCTCTTGTATCATTGCGTTTTCAGTCATGCGTGTCATGATATCTGGAGTAGTGCGATGTTGCGAATCTATGTAGTGGTGGCTAAACTCGCATCCCTGAGCATATTTTGCGCAGATTTCACGTTAATTGTACAGGCTCAAAATGAATCACCAGCCACTCGACGCTATTCGTGACCGTCGAAATTCGTACAACAGACGGGCATCGACTTAGAATAGTCTTGGCTCAGTGGAAATACTCGCACCCTGCTCAGATTTTGTCATCGTGAGATTTTGACTGATAGACAAGGATTTAGACTTGCGTTTTGACCTGATCGATCGGGTGATCGAAAAAAATGAGACGAAGATCCGTGCGATCAAGAACGTCACCAGTGCAGAGGAATACCTTGGGGACCACTTCCCAGGCTTTCCTGTATTGCCGGGCGTGATGATGCTTGAGACACTGGTTCAAGCTGGCCGCAAGTTAGCGGATGAGCAGGAAGCAAAACCTGCGATGCCGCTGGTTGTGAAAGAAGTTCGCAATATCAAGTACGGCAACATGGTCAAGCCAGGTCAAACACTTGAAGTTGAAGTCACACTGAAGGACATCCACGAAACCAAAGGTTATCAATTCACCGGCGTCGGCACTGTTGACGGACAGGTGGCAGTTAAAGGCAAGTTCGCTCTGATTGAGCTGGACAAGGCCGAATAAACACAGAAGGCTGGCGTACAAGTCAGACGCTTAGAGATAATTGGAGACTGACTATGACTCAGGAAGAAGTATTCGAAAAAGTACAGGAAGTACTCGAGGACGCATTGGGCGTTGATGATGATGAAGTAACGCCTGAGGCTACGCTGGTTGGCGATCTTGGTGCAGAGTCAATCGACTTCCTCGACATCGTTTTCCGTCTTGAAAAAGCATTCGACGTCAAGATCGAACAGTCTGAACTGTTCCCTGACGGCGTGCTCAACGACGCTAACTACGTCCAAGATGGCAAAGTCACCGACGCAGGCATGGCTGAACTTAAGAGCCGTATGCCACACGCTAACCTCGATGAATTCGACGATAGCCGCAAAGTTGAAGACTTCTCAAACGTCTTCACCGTTGACGCTGTCTGCAAGTTCATTGAGAACAAGCTCGCTGCTGCATAATCTAGCTTTTATGCACACTGAAGAAATCATAACCTCAGCAGGACATGAAAGTGTCTTGCTGTTGGTTTATATATAGCAGTCAATGCTTTATTAAAAGGTCGAATAGAACAAATGCGATGGATTTGGATCGACAGAATCGTTGAGATCGAAAAAGGTGAGCGTTGCGTTACGATCAAGAATGTCTCCGCTGCTGAGGAAGTTGTACACGATCACTTCCCTGCAACAGACGATCGCCCTGCAATGCCTATCATGCCCAACACACTGATCATCGAAGGCATGGCTCAAACCGCCGGCATCATGGTCGGCCACGCTGGTGATTTCAAAGAAAAAGTTCTGCTCGCCAAGATCACCAAAGCAACCTTCCATGCAGTTGCAAAACCTGGCTACACAATCCGCCACATCGCAACCATGGAAAACTTCGGCAAGAGCGGCGCTTCAACCAAAGGCGTCACCGAGCTAATCGACCCTGACACAGGCGAATCTAAACCACTCGCGGAAATCTCCATCATGTTCAGTCATATCGACCACAACATGGCTGGCCTCGAATTCCCCGAACACAACTTCGTCTTCACTGGCATGTTTATTGACCTGCTCAAACGCTCTGGCGTTGACGTCGAATAGACACATTTAACGCTATTAAATATGCATAAAAAAACACCAGTCATTTTGGCTGGTGTTTTTGTTTTCAGTGCAAAATATCAAACATACCTTCAAACACATCTTCTAACACATCAAAGAACCTTTGACGCTTTGTCCTCCGACGAGGATTTTCATCTTTGCACGTATCCGAACCACGCTTACGAATCACCCCACCATCACTTTCATCTGTCATATGTTCAGGCACGCGCACCTTTCGTGGAGGCGTATACTCATCATAACCTGCTGCATCTTCATAGCTGTGATACTTCCGTAAGTTCGTTCGATTACTTCCATATTCCAGCTTTTTAATATCATCAACACGCCGATTTGCCGCGGCGTCCTTCTGCTCCAGAGATTCCGCACCCATTGGTTGCGATGCAATTTGTTTTTTCTGTACAGCCGCTGCACGTCGTTGCTTCATAACAACTTTTATCTCATCAAACTCACCACCATCCAACCAAACACCATGACAACGCTTGCATACATCAACATGCACCATCGTTTCAGAATACGTAATCTGCGACATCGAATTTGTCTGACACGCTGGACACTTACAAGCTGAGAGCATCGAATCTTTACGCTCCTTCAAGTTATCGTCCTGCCCCAACACTGCTTCCAATTCCCCAGCATCAAACCAGATTCCCTTACATGAAGGACACTGATCGATCTTCATACCCAACTTCTTCACCTCAAGCTCTGACAAATCTGTTGTCATGCAAGAAGGACATTTACGCTCTGATGAAAAAGAAAACCGTGCCATTCATTTTGCTCCTGATTATGCTTCTCGACATCATCCTACCACAAGCCCCTTGATCACTAAGCCCTCATTGCACCAACCACTCGTCCAACGACTGCAATCAATCTCTTTTTGATCACACTCCCCGTTACTATATTCATCCTGTCCGATCGCTTACCCATTTTCTTTGAATATCGAAGTACATTTCGAATTTCTTTTATCTCATCCGCATCAAGCCAAAACCCTCTGCAGTTTGTACAAAATTCGATCTGCACGAGTGTATCCGGATAATAAAACTGAGACATCACATGTGCATTACATGATGGACAATCCAGCGTAACTAAATCTCCTTCATGCCTCTTCTCGACAAAAATTTAACTTCAACTTACCTGAACGTGGCATCTCAACTTCCCGAAATAAATCAATCTTATTTGAACCCTGAATATATCATAAATCCCTCACCAGTCATGCTTTTCAGTTAAACCCCTTCCCCATTCATGCGAAATCCACCTCTCCCACATTTAACTTATCAAACCCACCCCCTTCTCTTAGAATGCACCCCTCACGAGCAATGTGCTTCACCCCCTCACGAGCAATGTGCTTCACCCCCTCACTCCCCCAGGTGATTATTTAGCAGCCGCCCAATACTGTTTACGATCAATCACATTCAACACCAGCTTCATGCCACATTCGCTCCAACTCCCTCACAGGGTTGACTGGTCGCCTGTTTTATCAGTTTCATTTTTACCCAATCATGCACTGTACGTGCACCTGAAAGGTTTCCCAATGTCCACCGCACAAGCAACCGCCCCGCCTCCAGACCTCGCTGCTGACAAAGCCTCTTCCGAACGCATACTCTCACTCGACGTCACACGTGGCCTCATCATCCTCCTCATGATCTTCGTCAACGACGTCTCCAGCACGCACAACGTCTTCCCATTCCTCAAGCATTTCTACGGCAACGGCATGATGCTCCCCGACATCGTCTTCGGTGCATTCCTCTTCATCGTCGGCATGTCCATGCCACTCGCATTTTCCAAACGTCTCAACAACGGCTCCATCCTCCAACTACTCACACACATCCTCTCACGTTCATTCTCACTCATCCTGCTCGGCGTCCTCACCGTCGCCGGCCCCGCCACCGTCAAATTCCATTTCATCACCGTCGAAAACGAAACACTACTCAAAATCCTCCCATACCTCTGGTCATTCGTCACATACACCTGTGTCCTCCTCGCGTGGCATCACGTCAATACCTCTACAAAACGCGGCAAAGTCATCAGCCTCACCATACGTATCGTCGCAGGCATTACCATCCTCTACCTCATGACCATCTACCGTCGTGACGACCTCCCCATCCAACCAAGATGGTGGGGCATCCTCGGGCTCATCGGCTGGGCATACCTCCTCTGTGCACTCATCTATCTCATCGTTAGAAACAACCCATACTTCCTCGCAACCGCAGTCATCGCACTCTATGCTGTCTACGTTCTCTTCCGCACCGGCGATAACTTCCTCTTCTCAGGAGCACCCGGCACACCACTCTCATGGACCCCTCACTGGAACGGTGAACCACTCTGGCTCTCCTTCCGATTCACCGGTGAAACCATCGGCTCACAAGCAGCCATCACCATGACCGGCATCCTCTTTGGCACCGCATTCCTCAAAAACTCAAAATACTCCGACCCCGTCAAACGCATCACTCATGCACTCGTATTCGCACTCGTACTCGCACTCCTCGGCCTCGCTTGCCAACCTATCTACGGCATCAACAAACCTACCGCGACACTATCATGGTGCCTCTACTGCTCCGCAATCACCATCGTCATTTGGCTCTTCATGTACCTCCTCATCGACATCTATAAATATCAGAAGTGGACCTTCCTCGTCGGCCCTGCTGGCTCAAACCCACTCTTCGCATACATGCTCGCACCAATCCTCTACAAGCTCTTCGGCATCTGCGATAAGCTCACCTCTCCAAACGCATACTCACCATTCTCACTCGGCAGAGAAATCGCTCACTGGTTCGGCAACGACGTCCTCCTCGGCAACCCAGACAACCTCATCTTCACCCAGCCGTACATCGGCATCACAAAATCAATCGTCTACGCACTCTTCGTCGTCGCCCTCACAGGTGTCATCGCAAAGCGTGGCTTCCGCATCAAACTCTAACCTCACCCTAAAATTCATACATATAAAAACCACGACTTCTCAGCCGTGGTTTTTTTGTGATCATATTTTCACGTCTATCCGTTAATTAGAACGCGATCTGCAATTCCGTTCGCCAAGCAATCATTGGGTCTTGGCTAAAATCTTGACCTTCTGCAGCACTGAAACCAAGTGCGCCACTCATCGGATCATTACCAAACGGATTCAACCCCGGAGCTGTACCATCAAAGAAGTACACAACATCGCTCGACAGCTTCAGGTTATGTCCGTTGATGAAGTAATTTGCACCAACGGTCACACCTTGATTCGCTTCAAAACCTGTTGTTTCTTTATCAAAATACTCATAGCGGACAAACGGCTGAATCTTTTCAGTCATCATGTAACCGCTCTGCAGTACAACACCAATGGCGTCATCCAACTCGCCGCCCAGAAACTTCGGATCGTCCGCACCAATAATGTGCGATCCATTCACCGCCGCCATCAATGATAAACCCTTGTTCTTATAAATCATGTCAGCCGACCAAGCCAGATAGTCCAGCTTCTCAGTCGTGTATGCATCAGGCTCAAATCCCTTCTCATAGTGGAACGCACCACCAAGGAACAGCGCCGTATCACTGCCAGGCCAAGAAACATAGTCATAAATCTGTTTCCAATCGCCTGCAAGCTTCCAATCAAAACGACCAGTCAATGCATAATCAAATACATTCGAACCAAAGCCGTTATAGTCGTTCGTGTAAGCTGCATACTCACCGTTACTGATCGCACCAGTAAACTTCAGATCGTCACTGATGTTGTAGTAGAACTGTAAACCTGTTGCAGCATCAAGCGTGAAATATTCTGCCGCTGATGCACGTGCTACAGTCAACTGACGGGCGAGGCTGGTCAACTCTTCACGCAAAAATGGCAACTGCCATTGCCCACCCAACACTGCAAAATCTTCTGTCAACTGCGCTTTGAAAAACGCAAGCTCCATAATGTTCGAACCGTTATACGGATTCGTGCCAATATCAAAACGGAACTTCAATCTCGGATCACCCGCATAACCCTGAAAAATCAAACGTGCACGACGAACCTGAAACTCACTGATCGTGTCACCACCCTCACTCTCAGGTCGATTGTTCATCACGTTGTAGTAATAACGAATCTGTAAGTGAGCACCGATGTTCAGATAAAACTTCCCATCAGCTGAACGAAGGAAAAACTTACCGTTCTCATTACCAGCCAACACGCCATCCTGAAGCAGGCTGCTACGTGTCTCTGCATCCTCCAGTACCTCAGCAATCAAATCCTTCACCTGCTGAGTCTGTGCACTCGTCAAAGCATCATCAAGCTGCTGACGTTCAAGCTCAGCAACACGACGCTCCATAACCTTAATCTGGGCTGCTAACGCATCACTAGAATCGGATGCGACGACATGATTCGGGCTGAACAACAGCGCAACGGCAGCTGCAGCCGCAAAGCTAAACACTCTCTTTAACATGATGTAAACACAACTCCTTCACCCCCACCCCTCGTTGAAACACAATCCATTTATTCAATGATCACACTCAGGGATATCATCTAGATAATATCCCTTGGCGAGATATTTTGCCTATTCCTAAGACTTATGCAACCCCCTGCAAATATTACGCTTAAAGCAATTCAGTGTTTTCCGACCACCCCGCAAGTTTTCTCAACCTAACCCTGCTTTTACGCGTAAAAATGACTATTTTGCCTTAATATCCACTCACATCTGACAACACTGTTGACATGTTTTTACGTAAAATTTTCTTTCTCTCCACAACGTAATTTCGCCCCTAAAACGACCATCAAAATATTTCCAGTATCATGTTCCTCGCAATCTATAATTAACCACACACACACATCCGAAAGCGAGACAGAAATGCAACAGCGGCAGGGGCAGATCCTTATCTCTTCAACCGACATGCTCGACCCCAATTTTCACCAGACCCTCACTTTACTCGTCAAGCACGACGAACAGGGAGCCCTCGGCCTCACCCTCAACCGCCCTCTCGAAATCGACTTCAAAGACGCATGGGCACAAGTCGCTGATTCACCTTGCAACTACACCGGCCCCCTCATGCTCGGCGGCCCCTGCGAAGGCCCGCTCATGGTCCTTCACGACAACATCCAATACGCTGAGGAAACCGTCATGGAAGGCGTCTACTTCACCACCGAACCCGAAGACATTGCATATCTCCTCGAACACCACACAGGCCAAATCAAATGCTTCACCAGCTACTCAGGCTGGGGCCCACTCCAACTCGAGGGCGAACTTGAAATCGGTTCATGGGTCACCATCGACGCAACACCCAACCTCATCTTCAATGACAACCCATCTAATCAATGGATGGAGATCCTCAAAAAAATCAACCCCGGCCAAGCCACAATCTACCAAAACCCTGACCTGCTCAACAACGATCCAAACCTCAACTAATCAATAGTTAGACAAAGCAAACCTAAAGATAAACATCAAAAAACCCCTTGTTTCCAAGGGGTTTTCTTCTTCATTAATTTGCCAACCACGCATTAATTCTTTTCGCCCGTCCAGAATTGCACCTTCGTATCCTTCACAGGCACGCCTGCTTTATTCTTGAACGCATTGAACCTACCCCAGTTCACGCCAAACCGATACGCCTTATTCGGCTCCAACTGCACCTGCCAAACAATCGTCTTATCATCCTTC
The DNA here is from genome assembly GCA_016350165.1 of Planctomycetota bacterium. GTDB lineage: Bacteria > Planctomycetota > Phycisphaerae > Phycisphaerales > Phycisphaeraceae > Poriferisphaera. The sequence continues at coordinate 3,429,991 of CP066225.1, read as the reverse complement.
CATACAGGCTTCCCAACTCCCTTCGGTGCATCATTACCAAACTGTGGGAACGCATACCCCTTACCCATCGGCTGATCAAACTTCACAACAATCTCATTCGTCGCAGGATCAACATCCATCGACCCATTACTCGGCGTAATGCTCACAATCTTCGGCGCTACCCCCGCTTCACCTTCACTCACTTTTCCCTCACCACTTGTCGTAAAGCTCACCATCGTATCTTCAACAGGCAAACCCGACTTATTCCTGAACGCGTTGTATCTGCCCCAGTTCACACCAAACCGATACGTCTTACCCGGCTCCAACTTCACCCTCCAAACAATCGTCTTATCATCCTTCCACTTCGGCGTCCCCAAGCCCTTCGGTGCATCATCTCCAAACCTCGGGAACGAATAACCCTTACCCATCGGCTGATCAAACTTCACAACAATCTGCTTCGTCTTAGGATCAACATCCTTCGCACCATTCGCCGGACTAATACTCACAATTTTCGGCGGAATAGGCACCAAAGTATGCTCACCCGGTGCACCAGTACCCGTCCAAAAACGCACCATCGTATCTTGCACCGGAACACCATCCACATTCCTGAACGAATTAAACTGCTTCCAGTTCACTGCAAAACGATACGCCTTATTCTTCTCCAACTTCACCGGCCAAACAATCGTCTTCTCATCTCTCCACTTAGGCTTCCCCGTCCCCGCAGGCGAATCATTACCAAAGCTCGGAAACGCATACCCCTGACTCATCGGCTGATCAAACTTCACAACAATCTCATTGATCGTCGGATTAACCTTCTTCGATCCATTCACCGGAAAAATACTCACAATCTTCGGCGCACCATCATTCGCCTCCAAATCAACAAACTCTTCACCAGGCTTCAACTTCCTCGTCTTAAAGTTCACCTTCGTCCACTTAACACTCACACCACCTTTACTCTTAAAATTGCGATGCGACGGACTGTTCACACCAAAGTAATACTTCTTATTCTCTTCCAACTTCACAGGCCTAACGAGCGTCTTCTCATCACGCCAATAAATCTTCCCATTCCCCGGAGGATATGAATCACCACCCCCTGTAATCGAACGCCCCCCATTCATCGGCACGTTAAACTCAATCACCATCTCTTTAAGATTCGGATCAACATTCATATCACCATTACGCGGGATCGTCTTCACAACGCGAGGCACCACCGACTGCCCATTCGTCGGCTTATCTTCACTCGCCTTCGACTCATCCAACGTCTCACCCGGCTTCAACTTCCGCGTCTTGAAATTCACCTTCACCCAATGAACACTAATCCCATCTTTACTCTTAAAATTACGATGCGACGGACTGTTCACGCCAAAATAATACTTCTTATCAGGCTTCAAACTCACCGGCGCCACAAACGTCTTCTCATCTCGCCAATACACCTTCCCCGTTAATTCAGGAAACGTATCACCGCCCCCCGTCATTGACCGCCCGCCACTCATCGGCACATTAAACTTGATCACAATCTCTTTCAAATTCGGATCAACATTCTTATCACCATTCCGAGGCGTCATACTCACAACCTTCGGCGCCACAGCATGCGCACTCACGACTAACAGCATCGCTAACGCAACACCCAAAACTCTGCTACACATTCGCATCATCATTTCCTTTCAACGCCGCCCCTCGTTTCATTCACTCTTTTTCTGTTGCTTCACCACTTGTCGTAAAGCTCACCATCGTATCTTCCACAGGCAAACCATCCTCATTCCTGAACATATCAAACCGACCCCAGTTCACACCAAACCGGTAACTCCTCACCGCATCATCACCAAACCTCGGAAACGAAAACCCTTTATTCATAGGCTGATCAAACTTCACAACAATCTCATTCGTCTCAGGATCAACTTCCTCCGTACTATCCTTAGGCGTCGTCTTCACATCTCGAGGTGAAGGCTCAACAGCATACGCACTGACAACCAACATCATCAGCATCAGGCACATCACCATTCGTACACTTATACTTATTTTTGCCTTCAAAACATACCCTCGAAAATTGTGCCCTATGAACACACCTCCAACCCCACTGTCCCAAAATATCAACCTCTTAAACGTTCAACAAAACGATAAGTTCAAAAACAGATGCCACAATTTCTCGTAGCATCTGCAATTTTTTCACTTACTTATTACTCTCAAGAAACTTCACGCCAGCTTCAAACACCGGATCGCCATCCTCAAATTCATCAGCCTCAGCTCTCACCCAAACATCTGGCTCAATCCCCTCACCTTCAAAACAAACCTCATCCATCGTCATCGCCTGCCAGCTCGGCAAACTCACTTGAATCCCATCAATCACATCATGACGTTGAGGGTTCCCCGATGAACCACGTGTACGATCACCAATCAAGGTCGCGTTCGGAGCAGCTTTCATCATCAGCACAAGCGCCTCACACGAACTCACACATCGACCACCAATAAGCACAGCCACTTTCCCATCAAACGCTGGTCCCGAATCATTCTGATTTAAGTACCTTGTATGCACATCACTAAAACCAGTCTCAGACTCAGGATTCACAGAAATATTCTTCGCATACGCCAACTGCCCTTTAATAAAGCAGCCTGCAATCTTACGACCCAAAATCTCATCACCACCACCATTACTACGCAAATCAAGAATCACACCCGGCGCATCTTTGAATCGTCTAAGCGCCTCATAGAATCCGTTCTCCGTCGCACTCAAATTACCTGACAAAGAACCGACCCAGATATAACCAAACCCGTCGGGCGTCTTCGCAGAAATTACCTTACGTGCATGATTCTCTTGCTCACTCAACTGGCTCAATACCCAGTTCACATTCGAATTATGCTTCGGATAACTGATCGATGTTCCCGATCGCTTACCTTCGTAAGCAATACCCAAGTGCATATCACGTGCATGACTCAGTAGCCATCGCATCTTCTCAACCAACAACTCCGCAGGCCGAGCAGCCGTCACTTCACCAGCCATTGATTCGCACATCTCCGCCCACTTAATCCCCATGCGATCACGATACGAATACTGCGTTTCCATCAATTCACCCAACTTCCGCCACGCCTCTTTTTGCTCCACAGCCGAAAGAATCTTCAGCGAACCAATCGCAATCTCATGCTCATCAATCTCAGCCTGATTAAACCCGCGTGTTTTAAACGACACGCGTCGCCACTGTACCGGCTTCCCATATCGACTTTTGAAATTCTGATGCGACGGACTATTCACACCGAATTGATACGTATGATTCGCCTTCAATTTCACCGGCATTACAAACGTTTTCTCATCCCGCCATTGCAACTGACCATTAATCTCAGGAAACGCATCGCCACCACCCGTCACAGATCGGCCGCCCGACATCGGCTGATCAAACGTAATCACAATCTCTTTCGTATTCGGATCAACACCCTGCGATCCATCTTCTGGCGTAATCGACACGACCTTCGGCGGCTCCGTCGGCATCTTACGAACAACTTCACCAGCCCTGCCTTTTCGCGTTTTAAACGTCACTAACGTCGGCTCAACTGACACACCATTCTTGCCACGAAAATTACGATGCGATTTGCTGTTCACACCAAACCGATATTCATGATCTTCAAACAGTTCAACTTCCGCGACGAACGTTTTCGCATCCCGCCAATAAATCTTCTTAATCTCTGGAAAAGTAACGCCGCCGCCCGTCATAGATCGCCCACCAGTCATCGGCTTATCAAACGTCACGATAATTTCTTTCAAATTCGGATCAACATCTTCATCCCCAATCGCAGGTGTAATCGTCACAATCTTCGGCGCATTCACATTGCTCGCATTCCCCGCAACACCCTGCGAAGTCACCCCCGCACTCACAACGTCCTCTTGCACCTGCTTTGCTTGCGATGTATTTCCCCCTGCTTTTGCTGTACGAAAACGCACAACAACTGGCTCAACTGCTTCGTCTTTGTGTGATTTAAAGTTCTTATATGATTTGCTGTTAATCCCGAAAACATAGTCGTGATCAGGCTTTAGCTTCACTGGAATCATAAATGTGCGAGCGCTTGTCCAGCGCATTTTTCCGTTGAGTTCGGGGTAGTGATCACCGCCGCCGGTGACGGACCAACTGCGACGATTCATGTTTTGATCGAAGACGATAATGATCTTATTTGTTTTTGGATCGACGTCCTGTTTGCCGTTTTCTGGGGTTATTTTCAGAACATTGGGTGGTGCTGCGCTGGCCGTGGTGATGATGCACAGCATGAGAAAAAAGCTTAGTGAAGAGATGATTTTGTTATGCATGTTAAAGCCCCAATATTGAACTACTTAGATTACATGAAGGATGAATCGGTCCTCATTAAATAAGACAGAACACAGGGCTTAAGATTTCATTATTTACGATAAAAAAGTGTTATCTGTTCAGATAGTGCAAAATTGGGTTTTAAAGTATGGATTTTTGCATGTCTGGAAAATTGTTTTATCGTGCGCGCAAATGGGTTGATGGTTGCATTAAAACACGCGCACAAAATCGTTGGTCGCGATGGTTTTGCGCGCACGAAATGTAATTTGAGCTGTTTTTACGGTTTAAAAATGGACTGAAATGAATCAAAACAGCTCAAGAATTGTGAGAAATGATGCAAAACGGGCAAAAAATCGGCCAAAAAGCGCACGTGAGAATAAAAGCGCATGCGTATTTGTGCGCGTAAATCTCATTTTCATGCTGAATATGAGATTCGCTCTACTGTTCGCACCGTAGGTCGAGACGGTTTTGTGTGAAATGATTTTGGATGGGAGATTGGTTGGAATCTGAGGTTTTGATTTGGCCTCGCGTTGATGTTGAGGTTTAGCTTTGAGGTGAGGTGGTGATTGGAATTCGTGTTGACGATCTTGCTAGCGTTTGAATTTTGGTTTTGTCTAAAAATTGGATTTTAGGTTTTGGGTTTTGGTTGTGGAGTTCTTTAATCAAGAATGATGTGGGCGCGGTGGTCGAGATCCTCAGCCATGGATTTGCGATCGAGGCCTGCACGTGCACGCAGGACGTGGCCTTGCCGCAAGTCGAGCATAAGACGGGCACGCTGAAGTGATGGAAAATCGTTGGGTAAGTTGCCTTTCGTTTTTTCCTGATCGAAACGACCTGCGATGCGGAGGTCGGTTGCAAGAATAGCTTGCTGAAGGAGATCCTGAACACCTTCGACGGAGCCCGCTGTGGTAGCGACACATGAACCGAGGAAGCAACCGAGACGGTCGTCGCCTTGCTTGGTGGCATAGTCGAGGGCAGCGTTCATGAAGGCAATGACGGCTTTGCGGATGTCGGGCTCTGATTCGAACGCGACGAGAGGTTCGCATGCGTCGTTGGTGGTGTAGCGTTCAATGGCTTTGAGATAGAGGCTGTGCTTGTCGCCAAAGACAGCATAGAGGCTGGGGCTGTTGATACCCATCGCATCGGTGAGATCACGCATGGACGTTCCATCGTAACCTTTGGCCCAAAAGACATTTACTGCGGCTTCGAGGGCTTTATCCATATCAAAATTGCGGGGTCTGCCGACTTTTTTTTGTACCATTTGTTACAAAACTCCTTGACACTCAATCTACTACCTCTAATATTATAACGTCCGTTACAAAATATCAATCCTGATGTTACTAGCGGATCGTGCATCAAATAGTGAGTTAAGCGTTGGTGAAGCTGCGATGCTGTTTATGTCGTTGTGGTGGCTATCGCTGTGTTGTTAGATAAACAAAGGAAGGAAATTAAAGATGTCCAACAAGAGACTTGATGGGAAGATCGCGTTTCTGACGGGGGGAAACAGTGGGATTGGTTTGGCAACTGCGAAAGAGTTTGCTGAGCAAGGGGCAACGGTTGTGATTCTGGCTCGCAGTCAGGAGAAAGCGAATAAGGCATTGTCGGAGATTGGTGGGGATTCAGAGGCGGTGATTGGAGATGTCACGGATTTAGGTTCGCTTGAAGAAGCCTATTCGATGATTAGAGATAAATATGGGAAGCTTGATGTTGTATTTGCGAATGCGGGGATTGTGCCAGCGACGCCGTTGGGAGAGGTGAGCGTGAGCGATTTTGATCGGATGAGTGATGTGAACTTTAAAGGTACATTCTTTACTGTTCAGTATGCATTCCCATTACTGACAAAAGGCGCATCTGTGATTCTTGTTTCATCTTGCCTGGATGAGATGGGTACTGAGAGTTATTCGTTATACAACGCAACGAAAGCGGCGATACGATCTTTGGCGAGGTCATTGACACCTGACCTTGCGCGTAAGGGAGCAAGAATTAATGTATTGAGTCCGGGGCCGATTGATACACCTGTGCTTGAAAATTCCGGAATGAGTGGTGAACAGATTGAGAAGCATAATCAGGCATTTGCAGATATTCTTGCAGCGGGTCGTGTGGGAAGGCCTGAAGAAATGGCAAAAACTGCTTTGTTTTTAGCGTCAGATGATTCAACGTTTATGTTTGGCAGTGAGGTTCAGGCAGATGGTGGGATGAATCAGATGAGGATGCCGATGCAGTGGTGATTCGGTTCGTGAGTTTTAATGAATAAAGCCCTTAACGATTTGCTAAGGGCTTTATCTTTAATGTTTATGTTATTACGGGCTATCTAACAACATCAAAATAATACTCGACGTTGATAAATCGATAGATGTAAAAGGAGACGAGAAGAATATAAAACAAGATCCGCAGTTTATCTAAGAACAGACACATCAATACAAAAGTTAAAAGCGTCGGCACAACGATTGGCACATAATAAGATGGAACATCTGAGTTGGCCATGAGTATTATTGTAGAAATTATTAGATAGATCGTGGTGAATATTTTCAGGTAAATGAGCCCGGGGGATTTAGTTTTTTGGCCGGGCCGATGAATAACAAAGAGTGTTATGGCGAAAGCGATTGCTGCGACGATACTTACGAGCAGTGCAATCAATAAAATGAACATAAGGCCCATCATAAATGATTCGCTAATCGTCACGATGTTGATTTGATCAACTTCATCATGCAACCATAAGTAGCAGCCGAAGAAGAAGAATGTAAATGCACTGATCGTGATTAGAAGAAGTGATTCTTTGTAGTTTTTTGAAGTTAACATATTGCACCCGGTAATTGATTTACTGGTTTAAATCATAATTATGTGATTGCTATTATACATTGATTTGATTCTGAGATATATGATTAGGGATTGAGGCATAGAAAAAGGCCCTTGGTAGAAACCAAGGGCCTGTTGTATTTAGGTGGGTTGAGCGATTGCGATTATCGCATGCGTTTCTTGCCGTCTTCGCCGAGCATTTGGGCGACGAGGCGTGATTCGCCGACGGTCGTCTTGATCTGATCTGGTGTGATTGCACCAGCAGCTTCCGCTAGTGCGGCTGCGTATTCGAGTTCCTCTTCGCGAGAGAGTTTCTCTTGTGAAGGAGGTTCTGCGAGCTTGACGACGTTCATGCCTGAGTACTTGATAAAACCAGTACCGACTGGGATGAGGTGGCCGAGGAGAACGTTTTCCTTGAGGCCGACGAGTGTGTCCTGCTTGCCTGCGAGTGCTGCTTCTGTGAGAACCTTTGTGGTTTCCTGGAAGGAAGCACCGGAGAGGAAGGATTCGGACTGAAGTGATGCTTTGGTGATGCCGAGCAAGAGGGTTTGACCATTTGCTGGGCGGCACTTAGCAGCCTTCGGTGGGACTTGTCCTTCGGCTTCGCATTCTGCGACCGCATCTTTGAGTTCACTCTTGGAAACGATAGCTTCGAGAGGAAGATTTGAATCGCCAGGATCTTTGACCTTGCCCATGCCTGCGACGGTCGAGTTTGCTTCGCGGAAGCGGAACTTGTCGACAACTTCGTTTGGCAGGAGGTTGGTGTCACCTGGGTTATCAACGCGGACCTTACGCAACATCTGAGACACGATGATCTCGATGTGCTTGTCGTCAATTGGTACGCCCTGTGCACGGTAGACGTTTTGGACTTCGTCGATGAGGTAAGCGAAGAGTGTTTCTTCACCCTTAACGCGAAGGATGTCTTGTGGGATGAGTGGGCCATCGATGAGTGGGTCACCGGCTTCGATGTAGTCACCTGTGTGGACGAGCATATGCTTGTCCTGTGGCACGTGGTGTTCAACTTCGAGGCCTGCTTCGGACTTAACGATAACGGTCATCTTACCGCGGCGACGGTCGGAACGAAGTTCGACGTTACCGGAGATCTCAGCCATGATTGCTGATTCCTTCGGTTTACGAGCTTCGAAGATCTCGGTAACACGTGGTAGACCACCGACGATGTCAGCAGAACCAGATGCTTCACGAGGCTGACGAGCGAGTAGCTGGCCAGCATCGACGCTATCGCCTTCCTTGACGTCGATACGAGCTTTCGCAGGAAGGTAGTGGAAGTCGAGGATGTTGCCGGCAGCGTCTTCGATAACGATACGTGGGTGCATTTCACCCTTGTGTTCGATAACGACGAGCTGTTCGATGTCACCTGCTTTTTCCTGACGCACGGTTTCGCCGAGGACGATATCTTCAAAGCGGATGTTACCGCCTTTTTCTGCGAGGATAACGGTACGGTGAGGGTCCCATTTAACGAGGACTTGGCCGCGTTTAACGTCATCGCCTTCGTTGACCATGATGTAAGCACCGTACTGAACTTTGAATTTCTCAAGCTCACGTTTCTTATCATCAACAACGAGTACTTCACCGTTACGTTTAAGAGCAACCAAACACTCGTTGCCATCATCGTCCTTGGTTGGGACAGCGTTGGCGTCGCGGATCATGATCTTACCAGCGGTAGATGCCTGGAAGTTGGTATCGATGGTTGCGGTTGTCGCAACACCACCGGTGTGGAAGGTACGCATGGTTAGCTGCGTGCCAGGCTCACCGATTGACTGAGCAGCGATGATGCCGACAGCGAGGCCCTCTTCGACCTTGCGGCCGGTTGAGAGGTCGCGGCCGTAGCAGCGTGCACAGATACCGTGTGCGGAATCGCATGAAAGTGGTGAACGGACCATGACTGATTCGATGCCGAGTGCTTCGATGGCACGAGCGGCTTCTTCAGTGATGATGTCGTTTTCGCCAACGATCAACTGGTCAGTGATCATGTTACGGATGGTTTCGCGCGATGTACGGCCAATGATTTGTTGGCTGAGTGCAACGTCGATTTCTTCACCCTTATAGATCGCGTGCTTAGTGACACCCTTGTGTGTGCCACAGTCGTCGCCGGTGACGAAGACGTTTTGTGCGACGTCGGCGAGCTTACGTGTAAGGTAGCCGGAGTCAGCGGTCTTCAACGCGGTGTCAGCCAAGCCCTTACGAGCACCGTGGGTTGATGAGAAGTACTCGAGAACGGATAGACCTTCACGAGCATTCGCCTTAATAGGTGTTTCAATAATTTCACCAGAAGGCTTAGACATCAGACCACGCATACCAGCGAGCTGCTGAACCTGCGAGACGTTACCACGAGCACCAGACGCGTCTTTCGACATGATGAAGACTGGGTTGATGTACAACTCGCCTTCTTCAGAATCGACTGGGAGGTGGTTGTTGAATTCGTCACGACGGTCTTTGCGGAGTTCCTTGAGGAGTTCCTTGGTGACCGCTTCACGACAGTGTGTCCAGAGGTCGAGGAGCTGGTTGTAACGTTCACGTTCGGTGATAGCACCGGCCATGAAAGCTTTTTCGACGCGATCGACCTTCTTCTGGGTCTTGTCGATGAGCTCTTTCTTCTTCTCTGGAATACGGAGGTCGGTGAGGCCGAAGGAGAGACCTGAGATCGTTGAGTGCTTGAAGCCGATGTTCTTCATGTTATCAAGCAGATCGATCGTAGCAGGACGGCCCGAGATTGCGTATGTATCGTCAATCACACGGCTGCAACCCTTAGAACCGAGAGCACAGTTGTAGTACTGCATTCCGTCGGCAAGGATTTCGTTGAACATAAGGCGGCCAACGGTCGTGTTGATACGAAGGTTCTTAGGCATAGCAACAGCCTGATCCTTCTGATCGTTGACGAGGCCAACCCAGCGTCCCTCAGGCAGACGGACTTCGATCCAGTCGTGCATTTCGATCTTCTTGAGATCGTAAGCGAGGAATGCTTCGTGCGGCGTGTGGAACTTCATCATCTTCTCGGTGTCAGGCTTCTCATTGCCATGCTTCATGGTGAGGTAGTAAGCACCGAGGAGGATGTCCTGCGAAGGCGAAATAATCGGGTTGCCATTCGCTGGGGAGAAAATGTTGTGTGGTGAGAGCATGAGCAGTGAAGCTTCAGCTTGAGCTTCAACTGAGAGTGGGAGGTGGACCGCCATCTGGTCACCGTCGAAGTCAGCGTTGAAGCCGGTACAGACGAGTGGGTGGACGCGAATCGCGTTACCTTCGACGAGTACTGGTTCGAAAGCTTGGATACCCATACGGTGAAGAGTCGGAGCACGGTTCAAGAGAACTGGATGCTCGTGGATGACTTCTTCGAGGATGTCCCAGACTTCTGGATCACGACGCTCGAGCATTTTCTTCGCAGACTTGATTGTGTCGACGAGGCCATGCTCTTTGAGCTTGCGGATGATGAACGGCTGGTAAAGTTCCAACGCAATCTTTTTAGGAAGACCACACTGGTGTAGTTTCAGCTTAGGACCGACAACGATGACTGAACGAGCAGAATAGTCGACACGCTTACCGAGAAGGTTTTCACGGAAGCGGCCTTGCTTGCCCTTGATCATGTCGGTGAGTGACTTGAGTGGGCGGCTGGATGAGCCGAGCACTGGACGACGGCAACGACCGTTATCGAAGAGTGCATCGACGGACTGCTGAAGCATACGTTTTTCGTTACGAATGATGACTTCAGGAGCGTTAAGGTCGATGAGTTTCTTGAGACGGTTGTTACGGTTGATGATACGACGGTAGAGGTCGTTCAAGTCAGACGTAGCAAAGTTGCCGGACTCGAGAAGAACGAGTGGACGCAGGTCTGGAGGGATGACTGGAACGACGTCCATAACCATCCAACCTGGATCGTTTTCTGAGTGGCGAATCTGCTCAATGATCTTCAGACGCTTGGAAAGGTCTTTGATCTTTTGTTTTGATTTGGTGTTCTTCAGCTCGTTACGAAGCTCGCCAGCGACGGCGTTGAGGTCCATACGAGAGAGCAGTTCTTTGACTGCTTCAGCACCCATCATGGCTTGGAAGCCAGCACCGTAAGATTCGTATGCTTGGCGGTATTCTTCCTCTGTTAGAACCTGTTGAGGTTTGAGAGGTGTATCGCCTGGCTCGGTGACGACGTAATCCTGGAAGTAAACGACTTTTTCGATGTCGCTAGTCTTCATCCCCAGGAGGTTGCCGAGGTGGGAAGGGATTGCTTTGAAGAACCAGATGTGAACGATTGGTGCAGCAAGGTTGATGTGCCCCATACGTTTACGACGTACGCGGGAGTGAGTTACCTTAACACCACAACGGTCACAGATGATGCCTTTAAATTTCGTGCCTTTGTACTTACCGCAAGCACATTCGTAGTCACGTTCAGGGCCAAAGATGCGTTCGCAGAACAAACCATCTTTTTCTGGACGGTACGTACGGTAGTTGATTGTCTCGGGCTTCTTCACCTCGCCGAAGGACCACGAACGGATATCGTTCGGGGAAGCGAGAGTGATCTTCACCGCAGCATAATCATTTACACGATCGTAAGCTATTTCAGCCATATCTTGAAACACTCCATAACTGAGCGTTTATTAAATTCAGTTTGTATTGAACTCTAACAGCAGTCGAATTCATTAACGAAGGAAGGGGAAAAAGCAGCCGTCTAATCGACGACTGCTATTGCTTGCTTAGAAGATTGATCCGCCTTCGAGTTCAGCCTTTTCGAGGCCGATGTTGAGGCCGAGGCCCTTAACTTCGTTACAGAGGACGTCAAACGCGACCGGCATACCGGCTTCGAGTTTGTTGGTGCCCTTGACCATCGATTCGTAGATCTTGGTACGACCTTCGACGTCGTCGGACTTGACGGTGAGAAGTTCCTGAAGGATGTAAGCAGCACCGTAAGCTTCGAGTGCCCAAACTTCCATCTCGCCGAATCGCTGTCCACCGGTTCTTGCCTTACCACCGAGCGGCTGCTGGGTGATGAGTGAGTAAGGACCAGTTGCACGAGCGTGGATCTTGTCATCGACCAAGTGGTGCAGTTTCAGCAGGTACATGTAGCCAACGGTTGTCTTTTCATCAAAAGGCTCACCGGTGCGGCCGTCGTGTAGCTGAATCTTCGCTTCTTGAGGCATTTTAGCGAGCAGTTCACGGTCGCCAGGAGCACCACCAGCAGCGGCAGTTTCTTCCCAACGGCGGTCACAATACTCGTTCGCTTCACGAAGTGCTTCCCAAATTTCGCCTTCAGTAGCACCGTCGAAGACAGGTGTACGAGCTTGGAAACCGAGGACTGAGCAAGCCCAGCCGAGGTGTGTCTCGAGGATCTGTCCAACGTTCATACGTGAAGGCACGCCGAGTGGGTTGAGCAGTACGTCAACTGGTGTACCGTCGTCCATGAATGGCATGTCTTCGATCGGAACGATACGGGCGATAACACCCTTGTTACCGTGACGACCAGCCATTTTGTCGCCGACTGAAAGTGGACGCTTGGTCGCGATGTAGATCTTGACCATTTCGAGAACGCCTGAAGGCAATTCATCGCCACGTTTCATGTGAGCAAGACGACGCTGTTTTTCTTTCTCGATCGCTTGGATACGAGGCCAGAAGGCTTTGTAAATCTTCGATGTTTCGTCGATGATTTCCTTGCTGCCCTTGATCCATTTGATGTTGAATGACTCGATCTGCTCGAGAATGATCTCGGTGATGTCCGAAGCAGCAACCTTCTGACGAGTCGATGGATCAACCATTGGTGTACCCGTTGTCTCGTTGATCTTCTCAACCATCTGGCGGAAGAGTTCGGCTGCACGTTCGTCCATGTGCATTTCGTAATCACGCATCTCACGTTTGAGAGCTTTCTTCTGATCGTCGTTGAGGTGCATACGACGTGAGAAGCGTTTAGCTCCGATGACGATGCCGTCGGTACCAGCAGGTACTTCAAGCGAATCGTTCTTCACATCTTCACCTGCACGACCGAAGATCGCATGGAGAAGTTTTTCTTCCGGCGTCAGTTCACTCTTGCTCTTAGGAGAGACTTTACCGACGAGAATGTCGCCAGGTTTGATGTGTGAACCGATGCGGATGATGCCGTTCTCGTCGAGACGTGAAAGTTGCTTCTCAGAAACGTTAGGAATATCACAAGTGAATTCTTCACGGCCGAGTTTAGTTTCACGAATTTCGACTTCAAACTCATCAATATGGATTGAGGTGAAGACATCGTCTTTGACCAGCCGTTCGCTGATGACGATGGCGTCCTCGTAGTTGTAACCATCAAAAGTGTTGAAGGCGATGAGGCAGTTTTTACCGAGAGCGAGTTCGCCCTGGTCGGTGCCTGCACCGTCAGCCATGATCTGGTTTTCTTCAACCCAGTCACCCAAGCGGACGATTGGTTTTTGGTTTTGGCAGGTACGTTCGTTGAGACCAACGAATTTACGCAGTTCGTATTCGTCAGCGTTGTCGATGACGATCATTTTCGCATCAACATATGTGACGGTACCAGCGTTCTTCGCACGGACAACCATACCTGAGTATTTAGGAATCTCACGTTCCATACCGGTTGCGACGCAAGGAGCTTGTGCCTTGATAAGTGGCACAGCCTGACGTTGCATGTTCGAACCCATGAGAGCGCGGTTAGCGTCGTCGTGTTCGAGGAATGGAATCAGAGCAGCAGATACACCGACGATCTGTTTAGGAGAAACGTCAACGTAATCGAGTTTCTTAGAAGGAACCTGAGCGACTTCACCGTCAACACGTGCGAGTACTGCACCGTTAACGAGTGTGCCGTCGGTATTCAGAGCATCGGTAGGACCGATGGTGATCTTCATCTCTTCGTCAGCACGCAGGTATTCAATACCTTCTTCGCCTTCAATGAGCTTGCCAGCATCAACCTTGCGATAAGGTGTGAGGAGGAAGCCATATTGATCGACGCGGCTGTAGATACCGAGAGAACAGATGAGGCCAATGTTTGTACCTTCAGGTGTTTCAATCGGGCACACGCGGCCGTAGTGGGAGATGTGAACGTCGCGGACTTCGAAGCCAGCACGCTTACGGTTCAAACCACCGGGGCCGAGAGCGGAGAGACGACGCTCGTGAGTGAGCATCGAAAGTGTATTCGTTTGGTCGACGACCTGTGAAAGTTCGCCACGTCCGAAGAAATGGTCGATAGCGGAACTGATAGATTTGCTGTTAATCAGGTCAGCAATCTTTGACAGTTCGTCAGGATCCTTAACTGACATACGTTCCTGAACGGTACGACGCAGTTTGAGGAAGCCCTTACGCATTTCTTCAACCGCAAGCTCATCGAGTGTACGAAGACGACGGTTGCCAAGATGGTCGATGTCGTCGATGTGAGCTTTGTTGCGATTTGAACGCAGGTCGAGCATGTATTTGATGACTTCAAGGAAGTCATCACCACGAATCTTCATGACTTCTTCTGAGACGTCCAGATTGAACTTACGGTTCAAACGGAAACGGCCAACCTTACCGAGACGATAACGGTTGTCATCGAAGAATTTTTCATCGAAGAGTTGCTTAGCTTTGTCCACCTGTGGTGGGTTGCCTGGACGCAGTCGTGCGTACAGAGCGAGCAAAGCAGCTTCGTGCTCGTTGACTTGCAGGCCATCGAATTGGACCTGTTTTTCTTCTGCAATGGTGTTGAGGATCAACATGTCGCTTGCATTTGCAACGACGTCGATCTTCTTAAGTGCCGAACCAATGATTCGTTCGACAGCTTCGCCAACCATGCCACAAACAGGGAGGATTTCCTCGCCTGTATCGGTGTCAATGACAGGAGCTGCAACATAATGCTCAGGCTTCAAGTCAGTGACATTAATGGTTTCAACGTTGTAGAAGAGTTTGAGAAGCGAGTCAGTCGTCGAGTACTTCTCATCGAGCGCACGCAGGAACGTGGTCGCTGGAATCTTCGTTGACTGGTCGATCCTCATTGTGAGGACGTCCTTCTTAGTCACTTCCAGTTCAATCCATGAGCCTCGCTCAGGAATGATACGTGCTGAGTGCAGAGGTCTGTCTGCTTCAGCGGAAGCGATTGAGAAGTCGACACCGGGCGAACGGTGTAGCTGGTTGACGATAACGCGTTCAGCACCATTGATGATGAACTCGCCGCCACCCATCATGACAGGGATTTCGCCCAAGTAAATTTCTTCTTCGGGAATCTCGGGCACATCCTTGCGCACAAGACGTACACCAACACGGAAAGGCATCCCGTACGTGAGCCTTAACTCACGACATTCGTCCGATGTGTATCGTGGCTCATCAAGCTTGTAGTACAAGTACTCAAGCTGCATATTGCCGTCATACGAGATAATTGGAAAGACTTCATTAAGAAGGCCTTCCAAACCCATGTTCTTATCGCGCTCGCTCTGCTCAATATCCTCTTTCTGCAAAAAACGCTCGTATGCAGCCTGCTGCACTCGAACGAGATTTGGAATAGGAAGAGCATCGCCGCGCTTGGAGTAATCGCGCACAGAGTTCAGCTGCATCGATATCCTCGGCTTAAGAGATCTCTAAGTTCATACTGTATAGGGAGTTACACGCCCAGATCAGTACCGTTTCCACGCCGCGAACGAAACAGTATACACCCATGTATACATACCCACAAGCCCGACAGACATCGCCTTTCCCAAAACTATTTCAATTTTGGTCCAGATTTTGCCTGCGCGAGCTTCGCGCTTTCGTTCCTAATTACCTAATGTTTTATAGTTACCGAGCTTATTACACAAGTCCATCAGTTTCCCCAACATTTATCCACCAAATGCCCCCATCGGCCATCCACAGCCCCTTACTACGCTTATAAGTCCTTAAAAATCAACAACTCATGAAAAATCATAAGTCAATTTATGGATTTTCCCTATCCATTTTTCGCGATTATACACTCGTTACTTTCAATTATTTTTTTTACCCCAGCCAAACCGATCACCCCTAAGGCCCGGCATGACCTGATTTCCCACAAAAAATTCCCAATTATGCGATTCTTACCAAAAAGGGCGACGAGACAAGGATGTAACGCCAATGCATGCCACTCATTTTGCAATCTTTTTCATCACACTCTTTTCAATAGTCAACCCAATCGGCTGCCTCCCCGTTTTTGTTGCCTGTACCCACACCGATCCACCACGAGTTCGCAACGTTATTGCAATCTTCATGGGTATTTTCATTTTTCTAGGCTTAGCGATCTTCTACCTCACCGGCACAGCCATCTTACACTTCTTTGAAGTCTCATTACCGGCCTTCCGCATAGCTGGCGGGATCGTCCTTCTCCTCACGGGTATAAAAATGCTCAATACCGCTCAATCCGACATCACACACCCCAATGCCCCTGAGCATCGAAAATCCGCAATCAAACAGGCAGCATCACGATTTCAGACCATTTTCATCCCACTTGTCTTCCCCATCTTCGTAGGACCAGGCTCCATCTCCACAGCCATCATCCTTTCATCGCAATACCCCGACTCATGGGCGACACGATTTGGAGCAATGTCAGCCATAACAGTAGTGGCAGGCCTAACGATCGTGATTCTGCTCAGTTCTACTGCAATTAAAAAAGTTCTTGGCTCCCTTGGTATGGAAATCTGTACACGGCTGTTCGGATTAATACTTGTCGCAATGGCAGTTCAATTCATACTAGTTGGCTTTTCAAATGTCACACACGACTTCATAACAATTCAACATGCTATGAATCCATAACAACATCAGCCCCCTACCCCAACAGACTCTGGAGGCTATATGAACGATCAATATCCTGATCAACACCCAACGCCACACCTCGTGCATGCCGAATCGCTCCTGTACGTTTACACACTCGCATCCGTTGCTGCTATTGGCGGGTTTCTATTTGGATACGACTCAGGCGTCATCAATGGCGCTGTCACAGCCATCCAACAGGCTTTCACATCCTCAACCGTGGGAACAGGCTTCAATGTTGCTTCGATTTTGCTTGGCTGTGCAGCCGGTGCAATTATTGCCGGACCAACGGCTGACAAGATCGGTCGAAAGCCTTGCATGCTTATTACAGCTGTTCTGTTTTTGATTTCAGCCATCGGCTCTGGAGCAGTCTCCTCGTCATTCGGCTTTGCAACATATAGACTGATCGGCGGCCTTGCGGTTGGCGCAGCATCCGTACTCTCTCCTACATATATCTCAGAAATCGCGCCTGCTCATTTACGCGGACGTCTTGCTTCACTACAACAACTCGCCATCGTAACGGGGTTGTTTTGTGCTTACCTAGCGAATTATCTGATTGCACATATCGCAGGCTCTTCAACAATGCCGTTAGCATTCAACATCCCTGCGTGGCGATTCATGTTCTGGATGGAAGGTATACCTGCTATCGTCTTTCTTATTGGGTCGCTGATCATCCCTGAATCACCGCGCTATCTCGTTCGCCGAAAGCACTACGAAAAAGCACGCAAGATCTTCCATAAAATGATCGGCGAACATTCACGAAAACTACTCGAAGACGTCAAACAATCTGTTTTGAATTCTCCAAAGCTTATCTTTGGCGATCTGTTCATACCAAAGACACCTATTCTTCTCCCCATTATCTGGCTCGGCATCGGCCTTTCGATTTTCCAACAATTTATCGGCATCAATGTCGTCTTTTATTATGGTGAAGTTCTTTGGGAAGCTGCGGGCTTTTCAGAATCGCAAGCACTTATCACAAATGTTATTACCGGGATCGTCAATATCTCTGCAACTATCGTAGCTATTCTTGTGATAGATAAGATTGGACGCAAGCCAATGCTGGTGATTGGTTCTATCGGCATGGCAATCTCCTTAACTACGATGGCGATTACGTTTGCCTTTGCAGCAGTTTCACCTGATGGCAAACTGAGCTTAACACGGACTGAAGGCATCACGGCACTAACCGCGGCGATGATTTATGTGGCATTTTTCTGCTTTTCGTGGGGACCGGTTGTCTGGACACTGCTCGGAGAGATCTTTAACAATCGGATTCGAGGAGCAGCAATTGGTATCGCAGCTTTTGCTCAATGGATAGCCAATTTCCTGGTTACACTGACATTCCCATTACTTCTTTCAACAATTAAACTGTCCGGTTCATATCTCATTTACGCTTTTTTCGCAATACTTTCACTAATCTTTACTCTAATTTTCGTACGAGAAACCAAAGGCAAGCATCTTGAGGAAATGTAGTCCCGCTGCAGCCTATTATTGGTCATGGAATATGTTGCCTGCGGCACCATCCCAATAACACATCCGATCTCTTACCTACTGCCCATTACACGCTCTCCCGCAAGCATATCCTGTCTTACCTCAGATCACTCAAATAACGTCATCCATCCACGCCGCTATGCCGATCTTCTTTTCGTGGCCTTCCTTTTATTTATAGGTGTGGGCAGATGAGCGAACAAGAACAGTCATCCAGTCATGAATCCCATCCAACGGGAAACCTCTTCTACGTGATCATGCTTTCGTGTGTCGCGGCAGTCGGTGGTTTTCTTTTTGGATACGATTCAGGTGTCATTAACGGCACTATTCCTGCGTTACAAATGGCATTCGATGCTTCAAACATCGGCACAGGCTTTAACGTTGCCTCCATCTTACTCGGCTGTGTTTTCGGTGCATTGATTGCAGGTCGGTGCGCAGATCAATTTGGCCGCAAACCAACGATGATTGTGACTGCAATCGCGTTTATGATTTCAGCGCTCGGTTCTGGCATGGCAAACGATTCGGGAGTCTTTGTCACCGCACGTATCATTGGCGGCATCGCTGTCGGAGCAGCCTCAGTTATCTCACCAGCATATATCGCTGAAATTGCGCCTAAACATATTCGAGGCGGACTCGGCTCACTACAGCAACTCGCAATCGTTCTGGGTATTTTCTCTGCGTTTATAGCAAACTACTTCATCGCTAAATCCGCAGGCAGCGCAATTCAACCATGGATACTCGGATTTGCGGCATGGCGATGGATGTTCTGGATGGAAGCCATACCATCAGCCGTTTTCTTTATTGGCGCAATACTCGTACCAGAGTCTCCACGACATCTTGTTGCTTGCGGATGCCATGAACAAGCAAAATCAATCTTCCTTAAAACACGTGGCGGCAACGTACATCTGCTTATTGAACAAATTAAAGATACGCTCGAATTTGATCGCACACCGCGTCTTCGCGATCTGATTCACACAAAAACCAAACGCGTTCATGGCATCGTTTGGATTGGGATAATCCTTTCCATCTTCCAACAATTCGTCGGCATCAACGTCGTCATCTATTACGGCGCTTACCTATGGGAAGCAGCTGGTTTTACTGAAGCCCAAGCACTGCAGACAAATATTCTATCTGGTGCCGTTAACGTCTCTGCAACCATCGTGGCTATCTTGCTGATAGACAAGATTGGTAGAAAACCATTGCTTGCAGCTGGATCACTCGGCATGTTCTTCAACCTTTTACTACTGACGGTCATTTTCTCTACAGGGCATCTTGATGAACATGGTCGACTGGTACTCTCACGCAATCAAGCGATTCTCGGCCTCACCGTCATAAACCTATTCGTATTCTTCTTCGGTGTTTCATGGGGCCCCGTAGTATGGGTACTCCTTGGCGAGATGTTCCCAAACCGCATCCGTGCAGCAGCATTGTCAATCGGCGCAGCAGCACAGTGGTTAGCTAATTTTCTTATTACACTTAGCTTCCCTCCAATGCTTGCATCCATCGGCCTTGCGGGTTCCTATTCCGTTTACACGTTCTTTGCATTGCTTTCATTCATCTTCGTCATCGTTTGGATACGCGAAACCAAAGGCAAACAACTCGAAGAGATGCAATTGAATTAAAAATCATACCACTAAACCTGTAAATAAAAACCGGCACCAATTTTTCGGTACCGGTTCACACTTCAGGTATATTTAATGAGTAGACGCTTATCTTCTACCTAATCTCATTGAAAAACATTTGATTCTCAATGAGTATTATCTTCAAGTTTATATTACGCACGACGACGCAAGATCATCAAACCACCAAGACCGAGCAATGCAAGACTTGCGGGCTCTGGAATATCAGCAACTTTAGATAGTGACAACGCGTTCAGGTATATGTAGTTTCTTGAACTAGCACCCATACCCGCCAGCCAATCACCACCTCTAACTTCAATAATGATTTCACCATTTTCATCTGCAGCTAACGCATCAAAGCTTACAAGCACGCCATTGTATGCATTGTCATAAACTTCAATACCATTTGCGATTACACGGAAATCACGTGAGTTACCACCTGTTGAAGCCTTATGAGTCCACTTTGTTGAATGGAATGTCTTAAGATCGTACAGAGCCCCTGCATCCAAACCTGTAAGTGCGACAGTCGCGCTATTTTGAAGATTCTGCTCAATTTCACCTTCCCAACCAGATGCTTGCCACATATCTTTTGCCGCGGAATCAACAAACCATCCAGTTGAATCTGCTATACCACTTAGAGAGCCGTTAGCATATAGCGATTCTGTCGATGCAATGTATGGGTCACCTGTGATATCATCATAAGCGATAATATCCTGCTCTTGAAAAGACTCACGCAAATCTAAGCCAACAGATGTCGCAGCACCTGCTGTAGTTACCAAACCATTAATTAAAGTACCAATATATCGGTGCGATGATACAGTTGAACCACCATCCGTTATGTGCAATGGAACATCATTGTACTGCTTTCCATCAGAAGCAAGTCCAGTTAAGTTGCCGCCCGCACCATCACCAGCCTGCACATCAATAAAGATAGATTCACCCAATGATAAAGTAGCTGCAGAAGCACTACCTGCAATTGCAGAGCTTACTGCAAGCGCACCCAATAGTTTACAATATGATCTCATGACTTTCCCTTTCCGATTTTTCTAATTTGAAATGATCCGTATTACTTATATGCAAACACACCACAACACCCAGAGTAGTTAACGACTACCTTTGTTTGTGATATCTCAAAATGAACAAACATAAACGACTTCTCATCATTCAAAAAATAAAAGTCACACATCAAACATGAACATTGGAGCACATACAGAAGTCACGATAATTTATACCACTCGAAACAAATCAAAGCAACTGTTGCTCGCTTATTTTAACCAATTTATTCTGCCTTATTGCCTTTTTTCACAGCACTATTTAGTCGTTTTATCGCATTTTTTAAGTTTATCCTTAATCGCCCATTTGCCTATATGCCATTTCAAAACGACGTCGTTAGAAACAAAAAGCAGCAGATTTTAGATCTGCTGCTTCATTCGATTTCACACTGCAAAAAATTCCTTTTGAGCTATTGATTTAGTATCCAGCCAAACGCGAAAACATCGAGCGCTGATCTTCTGGCGAAATCTGCTCTGGAGCTAACCGTTCAACATGGCCATCACAAAACAGGAAGTTTTGCGTATCACTTGGGTGTGCGTAATACCATGCTCGCTTTTCATCAGCATTGGCCGTCGCATCTGAAATTGGAAACTCTTGATCAAGCCATCCCAAGCGAAAACTCATCGGCCACCACATCTGCCAATTATTCTCATGATGCCATTCAAACAATGCAACCGTACCCGAGGCATTTTTGATATCCGTATCTAAAATCTTCTCTGGGTCACCTGTTGTATATGGATCACCTCCATTGGTTTTCACAACAACGACACCAAAACTTTTACGTCCCGCGGAATCATCCTGCGTTACAGCATTCGCTGAATAAGACCTTACGTGCATATAATCTTCATCTATATTCCACCGTGGCGTACGCTCCACTTCATCCGATGGACATCGCAGTATTGGATCTTCCGATCCAGTCCGCTTTTCGTTCCCCTCTTCCCTGTGATTATAAAAGTAAGGCTTCAACAATAAGTCCCATGGATTATCATTCCCTTGATTGATCACATACACACCATCGTAATCAATCTGATACGCAACAAATGCTGTCCCTAGTTGTCTCATATTTGATGCACATGATACTCCCTGAGCAGTCTTTCTAGCAGCCCCCAAAGCAGGCAAGAGAATCCCAATTAATAAAGCAATGATTGATATAACTACTAAAAGTTCAATTAACGTGAAAGCACTCCTTCGATAGGAATTTAGTACCATCATGCTATCTCCTGAAGTTAGATGATTTGATGCAGATGCGAGTAAATACCATGCAAACGCAGTATTCCAAATTCATACTTGCCGAGATCAGCTGTTAAAGAGAATTATCTATCACTCAACCCGACAACTTGACATACTACAAGACAATTTAATTATAGCCATTATGCTATAATAACTATCTTCTTGTCAAGTTTTATTTAAAAAACACACATATTGCGACAATTGCAATTCACATCGCTCACATACAACAATGCTTTTTAGGATAGTACCCATCTGTTTATGAAATAATTATCTCTCTACGCCAGTTGCCTTTACAACACACGGAGAGCAACACAATGCCCTTACAGAATTTTCTCACAAATCTTTATGACTTATCCTTGGATGCAGCCCCATGGCTGATTCTTGGGCTCATCGTCGCTGCACTAATCAAGTTCTTCCTGCCTGAAGATATTCTGAAACGATATTTTTCAGGCCGAGGCCCTGTCGCCATAACAAGAGCTGCCATCCTTGGTACCCCATTACCATTATGTTCATGTTCCGTACTACCTGCCGCGATCACCTTGCGCCGTTCAGGCGCATCACGTGGTTCGACTGCCTCCTTCCTCATCGCAACACCTGAAAATGGCATCGATTCAATTGCCGTTTCTTACGCTTTGCTCGGCCCCTTCCTCACTATCGTCAGACCTGTCGCAGCAATCATCACAGCTATAACTGCAGGCATCTTCACTGAAACGCTAACCAAAGATCCGCCTGAATCCCAAATCTCCCCGAACCAACCATTAGACAATGATGCTTCATGCTGCTCTTCTTCACAAGTCAATACCGACGCAGCAAGCTCATGCTGCTCTTCACAACCGCAACCAGCAACGTCTTGCTGCACAACTTCCACCTCCCAATCATCTAACAAGCTAATAGACATCGCCAGATATGCATTCACAGATCTCTATCGTGACATCGCAGTTTGGCTCATCATTGGCTTACTAATAGCTGCTGCGGTCCAAACCTATATACCTCCTGAAAAACTCACTGAAGTAGGCTCAGGCATTCTTCCAATGTTACTCATGCTTGTTGTTGGCATACCACTTTATATATGCGCAACCGCTTCAACACCTCTTGCTGCTGCAATGCTACTCGCAGGCATTTCGCCTGGCACAACGATCGTCTTCCTACTCGCGGGCCCCGCTACAAACATCGGCTCCCTCGCAATCATTCGCCGCGAAATCGGTACCTCGGCAACCACTATATACCTCGCCTCAATCGCAGTTTGTTCATTAGGCGCAGGACTAGCGACCGATTTCCTCGCATCATCACTAAACATCAATCTCTCAGCTCAACTTGCCAACTCACAGCATCTCATACCTCAACCAATCGCAATCGCGTCGCTCATCCTCCTCGCAATCGCAACACTCCCTCTCATTCCATTACATCTACGCAAGCTCAAATTGATCAGCAATCAAACCTCTTAATCTAGAGACCATTCCGAAAATAATCCATCTTGGCCTCTTCAATTTCTTCTTGATTAGGCTTACGTATTTTCAATTCTTTAAACAGCATTTGGCCTCGCTGACTATCCCACGCACCACTCGTCAAGCCGACATGTCGCTTAGCCGCATCAGTACCACTCTTATAAAAATACCGCCCTTGCCACTTCCCATTAACCTTCACAATCACTTCATCAACTGTTACCCAAACTTCAAAATCAAAACCATTTTCAATTTTTCTGTCATACAAGAATCTTTCTTTTTCATCCGGATAGCCAAAGCCAATCACATTCATCCCCGGATAAAACTGCACATTCCCTCCCGAAACATCATTCTCTTCATCGTTATATGCATGAAAGAAAATACCAGCAAACTGCTTCTCCGAAGGCTTACCCTCAACTTCAAATCGGCCTCTTAAAACATACTCTTTACCCCAACTCCCATGACTCATCGCATACCGATGCTTTTTTTCCTCCACATAACTACCAAGCATCGCGCCATTAACCCATTTCCAGCCAGGCGTCACGTTAACCCAATCATATAACTGCCATTCATCATCAATCAACGGTGCCCATTTCCCCGCATTAAACCGCTTCCGTCTTTCAGCATCATATTTCACCCATTCAACAAACCTACTTTCATCATGACTTGCTCTCCCATCTGCTTTAATCTTTGCCAGCAAACCATCTAACTCATGAATAGCTTCACTAAATTTCTTTTTATGTTTCAGTAAATCTGCTTTTTTCAGCAAGTCAACATTCTCACCTGTTTTCGCAAGCACCTCTCCAGGCAATACCATCGGCAAAGCACCCAACCACTGCGCAACACTCGGATCATAATAATCACCCAGTTTGATAAACGCCTCACGTGCCGCTTCCCTCTCACCACCATACCAAAGCAATACCCCATAACATGAACCCCACGCAGCAACCGAGCCCTCATACCTCGGCTCATTCAATATAGCCTCATACGACCGTTTCACATCCGCCATCACCCCATCCTTACGAAGCACTCGCCAATCACCCTTTGCTCGCTTAACCACATTCCGCAACGCATCCACATAAACCCGAGGCATTTTCGTATCCGGACGATTCAAATCAAGCGCCTGCCTGCCAAGCGACAACATCATTCTCGATGTATCGTCACTCACCTTCACATTCATCCAATGCAGCATATGCCACCAGCTCATCCAATCATCACACTGAATCGCAACTACTTCTTTCAACCATCGCTGCACCACCTCCCCTTCTAATTTCCCCTGCCCAATCTGAGATTTCAACAATGCACGTGGAATCAAAACAACATCTTTCTCTAACTCCCACGCACGCTGCATATACTCGTCCCCCTTCATCATGTATGCTTGACTATACTCACACATCATCCCCCAACCATCTTTAACCTTACTATCATCTCGTTCACCTTTCGCTGCCCATGCGCGCGAGTAGTAATACTTCCCCATCACATAGCAATACAACCATTCATCCAACTCTTCACCACGCGTTTCAAGCTTATCAGCCACGCGATGTCGCAACCCTTTCGTCCAAATCCTGTACGAGCGCATCATCGAACTAAATCGCCACAGCACAATCTCTGCTTCGCGTGCATTACCCTTCACCGATGCAAGAACATCAATCCATGCACTCGTTACCTGATCCAGATGCTCCTGCCAATCAACCTTATTCTTTCTATAATTCCACATGTAATACGAGAATCGGCGAAGCGTCTCAAACCGCATAATCACATCACCATCACGCCTGTCAGCAATCGCTCTACCGCTATTCTCTATCAGATCACCCAAACGCTCATCATCTTCATCAAAAGACATCAACGTACCAATCGCCATCCCCATCACAGGATTAGCCACCCCTTCATCTAACAGTTGATTAGCCTTGCGTTTTAATGCCCCAACATTAACCTTCGTATGCGACGTTCCATAAGGACGATCATGCTCATATCGATAAACCAACCACATCTCAAACGCTTCAAAAAAATCTCGCCCCAAATCACTCAGTCCATCCTCTCCCTCCCTACGATACATCTCAAACAAACGCGCATAACGACCACGCAAAAATGCTTCACGCTCCGCCTGAACATCATGATAGCTACGCTCTGCAACCTGCCATTTATCGTTTACCGCAACCACATCTTCACCCCAAACCTCATCACCACAAACACACAACAATCCTCCAACCCCTACCATCAAAATCGCAACAATCAGACCCCGCAGAAACATAGCAAAACCTTTCCCGAAATGGTTACCAATTACAATATCCCAGCTTCCACTGAAGATGCAACCAATATACCAATCCGCACACAAATCAACCACCACCAACCTCGCCCGGCCACCCTACCTCTCTCTTTTTACACCCACCCCAAGCCACCTTTCTCACTCCATCACCTCTACACCACACATTTCTGCATCCGCGATGCCCGTCTGAATTTCTCCTTAAATCCTTCACGTCTTCTTGCAGTACTCTCCTCGTCATACAGCTTCTTCACCAAACCATGGAAACCTTCACGTAAAGCTGACGCACTCATCCCTCGAGGCTCGTAAGTCACATCAAAAAGCGTACATTTCTCCCAAGCCCCCTCTTCCAGCAACCTTCCCTCTCGTCTAAGCCTCGCATAGAGTGGCGTCCCCGGAAACGCCGTTAAATATGTCACCTGCACATCATACAGCTCCAACTCATCCGCAAATACACTCACCCGTTCAAAAATACCCTCATCATGCCCATCCAAACCCAAAATAAAACAGCCATTCACACGGATTCCCGCTTCCTGAATCCGCGCGATCCCATCCTTATACTTACATAACTGCCTGTACTTCCAATTACCCTTCGTCTCCAAACCATCAAGTCCCGCTTCAACCGGACTTTCTAAACCAATCAAAACCTCAGCGCACCCACTCTCTCTCATCATTCGCAACAACTCATCATCCCAAGCCACATTCAAATCCGTCTCTGTAAACCATTTTATTTTTCGTTTTGCTAATTCAGGCAACAACTTTTTCCAGTACCCACGATTCACAAAACTATTATCATCCGCAAACTCAACAAACGGCCGCTTCCAAATCTCACATATCTTATCCACCTCAGCCAACACCTTCCCCATCGGCTTCTGCTTATATTTTTCCGTCAACAAAATCGAGCTCGCACAAAACTCACATTTAAAAGGGCATCCCCTTGAAGTCTGTACCGTCAAACGGTTATACCTCTCAATATTCAAAAGTTCATACGCTGGTACCGGCGCATCCGCCAAATCAAAAGCATCATCTGCCCTATAAATCCCTTTTATTTCCCCCTTTTTCGCATCCTCTAAAACCTCTACCCACACAGGCTCACCCTCACCAACAATCACCGCATCACAATACTTCAATGCTTCCTCAGGCATCGCCGTCACATGCAATCCTCCCATCACCACATGCTTCACACCCTTCTCTTTCAACCGACCACACAACTCATACGCTTCCTTCACCTGCGCACTAAACGTACTGATCGCCACCACATCAAACGTATTCTCTTCAATCACCCAATCATCAATCTGATCCACCTCATGATAGCTCACATCACACCACTCCGGCGTCATCGCCGCCAACGTCAACAACCCCAAGCTTGGTAATGATGCAATCGTCTCACTCCGCTCCACAAACCCCGGCAACGTCAACCCCAATTCCAGCAATTCCCCATCACACGCCCTCACACCACTCATCGCGACCAATCCAACTTTAAAATTTTTATTATCTTTATTCATCTTAATGATCCCTTCTTCTTCAATAGATTGTCATTCAATCTATTGCTTCTTCTGTTTCAAAATAGCCAAGAAAAAACTGACTTAAAATCCCCCACCCCAAAACGATTACACCCGGAGCAAAACACAAAGCTGGAAAGAACTCAGGAACTGGCCCAGAAATATTCAACATCCACACAAGTACTGGAACACCTAAAAATAGCAACATGAATCCAGCCATAATAGATGGTGATATTCTCTTGTCTCTAAAAAGTAACCACACAAATCCAAAAATACTTAAAAGCAAAAACCCAAGAAAAACCCCGAGAAATAAACTACCTGTCATTACTAAAGACAATGCCACCAAACCAGACGTTATCATGATTCCAAACAAACTTTTATTGAACATAACTTGCCCTATTTATTATCAATCAAATTCCCATCTAACCATTGATTAGCCATACCTAAATCGTACTAACCACAAACGCCATCCCCAATCCTCCAAGCCCCACCACCAGCGCAACCACCGGCACACAAAACGCATGACGCAAGCACTTCTTCCAAGCCGACAATAAACAAACCAAAGGCATCCCAATCCCACCAATCAAAAAACACAAACTTACCAGCCAAACCCCATCAAAATCACTCAATCCATACGTCTTCACTGTCAACGCAAATCCAATATTCACAGCCGCCATCCCCATAAACGCAATATGCCCTAACCTCACCATCCTTCTCCGCCAACTCCCATACCCACCCATAAACTCTTCCCTCACAAAAAACATCCCCACCACAGCCCCCACAAAAATCCCCATCATCACCCACGCCCATCCAAAAATCAGATTCACTTCAGCCATCATGCATTCCTTTCATTTCAACAACATCAATGCCCCATCAATCCCTCACCCACATCCAATCGCCACCACCATCCCCTACAACATAGACGCTTTAAATCGCTTTTTGTTTTGTAAGTTATTACTTACATTAATAATTCTATCGGCTTGATGCAACCCACAACCCTGATTTTTCTTCACTAAACTCCCCGATAAATCCCTACATACACACGCAACCACAGACATACAATGCACTTAGCCTGCTTTTACTATCTTCAAGGATTCACATCATGACCGAACAAGAACTACTCAACATCGCCATCGAAGAAGCACGCCAAGGCCTCGCAGAAGGCGGCGTCCCCATCGGCTCCGCAATCATGGACGCTCAAGGAAACATCGTCGGCCGAGGTCATAACCTCATCTTTCAAACCAAAGATCCAACCGCCCACGCCGAAATGTGCGCAGCACGCTCCGTCGGCATTCGCAACGATTGGAAATCCTTCACCCTCGCCACCACCCTCTCACCCTGCCTCATGTGTTCAGGCCTCATCACCTTCTACCAAATCCCACACATCGTCATCGGCGACGACACCACCGTCCCCGGCGCACGCAACGCACTCGCACGCCACAACATCTCATACGACATTCTCAACGACCACACCTGCATCGACATGCTTCAAACATGGATCGACCAAAACCCTCAAAAATGGGCACTCATCATCGGCCACGAACATCCCGAAAACTAATCTCTCGCCCCGCTTTCTTCGCCTTATTTAACTCTAAATTCTCTTTAATCAAAAATTTCAAATACCAATTTAAAACACTTTTCAACCTTCTAAATACCACACCAAAAGCACAAAACATAACCGCACTGTATATTGAAAAAGAAAGCCAATACAAGATCGCAAACAACCCTAATCCGCCCATAAAATACAACACAACTTCCAAGCATATCACCACATTCTTCATCCCCAAACAAAACAACCCGCGGATTAATTACTCGCATACAACTTCCTCTAACGATCTAATTGCGCCAACATTTTATCAACACGATTCCCCATCACCTCTAAGCTAACACAAAGCATAAACAGATTGACCATACTAAGCATCCCAACACCAATAGCAACAACTGTAGTCACAAAAACCCAGCGATGATCAAAATTAATCAAATCCATATCGACACTTAGTACCATCAACACACAACCAATCCCTGATGGCAAAAACACATACTTCGCAATCCTCCCCATCACCATCATGCGAATACTCAATTTTTTCATCCCAAGCCGATGCCCTAATTCACCAACATGCATGCTCCAAACCCAACAAAAAAGCATAATCGCCAAAGGAGCCCCAACAATCGAAAGCACCCCAAACCAAAACATCATTTTGTGGCTACCATCCGAGAACATGAACACAAGCGTCAACATCGGCATCACATACATCACACACAGCACCCAACCAACAAATCGAGCAACCCCCTCTCTTCTTACCCTCCCTTCAACACAAGGCAACCTCACCGTCATCGGCTTCACCCCCATTGCTAACGCAACAAACGAAAGAAGAACCGACATAACACCAAACAACCCCAGCGCCACCAAAGCAGCCTCAACAACCATCATCAACAGTAAAAACATAATTGCTATGCCCAACAGCGCCGCAAACGTCTTCATCGGACCAAACCCCTTCGACAACGTCAGCAACACTGCCTTGTTACGCACCAACGACAAACTCTCCTTCACCGCCTTACCACACTCCGGGCAACATCCATCCAACTTCAACGTACGCAAGTTATACCCACAACCAATGCAGCAATACGCATCCGTCATCACCTGAGAATCTTCAACTTGTATTATGGTTTTATCCAAACTCATTAAAACCCCGAAACTATCTATTCATCGATTAGTCTATCCCACTCAAGGCTTAACCGGCCGATCTCTCTCATGATCAACAATGCAAAAAAATCCAAACGGCTCCCCTTCCTCCTCATCGCAAACTAACTGATGTACCCGTCCCGGCTCAACATACGCAACATCCATCACCCCCAACTCCTCAACCTTCTCACCGCCATCCAATCGCAATCTCCCCTTCCCTCTCACCACAATAATCACATGCTCATGAACATGCTTCTCTTCACTCGAATACCCACCCAGCCCAATCTCAAAGTACCGCAAATCAAACTGCGTCTTCTCACCAAACTTACCGATCAACTCCTGCCGCGCAACCTTCTCAAAAGGAAGATCCCCACCCGCCGCTTTATACTCACTCACTTCCCGCCCAGACCAGTACCAATCCTCACACCGCAAAACCTCCACCATCTCTCCATCACGCACACCACCAATCTCACAAGCGCCCATCATCTCCCGCTTCGGCTCAACCTCTTCCCCTTCAAAAACATCGCAAATTGCCTGCTTAAACACCCTCGTC
The DNA here is from genome assembly GCA_016350165.1 of Planctomycetota bacterium. Taxonomy (GTDB): domain Bacteria; phylum Planctomycetota; class Phycisphaerae; order Phycisphaerales; family Phycisphaeraceae; genus Poriferisphaera. The sequence continues at coordinate 3,399,395 of CP066225.1, read as the reverse complement.
CCCTCCTCAACACCCTCTCCATAAGAAAGTAATCCGCCACCTACTAGACAAACAACATCTTCCCCATACACCTTCATCATCTCTTCCATATTCTCTAACTTCATCCCACCAGCCGGTGCCCCAAACCCAGCCTTCAATCCGCCCATCTCACACTTCATCCGCTCAGCTATCTCTAAACACTCTTCCTTTGTAAAACCAAACCGTCCGCCATAATTAGGATACACCGTAATATCTACACCAGCTAATCGATAGATAGACCCCAGTAAAACCCCTGGCTCAATCCCATGCTCACGATCATGAAAAAACGTACCCGCATGCGTCGGATGCGACATCACCACCACACCATACTTCTCTGCAACATATCTCACCGCATCCAACCCCACCAGCATCGGCGAAATCAAAACCCCACTGATCCCAATCCTTTTCACCACCTCCAGATACCGATCCAACTCACCATACTTCGCGCAAACATTCGGGAAATATAGGCAATTTCGCCCAGTCCTCACATTCACATCCATCACCGCTTCATGACACAACCGCACCCTCTCCTCAAACGCCTCCACCGAATCGTCCACCAGATTATGGTCATCCTTCACAATATCCCCTCCCCCTATCGCAAACCCCCTCGCTATCTCCGCATACCTTTCATCACCCACACCCCGAGGTTTAATTGCCGTCGCCAAAAGTGGGCGACCCAACACACCCAATTTTCTTCTCACTCCATCTATCCCATGATTAGAGCCTTTAAACTTACCCAAAAAACCTTCACCAAATACCACATCCACCAACCGAATATTATTCTGGATTGAGATGTTCCCATACAGCAAATTAAGTAGCTGTGGCAACTGTCCATTCGCCAACCAACTCGCATACCCAATCTCAACCTCAAATAACTTCTCTTCACCCAACTCACCCACTTCTCTAACCCGTCTCACCTCACCCACCACATGCTCACTCACCCACGCTTCTTTCTTCACCAACCCCATCGGTACTTCAACCGTCTGCTCCAGCGCAATACCCATCGCCTGCTCTTCAATCTCAGCAGCACGACACCTCACCACATACGTCGCTACAATTTTCTCAGCTTCAGTCATCCCCGCATCCTATCGCCAGCCCAACAACCAATCAATACAAACTGAATACTGAAAGCGAAATTCAAGCACTGTCCTTAACATTCGCGTAAAGGTACACTGTTTAAAATGAAAGACATGCAGGAATTGATCGCTAAACTTCATTCTAGCTACAAGCAGATGCCCCCATATAAATTCAGAAAATCTGAATACGCTCAGGAAATAGATATTGAATTAACCCAGCCATATCTCAAACTTACAGATTATTACAAATCAACTACAAATTCTGACCGTCAAGCAATACGACAACTGGTCTCACAGCAAGACTGCAGCTACATAGGTTTTTGCAGTCTGGCATTTAACCAAGCTAAAGATACAAACAACCACAACATCATTTACCTTGCGATTCTAGCCCATTCAATTTGCGACTTTAGTCCTGACATGAGAGATAACGTACTCCAGCTTCAAGCAATGGAGCCCAAAATTATCACACTGAATATAAACCCACATACACTGTATAGGCAGGCAGCTGAAATTTCTGGTGAATATGGAGCAAAGAAATTTCGTGAGTTAATTCGTGGTGTTATTTCCTGCTCATAATTACATCCCAATTCAATGCTACATCCCCTTCACCACAACAATCTCAACCTCACGCGGGCCATGAACACCCTTAATCAGAACACCCTCAATATCCGCCGTCTTGCTAGGCCCCGTCACAAACACCTTCGAACTCGGCTGATCCACATTCCCAACACCCTTAAACCTTACCCAATAATCAATCATATCCGCAACAAGATCACTCTCTCTCACCACCGCCAAATGAACCTCAGGCACTAGACTCGATCCACGACTCAATTCACTACTCTCCATCACCAACGTGCCCGTCTCAGCTAGCGCCGCAGCAACATCCGTCAAGCCAATCTGCGCATCATACTGACCTTCAAAATTTGCTTCACCCGCAGGAACAAACAATTCCGCGCCCACTTCACTCACCAACCCTTCTAACTCAAGGTTAGTCAGTTTATCACACCAGCCCTTAACAACCTTCTTTGTTTTATATTTCCCAAACAACCCCCGAATCACATCACGCGCCCCATCCTTCTCAACCACACTTACAATCATCCCCACACCAGTCGCTTCCTTCTCAAACCGCCCAACCAGATCATCATCAGCCTGACACAACCGAAAAATATCTTCGTTCACCTCAGGCGCAGACTCAGACCACACCACATCCTTACCCGCGCCTGCTTTGTCTTTACCCAAAGCTTCTCTTACACGACCCAAAAAACTCGCCCGGCTCTCACCTAATACCTGATTAGAACCCATCACTTACCTCCTTTTGAATCGTGCTCACTATTCCACCATTGCCTGAAACTCTTGCTCGGCGGGCTCATCAAATCCTTTTGATCCGTCCATCCCTTCAGGGGCCCAATCATCTTCTTAGACCAGCCATGATCAACATACTTACCCCCCTTATCTTTCTTACCACTCATCAACCTGCTCACCACCTTATTCATCTTATTACTCATCAGATACAACGGCTTACTCCCATAAGCCACCGTCCAACTCTTCATCACAAATCGTTCAAACCAGTGATTCATCTTCTGTTCATTCATCACACGACGATGATGAATCAATTGCTTCGGAATATTAATCCGCACCGGACATGCGTCATAACAAGCCCCACAAAGCGAGCTCGCATTCGGCATATCCTTGTAGTTATCCATACCTCTTAACATCGGTGTCAATATCGATCCAATCGGCCCCGGATACACCGCGCCATAACTATGCCCGCCAACCTTTCTGTAAACAGGACAAGTATTCAAACACGCACCACAACGAATACATCGAAGCATTTCACGTGTATCCGCCCCAAGCGCATTCGTCCTGCCATTATCAACCAGAATCACGTGCATTTCTTCAGGCCCATCAAGCTCTATCTCACGCTTAGGCCCCGTCATAATATGCGTATAGCAAGTTAAAGGTTGCCCAGTACTACTACGAGCAAGCACCTTCAACATCACACCCAAATGTTCCTGTTTCGGAATCAACTTTTCTATCCCCACCATCGCGATATGTGTCTTCGCCACCGACGTACTCAACCGCCCATTCCCCTCGTTCGTACAAATCACCACTCCACCTGTTTCCGCAACCAAGAAGTTCCCGCCCGACATCCCAAGATCTGCCTCTGCAAACTTTTTACGCAAGTACTCACGTGCGATCGTTGTTAAAGCTTGTGGGTCTTCCGTGTATTCCGCACCGAGTTCGCGTGTGAATGCTTTTGCAACTGACACACGATTTTTGTGAATCATAGGCGTCACAATGTGCGATGGCGCATCACCATCGAGCTGCAGGATGAATTCACCGAGGTCGGTTTCGATGGTTTCGACACCGATCGATTCCAGGCCGTCGAGGAGCTCGACTTCCTCGGTGACCATGCTCTTACTTTTGACGCAGAGTTTGGAACCCTTTTGCTTGGCAATAGTTAACGCGATTTCTTTTGCTTGTGCTGCATCTTTTGCGAGATGCACGACGGTGCCGGTTTTTTCAGCGTTTTCGATGAATTGCTCAAGATACCGATCGAGATGATCTAGCGTATGCTGTTTGATTGATCCGGCTAACTCCTTGACTGCCAATACGTTGGGTCCAAACGTATCGTTCATCATTGCAGTACGCGCGACATCTTTTTTGAGTGTCGCGTCGTTGACGAACTGCTGTAGCTGCACATCCTTCACCGCCCCCTTGATGCGTTTCTTCATGCCCTTAAAAGGCATATCTGGGAACAGTAACTCATGACCAGACAGATGGTTATGCCCATCACCCTGCCCGTTCGCACCGTCACCTGCACCATGCCCACATCCACAACCTGCACCACATGTTCCGCCTTGATCTGACTGATTATTCTGCATCTGAGTCATATCCAATCTTACGCTAACCACTTATTTTATCATCACTTAAAGCAACGCAAACGAGTCTTTATGCTTCCACAGGTTCGAGCAAACCAAGGCTCTCTGCGATCAGTTCAGCAAGGCTCATGAACTTTTTGTCCACGCCTTCACGTCTGCATGTGCCTTCGATGTTCATACTGCAACCGGAGTCGTTGACGACGACGACATCGGCTCCGCTCTGCTCAATGCAACTCACTTTATCTCTTGCCATTTCACCACTTACCTCTGGAAATTTCATGGCAAATGTGCCGCCGAAACCGCAACACTGGTTGTATTTTTCCATGGGATGGAAGCGGGCGCCGTCGATCTGCTTGAGGAGTTGAACGGCTTCATCGGTCATACCTAAACCACGTAAGTGACAGGAGTAATGGTAAGTTACGTCGCCTTCCCATTTTGCGCCGAATTCGCGAAGATCGATCTTGGCGACCTTGATGAGAAATTCAATAAATTCGTAAGTCCTGTCTGACAAATCCTTTGCACGCCTTTTCCAGTCGGGCATATCCTCGAAGGCCTCTTCGTAGTGTTCGCGGATCATGGCTGCGCATGAGCCGGATGGCGTGACCACAAAGTCATAACCTTCAAAGACTTGTATCATTTTCTTAGCAAGCGATCGGGTTTCGTCGGCGAAGCCGTTGTTCCACTGAGGCTGACCGCAGCATGTCTGGTTCTGTGGAAAGAGAACTTCACAGCCGAGGTGCTCAAGGATCTTGACGACCGCGATGCCGGTACGAGGATAAAAGTTGTCAGCTAAACAAGTTACGAAAAGTGCGACCTTCATAATGTTCCCATTTTCGGTGCCAATTCCGGGCCAATTGAAGCGTATTGACATGTAATTGGCATAATTTGCTTTATATACTCACACAATATACCAAATTTTTTCAATATATTTCATTAATTGCCATACATGTCGCAATATGTTCATTTTTAATCTTGCGCGTACATCTTTGCTTGGGCGAATGTTTAATGCATTTTATAGTTGTGTTTTACGATTGTCTGTGCGGGAGTTTCTTATGTTGATGAAGCGATCGGAATGTGCGCGCTTGATTATAGATAAGGCCAATGATGTGTGTGATGATGTATCGCGATCAATGATTGTGATGGCAGGTGTGGTCATGTTTAATCAGATTATTGCGTGAAAACAGCGCGAATGCGCGCACGATTTTTAATTTTTGCTGGTTTTCCTGTAACCAAGAATCGCCAGAAACGGCGCAAAACAGTCAAAGAATCGTGTGGAATGGTCAGAAATGGTCAAGAAATGGAAAGTTAGTCCGGCGAAAAATAAGGACTTACAGCGTTCTGCGCAAAACGCGCGCACAAAAGCGAAAACGATGATTTTTCGATTTTGTGGCACGGGTTTTGCTACAAGACCAAACATCTAACCACTGATTAGACTGATATATCTGCTGCATCGACAAAAATCTTGAATACCCAAAATATAATTGATGGGTTTGATCAGTCTGTGCTACTCTGCATCACACACAAGGAGATAAAACATGTCTGTGACACAGAGTTATGAAGAGCGCATTCGTTTTGCGAATGATGAGTTGATTAATAAGGGTAAAACTGCTGCCGTTGAAGAGTATTTTACTGAGACGTATGTGGCTTATGCTGAAGATAAAAAATATGAAGGCCATGCGTTTGCGAAACGGTATATCAAACAACTGCATAAAGCGATTGGGAAGATCAAGATTGAGAAGATTACGTTTTTATCACATGATGAAAATAAGGTGACGTGGCAGCGAAAAGTAAGCGGCGTACATCAAGCGGATATGAAAGGGATACCCGCTTCGGGGAAGAAAGTGGTTTGGCATGACATGGTGGTATCTCGTTTTGAAGGCGAAAAGATCGCGGAAGACTGGTGTAACTCTGAATTAAAAGGTGAGCTGCTGGTTAAAGTTCCAAAGGGTTGATGGATGTTTATGGCTGCTTAGTTGGTTTCTTTTGGTTTAGCTTCGCTTGAATCTCTTGCATGTATGTTCTGCATTGTTGATGCAGTTTATACGCCTGGTCCTCACCATTTACAATGATCTCGTTTTCTTCAATCAATTGACTGAGCTGCTGAATCGAATCTTTTGCAGGAAGGTATTGTTTTTCTGTATAGATATCGAGTAACGTCATTAATCGCTTATAACTATTGCAGGCTAAGCGTCTGGCTGAATTTTGCAGTGGGATATGCGATGCGTTTTGTGACTGTGTGAGAAAAGTGAGATGGTCTTGCCAAAGCTTTATTTCGCGATCCAAAATTGGCAAACATGTCTTGAGTGCCTGCTCTCTATATTCTTCGACAAATGCATATAGAAGATAGTGCTGCTGATGGGCAGGTTCTTTGTAATCCTGATCAATCATTTGCAGTATCAGCTTGCGGCCGAATTCGTTGCACTTGGCAAGTTGTTTATAGGCATGTTGATCGTTGGGATGCTTGGCGAGCCAATCCTGTAATTTAGATGCACGAATGTCGTTGTTGTAAATAGTGATGATGGATGCATAAGAATTGAAGCTGCGATTATCATCTTCGATTTTATTGATCGTAATGCTTTCGTCCCATTTGTAAGTCGTAAAGTAGCTTGGCCCGGGATTCGTGACTTGTTTAAAACAATAAACACCATCTTTTTCGATCCAAAGTGTTGAGTACTTAATGTGGTTATCCCAAGTATGTGCACCGGCCCAACGTCCTTCGCTAGCGAGTGCTTTACTTTCCTGTTCGCGGATTTCGGGATTATGATCTTCGATTCGGCTTAAATATGCTTCTTGAATAGGACTTCTTCGATCACGCAGGAAGAGAATCATGCGTTTGTTTTTTGATGTGAATTCAATTTTGTCTTCTTCACTTAGCCAAGTTAGACGATATGTTGGCTGAAAGTTTTTGAAGCTGGGTATATGAATGATTTGATCTGTTCGGAGTTGACCACGTAGGGTTTTAATGATTCTGATACGATCTTTTGCACGATGCACTTGTTCTGCGATCACGATGTCGGTCGCGTATTGCATTACGTCCAATGAGAAACTTGGTCGCATGGCTGCATTGATTGATGTCGTGAGCATGAGCATCACGTACAAAGCGATAAGCTGACAGAGAGTAAGCCGTTTCATTTTTATACCCCGAATGCTGATTGTTTAATGTGATTATGCCGCGTGATGAATGGGCATGCAATGGTTATGTTTTAATCAGCATTAATATCGAGAATTCGAAGGGCTTGCTTGTGTGTGGTTAATGCGAGGGGGAGTCGCCCGCCGATATCGCCGTCGATTTGTACGGGGATTTGATCGGTGCTATTGAGGGGTTTGATGGTGAGTGATTTTGAGCGACCTGTAATAACATGCTTTGTTTTAAGGTGTTTTTTAAGTGCAATGAGCGTCATGTATTTGAGTGCATTGAGGCAACCGGGTTTTTGAAAGACGACCCAATCGATTTTGCCGTCGTTGGTGATGACCTGATCGGGGATGGAGAGTCCGCCTGCGTACTGATCGATGAGGAACGCGAAGATATAACAACCGGTGATGGTTTGGCCGTCGTCGGTGGTCATTTCGATTTGAGGGAAGGGATAAGTGAAGGCAGTTTTTGTGATGATGGGGATGTAGTTCAGACGCGTTGCACGTTTCTTGGCGTTTGTATTTGTGGAAGAAGTGTTCTTTCGCCAATGATCGAAGTTGTAGACGACTTGCGCATCGAAACCAGCTGAAAGCATAAAGGTGAAGCAGTTACCTTGATAAGGTGAAGGTTCTGACTGCTGATTGGTTTGCGAAGTTATTTGGCCGAGGTCGATACTGGTGTGCTGATTGCGTGCGATGGCGTTAGCGAGAGTTTTGGTATCGAGCGAGAAGTTGAATTCTTTTGCGACAAGGTTTTCGTTACCCAAAGGAAGGATGGCGATGTTGATGTGAGGCAGATTGTTTGCAAGATTGAGTTCGTTGACGACGTCGCCGAGGGAACCATCACCACCTGCTGAGACGACAGTGTTGCAATGTTGGGGGAGGTTTGGATCGGTAAGGATTTTGTGACGTTGTTCCAGTTCCCAAACGGGCTGGCCTTGAATGTTTTGGGCAGCGAGATGCTCAACGAGTTCAGCGACATAACGTTTGTTTTCACCGCTGCCGGAGTAGGGGTTTGCGAAGATGTAAACGGTGGACTGACTCATAATGCGTACTCAGTTCCATTGCTTAAAGCTGTTAATGGAAGGAACAGACGAGGTGAGATGTCAGGATGTACGATCACTGCTGTGTGGATTATGTGTGTTTATCAGTGAAGATATATATCCTAAGCGCTTAATAGTGAGGAGGTTTCTCATCTTCGAGTGAAGGAGCAGGTGAGATTTGCGAGAGCGCTTCGCGGTGTTCGAGGAGTTGAGAGTGCATGCGCGAGTTTTCTCGCTGAAGACTTTGCACTTCATTGTTGAGGGTTGTGACGACCTCATTTAGGTCCGCAACAGTGTTTTCGAGATAAGCGATCTTCTCTTCAACGTTTGTGATTCGTTTATCGGTATCCATAGAAGTATTTTAATATGTTTTGGGCGTGATAACACGTTTGCATGGAGAAATGATGAGATAGTCGAGTGGTGAGGTTAGGTAGAAATATGCGTGTGGATGGGGAATTGCAGCGGAGATAGGGTAACAGAAGTGGCATGAGGAATGAGTCGATGTAAATTAAACGGGAAAGTGAAGAAGGATTGGAATGAAAGAGGGTTCTAAGATGGTTGAAGAAGTGAGGGTGTTGCGATTAGGGAAAACCGTGCGAGCCTGATGAAGGTGAGTATCGGGTTAGATTAAGTCAACATTGGGTATAAAAGGTGGCGACGCAATGGTAGCACCGGTATTGCCGCGGGACGAGGTCGAACGTATCGCTGATTTGCGAGCGCTTCGGATTTTGGACACACCAAGTGAGAGGCGATATGAAGGGATTGTGCATTTGGCTTGCGGCGTGGCAGGCGTGCCGATGTCTTATATTGCGATGATCGATTCTGATCGGCAGTGGCTTAAAGCCAAGTGTGGCCTATCTTTTAATCAGACGGGACGAGATGAGTCTTTCTGCGGTCACACAATTTTGCAGGAAGAGCCTTTGATTGTAGAGGATGCAACAAAGGATGAACGGTTTTGTGATAATCCGTTGGTGCTGGGCAGACCGATGATTCGATTTTATGCGGGCTTTCCTCTGAAGGGACCGGGTGGTCATAATATTGGAACATTATGTTTAGCAGACAAGCAGCCACGACATTTGGATGAGCGCGTGATTTTGCTGATGAAAGAATTGGTGGCATTGACGGAACATGAGCTACGAATGGTAGATTTGATCGGTACACAACATGAACTAATTGAAACTAAGCGTAAGTTAGAGCGAATGCAAAGTAAGTTGCGGCAAGAATTGCATGATGCTTCTGCCTATATGCAGTCATTGATACCTGATCCGATTGCGAGCGGTGGGCCTCTGGAGATTGATTGGCGATATCTTTCAAGCTCTGTTTTAGGTGGAGATTTACTGGGATATCATGCGATTGATCGACATCGAACGGCTGTGTATTTAATTGATGTGTGTGGACATGGTGTGAGTTCATCGCTGTTAGCATCGAGTGTGTTTAATACGATTCGAAATCAGACGCTGCCACGTACGCGATTTGGTGAACCAAAAAGTGTAATCGAATCGTTGAATAGAGCCTTTCCGATGTCATTACATCAGAATAAATTTTTCACGATTTGGTATGGTGTATACAACGATACTGACCGAACGCTACTTCACTCATGCGGTGGCCATCACCCTGCTTCTCTGCTGAGCCAAGGGGAAGAGTTCGTGAAGGGATTGGGTGAACCGAACTTTATGATTGGCGCGATGCCTGCTGAGCAATTTGATGCCTATGAAGAATCTTCACAGATTTCAGAAGGTGCAGAATTGTATCTGTTCAGTGACGGCGCGTTTGAGATCAAACAGAACGGCGTCGGAGAACTGCTTGGGCTCAAACGGTTCAATGAGATGCTGATAAAATATCGGGATAAAGAGGGCGATAATTTGGACACGCTAATCAATCAGCTGCAAAAATATCAGGGAAGCGAGACGTTTATGGACGATGTTTCGATAATGCGTGTGAAGTTTCGATAACGTTGTGGATAGCGGCTAAAATCCAGAATAATGTGCATAATTTATGATTATGTGTAGAGTATATTTGCTGACTGCGTGGCAGTCGGGAACGAGGAATGATCCATATTTAGGAGCATAACATGGCACGTGCAGTCGCAAGTCATATTTTAGTCTCAACCGAAGACGAAGCTTTGGAATTGAAAAAAGAAATCGAAGGCGGCGTGTCTTCTTTCGCAGACGTTGCGAAGCAGAAGTCTCAGTGCCCTTCAGGTCGTGCTGGTGGCTCACTCGGTGAATTTGGCCAAGGCGATATGGTACCTGAATTCGATGCAGTTGTATTTGGTGATTTACCAATCGGCCAAGTCAGCGAACCTGTCAAGACGCAGTTCGGCTACCACCTGCTGATCGTTGAAAAACGTATTGGCTAAAATCTGTATGACTAAGATGCTGGTGATTGAGATCTTTTAAACACCCCACTTAGTTGCAAATATAAAATAAAAACTCACCTGATTTCAGGTGAGTTTTTTAATGGGTACGTTTGATCTTTTATGCAGGCGTCAATGAAGCGAGTGCATTTTGAATTGGTACTGCGATACGTTCACGATTTTTGAAGTAGTTGATTTCAGTGTAGCCAACTGATGCGAGCGTGTTGAGTGCTTTTTCCCAACGATCCGCGACACGTTTTGGTGTATGTGAATCAGAGCCGATGACTACTGGAATGCTGCGCTTGAACATTTTTTCAAGAATACGGGTTGACGGATTAAATTCTGGGAACGACTTTATTTCACCTGAAGTATTTAATTCCATTGCAACGTTTGTGACTGCAACACGATCGAGCATATCGATAATTACAGGTTCAATTGCTTCGTAATTCCAGTGCTTTTTAGTAAAGATCTTAATCAAGTCTGGATGCGAAACGCAGTCAAATAGTTTGGATTCTGCAACCTTTGCAATCATATCAAAATAAATTTTCTGATTCTCAAACGGGTCATCAGAATGGTATCTATCCATGTAATAGTCTGTTTGCGGATGAATGGAACCTAAGCAGTAATCGAACTTCGTCGACTCGATTTGATTTTGCAGGTAAGGAATAAATTCAGGAGCAAAATCGAATTCCATGCCTGTTAAAACATCGAGTTTGTTTGCATATTTTGCTTTTGCATCTGCGACGAGCTTAAGGTATTCAGGGAGCTGATCTTCGCGCATACGAACGGCAATCGAAAGATTGTCCGGCAAAGGGTTGTGGCATGTCACAGTGAGACCGGCCAAGTTACGCGCAATTGCATGATCGGCATAATCGGAGATTGAACCGTCTGCATGTTTACATAGTGTCGTATGCGTGTGCGTTTCGTAGAGGATCGGTTGCGGCATGGATCAAAAACCTTTCATGCACATAGCAGGCAAGGAGTAGTACATTGGGTAAGCCGATATGATAGCAATCTCCACAAAATCATGCGCATTGCGGAATGTTAGTCACGTATGTGCCTTGTAAGAATGATGTTAATCTGCGTCATCTGGCCCAAGACGCATCACAACCAAAGTTTGATCGTCGGTTGGCCTTGCACCTGATTCGAAATCTCGTACATGCTGCATGATGGTTGAAACAGCACATTCGGTTTCGCCTGAACATTCATGAAGTGCTTGCTGTATACCACTGACGCCAAAGAAAGAACCATCAGGGTTGCGTGTGTCGGTTATTCCATCGGTGTAAAATGCAATCGTCTGACCAGGATGCAGACGTATGACAGCTTCCTCATAAATCTTGTGCGGGAAGAGACCAAGCGGCAAACCTCCTGCGTGATCTAATTGCTGCACGATTATATTATCTTTGGGTGGAAATGATTGCGGGGGATGCAGTGACTGAATAGAGATCTGTCCCTCTTCTATTTCTTGATTGAGTATGCAGTATTCAACAGGCTGTCCGATTGAACGTAACAGAGGCGGTGGATGTCCTGCTCGTGAAAATCGAAGAGTTTTTTGAATCGGATCATAAATCGCATAAAAAGCTGTCACAAATGTATTTTGAATATGTTTACTGCAAAGTTGATCATTTAAGAATGATAACATCTCCCCAGCAGTGATTGTTTCCTGTGGATATGCTGAAACGAGTGTTTCAACCATCGCCATAACAACTGCCGCAGCGGGTCCATGTCCTGCAACATCTCCGATCATGATCGCAAGCCGACCATCGGCAAGTGAATGAAAGAAGTACATGTCGCCGCCTGCATGATCGAACGTTTCATAGCTGACTGCAAATTTAATATCTGGCAAATCAGGTAATGAAGCAGGCAGCAAAGCGCGTTGAATATCGGCAATACGCTTGACTTCCATTTCTATCTCATGGTTAGCTCGTTGCAGCTTCCGGGTTGTAATAACGTGACGAACCGTACCACCAACCAGATTAGCTTTTAGCAACATATCCTCAAGTGAATCTTCATCGTATACAGAAGGAGCTTGGGAGATTTCGATAGCCCAGTTATTGATCTTGCCATGCTCATACAACGGCACCGCAATGAGTGATTTGTAAGGCGCAAGTATATCTGCAAAAACAGGATCGTTGATGATATCAAGATTGGTATATACCACTGGCTGCTCATTAGAGACTAAATCTGCAAAAAAGCCAGTGTTATGAATCGGCAGATCGGATGACTCCTTCCAAGGCGGCATTGATTGAATCTGATTCCAGTCATCAGCAGTCAAAAATCGTGTGATACGAAAATGCCCCTTAGAAAGATTGCGTGTAGAAAGAGAAATATACCCCGAACGATCGAATGTATCCTCCACACGACGTTTTGAAAAAACAGCTAACACCTCATCAGGCGTTTGTGCATTGGACAATGCATGGACCATTTCGATCATGTCGCGTATACGTTTCGGCTGAGATTGATCAAAGTGCTGATTCATAAGGATTGTTATATGCGTCGTTACTTTCGAGTTCCTCTACCTAACTCATTATAGATTGGCTTTATTCGGATTGCGCATGATTTTTAGTATCACGATCACACCAATTCGTTGATGGCAATCTTAATCTATCCTGCGATTAGTCTATTTTTCATTGGTTAACACCGCACGATAGCGAACCTGTCCACTTTTAAGCTTATTAATTGCCTGATTAACATCCTCAAATGCAAATGTTTCCGTTACTGCTTTAATGTGATTTAATGCAGCAAAATCAAACATCCGCTCAATCGTCGTCGGCGAACCAATAGGCGATCCTGAAACAGCTTTCTGGCCTACAATCAAATCAAATGCATGTAACGTAATTGGTGAAGGAGGTATGCCAACAAAACACATATTCCCCTTTGGCCTGAGCAATCGAACATATTCACTCCATGGCAAATCGGCATTAGCTGTCACAATTATAAAGTCGCATGAGCGAGTTGCTTGTTTGAGTTGATGTTCATCAGAAGTATTGACAAACTCGACTGCACCCAATGATTTTGCTTCTGTTTCTTTACTCAAATTAGAAGAGAACGCAGTCGTATGACAACCAAACGCATGAGCAAACTGAAGCGCGATATGACCCAAGCCACCTATACCCACAACACCAACCCGATCCATTGCTGTGATGTTATTCTGCACAAATGGATTAAAAACTGTTATGCCTGCACAAAGTAGTGGTGCAGCATTAACTGGTTTCAATTGCTTGGGTACTCGTATCGCAAAACGTTTATGCGTACGTACATAGTCTGCAAAACCACCATGATGCCCGACGATCGTATCTTCCGCATCAGAACATAAATTGTGATCACCAAACTCACACCATTCACAATCCATGCACGAGCCGCACTGCCAACCGAGTCCGACAACATCACCATAATCAAGATTATCGACATCAGGCCCCATCTGCGTGACGATGCCAATCACCTCATGACCAGGTACGAGCGGATACTTTGCGTTCCCCCAATCGTTATCAATCATCGCCAAGTCAGAATGACATAGACCACAATGTGTCACCTTGATCTCCACATCGTCAGGCCCAAGCGATCCTGGGTCATATGAAAATGGCTTCAGGGCCGCTCCCTGCTCATAAGCTGCATATGCGTTGTATTCCTGCATCGTTAACTCCATTAAACGAAGTTGTTGTCTGTGTGATCATCGTCAAGCTGGGTTGATTCTAGGTAGAATCGGGCGTGATTTATCACTCTCTTTTCACGAAAAAGACTGCACAAACACCAACTTTTCAGGTAAAAAGAGAAAATGTCGTTTAAGGCAGTGTTTTCCATCACTCCAGCCGACAGGCACTAGGCCAACCAACATTATCGGCTTCATACTTGCCACCAATCAAGGATCAGATTCATGAAACTGCAATCCAAAATCAATCTGACATACTTACTCATTCTCATCATCAGCCTCTTCACAACACTCGGCTGTGAAACGACTTCCTACGTCATTTCCGAACCTGAAAGCGATCCTGTGTGGGGCACTGAATATGGCAACACTTTAACTGCAGGTGTTGCAGTCATTATCTCAAGTCAAGATGATGAGCGAATACTCCAGAAAATTAAAACCATATCCGATATGAATAGCACAACTGATCAAGCCAGTGCTCTGCTCGATATCACCCAACAGAAACGACTCAGCAAAAACGTACAGCACGAATACGCTAAAACCGCTTTTAGTCTCAAAGATCCACACATGCAGGCCATCGCACTTCGTTCACTCATCCGACATCGCGATTTCCATAAAAACACTAAACACTACATCTCTGAAAATATCAACCGCATCACTCATGAACCGGATAAATCTCTCGTCACCAATGAGCTTAATAAAAAAGACTAACATACGATTAGACAATACATATAAAAACGCTATCTATTCAATCAGCATTCTTATTCATTCAACATTCATCATCGTCGTATCGCTGATCTACCCATTCCTGCTCTGCCTCTGAATAATCTTCGCAATACGTCACATCATCCCCCTGCTCTGCCGCTTGTTCTGCGGCAAGCTCAGCCTTCTGATAATCCTCAGGCGTCATCAGATTTACCGATTCTGACTGTTCGTCAAACACAACCAACAATCGCTTGCTTTCAACTGCACGACGGATCATATCTGCCTTACTACCCATCTCAGCAAGATTTGTACCATCACGTGTGACATACTCTTCAATCAAACCAGCAAGTGCATCTGCAGACAATTTGTTCGGAGGAATAATCATGCCTCAGATTATAACCACTTATTTCCGAGCATAAAAAAACCCTGTAACAAACGCCACAGGGAAGCCTGAGAGAGGGCTTTTTCGCTTTGACTTTAATCTTTAATCATCTCAATCTTCAACTTCGGAGATGATGACTCATTATTTGCAAACGACAAAGGCGTCGTCGTGTAAGGCATATACCCCTTCGCACGAATCACCAAAACCTGTGGCTGCGAAGGATTATTTAAATTCACGCGGAACGTATTTCCATTTTTTGATTGCGATGATTTACGATTACTCTGGAAATAAACCGTTTCCTTACCCGGTGGAATCAAACCAACCTTAATCGTGAAATTTTTAATCGGCTTCTGCGTTTCAAAATCGACAACCTCACCACTCACATACAAATGACTCGGCGGTGCTGCACCAACCTGATATTCAGGATTCAAATAAATCCGTATTGGCCTTGGATTAAACGATGCTAACTTTTCGTCCTTACTCGGAGCATTAAACTTAACCGTACTTGTACCACGAGTAGGATGCGTTACAACAATATCATGATCTGTCTGATCCGAACTACTCTTCGATGATAGTGGGAATGAGAAATAACCATTTTCATCCGAGAAATCAGTCGGTTTATATGTATGGCAAGTATTTTGTCTCACCAATCTCGCGCCGGAAATCGGCTCATGCGTATTCGCATCCAACACAAAACCCGTAATGTGTTTCTTTGGCAACAACGTCACCAAATAATCGCCTGACCTCAGTTGATTTTGAGCATTATGCGACAACGGCAATGGCTCAAAATCATTATGATCAATTTCAATACTAATGCGCTTCACCAAATTCTTTGGCAACGGGTAACTAAATTTCCCCTTTTCATCAGTGTGCGTTACAAAACGCCACGAACTACGAACGCCCGGCATATGAAACACCGTCTTATTAAAAAGCACATCCATCTGAATTGAAGTATTCGCAATCGGACGCGATGCCATATCATTCACTCGACCTTTAAAATCAGCCAATTCAAACATCGTGACAGGATAAATCGTGCGATCATAATGCTTATACATTGGCGCACTTCGCAGCGAATGAATCGGCATCTTAAACATACCCGGATGCGTAATCATGCCCGTCATGCTACTGCTATCAATCTCATAAGGCTGCAACGTCACCATACCATCAACACCCGTATGACCAGCCGTCTGTAAGTTCAAAATATCCTGAGACAATGCAACAAACGCGCCCTCAATCGGCTGCCCCTGTTCATCCGTCACAAGGAACGTGCAAGGCTCACCACGACGATACACAGGCGGCGCCTTCGCATCATTCACAGCACTAAACTTGATCTCAAAAATCTCCAACTCCGCTGGCAATTCATGTGACGTCGATCGATACGCAATCGCCAATCTGTCAATTGATACCTTCCGCTTGATCTTCCGCAGGTCCATCGTGATCGTATGCTTCTGATTATCAGGAATCAGATCATTCACATGGACCATATACAATCCATTCTTAGGATCATCTTCACCAACAACATCGCCCCACAACGCCCAATACTTCGACACAGCCTTCGTATTCGTGCGATACGTGAACGTCAAAATCGGATACCGCTCAATGTCAATCTCATGCGACAGTTTTTTCGCCCAAGCCGATCTGCACGATTGCTTGCCGATGTTGTAAACAATCGAGTCATCCGTAAAACGCAGCCACACCGCATTCGTATCGCCCGGCTCCACTCGCCATTTCTCATAACGTGTAATCGCTCGATGATTCACAACAAGTTCATCTTCAGGCTCAGGAAGCGACATCTTCGTCGTATCTGTCTCAGGTGCCGTCACCGTATAAAACGTTTGCCCATTAACACTGCTACCAACAATCAATAGCGTGACCAGAACGAGTAAAATCTTCATTGTGTGCATATGAAAACTCCCAGAAAAATTCTTCTTTCTACTAAATAGACGCTTAGTAAATCAGAAGTTCTCAGGAAGTCTAACATTATTTCAGAATATTTTTCGTTTTTAGCGTTTTCTCACCATATATATCCCATCCGCAATTCCCAACAGCGTGGCATCAACTCGCTCATCTTTATGCAGCTTCTCATTCAACCGCACAATCGCTGCCCCATCCGGATCAAGTGTCTCAATATCATCAAGCACCGCACCATGACGCAGACAATTATCAAACAGCAACAAGCCGCCTTGCCTCACAAGCTGCAACGCTCGCTCATAATAAGCATCATATGAAACCTTATCCGCATCAATGAACGCAAAATCAAACGTCCCCTGCTCACCCGTCTTGATCAGCCGATCAAGCGTTTCCACTGCAGGCCGCAGATGCAATTCAATCCGATCCGAAAGCCCTGCCTTCTCCCAATACGCCTTCGCAATCCTCGTCCACTCTTCACTCACATCGCAGCACACCAGCTTCCCATCTTCGCCAAGCGCTCTCGCGACACAAATCGCTGAGTAGCCCGTAAACGTCCCCACTTCCAAAGCCTTCTTCGCGCCCATCGTCTTCGCAAGGATATGCATAAATGCTCCTTGGTCAGGCGAAATCTGCATCAACGCCTCTGGCAACTGCTCCGTCTTCTCCCTCAATTCCTCAAGCAATCCATCCTCACGCGTGTTCGCTTGCCTGATGTATTGATACAAACCATCATTCGCCATTAGATGTTTATCTTTCATAACCTAACTATATAACCTCATCCACCCACAAAGCAATGCATACCTCACCTTAACACCCTTTTCTAACGTGCAGCCTCTTCCATTCGCTTCACCCGCGTCACAAATCTCTCGCCATCAATCTTCGCTGCCTCAACAATCACATCATCATGCACCTTCCCCCTCATCCAATAAAGCAACACCTTCAAACCATGCATCATCCTTCTGAATACACCACATTCCCCATGTTTCAAAATCCTGTAATGCATCCGTGCAAGTTTTGACCATCTCGCAAACACTTCCCCATCTTCATTCACCCGATACCCCGCACTGCCAATATCACAATACCGCCCGCCCGCTATCTCACGGTTCATATCTGTTTCAGGATTATCCCAACCACTACCTCGCTGCTTTTTGATATGTCCGTAATCATGATTCTGATGGATCACAGCCATATAACCCGTTAAATCAATCACAGGTAAACTCAGCCGCTGCGCTCGATCCAAAAACCAGTTATCCCAACCCGGACGCCCCACTGCAAAATCAGGCAACATACACATCTTCGACTCACGTGGCAGTAAAAAATAATCGATCCCCGATACAGGATGCAATCGCCCTTCCTGATGCACCCGATCTACCAACGCGAAACATGCTTCATCATCATCCAGATCAATAACCACCTCAACATCCACATCCGTTCGTTGGCCAACGCACACAAAATCGCCTTGTAAACTAGGTAAAATCAGGTCAACACCATGCGTCAACATAATATCCGCATTGATATACCCCATATATTTTGTGCGTACATGATCACGTGCAATCCGAAACGCAGAGCTAAGCAACGGCGTCCCAAGTTCCGTCTCCTCAACCGCTTCAACATGCTCAACGCCCAACCGCTTCGCAGCTGCAGCGATCCCCTCATCCCTACCAAGCAGTAACACCTGATACCCCATCTTTACCCATGAACTAATCGCGTTCTCTTGGATAACCGCGCTATGCCCCACAAACGCCTTCGGCAAAGCGAACAGCGTCACATCCTCCGTCGTCAAAGATGCCAACATTGAATATCCCACTTTTACCCATCAGCATGATTGCCTTTTGCGTGCTTATCTCCCGTATAGAAAAGTACATGTTTCGCCAGCAGTCCAATATCATCACCTGCTTTTAACGAAACAACCTACTAATCAACGAGGAAATAATCTCGCAAAAAAGCGATAAAACCAACAAGTAAACCCTCAGACATGATTCACAACACAGTAACGTTTAAAAAACCACTCATTCCAAAGTACAAAACAACCCAAAATGAAAATTCATACAATCATTAAGAACCGTATGAACCTTCAATCAAATTCTATATATTACGCATCAAACTTTCGGGATCGACTTCACCGAAGGCAATTCCAAAGGCGGATCATCATAAAAATGCGAATATGTAAAATGCGGAATAAAGTCTATCGCATGCTTAGCCCGCGCCCACACCTCAGCCTCAGCATCCTTCGCCAAATCATAATGCATCCGTGCCAACTGTTGATGGCGTGGATGTATTTTCTGATTTGAATCCGCGCGATACGTCGCATGCGATACATCATGTAGTGATGGATGCATCTGCACCTGACCAATCTTCTCTTTTTCATCAACCGTCATCTGATTGATCGCATGGAAGCAAGCCGTCAGTTCAACGATCGGCAGCCCCAACTTCCAAGCCATATCAACAACCACATTACCCCACCCCGCCTGATGCACTTCCACATCATTCAACTTCTTTAGCACCGAATCGCGAGGCATAATCACATAACTCAAATCCGATGCCGAATGCAGCGCACCCGACTTCAAAATATGCCTTCTAAAATTATTCAAATGCTTCTTATTCTGAAAATCCACCAGAAAATCAACCGTGATATCCCAATGCCTTCCCACCCCGACAAAATCGCTCGGCAGCCCCACCACTTCAACATCAATCGGCTGCGTCAAAACAATGTTCGGATTCAAATATGCAATATAAGGTGTCTTCGCCCGCTCAGCCGCCACTTCAAACGCTGCATTCAACAGCACCTTCCCATTCTTTGAAGCTGCTAATTCAGGTGTATATTGCTGAGCCGACTCGATTGCCGTCTCAAACACACCATACTCATTACCCATCAAATGAATCGTGTAACCCAACCGTCGCCACGAACGAATCGCGTTCTCCTGCACAATCGCATCCTGTCCCAGATACGCCCGCGGCAGTGTAAACAGCGTGATATCCCCTGTCCCTAAACTCTTGGCCATCGATGCCTTTCCTGAATCGCCCCCGGTAAGTGAACGCATGCTCATGATTCTTTTTCAGTTAATTCTCTACTAATTCATCCATCAATCACGACCACATCACCAACCGTATCCAACTGATACATCGGCAAATCGTGTTATGAACTATTGTTACAACAAAAAGGCAGGCTTTCACAACAAATCTTAACCCAAATCCTGTTTAATGCCAGTAAAAGAATTTTGCTGTTTCATCGCCCAAGTCGATTGTATGATTGAAGCTTAAGCCGAATGGATTCGTGTGGTGGTACACTATATTTTCGATACATGAAGTGTCGCTTGGTTGGGCCAGATTGACGGAGCAATTGCAGTGAAAAAGATCGATAGGCGGAAGTTCTTACGTGCAGGCATCGGCGGTATGTGTAGCTACGCACTGATGTTAAGTGGTTGTGAAATGTACTCCCCACCACCACTCGGCGGTTACGACATCGCCAACCGCAACTACCCCAATCACCCATCCGCCACGCCCGGCTCTCATCCAGCCACACCTCATCAACCCAAACCACTTCCACGCGTTGTCCACAATGTAGGTAGCCTCGAAGTCATCAGTCGTGCTAGCTGGGCGCGTAAAGGCCCAAAACTTTCCCAAGCCAATAAGATGAAAGGCGTCAGCGCCATCACCGTCCACCATGACGCGATCATGATGACCAAATGCAGTTACCAAATCGCAGCCAAGCGTATGGAATCTATCCGTAGCGGCCACGCAAGTCACTGGGCCGACATTGGTTACCACTACTGCATCGACCGTGAAGGTCGCATCTGGGAAGGCCGACCTGTGGGTCTACAGGGCGCTCATGTGAAGAAGCACAACCCCCACAACGTCGGCATCATGGTCATGGGCCACTTCAATAATCAACAACCCTCCCGCCAGCAACTCGATTCACTGACCCGTTTCCTGAAACAACTGCAAGGCAAATATCGCGTCCCAGCGAAGAAGGTTTTCACCCACCGCGAACTCATGCCCACCGCCTGCCCCGGCAAGCATCTCCAAAACTACATGGTTTCCATCCGCAAAAACCGCACGCTGGTTTAACTTCTGGAAAGTTCAGTTTGGAACTCTGTGCAGTCTCAATAAACATTGCCAACTATCTAGTGATTAGACGAAAAGTTGCGGCTGACTGTCGTAACTTTTTTGTTTGGAGATTTTTTTCGTGCGCGCTTATAGGATGTTTTGTTTTACATATGACATAAAAAGCGATTTTGCGCGCACGAAAATTTCGGCTGACGTGCATGTGGACTGAAAAAATGGCTCAAAACAGTGCAAAACGTCTAAGAAATGGCGCGTTTTTGGGAAGAAACAGTCAAAAATGGGCGAGAAATAAGCTAAAAAATGACCAAAATTTCATATCGTGCGCGCCCCTGAAAGCTAAAAACCAATAAATTGCTCCTCGATCTAATGTACCAACAGTAGATAACAATTGGTGATCTGAGAACCTAAGCTTTGAGCTTCGATTTGAACATTGAAGATGTGAATCAAGTGAAGTAGCCGTTGAGATAAAGGTTGATGAGTAACAGGATGGCGAGCAGGATGATGCTGCCGATGAAGGTGATGAGCAGTGAAGGTAGACAACCTTTTTTGTTTGAGTAGAAAATGAACATGTTTAAATTTTAGTTTGCCGTCTTAGGTTTAACCTAATTATTTTTCGATGTGTCTTTGAATGTTGGTGCGCCGCCGTGGTAGGGGTAGATGGGGATGCCTTGGAGTTCTTGTTTGGAGATTAGAATAATTTCGTGGGTGAGGTATGGAGCATGGTAGCGGCCGAGAATGACGCTGCTACCGTAGGTTCTAAGCATGAGATAGGGTTTGTCTTGATAGGTCAGTTGATAGTATTTGCCTGAGACTTTTGCTTCGTATTTACCTGCCACTTCTGCGAGCATGAAGAACATGATGACGGTGAATGAGATGACAAGCCAAAGTGTGCGGGTCCAGTTGATGATGCTTTTGACGTCTTGGTTGCTTGATGAATCTTCGGTGGACGGTTTTTGATAGGACTTCATAAAGATAATGAGGCAGACGATGAGAGTGAGGATGCCGAGGATGAAACCTGTGGTAGCACAATGCATGATGTAGCCGTAGGCGAAACTGGTTGCGGATGCGAGTAGTGAGTAGACAACCATTGCGAAACAGAATGCGTATTTGAGGGATTTGGTGAAGAGATAGGAGAGCCCTGCGATGAGGAAGACGGCGATTGCGTAAGAGGTGATGATGATGAGAGCGGCGGTGACAACTTTGATGAGTGCTGCTTTATCAGGTTCGACGAAGCCGAGGGGGATACCCATGCTGGTGGCGAATGCGTTTTCATAGGTATATGTGATGCCATAGGTCGCTGCGGGGAGCATGGCGATGGCGAGGATTTCAAGAAGACCGATTTTAAAATCGTCATCTTTGTCTTTGGCGTTTTTTATGCTGAGTTTCACCTTATCATTGGGTCGGTGCTATGAGGTGAAACACTTTAGATTCGCGATGAGTTATCAGTCGTTGGTTGGGTTTGTTTGTAGTTTGAATTGTGGCGGGCCACCGTTGTAGGGCTTGATTGTTATACCGTGGAGGTCTTGCTGGGAGACGAGGACAATGTCACCGGTGAGGTGATTATCTTCATAACGGCCGAGGACGACATTGTCGCCGTAGGTTCTAAGCAGGAGATAGGGATTGCCTTGGTAGGTAAGTTGGGAGTAAAAAGTGCTAATACGTGCCTCTAAGCCACCGAGTGAAACTGAATATACAAACAAAGCAAGAATCAGCAGTGATATAATTATGTTTCGTAAACCGATGATTTTGGATATTTCACCAAGCGCAATATCTGAATTTTTATCCATTCTATAAGCAGTGATAACAATTTTTCTCATGTAAAGTGGTGTTTTACTGCCAAACATTTTTCTTGCTGAAACTAATAACCCACCAATTGACAACGGTGCGGCAAATAATATTCCTATCCATAAATAATCAAGTAATGCTGTATATACTAAAATTGAATAAACCATAAAAACAAACAAACCAAAAACAAATATTACAGAAGCCTGCTTTTTATCTTTAAGCGGCAAACACACTGTGAGCAACATGACTGTCACAAGAAATATGGCTATTGCTATACACAATGATCCTACTGCTACAGCAATCACGCGTGTGTTAGCTGGTTGTATTAGCTGAATTGGGATCTTAATTGTCAATGCATAGCCCAGCTCATATCCATAGGAAATAAACAGCACTAATGCAGGAAGCAAAATTATTAATCCCAATTCACTTTTCACGAAACTCCACTTACTCTTATTTTTATTATTTTCGCTATCAGGCAATTTTGATCTATGTGTTAATGAAGGGGACTCAGGATTTTCAACACTTTGAGCTAATGTGTTTACCATAATTGCCTCGGAGGTTTGGGGTTGCGTCTGGTTTGCTGCTGTGTTTTAGCATATTTGTTGTGATGTGGGTAGGTGCGGTTTATTAAGTGTTTTGGGTTGGGTCCTCTATGAGGCCGGACCGGCCATTGAGGGGCGGGCGAAAGATTTGGTTTAATTATGGGGTGGAGGGGTGAGGCTTCCGCGGCCCATCCCCGGAAAGATCCGCGGCTATGGGTTGAGCTGTTTCACTTTAGCGTATCGTTAGTTTTATATGCGAGTGGATTAGGAGTTTATTTTGCGTGTTAGGCGTCGCTTTAAAAGATTGGTATGGTCTGAGACGACACTTCGAGGGCTTTGGGGAGCATCAGTATTTCGGAATCTATATTAAGTACTTGGAAGTACCATGCGGGTAGTGGTGCGTTTGCTTGGTAGTTGTTAATCCATATTTGCAAATTTTTGCGTGATAGATTCACAGGTACGATGTAGCCGTCAGGGCGAATGATATTGATTTTATTGGAATAGAATTGAGTGATGGGGATAGCGTTAGCGTTGATCTTGACGTGCTGATTTAGAGTGAGGTCGAACGAATGGTTTGGGCCAGTGGCGAGGATGATGCAATTTGCGTTTTCGATGTTCGTGCCATCCCAGCCGATGAGGTCGAATGTGATTTGTGAATCGTCGGAAGCAAGGCAGGTATAGGGGCCTTGATGAAATGACTCGCGGCTTTGATTACCAATGAACATGAATGCTGCAGTAATGATGACGAACAGCATGAAGGCTGACATAACTATGATAGGGGTCTTCATTTTAAATTATCTTTTGCTACGGAATATTCAACGTGTGTTTATGTACTGCATAGTTTTAGCATATTTAGTAATGAGTGAATAGCGTAGTATAGCGTTTGGAACAACATCTCATAAAATTTTTAGATATAACATATTTTCTATATACAATGCATGTGTGATTGTTGTATTGAATTTTCAGTTTACTTGAATAAAAAAGCATCAGCCACTCGCTGAGGAAGGCTGATGCTTTTGTTTGAGTTTTTATTATTGATTCACATCCATTATGCGAATCATATTTCAAGATCTAAATAGCATAAACAACTGTATAAACTAAGCTTGCTTCTTTTGACGTTTAAGCATCAATGGAAGCAATAATGAGCTGGCTCCAAATGCTGCGGGCGAAGGTACAGATACTGCGAGAGGCGTTACGGTATACGAAGAAACGTTACCACGGCCGAGAAAATCTGAGCCGAGACCAAAAATAGCTTCACTTTGGCTGGTCACTAATTGATCTGTGTTTGGCAGTTCAAATGTTTCAGTGTTTGTGAATGCATCAGGAGGGAAAACCAATCTCGCATTTGCCTGTTCACTTCCCGAAGGCGAGAAGCCAACCAAAAGATCATTCGAGCCAAAGATACCCGAGGTCGTGATTGCACTAAACGCATCGGTAATGGCTACATCATATGCCTCGTCATTAATTGTGACTGTAGCTGAGAGAAATGGATTATCCACTCGCCCCGTAACCCCGGAAGCATTGGGCGTGTAGTTATCATCCGTCACTTCAAAAACATAGGTAAGGGTGTATGCATCTCCGACGCTAACAGGGCCAAAAAGATTCCCATTATCCAAGCTGACATTTGTAATTTTGCCTTGAACGTCAAGCTGAACGGGTACAGCCTGGGATATAGTAGCTACACCTAACCAAACGAATGTAATGACCGCGACTGAAAATACTTTTTTCATAAATTGACTACCTAACTTAATAAAAAGTGCCGTGACCTGTTTGATGCAATAACCAAGCGTATTCGTCTAACCAAGGAGATGTTCTGATTAACAAGGCTAAGTGTTTGTCGTCGTCTCTTGCCAGACAAACTACGGTTAATGGATATACGCACAATCTGTGTTTTAGTTAATTCGATACTGTTTACCTGACCCAACCAACTCGCAATGCTAAGCACGACTAAGCACGACACATCAAAGTACGTTGCTTACGCATTGGTAAATAGTAGAAATACATTAATTTAATTCCACTAGGCATTGCAAGAAATACGATAGGGAAGGCGGTTGCAAAAACAAATCTGTAGTCGGGTAACTTCTTCGTAATGCACATTTGATAAGTAGAGTTCGAAATATTGACGAGTCAGTATTGATAACATTAAAAAAACCCGCCATATAGGCGGGCTGAGAAGAATTCATTTCTATGTGTTATAGAGCAAAGACGATTAGTCGTTTTTGCCGAGACCGAGGGCTGGGCGGACGTCGACTTGGACAAGTTCGTCTGCACCTTGCATCTTCTTGGCTTCGTCGTCGTCGACGTAGTCGGAGTGACATGATGCTTTGCCTGATTCGTCTTGTGCGTGGACGGTGCCTTTGGTTTTGGAGGCGAGTTTGTGGATCTCTTCAGGTGAGAGGTAGCCACGCTCTTCGAGGATTTGTTTTTGATCGTCGGTGAGAGCAGCGGAAACTTTTGGTTTACCGCGATCGTAACCTTCAGCTTTGCCGGAGGCCCATTCTTGGATTTCCTTTGAGATGCGAACAGAGCACCAGTCGTGGCCACACATTGCACAGAAGTCTGTATCGACGTCGAGATCTTCGTCGTGGTATGCACGAGCGGTGTCTGGGTCGAATGAGAGATCAAAGTGTTTCTGCCAATTGAGTGCGGCGCGAGCACGTGTGAGGTCGTCGTCTTGGTTACGTGTGCCGGGGAAGCCGAGGGCGACGTCGGCGGCGTGTGCTGCAATCTTGTATGCGATACAACCTTGTTTGACGTCGTCTTTCTTGGGGAGGCCGACGTGTTCTTTTGGTGTGACATAACAGAGCATTGAAGCGCCGTGGTATGCGGCTGCTGTTGCACCGATACATGAGGTGATGTGGTCGTAGCCGGGGAAGATGTCGGTAACGATTGGGCCGAGAACGTAAAACGGTGCACCGTGACAGATGGTGCGTTCGATTTTCATGTTGTATTCGATCTGGTCGAATGGAACGTGGCCGGGGCCTTCGATCATGACTTGGATACCTTTGCGCCATGCACGCTCGGTGAGTTTGCCGAGTTCACAGAGTTCTGCAAGTTGGATGGCGTCAGTTGCATCTGCGAGACCACCGGGGCGGCAGCCGTCACCGATGGAGAATGTGACGTCGTAGTCGTGCATGACGTCGCAGATTTTTTCCCATGCGGTGTTCATGAGGTTTTCTTTGTTATGTGTGAGCATCCATTTGGCGAGGAGTGAGCCACCACGTGAGACGAGGCCGATGAGACGGTTCTTTGCAAACTTGAGATGTTTTTGTGTGATGCCTGCGTGGATGGTGAAGTAGTCAACGCCCTGCTCTGCTTGGTGTTTGATTGAGTCGAGGACGATTTCTTCGGTGAGGTCTTCGATTTTGAGGCCGATGATCATGGAGTAGATTGGGACGGTACCGATGGGGAGAGTTGATGCTTTGATGATTGCTTCGCGACAGCCGTCGATGTCGCCGCCGGTTGAGAGGTCCATGACGGTGTCGGCACCCCAACGCTTGGCCCACTCGAGTTTTTCGAGTTCTTCATCGGTGCCTGAGGAGACGGGTGATGCACCCATGTTTGCGTTGATTTTAGTTTTGGTTGAACGACCGATGGCCATGGGGTCGAGGTTGTGCTTGAGGTGGTTTTTGTTTGCAGGGATGACGAGACGACCTGCTGCAACTTCATCACGTACTTGGCGAGGAGTGAGGTGCTCTTCACGTTCGGCGACGCGTTTCATTTCAGGTGTGATGTTGCCGACACGAGCGTGCTCTAACTGTGTGATAGGCGCGAAGCCAACGGGCGGTTGCCAAGCGTCTGCGGTTTCGTAGTTTTGTGTATCGGTGCATGTCCAGTCGGCTGGCATGAAGTCCCAAGCGGTTTTAGTTGGGAGTGGCGGCATGCCTGGCGTGTCTGGAGATGAGAAGGTTGCAGCGCCGGCACGACCTGGTTTGATGACAGGTTTGCGGGCGAATGAGCCTGGGGTTGTGATATTTTGGGAGGTACCGGGATTAAGGCCCAGTTCGGGGAGGTCGAGGCCGAGGGATTCGATGTCGGAAGCGGCCTGCGAATTAATGTTTTTGGTTACGTCGTCCATGCTGGACTTCCTTTCTATTGCTGGTGGGAAGCTGCATGGAATCACGTTTGGGAGGTGATTCGCTTCCCTACGCAGCTCACTTGCATGTTGATGCGGCTTGGCGACGGCCGAGGCATGCTGTTTGCTGATCAGGTTCTAAGGGTGATTCTCAGTCCCCCCCGCCCCCGGAAGTGTTGACTGGTTTCAGCCGGACGTTATTGGACATCCGAATGAAAGAAATCAAAATTCCGAGGGCCGGGGGGACACCCCTAGCGAGGTTTTGAGCATGTGAAAAATCATGCTCAAACAGGTATGAGGATAGGCGTTTTGAGTTGGATTAACAAGGTGGTGGCAAGAAAGTATGGGTAAGCATGTAAAAACCTCACGTGTTTGGTGCGTAAGGTTTTGGGGTGCTTTTCTGTCAATTTGAGGTGAATTGGGTCTATTTACCCATTGCTTTGAGGTTTTCGACGCATTTGCGTGCGGCATCCATGGGTGAGAGGGTTGGATGGCCTTCTTGTTCGATGATATAGACTTCGGTGCCTCCGACGGTTTCGGCTGCTTCGAAGACATCTTGCCATGGGACGTCGCCTTCACCGAGGACGGCTTTGCCTTGACCGGATTCGGTGCCGGGTGTGCCTTTAAATTCTTTGAGGTGAAGGATTTTTGAGCGGCCGGGCATTTGCTTGATTGGGAGGACGGGGTCGGCGC
Organism: Planctomycetota bacterium; assembly: GCA_016350165.1. GTDB lineage: Bacteria > Planctomycetota > Phycisphaerae > Phycisphaerales > Phycisphaeraceae > Poriferisphaera. Next base: position 3,371,084 of record CP066225.1, on the reverse strand, counting down.
CGCCGTGCATGCCGTTGGCTGTGTCGTACTGCATGATGAAAGCATCAGGTGTGTTTTCACCAAGGATCTGCCAGGGTGATTTGCCTGTTGAAAGTGGGATGACATCTTCAGCGTGGCAGTGGAAACCGAAGTGTTGGTTGTAGGTTTTGAGTTGATTGAGGAGTTGAGTGAACTGTTCGGCAGTTTGTTTGGTTGCTTCTTCGGAATCACGTTTATTGAGTGGAATCCAGTTAACGATGAGACTGTCACAGCCGATTTCTGCGTGGAAGTCGGCTTGTTCGAAGAGGTCGGCTTCTAACAGATGGATAGGCGTGTGTGATGAGAAGACTTTGAGGTTGTTGTCGTCGAGCATTTTTCTGATGTCGGAAGCGGAATGGTTGTAGAAACCAGCGAATTCGACGCCGTCGATGCCCCATGATGCGATTTCTTTGAGAACACGTGGGAGGTCTTTTTCTGCGTCCTGGCGGATGGAGTAGATTTGGAGGCCGACGGGGATTTTGCTTGATGACATAACTATTCCGATCAATCGTGGTTTGTAGGTCTGTTGACGATGTTAATCGAATTGGATGGATGAGGATATATGAAAATTGCGATGGTTAACTTGTGTCTTTTGTGGTGGATTATTGATTGTGTTGTTGGCGACTAAGTGCGGACATGTTGATGTAGGGAATGGGTTGGCTGAGCTGACGGAGCATGTTGTTGAGTTGGGAATAGGTGTAGTTTGCGTGCGTGTTGACGTGGATGAGGATGTCGACGACGGGGAGGCGGTAGTCTTTGTTTTCGCGTGAGTTGGTGCGTATGAAGAATTTGTCGAGATCATCTTCGGTGAGGTTGTTGAGGTATTGTTGCCAACGGTTTTCGAGTGACTTCCAGTCGGAGATGAGTTGTTTGAAGTTATTCAGGGGGATGGTGCCGGGGGTTCCGGCGTTTGGAGCACCGTCAGTAACGGGGAGTAGCGCGTTTTTATTGTTGTGAAGTGCTTCAAGCCACACGAGTTCTGCTGCGTAGAGATGAACGAGAGTTGCGAGAACGGAGCCCTGCCCGATGGGGAAGATTTGTGTGAGTTGAGAGGGGGTGAGAGATTGGGCTGCGGCGATGAGTTGGTGATTAGCCCAACAGCGGTGTTCGAATGCTCGATGGATGAATTGGATGGCGTTCATGGATGTCCAATGCGAGAAGTGTGGTTTATGGGATGAATCGGTTGGTGCTTGATGTAGAATGAAAGCATGGATCAGGAACGAAATCAATCAGGATTGGGGGAAGGTGGGGATGTGATGCGGAAAATCAGTGGGCTTGTGCCTACGAAGCGGGACCCGCACCGCGCGATGATTAAGGTGGGTGGAAAAGTACTTGCGACGATGACACTACGGCTTATTGCGGATCTTGATCTCAAAGTGGGGATGTTGGTGACTCGTGAGCTGGAGATGAAGATTGAAGCGGCATCGGTGTTTGATAAAGCGTTTCGGAGTGCGATGCGATCGTTGTCGAGACGGTCGATGAGTGAAAAGCAGGTGAGGGATAAATTGCGGGAGAAGGATTTTGGTACGGGGACAGCGGACATGGTGGTGGAGCGGTTGTATGAGTTGAAGCTGCTGGATGATGAAGCGTATGGAAGGATGTTGCTGCGGGATTTGATGGGCAAGAAGGCGGCTGGGCCGGGGTTAATTAAACAGAAATGTTTTGAGAAAGGGTTGAAGGGTCCACTGATTGAGCAGTTGCTGAGTGAGTTTGTGGAGGTGGATGATCAAAGGGAAGCGGCGTTGGGTTTTGCTGAGAAGAAGCTGCGGACGATGAAACGGTTGGAGCCTGATGTGAGGAGACGGCGGTTGTATGGGGCACTGGCGAGGCGAGGGTTTGGCGGGGATGTGCTGAGCTATGTGATGGAGCAGGTACGCGAGCAGATTGAAGGGAATGATACGGAAATGGAAGCGGATTGGGACTCGTGAAGATAATGCGAAGATGAGGCACGTTTGCAGGGGACGATTTTGAGCGTAGTCGTTAGAATGGGTGGCATGAAGCGAGATGCGAAAATGATGAGAAGTGGTTTACTGCTGAGCGGACTGATTGCAAGTACTGTATTGGCAGGTGGTTGCGTACAAAGAAAGATCAAGATCAATTCACATCCTGATGGGGCGTTGGTGTATTTGAATGATCAGGAGGTGGGGAGGACGCCGGTGGAGGTGAATTTCCTTTGGTACGGCACTTACGATGTGCGGCTGACGAAAGATGGGTATTTGCCGCTGTGGACGACGGCGGAAGCGATAGCACCGGGTTGGGAGACCCCGCCGATTGATTTCTTTGCTGAAGTGTTCACGGATAACACGGTTTTGATTGATTGGGAATTTGAGTTGGAGCCTTATGTGAAACGTCCTGAGACGCCGGATGAGTTGCTGGAGAATGCTGCTCAGATGAAGAAGTGGACGGATGGTACGGAACCACTTCCGAGTGCAGAGGCTGGAGAGCAGACTGAGAATATTACGGTGACAGAAGAAGGTGAGCCAACGTTCGAAGGCGAACCGATTGAAGAAAATATGTAGTCATTTCGCATACGTTATGCTGATTTCAGCGTGATCTAGATAAGACAAAAATAGAAGCAAGTTATCGGAGCATGGAATGCTTCGAAGGTTATTGGTACGAAAAAAACTTCTAACAGGTGCTCAATGTGGATAAGCCAGTGGTTTTTATGCGACGTCATGATTTTCTTTGAATAAGTGAATGATCTGCATGGGCGTGAGTAGGCAAATAGAATGCTAATACTTGTATAACAGTTAGTTAAAATAAGTAGGCAAAGCTTAGATGGTTCCAGAATTAACTGAATTCTGACCTAATACTCTTTTCGTTAATAAAGTGATAACACTTGCTGGGTTACACATTCTTCCTTAAAAAATTATACTTAGGGGCATCAGTTACCCGATTTATGTTATCGGGTATACACGCCCATAGCTGGCTTCGGCTGGCGATTGACAACTTAGTTGTAGAGTAGTGAAAGTAGTTTTGTAGTTTTGATCGTGAAACTTTGATAGAGAAGTATCACCACGAAGGTCATTATTTCAAAACGAAATCACCGTGGCGTTTGGATGTATTGCGACGGCACAGTGAGATCGTTGATCTTTCTATTGAATTGTCCGTGCGCGATGAGATGAGCCTGCGATCAGGGTCACTGGAGCATCTTGAGCGAATTGCGAGAGTATTATTGCGCGATGAGCTTGGTACGGCATGGAATTGATGCCATTTGAATCGACTGGTGAGCTGGAGATGAAAGTAAGCTTACTGAGGATGTGTTGAGTTGGTTCGAGCGAATGGTGAGATTCGTGCTGATTCTGGTGAGGAAGAGGAGAGAAGCTGTCAGCGGGAGAACTGATAGCTGAGCTGATTGCGGAAGATGTCCATGGGCTGTTTGCGTTATATGTGAGCAGTTTCTGGAGTCAGGTGTTGTCATCGACGAGCATGCCTGCCGGCCTATCTATAAATGTAGGCCCCTGTCTTAGGCATCCAAACCCCAAATGAAAATTGTTTACTACCCAGCGAATAAAGGCTGTTGTGAAGCTATCCCACAGCACACAGGGCCCGTTCACTGTTAAGGATAACCGGACGTACACCATTATCCCTAAAACCATAAACGCGATTGCGAAGACTTGTGGGACGCGAAGCGAGTCAGGAAGACAATCGCAAGTCCAAGGAGACGTTTCAATGCTTTCTAAAAAGACCTCAGCATTGGTCGCAGGCGCCATGGCACTGGGCATGACAGTCCCAGCAATGGCAAGCGAAGCAGAGCTCGCAGCTCAGCTCGCAAAAGTACAACAGAAGCTCGCTGCTCTTGAGCAGGCACAAAGCCAGGATTGGCTGAACGAGCGTCGTGCAGAAGAAATCAAGGGTTTGATCAGCGACGTTCTCGCTGACGCAGACACTCGTGCTACTCTCTTGCAGGACGGCGTTCTTGCTGGTCACGACGGCAAGGGCTTCTACCTCAAAAGTGCTGACGACAGCTTCAAAATGAAGATTGGTGGTCAGATCCAGTTCCGCTACATGGCGAACTTCCTTGATGACCGCACAACTGGTGGCGATGATAACGAAACGCTTCACGCTTTCAACGTTCGTCGCGCTAAGCTTAAATTCAAAGGTACAGTTAATGACGAATTCGGCTTCAAGCTGACTTTGGCAACGGACCGCAACGACGGCAGCGTCAGCATGGAAGACGCAGCAGTTAGCTGGAAGTACAACGATGAGCTGACATTTGTTGGTGGTATCGACAAGCTTCCATTCCTTCGCGAAGAGCTTACCAGCTCAAGCAAGTTGCTCGCAGTTGACCGTGCATCAGTTACTGAATTCTTCACACTCGGTCGTGGCGCATTCGTCGGTGCAAACTGGGATGCTTCAGAAAACGTGAAGGTTGCAGTCGCAGCTGGTAACGATACCGCTTCTGACGATGGTGGCTATGTTGAATACGGCCAAATGGTCGGCGACATTTCTTTGGTTGCTCGCGCTGATGTTAAGCTCGCAGGCGACTGGGGCCAAAGCAAAGACTACGTTGCATGGACTGGTGATGACCGTGCATGGTTCGTAGGTGCAGCTGCTAACTACCAGCGTGGCGACCGTGGCATGAATGTTGACCTTGATTACGGTGCATGGACTCTTGACACCCTGTACAAAGCAAATCAGTGGACTGCATCATTGGCAATCAACGGTGCACACGTCTTCGCTGACGATGCAACTGGCGATGCGGATCACTACGGTGTACTCGCTCAGTTGGCATATAACATGGATGACAAGATCCAGCCATTTATTCGCTATGAGTGGATGGACATTGACGGCGTTGACGCCGATGAGATCCAAGGCGCAACTGTTGGTGTTAACTACTTCCTAGCGAAGCACAATGCGAAGATCACAACCGACTTGGTTTGGTTCTTCAAAGGCGACATCGACGGCGTATCTAACGCATTCGGTGCAAATCCATTCAGCAATGGTCTTGGTTTGAACTCAGATGGCAACGACTACGACAACAACGACTTGGTTGTTGCTCGTGCACAGTTCCAGCTTGCGTTCTAATCAAGCGCAGCAATGCATGTATGGATCGCCAGTTAGTTATTCATACTTTTGCTGCTAAAAATTTGACGTCCGGTCACGCTCTTCATGAATTTTCATGAATAAGAGCTGAAACGAAAAGAGCGATCCACATCCAACCGTGGATCGCTCTTTTTAAAACATATTTGTTACATCCTAAAAATCATTTCGATAAATCAATCGCCTGTGTCTCGAAATACTGCCTGTGTCATGGATGAATTTTTCAGTTATGGAGAGACTAATGCATTCACCTCGTATTTTTATGTTTTCTACAGCTGCATTACTTAGTGCAGCACTAACGGCTCCAGCATTTGCTCATCACAACAGTGTTGAAGAGCAGCTGCAAATTGCAGAACAACGTCTTGAGTCACTTGAACGTGCACAAAATTCTGATTCACTGAGTGAACGACACGCAGCTGAAGTCAAAGGCTTGATCAAAGATGTATTGGCTGATGCCGATGCGAGAGCAACACTCTTGCAGGATGGTATTCTTGCTGGTTGTGAAGATGGCCAATTCTTTCTTCGAAGTGCCGATGGCAGCTTCAAGATGAATCTTGCGGGCTATATTCAGTTTGGCACAAAAGCGCAACACTATGACAAGCGTGATAATGAAACTTTGCATGCATTCCAAGTAAATCGTGCCAAGTTATACATGGTCGGTACTGTCAATGATGTTTATGGCTACCGATTCTGCCTTGCGACAAATCGCAATGATGGCAGCGTGTATATGGAAGAAGCGCAAGCAAGTGTGAAGCTAAATGAAGATACCCAAGTTTACATGGGTGTTAACTGGCTTCCATTCCAGCGTGAAACAATGGTCGCATCAAGCAAACTGCTTACATACAACCGCTCATTTGTTACAGCATTGTTCGATACAGGTTTCAGCACTCAGTTGGGTGTGAAGTATGACCTGAGTGAAGACATGAAGCTGAACACAACACTCAGCAATGGCTATGGTATCGGCCAATGGGGTTATGGGGACATGGCCACAAATGATGCTGATTTCTCTTCAACCACACGCTTTGATTGGAAATTGGCGGGCGACTGGGATCAGGCATGCGACTACGTCTCATGGACTGGCGATCAAGATGCATTGTTTGTAGGTGCTGGTGTTAATTATGAGCGTGGTGATCGCTCAATGTCGAAAAATGGCGATCTGCTTCTTTGGACTGTTGATGCACTCTACAAAGCCAAACAGTGGACTGCAGCAATAGCATATAGTGGCCTATCTTCATTCAATGACAATGATAGTGACATAACAATCAATGGTGTTGTCGCTGACCTTGCATATAACATGGATGATGATATTCAGCCTTACCTTCGCTACGAGTGGCTTGACAATGACCGCCAAGACACACAGAAGGCAATCACATTCGGTGCAAACTACTTTATGAACAAGCATAAAGCCAAGTTAACTGCTGATGTCGTTCGCTACATTGAAGGTTTCGATGAGAACGATCACGATATCACCGAACTCCGTGCTCAATTCCAGCTTGCTTTCTAATATAAAGTTAGACTGAATAACTAAGAGTGATCCACTACTATTGGATCACTCTTTTTTTATGCACATAATCAATGATAACACTCTTAGGGACAGTCGATTATTGGCCTTACGGTTATACGTTTTGTTATACGGGCCTGCAAAATCAGATATAGAGCGTAGAACAGGTGGATTATTGCACGTAACCAAATAACCAGACCGATAGGCAATATGGTTATTTGTACCTGAAGAAGCTCACTGTGAAGTGAGCGGGCTCATCGCTAATACTACGTGCTACTACTTAACTTTACCTGAAGTACTCATGCAACTTTCACTCTTAATTTAAAACAGGAGCTTTATAGACACACATACATAAGTTTCATTGCATCATGACTCATTTAACTTTCACGTCCCCATGAGTTGCTGGAGTATGCACAGAATCTGCTTACAGTCTCCTCTCGATTGCTTACAACTACATCTGGTTGTAAGAACTTTATACCTATGTGTATTTATTGTTATTGTTGCAGTTAACTCTTTATCAATATATGCACAAGAAGTCTCGCCAGAAAGACGTATTGCTGAACTTGAAAGCCATGTTGCGAAACTAGAATCACGATTACAATCACTCGATCAACAATTCAATAAGAAGGAACTTGATGAAAGGTGGACGCGAGAGATACGTAGCTTGATCGATGATGTTCTTGAGGATGCGAGCACGAGGAACCAAATCGATGGTGGTGGAATCTATGCAGGAAACCAAGGTGGCCAATTCTTCCTGCAATCTGCTGATTCAAAATATCGCTTATATATCAATGCTTTTATGCAAAACTGGTTTGCGATTAACCAGATGAATGGCCGCCCTGCTGGACCACCACCTTCGGATAGTACAGATGTGTTTACAGGTGGGCCTACACAATTGGGGTTTGAGACAAGACGCGCACGTATTTGGTGGCATGGGAATGTTGTTGACGAACGAATCGGATTCAGATTGCAGTTGGAGGTTTCACCTCCAGACCTTGGACGAACATTTATACAGGAAGCTTATGCGAGCTACTTTATCAATGATGACTTCAAGATGATGTTCGGCTTGATGAAGTTGCCATTTCTACGTACACAACTCGCTTCTGCTGCGGAATTACTTTCAGTTGACCGAACAGCGACATCATATTTTTTCAACCTAAACCGTCAGGTGCAATTGCAAATGCAGTGGTTTGGCAGCGAGAACGTCAGACTCTATGCAGCACTTAGTAATGGTACGCGACGCGATTTGTCTTTAATTCCACCACGCGGTTATTACACGATTGGCAATGATCCAGCAACATTATCAATAACGGCAAGAGCGGATTGGCGGTTATTTGGTACATGGCTATTACAATATAAGAACGTTGCGTGGCCAGGCACTGAGGACACTGCGATTCTAGGGGCTGCGATCAATTATCAAATTGCGAATCAAGATATCACAGATAACTTCTCAATCTTTCCAGGCAATGGTGATTACCTTTCTTTTACGGTTGATGGGGCATGGCATTTCGACAACTGGTTTTTGGCGGGTATGGGTTATGGTGCTTTTATACGTCATGCTTCACAAGAAATACAAGATCGAGATTTGTTTGGCGCACAGCTTGAAGCTGCATATTTGCATGAAGGCAAGTATCAGCCTTTTTTACGATTTGAATGGATGCACCCTGACGTAGAAGGGGCTGGCGATCCAGTCGCGATGAACACAGGTGTGAATGTTTACTTCAGCAGACAGAATGTTAAATGGACTTCAGACATTGTGTGGTTCTTTACTGGCGATGCATTTAATTCACTAGAAATCAATCCATTTACTGAGCCCGTTTTCATCCCGTTGTATGGGCTGGGTACAACCGGAAGCTTCAGCGAAAACAATATGTTTGTATTTCGTACTCAATTACAACTTCAATTCTAATTTGATCTGGTACGACTTTGAGTCCCTGGCCATGAGCACATGAACTGGTTGTGATGCTACAATAGGTGAATGTCTATTCGACCAAAACATATTGACCTGAAACGTGACAAGGCGTTGACGATTGAGTGGGAGGATGGCCACACGTCTGTCTACGAAATTTCGTTTTTACGAAAAAGCTCCCCTAGCGCAGAAGAAAAGAAGTTGCGTGAAGAGATGAAAACGAATCCGCTGACCATTCTGCCAGCCGGTGCAGGCGATGATCATGTCGAAGCAGAGAACATCGAACTTGTTGGTAACTATGCTCTCCGCATCTTTTTTTCAGACGGCCATCATACGGGAATCTACTCATGGCCATACCTTAGATCACTTGATCCAACGATCAAACAAGAAGGTAATCAAGAAGAATAGATTGTTCTGCGAGTGTGTTTAATGAAAATCATAAAGGTTAAAAGACGCTATTTATAAAGTATTAATTAGCATCTAACCTTGTATTAGATATTAAACAAGGCAAGTAGGTAGACGCCATGAACATGAATCATGAATGCGAAAATAAATCTGAACCGGTTAGCATTGATTTATACACAGAGACTGGCGATAAAATTTTATTTGATGTAAAAAAACCCTTTATATACCATGTGAACTTAGATAAAAGTGATATCGATGGTCAGGGTCATGTCAATAACGTCACATATGTAAAATGGATGGAGCAGGCAGCAGTCGCACATTCAGATGCAGTAGGTTATGGAACGACGTTCTATCAGGAAACAGGGGCGGCATTTTTTGTTCGAAAACATGAAGTTGAATATCTCGCTCAGTCGTTTTGGTGTGATCAACTAGTTGTCGCAACTTGGCCCGATAAGATGGAGAGATTCACAGCGATCAGACGATATCAGGTAGTACGCGTCACGGATGGTAAGACAGTTGCACGAGCTGTGACGAATTGGATATTCATGAACCGTGAAAATGAGCGGCCCCAGCGGATGTCCAAAGAAATGATTGATAAATTTTTACAGTCCGTGAGTTGAGAAGTCGATAACGGACAAAGCTGTATGGATTTACGCGTATGCGGATTTTTGCGTAGATCTAAATTGATTCATATAAGTTGGTTGTATCCCTTAGTAACAATGAGTATTGGCAGTGTCTGAGTAATTGATTCATTCGTGCTAGAAGTGCTTTTGTGCAATTTAGCTTTGTAAAAGAGCCGCTTTTGGTGTGAAGACCGATAGCAAGATTTTGCTATTTATTTAAAAAAACATGATCAATTACGCAGAATTAACCGAAGGAACAAACTGAGTCGTACGTGCGGCTCATCGAACTAATTGATTGTTTTCCCTGCGTTCAGGTTGGCAATAACGGGGACGTTTGGGAACCAAAGAAAGTCAATGTTTAAGCAAGGAGACGCTACATGTTTGGCAAGCGACCCACGACACTGATCGCTGGGGCACTCTTGGCGGGGCTGACCGGACCAGCTCTTGCCAGTGAGGCTGACGCACTACGCTCAGAGGTCGATACTCTGCGTGCTGAAGTCGCAGCACTTCGTCAAAACAGTGACGAAAATTGGCTCAACGAGCGCAGAGCTTCAGAGATCAAGGGCTTGATTCGTGACGTGCTGTCGGATGCGGAAACCCGCTCGACCCTGTTGCAGGAAGGCATGATGGCCGGTAATGACAACGGCAAATTCTTCCTGAAATCTGCAGATGGTAACTTCTTAATGAATATCAGTGCTTTTGCACAGATTCGTTACGTTGCCAACTTCCAGAACAGTAGAGCAAACGGCACCGGCGGTGACGATCAAAACCAATTCCAGCTCAACAGGGCGAAGATCCGTCTTGACGGTCATATCATCGATCCGTCATGGGGATATTTCTTCCAGTTGGCTACAAACATTCCTGAATTCGATACATCAACGAATCAGGGACCAGACGGAACTCTCCGTCAAAACGGCTTCGTTTACATGCAGGAAGCCGGAATGAGTAAGCAGGTCACTGATGACATCAAGCTTTATGCTGGTGTTATGAAGACCCCATTCCTTCGCGAATTCCTCCTGTACGAAACTGATCTTCTCGCAGTTGACCGTGCTTCTGCAACCGAATTCTTCAACATCGGTCGTACAGCTCAGTTCTTGCTTGAGTACACAGGTTTTGAAAACTTCAAGATCTTCACCTCGATCAACAACGGTAGCCGTGTGAACCTTAACCCGTTCAACGACGATGGCGGCCTGCAGCTCTACGGCAACAATACAATTAACTCTAACAACTATGGCTTCGCAGTCTTCGGCAGTAATGCTGTTGAATTCGGCGTCACCGGCCGTGCAGACTGGAAAGTCTGGGGCGACTGGGACCAGCAAGACGACTTCGTCGCTTGGCGTGGTGATGACAGTGCATTCTTCGTGGGTGCAGCTGTTAACTACGAAATCGCTAAGCTCGGCGTAACTCGTAACCTTGGTGGCGGCGCTGACTACTTCTCATACACTGCAGATGCATTGTGGAAGCAAAATGGCTTGAGCATCATGGGTGCATTCATGGGTTCTAAGTACATCAATCCTACCGAACAGTTCACAGATCGTGACTCCTACGGTGCGATTGCATACTTGGCCTATATGCTGACTGATGAATTCCAGCCATTCGTTCGTGGCGAATGGTTTACCGATGGTACTGCTGGCGCAGAAGATATTATTGGCGCAACCTTCGGCTTCAACTACTACTTCGCTCGTCAGAATGCTAAGCTCAGCATGGACGTTGTCTGGTTCTTCCAAGGCGATATCCCACAAGCTCAAAGCTATGCATTCGCTCGTAACCCGTTCGGCCCAGCACTTGGTCTGAACAACGGTCCTGGCCAACGTATCAGCGACAACAACATTGTTGCTATCCGCGGCCAATTCCAGATTGCGTTCTAACGCCCCCGTATGTTGTGCCTGCTTAACGCAGGAATGGGAAAACATATGCGACCCGGCAGCCAACCGCCGGGTCGCTATTTTTTTATGCCTATCGTGCCAAATCCGCACACTTATTTCCTCTCATCAACCCAACAACCCTAATACATACAAATAGTTACACATCGCAGATATTTCTTACAGTTCCCTAACAATTTGGCTAACATATCTCATCATTCCTTAACAATGCCGCGTTATCCTTATGCCATTCAAAGGCCAAACACCAAGGAACGTGAGCCATGAGAGATACATTCACAACAATGACCGCTTCATCCAACAGCCAACAAGAAGAAATGACCACAATCTTACTCGTCGAGGATGAGCAGGATCTTCTGGAACTTCTTAAATACAATCTCAACCGAGAAGGCTTTAACACAATCACAGCCTCCACTGGTGAAGATGGCCTCAAACAGGTTCGCTCACAGACCCCCGACCTGATTCTCCTCGACCTTATGCTCCCCGCAATGGATGGCTTGGAAGTGTGCCGCACTCTCAAATCACGCGAACATACCGCCAACATCCCCGTCATCATGCTTACCGCTCGTGGCGAAGAATCCGACATCGTTCGTGGCCTTGAAATGGGTGCCGATGACTACATCACAAAACCATTCAGCCCACGCATCCTCATGGCTCGCATCCGTGCCGTACTCCGTCGTGCAGAAGCAGAATTACTTAGTGCACAATCTGGCTCAACCATCTCAGCCGGCGGTATCCACATCGACCCTGATCGTCACGAAGTCATTGCCAATGGCGATCCGATCGACATGACTGCTACTGAGTTTAAATTGCTTTCACTTATCATGAGCAAGCCAGGTCGTGTCTTTACAAGGCAACAAATTATCGAAACCATTCACGAAGGTTTCGCTGCTGTTACAGATCGCTCAGTTGATGTACAGGTTGTTGCATTACGTCGCAAGCTTAAAGACGCTGGCCGCAACATCGAAACAGTTCGTGGTGTAGGCTACCGCTTTAAAGAGTAGTCACACGACAACACCCCTGCCTGTTTCTAATCTTATATTTTACAAAATCTACTTACGCACTGTGTTCATGATTAGCGTAATCGCTGTCCATTCAACGTTCATATTTATCACATACCCCCAGCACGAGGCATGTTGATATGGATTAGTCGATCACCATGGCGTAAAATCACTTCAAACACAGGACTTTTAGCTTCATGCCTTTGATGATCACACATGATCCAGTTTCAACATTACTTGCAGTCGGCGAGTCACCTATCATCATGGTACTCATCGGTGCAGGCATCATTGCATGCGTCTGCGTCTTTATTCTCGTTCTGATAAGTCGTTCGCTTAAAGAATTGCGAGAAGCTGCCGGCCGCTTTGCTCAGGGCGACCTCACACAACGCGTTGCAATCAAAGGTCCACTTCAAATTGCCGAACTCGCTGAAGCGCTCAACTCCATGGCCAGGCAACTCGAAGACCGTCTCTCAACTGTCGTACGTCAGCGTAATGAACTTGGCACAGTTCTTACATCCATGGTTGAGGGTGTAGTTGCAATTGATCTCGACGAGCATATCATCAGCTTAAACCAAGCTGCAGCAAACATGCTTGAAGTTGAACCAACCATTGCAATCGGCCGATCAATTCAAGAAGTCGTTCGTAATACTGCATTACAATCTTTTGTTCATCAGACACTACGTCAAAATACCCCTATTTCTACAGAGATAACGCTTCGTGTACCTGACAACCCAGAAGGTGATCGTCAACTACAAGCACAATCTGCGATCCTTCGTGATGCTGAAGGTGTTCGTACAGGTGTTGTTCTTGTATTGCATGATGTCACACGTTTACGCCGTCTTGAATCTGTACGTCAAGACTTCGTTGCTAATGTTTCACATGAAGTGAAGACACCTGTTAGTGCAATCAAAGCAGCTGTAGAAACAGTTTTAGATGATCCTGAACTTGTCACTGAAGACGGCAAGCGTTTCCTCAATATCATTCTGCGTCAGTCAGACCGTCTAGCCGCTATCGTTGAAGATTTATTGTCTATCGCACGAATAGAACAAGAAGGCCAAGACATCCGAGCTGAACTCATGTCCACCAATGTCATCGGTGTTATCCGCGGCGCTAACGAAACATGCTCCGCCATAGCCAAAGAGAAGAACACACACGTTCAAGTCATATGCCCCGACTCACTCTCATGTAAAGCCAACCCACCACTACTCGAGCAAGCAGTCGTCAACTTACTTTCAAACGCAATCAAATACTCACCTGAAAACACCGACGTCCAGATCATCGGCGAACGCACCGATCAAGAAGTCATCATCTCAATCACCGACGAAGGTCGTGGCATCGAACCCGAACATCTACCTCGAATTTTCGAACGTTTCTATCGCACAGATAAAGCACGTTCACGCGAACTCGGTGGCACCGGTCTCGGACTTTCCATCGTCAAACACGTCGCAGAAGCACATGGTGGGCGCGTCTCCGTTGACTCAGTTCTCGGCTCCGGTTCAACTTTCCGTATCCATCTCCCCTTCAAACATTCCACCACACCGACAAACGCAATTTAACCTTATTTTTCAGCTAATTCACGATACCAAGCTTTAAACGCAACCTCGTGAAAATTCGGCTTAAAATACTTCCAATAGCCTAGTCGCTTAGGGATTTTAAATTCCGAAACAGCCTGATCAATCGCTTGCCCTCTTTTATAATCACGCTTTGCCTCCATCTCAATCAGCTGCTGCAATTCTCCATAACTCACCATCCCCATCGAATCAGCCCGAGCATCCATACCATGCCCTGGTATCACGATTGCATTCTTCCGTTCAAGTATCTTTTCGACTGAACGAACATATAACGACGGGATTGCTGACATAAAGTTTGGAAAGATACCATTCCAAACCAGATCACCACTAAACGTCACTGCAGGATCATCAACCTCTGCAATTAAATCACTCTGCGTATGACCACGCATTGGTGTCAACCTCACAACCCGACCACCCAAATCAACAGTTAGACCTTCCTCTTCGTTGATCACAATATTCGTTGGACTTACAAACTGACCACCCCACTTCTCCAAACCATGCTCCCCATAAACAGATCCATCTTCAGGCACAACAACCTTCGCATAATGATCTAATGCCAAACGATACGTCGTCTCGGTCATAATAATTTCAGGCACGTAAGCTTTGTCAAAAAACCCAGCAATGCCACCGATATGATCAAAATGAAAATGCGAACAAGCCACATGCGTTGGTAAGCGTCCAAACAAAGCCATTGAAACTTCGCCAACCCAAACCGCACCTTCCATCGTTCGGTACGCATCAAACGCAAGAACCCCATCCTCACCAGCAACGAGCCCACCATTACAGTGCGTCGTTAGATCGCCAATTTTCCCATTCGACAAGAACGGCGTTGACACCACTGCATACACCCCCTCACCCAATCGCTTCACCCCCCCATACGGCTTCTTAAAAACAACCTCACCTTGTTGTTCACCACCAATCAAAGCCGCCCCATCACTACTCGCCACAACACTCCCCATCAGACAGCCGCATCCCGCAGCCATACTGCCCGTCAACATCTCACGACGTGATATCCCGCTCATCGTTTCTAACCTCACCCCACACATTGTCGTATTTCACCACCAGTCCCGCTTCACCTTAACGTACCCTCACCTCTCTTTATTCCTCATATCATCCCCTACTGACAAGCCTCATTTTTGCACGCGTGTGCAATTTCTACACCAACCTCCCTTCAAGCATTCCCACATCCCTACACCGCCTAACATGACTCAACGACACCAGCACTATCTATATCTATTCAGAATCAAAGCCATAGCCGCCCTCTTACACCACCAACTTCTATGAATTTCGAATCCACCATCCATATTTCATACCTGTCTGTTCACAATCTAAGTATGTAAATTCACGCGCACAACGCCTCATTAACATTTCTAACCTTTTTCTAACAAAACATTTGCGCTGTACCCAATCCTTCCCCAAAAATCAGCATTTTCACTTCGGATTAACATCCACTTTACACACCGCTAACCTCTCGTCACAATGCACGCTCCGGAGTGGGCCCGCAGGCGATCATTGCGCTTTAGCTCCCAATAGACTAAGGCGTTCAACACACTAAAATGTCTGCAAATAGTGCCTTTGACGTGAATACTCCAAGGCTTTACCAAAGAGTATCAGCAGCCGAAAATGTGATTGGGCTGCAGTCCACTGCATCGACCTCATGGCCAACGCGTGGATCACATTAGAAGTCGCTCTAAAACGACACTCGTTCTGATCACACTACTTGGGCCCAAACCCAACCCCAGACGTGTCAGTAGGTAGATTTTTGAACCACCCGGCAATTCCCAAAATCGCCGGTTTCAGCCTGCCTTGTGATCATTATCCGTGTTCATGAAAGGGTTTAACCCCATGCGTACCATCGCGAAACTGTTCGGCCGATCACCGTTTATCCCCATCCAGACGCACATGGACAAAGTCAAGGAATGCGTCAATCTCGTCACGCCTCTCACGGAAGCCTTTATGAAAGGCGAATCCGAAAAAGTCGAGAGCATCACTGAGCAAATCTCAAAGCTCGAACACGCTGCTGACGAAACCAAACACGATATTCAAAACGCGCTCCGCAAGGGCATGTTCCTTGCAGTAGACCGAAGCAAGCTCTTGGACATCATCTCGCTCCAAGACGGCCTCGCTGGCAAAACCGAAAACCTCGCCACCCTCCTCACTCTCAAGGCTCTTGACTGCCCAGATAGCATTCAGCCAAAGTTCGTTGAGTTCATCAACAAGAACTTGGAAGCCGTCGACGCCGTCACTGAAATCGTCAAACGTCTCGATGAATTGCTCGAGTCATCTTTTGGCGGTGCTGAAGCTCAACAAGTCGCTCAAATGGTCCACCGCGTCGCGGTTCTCGAACACGAAGCTGACCTCATTCAGCGTACACTACTCAAAATATTCTTTGCTCACGAAGCAGATTTCACCCACGGTGAATTCTACCTCTGGCTACGCATCTTCCGTCAGGTCGGCGAACTCGCCAATCTCGCAGAATCGCTCGCTAACCGCATCCGCAGCACCCTTGAACTTAAATAAGCTCAACCTACTCACCCCTCCTCTGCTCACCCACAGACGTCACAAGTAAATTTAGTTGTAACACTGCACATGAAGATCGCCTGAATTCATTGCAGTGACATTGTGGTTCTGTTACCAGGCCCCGCCTGATTGCAGATGTTTAGTTTCCTCCCTTAATTTGAACTGCAGTCTCGTATGAACACTTTCGCGATCATACAAACGCTCTCTTTCTTCGATTGGTTTACTGCCATGCCATTCGATGCAAAGATGCTAGTCATCATCGCCCTCGGCTTCGGCTTCTACATGGCTTGGAACATCGGCGCCAACGACGTCGCCAATGCCATGGGTACGTCCGTCGGCTCCGGCGCTCTTTCACTCAAACAAGCCATCATCGTTGCCGCGATCTTCGAGTTCGCCGGCGCGTATTTCGTCGGCTCCTCCGTCTCACAAACCATCCGAAAAGGTATCTTCGACCCCAATGAGATCAATATTATCTACGAAAACAGTGGATATCTCATACTCTCATTAGGCATGATCGCCTCGCTTCTCGCCGCTGGTGTATGGCTACAACTCGCCTCTTACTTCGGTTGGCCCGTCTCAACCACGCACTCCATCGTCGGCGCCGTCATCGGCTTCGGCTGTGTCGCCATCGGCCCACAAGCCATCCATTGGGGCATCACCGACTTCACTGGCGTCACTCGCATCGCTTCCTCATGGATTCTCTCCCCACTCCTCGCTGCTGCGGTCGCATACATACTCTTCCGTATCATTCTCAAACTCATCTTCTTCCAACCCAACCCCGTCAAAGCTGCTAAAAAAGTCGCTCCATTCCTCGTCTTCATCGTCCTCTTCGTGATGATCTTCGTCACCTCTTTCAAAGGCCTCAAAGCTTTCTGGAAGGGACAGGAGTGGATCGAATCCATCACATACTTCGGCAACCACAAGCTCGGGCCTACTCACCCTGTCGCTATCCTCGCAACCCTCAGCATGGCCACCATCATCGGCGTCATCGGCACCATGATCACCATGGTCATGATCCGAAAAATTGACGACGACCACGTTGAAGAACAACATCACTTCGAATCCGTTTACGTCAAACGCTCTGTCGATAAAGCACGTAAACACCTCCGTCGTATCTCAGCCAACACCACCGGCACAAACTCCGCAGAAGCTTCTGACCTGCTCTTGCAACTTGAAAGCCTCTCCACAAATATTGAAAAACGCTCCGACCCTGAAGTCACCAAATCAGCACTCCAGAAGGTCGAACGCATCTTCATCTACCTCCAGATCCTTTCAGCTTGCTTCGTCGCTTTCTCACACGGTGCAAACGACGTCGCAAACGCCATCGGCCCACTGTCCGCCGCTGTCGAAACACTCAAGGTTCAGGAAATTATCGCATCCGCTCCTGTTCCGAAATGGGCACTCATCCTCGGTGGTGTCGGCATCGTCATCGGCCTCGCAACTTGGGGCTGGCGCGTCATGGAAACCATCGGTCGCAGAATCACTGAACTCACGCCAACACGTGGTTTCACCGCTGAATTCGCTGCCGCCGTCACCATCCTCATGGCCTCACTCATCGGCCTCCCCATCTCCACAACTCATACCCTCGTCGGTGCTGTCCTCGGCGTCGGTCTCGCTCGTGGTATCGGAGCCATCAACCTCAACACCATCCGCGACATCTTCGCATCTTGGGTCATCACAATCCCAGCCGGTGCAGGTCTCGCGATCCTCTTCTTCTACGCTCTCAAGATCATCTTTGTATGATCGCTCAACAACATTCAAAACCAACAAGGCTCGCATTCTCGCGAGCCTTTTTTATTAGCACTGCGTTAGCTTTATTAGCAGTGTTAACCCTGTAGCTAGAACCCTTATTACCGTGTATAACTGATGCTTCCGTTTAACAGTTTCATAAGCTGTTTGCGTGAATGCGCATAGAACTTGATTCGTAACATTGAGCAGCCATTCACTTTTTACATCACTCAAACGATATCGATATCGAACGACTTCCGAGGTGGTCAACGAGTGAGTTTTTCGCAAAACGCTTTAAACACCTGTGAGTTAACACAATGCTTCATCTTCTTCGCCAAGTAGACAAACTCAAAGTTCAGCTCCTCTCCATCGGCTCAAAAGTCGAGGAAGCGCTACACAGCGCCATCCACGCCATCCAGGACCGTGACCTTGAACTCGCCAACGCTGTCATTGCAAACGACAAAGTTATCGACCTCGCCGAGATCGACCTCGAAGAAGAGTGCCTCCACACCCTCGCCCTCCACACACCCGTTGCACACGACCTCCGTTTTGTCATAGCACTACTCAAAATCAACCACGACCTCGAACGCATCGGCGACCTCGCAGCATCCATCGCCAAACAAGCATCTTTCCTCGCACAGGAATCACGCATCGACGTACTCCCATACGATCTCCCCGGCATGGGTCGCATCGTTCAAAACATGCTAAACAAAACGCTTAGCGCACTCATCGACCAAGATAAAGACCTCGCTCTCGAAGTTCGCAAACTCGATGATAAAGTCGATGAAATCCATCGTGGTATGTACGCCAAAACCATCGCCGCCATGAAAGAAAATCCCGACCAAATCGATCAGTACGTACATCTCCAAAACGTCTCGCGTCAGCTCGAACGTATCGCCGACCATGCCGTCAACATCGCCAAAGATGTCATCTACATGATCGACGGCGAAATCGTCCGCCACGCTAAACTTCAAGCTCAACGCGAAGCCAAAGCCACATCAGAAAACTAATCACTCTCCTCTATTTCACATTACTCATACCCATCACACCATTTACAACACTAATCCCGCGCTTAAATTTTCTTCACTTCAACCCATAAATCGCTACCATTGACGTAATAGAGCACATGCGTTCTTGCCGTCTTCGTTGTCTCATGGGGATTCATCATGCGTCTACTACTTTTCCGTCACGGCATCGCCGAGCCCGGCACAACCAACCAACCAGACGATCTGCGCCCACTCACCCCCCTCGGCCTCTCTCGCTCTTCACTCGCCTCTCAAGGCCTCGCGCGTATCATCGACCGACCCGAAGCAATCCTCACTTCCCCAAAAGCTCGCGCCGCTCAAACCGCCGCATTCCTCGGCGATACCTTCGACATCCACCCTGAATTCGCCGACGAAATCGCACTGGGCCCATCTAAAAAAATCATCCGCATGCTTCGCGATCGTACCGAAGACTACATCCTCATCGTCGGCCACGAACCCATTCTCTCCCAACTCATCACACAACTCTGCTTCCCCAAAGCCTCGCCCGCCGCACTCGAACTCAAAAAAGCATCCTGCGCATTCATCGAAGCTCCCATCCGCAAAGACGAACCCGCCCTCCCCTCTTCCCCCGGCTTACTCCACTGGATACTCCCCCCTCGCGCACTACGCCAACTCGCCGGCGAACCTTAAACCAAATTTTCCTTCACAAATCATCCAATTCGTTGCAACAGAGTGTTACTGCTAGCGTCTTTGTATTAAGACGACATTATCTATTTCACAAACGTAGTAACCCTCCAGGAAGCAACGATGAGCACACCACAAATCCCCGACCCCTTACCAACTGTCGAACCCATCGCACAGCTCATCCTCCCCAAAGGCAACGAAATCGAAAGCCTCCAACCCATCAGCAATAGCACACAAGACGACATGCTAATATGGGTCAAAGTACTTCACACCGACGTTTGGGAAATCATCACCTACCTGTGGCCAGAACTTCTCTCAATCATCCTCATCATTCTCGGCTTCACCCTCATCATTCTCTGGTTCAAAAAACGCAACAAACTACGCGATGTAAAAGTCGGCGAACCTTACTGCAAAAAATGCTGCTACGTCATCGACCAATCAACCAGCGTTTGTCCTGAGTGTGGCAAAAAACTCAATCACAAAATCCCAACACGTCGCAAATGGCAATGCACTTGGACATCCTTACTTTTCACGACCTCAATAACTTGGGGTATCGCTATCATCCTCATTTCTATACTCTCCTACCAAGCCTTCAGCAGTAAGCGATCTGCTCATATGTATGGTAGTTGGAAATCTTCTTGGACCTCAGGTTCAGGTATCAAACATTGGTTCGATTGGCGTTCACAATGGCTCTACGGCCTCGCATCAAAATTGCCCCAAAAATACGCAAGAGTTACCAACCTCTATTCACGCGATTTTCAACTCGAACTTAGAGCCATAAAACACGACAAAAAAACAAACAAAATCACGCAACGTCGCCTCGCATCAATAAACTACGATCCATACGTTCACGATAGCTACGCTAAAAAATTCGATCGTTTTCAAGGCTACATATCAAACCATGCATCCATCAGCCAACCTCTATGCTATTCATTCAACAATAAATACCTCGTCAATCTAGCCGATCAGTTTTTCATCTACGACAACAACACCGGCAACGTTAAACAAATACCATTAACATCCGCTCAAATCGCTGCAATCCAAGGTATTTACGAGCTAGGAAATAACCTCATCGCGCTCCGACAAGTTACAATTGAAGAAACAAAACCCAGTGAAGGATCAATAACACATTACTACGATCACATTCAACTTCTTGATCTCGAAAAAGAACAAATCATTTTCGATGATTACCTACTACTTCATGAACCTGGCAAACCAACCATCAAAGCCACAACCCTTTCACTCGACAACGTCAAACGTGATCAAACCACTATTTTTCAAGACCTGAAACTAACCTACGTAACTGAGTTGGATGATATTCCAGAAGATACACCTGTCTATAATGTTGTTAGAATCCTCAGTAAACCTGAAAACAATTATTACTGGACACATCTCGTTGACAACAAACTAAAAAAACTCGATGAAGCACAACCAGTTAATTTACCCACCTATGAAGTTGGCAGACCATTTCAAACAGCGCCTTTAGATCTAACCAACACTGCAGTATTACTTCACGATTTCTACGCAACAAACCTCAAAATAAAGCAAATAGGCGGCACAAAAGCTCTCGGCTTCAACTACAATAAAAACACCCCACTATCGAACACCGATTTTGTCCGTTTACAAATCCATAGTGATGCCGGAGAATTTGTTGAATACGCCGTCACAAGCGATCTAAGTGACAACAAACTTTGGATCGGTTTTTACAGTCAATACGGAGTCATGCCCGCTGGTAGCAAAACATTCAGTCCCATCAACAACTGCGGCATATCCATCTACGACATCGAAGAACTTAAAGAAAAATCTATCACAATCAATAACGACCAATGAACAAACTAAAAACTCTCATCACCTCAAAATTAAGATTACAACAACCAATGCACCTCTTACAACTCAAGTAACCGCCGATCCACGATCGGCGCGCTCACCACCTCACACCTCTAACACACTCCTCATCGCTATAGTGAAACAACTCCCCCTTCCCCCACGCTCGCGTCCCCCCTATTACTAACCATCAAATAGACACGACCTCACCACTCCCGACAAACAACAACTTCACTTCAACCTGCTCTTCTCGCAACCTCAACAATTTACAGATCGCCACTCGATAAGCCTCAACCTGTGGCCTATATACATCCACCTTCTCCTTCAACCCCACTTCCCCCTCATACTTATCCGTCTTGTAATCAATCAACGTCGCGCCAACTACCTGACCACAATTCTTATGCACAACCACCCGGTCAAACGCGCCGCGCATCAACTTCCCACCCTCAATACGCACCGCAAAGTTGCGTTCCCGCCATAACTCATCGCCATCACCACCATCGCGCCGCCTAAGCGTGCGCTGCACACCCTCCCGCTTTAACATCGCCTTGAACGGCCCAATCCGCTCCTTCACCTCATCATCCGTCAACCCCTGCACCGCATTCACACCCACCTCAACAAGTAAACTATCCACCGCATCCGCTTCACTCGTAAGCTCAAACGACTCCACTTTCCCAACATCCCCCACCACAGGCTCATCACCCCAGAACCCAAACAAACTAAACCACTCGTGAATCAGAGATCCAAACAACCGCCCCCCACTCTCCTGCTTCTCAATACTCAACACATCCCCCGCCATCACACTCCCAGCTCCCTCCAATGAACTCGGACTTACCGTCGTCCACATCCGCTCAACACCACCCTCCCCTTCTTCATCACCCTTCCCAAACACAGCCCCCAAAACATCCAAAACCTTCCCAGCCTCTAACTTATCAATAGACCCAACACACTCCTCATTCTGATTAGCCTCATCTCCATCTTCCTTCTTCGCCTCACCATCATTTACATACCAATCAACATTCCCATGTTCATAAAACACCTGCCCACCAGCCCCCTCTTCCTCAACATCACTCGCCTTCAACCGCTCAACAAGCAGCGCACCATAACTACTACCACGCGATCTAAGCTTCCCACCCTTCGTCAACCCCGCCCCCTTCACGATCATATATAACCCATGCTTCGCACGTGTCATCGCAACATATAACTTACATAACTCCTCAAGCCACTGCTCCGCGCACTTTACCTCATACGCCTCACGCAACGGCTCACACATCGCTCTGATCGCTTCATCACCCGTCCGATAGACTGCCACAATCCGCCCTGATTCATCACGCGCCGCCACTGCAGGCCACTGACAACGAAACGCCTGATCCAATTCACCCAGCACCACCACATCAAACTCAAGCCCCTTCGACTGGTGCACCGTCATCACGCGCACCATCGCATTACTCGTCTCACTCAGCCGCGCACTCTCAGCATAACTCACAAACCTCCCCGGCCTCAACAACCCTTCACCACCAGCGCCACCCATCCCCTCTCTCTCATAACTCTCCGCAACCTCAACCAACTGACTCAGCCGCTTTACCGCCCCCGCATCACACCACCCACTCAGCGCCCGCGCCCACTTCCCAACCAACTTCGCATATCCATCACGCAATAGCTCCTCACGTATCATCCGCCCCACACGTCCAATCCCTTCCTTATCCTTCACCGACTTCAATCCCAATAACTCCCCCATCGGCCCGTTCACCACCCCATACACCGCCGCCTCATCTCCCGGATGATCCGCCAACCTCATCGCATTCAGCACCGCCCCCACCGCAGGCTCATCTGTAATCACGCCCCCACCTTCACCACTCGCCTCAACCCCCAACTTTTTCAGTTCAAAAAGCACGCGATTAACAGTATCATTTCGACTCACTAACACACCGATAGACACCCCCTCATGCTGCTCTGCCAGTTCCTTTACCCGCTCCGCCACAAACCCTACATGCCCTACAACTTCATCAACCTCATCCCCACTATCCTCATTCTCCACCGCCACTAGCGAACTCTCCAACCTCACATACCCACCCAACGCACGCTTCGCCGCCTGATGCTGCCCATACATCCTTCCCATCAAAACCCCCGCCATCACCTTCTCAACATCCTCACTCAACAGCTCAGCATCACCCACTCCATCAAACACATCATTCACCGCATCTAACACCACCTGCGACGATCGATAACTGCTATCTAGCCTTCTTAAGCTTTTCTCACCATCAATCCCAGGGAGCCTCTCCACCTCATCAAATAATCGCGCACACCCACCACGCCAACCATAAATCGCTTGCTTCGTATCACCCACACAAAACAAACTTCGCTCACCCCAACCCTCAGCATGCGCACTCACCTCCTCCGCCATCGGCTCCAACACCGACCACTGCGACCTACTCGTATCCTGAAACTCATCCAACAACACATGTTTCACTTGCCCATCCAACCGAAAATAAATCTCTTCCAAAACCCCATGCTCCGCCCCATCCAAATACCCTGCCAACCTCATCGTCACATCATTAAAAAGCACCACCGACCGCTGATCACGCAACCTTCTGTAATACACATCAAAATCATGAAGCATCCGGTACGTCGATTCCGTCTGCTTCTTATGTCGTTCCAGCATGACCCCCTTCGCATGATCAATTAAAACCTCATACACATCTCTCACCTCACCCTCAATCTCCGCGCGACTGAATTTTTCTTCCTCCTTAAGCACCGCACTCCCCAAACCCTTACTCACAAATTCATCCCAATTCCCTTGTTTTGCAGCCTCAACCTCTCTCTGCCACGACTTCAACCAATTCGCATTCACCTTCCCCGCCTTCGTCCGCGCAAGCTCACCTTCCATCCCCTCAAGCCGATTCATCGCCGCCCTCAACTCACTCTCATCCAACTTCCCCTCTACAACAATCTGACTCCAAAGCCTCTTCTCCGGCGCCTCCTGATACAACTCATACATCCCCAAAACAATCTCATCAATTGCTCCCGTCACCGTCTGCTTCAAACTATCATGATGCAATTCTTTCAGTAGCCGCAACATCGTCTTCAGATCTTCTTCATTCCCCGTCGCACCTCCCAGCATCGCTTCAATTGCATCCCACCTTAACCGCGTCGCAATCACTCCCCTTTCATCTGCCATAATTGCATCACTCGGATAACCAATTTCAAGCCGAAAACTCGATGCAATCCGCTGAAAGAAACTATCTAATGTGGAGATAGACAGCCGATGAATACTACTCACCAACCTTCTGAGCAATTCCAAACACTCCCCCTCATCAATCGGCCGTCTAAGCGCTTCATAGAATGCTTCCCGCTCCAATTCAACACTCAACTCCCGCCTTGCCTCATCATCCACCAATGCCTTCGCCAATTTCCCCAACACGCGCCCTAGAATCTCACCCGCTGCTTTCCTCGTAAATGTCGTCGCCAGAATCTCATCAGGCTTTTGCTCCGCGCGCAGCAACAACAGGTACCGCGTTGTCAACTGATACGTCTTACCAGCTCCCGCCGAAGCACGAATAACTCGATGTGGATTCACGCCTTCTTCTATGACAACATCCTGCTCAAATAAACCCATCACTTCACCTCCCCGCTACGCGCAATCAGCTCTTCCCAATCAAAAACCTTATCCCCACAAATTCGCTCAAAACCATCCTCAAACATCGCCCCCCTCCGCTCGCGTGGCGGCCAGAATACTTTCCCCGTCACTTGCCGGATCACCTCATCTCTCACGCCCCGCGCCTCACTCAACTCTTCATCATCCCACCTCGCCAACTGCAGTCCCGTATCCTCCAATCGCCGCGGCAAATTCATAAACCCAACTTCCACCTCATCATTCACCAACCCCGCATCCTTCACCATCTCCACATACAGCGGCAACTGCAGATCCACCCACTCACCTCCCCGCCGATGAACCGCTTCAGGCTTCTTCCCACCATCACCCGTTTTATAATCAATCAAACACAACCGCCCATCTGCATGCTCATCAATCCGATCAATTTTCCCCACGATTTGTAGGCTTTTCTCACCATCCACCACAACATCCATCGCATACCGCCATTCCACCAAATCGCCTCTCACCTTCCAACCCTGCATCCTTCGCGTTGCCTGCACACCTGCAAAAACCATCAACCGTTCTCTCAACTGTTCCACCTGTATCCTCACCGCCGCCCTCACATACTTTCCAAACTTCTTCGCAACCAAATAATCCAGCCTATTCGACAGATAGTCCATAATCTCAACCGAACTCTGACAGTCTCGAATCGATTCATCTCTCCCAAACCCCTCAAGCACTTTATGTGCAAGCGATCCAAATCCGCCGCCATCCAACTCAACCACATCATCATCCACACGACCCAACCTCGCGACATGCTTTAAATAGAACCGGTACGGGCACGCCAAATAATCTCTGAACCCCGTTACGTACATCTTCTTCACACCCCTCTCATCAGGACGAGGCACCAAGAATCCATGTTCACCAACCCCAGGCTTCATCAGTACAACCTCATCACCCGCCACCTCTCTATCCTCACGATAGAACCCCATCACTCTTCCAACCAATTCCTCATCACCACAAGCCAGCATCAACCGGCTTGGCATCAACGGATCACCTTCCCTCGTCTTCTTCGCCGCAATAAACCTCACCACCCCCCGACTTCTAATCAGCGCATTGACCATCATCACATCACGTGCATATCGCCGCGCATTATCCATCAATCCCAACCCTGCCCTAAGTCCATCAGGCAAAAACGCATCCGCATTGCGACTCGCCGGCAACTTCCCTTCATTAAAACCCGTCACCACCAAACCCCAAGCATCATCCATCTGCAAATCCAATGTTCCCATCAACTCTACAGCACTATCCCCACCCAACGGCGGAACCCCAACTTCCTTCAACTGCCCCAAAACCAAACCCACTGCTTCACTAAATGTCATCTCCAAACTAAATCCATCCCCCTCACACTCCGCAAGTTCCACCATCCCCTTTAAAACTCGCCCCAAGCCTTTTAATACTTGATATACAGGCTCATCTCGCTCCGCATACCGCTTCAACTCCCGCTCCCCATAAACCTTCCGAAGCATCCCCGCGATCGCCTTCCCCCACTCGCCAACACCCTTCTTCTCACCAACATCCTCAGGTAGCAACCCATCCACATACCCCCTCAAAATTTCAACAACCTCTTTATCCTCATCACCCACCAAACCCAACAGTCGCCCCTGAATATGCTCCGCCGCATAACCATCCATCTTCACCAGATACTCACTCAGCGTTTCACTCGGCAACTCAACTTCGCCTAACTCTTGATTAGTCCCATCAACCTCAACCTGATCCCTCACATACCTTTCAAAATCAACATGCCTCACCACCGCCGCAAAATCTTCCCAGTGTTGACCATCCGCATATCGTCCCAGTGCCCCCAACATCACCACAGGCCCGCTCCACATCATCGGCTTCCCACCCGCATACCTCACAGGCAACCCAGCCAAATCCATCGCCCGCCCAATCTCACCCGCCATTCCCTCATCACACAAACCCACCGTCACATCATCCGCGTCAATACACTCTCCCTTCGCAACACCTAACTCTGCAATCGACCGTACCACCTCACCACCTAGATCGCTCTCCTTCTCCACAAACCGCAACTGCTCATTACCCACCGAAACCCCTTGTTTTTCCCAGTATTTCACAACCAGCCCCCCCACTTCATCAAACCCATCCGCATGCTTTTCTTCACAATGAACAAGCGCACTAAACCGTCCTTCCCCCTCTGCCAAAGCTGCTTGTTTTATCATCGCTCCCAGCATCGCATTCTGGTCCGCAATCCCAACCAAAACCAGATCACCTTTAAACCTGCAACGCCCCTCCTCAATTGCTTCCAATCGCTCCCACTGCCGATCACTCAACCCCAGCTCTTTCAGCTTCACATGATATGTATCATCTAACTTATGAATAGATGCCCATCTTTCATGTGCACCTTCACCCCCAAGATCCAAACCAAGTTCTTCACACTTATCAATCAACTCACAAGCGCGCAGCCGCCCCGCCGCCAAATCACTACTCAATTTCTCAAACTGTTCTGCCATCCCCCAACCACTAAGCCCCCCACCATGATCATCACTCAATTCACCACTCATCCCTGCTTCCATCACCTTCCCCAACACTTCATTCCCCGCCTCCTTCAAAACCTCCATCCGCATCAGTCTCCCCCTCAGCTGATCGACTAACCCGCGCTTAGGCTCATACAACAGCTCAGGCAACTCCCCCACCGTCACAATCCGCGGCGGAAACAACCCGCCTCCCCCTGTTGCGTCGGCTTTACCTTCCACCCCCTCGCTCGACTTGCAGCGCACCGCTGCATCATCACTTCCGGAGGCTCCAGGGATACAGTCATTGATTAGACCGCCACCACCTGACTGTTCAGACCGTCTCACCAAAAGTTCCAACAACCGCCTCCCCGCTCTCGCCACCGGCACCACAACCACCACATCACGCATATCCCAAACGTCCCCCCCCTGCTTGTCAGATATATCTTCCAACCCCGCTCTTTTCAGGGGTTGATTCGCAGCGCATTGATCATCCTCACCACCACAAGCTGACTTCAGGGGGGGTCGGGGGGCGTATCTGTCATGCAAAAATGCCACCGCTCCCAATAATGCCGACCGGTCCCACCCTAAAAATATTCGCTCTCTTTCCATCCCCCCAGTATACCCAACCCACAACATCCTAACCCCCTTCAACCTGCGCATTTACAACCCCACAAAACCGCCCCAATGCCCCCCCGTCACCACCCCGTCACCACCCCGTCACCCCCAACCATCACTCATCTAACCAAAGTTACACTGTCGTGAAACAACCCAACCAACTAACCCACTTCCATCCAACGATACGCTGTAGTGAACAATTCAAAGTAGCCGCCGATCCACGATCGGCGCGCTCACCCCTCATCCCCACGCTCACCTCTCAAAAACTATGCCCCAACTTTCTCTCCACAAAGCGCACACAAAAACACTGCCTCTGACTTTATACCCACACAATCCACAACCGTTTTTCCGCTTTTCTCGACCATCCTGACCAAACCCTGCCCAAAACCGATCATTTTCCATCCATTTCACCCCATTTCGACCTGTTTTCGCATATCTGCAAATCCAATTTCTCCGCAGTTTTACACAAACCGCAACCACAAACCCAACAACTACTTGCGCATGCCCATGCGCGCAGCAGCGAAAAAACGTGCGCACAAAACCGCATTTTCAAATCTGCTCGCAACCCCGTCCGCGCTCACAAAATGATCTGATTCCAGGCAGCCAAATCACCACCGCATTAGTACACTTTCAATCCCATTTCCAATTGAGACTGAATCTCTGTAAGCTAGTATTCACTATGGCAACGATTCAAGAACGTATCGAACAGTGGGAGCAAATGGCAGCAGCCGCTCCTGATGACATGGCTTTCTTCTCACTCGGCAACGCTTACCGTGAAGCTGAACGATTCGAAGATGCCGCTGGCGCATATACCCGTGCTATCGAGCTAAACAATGGCATGTCAAGGGCTTATCAGTTCCTTGGCCAGTGTCTTCTCAAACTCGATCGCAACGACTCTGCCGCCGATTATCTCGAACAAGGCTACCAAATCGCTGCTCAACGTGGCGACGTCATGCCCCAAAAGGCCATCGGCTCACTGCTGACCGAAAAACTCGGCCGCGAACTGCCCGATACCTCAGAAATCGATAAACAGCGCGAGGAAATCGCCGCCTCAGGTGATACCGTCCTCGACCGCCGCACCGGGCAAGCTCAACCCAAGCTTCCCGACCCGCCAATGCGTGGCCCCGTCGGCGAATTCATCTTCCAAAACTTCGGCCAAGACACTTGGCGTGAATGGATCCGCCAAGGTACTAAAGTCATTAATGAACTGAGGTTAGATTTCTCTGACCCTAATCATCAGGACACATACGAAAAGTACATGTTCGAATGGCTCGGCGTCTCCGATGAAGAAATCGATGATATCAAAAAGGGTAAATAAACCCGTCCTGCCACAACTCACAGCTTGTGAAAATACATTGCACGAAAAACTGGCTGAAATTTACCCGTTTTAAATCCGCAGATCAGTTTGCTGTACAAGATCGAAATACACACCGATTCGCTCTGCGGACCGGTGTTTTTCTTTGCGCAAACGAAGTTGCTAACAACTTATTCAACAATGACTTAACAAGTGATGTGTGTGTAACCCACATTACGTCTGAATATCTTGCTTAACCTACCTATCAATCGCGACGATCAAGACTTAGATGGCTGTTTTATTGGTACAGACAGCATTATTTCATAAACCGCCGATACGCGCTTAACAATCGCCCCAGAAAAGCGATAATGAGCGTCTCATCGTTGTTAGATTGCCTATTTTAACACCCTGTAAAGCGAAAAAAGATGATTAAAAATAAACGCTCACTCAGCACCATGGCACTATTGTCCGGCAGTCTGCTCCTAACCGGCTGCTCATCTCGATTTTTCGAGATCGATTACCAAGCAGTCAATCAAGATGCAAAAGCACCGCAGAAGACTTATGTGGTCGTTGATGCTGTAGAAGCAGACAGTTTGGTCGATCAAGCGACAAAGTACCGCGACGAAGGTTTGATGGATGCGGCACTTGGTACGTTTGGGCTGGCGCTGGAAGAGAATCCGGGATTAGTCGATGCACATTTGGGTATGGGTCACATCTTCCTTGATTATGGTGTGGATCATGTTGCTGAGAACGCATACAAGCGTGCGGTGGAAGCTGAGCCAAATAACTACGATGCGAATTACTATCTTGGTTTGTCTTACCAGATGCAGGATAAGATCAAACTTGCGATTAGACAGTATCTGCGAGCGATCGCAATCGATCCACAACGCGTTGAAGCGAATCGTGATGTTGCGTCTGCATATTTGCAGCGTGGCACGCCAGAAGCTGCGATTGCGTATGCGAGAAAGGCGACTGAGCTTGATCCTGAATCACAGGAAGTCTGGTGCAATCTTGCTGCGACGTCGAACCTGCTAGGTATGTATAACGAAGCGATTGATGCGTATCGTACAGCTGCGGAGTTGGGTCCACTGCCTGAAGCTGCGATTCCAGCTTTTGCTGCGGCACATATCAAGATGAAGAATTTTGAGCGTGCGAAGAATCTGCTTGTGCCAGTGGTTGAAGCGACGAATGATCCGGACTTTTATGAACGACTTGCTTACACATGCTTCAAGCTGCAGGAGTTCAGCGATGCGATGGTGAATTATGAGAAGGCACTGAAATTGAGTCCTAATCATGTTGGCGCGTTGAATGGTATGGGCGGCTGTTATATGACACAGTATTTGCAGAGCGGCCGTAAGGATATGGATGCGAAGAAGAATGCGTTCCAGATGTGGCGTCGTTCTTTGAAGGTGAAGCCTGGCCAGGGGCAAATTGCTGATCTTCTGAATCGCTACCGCGATCTCTAATCAATGATTAGTTATTAATAAAAAAATAAAAAACCGCATATCGAAATATGCGGTTTTTTTGTTAATTAAATTTTGGTATTTGGTACAGATCCAGAAATGGGGCAATAAGGAACTGAGCACGACGAGCGTGGCTGACCGACTGATGGTTGTGCAATTCGTTATTGCGTTGCGGGGTTAGTGCACTTCTTCGAGTTCACTTAAACCGAGGCATTCACGAATGAGCGGCTGAGCGTATTTTGAACCTTTTGTGACGTCGAAACGTTCAACACGATATTTGGTTGAGAGCAGTTCGATGGCAGGTGAGGTTGAGGCGTGGTAATCGGCGATGCGTTTTTTGACGGCTTCTTCGTAGTCGTCTTCGCGTTGGATGAGTTTGCCGCCACAATCGTCGCAAATGCCTTCGACGGTAGGTGGGCGGAAATCAATGTTGTAATCGCGTTTACATTCGCTGCACAGTCTGCGGCTCATGATGCGTTCAATGACGACCTGGTCTGGGATTTCCAAGACGATGACGGCATCGATATCGATGTTATCGATAAGGAATTGCGCCTGTGCTGCGTTACGTGGGAATCCATCGAGGATAAAGCCTTTTGAGTCGTCGAGCTGTGAGAGGCCCTTGCGGACGACTTCAGAGACGATTTCATCTGGGACGAGATTGCCTTGATTAATAAGGTTTTTGATCTTTTCAGCAATAGGTGATTGGCTTTGAATTTCCTCTCGGAACATATCCCCTGTACTGATGTGCTTGAAACCGTACGTATTGCAGAGCATTCTGGACTGGGTGCCTTTGCCACTGCCTTGCACGCCCATTATGACAAATTTACGCATAACTACCTCGGTATCTACAAGATGCGTGAAAAGCTAGATAAACAGTAACAATCGTAACGATTGACTGTTGTGAGTGCTGTGATGATTTTTTGTAAAAACAAAAGATCATTAAGGGCTATGATAACGTAAAAAGCGTAATAAATGTAATGTAAGCTTACATGTTGTGAGCTATCTTTACTTTGGCCCCAGAGAGATTAGACTAGCACTTATGCTATCGAAACCAAAGATTAATCCCAGTAGTGTCAGTTTGATGATTAAGCCTGTTGGTGCAGCATGTAACTTAGATTGTGAGTACTGTTATTATCTGCCGACGCATGATTTGTATGAGCGTCCTTCACACCGAATGAGTGAAGAGACGTTGGAGAATATGTTTAAGACAATTCTGCCACACTTTGAAGATCATGTAAGTATTTGCTGGCAAGGTGGTGAACCTACGCTTGCAGGTATTGAGTTTTTCAAGAAGGCTTTGGCGTTTCAGGAGAAGTACAAACGCCCGGAGCAGTCGATTGAAAATTCATTGCAGACGAATGGTACGATGCTGAACGATGAGTGGTGTGAGTTTTTAAAAGAAAATAAATTCTTAGTTGGTTTGTCATGTGATGGGCCACCACATTTGCACGACTTATATCGTTATACAGTGAAGCAGGAGCCATCGTCTTCGATGGTGATGCGTGGTCATAAGTTGCTGCAAAAACATGGTGTGGAGTACAACATTCTTTGCGTGCTGAACAATGTCAATGTGAAGCATCCAGAGCTTGTTTACAACTATATTTTGAACTTAGGTTCAAGGTTCGTGCAGTTTATTCCTGCGATTGAGTGGGAAGAACCTGCGGAGAACTTTACGAGTGGTTATCCGGGTGAGAATCCGCCGCTGAAAGATATTTCGCCTGACCCTGAAGACTATGGTCGATTCCTTTGCAAAGTGTTTGACCTTTGGAACAGGCATCACCGAACGCATGTGTCTATTCAGACGATAGACGTGATGCTGAATCAGTATCTGTTCTCACGATCATCGTTGTGTATTCACTCGGATTCATGCCATAATCAGGTGACTGTTGAACATGATGGTTCGGTTTATGGCTGCGACCACTATGTGAACTCACGTTGGCAGTTGGGTCATGTTTCGGATAAGACGTGGAAACCGTTGACGCCGCCGACACCTTCGACAGTGCCTTTGACTGTTTCGGCTTCACCTGCTGATGCAAGACCTGAATGGGAACACTCGCCATTTGAGAAGGACTGGTATCAGTCTTTGGATACAGAGAATTTCGGCGATTTTGCAACACGCAAGATGAACATACCGGAAGACGAGTGTGGTCAGTGCGAGTTCCAGCGATTCTGTTATGGTGGATGTCCGAAGCATCGCCAACATCGTGGTGATAAAACTGAGAAGACGATCTTGTGCAAGGGTTATAAGATGTTCTTCGCACATGCGATGCCAACGCTTGATGAGATTGCACGGTTCTATCGTCACTATGGCCAGTTGCCGCCGACGGAAGTTGAGATTGAACGACAACAGCAGTTGCGTGCTGATCCCGGCATGATGGACAGGAAAGTTAAGCCGAATGAGCCATGCCCGTGTGGTTCAGGTTTGAAGTTCAAAAAGTGCTGCAGAAATAAGTAATAAAAAAAGATGGATAAGAAGGCTTGCTAATGCGAGCCTTTTTTATTGCGCCTAATCACTGATTAGCGTACGACTTGTGGTTGGTTGTGACGTTCTTTAAATTGAACACCTTCGATGATAGCTTCGTCACTGAGCATGGCTCCGGCGGGCACGATAACGAGTTTATTCTGAGTTGCGTCTTCGGAGTGAATGACAGCGATACAGTCGCCTTCAAAGGCGTTGATGGGATCGCATAAGCCGAGAACATAGACGTCAAGGTTACTGCTTGAACAATCGGATTCTTCAAGGACGTGGCCACAGTTAACGGGGTAGGT
The DNA here is from genome assembly GCA_016350165.1 of Planctomycetota bacterium. Lineage (GTDB taxonomy): Bacteria > Planctomycetota > Phycisphaerae > Phycisphaerales > Phycisphaeraceae > Poriferisphaera. The sequence goes on along the minus strand of CP066225.1, from coordinate 3,337,124 downwards.
GTAGCCGAAGGTTGGGTCGGTGCTGCCAAGGGGACGATCGACGAGTACTTTGACTCTGCGACCAATGAACTTTTTAGTATCCATCATCAACCTCTTTACATGTCTAATCGAAAGTTAGAGTCACTGTGTCATTGTTGTGTTTGATTGCTGTTGTTCAACGATAGCTTCGTACCCACCAAAGATCATAGCTGCGATGGCGAACACGATACCAATAATGCCGAGTACGATTCCGGCGGTTGCCATGCCGTCTTGCCCACGTTTTTTAGCCATGGAACCGAGGACGAGGGCGATGATCGACATGGGAAGCCCGCCAATGGGTACACAAGAACAGATGAGGCCGAGAACACCGAGGACGAGTGAAGAGACAGCGAAGCCACGGCCATCATCGTTTGTGCTAGAAGGCACGTTTTCCTGGGGATGTTGCTCGGTCATGTCACAGACTCCGGAAAAAGAGACGTTGCTGACCCCGAAGCTAAGTCTGCCTATCTGTAGAGGATCGGCGGAATGGATGAGAAAGGGGTATAGCTTGGTTCCCGAGCGGTGATAGGTGCGGAACCTAGGGAGTGGATAGCCCTATAAAACAAGGGTTAAAGGAGATGCGCGCACAAAAAACAACCCTCAGCGTGAGCCGAGGGTTGCGTCTAACTTTAGGTTAGTATGTCAGCTTATTTAGCTGCTTCAAGGCGAGCCTTGAGAGCTTCGAGCTGCTTAGTGAGGCGAGCTGGGAGTTTATCGCCGAACTTAGCGAAGTACTCTTCAATCTTGCCTGCAACGTCGAGCCACTCGGTTGCGTCAACCTTCATGAGGTTGTCCCAATCCTTGTCTGACATATCGAGACCTGAGAGGTCCATAGCTTCCTTAGTTGGGAGCATACCGATTGGGCTTTCGACTGCATCAGCCTTGCCGTCACAGCGTTCAACGACCCACTTGAGGACGCGTGAGTTTTCGCCGAAACCAGGCCAGAGCCACTTGCCTTCTTCGTCCTTACGGAACCAGTTGACATAGAAGACCTTAGGCATGTTGTCGCCGCCCTTGTCGCCCATTTCAAGCCAGTGACCCCAGTATTCAGCCATGTTGTAGCCGATGAATGGGAGCATAGCCATTGGGTCGAAGCGGAGTTCGCCGAGTCCACCAGCAGCAGCAGCGGTCTTTTCAGAAGCCATTGCAGCACCGAGGAATGTACCGTGTTCCCAGTTAGAAGCTTCGAGAGCTAATGGCTGAGTTGTTGCACGGCGGCCGCCGAAGAGGATCGCGTCGATTGGAACGCCTTCTGGGTCAGCCCAGTTAGGAGCGATGACAGGGCACTGAGCTGCAGGAGCAGTGAAGCGAGCGTTCGGGTGAGCTGCTTTCTTGCCTGATTCAGGAGTCCAGTCGTTGCCATTCCAGTCGATGAGGTGTGATGGCGTTGGACCATCAATTTCTTCCCACCATACATCGCCGTCGTCTGTGAGAGCGACGTTTGTGAAGATGGAGTTTTCTTTGAGTGATTCCATCGCGTTCGGGTTGGAGTGGTAGTTTGTACCAGGAGCAACGCCGAAGAAACCAGCTTCAGGGTTGATGGCGTAGAGTTTGCCGTCTTCCTTGAACTTCATCCAAGCGATGTCGTCACCGACGCATTCGACTTTCCAGCCGTCAAGCGTTGGGTTCATCATTGCGAGGTTGGTCTTACCACAAGCTGATGGGAATGCAGCTGCAACGTACTTCTCAACGCCTTCAGGGCTAGTGAGCTTGAGGATAAGCATGTGCTCAGCCATCCAGCCTTCACGTTTAGCCATGGTTGAAGCGATACGGAGAGCGAAACACTTCTTACCGAGAAGAGCGTTGCCGCCGTAGCCTGAACCGAAGGACCAGATTTCGTTAGTTTCTGGGAAGTGAGTGATGTACTTGTTTTCAGCGTTACATGGCCATGCAGCTGATTTTTCGCCGTCTGCGAGAGGAGCACCAACAGAGTGAACACATGGGACGTATTCGCCGTTTTCACCGAGAACGTCGAGGACGTCTTTGCCTACGCGTGTCATGATGTGCATGTTAGCGAGGACGTATGGTGAGTCGGTGATTTCAACGCCGATGTGGGCGATTGGAGAACCGACAGGACCCATTGAGAAAGGAATGACGTACATGGTACGACCCTTCATGCAACCCTCGAAGAGAGGCATGAGGATGTCTTTCATTTCCTTAGGATCTTTCCAGTTGTTTGTTGGGCCAGCGTTTTCTTCTTTTTCGCAGCAGATGAATGTACGGTCTTCAACGCGTGCGACGTCAGCTGGGTCAGAGAAGATCAAGACTGAGTTAGGCTTCTTTTCCTGGTTGAGCCACTGAGCAGTGCCACCCTCAACCATGAGGTTGAGCATGTTCTGGTACTCTTCCTTAGAGCCGTCAGCGATGTAAACATCATCTGGGGTGGTCAGCTCTTTGATTTCGTCAATCCAGGCCAAAAGTTTCTTGTGATTGGTCAGGGTTGCATTCGTCATATTAGCACCTTAACTATGGTTAAAAAGGAGTTACTGGGTGTCCAAATGCTCCGTAGTTCACTGTCGCCGACATTATTTTGATGTTAGCGTTGACCGTCATTGAAATCAGGTCTGCAGTTACAGCGTGCGTGAGCGGAGCCGGAGCCCAAGTCAACACAGGTCGACACGGGCAATTTTATTTTCGTATTTTCAGGTCTGCGTCCGACACGAAGTCGATCGCACCCCTCACTCATCCACATTATCCCGCCCCGAATTAATCTCTCCCCTGCCTCGGAATTATTCAATTGCCACCTACTTATCCCTTATTCCTGTCCCAGTCACCCGTAATAAGATACCAATACGTCCTTTTTCTGCAAATTCAGGTGCATTTTAGGCGCTCGCCTGATGCGATTCATTTGCGAAAAAAGAATAATTTGGGGCAAGTGGGATCGACTGATCTTGCTGAGTTTATCGCGTGGTCTGAGGATCGGATGAAATAAAGAGTTCCAAATCTGCTACAGTCTATCCGATTTTTACTATCACGACCGGAGCGACCGGTGTGACCGGTTCAGTCCACATCAGAGCGGGTTCAGTTTTCGCAAGAATTGACATACTAATAGCGGCAAAGTGTGTATGCGAGTCAGGTTACGTGCGAAATAAATTTGTTTTTCATGACATGTCTGCACATATTTATCACAAATTTTTTCAACAATTTTGAATAATCTTCCACAGAAAAGGTGGAGAGATTAGGTGAGATAGGCATGGTGCGTGTGACTTGGGCGGTGCTGCTTGAGTGATTATTGCGGAGGTGGGATCAATGCGATTGGGCACGGCTGGAAATCTGGTTTGTTACGAATTTGTTAAAAAAACAAATCGAGCTGGGAAGGCTCGATTTGCTGAAAATTACGTTAATTGAGGATTGATTATTTCTTATCATCCTTTGAATCCATGAGCGACGAGGGGAGGACGAAGGGCTGTTTGACCGGTTTCTTCTCTTTGGATTGATCGGCGGGCTTCTTGGATGCGTTGTCGGATGGTTTAGATGCTGGCTTGGATTGCGGTTTTGGTGGGATGAGTTTGTTTATGTGTTTGAGTGATTCGATGTCTTTGCTGATGTAGCGGACCATACCACCCTTGTCGGCGATGACTAGTGTGGGGAATGTTTTCACATCAATGGCAGCGAGCAGTTCCTGAGCTGTGTAGCCTGAGATGAGGCATGAGTTCCATGGCTTCATATCTTCGGAGAAGAGCATTTCGCCTTGCACGCTTGAGTTGGTTGGTGTGACACAAATGATTTCAAGATGCTTTTGCAGGTGTGGTTGTGAGTAGGTTTCGATGAGGGGCTTGAGTGCTTCGCTGAACTGTTTTTTGCTTTCCGCTTTGGTAGCGAAGTACATGAGCACGACTTTGTTTTTGTGTTCTGTTGAGTTCCAACCTGAGCCTTTGAGTGGCGAGAGTTTTACGTTGAGTTGCTTACCGATGGTAATGGGGTCGACTTCGGGTTTTTTATTGATGTCGTTGAATTGATTGAGGAAGATACCAGCGCTTTGGCCTAGGGCCTGCACTTTGTTTTCTTGATTAAGAACAATCACCCAAGGGAGGCTAGTGATGCCGAGCTTACCCACGATGTCGTTTTCTGAGAGACGGATTTTTGCGAGGTGATAACTATCAACGTTGAGTGAGTTTTTGATATTGATGTTTTGTTCACTGGCGACGACTTGAAGAACAGGTGCGCCGGTGGTGTTATGTTTCTGGCTGATTTTGTAGAGCCATAGACGCATTTCTTCCCACTCTTTGCCTGCGAGCATGCGTGCATCGGTAAAGACAATGACCTTACGTTTATTGGGATAGTCCTCGGGCTTCCATGTTTTTCCGCTGAGTGTTTGGATCTGGAAATTAAGTTTTTCGCCGAACATTTCTGCCATGGCTTCGGCGTCGATAACACCTTGCTTTACTTTTTGATCATCTGGCCAACGCAATTGAATTTCATCGAGAAGGATACCTGATTTTTGTGTTTGACCTGACTGTGCGTAGAGAGAGAGTAGTCCGAGCTTGACGACTTTATGTATCTCGACAATTTCTCGTCCCATATCACTACGAACGTTTTGATTCATTGGGCGGCCGTTGGTCTTTGCGTCAATGTCTTCGATCTGTTTTGCAGCTTGTTCTATCTGCTGAATAGACTTGTTCTGCCAATAAGCGCTGGTGCTACGGAGATCGATTTTGCCGAGTTGGGCCGATCGCTGCTGAATCATTTGCTGCGAACGCTGATTATCCATGAGTTGTGCTTGTAGTTGCCAGAACTCACCACGAACTTTACCGTTTGGTCGATTAAGCTTGATAAGCTTTCTGCTTGAAGCGATAAGATTGCTGATATGCTCGCCTGCTTTTTCAAGCTTTTGCGTATTGATTGTATTGCGTGCGAGGATGTCGTAGACACTGACTTCGATGCTGAGTGCAGTTACTTTTTGCTTTTGGCTGATGGTACCTTTGACGGCTTCACGAGCTTCGATGACGATTTTATCGAGCATACGTGCGACGCGATCGGAGACGCCTTCATCGCGTTTGATTTCGCCTTGAATGAGTTGGAGTTTCTCTTTGATCTGCTGGAGTTTGAGTGAGACCATTTCTTCCTGCATTTTGGCGATTTGAGCCTGCAGTTGTTCGTTTTCACGATCGGCTTGTTCTTTGGCAGCTTTGAGTTTTTGCTCTTCAGCTTTTTTGGCGGTTTCCGCTTCCTTGGCAGCTTTTTCTTTTGCGGCCAGGGCTTCTGCTTTCTTCCGAGCGTCGGATTTAATTTCCTTGATATTCCAAGTAGCATTCTTGTTTTCAGTTGGTTTATCTTCGGCGTTGATGCCGGACGCGAAGGTGAATGCGCACGTTGCGGCCACGATTAAGCGAAGGCTGTTGTGTCGCATTTTATTGATCATCCTTGTTCTTCCCTCATCTGTAATCTACATACACATTGGTTGAGTTGCATGATCTCATTCCCCCTGCTCTTTCGCAAGCCTGTCACGGGAGGCATGTCGTTGAGTTCACACAGTTATCCTTGTCGTGACAATAGGTTACATTAAATCTGGGAGGTGTTTTGGGGTAGAAATAAAAAAACCGAGAGACAAGATGCTCTCGGTTCTGATTATTCAATTTGGGGGGAGTTGAGATTTATGCACGCTTACGGCGAAGCATGGTGAGCGAGCCGAGAGCGAGCAGCGCGAGTGATGCTGGCTCAGGGATGGCTGCGTAATCGACTTCCCAGCCGATGTCGTCGAAGCCTGCGTAGTCGAGCATTGAAAGCAATGCACGGCTGTTGTTGCTGAGGCTTGGGTCCATTGCGGTTGAGTCGCCGAGGATATCTGCTTCCCAGTGAGCTTGGCTGGCAGCGTCGATTGGGACGGGCCCGCCGAAGACACCCATTGAAGCGGTGCCGAAGAATTCATTGTTTGTGATGAGGTTATCCCAAGAGTTTGCACCACCGAAGCCAAGTACGTGACCTATTTCGTGAATAGCGACTGAGAGGAAGTCATAGACGACTGATGGGCCGTTGTCGACTTGTGCGGGCACTTCAGCATTAGCGTCACCCCAGAACCAGTTGTAGTTACTTGCACCATTTGTGATCTGTGTGTCGAAAGTGAGTGATCCACCCCATGAGGCGAAGTCGGTTTGAGCGGCAGGAGCAGTATCAAAAGCAAATTCACCACGGCTAACGAGAGCGTCTAAGAAGCTCGCTGTGCCGCCTGTCGGCGGGAACCCACCGGAGCCACCACGACCTAATGTACTGCCACTGAAGTTTCGGCCGCCAGCGTAAATGAGTACTTGGTCTTGACCCACGATTGGATTAGAAACCGTGGTGATTGAGCCCGTACCGGGGTGTGAGAATTCTGCGTTCCAAGTGCCGCCGGTGATTGGAGCGAGCGTGTCTTGGAAAACGTTCTCGTAGTATGAAGCAGCTTCTTCGAGACGAGCTCTGCGTTCGGCACCAGTTGAGCCGTCGGCGAAAGTTGTGCCCAGATCAAAGAAGCCGAGCGTATCGAATGTGTAATCAAAAACGATATCAATGTTTGCTGATGCTGTTGCTGAAGTAAAAAGTGTGCTTGCAGATAGACATAGACCTGCAGCGATCGACTTATGCCAATTGTTCATATCCTCGCTCCGTTCCATCCTGAAAATAGTTTGCGTTTCTCCAAATCCGGTCCGAACCGAACCTTTTCAGGTTTAATATCGGATCTTTGAAGTCCTCATTGTAACATTTTGATGTGTAAATCAAGGATAAATGTCGGTTTGTTTGCGAAAGTTGGTCCAGAGATTTTGTTGTCGATATGCAAACAGGCATATAGATAACGAACAGCGTGGAGCTGTTTATAAGCAGGCAAAGATTTTTGATGGTGTTAGCGGAGCATTTGCGATGCTGCAAATGCTGCATCTGCAAGGACTAAGGCTGCTACTACACCACTACCACCTCGCGTTAGATGCCAATTGGCTTCGCAATCATGAAGTTGCTGGTCAGCAAAGGTGAAGAGGTTTGGGTCGGAGGCGTAGGTTGCGACACCCCAAGGTTGAGCGGTGGTGTGATCAGGTTGGGTGTTGCGGAGGTGATGATCAGCGACACGCTTGCAGCAATAGGTCCAATCGATGCGGTCGGTTTGTACGGAAAGTGAGGTGAGGCCGTGCAAACTGACGAGCTCACGGTACCACCATGCATCGAGAAGATCACCCGAGTCAGCGTCGAAAGGTCGCATTTCACCGTCGTCACCCATTTGGCTGATGATGCGTGTTACGAGGATATCAACAACGTCGCCACAGGAGCCGTTGGTGAAGGAAGAGATTGCATCGCCAAAGACATCGATTGCTCGCTTATCACGAAGCCAATTGAGGCATGCAGCTCCCATGAGTACAAGTTCAACTTCAGTGTTTGGGATGGGTTTGTTTGGGTCGACGTAGCCTGCGAGCCAAATGAAGGCTTTAGTAGCCGTTTCGGCGAGTTCATTGCCTTGCTCACGCTGCTCATCGGAAAGTTTTTCCCATTGTTTTTGCATGGCAGCCCAGTGGAGGTGAACGAGCATTGGGTGGTAACAAGGGCGTGTGAAGCCGAGTGTGTCGTCAAAGCGGGAACACTTGCCATAGAGCTGTGAATCTTCAGTGACTGAGGCAAGGACTTTGAGACCAGCGAGCCAACCTTGGATGTCTTTCTTTGCGATCTTGTCGTTGACGAGCATACGTCCAGCGGGTGCACCGATACCAACGCCTGGGTTTTCCCAAGGGAGGTTACCGTCGTTGAGCAGATCATCGCCTTCGTATTTTTTCAGCATGGAGGCTGATAGCCGGCGCATCATTCGTTCGTATTTCGCAAGTTGATCCATGGTTGAGTGATCCTTGTACCTGCCCCAAAATATAAATACAGCACGTGTATTGTCTCGAAGCTAAGAAATTTGGCAAACATTGGCGTTTTATAGGGCTTTTTATGTCATTTAGATCTATTCAGCTGAAGATTTATTCACAGACAAACCCCTACACTGTCGATGATTTCCATACATTCCTGCCACGCAGCGGGGATGAGGTAAATAATCCTCGATAAACCAGACAGTAAACCACCAGAAGAAGCGACCTGAGATCATGGCAGAATTAAATCAATATATTGAGCAGAATCATGAAGCGGCAGTAGATCGCTTGATTGAATTGCTTTCGATTCCATCGGTATCGACGGACCCACATTACAAGAATGATGTACGAATCTGTGCTGACTTTCTTGTTGAGTTGATCCAGAATGATTTAAAGATTCCGGCCGAGGCATTGGAGACGCCGGGCCATCCGGTTGTGTATGCAGCAACGACAGATGAGCATGTGTCGAATCCTGATGCGCCACGAGTTTTGTTTTATGGGCACTATGATGTGCAGCCACCTGATCCTGAGGATTTGTGGGATACGCCAGCGTTTCAGCCGACGGTACGTGATGGAAAGATTTATGCACGCGGTGCGTGTGATGATAAAGGGCAAGTGACGTGTTTTCTTGAAGCATTAAGAGCGTTGCAAGAAACGAGTGCGGATGGGAAGTTGCCTTGTCATGTGACGTTGTTGATTGAAGGTGAAGAAGAATGTGGATCGGAACACTTGCCGAAGTTTATTAAGGACAATGCGGATAAGTTGGATGCTGATATCTGTGTTGTTTGCGATACGTCTATGTGGAATGCAACAACGCCCGCTATTACATATGCGCTAAGAGGTTTGTTGTATTTTGATATTCAGTTGCATGGGCCTTCACGTGATTTACACTCTGGCGTGTTTGGTGGCACACTTGCGAACCCTTGTAATATACTGACGCGCGTGCTGGGGAACCTATTCGACGATAAGAACAAGATCAATATTCCGGGCTTCTACGATGAAGTTGATCCAATTACAGATGAAGAGAAATCATCATGGGATCGTTTATCGTTTGATGAAAATGAATTTTTAGGTGATGTTGATGCGAAGCCTTATGGGGAACATCGTTATACGACGCTTGAAAGGCGATGGGGGCGGCCATCGTGTGATATCAACGGTCTTTATGGTGGGTATATGGGTAAAGGTGCAAAGACGGTTATTCCTTCATTTGCAGGGGCAAAAGTGTCATTCCGTATACCTTCATCGATGGACCCGGTTCGTACAGCTAAGCTATTTACGGATTGGTTGAATGACCAGCCAATTGCAGACCTCTCTTGGAAACTTGAAAATCATGGTGTGGCTTATCCGACGGCAACACCTTTGGATTCACCTTTTATGAAGCCAGCTATTCAGGCAATAGAACAGGTTGCGGGCAAGAAACCTGCACTTGTTCGTGAAGGTGCGACGATACCGATTGTTGCGGATTTCAAAAGGGTACTGGGACTCGATTCACTACTGATTGGATTCGGTCTTGAAACTGATGCGATCCATTCGCCGAATGAGCACTTTGGGCTTGATCGGCATATGCTTGGGATTAAGACGCTTTCGAGATTGCTGCTAAATCTTGGTGAGTCTGCATAACCATAATGACGAATGATTATTGATCGATCTTCTAAACGCTGAGCTTGATGCTCAGCGTTTTATTTTATCCAGTGTGACGGGCAATCGTTTTAGGATGCTTTTGATGATTAGTTTATGGAACGGTTTTACTGGCAAGAAATATAGCCGTCCCCAGATGTTATTAAAGTGGACGATTGTGGTCAGATAAAGTGTCACGCTGCCATCGGTGTTTTTGACTTTCAGTGTTGAAGCACGAAAGTTGAGATGCTTGTCTTTTTCAGCCATCACGATTTCATTTTCATTGCGTAACAGAACGGTAAAGAAAATGGGGCTCTCCCCTTCGACAAAGCGGATAGATGGGTCTACTTCTTTTGGCAGTGGGATGTTACCTGTTTCTAATCCGAAGGGTTTAACTAGGCAATTACGTATTGCCATCAACACGCGAATCCATTGCGGCACAGATGAGAATATCAATGCGTTCAAGTAGTCAACGGAGACTGATTCTGCTTTGGGGATTTGGATACTGAATGAATCCATGTAGTGAATATTGCCAATCATATTTTGAGAAATAATCGATTGGCTTGGATATTTGTGATGTTTGATAACTTTCATATAAGCGGCCTAAACTGCAGGTTTTGTATTTATTGATCAATCATATCTCAATTTCATAACAATATAAAACGCTGCGTTTAAACACAGCGTTTGTATTACTTCCATGCATGAATGTTTAGTTTTACATCAACGGTTTTCGTTTGAGATTTGAGTATGGATAGATTTCTGCTTTTTTGAATTCGTTCATGAGTGCGCGCACGCCGTTGTTTTTAGCGTAGAGGTATTCGCTCTCAAAAACAAGTACACAGAGAAGGAGGCCGTGATCTTCACCTTCAAATTCGAAGTGATTTCGTTTGAATTTCAATTCATCGAATACACAGTGATAAGTGCGGCCTGTCACTTCACATGTGACATCCAAAGCGTCTTTGGGTTCGATTACATCCTCCATCGCGATCTTGCCTACTTTATCCATGATATCTCTAAGCACGAGATAGAGCTTGAAGTAAGCTCTATCGAACTCGGTGACATCGTTGGCGTTGTATCTGACAACGAAACCTTCGGGTCGTTTGACCTTCGTGAACATGACGAGTTCATAGGTGCCTAGCTTATTGGGCTTGGGGCCTTCACCATCGGGGCCAATGAGTTGACATGTCGCCATTGCGGTGCCGGGCAATTTACCTTGATACTCCCTGACTTCCAACTTGCCATCTTTGAGAATGTCTTTGAAGACAAACTCGTGTCGGTGCCCAAGCAATTTCCCCATCGCTTTGACTTTGTCATGCGTGAAGGTTTCCATGTCTGACTTTGAAGCTTCAGCAACACCACCTGCTGCCCAAATCTTTTGTAACCATTGCAGTTTGCCCATCATACTCTCCAGAGATGTAACTAAATAACACAAACTAAAAGATCGAACGATCTATCCCGCCCAGTGCGTGGTCTTGAAGACAAACGAACGACGCACAAATTCATTACAACTCAAACCCAAATGAAATGTACAACACCCCTCTCCCATGGGAAAAACCAAAATCGCATTTAACTAACTGCGAAAACTCAACCCGGAAATGAAAAGCCATCGTGCCGCTGCAGCCCTCGAGTCCCAAATCCAAGGCCCCAGTTTCGATTCACCTGCAACTGAGACGCACTCCATCTGCCCGCCCCTACCTTTTCTGCAAGCAAGCACGATAGGTACGAACATCATGGTTCGTTAACCCACTGACATGTTTCTAGATATATTCTGCCAATAATTGGAGCAGATGTGAAGAATTATTTGACTGATTTGTCTCTTATTTATAGATCAACCGAAATCGTCTTGCCTGCATAGACATCTTGTGGCAATGAGATTTGGTATTGTTTTCCATTAATTTCGACATTAATCGCTTCGAGCGTTTGGTCCGGATCAGCAATCCAGAGCTTGCCTGCACGGATCATTACAACGCAGGGCTGATCAACTTTGAGCTGCCAAATTCCGAGCTTAATCTGCTGCGGTTTGTATAAAACAGCCATTAACGTTTGGCCTTGCTCCGCTAATAATGCATGGGCAAAGTTGGTATTGATCAGCTGGGATCGCCAATTGGATGCTAAATCCTGAACGTTATCCATGCCATATTGACCGGTTTCAGAAAGTCGAGGCCAAATAACGTATTGGTATCGATCAACTTCGGTCTGATTTGCGTGATCAATGCCAAGCTGGAAAGTTGATTGGGAAACAGGATCTTTCGAATCGAAACTGCGAACACGATCCCAGCTACCATTCGCTGTCATAACACCACCCTCTGCATCCTGTTCGAGTACAAGGTAACCAGTCTTATTGTGCCCAAAAAGTTGAGCATCAGCAGTTAACTGTTTGGTGTAAGCATCATCATTAGCATCAGCGTTACGGAACTCGATGGATGTAAAAATATTATGATCATCTTTGAGTGTGCCTTTGAACTGAATATCTGATCCGATGCAGACAATTCGATCGGCTAATGTGAAATAACTTTTGTTCAGTGTCAGATCATCACGATCATATTTCATCGTGATCACGCCGACTTGATTATCACTGACTCCACCAACAAAGCTGTCGCCGTTTGTGTACCCATCCCAAGGTAACTCAATCATCGGCTCATTTTTTTGAACAACAGTGATACCCGGTAGCTTGCGCCAATCCCATACCGCATAAATATCTTCGTATTCACTGCCTTCTTCGTAAAGACATGCAACGCCGTCACCGAGATGATAGCCGGACATATTGTCACCATTCATTGCTTCGCTACCACGAACGCGCGTCGAGCACATCTTAACTGAGTACATGTACCCCTGTCCTCTATGGACGAGATAATCCGATCGATAGAAGAAATTTTGCCCTACTTTTTCAACGGATAAATCTAAATTACCACGGTCATTGCTTTTGATAATTACGTCATAATCTTTTGCATATGATGAGTCTAATTTATACATAGACTTCACGCCACGTACTAACGCTCTAGCTTTTTTAAGCTGCGCCCCTTTTGCAAGTTGTCTGTTGCAAGAGTTAATATCAAAATAGCCACGGTATGCGACATCACCAATTCCATTGAGTACAAACGGCCTTAATATCGCTAATTGCTCATCATTCAGTTCGTAAACTGTTCCTTCGAGACGATTACCCCACATCATCATTGAATTGAGATATGCGAGTCCATAGTTACCGAATTGCTGTTGAGAGCCGTGCTGGTGATAACTCCAATCAACTTGAAGCCCTTCCTGATTCATTTCATTGCATATACGGATTTCACTAAAAATCGCATCAAGTGCCTTGTTAACAAGTGCCGCATCTGCCTCCCAAACACCACGATAAAAGACGTTTTCTGCAAGCATCACAGTGTTTTGGCCTGTCATACCGATCTTTGCACGACGTGAGATTTTGAGAATGCCTTCAAGTTCTTGCTGTGAAAACTCATCGCCAACCCACATGAGCAAAGTGCCTAACTGACGAGGAAGATAAATCTCATTATGCCACCAATTTAAAGATTGAAAATCATGTTTTAGCCAATACCCCAGCCCACGATGAATTGCATCAAGACATGCTGCACGCTCAACAGAATCTTCATGGTCAGCAAAACCTTGTTTAAAATACTTTGCCATATCAACCAAACGTAAAGCATGTTTGGCTGCCAACCAACTTGATCGCTGTTTGCTGTTGTAATCAATGTCCTCGAAATGGCCATCTGGTTTTATTTCAGCAACATATTGTTTCGCACGTGAGGCAATACTATCTGTCAATCGATCAACTTCCATAAGCTGATTGCGTAATAGTTCACGCTGCTTTGCGTCGAGCACTTCTTTTGCCTGATCAACCATGACAACCTCACAAATTTGCGTTTTATCATCTGCATTTTCAGCCCAGCTAATATCTGAACTCACCACAGAACCATACATCATCGCAGTTACTACACAGCTAATCTTCATACATCTCAAGTTTAAATTTCCCATTTTCAACTCTGCCTATAAAAGCACTGCGAAATCAATAACAAGCAACCATCGTAATTTGTCTACATCATAGCACAAATCAATCAATCACCCTTTTACTTAATCATGCTACTAGTGATTGACGTGCGCATAAAAAAAGCAGCTCCTGTGAGCTGCTTGCAAAAATCTCATAACCTCTGACCGGGCACCCGCTTGCTTAAACACCAAACAGGTTGGTTGACCCGAACATACCTTTTTCCTCAAAGTAGTTGAGTGCTTCATCTGTGGTCTTGAAGACTTTGGTTGCGGTTTCGGTAATGAATGGGCTTGGCGTTTTCACAGTTGGCTTCCACACGACATACACTTCTTTGCCATGCTCGAAAGCGTGCTGGAGTTCACGCTCAACTCCACTTGAAAGACCCGGCATGCCATCTGGCAACTCGGGAACAAGCGAGACAATAATGTCACTTTGGTCAATGAGTTTAAAGTCGCGTGCATAGATTTGGCCATCAATATCGCCTGCGATATCAAGCACTTGCTTTACGGAAACACGAACAGGTTCTTGACTGCCACTGAATGAGTGAGCTTGTGTTTCGATAAAATCCTGACCATCTTTCGCAGCAGCAATTGCCTGATCTAGTAGTAGTTTTTCATCAACATCGCCTGGATCAAACGTAATAAAGTGTTTCGCTAATTCAGCACGGAATGCATCAATCTCAGCCAATACATCTGGCATGCCAACAACGTGAGTCATTGGGAATGATGGATAAACCGTACGCATTTCAGGACGGCAAATCATCTTGTAACAAGTCTCAATCGTGTTCTCATGGCGGCCACGTGAAAGTACATAGAACTTGTTACCCAAGCCGAGTGCTTGTGCGAGCAACTCAGTCGCCATGATTTCTTCTTCACGCCACACCATCAAATCTTTTAGTGTCGCGTCAATCGTGTGCTCTGAATGAAGACGGTCATAAACGACTTCAATATTATCGACCAAGCAGAACAATGTATCAATCTCAAGTGCTTTGATCTGATCAAAGTCGAAAGCTGAAAACAATCCATGGCGCCAGCGGAAAGTAGCGTGTGTATTGACAAGAATATTTTCCTTGCCTTGAGATTGCATGATGATGTCTTTGAAAGCTGAACGACGAAGTGCATTCAATCTTGAAAGGGGCAAGTCAAGAATACGACCTTTGGGTACATCACGCCCTTCGGCGTACATCATGTCACCAACATTAAATAGTTGAATTTCAGAGCCTTGTGATGCTGCAAATTCAATTGTATTTTCGAAGTAAGTACGCTTGTCCATGCCGACCTGACCGGTCACGATTGTTCGCATGATGTATCTCCATAGTGAAGATGGGCTGAATCAATCTCTCTCCACTGATGTGCTCGTCCAGCCGATCAGAGCGTCATCAGTTGCATACGCAAGTGGCAATGCCAAGGTACGTTTGCGCATACATGGGAGAGCATTATAAAGCTCTGTGACACGCATAAAAAACAAAAAAACGGCTTCAAAACCGTTATAAAGTATGGAATGTCACGGTTTTGCGGTTTTTGCAGCCTCCTGCCGCACAACATTTCGGGCCCACCCCACTGCCTTCCACCCCATGTTGGGGAAATGAAAATTCTCGAAAAAATCTCATTTTTGTACGATTTCCAGCCTTTTCACAACCTAAATCGCCTGCATATCCAATCCGACCCTCCAAAACACATTCGCTTTTACGTAAACTCACTTCACCACCTCAAAAAAATTCAAGCCCCTGCTAATCCATTATTATGGCTAATCGCAACGGCCCACAGATATCACTTATTGCCAACGGAGTTCTTCATGCGACGCGCCTGTACCCTATTAATGTTGTTTTCTATTTCTCTCATAACATGTGGCTGCATCTCTACAACGCACCAACCCACACAATCAAACGAAGTGAAATCTCAATCCATCAATGCTGAAGAACTTATCAATAACTGGACCTTCTTAGGCATTGGCGAAGTCTGGTCCGCTGATAACACAATTCACTTGACTGAAACAAAAAACTCAAAAGGCACAATGCTTTTAAGCAATGCCATCTACCCTCGCAATGTCGTCTTGCGATACGATATCAAACCTCATAATGATCAAAGCGTACTTGTTACATTACTTGGTATCACAGCGTCTGACTCAGATAAAGATTTAATACTTCCAATCAACTACGACGGTAATATCTCATTGTGGCGTACAGGTAGCCGCAACCTTTTTTTTGCATTCCATAATGCATCACATAATCGCAAACCGTTCATCCGAAAGAAACTCGAAGGTAGCCAAACCTTTAGAGATGCTGTTCTGATCGAAAACAACAACAATGTCATGACAACCAAATGGCATAAAGTTGAAGTTGGGCGAGTTAAAGATCGTGCTTGGCTTAAAGTCGATGGAAAAACCATTTTGGATTATCAAGGCAATGATCTTGGCACCGCAGGAAGGATTGCTCTACGCATACGCGGCACCGCCAACGGCTTAGCTGGCTGCTCAATTAAAAATCTCACAATCAAAACAAGTAACCCAAACCTATAACCTAAAAAAACAATGCGCCTCAGAGAAGCGCATTGTCTAATTAACTTACATTTACTGCATAAAAGCTACTCGAACTTATACTCAACTTCGTCGCCATCATACTTGATCGTCTTGTTGAAGTTATCCATAAAAGGACTCTTGTATGTAAACGGCGGCGTAAAGTCGACAGGCATTCCATCAACTTCCGGATCGCTGCTGTAATCGGTATACAAGCTCAACTCAACATCATATGACGAGCTCTTGTACTTCACACAGTTATTTGTCCATGACAACTGGTTGCCAAGAATCTCACTTTGGAAAGCACCAAAGCTCACATAATCTTCCTTGCGACCAACCTCAAAAATGATTGGCGAATCTGGGAATGCAAGCACATACCAATCTCCCAGGTTCGTTTTACCCTTGTTTTGATGATGTTGCGTAAGTGAATCAGCTTCCCACGTGCCGCCTTGTTGAACAGCATGAACTGCAACATAAGCTTCTGGCGCTTCAGCAAAAATCCAACCACCAACTTCAATACGTGACAAGGCTTTATCAAAGTAAACCATATGATCAACAGCATTTGCATGCGTATTCAAACGTTGAATAATCGCGACACCTTTTTTCTGTACGCCCCACTCAACGTTATATGCACTGCCTGATGACGGCTTACGTGTTTGCGTATAAACACGAGCTGTATCATGACCTGCAAAGATAATCCCGTTCCAGCGGTTTTGGCTGCTGATCTTGGACCAATCTTCAAACTGTAATGCCTCCAACATACTCATGCCCATAATAAAATCTGGCGTGCAGTATGAGTAACGAAGCAACGCGCCACCACGTGGCTCAATTGTATATTTACTTGATCCAGTTGCGGGGAATATACCGGTCGTTGGGAATTGTGCGACATGATCTTCAGCATTCAAGCCTGGACGTCGTGATACGATCTCATACTCACCGCGTTGTTCCCAGTTTAAAGCAAGATCAACAACAACAGATGAAGGGCGCCAGAACGTTGTCGCTGCACACATATCACCCGGATGGATACTACGTTTATTTAAGCCAAAGTGAATCCAAGATTGACCTGTATCACTACTGTTTTCATTCGATGAAGTACCGGGATAGCAACGGTGACGACTGCCGCCACGTACACCATCAATCTGTTCGATTGCCCAGTCTGTCCAGTACAAATTCAGGAAGTTGCTCGCAAGCTCTTTCAGTTCTGGATCATCAGCAAAATCTGCAAAGTTATATAACGTATTAGATGAATACTTCGCATATGTTGGCGATGCGACTTCAATCATCAACCCCTTATTCGCACGCTCTTTGAAGTACAACTTGAAGAACTTATCAAAAGCAGCGGCCATCTCAGCTGGTGTTGAACCATCATCATAGACTCGGGTTTTATAGTTTGGATGATCTTTAAAAATATGAGCTGCACCCCAGAAACTCGCCCATGCCATCAGGTGATGATTTTCACTCCCCCATATCCACCATATACGCTCTGTATCTGCAAGCTCTATCTTGCAGTTAGGCTTTGCCCAATCCCAAAGCATATCTAAAACAGCCTGTTCACCTGTTGGCCCCATGCGTCCTGGAAATACATCACTTCTAACCGAATACAAGAAGTAAATGCGTTCTAGCAAATACGCACGCCAATGGAAATCATCCAACTCATTTTGGAAAATCGTATCGCGATATGTCACCAGGCCCTGATCTGCATCAGCAATATTCTGATTTTTCCAGTAGGAACCCAGAGCGTAGTTAACATGCCGGTAAGACCCTGTCGTAGGCCACGGATTACTCGCCTGTCGATTAATGACGCTCGTCTGCCGATTAGGAATCGCTGCAATAACCTGATCTGCTTGAGCACTTGCATTCGCTGATCCCCCTGCTGCAAACTGCAACATCAGCATTAACAAAGCAATGCAAGACCACGTCTGCACCTTTAGAACCATGCGATTTTGTCTCATGTCAGTCATCTTTCTTAGTGTTTTGAAGTGAGATAAAGAAATAAAGAACAGTGACATAGATTAAAATGTAATTTACATTTAATTTTCTGATAATGTTACAATAGTTAGTGCAAAATCACTGGTCAAGGGAAAAATCGCAGATCATTCGTGCGATATTCCTGAGTATTCGTGCATGATCTTTACCCCCTTCGATATGCCAACCATCCCCTAGCCCCTGCACACCAACTCATCCCTTTTGCTTCGCAATTGCGGCACGTATTGTCTGAGCAATCGGCAAATGTGTTGGACATACGTGTGTACACAAGCCGCAATCAATGCAGTAATCAAGTTGCTTCTGAATTTGCTTTGGATACTCAACCGTTTGCGTTGGCTTTGTTGAGGATACGTTTGAAAACTTTTCTTTTGTAGAATTGAAGTTTTGTATCGATTCAGCCAAATGTACAGGTTGTAAACCTGTCGGGCATACATCGGTACACCAACCGCAAGTATTGCAAGGCGTCGAATCCAGAAAATGAGATGAAGCCAGGATCGTCAACATCTGTGTTGAATGCCTGATCGTCGGCGACAGCAATCCTTTATTTTCAGTCAACGGCGCATGCAGCGTTAAACCTGTCATTGGATTACCTGAGATCAATTTACCTTCAAGACGTTGTGGACATCCATGCAACGTATGATCCACCGCACATATCTCTGTACCCGGAAACGCATAGTGTCTTTGTGGATGTTTATCTCTTTGAGGTTCAGCAATCATCACAGGCTGCACCAAATCCAATCGCCTTCGCGTCACCCATCTCGCAATACGTATTACCGTCCAAGGCGTCACCATCACCATACGCCCATCTGTCGGCGCAGCATTCGCAGTCAACATCGTTTCGCCACAATGTCGATACGCAACCAATGTCGGATCAGCCGCTGGATACCGATTGAAGTCTGCAACCAACTTCACATCAAACGATTTGCATGGCCGCTTCAATACATCAATCAAATCTGGATTATCCTGCACCAATAACCGCGGCCGCTTGATATCCAACAAATTCCCCAAAATCTGCAAACCCAACACCGCATCATCCGGAAAAGTCATCAATAACGACGAACGATCCGGGTAAGGCGAATACGCATCCAAACCAATACAAACCAGATGTCTGATCAATTTACCCTTTGCCTGCAACGACGCTGCCAATTGCGTGATCAGATCACAACCAATCTCATCTTGTTGCCAAGGCCCAAAATTTCTTAAATGATCAAACCACTCTTTCACATCAGGCTTCGTCGGTGCAGCAATCTTCAATGATGTTGGTACACCCTTACCTTCACCCTCCCCTTCTTCACCATCATCCTCAACTATGGGATGGATATGTACGTCATACAATTTTTTAGCAGGATGCTTCCTTGTATGAGGATCACGATGGTGATTCTTCTCATACAGCGCATCTGGTTCCCAAGGCGTAATCGCACTAACCGTACCGGCAACAGGCGAAAAAAAGCATGGCGACATCGGGTGCAATGGCTCCGTCAACCTTTGGCCTGCCACCACTGCCTGCCCCACAGAAACAATAGGCGTATTCGGACACGTCATACGCAACGGCTGCGCAGGTAGCGACTGCGGCAACGCCGGCCAAGGATACGGCTTACCCGTGTTAAATATCATGCCTCCATGTAATTTTCCTGCCATGTCATTATGGTATCGGATCAAACGTCATCTGAAAATGAGCATAAGTATTTCTATCATCTAATAAGGATCACTGTGTATACTGTTAAAACATTACTACCCCATATTCCGAGGGAGCGAACTCATGCAAAACATGCAGGCACGAGCGCAAAAAGAGTGGGAACGTTACAATAAAAACAACAAACCGCATAAAACCAAGCGCACTTTTAGCAAACGAATCAAAATATTTGCCATCACGATTATTTTTCTCTTCACAACACTCGTCATCGCATACTTCAGTTGGCAGTCCTACCTGAAAAATCAAACAGAATCTCTCTATGCATCGATTAGAGAAGCTGGCCACCCCCTTACAGGCAGTGATGTTAATACCCGCTATGAATTTCCAGATAAAAATGCAGCGGATTATTACTTACCAATCTTTGACGACCTTAACGCCGAACTAAAACGAGTTCATGCTGACGCGTACGATCCCAACTGGAACATCAAACGCAAGCAAATCCTTGAAATGATCAATAACAACGGTGGAAACGACGCCAGCTATTTAGTAGACGACGACCTTGACCCCGATACGGATTCAAACGTTTGGGTTCTTGATCAAGGTGAAGTTTATATCAAAGATCGAAACAAACTCAGCTACGGGCTCCGCGATAGCTTCGGCATTGATGAACTCAAGAACAGCCCACAACTCGACCTACCCAACTTCGGCAAGGCACCGGAAATTTGGCTCACCCAAACACCTGAAGAACTAACAAATGATGTCCAAACATTTATCAATAACACCGATAAAATCCTTCAAAAACTCTTAAACCCTCCCACATTAACAGGTAATCGCTGGCCAGGTGATTGGTCAGGCTACACGTCCATTACATTTGATTATTACCGCAAAACAAATGACGCCGTGCGTTACCTCGCCACCTACCATTGGCTGTGTAATCAGCTAAAGAATAGCGGAGAAGCTCTTAAAACTCTCACCGCTATGCGCAACATAATTGATCTTCATAAAACCGAGCCCAATTCCTATGGCCGCATGTTCGAGAACACTGAAATCAGATCATATTTTTGCAAAGAAGTCGACCTCGCACTCAACAATCATCTCTTCAATGACGCTCAATTGCAGCAACTCGACAATCTATGCGATCGTAAAATCTCACGTGAATCAATGATCAATACGCTCGCAACCGAACGAGCCTACTTTTTAGAAATAATCAACAATGCACACGATCCTGACACAATGCAATACGTATCAGGTCGCATTTCACCGGCTCAAACCGTACTATGGGATTACACTGGCATAAAACACCTCGATATTAAATACTCTCTCACAAATTATCAGAATTCTATTCAACAATTAGAATCGAATCGGCCCGATCACGAAATTTATCCACGCTATGACTTCACCAACAACTCACCAAGCCTTTACCTTATCAGCAATCATTTCGGCAACACTTACACATGGCCCACAAACCAAGCCATGTCCTCAAACCATGCACTAAACCACCTACGCATTGCAATCGCACTCGAACGCTATCGACTTGCTAATTCCACCTACCCAGAATCACTCCAAGACCTCACACCACAATACCTCGACAAAATCCCCACCGACGTCTTCAGCAAACAAGGTGCACCATTCCTCTATCGTCGTGGCAAAACCGGGTGCATCGTCTACTCACTTGGCATAAACCACACCGACGAAAAGGGCTTCACACATTTCGGCCCTTACGCTTCCTACGGCTACGATCTCGAACCAACCATCTACCTCACCTATCCCGATCAACCTCCAAAAGCAATCTTCACAGAACTCTTCCCGGAGCAAATCAACACATATACCGAAATGCAGGAACGTGAACAACGCAACTATTTCCATCGACGAAACGCAGAGCCTCAAGAAAAATACTCATCATCCAACGAACAATAACGCATCAACCACAGTATTAATACGATCATTATCTTCAACATACTCCGCGGCATGTCTTGCGCATTTTAACAGGTATTAATCAATGTTTACCCATAAACACATCTACACATTCTTTGCTCTCCTCATAGCATCATGCAACATCACGACATCAACCCACGCCGACCAAACACTCACTGATTTCATCATCAATCACTACAAACAACGTGATGAAAAGCTCAATAACTGCAAACTCGAAATGCACCAAATCGCATCAACAACACTAGATGCATCCACCACATGGACTTACACCAACGCAACTCTCTATTCAAAAGACAATCAATTCGAGGGCCATATGTATAAATGGGAAAACCTTGAACAAAAACCCATGACGATACCTTTCTCCAAAGCCGATAGCAATGACCACTACTGGTACCTCAACAACGAACTCATTCGCTCAAACCGTGCTTACAACGGTCAAAACATAGTGTTCTTCAACAACTCACGGGATGCAAAAACCGAATTTTTCCGCAGCCTTTTCATTGGCAATAATATCTTTGGCTACATTTTATCAGGTAAAAAAGATATCCCTCACATACTCACTAAATACCGCAACAACATCACTGAAGAATCTAAGCGTACATTAGACAGTAAAGAATATAACTACGTGCAAATCAACTGCGACATCGGCCAATATGCCTTTTGGATTGGCCTGCAAGAAGGACCACTCATTAAGCAATTAGAAATCGTTCGTGATGGTAAACAAGTCATGCGATCCATCGTTACTGATTACGATGAATCCAAACACGAACCCATCTCCAAGCAAACGCGTGTCATCTACAAAGTCCACAACACCAAACAATTCGACAAGCTTTGGCTCGAAACTAAAACCTCAATCCACTTCGAAACCACCAACCTCGACGACACCATTTACGCAGGCACAATCGAATGGTCACTCGATGCTGCTGATTTCTCTCCTGAATACCCCGACCACATTTTCAAGCTCGACATTGATGAAGGTGCACTCGTTTTCAAAACCCATGAACCCGACAAAAACTACCTCTGGCGTGATGGCAAAGCTGTCCTTAAAAGCACGAAAAACCCCGACGGCACCTTTGAAGTTTACATTCCTTAACCGCTCACCAATCACAACTTACACACCCCCTCTTCCCCCAATATGAGCCCCCTCTCCACTTGGCGTATAATACATCGTTCAGCACACCCTCTCGTGAGGTTTGCCAGGGGCGTGGATTGCATTAAAGCCTGTGTACTCAACAATTTGGAGCTTCTACGATGATGCTTTGGCAAGGGCCGTTGCCGCCAAAATATACCGAAATGCCCGACGATCAGCTCGTCGACGCCATCAACAAACGCAAAGCCGAACTCGGTGACAATCTCGTCATCCTCGGCCACCACTATCAACAAAACGACGTCATCCAGTTCGCCGACTTCACAGGCGACAGCTTCAAACTCTCACAACTAGCCGCCGAAGCCGTCACCCAACGTGGCTCAAAATACGTCATCTTCGAAGGCGTTCACTTCATGGCCGAGTCCGCCGACATCCTCACACCTGACGATGTCGCCGTCATCCTCCCCGACCTCTCCGCCGGATGTTCCATGGCCGACATGGCCAACTACGAACAAACCATCGAAGCTTGGGAACTCATCCACGCTGCACTCAAAGGCCAAAACGTTCGCGTCGTACCAATCTGCTACATGAACTGCACAGCCGCAATCAAAGCCTTCTGTGGCGAACATGGCGGCGCCGTATGCACTTCATCCAATGCAGAAAAGATGCTCAAGTGGGCACTCGCAGGTGGCGACACACCACTCACCGAAGGCGAAACCGTCAAAATCCTTTTCCTCCCCGACCAACACCTAGGCCGCAACACCGGTGCCGATCTCGGCTTCGATGTCGATCAGGACATGACCGTCTACGATCCCAACAATCCCGACGAGTGCAGCGAAGAAGATATCCAACGCGCAACCTTCCTTCTATGGAAAGGTCACTGCTCCGTTCACAAACTCTTCCGTCCTGAGCACGTCGATCAAGTCAAAGCTGACTGGCCAGATGTCACTGTCATGGTTCACCCAGAATGTGACCACTCCGTCGTCAAAGCCGCTGATCTCGCAGGTTCAACTGAAGCGATCATCCAAGCCGTCATGAACGCAGAGCCCGGCTCCAAATGGGCCATCGGTACAGAAGTACACTTGGTCAATCGTCTTCGCGATCAAGCCAAAGAGCGTGGTATCACCGTTCGCATGCTCTCCGAATGTCAGTGCCTCTGCACCACCATGTACCGCATCGACATGCCGCACCTTCTCTACGCCATGGACAAACTTGCTGAAGGCGAAGTCGTCAACCAGATCATCGTTCCAGAAGCTGTTCAGCACTGGTCCAAGATCTCCATGGAACGCATGCTCCGCGTCACCAGCGCAGCACCCGTTACATCCTAAACAAAACAAACAACTCCAACCGTGGCTTACCCCAAAGTCACGGTTTTTTTATGGATATAACTAACGCAACAGCTAATATTTGAAATAGTTAAAGCAAACAACAGATTACATATGAAGTAAACACACATCATTCATTAAGGACTGTGTTATGAGCAAGAAAAACAAAGACATCAACATCTCACGCTACGAGCGTATGGAATACGCGCGCTGCGGACGCTCCGGCCTCAAACTCCCACGAATCTCCTTCGGTGGGTGGCACAACTTTACCGAATATGACACCACCAAAGAACTTGTCTGCGGTGCATTCGATCTCGGCATAAACCACATCGACATGGCCAACAACTACGGCCCTCCAGCCGGCCGCGCTGAGAAAATGCTCGGCAAGGTGCTCAAAAAAGATCTCAACCAACACCGTGATGAATTACTCATCTCTTCAAAAGCAGGCTACTACATGTGGCCCGGCCCATACGGTGAATGGGGCAGCAAAAAATATCTCATCGCAAGCTGCGAACAATCACTCCAACGCATGGGTATCGACTACGTTGATATCTTCTACTCACACCGTCCCGATCCCGATACACCACTCGACGAAACAATGGGCGCACTCGAGCAACTCGTCAAGCAAGGCAAAGCACTCTATGCAGGCATTAGTTCATACGATGCCACACAAACACATCACGCCTCTGAATGCCTCCGTGAAGGCCGCGTGCCTCTCACCATTCATCAACCCCTCTACCACATGATGGACCGCTGGATCGAAGACGGCCTCCTCGACGCCGCCGACGAACTTGGCTTCGGCATCATCGTCTTCTGCCCGCTCGCGCAAGGCCTCCTCACCAACAAGTACCTCAACGGCATCCCGAAAAAATCACGTGCAGCCGACCCCGATGGCTTCCTTCAGGAATCCGCCGTCACAGAAGAGCTCATTGGCAAACTCAAACAACTCAACGATCTCGCAGCCCAGCGAAACCAATCCCTCGCACAACTCGCTCTAAGCTGGACCCTCCGCGACAAGCGTGTCACCAGCGCCCTCATCGGCGCCAGCCGCCTCGAACAAATCAAAGAAAACGTCAAAGTCCTCGACGCCCCACCACTCGAAGAGGATATTCTCAAAAAAATCGACAAAATCCTCGGCTACTAACCATCCGTTACACCCCCTCATCCCTCTTACTTACTCTCAACCGACGATACGCTTGAGTGCAAAAACTAAAAAGAACGATGTAATGACAATCAACGATACGCTCAAGTGAAACAACTCAACATTAGCCACGGAGCCACGCTCCACGGAAGGCCCAAAGCCCCTTACCTCAAAACAAAAAAAGCGATCCACCTTGGATCGCTTTTTTCATTAATTCACTTAGAACCATCCACATCTAATCAACCGATAGGTAACTTACCATCGTTCTCACGAATCAACTCGCGTTGATTATACAAATGCCAATTCCAGAAAAACTGTGCAATCGCATACGCAAAAATTGCTGACGCAGTAACATCCGAAACATAGTGCCCAAACCGCAACACTCTTGTCGCCGCACAACCCACCGCAAGCAATACCCACAAACCAATCGCACGGGGAAACAGCTTCGTCAAAATAAACGCCGCCGCAAACGCAACAATCGCATGCGATGATGGAAATCCTAATCCACCCGTCTCATGCCACGCCCGCGTCTCTGTCCCCCAAAACGGCCTGAATGTATACAAATCAAACGACTGATACGCCTGATGCCCTAAATCTTCCAAGGTCTTCGGCGGCCTCTCCCTTTTCACCAAAAACTTCACCAGCTCCGCACAAATCCCCGCAGCCCCCGTCGTCAAAATCAACAACAAACCACGCCCTGCACAAATCCCAAACCCCAGTTTCCGCAAGTATCGCGTGTCATGCAAAATCAAAGCAACCGTTATCACAATCCACACCGGCAAGTAACCCATCACACGCAACATCCGATACGAATCAGACTCAGTCCACTCCTGTAAACCTTCATTATGTCTGACAGAAAAATCCCACGCAGGAAAATCTAAATAAACAGCCACCGCCATCAACGCCAATGACACCGCAAGAAACCCAACAACCTTCACAAGGTGAAATTTCAAGCTCAGCGGCGAATACAATTTGTCCGGATCAATCTGTTTCATCTGTCCCTTAGCGTATCCCTCTTCCCACTCACGGTCTAGTAATTCTACTCATTCCCACATCATCCACACCAGACATCAATGCTTCGCCGGTTCATGCTTCGGGCCCTCATAATTCGTCCCAACCATCATCCGATACGTACTCGACGACGTCTTAATATCCGAATCAACAACCGATCCAAACTTAAATTCCTTCTCCCATTTTTCAGGTGTAAGACCGATCAAAATCGCCGTACGTCCCTTCAAATTAGGATTCTTCAAATCCGTATCAGCAAACCGGTCATAGTCCGTCGGCCGCTCACCATAATAATACTGAGCACAAAACACCGTCGGATTCCCCGGCAAATAAAATGCAAACTTCGCCGTCTTCTGATAATTATCCGTTATCAAAATCGGCTTCTCACCCGTCGCCTTCTCCACTTCTTCAATCTGTTTCTGCACCAACGCCGCATCCGCTCTAAACCCCGTCACTCTGCGCATCCCAGGAAAATCAGGATAAATAAGCGACATATACGGTATGAACATGATCAGCATCGCAGCAACCGTCCCCCAAATCACCGTCCCACTAAAATTCTGCTGCCACGCAAACTTAGGTTTCTTCCCTTCTTTGCCACCAGCTTCCCATTCACCACGCTTACGCTTAAACGCCCCCATCTCCACCACCACAGGCAACGCCGCCAAAGGCAACAACGTCACAAAGCCCGCCACAGGCCAATTCGGCTGAACCTTCTTGATGAACGAAACCAAAAAGTAAAACAGAATCACCGGCGCCGCTGTATAAATCAAAAACAACACATCTAACCATAAGTTAGGCATTGCATCTTTACACTTCTTCAAATATCGCCATGACACAATCGTCAGTATCAACAACGGTATCCCATAAAAACCAATCTGCGTACCCACCATCTCCAACGGGTTCAATACCAACTTCTGTACCGTAAACCAAGGTTTCGCTTCCGTTATTACACGGTCCCCACCTTCAATCCCCAGATGTCCCACTAAGTGCTTCACCGTGATCCAATCATTCTGCGCATTCCAAATAAACACCGGCGATATCACAACCAAAAACACCAAAAACGCAGGCAAAACAAGCAACAAATTCTTCGCCTTAAACGTCCCCAACTCTTTCCGCTTCACAATCGCATACACCACAAACCCCGGTATCAACAAAGCAATCGTATACTTATACAGGAACCCAACACCAAGCACGACTGCCAACAACATCAGCCATCCTGCAGGCGACTTTCCCACTCTCTGATTCACAAATGCTTTATATGCAAACAACGCGCTCAGTGCCCAGCACGCAAAGAACGGCTCATCAATCGTCATCAACTGACCTGCCGCAAAAAACGGGGGACATAACGCAACCAACAATGCACCAAAAAATCCAACCCGCTCATCACCCTTCGCAATCAACGTAGCCAACTTCGCCACCGCAAGCATGATCACCACAAACGACACCAACGCTGGCAACCTCACCGCCCATGCCGACACACCAAACACTTTCGTCGACAGCCAGATCGTCCACGCTACCCCCGGCCCCTTCGTAAAGTATGACCACGATGGATGCCGCGACCAATCCCAATACTGCGCCTCATCCCCCGCCAACTCATAAGGCCCAAGCAAATACAAATACAAAAATCGCACCACAAACAACCCCGCCACTAGTAGCAGCGTGTTCTTCCAGTTCGCCCACGCCAACACCCCCTCATTCCCCTCACCTGTCAGCGGATTCACTTCAGGCAAACGCCCCTGCGATTCATTGTTCACTTGATCCTCATGCATGTGCAATATCATATCGCAACTCCCACAAACATGCCTCTTTTCACCGCACCCTCACCCCTCATCTCACCCACCTCAACCCCATCTTCACCAACACCTTACATCACACATTTGCGACATTCACCCCTTCCCCCTTACCCGCACCAGCACTCCCCCTCAGTTATCCAGAACCTCATTCAACTTAAGACCACCCTATCCTTCAAAATTGACCCATAACCTCAAAATTTGTCGATGTTGTCCCAATAACAGATTCATATCCACCAAACCCCAGCTGTCCGTTTCTGAGACAACTTCTTGAGCAACTTCATGACCTCGCTTCATACCTCCTCACGCCCGCTTGGCCGCTGCTTCTGCTGCATGCTACTAAGCTGCGCGATCCTCATATCCACTCCACTGCTCGCTCAATCCGATTCCAAACCCAACAAACCCGAAGCAAAAAAATCCACCCCCTCACAAAACAACACCTCTAAACAACCCACCGCTTCAACCGACAAAAACGCAAAACCCACTGAAAAATCAGACACCAAACAATCCGCCACACCCAAAGACACCGACGATAAATCCTCAACCAACGACTCTGACAAAAACGACAGCAAAGGCGAATCAAAAGCAGCCAAAACCGCCGACGCCGCCGAAGCCCCACCGCCCCCTCATGAAGCAGCCCCCGCCATCATGCCCGTCTCACGCAAGTGGAATCCCATCAACCTCGATCCACTCATCATGCCCTCACCTCTCCCACAGATCCGCTATCCTTGGGAAGAATTCAAATTCAAAGTACTCGAAGACATTCGCCTTCGTACCAACATCTTCGACACCATCTTCTTTCAGCAAGCCTCCAACGTCATCGGCGGCGGACCACACAACCAAACATACAACCGCCTCGACGTCGGCATCATCTGGGAAGTCTTCCAACACTCACCTGAAATCTACCCCTTCATCGGCAATGGGTGGGTCGAATTCCTCTTCCGTTCAGGCGTCAACATCGACCACAACTCGCGTTTCTTCAACCTCAACACCGCCACCGGCGCCATCTCAAACCCCAACTCACTCTTCCAGGACACCAACGCATCGCTCAACATCCTTTCCTACACGCAATCCTTCTTCAAAGACGAAGTCCTCGTCACCCTAGGCCGCATCCACCCCAATCAGTACATCGCCCTGCTCACCGTCGCAAACGACGAATCACTCCAGTTCACCAACGCCGCCTTCGACGGCGGGCAAGTCATCCCCTCCATCGGCACATACTCTTCTGGCCTCGCCGTACAAGTCCTACCCACTGATTGGTTCTCCTTCCACGGCGTCATGATCAACAACATCGGTGACGCAAACACCATCAACATCACATCACTCGACCAAGGCGATTATGGATTCATGGCCGACCTCATCTTCAAACCCAAAATCCCCAAAGTCGGTCGCGGTAGATGGCATGGCATCATTTGGCAATCAAAAATCAATGACCAATCAGGCGTCGGTTTCTCCTTCATCGTCGAACAGCATATCGGGCACGGCATCGTCCCATTCTTCCGTTACGGCTTCGGTGATCAAGCCGTATCACCCGCTCGCCAACAAGTCGCAGGCGGCATCACCGTCATCTCCCCATTCAACCGCATCGGTGACATGCTAGGCGTCGCTGCCGCATGGACCGACCCTTCCGATGACGACTTCCGCCAAGAAACCAACCTTGAGGCCTTCTACCGTGTACAAATCACCAACTACATGCAGTTTTCTCCTGATTTTCAGGTCATTTTCAACCCTGCAGAAAACCCCGAAGACGACATCATTTTCCTCTGGGGCCTCCGCCTTCGTACACAGTTCTAATCGCTCGTTAAACATTAAAAAACTGCAACCAAACGATTGCAGTTTCATTTCTATTTAATATTCTAACCATCAATTAGGCGCATTATGCCTAGCTTACGTCTTCCCTGTCACTAAACTAAAAATCATAAACCAGTGAGCCGTAATACTTCACATCACTCTTACTCGTATCACCCTCAGCCATCGAGTTGTATTCATGCAGCAAACCAAACTTCAAACTCAGACCAGTCAACTGATCCATCGTAATCTTCCAGTCCAAACTCGATGTCGCACGATACTCTTCATACTCATCTAAATTTGGAAACACCTGCGTGCTGCCTGTGATCGTATTACTTTCATTCACATTCCAACTGCCCTGCCAACCAAACGACAGTTCAGGCACAAACTTATCTTCAACATCACCAAAGTTGTAAGCAAAACCAGGACCCGCCTGTGCCTTCAACTTAAAAGTCTCTTCATCAAAAATCTGATAACCGATACCAGCATTCGGCGCAATACGATGACGCCAATCCTGGAACGTATCGTAGTCATATCGTGCCTGCGTAAACAGGAACCACTTCGAATCAACCAGCTTAAAATCACGCTTCAACTGCGCATAAGCCTGATTCTTCGTCTCTTCCCCATCGGTCTTCCCATAAAAGAACGCGCTGTCGAAATCCCACATATACGTATCGGTATCGATCTTCGCTTTAAAACCACCATTGATATTCGTCGTTTCAGAGTTACCTTCACTCCCTGAAAAACCGAGCTGTACGCTCTTCTTCCAACCCGGCAAAAGCAGATACTCATACCATTGCTTCTCTTCTACTTCACCCACGCCCAACTCATCCAACAGCGCATCTTTATCAGCTTTCGCAGCTTCCTCAGCAAGCTTTTTCTTCTTCGCTACTTCTTCTGCGCTATCCTTCTCTTTCGTCTCCGTCAGCTTCTTACTCATCTCCTGAGCAATAATGCTACCACTCGTGAACTTGGGACTTTCAATATTCTCAAGCGGAATAACCAACTCACCCAGCAATGCGTGCTCAGCGACAACACCCTTCGCCGTCACCTCCTTCACCACAACATTCAAAGTATCGCCGTTGGTTAGTACAACTTCTTCACCCACAACAAAACCACCAATACTCAACGTAGCACTCAACGCTATCAAGACTCTCGTGACACACACTTTCATCTCATACCTCTGCGGAAGTTCTCGCTCTATGTTTATCTATGATTCAAGACCTTTTTTATAGTTTAGATCAACCATACACGCAAATAACTAGTACCGACTGACACAAAAAAAGACTGCAAAAAGCAGCCTTTTTTTCTTACATCGTTTTTACATTATGGTTCTCCCCCGATCCGCCCAGTTACTACTTACTCTCAGCAGCATCTTCCGGATTCGCGTGCTTAATCGCCGCATCAACCAATCCCATAAACATCGGCTGCGGATCTAGTGGCCTACTCGTTAACTCCGGATGGAACTGTGCACCAATGAAGTAAGGATGCACGTCCTTAGGCAACTCCAAAATCTGCATGATCGGCTGCTCAGGATGACGACCCGAGAAAACCAATCCCTTAGCTTCTAGCTTCTCAATGAAATTCGGATCAACTTCATAACGATGACGGAAACGCTCACGAATCGTAAATCCGTCCTTGTGTTCCTTCTTCGTATAGTGATCCGCATACAACTTCGAAGCAAGCGTTGCAGGCTTAAGCAAAACATCCTTACCACCCAATCGCATGTTACCGCCCAACCCTTCGATCTTCTTCTGCTCAGGCAGGAAGTCAATCACAGGCGATTTCGTCTTCTGATCAAACTCCGTCGAAGCCGCATCCTTCATCCCGCAAACATTTCTCGCAAACTCAACAACCGCCATCTGGAATCCTAAACAAATCCCAAGGTAAGGCACGTTGTTCTCGCGACAATACTTCACACATGCAATCTTCGACTCAGTACCACGGTGACCGAATCCGCCCGGCACAACAATCCCATCATAACCCTTCAAAGCCGCAGGAATATCTTCCGGTGCAATCTGTGTCGTATCCAACCAATCCAACTCAACATCAGCCCCCAAGTGTGTCGCACAATGCTCAATCGCTTTATCAATCGAAGCATAAGCATCACGCAACGACGCATACTTACCAGTAATACCAATCTTCACCTTGTGCTGACGCTCTGACAACAACTTACGCACATAGTTTCGCCAACTAATACGCGCTTCGTCTTCATGCACAACATTAACACGATCATGAAGATTCAACATACTCAATACTTCACGATCCAATCCGCCTTCACGCATCGCATCAGGAATCGTATAAATCGAATCTCTATCATGCATCGAGAACACGCGCTTAATCGGCACGTTCGAGAACATCGCAATCTTCTGACATGCACTCGCTTCAACAGGCTTCTGCGCACGAACCGCAATCACGTCAGGTTGAATCCCAGCTTCCATCAGCTTCTTCAAACCCAACTGCGCCGCCTTCGACTTCTGCTCACCCAATGCCGGTGGCTCAATCACATACGTCAGCGCAACAAAGCTAACCGCCTTCTCGCCTTCTTCAAAAGCAAGTTCACGCAACGCTTCAATATAAAAACTGTTTTCGTAGTCACCAACCGTGCCGCCCACCTCAATAAACACAACATCCGCATTCTGCTTCAGTGCCAACTCACGCAAGCGATACTTCACTTCACCCGTCACATGCGGAATCATCTGCACGTCACGACCTAAGTAGCCGCCACTTCTTTCACGATCCAAAACAGTTCTATAAATCTGTCCAGAAGTCGTATAGTTATCGCGAGTCAGATTCTGATTCAGAATACGTTCGTATGTACCCAGGTCCATGTCTGTTTCAAGACCATCATCCAAAACGAACACTTCGCCGTGACGATACGGATTCAAAGTCCCTGAGTCGATATTGAGATAACCCTCCATCTTAATGGGAGCAATCTTCAAACCTTTATCTTTTAATAGCTTCGCAAGTGAACTGCTGAAAATCCCCTTACCCAAACCACTGATCACCGTGCCGAGCACGACAACATACTTATGGCGGCCCTTAATGTAGCCTTCAGGAATTGGATTGAAAAACTCCGAGTCCTGCGTCTGATGGCCGGCCTTGGTTAACAACTCTTGCGTTTTTTGATTGGTTTCTTTGGTGGGCATGTCCTACCGTACCACGCTGCTTGACCCCGTTCAAGTTACCACCCCCCTCCCCCCACACCTTGTTAATAATCATATCCCCCTGCTTGCCCAGACCTTGCATCCATACAAACTTTTCCGCCCACACCTAATTTTTCCCACCAAACCACCCCCACAATCCACCATCACCCCACCTCATTCCCTTCTATCCTCCCCCTAATTCCCTTAAAATCGATCACTCGCCAACCAACGAAACACGCAAGTGAAACCTCTCAACCTCACCGCAACCCTTCATCGCCATCCCAATCCCAACACCCTTTACCCCTCATAAACACCGATTCGCCATCCTACGATACGTTCAAGTGAAACTTTTAACCTTAGCCGCGGAGCCACGTTTCGTGGTAGCCACCACCCCACATCAAAATCCCCCAAAAACTACTTACCCCACCCAGTATCTTCTTACATTCCCTACCCTTTAGCGACACGCTCCTTCTTGGCCATCCAAATCCCCACAACTAACCAGCAACACCCCACCTCATCCACCTCTCCCCCTCAAAACACCGACTCGCCATTCAACGATACGTTCAAGTGAAACTTCTAACCTTAGCCGCGGAGCCATACTCTGCGGAAGCCACCACCCCACATCAGAAACTTCCAAAACTACTTACCCCACCCAGTATCTTCTTACATTCCCTACCATTTAGTGACACGCTCCCTCTTGGCCATCCAAATCTCAAAAACTGCATCAAAACAAACCTTACCCATATTTTCACACCCTTTTTCTTAGCTATACAAGTCTCATTGTTAGCCACGATCCGAAAGCCGCCGCCCACAACACCATCCCGCATCATCCCCCTCACTCTCTCAAAATGCTCACCCGCATTCCAACGATACGCTCAAGTGAAACTTATAAATCTCGCCGCTGAGCCACGCTTCGTGAAAGCCTCATCCCACTCAACACTTCTCCTGCAACTAACATTTACCGCTAATCAATAGCACCCCCTCCTTCCTTGCCATCCAACAACAACATGCCCTCACCTCAAAAATTTCTACACCATCATCACCCAAACTCTTTGCTCACCTCTCAATACCGATTTCCATAATCTGCCTCGTAAAGGACACAAACAAAACACTCCATCACCCTACTTTGGAATAAGTACAAAAAAAGTCTCGTATCGGGGAATAAGAATCAACCTAACTCGATTTTCTATATGTCCGTCACAATACCTGTGACAACACCACTCAAACGTGTGGATCACCACACCGACACGCAGTCGCCAACGACTCAACAAAGTGCGACACCCAAACTACATGCCGCTTCAATCATCAATACAAATACATCTGCAGCATGTCACCACCGTCAACTTCACAAACCTTTTTCTCCTACAAAAACCTTATAAAACGTAGCATCTAACTACTGATTAGTGCGTTTACCCGCGTTACAGATGTTTTTCACCTGCCCGCAATCCCTCCATCGCAGCGTTAGATGTCCCACAGTAATTTCTGACAGCAACATAACATCGTGTCATGTTGCAAAACTTATCTTTCACTTATTTTACAGAGTCGATTACACGAATCAGCCCTAAGACACACACCCAAAACATCGCCCGGCCAATGTATATCAGTAACATTATTTTTGTTGTGATAACTATTTATAGAAGCGATCAGAGGAAACTGTCCCAAGCGAATCAAGTAATCAGCTCCAGGAGCCTGTGTTTATGATTGGGAAAACAAGAGCCGCCGTACTCACCACCGTCGCATCATCCGCTTTCGCGCTAACTGCTTTAGCAACAACAGCTTCCGCATCGGGAATACAAGTCACTGTTGAGAATCTCACGACCTCCGATGGGTTCTTTCTCACGCCGCTCTGGGTTGGCTTCCATGATGGATCATTCGATTCATATGACATGGATGCAACTGCGACTGCGGGACTAGAACGTCTTGCAGAAGATGGAGTTACGTCATTTTTATCTGAGGAATTTGCTGCGATCACAACCCGTGGCGCAGGTGGAATCGACAGTGTGATCGCTAACGGCGGGCCGATCGCACCCGGCACATCTGCAACCGCAATGTTCACCGACCTTGATGTAAGTTCAAATAAATTCTTCAGTTACGTGTCGATGGTCATCCCATCTAACGACGCGTTCATCGCCAATGGCAACCCGACTGCGTACCAGCTTTTTGATGCGGCAGGTAACTTCGCTGGCCCAATCACGATCGATATTTTCGGATCAGATGTTCTCGACGCAGGAACGGAAGTCAATGATGAGCAAGGAGTTGCGTTCCTCACCGGCACGGGCGGCCAGACCGGGCCTGACCAAGGTTTGAGTGAAAGTAACACGGTAGGGACGCATGGCGGACTCTTGGCGGATGGGAATATTCTGGGTGGCAGCACGGCTGCGGGAACAGTTTTTGGCAACGACATCATCGGTTCAGATCAACTACTGGCCCGGATCACGATCACGCAACTCCCTGAGCCATCATCACTTGCGCTTCTTGGTTTAGCTGCAATGCCGTTGATGGCACGCCGCCGAAACAAAGTCCGTAGCTAAGTAATTATTTAAATAGAAGACTACTTTGAGTGCGTTCAATGAACGCCGTCCTCGTTGATCAGATGTTTGATGCCGGTAAACCAAGTACTGCCATGCAGTTGCAACCAAGCCGTCATTGAGCATCTGGTCAATATTCTCGATTAAACAATAACTTTCCGTTATTACGCTTACGCGGGAAGCAGCCTCGTTGGTTGCTTCCCATTTTTTATATATCAAATTGGTTTCCATATGCAGCACGATTTTTGCGTATTTGTGCGCACGAAATGTTTGGGCAGCGCGCATGAAAGCTCAATATTGGCCAAATTGCGGTTTAAAACGAGTCAGAAATAGAACGTTCTGGTCAAAAATCAGCTAGAAATGGTCCAAAACCATCAGAAATCAGGCCAAAAACCAAAAACTTTCATTTTCGTGCGCGCTGCTGCCCTTCTGAATGCGTTTATGCGGGCTGGTAAAATTCGGCGCGACCCATCTACTGTGTTGGCAGTAGGTGGGGTGATGTGGTCGTAAGACATGATTTGCTTTGATCGTTTTTAGGGAAAGTTGGATGGTAGATTGTGTTGATGGATGATTGATCGTGATCTTAGATTGGGAGGAGATAATACTTCAACGGAACGTCTCTCGGAAAGATCCGCAGCTAGGGAAGTATGTTTCACTACAACGTATCGTTGGTTGGTGGTTGTCATTAAAGTGTGCGTAGAGTGAAAAATGAGGGGTGCGCACGACGAGCGAGGCTCGCTGGCTATTGTTGAGTTGCTTCGCTGCAGCGTATCGTTGGCTGATAGTTCTGAATCATCAATCAAATAAAAACACCGACTGGTAGAGTCGGTGTTTTTATTCTAATCGCTCATTAGTCTAATCATGGATTAGACTGTTTGTTTTTTGATTATATTTTTAACCTACTGAGTTTTTTCACTCTAATGTGTCGTTGGTTTAGTGAGGTGAGCTATGTAGTGGTTGAGGTGGTTTGGGATCATGAATGTGTAGTGGTTCGTTATTTGTTTTGATTGAAGCGTTGGAGGAATTCTTCGTATTGTTCGGGGGTGTCGATGCCGTGATGTTGGATGTTGGCTTTGATGACAGCGATTGGGTAGCCATGTTCGATAGCGCGGAGCTGTTCGAGCATTTCGGTGCGTTCGAGTGGGGTTTCTTCAAGGGTAACGTACTTCATGAGGAAGTCGGGGCGGTAGGCGTATAGGCCGGGGTGCTTGAGTGGCTTATTTTCGCCTTTGCCGTCACGGTCGTGTGGGATGAGTGAACGTGAGAAGTAGATGGCGTGACCCTTTTGATTAAGGATGAGTTTGACGATGTTGGGGTCGGCGGGGTCTTCGTCTGGTGCGAATTCTGAAGCGAGGGTTGCCATGCCTGCTTCGGAATCGTTATCGAGGCCGTCGATGAGTTTGTCGATAACTTCGGGTTCAACGTCGGGTTCATCGCCTTGCACGTTGACGATGATGCGTGGCATGATTTCGCCTTTTTCGCGGTATTCGGTTTGCAACTTTTCAACGACTTCGGCGATGCGGCATGTGCCGTTGGGATGATCTTTGCGTGTCATCATTGCTTCGCTGCCACAGGCTTCGACGGCGTCGATGATGCGTTGGTCGTCAGTGGCGACGATGATGCGTACGACTCGGTGTGTGCGACGCACTTGTTCGACGACGTGTTGGATGAGGGGCTTGCCGGTTTTGTCGGCAAGTGGTTTGCCCGGAAAACGGGTGGAGTCGTATCTGGCGGGGATGACGGCGATTGCTCTTGCTGACATTGGAGAGTTTCCTGTATGTCTAATATGCGGATAGATGACAATAGTTACTTAATCTGGGGTGCGGAGGTTTTGAGGGGTGAGCGCGCCGATCGTGGATTGGCGGCTATTGTGTTGCTTGATTATATGTTTATCTGTTGGTGCATGTTGTTTTTATGGAAAAGCCCACGATAAACGTGGGCTTTAGCGTTCGTTTTGATTCAAAGACCGGCGACCTGTCAGGTCGCGGCTACTTGAATTGCAGGATTCACATCCTCGCTATGCATCAACTTATGAGAACTTATCGACGAGAGCGCGTAGTTTGTTGACGCGATCTTTGATGTCTTTGTAGTTGATGTTGATTTGGAGGATGT
Source organism: Planctomycetota bacterium (assembly GCA_016350165.1). GTDB lineage: Bacteria > Planctomycetota > Phycisphaerae > Phycisphaerales > Phycisphaeraceae > Poriferisphaera. Next base: position 3,299,688 of record CP066225.1, on the reverse strand, counting down.
CGGAGCCGATTTCGCGAGCTTCTTTTGCGAGTGCTGCGTCTTCCTTCTTGATGGCTGACTTTTCGAGTGCATCCATAAGGAGGTAGTTGAGGTCCATAGCGACACGGTCGTCTGGGACCTTGTGGTTTTCGACGCCTTCTTTGAGTGTGTCGATAGCTTCGTCCATCCAGCCCTTTTTGAGGTAACAATCGCCGAGATAGAAGGCTGCGGCGGAGCGACGTTTGGGGTCTTGTTTTGCTTGCTGGAATGTGCCGATGGCTTCATCGATTTGACCGGCTTGATGCTGACGGCGGCCGAGTTCATATTTGAGGCCGAGGTCAGTTGGGTAGTTGGTGACACGTTCGCCGAATTCTTTGAGTTCGAAGACGAGTTGTTCTTTTCGTGCTTGTTTGAAAGCAGTTTTGAGGTTTTCGTCGCCGGGGTTGTCCGCGTATTGATTGCGTAGAGCGCGAATTTTTCGGTTACCTTGCTTGATAGCGATGTCGCCGATTTTGACTTTGTATCGGTATTGTCCTGTTTCGTCGAAGACTGACTGGAAGATGTCGATTGCTTCGTTTTCCTCGTCCATTTCTTCTTTGCGTAGAAGTGCTTCGGCGAGTTTGAGTTTGCGATCGACGTCGGCTGGATCTTCTTCGACTTCGGCGCGTTTCGCGTCGATGAGTTGGTCGAGCTGCGATTTTGTAGCAGTGGTTGCGTTTTCGATTTCGGTGATGGCTTGGCCTTCTTCGTTACGGATGGTGTCACGGAAGGAGGAGCCTTCATCAGAAGCCATGGAGTATTGCTGAGCTTCGAGTTGTTTGAGTTCGAAGCGTAGCTTGTCGTTACGGTCGTTGTTACGGACGAGCCACTTGCATGCTTCGACGGCTTTATCGTATGCACCGATTTCCGAGAAGAGATCGACTGCGGTGCGATAGAGTTTGTCTGATTTTTTTTGCTGAGTGTTGAATTCGATGAGTTGTGAGCCAACCCAGTATGCGACGTCTTCCATGAGGAGGTCATCGCCTTCGGAGGTTGCATCGACTGCGTGCTTCATGACGTCGGCCATGTGATCACAGTTGAGCATGTCTTTGGCCCAGAGTTTTTCTGCGTGCAGCATTTTTTCGATCGGTGTGGAGCCGCCACCCATCATTTTTTCTTTGAAGCCAGCCGGTTTGCCGCCGCCGACTTTGCGGCGTTTTGCGACGTCAAAGATAGCTTCGTGCACTTCCATGTTATCGGGGTCGTGCTTGAGGCCGGAGACATACATTTCGATTGCACCGTCGTAGTTACGTGAATCTGCGTATGTGTTGGCGTGCTCGAAGAATCGGCGTGCTTTTTTGAGATCCCGTTTGAACGTTTTAGGTTCAGCTTCGCTTTTGTTTTTCTTACCGAATAATGCCAAGGCTACACTCGCTAATACATGAGGTTCATCTGGACCGAGTGACTCAAGAAACTTGAGAGATCCTGTTGCTGTATAAGGTTGAAGGGACCCGAGGCGAAAACGCTCCGTGAAACAATCAAGATTCATGCAGCAAGAGAAAAACACTCTGGTTATAATAATTGCTTTAATTCAGGCAGGAGGCGCGGTTTAAGCCACGCTTTGTGCAATTAGATTTTAACGCATATATGGGCGTGTGTATAGCATTCCTGAGGGTTGATAGGGGTCAAATCGGTGGAAAGGCGTTAAAACTGATTTGTATTACCCAACCTATCGTGTGGAATTGGGGTGAATGAGAAAGATTTGCTCGGTTGAAGCGGTGTGATTATTGTGAATGAGTGGCCTGTGGAACAGTGGATCAGGCAAAAAAACCTTAATTTTGGGATGGAAAATGACAAAACTCGCGATATTCGGAGCTGACGGGAGGATGGGAAGACGATTGGTGGCGTTGGGCACGGAAAGTGAAGGGTTGTGTGTGACAGCAGCGGTGGATTCAGGAAGCTGTGAGCGGCTGGGAAGGGATGCAGGGGAGCTTGCGGGGGCTGGAACGATCAATGTCCCACTGACAGATGGGCTGCCAGAAGGGGCTGATGTGGACGCTGTGATTGATTTTTCGGTGCCTGCGGTGCTGGGAAAAGTGATTGATGTGTGTGTTGAACGAAAGTTGCCTCTGGTGATTGGGACGACGGGGCTTGGAGCTGAGCATGAGGCAATGATCGATGAGGCGGCTAAGGAGATCCCAATTATCTGGGCATCGAATTTTTCGCTGGTGGTGAACGTGCTGAACGTGCTGGCGGCGAAGGCTGCTCAGTTGCTTGGAGATGAATATGACATTGAGATCATGGAAGCGCATCACCGGTTCAAAAAGGATGCACCGTCGGGTACGGCGATCACGCTAGCGAAGCATATTTGCGATGCGACGGACCATGATTTTGAGAAGGATGTGGTTTTTGAGCGATATGGGGATGATTGCTTGAGGAAGCCGAATGAGATCACGGTGCAGACGCTGCGGATTGGTGATCATCCGGGTGAGCATACGGCGTACTTTGCGGCATTGGGTGAAAGGCTGGAGATTAAGCATGTATCGACGTCACGTGATTCTTATGTGAGAGGAGCACTTAAGACGGCGGCGTGGCTGGTGAATCAGAAAGTGGGGCGATATACGATGAAGGACGTGCTGAATCTGAATGGGTGATGAAGGGGATGAGACTAAAATGACAGGCTGAGGATTCAGGTCCTCAGCTTTTTTTGTGGGTGCGGCTTATCCACAGGTGGAATGGATTGGAGATGTATGGCGGGGGAGAGTTTGAGGTATAATGGGGTCTTACGAAAAGCTGGGTTGGATGAGGCGCGAGGAGCCTTGAACCTAGCGATCCTTTCAAAGAATGATCATCTCATGGTTCAGATATGTCTTTCATTTATTGTGGTTTCGTTTTTGATTGGGTTTCCGATCATGGCTGTGATTCTGTATGCGTCACGTCGTGCTGGGCTGCTTGATCAGATTGGTGAAGAAGCGCACAAGAAGCATTTGGTAGCGGTGCCTAACACAGGTGGGATTGGGATTTTCTGGGCTGTAGCGATCCCGATGATTTTGATTTTGTTTGGGATCTGGATAGTGCCTAAAGAGGTGTATGAAGAATATCTGCCGACGGTGTATATGCACTTGGATGGGTTGCGATCACGAACGTCGATGGGTGGTGCGATATTGATTGCTTTGGCAATTTTACATTTGATGGGGATGATCGATGACAGACGACCACTGGGACCGTATGTGAAGTTGGCGGTGCAATTGATTGCTGCGACGACGTTGGTCGTGTTTGCAGATATGCATGTGTTGAAGTTTTTGGGAGGTGAGGAATATTTGGGATTGCTGGGCACGGTGATTTCGGTGAGTGCATCGGTGTTGTGGTTCACGGTGATCATTAATGCGTTCAACATGCTGGATAATATGGATGGGTTGTCGGCAGGTGTTGCGGCGATCTGTACGGCGATTTATTTGGCGGCAACGTTGATTGGTGGGCAATGGTTTGTAGCGACGTTGGCAGCACTGTTGTTGGGTGCACTGATTGCGTTTTTGGTGTTTAACTTTCCGCCTGCGAAAATGTTTATGGGTGATGGTGGCTCGCTTGTGATTGGTACGTTGATAGCTGTGCTGTCGGTTAGGACGACATATTTTGATCCGGAGTCGTCTGTGCATCCAGGGCATTGGTATGGGGTATTGATGCCGCTGATGATTTTGGCGATACCGTTGTATGATTTTGTTTCAGTGACGTTAATCAGGTTGGCGCAAGGACGGTCACCACTTTCTGGTGATCATCAACACTTTTCACATCGACTGGTGCGTAAGGGATTGTCACGCAGGTCGGCGGTGCTGATCATCTGGCTGTGCACGATTGTGACGGGGTTGTCGGGAATTATGTTGGGAACGCTTGATAAGTGGCAGGCGATTTTAGCGGCAGTGAATACGTTTGCGGTGATTTGTTTGTTGGCGATTTTGGAACATACAACGCCACAGGTTGATGAATCGATTCGGTAGTAATGTGGTTCAAACGATAGTTTGATTATTCGATTGAAATTTTGTCTTTGAGTGTTTCTTTGATGGTGCCAAGTTCGCCAACGATGTCTTTTTCATCGAAGTTTTGACCAAGTACATCACCTAAGCCAGCAACATCGTCGACGTGCATGACATAACGCTTGATATCCAATTCAAAATCAAAGACGCCTTTCATGAGTTCGTTGCGCTCACATTTAATTTGAGCCATATCACCTGAAAAACGTTCGATGTTGAATGTGATGGGTTTGCCATCGATGCGAATTTGGTTGATGACGTTGATGACTTTGAAGGTTTGGTCGAGTGAGTTGCCAAATGATTTATCGTTGAAATGAAGATTTAATGTTGGTTTGGCTGCACGATTAGTGAGATAGACATTTGGCGTAAAAACGATTTGAAAACTGTTTTTAAATATACGATTCGCGATGATCATGAGTTGATCTGAGTCGATTACATTTTGCCTGTAGCCTTCAATGAAAACATCTTCTGTGTAAGTCCAAATGTGCGGGTTGTTGCCTTTTTTTATTTCGGCTTGCCACTCGTTCATGAATGCTGTCAGGATGACGCCTATTTCGTGTTTGGTGATTGTGCCCGCTTTTATCCGATCTCTGATTTCATGATAAACCCATGGCTGAGAAAATTTACCTGCGAGTTGTGTCGCGAGTTGCGTGTTGTCTAAATATTTAAGTGCAGATGGGCCGCCGTTTTTGAGAGCATTTTGGAATCGGTAGTAATCGCTGATCGCAAGACCGCCCCATGGAAGTGTAATTAAGAGTATTGCCAAAATGAGGTAACGTAAGTTAAAACTGCGCGAAATGCGATAACCCCTTTTGAAGTTGAGTGGTGCATCACAACTTGGACAAGCGGTTGTTTGATCCGGCGAGAGCAAAGAGAGGTCATACTTGCAAGATTTGCAGGCGATCCTGTTCCACAAGCGTTTATTGCGGAAGCTAAGATAGAGAAGAATGATGACTGCGACAAGGCCTGGTGCGTATAGATAGATCATCCAATACTTCATGTATGCCCAAGATGAGAAATACATTGTTATGCTCCTATTCTTGAGTTAGACGGTCTAGATAAATGACATTGATGTTATTGAATTGAATTTCACCATTCCATGCTTTTTCAACATCGAGTCGGCCTCGGAAGTTTATATTCTGACCAATAAAAGTCAGATTGATTTGTTTGGCATTAAAAGTTTCATCTATTTCAATTTCATAACAGTCTCTACTGTTTCGAATCGCTGTCGAGAAAACTTCGAATGCTTGATCACCGGCATCAATTTTCAAAGCGAGATCAATATAAGTATCGTTGTTCGCCGTTTTACTTGGCACGCCTTGTGGAAAAATTTGCAGATAGCGTTTGCCCTTGCGTGTTCTCACATGACAGCGGCGAATCTTCAGTTGCTTATTTAGTAGCTCTGTAATTGATTGATCTTTTATTTTTTTAACGAAGTGATCGGTTGGCAAATCGCCATCGTGACAAGTAACGGTTAATTGAATTTTACTGGTTTTATGAAGAAGTGGATTGTCTGGCCAATTATTGCGATCAAAGAAGTGTTTTTCACCTTTCACCAACATGAGCTCATATTCAACTTCAATCGAATGTTGCCCAACGGTCCAATCATGGCTGATTGAAAAATGACGATCGCCCTGTCCGAATTGGTCAATACGTTCAATTTGTTTGTTATCGATGTAGACAGATTTAATATGAAGAAGATAGGTAACACCAAGTTTTCTTGTGTCGTGATAAGTTGCTCCGGTAAGTGTGAAGCGAGGTTTGGTTCTGCCTGAGAAAACACGATTTTTTTGAAGTAATGCGGGGTAGCCGCCTGAAAGTTTGATGAGTACGTCGGGGCGTTCTTCTTCGGGGTAGATATCTTGAACCCACTGCTTAATGTATGCGAACATGTTATCGTGAGGCCAAATTGTACCGTCGTTGGCTTTGACTTTTTCGATTACATTTAAGATTCTAATTTTATCTTCATTTACATAAGCGTTTTGCTGCACATGGATTTTGATTGCATCCCAGATCCATGGGCTTCTTGTTTTATCACTATTCTTTTCGAGATATTCGAGCAGTTTATCGGGAGCAAGCTTTTTCATATCGCGGGGTGAGAGTTCTTGTGAGGCTTGTGGTTTTTGGATGTACTGTTTGTAGATAAGTTTGTAACCAATGGGCCACGCGATGGCGAGGAGAAGTACGAGGATTGCTGAACCCAAAAGAGGCCAACTGAGAATACCTTTTGTGAAGTGAACTGATTTAGGTTGAGAAAGATCGTGGCCGCACTCGGGACAAGAGCCTGTGATGCTGTTACTTAGAACTTGTTGCCGCACATCATAATTGCATATGGCACAATGCGGGCCGATCCAAATGCGGCGGCCTTTATATGCACAGATGAGTAAGAATATGATGCCGAGCCAAATACCGGTTATTGGCAGTATGCATATTAAGAAATTCATAATATACGGCCTCATCAAGAACTGTTTAGTTAATGCTTATGACGCGAAATTGGCATGGTAGTTTTGTGTGTTAATTTTTACTGAGAATAAATTGTTCTTTCTCTTGCGCTTGCAAATCGACGTACCAAGTAGTCTTCATTGTTTTTTTCCATTTGCCAAGAGAACCGACAAGATCTTCAAGGTTGAAGTCTTTAAGTCCATAAGTCATATCAAGTGGCAATACATGGTACGTCACTTCGATATCAAGCTTCATTTTGCCGTTGGTTAATCGAAGTGGATAGAAAAAGGAAATTTTCCCTAACCCCATATCGTCATAACCATCGATAATTTCAGCATCAAATCCATCTGCAGTAGCTTTGGTTACGTAATAGTATATTTCAAAAAGATTTGACCAATCACGATAGTTTGCAATGTTTGTAAAAGTCTGCGTTCTAAGCTCTAAGCTTTTTTTGTCATAATGATATTGTTCAATTATTTGAACTGGTTCTGGATCAGGAATTAATTGCTCAGCTAATGCAACAAGATCTTTATCATTTACAAGGTTTTGTTGATGTGCAATTGTTATTGCTTCTGCACAATGTGCAGGAGAATCTTTTCTAGTTTGTAATTTAGTTTGCCTAATAATCTCTTTCATAATGAGAGCAATATCTTTGCGCGTAATTTTTTGATTATTAAGACGATCAATGAGTTCAAGCCACAGTAACTTTTCACTGTATTGAGCAGAAAACTGCAACATGAATGTTTCATGATTTAATGACTGAAGCGTTTCGGGCAATCTCGCGTCACGATCTGAATAGTATTTACTGTAGCCATAAACGTAGATACCAAGCCAAGGAAGCGTGAGAACAATTATTGCAGCAAGAAAATGTTTCGGGACTAAACCTCGTGAAATTTTAATGTCGTTGATTGAATTCAATTCTACTTTACAGTGTAGACAATTTTCATTCTCTTTCGGATCAACATCTGTAAGAACCGTGCCGCATTTCCTGCAAGTCACCCTGCCCCATGGAATACGGCTGAAGAGGCCATAACATATGACGATTAAGGCTCCAAAGGCAGCAGGTGTATAGCCCCAGAAAAGCCAAGAATACCAATCGATGTAGTTGTACCAGTGTGTCATAATAAAAATCATTTATAAAAATTATGATGCTGCTTATTCACTTAATATTTCAAGGTATATTGGCTATTCATAAATTAGACGATCATATCTCGTAACAGGAATTTGTTTGAGAACAATCTCGCCACCCCAAATTTCTTCAACATCTTCATCAGAACTTACATTCTTAAAATCTGGTGAGATTTTTAGATTTACTGTGTCATAGTCCCAATCTGGTGGCAGTTCATGTTCAAAACCTGACATCCAATCTTTAAGTTTAATTGGTTTATTGACTGAGCCGATGGTTTGGTTAAGGTCGTTTTTTGCCCAGTAACTGATGCCATAGGAGATCTGCATATCATCAATTATCGTTTTGTCGGATGGCGATAATCTAACATATAAATAACGCTTGCCTTGGACATTTCTCACAACGCAATATGTGACTTTGAGTTGCTCATGCAATTTTTTTGTGATTTCTGAATCGTTTACAAGACGAATCGCTTCTGAAGCTTTTTTATATACCCAGATTGGATATTTTATTTCGCCTTCTTCGTAGTAGAGGAAATCATCTGGCCATTGCTCACGGTCATCTTCTTCATCAAAATCGTATTCGCCGCGCACAAAAGCACGTTCGTAATAGAATGTAAACCAATGCTCACCTGGAATGATATTGCCTGACCAATAAATATCGATTTCTGAAATTCTTGGATTAATATCGATTTCAGCATGCACATCATTCAAGTGAACTGCTTTGATATGAACAAGGTCATCAATACCTAGAAGCTTTAAAGCATCACGATCTTCACAACTGACATCCAATCTGACCTGTTCATCGCCGCTGTATAAACGCTCTGAAAACACGCCAGGCTTAATGCGTAATGTTTCACCATAAAACTTTTTGGCTAGAGCAACTGCTTCCTCATCACTCATTTCCTGATCGAACTTCGCATACTGCAAACATCTTTTAAAGCTTGGGCTCACATCACCCATACCTTCTTGAAAGGCACACTTACGAATTTTTTTAGTGATGGCATCTTTTTGTGCTTTATCAAAACCACCTGTACTTAATTCCTTATAAACAGAAGACCAGATTTCACTTTGCGTATTGGCTGCCTCAAGCTGTTTCAGATAAGAAACTCGATTGACCGCTTTGGTTTGCAAACGTTTTTTCGTGTGTACATTGGGTAAATAGTAAGTTGCATACACATTATTTGCGGCCCACATCATTGCCCAAAGTAGTAGTGGAGATAGAGCCAGAGCTGTGTGCCGTATGCTGAATTGCCCACGTACATAGTGAACCTGTTTTTTACCACCGAGCATGCAGCCACACTCAGGACAAGCGCCCATGACAACGCCGCCTTTGATTTGACTTCTCAAATCGTAACCACAACGCCCACAGAGTGGTTTACTCCAAACCAGCTGACTTTTTCTAGCAATCCAGAGCAGATATGCGACAGCTATCCATATGCCAAGACTGTATGCACAATATAGTATGAGATTGGTAATCAAATGAAACTGCCTTAACCCGAAATAAAGAAATCACAATCATCAGTGTGACAAATTCATCATTGTAAAACTGATCAAATTGATGCCTGATGAGATGGAATCGATTCTAATTATTGGAGTCTTTCGGTCCGTGAATGTCAAACAGAACTTAAAAACTGTAATAAAAAAACCGCTGACCTTTTCAAGTCAGCGGTTTTAGCTCTTTTACGCGTTAGCTTCGATTACTGTGCCAACATAGTTGCACCGAGATTGAAGCTCTCAGCTGATTGTGTCATGCCTGGGAAGTTCTTTTCTTCTTCTTCGCTCAGGATGATAATCGTAGGCTTGATAAGGATGAGAAGTGTACGCTCGTCCTTAGCCATGCTGGTATTGGTGAACAGACGGTTGAGGAATGGAATCTTGGAGAGGACAGGAACGCCTGCTTCGACTTCCACTTCTTCGACCAAACGCTGGCCACCGAGAAGGATCGTGCCACGGTCAGGAACGCTGACTGTTGCTTGAACCTGTGTGATTTCAACTTCTGGAACTTCGATGAAGCCCTGGAGAACGATTGTCTGATCGTTTTCATCGTCGCCACCGTTGTCAATTTCAGTTGTACCAATGATCTGGTATCTGTCGAAGTCAGCATTTGTGCGGCTCAAGCTTGGGAGAACGGTCAGAGTTACGTAGCGACGGTCTGATGAGACTGTACCACGAACGTCGAGGAGGGTACCACTTGTGAGGACTGAGACTGTGATGTCCCAACCAGCTGCGTCTGAGACAGGCTCGAGGTCAGATACGAATGAGATCTGGCGAGCAACTGTGACCCATGCACGTTGACCGTTGAAGAATGTCAAGCGTGGAGCGGTCAGTGAGATCGAACGCTGGTTAGCCTGAGTGGCTGATACGAGCAGGTTGACTTCGAGGTCGTCGATGTAAGAGATACCGAAGTCCATGCTGCGGAGTGTATTACCGAAACCGGTACCTGGTTTAAAGTCGTCAGTTTCGAGCCAGCTAAAGTCTTCAGCACCTGAACGGTCGAACGGAGTCAAGGTTGTGCTTGCACCGCTTGCAAGACTTGATGAGTCTTGGCTAACACCGATTGGGCCAAAGCCACCACCGAGGTTGTTCAAACGGAGGTCAAGGTCAACACCGACTTCTTCGAGGAAGTTCTGGTCAACAACGAGGAAGCGTGATTCAACGTTGATCTGTACAGCACGTGTTTCACGAAGCTGGCTAAGAAGACCGAGAATCTGCTTGTGGTTGCGTGGGGTTGACTTAACGATCAGCTGACCGTTGAGTTCTTTAAGACTTGAAACGTCACCGCCGTTGATGTCCCACTCTTCAAAGCTACCAACAGTGTCAATGATCAACTGGGTGATCATTTCGATGGTTGCATCACGATCAAGTGCGTTTGCATTCTCGTCATCGCTGCTGTCGTCGCCGAAGAGACTGTTGCTGCTGCCGCCACCTGAACCACCTGAAGAGGTATTGCTAAGTGCATCGTTCAGGTCGAAGCTTGGAGCATTGGAGAAGTTAGGCACTTGGACGAGGAGGTCACGGATGTCGTAAGTACGGATATCAGTTTCTTTCTGAAGATCGCGTTCTGTCGACACGGTGAGGATACCGTTATTGATTGAGTAGCCTAATGGATCGAACTCAACCTCTGCTGAGACTTGCTGAAGAACGAGCTTCAAAGCTTGCTCTGCAGGAATGTTGCTGAGCTGAAGGTCAACCAATGTGTCACGGTCGATACCAGCATTTTCAAGTGCAGGCCAGTTGACGAAGAGATTTACGCCAGTGGTCTTGCGGATGAAGTTCAGAGCATTAACCAACTGCCAGTTATCAAATTCTACTGGGATTGGTTCAGCAAGCTTGCGTGTAACGCGGTTGTTAAGCTCTGCTTCGCCACTTTTCTCTTCGAGACCTTTGAAGCGGATTTCGCTGAGCTGTGGCCAGTCTGCTGGGTAGGTGATCAATTCATTGATAGGAATTGTGCGTTGTGCGTTCATCAACGCTGATTCAGCAAGTGCGACGTCACGAAGTCTGTTGACTTTCTTAGCTTCGACCATGAACAGGACATCCTGAATCATGTCACGATAGCCTTTAGCGACGAAGTTTTGTGGATCGAGGAACAAAGCGTTATCAAGTAACTCGAGTGCTTCTTCGTACTTCTGCTCATCACGCAATGCGAATGCACGGCGAATCAATGATTCAACCTTCACACGTGTCGCACGATCAGTAGCTTCCACATTCTTGATCTGATCTTCCTGCTGCCTAACTTTTTCTCTTTCGATTTCAAGCTTAGCAAACTGGAGATATTCTTTTTCGATTACTGATGCAAGTGTTTCTGCATCTGTCTTAAGTTGCTTGTATTCAACTTCTGAGAGAACCAAGCGTGCATTTGCAAGAGCATTCTTAGCATTTGCAACAGCGTTACGTGCTGCTGGGAAGTCTTTTTGCACACGGCCAGCGTTAGCGTCATTCATGTAACGCTTGTAGTCGGCCTTGGCTTTTGCTTCCTTAAGAGCATTTTGCTGTGCAACATCTGCAAGAACGCTAGTTGGTGCTTTAACAGCACTGGTAGCACTCAAAGCTGAAAGCTGAGTCTTGTATGCTTCGTTTTCTGGATCAAGCTGAATAGCATTGTTCAGCAAAGCTTCTGCCAAATCGTTCTGGCCGTTGGCTTTTGCTTCCTGAGCTTTGATGAAGTTACGCTTAGCTGCTGCCAAACGAGCTGCTTCCATCAAATCAGCTGACTTCGCTGTGGCTGCTGCTTCTTCAGCTGCTGCCTTTTCAACATCCTCAGCCTTAGCGGCTGCGACTGCTGCTGCGATTTCTTCAGCTTTCTTGGCTTCTGCTGCTGCAACTGCCTTCTTGACTTCAACGTCAGTCTTGGCTTCTGCTGCGGCAAGCTTCTCTGCCATCTCAGCATTGAGATCTTCAAGAGCTTTTTTGGTCTCTTCTTCAGCTGCTGCTTTATCAGCATCAGCCTTAGCAAGTGCATCCGCTGCCTTAGTGACTTCAGCGGCTTCAGCTACCTTGGCAGCTTCTACAGCTTCAGCTTCGGCAAGCTTCTGAGCAGCTTCTGCAGCTGCCAATGCATTTTGGCGTTCTGAAACAGTCTTTGCGAGACTGCTCATACGACCGTTATCGAACCAACCAAGCTCAACGCCGCCTTCCTTGATCATCTCAAGGCGGGCTGCTGCTTCGTCCAGACGACCTGCTTTGAGGTCTTCTTCTGCCATCGCAAGCGCGGTTAGCGCTGTATTGAGGTCGGACTTAAGCTGGCGCTTAATCTGAGCCAAACGAGCTTTTGCTCTCGCCTTCAAAGAAGCGTCTGCTCCTTCGCTAGCAAGGATCTGCTCGTAAAGTGCGGCTGCCTTCGTCGTATCAACGAGAGAATCGGCTTCAGCGAGCATATCTGCTGCTGATGGAGCCTTAACTTCTTCTGCTGGTACGATTTTGGTTGCTTCAACGACTTCTTCTGAATGCTCAGCTTCTACAGCTTCTGCCTTGTCGGCATGCTCTGCTTCTGCTTTGACATCGTCCAAAGACTTCAGCGATTCGTACAAACGTACGCGCTGATCCTTTGGAAGCTGCATCGGATCGATCTGATGAAAGATCTCCTTCGCAGCCTGAAGTTCGCCTGAATCAAACTTATCCATACCGCGCACATACAATTCAGCAGCGGTAGGGGCAGTCGCAGCGGGTTCTTCTGCGGCGTTAAGTAACAGTGCTGAACCGGTGATGAGACCAGTACACACTACGAATACGGAAAGGTGCTGACGGGTGAACAACGCGTAGCCTCCCAAGAGCTATGAAAGAACGTAAACGTCGGTAGATTGCGACGATCTTCACAATGCGGACCACTGTGAAGCCAATGGGGTACAGCATATACAACAAATCTGATTTCCCACCAGTGACGCAGTCTAAACGACCCTCTCCGCGCCTGCAAGTGAATGTTGCGACCTAATTTGACAACAATTTCATTCTCTTAAATGACTGAAAAAATCTCTTGATATCAATTTCTAACTATGTTAAGCATCATATTCGCGCAACTTTGTACCTAATCACACCACTCTCAATAGCCTGTTTTTTACAATTCAAGCTACATTTATAGGGTAAAAACTACTCTTCATCTTTTTTTAACAACCTACACTGTCATACTCCACAACCACACGCATAATCCACTAAAACACCAGTCATCCACAATCTGATGCCCAAACCATTGCGGAGTTTAATTTTTATGAAAATTCTTCTCACAGGCGCTTCTGGCATGCTCGGCACTTCAGTCGCCCAAGCTTTGCTCGCTTCTTCACATGATGTGTTAGCTGTCGACCGCACCCCCTCACCAAATGCCCCTTATCCAATAACGATTTGCGACCTAACTGATCCCAATTCCATCACGCCACTACTCAAAAACATTGACGCGATTGTCCATTTAGCCAACATCCCACACGGTTACCAATTTCCCCGTCACACCATCCTCAATACCAACAACACCATCAACGCAAATATCTTCCACGCCGCAACACAGGCAAACATCCAGCACGTCCTTTTTGCCTCCTCAGTGCAAGTAATCGCCGGTTTCCCCGCCCGATGGCGACGAAAAGATCTGCTGCCAGCACAAATTGCCTACCTCCCAGTCGACTCGTTTTTACCCCACATCATCAATAACAACTGGTACGCACTCTCAAAATATCATGCCGAAACCATGCTCCAGGACCTCGGCAATCTCAAACCTACAACCAGCTTTATTGCGATCCGATTCCCATGGATTTATCCAACAGATCTTTTCCACCAAGCCATCACAGCATCAGCCGAAAACCACTACATCGATCTGTTCAACTACTACGAAGCCTTCACCTACCTATCCACTACAGACGCTGCGATTTTTATCCAGAAATGCCTCGACTCCAACCTCACGGGATACCATAACTTCTTCCCATGCCAAAGCTTACAACCTTCAGATGCGACCTATCAAGACATCATCCACCATTTCTACCCACATATTCCACTAAAAATCCCCACAAATGACTTTAATTCCTTCTCTGACATCACATATATCACACAATCCACAGGCTGGACCCCCGTTCATCCACCTATCAAGATCCCATTCCAACCTTTCATGGACAGTATCCAACCCAACAACCCTGCTCCAGCCCCTGCTTAATTTGCCTCACACCCCTCCAATCCGCTATACTGCTCCGCCCACGAGATTACAACTCGGGGACTTTCTATAATTGCAAGTAATCCAACGGGACGCAGCTCCACCAAACTGCCCCCGCATTGCCCAAGAGGTGACACATGGCACATAAAAAAGGTCAAGGTTCAACTAAGAACGGTCGCGATTCAAACCCACAGTATCGTGGCATCAAACTTTACGGCGGCCAAGCAGCTAAAGCTGGCTCCATCATCGTTCGCCAGTGCGGCACCAAGTTCAAGCCAGGCTACCAAGTCGGCATGGGTAAGGACTACACCCTCTTCGCTCTGACCGAAGGCGTCATCGAATTCCAGGGCAAAAAAGTCCACGTCCGCTCTGCCTAATCATCGATTAGCTAGCTGACAACCTTATAAAAGAACGCTCACAACGGGTGCCCATTTCAGGCGCCCGTTGTTCTTTATGTACACACCCTCTATTCCGCGCATTGACTCATCCACGCACGACAATCCCCACCCAACAGCGACACTGCAAAGCAATACATATGATCGTTGACTCAGCAAAAATCTTCGTTTCCTCAGGCAAAGGCGGCAACGGCTGCCTCTCCTTCCGTCGTGAAAAATATATCGCCAAAGGCGGTCCCGACGGCGGCGATGGTGGCAACGGTGGCTCCGTCATCCTTCATGCCTCCCCTGATGTCGAAACACTCCTCGACTTCGCCGGACGCCATCACTGGAGAGCCGCTAAAGGCCAACCCGGTATGGGCAAGAACATGCACGGCAAAGCCGCTGATGATCTCACCATCAATCTTCCGGTTGGCACACTCGTCTTCAACGATGACACAGGCGAACTCATTATTGACCTCACAGAAGAAGGCCAAACCTACGTCATCGCAAAAGGTGGCAAAGGCGGCCGTGGTAACGATCGGTTCAAAACACCCACAAACCAAGTACCAACCGAATGGGAACCAGGCGGGGAACCCGAAGAATTCAACATCCGTCTCGAACTCAAACTCATCGCCGACATCGGCCTCGTCGGCAAACCAAACGCTGGCAAATCAACCTTCCTCTCAGCCGTCTCAGATGCAACACCAAAAATCGCTGACTATCCCTTCACGACACTCACACCACAACTCGGCATCGCTGCAATCACAGGTAACCGTCATCTTGTCATCGCCGACATCCCCGGCCTCATCGCAGGCGCACATGAAGGCACCGGCCTAGGCCATCAATTCCTACGCCACGTCGAACGCACTCGCCTCCTCCTCCACATCATCGAGATCGAGCCAACCGACAACTCTGACCCCATCGACAACTATCACACGATTAGAAAAGAACTAGACGCCTACTCTGAAATCCTAGGCGAAAAACCAGAAGTTCTTGCACTCTCCAAACTTGACCTGCTTGGCACAGAAGAAGATCAACAAGTCGCCATTGAGCTGATCCAGGATCATCTAGGCTCAGACCGTAAAATCTTCCCAATCTCATCAGCCACCGGACAAGGTACAGAAGTGCTACTCGAAGAATGCTGGCGCATACTCAAAGACTCACGCGACCGCGATAAAAAAGGCTGGGGACGCGATGATGAAATCGACACTTTCGAAAAAGAGCAAAACGACAAATCATCCGAACAACAAGATGACTAATCGTCTATTAGACATAAAAAAAGATATGAGTAAAGCCCATGCTTTCATACATGGGCTTTATCTATAGTTTCAATCTTTCACTGGCTCGTCTACCATCTCAAACACATTAAGCCGATACTCACCCCACCAATACTTACTCACCCCTTCAAGCATACGAATCTTCAATGGTATACGATGATTCGCACGTGGTACCATATCATGTGTCGTCTGCGTCTCTAGTAACTCCAACCGATCATCCCACTTCTCAATCTCATGAATATCTCTCACTACCCACTGAAATTCCAAGCCACTATCACTATCTTCTGCATAGACCAACTTACCCGGCTTAATTAATCTGCGATACAACTCTGTCTGCGTATCAAAAACCAACCGCCCGCCTCCAAAATAATCGCATAACATCTTAAATAAACACTTCACTTGCTCTTCTTCAAAATAAGGCAATACTCCTTCAATCACAATCATCCAAGGCCCCTCCTCCCTTAGCACGCGTGATATCCAATCCTTCTCAAGCATTGATCCAACCATATTTTCACACCGTTCCGTCGCCGGCACCAACTTCTCCCTGAATCTCATTGCATCAGGCAAATCCAGGCAATACCACTGCAATTCTCCATTATCCACTCGCTCAAACCGCGTACTCAAACCGCAACCCAACTCAACAATAGTCGCTCTTGGATACAACGTTAAAAAATCCTGCACATATTCGTCCATCACCACACTACGTAGAGCAAACCTCGTCCTCATATACGAGTTCATAAACATACGATCAGTTAGAATACTAAAATCATAATCCAACCGATCAACCAACCTCGCAGCTTCTTCGTCACATAATATCGGCGGGTCTTCATGCACCTCCGCCCCTCTTGCCCATAACGGGATCAACATCGTTTCTTCAAATGGACTCAAATCGACTTTGATTTTTTCATTTGGTGCTACCATTTTCGCCCACCTTCTTTACCTATCTAACTCGTGTATTAGTACTAAATTTCACAACCACCTATCCTTCAATTAGACCGATCGCTCAATCCTGAATCGGCTCACCTGTGAATGTCCATACTTCGGTATCACATACCTTTCTAAAAACTTCGCCTTCATCGGCAACCGCTTAAACGCCAGCGACCCAACCTCCGGTATGTACCGTTTCTCTACTAAATGCAATCGATTATCCCAACCCTCAACCACACGCATATCCTTACACGACCACTTAAACTTCGCAGCCATGTCCTCCATAAATTTAAACTTTTCATCCTGCTGCAATTGATGTATCCAAGGCGACAACGAATCAAACGCTAACCATCCCCCATCAAACTCATCCGCAAACCTCGATAATATCTTTTTAACTTCCTCAACTTCAAAGTACATCAGCACCGCTTCACTCACCAACATAAACGGCCCATCCCCCTTCCGCTTCACTTCATCAATCCAATCACGCTCAGCTATCGAACCAACCAACGTCCAATGCCTTTCACCATCTTCAAAAAACCGACGCCTAACCGCAATCGTGTCTTCCAAATCAATATCGAACCATTTCACCTTCCCATTATCTAGCCGCTCATACCGCGTACTCAAACCACACCCAATCTCAACAACCGTACCCTCAGGGAATCGTTTCAAAAACTTCTTCACATATTGATCAAACGCATGATGCCTCGCCGCCATCACAACCTGATAATATTTCGACCCGTCAAGCTTCGAAAAATCATAATCCATTCGCTCTAACACACCCTTAGCCACCTCATCCCTAAGAATCGGCCGCCTCTCATCCAACTCCCGCGCACGGGCCCATAACGGCAACACCAACGTCTCCTGCACCGCCCCCAACTCGACTTTCACCTTATCCCCACCATCCTTATAAAATGACCGATCATTCGAAACCATGGACTTATCTCCCAACTTACATTCAATAAATTTTACGTGTTTTCCCTACAAAAACCCGCTTGGCTGCCCCCAATCGCTATTTTTCACCACCCCCACACAACTTCCACTCCCCTGTCAAGCGTCCACAATCCTAGGCCTCTTCCACAAGACTATCCTCCCAGCACTCTCCCTTGTTTTTCTCTTCTCTAAATTATCGCTACACTCTTTCAAACAATTGCAGCAATTTCCTAACATGATTCTTTGCTGCAAAGCTACTTACTATGTAGCACGTATTTGATATCTCGTTCCTTTGTCAGACTGAGTAACACTGATGCCAAAAGTCAATCTGCTTGCTGTTAGCGTCGGAAACACACGCACACGTCTCGGGGCCTTCGTCGAAGGCGAACTCGTTGAAACCGCCACATACGTCAACAGTCGCGAAGTCAAACTTTGCGACGCCATGACACACGCCTTCGCACAACTCAAAGACAAAGACGATGCTGTCGTCCTCATGTCTTCAGTCAACGGCGGCGCCGAAGACCAAATCGAACAACTCCTTAAAGACAACCTGCCCAACGTCGATATCAAACACGTTGAGCGCGATGTCCCAATCCCAATCGGGCGACAACTTGACCCCGAAGCAATCGCTGGCGAAGACCGTCTACTTAACGCTGCCGCTGCTTTCGATAAACTCAAACAGTCATGTGTCATCGTCGATGCAGGCACCGCCATCACTGTTGACTTCGTTGACGGCGCAGGCACATTCCACGGCGGCGCAATCGCTCCAGGCGCTCAACTACAACTCGACACACTCCATAACCGCACCGCTCTGCTTCCCGAAATTTTCATTGAAAAACCAATCGAAGCTATCGGCCACAACACCATCGAAGCGATGCGTGCAGGCGTCTTCTACGGCCTACGCGGCATGGTTCACGAACTCGTCGAAAAATTCGCCGAAGAAACAGGCCAATACCCACTCGTCGTAGCCACCGGCGGCGACGCACAACTCCTCTTCCGCAACTACGAACTCGTCGACCGAGTCGTACCTAACCTCACCCTCAACGGCATCGCAACCTCACTCCGCAAAGTTCTCGAAGAAGACGAAAAATAATCCCCAGACATAAATCACAAATTACAAAGCACCAGTTTTTCTGGTGCTTTTTTCATTCCTCACTTATCCTGTCAACCATATAACGAATCAATCAAAATCCTCCGAGGTGTACCATGTCATTTCCGCAGCAACAACACGACTATTCCAACATGACCACCAAACAAGTGCTCAATACTGCACGCATTATCTGGGCTGGCCTCGTCATCGGCATCACCGTCATTGCAATCGTTTTCACCTTCGCCATCGGCCCCTCTGAAAACATCACCTCGAACACTTTCATCTTCGAACTCATACCCTTCATCCTCCTCCCCATCGTCCCAACCATCGGCTTCTTCGTTCGATCATTCATCTTCAAACAAAACACCCTCGACAACGGGACTGTTGACAAAAACGCTTATGTCACAGGCAACATCATTTTCTGGGGCACCACCGAAGCAATCTGCGTCATCACCCTCGTCTTCTCATTCTTCACCGCACCAATTTTCCCAACCATCATCCCCAGCATCATCGCATACATCATCCTCATCACCGCCTTCCCCACCGGCTCACAACTCAAACCAAAACTGCACCAAAAAATAGGTAACCTCGACATCTAATCATCCATTAGAATACAATCAATATCATGCCCAACGATATACCACAACATCAGCATCCCTCACCACAAGACACCCAACGCATCCTCATCACTATGCGCATCGCTTTCGTCGCGCTCATCACAGGCCAAATCGTCGCCGCCCTCGCCCTCCTCGCTTTCTTCTGGAACCGCGCACCAAACCCCATCCCTCATTTAGCCCCCACCATCACCACAACCCTCATCATCCTCTTCGCTCTCATCACGCCTCTCACCTTCTTCATACGCATGCAAATCTACAAAAAGCACTGGAAAGCAGACCGCATCACCCCGCAAGGCTACCTTCTCGCCAACCTCATCATCCTAACTTCACAACAAGCCATCTTCCTCATCGCCGTCGTCGCAGCAGCACTCACCCAACGCTACGCCCTCTCACTCATCCCCGCTTACCTCGCACTCTTCATTCAACTCACCAACTACCCAACAGGCAAACCCCTCCAACCTCACACCTCATAACTCCACTAAGATTCCGGGAGCCATCCATGCAATACCTCTTCTTTATCTACCTCTTCATCTTCATACTCAGCATCCCAATCTTTTACTGGTATAAAAAACGCCAACCCCAAACAATCCATCGCAAAAAAAAACAAACACTCATCATCACCTACATCGCCGCCTTCATCTTTGTCACACTCACGCTCAACTACCTCTTTTTCGCTCCCGACCTTGCCGCTGCAGCAACACCCATCGCAAAACTAAACGCAGAACGAAAGCACATCGGCTTCACCACCGGCATCAACGGCAGCTTCCTCATCTTCATCTACTCATTCATCTACTACCTCCTCCCCACCGAACCCGAACAATACGACAAAGCCTACTTCGCAGACTCCTCAAAGTGCGGCCAGTGCCAATACGCATCCCAATACTGGTCCACTCAAGCCTGCCCCGAATGCGGCTGGACCATCCCCACACACAAAACCCCTAAAAAACAAGACCCGCACGTCTGGCGCTGGTGGAAGAAATGGCACATCAACTACATCGAAGACTACTGGCAACGCGCACTCACATCTCTCCTCGCACCTTTCGCCGCCCTTGGCTACTTCTTCTACAGCTTCCTCATCGGTAGGCTCCAACTTTCGACGTTCATCCAAAGCCTCTACAGCAGCACATTCCTTTTCGTCTTCTACATCTGCATAATCATTTTCATTAGCTACCTGATGCTATCCGCCATCCTCAACCTCATCCGCATCAAACAATACCTGAACCGCAAAGCCGCACAGCCAAACCAACCAGCAACAGACCAGCAAACGCACTAGCCGCTCACCACAACTCATAAGCGCATCTCCTCAGCCACATGCCCTTTCTCAACATACTTCACCACCTCCATCGGTAACTCAAACTGACCATCCTCACCACATGGAAATCCAACCGTACGCCGCACAAACGAACAAAGCACCGCTCCATAAACATGCGGAAACAACCGTTCCCCACCTTCTAAATTTTCATATCGCACCAAATCCTCAAGTTGCACTTGATCCACACAAAGCAACATCAAATCTTCTCGCCCACGAAACAAAAAATTCGCAACATCAACAACCTGACTCGCCGTCGAAAAATGAATAAACCCCTCATTCTTCAGCGAGTCCCCAACATAAGCCCCAAGTTCCAAAGCCTTCCGCCAACTCGCTTCAGTCGTAATATGAAAAATCAGTTCCATCAGCATCACTCCCAATCAAACATCACAACAAAAAACATCCTATCACCCAACATCCTTCTTTCACAATCAACGATTGCGCATGAGTGAAACAATTCACTCCACTTCATTCCTCACTCAATGCTCACACCCCCTCATCCCTCACCCCATCTTCACCCCAAGCATTCGCTCAAGCCTCAATGACCAATCCAGCCTCATAGAGGACCCAACCAAAACCACACAGCAAAACCCATACCAAATCCAACACCTCAACAAATTGCGCGCACAAAACCGAATCCCCCCTCGCCAAACCCTTTCAATTCTTGACCAAAACTGCCTCAAACTTCATCATTTCTTGCTCATTTCGCTTCGTTTCAGCCAATTTCCAATAAGGGAAAGTCATCGAAAATCAATCAACCTTCACATTCGTGCGCACAAAAGCGCATCACCCACACACCATCTCGTTCATAACTCCTTTATTTCCACACGCATTTCACATTTTCAATCATAAACTTCGCACAATCGCTCAACATTCAATTTCATAAACCACTCATTTCACCCCCCTCCAAAAACCAACTTCCGCAAATTTTGTGCGCGCAACCCCATCACCTAAAATACCTCCATGCCAACCCAAACCGATATCACACTCTCCCTCACCACCGCCCAGCAACCCGGCGCCGTAGCCATCCTCCAGCTCCACGGCCCCCTCCCCCAACTCACCACCCTCCTCACCCAACTCACCGCCCGTACCACCTTCACACCCAACAAAACCTACCTCACCGACTACGCCGACATCGATCACGGCCTCACAACCCTGCTCCCGCACACCACCACCCCAAGCCACACCGCACAACTCACCCCCCACGGCGGGCTTCGCGTCGTCCAAAAACTCATCGACCACCTCACCACCCTCGGCGCAACCTTCACCCCCAACCCATCACCGCAAACCCTCTACCCCGAAGCAGCATCGCTCATCGAAGCTGACATGCTGCACGCCATCGCCACCGCCGCATCACCCGCCGCACTGCCGCTACTCGCACAACAACCCAAACTCTGGCAAACCGTACTCAAAACCCAAACATCAATCGATTTCAAACAGATCAAAAACGATACGCATACCCTCAACAAACTACTCACCCCACCCACCATCGCAGTCGTCGGCCAACCTAATGTCGGCAAATCCGCATTACTCAATTTCCTCACCGGCCAAAACACCGCCATCGTCGCCGACCTCCCCGGCACCACCCGCGACTGGGTCGGCGCACTAGTCGAGTTAAACTGCCAACCCGCAGCACAAGCATCAACACAACAAACAAACGATGCTCGCAATTCGGATAACCTACTTCCGGGGATTGCAGTGCAGTGGTTTGATACGCCGGGATTACGGTCCTCTAACGACGAGATAGAACAAGCTGCGATTCAACTCGCGCGATCTGTACTTAATAGTGCAGATCTGCTGATTGCATTACGTGATCTCGACCAGGATTTCCCAGAACTTGATACATTGCCTCGCACACCTGATCTGTTTGTAGTGAATAAAGTTGATGCTGCAGAAGATGTGAAGAAATTACCACGGAATTTGGATGACGATGTGATTGCGATTTCTGCTCACACGGGTTATCAGATTGATAATTTACAAGTTGTAATCGCAGAGAAACTGGGGCTATTGCCGTTTATCACTGAAAAACAAGCATCATTGTGGGCTTTTAGCGATTCACTGATGAATGCGGTACAAACGAATGATATTGAGTCGTTACGGGACTATATCGGGGAATGAGTGCATACCAAAAAAAGTGATCCTCCGGAAGGGACCACTTTGCATAGAAGAGAAGGTTGTTCTGTTAGTTGACTAATCAATGATTAGCCTTTGGCATCAAGTGCCTGTATTTTTTGCATTTCAATCATGATTCTTCGCTTATGCATCATGGGGGCAAATCCAAAACCCATTGGGCACAAGATCAGGCCGGCTAGCGCTAATGGGAACCATACGTGATATGGTTGATCTTTCATAAAGAGGGTTGCGCCAACGATCAATGCGGCTGCGCCTAATGCGCCGGTTATGTAGAGCAGAATGATTTGTGTTTTAAAAGCCCACTCGTATTTGTAGAAAAGCGTCAGTCCGCCGCAAACACTGCCGAAGAGTCCGCCGTAACCACCGATGATGCCGCCGAGATAGCCGGCTTGTCGCTGCGACCATAATTCCTGTCCCGATGCGATTGAACTTTTCCAGTTCAACATAAACAGAATTACTGAAACAACAATGATGACAATGGAAGCTATTACCCAGAATATGTTGACGAACATACCTATTTTGTTTGATTTTTCGTTCATATCCATCACCTATACGTGGTATATTTAGAGCGTCTTGCGAAATTACTCACTCGTTGACCAGTAGGTCGATTGCGTGAAAATGAGGTATCGACGTGCTTGAGCTGCCGAACAATGTTGGGCAAGAGCGTGTGTATAATCACGCAAGTTGCTCTAAGTCAATAATATTTGCGCTGATTAACTTGAAATATCTTTTGCACGCATTTTGTCTCGGTTGAGTTCTTCTAACTTGCGCTTAGGGAATCGCTGGAGCGATAAACCTATAGTAAGGAAAACTACTGTGTAGATTACGGCGCCGATGGCATCGTAGGGATAGTCGTTGAGGTAACTGACGATTGCAAGAATGAAGGACAGCACTCCTAAGCAGCAAAATCCCCACAGGACGAGACGCTGAAGTCTATAAACCCAGGCGTTTTTGACGAATGCGAATAAGACTGCGAGTCCGCCAACGATGCTGCCGATCCATGCACCTGCAAGGCTGCCAACGAGGGCATTGTGTATGACCATGTCATTGTGTTCATTTTCAAATCGGTTATACATCAAGCTGTATGACCAATCGATAAATGATGAAGCGATGATCATTGAAATAATTGTTCCAACGAGAATCATGCCGAGGACAGTCCAGATCTGATTTTTATCGATACTTTTCATACTAAATACCCTCAGTTTGTTTGTTGACTAACCGTTGATTAGTCAACAATGTCTTTGGTTCGCATCATTTTGGTTTCGACTTCAATGCGTTGCTTGCGGCTGACGAGTAGCATCATGATGCCTGCGAGGATGAGGAAAAGGCCCGGAGAAACAAGTATCAAACCGATATGTAGCGGTTGATTGAATAAAGGGGCGGTCATGCCGAGGATTGTGAATAGTGCGCCGATGCAGATTCCTGCAATGAGTAAGTAATAATGAAGTTTGCATGCCCAGCGGCGTGTGCGTGATAGCGCGATGAGGATCATTGAAGCGGTGATCCAGAGGATGAAGAGGAGGAGTGCAAAAACTGAGGTTCCATCGACGACGTTGTTTAGCCACATTTCGCCTTGACGGTTTAGGTCTGCTCCATCGGGTCGAACGCCGATTGCGAAGACGACGAAGAGTATTGCGATGATGTTGATGCCGATGCCTGCGGCGAGAACACCTGTGATTTCTTTGAATTTGCGTTGACTCATATGTATGCCCTCAACAGAAAATCATGTTGATGTTTAACTTGAGAGATCTTGTGTACGT
The DNA here is from genome assembly GCA_016350165.1 of Planctomycetota bacterium. Lineage (GTDB taxonomy): Bacteria > Planctomycetota > Phycisphaerae > Phycisphaerales > Phycisphaeraceae > Poriferisphaera. The sequence goes on along the minus strand of CP066225.1, from coordinate 3,275,084 downwards.
ATGAGATTATGGCGAGCAAGAGGTATGCGATGCCGATCACCACGACGAATCGAAGTAACTGGTGATATGCACGACACGCCCAGCGGTATTTATTTGCGAGGAAGCCTAGGGTGAAGATCGAGGCCAACCAAGTCCAGAATGCGGTGAGGCTGAAGACGATGGCGAAATCATCAAGCATTGTGTAGAAATTCGCTCTGTGATGGTGTGCGTGGAACATGAGGGCGATGAGGCCTGCAGTGAAAAGGAAAGACATCGCGAAGATTGAGATGGTGATGATTTCTGGCCACTTAGTTGGTTTCATTTTCGTAAGCCTTCAGAAGTACTTTCATGGTTTCGCGTGACATGTTGCCCTCGGCATAGCATGCGAGGAGTACACGTTCGAATTCCGACTTGGTGTGCTGCTGCTCGTAGATGTTGACCTTGTCGATGAGTCGATTGAGACGTGCGCGGACGGTGGGGTATGAGACGTCGTATTCTTTGGCGAGCTGTTTGAGTGAACCTGAGGCGAGGAGGAAGCGTTTGAGGAATGCCGCATCTTCTTCGCTGAGCACATCGAGCCAATTGTCTCGTTTTTCTTCCATATGAATATTATTAAACTTTTCTTAATATTATTCAATATTATTTTTAATATTTTTTGAATTATTGTGATTTGGGTGGCCAAAAGGGGGTCGTGGATTGGGAGGGGAGGGAGATGCTGTGAGGGAGAATGGGGGGAGTGAGGGGGCAAATGTGTGAGGAGTTCGCGATGAGGTGATGCGATAAAGGGCGAAGAAGTGATGCCTGATCTGTGGAGGGTGATGGGAGGAGGAGTGTGGGGTGAGATGTGTTACGTGAGTGTTATATGAGAGGTGGTGGGGTGAGGGATGAGCACGGCGAGCGTGGCTCGCCGGCTATTGGGGGATTGTTTTATTGATGCATCAGTTTGAATTATTAACGTGAAAGTTAGGTTGTTTCACTGCAGCGTGTCGTCGTTATGAGAACTGATTTGATTAATGTTTTTTCACTTGAACGTATCGTTAGTTATGAGAGAAGCTTGCTATAGGGTTTGAGCATTGCGTCTTTGTTTTGCTCGGATCATGAATAGGATGTGGAAACGGAGGAAAGCTGCGATGGTGAGGATGCTGTAAAACCATGCAAGTGTGAAAAGTGGCAGGATTGTTACCATACCGGCCATGCCCTCGGGTTGGGGCAAGCATGTGGCTAAAACAAATGGAACGCTGAAGCTTGCGATGATTTCAAGTAACCAATTTATTGGGGTATTAAAAGGGATTTTGGTGAGGCGGAGGATGAAGATAATAACGAGGATGACGGGGATGATTGGCCAAACGAAAATGAGAGCGATTGATATCCAATTAAACAGAACGGTTAAGCAAGATAAGATTCTTGATGGGCTTGGATTATGATTCATGGCTTTAGATTTTAATTGATATGCGTAGTTGTTGTAAAAAACGCTCACAATAATGCGAGCGTTTTTGCGATCTAAATATTCTAACACATGGTTAGCTATTGTTTTATCTAGGACTTATTTCTTTTTATTTTTATCGTCTTTGTCGTTGCCGCCGATGGAGTCACGCATGCCGGTGTCGGCTTGGATGTTCTTCATGCGGTAGTAGTCCATGATACCCATGTTACCGGAGCGGAAAGCTTCGGCCATGGCTTTGGGAACTTCGGACTCGGCGAGAACGACGAGTGCGCGGTTCTTCTGAACTTCGGCTTTAAATTCCTGTTCCTGAGCGATAGCAAGTGCACGACGTTTTTCAGCTTCAGCTTGGAAACGCTGCTTGTCGGCTTCGGCTTGTTCGGCCTGGAGTTTCGCACCGACGTTTGCTTCACGATCAACGCCTGCAACTGAGACGTCGGCGATGTCGACTGAGAGGATGGAGAATGCGGTGCCTGCGTCGAGGCCTGATTCGAGTGCTTTGCGTGCGATGCCGTCGGGGTTTTCGAGGACGTCTTTGTAGCTTGGTTGTGAACCGATTGCGGAGACAATGGCTTGGCCTACACGTGCGATGACGGTTTCTTCGGTTGCACCGCCGACGAGACGGGCGAGGTTGGTGCGGACGGTGACGCGAGCTTTACAGAGGAGGCGGATGCCGTCTTTGGCAACAGCGTCGAGACGGTCTGAGCCGCTGGCGGGGTTGGGACAGTCGATTACTTTGGGGTCGACTGATGTTCGGATGGCGTCGAGGATGTCACGACCTGCGAGGTCGATGGCACATGCTTTATCCCAAGGGAGTTGGATGTCGGCTTTGCTAGCGGCGATGAGTGCGTTGATAACGCGAGGGACGTTACCGCCTGAGAGGTAGTGGGTTTCAAGCTGGCTGGTGGTGATATCGAGGCCTGCACGAACAGCTTGGATGCGTGAGAGTACGATAATTTTTGGGTTAACTTTACGCAGCCACATGCCGATGAGGTCACGGAACTTGACGGAAGCACCGGAGGTCTGGGCTTGAATCCAGAGGTTTGCGAATTTGAGTACGAAGAAGAGGAAGACGAGGAGTATGATCCCGCCGATGAGGAAGAGGATTGTGATGAAGACCTCTGTGCCGCCGAAGGAGGGTTGTGCGAGGGTGTTGGTAAGGTTCATATTATGTGCTCCTATGGAAGCTGATCGTTGAATAAACAACGAGGGAAAACAAATCCTGAGGCTGCTGCGTGTGGGATTGATTGAATCGTAACACAGCGAGCCTGATTATCATGATGATAGCGTAACGCAGTGTAAGCTTCGCTGCCAGAGAATCTTGTGTTTTACCACAATAATGCGAAGTGGTGTGATGGTTTCCCTAATAATGAAAAAGCCCATCGTCTTTAAAGGGACGTTGGGCTGTTGTTTTTTGATTGGGCGGAGAGTTATGCGGAGCGGCGGCGTGAGAGAAGGAGGCCTGCTGCGGTAAGTGAGAGGAATGAGAGGGTGGCAGGTTCAGGGATGACGGTGATGGTGCCATCGACGTAGAGGTTTGAGAGGTCCCATTCGAGATAATCAGCGAGTGGTGCACCTGAGAGGTCGATGTTTTTGAATGAGCCTAGGAGTGTATCCCATTCGAGGATGTCGAATGTGTCGCCATAGGAAGCTTGGAAGTCATCGTACCAGACGACGTTGAGGTCGCCGTCGAGGCTGAGTGTCTGGAGTGAGCCGAAGATGTCGTGCTCGGTGATTGGGGTGAGGCCGCCGAGTTCGATGGTGAGTACGTGGTCGAGTCCGAGATAAGTGTTGGTTGAGTTGACGCCGTTGCCGGGTGAGTGACCGGGGTTGGTTTGGCCTTCGAAGTAGACTGAACCGAAACCGGAGATTGGGTCACCGTAGTAGTCACCGAAGATTGTGGCGATGGAACCTGCGGATACTTTAAATGTGCCGTCTTGTTGGATTTGATCCCAGAATGTGACGTTGGCTTGGCCTGAGACGATGATTCTGGCATCGCTGTAGTTGGTGATGGAACCAAAATACATAGACTGGCCGGTGGTGAAGAGAATGTCGCCATCATTATTTGTATCAGGTGCACGAACAACACCGTTGCTGATAGCGAATGTTCCATCTTCCCAATTATGAATCACGGCTGAATCTACATACCTGCCTTTGACTTCCAGTTCACTATCAAAGACTTCGATTTTTCCTTCATTGGCTAGCGAGCCTGTGATTTTGAGTTTTTTGCCACTTTGAACGCGAAGGTCTGCATATTCGTTGTTTGTGAAATCTTCTACTTTAAAAGAACCGGATGCATCAACCACGCCATAGTTATTGAAACCTGAGGTTAAGGAGTCATTGATAATCTCACTATTAGTCATCGTGAGGTATTTGTTATTAATGGATGTACTATAGAAATTCAGTCGTGTATTTGTTAACTCAACCTCATTTTCAAAAGAAAAGCGGCCAAAAGTTAAGTTACTGTCGTTGGCTTGAAGAAGAGCGGAATTTTTGACATTTACCTCGGGACAAATAACGGTTGAATCGTTAATAATTGCAGTTTGTGATGAAATGGGATTGTTATCACCGATTTGCCATGGACCAATTATTTGTAATAGAGAATCGTTAGACACTTTAAAGTTTGAAATACTTGGTGTCAGGCCTAGCGGGCCGTTGACTTTGAAAGTTGAACCATTGTCGATATTTACTGTAACAGAAGAATTAACCATTCCACCGATTTGAGTTGGCTGAGAACCATTGACATTAAAAATGGCGCCATTTGTGACATTGAGTTTATTGATGGAATTAAAGTTATCGCCAATATGCAGTTGATCTACATTGCAAACAGCGCCTTGCCCATCGATGTTCACGGTAGCGTTTGTTTCGTTCGCCGCACCGATATTCAGTATGTCTATATGAATGGCTTCTGGGCCGGTAAGATTAAGCTGACCATATTTTATGTCGTAGAGATCGGGGTCAAAGCCTACGCCGATATACTCCCAATTATTTGGAGTATTGGTAGGTTCAAGCTCATTAGCACCGGTAAAGGTGACGTTGGTGGTCGTGCCAAATGATAGTGTTGTGGCGAATAGGCCTAGGGCAATCGCGCTGAAGGGCTTGGTGTATTTCATGTCGTCTCTTGCTCCGTGGAAATCCCGGTTGGTGCTTAATGGCTGAGAGCTTCACATGAAATCGATGTGAAGTAGGAGCTCTCAATAAGCAATAGCTTTGAAAACTGCGCTTAAGTTCAAGTAAATCAAAGTCCATGCTACAAGATTGCGGTTTTAATTCAATGTGATTGGGCAATGAAATTGGATTAAAGGTATCTGGAATACGTAAATGAGCGGTCAGATGCGAAGTGTTGTTAAAATAGGGTAAATGCTCAAGATGTTTTTGTGGGGCGAGGTCGAATTGGGTTAAGTACAATGTGTTTAGATATGAAGTTGTAATAAATCGAAGGAAGGGTTCGCATCAAATCGAGTGATAAGAAATTTCGACCGTTGTCGCCGCTGAAGCCGCAGGGGGAGTTGCATACGCAAGGACCGCCTTGGATTGATAATGCGCATACACGACATAGCTATGATCGTGATTGGATTATCGTTGTCGGTTTGATGTTGATATACGGTGCGGTGCTTTTTGGGTATCGGGCTTTGCTGTTTGTGGGGTTGACGACGGTGGTGACGTTGCTTGTTTATCGGGTGACGGCGAAGTTGTTGTCGATGGTGAAGAAACATTCGCCTCATATTAGCTTGAGCTATGCATTGTGGAGTGGGATGTTGCTGGGGTTGGCGTTACCGATGATGAGAGATTGGACGGTGCCGATGATAGCGGGGGCAACACTGGGTGTGTTGCTGCACTTGATTGGTCGGTCGTTTCGGTTGCGCATCCATCCGGTTGCGTTAACGCTGGTGTTGATATGGTTGGTACCTGCTGGTGTGACGCGGACAGATCCGTTGTCGATGCGTAATGCGTTTGCTCAGCCGATTCCAGCGGTGCTGACACCGAGCCATTTGTTTGTTGGGAATGTGAATAATTATGATCATGCGGGGTCGCCTGATTTGCGTGACTGGTTGGCGACGTCGAATCGTGAATGGGATGCGACCCATCGAGAGAATCCGCAGCTGCAGATTAGTGTAAATCAGAGGCAGATTTTGGAGCAGCCTCGATTGTTTGTGAATATGTTGGCATCGGGTGAATTGCCACAGATACCGGATGTGATATTTGGTGTTGTGCCGGGCGCGATTGGTGCGACGAGCCCTGCTCTGCTGATCTTTCTGGGATTGATGCTGATCTATAAACGATTAGCATCGTGGCGAACGGCACTGTCGGCATTGGTGGCGATGGTGTGTGTGTATCTCGTTTTGCCGATGCGTTTGGGTGTTGGTGATGATGTGCACATATCGTTTGTGATGACGCAGTTGTCGCAGATGGAAATTACGGCTGCGATCACGTTTATTGCGTATGTTGTTTTAGCATCGCCTTGGTTTTTGATTGTGATGATATTTGGGCCGGGGGTTGATCCGATGTCGCGTCCGGGACGGATCACCTATGGGTTGCTATTGGGTGGCATGGTTGCGATGTGTGTATGGTTTTCAGCGACACCAGAGGCTGCTTATTTGGCGTTGGTGATTGCGGGAATTCTGTCGCGACCGCTGGATAACCTGCATCGTTCGCCGTTTGTTCATCGATAGGATGATGCAGAGTTGGGGATATTAGAGAAGAGAGATGCAATATTGGTTGTGTTGATTTCATATGATGACTACTGATTGTAGGGCTGGTGGATTTCCTTTGGATAGATGAAAGTAAGATCATGTCAGAACAGCAAATCGAAGTGATTGAAAAACAAAGTGAATCATCAGGCAAAGGTCAGGGTAAGAAGCGAAAGAAAGTTAAACGGCTTGTGATTGGCACGGTGGGTTTAGTGATTGTTGGTGCGGGGTTATCGTATGGGCTTTGGTCTTATGGGTTGAGCAGTGTGTTGGATGGACACTATTCGAAGATTAGAGCGGCGGGGTATCCGGTAACTGTCGAGGAATTGAATGCGCAGTATGCGGAACCTGAGGGGAGAAATGCGGCTGAGTTATATCAAACAATTTTCGATGCAATGGAAAAGACGAATCAAAAAATAGAAGCACACGGTGTTATGGAGATGTTCTTGCCAGTTATGGGTTTTGCTATTGCAGAGTGGGAGGATGTGCCAGATGCGATGTTGAATAATGTGCGAAAATATCTGAAAATCCAGGGTTTTGCTACGGCGGGGTTGATTGGTGCGACGAGTATTGATGGGGCGCGGTGGCCGTTTACGTATGGGGATCAAATGGCAATGCTGAATGAGGGGCATATGGAGCACTTGGGTGATGTGCGACGATGGGGTAAGGTGTTGGCGTTACGGCATTGGTTAATGATTGAAGAGGGGAATGCCGATGAGGCAATTCGAACGCTTGAAGGGATGAAGCGGTTGACTGAGAGTGTGAGTAAGGAGCCGGTGCTGATCGCGCAGTTGGTGGCGATTGGGATGACGGCGAGGATTGATAAAGATATTGAGTGGGGATTAAATGCTCATATTTATGATGATGCGCAACTGCAAAAACTTCATGCATTGATTGAGGAGTTGAAGAAGGGGGTTGATGCGAAGGCGGTGGCGGAGGCGTTTGCGAATGAGCGTGTTATGTTGATTCACTCGATGACTGAGGGGTTTGCATCGAAGTTGCCACAGGCGAAGGCGGATGTTGCGTTTGGGTTAAAGTTGTATGGTGAGATGATTGAAGAACTTGAAAAGGGTGTGATGGATTTACAGGGGATTGAAAAGGGATGGCGGAGAGTGCCTACGAAGTACACGGTCAGCGGTACTGCAGCGCCGGCATTGGTTTCGGCAGCGAAGACATTTAATCAAATGCAAGTGAAGTTGGAGTTGACGACGATTGCGATTGCTGCGGAACGATATTGGTTGGCTAAAGGAAAGTATCCTGAGCAGTTGAGTGAACTGGTGCCGAAGTATTTGGATGAGGTGCCGAAGGATGGGTTTAGTTTGGCGCATGATGAATTGAAGTATCGCGTGCATGAAAATGGGTTTGTGGTGTATTCAGTTTGGGAGAATGGTTCGGATGAATTGGGATTCAGTGCACACGAAGTGCTTGGTGATTATAAAGCGATGGTGTTAGATGATGGGGTGTATGTGACTGCAAAGGATGCTGAATTTAGAGGGATCTTCAAGGCGTTTTGGCCTGAGGAGACCAAACGGTATTTGGCGTTTCTGAAGAAACGGCAGGATGGTTATATGAATCGTGTCGCGATGGATGAGTTGCATCAAGAAGATGAAGAAGACAAGACCAGTGAATAGATAACTGGTTGAAAAATTAAGAAGAAAAAGCGTTGATTGAATATCAGCGCTTTTTTATTTTGTATTGTTATGTCATTTTGGCTTAGCCGGTGCCGGAGAGTTTGCGGACGGTTTGGTCGAAGTTCTTGACCATTGCGTTGAGCATTGCGACAACGACGAGGAAGTATCCTGCAGCGGCGATGCTTGCGGAGAAGATCATGAAGCCCCGTGAGAAGCCGGGTGCAGCGGGGAAGCCTTGTACGTAATCCCATGGGTTGATAATCATGAGGATTGAGGTTGTGGGAGAGAATGAGTTAACGGTTGCACCGAAGATGACGGGTGTGCTCATGGCCATGTTGAAGCCACAGAAACCGAGGACGAGTGAGATGAGGCCGATGATGATGACGGATGGGATGACGGCACCGAGGACACCTTTTGATTTGAGTGACCATGACATGCCGGCAGCGATGCAGAGTGCGACGAATGGGACGAGTACGAGTGTGAAGATGAGTGCTGCTTCGGGAAGCATGAGGAGTGCTTCGTTGGTACGCATTGCAGCGGTGTTTGTTTGTCGCGAGTTGTGTATATAGGAAGCGGTTGCCCAGCCAAAGACATCACCGAGGATTGAGTATGCTGAGATGATGGCGACGGTGAGGACTGGAACAGAGATGAGGATGGCGAGGAAGCGAACGAGGCCACGTAGTTTGCCCCATACGTATTGTTTTTGGGTCATTGGTGTGGTGAGGAGAAGGTCGAGTGTACCATCTTCACGTTCTTTGGAGACGCAACCAGCGGACATGTAGATTGCGACGAGCGTGATGACGACGACTTCCATGAGGAGGATGACGTAAAGGCCATTGAGGAAGAATTCTTGCGGCGCCATGCCTGCGAGTGTTGGTAGTTTGCCGAAGTGGTATGAGCCGAGCCAACCGATGGCTAAGAGTAGGCCGAGGATGACGAAGCCGTAACGTGAGACGACGGCATTGAAAGCGTTGCCGCGTGTGTGTGATTCACGCCATGCGATTGGGTTGCGACCCGTGACATTACGAGGCTTACGACGACGTTCGCCTTCGGGCCTCATGCGAAGTTTTTCTTTTAAGTAGAGAACGATTTTGGAGGAGCCACGGCCAACGTTACGAAGAACGATGGCACACCATGTGATGAGTGCGAGGCTGATGAATGAGGTAATGAATAGGTATGCGTGAAGTGGTTGTGCGAGAAGATAGCGAGTGATGAAGGAGTATTGAGAAATCGCGTCTTCAGAGCGGATCTGGTAAACGGATGAGCTGATGGAGGCTTCGAGGACGAGTAGTGGATGGAAAGGTGTGAGTAATGTTGTGAAGAATGCGCCGCCGCCTGCAGGGAAGAATTTGCGGATGATGATGAGGTCGATGAGGTAAGCGGCGAGCAGGTATGCGGCGATGGAGATGACGAAAGCGAAGACAGCTTTGCGACCACCGACACGCATGACGGACATAAAGACGGCGATAGCGCCGACGAAAATTGCAGTTGAAGCAGCGACAGCGAAGGCGATGAAGACGGATGAGGAACGGACGCCGCCGAAGATGAGGAGGACTGCGAAGAGTGGGAGGCCTGATGCGAGTAGTGAAAGGATGAAGAAGAGTCGTCCGAAGAGATTGCCGAGGACAATCTGCATGTTGGTAAGTGGTGTGGTGAGAAGGATGTCGTAAGTTTTAGCGGATTGCTCTTGCGAGATAGCGGAGGCCATGAAGAGGGGAGCGAGCAGGCAGACGAGGATGACCTGGCCATAAGCGATGACGGCAAAGACTTTTGTGCCTGCTTTTGCGAGGTCAGACATGGAGACATTGGTGCCCATGCCTTCGCCGGCCATGAGACCGATGAAAACGAGGAGTATGAGTGCACCTAAGTAGCCCATTCTGAGCCAAAGGTCACGCATACGAACAGACCCGCCTTGGACAATCCGAACGACCATCGGATTTCCCGGAAGTAAACGCCAGAGCCAGTGTGTCAGTACTTGCATGAGACCATCATAACTCCTGTTGATGACTGTGTTAATCTTTAAACGCGTGAGTCATGCATATGTGGGATTTTGAGCGTGTTTAGTTGCAATGAATGCACTAAAAGTCAGTTTTTGTGCAGGGATTGTTTGCAGGGTGTTAATACAACAAGCCCTATGGGGCGGCCCCGGAAAACCCGTCCCATAGGGATCATTGTGTGTGTAAGTTTTTGATGTGGTGATGCGAGTTCGCGTATTTTGCCGTGCGTAACTGAGTGTTTGTAATAGAGACGAACCTGAGTAGCGATTGTTTCACTGATAAAACAGAAATTGGATTATTTTTCTGCTACATCCACAAATTGCGATTTAGCGGTAACGATGGTGATGCCTTCGGCGATGATTTTTGCGGACATGCGGTGAATGGTTCGACGATGCTCATCACATTGGGCGGTGACGGAATATGTGCCGGTGAGTGGGGCTGGATGCCGAAAGCGTACGTCGAGGGTCGCGGTGACTGCGTGAATGTTGTTAAGGAGCAGGCATTGAGCCATGGCGGAATCAAGGAGGGCTGTGAGGATGCCGCCATGAAGTTGGTTGGAATAGCCTTTTAAATGAGGCTTAGGTGAGAAATTGCCGGTGACGGAGCCATCGGGATTGAGGGTACATCTCATGCGTAGAGAGTGAGGGTTGGCTTGGCTGCAGATGACGCATTGATCGTGGAGTTGATCTCGCAGTGTGTTCTGCTGTGTGGGGTGTGATGATGAGGGTGAACAGGTTGGCATGTGATGCTCCTCAATTGATGAAGGCGGGAGGCGAGTGTGTGAGTGAATTAGTGTTGGCAGGAATGATCGTGGCCATGACCGTGGGAGTGGCCTGCACATACTTTGGGTTGCTTGGGAGTTGGGTCAGCGAGGTATGCGTTGATGACATCGTTGGGGTTATCGTGACGTGGTGCGGATGAGACATCGATATTGCGAGCGAGGAGGCCGTTGAGTGCGCCTTGACCTAGGCCTGCAACGAGAACGCGGTTGATGTTGAGTTCTGCGAACCAGTTGGGGAGACCTTGGCAGCCATCACAGTTGCGAGATTGAATTTCCTGGCAGGTAACGCGTTTGGTTTCGACGTTGACGTCGAAGATGGCGACAGCGTCGGACTTGCCGAAGTGACGTGAGAAGATGCCGTTTTTGAGTGGTACAGCGATGCGCATGTTGTGTCTCCAAATAAAAAAGCCGCGAGCTCGTTGGAAGAAACGAGAGCACAGGCGGCTGTGAATGATAATTCCGAAGGAGTAAATGATAAACCAATCTCAATTGATTCCGCAAGTGAGGGGAAACTGAATACTGAGAAAAGGTGATCGGACGTGATAATGGGTTATTAGGGTATACCCTAAAGTCGCGATAGTCTTGCGTCGATTAAGTACTGGGCAGGTTCTATTGAAGCGAAGAGGGCTTGCTGAAAAGTGAAGAATACTGCGATGGATCAGCGGTGTGTAACTGAGTCTGTTCGGTCCGTGGGCATACACATCGATGATTCACTGCAGCAAAACTCTGGTGAGGAAGCCAGGTTGATCCTTTCAAAAAGCGTTAATGATTCTGGAGGCTAAGAACATGTCAAAACTACGCTCAATGATGAAGATGGGGATCGGGATGCGCATTACGGTGATCGTTGGTTTGATGATTACTGTTTCGATGGGGTTGTTGTCATGGTTGGCAGTAAGTCGCGCGACGACTTCGCTGAATACCAAGGGGGTTGATAGTGCACAAGAAGTAACGGAGATGATCTATTCGCTTTGTGAGATGCAAAAGGAAATGATTGCATCGAAGCTGAAGTCGGATTTAAGTGTTGCACAGAATGTGATGGCAGTGGAAGCGGGACATCGTGAAGCGTGGAGTAAGGAACTTAAGTTTAGTGTTGATAAGGTTGCTGTTGGTGACTTTAAAGTGCCTGTAATGAAGATAGGGGATCAACTGATTACAGGTGACTATCGGCTGGTGGATGATGTGCTTGCTCAGACTGGTTCAACGTGCACGGTGTTTCAGGTGTTGCCTGAAAAGTGGCTGCGTGTAACGACGAATGTGATGAAAGCAGATGGTAGTCGCGCAGTTGGAACGACATTGAAATCAGCCTCGCCTGTCTATAAACATGTGATGAAAGGTGAGACATATTTTGGATCGAATGTGATTCAAGGTAAACGTTATGAGACAGCATATATGCCGATGAAAGATGGGAGCGGGGAGATTGTTGGCGTGTTATATGTTGGTGTGCCTTATGATCAGTTTAATACGCTTCGTGCAAGTGTACTGGATATGCAGATCGGTGAATCAGGGTATGCATTCTGTATTGATAAAGTCGGTACGGCTGTGATTCATCCAACGGCTGAGGGGAAAAATGTTGCTGAAACTGAATTTGGGAAGGCAATGTTGAGCGAGAAGGAAGGTGTGGTTGAGTATGAATACGATGGGCAAAGAAAGATGGTCGCTTTTAAGCATTACGAGCCTTATGACTGGGTGATTGGTACGGGATTTGATGTTGATGAACTGCGTGCTGCTTCGGTACAACTTCAGAATGAAGCGATCATCATTACGCTGAGTATTTTGGGGATTTGTGTGATCGTTTGCGCATGGCTCGGACGCAAGATCAGTCGCGGCATTATGAGAGTGACTAGTGCGGTAGAAGGGATTGCGAATGGTGATGGCGATTTAACTCAGAGGTTGCCGATTGAGTCGGAGGACGAGATTGGGAAGTTATGCACAGGGGTTAATGAATTTATTGAAAATATCCAGGGAATTATTTCTGAATGCAAGACCGCTTCACAAAATGTTGCAACGGTTGCATCGCAAGTTGCTGCATCGGCTGAGGAAATCTCGCAAGGTTTAGAAGAACAAAAGCAGCAAACACAACAAGTTTCTGCGGGTATTGAAGAAATGTCCGCATCAGTTCAGGAAGTCGCCAACCAATCACAGGAAGCGGCATTGAATGCAATCAATTCCGGCGAGAAAGCCGGTGAAGGTAAAGAAGTTGTTGATGGCACGATCAGTTCTATCAATCGAATAGATGAGATTGTAAACAACACAGGACAGGCAATTGAACAATTGGGTGACCGTGCTGATCAGATCGGCGAAATCATTCAGGTGATCAATGACATTGCAGATCAAACGAATTTGCTTGCATTAAATGCTGCAATTGAAGCGGCACGTGCAGGTGAACATGGTAGAGGATTTGCAGTGGTTGCGGACGAAGTGAGAAAACTGGCAGACCGTACAACAACTGCTACTGAACAGATTGAAGATTCGATTCTGTTAGTTCAGAAGGATACGCGTGAAGCTGTTTCGAGAATGAGTGAAGGTACAAGTTCTGTAAAGCAAGGTGTGGAAATGGCATCGGCAGCTGGCAATTCGCTAGATGAGATTGTTCAGTCTTCCAGTGATGTAACAGGACTTGTCCAAAACATCGCTTCTGCTGCTGAAGAACAATCGGGAGCAGCACTTGCAATTGGCGAGAATGTTCAGCAGATTACAGTGATTGCCAATCAAACAGGTGAAGGTGCAAGACAGTCAGCGGAGTCAGCGATGGAGCTTTCACAAAAGAGTCAGCATCTAATGGAGATGGTCTCACGATTTAAGATTTAAGATTTAAGATTTAATTGTAATTACAAAATGAATCCGTAAACAGTACAGAGAGTCGTTCATCTGTGCTGTTTTTATTTGAGACGATCCCACTTGAGTAATTGAAGAATGTTGTCGTCGGGATCTCTGAAGAATTGAAAGCGAACGGTACCAATGCCGGGGATAAAGACGTTTTCGTATTCGCCAATAGGTTTGGCACCTGATTTAATCACACGTTCTGCTGTTTGCTTTACATCATCTACTTCAAAAGCGACCTGCCCCGATCCTGCGCAGTTGATGCAATCTTTACCACCCTTTTTTGTTGGTGTGTATTGAAGAATTTCGAGGAAGGGTCCACCATCTTTACCACTTTCAAAGCCGGGGAGTCTGAGATTGACGCCTCGGATACGAGCGCTCTTGACGCCGGTGGATTTATCAACCCATGAGCCTGAGTGATTGATTTCAGGATAGAAAGCTTCACAATCAAGCGCGTTGATGTAGAACTGGGAGAGCCTACGCCAATCGTTGGTGATTAAAGTTACATGAGAGAAACGTATGCTCACGCGCAAATCCCCTGATAAATGAAACGTCTATGTTTAAGCTCGTCGATTACAGGATGTTGCGTTAGTGGGAAATGGTGAATTTACGGAAAGCCAGTATGTAAATTGGGCATATGGATAGCATTCAGGTGAGACCTGAGGGGATATCAATGGTTATTGGTCTTGGATGAAAGATCAGCTTTCGACGCAGACGACTTCGACGTCCTTGAGCTTGGCCATGGTCATGCAGGCATCGGTTTCCTTGTCGCTGATACAAGCGGATTGGACACCGCCATAAACGATACGTGAGACACCGACCTGAAGCAGACGACGAAAACATGGTGCACAAGGAAGGCCTGTGACGTAGGCAGTCGCGCCGGAGAGGTTGCAACGCGCGAAAGCGACTGCGTTATCTTCAGCGTGAATGAACCAGTCGTATTTTTCTGGACGTGTGAGGGGAACGATTTCGTTGGGGAGTCCGGAGACGGGGCCGTTGTAACCGGTTGAGACGACGCGTTTATCTTGATCGACGATGACGCAGCCATGCTTAGTGCTGGGGTCTGGTGAGCGTTTTGAAACTTGCTTTGCGAGTACGAGGAAGTAGCTGTCCCAGTCTGGTCTTGCTTCGGTGGTCATGAGTCGCCTCTTTCAAATCGTGCGTTGGTATGGTTAATGAGAGGCATTATAACAGAGAGGGGATGTGTGACGAAGATAAAGAAAAAGACCCGCGAAATTGCGGGCCTTGGGAAGAACTTGTCTGTTTTTGTAAGGAGAAGAGCTATTTGCGTTTGAAGATTGTATGCGTGCTACTCGAGGAAATCGGTTTCCAGCGATGAGCGTATTTTTGCAAGTGCTTTATTCTGGATCTGACGCACACGTTCTTTTGTGACGCCGATGACTTTGCCGACTTGCTCGAGAGTCATACCTTTGGGCTCTTCATTATCAATTGGCTGCTTATCGATACCGAAACGATGCTTAATCACTTCGATTTCGATTTCAGAAAGCTCAGCTCGATTATCTTCGAGAATTTTGTGAACTTCGTCTACACAATCCATCTCATGCGATGCGTTCTTCTCTTCCTGGAAGTTTGAACGCTCAAGAGCTGGATCAAACGCAGTGGGAAAGAGTTGGCGATACTTAGAAAGCTTCACACCTGAACGTGAGAAAGCTTTAAGAATCGCACGGCATGCATAAGTTGAAAACTTAAAACCGCGTGCAGCGTCGAATTTATCGACAGCGCGAAGCAAAGCCATGTTGCCTTCGGACACGAGGTCTGCAAAATCAACTTCACTCATACGTGTACGCTTGGCCATAGCGAGAACTAGTGCGAGGTTCGTTTGTGCGATCTGATCTCGATAAGCCTCGGCCCGATTATGCCACTCAAGTATTTCAACTGCTTTTTCAGTTTTAATTGGCTTGCTAGCTTGCTTCTGCATTTTTTCGCGAATTTTGCAAACTCTAAATCGACAGTAGTTAAATTGTATAAAGAGTATTCGTTCTTCTTCGGCAGAGAGCAAAACGGTGCCTACGTTTTTATTAACGCGACTATCGTTAACAAAATTATCCATCACCGGGTGATACCAACTGGTGTCGGGCAATTCGATAGGCGGCGCGTCTGCAAAGATTTTTTTCTCTGCAACACTTGGTTTGCTATTGAATGCTTCATTGTCTACATACTCGTATTTATCAACGAGAATATGACGAATTGTAAGTTCTTCATCAGGACCAATTGTTCGGCGACCTGGTGTAAACTCAAGACGATGTGGTATTTCTATTGCAGTATCAACTGTTATTGAAGTTTTTTGCTCTTCGTCCGGTGTATCACGGAGTTCATGACGAGAAATACGAGTCATGATGTTGCCTCACCTTCTTTGTTTGCAATCGGCTTCGTAAATACGTACCGATATCTGATTGCAACCCACGCAGATCGGATGGTTTTGCACGAGCAAAACCCCACTCAAACCCGATCATTCCGAAATAGCTTGCGCTAAAGGTAAGCGTCTCCAGAGTGATGTGTCATGACGTTTGTTTGGCTGGCAGATGATGAACAGTCGTTTTGACTGCTGAAGATCTATTGCCCTGCATGTATAAGTCATGCTGAATCAACTCTTATTTTCAATGAGCCCTGAATTAACAGGAGTGTCCCATCAAGTAATACTTTTCGCCTCCGATAATTGTTCCCATGCCATGATCAAAAAAGTTATTCGATATAACAAAGCGGCATGCAAATAAAAGTGGATTCGTATTATCCAGATAGGTTATTCTTGTTTGCCCGGAGGTATATATCAATTGTGCCTAAATAATAAATTCATGGGAATTAAAGCTCTAAAAATCTTGTTAGGTATGTATCCTAGCCGAAAAGGTGACTATCTTGACCGTCATTCATGATGGTCCTAAACTCGTTTTTGTTGTTGTGACGATTCACGATTGCACGAAGAGATAATTAACAAGAGAAACGCGCCTGGTTGGAACCACAAGGAGATAAAAAATGAGTTATACATTGCCTGATTTGCCATATGCGTTTGATGCATTGGAGCCGGCAATTGATGCGAAGACTATGGAGATCCATCACGATAAGCATCACGCTGGTTATGTAAACAATTTGAATGCTGCACTAGAAGGTATTACTTCACCTGATTGTGTTTGCGAATTGATCAGTAATCTGGATAACATCCCCGACGCAAAACGAACAGCTGTTATCAATAATGGTGGTGGTCATGCGAACCACTCACTGTTCTGGACAATCCTTGCGCCTAAGGGAAAAGGTGGCAAACCATCTACTGAACTTGATACTGCGATTAAAAAATCATTTGGTTCAATGGAAGGTTTCCAAGAATTATTCGCTAAAGCTGCTGCGACACGTTTCGGTAGTGGCTGGGCTTGGCTTGTCGGTTGTAGCAATGGCTTGTGCGTTTGCTCAACACCCAATCAGAACAATCCTTTGATGGGCGAATATGCGAATGCAACTTGGTTATCTGAATGCGGATGTCCTGAAGGCGAATGCCGCTGTAAGCCTATCCTTGGGTTAGATGTATGGGAACATGCTTACTACCTAAACTATCAGAACCGTCGCCCTGACTATATCAAAGCGTTCTTTGATGTTGTTAATTGGGAAGAAGTATCTAGACGATTCGCTGAGATTGGATAAATCCATTCTAACATTATCGATAATCAAAGACAGGTCTTTTGGCCTGTCTTTTTTTATTGCTGTAACTGTTGTTGGTATATTTCAAGCATACGATCAATCTTAATTGGCCAATTAAAATGTTCGAGTACACGTTCACGTCCTGCATGACCTAATTTTTCTCGTAACGATGGATTTTCAGCTAACTGCTTCAAAGCATTTGCGATACCATTCACGAGTGTATCACGTGATTCAACACTGATTCTGAAGCCACATTCTGGAGTTACGTAATCAGCGGGTCCACCCCAGTCGGCTACGATAACGGGTAGCTGCATACACATTGCTTCAAGTACAACAGCCCCGCCACATTCATGAATACTTGGCAAAACTAGTACATCCGCATTTTTAATTAATGAAGCACATTGTGTTTGGGGAACAAAGCCATGAAACCGAATTTGATCTGCTAAATTTAGTTGATCAGTTTGTTTTTCTAAATTAGACTTTGCTTCACCATCGCCAATCACATCCAATTTCACATACACATCGTCATCTAACTTGTGAATAGCATCGATCAGCGTATCAACTGCTTTAAGGTATTGTAGACGGCCAAGAAAAACGGCTTTAACTCTCGGATGATTGTTATGCTTAGCTGGTTCGAGTCGTTCATTCCAGTCAATCGCTGGCCAGTGTTCTGGAATCACAGCATTTTCATGCATATGTAATATTCGAGCCTGTTCATCATGCTTAACCGAGGATGGCAATGCGTCATGCGTGCGTTGATTTGTTACGAGCAGTAGATCAGCTCTTCTTTTACCGGGTATCAGTACATTTGCATATGAACTGCATAGACGCGCACTATCGATAAACACAGTTTCAATTGCACGCTTACGATTCGATTGCTTTTTAAAAGCTGACGGATAATCCATACCCCCATTCATTGGGCCAATGATAATTTTAGTTTGATTGTCCGAATCAAGATTAAACATCATTGAGGGCTGCTTGGGTGAAACAGGGATTGGTTGATGCAATATATTAATATTGAATTGTTCAATGAGTTTCTTTGCGATTTTCCGTTGCATAAATTGCGTAAGAAGGCTACCTACCAAATCAAATGTAAAGTTACGAATTCGATATGGAAAATAATCACCTAACTTCCAGAACAATCGGTGAACTTTCGTGTCAGGTACAAAATGAATACGATCTTTTTGATTAGGGAAAAGCTCGAACAGTTCATTTTTACATCGTTCATGAACTAGTAAACGAACATTGATTTGTCGCTCAATCATGAATCGGAAATAGTGCAATGGAAGAATTGCTTCGCCGCCAAATCGAGCAGATGCATTATCAGCAACAATCAGAACATTGAGATTATCGTGTTTGTTAGATTGATTCATAGCCCGCCTTTAGAATAGTGGCGGGAGATTCTAGGCTAGCATTTGAATGAAGGCACTAAAAAAGCCCCCGTTAAAACGAGAGCTTTGTAGTGATTGTATGAATTGTAAGGTTTACTTACTTATCGAGCACTTTACGAGCAACGGCTTCGCCAAGGTCTGCATAAAACTCAAAAGCGAATGGATATTCGTAATCATCCGTATTCATGATGTTACGCTTGTTAGTAAACATGACTGCAGTAAGTGCAAATGTTTTGTTTGTTGGCAAGTGTGTGACCACTACGTTTTCAATAGTAAACGCCCATGCTTGCCCAGATTTTTCATGAACAAGCCAGTTGTCACGTTCTGGATCAACACGCAGAAGTCCCGGCACAAAGTATGTGTCAGCAATCCAGCTACCAATATTCTTCTTCACGTACTTCGGTGATGATGAATCGAGTGGGTAAGTACTCAATGCATCTTTCAAAATATCACGATCTTCTTCAGTAATTTTGAAAGCTGGTGTACCAAGATCTACGTCAGGGCGAACGATCTTGATCATAATGTCCTGCAAATCACGGACAGATGCACGGTTCTTGTATTTGAAGCTCAATGGCTCGTCAGTGATTGAACCGTCATTGTTCATGTAGCCATCGCCAATATCGATGCCGGGCAGATCATTCGTGTAGATGAGTTCACTCTTACGTTCAGGCACGGTATAGATGTCGCCGTTAGGCATATGGAATTCCATCTTAGGCGAAGTCTGGTTCGCTTCGATTGAGCGGAATTCTGAGAGGCGGTGCATGTAGAAGGTTTGGTCGAAGCCGTATTCTTCACACATTTTATTGATACGTTCGTGGCCAACAAACTCAAATAGGTGGTTGAATGCTGAGTTGGATGAAACAAGAAGCGTGCGACGAATTTCATGTTCGATCGTTTTCTTGCCTTGAATCAGGTTTGACTCGTCATCGTACTGATAGGTTTCATCAGCAAAGAGTGGGAAGATCGCAAGTGGCGTTTGCGGCTTGAGTTTCGCGTCATCCTTTTCATTCAGTTCATGCAGGTGTTGCAACGCTGCAACTGAAGCAAATGCCTTGATTGATGAGGCAGGATAGAAGTACTCATTTTCGATACGGTAACCATGCCGTTCGATTGAGCCATCGTCTTCGATAATGGAATAGAGAGCCTGCACACGGAACGTTTCAGGGTCAGCGAGCACGGTCTCGAATTTACTCTTATTGTTTTTGAGCAATTTCTCGAGTTCGCCCTGTTCAATCTTCGGGCGCTGCTTGAATGATTGATTCATGTTTGTGGATTCCTGAGAAACACAGCCAGCCGTCAGAGCTGCAGCTACAGCGATAGAAGGCATGATACTGAAACGTAACGACATAGTCAGCCTCACAATCTTTGATTGATGAAGGGGATTGATGGGTCAAAAAGTTGGCATATTGTAACAAAATGGAGACAAATGGTCGCGAAGAATTTCAAAGATCAGAAATCACCATGGTTTTTCATCCACAAGGTTTCATAGAACTACCCGTAAAGCGTGCCATATAGTGGGTACCGGTGTATCATGTGAGACAGAGATGTATATCCTTAAAGTCAACAATCTGGTGAAGACGTTCTCAGGCCGCACGGTTGTGAACAATGTCTCATTTGACGTATCAGAGCGTGAAATCGTTGGATTGCTCGGTCGCAACGGTGCTGGCAAAACGACCAGCTTCCGCATGACAATGGGCATGCTCACACCTGATGATGGCCAGATTATTTTTGATGGCCATGACGTGACCAAACTGGCGATGTACCAACGTGCACAGCGTGGCATGGGATATCTCTCGCAGGAGCCTTCGATTTTCCAGCGTCTCTCGGTGCAGGACAATCTCATGGCTATCCTCGAAACTCGCCCGTACACGCGTGTTCAACGCAAAGAACGCGCTGAAGAGTTGATGGAACAGTTCGATCTAACAAAAACGCGTAAGCAACCTGCAAGAACCTTGTCAGGTGGTGAACGCCGCAAGCTCGAAATCGCTCGTGCTCTGATTACCGAGCCCCAACTGATTCTCCTTGATGAGCCATTCTCAGGCGTTGACCCTGTCGCAGTTGAAGATTTACAGCGTGAAATTAGACGCCTTCGAGATGAGCAAAATATCGCGATGCTTGTGACCGACCACAATGTGCAGCATATTCTCGCTGTTTGTGATCGTGTTTATGTGATCTTCGAAGGTAACGTCTTTGCTGAAGGTACGCCGAAGGAAATCATCAACAATGAGCAAGTCCGCAAGCTCTACCTAGGCTCCACCTTCAAGGGCGACGAATTCGATTAATCACGCTAGCAACCTGCCTACAACCCTTATTTACAGCAAATTAGAGGCAATTTCGTTCCAACAGCGAAACACGCTATAATCTTGCCTCGCTGAAGCTCATATGCAATCAGCTTCATGAAACCTGCCAGTCGCGATGTGAATTGCCGCTGCCCCTGCCCGCTCTCGGAAGCAAACCGCTTCCATCAGCTTTCTGAGCACATGCAGGGAACCAAAGACACTTCTGTCATGCCAAACGAAAAAAACACTTTCCGTCGCAACGCACCTGCAAATAAAGGTGAGGCTTCAATTGTAGATTTACTTAAACAAGGCGCCGCTAAAGAAGCTGATGCGAAAAAGAAAAAAGCCAGTAAGAAAGTGTCAAAGAAAAAACATGCTTCTTCAAAATCTGCCTCATCTGGCATGAAAAAGAAGGCAAGTAAGAGCACATCCAAAAGCCGCAAAAAAGCTGCCGCAGCTCGTCGTGTAGAAGATTACACCGATTCATCACGTGGTATCCGTTTGCAAAAGGCGATGGCTGAAGCTGGTGTTGCTTCACGTCGTGACTGTGAAGATTTAATAACGCAAGGCCGAGTCGTCGTTAACGGCGAAAAGATCACCACACTCCCAGCATGGGTCGATCCTAACAAAGATCGCATCGAAGTTTTTGGTGAAGCAATCAACACACCCAAACTCAAAGCAACCAAAGCGCGTAAATTTTACGTCATGGTCAATAAGCCAAAGGGTGTCATCTCAACAAATGACGATCCGGAAGGTCGTCGCCGTGTTATCGACCTCGTCAATATCCCCGGCAACCCTCGCCTCTACCCCGTCGGTCGTCTGGATGCAGACTCAACAGGTCTCATCCTTCTCACAAACGACGGCGACATAGCTAACAAACTTACACACCCTCGTTACGAAGTCGTCAAGCATTACCAAGTCAAAATCAAAGGACGCCTTACTGAAGAAGATGCGCAACGCATGAAGAAAGGCCTCTTCCTCGCCAACACATCCGCAACCTCAAAAAACGCGCCAAAATCAAAAAAAGCATCTGCACTTCAAGTCAAAATCCTTGGCATCGAACGTGACCGTTTCCGTGGCGACCGTACCACAATCGCAATCACGCTCAAAGAAGGTCAAAACCGTGAAATTCGCAGACTCCTCGCGCAACTCGGTTACAACGTTCGAAAACTCAAACGCGTTGGCATCGGACCTCTACGTCTTAAAGGCGTCACCGCTGGCTCATTCCGCTTCTTAACAGCACCAGAAATTGCTGCTCTTAAAAAAGCAACACGTTCAAAAAAATAGCGCATTAGCTAATACAATATTACACATTTCCCCCTACGCTATCTGAGCACTTTATCTCATGCGCCTAATATCTGTTTAGTTACTCATAAACTAACCGCGTATTAGACGGAGTTATCGCATGACCATCTCAGCAAACGATCTCAAAGATAAACGGGCTATCATCACCGGCGCATCGGAAGGATTAGGTTTCGCTATTGCTAACCTATTCTGCAAAATGGGTGCAGATGTATTCATTATTTCACGTAGCCAAGAAAAGATCGATGCAGCAGCGAATAAGCTTCAATCTCACAACACAAACATCCATACACTCACAGCAGATATGTCCGACTCAAAACAAATCCAACATACATCTCAACAAATCTTAAACAAATGGGATCACATAGATATTCTCGTAAACAACGCAGGATATGCACAATTTGGACCCTTTGAAGAAATCTCAATCTCAGACATTCAGTACCTGATCAACCTTAACCTCATGAGTACAATCGTCACAACACAATCGCTTATGCCCGCACTCATCAAAGGTAAAGCATCCATTATCAACCTCTCTTCTTACTATGCTCATCGCATTACACCTTTCCGCCCCGGTGCAATCTATACTATGTGCAAAGCTGGTGTCAGCGCTCTTACAAAATCATTGGCAACCGAACTCGGCCCACATCACATTCGCGTCAACGCCATCGCTCCCGGTATGGTTGAAACCGATCATATGAAACAACGTATGCAAGCTCTATCACCTGTAGCCCATAACAAAACTATGGATTTCATAGGAGAATATTATCCTTTACAACGTATGGGCACACCTGAGGAAATCGCCAACGCCGCACTATACCTTGCATCAAATGCATCCTCATGGACGACTGGTCTCATCATGCATGTTGACGGCGGTGCCGCTAATACTTAACACACATACATCTCACACAAATCTTCGAATCTCGCTACAATTTAATCATGTGCGGAAGATATGTCCTTACACATGAAGAACACTTGCTTGAGGAGTGGCTTGAAGCTGCACTCGATATTTATCTCAAGCCGCGCTACAACATCGCGCCAACTCAACCCATCCCTATCGCACGAATAGAACCCGAAACAAAACGTCGTCATATCACTTTTGCATTCTGGGGCCTCATCCCATCGTGGTCAAAAGATCCATCCATCGGCTCTAAACTCATCAACGCACGAAGTGAAACATTACGAGAAAAGCCTTCATTCAAAGGTAATTTTAAATATCGCCGTTGTCTCATACCCGCATCCGGTTTCTATGAATGGAAAGCAATAACTAAAGGCCCCAAAACACCTCACTACATTCGTATGCTTGACGAATATCCTTTTGCATTTGCGGGTTTATGGGACACATACCTTTCACCTGATGGTTCCGAAGTCGACACAGCCACAATCATCACAACTCAAGCCAATCCGTTGATTAGGGTATTACATCAGCGTATGCCCGTCATCATACCTCGTGAACATTTCGACCAATGGCTCAACCCAGACAATATCAAAGCAACCAATCTCGACAAACTCCTCATCCCCTACCCCGCTGATGAAATGACTTACTATCCAGTTTCTACCGACGTCAATACCGTTAAAAACGATCGACCGGATCTTATCACCCCAACATCACTTTTTAGCTAAACAATCATTTTTCCCGATACAAAATTAATACAATTCAAATAAGAATTGCTGGTAACGTGTTGTATTTGTGGGAGGCAAGGAGATTCATAATGTCTATCGATGCTATGCGACGTAATTTTGATATGGGTTCCTTGCATGAAAAAGATGCAAGCAAAAATCCCATCGAACAATTTCGTACTTGGTTCAATGACGCTATTGCCGCAAACAAAGGTGATTGGTTTGAACCCAACGCAATGACGCTCGCTACTGTCGATCCCTCCGGCATGCCCGATGCGCGTATCGTCTTACTCAAATCATTCGATGAGCGTGGCTTCGTCTTCTTCACAAACTACGAATCCATCAAAGCCAAGCAACTCGAAGAACACCCGTACGCAACCCTCGTGTTCTATTGGCCAAACCTTGAACGTCAAGTTCGCATCACCGGCAAATCGACCAAAACCTCCGATGAAGTTTCAAGTAATTACTTCGCATCACGCCCTCACGGCTCGCAACTCGGAGCCATTGTTTCTAACCAAAGCTCCGTCATTCCAAATCGCGAATTCCTTGAAACAAAACTCAAACAGCTCGCAGAACAATACAAAGACATATCAATCCCTCGCCCAACTGATTGGGGTGGCTACTGCATAAAAGCGCACACAATTGAATTTTGGCAAGGAAGACCCAACCGCTTACACGACCGTCTACAATACATTCTTGAGAATAACGGCAAATGGTCTATTCAACGATTAGCCCCTTAACTTACGATTTCCCAACCTCACCTACCACTGAAACCACGCTTAATCCGGCAACTTTAACTCTGCATGCAACCACAACAATCGCCACCTCACAACCACCCCCCACTCAACAAAAACCAACCGCTTCCCAGATTAAACCACGACTTCTTCTCTCAAAATACGACCCACCTTAACTCGACCCCTCAAATTACTTGTTGATCCGCACCACCCCCCTCCAACATACCCCGTTACACAGGTCACCAGCTGCCCCAATTCGCTAATCCTTTAACCTAAATACACTTATCGTTACAAATCAACCCATATTCACATCGAATTGCAATTCCACGCCCTTAAAACTGAAACGTTACAACATCGTCTCCGTCTTTATATTTAGCAGCATCGGGTACACTGTACCCAGCTGATTTTCCATAATGAGGTAAAAATGGACGTACAAGTAGACCAATCTGCCGATCTCGAACTGCTCGCAGAATACCGTGAACGTGGCGACGCCCACGCTTTCGATCTGATTATGCAGCGATACTCCGCGCTGGTTTACAACACATGCATCCGGATCCTCTGTGACCGCTCATTGGCCGAAGACGCTACGCAAGAAACCTTCTATCGTCTCATGCGTAAACCCGATCAGGTCACTAAGTGTCTCCCAGCCTGGCTGCATCGCGCCGCCACACATCTCTGTCTCGACATGCTTCGTTCAAACACCGCACGCCGCGCGCGCGAACAGGCCTACCAAGCCGAACTGGATCGCAAGCGTGACCAGACTCCACAACATTGGCGTGAAGTTTACCCTCAGCTCGATGAAGCAATTTCGGAGTTGCCCGACGACACACGTCACATCCTCATCGACCACTTCCTCATGGGTAAATCGCAGCGTGAACTTTCAGAAATCAATGAAATGTCACCTGCAACCATGTCACGCCGCATGAAAACCGCACTCGAAGAACTCCGCAAGCGACTCACCTCCAAAGGCATCGCCCTTTCCATCTCCCCACTCCTCATTCTCCTCACACAATACGAAGCACACGCAGTCCCACTCACGCTATCAACCCAGCTCGGTAAGCTCGCTCTCTTCTCCACAACCACATCCAGCGCTGCCGCAACTTCTACCGCCGCCGCAACTTCAGGCATTTGGCTCAAAACTTCCTTCACCTTCGTCGGCGGCTTCGTCCTCACACTCGCCGCCATCGGCCTCATCGGTATCGGCTCCAACGAACCTACGATCACAGTAGCCATAGACGACATTCACCCAGAAGCTAACACTGAATTGAACCAACCGTTCGCAATAAACGCCGAAGCGGAATCAACTGTAGCGATTGTTGAATCGGATCTGCCAAATCTCTATACCGGCAAATATGCAAACGCGAATAACGTATTTGTAATTCTTCACAATCCATCCACCAGCCTCGCAAGCGATTTAATCTGCTACATCTCAGCGCCACACCCAGGCGATAGCAGCCTCACCGTCACTTTCGCTGACACGCACGTTCAAACACTTTCAATCAAAGAAGTGAAACGCCTCATCCTCAAGCAGGAAAACAGAACACTCTCCGACATTCTTTCAGACACAAGCCTGAATACAATGTCACAATAAAACAACGCACAAATAGAAAAGCATAAGGGTGAAAACAATTGTTTTCACCCTTATTTATTAGTTACTTTTTCACTAAGTTCCCATACCCAAAATCATACATCAACGCGCAACCTTTCGGCCCCATCCCCCCGGCTTACGCTGATAGAACCACCACTCGACTAATAAAAACGTCAAACCAATTACTGCAAACCATTTCCAGATTGGCTTATCGATCATCACATCACTATTTGTCGAACCAGCCACCAACTCATCAAATCGAATCTCATCAACCTTGTTCATCGCTGTTTCTTTCGGACTAAGCAAACTCGCGCCAACCTTCACATTCGTACCTTTGATCTCATACGCGCCAGCATGCTTCACTTCAACACCCAAAATCTCACCACGCTTATTACTCTTCACTGTACGCGATACGACCCCACCAGACTGCTTCACACCTTCAACCACATAGTCCGTCTCATTATCTAACTCACGGATAGTGTCCAGCACACCTGTCTTCTTACCACGCAACTCAAGCAAACCTGACTGATATAACGTGATCTGCTTCAAGTTCTCAGCCAACATCGGCGGCGTCGGTGTATACGGCAACTGCGTATCTTCCATATTAAACAGCAACGCATACTTCAATCGCCCCTGCACTCTCGACCGAATAATCAACGGCCCCTCACTACCGTGAGCCAAAACCTCCCAACCCTTCTTCTCCAAATCATCCTCCATCACCCTCGATCCATCTTCATATTCCCCATACTTCACCCGATTGATAAACACGGTATCTTCAAGATGCAAGTGACGTAGCAACTCCGATTGCTTCATCGCCGAAGCAACCTCATCCCCATCCTCATGGCTACCAATCTTCAACATTCCCTCCAACTCATTTGGCACTCCACCACACAACACCTCAACCTTACCATGAGGCCCAATCTCCGCCTCAACATCATCTCCACCCTCCCCAGCAACCTGCTTCTTATATTTCCTCACCACCAGATCGTATTCTTCCAGCGGCTCACTTCCATCATCAATCACATCAAGCTCAATACCATTCAATCCCTCAATCGCGCGCCCCAACACCGGCAAATCTTCACTCACACCAACAACCAAATCCCTGACAGGCTTAACTTCCAAAAACGCCTTATTATCTGCATTCAAAGCATCAAATCCATCAGGCACATACTGCACCTTCACCATCCCATCCTTCACCCCACTCAACCCCATCGTCACGCGTTCAGGCATATCCGCCGTCAATGATACCGCTTGTCTCGCAACCAGCTCATCATTCAACGTCATCCGCAAATCACCCGTCACCTTACTCACGCTGTTCGTTTCTACACTCACAAACACATCCCACC
Source organism: Planctomycetota bacterium (assembly GCA_016350165.1). Lineage (GTDB taxonomy): Bacteria > Planctomycetota > Phycisphaerae > Phycisphaerales > Phycisphaeraceae > Poriferisphaera. Next base: position 3,247,839 of record CP066225.1, on the reverse strand, counting down.
CATCCATATCATTCTGCTTCGCACTCAGCGCTGTAATCCCAGCATTACTACCACCTTGGTCAACATGCATCAACTCCAAATTAAAAGCCAACTTGCCCGATACATGATCCGGTATATTCCCATCTGTATACATCAGCACACGACTAAACCGATGTCGTTGTCCCAACGCATCCACCATACGTAGTGCATCCTCAACACCACTTTCAACATCCCAAATTTCAATATCATCCAATACCGATCGCAGCAACCGCTTGTCATTCGTAAAGTCAGTCAGCTTACGTGCCGAATCTGCAAACCCAATCAAACATACCTGCTGATCAGGATTCAAATTATCAATAATCTGATTTACTTTCCCCTTCACCACATCCAACCTCGTCTCACCACCCGCCATATCTAACGCCCCCATACTCGCCGAGTGGTCAATCAAAATCGGCACACTCTTAAAATTATCCTTATCCCCCTTAATAAACGGCTGCATCGCACCCAAAATCATTGCCGTCAACAACAATAGTTGCAACAACAATAACAAATGCTTCTTAAACTTTTGAAACGGACTGTTCACTCGACTGTCCGCCAAAACTTTTCGCCAAAGCACCAACGAAGGTACTTCAACCTGCTGCCTGCGCAACTTCAAAAAGTACATCACAATCAGTGGCACAAACAACAAAAACAGCAAGCTACTACCTAATGCAAAAAACCCTGGCATCAGCGCACCCAACCTTTCCGCAGCAGCATATCAAACAGCACGTGCTTCAAATCATCGCGACTACTCGTCACCGTAAACCGTCCTCCCCTCAGCCGACAATGATTCTCCAAATGTCGCTCATATTTCAGCCGATATTCTTGATACAACCCCACAACATCACCCGCTGCACTCACATCCAACATCCCCGCTCCCTCACTATCCAAAAACCGTAAATCACCATCCAACTCAGGATCAATCTCAACCGGACTCAATACCTGAATCGCCATTACTTCCAAACCCACACTCGTCAACCGCGTCAGCGGCCCACTCACATCACCATACGACAACCAGTCACTCAAGATCACCACCACACCTTTACCACGATGACTCTTCAGTATCCGCTCAATCCCCTCTTCCATTTGTTCATTCCCACCACCTTCAAGCCCTTCCAAATACCCAAACAACTTCGGCATACTTCCTCGCCCTGTACACGCCTTCATCGATGCATTCCCACCCTCATTACCACCAATCGTATACGCGCTCACCTTCTCATTATTAAATAACCCCATCACACCAAACGCAGCAGCCAACTGCTTCGCTCTTTCAAACTTCCAATCAAACAACATCGAATTCGAACTGTCCACCATCAGCACAACCTGCATCTCTTCTTCATGCCGATACTGCTTCAGGTAAGGCCGCCCAAGTCGCGAAAAAATATTCCAGTCAACATAACGAATATCATCCCCCTCAACATAATTACGGTAATCCGAAAACTCCGTACTTGTCCCGCCCTTACCAAACAGATGCTCACCTCTCATCCGATTCGTATTCTTACGATTCGAAACAATACGCATCCGCTCAATACGAGCTAACATATCATTAGATAGTAGCTTCGTTACACCACCTTCACCCACACCCTCGTATACACCACTACTCACCCTTTTCTTGTCACCACCACCAAGCACCGCCGTCGCTGCAGCACCCAACACACCCGTCACACCACTCCCCTTTTCCTTTTCCACCTTCGCGTCATTAATCGCCCCAGCATCACCACTCCAATTGACCATTTTCGCAGGCTTTTCAGCCTTCTTCGGCTGCCCCAACCCATCACCATCAGCGCGCATACCATCTGTCTTCTGCCTCACCTTACCTTTAAGTGACGACAAATGACTGCTCGATTGATCTTCACGCCCTTGCTCTGCCAAAACAGTCTCCTTACATCTAACCAACCGTTAGATACATACAAAACTAACTTCACATCTTCTTACGGACGTTTAATCTCTTGAAATCTTCGCAATAATCGAGTTCACCAATTGGCCAACATCAACACGCTCTGCCTGACCGTCATAATTCAACAGCACACGGTGCTGTAGCACTTCAACAGCCCATGCCTTCACATCCTCGTGAGCAACATGCACGCGGCCATCCGCCAATGCTCTAACACGAGCCGCCTTAACCAACGCCTGAGCAGCACGAGGACTCGCACCCCAGTTAACAAAGTTCTTCACTTCATCAGTCGCATACTCTGTATCAGGATGTGTCGCCAAAACCAAGCGACATGCAAAGTCTCTTACTGAATCCGTTACAACAACCTGATCCAAAATCTTGCCAAGCTCCATAATACGCTTGCCGTCAATCACCTTTCCAATAGGCTGCGACTGCTTCAAGATCGTACGGTTCACAACTTCATTCAAACCTTCACGCTTCAAAAACGGCACATTCACCTTAAACATGAAACGGTCCAACTGCGCCTCAGGCAACGGATACGTACCCTCTTGTTCCAACGGGTTCTGCGTCGCCAGTACAAAGAACGGCAACTCCAACTGATACGTCTGACCACCAACTGTCACCGTCTTCTCTTGCATCGTTTCAAGCAAAGCTGACTGCGTCTTAGGCGTAGCACGGTTGATCTCGTCCGCCAACAACAACTGCGTAAAGATCGGGCCCTTACGGAATTCAATCCGGTATCCACCACCAGATGTTTCACCCTCAGCATCACTATGCGCCATCACATTCGTACCAATGATGTCTGCAGGCATAAGGTCGGGCGTAAACTGAATACGCTTAAAATCAAGCTCTAAAACTCGACTCAAAGCCTTAACCAATTCAGTCTTACCCAATCCAGGCACACCTTCGAGAAGCACGTTGCCGCCACAGAACATCGCTGTCAACACACTCTCAACAACACGCTCTTGCCCGATGATCACTTTCTCGACCTCGGACTTGATCGCTGTCAATTCACGACGAAACAGTGCCGCTTGCTGCTCAAGACCCGCACCACTACCTACGCCGCTACCTATCGCTTGCTCATTCATAATGATCTATTCCTTATCTTGCGCATCGCGCTCTTCTCGTCGTTTTGCTGCTAGAATCGCCATCGTATCTGGCTCACTCTTCTCCGCCCCTGCTTCTTCCTCACCAATCATCGCACCAACTAACCCATGATTAGACTCGTCTATATCTCCAACTTCTTCCTGAGACTCACGAGCCTGCTGCAACTTCTCATCCTGATACAACCGATCACGTGTACCTTCCTTACGTGCAAGCAAATTCGTATACGTCTCTCTCGAAACATCACGCTGCTTCTTAAACCCGATCATCTCACGCACAACCATCCAGTCAATCTGAATCCTGCGTAAACCTACATCAATCGGTATCAAACACGCGAGCAAAATCAGCAGCCAATCAAACACCGGCTTCGAACGTGACTTCGCTTCTCTCTCAATTTCAAATATATCACTCGCCCCCTCACTTCCACTCAATACCTTACCACCTGTCTTCTCAGCAATTTCTTCCATCACGATCGGATTCGAACGCAACCTTAGATATTCCTGCGAATACGCAACCATCAAACCACCATAAGTCTTCTCTTCAATCGGCTCACCATTTGCATCCTCACCACCCGCGCCGATCACACCAACTTCATATCGCCCCTCACCATTCAGATCAAACTCCGCCTCATAGCGACGCGGACCGACCTGCTCCAAACTTACAATCTCTTCCTTACCATCAGGCCCCTTAACTGAAGCACCAATCTCAAGGAATCGACTATCCGGTGCATAGTCTTCAATCAATATCAGTCCACGGCCACCATCCGCAATCAATTGCATACGCAGATTACTCTGTTCCTTAACCCGCGCAACATTCGTCACCATCTGATGAACAAACGCTTTATAGTTATCCCAGTTCATCCAGTCGCGGGCCCAGTTCGTGTTCAAGTCCGACGTAAACGCAGCCGACTTACCCAAACCAAACTGCCACTCACTCAACACCGGATCTTTATCCTCGGTCGCAGGCACTTCCAAAATCGTTGTCGATCTAGCTTTAGGAGTCGTTATCACATAGCCATGCAAATTCGGCATCGTATTAATGCCCTTCATCACAGCCGACGGATAAACCATCTCAGGCAAGAACGTTTTGTTCTGGATCATGCTCTTACGAAGTGTCTTTGCTTCCTTGATAAAAATCTGAGGCAACAAATTCGGATTCTTTGGAAAATAGAATCGACCACGCGTCACATTCGCAATCTGCTGCATAACCGGCGGCAACGTATTACCATGCGGGAACACTGCAACTGTCGAGACACTGATCTTCGACTTCACAAACTTATTCAACAACGCAGGTGACGGCGGCGACGGGTCACCATCCGAAATAATAATCACGTGCTTCATCGAAGCATCGCTCTTCACCATCTCGTTATAAGCCATCCGCATCGTCGGCGCAAACGATGGCATGTCACCAATCTGTGCACCATTAATCTGTCGCGCTAGGAACGGATAGTTTCTCGCAGGCGTCAACTGGAACAACCACTTCTCACCACCCTGCCAGTCATAAACCAAAACACCCACTTCATCCTCTGCGCTCAAAACCTTGATCGCAGCCTTCGTAATCTCCTGCCCCCAAGTATTACCCTGTGCAAACTCACATGTATGCAGCACAATCGTAAGCGCCGCCTTAGGCAACACTCTTCGCTGCGACACATCCATCGTCACAGGCAATATCTCTTCAATCGCAGTCCGGTTATACCCGCCCGGCCCATAACTGTTCTCACCACCAACCATCACAAAACCCGTACCGTGACGTTCAACCGCTTCCTTCACCGCACTCATCTGCGCTGCGTTGAAATTCTCCGCCCCAACATTCACAAACATCACGCAGTCATACATCAAAAACGCCAGCGGATCGTCCGGCAAACTATAACCATCAATCACTTCAACATCGCGCTCACTTTCACGCAATGCCTGCACGATCGGATCATAATCTCTCATGTCCCCGCCCGGCTGCGTCACCAGCAGCACACGACCTTCACCCTGCAAATACAGATAACTGATCGCACGGTTATTTTCCTCAATATGATCCTCACCCTCTTCCGTATCAATCGTCAACTCATATGTATAGTACCCCGGGTTACGCATGTAGATCGGAATACGATACCGGTTCATCCCATAGTGATAATCAACATCACCCTGCCAAACCACCTGACCATTCTCAGTCAACGTCAGTTTACCCCGTCCATCGCTCTCCGCTCGAACAATCCCCGCCACCTCATAAGTCTCACCCATCTTCACAGCGCGTGGCAATTCCAAACGCTCAATCAATACCTCTTTGTCATACCGATAGTCAGCCGTCAGCACATCGACCTTCGTCCCACGTGCCTTCAACTGCTTCAACACACCATCAACATTACCCTCAGTACTCGCACCATCACTCACCAGCACAATCTTGCCTGGCTTATCATCAGGCAACACCGCACTCGCTAACCTCAACCCCTTCTCTAAATTCGTGCCATCCCTCGCAACCTCAAGCGCAAAACCTTCAAACGGAAAGACCTCCGCAGGCGGTAACTCGACAACCGCGCCCTTACCAAATGTCAAAACCCCAATCTCATCACGCATCGGCTTCTCAGCCGCAATCTTCGCCATAAACCGCTTCGCTTCATCCACCGAATCACGGCGCATCGACTGTGACTGGTCAATCAGAAACACAACCGAAAGCGAATCATCTTTCCGCACCATCCGTGGCTCCGCAAGCAGCGCCACAAACAAACCCAACAAACACAACCGTGCCCACAGCGCCATCCCCTTACGCATACCGCGCAAACCACTAAAACCACATTGATCGATCCACCATACCCAAATCGCCAACCCCATCAGCCAAAACGCGCCCAACCAAGTGAACGCAACCCATTCCATCATCACCACACCCACTAGCACCACTGCATAAAACACACCAAACAGCACCAGCGGCATCACATCACCCACACCAACCTTCGCACGCGGTGGTGGAACCAGCCCTCTAACCATTGAATAGAATCGTTCCATAACCTTACTCAAAGACCACCTCCACGACTCGCCTGTTCTTCGTATCTGCCACCCTCACATGCCCTCGCGAATCCACACCAATCCCCCAAGGCGTCCTAAACTCACCTTCCCTCATCCCCGGCTTCCCATAAAACCCCTTCACCTCACCATCAAAACCAATCTTCACAAATCGCCCACCACCCCACTCCAACACATAAACCCCATCCTCACCCTCCGCCAAGTCATACGGATAATTAAACACATACTCACCCCAAGGCCCCCTCCTCAGTCCGTCCTCACTACCCGCCACAACCGCAATCTCACCATCACTCTCAACCTCATCCAACTCCCTCTCCTGCCCCAGCATCCGCAAATAATCACCCGTATCCTTATTAAACACCTGCACGCGACCATTCGTCGCATCCGCTACCCAAATCTCTTCACCCCGAATAAACATCCCCGCACACCGCTGAAACTCGCCCGGCCCCGTCCCAAACTTCCCAAAATCAAACACAAACTCCCCATCCTCCGTAAATTTCTGCACACGGTCATTCCCCCCATACTCCGCCACATAAATAAACCCATCCTCATCCTGCACCACATCGACCGGATAAATATATTTACCCTTCTCACCCTTCTCACTCTTACTACCCCGCGTCTCCACAACCTCACCATCTTCATTAAAGAACACCAACCGGAAGTAATGCGTATCTGCAACCACAATCCGCCCATCTCGTAGCCAACACGCTCCCTCAGGATTCCCCGCCTCATTCGTCGGCATATCAAACTGTTTCTCCAGCTCGCCATCCTTCGAATAAATCAACACCCTTCCCCCATTATCAAGCACCAACACACGATCATCCTCACCAATCGTAATACTCCTCGGTGCAGGCACAATCCCATCATCCGCAGGCACCACCCACGTATTAAACGTCTTCACCCCCAACTCACTCACCGCCACATCCCCATGCTGCTCACCACCACACCCCCCAATAACCATCACACCCACCACGCAACCACCACACAGCAACCCACGTACGCCGCGCTTCACCATCTCAAACCGCTTCACTTGTTCATCCAACTTAAAAATCATTCGCAATTATCTTACTTAAACTCACTAAGCCTTGCCGGAAAATTTTCTATCCATCAGTTAGATACAAGCCTTAACCTGCATCTCACAATGATCCACCACAAACACCCTCACAGTCGCGCCCACCTCCAACACTTCCCCAACATGCAGCAGCCGTTTCTGCTCACCCCCACTCAACCTCACCACCGTCTCCACCACAGCACCCACCCGCTCACTACTCACCACAATCCACCCCAACTCATCCCCACCTTCTCCCTCAACAACCTCAACCCGAAGTTTCTCAGGCCTCACCCCTCTCCCTCCTTCTTCACCAACCCCCATCTCCCCCGCCTCAAACCAGTTCAATTCCCCCAAATACGCCCCCAACTTCTCACTCACAGGCCTTTCATACAGCTCCATAACCTCTCCCTCCCAAACAACTTCCCCATCCTCTATACAGACGATCCAATCCGCCTCTCGTATCACCAATTCCGGAAAATGTGTCGAAAAAACCACATTTCCACCCGTCACCCCCCGCCACCGCCGTATCACTTCCCAATACCCCCGCGCATCCCCCTTCCCAACACTCACCAAAGGCTCATCCAACACCACAATCCCCGGCTCCCTATGCATCCCGCCCCAATCCAATCCACTACACATCCCAAGCGCCCTCACCACACTCAACCGCGCCCGCTCTCCTCCCGACAACCGACCCACAACACGATCCGCCAACGCCTCCAAACCAAACGACTTCAGCCACAACCCAACAACCTCACCCTTATCCCGCCCACTCAAATCCACAATCTCTCTACCACCATCACCAACCGGCACAAACGCATAACAACTCCAAGGCAACACCGCCTCCAAATGACCCCGCACCGTCATTCCACTCCACAACCCGCCACCCTGCGGTGCCCAACCAACCATCCCCCCTTTATTTCGCCTACCAAACAACCTCCCCAAAAAACCAACCTTCTTTTCATCTCCACCACATCCTAAAACTTTCCCACCATCAACCTGCTCAAAACCAACCAGCAAATTCAGCAGCGTGCTCTTCCCAGCACCCGAACACCCCACCACCGCCGTCACGCCCTCGCGCACATCCAGACTCACACCCTTCAACCGCGCGCCATCCCCCTTGCCCTTCCAAACTTCATCAAGCCGCCAAATCCGCTTCGCTTCATCTTTACCCATAACAACTTCTTTCATCGCACGCCCCCTCGATACCAACTACGCGAACATTCAAACATCAGCCACGCCGCCATCCCCCTCCCAAACAACATCACCAGACCACAAGCCACAACACTCAAAACCACCATCGCGCTAAGCACCTGACTCTGACCGTAATGCATCAGATTGTACATCCTCACAGCCGCAGGCGTGCCGCCCGCCGGATACAGGATCGCACTCGCGCTCAATTCAAAAAACCCCTGGAAAAACACATACGCGCCAACCCAATACCAAACGCTCCCACTCCGTTTCCACCACATACGCATCCCAAACCGCCGCACACCCCTGTCATCACCACCGCGCCACATCATCTTCGCAATATGCGCCGCCTGACGGTCCCTTCGCGCCCTCGCCAATAGCCCAAGCACCCATCCCATCGGCAACAACACCACCATCAAGCCCCCACCTATTAACAACCACTCGCCAAATGTCGTACCACTAAAAAACTCACTCCCCGTCAATCTCTCAAACCACAATCTCCCATTCACCAACAATAACCCAACAACCAAACCACCACTCAACCCCATCGCGCTCACCACACCGATCACCACATCCCCACCACCACTCATCCGACTTCTCAAAACCTTCCCAACCAATCCTCTCACCACAACCAGAAGCAACACCGCCCCCACCGTTCCGATCATCGCATACACCCCGCTAAACCAAAGGTCATCCCAAAATCGTCCATCCCCAATCACTCTCCCCAAACCTTTAGCCGCATCCTTCATCACATAAAAGCTAGGCAACCCCACCACCAAAACAAAAGCAAACAAGCACCACATCCCACCCAACATCAAACTCACAACCCCTACTTTCTTTTTACGCATATCCGTATTGTCATTCGCTCCCAGCCTTCCCTCTCTTCTCAAATACCAAACTGCACACCCGCCCACCACAACAACCTGCACGCCCAACGGCCAAACCACATTCACCAGCGCCTTCAAAATATTCAACCCACCCACCTGCGCATCAAACAACCAAACCGTCCACGTCGGCCTCCCCAACAAACTCGCAATCTCAAACTCACTAAACACCAGCAAAAACACCGCACAAAACGCAATCACACCCCGACTCAACCAATCACTCCACCTCACCATCAAACCTTTAATCCCACCCACAGATCCACCACACCAAACCCCCGCCTCACTCGTCCCGCCCCGTGGCCCAAACAACATCACAAAACCGCTCACCACCCCATATCTCCCCAACAACAACCCACCATAAAGCACCTCATTCCAACCCGGATGCCTCACCAAACTCACACCCATATCCCCCCAAGCATACCCCACCACCAAGCTAGGCAACCCCATCGGCCCAACCACCCCACCCACCAATAAACAAACCAATCCCAACATCCCCACTCGTCTAATCAACCACTGCAATCTCCCCCCTCTCATACTCCCCATATTTTCTTTAATCGCATCTCCCCCAACTCCAATAGCCGGCGATCCGTGATCGCCGGAAACTCTCACTCCCTCACACCCTCCTCTCCTCATCTTCATTCCGCAATCCGAATTCCGCAATCCACAATTATTTAACACCCACTTCAACACACGCGCAACCCCCACACCCACAACCACAGCCAGCAGGCCCACCACCACCGCTCGTCCCCCGCTCCACATCATCGCCTGCCAAAAACTCACGCTACAAAAAACTCCTAATCAACGATTAGACAAACTTACAACCAACATCACTCCTACAACGCCAATAGCCGCGGGCTGACAGCCCGCCGGTCTTCCTCCACCCCTCCCTTTCTCCCCTTCTCCCCTTCTCCCTCACCATTTTCTAACGATACGCTTTAGTAAAACATCTCACCAACTATCGCCTCGCCTACCAACGATACGCTGTAGTGAAACATATCACCACACCCCAAGCCTCACACCTCCACCACCTCTCCTAGCACTAGCACTAGTCCCTAGCACTAAAAAACTAATTCAAATACTTCTCCTTCAACCACTGAAGCGCCGCATTCCTCTCCTCCAGCAAATCAGCAATCGGATAAGCATCCTTCGCCCATGCCTTCAACTGCTTCACCTCATCGCTCAGCTTCGACTCATCCACATCCCCCAAAGGAATCTGCCGCGCCTTCGAAGCCGCCAACGCTAACTCCACCTCTTCACTCAGCAAATAATCAATCAACAACTTCGCATTCGCATCGTTCTTCGCACCCTTAACAAGCCCCACCGTATTCGGAATACAAATCGTCCATCGCTTAAACCCAACCGTTGGCTGCATTGCTTTCAATGTCCATACTCCATTAATAATCTCAGCATGCATCTTCGAATAATCAGTTTCATTGCTATAGACCCATACTGGATACATCCCCACCGACTTGCCCGCATCCTTCGCAACATAAAAATCATCTGTATCCGTATAACCCCACTGGCACACATTTTCCGCAACAAGATTCTTCACTGTTGAGTTCCCACCTTTCTCAACGACCCCGCGCTCGCGCCAATCGTTGTGCCATTGCTTCACACTATTTTCACCCATAATATCCCACATCACAGCATAATGACTCAGCGTCGTACCATACAAAGGCTTCGCTATCGCCCCTTTCTTCACCCAATAATCCTCAGAGCTAATTCTACTAATCCCGCCAACCTTTAACGTATTAGCCCCGCTCTTCCATTTATTCGTATTATAAATCGTTACCCTCATCCGCCCCGCAAACCCCGTATACAAACCATCTTTATCCTTCAACCCTTCAGGCATACGCTTCCAACCCTCACCCTTATAACTCTCTAACACACCCTTAGACGCAAGATCCGCCGTCCCCAATAACTGATTATTCCAAAACACATCCGCCTTCGGATGATCCTTCTCAGCAATCAAAAGCTCCGTCAGCCCCAACGACTTCGTCGCTTCCGTATCAAATTTCACCTTAACATCAATCCCCGTCTTCTCTTCAAACGCATCCAAAATCCCCTCTGAAAAAATAGAGTCATGCGCACAATAAACAACAACCTCACCCTTCCCCTCTTTAGCTTTCGCATCATCGCTCTTCCCCTGCACGCTCCCACCATCACCACAACCAGCCAAACCAAACATCGCAGCCCCAACAACCAAGCCCGTTACAACACTCAACTTCTTTGCAATTCTCATCACAATTTTTCCTCATTCAATAAACACAAGCAAACCATCTAATCAACGATTAGTTATTATTTTTTTAGTTACCCATACGTCATATTGCCTCGCCAAAGCAAAGCATCTAACGCCCTTCATCCTCTCATTATGACAACACGCCAAGCAATGAAAGAACAATCAGCACCCACCCCCAAACCAACATCCACCGCTTCTCACCCTCTTTTTTCCTGATCCCAACTTTTCGTAAGTCAGCCCCACATTCAGGGCATTTCAGTTCGCTCAACCCCTTCACCAAATACCCGCACCTCCCGGCTCCCCATTCCTTCCTCTCCCCCGCCCCGCGACCGGTACCACAACCCCACCAACACCACCCCGCTCACAAACATCACCCCCAACACAATCAGAGCTATGAAAACGCCAATTTCCATTGCAGTCGCACCTCATACCCCAACGCCTTGCCCCAACTCATTTCATCCCAACTCCCCTCTTGAACCACTCACCCCACCATTTCCAACAACACGTTTAAGTGCAACAACAAAAACAATCAGCCACACAAAACAGCACGCACCAGCGAAACACATCACCAACTCCAGCAACCAAAAATTGCCAGAACCCCCACTCCCAAACACCCACCTCCACAACTCTCACAACCCTTCCCCCCTTCACCCTACTCCCACAGCAACCAACGATACGTTTAAGTGAAACAAATCACCCAAATCTGCAATCAAAGATCACCAGCCCCATAAAACCCCTATGACTGTTATTCATTAACCGTAGCCTACGGACCGCCCAAGCCTCACTTCCACATCAACGCCAACACCCCAATCCATACTCCCACGCCCATCACCCCACAAAACCCAACACCCTCATCACCCCGTCTCACCACCCCGCCCAAATACTCTACACCACCACTCTAACTCATCACTCTAACCCAACACCCAACTCATCACCCAACTCATCATCCAACCCATCACTGCACCCAAAAACTTGGCCACCCCGATCGCGTCTATCTAACGGTTAGTTACCCCCGCCACTCTGTTCCTTTTCGTCTTCTTCCATATCCTTAAAGTAATTCGTAATCGCGCCTTCATACCCTGGCGGAATATCCTGGCGATCAATCGCTTCACTCACATCCTGCATAACATCCGATGCAGCAGGACGATACGACTTGATTACCTCACCAATCGGCGCTTCTTCATTCGTCTTCTCACTGTGCAAAATGCGCCCCTTAACAAACGGCGACACATCCATTTCCTGTTTCATGTTCGTCTTCGCAGTCGGGTCCTTCGGTGCAAGCCCGCCTGCGCCGCGGCCCGGCCCCTTCATACCCCCACCTGAACCTGATCCGCCGCATGATGAACAACCTGAACCGCCACACGATTTACAGTTCGAGAATTTCAACTGATCGTGGTACCACTTCGCATAATTTTTCAGCGCCGCCTGACACTGCGCCGCACTCTTGCTTCCGTTACTTATGCTCCTGCTATTACCCGGCTTACTTCCACCACTACTACCACTTTGACCCGATTTTTGTCCCTGCCCCGAACCGCTTTTAGCACTCGCTTGGCTTTGGCTCTGACCTTGGCTTTGACCCTGACCTTGCTTCTGTCCTTGACCTTGTTTTTGGCCCTGTTGCTGCTGAGATGAAGCTTGTTTTTGACCTTGTTGCTGACCCTGCTGGCCCTGTTTTTGGCCTTGCTTTTGACCTTGTGCGCCTTGTTTTTGGGTTTGTTGGTTGGCTTTTGATTGCTGGGCCATTTGTTGGCCGTTGAGGTTTTGTTTTTGGTTCGCCTGTTGCGCAAGTTGTGCGGTTTTCATGGCCTGTTTGATGGCATTCATATCGTTCATGCGCTGTTGTAAAGCCTTGGTTTCACGGGCACTTAGACCAAGTTGTTTTGCGAGCGCCTGCATGGCAGAATTTTGCATGCCGGGCTTGTCGGATTGGTTGATATTGTTCATGGCTTTTTGGAGCGCTTTTTGGATTGGGGCGGTGTTGCTGCCGCTGCGCTTCATGACCATGCTCATTTGTGTGATCTTTTTCTTCAGATCATCTTTCATTTTCTGTTGCTGGATTGGGTCTTTTTCGCTTTGTATTTGTTTGGCGAGGTTGGCCATTTTCTCGAATTCAGCTTCGACTGGAGCGGCGTTGCCGTTGTCGAGCTCTTTGAGCATGGCGGCCATTTCTTTGTTCATTTTGCCGCCGAAGTGTTTGCCGCTGTTGCGGAGTGATTTGGCGTTGGCTTTTTTGAGCTCTTTCCATTCCTGATCGAGAACGGCTTGGTGTTTTGCGATCTTTTGGCGGTTTTTCTCGCGTTCAGAGGGTTTTAGGCCTTCGAGGTCGATCTGAAGGGCCTGCAGTTTTGCGAGGGTTGATTCACTGAGTGCGTCTTCGAGTTTCTTTTGAGCGAGCTCGCGTTCACGGCGTTCTGCTTTTTTGACTTCCTGTTTGAGTTCTTTTTCCTGCTGCGCAACTTTTTCTGTAATTGCTTGCTCACCAAGGAGGTCGAACTGCGGGACTAAGGCGACAGCGAGGACGAGGGCACAGCCCATGAAGCCTGACTTGACGCTCTTGTTCCATGGATCGAGCGGGACGACCTGATCGGCGCGAACTTCGTTTGCACTCATCTCTGCATCTTTGACGACGAGAGGGAAGAATGCGAAGACGCGGTTGTCTTTCTGCTGCTTCTGCTTTTCGCTGAGTTCATGGGCGGTGAGGAATAAGTCCTTGGTGCCCATGTGGTTATCAATTTTTTTAGCGCTGTTACGATCATCGATGCGGCCATGGAATAGGAGGCCTAAACCGATGGCGAGGGCGGCAAAAGCGAGGACCATTGCGGCACCCATCCAGTAGCTGATGTATTCCGCCATCCAACCGGTGGTTTTGCTGATGGTAATGAGGATGACGCAGACGAGCGCGAGCCAAATCCAGAAGATATAACTCATGCGTGCGACTGAGATTAAGCTCATACGTCCTTTGACTGAGCTGACCACACCCCGTGTATTTCTAAGATCATCATGCTGATTGCTCATGGTGATATCCTGATTGATTGCATGTCTTTTTGTTGACACTATTTACGTTGAATCGTAATAGATGGTGCCATATATCCTGCCACCGTATAAATAGACGGATAGCGATGGAGGATGTTTCAGCCATTATCACTAATTTCGGTTTGCACGTCTGCAATTTTGGGTGAGATATTGTGTGAAAATATTTATTGGAAAGTTGTTGTGATCGTGCGCGCGGATTTGTTGAGGTGTGTTCGATTGCTGTGCGCGCGGTGCGGCGGAAATGAGGGTGTAGCTGAGAATGGGTTGCGACGGCGCGGCGCGTTTGCGCGCATGAATGCGGTGTTGAGGTGATTTTGGGCTGCTGAAAGTGGCCAAAAACGGCGCGGTTTGAGCGAGTTTTAATGCGAAACGAGCAGGAAATGAGAAGAATTGGGCTGTTTTGAGCGCGGACTCTGTGACGCAGAGGCGCGAATATGCGCGCTTTCGGGGTGGTTTATGCTGTATATGAAATTCGGCTTATTGTTTGAACAGTCGGTCGAAATGAAAATGCGATGAGGAGGTGCAAGGTAATGAGCACGGCGAGTGGGGCTCGCCGGCTGTTGGTGAACTGGAAGAATTCTTAGTGGCTCATGAAAAAAGAGGTGGGGTTGAACGTCTATATTTATGTGAGTCATTGGTTCGTATTGGACAACGATGAAAGTGAATGAGATGAAGATGAAATTCCGGATTGGCGTTTTGGTTAGTGCGATGTTCTTGGGTGGGTTTGGCATGGGTGAATTGGGATGGGCGGATGGGGCTAAAGATGAGCAGATAGCGAGTGAGAAGCAAGAAGCAATGAGCGCTTCTGAGCTATTGCGACAGGTTGAGGATGGTGAGCTGGAAGCGGTGGTGAAGAAAGATGTGATGAAGTTTAAGAAGTTGTATGTGGAGATTAAGAAGCGCGAGGGGCTGGTGAAGAATGTGCGGATAAAGGGGAAGCGGTTTATTAAGCAAGGGGATTTTGAAACGAAGCAATATGATTATGAGAGCGAGGATCATTACACGATTTTGTTTTTCAATGATGGAAAACGTCGCGGCAGAATGGAGATTGAGAAACAGTTAACGCCTTGGCGGAATGGGGCTGGCCCGTTTTCGATTGAAGCGGGAGTCATGACTTATGACGGGGATGTTGTGCGATATTTAACGACGTTGGGCGGGGCATCGCATGATCCTGCGGAGAGAAAAGATGGATTGATCGAGCAGCGAGATCCGTATCAATTTGATCGAGCGATTGGTGGATGGGAACATACGATTTATGGTTGGGATGTTGAGGATAAAAAGTTAAGCGATCGGATGGCTGAGTATAAAAAGCTTGAAGATAATATGTACCGGTCTATTGATGAGTTAGAGATTGGCACACGTAAGTTTATTCGGCATACGCTTGGCGCGAAACATGATGATTATCACTATGAGGAGCAGATGTATTTTGAGCCTGCGAGAGGATGGGCGATGGTGCGTAAGATCGTGCATGTCAATGAGAAGCTTTATAAGTTGGAGGAGATTGAAGAAATCAAGGAGGTGGATAAAGGAATCTATTTGCCTTGGGCGGTGACGAGCAAGACTTATGACACTCGCAATGAGAAGATGCGGGAGTTAGAATCATTTTTTGCTGAAAATATAGAGGCTAATGTTGAGGTAGGTGATGATGTATTTAAGATTGATTGGCCTGTCAAAACGTTTATACGTGATGAAGTAAAGAACGATCACATGCGTGTTGTGATGGGTGATGATGGTGTGAAGAAGATTCTTCCGTCAGCGGTTTGGGAGGCGATGCGTGAAGCGGAGGCGAAGAAGAATGCGGCGAAGCGTGCGGAGGAACGTAAGAAGAAAGAGTTAACGGCGACGTATCGTGTTGGGAATTATGCGCCTGATTTCGAGGCTGAGGATTTAATGGAGGTTGGTGAGAAGATACGGTTGTCGGACTATGCAGGGAAGTATGTTTTGGTGGACTTTTGGGCGACGTGGTGTTGGCATTGTATTGAGGAAGCGGAGCCGATGATTAAGAAGACGTGGGAGGAATTTGGGGATCGTGATGATTTCGTTGTGATCAGTTTATCGCTTGATGAGAAACGAGAAGAGGCGAGAGATCATGCGAATATGAATGGATCGGGTTGGAAGCAAGGGTATATTGGGTTATGGAAAAATAGTGAAGTCAGAAAGTTGTATGAGGTGGATACGATCCCGTCTATCTGGTTAATAGACCCTGATGGGAAAATCGTTGCAAAAGGATTGAAGGGGAATGCAATTTATGAAGAAGTAAAGGCGCATCTTAGGCAGAAAGATAAGACGGAAGAATGATTGATGGTGGGGGTTGGGAAAATGAATAAATAAAAAAAACGCTCACCGTAAAGGCGAGCGTTTTTTGTCTAACTAATTAATAGCGTTTTATTTTTTCTCTGTTTTTTCAGCTTTTTTGTGCTTACCTTCTGGATCGAAGAGGTAGAGGCATGCTTCATCTTGAGCTGCGTTAACTTCACGCGTTGGGATTGTGTAGTTGTTACACATGAATGTGTAGACGTATGGCTCGCCGGTTTCGGATTCGATGTAGCCAGCGAGTGTACGTGCGAATGAGATGTAACCGGTTTTGCCACGAACTTTGCCGACGGCTGGTGTTTTGGTCATACGACGACGTAGTGAGCCATCGACACCTGCGATTGGGAGGGATTCGATGAATGCTGTTTTGGCTTTTGATTTTGTAGCCATGTATTTGAGGAGGTGAGTCATGTGGCGTGGTTGGTAGTTATTTGAAGATGAGAGGCCTGAGCCGTCGTAGATGATGAGGTTGTCAGCGTTTGGTGCGTCGATTGATTTGAACCATTCGTTGACTGCATCGGCTGATGCGCTGAAGGTACCGCGGCCACCGGTTTTGATTGAGAGGGTGCGGCCGAGGAGGTCAGCGTAGAGGTTGTGTGAAGGTTTGTTGACAGCTGCTGCGAGTTCACTGAGTGAAGGTGAAACGTGGTTGATGATCGTCTGACGTTTTGAAGCGTTATCGATGCCTTCGATTTCAGATTCTTTGAGGTCACGAATGTTGACGGCTTTACCTTGAATGGTGATGCCTTCTTTTTCGAGAGCGGTTTTGAAGAGGTAAGCGGTGTATTCAGGTGAGTTCCAGATGGATGCACGTTCGCGGTATTCTTTTTTGTCGAGAGCGACGTTGCCTGCGAAGTATGCGACGTTGGATTCTGGGTCACGCCAAATGATGTCTGCGTTGGTAGGTTGACCTGCTTTGACGGTTTTGCCGTTGTTGATGATTTTGATGAAGTCGGTGTCAGGGACTAAACGGAGAACAGGTTTGTCGCCGATTTTCTTGCCGGGGGAGATGTAAACGCGGACGACGTTTTCTTCGATGTTGAGGCCTGAGGAGCCAGCGGCGTACCAATATGGGATGTCGCCGAGAACCCAATCTTTCATGTAGTACTCTTTGGGGAGGATGCGTGGGTCACCGATGACGCGGCCATAGATTTTAGTGATGCCAGCTTCTTTGATCTGACGGACCCATTCTTTGAGTAGTGCGTCTGATTCGGTGTTGCCGTCTGGGTGCCACCCGCCGAGTGAAGGGTCGCCTGATCCGACGATGACGAGGTCACCGTTGAGCGAGCCGTTACGAATTGAGCCGACGGCATCGACTTTGGTTTCGTAGCGGAAGTCAGGGCCGAGGGTGTCGAGCGCAGCGGCGGTGGTGAAGAGCTTCATATTTGAAGCTGGGGTGAACTGCTTTTTGGCATTGCGTTCGTAGATGACCTTGCCATCGAGAGTCTCGACTGAGACACCCCAGAAGGCGTTGGAGAATTTTTCCTGGTTGAAGATCTTGTCGAGGTTTTCTTTGGCCTGCTCGCTTGGGATGGATTGAGCGGTGAGGGATGAAGTGAGGACAAAGAGTGCTGTGAGGGCGAGGAGGTTGAATTTTCGTATGAAGTTGCTTGGCATAGTTTGTTACCCTTGGAGGATCGTGTTGGAAGTCGTCGTTTTGCTGTATGTAAGCGACTAAGTTTACATGGTTTGCGGGAGTTAAAGAACGATTATTTTGCTACGGGAAGGATTTGAGGGTCTTGTGGGAATGTGATTGAAGCGACGATTGCGTTGATGTAGCGTTCCCAAATAACGTTTGGCGGTTGGGAGTTTGCGTCGCGGTGAAGCTCGAAAGTGATGATTGGGATGTTGAGGTCGTTGCCTGCCCATGAGCCAAGTGAGCCGGGGCGTGAGCCGAGTTTTTTGACGGGGAGTGAGGTGAATTTGGCCATGTGTTCGGCGAGTTCTTTAGCGGGGCCGTCGTAATCGATGCACTTGAGAGGTTGGTGCATCATGACAATGCGATCAGGCTTGGTTTTGAGGATGAGTTCGTGGAGTATTTGTGATTCAGGTTCTGAAAGAGCTTCTCTACCATATCGATTCGAATTCTTGCGGTTGTTTGCTCCAAAATTCCGGTTTAAATCGATGCCATGAGCGTTGTGGCGTTGTTTTTTGTGGATGCCGTCGGGGTTGAGGGCTGGAACGATGATAACGGATTTGTTTTCGACGAGGGTTGAATTTTCCTCGATGAAGGTGATGAGCTGCCAGAATGATGGGGTTGCGGCGGCTTCGTTGCCGTGGATGCCGCAGACAAGTAGTACTGTTTCGGGATTAGATGAGGCAGTATCTGTGAATGTGGTTGCTGAGATGGGTCGATTTTCGACTGAGTGGCCGAGGATTTCATCATTGCGATGAATGACGGTGGATTTTGTGGTGAGGGAAGGTGTGGTTGCGGTGCAGCCGAGGGTGGTGAGGATAGTCAGGATAAGGAAAATAGAGAAAGTTTGTTTCATGGGGATGAATATAACACTTGCATAAGTATTGGGACAAGTCTTATATTAGCTTATAGCTATTTGAAGCTGAATAAGGGGGATTGATGGGGCGTGCTGTATTTGTGTACGCGTGGGACGACTAACTGGGTGGGAGGGGTGTATGAAATGATCACACAGAATTGGAGCGATCGATGAATCGGATGATCAAAGGAAGCATGGCTTGCGCGATGCTGTCAGCTGCAATGGTTTTTGGCGGCTGCCAAACTGTTGAAGTGCAAGAGAAGATTGTTGAAGTGAAAGCACCGACGAAGGAAGAGTTGTTCCTTGATCGCGTGGCGAAAGGCGAACCGATGCCGGTGGAAGAAATTCTGTCGTACATCGAGAATAGCCGCGATGAATGGTACGGCTGGGGTGAAGGTTTTGACTTCCCAGTGCACCGTGCAGAGAAATACCTGAAGGACTGGACGATTGTCTTGGACCCGGGTCATGGCGGTGATGCTCATAAGAAAAATTGGAAGCGTGGTCCGACAGGCGTTCGCGAGGCAGCAATCAACCTTCGTGTTGGTTTGATTCTGAAGGCACTTCTGGAAAACAGTGGTGCGCAGGTGAAATTAACTCGTGCAGACGATTCATACGACATGGGTTTGACGGCACGTGCTGAAGTTGCGAACACGATCGTGCGTAAACGTGATGGTGGTGTTGGTGCTGACCTGTTTATTTCATTGCACCACAATGCTGCTGCACCAAGTGCGAACTATACGACTGTCTGGTTCCATGGTCCTGTGAAGTGGTCTGAGCCAGATCTTGATCCTGCGAAGTATGTTGCTCATGAAATTGGTTGGGCACTGCGAACACAGGTTGGCAAGACAAATCCTTTGATGAACGATCAGCAGATGTATGCGAGCGGTTTCGGCGTCTTGAAGATGGCGACTGTTCCTGCATTCCTCTGCGAAAGCACGTTCCATACGAATCCTGATGAAGAACAGCGTCTGCGTGATGCGGAGTATAACTTCCGTGAAGCGTATGCGATCTATAAGGGTTTGGTTGAGTACGCGTATGGCGGCCGCCCAACTCAGAGCGCACCTGTTGTGAAGGTTGAAGGTTCAGAGCTTGTGATCAAGACAAAGCTTGTTGATGGTTCTGGTGAAAAATGGTGGGGCCACGACAAGGAGCGCACGATCAGTTCATCAGTGAACGTGACTGTTGATGGCAAACGTGCATACGTTGCTTACGACTCAAAGACCAAAGAGCTTGTCGCGAAAATCGCGACAGCTGATTTGGCTGAGGGTGAAAAGCATGAAGTGAACGTACACCACATCAATATGTTTAAGCACTCAAACTACCCGCAGCGTTACGGTTTCAAGATTGCTGCTGAGGGTAAAGAAGTTGAAGCGAAGCAGCTTCCGATCAAGCGTAATGGCTTGAATAACTAATCATTGATTAGAGTTGCATGACATTGCGCAATGTAATGTCCGCGAAATTAGTGAGCCCTGCTCTTGCGAGCAGGGCTTTTTATTTTCAAGTGCTTGGTAACCAGATCGCGACGATCTGTTTCTTGAGACGTGGGATGATGCGGGTTCTTAGTGGTGAGTTTTTACGTCTATAAAGCAAGTATATTTGTATTAGTAATAATAGTAGTAACATAATGTTCTAATTGATGGTTAGGTTTTCATCGCGAGAGTCGTTTGCTTTCACGATGTTTGGTAATGGTGGCACATTTTGCATGGGCTTGTAGTGAACGCCTTCGATTGCGTGGATGCGTGGTGGTTGATCTGGCGTGAGGTTTGAATCAAGGAATGTGATGACTGATTGCCAAAGTGATTGACGATAGAGGAGTGACCAGTGATCGTCCGTTGGGAATAGAATACGGCGTGTGTATTTGGGGCGTGCGGCCATGATTTCTGCTGATGCGTAGGTTGGGCAAATCTGGTCTTCAGTGCCATGAAGGAGGAGGAGTGGCGTTTTGATTTTTTTGAGTTGCTGCGCTGGCGAGAAAGTATTTGGATCGACTTTGATGCGTGATGCGGCTTCGCGGATACCAGTTTGCAGGAGTTCTGCACCGCCGAGAGATTCGATGGTGTCGTAGATGTCGGGGTGGAAAATGCGTGCGATGTTCATGGCTGCGGTTGGATCGATCATGCGGTTATGAGGGGAGATTGAGATAATGGCGGAGATGCGTGGGTCGTTAGCGGCAGCGAAGATAGACATCATGGAGCCATAGGAGTGCCCCATGATGGCAAGGTTGCCATCGAGGAGGTTGCGGTATTCGAGATCATCGACGAGTTGTTTGAGGTCATTTGCTTCATACTTGCCGTAGGAGATTTGCTCGCCTGTTGAGTCACCTTGTCCACGAAGGTCGGGCATGATGACGCGGTAGCCGTTGTTAGCGAGGACGGCGGCAAGTGGCCAAAGGTATGGTTCTTTACGCGTGTAACCAGAGTGACCCTGCATGAGAATGACGGTGCCACGTGGTTGAACGATGCGTTTTGATTCTTTTTGTTCACTCATGGCGGGGTGAGCGATGGCCATGCAAAGCTGGTGCTGGATTTTGGACATTGAGATTGTGCGTGCGTTTGTAGCGATGGGGCCTGACTCGTTTTGGTCAACAGCTTTGAGCCAGTCTTTGTCTGAGTGGAGCGAGAAATCGGCGTGGATGTAGTAATAGTTGGGTTTTGGTTCGATGACGAAGTATGTCAGGAGTGCTGAGGGCGGGCCGACTTCGATGGTGTAGGCTTCATCGAAGATAAATGGGAGGTCGGTGGAGACATCCTGCCCGTTTTTGACTTTGATGGTGAACGATGAAGCATCGGGGTTAGGCGCTTTGAGCATTTCATCGGCGATGATGGCCTGGATGCAGCCTGTGAGAGAGATTGTGATTATGAGAAGCGTGAGGATCGTGAGCAAGCGGCGCATGGGGCGCGCGAAGGTACCGATAGACGCGATGCAACGATCGACTGAGGTGAACATAAATTGTTTGACCTGTGTTGTTATCCGAAGGTGGGGTGAGGTTAATCGTGTGGAAAACAAGAAACCGCACAGCCCCCTCGAAGAGGCTAATCATCTGCTCAACCGGGAGGAGGGTTAGGAGTACATATATGAGGGTTTAAGGGGGAAGTTGATGGGTAATTATAGGGGCCAATACGTAGAAACCAAGTAAAAGCCACAACAAATTATTAACATAACAGATGATATTGCTGCGATTACAACATGTACGAATTTCGTACCGGAAGTGAAAAGAAATGATAATGCGTATATACTGGCAGATGTCACGATAGTCTTGATGTGGGCAGCGGTAGTTTGAAATGTGAGCCAATAGAGGTTGTCGTTAGAGGTGATTGAATCCGGACATGTTGTAGATTTATATTGCTTAGCCATCCCAATTCGGGGATACTTGTTATGATTGTGGTAGGTTTTTACCACAGGTATTCGGTCCAGGGTGTGGTTAGAATAATGAGCACATTGGGACACGGGCGAAGAGTGGGAACGCAAATCGTTCTAACCGTATATAATATCTGCGCTTAGAAGTCAGGAACAGTGGATTACAAACGGGGCGAATCGGGGCCTGTGACGTAAGAAAAACGAAGACGTCCGATCAGATTAAGGATTTCCATGACGACATCTAGCACACCAAATACAAATACATTGAAGCCAATTGAGCCGAAGGCTGGATGCCCGCTATACGAGGTGGTGAAGGAAACGGTGGTCAGTGCGATTGAAACTGGTCATTTCCATCCGGGCGCTCGAATGCCAAGTACGAAGGAACTGAGTCGTCAACTGAGCGTGTCGTTAGTGACGGTGCACAGAGCGTTGCAGGACTTAGTGAATGTTGGTTATTTAGAGCGAACGCAGGGCCGTGGGACGTTTGTGGTTGAAGATCGAAAGAGCAAAACAAGAGAATTCAGATTCGGGCTGGTGATTCGTAAGGAAGCATCGGTTGCGGATATTTATCACAGTCAGATTCTTGAGGGTATGCGTCAGGCGTCGCATGAGAATGCGATTGATTTAAACATGATGCATTTCGAGAATGATCCACGTATTGATTGTGATGGTCATTTGCTGGTGAATCCGACTCAACCTGAGCTAGCGGAGTATATGACGAAGGCCAACAGGAATCAGCCAGTGCTGGTTGTTGGTACGAAGGCTCCGAACGACGAAGTGCCTTATCTTGACGTGGATAATGCGAATCTGGCACAACAGGCGATCAGGCATTTGCATGGTCTAGGCCACAGACGATTCTGCCTGGTTGTTGGTGCGAAGGACCTGAGTACGAGTACAGAACGTGTTGAAGGTTTCAAGCAGGTGTGTGATGAGCTGATGGTGCCTGAGGAAAATCGTGTTGTGGTTCAGGCGAGCAGCTGGCATTTGCTGGCGCAGGACAAAATGAAGCTGACACGTGTACTGAATGCTGCGAATCGGCCAACGGCTGTATTTGCAGGTGGTTACTTCTTGTCGCTGGACACGTATGATGCGATCTCAACGGTTGGTTTGCGTATTCCTGAGGATATTTCGGTTGTTGGTGTTGATGATCCTGCGAGTGCAGCTCACTTGAGTCCTCCGCTGACGACACTGAGGCAGCCTTTGGTTGATATTGGCTACAATGCTGTGATGACGCTGCGAGAGCATATGGTAAATAAGGATCACAAGTTGCATCCGCAGATTTTGCAGCCCGAACTGGTGATCAGAAAATCGTCAGGTTCACCTACGTAATAAAGAATGAAAACGAAGCAAGAAGCCCTGTCTTTTCAGATAGGGCTTTTTTACTTTAGATGTTTGTTTATAAGGGGTTATGAATCTGTTGCGAGCAGATAAATCAAAGAGGCGGAAGGTGGGGATCAGGCGGGGTAAAGGGGGCAAGTTTCCGTTGACGGTGATGGCCAAAATACGGTATATTATATAATAATTCGTTTAATCTGACGGATCGTGCGCATACAACGCTGAAGGTTGTTATTCTGGGTAAAATTCGGCGTGATAAGTGGTGTGAAAATGCTGCTTGGACGTGCCAGGGGATGCTGCATTGATAAAGAAGGATTGAGTGAATATTGGGGTCATGCGGCGTTGAGAGGGTGGATGGTTTGGGAAATGCAGATTGAGATATCACGCTTGTGTTGATGTGTGGGAAGTGTGAAATTGACAATTGAGGCTTGATGCATGAGAGGATTAGTGAGGATCTTTGAAGTCGCACGTGAGTGCTGCTGAGGAGGTTGAACACGAGGTCTACCATCTGTCGGGCATGTTTAACAACAACATATTCTGGATGAACTGATGACGTACACACTTGCAGCATTTGGTGCATTGGACTGGCTCGTGATCGCTGGCTACATGGCGGTCATGATCGTGGTGGGTCTATTTGCTTCAAAAGGTCAGAAAGACGAAGAGACGTATTTTTTAGGCGGCCGAAAGATTCCGACGTGGGCGGCGAGTATTTCGGTGCTTGCAACGGCTTTGAGTGCGGCGACCTTTATTGGTGTGCCACAGAGTACGTTTAATGGTGACATCAGTTACATGATTTTGAATATCGGCGGGATTATTGCTGCGATTTTGGTGGCATGGATGCTGATTCCTGCGTTCTATAAAGCGGGTACTGTGACGATTTACGGTTACCTTGGGCAGCGAATGGGTAGTGGAGCGAAGATTGCTGCGAGTATTACGTTCTTCTTTGGACGTTTGCTTTCATCAGGTTCACGCTTTTACATGGTGGGTATTCCGTTTGCACTGTTGATCTTTGGCGAGCGGTTCCTGAATCCTGAAACTGAGAACATGACGTTCATGCAACGATTCCTCGAGCAGGACATGTTCATGATCTTCACACTGATTATCCTTGGGATTATTGGTGTGGTTTATGTTGCTTTTGGTGGTATTACAGCGGTGATCTGGACGGACGTGATCCAGTTCTTCGTGATGACAGGTGCTGTGATCTTCGCGATTGTATGGATCTACACAAGCTTGCCTGCTGATACAGATGTGATGAAAGAACTGACTCAAGCGAAAGTGTTTGAGGTAAAGCAGGTTGAAAGCGGGGCGGCGACTGATGAGGCGGTGGAAGATACCGGTGCGGTTAACGATGGCTTGAGCGAAAGCGTTAAGGAAACAGTACTGGTTCAGAAGATGAACGATGACGGTACTGCATTCACCAAGAATAAACTCAACCTTTGGGACTGGGGTTGGAGCAAGGTTAGCGGTTTTGAATACTGGAAGATGTTTACTTTTATCGCGGCATTGGCTTCGATTTTAGGCACGATGGCGAGTTATGGTGTTGACCAAGATATGGTTCAGCGTACGATGACGACGAAGTCACCTGCGAGAGCAAGTTGGGGTATGGTCAGCGCGATTCTGTTCAGCATCCCAGTTGTGTTCCTGTTCGTGATCGTTGGCTTGTTGCTGTCGTTCTATTATGCACGACCTGACATCATGGCTCCTGCTGAGATTCTTTCGAAGGAAACTTCTGGCTTCGTGTTCCCAATGTTCATGAAGAATGAGATGCCAACGATTGTCGCTGGCTTGGCTGTTGCCGGCTTACTGGCTGCGGCGATGAGTACATATGACAGTGCGGTGAACTCAATGTCATCAACAGCAGTGACTGACATCATTGCTCCAGTAGCTGAAAAACTGGGTTACAAACTTACTCCTAAACAGACGTTGTTCTTCTCACGCATCATGGTTGCGATCGTCGGTGTAATGCTGACGGTATTTGGTGTTCTTTCGATCTACCTTGCAAGAACGTTTACCGACCTGCTCTCCTTCGCATTGGGCGTGATGTCATACCCATATGCTGGTTTGCTGGGCGTGTTCCTCGTTGCA
This sequence comes from Planctomycetota bacterium, assembly GCA_016350165.1. Taxonomy (GTDB): domain Bacteria; phylum Planctomycetota; class Phycisphaerae; order Phycisphaerales; family Phycisphaeraceae; genus Poriferisphaera. Next base: position 3,221,838 of record CP066225.1, on the reverse strand, counting down.
GTACTTACCAAGAAACGTGGTAATTCTGTAAGTGCGATTGCTGCGATGGTTGTTGGTGCAACACTTGTGTTTACATTGAACAACTCTGCAACTGTTTGGTGGTGGCTTGAAAATGGCATGGCGTTCTCCATCGATGGTTCATTCTGGAATGCTTTGCTCAGCGGATTTGTTGATACGACACCAGATGATTGGTCGGCTTGGCTGGAACGTCATGTGATTCAGTGGCCTTACTGGATGCTGATTGCGACGCCGATTACGTTTACGATCTGTGCTTTGGGTAAGAGCCCAGAGAATCTCGTGAGAGATCAGGCAGAGAAGAAGCAGCTAGAGATTGAAGAGAAGGCTGCGAAGAAGGCTGCTAAGGTTGCTGCAAAGGTTTAAGACTAAACAAATTAGACTGGGTCAGACTTAACGGTTTGTCCCAGTTATTCTGAATATTGGGGGTGGGTAGCCTAATAGAACACGGTGTGGAGTCGGGTTTTAAAAAGGAATTGATGAAGAAGTAAAAGTGACCCGATATAGACGCTGATAGATTGAGGAGTAATGGCAGAAGCTTCGGGGGAGACATAAGGCATATCTGACCTGTTAAGGGAGGATCGACACGTAGTTTGGCGCGAGGCGTTGGAGACGGAGTCAATCACAGTTGACAGTGAATATGCAAGAAGCAGATGCCCATGCGTCATGATAGAGATGAAAGATGCCATTTCAGTGGGAATTGATATCGGCGGCAGCGCGACGAAGATTTCGTTGCTGTGCGGCGAGGATGAGGTGGTTTTGCGAGGACCGTATCGCAAGCAGCCATCGCTTGGTGAATTAGCTGCTGAATTGTCTGATTTGCTGGATGAAGTTTTGGGGATGGGAGAGCGTCAGATCGAGCGAGACGAAATCAATGCGATTGGTGTTTCGTTGGCGGGTCCTGTGAATGCGGATGGTGTGCTGGAACATGCATCGAATATTCCAGCGATGAAGGGGATGAAGATTGGTGAGTGGTTACCAACAGTGTTGGGTGTGAAGGCTGAGGTGTTAGCATTGACGGATGCACTGAGTGCAGCGTTGTGCGAACATCAAAGGAATCCGGTATCAGGGCGAGCGATATACTTATCGATGGGGACTGGGCTTGGTGGTGCAGTACTGGATGATGGGATACCGCTGGTGATTACACGCGGTACGCCGGGACACTTTGGGCACTTGGATGTGTCTGGTGGCGAAGAGGATGCACCAATGATTGCGGGCAGTGGGCGAGGTTCACTGGAAGCGTATGTTGGTGCGAATATGCTGAGGGAAGCTGGTGTGCCGATTGACGATCCGGCTGAGAGTTTAGATCATGATCGGATGCAGGTTGCGATAGGTGGTTTGGCGAGGGGTATCAGAATTTTACTGGCGATATATCGTCCGAACTATATTTATTTGATGGGCGGAATGTCGTTAGTATTTGAGCCTGCGTTGCTGCAGTTGCGTACGATGATTGCAGATGATCTGACGCCGGCAGCACCGGAGCAATGGGTCGTTGAGCGAGCGGAAAGCAGTCCGTTTGCGGCGAGCATTGGAGCGGCGAGTGTGGCACAGGCAAAGTACTTGCGAACCCGCATGAGACATGAGGGAATGAGCGAGACTGAGATTCGAATTCATCAGGCATCAAGACGTAAGGCGACAACGCGTGAGTCAGTTAGTGAATAATGCGGAACAGTATGAGGACCGGGGACATCTAACAACAGAGAAGCGTCTGGAGGCGTCGTGTGAATTGGATACGCTGACGACCGAGGGGATGCTTCGTGTGATGAACGATGAGGATCGCAAGATTGCAGATGCTGTCGAGAAGGCGGTACCAGCGATTGCTGGTTTGGTTGATGCGATTGTTGAGCGAATGAAAAAGGGTGGCCGCATCATGTATATCGGTGCAGGCACGAGTGGGCGATTGGGCGTGCTGGATGCAAGTGAAATACCGCCAACGTTCCAGGCTGATCCGAGTATGGTTGTCGGAATCATTGCTGGCGGCGATGGTGCGTTGCGTAAAAGTAGCGAAAGCAAAGAAGATGTTTACGAGGGGTCTTATGAGGTCTTGGATGGGTTGGGGATCAACGAAAATGATGTGATGGTTGGTATAGCCGCGGGGGGAACGACGCCTTACGTATGGGGTGCGTTGGAATATGTTCAGAAGCGTGGCGGTGTGACAACGTTTGTTAGCTGTGTTGAGCTTGATGCGATTGAAGCGAAGTTCCCTGCGACAGTTGATCATAAGATTGAATTGATAGTCGGCCCTGAGGTTGTGACTGGTTCAACACGTATGAAGTCAGGCACGGCTACGAAGCTTGCGCTCAATATGATCACGACGATCACGATGACGAAACTAGGTAAGGTTTGGGGGAACCTGATGGTGGACGTGAAAGCGACTAACGTGAAGTTAGTTGACCGTGCGACACGTATGCTGATGGGCCAGACGGAACTTGATCGTGCAGGAGCTGCGAAGCTTTTAAATGAAGCTGATGGGCACGTGAAGGTCGCGTTGATCATGAGTAAGAAAGACGTGAGTGCGGATGAAGCGAGAGCATTGCTTGAAGCCAATGACAATAAGCTGCATCCGATCATTGGGCGACCACAATAAAGAATATAAAAAGGTGGGGGATGACGTTGATTGGGTGAAGGTTCAGTGTGGGTCAAGTTTAAACGGGTGATGCCGCGCATAGACGCGGCTCTTATTAGTTGATTATGCGTAGCTTAGAGGCTGCGAAATTCAAAGGAATGCACATTGATACTTGCTCCTCAACCAAGAGAGATGGCCGTTACTGAAGGACTGCTGAAAGTCGGTAGCCAACTGAATGTAACGTGTAATGGTCTTAGTGACGATTTTGCAGCACGTGTAAAAGCTGTTGCTTTTGACGCGATTGCACCAGTTTGTGATCAAGCGAATGATGCGGTGAAGATTGCGTTGTCGGTTGATGCTAATCGCGTGTTAGAAGAACAAGGCTATACACTTGAAATAAGTGGTGATGGCATTGAAATTATTGGCGCTGATGAAGCGGGTGTGTTTTATGGTCTGATGACTGTGAAGCAAATCGCACGTCAGGCTAAAGGCGGCTTGCCTTGTATGAAGGTGAGTGACTATCCAGACTTTAAGCATCGTGGCGTGATGATGGACATTAGTCGTGACAAGGTTCCGACGATGGAAACATTGCGTATGTTGATGGAAATGTTCGCTGAGCTGAAGATAAATGAAGTTCAGTTGTACATGGAACACACATATGCGTATGAAGGCCATGAGGTTGTTTGGGAAGAGGCTTCGCCGATGACTCCAGAACAATGCAAAGTGCTTGATGGCTGGTGCAATGATTTCTTTATTGATCTCGTGCCTAACCAAAATACGTTTGGCCACATGGAACGTTGGTGTAAGCATGAGCCGTATCGTCAGTATGCTGAGGCACCTGATGGTTTCTGGCGTGATGAGTTGAAAGAGCCATGGTGGGTACCAAACCCTGTGAGTTTATGCCCAACGGATGATCGCGCGATTGCTTTGATTGATGATATGTGCAGCAAATTGTTGCCAAGCTTCAGCAGCGATACGTTCAACATTGGTATGGATGAGACTTTTGACCTTGGTAAGGTTAGAACGAAAGAATTGTGTGCGGAGAAGGGGAAAGGCCGCGTTTATCTTGACTACTTATTGAAGGTGCATGATCTTGCAGCGAATAAGTATGGCAAGAAGGTTCAGTTCTGGGCTGACATTCTGCTGCACTATCCTGAGTTGGTGAGCGAGTTGCCTGATAATATCGTGGCGATGAACTGGGGTTATGAGGATGACCATCCGTTTGAAAAGGAATGTAAGATTCTGGGCGAATCGGGCAAGCCGTTCTACGTGTGCCCGAGTACATGCTCGTTCCTTGCAGTGATGGGTCGTACCGAAAATACACTCGCGAATCAGCGTAATGCTGCTTACTACGGTAAGTTGAATGGCGCGATTGGTTTCTTGAATACTGACTGGGGTGACAATGGTCACTGGCAGCCATTGGATATCAGTTATCCAGGTTATCTGTACGGTGCAGCGGTTAGCTGGTCACTTGAGTCTAACGAGAAGTTAGACGTAGCGAAGGCGCTTGATACACATGTATTCATGGATGAAGCAGGTGTTGTTGGTGAGGCTGTATTAAAAGCTGGTCGCGTGCCAGTACAGACATCGAAAGTGAGCAAGAACTCATTGGGTTGGTTGATGCAGCGTCTTGAGAATAAGTACCTTGGTGATAATACATTCAAAATGCCTTGGTTTAACATTGGGCCGATTACTGTAGAAAATCTTGGCGAAGCTGAGCAGATCATGCAAGAAGTAATCGATATGCTTGATGGCGCGAAGATGAAGCGTACTGATGCTGCTCAGATTGTGAATGAAATGAAGCTTGGTGCGAAGTTGATTCAGATTTCAACGCACTTGAATAAAGCACGTATTGAAGAGGATGTTGCTTCGTATGATTTGCTGAGTGAAGCGAAGCGTAAGGAATTGGCTGAAGAGTTGCGTGCATACATTAAGCCTTACAGTGAGAGTTGGTTGAGCCGCAACCGTGAAGGTGGATTGAAGGACAGTGTTGGCAGATTCGAGAATATCTTGAAGATGCTTGAGAATGCTGAGCCGTTTGTTTTGCCTGCAGCGAAGTTTGAGATCAGTGTTCAATAGGCTTAGTTAATGATGATTCAAAAACGCTCAGTCTGACTGGGCGTTTTTTTATTGGCTTGTGAGGAGCTATGATGTAGATATGAGCAAGATTGGTAAACCAAGACTATCGTGGGGTAATGATGGAACGCTGCGTAGTGAACAGTTTGATGATGTTTATTACTCAGTTGAAGGCGGAGTTAAGGAAACGACGTATGTGTTTTTGACTGGCAACGATTTACCGCAACGGTTTGAAGGGTGCGAGGAGTTTACAATTGCTGAAACAGGGTTTGGGACGGGGCTGAATTTTCTTGTGACATGGCGTGCGTGGTTGGAAGCGAAAAAACAAAAGGCTGTGAATCAAAATGCCGTACTCAAGTTTATTTCGTTTGAAATGTATCCACTTAGTGCGACAGAGATCATGCGTGCGGCTGAGATGTTTGGTGAATTGAGGACTCTTGGTGAACAACTTGCGAAAAACTATCCAAATGATTTGGAAGCAGGTAAACACTTGATCCAGGCCGATAGTGATATTCAATTACTATTAATTTGCGGCGATATCAATGAGACAATTGATGATATGAATTTCAAAGCTGACGCGTGGTATCTTGATGGGTTCTCGCCTAGTAAGAACGAAGGAATGTGGTCGGAGCATGTCTTTGAAAAAATAGGGCAATTAACTGCTAAAGGGGGGACCATTGCAACGTTTACAGCGGCTGGTTTTGTGAGACGAGGTTTGATGAATCATGGCTATACAATGAGTAAAGTGAAGGGGTTTGGGCGTAAGCGAGAAATGCTTATTGGTGCGTATGAAACGGCATAACAGGATGGGGATGAGCGAACGTAAAGATAGGTAGGATAGCAAGTAAGCGTATTTTTGATTTGCCATACTGAGTTAAGTTTGAGAAAATAGTCACAACACATGAGGGATAGTGTGTTTGCACTGAGACGTGCGAATTATCAACTGGGATGCCTGTCGTTGTTTTGGAACCGTAGCTCAAGAGGCAGAGCGCTGTGTTTGTGATGCAGAGGTTGTGGGTTCAATCCCCATCGGCTCCATTGGCTAATGGTTGATTAGATTTATTGATGTACTTGCAACGTTTTGAGTGGCTGATTTTTCCATGGTGTTTTTGTTGAAGTATGTGCTTGTGTGACCACACTTCATATTGGGCCAAGTTCAGAGTTGTATTTATTTAGAATCATTGGAATGTTCGTCGAACATGACTGGTTATCTTGATGTGTGTTGCCAGTTAGCGAGGAAAGTATGATCAACCCAATTACGAGTAATTTGCCTGAAGATTTAGAAACGAAGAGCAATCTTGCTGAGCCAGATCAGGTCGTCGTTGATTTCGAAGCTGCTGAACATGCGATGCAGCAGTTTTTGATTGCGCTGGGTGAAGATGTTGAGCGTGAGGGTTTAGCTGATACGCCTCGCCGTGTTGCAAAAGCAATGATCGAATTGATGTCTGGTAGAACTGAAGATGTTGGTGAAATATTGAGTCGTCGCTTCAAGCAGGAAACAGATTCGCCAGTAATGTTGCGTGATATTGAGCTATTTAGTTTATGCGAGCATCACTTGCTACCTTTTATTGGCAAGGTGCACATTGCGTATTTGCCGGGCGACGGTTATGTGGTTGGTCTGTCGAAATTGGCGAGGCTGGTGGATGCATTTGCGAAGCGGCCACAGATACAAGAACAGCTAACAAATCAAATCGCTGATTCATTAGTTGAGCATTTGTCACCTAAGGGCGTTTTGGTTTGGGTCGAGGCTGAGCACATGTGCATGAAAATGCGCGGAGTGAAGAAGTGCAATCCCGTCATGCAAACAATCGCAAGCAGGGGCTTGTACCGTGATGATCGTGGTGCAAGAGAAGAACTGCTCGCGATGCTGCGATAAAGTTAAAAATCTAATTTCAAGTTGATTTACGAACAATCAATTCACACGGCATTTCGATATGAGATGCATGCGCTTTTTTGCCTTTAATTTTTTCGATGAGCAATTCAACTGTTTGCTCACCAATGGTACTGAGTGGCTGCTTAACTGTTGTGAGCGAAGGCTTGATGCTACTTGAGTGGTCAAGGTCGTCGAAACCTGCGACTGCTATGTCCCCTGGGATCTTGATCTTATTCTCTTTGCAGTAACGGATGATGTTCAAGGCAATCAAGTCGTGGAGACAAATGACGACTTCCGGTGGTTTGCGCATAGCAAGCAAAACTCGGATTTCTTGAATTCCCTGCTCTTTTGCATGGAAAGATGCGAGTTTGAGAAAGTATTCAGGTGGGATTTCCAAGTCTGCTTCTTCCATCGCAGCGCGGAAGCCTGCTTCACGATCGGATACTGTATACGAAGGATCACTGGAGAGGAAAGCTATACGTTTATAGCCTTTTTTGATTAGGTACTGAGTTAGTTCATAAACACCCTGACGGTTCTGACTAGTTACGTATGAAACTTCAGGGTCATTGCACTCGCTGATTAGAGCATCAGCAACGACAACATGCTGACCTGCATTACGCAATGTACTGATGATCTGAAGATTTGTATCCTCACATGCAAGATTCTGCAGTGGGAAGAAAATCGTCCCGACAGTCTTTCTTTTATTCAGTTCAACAGCTTTTTCGCAAGCGATGCGTGTATCGTGATGCGTATCTGCGATGAGAAGTTGAAAGCCTTGCTCTTCTGCAGTTGCTTTGATGGATTGCAGGATCTGATCGTATGCACCAATGCCAAGAATGTTGAGCGAGACGAGTACGCCGATCAGATTCTTTTGCTGCTGCGAACGCTTGAACTTAACGAAGGTCCCAGACCCACGTTTACGAATAAGATAACCCTCTTTGACGAGTTGATTGATCGCACGATGGACGGTTTTTCGTGATAGGTTATATTGCGCACAAAGAGACAGCTCGGTGGGAATTTGATGTCCCAAGGGGAATTCACCCGAGAGGATCTTATCCTGGAGCATTTGACGGACAGCTGCGTAACGAGGGAGATCCTTGCCAGGCAGTGCTGTTGGTTGTTGATCAGGGCCTTTACTCATAGTGATATCATATTCGATCGCTAGTAAAACTGATAACAAAATTGAGAATCTGGTTTTTTGCAAATGCAGCGATCACCTGCTGTAAACCTGTACTAATCTCACGATATACCAATATATATGCAAGCTTGGATTAACTAAATAATTGCTTTGAATGTGGAAATTCAGAAGTCAATCTGGGTGCAAGGTCGAAATTATGATTGAGGGTGCGGTATTTTTGTGCATATGACTGGTTCGTTGCATGTCTACATCCGTCATTTTAATGATTCATTGCGAACATCGCTAATTTTTATCATTCGATACAGGATAGACGCGACATAGCAATGCATAAGCATGAACGTGGCCACCATCAAGATGAGCCTTATATGCCAGCATCGGTGTCGCTGACTGAAATTACAGTCAATGCGATCATTCTTGGGATCATCCTCAGTATAGTACTAGGCACAGCGAATGTTTATCTGGGACTGAAAGCTGGACTTACCGTTGCTGCATCAATTCCAGCAGCAGTTATTTCAATGGCTGTACTAAAGATGCTCAAGAATTCGAACATTTTGGAAACAATATTATTCAGACTGCAGCATCTGCAGCCAAATCATTGGCGACAGGAGTCATTTTCACAATACCCGCTGTGGTGATTTTAGGTGCCTGGGATTCATTTAATAATTGGGAAACAACGATCATTTATCTACAAAGCGAGCCAAATAAAAAACAGGCGGCTAAATATTTGCTAGCCGCCTGTTTTATTTTTCAATCTTATCTTAATCAGCATACACCGACTGGAAGATCGCACAGATTCTCTGCGATATAGTCAAAGCTGATCTTAAGTGAATCAAATGGGTCACCGGGACAGGTATCCTGTTCAACAATAAACCACTCACATCCAGCGGCTTCTGCTGCAGGTACAATATCTTTGAAATTCAAATTGCCTTTACCAATTTCAGAGAAAGTGATTTCATTCGAATCGGTAATCATAAAATCTTTCATATGGAACAAAGGCAAACGGTTATTCAGAATACGACACCATTCAGTATTAACGCCGCCACCATAATGAGCCCAGTATGAATCGATTTCACCTTGCAGGTATTCCGGATTTGTCTCCTCGTAAATACGTTCCAGAATCAGCTTACCGTTAAGCTTGCGAAATTCCATATGATGATTGTGATAAGTAAGAACCTGACCTGCTTCGGCAAGAACTTTACCTGCAGCATTGAGTTTTATAATAAGCTGACCCACTGATTCCTCTGAAGTAAAATCAACTTCAGCTGGATATGGATAAGCAGTATATTTACAGTTCAGGTTGTTTAGTTTTTCTACGACTTTCTCAGGCTCATCGAGAATCATCTGAGGAGATTCATGCGTTGCACAACAAATCAAGCCAGCATCTTCGATTATGGCTTTCAACTCATGATCATCAATCGCACACTGCCCGGACATCTGGACAGCCGGATAGCCAATAGCTTTGATTTTTTTTAGTGATCCTGCAATATCTTTTGGTGACTGCAAAAACTCTCTACAGGTATACATCTGTGCAGCGACTTGACCAATTTTCATAACGCACCCTTACATTAAAAACGTTGCTATACAACAAGATAATTTGTTCAACGGTTTGCTACTCTAACAAACAATGTAAACGAGTAAACACCAAATCATTAGAACATCAAACTAATTTTCACACCCACTCATGTAACACTATGTAAAGTAAATACTGATATAGATTTTCATTACTTTACATGAGGAACTACATCACAGGCATCTATGACAACAACTTTATTTCGCAACGTGAATCGACACTACTTGGTATGGATACAAATCCAGTTCTAATACACTTGCCTGAAGGTTGACTGGCTTGCCTGTCGCTGCAAATGTCGTCGTACCCTTTGCAGATAGATTGATATTGATTGCTTCAACTGGCTGCATGCTCGTATTAATGATTGCGTACCATGTTCCGTGCGAGTCTGTTTTATATTCTCTGACAACAACAGCCTCATTATTTGCTGCGCTACTAATCACTTCACTTGGAACAGCTGGCAACGCGAGGAAATTCATGTTGAAATCACGAACATATTTTGTAAATCCACGATTGAAATTACTTGAGACCATGTAGCCGATGTAACGAGGATCACCATTAGCCAGTGACATTGCTTCAGCCATCATTACAAATGGGCCATGCCGTTCAACATCTGTTACGAAGTAACCAAGATCTTTATGCATCGTTGTTTCATTCAGCGGATAGTGAAGCAAGACGACAAGACCATCTTTGGCTCTAAAGGTTTCAAATGGAGTTGGACTTCCAACCGTGTATTGTTGCTTAACGGACATCGTCATGAACATACCTTCAGCATCTTTATAGTTCTTAGGGTCAGCGGGAGGATCTGCGTGCCCCCATTCATGCTCACCTGAAATTGAACGCCGATGCAGCAAAGCGGTATTATGCAAATCCTTGCTTATCACATCATCAACCATCAAGACATCTGTCCATTGATGGTGCCCTTCTCCCTTCAGAATGCTTGCCCAATCACCTTTATTATCAACGACTAACGATTTATTCTTTCTCGCTAAATTTCGGCCTGGCTCATTACCATCCGAAGTATAAATTACAATCGCATCCTCAATACCTGCCTCACGCATCGTATCCCGCAAAGCCCCATTAAATTCTTTACGTTTCAGATTCCACCAATCGTAATACGCAGGCAACATACTCTTCTTATTCTTCAAAGTACTCTTGCGCACTTTTCTAGGCTGTTCTGTTTCCTTGCCAAAACGTGCTAATGCATCTTTTGAAAAACTCACTGGAATCTGTGCTGGCCTTGCACGTATCCATGCACCCAAAAATTGCTCGTGATTTTGCTTTTTGTCTGCTATCGTTGCTTTAATCAAACGTACAGCATCATCAATCGTATCAGGATGAGTTACGTCAGCTTGTTGCTTTTCTAACCAAGCAAGATGTGTATAATTTTCCATCCCATTCAAAGTTTTTGGATATCTTTTTTTACCTAGACCATTTTTACCCGATGACCCCGCATACTCGTAATAAGGCAAGATATAGAAATCTTTATTCTTTGCCAACATCTTCAAAATACGATCCCATGCACCTTTATCTGAATAATGATACCACTCATAGCCACCATGATTGCTAGGATCCCAACCTTGATTCCAACCAAACTCTAAAAGATCACGCGTAAAAGTGTTCATGCCAAGAAAGCGCATCAAATCAACTTTATACTCATAATAAAGCTCAGCACTCTTTACACCGCGCGCATTTACATCATTACCTGAAATCGCACTATCACCCATCTCTTCTCTGAAGAACAAATGACGACGTGGTAATTCCTTTGGAGGTTGCTTCAAGTCAACGTAATACTTCGATTCATCTGGCACTTCAAATAAACGTATGCGTGCAACTGCAGCACCTTGTGACAATGGAATACTTTGATGCTTCGCTTGCGTAATAACCACAAGGAAGCCTTCCTCTGGCTCTTCAATCCGCTTGCCTTTGCCTCTTGGATTTTCTAATCCTGGATATTTTTTGTGCAACTTAAACATCATTTCCCATTGTTGCCATTCATTCGACAAAGGATACGAGATTGATTCAGAGTTATTTCTCGTATAGCCATACAACGTATCACCCAACGCTTGGCCAGTAGAAAAACCTCTGACAATATCGCCACCACGGACTTGGACAATCGTTGTTCTCGCTGCATCATCTGGATACTCAACAGTAACCAGGTATGTCTTACCTGCTTCAAGACCCTTTTCTTCACCTATACGATATGCAAAATATTTCGCATCACCTTCAGGCGGCAAGATACGGGCTTTCTTGCCCATAATATCTACAACCTCACTCACTCCTTCAGGCCCATCGAAAAATTCATGTTCCACATCTGTCGCACAGTCGATTTCATCGATCAATGGTAATTCACCAAACACACCACCTGCGTCAACCAACGGACGTTCCTGTCCATAAACACACGTGACACATAACAAACTCACCAACAGAGCTACCATAGTTTTCATAGCTTATTGCCTTATATCAAACTGATTTATTACGAGCCTATTTAATCACTCAACAGTATCTAACAATATTGAGCAACTTTTGCCCTGATTCTAAATTAAAAGACTTCACCTTCAATGGCTTATCTGCACAGTTGTGAAATTTTTTAATACAACAAGGCAAATATACACCCCAAGTAAATCAAATCCTTGCTCATAACCTACATTGATACACAAGGTTTTCTGTTAAATAATGATCTAAACGAATCAATACAATTAAAGAAAACCTGACATAACTCATTACTCACCATAGCCTTCCAAAATCATTGACACTCCACCAACAACACTGATAAACTAGAAGCACACATGTGCAACTTTTGCTCTTTGTTTAAATAATCTTAACCCTCAAAACGCAAACTTATTAAAGTAATAAGCTGATAATTATTCGAACACCTGAAGTAACCTCGAAAGATTTCATGACCAACAACGACCCAAAACGAATTTGGATTGGCGATAAACCCAACAAATATGCAGTACGTTACTTCAGACGTAAATTTACACTTTCGAAGTCAATCGAAAGTGCCACAGTCCTCGCATACGCTGAGCATCGATGCAACATATGGATCAATGGCCATTACATTGGACGCGCTCCTGCTTACGATCATCCCGACCAAGCCTTCGGCTACTCATTTGATATCACGCCATACTTACAAATTGGCAAAAACATAATCGCAGTTGCAGTCAACGCATCTTCATCCAGCTATCACTACAAAGTTCCAAGACAAGAACCAGGCTTAACTGCAACCTTTAATCTCAATGGCCAGCCATATTTAGTCACAGATAGCTCATGGAAATGTTGTTCTCAAACTGGATATCAATCAGATACACCCAAACGCTCATGGGCCATCGGGCCCATCAACATACTTGATCTCACAAAAGTCCCAGACTCAGATTGGCTACTTGCTGATTATGACGACAGTGATTGGCTCCCTCCACAAACATACAAACCACACACACAAATTAAGGCTGCTCCAGTACCTGATCTGAAATACAAAAAAATCAACGTACATAAACCTACGCAGATATTTTATACACCATCATCGGTTTCAAAAGATGAGGATGCGGATCAATATCGCACAGGTCTCGAATCAATCGAATATTGCCAGCCTGATAATTCAATCACAGTACAGAATAAAAATGACTGCCTTATTATCTGCAACTTAAAACCTGAAAAAGGTATTGTTTTACAGTTTGATCTTGAAGAAATAACCATCGGCCAACCATTTTTTAATCTAGACGCCGAGTCGACAGGCTCAGTCGATTTATGCTGGAGTGAAATTTTAGATCAAAATGGCTGCACCTATTTTCTTAAACATGGCAACCTTTTCACTGACCGCATTCATACCGCAATAGGTAACAACAACTATCAAGCCATTGACTTCACAGGGCTCCGATACCTTACAATTATCCTTCGAAACTTCGAAGGCAAAGTCACGCTTCATAATGCAGGCATTATCGCCTCTGAACCCGATCTCAATTTCATCAGCCACTTCAGTACTTCAACTAACACACACACACAAATTGCAGACCTTTGCAAAAACACAATAAAGGTTAGCACGCAAGAAGGTTTACTTGATTGTCCAACACGTGAACAGGCTGCATACATTGGCGATGGACATCTCGTCGCACATTGGCTTGCACAATTAACGGGCGACACACGTTATTGGCTAGATCTCATTAATCAGCAATTCCACCGACAATCTTCCAACGGCCTCATTCGATCTTCTATCTATTCTGGCCGCAACGATACACTTCTTGATTACAACCTTCTCGCAATCTCAAATCTCAGCGAATATATCAACTACACCAATGACATCACAAGCATCAAACCGCACATACAAACATGCAAAAAAATACTTGATTACTTTATTACCAACTGTAATGAAGATCATATTTTCAATTTCCAATTTGATCGACCAAACTACTACGATGCATGGGAACATAAATACAACCCTGATTGGCCATTAATTAAAAGCTGTACAATTTTCATAGATCATCCCGGCATGGGTTGGCATTGCAAGAACGAACCAGCAATTGATAGACGTGGTCTTAACACTGCAATGAATGCGCTTCTTTGCATAACACTCACAAACTTTGCCAATATTTGCGATCAATTGGGCGATCATAAATACGCTCAACTATTACGTAATTTTGCATCACAAACTAAAGCAGCCGCAATACCATTATTCTTAAACGAAAAGAATAATCTCTTTGTTGATGGATACCATGAGAATCAACAGCTCAACCAAATAAGTCAACAAACCAACACGTGGGCATATCTCGCAGGCTGGGCCGACCATAACCCAGAACTTCAACAAGCCATCTTAAATCTATTGATTTCACCACCTGAACACGCAGCACGCAACACCGCTTACTTCTGGTCATATGCTTTACCTATATTTGCACGTAAAAATATGCATCGTGAAGCGATCAACATTATCGAGCAAAAATGGGGTGATATGATTCACCGAGGTGCAACAACACTCTTCGAAACTTTTACAGGTGATCATATAGACTCACATTGCCATCCATGGTCCGCAGCTCCCCTCCCCTTCTACCTCACCGAAATCCTTGGCCTCCCCGACACTCTAACCTGCCAAAACCAGATCCTACTCAAACCTCAACTCACGCTCCTTGACAATGCGTCAGGTTCAATCCAGACCACCCAAGGCCCCATCGCGATCAAATGGGATCAAACCACCATCTCAGGCCAACTACCTGACCAAATTTCCGCAATACTCCTACATCCTCAATCCGATACTCCGATTGCAACGAACCTCACCGGCCATTGGCAAATACCACACACACAACTCGCAACAACCTCATAAAAAACATGTCTCACACACTCACACAGCATTTTCCAGCTTTATATTCAGATTACTTGCAAGAATATATTCGTTTACCATATAATCTTCTCAGGTGAGCAACTTTTGCATCGTATTGCGTTAACCCCTAATCTTGATTATTGTTAAGTTTTATTCACTCATCGATATCATGCCTGACGACATGAACGCGTAAAACGGGCTGCTTTATCATGGCTACAAAAAAATCACAAGAATGCGGTTCCATCTACGACCTCGCTAAGCAAACAGGTCTCTCCACGAGCACCATTAGTCGTGTTCTCAATCAAAGAGGTCGCATTAGCACCGAAACCAGACAGCGTGTTCTTGCAGCAGCACGAGCAGCTGGTTTCAGGCCACGAGCAGCCGTCAGACAGCAAACCGTTGCACTCGTCATCGACCGCATGCGATACGCAAGCTTCGGTGGCTTCGTCACCTCCATCGTCACACACCTCATCTGCGAACTCGCCGCATACGACATGTCAGTCGAAGTCTACACAGAAGATAACCTCGACCAGCTAGGCACACGTTTCATCGATGGCGTCATCGCACTCACTTGGGACCCAACCTCAATCTCAAAACTTCAATCTCTCAAAAATGTTCCCATCATTCTCATCAACCGCCCCAACTTCCCCGGCCTATCCACCGTTGCAACCGATCACAAACAAGGCGGTGAAATGGTTGCTGAATATCTCATAAAGCACGGCCACGAAAACATCGCCTTCCTCGGCGAAGAACAAGACTGGGGTGCAAAACAACGTATCGCAGGTTTTGAAAACATTCTCGCAAAAAACAAAATCAAATCGTCTAACCTTCACATTGGCTTCACAGAACACCAACCTGTATACGGCGCACTCAAACGCTTGCTCACACAAAAACCAACAGCCATTTTCCTCGCTGGTGAAGACCTAACAATCGAAGCGATCTACGTACTCAACTCAGTACTCAACACAAAGATTCCACAGAACATCTCTGTCGTTGGCCTCGAATCACCAAAGGTTTCTCAGTTCGTGCAACCACCAATGACTTCACTCGCACAACCACTCAACAATCTTGCCTCAGAAACACTCAACCTATTGCGTGAACAGATCGACAAAAACAGCTCAAAACCACAACACATTATGATCGACAACCAACTCGTCGAACGTGAATCAGTCACACATATTTAGGACAATATTTTGTTCAAGCACGACTACCCATTCGACCCAACCTACGGCTACTCTCCAGAAAAACTCCTACTCATCAAACCACCAACACCGCATCCAGAATTCGCACGGTTCTGGCAAGACACCCATGCGCAAGCTTCGCAAATTCCATCATCACCTCAACTCACACCATCCCATACCAAAATCAAAAATTACGACGTCCACGACATCACTTTTACCGCCTGGCCTAACACACAGTTAGGCGGTTGGTTCATAACTCCCATAAAGCAACCCCCTATCGCAAACATCGTCGTCAGTCATGGCTATGGTGGCCGTCAGCTTATCGACAGCATCCCATTCAACTTCCCAGCCAACTACCTCTTCTACTGCTCACGTGGTTTCGATCGCTCCAAGCAATCTGACCTCCCCTATAACGACAGTACACAACACGTTATTCATAACATCACCGATCGAGATCAATATCTCCATCGCTATTGTGTCGCCGATATTTGGGCTGCCGCATCCGCACTCAATCAACTTGCACCCAAAACATCTTCACAACTCATCTATCACGGCGGCAGCTTTGGTGGTGGCATGGGCGTTCTTGCCTTACCATGGGACAACCGTTTTATCGCAGCTTGTATTACCGTCCCAAGCTTCGGCAACCATCCACTCCGCCTAACAATACCATGCATCGGCTCCGGTGAATCCGTTCGCCAAACCTACGAGAAAAACCCTGTCATTAAAGATGTTTTAGAATTTTACGACGCCGCATCCGCTGCACAATTCATGTCCATTCCGACACATTACACCTGTGCTCACTTCGACCCTGCCGTCCCTCCCCCCGGACAATTCTCAGTCTATAACGCCAACACATCACAAAAAAAATTGGCCACCATACAGGCTGGCCATTTCATTTACCGCGGTATCAAAAAAGATTACGATTCATTCTACGCAAGTGAAAATCAGTTCATTTACAATTACCTAACACAGAACACTCACTCGGCTTAGGCTGCAGATACACATCACCAAACTTCGACTCGTTCCTGAACGGCCATTTCTCCGAACCCTTCCAATACAATGCGCTCTCCCTGCCCTTACCATCATCATCATCCTGCAACGAAATATTAAACCCTATCATACTATTAGGCCCAACTTCACCGCCCATCACCGACCAAGGCAATCTCACCTCATACCTCACCAAATAACCATCCATATCATTACCCATCACCTTCGTCGCGCCACTCCAATACCCATCCAACCCAAACGTCTTTGGATACCCCGAATAATCACTGCACGCAGCGCCATTCGCAACCAGTGCAAACTCACCACCATACCGCAACTCATCTCGCTCTTTCGATCGCGAATCAATCGCTTTGTTATGATCACCATCTATAAACAATTCAAGCGTATCATCTGCCCATGTTGGCCCCGTCACACTCCCCGGCTCACAGCTATCCGTACTCAACGCATCGTCATAACAAAGCACAGCAACATACAACGCATCATCATCACATTGCAATGCAAAGCCAAACCACAAATCCTTACCATGCTCCGCCAACGGCTTCGTCCCAATATCCAGCACACCACTCTCACGATCCACCCATCGCCACTTCACATCTTCCCATTCATCAAACACACCATCCACAACAATCCCCCCGCGATATGTAGCCGTCACACCTTCCCTAATCTCCAACTCTTTATTAGCCCCACTCTCCACCTGACTAATGCACCCACCTAACAGCGCGCACAACAACACACTTGAAATAACCATTACTTTTTTCTTCATCATGACACCCTTGCTTGCTAAAGAAAATGCTTATCAACCAGTACAAATTACAATCATTATTTACGATCGCATCATACCGTAGCCTATGCAAACAGGGAATAATTTTATCAACCTTGATGCCTACTCACGCTCTACATCAACACGCCCAAAACCCATCATCTCGACAAAAACACCTATCTTTCGCAAGTGCACCATATGCGCTTCTTCATCACCACCATCGCAACCTATCACTTCAAACTTACCCTTACTCGCACCACTACTTTGCTCAAAATTTTCAGCTAAAGCGCGTTTAATTTCTTTACGTCTTACACCAACAGCATCCATCAAATCATCTGCCGTCTCTTGCGTACCTGCATAACTACCAGGCACCACATTACTATGTGTAATCAGCATCAACTTTTTTTCAGCTGCCGCCTGTTTTGCAAAGCGTTTAAAATCACGCATCTGCTTAGGCACAGGTTTATTCTTCCCATCAACCTTCACATAACCTGCATACAAAGAGTCTGCCATCAACAGCGCATTGATCTGATCAAAGTAACGGTTATCTTTTAGAATTTCTCTGACCGCGCCAAACCCCGCACTAAACGAAGACACTCCAATCTTCCCAAGCTTCAAATCTTCCGGATAACGATCTATCTCATGGATACACATCAGTGCTTCAAGCAGCATCCGTTCAAACAGATCTTTCTCCTTCTCAAACGGCCGAGTATAAACACTACTCAAACCATTCAAGCTCACTGCCAACACACTAACATTGATCCCCTTCTCCTCAATCGTTTCAATCATATAACTCGGTGCACCATGAAAATGCACAAGTAAATCAATCTTCCCATCCACAGCTTTCATATGCTCAGGCACATACAAACGACCAAACGACAGATCATACCACACACCACCAGCATGCTCTGACTTCGTCCCATGCGTATCCGCACCAAACGCTGCGTTAACACACAATGCCAACAATAACCCCGCTATCGCTATCAGCTTCATGCCCATGTCTCCATTACCGATTCGCCACCAGTCCGCCCTTCTTCGCCACCATCATAACCAGCAGGCCTCAAAACATAAATACTAACCAACCGTCTACCCAAGAAAATCAAACTCAGTCATATAAATCCCCATTTTTCACCCTTAACAACGCAAATAATCAGCACATTATCTCACTCCAGCAAACCCACAACCACCTTCTAATCTCTATCGCTTCCCTCAATCCATAAAAAAACCTGCCAGACAAATCTGACAGGTTATACATTTAAACATATTTAGTCAGTATCAAAGTGCTTCAAGTTGGCTCACAATATTCGCCAATTCTTTCTCAGCATCCGCAAGCTGATCACGCGTCTGCTGCACTAGATGAGCCGGTGCCTTGTCGACATAATTACTGTTCGACAATCTACCATTAAGAGCACCTACACTCTTCTCAAGATCACCCTTACGCTTTTCAAGACGCTCACGCTCAAGCTCTGCATCAATCAATCCATGAACATAAATTTCAAACTCGCCCATCGTCGCCGATGCAGCATCTGCTGGTTTTTCAACATCATCACCAAACGCAACTAACTTCATGTTAGCTAGCGCCTCAGCAAATCCACCATCAACCAACACACGCTCAATGCTATGCTTCGGCCCCTTAACAGAAACCTCGACTTCCTGTCTCGGTGCAACCTTGTAAGTTGTTCTCACTTCACGAATCGCGCCGATCACTGTTTGCATCTTATCGAAGATCTCACCAGCATGTTCATCAACATGCAGCACATTAACCTTCGGCCAAGCTGCCTTCATCAACAACTCATTACCTTTAGCATCAATACCGACTATCCCGCGCTTAGGCATCGTCACATTCAACGCTTCCCAAAGCTTCTCAGTAACAAACGGCATTGATGGGTGTAACAACCTCAACGACACATCAATACATGTCGCCAAAACCTGTTTCTGTGCACCATTATCTTTAATCGTTGGCTTAACAGCTTCAATGTACCAGTCACAAAGATCACGCCAGAAGAAATCATACAAATCCTGCGTATACACGCTGAATTCATAGTTTTTCAAAGCCTTGCTCGATGCTTCCATCACCTTCGCCAAGCGGCCAATGATCCAACGATCAGCCAAACCTAACTTCTCATCCATTGGCTCAACAGGCCCTTCAACCTGTTCACCTTCACTCAAGTTACCCAAGCTGAATCGCACCGCATTCCAAAGCTTATTCGCAAACCGTTGGCCGTAATCAAACTTCTCACTTGTATTACGTGCAGCAGGTGCTTCCTCACTTGGTTTCGCAACACCTGAAGCAACACCATATGAGCTAATCATCTTACCGCCCTTGAACTCTTGTTCAGGAGCCGCAACCTTATGACCACCACTCGCCGTGATGTACTTCGGCGTAAACGTCTCTCCAGTATGCGGATCAACCATATCAACCGGCATTCTCACATCCTGAGTCTGTGTCGTCATACTCGTCAAAGTGAAACGCATCGCATCCGCACCGTGACTATGAATAATGTCCAGTGGATCAACGCCGTTACCCAGCGACTTACTCATCTTCTGCCCATGACCATCCTGGATCATCGCATGGATAAACACATGTTTAAACGGCAGCCTATTCATAAAATAGACGTTGAACATCACCATGCGGCTAACCCACAACGTAATAATCTCTCTAGCCGTACTCAGAACACTCGTCGGATTCCACTTCTGCAACACTTCATTCGCAGCATCCAACGCACGATCATTCACCCAACCCATCGTGCTCATCGGCCAAAGCGCCGAGCTAAACCAAGTATCCAAAACATCAGGATCTTGCTCAAAACCAAGGTCTTCCAGCAACTGCATCGCAGCCTCATCATCCTCGCTACGCACACAAATATAACTCGCGCTTAGATCAACCTGACGCTGCTGCCCCTTCATTTCAGTCTGATTATGCTGCAACGCAATACGATCTTCATTACGCATCCCAACAAGCGTTTCAAGCATCAGCTTCAACTGCTCATCGCTGCGTGAATCAATCTTCTCATCATTCTTAAATGACCAAACCGGAATACGGTGGCCCCACCACAACTGACGTGAAATACACCAGTCACGGATATTCTCATGCCACATCTGGAAAGTTTTCGCATAACGATTCGGGAAGAACGTCAAGCCACCTTCCCAATCACCCTGCGGTGCGCGCCCATCCTTACAAGCAAACGAATCGCCACTCTTCCATACACAACCATCCAATTCCTGACGCTGTTCACCTTCCATCGCACGAAGCGCCGCACCCGCCAAACGATCATCCGCAACCTTCACGTACCACTGGTCACTCAGCCAAGGCTCAACCGCAACATGCGATCGGTAACTATGACCAACCGCGTGACGATAAGGCTTGATGTCTTCCATCAATTCTTTTTCTTTGAACCAGCGCACAATCCATTTACGCGCTTCTTCACGAGAAAGGCCCAAGACAGGATCTAACTCTTGAATAGAACACTCATCCCAGTCTTCCCAACCATGATCTTTACTGATCGCACCATCAGGTCCTAGCACATTAACCACCGCAAGTTCATGTCTTAACCCAATCTCCCAGTCGTTCGTATCATGCGCCGGCGTAACCTTCAGGAACCCGCTCGCCATCTTCGCCTTCGCGTCATCACTATCCGCATCAGGAATCACAACATAGTCATCCCCAACGACCGGAATGATGCGCCCGACAATCGGCAACTTCACGTGCATACCAATAAACTTCGCACGCGGCTCGTCCTTCGGATTCACCGCAACAGCCGTATCACCCAACATCGTCTCAGGGCGCGTCGTCGCAACCGTTGCAAACTCACCCGTCTCCTCCCACTCATCACTTTCATTCTGCTTCACGACAGGATACTTCATGTACCAGAAGTTCCCATCGACATCTTTCATTTCAACTTCATCATCCGCCAGCGCTGTCTGCGTCGCAGGGTCCCAGTTCACCAATCGCTTGCCGCGATAAATCAAGTCATCCTTAAAAAGCTTATAAAAAGCTTCACGCACAGCCTTCGCGCATTGCTCGTCCATCGTAAACCGTTGACGATCCCAGTCGCAAGAACTCCCCATCACCTTCAACTGCTCACTGATCACCCCCTCATACTCATCCTTCCAAGCCTGAATCTTGCCCACGAACTCATCGCGTTCAAAATCAGTTCGCTTCTTACCTTCCTCAGCCATCACACGTTTCTCAACCACCGTCTGAGTTGCGATCCCCGCATGGTCCGTGCCCGGCATCCACATCGCATTCTTACCCATCATCCGGTTGTAACGCACCAACACATCTTGCAGCGTATTGTTCAGTGCATGACCCAAGTGCAGCGCAGCCGTAACATTCGGCGGCGGAATCACCACGCCATACGCCTCACCCTCATCCCCAGGCTCCGCGTGCCATGCCTTCACAGCATCCCACTTCGCCATCACTGAACCCTCAACCTCTTCAGGCCGATACTGACTCGCTAACTCAAATTCAGCGCGACCTTCTTCTTGTGTTACATCCTGATTCTCAGACATTTTTAGCCTAACCTTTTGATATATCTATGATTACAAGCAAGCTACCTTCGCAGCTCACCCATTCATTTTTGAATTGTTTTCACTATTCTAAGCCCAACACGAGAACCGTGCCGACTCGCTATCCAGCAAATAACCAGACAGCTTTTATTTACACCAATAGCCCACTTCCGGGGGCGGGGGATTGGGGGCCGGCCCCTCAACCAACGGCGACGCCGACCGCTACATGACTATCCATCATCATTCTGATCATAACCCCCACATTATAACAATTCCGCACCATCACTTCCTCCCACCCTCCTCCACCTGCTCACCCATCTCCCCTTTCAAATCAATCACACTCACACCCCAAATAACCCCCTCCTCTGACTTATGCTTCTTCACAAGATATAACCACCTCCCATCAACCAGTTTCCCATCCCTCAATCCTTCAACATCTACAGCCAACTGCGTCATCTGGTTTCGCTCCGCAACATCCCCCGTCAAATAAACCTCTCCCTTACTATTCAGCCACAAACTCTCGCCTATAGGCCATCGCAACCCACTCACTGAATACACGGACCCTGTCGTCGTAGGCCGATTAAACTCCTTACACTCCAATTTCCCACCACCAACATCCGCCTGACTCAATCCCATCCATCCATCTCCCAACATTTCAAAAAACACCTCTCGCTCCATCTGCACTTTCTTCTCTACCTGCTCCCCCTTAAACCACATCAGCATCAACTTCGCCATCTCCCACGAATCCCCCTGCCCACCGAACCGCACCGTCTCCCCATCCAAACTACTCAGCTTCCGCTCACTCATATCAAGCAAATAAAACACATGGTTTTCCTTCTTCTCTCGCTTATCCATATTCCAATCACGATTCCGATGATGCAACAACACCTTCCCTTCACCCATCTCATATTCATACATCTCCCCCGTTCGAACCATCTGTTCACGCATCTGCGTAAAAAACTGCCACGTATCTCCTACCCCAAACAATTCCCCTCGCGTTTCATCAATAAAACAAACAATTCTGCTCTCCATTCCCATTCCCTCATAAAACCACAAACGCTCACCAACCCGAAACATCATCGGCCGAGGCAACCGACCACGATATGGCTGCATATACCAATCACCCACACACTCAAACTTCACCACCCCACCTTGCTCCTTCATGACCTCCCTCTCAATCTTCGCCTCTCCCCCCTCATCCACCTTCACTTCAAGCCGAACAATACTACTCCCCTTCCTCGAATGCTCACCCAATAAAGCAATATTCATCCCCAACCCTCTAAGCACTTGATGCCCCCACCGACTCTTCCATACAAACCAACGCTTCGCACCAATCTGCCGAATCCAATGATTCTCCCCTGTATATAAGTTCAAAATTTTCTTATCCGTATCCGCTCCCATTACCTTCGCCACATGATCCACCCACTCCCACTTCCCATCCGCACCATACCGCATCACCCCCATCAACACCGCCACACCAAACGCGCATCCCACCACCCACCATCGCCACCACACCCCACCCTTCACACGCTTGCTCATCACCTTTCTTCTCTTCCCCCCTTCACCTGCTCCCTCACACCCGCACTCAGGACAAACATCATCTTTCTTACTCAACCCCGTCAGCCCATAACCACACTTCCCACAATACGCCTCACCCACCTGCACATCTGCAAGCTTTCTTCGTCTTCGCCATATCCCAATAAGTCCCCACACCACCATCACCAAACACAAAACCCCCACAATCTCCAGCCAATAATACACCCCAAGCGCCCAAACATTCACCGCTCCCCATTCTTCAAAAATATACAATCCCCCCGATCCCCCCGCATCTCCCCCCTTCGCTTCAAGACCAATCTGCACCCGCACCGTATCCACCCCATAAACCCACTCCGCCGCCGGCTCAATCACTTTCTCCATTTCTTCGCGTCCAAGAATCAGCATACCCATTACCTCCGAAATCATCTGACTCCATTAAGACGCCGCCCACCTCTCCTCAGTTCTATTCATTTTCACCATCCACCTTTTCTTCTTCATCCCCACCATTTAGCCAATCCTCCAACCGGTAAGCAGCAATCATCCATCGTTTCTTTCCATCAACATTCACATCACCCACCACATACACATACCCATTCACCTCATCCACCCACATGCGCACCGCCGACAAACTGTAAACAACCCCCGCCTTAATCTCGCCAGGCCGTATCACATCACCAACATCTAAACCCAACTCACCCACCATCCGATCACCTCCCTCACCATTTCCATCTCCCCCAACAAACCCGCGCCAATATGGATCGACGCGCAACCATTTCCAATCACTAAGCACCACCTCATCACCCGCCTGAAATTCATCACCACTCATCATCCGCATCGGGCGCATCCAAACCTCATCCTTCTTCACCTTCCGCCACGTCACCGCTTCGCGTTCCCACCACTTCTCTCCAAGCATCTCAAAAAATGTTTCATCATAAACATCATTCCGCCCTTCATATTCCAATAGCACCGCCTTCGCACTCTCCCACACTGATCCCTCTTTTCGCTTCACATCCGTCACCCCACTCATCACCGCCATCGCGCCCGTCTTCGTATCCATCACCATCATCAGCACATTACGCCATTGCTCACGACGCAATGAGCCATAGAATAAAAACAGCCCGTCCCCCAAATCCAATTCATCAAGATAACTCAGCCCCTGCTCATATCCCCCCAACATCAGCAGCAAAAAACTCTCCTCCTGAATCTTCCAAACCTCACGCATCTCCTCCTCTTTCTCATCCACAAAATGCACGACCTCATCACCCACTTCGTTATAACCCACCACCCACACACCACCCCCCCGATCTCCCCCCTGATCCCCCCCCACACGCATCAATATCTCACTCACATGCCCATCAATCACACCCCTCATACTGCTTACTTCACGCAACCCAACCTCGCTCCCACCCCTCACCTCTTCCTTCACAAGCTCACCATCCTCAACCCTCACCCATTGCAATTCACTCCAATCAACCACCGCCAATTTCATACCTTCAAAATCACCTCGCTCCCCAAGCTTCTTCATCATCCGGTACGCCCATCTGCTCTTCCATTTAAACCAGCCATCCAACCCTGTTCGTCTTATGCCCGAACGACTTGGATAAACCCAGCCCATCGCCTTATTCACCCGCCGCTCCTCCGCGCCCATCCATACACCAACTCGATCCACCCATTCCCAATCACGATTCATCCCGACGCGTAAAACCCCACCCATCATCAGCACCAAAAATCCGCACACCACAATCGCCCACCGCAACCCCCGTCCACTCATCACCACACCCCGCTTAACCTTCCTGCGTTTACCACCATCACCCACACCCTTCACCCCACATTCAGGACACACATCGCCCCCGTCCTGCATCCCCGTCAAACCATAACCACACTTACCACAATAAACCTCACCCACCTTCACTTCCCGCAGCCACCCCCTTCGCAACCACAGCCACATCAGCCCAAACAATAACACGCCCACCCCCACCACCATCATCACTTCAACCAGATAAAAAACGCCCACCTCCCACAGATCAATCGCAAACCCCCGCTCCCACATCAATACCCCACCATCACTCCCGCCAACCCCAATCTCAACCTGACTCACATCCACATCCCCCACCCACTGCCCCACAGGCTCAATCACCCGACCACTCATCTCCCCATCGATCATCCTTTCAACTTGCTGCATCGCCATCGTTAACATGCAAAGCCCTTCCGAATGTGAACGTTCCCACCATCTTACCCCATCCACTTCAATACCCCCATCATTTATTCATCATCAACTTCCTGCGCTTCGCGTTCACCAAGCTCATACACCCGCACCCACAACTCATCATCCCCAACAACCTCACGCCCAACAACATACAACCGACCCTCCTCATCAATCCCTGCATCACAAATTTTCGTCGTTACATCAATCCCCCTCAATCGTCCATGCCAATCCGATTCACGATGGCTTATTGATCCCCCAATATAGAGTTGATACCCGCCGCCAACGTCCTCCCCCATGTTCGGCAAGTTCCCCAACATATTAAATCTACTCCCATCAAAAATCTTCGCCCCCTGTCCTGCAACCTCCTCCGCCTCAACCATCTCCTTCTCTTTCCATGCTTCACCAAGCGCCGCCACAAACTCCGCCTCTTTATACGCAAGCTTAATCCGCTTCGCCTTCATCCACTCGCGTTTCTTCTCTCCCTCCAACAACCACTTCTTAATCCGCTCCCAATCACGCGCATCTTTCTGCAGATTCACCAAACCACGATCCATCGCTATTCGCCCCTCATTCACATCCACCACATAAAAACTGCGCTCAGTCCTATTTCGTTTCATCTCAATCCAAGTCGTCTCACGACTATCCACCAGATAGACACCATCCCCTACCTCATACCGCTGCCCCGATGTTGCTCGCTTCTTTTCATCCTCACCAAAATCTGTCCATAGCTCAGAATCAAAACCGCGCAACATCCCATTCACCGCATACCAGTTCGTCTGCATCCGCTGCACCACAAACTCATCCTCACCCTGTTCGATCCGGTACAGCAAATCCTCATCCCCCGTCGTTACCTGCTTAGGCAAATACAACCAATCCCATCCACCCAAACGCATCAAACTCACATACATTTGATTGCCAAACCCCGATTCAATAAGCTCTCTCTCAAACACCCCACCATCCGCCTTCTTCAAAACCTCACGCACAACCTCACCATCCTCCACCTTCAATACCGCCCACCGATACCAACTCGGGCTCAGCACTTTCACCACATCTTCATTAATCACATGCTTCAACATCCGGTGCGCCCACGCGCTCTCCCAATTAAACCAATCCATCGCCCCCAACCGTCTGATCAGAGGCAATTTCGTTGACGAATTTAATATCGCCGGCCCCCCAACATACCGCGTCACATTCATCGACTCACTCAGCCCCACCTTTTTCGACACAACATTCAACCAATCCCATTCACGCTTCTCACCAACAATCAAAACCCCCATCATCACACAACTGATAAAACCCAACACAACCGCAGCCCACCTCACACTCTTCCCAAAACCAGCCCCCCGCCTAAGCACCTTCCTTCGCTTCCCACAACTCCCCACGCCCTCACTCCCACATTCCGGGCATTCATCCACCGCTTCACCAAGCCCCGTCAATCCATACCCACACTTACCGCAATACGCCTCCCCAACCTTCACCTCCACAAGCCGCCGCTTTCTTCTACGCAATCCCACCAACCCCCCTACCAACATCACCAACCCAACCAACAAAAAAATTTCAAGCCAGTAATAAACCAGCAGTTCCCACACATCCAACTTACTAAACGTTTCCATCACAACCATCCCGCCCTCACCATCACTGCGCCCAAACCCAATCAGCCCCGACACCACCTCATCACTAAACCGCCACTCCGCAGCAACCTCAATCATCCCCCCGTCCTTCACCCCCCCCTCAACTTTCGCCAGCATACTCATCAACATCTTACAGTTACCTATCAGCTAAACCATTTCATCCATCACACTACACTCAAGACGCACACCAACCCACTTGGTTCTACTTTTTCTCATTCTCTTCCAAAATCTCACTGACATCATAAACCCGCACCACAATCTGCTCATCACCGCTTTTACTTTCCACCCACAACTTCCCACTTTCATCCAATTTCATTTCATCAATTTCTTCCGCCCCCACTTCCAACACGCCCACAAGCTCCTTCTCATGCGCACCATCCATTAGCCGGTACACCTTTCCTTTTTCATCGACCTCAAGTCTTTCATCAACTAAATACAACTTTTCTTCATAACTAAAATTCGACTCACTTAAATACTGAAACTTCGCTCCCTTATCCGCTCCACCCTTTAACTTCTTCTCACCTTGCCATTTCTCACCAATCACCGCAAGCAACCGTGAGCCCTCACCATCATCTCCCTTGCTCAACACCTTCATCAATATCCCCTTCGTACGCGCCCACCGATCCTCCTGCTTCACCTCAGCTTCAAACTCATCCAACCCAGTCTTCACCATTAAGCACATCATCTTCTTTCGATTCACATCGATCCCGATAAACGTCTGCTTTCGATACGCTTGCTCAATATACCAATCAACATCAACCTTCCTCCCATAACAGTGCAGCAAATAAACACCTTCTCCCACCTCAAACCAGTTCCACTCTCCCATCTCCAATTCAGCCATATCCCTTCTGCCACTCGCCCCACTCATCCCCCCCATCTCCTCATCACGCATCTCCCTTAATTCGACCCGCATGCGATCTAAATCATCCAACTCATCCTTAACATCCCTCAGTCCCTCAACCTCAAACAACTTCATTAAACCCTCTTCTTTATCCATCCAAAACACACCCGGCTCATCATGCCATCCATGAACGTAATACCACTGCATCCCACACAACGAAAACATCTCAGGACGCGGCACATAAGGCCCACTTAAATAATCTTGCACCTCATACCGCTCTCCCTCATCCCCCTCATACACCATAGGCTTCCTCACCACCTCCCCATCAACTAACATCAACGCACCCATCACCCCCTCAGGCTCCACATGCAATCTAACCCCTTTAAACAAACCATCACCATAACGCCCAACAACACCGTACAACCATCCACTCCGCCACGTCACCCACTGCTTCGCACCAATATCTCGTATCGAATACCGCACATTACTTTTTGACCCCGCAAGATGCCCGTGGCCACCCATCTTCTCCGCCACACCATCCAACCATCGCCACTGTCTCCCACCACGATTCGCATCAAACCCGCCATACCAAAACACACCCATAATCAACATCCCAACCAAACTCATTACCGCAACAATCTTCCCAAACTTCCGTCCACCCATCACCCATTTCCGCTGCACCTGTCGCCGCTTTCCCCCCTCACCCACACCAGCACACCCACATTCTGGGCAAACATCAACGCCCTCCCCCAACCCCGTCAGCCCATACCCACACTTCGCACAAAATGCTTCCCCCACCTTCACATCAGCCATCCCCTCACGAAACCGCCACAACTTCACAACTTGCCACATAAAAACAATCGTGCTTATAACAAACACAATCTCCAACCAATAATGCACCCCCAACGCCCATATATTCAACAGATAATAATCCTCAGATACAAATATCCCATTCCCTTCCCCTTCCATCTCCTTCACCTTGATCCCCAAATCGATATACGTCGTATTCGCCGGATAAACATACTCACCCACAGGCTCAATCACACGCCCAGCTCTCTGCATCGCCATCGTCAACATGTTAATGCTCCCGAAAATTTAATCATCAATCTCTTTCAAAATCTCTCTCACATCATAAACGCGCACCGCCCATTCCCAATACCCTACTTTCTGTCGCAGCAACACCACATACAACATCCCATTCCCATCCAGCCGCGCCCCCTTCACTTCCCCATCTCCCAAATCAATCATCCCCACATCACGCATCACCTCCACATCACCTCGACTCGCATCCGCACCATCTTCATCACACCAAAACAAAGTGCCCTCACTCGCGACAGACATTCCCCTCGCCCTCGCAAATGTAAAATTCATCGACACATCCGACTTCACCTCCAACCCGCTCGCCTTCTTCAACGTTACCTGATCACTCCCCCTAAGCCATGCATCCCCCAACACCTCATGCACCTCTTTCCACCCCGCCTCCCTTCGATTCACATCCAACACCTTCTGCATCTCTGCCCATTGATCCACCCCCATCAGCAAATCCTTCTGCCGTCTCTTACCAAATATCTCCTGCCACTTCATCGCCGCAATCTTTCTCTGCTTCTCATTCACAGCCACCACACAATGCATCCTCCCCGCCAAATATTTCCCCGACTCAAAAATCCCGCCAACACCATGACACACATAAACCCCATCCCCCAACTCATACCGCCACCACTCACCCTGCTCCTCAAAACCCACCCTCACCTTCATGATCCCAAAACCACTATTCATCCAATCATCATTCCCCCCCTCCAACAACAGCCTCATCCGAGCACTCATCTCATACTCAATCAACTTCCCATCACCCCGCAACTGATAAGCCGTCCACCAATCCCTAAACCCACTATTTTTCTTGACGTAATACCACACCTCACCATCAACCCCCACAAGCACACGTACTCTTTGACCAATGAAAAACGTAGAAGCAGCAATCTCTCTATACTTCAAATCCGCCTCACCCATCTCCATCCTCACGTAACCCAACTCCCGCTCATTCATCATCACACGCGAAACGTCTAACCATTGGTTAGTCGCATCACTCACACCATGAACGCGATACCCCCAACTCAACCTGTTAAACAACCTGCACGCCCATCGACTCTCCAAACTAAACCAATCCCTCAACCCCACATAACGAATCTTCTCCGTCGGCCGCGCATACCCTGTCACCACCCCAACCCAAAACACATCCCGCTCAACACCCAACTTTCTCGCAACCCAATCAACATGCCCCCAATCCCGACGCGCACCAACAATCAAATCCCCCATCGTCAGCAACATCACCAAACCCAAACACACCAACCCCCACCTCACTCTTTTCCAACTCACCCACCGCTTCCTCCGCACCTTACGATACTTCCCCCCATCACCCACCTGCTCGCGCCCACACTCCACGCAAACATCTCCATCTTCCTTCAACCCCATCAGCCCATACCCACACCGCCCACAATACGCTTCCCCATCCTTCACATCACGCAACCAACCTCTTCGTCGCCACAATCCCACCGCCCCAATCACAAACAACAACAACCCCACCACAAAACCAATCTCCATCCAGTAGTGTGCTCCCAACTCCCACAAATCAATCGTATAAAACTGCTCCATCAAAACCACCCCGCCCCCATCATCCACACGCATATCAAGCCCCATCTCCACCTCTCCCACCTCCGCACCAAACACCCACTCCCCCATCGGCTCAATTTTCTGCGTCGCTAACAGCATCATCACAAACTCCCCTCACTTTTGTACGCACTCAAAACCTCACCAATCAGCTCGCGCAAATCATAAACCCAAGCCATACGCACCGCCTCACCATCCTCACCCTTCTTCATCCCCACCACATACAAAAACCCGCGTTCATCCAACTGCACGCCATGCACCTGATCCCAAACACTTTTTACACCCCCCACCCACACCACTTCATCACCATCACTCCAATACAAATCCCCCTCCTCACCAATCTGTATCCCACCACCACACGACCAGAACTCAGGCTCATAACCCCCTCGAAAACTTGGCTGCTTCCACCACATCCCTATCGCAGCAGCATTTTCCTCTTCAACCCCCTGCCTCTGCATCCACCCCTCACCCAGCCCAACCTTAAACACCTCCCAACCACGATCCCAATCTTTAAACCCCTCCAACAACTGCTTCGCGTCCTCCCAACCAATCTCCTGCTTCGCCCACTGCTCCCCCTTCGACTTTTCAATGTACTCAGAATTCCAAACGCCAATCATTTTCCGTTGCACATGATCGACTAAAAAAAACACATGTTTTCGTTGCGCATGTTCAACGCCGCCGCCCATCACCCCGCTCACCCCATGCAAAACATCAACCCCTTCTCTCACCCCATACTGTTTCCACTGCAACCACTTCACTTCCCCCCGTTCATAATCATCCCTCAGCTTCAACTCTTCTCTAAAAAATAACTCCTGCGCAAGCCCTTTAAGTTCATACTCGCGCATCTCCCCACCCCTCCCCTCATCATCCAAATACAATAAACCCTCCTGGTACTGATCATCATCCCGGAACCGAACCTCAGTGTTATACCTCAGCCAGAGATCACCTCCCAAACGAAACACCCCCGTCAACCTCCGATGACCATCCTCCCGCCAAATCCTTTCATAAACCCACGCCCCATCTTCAACATCACATCGCAAATACCCAAGCTCTCGTCTAGCCACCGAGTGCTGCCTGACAAAATCCTGCGCCAACGCCCAATCCACACCTATGCACTGTCTATACAACCATCCACTCTCCCATCTAAACCAATCCTTAAATGCAGGCTTCCTGACCGATCGCGTCACCCCTCTCCCCACAATCCCATTCACGTTCGTCAATTCACTTTCCGCGCCAATCACCGCAGCCACACGATCAACCCACTTCCACCTGTTCTCTTCAACCCCGCCCAGACTATACCCGCTCCCATACCAAAGCGCCCCAACCCCAATCATCAATAGCAATCCCGCACACCCAACGCCCATCCGCATCAATGTTCCCCCAACAACGCGCTTCTTTAAGACCTTTCTTTTACGTCCTTTTCCAGTTTCACCCACCCCCACGCAACCGCACTCAGCGCAAACATCTTCCCCCTCACCAAGCCCCGTCAAACCATACCCGCACTTACCACAATACGCTTCACCCACCTTCACATCACGCAACTTACTCCGCCTGCGATAAGCGCTCACCACCCCCCACATCAGCACCAGCAACCCAACAACAAAAGCAATCTCAATCCAAAAGAAGCTCCCCAGCTGCCAAACATCCAAAACCTTAAACGATTCAACCGTATAAATGCCCCCCTTCTCAACCGTCGCATTCACTGCCAACATCACCTCATCCACCTCACCCCCATAAACCCATTCCCCCATCACCCCAATCACATCCTCATTAGCCCCCTCCTCTTCACCAACCACACCATTCGCTATCAAACGCAAAAGCATCAACATCAAAAAACTCCCGGACAAACGCGCTGCAAATTCCCCTTCAACCAATCACTTCAATACCATACCGCACCCACCTCCATCCGCCCACACTTTTTAATCACCCCATCCCCAACACGATCATCCAATACACACTCCACCACCAACCAACCAACCAACCAACGATACGCTACAGTGAAACAACCCACCCTTTATTTCTACAACCAGCGACACGCTCAAGTAAAAAAACTCAATTAGCCGCGGACCTACGGGCCGCGGAAGCCTCACCCCTCTTCTTCCTCCCCAACCGACGATACGCTCGAGTGAAAGATCCCATCATCCCTCACAACTCACTCATCCCCCACACCCCCTCATCCCTCCACCCCCAAAAACCAAATCCTTCGCTCACCACCCCAATGGCCGGTTCGGCCTCATAGAGGACCCAATCAAACCACCACAGCAAAAACCATACCAAACCACCCCTCAATCAAACCGCGCGCACAAACACGCAATCGCCTCAAAAAACCTCCTCATTTTCAAACCATTTCAGATCATTTCCAACCCAAAGCGCGCCGTTTCTATCCAAACTCACCTCATTTCTGTCCATTGCCATCTACGGGTAAATCACTAAATCAAACAAAACGCGCGCACAAAACCGCTTCAAAATAAGCCATTTTCGCCCATTCCCATGTATTTACCCACCAAACCAAACCATTCCCAAACCATTCCACCTCATTCCGCAATCTGACCCATAAAAAAAACCACCCCAAATCCGCCCACTCAAAAACCAATTTCCAAACAAAACGCGCGCCCAAAACCGTTTCCCCCCATTCCCCATCACCCCACCTCAAATCCCATCTTGATTTTCAATCCATTAAGCCGATAAACTCATTAAGTTCAAACCGTGATTCATTCCCCATCAACCATCATCACCTCTGCTCACCCCAAACATCCGCGCCCGCATCATGAGCCAATCACCCGCTGATTCATCATCACTCGATCACACCAACGACCTGCTCGTTGTCATCACCAATCTGCGCTCAATCAACCCAACCGCCGACCGTGTGATCCTCACCGAAAAATTCGTCGAAGGCATGCGCCAATACGCCACTCACTGGCCCGGCCCAATCCGCGTGCTCACACAGCCATCCCAAAACACCGACTCAAACCTCGACCACCTCAACTACCAACTTTCAGACCTGCCCTTCGAACTCCGCACCTTCAATTTCACCCCCACATCACTCAAACCCGCCATCGAAAAAGCATCCATCGTTCTTGCAGGTTTCGACTTCGACAAAACCGACCTCGCGCCGCTCTGCAAACAACTCGCCATCCCACTCATCTACATCACCGAATACTCCACCCGCACCCAACTTCAAATCATCAATGCAGGCGACGCAAACTTCCTACGCAAACTTCGTTCAAAAATCTGGGTTTACCAACAACGTCCGCGCAAAAATCGTGCGCTCGCACAAGCCACCGCCCTCCAATGCAACGGCACCCCCACCTACAACGAATACGAAAATGTTAACCCCAATCGTCTGCTCTACTTCGATACCCGCGTTACCTCCGATCTGCTCACCACTCATGACACCATCAACACCCGCCGTCACGACCACACCCCCATCCGCCTGCTCTTCTCTGGCCGCCTCATCCCCATGAAAGGCGCCATCCACTTACCCTACATCGCACATTACTTGCTAGAAAACCGCACACATTTTCAAATGAAAATCGCAGGCGACGGCGAATCCGTTCCTGAAATCAAAAAAATCATCGACAACTACAACCTCCGCGACCATGTCGAACTCACAGGCAACCTCGACTTCAAAAAAGAACTGCTCCCCCTCGCAAGAACATGGGCTGACCTCTTCGTCTGCCCTCATCTGCAAGGCGATCCCGCCTGCACTTATCTCGAAACCTTTTCCTGCGGCGTCCCCATCATCGGTTACGACAACGAAGCACTCTCCGGCCTCTCACGCCTCACCAACATCGGCTGGACCATTCAACTCGGCAACACAAAACAACTCGCCGACAACATCACCCGCCTCGACCACGACCGCGAAACCATCTACGACCACGCCCACCGCGCTTTAGACTTCGCCGCTGAAAACACTTTCGAAGCGACCTTCAAAAAACGAATCGATCACCTACTCTATTACCTCAACAACCCGTCAGTCTAAATCAAACCAAAAATCGCCATTAAAATCGTCGTGCAAATGACATACAACACCAACCATCGTGCGCGCATCTGCTTCTTATCGATCGCTACGAATCCGCAGATAATTGTCGATATAAATAAAATCAAAACTAAAACAATGATACTTGTTAAAAATGCAAACCAACTACCCCAATCTTCACCCATTCCAACTGGGGGCAGCATCTTCTCATAACAATACAAAATACCTCTGCCACCAATCAAAGCTATAGCAGTTAATATCATGCTGAGGTAACAAACAAATGCTGTATTGATTCTCTTTTTACCCATCAAACTGTTACGCGCTATTCTGAACGAAACAAACTTTATTTCACATATAGAGACTCATAAAAACAACAATCACCGCAACGAGTGTTGCGGTGATTGCGATATTATCAGGTTGTAAGTGGGCTGTATATGATTTAGCGTTTTTTACGTTTTTTCTGTTTGAATTTTGGTTTGTGTTTGGTGCTGCCTTTGGTTTTAGCAAGACCGTGACCGTGCTTACCACGCATGCCAGCGAGAGCGGATGGGCCCATGCCTGCCATTGACTTCACCTTACTCATCATGCCAGCGCCGCTCATTTGCTGAGACAACTTACTGACCATTTCAAAACCCTTCACGAGTTGTGAAACATCCTTCGCATCAGACCCTGAGCCTTTTGAAATACGACGGCGACGTGAGTTGTCGAGCAAGTCTACGTCCTTACGTTCATTGACAGTCATGGACTGAATGATCGCTTGCGTACGGTCGAT
Organism: Planctomycetota bacterium; assembly: GCA_016350165.1. Taxonomy (GTDB): domain Bacteria; phylum Planctomycetota; class Phycisphaerae; order Phycisphaerales; family Phycisphaeraceae; genus Poriferisphaera. The sequence goes on along the minus strand of CP066225.1, from coordinate 3,186,211 downwards.
TTGCTTGTCATCAAGGTTGAGGTCTTTGAGTTGGTTGCCGATACCGGGGAGCATGCCGAGGAGCGATTTCATGGAACCCATCTTGCGGATGGTTTGAAGCTGCTTGAGGAAGTCATCCATCGTCAGCTTGCCTTTTTCCATTTTCTCCTGCAAAGCAAGTGCTTCTTCTTCGGAAACCTGCTCCTGCGCTTTTTCGACGAGTGAGACAACGTCACCCATGCCGAGGATACGGGACGCGATACGTGATGCGTGGAACTCTTCGAGTGCATCAAGTTTTTCGCCGATGCCGATGAACTTGATTGGTTCGCCGACGATCTTCTTAACGGTCAGTGCAGCACCGCCACGTGTGTCGGAGTCGAACTTAGTGAGGACGACGCCGTCGAGTTCGAGTTGTGAGTGGAATGCTTTCGCGGAGTTCACAGCATCCTGACCAGTCATCGCATCAATGACGAGGTAGATCTGGTGCGGGTTCACGGCTGTGCTGACGCGGCGAAGTTCGCCCATCAGTTCATCGTTAACGTGCAGACGACCCGCGGTGTCGAGCAGGAGTACATCAACGTTGTTGAACCTCGCTGCTTCTAATGCTTGATTAGCCACTTCGACGGCGACGCCGACGGCTTTGCCATACTCAGCACATTTTTCTGGTTGGCCGAAGAAGTGAACCTTGCCGGCACCTTCTGCTTCTTCGTTGACTTGGTTTGCGAGCACTTCGAGCTGTGTCACCGCAGCAGGACGTTGAAGGTCACATGCAGCGAGCATGACTGATTTACCGCGTTTTTTGAGGTATGCAGCGAGCTTACCACAGGTTGTGGTTTTACCACTACCTTGCAAACCTGACATCATGATGATGGTTGGCCCGGGCTCGACATACATGATGGGTTGCACTTCAATTGGACGACCTTCATCGTCAAGTGCTTCTTCGCCGCCGAGGAGCTTGACCAGTTCATCGTGAACGATCTTGATCATCTGCTGGCCGGGGCTGACTGCTTGGAGTACTTCTTCGCCGAGTGCTTGGGTGAGTACTGTTTCGCAAAACTCTTCTGCAACTTCGTAATGAACGTCAGCTTCGAGAAGTGCTTCACGTACTTCTTCCATCGATTCGCGGACGTTTGATTCAGAGATGGTTGCCTGGCCGGAGAGTTTGCGGATGGCACCTTCGAATTTTTCGCTAAGACTTCCGAGCATTTTTATTAGTCTCCAATGATGTCACTCAAAGTTTGCGATGTTGTGGTTCAACGACTGAGTGATTGATTTTTATTTTGTAATCCCCATGTTATTGAGGATGGTAAGCGTTGCACGTTTTGCTTCGCCGAATTTTTTCTCTGCGTCACTTGGCTTTTTAAGGTTGGTGACGAAGAAGAATGTATTGTCGTTTGTTTCTACGTAGCCCACAAACCAACTGTAGTACCAGTCATTCGGACGCATGACGGTGCCTGTTTTACCGGAGAGGCGATAGTCGGTTTGATCCTTTAAAACAAGGATATCTTTTACGATTGTGTGTGAGCGTTTTGAGAACGGAAGCTGATCGCTGTAGAGCTTTTGAAGCAGTTCCATTTGTTCGAGTGGCGTAATGCGCATCGAGCCTTCAAGCCAAAAGATGTCAACACCTGCTGAGATGTTTTGGTTACCGAAGCCCATGCTGTCGATGTATTGCTGCATGCGATCTTTGCCGACGCGACGTGCGAGTTCACGGTAGTAAGGTACACATGATTTTGCGATTGCAGATTTGAGGGTGTGATCCTGTTCCCATGATTTTAGGAATTGAGGTTTGCCGTCCCAAGGGATGACATAGTTTTGATCTGTGATGATGCCGGATTCGAGGCCAATGAGTGAGTTGTAGATTTTGAAAGTTGAGGCGGGGAGGAGCCCTTGGTTGGCGTGTTCGAGGTTATAGATTTGATACTGATCGGCGTTGCTGTTGTAGAGGATGAAGCAGCCGTCAGCGTTCTCGCTTTCGAATACAGTTTTAACGGATGCTTTTATTAGTGTTGGCTGAGCGGGTTGCTTATTCGTTGCTGCACATGCAGTAAGAAGCATCATCATTGTGATGAGGCATATGATGTGAAATGTTTTGTAAGCCAAGCGTTTCTGAGACAACGATGTTCCGATCTTTGGTTTGTGCTAATTGCTAGCTGGACAGCATAAGCGGTGATGGAGAACCATCGCACGTTGGGACTGTCTGGATGTCACAATATTCGCGAAACGAGAAATGTCATACCTTGATCGGAGGTCTGGATATTATACAGCGAGGATGGCAAAATCGGCAACTGGTGGGATTTAGGCCTTGGTGAAGCCATAAACGTCCATATCTTCGAGGACTTCGGCAAACTCATTGCTGAAATCAGTGCGTAAGGTACTCAGATTTTCGAGGTAATTGGCAGCACGAGTTGCGTCTTCAATAAATTTCGGATTGGTGTTATCGCGATTGAACATGAAGGTATAAGCCAAACCACGAACGGCCATGAGCGCAACCCATCGATCAAGTTTGAGATATGTATCTTGTTCCAGAAAACGGTAAAAGGTTTTCTGCATGTAATTCGTATCGTGATGATTGTAAGCGAGACTAAGCATTGCATTAACGACAGTGCTTGTGTCGTCAGATTGCAAATCTGTTTCGATATCTTTTAAGGAAAGATTTTGTGGTTCTTCGTATTGTGGCTTGGACATGGTATTCCTTTTATGCAATGAACTACCAATCCAATTCAACTTCTACGAGTTGGGGATCGTCGTGATACCATGTGTAGAATTTATCTGACACGGCGTTTTTATTGATGAGTAAGACAATATGATCGCCGCAACCGTTTTGTGCGATTGAGACTGCGTTTGAAGGGAAATCTGGCCACTCTCTTGCTTGTGAGGTTTCGCGAATAATGTCGTTGCAAGTTCTGCTTAAACGTTTTTTATCGCTGTCATCGAAGATGGGGTTGAGTTGCCAATCGTCATCGTCGGCTTCTATTTCACCGCCGTTGGAGGCCATCATTTTATTGCGATATTCATTGGGAAATTTTGCACCCAGTTTTTCTTCAGTCTTAATGATGTACTTTTCTTCGAGTGGATAAGGCATTTAGAACTTCCTGAAAAAATTTATGACTTATCCATGATAGCTTGGTTTATACGGGCGCCAACCAGCCGCCGTCGACGATTAGGGTGGTGCCGGTGATCCATTCGGCGTCGTCGGATGCGAGGAAGACAGCGGAGCGGCCGATGTCTTTTGGGGTGCCGAAACGTGGGAGTGGGGTGCGACGTTTGGCTTCGGCGATGGTTTCCTGTGTGTGATAATCCTGAAGTGGGGTTTCGATGTAGCCGGGGCAGATAACGTTAACAGTGACGTTATTGGAAGCCACTTCGACGGCGGTGTCTTTGGTCATGTTAACGAGTGCGGCTTTTGTGGCGGTGTAGGATGGTCCGCCGCCTCCGCCGAAGGCTTGTTGTGAGGAGATGTGGATGATGCGGCCAAACTTGGATTTTTTGACGTAAGGTAAAGCGTATTTCGTGACCATGAAGGTGCCGGTGAGGTTGACGCTGACAACTTTTTCGAATTCATCAACGCTAATATCGTCCATGTTTTTTGGAACGAGTATGCCTGCATTATTGACGACGATGTCGATGCAGCCGAAGTCGCGTGAGATTTGCTTGTACATGTCTTTGACGGCGTCTTCGTCGGAGATGTCGACTTTGTAGAACATGGATTCGCAGCCAAGCTTTTCGATTTCTTCAACGGTCGTTGATTGTATGTCGGTGTCGTAGTGCTTGCCTTGCTTGGGCCGTTCTTCGAGATCGACGACGGCGACGTTAGCACCATCTCTTGCGAGTTCAATTGCGATGCCACGTCCGATGCCGCTGCTTGCACCGGTGACGATTGCGATACGTCCGTCCAATCTCATATGTGTATCCCTTCGGTCCCTGTGGTCGTGGCGTAACTTTAGTTAGCCGATTGCGACTTTTATACCTGCTCACCTCTGTTCATACAATAGGCAACTCACCTCGTTAACCCAACTAACTTTATGAGGTATAAAAAAACTGCTCCATAAAAATGAAGCAGTTGATAAATTTATGTTGGTTTTTCACTATAAAATCAGGCTTTTTCATAAAAGTGAAGGGACATGGAGCCATAATGATGAGGTGTTGGTTCGCCCCAACCTTCGACAACTGGTGCTCCGATGAGTTCGGGGAGTCGGAGGATCATGATACCTTCGTCGTGAATGACATCAGCAAGTTTGCTCATCATCTTGACGATACGCGCACGCTCGTCGCTGTGAGTTTCGTGATCCATGAAACGGTAAGGCGGATCAACGAAAGCCATGGCGTAAATGCGTTCAGGAAGCATGTCGATCCATGTCATGGTCATGGCGTTGGATTGGACGATCTTTGCACGCTCATCTTCAATACCGAGTTCAAGGAAATTGCGATTCAGGCGTTCGACTGCATCGCGATCCATATCGACGAAGGTCGCAGATCGTGCACCACGTGAGAGGGCTTCAATGCCCATGGAGCCTGTGCCGCTGAATACGTCGAGGACTGGACCTGCAGGAACATCAGAATCGTCTTCTTCGTCGAGTGCAGCGAACGGGTCATCGGGGAAGAGGCCGATGGACCATAGGCGGTTGAAAAGGTTTTCCTTCACGCGATCGGTGATGGGTCTTGTCGTTTTCTCGTCAGCGGGGCCGATGAGTTTACGTCCACGATGTATGCCTGCAATGACTCTCATTTCAGTATTATAGGCTATGAAACGAAAGACGCATCCTTTGGGTTTTACCAAATATCCCATGAATTGCCTGATCGGCCGAGCATTTTGGAGGCGGCTTCGTCGAGGGCGGTGAGGTATGCCCCTTCCTGAGGTGACATGAGTGCCCAATCCTCGATGCTGCTTTCCTGGTATGCCTGCATGATCTCTTCACTCCAGTTGTTTTCGAGATCTTTAAGCCAGGCGATGTAGCGTTTGACGACGGCGTCGCGTTCGGCTTGATTTTTGGCGAAAGCGTATGAACGGCCTTGCTGAATGAGAAGCCAATCACCGTAGAGATTGAAACCACGGCTGTGATTTTTGGCGAGCTTTTTTTGTTCGGCGAATGACATGTCTTTAACGAATTGATGTGTTTGGATCATATATTCATCAAACTCGTCGTGGTTGAAGAGATAGATGTTGTTGGTACTGAGGGTGGCGATGGCTTGATCGGCTGATTTGGGGAGGTTGGGTTTTGCGATTTCATAGACGATGTAGAGTGTCAAAGCGCTGGTTAGAATGAGGCTGAGGAAAGTGATGCCCCAATAACGTTTTTTCTTCCACCACTGGTTTTTCTTTGGTTTCTTTTTATTTTTGAGTTTGTGATTTTTCATGTGTGTTAATCCTCCTCGAAGTCGTCGGCGGTGAGACCATCGACGTGGCCGTCGGCGAAGACGATGTTGTATTCTCTGTGAAATTCAGTGATATCGAGATGTGTACCGTTTTGAAGCTCGACACGGCTGGGCTCGTAGTCGTACATGAGCCAAACTTCACTTTCTGAGATGTCTTCACCCCAGAGCTTCATGAGTTGTGAGAGCTGCACGACTTTTTTGCCACGGAACATGATTTCATAGACGTAACTTGAGCCACATGTGTCGTAGAGTACGTCGTCGCCGTCACAGTGATAGATTGGATTTTTGTTCTCATTATCTAGAGGTAAATAGCTACTCATTACTTTTGGTAGGCCTTGGCGCGGATCGCCTGATGCGATGGGTGAGGGCATGAATTTTGCGCTGGGCAGGTACTCGTCGAAATCTTGCAGGTAGGACTGCATGGCGAGGCCGACTTGGCGGAGATTGGATTTGCATTTGACGGAAATCGCGCGGCTGCGAGCGACTGAGAGTGCTGGCAAAAGGATGCCGATGAGCAATCCGATGATGCTGATGACTACAAGGAGTTCGATTAATGTAAACCCATATTTTTCTGCACTTTTCATCGTGCAACCCTTTCAATTCAGGACGAACAATATCTGACTCACTACATCTGTGTGTGCAGGAAGTGTGGGGTTGGTTTAGTGTTGGGTTAAAATCGTGGGTCGGCAATTCCCTATGCGGCGGAGTTGCCTTACAATACGCCCAACATTTTTGGTCAAAAAAATCATGCCTCAGGTAAGTAGCCACAGAAGGAGCTGGTCGCATGGGCAAGAGCAAGAATAAAGATAAGAATAAAGGCAAGGTGAAAGTCATCAGTAAGCGTAAGAAGAAGAACACGATGGCGGATGCTGCGGACAAGTACCTGTGTTATCAGCAGTCTGTTCAAGAACCGGAACATGAGGCGGAGTTCTTTGATGATGTTTATCAGCAAGAATTTGACAAGAAGCCTGTGACTTTGCGTGAAGATTTTTGTGGTACGCATGCGGTTTGTTGTGAGTGGGTGAAGCTTGGGAAAGAGCGAACGGCGGTGGGTGTTGATTTAGAACCTGAATGCCTTGAATGGGGTATTGCGAACAATCAGTCACAGCTTTCGGATGAGCAACGCACACGTATCACGCTTGAAGTTGAAGACGTGCGAAGTGTGTCAAAGAAGAAGTATGACGTACTTGCGGCTCAGAATTTCAGCTTCTGGTATTTTAAGACACGTAAAGAACTGCTTGAGTATTTGAAGATTGCTCACAAGAACTTGTCCAAAGAAGGCATGATGGTGATGGACATGATGGGTGGTGGGGATTGTTACGAGCCTCAGGAAGAGGAACGTGATATTGATGGGAAGTTTACATATGTGTGGGAGCAGCACTCGTATAACCCTATCAATCATGACGCTTCGTTCTTTATTCACTTTAGATTTAAAGATGGATCGGAGATGACGAACGCATTTGAATATCACTGGCGATTCTGGTCGATTCCTGAAGTCAGAGAACTTCTGGAAGAAGCTGGGTTTTCGAAGTCGGAAGTGTTCTGGGAAGGTGAAGACGAAGACGGTGAAGGGGATGACAACTGGGAAACAACGGAAGAGGCACATCCTGATCCGTCATGGATTTGTTACATCGTTGCTTATAAATAAGTAGAAGTAAGACGATACTCATTGTCTAATCAATTAATAGATATGAACGCTCAGTTTCGGCTGAGCGTTTTTTATTGGGTGTTAAAAGATTTGTAAGGGAGGTGCCCGATAGAATGGGTTATGGGGATGCCTAATCTGACGAGTCCGAATACGAATATTCCTTTGGTGATCATGAAGATGACAATCTTTTTGGTGCCGGGGATGGTGTCGATGGTGATTTTGAATCTGACGGATACGTATTTTGTGTCGCGATTGGGTACTGAGCCTTTGACGGGGATTTCGTTTACTTTTCCGATTGTTTTCTTATTTGGGCAAGCGACGATTGGTTTGGGGATTGGATTAACGACGTCGGCGGCGAATGCGATTGGGAAGAATCGATTTAAATTAGCGAAGTCGCAAGCGTCGGTGGCGGTGTGGATGTGTCTTGTTATTTCTGCGCTTTTGATTCCGTTTTTGTTATTGATGACGACGCCAGTGTATCGGTTTTTGGGTGCTGAGGGTGAGGCACTGAAGATGGCGTCGGACTATACGTATATATGGATATTTGGGTTGCCGTTCTTTACGACGTCGATCATTTCAAACTCGGCGATCAGGGCGACAGGTGATACGTGGCCTTCATCATTGCCTATGATCTATGCTGCGGTGATTAATATTGCGCTTGATCCGATTTTGATTTTTGGTTTATTTTTCTTTCCTGCGATGGGAATTAATGGTGCTGCGATTGCAACGATTTTTGCGAGGTTTATAGCGTTATTGGTTTCGTTGTATTACTTGCGAAAACGGACGAAGTTGTTGGGGAAGCCGCCGCTGATACCGAGGCATGTGATTTATCATTTAAAATCGATTTTGCATGCGGGGTTACCGACGACTGTGATGAAGACGTTTTTGGCGATGTCGTTTTCGATCGTGACTTTGATCATTGCATCGTTTGATGTTGATGCGGTTGCTGCGTATGGGGTTGGATCGAGGTTGCAGGCGTTTGCAGCGTTGCCGACGTTTGCATTGTCGATTGTGATACTGACGTTTACATCACAGAACTATGCAGCGGGTCAATATAAGCGGATACGACAAGCGATTCGGTTTACGCATTTGCTGGGTCTATCATGGGGTTTAATTTGTACGGTGGTATTGTTTACGCTTGCGAGACCGATTGCGGATGCGTTTACAAATGACCCGCAGGTACACCGTGATTTGATTGATTTTCTAAGGATTGCAACACTTGGTTACGCGCCCCTTGCTATTGTGATTGTTGTGTCGAATGAACTGGTTGGGATTAATCATGCATATGCGGGCGCGATTGTTGGGTTACTAAAACATATCTTTTTATATTCACTCGTGATTTATTTGGGTGGTTTGCTGTTTGGCGTGCCGGGCTTGTTCTGGGGGATGGTGACGACGAATGTTGTGGTTGCGATTGCGGGGCTCATTGTGTTGAGGATTGCGATGCGACATTATGAAAAATGTCACTTAGCTTTTAAGGCCAAGTGACATATTCATGTTTTTTTAATTGGGTGATTTATCTGATCCAGACACAAGCGCCGCCACCCGGGGCGAGTTCGAGTTTGAGCATGTTTGTGTTTGTGAACGTTTTGTCTGTGATCTGGTATGGTTCTCTATTCGTAAGATAGTGTGCGTCGGGCGCGTCGGCGTAGATGCGAGCGGTTTTACTGTTAAGGTTGCCGATGAAAGAAAGGTTGAGGGTGATGTTGCGTGCTTCCTCGTTAGTGATTGCTGCGATGAACCATTTGTTTTTTGAGCGTCGAGCGATGACGATGTACTTACCGATTTCGCCTTGAATGAAACGGGTATCGTCCCATGTCATGGGCATTTTCTGAACGAACTCGAAGAGGTCGGCGCGCTGCTCGTAAGCTTCGGGGATGTCGGAGAGATTGAGTATACCTGAGTAGTAGATGAGGCAACGCGCGATTTGCGCGGTAGCGGTGGATTGGATTTCGTTACGAACGTAGTGGCGTTCGGCGGTCGCGTTATTAAGCGCAATGATGCCGGGGGTCTGGTCAACGGGGCCTGCGATGGCTGCGAGGTATGCGGCGGTTGCGTGATAAGAAGGGGTTGCCATGCGTGCGCCATCGGCGAGTGCGTGCACAAATTCACGAGAAACATAGTGCGGGTAGGTCCGACGAAGGCCTGTGGGCTTGAGTGGTTCATGCACGTCGTACATTATTTTGTGCTGACGAGCGAGTTCGAGCATACGCATGTCGCCGGCTACGTTCTTCTGGTTGGCATCGTGGAGGAACCCATTTTTGACGCCTTTAACGTTCCACTCTGAAAGGAGATCGAAAATCTTTTCGGGTTGGTAACGTGAGAGTTCGGGATGATTGAAGTAAAGCCATAGATCGACGTTTTGCTGCTTCGCGTATTCTGCGACTTTGGGCATGTCGACGGGGCCAGTGGTGTGCCAAAGTTCGGGTTCGAGGTTTTTGACTTTTTTGGGATCGTACCAATGGGCATCGATCATGAAGCCGTCGAGGCCAAGGGATTTTGCTTTGTCGATGTAACGTAGACAAGTCTCGGTGTTGAGTTCATAGGTCCAGTCGTCGGTGGTGGCGCCACGGCCTCGCCAATCCCAAATGAGCTTGGATGGTTTGACCCATGAGTAGTCTAATCGAGGGTTAGGCGGATCGTTGAGATTGAGGATGATGTCGGATTCGATGAGGTCGCCGGGTGTTTTGCCGAAGATGATGACGCGCCATGGGGTAACAAACTTTTGTGGCAGGTTGGTGACTTTGCCTCCACCGAGTGTGACTTCGAGCGCGGCTTTGCCATCGGGTTGCGGGAATGGTGTAAGGAAAGCAGGTGCGAAGCTGTCGAGTTTTGCTTCGTGAATCGCGACGTAGGTGTCATTGGCTTTTTTGATGACGACTGGTGAGACAGGAAGGAGCGTGCGCGGGCCTCGTTTGGTTTCGCGGATTTCCTGGAGTTGTGAGATGGGTTTGGCTGAGATGGCTTGCATGCCGAGGCGGACGAAGGTCCATGCTGGGTAATCTTGATCGAAGGTGAAGGCCGTGAGTTCATCGGAGGCGGTGACTTGGCCATCAGGTTGAGTGCCTTGAAGTTCGTAACGGAAGCCGATGCCGTCATCGAACATGCGAACTCGGATGTACATGCGAATTTTGGTTTCGCTGTGATTGAATGAGTAAAGATCTTCCGTGTAGCGATTGGAGATATACTTTTTTTCGCCCCATGGGAGTTTGTAGTCGTGAGATTCGCGCGTGCCGCCTGCTGCTTCGTGGATGGTTGTGTTGCCTGAGCCCCATGCGATGTTGTCGACGGTGATGCCGAGGGGTGAAGGTTCGATGATGTTCTGGCCGTTTTTGGAGAGTGTGTAGGAGAGGTAGCCGTCGGAGGAGGTGATGGCGAATTTGATATCTTTGTGCCCGATGGTGAGGGTGGTTTCCTTGGCGAGGAGTGGGGAGGTGAAGATGAGGGAAGTGAGGAGGAGTAATTTGAAGACGTTTGAGGCCATTTGAAGCATCTCCTATAGGCGTAAAGTGACAATGCCCATCATACGAATTGCTGGATTAAAGTGGCGATTAAACTAAGCCGTGCTTGATTGATGTAGATGATAACACTGATCGGAGCGATCCGAAAGATGTTTTTATACTGCTGTCCCCAAGGAGTACACGCGATCGGCGGCGTTTAACTGACCAGGATAAGCTGCTATCATGTCCGCTGATGTGACAAAAGACGGTTTACGAGCTGCCCAGAGGCGGTGACGTGAGCAGAATGAGTACCCGATCACCCCCTACCCCCTGTAAAACCAAATGAAGATCGAAAAACCAAAAGGCACTCGCGATTTTTATCCTCAAGACATGGCTTGGCAGAACTATATCACTGATGCCTGGCGCCGCGTGTCGATTCGGCATGGTTTTGAGGAGGTAGACGGTCCGATTTTTGAGAAGTTGGATCTATATAAGGTGAAGAGTGGTGATGGGATTGTGTCGGAGCTGTTTAGCTTTAGACGTGAGAATGGGACGACGGATTTTGCGTTGCGTCCTGAGTTCACGCCGACGTTGGCGCGGATGGTTGCGGATAAAGCGAACAGTCTGCCGAAGCCTGTGAAGTGGTTTACGATTCCGAATCTTTGTCGTGCTGAAAGACCACAACGTGGGAGGCTGCGCGAGTTTTTGCAGTGGAACGTTGACTTGCTTGGATTGGAAGGCGAGTTAGCAGATGCAGAGACGATTCTTGTAGCGGTGGACTTTTTGCGTGAGCTGGGTGTGACGCCTGAACATGTGAGAGTGAAAATATCACACCGTGATGTGGTGAGGAATATTCTGATCAAGTTGGGTGTGGCGGAAGAGAATATTCTTGATGCGTTCAATTTACTTGATCGTCGTGACAAAATGGAGGTAGAAGATTTTGAGAAAGCGGCGATGAAATTGGGGCTGGATGAACATCGTGTGCAGCGATTCCAAGAAGCGTGTCGTTCACGTTATCGTACGGGCTCGTTGGGCTCGTTGTGTAAGGCGATTGGGATGCCTGAGGAAGATGTGAAGGAATTGCAGGAGCTTGATGATAAGCTGCATGCATTGGGTATTGCGGAGTGGTGTGAGTATGATTTGGGTATTGTGCGCGGCTTGGCTTATTACACGGGCGTTGTGTATGAGATTCATGAGTCATCGGGTGCTGAGAGAGCGCTTGCTGGTGGTGGTCGATATGACAATCTGATTAATTTATTTGGCGGGCCGAAGATGCCGGCTGTTGGTTTTGGGATGGGTGATGTTGTGTTGTCGAACTTGCTGCGTGATAAGGGATTGATTCCTGAGAATGTTGCGCCGAGGCCTGATGTGTATGTGATAGCTGTGAGTGATGCTGGTAGTGAGAAGGTGTTGCCTTTGATTGCTGATCTGCGTGCGAAAGGATTGCATGCAAGGTTCTCATATAAAACGACAAAGAACATGGGCAGGTTGCTGAAAGAAGCGGTTGGTTCGAAGGCGAAATTTGCTTGCATTCTTGATGATGCTGAAGCGACGGCACAGGTCAAGAATCTGGATACGCAGGAGCAGGTTGAAGTGGGGATTGATGAAATTGCTAAGTACTTGCATGAAAATCTCTGAGTTGGAGATTGAAGAGATAGACGATGATAGCCGTGACAATTGTCGCGGCTTTTTTATTGGGAGGGTGATGAGGTGTTGACAAAAGAATCAACACTTAAAGGGGCGATATGAAGGGTAAGGTCTGGATTGGGGAAAAAGAGGGGATATGATTCGGCATCGAACAACGTTAAAGCGTCCTTTGTGGACGATGGAGTCAATAAGATGTCAGATGTACATAAACCACTTGTTGTGATTACCGGCGCATCTTCGGGGATCGGTGCTGCAACTGCGAAGCTATTTTCGGAGAAGGGTCACCCTTTATTGCTGCTTGCGAGACGTGTTGAGCGATTGGATGAGTTGGGATTGCCAAACACGATTTGTGCGCAAGTTGATGTGACTGACCGCGATGCAGTGAATCAGGCTGTGAAAGATGCTGAACAACAGTATGGGCCGGTGGATTGTTTTGTTAACAATGCTGGCGTGATGCTGTTGGGATTCCTGGCTGATCAGTCACCTGATGAGTGGGACAAGATGTTGAGCGTGAATATCACTGGTGTTTTGAACGGTATAAATGCTGTACTTAAGCCGATGGTTGAGCGTAATGGTGGCACGATTATTAATGTGTCGTCGGTTGCTGGGCGCAAGACGTTCCCAAACCATGTTGTTTATTGCGGTACGAAGTTTGCGGTGCATGCGATCACTGAAAACCTGCGTGAAGAAGTGGCTGAACATAATGTGAGGCTGACGACGATTGCTCCGGGTGCAGTTGAGACAGAGTTGTTATCTCACACAACGGATGACAGCATTAAGGCTGGTTATGACGATTGGAAGACGCAGATGGAAGGTGTAATATCTGCGGACGATGTCGCAAGATCAATTTATTTTGCTTACGATCAGCCACAAAGTGTTTGTATTCGCGAGATAGTATTGGCGAAAACAACACAGCAACCCTGAATGAATTAGTGGTGTGTGAGATTGCATATACGGGAACCAGCTTATTCGTAGGCTGGTTTCTTTTTGAATCGGTGGGTACATATAATAGTGCTGAAAGGATGTGATATGGGACATAAGAATCCGCCACATGTGCTGATTATGCAAAAGGAATTGGATAAGCGTATCACTGAGAATGATCAGTATTCGATGCGTGCGTTTGCGCAATCACTTGGGCTTGATCCTGCGTATATATCACGTGTTTTGAATAACAAGCAAGCGATCTCAACGACGGCTGCTAAACAAATATCACGTCGCTTGGATTTGTGTGAAGAAGATCGTGTACGGTTTTTGGAATCGGTGGCTGATGAAAAGCGATGTACATCGCTGAAAGAAATGGACCCGGGATTAATTGATTGTGGCGATTAGTGGTTTTTAGCTAACACTTGATTAGACTGGGGAGTATTTTGGTTTTGAGTTTGCAGAACAGCATCTTTTAATTGGGCAGCACATTCTTTCCAGCCCTTCATATCGTTTGATAAGTCTTGAGCAGTTTTAGGTTGGCCGATGCTAATTGAGATTTTGCCTCGATTGGGAATTTTTTTGTTTGATGGCCATGCTTTCCATGCACCTTCGATCCAGCATGGGATGACGGGAACATCTGTATCACAAACGAGCATTCCGATGCCGGCTTTGAAGTCGCCGAGATGCCCATCTCTTGCACGCGTACCTTCGGGGAAAATGACGTAGCCGACTTTATCTTCGACAAGACGTGTACGCAGGTCGGTCATGGCGTGCCTACCCATTTTGCCACGTTTCATGGGAAGTGCATTGATGAGCAATGCTGAGGCAGTACCACGGACGCCGTCCTTGAAGAATACATCCCCTGCTGCAATTGAGAAAACACGATCACGCATGGTTTCACTTGCAAGACTGCCTAGGATAAGTGCGTCGAGATGGCTTGTATGGTTTGCGACAAGAACGAATGGTCCTTGCTTGGGGATGTTGTTCTTGCCATGCACTTCTAACCGATGCATAGAGCGAAGATAAGTACGAATGAACATACTCCAGATACGGCACGTAACAGCGCCGATAAGTCCCATTTCACGTCGAACGCTTTCCATACGCTTGACGCCAACTTCGCCGTGATCTCGTGCTGTTTCGTATTTCCATTCTTTCATGATCAGTGCTCTTGGGTAGATGCATATTATAAACCGAAAACACCCTTGGTGATGACTTGCACGCCTGCTTCGCGATCGACTTTGTCAAAATACCAGCAATAGTGGGCGAGAATGGGGCCAATGAGAACGAGGCTGTCGAAGCGGTCGAGGATGCCGCCATGACCGGGGAGAACGGCGCCCATGTCTTTGACGCCAACATCACGTTTGATGGCACTGATGAAGAGATCGCCCATTTGCCCGCCGATGCTGATGAGGATGCCGAGGATGATGAGGTGATGCCACTGCCCTACATTTTTACCTTCGAAGGCAAAGCGGCCGAGGATTGCGAAAAGTGCGGTTGTGAGGATGAGAGCGCCGAGTGCGCCACCGATGGTTTTGTTGGGGCTGACATTGACGATGAGTTTACGTTTGCCGAAAAGTTTACCGCAGGTGAATGCGAATACGTCGTTGAGTTCAACACAAAGAATGACAAGGAAGAGAACGGCACGATTGCCGGGTTCGTTGGCGACATAGGAGAGATGACCGAGGCCATATCCGAAGAGCATGATCGAGACGGCGGCGAGTGCAAAGCGTTGAAGAAAACCTTCAGTACGATTTTGCATGACAGCGACGAAAGCGATAACCACGAGAGCTTGGCCTGGAAGTGCAACGAAAGAGTTGAACCAATTATCGATGATCATGAAGGTCATGAGAGCGAGCGTGAGTACGACTAAAGCGCTCATGAGCTTTTCTCTAAAGAGGCCTGTAGCGCGGGCGAATTCGGAGTGACAAAGGATGCCGAGAACCAGGACGCCGATCATCGTGGCGAGCCCGCCGAGAAGGATGGATGCCGCGATAGCAGGACCGATGAGCCACCATGATCCCATGCGTTTCCATAGTTCTTTTTGAAGCTTCGCATCAACTCGTTTAGTGAGCGTGAGGATTGAGATGACGATTGTGCCAAGGAGCAGAATGCCCAAACCGATACCTGTGAGGATGAGAGTCATGGGCTCATCTAAAACGCTACTGAGATCGAATAAACGTTCGTAGACCAAATCACTCATGAGTTACGCTCCTGTAAATCAATTGCACGCAAGTCGCGCATGATGAGGAATAATCTTCTTAAGGATGTTGTGGTACAGCCAATAAGGATAAATAAGAGAAGCCATCCGATGATGCCTATGTGGTAAAACTCGAAATACCAATCTGTGGGGATGAAGACTAGCCAGAGAGTTGTGGTGGTGACGAAGAACATACGTTTGCTTTTGTCCATCCAACCTGAAAAATGCTGTTGGATTTTCTCACCGCCGGCGACTTTTCCCATTACTCTGATATAGGCGGTCATGATTGCCATGATAGCGGCAACGTAACCGAGAGTGGGACTACTTTGGTATGCATATCCGAGACCAACCAGAATGGCGATGTCGGAGATGCGATCAGGTACTTCGTTGAAGATTGCGCCGATGCGGCTACTGATGCCCCGTTCGATTGCGACCATGCCATCAAACATATTGCAGAGTAGGCGGAATTGGACACAACATGCACCGAGTAAGAATAATAATCGCATGGCAATTGAGCCTGCAGAGATATTTAGATATTCGATTGATTGAGCGAAGCCCGTGAATGCAAAGAGGCAACCTGCAGCGATGCCGAAGCAAGCACCCAAAACTGAGATGTGATTGGGTTGTATATTTTTTTGTGATAAGAAGTGGGAAGTTTTTTGGCTCCATCGCTTTTGACGTGTCGCGATGGGGCGACGATCAGACTCACTAGATGAAGCTAAGGAAGATTGATCGAGATTGGATGGATATTGATCACTCATACAAGGCCCCGTGAATTTTGCTTATCCATTGCAATGCCTGTAACAATACGCATATTGTACAGATTGTGGGCTAACCAGTCAGTATTGTGTGTATTGCGGCGGATACCGCATAAAAAGCGTAATGATGTCTGAGTATAGATGTTTATTTACAAATTATATTCACAGCGGGTGATAGCGATCTTATAATCGGGTCAACGTGATGAGTATTTTGGGTATTGATTTTTGCATTTGGATGATGGGGCTTTCCGAACGATGCAACGACGCTTTCACTATGAGTTGGCTTTCGAACATTTCTTGAGAGAGAACAAGATTCCGCATATTTCGGTTGATGAGGCGAAGCGATCATTGATTGGCAAGAAGGGATCGCCGAAGGTTAATTTGAAGAGTTTTGATTTTGTGGTTTATTCTGAATGTGGACCTAACTTATTGATAGACGTTAAGGGCCGTAAGCATGCTGCGAATACAGGGCGGTCATTACAGAACTGGGTGACTGAAGATGATATCAAGGGATTGACACAGTGGTCGCATATCTTTGGTGAGAATTTTATACCTGTGTTTGCGTTTTTGTTTTGGTGTGATACTCAGCCGCCGGACGCTTTGTTCATGGAAACGTTTGAGTTTCGTGAGAGATGGTATGCGATGTCAGCGGTAAAATTGGAAGATTATGTTAAGCATATGAAAACAAGATCAGCATCTTGGGGGACGGTGAGCATTCCAACTGCTGATTTTGATCGCATACATATCCCTTTGTATGAATTACTTGGGTCTTACAACCAAACATAGAAAATATCACCAATCACATGATTATTAGTAGAAACTCTGGGCAATATACAAAACGCAACTGAGTAATGTTCTCTATATTTGGTATCAAAGAAGGGTATCACACTGTTTTGTTGTGCCCATAACTTATTGTTTGTACAGCTTTTTAAATATGACGAGACATCTGAACCGAATGTTGTAATACATGGCTGCGACGTACCGTAGATGGCAGCCGAAGAAAACATCTAAAGGGACGATACCATGAAGAATTTACTAACATTACTTTGCGCTGGGCTGCTTTGCGGCGCCTTTGCATTCTCAGTTGGTTGCGCAGCTGACCAAGACACTGATGACAAAGACAAGAAGGTTCAAAAAGACGAAGATAAGAAGGATAACGACAAGAAGATGGAAGATGAAAAGAAAAAAGACGAAGACAAGAAGAAGGACAATAAGTCCCGTTATTAATTGTCTATCGTTTAGGCTTTTATAAACCAGTATAACTGGTAAATAGCTGACAATATGTTTGATTTGTTTGAGTGATGCAATGTGACTTAAGCAAATTGAATACTCAAAATGATACTGCGTGCAATGCGCATGTAAATATCCCTCCAGGTGGTGCGTGATGGATATGTACAGTAACGAGATCATAAAAGCAAAAAGACTTTACAGCTTCGCTTAGGCGTAGCTGAAAGTCTTTTTTTGTTTGATGTGACCCCGACTTACTGTGGATGAAAGATATTCAATTACGCTAAATCCTCGCACGGTTAAGGAAAAAATATTCCTTTTGATCACAATGCTCCCGTGAGACAAAGGAATCGTATGCGCATGATTGGATGTCGCACTTTTCCGCACTTAGCGGCACCAATCATGCTGCATACACCAAGCTTCGTTTGCATATATCTAACGCAGGGTTAGATGATGTAGATGTATGATTGCGGTGGTAGTTGGATGAATACGGGGCGGTTTGGGTTGAAGGTAACGGAGAAAGATATTGAAGAGGAATAGAGTGATGCGTGAAGGAGAAGCCTATAGAGGTTGAGTATTGAGATGAAAGGAGCATGTTTCAGAGCAGATGCATACTTGTGCAATGCTCATATATCCCGGATTGGGACGGCTAAATCGCTGCAGTTACAGGTTTATATCAACTTGTGGCTGCGGCGATTCGCTGTTATTCAAGGGGTATTAAATATCGTCAGGGTCCAGCATGTTGTTTGGCAATCGAATGATTTTAAAAAGGGGAGGATTCTTCATGTCGAAGGCTACCTCAGTCTGCCTTGTTTTTTTTGCAAGATGCGTTTGGTTAATCTTGATGTTATTGCTTTTAATTGTCATCACCGGTGCTGTAAGTGGATGTGCTGCGCCTAAATCTGACAAAATTGGAACAGGTTCAAAGGTCAATATCATGGCATGTACTTGTTGTACGTGTGATCCTTGTATGTGTCCTGAAAAAACTGTGAAAACAGTCGATAAAGCGACAGGTAAAGTCAAAACGCGTGTGACATGTCCGTGTTGCGAATGCAAAAACTGCACTTGTGCAACGAAGCCTGAACCAAGTATTAAGAAAGAGAAGAAAATTTCGGCTGATCCAAAAACTGAAATGAAATAGAGAACAAGCGAATACGGGAAGAAGTGCGTTTAACAAAAAAGCGATCAGAGCTTGGGAAAGCCCTGATCGCTGTCTTTATTGACGTTTCAATTTTGAAACTAGAAGAGGAGGTTGAGGCCAACGGTGAGCGTTTCGGACTCGGAGCTGTCACGATGCTCATATGTGTAGTCACATGATGCTTTAAGCTTATCACTGATCTTCCAATCAAAGCCTGCACCGAGTTCGATTGCAGTCTTGTCGGTTTCGAGACCTTTGGATGTGAATGGCGTTGCACCAGGTGCAAGGAAAATTGAATCTACTTCAGCAGCGTCGTTTGAGAAGTCGTACTTCAGAGCGACGAGGCCGTTGAGTGTGATTGTTTCATCAAGTTTGTATGCACTTGTGATTCCGATGGTACCGGTGACGATATCGTTGTGGAACGAATCAACGTCAAGTGAGAGTCCGCCAGCGCCTTTTTCTTTGTAACCATCTTGGTTGAAGTAGGTGTAAGAAAGTTTGGCGTTAGGTGAGAGAGTCAGACGGCCATCTTTAGAGATGAGGTCATAGCTTGCACCAAAGTATGGTGTGAAAGCGTATGAGCTAACATCGTCAGCTTCGGCTGTGCCTGAGAGTGTATTTCGTGAGAAATCAGCTTGACCGTAAGTGTATACGACGCCACCTTCAAACTTAATTTCGGATGGAGCATATGCGAAGTATGCACCGAGTGAAAGAGCGTCAAGATCAGTTGAACCAAGATTATTGTTGGTATCAATATCAGCAGTTGCATAACCGAGAGCGACACCTGCGAGGAAGTTATCGTTCATGCGGTCAATGCCGACGACTGTACCAAAAATGTCTGATTCAAAACCTGCAACACCATCGTTGTCATCTTGATCGGTCTTCTGACCATATGCAGAAGTCCATGCTTCGTAGCCGTTTTCATCGCGGAATGAAGGGCCTGAGAACATGAGTGGGTAAGCATCGTTGCTGTCAGCTGAAGCAAAGCTTGTTACACCAACTGAACCTGAACGTGAAGCCATTTGGTTTGAGAAACCTGAAGCTGCTGCTACAGATGCGTTTGCAACTGCGAGTGAACCTTCTGGCGATAGCTTCTTAACTGCTGCGTTGAGTTCGCCTTTGGATGTTATATTCTGAAGTGAGGTCATGACATCTTTAACTTCCTGAGAAGCGTCAGCGTGCTGAGCAACACCTTCGAATGAATTAGCAGCATCTAAGCCGTTACCGCCGCCATCGATGACGCTATCCATGCCTTTGTAGGTTGCTTTAATCTGAACCTTCTTCTCAGGATCAGTTTCAGCAGCTACGAGTTCGTAGTCAACCAAGACAGAATCAGCAACTTTATAGTCTTCGATTGCGTATTCAACGCCATTGTCAGTAATTGCATTTGTTGATGTGATTACTTCGTATGTCTTATCACCAACGAGCATTTCACCTTGCTTAGCAACGATGAATGAATCATCACCAAGAGTTACATCATTAGCAACGATCTTGGTTTCGTCGGTCAATTCGAAGATAACACCAGCACCTGCAGCGATGTTTGCTGCACCAGAAGCGGTGATTGTACCACCAACTTTGAGGAAACCAGAGTTAACATCGAGCTGAGTGATTTCTGCGTCTTTGGAGAGTGTCCAAGTATTGTCTTCACTGACAGCACCGAGGATTGCAGCACTCTTTTCTTCTTCCGTCATCGTTGCGAATTCAGCGATGGTTACAGCAGTTGCGTTGACAGCAACATTTTCAACGTCAAACATTGAGTAGTCATATGAGCCTGAACCGTTGAAAGTCACGGTATCTGCACCCTGTCCAAGACGGATATCGCCGATGACATTTGCGCCTTGACTCAAAATAACTGAATCATTATTAACACCTGAGTTAGCGGTATCCCAACCCATTGTGCCGCCGCCCAAGTCTTTGTATTCGACAGTTGAGATAGCAGCAGCAACGCCGTTTTCGTCTGTAACTGTAGCGGATACTGTACCTGAGATAGTCGTGCTCAATGCGCCCTGAGAGTAGATCGCGTTTGCGAAATCTTCACCAGTAGCGGAGATTGTGCCAGAAATTTCACCAGTAGTAACAGCGTCATCACCACTGATTGCAATTGCTTTATCACCTGATGCGATAATATTGCCAGAGACATCACCCAAGGTAAGAACGTCGTTTGCATATACTGCTTTTGCGAGTGCATCTTCTGCGGAAGCGATTGCAGTGATGTTGCCTGAAACAGCACCGATTTCGACTTCCCCACCGCCGCTAATACCGACAGCATTTCCACCCATTGCGGAAATGTCGCCTGCAACATCACCAACAGTGATCTTTGCAGCACCGTCGGTAACGATTGCGGCAGCTGCACCATTATCACCTGTTGAAATCGCGATAATATCTGCATCTTCTGCAATACCGCCAACAGTGATTGCGTCTTTACCAGAGATTGCTTTTGCAAATGCTGCACCAGAGGCGGTGATCTTTGCACTATCTGTGAGATTGCCGAGATCAATTACGCCAGCACCATAGATTGCTTCTGCTTCGCCGTTATCTGCGGTTGCTACTGCTTGGATGACACCAGAGATATTGTTTGTAATACCAACTTCGACATCACCTTCACCACTGATAGCTGCGACTTGATGACCAGCAGAAGCAGCAATTGTGCCATCTACTTTTCCAACTGTCAGTTTTTGTGCAGTCGAAGCTTCGATTGCACTTGCAACACTTGTTTCGCCTGTTGCAGTTGCAGAAATCGCAGCGTCAGCTTCGATATCACCAACTGTTACAACATTTGCACCGGTGACAGCGATTGCAGAATCAACACCGTTGGCTGCAATTTGGCCAGTCACATTACCAATTTGAAGTGCATCTACTGCTTGAATAGCTGTTGCATTTTTTGCTGCTGCAGTGATATTTCCAGATACATCACCAACTTCAACTTCGCCGTCACTGCTAATCGCTTTTGCGTTATCAACACCCTGAGCGGTGATATCGCCAGCAACAGCACCGACAGTAATTTTAGCTGCGGATGAATTGATGATTGCGTATGCATCGCCAGCAGCTTCACCATTAGCGATTGCTTTGATGACTGCATTATCTGCAATATCACCGACTGTAATTGCAGCACCGCCAGCAATTGCTTGTGCGGTTGTCTGTGCAGTTGCGCTGATTTCAGCACCATCTGCAAGAGCACCTACAGTGATTGCACCGTCAGCTTCGATTGCTGCGGCAGCATCTTCTGCTTCTGCTTTGATTACGCCAGATACATCACCAGTATTTACTGTGCCAGCAGCATCAATTGCTTTAGCTTCAGCTTTACCGATTGCTGAGATCGTACCTGTTACACCAGTTGCGGATGAATCGACGTTTTCAGCACTAACGATGGCGTATGCTTTACCTGATGTTGCATTGACAAAGATTGAAGAACCGTCGCCAAGTGTCAGAACAACACCAGCATCACCAGCTGCGACGACAGTTGCAGTACCATCTGTACCGTTGGCTGTGTATGTGATGGTTTTGCCATCAGCAATATCAACTGCGAAGTTTGTATTGCCATTAATGGTCGCGTCATAGAGCAGAACATCACCTGTAGTTGCACTACTGGAGAACGTTACGCTGCCGTCTTGGTCAATTGTGATGTCGGTTGCAGCAGTCGGGCCGCCTAGAGTTCCGACTTGAACAAGAGGTGTAATGGCGGAATCTTCAATGACGACATCTGCGTCAGCCGCACCAACCGTCACTGTATCACCTGTAGCTACAGAGACAGTCGTGCTGGTTGAGCTATCGACTGTGAGATCTGTAGCATGCAAGCGTGGCACAGCAGACATGGCTGTGAAAGCAGCTAACAGGGCTGCTGTAGAATAATGCTTATAAGATAGCATGTTCGGTTTCTCCTAATAAGTACCGAAAGAACAGGGATTTACATGTTTGGCGAACCGCCGATTGGCGAATGAACTGGAACAAATACGTCCACACTCAACCCGGAAAATAGAGGTCCACTTAATTACGTGTCTTTATCGACATTTATAAGTGGTTGTACTTAATTTTTTTGTACTCTCGTCCAATAAAAGTGAGGTTTTTAGCCATTCCTCTCAGCGTTTCCTCATTGGTGATATAAAAACACACGTAAAATTTGCGATTTATGACATATGAAATGCTGTATCTATTGTTCCTGCAAAGAGATATTCAAAAAAAGATATGAAAGCACAGAATGTTAACCTAACCAATAGAAATTATGATGAAACTATTGGAGTAGCTCCAACTAAACCGTAGTTTTACGCACTAATGGGTTGAGATTCAGACTCTCGTGAGATTGAATACGCTGATTTTGATCAAAATTTCAAACAAACCAAGCGGATAGCAAACCTCTAAACAAAATAAAAACCTCGTTGCATGGCAGATTGATTCGCCACGTAAACTTACCCTGAATGATCAAACTGGAACTATATAGACTAAAGTACATAACCTTTAAATAGCGTAATGCTGATCTGCTATTTATTAATGATTGAGGGTATCATCTTGAGGCACTAACAAACGCCTCAATGCAGAATTAACTGGCAATGGGGCTGTGTTGGAATGAAACGACGATAGAGATAGTAGACATGAGCGTAGGCTGCTGATTTTGCCGAGATGAGGCAAATCGGTATACTGATTGGCTCAATCATGAACACACAAATATCGATTATCGCTGAAATTATTATTAGCGCTGCGTGATGGCAGGGCCGGCGATCGTTAATACGAACAGTCACCCCCTGCCTAAGAGCAGGGTTTTTTAATAGCCATGGTTTGTGGGACACGATCAAGGCTATCAAGGGTCTGGGGAATATGATTTGAATGAGCATGCGAGGCTAACCATGCCCGTAGATAAAATGATTAGGAATCGGTTATGAGTGAGCAGGCAGAGAAACGTAACTATAAGAAAACACTAAACTTGCCTAAAACAGCATTCTCAATGAAGGCGAATCTGGTACAGAATGAGCCAGCATCGCAAAAGCGTTGGGATAAGTTGGATGTCTACGGCAAACTTCGTGAAAAAGAATATGCCAATGGTGGCTTCGTTTTTCATGATGGTCCTCCGTATGCCAATGGGAATATTCACCTCGGCCACATGCTCAACAAAGTGCTGAAGGATTTGGTTGTCAGAAGCCGCACGATGATGGGCTTTGACACACCTTATACCCCAGGCTGGGACTGCCACGGCCTACCAATCGAGCACAAGGTGATGCAGGATTTAGGAGAGAAAGCGAAAGAGCTTGAGCCGATCCAGATCCGCCGCAAGTGTAAGACGTATGCTGAGAAGTTTGTGAAGCTACAAAAAGGTCAGATGCAGCGTCTATTGACGATGGCTGATTATGATGATCCGTATCTGACCATGCTGCCGCAGTATGAGCAGGGTGTAATCAATGTCTTTGCAGGTTTGGTTGAGAAAGGCTTGGTTTACCGTGCACTGAAGCCGGTCCACTGGTCGGTGGAGAACCAGACTGCCCTCGCAGACGCTGAGCTTGAGTACTATGACCGTGAAGACACATCGGTATTCGTAAACTTTGAGATTGAAGGCAAAGAGAACGAATATTTAATGATCTGGACAACGACGCCTTGGACATTACCTGCAAATATGGCTGTCGCTGTTCATGAACGTTATGAGTACGGTAAGTTCAAACTACCAAACGGCGGTACAGCCATCGTCGCTCTTGAACTAGCAAAGAAAGTGCTCGCAGCTGGTGGTGTTGAAGATGCCGAGCCAATCGAAACATTCAAAGGCACTGAGCTGCTCGGCCTAAAATACAAGCAGCCACTTACGAACAAAGTTTGCCCTGTTGTTCATGCAGAGTACGTTACTCTCGAAGACGGCACCGGCATGGTTCACACTGCACCGGGTCATGGCGTTGAGGACTATCAGACTGGCTTGCGTGAAGGCATTGAAATCTACTGCCCTGTTAAACCTGATGGAACTTATAATGACACTGCACCTGATTGGCTTGTTGGCATGAGCATCTGGGATGCAAATGACAAAGTCGTCGAATTCCTACGTAACGAAGGCAGCTTGTTCCACGATCATAAATTCGAGCACAGCTACCCACACGACTGGCGTGGCAAGTCACCAGTTATCTTCCGTGCAACTGAACAGTGGTTTGTTGGCGTAGATAAAGCTTACGACAACGACAGTAAAGGTTTGCGTCATGCCGCTGAAGTCGTGACTGGTGAAGGTGGCGATGTCAATTTTCTCCCTGAATGGGGTCGCAACCGCATGCGTGGCATGCTTGAGTCACGCCCGGACTGGTGTATCAGTCGTCAACGTTCATGGGGTTTACCAATTCCAGCGTTTTATAACGAAGCAGGCGAACCTTTGCTGACAACGGCAAGCGTTAAAGCTGTTGCTGAATGCTTTGGAAAACATGGTTCCGATTCATGGTTCGTGGCGGATTCTAATCAAATATTAGAGAGCTACGATCCTGCTGCTGATGCTGAAGCTCCAGAGTGGGCAAAGGCTGAAGGCGCTCTCGATGGCCTCAAGAAAGGTAAAGACACCTTTGACGTTTGGTTCGAATCAGGCTCAAGTTGGAATGCGGTTATTCGTGAAGGCTGGAAAACGAAACAGTCAACACGTAAGGATGATAATCTGAAAGAAACCACTGATTTGTATCTAGAAGGTTCAGACCAGCACCGCGGCTGGTTCCAGCACTCACTCTTGCCATCCGTTGCAATTCATGGCTCAAGCCCATTCAAAACGGTTCTCACTCATGGCTTCATGGTCGATAAAAACGGCCACAAGATGAGTAAATCACTAGGCAACACACTTGACGTACAAGATCTCATGAAAGAATTCGGTGCGGATGTATGTCGCTGGTGGATCTGCTCACTGAATACTGACAATGACATCAAAGTTGATCAGTCATTCTTTAAAGTGGCAGGTGAAGAGTATCGTAAGGTTCGCAATACGATCCGCTTCCTACTTTCTAACCTGAGCGATTTTGATCCAAAGACAGACAACTACGATTTTACTGAAGCTGATGCTCGCAGCATTGATGCTTGGGCGATGAAAGCCTATGTTGATATGGCGAAGGGTGTTGTATCGAAGTATGAGAATTATCAATACCGCTCACTAAGCCGCGATCTGTTTAACTTCTGCAACGATACGATGTCCAGTGTCTATCTGTTCGCAGTTAAAGACCGTCTGTATTGTGACAAAACAGATAGTGTGAGACGTCGTCGTAGTCAATCAGCAATCTATCGCATTGTTAGTGGTCTGATCCGATTGCTTGCACCAATCATGCCTCATACTGCTGATGAAGCTTGGCGTGCATTACTCAAGGTTGACCAGAAGAGTGACACATGCGTTCACGTGAAAGAATTCCCAACCATGAAGGGCTGCAGTGTCATCGCTAATCAAACGAGCGAAGATTGGGTTAACATCATGAATGTACGTGATGAGATCATGAAGAAAATTGAAGATTACCGCCAAGAAGTCGGTATCGATAATCCACTTGATCTTGGACTCACATGGAACACGATCGAAGGTGTCACACTAAACGCTTTTGATGCTGCAGATATTGCTGATCTTATTGGCGTAAGCCGCTTTGAAGTCGGCGAAGCAGTCTCAATCAATGATCTTCGTGAAGAACCACGTTGCGAGCGTAGCTGGAAGCGTGACGGTACTGTTACTGAACGAACTGATGGCGGTTTACTCAGCGACCGCGACGCACAGGCTGTGGGTGTCTAAGTATTCAATATAATCTCAACGACCAAAGCCTCGTTTTTTACGAGGCTTTTTTAATTTGCATAATCAATACAATCGTCACAATAAGCATCTTTTCACATCCATAGTATTCACTGTGAATCTATGATGATTATGATTGGAATTGAAAAGGAAAAAACCAGAATCAACAATGCTAAATTAAAAACACACATCCAGTAGACGATATCAAAGCAGATAGCTGGTGAGATTATATGAAAACTCTCATCGACATAGGGGATGAATCGAGGTTTTATGCCTGTTACTATTTCTGAAATTCGTTTAACTGAAATTGATGAAGCAATCGCTTTTGCGGGCCAATATGGCTGTACGATTGAACGACAATACGTACGGCACAAGCTTAGTTTACTAATTCGACATGATGAGGATATCGTAGGTTTAGCTGTATGTGCTGGTATAGAAGGATTACCACATACTAAATTGTACATTTGCAGCAACAGTGAATTAGCTAATGAAGAAATCCAAAATATTACTGACAAAGCGATGATGAAGCTTCACGCTGCTCAACTTTGTAAATTTGAAATCAAGCTATATGGCAGTATAAAAGATAAGACATTTTGGCCTCAAAACAATTGGCTAAGTCAACTAGAAGATACGGATACGGATACGGATACGGAAAGCAGCGAAGAAGCACGCACAATTATTTCGGAAAGTAAAGTAGCTTAGTCGCTAAACATCTGTCGGCTTCGAATCGTTCAGTTTCACAACCACCAATGTAATATCATCTTCCTGCAGCGATTCGCCTTGGAACTTGGACACATCTTGTAATATCGCATCTGCAATATGCGATGCTGGGCGATATGCATTTTCCTGTACTACTTTTTTAAGCCTATCCTTGCCATAAAATTCGCGATGGCTGTTACGAGTTTCCCAAATCCCATCAGTACCAAATATTAATAATTTACATGGTGACAATGTAATAGTTTTGGCACCGTTGTATGGCCAATCATGAAGCACGCCAAGTGGTATATCTGTTCCGACTAACTCAGAGAAAGTTTGTTTTTCAACATCAAAAACAATAACAGGATCATGACCTGCAGATAAATACTTTATATCTTGATCTGCAGAATTTGGATCAGTCTGCGAAATCTGCATGTAATACATTGTCATAAACTTACCGGTGAAACGTGAATCACAAAGATGATGATTTAGATCTTTAAAAACATATTTCAAATCGTCAGTTGGTTTTGTTCTGATTCGTAGCAATGCTCTTGTAGTTGCCATCAATAAAGCCGCAGCAATACCGTGCCCTACCACATCACCGACAGCAATACCAAGTGTAGGCACTGCCGTATCGTCAAAGGTTAAAAAATCATAGTAATCGCCACCTGTTTCATCACAGTAAACGGAACGTCCCGCAATGTCGAGATGTGGAAATATCGGCGGATTCGAAGGTAATAGTGACTGCTGAACCTGCATCGCAAGATCGATAGATTCTGAAAGCCGCACATGATCCTGCAATTTAGGGACCATTGAATTAAAAGTCTTTGCAAGTTGTCCGATTTCATCCGAGCGATGATGAAGATTGACTTGAGTATTTAAATCGCCGGAAGCAATTTGTTCTGCAGCTCTGGCCATTCTAAGAATTGGCTCTGTCACAGTTCGCGATCGCGACCATGCTAAAACAACAACTAAAATAATGACACCTAATAAGACAACTGTTGAAATTCGTATTAACTGCCACGTTTTTTCTTGAGCTATTTCACGTATTACAGATGCTCTGGCATCAATTTCATCAAAGGGTACAATGACCAACAACGATGCACGCGGTCCAATTGACGCATAGCCCCACACAGCTTGGTTGCCATCTTCAACCACATTAATGATTCCCGACTGTTGATTAAGCATATCTTGCACGAATTGATTTTGTATACGTGGGGATTCGATCGCTAAAGGATGAACATTTAATTGCAATTTCCAGTCAAGCTGCTCACCTTGCAACTCTGTGTCAGCAATAATTACTGGTACAGGCAATTGATTATCACTCTGTTGGTTTTGTGTTTGAAATGGTTGATTTGTTTCTGGGTTCGCAAGCGCTACTAAGAGTAATCGCGAGTTAGACCATTGTGCAGGCAATCGCCCAGAGGAAAGTATTTCTGTTAAATTCAAATCAATACCAGAAACACCAATAATCTTGCCGTCTAAATCACGTATAGGCAATGTTGCGGTGATTGTTACTTGCCCTGTCAATGAATCAATTATTAGTGGGAACCAACGAACTTCATCTTTAATTGTTGTTGTAGGACTTGAACTAAAATTTGATGTATTTTTCTGCGACTCTTGAACAGTCTGCTGAAACCAGGCACGCTTTCTTGGATCGTATTGATCTGGAATATTTACATTACCCGGATAATTAAGATGCAAACCTGACGTTAGTGCAATGTAATTCCAGAGGACAATGTTTCCTTCTGTTCGATATAGCTGCTTCAGCACTTGATCAATCGAAGACAAACGTGCGATTTGATCTTTAATTTCAACATTACCATCTTCATCTGGTGGTATAAAAATGCTTTGCTTTTCAAAATCAAGGTAAGGACGTGAGTTTTGAGCTTCGCCTTTTTCTTGACTCAAATCACGTGTTGGCGGTATTGATTGAGACTTAATCCCACTTAATGGAGATGCCGTTGTAACGCCGTCTATCTCTTTTGCGTTCAATCGCTGCTGCGCTTCTTCAGTTTGAATATAAAGCAGCAAAGAAACCAACCCCAACTCACGCTCCATAATTCTTGCATATGAATCGACTAGTTGCCGTAGTTCTATTTGAGCATCACGCACAAGATTGTTGTGTGTGCGAATAGACAATTCATCACCAAGCTCGCGCAAGAATAGGTGATCTGCAATACTGAGGAAAATCAGTGGGGGCAGAGCAATGAACATCATGAGAAGTAATAGACGTTCTCTAAGCTTCAACGAAAAACAACCACCAACAGTATATTTTTAAGTCCGCATAAGTTTATACAACTATGAAGCTGCTGAAAGTGTGATCGGCAAAAACAAGCTTAAGCATCATCTCTCATATGAACAGTTAGGGGTATACGAGAATATAAAAAACAACCCCAGCCGTTGAGCTGAGGTTGCTTGGATTATCACTCATTAAATCGACTTATTTGTCGAATGTGAAAGTTGCGATCTCAGGAAGTGGACCAACGATTGGAGCGAGGTACTTCTTGAAGGAATCACAGATGTTGCAGCCATCGACAATGTATTTGGTGTCGAGGTGCTGAGTCTTCGCAGCAACATCAGAAAGCTCGATACGATTGAACTCAACCTTGTATGGCTCGTCAGATACGCGTTGGATAGCAATTGAACCATCAACGTCACCTGAGAGAGCGAGCTCAGCAGCTTTACGACCAGCTTCACGAGCTTCTGCCTGGTCAACTTCAGATACACAGCCAACGAATGAACGCTGCAGGTAACCGAAAGTATCAGCACGAACACGAAGCTTCTCGCCAGTGCGTGCACCAAGCTTATCTTTGATCAGATCTGAAAGCAGGTCACCGAGTGCGCCTGAACCTGAAAGCTGCACGTTACCATGTGCGTCTGTTTCAACATTTTCCTGAAGTTTCGCAGCAATTGCTGTACCGTCCTTATCGGAGATACCTTCGGAGACTGCAATCAAGCAACGACCAAACTTCTTGTACACCTTTTCAACGTCGTCAATAAACTTGCCTTCATCGAATGGTGCTTCAGGAACATATACCAAATGTGGACCATCATCAGTGTTTTCGCGACGACCGAGGATCGAAGCTGCCGTCAGGAAGCCTGCGTGGCGACCCATGATGACGTTGATCTTGATACCTGGAAGTGAACGGTTGTCCAAGTTGTCACCCATGAAAGCCTGTGCAACAAACTTCGCAGCTGAACCAAAACCAGGAGTGTGGTCATTCAGAACGAGGTCATTGTCAACAGTCTTTGGCACGTGGAAGCAGCGAAGCTCGTAACCTTCTTCTTTTGCCAACTCGTTAACGATGCGACAAGTATCTGATGAATCATTACCACCAGCATAAAAGAAGTAACGTACGTTATGCTTTTCAAATGCTTCGAAGATGCGCTTACAGTATGCAGCATCTGGCTTGTCGCGTGATGAACCGAGAGCCGATGATGGGCTGTTTGCAATCTTGTTCAGAAAGTCTTCTGCACAATCTTGAAGTTCAATGAAGTCACCTTTAACGATACCAGCAACAGCATGGTGAGCGCCGTAGATTTTTTCAACGCCGGGATGGCCTTTAAGACCTTCAACAACACCGACGAGAGATTGATTGATGACTGCGGTTGGGCCGCCGGACTGACCGATGACCGCATTACCTTTCAGTAACTCACTCATGGGAGGTACTCCGAGTTTAAGTTGGGGTTTTGATTTCACGCAGCTTGACGCTGCATCGTTACTGGCGGGGGCCAGCTCCGGCACAAGCCACGGCAACATCCAGAGGCTCGTGGTAATCCGGCAATTTGTGCGAATATTGTAGTCGCTAGCCGCTCTTCCGACAAAATTGACCTGTGATGAACACATGGGGCACTTCCCTCCCCTGCGTTGAAATCAGAAAACCACAAATATCTGCAAACTATTAAGTTATGTTCTTTTAGACCCCTCTGTCATCCTAATTGACCACGACATATGCGACTCACCGTTTGTAATATTTCTATGAGTACGCCCCGCGCACACCTTACATCCCGAATCATTATCAAATAATTCGGGATATGCTTTTCCCATCTTAAACTCAGCCACAACTCACTATTCCCACAGTAATCCCCAAAATACAGAGATTAGAGAGAGTGAATTATCTAATCTTTGCTTCGATTAGATTGATCACACATGTCTGATGTAGCCACAAAAAAACGCAGCACCATTCGATGCTGCGCTTAGATTATTCGTATTATGCGATCAGACCTTTGCGAGGATACCGGAAAGGCGACGCATTTCTTTCAGAAGCTTCTTACCTTGTGCTGTAATTTCCCACTTAAAGACGGGGTCCTTTTTTGTCTTCTTAGCACGGATCAAACCACGATCAGCAAGACGGCGTGTTACGATGTATTGGTAGTTGTAAGCAACTTCAATTTTGACGTGCTTCTGGTAATACTGAGCAATTTCAGAAGAAGTCAGTGGCTGGTATTTTTCAATCACAGCAAGAATCAAAGCCTGATGGAAGGTAATACCGTGTGAGTGTTTGTCGCTAGGCATGGTTTTTCTCCAGAATTAGCCCTCGTTACTTGTGAATATGTCCTGTATAGGAAGGTCTTGAAAACCGGAATCACGAGGGGCAGTTGCATGCTGCGTCAGCTATTTTACTAAGCTGCGCACAAGAGTCTACTATATCTAACAATTAGATATACAATTTATACACCAAATAAGATTCCCGTGACAAGTCCATTCATCTACAGGCAACACAAAATCCACACTATCTTTCGTGCCAAATCCTATTTATTACGTTAAATAAATTATACTTGAAACGACTAATCATCTGATTAGACCATCAACAATAAATAGAATTATCCCTAATACATGATTCGAACAGACTAACTTACCTAGTTTACACTTCAACTATTACATAATTAGACCACCAAATTACACTCTAATCATGTGATTGAATATGGCACACACTGGCTCTTGCTAATTATTTAGTTGAAATTTCTCTTAGTACTGATTCTGCAAGCTCTTTTTCACTCCCCGAAAGAAAACCGCTTGCTTCATTCAGCAATACTTCCGCGCGTCGCGGCTGTGATAAATAACGTCCATAAATCAAACCAAGAATCAACTTCACATGATTTTTCTGCGGGTAAGATTGATATGTCTTTAAAAATAGTTCATATGCTTGTGCAGCCGAATCATATCGACCATCTGTCATTAATTGATTTGAGACGTCCAATTGATGCTGCATCGACAA
Source organism: Planctomycetota bacterium (assembly GCA_016350165.1). GTDB lineage: Bacteria > Planctomycetota > Phycisphaerae > Phycisphaerales > Phycisphaeraceae > Poriferisphaera. Next base: position 3,154,257 of record CP066225.1, on the reverse strand, counting down.
GACCTGATCTGCAGACAAGACGAGCAGTTGCTCATACATACGTGCCGCATGATGCATATCTTGATTCGATATTGATGCTGCAATTTGCGCTCGCATATCCACCACTTGCTGCTGCTCAGGTGTGAAAGTATGTGGCACATCCTCATTGCCTGCCCCCGCATTACGCCCACGATCACCTTCCCATGGCGACCCGCCGCTTGCCACCATGCGACTAAACTGAGAACGACGCCGACGCCGTTCGATTAACGCAAGCAAATCATAAGGCTCACGTGGGAACAAGCGAATCAACAATAATGCCATACACAATCCGAACCCAAACACATAACCTGACAAGTGGGCCGTGTACGCCACATTGTCCGAGCCGAATAAATTGAACAGAAAATCCTGTGCAACTCGAAACAGAATCAGCACAATTCCTGTAACTTCAAAATAATCGACGACGAAGATGATCCAATAGAAAATCGTAATATTAGATAATGGGAACAGCGCTAAGTATGCACCTGTCACACCAGCAATCGCACCCGAAGCACCCAAACATGGGCTGTTACTAAACGCCGCTTGCCCTAGCCCTGCGACGATACCCGCTGCCAAATAAAAGAACAGATAGCCTAGATGCCCAAGACGATCTTCAACATGATTACCAAATACATACAGAAAGATCATATTTCCAAATAAGTGCATAAGCCCTGCATGCAAGAACTGATACGAAAAGAACTGGTAAAGCTTCAAATGATCAGGCGATAAAAAATATTCTGTTACTGGATATACTTGCGCAACCACATCCTCATACGTTACCCCCTCTTGTTGCGCAACAGCAAGTGCCTTGCTTCGCCAAGTTGGATCTGATTGGTTTTGCTGTGATTCGAGGATCGTATTCCACGTCCCAAGAAAGATCACAATATTCAGCACAATTAGCGTATAGTTCACCCATGGCTTACGCTTTTGCGGTCGGTCAGTTTTTACTGGGAAAAACAGCATTCGGCGGGGTCGTCCCTTGATTGTTCACACATCGATTCACATGTGCGACAGGCATTTTGCTCGGAACATCTAAACAGTTAATTACTCAACCGTCGCAACGACATTCCATGATTTTACTTTTACCCCACTCTCAATCGGCGTCACCGCAATAAACTTCGCCGGCTGATTCGGTCCAATATCATAAGGCCATCTCACCAACCATGATGCAATTGGCTCATTATCTTCACCGATCGCTGTTATCTTGAACAAAGCATAACGCAGTGATTTATCTGACTGGTTATACGCAATGATTCGCAGTTGTGTTTCACGCCCCTCACCCATCGGCGTCAAAATGACCTGATTCTGCCTCAAATAAGAACCATGATCATACTTCTGATCAACTTCAACCCACTCCGCAACACGCAGATCTTCAATCTCGTCACCTAGTACCGCCAACGGCACATGAATACTCAACGGTGATCGAGCTGAGATCATCGACACAGGAAACTGCACTGCAGCAATCTCTGTTGAGTCCCAGTTCACTAAAGACAAATGCACGGTCGCAGCACCAATTACATCATACTGCTTCGTCATCAGCGTCGCACTATACCACCAGTGGCCTTGTGAATCCTGCGTTTTTTTTGTATTTGTGATTCGCACACCTGATCTTGATGCACTCGATGGAATCTTGTGTGGCTTCGCAATCAGTTTCCAGTCCTGTGGCGTAATCTCAATCGGCAAAATTTCTGCCGGCACAACCACCTCATTGTGCATCATCTTCACGTCGCCGACTTCCTGCTCATAATCAGCTTCCTGCGAGGCATCATGCGTCACAGTAATGATCAGAATCCCAATCGCAGCAACAAACGCCGTCATCAATGCCAATGCAATATATAGCGCACGGTATTTAGATGACCCAGCTGGACGCTTGCTCATCTGAAATTCACTTGGCACATCACCAACACGAACTTGCGATTTTGGCCCTGCCTCCGTCTCCGGTGCCAGAGATGCGATCGCAATATTCATCTGCTGCGTATCATCCAACGCCATATCATCCGCGCCATATTCACCACGCATCTTGTCCGACAATCCAGACAAACCGACAACCGAGCCACTTGGATCAAATCGCAGTGGCTGCGTGTCATCCATCGCCCGTTCTGCTTCCTCATCAGGACGCTCAGACTTCAAGCGACGTCGAAAATCGTGTGGTTCTATCCGATATCGGTGATTGCACTGAGGACAGCGCACAATGGCCCCGGCTCGTATAAACGTGCTCTCCGTTATCAGCTTACATGATGGGCAAGTTAATTCATACATAATTGAGATATCATGATCGCAAGTAAGTGGCAGATTGACAAATCCTTTATGAAGAATTTCGAAGGTATTAAGCGAAGATATATAAGGACCTCAATTTACCCAGATTTTCACAGCTTTTTCCTACAAATACTCCACGTCCACACGTAACCTATTTAGTACCCATTTATCTGCTATATGACTTTCAGCTAAACCTCATAATCTCTTATTCCGCAACTGGCCTAACTCTGACAAATTCCTTCTATAGTCAAAAGTCCTGTAATGACTGTCTTTTGATAGAGATTTACAATCGCTTGCAATGAAATTCGCCTTACCCATACTCGACACGTCTCCTACCCGCCCAAACTACGCCAGTGGCCCCAGAAGCCTCAATTCCGTGCGTCTTCTGCGAATTTCTGTCACTGACCGCTGTAATTTCCGTTGTATTTATTGCATGCCCTCAGGTGGCCTCCAATTCATGCCCACAAAAGACATCATGTCCGCTTCCGATATTCAGTCCGTTGCCGCAGCAGCGCGTTCCGTTGGAATTGATCATTTCAAAATTACAGGCGGCGAACCCCTCGTTCGTAACGATGTCGTAGAAATTGTGCGTAAACTCAAAAAATTAGCACCAAAAGACATCTCTCTGACCACTAACGGCGTACTTCTACAAAATCTCGCTCAACCACTACATGACGCAGGCCTCGATCGACTCACAATCTCACTCGACACCCTCAATCCAAAGCGATTCGAAGAAATCGTCGGTTGGAAAGGACGTTTTCAACTCGCCGACGTCATTCACGGCATCAATGCAGCCGAAAAAGCTGGGTTCACTAACATCAAAATCAACGTAGTTGTCATGGCAGGCGTCAACGACGATGAAATTGGCAAACTCGCAGGCCTCACCTTCAGCAAACCGTGGACCATCCGTTTCATCGAATACATGCCCCTCGGCAACTCCCAACTCACACAGCGCGGCCTACAAAGTGCCAACCACTACACACTCACCAACCAAAATATCATTGATGAAATTGAAGCACACTGGGGTTCACTCCTCAAAATTGACCGCAACCTCGAAGTCGGTGTTGGCCCCGCACACGTTTATCAGATCCCCGGTGCGATTGGCAGACTCGGTTTCATCTCAGCGATGAGCCGACCATTTTGCGAAACATGTAACCGCCTTCGACTCACAGCTACAGGTGATCTACGTGCATGTCTATTCGACGGTGGCGAAATCAATATCCTCAAACACCTCAACAAACCAAACACTTACAAGCATATCATTCAGGCAATGGAAAATTGCGTTGGACTCAAACCCGACACACATGCCAAAATGGGCAATAGAGCGATGAGCCAACTTGGCGGGTAACCTAACCCTCTCAGATTCTTCTCATAAACCAACCTCAAAATACCCTCAAGCTACTAAACGATTCAAAGACGGACAGACAACCATGAACAATGCGAACCAATCGATCGAAACGCTCAACGAATATTTTGGTAAAGAGGGTATCCTTCGGTTCGAAATCGGCGAAGGTGGGCTCACACGTGCCATCATCAATCACGATTTATCCGAAGGCGAAGTCTATCTCCACGGTGCACACATAACCAGCTTCAAACCCAAAGAGAAAGAAGAAATCCTTTTTGTCAGTAAAGAATCAAACTACGAAGAAGGTAAAGCCATCCGCGGCGGCATCCCTATCGTCTTCCCATGGTTCGGGCCAAACGCTCAAAACGATACACTCCCCATGCACGGCTACGCACGCATCACCAACTGGCAACTCATTCGAGCCGACTATCACAAATCAAAACTCGTACTCGAATTCAAAAACACAATTGAAAACTTCGAGCTTCAATTCTTCGTTGCATTCAGCGAACACCTCACTATGACCCTTAAGGTCAACAACAAAGCCAACGAAATACTCACATATGAAGAAGCGTTGCACTCATATTTCAAAGTAAGCGACATCCGCAATATCACAATCAAAGGCCTCGAATACGATCGCTACCTCGACAAAATGAACGATGCCCGCCCAACCGAAGGCTCTCCTGATCCAATCAACATCGATAAAGAAATCGATCGCGTATACCTAAACACCGCAGGCACCGTCGAAATCATCGACCCAAAAATGGATCGACGAATCTGCATTGATAAGCATCATTCAAAATCGACCGTTGTCTGGAACCCATGGATTGAAAAAGCCAAACGCATGGAAGATTTTAACGACAATGAGTGGCAACACATGCTCTGTATCGAAGCTTCAAACGTTGCCAGCAATCACGTTCACATCAAGCCAGATACCTATCACGAAATGACCGTCGTCATTCGTCCTGAAGAAATCGAGTAGCATCCACATCTACTTATCTGTAAATGAATCGCCTTTTCAGTGCGCATTAAAAAACCCTGTCTGAAATTCAGACAGGGTTAGCACAACACTCAACTTTCCACCGTGTGGGTTGGTAGCAGCCAACCCGGGCTTCGTTCTATGTCTTTCGAACAATTAGTTCTGTTCGATCGATTTCTGAGTCTTGATCTCGCCTTCCTTATCACTAGGTGCAGCAAGCTCTTTCTTTCTCAACTCTTCAGGCATTGGGAACACGCGATCAAACGGGAACCCTTGAGCGGCACACTGCTTCGACAATGCCAACTTGAACTTCGGATAAGCAAACTCTTGCCAAACCGTTGGTGTATTCGCGTAAATTTTCGCCTTCAGCAACACATCTAGGCCTGGTGAACGCATGTACTTCGCATAGTTATTACTGAAGTACTGTTCAAACGTACCAAGCTTCTGACGTGCCTGCTCCGCTTTCGGGTCAGTAAGTTTCTCACGTGAGTACTCTTCAAAGGAACTCTTCGTAATCTTCATGAATTTAGCAAAAATGCGTGTATCACCATTCGCAAGGCCTTGCGTCATTGCACGACCAATCATCGCATCCATGAACTGAATAACCTGTGACTGCATATCCATGTCTTGCTTCAATTCTGTCGCAACAAAATCTTCCAACGGCATGTTAAAGCGACCTGAACGTGCATTATGTGGTTTATCACCATACAAACGCTTGATCTTCGCATAGTACTTAGCAGCCTGTTTCTCATCGCCATACAACGACGTATACACAACAGCCTTAACCAAGAAGTTCTCGTGACCATTCTGGAATTCTTTAATCACGCCTTCCTTAGTCTGGAAGTCTGCGCCATACATACGCTTCAACGAATGATCCAACGACAATTCGTATTTAGGGATGAAACGTGGGTCAGGTAACAAGTCGATACGTGCAAGGAATGGGTCATACGAAACACGACCAAGATACATCAATTCCTGCAAACCATGCTTAATACCACGGTCTGTATTCAAAATATCGATGCGTGATGTATCTTTCAATTCACCCGCAACACGCACACCCAGGAACGCCCAGTAAACACCATGAGCTGCCGGGTGACGCCAGTCCAACGGACCAAAAATTTCCATCAACTCGTACATCACACCTGGGTCCATCTTGTAATTTTCCCAAAGTACTTTTGCACGAAGATACGCAAGTGTATATCGCAAACCAATACCGGTCGCCTCGTCATACTTGTACATCATGTTGACGATAGCTTTCAGACCTTCATCGGACGAGTTTTTATTCACATCTTCAACCAAACGTGTCGCATCGTTGTAACGGAACGCAACAAACATACGCCCAAACTTACGCAACGTTGATTCATCCAACTGCTCACCAGCAGCATACAGCTTCTCGAAAATTGCCTGTGTTTCAGGATGATCTTTATAAAGCAACGCAAGCTTATTCAACTTATCACGGTTGCCCTGCTCTGCGATCAACTCTTTAAGCTTCGCTAACTCAGCAACCTCATCAGGCATTGTCTTCGTATATTGCTCTTCCAACGCTGCAATCGTGTCTGTCACACGCACTGACGTCAGGTCACGTACCGGCTCCAAATCTGCCTTAAACTCAGGCACTGCTTCCATCACACGATCTAACTCGTTACGAGCAACGCGCGTTAGACGTGGCAACACAAAGTAACGGTCCATCGCTTCTGCTACCGGACGGAACTGATCCAACACTTGTTGTGTCGTTGCACCTTCCATCGGTGCACCCAACAATTCATTCCACTCTTCCGCAAGCTTACGCTTGTAGTACCAGTGCATGTCGTCAGCATACTTACCCATCTTATGGAAGAAGATCCATGAAAGTTCACGATACAAACGCACTGACTGACGGTTCTTTGGAATACCTTCTTCACGAAGTAAACGGACACCTTTCGATACCCAGTCATATCTCTCCGAAGGCGTATTCGTCTTCACCGAAACGTTATACGCAAGATTCCAAGCTTGAAACGCCCAAACCTGTGGGAAGCGCGGCTGCAACACCGTAATCCAAGTCGCAAGTGTATTCGCTTCGTGGAACTTCTCTTTGTTCTTCAAATCCTCAATGCGATACCAAAGCGCATCAACAGCCAAACCTCGGAATGATCCAAGCATTGCTGATGCCAAAGCATACTTCGGCGGCAAATCGTCACCTCGCTGTAAGTCGAAACTCAACTCAAGGTCGCGACGCTGCTTATTGATCGTAGGCACGAGCATCGTCGCACCAAACAATGCGCTCACAGCAAAAAGCACTGCAATGATTTGTACTAAGCGATCTTTATCCATTTGCATATCCTGAAACAGCAACCTAATCGTCGCCGATCATATCTCTCAAACATTGTCATGCACCGCATTCACAGTGCCGAAACCCGACCTTGATCGTTAAATCAAAACCGAGAAATCCACCCCCTCCTCTATCAAACCGTCACGCGAGCCAATTCACGTCCTCTGAATATCAGATACGCAATGAAGCCCACAACAAATGTCCAAACAACCCCGAGCCAAAGTGCCGCATCACCAACTTCCTTACCACGTATCACATGCCCTTCACTCAACTGAACCGTCGGGCTGTAATATCCAAATCGTGGAATCAGATTCATGAATGTTGAACCAACCAAACGAATCAAAATCTTCACGCCATCCTCTGGCTTATCTGATTGGAACTTCGCAATCATAATATTGATCAGTGACATCACCCACGCACCCCAACTCATTTCTCCCTTCGGGAACGCTGCATAATTGTCCAGCGACTCGAACAGGAACTCACTACCTGATGCTGCAAAGTAGATCAGCAGTGCACCCAAACAGGCTGTTGGGAATCCAAGGAATGAACCCATCGCCAAACCAAGCATTGCCAAGAATACCAATCGCAACCAAACCATCACCATCGACTTCGCCAGATTGCTCTCAAACGAACCGACACGATAGTAGATTTCCAGCCCGTCACCCTTCTTAAAATTGATCGTTGGCTGCTCGCCAGTACGAAGTACTGGGTTCTTAATTGTCACTTCCATCTGCCCAAGATCATCGATCATGTCAGGCGAAACATCCAACACGTGATACGTATCTTCAGCCAGCTTCACACCGTTCATCTGATACTTCAAATCAATATTGTCGAATTGATATGGAAGACCTGCAATCTTAATCTGCAAAGTCACCATTCGATCAGGCGTTGAACCCAATGCCTTCGGATACAAACGCATCTGCAACGTCTGACCATATTCCTTCGCAGGCAACAAACCTGTAAACAAATAAGTCTGTTCTTCACGCGAACTCAGCGAGAACCACTGTTCAACAATCTCTTGCTGCACACGTGCCATCACCTCTTCAGGCATATCCATAATATCGCTGCCCGGCTGACCATATACATCCGGATCTTGCAATCGGAGCTTCTGAATACGCTGTTTAAATAACGACGCAAGCTCCATCTTATCCAACGGCTTCGGATGCGTTGCCTGACGTGCTACCAAAATTTGCTGATCCACAGCAGCACGGTCTGCCAAATCTCTCGCGTCTTGCTTGCTCAAAAACATCGTGAATGAATAAATCGCAATACCACACACCACAATCAAAACAGCATTCAGCATCACGATGCCAAGCCACTTGCCCAACAAGTACTGCACGCGACTTACAGATTTCGTCAAAGATAAATAAATCTGACGATGCTGAATCTCACTCGTTATCGTCTGCACTGCCAAGAACAGCGTCATCAACGACAACGAAACTGATGTTACAAACATCGATGCTGTAATAAACGTCGAGATGCGGTACTTCAGCAAATCCTTCGTATCAATTACGAAAGGTAAAATCGGCACCAACAAAACAAGCACCACGATAAAAATCAATGGCACCTTCATTCGTATCGCTTCATCAACCAACGTTCTTGCAATCGCAATAACCGGATGACCTGCTGATAATAGCCAACGCACCAACTGGATGCCGACATACATCGAAACACCCATCGCGTAAACGCCAAACACAACCTTGCCAGCATTCTCCAAATCCATCAGATTAAAAATGAACGCACTACACGCAAGCAGTGATGCAATCGCAACCACTGACACATTCTTAACCCAACCGATGTGACGCCATTTCACCAGACCTTTAACAAGCCAGTAAACAGCGAAAATGCCACCAGCGATTGATACGCCAGCCGCTCCAACGCGAATATCTTGCAAACTTAACAGGTACGCCAAACCCGATGTGCCAGCCATCGTGCATACAAACACGATCAGCCACTTGATCCAGTCCGACTTACCGTCACTATTCTTATTCGTGAGCATATCAGCCAATTTGATTACTCGCTGTCTTGACTATCTAATCGCCCGTTAGGCGAATGTTTTAATTCACAATCTTCGATCACGCTTTACAGCAGATCATCAATCACAGACTGGTCGCCGTCACTCTTCTTCTCTGAAGGTGCCGCAGCCTCGGGCTTCTTCGCTGCCTCAGGCTCCACTGCTGGTGTTTCTTCCATCAGCGATGCAATCGTTTCATCAGTCTCAGTCGTTTTCACTTCTTCAACTGTTTCCACGTTCTCTTCAACCTGCTCGACCTTATTGTCGCTCATCAGGTCTTCAAGCACTGCCTCTGTTGTCTGCTCTGGCATATGCGCCGCTGTATCTTCAGCAGTCAAGAACGATGCAATATCGCCACCTGCTGATGCGCCATGCGTCGCAACACCATCTTTCTGAGCCTTATGCACGATATCTAGGAACAGATCTTCCAGACGCTGCGTCGGATGTTCAACTGCATCAATGCACTTGTTATGACGTGCCAGCACCTGTTCAATCTCTTCAATAATCGCAGGATCAAGGTGGTCAACTTTCAGCGTCGTTGTTTCTTCCTTAATAAGAAGCTCATCAACCGTACCACTTTGGCGAACCTTACCACCGTACATAATCGCAACACGATCACACACGTCCTGCACATCTGTCAGCAAGTGAGAACAGAGCAAAATCGTTTTACCCTTCTCTGACAGCTGTTGAATCAGATCTTTAATCTGCTTCGTACCAATCGGGTCAAGACCCGTCGTTGGCTCGTCAAGAATCAACAACTCTGGGTCATTGATCAACGCCTGCGCCAAACCGATACGACGTTGCATACCTTTTGAGTATTCACCAACTGGACGATGTGCCACACGGTCAAGACCCACCATTTCCAGAAGCATATCGATACGCTGCTTACGCTGCGCACGACTCTGATGGAACAAACGTCCATAGTAATCAAGCGTCTCGCGAGCATTCAGGAAACGATACAAATACGATTCCTCAGGCAGATAGCCAATTCGCTTCTTCGTCTCCACATCCTTAGGCATATTGCCGAACACAGCAATGTGTCCAGATGTCGAATGAAGCAAACCAAGAATCATCTTAATCGTCGTCGACTTACCAGAACCATTCGGCCCAAGTAATCCAAATACTTCACCACGACGAATATCAAGATCAATCTGATCCACTGCCTTCACGCGATTTCGCAACCAAAAATCTTTAAAGACCTTGGACAACTTTACGCATTTAACAACAGATTCCGTGCTAACAGAACTTGATGCTGCCGATTGTGTCATTGTCTGCGTCATACGCTTCTCACGAGCTTCATACTTAGTGGTTAACAGGCCTTACTCGGCCCGACTTCTATCTATCAGTTAGTTGGCATAACTTCATGCCTCAGCCATTCCAATCATTCCTCAGGAACAATCTTCACGACCGTCTCATCCCACACCCTTTTTCTCACCACCCGCCTCAAATACACAGGCTGCCACTTAAGACAGCCTAGTGCTAAATATTTCTAATTTGCTTGGCCCTGCTCCGATACGCGCTGTTCCAACGCTCGTAGCTTCGCCTCTTCACGACGACGTGTCACTTCAGGATCACGATTCGTCTCTAGATACAACTGACCCGGAGGTGCAAACACTGTCTCAACATCAGGACTCTTGAAGATCGACTCCAAAGCTTCCTGACGCAAACGAGTCTTAAAGATCACAGGATTCTCAACATACTTCAGATAAAGTGTATTGAACTTCGCTGCTTCGCCTTTGATCTGTTCAACAACCTGAGTTTTATATGACTCAGCCTGCTTAATCACTGCCGCTGCCTGACCACCGATATTGTAAGTCACATCTTCAGTATCTTTCACACGCAACGTACGAAGTGCCACATCAATCTGATTCTCAAAATCATTAATTTTCACAGCATCCTTCGCAGTCAACGCCAACTGATACTCTCTCACTAGACGATACAACGGAGCATGCGCTTCACCTGCTGTCTCACCAAGAATCTTCGCGCGATCTTGTTTCGCAACTTCGATCAACTTACCGCGTTCGTTCTCAGCATTCGATACAGCTTCCCATGCATTATAAACACTGTTAGGCATCTGGAACTGCGTATTGTCTACCGTCTCAATCTCAATACCTGAATTCAAATCATCCAGAATCTTCTGAGCATAACGCTTCGCAGCTTCACGATTCGTGCGTCCAACAATGTAAGAATCTGCTTCAACCTCAGCTACCGCATGGACAACACCTGTCGCCACTGCCTGCTTAACGATCTCATCAGCTCTCGCCATCTTCGAGTCATTCAACGTCATTGTTTCAACAACGCCGATCGACCGAATGAATTTCACGAAATCCTTAACCTTATAAGAAACCTCAAAGCGGCCATGCACTAGATTTGCATCACCCGTAATCAGTGAACCATCAATCTCAGGCTTTAATGGTCTCGCCAATTGTGACGGCTTCTTCCCAACGTCACTGATCTTCATCGCATACCAGAAGTCTGAATTCATCACGACCTTCTGTGGGTCCGTCGGCACAGAAATGTGCTGACCAAACGGGAACGGAGCATTGAAGTACCAACCCTGTTCCAATACGCGATTATCTCCTTCACCAATGATCTTCCCAAACACCAATCGCACAGCTTTATCCTGTGGATCAACGCGGAACAAGCCCGTGATGAAGTAAGCCACAACCAAAATAACCATCACAAACTTTAGGATGCCAAACGAAACCGACAACGCATCTGACAATGACTTCTCTGCCGGATCGACTTCACGCATCACTTCATCATGATGATGGTGACCATGGTCATGGTCGTGGCCGCAACCACAACTATCATCTGAGCAATCCTTATCAGCTACAGCCGCCGTAACTGCTGCATCTGTCTGCTGCTCAATCTCTTCTGAATTGTTTATCTTTTCTTCACTCATGGTTCGCAGTACTTAGCTTCTATGAGGTTGATATTGATTCGTTACCGTAACGCGTCACACATTCTTCTAGCAATTAGTCATTCGCAACTAATGGCTTGCTCGGTGTCGTCACCCCATCTTCCAACAACTCATCCAAACCAATCTCTTTCGCTGGCAGAATGAACTGGGTGTTCTTAGGCAACATTTCCTTCAGAGCCTGAACCTTTCTCAGGAAGATCGCAAACTCTGGATCTTTCGCAAACTCGTTGTAGTAGTTCGCTGCTTCACGGTCACCTTCGTCACGAATCGCTGATGCGCGACGCTCAGCAAATGCCAAGATCTGCTTCTGCACAGACTCAGCTTCTTTACGAATAGTTTCAGCCGTCGCATTACCTTCTGCTCTCGCTGTCTGTGCCAAACGTTCACGTGTTGTACGCATACGTTCGAACACCTTCGCGGAAATCTCTTCTGGCAACACCAAGCGACGAATCCCAACCTTATCGACTTTGATACCGTAAGCTGGATCAATGCTTGCCAACTGTGCACGCAAATCGCTCGCACACTTGTTTTCAATCTCAGTTAACTTGATCTCATCCCTATCAAGGTTCACAAGCTGATCAAAGCTGTAAGTTGAAATGATACCTGTGAAGGATGACATCATTGACTTCAAACGATCCGATGCCTTCGTCACATCATTAACCGATCGGAAGAATGCATATGGATCTTCAATCTCCCATGCAAGGTACATCTGCAAGATCACAGCATGACCGTCACTCGTCTTCACTTCCTGTTTCACGTCTTCGATCAACTGGATCTTCTTCGAGTACGTTTGCACGTTCGAAATCGGCCAAGGCAAACGGAAGTACAAGCCTGGCTCATTCTTAACAGACCCTGGATCAACTATGTCACCTTCACTGTTATATGTAGGTGACTGTGCCTGATTGAATACAGTTACCACCGATACTTCATCGTAACGTACGGTGAAGCACACCATGTATGCCAACAACACTAATGCAACTGTAATGGCAACGCCGAATGTTAATTTATTCTTCATGGATTCACTCGTTCCTTAAAACGAATTCCTTTTATCTCTGTCTTTAGCTTTTTGTCTTAAGCCAAATATTCTCGAAACCTGTTCCCCCCTCCCCTTTTTTATTTATTCAGTCGACATCAAGTTCGTAAATGATGACGCATCCTTCAGATCCATACGAATGATCGTCTCTTCAATATTGTCACTCTCAATGACAATCTTCTTACGATCCTTCAAGCTCTCTGCAAGCATGTTCCAGTACATTCGCTGCTTGTAGTAATCAGGTGCATTCCTGTACGCAGCAAGCTGCGCTTCAAAGCTGCGAGACTGTGCTTGTTCCTGCAATGCACGCTCCCAACGGTACGCTCTTGCACCTTGCAACAACTGTGCCGCTTGGCCGCCCGCACTATCCATCAATGATTCGATCTTCGCCCACTGCTGAGCGATGTCCGCTTCATCTTCTGTCTTCAGTGAATCAAGCGTTTCAATCGCCTTACTAATATTCAAAGCCTTACCCTGTGTACCAGCAACCATCGACAATGATTGAATCGCGTCCTTCTCCGCATTCTGGATCGCAATCTGCTTATCCTGCATCGCACCGTTCTGTTCGTGGAATGCCTTCGCAACATCACCACCCTGTGGCGGATGAATCGAACTAAAACCAACAAACACAATCTCAAGACCCAAACCAATCTTGTCATTGACAACAACGTTATCGACATCATGCTGAATCAATTTCTTAAGCTCAGCCGCACCATACGCACGACCTTCACCCACAAGCTTGTCGATATTCTTGTCAGCGATGTAATCGCTCAAACGCTCAACCGCGACATTTCGCAGCATGCGCTCTGGATACTCAAACGTGGTCACATACTTCTCAAGATCTTTAATACGGAAGTCGACAATCATATCGATGCCAACCAGTTCACCAGCAACTGATGTGCCAACCACTTCACCATCACCATGACCAGTTTCAGATGTCGGTGCGATCACCATATAGTTCTCTGCACCACGTGAGTGAGCATTCGTCCACAAAACGTCAGGCGTATGATCGTATCTATATAGATCTAACTTCTGACGTATTTCGTTATTCATAACCAAACGAATCGGATCAAACGGATCAGGTTGCCCTTCACCTTCAGATGAACCAACTGCAATACGCTTGATACGGTCAACGTCATATTTCTCAGCAGAACCCACAGGCCATGGATACTTGAAGTGGAAACCTGAACCAACGTAGCCAGTAATATCGCCGTTACGCAGAATCACTGCCTGCTGCTGCGGCTCAACAATCGTCAAGCAGCTCAAACCCATCAACAAAACCACGCCAACAACAATCAGCTTTGGCAAAGACTTATTCAGCAGCTCCATAAACCAACTGCGTGAAATCTCAAAACCAAACTGATAGTTCAGTGTCTCACCAACAATCTTGCTGATCGACTCTGGACGTGTCAGCCAACCCAGAATACGTGAGTCAAACGAAGGACGAACCACCTCACCTGCTTTACGCGGGCGGTACATACCAAACACGAATGACAAAATTATCTCTGAGCCAAGCAGCAACATAATCACCGGCACGGCCAAAGATAGACCCACAAAACCCCATTTATAATCACCATTAGTCATGAGTACCGGCAACGTACCCGCAAACAACAGCAGCAGAATCACTGCCACGTTACCGATCATATAAGATGCACCACCTCGCAGCGGCTGCCATTCCTTCACCTTCGTCATCCCAGCCACATAACGTGACGCGATGAACCCTAGGAATGCAATACCAATCAGCAAGAACAACAGAACCAACGGCTTCGCATTATCACTAATCGATGCGAACAGCAATCTCTTCCAATCTGTCTCGCCTGTCGCTTCTACCGTTCCAATCAGGCTATAGGCCTTGTAGAACCACAAGGTACCCATTGTCAGCAAATACAACGACATGAATACACTCACGCCGTTTAGCCAATACTTATAGATACCTTCAAGTCGCTTACGCGCCACATGTAGCTGTTGGCCAGCTTCATTAAACAAAGCAGCTGCCTCGGCGTCCGCCTCCGCCAACTGCTCAGCTTCCAATGCTTCGACACGTTCCTGCTTATGAGCATTAAATAATGTCCAAAGCACAAACCAAATCGGTACGCCACCAATCATGTACCAAATCGTCGCATCAATCGCGAGCGAATCGTACACCAGCCCGATGATCACTAAAACCATCGAAAGCAGTATCTGGGCGACCATACCAAACAGTGCCGCATTGGCTGCACGCTTATAAGTCTGTTGATCGTTGCTCATCCGTATTCAAATCCTCTACGTAAAGCTATAACGCTTTGAATAAGCTATCTTTATCGTCTTTCGCGACTATGTGTCGGCCTATCCTTACCCGCCTCAATCCCCGAAGGGCACGCCTCAGATAAATGACTCATTCATCCTTCAACAGCGTCTTCCGGCCTCTCCTGACACATCCTTGCGTATTTACATGAAACCGCCTTTTCACGCCCCTATCCCCAGCGGTTCTCTACTAATACTCCTCGCGGCTCACTTTGGATCACAGTTTTTTCAAAAAAAACACACTCTTTCAAACTTAATCGCCGCGAAATTCGTATCATGGTACAACTTACATGCGGCTTTCCGCCGCTCTCACATTCTCATGTGACACTTTGAGTCCGCCATTATCCCGATTTCTGTCCATAAGTCGAGCGCATCAATATGTTTGGCCAACTTCTCACCATTACACGCAATACTTTCACCGAATCCATCAGACAGCCCATTTTTGCTGTCCTCATTCTCATTGGCATACTAGGCCTTTGGCTGAACCTTCAGCTCGCCGCCAATACTATGGAATCGGACACCAAAATGATGATCGACATGGGCCTTTCAACCATCGCCCTCGTCTCATTACTCGCCGCTGCTTTCACCGCTACGGGCGTGCTATCATCAGAAATCGAGAAAAAAACTGTACTTACAGTCGTCTCAAAACCTATCTCTAGACCCACCTTCGTCATCGGTAAATTCCTAGGTGTCGCTGGCGCAATCCTCCTCGCATACTACGTGCTCTCACTCGTCTTCCTTCTCACCGCACGACACGGCGTCATGCAAACCGCCTCACACCGCATCGACTGGCCCGTCATCATCTTCGGACTCGGCGGCGCTCTCATCGCTCTCGCATTCGCCTCTTTCACAAATTACAACTTCCGTTGGGTATTCACCTCAACACTCACATGGTCACTCGCAATCGCCGAAACCATCGCTTTCCTACTCATCCTCGTCATTGGCAAAAAATGGGTCATCCAGTCACCAATTGAATCACTCATGCACGGCGCCAAACAAGGCTTCCACACAGGCACACCCATGATTCAGCTCATCACAGGCGTTTCACTCATCGCTTTCGCCGTCATGATCATCACCGCCATCGCTATCGCAGTCTCAACACGACTCGGCCAAGTCATGACCATCCTCATCTCCATCGCATTCTTCGCCTTCGGCCTCATCTCAAACTCACTCAACCAATGGACAAACGCTCGTCTCGAAATCCCCACTCACGTCGGACTTTTCGAGTCGTTCTCCACCATCTTTGCGTCACAAGACCCGCTATACTCTAAACTTATATATGCCGCAGCCAAAGGCATTTACGCCGTCGCGCCAAACATTCAACTACTTTGGCCAGCCGACGCACTCATCCAGGAGCACCCATTCACTGTCGGCGCATTCTCAACCGCCGCCTTCTACGCACTGCTCCTCATCGCAGCCATCCTCGCCGTCGCAATCGCCCTCTTCCAAAAACGCGAAGTCGGCTAATCCCCCCGGAATCCTCCGGAAGTGATTACTTCCAACCACAACTAAAAAACAACAAACCCACGCCCCCGCGTGGGTTTTCTTATTCCCCATCTGCACACCTAACTCCCCCACAACCTCAAACCTTCTTCACCCCCCGAAACGGCATCGCGCAAACCTGGTCCTCATCCTCATACAACACATACCCCACACGCCGCGACTTCAACATCCGCGTCTCAATCCCATACCGCTTCAAACTCACGCACTATCATACATCCCACAATAACGAAAGCGATAAACTTATGGATTCATTTTCTTACATCGAAACCAACGTATGGGATCTTGATACCGGTCCATTCAAAGCATGTCACATGTATGATATTCCATTTGATTTTGATGACCCTGATGATCCAGAGGACTCAGAGGACTCAGAAGGCCCACCATTCATCAATCGAATTGATCTTATCTTCGAGCACATAACGCTACAGTTTTTTGCCGAAACTAGATACGACACACTAACCTACGGCTGCATCAAAATAAAACAACCCATCGCCCCCGACCCTAAACTCAAGCTAATAACAACGCCTGAAATTGAAAACTGCATCGCAAATCTTCACGGCAAAACAATCTTATGGGCGTGGCTGTTAACCAACAATCAAGGCTATCAAGACGCGATTCAATTCGAATTCCATGAACTTGATGGCCCCGAAAATCATTATCCAAGAATTCAAATCTACTGCGAAGCATCAGCCCTCAACATTTTCAACCTCACACAAGTAAATCCCTAAACATGCAATCAGCCAACCAAGTCAAAACCGTACAAGATTTCATCGATCTTACAAACTACGATAACGTCCAATACAAGTGGGTCGAAAAATCTGCTGAATTTTGGTACGAAGTACTCAAAACCGATCCCGAACTCACCGAAGCCGTTGCTTTAAACAAAAAACTGCCCGACAAAATCCTCATGTACCTCGCCCGACATACTGACAGTCGCATCCGCTACTTTATCGCCATGAAAAATAGGCTCCCACATGAAGCCTTGCTGTTATTCTCAAAAGATGAAGACGAAACGATTCGACTCAGAGTTGCTTATAACAAAAACTGCCCAATCGAAATCCTCAAAGCGCTCATAAATGACCCATGGGAAGAAGTCGTCGAAATCGCCACCGAACGCTACAACTTACGAATTCAAAAAGAAAACCAATAACCACTTTCATAAAAAAATGCAGCGAGCTTATCGCTCACTGCGCTTCATTGTTCATCGACTAACGTTCATAAATTCATTTAATTACATCCATTACCTGCTGATGCAACACACCCGCAATACGCTCCACCGGGAACGGCCACGCATACGTCATCTCAACGTGTTCATAATTCTCCTGTGCACGTTTCATCGAACTCAAAATATCCTTCTCCGAATGACCACCACCAGGCGTCATCATGACCGTCGTAACAATCAAGTTCGTATAACCTTGCTTGATCGCTGTCTCAATCGCTTGATCCGTTGTAGGCCCGCAAAATTCATTTAACCCTATAAATACAGGCAAATCCGACTGTGAACGCAATGAATCTGCGATCGCCTTAACGCCAAAATAATACGGATTGTTCTCTCTCGTCAACGGCCAGTTAATCAACTTCTCCGCCAATTCAATTCCTTCATGATCATGACCATCATCACCATCTCCTTCACCATGCGAATGACCCGACATCTCATTAAGCGCCTTGATCGCTGCCCTCAATTCATTCCTCGGAAAATCACTCGGCGGCACACCATGACCAATCAACACAATCGCCGTCTCACGTTTCATCATCCCCCGCTCATGACCCTCTTCTCCTTTATGAACACCACTCGCCTGCGCCACTACCAGCGGAATCCCCGCCGACAACATCACTGCAAGTAAAATCACAATCATCGGAATCAACATCACAACACGGCTACGTAAACTTATCTTGGACATCATTTTCTCCTTATTTTTATGTCCATTTCTATTCGTGAATCAAACAACTCAATCTATAAAATCATCACCCACACTATCCGCTCCTTGATACCACAAACGCATATCATCTAACTCCTCCGCCCTCAAGCCCTCAACATGCCCATCTAAAAAACCACAACT
This sequence comes from Planctomycetota bacterium, assembly GCA_016350165.1. Taxonomy (GTDB): domain Bacteria; phylum Planctomycetota; class Phycisphaerae; order Phycisphaerales; family Phycisphaeraceae; genus Poriferisphaera. The sequence goes on along the minus strand of CP066225.1, from coordinate 3,135,541 downwards.
TGTCACATCTCCATAACGCCCCTTTGGTAAACCCATCCCTATCCCTTGATTAGACACAACTATTTCACCACCGCGCACCTCCCACTTCCGACCATTCGCAACCGGAGGCGTCGACCAATAGAAACCATTCTCCTCCACAACATCTCCATTGATCACTTGCTGCACCTCCGTAAAACCAATCAATCCCGATGGCCGCCTAACCTCCGACTGCTTAAACAAAACATGCTCACCAACATTCAACTCATACGTCACACCCGATGTCATAAAACCCCTATAAAATGCCACTGAATGATGCCCGCCCACAAAAACCGAATTCGGCGCAAACCCCGTCGTCACACTAATCGCATACGCCTTCATAAACGCATCACTCCCACTATCACTAGCCCTCGGCACATCAGGCAACGTCGTGTGGTCATACATCACCTCCCAAATATCACCAAAGTAAGGCGACAACCGCCATGCATACCTCGCTGTCACCGGATAACTCAATACATGGCCATCCATACGCAACTCAAAAGTCTTTCCACCCAACGTCGGAGGCGTATACCCATACAACAGCTCACCGTCGTATTCATTCGAATACATCTCCCACGCAATCATCACCTGACGCAAATTGCTACGATTGCGTATTGACATCGCTTGCAAACGCGCTTTACCCAACGCAGGCAGAATAAGTCCTATCAACAATGATATAATGCTGATTACAACTAATAACTCAATCAAGGTAAATGCGTCGCTTCGCTTTTTCATGACGATAACCCATCCAAAGCGTTTAAAAGGAGAGGCGGCCACATACGCAGCCGCCCCTTCCACTCCCTTAATTTACTTCTTACGCTTCAATAGCATCATTGACCCCAACAATATCAGCGAGAAGGCCGCAGGCTCAGGAATCGCCGTCACCGCCATCGCGCTATCCGATAGATAGCTGTCGATGCGCAACCCATCAAAACTACTGTGAGCACCATACGATGCGACGATCTGAAAATCCCCCGTATAGTTCGGAACATAGAATTCATAAATTTCTTCATAGCTGTAAATCGGTACAGGCGTCGTACTCCCCGGAGGCGTCATGTTATACAAAAACACCTGCCCTAAACTATCCGCACGCAATTCACTAACCCCCGCAATAACACCACCCTGATCATCCAACACTTGAACATCATCCGCCGTCATCGTCGACGCCAACTGCACCACAATATGCGTCCCACTACCACTTGAATCAGTAGCATTAACAACATCAGCCGTTACTCCAAAATCACCAAACAGACCATAAAAATTCCCCGAGCTCGCAACATAAGGCCCACTCACCCCCACACCACTCGGCACAACCGAACTACCACCATTGTCATACCCAACATCAGGCACATTACCCAACGTTGATGTAAACACATCCCAAGCCTGATAAGTCGATCCAATATCGCCTACCGACCACCCGTCAGGATTCACAAAATTTACCGGAGTCGCCGACGCCACACCAGCTACCGCCAGCACAGCCGCACCTGCAAAGACACTTGCAGCTTTACCAAAAAAGAACATGTCGTTTCTCCTTCCAGAAACGAGGTTATGTAGACATGATCAGCCAACACAAGGCCAATCCGCAGGTCCGACCATTTCGCCAACGCTGCCAAAACAAAAACCAATACGCCTAACACTTGATTAGATTAATAGAAAAGTAGCTATTCTCACCTAATCAAACGCTGCAACGTCATCGTTGCAAAAACGTTTCAGTTCAATGCATCTACCAAAACCATGTTCCTAATCACAGCCACAGCAAGACGCATTCCATTTCAGCAGCACTGACATAAAGGGAGTGGAAGGAAAGTCAGTACCTGCTCTAATTTTTATTCGCCAATTTCAATAATCACTTCATCCAACTTCAGTCATCCGAGCTTCCGAGCTTCCGAGCTTCCGAGCTTCCGAGCTTCCGAGCTTCCGAGCTTCCGAGCTTCCGAGCTTCCGAGCTTCCGAGCTTCCTGAAGTGATATTTTAAAATTATTATTGAGATTGATTCTCAATTTCTATTAGTTTAATAAAATCAATTTATCACGTCAACATTAGCTTCCTCTAAATGCCAAACAAACCAATTTTTCAAGATCAGGGCCTGCCACACCCCCTCACACCGCTTTTGTGCGCACGAAAAAAACTTGAAATCGGCACCCGCGCGCAAATTTCGTTGTGCATAACCACTGTATAACTCATTTTCATAGCCAAAACGCGCCATTCTCAAGCCGTTTTAACCCATTCTCAGCCATTCCTAGCCATTTTCTCCCCATCTATAACTTTTGAACTTACTTCCTCAACCACAACAACTTACCACCATATGCGCGCACGAACGTCGCTTTTGTGCGCGCTTTAATCATTTTCAAATTCTGTTCACAAGCCAATCCAAACATGCGCCGCCTAATCAACGGTTAGCATAAACGCGCACACGAAAGCAGCAGCACATCAACCTAAATGCGCGCACAAATAAATAACTTGATCCACACCCACTCCGCACACGATTTAACCAAAACCCTTCACATGCATCTATTTAGCCGCTGTATCAATCACCGAGTCATACCGATGCGTCGGCTCCGGCCTACCCGGACTCAAACTCTGCAATTGGCCAATCTCCACATCCACCCGACGTTCAAGGCAAACCTCTTCCAATACATCCCTTACAATCTCCTCCAACTCGCTCGGCCGCATCTCCACTCGCGCATTCAAAATCATCTCCGCAGCATCACCCGTCGCTTTCCCCCGCATCGTCACCTCACCCCCCGTCCGCGTTAGATTTGCCACGATCTCCTGATTCTGATTCCCGATAAGTACTTTCACATGCCCGACTTCCGAATCATTTCTCGCAAACGCTTCGCGCAACCCCTCCATCAATTCTCCAGTAAAACCCTGCCAATCCACCACGCCTCGATCGCCGCTCAGTGAGATCGCAGCATTCAACCAACCCAACACAGCCTCACCCTCTGCATATCGATCGTAATCGACATCCACAACGCGCAAGCCCGATTCATCAGCATTCATAACCATCTCAAGCCACTCATCCACTCCCTCGCCGGTAAGTGCTGAAATACTAAAAACTTGCACATCTGGATAGTACGCCTCAATCAACCCGTACATCACCTTTTCATCCATCTCGCTGAGCAGATCACGTTTATTCAGCACGATCACATCCGCTTCCTCCATCTGCTTACGCACGATGTACGCAGCACTCTCATGCAAACCATTCATACTCGGCTTACCCGAAAGCACTTCTCTTAATCGAAACGGATCAATCAACACACTCAGCGGCGCTAATGTCATATCTGAACGATACTTATCTTTAATCGGCTGCAGCAATGTCGCTGACAAATCAGCACAGCTTCCCACCGGCTCCGCAATCAGATAATCCGCTTTACTCCCTTCACGAAGTCGATCCGCAGCACCAATCAGCCCTTCAAAGTTGCAGCAAAAACAACTACCCGCCACTTCCTGCACTGGTACCCCCTGCCTTAGCAGCAACCCCGTATCAACAAGATCGGGCGCTTGATCATTGGTAATCAGTCCGACGTGCTTCCCCTGCCCAGCGAGTAATTTCGCGACCCGCCAAAGTAATGTCGTCTTACCCGCCCCGAGGAATCCACCGACCATGATCATTTTTGCTTCGTTCACTGGATGCTCCAATTGTCTCTGCAACGACAAGTTCGTCTTCTAATTCGTTAACTAATCCGACATCACTTTCTTGGGTTAATGCTTTACTAAGTACAAATTTATATAAGCCACCCCCGCACAAAGCGCCGAGGATTGGTGCAAGGATGTAGACGGTAAAGAAACCGTTACGCGGCCCGGGTATTGCGATGCTGCCCCATCCCATTAACCACGCGAAAAAGCGAGGGCCAAAATCACGTGCGGGATTCAAACCTGCCTGCGTGAGCGGCGCGACGATCGAAATAATGATCGACACACTCAATCCAATTAGGACCGGCTGCAATCTATTCCCGGGGCCTCCTCCATTGCGCCGATCAGTCAAAGCAAACACAAAAAACGCTAAAAACGCAGTCCCAATTCCCTCAGCCAACATCGCTTGTTCATGACTGATGATTCCGCTTGACCAGTTCAATGCCTTCGCGATTGCGGGGTTTGGAAAGTACTCGCCATAAATCATGGCTGAAAGTTCACTGCCTGTACCGCCTCGCATGATGCTGTTGTTCGCTTCAAAGTTTTTTATGAAGTTCTTAAACAAAGCATATAGAACCAGCGCACCTGCAAAGGCGCCGATCAGTTGTGATGCGATATACACAGGTACGCGTTTGATTGGAAACTTTTTAAATATCGTGAATGCGATCGTGATTGCGGGATTGATGTGCGCGCCCGAAATTGCACCAACAGCATAGATCGCAATTGCAATTGCGATCCCCCAAACGACAGCAACTTGCCAGAGTCCTGATTGAGCTTCAGTGAGAACAGCTGCATGCACTGCACCGATGCCAAAGAAAACCAAGATGAATGTGCCGATACACTCGGCAATACAGGCGCGAAACAAATTGACATGATTCATCCCGTGACCCCTCTAATCGATGATTCGAAACTATCTATATACGTAAGAAGCAAATATAGATATGAATGAGGTATCGAAAATACTACTAACAAAATGCTAATGATCGTAGGTAGTGTTCACAATAAACAATGTCCCTAGGTGGAAAGAATGTGAGTAGATGATTTAGTGATGTGGTTATGTGTTATTGATTGTTGGCGCATGAGAAAAGCCGATCGTTTAGAAATCGGCTTCCATGGCTTGAATCTTGTCAGATTTAATCTGTTGTTCTTTTATTCTTCATCATCGAAATCGCGGTCATCGCTGAAGCCGAGATCAATGTCCCAATCTTCGTAGTCATCATTTTCGCCGCCCCAGTCTTCGCCTTCAGGAGCTGAACGATGATGAACACGGATAACTCTTGCAAGCGCTTCGGCGAGTAGCGGGCCAATGGCATTGGATGCTTCGACACTTGCATCTTCGAATGGTTCGTTGCAATCGCGGAAGAGGATAAAGACAGCGAGTGTTTCGCCGTGCTCATCACGACATGGAACTGCAACGACGTGACTATCCGCAAGATAGGCGGCATCATCACCGATCCAGTAGTTCAGTGTATCGTTATCAGTGATGTGCAAGAGATCTTCACGTGTCGCGACTTTGGGAGCGACAACGTCAGCGAGATGCTGCAGAAGCATGTCTGCGCTATCGGCGGTACAGTCGTAGTTGACGTATCCGCCGAGACTGTATTCATCGACTGCACTTGGCAGGAAGATAGCGGCGTTGGTTGGACCAACTTTTTCGATGACATGCTCGAGTGTGGTACGAAGGAGTACTTCGAGATCGAGTTCGTCACGAATGATTGCGCTGTACTCGCTAGTCTGAACGACTTGCTGCATTTGGCAGGCGAGTTCTTGATAGGCCATGACAAGATCATTGCAAAGTACATCGACTTGCTGTGATACGTCTTGTCTTGCCTGATTCAATTTCTTGCACAATCGGCGTAAACGCTCAACACGCCCAGTATGATCTTGATGTTTTGATTGTTTTGCGAGCATTGCCTGCATACATCGATTGATATCTTTATCGTCGAGCGGACGTTTGAGAATATCGGTGATGCCGATTCGCATGCTGGTGATGACTTGATCTACAGTTGGGTCTTTTGCGACCAGTGCAGATTGTATTGCATGCTTATCACGATTTAGCTCTTCGATGAAATCAATGCCTGAACCATCTGGCAGATTGAGTTCTACGATTGCCAGATCGTACTGGCCACAGAGCACTAATTGTCTTGCTTCTGTTAGTGAAGAGACATGCTTAGTCTTGACTGCAATGCGCTGATCTTCAAATTGGCTGATCGCTTGAACGAGTGAATGGTCGGGGTCAACCAGAAGTAGGTTAACAACCTTTTTCTCACTACGTATTTTTGTACCGCGAGCCTTAGCCGTCTTTGCCTGATGAGTCACAACTTTCTCCTGAATCCAATCCGTTGCAATCTGCTGTACTGATGAATTATCTGATTTAGTATTTACCAATCATTCGTTGTGAACGAGCCTCAAGATTTGTTCACGATGAATGAAACTTCGGCCAATACTGTGGTGCTTTACAGATAAAGCATTCACCTCAGCAGACCCTCCGCAAGAAGCATCGTCAAGCTATGCGGCTGAATCCAGTGGTAACCTGATTGTTGCGATAGTTCCTGTACCCAACTCGCTTGCCAATTCCAAACAACCGTTATGACCCTCAATATACTGCTGAGCTCGGGTGAGTCCCATACCTACACGGCGGCCTGCAGCTTTGGCGCTGAAGAATGGATCTTTCGCATGAGAAAGGGTCCGATCATCCATGCCTTCTCCATCGTCTTTAACTTTGACGAGAACAGCGTGTTGATCGTTGGCGAGTTCGACTTTAATTTCAACGCCTTCGTGAGGTTTGGCCTGCACAGCGTTGTGAAGAAGCTCCGAAACTGCACCTTGAATTTGTTCAACGTCTAAGCGAAGACGAGGAATATCTTCCCTCATCTTGAGGTAGATTGGTGTGTCCTGCTGCCACTTGCCGTAGTGTGTTTTTACTTTCTTAACAGTACTATTGAGTAAAAGTGACAAATCCGCTTCTACATATTCTGGCTCTGGCGGATCGGCGAAAAGATGCAGCGCAGTTATGAGATCGCTAAGGCGATGCGACTCCATATAGATGCGCTGCGCAGCCTTTTGCTCTTTAGTTCCACTTGCTAAAGTCATGGCGAGTAGTTGACTGCGACCACTAATGACAGCAAGAGGGTTGTTCATTTCATGAGCGGCACCGGCGGCCATTTCACCTAAACGTGCCATCGATTCTTGCTGAAGTAGTTTATCCTGAGCTTCGGCTAATGCACTATTAGACTCGGCAAGTTCTTCGCCAAGACGACGAGCGCCATCATGCTGCTCAGCAGCAGCAATAGCGCTACCCCAAGTACCAACGAGCGTTTCTATGAGTCCCCACTTTGGAAGCGTAGATCGATCATGCAATAGAACGCCGACGGTTCCCCAGCCACAACGAAGTGGAATGAGACGCACACGACGCAGATCTTCTGCGCCGACGAGGAAATCTTGAATCCAAGGTAACACACCCATCATACTCATGCCGACGGGTTCGGAAAGATCAAGCTCACGTAAGTCAGGTGCGCCATAAGGTACATCAACGCACTGAGCATCGACTGGCTGACCTTCAACAGTGTAGCGACTGACCATCCAGCTTTGGCTTCCACTAATATCGTGACGTACAGGGCTAACAACTGAATAGAAACCAGCTCCGAGAAGTTCTTTTGCATTCATAACGACGCTATCAACGACATCCTGTACGCCTTGTCCTGGCATAGCACGGTTGTGAAAGCGTGAGATAGCTTCGAGGATTTGTGTTTGTTGCTGAGAGACTTTACCCTTTGTTTCAAGGGCATAATTTACACGTCCTAACTCTTGATTAGCCTGCTGAATTGATTGCAGAAGAAGTTCACGAGATGGTTTATCGTTGATGCCAAGGGCTCTACCACGGAGTTCAAGCTGCTCGTGAAGCTGATTAATAGCTTTACCAATGTGGTGCTGCTTTATATTGAGTTTACCAGCAAGCACGGTAGTTTGTTGTTTGAAGCTGTAGTTGCCTGAGTAGCCGAGATGTTGCTGACGAACAAGGAGGTCAGCTAGACTGACGAGACCGACCATACGGCGATGTGGGAGTTCGGGTAGTGTTTCGTAAGGTGAACCGTGAAGCCAAATGCAATCCTGGAGTCTGTGAGGAAGCCCCCACTGCTCTGCCATACGTTTGCCGGCAGTGTGATGATCAATGCCAACAATACGACGTTCGTAGGAAGCGATGTTCCCATGATTCATCTCGACAAGTTCGACGACACGCGCATAGCTCTTTGGAAGAACATGATCGAGCGAAAGTTTACCAACATCATGAAGAAGACCACAGACGAATGCCTCATCAGCGCTTAGATTACGTTCATCGGCGACGTTTTTTGCGATTAACTCGGCAAGTACGCCGACAGCAAGACTGTGAATCCAGAAGCCGGTGTGATCGAAGCCTTCTTCCTCTTGATCAGATGTTGTTTCTTCAACTGGTTCTTGTGTGATTTCTTTATCAACTTCTTCACGGCTGAGAATTGATGTGACATCACTATCATCATGTACCGCAATATTGTTGAGTTCATTTTTAGCTGGTTTTGCAGGCTTTTTGTCGGTGCTGCTATTAGACTGAAAGAACTCCATAACTTTTATCGATAGAACAGCATTTCGGATTGTGTTGAAGCCGAGTAAGACGACCGCGCGATCAACGGTGAGGATATCTTCACGAAGACCTTTATCAGCGGCACGACAAAGTGAGAGAACTTTGGCGGTCAGTGCGGGGTCCGCTTGAACGAGTTCAATGACTTCACGCGCATGAGTTTCGTCTGAAGCGGTCAATGTGAGCAAGCGTGTAGCAATGACGGGCAGTGTTGGAAGTGAATCAATCTGCCTGAGAATCAGTTCAATGCGTTTTGGTCTACTAATTTCTTGTGCTGCCATCAGCTCACTCCTCGTTTCCTCGATCCCTTATAGTCATCTATCTATCTTTCAAATAGACGATGTTTTCACGCATTAAATGCGCATACACCTCCCACATAGTATTCATCGGCAACATGGTATAGATGCTGCAGATGAAATGATTATTCACGGTGTACTAATTAATGTTTTTTACTACGAATGAAGGGTTAAATGAAAAAGCCGCGATGCTTAAACATTACGCGGCCTCACCGTCCTTCTCCGCTTTGCAGCGAAGGTTATCCATCTGTGCTCCTACATCATCCTCCCCCGATGGTATCTTTCAAGACAGAAAATGAGCAGCTCCGACTCCTCATATTTAGTAATTGCATCGCATATCTTTCTCACAATGCAAATCTGCCTTGTCCTCCACCATGTCTAATATTCGATTAGGCTGCTACAGCCAAGAGCGTTTCAATACGTTCCTGGAGATTTTCAATATTAAATGGCTTCTTAATGAATTCATCAGCACCGCTTTGGAGTAACTGGTGAACTTCGTCTTGATTGACGACACCTGAAACGATGATGATTTTCATATTAACGAGGTCTGGATTTTTGCGAACAGTTTCGCAGACCTTGTTGCCGTTGATGTCGGGGAGCATGTAGTCGAGGATCATGAGATCAGGTTTGAATTGCTCTGTCATGATGCCTGCGTCGTAGCCGGTGTTAGCTGTTTTTACTTCGTAGTGTTCATTGCGACTAAGAACATCAACGAACAGTTCAACAATTTGCTCATCATCATCGACAACGAGAAGCTTACGCTTTTTGTTAGAACCTTTTTCACCGAGCGATTCCAGTGGGATGCCGTTGTCCTGCATGAACTTGATCAGTTCCTCACGAGGAATACGACGAAAACGACTGCCAGGAACGCGGAAACCATTAAGGCGGCCGCTATCGAAGCAACGGATGATTGTTTGTTGTGAAACTTTACAAACTTCAGCGGCTTCACCAGTTGTGAAAACCTGTTTGCTGCTCAGTTCGATCGGTGTTTCGTTGACACTCATTTGCCTGCTCACTCTTTCTTCGGTCTGTTAGAGATCAGACGCTCAAATTCATCCCGGTAGACAATCCCTCTCCCTCAAAACAACACTGCGCAGATGCGCTAACGATTACCCTCACCCTAAATTACCTACTTTTACATCGACCGCCGATAAGGGTGACTTAACCGACATTGCCTACCTAATCATTTTTTCTTATCAGATGCATTAAACATGCGCCTAATTGACGCATAGACGGAAGTAAGATTTCCACGTTCAGCCTAACTATAAAACACTCCACTACAGGGCATTTCCATTTACCAAAGAGAATTGCTTACCAAATTTCAATCATCACCATTCTCAACACGTGTCTCAATCGCACGATCAACGGTACCCATATTAAAAGGAAACACAATTAAACACATAAACCCGAGTGTACCCTTAAGTAACCACATATCTTCTGCCAACACCGTAATGCCAATACAGATACACCACACAATCCATGTCACACCAAGAGACAACCAACAGGCTACAGTTCTACCTTGATTAATTGATCGCAGTCGCTCATGCGTCCTTTTGTAATGCAGCTTATACAATACGCTAAACACAATAACAGCAACAACAATACCAAACAGCCATAATGTCTCTGCCGCACCTAATCCACCGCCGCCCCCGCTACTTCCTCCAAAGCTACCCATCCCTTCCAAAAAAAACATCAACAAGGCAACAGGTGTCACCGGTACAGCAAGCATCATCAACGTCCATACACATTTGGTCAAATACCACCCAATGCTTAACGTCGCATGTTCACCACTACTTATAAGTTGCTTCGATGTACTCATTGCCCTCTGAATCATCCCGAGTTCCCTTTCTTTACGATCAAAAGTAAGCTATTACTTACATTATTCATATTTCACCCCACAATGCCAATAAAATGACACCCCTCTATATATAGATAAAATTCACGCTGGCCCCTCGCCTAGCCCCCTCCCCGCTTCTGAGCTAGAATACATCGCTAAAGCGTGCGCTACCGTTGCATCCAAACCGGATATGCAGCCCCTCAGACCCCATTTCGTCAAAGCGTAAGCTATTATTAAACAGATATTTACGTGTAGCTAAGTCTTCCGAAGCTGCACCCAAGAGGAAGGATCTATCACATGGCTCGCCCAATGACCATGACGGAAAAAATCTTGGCCGCTCATGCTGGCAAGGATGAAGTGAAACCTGGTGACAACGTCTGGGTTGACGTTGACGTTCTCATGACGCACGACGTCTGCGGCCCCGGCACGATCGGCATCTTCAAAGAGCAGTTCGGTGCTGGCGCGAAGGTTTGGGATAAGACTCGTATTCCAATCATTCCTGACCACTACATCTTCACTGCTGATGATAAGTGTCACCGTAATATCCAGACTCTCCGCGACTTCGTTGCTGAGCAAGGCATCAAGTACTACTACGATCCTGATTTCGTGAACACCGAAGAAGGTTCTGGTTTCCCATCGCCATATCGTGATCCAAACAACACAAACTACAAAGGTGTTTGCCACAAGGCTCTTCCTGAAGAAGGCCACTGTCGTCCAGGTGAGATTCTGCTCGGCACTGACTCACACACTTGTACAGCTGGCGCGTTTGGTCAGTTTGCAACTGGCGTCGGTAACACTGATGCTGCGTTTACCATGGGTACAGGCAAGACTTGGCTCAAGGTTCCGCCAACCATGAAGTTCGTCTTCAACGGCACGATCCCTTCTTACCTGACAGCGAAAGATTTGATCCTCGCGGTCATCGGTAAAGTTGGTTTCTCCGGTGCGACATACAAAGCCATGTACTTCACCGGCTCAGGTATCGAATCACTCTCACTCGAAGACCGTATGACGCTGACCAACATGGCGATCGAAGCAGGTGGCAAAAACGGTATCTGTGATGTTGACGAAAAGACATTGCAATACGTTCGTGCACGCTCGAACCGTCCTGAGTGGACTGTTTACACTGAAGACGAAGGTGCTGAATACGATTGTGTTCACACTTGGGATCTTGAAGATTTCGAGCCATTGGTAGCTGCACCTCACTCACCAGACAATACGAAAACTGCTCGCGAACTTGCTGATCAAAAACTTGATCGCGCATACATCGGTTCATGTACTGGCGGCAAGATCACGGACATGATCATGGCTGCAAACATTCTTGCTGGTAAGCAAGTCAAGATTCCAACTTTCGTTGTTCCTGGTTCAACTGAAGTTCACTCTGACATGCTCAAGCTCGGCCTTGATGGTGAACCTGTAAAAGAAGGTGAAAAGAACATCTACGATACACTCGTTGATGCAGGTTGTAACATGGGCGCTGCTTCATGTGCTGCATGTCTCGGCGGACCACAAGACACATTCGGTCGTTTGAATGAGCCGCTGAACTGCATCTCAACAACGAACCGCAACTTCCCAGGCCGCATGGGTCACAAGGAAGCTGGCGTGTACCTCGCATCACCACTGACTGCAGCAGCATCTGCATTGACTGGTTTTGTGACAGACCCACGCGAGTACATCAGCAAACCAATCAAGACTGGTACTGCTGGCATCTGCTAATCAACGATTAGTTAAATAAAACACTTTAAAGCCCAGACTAAAAAGTCTGGGCTTTTTTATTTTACCTTGAACTGCAAATCTCATTGTTTATGATAATCATCTCCTAAACTTAACAAATAGGATCGGCTGATGGGCAATACCAAGGAAGATATAAGTAACTTCATTTTCAGCAAGAAGGGAACGGTCCTCATTCTGGCTGCAATCGGTGTATATATCTGCATCAACGGCTACAAAGAATACAAGCTATTTTCTTTAAGTGATCCCACACCTCAAATCATCCAGCCGGCCGAAATTGTCAGTAAGCACGCAATCAAGAATGCTTACATCAAACTAATTGATTATAAACTACAGATTCATTTAGCAATCAAAGAAACAACAAGAATCAGTAAAACAAGTGGTGTCGATACAAATTTCGAGATGGCCAACAAAGACACACAACCATTCAATACAATTTACATCCCCATCGTCCCCAATGATTTTGAGTACCACACAAGTACCAACCTAATACTCAAAACTAACTCAGTCCGCTCATACTCTGATTTAGTTGAATTATCTAATACACAAACAATACGCGGCACAGTGATTAACAGTATTCAAATAATGCATAAAGATATGGCAAGCAAATTTAGTCAGGTTCGTATGAGCATTAATACAGATCATGTCATTATTATTGAACATAATCGAAAACCAAAATCAATATGGTATTTCGCTGTTTTATATTCAATTGGTATCTCACTATTAATCATTAGTTACATCCTGTATATGAAGCTGTGTAAACAAAATGAATTATGCAATCATCAGGAACAATCGCTTAATACATAACAGGACGAAGGAAGCTTTCAAAATACACCTTATTTAGCTATCATGACTTTTCTTGAATTTTCAATATATTCTACAAGGGCAAAATGCAATGTTTAGAATAACACTCGCTGCAATCATTATTGGGGTTGTACTCTGTTTCTTTGGCGTTAAAGAAGTACGTTTAGCGTCAGTCGCTAATACAAAACCACAAACAATAACAGCTGAAGATCTAATCAATAATGGATACGGCGAAAATGCACATATCACATTGACTGATTTTGTAGTAATCGGCGAATCTTCCCTATTCGAATACAAAGAAGACAATAAAGATCACTACACTCGCATATGGGCTCCCCTTGTACCAATTAACCACCCCTACAACATTGCTTTACATGATGCTGGCAATGATGAGGAAAAAATCAAAGCGGTCAAAGCACCGACAAATGTTGATATTGTTTTGCTTTCAAAGAGTATTCATACCGACAACCAGTTCCGTAACATGGCATACGCTGAATCAGTTTCTGGATTGATCGTGAATGATGTTGATTCCCTTGGCAGCGATGAACTTAAACACCTTAAACGTGATCTGAGAGATACCGACCTTTCAAAGGTTCTGATTCTTGAACACAATCGCAAACCTTCAGGTATTGGCATGATCGCAGGTTATCTCGGTGGCGGTGGTGCCTTAACTTTGGTGGGTCTTGGCATGGCTTTTGTTAGTTTTAAAAAACGATAATAATAAACGCCACTTCAGTTTGAATTTTGCGATTGATAGTTTCTGTAAAATTTCTACGACACAATTACGAGTTATACTAAACGAGCTATGGATTATTCAAGATCAGAGAAGAAATTCATTTTTAAGATGCCGTTAATCGCGATCGGCGGCATATTCGGTGGCTTATTCTTACTTTACCTTGCATACCAATCATTTCTCTTGGTAAATACAGGTAACAGTACACCTCAAACAATCTCCGCACAAGAACTCATCGACAACGGTTACAGTGATAATGCTTACATCACGCTCACTGATTACAAAGCTAACACAGACATGATTCTCACAGAAGTAGAACCTCAAGCAGGACAAAGTCTTCGTGAAAGCTGGGTACCGATCACACCGAAAGGTGCTAAACATAATGACACATTAAATATTCTGATGATGACACGTGCCTTCGAGCATGATGTACATATCAGAAAATTTAAAAAGAACCCCACTTTTACAGGCTTAGTTATCAACCAAGCTCGTGCTCTCGATACAGAATTACAAGATGCAATTTTATACTACTATCCTCAGAGTGATATAAACGATATTTATATCATTGAGCACAACCGTACGCCGCCAGGATATTTTAAAGTCGCGATATATCTTCTAGGTGGACTTCTTTGTATCCTGACTGGTATCGGCATTGGATACACATTCATTAAAACAATACTTCATTTATAGTTTAATCATATGAGCTTTTTTGAAAATCGTGCAAATCGTGCAATCGGATTCGGCGGAACTCTGGGTGGCATACTACTACTCATCAGTAGCTACACTGCATTCACACAACTCAGTTCAAGTAAGAATGAACCGCAAACCATCACCGCGCAACAACTAATCACAGAAGGTTATGGCGACAATTTATTCATGACCGTAACCAATTACACACCACTGCTCAACGCAATGATCGTAAAAGAAGATGATATCGAACGATCAACTATGAATCGTGGTGTTTGGGTTCCGATCACACCAAAACGTACATCAAAAAGTGTAAAAAAAAGACCCGAATGTAAAGTCATTCTCTATTCGCGATATCTGTATGATCCCGAACAAATCAATGCGTTTTCAAGAACAAAAGAATTTACAGGCTTAGTCGTCGATAATATTCCCGTAGGCGATAAGATTAATAGTGATGCATTTAGCTCAATATTCCCAGACGCTGACTTCGACAATATTCTGATCATTGAACACAACAAAAAACCACCCGGCTATTTAAAAGTTGTTTTATTACTACTGGCAGGCCTCATTATCACCCCCATCGGCCTCATGGGACTCTACCAATATTTTAAAAATTAGCATGCTTTCCGAATTACTAATTGCCAACCAGTTTTTAGAGCCAGACGACATAACTGCTAACGATTCCAACAACACCTTCTATGCCAGCCTCTGGATATCAATCACCCCAATCCATGCTAATGAAAAGATATACTGCAATCTAAAGACCCAGTAAAATTTTTGATCTACACAAGCAAACATTAACTAGAATAGACAATTCTAGTATTCCCACTAACGCACTCACATCGCTCAGCATTACAATCAATTCACCAAATACATCCTCAACATCGATATTGGTCAGATGTATATGATTCACCTAAACCAATCACTTCTCCACCACAAAACCTCCCAAACGTCAAAGTTTAACCCCGATAATTTCTTTTTGACATTTTAAGACGCAAATATTCTTCGATACATCGCGTATATATTTGAAGCTATTCATGATTGAGGCATCATTCAGAGGAGTTTATATGTACCGCCAGTTGATCCAGCGTCTGTGCATCATTGCATTTTCATTAATCACAATCACAACCGCTCACACAGCCATAGTTTACACCGGCATTCATTACCATGAAACCGGCGTGTATCCATTCATCACACGAAAACTATCAAGCCATGAAGGCGAAATCACTTCACAAGCCAATCCTTCTTATACTTTTAGCATAACGAACTCTACTTCGATTACACCAGCTAATCGTCTCGAGTTTCTTGCCTACAAATCAAACACCCAGCGTTGGCAAACATGGATTCAGGTTCCACAATCAGAAAGCTTCGAGATAGGCCACTACGAATACACTGATGGCTCAATGTGGAATAAGACAGGTACAATCGCTCATGTCATTGGCAACAACAGTACATACTCCAGAACAGACGGTTACTTTGATATTCTTGAAATTGAATTTGACAATTCAGGTGATGTAACAAAACTCGCAGCAAATGCATACATCAACAACTCACGAACTGACGTCGACAATCAAATGACTGTTACAATTCGCTACAACTCATCATACAACTACGACGCTAAACTCGATTACAACGAACCTCTCGATTCAGTCCCCGAACCAGCCACCCTTTCACTTATAACATTAGCATGTCCAATGTTATTAAAACGTCCTCGACGCAAATCATGATATTCATTTATCTATAAAAATAATAACTATTTAAAATTCGTTTCTAACATGCATGTAAACATTTATTCCTTGTTTCATAGCGTAACATGCCTACATGCGTGGCGGATAGATATATGATTTATGTTAATAACATCTATTTATTCATATTAAATACAAATTTTTAAAATTATTTTCATCTCAATACGCATCTGAGCATATCACAGTCAAATTACACATTCATAAGGAACGATACGCTCATACTCTTACTTTACATCTACAGACCACACCGAATTGCTCTCCGTTTTTCCTGAATCAATAAGACAATCTACCTGATATTTGCCTTCATAAACAAGCTTAATTCACACAAGTCATACAAAGTGAATGGCTGCTACAACACAATGCATCACTTGTTTTCATTCGCAATTTTTTGTTAATATTTTTTACGTATCAATTATTTATGAAGTACATTTCAATAACGTGTGATAGTTGTCACACAGGTCTATCGAGGAGAAAGACATGACCAAATTTCAAACTATTGTTGCAGCTATCGCTGCGCCACTTCTAACAAGCATCACGCACGCATCATATATCGCGGATGCATACACAGGCCTGATGTACTACGAATACGGCACACAAAGATTCACCGAAGGACAAGATCGTGACGGCACCTTCAACTACTCGCCAAGCTTCGACAACTCATACATGGTATACGAATGGCAACCAACCATTAACTCAATCAACCGCATCACATACCGCGTTCATCTTTACAACGACTTCATTTTCGAAGCATCCGTTCAACTCACACCTGATGAAACTTACGACGTCGGCCACTTCGAAGTTACCTCAGGCTCGAGCTACGATTCATCCATTCGCAATCTCATGTTCCACACATCAGATAAGGGTGGCTACTCAATGACCTCCGGAGCTTTCGACATTCTTCAACTCGAACATGATAACGAAGGCAACATCACCAAATACGCAGCCAATCTTTTTATCTACGATGACTCAACCTATTTCTCACAACCATCTGACACAAGAATGGGCATTGTCCTCCGTTATAACTCGGACTACGACTGGTGCGCAACGATCAACGACATACCTGAACCAGCATCACTCTCACTTATCACACTCGGCTCATTGGCATTGCTAACCCGAAGCAGAAAGCATGTCTGATTGTTGCAATAACCCTCACATTTAGCATACAACTAACACAAACCCCAGCTATTCTGGGGTTTTATTTTTTTCTAAACTTAAGCGAAATACTTTCCAGATCTCTATGGTTGTACCTGCACGATAAATGAGGACCAACAACATGGATACATTACAAGCAATCACAGAACGACGATCCGTCAAACACTATGACGCCAATCACGTCATGCCCGATGAAGATCGCAAAAAGCTCTTTGAGCACGCACTACTTTCACCAACTTCTTTTAACATTCAAAATTGGCGCATCATCGACGTCAAGGACAAAAAGCTTCGTACCAAAATACGTGAAGCTGCATGGGATCAAGCTCAAGTTACTAACGCTTCCATGCTCCTGATTCTCTGTGCTGATCTGAAAGCATGGAAGAAGCACCCTGAACGTTATTGGAAAGATGCGCCCGAGCCAGCTCGTGAAATGATCGTTCCCATGATCCCTTCTTTCTATTCAGGCAAGCCGGAACTCCAACGTGATGAAGCCATGCGTTCCACCGGCATCATCGCGCAAACCGTCATGCTTACAGCTAAAGCGCTCGGCTACGACACCTGCCCAATGATCGGTTTCGATCCGAAACAAGTTTCAGAGCTCATAAAACTGCCTGAGGATCACACCATCGGTATGATGATCACTATCGGCAAGAAGGCTGAACCTGCCTGGCCTCGTCCCGGACAACTTCCCCAAAAGGAAGTCATCCTTTCAAACACTTTTTAATATCAATAGAATTACAACCATAAAACAGCACCTGCGCTTTTCATAAACGCAGGTGCTGTTACTTTTAATATATCTCTTTTTTAGCACTTCACTCGCCACAACCCCATCTCATCATCCTCATCAACCTTCCCTTCTTCATCCCCCAATCCCTTGCATCCCACCAGTTTTACCACCTCTACAAATTCACCCCCAACCTTATCTATCACACGCTTAGACGAATCATTATCTATCCCCGTCACAATCAAAACCTCATCTAATCCATAGTTAGACAGTACTCGAACACCCATTCTAACCGCACGCGTACCAAACCCTTTTCCTCTATAAGGTTCCCATATTCGATACCCCAAATGGCCACCAAACCTTAGTAAATCATTCATCACACCACCACATTCAACATCTCCCATCTCCTCACTTACTCGCTTCCCACGCTCGCCTCTCCCCTTCACCATTCGCAAACTCACCCTCCCGACACTTACATCAATCCCCTCCACATACACCTCACAAACATATAGCAATATCCCACCTGCCCCTTCCCCTCGCCCACCACCATAAAATCGTTGCTCCATAACCTCCAACCACATTTTACGCTCACGCCCATCATCTCCATCTCCATCACCATCCCCTTCACCCATCGCGGCCCCACCTCCATCACCGCCGCCATCACTAATCAGCGCACACCCATCACTCTCCTCACTCGCCAAGCCAATCATGCCTTGCTCTTCTTCACCTTCACGCATCGCATACAACCTCACCTGCTATTAATCACAAAATCAAATGAAAATCAGAACTGAATCACGTCTCAATAAAAACAAATCACACAGGCCGCAATCACAACTTTACTCAACCAAATAAGTACTCATTCTCCATCATATCTCCGCTCCCCCTATATAAACAGTACTTTTTGTCTCTTTTAAACACATCACCCTACACAGCACGATATATACCAATAACTCAATCCCCAATGACCTCACCACTCGCCTGCCTCCTCAATCGTGATTCATCCTCATCCCCCATCCATGACGGATACATCCGATGCAACTTCGATTCCTTTCAACCTTTCTCTTACTCTCACTCTTCTCCATCTCCACACTTCACGCTCAAACAGGCCCACAACTTTATCTCATCCCATTCCCCGAAGACACCGAAGTTCAATCCCGCAACGGCGCCTTCTCAATCTTCGGCAACAACACCGACTCCGACCAAGCCATCGACATCTTCTATCTCTGGTCCGATGCACGCGGCAAGCTCGACAAACTCAACCTCCCCCAAATCCATCTAGGCTACGAACTGCACACCCTCCTCATCGACTCACCTTCCAACGTCATCCCCGATGCACTCTACAACTACAACCTCGGCCTCTCCTATGAATTCGGCGAAATCTTCACCAACTGGGACCTCGCACTCACCGCAGGCATCGGTACCGCAAACGACGGCCACTTCTCAAACCTCCAATCCTACTACGGCATGGGCACCCTCATGCTCAACTATCACCTCTCACCCACACAACAAGTCTCCGTCGGCGTTTCATTCGACGGCAACCGTGACATCTTCCCAGACGTCCCTCTACCCTTCATTCAGTACTACCACTTCGTCTCACCACAATTCCAATACGTCCTCGGCTTCTACAACCAACTCAACTGGAAACCAAACGAACAATTCCAAATCAAAGGCGGCGCAGGCATCATGCTCGGCGGACAAGTCATCGGCGCCGACGTACGCGCCTCCTACTTCCCAACCAAAAATTTCGAACTCTTCCTCAACTTCGACAACTCCACCGAAGGCTTCTTCCAAAACAACCAAGGCAGAACTCGCCTCTTCTACATGTACAACATCGCAGGCGGCGGCTTCGCTTGGAACATCACAAAAAAAATCCAATTCGAAGCAGGAGCAGGCTTCGCCTTCGGCCAACAATTCGCCACCGGCTTCGACTTCCGCAACCTTAACACTGTCGTTCGCCCCGACGACAACGTCGCCGTCTTCCTCAACCTGCACGCCGACTTCTAATTCTCTTCATTTCACTGCAACAATCACCCCTCAACTGCGTCTAATTTATAACAACGCAACGCTATCCCCACACGCCAAAGCAAAACCATGAATACCACAACCGATATCGCCCCAGACGCTCCCATCACCCAAGACCTTGTCTGCATCAACTGCAACTACAACCTTCGCACCCTCACCCCCTCACAACTCTGCCCAGAATGTGGCCACCCCATCTCCATAACCCTCAATAGCACCTACCTCTGCTTCGCATCAACCCCTTACCTCAAAACACTCCACTTCGCCTACTCAAACATCCTCTTCGCCACCACACTCCTCCTCCTCTGCCACACCATCCAAGCCCTCATCTGCATCGTCAACCACGTCGGCATCGATAACATCTTCTCATTCGAAGTCCTCGACATCATCACGACCTACACAGGCTTCCGCCCAAACTTCGACCAATTCCTCGGAACCACCGCCGCTTTCGCTTACTTTACCTCCCTCTTCATCTCATGCTACTTCATCGCCTTCGTCATCCTCCTCACCAAGAAAAACTCCGCACGCCCCAAACGCCCCTTTCTCATCGCCTGGCCATACCTCGTCATCATCCTCTCCATTATCATCGCACTCTTCCACATCGTCTTCCAAGAACAACACCTCATGGAGACCAGCACACTCTTACGCACCTTCCAAACACTCTGGTTCCTCTCAGCCTTCTACATCACTTACTTCGTACTCTTCCGTTTCTGCTCACATTTCATCTTCGGCCACACCCCCTCACCACACGCCAAACCACTCCGCCTCCTCGCATACCTCTTCCTGCTTCCATTTGCCATTAACCTCTTTAATGACCTCTTTCAACACTTCATTCTTTACCCATACTTCAGCACCGGTCGCATCTCTACACCACCCCAATTCATCAACATCCTTTCAGGTATACTTCACTACTCAGCCCCTTTCTTCAACACCTTCAACGTCATCATCCTCACCATCGCCCTCGTCTATATCTTCCGTTTCCGCCTTCACCTCAAAAAACTCATCAAAAATCAAACCACCAACATCAACAACTAACCCAAGCTCACCACGATGCCACAAACAGTCACACAAAACATCGACTCCCCCATCACCCATAACCTCCATTGCATTAACTGCAATTACAACTTGCGCACTCTCACCTCCACGCAATCTTGCCCTGAGTGTGATCACCCCATCCAAGACACACTCAAGCAACCCTACCTCTGCTTCGCGCCTCTACCCTACCTCAAATCCCTCCGCTTCTTTTTGCTCAACATCCTAATTGCACCTCTCCTCATCTTCAGCCTCGAAACCGCGCAAGGCATCTTCTTCATAAACATCAGTCCCCAAAACATCCAAACAATGATGCCATGGATCACGACCTTCCTCTACGCCTACATCCCCCTTCAAAGCTACCTCGTCCTCTTCGTCATTTATGCCTCTAAAAAACACCCATACCGCCCAATCAAACCCAAACTAGTACTCACGCTTCACATCACCGCCATCACCTCCATCATCATGACTGGATTACAAATATCCTTCTTCTCACACCCTCACGAACCCTTCTACATCTACCTCGCCACAATCCATGGCTTCATCCAATACACCTCCATCTACCTCACATACATCCTCTTCTTTCTCTTCCTCACAACTTTCTCCCTAGGCTACAAATCCTCTAAGCACATCACACCTATACGCTACCTCGCTCTCGCCCTTACACTCTGCGTCGCAATCTTCATTCCAATCCACTTCATCGCAAAACTCTTCTACAGCCTCTATGTCTATAAATACAACAGTGGATACCTCACCACATTCAACCCCCACAGACTCCTCACCTTTATTCGACAATACTCACACTACACCTTCTACTTCATCGACATCACCCTCATAGGCTCCGCTCTCCTCTACACCTTCCTCTTCCGTCGTAACATCACCAAACTTATTAACTCACACAACCAAACCAGCTAATCACACCATGAACATAACCCAAACCAGCTACATCGATCTAACGTCTAATCAACCATTAGATATTGATGTTAACTGCATTAAATGTGATTACAATCTCCGCACTCTTACCACAAAGCACCTCTGCCCTGAGTGCGAACACCCCGTCATCAGCACCCTACAGGAACCCTACCTCTGCCTCGCACCACTCACTCAACTCAAAACCCTCCGCCGCTCAATCACCCATCTCCTGCTCGCTCCCATCTACTGCTTCCTACCCTTGCTCATCGTCCTCGAACTCAGCTACTTCAACCTCCTCACCAACTCAGCCTATCAAGATCTCTTCATCAACATCACCATCGTCCCCATCATCGCCTTCATCATCTTCAACTTCTTCCGCCTAACAAACCTCCCTCATCTCAAATACATCAAACCCCGAGCCATCAAAACCCTCCGCGTCGCAAACCTCATCTTCTTCCTCACAGTTCTCGCACAAGTCACCATCGAATCATTAATCGATCTCAAAATCTACGAATATCAGCAATTATCACTCACACAAACCACTCATCTCTCCGCACTCATCACCCCACCACTCATCCTCAGCTTCGGCGTCAGCCTCATCATCCTCTTCTCATTTCTCGCCGCCCTCTCCCTCGGCTCAATGCCCGACAAACACAAACTCCTCACCAAAATCTCCACCTACACATACCTGCTCGTCACCATCTTCTTCGCCCTCCTCTTAACCTTTACCCACGCTCGAACCATTATCGTCTATGAACTCCAACTCGATGCCTTTGATCGCTTCTTCAAACCTCTAGACGACCTTATGAACTACTCGTCCGTCATCGGCTACACCCTCCTCTTCATCCTCTTCATTCTCACTCCCATCACCCTCTTCTATTTCCGCCGCATCCTCAGTAAACTCATTAACCATCACCCACAAAACACCACCACAACATAACCCATGCCCAAACTCATCGATACCCAATCTAATCAGCCATTAGACATAGACCTTCACTGCGTCTCATGCACCTACAACCTCCGCACCCTCACTCCCTCTCAACCTTGCCCCGAATGTGGCCATCCAATCTATCAAACAATCGATCAACTCAACCAAAAACCCATCCCACCTCTCAACCTCACCCCCACACCCAAACTCAAAACCATCAGCCGCATACTCCTCAAAATCACCATCACAATCATCATCGTCCTCATCCTCCAGATCGCCCACGCTTTCCTCAATTGGCAACTCCACAACTACTACTTCACCCGCCATCTTGATGTCATCTACAACGCCCTCCACGAAATCTTCGGCTACTCAGCCATCAATCTACTATTCCCACCCCACAAAGCAGCCCAATTCTTCTCCACACTCCCCCTCATCTACCTCCTCGTCATCTTCTACAACCTCATCAATACAAGACCCGCCAACCGCTCACGCTTTTTCCTCAAAACATGGATCTTCATCGCCATCCCACTCCTCATCATCTATCTCACCCCTCTCAAAACAAGATATGCCTCAACCAACGGCCTCATCTACTGCACCCGTATCGCATCCTACGCCTCCGCACTCTACCTCACACTCTTCCTCTACCTTTGGCATTGCGCCAAATACGCCTTCACCCATAAGAAAAACTCACACACAAAACCCCTCATATTCTTCGCATGTTTCACACTCACCATCTACCTCTTACAACTCGCCTGCCTCGCCTTCAGCCAGTACTACTTCCACACTTATGGCTCTCCTGCAGTTAATAACCGCATCGTCCTCATCCCCAACTACATAACAATTCTCTTCAACTTCACCAACAACTACAGCAGCTTCACAATCAGCATCCTCACCATCATCGTCCTGACCTTCACCCTCATCCCCACCCACTCCCTCCGCCGCAACATCAACCAAATCATCCAACAATCAAACTAAAACTGCATCATGAAAAACCTCTTCACCAAAAACAAAGGCATCCTTCCTCCTCCTCATCCCACTCAACCTCATCCAATTCCACCTCAAAATTTCCGAACTCATAAAACAAGTTTCACAATCTGATACATTAACCTCATGATCATCGCACCCACCGAATCACAATTCGATAAACCCATCGACATTGATTTTCACTGCGCCTCATGTAACTACAACCTCCGCACCCTCCTACCCTCACAACCCTGCCCCGAATGCGGCCACCCCGTCAACCACTCACTCCAACAACAATTCCTCCGCTACGCTGCCCCCAAACAACTACGCACCCTTCGACAAGCCAACCTCCAATTTCTACTCACCCCCATCTACATCATCATCCTCGCCATCTCACTTCTCATCACCAACAACTTCATCCTCCCAGAAAACGCAGCCAACCTAAATCTCGTCGCCTCCCTCGTCATTTGGCTCATCTTCGCAAACTACACCTCAAACATGTTCAAACTCACCCGCAACAAAATGCTCTTCACCGTCCCGAAAGCTATTTCTCTCCTCAGAATCTCATCACTCTCCCTCCTCTTCTTCCAATTCATTTTCTACATCTTCCTCGTCCTCAGCTCGTTCGGTGATTTCTCCCAACAAACCTACACAAACGTCATCTTCATCAGTAAAACAATCCTCTACATCCCCACCACCACCGCCTTCTTCCTCGCACACTACGCGCTCTATGCATGCATCGAACAGCTCAACTTCAAACCCTTCCATTCAAATCACCACATCCTCGCCTCAGGCAACACCTTCGCCCTGAGCATCCTAACCATCGGCTGGACCTACATCGCAACCTTCAACCTCATCAACACCTTCTTCATCCAAGGCACAACCTTCCAAACCTCAACATCTCACGCATTTTTAACATACTCAACATGCTCATCTCAATCCCCACTGTCTTCATCACATTCGCCATCTTCATCCTGCTCATCCCCTTCAACCTCCTCTCCCTCCAATCCGGGCTAACCAAACTCATCGACAACCCAAGCTACCCCACAAGTTCAACATCATGAAAAACCTCTTCACCAAAAACAAAGCCATCCTCTTCCTCACTCTCACCCTACTCCTATCCCTATTCATCAATTTCGCACAAGCACTACACAACCAAATCACCAAAGCACATCACTCCCTCAACATCCAAACCGCCTGCCGCCTAACCACAGAACTCCAGCAATACATGCACAAAGAAAACAAACTCCCACCCACCGACCCAGATATCGCCATTCAAGACGATACGATTTTCTACCTCCTCTCAACAACCGAAGAACCCAACCAAATCATCTATCACTACAGCATCTCCACCCACGGCCAAATCGACATCACCATCAACAAACAAACCCAACAAATCCAATTCAAAGCTCTCAACTTCAAAGACTAACCTTCGATTAGACTCAAAACTCACGATCAAAAATCAACCGCTACCTAACCATCTATTAGACAATAACCACACATCCACAAGCCAACCACTCCCTAACCAGCGATACGCTAAAATGAAACAACTCATCGAATTTCTCCCCACCCATCGATACGCTTTAGTGAAACAATTCCCCAATAGCCGGTGAGCCACACTCACCATGCTCACCACTCTCCACCACACCATGAACCACCCAGATCTCAACCATCGATACGTTGCAGTGAAACAACTCACTCTTTTATTAACCGTCTTCAAAACCATCGATACGTTTGAGTAGCACATCTCAACTTCGGTCGCTGACTCACAAGGTAACGCTCGCCGCACCCACCCCACAAACCTCCTCCCCAAAAAACATCCCAATCCTTGTTCAAAACCTCAACAGCCAAACCGACCACATACAGGTTACACCAATTCCTTATTTCAAACTTAACTCCCCCGCGCGCACGAAAACGAACCTTCCTCTAAAAAACCTTTATTTTTTAGCCATTTCCAACCAAAACCAACCATTTCCTCGCTATTTCTGCCCATTTCTAGCCATTTTCAGCACTTTTCTAAATTCCCTCATTTCCAGCCACAAACCACCACATTTACACAACTGCAAACCAAATAAACATTTACAAACCATCTAATCATCGAATAGAAAATTAACATGCACACAGACCAAACAAAACGTGCGCACGAAAGCGCGTCCAATCACTGATTCTCTGCTTAATAACTATGCAATCTGTCCTTATTTGCTAACAAATAATCCGGCATTTTTGTTTACCCATCAAACCATTCGTGTGATTCAGCGCACTGAACAGAAGCCTAATCGTTAATTAGACTGCGCATGTTTTCGATTTATCATCAACAAAAATCCGCGCACGAAATTAATAATTGCCAAACAGCATCAAGCGAAAAAAAATCGACTTCCTGACACATATCGCGCACAAAAAAAGACGCGTCATCAACGCGTCTTTGATTTTTTTAATTTAATTTTGGTAGCCGAAGTAATAACTTCCGGGGGTTTATTTTTTCTCACCCATCTGCGTCTTGCGAATCAAGACTAACTGTCTTGCCATCTCGCGAGCTGCTGCGCCGCGATGACTGACGCGGTTCTTTTCATCTGCAGTCAGTTCCGCTGTGGTCATGCTCAAACCGCTGACGAAGAATAATGGGTCATACCCAAAGCCATTCTTGCCTTTGCCCTTCTCTGGATGAATTTCATCTTCACATTCATCATTGGTCAATATGCGGCCTTCAATCGTGCCACGCACCTGAACCAACGTTTCATCCTTATCAGGGCTACATAAACTCATTGCACAAACAAAACGAGCATCACGCTTACTCGGCGCAATCCCTTTCATTTTCTGCATTAACACCCTGTTATTCGCATTATCCACGATCTTTCGAGGACCTTCTTTACCCGAGTAACGAGCAGATTTTACGCCTGGCTCGCCATCTAGAGCATCGACTTCCAAACCCGAGTCGTCCGCGATACACATCATGCCTGATAAATTCGCGTAGTACTTGGCCTTCAGAGCGCTATTGCCCTCAAAGGTGTCCTTGTCCTCCACCGGTTCGGGTACATCCAGACCAATATCAGCAAGAGTGACCAGTTCCACCTCGGCATCAGCCATGATGTCTTGGATCTCCTCGAGCTTATGCGGATTGGATGTGGCTAACAAAATCTTCATAACTCATCGCCCAGTAAAACCGTAAACCACTTAACAACACAATGTTACGTACTTAGTAATTCTATCCTCGGTAATCTATCACCCACTGATTATTCCTGTCAGCGGTTAGCTCCGCCACCAGTTCAGATCAATATTTGGGAAGATCACATCATGAATATCGGCATCTTTGATCTCGAACTGTTCTACCTCGTTCAGTTTCCCGAGATAATCGCTGTGCTCAGCGACCTTCTCCGCCAAACTGGTCAGAACCTCGAATCGTGACACATGCTGCATAAAGCGTTTAATGCCGTAATCCACTGCCTGACCACGTCTTATGACAAACGGCCAATCCGAAGCCTGAAGCAATAACAGTTCACGACCTGCTTTTTCGAGCAGTTCGCGGACCTTATCATCCTTCTCCCAATCCAATTCTGAGGTCATTTTCCCGAATACAGTCTCGCATCGGTACTCAATATCCCACATCCAATTGACCTGATCGTTGGTCCAGACGCGGTGATCGCCTTCCTCGCCCCATGAGCCTTCCGGCAATGCGACGACCTTATCGACGAAGTGCGTATCAAGGTATTCCTCTGTGGTACAAAGGTTTACCTCAGGATCAGAATTGAGGGTGAGCATGACATTTTTCAGGAACTGCGGGCCTTCGAACCACCAGTGGCCGAAAAGCTCAGCGTCGAATGAGGTGACGACGATGCCAGTTCTACCGACTTCATCACGGTATTTGCGGAGTCGGGATTTGATCTGCTCCACAAAGTGGGTTGCGTGCTCATGGAGTTTGGAGTCGATGTTGTCGGGGATGTAAAGGTGCTTATCGCCGAGGTCTGTTTTGGGTCCAGTGATTTTCCAGTAGCGAAGACCACGCTTGGGTGACCATGCTTTATGGAATTCGAGGTAGGCTCCGTCAGCGGGGTAGCCGATGTCGCCTGACCAGACCTTTTCACAGACTTCCTGATCACGACCCATTGCGTAAACGCGAGCGAGGCCGTTGCCATCGGAGTTCACGCCATGCGGTTCATTGACCGATCGCCAGCCACGATCTGGATATTTCCGCGCTTCATCCCAATCGACCTTCCACCATTTTTCGTCATTGAAGACTTGTTCGGATCGAGATTCTTCGATGAGGTGTGACTCAACGAAGAAGTGATCGATGCCTTCATCAGCGACGATGTGCTCGATGCCTGTTCGGGCACCTTTCCAACCCCAGCCGATAGGTGGGGACCAGTCGCCTGCAGGACGATATGCACATTCGGGTAGCCACATGCCTGTTGGTTTGAAGCCGAGGATGCGTTCGGAAGAAGCGACGCCGGCTCTAACCTGTGCACGGATAGATGAATCTTCGTAAAGAAGAGGCATGTATGCGTGTGTCGCGTTAGAGGTAAGTATTTCGCAGTAGTTTTTTGCTTTACGATCGGCGAATGCTTTTGGGATATCGTGATTGATTTTTTCGAATTGTTCGAGACGTTCTGAGTACCACTTTTCCCATCGCTCGGCGAGGTAGAGCATGTGGCCGTTGTCGATCTCTTTGAATTCGATTTGATCTTGTTTAGCGCGTTCAATGCGGTCTTTAAGGTAGTGTATAAAACCTTCTTTAAAGACGGGATGCGCGAGCTGTTCCAGTAAGACGGGTGTAAGTCCCATTGTGATTTTTGGGACAGCATTAAAGTAAACACACTCATCGATCATTGCGAGGATCGGGAGATATGTTTCTGCAGCAGCTTCATATAGCCAATCTTCACCGTGCGGCCAAGTGCCGTGTCGGAGAACGTATGGTAGGTGGCCATGCAGGACGAGGCAGAAGCTTCCTAAGTTATCGCTCATGGTTATTATGGTAGCGTTTGGTGCGCGGATGTGTTGGATGTTGAAGAATTTGTGTAAATTCAGTGTTTAACTAAAAGGTGAATTTCATGTGATTTGCTTGGGGTAAATGTTGGGTTTTGGAATGATTATTGTGTTGAGAAGTTGGTTGTGTGGTCTTGAGAAGGATGGGGTTAAACACAATAGGTCGTGGGTTGCGTGCCATCAGGCGGCAAGTATGGGGTTTGGGATATCACGTTGGCCAGGGGCTAAAAATTTGAAACATAAGTATTATGAATACGTCTTATTTAATAAGCGGGGCTACAGGGGAGCGATGCGCTAGAGATGGTTAACAAGCATCCAAGTGAGCTGACGAGGGTATAACAATGAGTGAAGCGAAAAGCACGAGAAGGCATATCAAGATGCGGCTGATGTTGTTTGTGATGATGTTATGCTCGCTTGTGGTTGTGTTATTGGTTGATCGCGTGGAAGCAGGCGTGCAGTATGAAAATGGTACTGTGATCAATTCAAAAGCAATTCATAACCGGTTACGGCTGGGGTTACGGTCAAATCTTGAGGGACGTAAGCGGAAGGAAGAAGCGCGGCTGCGAACGAGTCAGGCTTGGATGCTGAATAATTTTTCGTGGTTGCACTGGTGGGAGATGCATGAAAATTATTTTTTCCCGGATGATCAGAACAAGATCAACTATGAGTCGCCTGAGGTGAAGGCTGTTCGTAAAGAGTACATTAATGAGATGCGTGCGATTATGAGGACGCCTGACCTGGAGATGAAGCGTCATGCGATTCTTGTGATCGGTGAGTTGGGTTTAAAGGAGATGAAGGTTGATCTGATTAAGATGCTGAAAGCGTCTGATCTGGTTGCGAGAAAACATGCGTGGATCGCGCTTGGGATGATTGATGAGTCGGTGGTGACGACGTTTACGGTTGATGTTGAAGCGATGGAAGAACGGCCACGCGACGAGTTGAGAGATATTAGCCTAACGAAGGAACAGCGAGATATTGAAGCGGTTCAGATTTTAGCGCTAGCGTTAAAGAAAGAACTATCGGATGAAGAGATCAGGTTTCTTTATGAAAAGGCTGAAGAGCTGGACCGAAGAAAGCAGCGAGCTAATGATGCATTAGAGAGTTTATTGTTTGTATTGCGAGTTCATAAGCCGGCATTAACGCAGAAGATTATGCGTGCTGTGTTAACGAATGCGGTACATCCATATGTTGCAAATCAAGCGATCATGTGTCTTGGTGAAAATCAGGATAATGAGATGGAGAACATATTGCTGGCAACGATGGAGAATCGTAAGACTGGCAAGAAAATTGTACCAGCGGTAAAGAAGCTGCGTGGTTTGAGTGATATGAATCCGGGGGTGGCGGGTAAATCATATGGTGCGGCGGCATCGGGTTTGGAAATTGCATGCATCTTATCGCTGATGAAGTATGCAAATGATGAGGGGCGCAGTAACAGAAATGCGGAGACAGTTGAGGAGACATATCATCAGAGAATCAGTGTTTACAAAGAGGTTTTTGACTTCAACAACAAAATCAAGAAATCTCCTTGGCGGAGTAGAACAAATAAACGGTCGCCATATGCGAAGGATGTGATCTCGAAAGAAAATTTTGTGATGAGCGATCTGAATTGGCTGACTCATTATGGTAGTTATTCGTTGGAAATGTGGAACGGTAGTGAGTTTGAAGATCGTGTGCGATATTACCGTAGTGATAAGTTGGCTGCCAAGCAGAGAATGGAGCAAGGGCCGGAACAACGATTTGGCTTGATCATGCTTGGGGTGACGGGTTCCGAGAATTTTATGGATACATTGAATTCGATACTGGACATGGATTACCAATTCATGGCTGGTGATCTGGATACGATGAAGGAAGATCCGGGCAGAGGTTGTGCAGCGATTGGTTTGGGGTTGTATATGCGTCGAAAGATGAATACTGAGACGCGTCGGCGCGGGATGAATGATAGTGCTCAGGTGAGAAAAGCGTTGCGAAATTTTGAGAACATCTTTATTGATGATCAGGAATCGGAACAGATTAAGGTTGCGTCAGCGCTTGCGTTGGGATTGAGTCAGAATCCGCAGGGAATCAAGATACTGCGTGAAGAAGCGGTACGGTCTTACAGTGTGTTAGAGCTTGCGTTTATTGCGCAATCGCTTGCGATGCTGGGTGATGCGGAGGGATCACACGAGTTGAATAAAGCATTGGCACAGTTAATTTTCCAAGTCGATGCCAATGGCGCACATGTTGAAGATTTCGAAATGACCAAGCAGCAGAAGCATCATATGTTCATGTCGAATCATAAACGACGGTTGGTGGTCAAGACGATGCTGATGACGGCAGCACGTTATGACATGGATGAGGAAGAACATGCTGAGTTCTGGACAACGATTTTGAAATTAGCATTTTTTGCTGACCCTGCGTTGGATATCAAGTTGGTACGTGCTGTAAAGATGATGAATGATTTTGAAGTTGCGATGATGCTGAATAGCAGTATTACGGACTTGCTTGAGATAAGAGAGTTTTCGGCACAGGCAAGTCTTGAGTTTGATATGGATGAGCCTTATGGGGTGCTTCGTAATAACTTTCTGCTGATGAATGCGATGCTGACGCCGAAGCTTGAGACGAAGTGGCGAGTGCTGGTGCGGGGTATGAATTTTGCGATGCCTAACGAGGGGAAGAATAAACAGACACGAGACAAGATGGGTGTGTTGAATACATCGACACTGCATCAGTTCAGGTGTTATGCGGATCGATATTTTATGATGGCGATCATGCGGCCTCGTGAGGATCATGATTTCTGGTATTAGGCTGCGAATCAGGCATGTTGCGGTTACAATCGTGGTATGGATTATGAAGTGAAAAAGGATCGTGAGTTGGCGGCTGAGGGATCGGCCAATGAGGGTGTTGCTGCGAAGGTAGCGATTGAGGGGAAAAGGCTGCATTTTGTGGGGATTGGCGGTTGTGGGATGTCAGGGTTGGCAAGGATGTGCAAGCAGTTTGGGGCTGAATGCAGCGGATCGGATTTGAATGAGAGTGTGGTGGTGAAGGGGTTAAGGGCTGAGGGGATTGAGGTGGTGCTTGAGCAGACGGTTGAGAGCGTGCCTGCGGAGTTGGATGAGTTGGTGATTAGTGCTGCGATTAAGGAAGATCATCCTGAGGTGGTTGAGGCGAAACGGCGGGGCGTGGAGATCGTGAAGTACGCGAAGTTGCTGGGCGAGCTGATGATTGGTCGTCAGGGGGTGGCGATTGCGGGGACACATGGTAAAAGTTCAACGACGTCGATGCTGGCTCATGTGCTGATTAGTGCGGAGCTTGATCCGTCGTTTATTGTTGGTGCGAACTGTGAACAGATTGGTGGGGGGTACCGCGTTGGGTGTGATGAAGTTGGGAAGGATTTCTTGTTAGCAGAAGCGTGCGAGTTTGATCGCAGCTTCCATAATTTTCATCCGAAGCATGGCGTGATTTTGAATGTCGAGGCGGACCATCTGGATGTGTATGAAAATCTGGATGAGATTGTCGAAGCGTTTAAGGTGTTTGCTGAGAAGGTATCGCCGAAGGGGTCGCTGCTGATTAATCATGAGATGGGTTGCCGGTTGGAGATTGCGGGTGGGCTGGATTGTGAAGTTGAGACGCTTGGGTATTCGGCTGAGGCTGATTGGCAGGTGCGGTTGAATAAAGGCGTGGTTTACTTGGATAAGCGTGGTGAGAAGGTATGCGAATGGAAAGCGGCGCTGCCGGGAATGCACATGGCGTACAACGCGGCGGCGGCGGGGATCACGGCACACCGTTTGGGTGCGAGTTGGGAACAGATCACTGAGGCGTTGGCTTCGTTTACGGGGTTGGATCGCCGCATGCAGGTGATTGGGAAGAAGGTGTTGAAAAATGACGGGTTGTTTAATACGAAAGATGGGGATGAGAATCATGTCTTTGTATTAGATGATTATGGTCATCACCCGACGGAGGTGGATGCGACGCTGCGTGCGTTGAAGCATCACTATGATCCGAAGCGATTGATTTGTGTGTTCCAGCCACACCAGCATTCGCGGACACGTTTTTTGATGGAGCAGTTTGCGACGAGTTTTGGGGAGGCGGATATCGTGATCGTGCCTCACATTTACTTTGTGAGG
Organism: Planctomycetota bacterium; assembly: GCA_016350165.1. Classification (GTDB taxonomy): domain Bacteria; phylum Planctomycetota; class Phycisphaerae; order Phycisphaerales; family Phycisphaeraceae; genus Poriferisphaera. The sequence continues at coordinate 3,102,635 of CP066225.1, read as the reverse complement.
GATAGTGAAGCGGAGCGTCATGCGGTGACGAGTGCGGATCTGGTGGACCGTTTGCGTCAGAAAGGTGTACAGGCGATGCACTTATATCCGTTTGGTGCGATTGTTGAGCAGTTGGAGCTGATTGGAAGGCCGGGCGATTTGCTGGTGACGATGGGGGCGGGTGATGTGTGGAAGGTGGCACGCTGGTATATGGATGCGTGATGTTGATGGGGAAATGGGTTAAAATAGGTAGAGATACGAAGATGGTGTAAATGGGGGCTGGATATGGATTTGCAGATTGGGTGGTACGGGTAGGTGGGGGATTGGGTCATTTCGGTTCTAAGATGATATTTTTTGAAGCGTTCTGCTGTGATGGATTAGTAAAGGATTGTGTGAGTCATGAGAGTAAGTGACCGCGTAGGGATGAAGGGTGAAAAAGAAGGATTCTGGCAATGGATTGCTGGGGTACTTTTTGGTGGTCGAAAAGAACGAGCTGCGATTAATCCTGAGGGTCATGCGTTGATCCGGTTATTGCATGGGGCAATGCTGGGGATTGAGCCTCGTGAACGCGCGTATGGGCGGATGGGTGACGAGATGCCAAAGGAATGGACTTACGATTGCCTGCTTGCGAAGGGTGGTGATCCGTCGAGTCCTGATGCGGTGTTTAAGAAATTGAGATGGGGCGGCCTGTTTGGGTATGTGGGGAAGGATCAGCAGAAGGTGGTGAGGTTGGCAGAGATGTATGAGGGGCGGAATGGGTTTGTGCTGGAGAAGATGCCAGCTCCGATTGGTGGTGGATTGAAAAAGAAGGGGTACTGGTTTGCAGCGAGGAAAGTTGAGCTGATTCAGCCGGGCGAGATTACGGATCGGTTTACGTATTGCGTGAATTTGACGCGAGCTGCGGGGATAGAAAATGGGTATGTGGTGACGAAGTATGTGCCGAGCTATGAGAACATTATTTACAGGTTGAAGAACCGGTTCCCGAATGCGTCGGCTGAGGACTTGTCGAACCGTGCGAAGAAGTTTGTGGATCATGTATTCCCGACGTTTTTAACGCGTGAAGCTGCGTTTTTGAAGATTTTGGAAGAGAAATTGCCTGAGGGGTATCGGGATCGTGTGCCGAAGTTGCTGGGGGTGGAGAAAGATGAGCGGGGGTTTGTAACGAAACTGCATATGAATTGGATGCGAACAGGGACGCAGCGGATGTCGCAGATTGAGTTTTCGACACAGGCGGCGGATTTGCTGTGCGCACTGCATGAACATGCAGAAGTGATTCATTTGGATTTGCGGCTGGACAATATTGTGGTGACGGATGATGGGGTTGGGTTTGTCGATTTTGGATCAGCGGTGCGTATTGGGGAGCAGATTGCTGACAATCGAATGCTGACGAGCTTGTTTGGGGAGATGATGCGAACGAGTCAGATTCAAAGAATGCTGGGCCGAATGATTGATTCGGGACATGTGACGAATGAAGAAATGACGGCTGCACATCAGAAGGTCGATAAGGCGGTGGATTCGTATTATTTGGCAGTGCAGATTAATAAGCCTTATGGGAATCCTGAGTTTGGGCACCTGATCCAGTTTGATGAAGAGAGTGATGAGGCGAAGGCGTTGAGTGCGTTGACGGCAGCGATACTGAGGCCGAAGCATCCGGAGAAGGCTGAGTTCAAGACGGCGCGAGATATTCTGCGTGGAATTAAACGGATCGAGCAGCGGTTGAATCGGAGTAAGTCGTCGAGGGCGGCTTAACGTTCAGCGAATAAAAGGTAGTCTGTGTTATGAAACGAAAAGACAGAATGGATTTGCGGTTCGAGACGGTTGATGAGGGGATTGCGTATGCTGAGAAGTTGGTTGAATGGGAGAAAGCGGGGAAAGTGAAGATGGGTGGGAAGTGGACGCTTGCTGAGAATTTTTCGCATTTGGAGAAAGCGATGCAGATGTCGGTGGATGGGCCGAAACGGTTGGCGCCGAAATTGATCATGATGGGTGCGAAACTTCGTAAGAATGCGTTTTTGAATAAAGGGCTGCCGAGCGGAATTCCGGTGAATCCGAAGTTGGCGGATCTTAAGCCAGAAGGTTTGAGTGCGGAGGAAGGGCTGGTGAAGTTGAAAGAGTCAGCGAAGCTATTGGGGGAAGCGAATGAGTACAAAGTGCATCCTGTATTTGGTGAATTAAGTGACGAAGAAGTGAATAAGTTTCACTGCAGACACATGGAGTTGCATTTATCGCATGCGGTGGTGACGGGGTAAAGTAGGCTTGAGAAATGAGAAGGTGGGTAAAGAAGATATAACAGTCGTTTAGATAATGGGTGGGAATGTAAGGTCATGTAAAGCGGAGCGTTTCGTTTCGCGTTAAAAATGAGACAAGTGAGGTAGATACCTCTTGCAAGTCATAGCTGATTCGATATTGTTTAGATGAATGAATTAAAGAAATTGTTGCACACCTTAAATCAATCAGAGCAGCATGTATCGCACAACGTAGCAATCACCTTTGTGGACTTTTTGTAGCACATCAATTTAGCAGTCGTAACTGCGTTCGTGAGACATTGGGTAAATGTGTGAAGCATGTGTAACGCATCGATGAGATGTGTACGTGTTATGATGGTGGGCATTTCCAGAAGAGGTGAGATTGAAAGTCAGCACGGGGCGTGGGGAAACGTTTAATCGCTGACTGGATTTGGGATTTTGGGATCTGTGTTGATTGGAGTCACTATGGGCAACTTAACGTTTGAAGACGGACGTTTGGTTGGAAAACGCGGGCTTCGCTTTGAAGCAGTCGAAGATATGATCACAGAAGCAGAAGCACTGCTTGCTGATGGGTATGACATGGTGGGCGAGTGGACACTGGGTCAGAACTGTGAACACTTGCGAATGACACTTGAAAAGAGTGTCTCAGGGTTTGGTTTTGAGTTGGGCTTTCCGATGAATCTGGTGGTGAAGATGGTGGTGTCGAAGGGCAAGATTTTCAGGGAAGGGTTTAAGCCTGGGTTTAAGTTGAAGGGGCGGTTTAAAGTGATGATCCCGAGCGATGGGTTGGATGATGGGGAAGAAGTTGCGAAACTAAGGGAAGCGGTAGAGCAATTTAAAGGTTCAGCGACGACGAAGCCGAGCCCGGTACTTGGTGCGATGAGTTTTGACGATTGGAATCTGTTCCACATGCGTCATGCAGAGCATCATTTGGGAATGCTTAGGCCGAAGCCGAAGAAGGGGTGAGGTTGAACAAAATTAGCAATGAGAACACTGCGTTTTGCGTGGTGTTTTTTATTGCGCTGTATGGGAAGGGTTTTCTGTGCTGAACGGTTGATCTATAGTAAAGCATGAAAGAAAGGAGCAATCGTGATGTCGAATGAGAAGGCGATCAAGGAAGGAAAGCTGGTGAAGGGTATGGGATTTAATGAGAAGGTGTGGGCGATCTGCGCGAGAGTGCCTGAGGGGAAGGTTGTGACGTATGGTGATATCGCAACAAAGCTGGGCTGCAAGGCGTATCGTGCGGTGGGTAATGCTTTGAATAAGAATCCGTATGCACCGACAGTACCTTGCCATCGCGTGGTGGGTTCGAGTGGCGCGTTGACTGGGTTTGCGACAGGGTTAGATAGGAAGAAGCGGATGTTGAAGAAGGAAGATGTGCCGTTTAAGGGGGAGAAGATTGATTTGAAGGAATGCCGATATAAGTTGCGATGATAAACTAATCATGCATTAGATATGAATATAAAAAAACTGCGGCGTTAGTGTCGCAGTTTTTGTTTGTCTGTCTTGGTGTCGGTTTACTTTTTGGTGAGTGGTACGACGATGGCGTCGGAGACGCCGAGAAGTCTTTTTGCGTAGTTTGCGGATTTGTATGAAGAGAAGCTACCGATTTGAACACGATAGACTGTTTTATTGTCTTTATCGGCAATTTCAGCAATTTTTGGTTTGCCATGGTTCATGGTCATTGAACGGAGTGAGACTTCTTGAGCGGCTTTGATGGCGTTGACTTTGGAGGAGTAAGCGCCGATCTGGATGGTGTAGCCGTTGACGGAGATGCGTGAGTTGATTTGCTGAAGAAGTTGCATGTTGGCGTTTGAACTGCGTGCGAGGAAGAAGGATTTTTTAGCTTCAGCGAGTTGCCCCATTTTTTGCTGCGAGATTCCTGCGTAGTAGTAGGCGTTGGCGCGTTCTTTACCTTGCGGATAGGTTTTTGCGGCTTTGAGGTAGTTAGCGGCTGCCTCGGCATTTTTGTTCATACGTCCGTAGATGATGCCGAGCTCTGCGTACGAGTCAGCAAGGAGAAGCTTGTCTTTGGCGGACTGAGATGCTTGAGTCATGAAGGTGAGTGCTTGAGGATTGTTGTTCAGCTTCATGTTGCATTTTGCGGCAGTGTAGTAAGCAAGCGCACGATAGTCAGGATCGTGATCTTTCATGAGCACAAGCGCATGTTTGTATGCTTGCTGAAACTGCTTTGCCTCGTATGCGTTGTTCATCTGCTTGATTGTGAGGGGTGTGGCATTGTCGGTTTCAGGTACAGCGATGCAGCCTGTGAAGAGTATGGCTGTCGTGAGCATGAGTAGTGGGAGGCTGTGGCGAATGAGTCTGTTCATGAACGATCTCGTTTGATTATTTGATAATGTTTCCATTGCTCGTCTCGATCGTGTCCGTCATGTCAGTCATAAAACAGAAAGAATCCGGACCGTGCGTAGCTATAGGTTTTGGTCTGCTGATGCTGGTGAGTGATGTGGAGAAAGTGTTGCAGTAGGTTTTGAGCATTATCCAACGGAGTGTGGTGGGGGAGCAAGTCGGAGGGTGATTGAGGGTTGAGGAATGTGAGCAAGTCCCATAAATGGGGTTTGCGTGATACGAATGACTTGTACTGTATGTGTCTTCGGTGATTTTCGGCTCAATCCCACAAGTTTCGCAGCAGGATTCGTGAGGATGGGGTGATTTGATTAGAGGGAAGTCTTGATAAAGGGGTGTGAGATGTGGTGAGGGATGGTGAGAGGGGTACTGGAAAAGGCTGTAAAGTGATGAAGTAGAAGCATTTTAGAGTGATTTCGGGTATGATTAGCGGATCAGATTTATGCGAGACGCTCGGGTTTGTTATTGAGGTAAGATCGTGAGCTTACTTTGGCCTATCCTGAAAAAGGGTATTTTCAATTTTAAAAGAGTTGCAGTCGTTGATGACCAACGTGAATGGACGTTTGGGACATTGATCGGTGGCGCATTTTTTGTAGCGCAACAGATCGTGAAAATGACTGAAAGAAAGAATGTCGGAATCTTGCTGCCAACGTGCGGTGCGTTTCCGGTCGCCATGTTGGCGTGCTGGCTGACGAGGAAGGTGGCGGTTCCTTTCAACTTTCTGCTGTCGCAGGATGAACTTGAATATGTCATGAAAGATTCGGACATTGATCTGCTGATAACAGTAGATCAGATGTTGGATTTTATCGGTGGTGAAGACAAGGTCCCTGAAGGCATCAAGATACTGAAGCTGAACAAGATGAAGTTCAAAGGCATTCCGAGGTTGCGGATACCGCCTCGTCTAAAAGACGATGAGATGGCGGTGTTGTTGTATACATCGGGAACCAGTGGGCGCCCGAAAGGTGTGATGCTGAGCCATGGGAACGTTGAATCGAACACACGTGACAGTATTGTTCATGCGGGTTTAACTGAGCTTGATACGTTCATTTCGGTATTGCCACAGTTCCACTCGTTTGGCTTAACGGCTTGCTGTTTGATTCCATTGACACTTGGTGCGAAGGTGGTTTATACCGCAAGGTTTGTGCCAACGAAGATCTTGGAATTGTTCAGGAAACATAAACCGGGCATCTTTATGGCTGTGCCTTCGATGTATGGAGCCTTGCTATCAGTCAAGAGCGCGAAGCCTGAAGACTTTGAAAGTTTGACGCTGCCGATCAGTGGCGGCGAGCCACTTTCCGATGCTGTCTATGCCGGTATGAAAGAACGTTTTGACGTTGACATGCTGGAAGGATATGGGCTGACTGAAACGACGCCAGTGTTGAACTGGGCAACACATGAGAGCAAAAAACGACACTCGGTAGGCAAAGCATTGCCTAGCGTAAGAGAGTTTATTGTTGATGATGAAGACAATGTTTTAGGACCAAATGAAGAGGGTGAAATCCTTGTTTGTGGTCCGAACGTGATGCTTGGTTATTACAAGTTGCCAGAGATGACAGCTGAAGTAATGTCCGAGATCAACGTACCTGGTGAGAGTAAGCCTGTGAAGGTTTTCCGAACGGGTGACATTGGACGTATTGATGAAGATGGCTTTTTGTTTATTACAGGCCGCAAGAAAGAGATGATCATTATTGGCGGGGAAAATGTGTTCCCACGTGAGATCGAGGAAGTCCTGAATTATGTGGACAGCGTGCATGCGAGTGCAGTGATCGGTAAGCGTGATGATATGCGTGGTGAAGTTGCGATAGCATTTATCGAGCTTGAAGAAGGGGCTGAATTTGATGAGGCAGAGCTAAGGAAGCATTGCCGCGAGAATTTAGCACAATTCAAGGTGCCACGTGAGATACGTTTGGTCGATGAGTTGCCACGTAATCCGACTGGAAAAATTATGAGACGAAAACTGGAAGCATAAAGAGCTGCCGGTAAAATCTAAATTGATAATAAAGCTGCGATTGTAAAATTTCGCAGTTTTTTATTGAACGTAGCACCATTCGAAAGAAGTTCAGCATTCATTAAATAGGGATTGTTCGTGGGTCGTGTCGCGTTAAGTGGCACGTTTGTTCGGACGATGCGAATTATGCGAGATGTTTTGTTTGTAGCACTCGCGTATGCATGCTGTAGGTGTAGTGTGGTCGGGTAGGTTTGGTATGCAATGGTGAAAAGAATTACGAGACGCGGTTTCTTTGCATCAACAGCTGCAGCGCTTGCAACCAGTGCGGCTGCGGCGAAAGCTTATGCGCAGGGTGGTGAAGCAGAGACGACTAAGCGCGCGATAGAGAAGGGACTGACGAAGGAGTCAGCGGAAATCGTTGAGCCTGTTTTGCCGTTGGAACTGGATGGAAATGTTTATCAGCTCAAGTCAAGTGATGATTTGTCACCTCTGCCGATGAATCCAGCTGAAGATACTTTTCCACGTGTTGATTATAAGAAGTCATATTCGATGCCGCCGTCGACGATGGGCCGGCAAATGGGGCAAGTACAGACGATTGGGCAGCCATCAATGGGTTATGAGATGGATGGTAACGTGAAAGTTTTCACGTTGATTGCACAACCTGTTGAGACGGAAATTACTTACGGATTCACAAAAGAGACATACAAAATTATCGATGAATCTGGCGATTACTCAGCGTTTAAATATCGGCCAACTGCAAGCAAAAAACTATTAGGCTGGGGATTCAATGGCATATGTCCGGGGCCAACGCTTGAAGCATACGAAGGGGATCGAGTACGCATCATTGTAAAAAATGAATTGCCTCAACCAACGAGTATTCATTGGCATGGGTTTATGATTCCGTTTGCGCAAGATGGCGCAACCGGCTACTATCCCTGGAATGCAGCGAAACCAATCTTGCCCGGGCAGTCACACACCTATGAGTTCACGTTACATCAAAGTGGCACGTTAATGTATCACTCGGGGTTTAACGTGCTCATTCAGGAAGGCATGGGTTTAGGTGGCATGTTCATCGTGCACCCGAAACGACCTGAAAATAAGATTGACTGCGATGTTGCAATACTACTTCAACAGTGGAATTTCTTTCCGGGTAATGCTGCTCCCAACCTCATGTCGATGCAGGCAAAAATCGCGACATTCAACGGCAAAACAATGCCGACACTGCCAATGATCAATTGCAAACAAGGTGATCGCGTGCGTCTACGATTTGGAAATTTGTCATTATTAGCGCATCCGATTCACATTCATGGGTATGACTTTGAAATTGTCGGAACAACAGGTGGACCAATCCCTAAATCAGCACGATACCGTGAGTCCACTATTACGATAGAACCTGGGCAGTCACGAGATGTTGAGTTTGTCGCATGGAACCCTGGTACTTGGCGGCTGCATTGCCACGTTCTACACCATACCGTCAACATGATGCCGAATGCGCCGATGGGGATCATGCCGCCTGAAGGTATGTTTACGTATGTGAACGTGAAACCAAGCGATCCGAATTACGATGTGAAGTCGCTGAATGCGCCATGGAAATTTGAAGGTGATAGCTGGACAGATATACGTTAATTAATCACTGTGCGCACCACACAGCTAACTGGTGAATAGACGATGAAGACAGTTTGTCGAGATAAACCTGAGTTTGAGCACAAGATGCATCGACAGCGATCATACATACTGACTGTATGCTTGCTCTTAAGTATGGTGTTGGTGATATCTGGATGTAAGGTTGATGCGAAACCGCAATGGGAGATGACTAAAAAGCTGAGCAAAAAACGTGTGCCAAGTGATGATTTGGTTTGGCATCGTACGGAAGAAGATAAATTAATCATCGAGCAAAAAGTTCAGGAATATCTTAAAGAAGGATTGTCTCAACAAGACGCGGTTGCGATTGCGTTACTGAATAACAAGGCATTACAAGCTGAATTTGAGAATCTGGGTATTGCTGCAAGCGACTTATTGCAGAGTAAACTGTTTACGAACCCACCGTTGTCGGGTTTCCTTGCTTTCCCTACAAACCTTGGTAATACAACTGCGTCACTACTTTTTATTCTCTCAGATTTCTATCAAGTCCCCAAACGTGCAGCACTGTTTGAATCTATTTCTGCAGCGACAGCACAACGTGTCACGCTGTTGATTATTCAAACGGCTGCAGCAGCAGAATTGTCATACAACCAAGTTCTTTATTATGAAAAAACGCTGATGATTCAGCGTGCAATGCTCAATCAGAAGATACTGTTAGCCAACCGCATGCGTGTTCGTTATGCGCATGGTCTAATCGATGAATTGACACTCCGTGAAACTGAAGCAAATGTCACGCAGCAACAGATCATGATCCGTAATACGGAAGTGATGCAGATTCAAGCTCAGAACATGCTGAACGTTTTGTTGTCGCTGGATGATATCACGCAGGAAACCAAGCTGACTTCAGATCTGCAGTGGAAAGGACGTAAGTTCAAGGACGTTGATACCTACGTTGAATTTGCACTGGACAATCGTTTGGATGTAATTGCAGCCAAGCAGGATATCATGAGTGCCAAACTTGCAATCGAGTATCAAAAGACTTTGATTTTTCCATATGTTGGTGGTGGCTTCGGCTGGGAAGGCGCGATTGAGAACGATAACACTTTCGGCCCCGTCGGCTCCATGGTCGTACCGATCTTTGATCAGAACCAGGCACAAATCGCCAAAGCACAGTTCGTGTTACGTCAACATGAAAAGATACTTGGGAACCTCAGACACACAGCTCGCGCGACCATTTCTAATATCATCAACAGACAAGAGCGAAATCAGGAAAACCTGAAACATGTTAACGAGCGTCTGTCTGATATCGTGAAACGTGAAGTTGATTTTACTGACGAGTGGCAACTCAAGAAGCAGTTAAATCAGATCGAATGGCTTACCACGCGCCTTACCCATCTTGCATTTGAACAGCAACTGCTAGATATGATTTGGTTATTGCGTATGGATGATGTGCGATTGCACGTTGCAAGCTGGGGTGGACCTCCGGTACCGATGGTGACAGCAACCAGTTCACCGATTGGGCCAGTGAGTGCTCGTGGTACGACTTCAGCCAGCGGCGGCGGTGGCGGTGGTACATAAGCCAATATCGCTTTAAAACAAGCAATTTTCGCGACAGTTGCGGCATCCGCACATCTGAATGGCTGGTGGATTGGGCTTTGCACGCCAATGATTGTTAGAATGATGTCATGAGTGAGATGAACGAGAAAAAGACGGATCATCATTTGGATGTGGTACAGAAAGTATTCAGTGACCATAGCCGATCATGGGAGAACTATACCTATGTGTATCCGGTGATCTCACGTCGTAGCGGCGGCATGTCTGTTGGTATCAACCTCAACGTTAACAATGCGTGCAACTTCGACTGCATCTATTGCTGCGTTGATCGCTCCACTGAACCCGAGGTAAAGAAGGTTGACCTTACTGTTGTTCGCCACGAACTTGATTCACTTCTTGGCGAGATTGTTAGCGGCAAAATATGGGAACATGAAAAATTCATAGACGTTCCTGATTCACTCAGACGCGTGAACGATATTGCATTTTCAGGCAATGGCGAACCAACGACGTACAGCGGCTTTGGTGAAGCGGTACGTATGGTGATTGAACTGAAAACTAAGCACCAGTTAGATGATTCAAAAATTGTATTGATTACGAATGCAACGGTGCTTGGCCGTGATGGTGTGATTGAAGCAATCGATGAAATGATGGCTCATGAAGGTGAAATCTGGGCAAAGCTTGATGCGGGCACAGAAGCATATTTCCAGCTCGTCGATCGTACGCGTGTACCTTTTGAAAAGGTGTTGAAGAATATCGAATCAATTGCAGAGATGCATGATGTGGTTATTCAGACAATGCTCATGAAGGTACTCGATCAACCGATGCCTGCCTCAGAGTTTGATGCATACATCGATCGCCTCGACGATATCATCCGCAACGGCGGCAGCATCAAAGGTGTTCAGTTGTACTCTGTCGCAAGACAAACTGCAGAAGATTATGTTCAGCCAGTCAGTGATGAACAGCTCGATAACTTTGCAGCCAAGCTTAATGAGCGACTTCCCAATCTACCCGTTGACGTTTTCTACGGCGTCAGCAACTAAGCCCTATAACATCACGATATGCGCATAAGTAAACCGCTCCAAGGAGGAAGAGCGGTTGTACTATTATCCTGTTCTTCTATATTTATTCATCCAACTCAAGCGATCATGCCTAGGTAAGGCGTGAGGTATTGATCCGCATCATGAACGTCTTGCAGCAAATCTTCGCCATGACAAGAACGCACAAGTACGGGTGAGTCAGCAAGGAATCGTCTCAAAATTCGCTGCGCTTGATTGGTGCTAATCGCATCATCAATCGTTTCTACAAACAACGGAATGACGCCTTCCTCGATGTGTCTTACAAGTGTGATCGCAAGACCAAAATCAGATGGCACATCAGTTTCACGTAGTTCGCCTTGTGCCCACAAGCAACGCTCTTCAATCCGATCGGTTGCTGCCTTACTGAGTGGACAAGTACTGATCTGGCCACAACAGGTTTTCGAATTTTGAGGCGTGGCGAATTGACCACAACTACATTGATCGCAGCTTCGTATAGGCATGACAGCTCTGCTTCCGGTTCTGATGATTCTCTGAAAGGTATCCCCCGCTCCGGGGACATTATTTACATCGTCTAAATAACATGGGGGATGAAGCTACGATAACACAAGATTGCAAAAAAAGTGTGATTATTTATCCACTTTTAAGCTATGAACCATTTGCCCACAGTTATTCCACCTTAAAAGAACAAGTCTAATCATGTGTTAGACAAATCGTCACTCTCCTCAACCTCACCAGAATCATGAACTGCCAACTCACTTTGCAGCCTACTTGCTTCGATTCGCTCTATATTTTCAGTACTTATCTGTCCGCCACACTCTAGACACGATGATCCTTTAAGCCCACGAAGATCATAACCGCACTCATAGTACCTCGGGTCCATTGCATCAAAAGGGGTCCAAACCTTCTTCTGATTTATCACGCGCGTCTTCGCCCAACCATCGCCAAACCTACGACCATTTCTCAGCTGCAGCGAGACGATCAAAACCATAGGCATAATGAGCAAAATCCAGTTCCTCAAAAACGACCGCCAAAGTCCCGCCGGCTTGTTCACGTCATACCGATCAACCACACGAAGCCCGACCAGATATTTGCCCAATGAGTATCCACCAAACCCATCTTTAATCAAAAACAGCAACATGAAGATCGCTGCGACTGTCACGTTCCCCAGAATCGTCTCATCAATATGACGTGGGAAATCCATTCCAAACAGAAAACCAACCGTCGGCAGACTATACGAAACAAACAGCATCAAAGCACCAGCCACAAACATCAACAAGACACAATCGATCACAAATGCCATACACCGCCCATATACAAGCTCATTCCGACAGCCCCAGCACAGAATCTGCCCTTCCATCTCACATTTCAGCCCCCGTTTGATCTGCTTCTCACACAACTGGCATACCTGTTTCATCGCTCGCTCCCGACTTAACATGACTTGCTCTCACCACATTACCCTTCGAGCATCTTCCCCTCAAGATCCTCACATAACAGATTATCAACTACCAAACCGTATCCATCCGATAACAACATAAAGCTTTTACACATAATGATTTAAGTGTTTTTACTGAGTATATACACTAACTTAATCATGCGAAATCAGGCATTTGGAATTGCGTGATTTGTATAACTTCGTACACTGTACGCTCGAGTGTTGTCAGTAACCAAACCGTTTTTTACGAAAAGAAACACAGCCCATGAGACACAGCGCAGCCAAGAACGCAGCGTATCGCAGTGGCATCATTACCGCCGTCATTGGAGCGGTCACGATTTCTGGATGCACCACACCTTTCGACCAAGCGGACGAAAAAGCTTTGCAGCGCCAGCTGCTCTCCTCATACACAACAGAGATCGACGCCATCGCTGAAGGCCCGGTCATCGAACTACAACGCACACCATCTGACGTTGTCGAAGAACTTTCCATCGAGCGTGCTGCTGAACTCAACAGTATTTCAGGCATCGAAGCCTATCGTGAAGACGAACTCATCCTAGGCCAAAACCTCCTCGGCAACGAAACCCAACTCGCGGTTCAACTCACACTTCAACAAGCCATCGAACTCGCAGTCAAGAACAACCTCGACCTGCAAACCGCTCGCTACACACCTGCCATCACTGAAACACAGCTCACACAAGCTGAAGCTTTCTTTGATGCAAACTTCTTCTTTAATACCGCATACACGCGTACTGCCGACCCGAACTTCGGCAATACTTTTGCTGGCCAGGAAGGTGCCTCGCTTCAGGAACAATACAACTTCCAGACAGGCATCAACAAGCAACTCATCACAGGCGGCCAAGTCACCACCTCAACCTCACTTGATCACACTCACTCATCCTTCGGCGGCACAACCTCCAACTTCTTCGAAGGCAACATCACCGTCAACCTCACCCAACCACTCCTCCGTGGCTTTGGTGCTGACATCAACCGTGCAAACATCATACTCGCACGCAACGCCCTCGAATCTGCAAGACAAAACCTTCGCATGCAGCTCATCACACTCGCTGCTGAAGTCGAAGCACAATACTGGTTGCTATCCTTCAACAAGCAAGCACTCCTCATTCAAACTCGCCTCCTCGAACGTACCATCAACGACCGCGATCGTTTGCAGGAACGTGCAAACTTTGACGTTAATCCTGTCCGCCTGACAGAAGCAAATTCATTCGTCGAGCTTCGCCGTGCTGACGTTATCAGAACACGTCAACTCGTCCGCGATTCTTCCGACCAACTCAAGCAACTCATCAACTCGCCTGAGCTCCCTGTTGCAAACGAAACACTCATCATCCCAGTCGATTGGCCTGTCGATGTGCCACTTCAATTCTCACTACTGGATGCAATCACAACCGCTCTCCAGAACAGACCTGAATTGCAAATCGCGCTTTACAACATTAAAGACGCTTCAATTCAGCAGCGTGTCGCCGAAAACGGCCGCCTCCCAATCCTCAACGTAACACTCGGCTCAACACTCTCCGGTGCTGAAGCCAACAACCCAGCCGCAGGTTATGGCGACATCTTCGACCTCGACTTCGTTGACTACATCGCTCAAATCAATTTCGAAATGCCTATCGGTAACCGTGGCCCTGACGCTTTCTACCAGCAATCTATCCTTGCACGTAAGCAATCAGTCGTCGCATACCAGGCACTCGCTCAGATCGCTGTCCTTGAAGTCAAAGACGCACTCCGCGAACTACTTACAAGTTACGAACTGATCGGTGCAACTCGTGCCGCAAGACTCGCCGCCGCTGACAACCTTCGTGCAATCGAAGAGCAGGAAGCTGCAGGCGTCGCACTAACCCCTGAATTCCTGCTCGACCTCAAACTTCGTGCTCAGGAACGTCTCGCCGACGCTGAAACTCAGGAAGTGCAATCACTCATCAACTACAACAACGCAATCAGCACACTCTACGAAGAAATGGGTACCCTCCTTCACCGCGATGGTATCGTCTTCGAGAACTACCTCACCGCACCGCTCACACCTGAGCCACTACTATCAAGATAATAACCCCCCAATCCGACCGCAGGCTTAGGTCTGCGGTTTTTTTATGCGCACACATTAGCCAAGCCACCCAAAACAACATACCTATATATAGAAGCAACTCACCTCTGTTTTACTTCGCCGCAACCTCAGGCCGCATGTAATACGGGAAGAATTCCAACAACCCGCGCAACGTATTCACCGACTGCGCCATATGCTCAATCAACTTATTGATCATCTGGTCATGCCGCGGGTGTGGCTCACTCGACGCCACCTTGAAATACATCCCTTCAACACGACGCCAATCATTCCAAAGCGTGCTCACAATCTTCGCAGTATCATGCGGATGCATCAGATACGATAACTGCACTTTCCCCGAACACGCCATCTCAACCAACGGCTGCAACTCACTCATATGCTCACGATACGCCTTACGCCAAGGCGATTGCTCCAATACAAACGCATGATGAAACGCATGAACCGGATTCCGTGAAGGCGACATCGACAAGAAATTCGCATATAGCTCAGCTCCCAACCATCGCTTAATCGCAGCAAACGCGCCGATCTGATTCATCGACCGGCATTCCTCCGCATAGTCATACAGCATCCGCAAATCATGCTGCAGTTTTGCCAACTGATCGAACAACCGCTTCACCATTTGCTCAGCAGGATAATCAGTCACAGGCGGATACCCACCAGCCAAATCAGCATCCATCGCTTCACGCGCCCCCCGATACTCAACCATCGTCACCGTAATATTGTCAGGCCCCCCTGCTCTATTCGCAGCCTCAACCATCAGCCGCGCCGTATCAGTCACCGGATACTGCTGTTCAAAAATCCGCTTGAGCACATCATCATTCACCGGGTCCGTCACACCATCCGTACAAAGCATCAAACGATCACCCACCTGCAACCGCACCGCCGTCACATAAGCCTTCGCCTCTCTCGGCGACCCAATGTACCCACACAGCAACCGACGCTCTTTCGCATTCTCATCAGCCAACGTATCCGTAATCGAATCATAATGACGATACTGCCGCGTATGATCATTACTGATCTGATGCAGCACCCCACCTCGATACAAATATGCTCTCGAATCCCCAACATTAAAAATATGCGCCGTCTCAGCATGCACTAGCATCCCCACAACCGTCGCCCCCATGCCCTTCAAAGCTGGGATGTGATGCGAGTTCAGATACAACTCACGCGACACATTCACAATTACTTTCTTCAGAATCCCATGCAGCCCCACCTCATCCATCGACGTCAACTTCGCAAACTCACGCCGCAGCATATGCCCCATCGAGTATGCAATAATCTGCGACGCCGCCTCACCCGATGGCTGCCCACCAATCCCATCACAAACCACATGCAGATTCAGCTGCTCATCCGTATGAAAAGCATCCTCGTTCGACAAACGCCGACGACCAAGATCTGTATAAGAGATTACTTCTGTATCCGGAATAATTCTTGCCAACGAGTCCACCTTCTCATGACAACTGCCTGCATCATCACACTCACACAGCATAAACAAAGCATCAGCAGCAATATCACCTGACGAATCTGCAATCACGCTATCGACCCCGCGGCCAACTACACGAATCTCGCAAATCACCATTTGGGCCTCACGATTGTAATCTAACGCCTTAACCCTGAGGAGCTTGCATCCATCAAATTGTCACAAAATTCTCATTCCCCTCACCTCACCTCCCACTCCCCATCTAGTACCCAAAACCTCCTCTAAACCCCTAAAAAACCACTATTTGCAAGAAATTCATGAACACACCTCCCTCCGATTTCTGTCACACCCCACACAGTGTTATCATGTAAGGCTCGATTCACAAGGGAGATCAAACGTGAATAACGATTCCGAAATCATGCTCGAACAGACACACAACGTTAACGTTGAGAACACGCAAACCCTCGTCATGCCGCGCGAACTCAAAGCCGCGCTGCCCGCCAACGAGTGCTCAATGAAAACCGTCCTCGAAGGCCGACAAGTCATCCAGGACATCCTCACAGGCAAAGATGACCGCTTCCTCGTCGTCATCGGCCCATGTTCCATCCACGACACCAAAGCCGCGATGGAATACGCTCAAAAACTCGTCGAGCTCAAAAACAAATATCAAGACAAGCTCTACATCGTCATGCGTGTTTACTTCGAAAAACCACGCACAACCGTCGGCTGGAAGGGTCTCATCAACGACCCACATCTCAACGGCACATTCGATATGTCCGAAGGACTCCGCCGCGCTCGCAAACTCCTCCTCGACATCAACTGCCTCGGCCTCGCCACCGGCACCGAAATGCTCGACCCATACACACCTCAGTACATCGACGACCTTGTCTCATGGGCATCCATCGGTGCACGCACAACTGAATCACAAACCCACCGTCAAATGGCCTCCGGCCTCTCAATGCCCGTCGGCTTCAAAAACGCTACCAACGGCGACACACAAGTTGCTGTCGATGCAATGGGTTCCTCAAAATCAAAACACCACTTCATCGGCATCGACGATGACGGCGCAACATGCATCATCGTCACCAAAGGCAATCCACACGGCCACATGATCCTTCGCGGCGGTTCCGACCGACCAAACTACGATCACGTCTCCGTCGCAAACGCTGCAGACAACCTCAAAAAAGCCAACCTCTCTCCAAACCTCCTCGTCGATTGCTCACACGCAAACTCAGGCAAAAAACAAGAGAACCAGCAAATCGTCTGGAACAGCGTCATCGACCAAAAACTCACCGGCAACTCACCCGTCATCGGTGCCATGATCGAATCCAACCTCAAAGAAGGTAGCCAATCACTCCCCGAAAACCTCAAAGACCTCAAATACGGCGTCTCCATCACCGACCAATGCATCGGATGGGGCAAAACCGAACAAATCCTTCGTGACGCTTACCTCAAACTCTCAAACAAATAACCACTCACCTGCACAAGCAATTTTTGTGCAATCCATGTAGATAAACCGTTAACAACTTCACACATGTGCCCCATTCGGCGCATGTGTGAATTTTTTTACACCTCTCCAGCATTTCTCACCCTAACTTCGCAAAAATTCTACTCCAATTCTCACCACTCTAATGCTAATATGAATCCAGATACCACGTCTGTATCGATAGCAAGATCAGCCGCACGTATACCAATTCGCTTCCAACACATTAACGCATCACTCATTTCAACAACGATAAACATTGACCGACTTACTCTTGGGTTCAATTGCAAGCCTTCAGTCTCATCTTGTAGCAGAGCCGTTTTCGCATCTTTGCAGCATCACTGCATCCATCGAAAATCATGAGACAGCAACATGACACAACTAACCACACCACAACAACATGCCGACCGAACCGCACAGATGCGTTGCCCCAAATGCAACCATCAAGTCCACGAAGTACACCACCCTAAGAAGTACGAAACAAAAGCATTCTATTGCCCCGATTGTGGATGGGGTAAAGATAAAGCAGCCGACCTTAGCAAGGGGATCGTTCAAGAGGAGCAGCATCATATGAATACCCAATACATCATCCTACCTTCATACATCCGCATCGGCCTCTCTCTCATTGCCTCCACCGTCCTCCTTGCCATCCCTTACATACTCTTCGTCACACTCTGGCCATTCGGTGCCTCACTCCCCATCCCATTCCACATCGCATATTGGCTACTCGCCATCATCTACCTCGCTGCCTCATATTTCGAAGACCCTCGCATCTACGAAGACTGGGACGTCTGGGCATTCGACAACCCATTCAAGATCAACGACGAAACAAACCAAACCTCAACCATCCTCACCATCCTCCTCATCCCCGGCAAACTTCTCGTCTGGTCAATCACTGCCCTGCTAGGCCGCACACTCAAATAATTAAGCCACACAACAAACCAACCCCAAACTGCGATCCAAACAATCGCAGTTTTTTTATAACCCATCCCCCTTCATGGCACACACTTCAAACCTCAATTTACTCACCGCCCCTTTAACACTAACATACGCTTAGACGTTTCTCTCACTCCTAATTTCCGGACAAAGCAATGCCCAACTCACCCCAAGGCCCAAAACACTGCCCACTTTGCAATAAACTCACACGTCTCAACACCTCAGGCACCGGCGCTCCACGCTTCTGCCCATACTGCGCCTGGGGCACACAACCCATCACTCCCACATACGAACAAAACCACACTCAACTACCCTCTCTACTCATGTACTTCATTCTGCTCATCGCCTCCATCACACTTCTCGTCGGACCATACCTCGTCTACACCAACTATCTCGCAGAATATTCCTCCGATTCACTCATCTTCTACTCAATCTTCGCCGCATTCTTCACCTGTCTCGGCTTCTTCCTCGACCCCATCAAAACAATCACAAAACTCCGATCAACTAACCACATCCTCATCATCATCGTTCTCGTCATAGGCTCAGGCGCACTCATCGCATTCACCATCAGAACCACAGGCGAACTCATCCAAGTTCTCTACCATAACTATAAAAACAAAGAACCCAAATCATCTAATCAACAGTTAGACAAACCTAAATCAAAACCCAAACAACAAGCAAAGCCTCAATCCAAAAATAAAAGGCAAACAACCCCCAAACCTCAAAAGCAATCACCGCAAAAGCAGCCAGTACTTCTCAAAGCAAAATCACAACCCCCACAACAAGACTCATCCCGCAAGCGTCTAAAAGACCAATACTCACGCAAACCCAAATACTAACCCCACATCAAAACAATAACACCACAAGCACTTCACAAGCCCACCCCACCAAAAAATTCAGTTTCACAACTAACGATACGCTTTAGTGCAACATCTCACCAACGCCCAAAACTCCAACCAACATACTTTCTACAACTCAAGTAGCCGCGACCTGACAGGTCGCCGGTCTTCATAAGTTCCCAACCCACGATACGCTTTAGTGAAACAACCCAACCCATTCGATCGTTATGCAGACGATACGCTACAGTGAAACACCTCAATGGCCAGTCCGGCCTCATAGAGGACCCAAACAAAAACACACCCCAATAAATTTACGAAACACCACCACATCATTAATATAGACCTTCAAGCATTACTTATTTCCAAAGGGCAAAACCATGGCAACACAAACCGCTCCACGCATCTGTCCAAACTGCAACCGCGCAACCAAATACAACACCACCGGTAAAGGCGCTCCCCGTTACTGCACCAACTGCGGATGGGGCATGGATACCATCAAAGCTTCTCGCGTCTTAAAACCAGCTAAAAAACCACCTGCCGCACGCGAAATCATTATCGCCTGTTGGATACTTGCGCCTATCATCATCATCGTTCCCTACATCCTTGTACTCAAATTCGCCAACGACATCGAACCAGCACAATTCACCGCAGGCTACTTAGTCGGCATCGTCATCCTCACCGCCATCGGCTTCGTCTTCAACCCTGCCATGATCGGCGACAACGTCGATGCCGACCACTTCCAAGGCCACTTCACCGGCCAACGTAACCTCCGTTTCCTCATCATGATTTACATCGTCTTCCTCCCCGGCGCCATCACCGCAACCGCCATCAAAGGCATCTTCAACTGCCCACCAAAACGAAAACCATTCAAATAACCAACCTCCCCACCTGATTTCCACATACTATCTGACGAATAGACACGACATTCTTCTAACTGGGCAAGACCATGACTCAGACCCTATACACTCCAAAACGCTGCCCAAACTGCAACCGCCCAACCAAATTCAACGCCACCGGCGTAGGCTCTCCACATTTCTGCCCCTACTGCGGATGGGGTGTTAAAAAAGTAAACCACGCCGGCATACTCGAAGAAGCCGAAGACCCACCATTACCCAAATCAATCCTCGCCCTCGCTTGGATCTTTGTACCCATTTTTCTCACAGCCCTTTACTACATCATCCATGCCCTACATCCCGACATCTCTCCCTCAATACTCAACATCGCATACATCCTCAGCGTCGCAGCCATCATCACCATCGGATTCTTCGTATCACCATCACAAATCAATAACAGCAGAGCCAGACTCGGCGGCTACCGCCTCAACATCATTAATGTCTACACCATACTCATCTTCATCGTCATCCCCGGCAACATGATCGCCACCACTCTCAAATCAACCTACCAATACATAAATAAACGCTCCAAATCATCCCAATAAATCACCAACAATTCTCTACCCAAAACCATCACCTCATCTAAACATTTCCATAATCACCAACACACTTCAATCCCCCCACACACTCCTCTCTCCAACCAACGATACGTTCTAGTGAAACAACCCATCATCCCCACACCCCTCACCCAAAGCCCACACCTCCTCACTCCGCCCCCCGCTTAAACCCAATCCTTTGCTCAAAGCCTCAATGGCCGGTCCGGCCCCATAGAGGACACCGCAATCCAACATGCTTAAAACACTTCCCACAGCAAAACCCATACCAAACCAACATCAAAACAAAACGCGCGCACAAACACGCAATCGCCCCTTAAAAACAAGTCATTTTCTAACTAATACCAACCTAAAACGCGCCATTTCTTACTCATTTCAAGCCAAAACAGACCATTTCCTACTACGGGAAAATCATCGAAAATCAATAAACTTTCACATTCGTGCGCACAAAAGCTCGCCTCCCTATTCATAACTCCTTTATTTATCACAAAACTTTACAATACCGCTCACCAATTCGACTAATACGCGCATAGACTCATTTTCAAACAGCACTTTTAAGACCATCTCAAAAACCAACTTTCAAACAAAACGTGCGCACAAAACCGAATCACCAACGTCTCAACCTTCATACCCCGGCACATCCATCGCAACATTCCCATTCCGCAAACTCTCTGTCGCCAAACATCCCACCGCAACTGACTGCCGCGCATCCCAAGGCGTCGCCCCCCTCAACTCACCACTCTTTAAATAACGCACAAAATCATCCATGATCATCGGGTCCGCACCACCATGCGTTCCCTCCGCAACAGGCACCGCAATCTCTTCATCGCCCAACTCATTAAATCCGTTCCGCGCGTCCCACACACGCACCTTTGCTATTTTATCTTCCGTCGAGTGATCACCAATATTTTCAATCCGTCCCTTCGTTCCGATCACCGTATAGTTCCGCACATCATCCGGCGAATAATGGCATTGCATATAACTTCCCTGCACACCATTCGCCATCTGCATCATCACCATCGAATGATCCTCAACATCAATCACAGGCGAAACCCCCTTCTGCTCCAACGGCGGCCAATTCCCTTCATCAATCCTCGCATCCCCCTTCTCATCCGCACCCCGACGATCCGCAACCTTGTCATATACCGACAACATCCCCATCCCCACCGTGCGCACGGTATGACTGCCTGCCAAATAATGAATCACATCAATATCATGCGCACCCTTTTGTAACAATAAACCCGTTGTGTTCTTACTTTCTGAATGCCAATCTTTGAAGTACGCATCCCCGCCATATGAAATAAAGTGACGACACCAAATCGCCTGCACATCACCAATGCGACCCGACTCGATAATCTCGCGCATTTTTTGCATCACAGGAAAGAATCGCATGTTGTGTCCCACATACAATTTTATCCCTGTTTTTTTAGCTGTTTTCAGTATTCGATCACAACCTTCAATCGTAATCGCCATCGGCTTCTCAAGGTATACACCCTTCCCCGCCTCGAGCGCAGCCACTGCTTGTTCTTCATGCAAAAAATCAGGCGTCGCAATAATCACCGCATCAATGTCATCGCGTTTTAACACTTCACGATAATCACCGTAGGTTGCGATATCCCTTCCCAGCAGTTCGTGATAAATTTCGAACGCTTTTGGGTCTGTATCACACAACGCAACAAGCGCCGCGCCGTTTTCTGGCTGATGCGCCATCTTCGAAATATGACCACGACCACCCGCACCAATGACTGCTAACTTCAACATTGCTTTGCTCTTTCTCATGCGCACACGATGTATACCTCACACATGCACTTCACAAATTTTCGAGAGCCCATTATCCATCAGCCATTTCCGTCGGCAATAACAATTCTGACTGAAAAGTGCACTAATTCATTGCAGATGTGATGATACATCAGTCATGGTATGACTCATATTCGCATTCAAGCGCGACTTATATGTTCTTGTATATACAACGCGATCACGGCTCTGATGTGCGTGCTTGGATCGTGAATGCAGATGGGTTATGGCGTTTGAAGTGTACTAACGGTTATCGTGATGACGACGCTGGCGGGCGGCGGTGTCCTGGTTGTAGAAGCCTTTCAGTACTTGATACAAATCATTGTGATCCTCTTCCATTTTCACTGGCTTCTCAAAGAAGTATTCAGTTGCGACGGAAAAGAATTCAGCTTCGTTGGTTGCGCCATATGCATCGAGGAATGAGCGGCGGCCACGTTCGGCGCGGGCGCGGAGTTCGTTGTATTCGCGAGTACAGACTTCAGCCCACTGTCTGTACTGTTCTTTGGTTTCGAGTGGGGGTGTGCCGTTGATGCTGCCGTCAAGCATGTCGAGTTTGTGAGCGAACTCGTGGTAGACAACGTTGTGTCCGTTTTCGGGATGGATGCCGCCGTGACGTACTGCGTCCCAAACAAGAATGACGGGACCGCCCATTGAAGCTTGGCCGAGGATAGGCATGGGTTCGGCGCAGACTTCGCCTTCCATGTTCCAGTAGCCTGTCGGATAGACAGGTGTTACAGTCGATGGATAGACGAGAATTGAATGAACATTTTTATAGAGAATGTGATCGAGCCCGAGTAAGAGGAGGCATGCTTGAGCTGCGATGGTGACTTTGATTTCGTCGGTAAGATCGATGCCACCGCAGGGTTCCCATTCTTTTTCTTCAACGAAGACTTGTGTGAAGTCGCGAAGTTGTTTGCGTTCTTGTGGGTCGAGGTAGCTGTAGTGAGCCATGTTTTGCAGGAGATAATCTTCCCATTGTGCTGGGAATGGTTCTGCGAGAATTGCTTTGCGTCGACGTTCTGCGAGCCAATTAAAAATCATGAATACATCCTGTTGCTCATAGCGGTTAGTTTGTGGTACTAAAGTCTAGTCGGTTCGCGGCGAAGAGTGAAGTGCAGGTGGGTGTTAATAATTGGCATGTAGTTGGTTATCGGTGAATTGTTTCACTATAGCGTGTCGTGGGCTGGACGATTGAATCATGTGATGGAGAGGTGTGAGGAGTGGGCACGGTGAGCGTGGCTCGCTGTCTATTGGTGAAGTATTGCGCTGAAGCGTATCGTGGGGTTGGGCATTTGTGGGGAAGAGTCTGCTTGGATAATAAAACAAAAAACCCTGCGTTTGCAGGGTTTTTGAAATGGTTTGTATTGAATCGGCAACTAAATGTCTGTTTTAGTTTGCACGTTTTCTGCGTACTGCGAGGAGACCCAGCATTGCGATGCCCATGCCTGCAGCAACAGGTGATGGAGCAGTGATGGGGTGTGAGGTTTCGAAGCGTCCGAGTGAAAAATCAATGGCGACGGATGGGAAGCCTGACTGTTGAATAGCGAATGCATTGTTGTCTTGAGCATCGTAGTAGACGATGTTGCCGATGACGGCATCGAATGCGCCAAAGTCGATTGGGTTTGAGAGGTCGGCGGAAGACATTGCGTTGCCTTCGAAGTCATCGAGTGAGAGGAAGAGTCCCCATGACCCGGTGGAGTCGCCGAGTACGTTGTATGTCATGCCATCTTTAACGAAGCCGGCCTGATCATTAAAGAATGTGGCGGTATCGTTTTCGTTGATGAGTGATCCGAATCGCGCGACGGTTTGGTCAGCGATAGAGATGGACCAGAACTGGAAAGGTGAATTAAACGATGCGTTGTTTGGGTTTGGCGATTGGATCGCTTGATCATCGAATGCATAACGGAAGCGGATTTCATCGCCTACGTTTGCTTGATCGAAGTATCCAATTTTGTCTTTATGTTCAACGGAACTGATCGTGCCGTAGAAAGAGTGTGTGACGGTTTTTGCTTGGAGTGCAGATACGCCGATCAGCAATGATGCGGTGCCTATTGCAATCGTTTTAGCAATCATAAATCCCTCGTTTCCCTGTGAGTCGTCATCAACCGGCCGCATTCTGACATGAACTGCATCGTTGGTTAGATACTTCGCATTTCCCTATGCGCTAACGAACGAATGTCAAAAACAACAGCACTGAGAGTTACCAATGCCTGAAAGAAAGAATGAAACAAAACGTCATTGCCTTGCTAAAAAAGAAAGACGAAAAGCTGGAGCAATGATGACCTATTTTAACTAATGATTGAAAAGACGAACGTTAGTAGAAACCCGGCAATGAGCAAATTGAGAAGCTGCATGCAATCCCGTATATGGTACATGTTCCATATGTAGGATTTTTCTGGCATAAGTTATGGAAAAAGGCTGATTGTACGCACGTTATATTGGCATTACATTTTGCATATGGAACACAATATGATAACAGAAACTGAGAAGTCGCCGAAGGTTGATCCAGCCCCGGCGTTAAGAAGAGGGTTGAGGATCATCCAGTTGTTGTCAAAGGATGGTATGTCGACGCTGGGTCAGTTGTCGGAGGCGACGGGCTGGCCGAAGTCATCGGTGCTGAGACTGCTGCGTAGTTTGGAGATGATGCAGTTTGTCGAGCGAGAGGATGGTGGCAGGCGGTATCGCGGGTTAGTGCAGATTATGCCAGTGAATGGTGAGGTTGCGGTGTTAAAGCAAGCGGCAGTCACGAGTATGCAAAAACTTTGCAGAACAGTGGGTCATACGGTTGAGTTGCACTATTTTAATAGACAGCATTTGGAATTAGTTGAGCGTATTGAGCCTTTGGATACTGAGGTGACAGTACGTATGCGAATTGGTTATCAACGAGAGCAGCAGGAAATTGATGCGTTGATGCAGGTAGCGTGTGCGTATGGTTTGGGTACAGACATACTGAAGAGTCAGCAGAGTTGGGTGTGGACAGATGCGAAGCAAATTGAGATCACCGTTGACAGGGCTGAACAACTGATTAACCTCGCTAAGGCGAACGAGTATGGCATTGATTGTGGTTACAACTATGGTGGCGTGATGCGATTGGGTATCCCGCTGTTCAGGACGAACCGCACGCTGATTGGTGTACTTGCGATAGCGCAGGTATGTCATCCGACGATGCGACAGCTCGATCAGGCGATGATAAGAAACATCAAAAACGCAGGCAGCATCATCAATACAAATTTGATCAATGGACACTTATCATGAAATGAGTTTAGGAAGTAATTATGCGCATTTTGTATATCGATATTGACTCGTTGCGCCCGGATCATCTTGGTTGCTATGGCTATCACAGGGACACGAGTCCGAATATTGACAAGGTAGCAGCGAGCGGGATTAAGTTTAACAATTGTTATTCGACGGATGTACCTTGTTTGCCGAGTCGATCGGCATTGTTTGCGGGGCGTGCGGGGATTCATACGGGTGTGATCAATCATGGTGGCGTGGCGTCGCAGCCTTTTATTGAGGGGAAGCAGCGACTATTCAGAGATGAATATGCGAATACGAGTTGGGCGGCAGTGATGCGTCAGGCTGGTCTGCATACGGCGATGATTTCTCCATTTGGTGAAAGGCATTCGGCGTGGCATTGGTATGCTGGATTTAACGAGATCCATAATACTGGTGGATGTGGGATGGAGCGTGCGGATGAGGTTGGGCCTGTTGCGCTAGAGTGGTTTGAAAGAAATGCGGAGCGTGAGGATTGGTTCCTACATATTAATTTGTGGGACCCGCATACGCCCTATCGTGTGCCGGGGGAATTTGAAGAGGATTATAAGAATGATCCAATTCCTGAGTGGTATACGGAAGCGGTGAGGCAATCGCATTGGGATGGTCAGGGGCCACATAGTGCGCGTGAAGTGAATGGGTATGATCATTGTGGTTATGCGAAAGTGATTGCTGAGAAGTATCCGGATCAACCTAATAAAATTGAGTCGATGGATGATGCGCGTCGTATGTTTGATGGCTACGATCGTGGCGTTAAGTATGCGGATCATTATGTTGGGTTGTTCTTGAAGGCGCTTGAAGAAAAGGGCGTGCTTGAGGATACGGCTGTGATTATTTCGGCGGATCATGGTGAGAATCTTGGTGAGTTGAACATCTATGGTGATCATCAGACGGCGGATGAGATAACGGGGCATATACCTTTGATAATCAGATGGCCTGGCGTGACGGATGGTCAGGCGGGACGTTGTGATGACTCGATCATTCAGCATTATGATATGGCTGCGATGGTGATTGAGATGTTGGGACAGAAGGTGCCAGAAAATTGGGATGGTGTTGGTTTTGCTGCGAAATTTAAAGAGGCAAAATCAGCGGAAGTGCGCGACTATGCAGTGATTAGTCAAGGGGCATGGTCGTGTCAGCGAGCGGTGCGTTTTGATTATGAAAACAAGGCATATATTGCGATACGCTCGTTCCATGATGGGTATCACAACTTCCCGGATATTATGTTGTTTAATCTGACGGACGATCCACATGAACAGCATGATATAGCTGAGCAAGAAGAAGCGATCACGAATTATGCGATGCGATTGCTTGCGGATTGGACGATGGAGATGATGCGTACGGCGAGTCATGGGCAGGACCCGATGTGGACGGTGATGCAAGAAGGTGGGTCACTACATACACGTGGGCGGTTGCCGATGTATATCGAGAGGTTGAAGGCGACGGGACGTGATAAGGCGGCTGAAGAGTTGGCTGCGAAACATCCCAAAGAGGCTGACCCGAAACCTGAAGCCTTCATGATCTAATCAATTGATAGTCAAAAAAAACGCTCCTTAAAAAGGGAGCGTTTTTTTATGCCTAACTGTTAAATAGGATCAACGAAGCTTTTCTCCGTTCTCGATCCAGCGTGTTTCGATTTCTTCGAGCGTGTGTCCTTTGGTTTCGGGGACTAGGAAGAAGACAAAGATGAGTGCGGCGGTGTTGATGATGGCATACATCCAGAAGGTCATGGCAACGCCGATGGAGTCGAGGAAGACGAGGAAGGTTTGTGCGACGAAAAAGTTGCCAAGCCAGTTAGCGGTAAGCGCGAGGGCGATTGCCTTGGAGCGTATTTTTGTAGGAAAGATTTCAGAGACGGTAACAAAGCAGATGGGGCCGAGGGAGAGGGCGAAGCTTGAGATGAAGAGCATGAGACATGCGATGGTGATGTAGCCGAGGATTGGCGAGGTTGTTGATGTGGTGTGAGTTGCGGCTTGATGTGCGTGTGCTGCATGTGCGAGGTTTGTTGCGGCAGTATGTCCGCCACCGCTGGAGGATTGCATAATTTCGGTTGCAGGTGCGGCGAGTCCTTGCGTGAGATAAAAGGTGATACCGAGGACGGTGAGCGAGATGATCATGAGCGAAAGACCCAGTAAAAATAGTGGTCTACGGCCCCAACGATCAACGGTAGCGACAGCGATGAGTGTCATGAGGAAGTTGATAATGCCGACGGAAGTGGTGGCGATGAGTGCGGCTTTGCTTGATTCAAAGCCGGCTGCTTCGAAGATGAATGGTGCGTAATAGAAGACGGTGTTAACGCCTGAGATTTGCTGAATACACATGAGGATGACGCCGATGAGAACGACTTTGAAGAGTTTGCCTGAGAAGAGCTCGGACCATGAGGCGCGTTCAATGTGACTCATGTCTTCTTTAATTGAAGCGACAGTGGCGGTCACGTTCTCGGGAGTCATTGTGTGCGAAAGGATTGTTGCGGCTTTTTCATCACGATTTTTACTGATGAGCCAACGTGGGGATTGAGGGATGAGAAAAAGGAGAACGAAGGCTAAGCCCGCAGGGATAAGGTTGAGACCGAACATCCAACGCCATGCTTCGGAATGCGCGAGTGAGGTATCGACGATGAATGAAACCATGATGCCGAGGGTGAGGGCTAGCTGAAAGATTGTAACCATAGCACCACGTGTTGCGGGTGGTGCTATTTCAGCGATATACATTGGTGCAACGACGGTCATGGAGCCTGCGCCGATGCCGAGGATAATGCGGCCGATGATCATCCATGTAATGTTGGGCGTGAAGGTCGTGATGAGGACGCCAATGATGAGGAGTGCCATGGCGAAAATGTTTGCGAAACGACGGCCGGATTTGTCTGCGATGCTGCCACTGATTAGTGCACCGAAAGCGCCGCCGAGTACAAGGGCGCCGGTGAGGAAACCTGCGAGTGCGTCACTCATTTCAAACTTCTGTTTGAGAAAAAGAAGTGCACCGGAGAGGACGGTGAGATCGTAGCCGTAGGAAAAACCGGCGAGTCCACCTACGACGAGAACGGCTCTGAATACGAAGCAGAAAGCACCGTTGGGTTGCTTGTTTAATGCTGGATTAGTCATTATTAATCACCACTATCATGGACCCCATAAATACCGTGCGTGATATGAGAACATACTTATATATGATCGTACTCAGGGGTGATGTGTGTTGATTTATCACTGTTTTTATAGGGGATAATGGTGTGAGGCCAATAAAAAACCCGCTGGGGTAGCGGATTTTGTGTGGTTTAATATGTGAATATGTTTTGGGGTGATTAGCCTTCGTAGTTCCAGATATCGCCGGGGGCCATATGCTTGACGGTGACGTCGTTGGGATGGAACTCGGAGAGGTCGCTGGTAAGAAGCGGCCACGTTGAGTGGTGGACTGGGACTGCGTATTTGGGTTTGATCATTTCGGCGGCCATACGTGCGAGACGTGGGCCCATCGTGAAACGATCGCCACATGGAAGCATTGCGATTTCTGGTTTCACGACTTCGCCGATCATTGCCATGTCACTGAAGAGTGCGGTGTCGCCGGCATGGTAGATTTTATGGCCACCGATGTCGAGGACGAGACCTGCTGCGACGCCCATGTACATACCTTCGTAACTTGATGAGTGGATGGCGGGTGTGAAAGCGATGTAACCGAATGGAGTGTAGATTCTGCCGCCTGGGTTACCGGGTTCCGTTTTGCGGACGCCTTGGGATTCACAGTACGCGCAGATTTCAAAGTTAGCGATGACGGTTGCGTCATTATTTGCTGCGATGGAGAGGGTGTCGCCGAAGTGGTCGGCGTGGCCATGGGTTAATGCGATGTAATCGCAGTGAATGTCGGCTGCTTTGTGTTGCGCGACGGGATTATCAGTGAGGAAGGGATCGATTGCAACGGTGTATTGTCCGTCACTGATTAAGAATCCTGAGTGTCCCAAGAAGGTGATTTTTAAGCTCATGCCCATCTCCTGTTATTGTTCTGATTTGCTGATCAACATTGGACCAAACATATCATAACATTTGCGTAGGTATTGGACAGTAGTATTGTGCGCTAGATTGTACCTAGATATAGATGGTACGATTGTGCTAGTGCTGGTGGTGCTTGAATGAGTGTCGAATTGATTCTCTATCTTGTGATTAGTTGAGGTCGTAAAGGTCGTTGGCTTTAGGACCAAACCAGCCGGATTCAAGTTCGATCATGCCATCTTCATCGACGCCTGAAAGGTAGGTATTTGGAGCAGACCATTCGATTTGTTCACCGGAGGCGTGACCATCAAGCCATGCGACGTTTGCGGTTGATCCGTTGTGACGGAAATGGATCGAAGGTGTTGGATGACCCCATGCAGGGATTGGGCCGTTTGGATCAACCCAGTATGGGCTATGAATGAATGAGTATTCGATGACAAAACGTTCGTTACCTTCCTGTCGCCACAAACCTGAATCTGCGAACATGACGGTTGAAGTTGCGTTACGAGCGTCGTCAGTTCTTGCGGTGAATTTTGATGCTTCGATTTGCCAAGATGCGTTGTAGCCATACATATCGTAACGTCCGCCAACGTAACGATCATTGTAGCCGTAGCCGCCGCAACCGGCTTCGAATGTTAGTGTAAACTCACCGGGTTGGTCATTGCGAAAGTCGCCGTAAGTTGGACATTCTTTAACTTCACCATCACCGAGGCCATAGGAAACGAGACGGCCTTTAGATGAATCGAATGCTTCACTTTTTGCATTACGAACGCCGTGCCAACGTTCAAGGTTTTCACCTTCATGATCGTATGCTGCAGGGACGAAGAACTCGCGATTGTCTGCTGCATATGTGATGTTCATGATCGCGAGTTGACGTATGTTTGAAGCACAGACGGTGCGGCTGGCGGATTCACGACCAGCAGCGAGTGCAGGCAGTAGAATGCCGATGAGGAGGGCAATGATGCTGATGACGACGAGTAGTTCAATCAGCGTGAATGCCTGTTTTTTAAGTGTGTTTGTGTTCATGTTAACTCACGTTGTTGGGACAAAGTTTTTAGTAATCTGTTGCCAGATTTAAAGATCTGTTGTCAGATTTCCCTGACAACAGATTTGGGGAAAAGGGGAATGTTTATTTGCGTGCGCGTCGTTTAAGCATGCCGAGGCTGGCGAAAGTGAACAGTGCCAGTGAAGTTGGTTCGGGGATGGTTGCACCCCAGAGGATTGAGTTACCGAAGGTGAAGGTTGACCAATCGACGCCGTCTCTGATGGCAAAGAGTTGATCGCCGTAGCCAGCGAGTTGATAGCCGTAATTGCTTGAGTGTGCATCGTCAATGATGTACTCAGCAATCACGCCGGTTTCGAGATCAAAGCTCTTTAATGTATTGGTTAGTTCCCAACCACTTGCAAACAGTTTGTTATCGACGATTTCAAATGAACCTGAAGTGCCAAGATTCGTTAGATAATGTGCATCGGCGTCGGAGTCGCCATCAAGCTGTATCTTCGTGTCATTCGCGATTGCAGCATTAATTTCGCCTGCAGTGAACTTGAAGATTTTGCCTGATGAGTTGGACATGTAGACGTTGCCTGCGGTATCGAGAGTCATCGCACCAGAGTAAAGGAATTCATTGGTGAACTCGATTATCTCTTGGGTTTGCCACGCACCTGCATCTTCGTAGATACGGAGCAAACGATTGGTGCTGCTTGCGTTTGTTGGGAGTTTAGCGACGACGTACATTTCGTTTTCACTGCGCCATTGAGCATCGTAAACGTTTGGCATTGGTGTGATGCCGTCAGAGAATGTAACGCTTGAAGTATCGAGGCCGCTGACGATGTTCATTGGGTTTACAACATCGAAGCCACCGCCCTGCCCCCAGAGAAGTTTGGTGTTGTCGAATGGATTGACGACAGCGAATGAAGGATCGCCCATTGCGAACTTGTTTGAAATTTGAGTCCAGCTGGATTCGGTGAGGTTTGGGGCCATGTCAGCGGTGAGGATGCGACGGCCTGTGGTGTAGACGAGTTGCGTTGAACCGTTGAGTTCTGCAACGTCGATGCGTACGCGGTTGCCTTCGATTGGTGCGAGGTAACCATAGTTTGTGAACTGGATTGCTGCGTTAGCTGAAGCGGCAACGACGAATGTTGCTAAACCTGCTGTTAATGTTGATAGCTTTCTCATCTCGTGTTTCTCTTTTTTATAGTTTGTGCGTTGTGTTTATTGATGCCGAGTTTTCACTCAGTCTCTTTTACAAATTAGTTATGTTGACGACGAAGAAGTCCCATGGTTATGCCAGCAAAAACGAGTAATGCTGATGCTGGTTCGGGCAGTTGATTAATCACGCCTACAGCGTCGAGGTCGAAACCGCTTGAGCTAAAGGGCGTGGTGAAAGGATCATTAATCATGTTGCCGAGTGAATCTTTGGAACCATAGGCTTCATCAATGCTGCCAACAACGTCGATGACTTTGACGTGAGTGATTGCATTCACATCGAGGCCATCGTTATTGAGGAGTTGATCGAGATCGAAACTTGTGCCGAAACCTTGCTTGTATTTACCTGCGAGGTTGTAGATGTTAGTTGGATCGGTGATGCCGAAGCCGTTGATTTGTGTGTCGGTTTGTGTTTGTGAGATTGAATCGAAACGGAAGAAGTTTGCGCCATCGGAGCTTACTTCAACAAAAGCAAATTCGAGGAAGGTATCGCTGAAGCTGTTTTCGAAGATCGCAAAGTCAGCACCCTGCCCGTTAGTGATAGGTTTATTGAAGGTGAGTGTTGCGGAGCCGCTGTCGCCGAGTGAGACGACATCGTATGAAGAACCAGTTGCTTTACCGAGAGCCATGTCGGGGGAACCGTAGTTGGCTAATGCGCTTGAAGCGTTGGTGATATCGACTGGACCACGCTGCAGTTCGATGTCGGTTGCCCATGCAACAAACGCTGTGTCATCCATGTGAATGGCGAGGCTGCCACTTTGCCCTGCAGCTGGATCAAAATCGCCAGCGTAGACATTTGCACAGGTAGCAAATGCGAGGGCAGTGAACCCACAATGTTTAAGAAACTGAAAGTGACGTCGCATCTTGAATGCCTTCCTTTTTGTTCTGATTCGCGCAGAACAACCCTGATGGATGAAATAATCTGCGTCCATCGGTAAGGCTCGGGCTTAAATAAGATGCCTGAAGATCATAAGAGATGAGATCACTCAGGGATTGTGATCTCCGTGCACTTATGTCCCTTACGCGAGGACAGCAATCGGCACTATCAGGCAGGTCTTCCGGCTTAGAGCTTTTCACATTTCTGCTTGCCTTCCCAATCGATCCGTTGCAGATCCATCAGTGACTTTCGCAGAACGTGACACACAGCATTTGCTGATCGCTCATTACGGCGGCGCGTCCGCAGAGGCTTGTTCCCATTCGTCATGCATGAAGCACAGCGAGGCGGGTCCTCTTTCCCATTTTCAGAAGCAGTTGATCTTCAACACAGACAACTGCTTCACCTGTTAGTTGGCTACAACCTAACCACTACCTTAGCCCAACGCAATCGCCCGATCGGTAAAAAAAGTTGATGAACAAACTTTTGCGACTCTGAAGTCTATTCGCAATATCAAACAGAGAAGCGACTTATATTTCCATGCAGAACTTCTTGTTTTTTTTCGATTTGTGTGATTTATCCCCATTTAACCGTCTGTGAACACAAACTAATTGAAAAATCATGGCATTATCTTGCCTCCCAAGCGTCTATTCACCCAGTTGTGAATGGTATCGGAGAGCATATTCTCCCCAATCTTCCACACTTAATTCACACCCACTTTCTTTGGCTGGCTGACTTGCATCGGTGATATTTTCAGCTAAACTACCCCTCTCTCAACGAGACACCAACGCGGGTGTAGCTCAGTGGTAGAGCGTCACGTTGCCAACGTGAATGTCGTGAGTTCAAATCTCATCACCCGCTTTTAGACGCTAGTCGACAACAGTTGATTAGCGTTTTTTATTATGCGCACTATTAGAGAGTTACGACGATTCGGGGAAAATGAGGCTGGCGGCTGGTTTTGCCAGAGGGGAACAGATTTCGTCCCAGAGGCTGGCGTTCCGACCCTTTTGTTGTCTCTTTGCGGGGCACTTTGGGGGCTGAGGAAGGTGACAATTGGCATTTTAATCAAGAGAATTGCTCAGCCGCCATCTGCACATAAATGATCATCGGCAAGAGCACTGTTTTGGCCACATGAGATGAAGGCTTACTGCTTCGAGTGCAGTAAAAATCACAAAAAACCAAACTTTTCTTATTCTGCAAAAAGCGGCAACATCTTGCATCTCTGGCTGATCGTTTGTTTGAACTAAACAGAGATGGTAGTTAATGCTGCTTCTGCTAAAGTACGTCAATGCAGATTCGGCCTCAATCTTACTCATGCAGTACGCACCAAGTTGATGCTCACTCGGTCAGATAAGATAAGGCAAATTGGATGAACCACCCATGAATAACAGCGCACTTATCACCGGCATCACCGGTCAAGATGGATCGTACCTTGCAGAACTGCTGCTCAAAAAGGGATATGAAGTGCACGGCCTGATCCGCCGATCCAGCACGTTCAGCACCGAGCGTATTGACCATATTTATGCTGACCCGCATGAATCCGGCGTGCGTCTTCATCTGCACTATGCCGACCTCACCGATGGAGCTGGCCTGTCACGGGTAATCCGCGAAACCAAGCCCACCGAAGTCTATAACCTTGGCGCCCAGTCACATGTGCGCGTTTCTTTTGATCAGCCGGTGTATACCGCAGAGACCACGGGCGTCGGCACGCTGAATTTACTAGAGGCGATCCGCGATTATCAGGATCTCACCGGCGAACAGGTCCGCTTTTACCAAGCATCATCTTCTGAGATGTTCGGCAAGGTTGTCGAGGTGCCACAGAGTGAAACGACACCTTTTTATCCTCGTTCGCCGTATGGCGTTGCCAAACTATATTCGCATTGGATCACGGTGAACTACCGCGAATCATATGACATGCATGCCTCGTGCGGGATTCTTTTCAATCACGAATCTCCCCGCCGCGGCGAAACCTTTGTAACAAGAAAAATTACACGCGCGGTAGGTCGAATCAAATGCGGCCTGCAAGACAAGCTTTATCTCGGCAATCTTGATACCCTTCGCGACTGGGGATTTGCAGGTGATTATGTCGAGATGATGTGGCAGATGCTGCAACAAAAAATGCCGAACGATTATGTTGTCGCCACAGGTGAAATGTATTCAGTGAGGCAGTTCTGCGAGAAGGCGTTTGCGCGTGTTGATCTGGATTACAACGATTTTATTGAGATCGATCCACGCTACTACCGACCGGCTGAGGTCGAGCAATTGCTGGGCGACCCGACCAAAGCGAAGGAGCAACTTGGCTGGGTGCCGCGAACAAGCTTCGATGAGTTGGTGAATATGATGGTCGATCACGACCTCGATCAAGCCAACCGCGAAAAGACACTCCGAGATGCTGGGCACAGCGTAAGTATTCAGGACGGTTTGCGGCATTAATGCTATTCCACACCACATACAGAATTGAAGGAATTTCCTGTTCATATGCTAGACCTCAAAAAGCACAAAATTGTCATCACGGGCGGCGCGGGGTTTCTCGGGCAATTTGTCCAGAAAACGCTGCTTTCGCATGGTGTTTCGCAAGGTCAAATCTTTATCCCAAGGCGCAAGGACTACGATCTCACATGCGAAGCTAACGTGATTCGTCTGTATGAAGATGCGAAACCGGACGTTGTAATTCACCTTGCCGCGGAAGTCGGCGGGATTGGTGCCAACCGTGATCACCCCGGACGTTTCTGTTTTGCAAACCTATCGATGGGCATGCACCTGATCGAACATGCTCGCAAAAACAAGATCAAAAAATTTGTCCAGACAGGCACTGTCTGCGCCTACCCCAAATTCGCACCGATCCCCTTTAAAGAAGATGACTTGTGGAACGGCTTCCCCGAGGAAACCAACGCTCCCTACGGCGTGGCAAAAAAAACGCTTTCTGTCATGCTTGACGGGTATCAGCGTGAGTACGGGCTGGATTCAGCAGTCGTCTTGCCGGTCAATCTGTATGGGCCGGGAGATAATTTCGATCTTCATACTTCACATGTCATTCCTGCACTGATCCGCAAGTGTATCGAAGCACGTGACAGAGGTGCGGATTACATTGAATGCTGGGGGACTGGCAGCGCTTCACGTGAGTTTTTGTATGTCGAGGATGCTGCGGAAGCAATCGTTGTTGCAGCGGAAAAAGTAGACCACCCTGCCCCGATCAATCTTGGCACAGGCTCGGAGATTATGATCAAAGATCTGGTTGAGTTGGTTACAAAGCTTTGCCGCTTTAAGGGTGAGATCAAATGGGACACAACAAAACCCGATGGGCAACCGCGCCGCTGCTTGAACACTGAACGAGCCAAGAAAGTCATGGGCTGGCAGGCTAAAGTTGGGTTCGAGGAAGGTTTAAAGAAAACAATCGCATGGTTCGAATCACAGGATCAGGTGCGCGAGATTCGGTATAGGTAAGAGCTTGTACGTGTAACGAATGCGATCAATGAAATAGATTCGCTGTTCAAGAACCACCATACACACTGACACCACATCAGTCCTCATACTTCAGACTCCGCCAAAGTCACTCGATCATCACGTTGTCCAGCCAACGGCCCTTGCCATCCATGTTGATCTTCACATTCAACTCTTTGATCCTGCCTATCCACTGGTTAGACATTAGCGGTCGGCTTTGATCTATGTTGAATATCTCAGAACGTTTGCTTGCAAACTCGGCAGCACTATTGAGTACCGCAACGCAAAAATCAATCTCCAGTGTGTTTAACAACTCCCACGCAATCACCTTCCGTAAGTGTCAGTCCATCACCGCAAACAAGCACATGTACCCGCGCATCATGGGAATGCAGGTGATGTCGCCACACCAAACTAGGTCCGGCCGATCAATCGCCAGGTCTTTCAGCAAATATGAATGGATTTGACGCCTGCTACGATCTCATCAACGGTTTAAAGGCCTTTGACCGCTTCTAAAGCAACCATCAACTTGAATTTTATAGTATGCATGCGACGTTGTTTTTCATTGTCCCTACTCGTTCCTGCTGGGAACTATGCGCCAACTCTTAGCTTAACCGACTGTCCAAATCTTCGTGACCTTCTCTGATAGAACATTGCAGGCACATCGCCACACGGTACAAAGAGCTGGCTGTTCACTTTTCGGGGATAGTCAATTTAGTGATGATTCAGCACTGGTTGAGGGTATTCAAGGAGCCGTCAAATACAGCCTAGAATGCCATTTGCCGGAATATCTATTAAATTTTATGTTAAATTGTGTCGAAAATATCGATTTGACAGGACTGTCCCAAGGCAAGTGTTTGCAATTGAATAAGAAGGCGCAAATTGTGTTGCATGTACAAAATAGCAATTTACAATGATAACATGCAAGAAACTCAAAAAGTCATGCTGAGTGGTTGTTTTAGCCTGCGGTACCCTAGGCACGTCCTTTTTCCCAAAAAAAGGCTGAATACCTCGATGCTTATGCATGCACAAGCAGTAAGCAGACCGCAGTAAGTTTCATAAGATGTGCTGTCATCAAACAGTCAATCTAAACCATTTTTTCAATGCGCCAAACTACAGATCATGTTCTAGGCTAACAGCTAATTGATTGGGGAGAAAGTAAATTTGTTGCAGGTATGGGTAAAGCAAGACTTCTAACACAATTCCCCAAACCCAATCTAATCATTACAGCAAAGATGGTGAATACCTAGCAATTCAATGAGTATTTTCAAAATACGTCTCGAAATCAACAACTAGCTAAAAAAGACTTAACTAAACTAACAATGAACTATTCCACATCGGACACAATCGTTAATGCACTATCCTTCGACATCGAAGATTGGTTTCATATGGTGGAGATTGAAGCTGTTTCGGATACCGAAAAGTGGAGCAGTTATCCAACATTAGTTGAACGTTATACAGATTGGATACTTGAGCAATTAGATAACACAGGAGTCAATGCCACATTTTTCATGCTCGGCTGGATCGCTGATAAATACCCTGAGCTTGTCAAACGAATTGCTTCGGGAGGGCATGAACTTGCAAGCCACTCATATTGGCATCGCCGGGTAGATATTCTGAATCGTAAAGAATTCTATTTAGACACCAAGCAATCCATCGATGCAATCGAGCAACGATCTGGACAAAAGGTTCTAGGCTTTAGAGCTCCAAGTTTCTCAATCACTCCTGGCGCGGAATGGGCATTTGATGTGATGCATGACTTGGATTTAATGTATGATGCATCATTGTTTCCTGTATCACGAGGACATGGAGGGTATCCATGCCCTCATAAGCCACATGAGTTCGTGGGTGCGCCAAGTGGCAAGCCAATGATGGAGCTTCCAATGAGCACCATGAAGATCGGCCCGAAGCGTCTGGCTTTTAGTGGTGGCGGATATATGCGATTACTACCTAGCTGGGTCATCAAACGAGGTTTTGCTCAAATGCACCGTCAAGGGTTACCTACGGTGGTATATTTGCATCCGCGAGATTTTGCAACAGATGCACCTCGTGTGACAATGCCGTTGCATCGCAAGTTCAAGAGCTATGTCGGATTGAAGGGGACGAAGAAAAAGTTGAATATGCTGCTGACAAATTATCGATTTGACACATGCGCCAAGCTACTAAATCTCTCATCAGATCTGACAACTTGTTCGCCGAAGAATGAACTTACGTAAGAAGTACATTAGCAAAATTGTTAGGCTAAAGAAATTAAGAGGTATCAAGTGGATGAACCATATAAAATAGGACAGGTCTCAATTATAACGGCCTGCTATAATAGCGAAAAGTACATTGAAGACACAATCCGCTCAGTACAGGCACAGACTTACGATAATTGGGAAATGATCATCATTGATGACTGCTCTACAGACCAATCTCGAGATATCGTTGAACGTTATCAAGGCAACGACTCACGAATCAAATTGCTTCAAACAGAACGCAACGGCGGACAGTCTATCGCCCGTAACATGGGCGTCAAAATCGCCAAAGGACAATACCTCACTTATCTCGATTCCGACGATCTTTGGGATAGTGAATTCCTTGCCAAAGCAACAAGCTTCATGCAGGAAAAAAATGCAGAACTCATCACCACCGGTTACCGCAGAAGAACCCATGACTTAGCAATAAATCTCAGTGATGCAGTCATCCCACCAACCATCTCATATGAAACAACACTCAAAACATGTCACTTTACCTGTTTAACGACAATGTACGATATGTCAAAAATCGGTAAACACTATATGCTTAAAATTAAAAAACGCTCAGACTTAGCCCTTTGGCTTGAGATTCTTAAGAACATTAAACACGCATATGGATTAGATGAAGTATTAGCCACTTATCGTATCCATGGTGGATCACTTTCACGTAACAAATTCAGTGCAGCATCATTCCAGTGGCAGGTGTACCGTGATATAGAAAAACTTAATCTTATCCAAGCCTCATATTATTTTTTACATTACACAATACGCGGCCTACTGAAGAATTACACAATACTACGGCCAAAAGCTAATATGAATTAATCGGTAATCATAAATGAAGTCAAACATTTCGGTTATAGTTCCAGTCAAAAATGAAGAAAAGAATCTACCTGATTGCTTGGAAAGCTTAAATTGGGTGGATGAGATTTTTGTTGTCGACTCCAATAGCCAAGATAGAACATGCGAAATCGCAGAAGATATGGGGGCTAAGGTCGTACAGTTTGATTACGATGGGGGATGGCCTAAAAAGAAAAACTGGGCAATCAGAAATCTGCCATTTACTCATGACTGGATTCTTATCGTTGACGCAGACGAACGGATTTCTCCCGAGCTAAAAGAGAATATCCTCCAGGCTATCGAATCAGATAAATTCGAAGGCTATTATATCCGATGGAAATTCGTCTTCTTAGGCCGATGGATGAAGCATTGTTGGAATCACGGCTGGATGCTCAGACTGTTCAAAAAAGGAATGGCTGAGTACGAAGATCTTGGCATGCGTGGTGAAGGTGGATGGGACAACGAAGTTCATGAAAACATTCAACTCAAGTCAGGCAACAGTGCCTGCTTGAATGGTTATCTAATTCATGAATCGAACGTCTCAATCTACCGTTGGTTGGAAAAACAAAATCAGTTTTCTACTTGGAATGCAAAACGCAGACTGATGCAACTAAAAGAACCCTTCCCACCAATACGATGGGTATTCTCAGCTGACCCTCTCAAACGTAGAAGGTATTTAAAAGCATTATACATACGCATGCCGTTCCAACCGTTTATTCAATTTGCCTACTTCTACTTTATGAGGCTTGGTTTCTTGGATGGATTACCAGGTTTATATTTTTGCTTGTTCAGATCATCACACGAACTAAACGCTCGCATGAAGATGTATGAGCAAAGACATTTAAAACAACAGTGAACACAAGGAGTACTGTGACTGTTGTAATAAGTGGATAAGAATAATGTGGTGCTGCAGTTTCTAAATTTAATGAATATTGCGTAACAGCAATCAACCAATTGTAGAGTTTTGGTTAATGCGTATAAATAGAATAATTAAATACTTTTGGTATGTATTAGTAATGAAGTTGACTTGGGTACTGCCTGATTGGCGGCCCGTAATGTGGTTCAGAGGCACACTTTGTAAACCATGCTTTAAGAGCTGTGGCAAAAAC
The DNA here is from genome assembly GCA_016350165.1 of Planctomycetota bacterium. Lineage (GTDB taxonomy): Bacteria > Planctomycetota > Phycisphaerae > Phycisphaerales > Phycisphaeraceae > Poriferisphaera. Next base: position 3,062,547 of record CP066225.1, on the reverse strand, counting down.
TTCATGATCTCCTCTGATGTGAAGATACCCTGCCCTGATCAGATGACAATCGGCGAAGATGTCTATATCGCCCATGGCTGTTGGTTAAACGCACAAGGCCAGATCGAACTTGAAGATCAAGTGATGTTAGGCCCATACACCGTTATTGCTTCCGGAAACCATTCAATGGAAAACGGAAGCTACCGTTATGGCATGCAATTACGAGCAAAAGTCACTGTTGGTTTCGGTTCATGGACCGGTGCAGGCGTCAAAGTGATGCCCGGCGTTAACATCGGAAAATCGGTTTGTTGCGCAGCGGGTGCGGTCGTGATTAAAGATGTTCCTGATTATGCTTTAGCTGCCGGTGTCCCCGCTAAGGTCATCAAAATCTGTGAACATTTGTAATTAACAAACCATGGTTTTATATTTTGAGTAGTGTTGCTTTTTGGATAGGCTACTATGGAGATTTTTAATCTTGAAGCGACCTCAAATATATATATACACAATATTCGCTCTTGTTTTGCTTTTGGCATGTAGCACGCTACGAGCATCCAACCTTATACAATCAAAGTCAAATCCTAATAAAACCGCTCAATACAATGGCCATAAATATCTTGTTATTTTCGATAAAGTTCTCAGACCAATCAAAAGCAGTTTTATTAAAGAAGATGTGATTAAGAAAACTGCAGAAGCCAAATTTAATGTATACGGCTTACGAATTCATCATTCAATCATTGGCAGAACACGAAATAACTTAATCAAGCAAACAGCAGATTACTGCCAAAAATACAACATCTCTTGTATGCCGATCGAAAGAGGTTCGTTTAAAGTAACCGTCAATGAAAAAAACGATGGTAAATGTGTTACTTGGAAAGATGGAACCACTTCACCTGTATTAAGTCCTAATTTACCGGAATTTTGGGATAAACTTGAGTCCGCTATCAAGCCTATTGCTGAAGCGAGCAAAACACATAGCAGTATCATTGGCGCGTTTGTAGATTTTGAGAATTACTACACGGATAGAAGACGTCTCGGTGATTACTATTCAGTTTCATACGATCCATATTCTGTAAACGCTTTTCTTGTACATATTAAGCAACCTCAACAAAAACTAAATTACAATCAAACATACCCTTGGATTGTCGAAAACAAATTACAACAACAATTTGTTGATTGGCAAAAAAAACTATGGATATCAAAAAGTAAAGAATTACGTAACAATATTGATAAGATAAACCCCAACTTTCGTTTCTTTGTATATCCAGGCGAAACAACATTCTTTGTTGATGCAATCTATAGCAATTGGGGAACAGAAAAAGCTCCTATCATTTTAGCGCATGCTGGTAGCACTTATCGAAAAACACCATTTACTCCTTGGCATGATACAGTTAACTATTGCAAGAAAAGAATAAAATTCGCCAAAGAAAAAGCCTCAAAACAGCACTTGAAGGGGCAAATGTTAAGTGCCATTTATTCATCTAATAAAAATCTTAGCGAAGAAGGTTTAGGGCGTATCGCTCAAGTGATAGCAAATCAAACTGATGGATACTGGTTTTTCTATCAAGATGTCGAAGGTTCACCGTATGTGCACGATAAAATTATGAATGCATTTACACAGGCTAATCAAGCTATTCTTTCTAGAAACCAACCATCCGTGCATACACCACTTCAGCAACCAGATCGATGGATAATAGATATTTTTACTAAGTATAAAAAAATCAACGCTGGCAATGTACCGTTGAAATACATAGATAACAAACCACGTGATTATTCAGATATAAATTTGATCAGAGCTAACATGCTCGCAGTTAAAGCTAAGAAAAAAGATCTTATACGCTTGACGATTAACATTGATCAAAGCGACGAAACATCGTCAAGGGCTGATTATCAAATCATACAAAACCGTACTCATAAAGTGATACAAACAAACTCTGTTAATGTGCCTACTCATAAGATCGAGTTTATCGCACCAGAGGATGGATTATATTGGATTGGCCTGAATACATATTTTAAAAGATATAGAGTGATGCAGGCCAATGCACCATTAGCACTTTTAGCAAAGGGTATGTCTTCAACATTCTTTGGAGATAATTCTTTGTATACATTCCCATTACATGAGCGTAATGAACCATTTGAACTTGAAGTGATGTATCAGAATCAGTTTAAACTGAACAGACTCAACGTAGATGGGTTTGCTGCCAATATAACAACAATGGATAATTCAAACAGATTGCTACGACTAACTTCTGCGAAGCCAATATTTGATTTGAGTAAGTTAATCAGAGTTGATTTTAGTGGCTCCCAAAAGCCTGTTTACCGCGTAATTACAACTAATAATCTAATACCTTTTTGGTTTTTCAAAAAGGAAGATGCTATATTGCCGGGTGATTGATGCATAAATTGATATATAGATTATGCATTATCATTATTATCACATTTGCTAGTTAGAGAAAGATTTCATACATGTCCGAAACGCAGAATAATAAAATTGCAATCATTGGTGGAAAGATCTATCAGGATCCATCGGGTAAGTTATTTGCACATGTTTCATTCGGCAAAATTGTTGAAGCTTTTTCTAAACGCTTTGAGCAAGTCGTTCTATGCTCACCCAAACACAATGAACAAGCAAGTGATTTTGATTACCTACTACCCGACAATGTGAAGTTCATTGCGCAGCCACCATGGACTACAACTTTTAATAGCATGAAACACCGAAAAGGTATTGCAGAATCATATCGCAAAGCAATCACAAAAGCTGATGTCGTTTTTGTACGAGGCAACCCTGTAGCAGCAACAAAGAAACTCTACAAAATTTGTGCACAGCAATCGAAACCAATTTGCCATTGGCTAGTCGGAAATCCAATGGAGTTGCTCAAATCGAATAAGAGAAGTAATTCTCTCGTGACAGTACTTGGCAAATTGTATGTTTGGGGATGGGAAAGGCGTTTAAAGGCTGGACGTAAACTAGCAAATGGTGCGTTCATTTGTAATGGTCAGGAAATTGCGGCCCGCTATCCTTCTGACAAAACTCAGGTTGTTGTTTCAACAACACTCAGTGAGAATGATTTCTTCGTGCGTGAAGATACCTGCCAGAATGATGTAATTAAAATCCTGACGATGTGCTATATCCGTCCTGAAAAAGGGATTGAATATTTACTGGAAGCTTACGCAAAAACAGAATTTCAGCGTCCAACGAAACTTATTCTCGCAGGTAGTAGGGATAGATATGGTGCTTACCAGGAAAAATTAGATCAGCTCATATCTGAGTATGATTTTGAGAACATAGTCGAGTGGCGAGGTCATATCCAATACGATCAAATCCCGTCTATATTACGTGAATGTGATGTGTTCGTACTGCCTACTCTCTCAGAAGGCACACCACGTGTATTGGTTGAAGCGCGTGCAAACTCACTACCAATCGTGGCAACTAATGTTGGTGGAATTCCTTCAAGTGTTACAAATGGTCATGATGGAATTCTAATTGATTCCAAAAATTCCGATCAGCTATCAGAAGCATTAAGCACAATTTGTCACGATCAAGATTTGCGACGCCAATACATCCAGAATGGATACCAAACTGCATTAAACCTGACGGTTGATAAGTTTGTTGACAAAGTTCTGGCGAACCTCTGCCTCTAACCTAACTTTACTATTCAAAATTTAGATTATCACCATGTAGCTACAAACTTCTCTTCTTCAACCGAGTTTGGTGGCTGCTGTTCAGGTGTTGTTTGCTCAATAGCATTATTGCGCTGGGAATCTAATGGATAGAGGCCGCAAACAATCAGTAATGTAAACATGATACGAATATATGAGAGACCACTAATCGTGAAATACAATGTCGGCTCAAACATGCCTGCAACAATCAAGCCCATTAATAGCGAGAAAATACAGACATAACGCCAACGTAAATGCTTGCTGACCGTATGAATCTGTTTGAAATAACCCTTAGCAAGCTTGAAAATAATAATAAAGTAAATGATCCCAAAGGTGATCCCGAGTTCAGTGACTATTGTCAAGAAATCGTTGTGAGCACTTTCGAAAAAGCCTTCAGTATTTGCATATGAGTAGTTAAAAAGACCTACCCCTAAAATGACAGACAAAGGATTTCTCAACCAATATGCTAAAGTTTCTGTCCAAACAATGGTTCGAACAGATGCAGTTTGAAATTTTTCTGGATCAAACGTCATTGTCCACTTGTAGGCAATAACGTCATTTGTGGCAATGATGTAAGAACCAATAGCAGTGACGATAATGATGCCAAACAAACCAATCATCATTCCTCTTGATCGTCCAAGCAAAATAATGAACATCACGCTGACTGCAACTGCAAGCAAACTCCCACGACTACCCGACAAGATGATTGCAAGTGCGATTGAAGACAATCCAGCCAAAGATAGAAGTTTATTTCCTTCGCACAATTTCAATAGTGATAAAATTAACCCAACCGATAGCAATCGACCTGTAATCGATTTTGTCGTCCCCAGAATACGAGAACCGAAATTATCACGGTTCATATAAGCACTCGGAGTTAATGACATGTCATAAATGTTCAGCTTAGTAACAATCAACGAGACAGCCATGATAATCGCGCCAACCATAAATGCTTTAATAACATGTGAGACAACACGCTCATCAACTTCAATTTGTAAGAAGAAAAGAACGTATGATGCAAGAGTTAATAGTTTTACAAATCTAAAACAAGCCATCAAGATTGGCAACGGCATCCCCAAAACCGTATTCACACGGCTTTGCTGTTCTGCATCAATCGCATTAAAGTTATACGCCAACCCTGTAACAAAAATACTCAACATCATGCAGACTAATATCGCAATTGCATAGTTCTGGTATTTAAGCTTGAATGGTCTCTTCCACTCTTTGGGAAAGAAGAACAACATCATTATTGCCAAGAATATACCAGTCATGTCACTTGCCACAATCGCACCAGCCGAACCACGTGTTGCGGTGATAATCGGTGAACTAGTAAATGCTGGTAATACTAATGCATAAATGACAAGTGTCTTGCTACGGTGTCTAAAACCTAAAGCAATTGTAGTCACAGCGATCAAACCGATAACAAGTGCATACCAATATAAAATCATTTACTTTGCCTTAATCTTGCGCGATATTTTGATTTCTCATCAATAAAGCATTGTCTACTGTGATCAGTCTTATGCATTAAAGTATTCAATATTACTTTTGCTCTCGCAATCTATGAATTCTTTGCATGACTCATTTCCTCACTCACCTTGCTTTCACCTTTGCGCCTGATATTCAAGTGTCGCATCAGTTCCCCAACATCAGAATATTGAGGTAGCAGGATTTTAAAGTAATTGACATGAGTCAATGAGTTTATCTTGTAGAAAATAAATGCTGAACTCACAAAATAAGCAATCGATGTCGCCCATGATGCCCCCGCCAAGCCGTAAGGCTCAACCAGTACCATCAACAACACCAAGTTCACAACCAAATTTACAATGGTCGCTTGCGATACAACACCCGGCCTATTCGTCCCATTAAAGTACGGGAACAAAGTCTTCGCGATCACACGTATCCATATGCCTGGCATAAGGATAAACAACAAAGGTATCATCGGCGTAAACTCCGGCGAGAATAGCACCGGAATCAGATAATCCGCAAACAAGAGAAAAATACAACCACTCGACAACACGACTAAGCCAATTATTCGAGCAGCACTAATCACCAGCTCAGGCCGACCATTCACACTACTCGCAACTCGCGGCTGAATAATACGACAAGCCATATCCGCTAATGTCGTAAACAACGCCGAAAACGCCATCGCCTGTGCAAAAATACCAAGCTGCTCTTTCTCGACATAGAACGCCAGCAAAATCGTGCCCAATCTCGTATTCGCAATCATCCCGAATGATCCGCCAAAGAATCGTGCTCCGTAACCCATAAACTGACGCACCGCATCAAACTTTGGCAGTTCGAAACGGTACTTGTACTTGGCAACAACGAATATAAGAACGAACAACACGCTCAGGAATCCCGACGCCGTGTCCGCAAAGATCGGTGCAGCAACTTCCAAATCCGTCATGTACAACAAACCAGCCGTTGCGATGAACGTGAAACACACCTTCGACAACGACAAGATCGCCAAGTGCGTGAAGCACTTCAACCCAGTCATGATCTGAGCCGCAAACGAGAACCCGATCAGCGAGATCGCCCATGCAATCGACGCGCTATACGACAGTGACCCGATCTTTTGGAAAAACTCGATCGGCAACAACTTGAGCATCGGCAACAACGCCAACGCCAAAATCGTCATCACCAAGCCATTCACGATTGCAATCGACACCGTCTGATTAAGCGAGATCTTTTTCGAAGATATGTAATAATTGCAAGACCAGTCCATCCCCAAAATCAAAATTGCGCTCGACAAGTTACTGAAGATCAAGCACAACGCATATTCACCACGACCACTCCGCCCAAGCATCCAGGCCAACACCGACTGCGTAGCCAATGAGAAAAACATGGCTCCCCCGCGGGCGAACACAGTCACAGCAAAATCCTGAAGACCTTTGGATGGCTTTAATCGCATTTAACGTTCTAACCTCTTGCCAAACACTCGGTTACATAGTGTCGCAGGGTACCACAATATACCATAAATCATCCCTAAAAAACTTGTAATTCTCGATCATCACACTTTCATAAACCAACACAACGCGACTATTCATCGCGTGTAGACTTACCGTATGACTTTCCATACTTGCTTACAGTGTATTGATAGAGATTCTCCGTCTTGTCTACTTGAACAGCTTGGCTCAGATCACTCCTCACCAGCGCCGCCGCGTTCTTGCCCAGCCGTTTCAGCTCATCCAAATCAGATGCAACTTCCAACAACTTCGACAAAAACACCTCATAATCAATCGGCACGACGTATCCCGTCTCGCCCTCGCGGATCATTTCATCACAACCCGCTGTATTCGTTCGCAACACCGCCCGACCACTGCACATCGCTTCCATGCATACAAGCGAAAATCCTTCTCGCTTCGATGCCAGGATCATCAGATCCGATCCGTAATACACAAGCTTCGGCGATCCAAACGGCAACAACGTGAAGTAATCCTCAAGCTGCTGCTCTTTAATACTCGTTTCAAGCAACTCGCGTTCGGTTCCTTCACCAATCGCAACCAAATGAAACGGCAATCCATTCTCAGCAAAATGCTTCGCAAACTTCAACAACCACTGCGAGTTCTTCACCGGCCCTAAACGACCAACATAACCAATGATCGTCTTATCCAAAGGCAAATTCAGTTCACGACGCGCTTCCAATTGCTCTTCCGCCGTCGCTTCCGGATACTCCGATGGATCGATACCGTGTGGGATGACATGCAATCGCTCATCTGCGACCGACGCGACATCCTTAACCCATGTTTTCGCTTGCTCACTCGGGCAGTGTGTCTCATTGCCCCAAAATGTCAGCCATCCCCAAATACCATTCATTGGCAAATCTGTCAGATGAACCGTGAATATGAACGGCACTCGACATTGAAGCTGAACCAACTTCGCAACTATCGACGCCTTACGATAATGCGTATGGATCACATCGACTTTGTTACGCTTCACATACTTGGCAATCGCACGACTCGTCGATATCAATTCCTTGATATTCCCGCCCACCGTCAGATCGAGCCATTCCCAATTCTTATTCTCAAACAGCGACTTCCATTCCGTCTTACGACCCGCAATCGTGACCTTGTGACCACGCGCGACTAGCTGCTCTGACAGATCATGAATATACCGAGTACCACCATCGAAATTCGAATTATAAGTAATATGTAGAATATTCAGTTTATCTGCCATGATATGCTTGGGCATCTAATACCGTATGTGACACCGTCAACTCAACAACTCATACTCATGATGCTGCAAATACTTCCTTGTACCACGCGACCGTCGCATCTAGTCCTTCTTCAAATGCAACCTGTGGCTTATAACCAATCAACTCCTCTGCCAATGATAGATCCGCCAACGAGTGCTTGACATCACCCGCGCGTTCTTCTTTGTGGATCGCTTCAATATGAGGTTGGCCCCACATTGAAGCCATATTCGTTGCTAACTGATTCACCGTGATGCGATTCGCACACGCAATATTCATCACTTCGCCATTAATCGCCTTCTTCGCAGACGCTGCCAACAAGTTTGCATGAACTGCATTGTCGACAAATGTAAAATCACGCGATTGTCCGCCATCACCAAAGATGATTGGCTGTTCATCCTGATCCAACGCCTTCGCAAACGCCGCAATCACCGCAGCATATGCCGAATTCGCATTCTGTCGTGGACCAAAAATATTGAAGTATCGCAGACTCGCTGTATCAATCTCATAACAGTTCGCATACGCACGCATCAATGCTTCACACGCGATTTTGTTCGCAGCATAAGGACTCTTCGGCCTTACTGGCATGTCCTCAACTTTCGGAAGCTTAACACTATCGCCATACGCCGAACTACTAGCAGCAAAAACAACACGCTTCACTTTGTGAACCACAGCAGCTTGCAACAACTTCTGCGTTCCAACCGTGTTGTTCTCGTTATATTCAACCGGCATCGTCACACTGCGAGGTACTGACCCCCAGGCTGCTTGATGAAATACATAATCACAACCTTCTAGTGCCTGATTTAACAAGTCGTCATTGAGAATCGAACCCTCGATAAACGTGAATTCCTTCTCGTACTGATCCTTAAACGTGTCAAAGTTCGAAACTAAGCCACCTGAAAGATCATCAATGACAACAACCTCAGCTCCCAAAGTGAGCAATGCCTCACTTATGTTTGAACCGATAAACCCTGCACCACCTGTAATTAGTGCCTTCTTACCCGCAAAGGTTTCACCGTGTAGCTCATGCCAATCACATAGTGCCATAATATGACTTTCTCCTGCCTGATTTGATTGAACAATCAGAGTCTGCTTTTCTTTTACTTACGCCTTAATGATCTTATCGTCATGACCAGTCACGCCACGCATCGCGCCACGACTGTCAATAACTAACTGAGCTTTGTCCGCAATCATATCCCAATCGTACGCAGCATGATTCGTACTCACAACAACAACATCGTATTGCTCAATGTCATCAATATTCACGCTCTTCATGCCTAGGTTGTACTTACGCATTTCATGCGTCTCTGGAACATGCGGATCGTTATAAGAAACATTCGCACCCAGCTTCGCCAATCTCTCGATCAACTCGAAACTTGGACTTTCGCGAACATCATCAACATCCGGCTTATATGCCAAACCAAGAACCAATACCTTCGCATCCTTGATCGACTTGCCAGCTTGATTCAAGCCCCAAACAGTCTTGCCAACTACATAGTCAGGCATACTGTGGTTCACTTCGCCTGCCAACTCAATGAAACGGGTCGAAATACCAACTTCGCGAGCTTTCCATGTCAGATAGAACGGGTCGATCGGAATACAGTGGCCACCCAAGCCCGGACCAGGATAAAACGCCTGGAATCCAAACGGCTTCGTCGCTGCTGCATCAACAACTTCCCATACATCAATATTCATGCGGTCAAGCACAACCTTCATCTCATTCACCATCGCAATGTTCACTGCACGGTAAATGTTCTCAAGCAGTTTCGCTGACTCAGCTACTTCCGCAGAGGAAACTGGAATGATTTCTGAAATCGCATGCTTATATAACGCAACTGCAATCTCACAGCTGTCGTCATCAATGCCGCCAACCAACTTTGGAATCGTCTGCGTGTTGTGTGATTTACGACCCGGATCCTCACGCTCTGGACTGTATGCCAGATGGAAATCCTTACCGCACTTCAAACCCGTCGCTTCAAGCTTCGGCAACATCACATCACGAGTCGTACCCGGATAGGTCGTTGATTCAAGTGTCACCAACTGACCCGAACGCAATTTCTTTGCAATCGCTTCAGTGGTCGACTCAACATAACTCAAATCTGGATCCAAGTGCTTACCCAACGGCGTTGGTACGCATGCAATCAGTGAGTCTGGTTTATCAAGTTGCTCGAAATCTGAATAAGGTTTGAAGCGGTCTGACTTCGCCATCTCTTCAACGTAGTCATCACCCAAATGCTTCAGGTAGTTCTCACCCTTGTTCAACATCTCCACCTTCTTGGGGTCAACATCAAAACCCAAAACTGTAAAACCTGCCTCAAAAAAAGCCTTTGCCAACGGCAAACCGACATAACCAAGGCCAAGGATACCTACAATGTAACTTTTATCTTCAATTTTTTGAAGTATTTGCTTTTTCATATCAATTTAATTTCAAATTATCAACAAATATACACGGCTATTTACCACGACAAATGACATGTTACGATTATACTTTGTATTATTTAATACTCCTCCCAGTATAATTGTCTTTCGCCTCCTAAACGATATTATTGTGCAATACTGCTCGATTTAGGCAAATTACAAACAATTTATTAACTAATAATAACTCTGCTTTGCTCTATATAATTATTAAATAGTTAACAAATTACTTATCAATTACCATTATTAATTCTGTACCTTTTTTTGTTTTTACCTGACAACACTTAACATAGAGTTTAATACAATTACTACCGCTCAATCGCAGAGCACCTGCTATCCGTCATATCTGCCTATTCGTATGTTTCTCAGGTCTCTCACCTCTTGCTCGCTTGTAACAACCGAGCTATTATCTTTTTATCAACGCCCTGCACCTCATCCTTGTCTTCGTCTACCGACGTCGCTAACTCCTCTTCAACCTCGCAAATTATCCCAAAACTACTCTTGGCTTCCCCCACATTCGATACAATCGGCCATCCAGCCAAGTCCTCCTCCTACGCTCTTTACAACTCTATTAATTCCTACCTATCCCAAATTCACACAACCCGCTGCAGTTTACCGCTTTATCGCTTCGACTGCTACGTTAATATCTCGCATATGCGATTCCACTTCACGCACATGCGTCACTCACCCCAAACATACCGCCACCCCTGCCCCGCCCTCATCATTTTGGCCATCCAACCGAACATAAGATTCTATATAATAAACACTTAGCCAACGCCCATCTCATTACCAACGTAAATGTCGTGAGTTCAAATCTCGTCACCTGTCCCTAGACACCAGTCGACAACGACTGATGCTTGTTTATGCACACATCACAATGTGCTACTTACCGAGTTCTCAACGTTGATCTAATTGGATACTGGCATACATGTATTACATTGATTGCTATGCTGTTCATTTAATATTGCAATCCATACAAAGCTGCCAAACATAGCGAGGAGAGCAAAAAATATGCTCAATAACAAGCAAAGAATATTGTAAATATTGCTTCCGCAGCACCAATCATGTGACATGAAATAAGTGTAGTTCCAGACAAAAATACCCCCATATTCATGAAATTCATTGGGACAAATCTAAAAATTGGTACTTTAACGTCTCAATTACATTTATTATGGATACGGTTAATATCAACATGACAATCTCAATTAGAAGCTATCCCCAAAACCTAATGCATGCTCTTGCGCTTTGCTAGAGGGCATCCATGATAGGTTTATGAATCTTACAGATGACCAAAGGAAACTATTTTCACCTTGCCATCCTGTGCAAAAAAACGAACCCAGCAAACAAAGCCAACTCGCACATAACCTGCTTGATATGATCAATAACATACTTTCGATCTTACGAGCCGGAACACCATGGAGAAATCCGCTCGAGCGTTATTCACCACGAAATACCTGCCACAAAAGTGTTCTGGAATGGTCACAAAATGGCTTATCTAAAAAAGTCTTAATCATCTTGGATGAAGATCTGCGCAACCGCGACATCATTGATTTTGATAAAGGTTGAATTGACGGTAGCTTCGCTTCAGCTAAAAAGGGCGATGAGTTTGATACGACCAAATGCAGTAAAGGTATGAATATCATGGATCTTAGCGACGCTGAAGATATTCCTTTTGCCGTGTACACATGCATCGCTAACCCGCATAAAGTGAAATTGGTTGAAGCAACATATGATGCGCATGTGCTTGAGGATTTACGGGAGAAGGCGACCTGCGATAAGGCCTATGACTCGGATAGACTGGATGAAAATTATTCTATCACTATTGAATAAAAAAACACATAATAAGCAGCCATCCGAAAGAATGGCTGCTTAACAAACCTATAACACTACATTATCTAATCGTTAAATAGAACTAATTCAGTCAATCTTCATTTCACATGGAAACTGATAACTTGATATGGGTACAGATCCAATGTGACGGACTGCCCTGCGGCTTTCGCGGCTTCACCCGTGGCTGCATGCGTGATCTTACCTGTAGCTGAAAAACTCACAGTAACAGCTTCACGATCATTCATGCTTGTGTTGATAACCGCGTACCATGTACCATGATTGTCAGTTTTATATTCACGAACAACAATATCTTTATTAGACGCGGCACTGATGATTTCACTTGGAACAGCTGGAAGCGCCAAGAAGTTCATATTGAAATTACGAACATAGACTGGGAAACCACGGTTGTATGTCGCAGCTGAAAGTGTGCCGAGATAACGTGGGTCTCCGTTGGCGAGAGCCATAACTTCAGGCATGACTGCATATGGGCCATGACGTTCCATATCTGTCACAAAATAGCCGAGTTCTTTGTTCTGCGTTGTTTCATTGAGTGGATTGTGTCGAATCGCTGCGACACCTGATTTGGTTCTGAACAAATCAAAAGGCTTCTTACTCGCTACGGTATACATCTGTTTATATGACATGGTCATATGGATGCCTTCAGTATCCGTGTAATTCCGTGGGTCAGCGATTGGATCGGAGTGAGTCCACTCAGATGAACTGTCGTCTGGTCGCCAGGATGTGAGAGCGGCTGCATGTAGATCTTTTGTCACAACATCATTGATATCAAGGATTTTTGTCCACTTGTGATGCCCTTCAAGTTGCATGATGGGACCCCAAACTTTGACATCATCCGTAACCATCTTTTTCCCGGGACCGGGGATAAAGCGGCCAGGTTCACTGCATTCGGATGTCATCAGGATTGCAGCATCTTTGACACCTTTATCGCGGAGGTGGTCACGTAAATTTGAAAGGAATTCCTTACGTTCCTCAAACCACCATTTGTAATACTTTTGCATCAACTCATCACTGTTTGCTAATGAACTCTTTCTTACTTTACGTTCTGGCTTAGTGTCTGCGTTGAATTCTTTGATCGCAGCTTTTGAAAAACTGACGGGCATATGTGATGGGCGTTGGCGGAACCATGCACCAATAAAGTTGACGCCTTGGCCATGATAATCAGTAATGGTTGCATTGAGGAGCTTCTTCGCATCTTCGAGCGTTTCGTCGAGTGTCACATCAGCGTTCATTTTTTCTGACCAAGTGATACGCGTGTAGTTATCGCCGCCTTTAAAAGGTTTTGAGAGTTTGCGTTTACCGAGGCCGTTGGGTTCTCCTGATGCACCCGCGTATTCGTAGTATGGGAGAATGTCTTGATCATACTTCTTAAGCATGTTGATGATCTTACCCCAGCGTGTTTTATCACCAACGATATACCAATCAGAGCCACCATAGTTAGCGGGGTCGAAACCTTGATTGTGGCCAAATTCGAGAAGGTCTTTTGTAAATGTGTTGATGCCGAGGAATTTGTTTGTCCAAACTTTGTGTTCGTACCAATCTTCTGTATTGCGTACACCGCGTTGTGCTAAGTTTTTTGAATGAATGGGGCCGTCAGCCATTTCTTCACGATAAAAGATATGGCGTTTTGGCAAGTCTTCAGGTGGAAGTTTAAGATCAACAAAGAACTTGGATTGATTAGGTACTTCGAAGAGCCTGATCTTTGCAACGGCTGCACCTTCCGATAGTGCGACGTTACGAAAATCACTTTGTGTGATTACAACAATGAATCCTTCCTCAGGTTCTTCAAGACGTGCGCCAGCTGAGCCACGTGGTAGTTTGATCCCTGCATATTTTTCGTGGAGATTAAAGAGAAGCGTCCAATTATGCCATTTGTTTGTAAGCGGAAAATCGAGTGATTCGTAGCGGTTCTCAGTGTAATTGAAGAGTGTATCACTGAGACATTTGCCGGTGGTGAAGCCACGTGTTGTTTCTGCGCCACGAACTTGAACGATGGTGACACGTGAAGCGTCATCGGGGTATTCGACTGTGATGAGATATGATTTGTGAGCTTGTAGACCTTTTTCTTCGCCGATTCTGTAGGCGAAGTATTTTGCCTCACCATCGGGTGGAAGTACGCGTGCTTGTTTGCCAAGGATTTCGACGACTTTGGATGCGTTTTTAGGGCCTTCAAAGAATTCGTGTTCGGTGTCTGTTGCGCAGTCGATTTCGTCAATGAGTGGAAGCTGGCCGAAGGGCTCACCTGCATCAACGAGTGGTCTTTCTTGAGCATGCGTGATGCCAAGAAGAAGCAGGCATGACAATGCTGCGGTCGCTAATCTTTTAATCATAACCATCCTCACAATAAGAAGTATCAACCAGCGGTGTGAGTTGCGTGACAAATTGCTGCGTTAAAAGGAGGGATATGCAGCGGGGGTATATTGATTGCACGCAACGAACGAGTGAGCGATCGCGTGAAACGAAATGGATGCTCTTGAACAACATAAAGACGTTCTCGACACGTTAATGCGGAGAACGTTTTGACTCACTTGATATTCAGGCGAGGCGTCGACGGCTAAGCAAAGCAATCGAGCCAAGTGAGATAAGTACCATGGAAGCTGGCTCTGGAACAAAGCCAACGAAAGCGATTTCATTAATGCGGCCATGGAAACCTGATTGACCATTGATCATGAGATATCGCCCACCGAGTGCGAATGCATCAATTGCTGGGACTTTAACATCAGGACGCCAAAGCTGACCACTTGAATTGTTAACAAGGTCATATGATCCAAGAGCAAATTCAGTTACAGAAGGATCGCCTACATCCTGAATTTTGTCAGTGTCATCATCCCACCACATTGATGAAAGGCCGACACCCTCTGCCTGATTGGCGGTAAAAGGTCTATATAGTGACCATACTTCAGCGATACGGATAGATTCCCAATCCTCGCCAAAGTCTACATATGAGTAGCGGGTACCGTTATTAGCTTGAGACCAGCCTTGGTGTTGATTGGGGTCAACGAGATTAAAATGATCGTTAGGTTCAGTGAAAGTGCCTTCAGTGTATGTGAGGCCATCGATATCAAACATGTAAGTTGTTTTGAAGTAATCCAGTTCGACTACTGCGACCGGTTCAATGATCTCAAGCATTGCTGCGTTTGAATGAGCCGCGAATGAGAAAGTCATCGTGACTGCAGCGGTAATACCGAATAAAGTGCGTTTCATAAAATATCCTCCATTATTTCGAAATAATTCTCTATCTGATGATTAGATTAATATATTTGATGCAGTGTTAGTGATACATAGTTTTACTAATCAATACTCGTCGATTTGGTAATCACGAGCTTGTGCGAAGCTATAGTTTTTATCCACCCATGCATGAGCAGGCTGGCCTTCGAATTGAGCGTTTGCACTAAAAAGTATTTGTGAGAGATTTGTGTATTTTTTCTGGGTTAATGTACGTGTGTGCCCATCGATGAATGCTGTGGGTCTGCCGAATTCACCGTCTGCACCATGCCAAGAGTGACCAGCGACTTGATCTGGTACGGTGGCATTTGAAGTAGAGCAGAATTGGATAGGCACGCCAGTTGGTCGGGAGAAGTATTCTTCACGCCAAACTTGTGGTTGGTATCTATCGGGATGACTGGCGTTGTATTGTGAGCGTGACCAGTGATAGAAGAGGCCGTAATAAGAGTTGTTCCATCGCGAAGCGGCTGAACCGGTTGGGTATCCACCACCATCAGCACGATAGCCGGGCGATGATCCTTCATCTTCTACATACATGCCTGAAGAGGGGCATAGGAAAACTGCTCCTGCAACAACACGATCAGCCCATGATGCTGAGAGTTCAGCGTTCATGATGTAGCCTTTTAGAGCGGTTTCGAGGTGGTAGTTTGCAAAGTCTTTGTAGTATTTGTCGTAATCGGTAACAGGATAGATACCGTTGTTGTCTTGCGCGTACATTACAAAGCCGAGTGATATTGAGCGTACGTTGGTATTGCAAGCCATGAGCCTGGCAGTACGTCGAGCGGCTCCTAGAGCGGGGAGAAGGATACCAATAAGAAGGGCGATAATGGAAATGACAACCAAAAGTTCGATTAGTGTAAAAGCGTTATTAAGGGTGTGCTTAGCTTTCATGTCAAAGAAATATCCCGGTTGGATCACAGCATAGATGACAGAACAACATCGACCGATGCTGATCGCATTAGGCATCTTTAAGAAAACGAATCAGAACAACACAATTGAAATGAGGTATTCGTGTGTACCAGCGTGGCGACATCGCCTGAGACGGAACCTCCTACGAGATTGCTGAGAAACGAATTTGAGCAACTATTGCCTCAATTTATCCTATCATTAACCTATGTCAATTGAAAAATTCAGTTGCCGAGCCGATCGTGCCTAAGAAAAAGATGGCAAGAGATTGAGTAACCAATATCACTATTCATTTAACTTATTTTTAGAAAGATACTTATAGACTCTACATATCGATTCAAACCTGCCAAACCACCATCAGAACGGTGCTATATATAGTATTTTCCCTTATTGCATTTGCTCGGTTGCCAACAGGATACGGGGTGATTTCGAGCCAATTATTGCCTATCTGCCTTTGTGTACCCGCAATATAAAATCTCGCCTAGAAGGCATGTATACAAATTTCAGGCGTGCAATTTTGTTGCCTTTAGATACATACTGTAAGTACTGCAAAACTGCGAGTTAGGTGTTAATTTTATGACTGATTTTAATACAAAAAGCTGCCTAGCAAGAGGCAGCTTTGAGAGGGGGTGGTGGTTATTCAATATTTACGTTGTATTGACCAGTTGCTCAGGAATTGCGTTCTGCTGGATGACTTGACGGTACCAATGAGCTGATTCTTTGAGTATTCGTCGTTGGGTTTCGTAGTTGACATAGATGAGGCCAAAACGATGTGAGTAGCCATTGATCCACTCAAAGTTGTCGAGGAGTGACCATTGGAAATAACCACGCACATCGACACCTTCATCAATCGCTTCTTCTAAAGCTAGGAGGTATTGCCGTAGGAAATCAATACGTTGTGGGTCATGGACTTTGCCGTCGGATTGAACCCAGTCAGGATTACTGAGACCGTTTTCGGTGATATAGATTGGAAGCTTATAGCGTTCATAAAGAAATTTGACGCCCCATTTCATTGCACGGGGTTCAACCGCCCAACTGGACATAGTGACGGGTTTATTAATTGAAGGAGGTTGCACTAGTGGTTGGCCTTGCTCATCGATTGTGACAAGTGAGCCTGAATAGATGTTGGCACCATAGAAGTCGAGTGGCTGACAAATGATTTTCATATCGTCAGGGTCGTACCAATCCATTTGTTGCTTGTAGTGGTTGAGGCCATCCTTAGGATATTGGCCCAAAATGGCGGGGTCACTGAACCATGTGTTGGTCCAGAAAGGATCGTTTGTATTAATGACAGCTTTCATCATGAGGGTGCGAGCAGCGTTGATGTGGGCTTCGTCTTCGATGGCGGGAATTCGGTTTACACCAACGGGAGCCCAGCCAATGAGTGGGGATTTCTTAGCGTTGTCGCGGATGACTTTGGCTGCACGGCCATGAGCGAGGAGTGAGTTGTGACATACTAAAAGAGCATCTCTCATAGGGAGTTTTAAACCGGGAGCGTCGAGGCCTTGGAAATGCGCACGGCCAATGAAACATTGAGGTTCGTTAAGTGTCATCCATTTTTCAACACGATCGGAAAGATGATCGACAACGATTGTTGTGTATTCTGCAAACCATTTTGAACTGTCGGGATTGAGCCATCCGCCAAGTTGTTGAAGAGCACGTGGGTATTCCCAGTGAAAGAGGGTGACGCATGGATCAATGTCAGCTGAGAGCAGCGAGTCGATAAGTCGGCTATAGAAGTCGAGGCCAGCTTGGTTGATATGACCGATGCCGTTGGGGAGAATGCGTGTCCAGTTGAGTGAGAACCGATAGCCTTTGAGACCAATGTATTGCATATGGTCGACGTCTTCTTGATAGCGATGATAATGATCGCAAGCTACGTCGCCGGTGTGATTGTTTTTAACATTGCCAGGAGTATGACAGAAATCATCCCAGACGGATTCACCTTTGCCATCGGCGTTCCATGCGCCTTCGATTTGGTATGCACTGGTAGCGGCGCCCCAGAGAAAGTCGTTTGGAAAAGTCATGGTTTGTCTCGTTGCCTAAGTTACAGATCGTTCATTGTAGAAAATGAACAGGTATCTAGTATGTATCAAATAGAGCAACTTTTGCTCAATATATGCAAATCATAAACTGATCACGATTGAGTGTCTATTGCAATATGAATAAGCGAGAGGCGAATTTTAACTATTCTGACAGAGTTATACATTATCGACAGCAGCGAAAATGTGATCGTAAACGCGCAGGCAAATTTTGTAAGATCGAAGAACAGTGAGGTCAAACGTGTGCAGCGAAATGGAAGCTGCGATTTATGTGGTGTGTATTGATTATGAAGAGGTCTACTCAATGCGTCATTGTGTCTTGCTGTTAAGTGTATTAATTGGTTTGCTTACAAGTGGTGTGGTGAATGCTGAAAAAGCGAAAGTGATGGTGGATCCGGCGATCGATGAGTCGGGACAGTTTTGTTATCTAGCGAAGAGCTCGACGAGCTTGTCGATGATGGGGACGCAGCGTGCGTGTCAGATAACGTTTGATGGGTCGCTGTATACGGGGTGGGCGGAGTTGTGTTTTGCGTATGGGTTGGATTATGACGCGGTGATGAATCGGTCTAAGCGATTATTAGACGGATGGATGCCAATCGTGAGTATGGTGCAGGTGAAGGATGGGGTAGAATATGAGGTGGAAGCGTTCTATATGACGCTGGATGGGAAGCCGGAGTCGAAGGCTGTTGTGTTTGCGAAAATGACGGCGAAGAATGTTTCGGATGAGGTGAAACCTTATGGGTTTGCGGCGGGGTGCCGATTTAATACGGGGGACCATCGGATTGTTGAGATGAATCAGGGGTGGTTTGATGTGAACTGGTCGTACGAGATGACAGATAATTATCTGGTGCGTGGTGATAAGGTTGTGTACTTCTTTGATGAGGCGGGCAAGAAGGAAGCGGTGCTGGGGGATAGGTATGACGGGGTGTTTCGCGGTAAGGCTAAGCGCGTGTTAGAAGATACGCCGGTGGGGGTGAAGAAGTATGAAGGTGAGTTAAAGGTTGAGGAATCAGTGAGTGCAACATTTAAGATGCCACTGGAGCCGATCGGGCTGGATGAGGTCGAATTGATTAAGGCGGTGGAAGTCGCTAATTATGATGGTTATAAAGAGCGAACGATTGCGTATTGGAATGGGTTGAAGGATCAGGGGGCTGAGGTTTCTATCCCTGAAAAAACAGTCAATGATGCTCGTATGACGAATCTGATGTATACGTGGCAGGCGGTGTATCCGAAGGATAACGGGAAGTGGTTGCAGGGCGTAAACAAGTTCCAGTACAAGGGATTCTGGTTACGTGATGCGGCTTACATTATTCATAACGATGATGTGTGGGGGTATCACGATATTGCACGCAAGTTATTGGAGGTGATGCCGGAGTATCAGGGCGAGAATGGGCTGTTCTATACGTATGCGAATCAGTTAGATGGGTTTGGGCAGGCACTTTATGTGCTGGGCAATCATGCGATTGTGACGGGGGACAAAGAATATGCAAAAGAAATCTATCCGATGTTTATGCCTGCGTTGGGATGGTTAAAGAAGGTGAGTGCGGAGGATGAGTTTGGGCTGATGCCGTTTACGGATGTGGGGGATAATGAAGCGATTCGTGGTCACTTTACAGGACATAACTTCTGGGCGCTGCTTGGTATTCGTAGTGCGTGGCGAGTTGCGAACTGGTTGGGCGAAGATAAAGACGCGAAGGTTTTTGAAGCTGAATATAAGCGTTTGTATGACGCATTGATGGTTGCGATTGAAAAGAAGAGTGGTCCTGATGGTGCGTTGACGCCGGGGCTTGATGCTGAGGGTGGACAGGATTGGGGGAACCTGATTGGTGTGTTTCCTGCAGAAGTGATGAAGCCTTGGGATAAACATGTGGAGGCGACGCTTGCGAAGATGCATGCTGAAAAGTTTGATGAAGGTGTGATGACGTACATGGGTACGATTCACCATTATCTGACGGTGAAGGAAGCTCAGAGTCATATCTTCCGAGATGAGCAATTAGAAACGCTTGAACATTTTTATGCGATCATGGCGCATATGGGTTCAGCATGGGAAATGTTTGAATGGAATGTTGAGCCTTGGAGTGGTCGAGATGCGTTTGTGAATTATCCGCCGCATGGCTGGGGTTCGGCGATGTTTAATTTGATGCTACGAAACATGCTGATTCATGAACGAGGCGGCGAAGGTGGGATTGGACAACGTGATATTCATATTGGTGCGGTGTTGTCGCCGGAGTGGATCAAAGCGGGTCAGAAGCTTGTGTTTAAGGACGCTGGAACTGAGTGTGGGCCGGTGTCGTTTGAGTATACGTTTAAAGAGGATGGGGCTGAGGTTTTGATTAATGGGGATTGGCATACTGAGCCACGGAATGTGGTGATGCACGTGCCGTTTGCTGCGAAGCTGAAAAGCGTGACTGCGGATTGTGCTCCTATTCGTGTGTTAGGCGATAAGGTTGTGCTGCCTGCGAATGTGAAGAAGGTTGTATTCAAGTGGGATGTGGATGAGTCAGTTGTATTGAATTACCAGAAAACGATTGATGCTTATAAACAAACGTATCGTGATAAGGCGGAAGCGTTTGTAAAAGAGGGCGGGGAATTGATGGAAGTAACAACGCCTGCATGGTTGGATGAGAAAGGACGTGAAGCTGCGTTTAATCAGTTGTATGGAAAAGAGATTGTCGGAATTGCGGTTGGCAAGCCTGTGACGATCTCTGGTATTGAGGGATCACATCCCGCACAGTTGGCGGTGGATGGGAATGCTCATAGTTTGACGAGTTCTTGGTGGGTTGGCCCGCCCGCTCCGCAATGGTTAGAAGTTGACCTTGAAGAAGTGAAAACAATTGATCGCGTGCATGTGTATCCGTACTGGGGCGGCAATCGATATTATCAATATAAGGTTGAAGTATCGGCTGATGGTGAGACTTGGAACGTGGTTGCGGATATGAGTCAGAATACGAAACTTGAGACGCCGCGGGGGAGAGATCATCGGTTTGATCCAATTGATGCGAGGTATGTGAAAATTACGATGCTATATAACAGTTCGAATCCGAGCATGCACTTGGTTGAATTGCGAGTGTTTGAATCTAAGTAAAATTAAAATAAGTTATATAAAAAGAAGGCTTCTCGCAAGAGCAGCCTTCTTTTTTATTTTTTAGTACTACCATCTATTGTGAATTTGAATTAACAATAGATGGAGCTTTGAGGGTTTTTAGGTATCAACCTTCAAAAGCGTTACCAACTTTACGAGCACGTGTTGGCTTGTCGAGGTCGATGCTGAGCGCGATGCCGACTTCAACGAGGATGTTCCAACCAGCTGCGAGGTTTACGTAGCCTGAGAGGCAACCTGCTTCTGGGATGGTGATCGTTGGGAAGATGGTTTCCTTAGAGGAAATTGCGACGACGGTGAGGCCAACGCCTTCAGCGAGAGTCTGCTTGATCTTTTCGAGTTCAGTTTCGAATGGATCAACGAGGATGACAACGTCATCAGCGTTCATAACTTCTTCGATGCCGTGAACAGCATAAGTGCCTTCGAGGTAGTCAGACTTCTTACGAGTGATTTCGTTTGTCTTGAGTGTGAGCTCTTCTGCGACGCCGTCGTTGCGACCTGCGAAGTAGATTGTGCCAGCGTTAGCGATCTTCTCAGTGATGGCTGGATCGATTTCCATGGTGAGGACTTTTTCGATCTTAGCTGCGAGATCAGCAAGTGCTTCAGCAGGAGTTTCTTCGCCTGCGAGCTTCACGAGCATGGCTTGATAAAGAAGCGCTTGCTCTGCAACTGACTTAGTTGCTGCGACTGCATCTTCACCACCACAGTTAAGAACGAAGCACTTCTTGGAGAGTGATTCGACTTTGGTGTCGGTGTTAGCGGTCATTGAGAAGAGATTTTCTTTGCCTTCACCTTTGAGCTTGGTAAAGAGAGCGATGAGCTCTTTGGTAGCACCTGAGTTTGAAGCGCCGAAAACGGTCTTCTTAGCAAGATCGTATTCGTAAGCTTGGCAGCCACCTTCGGTCGCGATGTCGAGATCGAGGCCGTGACGGAAAGCATTGGTCATTGCGTTTTTCGCTGGGAAAATACGTGATGAACCTTCGCCTGTGAGGAAGAGCTTACCAGTCTTCTTGAGGTCTTCGACGACTTCTTCGATACCATCTACTTTGAAGTTCTTGACGACTTCAACTGTTTCGAGCATCTCTTTACAGAGAGCGAACTTTGCGTATTTTTCTTCTGAAAGTTTCATTTGTACATCCAGTTTTTAATTAATGTTTATTAATTAGGAAAACGTTGGCCTGACGCGTGGGTCAAGCCAACGTGATTATTTTTGTTAATTACATTTCAACGGTTTTGTAAGCCAACTTAGTGTATTTTGGCAAGTCACCGATGAGTGGTTTTACGTACTTGAAGTATTCTTCAGTCACGCCGAAGCCGTCTTCTGTGAAGAAGCTTTTCGGCATTGGCTTCGCACGAACAGCGACGTCGCAAAGCGGTGCTGTTTCGAATGACGAAGTTGCTGAACCTTCTTCACGGACCATGGAAACCATGACACCGGTGGTGCCTGCGGCGGCGAGTTCAACAGCTTTGACGCCGCATTGGTATGCGTCTTCGAAGTCCTGTGGAACGCCACGGTCAGCAGCACACATTGGGAGTGATTCGGTAACTTGGAATTCGCCACGGAAGCCAAATTCGTCAGCAATCATCTTGTGAAGGACGGTTGCGACAGCTGAACCACCCATTGCGCCAAATTCAACGTTGTTGAATTTATCGCGTGTTTCAGAAGCTGAAACAGGTGTTCCATCAGCGTAAGTGATGCCTTCGCCGCAGACGACGGAGACGAAACCGTACTTGTCGTAAACTTCTTTAACCTTCGCGAGGAACTTCGCTTTATCGAAAGCGTGCTCTGGAAAGAGGGTGATGTGTGGTGCGTCGCCGTCACATTCTTTTGCGAGTGAACAAGCAGCTGGGAGCCAACCTGCTTCACGACCGATGCACTGGAAGACGACGAACTGGTCGACCTTCTGCATGTCACGTGTGAGAACGCCAGCTTGAAGAACTGAAAGAGCCATGTACTTGGCGGCTGAAGCGTAACCTGGTGTGTGGTCTGTACCGAAGAGGTCGTTGTCGACTGTCTTAGGAATACCGACACCGATCATGTCGTAGCCTTGTGATTGAGCGTATGCTTCGACGCGATGGACGGTGTCCATTGTGTCGTTGCCGCCGATGAGGAAGAAGTAACGGATATTAAACTTTTTGAGCTTTTCAAGGACGAGTGGCAAATCTTCATCTTTGAGTTTGTAGCGGCAAGAGCCACAAGCTGATGAAGGTGTTGAACGAAGACCTTCGATTGCTTCAGCAGTTTCAGCGCCGAAGTCAAAGACGTTGTCTTGCATGAGACCTTCGATGCCGTAGCGCATGCCGAAGATGTTTTCAATTTGCTCAACGCCTTGTGCGGTCTGAACGACACCAGCAACAGAGGAGTTGATGACGGAAGTTGGGCCGCCGGACTGACCGACGAGAGCGTTACCTTTAAGCACTGTATTCACCTCTCAGTATAAGCGAGTGATTGTTTGTGTATATTTACCGTACAAACTGCATTATTTGATGCAGTGGTTTTTTTCTTGCTTTACAGGGTTTTTGCGGTCCATTGAACAAGGTTGGCAAAGTACTGAGCGTACCAGTTGCCAACTTCGATGGATTCACAGTCTGGGGCTTGTGCGGGGAGACGTTTGTCACCCCAATCGACTAGTGGGCCGACCCAGTGTGGTGCGACGTCGGAAGCGAAGCAAGCGACGTTTGCGTTACCGAAGGTGCCGACGACGAGCAGGGGTATTGAGTCTTTGTGAACGAGCGAGAACGAACCGTCTGCGTTTTTGGATGCGTCGTTCATGTTTGCTTTGAGCAGAACAGTTGCATCAGGCTTTGGCGTAAAAGCGTTGAAACCTCCGACAGTTGTTACGTTGGTGTCGAACGGAAGGTCGGCGAGGATTGGGTGATCGGTTTGTTTGTCAACGAAGCATGGCCAATAGTTATTACGGCGGTCGTCGGAATCCTGCATGATGACAGGAAGTACTTCAGCCAGTGGTGTTTTATGATAATCACCACCAAGGCCAACGTATGTTTCCCAGCCGCCGATCATGAGGAGGCCTCTGCCCTGTTTTGTTTTTTCGACGATGGTTTGGATCTGCGTTTCGGAGAGCATGTTTGATGGGTAATCGCTGAGGATGATGAGTTTGTAATCATCAGCGATTTGTGCGTCGGAGGGTGATGCGTCTGAAGGGATGTAGTCGAAAGAGATACCGTAGTGGGTCATGATGCCACAAAGGTATGAAGCTTGCTGTGTATAAGCTGTGTCGCCGAGATAGAGTACGTCTTTGGACATTGTCTAACCTTCAGTTAGGTAGTTTGCTTTTTTATGTGCTGCCAAACCGCAGCGGTTTTTACTTAAATTATGCAATGATTTGCATGTTTGTAGGATGCCGCATGAGGGCGTGACTGTCTACTTTAAGTAAAGAAGCCGAAGTTAGCCGATTAGGGCGAACTTCGGTAAAATTCTGTTTATTTTTCAGCGAAACGTTCGTGGTAGGTATCAGGTGAGTAAAGAGCGAACTGAAGGTCGCGGTAGTACTCGTAAGGGCCTGACTTTCTGACGTTTTCGATGAGTGCTTTGATTTGAGTTTGTGAGACGAACTTAAGAATGCCGTTGACTTTGGATTCGAGACGTTCTGGAGTGGACTTGAGCTGAATTTGTGGTGGTTCAGGGAAGTCGCAATAGACGCCGAGTTCGTAGACGTTTGGAAGCTTAGGCAGCGCTTCGCCAAGTTCTGGCCAGATGCCACCCATTGCATGGAAGAGCGAAATGAGGAGTTCTGAGTGCGTGAAACGGTGGTCTGGATGGAGGTCTGCGTTGGTCGGAAGAAAGACGCGTGTTGGTCTGATCTTTCGAAGGTTGTAGACAAATGAGTTAACAAGACCTGTGAAACCTTGAATAGGTGAAGGATCACCTGGCTTAGCTGCACGGCGACCGAGGTATTCTGAAAGCTGACAATCAGGGAAACCCATCCAGACGATGTTGTCGGTCGGAACACCCATGGCTTCATAGCAATCGTATGTTTCTTTAGCACGAACTTCCGCGATATTATCTTTTTCTTCCATCGTGCAGTAGCCTGCAGAACCGTCGGTAACGCAGAGAATGTAAACTGGAACATCTTTAGCGATAGCCATGTCGAGCATGAGACCGCCGCCGAGAATCGCGTCATCATCGTGCGGAGTGACAAAAAGGAAGCATTCCTTACCTTCGCTCCAGTCAGCGAAGATGTCTGCAAAATTTTCACTGACGGTGCGTTTGCCGTTTTCGAGTTTTACGAGTTCGAAGTCGCCGGTCATGTTATATAAGCCTTTCAACTGATATTTACTTTTTGATGGGCATAGCTGGCAGGATGGCTTCTTGTCGACGATGGATGTGTCGGCAATTAAGCGAAACTATCCGATGCTCTTTCATAGAAGAAGCTGCATCAGCGGGGTTTTAAACGCCCATGATATACGGTTCGGACGTTGCCGAAAAACCGCATATTTCACTATTATACAGGACTTATAGGTCTGGTTTAAGTTGACTATATGATCAAATGAGATATTGAAAATAATTGCGCATTATATATCGCTAAGTTCTTAAAAAGCCTATTGTTATATAACACTTAAAAGTCTCAGAAGAACAGTTTCCTCAAACTAGAATTTAGGGTAACAGGCAAAATGATAGTTTTTCTCTATCGGATTACCTAATTTTGCACACGTATCACGTTACCACAAACTTAGCTGCGTAACTGTTATTTGAGTGTGGATTATCTGTGCAATGCTATCTCAGCGACCTGTTACCAGAGTGGTCTTGTAGAGCTTGAACGCAAGATCCGATTCGATTGCAGGCACCATTATCTTCAATGAACCCGACTCAGAATCAAAGGAACCTAGACTTGTGGCTTCACTTGTGAGCGTATCGAAAATTTGAAGTTCGTATGTCCCTTTAGGTATGTTAGAAAGCGTGATCGTGGTTGGCTCAAGTTTTTGTATTGGGTGCTTACGGACATAGTGCGACCATGATGAATCGATATTACGAAGCCAACCGGTGACAACGGGTTGGCTTTTTTCAGCATTTGGATAGACACGGCCATATATTTCCAGCCATGGTGTATCACGATACCAAGGCGAATCGAACTCATAATCAACCATCACCCAATCTGCGCCATCATTCAGCACTTTGATTTGATGCTCACCTTTAAGGACTGGAATCGTATAGCGACCTGCATACTTTGTAATCGTCTTTGTGCTCTCATTCCCATCTTCATCGAAGAAATATTCATCAATAAGCAGTCTATCATCAAGATAGACTTTTAATTTAGCACCACCCCAACCTGAAACATTGCCTGCGTTGACAGTGAACGATCCATTAAGTTCGTAGTTTATGTTGATTGTCAGTGGATTAAAGAATTCTGGCTTGCCGAGAGAGCCGTGAAGTACACCTGCAAGATACTCTGCACCTTCAATCTTTTCTTTGGAAACATGTACTGTTGTTGGCTGATTTGCTGGAGAAGGTATCCATAATCTATATCCACCTTGAAGAGGCACAAGTATTGGCTGTAGATTTGAAAGTGGTGATGTAAAACTAATACCATTCGAAGTAAGTGAGTAGCTGCCTGCGGTATTCACAGGAACATCTTCCATGAAATGGGACGCAGGCTTGAGATGATGCCACAGATTCAGTGGCTCGATATAGCTGTCCCACCACCATGTCATAGCCGATGAAGGTGTTGCGGTAAATAAGCCCGACCAAATCATGTTGTGAAAATGTATACCTTTATCATCAAGCTTAGTGTCTGTAGGCGAATTCGAGATCCCCATCTCTCCCATTAGATGTGGTTTGTTGAATTTCTTTACTAGATATTTCGATACACCCCGAGCTGTATCCGCGATCGTTTTGCTGTGGTAACTATGTGTTTGGATAAAATCGATATTCGGTAACGCATAATGTGCTCCTTCACGTGCGCTGGTCGTAATCAAATGATTATATGCATCAATGTTTCGCAAATATGTAGACATCTTTTCATGCCAATCACGTGATTGCTGCTGATGCTCATCCCATTTATTGGTGTACTCAACTTCGTTCCAAAATTCCCAAGCAAAGACATTGGAGGAGTGACCAAATCGCGCAACGATGTAGCGAACACGTGCTTTAAACAATTTATCAGCTTCAAAGTTCGTCCAGAATTCAGTCGGCGATTCAAGCGGCCCTTGATTTTGCTTGTTGTATGCAAAGGCTGCCCAATGACTGTTTGAGTTATTATCGATGTTAAGCGAGTTGAACGATTCAAAGCAAAGCATCAAATAGATGCCACGCATTTCTGCTTCATCAAGTAGGAAATCGATTCTCGATGAGGCAAGCTGATCGATCTTTCCCGGACCAGTTGTTGGACGGACGGTTTCTGGTGGACGTTCAAGAGAAAGCGGATTGAAGGATGGCGCAATCCAGATGCGTGCATAGTTGCCACCGTTGTCGGAGAGCTTTTGCCAAAAACGGTTGTAACTAAAAATACCGCCCCAGCCAGGCCAACAAACATTCATGCCGATGGGAACATAAGGCGACCCATCATCAAACGAGAACGTAAGCGGATTGACTGGATCAACACGAACAAAACCTTTGGATATTTTAGGGGTCACAACAAAATGATGATTTTCAAAAATATCACTTTGACCATTATCACTGATCTTTACCTTGAGCACATATTGACCTGCTAGTGGAGGGCGAAACCGAAGTCGCCACCCATGATTGCCTGTGTAGTTATAGTCTTCATTCTTTTGAATAGATTGATGCGTATATCCTGCAAAAAAGAAAGCTGGAACATCAAAAGTTTCACCCGATTCATGAGTAAACACCGCATCCACAGAAATATCATCAGGGTCAAATGGGTTCTTATAATCAGCGCTTAGATCGATTTCAAAGTCAACCCGCTCCATTTGTACAGGATTGGCTGTCACGCAAATAATACCGTTTATTTTGGCTTTACTAGCACTTTGAAGAATTGAAAAAGGCGGAAGTATTCGCTTATGTTCTGCTGCATGAGATTTTTGTGCATAAAAACAAGCAGAAGCAGAAATAATGGCTGCAGTGAGGGCAACTGTACTAATTCGGCGGCTGTCCATTATGACCCCTTACGGTAACAATTTCATTGAGATGTAGTATACCTAAATGCACACAAATGAAGAAGGGGCGACTCATTCAGCTTTGCATGTGCGCAAGATAAAACCCTGTGTGTAACAGGGTTGTGTTTTCATTAAAAACTAACTTATAGTTAGTCGCTTTCTTTTGCATCTTTCAACCAATCCGAAGCATCTTGAAGATCTTCGTTTACTGGCGGCGCTTGGCGACGTGGCTTGACCTTCTTTGCTAGCTTGTCGAGAACACCATTAATGAAAGCTGGTGAGTTTTCAGAAGCAAAGTTCTTCGCAAGTTCAACTGCTTCGTTGATCGCAACTTTGGGTGGCGTGTGCCCAGAAGAGATTTCATAGTAGGCAAGACGCAGGATCGCGCGGTCAACTGGTGGTTGACGATAGGTTGGCCAATCAGGAGCGAGTAGGCCGATCTGCTCGTCGGAGGTGCCGTGTGTAATCCAAGCATGAAGCGCCATATCTACAGCTTTTGCACAGACATCTGGCGTATCAAACTCGTTGTCAATGTTGCTGAGGATCTCGTCGCGGTCGAGTTCGCCGGTGACGTCGATCTGGTAGAGGACCTGCATGGCAAGTCTTCGTGTGTTACGTTGCTTTGACATCAGTCTATTTATCCATTGACTGCATACTTACGCAGTCAGTTATATTTGTAAACAGTTGTACTACTTAAGTTTGATGATAATGCGGGCGTGTGTTTTTGAGTCATATGATTCACATCTTAACGCAAGCAGTTCACATACGTCGAGGAAATGCATCAATAGGATTTGAGAAGTTACTTAATTTTTTTAAGAAGGTTAGCCATCTCAACAGCAGTCATCATTGCAGAGCGACCAGCATTGCCCATTTTTGTACCTGCACGATCAATCGCCTGCTCAAGCGTATCGCAAGTGAGAACGCCGAAAATACATGGAACACCTGTCTGAACACCAACTTCTCGGATACCGATAGCTGATTGATCGACAACGTGATCGTAATGATCAGTTTCGCCACGAATAACGCAACCGAGACAGATTACCGCTTCATACTTGCCCGTTTCAGCCAGTTTTTTTGCAGTCACAGCAAGTTCCACAGCACCCGGTACATGAGCGGATGTGAGATTTTCAGCTTTACCACCCAAACGCTCCCATGTATTGATGGCAGCGACCGTAAGCCGATCGGTAATGAACTCATTAAATCGTGCGGTGACAATTGCCACCTTAGCGTCGGTAGCGACGAGCTCTCCCTCGAGATTTTCCGGACCTTGCTGAGTCATCGTATTCAGTCACTTTCTAATGCTAGTGTCATGACAGGCGATCATTACGTTTATGTCATGCTGCAAAACTGCTGGCAACACGAATTGAATGGGGCATTTTAGCGGTATATGGGGTAGCGTGCCAAAAACGCCTCAATCTCATCGGTAAAAGTGCGTGAAATGCTTGGACATGTCGTCAGATCATTCCAATGGTGCAATAACTGTGGGTAACAGGTACATAATTCGTAAGTGTCAGCCTAGAATTGCGCGATACCACAACGAAGCAAAGCCCAATAACAGGCAAGCTGCTGCAAAACACACACAAACAAACGATGAAACCTAGTATATTTTGGTACAAGTCCGTAAAGAGATGGACGCGTTTCGAGCAGTTGGATTGCCGATGTTATAGCTTGGTGGAACTTATGCATACACTTGCATCCAAGTTACGAACAACGCTCAAATGTGCAGCCAATCTTACGCTGTTCACCACAGCGATCGCTCTCATAGTCCTGATGAGTATGGGGGGGTGTTCATCAGACAATCCAAGTGGCAAGAGAGCCGATAAACAAGAAGGCCAATCCGAAAAACCAAGCAAACATAAAAACGACACACAACAACTTGAAGAATACGAGCAATTGCACCCAGAGTCAGAGACTTTCGACGTTTTACAGTAATTCTTAAAATCTGAAATCCCTGATATTTAGCGACAAGAGCATTTTTAAGATAATTTTTAGAAAATTCTAAATTGATACTTTTCTTTTAGACTCACGAATCTACAATCCCGCAAGAACGCTGAGCAAGGAGGCACAGCAATACGACAAAAGTATGGATACTTGCCCAATGTCGTAATTGTCAAATTTGAAACCAATACCCACATATCAGCCAAATGCTGAAACATGTGGGTTTATTTATTGGAATCAATGATTCAAGCACCCTTTAAATCAGGGCAGATCGGAGATTGTCATGAAGGCGATCCAACTACAACAAAATCGTTGCAAAGAACTCAATGCAAAATATGCAGCCTGCAAATCGAGCCTGGCCGTCCGAACATATTTAATAGTTATCTTAATGCTAAGCATATTACTAATAACAGCATTCACTGCACTGGAAGTAATCCGTCAAAACCAACGGGATGCTACGTTTGAAGTTGCCATGCCGAGTTTAGTAACTGACAAAGCAGCTACGATTAGTGCAACTGAAGCAGCCCCCACAAACAACACAACAAATGAAGCAGCTGAATCAACCGCAGCGGAAAGCCAGCCGTTGCAACTTCAGTCAACAAGGCCTTCTTGGCTTGGCCCATCATTCATCGTGAACTACCACGAGTAAGTAGTACTTGCCAGCCCATTATGCCATTGGCTCTAACCTTTGATCTGAAAAAATTTTGAAGGTTTTGCTGGACATGATCGGCATGTGGCTAAAATGCAGAAACTACCGGGCAGAAAATCTGTTGGCAATCGACATCTATCTCCCCCTCCTCCACAAATGAACCTGAAATTTTGTTCTCGCATAGCCTGATTTAATCAGTGCTCTACCAATCCTACGTGCGTGTTTTGCGTACTGCCGAGATGGATGTGCGACCTATGACTCAAAGAAAAGGACTGCTCACAAGACTGTCGGATAATACAGTCAGGGGGAACAGGAGCGATGAAAAAAGTCACAAGAAGAGTAGTTGAACGAAAGTTTGCACATAGCAGGCAAGCAAACGTTTGGATGCACACAGTCATTGCACTGATCTTAATTCTGTGCCTGACCATTGGCGGGCCGATTCTCATTGGTTCAGTGACATCACAATCAGCTCAAGTGCCGACGCATAGTCCCACCAACGTGCAGCATATAACGCAAGTTGAGCAGCATATTGCCAAAAAAGAAGACCCCAAACCCGATCAATCACACGCCGATCCAATGATGTTTAACGAAGCGGATTATCAGCTACAACCGCAATACGCAACGTTCAATTTGATGCACCCTATGCTGACCAATACTCAAAATCAGATCACACTCCAGTTGGATACAAGCCACAATGCCGACTGGCTGTTCCGCACGCTTTAACCCCACAAAACTTATATTGATACGATCAGCGTCATTTCGCGTACCTGCAAATGGCGCTGTTTTCACATGGGCTCAATCTGGACCAGCAAAGAACGATCAACTAATGTATTGCTTTCACACCCTCAGGGTAAAGCGATGCATGGTTCCTTTAGCTAGCCCTTTTTTATTTTGGGAGGACTAAAATGCCCATTCTGGATATGCCACTTGAAAAGTTAAAGACCTATCAAGGCAGCAGTGTAAAACCTGATGATTTTGATGCGTATTGGGATCGCGCAATGCAGGAAATGCATAGCCTTGATCCACAGATTGAACTCAAAAAATCTGACTACGAATTGCCCAACACCGAGTTTTACGACCTCTATTTCGACGGCACAAAAGGCTCACGTATTCACGCACGCTATGCCAAGCCTGCTAACGTCAAAGGTAAAATGCCTTTGGTTGCATGGTTCCATGGCTACTCCGGCAGCGCACCCGATTGGGATGAATATCTCAGATTTACAGCAATGGGTTTCGCATGTGTCGCTCTCGATGTACGCGGTCAAGGCGGTATATCTCAAGACCTCGGTGGAAGCAGCGGCCCTACCCTACGTGGCCAAGTCATCCGTGGTTTGGAAGATCATGAAGACCAACTTTTGTTCCGTCAGATCTTCCTTGATGCAGCACAAATGACTGAAATTACCATGGCTTTCGATGATGTCGATGAAACGCGCGTCGCAACCTATGGCGGCTCACAAGGCGGCGCTCTCTCACTCGTCTGCGCAGCACTTGTTCCTTCAGTTAAAAAAATCGCGACCTCATTCCCATTCCTCAGCGACTACAAACGTGTTTGGGATATGGACCTCTCAACCAAGCATGCTTATTGGGAACTGTCCGACTTCTTCCGTCATCATGATCCACTACATGAAAACATGGACGAGTGGTACCGCCGACTTGGCTACATCGATATTCAAAACATCGTTGGTCGCATTCAAGGCGATGTCCTTTTTGCAGCAACATTGCTCGACGGCGTCTGCCCACCTTCTACACAGTTCGCTGCATACAACAAGATCACCTCAAACAAAAAGATGATGGTCTACCACGATTTTGGGCATGAATACTTAAAAGGCTGGACAAGTGCAGCTGTCAAACACGTTTCAGAGCTCACAGGTCAACTCGTATAAATTAACTTTACGCCCAAATTTACATGGGCTTACATGACTTTCAACGACCAAAGGCTGCTCTTGAAGCAGCCTTTTACATTTATATAACCTTACACATGTGATACGATTGCAACATCAGGTTCTTCAAACATAAGACCAGACAAGGAATATATATGTTCAACAGGTTTACAAAAAACGCAGCTGCTTTCATGCTGGCAACTTTCGTGATGCTCAACCTATGCGTCATCGCACAAGCTGCCGCCTATCGCGTTGAAGGCAAGTGTGTACGTGAAAGCGCGATCTATAAACAGAACGAAACAATCAAATTTATCGCATCAGTCATTGACGAAGAAGGCAAGCCTGTTACTGATCAAGAAGTTAAATTCATCATCACCAAAGATGGCTACTCCGTCATTGAGCAAGGCGTCTACAAATCAACAACCAAGCCAAAAGCTTTTACAGCCAAACTCAATGAGCCTGGCTTCGTTCGCATTGAAGTCATGGTTAAACGCAATGATAAATTTAAAATGACGCGAAGCGATCTAAGACTTGGTGCAGGCGTTGAACCATTATCCATACCTGCAAGCCACGACCTGCCAAAAGACTTCAAAGCGTTTTGGCAAGAAAAAACGAAGACAGTTCATGCGGTGCCAATGAAGCCTGAGTTCACTGATGTAAAGACACAAGTTTCAGGTGTAAAAGTAGTCGATCTAAAAATCGCCACACCCGGCTCCAAAACAAGCACCGCACCACTCACCGGCTATTACGCAAAACCTGAAAATGCCAAAGCCGGTTCATGCCCAGCCATCCTCTTGCCTCACTCCGCAGGCGTTCGCTCATCCTACCTCCACCTGGCTGCAGCTTATGCAGAAAAAGGATTCATCGCTCTCGACTTCAACGCACATGGCTTACCAAACGGTAAACCCTCATCGTTCTATCAAGAACAAAGTAAAGGCCCACTCAATAGCTACCCCGGCATGGGCAAAACCGATCGTGAAGATTCGTATTTCACCGGCATGTACATGCGTTTGATCCGTGCATTACAATTCATCAAGGCACAACCTGAATGGAACGGCAAAATTCTTGTTGTCCGTGGATCTTCACAAGGTGGCGGCCAAGCACTCGTCGCAGGCGGACTCGATCCAGACGTCACACTCGTTGCGGCTTCAGTTCCTGCCATGTGTGATCACGCCGGCTACAACTTTGAAAAAATGGTCGGGTGGCCTCGCCTTGCTTCATGGACAGCCCCTGCTGCAAAAAACGAAAGATACAAAAAGATCGTCAAAGCAGGTCAATATGTCGATGCAGCCAACTTCTCAAAACTCATTGAAGGCCAAGTTCTCATCTCCGTCGGGTTCGCTGACCACGTCTGCTGCCCAACGTCGGTCTACACAGCTTTTAACAACATCCCACACCAAAACAAACAGATCATCAACCGCCCAGCAATGGGACACAGCTTCCCACAAGATCTGCAAACAGAGTTCGACAAAATCATCGACCAACATGTCAAAGCAAAACGATAAGTCGAAACACCATGACATGACACCCACAAAGCCCGTCGCAAGATGGGCTTTTTTTATACCCTGCAAGAAAGTCGTCTGAATAACTTAGATCAAACACGCATAACCCATCGTCTGAACAAATAAAAGCGCCCCTGACGTCGACACGTGGCAGGGGCGGAGCATTGGTCCTAAATTATGTTTTCTGCCGATGTTGTGAAGTGGCAGAATATCTCAGAAGATGTTGATCGTGATCTTGGTTACACGTTGATTCGTATAACCTGAAGCAGCATCCAAACAATCTGATTTTCTCGCATCTGAGTACTAGCACAGTGCGATAAAAGTCAGAATGGCTAAAATAAGTATCTTGCGGCGATTTGCTGCTTGCTCACTGCTTAAATCAAAGATCAACTTACGCATCATGGCTTTTCTCTCCTGATTAAAAACGTCAGAGAGATAACTTCAAGAGCCATGCCAGAAACTGACCACAAACACCTCAGTTTCTGATAAATCAATGTAAGAAAGGCACTTACGTGAAGGATAAACACCAAAACACGATGTTCAGCTCAGACAGGATGTCGTTTTTACGCAACATCTCACCAAAGCAGCCGTTCTCAAAACTCATCACGTCGACTTGCTGCATCACCGCCATGTGCGCGGCTCTAATCGCCCAAGTTACCCCACCCCTGCATGCACAACCCCTCTCATCCAACGCACCGCTTGAAGAGGACATGCCCCTTCAAGCCCCGTTCGTTGATCTTTCCAACGCGATGCAGGCCTACCACCTCGTCAGCAATTGGTTACTCGACACCAAAGTCCCTCAGAACAATTTTGAATTACCACGCATCAACGTCACGAACATGATTGGCATTCGTGTCACTCTGCGTGATAGTGGCGAAATGGTCGGACAAGGTACAGCTCTCCGCAGCAACATCGACAACCTCGTCAATAAGCCCGGTCAAGCATATGACATGATCCCGCTACTCGCACTCGCTGCACGCGACGCATTCACCGAAGGTAAACGCAAGCTCATCAACGAGCGCATCGATGCCGTCGCCAAAGGCTGGATCGAGGCCAACGACCGTGCTCGTTCTTTTGAAGATGTCGCTCCTTCACTTCAGATCGACATCCAAATTGCACACGAACTGCAAGACATCAACCTCACCGGGCAAAGCATGCCCAATGCGATCTATCAAAACTTCTCACCTGGCTATCACGGCCTCCGCATCATCAAACCTGCCACAACCACCGAAGAAGCCATCGACTCATACATTTGGCCCGACGAAGTACTCTCACACAACCTCTCACCTCATTCTCAAATCACCCGCCTTCTCACCAACATCGGCTCCCCACTCACCGACATCCAAACCATCGGCCAACCAAACGGTCTCCCATTCCAACGCTTCGATGTCATCCAATTCGTAAAACCACAACCAAACCTCGCACCTGTTCATCTCGTGCGTGGCAACGTTCTCCTACCTCCACACGGCATCGGCGATCAGGACGTCCGCAACCTCGCTGATAACCTCATTGAACACTTCCAAACCATCACAACCTCAAAAGACGAAGTACGTGGCGAGTACTACCCATCACAAAACCTCTACAAACCAGCAATCGCAAGTGACGATCAAGCACTCCTCGCTTCATACGCAATCCTTCGCTACCACCGCTACCTGCTCAGCCAACAAGACAACGATCCAATCACCGATCAACTTGCCGATCAGGCTAGTAACGTCGTCGAAATCATCGCAGACCAATTCGTCAAACCAGACAGCGAAGCAACCTCTGTTGAACTTTCACTCGCACTCATGGGCGTCCTTCAATCACCACGTGCCTCACTCATGGGACCAACACGTGATGGCCTCCTTCGTAAACTAAACGAAATGGCAAACGAAGACGGTTCATACCGCACAAGCGCAGACCCTGAATCTCCAAATGTACGTCAGCAATCACTCGCTCTCATCGCAGCAGCCATCGCTTCAACTTACGAGCAACAGCGTACCGAGGAACTTCGCACTCAAACACTCTTGGTCCTCGATAACTTGTGGGATCAAACCCAAAAATCACTCAACATCACAACCCTCTACTGGCTTGCGCTCGCTCACTCACGTGTCGATGACATCATCAACCCAGACCAAGATCCGAAGCTCCGTGTTGCCCTCGTCGATCGTGAGCAAGCACTCGGCAACGCAATCGAAAAACTACTTGATTTGCAGATCAATGTTCCACCTCGCCTCGGCCCAGCTGACGTCGTCGGCGCATTCGATCTTTATGACACACCACTCGATTCAGCACCAGATCCATCATGGCATACGTCGCAAATCCTCGCACTTATCTCCGTCGGTCTCCGCGAGCCCGGCATGAAAGAATCACGCGATGATTTCAGCTGGATACTCAGCGCATCACTCGCAGCTCGCTTCATCGATCAACTCACTTTCAAACCCGACTCAACCTTCTATGTGCAACGTCCCGACCAAGTTTTAGGCGGCGTACGTCAAAGCCTCTGGAACAACCGACTCGCTATCGCACCATCTGCAATGTCACTACTCGCTTGCACCGAACTGCTCGAGTCACTCCACGAACTCAAAACACAAACCCAATAACAAACACAGACCGTAGAACAAAAAGCTCACCGTTTGGTGAGCTTTTTTTATATTCAAATTTCTTCTATTCGATTAATAGGAGCTACCCTGCGATCCAAGTTGACTACTATAATTTGGTGAATATGCTTCTGGACGGAAATACAAAAGCATTCTCGCATCACGCGCCTTCGCTCCAAGAATAGACTGCAACTGTGGTTCACCCGGCCCCGTCACAATCTCAAACTTCTCACCTTGTCTCAATGACTTGGTGATCAAAATCCGCTTGCTCGTCTGGTCATAGTAATAAACACGCCCATCCATCGGAGCTGTGTATTCAACTTCAAAACCAGCGCCAGCAACAATCGCATCATTAATCAGCGCACGTTCCTCCATGCTCGCACAACCAACCATACTCATCGCTGCAACTGCCAAACTCATACCAGCAGCTACTTGCCACAAACGTTTCTTCATCTGACCGACGTTTCTCATCACAACATCCTTTGTGTTTGGTATTCCTTTTACCGATCTGCAGCATCGTAACATAGCCCATTTTAACAGTCCATACCCGCTTCCCCCACTTCCACCTTCCCACACCCATCCACATCCAAACCTGAAACCACAAAAAAACCCGCATCATTTCTGATTACGGGCTTGTTATTTTCAGTCTATCAATCGCTTAGAGCAAGATCTCAGCACCACGCTTCACTTCCTTTGGCAGCGGATGAGTCTCAAGGTCTTCAGCACAAACCGCAGTCAACTGACTAACCTCAATCGTCGCATCGACATTGCCATTCGCATCGAGTGGAACCTCAACACCATTCGCTTTCAGCCACTTACCCGCGCGATTGCTCTGCATCTGCTTACTGGTTGCAGGCGAATCTAAAACGCCCGGCCCATCAGCATTTTTAATCGGTGCAAACTCTTCTTCACGCAATGTCTCATAAACAATCGATGTATCACACAACGGCAACGCATCAAACACAAACGTTTCCAACTTCACACCATTCGGCTCACTCGGACTCACCGGCAACTTACTTTCCATATCCATGTACGGAACCTTCTTCTCAGCCCGATGGAACGGCAACCTAAACGCACCCTTATTCAACTGCTCTACAAAACTCACACTTATCATGTGAATCGCAATCGAGCCGCCACAATACTTAAGCTCACCCTGATCATTCTTCTCAACCGCCAACTCATCCGGCATATCCGAGTACTCAATTACACTCATACGACCATCCGCCAAACAGAAGTTCCCAACCTTCTCAAACGGATCTCGTTTACTAAGCATCTTTGATGACATCTCCGCTTCATCCATCGCATGCAAACCAATGAATAATGGATCAATCAACTTAACCAACGGATTATCAACCTGAACATAACTAATATGCTGAACACCACGCTCACGCATATCGTGAATCGCGCCACTTGTATACAAAGCCTTCAGCGAACCCCCATGTCCATTAGGCGACAATGCAAGCGAATCAACACTCGCCATCAACACCTTACCGCTACTACGTTCCATGCCCGGCATCATTGCCTGTGGGAAGAACATTACATTCTTCTCATCAAGACCAAGATAATTATTGTCTCTAAAATATTTGATCGTTTCATTATGATTCAAAGGACTTGTCATCACATAAAACGGAATCACACATTTAAACTTGCGCTGCATATTACGAATGTAATCAGCAAAACAACTAAACAGTGACACTTCACGAATCGGCGTCGCTGGATACATCCCCTTAGGCCCTGAAAAACCTAAACGTGTACCCTGACCACCTGCAACACAAAACGCAGCAACGCGATTATCACCGATCAACTTCTCACCAAGTTTCTCAGCTTCCGCATACTTCTTCTTCAAGTCATCCGTTGGCGTATTCGGATAGAAAGGTGCAGGCTCAATATTCTCTGCAATCTTCATTTCTGGATCTTTAAGCACATGCGTCTCGCGAAGCCTTGCAACCTCTTCCCAATCGATCTTCTCGATCTGGTCCAGCAAGCGATCCTTACTCGCTGCATCCAACGTATTATAAAACGTTAACACATGCTCCTGCTTAATCTTCTCAAGTACAGATAACGCAGCAGCAAAACGATCTTCAATTGAACTAGCCTGATCCATTGGTTAGAAACCCCAGCTTCTAAATAATTATTATTCAACAAAAAACATCGATTACACTTCTATACCCATACATTGAAGCATCGGCAGAACATTAAGATACTTCTACCCTATTGTAGATAATATTTCGTTTAACACTTTACTCCACTTTGCCATCGCACATATCCTACGAAAAACGGCCCCAAATTTTCCAAATACAAAGAAGTCTGCTGTGTTTTCCTCATTCGTTGCACAATCGCACTAC
Organism: Planctomycetota bacterium; assembly: GCA_016350165.1. Lineage (GTDB taxonomy): Bacteria > Planctomycetota > Phycisphaerae > Phycisphaerales > Phycisphaeraceae > Poriferisphaera. The sequence continues at coordinate 3,023,219 of CP066225.1, read as the reverse complement.
ACGGATGCAATTCCTTACCAATCACACCAATCACAAAATCATTATCATCTCCCCCCATTCCGTGACATGCCAACCGTACATCATGTGCATAACCTGCCCGACCATACGAAAACCCAATCATTCCATGCTCACGCAAAATTTCCATCTGCTCTTCATTTGACAACTGCTCAAACGCGCCACCTCTTCGTAATGGATACCAAACCACCCAAGGCCACTCACCATCCATCACATAACGCTTCGGACGCTGCAACAATCCATCTTCCAACTCAGCTTCATAACCAAGCGAATACGTACGCCCAAACATCGTGTAGTCAGGTACCAAAATCAATTCGTTAAACGCACTACCCAGCAAGAACGCTCGCAATTCCTTCACAAAGAAACTCGCATCCTCATTCATCGTCAGCAGCGCAACCCCTTGTGAATCATTCGCATCCTCATACAACACCGCTTCAAAATCCGCCCCCTTCAAAGCTTCAATCAAAACCTCACTATCCATGCACCCCGTAAATACGAGTAGCTGCATGTATAGCCGTCGATCACTACTCTGACCATTCGCACCCTTCTCACTCAGGTCAGGCTTCTCCCCACTTCCCATCACACCCGCAGGCGGTCCACCCTTCCTCTTCTTCTCACCATGACCCGATTTCTCAGCCCCGCCATGCCCACCATGTGATCCACCCCCACCACCATGTGCATGACCCGTTTCATAGACTTCAGTTCGCATGAATATCTCCTCATGCTCAAAATATGATTCAATCAACAAACTCTAACTATTGCGCGTGCTGTCGCACCAACTAATTAACATCAACAATATGAACAATATTTCGCGCAGCACATCGAAAGATCGCGTTACTCTTTCATACACCGAAGCATACCCACACCCATAAACCGCAGCAAATACAAAATTGCCCACGATTAATGAGCATTTACAAGACAAATTTACCTCTTTTAATGAACCATCCCCTTAATCGATCACCCCTCCAATGCCTTAATCACCCCAGCACCCACCACCGCCGCCGTCTCAATCCGCAGCACATGACCGCCACACGTCCACTTCACCCACCCCTTCTCCTCAGCCGCCGCAACCTCATCATCCGCCCATCCCCCTTCAGGCCCAATCAATAACACCACTCGCCTCTTCTCCTGCATCATCCCCCTCATATCCTCAATCCCCACACCCCCAAAGTGCATCATCAACTTTACATCATCATCACCCACCGCCTCAAACACTTCATCCAACCCTCTCACCTTTTCATCCACTTTCATCAACCACGCCCGCCCGCTCTGTTTGCATCCCTCAACCGCTCTCGCCTGCAATTTTTCCAGCTTCGCCTTCCTCGGATCAACCACACTCCGCACGCTCAGCACAGACCACACCTCATCCACACCCACCTGCGTCAGCATATCAATCATCCCATCCACCCTGCTCCCCTTCGGCAGCGCCGTCGCCACAACCAACCTCATCTCTCCACGCCTCTCTCGCCACCAACGATTCACACCAACCTTCAATTCTTTCTTACTACACACCTCCACCTTACCCCGCCCCACAACACCCTCACCATTAAACACCTCAACCAAATCCCCAACACCAATTCTGAGCACCGTTTTCGCATGCTTCGCCTGATCAAGTGGCAAAACACATGGTATACTGTCCGATAATTCGGTTGCTTGGGTCTCAATCCCCCCCACTCCACCCCCAACATTCTGGTCACTTGAACCACCTTGCGCACTCTCCCCCTCAAGCCCCAATCCGAATTCTGGGCAGTACAACCTCGCCTTTACTTGGTTTTTTCTCTGTTCAGCGTCCAAAATTTGATCCTCTATGGTCTTTTTGGCTAATCCGTACTTCAGTCGACCTCCGTCCCTGTCGATATTTCCGGATGTAACGATCAGGCAAAGTCCAATACAGCTACTCATTGTAACCTCAAACCGCTGTATGAACCGCCTTCGCCCGATAAATTGGAGCTTCTAAGCACAGTGTCTCAAGGGAAAAAAGACAAGCCTCTAGCAAACCTCTCTGATCTCGGGAATCAACTCGATGATCTTTTCGCGCGCATCGAAAAAGAAGAGCCAGGCACTGTCCAAACCGAAAAAACCTCTGCTCCTCCGCCTCGCTTCCTCGAAAAATCCGCGCAAGCAACCCAACAAAACCGCGAAGCAACGCCAAAGCCCGCAGCAACAACTGAACCTGCACCTACAGCAACCGCATCTGCCGAGGAAGAGTCCCCCAACGTTCCCGAGGATGAAGCCGAGCGTATCATGCTCGAGCAACTTGCCGCTTCTAACCCCGACATCGCCCAAGCCATCGAAACTGAAGAAGCAGCCGCCACGCCAGAACCCACACCCAAAGCTGCTCCTGCCCCCGCTGCAGCCGCACCTTCAGAAGATTCACCAAACGTACCCGAAGACGAAGCCGAGCGCATCATGCTCGAGCAACTTGCCGCTTCCAACCCCGATATCGCGCAAGCCATCGAAACCGAAGAAGCTGCCGCCGCGCCAGAGCCTACTCCAAAAGCTGAACCAGCCCCCAACGATCTCGCCGCCCAACTCCTCGCCGCCGCTACCGATGCTGTCAACGAAGTCAACGACAGCAAACCCAAAGCCCCCGAAAATGCGCCCCCAAAACCTGCTGCCCCACCCATGTCAGATCTCGCAGCCCAACTGCTCGCACAGGCAAACGCTGCCGTCAGCGAACTGCAAACAGACACAAAACCAGAACCTCAAGCCGCACCGACTGCCGCTCAACCAACTCTCACCACTCCAGATTCAACACTTCCGGAGGAAGACTCACCAAACGTCCCTGAAGACGAAGCTGAGCGCATCATGCTCGAGCAGCTCGCAGCAACCAATCCCGATGTTGCAGCCATCATCGAGCAAGACGAAATCAACCAAGCCGCCGCTGCTGAAGCCGTCAAAAACGCACCACCTGAACCTGAGCAAGAGCCCGAAGAGCACGATGAACTGCTTGACCCGATCGCCGCTCAAGGTGGCAACGCTGATCAGGATTTCATCGACAGTCTCATCGACACGCAGATCGAGCGCACCATCAGTGCAGCCGACACCACCGCACCAACCGAATCCCCATCAGCCGAACCCGTCGCAGCAGCAGCTCAAACCGCTGAACCAGCAGACACCGAAACCGAACTGCAAGGCGATTTCCTCGCGCCAGAGCACCTTGACATCGAATCCGAACGCGCAATAGATCCTTCTTCACTCATTCCTCCTCAGGAAGACACCGACCTCGCCTCCGAAGTTGCCGAAGAGGACATCGCAGCAATCGAAGAAAACATTGAAGATGAGCTCGCAGGCACATTCGAGTCGCCCGCCGATCTGAACATCGAATCATCGCAGCCGACTAAAGAAGAACAACCGACAGAAGAACCTGCATCCGAATCGTTCAATCTCGATCAACTTGCAGGCAAGCTCGACTCACTCCTCTCACCAAACGCAACCGAACCCGAAACATCAGCCGCAACCGCGGTCGCCGAAGAACCCACCATCGATGATCTCGACGATCAACTCGCTGGCTCGTTCGACACACCTGAAGAAATCCTCCAACCCGCAGCAACGGAAGAACCCACCACCGAACCTCAAGCCGCTGCTCCCGATACCACAACAGTTTCCATCGAAGACATCGACAACATCATCGCCGATGAAGCCGATCAGACCCTTCAGGAATCTGCAGATCCCGACAAACGCGTCGATGAAATCACAAGCAACGTCACTGAAAATACACCTCAACCTGAAGCGACCCAACAAACCGTCAACGCTGAATCTAAACCAGAAAACTTCGCTTCACCAGCTGAACTCTTCGGCGACGCATCCGATGTCCCCGATACACCTGAAGAAGATACCGAAGCTCAACCAGCTGCATTCACCGCTTCCGCTGAAGATGTCGCGCGTGAACTCGATCAAGACGCACAAGTTTCACCCGCAACCGCTACAGCCACAGCAACCGCCCCAGCTGAACATGTATCCGCAGCCCAATCATCTGATCTCGATCAAGACATCACTCTCGAAACCCCAGAAGCCAAACCTTACCGAGCTTCCATCCTCATCAAGCTACTCGGCCTCATCAACTTCCCCGCTCTCAAACTCAACGATGAAGCCAACCAAGTCATCGGCTGGACTGCCATCGTCCTCTTCTTCACCTCTGCATGCCTCTGCCTCTACGGTCTAATCTTCTAATAGACCCACCCCACCGCTACTCAAGCGTATCCAAAAATCTTTTCAATATTGCCGCAGCCGCAAGCGCATCACGACGCGCCTTCTTCTGTTTATGCGTCAACCCACTCATCGCCATCTGCTCATTCGCAACCTGACTCGTCAGCCGCTCATCAACATAATGCACCTTCAAACCACTCTTCTTCTCAATCGACTCACCATACCCCATGATCTTTTTAGCAGCATCGCCCACCTCACCATCCTTCCCCAAAGGCACGCCCACCACCAACTCATCAGGCTCCTCAGCCTCAATAATCCTCATCAACAGCCGCTCCCTTTCCACCATACTCCCCGTCCGCACCACATCCAACGGCGTCGCAATCCGCAACAAATCATCACCCATCGCAACACCAGTCCGCTTATCACCAAAATCGATCGATAAATACCTCATATCTCCATCATATCCCCCCTTCCGTGACCATCAAACCCATCTTTAACACGCCAACGCTACCACCATTCCTCCTCATTCGTTAAAATAGACACCTCGTATAGCAATAGGTTCCAAAAACAACGAAAACCAAAACATCCGGGAGACCACCCATGTTTAATTCAAACCCACTTCTCAAAGAGGAAACATTCCGTTCGCCAGCGGATATGTACGAATCTTCAAACACCATGACCGTCCAAGGCACTGCCATCAAAACTGGCATCCTTCTACTCATCCTCACAACCGCAGCTGCAATCACATGGAAGATGACATACAACGCTGTTGCTGCAGGTAACATTGGCGCCATCATGCCTTACCTCTGGGGTGGCGTCATCGGCGGCTTCATCCTCTTCCTCATTACAATGTTCTTCAAACAAGCCTCACCAATCACCGCACCAATCTACGCCGTCTTTGAAGGCCTCTTCCTCGGTGCACTCTCCGCTATGTTCGAAATTCAATACCCAGGCATCGTCGTTCAAGCCGTCGGCTCAACACTCGGCGTCCTCTTCGTGATGCTCGCTCTCTACGCAACAGGTGTCATCCCTGTCACCAAGGGCTTCATCATCGGCGTTGTCTCCGCAACCGCTGGCATCATGCTCTTCTACCTCTTCGCAATCGTCGCTGGTTGGATCTTCGGCCTCGAAATCGCTGTCCTCGATTCATCCAACGGTAGCTTGCTCTCCATCGGCTTCTCAGTCGTCGTCGTCATCGTCGCTTCTCTCAACCTCGTACTCGACTTCCACATGATCGACGTTGGCTCAAAAACAAACTCACCGAAATACATGGAATGGTACGGAGCATTCGCACTCCTCGTCACCATCGTTTGGCTCTACATCGAAATCCTCCGCCTACTCTCAAAATTGCGCAACCGCTAAACCAAACACACATCAAAAACAACAAGCCCGCTCAACAGCGGGCTTTTTTCATATCAAATTTCTGTTAACCATTCTCTTTTAAACACCGCATACCCCACGATTACTTTTCCATCACTTCCACTTTTTCGCCCTTAAGAAACCGTCTCTTCCAAGACGGCTTCTTAAATACCTTGCAAAACCAGCATTTTTCACAAGGCCCTTCTCCCCAACGCCCCTTTGCTTACCGTCATCAAACCATCCAGCATAGCCAATGACAAATACGCACTCATCCGCCCGCCAATATCCCACTCCCAAAATCCCACTCCTGATCATCCTCCCCCAATCATCCTCCCCTGCATCCCTTCACCCATTGAGATATCCTCCCCATATCCCTCCTCCCCCTTCACATCCCCACGCACCATATCCCCGCCCAATCTTTCTTCATCCGCCATGCCGGGCAACCGCATAGCTGATCGCCTACACATTGATCTCCAAATCAATGCGATGCCAACACAGGCTCACTCACCGCCGCCTGCAAATATAAACAACGTAATCGTCATTCATTCAAGCACACGAAAACAGTCAGCAATAATGCTTATTCAATTGTTCCCTAACTCAGTCGTCGTGCCCTCCCCTATGTCAGCCTCTTAGCTAACGAAGACACATTGCATGTCTATGATGCTTCCCGAATAAAACCCTGCATCAGCAACAAACTTGTTTTCAAGCAGTCACTCGTCTAATCAACGATTATGCATCAATACAGCGATCGATCAAAACACTTCAGCAAGGAAGTCATTTCTTAATCGCTTTAAACGACTGTACATTCTTTATCCGTGATCGGACGTCATCGCTTTAACCTTTTCTAACAATTCGTCAGAAACTTCAGGCATCGGATAATGCTTCCGCAAAAATGATCTCAACTGTTCACTCTCTGCCACTCTGAAGAACGTCACACGATCAAACTTCAGCGTCGCAAACGTCACCGCTCTTGCTAACCTTCTTCTTGATGCAGCAATCAACACTTCACCCGTCTCTTCCTGACGGATCGGCATCATCTCAAACTGCCAAGCCTGACGACGATTCAACATCCTCAAAGCTTCTTCATCAATCTCAACGTCATTCAAATCCAACGTACCCGTCGTTCGGTGATACTGCTCTACCCAAGCATTCTCAATCGACTCAAGCGTAACATCAAACATCTGTTCTGCCAGCACCCCGAACGGCCGCTTCACGCGCTTCTGCTCTTGAACAATTTCAAACACCTGCTGTTCACTCAGCACGCCCTGCTCTACCAAAATCTCACCGATACGAATTGGCCTAGTCGACATAACTTTCTCCTTACCGCCTCAAACTTTTCCCATTTTTCCCGTATCGCACGACTATTTCCATCAGCCGTACAACACGAACATCAATCCAAATCCCTTTCCCCATATCCCACTTATTTCCCCTTGCCCATATCACATCGACACCCCTGCGCGCAGCATCAACCACCCACCTTTCTTTTTCTTTCATATATTTCTAACACCCCCCTCCCCCTCCGCATCGCCGACAAAATCCTCCTCCCCTGCCTTTCCAACACAACTTTTTTAACCGGACCCCTCAAGTCCGTAATCCCCCCCGATAATCACCTCAACGAACCAACACAATCCCCAATTTTTCTTACCTTCCCCTACTCCTGAGCAACCTCCCCCAACCCTTCAAGCTCAAACATAAACACATCTGTATCATTCGCCGCAAACAATCGCTCCCCCTTCTCATCAATATAAAACCGCTCAAAAACACCTCCACCACTCTTCATTGTCCAGCGTTTCTCTTCATCCCCCAACCGAACCAATTCATAATTCATCAAAAACTTCGCCTTCCCTCCACTCATCATAGAAAACGAATTCATGTTGACGCGCATCTGATACTCATGCGCTTCACTTCGCAACAATCCTTCCAGCACACTCCCCTTAGATTTAATCCTTTCCTCCCTGCCAAGACGCAACCGCTCACGATCATTCACAAGCAAGTGTCCATCACTCCCCACCCATCGCCTTTTCTTCAAATCAAAACCCGCCAATCCTTCATACCCATCGAACCCAATCACATCCCCATTAAAATCTCCTGCCTCTTCAATGCGCACCAGCAGCCGCTTTTCTTTCGAATCCAAACAACCCGCAACATAAATCTCCAACTCATTCCCCATCACAGGCGTACTCATCATCTGACCAAACATATAAACCCGCCCATCCACCGCCACACATTCCTCTTTCTTCGCAATTCTTTCAAACCCTGTTATCAAAGGATCATCACCACCATGCAACTCAACATGCCTCATCCCCCCACTCCCATCTCCCCCATCATCCCCCAACCAACCCACATACAAGCACCGCTTCATCACCATCGCCATCAACACATCCCCCACCAACATCTCACTCCCCCACAACGAGTCAGCCTGCCCGCCCTCATCCTTTAGCTGTTCATAAAACTCTTTATGACGGGCTGCCGCTTCACCCAAAAATCCAACATCGTAAACAACCCCCGTCACCTCCTCATCACCCAACGCCGACATCCACCCCAAATCCCCAGTCCCATACTTCGCCGCACTACGCCCCGCCTTGTCACTATAAATCCGCGTCGTCTGCTCACCACTTTCAAAATCAATCTCACACACCACCTCTTGCCTCGCTGACACAAACGTAAACGCAAACGACCTCGACCAATACTTCCCCCATTCACTTCTGCCATCACCATTTCGCCAGTCAGTAATCTGATCCGCAAACTGATCAAATAGCCACCGCGATTCCCAAACCATCCAACCATTCATACCAATCTTTTCCCAGTAATGCGCTCTCACCCAGCTCCAATCCCCATACTCAGAACTCTGATACCCTTTACTCCGCAACGCCAACCATTCCGCGCCAACTAACCCCACCACCATCACACCGCACAGCAGCGCCATCACCGCAGCACCTTGCCACACTCGCTCCAACTTCGTCCCAGGCCCGCCCCATTTCCTCACACGATAATTCCGCCGCCCTTCCATCACATTCCCCGCACCACACTCAGGACACACAACACCCTCCAATACCCACACTTCCTGCAATACGCCTCCCCCGCCTTCACCTCTCGCAACTTCCTTCTTCGCCACCACCAAACAAGCATCACAGCACACAACAACACCGCCACAACCGAAAACCATTCAGGCCAGTAAAAAACAATCACCCCCCACACATCCACCGCCTCACGATTCCCAATCCAAACCCCCTTCATCCCACCCTCAACATCATTCACCATCATCACCTTATCCCACCGCACCCCACTCACCCCTTCCCCGCTCGGCAAAAAAACTTCACTCGCCTCAATCGCCTTCGTCTTCACATCATTCGCCATCTCATGACACTCCCGGTTAATACCCAAACAATCCCCAACTTACTCGTCCACTTCTTCAACCTCAATCACTTTCTTTTACCCTTCATACCACAACACCATTTCCCCCTCGCCTATCCGCATCATTTTTGCTAACCTCCAATCTGCAAAACAAACCATCTCCATCCGAGGAGCAACATCATGCATCGATCGATAACCCTTTCCATCGCGATCCTTATCGCTCTTCTCTCACTCACCGCCCCCACCCACAGCATCATCGCCAAAACATCATTCAAAGACCTGTCCGACCAAGCTCTTGAGCACGCCGACAAAGAAAACTACGACCAAGCGATCAAGCTCGCCAAGCAAGCCGTCGAACTCGCAACCCAAAAGCATGGGCTCACCGATATCAACACCATCGATGCAAAATTCCTCCTCGGGCAAATCTACTACGAAGCAGACCAAAGCGAACTCGCAAAACCAATCTACTCCGACATCCTCACCACATATCAAAATTCAGACTCAGCCGACAACGAAAATCTCATCCTCGCACACCTCGGCCTCGCCGCATGCCTTCAAGACCTCGGCAACTACGAAGATTCAGAACTCAACTACAAAGTAGCAAACCAAATCTGCAAAGAACACCTTCCACGCGAACACGAAATCACCGCCCAAGCCATTGCCGATTTCGCCGATTTCTACTACGACAATGACCAATTCGACAAAGCTGAACCACTCCACCTCCAGGCACTCGAAATCCGCCAAAAAGTTCTCGATCAAAACCACGAAGATATTTGCCAATCACATCTGAACCTCGCATTACTCTACAACCGGAAAGGCGATTCACCCAAAGCCATCCGCCACTACACCAAAGCTCTCGCCATCTCCAAACGCACCAATGGCGTCCACAGCAACGAAACAATCTACATCCTCAACGACTTCGCCAGACACTACATCGTTCACGCAAACTACAGAAAAGCTGAATCACTCCTTAAGCAAGTAGAACGTATCGCCAAAAAACACTTCGGCGTAGACCACGAAGACTACGCCGACATCCTTAACAACCTCGGCCTTCTCTACCGCTGTACCGATAAATTCGACCTCGCTCTAAAACACAACAAGCAAGCCCTCGCAATCCTCGAAAATATCTACGAAAAAGATCACCCCAATCTTTCATCCTCACTCTTCAACCTCGCTGCAACCTATCGTGAACTCGATAAACTCGACCTCGCAATCAAATTCCAAAAACGCTCACTCGCCATCGACGAAAAAATCCATGGCAAAGACCACATCAACGTCGCTGCAAACATCTCAAGCATCGCAGAAATCTACACCACACAAAAAAAATACGACAAAGCACTCGAACTCCTCGAACGTTCACTCAGCATCTACAAAGCAACACTCGGCGATGAACATCAATACGTCGCAACAACACTCAAAAAATTCGGCACACTCTATCACCAACAAGGTGAACCCAAAAATGCAGTCGAATACTTAAAACAAGCCGCGAACATCTACGAAAAAACACATGGCATCAACTCCACAACCTACAACCAATGCCTCTACGACATCGGCGGCATCCTCGTCCTCGACGGCCAAATCTCAAAATCCAAACCAATTCTCGACCAGATCATCAAATCAAAAATGCCTCGCACCCAAGAAGCACAAGCCATCACCTTAAGCGCCCTCTACTACCGCTCCGTCGTCCACGCAAGACAAGCCAACAAAACAGACGCTGTTAAAGACATGAAACAAGTCATCAAAATCGCACAAAAACTCTTCGGCTCCAACCACCCAACTGTCAAACAATACAAAGAAGAACTCCAATACATCATCAACAATTAATTTCTAAAATGTGCACACCATGTCAAAGCATAAAAAGTATATATACGCATATAGAATCTTTTTCACAATCTTCATACTCGGCATCATCCTCACAAGCGGTGAATACCTTGACACAGATTGGTCAACCATTGTTTTACCAACATCATTGGCAATAGGCATAATTGCCGTCATCTGCAGCATCAAAGCCGGCATATTCAAGAAAATACAAGAATAAACCAACACCCACCCATCATCCCTTCACCCTCTCCAACAACTCAACCAAAATCTCTTCGCTCTTCCCAAGCAAACACCTATCAACAAAATCACTAATTGGCGTCCTCTCCAAATTCACCTCCACCGTCACCGCACCCTTACACCTCGCCTCATCCACATAACCCGCCGCCGGATACACAACCCCGCTCGTTCCAACACTCATAAATACATCTTTCTCACCCAACTCACTCACCGCTTCATTCGCTTCCATCACCGCCCACTCAGGCAACATCTCACCAAACCAAACAACGCCAGGCCTCATCAATCTCCCATCCCTCTCATCACCATCTCTAACCCACGGATAGCTCGGCAACTTCTCCTTTCCATCACACAAAACCTCCTCACCATTCTCAACATCTCGCCACACCAACAAACTTCCATGCAACTCAACCACATCCTCACTGCCCGCCCTTTGATGCAACCGATCAACATTCTGCGTCAGCAACTTAAACATCCCACCTCTTTCCTTCATCAATTTCTCCATCCCCACAATCGCCCCATGCCCCTCATTCGGCTCACACCCCAGCACCTTCAACCTTCTCATGTCATACCACTCACTCACCAACTTTGCATCCCGCCCAAAAGCCTCAGGCGTCGCCAATTCCATCGGATCATATTTCGCCCACAACCCCTCAAGTGCATCCCTAAACGTAGGCACTCCACTCCCCGCACTAACCCCAGCCCCCGTAAGCACAACCAATCTCTCACACCCCTTTATCACTTCAACCAAACCATCATCTATCCGTTGATTAGCCATCATTAAAACCAATTCTTCATTGACAAAAACTTCACCACGACAACAGTCGCACCAGATTCATCATACCCCCTTCCCACAACACTGTCTGCATTCAAACCACACTCATAAAAGCAGCACCCACGACTCAAATCGCAGGTGCTTAGCAACATCATCAAAAACGTCTGTTATTTCACACGCTTCATGAAATATCTAAAATTAAAATTATAGCTAATTTGCTATATATAGTTTACAGACCACACCCCCCATGTCAACGCATTTACCTGATTTCGTGAATCCTACTCCGCTTCACCCCGCTCACTTCGCACACGATTCCAACCTCTTCGTCCACCATTTTCTTTATACAACTTCTCTGCAAGTGCAAACTGCTTCTCATTTGGCTTTAGCTTGATCACCATCAAAAACCAACCAAACCACATCAACACAAGCACACCACATAGGAAATAAATACCAAGCACACTCGATTTACTCATGCTCGCACGCCCAACATCATCCGGATCATAATAAATTTCAACGCGCTTACCGATTGGATAATTTTGCAGCGCATATTGCCCTGCATCACCAGCTCGATACACCTTCCCGTCCACCTCATACCAATACTTCACAACCGAATGATCTTCGACAATCTCAATACTAAGCACCTCCCCAGTCACCTTAACCCAATCCAATCGGTCAACCGTATCATGAATACCCCACCCCAAAAATCCAGACATAATAATAACCAATATCAATACAGCATTACGCAACTTCCTCCAATCCCTTCGTCGCATCGTACTACGCCAATTCATCTTCACCCGATCATCAGTTTGCTCATCACCACGATACCGATCAGGCAAAACCGCAACATCAGTCTTTTGCTTCAATACCTCCAACATCCATCTGCAATCATCCTCTTCCCATTCCGTCGTCACAGTATTAACCGCTTCACGCGTCACCACCTCAACCTTCGCATTTCGTTTTCGCTTCTTCTCATTTCCCACCCCAATCTCATAATCACGATGCGCAAGAATCAATAAACGCACCCCATAAATCTTATCTACCTTAAACATATTCCCCGCCACACTCCCCGTGCCAAACGTATGCTCCTTCTCATTCCAAACCAATCGCTCTGAATGAACTAACAAGAAAAAGCAGCTAATCGCACTAAACAAACAAACAATGCCAACACCAATTGCAACACCTACAAAAATCCAACTCTCCGCGTCATCTCTAAGCGTTGATTCAAAACCATCATGCAGCGAACCAAGACATCCTAAACCGACAAGAACACTAACACTGCCAATTGCTATCAACCACTTCTTATATCGCCCCACAAACCGATGCTGTATCTTCAAAATAAACCCAGAAGTCGTCTTCAGAAATTTCAGATTCCCATACCCTGGCATAGGGGGTAAATCTTCCTCCTCAATATCACACTCACGTAACTCATCTTTCTGATCCATCATCTCAATATCCGACATTTCACAATACCGATACTGATCAGCCAACTCCCTCCCCGCCTTCGTTCCTTTATCCGACCATAACTTCAGCACAACCAAAGGCAGTAACGCCATCAATAACGCCACTTCCACAATCGATTTTTTATCTCCCCAATTCAAAAACACAAAACCAGCCAAAAATACAAACAGCAACAAACATCCCCACATAATCCATCGTTCAATCCGCCATTCCTTAGGCAGCGAAGTCTTCATTCTCACAACACCACCATCAACCTCCTCTTCCCGCTCTCGCTCACCCATCTCCAACAAATCCAACCGCGTAACTAACAAATCAATCAATACCCGCAGTTCCTCTTCCTTCCAATTCCTGAACAACTGGAACGTGCCTCCATCCACCACAATCTCCATCCGTTTACGATTCGTCCATTTCCTGCCAAGCCCAAATAACCATCGCGCAATAGAACCCCGACGTTCCTCATACATCCGCAACCCCAAAACCTCATTCACCTTAACCCCATACCCAACACACTTTTTCGTTTGACTGTTATACGACTTCACAACCGTCAGCAATTCACCATCAAACTCCACTACACCACTTCTAACAATCATACGCCACAAAATATATACACCAAACACGCATGCAACCCCCGTCACCAACATCATTGAACCTAGTAGCCGATTCAAATGCGCCCACACTTCCCCTTCAAAAACCCCACCCCACTTCAATACCCCCGGCAACAACGTCAAACAAATCCCACAAAACAAATAAAACATCCGCCGCCCCATCGGCGTCCTCTCCACCATCTCAACCCGAAACCCCTCCTCTTTCTCAAACAACGTCAAACATTCACATAGCTCAATTTCTTTAACCGCTTCATCAGTCTTCATCTTCATACCCCATACATTCTCATTTCAAATCATCTCACAACAACCATAATACGCCATAACAACAAATCACCCATAGCTTAAACACCAACCATTTCCCCACTTTTGCCAATCCCCCACATACACAATCACACCCCAAAACCAACAACACACAGCAAAGAGACACCGCACCCACGCTCTAACCAACGATACGCTCAAGTGAAACATCTCACCAACAGCCAGCAAGCCACGCTCGCCGTGCCCACACCTCACTCCCTCCCCACCTCAAAATTCAATCTCCCATCCAACGACACGCTACAGTAAAACAACCCATCACCACCTCAAAGCTCACACCACCACCCCATCCAAGACCAAATCCTTCGCACACCCCACAAAGGCCCGCCCGGCCCCGTTGAGGGCTCCACCAAACCAAACACAAACCGCGCGCACATTCATGCATTCAGCTAAATCAAAGCGCGCAATTCTTCAACCATTTCAACCCATTTCTCATCCATTCCGCGCCGTTTCTATCCATTTCCATACCATTTCTAACCATTTTCACCCTTCAAAATAAGCCCCAAACGCGCTTTCATGCGCGCAAACGCGCGCCTTTGTTACATCCATCACCCCTAACTCCTTTATTACCAATAAAACGATTCAAAACACCCAAACCAAAAACAAAAAAACATCCAATTTCCCATCACTTCCGTGCGCCGTCCAATTCCCAAATCCATTTCATTTCATGCGCGCAAACCACCCACAACACCCACAAAAAAAGCTCGAGCCAAACGACTCGAGCTTCTCATTCTCATATTCATACACTTCGATTATTTCTTCGAAGACTTCTCTAACACATCAATCTTCTCAACCTTAATCACGTTCAGCTTCAAAGACTGATCAAACTGCTGTGAACCAACAATCCCAACCAATCTCCCAAGCGTCGCACGACCATCAACCAACTGGCCCGGCTTCACATAAACCAATGTACGATTACTCGCAGGATCAACCAATCGGTACATGCGTGGAAGTGTCGTGCCATCATACACCGCACTCGCCAACAACTGACCAACCGCATCGTACTCAATCACGACCACTTCTTCCTTAGGCACTTCAACCTTCACAGGCTTCTCTGCCTCTTCCAACGCAGCCAACAACATCAGCAGCTTCTTGTTGTGTTTGAGCGATTCAACGCGAATCTTCACAACTTCTTTATCAATATCGCTCACGTCTTTACGAGCAAGCATCTTCTCATAAGCAGCAATCATCACATCCAACGGCTGCTCTTCCAGATTCTTCTTCATCAACTCCTGCATCTTCGCATCAAGCGCCTTCAATTCCTTCGAGACATTACTCTCATCCAGAACCTCACCCTTGTCGCCCTGCAGGTACTTCACCTCACCCGGCTTCGCCGCGACCTTCGTCTTATCACTCAAAGTTAGACCCGGCGTCTTCGCTGCATCGGCTGGCTTTTTACCTGCCGCTGCTGCTCTCGCCAATTCCGCGATAGTTGGTTTCTGTGTTGTGCCTGGTTTTTCAGTTGCAGCATCAACTGGTTTCTTCGCACCCGCCGCTGCTGCCGCTTGCGCCGCTTCTACTTCAGCAGCCGCTGCTTTTTCCGCAGCACCCACTTCCGTCGCTGCCGCCTTAGCTGCCTCTGCTGCCAGACGATCTTTTTCGCGTTGCAGTTGTTGTGCAGTTGTTACCGTGGTCAGTGAGCCCGGCTCAACAAACGCAGTCGCTTCCTTTGGCGGAATGATCTTGTACAAACTGTTACCAGCTTCACCCACGATCTTCACCGTGTCACCTTCGTTCAGCAAAAGCTGCACGCGACTATGATCGCCTTCCTTACCACCCATCATGCCAGCCTTCACCTCAGTGCCGTCCTTGTTGACCACACCAATCGTGCGATCACCCTTCAAATCAACAAACGCCTTCGACACGTAGCTGTAAACACCAGTCGGGCATTCAATGCGGTACCAGCCGAACAAACGACCTCTCACCACAACCTGATCACCCTTCTTCAGCTGACCCATCTTGTAGTAGACACGCTTACCCGCTCCACTCATCACATCCACGTTGTCCTTCGTGACCTCAGCCACAAACGGACCGTCTGCCGCCCAAGTGAAACCCATGACAGCAACTGCCATCAAAAAGAACAAGCCGTATCCACCAAGTTTTCTGAGTCGATTCATCTGACCATCTCCGCATCGTGTGCGTTTAATTGCTAGCAAACTCCTGATCCTGCCCCTAAGTCTCCCCATTTTCTCACCCCTCAACCTCTCCCGCTCTGAGATCCCGATTTATCTCACTTGATTCCCAAGTCTCATTGCATGTAAGTTTCGCAGCAGATTTGATTTCGCTGCAAAATCCCCCATTTTCACATTCATGCTCCCTTTATCCCTTTTATTCGTCGGACCGTCAAGAGCGGTTCACCCCGCCCCACCAAGATCTTGACGATCGTCTGGATAAACGTGAGCGACTACTTTGTAAATCGCATCTCATTTTCCAATCCCATGTCCCGCTCAGCCTCCCAGAAATACCTCGCAGGACATTCCTCTCCACTTATTATCGACCTAATACTATATATATGTAGCCCAACGCCCCATAACTGACCAAAATTCGCGGATTATCGCCCTCTAAGGCCCATTTATTATTAGACCAAACAATTATCCCAATGTTCCCAAATTTTCAGCCAGACATCAGAAAATCCACAACAAAAATCCAACCCGCCATTCGATCCAATCTCAACATTCATCGCACCGTCATTGATCTGGAACTGGGCATAAAAAAACGCCCTGCCGCCACAGCAGAGCGTTACGTAACATGATTCTGTATCTAGTACGTCCGAATAAGTATTCGGTTCATACTTTGAGATCACTCGTGCTAAATATATTTTTCATATCTAACCGCACTCAGCCATCATTTATGCGCCGGGGAGATAATCGTCGCCCCCCTGTTCGTCGCCGCAGAGCATCTCTCTGCAGACTTCACTGAGCGCGCTGACCTGATTGACCAAACCGCAAAGATCGTCATCGGAGTCGGTTTCCAACTCGGCGTCCAACCGGTCGGCCATGGCGGTGATTCGACGGAGGCCGTAACTGCCAGCTCCGCGTTTGATGTCCTCGACGAGTTCTTCGAGTTGCAAGAGATCTTGCCGCATCATCGCGATGTGCAGTTTGTTGACCTGCTCACCGAGCCCTTCGAGATATTGTTCCAGTTCTTCTGTTCCCTCACAGAAAGGTGTGCTGCCGAATGATCCGCAGTTTGAAGAAGTGCATGGTGCTTCACATTCAGTTTCGAGTAATTTCGCGGAAACGATTTCCTGTCCGTCGGCCAGACCGACGATACGCGCTAAGACTTGACGTTTATGATTTGCTACATTCATGTTGATTTCATCCTGACCAGTGACACTGATACGTTTTGTCCGAAATCAATCCTTTTAATTTCGATCTGCTTTGACTCGAATTAGGTGACTAGCAGTTCGATCCCGTCCCCTGTCGATCCATCATGCCTCATAGGTTTCATCGACGGTCCGAAAATGCTGCTTCACTTCTCAGGGCTGAAAAACGATTTTTTATCGCCCCTTCATTTTCCCCAACCCGCACACGCGCACGTGACATCTTGATACAAAGCACACAATCAATACAAGTGATACAAATTGACTGGCATATCAGCGCATAAAAACAGCATGTGTGATCACATGCTGTCTAATCATTTATTAGTCGGTAATACGTACTATTTAATTATCACCACGCCAGTTTTCGCCGCCGATGCGCCATGCGAGTGCGAACGGCCACGGCTCTGTTTCTTTATTAATGTTCTGACGAAGGATTTCGATCGCGTATTTGCCCGGCGGAAGTTCGTTGAAATAAATGTGTTCGACGTTGTCACGTTCGCTGTCGCTCATTGCAACAATTTTGGTTGAACCATCATCTTCGATTTTGATCAGACGCAGATCAAAATCAGCAATCGCAGGTGTGCCCATCCAACGATTGATTGTGTTTTGTTTTTCAGGGCCAAGCGTGAAAGTCACTGGACCTTGAATCGAGCGATTCCAATCGATGGTGATTGCGAGCGGCCCCCAATTCGATTTTTCATCTTGCTTTTCAATCAAGTATCGAACTGCCTGATTAGGTTTGAGTGCAACATACGACCAACCGAAATCATCTAGTTTTCCAGATGGTTCTGCTTTTTGCCCTTCTGCGATCATGAGCGTGTTATTGACGTTGAGTACACCCGCACCAAAGTATTTGTCGAGTGAATGAGCTTCTTCAGGTTTCCAGTTCCAAGGCTTTGTCGCACCGGAGAGAAGCATCGCTTTGACGACGGTTGGTTGCGCCATTTCAGCATCTTGATCTTTATCTGCTATTTCAAGAATCATCGCAGCGGTTGCTGAGACGAGCGGCGTTGTAAAACTGGTGAGATCACGCACGCCTACGATATCAGGCTTAACGCGTCCTTCACCTTCAGTATGTGTGTATCCGCCGCTGCTACCTTTACCACCCCATGTACCGACAGCAATGCCGTTCCAACTGCTACCGAGCAATGAAGGAACTTGTGTATTACGTCCGTTGTTAACGCCGGCAACGACGATAACGCCATCACGATCAACGATGTAATCAACGCGACGAAGTATGTGCTCAGTGCCTTTACTTTCGCCACCTATCCATGAGTTAGAGAAAATGCGAATGTCGTTATCAACAGGACTGTCTTTGGAACCTGCTTTAAGATAGCCTTTGCCCATCCAGTCGCTTGCACTGTATAGATCGACATCGGTGACACCTTTGGCAAGACCACCTGTGCCATAGAGACGCGATGCGGTTGCAGTTGCGTGACCTGAAACTTTGGATTGCCCGCTTTTTTTGTGAAAATTTACACTTTTGAAATTATTGGTTGTTGTGTTTGGGATGTATTCACGTGCGGGGCCTTCGACGTGACCCATTTTGATACCACGGCCGGTTGGCATTTTTTTACCTAAGCGCTGCTTAGCTGAGTTATAGCCGATGAGGTCGTAGTTACTGAGCTTCTTCTTTTGATTGGTTGCGGTCTTGCCGTCTTGATCTTTAACGCTGCCGATGAGTTGGATTTCTGAAAAGATCGCAAAATTCGAGTTTGCATACGAAAGCAGCCCGGCTGAGCCAGCCAGACTGAACACTATGAGAAGTAAGATTGTGAGGATAACCTTACGTTGCATCCATGACTTCATAGGTAGCATTATAGGCAGCCTTTTGCGGTTTTATTGCTTAAAAACATGTCATAACAGCAAGTTGTGTCACCTGTATGATCGTCATATGGTGACGAAGATGACCGAAAGTGTATAAGGCTTAGGGGATGCCCTTGACGATGGATGGGCCTATGGCTTTGGTGATCCATAGAGGCATTTTCTTCCACATTTCGACTTTGCGTTTCATGCCTTCATCATCAGGACGCATCGATCCGATTGCGCCTTTTCGCACATGGTATTGCCAAGTGCATGCGTGAGGTTTCGCGCCCCACTGCTTCTTAAAACGGTACGTGCCCGAGTCTTCGGAGGATCGACCAAAATCAAATTTTTCGCTGCCACGTTGCATGGCACGAAGTAGCAGTTGGTGATACATCCACATGTTTGCGTTGGTGAAATTGTAGTCACGTAAACAACTTGCGCTTGGAACTTGCGTACGTTTGTCTTGTGTGAGTGAATCGTGAACCAGGACTGCTGCTGAGATTGGTTTGTCTTGATATGAGACGACGGCAAATTCGCAATCGTTGCTGAACTGCGTGGCCATGGACTCAAACAAGCGCTTAGAGTAAACAGGTGTGCCGAGATCGCGCATATTGATCGCAAAAATGTTGTAGAAATCATCGATCAATTCATGCGAACCCCACTGAATGGTGAGGTTGTTTTTTTCACCTTTACGAACCTGGTTACGAACTTTTGGGCCGATGGCTTTGAAGAGGGCATCCTGATCTTGATTGAATTGAGCGAGATCGAGAGCCATGATGAGTTTTTCGTTGCGCGATTCGGGGAGCGAATCGGTGGTGAGTTGTTGCTCGGTCATGTGACGGAGTTCGAGATATTGAGCGTTGACGAGGTTGGCAGCATCGGCGGCTTTGGTTGAGATTGCGTTTGCGATTTCGGGTGATGAAGCGATGACGCCTGCTCGGTTGAGATATGGGAGGCTGACGAGGAAGCGGCCGAAGAGGGCGCTTTTGACCAGAGCAAGTGGGCAGTAACCGTCGATTTGGTTTTGTGAGTTGCGACTGATGATGGCCATGACGCGGTGGCCGAGGCCGTGCTTGAGGACGTTGAGCCAACGAGGATCGTGCTCGCCGCAGACGCCGATTGGGGCTGAATACAGAAAATTATTGATCTGATCGCAGGTCTGCTGGTTGAATTCGTGCTCGATGTGAATCATCACGCCTGGTCCTCGATCCCCGCCTGTTAACTGTGCAGTGAATGTGCAGTGATAAAAATCGTTCTCGGTAGGATTTTTATCGGTGATGCAGGGATGGACCTCAAGGTGGATCTGTAACAATTATGCAGAAAGTGTGGGCGAATCAGGGGGAGATTGCCTTGAGCATGGATATTGGTAAAGGTTTTGTTTACAGGTGGTTAGATGTAGTCACCATCCATTTGCTCGCTGACGATGCCGTGCACATGCTTGATGCGTTCAGCATCGTTCTTGTGGCAAACGAGGGTGGCTTTTTCGGTGTGAATGACGATGAGGTCTTCACAGCCGAGGACAGCGACGAGGTGTTCGGGCTGCTCTGAAACAATGAGCGAACCTTTGGAATCGACGAGGATCGATTTGCAGCCACTGACTGAATTGCCTGCATCATCGTCATCACAGACAGATTTGAAGCTGGGCCAACTGCCAACGTCGAGCCATTGGATGGGCATGCCTGTTGCAGCGACTTCGATCTCGGGGTCTGAGCTGGCGGGCTCCATGATGGCGTAATCGACGCTGATTTTGGGGAGATTGGGGTAGATTTCGTTAAGTACCGTGTCGCGATCAGGGGTATGCCAACTCTTAATGACGGCTTGCATCTCGACATAATTCTCTGGGACATAACGTTTTACGCAGTCCATGAGGGTACTGGCTTTCCAAACGAACATGCCACTGTTCCAGAGGTATTTTTCCGCGCCCGCAAGGACGTACTGTTCAGCGGTGGTTTGGTCTGGTTTTTCTTTGAAATTATCAACGACCCAGCCTTCGGTTCCGTCGCTAAGTGATTGTCCAAGCTCAAGATAGCCGTAGCCGGTGGCGGGGTGAGTGGGCTTGACGCCGAAGGTAACCAGACGGTTGTCAGCCCCCTCTGCGATCTCGAAACCACGCTCCACAACCTTGGCGAATTCTTCAACAGGCTCGATGACATGGTCAGCGGTGAAGATGCCGACGACGGCGTCTGGGTCTTTGGCTTCAAGAACACCCGTGCCAAGCGCGACAGCGTTGAGGGTATCTCGGCCACAAGGTTCGCTGATGAATTGCTCTTCACTGAAGCCGGGCAGACCACTTAAAACAGCATCTTTCATACCTGCCCCTGCGCAGATGTAGATCTGCTGCTCTGGGAGGACTTTTTTCAGACGTTCGACGGACAATTCGAGTAAGCTTTTGCCGTCGATGAAAGGTATCAGCTGCTTGGGCATGTGTTTACGAGACATGGGCCAAAGGCGTGTGCCGGATCCCCCAGCAATAATCAGTGCGTATCGCATTCTTGCGTGCTCCCTTTTCTACCAGCAGTGTGTCCTTTAAACACAACTTCCAGACACATCCGTACGAATACTGTACCCCCTTTTGTATGAACTTTATCGGTTGTATCAGCCTGACTCTGCCATAGAGAATTCCAACCTTTAACGACTTTCTCTCAGTTTCTGCCAATCACTCGTTTTTCACGTGCTGAACGCCTGATATTTGGTTAAAATCGGCCCTGAGTCGTATCTGAACAACTTGCATTTATGCCCGTCATACTAAAACCAATCACCAAACTCCTTTCGGGCATATATCACTCGCTCACACTTTCACTCAAATGCACACATATTCAACGTTCAGAACATCACCATCGCTGTCAGACAACACGATGTCTGCATCACAGCTGTGGCATAATTTTTACATTCACACAGACCACAACACGTGGAGTTCTTGGCATGCCCATTTCTAAACGTCAACATAAATCGTCGCACACGCTGATGAGATCGCTACTTGCTGCGGTCACACTCACAGTTGTTCCTTCAACATTGCTCTATGCACAAAGCGACGACAAGCCGACCTACTCACCTGAGGTCCTGGCTATCCTCGAAGAAAATCGAAAAGCAAATCAAAATGCGGAAGTTAAAAAGGATGCACCAAGGCCAGCCGAATTGATCGACGCTGAACTGTTCCTGAATCATCCGCTCGTTTTGTCTGAAAAAATCGACAGCGTCATCTGGACCGTATTACCACGCGAAGGTCGCCAATTGATTTCGGTACCGATTGATTTCAGCGACATTAAAGAAGATGTTGAGATTCGTGATCCATTACTGAAGCTCAAAACCGGCCGCTTTCTTTGTTGGCTCATTGAAGAGAAGCAAGCTGAAAACAACAATCAGAACAGACGTAATCGCGGTTATCAGCAAGGCCCGAATTATGGTCCTGATATGGGCATGATGGACCCAATGGGCATGGGTATGGACACGGTGGACATAGAAATGATGGGGCCGATGGGTGGTGCACCTCGTCAGCAACAACGTCCTCAGGTTCAGCAAAAGCAAATGACCTATGAGGAACTTGAAGCACTTAAGCCAGAGATCCCACATGATGCGCCACGTATTGCTCGTACGATCAAGCTCAATGCGGATGGTTCAGTGACCTGGGAACTTGAGAGAAATATTTCGGGTGCTGAAGTTTCAAATACCAACTCACTTTACTCACTACGCATTGATTCACGAATGATGAACGAAAGACGTCCACTTCGTCCAGGCGAAACCAGACGTCCATCCAGTTCATCACGTTCACGTACGTCAGCAACACGTTCACGGTCCACTTCCTCACGCTCAAATGGCGGCATAGATGAGATGGGCGGTATGGGTATGCCGACACAATCACGTTCACGCACGTCATCGCGTTCTTCTTCCACACGTTCTCGTTCATCAGCAAGTTCACGTAACACCGATCGCCAAAAGCAGCGTGAAGAACAACTGAAATATCGTGCAGCACAAGAGCAATACAAAGAACTTCAAAAACAAGTTCGCGAATTGCCTGATACATTCACTTTGAAAAAGCCAGCACAAATCTGGGCTGTTTATGACTTGCCTCTAGCTGTAAGCAAGATCACTTCAAACACTGAACCGGAATGGACACTAACGTTTGATGATCTTGAGATCCTTCAGTCCACCTCATCAATCAACAACTCTTCAACACGTGGCCAACTGAATCCGCAGGCATACCAAGTTGCAACCGACCTGCAAAAGATGGCTTCCAATGATAACCCATTCATCACGAAGCTCGTTGCAAACGCACTCTATAACTCAGGCTCATTGCCAACCGTGCAAGATAATGATCCAATCTATCGTCTTGCAAATCAATTGATTTCTTCAAACGATCCACTGGTTCGCATCCCGATCGTCAAAGGTCTTTCTGAAGCAATCCCTCCAACAACAACGACACTCGAATTACTCAAAGGTGCATCAGGCGCCATGGGTACTGATGAACAGTTACTCATCCTCAAGCCCTTGCTTGCGATTGATACACAAGACCCCATGGCTGCGAACCAAATGCTCAAAGCCATCAATCACATCATCTCAAATCCTGCAGGCCCAGATATCAATCTCGTCATTGATAAAATTCTCTCTGCAGTTTCAGATGAGCAGCAAAACCGCAGCAGTAGCCGCAATCGCAATAACACAACCACTACAACTGATCTGACGAAGCTGCTTACTCATGGCTTGAGCTTCGACACACTCAAAGGTGAACGCCTTGATAATGCGATCCTCACCATTGCAACTTCAGCAGGCAAATCACGACTCGCTGCTGGCTGGATGAACCACCAACTACTCGGCTCACCAGATCAGTCAATTCCCAAACGCACACTCAAACTCGTTAACAGCATCGAAGCACCTAAATCTGAAATGATCGACAAAGCTGCTTCTAAAATCCTCACTGCTTTCCTTGGCAACAAAAACAATACTTCAAACGATGTCACAGAAAAGCTCGAATCCGACATCGCAGAAGCTGAAGCAGCTCTCACCACACAAATCCCAATCCTCACAACCTCACACAATATCTTCAGAGCACTCAATTCTGGCGACAAAGAAACTCGCAAACTCGCATGGAATGCACTCAAGCACTTCAACATCGGCACACCTGTTATCAAATCGGACAGCCGCTATCGTCAAAACAACTTCAACAACCAAGGTGACATGCCCGTTGCAAGTGTTTATGACCGTATTGTTGAATCAGCTGTACGCCAAGCCGATACTCCAGACGGCCTCGCATACTTCTTCGCTAAACAACAACACGAAGATTATGCATCACGTGCTCTAGTTCGTCTGATCATCGAAGGCGACGACGCCGCAGCACTCGAATCTGGTATCAAACTACGTAAGTCTAATCGTTCATTAGATATCATCCTGCAAGAGCTTTCCATCGACGACCGTGAAGCATTCGCAAAACGAATCTACACAGCACTCGATAACAAAGCACCACTCGTCGCAGGCCTCTTACGTGACCCAGATCAGCAAGCAGCATTAGCGATCTGGTTCGGCCAGGAAATCGCTCACAACGATCTACCTTCACCTTCAAAGTTTGCTGACATTTATCCAAATGATAACGCGTTACTTGCACTCGCTGGCAGCAGTGATCAGTCTTTGGCTACCGGCGCCATCGCAGCACTGGTCGCTTCCGCAGGCGGCAATGAAAAGATGCAGCAGAAAATGGCTCAGTCCATCGCATCTCGCCCTGACCGTTCAATCAGTGCACTGGAAACTTTCTGGTCAAACACCAAACGTGAAATCCATACACGTGCACTAAAAAAAGCAGCAGGCACTTACACACTCTTCCTGCTCGTTCGTGGCGATGACGGTACAGCACAGTCAAACAACGCACGTAATAACCGTAACATGCGAAACAACCGCAACACAGCTCCACAAATCGACCCAATGTCCATGGAAATGCAGATGGAAATGGGCATGATGGAAATGGACACCGCTGGAATGGGTGCAGGCGGCCCCCGTCAACCTTACCCCGGTACATACAAGCAACAGCAACCTCGTAAGCAGGCACCTCAACTCTCCGATTTGCCGATCCTTCGCGAGATCACCGTTGGCACAGTTGAACTCATCGTCGAAGCAGGCACAGCTCACTTTGAGGGTGACCTCATTCTCATAGAAGTTCCTTCTGACTTCCTCGGCCTCTCAATCCTCAACCTCACTGATCTCAAAAACTTCGGCGTCCCCGAACTCGACACCATCGACTTCGATCAAACTGAAACCGAAGGCATGGACATCCGCATCGAAAAAGACGGCTCATGGCGTGGCCAAACAAAACAACTCAATGACGTTTACCTCGAAGTCGTCCTCAAACCAACTGGCGAATAAGCCTTCGACACGACAACTTAAACACAACAACCCGCTCAAATGAGCGGGTTTTTTATTACAATTCCACCAACTCAAAGGTTACAATCAGTTCTCTTTCATCCTTCCGGACACGCACCATGAATGACATCCCCATCACACAACCTTCCGACATCCAAACCCTCACCGGCACACACATCGACTTCCCCGCAAAATCCTCATTCCTCTTCCAAGACCAAACCGGCGACACCATCTACACATACACCGGCGACTACTTTTACATCGACCTCTACGAAGCAATCGTCTCACATTGGCCTGAACTTATTTTCCTCGCCACACTCATTCTTTCATTCATCTTCATCAAACGCTTCCTCAGCAAACGCAAACAACGCAAACTCAATCCGCACATGCAAACATGTCCGCGCTGCGACTACCTCATCTCAGAAGACAAAGCCAGTACATGCACCGAATGTGGCCACGATCTTGCAACCGCATTCTCCAAACCATTCAGACGTACACGTAACTTCACACGCAGAACATTCAAGCTCACAACCATCCTCCTCTGTTTACTTACAATCCCAATCCTTTCGATTCTCTACTACCATCAATTCAAACTCACCCATGCAATCATCAATAACAAAATGACCATCATCTCAAGCAAAAACACCGAGTTAATCAACAACATTCGGCTCCCCAAATTCCTCAACCTATTCAATTGGCACATTCAACTCACAGGCAGAATCAATCGACAAACCTTATTCCCCTCAGATACATCCTCTTTAAGATTCTTGATCACCCACAACCTGATTAGCGCAACAAAATGGCGCATCAAAAACATCCAACTCAATCTCAACGATCTTTCTACCCACGTACAAAACAACAGAGACATCTCCGACCACACCAATAATTATGTGTTCGATCAATTCGTATTACCTTTAACATCTGAACACGAAAAAACACTAACCAGTGATCTTGCATATTTTGATTATGACGAAGAAACTGAAACCAGTTTCATCACGGGTAAAAACTTAGCTGATCTCAACCGTGGATGGCCCAATCTCGATCACGAATACTACTATTACAAACGACTTGCAACACGACTCGGCAACGCTCGTAATTTGTCGACTGCTTCATATATCCCTGAAAACAAAGATGATTTCTTAAAACCTCAACACATTGGGACGGACATCGGCGAAATATTGCAACTCACCCAAGAACTTGATTACCAAATCATTGACGACAACCATCGCATCCTCATCGCAGCATCACAACCTCATAAAGGCCCATTTAAACTCAAGCAACGTGCAAAGAAAGTAAAAGCGAAATCTCCGGACACTAAGGAAGCGACCAACTCCGATACTAATAATGATGGCCATGTCACGATGGATGAATTTGTCGATAACTTCTATGGCTTCGATTCAATGGATAGTAACTCAGGCCCCAATATCTACGACCTCAGCGACGTCGGCATCACTGTCCTCATGCAGATCGAACCCGAACAGGCAAACATCGCAATCTACGATGCGGAAGATCTAAAAACACACAGACTCTTACCACTCTACATCGACCCAGAAGAAGAACGAAACAAACCCGATATTTTCGAAGGCACATACTTCAGCCGAAAGAACCGACCAACCTACAACCCACTCACCAAGCATTGGCTTACTCCTGATAGAAACGCGATCAATCCAGAGAACAAACTCCCAGCATCACACATCGGCTTCATCCCCGGCACTCGAATCGGCTTTTACATCGGCCCTAAAAACATAACCAACCAAGCCTACATTCAAGGCCTCGACAACCAAACCTACACATTCCAATACATTCACTTCCCAAGCGATCCCAAAACCTCACCACACCTGATCATCCTCGAAGACAACAAACCCATCGCAAAGCTCGAAGTCAAAAATCATCACCCCTTCGACATCTTCCTCGATCAACTCAATCATCGCGCTTACCTCATCATCCGTAACGGCACCACAACCAAAATCGCAACATACGACTTACCACAACTCACAACCACATCTTCAAAACAAGACCACATCACCGTCAACGGCCGCACCATCCCACTCAACGAACTCTCACCAGGCTATCCAGAACCTTGGCCCCAACTTACAGATCCAAAACTCAAAAATGACATAGCTAACGATCAGCAAGAAGATGACAAATAAAAATCGATATCCATCTGAATCAACATACGCGATTCATATTTGCACACATGGCAAGGCCGTATGTTTATCACAAAAAACGATAGATCCCAATCCCACTCTTATATAACCATCAACACCAAACTCTCTATCCTATGCATTGAATAGCCGTGCGCGCATTCTACATCAATCCCCTGCATATCCACATGTTATTAAATCTATAAACCACACTTTCAAAAACACTTACCAGTTACCCACAACAAAACGCGCGCACAAACACGCAAAATCAAGAATCGTCAAAAACAGATACTTTTAAGCTAAAAACGCTCAACTTTCATCCAAAACCATCCAACTTTCTTGCAAAATCACCTAAAAACTGAAAACTTTCAAAAACCCATTTCACAACCCATACCAAAACGTGCGCGCAAATTGCGACTATTTTACGCACATCCACACTGCGCGCAGACCGCATATCAATTAACCAACTGCCTAAAATGCGCGCACATATAAACAACAAAACTAACTCGTCTTTTCACGCAATTCAAAAAACTTTCACTTCACCTTTCTCCTAGCCAGTTAAGCACTTAAACCAATTCAACAACATCAAACATTCACGAAATTCCCTGCGAACATCGCAATGGCACGCATTTTGAAACATATACGGGCAAGCGCATGAAAACGTAGCAAACATGCACATTTTTTCAGCGTCTCCCAATTCGCCACACAAATGATCGGCCCAGCACGAGGAAAAACACTTCCGATCACGGCAACTCAAGGGAGGTGTGGACAACAACACGAGGAGTCTTTTAGACATGAAACTTTGGCAACACAGCCCCCCCGCACGTTATCTTCTAATACTGCCAGTCTGTATTATGACGATCGATATTTTAACTGGCAATTTACATGCACAAGACGCAGCACTTACTGAAACACAGCAAGCATTCAAAGAAACTGGCGTCACCGTTGAGATGTTTACCATCAACAACTTATGGATCATGATCGCTGCCACTTTGGTTTTTATCATGCACCTGGGCTTCGCATGCGTCGAAACCGGCCTTACACGTGCTAAAAACACAATTAACATCCTCTTTAAAAACACCATGATTCCATGTATTGGTTTGCTCACCTATGCAATCTGTGGCTGGAAAATCATGTACCCCGGCGAAGATTGGATCATCCCAAACGTCTTCGCATTCAACCTCGGCATCCTCGGTGATGGCACAGTTGGTGTTGGCGAACTAACCGCAAAATACAACGCGGGTTACACCATCTGGACCGACTTCCTGTTCCAAGGCATGTTCGCAGCAACCGCAGCGACCATTGTATCTGGAGCTGTTGCAGGTCGAATTAAACTCGCGCCATTCCTGATCTTCTCAACCTTATTCGTCGCAATCAGTTATCCAATCACTGGTTCGTGGCAGTGGGGTGCGGGTTGGTTAAGTGATCTTGGGTTTTATGACTTTGCGGGTTCAACACTTGTGCACGCAGTCGGCGGCGCTGGCGCTCTAATCGGCGCATTGATCCTCGGACCACGTCTTGGCAAATATGCCAAAGACGGCAGCATGAATCCAATTCCCGGCCACAACATCCCGCTCGCAACTATCGGCGTCTTTCTACTTTGGTTCGGCTGGTTTGGTTTCAACGGTGGATCAGTTCTCAGCGCCGATGCAGCAGGCGTCTCAACAGTTCTTGTCACAACTGCACTCGCTGCTGCAGGTGGTGGATTGACTGCGGGGATCACCAGCTGGGCACTCGGCGGCAAACCTGACATCACCATGGGTCTGAACGGTATTCTTGCTGGCTTAGTGGGTATCACCGCTGGTCCTGACCTGATGCAATGGTGGGAAGCGGCGTTTTTGATCGGCCCAATCAGCGGCGCACTTGTTTTCTTCAGCGTGCTGCTCTTCGATAAGATCAAGATCGATGACCCGGTCGGTGCAATCAGTGTTCACCTTGTCTGCGGCATTTTCGGCACACTTGCGTGCGGCATCTTTGGTTCTCGTGGTTTATACGGCAATGGAGATCATGCGGGTGGTTTGCAACTCTGGTATCAGTTTGTCGGCGTTGCTGCAGTCGTTGGATTCTCATTGATCAGTTCAGGCGTATTGTTCGTGGTGATCAAATCTATGTTCGGCTTGCGAGTTAGTGAGTACGAAGAAATTGAAGGTTTGGATCTTGGTGAACATGACATGTCCGCTTACCCGGACTTCCAGCGAACTTACATCAAGAGCTACCACGCTCGTGAAATTTGATGAGCGTAAACTGAATCAAGAAATATTCAAAGCGCTGATTAGAAGTGATTTACTACTAAAAGAAATAATGCAAGGAAATAACCATGCACATGATAGAAGCAGTGATAAAGCCGTCGTCATTAGATGCGGTAAAGGACAGATTGATGAGCCTTGGGATTCTGGGGTGTACGGCCTTGGAATGTAAGGGGTTCGGTAAACAAAAGGGACATACTGAGCGTTACCGCGGCGGACGAATGGATGTTGGGTTTATGCCCAAGATTCTGCTGAAGATTGCGGTGAAGAGTGAAGATTTGGAAAAGACCGTTGACGCGATTCGTGATGCGGCTGTTACAGGCAATGTGGGGGATGGGAAGATTTTTGTTTATGAACTGACGAAGGTGCAGCGGATCAGGACGGGTGAGACGGACCTTGATGCGTTGTAATAAGAGTTGGATTAAGACTATATCAACAGGATTTGAAGTATAGAGTGAATATGGTTTTGGTTTAGATGATCGCCGCTGCATGAGCTAGACGCATGCGGCGGCTTTTTATTTGGATGATGAGTATCGGCTAAGCGCTGGTTAGTTCTGGGGTTTGGGGTTCGGCGGGTTGAGATGTTGATGGAGCGATTGGTTGGTGAGGTTGATTGGGTTTAAAGCGGAGAAGGCGGAGTGCGTTTAGTGTGACGAGGACGGTGGACCCTTCGTGGAGGAAGACGGCAACAGCGAGGTTGGCGAAGCCGAGCGCGGCGAGGGGGGAGACGATGGCGATGACGGCGAGGGCGAAGGTGAGGTTTTGAATGATGATGGCGCGTGATGAACGGGCGAGCTGAATGGCGTGCGGGATGCGCGAGAGATCGGAGCCGGGAAGAACGATGTCGGCGGTTTCGAGCGCAACGTCGGAACCTGCTGCGCCCATCGCGATGCCGACGGATGCGTGTGCGAGAGCGGGAGCATCATTGACGCCGTCGCCGACCATGGCGACATGATGGTATTGCGTGGTGAGATCGTCGATGATGTTGAGTTTGTCCTCAGGGAGGAGGTCAGCGTGAATGGAAGTTAGACCGAGGTTTGTGAGATGCTGCGCGGCTTGCTTGTGGTCGCCGGTGAGAAGGGTGATGTGGTTGACGCCTGTTTGCTTGAGGTCGGCGATGGTTTGCTGGGCGTTATTGCGGATGGTGTCGGCGAGGGCGAGGAGGCCGAGCGTTTGGGTGTTGTCACGGGTGATGTAGACAATGGTTTTGCCTTGGGTTTCGAGTTCGTTGGCCTGCTCTAACAGATGAATAGAGATAATGGATTGATCGGCTACTTTGCCTACGGTGATGAGCTGATTATCGACAGTTGCAGTTGCTCCCTGCCCTGCTGTTTGGGTGAGGTTGGTTGCTGGATAAAGATTCAGGTTTTTGGATTTTGCGTTTGCGGTGATGGCTTCTGCAAGTGGGTGAGAGATTGACTGTTCGACGGAGGCGGCGAGAGTGAGGAGATCTAACTCTGAGATAGATTCATCGGCAGAGATGATGTCGTGGAGAGTTGGTGAGCCGGTGGTGAGGGTGCCAGTCTTGTCGAAGGCAAGAGTGTTTACGTGCGCGAGACGTTCGAGATGGATACCACCTTTGACGAGGACACCGAGACGGGCGGCGCGGGCGATGGAACAGAGAATGGCGGCGGGGGTGCCGATGGCGAGAGCGCATGGTGAGGCGGCGGTGAGGAATGCCATGGCGTGAAGGAACGAATTACCCCATGTTTTTGTGGTTAAAAGTGGGACGGCGAAGATGAGGAGTAGTGTCGCGATGAAGACGAAGGGGACGTAGACAGCTTCGATACGATCCGTGAAAAGTTGAGTTTTTGATTTGGTGGTCTGAGCTTCTTCAACGAGTTTGAGGATACGCGCGATGGTGGATTCTGAGGCGGGCTTGGTGACGGTGATCGTGAGTGATGCATCGGTGTTCATGGTGCCAGCGAAAACGGTGTCGCCGGGCTGTTTGGCGACAGGTTCGGACTCGCCGGTGATGGTAGCCTGATCGACGAGGGATGAACCGAGGGTTATGGTTGCGTCAGCGGGGATACGCGCAAAAGGTTTAACGAGGAGCTTATCGTCTATCTGCAAGTTAGATACAGGAATGGTTTTGGTTGAACCATCAGAAAGGAGGAGGTCAGCGGTTTCGGGGGTAACGTTTGAGAGTGCGTGGATGGCGGAGCGTGCGTGACCGAGCGCAAGATGTTCGCCGGCTGCACCAAGACCAAAGAGAAAGAGGAGGAATGCACCTTCTTCATAGTGGCCGAGCGAAGCGGCACCGGCTGCGGCGACGAACATGAGGACATCGACATCGAGTTTGAATTGCCGAAGTGATTGGACTGCTTCAGGCGCGGTTTGAGTTGAGGCGGTGATTGCGGCAATGGCGAGGAAAGTGATACGAAGTGCGTCGGGGCCGGAGGTCATGAAGACGATGAACCCGATGAGAAATGAGATTGCGGAGATGATGATAAGGAGGATGTCGGGATGAGCGCGAAGCCACGTCCATGCGCTGATTAGACGGTTTGGTTTTGTAACTGGTTGTTCAATTTGCTGTTCGGTTGGTGCTTGGGGAAGTGAGATGTCGGATGAGGGTGTGGGGGGGATAAGTGATGGTGGTGCTGGGAAGATGGGGGAGTAACCGAGGATATCGAGCCGGCGGATGATTTCTGGGAGCGGGCATTGTAAACGATCGAATTCGAGTCGGAGTGATGAAGAGGGGTATGAAGCAGTGGCGTAGACGCCGGGTAGATGATTGAGGGTTGATTCGATAGTGCGTTCACATCGCTGATTGTGCATGCCTTTGAGTTTGATAACCATTTGGGCAATGTCTGGATCGAGATGAGCGTGAGAGCAGCGAAGCTGGCGGGCGAGTTCAGAGAGCGTAAGGACACGTGGATCATATGTGACTTTAACGTGCAGCGATTGATTAGACTCTTCGAATTTGTAAGCGGTAACGCCGGGCTGATCGAGAAGACGACGTGTGATGCAGTCGCGGCATTTGTCGGCTGGATGAGAGTTGCAGTCCTGGACAGTGAGTTTAACAGTATGCATGGTCTTTATGGGTCGCTTTGCTTGAGGTGCTCAAATGTACAGGCGGCAATCTAATTTTAGCTATTTAGAAGTGTTTTATGGGATAAATCTATGTTTTTGAGAAATTGAGGTTGATTATCAATTTAGCTCTGTTTTAAGAAATAACAGTCTTTAGATGATGCAGAAAGTATGCAAACAAACACAGTTCTTCATTGGGGTGAAGAACTGTGTGTGAAGGGGTATGAGATTTAAACAGGCGTGTTTATATTTGTGTGAATAATTTCATGATCTAATTGCAAGTTAGAATGCGCTGGCGACGAGACGCCAAGTTGCAGCGACGATGATACAGACTGCGATGCCGAGGACGACGGGGAAGAGCGAGCCAAAGATGGTCCATTTTTTGGATTTGGTTTCTTTGTAGATTGTCCAGATGGTTGTGCCACAGGGGTTGTGAAGGAGGCAGAAGAGGAGGAGTGAGATTGCGGTAAGGAGGGTCCAGTGCCCTTGCTCGATGAAGATTTTATGTAGTGCGTCGCCTTCAAATTCGATCATGGTATTGTGGCGGATGTAGAGCATGATGATGGTTGGGACGATGATTTCGTTTGCGGGGATTGCGATGATGTATGCGAGGAGAATGGCACCATCGAGGCCCATGAGGTAACCGAGGGGTTGGAGGAAATTGATGAGATGAGTTGCGACGGATTCATTGCCGATGTTGACGTTGGCTGCGATCCAGATTGCAGCACCTGCGGGGATAGCGACGACGCAAGCACGAGCGAGGATGAAGAGTGTGCGGTCGATGAGTGAGGTGTAGATGATGCGGAGTACAGCTGGGCGGCGGTATGGAGGTAGTTCGAGTGTGTATGCGGAGGCTTCACCTTTGAGGAGCGTTTTTGAGAGGATGAATGAGGTGACGAAAGTAAAGACGACACCCAAGAGGACAATCGCGATGACGATGGATGCGGCGGTGAGAGAGACGAGTGCATCGGAGTAGCCGAGGAAGACTGAGAAGAATAGTGCGACTGCGATGATGGTGGGGAAGCGGCCGTTACAAATCATGAAGTTGTTGGTGAGGATGGCGATGAGTTTTTCGCGTGGTGAGTCGATGATGCGGCAGGCTGTTACGCCGGCTGCGTTACAGCCGAAGCCCATGCACATAGTGAGTGCTTGCTTGCCATGAGCGCCGGATTTTTGGAAAAGCCAATCGAGGTTGAATGCGATACGAGGGAGGTAGCCGAGGTCTTCGAGTAGTGTGAAGATTGGGAAGAAGATGGCCATGGGTGGGAGCATGACGGAGATGACCCAGCCGAGTGTGAGGTAGATGCCGTCAATGAGGAATGAGGCGAGGTTTGCGTTCATCCAAGAAGAGGTGGCGATATGGAGGAGGTCGTAAACTGAGTAGTGAAGGAATGCGGGGATGGTGATGCTGAATTCTTCGAAGAAACCGGCGAGACCGCCTTGTTCCATGAGGAGTCCAGCGAGAAAAGCTGAGGGGATGTTAGCGCCGGCGATGGTGAGATAGAAAGTGAGTGCGAGGAGGCCGAGCATAAAGGGGAGGCCGAGCAGTGGATGTGTTGCGACGTAGTCGAGTGATGCGTCGAAAGTCCAACGCTTATTGGATCGTGTGACGACGTCATCGGTAATGGATTCCGCTTGATCGTACATGGAGGTGACGATCTGGTCGCGAAATTGCGAGCCGGCTTGCTTGCGGATGGCGTCGATTTTGTCGAGAACTTGTTTTGTGTCTTGTGCGGAACTCATGGTTGTTTCCGGTTATGTTTAATGTCTAGTGCTGATACTAGTTTTAATTTGGGTTGATTCGCAGAATTAAGCTATCTAATCATTGATTAGATTGACTGACTATGGCCTGAGGCGAGATAGTGGTTGTATGGGGAGGTGAGTGATGATGTGGTCAGGCGGATTGTTTTTTGTCTGTTGGGTTTTGGGCGGCATCTGGTGTTGGTGAGGGTGGCGTGGGTTTTGGAGATGAAGGAAGTTTGATGCCGGCGAGTTGTTGGAGTTCGCCGGTTTCGAGTGCGCGGCGAATGCGTGTATCGCCTTCAATGAGTCGGTATGCGACCCAGCGTGCGGATGGGAGGCCCGGTGCGATGGATTCGATGAGTGGAAGCGTTTGATCAATTGCTTCTTTGAGATCTGGCGGGGGAGCGGGGATGTTTGGTTTTGGCTTGAGTTTACCAGTGCAAACAGCTTCTATAGCTTCCTGTAACAGATCGAGGTTTTGCTTACGGCGTGCTGCGGTGGGAACGACGGGGATACCTAGTTTGTCTTCGAGTGCTTGGAAATCGATGTCGAAACCTTTGCGTGCTGCTTCGTCGATGAGGTTGACACAAAGAACAACTTTTGGGGTAATTTCCATGACCTGAAAGGCGAGGTTGAGGTTGCGTTGGAGTGCAGTTGCATCGACGACGACGACGGTGCAATCAGGCTGGCCGAAGAGGATGTAGTCACGTGCGATTTCTTCGTCGACTGATGCGGAGAGGAGTGAGTATGTGCCGGGGAGGTCGATGAGCTTGTAGCTGAAGTTGTTGAAGTTGTAGTGGCCTTCAGCGCGTGTGACGGTTTTGCCGGGCCAGTTGCCGGTATGTTGGCGGAGGCCGGTGAGTGCGTTGAAGACTGTGGACTTGCCGGTGTTTGGGTTGCCAGCGAGTGCGATGGTGCGTGAGTGACCACCGATGGAGAGGCCGACGGTGTTGCCTCCGGTGAGGTAGTTGTTGTGACTACAGTTGCAATTTCCTGAACAGCTCATTGGTATGCCTGGATCTTTCTAATCAATGATTAGTCTGATGAGTCGTGATTAATGTTTGGTTGATATATCTATATATAAGGATGTACGAATGGTTGCAGTGTGTGGCTGTTGGGTTTATGCGGGGATGGGCTGGATTGCGATTTGGGATGCTTGATCTTTGCGTAATGCGATGAGTGTGCCACGGATGCGGTATGCGCGGGCGGAGCGGCCGGGGGAGGCGAGCTCGGTGACGATGGTTGCACCGGGAGTGACACCGAGGTCGAGAAGTCGGCGGCGTGAAAGGCCTTGGCATTGCTCGTGGATGTTGATGACGCGTGCTTGATGGTTGTCGGGTAATTCGGCGAGGGTCATGTAGGACTCCTGTTGGATCGCTTGATTGTCTGCAGCATGCACGTGGATTGATGAAGCGAGTGTTTTGGGGAGTTCGATTGTTTGGTCCTGGTGTTGGATGGTGAGGGTGGACTCGGAGGCGTGGAGGATGGTGATGAGTGATGAGGGGAGGAGGCCTTGCTTGGTGATGCGTTGGAATGAATCGGCAGGTTCATCTTCAATGTGGATGATCGAGGCGGGCCAATTGAGGGGCCAATCTTTGAGGAGGAAGCGTGGGGTGTTGGGGATTTGGCCTTGGGGTGTGGGGATTGGGTCGCCGTGGGGATCGGACTGTGGGTAGCCGAGATGTGCGTCGAGATCTGAGATTTGCTGATCGGTGAGATTGTGCTCACGACGTTCGGCGACGGCGTGAATGCGATCGAGCGGCATGTTGGCTTCGTCGTGAAGGTAGCGTTCGATGAGGCGGTGAGCTCGGAGGAGTTTGAGGCCACGTTGGCGGCCTAGGGTTGTGAGGATGAGATTGTTCTGCTCGAAGGTGACGAGTGATTGGGATTGAAGGCGATCAATGAGCTGAAGCGCGGCGGTGCGCGAAAGATGGAGTGCACCGGCGAGCGTGTCGGGCGTGACGAGCTGCTGATCGAAAGCTGCAGTGACGAGATATTTAAGCGCGTCTTCGAGCTGTGCGTAGGATTTGCGAGCCTTCTCACGTCTGATGAGAAGGTAGATAGCGATGCAGAGAAGTAGTGCGATCGCGACGAGGATCATTGTTTGAATAGTATTGCTCATAACTTTGACTAATCAAAATACCAATTTCCCTGTATCAATGCAACCTGAAACGACAAAGATCAGGAAGAATGGTGGGTGAAATTGCTTTACTTGACTCTAAGTGATTGGTTTTGAGGGAGGTTGCGTGTGTATGAGTGTGTGTGGAAATGTGTTGAAGGATGATGTGATTGATATCGGCATCGTTGGGCGAGAGCGAGGCTAGGGAGTATTGCTATGGGATATTGAGCGGTTAGGCATGATTGGAGGCAGAAGGGGTGTTGGCAAGCGATATTGGGGTGAACAGGGGTAAAGTTTGTAAATTGCTTCTCGGTCGGGCCTATAAGGTGTGGATTTTTAGATGTGAAAAAGTGGTGCAAAATTTTTCGATAACGTGACTTATTGGTCGAAAATGGAGGTAAGCCTAGGTCTATGCAGTACTTCCGGTGGCTGATACCAATACAGGTTAGATGAATATTACCGGACGAACATTGTTCAAATGTCACGTTAAGTATATATTTGGCAGATATTTAGCCTGTTATTCAGGTATTAAGAGATTCACTCAAGAAATCATCCGGTAATTGTCGATACCGTTGGTGTGATACGAAGGTCCGGTTGAGAGTTGGTCGTAAAAGAGACGGCTCTGACAGTCAGGAGTTTGGATCACGGAGTGGATAAGGCCGGCATCCCGTGGGTCGAGATGCTGGAGCGTGAGACTGCAAGAGTCTCGCAGATGACAAAGGAATGAGCACAACCGGTGCCATCAGGAGTCAACCAATGAGTGATATTGCCCCAATTAGTCGCGCGTCAGTAGCGTCGCTACAGGCCCAGATGCCAGTACAGCGTAGCGCTCAGCAGGCGGAGACCGGCACAGCACGTCCAAGCGACAGTGTTGAGTTCTCAGAGGCGGCCCAATATCTGGCAAAGATCGCTGAGCTTCCAGAAGTCAGGCAAGACGTTGTAGATCGCGTAAAGGGCGAGATTGCAGCGGGTAACTATGACACGGAAGACAAGATTGATGCGATGTTGGATGCGTTAGCTGAGGATCTTTAATTTCTCCTTCCAACCGAATTACATGCATGAGGCGTGTAATCCTTACCCAAGCCGATAGGCAACCAATAACTATGGATCATTCAACCGTCGAGGGATCGACGGTTTTTTCATGGGAAAGCTGGAAATGGGACGGCGGTAATTTCTGAGTTAATATTAAATTGTCGCAAATCAGAGACAAAAGTGTTCTATAACACTTTTTGATCTATTACATATGACCTTGGGTAGTTATAATCGAGGCACATGGGTCAATCAGTGGTAAGTCTGTGCTGAGGGAATGTTCGCTGATGCAAAAGCAGCGACCATGGGTCGTGAGCTGGGAACAGCGATAACTGAGCAAAAGGCCAAAGTTAAACGAATGGAGTTTTGATCGTGAGCAGATTTAGATTATCTGGTCCTGTGTTATTTTCACTTTGCTTGCTGGCGGTGTTGAGTTTGTGGAGCAGCGTTTGGGCGAGTGAGATTAAGCTGGAAGGCGAGATCCAGAAGAGTGAACCGTTTGTCGGGGTGGAGCATATTCAGATTATTCAGAAGAGCCCGCGGCCGCGCGTGATCAATGTATTGAGAATTGATCCGAAGGCTGATGGCGTTCGGTTTAAGGTAACGGCGGGCAATGGCGATCCCAATGGTGACGAGCCGGGTGATCCGAATCATGAGACAACACGCCAAACGGTGCGTCAGTTCTTAGAACAAGAGAAAGCGCAGGCAGGTATTAACGCAGCGTTCTATGCGTTTGTGAAAGGAACGATGGATACGAATGTTGTTGGTTTGGGTGTTTCTGAAGGTGTGGCGTTCTCGCCTTTTGAGCCACAGTATGGCAGACCATGGCCGGCGATTAACTTTGGTCCTGATGGTACGCCGAGTGTGTTGCTGCCTGAGAACAATGATGGCCCAACGTATAAGACATCACGTAAGGATGTTGAGCCTTATAACGCGATTTCGGGTTCACACTTGCTAGTCGAAAACGGCGAAGCGAAGAAATTTGATAGCGGTGCTTTCAGTGCTGTGTTCCATCCACGTACAGCGGCTGGCCATACGGCTGAAGGTATTGTGTTGTTGGTGACTGTTGATGGTCGTCAGCCTGACTTTACTGAGGGCGCTTCATTGGCAGAGCTTGCACAGATCATGATTGGTCTCGGTGCGAGTGATGCGGTGAATCTCGATGGTGGCGGCTCATCAACAATGGTGATGGCTGATCCGAAGCTGCGTGTGGTGAACAATCCATCGGATGCGAAAGCGAATGGTGATGCTGGCCGTGAACGTTCGAATGGTGTGAACATTGCGGTGTTTGCGAAGAGAAAGCCAGGTTATAAGCCGTTGCCGATGGCGAAGAAGCCTGCCCCACCGAAGCCACTTCCATATGCGAAGAAAAAGATCGTCATCGATGACTTCGAAAAGGATCTAGGCCACTTTGGTAGTGCAGTAAGTGCATGTGGTTCTAATCGCTGCATAGACAAGAAGTCTGAAGCTAAAATTGTAAATGATCGAACAGCACCTTCAGGTAAAAAAGCTTTGGGGATGCGCATTATTCGTGGTAAAGATAGTGGCAAAGGCTTGCTGCTTCGCTTCCTCTCTGGTGGTGGCGCAACCAAGAACAATGAAGTACTTGGACGTGTTGGTACTATTGGATATTGGATCAAAACGAAGCATCCTAATCTGAAGGCCTCGATTGTGGTTGACGATACGATTCAGCCTGCTAAGAACAAATCCAAGGCACACGAGAAGGGTACCTATCGTCCGATCAAAGCTGACGGCAAGTGGCATTTTTATGCATGGGACTTGCAGAAGGTTCATCACTGGACGAACTTCTACAATGGCAATGGTGCGATGGAAGGGCCTAACACGTCAATAGATGGTTTGTTGATTACTTCTGATGCGAAATACAACAAGCAAGGTGAAGTGATTGAGATCATGGTTGATGCGGTGACGTATGACCCGAACGATGATTTTGAGTAATTCTTTAAATATTGAAGATTAAGTGATTGAGGCCGTGGCGTTTGCTGCGGCTTTTTTCGTGGTATTACTGTGAAGAAAAAGGTGTAGTGATTGTTAACGACGAGTTATAATTGTTCTTTACTGATAGTATTTTGTGTGAATGTATTGATGTGTTTGGTTTTGGAGTGAATGTGATGAAACGAATTGGCTTGGCTGTAATATTGGCATTTGTGGGGAGTAGTGTGGTTTGGGGTGAGGATGAATCGCTGGGGAAATGGGAGATAAATGGGGAAGTTAAAGAGGCGCAGCCGTTTATTGGGGTGAAACATAAACAGATTATTCAGAAGAATCCGCGGCCCACGGTGATCAATGTGATTGAAATTGATCCGAAAGCTAAAGGCGTGCGTTTTATGTGCTCACCTGCCAATGGCGACCCGAATGGCGAGGAAGAGGGGGACCCGAATCTTGAAGTAACGCGCGTACATACGCCTGTATTTGTTGAACAAGTCAAAGCACAGGTAGGCATAAACACTGCGTTTTACGGTGATATCAGTAAAGAACATCCTTATGCGGATATCAAAGGGTTGGCAGCGTCTGAGGGGAATGTGTATTCGAATTTTTACAAGGGGTGGCCTGCCCTGAATATTAGTGCGGACAATGTCGCTTCGATTGTAAAGTCGGCTGAACCTAAAGCGAATAATGCGAAGACGATTCCAGCGGATGCTCCGATTTATAATACGATTGGTGGTTCACATATATTACTTGAAGATGGCATGATGCCTGAAACGAAAAAATGGAGTTTCACAACGAGTACACATCCGAGAACAGCAGTAGGTTGGAAAAAGGATGGCACGATTCTGTTGGTGATTGTGGATGGCAGACAGAGTGAGTTCTCGGAAGGCATGACGCTATTTGAGTTGGCGGATTTGTTCAGAGATTTAGGTTGCGAGAATGCGATCAACTTGGATGGTGGCGGCTCGACGACGCTTGCAATTGCGGACTCTGAAGTGAGAGTTGCGAATAATCCTTCGGACACATTTGAAGATGGTCGAACGGGACGTCCGAGATTTGTAGCTGCATCCTTGGTTGTGTTTGCAAAGCCGAATCCTGAGTATATGGGATCACTTGCGATGGCACCGAAGCCGAAGCCGAGGAAGGCGTTGCCTTATCCGCAAGAACCTGTCGCACTTGAGTGGTTTGATATTCAGTTTGAAGGGGAAGAACGTAGCTTGCGACTACAAATGAAGCATGAAGCGATCTTGCATGCCAAGTCGAAAAAGACAGACAGCTTGCATTTGAAAAAGGTTGTGATTGATGAGAGCAAAGCGGGGAGTGATGTTTTAGTTCGAGAGTATTCAGGTGAAGGGAAGCCGAAGCATAACGTGGCTTTGGGGCGCGTCGGTACAGTGACGTACAAGATCAAGACGACAACGCCAAACCTGAAGGCATCGCTGGTACTAGATGATGTGTCGAACCCACTCGAGAACACTTCAAAAGGTCATGAGCGTGGATCAACGATGCCGATCATCGCGGACGGTAAATGGCATAATTATGCGTGGGATTTGCGTGTTGTTGATCACTGGTTTAATTATGGTGGGGGCAACGGTGTGATTGATGGGCCTAACACATCATTAGACTCAATTCTGATTCTTAAGAATAAAGATGCGGAGTATGATGAGCCGATTGAATTGATGATTAGTGATGTGGTTTATGATCCGAAGGGTAAGTTAAGACAGTAAAATAAATTTATTGAAATAAAAAATCTGCTCGATTGAGCAGCTTTTTTGTTATGCGATAGTTTATGTTTTATTTGATTGGCGTATCAAGTTGAATCGCGATCACTGTTGCGGATGATTGTGGAATGTTTTGCGGGATACTTGCGATAGTGAGTGTGTTATCGAGTTTAATGATTTGTGTTGTTGCGTTTGAGCCTAGAACACGAGCTGTTGGCTGTACAGTGAAACCTGACTTTTCTTGCGGCAGATTGATTGTGATTGCAGAATCGGTTGGCCACTGAAGGAAAATGAGGTATAGCGTATTTGTGCTTGAATTATAGGTAACTTCGCATTCATCAAAAAGTTGACCGAATGGGTTAGCGATTGTGTTATGGATTGCGTTGCTGTTGGTTTTCATCCAGCTGCCAAGCTGATCAAGAAGTTCTTTGGTTTTTGATGGGATGTTACCTTTGCCATCTGGGCCGATGTTGAGGAGGTAGTTGCCGCCACGTGCTGTTGTTTTGACAAGACGATGCACGAGCTCTTCAGGTGTATGGTATTTAACATAGCCAAACTCTTTGTGACCGTAGGAAGTTGAGACAGAGTCAGGCGACTCGAATGGAATTGGGATAATTGAGTTTGGAATGCCCTTATCTCTCAGAGAGATGTAATCGACGAAGTCATTAAAATCAGTTTGCCATTTTGTTTGCAGTTTAAACTGAATCGCGGCTTCTTCGTTCGTCGGTTGACCTTGCATCCATCTTTGCAAAGCGGATCCGGGGAAGACGATACGTGAGTTAATGAGTGTTTTGGGAGAGTATGTATTGACTGTGTCTGCAAAACGTTGCGCACGTTCTGGAGTGATTTGTTGTGGTGTGTCAAACCAAATAAGCGTTGGCTCGTAGCGAGTAAGTAACTCTTTTAACTGAGGAATGGACTTTTCTGCGATGTACTTGTCGAGGTCGGGTTTATAGTTTTCAGGGAGATCCTTGAATAGTTGCCCGTCAACTGCATTGATATTTTCCCAGTCTTTTGCTTGTGAGTAGTAGAACCCCAGAGCGATGCCGTACTTATCACAGGCTTTTTTAAGCTGACCGAGAATGTCTTTTTTATATGGCGTCGATTCGATATCGTATTCGGAAACATCTGATGGGAAAAGCGCAAAACCATCATGGTGTTTGGAAGTGATGACGATGTACTTCATGCCAAGCGATTTAACGTAACTAACCCATCGATCCGCATCGAAATCAGTTGGATTAAATTCTTTTGTTAGCTGGCTGTATTCAGTGAATGGAATTTTTAGATGATACTGAATCCATTCGCCATAATTTTTTTTGAGAATGCGACCATCATGCCATTTACCAGCTGGTACAGAATAGAGACCCCAGTGAACGAATAGACCGAATTTGTAGTTTGAAAATTCTTCTGTGCGTTTTCTCGATGTTTCTGGATAGGTTTTATCCATTGCGAAATCAATGAAATCAGCATCCTGTGCTTGGATGGATGACCCGAGTAAGAGAGAAGAAATCAACGCAGCCGTTTTTAGTAATTTCATAACATCCTCATTAGATAACGCGAAACGTTATATAAAGCTTTAAGCCTATAATTTACGTACATTTCTACTGGTTAAGTGTTTGCAATTTTTAGGATAACAGATTTGAGAACAAAACCAATGTATAAATTTTACTCTTACATTTAACGTAAAATGCGAGCTAACTAATGAATAGACTAAATATGCTTATGTGTTATGGGCGACAGGACTTAAGCCATTTTTGCAGCTTCGCTTCTGTAAAACAGTTCACGATATTTTTAGGCTCTGCCCATGCACGGCGAGCGGTAAGGATGCCGTATTGAAGTTCGTTGAAATCGTTTGGACGATGTGTATCGGTATTGATTGCGAGCAGACAACCGGCTTCGATCGCAGCACGTGCATGCGTATCACGTAAGTCAAGGCGGTGGTGATTAGCGTTGATTTCAAGTGCAATACCACGTTCAACAGCTGCTTTAATAATCTCAGACATATCAGGTGACATACCTTCACGACGCATCAGAAGACGGCCGGTGGGATGCCCGATGATATGCACATATGGATTATTGATTGCTTTGATGATTCGTTTGGTTGCGGTGCTACCGGTTTGCGCAAGCGCGACGTGTGGCGAAGCAACGACGATATCGAGATGTTTTAGAAGTGAGTTGGAGTAATCAAGCTTGCCATCGGAGAGAATATCAACCTCTGCACCTGCCAAGACGTTGATTTTGCCTGTCATTTCATCACGTACTGCATGAACGTCGATGATGTGTTGTTCGAGGCGACTTTCGTCGAGGCCATGCGCTTGTACTTGGGATTTAGAGTGATCGGTAACTGCGATGGTATGGAAACCACGATCATATGCGAGGCCGGCTAACTCGCGAATAGATAAAAGCCCGTCGGACGCATGAGTATGCGCGTGCAGTTCTGCATGAATATCACGATCGGTGACAAGCTTCGGTAGTTTGTGCGCTTCGGCAGCTGAGATTTCGCCACGATCTTCGCGAAGTTCCGGCGGGATGAAGTCGAGACCGAGCGCTTTATATACGTCCGCCTCAGTTTCTGATGCAATGACTTTCTCTGTTTTCTTATTCGTGAGG
Source organism: Planctomycetota bacterium (assembly GCA_016350165.1). GTDB lineage: Bacteria > Planctomycetota > Phycisphaerae > Phycisphaerales > Phycisphaeraceae > Poriferisphaera. The sequence continues at coordinate 2,979,072 of CP066225.1, read as the reverse complement.
GCATACTCGGAGAGGCTCATGCCCATTGACAAAGCACGCTCACGTAAACGAACGTTGTGCTCTTTGGAGCCGGTGAAATACATGAGTGCTGCACCGTAAGCATCGGGTGAGATGATACGCAGGTCAATTTGGATGCCACCTTTGGTTCGGACCGAGGTCTTGGTTTTGCCGGAAACGATGGTTTCTTTGACTGGCTCAAGTGAAACAAAGTGCTTTGTAATTTTGGCAGAGTGCTTAGGATCGGCAGCTACAAGGATGTCAATATCACCGACAGTATCACGACCACGACGAAGTGAACCGGCAAACGCAGCTTGAGCAACTTCAGGAAGCTGACGCATCTGTGCGACGAAATAAACGGCTTTGAGATGAGCACGTCCGAGAGTGTAACGCTTACCTGCCTGCTCTATGAAAGAGAGGTTTTTGGCGATGGCCTCGATTTTTTTCTGGCCAAGTCCTTTGATGGAGGTCAGAGTTTCAGGCTTTTTAAGTGCCTTTTCAAGAGACTTGATGCTGACGATATTCGCTTCATTCCAAAGCAATGCAACTGTCTTTGCTCCGAGGCCGGGGATGTCGAGGAGTGCAGGGAGACCTTTGGGAATCTCCTTGAGTAACTCTTTGTGTTCAACGATTTGGCCTGTTTCACAAAACTCGACAATTTTATCTGCTGTTCCCTTGCCGACACCGTCTAATGCGAGCAAATCCTTGTGTGACATGGTTGAAACGTCATTGGGAAGCTCTTTGATGACACGTGAAGCTTTTTGCATGGCGATGATACGAAAGCGATTGGCATCGAGTATCTGTAGGACATCTGCCATTTGGTCAAAGATTGCTGCGATTTGTTTGTTTGTGTCGGCCATGGTTTTGTGCGTTTCTGTATTGATATCGGTCCACAATGGTGTGTGGATAACGTGGTATTGTAATCTGACAAGCGAAATTGTGCTTGGATTTCTGTGAAACGGGCCTACCTACATGTCTGAACAAGCGTGTGAGGTGCTGAGGCAAATGGCTGAATCAAGGCTAAGAACAGGGGTACAAAAGCAGAAAAAGTGAAGCTAACAAGAGTATAAATTGGGTGCGAATGGGGTGTTGTATTCGGTGCGGTTTGGAGCGATTTAAATGTAATAAATTGCGTGTGATCATGAATTGCCAGTTGGTGGATGTAAGTCTAGACTTAGTTACCTAATTGACCCTCCCGGCGTGGAAATATTGAGAGAAAAAATGAGTTCAAATCATACCCCCAATATTGGTGAGTTGACGGCTGCGGAATTCCTGAAGCCAAGCGATACGTTTGAAGCACGACATATTGGCCACTCAGAGGCAGAGCTTGAAGCAATGCTGAAAGAGGTTGGCTATGAATCATTGGATGCGTTAATTGATGCAACAGTGCCTAGCGATATCCGTTTGCAATCACTGATGGATCTGAAGGACATGCCTGAGACACTGTCCGAAGCTAGCATCCTTAATCACTTGCAGGGCATTGCCAAGAAGAACCGCGTGTTCCGCAACATGATCGGGATGGGTTATCACGATACAAATACACCAGCTGTTATTCTTCGTAACGTTCTTGAGAATGCGCGTTGGTACACACCATACACACCGTATCAAGCTGAGATTTCACAAGGCCGCCTTGAAGCACTGCTTAACTTCCAAACTATGGTGTCTGACCTAACAGGCATGGAACTTGCAAATGCATCACTGCTTGACGAAGCAACAGCAGCAGCTGAAGCGATGGCGATGGCTGTGGCAGTTGCAAGAGCAAAAAAGACTGCATTCCTTTGTTCATCTTCTGCACATCCACAAACAATTGCACTCATGAAAACACGTGCTCAATCTATGGGTATCGAGTTGATTGTTGATGATATTTGGAAATACGATTTTGAAAGTGAACAAGCAAAATCACTTGCAGGCGTACTTGTTCAGTATCCGACAACTGATGGTAATGTTGAAGACTATTCAACGATTAGTGATAAAATTCATAATACAGGCAGCCTACTTGTTGTCGCTGCTGATATCCTTGCGTTAACACTTCTGCGTGCACCGGGTGAGTTTGGTGCTGATATTGTCATTGGCAACACGCAACGCTTTGGCGTACCGATGGGCTTTGGTGGTCCACATGCTGCTTATATGGCCACTCATGAAAAATATGTACGCAAGATGCCTGGCCGTATTGTTGGTGTATCTGTCGATACTGAAGGTAATAAGGCTTACCGCCTGACGATTCAAACACGTGAACAGCACATTAAGCGTGACCGTGCGACATCAAACATCTGCACAGCGCAGGTACTTCTAGCCACAATTGCAGGTTTTTATGCTGTATATCATGGCCCCGATGGGATTACGAAGATCGCAAAACGTGTTCATTCACTTGCATTGATTTTATCTCACGCATTGAAGTCTATTGGCTACAATCTACCTCACAAAAATGTCTTTGATAATGTGCGGATTGATCTGCCAGCGGATCAAGTGAATCAGATTCTGTTTGCTGCTCGCGAACATTTGATCAACCTGCGTAAGTACAGCGACACATCCATCTGTATCAACCTTGATGAAACAACGACGCTGACTGAAATCCAAACGCTGATCAATATCTTTGCTGAGGCTAAAAATTCAACGACACCGAATGCAAAAACGATCGCTGATACAATTAAAACTGCGTATGACGAACCATACGCAAGGGATACAGCATTCTTAACACATGATGTATTTAATCGTTATCACTCAGAACATGAAATATTGCGTTACATGACACGTTTGCTCGGCAAAGATATCTCACTAGCAAACAGTATGATTCCGTTGGGTTCATGTACGATGAAGCTCAATGCTGCTGTGGAAATGATCCCAATCACGTGGCCTGAATTTTCGAAGCTGCATCCATACGCACCAGCAGATCAAACACGTGGTTACCGTGAATTGTTTGCAACACTACAATCATGGCTCGCAACGATTACTGGATTTGAAGCTGTTTCATTGCAACCAAACTCAGGTGCGAACGGTGAGTACGCAGGCCTCATGGCGATCCGACGCTATCACCATGCAAAAAACAATATTGATCGTAACATCTGTCTTATTCCACTTTCCGCACACGGTACGAACCCTGCATCTTCAGTCATCGCAGGCTTAAAGGTTGTTGGCGTAAAATGTGATGATGACGGCAACGTTGATCTTGAGGACCTCAAAGCGAAAGCTGAGAAGCATAAAGATAACCTTGCTGCAACCATGATCACTTACCCATCAACGCACGGCGTTTACGAAACACCGATCAAACAAATCTGCCAAATCATTCACGATAACGGCGGACTTGTATACATGGACGGCGCTAACATGAACGCACAGGTCGGGCTTACTAATCCCGGCATGATCGGGGCTGATGTATGTCACCTCAACTTGCACAAAACTTTCGCCATTCCTCACGGCGGCGGCGGCCCTGGTATGGGTCCGATCTGCTGCAATAAGAAGCTTGCACCATATCTCCCGGGTAACCCGATTGTTGGTGATGCACAATCAAAGTATGCATCAACTGAAATCTGGGGACTTGAGCCAGATCCAAATGAAAACTTCACACACCCTGTCTCTGCAGCTCCGTTCGGCTCTGCATCCGTTCTTCCAATTTCTTGGATGTACATTGCATTGCTCGGCCCACAAGGTCTTGCGAAAGCAACTAAGGTCGCGATCTTAAACGCAAACTACATCACTGCCAGACTCAAAGATCATTACAGCATTCTTTACACGGGCCCAAATAACACGGTTGCACACGAAGGCATCGTTGATTGCCGCGAGTTCCAGAAGTCCGCTGACGTATCTGTCGAAGATATTGCTAAGCGCTTAATAGACTTTGGATTCCATGCACCAACAATGTCATTCCCCGTCAGTGGCACACTCATGATCGAGCCAACCGAGTCTGAATCCAAAGCTGAACTAGATCGTTTCTGCGACACGATGATCACCATCCGTAAAGAAATTGCAGACATTGAAGCAGGCGTGACTGACAAAGAAAACAACCCACTTCGTAATGCACCACATACTGCGATGATGGTTTCAGATGACGAATGGAAACACCCATACAGCCGTAAGCAAGCTGCTTACCCCGCTGCATGGCAAGACGATAACATCGTGGGCGCTTCCAATGCATGGAAATATTGGCCACCTGTTTCTCGCATCGACAACGCCTATGGCGACCGCAACCTGCAATGTTCATGCCCTTCCGTCGAAGCTTACGCGGATGCGTAATTAAGCTTATTTATAAGGTATAACACGAACCGGAGATTACCTGATCTCCGGTTTTTTCATGTTCAAACCTAATCGAACCTATAATCACTTATAGCAATGCAATACAACAACAGAACACATGCTGGCATTATTTTAGCTGACGAGATAAGACGATCAGGTTGTCACTGTGAATCGAATGCCATTGTTTTAGGCCTTCCGCGTGGCGGTGTACCGGTTGCATATGAAGTCGCACGAGAACTACAACTACCCCTTGATGTGATGATCGTTCGAAAACTTGGTGCACCTCTTCAACCCGAACTCGCGATCGGTGCCATCGCTAGTGACAACATCACTTACCTCAACAAAACAGTGATTAAAAATCTTGGTTTAACTCATAGAACCATTGAAAATTTAATAGCATCTGAAACAACGGAACTCAATCATCGTCGCCGCATTTATGTTGAAGATAGACCGCACCCCGATCTATATCAGCAAAATGTGATCTTGATTGATGATGGCCTCGCAACTGGTTCGACCATGCTTGCTGCAATCGAAGCCGTAAAAACAACTCATCCAAGCAAGATACTCATCGCTATTCCTGTCGCACCACCCGATACAATTGAAACAATTAGATCTTATGCCGATCAAGTCATTTGTCCCTTGCAACCAAATGATTTTTCTGCGGTCGGTCAGTTCTACAAAAACTTCGATCAAACCAGTGATGAAGAGGTCAAAAAAATCCTTCAGCACGTTGGTTAAACTCTACACACAAAAATTCCACACACGCACTCGCATCTCGTATAATGCGCACATGCCCACCAACACCGGACAACTGCTTGAACATATGGAGTCGTATCTCTTCTCGCTGGAGCACGTTTTCGCAACGATCCAATGGGGCGGCAAAGCATACAAACTTCCCGATGCCAAAGGCAAAAAATCAAAACCCAAACTCTTCATTTTCTCAACACTCGACAAAGATGATCAGGGCGAATACCTCCACGCGGAATTCAAACTCCCACTTGAGCAAGCGAATAATGCCGTCGAAAAATACGATTGGCTAGGCTTCTCCACCTTTGGTACCTGGGCTAAGAACGGCTGGTGTTCAGCTCGCGTTCGCAACAAACGTCAACTCAACGCTCTCCACAAACTGTTCGCAATCACATACGAATCACTTCCAAAACCAATTAGCGAACAAAAGACATCTCCGTCCAAAGTATCACGTTCAAAGTCCAAAAAAGCCACAAATACAGACATTTCGTCACCCATCGCACGTAAAATCGATCGTGTTATGGAGAACATAACTCTGCCAGACGATGACGAAGCCTTCGATTCTTTATAAGATATCTCATCTCGATGAACCAACTTTGCCTGTGAGTTGACTAATGCAAGAAACATATACCATTGCTGCGCTATACCATTTCACCGCCCTGCCCGATTACAAGCAGATGCGCGATCCATTACTCGCCGTCTGTCGTACCAATCATATTAAAGGATCACTCCTTCTCGCAGCAGAAGGCATCAACGGCACAGTCGCCGGTTCACTCCCAGCCATCAATGCGCTGATTAGATACTTACAATCCGACTCACGTTTTGCTGATCTTGAGTACAAGACATCAACCGACAATAAACAACCATTCAATCGCCTTAAGGTTCGTCTTAAAAAAGAAATTGTCACAATGGGCGTTCCTGATATTGATCCCAATCAAACCGTTGGCACATACGTTCAGCCTGAAGACTGGAACAACCTCATTACCAACCCAAATACAATCGTGATCGATACACGCAACGATTACGAATATGAAGTGGGTACCTTCAAAAATGCTATTGATCCGCAAACCGAATCATTCCGCCAATTCCCAGATTGGGTTAAGGACAATCTCAATCCAGAAGAGTACAAGGATAAAAACATTGCCATGTTCTGCACCGGTGGCATCCGCTGTGAAAAAGCAACGGCCTACATGAAACAGCTAGGCTTCGATAATGTCTTCCACCTCAAAGGCGGCATACTCAAATATCTCGAAACCGTTCCAGAAAACCAATCCACATGGGAAGGTGATTGCTACGTCTTCGATAACCGCGTCACCGTCAAGCACAATCTCATCCCCGGTGATTACAAAATGTGTTACGCTTGCGGACTCCCCATCTCTCAATCCGATCTATCACACCCACACTATGAGCCCGGCGTCACATGCTCTCACTGCTACGACAAAACTACCGACGAGCAAAAAACCCGATTCCGTGATAGACAAGCTCAAATTGCACATGCAAAAACGGACCATGAACCTCACCTCTTTGCACGCCAATCATGACATTTGCATCCCTTCATTCCAACACCAACTCGCTTGTGTTAAACTAGTTACTCAGTGGGTACCGTAATCTCGTGAAACTGTATTACAAGGACAGATTTTTATGCTGCGCTTACGCCATATCCTACCCACCTTCGTCTGCCTGTTATTGCTGATCTCAACTACTGCCTCAGCGGCACCACGTACATTCGCCAAACGTCCAAAAGGCAAAATCCCTGTATTCATCCTCTCAGGTCAATCCAACATGGACGGTCGCGGCAAACTCGAAGGCCTCACCCAAGAACAACTCGACCTGATCAAACCATTCCCACAAGTTCGCTACTTCTACCATCTCATGCCAGGCCTCGATTATGCTGAAGTCGCTGGTCCCGATTGGCATCCTCTTCAAGACTTCACCAACCGTTGGGACAAGCAACAATTCGGCCCTGAAATCACCTTCGGCAGAAACATCGCAAAACAATTCCCTAATCAACAGATAGCAATCCTCAAACTCTCACAAGGTGGTGCATCCCTCTTCAAAGATTTCTGCCCCATCATCAACGCTGAAGAGAAGCAAGGCCCACGTCTCTACTCATGGATGATCCGCAAAGCCAATCGCGCACTTGGCATGCTCGAAGCGGAAGGTTACGAGCCAGACATCAAAGCATTCATCTGGGTCCATGGCTGGACCGACGCATTCGTCTCACAAGAATCAGCAGATGCATATGAAGCAAACCTCACACAACTTTTCGAATATGTTCGTCGTGATTTCAATAACCCAACCCTCCCAATCGTCTTTTCACAAATCAATCCAAACATCGGCGTCAAATACGCACCACCCGTTCACTCCGCTCAAGCAGCCGTCGCTGCTAAAGACATAAATGCCATTATGATCCCATCTACCGATCTCACACTTCTCAAAGATGGCGCTCACTTCACCGCCGACTCATACTTCACTCTCGGCACTAACCTCTCAAACGCTTACCTCAAATTAAAAGATGAGCAGGATCTGCGTGTTAAGGAAGCTGAAATCCAAGCAGCAATCAATGCAGCCATGAAAGCAGCCGAGGCACCTGTCTCAAAAGCTGATCTAAAAGCAGCTGAAGATGCCGTTCGCAATGCCATGGAAAAAGCCGAAGCGGATGCCAATGTTGCTCTCCAGAAAGCGCTTGAAAATCTCGAGAAAGCAAAGAAAACCACTCAATAAGCCTCTGTTCCATATCTCAAAATAAAGAAAAACCCGCTATTTTCTAGCGGGTTTTCATTTTTTCGTTAAATCACAAATCATGCAATTCTTCGTTTACGCATCATCATCAATCCACCCAATCCCAACAACACCAACCCACTCGGCTCCGGAATCATCATCGTAAACACACCATGCGTATCATCCATAAAGGTCATACCCACAATCAATTCACCCTCATCCGTCATCGTCAAGCCGCGCCAATCTAAATCACGAATCTGCTTACGATTCTCAATCGTTGTCTGAGGCCCAACCCAAAAATAATCCAACTCTGCAAGTAGCAACGTCAACTCACCACTCACATCAAAAAGGAAAATACCTTCTAAATCATCATCCTCACTCAAATCCCCAAAGAAAACAACATTCCCCGCATCATCACAAAGCAGCGTATTATCTATCGAATGTGATACAGCAGCATTTAGATAATAATCATCTTCACCCCAGTATGTAAAAGTTCGACCATTCACATCGGTAAATTCTTCACCCGACGCAGCTACAACACTCAACTCACCATCCTTCAATACATATAAGCTATCATCAAGGGTTTCCATCCCTAGCTCACCACCCCAAAATACAATGCGACCATCATTCGTCATAAGCATCGTATTACGTGAATGGGCAATACCAGTCCCATACATAAATTCATGAGATGCACCAAACTCAGTTTGACCAAGCCGTCCAGCCAAATTTAACTGACCATCAATCTTAGTAATCACATCCAAGCTACGTGAATATTGACCTACTTCATTCTTCAGAACGTTATACGCTAACACTGCCATATCCCCTTGATCATTGAAGATCAATGGGTAACTTGGAATCAAACCAGTCAAATAGCTTCGATAAAGATCATCAACGACTACTTTAGGATATGCATTTGGATCGTCGTCATTAAATTCATTCTCACCCTTCATCTCCGCATCCGATAGCACTTTCTCCATAGCTCCGTCAGCAAAACGGTATACGCTTGAATAATCACCATCTGCACGCAACCCAATATAAACCGCTCCATCCGGCCCATATGCAACCTGTGAACCATAACGCATATAGTTAGTGTATTCCAACGTAAAAGGCTTCAACGGCATCCCCAACGCCGAATCACTTGTACTGTTGGCAATAGTAATATCCTCACCCTCTGCCGTTCGATAAACAAACGATCTATAACCATCACGTTCATCAACAGCCAATACACAACCACCAAATTGATCTAATCCATAGAACCGATGAACTTCTTCATAAGGGCTAAATGGAACATCCTCATCTTTAAACTGAAAATAGATATCTTCAACACCATTCTCAGTCAGCTTTTTCATCGTGTTAACACTTGCGTAATAGCTGTTATGGAAACTGGTATAAGATGTTCCAAACGCAACACGCCCATTCACCGCTTCAATGCGCCCTTTATCCCATAAATGCGGATAACTTTCAGTATGCTTAAACTTCAACTGCCGATCAGTATCTAACCACTCTAGATCAATTTCTGATAGATTTTCAGAGTAATCTTTATACCTCACATGAGCATATGCCAAGTTCCCCAACTCGTCCGAGTCGATCATGTAGTACGAACTAAAGTCGTAATTATCATCACCCACTTGATCTTCATACTTAATCGTTTCCCATGCTTCTACTGTATAAGCTCCAAAAGCATCACCCACCAAACCACATGCACAAAGCGCACCAATTGTTAAACCAAAAATCTGATGTCTCATATTTATACCCTCCGAAATCTCGGATTATTTCAACTAATAAAAACAGATCAAGCGTTTCTTCTACGCAACAACATCATTCCGCCCAATCCCAGCAGCCCCAACATGCTTGGCTCAGGAATCTGCATCGTAAACACGCCACTTGATCCATCTGTAAACACCAACCCAAGTGCCAACACACCATCATCATTCAACCAGAAACTGCGTTCATCAATCATCTGAATCTCACGCAAGTCTTCACCTTCACCACCATCAACATCAAACAAGTCCCCTTCTTTCACCAGCAAAGACAAAACGCCATCCGTATCATAAAGCAATACACCATGCCCAACTTCACCATCCGCCTCTACACTTGAATTGAATACCATGTTACCGACCGCATCAGTAAACAATTCCATCTGTTCCTCTTCCCAGTGAGAATAAGTATCAAATCTTGATGCAAGGTACACGAACTCGCGTCCATCTTTACCTACATACGTTTGATCAGCTTCAGCCGCTTTAATAACATCATCACCCTCCCAAACAAACAACTCAAAATCTCTTACAGGGAAGCTGTTGTGTACATAGCCAAGATAACCAACGCGACCATTCTCCGAAATCACCATCTCATCCTGAAATCGAAAATCAGGGCCACCCACCAAGTTGCTCCAGCTACCTTCATACTGTGATACCCTGGCAGCATGTGTCAACACACCATCACGCTTCACCATCAGATCGTAACTAGCCAAAATGTTTTTATCTGAAGAAGATGAAAACGCAATAAATGCACAATCACCTTTGTCATTCGCTCCAAAAGGTAGCGGCTTTATCGTCCCCGCAACCGTCGATGTTATCTCACCATTCAACACCTCAGCCACATCTTCAGTAGTAATCACCGACTCTAACTTCTGCCCATTAAAGTTATAAATGCCACCCCCATACATCGTCCTAAGCGGCATCAACAAGCTTCCATCTTTATTCAAATGGAAATTATCAAACATCCCATTATCAGGCATACGCAATACATACTCTAGCTGTATCGCATTTTCATTCCCCCCATTATACCCACCCTGCTCGTAAGCGATGACCGTGTCACTTCCATCTTCATACGACCGAAATACATACATTTCAGCCGATGAATTATGGCTGTATACCTGCCGCACAGATCCCAAAGGCGTTTGAAAAATCGCTTTCGCTGCACCTTCCTGCTGATTATTCTTACGAGAATCATGAAAATAAGTCTGCTCAATCCCAGTATCACTCCACCGGAAATATTTTCGCAGCCCTTCTTCCGTCTCTGTTCCGAAATACAAATTATCATCAACCCATTGCAATTTCGTTTGACGCCATAGATAAGCAAGCGAGGACGTATACTGTCCCGACAAATCCCCATTCCCATCAAATTGCTTCAAGTAATATCGATGGCCAAAAGACGTGTTATATGCTTTAATCGTTTCCGCATAACCAACACGTCCATCATCATCAATCGTCACCACCGCATAGTGATCCGAATCCTCATAATTCATCACCGCTTCATGATGATCCAACGTGTTCCACTGCCCCATCGCTCCGCTTGATACGCTACACGTAAATAGACCTATAGCCAGCCCGAAATTGAATTTGCATGTCATCTTCTTTTACCCTCGTTTGGCAATGTAAAATTAATCGCCCACACTAGTCTCTCTATTTATTACAAAATCATACCATACCCCATCATCTGAACATAGCTCTTATAGATCTTTCAGGCCTCTATTATAAAAAAAAGAAGACAACCCACAGTCGCCTTCTTCTCTAATTTCACAATCATGAATAACCATCTCCCCCAAACATCCCAAACCGATCCAACCTTTAAACATTAATCACGCAATCTCACGTTTACGCATCATCATCAACCCACCCAATCCCAGCAGCACCAACCCACTCGGCTCCGGAATCATCATCGTATAAACACCCTGCGACCCATCATCAAACACAACACCCACTGCAAGCAAACCATCACGATTAAGCTCAAATCCCTGATAATCAATATCATAGATCTGCTTCATCTCACCATCCACCATCAACTCATCCCCCTCCTTAATCAGCAGCGACAACACACCATCAACATCATAAAGCAGCAACCCCATTCCATTTTCACCATCTACTTTCACAACCGTGTTAAAAACGATATTGCCCGCAGCATCATTCATCAGTTCCACACCATCTTCCGCAGGCTGCTGAAATGCCGACGGGTTCGATGAATCATTCGGTATCGGCGGCGTGTAAAGATGCTTATGACCAACATACTCAAACACCCGACCATTAACCCCCTCATAAACCTCCCCCGTCGTCCCCGCGGTAATCACCTCACCATCTTCATAAACATAGAACGATGGAAGGATCGTCAGCACCTTACCCATAAATGCGATCCGTCCTTGATCCGTGTATATCATTGAATCATAAGCCGTTGCATTATAGGCCGCATACCGTACCGAACTATCTGGATCCAACCCCGTTGCCAACTCAATCTTATTACCAGAAGTCGTGAACAAATACTCCAACACAGGATTTTCTGTTTGTGTCGTACCAAACGAATAACTGATCAGCGCAATATCCCCCGAACTATTCATCCCCATCGGCGTGCTGTTAAAATAATTAAACAAATGAGATCCCGCACCTGCATTCGGCAACTTCGCATCCATATCTTCCCAACTCACCAAAGCCGTCCGCTCACTAATCCCATTCTCAACATCAACCCTAAACAACAAAACCTGCTGATCATTCATACTGTAGGAATCAACCGCTGACGTAAAAGCATATCCACCGTCAGGCAAAGCTAACATCCCAAGCATGCTACTTCCATGAGACGAATGATCAAAGCTGACACCCATCGTCTGTCCATCAACCTCAACTTCATGCGAACCCCACCCAATCAGATCAACCGGATCTCGGCCATCACTGTAATGCAACCGGTAATACCCATCCGTAAAACCACCCTCCGCAGCCTCTCGCACATACGCAACAAAACTGCCATCCTCGCGCAACCCCTTCACGCCGCGCAACCACTGCGTCGCGTTAGCACGCTTACCACTCTGCAAATAACCTTCCGAATAAATATCCAATGCCTTAACGACCTGATCACCTCTTGAAACAAAACATTTATCTCTAACCGTAAAATAGTTAGTGCTATCGCCTATCGGCTCCCATTCCTCCGCATGCCAAAACAAAGCTCCACCTTCAATCGCCATCCGCTTCGTATACCCTACGTTCACCATATCATGCGAATACACCTCATGATCAACCCCGTCCGCGCCCAACCACATCACATCCAACTCACCCTGCTCGATTGCAAATGGAACCTTATTCCTGATCTGCGACCAACCGATATTTCCAAGCTCATCCAGCGCAACACAACTCTGCACCTGCTCTAAATCCGTTATATCAAAATCCGATGCAACCCCCTCATACGCCCGTAAATCCCAATCAGCCACCTCCCCATAAACACTCATACTCACAAACCCGCAAAGCCCAAGCGCAACCATAGCCTTCAAGGCTATCCGAAAGTTCATACCAGTCATCGTTATGCCCTGCTAAATGAAATGCTCAATCGTTATATGTAACACAAAACAAGAAATTCACACGTCTGAACATTAATCATAAAAACAAATATAGAGACAAGTCAATACTATTTACAAAAACATTACAACAAATTTATATGAGCGAATACAACTAACAAAAAAAGCTCGCCAACTGACGAGCTTTCATTCAGATTCAATCTAACAATTCATCCCAACCTAAATATCCCAGACTAATTCATGATTAGCCACACTCTCCGCAAGCTTCATATAATCTTGCGCCCCATTGCATCCGCCATCGTAATCAAAGATCGACTGCCCAAACGAAGGCGACTCCGCCAACTTAATGTTCCTGCGAATCGGAGGCTCAAAAATCTTCGCCTGCGCCCAAGGCTCATCCGTCCCTCTCGCCCCCTCCAAAAACCCTTCCAAATCACCAATCACTTCACCCGCCAGAATCGTCTGCCCTTCATGCATACAAAGAACAATTCCAGCAACCAACAAGCTCGGGTTAAAACCTTGTCTTAGCATCGTAATCGTTTCAAACAATTTACCCATACCCTGCAGCGCCAGGAAGTGCGCCTGCATCGGCACAATCACTTCTTTCGCAAGTGTCAATGCATTAATCGTCAGCAGCCCCAATGAAGGTGGGCAATCTAACAATATAAAATCATACTCTTTCGCAATCGGCCTTACCTTCGTCCTTAACACCGACTGTGCCGCACCCGTCACAACCTTATCCGCTAACTCACTCTCCACACCAGCCAGACTCACATCCGCAGGCAGAACATCCAACTTATCGTACCCCTCAATATTCTGCCGAATATCCTCAGCCTTCACCTCATCATCAACCAGCAAATCATAAATCGTCGCTTCCAACTCCTCAGGATCAACGCCCAAGTACAACGTCAGATGCGCCTGTGGGTCCAAGTCCAAAAGCAGCACACGATAACCCATCCGCCCAAGTGCTGCCCCAAGATTCACAGCCGTTGTCGTTTTACCAACACCCCCCTTCTGGTTCATCAACGCCACCACGCGAGGCGACTTCAATCGCGGCCTCTCCTTCACCTCCTTAACCACTGGCTTCACCGGCTCACCACCATCAACCTCAACCTTCATCTCTTCAACATTCACAACCGCTTCTTCCTTCACCACCTCCTCAAGCGACTCCAGCAACCCCCCATCATCAACCACAACCTCTTCAATTTTCTCTTCAACCTTCTCCGCAACCACGTCCCCCTCACGCTCTATTGCATGATTAGATACCACATTCACCTCAACCTCATCCACACTGATCCCTTGCACCACCACCGTTTCCTCCTTCACAACCTCCTCACGCCGTGGCATCTCTTCCATCAATGCCACCTCTTCATCACCAGTCACTTCTTCCGCGCCAACACTCACCGCCCCAATCCCCCAGACTTCGCCGCCACTCGCAACCTGCTGCTCTTCCTTCACCACTTCTTCACGCGCAGGAATCGACCAGCTCCCACCAGCCCCAGACGCACCCATACCCTCACCCCCAACTGCCCCCTCATTAACCTCATTCTCATACGCTGATTGATTCGTCTGCTGGTCGGTCACGTGCCGCCTCCCTGCATTGTGCTACTAACAAAAAATTACACCCACAGTATATCAACACCGCCCCCTCCTGTGCCCCGATAATCGCTTCCCATTCACCCCAAATACTCATAATCTCACCCCCTTAATCCGCCTCCCCACCCACTCATCCCTCATTCCCTCATACACCCGTTGAAAACTTCTGCACAACTCGCCGATAACATCTCCTTTACTGCACCAACAACACCGACCCTGCCGATATATAGGGTTAAACCTGCCGTGATCACGGGATTCTATTGTCTCCAGTTCCTTGCTCACGATCGCTAAACCTCATACCACAAACACCTCCAAACCCATCATGCACAATGCTCCAAAAAACCAACTTTTGTGCCTCTCAAGCAGGATTTGGCAAATCGAACATATATAGTTACGCTACACGACTCAGTGCAAGACGCTTGATAGCGCTACTAGGTCTAAGTCTGTGTAAAACAAGGAATAATAAAGAATGTCCACGGCTACAGCACAGGGTACAGTCTCTCAAGTCATTGGATCTACCTTTGACGCCCAATTCCCAGAAGACCAGATGCCCGATATCTACAACGCGCTCGAAATCGACCTCGAAGTAGAAGGCACAACCAAAAAACTCGTCGGCGAAGTTCAACAGCACCTCGGCGGCGGCCGTGTCCGTGCTGTCGCTCTCGGCTCAACTGACGGCATGTCCCGTGGTATGCCAGTCCTCGATACAGGCGCACCCGTCTCTGTCCCAGTTGGTGAAGAAGTCCTCGGACGCGTCTTCAACCTCCTCGGCGAACCAGTCGACAAAAAAGGCCCTGTTGCAGCAACCAAAAAACGTGCGATCCACCAAGAACCACCTAAATTCACCGCTCTCTCAGCTAAAACTGAGATCCTCGAAACAGGCATCAAGGTCATCGACCTCCTCTGCCCATTCGTCCGCGGCGGTAAAATCGGCCTCTTCGGCGGTGCAGGTGTCGGCAAAACCGTCATCATTCAGGAAATGATCGCTCGTGTCGCTCGTGAATTCGGCGGCTACTCCGTCTTCGCTGGTGTTGGCGAGCGTACTCGTGAAGGTAACGACCTTTGGCGTGAAATGGCTGAAGCCGAATACACCGATGCCGAAGGCAACGTCGCTCACGTTCTCGATAAAGTCGCCATGGTTTTCGGCCAGATGAACGAGCCTCCCGGAGCTCGTCTCCGCGTCGCTCTCTCAGGTCTCTCCATGTGTGAAGAATTCCGTAACTCAGGCAAAGAAACCCTCCTCTTCGTCGATAACGTCTTCCGCTTCACTCAAGCCGGCTCCGAAGTCTCCGCACTTCTAGGCCGCATGCCTTCAGCCGTGGGTTACCAACCAACCCTCGCAACTGAAATGGGTGAACTCCAGGAACGTATTACATCAACCGAGCAAGGTGCGATTACCTCAATCCAAGCCGTCTACGTTCCAGCTGACGACTACACCGACCCTGCCCCAGCAACAACCTTCTCCCACCTCGATGCATTCGTCGTTCTCGCACGTGGCATCGCTGAGAAAGGTATCTACCCAGCGGTCGACCCACTCGCATCAACCTCACGTATTCTTGACCCAAGCGTTCTCGGCGAAGAACACTACGAAGTATCTCGCCAAGTTCAGTCTATCCTTCAGCGTTACAAGTCACTCCAAGACATCATCGCGATTCTTGGTGTCGATGAACTTTCCGAAGAAGACAAGCTCGTCGTCAGCCGCGCTCGTAAGATCGAACGCTTCCTATCACAGCCATTCTTCGTCGCTGAACAATTCACCGGCTTCCCCGGCAACTACACACCGCTCACCGAAACCATCGACTCCTTCAAACGCATCTGTGCTGGCGAAGTTGATGATCTCCCAGAAGCAGCCTTCATGTACGTCGGCAACCTCGACGAAGCCAAGGCCAAAGCCGAAAAAATGGCAGCCAACGTCTAATCAATCATTAGACTCAAAATCAAAACTAATAAAAAGGTCGCAGCCAAAAGCCGCGACCTTTATTCTATTTCACATCCGCACCAACAACCAATAAATTTCGCTTGTCACCCTACCCCACCACCATTATGCTTATCTCAATTCAGTAACCCACAGTATTGCAGGGCAAATCATGTCACAAGAAACAATGATCGTCTTCGTTCCCGAAAATAATTACATAGATATTAATCGTAAAGTAATCATTCAAACACTTGAGCTCTTCCAAGCACACGACTTTTGGGCTGGTGGACTCCATAAAGCACCTGATTTCTGGGATGCACATTTTATAGATGACTTCGAGGACGAAGAATTACTCGAAACTGTAATTATACCAATCGATGTTAGTCGCCTTGGTAATATACCTAAAAATGCTACCATTGAAGATATCGCTGATTTTTACATAAAAAACAATGAACACCTCCTAACAGCAATATCTAAATCAAACATATTGCCTGAACTCATTCGCGTCGCAAACTCTTACTACACAACATTTGGCGAAAGCACAGAAAATAATCAATTATGGCGCCCGCATGAACTATGCTTGTCAGCAGGCGAACACTCCTTCCCAGACTATAGCCATGAAGAAACTGCCTGGCAGGGCAATTTTCGAATCGGCTTATCTGGTTACGCCTCAGTTTATAAAACAGAATTTCTCAACGGTAATGAAGATTTCTTAAATGCGAAAAACTACGGTGATCTTGATCTACTCGTATCAATGATCACGGAAGATTCATACTTTAAAAATCTCACGAGCAGACTCGAAAAGATCTGGGGATCGCCCGTCATAGTAATGGCCGAATACTCTTACTAAGAGTAGCCGAAAACCACTGGACCACTTCTCTACGTTTATCATTATGGTAGAACTATCCATAACAACTAATATTTTATAGCGTTTATGTTTACATCTTTTTCATACGCGGATTTTTGTTTGAAATTATTTTATTTTGTGCGCGCTGTTTTTCCGAAATGGATACGTTTGTGCGCACGAAAAATTCGGATCACATACACAGAATTTATAAATGAATAAAACCTATTAAGTTGCGCGAGCCATTTTGCGCACACGCTTTGAATCTCAAATATACAAAACGAAGCAGTTTTGAAGACAAACGAGCAGAAACGAACAAGTTTGAGTCAGTTTTGTTGAGTTTTGAGCCAAAACGTGCAAGTTCGGAACTGCTCTCAAACCAACTTCATTCACTTTCGTGCGCGCTCCCTGAAGAAAGTATGTTTGAAAGGAAAGCAATGCGTTGCCGCGTGAACGGATAAATTAAAAAGGCTCGAAGCTTGGGATCGACTTCGAGCCTTACAAATAAGGTCAGGGCATATGGGTTGACCTAGGAATCAAATTTCGCGTTGTTCAGTTTATAAGCTGTTTCTCGGGCAACACCTAGCTCCTGTCAGAAGTCAAAGTACATCAAAACGGATGCCGTGGAATACAGCCCAAACTCCACAATCAAGCAGCACGGTCATCCGTTCTGATGCATCAAACCTGTCTCCCTGCTCACACTCCAAGTGCGAGCTAAGACGTTATATCATCAAATGTTACGAAGCAGTATGTCGTAAAGAGGTCAGTAAAAGTAACGAGTACTCGAACAGCATGGGTACCGGATCGTCGTACTGAAATACAGCCTTCCTTGACCACTTCGTACATTGTACGGCCATATCGTACACCGTACGAAATTAGAAGTCAACCCATTTACTTACATTTTCTAACGAATCCAACTCCGAACATGCCGACACATAATCTCTTTTACAACCTACACTTACGTCTCTACAAACCTTACTAAAAATAAAACCGGGTTATGAAAATTAAAAATAAATGACACCCAGTCATCTAAATTAGCTGCATATAACATCAAGAACCTAAGCCATGAGAAATAACATCAAAGCACATGCATTGGCCAGTACACCATGATTACTTCAACGCTGAATACTCTACTCAAACAATTAACATGGATTTACATCATTCACTTATTGAACTTTTAACTATCTAATCATTAGTTAGCTTGCTGACTGTATAACTCAAATATTTTTATACTAAAAGTTGAAAGTTGAAAGTTGAAATAGTTATCGTATTGAATGGCAACGATCGGTGTGAGTTGGGACCGGTATTCAATTGTCTTGGTTGAAGAAATCTTGTTTATAGGTGTATCAATCTATGCTTAGGCTAATTAGCGTTGACTTAGTGAATCTGCAGAGGTATTCAGGATTATATTATTTGTAAATGCTATATCTATTCGTTGATTAAAACCAACGTTTGGATTTTGAGATTGCGATTTTGGGTTGATAGATGATTGCGAATAGGAGTAGCAGGTAGCCAGTTATAGCGAGGGTTGGCTGAAAGGTTTCTACGTTCATTTGGAATATGTGATCGTAGACAGTGATGCGGTATGGGAACCAGGAGAGGACCATGAGGAGCCAACAGATAGGGATGATAAAGAAGAGAGGGAGCCAGAGCTTTTTCCATAGGCTCCAGATTTTTGGTAGAAGTAATGGGGAACCGAGAGCGAAAAGGCCAAATACCGTAATAAAAGAAAAGATGGCACCGACAAAAGGCTGCAGGATAAGTGAGGGTAGACCATCGTAAACGGTCATGGCCATGGCAATCATATAGATGACCCATGAAGTGAACAGCGCTAGTGGGATGCGGATAAACATGGTTAATGCTGCTTTAAAGATATTATGTCATTCTCTACATTGATATCAAACATAATCTTGTCTTGTTCGTATTGCAGTGCTTCGGCGACTAGTTGGGATTGTTGTTTGGGCGGATAAGGTTGATTGTGTTGCTGCTCATATTTTTGAAAGGTTTCTATGAGGCTGGTTATTTCGTGGTAGTTATGTGCAGTGTAGGAACGATTGTATCCGGAGGTGGTGAGCGGCGAAATGGATTCTGATCGCAAAAACTTCCATTGAATATATTCGGGTTCTGGGTGATTGGCGAGGTAGATTTTCGAGGCGTGAGTTTCCTTAACTGATCGAAAGATAGGCAAACTGAGGAAAGTTAATGCGCAGCTTGTTCTGGCAGAGTATGCGTCATAGTAATCATCGAATCTGATAGCTTCGGATGCGAAGAGAATGATGATGATGGAGAGAACGCACCATGATACGAAACTGGTTTTGTGTTTTTCATTTTTAGCCATGTGTGCTGCTCGCTTGAGAAGGCATGTGGGTTGGTGTTTGAGGGTTTTGATACTTCTTCAGTTTCTTCAGTAATAACGCGATTGTATAGCGGCTCGATCGTTATCTGATCGTTGGTATAGCTAACTTTTACTGGTTTGAGTTCTTTGAGGTATGTATTGATCAATTCTTCTGCGATGATGCGTTGTTTGTTTTTTGGGTATGGCTGCTTGTATTTTAAGTTGTATTGCTTAAAGATTTCTTCGAGCACCATGAGTTGATTGTAATTATGAGAGCTGTAACAACGACAGCTGAATGAACCGGTGATTGGGATGAAGCCTGTAGAGGTAACGATGTGCCAATGAATGTCTGCTGGGGCATCATGGTTTTTCAAGTAGATTTTTGATATTTGTGTGTCGTGTTCGGTTTGTGAGATGGGGTAGCCGAAGAAGGAATAGCCTGTAAGCGTGCGTGCTGTTTGCGTGTCGATTTTGATGTAATAGCGTATCGCTTCACCTAGGATGATGATTAGGAATAAGAGTGCGAATGTGAACAAAGCACGGCGAAGTAATTTGCGTTTGGGCTTACTCATAATGCTTACTATTCACAGGATTCGAGTGTGATGATATTGTTTTGATAGAGGACGTTGAAGCCCTTGGTGTGTCTGATATAGATTTCGACTGCTTCTTTTGCAAGACTGAGTTTTTGGTCTTTGGGGTATGGCTGATTGTTATCAATTTGGTATTGTTTGAATGTGTCGGCTAGTTCACGCACAGTGAAGTAGTTGTGCGTATTGTAGCATCGGCAGTAGCCAGAACCGGTCAGTGGTGAGTAGCTCGTACTGCGAACTGAATGCCAATCTGGTTGCGGTTGTGTTGGGAGGCTATCGAGGTAAATATCAGAGACAGCATTGTTGTGGATTGTTTGGCTGATGCGCATCCCGAAGAATGTGTAGAGGGTGTAGGTGCGTCCTGAATTGATGTCGATGCCGACGGTGTGATGGGTTGCTTCGCCGATGAGAATGTAAAGTGAAAAGATGCAAAAACCTATCGCTAACAAAATCTTTATGGTTTTGGATTTGCCCTTTGGTTTACTCATAAACTTAGTTTAACTGATCGTGAAATGATTGTGAACTTTGCTTTGGCATGAGGTTAGTTAATCAATTTTCAGAGTGATTTGATGTTCATCGAGATTAAATTCGAAGCTTACAAGTTTTTGGTCGTTGGTTGCTTGTAGAACTTTTTTAACGAGGTCGAGTTTCTTTTCAAGTGGAAATGGTTGGCCGTCTTGTTTCATGTATTCAGTGTATACGTTGAGCGTTCGAAGTTCTGAAAAATTATGCAAAGCGTATGTGTAAACACACATTGATATGAGTGGGTTGACGGGTTCACTTGAGAATGTGCACCAGTTTGGTTGCTGAGGCTCCGGAACATGTTTGAGATAGAAGTCTGAAACGAATGTCTCTTGAGTAGTGATGTCGAATTCCAGATTGAAGATGCGGTAAGATTTTTTGAGACGACCAGAATTGGTATCGAAATAGGTGACTTGATCGATGAAATGGATGGTGATAAGGATAAGGAGCATAAAGAGGAAGGTGACGATAGCTAATTTGAGTTTCGTAATCTTCATGCCGCGCCTCGGAAGATGGATGGCGAAGAATTAATCTGTCTATATCACATCATAAATTGGCTTGTGGTTTTTGGAAACAATTCTTTTTTCTATGATGTGGAATGGGTGAATGGTTTTGTTTTCAGCGATGATGATGGCATAGATAGGATTGTTCTTTTTGTCGGGAGTAAAAGACCATTTGAGATGAAGGGTTGAATTGGTTTTGATGACGGTCTGTCCGAGGTAAGCTGCCCAGTAAGGGATGATGGTGTTGAGTTCGGCCTGCGGAATATTGCCTTCGTGATAGTGATGGTTGATCTGATCGAGAAGGTCGTCTAAGCGATGTATAGAGTCTTTTGAATAATCAAGATTGATATCAAATTGTTTTTTGGCGGAGCGTACTGCGTAGTATGCGAGGTCAGGAATTTTTTTGACATATCGTTTAGCGGCACCCTGGCTAAAGGATTTTTTTGGGGAGCTGTCGATGGGCGCGATTGGAGTTGCGATGTACTTGTTGTAGATCATGCGAGAAAAGCGATAAATCGCGATTGCGATGATGAGGATCGTTAGGAGTTTTAGATCAAAGGGATTCATGTGTGTGATTATACAAAGTGAAGAAGGGTGTGGGGAAGTTGGGTATTGGGCAAAAGAAGAGAAGTTGGCGATAAAGGTTAGGAGCAATCTTGCGGTTGGTATGCGCTATGATTGAAGGATTATTCGCGGTTATTGGGACGAATTGACTGAAACGTATGGATGCGATGTTGGGGTGATTGCTGAATGGAGATGTATGATGGCACAGACAGTGATTGAGCATGTGATGTGGTGGTTGAAGCAGGTTGGAATTGTTGATGTATTTGGTGTGCCGGGCGATTTTTCATTTCCGGTGACGGATGCGATCATTGAGGATAAGGATTTGAAATGGGTGGGTTGTACGAATGAATTGAATGCTGCGTATGCTGCGGATGGCTATGCGCGTATTAGAGGGATGAGTGCACTGTGTACGACGTATGGTGTTGGGGAATTGAGCGCGATCAATGGGATCGCGGGAGCGTATAGTGAGTATTTGCCGATTGTGCATTTGGTAGGCATGCCGGGGATGAAGACACAAGCAGGTAAACGGGTCATTCATCATTCGCTGGGCAGTGGTGAGTTTGATTTTTATTATCACATGACGAAACCTGTGGTTTGTGCGCGGACGATTTTAACGCCTGAGAATTGTGTGAATGAGATGGAACGTGTGATGGGTTGTGCTGTTAGAGAAAGGCGGCCGGTGTATATTGCGATCCCGAAGGATTGTGCAGAGATGAAGATTGTGGGGAGTGGCGGTGATGGTGAGGTTGAGATGCAGAGTGATCCGGATCGATTGAAGGCAGCAGTGGATGATATCTTAGCGCGAATTAGAGATGTGAAGGGTAGAGGTGTGTTTTTGCCGGGGATGATGGCGTACAGAACAGGTGTTATGGAAGTGCTGCAGAGATTGATTGAGAAGACGGGGTTTGGGTTTGCAACGATGTTCCATGACAAGTCAGTGCTTGATGAAACGCATAAACAGTATGTTGGGATGTATGATGGGCAGTTAATGAATCAACAGGTGAGGGAGTATGTTGAGGAGGCCGATTTGCTGATTAATGTGGGGGCGTTGTGGGGTGATTTTAATACAGGGATGTTTACTTCGAATCTTGATGGGCATAAAACGATTGATATTTATCTGGATTATGCGCAGGTTGGTTTTGCTGTGTATGAACAAGTTTATATGAAAGATCTAATCAGCGCATTGGCGGATCGAGTAAGTGGTCAGGATTATGTTTATGAATTGAAAGCGGAGGGATTGGGCGATGCGGTGGGTGATCCTGATGAGAAAATTTCGGCTGAATATTTATATCCGAGGTGGGAACAGTTTTTGAGAAAAGATGATTTGCTGGTTTGTGAGACGGGCACAGTTTCAATGGGAATGGGTTTTGCGAAGATGCCGAAGGGGGCAGTGTTCTGTAATCAAACGTTGTGGTGTTCAATTGGTTGGGCGACGCCTGCGGCATTTGGCGTGGCGATGGGAGGAAGTGGTCGGCGCGTTGTTTTGATGACGGGTGAAGGTGCGCATCAGATGACGGCAACTGAAGTGGGACAGTTTGCGAGGTATGGTGTGAAGCCTGTGATCTTTGTGCTAAATAATGATGGTTATACGATTGAACGGTTGCTGTGCAGGCGAGGTGAGTATGAGTATAACGATGTGACGGTATGGAAGTACGATGAGTTACCAAAGGCGATGGGGTGTGAGGATTGGATCACGGCAAGAGTAACGACTAATGGTGAGTTAGATACGGTATTAAAGAAGATCAATGAGAATGGTCATGCTGCGTACGTTGAGATTGTGGTGGATCAGATGGCGATACCACCACTTGCGAAAAAGATTGGTGATGCGCTTGGGATGAAGTAGTTTATTACTAATTTGGTTTGAAAATTGCTGCAAAGCCTCCACCCGGTGCTGCAGTGAAGGTAAGCGAGTCGTTTGCTTTAACAGTTGTAGTTTTAACAGTATAAGCCTCGGGGTTATCGATGTAGTGAGCATCGTTTGCATCTTCGAATAGAGTTGCGGTGTATGTTTTATTTGGGTCAAGAAAATCAAGATTGATTGTATTGGTTGAACCTTGCTCATCGGAGACAGAAGCAATGAGCCAGGTATTGTTGATTTTACGTGCTGTAGTGATAAGTTTGCCGTATTGGGCTTGTAGGATTTTTGTTTGATCCCACTTACCGGTGAGGTGATTAATAAATTGAAATAGGTCCGTTTTTTTGTCGTATGCAATATCGTGATCAGTGAGAATAATCATACCTGAATCGACGATCATACAACGCGCAGCTTCAGATACAACGGTAGAATAGACTGGTTGACGAACTTGGAAACGTTCAGCGACGAGATTGGATGAAAGATCGAAAAAGCCGTTTTGCATATCGAGCGGACCAGCCAGCATGTTGACGAAAATGGTGCGGAGAAATTCATTGGGCTTATAACAACGAGAAGCATCGCCTTGAGCGTGGCAATATTCGCGTGTAAGGAAGTTGGGATATGTTCGCTGCTCGCCGGAGGGGTGAATGGGTCCGTCGTGGAAGTTAATATAGAGTTGTAAGTCAGCGCATATTTGAACAATCTGACGCGTAATGTTGACTTTTGATTGCAGTGGAGATTCTTTCATGAAACCGTATTTGATGCCAGCAGCGCCCCATTGCTTGTAGGTTTCAAAGACTTGGCGTAATCCGTCCATACCCCGTTCGCGACGGATGAGATCGTTGATATAGATGATGATGCCGACATTGCATTCTTTACCGTATTTGATGAGAGCGGGCATATCGATTTGACCACGATACATTTTCATAAGTTCGGGTGTTGAGCGATAGAATTTTGCTGCTGTTTCGTGATCGTTCACTTGTTTGGGTGTAAGAGGATCAGATTCGATATCGCGTTGATTGCCGTACCAACCTGAGTCGACCATGAAGAAAGGGTGATTGTTGCGTGAGAGGTGATCTATTAGGCGCTTATATGAATCCATCGTTTTGCCGTAACGGTAACCCTCGGGAAACTGGTCGTTGGGTGGGATAATAGCTCCCCAGTTACGATTTTCTGTATTGGCAACACCTGTCTTTATCCATGTTGTGTCATCGATAGCACAAGGTGGATTGAGTTGTTCGATGAGAGTAGATTCAAGTTGCTGATTGAGATTAGGAGTGATGGTGATGACACGCCAAGGTGAAGTGAAAGGAACAGTAACAGTGGATGCTTCAATATTAGCACGCATGCTGTTGGGTTTATCCGGGTTGGCTCGATATTTAAGTGGCGCAATGTTGATCAGGTCGGCTTCGTGAATGGAAATGAAAGCGAGAGGCGAAGCGTCAATGAGGACTGGGGAGTGAAGAGGATTGATGCGTGTACGCGTTTTGCCATGCTTATCTATGCGGGTTATTGGGCGAGTTCGTTTTTCTAATGATGAAAATGGGTATGGGCCTTTAGGAGCGTGCTCGCCTGCGGTGAAATAGACGCTCAGATCTTGTGTAAAGTTAAATTCCGTGTTGTCGTTGTTGAGCGTAATGGTGTTTGTATCGTTGACAGATTGAATGATGTAGCGAAAGGCGATGCCGTTGTTGTAGGCACGAAATACGATGTCAACTTTATTGTATGGGTTGTTACTGCTAACGGTTGAAAGCGTGAACTGGTTGAATTTATTTTCGATGAAGCTGCGTTTGCCCCATGTAGGTTTGTAGGATTCGTCGTGAGCAGTGATCGTGGTATTTGCGACTGGCATGAGTGAATTGAGATGATTATTGTCGGTTTCGAAGCCGAGTGAAGATGGTGTGATGATCGGCTGGCTTTTGAAGACAACGCTGTAGGTAACGCGCTGGTTTTGGGTTGTGTTTACGTTAACTGCGATGCGTTTATCGGGAGAATGGAGGGTAAGGCTTGTTGGCTGAATCGCATTAAGCGGAACGCTCCGAGTGCACAATATTAAGACAAACACGAGACATAATAAAAAACATTGTTTCATCATCACTTACCCAATTCTTAATGTGTACGATTTGAAATGTGACACAACACAGTCGTGTACAGGCGCAAGAATAGTGTAAAGGATTGGGAAGACGAGGGTCAATAGTATTACTTGTTATTGAGATCTGTTTAGCGAAGTTTGATAGTTGCGAGGGCGCAGGCGACGAAGAGGGCTGTGAGGAGCCAGAAGCGGACGACGACTTGCTGCTCGGTCCATCCGAGAAGGTGGAAATGGTGATGGATGGGAGCACATTTGAAGACGCGACGTTTACCTTTGGTAAGTTTGAATGTGCCGACTTGGATGATGACAGAAGCTGCTTCGAGGACGAAGATGCCACCGATGATGAGGAGGAGAAATTCCTGCCTGATAACGACAGCAATGAAGGCGATGAGACCGCCGAGGGTGAGTGAGCCGGTGTCGCCCATGAAGACTTGAGCGGGGTGACAATTGAACCACATAAAACCGAGACAGGCTCCGGCCATGGCTCCGGCGAGGACTGCGAGTTCGTCAGCTTTTGGTATGTATGGGACGAGCAGGTGTTGTGAGAGTACGAAGTCCTGGTGTTGGTAGCCTGCGATGATCGCGAGGATCATGAAGGATGAAGCGACGATGACCATGGTGCCAGAGGCGAGGCCATCCATACCGTCGGTGAGATTCACAGCATTTGAAAAGCCAGTAATCATAATGACAGCAACGGCAACAAACGAAGCGCCGCCTAGGGTAATCATGTTTGGATTGGGAATGAACTCGCCTGCTTCTTTGATCCATGTTTTAAAGAAGGGAAGGTTGAGGGCATGGGACATAATCTGCGTGTTTTCAGGATCGACGGTGTACTTGGAGAAACCGTGGTGATGAATGAAGATACCGAGTACGACAGCGAGTCCGATTTGGCAGAGAAATTTTTCGTGTGAGTAGAGGCCTTCACGTGAGCCGGGCTTGCGGTGAGCTGAGGTGAGCTTGAGCCAATCGTCGAAGAAACCGATGGTGGCGAATGCGATGGTGGCGATGAGAGCCATGCGAATGTAGAAGGATGAAAGATCAGCGAGGATGAGTACAGTGGCGAAGATTGAGATGACGATGAGGAGGCCGCCCATAGTGGGGGTATTGGCCTTCTGTTTCATGAGCTGATTGAGGTCTTTGTGATAGAACTCTGGGTTGTCGCCGACTTTTTGTTTGACGAGCCAAAGGATGGTGCGTTTGCCGAAGGTGACAACGATTAGGAATGAGAGGACGATCGAAGCGACAGCACGGAACTCGATCCACTGGAACACGTTGAGTGGCCCGAGAATGGAGGAGGAGTTGATGAAATCTCTGAAGAATGAATAGAGCAGGTAAATCATGTTTGTGCTTCCCCTCGCCTTGGGTGATGACGGTCAGCCTATGGCAAGGTTTCGTGATCAATCCGTTGATACCGCACCAGTTATAACGTGGCACACCTATATAGATGTGCTTCATGATACACGATCTGTGAAGATGGTTAAGAGGGAAATTGCGTGTGGAGGAGATGTGATAAATCGGGAGGGGAAATTCAGGGTTTTTTAGGAAAATCTTGCGATGCTATTGTGAAAAGTGACAATGAGGATCGAAAGGAAGGCAATGATGATGGGCGCAAAATTCTGGATGTGTGGCTGGGTGCTAGTTGGGATGATAATGAGCGTGAGCGTGAATGTGCATGCTGAGATGCCTGATATTGTGCATCTTGGCGATGTCTTTAGTTATGAGTGGGACCCTGGGTACAAGCCTGTGCCGGTGATTACGATTGATACGGAAGATCGGAGTCAGTACCTTGGGCAGTACGTCTGCGTAAAAGGTTTTTATGGGCGAGACAAGGCACCTATGGTTGCTGGGGTTCAGGTGGATGTCGCGATGCATCTAATTGGTAAGGAAGTGCTCGCTTGGGGTGTGCTGGATGGGTATGCGGTTAATGCTGACCCCAATCTGAAAACGCAACATCGATATTCGCCTACAAAACAATACTGGGTCTATACACTGTCTCCAGAAAATAGCGACCACCGAACGCATGTAATGATGCAGACACCCAGAAAGAAAACGCGTGTGCTCAAGAAAGGAGAGAGCCTTGAAACGAGGCTTGATGATGTCGTGATTATCAAAGGCATTGCTGAGGATGATCTACTTTGCGGCGTGCATGTTGAAGTGGACGATGAACTCATAGGAAAGCAAGTCAGAGCGATCGGCGTTTTGAAGAAATATGTTTTTGGAGATGTCCGAGCACCGCAAACGAAGCGGAGTGAATATAGCCTGACGAATATTGAGACGGGCAAGAAAGCGGTGGTGAAATTTTATCAGCGAAAAAATGAACCTGTCATCATCATTTCTGAAGATCAGCTGCTTGATAACATTGGCGAAGTCGTCACGCTACTTGGCAAAACATCGGAGGATAAATCTCGATCGTTGCTTGGTATGTCGATGTATGACAAATTAACGTCAATCAATCCAAAGGGGGTAACTGAAGCAACGGGTATTCTTGAACTGAGTTTTAACTACACGAACAAACGCAAGAAGCGTAGCGGGGCGATGAATGTATATCTTGATGACTACATCGACTTGTATCAAAGTGAGTATGTTAGAACTGAGAAGGAATTAGCTGCGAATGTTGGCCACATAGTTGAGCTAACTGGCAGGCCAATTCATGTGGTGGATCATCCATCAGGTAAGAAGAATTTGATCTCGATTCATAACGTCATTATGGAAGTTGATGATTTAGAACAATGGCCGGAGCAATTTGCAGTTCAGGCCTTTGGTATATTGCAGCTTCGTCATACTCAAACAGAGGGTGGACAAAGCGTGAGTTATTATGAGTTAACAAAAGCGAGTCAAGAAGAATATCGCAAAGCTATTGAGCAGCAACTTCAGTGACCGGGAAAATAATATTCTGGATCGCTTCATAGTTCATGAGCAATATCACAAGGAAAGTGCTTGCGAGCCCGATGTACTGGATCTTAGAGATCGGCTCTTTCCAATATGCACGAGCAATGAGAATATTAACTGCGATAATTGCGACTGAAATCGTAGGTAAAACGACGGTTGGCGACAGGTTATCAAGCGCTAACACTAGCAGGAAGACGATGCCGATGTTAGCAAGACCTGCGACGGAGCCAACGGTGTAAGTTGCTAGCTTATGGCGTTTACGTTCAAAGATCAGAACGTGTGCAACATTGCAGATTGCACCAAAGACGAAGATTACTGCGGTGTAAGCAAGGAAGCCGTCTTGCACGTTATCATCAAAACGTGGCACGGCATCGTGAATGATCGCAAAGAGTGTTTGTGTTAGTGCAGTGACGACTAAAATAAAGAGAACAAAAAATGGGTTTGCTTTCTTGAGTGTTTTAGATGCAATTTGTGTTTTCGTTTCAGTTGCTGTTGCAACGTTAGATGAATCACTAACGAATTCATCAGTATCTGATTCTTCATTTGGTTCTTCATTGGTTTCAGAAGGACGCATGAGCATGAGTGCAACAGGAATGAAAGCGAGGCCGATCCACTGGATACGTGAAATTGGCTCGTCATAAGCAAACCATGCAAAGATCGCAGCAAGCGTAACACCAATTTGAATCAGCGCGGACGTGATGCCAACGCCGAAGAAATTGTAAGCTCTGAAGAGAACAAACAGATATGCATAAAAGACGACACCCATCACAGCACCGCCAATGAAAGCGACCTGCGTAAGATGCTGTTCTCTAAAAAAGAAGTGTGTGATAAGCAGGATTGCAATCGTAACGATTGCACCGACTGCATAATTGACTGCAGAAACGGTCATTTCGGAGAGTTTGCGAACCTGGCCGAAACGAAGAGCCTGGAAGAATAACACAGTAGCGATAATGTTGAAGACCAAATAGAGCATAGCGGAGCAATTGTACCGATTTAATAGGTTTTGCGAAATCACTATCTCAGAAAACGGCAAGCCGCTCACACACAACAGGCATGTTTGATGAGTACCGATACCAATATCATGATGGAAAGAAAGTCAGACCACCATATATACGGTAAATAGTTATTGAGTAAGATGAGCTGAGGAGTTGTTAGCTCTACGTGGAGATTTGCGGCATTGTTTGTAAGAAAAGCGAGTTTTTGCTTTTAACCTATGAAAGCACGCACAAAAGTCAGCTTAACTGCAAATGAATGTTTCTTAGTCAATATTGAATCATTACAATCGTAGCAATCTCAAAAACAAACGTGGCCAAGGTAGTGTGGGGCCATGATCTTGATGGATGGAAAAGGTTGAAAGGATCGGACAGTGAAGTGCGTAATTGTGATGTTTGACACGTTGAATCGCAGGCATCTCCCTAACTATGGATGCGATTGGATCAAAGCACCAAATTTTGAGCGTTTGGGGAGACAAACAGTTACTTTCGAAAAGAGTTATGTTTGCTCCATGCCATGCATGCCAGCAAGGCGTGATTTCCATACAGCCCGCCCAAATTTTCTGCATCGCAGCTGGGGCCCGCTTGAACCGTTTGATGATTCCGTCCCTGAAATGCTTAAAGAAGCTGGCGTGTACACACATCTATGTACAGATCATTATCACTACTTCGAAGATGGCGGTGCTACATATCACAATCGATACAGCTCATACCAATTCAATCGTGGCCAAGAGGGCGACCTGTGGTGGGGCCAAATTGCAAATCCGCAGAAGCCTAATCAAGTATTAGGGCGACAAGATGCTGACAATGTTCACAGCCGGCAGCATCTTGTGAACAGCTCTTTCATGAAAGACGAAAAGGATTGGCCTCAATACAAAACCTTTGCAGATGGTGTCGATTTCGTTCAGCGTAATGTTGATGAAGACAATTGGTGCCTTACAATCGAAACTTTTGATCCGCATGAGCCGTTTCATGTTTTAGATGAATATCGCGAACTTTATAAAGATCACTACGAAAACTATCACGGCCCCCATTTCGATTGGCCTGACTATCGCAAGGTTAGAGAAACACAAGACGAAGTCGATCACTGCCGCTTTGAATACGCATCACTTATCAGCATGTGCGATAAACGACTCGGGCAGGTACTCGATTTATTTGATGAGCATAATCTTTGGGAAGACACGATGCTGGTCGTCTGGACCGATCATGGTTTCCTGCTTGGCGAACGTGATATGTGGGCAAAATGTTGGATGCCGTTCTATGAGGAAGTATCACACACACCATTTTTCGTCTGGGATCCAAGAACGAAAAAGAAAAATGAGCGACGTGATACGCTCGTGCAACCCGCCATTGATCTCGGCCCTACTCTGCTAAATTTCTTCAACTTACAACCTACCGAGCACATGACCGGCAAAAATCTTGCTGATGCAATTGACCATAATAAACAAGTTAGAAACACGGTAATCTTCGGCATACATGGCGGGCATCTCAACATCACCGATGGCCAGTATGTCTACATGCATGGTGCTGCAAAACCAAACAATCAGCCACTTTTCAACTACACACTCATGCCCACTCACATGCGAGGCCCATTCAGTTGCGAATCACTTTCACAAGCTAAAATTCATGAAAGATTCAATTTCACTAAAAACTGCAAGCTACTCAAAATTCCAGCAACGCACTGGGATCACGATGAAATCAGCGAGCAAGAACGTGGTTCAATGTTATTCAATCTCGAACAAG
This sequence comes from Planctomycetota bacterium, assembly GCA_016350165.1. Taxonomy (GTDB): domain Bacteria; phylum Planctomycetota; class Phycisphaerae; order Phycisphaerales; family Phycisphaeraceae; genus Poriferisphaera. The sequence goes on along the minus strand of CP066225.1, from coordinate 2,947,665 downwards.
ACCCCTTGCAAACACAAGCATTACAGGATGACAAAATTGAATCACAGCTAAAACTTGAAATACTCAAACACATGCAGAAACTCAATGCCCCTGAAGATCAATATGAACGCTTGGGCTTAAACAACCTAGTATCTTAATGCCAAAAAACAAATAAAAAAGCCGTCTATCTCATCAATAGACGGCTTTTTGCATTCCGAACCCGATACCCGGACTGTCAGTTATTCGGAAGCCTGTTCCTGCTTATCTTTATCATTATTTACTTCAACAGGCACCTCAATTTTAAAACCATTAATCTTCAACTGATCAATAATTGTTATCGTGATCGCATCACCTAACGTATCTTTTGCCTGATCTTTACGTTTTTTAGCTAGAAATGCCTGTCTTTTTGTTTCTAGATTTGCAATTTCGTTTCTAATACTTTCTCTTTTAGCTTTCTGTTCTTTAACGAATTTGACTTGCTCATCTTGGTCCATGCCTTGCATTGCTTTTGGCAACTCTTCTGATTTAACCTCCCCTAACTTCTTAACACCTTCTTCTTCAATTGCGTCTACCAAATCGTTCTTTGTATTGCGATATGACTTCGAAGCTTTTGCAGAACTACGACTTAATCGTGCCATACCACCCATCATCCCCGCATTTCTATCTTGAGCGATTTGATTCTGCCTATAATGATTTTGCTCCCGAGCTGTTCCGTACCATACATATGTCTCATTGATCTCACTACCCAATCGCGTTAAATCATCATCATAGGGCGTCGCAATATGCACCACCTTACGATCCTGATTAATATTTAAATACTGACCACTCGCAAGGGATGCACCATGCTGCCACATCCCTTGAATCCCCGTATCATAAGCTCCACAGTGAATCGTATTTACAATAATATTATTTGATCTCGCCAGTGAACAAGCTTCTTTATATGAAAACTGTCCCTGCGTAAACGGTTCATTCCCCGCAATATAGATTGCTTTATAGTCATTCGGGTTATCTGACCAATCTAAGCGCTTAATAGCTTTTTCAATTACCGTACCACAATACTCTTCACCACCATTCGTCGTAAGTGAAAACAGCTCTTTCGATACCGCATCCAAATCATTTGTGAACGGCAACACCTGTCGAATATAACCCTCGGTTGCAGGTAAACGATCATTCCCATACTCAAAGACAGCAATCGTTAAATTAGGCACCTGCCCGTTATACGATGCCTTAGAACATTGATTAATAATCGTCCACAACTGTGACTTCGCCTGATTGATCAAGCCATCCATAGAATTCGATGTATCTAACAAAATCGCCAACTGCATATTCGGCCGATCCTTTGACGGTGGTGTCGGCTTCACCTCAATCGTAATTTCAATCGACTCTGCATCCGCCGCATTAATCGGAATCACACGCTTTTGCGTCTGCCCGAATACCAAACCAACTAAAAGTATTGACAATACAGGCAATAGTATCGCTGCTCGCCTCATAGTGCTGCCTTTCGATGTTTAAGTTTTAACTGCTTTACTCTTTCAGACGCGCTGATATGACAAATAGTTCCCTAAATGAGAACTTTTTTTTAATGTGTGATAATTATGTTAGTTTTTAGCCGAAAATCACGATCAATATGTATTTTGCTTTTTAAGCGATACGCCTTGTAAATTCATTTGTCCCAACGTATTTGCAATTTTTACGCCAGCATCACCTTCACCATACGGATGCTTCATACGTGATAAATCTATCTCAACTGCACGCTCAGCAGCCTCTAAGATCGCATTTACGCCATAATCTGAATCAACAACCGATCGAGGTTTTTCACGACCATTCTGTCTTGGGCCCACATTCACAACAGGTGTCTTCAGTGCAGCCGCTTCAATCAAACCTGCAGACGAATTACCAATCACAATATTTGCATTCCAAAGATAATCTAAAAATACTTCACGTGGTAAATGCTCACATACTTTAACTGTTGCTTTACTGCGATGCGTCGATTCAAATGCTTCGATCGCTTCAACAATTCCCTCTGCCCCAGCATCATGATTCGGATACAACACCAATAAAGGCTTCTCCCCTTGCTTCGAAATTTCCATTGCCGCACGAAGAGTTTGCTTCATGTACTTGCATTCTGCGTGATTACTTTGCCCTGTTGGGTGTTGCAAAACGATAACACCAGCGACATTTTCTATCCGTCTAATAGACAATTCTAAATCATCAATAGATGGTGAACCATGTTGAAAAATCGAAGCTTTAGTTTCACCCATCTTTTCAATTCGTTTTGCTGACTGCTTTGAAGCTGGAAAATGTATATTCGCAAGCTTTGTAATCGCATGGCGCATTGATTCGTCAGCCACACCCTCCGCGCGATCACCACCATGAATATGCGCAAGATGTACACCGCTCAAAGCTGCTGCCGTCGCAGCCGCGAACGCTTCGATGCGATCGCCCAGTACAAGTACAACATCAGTTTGATTATCCGTAAATTCCTTCGCAAACCCAGTCACACCACGTGAAAAAGCTAATGCATCTTCCTTCCGTCCGATCACCCCCTTCTTTTGCATTTTCACTTTTCCATCAATCTGAAAACCACTCTTAACAATATCTTTATACGTTCCCATCGTCAGGTGCAGTCCGCTTACAACCAAGCGAAGCTTTAATCTCGGCTGCTTTAATATCGCTTCAATGACCGACCTCAATATTCCAAACTCCGCGCGCGTACCCGTTACAACTGTAACATGTTTAACTTGCTTTGATTTTGGATAAGACATGTCATTCATCCCAATAATCAGTTTGCTGTTTGCATGTTTTCTTTCAATATCGCCTCTGCAATCTTCAAATCAAGTGCAGAATCGATATCAACAACATCATGAGGGTTCGTCATAACCGCTCGGCGATCCACACCCAAAAAAGCATGAGGCTCATTTTCTTTTTGTATAAATAAAGCTTCACGCTTCAATGCAATGATTCCACCATCCAACATATACACCGGCGGCAACTCCTGCCTTCGATAAATATGATTCTCCTCATACATCAGCAATCGATCTTCATCATCCACACGTTTCATCCAGTACGGATGATTCTTCTCCACCGAATAAACCGATTGCACCGAATCACAACCCGTCTCTTCCAACTTCGCAATCGCACGATCAGTTAAGTCCATCGGACGCACCGGCACATTGCCATACAAAACAACAATCCGTTCAAACTCAAAACCCGTTTGCCTTTCAAACTCCAACACCGCATGACGGACAGCAGAATCGACTGTTGCTGTTGACGTTGCCAAAGCTTCAGGCCTTAAAACCGTAGGAACATTCAAATCCTGAGCAATCTCAGCTAAATGACCTCCATCAGTCGATAAAATCGTATAGTCAAGCGAAATAGAATTATGTGCATGCTCCACCGTATACTGCAACATCGGCTTGCCAAGTAACATCAAACCATTCTTGTTCGGCAAACCTTGTGAACCCGCGCGAGCTAATATGACCGCAAGTGTTTTCATTTTAAATTCCTCTTCCCTGATTCACGGCCTAAACCACTCACCACAACCCGCACACATCTCACAACTAAAATCACACGCTCTATGCTTCGCATAGACATCTTCCTGTCTACCCCATAATTCAAGTAACGAAACTTCATCCGCATTCCCCAAGGGCAATTCCCCCATAATATCCTGATCACACTGCAACACCGACCCATCTGACAACACACTCAACCTACGACCAAGCTGCTTACAAATCTGGCGATAAGGTGGCTGCATTGGAACAGGCGACAAATCAGGCAACAATCCCAAACCCGTTTGGAACGGCTTAATAATTGCATGCCCCGCATATGTCATCCATCTTGCAAAGAATGTTTCCATATCATCCAGATTTAATGTCGTCTTCATCATCTCCGGAATAATCCATGAAATCCATTCGCCATCACCATCCTTATACCGCGCAATCCGATTATTAAATAGTTTTTCAAGATTTGATAACGGCAACTTATAATTCACCGTCCCCATCACTTTTTCATATGTCTTCGCAGTATCAGCATTCAAATTCACCAAAAGCAAATCCAACGGCAAATCATTCAGTCCACACAACTGATCATCATCTTCAACCAGTAAATCTGTCTCCAGAGCAATCCCCAGCACACCCGCTTCATCCGCATAACGAATCATTTCCCCATACGCATCATACTCAAGCTGATCACCCATCCCTGCAAAAGTAATCACAACATCATCCGCATCATCTGCTGCAATCTGATCAATCAACTGCTTCACTGATTCAACATCCATCGCTTCACGTTCAAACGACAAATAGTGCTGAGGCGTCAACGGCCCATCTAACTTACGGTTAGGTGTCAACTCAATCGTAATCTGCTGAGGTAACATCTCATACACATACTCAGGGTTTTCAGCTTCATACGCATACACAGCTTCCGCAATCTCTTCAGCGCTCGCATCAACAAGCCCCTCCTCCATCTTCTCCGCAAGTTGATCAATCAAACATTTCGATCGGTACGTGTCATACACAAACCTGCGGTTACAATCTCGAACTGACGGACTAATCGCAATATTTGCATCACTGGAAATCGGATCAAGCATCGGTTGCTGATGCGAATATCCAAGCACTTTTCCAAACGAAGCACCATTTTCTTCAAACTGTTCAAACGTCGTACGCGAAGCAACAAACCCCGACAAGCCCGGAGGTGATTGCGTAAAGCAAAACCGAAAACTATCCGGAGCTTGCATATGTGTTTTAATCATCTCCGATGCTGACTGTTTATCAAACAACACCCAATCACCACGCACAAAAAACGCAGCATCGACACCCAATTCACCCATCACTTCCGCAATCGGCTTCGCTGGCAACACTTCATCATAAATCGATGTCCACCCTAAACCACCTCGCCAACCAGTCATCGCCCATTTACGCCCCGACTGCCATGTCCGTAACTTCGCATCATAGCCATAAGCATGCGACACATACTCAACATCAGCGTCAACCTCACCACTCACCAATTCCCCTGGCTTCTGCCCTTCAGGATGTAATACATATATTCTGTCTATTTCTTGAATAGATGCTAAACGCTTCAACGTGAATTCTAATACACTCAACCCGCACAACTTCTCCCCCAAACGTGAAGGCAATCCAAAAAAGGATTTTTCAGTATCAGCAATAACAAGTGCTGGAATTGACATTGAATCGTTACTCCATCCTAACTTACTGTTAGACGCCAACCGATGTCTGATCAATCGACAAACCTAAACGTTCTTTTGCCTGCAACAAAATCTCTGTCGCAGCATCACACGACTGAATAATCCAATCCAAATTCTCCGCATCACGCTCAAGCTGCAAGTACTGCCGCTCATATGGATCATCCGTCTTTATCTCCAACTGCCGATCCAACTTCTGCCGTTTAAACGCCCCCATAATGTTCAGCTTCGTCACTAGATTGAACGCATACCCCAACTCATTCATCGCATACTCGCGTTTCTCCGTCAGTTCATCAAACAACTGTGACATCTTCTGCTTGTTCTTCTGATGCTTCATCATCTTCTGAATAATCTCAACCGTCTGCACAGTCACCTGACGCAATTCATTCACCCCATCCACACAACTCACAACTTGATCTTTCGCCGCATACAACCGCTCCAAATCCAATTCATCCTCAGGCATCGGTGTTGCAGGCGTCACCCTCGTTGCATATTTCTCAATCGCCTCAACAAAACTCATCACCGTCGTATGTGCCTTTGGCAACCCACCTTCAGTCGCATCAATCACATGCTGCTCAGCTTGCGCAAAATCGCGTTCGAATTGTTTGTGGTACGTCGCCATCTGTTCATCGGTATAAATCTTCCGCCCCTGATGATCCTCCGCCGGCCGCAAATGCGATCGCATCCGCATCACGCGAATATACTCCATCATCTCAATCGTATTATGCTGATTGATCTCCGATGACCACACCTGATGCACAGCCGTTCCCGGTGCATAATAAAGCCCATCCGAAAACGCCAAATCCTGACCAATAAACATGATCGGATCGCACCCAATATATTGAGCCAGATAAAACGACAGATGCGCAACCGTCCCACCAGCTGGTAGTGCATCCTTCTCCTCAGCCAAATCTCCCAACAGCGTATTATTAAACCCATTTGCAAGCGTTCGAATCGGCCCCGGATATTGATCCAGAATCGTACAGTGCGCCTTCGGCTCCGCAACCAGTGTCACACTCGGCAACGCCGGCAGATTCTCATAAAACCGCGAGCTAATCTGCGAATAGTCTAGCGCCGTCACAAAATCAGGCATGATCCCCCGATCCAATAGCGGCCTAAGCGCCGTCTGCACAGCAATCACAATCACCTTCTCACGTATCGCAGGATCTTGCAGCAAATGCACATTCTTCACAAGCGACGGCCCCGCCGCCACACACACCGCCGGATACCCCTTCGCAAAATCCTTCAACGCATTAATAGACGCACCAGCCGCATACCGAGGCAGATTCGCTGTCAGATTCTCACACGTCCTCGCATTGTTCACTAAAGCCGTCGCAACACACGTCCGCGCATACGTCACCGTATCCTTAATATATTCATTCAACTCACCGATCCGCTCACCATACAACCGTCGATACGTCGGATGTTCAAGCAAATGCAGCCCCTGCGTAATCATCGCCGAGTGAGGATCAAGCGTTGCCTGCACCGATGATCGCGTCATCTCACCTGTCATCACAACCAAATGATTCCGCGCCAGCCAAGCCGTATGATCCACCGCTTCAAGTGACGCCCGCAAATTCTCCGCATCAGGCTCCCACACCACCAGCAGCCCCTTCGGCCCCATACGCTTCGACACCTCAGCAACGTGATACCCCATCCCAACACCCATCACAAACACCGTCGCTGCATCCGCATAATTCACCTGATCAGCGATCCGCGACGCCTCCTTCTCAGGATCATATTTCGAGCAAAGCGCAAGCGCCTTACCTTCAAACTCCAACGTCGCCGCTGCCAATCCGGTCTTCGATTCACTCACAACAAAATCAGCATTCGCATCCAATTGTGAAAGCTCAGACGCTAACTCACGGTTATGACGCGACAGCAGAGAGATGTTTAACGCTAGTGTATTTTTGTCTTCTTGCATCGTACTACAAGGGAGATTATCGGGCACCACACACCTCTCGCTTGAAACTCAAACCCACTCAAACTCAAATACTTCCGGTAACATCACCCATCCAACGCTCTTCCGCTCCATTAGACTCAATTGACACATTCTCGCCACAAAAAAACACCCACGTTGCCGCAGGTGCTTTTCTTCATTTTCATTTTCTCATTCACTTCACGCTTGCCGTTTAGGCCGTGTCGTAAACACCAACGCCCCCAGCGTCAGCAGCGTCAACGCCCCCGGCTCAGGCACCGTAAACAAATGCAGATTATCAATCCCACCACCACGCGTCAGGTTGATCCGAATCGAATCAAATTCAACGCCACCAAACGCAAACGTCTGCAATCCATTGTCACCCAGCGACGCAACCTCATAACTCATCACAACAGACGAATCATCAATCAGGTCAAGCCGCGCTCCATGCAACACACTCGCCGCAGCTCCTTCAATATCCAGTAAATCCACCGTCCCCTGCAAATACGTCTCCGTAAAGTAGAAATCAACATACGAACTGTACGTCATCCCCACATTCACCGCCTCCTCATCATTCGGCACACTCCCTCCATCCGCCGCTACAACCAACACATTCCCCAGCAAATTCGACGCTGTATTCCCAACGCCATAACCAGGATTCGCCAAATCCGGATCACCCACAGGATTCGACGTATCAAACGCCATCCCCTGATCCAATGCCTTATTATGGTTCGTCACATCTACCCACGTCCCCAGCGTCACATACTCATCATCAATCACCTGTCCCGCACCAATCGACGCGCCAAATCCATCCGTATCAAAATCCAGATACAGTTCGTCCAACGTCATAAAGGATGCCTGTGCATTTGCCCCTGCAACCAACCCAATCAATAACAATAGCGTCTTAGCTAAGTGCGAAGTCATAGTCCCTAATCTCCCTTGTGCTTGCATTTGGTAGGAGTCGCAAGCATCTAATCGTCCGGTAATACAGCCACAGCCATATTACAAACACCATTATGCCCCAAACTATCACACTTGAAAAGCAATTATTCACAAACTGTTGTAATCCACGATGGCAGCCTAACCTACCAACCGCATTTCACTTTCCCAATAATCACTTACTATTTCATGTGATTCTCATATTTAGCTATCGGGCGAAATAGCCTAACCCATTGACTACTCGACCAACGACCAATAATCACGACACCCCTAAGCAACACCTCAAACCTCACATCAACCCCCAACATTACAGATCAAGACCATTCCTGTATCATTCTCTCACAGGATTTCATCATCCCTTATGCATCCCACACCCCTGTTTTTGGAGATCACGCATGGCTGTTGAACACATCGTCTGGGTCAAATTCAACGACGACGTCACCACCGAAAAGAAAAACGAGCTCGTCCAAGCGCTCAAGTCTCTCGAATCTAAAGTCCCCGGCATCACACGCTTCACCATCGGCGATAACTTCACCGACCGCGCCAAAGGCTGTCAGGTAGGCTTCGTCGTCACGCTCGAATCAAAAGAAGCGCTCGCCGTCTACGCAAATCACCCCGAGCACGTCAAAGTCGCAACCCAACTCAAAGCAAACGCAGAACTCATGGCCCTCGACTACGAATTCTAAATCCTCCCCCCACACACAAAACAAAAAAACCGCTCACATTCGAGCGGTTTTTTCATATCCATTTTTCTCAACCCAACCAACTACATCCCCGCAATCTCATCCGCAAACCCTTGCAGCTTCTCAGACCCCGGATTCAACATCCTTAAATCATTCATCGCCTCCGCCGCTGCAACCTTATCACCTGCAATGATGTAGTACTTCACCGTAAGCTCAGCCGCCTTCTCATTCGCAGGATCAGCCCTCAAGACCTGACTGAAATACTTCGCCGCCTGACTTGGCTCACCCAATGCATCCCAAACCTCACCAATCTCAACCAACACTTCAGGCTGCGTCCGCGCCGTCAAAGGCATATCCGCCAACAGCGGCAGCGCCTCCTCTGGCTTCCCCTCACCTGCCAACATCTTCGCATACTTAAACAGATACACCGCATGTTGTCGTTGCTGTTTCGATGACTTCGACTGTTCCAATGCCAACTCATACTCACGACCCGCCGCATCGAACATCCCCCGTTGCTGATACAACTCCGCAAGCGACGCATGCGCCTGTGGCAAATTCCTATCGATCTCAATCGCCTTCGTCAGACTCTCAAATGCCTCCTCAGGCTTATCCTGCTTCGCCTTAATCTGAGCAATATACAACCAAGGCTGAGGATCTTTATCATTCAACGCCGCCGCCAACTCAAAGTGCTTCACCGCACCATCAAAATTCTTCAAGTGGTCATACGCAATCGTCCCCGTCAGCATCTCAGTCTGATACTGATTCGGGTCCAAAACCAACGCACGCTCAAACGCATCGTAAGCAACCTGATAGTTCCTCACATACAACTGCGACTGTGCATACAACAACTCCGCATACACCGACTCAGGATGCGCTTCCGCATAAACCTTAATCTCATCAATCAACTCAGGTGCAGGCCGCCGATTATCCATCGCCAACGAAAAACTGTTCTGCAGCCGCTCCAATTCCGTTTCAGCTTCAACCTGCTCCGCCGCAATATCCTCAGCCGTAGGCTCACCTTCATCCAGCAAAGCCACATAAACACCCAAAAACATCGCAAGCACCGCAATAAAGATCACGACCGCCGCAATGACTGTTTTCTTGTTACTGTCTTCTGCCATCATTATTTCCATGCCCCCCGTTACTGATTTCAACTAACTCCCAGTAAGACGCCCATCCCCCCACCCGAGTTCTCTCGCATCTCCAAAAGCATACCCATTTTTCACCCCCCAAACCCGACATTCCCCCCATTAGCTTCATCTTCCTGACCAAAATCCAAATCTCTCAGCCCCTCTCCCCCCAAACAACCATACATTTGAGTGTAACACCTCACCCAACCCCCATCCCCATCCCCCATTCCTCATTCCCACTCCCATTCCTCATCTAACGATACGCTTTAGTGTAACAACTCCCCACCAAACAATCGCAATCCCACCTTACGATGACACACCAACCAAACAATCCATCCACGCATATAACCACACTCACCTTCAACGATACGCTCAAGTGAAACAAAAAACACGACCAAACAATCGCACTTTCATTTAGCGATACGCTTGAGTGCAACAACCCACCAAAATAGCCAACGAGCCACGCTCGCCGTGCCCATCCCTCACACCCATCCATTACTCACAATGCCACACCCCAAAACCAACGATACGCTCAAGTAAAACAAAAACCCCACCAAACATTCGCACTTTCATTTAGCGACACGCTTGAGTGCAACAACCCACCCACAAAACAACGCTCACGAACGAAGCGATTGCGCCAAAATCCAACAAACTCACATTCTCATTAATCAACCAACGGTACGCTTTAGTGGAACACACCCCAACCTCACCGCAAAACCACATCTTCAACCACCACAACCTCACTCACCTCATCAATCTCACCCCCCTCAACCACAACCCCGCTCGGCAGCGCACCACCCAACAACATCAATAAATAAACCACCAAGCCATATCTCATCATCTTCATCAATAAACTCCATTCCCACCCCAACAACAACACCCCCGAACCAACGATACGCTCAAGTGAAATCGCATCCACCAACTCACCCACACCTCCAACTAGCGATACGCTGCAGTGAAACACCCTCCCCAATAGCCGGCGAGCCACGCTCGCCGTGCTCACCCCTCATACCTATCTTTTGCTCACAATTTCCCCTCCCCTATAGCAAGCGCCATACCAAACCCAATCATCTAAGCCAACCCTCACAATCACAAATCTTTTTTGCGCTAATTTCCCATTAACAACCACTCACCAATTCAGCGAACGATAAAGTGAAACAACTCACCATTAGCCGCGGACCTTCGGGCCGCGGAAGCCTCAACCCTCCACCCCAGAATTAACCAAATCCTTCGCTCACAACCTCAAAGGCCCATCCGGCCTCATTGAGGATACACCAACTAAATCTTCACTTCATCAAGCGCACAGCAAACCACATACCAAACCCAACCCCCAACCCATCCGCGCGCACAAACACGCATTCCCCCTCTCCAAACCAATCCATTTCCAACCCAAACCATCCCAAAACTCACCCATTCCAACCCAAAACTGACCATTTCAGCCCATTTCCTTATCAGGGAAAGTCACCAAAAATCGATCAACTTTCACATCCGTGCGCACAAACGCGCCTCCCCCCACTCATAACTCCTTTATTTATCTCAGAACTTAACAATACCGCTCATCATTTTGACACCAACGCGCACTACTCAATTTCAAAACCCCTTTTTTAAAACCATCTCAAAAACCAACTTCAATTCAAAACGTGCGCACAAAACCGCATCGCCCAACATCAACATTCACACGCACCTCACAACTTTCTCATCCCCACTCCTCTCCTTTTCTACTAAAATACCCCCATGCTCGAATTGCACCGCAAAGTCAGAATGTGTGTCACCGACGGCTCCACCGCCGGCGGAACCCTACCTCCCGAAGCAACCGAAAAATTCAACACCTGGGGCGGTTGGCCCGCAATGCGCGGCCTCTCCCGGTGGTATGAACTCGAAGTCATCTGCAAAGGCGAACCCGACAACACCGGCTACTTCATCAACATCACCGAAATCGACAACGCCGTCCGCGAAGAAGTACTCCCATACCTCCAAGACATGATCTCAGGCCCCATCGACCCTGCATCCATCCCACTCGGCGAAGTCATGCGTGGAATTATTAATAATCTGCAACCGTTACTTAATGAAACCGTCGCCGAAGCGCGACTCAACCTCACGCCAATGTTGTCCCTAGGCATGGAGAGCGAGCACATGGACCGAGTCATCATCCGACACCAATACGAATTCTCCGCCGCACACAGACTCCACTGCGCCGACCTCTCCGACGAGCAAAACATCAAAATCTTCGGCAAATGCAACAACCCCGAAGGGCACGGCCACAACTACGTCCTCGAAGTCGCGATCTCACTCCCCGTCGACCCAATGGGCGAAATCGCAACCGTCGAAGAGCTCGACGAACTCATCGACACCACCGTCATCAAACCCTTTGACCACAAACATCTAAATAAAGACACCCCCGAGTTCGCCGACCTCAACCCAACCGTCGAGAACATCTCCAAGGTCATCTACGAAAAGCTAGCCCCCAAAGTCGACGACCTCGGCTCCATGCCCGGCTCCGAACTCGTTGAAATCAAACTCTGGGAAACCCAAAAAACCGCCTGTACCTACAAAGGCTAATCATCCCCCACCACTTCCCCCCACGCCTCAACCAACGACACGCTACAGTCACAAAATTCCTCTCCATAAAGAGGTATCGCTAAGATCAAATCGCCTTTTAAAAGAGAGCGAACACATCTTTTCACAGCCACTTGTCTGTTGATTCAATGCTAATATTTGTTACAAAAAAAGCTCAAAGTTTTACCTTTGAGCTTTGTAATAAACATCTTTATTAAGCATTATTCACTGTCATTGCCATTCTGCAAACCATATCCCATTATGTAATCTTTGTGGTATGTCCAACTTGTAATCGCATGGTTGTTATATGTATTAAATTCGTCATTTGCCACTACACAATCTCTAAGATGCATAACAGAATTGTTACCAACTGAAGCATTCTCTGTAGGGTCAGAGAAATATATGAAGCGGCAATTATTGTACGTTAATACGCAAGGTGCTTTGTCATTACCGCTTGAAATATCTGCCGTTTTTCCTGACATTTGAGAAGCATTAACTGATAGTTGAGCTCCATCTCTAAGCTTAAATAAGGCTGTTTCCGTGTCACCGGTACCATCTGACTGAAGACATCCACCACAACCAGATGTAAGGCCATCAATATTGATCGTAACCCAACCCGTTGCATCCACCAATACGGTACGCTTAGAATTATTCTCCGAGCTGCCGGGGTTACTATTACCATCATTAATATTGGTTTCGACTTTTAGGCCATGTATAGCGTAATTACCAATATTTTTATCTCCATCATCAATTTTCAAGACTGTATTTGTATGATGCCCCCCAAGTAAATTGAAGATTGCACTACCACCAGTTTCAAAATGAAAACCAACATCACACCAACCAATACCACAACGTAAAAACATGTAGTTTACGTTCTGATCACTGTTGGTTTTAAACCCAGTATTCAAATGATGAAATTGCGTGTCGATAAAGGTCACATCTGCTCCACATATAGGCGAAACAACACTGCATTCGAATCCTGTTTTAGCACTCAAAAACTGAACCCGATTAAACTGAATACCAGCAGAGCCACTGGCCCCAAATGTTGAGGACATCGCTGGAGATGTTGTTGCGTCAATAGAATCATAGGCAATGAGAATATTAGCTTTGTCTTCACTGTAATTAAAATCTCCATGCCCATTGTTGCCGTCTAACGAAAGATCTTGGAAAACCAAACTTTTAGCACCAAAAATATGAATCATGGGATCGGTATTGTTACCATTCCAAACAAGCTTACTTTTCTTAACTATAAAATTACCATCGACTTTCCTTGACGAATCAGTGTTTGTGCCACCAACGCCAATAATCTTAAGACGGTTATGGTCAGGTGTTAATTCAATTGTTTCCGTAATGTAATATCTGCCCGGAGGAAAATACACGACACGTGGAGCATCAGTAAGTTCCGGCCAAGTAGGTTCGTTTGGATTTTTCAAACCACAAGCTACATCAAAAGCCGCTCGTATTGCAGAGGTATCATCATGCCCACCATTACCAACAGCACCATAATTTTTAACATTGATGACTTGAAAATTGCCCACTGGATTGACATTTTGCGCTATAAGCAGTCTGTTACTCAGTGTTAGTATGAATACAATTAATACACAGCTAGAAATCCGAAATAGCATAACTTAACCTTTCAAAAGGTGTAGTACTAGATTTAGTTTTACATCAAAAATGCAGACAGGAATTTTGCCCCAAATACCAATCATCACAAAATAAACGAATAAGGTTCTACCGTATTGCTATTGAGTATAAATAGCTATCTCATGTTTGCAAGCAGTATGTTAGTAACAATAGAAGATCACAGACAGGGCAACCTAATGCCTTACACGTGTATTAATAACCGGTTGAGCATGTCGGTGAGGATTACCATTCATACCCTCTCCCATTTTCTACAACCAGCGATACGCGTGAGTACAACAATAGCCCCCACATACCTCACTAACACCTTCATTCTGCAATCCGAATTTCCCAATCCGCTATCCCCTCACTCATGTCGCAATATTCCTTTCCCCAATTATCATTTCCCGATACCATCAACAGACTAAATTTCCTCCTATTCCGCATTGCCACACAAAATTACTCTTCCATCTATTCACAACCGCGCGTTAAAATACACCACCATGATTAACACACTCGCACAATCAGCAAAACAACTCGATCCCAGCCAATCCATCGAGGTTGCAAACAACTACAGCGTTCTCATCTTTTACATCATCACGCTCGGTGTCTTCGGCATCGTCTCTATTGTTGCTGTCACTTTCATTTGGCACCGATACCGCAAACGCATCAAAAAGCTCCAAGCCACGATTGAAGATCGTCGCGAGAATTCAACTCCGCTCGCCTCTGCATGGGAGTCCGCTGCCGATCGCCTTGATACCAAACAAGTACTTGCTGAATACTCTGAAGTTGATGAACTGACTGACGGCAGCGAAATCGACAACGCGCTCGAAGCTGATTACGACGAGCAGACCTGGGCAGATGGCAACTGGTCCGACGATTCAGAAAATCCAGATTCAGGTAATCTCGAAGATCCCGACGATCCTGAAAACCCGGATAACCCCGACAACCAAGGCCCAAGACTCTGGTAATACCTCGATCATATGTGACAACTCATTTTGCCAGTGAATGTTGATTGGTTTTTATATGATATCACTACGCATATAAGTCATAGCGTTTTTGACCTAAGAGAATTAATAAATACGGAGCCTCTAATGCTCAGTTATATTTCCGGCAGCAAGCAACATACCTTTATCAAAAATATCCTTATCGTTTTTACATTAAGCCTATTACTTGTATGTTCGCATGTCATATCCGCGCAAGCTGTCAGTGATCAATCAACCACGAAAGTGGCTGATCAATCGTCTGCAACTAAGTACAAGGTAACTTATCAAAGCGACCAACCATCTGTTGAGATACCGCTTAAGACTGGCTCATACTTATTGTTTACAGATGCGATTCGTATCAATGGACATCGTGTTGGTTATTTCCTCATCGATACCGGCTCAAATGTCAGCGTAGTTGATGAGCGTATCGCAAAAGTTTTTAGATTGCCGCTCAGTGATCGCATAAGTTCAATCAATAATCAGAGCATTAATAAGTGCGCGTTTGTTAATATTGAACTTGGCCCGATGAAGATTGACAATGCTGACCTTTCACTTTTAGATCTGAAATCGTTTCAGCAGTTTACCAAACCGTTAGCAGGTATCATCGGAACTGATTTACTTGATCAAATTCCGTTTACGATTGATATCCGCCATGCAACACTCACCCTTCATGATCCCAAACATCTGGTTCCAAACCCTAAGGCCAAAGTGTTTGAGTTATTGGATCATGAACCCATTCCAAGTGATAACAACCATCTGCATATAAGGCCGATCATTCAGGGGAAGGTAAATGGTATACAAGCCAACTGCCTGCTTGATACTGGTAACAACACAGCGTTATTCATTTCATCTAAAGTTGCTGCAAAGAAACCTGAATACATTGGCTTGCCATCACATATGCTGCGAAGCCCAACAACGTTTGGGGACGAATTAGCTTTTAGACATCAGTATAAAATTGAAGCACTAGAATTATTCGGCAAAGAAATACCTTGCACATTTAACACGGTAACATCGATTACACCTGAACAAGCAAGTAAGTTAGAAGACATTACTGATCGAGCTTGTAATATTGGTAGTCTGATTTTGAGGGATTACCGGCTCACCTTTGATTTAGCGAATCATCAACTTTATGTCATGCCGACGAAATTACCGGCGATTCATGAAGATGATATTCATGAGAAAAATTTCATAGACTGTACGCCTCTTGAGACTGCTGTGAGATTTGCTGATGTGGATGTGCTCAAGCAGTTAATTGAAATCGGTGCACCACTCGATGGGTTATACGAAGGTGAATCAAACCTTCTTCATACAGCAGTCATTAGTGGTAAGTTCGAGATTTTTAAGCTTTTACTTGATGCGGAAAACGGTCCTGATGTAAATGCTGCGCGAAGTGACCGTGCGACACCATTCATGTTAGCGGTAGCTTTGAATGAAAGTGAGATGGCCCGCTTATTGATTGAACGTGGTGCGGATATTCATGCCACGGATAAAACTGGGCGTAATGTCATAAATGCTTGCCAAGATCCAATCAATATCCCTATGGCCAAATTACTTCTTGAGGCGGGCGCTAATCCAAATCCCCCAGATGCAGACATGCCACCAATATTTGGCGCGATGGCAAAAGGTAGCGAGGAAATGGTCAATGTACTGCTAACCAATGGCGCTAAGATTGATCAGACTACGAAAGAAAAATCAACTTCGCTGCATTATGCAGCTATTGGTGGCAACACGAAGCTGATTCAACTTGCATTGGATCACCTACCATCTGGAGCTGTCAATCAGCCAAGGACTGATGAATGGATTACGCCATTGATGATCGCATCACATAATGGACGCACTGATGCGGTTGTCATGTTACTTAACGCTGGTGCTGACCCATTAACACGAACAGGAAAAATGAATCCAGCTATGGGTTCACTCGCATCGATTCATTATGCTTCGATCGAGGGGCATTATGATGTTATTAAAACATTGCTTGATGCGGGCGTACCTGTAGATCAAGCGACGACGAAGAATTTAACGCCGTTGATATTTGCTGCGAGTAAAGGACATGTGCGCGTGGTGAAGATGCTTTTGGATTATGGGGCGGATGTGAATAAGCGAAATGATTATGATGAATCGGCGATCCGTTATGCGATTTATAAGAATCAGCCTTCGATTATCCCACACCTGCTTAATGCAGGAGCATCAGTAACTGATCCTGATGTACATGGTGCGCGGCTTTTGGATGTTGCTACTGCACAGAATATGAGTACATGCGCTCGGATGCTCATAAATGGTGGCGCGAATCCATATGAAAAAGGTTCGCATGGACTATCGGCCATTGATATTGCGGAAAAATATAAACATACACAGTTAGCTGATATGCTTCGCCAATTGAGTCAGAAAAATGAAGTTGAAGAATAAGTTAACGTAGATATCATTGCTCGGCGTTGCGGAGGCGGCAGCGGCCGGTACCTTTGCAGGATTCGCATTCATCAACGTTGCCTTCGATGTGCGAGAGGCAGTGATCGATACGTGATGCAATGACATCGCGCATCATGGGATGAAGGCCGATGGGGGCAGTGACGACAAACTGAACGTTTGGGTGCTTTTTTGCGGCGGCGGCGGTGAGTTGAGGGATATCTTCATCCCAGTGTTTGCCGGGGAGGAGGAAGTATGGGCAGACGATGACTTTTTTAGCACCGCGTGCAACACATTTATCAAACGCTGTCTTGATGGAAGGCTCGGCGAGTTCCATGTGCGCGGGTTCAATGATTTGATACTCGCTGTCGCCGACGAAGGAATGAACGAATGCTTCGAGCATTTCATTTGATTTTTCACGACGCGAGCCGTGATCGACAATGATGATGCCGGTGTGTGCGAGGTCGTGTGCATCAGTTGCTTGGTTGTTTTTAGGCGCTTGATTCATGAGTATATTTTAGATTGATTTGCTTGCTGGTTCGAATTGTAAGTTGTATATCCACTTGCCCACATCATTCGATATCGGCATCTTTTGTTTTTTGCTTTGTTTTTGCTGATTTTTGTGTGATATAAAACTTCACTCCAAGAATTTCGTCGCCTCGCATGATGCGGAGTGTGTTGTGGTCATCGGATTTGGCGCTACGAATGAAATTGCGGAGCATGGTGAGTGAGAGAACTTTTTTATCATTCCATGCGAGGAGTTTATCGCCTTGCTGAAGTTGCAGGTCTTTGAAAAGGCCTTGGGTTTCAGAGCGGAGCATATAGCCACGTTGTTTTTTGTCTGAATCTTTGACGGGGTGCCTGCGGATTGCGGTGAGGTTGGCTTGGTAAGTTTCGATCTCTCGTTGGACGTTTCTATTGCGGCGCATTTGATGTGAAGAAGCGAACGATAAAGTTTGTTCGCGTTCGGTGAGGTTTTTCAAAATGTTCATTGAAAGTTTGCATAATTTTGCTGCACCTACTGAGTTGATTTTGTCGGATGTGTCTGTGTGTTTATGGTAGTCGGGGTGGAGGCCGCTGAAGAAGTGGATGGCGGGGATGTTTTTTGAGATGAACATCATGTGGTCGGAGCCGCCGGGTGCGCGATCGGGCGTGTTGATTGCAAAGTCTATCTGTTGATTAGCTTTTTCGATGATGGAGAGCCAATCGTTTGAAGTTTTAACTTCGAAGATATCGATTTTGTTATCGCGGATGCGGCCGACCATATCGTAATTGAGCATTGCTGCGTAATGTGAACCTGCGGAGAGATTGAGTTGATCGAAGTGATTAACCATGAAACGAGAACCGAGAAGGCCACGCTCTTCAGCGGAGAAGAGTGTGAAGAAGACAGTTCTGCGATCCTGAGTTGGGTTTGCATCGACGTACTGTTTGTATTGTTGAGCGAGCATGATGACGAGGGCGGTGCCTGACGCGTTGTCGTCAGCGCCGTTGTGAATGGCGTGGATGCCTGAGCGTGAAGCGATTTCGCCGTAACCGATGTGATCGTAGTGAGCACCGACGAAGACGATTTGGTTTTTGAGTGCGCCGGAGCCGGGGACGATACCCGCGACGTTTTGAACATCGCCACTTGGTTTGCGTACGGCTGCGTTGCCTGAAATAGTGACGTTTTCAATGATAATCGGTTTGAAAGTACCTTTGTTTGCAGCGTTTTGTGCGAGCTTGGTCTCGTGCGGCTTCTTGCCTATGAGTTCGTAGAGGCGGTTGAGGAATGAGGTACGTGCGTGATAAGCGGGGATGGTGGCGATGTTGTTCTTGTCGTACGAGCTGGTGGCGGGCATGAGAGATGTGAGAGCAAATGATGGCGGGTTGACGACGATGACGGCGGCGGCGCCGTGCTGCTCAGCGAGTTTTACTTTGCTGACGAGGTGTGCGTGTTTAGTCCAAGGCAATTTGATGGCGAGGTCTTTAGCCCATTTACTTTTGAGATCTTCAACGGGTTCATAGCGGTATACAACGACGACTGAATCTTTGATGAGTTGAGGGTCGATGCCTTCGTAGGAGTTGTAGTTGTGTTCGGGGGCATTGATGCCGTAACCTGCGAGAATGATGCGTTTGTTTGTGAAGTTACTGTTGGCAGTAATGCCGAGCAGTTCGAAGTTTTTCTTTGAGAAGAATTCAGTTTTTTGTACGCCGTCTTCTTCGAATGTGAAGGCGAGCATTTTTTTATCAACCTGCAAGGGCATGCGGATGCTGAAAGGTTGCTGATAGTCTAACTGATGATTAGTTTCGTCTTCGGATGTAAGTTTGAAGCCGGGCTGAAGGTTGGAAGCTTTGAAGTTGGTGATGATGAAGTTACGTGCTTTGATGAGACCTTCGTAACCGACACCTCGACCTTGCATGTCGTCGGCGGCGAGTGTGTCGATGAGTTGATTATAGGTTTGCGCATCAGAGGTTTGCGGTTTTGTGATGGTGGGCTGCTTGAGTGTTTGTGGCGATGTGGTTTCAGTTGTGGTGCAGGCGGTGAGTGCGGTTAGCAATAATGCTGCGAAAAATAAAGCAAATTTATGGGGTTTGCTTAGGTGGGTGAGGCATCTTCTTGCAGCATGATTTTTCATGTGGCTGATTATAACAGTTGTGTGGTAAAGGTTGGTAGAGCAAGTTTTGTGAAGAATGATTGAAAAATGTAGATTGATGTAAATCTTTGAAATGAAATGGTTATGGGTTCGTCTTATATATAGAAGACAGAAGGAAAATGACTGAATAACCTGCCTTTTTTGAATTCCTTGAATAGTAAAAAGCGACGCAGGCAACCGATCGGGTATGATGGTTGTGCGCGATCGATGAATGCATTTTACGATGATATTTCCTTGTTGGCCGGTTGAACGTTACGACAGAAGAACGAATAACGCTGGGCTGCTGATGAAAATGATTTTTTGTTAGATCGGAAAGTATTCACATAAGGCGCTGTATTGGGACAAAAGGAGTAACAACATGATTGCGACGCTAGGTGTCACCGTTAAGACGATGTTTTTAGAGAATCCGTGGCCTTTGGTAGCGGCGATGTGTGTGTGTGGTTTTGCGTTTCTGGTGATGGGTGGAAGACAGGGGAATAAGCGGTATTTGAGTACGGGGATCACGGCGTTTGTGCTGAGCATTATTGTGATTTTGTTGTCAATCTTTATTACGACAGATCGCGAGACGGTGCTTGCGGATACTGAGAAGTTGGTTGCGGCGACATCGCCTTTGGAGATGAATAAGGTTGATGCGTATATTGAGCCGTTTGCGGTGCTGTATGGGCCGGGAGGTGGTGCGTGGCTAGATTATGCACAGATACAGAAGATTTTACCGAGCGTTGTGGGACGGCATGGGATTAAGGAACAGACGATTCGGCAGTTGAATGCGCGGGTTTTGAATGAGACGCGTATTGAGAGCTGGTTTGGGCTGAGCACGAAAATTGGTGAAGGTTTTCCTGTGCGAACGGATTGGCGGCTGGTGTGGGATAAGCGGCCTGATGGGACGTGGCGGGTGATTGAGATTGAGTGGACAAAGTTCCAAGGAAAGACGCCGACGGAAGGGCTTTGGAATCAGTAGTTTGGATGCTTGGGGATGAGTGAGGGGATGGTTAATTTGAGTTAATCGGAAGCTCCGGTAGTAAATGATGCTACCGGAGCTTGTATTTTGACGATAAACTGGGGGATAGAATAGTGGGCGGGTGTGATAATCATGAATAAGATTGACTGCTATCACTAACTGATGGTTAGATGAGATATGAAAGTGTTATCGATGAAAAAGATATTGATGCTTCCGGTGTTGCTGCTTGTGATGTTGTTTAGTGCGTCGCTGGTGATGGGGCAAGAAGAAGAGGTTGAGTATGATCTGCGTCCGTTGTGGGAAGCTGGGCAGGAGACGACGTATGAGTTTTGGAACAAGCGCGACCGCAATATCTCGATGAGTTTTAATGGTAACAATCAGGAGCGAGCTGATTCGTATGTGAGTGAGGGTGAGACGACGTGGGTGGTGGATCAGGTGAATACGGATGGTTCGAGTGTTTGCCGGATGAAGGTGGATTGGATTGCGTTGACGGTGAAGGGACCTGATGGGGAAGAGATCGTGATTGACAGTCGGAAGGATAATACAGGGCGATTTGAGGCGTTGGGTAAGATTTTGAAAGCGATGGCATCGGGATGGTTGACGCTTGATATTGCGGCGAATGGTGAGGTGACAAAGGTGACGGGGATGGAAGCGATGAAAACTTTGGTGGATGATCCAGAGGATATCCCTTCGGAGTTGGATTTTAAAGAGACAGGTAGTGATTTGGCACAGTTGATTGGGCCGCCTCCGATGTTGGCTGTTGGTGGATCGTGGAATCATGAATTCCGCTGGACGACAGATATTGGCTTGGACCCGATTAAAATGTTTATCAATTACGATATTGACTATACGTTAACCAGTGTTGAGAACATTGAGGGGATACCGGTTGCGACGATTGATGGGACGGGGCCGATGCGTTTGGAAGTGGATATGGAGGATGTGCCAGCGGGGATGCCACCGATTGATATTCGGATGACGGATAGCCATACGCAGACGCAGATTCTGTTTGATTTGCTGCGACATGAAGCGGTCGGTCGCAATACGACTCAGAATGAGACATTTGTGGTGACGGTGACGACGCCGAATGGGGCGATCGTACAGGAATTCCAGATTAAGCATCAGGGGCAGATCCTACGAATTAAGGAAGGTGATGCTGAGTAAGTGTGTGTAGTGGGGAAAAAGGGTCTCAAATCGCGATATTTATAATCAGAGCCTTTTGGTATTGCGTGCCTATTATTGGGTGGAGGCAAGATTATGAATATGCTTAAAACCAAGACAATGAGGCTTGTTGCATTACCTGTGATAGGTGCGTCTATGGTTGTATTTTCAGGTGGGTGTGCGACGAATCATCCAGAGTCCGTTGAATATGCAGATGCTGAGAAGCGTATTGCGGAGATTCGTGAAGAACAGAAGCATCGCTATGATCGCTATGAGTATGCGAACTTGCCGGGCTTGGCTATTGAATATGAAGTGTTTAACAATGCGTTCAGAGCGAGGCCGAGTGAGCCGTTGGGTTATTATGAGCTTTATAATGGACCGACGTCTGATAGTGATCTTGAAGATCCGATGAAACGTGAAGAAGAATTGCGTCTTGAGGCTGAAGAAGAGGCGTATGAAAGTCAAAAGGATTCAGAGTGATGTTCTGAACCATTTCGGGTGTGGGTACAGGAATATAAAATCTAATCAATGGATAGATGCTTTTAAGTATGTCCGATTAGAACTAACGCGTTGACCGATTGGTTGCCGCGTATTGCTTTTGAGTAGATGTATTTTTATGCGCGTGGGTGGAAACGTGTGAGAACATCTTTGAGCCTTGAACGATCGATGTGCGTGTAGAGCTCGGTGGTTTTGATGTCGGAGTGGCCGAGGAGTTCCTGAACAACGCGAAGGTCTGCGCCGCCGACGAGAAGGTGTGTTGCGAAGGAGTGACGGAGTGTGTGTGGGTGCACGTCGGAGAGGCCAGCAGTTTTTGCTTGGCGTTTGATGATCTGCCACACGACGATGCGCGTGATGGGTTGGCCTGTTCGTGAGAGGAAGACATGGCGTTGATGTTTGCGGTTTTCGAGAAGACGAGGGCGTGCGTTATTGATGTACTCACCGAGGGCGCGCATGGCAGCATCGCCGATGGGGACGACACGTTCTTTGTTACCTTTGCCGAGCACACGGGCGGCGCCCATGTCCCAGTGAATATCACGTTCTTTAAGATTGGCGATTTCGGAGGCGCGGAGGCCTGAGGCGTAGAGGAGTTCTAGTAGTGCGACATCACGAAGGCCGAGTGGATCGGATCGGTCGGGCGCGTTGAGGAGTGCTTCAACTTGTTCTTGCGAAAGTACGTTTGGGAGGCGGCGCCATACTTTGGGTTGGACGATTTTTTCAGCGGGGTCGTTTTCAACGTAACCACGAACGGTGAGGAAGCGCGTGAAAACACGTATGGTCGCGACGTGTCGTGCGACTGAGGAATCGATGAGTTTTTGTGATTTGTGAAGCCACTGGATGTGTTCGGCGATGCGCTCGAGAGAGAGGGACGGCCACGAACGTACATTGTGGTCGATCATCCAGTTTTGCAGGTCGTAGAGATCGGCGCCGTAGGCAGTGATGGTTGCCTGGGCGAAGCCGCATTCGAGGCGACAGTATTCGAGGAAATCACGTACCGGTTGCTCGAAGGGAGGTGTATGAGGAGGCGAATCTGTCTGAAGTGCAAGAGAAGCGTGCCTCTCGGTATTCGCCGAAGGATTTGCCATGTACCGTGATGGATTGGGTGCGGACCTCAACGGGCTGCAACTCCTTACGGTTCTGCTCGGCTATCATTTTTTGATAGGTCGGGCATGTCATGGGGTTGTTCAAACACACATGAAAAGCTTCGCTGAGATGCGCGAGATTAAAGCGTGACGCACAACGCGAGTCTTTGGCGTTAATAAAGGGGCACTGCATTGATTCTTCCGTGGATCTTGGCATGACTCCATTCTGCCTGTATTAAACCAGAGGTAATTATCGGTAATTATGAGGTGATAACCTGAATTATTATTTGAGGTGACTAACGTGCAAGAAATATGCTGTTTAAGGGACAAAATAGTCATTTTTTTATCAAGTGATATGGGGAAGCTGCTGGTTTAGTGTTAAACTGGGGTGGCTGTTCTATCCTCTTGGAGTAGCGTCAGTTATCCACAGATATGATATGGAATCGTGGATAAGCAAGAATGTGGGAGGGTGGTGCGTGTACGGCTTGATCGGCAGAGAAAGTCCTTTACAATATCTCGACCAAACGGGGCCCCGGTGCTTTTGGCATTGGGAAAAGTTTGGCACCCCATTACGGCGACGTAGCTCAGTCGGTAGAGCGGGGGATTCATAAGCCCTAGGTCACAGGTTCAAGTCCTGTCGTCGCCATTCAAGAACGCTGCTCAAACGAGTGGCGTTTTTTTTAATGCGCAGACTGAGTGGTGATACAAGATCTGTATCAGGCGGGCAGGTATGGGTGGAACATTTCTACAAATAGGTGTGATTCCGTACTGTTAACAGCAATTTCACTAAGTATGTTGCATGTAAACAGTTATGTTACACGTTAAGCAGGCGGTTTATGATGGGTGCAGACGATATTGCGCACCTTGGAACGAATCAGACTGAAATCGATCCCATAAGGAGACTGGGCGATCAGAGGGAAGGGATGCACCTGAAGAGAAGAATGAGCTGCACTTGATGCTTTAGGTTTTGCTGCGTGAGGATTTTGCGTTAGCGGGTGTTGTCGTGCTGTTTTTTGATTGAGGTGCAAGAGGTCTGAGTGGGTATTGAGAGGCCAAATGTCCGCCCTGTTTGCGGAATAAGAGTGGCTAAGGGAAATGGGTAACAGACGGAGCTGCTGGCATGTCAACGAATCCTAACTCTGTGTTGTCGCTGACGACCTCGAATGTCGAGCCGACAGCAGAGTCCGTGACGCTGTCGCCGATCACGAAACCAAAACTGACAAGCACGATACTGATTAGTGTCGATGCGGTGATGCTGTTGAGTGCTGCGGTAATTGCGTTATTGGTGAGGGTACAGTTTGAGGGAGGAGTGTATTGGATTGATTACCTGCCACTACTGCCTGTGATATTGGTTTGTATACCGTGCTTTGCTTGTGCGCATTTGTATCCGAATATTCCGCTGACGCCGGCACGTGAACTAAGAACGATGACGATGATCATTACACTGTTCGCATTGTCATTGGCGACGTTGACTTACTTATTAAAGGAAGGGCCATCTTATTCGAGGGCGGTGCTGATTGGGTCGTGGGCATTGGCGATCGTGCTGGTGCCGATTGGACGGTCGATGGTGCGAACGCTTTTTTCGACGAAGCCTTGGTGGGGACACAATGCGATCATTATTGGATCAGGCAGCTCATCAAGAGCGATCTTACGTTCATTGTTGCAGCGACCTGAGTTGGGGATCAAGCCGATTGCGATTGTAAGATCACCTTACTCGTTTTCAGCGCGATCAAAAATACAAGGCATTCCGATTATTGATGATCTGAACACCATTGCCCCAAATGAGGGGTTTACTCACTCAGCGTATGCGATTATTGCGACAACTGATTTTGATGCGGATGAAGCAGAGTTGCTGCTGAAGAAAACTGCTAATCATTTTCGCGCGACGCTTGTACTTCCAGCCCTTGGCAGCTATCCATCACTTTGGATCAGGACGACGGACATTGATGGGCAGCTATCATTAAAGATACAACATCATCTGCTGAACCGTTACAAACGAATGATCAAGTACGCGCTTGAGACGTTTTTAATTTTGGCGATGTGTCCGATTGTGATTCCGCTGTTCACGTTGATATGTGTTTTGATCAAATTAGATTCGCGCGGCCCGGTGTTTTATCTTCAACCGCGCGTGGGTAAGAACGGCAAGTTGTTCAACATGATCAAATTCAGAACGATGCGTACGAACGCTGATGCGTTACTTGATTCGTATCTTGAAGAGAATCCTGCGCAGCGCATGGAGTGGATGCGAACACATAAGCTCAAGAATGATCCAAGGATTACACGCGTTGGGAAGCTGTTACGAAAATCGTCTTTGGATGAATTGCCACAACTATATAACGTGATCTTCGGAGACATGGCTCTTGTTGGGCCTCGACCTATTTTCACAAAAGACATCAAACACTATCAGCAGAATTTTGTGATTTATAAACAAGTGAGGCCAGGCATCACGGGGATGTGGCAAACGCATGGACGTAACACGTTAACACATCCGGAACGCGTGCAGCTTGATGTTTATTACGTACAGAATTGGTCGGTGTGGTTGGATTTACATCTATTAATAAAGACCTTTTCGACTGTTTTATTAGGGCGCGGTGCGTACTGATTTGTTAATTTCGCATAACGGTTTGTAACAGTCGTGACCAAAATCTTATTCATGTCTTATGCCAAAATCCCTAGACCTTAAGTTCAGGCTTCTTATAATCATCGGATGCAAACGCTAAGTTCAGATATGACTGCATGGATTGATGCGCAGCAATCCGAGATGATCAAACATGTATGTGCACTTGCTGAGATCAACTCACATACCCTGAATACGAAGGGTATTTGTGACGTTGCGAAGTTGGTCACTGAATTTGCAGCAGTATTAAATCCAGATTTAACTGAAACGATCGAGATGCCTGCTGCCCCGAATGTTGATGATTTGGGCAATGTGATTGAGAATCCGATTGCACCTGCGTTAAAGTTCACGAAGCGGCCGAATGCACCGATTCAAGTTTTGCTGATGATTCATATGGATACGGTTTATCCAATCGATCATCCGTTCCAATCTTTGAATTGGATTGATGATAATACGTTGAATGGGCCGGGCGTTTTGGATGCGAAGGGTGGGATCATCACAATGCTCACAGCATTGCAGGCATTTGAGCAATCGCCACATGCATCGGAACTTGGGTACACGATCATCTTTAATACAGATGAAGAGATCGGCTCGCCTTCATCGGTGAATATGATTAAAGAGCATGCGAAGGATGTGCATTTGGCGTTGGTTTACGAACCAGCGATGCCTAATGGCGACATCGTCTCGACTCGAAAAGGCTCGGGTAATTTTGCAATCACCGTGCAGGGTCAAGCTGCTCATGCGGGTCGTGACTTCTTCAAAGGGAAGAACGCTCTCAATGCAGTGGCGAGTCTTACACAAGAACTCAACAAAATCACGAACGCTGATTCGGGCACGACCTGCAACATTGGCTACATCCATGGCGGTGGGCCGGTCAACGTCGTCCCTGACAAAGCAGTATTAAAATTTAATATCCGCTTGTTCGATGCTGATGCTCAAGTATCTATTTATCAACAGCTTAAAGCTTTGACTGAAGAACTGGACCAAACTGAAGGGTATGGTGCCCAGCTTCATGGTTCGTTCTATAATCCGCCGAAGGTTCTGACCCCTGCCCTGTCTCAATTGATGGAGCATATTCAGCTTTTGAGCAAAGACCTCGGCATGGACATACAATACCAACCTTCGGGCGGCGTCTGCGATGGCAATAAGATTGCCTCGGTCGGCACGCCTGTCATTGACACACTTGGACCACGCGGCAACTACATGCACAATCCTAATGAGTTCGTGCTGGTTGATTCTTTGCCTCAACGCACGAAAATCACTGCCGCCTTGCTCTCCGCTTACGCCTCTGGCCAACTCCCAATCCCCGGCCACTGAACGTGAACATATCTCACGTCGAAAACTGAAACATTTCCAGCTTCCGCTATGAAACTGGCAATCTTAACAACGCCTGTAACCACTATTCATTGATTAGAGGTATTTACCATGACAGATACAGCAAATAAACCTGCTTCAACAGCCGCCAACAAGCTCATGCTTGACCCACGTATCACTCAGGCTAAAGCACTTCTCCGTGAAGCAATGCTTGAGCATATGGAGCCTCTGAATCAAGTACGCCCGGCTATCGAAGAACTCAAAGTCCCTTACCAACAAGCACTCGAGCACACTGCTGCACTACGCGGCGGCGGCTTGTTCTTCCCATACCTTGGCTCAGGTCTTGGCAGCGGCCCATTCGTCGAACTCGGTGACGGCTCAGTGAAGCTCGACTTCATTACAGGCATCGGCGTTCACTTCTATGGCCATAACCATCCTGACCTACTCGATACTTCTGTTGATGCAGCACTGCAAGACACCATCATGCAAGGCAACCTTCAGCAGAATCTCGATACACGCACATTGCTTGATCTGATGATTCAGCTTGCGAAGATTAATCCTGAATCAAAACTTCAGCACTGCTTCCTCACTTCATCCGGTTCAATGGCTAACGACAACGCTTTCAAACTCGCATTACAGCACAATCATCCTGCAGACAGAATCATCGCTTTTGAGCACAATTTCTGCGGCAGAACTATCGCAATGGCTTCCGTCACCGACAAAGCAGCCTACCGTGTTGGTATCCCAACCGCACTCAATGTCGATTACGTGCCTTACTTTGATGAAGCTGATCCAGAAGGTTCAACCAAGAAAGCTGTCGATGCACTTAAGCGTCTAATCAAGCGTTACCCTGATCGATACGCATTGATGAAGTTTGAAATCATTCAAGGCGAAGGTGGTTACAACCTCGCGTCACGTGATTTCTTCGTGCAGCTCATGAGCATCTGTAAGGAAAATAACATCGCGGTCATGGCCGATGAGATTCAAAGCTTCGGCCGTACAACCATGCCGTTTGCTTTCCAGCACTACAAACTTGATGAATACATCGATCTGGTCAACATCGGCAAGCTCTCACAAGTTTGCGCGACTTTCTTCACCGAAGAGTACAAACCAAAGCCAGGCCTGATCTCACAGACCTTCACCTCATCTGGTACTCAGATCCGTGCAGGTATCCGCATCGCTGATGAGTTCCTCAACGGCAACCTCTTCGGCGACAACGGCAAAATCATGAAACTCTCAAACCTCATGCGTGAAAAGCTTCAAGCCATTGCTGAAAAGCATCCGGGCAAAATCTCCGGCCCTTACGGCCTCGGTGGCATGATCGCTTTCACACCTTTCGACGGCTCGCTTGAGAAGGTCAAGAAGCTGATGATGGACCTCTACGATGACGGCTTCCTCTGTTTCATCGCAGGCGGCAACCCCGTCTTTCGTCTAAGAATGCTCCCACCAATCCCAGCGATTGATGAGTCCCATATTGAACTCGCTGCTGAGATGATCGAAAAAGCTATCACTCGCATCGACTAACTTATGGTTAGATCACAAAACTACTAAAATTCAGCACAAAAACGCACAAAGACGCTCTTTCAAGGGCGTCTTTTTTTCAACCCCTTATCCACATCGTTTTTTGAACCTCTAAGTATTTTCCCTTAGCTATGTGAACCTATTGGATTTAAACCCAGAATCGCCTTTCGCGCCTCTTCAATGCCCTTCTTTATCACTTCTCAGGGCACTTAAAACCGATACTATTTCTTACATGTTTGTGATCCGCCCAATTACCGACGACGATTTCGACCAGATGATGGCTCTCGCCTCAGACGCTGGTTACGGCTTTACCTCACTACTGCCTAAGAAGTCATACATCATGGACCGTATCAAGCGATCCATATCCGAGCAGGCTCCTCTATTCGTTCTCGAGGAACTCTCTAGCAAACGTGTGATCGGCACCACTGGTGTCAAAAAATCTGCAGGCAAAGCGAAATCGCCTTTCTATTCTTTCCGCATCGAAACAGCTCACCGCCACTCCAAAACCCTTGGCATTAAAAACGCTGTTCGTACGCTTCACCTGAACCACCAATTCAAAGGCCCCACCGAAGTCGGCACCCTCATGCTGCTTCCTGAGTACCGACATGCTCAACAAGGTCTTGGTCGTTTACTCTCACTTTGCCGCTTCCTGCACGTTGCTGAGTTCCCACACCAATACAACAACAACATCTTGGCTGAAATGCGTGGCCTCTCTGACGGCAATGGTGAGTCCGTCTTTTGGGAAGCCATCGGTCGCCACTTCTTTAAACTCGACTTTGATGATGCTGATCGCCAATCTGCGATTGATAAACGCTTCATCGCTGACCTCATGCCAATCTATCCGATCTACATCCCGCTACTACCTAAAGAAGCACGTGATGTCATCGGCCGTGTGCACCCTGACGCTAAACCTGCACAAAAAATCCTTGTTTCAGAGGGTTTCCGCTTCAATAACCTCGTAGACATCTTCGATGGCGGCGCAACCATGCAAGCACATCGTGATGAAATCCGCACGGTTAGAGAATCAAAACACTACCACATCAAGGAAATTGCAGAGATTGAAGAAGCTGAACTCATTGGCCGCAAGCTTGATGATCCGCACAAACCGCGTAAAGACATGATGCTCATCATGGCCAAGTACAAACCACACTTCCGCTGCGCTCTCGGCTACGGCCAGATCGTCAAAGGTAAACGTGGTATACGCATCTCACCGCAAACCGCTGAAGCATTACAGGTTCAAATCGACGACACCATCCGTGTCGCTCCGCTCTACCCCTCACCATCTAACTCATCATTAGATATTGAGCCGGACAAGATCTTCTAATTCACTAGATCATGCCTATGCCTGAACACACCACACACACCGTCGAGCTATCACTCGAAGGCCTCGTCGGCCCAACCCATAACTACGCCGGTCTCTCCCCCGGCAACCTTGCCTCACAACACAACAAAAACCTCACCTCAAAACCCAAAACCGCAGCCCTTCAGGCCCTCGATAAAGCTCACTTCCTCACGCAGTTAGGCATCCCCGTTCTTATCTTCCCTCCACAACCACGTCCACGTTTAGATATCCTGCGCGCACTCGGCTTCAATGGTTCAAATCAAAACATCATTAAAACAGCATGCAAACAAGCCCCTCACCTGCTCGCATCTGTTTACTCAGCCTCATCAATGTGGG
This sequence comes from Planctomycetota bacterium, assembly GCA_016350165.1. GTDB lineage: Bacteria > Planctomycetota > Phycisphaerae > Phycisphaerales > Phycisphaeraceae > Poriferisphaera. The sequence goes on along the minus strand of CP066225.1, from coordinate 2,916,795 downwards.
CAGCCAACGCAGCAACCGTCACACCATCAACTGATGCAACTGATAACAAACTCCACTTCACGCCCGCCAACCTCACATCAAACCTGCATCGCTCTCTCGAAACACATCACACTGCTAATGTTCTGAAACAACTTTTCCCTGACTCAGAACAATTTCATCACCACCCCCCACTCCCTACAAGCAGCAACTTCTCTGACGAAGGTGCAGCCAACCACACGCGCCTATGTGCTGATTATTCTTCACCTGGGCTTCACCTCTTCACGTATAACAAATCGAATCAAACCGACACTGATAGTCCAGACACTCATCATCCAGACGTTCCCGAAGGTGATGGCCGTCAATCTTTCCAAGCTTCACGTTCCCTCGCACACCAACACCAAATCGAACACAACCAACGTCTATTCATCCATCAACACCCTTGTGCTGTCGAAGTAGGCGTCTTTCACAACGATGTTATCGCCACCGGCAACCGCAACCTGTTCCTCTACCACGAAAACGCATACCTCAACCCCGACATTCTCAACACCATCACCGAACACTTCTGCGCACTATCTAATCAATCGCTGCACATCAGAAAAATCACAAACGACCACCTTCCCCTCAAAGATGCAGTCGAATCATACTTCTTCAATTCGCAAATCATCTCACCAACTCCAAAAGACCAAATCCTCATCGCGCCACTCGAGGTAAAGCAAAATAAATACGCATTCGCACTCGTTGAACATCTACTCGAGCAAAATATCCTCACCGATGCCCATTACCTCAATGTTCGCCAATCTATGCAAAACGGTGGTGGTCCTGCCTGCTTGCGTCTCCGTGTTCCAATCACCACTGATCAACTCAAACACGTCCACATACACGCTCTTTTAACTCCCAAGCTTTATGAGCAACTCACCAATATCATTAACGACCATTATCGTGACTCTCTTGCACCAGATGATCTAGCTGACCCAACTCTCATCACAGACGCCAACACCGCCCTGAAACATATCTACCACTGCTTGCAATTAAACTATACCCAAAACAGCATTTCATGACTAAACGACTACAATACTAGAGTATTCACGTAAACATCATATTGACTTGAATATACATGTCGTTAGAATTTCACGCACAGATACGTAAAGACAAACAGCAGCTAACAGCATCACACTACGCTTAGACTCAGCATCTAGCAATCAACACCACAACATAAAGCTAGCACCTTAGCTTATGTGACTTGTATATGAATTGGAGACGAAATGAAGAGTTATCGTTTAACGATCAGCGCTATAGTTGCCTGTTCATCTATTGCACTCTTCTCGATTGTATCAGCTCAACCCACCTACGCAGCTTCAGTATCAGGTCAGGCCAGAACATCATCGCTAGACCCAAACCCGAGTTACGATGGTAACCAAGGCTCAACCTACACACGTAACAACTACCGCGAGTTAACTCTCGGTGAATCGTCTTCTGCTGCATCAAACAATGTAGATGAACTACAAAGCTTTGGCTCAAACACTTCATTCAGCGGCGTTGATGTCGGTGAAGTTTTCCAAGTTGGTGAGTTCCTACATTTCAACGGCGAAGACACAGCCGACGGCACAACCCCCGAAACATTACGTACAGTCGTACGTCTCGACCTCGCATCAGGTGAAAACCTTCGCTACACATTCTTTACCAACTATGAAAACAACGCTGTAGACGGCGCAGATGTATTCTCAATCCCATTCGACACAAGCATAAGCGACGAATCCATCGTCACAATCGATGGCGAAGAATACATCCTCCAAATTGTCGGCTTCGGCACCTCAGCAGACAACATCTCAAGCAGCATCGTCCTCGGTGATCTCGGCACTGAAACTGCATTCAATTCATACGGACGCCTCATAAGCTACGACGATTACCTCAACGGTAACATCGCTGTACCAACCCCCGCAGCAGCACTCATGGCCCTCTCAGTACTCCCAATCCTCCTCCTGCGTCGCCAGCATAAAACCACAAAATAAGCATATTCATTAAAACTGACTCAAAATAAGCCCATAGCAAACAACGCGCCTATCAGCGCGTTGTTTTTCATTCATGCACATGCCCTAATTATCAGTTAGACTTTAATTGGCGCCCTTCTAATACAGCCCACACACCCATCGCCCTCATCTGCCTTCCATGCACCACATTCACTTCATCCTTCAAATTCACCAATACATCTAGCACAGCCCTTCCCCTCTTCATAAACCTACATCCAACATATCCTTCACCATAAACCTTCTCGAACTTAACATCCTCATCCTCCAAAACCCACTTAATCTGTTTATATTCCTCACCAATCTTCGCCATCGCGCCCATCATTTCTGGGTACTTCTTCCCATACCGCCATGCCCACCAAATCTGGCCTGCTGCTCCTAAACTAATCGATTGATAGAACATATTTCGCAACTCAACTTCATTCGGCTCACGATTATCCGAATTCCCAAAATCCGCCATACTAAACCCTTGAGGCGTCACCCACACACTTCTCTCACCCAACATTTTTCCCTGCTCCAAAATAGCAACCTCCAACAACCGCTTCATAACATCAATACCAAACCGATTACTACCTTTCTTCAAAAAAAACGGATATGGATCAGGCATCAATATATCCGCGCATTCAGCATAATCCGCTATTCCCGCAGTCGAATTATTCACCAATATCGTAGGATGTTTCGGATCAACCTCTCTAATCAGTGCATTAACTTGTTTAAACCGTTCAACCAATCCTGCTTTTAACTCAGGCTCATCACCAATATACCAACCTAATATCGCCTCATGATCCTTCACCCGTTCAACAAGTTCTCTTATCCCAGCACGTTCCTCCTCATTTAGCAAAGCTTGATGCCTTGCTTCACTCAACATCCAACGCTCCGGATACGGATAGATCACAACCTTCATCCCCATCGCAGCAAGTTTATCTAACTTTCGATTCTGTTCTTCAGGTTCATCCATAGCCAGCGAATAGATCATCAGCGTATTACACCCCATCTCCTTCGCCTTCCCCCAATCTTTCTCTTCAACACTAAACCAACCAAACGGATAAAAACGTTGCCCATCAACATACACCAAACCATCTTTCAATCTCACCACACCATCATCACTAATTAGCCGCTGCACCACCCGTTCATCAGTTTCAATAACCTTTCCATCATACAATAACTTTCCGTGCAGCAAAATTTTTGACCAGCCCATCATTTCTGCACGAAGCTTCTTTTGACTATACGTTTTCCAAGCATTCTTCTGTTTCGACAATATCCAAGGCTCTCCACCATCGACCTCCACTTCAACCTCAACCGACCACTTTTCACTATCCATATCGTATTTCCCATCCACTTGATTCTTCAGCACCCACGACAAAGTATCCCCTTTTTCGTCTGCATAAAACCGATCTTTCACCCATACAAATTCAAACGGCTTCCCCCCGCCTCCTTCCACCTCAACAAGTTTACGCCACAACACAAACCCCGTCTCATACTCCCTCACTTCAATCTCCATCAACCGATCATCTTTATCAGCACTCGCATTCACCCACCATGCATTCCCACTTTTATCTGCATGACTACCAGGCTGCCATTCCTCATCACCAACCTTGCGGCACCACACCTCCCGTTGCGGCTTCTTGTAATCCCTCATCAACTCAATCATCCCGCTCCACACACACGCCTCATCACTTTCACCCAACACATAACTAGGCGACCATCTTCGACTTATCTCAATATCACGAGCCCACTTCAAATTAAACCGTTCAGCATCAAAATCTTTCAGTCTAATCGTTGAATAGCGACTCGCATCCAAAAATCGATCTAACTTACTCGAACTACTCACCTCCCATTGCCCGCTCGCATATCGTTCTCTCCCCACATTAAACACCAAATCCAAATCCTCACCCTTAATCACAACGCCAGCATCACTAATCCCAAGCGAAGCAAACGGGATCGCCATCTCCACACTCCACCAATCCTCACCCACACGACTCGCCATTTTTAGCCCAGCACAATCCCAAGACTTATTCCCCATATGCCCACCCTGCACACGATAATCATCAAACACCGTCCCCAAACTGTTCACAATAAAATGATAATACTCACCCGCCCGCCCTGGCTTACCAAGCATCACCTCAACACAATCATCAACATTAATCTCACCATCCCTCGCTGTCTTCGCTGCCTTCATCTTCTCAACAAACGCTTCATCACACTTCACACCAACAAACACATACGACTCATCAAACCCAACCTTATACTTCGTCTTCTCCCACATCCCTTCTTTCCCAACCTTCTTCTTCTGATCAACTGTCACATTTTCCTGATATACCCAAAACCCATCTTGCCATTCGCAATCTTTCCAACCTTCATCATCCTCAATCACCCCATCAATCCGAGGCATCGTCATCTCATCCATCATCTCTAATTCAATCACCCGCGCATCACCATCCCCATACACAACGCCACACACCATCAACAACGCAACAATCATCTTACAATTAAGCTTCATCACAACTCCATCTCACTCACAAGCATTTTCATTTCAAAACCACATCACACAATCAGCATACCCATTATCAATAAAATCCGCTATCAAATACGCAACTCTACAAATCCCTTTATTTTTCTGAAACATAATCACTTTCACTGCGTCATAACTAAGAGCAAGCGGCACATTTATTTCACAACCGCTTACTCACTACAGGATCATTTCAGCAAAAAAGCGTCATCACATCATCATGCCAGATCAGCTTACCACAACCGATCCCACACCCATCATCGAACCGCTCGCAACACATCAAGTCCCCATCGATGAATTCCTCTTCGCACTTTGGCCAATCCAACTCGATCCTACCAATCAAGCTCCATCACAGATGCACTTCGCCACTGCCACCGCCATGACCAACCTCTGGGATCTCTTCCTCTTCTATCTCCCCGAGCTGATCATGTTCCCCTTCATCATCCTTGGCTTCATCATCATCTTCCGCTTCTACAAACAACGCAAAAAAATCCATGAAGTTAATATCGGCGAAACATACTGCAAAAACTGTGGCTACATCATCCTCCCACAATCCATCCCATCACCCTGCCCCGAATGTAACAAAAACCTCAATCACAAAAACACGCGCAAACGTTCGCGATTCTACGAATCCTACCCCCGCCTCCTCACCTTACTCACGCTCACCTGGGGTACCGCCTTCGCTATCCTCACCGCTCTAACCGTTTCCTACTTCGTGCAAGGCCAAAAAACCTCTTTCCACCCAATCGCATTCATCTCAGGTCAATGGCGTTGGGATTCCTCCCTCACACTCAAAGGACGCTACAAAAACGCATATCAAATCCCCTTTAAAATACCAATTTCATTAAGCCTCAAACTAAGCGCGCTCTACAACAACCTCTTCTTTCAACAATGCGGCCTATTCAAAGTTCAACTTAAAAGCATCGACTACAATCCCAAAACGCAAACTATTACCACGAACAAACTAGCATCCTTCTATCATTCACCTATCTATTCAACAGATAGACTCGGAAAATCATGGCTTCTCACCGACACCTTCCCTAGCCAATTCACACCACCCCACATGACCAACTTCGACACCGGCTACATCCTCAGCATCGCCGGCAACATCCTCTATTACGACAAATCAACTAAGAATATCACCACAATCAAGCTCAAGAACGCAAAGCGATTCCCCGCACACACCCTCATTGGAAAAGGCATCCCACCAACCACTAACCCCGGTGGCACCTACTACGATCGCCACGGCTTAAAAGCTTATCAATCAGACAACCTCATTATCCTCACCAACGTCATCCGCGCACACTACTTTCTCTCCAAACATCACGAGATACCCAACGCAGCAGGTGTAGACCGCTGGTTCAAACAAATTGCCCTCATCGACAAACAAAACAAACAACTAGTCTCAGACGAAATCTACCCCCTCTTTAATATCCAAGGCCGATACGTCCCTCAATCAACACTCACCTCTAACAACTACAACCTCACAATAAACCACGGCAAAGTTGAATACGTCGAACACACTGTTAAAAAAGGACAATACCCATACTCCATCCTCTGGCATCTCCCCAAAACACCACTCATCATCAACAACACACAAACTCAAACACAAAACCAACCCTTTACCGAAAAACAAGACCTGCTCTTCAATAATTTCCACAACTTCAAAGTCGGCTACAACTTTAACATCAACTCCACATCCTCACTCACAATTCAACCCACCTCCGCCGCATCTACACTCAACCCTCAAGCGAATGCTACCAACCAAAACTACCTTGTTTTGGATATTTTTAACGATACTAATTCAACAATATCAAATAACATGATCCTAAAACTATCTAAACCCCAAAACCCAACACCCCTTAGCGATCAGTTTTTGCTATCACCTCAACCCCAAACTAACCACCTCTGGCTCGCCTACCTACATTCCACCCAGCCAAATAACCCATCCTCATACACTCGCCACATCGAAATCTACGACTTAACAAGCCAACTCCCCGAACCATTGCCAACCCCACAAAATCAAAAACTAGAAAGTTCACCCAAACAGCGCAAACAGTAATAACAGAACAAAGACCAATACTCCACACTCAAGCCATTGATACGCTTTCGCGTATGTGTTTAAAATCAACCTCCAATTGCCTCCTTCTACGGCCGCACCATCAAATTCAAAAAATCACCAACGGCTTACACATGCACGCAACCAACACCGGCAGAATCGCCATGAACAACATACGCCTAACTATCGCATAGACAATCCCTCGTTAATAATCACCCGCCGTTTCCACGACGACTCGATCAACCGACGACTTATACGGATTAAAAATTCACAACAAAAAGATAACTGGTATCCAGCTACACTTCAGCTTTTGCAAGCTTTAGCGGAACCGATCTCGCAGCCGACTCATCGAAGCTCGTCCGTTCGCTTGCGATCCTCTCAGAGCTTCAATACCGGTATAACCGTCACTAAAACAACATACAAGTAAAACAACCACAAAACACTCAACACCCACGACACTCTACAATCAGCTCTACAGCGTTTTGAGCAATTTATTACAACACACGATAATGGATCTACGACTGAAAGTTGTCGCTGCTCTCAAGCAAGAACAGAGCATCCGCCAAGTCGCTATCATGCCACCAAACTCGAACCTGATGATCAGCAAAAAATCCGTCAGCTCATCAAGCAATACCCCGACATCACGCTCAAGCAAATCGCTGAACATCTGAGTGTACCAGTCCCAAAGCGAATCCTGTCAACGCAAGCGATTGCTGTTCCGGATTGCCCGCCGCTTTGTTGGTCCTAAAAAGCCGGAATTCCTTGATAAATCCGGTATCCAAACGAGCATGATCCGCCGCTACGGCTAGTCAGACGTAGGCCGACGCCGCGTCGATCATGTCCCCCACAACCACTGGCGTACAGCGACCATGATCGGTTTTATCCGGTCTAATCAAGTGATAGAAGATCCGACGGCTATGCTTGATAGCACACAGATGCGTGAGTGCTTTGAGGACTATGTTGAGCGGTGTCTGGTTCCGAGTTTTCAATCGGGCGAGGTCGTGGTGATGGATAATCTGTTAGTACACAAAGGGACGCGTGTACGTGAGTTGATTGAGGAAACAGGTTGTGATTTGTGGTATCAGCCGCCGCGTTCGCCGGACCGGAAACCGATCGAGCATCTGTAGTCAAAGGTGAAGAGTTGACTACGCCGTGTGTCAAAAAAGCCGGTTCGATCAGCTGGTATGCGAAGCCATTAAGCGTGTGGATGTGATTGACTGCGAGAACTACTTCAAAGCCTGTGGCTATGGCAAATAATGGTGCAAAAAACTATAGCCGACGAACCACGCTCACCGTACCCATCCCTCATACCTCCCCACCTCACAAAGTAAGTTTGCTAATCAACGATACGCTCTAGTGTAACTACTCCACAAAGCGCCTCACCACAAACTCCATTTTTGCCCAAAAATCGCCCCCGACCAACTGTAAATCCCATGCCGTGCGCACATTTTGAACGATCCACGTGTGCGCTTTTCAGAAAAACCATTCATTTCTAGCTCAAAACTCTCCAAAGCGCGCCGTTTCCCGCTCATTTTCTGCAAAAACCGTGGAAAAGCGCTCATTTTCTCAATCCTGCAATACGCCACCCTATCACAACCTAAATAATTATCTAAACAATACTTATAAAAACCATGCACGTCGTGCACACATTTCGCGCGCACAAAAACGAAGCACAAAATCAGCCAAATCCACGCTTACTCCCACCGACACAACTCAGCCTTGAGATCACCTGCGATACTGTTACAATTCGTTGACCTTAAAGAATCTGCGCTCGCTCGCACATTCACGGAGAGGTGGCCGAGTGGCTGAAGGCAACGGTTTGCTAAATCGTCGTACGGGTTCTCCTCGTACCGCGGGTTCGAATCCCGCCCTCTCCGCTTAATTTTCTTAACCCCTTGTTTTACAAGGGGTTTTGTTTTGCGCACACCGAATTTCTCACCCTCACCTCGAAGCAATTTGTCTTCTAAAAGTCGCATATTATTGCGTAAAAGTGCATCAGATTGGCGCACTTGCGCACTATATGCGCACTGTTTTTCACCCTCATCACACCCCATTTCATGCCGACGACCTCCCCCACCCGTCCCATCAGGTTCCGGCTCATCATCCCCATCCAAATACCCATCAATGTGGATTGGCTCGGCATCCACCTGCCCCATTTCCCGATTCGCCAAGTCCCGAATCACATCCTCAGCAGTCGCCTTCATTGGTGAAGTAACACCGATCTCCTGCATGGATGGGATTTGATCTAGTGCCTGCTGCATTTGGCCGTCTTGCAGGTGGGTGTAGTGATCGAGGGTGAGCTTGATATCGCAATGGCGTGCCATTTCTTGCGCGACTTTGGGGTTCACATTCGCATTACTCAGCAACGTGATATAGGTATGGCGTAAGCAATGGAAATTCAGCACCTCGCCTTTTTCGTTCTTGTATGCAATACCCGCACTTTCGAAGTCCTTACGAAAGCGTTTTGCTACATTCGATTTAGTTGGCATATTGAAAACGGGTTCATCAGGCAACAACTTAGCTGTATGCCTGCGTAATGGTTCAACCAGATCGGCTTGAATTAATACGCGGTCATGCTTGCCGCGTTTAGATGTTCGTGCGTGAATCTGAATCGTTGGCGTATCGCTAACTAGATCAAAGGATGAGCGCATAAGACTTGCTAGTTCGCTTGAACGTAAACCGGTATACATTGCCACAAGGTAAAGCAACTTACGTTCACTAGGCTGCATCTTTGATTGTTTATGCTTTGGCTGGCGATCTAGCCAATTGAATAACAGACTAAGTTCTACCAGTGTCATTGCTCTACGTGGTGTAGCATCTACATCAGGATTCAATTTATTGAGATGCTCAACTGGTGAGCTGGTCGCTCTACCTTCTCGAATCATCCAATTACAGAATTGCTGCATTGCTTGCATGTAGAAATTACTGGTGCGCGTTGTTATGCCACTTGTAGTTTTTACAACCGCTTTACCTTTAGCATCGTATGTTGTTTCATGCTTTGGCTGGCGCAGCTTATACAGGAAGTTTTCAATCTCTGAAGGTGTGATCTGAGGATAGGTATAAAACTCGCAACCTTCGATGATGCGTTTTAAGCGATTGTAGGTTTGGTCGGCATAGTTGCCGCGCGTTTGCTTGGCGATTAAATGCTGCTTGTAATCATCAATATGCTTAATGAGCGATTCGCTTGCTGCAAGGTATTGTCTGCCTAGCAAATCTTCTTTCGCTAGCTTCTTACGCCATGCCGCTGGCAAACATTCCAACCAATCTTGCAATTCAGCGCTTGGCGGTAAATTCGTTATGCGGTTCTGTACCAGCATTTCAATTTTGCGAAGCAAGTCTTCTGATCTTCTCTTGTCACTAAATGCTGCCCATCGGCGTATCACGCCTTCATGATTCTTAAAACTGATGTACCAGTTTTTATATGTCTTAAGATTTCCGCTCTTATCTGTTTCTGTTTTTTGGAAAAGACCCATGTAGTCCTCAATCCTCGCCGGAAGTGGCGATTTATTTATCGCTAGCCATTCTGTGTTTATTCAAATGGCTTATGTATTACATTCATTCTAGGTCAAAAATCCGTAAACTCGTATTATTTTGGCTTATCGTATTTTTTGGATACGGTTTACTGGTAGTTCTTGCCTTACGATTTTCTTTTGTTCAAGCTGAATATATCTACTTGCTAGCTATAGCTTAGCGCGAAATAGGCTATCGCGCTAGGCCATAGCTACAGCGCGTTTAGTACCCTACGTGCCCTATGTGCCCTGCGTTGGCCTCATCTGCCAGCATTGAAGTGGCGATAGGGTCGGTAGGGCACGTTTCTGGCGTAGGTTCCTGCCTAATACAAGTATCCAGTTCTAACTGATCGATATCCTCTGCGGTGATGTCGTACTTTGATACACCCAAGTCGGCTAAATCCAAATCTAGCCCATAATTCTCTTGTATCCGTAAGAAATCAGCTTTGGTAATCCCGCTGTAAACACGCCTACCGTTAGATTTTTTCGTAACTAGGCCGTAGGCCTTAAGAATAGAAGCCACTCTACGCGCCGTAATGCGGTCAAAGGTTTCTTCCTCTTCAATTCTTGCCTGTACCACAATGTCTTGCGCCGTGCGCTGTGCCGCGCCTGTAAGGATAAGGCGTGCCGCCACGCGTAGCAGCGTAGCGTCAATGTCTGTGGCTTTGTCTTGCTTGCTTTGCTCAAGCTGGTAGTGGGCATAGCCTAGCACGCGCTGGTGCAGCGTGGCCACGCCTTGGCTTTCAAAATAGGCTGCTAGCGCTAAAAGCGGCTGCCATAGCTCATAATCCCTGCCGTGTAAGCCAGGGCACGCCTCAGCGCGCTGCGGAAGCTGTAGCCACGCCATGCCCTGCTCTAGCGCTAGCTGGTGCAGCATGTCGCGCGCCTGCTGCCAGTGCGCTGGCTGCTCGTCTATGCGGCGCTTGTAGCACTGCGAATCCTTGCTAGCGCGAAACATCATGATGCGCACGCAGCGTGTAGCTAGAGCGTGGGGTAGGCCTTCAATACACGCCAGCGCCTTAGGGCTGTAGACATTAAACTCACGCGAGGCGTGGTTGTCGCCTTCGCAGCGTGAGGCCTTGCCGCCTTTCTTGTAGCCAGCCAGCAGTATAGAACGTAATTCGCTTACCTCTGGGCTTCGCTCTTGCATACGCTCAGCTTCATCTAGCAATAGCGTACCGCCCTGCTCGTCTAGCTGCCTAAACATTGCGGCTGGCGTAATGTTTGAAACATTCATCGGGCGATAGCTAAGCCTGCTTAGCACTTCAAACACGCGTGACTTACCAGAACCTGCAGGGCCATTGAAATGCAGGTATGGCGTAGCTTCCCAAATGTTATAGATATACGTGTGAACCACCCATAGCGACAGCGTGTCGATAATGCCTTCTGCCTGTTCGTGATTGAAGTCAATGTAGTGAGTAATGAGTTCACGCACCTTGTAGAAGGTTGTAGCGGGATCGGTTTTATTGTCCGTATTTAGCCACTGAGCGCGGGACCGAGCAGACCACCCCGAAGGCTTATTAATTGATGGCGGTGATGGATACGGATGCAGATAGTAGATGCTACCGCTGGCTGTATTCAATGTTGTATCTAGCTTAGTTGCTTCCCGCGTACCATCTGGGAATTGCTGGTATAGCAGCCACTGCCCGACTGGTTCACCTTCCTGAGTTATGGTGATTGGAATACTAAAAGCTGCTACATCAGCCTTAAATATTTGCGTAGGACGTACGATAAACTGAGCATCAATCTCGTCCGTATGTGTATCTTTTGATTCTTTTGCGTTTGCGCGTTGCCCTGCCGCAAAATCTATAAGCTGTTGATTTAGCCAACTACCACAAACCGCATCATTTAGTTTAGTTGCCTGCTCAACGTACTTTGCCCGCTGACTGGCATTTGATAGCTGCAATTCATCCATATGTATGACTGCACTACCACTTTTAAGTATGACCGTTGATTTACGTTTATTCTGCTTGATCTCAAGCATAAAGTAATTTGTATTTTCCAAAATTACCTCCAAATGTCTGGCCGACAGCAAACGGTATCAAATCCGATTGATACGCTTCAGCCAATACAATGCTTTTTATGAAGGTGTAAGCAGCAGCCACTTACTGCCGCTTAACCACCTGTAAATGATTTGACCATCTAACCGCTAGATAGTCATCTTTCCATGCCACGGCTTTGATTGTGACATCTGACCCCAACGACGAAGATTTGGCGCACCTGCTTCTAGCCACCGTTTAACCTCATCACCGATCCATAACACTCTTTTGCCGATCTTAATAGGCAAAGGAAGTCGCCCCGCCCTCCGATGCCTATACACTGTAGACCGATCAATATCCAACATTTCCGCAACCTCATCGACATTTAGCAACCTACCACCAGCTGCCCTTCCACCTGAACCATTTAACATAAACATGGCTCCTTAAAATAGTTATTACAAAGCCTCAACTGCTTACAACACATAAGCAGCACTCCGCTTTACTGATCTTTTACATTATCCCCGTCCTTACCGGCCTCTCATGCAACCCTCTGCATGCCTCTGCCACTCCCTAATTCCAGTTTAACATATTGGATACATAAAAATTCACGCTCGCTTTGTACGCTCATGCACCCTGTCACACTGTCCTGCCACTCCCTACCTCTATTTTAACAAGTCGCGGGCACGCTCTTCCCAAGCTGCCTTTGCTTCTGCTGCTCTGTTATGCATCCTTATCCCACTCCACAACTTCAGTGTAGCATACCCCGGAATCTAACCGACTTCCCCACTCTTGATAACCTTGTATACCTCACCCCAAATATCACGTGAAACCAATCAACAAAAACGTGCTGCATTGCCCGAAAGTACAATTGAAAAATTACTATTTGCGATTGAATCATCGTATGCAAATTGTAAATTGATGAGTAGGCAAACCAATTTTTGTAATCTCAGCGTCAATCATCTACCTACACTTAAATCTATACCTCTGCACTTTAGTTCAACAGATTATTACTTCTTTTACTTATCCTTGATATTTAACCATTTATGAAATATTGTTGTAGTCTGTATAAATACTGATAACCGGTGGCACCTTGTAGAGTCAAAGAAAATGGCATCAACTTATCAAGCTAAACTACATGAAGCACAAGAACGCTCTTTTAGAAAATTTGAAGAAATATTTACACCAAAATTTAAATACTCTAAAACAAAGCAACAACATAACCCAGATGATATTAAATCATTACTTGTAGATGATTTTAAAGATTTTATAGAGCATTCTGCTCAGCTTTCTGGAAGCTGCTTTAAGATTGCAAGAAAAGCTTCTTACGTTCTTCACGAAAATTTCTATAGACATACACTAACTATTGGAAATGTTTCCGTGGACAACAAACCTTATTACGCTACGACTATTGATAGTATTGAGAACGAAATCGAGGAAGGTTTTGTACCTAGCAAAGATGCAATTGCCCATGCATGGCTAACATTAGACTCAGGGCTAGTTGTAGACCTTACTATTCTTGCTTCATTAGCATTTAATGTAAAAAAAATACAAGATTGCATTGGCATTGAAAATGCGATTTTGGTTTACGATCCAGAAGAAAAGGGATCAATTGTCCATCACCCAATGTTTACGGGGTTTGGCTATCATTTTTATGTAGTTACACATCCCCTAGAGTTAAACTATGCAATGTATGAGAAATGGCTTAACGATTATTACCTTTATTGGAATAATTGGAAAAATTCAAAATATTCGTGGAAGTAATTATCTAATTAAAAGTCAGTAACTGTTACATCAGCATTCTAATTACAATTTCACAAAAATACTAAGATGTCAGCCCTGCGACTTCTAGCTCATTTTGTGAAATTTTATCACTATGTTTTTCACGCAAGTACCGCAAGCCATCATTGTTCGAAATTTCCACTTTTAATTTGTCTTGATAAAACTGATATCTCCATTTTGCATCATGAATTATTGTGCTCCACTGTTTTACATATATATTCATTGATTCAGATGCTCCAATATGCCCATATTCTCTATCTTTTTGAGCACATTCATACTGAGCCCATTTATCTAGCTCATTCCCAATTAGTACAAGGTTCCATTTTACTTTGCTTTTATCAAAACGCTCATCTTCAAGTATTGCGTAACCATACTTCTTAATTTGATCTATTTCAGTGACACTAATTTTCTTTTTGGGTCTTTTCAGTTCAATAATCAAATGCTCAAAATGTCCCGGAGTAGTCAAAGGTATCTGCTTATATAGCATTAAATCTACTATACGTTGTTTCCCGTCAATATCCGTAACATCCTCATTACCTTCTTCTGCCAATTCTTCTCTTTTAAGAATATGAATATGCTTATCTAATAGGCTCTTTAGTGATTGATCATCTACACCTATATCATATTGCTCTCCAAAAATCCAAAGCTCTTCAGCAAGTATTCGATGTAACTGCTTTCTTTCATACAGAGTTTTCTTCAAGTTTCCAAATAACATTTCATCTAATGCCGCCAGAAAATCCAAACGATTAATAATAGTTTTCGAAGCACTAATGATAGCTGATAATTGGGTGCGATCTAATAACTCCGCTAATTCGTTCTGTTCATCTTCAGGTAAGACGAGAACTTCACGTAAAATTGAATGCAAACTCCCCGGATCTCTTTCTAATGCCTTTTTCAATAATTGAAATGTTAATTTTTTACTCGCATTATCTGATTTCTCAAATTTTGGTAAAAATGTATTTACTGTTACTGCGCATGTATCGAACACTTCACGTTCAGCTGTTATTAGAGGGTTGTTTTCGTGATTTTTATATGGATAAATCTCCTCTTTCTTCCACCTTTTTACTAGATCAATAGCTTGCTCTGCACTGCGTCCACGGAAATGGGCTTTAAGAACCTCTTTTGAATTTTCAATTAGTTTAGTAACAACTTCCGAATATGGCTCTAAATTAAATTCACCACGTTCTTCTAAATCCACAATCCCATCACCTTTTACGTATGCAGTAAAATTAAACCCTTTTGCATGTATACGTGGTGTGTGATCCGCAAAAGCAATTCCTTCAGCATCACAAAAATATATCTTACGATCAAACTCTTTGTTCCATTCAATTACAGTTAATTCAACTTTTCCCTCTAACCCTTCAGGTGTTTCGACGGTGTAATCATGAGTTAGTGTTTGGAATTGTTTAGGATCAACGAGATTAGATTCATAAGTGATTTTAATACCCGGATATTTCAAAAGATATATTGCAAATATCCGTGACAGTTCCTCTGAAATTTTTTGAGTATCTTCTAAATTAGATACCATATTTTTATTAATATTGGTAACAGATACTGTTACACCCGTTTCATTATTTTTGCATATCTTTTCGTCACTGATATTAAATTTTTTTAGTTGCGATCTATTACCTGATATCTCAAACTCTTTAACTTCACCATTCTGTTTATATTTACTATGCCATGTGACTACAGCACCCAAGCCAAAAGCACAAAACCTACCCTTTCCGAATCGACCATGTGGCACACGACCTAGTGTAGTTTCAATTTGTTTTTTCTTTTCAGACTCACCAATTTCTCCAAATGTGCGATTTATGCGATTAAACCTAATACCGATTCCATTATCTGAAATCGTTACCGATTGCATACCATTCATCTTATTGTATTTTAGCTCTACAGCTATTTGGGTTGCATCCGCATCAAGAGCATTCCAAATTAATTCTTCAATCGCGCGTATTGGATTTCGTATAACTGTTAATTTCTCTACGTGATCTTGACCTACTTGCAAATTTAATGACTTCATAATCTCTCAACCTCTTATATGTTTGAACTAACATGTCGAAATGAGTGTAAAAATTAAACCTGCTCTTCTTTGCCAAGCATTTTATGCCAGAAAAGAATAATAAATAATCTCACAAATACGGTCAAAGCAATGCCGAATAACATAACCATCAAACCAAACCACCATAATGCTTTATTTTCAGGCGCGAATGTAGGAACAAACGCACCGCCTGTTACAAGAATAACACTACCAATATTACCGATATACATTTCAGTTTTAGCACGTTTTAAAACATCATGCTTGGTTTTATAATCTTGATACTTTGTTGCTTCTGCCCTGTACCATTTTTTCTCTTGCTCTAGTTTTTGCTTATCATCCTTAAGTTCGTAAATGCGATCTTCAAATTGCTGAATACTTCTTTGCGTTGGGTTTAAAGTTCTGAGTAACACCGCTTCGTTTTTCGCATTTTCTGATTCTTCAGTGATTTGATTTATGTCAATAGGATCATGGAGAGGAAAATTTCCCGGCATTACGCCCCCTCCTTAATCAAATTCTTGTAATAATGTTTTATTATTTCATCGGGTATTATGATACCGTGAGGAATTTCACCAACAATATGTTCAGTAACAGAATGCCATGGTGATTCATTTAAATGCGTCAAATCACTTAGTTGATAGCCTGTGTAATTCTTATATTGGTTAAACACTGCATCTATTAAATTCTTAGATTGACAAAATTCAGCATCACCGGCATCGGGCAATTTTGGACTAACATTTACATATTCAAAGTTATTAATATTATTAGGATCTTTGCGTTGCAGCTTAGTTCCCAATTGATTTATATAAGGAAAACCCTTGCTTTTGAAATTATGGTATAGAGAATTAATAACAGGCCCATGACGCCATGCTTGTACTGGCTCATTTATTAATGGCGAATCAAAATATGCTAAATGCCAGCCGTGTGCTAAAAAAACCATTTTTTGTAATTTTAGATTATTAAAATCATAAATCCCTTCCCTCCACGCCTGTTCAAGGAAGTAGTTTGCGACTTCCAGAGGATCGTACTGCCCCATTGCTTGCCTCACTCTTGAAAGAAGTAGTGCTACATATAACACCAACGAAAATTTCTAATCAGCAATATACACTCATCTTATTAACCTTACATGCTTTATAGCATAACATGCATGAAGACAAATGAACATGTCATTGCATATTCAAAATGACAGCGTTATGACTCTCTTATGAACAATGTACTTATGCCATAAATTGCAATTGTAATAGTGCGAATCTTATTATTCGCACATTCTGCGCACTGACGAAATTTCACTATTTATAAAACCTTTGCAATTCTTCTCTTATGATTCGCCGAATGAGAGTTGCTAAATCGTCGTACGGGTTCTCCTCGTACCACGGGTTCGAATCCCGCCCTCTCCGCTTAATTCTCTTAACCCCTTGTTTTACAAGGGGTTTTGTTTTGCGCATACCGAATTTCTCGCTCTTATCCCAAAGCAAGGTATTACTCAAAAGCTAATTCGATACTGCAATTGCATGCCATTTCTACGATTCCTTGAGACTTATGCTCATATTTTTTCAGTTAAAATATTTGCATTTGATACAAACAATAAAAATCAAATACCTTACCTTTTCATAGTTAAATATTTAATGCTATACCTTCGTAATCCCTATAAAATCGTTCAGCAATATTTAACTTTGAAAGCATAAAAATTAAAAATCTACTCAAACTTTCCTAAATAATTTCACGCCATTGCATACGTAACCTCAATTTACCTACCTATATATATAACCAATTGTCTATCACATCACAGAGGCTCAATCTTTAAAACGGACTATTAAAAAAGCAACCGAGAAATCTCAGCTGCTTCATAACTCATTAATTTTTTAGTATTCATTTAAAACAGAATATTCAAACCAAAAACTAAATTCTGCGTCTTCATGCTCTCACGATATTCATATGAATAATCACAAGATGCTTTCACATTCTCATTGAACATGTAATCAAATCCTACGCCAACTTCCAACGCATTCTTATCCGTTTCAATACCCTTGGTAGTGAAAGGCGTCGAACCCGGTGCATTAAATATCGCTTCAATCGTCGGTGCATCATTCATTAAGTCATGTTTGAACATCACCAGCGAATTAATCTTCAAATGCTCCTGTAACATATATGATGACTTCATACCAAGTGCTATCGTCAGCACATCACTATTCATTTCATCAACATCCAAACCAAGTGCACTTGCCTTAGATTCTGAATATGATTCTTGCTTGAAGTATGTATAAGCAAGCTGAGCACTAGGCGTCAAAACCATGCGATGATCATTTGATATTGCATCAAAACTTGCGCCAATGTAATTCGTAAATGAATGTGATTTCACATCGTCAGCCTCAGCAGTCATATCCAACGCTGTCTCACGTTTATAGTCAGCCATACCCAGCGTATAGATCACACCGCCATCTATCTTGATATTAGAAGGCTCATACGCAAAGTAGGCGCCAACAGTCAACGTATCCAAGTCCGTTGAGCCGAAGGATTGTTTCGTATCAATATCTGAGTGAGCAGCACCAAACGCAATACCCAGCATCATATCCTCAACCTGCTGATCAAGACCGACCAACGTGCCCCCTGTTTTTGCCTTATAACCTGGAATCGTATCTGTATCATCCTGCTCAGCAATCGAACCGAACGCAGATACCCAAAACTCATAGCCATCAACATCACGATACGAAGGACCAGACATCAGCATCGGATACGCTTCGGATGCCTCTGCTGCAGCCATGCTCGAACCACCAAGTGTACTCGTACGACCACTCATGGTTCGTGTCACAGCACCTGCAACCTCTGCCGACGCACCAAACGTGCTAAGCGATTGTTGAGGCGTAATCTTATCCAACTGTTTACGCAATTCGTCTTCATCCAAATCCTGCAACCCATCAAACACTTCACCCGTCTGACCACTTGGATCATGATCAAACGCGCCCTGCAATGAATTCGCAGCATCTAACACTGATGAATTTGCATACTCCTGTAACTCGCCACCAACCGAAGCTATCACAAACAGATTCAATCCATCATCAGATAGCTCGCCTTCGTAATCAACTAAAGCCGTATCATTAAAATAATCAATCTTCGACAAATCAATTGGCTCACCATCATCTGGTCCACCAATCTGATACAACCCATTCGCCGTTTGAATGATCTTATAAGTTTTATCTTCAGTAATCACGCCATCAAGCTTCGAGACAACCTTCCCGCCTTCACTAAATCCAACACGATCCGACGCATCAAGCATATCACTCGTACCATCAGCATGAAGATTAAAGTGTAACCCACCTTCCGAATCAATCGTTGCATTCTCAACCTTCAGATTCTTACCAACACCAACCGTACCATAATTCACTTGAAGTTTTTTGATCGTATTCAACTGATCAGTATTACTTGCTGTATCTGCTAAATTTAACGACCAAACATCATCTGCCGTCGAACCGCTCACAAGATCCTGCTCAACAATAATCGTATCAACGCCATACAGGTTATGACTGAATGTACCCGTCCCACGCAGGACAAGCGTATCCGCATTGCCCACACCCGTATCATCACCCAAACGGATATCACCATTAACAATCGCATTGCTGCTCAAACCAATATAATCATCAAGTGCTGCCGATGCATTCCATGTCACACCATCAGTCTTCTGTGTCGATATCGCAGCACCATGTGTCGTCGTCATATTGATCATACCGTTCATCTGATCAATATGAATTTGGCGACCATAAACACCAATCGCGCCTGTATCCGCTGTAACCGTAATCACACCGCTAAGCGATGTAATATTCAATTCATTCTCAGCAGCAATACCATACACACGTGAGTTAGACGCTGACGTATCCGACATCACCGTAATCATCGCACCCATTTCACCCTGAATATCGATATCATTCCCCGCATACAAACCGTAAGCCTCAAAGTCATCAGCCTTCACAACAATCGATGACAGATTACTCATACTTCCAATATTGATATCATTCCCCGCATTAATACCGTAAATATATTCCTCACCACTCACATTAATTTGACCATTCATCGCCCCATGAACCACAACATCACCAAGCCCCGCATACATCCCAACCACACCCTCTGAACCCATAATACGTGCAGCATACGCACCATCATCCTCACCAACCATCTGCTGATTCACATTGATCACACCATTAAAATCACCCACCCCAGCCTGGCCAATCACAACATCACCATTAAATGATGCCATACCAAAAACACCGCTCGATCCTGCAAGCGTGCCAACATTAATTGTGCTGCCTGCATCAATCTGACCAATCGTCAGATCATCACTACCAGCAGCCAAACCTACAAAATCATCAGCCTCACCAAACACTGCAACCGTACTACCCCCATCAATCAAATCAATGTTCAGCGATGTCTCTCCATATATACCTCGCAAAGACGATCCACCACTCTCAGCATTGATTTCACCATTCAATACATCTATGTCAATCACATCTCCAAAAATACCCGCAACATGATCACCCGTACCACGCACAACAATCATCGCACCGGATGTCATCTCACCAATCGTAACATTGTTCCCCTTAATACCGTATGCCAGCGAATCTTCATACGTAGGCGATGCATTATTTGTATCTTCACCCGCAGCAACATAAATTCTGCCACCAAACTCATTCTCAATCAGTACATCACCACCCACTGATTCAATACCTGCGACCATATACGAATTAGCAATTCGCCCCTCATACGTCGTATCATCTTCACCAACCAGCTGCTGATTCAAGAAAATCTGACCATTAAATCCACCAGTCGTGTCTGTACCCAGAATCACATTACCCAGTTCTGCTCTCAAACCTTTAACAACCGCGCCGCCGCCCGACACAGTAATCGAGCTATCACTGGTCACTTCATAGATATCAAGCACATTCGACGCTGCAACACCATACGCATTCGACGTACCAGCTGCATCAATCCCAGCCGACACAAGAATATCACCCTCAATCGATTGGATATCCAAGTTCACACCATTAATACCCAAAGCAAACGAATCCGCACTCGTAACACTCAGCAAACTATTTGCACCAATCGCATTGATATTCATATGACCAGTCGTACTGATCGCACTCGCAGAAATATCATTCACTCCATCCGCACCACCAGAGATCGTGATGTCACCATCATAAACACCACTAATCAACAGTCCATTAACGCCAGCCTTAATCCCATATACCTCCGCACCACTGCCCGTCACCTGAATGTGGCTCGCCGCATCAACATCACCAATGCTTACTGAGTCAGCACTCATAATCGCAGCCGCACCCGAAACATCCGACCCATCCTTACCCGACTCAACAATAATGCTCCCCGCAAACGATGTGCCCAGCACCACGCGATCAACTTCAATCGCACTCACATGAGAACCTGTCGTCGATACAGTCAACAATCCTGTATCTACAGCACCCAACATCAGCACACTTCCCGCGCTACCCTTAATCCCAGCATAATTATCGTTCGCAGCATCAAGTTTGATCTTACCATCAAGATTAAACGTACCTGTATTCGCACCATACCCCACCCAATATGCATTCGCACCAGCCGTCACCACATACTCACCATTCGGGCCCGCGCCTGCTGTTGAACTCAACACATTAACCGTCGCATTATTTTCACCCGACAAGTCCAGCGGATCGGCACCAAACGGCCCCGCAAATTCATAAACCCCAGTACTCGGATTCGTAAACCCTGCATGACCTGTCGTCACCATCGTCATCGTACAGAAAGCTGCCAGCAATGCAGACGTAGTAAAGCGTGTAGATTTCATAAAAATGGACCCCATTTTCAACATTATTCAAATTGCACTAATAGAAAATATAAGAACTGCTTACAACGAATCAGAACTGTGATCCCCTCGCCAGCAGTCACCCGCTGACCCATTTAACAACTTAGATGGGAGACTTCTCGTCCTTGTTAAATAATTATCGCTATATTGTTTATGGTTTCTATTTACAATACAAGTGTTATTTACTTATAAGACCCCAACCTACTGATAAACCCTTAGTTTTGCAGCTATAAATTCATCCAACCATAAAAAAAGAACGCTCAAAAGCGCTCCTTTTATTAATCATTTTTTAACAACTCATCTCACTTCTCTTGCCAGTGGATGATCGCATTCCCATTTTCATCAAGCGACATCCTCGGCGCATCCTTCGCATACTCTGTCGGATCCTGCACACCTGCCTGCATAAACGCTTCGCGCCGCTCCACACACGTACCACACGCACCACAATGAATCTCATGCCCCTGATAACAAGACCAAGTCAACTCATAAGGCACTCCCAACTCAACACCCAACTTCACAATCTCACCCTTCGTCATATCAACAAACGGCCGATTCAACTTCACAATATGCCAATCCGCCAACTCAATCGCCTTCGCACAAGCCTCCGCAAACTCAGGTCGACAATCCGGATAGATCGCATGGTCACCCGCATGAGCCGCATACGCAATATACGTCGCCTTATTCGAAATCGCCCAGCCCGCAGCAAGAGACAAAATGATCATGTTACGGTTCGGCACAACCGTCTGCTTCATCGACTCCTCTTCATAATGACCCAAAGGCACATCAATATCGGGCTGTGTCAACGATGATCCCTGCATCAAATCATTCATACAGTGCAAGTCGATCGTCTTGTGCTCCTCGATTCCTAACTTCTCCAAAATCCGATTCGCATAATCCAACTCCACCTTATGCCGCTGCCCATAATCAATCGACAACGCCAACACCTCATGCCCCTCACTAATCAAGTAATAGAGCAGCGTCGTCGAATCCAAACCACCCGAAAACGTCAACACCGTCCTAGGCTTCGGATCATGAACATCTTTATCTTCTTCACTCATCAATTGCACCTCTACAACAAACAATATCGCAATTTACGTGGTCATCTCTCGTTTGAAACATTCACGTATCGCCAGCAGTTCAATGTCATGATCTGCTTTTCACGAAACGACCCACTGGTCAACGAGGAAATAATCTCGCAAAACGCATTAAAAAAACTCAGGCGAACGTCCTATTGTAAAACTTGTCTACTTCTCACTCAAACCAGACCCCACTAAAATCGCCATATTTTAGGACATTCAAGACACCACCCCTCTTCCCATTCCCCATATTTGCCTCCTCAAACTACCTGAATCCCCTTTATCTGTAGATTATTCATCAAAATTCCCCCTCCACTCACCCACCGATGCGTACGATCTAATCAACCTGATTATGCATGCGCTCATTAACAATTTTACCCTTGATTTAGCGCTCTATTTATTGCGATACCCACTCACATTAACCGATGTGTGACGTATGGGGTATCCAAAGCTAATTGCGTGAATATCACAACAGGCTTGAAACCAAACTTTCAACAGCCAAACCGCTTTCATTATCGCAACATCTCGTAATCAACATACTGATCAACGAGAGAACATTCACGCAAAGCGCATTTAAAGGGTCCGCTAATAACGGAGACTCATTGTGCAGGATAAAAAGGGGTTGTCTCTCGACGCGCTCAAAAGCGATAACTTTCAAACCTCGCGCGAACTCATGATCGCCGCCTATCGCTCTGTACGCAATCAGACACAGCAGCTTTGCCAACCATTAGCTGTCGAGGATTGTGTCGTGCAAACCATGAAGCTCGTCAGCCCAACCAAGTGGCATCTCGCTCATACAACTTGGTTCTTTGAGCAGTTCATGCTCATGAACTTTTTCACAGGCTACCAACCCTATAACGAACAATACCTCTATCTCTTCAACTCATACTACAACACCGTAGGCCCTCAACACTGCCAGGCCCAACGTGGTTATCTCTCACGTCCTACAGTCGAAGAAGTCTACACATACCGTCAACAAATCGACGCCCACATGATCGATCTTCTTCTCACTGCCCCACAAGACAATATCCCCGAACTCCGCAATCTACTCGTCGTTGGCATCAATCACGAACAGCAACATCAAGAACTCATCCTCACTGACATCAAGCACGTCTTCTCATCCAATCCACTCATGCCTGCCTACAACACACCCGACAGTGAACCGGCATCACATCCCATCCAGTCTATGCATTGGATAGAGCATCAAGGCGGCCTCGCCGACATCGGTTTCGAATACCACAAACTCTCCCAAGACAAACAATACCAAGCACTCTCCGACCTATTCCAGATCGACGACGGCCTCGCCGCACGTGCCCTGCTCTGCTCCGAATTCTGCTTCGACAATGAGAAGCCAAAACACACCACCTTTCTTCAACCATTTGCCATCGCCAACCGTCTCGTCACCAACGGTGAATACATGGGCTTCCTCGAAGATCAAGGCTACGAAAAGCCTGAATTTTGGCTTTCTCTCGGTTGGCAATGGCGCAAAGACAACAACGCAACCCACCCACTCTACTGGTACAAGCAAGACGATATCTGGAAGCAATATACCCTCGCTGGACCACTCACCGTTGACCCCAACGAACCACTCTGTCACGTCAATTACTTCGAAGCAGACGCCTTCGCGCGATGGGCCGGCTACAGACTCCCACGTGAGGATGAATGGGAATCAGCAACATCTAACTGCAAGTTAGACGGAAACCTCATGGAATCAAATCGCTTCCACCCCATCACCCCAGACCCTCAATCCAACGAAACCAAACTTATCCAAGCCTTCGGCGACGTCTGGGAATGGACCTCATCTCCCTACACCTCATACCCCGGCTACCAACCTGCAGACGGAGCACTCGGTGAATACAACGGCAAATTCATGTGCAACCAACAAGTACTCAGAGGCGGATCATGCGCAACACCCACTGACCACATCAGAAACACATACCGCAACTTCTGGTCACCCGAAACAAGATGGCAATTCACCGGCATAAGACTCGCCCGTGACATCTAATCATCAGTTAGTATCAATCAGTAACATTAGTACACAAAGCGAGATCTCTATGCTACGCGTGATCGACTACGACCCACACGAAAACAATCCCGTTAATGAAATCATTAACTGCCTCAGCACCAACCCAAAAACCCTGCCCTGCAAGTACTTCTATGACGCGGAAGGGTCCAGAATCTTCGAACAGATCACGCATCTCCCAGAGTATTACCCAACACGTACCGAGGTCGGCATCCTTCAGGACAACCTCGACGACATCCGTCACACCCTCGGCCCCGAATGCATGCTCGTCGAACTTGGCAGCGGAAGCAGCACTAAAACTGAACTCCTCCTCATGGGTATGGACAACCCAACCGTCTATGTACCCATCGACATCTCTCGTGATCACCTCGTACAGTCATCGATTAGAATTCAGCAAGATTTCCCTGAAATCGAAGTCATACCCATCTATGCCGACTTCCATCAACCCATCAAACTTCCACTCCCCACACGCAATATTCAGAAAACCGTCATCTTCTTCCCAGGCTCCACCATCGGCAACCTCACACCTTATGAAGCCTCCATCTTCATGAACCGCCTCGCCACACTCGGCGGACCCAACTGTTCTGTCCTCATCGGTGTCGATCTCCGCAAAGACAAGAAAATCCTCGAAACAGCATATAACGATGAAGATAAAATTACCGAAGCATTCAACCTCAACATGCTCAAACACATCAACACAAAAGTCGGCTCAAACTTCAATCCCAATCTTTTCAAGCACCGCGCTATCTGGAATGATCTCGATGGCCGCATCGAAATGCACCTTGTCAGTACTGTCGATCAAACCGTCTTCATCGGCGAACACAAAATCTCACTCAACAAACACGAACACATCCGAACCGAATTTTCCTACAAATACACACTCGATCAATTCGCAACTATCGCCTCCGCTTTCGACGTCCAACACGTTTGGCAAGACAAAAACAACCTCTTCTCACTCCAATACCTCACACGTAAAGCACAATCTCAAACAGGTAAAATTGATCCATTACCAATGCGCAAGGTTTCATAATATTCATAACTAACCCAACACTCACACTTTAACAGGCGACCATTTTATCGCTTTATTGATAGTCATTTTCTCTTTACACCACCTAGGTAAACTCTCTAATAAGCCGCTGCATTTTTTCCTTGTCGCCGCACGTTAAAACAGAGAAAATAGAACACATACCCTCACACCTCATACAGCATCAACAAAAACTTGCCAGCCATTCAGCTTCTATCTCACGGATAGTCTTGTTTCATTCACTTGATACCAATCGTCATGGCTCGGCCGATTCATCTTTTCTTTACATCTATGAAGATTCTCTCATTCACATTAATCTTCATTCAACGTCATGGAGGATCTTATGCCTAAAATCGTTATCCTATCTGGAGAGAATATCGGAGACTGGTACGAACTCAGCGACATCCCAATGGTCTTCGGCCGCGACGAAAGCCTACTCGCCGAACTCAATGATTGCTTCGTCTCATTCCGTCACGCAAAAATCAGACTCGACCCCACCGACAACGATTTCTACATCCGCGACCTGCAAAGCCGCAACGGTATCATCATCAACGGACAGCGTGTCGAAAAATTCAAACGTCTTCAAGACAAAGACCTCATCCAACTCGGCTACACCCTCATGACCTTCACCGAAGAACCACTCGACGAATACCGCGCCGTTGAACGCTTCGTCGCCCGTACCCGCCGCCGATGCATGCCGCTCATCGAGCAACTCAATCTTAAACGTGACAAATTACTCAAAGACCTCAATCACGGCACCCACGCACAAAATGCAATCACTATTCAAGGCGCGCCTTCAACCAACTAACTCACGCATAGATTCAAAAACAACTGTAATAATCAACGATACGCTTTAGTGAAACAACTCACCAAACAAAAAAGCTCACACCAAAGTGTGAGCTTTTTCATAACTTAATCAGAACCACAACCCCTCGACTGCGTCTAGCACTAATTCACCGCACGCGTTTCTTCAATTTACCACCACCACGTTTCATCGGCCCCTTCTGCTCCTGCTTCTGTTCCGGGCGTTCAATCTTCTCAAGCTTAATCCGATATACAAGCGGCGCATTCTTCGGAATCAATGGCGCAAAACCTTTTTCACCATACGCAAGATAAGACGGGATCAAAACCTCACGCTCTTCACCAACCGTCATCCCCGTTGCAGCCAATTCCAAACCCGGTATCACCTGCCCTTTACCAATCTCAAACACCAACGGCTTCCCACCCGGCGCACTCGCCTTCGATATAAACGGCTCCTCCGCTCCTCGCACTTTACCCTCATAATCAAGCGAAACAATATCGCCCGGCCGTGTCATCTTCCCCGTTCCACCTTTCAAAATCTTAACCCCAATACCCGGCTTCACATCAACCAAATGTACCTCACTCACAAGCGTATTCTCAATCTTCTTATTCTCATCACGCGTCATCAATGAATCATTCTCAATCAATTCAGGCGGCAAAATCAACGTCCGCCTCTCCCCAACCTTCATCCCACTGATCGCTTCATCCCAACCACGCAACGCCTGCCCCGACCACAACACAAACTCCATCGGCCCATACTTCGTCGATGAACTCACCGGCACCCCACCCGGTAACCACGCTTTATATTCAACAACAACCCAGTCACCCGCCTTTGCAACCTTCGCCTCTTTCTCACCTTCCACGTCGATCCAGTATTTCACTCCCGACGGTAAAACAACAAAGGCTGCATTCTCAGCAGCCTCCTCTCCTTCACTTGTATTCTGTTTTACATCCCCGTCATGATCCCCATCATCCGGCGGCGACTCAGTTTTCTCATCCGATTTCGATTTCGATTCAGCTTCCGAACTTGCTTCAGCGTTTGAATCTGAATCCGTTTCAGCTTTCGCACTCACAGTCGCAATCGATTCTTTACTCGGGGCTGCGAGAATTACATACTCTGCGGTTTCAATCAACCGCGAACTCATCCCGCCTTTACTCACGGGTTCATTGCCCGTGTTGGAATCTTCAACCGGCGGTAAATTCGTCTGATCCGCTGCACCGTCTTCAATTTTGATATCAATCTCAGACGGCGGCTGACCTGGCGTTTCGATGATGACTTCTTCAACTTCAACAGGTTTCTGCTGATCGATGAAATCTTGGATCATCTTTTCGCCGCCGCCAACGTAGTACCAGGCGATGAATGCGAGAACACCCAGCAACAACAGGAATGCAATCACACGTACGGGTGAGAGTTTGCGTTTTTTACCACGTGCATCATGCACCTGCATGGTTGTGGTTTGCTGTTGTTGTTTCGCAAATGCTTCGCCACGATTGACCTTATCAAGCAGGTCGTCGTAACGCTGCTCGTCTTTTTCAGAACCTTTACGGGTCGGCGCGCCGTAGAAGCCTTCGCCTGAAGCACGTTGAATGACGTAGAAGATGCGATTTTCTTCATCGCGGATGGCGCGGCCGACGTCTTCGTCACGGACTTTGACGGGCTTACCTGAAAACGGACTATTTACAATGATCGGCATGGATACCCTCGATCAATTTTATCTCTAATACAATGGGCAGCTGAATCTTAGATGACATATCTATATAGATAATCGGTCATGTTAGTCGTGCTGCTCGCGTCAGTTCCCTACGAACTGAGCGGAGGGTGTATTGTAACAGGTCGGACGTGAGGTTGAGAACCATTGCGGGTATGATGTGGGCATAAGTCTTGGATATAGGACGAATAAGGCTGATTTTTGTTGCCTGTTGTCATGAATCAATACCCTGAAAGTCGTCGTCATGTTCGGAAAACCGAAACCACCTGCGTTACGAGATATTGACCCGGAACTGCGCCGCCGTCAGGCGGATATTACGTTGGGCTGGTGGAAGAAGAATTTGAAGTGGGTCCTGCTGTTCGGGCCGGGCCTGTTTTCGGTGATGCTGGTGCTGGGTGGATGGTATGGTTTGCAGACGGTGAAGAGTTCGCCGGTGTATGTGAGTGGGTGGGAACAGGTGCGCGAGAGCGCGGAAGTAAAGAAAGCGTTGGGGCAACCGATTGATGAGGGATTTTGGGCACAAGGGCAGATGGAAGGTCTGGGTGCGGTGTATGTTTTTAATGTGAAGGGGCCGAATGGGACGGCGACGGTACAGCACACGGCGGAACGCGCGAGTGAGCAGAGTTCGGATTGGCAGACGGTGAAGCTACAGGTGTTTACGCAGACGGATTTGGGGAATGAGACGATCACGTTGGTGGGTGAAGCGGAAGAATAATTGAGATTTGTGTGTTGAGGAATGATGAGGGTATGCGGTTTTGTGCGCGCGTTTTGTTTGGAGGTTGGTTTTTGAGATGGTCCTAAAAGGGGGGTTTTGAAATCGAGTCATGCGCGTTGTGGTCAAATCAATGAGCGATATTGTTAATTCTGGCAAAAAATACAGGAGTTATGGATGAAGGGAAACGCTTTTGTGCGCACGGATGTGCAAGCCAATCGATTTTCGATGACTTTCCCGTATGCGGAAATGGGCTGAAATGGCGAGTTTTGAGTTAGAAATGAGGTGGTTTGAGGTGGTTTTGGTCTGGAAATGAATAGGTTTGGAGCAGGTGAATTCGGTTTCGTGCGCGCAGTCTGATAAGGGTTGGGTTTGGCATGGGGTTTGCTGTGGCGTGGGGTGAAATTGTGGGCAACGAATAGGGGTGAGGGGTGAGCACGGCGAGCGTGGCTCGCCAACTATTGGTGGGTTGTTTTACTCAAACGTATGTTGGGGTGATGAAAAAACTGAGCGTTGTGTGAGGGTCGAGGCAGTGAGAATTTCCGGCGATCACGGATTGCCGGCTATTAGGTGGTTGGGGGGATTTTTGGTCGGTATATCTCGGGGAATGGGAAGGAATTTGGTGAGTGGAATGGGGGATGCGAGGATGATTAGGTGGGATGGGGGCTAATTTGTAAAGACTAATTTGTCTGATATACTTCGCTGCATCAATTCGATCCCCCTGCCGGTTTCCCATGCTACGTTTGTGTTGGGGCGTGCCGGTCATGAGAGCAAAACAATGAGTGATTCAGTGAAAGTCGGTAATCCGGCGGTGGTCGGTCTAGCAGGATTTGGCCTGACAACGCTTCTGCTTCAAATCCATAATCTTGGTTATATGTCGACTGGGCCTGTTTTGGCGATGGGTCTGATCTTTGGTGGTCTTGCTCAGCTGATTGCAGGTTTTCAGGAAATGAAGGTCGGCAACAATTTTGGTTTTTCGGCATTCGTGGCTTACGGATCTTTCTGGATCGGACTGTGTATTATCTGGATCGTGAAAAGTTTAGGCATGTACGAGATCACCCATGCTGAGGTTGGCTGGTATCTGGTTGCTTGGACTGGTTACACGGTGATCCTTTGGGTTGCTTCGATGTGGGTACACAAGGCGATGTTCAGCACGTTTACTTTGTTGATTGCTGGCTTTGTTTTGTTGGACATTGGTCACTTTGGACCAGCGATTTACAACACAGTTGCTTGCTATGTTTTGATCGCATGTGCTTTGAATGCGTGGTACATGATGGCGGGTATCATTATTAATGATCTTGCTGGAACGACGCTTTTGCCGATGGGTAAGCCGGTGATTGCGAAAGCTGGTGCGAAGGTTGAAAGTGCACCGGTTGCAGCGAGTGCTGTTCCTGCTGGTGCGTAATGCATGAGTGATGGGGTGGATTAAAATTAGTTATTAAAAAAGCTCGCACTTTGGTGTGAGCTTTTTTTGTAATGAGAAAGGCAACCAACCGGAGTTGATTGCCTTGGGATATGGGGTGTGTTTTGGTTTTGTTTGATCGTGAATTATTTGCGACGACGGCCGAGGGTTGCGAGGGTACCGAAAGCGATGAGTACGAGTGAGGCTGGTTCTGGGACTGCGTTCGTGACGACGTTGCCGATGTCGGTTTGGTCCATGTAGTTGCCATAGATAGGATCGGTGCTGTCTGCGAGAGGTGCGAAGATGTTTGAGTCAGCGCCACGAATCCATGTTGGCACGAGTTGGTTACTGTGTGAACTATAATGCCATTGATAACCGGGGAGGTTGCCTGCACCGTTGTCAGTGACTGGCTGATGTGGGTTGGTGTCAGAGTCAGGGCCGAAGAGCATGTGGTCGTGATCGGCAGTGACGATAACGAGTGTGTTGGACCAATCGTTGCCGTTGGTGCCTGCGTCGAGGTAATCGGCGACTGCTTGAACTGAATTGTCAAAATCGATTTGCTCTTCGATCATGCGACCGATCTTGTTGCCATGCATAGCCCAATCGACTGCACCACCTTCGATTGAAAGGAAGAAACCGTCGGCGTCATCGTCGAGATAATTAAGTGAAGCTTCGGTCATTGCTTCGAGTGAAGGAACGTTCGCGTTGTATGGATCGTCGTAGACGGGGTCGTTGTTGCCTGCGTTAGATCGGCTGTACTGAAGGGTGCCATAGACTTCGGGCATGAGTGCGAGTTTTTTGCCGGGGGTTGCGGTGATTGAGCCGTTGGCGAGGCCTTCGATTGAGGACTTGGTTGTGTGAAGGTCCCAATCGTTGCCGTTGACGGTGAAGTTGCGGCCGTCAACGGTTGTGCGTGAAACTGAACCGGAGCCAGTTTTGAGTGCGTTCCAAAGGTTGGTGTCGAAACGTGAGCCGCTGTTGAGTCGATCGCTGAGTGTGGATGCGCTTACTGCTTGACCGTTGTCATCAAATTCTGGATTGCCTGCACCACCGATAAGGTCAGCGACGCCTGCACCGAAGAGTTCATAGCCTAGGTCGAGGTAGTTGTTGCGTGAGATGTTATGAGCGCCGCCGCCTGCTGCGACAGTTGCGTGGTTGTAACGAACTGAAGAGATTGTGCCGACCATTTTGCCGTTGGCTTTTGCAATTTCAGGAGCTGTGAGCAAGTTGTTACCGAAGCCGTCAACGTTCATACCGCCACGATAAACTTTTTGACCAGTGACCATTGAGGACATTGTGCCGGCGGAGTCAGGTGAGGTTGATTTGAGCCATTCGTAGCCGTTGAAATGGTTTGGGTATGAGCCGGTGGAGCCTGCGTTTGGTGTGGTGTCCCATACTTTGGCTGGATCGTAGATAAGGTTTGGATCTTGGTCGTTGTTATCGAGTGAGCCTGCACCTTGGCGGAGGTTGTAAGTTGAGGTTGCGTACTGTGACCAGTTGGCGTTTTGGTAAGCGGCTTTTGAGCCAGTGTAGTATTCGGTTGAGAGGTGCGTGTTGTAACCTGCACCATCTGAAACCATGAGGATCACGTTTTTAACTGCTGCGTTTGCATCGGTTGCGATCATGGTTGTGATAGCAGCGGCTGCAAGAATACCTGTCGGGAATTTCATTCCGTCTCTCCTTGGAAAAAGTTGAAAGTTAATCGACAAACAAAAAGTAGTAGAAAGATGAACGTATTTTCGAGACGGATATTAGGAGCGTGTCAAAGATGAATGAGTGAATGATGAATATGGATTGTCATTTTAAGTTCACGAAAGTATCTATTTTTTTAGCATTTTCATGCTTATTAATGTGATTATATTGCGACGTGCTGGTGAGTGAATGTGGGGTTAGAGATAGTGATGATTGGTTTGGTCATTGTGCTGTCATATACGGTTTTGTATTGATGACAGGGAATGAATTAAAAATGAATGATCTGTAGATTGGGTAATAAAAAAGCTCGCAGGTTAGTGCGAGCTTGTTGGATTTTATTTTATTCTAATCGTTGATTAGCCGTTGAGTTTTTTGACTGAAGCGATGATGCCTTGGGGGTCGAGGCCTTGGTGGGCCATTTGTTCCCAGAGGCCGCCGCAGCCTTCTTTGGTGACACCGATGTGTGCGTATTTTGGCGAGAGGCCACGTTCGAGGAACCATGAACCCATGCGTGAGCCGAGGCCTGTGTCTTTGTTGAAGCATTCAGCGACGAGAACGAAGCTTGTTTTGCCGATCTTTTCGAGCATTTCTTCATCAACGACGTTGAGTGTTGGCTTGTTGATGAGGCCGACGTCGATGCCTTGTTCTTTGAGTTGTTCAACAGCATCGAGAGCACGGTAGAGTGTATCGCCGAAGGAGACGATGTAGCCTGCTGTGCCTTCGCGGATGATTTCATCTTTGCCTGGTTGGAACTTGTAGCCGTTTTCAGGTGCGAAGTAATCCTTGCCGTCTTCGGTGAGGATGTCGGGAACGTTTGAACGTGTTGAGAAAACGAAGCGTTGACCTGCATCGTTGAAAATGGTTTCGACGACGCTGCGCATTTGATGTTGGTCGGCTGGGAAGTAGAGGCGGGTTGTGTCGCCTTCTTCGAGAGCGTTGGCTGCGAACATGTTATTGATGCCGAAGTGGCAAGTGTTGTCGGCCATGCCGTCAACGCCGGCGTGTGAGAAGTGTGCGAGGACGTTTGATTTGTTGAGGCGGGCCATGGTGACTTCGGAGATAACCATTTCGAGGAATGCCGAGAAGGTTGCGAAGATGCCTTGCTTGCCTTCTTCCATGCCGAAGCCTGCACATGCGGAGTAGTTGCCGCGTTCCATGATGCCTGAGTGTTCGAAGATTTCAGGGTGACGTTCACGGATGTGGTTGAGTCCACAGGAACCTTCGAGGTCGGAGTCGATGCACTTAACATTTGCGACACGATCTTCGAGAGGCATTTTGTCGAGGATGTCGGAGACGACTTTGCCGAAAACGTTGCGGTTGGAGCCCATGGAGTCTGGGTTGGAGCCGCGATAGGTTGATGAATCTTTGAGCTTGTCGATGGACTTGAGGAATTCGACGGCGGCGGTGTGGCCTTTGGCTTCGAGGTATTCGAGAGCGAGAGCGACTGAGATAACGTCGTGACCTTTGGGGCTGTTTTCGAGGCCTTTGATTTTTGGTGCCATAGGTCGCTTGTTGATGAGCGCGACTGGGCCGGGAGTGTTGACGGCATCACACATGCGCGTGTAGAGATCGTCGATGTCTTCGCCGTGACCTTCGAAGACTTTGACGCCTGCACCTTCGAGGGTGTTTTTGACGTGATAGCCTGGGAGGTATTTTGAAGGATGGCCTGCAATGGTGACATCGTTGTCATCGATGACCATTTTTACGTTGAGGCCTTTGGCGACGGCGAGTCGTGCGGCTTCAGCGTTGTTGCCTTCTTGTTGTGAGCCGTCGGAGCCGAAGCAGAAGACGGTTTTTTCTGGGTTGGCCATGGCGACGCCGTTGATGTACGGCCACATGTGACCGAGGCGGCCTGATGAGAAGCCAACGCCGGGGGTGTAGTCGAGTTCGGGGTGCCCGGGGAGGTGTGAATGAGCTTCACGATATTGAGTGAGTTTTTCGGCGGGCATGAAGCCGTTGAGGACGGACATGAGGTATTGGATGGCGACGCGGTGCCCTGCTTCATCGAAGTATTTAGGGACGATGCGATCGGTGCCACGCATGAATGAATCAGCGATGAGGACTTCTGGGACGATGTCGTATGCCCCACCTGTATGTCCGCCGAGACCTTTAGCTGCGCCGGTGGCAGTAAAGAAAACAATCGCGTCTCTGCAGAGCGCGATATTCTTTTCGAGTTGCGTTTTTTGCTCGGGGGTCAACTTCGGCTGGCCCGGATCAAGTTCCATAGGAACAAACCCACTGAGATCAATTGGGAAGGGCGTCGTTGCTGATGTCATCATCAAATCCTTGATCATGGATCAAAAAAGGATGGTAAGAAGAACTCAACCTATATGGTTCGTGTTGATTGTTGCGATCTGCGAGGTCATGTGACTGACATGGCAGACACGCACATTATTCACACTTTTTGCGTGAAGCCAAACAATAGCGCTTCATGGGGCGACTTCTCCCCGAAAGCTGAATAGATATGCAATTTTGGTGCATATCTACGTATTAAATCGTGCTATTGGATTGATTGTCCGCAATATGAGGGTGAGACAAGCTGGGTAGTTTAAGGTGCGCGAGGCGAAAAAGGAAGCCCGATAATTAAAAGAGGTCCGAGAACATCGGCGTCGGTTACAAACGAGGTCCACTGTAGTTACATGCTCAAGTTTTGTGATTTTTCTTACCGATGCGTTATTAGCTGGAAGCGATAAAAAGTGACTTGTTGCAAAGGGAATTAGTAGCAAGTTACTGGGAAGGGATCTTTTTGCTCACGGACGAGCTTGTACAGATTCAATCATCTGATCGACGTGCAATGCGCAAGGAGCCAACATGAGCAAAGAACAAATGATCCAAGCTATTCGTAATCGCAACCGTACAGCGAAGCCGGAATATCTGGGCGACTTTACGGAATCGGATCTGCAGCAATACCTGATGCGATTGACATCAGTGCATGGACGTCGAGGTCGTAACTCACGTTGGATTCGCAATACGACGAGCCCTGCAGTGATTACACGTATAGCGCAATAGAAGCAAAATGACTCTGTTTTGAAGCGAGAGCGGATCAATGGAGTGATGAATATTTTGAGAGATTCATTGAAAAGCTGCATGAATTGCGGCTTTTTTTGTGCGCATTTACAGAAAGTTTGCGGCGAGGTGAGATTGGGGTGGCCTTCTCAGGGGAAGAGATTTGTTGGTTTGAAGGCATGAGGATGTTTGGTGTGAGTATGTGTATGAGGAGAGGCAAAGAGTAGGCTATGGGATGGCGATGAATCTATTGCGGGATGGTGTGAGTCTAACGTAGAATCCGGACCAAAACGGGAAAAAATCTTTGGAAATGGGAATGAATTATATTGCGCACTATAATCGCACAACTCTTTGACAGGTGAGCTATTGCTTTTTTATAACTTATTTCGGCTATTATTTGTAGGACTCTAGTTATTAATTATGCATTCAATGCTTAGACATCATCATTGAACGATGCACAGAACATGCGCGGTGCGCAGCAACTAACGCGCATCGCCATCACTAATGCTTTAAAATTCCCGATCATTCCCATTTAGCCTGAAGAACATTACCAAGTATTCCCGTTTTGAATTTCACCTAACCATCTCACCTGAAATACTGTAACCATTTGATTAATCTAGCCTTCCCGCTCGCTCCCATTTAATCCCGCCAATTCCCACTCCCTCCGTAATCTACGACTAAAAAGAAATGGACGAGGCACTATGAGAGCGCCTCGCCCAAACGCGGGATTTTTGACGTACCTACAACATCTTCTGGCGTTGAGCTACGGAGAAGACACAGCAGGCTGATCTATCTTTCTTACTTTCTACGTCTGCCGATCAAAGCAATCCCGCTGATTCCAAGAAGGAACATGCTGGCTGGCTCTGGAACGAGCGATGTATTCAGATATTCAACGGCTGCTTCGTGAGCAACTTCGCCGATCCCTTCAGTTGCGAAAGCAATGACAACTGGTTCGCTAGCGATGAGGCTATCTTGCGTGAGTGAGAGTGCTACAGCGTAGATACCGTCAGCGATATTGGCTGTGCTGCTGTTTGAATCGAGCATGCCGAAGTTGATGTGATGGTGGAATCCACCTTGTGCGTCAGAGGCACCGATGGCGAAGCCGTCAACGTTGTTGGCGGAACCATCAGCGATTGCGGTGAGTGATTCGAAGGGGTTGATTTGTTTCGTGGCATAGAAGGTAGTGCCATCGAGGACTGGAGTGAATGAGGCTTCGCCGGAGCCATCCCAGTAGAAGAGATTTGCGGTTGCACCTGCAATATCAACTGCAACGAAATCGAAAACAACATCGGTGCTTGCGATTGGAGCGGTGATACTTACAGGGTATTCATCTGGTTCGGTATTGAAGCCAGGTGCATTGGTGAAGTAGGTGTCGGGCATTTCAGCGCCCATGGTATGAGCGATTTCAATTTCGCCGGCGTGTTCTTGAAGAACGACAAACTGGCCGTTTTGCTGGCCGAGGAGGAAGTCGCTGTGACCGTGATCTGCAGCAGAAAGTTGACCTGTGGCAAAAATACTTGCGGTCAGGACTGCTGCTGTTGTTGCAATTGATTTAGTGTTGAAATTCATCTCTTAACTCCTTTGGTATTGATTGCGTGAAAACTCACGCGGTCTTTCATTTTGTTTTGTTTGATTAGTTATTGGTTATTTGCCAGCGACCATGGGGTCGAAGCTGTTTTCAGTTGGCGATTGATAGACGTTTTCGAAGGCGGTGGTTTCAGCATGGCCGTCGAGGAAACTCCAGTTACTAACGCTTTTCCAGTCGGCTTCGGGCCCGCGATGCGCATTGATTTGGAATTCCTTTGCAGCGTTTGTTGGTGCGAGATGAGCGGTTGTGTTGGTGGCCCATCCAGAGACGTGGCCGTGGTCAGAGACTGCGTAATCACCTTCGAAAGCCATCATGACAAAGTGAACGAGGGAGGATTGGTTCCTCACGTTATCCATGGTGTAGTGACCTTTTTCGTGGCCTGTGCCCCATGGCCCCCATGCGACTAGATGCGAATCGAGGAAATCATTGATGCCATAGCTTGTTTTTCTGAGTGTGCCATCGAGTTCTTCTTCCCAATGTGGGCTTTCATCGACGGGGGATTGGAGGACGACGTCGACGCCATAACCTTCAGCGAGGGTGTGAATCCAAGGTTCGATGTCGCCGTGGGCGTGACCGCCGTGAGAGAGATTGGCTTGGATGAGTTCGCCGTCGTTGTCGATGACGTATGCGTAGTGAGCGACCTCCATTTGTCGCATATTGCTGAGACACTGCATAGTCATAGCAGTACGTCGTGCTGAGGAGAGAGCAGGCAAAAGTATGCCAATAAGTAGTGCAATGATTGAAATGACTACAAGCAATTCGATCAATGTAAATCCGCGTTTCATGTTAACTCCAGTCCCAGAAGGGGGATGCAGGGCATTGAGCAGGTACACGATCGATTGCCGATGAAGCGTGCGATCATGTGACGAGCTCTGGTTTAAGTCCACTGAATCAGATGCATGTACACAGCAGCGCGTCACCTAACAAAAGGGGGGCGACATGATGCTCGATGCATGAACTGATGTAGTTTGCAGCAGGTGGATGCGTGATCGGATTAAAGATCGATGCGCACATATTCAGACTGCAAATACAGCATGGAAACAAAAATTGTGTTTTGTGGATGATGCGCGCAAGAGTAAACGCGCATGAAATATAGAGGTGTTACGCCACAGGGGGAGCGCGGCTAGGTTTGATAAACCAACCATCAACCGCATCAATCTCACGATCCGCCATACCTATTGCTTGAACAGACACGAACTGCACGATTGCAGACGAGGTGTTGTGCAAGACTTTGGTTTGTAGCGCTTGCAGCTGCTCACATATCGAACACACATGGTAGGCAGCATGCTCGCAGTCGGTAGCCGAGATGGATACCGTGTCCCTAACATCATTCCCGGTCGCCTCTGCTCCTGAATGGAGCGTCCCAGAAGCCCAAGATAGTTCAGTGTTGGTTGAGCTGACATGGCTCAAGGAAAGGTGTGTGAATC
Source organism: Planctomycetota bacterium (assembly GCA_016350165.1). Lineage (GTDB taxonomy): Bacteria > Planctomycetota > Phycisphaerae > Phycisphaerales > Phycisphaeraceae > Poriferisphaera. Next base: position 2,878,617 of record CP066225.1, on the reverse strand, counting down.
GTATGAATCCACCGTATTGGAGGAACATCATAACGAGACAGAACCAGGCGATGGCCGTGTGTCGACGATCACGTGAACGCCTCTTCACGGAACGTGAAGGACGCGAAACGATCGCTTGTTTGTTTACACGGCTGAAGAACATACGCTGTAATGATAATTGATTATTAGTTAATTACAATATGAATCGTACAAGATTGTGACTATTTTTCAATAAGTTTTTTGGTATTGTTTTTAGGTTAATCAACTCTGACCATACCGTCGGTTGGGTTGGATGCTGCAAAGTTAAAGAGGATACCGAAGGCGAGTTTGTTTTCGCTAATATGTTGTTTTAGCTGGACTTTCATCGCTGAATCGATATTGGGTTGAGAGAGCATCACGAGTGCGATTTGCTCTTGGACGTGGTAGATTTTGTGGCCGTCGAGGAGGCCGTTTTCGGTGAGTTCGAAACCTTTTTCACGCAGGACGCTTTGAACGATGCCGTCGTAAACTTGGACGGGGAGCCCTGATCCGGTGGAGTAGTGGATCGTATGAATGGCATCGATAACCTGATTTCCAATGACTTCTGAGGACATTAAATCGCTCGCAATCTCCATGAACACTCACCTTTGCATCGCGCCCTCGGGGTGGCTAACACAATAAATAACGCAGACACTGCCCCTCAGGAAGAGATACCAATGGCTTTAACGATGTATAGGTTGAGTCTTCTTCTTTACTCTTTCTATGCGGAGCGGGGATTTCAAGTTTGTGCAAGGAAATGCGTGAAACTATGAATGAGCCGCTCCTGACTTCTAACGCAGGGAACAAGTCCATTATCAGCGAACGTGGACGATCTGTAAACGCTTGATTGAAGTAAACAGAATGATCATAATTTGCTGCAAAATGTGGTTATTACCTTGAAAACTTGGCCAGTTCATGCCTTTCGTGGCTGGTTGTGTGGTAACTCTTGCAGTCCCCTGTTACTTCTGCGACGATCCTATTTATGGATGCATTTGTAATTCAAGGCGGAAAACGGCTAACAGGCACAGTCAGGATTCATGGCAGTAAAAATGCTGCACTTCCACTTATGGCTGGGGCACTGCTCACGGACGAACCATTGATCCTGAAGGATGTGCCGGACCTGTCGGACATCCGGAATATGGTCAAGTTGCTGAAAACACTTGGATGCACGATCGATTCGACGCCTGACCTTGGAACGACTGAGGATGGCTTGGGTGTTGATATTAAATTGCACGCGAATGATCCGACGAAATCGGTTGCACACTATGACATCGTGAGGACGATGCGTGCGGGGATTTGCGCGTTGGGTCCGCTGCTAGCCAGACGTGGTTATGCGAAAGTGTCGATGCCGGGCGGATGTGCGATTGGTGACAGGCCTGTTGATCTGCATATCCGAGGCTTGCAGCAATTAGGTGCGAGAGTGCAACTGGCTGAGGGTTACATCATTGCAGAAGCACCGGGTGGGCCAGGGACGAAACTGCTTGGGGCACATGTATTTTTGGGTGGGCCAAATGGATCGACAGTCTTGGGTACAGCGAACGTGATGTCAGCTGCAGCTTTGGCTGAGGGCACGACGATCATCGAGTGTGCTGCATGTGAACCTGAGATTGAAGACTTAGCTGAAATGCTCAACGCGATGGGTGCAAAGATTACTGGTGCAGGATCGCCCGTCGTCACGATTGAAGGCGTTGATGCATTAAATGGTACGACACACACCGTCATGCCTGACCGTATTGAAGCAGGCACGTATGTCATCGCATCGGCAATCACGAATGGCGATGTGGTACTTGAGAACTTCCCAACACGTACGTTGACTGCTGCACTGGATCGTCTTCGCATCATTGGCGTTGAAGTGACAAATCTGAATCAATCGATTGAGCCTGTGAGTGATTCATCATCGGGGCCAATCGCGACGTTGGAACCGAAGCTGCAGACATTGCCAGGTATTCGTGAAACAGTTCGTGTTTCAACTGCACGTCGCCTTGAGCCAACGCATGTCGTGACGCAACCACATCCGGGCTTCCCGACTGACCTTCAAGCACAGCTCATGGCCCTGCTCTGTCTTGCAGATGGTAACTCTGTGATTACTGAAAAGATTTTCCCAGACCGATTCCTGCACGTGCCAGAACTACTGCGCATGGGCGCGAGCTGCACACGCATCGGGCCTTCGGTTATGGTGACGGGTGTACGTGAATTGATCGGCGCACCGGTCATGGCTTCGGATCTACGTGCATCAGCCGGCCTTGTCCTTGCAGCACTAGCTGCCCGCGGCACGACTACCATCAACCGCGTCTATCACTTGGATAGAGGGTACCAGCGTATGGAACTGACGCTTCAAAAACTCGGAGCGGATATCCAGCGTGTTAAAGGTGCGTCTGTCTAAAACAACTATAAACTAAAGATAATTATTAAAGGGAGTGCAGCAATGTGCTCTCTTTTTTACTTACGATGCTGCTGAGCCCCTTGCTTCAGATTGATCGTACCAAGGCGATGTTCACCATTACGCTTACCACTTGAGATGCTAAAATCTTTAGAGTACGAATAAGTTATGCCTTTGCGGTTTTTCATCCTGATACCGATCGAATAATTACCTTCACCGCAGCCATAAGCTCGGAACTCGCCATTTTTCATAAACTTTAACATATGAGGCGGCTCAAAGCGGTTCTTCTCCAGCATCTTCTCAAACAATTTACGACCCGCATCAGTTCTCAAGTAATCATGTCCATCCCTGTTTGCTTTCCATGAATGACCAAACACTTCAAACACGTGAGCATTGCCCGGCATATTCTTGTTGAGATACTCTTCCGGATCAAAACGATATACCATAATAGCCTCAACAACTGTCCAACTTGAATCAAAATTACCATCAGGACAAATCACCTGGCCCGATACGAGAACACCTCGTTGTTTCACTGGGATCGTTTCGCCCAGTTGCAAACTTGATTTAATTTCTAAGTTGCCGATCCACACCTCAGCTAAAAGATCATCGTATTGATCCATATCTGCATAAAAATTGTATCGATGTGTTAAATTCGGCAAAAATCTCAGTGCATCATCATTACCAACCAGTTCTTCAACCTTAAATTTTATTCCTTGAAGCTTCTCATCATGCATTCCGACAAAACGTTTACTGCCACTACGATTAATCTCGAATTTTGAAGCTATTCGATGATTAGAGTAAATATTTTCTAATCCACTTAAATCAACGACACATGCAATCCAAGGCTCAACTGTGAATTCATCACGGCCATCCGCAGCATCCCGATAAGACATCACCATCAAACCTGTATCATGCACAACCATCATCTGGAAGCTGTGATCAATCTTTCCAGTATCAAAATGCCCATTGTTATCTGTTATATACTCTTCATAATCTTCAAAATCTGAGGCAACTCGAACGATGCCATCTTCAATCGAAACACTTGATTCCTTCTTATCATCAAACAAAATCACACGCGCATTAGCCAGCGGTTCTCCATCAGCATCAACAACGCGACCCGCAAACTTATCAAATACTTCAAGCTGACCTTCAACAAGATTGATCTTCTCTTCACTATCCACCCATTCACTGGTAAACGGCTTGTAGCCATCTTTTATGATGATGTACCGCTTATAATCCCTTGCCATAAACTCTTCAAATATATGAACAAACCCACCATCATTGGTTGGCGTCATTTGTGTATTTACATTCCCCAACTGCTCAAGCCCACGATACTGTCTTACGTTGTCCAGTTCCTTAGGACCATTTTCATATACATCAACTTCATAATCATCTAACATTTTGCCTGTGACAGAATCCTTTACAAGTAACTTCACAACATAAGTTTTATCCTGATCCATTGATCGGATTTTATGAGGCGTTTTGATATTAGACGGCCTTCTATTCGTTTGACGTGCTCGTGAAGCAGAATGCCTTGTAGTTTCTCCCCCTCCCTCTTGTTCAAGAAGAGTCTTCGCCCTCTGTAGTTCATGACGAATATCCGAAGGCATATCAGGCTTACCTGGAAAATCTGACTCACCGAAATCAGGCACATCGTTCCCAATCTCTTCTGGGTCATCGTAAGACCGCACCTCAGAAGCCAACCTACTATCTGGTCCAATCCAAGACCTTCTGGGACCTCTCGAACTACTTGAGCGTTTTGGCTTCTTACTTTCCTGAATCTTAGCACCCGAATCACCAAACGGATTCACTTCTTCACCTGCATCACCAAACGGATTTTTACCGTCATCTGTTATACCATCTTGTGTCGCCATCGTTTGAGCAGCCGGCACATAATCACGCCCCAACATATAATTTACAGGTCCCAAATCTCCAATCGGCCTCAACTCAACATCCCTCGTCATCACACCACGCTTTAAATCAAGCTTATAAAAAACCGTTTGATAACCATCTGCCTGAAATCTAAAAAAAACATCCCGATCATTCCAAATACTCGGCCTCACCTTAACCACATACTTACCCGTTTGGTCATTGAAGGTAAACTTCATTTCCTTCTTAGAAAACCAACTCGGCAAGCCATAGTCATCATGCATAGAGCTTTCGATTTTTACACGCTTAACAGGTTCACCTGTTTCAGCATCAAAAATCTTCCCCTTAATCATCCACTCTTCCACACCACGAACTACACGTGTTTTTCGTTTATCAGGCTTAAACGAACGCGACTTTTCTTTCTGCATGCGAAATAACAAAGATTTCGGATAACGCCGACCCACAAACACATACGGCTTCGATGGGTCATAGCCCTTTGCAACCGCACGTACTGCTGTATGACTACCATTCTCAATCCCACGTAAGGTAACAGCAAATTTTTTCCCATTACCCTCTAAACTCAATGTCGCCACACGAGCTTTATCCCAATTTGGATCAAATTCTTTCCCCTTATCAAACTTCTTTACAACGTATTCAATCTTCAGTTCTTTCACTGCTTCACGTGTCTTCGTATCCATCGCAAAACCCGGACACACAAGATCCTCAGCATTGACTACACTCATAATCAATATAGATAACAGCAAAACTCCAACTGCTCGATATGTGCTCAACATCGTTTTACCCTCAGTTTAACGATAATCATGATGCCCTATGGATTATCAAATGATGAACTAATAGATAATCACAATGTATCACACACCCACAAAATCAACCACTCATTTCGCCATACGAGTCTAATTTCCATGTCACTAACAAAAAAAATCGCCCCGCTTAACTCTTACAAGCTCAGCGGGGCAATACCAACCTTTGATTCATTCCACTACTTTAAAAGTAGCTATTTTTTAGTATTTTGTATCAACAATCCTACGGTCACGATCTTTTTCAACCACTTCAATATTAACGCTAAACGCCTTACTCGATCGCGTGCGTTCCCAAGGTCGCCGATAATCGATTACAAGCTCCACCTTCCCCGGTTTCATCGCTTTAAACCGCCACTCACTTGTACCGCCCTTACCAACCATACCTTCATTTTTTTTATCAGGACGATACTCAGCTTCACCAACCTGTTTCAACACGCCATCTCCACTCCAACCTCGAGGCAACATCCACATGTAACCAGTCGTCCGATTACTATTCAGAGTCACCTGTATCTCATCCCCTTGCCACATCTTAATATCTTTACCACTATCCTTATCCGAGATCCTCACCACAGTGAACAATCTCGCGGTTTCCTTTGTCGGTTCTTTTTGTTCCACATTCCCATCACTCGCACAAGCACCCACAAGCATCAACAGCAACATCACAAAAAACATCACAATTGCTTTTAACATCTATCTATCCTTCGATTAGGATTAATCAACCAATTCGTATCAATAATATTGACCCGACCCGAATTCCTCTTCCCCACCTTCCCATTGTACATACGGGTAATTTTCCGTTTCACCCTTCAGTACATTCACCGTCACACGATAAGTCTTTGCAGGTTCTTCATCCTTTTCGTATGGCCGATGATATATAAACTTCAAATTAACCAACCCCGTTTTTCTTGCTAGAAAAATCCATGTCCGTGTACCTTTATCACCAACCGCCTCACCCTGTTCATTTTCATCAGGCGCAAACTGTGGCCGACCAATTGGAATCAATATCGCCTCACGATCCTGCGCTAATGTCCACAAATATCCAGTTGTCGGATCAGCCTTCAACTTCACATGCAGACTTTCACCAGTCTTAATGTAAACAAGCGATCCATTATCTTCCTCCGACACAACTTCAACACCTTTGCCTCGCCCATCTAATGTTTTCATTGTCTTCGCTGTCGGATAATAAGGCTCTTGGCAACCATGCAACACCAACACCAACCCGATAACAAGAATCACAATTAAAGCGCGTAAAACCATCCTTAATTTTCTCCCGTCGCATTAACTTATTTAGTAGCTTATACGCGCTCTTTTCCCACACTCACCATCGTCAACCTTCACAGCCTAAATAACCAACTAACCATGTAATAGGGGATTGACACCCTCAAAAACATTACAAAAAGCCTTACAAACCAACCATAAAAAAACGCCGACTTCATAGCCGACGCTTCTTCTCCAATCTTACCAACTACCTTTATTATCCGTCTTCACCATCCCACTCATCAATAATCACATCAGGATGTTCAGGTGCATCATAACCTTCAACAATATGGTAACCCTTCGGCAATCCATTACCTTTCTTCGGTGCATTTTGCTTTTCTTTCTTTGCAAGAATGCGTTCTTCCGCTGTCATCTTTGGCTTGCCACGAATCGTGAACTTGATCGGCACTTCACTATAAGGAACCACATCACGCAAACGATTCATCATGAATCGCTGATAATTATTATCAAACAATTCCGGATGGTTCACATTAAGTGCAATCGTCGGAGGATTCACAGCAATCTGAGCTGCATAATAAACCTTCGCACGCTTGCCTGATTTACCACCACTCGGACCACGCAACTGCATCAATGCACTAATAAACGTGTTCACCTCACTCGTCGCTAATCGATGATTAGTCTGGTTGTACACCGCCAACACAATATCCATCACTTCATGGATACCCTGCTTCTTTGATGCACTGGTAAACACAATCGGAGCATACGACATCGCACCAATCGCTTTGTCCATATACTCAACATACTGCTCTTTCGTGTACTTCTTCTCTGCAAGGTCCCACTTATTGATCACAAAAACCGTCGCACGAAAATGCTTACGGATCTCATTGACCAATTGCTTATCAACCTGCGACACAGGAATCGATGAGTCGATCAACATCACACAAACATCCGAACGTCTTACCGAACGAAGCGATCTATGATGCGAATAGAACTCAATATCATCCGCTAAACTTTTACGTTTACGCATACCTGCTGTATCAATCGCAGTATATTTTCTACCATCCCGCTCAAACGGCACGTCCACCGAGTCACGCGTCGTCCCCAACTCATCTGAAACAATCACGCGATCATCACCCACCAACGCATTCACAAACGTACTTTTACCCGCATTACGCTTGCCAACAAACGCAACCTTAATCCCCTCATCAGGCTTCGCTACCGCATCACCCATTGAAGCCAAGCGTTCAAAGTCAATCTTACTTCTAATCGCACGATAGAGATCGTATTCATTGTTACGATTCTTCGCACTCATCATCAAAGGATCACCAAACCCAAGTCCTGATGCTTCATACGCACCCGCTTCATGCGTTGAACCATCAACCTTATTCGCAATCAATAGCACCGGCGTCTTCAAATTCGCCTTACGCAATACATCCGCAACCGTATAGTCCAACGGCACCAAACCCTGCTGAGCATCAACCAAAAACAAAACCAAATCAGCATCCGCTATACCCAACTCAATCTGGCGTTCAACGTCAGCCGTCAAGTTCTGTGTATCTTCAATACCATAACCACCGGTATCAACGATCTCAGCAAAATGAGACTCTTTGCCACGCTCTGGCGATGGAATCTCTGCAGGTGTACTCACACGGTCGCGCGTAACACCAGCCGTCTCATCAACAATACTGATTCGACGTCCAGCCAACATATTCGTTAATGAACTCTTCCCCACATTCGGCCGACCAACAATCACAATCTTCGGCAAATAACCGCCGCCTGGTACGCTCATCGCACACCTTCTCTTTCAATTACTTTGTTTTCCCACGTCAGCCTTCTGCATCGCAATCACTGCGAGACGACATCCACGCTTCCGGGGGCCAGACTCATTACCCTGTCCAGTTCGGGCTCCCGATCCATCACCGAGAGGCTCAATATTCTATCCAACCTCACCCCCTCATCCAAATCCCCCTTCTAAACCCAAATATCGCGACTTTTACTCACCCTCTTCCCACGAAATCCCCTCATCCCTCAAGATTACCTGAGCATTAAGATCCCCTTGCCGCGCTGATTTCTTGTAAAACTCAATCGCTTTCACCATATCCTTCTCAGCACCAACCCCTTCCTGATACATCCACGCAAGCTTTCCATACGCAAGCTCATGCCCTTTCTTACCGGCCATAAACAACCATTTCTTCGCCTTCTCACCATCAACCTTTCGCACAGTCCCATCCACATACAAGCAACCCAACTCATATAAAGATTCTGTATGCTCTAATGCAGCCGATTTCTGCAACATCATTTCCTCGACCGATTCCTCAGTTGATTCCGTATAACCCTTTTGCTTTAACCCAATCAACGCCAAACTATACAACGCCTCAGCCGAACCATTCTTGGCTGCCACTTCGTACCAGTACAAAACCTTTTCGACATCCTGCTCAGCACCCCCAATTTCATACTCATAGCAGTAACCAAGATAGTACGCAGCTTTTCGATCACCACCATCATGTGCCATCTTCAAATAAACCACCGCCTCATCTTCAGCCGCTTCCTCAACCTCATCATACACCCTATACATTAAGAATCGCCCATACGCACGCATCGCATCAACATTCCCACGCTTAATCGATTCCAACATCAACGACCGCCCCTTAGCCACATCTTTTTCAACCCCATGCCCAAACGAATAAAGCATCCCCTTAAACCCATACGCCGCAGCACTCCCCTCATTCAGCGCCTCCTCCATCACCTTCAACCCCAAAGCCATATCCTGCTCTTGCCCAAGCCCATGCATAAGAATCTCAGCATATTCAACCTTTGCATCCACACTCCCCAATTCGATCGCTTTCTGATACCAATACCAGGACTTATCGAATTCTTTCTGTTCTTCGTAAAAATCCCCAATCTGCTGTGCCATCTTAGCATCAAACTTCCCCTGCTCCGCCTTCTCAATCACAGGCTTCATCACTTCCGCACGCGACTTAATCGTCTTGACCTCTTCCTTCGTCAACTCACCCCAACTCAAACCACTCAACAACACACCGCTCAATACCCAAGTAAGAAAAATCCGGGACCTATTCATCGATTAGAACCTTTATGCAGTAATTTTTGATCGAATAACCCCAATTATAATCACATCTGCAATTCAACCCCAGCATAATCCCACTTCTGCGCCCAGCACTACCCACATCACCACGCACCAACTACAATACATACCCATTACCCACTTTTATTCCGAGGCCACCATGTCCGAGCAACCCAGCACATCAACCGAACCAACCCCAGCACTCGCCAAAGAAACCATCTCCAACACACCTATCAAAACCAACCTCGCATGCCTTCAATGCAATTACCAACTCACCAACCTCTCACGCAAAAGCGACTGCCCCGAATGTGGCTACCCCATCGAACCCTCATACCAATCTCAATTCGCAATCACACAACGACAACTCACCGCACTACTCATCCGACTCATGGCCATCTACTTCCTCACAATGACATTCATCACCCTCGACTCCACGATCATGCTCATCTCCTCCTCATTCCGCTCGCCCACATCACCCCTCTTCCTCATGGCTATTGTCCACGTCACCACCACCATCTTCAAACCCATCATCTCAATCCTCCTCATCATCTACGCACCATACATCTCCAAAAAACTCATCAAATCCGACGCGCCATTCTCTCTCCACACTCGCTTCACACCACAAAAATTCCTCACCACCGCATTCATCATCCTCGGCACATACTTCCTCGTCATCGGCGCCGCCTCACTCATCTCATTCATCTATCCATTCATCTCCCAACTCTTCGACACTTCAACCTCAACAAAACCCCCATTCAACTTCAGCTACACACAACTGACCTACGGCGCAACAAACACCACCGCCGCAATCATCCTCATCTTCGGCCACAACAAACTCGCATCTTTCTTCACCAAACTCCGCACCCTCGGCACCAACCAATAACCAACTCACTTCTCTTCCAAAATATTTTCTTTCGAGAAATCGGGAAGCGGATAAGGATACACAACCTCCGCCTTCCCGTCCTTATCAACCTGTATCGTCATATAAAAATCCGGCGCAGCAGGTAAACTCGTACGCGTCACCCACCAACAATCCTCATCTGCAATGTACCTCGCCTCAATCATGTACCCCACGTAATCCGCATTCCAATCCAAAGGCACATGTTCATCCTTCGGCCCCTCAGCCTTCGATTCACCATAAGCAATACGAATCGCTTCATATCCACTCATCGCCTTCGGCGTTTCTTTAATCTCACCCCAACCATCCAACTCATCACAATCCATCATCGCGCAACCACTCAATAAAAACATCGCAACCGTCATTAATAAGTAATATCTCATCCAATTTTGCTCCCGTTCATTCAAACCAAAACCTTCCCCCATTCTAATTCCCCTCACCCCCACTGTCACCACTTTCTAAAACCTCTACAAACACAGGCATAAACCGCTCCGGCGCTTCAACCTGTGGCACGTGTCCCAATCCCTCCAACTTAATCAACTCAATATCCCCATTCCCCGCAACAATCTCCTCACCCAATCGATCATATCGCCCTAACTCTCGATTAGACTCAGCCTTCTGCCAACCCCTACCCGGTGCCGACCGATCCCTCGTCCCAAGTATCAATACCGTAGGCACCGCCAACTTCCCAAACTCCTCAACCACAGGCTGCGTAAAAATCATGTCATACGTCCGCGCATTCGCCAGCGCAACCGACTCCCACTCATCCCCCTGCAACTGCCCCACCACAGGCCGCGTCAACTTCTCATATGTCTCATTCCAATCACCATCGTAATAATTCTTTTTCTGATACGCATAAATCTCCTCAGGCGTCGTCTTCATCTCCTTATCCAAAAAGAAATCAACATCCTTATACTCAACCTCATCCAGATAATTCTCCAGCCCAATCGGATTCACCAGCACCAACTTCTCAACCTTCTCCGGATACATCAAACTAAACCGCGTCCCCAACATCCCACCCATCGAATGCCCCACCACCACCGCCTTATCAATCCCAAGCTCATCCATCAATCCCTTCGTATTATCCGCTAACCCCGCAAACGAATACTGATACCCCGCCGGCTTCGAACTCTTTCCAAAACCAATCTGATCAGGTATCAAAACACCATACCCCTGCTCATGCAACTGCCTCGCCACACCTTCCCAATACGCCCCATTAAAATTTTTACCATGCAGCAACACCACAGTTGACTTCAAATTCTCATCATCCCCTTCTTCAACTTCCGTGGGTAAATACATGTAACTCATCTCCACCGGCAAACCCTGCGACTCAAACCGATACGTCTCAACCTCAAACGGATACGCATACTCACTCAACCGCGCATCATACTTCAACCCACTCACATCATTCCCCCCACCAACCTCACCCTGCCCCCATACCACCTTCAGCGAACCAGACAAAATGATCGCGCAAACCATCCCCATCATCCCCAATGTATGCAAAGCAACTCGCTTACTCATAACGTCTCCAATACCTGTCACAACCAAAAATCTCACACCCTAAATCATAGGCAACACCACCGCTTACCCACCACCAACCTTCACAACACCAACCCCACCTTTGTTCGTACATATTCCCCACTACCCCCACCTCACACCATCTACTATCATGCAATAAACCCAACCCCACGAGCTACCCATGAAAACCAACACAAAGAAAACCATCATCCAAACCCTCATCGCCATCCTCATCATCGCTCTGCTCTATATCCTCTACTTCCTCTTCCCCATCTCAATCTTCACAACCAATTCATAACTCGCCCATGCAAACACAATCAACCAAACGCAAAACAATCATTCAAACCATCATCGCACTCTTTACTATCCTCCTCGTCCTCGCGACCACCGTCATCATCTACCTATACCCACTGCTTCAACAGAGAATCGAAACACAAGATCAACTCCGCGCTCGCCTAACACCCAACGACATGACCCTCATCACCGACTTCGCCAACAATCAGCTCGGCAAAGACCGCAACCAACTCGCCAACTTTCCGCCGCTTCCCATCAAACTCAAAGACCTCAACTTCACAGGCTGGGACCCCATCTTCGACATCAACAACACCACCATCGCCGTCGTCCTCCCTCTCCACGCAGGCCACTTCCACAACGGCTTCCTCATCACCTCACCCAACACATCCCCTCAATCACTCAACTTCCCCTTCACCACCACCCATTGGCAAGACAACCTCTACTACTACACCGACCCAGTCAACTAATCATCGATTAGACTCATCATTATCACCCTCCTCTTCCTCACCCAAATCAAACACCGAAATCCTCCCTTCCTCCATCGGCATATATCCCACCGTCTTATTCGTCCTGCTGTTATAAACAACCGTCCACGAACCATGCCCACTCAACCACACACGCCCCTTCTCCTTCTCAACCTCCAACTTCCTCCCCCTCTCATTTCCCAAGCCAGCCCACTTATCATCCAACTTTAGCTTCACACCCCGCCTCCCCTCATCCTCATCACTCACCTCAACAACCACATACCAAGGCCACGTCTCCCTGCCATCTACATCCTTATAATCTGCCGCCTCCCCATCACCCAACAACCTCACCTTTCTCCCACCACCAAAATCAAACACATCCCCCTTATTCCCATTAATCTTCATATCCTTCTTCGCATCACGCCCCAACCGATACATCCGCTCCTTCTTTAACGCAACGCGTTCACCATCCACCACATGCGTCCACGCATACGCTTCCTGATGATCACCAAAAGAAGACGCCATCTGCTCCCTGCCACTAGGCCATCGATACATGTATTCTCCACCATGATGAATCACCAGCTCGTAATCCTTGATCAACACCTCATCTCCGCGCAAAATCGTCATTTGCTCTGATTTCGACTCTTTCATTTTCTCACCGTTGCGCACCGTCAGCATCAGCTCCTCATAGACCACCTTCTTTTCCTTCACATCTGCAATCGCCACAAAATCAAACAAGTTATAACCGCGCGTTTTATCCTTCACATCAAAGTAATCAGGGTCCTCATACACCGAACATCGCATCAAAACCAAATCATCGCCAATGTCATACACCCGACTCGACCGATTAAGCGTCGGCGCAAACCCACTCTCACCCATCTCAAACTCATCTAACTTGCCGTTAGACTTTTCATACCAATACAACTTCCCACCCCAACCAACCAAACCACCATCCCCCCTTGGGTACCATTGAGGCCAAGCACCACCATTCGGCGCCTGAATCACATGCCACTCCCTCCCATCAATCTCCTTCGAAAACCCTCCCAACTCACCACTCTTCGCAAGCACCCGCCTCTCAATCGCACCACCATCCCCCTCCTCACCCTCAACAAACTTCAACCCCCATAACTCATACCCCACCTCACTACACTCATACTGAATCACCCCCCGCCACTTGTCAGGCAAATCAACCATAAATTCATACATCCATCCCACAGGCATATCCACCCAGTCTCTCACCCCAACACCGCTCCACCAACTGTTATATTTCCAGCCACCATAAAACATATTCGTCTGCCCACCATTCACCGCCTTACGCTTCGCAATCTCCTGTCCCAAAAATAAACCACCACACATCCCCCACAAAACCAACACCCCCAAAGCCATACTCTTCCGACTCACCTTCCATTTCCCTCTCACCAACACCCCGCCCTTTAACCGCTTCCCACACTCAGCACACTTCGCATCTTCCTCATCACCATTCACCACATACCCGCAACCCTTGCAATACACCTCACCCACCTTCACATCCATCAACTTCCATCGCTTCCGCAACCACCCCAAAACATAAACAAACCCCAACACCCCAAACACCAACATCAATATCTCAGGCCAGTAATAAACCCCCAGCTCCCATACATCCACATGATTCGACTTCACCCAAACCAACACATCATCCTTCCCCCCCTCCACAGGCCACATCTCCACCACCTCCGCAACACCCTTCCCCAAATCCATCTCACCCCGAGGCTCAACCATCTTCAACGTATGCTCAACATCTGCCATCTCATTTCCTCATTCACATTAACAATCCAAAACCAATGACTCTCAAAAGACAAGACGTATTCAAACCCACTCTTTCCCAACCTTCACATAAAACTTTCATAAAATATCCAACGCTATCCCCCACCACTGACATGACTCGACATACCAACGACACGCTTGAGTGAAACAACACATGAACAGCAAACGTTTTCCTACTACATCTTTCTTGATTACCATGTAAGCAAAACCACATATAACATCGAGATATCAAATGCCTCAGAATCCTTTTTATGTTTACGCTTTAAAAGATCCACGCGAAAAACCAGCCAAACCTTTCTACATCGGTAAAGGCACTGGCAACCGTGCGTGGGAACATCAAACCAAAATCGACGATTCCGAAAAAGGCCAACTCATCCAAGCAATTCATGACGACAACCGCAGCGTTCTGCACACTGTTCTTGCCGACAATCTCACTGAAGAACAATCTCTAAAACTCGAAGCTGAACTCATTTCCGCCTTCGGCATACGCAAGCATGGCGGCATGCTCACCAACCGCGTTAAACCAAATCCAAACAACATCAATAAACGCATCAAAATAAACATCCCCACCGGCTGCTACGAAAAATCACAAATGGGCTTAAACCTTCTTAAAGATGCAGTCATGGAACTAGCAAAAGCCAATCCCAACGGTATCAAAAACTCCGACGCCGCAAAATACCTCGGCCTACAATCCGACTACGGCGGAGGCTCAAAAGATTACCTCAGCTACAGCATCCTCGGCCTACTCATGAAAGAAGCACGCATCAGCAGAACCGACAAGCGCAAACACATCGCAGTCGCAGAATAACCACCAAACAACTCACCACATCACCCACACTTCAACCAACGATACGCTTTAGTGAAACAACACCTCCCTCACCACTCCCCCGCTCATCACCCCTCGCGCCACCATCCCATCTTCAACCCAAATCCTTCACTCACCCCGCAATAGCCCGCCCGGCTTCGTAGAGGGCCCACCCATAACACATTCATAAAAATAGACACCACGTCTAACATCAGCGGCTATTTCAGTAGCTCACTTCCAAAAGCGCGCACGAAAATAAACAAACTTTGTTTTTCACCCCATTTCTCACCATTTCCAACCCAAAACGCGCCGTTTCTGTACGTTTTTAGCCATTTACCCCTCATTTTCAGCCATTCCCATTGATGCGAATCTAAACATCCAAAACGCTCGCATCCCCATCATCTACAACCACTTACCAATTGGCCATCACCTAAACGCACTCGAATTTTCGTTCAAAACCCACCTCTAAACGTGCGCGCAAAATCACCTCGCCATCAACCCAATCGCGCACACAAATAACAAAATTTCTGAGTAACCCAATCACCCCTTAAACCTCACCCCACTCCCCCTCAACAAGCACTAGCATCAAGCACTAACAGGGTCATTTCACCGGCCCATGTCGCATATTCCACAACGTCACCGCCTCAGGCTCACGAATATACGCAGCCCGCAAATCCTTACCATCCACATACTTCCCTTCACCCGCCAATCGCCTGCCCACTTCCCACGTCACCGCCGCACGTCCCACTGCCTCCTCACCACTCAAAACTTTCACACCCCGCTCAACCAATGTCGCTTCCGCTCCCTCAGGCAGAACCTCGCCCACAACCACGCGCAACTTCTCACCCGCAACCTCAACCAAATCCGCAATATCACGGAGTTCGGGGTCCACCACTTTTCGCATCATCGCCCCATTCTCACCCCCATGATTCACCTTCTCCCACACCGCGCAATAGACCGTATCGCGTTTAAGATTCAAGCAAGCCGCAACCCGATCACCCACCTCTAACTGAAGATCATCCGTAACCCCATTCCACATCACTACTTCCAACGTCGGAACCTCAACCAGCTTCACCCCCATCACCATCGCAAGTATCTTGGCCGTCGTTATCCCAATACGCAACCCCGTAAAACTGCCTGGCCCCGTCGAAACATAAATCTCTTTCAAATCAGAATTTACAACCCCTAACTCGCCTAATACCTCATCCACCTTCTGAATCAAATCAATATTGTGCCTTCTCGATCGTGGCAACTCTTTGACACATAACAACTTACCGCCACTACCATCACCCACTTCACCGCACGTTCCCACCGCAATACAACCCGTGCGCCCTGACGTTTCAATCGCCAGGCTCACACAACCGCGTACCTGATTTGGCTTATTTGCTTCGCACATAGAACTTCAAATTGTAACACACCCCCCCGCCCCTATCACCTTACACGCACAACACTTCCGCCCCACCCGCGCTCGCAAGCTCACCGCACCCCCAACATCCCAGCCTCACACAACCCAACCCCGCTTCCGAACCACCCCAAATAACACCTCCCCACCTATCACCCCACCCCAAAATTGCCACGCAATCTGCGAAAAACAACAACGTGCTAACCCAAATCTTCTCACAAACCATGCCCCACATAGTTACCCGATACGTTTTGGGGCAAATCCATTTCGCTTACTTATCCATACTGCGCGACCATTCGTTTTTATTTGCGGGCACCAATTTGCTAACTGCTTTACCACAAGAATCTTCTGCATCCAAATGCGACACCCTCATATTGACTGAACAGTCTATCTAACCGCTGCACACATATTTAACGCGGTTAACATTTCCGCTGAAAAACATATCATCGAAATCTTGCGATCACACAAAAATCTCAGAAAAGCCTTATTTTCCGCGTAAAATATCAATTTTCTCCACTTATCATCCACCTTTACGTACCGAAAAAAGTTGCATATCGACTATCAGGGTAGCCCAATTTGTCCAAATCCCCACATTCTCAGTTCCACAAAGACTTTATTCGCCACCTAACCTCACGTGGTGTAACATAATCCGTCCCACTGGGGCATTTTTAACTCGTGTCAACATTAAGGGATAGAACATTGCAACAGGAACAATTGAGTATTAACAATTTGGCAGCAAATCAGTACGTCGAAGGGGTCTACGCCGTACAGAACTGCCAACTGGGTATGACCAAGAATGGGAAACCATTCTTGAAATGCCTGATTGCCGACAAGACCGGGCGTACGCCGGGGCGTATGTGGAATGCGACTGAAGAGTTGTATAACACACTTCCAACGGATGGGTTTGTTTACATTCAAGCGCAGACGCAGCCATATCAGGGTGAAATTCAACTGATTATTCAGAACATACGCCCACACACACCATTGGATGCTGAGCTACGTCAGTTGGTTCCAACAACCAAGTTCAACATTGATGAAATGTTCAGCGAAGTTCTCAAGATGCTGGGTTCACTTGAGAACGACGCGATCGCTGCGATTGCCAATGAGTACCTTTCAGATGGTCCGCTGATGGATAAGTTCTGTAATGCACCAGCGGCGCAGATTTTGCATCATGCGTATCTGGGTGGCTTGTTGGAGCACACACTTTCGACGATGCGTTTGGCAGAGGCGATTTTGCCGCTGTATCCGAATGTGAATCGCGACGTTGTGATCTTTGGTCTGTTCCTGCACGATCTGGGCAAGTGTGTGGAACTGTCATGGGAAGCTGGGTTCTCATACACCGACACGGGTCAGTTGGTGGGTCATATTGGTCAAGGCGTTTTGATGTTGCAGGACAAGATCAATGCGGTACAGGCAGAGCCTACACATCCAGAAGATCCTTCACCGGTGAAGGTACCGATGGCGATCAGAAATATTCTGCATCACATTATTCTGTCACACCACGGCGTGCCTGAGTTTGGCGCGTTGAAGGTGCCTGCTTCACCTGAAGCGATTCTGATTTCGCATATTGATAATCTTGATGCGAAGATGAACATGGCGGTATCTGAAACCCGTGATGAAGACAGCAAGCCAGCACCGGGTGCGGGTAACTTCACTGAGAAGATCTGGGCATTGGATACGAAGTTGTTCCGTCCTGATCCGACGACACTGGAAGACTAATCAGAAGTTAGACGCTACTGAATAAATGAAGACGAAAGAAGCCGCGAGTTGGTTAACGACTTGCGGCTTTATCTATTTTAACAGAGCTGTTCTTTCGCAGGTATTTTCTAGCATTGAGGCAGCAATTATTTATAATACGTATTCAAGATTCTGGGTTAAGTTCATTAAAAAAAAATCTCTATTTTCCGAGGGTAAGTATATGTCAATTGCTCGTGTTTCTTTCGCTACTGCTGCATTATTATCTGCAGTGCTGTCTACTGGTATCCACGCGTCACCATTCAACACAATTGTGATGACGGGTGATGATGCTGGTGTTGGTGCAACAACATTCGAAATGTTTGATCGTATTGATTTGAATAATCATGGGCAGATGGTTTTCCAAGCGATTGCGGATGATAGTGCTGCGGATGATATGAAGACGTATGTGAACTTTTATGTTGATGCGAACGGGCAGAAGCAGCTGATCGATTTTGATACGAATAATGCGGATTGGTTTATGACAACAACACCGCTGTCGGGCTCAGGGCTGTATGACCACTCGTATGCTTTGCCACTCTATCAAAGTCAAATTAATGATCATGGTACGATCGCATATATAAAGCTTACGGAAGCATGGAACGGTAACCAGAAAAATTTTGACTCGACGGCAGCATTTGAAGTTAAAAGAAAAACCGTTTCGGATGCGAGTAGCATAGTTATTGCTAGTGGCAATTCGGGAGCTGCACCAGACTCAAACGGTCAATTTACGATTGGTGAATACAGCATCGCTGGCTTGTTTAGGTTACTGCATAACAACGATGTTTTATATACACCTCAGCTTGTCAATGATGAGGGCAGTAACAAAATGGGGATTCTTCGTAGCACGGGTAGTGGGATAGAGAAAGTGTTTTATGAAGGAGATCCTGCAGCATCAAATGGGAATGCTGGTAATATTGAAGGCTTTGTTCTTCGTCATGATTTCCCATACATAATCAACGCGAACAATGACGGGGATGTAATACTTACACATGATTTTCCTGGGCCTTACGGTACATGGCGAGCAAATGTTACAGTTGTTGATCATGTAAGCAAAAACTTAAATGCGATTACACGTGCGGGTGATCCGGCACCTAGTTTTCCTGAAGGACATGAATTGGATTCGGGATTCCGTGGTTATGAAGGGCCGGTGATCAATGATAATGGCACGATGATTTTGCAATATACAATACAAGATGGGACAAATGGTTCTTATGCAGGTTACGGATTATATATGTACAAGAATGAGGAACTCATCACGATTGCTACAGCTTCATATTTAGATGATATTGATAGTGATTTTATAGCACTAACGGCGCCGGTTGCACATAATCAGAATGATCAATTTGCTTTTTTAGGTTTGAATGACACCAATGCTTCGAAGCTAAGCTTGTATATAGCTGATGAAACGGGATATGAGCAAGTAGCTGCTATCGGTGACGAAGCATTTGGTTTTAGTAGTATAGGATACAAGTATTATGAAGTTCCTTTTGAAAGAAGCTGGCGGGAGCAGGATTTTATACGCCTGAATGATAATGGCATGATGGTGTTTTATATGAGTCTAATTAATGACGAGAACAATATCATTCATGCGATGTATAGCCGCGATGCGAATGGGGGATTGGAATTAATCGCGTATGAAGGTATGGAAATTGAAATTGCAGTTGGAGATGCAATACTAACCAAAACCATCGATACATTCGGCTATGATTCGATTGACTTGAATAATCAGGATCTGCTTGCTTTTGGACTGAACTTTGAAGATGGCAGTTCTGGGATATTTACGACTGTGATTCCTGAGCCAGCAAGTGGGTTGATGTTACTGAGTGTTGGTGCGGTGGGATTGATGCGTCGTAAGCGCGCAAGCTAAGTACCGTCGAAATAAAATGATAAATATGGAAAGCTGCAAGCTGGTTTAGTTTGCAGCTTTTTCTATTTGTAACGAATTTGCGAAAAACATTGGATTGCAATTTCCCGATTGTCGAGCAAATGAATAGAGGTCGTATTCGCTCTGATTCATGCGATTAAGAATAGGTATTTGAGGGGAATGGCATGTCGATGGTTCGTTTTGATTATGGAACGGCTACGCTGTTGTCGGTTGTGATGACGGCTAGTGCTTATGCTTCGCCAATCAATACGGTTGTGGTTACGGGTGAGGCGAGTGGTTTGGGCGGCCAAACATTTCAAGGTTTTGATCGAGTTGATTTAAATAATCGAGGACAGATTGTTTTTCAATCAACGATTGATGATGATGTGAATGATCAATCGGTTGGGTATGCAAATTATTATGTTGATGGTTCAGGGACGCGGCATATGCTTGATGCGACGAGTGCGGATCATGCTTGGTTGATACGACATCAGAAGTATGGGAATGTGCTTGCACCGCCGCAGTATCGTACGCAGATTAATGATCGGGGTACGATTGCGTATGTGAAGGTGAAGGAGTACTGGCAAGACGGTTGGATGTACGCTTCGAGTAATTCGTCGTTTGAGGTTGTTAAGGTTAATGCGAATAGCTTGCAGAAGCAGGTGCTTGCGAAGAGTGGAGATGATGCGGATGTTGTGGTGCCTGAGGGATGGGTTGTTGATGGGGAGCCTTATGTTTTTGATAGGTTCTCGCCTTTGGATTATTTGAATCTGACGGAGAATGATCGAATTTCATTTTCGAGTACGATTAAGCGTGATGAGAGTACTGCAAAACAAGGGTTATATGAGTTTGTTGGTGAAAGTGGGAGGGGAGTATTTGTTGAGGGTGACGGTGCGGAGGGTCCGTTTAATGCGAATGCTTATGAGCCGTTTAAGTTTAATGTGAATGCGAATGGTAATGCAGTGTTTGCAAGTAGTGGCCCGATGAAGGCGGGAACGAGCGGTACGTATAATGCGACAGTGTCATATTATGATGCGGTGAATGATGAAGTAAAACGATTGATGCTCGCGGGTGATGATGCGTTTGGTATTGCTGATGCGAAATATCAGACGGGGCCGAAACATCGAACGGGGATGTCGTTTAATGATAATAATACGGCGTTGATCACGATGTATCTTGAGACGAGTTTTAATAACAGTGCGCCTGCGTTGTATTTGTATAAGGATGGGGAGTTATCGTTATATGCGTCTTCTTATATGTATGATGCTGCGAATGGTGGCGAGTTTGGGTATGTGTATTCGGTTGATGTGCTGAACAATGAAGATCAGTTTTTGTTTATGGCGCATGATGATTTGAATCAGCCGCCCCATGAGTTGTATTTTGGTGATGCGGATGGGTACGAGAGAGTTTATGTAGATGGTGATGTTGCGATGGGTTTGGAGGAGCTTGGTTATAAGTATGGTTACTCGACGGGCGAAGGTGTGTGGCGAGATCAGGAGCAGTTTCAGTTGAATGATCGTGGGATTGCAGCGTTCTTTGTGAAGCTGACGCATGGCACGGAGCCGATGATCGAGGCGTTGTATAGTTGGCATGAGAAAGGGGCGATGGATCTGGTTGCGTATGAGGGAATGGATTTGGGAGTTACGGTTGATGGTGAGGTGGAGATGAAGGTGATTGAATCGTTTGATTACAACGTGATGGATTTGAATGAGAAGAATCTGTTTGCGTTTGGCGTGAACTTTACGGATGGGAGTTCGGGAATCTTTACAGCGACGGTGATACCGGAGCCAATGAGTGGGCTGGGGCTGATGGGATTGGGGATGTTGGGATTGCTGCGACGAAGGTTGGCTGGTTGAAGGTGGGTATAGAATGAGCGATTAATGAAGCTGAGGCTGAGAGGTCTTGGTTTTTTTAATGGGATTGAGAAGGTATGGATCATCGGAGTAAGAAGTCGGGTGATGCGAGTAAGAGAGGAGCGAGGCAGGAATTCGTTCACGAGGCGGAAAGAGGATAAAATGGGAATCAAAATGGGGAAATGACGATTTAACAGATGCAAAGCTATACTTTGGGTACGAAGCGTAGTTTTAGTAGATAGGAATTTTTTGCAATGCATATGAAAGCATCAGATCATGATCATGGGCCAAAGACAGTGCCTGTGACGTTTATTTTGGAAGATCCTGAGTCGCTGACAGGCGATGCGTCGAAGGGGACGGTTGAGTGTCTGGGTGCGGTGGGTGAGAATATTTTGGAAATTGCACTCGAAAATGGGATCAATATTGAGCATGCGTGTGGTGGTGTATGTGCGTGCTCCACGTGTCATGTGTATCTTGAGGTTGGCGAGGACGCGTGCAATGAGCCTGAAGATGATGAACTGGACCGTGTTGAAGAAGCACCGGGGATTCAGATCAATTCGCGTTTGTCATGTCAGACGGTGATTGAAGATGAGTCGCCGATTACGATCAAGGTGCCAGCCTGGAACAGGAATGCTGTGAAGGAAGTGCCTCACTAGATTGTGACGGTCATAAAATAAAATGAAAAAAGCCGAGTATGATGCTCGGCTTTTTTGTTTGGTTCAGAAAGAAGATTAGTTGGGCCACTCTTTACGATAGTTGAGATCGCAGAGATAGTCTTTTGGAGTGGTGGCGAGGATATCGCGTGAGACGGCTTCGGCGTGGCCGTCGAAGAAGACCATGTTGGTGGTTTCGCCGGGATGGCGATATGCGACGGCCCCCCAGGGTGAGGATGATTCGTCGGTGTATGTGTCAGTTTGCTGGCGGATGTATGAGTCGCCGATGCTGTCGGCCATGAATGAGAGGCTGGTCGGGTCGAGGATACTTGCAAGCTTGTATGAGCCTTTGAGCTTTGCGCCCCAGTGTGTGGAGTCATCAAACATCGCGACATCCCAGTAACGTTGAACGTTGCCGCCGTAGGAAGCCATGATGACGTGTGTTTCGTAGGCTAAATCTGCATCGGGACAGAAGAATTCTTTGGGCCAACCGCCGCTCCATGAGACTGCTGCTTCTGAAGCGACATACTTTGCGAAAGCTTGATTGCGGTACCAGCGGTAATCTTCCCATGGGATGCCATAAACATCGTTACCAGAACCACTACCGATGGGGACGGTCTGATCCTTGTTGTCATTTGCGTACATATGGTTGGCTAAACCAAATTGCCTGAGCATGCTTTTGCATTTGAGCGCATTGGCAGATTGCCTAGCTGCACCCAGAGCTGGAAGCAGAATACCGATTAACAATGCAATGATTGATATGACTACTAATAATTCGATCAGTGTAAATGCTTCAAGTTTTAATTTTTTACTATGTAACATTATGACAAGTTCCTTTACTGTGAAAGAAAGAATTCAACACACCCGTCGACAAGCTAGGCGTAGGCAGAACAACCCAGATCGCTAAGGCTAGCCAATCCGATATTCGGTTTATAGATCAGGCAGATGGAGCGGTCGTTGCGAATTGTGTTCCACCAATTAATTGGTCAGCAGATTATCCCGGACGAAGATATGTTTCTGAACTAACGCTTTACTCCGAAGCATATTTCGGAGCCAATGGAAGCTGTGCAACTTTTGCTCACAATTGCAATTTATCGATTTAGCGTTTTATGTCAACGATTATTTGTACATTTACCCAACGATGAAGGGTGGTACAACAACATAAAGCAAGCTGAAGCCTCATATAAACGCGTGCCTAATGTGCCTAGTTGCATATCGTTTTAAAGCTTAATACGAGTGTTTCCATGACAATTTACAACCTGTTAAAGCTGTATGAGATCCTTGTTAGTGGTTGGCGTCATGCAATTTAGGTGCCGTTATCACAAATAACTCAATGCACTTTTACCACAAATCCTGAAATGTTTAAAAGTACTATATATAAGGTATTTTTAGAGGTATTTATTTCAATCTGCATTGAGGTGATATATGTTTAAGAAGAACGATATGTGCTATGCAAATTAAGATAAAGAGAGATCAAAATCGAATAGATATGGTTTGAGCATGTTCGCAATATTCGAGAAATTACCTAATTGATCTATTGACAATGTGCATAGGCACGTTTAATATAATTGAGCAACTGTTGCTTTGTTGTGCATTAGTTCGCTGCACGTCTAACATTTTCACATATTCGATTGTTTAAATTCATTTACTGTTGATCTAACAAATTCTGGAAAGCCTTGGGTGGGCTATGCCCCTTCTGCTTAGTTCTGCAATTCGCCTTAGAAATTAACGAAAAGGGAATATTCATGTTGATGCAATCAATTCGCTTACGATCACGTGGTTTCACGCTTATTGAACTTCTGGTAGTCATCTCAATCATTGCTTTGCTTGTAGGTATTTTGTTGCCAGCTCTGGGAGCGGCGAGAAGTACGGCAAAGTCAATTCAGTGTAAAGCACTGGTACGCCAATTTGGCTATGCGAATCATATGTATGCCAATGACAACAATAACTGGATGGTGCCAGTAAGTTCAAGGTGGACAATTCACGACGGCATTGATTACATTAATCAGCGTTGGATTTTGAATAAAGCTTTTGCCAACTACATGGCATCAGGTGCTGGCTACTCTAAAGACAATGTTATTAATGGCGTGGCTTCTGTTGGCTGGACAGATGAATTTACTTGCCCAGATTCATCAAAAGCATTAGACCTAACAGGTGAAGGCCGCTTGTATTGGTCATATTCAATGAACAATTATGATTATTGGATTCGATATGAAGCTAATGGTGCCTTTGGCTTTGCGCAGGAAGATTATGTCCATTACAACGCGTCAACTAGCAATTGCTTGATCATTGGTTCACAAAAGTTGGATTCTATTAAAAGATCTTCACAACTGGTTTTCATGACTGATGGTTTACGTGATGCGATTCGTCCAGCAGCTCATGCTAAGTATGTAACTGAAGATTATGATTATGATGACAAATGGTCAGGAATTGTAGCTTATCGCCATCCAAGTCACACTGCGAATATGGTCTTTATTGACGGCCATGCTGAAGGTGTTTCATTCGAATCAATTAATAATGCTGATCTTGATTTTATTGATTACTTCTTTGATTCCGAAACTGCAAAAGCTGCAAGAGCAAACGATGGGCACTCTTCGTTCTATCGTCCTTCAGGCTATCCTGAACTACGCTAATAATAAACATCACGAGTTAAAAAAAGCCGAGGTTATACTCGGCTTTTTGTTTGCGCATATGATGAAGATCAAGGGATAGCACTACGTCTTATGCATAGGATTGTTATGTATAAATTAAAACGACAAGTGACTTAGAAATCGAGAAGTTTGTGGGGTTGATGAGTGTGGTGTATTGTGGATGGGCCTGAGAAATAAATGATGAGATGGAGTTAAACGGAATGCGGATTGAATTGCCGTACAAGATTGCGACGTTGTGCTATATGTTTGATGAGGCGGGGAATGTGTTGTTGTTGCATAGACGTAAGCCACCAAATCAGCATTTGTATTCGCCCCCGGGTGGAAAGCTGGAGCAAACGGTGGGTGAGTCGCCAACGTCATGCGCGTTGCGAGAGATCCACGAGGAAGTGGGCTTGAAGCTTAAGGCTGAGGATCTGCATTTAACGGGTATTGTTTCTGAGGCAGGGTTTGATGATCGAATGCATTGGCTGATGTTTTTGTATGAGGTAAAACATCCGGTGAAGGTGGAGCGAACGACATTTGATGAGGGAACACTGGATTGGGTAAAGCCTGAGGAAATTAAAGACCTTTCGATCCCGGAAACAGACAGAGAGGTGATTTGGCCACTGTTTTGGAGATTTCGCGGGGAGTTTTTCATGGCCCACATCGATTGCCATAAAGGCAAGCTGGAGTGGCACTTAGAGCAGCCATCGAGTGCTATATCCGGGTCATAATATTGCCCAGATTAACAGCTTTCGAACTATTGGATTGCATTTTAAAGCAAAAAGGGTAACCTGATTTCACTGATCTGCTATTCGGGGTCGTAGGCAGATCACTAAAATTGGTTGTGTAATCTCGCTATTCTTATTAGTATTAACCCTCATTCCTAGGGTCATATTATTAAGTGAGTTGAGATGTAAATCTCCTTTTGGTTTAAGTAGTCACCGAAAGGGAGATATGTATTTGCCCTATTTGGGTACTGATTACATATTTGGAGCGCTGAGGTGTTTTCAAAGATTGGTGACGTATCAAGCGGGTGGGTTGTACCCTGGTTGACTTCGCCGGTCGAATTCCTGGAACAGGTTAAAGAGCATCTGACATGGGACGCATTTGTGTTGGGCGTCGTGGATGTTCGTACGGTGAAGCCTGATGCGATTCTGGTAGCAGAAGGAACATCAGGTGAAGCGTTGGCGAACTGGAGCGAACAAGCTCTGGTGATCGACGATCTGTTCAAGGAAGCGAAGAAAAGTGGTGAGGCCTCTGGGCAGATCGCGGCATGCGGTGCGTTGCCTGAAGGCTTAAACACGACGGTTCACATGTTACCGGCTTCGTTAGACGGCCAAGTGATGTGGTTTTTAGCAGTCGGCCGCAAAGATCGCGGTTACGATGAAGCTGAATCACAAGTTGCAGGGTTACTTCTTCAGTTAATGAAAGTTGAATTTGCACACGTTGCTGAATCGGAGATGGGGCGTCTGATTCTCGATGGTGACAACAGGCTTTTGTTAGCAGACCCGCGTAGTGAAGTGAAGTTCAAGCAGCGTCCTGAGTTGCTGGAACAGATCTGTGAGCTTTTGCCGGCTGTGATCAAGCAGCGATGGTCAGATCTCGATGACGATGCAATGCATGATGTCGTGTTAGACATGGAAGGCGTTGCAACCTGGATGCGTATCCGCAAGGGTGGTGTTACAGGTAGTGGCAGAAATCATCTTTATGTTGAATGCCGCCCGGTTGGAGAGAATGACGTACCGGCAGTTGGTTTGTTGGAAGACGAACGTATTGCACAGGCAGTTGCGTTCCTGACCGACAATTTTGCAAAGAGCCCAAGTTTGAGTGAAGTTGCGGAGAGTGTTTACACAAGTCCGTTCCACTTCCACCGCTTGTTCTCACGTCAGGTTGGCTTGAGTCCGAAGCATTACCTGCTGCGTATGCAGTTGCAGATTGCGAAGTGGATGCTTCGTGCGACACGCGTGCCAGTTGGTGAAGTTGCGACAGCTGCAGGTTTCAGCAGTCACGGTCACTTTACAGCAACATTCCACCGCTTGGTGGGTGTAAGCCCGACGAACTATCGCAGTCAATAAATTTTGGCATCACCTAATCAACGATTAGTAATAGCAACCCGATTCATTTGAGTCGGGTTGTTTTTATTCACAGATCATCAATGACGCACTCTGGGGACAATAATTACCGCAAGCACGATAGCAATGAACAAACCAAAAAGCATGAGATTCTGCCAAGGGGTTGAAGCTTGCACATTATCGTTGATGTAATCACGTAAAGCTGGAGACACACTGGCTGTTTCTGGAACTGGGGCGGTAACGTGAGGCGCAGGGGTATCGACTTTGCCATAGTCTGGTGCATCCAAATCAAAGAGGCGTGATTTTTTATTGAACGGCAACTGAAATTGCGAGATCGGATAGTTACGCCCAATGATAATTGAACTTGGAATAATCGTGAAAGTTTGCGGCAAAGACATGCCTGCATAATTCTTCTTAGATTGAACAGGAAATGTTATCGAATGACCTTTGTGATCTTTAACTACTGCAGTTTTATCGACTGTAAACGTTCCGAGTTGCGCTTTATCGAGAAAGTACTGCGCTTTAGTTACAAGAACGTGTTCGGTGTTAAACTGAATTGTCTCAGAAAAATTCGTCCATAATTCATATGGAAAATCGTAACGCTTTCTTTCAAATTTCATCGTGTATGTGTTATTAGAATCTTTGTTTATAGCTGCAATTTCCCAACCATTGAGCTTGTAAAGCTGCGTTACAAGCTTACGCAAAATATCCAAACCAAGTATTCCATCAAGACCGCTTCGATAGAATGCGTTGTAATCTTTGCTGAATGAGATACTGCCGTGTTTTTTATCGCCGTATTGGCTGAAGTTGTTATCGTATGCATAAATACTTGCATCGCTGCCATTATCGATTGCTGAGCGATTATAAATCATCGTACCATTCACAATGTACATACCAGTTAACGGCTTCAATTTGGCACTTGCGTTTTTATTCTCTGTTGCATAGTTCGTCGTTGTGTAATCAAACTCAATACTGTTGAGATGTGAAAGCTTATCTTGTATCAACTTCACGATCTGCTCAACATCTAAACCGTTTACGATGTCATCATTTGATTTGGGCGGATTTTGTTTGTACGCAGCTGTATCTAAATCGAATATGGGAGTTGATGATGTTGTTTTTATTTTTAGTTCTGAATTAGAAGCAACTTTTCCGATATTGATCGATTCACGTTCAATAATTTGCTGCTGATCATCTGTAATTTTACCATCGTCAAACAACATAATCTTCACAGTAAGTGGAATACTAAACGATAAACCATCTCCGTTGGTTTTATAGAAATCCGTGTATTCACCTTTACTATTGATCTTGTTTTCTTTTTTTTGTGAATAGCTAATAATAGCAACCAAATCGTCATCGTATATATACTCGGTTTCGACCATAACTGGTCTGCCAGGATTATCATCAATAAAAGTTTGTTCAATTAATATGGTGTAGATATTGCCTTCGTTTGAAAACGATTTAACCATTGCGTGGCTAGGGTGAGTGAGGGCAACACCAAGCCAACGAAGTTCATTGAGTCCAAAGAAACTAATTAAGCTGAATGATGGTGCATTCTCAGTTGGCCATTGCTTTGTTTGCATGACCGTTGGGTTATCATAATTTTGTGACTCGTATATTTGGCCATCATGTGTATACGTATTGGGTGATTTCTGATTGGGGATACTGAATGAAATAAAGTATTTTTTGTTGTTTCTTATGTAGTGGCCTGTCGTATTGACATCCATGACAGGTTGCGCGTTACGTAGAAAATGATTGGTGTATTTAAAATTTAGATTGCCTCTCTCAAGATATGTGATCTTGCGGCGAATACGATCTGCTATTTTTTGAGCCTGATCATTATCTGTGTGCAATTGCGTTGCTGCATCCTGTGCGAATATCGTAAAAGGTATTAACAGAGCTGATAGAACGGAAATTAGGAAAGCGAGCTTATACATATTGCTACCCGGTTTAATTGGTTATCGGGAAGTGGATATTGCGAGCGTTGCGTGTGAAGCTGCTTTAAACGTTATCGAAATGTGAAATGGGGTGAATGAATAGGTGAAATATGTAGCGATTATTGTGACA
This sequence comes from Planctomycetota bacterium, assembly GCA_016350165.1. Lineage (GTDB taxonomy): Bacteria > Planctomycetota > Phycisphaerae > Phycisphaerales > Phycisphaeraceae > Poriferisphaera. The sequence goes on along the minus strand of CP066225.1, from coordinate 2,849,190 downwards.
TGGCTTGGATTGATGTGGGGGTGATAAAAAAAGATATTGAGAACAGCGGAAGGGGTGGGCAAGTCGTGCGGGATATCGTATCCTTCTGAAATGAGTAAAAAAAGCAGATATATCGTCGGATGCATGACAGGGACAAGCTTGGATGGTTTGGATGCTGCCTTGGTACATGTTGAGGGTAAGGGTATGGAAATGCGACCGACATATGTGGGGATGGTGAGCATGAGCTTAGGAGATTTGGCTGAAGTACTCGCTGAAATGGCGGGTGGAAAAACACACAAACCAATTGAATTCATGCGAGCGGCTAGACGATTGGGGGAGTTATATGCTCAAGCGGTGAGTAAAGTGTGTAAACAATATTTGCCAGAAGGTAAAGAATTGGACTTCGCAGTTTGTCACGGCCAAACGATTTGGCATGCACCAGAAGATGAAATTGGTAAATTGAGTTGGCAGTTATTCGATCCTTGGCCGATTGTTCGTAAATGCAAAACAACGGTGTGTTATGACTTGCGTCAGGCTGACTTGATTGCAGGTGGCGAAGGTGCACCAATTACACCTGCAGCTGATTGGTTTCTGTATGGCAAGCTTGGTTTGAGAAAGCATGTCATCAACCAAGGTGGGATTTGCAATATCTCAACTATCCCAAGTGGCCGTGACGCAAATGAGGTCATGAACGGAATTACTGGCGGCGACAAAGGACCTTCTAACTTATTGATAGATGGTGTTATCTCTAGATTAATGGGGCTAGGTTATGATAAAGATGGGGCGGTTGCGAGGTCCGGCAAAGCGACTGATTGGTTGTGGGATCAACTCAAACAAGATGCGTTCAATTTAAAAGTTGAAGGTAAAACAACTTTGGGGCGTGAAGATTTTGATGCTGCATTCTTTGATCAGTTAATGGGAATGTGGCCAAGAGAAATGAATGATGCGGATAAGGTTGCCACAGCCACAGAAGCAGTCGCACATGTCGTCGTCAACAGCGTGATAGAATCTGATCAGAGCGAAAATGCAACGAACGAAGAAATTGAAGTTATTCTCGGAGGCGGCGGTGCGAAAAACAGCTATTTAGTGGAGCGTATTAAATCTATAGCTGATATCGAAGGGGGTGGTCGATATCGCGTTAAAACAAGCGATGAGTTGGGGATACCAGCAGATGCACGCGAAGCGATGGGATTTGCGGTACTCGGTGCTATGTCACGAGATGGCATCTCTCCTACGCTTGAAAAAGTAACCGGCGCGAAAAAGCCGGGCTTGGCTGGAGCATGGGTCTATCCATAAGTTAGATTACTTTAACAACGACAATTTGGATATAGGTATTCTTTGATGCGATACTTAAAGTATCAGTATGCGCTTAACTTATATAAGTTTTTCTAAAAACATACGCGTATAGAAGAATCATTCTTAAGTACATTAAAAGTGTACCCGAAAAATCATTCAGGCAAATATGTCATTTATATAATGTCGTTGTCGTTTGGGGCGTGGGATCGTGGGCAAGTTAATTACATCTCATATGTACCAAATAGCGATCTATCTATTCCGGTATCAAATCAAGAGATGAGAGCAAATCGTGTAAACGAAGCACGCATCAAGTACATCGTTTATGTGTATACGATATTCGATCCAGGAGCATGAAAGTGGGCAACCGTATTTTCTCGAATTGTGGGTTCAAGTGTATGTCTGTGCAAACAAAATTGTTGCTTGGTATTGCAGCAATTTTATTTATTGGTGGTGCAGCACTAACAGGCTTTACATTGAATCGTCTTGACCATGTGATCACCGCTGCTGAAAAAAATGAGTTGAAGGGTCATGCAGATGTGATACTCAATAAAATTGGAGCTGAAGAACGCTTAGCTGTTTCACTTGCTGAAGTTGTCGCAGGTAATGAGCATGCCCAAAAATTGTTTGCTGCTAAAGATCGTGATGCACTGCTTGATATGTACGGCGAATCTTTCAAGCGCATGAAAGAAGTTTACGGCGTCAGGCAATTTCAATTCCACTTACCACCAGCTGAGAGCTTTGTTCGCATACATAAACCCAAAAAATTCGGTGACGACCTCTCAGGATTCCGTAAAACTGTCGTACGTGCAAATGAATCTAAGAAACCGATTAGCGGCTTGGAAAAAGGTATTGCGGGTCTGGGCATTCGTGGCGTCGTGCCGATGTATTATGATGACAAACATCTCGGTACGGTTGAATTTGGCATGTCGATTGACCAGAGTTTCTTTGATACGATGAAAGATGAAAGCGGTATGGATATCGCGATGTATATCAAAGATGGTGAAGGCGTTAAACAGTTCGCTTCAACACATGGCAGTGAAAGTTTGCTGAGCAATGACGATCTAATCAACGCATTGGCAGGCGATGATTCTGTACATGACCTTAAAAAATCTGGTCAATATTTAGCAGTAAAAACTGCTTTAGTAACAGATTATCAAGGCGAAACAGTTGGTGTATTAGAAATCGTTAAAGATCGCGGTGAATATGTCGGCTATCGAAAACAGATTCAATATGCAACACTGGTCATCTGTGGTTTAACCATGATCGTTAGTATTGTGATGGCGAGTTGGCTGTTACGTGCGATGATTAAAAAACCAATTGGTGAAGTCGTTCACGCGATGGAGAAAATGGCTGACGGCGACATGACCTATCGCTTTGAAGATATACGTGGTGATGAAATAGGTGCACTACGTCAAAGTTACAATGTGTTTGCAGACGAGATTAGCCACGTAATTACAAAGGTTGGCGAATCGTCTCATGAAGTTGCGTGTGCAGCTGAGGAAGTTGCAACGACGAGCCGTGATATTGCTGAGGGTATGCGTGAGCAATCAAGACAGATTGAACAGACAGCAAGTGCTGTTGAAGAAATGTCCGTTTCTGTTGAGGAAGTTGCGACACAAAGTCATGACGCAACAATTGAAGCAAAACGTTCTGGTGAAGTGGCAAATCAAGGTGGGGCAGCAGTGAAGCAAACGATCGATGATATCCATGAGGTTTCGTCATCGGTTAGCCGAGGAGCTGATTCCGTGAATCAATTGGGTGAGCGTGGCCAACAAATCAGCGAGATCCTAACCTTTATTAATGAAATTGCAGACCAAACGAACTTACTAGCATTGAACGCTGCAATTGAAGCTGCAAGAGCAGGTGAATATGGCCGTGGTTTTGCCGTCGTAGCTGATGAAGTAAGAAGCTTGGCTGACCGTACCACCAAAGCGACAGATCAAATTGCCCAGTCAATTAAGACCATGCAAAAAGAAACGGCTGATGCGGTTGAACTCATGAATGAAGGCTGCGAACGTGTTGAAGTTGGCGTCACACATGTAAGTGAAGCTGGTGAATATCTTGAAGAAATTGTTCAGTCTGCAGATATGGTCGCAGTAAAAGTTGAAGGCATCGCGACCGCGGCAGAACAACAAGCCAAAGCTTCTGAACAAATTGCTCGCGCAGTTGAGTCAATCAATCAAGTTACAAAACAGTCTGAGGATGCCACAGAACAAGCAGCATCAGCGGGACGTAATCTCGCCTCACGCGCAGAAGCTTTAGAAACCTTGGTTGAGAAATTCAAGATCGCAAGCTAATAGATAATGATACACTAACTGATGATTAGGGCGGGGAAAGAATGAGTCACAGGCGTGTGGCTCATTCTTATTTATCCGTAGGTTATGGCTTCAGAATATTGTTTTCACGAAGCAATTCAAGTAGCGCTGTAATACTTTGATGCACCTTCATCTCATGTGTTTTTAGCAGAAGGTCTGGCTTAATCGGCGCTTCAAATTCCTGGTGAATACCTGTGAAATCTTTGATCTCACCTGCACGAGCTTTTTTATACAGACCTTTTGGATCACGTGATTCTGCAATACCAAGTGGTACATCAATATGCACTTCGAAGAATGGAATGCCCGTTTCTTCATGAAGCTTTCGGATCTTGTCACGTGTTTCACGATAAGGCGAAATGAATGATGTAATACTGATCATGCCAGCATCAGCAAAAAGTTTTGTAACCTCACCAATACGGCGAATATTCTCATCACGGTCTTCAGGCGAAAAACCAAGATTGCTGTTCAACCCATGCCTGATGTTATCACCATCGAGCCGATAAGCGTGATGACCTTCCTTGATAAGCGCCTTCTCAAGTGCTGAAGCAATGGTCGATTTACCTGAACCTGAGAGGCCGGTGAACCAAAGCGTACATCCCTTTTGGCCAAGATTAGCGTGACGGTCATCGCGCGTAATCGCACCCTTATGCCAAGTGATATTTGTGGACTTATTCTGTTCTGAGTTTTGTGAATCGTTCATGCGTTATCTCCACCATCATGTTAGTGGATCAACGGGCGAGGAGCCAATGGATCATGAGATTGGATCGTCGTGCTAGGCTGGCGATGGGAAAATATCGATTGAATCTAGCTCATAATACAGTTTAGAATCATGTAATAGCTGTTCAGATGACTGTCGAGACTTTTTAGAGGTTAACGATGAGTTTACGGATTGCGAAACCCTATCAGAAGCTGTTTGACCCTGTTTTCAAAATGCTCCCATTGCATCAGGCCATGACCAATTTAGTGGTGCACAAAGACGAGCACGCAGATCATGAGCTAATCAAACTCGTCGAACGTGTTCTGAATGAACCAAACCTGAAAGGCAAGCCTGAACTCGCTACAGGCATTTGGCTGTACGTCGATGAACTTGATCGATCACACACAATCAGCCAAAGCATTGAAACAGCAACTGGCTCGTTTTGGCACGCAATCATGCATAGACGTGAAGGTGAGTTCTGGAATTCTAACTACTGGTATCGTCGCACAAATCAGCATCCAGCCATGAAGCAAATTGATATGCCTGATAACGAGATTACAACTTACAAACCGCAATTATTCGTTGATCTGGTTGAACAAAATTATCGACACGACAACAAAGATGCAACGCTGATCGCAATTCAGCGTGCAGAGTGGATCGCGTTATTTGAATGGTGTACTAAGCATGATTAATGCGTTTACATCAATCACCCATCATGTTGTAGAAATACACTGATGAGACTGCAATGATGTCATAAAGCACATGCGTCGCAACAACAATTCCGAATCCACGTGAGAGATAAATCATTGCAAAGTAAACGCCAGCCGCAGTATAAAAGCTAAAGATGCCGAGAGATGTCGCAGTCGGATGTATCCAAGCAAAAGCCAGTGATGACCCAAGCACTGCACCAATCGCCCCAACAAACGGCGGCAACGCAAGCAAATCAACAAGCAATGCGTGAATCATTGCAATCAAAATCAAACGATACACAAGCTCTTCATAAATACCCGCACCAATCGAAAGCAACATCCCCGCCTGCCACGTTTGTGCTACATTTATAGTGTTTTGTGCAACATTCTCAGTCGTAGCCTGCGCTAACGCCATCGCCTGAACCATATTTTGTTCACGCATAAAAATCGCTGCAAAAACAAGCAAAGGTATCGTCAGCAGAATCGCTTCGCCATACATAAAAAAGTAAAGCTTCGGCTCAGGCTTCCACGGATCGCGGCGAACCAGATGCCAACAGAAAAGTACGACAACCAGAATCAAGCCCGGAAGGTAAACACCAGACACACCAAAGAGATTAAAAAATTCGGATAACAAACGTTCTGCGCGCAGGTTTGGGAGATTTTCACCATAACTGCGGATATACAGAATCGTTCCGATTTCATACAAAAGAATGAGCGGAAGAAGGAAGATGAGTCCCTGGAATGGCCACTGTGTGCGTTCCCAGTATGACGTCAGTGAACCGACTTCACCTTGTGCCTGACGTCCAGTCTTTGTCATGCCATTGATCCTGTGCGTGTGCTGAAGGGGCTAGCTGTTGTGTTCCTGTCTATCTATTCAACGATTAGTACTGAAGTACAGGATGAATATTATCATAAGGCTTCAATACCTTACGACCTTCAAGAAACTTCAACTCAATTAAAACCGTCACCCCAGCAATATCACCACCCAAACCATCAACCAAATCACAACAAGCTTTCATCGTACCACCTGTTGCAAGCAGGTCATCCACCATCAAAACTTTCTGTCCAGGCTGAATTGCATCTTTATGAATCTCAAGCGTATCCGTGCCATATTCCAAATCATACGATATCGCCGCCGTATCACGTGGCAATTTATTCGGCTTACGAATCGGACAAAAACCTGCCGACAACGCCTGAGCTATCGCTGTCCCAAAAATGAACCCACGTGACTCAGCACCACATACCACCTCAATCCCCTTGCCACGGAACGGCGATGCCATCATCTCCACAGCCATCGCCAAACCAGCCGGATCGCCCAGCAACGGTGTGATGTCCTTAAACTGCACACCTGGCTTTGGATAATCGGGCACGTTCGCAATCAACTGTTCAAGATTCATGAGGTTCATCATGATTTTTTGCTCACTCTTTATGGTTTATCACAGCCACATCGTCGCTTTCGACGGGACAAGGCAATTGTAATTCAAATCGCTCAAAAAATCGCGTCAGCACCCCAATAAAATAAGCCCGACACTTCCGCATCGGGCTCTCTAACGTCAATATATGCCACTTCTTAGAAATTCAACCGCAGACCAGCCGAGATACGCTGCGAATCATAATCATCATTCCCCAGCGACGTCTCATAGTTCACCTGTCCCACCATTCGCTCACCTAAAGTGAACAACGAGCCTACCGACACCGTGTAATAATTCTCATCCAACCCATCAACCGTCGCCTTGAATGGATTCGACGGATCAGCCGTAAACGCGACCTTTACCTCACGACCACCATCATCAAACTCATGTTCATAGCTCGCCGATACAAACGGCTCAATCACACTCTCACCATACTCAAACTTATAACTCAAAAGCGCACCCAACGAACTCACAAACGATATCTCATCCTGCTCTCCAACCTTCTGATTCGCAGCACCAGCTCCCGACTCACTATAACCATCGATCGTCACCTTGCTATAACGCAAGTATCCAAACGGCGACACCGTCAGATTGGCAATCGGCAACTCATCAATCAAATAATTCGCACCAACCTCAAGCGTATACTGCCGTGCATCTGTTTCAGCAGTCGCTGTTGATTTTGTACTACCAATATAAATGTTACGCTCAATATCATATTGACTGAACGTCACACCAGCCGACGCATCCAAACGCAGCTTCGGCGTCACATGGTAGTTCGCATAACTCAACAAACTGATCGCATCAACATCCGTACTGCCAAGATCCAACTCCGCATCCGACTCAATCGCAGCATAACCAATCGCACCACCAAGTCGCAGATTTTCGTTATACAGGAAGTCACCACCGAACAAAATATCCATCTGTTTGGAATCAGAACCCACATGATTCGACGTCGCATCAACATCGGTCTGCGTATAACCCGTCAACAAATAAACCCCAGCCTCGCTATCAGAGAACCAGTCAAAAATCGGCGAACCAGTCATCTCATCATTATTAATCGCTTCCTCATCTTGCAGGAATGTCGCATAGTTAAACGACTCATCCTCAAAGTCACGAGCCAACCGATCCGATGACACTGCATTCGCTGAAAGGTTCACCCCAGCCGTCGGATTGTTCGCACGGAAGTGCATCATACCTGCGTTGTTTGTGCTGATGTTTGACGCAATCGTGGTTTGGGTTGCAAGGCTGTTTTGGGAAAGAGTTTGAAGAGCGGAATTGAATTCACCTATCTCCAACGTGCCCAATGAACTAGCCAGTATTCCCAATTCACTAGTGCCAGATCGTGCGTTATTAAGCGCTTGAGCAATAGACTTATTTCGTGCCTCCAACAAAGTAACTTCCGTATAATCTACAGGCACAACTATAACAGTCATACTATTGCCAACTGTCTCTGTTTCGAATTCATATCCAACGAATGAATTCATGTACACATTATTATTATCAAGAAAAACCATCTGATGATCAGGTGGATTAATTATTGTGTATGTATCATACGGACTGATTTCACCATCAATGTAAACAGTTAACGAAGAATCAGTAGTAAACGTCAAATCTCCCCCATACAAACTCGCCGAACAACTCATCGCCGCCGCTGCTGTAACAATCGCTGCAACTGATCTGCCAAATTTCATTTTAGGTGTGCGCATAGATAAACCCTGTTATGTTTTTATAGCTAATAAATATTGAGCATGTTCAGCCGGATTCTGAATCACATTGCGAGGTGATTTTGCCACCGAATCGTGCAGTATTTGCTCCCACTGATGCCTGTCGCATCAGTCACATCATAGCGACTCCACCATCAGTCACAATCAACAAAAAAAGCCCGAAGCCAAAAGCTCCGAGCTTTAATCATTTGTTCACTTGTTCAATCAATTACACAAGCAGACCCGCTGGATTTTCAAGCAGTCCCTTGAGCGTGTTCATGAACTCCGCAGCAACTGCCCCGTCAAGCACGCGGTGGTCTGCGGAAATCGTTGCGTTCATCACATGGCCGATCACGATCTCGCCATCCTTAACCACTGGCTTCTGTACTGCACCACCAACAGCCAAAATCGCACTCTGTGGCGGGCTGATGATCGCTGTAAATGCTTCAACGCCGTACATACCCAAGTTCGAGATCGTAAACGTGCCGTCACCCATTTCTTCAGGTGTAAGACCAGTTTCACGAGCTTTCTTCGCAAGCGTCTTCGTCTCAGCACTAATCTGACGCATACCCTTAACATGCACATCACGAAGCGTCGGCACAATCAGTCCGCCGCCGCGCTCTTCTGGCAACGCAACCGCAACGCCAATATTCACCGTGCCATGCTTAATAATCTTATCGCCAGCCCATGAGCTGTTAGCGACTGGATGCTGCACCAATGCAAGCGCCGATGCCCGAACAATAAAGTCGTTCACCGAAAGCTTCACGCCCTGCGTTTCCAACTGTGCATTAAGCGTCTTACGAAGTTCGAGTATCGGGTCCATATCAACCGCAACCGTCACTTGGAAGTGAGGTATCGTTGTTTTCGACTCAACCAATCGCTTCGCAATCGTCTTACGCATATTGTTCAGCTGAACTTCCTCAGCCTTCAATTCAGATGCAACCGATGCAATCGTCGCTGCAGGTGTTGCAGCAACAGGAGCAGGAGCAGCCGCCACAGGAGCAGCACTCGCGCCACCCTTCGCTGCCGCTAAAATATCTCTTTTAATGATGCGCCCATCTGGCCCAGTTCCAACAACCGCCGCAAGATCAACGCCATGTTCCACCGCCAACTTACGCGCCAACGGCGACACGCGACCACCACCTCCAGCCGGAGCACTCGCAGCAGGTACTGCCGCACCAACCGCTTCCGCTACGCCAGCAGCAGGAGCTTCCGCCGCAGATGCAGACGCTGAACCACCAGCCGATGCCGCCGCATCTTCAACCGATTCACCATCCTCAGCCAACACTGCAATCAACGATCCAACCGGCACCGTATGACCATCCTGCAACGCCAACTTCGCAATCGTGCCATCATCAAAAGCTTGCAATTCCATCGTCGCCTTGTCCGTCTCAACGTCCGCAAGGTGATCGCCTGATGCAACCTTATCACCGACACTCACGTGCCATTTGACCAGTGTGCCTTCCTCCATCGTGTCCGAAAGGCGAGGCATCGTTATCTCGATTGCCATATGTCTGTGCTCCTGTGAAATTTCTAATACCAATCCCACTGGCAGGTCCTCACGTCGCTCTCCTGACCAGCGATCTCCCTCCCTCCAAGGCAACCTCCCACTATCTTTAGACTACCTCAGATTCGCTCATGGTAGCAGGTTATTCACCAAAAATCCCACTCACACGCCTCCCCACACTCTTCAACAACCATCAGCCCAATAGCTGGAATCATCAATCCGTATAGCGAAATATCGTCATAAATTGTCACACACACACAATTAACAACAGATCAATTTCTCTCATTACCCGCGCCACTCACCATTCAATATCGTCGACCAAACCTTAGGCAAACCACTAATCAGTGCGCATTCTTTCAGCACACGCGCCGCCTCACCCAACCACCCATTCATCTCATGACCTCAATATTTCCCATCCTTTTCATCAATCTCTTCATCATTCATTCACTTTTCACACACACCGCCCATCTTGGCACAGCGATTGCATTAAGACCAGCGAACTTGCTTCACAACGAAGCAGCGAGGCATCACAACGAACGTGATGCCATTCGTTTTTCTTTCTTACTCACGTCTAATCACCAGTTAGACAGCAGCCATCAACACAGCAGGAGATTATCATGCATGGCTACCTAATCGACATGGACGGCGTCATCTATCGTGGAAGCGAACTCATCCACGGTGCCGACGCCTTCATCCACTCACTACTCCAAAACAACATCCCCTTCCTCTTCCTGACCAACAACTCACAGCGATCGCGCCGTGACATTGTCATGAAACTTCGATTCATGGGCATCAACATCAGTGAAGACCACGTCTTCACCTGCGCCATGGCCACCGCGCGATTCCTCGCCAATCAAAAACCACAAGGCACCGCCTACGTCATCGGCGACTCAGGACTCACCACCGCCCTGCACCGCAACGGTTTTTCCATCGTCGACAAAAATCCCGACTACGTCGTCGTCGGTGAAACACGCACTTTCTCCTTCGAAATGCTCGAAGCCGCAACCAACATGATCCTCCAAGGCTCACGACTCATCGCCACCAACCTCGATCCAAACTGCCCAACCTCCTCAGGTACAAGACCCGGATGCGGCGCCATCGTCGCACTACTCGAAAAAGCAACAGGCACCCAAGCCTTCTCACTCGGCAAGCCCTCCCCCATCATGATGCGTGCCGCTCGCAAAGAGCTCAATCTCTCTGCAGACCAAACCTTCATGATCGGCGACACCATGTCCACCGACATCATCGGCGGCGTCCAACTCGGCTACCAAACCGTCCTCGTTCTCTCAGGCGGCACCCAACAAACCGACCTCCCAAACTACGCATACCAACCCGACATCATCCTGAACTCAATCGCCGACCTCGACCCGCTCAACCCACACCAGCACATTCAAGACAAGGAACTCCTGACAACCTTCTAACCATTGATTAGACTTACCTCCAAATAAGCAGTCAACGCATTGCAGTTGTGCTGACTGTGAACGCTATTCGGACCTAGACCCTCCGAATAGCGTTTTATTATTCCACCACCCTTCCACACATAAACGCTACTCATTCCAATCTGCGCACACGAAACTCTTTGAAACACCGCATTTTTGCACACTTATACCGAAAAATTCTGATGTGTGACTTTCTTTCATCGTGTAAACTGGAAGCGATGAATTTGAAAACCAACTACATGGGATTCCAACTCGATCACCCAGTCATTCCGGGCGCATCCCCATTGTGCTACGAAATCGATCTCGTCCAAGGACTCCTCGATGCCGGCGCACCCATGATCGTTCTTCGATCTCTCTTCGAAGAAGACATACGCATCAACAACTTCCGCAACAACGGCACAAACTACAAACTCCCGCCTCACATCGCCTCCGAACCCATCATCGAACCCAATGATTACCTCAAACGTCTCACCGAAATCAAACAATTTGCCCACGTCCCAATCGTCGCCTCAATCAACGGCTCCACGCCCGGCGGATGGGTCAAATACGCAACACAAGCAATCGACGCCGGCGCCGATGCCATCGAACTAAACATCTACCGCATCGCCTCCGAAACCGACCTCACCTCAGAAGACATCGAAGCCGAAGACATCCAAATCATCAGTGAACTCTCTAAACGCATCACCGTCCCACTTGCCGTCAAAATCTCATCCAATTACTCAGCAATCTCAAACTACGCAGAAGCAATCCGAGAAGCCGGCGCTCAATCACTCGTCATCTTCAACCGCTTCCTTCAACCCAACATCGACATCGAACATCGCACCCTCACTTACTGCCTCCAACCCTCAACACCTGACGAACTCATGCTCCGCCTCCGCTGGGCAGCCATCCTTTCAACACACGTACCACTCCCACTCGCCATAACAGGCGGCATCAAAACCGGTGAAGACGTCATCAAAGCCGTCATGTCCGGCGCAACCGTCTGCCAAGTCGTCACACCACTCCTCGAGCAAGGCCCAACCTTCCTCACACAAATCGTCAACCAAATCCAACAATGGTGCGAATCACACGAAATCGATTCACTCGATGAAATCCGAGGCTGCATGAACCTCAAACACGCATCCGACCCCCGCGCATACGAACGTGGCAACTACCTTCAAATGCTCAAAAACGCCGCATCACAAATCACCTATTCAGGGCTCCCCTCAAAAATATCCTCACAACCAAGCCAATAACCAAACACCATCACCAACTAAAAAAGCCCTCCATTTGAAGGGCTTTTCTTTTATCTATTCACCAATTAGTCTTTCAATTATATTTTCAATTCATCCTCACCCATCGTCACGATCGTCATCTCCCCTGGCAAACTTTTCTTCAAATACGCATTCAACTTTTCAATCGTGATCCCATCCACACAACTCGCCCACTCATCTAGCGTCATCGCCTTGCCTCGCAAAAACGTCTCCGCTCCAATCGCATTCGCACGCGCTCCACTCGACTCACCCTGCATCACCAACCGTGACTTCATCCCAACAACCGCGCGATCAAACTCACTCTGATCAATCCCCTCACTCAATCGCTTCAATTCTTCCACCAGCACATCCAACGTCTCCTGAGCACGCGCCGTTGTCGTACCCGCATAAGAGAACATCATCCCACGATCACGCTGCGATCCATACGAAGCATAAACCGAATAACATAGCCCACGCTTCTCACGAACTTCCGTAAACAATCGGCCCGACATACCACCCGACAAAACCTGCACAGCCGCCTTTTGATAAATCGACTCAGGATCAACATCAGCAACCGAATCATACGCCAGTGCAATATGTGTCTGCGATGTCTCTGCCTTCAAATGCTCATATCCCCGCTCCCCTTCACTCTCCGCCTCAACCATTTTCGCTTCACCACCCCAATCACCCAATTGCGCTTCAACCAACTTCACCAACTCATCCCAATCAAACGCGCCGGCAAACGACAAAATCGTACCACCCGCTTGATACCTCTCCTCCCAAAACTTCTTCACATCTCCAATCGTCATCTTCTTTAAATGCTCCGCCTCACCCAACGACGACCGACCAAACGGCAAACGGTTATGCCTTCTCCGAAGTTCCTTCACCACATACTGCTGCGGATCATCTTTCAACGCCTCAAGCGCCTGCAACGCCAACAGCAACGTCGGCTCCAGTGCATCTTCCTCCAACGTAGGCCGTCTCACCATATCCACCAACATCGGCAACGCCTCTCCAACCTTCGTCCCAATCATTGTGGCCGACAGCTTCATATGATGCGTATCGACATGCGTCGCGCGTTCAACACCCAACATATCCAACGCCTCACTGTGTTCCCTCGCATTCATTCCACCCGCCCCTCGGCAGATCATCTCAGACAACACCGACGCAACACCCTCCTGATCGCTCGGCTGTGCCGCCAACCCACCAGGCACCATCATCGACATCGCCAACGACCCCGCTCCAGCGATCGGCTCACCCAATAACACAATACCATTCGACAACTTCGTTTCGTAGATCTGATCCATAACCACGCATTGTATCGCAACGCGCTCAACCTGACACACCCTTCACAAAACTTTCACTCCCACTCATTCATCTTCGCCACACATACACAATCCTTCCCACCTCGCTTCGATATATACAACGCCTCATCCGCACGCTTCATAAAATCCTTAATATCAGCTCTTTCGCCTTCCAGTAACGCCGCAACCCCCACACTCACCGTCACCCCCTGCTCGACCAATTTCGGCAATTCATCATCCTCACGCACCACCTCCACAATACGTGTACCCACCCTCGTCGCTTGCTTCGCATTCGTGTCAGGCAAGATCATCACAAACTCATCACCACCATATCGACACACCACATCCGATCGCCTCCCCGTCTTCAATATCAAATCCGCAACACCTCGCATCACATCATCACCAACCGGATGCCCATACATATCATTGATCGCCTTAAAATTATCAATGTCAATGCACAGCAAGCCTAGCTCGCGATACCGCCGATTCAATCGATGCATTTCCTGATCCATCCGCTCATCAAAATACTTACGGTTATGCAGTCCCGTCAGACTATCCAGATTCGCTTCCCTCGCCAGCAAATCAATCAATCGCTTCGTCTCCAAATGTGAACTCACCCTCATCTTCAACTCCACCGGATCAAACGGCTTCGTCACATAATCCGACGCACCCAAATCAAAACCTCGAACCTTATCAACAATCTCATCCTGCCCCGTTAAAAAAATCACACGAGTATCACGCAACTGCGTCTCATTCTTGATCATCGCACAAATATCAAATCCATTAACCCCCGGCATATTCACATCCAACAACAACACATCAGGCTTGATCTTCATCGCCTTCTCAAAACCATCTAATCCATTGTTAGATAAATATATCTTCACAGGCAAACTCTTCAGATGCGCGCGGATCAATTGATGCGTCATCTCCGAATCATCAATCACCAAAAGTTTCGCCCGTTTACTCATGCTTAACTATCCCATTTCATGCCCAACACTCACTCGCCTGCACACACCCAACAACCGCTCCGTTGCATCCGCAATCTCATCCTCACTCGTCACCTCACCTCGCAGTAAATCATCCAACTCTCGTCCTAAATCAGTCAGAATATCAAAACCAAAACTTCCACCCGCTCCCTTAATCTGATGTGCATGCATCTTCAATTTCTGCATATCGCCCTCACGCATCCCCTCTTCCAAACCCTTGATATGATGTGTCATCTCACCCACAAAAAAACTCAACAACTCTCGCTCATCAGGCCCATCCGGCAACGTCGAATAAATCGGACCATCACCCCCATAAACCTCCCGCCAACGTTGATCCAAATGTCCCTGATCCATAACTCACCTACGCCTTATTTTCTTACCTGAACACCGCGTTATAGCGCAACTTGCCCCTTGCTCCTACCACGACTTTCAACCAACTATAGCCACCCTCCACCACACACTCACCATCCAGACGGGTAAACCCTCCCACCCTTTCACACACCTATCGGAACACCCCTCCCTACAGCCACTCCAAAACGCCTCAAACGACTTTCTACATACAAAAATAACCGTTACGCCTGTAACGGTTATAACAATTATGCCATTCACCACTCTAATCATCAGTTAGATAGCACATCACTCAACTGCAATCGTTTCTTCTGCTCAGGCTCAACCACTTCAATCTTCTCTTCAACCACAACCTCACGCTTAACCTGTGGCATGATCACCTTCATCTCGCCAACCTTCACCGAGGCATACGTCGCTTCACCACTCGGCGCTCGCATCGCAATCGGCATCCGCCTCTCCTTCTTATCCCGCCGCAATCCCCGCAACTCAAGTCGATTCACCTTGTTATATAGCTTCAACGTTTCAACCGCTGATACCTGCTGTTTCACACGCGCTCTAAAGACACCCAAATTCGGGTTATACCAAATCCCCGCCTGTGCATCCGACACAATCACCGGGTCCGGCGGCTGATCGCTCCAATCACCCTTCGGCGCAATATCTATCCAAGGCCGCCCATTCCCAGCCATCTGATTAAATGGCAACCCCCTCGTAAACCAACCCGCATCAACATAATCCGGGAACCCACTCTCCGTCACCACCGCTTCACCCAACGACGTGTGATACAACATCTGTTCACGCAACTCCACCAGCGCATCATTCACCTGCTCACACCGCTGCTCCCGCGCACTGTTACCATGCCGATACATCACAACAAAACACACCGTCGCAATCAGCATCGCCCCAATCATGATGTCCAGTAAAATTCGCATACTTCTATTAAACCCCGCCTCCAACATTTCAAAAGATCCATACCACACAAAAACAACCTGTATCGCCACCACCCCATTCCGCAACAACAACCATGCAAACCAATCAATAAAAAGACAACTCCATTTCCACCACATAACCCAGATTCCCTCACCCCACCACGCCCCAGCCTCCCCAACCCCCACACCTCCTACAACCCATATACTTTCACACACATCCACTCCCCCACACTTCAACGACACTCCCTCTCCACACATACCCCCAACCAACGACACGCTACAGTGAAACAACTCCACTCCCTCTTATCCAACTAACGATACACACAATTTAAACAACATCTCCCCCCACACCACACCACACCTACAACCAACGATACGTTCAAGTGCAACAACTCAAACCATTCTCAAACCGACGATACGCTGTAGTGAAACAACTCGTCACCCCTCAACCCTCACCAAAAGCCCACATCCCCTCACACCGCCACCCCAACAACCCAAAATTCTTCGCTCAAACCGCAATGGCCGGTCCGGCCTCCTAGAGGACCCAGCAATTTACTCTTCCTATGATTCAACCCCTAAGCAAACCACATACCAAACCCATCCCCCGATCAATCCGCGCGCACAAACACGCAATCGCCTCCCAAAACACGATCCATTTCCAACCCAAACCACCCCAAAACTCATCCATTCCAGCACAAAACTCACCATTTCAGCCCATTTCCTGCTACGGGAAAGTCACCGAAAATCGATCAACTTTCACATCCGTGCGCACAAACACGCCGCCTCCCATTCATAACTCCTTTACTTTCCGCCAAACTTAACAATACCGCTCACCATTTTGGCCACAACGCGCACAACTCAATTTCAAAACCACTCATTTAAGACCATCTCAAAAACCAACTTCCATCCCAAACGTGCGCACAAAACCGCCGCCACCTCTAAACCAAAACCACTTCAACATCACCACCACCCCATCTTTTCCGCTAAAATGAACCCATAACCCCACACGACGGAGCCCTCCCATGAACATCCTCATCACAGCCGGCCCAACGCGCGAACCCATCGACGCCGTCCGTTTCATCGGCAACCGCTCCAGTGGTAAAGTCGGACTCGCTCTCGCCGCCACCGCCGCATCCCAAAACCACAACGTCACCCTCCTCCTCGGGCCCGGCATCACCATCCCCCCATCATTCCCCGCCAACATCAACCTCATCCACTTCGAGTCCACCGCCGATCTCCAGTCTCTCCTCACCACCCATTTCCCCACCACCGACATCCTCATCATGGCCGCCGCCGTCGCCGACTACACCCCAAAAACCCAACATCAAGGCAAACTCCCCCGTTCTGCAGACAAATCCGCAACCCTCACCATCGAACTCACCCCCACCCCCGACCTCACCGCCAACCTCGCGCCACTCAAACAACCCAACCAGCGCATCATCGCCTTCGCGCTCGAAGAACCATCCGTCCTCATCGAACGCGCCACCGCCAAAATGAAACGCAAAAAAGTCGATGCCATCCTCGCCAACCCGCTCGGCACCATGGAGTCCGACTCAATCAACCCAACCTTCATCACCGCCGCCGGTCAGCGCACCGCCCCCGGCCCCATGCCCAAAACCGACTTCGCCCCCTGGCTCCTCACCCAGATCCAATCCCTCTCATAACACCCAAACGCTTCTAAAATCACCCCTTACATCATCCGCACCACCATCACTTTTCACTTTCACTCATCCCACATCCTCACCAATCCCACCCCAGCACAGATCGTATTCTCAATAGAACATCCCATATCCGACATTCCCACATCTCTCCCACATCGAAAAAGTTGTCGGAATTCGCGCTCATATCCGTTAAAATATTCTCAGGCAAACGATTGATACTTTGCAATTAAGACCTACTTCTAACGTTTTATTTTATCTAAGCATCGACAAACCCAATCGTAAGCCTGTCATCTGGTTCTACTAGATCTACTTACTACGTCGTTTTACTCAGCAACCGTCACCCATCCTCTATCACCCATCACACATCTCCCAGTTGCAGACAACCTAATTCTTGAATCGTAAATCCTTCAGCAATCTCATACTTACACCCCTCACGCACATCAACTCATCGCACCCAACATCTCTGCTGATCGATCTCACAGACTGTTCAACTCAACTAATCCAAACACTTCACCTCACGCCCCTCCTCTCTCACAACGACCGTCTATTTACATACACCTAACGCGCCCTTCATATGATTTTTTGGGAGGTTAAAAGTGAATATCGATTGCCCAAACTGCGACAATGTCCTCATCGGCCCACCCGAAGTCGTTGGCAAAAAAGTGAAATGCACGCTCTGTAACCACGTCTTCATCGCACCCGAACCCGTCGCCGATGACAATCTCAACGACGACACCTTCTCATCCTGGCTCGAAGAAGATTACGAACAATCCGTGCAGCAAGAAATCGCAGCCCACGAAGAACACGAACGCAAACTCCGTGAGATGAAGTCATATCAAAAATCTCAAAAGGAAAAACAGCTCACCGACAAAGATCGTGCTGAAAAATCCAACCGTAAACGACGCATCCCATTCAAAAAACCACCCGTCGCGCCAAAACCCGAAGTCGCTAAAGATTCACTCTCACTCGATGATGACTCGCTCGGCGACTACGCTCCTGCACTCGATGACACCAACATCGACGACATCGAAATCTCATTCATCGACGAAGAAGCAGAACGTAAAAAACGCAAAGAATCGCGTCTCCGTAAAAAACAAGCCAAACAACACAACCCCACACTCCCTGAACAAACGTTGACCCAAATCAATCAATGGGCGGGTATCCAATCCGATGAAGGCATTCAGGAATACATCCCCGATGCTGACATCACTCATGCTGAGCAAGGCACCGCAGGTATCGTCCTCACCTCACAACGCCTCTGCTACCGCAAATATCATCATCAAGGGTCGGTCTATCTCGAAGATGGCGAAGCGATGATCCAAGCCAAACAGGAAGCTGACTCATACACCCTATCACTCTTCAAAGGACCGACACGTCAGCGGATGGTTCGACTCTCCGGCCCCGCCTTCGATCAACTCAAAGCGTTGCTTGCACCAACCAAAATCAAAATGAAAACAAAATAACCGACTAACATTCGGTTAGATCATTCAACGAAAATTGAAATCCCTGAACACGGGATCAAAAGACAAACCTCAGCTGCACAACTGGGGTTTTTTACTGTACCCCAAGTGCTCAATACCTCGACACCCCATTGATTAGAACTAATTCACTTCTTTTTCTGCTTTGTTTTAACGGTCCACTTATACCCCTTGCGAGCTGCTTCTTTGAAATCCTTTTGTAGGTGTCTCATCTTTTCAATGCCGTAAGTGTACTCACCTTCTTTTTCAGCAGGCCAACGGAACATCGCGACACAACGAATTTTCTGATCGTTATTCAGATTCCAATCATTGATTTCTTCGTAGATCTCTTTCATCCAGCCGGTGTTTTTGTTCACCCACGCATTGCGTGGTTTTGAATTATCCGCACTCTCGATATTCTGATCGCACTCGGTAATCATCACCGGCTTATCACGCATGTCTGAAGGGATGACCGACATCAAATTACGATACACACGAAAGTGATAATTAATATCTTCGTATGGAGGTCCCATTTTACGTTCACTTCTGACAAGCTTCGGATCAGCGCCATGTGTGTACGCATGCAAAATTAAACCATCGATTTTTGCCGCACCAATCCCCTCGAGCGTTTTAACCCAATACTCATCAAATTCATCAATCCCCTTATTGGGAAACGGCGGCGCCCATGTTCCAACCGGTGATGGACACACCTTTGCCTTCGGCGCGACTTTCTTGATTGCTTCGTAACACTTTAAATATGCTTTGATATATCGTTCTGCAGTGATTGGCTGGCCGGTGGTCTGGTCACCTGTCGTATTGCCCGGCCATTCACGCGCTAAATTCGTTTCATTCCCAATGATCCAATATTCAACACCCTTTGATGCTTTTACGTACGCAGCACATCGTTTTGCAAAGGCGTCGTAATCTTTTTCGAAAGGCAATGTACCTTTTGCGTAGTACCCATAATTGAGCCGAACGATGTTCGTGTACCCTGCTCTACTCCACTTGCTGAAATTCTTACCACCTCTGCCTTTAATGCCAATCCCTTCGGTGTGAACGATCCAACCTTTATGCTTACCCATCAATCGTTCGCCACCCGGATCATGCATCCCGTAAATATATTCAGATTCTGCTTTGACGAGTCCACCAAAACTCATCATCAAACATGTACAGATTAATACACCCAAGTAGCGGCAATAAATAAAACTAAACATTGTGAGGGACTCCATCGAAATTAATTGTCTAACCAAACGTTAGACCTAAACTATCTTTTGTGACTGTGTTCTGATTTTGTGAAGTCACAATCTACCCAACATATTCTTCATTTTTGATTGACAACTCAAATGTAAAAGCAACACAGACATATTCTACAAGTTTTTGCATAATCACTTAAAAAGCTCGACGAATAAACGCCGAGCTTTTACACATACCATTATCATTTAAATCTAAGATCTTCTTTTCATCATCATTAACCCGCCGATTCCCAGAAGCATTAATGTTGTTGGTTCAGGTATTTCTCGCCAAGTGTAACCAAATTCAACCGCTTCTTGATAATCTTCATGTAGCTTATCCATATGCTCTAAACCATATGTCACTTCACCTTCAACTTCGGCAGGCCAGCGAAACATTGCGACACAACGTATCTTATGATCATTCGCCTGATTCCATTCATCAATTTCTTTATAGACTGCCTTCATCCAACCTTCATTTTTATTACGCCACGCATCTTTCGGGTTCGTGTTTGGGTCTGCTGATTCAGAGCCCTGATCAGCTTCCGTGATAAACACTGGAATATCCTTCATGTCCTCCGGAATGATTTCCATCATGTTTTTATAAACACGAAAATCATAGTAAATGCGATCTTTGTAAACATCGCCTTGCATTTTTTCATCGGACGTTACCCGCCAAACATCTGCGCCGTGTGTATACGCATGAATGGGCAGTCCATCAATTCGACCAGCACCAATCCCTTTAAGCGTTCTTACCCAATACTCATCAAATGGACTCACATCATGCCAGGGATAATAAGGAGCCCATGTTCCAACCGGTGCAGGACATACTTTTGCATCAGGAGCAACTGCTTTAATAGCGTCATAACACTTGTTATATGCATTTACATAATCGACCGGCGATATCGGTTGTCCGGTATATGTATCACCAGTTGTGTTCCCCGGCCACTCGCGTGGTAAATTTGTTTCATTACCAATAATCCAATAATTTACACCCGGCGAGTTCTTCACATAATCTGCTACTCTTTCCGCATACGCATCATACTTGTCCTGATATGGCAACGTCCCTTGGGCATAATAACCATAGTTCAAGCGAACAATATTTGAGATACCTTGATTACTCCACGGCGTATAATCCTTCCCGCCTGTTTTTTCTAATCCAATCCCTTCTGTGTGTACGATCCACCCTTTTTTATCGCCCATCAAATGCTCACCGCCCGGATCATGCATGCCATAGATGTAAGGTGAATCAGCGATTGTTTCTGCATTAAGTAAACCACTTAATATCATCGTGCAACTCAAGCACATACCCACACACATAATTTTCAAACTGCGCGAACCATTAGCTGAAAGGAAGTTAAACATCGTGAGGGACTCCTGTATCTCAGATAGAAAGTTGATAGAACAAAAGATCTAACTCTTTCTCCTCTACTCTGAAACTAAAGTGTCACGAATAACTACAGGTATAGAATAACTACCACAGAAATGAACAAATTATCCCTGCCCTATAAATGTACCCATTTACACACAAACTAATAATATAGAAATAAACGATTTGAATTTTATGTCAAGAAAATTCGGTAAAACTAGTATTTTTTCATATATAAAGCATTTTGTTAATTCAAAGAAATCTTATGGTTTGAAATCATCATGATCGAATATTTGTGCAATAACCTGTTCACATTAACAATCTAAGTTACCTGCATTTCATACATTAGGTGTAAAAAAGAAGCACGCCCTCCTGGCGTGCTCCAGCTTCATCGTGCTTATCACGAATTCTGTTTGCGTTCGGTTTAGAAATAAAAGTGAAGATTATTTCACTCCACTTTTGATGTCTTTTTTGGTCCCGGACTTTGCGCTGCTATTGATTTTGAGACCAAGTGCATGGGCGATACGCTCGCCGTATTGTGGATCTGCTTTGTAGAAATGCTCAAGTTGACGTTCTTGCAATGCTTTCTTTGTGTTGCCGAGCGAGCTAACGATGTTTTCGATGAGACGGCCTTGCTCATCACGTGTCATTAGCCTGTAAAGATCACCTGCCTGAGTGTAATCGTCGTTACCTTTGCGGTGATCGTAACGATCGATGCTCACCTTACCCAGATCCAAAGGCGGTTCATCGTAGCTATGATCTTCCTTAGGCGCTTTGTTTACGCTATTGGGTTCGTAGTTCACTTCGTCGCCGCCAATACCTTGGCTCATTGCGCCGTCTCTTTGATAGTTAGCGAATGGGCATTTTGGTTTGTTGACGTCCAGTTGCTGATAGTTTGTTCCAAGACGATAGCGATGTGCATCGGGATAACTCATGATCCTTGCTTGGAGCATTTTGTCTGGACTAAAACCGACGCCGGGCACGACGTTGCTTGGACTGAATGCTGATTGTTCAACTTCTGCAAAATAATTTACAGGGTTTCTGTTGAGTTCGAGTGTGCCGACTTCAATGAGAGGCCACTGTTTGTGTGACCAAACTTTTGTGAGATCGAACGGATTAAAGTCTATTTTTTCAGCTTCTTCTTCACTCATGACTTGAATGCAGAATCGCCAAGTTGGGAACTCGCCACGTTCGATAGCATCAAAGAGATCACGCTGTGCATGATCTGGGTCTTCGCCTTTCATGCGTTCGGCTTGAGTTGCGCTGAGGTTCATGATGCCTTGGTTTGTTTTGAAGTGGAACTTGCACCAAACACGTTTGCCTTTGTCATTGATGAGGCTGAAAGTGTGCGAGCCGTAGCCGTTCATGTGTCGATAGGTTGCGGGTATGCCGCGATCGCTGAAGAGGATTGTGACTTGGTGGAGTGATTCTGGTGAGAGTGACCAGAAGTCCCACATCATGTTTGGATCTTTCGTATGACGGGCGGGGCAACGTTTTTGTGTGTGGATGAAGTCGGGGAATTTGATGCCGTCACGGATAAAGAAGATCGGGGTGTTGTTGCCGACGATATCCCAGTTGCCTTCATCAGTGTAGAGCTTGAGCGCGAAACCGCGTGGATCACGTTCAGCATCGGCGCTGCCTTGTTCGCCGCCGACAGTTGAGAATCGCAGGAAACAATCTGTTTTCTTGCCAATCTTCTCGAAGATTTTAGCTTTGGAATATTTCGTGATGTCGTGATTGATGGTGAGTGTACCGTAGGCGCCGGAGCCCTTGGCGTGCACGACACGTTCGGGGATGCGCTCACGGTTGAAGTGAGCGAGTTTTTCCATCATGTGGTAGTCCTGAATGAGGACCGGGCCACGCTCACCTGCTGTGACTGAATTTTGGTTATCCGGAACAGGAATGCCACTGGCTGTTGTCAGTTTACGCTTCTTATTATCGTCTGGCTTACGGATCATCCGGAAGCTCCTTTGTTTCTCACACACGTTATCTGTTTGTTATCAACCACCGCGCTTTTACGGCTGAGTTTTGCCGTTAAATGTGCGCACGTCATATCTATATCATTCGTCGCAGACGTGTCCTGATCTATATCACTAAGAACTATTCACCCCAAAGATATGGGCCCACCTTAGATATACCCCTATTAAAACCTCTTAACCTGCATCATAGGACATGCTGCCCTGATGATGATTCAATTTTTCTTTGCTTCATCCGCATCATTTTCATCGTCTTCATCTGCTTTACGTATCTGCTCATCGTCGTGGAGCATTCGCAAGGAAGGGGTGCTGAGATCGTCGAATTGGCCGCCCTTGACTGACCATATGAATGCGCCGAGCGCGACGAGGGCGAGAACAAGTGCCAAAGGCAAAACGATATATATCACTGACATAACATTATCCCCTTTGATCACAAGCGGCGTTTGCCACCGATCCAGATGCCGCCGACGGCGAGTGAAATCACTGTTAATGAACTGATCGGCATGAGTACTGCTGCAACGAGTGGATTGATTAAACCAAATGCTGCGAGCAAGACTGCAATGACATTATAACTCAGTGAGATCAACAAATTCTTGCGAATGATTTTTGTTGTGCGTTTTGCCAGGACGAGCAGTTCGACGATGCCGGTGAGGCCGGGTTGCGCGAGATAGATATCTGCTGCACTGAGCGATGCTTCGGCGCCGCCGTTGACTGCGATACCGACGTCGGCTGCAGCGAGCGCTGCGGCATCGTTGACGCCGTCGCCGACCATGACGGTTAATGCGTCTGACTGCTCGTGATCTTTAACGACATTGAGTTTATCTTCAGGGCTCATCCCCCCCTTAATTTCGTCTTTAGTATTTCGATCATTCAAGCCGACGTGTTGAGCGACTTCATCGACGATCTCTTGGCCATCGCCTGAGAGGATGCCAACTTGCCAACCGAGTTGTTTGAGTTGCGTAATCGCGTCGGCAGAGTCATTGCGGATACCATCGCCAAAACCTGCGACGGCAGTGATCTTGTTATCAGCTGCGATAACGACGCAGGTGAGTCCTTCGTTGATTATGCTATTTACGTACTCATCGACGTTTGTGTTTGTGGTGATGTTACGTGATTCGATGAAGCGTTTTGCACCGATGACTATTTGCTTGTTGTTGATTTCAGCGACAATTCCGCCTTCGGGGAGTTGTTCGACTTCGCCGAGTTTCAGGTCGTAGCTTGCATCGACGATTGAGTCGTCTGCACAAAATGCTTCGACGAATGCTTTTGCGATGTGATGCGAAGATTGTTGTTCAATGAGTAGGATTGCGGCTTTGAGTTGTGTGTCTGTGAAGGATTTATTTTGAGTTGAAGTAGTACTGAATGAACGGAGGGTTGTTTGCCCTTTGGTGATGGTGCCGGTCTTGTCGAGATAGATACGGCCGGGCTTGGCGAGTTTTTCGAGTGCGCTACCGCCTTTGACGAGGATGTTGAGTTTTGCAGCTTTACCGATGCCGGAGGCGATGGTGAGTGGTGTTGCGAGGCCGAGGGCACAAGGGCATGCGACGATGAGGAGTGCGATTGCGTGTTCGGTTGCGACGGTGCTGTCGATGAACATCCAGCTTAACCAAGTGAGGGTCGCGATGGCGATGACGATGACGACGAAATAGCCAGCGATGCGATCAGCGAGCGCGACGCTTGGCGATTTTTCACGTGCAAATTTTTCGACGAACTGCATGAGCTTGCCAATACGCGTGCCTTCACCTGCCTGACGGACTTTGACCCAAACGGTTGCCGATTCGTTTACGGTGCCTGCACAGACATGATCGCCTACAACGAGATCACGCATACGAGACTCGCCTGTGAGGATAGCTTCGTTGACGCTTGATTTGCCTGCGAATACGTCACCGTCGACACTGAAGACGCCACCAGCTCGGACTTCGACGATGTCGTTTTCGTTGATGCCTTCGATGGGTACTTCGCGCACTTCGCATTCGGAATTATCGAAAAGCTGCGTGATGTTTGATTCGTCTTGCTCTTTGCAATCGACAAGACGTGCACTGCGTGGTGTGAGTGAGAAGAGGAGTTGAACGGCGTCGTCGGCGTTGCGTTGTTGGCGATGTTGGAACCAGCGGCCGACTAAGAGGAGGAGGATGAGCACGCTGAGTGAGTCGAAGTAGATTTCGCCAACGCCACGGAAGGTGTGTGCTGCGCCTGCGATGGTACCTGCGACGAGGGCGACAGCGATGGGCAGGTCTAAGTGAGGTGTTTTGGTTCTGATAGCAGCCCATGCGCCTCGGAGGAAGATTTGGCCGGGCCAAGCGAGGGCGACGACGCCGATGGCAAGGCTGAGCCAACGGAAAAGTTCGCGGTGCTGATCTTCCATCCAGCTGAACATGCCGGCATAGAGTGCGAAGGCGATGAGCATGGTGTTGCCTGCACAGACGGCGGCAGCGCCGATACGGATGAGGAACTTGTGGTCTTCGCGTGTGCGGATGAGTCGTGCTTCGCTGCCTTGCGCGGGGTGTGAAGCGTAGCCTAAAGAGTCGAGCATGCGCGCGACCTTTGAGAGTTCGACGGTATCGCGATCCCATGTAATACGGACAAGTGATTTGCCAAGGTTGA
The DNA here is from genome assembly GCA_016350165.1 of Planctomycetota bacterium. Classification (GTDB taxonomy): domain Bacteria; phylum Planctomycetota; class Phycisphaerae; order Phycisphaerales; family Phycisphaeraceae; genus Poriferisphaera. Next base: position 2,823,061 of record CP066225.1, on the reverse strand, counting down.
GGCGAGCTTCGAGGACGCCATCACAAACCATGGGAAGTTTTTCGATGAGCCAAACACAAGCAGCACAGTGAACACCCTCTAAGTAAAAATCGATTGCGAAGCGACCTCCGCTTGTTTCGTCCATGTCTTCTTGTGATTCTGTTTCTGTGATTGCGCGTAATTGGTCTAAGCGTTGGCAGTAGAGTTCGTAGAATTTGTCGTCATCAAACTCGCTGTATTTACGTGATGAGGTTGATGCTTTTTGTTTTTTGAGTTGGCCTGTATCTTCGGCGCGTTGTCTAATTGAGTAATAGGGGTCGAGGCCGCAGGCATGGATGACTTCGTAGACAGTTTTGCAACCGTTGCAGCAGAATTGTTTGTCGGCAGATTCGTTGATGAGTCCGCGTGGAACAGGGAGGCCGCAGTGATCACATGCGACAGGCTTAGCGCTAGATTTGGTTTGCTGATTATCAGTTTGAGAGGAAACCACCGTGGCACACCTTTACTCGAAGCAGCAGGGCAAATCTGAACTATCCAGATTCTTGATCTGCTCAATCTGTGACTGATCAGCACCTAACTTGAGGTTAGTCTGATCTGCGAATGCATCCGTGTCGATCCCGACTCGGCTCATAACCGTATAGAGCCCAATCACAATAATGATCACACCTGAAATCACAGGCATTTTCGCACCGAATTTTTGCGAGAGAAAACCTGCACCGATGCCGAGGGCTGCGAGGATGGGTACTGTGCCGAGCCAGAAAGCAGCCATGACAGCGCCGCCCATGAGAGCACTTCCGGTACCTGCTGCGAATACAGCGAAGAGATAGAGCCAGCCACATGGGAGGAGCGTTGTGAGGAGGCCGATGACAGCGGCACGTGCGAAAGGATGCCATCCCATCGCGATGCGTTGACCGTTGACGACTGCTTTCTGCATGAAGCCCGGTGCTTTGAATTCTTTGATTTTGATGCCACGCCAGCGAAGAAGGATGACGATACCAAGGATGACCATCATGCCACCGGCAAGTGAAGCGGCGAGGTTTTGTATGCCGGCAAAGCTACCACTGAGGTCGAGCATGTAGCCGAGAGCGCCGCAGATGACGCCTAACAATGTGTAAGTGATGAGGCGGCCGAGATGATAGATGACGTTAAGAACATTGCGGTTGGCCCAGAAACCAGCGTGTTCCTCACCGGGCATACCTACAGCGAACATGACAAATGCACCGCACATACCGGCACAGTGAAGCGAGCCAAGGATGCTGGCTACGAAGACTGCGAGGATGATTTCATGTGCGACCATATGGTTATTATCTCATATTGATGGTGAATAAAAAGGCTTAATACATAGGGGTTTTAGAACCTTTTAATTTTTCCTGAACGCCAATCTTTGACGTGTAGTTGCTGTTCATCGACGAATGTTTGGTTTTGGTTGCCGATGGTCGCTGAACTGCGGAGGTTGAAGGTCCAGAGGCCGCTTTCACGTAACTGCACGCTGACGGGTTGGTTGGATTGGAATGCAGCTGCGAATTGGCGTCCGGCTTGTTTGTGACTGAAGAACTGAACGTCGCCGATGATGTTGTCGATGGGGTTACTGTCTTTATCGATAACGCTAACAGTCATATTACGTTGGCCGGTGATGTCAGGATCAGTGAAATTGTAAGTGACTTTCCAGCCGAGTTCTTTACTTGCTTTACGTTCAGCTTTGGTTTGATCCCACTTGACTGCCTTTTCGTAGTAGTTAGGCATAACAGCGTGAGAACGATCACTAAGCGCGAGATAGGCGGCAAATATCATGATGGTCATGTGCCCACCAAGCAGGGCGACGATGATGCCTGCCCAAAGCCATTTTGCGCGACTCTCTTTTTTCTGAAGGTCACTCATAACTAGCTCCCAATCACATAGGCCCCAATAGCCGTGAGGTGTAAACTTTGCTAAAAGCACCGTCATCAGAGATACGGATTTTGCAACGGTGCTTTCCATTTTCGAATAGGTTGATTGGCATGACGAGTCGCAAGCTCACTTCGGTTGCCTGACCTGGTTCGAGTTTAATAGGCTCTTCGCCGAGAATGAGCTTGACGTCTTTTTCGTCTAGAACTTTGAATGTGTAAATGTGTGCAACGTCGTCACGGTTGATGAGTTTAAAGCGTTTAATATTGACGATGTTGCCTTGCTCGTTGATTGAATATGGGTTGCCGATTTGGCGGAGTTCCTTGACGTAAGCGTGTTGTTTGCTGATAAAGAAAAGGACAAAAACGCTGAGGAGGATGAGGATGATGAATGGGTAGATGATAACGCGAGGACGAAAGAAGCTTTGTGATTCGCCATCGATATTTGCGCGTGAGCTGTAACGGATGAGGCCACGTGGTTTGCCGATCTTTTCCATGACGGCATCGCATGCGTCGATACATTGTGTGCAGGAGATGCATTCGAGTTGAAGGCCGTTGCGGATGTCGATGCCGGTGGGGCATGTGGTGACACACATTTTGCAATCAATGCAATCGCCTTCTTTTTGTTGAGGTTCTGGCTCACCTTCGACGACTTTTAGTGAGACTTTCTTTTTGCCTTTTTGTTTGCGTGGTTCACCACGATTTGGATCGTATGTGACGATAAGACTATTTTTATCGAGTAGGACGGACTGAAAGCGGCCATAGGGACAGGCGATGATGCACATCTGTTCGCGGAAGAATGCGAAGTCGAACATCATAAGTCCGGTGACAGCTGCCATGACGAGGAATGCGACTGGATGTTTGAATGGTGAACCCCAGACCCATTGCCAGAGTGCGTCAACGCCTACAAAATATGCAATAAAAACATGAGCGATGTAGCAAGATGCGATAAAGTATAGGAAGTAGAGGAGGAGGAAACGTCCGCCACCGGCATTGCGTGGTTTACCGCCTTTGCCTTTTGTGCCCATGACTAAGCGCTCAATAGGCCGGTAGAGAAATTCCATGTAGACGGTTTGCGGACATGCCCAGCCACACCAGACACGACCAAAAACAGCAGTGATGAGGAATATGCCGACGAAGAAGCTGATGATCACCATAGCAAGAAGAATGGTGTCAGTGGGTAGGAATGTGTAGAAGAAGATGGTGAACTTGCGGTGAACGATGTCGAGAAGGACGAATGGTTTGCCGCCAACTTTGATGTAGGGGATGATGCCGAAGATGGCAATGAGTAGGTATGCGACAACACGACGCATGGAAAGGAAGCGACCTTTGGATAGGCGCGGGAACATCCAAGCGCGTTTGCCTTCTTTGGTTAAGGTTGTTAACACCTGCTCAGGCGATTGCAGGGGCATTGGCGCATCACTTCGCTCTGCCTCTGTCATGTGTAGGTTCCTCTATATTACAGTTCGTCTCATGTTACTCGCACGCATTTAATGCGTTTCAGACAGACGTTCTCGTTAACCCATAGGTTATTGAGTTTTTACAAACCATCTGTCGTTGCCCTGCTGTTGTCCTGATTTGGACTCTTCAGCAGGTCTTTACGCAAGCTGCAGAACTTCTTGCAGAATCCCATGATCCTCGCTGTACCCCGTTCCCTCCCAAACAGCTTGTGCATGCTAGTCTCGAAACAAAATTGTTCCTCAACACAGACTGCATACGTTTAACAGTACAACTGCACTGTTAGTCCAACCATTACCCCAAGAGGTTTATTTCTTTTCAGGTTGCGGCCAAGGCGCGATGTCAACATCGGCATCCTCGACTGACTTACCTGGCAGGTTTTTACCACGTAGTGAGGCGACGTAGGCAGAGACCATGAGCATGTCAGGCTCCATCATCTGCGTTTTCCATGCTGGCATGGAACCGTTGCCTGCACCGTTTTTAACGACCTCAAAGATACCCATAAGGTCTTTGACGTTGCGATATTTTTCATCGGTCATGTTAGGGCCAACGATGCCTTCACCGTTTTGGCCGTGACAGACGGCACACTTACCGACGTAGAGGCTGCGACCTTGATCGAGCATTTCCGGTTCGTGCATAAGCCGAACGAGTGTTGCTTCAGAAGGTTCCATTTCGCCAAGTTTGTCGAGTTTGACCTTAGCCCAATGTGCTTTTTCGCGGCGAAGTTGACCGTGTGGGCTGAGTTCACCTTGAGCCATGGTTACGATGAAAAAGTAGATGATCGAGAAAACGATGGTTCCCCAGAATAGCCAAACCCACCAACCGGGTAGCGGGTTGTCATATTCCATGATGCCGTCGTAATTGTGATCGGTCAGGTTGTCGATATCTTTTTTCTTATCATCAGCCATTTAACTGCTCCTCATAGCAGTTCATAAAATCAAAAAGGGATCACTGGGCGTCGTGATCTTTGCCCTTTTCTTTTTCTTTTTGTTCGAGTTCGTCGCGCATTTCTTCACCAACAGGACCATCGTCGTGTTCGTTGGGAAGATCAGCCATGTGATCCATATCTTTACGTGGATTGATCATGACTTTGATACCGACGGCTACGAAGACAATGAAAAAGATGACTAGCGCAATTTCAGCAAAGATTGTGTAGTCGCCTAAGCTGTTGAGCACATCTTTAAACATTGGTTGTTTCCATCTATCTATCCGCTGTACTGGACACAGCGGCGTTATGAATCAAATAAACGTTTGGAAATCTGAAGGCTAATCGCTGATTAGCCGCCGACTTCCGGCTTAGCTTCCTTGTCTGATGCAACTTCATTTGCTGTATCTTTGACATCGGCTGCGTCTTCATCAACTTCTTTCGTGATGTCTGTGCCGAGACGTTGGAGATATGCGATAAGTGCGATACCTTCAGTTTTCTCGAGGTCTTTCGCTTTACGTGCGAGTGAAGGCGCGTCGGCTACGAGTTTTGCGACGACATCTTTGGCTTGCTCTTCTGCAAGTTCGCGAGCGTTTGCATATTCTTCGTCAGAGTATGGGACGCCGAGAGCACGCATTGCCCAGACACGAGTTTTGATTGATGACCATGCGAGTTCCTTTTCAAACAACCATGGATATGGCGGCATGACAGAACGCGGCGAGGTGTCTGGTGGGTTGAGGAAGTGGCGATAGTGCCAGACTGCTGATGGGCGGGTGACACCCTCACGTGCGAGGTCTGGACCGATGCGGCGTGAGCCCCATTGGTGTGGGTGATCGTAGACAAATTCGCCTGGCTTGGAGTATTCGCCGTAACGTAATTCCTCAGCAAAAATAGGTCGAATCATCTGTGAGTGACAGTTGTAACAACCTTCCGCAATGTAAACGTCACGACCAGCGAGTTCGAGTGGCGTGTATGGTTTTACACTAGCGATGGTTGGCACGTTAGAGCGAATGAGGAAGGTTGGGATGATCTCAAAGAGAGATGCAACAACAACACTGATGACGACGAAGATGGTGAAGCGAACTGGGAGACGTTCCCAACGACGGTGCCATTTGAATTGATTGAATTTATCAATTGCTTTGGCCATGTCTGCGACGCCTTCGAGACGTGCTTCAGCAGTAGCTTCTTTGCCTTCATAAACTTTCTTAAGTGGTGCAGCTGCGTATGTTGGTTCGTCATATTTAGCTGGACGGTTTTTCCAAGTCATGAAGTAGTTGAATGCACAAGCGAGTGCACCGACGAGGAAAAGCCCGCCGCCGAGAGCACGGACGTAGTACATTGGAATGATTGAATCGATGGTGACGATGAAGTCGGCATATTGAAGTTGGCCGTTGTCATCAATCGCACGCCACATCAAACCTTGGGTCAGGCCTGCAACGTAGATGGAGAGAACATAGAGGAGGATGCCGATGGTTGCCATCCAGAAGTGAGCGTTGGCCATTTTTTGTGACCAGAGTTTTGCTTGGAAAATACGTGGTGCGAGCCAGTAGAGCATGCCGAAGGCCATGAAGCCGTTCCAGCCGAGTGCGCCCGCGTGAACGTGAGCAATGGTCCAGTCAGTGTAGTGTGACAGTGCGTTGACTGATTTGATTGAGAGTAGAGGACCTTCGAATGTCGACATGCCATAGAAGGTTATAGCAACGACGAAGAACTTGAGGACTGGATCGGAAAGTACTTTATGCCAAGCGCCGCGGAGTGTGAGGAGACCGTTGATCATGCCACCCCATGAAGGCATCCAAAGCATGAGACTGAAGAGCATGCCAAGTGATGATGCCCAGTCAGGTAATGCGGTGTAGTGAAGGTGGTGCGGGCCGGCCCAGATGTAGATGAAGACGAGTGACCAGAAGTGAATGATTGAGAGTCTGTATGAGAAGACTGGTCTGTCGGCGGCTTTGGGGAGGAAGTAATACATGAGCCCGAGGAATGGTGTGGTGAGGAAGAATGCGACGGCGTTGTGACCGTACCACCACTGCATGAAAGCGTCTTGAACGCCGGCATAGATTGGGTAGCTCTTGAGGAAGCCGGAGGGGACAACGAGGTTGTTGAAGACGTGGAGCAGTGCAACGGTGACGATGGTTGCGATGTAGAACCAGATTGAAACATACATGTGACGTTCACGACGTTTGAGAACGGTCATCATGAAGTTGCCGCCAAAGATACCGAGCCAAACAACGGCTATTGCGATATCGATTGGCCATTCTAGTTCAGCGTATTCTTTACTTTGGGTAATGCCCAGTGGAAGTGTCAGTGCAGCAGAAACGATGATGAGCTGCCAACCCCAGAAGTGCATCTTGCTGAGTTTATCTGACCACATACGTGCTTTACAAAGGCGTTGTGTGGAGTAATAGACAGCAGCAAAAATAGCGTTGCCTGCGAATGCAAAGATGGCTGCGTTGGTATGCAGTGGACGCAGTCGTGCGAATGTGAGGTATTCGATGCTGAAGAATTTGTCGATGAGATTGACAAACATGTCAGAAAAGACAGCTGGGAGGATGCTGGCAAGTACACCGTTAAGCAGTGACTCTTTGAGTGATGGGAGAAAGAGCTCGATCGCAACGATAAGGCCAACGAGGAAAGCGACGATGCCCCAAACCAGCATAGCTGTAAGGAACATACGTACGATTTTGTCGTCGTAGCTAAAGTGTTCGAGTTGGTCTTCGCTCACTTGTGGAGCAGAATCTTTACCCAGTACCGTGTCGTTCGTCATAACAACCGTTCCTGTTTCTTCGCGTTGGTGATCCGAAACATGGGCGCCGAATCAACCTTCGTATCAAAAACGTCCACCGACAGCACTGCCCGTCAGCACGTTAATACTCTTCTGTCTGCAACATGTAAACCAAAACTAAAGACACCAACGATCGTGACTGGTTCAGCTAAAACTAAATCCGGAAGAATGGTCTAATCAACGGCTGCATAAAGTGTGCAAGAATAACTTGCAGCAAAGGCAGCTGCTTACTCAACTAAATATGTAAAAACTTGAAGCTGAATCCAAACATGAAATTGCTAACACAAGCAGCGTTTCTCATGATTTCTCGCCAACTCGCTCGACCGCTGCACGACTCCTCATGTGCGGCAATGTTGCTTACTGGCACGATCCTCGGCTGACCTTTGGTCAACACGTCTGACAACACCAAATGAATCCTTACGAAATATACCACTCCAGATTCATTAATCTCAAGATGATAATATCTTATGGCTGGCATTCAACCATAAAACAAAGCATCTACACTGCTCAAGATACATGATCGGAAGCCCAATATCTAGGGTTATCACTTTGCTAATTAAGCACTTACTCGCACCTGCGAGGTACTAATTAGATAAGGGGCGGGAGGTGCAATCAGGGGCATGGGTGCTAATTCGCACTAACAGTGGAATAAAAGATTGTCATATCTCTTTACAACGTCTCTAACATGTATGGGCGTAATATAAAAATCTTTTTACTCTTGTTATCAGTTTCTTGTTTGATTCCACTTTTCCCCGGCTAGTTCACATCAAATATAGGCCATGCTAACAATGCTCATAAAAAACACCCACGATGTGAGTCGCAGGTGTTGGTTTAGATCTATTTGGCATCACATGGATAATGTGATCATTTGACGAAGCGAAGAGGCAGGTAACCTTCGTGATAATGGAAGCCAGCTTTGGATTCTGGGATGTTCATGAGCAGCAGCGGTTCTTCCCATTGCTTGGCGTAGTCATAACGGAATGCACCGAATCGCCAAACGTCGCCTTCGACAGCAGGCTTATTATTGGTGATCTTGTCGAGTTTCACTTTGAACTCAACAACGTAGCCGGTGTCGTCGTCGGATGAATCATTGTCAGTGCCATCAATCTTGGTGCCGATGACAACTTCGCTTTCCCAATCGCGTCCGCCTGACTCGCCACCCTTCCAACGTGCATCGTATGCACCATCGTAATGTGTGCCGTTTGGAGCAATGACGATTTCTGTGTAACGACCTGCTTCATCAGTTGGTTTGATGAAGAATTCTGCAACGTCGCCGTCCCAAAGTGTGTCGTCATGCTTGGTGCTGAAAGACTTGATGTCCTTGTCTGCACATTCGAGTGCAACGAAGAGATATTCATCGTTCCAGACAATCTTCGCAGTCGTTTTGCTGATATCGTCTTCAAAGTTTTCTGGCCTGAAGATGTATTTGATTGGAACAGTGTCAGCGAATTTCCAAACATCTTCGTTAAGATCGCCGTCCATTTTCATTTCTTCACTGGTATAGAAAGCGTAAAAACCCTCGACAAGAGTGTCGCGAGGCTGGACTTCAACTTTCTCATGTTCTGCAAAAACAGTACTCATTGCAAAACCACCCAGCACAAGGCCTGCACCTAGTAATCCCGTCATTTTCGATTTCATCCTGATGACTCCTAACTGTCGATTAGTCAATCATCCCTCACCCTAAAAATCTGCTCACAGCGTTAACTGCAAGCAGACTGAATATTTATTTAATGATTAGGCGTTAGTAGCTTCTTCAACTTCCTCAGCATGTTCAACAAGTTCATCATCAACAAGGCTGTGACCATCGTGAACCATACCGTTGTCCATAGCGTCGCGTTTAGCAGTTGAGAGCGTCTTGAACATTTCGATCATATCACGCACGCCACCGATGAGGAACCAGATAACGGTGAAGATACAGAGAAGAATCGATGCGCCAACCTGGATCGCCCAGAACATCCCCCAGTTTTCATCGCTGAATTTATTATCAATAACGAAGTTGGAGATGATGACGAACAGGAAGACTGCAAACCAAATCATAACCCAAGCGAAGTTACCCCAGTAAACAAGCTTATCACGCCAAGTAAATTCTGAACTTGGAAGGATCGCACGCCAGCCACTTGGAGGTGCTTCTTTCGATGAATGATCATCTTCGATGCGGTATTCACCGCGGTGAAGGAGCTGTTTCATGTTATGAGCAGGCTTACCAAAGATGTATGCATCCATCAGCGAAAGCGTGATATAGGTTGTAAGCGAAAGAATAATTGAGAAGAAGAAGAACCACTGTCCATCAATCGGGAATTTTTTAGGTGTGATTTCCCAGTTGATACCCCACACGTTTTCTCGAATCAAAGCGAACAGTGAATCCAACCCACTAAGAACACCTGGTGCATAATTAGTTAAGAATGGATGCCACCAGCTTTCCCAGCCATTCTGCAGGATCATGCCTGTAATTGCAGTTGCCCAACCAATCGTGAGTGATGCCCAAGCAGCTTTAACACTACCACGTTTCCAGTAAAGGCCAAAGATAATGATCGGCCCCGCGCCACCAGCATAAATCGCGCCGGTAATCGCAAAGAACATCAAAATATACTGACTCTGCTGGAAGAAAAGACTAAACAGGAAAATAAAGAATGCGACAAACAGGATTGAAAAACGTAACAACCAAATATGCTGTTTAGGCGTAAATGGTTTCTTACGGAATGGCAGGATTACGTCCTGAATAAAGATACTACCCCAACTATGCAAGTAAGTATCGTGTGTCGAGATAAAAGCAAAAAGCATGACCGCACAGAACATACCCGTGATGCCAATCGGCAAAACTTGCGTCAAAGCCAAAGGTACGCGCATCTGATTCTGAATACTTTCGTTACCAACCATCGCTAACGTACTGTCAACGTTCGCTGCTAATGCATCCGCATCTGAAGTACCAAAACGCATTAACACCCACACACCAATCGGCAGCAACATGATCGCCATCGTCGTGATCATTGCACGCCACGAACCAAGAATCTTCGACATCCTTGCTTCGTGAGCATTCTTAGCACTACTGTTGTAAGCCGCACTGCCCTGCCAACTCATGTAGGTGATAAGCATACCGAAGATACTGATGAAGTAGAACCACGGATTAAAGCCTGCCGTCTTCTCCGTATCAAACGGATTCAACATGCTCTGTTTTTCAGGTGCTTCTTCAATCAGCGTCGTCGTGATATCACTCCATGAAAGCTTGTAGAAGATGAAGCCGATAATCGCGAGCATGACAATGTATGTGAATGTACCCTGCACAAAGTCGGTCACCATCACAGCAATCTGTCCGCCCATGAATACAAAGAACAGTGAAACAGCCAGCAAGCCGATCATGATTGCAATATAGGTCAGGTCAATCTGTGCAAACAAGAAATGGAAACTGAGTGCTTGCAAATCAACTTTTGAAAGTGCTTCACCAACGTATGTCGTAACCTCGCCGCTCGCCAGATAGTGAGTTACTTTTGTACTTGTTGCAACGATGTAGCCACCACCCTGATCAGCATCACCAAGAATATAACGCGGGATGCCGCAGAAGTAGATAAAGAAACGTGCACCCACTGCCGGGAAGATGCCGAAGTTCACGATACCCGCAACCCAAGCCAGAATACCCGCATAAATACGAACGCCCTTGCTGTAACGCATCTCAAAATACTGAGCCAACGTCATCGCACGCGTTTCACGATATCTATAAATCACATACCCCGACAGCGTGATCATAATATAGATAGGTGCCGACGCTAACGACCAGAATGTCGCCGTAAAGCCAGCGTTGTAGAACATCTGGAACTGTGCGATAACTGAAATCGCGCCAAGACCAGCCATCCCCTCAGATACCGCCAGCAAGTAACGACCCGCACAACGGTTCGCCGCCAAGAAGTCCGCCACACTCTTCGTATACCGCTTCGTGTAATACGCCAACCCAATGATACCGACCAGCAAAATGCCGACCAATATCCAGTCCAAGAGGTACATATTCCCTATAACAATGTTCACGGGCAATCACCTGAATTTCAAAATGGACCTGCTTGCCAAACAACTAACTCTTGATTAGCCATCCAACAACCCACCGAAAAACTCGCAGCCATGCAAGCTTCTCAACTTCCGGGACCGGGTCCGGGCCTTGTCTTACGACGCTCAAGCATCTGTCCTACACATTTCACAGATGCAGCCATAGTCACTACTTCTTCTTACCGCTTCACACGCCAAAAGAATCTGTAAAACAATCCCTCAAGCTCAATAAATGAAGCGACAAAGGTATCACCTCACCATCAGCCGCCAGCAAAATACCAGCAACCAATAGAACGGCACACCCATACAACTCAAGCCAATGTGTGTTCGATTAAACCTCTACAGGCAATCCAAACACCGATCGCTACAAGACCCACTGAACACCACTCCACCTGTTATGCATCAATCACATCTGCACCATCTCACCGCCCGCTTTACCCCAAACGGACCGATTAGCCAGATCATTCATATGCACTGAAAGAGTGATATAAGATTAACTACTATTATACAGAATATTTCAAAGACTTACACAATAAATCTCTTCCCTAACACCCTCAATTCATCACACACAGCGAATAATAAGCCATTCAATACCACTTAATTCCGCAACCCACCCTTTAAACGACTAACACGACAAGTTATACACTCACTCCTCAGCTTCACCCTTCTCCTGAAGCACGACAGACGTTGGCTCCAACGCTGCACGTTTCACAATCTCCAGCTTCTCATCCCCTGCAAATAGTTTCACCTCAACAACAACACCCAACTCAACTCCTTCACCCTTATTCACATCCTCCATCATCACACTTCTAATCTCCTCACTCACCAACCCCAGATTCGTCGCCTCCTTATAATTCGGCCCAGCGCGCTCCGAATACACCTCATCCTCATCAACCCTCTCCACCATCTCACCATTCACCCATAACTCCTTCACCCGCACTTCCATCTCCACAAACCTCAATTTCATATTCCCCGCATTCCAACCATGAGTAAAATTCACTCCTGTCCATCCAAAATCGATCATCACCAGCCCCGGATCACCTTCCACCACCCACAACTCACCCACCCTTTCAATCCTCACTTCCTCACGCCCCGTCACAAGCACAACCTCCCAATCCTTTGCCATAATCTCCACCCACCGCCGCTTCTGGCCTTCACTCAGTCGCCCCTTTTCATGCAACCCCATCAGCAAATCCGCCCAACATGATTCCCAAAGCATCTCCTCCCGCTCCGCTCTCACCAAAATCCGCTCCGCTGCCGACTCCATCTCCTCCGCCGTTAATGTGCTCTCCCACAACGCATCAAACAAAATCCGCATCCCCTGCTTCCACACACCCCCTTCATCCTCCAGCCCATCAACAAATACAATCTCTTTTAGCTCCTCAAGTTCATCTGCATTCAAATCCCCCCGCCACATCCGCGCCACCAGCTCCGCACCCACCTGGCCAGAATTCACGCTCACACCAGGATGACTCATCTCCCAGATCAGCACCCCATTACTCTTCCACTGCCGCAACTGAACGCCATTCACCACGTAAGCGCCAAACAACAAGCCGCATCCCACCATCACACTCCCACACCAGATCATCCACGTCCTTTTCACATGGTTCCCAACCTTCACCTCACGCTGCTTCTTCGTAAACCATTTCCCACACTCCGGACACTGCTGCCCCGCCCGCTTTTCTGCATCATTCATCTCTACTTTACACCCCGACAAGTCATACCCACACGCACCACAAAGCACGTGATCGTCCACCCTTCTGCCGCGCAGCCCAACCAGCAGCAACAACATCCCACCTGCAATCAGAATCAAAATCTTATCTATATATAGATACACCATATCAGCCCTGCCTTCATCCCTTGCTTACCCATCAATCCTCCGAAACATCACCTCGATCCTTACGCTTCCCATCCACATACGCCTCAAGCACCGCCACACTCTCAAACTCATCTTCTTTCACCAATAGCCGCTTCACCCGCTCAGAAATAAACCCATCCGTCTCCTCACCTCGCGTTCCATAACCACGCGTGCCATACATCTTCGCATCACGCATCTCCTGCTCTCTCACAAACAGCAGCAGCACATCTTCATAAACAACATCACCACCCACAATCTCATCCATATGCTCTGCGTTATATGCATACACCGGATCAGCTCGCAAGATCAAATCCGCTCGCATCCCGCGCATCCCATGCTTCGCCATCACCTCCCGAGGCAACCGCATCGGTTCATCCTTCCAAACCACAGCAGCATTCTTGGCATACTCTTTACGTACCCATTCATAAGTATGGATACTGCCTTCCCCTGTTACTCGCCCGCTCTGCTCATATTCTTCCCCATCTATCCGTATGATAGGCTTATAGCAAAACGGCATCCCCACTCCCTTAAAACCTATAAACTGCGAAAAATACAACTGTGTTTCCTTCGTTTCCTGCTCCCAAACATAAACAACATGCGCATTGATTGTTTCAAATCTCGAGCGCGATCCATCCCAAGTCGTATTATCTGGCTCAACAAACGCGCGCCCCTCAACCTGATCCATCAAATGCTTCGTATATGGCGTCACAATATACTCAGAATTATTAATGAACTGCCCACTTGTCTCCACCGCACCCAAACTGCAAGGCATCACCTCTCGCTTCACCGCATCACGCTTCCCCTCATCCTTCACTAACTTCGAACCAACTACCCCATCCAACAACCTAAATTCCCCGCTCCTCAGCACAACCTCATCTTCAAAATCCAATCCCTGCTCACCATCAAACATTTTCACCGACAACCTTACTTCTAACTCATGATTAGCCTCTTCTCCCCTTCGCAAATAAATATCTTTCAATTCATCATGCGTTTGCTCCCAACCTTCAAGTTTCACATGGCAATAATCCGGCCTCATCGGTGATCGGCTCAACTCCAAACCTTCCAACACGCCAATCACTTCACCATCAACCGACATCTCCACAACCTCAAGCTTAAAAGTAGGCCGCCCGCCTGGCGAATTCGACATACTCACACCACCCGCTCGATCATTATTGATCGATTTCACCCACACCAAAACCTGATCCAAACTCTCAAGCCCCATCTTTTCCTGCATCACAATTCCCCAATCACGTGACAATAGCGCAACCCACTGCTGACGTGCCCGCTCACTCAAACCCTCCCGCTCATGCAGCCGCACCAACAAATCCCCCCATACATCCTCCCATTCCAATCCCTCATCATCACCTAAAGCCAATATAGACTCACCCAGCCCCTCATACTTCGTCAGATCAATCTCCCCCAAAGCTTCCCGCTGCAATATCTCATTCATCACCGCCTTCACATCACCACTCATCCTCGGATGCACAACCTCCCACACTAACCATCGGTTAGGCTTATATTGATTCCAATCTACGTCACGCGATGAACTCCACCCCCATACACAAACCACCACAACCATCGGCAACATCAATCCCATACCGCCCATCAACATCCCACTACGTTTCTCCCACTTCCCATTCCAAACCGCACCCTTCCCCCCATCAAGCGCCGCCCCACACTCCGCGCAAACCTCCCCCACCCTATTCTCTTCAACCTTCATGTCCTTACTCATCCCCGACAAGTCATATCCACACCCACCACAATGCGCATGATCATCCACCTTCACACCACGATGACCCTTCACAAACAAAACAAGCCCCACCACCGCAAGCAAACCTAAAACAATCAAACCAGCAATCAAAATCATCCGAATCACTCCATCACTCAATCAGGATCAACCAATTTCTTTACTGATCAAATCCTTCATATACTCCCGGTACCTTTCCTTCCCATGCCCCAGTCCACACTCAGGACACCGCTCAAAACCCGCTGCAATCGTACCCTTCAAATCATAACCACACCCCATGCAGTGTCACGCCTTCCCCCCATGATACCACCCAATGTAATGACTCCACCTCAACATCCCCATCGTCACCACAGCCGTTAATAGCCAAACCACAAAAACCATAACACCGCCCCCATAACCCAATCCACCCATCATAAACACTACAAAAACAGACCACCATAACATCGAACTTCCCCCACCAATCAAAGCCATCAACCAAAATCGGCTCACGCCCTGCTCGCTCAACATCCCAACTCTCTTCCCACCACACAACACATCATGAATAACCACATAAATCATCAGCCCGATCATCAGCAGCACCGCAATTAAATGCACAACCATCCTCGTCCACCCCAACTGATCTAACGATCGTCCAGAATAAGTCGCTGCCAAAAAATACCCCATCACAACCGTCGGCATCCCCATCATGTGAACCCACATCAAAACCTTTAGCACACACCAAATAAACCTCATTCCTTCTCCCCCTTCACCTCATCAATATACCCTTCCAATACCTCCAAACTCCCAAACACACCATCATCCACCAACCGCTGCTTCGCCACATCCCGATACTGCTCCCAATAATCTGTCCGCCATTCCCCCTTAGCACTATTCTGCTTTCGTACCTTCTCATGCTCTTCCTTCAACCGCTTCACTTCATCAACCGAAATACGAATCAGATTCACATTCTCATAAACAAGCTCACCAGCCAAAATCTCATCCATATACTCACGGTTCATCGCCCTCACTTCGTCAGGCCTCAAAATCACATCCGCCTTCTCAGCTTCAACCTCCGCAGGCAAAAACAACTTCCGCATAAAGCTCCCACCAAATCGCCCATGCTCTTTCACCACCACCCATTCATCCTGCTCATACTCCACATCATCAACGCGCAACACCACCCTGTAACACATCGGCCCATCCAATTCCCCATTCAACGTCACAAACCCCCAATCACTCACACACTCAGGTCGCTCCACCCCCACCTGCTCTTCGTAAACCATCAAAAAATTCAAATGATTCTCATGATCTCTATTCTCGCGATAATACTCGCCCTCCCAAAACCTTCTCCCTAACCATTGATTAGGCTCCCACGCAATCCCCTTCATCGTATACGGCGCAAAATACTGATTCTGACCATTCGCATTATACGCATTCAACTGCATCGTACTGCTAGGCCACAACCTCGTCCTCACCTCCTCATACTTCTTCTCATCCCTCACCAACTTCGCACGAGGCAATTCATCCACCAATTCAAACCTCCCACCCTCAACCAAAATATCATGCTCAAACTCCATCCCCTTCACACCAGCAAACATCTTCACACGCATCCTCACCCCCAACTCCCCCTCCTTCTCATCACCCATCGCCTTCTCAATCTCACTCCCCAATCTCTCCAGCCCAGGCAACATCAGATCCAAACCACTATAAACAACAGGACTATTCAAACTCAATTTGTTCCGCTCTGACTCATCCTCCTCAACCTCAAAAACTTTCTTCCCATTCACCATCACATCCAACACCCGAAGCTCATGCTCATAATACGTACCACCAGCTTTCCCCCACTGCATATGCGCTTCAAAAATCGTATGTTCAATCCGGTCTCGCCCTGCTGGCACACCAAACCCATACTTCACACCCTTCAAATGCTCAACCGACAACTGCCGTGGCACCTTCAATTCATACGCAAACATCAACTCAACAAAACCACGCTTCTGCTCATCATCCAATCCACCCGCATGATGCAGCGCAAGCCAATCACTCCAAACACCTAGATCCATATTATTTACATCCGCATCACCTGATCGCAAAATTGCCCGCGCCCAATCCGACATGATCCCCTTCGACAACTTCCCACCATTCATTCTCTCACGCAATTCCTCCTGTGCGTCCTTCACATCCATACTCAACTCAGGATGCCCAACCTCCCACACAAGCAACTCGCTCGGCTTATGCTGCTGCCAACTCACACTCATCAAAGAACCAACCACTGGCAATAAGCCAATCACGATCATCACCAACCCCATCACCGCCACCCCCTTACGCTTCTTTCGCTTTCCAACTCTCACCTCACCACCCCACCCCTGAAACTTATACCCACACTCACTACACTGCTTCCCCTTCCTCACCTCACCTTTATCCATTTCCAAACTCAACCCCGAAAGATCATAACCGCACTCGCTGCAATAAACATGACCATCCACCTTCACACCAAACAATCCCACGACCACAAGCACAAAGCCCACAATCGCAATCAGACTAACAATCATCGTCAATATCAATATCATCTTCTTATCCCGAAATCACTATTAAATCATTCGCACCTTCACAACAACTCACTCTTCATCCATTTCATCATCATAAAATACCACATCCCCTGCCTTTACTTCCACCACATGCTTATAACTCTCTCCAGGCTTATCACAAAATAGCTCCACCTCAAACGTCAGCCACAATTCAAACTCGCCGTTTCCCTTCTCCGCCATCATTTCCACCACATCATCCCCTGTATTCCTGAATAGCAAGTGATTCGCTATCACCCCCGATTCCGCCTTCATCATCAATCGCGACCACGAAATATCCCCTTCTTTCACAACACGTTCACCCAAACGCACCTTCAACAACTTTACCTCCCACTCCCGCCGCATTTTCACATCCATAATCGAGTGCCACCACCCCCGCCCATTCTCCCCTGCATGAAATTCAAACCCCACCATCGCCTCATCTATCTCACTCATTCCCACCCGCTCAGGCACATTAAACGCCCAACCCTTCGCAAGCACTTCAATCCAGCGCTCTATCTGTTGATTAGTCATCCCCCCAGCCTCATATAGATCAATCATCAACGTTCCCCATCGGCTGTTATACATCCGCCCATCCTCACATACCTCAAGCACATACTCTACCAACTCTTCCATCATCGCATCACTCACTCCACCACCAACCACGCGTGCCTCCAGCTCACCAATCGCCCGATCATAGTTATATATCATCTCAGGCGATTTCATTTCCCACACTAACACACGGTTAGGCATCAACTGTTGCCAATCCGTATCACTAAACATCACCCCCATCGGCAAAAACATCACAATACTCAAAACCCACAACCCTCTGCGATGTGCTCGCTTCCCAACCTGAAGCCCACTTCCATCCTCAAAAACATCACCACACTCCGGACACGCACGCCCCATCAACCCCTTCACAATCTCCTCAGCTTCTTCACTCCCCTTCACCAAATCCTTACCAGTCAAATCATAACCACACGACCAGCAATACCCATGATCATCAATCTGCTTTCCAAATAACGCTTTCACAGCCACCGCAACACCACCCACCGCCAATAACCCTACAAAAACAATATAAATATAAGCAATCATCGATAACCCCGGCTAAAAACAACCTTAAAAATCCTCACACCAAAATCACAACAACAATTATCCTAACTGCTCACTCGAAACACAACACTAAACGACTCACCTTCACCCCCTCACTTCAATTTCTCCTCACGCTTCTCCTCCGAATACGCTTCCACCGCCTCCACACTCTCAAACTCACCCAACTCCACCATCAACGCTTTCGCGCGATCCCTCAAATCAATCCACCCCGATCTCCCCTGCGTTCTCGCCTGCACCACTTCCCCATAATCCAAACGCAACAACTTCACATTCTCAAAAACAATTTCACCATCCAATATTTCTTCCAAGTGTTCATGACGATACGCATAACCCGCCGCAGGCCTTAATATCACATCTCCCACATTCCCCTTCACGCGCATCAACCCACGTGGCAACCATAACCCATTACCCCGCCAACCCTGCTCTCCTCTCGCCTTCAATCGCTTCTCACCAACATACATTCCCTGCTCATACTCCTTGCCATTAATCCTCAAAATAACCTCATACATCATTGGCCCCTCCACAAACTCATAACCACTAAATAGCTCTAACGATGGCAAACGATATTTCGCTGCCCTACTATCAATATCAAACACCACTGCAAAATTAATATGCCGCTCAAATATCCGACCATTCCGATTCACTTCATTCTCAAACTCTTCAGCAGATAAATACCGCTCAGGCTCAAACCACTCGCCCTTCAATGTAAACGGCTCATAATATCTCCCACCTGGCCCGCCTACATATAACGTATGAAACCGAGTCTGACCACTAGGCCTAATCATCCGCTGCACCCGCTTTAACTTCTCTTCATCCTTCAACAACCTCGCACGTGGCTCCTCATCCACCAACAATAACTCTCCCATATCTCGCTTCACCACATGCTTAAAACTCATATTCCCGCCACCACTAAACACCTCAACCTCAAAATCAATCACCAATCGAAATTCATCCTTACCCGCCTCCTCACGAATCTCATTTAAACGTTTCCCAGAACCCTCAAACAAATTTCCTCCAACATGAAAACCGCGCTGCATCATATCCCCACTATACCCATCCCTACCTCGATTAATCAGCACATAATCATCCAAATACACACGCTTGATAAAACCCATCCAGCTATAAGATCTTCCCCCTCTAGTCGTCGGCTTAGGATCATCATAAAACCAACCACGATAATCCTCGCAAGGCCACAACTTGTACCAAACCAAAACATCATCCAAATGCTCAGGCGATACGCGCCCCGGCCTCCCCAACTCCCACTCCTTCGTCATCATCTCCACCCACCTGCCTCGCTGCTTCTTATCCAATCCCCCATCCTTATGTATCTCAAACAAAATCCTCCCCCACCTCTGATCCCAAACCACTTCCTCATCTTCACCTAATTGCAAGATAGATTCACCCAAATCAGAAGCAACTTCCTTACCCACCTTCAACTGATTAAACCGATCAATCAACTCATCAGTCGCCCCATCAACATCCAAACTAAACTGTGGATGCAAAATCTCCCATGCTAACAGTTGATTAGATTTGTATTGCTGTACATCCACCACCCCCAACATCATCACCCCCGGCAGCAATCCAACTAAAATCATCACACAACCAACAACCCACTTCCAACGACGCCTCTCCCGATTCCCAATCACGACCCCATCTCCCATACCTCTCACTCCTACCTCACAACCACACTCAGAACACACCTTCCCCCTCAGCTCCACAATCGCTTCACCATCCACATCCACTCCCGACAAGTCATACCCACACTTCCCACAAAGCGCATGCCGATCCAACCGCTTCCCCTTTACCCCCAAAACCACAACCAACAAACCCACAACCAACATCAACCCAGAAAATATCGCAAAGACCATAAACATAAAAAATGTCCCAAATCCAATAAATCCAAATTAACATCAATAACTTAACTAAAAATACCACCCCTCCCCATCCTCCGCTACCCCCCATTACCCAATCTACCACAGACCCATCCCATAACAACCAACGATACGCTCGAGTACAACAACTCACCAATTAGCCGCCGATCCAAGATCATCGAAATGCTCAAACCTCCCGAAATAAACACAGCCACAAAGCATTCTTCTGATACACTCCCCATTTCTTCTTAATTCATTTCTCTTACCACACACAATCACGATTAATCCAAAATGTACCTACCGTTCATTCAGTAGACTTAGATTTTATGATTGTGAACAATTTCACATACAACACAATCACCCCCAAATGCGCGCACAACCTGAATCAACAACCATTTCTACCCATCAAAAACACGCCAAAACTTCCTTGTTTTGCTCCGTTTTTAACCATTTCCAACCCAAACCGCGCCGTTTCTGACCATTCTTTACCCCCTTTTTCTCACACAAAACCGCTTTCGTGCGCACAAACACGCAAAATCTATACCAAAACCCTAATCAGCGCTTAGTCATTTTGTAATTTTCGCTTCAAACTGTGCGCGCGTTCTGCGTATCTCACAAACCCAATTCAAAATGACAACTAAAAATCACGACCCCAATCACCAACCACACTTACGCGCCACCCAACCGCCCCTTTCCCCACACATTCACAACCAAACCCGGCGCAGCACACAATAGGTAAACACAAAAAAATACACTCCCAACCCACACCTTCATCAATCACCACAAAGTACAAAACCTCACCAAAATGCGCGCACAAAAAAGGTTCGCCGCTGCACGACGAACCTTTTAAAAATCTAATCATTGATTAGCACGTTTTGATTTACCATTCAGTAAATCAAAATCGCACAAATCGATTCGCTTACACACCAGCGCTCTGTGAGGCCAATGTCATCGCGCGACCTTCTTCGAAAGCTTTCAAGTTCAGCTCCAAAAACTTCGGCTTCACCGATGTCTTCACAGCCTCATGCCAAACTTCCAAAGGCAAATCCAGACCAACACTCAAGCCGCCCATCAAAACCACGTTCGCAGCCTTAACGTTCCCAAGTTCAACAGCTTTCTGTTGAGCGTCAATCAAACTCAGATTATCAAACGCCTTCGCCAAACGCTCATCAATATCCTTCGGATAATCGCAAAGCCCTGAAGAAACAGTCGTCGGAATGATCTGTGTATTCGCAATAACACACAACCCGCCCGGCTTCACATAATGAGCACCACGCACCGCTTCAACCTTCTCGAAAGAAGCCAAAACATCTGCCGTACGCTCAGCAATCAAAGGACTGTAAACCTTCTTGCCATAACGTACTTGCGCGATAACCGATCCACCACGCTGCGCCATACCATGCACTTCATTGGTTTTCACATCAAAACCAGCATGCATCGCCGCACGGGCCATAATTTCACTCGCAAGCAAAATACCCTGACCACCGACTCCAAGCAGGACAACACTCGTTACTTTATCACTGTTTGTGTTACTCATTTTTCTTCTCCCTGCTTATGAATCAGGTCAAGTTCACACACGTTCTCACAAAGTGAGCAACCCGTACACATCAAAGGTTCAATCTTCGGTATATCACCGTTGTACTCAATCGCAGGGCAACCAAGCGATACACAATTGCCACATGAAACGCACAGCTCTTCATCAATCTCACGAGCTTCTTCCCATACTGATTTATCATTCAGCACACATGGGTACTTCGCAACAATCAACGTCGGTTCATCAATCTCAAACTCCTGTTTGAGTAGCTGAACGTTATCATCAATATCACGTGGATCAACACTGAAGATGCGCTTAATCCCACACGCTTCACCTATCTTCTCAATAGACAAACACGCCGTCGGATCGCCCATCAACGTCGTCCCAGTACCCGGGTGATCCTGATGCCCCGTCATCGCCGTCGTCCTGTTATCCAGCACGATAATAATCGACGCACCCTTGTTATAAGCAATGTTACAAAGCCCTGTAATTCCAGAGTGAAAGAACGTCGAATCACCCAAAATCCCAACAACTTTTTTCGGCTCCGGCGAACGATCCATACCATGCGCCATCGTGAAACCGCCACCCATACAAAGAATTGTGTCAATTCTTGAAAGTGGTGGCGCAACGCCGAGTGCGTAACAACCGATATCGCCGGTGACGATACAGTCGAAATAACGCAGGGCGGTGAACATGCCGCGGTGCGGGCAACCCGGGCAAAGTGTTGGCGGCCGCATTGGGAGGCCGGTTGCTTCTGCGACGGGTGAAAGATCGGGTGCTTCTTTGCCTTCGTATTTTGCGCGGATGACGGCGAGTTTTGATTGGGTAAATTCGCCGATGTTTGGTACGAAGTTTTTACCATCGCACTTGATGCCAAGTGCTTTGATGTGTTCTTCGTAGAAGTCGTCGAGTTCCTCGATGACGAGAACGTTGTCAACGTTCTCTGAAAACTCTTTGAAGAGTTTGTCAGCGAATGGGTATGCCATGCCGAGCTTGAGGACGGATGCTTCCGGCCAAACTTCTTTGACATAGAGGTATGAGGTTGAAGAGGTGATGATGCCGAGTGACTTGTCGTTGTACTCTATCCGATTGATAGAATCAGTTTCGGCGAAGTCTTTGATCTGGTGGAGACGTTTTTCAAGATCGACACGCATCTGACGAGCGAACGCGGGAACCGGAACGAACTGACGCGGGTTCTTTTCGAAGCCGATTTTTGTGTCGGGCAGTTCACGGTCTACGAGATCGACCAGACCACGTGAGTGAGATACACGTGTTGTGGAACGGACGATGACGGGCGTTTTGAATTGTTCTGAAATTTCAAAACCGCGTTTCATCATGTCTTTTGCTTCGGTCGCGTCGGATGGTTCGAGGATTGGAACCTTGCCGAAACGAGCGAAGTGACGTGTGTCCTGTTCGTTTTGCGAGGAGTGCATGCCGGGGTCATCCGCGACGAGAATGACGAGCCCACCGACGACGCCGGTATAGGCAAGTGTCATAAACGGGTCAGCGGCGACGTTAAGACCGACGTGCTTCATGGTGACGAGAACGCGAGCACCGGTGAGTGCGGCGCCAGCGCCGACTTCGAGCGCGACTTTCTCGTTTGGAGACCATTCGCAGTGCAGGTCTTTTTGTTTGTATGCAGCGAGCGCTTCGAGGATTTCAGTCGAAGGCGTGCCGGGATACCCGGCGGCTACAGTGACGCCAGCTTCCCACGCACCGCGTGCGTAGGCGTCATTGCCGGAGAGTAGGTCTTGTTTTAATTCGCTCATTATTATGATCTCTGTGTTACATATACATCATTGTTATGAGTGTGTGGGTGTTGAGTTGGCATGCACATCATGCCTAACAGGCGGTGAGGTTTTGTGGGGTTGGTGAGGCTAATCAGTGATTAGGGTTGAGGGGTTGTGGAGTTGACTAAATTATTAATTGAGGGGTAGAGGGATGAGGGGTGAGAATTTCCGGCGATCACGGATCACCGGCTATTGGTGCGTGAGTTGGTTTGACTCACGGTTCTATTTTTCTAGTTCCTCTTTGGTGAAGCGGTTGTCTATGACACGTTTCGCTTTACCTTCGAAGCGGGCGAGGGTTTGAGGTTGTACGAGGTTGAGCGTTACACCGATGCCGGTAATTGTGCGGATTTCTTTATCGATGGCACGTTTGAGCATGTTCATCTCGGTCATCTTGTCGGAGAACATGTGCGGCTGAATTTCGACTGAGACGGTAACGCGGTCGAGGTTGCCGGGGCGATCGAGTTCGATCATGTAGTGAGGGGTTGTGCCTTCGACGGAGAGAAGTGCTTCTTCGATTTGCGATGGGAAGACGTTGACGCCACGGATGATCATCATGTCATCGGATCGGCCGATGACGCGACCCATGCGGCGGGTTGTACGACCACAATCACAAACATCTTCATGGATGACGCAGAGGTCACGTGTGCGGTAGCGGAGGAGTGTTGTCGCTTGTTTGGTGAGGTTTGTGATGATGAGTTCGCCGACTTCACCTGGTTTTACAGGCTCATCTGTTTGTGGATCGACGAGTTCGAAGAGGAAGTGGTCTTCCTGAAGGTGCATGCCGTTGCGGCAAGGACATTCGCCAGCGACGCCAGGGCCGAGCACTTCTGAGAGACCGTAGTTGTTGTAAGCGGTGATGCCGAGTTCAGCTTCGATGGCTTCACGCATGTCTTCTGTCCAAGGTTCGCCGCCGAAGTGGCCAAACTTGATGGGCAGGTCTTTAGCTGGGTCGAGTCCTTCTTCACGGGCGACTTCTGCGATGTTGAGTGCGTATGAAGGTGTGCAGATGAGTGTTTCGGTGTTGAGGTCGCGGAGCAGTGAGATCTGACGACGTGTGTTGCCGGAGGCGGCGGGGATGACACCTGCGCCGACACGTTCGATGCCGTAGTGAAGACCGAAACCGCCAGTGAAGAGGCCGTAACCGAACGCGACGTGTGCGAATTGGTTTTTGCGAAGGCCGCCTGCGTAGAGGAAGCGAGCGCAGAGGTCTGACCATGTATCGAGGTCTTCTTGTGTGAAGACTGCGAAGGTAGGTTTGCCGGTGGTGCCTGAGGATGCGTGAAGGCGTGCGAGTTTTTCGCGAGGTACGGCAAGTAGGTCGAGTGGGTAGTTATCGCGGAGGTCGGTTTTTACGGTGAATGGAAGTTTACGGACATCTTCGATTGAGTTGATGTCGTCAGCGGAGATTCCGAGGTCGTCGAATTTCTTGGTATAGAAAGGAACGTTTTGATAGACACGGGCAACAGCTTCCTTCAAGCGTTTGGCTTGGAGGGCTTCTAGTTCTTCGCGAGGGAGGGATTCGTTTTTATCCCAGATTGTTTGTTCGGTTGCTAGTTGTGTCATGGCTGGGCACTTTATTTGTTTCGTTTAAATAATTGAGGTGTGGAGGGGATGAGGGGTGAGAGTTTCCGGCGATCATGGATCGCCGGCTATTGTGAGTTGTAGGAACTCGTTGGATGTCAATTTAATGAGGAGAAGGAGGGGTGAGGGAGTGAGCGCGCCGATCGTGGATCGGCGGCTATTTTGAGTTGCAGGAACTCGTTTATTGTCAATCTAATCGGTGATTAGGATTGGATTTCGCAGGCCTTCTTTTCTTTGAAGACGTCTTCCTCGGTGAGTGCTTTAAAGTTTTCTGATTCGCGGACAACTTTGATTGCTGCGTCAGGATCTTCGAAGCGAGCGATGAGTACGGCTTCGGTGGTGTGTGCACATGGGAATGCGTACATGTACTCGATGTTGATGTTTTGCTTTTGGAAGATTGCGAGTATTGAGGAGAGACCGCCGGGCTTATGTGGGACCTGGATGGCGACGACCGGTGTGAGATTCACAACGAACTGACCTTCTTCGAGAACGGTTTTGGCTTTTTCCCATTCGCGAGTGATGATGCGAAGGATGCCGAACTGTTCGGTGTCAGCGGTGGACATGGTGATGATGTTGACGCCGTTTGATCCGAGGATGTCGAAGACGCCGGCCATCTGTCCGGGCTTGTTTTCGAGAAAGACTGAGAGTTGTTGGATTTTCATGTCTGGTCTCTTGTAATGTCTAACTGTTAGTTAGGTTGGTTTTTGGTTTAAACAGGCTTTTTAATTGAGGAGTGGAGGGATGAGGTTTTGAGTGCGCCGATCGTGGATCGGCGGCTACTTGAGTTGCAGGAATACGTTTAGGATTCAGCTTCGGCGCGTTTGTCTATTACGCGCTTAGCTTTGCCTTCTGAACGTTGGATGGTGTGTGGTTCGACGAGTCGGAGGTTGACACGGATGCCGATGATTTCGGCGATTGCGGCTGAGAGTTTTTTGCGAAGACGTTCGAGTGCGCCGATGGTGTCTGAGAAGTGTTCGGAGGTGACTTCGACCTGGACTTCGATCTGGTCCATATCGTTGTGTTTGGTGAGGATGATTTGGTAGTGAGGGAGTGTGCCTTCGACGTTGAGGAGTGCTGTTTCGATTTGCGATGGGAAGACGTTGACGCCACGGATGATGAACATGTCATCGGAGCGACGGCCGATACGACGGATGCGTCGGATGGTGCGGCCACAGGAACATTCTTCTGTGTAGATGGCGGTGATGTCGCGTGTGCGGTAACGAAGCATTGGCATTGCTTGTTTTGAGAGTGTTGAGAGGACGAGTTCACCTTCGGTGCCATCGGGGAGTGGTTCGCATGTCTCTGGGTCTATGATTTCAGGGTAGAAGTGGTCTTCGAAGATGTGAAGACCTTCTTGAGCGGAGCAGTGACAGCCGACGCCGGGGCCGATGATTTCGGAGAGGCCGTAGATGTCGAAGGCTTTGATGTCGGTGAGTTGTTCGATGCGACGACGCATGGAGTCGGTCCATGGTTCAGCGCCGAAGACGCCTGCACGGATTGGGAAGTCTTTGAGGTCGAGTCCCATTTCGTTGGCTTTGTCGATGATGCGGAGGAAGTATGAGGGGGTGCAACAGATGACGGTTGTGCCGAAGTCTTTCATGAGCATGACTTGGCGTGTGGTGTTGCCACCTGAAATTGGGACGACGGTTGCGCCGAGCGATTCGATGCCGTAGTGAACACCGAGTCCGCCAGTGAAGAGGCCGTAGCCGTAGGCGTTTTGTACGACGTCGCCTGCGTGAAGACCGCATGCGGCGAAGGTACGTGTCATGACTTCAGCCCATGTGCCGAGGTCTTGCTGGTTGTATGCAACGACGATTGGTTTGCCGGTGGTGCCTGATGAGGCGTGAAGACGAACAACATCTTTCATGGGGACGGCGAGGAGCCCGAGAGGGTATTCATCGCGAAGGTCTGTTTTTACAGTGAAAGGAAGTAGTTGGATGTCTTCGAGTGTGCGGATGTCGGATGGTGCGATGGAGCGTTTGTCCATGCGCTTGCGGAAAAGTGGTACGTTGTCGTATGAGTGTTGAACGATTTGCTGCAGACGTTGGAGTTGAAGTTGGCGCAGCTGATCAACAGGTAAGTAATCCGGAGATGATTTCGGATGGAAGGGGGCGATCTGATCTAGAGCGGCGGTCATGGGGCGTTCTCTGTTGTAAGTAGTTCTCAGTGGCGAAACAACACAGTTCAAGCACAGGCTAACACGGACGCACAACACAGGTAACAACACAAATTGAACAGCGTTACAGGCAACAACAACTGGCGAAAACACAGGCAGAAAATGTCCGTCCCTCCGGTAGTGCGGTGCTCAATGATGAGGTGAACCACAGGCGTAAGGATCGGGCAGATCGCGTCTACAGGGAAAGACCAGTAGATGCTAAGGAACATTATAAAAGGATTAGCATATATTTTGAAATGAGAAAGAGTCTCAATTGAGTGGGGAGAGGGTGGGGAAACAGGTGTGAGGGGTGGTGAGGATGGGTCAATTGCGACAGGGGTCGTGAGGGGTGATCTGAAAGAGAGAAAGAGCGAGGAATATGTGTTTCAGATCGACATGTTTCAAGAATATGTCGATATTTTGCGATTTACTCGACATGTTTTGAGGTTATGTCGATGGTGTGAATACAAAAAAAAGCCCGGTATGGTGCCGAGCTTTTGATGTTTGGCTTTGGGATGGCGTATTATGCGATTGTTCGGCGACGGAAGAGAAGTGGCGCGAGCGTGAGTGAAAGGAGGGAAAGTGAGGCTGGCTCGGGGATTAGAGCGGTGTCGGTGACGATGTAGTAATTGAAAGATTCGCCGTTATAGGTTTGATGTGAAGTGGGGAATGTTGTGGGCATAGTGCCGGTGAATGTTGTGAGGATGAATGGGATGGTTAATGATTCAGCGCGCATAGCGCCAGTTGCCTGGACATCGTAGAGGGACAGGAGCCAATAGTTGCCTGTGTTGAGTTGCGTGTTTGAGGTGAGTGGGATGAGATTGTGTGAGTTATAGATGATGTTGTGCGGATTTGTCGAAGCGATGAGTTGGTCGGGTGCGTTGTTGTTGTCAGTGTAGATGCCGAATTGAACTTGACTGCCTGTACCTTTGTAGATTGAACCGATGTGAGTCGCGATGGTGTTTTGTGTGATGTTGATTTTGAGGCCAAGGAGCGCGTCACCACCGAAGATGTGCGTGCCTGCGGAGTTTGTGGTGTCGTTGCCGTAGTTAATGGGTGCGGCGTGAGTAAAAGTGGTGATGAAGGATAGCGTAAGCACGGTAAAACCGAGGAGCGAGGTAAGTCTTAGCATGTTTGAACTTTCGAGTGAAGTATCTTTCGAGTGATTCTGTTTGCTGGAATTCAATTGTTTAAATGTGGCAGGAATTGCTATGGACGAACATAAGCAAGTGGGGATTATGAATGATTGATATTTGAAATCAATAGAGAATAAGCAAAACCATGGGTATTACCTTAATGTGGCATTGTTGTATCTAGTGAATGCTAATAAAAGTCGTTGATATTTAGAGAGATGGTGACGAGTTGGGTTATGGGATGAGATCTTTGACCCATTGTGGTGGGCGGATTGGATGGCCTTCAGGGTTGGCGAGGGCGTGAATGGTGTAGCCTTCAGCAACTGGGGCGTCATTGTGCTCAGGGCGAGTGATGACAACGGCAGCGCGGATGCGTGCGCGACCTTCGAGTGTGACAGTGGCGGTGATGTTGAGAAGATCATCGTAGTTGGCGCGTCCTTTATAGAAAACGCGTGCTTCAACGACTGGAAGAAAAATGCCTTGCGATTCCCAATCGGTGTATGGATAGCCGATGGAGCGGAGGGCTTCGTTGCGGCCAACTTCGAACCAGTCGAGGGCGACGGCGTTGTAGAAGGTATTCATTTGGTCGGTTTCGCCGTAACGGACGCGTACTTGTGTGGTGTTGATGATGGCCATGAGTGCGATTGTACTGGGTGAAGGGGAAGATGGTGAAGTGGGATGAGGATAGTGCGGATGATTAGGGAGGCGATCTGAAGCTATGTGTAGCGCTGAAGTGGATAGGGATTCTCCTGTTTTGACTGTGAAGGAGATATGACGAGAATATTTACTGGTCGATCGGTCAATTTTCGATCGCCTGATGAGGATTGTGGTACTTGATGGAGAATTTTGGTGAAGTGCGCGTGATGAGGAGGGGCTAAGAAAAACGTGGAGTATTGGGAGCATGTGATGGTTTGGTGTACTGATCTGTGTATTTTGGGAAAATGTGATCGTGAATCGAGACATTTAGAATGAGCCAAGTTAGCGTGAAAACAAACAGTGATGGGTTGATGAGCAAGGCGGAGATGACGCGCGCAGGGATTTTGGATGCAGCGGAGGGGTTGTTTGCTGAGAAGGGGTTTAGTGCGACGGCGATGAGTGAGGTGGCGAAGGTATCGGAGACGAGCAAGCCTTTGATTCATCATCACTTTGGTACGAAGCGGGAGTTGTATCTGGCGGTGCGCGAAAGGTTGATTGGGAAGTTGCCGGAGTTTGAGGTGGGTGAGCCTGCGGAAGTTGAGAATGAAGTGGAGGGGTTGATTGCGAATGGGTTGAAGACGTTAACAGAATTTTTACGCGTGAATGGGCGATTGATTCGGTTGATGGCATGGGCGCGGTTGGAGGGTGATGAGGAAATGTGGCCAGGGCAGGAGCTAGTGTTTGCGATGGCGGCGGAGCGATTGAAGATTGCTCAGGATGAGGGGTTGATTCGCAAGGATATTCCGGCGGCGTCGCTGATGGTGATGATGGGTGGGATGGTTTATTTTTACAACGAGCATAAGGATGGGTACCGGGAAATGATGCGGGGATTGGGTGGTGAAAATGGTAACGCGGGGGATGGGGGGGACGATACTGCGTTTGATGAGAAGTATTTGGGGGATATGATCCGGCTGATGACGGATGGTGCTGGCGCGTAGCTTATTGAATTGGGATTTCGAGAAGATAACTAATCATCGAATAGATGGTGTGAATATAAAAGAGATTCAACAATGACGACAATTGATCCACCGATTGAAGATCGTGATGTGATGGGTAATGAAGAGCAGATTCCTTCACTGGAAGAAGGGATTGAAAGAGGGCTTGATTGGCTGCGTGAAAATCAGCATGAAGATGGTTTCTGGGCTGGGCAGTTGGAATCGAATTCATGCATGGAGGCGCAGTGGGTTTTGGCGCAGCATGTGATGGAGGTGCCACGGGACGAAAAGTATGATGGGGTGATACAATCGATTTTGTCGATGCAGCGCGAGGATGGGTCGTGGGAGATATATTATGATGCGCCGCATGGTGATGTGAATACGACGGTGGAGTGCTATGCAGCGCTTAGAGTGGCGGGGTATGAGCCGAGTGATCCGATATTGGTGAAGGCAAGGGAGTGGATCTTTAAGAATGATGCGATGAAACGATTGCGTGTATTTACGCGGTTTTGGCTGTCATTGATTGGTGAATGGAAATGGAAAGATTGTCCGACGTTGCCCCCGGAACTGATTTTGCTGCCGAGCTGGGCGCCGATGAATATTTATCAGTTTGCACAATGGGGGAGAGCAACGATTGTGCCGCTGTGTATTTTATCTGCAAGAAGATATGTAAAACCATTGCCGGCTAATGCTCGATTAGACGAGCTGTTCCCGGAAGGTCGAGACAAGTTTGATTACAAATTGAAGGTAGATGTAAAGGCATTTTCGATTGAAAACTTTTTTGTCTTAGCAGATAAGTTTTTGAATGTATATGTGAAGTCGCCTGTTAAACCGATGCGTGAACTTGCGATTAAAACATGCATGGAATGGATCTTGAAGCATCAGGATTGGGATGGTGCTTGGGGTGGGATTCAACCGCCTTGGATTTATAGTTTGATGGCGATGCGGTGTGAGGGGTATGCGCTGGATCAGATGAATGTGAAGTCGGGGCTGGAAGCGTTTAATACTCACTGGAAGATTGAGCGTGAGGACGGAACGTTTTTACAGGCATCGGATTCGATTATTTGGGATACGGTGCTATCGTTACTAGCGATGCTTGATTGCGGTTTGGATGCTGGTAAAGAAGAGTCGATGAAACGCGCGATTGATTGGGTTTTATCGAAAGAAATTACAATTAAAGGTGATTGGTCGGTTGTGCTTAAGAATGTTGAGCCGGGGGGCTGGGCGTTTGAAAGAGCGAATCAGTTGTATCCGGATGTGGATGATACGGCTGTAGCGATTTTGGTTTTAGTGAAAGCGAAGAAGTATGTTGATGATGTGACGAAGCGCAGGATAGATGATGCCGTTGCGAGAGCGGAGCTATGGGTGAGAGCGATGCAGTGTAAGAATGGGGGTTGGGGCGCGTTTGATAAGGATAATTGTAAAGCGCTTGTGACAAAGATACCGTTCTGCGATTTTGGTGAAGTTTTGGACCCACCTTCGGTTGATGTGACGTGCCATGTGATTGAGGCTTTAACAGAGTTGGGTCATACACAGGAGAATGATCCTGCCCTTAAAAAAGCGGTGGATTATGTAAAATTGGAACAAGAAGAAGAAGGATCATGGTTTGGCAGATGGGGTGTGAATCACATTTATGGATGTGGCGCGGTGTTGCCAGCGCTTAGAGCGGCGGGTGAGGATATGAGTAGCACGTATGTTATAAAGTCAGGTGATTGGATTGTTGCGCACCAGAATAAAGATGGGGGCTGGGGTGAAACGTGCGCTTCTTATATGGATGATGAATTAAGGGGTAAGGGTCCCTCAACAGCATCGCAAACAGGGTGGGCGTTGATGACACTTGAAGCGATTGATGCGGAGAGATATGGCAATAGTATACGTGAGGGAGTACAGTATTTACTTCGGACGCAGGGAGATGGGACGTGGTATGAGCCTTACTATACTGGGACGGGTTTCCCGGGCTATGGTATTGGCGAGCGAACGGATGTGACGAAGCAGATGGGCTTCATGGATCAAGGCAAGGAGCTTGCGCGTGGGTTCATGATTAATTACAACATGTATCGTCATTATTTTCCGCTCATGGCGATGGGCCGATTGGTAGGTAAAATAAAGGGGTAGAATGGTGATTGTGGTCATTAGATAAAAAAGGGTCCGCATTACGCTGACCCTTTTCACGTCTCCCGGCACGTCCCCGGATGTTGCCGAGCATAGTTGTGGGTTTGGGATTTTTTGATGAGTCTCTTTTAGCATCTAGCGCGTTGACCAGTATGTCGTTATGCTTCACTTGCTACTGAAAGTGAATGACTACTGATATTTTTCACTAAACACTTCGATAAACTCGGATCAAATACGTGTATTTCTAATGGTTAATTAGAATCTTCGGGAGACATGCCCTGCCCTGTGAGATCAGCGATAATACCAACGGGGACGTTGCCGAGCATAATCATTGACCAGCCAGAGAAGATGAGTTCGATGCCGACGATTAGTCCGGGTACCCAGAGGGCATCGGATGGCCAAAAGATGATGATGAGAATGGCGAGGAGAATGTCGATGATGCCAGAGGCGATGATCCAGCCTATGCGTTGGTGTGCTTTGAGTTTGGAGGAGGCTGAGAGACGTGCTACTCCTATGAAAATAAAATAGAAGGCGAGTACAAGTGTGACGGCGTATGCGCCTTGAATTGGCTCAAAAACAAGGAGAAAACCGGCGATGAGGCCGAGGATACCGATGACAATTTGCCATGCTTTGTGGCCGCCTTGTTGTGTTGCGAAAGCGTGAGCGAATTGAAGGATGCCGGAAACGATGAGCAGCCAACCGATGAAGAGTGTTGCGCCGATGGTGCCGAGACCGGGGAGAAGGATGGCGAGAGTACCGAGGACGAGGAAGATGATGCCGAGGGCGATGAACCAGCCGCGAGCTGCTTTGGTTGGATGGAGTGGGTGTGAAGAATTTGGATGAGGTATGTTTTGTTTATCGGGAGTATTTTCTTCGGCCATTGTCAACCACCTTGCCAACCGCTTAGACAACAATCAATCAACTGAATAGATGGCTTTACCACCAGTCACGTCGACTCATGGGCCATCGTTCCAATAATGATTCGATCAAGTAACTAATGATACTAATCATCTAATCAACCACTGCATTGATCAGTCTGGAAAATATGAGTCCATACATTTACTAATTTAGTCAAACTAGAAATGAATGGCTTACTGATGTGGGTATCGGTTGCGAGTCGTTAAATGGATTAAATCAGGCTAAAAAATAAGGGATAATTGAGAAACGGACGTTGGATTAAGGTAGATAAAAAGAAACACGCAGCGGTTGGTTGCTGCGTGCAGAATGTTATCGGGAATAAGGTGTTGTAATTTATTTGAGTTCAACGGACCAATAAGCGTGGTCGAGGAACTGTTTCCATGAGTGGTATTTTTCGTGGCCGAGTCTGACTGAGATGACGGGGTGGTTTTTGGGTTTAATGGGTTTTGTGATGAGTTTCATGTGAGCTTGCTGAGGGGTGCGGCCGCCTTTTTTGGTGTTGCATTTGACGCAACAACAGACAAGGTTGGTCCATGAGGAACCGCCACCTTGTGAACGTGGGAGGATGTGGTCGAGTGAGAGTTCGGATGTTGGAAATTGATGGCCACAGTACTGGCAACGGTTGTGGTCACGGGCGAAGATATTGCGGCGGTTGAGTTTGACGTCCTGTTTAGGGACACGATCATAGCCAAGAAGTCGAATGACTTTTGGGACTGCAATCTCCATGCGTACAGTACGAATCCACTCGTAGTGGTGACGAGCGATATCTTCGTAGTCATCGCGCATACAGGCGATTTCGGTCCAAGAATCGAAGTCGTGGCCAGTGTAGGAGCCGTCGTCGACGCGGATAACTTCGGCTAAATCACGGACTACGAGAGAAAAGGCGCGTCGAGCATCGATCACGCGAACTGCCATCCATAGCTTGTTGAGAACCAATACATGACTATTTAATGCTGATACTTGTCCATCCATGCTGCAAATCCAAAAACTGAGTCATGATCCGATACGTACTGCTACAAATAACACTAATGGGAAATGATGTGCTCATCGTAAACCAGAAGTTAAATTTCCGCAAAACAGAAAATCTATAAAGTCTAAACTGATACAAATTTATGGGTATTTATACGGTATGAAGCGATTACAAATGTAATAGACAGAATGGCTTCTCGTGTAATTAATGATCGACATAGTGGCGAGAAAGTGGAAAGACGGATTTTCCGTGATTAATGGGTAGAGAAATGGCGATTTTCGGTATTTATACCCAGATTCTCCCCATGAAACGGATTTCGAGTGGGATCTTAGGGGATGGGTTTGATTCTGATTGCGTGATGCATTAAATTGTTGGCCTGCAGCCATTTGAGTTGTAGTATTAATATGAGAATTAGGGTGAATGCCAGAGCGGCCAATTGGGACGGGCTGTAAACCCGTTGGCGTTAGCCTACGTTGGTTCGAATCCAACTTCGCCCATCTAATGTAACCCCTTGTGAAAGCAAGGGGTTATCTTTTTGGGATTCTAGCGGAATTGAGGGGAATTCTTCATCTTTCGCTTCCTTTTGATTCTGCTCAAATCCACCCACTTCAGACAGGTTCTGCACCGGATATTGCAGCGCGCTACACTGAGCATTGTGAATCAGATTCGACGTGCGATTCGCAGCTTCTTTGAAGTCGCTGTCACGGACGATATTGTAATGTTCGATAGCGATTGCCTGACCGTGGCCAATCCATTCCGATTCGATACCAGGGTCATACTTACGCAATACATCAGTTGCTGCACTGGCTCGCATGTTTTTCCATGTCAGACCTTCCACGCTGCAAACACTTGCCTTCTCGCCTAACCTGCGCAATGGGACGGATAGGTTGGTGTGCTTACGGATGTCTTCATCAAAGATGTACAGGCTGCCCTCCCCTGCTTGCGCGTAGGCTTGCTCAAGCTCCGCCCTGATTTCGGGGAACAACGGAATGATACGACGATCACGACCTGAGCCTTCGGTTTTGGGCGAAAGAATGGTGAGCTTGGCATCTTGCCAGTTTACATGCCCCCATGTCATACCTTTGATTTCTGATGGAATGCGAAGGCCACCGTAGCGACCAACGACAAGCAGAAGACGCCATTGCTGAGATGAAGCATGATCAAGGAGTTGGGCGATAAGCTCGTGTTCGATGTAACGGCGTTTTTTAGCATTGCCATAAATGGCGACCTTGATACCTCTCTGAGCGAAGGGGTTTTGTTGCACCCATCCTGCGTATTCGCCATATGCAAAAATCTGACGAGCAAGGCTACAACATTTACGGCATGTCGCATCGCTTAATGGTTCATCACGACCAGTTGCTTTCTTTAATCGTATGTGCGATTGAAAATCCAACGCATCGGCTTGCGTGATATCGTTAACCGATTTGGATCGAGTGAAGTAAGCATATAAGTGATTAACTGCACGCCTATAAGTTGGAAGGGTTGCAGGCTTAACACTTCCCTTCTTATTTTCGATGAAACGCTCGCATAAAACTTCAAGAGTCGCTTCATTCTGATCCCCTTTGGGTTTGCATAGCTCTGCCTTGACCAAACGGCTATAGATATCATCCGATACATCAGAAAGCCACTGCGTGGTTTTGTCTGTTGGAGATGTACCGGTCTTAACGCTTGAAACTAAATCATCAACGAAGGCTTGTACCTGACGTGCTTGGCGCATGGTGATGTTGCCAAGCCTCAAGGATTTACGGCGTATGCCATCGATGCTGAATTGGAGTGTTTTTTTGCCGGTTGCTTTTGAAGTTGAAATGCTGCTCATAATTGCGAGATCCTAATATTTGCAATGACCCTATCAATAGAAAAATAGTTAAAGCCAAGATCTCTACTCGATGCATCTGTGATAATGTAACTTAATTTGCTTTAATGTTGAACCTCTACCTTCAACATATAGCGGATTACAGATGCAATATTTATGGCTTACTGTGAACGTAAAAATTACGTGTATTGATACCGAAAAGAACGTATATCCTGAGATAAATCTCAGGCAGCTAGGCCAGCCTAGCTGCTTCTCCTCTGCCAAGAGGAGAAAGGGGTGTGCTGGTACTGCAGGTGGTGTTAAGAAAAATGATTCTTCATTAACTCTGGATGT
Organism: Planctomycetota bacterium; assembly: GCA_016350165.1. Lineage (GTDB taxonomy): Bacteria > Planctomycetota > Phycisphaerae > Phycisphaerales > Phycisphaeraceae > Poriferisphaera. Next base: position 2,786,900 of record CP066225.1, on the reverse strand, counting down.
ACCTCAAATGCCTGCACATGCTTTTTACCCGACGGTATTTTTATTTCACGCAACCAGTTGTACTTAACCAATACCTTAACCGCTTGTTCGGTCTGATTCTTACTCTTTAAACCTGACCAACCATTATTATATATTTCGCGAAGAGTGAAATTACCACGTATATTACCGCTCTCATCACGAATTTCATGATTCTGTATTTTACGTGCAAGGCTATGCGCAGATGAATTTTCGCCCCCTAATACTGATGTAAAAACACGCCCCATATGCGATCTAAGATAACGATTCCATTTTATTGCCATCTCCATGCATTCTGCATTAATGGATTTACATTGGATGTCATTTGCTAATGCAAATATTGCGGCCAAGCTTACAATTAGGCTTCGATACTTGCTCAGCATATTCTCTGTAACCATCCTGACTTCAGGAATTTGAAAATGATAGTCAGATTCATACCACCCCTTGTACACGAGGAATGCTTCAGCATCTAATTTAAGTTTAATTGGCTTTTTGGCCTGTTTGGTTTTATCGCGTATTTTCGCAAACGCCTTATATACCGCGTAAGCTTTTTTCCTCAATTGCTCATTCTCTTCCTTATCAATCAGCTTGTTTGATTTATTCTCATTAGGCCAAACCAAAATTTGGAATCGATCCAGCATACCATCATTACCTAGACCGTTTTTACATGCCTGCTGAACTATACCGCTAAGCGGGCCAGGCTGAATAGTACCAACCATTGACAAGCAACAATGCGGAACAACATTAGCTCCTCTCCCTAAAGTATGATGATCATAACTTTGATTACCTCCCCATGAAGTCAAATAAAAGAAACGTGCGGCTTCTTGTGATTTCATTTTCAATGAGTGGAAAAAACCATTCATTTCATCATAATGAACTAGCAATCCATTATGATTTTTCGATAGCATTTCAATAATTTTCTGCACACTGCACGAACCCACAATGTATTCAGGGGTATATTCAACATTTGTACTTGGCCGTCCATGCGTGTTAAGGGTGGGGCTAAAAGCTTTTCGGTACTTCTTTTCCAATTGCTTCATGGGTTCAAGAACTTCTTGTAAAGCAGGCGTTTTCATAACGCCAGGTGAACCAACAAGTATCCCCCAAAGATTTGGTACAACGTTCCATCTGCCTTGAGTTTTGGGATAAATTTTAACACTTGGCCCTAACAAAGAACTTAAACCAATAACCGTACCAACAGCTAAATAATCAAGAGAAAAATCATTACAATCATGTAAATCTTGAACCCATTCTCCTAATGCTTTTGGCAACATCGTTCTTGTGTCAAATATCTGGACTGGTGCTAGTGCAGGAAACTTACGTGGTCTACCCTTAAAACCACTCAATGCAATGGTTTGCATTTTCTCAAGAAGCCATCCCTTTCGTTTAGAAGATGGCGTCCTAATTGCCCTGCGCATTACTTTGCGCATTAACTCTAAATCTTCCTTGCTGTCTAGATCCCACGGCTCTGTGCATTTGGGATTGTAAACATATTTAACAAAATCAAATGACTCTGATTCTGAGAAGCAAAAGCCTATCAATAACGATCGGAAAACCCGATAAAGCCGCCGGTTTCTTTTTTTACATTTTACCCCGAATCTCATATTCTCCATGTAATCGATGGCAAGTTTTAGTTTATCTATATTTTGATTACTCATCACCAATAAGCCTCAATAACTAGATTTTGTTCTTCGAAAAAAGAAAGCGCATACACAACCAAACAACATGATTGGTGTCCCCCTTATCAAGAGGGACTTCATGGTCAAAAACTATCACGCTTTAACTTGCTCCCTCTCGCTAGCTTGATTCACAAAATCCATTACCGCTTGTTTTGTAAATTTACGTAAGCGACCGATGCGAATCGATTTGATTTCGCCTCTTTGTGCTAATTTACGAACTGTTTTTGAACAGCAACCTAGTAAGCTTGCAACACCTTCCGCATCTAGCAACAATGCATCAGATGACTGTTTTGGTATCCATGAAGACGATGATGATTGAGGATTGAAAGTTGTCATTAATGACTCCTAGAGCCTTAAATCACGTATGCCTGCAAAGAACATCTCGTTCGCATATCAATCTGAATATTCCGCAATCAGAGCAGAATGACTGCACCGATACCAGACTTTCAAATACGCTTTGAAAGTTATTCATTTAAACGATGTTCTGGCATAATTAATCTGCTAAGCATACAGAGTACGTAGCTAAACAGATAAGCAATGTTTTAAGACAAAGTAGTTATGCGAAACATTTATGAAGCAAATTCAAGTAGCAAACGATTAATATCGCACAACATTAACGCATGGAGTCAAACCGTAAGTGTTCCGTCAAATTGAAAATAAGAAACCTGTTTTCAATTTGGCTCTATATTTTTTTTTATCAAACTTATAAAGTTCAGCAGCTCGGTGTGCAACGTTAGTCTCCTTTTTACCTGTATTTGTAAGTATGCCCATCCCAAGTATTTTCTTTTGGAAATTTCGCTTTTCCAGTTTTCTTCCCAAGATTGCCTCGTATAACGGCTGTAAATCACGCAAACAAAACTCTGTTGGTAACAAGTCAAAGCCTATTGGCTGAAAACGTGCTTTTTCTTTCAAACGCTCTCGAGCTACTTTGATGATTTCATCATGATCAAACGCAAGAGAAGGCAAATCATCCAATGGGAACCACTGTGCATCAGCCGCGTCAGTACCCGCCTTGACCTTATGCGTTACACGCTTGGTAAGGGCTATAAAGGCAATACTAATGACATGCTCTCTTTTATCACGATTCGGATCGCTAAAAACATAAAGCTGTTCAAGGCTCACATACGTAATACCTGTCTCTTCCCGTAATTCACGCTTAGCAGCATTCTCAACGGTCTCGTTCTCCTTAAGAAACCCACCAGGCAATGCCCATTGACCTTCTTCGGTTTCGTTACCACGTTCAATGAGCATTACCTTCAACTGACCGTCACCCCAGCCATACACAACACAATCAACGGCTGTAGCTGCTCTTGGATATTCATATTCAAAAGACACGAACGCCTCCTTGAGGTTAATTTTGACATAAGCTTAAGAACTAACCTACCCTAAGTCAATTATGTTTATTGAAAATATCTTATTTTTTCAGGTATGAGAATATATCGAACAAACAACGCAGACTTGAGAAAAGCTGTGGATAAGTATTAATTTAGTCTTGTGCCCTGTTGATCTTTGAGTGATAAACGCCATCCAGCATTGACAAGAATATGAAAGCGGTGTAATTATTAAGGTGAACGTTATCTGTTGATTGAAAGGAAACAGAAACACATGGCAGCCAAACGAAGGGCTGCGACAACATAGCGAAGATCAATCGATCTCGAGTATCAGAACCTCAAGGAGAAATATGGCAATTTCAAAGCAATGAGGTATGGGACTCGGGTTCGCCTCAGTTATGGGCGGACTCGTTGACCATTTTCATTGCTGGGCTTGCCATAGCCTCTCCTTGGAATGGAACCAACGCAGTTCGCCCTTTTTGTATGGTCGTTGGTTAATCAATTTAGTTTTTATTTTGTGGTTAGCGTGCTACTTAAGCATGTAGCTATTTTGCGCTTTGAATGAATGGAAACATGATTAACGGGAGTGATGAGGTTATGAAGTTAAGTCATATAACGAACCATGTACGGTTTACTTGGCCGCCCTTGTTGGCACTGCTTGCCGTTTGCGCATTGCTGTTTGGGTGCGCGAGCGGTGAGAGTTTTATTAAGCCAGATATTGAATTGCATGAACTTGGAAAAATTGGTGTTGTTGTATCAGATCAAAGCAATGAATTGGACGCGGTACAACAAAATGAAGTTGCTGATTTGTTTGCAATGAATCTTCTTCGAAAAGGCTATGCGATTGCGGATCGTGTTAATCTAGAGGAGGTTATTGGCGAAGTAGAATTCCAGAGAACTTCAGGTATCACTGCAAGCAAAAAAGAAAAGCTGAAATTGCACAACATTAACACGATGCTAATTGTGAATGTGAGCGAATTTGGTGATCACATCAGCATGACTGCAAAAATGAGTGATGTCAGCACAGGAGAACTGCTTTGGCTAGGTGAAGGCAGCGGCAGCTTAAAGAAAGGATTAGGAGCTATTGGTGGTGGATTAGTTGGTGGCATTCTGGTGGAGTGATAGGTAGCCGTTTTGAAGATCAAAAACTAGGAACCGCAATTGGTGCGGGTACTGGTGCTGCTGCTGGCGCGTTAACAGGTCAGGCATTGGAGCCTGAACAAGCGAAGTTGCTACGAAAAGTCGTTGGAACAGTAATACGTGATTTGCCTGCAATGCCAAAGTAATAAGTAGCACAACAAATGACATGCAAATCATTTAGCCGTTCCGGAAAGATGAATACAGAAAGCCAATAAGGATTGAATAGATGAGCCAAGAAGAGAAAACAGTTAGTAAATGGGTATTTGTGTTGTGGGGTTTTATCATTCTGATGGTGATCGGAGTGATTGGTGAATTGCATGTACTGGGTACAGTATTGCTTGCGGGTATGGCGTTAACCTGCATGCTCATGCTGGCTCTGAAAAACGTGCGTATGAAAGTGTTAGGTATTGAGGTCATACCGAATGCATTCAAACATGGGACAAAAAGATGGCTCATATTTGTAATGCTATTCAGCTTATTGATTATGGCGATGAAGATAGATGAACGAGGGGTAAACCGCGAACTGAAAGAAGCGAATGTCGCGTGGAATAATGGCGAGCGTCAGAAGGCTGTTATGACTTACCAGCAGTTGCTTGACGGATCAAAGGCATTGCTGGGCATGAAGAGACAAAAAGCGATTACGGCACGTCTGATCAGTTATTACCACGAAGTAGAGAATGATCGCTTAGCAAAACAGTATGCGGAGGATGCATTCAAGAATAAATTTGAATTGCGTTTCACTGACGAAAAAACTGCTGCATTCTACGATGAGTTTTTGGATAACAAGAAAGCTGAAGCAAACAAAGCAGAGCGTATGAAGGATTACGCGTCGCGATCACTAGATGATGCATTTGCGATGGCGAAGGTTTTTATCAAGCAGAACTTGAAGAGCCCGAAGTCTGCAAGCTTTGGCTGGCAAAAAGCAGAAGACTGCACAGAGAAGGTCAATGAAAACGGCTATGTCGTTCAATGCTATGTTGACGCAAAGAATCCGCTAGGTGTTGAGATTCGCAATCACTTCAAAGTTACGTTGATGTATGTCGGTGAAGAGCAATGGATGTTGGTGGGTATTGAACATCTGAAATGATTTGTCTGTAAGCATGTTACCCAATCAAACAGGATTGCAATCATGTCAAAAATAGTAATCAATGGTGGTGATTTCGAAGTCATACGCTGCGACTTTGTAAACGGGGAGTTCATCTTCAGAAGCAAGAACAAACACACCCCGATTGAACGAATACCTGCTGTGAAAATTAAGACGATCAATGTTGAATCGGAGAATGACTGCAAGGATTGGTTTGATGCATGTGGATTAGCGGCTGTTGGATCGCTTGTACTTGGGCCAATCGGATTACTGGCGGGATTATTACTCGGCGGCAAAAAGAAGAGGATATGTTTTGTTGCAACCTTCGATGATGACCGAAAGATTCTTGGGACAACTGATAGCGAAATATACAAAAAGATCAGGTCAGCGATGATGACTGTTAAAACGGACCAAGATTGCAATTAACACGGTGTTAAAGACGCCACAAAAGGCGAAATTGGGCATTTAGGAACGAAAAACACCCTAAGTGGCCCAAAAACATACCCCTCTATCAAGAGTAAAAAACAATGTTCTTTCACTTATTATTGTAAGAGCGTAGTTTTTTTCGATTGAAAATGCGTTAATTCGGCTTCTTCAACTATTTAATTAAGGCAAATATTCAAATGCACTTTCACAACATATAAATCATCACTCGCTTACATGCATGTACAATTTTGAAAACTATTGGCTCAAACGAACAACCACATCCAACCGGATAATATCTCACAGTGTTTTTGATAATACGAACCTCAACACCTTATACTGTTCTCCATATCATTTCACACTAAATATTTGAGCAGTTCTTCGCTAACTTACTTCTCTGCTTGAAGCCAATCCGAAAATACCAAGCGCGAAACAACAAACAGCACCCACACAAACCCAAATTTTCCTTGTCCGACGAACTTCTTTTGTGGATGGAGGAATTGTTTGAAGGCCATTACTTTTGCGAACTTCTCTTGCAGATAGCTGATCGCCTTTGCTCCGATTGCAAGGGATACAAGCTACGTAAAGATTGTTCATATGATCACTACCACCTTTAGCTTGCGGCTTAGAGTGATCCACTTCCCACCCATCATCTTGTGCGTAAGTATCGAATGTATGCCATGCACCACATAAATGACATTTACCGTTCGTCCGTTCCCATATTTTTTGCAGTTGTTCGTCGGAAAAATCCGCCATCGTTAATCCTTTGCATAAATGACCGGGGACCAATTACACGGGCGAACAACACTTGTAACATAGGAATCTGCCAAACACAATATCACCAAAATACAATATGACATAATGCTGTCACTGAATAAGCAAAAATGCTAGACATATCTCCACACTCTAAATATTGCCTTTAGAAATACAACTGTATTAACGATGTTTAGTTAGTAGCTAAAAACATCCGAATGCATGATTAACACGGTGTTAAAGACACCACAAAAGGCGAGGTTGGGCCCCAAAAACAGACTAAGTGGCCAAAAAACATACCCCTCTACCAAGTACAAAAAACAAAGTTGGTTCACTTATTATTGTTAGAGCGTAGTTTTTGGGGGGTGGAAACCATAGATATAGGTAAATGGCCATAAACACGCCAAGATCGTAATTTTTGGATCAACCACACTATTCTATTTGGCCAAATTTTCGCTTAAGCAAGTAATTGCTTCGCCAAATCGAGGGCATCACATGGCCAGTATTGTTGTGGACGTGGATGCTGAACGTTGGGATTATGCTGTTCTGGTTTACAGTTCAAAATACACTCTAGCCATTGCTTTGGAACTTGATCAATGCCATACACTGCCCCCAGCAAAGCACCACATATCGCTGCATTAGTATCTGTGTCCCCACCGCGCATGACAGTATCTGTTATACCAGCCTGTAATGATGGTGCGTGCAGCAGTTGCCAAAGGGCATTCTGAAAAGCAATACACACCCAGCCTTGCTGATGAGTGAGGTCTTGAGGAGGCTGTTCAGCAGCAATAGCAATCAAATCTTTAAGTTGGCGATCAACATTCAACTCATTTGCCCATTTACAAATTGAATCATAAACAGAACGATTATCCGATTCTGATTGAATTGCGTATGCGATAGCCATTGCATAGAGGGCGTTTGCCTGTTGGCAGATGATATTGGGGTGAGTTATCGCAGCATCCTGCATGGCCCACTCAGCAACTTGCTTAAGGTCGTGCTTGGCTCCCCAGATAGCAAGAGGGCAGACACGCATCATTGCGCCATTTGCCTGGCTATTGGGGTTGAGATTGCCACGTAAGCCTGCCGAGATGGTTAAACCGCAATCGAAAGGGTCTGAATCCAACCATTCGATGTATACCTGCTTGGCTACCTCTGGGGTATAGACTTGATTTTGTACTAATAGCCGAGCTAAAGCCAATGCCATTTCTGAATCATCAGTAGGTTGGCCAGCAACGGTGTTCCATGTGCCACCGTCTGCTAGTTCTGTAACGCCGTTAGGATAGCGTTTAGCGATTTGAGATGGAGATTGGAACTCAACCAGACTGCCAAGTGAATCGCCAGCTAGTTGGCCGAGAAGACTGCCCTGGGCTTGATTGAATTGTGCTATTTTATTGTAAGATTTTGCCATACCACACATTATAAACAACCATTATGCATTCAAATTGGTTTTTCTACAGATGATTCATAATTAAACAGCGTAACACATGATACTGAGTTTACTTCAGTTAAATGCACCTCTATAAAACATTTTAAAGAGCGAAAAATCAACCCATTTTTAGCGGTTGAAAATATTGCAACCGCTCACTGATCATGAGAATGTTGTCGGTGGATTTGATATGAACTGGTATACTTTTAATTTGGCTTGTTCTAGCAATTTTCAATTGATAGCTAGCTAAACTTAGCCCTAAATATCAATCATCTGAGGCAAGTGACCTCTCTATAAACAACACGAACGATCATGGCAAAGAAAAAAGCGACGAAAAAGAAATCGACTAAGAAAAAGACATCTAAGAAACAAGCCAAGGAGCAGAATAGCTTCGAGGAACGGCTCTGGGATGCAGCGAATAAGCTTCGCGGATCGGTTGAATCATCGGAATACAAGCATGTTGTACTCAGCTTGATCTTCCTCAAGTTTGTCAGTGACAAGTTTGAGGAGCGAAAGCAGGAACTCATCAATGAGGGCAAGGGTAACTTCATCGACAACGATGCGTTCTATGGCATGAAAAACGTCTTCTATCTACCGGAGGAGGCTCGCTGGAGCTTTATTCAGCAGCATTCCAAACAGGATGATATTGCTCTGAAGATTGACACCGCCATGTCGACCATTGAGAAAAACAATAAGGTTCTCAATGGGGCACTGCCGGACAATTACTTCTCACGTCTTGGACTGGACAATAGCAAGCTGTCGGCTCTACTCGACACGATCAACGATATCGACACTGTGAGCGATAAAGAAGAAGACGTTGTTGGCCGTGTCTATGAGTATTTCCTTGGCCGATTTGCTGCAGCAGAGGGTAAAGGCGGGGGCGAGTTCTACACGCCTAAGTCGGTCGTTAATCTGATTGCGGAAATGATTGAGCCATACAAAGGCAAGATCTACGACCCATGCTGCGGGTCGGGCGGGATGTTTGTGCAGTCGATCAAGTTTGTCGAGAGTCATCACGGCAACACGAAGGATATTTCGGTTTACGGGCAGGAAGCGATTGGGGCGACCTACAAGCTGGCGAAGATGAACCTTGCGATTCGCAGTATAGCGGCCAACTTCGGAGATATGCCTGCAGATACGTTCTACAAGGATCAGCATCCGGATCTTAAAGCTGATTACATCATGGCAAATCCGCCGTTTAACTTGAAGCAGTGGCGAGCGAGTGATGAACTGGAAGATGATCCCCGCTGGTCGGGCTATCTGGTTCCGCCGGTTGGCAATGCGAACTATGCGTGGATCTTGCACATGATCTCGAAGCTGTCTGAAAATGGGACAGCCGGTTTTGTGCTTGCCAATGGGTCGATGTCATCGGATAACAGTGGCGAAGGTGATATTCGTAAAAAGATTCTTGAGAACGATCTGATCGACTGCATGATTGCTCTGCCGGGTCAGCTTTTCTATACGACTTCGATTCCGGTTTGCTTGTGGTTTATTACTAAGAACAAAAAAGCAGGCGGCGACAAGGGATATCGTGACCGTCAAGGTGAGACACTTTTCATTGATGCACGCCAACTAGGACATTTGATCGACCGCACACACCGCGAGTTATCACAAGAAGAGATCGAGCGTATCGCCAAGACGTATCATGCTTGGCGAGGGGAAGCGAAAGACGGGAATTACGAAGATGTCGCTGGATTCTGTAAGGCTGTGAAACTAGAAGAGATCGCTGAGCATAATTATGTACTCACACCCGGTCGTTATGTCGAAGCAGCAGAACTTGAAGATGATGACGAACCATTTGAAATCAAAATGACCCGCCTCACAACGCAATTGCACGAACAGTTCAGCGAAGCGACTGAACTTGAAGCTGCAATCAAACAAAATTTGGAGGGGTTAGGTTATGGTAAATAAATGCCCGGCTGGCTGGCATATATATAACCTAGAAGATGCTATGTCGGCAATTATTGATTATCGCGGCAAGACACCAAAGAAAACACCTTTTGGTATCCCTTTAATTACTGCCAAAATCGTTAAAAACGGAACCATCGAAACTCCAAACGAATTTATTGATCCGTCCGACTACGACAAATGGATGAGACGAGGAATACCAGAAGTCGGTGATGTTCTAATCACTACAGAAGCTCCATTAGGAGAAGTAGCTCAACTTCGCAACAATAACGTCGCATTAGCACAACGGCTTATTACATTGAGAGGAAAAAAAGAATTACTTGATAACACATATCTCAAATACTTAATGCAATCCCATTTAGTTCAACACCAGTTAGTATCTCGCTCCTCTGGAACCACTGTTACAGGTATCAAACAAAGCGAATTACGACAGGTAAAACTGCCAATAGCTAGCTTGCCTGAACAACGCCAGATAGCATCGATTCTTGGGACTCTGGATGACAAGATTGAGTTGAATCGCCGAATGAATGAGACGCTGGAGGAGATGGCGAGGGCGTTGTTTAAGAGTTGGTTTGTGGCTTTTGATCCGGTGCTGGATCGTGCTCTGGCGGCAGGGAATCCCATCCCGCCAAAGTTGCAAGAAAAAGCTGAACGGCGTGCTGCCTTCCGTAAAGAACATCCCGAACTAGCTGAGTCCAAACAACTCCCCCCTGAAATCTTCAACCTCTTCCCCGATAGCTTTGTAGATTCACCACTAGGTGTGATACCGAAGGGATGGAGTACCACTTTTCTCAAAAACATCATTCATGTTAAACATGGCTATGCGTTTAAAGGCGATTTTTTTTCCGAGAAGCCTACAGACAATATCTTATTAACCCCCGGCAATTTTCGCATTGGTGGCGGTTTTAAAAGTAGTAAATTCAAATATTACGACGGTCCCATTGACGACGATTACATTCTTAAACCTAATGATCTCATTTTGACAATGACAGATTTAAGTAAGTCGGCAGATACACTTGGTTATCCCGCATTAGTACCTGAAAGTGATTCCATACAATATTTGCATAATCAACGTCTGGGTAAAGTAGAATTTATAACTAATCCTGTCGGTCGAAATTTTCTATACCAGCATTTTTGCTCTAAAGAATATCGTGATGAAATACTGGCAAGTGCGTCAGGTACTACAGTTAAGCATACTTCACCAAAGAAAATATTATCGCACGCGATTGCACTCTCAGACAATAACATTGAACAAAACTACGAAAGTGTTTGTGTAGATTATTTTGCTCAAATCAATCTAAACAATGCAAACATAGAAATTCTACGACAATTACGTGATACATTGCGACCTAAACTATTGTCCGGAGAATTACAAGTTAACGAAGCAGAAAAGGTAGCCGAAGCGGTCGTTTAACTACCTAATTATAATCGGGAGCATTACTTTGGATATACAATATTGGATCAGTGTCATCTTACCTTTTGTGTCGACACTTTTAGGCGGTGGGATAGCGTACTTTGCCACGATGTCTGTCAATAAGCGGAAGTATGAATTAGAGCGGCAGCAGGTCGCGAGTGCGATAGCAGGTGAGATTGCATCGATTTTGAAGATCGTTGAAATACGGAAATACTACACTGATGCTGAGCACATGCTGGAAAATCTCCGAACTAATCCGGGTAGTGTTGAGAATATTTGGGTTCCTGCGATGAATGAGAATTACTTTATTGTTTTCGAGTCCAATTCGGGTAAATTGGGAATGCTACCAAAAAATGTGGCGGGGCGTGTTGTGGCGTTTTATACGCTTTGTAAGTCGGTGAAAGAAGATATGGTTCACTCGGTAGGCAAGGACTGTACGCATGAGGCACGCAAAGAGGCTTTTGAGCAGTTCTGCACAATCTTTGGCGAGGCGATTGAAATAGGTAATGAAGTCGTGCAGGATTTAAGAGGGATTCATTCAACTAAGTAAAACGTATACGGGAGTGGCAAGCGATGAGCGTGATAAATCTGGGACGGTTAGAGCAAGTTGATTTAAGGGATATCTGGCAGTCGGAGGCGGGTGCGTTTACGCCTTGGCTTGCAGAAGATGTTAATCTCGCTTTGCTGGGGAAAACACTTGATATTGAATTGGAGCTTGAGGCGACGGAGAAGAATGTTGGGCCATTCCGAGCAGATATCCTGTGTAAGAATCTTGATGACTCATCACAACACTGGGTCTTAATTGAGAATCAGATTGAGCGAACAGATCATACGCATCTTGGACAATTGATGACATATGCGGCGGGGTTGAAAGCAGCAACGATCGTTTGGATAGCAAGAGAATTTACTGATGAACATCGTGCAGCAATTGACTGGCTTAATGACATCACAAATGAAGAATTCCGTTTCTTTGGGATAGAAGTAAAACTTTTTCGAATCGGTGAATCACATGCAGCTCCTCAATTTAATGTTGTGAGCAAACCCAACGATTGGAGTAAAGCGGTTACGGGTGCGAAAAAAGATGTTGGCAAAGTTGGCGAACTATCACCAACAAAACAATTGCAACTCGAGTATTGGAAAACGTTGTATGAGTCACTCGCCGAAATAAAAACGAATGTCAAGCCTCAAAAACCTAGGCCGCAACATTGGACAAATTATTCGCTAGGCCGGTCTTACTTTGATATGCATGCAAGAGTTAATACAAGAGACAAATGCATCGGTATTGTACTAGTCACTCAAGGCGAGTTCGCCTATGAGCATTTCAAGCTGTTAGAACAAGACCGGGAAACAATTGAAGAGGAACTTGGGTTTAAGCTACATTGGCGGGCAATTGAATCGAGTAAACAACAACAAATCATCTTGAATTTAGATCATGCCGATCCAACCGATAAGGATGATTGGGGGCGACAACACAAATGGATTGCTTGCCATGTTGACAAGTTGCACGCTGTATTTGCTCCAAGAATCAAAACGCTAGATGCAAGTGATTGTGTCCCTGAAGACGAGATGGTGGCGGGATCTGCGTGATACGTTTGATTATGTAAAGGTATTAAGAATCATAAGAACCGGGAGTGATCGCGATGAAGTTTACAGAAAGCCAATTGGAACAGGCTGTGATCGAACTGATGACACAGGAAGGTTATCCACATGTTCATGGCGATGAAATCGAACGCTTGCCGGATGAGGTTCTGATACTGGATGATTTGCGGAGATTCTTAGAAAAGAAATTTGCAGCAAGTGGGATTACGGCGAGTGAGATCGAATCAATTATCAAGATGATCTCTACGCTTCCAGCATCGCAGCTATACGACAGCAATAAAACATTCATGAAGATGGTATCGGATGGCTTTACGTTTAACCGTGAAGATGCAAGCCAGAAGGACTTGTATATCCAGCTATTAGATTTTGATGAGCCGAAGAATAATGTCTTTAAGATGGTGAACCAGCTTGAGATTATTGGGGATCAGAAGCGGATACCTGATGGGATCTTGTATATCAATGGCTTGCCGCTGATTGTGTTTGAGTTTAAGAGTGCAATACGACCCAATGCAACAATTCACCATGCTTATACGCAGCTTACGACACGGTACAGAAGAGACATACCCAAACTGTTTGTTTATAACGCGATCAGTGTGATTAGTGATGGGGTTAACAGTAAGGCGGGATCGTTCTTTGCTCCGTATGAGTTCTTCTATGCGTGGCGAAAAGTGACAGGGGACGAGAAGATTGAGAAGGATGGGATAGATTCGCTGTATACACTAGTTCGTGGCATGTTCAATAAGAACCGTATGCTCGACATCATCCAGAACTTTATTTACTTCCCAGATGTATCTCGTAAAGAAGAAAAGATCCTTTGCCGATACCCGCAGTATTATGCGGCACGAAAGCTGTATATAAATATCAAAAAGCACCAGAAGCCGGAAGGGAATGGTAAGGGCGGCACATATTTTGGTGCAACCGGATGCGGTAAAAGCTTTACAATGCAGTTTCTTAGCCGATTGCTGATGAAGTGTGTCGATTTTGCAAGCCCGACGATTGTACTCATCACCGACCGCACCGATTTGGACGATCAGCTTTCGAAACAGTTCACCAATGCAAAGGGTTACATTGGCGATCAAAACGTCATTAGTGTCGATAGTAGAGAGCACCTAAAGGAATTACTCAGAGGTCGTAACAGTGGCGGTGTGTTCCTGACGACGATCCACAAGTTCAGCGAGGATACTGACCTACTAACTGCTCGCAGTAATGTGATTTGCATTTCAGATGAGGCTCACCGAAGCCAACACAATCTTGAACAGAAGGTCAGGCAGACTAAGGAGGGTATAAAAAAGTCTTACGGCTTTGCAAAACACCTGCACGATTCACTCCCCAATGCGACCTATGTAGGTTTTACAGGTACGCCAATTGATGAAACGCTCAAAGTGTTTGGTGAAGTCGTGGATGCATACAAGATGGCAGAATCAGTCCGTGACGACATTACCGTACGGATTGTCTACGAGGGACGAGCGGCGAAGGTACTATTGGACAATGAGAAACTGCAAGAAATTGAAGCGTATTATGCTCAATGTGCAGAAGAAGGAGCAAACGAGTATCAGATTGAGGAAAGCAAAAAGGCTAATGCCAACATGAACGCGATTCTGGGTGATGACGATCGAATTGCGGCAGTGGCTGAAGATTTTGTCAAGCATTATGAAGCAAGGATTACTGAAGGTGCCTCAGTCAAAGGCAAAGCTATGTTTGTCTGCAGTAGTCGTCCAATTGCTTACAAGCTGTTCAAGAAGATCGTCGAATTGCGGCCACAATGGGATGAAATACTTACTTGTGAGCCAGGGGCAGAGTTAAGCGATAAGGAGCAAAAAGAAGTCTTACCAATAGAACGGGTTAAAATGGTTATGACTCGTGGGAAAGACGATACGGTTGATCTGTATGAGAAGTTGGGCACTAAGGATTATCGTAAAGAACTCGATCGGCAGTTCAAGAATGAGAAGTCAAACTTTAAAATCGCAATCGTGGTAGATATGTGGCTGACTGGATTTGATGTGCCATTCCTCGACACCATGTACATTGACAAGCCTGTGCAACGACATAACCTCATTCAAACTATATCCCGAGTCAACCGCAAGTATGGCCAGAAGGAAAAAGGCCTGATCGTCGACTATCTCGGTATTAAAAAGCAAATGAACAAAGCTTTAGCCGATCACCATAAAGTCGATGAAGACGAGAACTTCGAGGGAATCGAAGATTCCGTTAAAGTTGTTAAGGATTCGTTGAGCATATTAGAACAAATCTTTCATAAGTTTGATGCACGACCATACTTTCAAGGATCACCACTCGAACAAATGGACTGCTTGAATCGAGCAGCTGAGTTCGTTCAGCTTACGCAAAAGCTCGAAGTTCGCTTCATGAGAAGAGCTAGGATACTCAAAGCAGCATACGACATCTGCACTGGAAGCGATGATCTATGCGATCTAGAAAAAGATCACATCTACTTCTATCTGGCTGTACGTTCGATTGTGTTCAAGTTAACAAAGGGAGACGCTCCAGACACAGCACAGATGAACACCAAGGTTCGACAAATG
Organism: Planctomycetota bacterium; assembly: GCA_016350165.1. Classification (GTDB taxonomy): domain Bacteria; phylum Planctomycetota; class Phycisphaerae; order Phycisphaerales; family Phycisphaeraceae; genus Poriferisphaera. Next base: position 2,771,588 of record CP066225.1, on the reverse strand, counting down.
ATCGAAGATGCCCTACATAGCGATGGTGTCGAAGAGATCATGAAGATGGGCAAACAAGAAAACAACGAGGTCGATCTATTCTCAGAGGATTATCTTGCCAAAATTGAGAAAATTAAACTCCCGAACACAAAAATCAAGCTCTTGCAGCAACTGCTTACTAAATCAATAGACGAATTCCGCAAAATCAACAAGGTCAAAGGTGTGGACTTCACTAAGCAATTCAAAGCGATTGTTGAAAAGTACAACGAACGCAGTGAGCAAGACGTATTGCGAAGCGAAGTACTAGAAGATTTCACCAATGAGATCATCGAACTGTACCACAGCCTGAAAGAAGAGAAAGAGTCCTTCAGTGAACTCGGCATTGATTTTGAAGAAAAAGCTTTCTACGACATCCTTAAAGCTATCTCAATCAAATTTGATTTCCCATATCCGAAGGAGAAAATGCTTGATCTCGCCAAGGAGGTAAAGAAAATTGTCGACGACAAAGCGAAATATACAGATTGGGCAAATCGCACTGATATTAAATTTGAGCTAAAAGCTGACTTGATTGTATTACTCGCAAATTATGGTTATCCACCGATCAGTCACGACGAAGCATACAGAGAGATCTTCGAGCAAGCTGAAAATTTCAAGAAATATCAAACTATTAAAAACTAGTTCTGTTAGGTTTCTTGGTTATTAACAAAATCAGTCTCCGATCAACGATATAACTCAATGATTTCAAGTACGTTTTCTAGATAATAAAATAGCTCATCCTCGAATGTACCAATGCGTAGATGAAGAGGGATTGTCTCAACAAACTGAGCTTTAGTACATGGTAATCTATTAAGAAGAGCTTCAAGCATCATTGGTCGGAGCAACTGTTCATCTTCTTCAGTATTCGGAAATTGTTTGCGTATTACCTTTTGATCAAATTCAACTAGTTTGGTGCGCAAATCAACAGGAACTATTTCATCAGAATTTTGATTTATGCTAGAAAATAGCTCGGGGATTGTAATATCTTCATTTTGGATGTCAACTTCATTTCCATTTTGACTAATCGCTAACTCACACTTTATATTTTCGATTAGACCTATACCCGACTCTTCATTATCTACGACTGCTTGAACATCCTCGATCGGTGTACGAAGTTTATTTAGTTCTTCAAGAATCGGCTTGAGTTGACCTTCTGGGTTTTTGAACCAATCTGTTGACCATATTCGCTTAATTGTCCAACCTAACCGTTCAAGAATTTCTTGACGTAGGCGGTCACGATCGCGGGCTGATTTAGCTGAATGGTAACTAGCACCATCACATTCAACTCCCATTAAAAATTGCCCTGGCTTACCGGGATCTTTAACAGCTAAATCTAAGTAATAACCTGCGACCCCTAATTGTGGTTCACACTCATAGCCATGCTGCTTTAATGCATCCATTACAGACAATTCAAAATCATTAGTAACCCCCAAACCAGTGTGTTCGTAAAATTCTAAATTGCCTTTTTCACAGTAATGCAGAAATGCCTTCAGTGCTTTGACGCCGCGTGAGCTATTCTCTGAAGAGCATATATGGCCAGATGTCATTGACGAATGAACAATCATTTTTCTTCTGGCACGTGTAAAGAGAACATTCAATCGCCGCCACCCAACATTTGAGTTAATTGGACCAAATCGTTGATGCATTGTAGATGCACCAATATTGCTTGGCCCATATGTCATTGAAATGATAATAGTATCACGCTCATCCCCCTGAACATTCTCTAAGTTTTTAATAAATAATGGTTCGCTTATTTTTTCGTTTTGTTTTAATGCTTGCTCGAAAGCAGGATTATCCTTGCCAACTTGATCTAGTTGGCGTTCAATTTCATCGCGCTGTTCAGAGTTCATTGCCACAATGCCGATCGAGTCGTGTGGAAAAGCTTTTAACTGCTCAGCAACGGTTTTAACAATTTCCTTAACTTCTTCAATATTACGTTTATCAACAAATCTGCCTTTAACAGGTTTATATTTAATACCATAAGCAGTTGATTCACGAAGTGGTGATGGAAATACTACTAGATTGGAATCATAAAACTTATGATTTGAGAACGCAATTAAAGATTCATGTTCTGAGCGATAATGCCATCTCAAACGCCTATTTTTAAACATAGGGATAACTGTCTCAAGAATACTTTCAGATTCTTCCAAAGCAACCGTTTCATCTTCATCATCATTACCATCCGCATTGGTGATCTTTTGGAAAAACGAGGTTGGAGGAAGCTGTTTGGGATCGCCGACTACAACCAATCCATTGCCACGTGCGATAGAACCTAGCGCATCCTCAGGTCGTATTTGCGATGCTTCGTCCATTACAACTATATCGAAATTGAACCGACCGGGTTCAAGATATTGCGCCACAGACATCGGGCTCATCATAAAGCAGGGTTTCAGAGCTTGTATCGCTTTACCTGAACGTGTCATCAGGGCTCGAACATGAATTCTAGGCTTTTTTAAATTCAGATTGTGCCGAATCAATCCAAGTTCTGTGTACTCAGATATTTTTCCAGATGAATTACCCACGGGTGGATTATTTTGTGCTGCTTGATAAGCAATTTTTTGTTGGTTTAATTTTAATAATTTCTCATCATACTCTTTAAACTGCTTACATATTGAGGATTGTTCAAAACCATTAAACATAGCAAGATCTTGATTGTATTCTAAAATTTCTTCAGCTAATTGATGGTATATGCCAAGATTCATAGCATCAACAATTTGCTCTAAGGAAAGAATTTGTTGCTCTAAATGCTGAATTATGTTTTTGAGATTTCCATGGTCAGCTTTTGATCGAATATGAATATAATCAAGCCATGTAGTCAACTCGTTTGAATTACTAATTGCTCTATCATTTCTTTTCATCCATGTTTGGATGTCCTCTGAACAATGCAGAAGCCATTGCGTTTTTCTTACATCACCTATATTTTTGAATTTGGCATATTCACCACTCTCCTTTTCAAGTCTAATAGATAACTCTTCTGTAAGTTTTGCTATGTTTTGATAGTGTTGTGAGCTGGGCTGATTTATTAGACTATCTAATAATTCTGTAGACCTAGTGAGACCACATAGTATTTGATAAGTATTGATTCCAATAGAATATAACTGTTCAGAATATTTTGTAGGTGATATCGACAACAAAGATTCATGCTTGTTTATCTTTTGGTTGAGTTCCTGATTTTTCCAGTTTGATGCTTGTGTATGAATCTGGTTGATTGAGATTAATGATTCTTGTAACTCATCAATACTAAATTCTGACTTAACTAGAATCTGCTCAGATACTGAAACTATTTGTCTGTATTTTTCTAATAAAGGACGGCATATCTCTATCAATTCAGTATTAGAATTTTGGCTAGTAAAACATATTTGATGTTTTACTGTTTGTTGCTGTATAAAATTAATAGTCTGTTGAAGCATTGCTTCAATATGCTTCGATTTATAATCCAACAGACTTCGTGCAATATTTGAGTCCATATTTACTATAGAATTGCCTAAATGAACTCGTTTACCAAATCCGATGCCATACTCCTTACGAATTGAGCGGTACCACTTTCTTAGATGCAAAGCTCTATCAATTGGCGTATCGATACCTTTGCATAATCCATTTAATTGAGTGTGCTCATTTTGAATATTTGAAATCGCATCTAGTCCATTGCTATATGCTATAAGTGCCTCAATATGCGATGCCAACACCTTGAATTTAGTTTTAGGATTTTTAGAAATAGATCTTAATTGTCTCTTTGCTTTACGATATCGAGGAGATAGAAAACTAAACAGACCTGAATCCTTTAATGCCATCTGTATTGTTTTCAGTCTACCTGTATCGAGAGGTGAAGTAAGATCAAAATAATCTTGTAGCGTTTGATAGAGAGGTGATAGCTCATTTAATTGCCTATTAAGAATTTCCAAAAGAGGATCAATATCGGGCGAATCGTAAATATCCTCACGGTACGACCATAGTTCTTGTGGAAGAGATTCAACCAAACTGCACAAAGTGTTAAATTCTTCGATGCCATTTTTCGAACAAGTAAGAATGCTACTAATTTCGGATGGTAAGTTTCCTGAAAGATACTCAAAATGTTCTGCAAGTTCTTGAAGGTTTTGCTGTATGTCTTGAATAGATTCAATGACTACCTTGACCTGCTCAATGGAAACTAACGAAAATTCTTCCTTTCGTTCCAAATTTTCAGAAGAAATTAGAGATTTATTTTCGGGAGGGCTATATACAAATTGTAGATTCTGACAAAGTTTATTTAATGAATCTTGGATAGTGTCACTATATACCAAATCTTGGTTAACTAATTCCGCAATCTTATCGATCTTGCCATGTATTCCTTTATAATCTTCAAGCCATTTATGATATGCATCTAGATGTTTAGAAATATACGAAGCATGAGGTAGCAGTTGATCGCTTACAAGTTCTGGAAGCTTACGAACAATATCAACAATAATTTCTGCCTGCTCTATGCTCAAAGATAGATGGTTTGGCAACCTTAGTTGCCCTGCCATGTGCACCCAATGCTCATGCAAGTTCGAAAGGGATTGATTCCAAGCCTCAAGTTGATCAACTATTTTAAAAGCTTGAAAGCTAGGAAGCCGAAGTGTATTGATACCAAACCAATCATTATTGCGAATATCATTATGCTTAGACACTGAAGCTGTTTTTTCGTAAGCATCTCTGAGCATACTTACGGTGTCAAGTAGCTCTTTTTGTCTCTTGACAGTAAAATTGTCACCATTAATTTTATCAATTTTAATAGCACTTGGATCGACATCAAGCAATGTTCTATATCGAGTTGCTTTTTGAAATATCTCATGGCATGTAAGATCCGTGTTTTTCCATTTACTATTAATTAGATCCACATAAGCATTTAATTTATCTTTCAAATACTCATATCGTTCGATCTCCGAATCAATACTTTTTGGATATTTATATGATCTGTGATTATTTAAGCGTATGTTAAGGTCTTGCAATAATTGCGTACGGTTCGTTTTATGACTATGAACTTCAAGACAAAAATCGCCTAGCCCCACTTTTTCTAAACGATCCTTGACCACATTTAGAGCTGCCATTTTTTCTGCGACAAATAAAACTCGCTTACCATTGGCAATGCATGCAGCAATAAGGTTTGCAATAGTTTGCGACTTGCCTGATCCGGGAGGGCCTTCAATAACAAGATTTTGCCCCTCAACCGCATCAATGAGTGCGCTATGTTGTGAACTGTCAGCATCAAAGACAATCGGATAAGTGTTTTGAATATTTGGTAGGGAGTCAATTTTGTGCTCTTCTTCATAACCAAGATCTATAGAGTCACTAACCGGACTAGTTGAGCCAAAGAATCGAGAAATAATTTTATGATCTTGAATCGAAGCATTTGGAGGCCAAGAAACAGGATCAAGATCGGCATACATTGTTTGCTTAGCAAAATTTAAAAGCATCAGTGTTGCTTGACGGCGGATTCTCCATCGTGGCTTATGCTTAAGAATGGTATTTTTAATTTCATCGAAATATTCTTCAGGTGTTGTATCATCTGTAATGCCAGGAAGGTCTAGATTGAAGTCATGATTCAATTTCTCCTGAAGAGTTATATTTGTCAGTAGACTTTCACCTCGTACTTTAATGTAATATTGATATGAACCTCTTTCACCATATTGATTAGATTTTTCGAGATCAACTGGAACAGTAAATAGTGGAGCTAGACGCTTAACATTTGAATCGTGATTTTCAAACCATTCTAAAAAACCAATACCAAGAAACAGGATGTTTGAGCCACTCTCTTCGATTGCTGTTTTAGCTTTACTTTTTAGATTACGAAGACGAGCTTCCATCTGTGGTTGATATAGCAGTGTTTGCAGATTTCGATCTTGATGATGCTCTTTATTTAGGTCTACAGTATCCTGTTCCGGTAAATCATAAGAGGTCTTAAATTTTTTATACTTTGCCCACTGCTCAGCTGTTGGGTATTCTTCAGATCGCTTTTTCTTGGTTTCTGGGTCAATGACTATATAGCATTCACTAATAAGTTCATCTTCAGTTGGTTCTGCTACAGGATTAAAAACAAGACAACTTCCTTGCTGAAGTTCTTCGAAAACCTGGTCAGGCAGCTCGTCAATCAATCGAAGGCAACTGGCTGTAGGATGCTTGTAGTTCAGTAGAGAATTTCTTGCTGTAAGATCCAGCAGTTTTTTTCGTACCGTTTCGAGCGAACCGAAGGCAAATGTATTCGTTACTAATTGCTCTGTACTAGTATCTGTAGCAGTAAAACTTTCGACAGACTTCATATCCGTTGCCCTTAATGGTATGCATACAGGCCATGCAAATTTGTGAAATACTGGTTTGCTCAAAAAAACGAAAGTTCATGATCCAAAAATTAGACCAATAAAACAACACCTAATCTACAGCTAGTGATAAGTTTGTAAAAAAACATCTTTTGTTCACATTACAAGCTATAGAATGACTGGGGATATACTTGCAACATGAACCATATCAAATTCTTTTAAAAACTGATCAGTCCGAGTTATCACTGCACATAGAATTTCCATTAATGTAAATTCACCGCCTATGTTCATTAACGACTTAACATCACCTTACAGAATCATCTGAACATAAGAGCCATAAAATAGGCACGTATCCATCTACTCATCTATCGCGATTGCCGGAAAGCTACCGCACTCAATTGTCGTATATAGTTCAAAAAGCTCTAGATTGTTTGGTTTGATGCTCGTGTCGATATCAATTGTTATATTTGATAGTGGCAGCAGCTCGGAAGTGAATTAAATCTCGTCGATTAAATTGGAGTCTTATAACGTTACCGTGATTGGCTCAACTCTTCTTTAGCAAGTAAACGTGTTTGGATCTTATCCAGAGTAACAATGGCACGCGAATCCCTGCCGCATGTCGTAAGCACGTGGTCTTGCCAATCGGCCAAGGCCTGTGAAAAGCAAACACTGAAATATTCCTCTTTATCTAAAGAGAACCATATGCCAATTATGGCCTACTGAAACAAACAGTTGATTCTTCGTGCAACATGCATTATTACCGCACAATACACGAATAATGACAAGAAACCCCAGCATGAACACCTATCTCACTGTATACCAACAACTTATATCACTCCAACCCTTTACTAGTTATCTCGCGTTATCGTGAATTTTCAATACTATCAAAAACAGTGCTAAGGAATATCACGACAATACCGCCTTATTTAACCTCTAAGCAGCCAGCCAAAGATAATCACAGCTTACCCTTACTAGCACTAAAAAGCGGTCACACAAGGCTTTGAGACCGTTTCTAAGCCATTTCTCGTTCTGTAGGGCACAATGGTTTAACAGTCTGAACGAGATCAAAGTCACATATCAAGCGTACTCAACCTCGGATTACTTAAAATAAAACTGCTTGTTATTTTAGATTAAGCCGATATCTTAAAATAGTAGCTACTGTTATTTTAGACTGGAGCGAGGCCATGCTACGGGATATTCAGGGGCATTACGTCACAGTTTCGACGGTTGGAGAGCGTGTACAGGCTTTTGTGCCTGCTCCACTCCCCCCCAATCCTCCAATTGAATGGGCTCCTCAGTTGCAAGAGAAGTTCGATCAAGCGCTCTTAATGCTCGGGCGCCTCGATGCGGTTGCAGATCTGCTACCAGACATCCCCCTCTTCTTGTACTCCTACATACGCAAAGAAGCTGTACTCTCATCCATGATCGAAGGCACCCAATCGTCTCTCTCAGATTTGCTGCTTTTTGAGCTTGATGAACAACCCGGAGTTCCAATTGATGATGCTACAGAAGTCAGCAACTACGTAGCAGCTCTCAACTATGGCATAAAACGCCTCTCAGATAACTTCCCTATCTCGTTGCGACTGATCCGTGAGATCCACTCTGTACTTCTCTCAAAAGGTCGCGGCAACCAGCAAACACCTGGTGAATTTAGAAGAAGTCAAAACTGGATTGGCGGCAGCCGACCTGGTAATGCTGTTTTTGTACCACCACCAGCCGAAAACGTTTTGGACTGCATGGGGCAACTCGAACTCTTTTTGCACGATCAACCAGAAAGCACATCAATTTTGCTCAAGGCAGCTTTAGCGCATGTACAGTTAGAAACCATCCACCCATTTCTAGATGGTAATGGTCGTATTGGACGTCTGCTTATAACACTGCTTCTATATGAGCAAAAAGTGCTTAAACAGCCCCTGCTATATCTCAGTTTGTATTTTAAAACTCATCGGCAGTACTACTACGAATTGCTCAATAGAGTACGATTGGATGGGGACTGGGAGGCGTGGCTGGAGTTCTTTGCAGAAGCCGTTATCGCTACAGCTAATCAGGCAATCGATACCGCCAAACAGCTGGATAATTTATCTCAAAGAGATAAAGCAAGAATCACAGATCTTGGGAGGGCAGCATCATCTGCGACAAGTGTGCATCACGTGCTTATGGAACACCCGATCGTAACATCCAAGCTAATAAGTGAGAAAACTGGTATCACACCAGCTACCGTCAACAAATCACTTATGCATCTCCAAAAACTTGGAATCGTTAGTGAAAGAACATCCAACAAACGTAATCGCATTTTTGCATACAGTGATTACATCCAAATCATGAACCAAGGAGTTGAGCTTTAAGTTTGATGCTGCTATAGAACTATTTCAATACTTAGCTTCCTGAAAACCAAAACCTGCATTTTCCTCATTAGCCAATTTTCTGATGCCAGAAATATGTCCAATCAGGAAAATTTCGTGAGATACATATTTTCAATAGTAAAACTATAAAACCATGCCGTGCCATTATTGGCGAATTACAGGGTTTCAACGGCTCTCGCCTACTCATCCCAGTAAATCCAGCGACAACGCTTTTACGAGCTTCTGAAGCCGCTTCAGGACCATTTCGCGCTCTGCAGGGGAAAGAGATTCAACGATCTGAGCGATCTGAAGTGTCTGTTTTGAGAATGCACCGGATATTGCAGCGCTAGTTTTTTCAGAATCACCTAAATCATTGTAAATATGATTGTTAGATACGTTGGTTCGAATCCAACTTCGCCCATTTTTTAGCCTTTTGCGAGAGCAGAGGGCTTTTTTTATGGCCGTGAGGAGGGGTTTCAGAGTCACCTCCTGATCACAAAGTGCATCGCTTCAGCAACTACACGACCCGCCAAGATTCCACTTTAAGCATCAATGCAGTGCCTTTAATTAGACTTATTCACCTCTAAACCACAATCATCTAACATTGAAAGCACATCCTGATAATGCAACATATCGCGTGTCTCTAATACCACGCGCACACACACACACGCCACATCGGGCCCGGCGAACATACGATCATGATCAATGCACTGTATCGAAACACCCCCCTCACCAAGCAACTCCGTCAACCTCGCCAGTCCGCCCGGTCGATCACTGATACGTATCTCCAACGCATGCAATCGGCCATCAGCAGTCATTCCATGCTCAATCACACGATGCAGTGTAAACGGATCAAGATTACCACCACATAACGGCAACACTACATTCTTTCCCTCCAACTCACCCTTCAAAGGCCCAAGTAATGCTGCTAATCCAGCTGCCCCCGATCCTTCAACAACTGCCTTCTCCAACTCAAGCAATCGCAATACCGCAAGCGACAACTCACCCTCTGTCACAGTAACAACGCGATCAACGCATTTCTGTGCAATCTCAAATGCACAATCACCAACACACCCAACAGCCAAACCATCCGCAAGCGTCGGCTCTGACTCAATCATAATCGGCCTACCCGCTTTCATCGCTGCTCGATAACTCGCCACACGTTCGGGCTCAACACCAATCACCTCAACCTCAGGCTTCAAAGCCTTCACAACCAACCCGATACCAGCAATTAAACCTGCCCCTCCAATCGGCACAACCACAGCATCAACATCGGATACCTGTTCAAGCAACTCCAATCCGATCGTCCCCTGCCCAGCGATCACATCAGGATCATCATAACCATGAACATACACCATCCCCTTCTGTTCAACTAAGGCATCCGCCTGCTTTCTTGCCTCCCCAAACGATTCGCCAGCCAATATCACCGTCGCACCAAATCGTCTGCATGTTGACACCTTTATCAATGGCGCGAACTTCGGCATAACCACTGTTACTGGTATACCAAGACGCTTTCCATGATACGCTAATGCAAGTGCATGATTGCCAGCCGATGCTGCAACAACACCCCTTTCTTTACCAACTTCACCCAACTTCCCCAGTGCATTGGCAGCACCACGCTCCTTAAAACTTCCTGTACGCTGCAAGTATTCTCTCTTGCAAAACACCCTACAACCTGTCAGTTCGCTCAAATAATACGATTCACGACAAGGTGTAAACTGAACATGATCACCTATCCGATCACGAGCTTCCTTTACAGATTCAAAAGAAACCATAAGCAACCCCTTTATTGGTATAACAACCCTCCACCTTTACACTTCGCTTGAAAAAATTGATAACTAATAAGCTAATCCGCACAATGCTCGTACAATACTACTTAACGCAACCGCTAATCTAAACCTAATTCGAAGTACTGTGTCGCGTTGTTGAAACAGATATTTCGAATCATCCCGCCCACCAGTTCGAAATCTCTCGGCAACTCGCCTGCACACATGTCTTTTCCAAGCATGTCACATAACAGTCGCCGGAAATACTCATGCCGCGGATACGACATAAACGATCGCGAATCTGTCAGCATCCCAACAAATCGGCTTAACAAACCCAAATTCGACAGCGCATCAATCTGCCATTCCATCCCCTGCCTTTGATCTAAAAACCACCAGCCCGATCCCAACTGGATCTTTCCCGCCCTACTGCTATCCTGAAAATTCCCTAGCATCGTCGCAAACACATAATTGTCCGAAGGGTTCAAGTTATACAAAATCGTCTTCGGTAAAGCCCCATCAAGATTCAATCGATCCAGATACATCGACAACTTCTTCGCTTGTGAAAAATCGCCTATCGAATCAAAACCCATATCCGCCCCCAATTGCTCGAAAGCCCTGCTGTTATTGTTCCGCATCGCACCAAGATGCAACTGCTTCGTCCAACCACGTTTCGCATCAAGCTGACCAAAGTACAACATCATATAACTGCAAAAACGGTCTCCCTCCTCTGCCGTGACGAATCCTCCACTTCGAGCCTTGTTAAATATTTGCCGCGTTTCTGACCCATCACAGAAATTTGAAAAACATACCTCAAGTCCATGATCAGACAATCGACAACCCAACTCATGAAACGCTGCATGCCGCGCATCAAGCGCATTCAAAAAATCATCAAACACCGTAATATCAATATCCGCTGACTCACCAAGCCGATCGACCCAATCATTAAATACCTTCCCATTACAAACCGTCAGCGCCTTGTCCGGACGGAACGTCGGAAACACCTTTGTCTTCAAACCTGAACCCGCAAGCGTTTTGTGATGAACAAGATCATCCACTGGATCATCCGTCGTACACACGCACCTCACATTAAAACGATCTAAAATCCCCCATGCGTTCATCTCCTCCCCTGCCAAATTCTCATTTGCCTGATCCCAAATCCGCTTTGCAGATTTTTCATCAAGCAACTCATCAATATCAAAATATCGCTTCAATTCTAGATGCGACCAGTGATACAAAGGATTCCGCAATGTATATGGAACCGTCTTTGCCCAGGCCATAAACTTCTCAAACGGTTCCGCATCCCCCGTGCAAAACCGCTCCGCCACACCATTACTCCGCATCGCACGCCATTTATAATGATCCCCCTCTAGCCAGATATCGTATAGATTTTCAAATCGTCTGTTGCTCACTAAATCCGCAGGCGGCAAGTGACAATGGTAATCCAGAATCGGCTCGTCCGCCGCATACTGCTCATACAACGTCACCGACTCTGCACAGCTCAACAAGAATGCGTCATGTATAAACGCCATAACTCAAACACCTTCTATATATTCAGCTTATCATTATTAACTTTGGTTAAGCGCTTCTAAATGTCGCACAAAATGCTCGCGTAAAACTTCACGATAGGTATCCTGATGCTCAGTCAATATCTGCTTCACAACACTTCCTAAATCTGGGTCTGTCAAAATTGAACCAAACGTACAATGTAAAATCTGACGTCCCGGCTTCGTAAACCCCTTTAATTCAGGTACATTTTCCCAGTGTTCCAAATATTCACTCACCAGCACATGATTATCGCTTATGTCATCCGCTGGCCGCACGCCCCCCAACGTCGCAGATACATGATACGTTGCACGATCTCGCTCATAATGATCACGAGCAAACCTCACGATCCGACGAAAATCACTCGGCGAGTGAATCGCGACTACCCTTAACGCCTCCAAAAAACTCGTCCCCGCAGTCTTCACATGAAACACGCCCTCTGTTGTGCGATTCAATAACGGATAAATCGAAATCTTATCCGAACCCGAATGAAGCGACAGCTTATAGGGTCCAAGCCGCTTCGCTATCGCCGCGTGCCCGCGCATGCTCTCTTCTAAAGCCGCCAAATCCCCCTTGTAATCTACGCCTTTTTCTAGCTCACCGATAAAACGTGGAGCCAAACTCACCATAGGCAAACCCGACTTAATCAGCTGCTCAGCAACAATATAATGCTCAACCCAAGTTGTCGGTTGATCTGTTTCATCCACGCTAATCTCAAGTTCACACGCTCCCCCTGCCTTCTTATTCTGCTCAACAATATACTGGCCAAGTTCGATCGCTACATTGATTGCGCGTCCATATTTTACTGCTGCACGCATCACGCTTTCATCATCAAACTTAATATCCACCCCTTCCCATATCTCAATAGCTTTATCAACATATGCTTCAATCCATGACACTTCATCACGGACATTCTCAAAACGTGCTGTTAATTCTTCTTCAGCATAGTGATCAGCTTTTTGATCGACGTGATCTGATGGATCAATCGTAAAAAACACAAAGCCTGCTGCTACGGTTAAATCAACATCTTCTTTCGTCTTCAGGTGATCCGCATCTGCCCCCCACACATCCGTATACCCCTCTTTCTTTAATCCAATCTGCGCATCCCGCATCACCGTCTCAGCGCTCCTATTCGTTCGTGTCATTTCACGAATCGACTGCTGTGCAAAAATCCCCTTGATTCCAGCGCCAGCCTCTTCTAAAGCTGCCACGTGACCTTGCGTCGCCATTCCCAAACGGTCACCAAATCCAAAACTCGGTGTCAATCCCAAAACTTTGGGCACGTCTACACCTACCGATGAAATTGATTCGCTCATATGAATTTCCTATCAAGCCTTCGTAAGTTTAGGTGACAAATATTAACAATCCCCTGTTTTCCTATTCTTTTATGTAAGTTCATCAACGGTTACTCCCCGATTGATCTGAATCTATTGAAACCAGATCTTCAACGTTTACGTCACCCTCTACCTCTTTGAATGCGAGATCTTCAGCATTAATGTGGTCGAGAACGCGTCCATCGTCATTAACATTACGTTTGAGTATCGCAAGACGCCTGAAGAGTCGGCGCAAGTCCCATGCGCCTCCGATGGAGAACCAGATACTCGTGACTGTACCAATGACGAGGGTGAGACCGATGTTTACGTACCAAAAGTAATTCGCCCAGCCGACAGGACCGAATGCAAAATACTTAGCCAAGACAGTGTTACATACAACCGCAAAAATCCAAATAGCGAACAGCAACATACTATAGGCGAAGACACTGACCGAAAGGATTTTATCGCCACGAGTAAATTGGCTGTCGAAACCGAACAGTATCGTCTTCCAGTTCTTCTTACCACCGCTATCGCGTTCCGGGCGTGCTTCACGATCTTCTTCACGCATGTACTTACCGCGATGAAGCATGCGGTCAAGATTGAATAGTTCTTTGCAAGTTAGCAGTGAGACCGTGATATACAAGAAAATAGATGAACACATGGTCATGAAGTAAATTTCCTGACCTGATATGGGGCACTTGTCAGGTGTTACTTCCCATTCGACAAACGGAAGGATGCTGCCGAGTGATTCAAGTGTGGCGGTAAGAGAAGTGAGGAATCCGGGCATCTCTGTACTGAGGAAGGGGTAAATGTAACCTGCCCAAGATTGAGTGAGTATGAAGCCGGTGACCGCAAGCGATGAGCCAGAAATCATGGCGGCCCATGCACCGGCGGAGGTACCACGTTTCCAATAAAGCCCACCTAGGATGACCGCACCAGCACCACCAAGGTAAACACTGCCGGTGAGTGCGAAGAACATTAATATGTAGGTGACTTGATTAAAGTAGAGCGACCAGAAGAACGCGAAAAACGCCACCCCAGCAATACTGAAACGGAGCAGCCACATCTGCTGTTTTGGTGTAAACGGTTTTTTACGGAGCGGCAAAACAATATCCTGCACAAAGATGGTGCCCCAGGAGTGCAGGTAGGTTGTGTCGGTGCTGATGAGCAGGAAGACCATGACTGCGCAGAACGCGCCAACGATACCAACCGGGAGGATGTGCCGGAGTGCGACAGGGACAAGCATCTGTTCACGGATTTGGTTGGTGGATGCCTCGGTGGCAAGGTTGATCTTTTGATGTAGTTCCTGCTGCACCGCTTCGGCGCCTGTGGCGAAGTCGGGGTGGTTCATGTAGGTGAAGGCGGCAACTGCAAGAAGGATGACCATGAGCACAGAGAAACCGGTGCGCCACGTACTGAGGACGTTGCCCATTTTCTGTTCGTGAGGTGATGCCGCAGCAGCTTTGTAGCCCTGTCCGCCTTGCCATGAGAGCATGTTGTAGATACTACCCATGAGGCCGACGATGACATAAAAGACGTTGAATTCTTTGAGTTTTCCCGTGTCAAAGGGATCGAACATGCTTTCGCCAGATGGGCGTGCTAACATCGCATCCTGCATTTGATCCCAACTGAAGTACATAAGAATGGTGATGGTGATGGCGGCATAGAGGACATAACTGAAGATACCAGCAACGCAGTCTGTGACCATGGTCATGATCTGGCCGCCGATGAGGACAATGGTCACCGCCACAGATAAGAAACAAGCCATTACTAATCCGAATGTCGGGAACTGCAGGCCAAGGATGGAAGTAGTTTCAGGGAGTTCACAGAAATAGATCAGGAAACGTCCGCCTACAGCAGGGAAGAGTGCATAATTTATGACGCCGCTGACCCATGCAAGAATACCAGCGAAAATGCGGAATTTTTTTGAATAACGGACTTCAAAATACTGAGCCATGGTCATGGCGCGTGTTTCACGATAGCGGTAAACTGCAAAACCGGTGAGCGCGATGAGAATAATGATGGGCTTGTTGAGCATGCCCCAGAATCCGATTGCGAAACCGGACTTGTAGTACATTTCACATAGCGCGACAACCGTAATAAGACCTAGCCCAGCTTCACCAGAAGCAACAGCGACAACATACCGCCCTGCCACACGTCCGCCTACAAGGAAGTCGCTAACTCCTTTGACATATTTATTAACTCGAAAGCCAATAAAACCGACAACAAGCAACGGCACAATACAAATAGCCCAATCAATCCAGTGCAATTGAATAGTCCTTTAAATAAAGTGATTATCGAACGCATTCACGAGTAAGATCTGCAATCTGAATAGGCTTGCCTGTTTCGATCGCTTTATTTGCAGCCACTCCAAGCAAAATCGATGAAGCACCATCATGATGGTTTGCATCACGTTCAAGTGGGTCATCATTTGCGTTTTGATTGAAAATACGATCTAACAAGATGGCATCGCCACCACCATGCGCACCTTTGCCCTCTGGTATCTCAAGCTCTTGTGCAGGCTCGAACATTTTTTGAAGACGTATATATTGTTCACCTTGATACTGCTGAGCAGCGAGCTCTTCTTCAGACTGACCCGCAATCAAATGACCTGCCCCGCGCCCGAAATATTCAACCTGCCCCTTGGTTCCGGTGATCGTGATACGTTCTCCTTCCCACGGACAGTACGCCACAAGTGTGTAGTTAAGCAGCGTACCGTTGGTATAACGTGCGCTGACAGACATGGTATCTTCCGAAGTGATGGGCCATTTTTTCTCGCCGCCAAACACATTACGGTCACGGATGTAACCCGAATCCCCTTCAGCATCCAGATAGATCGCTTTAAGCATGTCATCGCGAAGATCAAGGCCAAAACGATCCGACATCGGGTTTTCAAGGTCTTGATAACGATCAAAATCGTATTGCTCGCCACGCGCCTTCGCATTTTTCTCCCCATAGAACGATAAATCACCCATCGCAAAAACTGTTTCCGGCTGCGCACCAATAATGAAGTTCACCAAATCAAAATGATGCGTAGATTTGTGTACAAGCAACCCGCCACTGTAACGTTTTTCCCTGTGCCATCGACGGAAGTAATCCGCACCGTGGCTGGTATCAAGATACCACTGGAAATTTACCAACGTCGGCTCCCCGATTTCACCGGAAGCAACCACCTCCCTGAGCTTGGAAAACGTGGGCATATAGCGATAGTTAAATGTCACACGAACATTCCCACCGGTACGATCAACTGCATCAATAATTTGCTGAGCTTTGTCTTCATCGATGGTCATCGGCTTTTCAGTGATGACATCACACCCCAACTCAAGTGCACGGATGATGTACTCGTGATGTGTAACATCCGTTGAAGTAACGATAACAGTTTTTGGTTTTGTCTGAGCAATCATGGCATCAAATTGATCTGCCATAAATGTTTGGACTGGTGATGCCTCATACGTCTCAGTGATAAATTGATTCCAGACCGCCATCCGCTGGGCACTAATATCACATAAACCGACCAACTCAGCCTGTTCTGCATAACTGCCGTAAATTGCATCTACAAACATTCTACAGCGGCCGCCTGCTCCAACTAATGCATACCGATGACGATCCATAATATCACACGCTCCATTTTACATTTGATCAATAAACTATAATTTGGTTTGAGGAGTAAGCCTCAATCTTAGATGTTAGTAAAAAAGATCATTTAAGCTATCACAAAGCCACGCAGACACTTGACAATTTCGCGCATACTTGAGATTCTGAAGAATATGCTTGTCTATATTGCGCACGGTACAAGACGTTATCATCAGCAGCCGGTTATTCCCCACCCAAGGAATGCATGGGAATTTCAAGCGGCCCTAAAAGGCAAGATTTTCCCGGTGATACCCGGTCGCAAGACGTCGGCCTCATCACGCCGCCTATGGGTCTTTCCACCAAACCATATCCATGGCTGGGCAGGCATCCCCAAAGAAGAAGCATGTGTGGGTGTTGCCCATTTCGATCATGTACCACATATACTTCACAACGCAGTAAATGGCAGCCATGGTGTATCCATCTCACTGTCCGTATCTTTGGCGAACCATTTAATTAGATCGTTTTCAGAGCTCGAAGAGCACACATCAAAACGTCATGAGCATCTGGACCTGCGTGCCCAACATTTACTACTTGAACTAACACTTCTCGTGCTTGACGATTTAAAAATTTCAGATAAAGATCACACGGATCAAGCAAAAACACTCGTACAACGTTGCATGGGCTGGTACGCAGCCAACATCATCGATCGCCCAACAGTCCACGAAATGGCTGAAGCTCATGGCTATTCTGCAAGTCAACTCAGAAGACTATTTGAACAGTCCGGAGTTTCATCACCTTTTAAAGCGATGCATAAAATTCAATTAGAACGTGCAAAGTACCTGCTAAATAATACAGATGAATCACTATCACGCATTGCATACTTAAGTGGCTTCGCATCACTGTCCGCTTTTTCAAGGGCCATCAAGCATATGACTGGCGCCTCGCCCTCTGATCTTCGCGAGCAGCAATAAAGAGATCATACTTTCAGCACCCACCTGAAAGATTGACTGGATAATATTACGTTGAACTAACCACTCATTAGACGACCATGTGTTAACTATCATCATAGATTTAAGTGAACACAAATCAAATACTGATAGATTCTCACATAGCCATACACTCAGACCATCTAACAATCTAAAGCTATGCTCTAATCATGATCAATAATTATCAAACCTTGTTGGTACAAGTCCGCTAGGTCAACATCACGACCTTTGGATGCTTCAATCAAACGAGCAGCCTCACTACCATCCCCTTTTTTCTGCAAAGATTGAATCAATCGATAATCCTCCCAACCTTCACGTGCTGCTTCTGAAGCACGTGTGGGAATCGGACCCGCAGGACCTGGATATACAATCTGATAATCCGCAGCATTGCTATTCGTTGCCAGATCGCGATCACCGTCAATCCAAGCACTACCTCGAGGCCGAGAATAAGAATAGTAACCCCACCCATCCCAACCCCGACGCATCGCTACCCATGGCAAACGACGATAGTAAAGTACGTTTTTTGCGCGTTCACTCTTAGCATGCTGTGAAACCACGTTATAAAACGCATTAATCGACAAATCGATATCAAACAATTTTCCACTTTTCGGATAGTCGATCAATAACATACTCGGCGCAGACACATCTACATATTGGTCATACCACCCCTTCAATCCTTCGTAAACCACAGGATCTTTCGCAGCCCCTTGTCCGCCACCAATCCAAAAAATAGGATTGCAATACAACTGAAAATCAGGATCTATCTGTTTGGTCAGCTTCGCATAAGCAGCAAATGCAGCGATGTTATCACGATCTGGTTCATCCCAAAGTTCCCCAAACCATTGGTTGTAATTCAAGCCAAGTGACTTAGCACGCTCAACAAATGACGTAAGCCGCTTGCGTACAGCAGCTTCATCTTCATCTGTAATATTGCCGGGATCGAGTTTGTTAGTAAAACCACGATCAACATAGATCCAAGGCAAAATATAATCATAAAAAATCGCGTGCCCTCGCTCACGAGCAAGTGCATTGATTGTTCCCGGTTCGGGGAGCCCTCTCCAAACGCTGATTCCAAGTGATTGCTTGTAATCCACTTCCTTTACTTGCCGATCCAACGAGCTAAAAGGGAACGACTTGGTCGTCTCACTCCAACTATGTACCCATGCTTGCGCTTCGGGTAATGTCACATTGCGTACGTCAACCCGAATCGGCAAGCTAACATCCTCATCAGTTCTAAGCGTAGCTTGATACACACCCGGCTTAGCGCCTTGCGTATGTACTTCAAGCCATATCACAGCGGCGCCCGCTGGATTTAGTATCAAATCAGGAAAATGTGCAATACCATATCCATTGGCCAGATACTGTTGCATTAAATCTGCATCAAGCAGGTCTTCTCGAGCAAACAATGGTCCAATCCCCACACCATAACTTTTAGACGCAATGGCACCCCCAACCCTGATCACACCATAAACCTCATCCACTGGCTTATTGTCTTCCAAGCGTGTAAATCCTGAAAGCGCAACTTTCGTATGCAATGGCTGCTGGTCATTCGTATTGACCAGAGCCAATGCACGCGGTTCAATTTCATTACGTGCCATTAATATCTGTACATCTGACAACGGATCAGGCAAGATCGGCTCATGCGTTAGTCGGTCCCAAGTCGCTAACTCACCCCACACTGCCGACGCTTGACCACTCTCTCCCAATCCATGACGCCACGCCCAAAATTCGGTAAGCGGAAACGCCGTCGACTCAACGCCCGGGATTGATATCGCTGACGGTGTCTCTGCGACAGACGACAAAACAACCGGACGATATGACGGTGGCACAACAGTTGGTTCGACCTCCGCTTCTCCCCAAGCAAAAAACTGGTTCAGTTTTGTTGGACCTTCTGCCGCCTCAACTTTAATACGCAGATACTTAGCTTCGATGGCCTTATCAAAAACGATGCGCCGCAATGACCAGACAGAATCCTGCAGCTTTTCCATAGGATATTCTGCCACGACCTGCCACGCTTCATCATCTTGCTGACGTATGGAGACCTCCACCGAAATATGTTCGCTTTGCGACAACAAATCAACTTCGTTAAAGCGACACATCCTCTGGAAATCAAACACGACCACCAACGGTCCCTCAGCAACACCAACGGATAAATAAGGATCGATCCACCCACTTTGTGTTGCTTCCCAACTTGCCGGGACCGGCGGACGCATACCAATCCCGTTAAGCAAACGGCGTCCGAATGAGCCAGACTTATTGCGCCATTTATCTGCAGGCGCATTCGGCTCCGACTCATAGGTGTATGTAACACCAGTTACAATACGCTCTCCCCAAAAACCATCATTATCTGAAAGCAATTGCCCAACAGGGCGTGACGTGACAGTGCCATCCCACCAGCGAACCCGAAGATCTTCCGACGCATTGATTTGCGTCGCAATTAACAACACACATATTGAAACAGTAAATGTTACTAATAGTCTCATTTCAAATCCTTTAGAACAGATTCCTACCACCGCATCGTGTGGCCACCCCACAGTGTCACACTGAACTCTGAATCGTCTGCCTTTTTCCATACAACGTGACCATCAACGTAAGCAACATTCATGCCATCGACATGATTGTTTGGTAAAAAATTAGCTGTGCCATCAAAATCAGAAAACCATCGCGAACCAAAGGTATGCCAAACCCCTGTATCTTCCCAACCATCAATCACCGCGGCCTGTTGGCTTGGGACATCAACTTCGTCACTCGGCATATCCAGCCGAGGAACCGTAGTCCCTGGCGAGTCGGGATAATTGGATGGCGGCCAACGATGAACGTAACTTGGCCACCCGTACCAATTTCCTGGGCTATTTTGAAGATTTCCTAAGGAAGCCGGCAATCGATATGTGGTACCGATGATATAGTCAGCATAATTGACATAACCATATTCGATTTCTCCCTGCGATGGACATAGCAACACTTCCAATACCCCCGCACTTTGACTACCGGTATTTGGTTTTCCTCCGTGACCCAAATACTGGCGAATCGAAGCATTTCCCGAAACCGACTCGCCATCAATTCGATCATAAAAAGCTGAACAAGTCCCCCAATCGGTCATTGGGAACCACCCTTTTTCGTCACCAGCATACATCAACTGCGCTAGAACCGTTTGACGCATGTTAGAAGCGCAGCGAATACGCATGCCTTGCTCACGAACTTTTTGCAATGCCGGAAGTAGTATGCCAATCAATAACGCAATAATACTGATCACGACAAGGAGTTCTATCAAAGTAAAACCATATCGTTTTGAACCATCCTTCCATGGAGTGATCCAAATCGAATGACCGCATCCACGGTCCGTTGTATGTCGCTCATTACAGAATGATGCGCTCATCATAAATCTCCATGGGTGTTGATAGTTACAACAAAGTTATAAAACGCGCAATTCGACAATATAAAACAATACTTAAAAACGGCGTATCATTAAGCAAACTAAGGCTGCACAAGTAAGCCCCAAGCTGCCGGGCTCCGGTACGACGCCAAAATCACCATCAATCTCTAAGACACCGAAATAACCGAAATCTGTCACTGCGGTAATATCGAGCACAATAAACCCATTGCTATCGGCCAAGACTCCATCGATTGAAGCCGTCTGGTCGACATTGTTAGCTGCATCAAGTGATACGTCGCCTTGCCCTGCAATATCAACCTGAAATGCACGCCCGGGAGGAGAGCTCGCAGCACGTGAACCAAAGAATGTTAAGTCATAAGCTTCTCCGGCCTCTAAACCTTCAAGACGAATCTGCGCACCATCACTACTCGTAACAAAGAATGAATCACGCTGAGCCGAAGTAGCATACACATCACTCGCCAAAACACCGCCTGCATTCACAGCTGAAAAATCATCTGTCACATTCAAGTCAACCGTAGTCACAACACCAGCATCCGTAATCGCATCGGTGATACGAACACCAGTACCACCAGTACCACCGCCAGTCGACTCCTGAAGACTGTGAACGTTATTCCAATTACCCGTCGTGCGAAGGTCACTGATACCCGTATCACCACGGCCAAAATCAAACAAAATCACATCGGCTGAAGCCGTTGTCTCTACTCCAAAAAATGTACATACAATAATTGTAGAAATAACACCAAATACTTTTTCCCGAGCACAAATCACGCTACGTCTCCTTATAGAAATGACAGAAAGTAAAAACCAACTGTTGTCGTATCATCAGTGTGATGGCACGAGAGCAGTCGATTCGCGAACAATCAAACCCGCCGGTTTCACTTGTGATTCAAGAATCTCCGATGCAATCGGTTTTTGATCAATAAGCTTACAAAGTACTTCCGACGCAATGCCACCGGCATGGGCAGAATCAATATCAACTACGGTCAAAGGCAGCCTTACAGTCGGCGGCATCAACACATCATCCCAAGATACTAGCGACACATCTTGTGGAATCGCCAAGCCCAAATTATCAAAATAATCCATTACCAAGGGAACAAAATCATGCGCACCACAAACCAATGCTGTGGGACGCTCATCACCAATAAACACCCGATCCAAGGCTTCACGAACCTGCTCATGATCTCGGGATTTCGTTACGTTAAGCCAGCACACTTCAAACCCCGCGTGCCGACGAGCATAAAGCTGCATACCTTCGTGCTGCTCCTGACAGGCAGCAACATGTCGCCCCGCATTTAACAATACAACACGACGATGCCCCAATGATGCAAGATGCTCCGCAGCCAACAGGCCACCGCCGATCATGTCAACACGCACTCCCATCAACTGATCACCAGCACAATGCTGATCCATCCACACCACCGGCAACTGCTGAGCCAGCGAGTGAACCTGCGATGTCTCAGCCTGATGAGCTAGCACCACCATCCCGTCATAACTTGATAGGTCAATCGATGCGAGCCACGACGCATCAGCCTCGTCAGCACGACGTCGATTCATCACAATGTAATGAACATGGTAGCCTGCAGCTTCCAGCGGCGACTGAATCCCCGACAAGCGCTGGCTCATCACCGGATTAGCGAAATGAATCGAATCATAAAGCAAGACCGCCACTGTCCAGGTTTTACGCTCAGTGCGCGACGCGACAAATCGACCGCTGCCGCGCTTACCCTTAATAAGACCTTCCCGCTGAAGCTCTTTCACCGCTTTCTGCACCGTCACCGCACTCACTCCCATGCGGCTAGCTAAGTCTCGCTCCGTTGGCAATCGCTCCCCCTCCGCCACCACTCCATCACGGATCTTCTGACGAAGTTCCTCAGCAACCCGAGTAAACAACGGAGGCCGGCCCTCAACCTGACTGCCTACTTTTCCAGCGATTTCATCCATAGGGAATAGTTTACCCCGAAGCAGCCTCCATAGCAAGAACACTAGTGAACTTGGCCAATATATACTTATATATCCATAAATCACTTATATATAACATTTTAAATATATATTTACTGCTAAAACGCACCGCTAAAGCTGATTTATTTTTGAAAATTTACATTATTATCATATTACACTAGTTTACTTGATACAATCCAACCATCCTCAATCACAACCCATTTACTTCGACATCAGAAAAATCTAAGGACCGATTGTGAACACAGACCAATACACACAAATCATGATGCGAGACAATAAACGCCAGCAATTTCGCTTCTGCGCAACCGACTTGCCCGCACTACGGTCATGGCAACGGGGCCTACGCAAGACGTTACGAGAAACACTGGG
This sequence comes from Planctomycetota bacterium, assembly GCA_016350165.1. GTDB lineage: Bacteria > Planctomycetota > Phycisphaerae > Phycisphaerales > Phycisphaeraceae > Poriferisphaera. The sequence goes on along the minus strand of CP066225.1, from coordinate 2,748,057 downwards.
GATCCAATCAATCAGCTCACGATGCCACACAACACCGCAAACCGAACAGCTTGAAGCTGTTACGCTGGACGATCATATTCGCGAGGATTGGCGAATTGAAAGCGAACCGGGCATCGTGATTCCCTTTTATCTACTACGTCCACTTGGGCCACCAAAAATTCGCCCACTGGTCATCACTCCCCACGGCCACAGCCGCAACCACCGCCACACCTATGCAGGCGCGATCCCAAACGACCCCGAGGTAATCGACGGAGAACGTGATATAGCCCGACAAGCCGTGCGCGAAGGCTATATCACAATCGCCCCTCAAGCCCGCGCTTTTAGCGACAACCGAAGCGACAAAAATCAGAAAAACAACAGTGTTAGCTCTTGTGCCGAATGGCAACACCGATCATCAATGTTTGGCCGCACACTCATCGGCGAACGTGTATGGGATATGATGAAATTAATCGATTTTGCGCTTGCCAATGAAATGGTCGATCCGCAGCATATCATGCTTACTGGCAACTCCGGGGGCGGAACCACAAGTCTGTTTACAGCCGCCATCGACGAACGGGTCACTTCAGCTGCGCCATCGTGCTACTTTTGCACTTTCGCGGATTCGATTGGAGCGATGGAGCACTGCGCGTGCAACTACATCCCCGGAATACTGAATTTAGCGGAAATGTCGGATATTGCAGGCTTAATTGCGCCTCGCCCACTTTTGATCGTGGCCGGCTTACACGACCCCATTTTTCCAATCCATGCAGTTCGCTCATCATTTAAGAAATTAAAAGATATCTACACTCTCGCAGGCGCCCCCGACAAGTGCCAGCTATACATTGGAAAAGGCGGACATCGCTATTACAAAAAACCGGTTTGGTCATTCGCAAAAGAACTGTTCAATTCAACAACGCTTACGAACATCAACAAGTAAATCTGCCTTCAATTACCTTGCTTTACTTGTCATTTAAAAGATACATACACGCGAACCGGCCCCTTCCCCGGCTCACTCAAAATGACCGGTCCCCATCAGGGGACAGACTCACCGTCATAGTCCAAGACCTCGGGGCATTATCTAATCACGTTATACCCGAACCAGAAAGCTGCAAGATCATGCCGCACAATTATTGCAAATCAAATACACCCTCTCGTCGTACCGCTTCCCCAAATCCGCCCGGCAACGAAACATGCTCACCAACTGTCATTTGCCGCACCATCTCTATTGGCAATTTCGAAGTACGATCCATCTTCAACAAACCATTCGTTTCCTGATACGTATCCGTTAACTGCGTGTAACAAAAACCACTAAAAACATTCTTACGATTCGCAAACCTCAATAGCGACATATACGCCTTCGCAAAACCACCTAGATCTGCAGCCTCTGAATACCCCCAACCATTCTCTTGTTCATCACATAATCGAACCCCTCCAAACTCGCTCAATACCACCGGCTGACCAGCATACACTTCATCATTCAACAGCAACTTTCTATTTCCCGGCTGCTCTTGTTTCAATATTTCCAACCACCCTCGAGTCGCCAAATTGTATCGCTTACGAAGCCTCTCAACATCACCCTCATAATCATGAACACCTATCACATCAGTATCCGACATCTCCCACCCGTCATTACTAAGCACCAACCGTGTCGGATCAATCGCCTTAGTTTGGTAGTACAAACTGCGCATCGCATGAACCTGATGCTCTTCATCCAATAACGCTGGAAATCCCCATGACTCATTCACCGGCACCCATGCAACCACACAAGGATGATTCATATCACGTTCAACACGTCGCCCCCACATCGTTTGCAACTCAGCAAAATCACTCGGCTCAAACGCATATGAACTGCCCATCTCACCCCATACCATTAAGCCCAAACGATCAGCCCAATACAAATACCGTTCAGATTCAATCTTTTCATGCAAACGAACACCGTTAAAACCCAACGCCTTCGCCAACTCAACATCATTCTTCAACGCTTCATCACTCGGCGCTGTCAACCCGCTTTCCTCCCAGTATCCTTGCGCTAAAACCATACGTGAAAAATAAGGCATCCCATTTAACATAAGACGGCCATCAACCGCGCCAACGTCACGCATAGCTGTATAACTCTTTACGTGATCAATCACATCACCATCACCATTCACCAATCGCAACTCAACATCAATTAAATGCGGATTCTCTGGCGACCACATCAACTCTGAACGTTCATCAATCACACCCGGATCATCTAATCCAATCCGCCTTTGCATCAAGCCACTACAAACTTGATATCGATCATCCGCAAGTATCTCTCCCTCATGTTTCAGCTTAATTTCTAACCATCCATCCCAAGAAGCACGACGCTCACCAGTTCCACAAATTCGTACGTCAACACCTATATCCCATGCCGTTACCTTTGGCTCAAAACGAAGAGAATCAATCCTAATCTCAGGTACATTCTCTAACCAAACGGATTGCCATAAACCTGTTGTCCTGGGATACCAAATAATATGAGCCTCTTCACGCCAATCCTGTTTCCCACGTGATTTCGTCATATCAGATGGATCATCATCAACACGAACGATAATCTCCTGCTCGCTCGCTGACATAAACTCACTAATATCCAATGTCGATCGTACAGGACCTCCTACTTTCCCAGCATAAAAACCATTTACCCATACCGCACCACACTGATCCACTGCTTCAAAATGTAAGTGCGTTCGCATCCCCGGCTCCCTCGGCCAACGCACATTACGCCGATACCAACACGTCATAAAACGTGCTGGCACATCAACACCACTCATATCCGTTTCAGGCGCAAATGGCACACATATCTGCTGATCAAACCGTACCTCCTTCGGACTTGCCACATCTGCTTGCCCATTCGCAAAATCCCATGCACCATCCAATAATTGCCACGTACCATCACGTTCTAATTGAGGGCGTGGATACACCATTTCTTCACCCGACTCACACATTTCGCAATATTTCCCATTATCAATCTACGGATAGACTATTTGAATATATTAATAATGTATTAATTCTATTCGTCTATTCTTCGATTAGTTAGTACATGTTCAAAAACCTGAGGTTTCATGCTAAAGCTTGAATGTAATCTTTCAATACCATCAGCATGGAAAATACATTAAAAACATTTTTCACTTGAATTAATGGATAAAACATTGCGCGGATCGTGAATCACATAACTTAAATCACATATCCCGTTTAAAACACATCAGTCGATTTCTACCGCATAACAATAAATACTCTTATTTTAAATTCTAAATATTATCATATTCAGTATTTGCATATACTTTTTTTATTAATCATTTTTTAAAACTATCAGCTTGCTGAAAAAACATTTTTTAATATCTGTTTATTAATTGCGACACGCTCATTTTTATCTAAGCAGATTAGCTAATTCTCACAAACCCAATGTGTCGATATTGGCAATCTATTCAACAACTGTAAAAAAATATTATTAGCAATCATAAAATTAAAGACATGCAAACAGATTATCATGCGCACATTTTTTATCATAAACAAACAGCTAAAATCGGATATGCGCGCACAAACACGAACAACATTGAATGAAACTGACTCATTCCGTTCATTTCCCATCAATTACTAATCAATATTTGTTCAAAAACGTCTGTTTTAGACGACTTTCGCACATTTGCGAAAACCCACACACCATAAACTATAAGTTATGACTGTAAATATATTTATCATTGCAAAATGCGTATTTGTGCGCGCATTTAATGTAGCCAAAGAAATGCTATGTCACCCATGAAAACATCATCATTCAGAAACAATATTTTGAATTCAAAGGTCAATATCTCAAATTACATCGATCGGTATTCCATAGGAGAGTAGCCCATAATTCGCTTAAATGCCCTGGAAAATGAAAACGCATTGTCATATCCAATCGCCGGGGCTATTGCTTCTAACTTATGATTAGTCCGTTTCAACAAATTGGCTGCATGCTGCATACGAAGGTAAGCCACGTAATTCATTGGACTTGCGTTATGATGCTTATGACAAAGCACACGCAAATACTCAGGCGAAACATGACCACACTTTGCTAAAGAATGAACCGACCATTTATAACTCAAATTCCGATTAACATGATCCCAGATATACCAGAGCCGATCAGGAATTCGCCACGATTCAAGAAGAGCAGATACATAATCATGCAATAGATTGTTCCACAACTCCAGTTTATGCGGATCTGCATTAGAACGATATTCTTCGTTAAGTCCCATGATAGCAGCATATAACGTTTTAGGATTCGCCTGCGTAACAATGGGAGTATCGACTGAAATCGTCGGCACAATATCCTGCGGGTCCCTATAAGTCACCCAGCAAGTTGTCCATAACTTTCGCGGTATCGCACGATAAGCATGCATAACTTCACGCGGCGTGATATATGCATAACCTTCCGGAAGTACCTGCCACCCAGCATCTTCCGTATACACTTCCCCCTGCCCTTTAACTGTAATTAAGATTTGACTGAGATCTGGTTTTAAACGAACAAATGAAAAGTCCTTTGCAGCAACGGAAATGCCTGCAAAAATAATATTATTATTTTTTAGCGATGGAATCTGTTCACTACCAACGAGTTGCTCGTATGTATCATCGCCAATGCAATATGTTTCGATATGCGGGATATCTTCGATTGGTTCACAGAGTGCAGTCATTAGCTTTTCCAAGACAGACGTTAATACAACAATATAGTGTGTTATCTGCAATGAATCATAAACCAAAAAACATGTATTACAAGGAATACACTTGCTATCGATTGAATATTCTTATACGAGTCAAACGGGAAACCATTCTCCCATGCGATATGCATTCATATATAGCTATGCACACTCAATATTTATGCACAGCGAGCAACAGAATCGCTAAGCGGTACATAAGTGTGTTGAAGATGGACATGACTGGTATATGAGCAATATTGTCATGGTGTTGAGATATGGTTGTTTTGCGAAATCTATTTAAACTTGTGTCTATAAAATTAGTAACATGCGTTACAATTCATACTCATCACGATATGACTTTTGCTTAGCACTTATGTTGAATATGCCTATAAATGTTTTGCCGTTGAATTTGATGTAATTTAGTGACATGGAACTTTTATGATAAAAGTCGGCATACTATCTGTTTTCAAATTATCTGTTTGTTTTATACTTACAGTTCTACTCACGTTTTGCTGTGTTTCTGAAGCAGCTGAGATAAGCTGGGAAAACAATCATTGGGATTCACCTGCAGCTAAAGGGTTTGTGGTGCTGCGTAACGGTGATATCCTTGCCACTGAAACAATCGAACGTGATGGTAAATATGTTATTGTTTGCTGGCAAAGTATTGATCATGGTAAAAATTGGTCTGAACTATCAATAATTAAATCAGCTGATCTTGATGTTGATTTAGGTGATGGCCATCTCATTGAACTGAAAAATGGCCAACTACTATTTTCATATCGCTATAACCATTATCGCAATAGAGATGATAAAAAGCGTTCTTACCAGATAAAGGTATCGGCTAGTTCTGATGATGGTTTGACATGGTCTGATCATTCAATTGTTTCTAAATCCATCGCAGCTAAAGGTGAAGGTTCAAAGGGTTTATGGGCTAGTTTTCTGTTCGAAGACAGTAAAGGTGAGATATTTTGTTTTTTTGATAATGAGGAATGGCCAAATCGTTCCGGCTTCAAAGGCCATCAATGGGTAATAGTTAAGCGACTAAATCAACGTCAGCGCACTTGGGCTCATGCACAGATTGTTGGTCGCGCTTCGCTAAAAAATCAGTTATCTCGTGATGGTATGCCAAGCGTTGTGGCTTGGGAAAATGGTGAAATGCTTGCAGTATTTGAATCAGTCAACCCTGTACCGCCTCATGAAAATATAATCAATGCAACTCGTTCAAACAATTATGGAAGAACATGGAATTGGCGTAAACATCGTGAACAGATATACCATGCTAACGTATCTGGCCACTTATCTTTAGCACCGTGGGCGATACGGATTGGTGATGATCGTGTGATTTGTGTTTTTGCAACGGATGAAGATCGTCCTAAACCAAGTGTGTCAGGTACAGCACCGGATCAAATGCAATTAGCACTGAAGTATATTATTAGTTTTAATCGTGGACGGACGTGGAGTCGTTCGCGTTTGCTGTATGATGAAGGCTATATATATAAACCTGGTGTGGGGATTTTTAATCACAATAACAGCGATAAAGATAATTTATTAGTTATGTTTTTAGATTATAAATATCGCAAATTTCAATCTATACGCGGTGAAATAATCTTAGAGGATGTGCGCAGTGAGTAGGATTATCTACTGGTTAAAACAATTTGTTATTTGCGCGCTATTGGGTTTGTTTATATTAACCTTGTTAATGCGAGTCGGTGGGGGATTCATTGATAGTAATAAAGTTCATATACGATGGTGGAACATGTTTGCAGGCCCAGATGGTCAGCATGCACTAGGTATGGTTCGAAGTTTCAATCAATCACATTCGAATATCCATGTATCAATGCAACGGATGGATTTTAATACGTTTTATAGCAAAGTGTTTGTTGCTGGTTTAGGCGGACGATCACCTGAAGTCTTTGTCGTACATGCAGATTTGCTTCCACGATTTGTAGAGGCGGGTCTTGTTCGTTCATTAGATGATTTAATTGATCAAAGTGATATTGAACTTAATGACTTCAATTCCAATGTGCTAGAAACGGTTATTTTTGATAAGAAAGTATTTGGCATACCGTTAGATATTCATCCTATGGGAATGTATTACAACGCAACATTGCTTGAAAAGTCCGGTATTATTGATGAATTTGGAAAAGCAAAACCACCTGAAACCAGTGAAGAATTTATAGATGCACTTCAGAAATTATCATCAGATGATCATCGAGCTTTTGTATTGACTTGGGCCAGAATAAACATGTATACGGTTATGCGTCAATTTAATGGCGAGATGTTTAATGAAGATTTTTCAATATGTACATTAAATAGTGATGAAAACATACGAGCATTAGAGTACATCGTAGAATTAATATATGAACATAAGCTAATACCTAAGCCTCAGAATATTGATCCTTATACCGGTTTTAAGCAGGGTAAGGTTGGTATGGTTTTTGAGGGGCCTTGGATGATTCATGATTTTATGAAACAAAATAATTTCAAAGTCAAAGTATCTAAAATCCCAATGATAGGTGAACAACACGCTACATGGACGAATTCGCATTGTATTGTTATTCGATCTGACATAAGTGATAAAAAGTTAGATGCGGCCTGGGCCTTAACAGAGTATTTATCAAATAATAGCTTGCAGTGGGCAAATGGAGGTCAAGTGCCCGCACGTAAATCAGTTCGTGAAAGTGAAGGATTTAAAGCTATGTCTGCTCAAATGAAGTTTGCAGAGCAAATTGACCATGCTGTTTACTTTCCGCGTGTACAATTTCTCTTTGAATTTTTAGCTGAATTTGACCTGGCAATTGAAAGGGCTTTAACAGGCAAAATGAGCCCTACGGAAGCATTGAATCATGCGACTGAACGCATTAATGAAACAATCAAGCGTCATAAGAGTATCTACATAAAGTGAGAGAGAAATGCGACGGCGATTAGCTGGATATTTGTTTATATTGCCATATTTATTTGTATTTATACCATTTGTAGTACTTCCTTTATTCATTGGTATGAGCTTGGGTTTTTTCCAATGGGAAATGCTATCTCCAGTAGAACCGCGGTTTGTTGGGTTACAACAAATTCGATTAGCGTTTAATGATCCATACTTTTGGAATGCGTTAAAAGCTACAAGTCTATTTGTACTATTTTGTGTGCCTATGACAGTGATTTTATCTCTTACAATAGCATTAGGTTTACATGCAATAAAGCAAAGGCAATCTATATATAGAAGTATTTTTGTGTTGCCGATGATGGTAAATATTACGGTTGTAGGCCTTTTGTGGCGGTGGATGCTGAACACTGATTTCGGAGTATTCAACGGATATTTAAAATATTTCGGAATTCAAATACCCTGGACAGGCGAACCTGGTTGGGCAATGTTGTCGATTATAATGCTTACGCTGTGGTGGGGAATTGGTGCTCCTACAATCATTTTACTTGCTGGTTTAAAACATATTCCCAAACAATATTATGAAGCGGCTAAAGTAGATGGAGCAAACAGTGTAAGACGATTTGTGAGTGTAACATTGCCATTATTGAAGCCTTCATTGGTATTTGTTTTAGTAACACAATTGATTGCTTCCTTTCAAATTTTTGGACAAACATTTATTGTCACTAAGGGCGGCCCAAACAATTCGACACGTGTTCTAATGCACCATATTTATGAAACTTCTTTTGTTCAATATCGCATTGGCTATGGTGCGGCAATGAGTATGCTTTTGTTTTTAGTTATAGTCGTTATCACGTTAATTCAGTACTTTCTTGTGAAGGAACGCTAATATGAAATACCGACGATTTATCGAATTTATGGTGTTAGTATTAGCAATCATATTTTTGTTACCAATGCTTTTGATTGTTTTGACTTCATTTAAATCGGAAGCTGAAATCCTGAATTTTAGTTCATTACTACCTAAAAATTGGACCTTAAGTAACTATGTTAGATTATTTTCTAATCACGAGGAAATTCCTATTGCAGTATGGACTATTAATAGTTTTTTATATGCATCTACGACAACATTAATAGTTTTAATTATTGATTCACTGGCGGCTTATGGCTTAGCGCGAATGAATTTGCGTTTTTCAAAAACTATACTAGCGATATTTATTGCCACGATGATGGTACCAGCACAAGTTCAATTGATTCCGACCTACTTAATATTAAATAAATTTGGATGGTTGGATACGATGCTGGCGATTGTTATACCGCCTACAGCAAATGCTTTTGGTATTTTTCTTTTATATCAATTTTTCAAAAAAATCCCTAAAGATCTGGAAGAAGCTGCTGCACTAGATGGGTGCTCTCGTCTTAGAATGTTTTGGCATATAGCGTTACCATTGTCGAAGCCTGCTTTAGCAACATTGGGATTACTTGTATTCTTAGGTAGCTGGAATGATTTTTTAAGCCCCTTAGTTTTTCTAGATTCATCAGATCGTTTAACACTGCCTGTAGGTATAGCTACTTTTCAATCAAGCTATTATAGTGAATATAGTTTAACATTAGCGGCCGGTACTATTGCAACTGTACCGGCATTGCTAGCCTTTCTCATATTTCAAAAATCGATTATTGAAGGTATAGCTCACAGCGGATTAAAGGATTAATAACGATGAGTTACTATTATTCAATGGGACGGAATGATACTAATTCACACTAAGTATATAAAAACGGTGCAAACGAATTCATGCTGCACCGTTCTTTAAATATAATTGGTTTTATACATGTAACCCTATAAGTAGCCGACATTGGCTTTAAGGTAATTCACGAGTTTGAAACTCTTTACTCCATTTGAACGACCAAAGTCGGTCAATTTGTGTATTCCCTGCATGACCATCTGCAAAAGAAACGTTTATAGATTTACTAGAATGTCGATCAAGATAAAAACGCCCCAATTGCCACGGACTACGACTTAATCCATCTATCCATCTTGCACCTTTTAAAGCATCTGGTGGAATTGAATCATTGTCATCGGGCCATGCGTCAGCCCAATTACAATCAGCAAATACTGGGGTATTTGTTGTTTCCAATACATCATCCAATCTTTGATACCATGCTTCTGGCGTTAAAGCACTTACATCAGCATGAAAATCCATAAGATTAATATCAGATGGTTCAGATCGGCCGTAAAAAAATCCATTAAATCCATAGTTGCCAAAAAACAGATCCGAGTAATTTTTAATTGGGAATTGCCAATGTGATGTTGAAGTACTTGGTATAAATGTAATCGTGCCATCATATTCAGGAGCTGGATCATTGGCACTAGGGCAAAGCATTATTTCTGCAAGCTCAATACCGTTTTGTTCCAGGCGACCTTGCGGAAAAATTCCATCCGCAAATGGCATTCCATATGGATTATCGTAATTATAGATTGTAAAAGCTTGAACAATACCACGTAAGTTTGAAAGACATTGTGTAGATTGAGCTGCGCGCTTTGCCGCTCCTAAAGCTGGTAACAATATTGCAATGATAAGTGCAATAATGCTGATTACTACTAATAATTCAATAAGAGTAAAGCCAATTAATTTATTATTACGCTTCGATCTCATATGATTATCTTTCATAAAATGAATGACGTATGCCCATATAGTAGGATGTGCTATGATAAAATATATTAAATGCTATTAGTTAAACTAACTTATAAAAACTAAATTTAATCTATTAATATGACTACTCTGAATGTGATACTCGAACCAAAGGCATCTAATAAGACAAGTCTACTCTCTTAGAGATACTTTTCCATATCTCAAGACACAATTCTCATTACAGAATCACCGCATCAGGCGGATGAATCTTACCTAAATTGCCTGAAATGAAAATTAATCACCCTCAAACTCAACATCAACTTCTAAAATACCCATGCCTAAATCACGTTGGGCATTCATAAGTATACGAAATTTGCTGCAGGTTAATGGAGCTGCTGGGTGAACGACATTAAATTGTGAAGTCTGAGTTCCGTAGCTATCAGTTAAATACAGATCAAATGGTTTCCATTTCCCGTCTGCATACACCTCAAGTGACCATGATTCAGGTACTGCACACTCGCCACCACTAGGTCTATCGTCATACCAGTAAACTGCAATACTTCGAATGTTACTTGGTTTTTTCAATTCACAAACCAACCATTGGGGTGTACTTCGTTGTGGCCAACTTGTCCACCGTGGAATACTATGATCATCTGAGTGAGAAGGCATTATTCTATCGCCAACAGCCCAATCACTATCCAACTCAAAAGTATGTGAAGCTAGAACATTTTTGAAAAGGCTATCCTTACCCATAGGATTATCAATTATCGTTGCTAGAGATTTATTACGGGGCATCCAAACAGACATCGAACCTACGCCACGATTATTCCATGCGTAATATGGGATCATCTGAATTTGGCTTTCTTTCGAATTACCTTGCTCATCGATTAATTCAGTACATGACATGTCAACAAACACGGTGCTATGACCATTTACAATTTGTTTAATCTTGGATTCACCTTTTATATCGCTAGATAAGTTATTAAATACAAATCTGTTAATGGTGCCTTCTTGATTATCAATTGATTCTGCACACATAACTAGTGGACCACGAGTAAATGCAACACGGTCATGATTAGCTTCTACCTTTTCAATGGTCACATTGGCCCTAACTATCATAGGAAGATTCATTTCAACGACATCACCAACATTCCATTGCCGACTAATAACTGCGAAGCCATTTTCAATCTGATAATTCACACGTTGATTATTAACTGAAATCTCTACTGGTTCGTATGACTCGTCTATATAAGAATATAATTTGCCTGGAACAAATTGCTTATTACCTGTCCACGTTGGTATTCGCATATGAAGATTAAATTGAACTGCAGTACTTGGAGAAACCTGCAGTTTAATATTGCCATCTAGAGGGTATTTTGTACTTTGCTGTAACTCAACTTCAGTATTGTTCAGACTAATGGTTGTTTTATTTCCAGCGTACAAAGAAAGATATAGATTATCTTTATCAGTAGCATACATCATACCTGTGAGTTGAGGCACTAATCTTGCAAGATTGGATGGACAACATGCAGTACCAAACCATGAAGCACGTGTTTTATGACCATGATTGAAGCCTTTGAATCCATCGGCTGCTAACGGATTTAAGTAGAAGAATGTATCACCCTTAAGACTCACACCTGCTAAGACATTGTTATAAAGTGCGACTTCTGCAACATCTAAATATTTAGCATCTTTGTGCAGCAGGAACATGCGATAATTAACTAATACATTACCAACTGCTGCACATGTTTCATCAAAAGCTTCTGCATTTGGCAGGTCATACTGTGGACCAAAACCTTCAATGCCATGTACAGCACCTAATCCACCAGTAATATGCATACGTGTATTTACAATATTATTCCATATACGATCAAGCGCAAGACTGTAGTCTTTATTGCCGGATATTGCCCCGACGTCTGCCATTGCAGCATAAAGATATGTTGCTCGAACAGCATGTCCAACAGCCTCTGATTGTTCACGTACTGGCAAATGCTGCTGGCCATATTCTGGAGCCGTGGTACCTCTACCGTTCGGTAGATATGTTACACCACGAATATCAAGAAAACGTTGAGCCATCTCAAAATACAATTTATTGTCGGTTAAACGATATAATTTCACCAAGGCTAGTTCGATTTCCTCATGTCCGGGAGCTTGATTAACTGGGACACCATTGTTGTAATTACGATCGCCTTCAAAAAATACTTTATTGATGTGCTGCGCATTCTTTTCGGCTATTTTTAACAATTCATCTTTACCGGTTGCTTGATAATACGCTATCGCAGCTTCGTACAAATGGCCCATATTGTATAGTTCATGGCTATGCTCGACATAACTATAGGGTCTTTTTCCCATCCCACTATTTATCTTCGCTGCTGCGCCAGTGATATGAGATGGATATAGATAACCATCTTCACGTTGCGCATCTTTAATAATCCTGATGATTCCATCCATACGAGCTTCGAGCTGCGGGTCTTCGCGTAATTTCAGTAAATACGCCGCCCCTTCCATGACCTTATACAGATCCGAATCAATAAATGGGTGTGCCTGATGATTGGAAACATCAAAACCAGCATGGAAACGTGCTGCGGCACGCAAATGTTCTACACCTACTTTTGTTTCTTTAAATGCGTGAGGCAGAAGTACCTCGCGTTGAATTTTTAGTCGAGGTAGCCAAAAATCATCTTGCAATACAACCTCATGAAACTCAATCGGTATAAGTGGATAGTCAGCTGAATTTTGAGTTTTCTGAGGATCACTCATAGCTGAAAGACTCGTTACTGGAAAGAGCATATAACTGACATACAACAAATACGTAATAAATATAGAAACTTTATTAAACATTATTAATTGCCTTTAACACTGTAAATACATCTAGATAAATGACTAGGTTAAGCCTACAGTGTATTGTTTTAAATATCCATGCCTGAAATACTATTTAGGATTGCAGATTAACTATCAAAATTGATCACTTTTGAATAATCGAACTTATAAAATTATTTTTACACTAGTAGTATTGAGATCGTAGCATTTTACCTATTAACCTCGGAAGCTAATACTCTACGATTGGTCTGCTTGTAAAATTTATATCTATTTGTTTTATACATTCAATATTTTCGACTTTCAATTACGTCCTTAGCAACTGACTGATCAAATACGCGATCCTCAATCACAATTCTTTTTTCAACTTTTTTCCCTGACACAGCTCTTTCCACTGCATCAAATGCAACATCTCCAAGAAGTGGATTACATTCAACGGTACAATTTAGCTTGCCCGCAACCATTGCCTGAAAAGCACCTAATACACCATCAACAGAAACTAACTTAATATCTACACCTGGTTTATATCCAGCTTCTTCGATAGCCTGAATCGCTCCGAGCGCCATATCATCGTTATGTGCAAAAACAACATCGATTTTGTCTTTGCTACTTTTTAAAAAAGCTTCCATTACTTCTTTGCCTTTTGCGCGAGTAAACTCACCTGTTTGACTTTGTGTAACTTTAAGCTTTGGGTAAGACGATATTGCTTGCATAAATCCTTTTTGACGATCAATCGCAGCTGAAGAGCCGGGTGTACCTTCTAACTCAACTATATTAGCTTGCGTTCCAATGTTCTTAATTATCCATTCTCCAGCTAATCGACCTTCATTCACAAAATCTGTTGCAATCAAGGTTGTGTACAGAGAATCATCAGCTACGATTACGCCTCTATCAACTAGAATCACTGGGATATTCCGTTTCTTTGCATTTCGTAACACGGGTTCCCATCCAGTTTCAACAACAGGTGCTAAAATTATGGCGTCAACATTTTGCGCAATAAATGCATTCAAAGCCTTGATTTGATTTTCCTGTTTTTGTTGCGCATCTGAAAATTTCAAAGTATGATTTCTTTTTTTCGCTTCTGAACGTATTGATTCGGTTTCAGCAGTACGCCAACTTGATTCTGCACCAATCTGACTAAAACCGATTGTTAAATGATTTGAATTTGATTTACCTTTAATGTTTTCCTCTCCGGAACAACCGGACATAATCAAGAAAACCAAAGCAAATACATAAAGTATAAATTTATTCATTCTTAAGCCTTTCAGGGCATCTTTATGTTCTTATATTCGTATGTAAAGAACCTATAATTTGTAACTTAATTGTACAATTTCATATCAACACAATAAGTACAACTTTATTGCAGAAACACTGATTTTCATTACCTAAAAACAACTGTGTGATTATTAGATAAGAAGCGGCTTGATATACAATCATCAAGCTTAAACTTTCTTATACATCAAAATCTGTAATACTTTTATAAAAAAGAACTATTGTGGTATTTAAGATATTAGAATGCTGATTCGAGACATTGGCGGAAGATATAACGCAGGTAACATTTTCTTACTCATACGCTAATGTGCATATTGCCATTAGGATTAGACAATTAACATATATTGAAAGTCCGTCAAAAATGTCATCAAAGTGTCTGTTAAAGATGCATGGAATTGTAAAAACATTTCCAGGTGTACGTGCTCTTGATACAGTCCAATTTAAACTGCGTCATGGTGAAGTTCATTCTTTAATGGGTGAAAACGGTGCTGGAAAAAGTACACTTATAAAAGTTCTCACGGGTGTTTATAGACATGAAGAAGGAACAATTCTCTTAAACGGAAAGCCAATTAGCCCTCGTACTCCTTTAGAAGCACAAGAGCAAGGTATTTCAACGGTTTATCAAGAGGTGAATCTTTTCCCTGAATTATCTGTAGCTGAAAATATTTTTATTGGTCGTGAACCTAAAAAATTTGGCTTAATTAATTGGCGCAAAATAATTAAAAAAGCGCGCGAAGCTATGCTTCGTATTAATATTGACATTGATGTTACTTTACCAGCCCGGAGCTATTCAGTTGCAATACAGCAAATGATTACAATCGCACGCTCAATTGATTTTGATGCGAAAATACTTGTTCTTGATGAACCTACATCTTCGTTAGACACTGCTGAGGTATCACAATTATTTAATGTAATACGATGTTTACGCGACCAAGGATTTGGAATAGTTTTTGTCAGTCACTTTCTAGACCAAGTATATGAAATAAGTGATCGTATTAGCGTTCTCCGAAATGGCCAATTCATAGGTGAGTATCCAATCAGTGAATTACCACGTATGAAGCTAATTAGTAAGATGATTGGTAAAGACGCTTTAAATACATCTGATTTAACACAGCATCACAAATCTAGAAAGAATATTAGTAATAATCAGAAGATAGTACTTAATGGTGAACATATTGGCCGACGTAATTCAGCTACAGACATTGATATCAACATTCGCAAAGGCGAGGTTGTAGGATTAGCTGGATTACTGGGTTCTGGACGTACGGAAGTAGCGAATCTTTTGTTTGGTATTGATTCAATTGAAACTGGCAAAATTACAGTAAATGACAAAGAAGTAAAATCACATTCTCCTCGATCTGCCATCAAAAATAAAATTGCTTATACTCCAGAAAATCGAAAAGATGCAGGTATTATTCCTGATCTCAGTATACGTGAAAATATTATCCTTGCTCTTCAAGCCCATAAAGGCTGGATACAACCCATTCGTCGTAACGAACAGCAAAGACTGTCAAAGCACTTCATCAAAGCATTAAACATTGCTACTACGGATGCTGAAAAACCGATCAGCCAACTCTCCGGTGGTAATCAACAGAAAGTCATCCTTGCTCGATGGTTAGCAATACAACCCGAGCTTCTCATGCTAGATGAGCCAACACGTGGTATTGATATTGGTGCTAAAGCGGAAATTGAAAAACTAATTGCTGACCTATGCCAAAAAGGTATGGCTCTACTTTTTATATCTAGTGAACTTGAAGAAATTGTGCGTGATAGTCATCGTGTAATAGTTCTCAAAGATCGCAAAAAGGTTGGTGAAATTTCGGGTGATGAAATCCAACTTGATCGTATTATGAAAATCATCGCATCTGATTCAAAAAAACCTGTAAAGAAGCTTATCAATGCTTGACGCTATTAAGAAGTTAATTTGGCCAATTGCTGCATTAGTATTCCTTTTAGTTATTAATGCTATATCAAACCCAGCTTTATTCTCATTGAAGATTGTTGATGGACAACTTACTGGATCATTAGTAGATATTCTAGATAGAGCGGCCCCTGTACTACTAATTTCATTAGGAATGACGCTTGTAATCGCAACTGCAGGTATTGATTTATCTGTTGGTTCAGTGATGTCCATTTCAGGTGCTGTGGCAGCTGTTTTATTGATTCAAACTGATTGGGCATTGCCATACGTTCTGATCGTATCACTATTAATCTGCACCATGGCAGGTATTTGGAATGGTATACTCATTGCCTATATTGGCATTCAGCCGATTGTTGCCACTTTGATCCTAATGGTTGCAGGCCGTGGAATTGCTCAACTTGTAAGCGATGGTCAGATAATTACTATTCCAGAAGGTAGCACCTTCGCTTTTATTGGTAGTGGTTGCTTTCTTGGCTTACCTGTCACAATTACGATAAGTGTAATTGCCATAATTACGACAATTACTATCGTTCGGTATACATCACTTGGATTATTTATTGAAGCTATCGGTGGAAATGAAAAAGCTAGCTACTATTCAGGCCTTAATGTTCGAACGATACGTATTTTTGTTTATACATTTACAGCTTTTTGTGCCGGTATAGCAGGAATAATCTATGCCGCTGATATCACTGCTGCTGATTCGAACAATGCAGGACTTTACCTTGAACTCGATGCAATTTTGGCTGTTGTTATTGGCGGAACTTCACTAATGGGTGGTCGGTTCAATATTGTTGGCACGATCATTGGTGTATTGATTATTCAAACGCTCAATACGACTATTTTAATGACGCAAGTTGGTGGTCACAATATTCCTGCCGAATGGAATCTCATCATCAAATCTATTGTCGTACTTATAGTCTGCTTATTACAGTC
This sequence comes from Planctomycetota bacterium, assembly GCA_016350165.1. Taxonomy (GTDB): domain Bacteria; phylum Planctomycetota; class Phycisphaerae; order Phycisphaerales; family Phycisphaeraceae; genus Poriferisphaera. The sequence continues at coordinate 2,730,942 of CP066225.1, read as the reverse complement.
TAATATTTTAGCGCATCTTAAGTTTTCAAGGAGAGCCATAGCGTGATTATTGCACTCAAACCCAAACCGCAACATCTCCCACTCATAGCAACGATTTCTGTCCTTCTCATATTATATGTCACAGCATCTATGAGATATTATGGTTTTGCTTCTTGGTATCAAACAACATCACTTCTAACAGACAGTGCGCCGTTAGGTCTAGCAGCTATTGGCATGACCTTTGTCATTCTTTCCGGTGGTATAGATCTATCTGTAGGTGCAGTCATCGCATTGTCATCTATTTTACTTGCACAGTGTATGGCAGGTGCCGAACAAGGCGGCTTTAACTTTCCTTCTTATGTTGCGATACCTATAGTATTATTGGTTGGCATCATTTTTGGTGGATCAATGGGTATACTCATACGTCTTTTTCAGCTACCACCATTCCTTGTAACGCTTGCTGGAATGTTTCTAGCTCGAGGTGTTGCGTTGAATCTAACTGCGAGTAAACGACTTGCAATTGTTAATGAACCTACATTTGACCCACTGGTAAATTTTCTATTTTTTGGATTAAATCTTCCAGCAATAATTTTCATAGTAATACTTGTAATAGCAATCGTCATTTCATCATATACTCGATTTGGGCGAGTTGTATATGCGATAGGTGGTAATGAACGTTCTGCATTATTAGCTGGCTTGCCTGTGGGCAGCACAACAGTCAAAATCTATGCACTCAGTGGACTGTGTGCATCCATAGGCGGTATCCTATATGCAATTGGATCACAGTCTGGAGATGCTTCTGTTGGTTATCTACTTGAATTAGATGCTATTGCTGCTGTTGTTATCGGTGGCACACTCTTGTCGGGCGGCGTTGGATATGTTTTTGGCACTTTACTTGGAGTCATAATTCTGGGAATCATTACGATTATCCCAACTTACGAGGGAGATCTGAATTCTTGGTGGACACGTATTGCTATTGGTGGATTATTATTCTTTTTTATAGCTGCTCAGCGAGTATTAAATAGCCTCTGTATAAAAAACACCTCCTCGTAAGCTAGCTTTACTTTATAAGCATTTATTTCTAATTCATTAATAAATCTGTAAATTCATTACATATAAATACGTTAATCATTATCAACTAAGCATTAATTATCTCAAATCTAATCGGAGTATATTCATTAGCTATATTCAACCAATGCTAAATCTATTTCCACAAATGATTTAAATCATAATAAATTCAGGAGTTTATTAATCTATGCTCCACGGATAATATGGCCATGGGCCTTCACCTGAGGTACCGGGCGGGATGATTACAAAACCATCGGAATGACTTAATGAAATTATGTCACCGGAACCTTGTGTTGATATTAATTGGCCGGTGTTATTCTCTAGTAACTGAACAGGTCTGGACCAATGAAGAGATAATTTTTTTTGATCCGAATTAAGAATTCGGATTTTTGGTGTTGTTTTAGAAGCAACTATGCCAGCCATATGCTGTAATGCTGATACGCCAAATAATCTTGCAGTCGTTAATGCAGAAACAGGATTGCCGGGCAAGGCAAGAATCATTTTCCCTGAATTGTCTGCAGCACCTAGAACTGGTTTACCCGGACGAATTGGTAACCGATGAAAAATTGTTTTTGCACCGATCATTTCTAAGACTTGTGGTATATAATCATGATCACCCATTGAAACGCCCCCTGTAATCAGCAAGGCATCCACTTCATTGAGTATCTTTTCGCATGTATGCAATGTTATCTGGGGATCGTCTACAACATGCTCGACTCCGCACCAATCTATCCAAGGTACTGCATGAAATACTGCTGATAAAGCTGGGCCGTTACTATCACGAACTTGCCATTGTGTAATACTACGTTCGTTTGAGATAACCTCATTGCCAGTAATAATCAATGCACATCGTACACGTTTGTAAACATTGACCTTATTAATTCCGACAGCAGCTAACATCGCGATTTTAGCGGGATCAAGTAATACACCCGCTTTTAAAACAATAATGTTTGCTAGCGCATTTTCCCCCATACAACGGATATTTTGTCCTAGTTTTACAGCTAAATCTTTCGGTACCCGAATACTATCGATGGATTCATGTACATGTTCACGTGGTATAACAGCATCAGCTTGTGCGGGAACCGCACCGCCAGTAAAGATTTTCAAAACTGCTTGCACTGGTAATAATGGTGGAGCATGTCCGGTTAAAACCTCAGCAGCGACTGGTAATTCTTCGTGGTCTAAGTCTTTGATACGAACAGCATAACCATCCATTGCACTAACATCGCAAGCAGGACTAGGGCGGTCAGTCTTGATGTCTGTTGCTAATACACGACCTGAAGCTTCATTTAAAGAAACTGATTCTTGATTGACTGACTCAATATGTTTTAGCCAATGCTCTATTGCCTGGCTTGGAGAATTGAATGTCAATTGATTTGAAAGAATTGATTGCATCACTACAAGTGCCTCAAGCTTTTTGCTCTTGATCTATCCAAATAGGACGTTTCCAAATCGGTGCTTCGATTTTCATTTGATCAATGTACCAATCCATCGCAGTTAAAGCTTTTTTTCGATGTTTCGAGGTAATATTCAATCTAAAAGAACACAAACCAACCATAACCTTGCCTCGACTATGCTCGACGTGTATACCAATCAAATTAAATTTTTGCTTGGCTTGTACTGCTAATTCATAAAGTATGTTTTCAGCCATTGGATTATACATTTCATAAAACAATGCTTTGATTGTACGTCCATCTTCATCAGAACGTACTAAACCTTCAAAGCTAATTACTGCACCAACAGAGGATATTTGTTGAACATGGGCGCGAACTAACAAAGGCCCATCATGAATGTTTATACGAACTGCAGGTTCCTGATCTATTAATGCTTTAATCGTGTGATGTGACAATGAACCAATACTCATAAATTTATCTTCCAAATTCATTACATATGCTGGCAGATCTGTCTTTTAACTATCATTAATCAATCTGCGTGACTGTTTACTGGAAGCTGCACTTCATTTTCTTGTTGTTTACTGATTTGCTGTGTTGATAGTTGTTCTGTAAGTATTGGTATTGCAATTTTCAAACCTACGGTGAAGATCATTAAGCCAAAAGCCCAAATCCCTACTGTGATTTTGTATTCAGTCATACTTGGTAAATATTCAACAATTTCGTGCAATGTAGATGGGACAAAGCCGGGAACAATCAATCCCATCCCCTTTTCAATCCAAAGCCCAATGAATGCAAGTATACATGCGACATCTAAAGCCCATTTATGTTTAATGATATTTGGTTTCATAAAAATAAATGCTGCGATTATCGTGCAAGCAATTGAAGTCCATATCCATGGCACGAGCGCGTTATGACCATGTAAACCAAAATACAGATATTGTGCTGATGCAATATGAGCGCCACCCGTATAAAACTCAGTAAAGATTTCTGAAACAACCATTAACAAGCCTATTAGAATTGCGACACGAATAATATTTACGAGAATTCGCATGGGATGATCGCTGATCCTGAAATTACTAAATCGTCTAATAACCTGCATTGCTAGAATCAAGAAAGCTGGCCCTGCGACAAATGCTGAAGCCAAAAATCGTGGAGCTAGTAAAGCAGTGTTCCAGAATGGCCTTCCACCGAGACCACAGTAAAGAAAAGCAGTGACAGTGTGAATTGATATTGCCCAAAAGATTGAAAGATAAACAAACGGAATATACCACTTAGGATTTGGCTTCTTGCCCAAGAAACGAATGTATAAAAGATAGCCGCAAATATGAAGGTTCAAGAGCAAGTAGCCGTTAAGAACAATGACATCCCATGTGAGCATTGAAATCGGCCAATGAAAACGGCCAATGAACGGGAGCATATGCCAAAAACGATCAGGTCGCCCAAGATCTACAATGACAAAAAGTAAGCACATAATCATCGCGGCAACTGCTAAAATTTCTCCAATAATGACCACATCATGCATTTCCTTATCACGATATAGATAGGCTGGAATAACCATCATCACAGCACCAGCTGCAACCCCTACCATGAAAGTAAAATTGGCAATGTATAGTCCCCAACTCACTTGATCAGTCATGTTCGTTAATATCATGCCATCACGAACTTGAACAGCCCATGCATGAACACCTACCAAAGTCATGGCTGTTAATAATGTCATCCATGCATAGAAAAGCCAACTGCCGTCCGTCGCGAGTACCAACGAGCGAAAAATAAAGCGTGGATAGCTAGTGAAATGATTTGGAGGCGTGGCTGTTGGCATGTTCGATTCTGTAGACATTAATTTCACTCCAAATGATCGAATGCGCTGCGGCTGAGCATGATTTATTCATCAAAGAAATAGAAGAAACGTGGTTTAGTTCCCAATTCTTCCTTAAGTACAAATACACGTTTATTTTCGAGAACCCAACGTATTTCCGAATCAGGATCAAGCACGTTGCCAAATACACGTGCACCAGTTGGACATGCCTCTAAACATGCGGGTAATTGGCCTTGCCTTGTACGGTGCAAACAAAAATGGCATTTTTCTACGACACCCTGTGGCCTGATCCGATTACTGAGATAACCTTGTTTCGGATTAATTTCCTGTTTTGGTATTTCTGGTTTTTTCCAGTTAAATCGTCTAGCGTGATAAGGGCATGCCGCTTCGCAATATCGACAACCTATACACCAGTTGTAATCAACGACTACAATCCCATCTTCTTCCTGCCATGTTGCTTCGACAGGACAGACATTAACACAAGGTGCATTCTCACATTGCTGACATTGAACAGGCATATAAAACTTATCATCAGCAGGAACCGGATGATCATAGTTAACTTTGCCATGTTCTAGATTTAAGCTGCCCTTATCCATTTCAAGGACGCGAATGTAGCTGTTGCTGGTCGCTCGGTCATGATTGTTTTCTTGATGGCAAGCTTCAGCACACCGCCGACATCCAATGCAGATACTTAAATTTAAAGCATAGGCAAACTGCACATCAGGAAGAGGTTGATGATCGCGAATAGTGACATCCGCCCCGTATTTATCTTTCGCATCTTGCTCTAGGCGTGTTATCACCTGATCTAAATCTGAAGAACTAAGTTCCTTGTAATGTTGCTGTAGAAATTCATCAACTGAAGTGTCCTTTGCCCACTGAGCAATAGGCGCAATTGCAATCGCAAATGAGGATGCGCCAAGCGTTGCACCGACACCCTTTAGAAGCGTTCTTCGGCTCATCCCGTTATTGATAACCGGCAATGAATGCTTTGATTCTTCACTCATTTTCTTGTATCTCCACAATATTGCCTTTTATGCTCTTACTTTTCACATCGATCAGAAATGAATGCTCTTGAGTCAGATCACGGTCAGGTGGGAACACTGGACGGAATTTTTGGAATGCTGGTGTATGCGGATTGTGACAATCCGTGCAATTGTTTCGAACACGCGGCCCCTTGGACAAATCCCAATAACCTTGCATACCTCCATGTGAGCCGTTTTGATAATCACGGTGTTGAGGCCCATGGCATTGAGCACATAATTGCATGACATTGGTGTAATCTAATGTTTGTCCATTCGCAAGTTTAAGTTTGTCGTAATCGCCAGCATTATGACATGACATGCAACTCAATTGCCCATGATTCAATATTAAGTCGGGGTGAAATTCATCCAGTTTGCTACTGTCATTAAGCGTGTTATTCGGTTGACGTGTTGAATGGCAAGTTGTGCAGCTCGCTGTTAATGGGCGACCATGAAAATCGGTTTCTTCTAACACAACTACAGGCGATTTTTTTGGTTTATTAATCGAGACTTGGTAGTTTACCTTATTAAGGAAATTTTGATCTTTTAATCCTTTAGTTGGTAATTTATTATTAATTTGTTCTGTTGTTGTTCCGAACATTACTAATACACTGAGCGCAAAAACACTACATATTACGGTATAAATCACTTTATACAGAACATTTTTATGAGAAGATTGATCAGTTTGGGCGCTATATTTATTCACGTTTAGCTCCTCGCAGCAAACACCTCAACCGCAGACTAATAAATTTTTTCAATTAATACAAGAATTAAAGATATTGAATACTTGAATATTTTTTCCGCCGTGCTACGCTGGTTCTCAATTCCATGTATTGGAGCCACCTTTATGCCTGTAAGTGGACTGAACATTACGATCACTGATAAGCCACATATCACGTCGAAACTTTTAGAAAATATTTCGCGTGATCCCTCTTTTGAAATAGGCTTGCATGAAGGCAATCACCTTGCAGTTGTTTTAGAAACAAATGATGCTCAGCAAGATAAGCATAAGCATCGTTGGCTATCTCAATTACCTGGTGTGATTCATATCGATGTCGTATTCATATATTTTGATGAACATGGCGAATATCTGAGTGATAGTATTGGTACTTGTGAAAATATGGCCTAAGCCGTTTTCGCATGGAGGTATGGTGCATGTCATTAGGTCGGCGTGAATTTATAAAAGCAGCTGCGTTGAGCGCAGCAAGTGCATCTATTGCAACTCAATCATCGAGCTTAAGCGCATCAAGCACTGTAAGCTTACCTGTAGTTGAGGAACCTCCGAAAATACCCGGAGTTAAGTGGGATAAAGCACCTTGTCGATTCTGTGGCACAGGCTGCCACGTTATGGTTGGTGTAGAGAATGACAAAGTTGTTGCTATCGCTGGAGATCAGAAAGCTGCTGTAAATAAAGGACTTTTATGCGTTAAAGGATATCACGTTGGTTCCATTCTCTATGGCATAGACCGTTTAACAACACCTTTGCTTAGAAATCAGAAGACAAATGAACTGGAACCCATTAGTTGGGATAACGCAATTGATATTGCAGCAAAACGAATCATGCAAGCCCCCGAACGCTTTGCCTTTTACGGTTCAGGTCAGTGGACGATACCTGAGGGTTATGCTGCTCAGAAATTTATGAAGGGTGGCTTAGCAAACAACCATATCGATCCTAATGCTAGATTGTGCATGGCATCAGCAGTTACCGGATTCTTAAGTACCTACGGTGTTGATGAACCTGCATCATGTTATGACGACCTTGATCACGCGGATGTCGTTATTCTTTGGGGGAACAATCCAGCTGAAATGCACCCCGTGTTATTTAGCCGCATTGTTGACCGGAGATCAAAAGGGGAAACAGTCAAGCTGATTGATATTGGAACGCGCATCACACGAACCAGTGAGCAGTCTGATCATGTTATGCTCATGAATCCACATACTGATTTAGCGATCGCAAACTGTATCATTCAACAGTTAATTTCATCTGATCGTTATGATAAAGAATTTGCTGAAAAACACTGTAATTTCCGTCAAGACAGCGACCCTGCTGGTCTCTTTGGTGCGCCAATGTCTTTTGATGCATATGTAAAGGAAATTAAAAAATATACACCTGAGTACGTCGAAAAAATCAGCGGAGTTTCTGCAAGCGATCTTCGTTTGTTAGGCGAACTCTTTGCTGACCCTTCTAAGAAAATTGTAAGTCTTTGGTGCATGGGTATGAATCAGCACACTGCAGGCACAGCAATTAATAACTTAGTACATGGTGTGCATTTAATTTCTGGACACTGGGGCAAACCTGGTGATGGGCCACAATCTCTTACAGGTCAACCGTCTGCATGCGGTACAGTTCGAGAAGTTGGCACACTGGCACACGCACTTCCTGGTGGCCGAATTGTTAAAAAGAAAGAACATCGTGAGCAGTGTGAAAAGCTTTGGAACTTGCCCGAAAACCGGATTAATTCAAAGCCGGGATACCACACCGTAAAAATGTTTGAGCAGTTCTGTACGCCCGCAGCTACAGGCGGTGACATTGATTGCATGTTTGTCCAAGTCACTAATCCCGGACAATCTTTGCCGAATACACACAAGCTATTTAAAGCGAAAAGTAAGCTGAAAGAAAAATTCCTTATTGTTGCTGAGGTATATCCAAACGCAACAACTACTCTCGCTGACTTGGTATTACCTGCTGCAATGTGGGTCGAGAAAAATGGGATTTTCGGCAATAGTGAACGACGAACACAGCAATGGTTTAGACAAGTGAATCCTCCGGGTGAAGCGAGAGATGATTGCTGGATGACGATTGCTATCGCACATCGACTAATGGAACTTGGACATCCGGGCATGAAGGATCGTGACGGTAATTTCATCTTCCGTGTTAATGATGATGATGGTAATGAAGTACCTGCTTGGAAATGGGAACATTACTATGATATCAACGTAGATCGTGCACTATTTAGCGAGTACAGACAATTTACTTTCCTCAAACATAAAGACGTTGCTCCGTATGATGAGTTAGTTAAATCGCGTGGCATGCGATGGCCAGTCATTAAAGATGAAAATGGCAATTGGCGCGAAACACGTTGGCGATTTGTTGAAGGAGCAGATAAGTATGTTGAAAAGGGTAAAGGTTTCCAGTTTTACCATTCAACAACCAAAGATGATAAAGCGCAGGTTTGGTGGCGACCATACGCTGATCCACCTGAAATGCCTGACAATGAATACCCTTTCTGGTTATGTACAGGCCGCGTACTCGAACATTGGCACACAGGAACAATGACACGACGTGTCAAACAATTAGCTCAGGCAATGCCGCATACGTACTTGGAAATGAACGCCTCTGATGCAGCACGAATAGGTGTTGGACAAGGTGATCAGGTTATTGTTGAATCGAGACGAGGTTCATTGAAGTTACCAGTATGGATTGATGGACGCGGTCGACCGCCAAAAGGAAGTGTGTTCGTACCATTCTTTGATGAATTAAATCAAATAAATGATGTCACACTTCATGCTTATGATCCGTTTTCAAAACAACCTGATTACAAAAAATGTGCTGTGCGCATCTTGCCAGTAAATAGCCGGAAAGAGTTGTAATTATGTCTGGTCCTCAAACGCCAAAAGATGGACATTCAGATCATCTGCCTCAGTACAATCATGGACGGCTAGGCCATATCATACTTATCTGCTGCATTGCAACTGCATTTATTGGTTTTATCGCTGGAATCAGAGGCGAACAAAAAAACACGAATCAACAACACAATCCTAATCATCAAGTAACTCATCAACAACAAGATCAATATCCTCTTGCACCTCGATACGAGATGATTCGAAACATCTCCTTAGTAAATCAAACCCATCTGAAAAATCCGAAATCACCCCCCAAAAACGAGCCGATCCAAATTGTTGTTGGTACTGCTCAACAGAAATCAGAAGCTCTTGATCAACGCGCAGAGTTACGTGCTTATCAAGGCGCTCCACCTGTTATTCCCCACAAGATTGATCAGCGACGTGCTGAAAGTTGTATGTCTTGTCATAGTCAAGGCCTGAAACTTGAACAAGTTATAGCTCCCCAGATGAGCCATGAGTACTTTAATAATTGCACGCAGTGTCATGTTGAATCAACTAATTTTATTCTCAATCTTCGTAGTACAGCGGCATTATCACAGAATGATTTTACCGGCAAAACAACGATCGCCGAAAGTACACGTGCATGGGAAGGTGCTCCACCAACAATGCCCCATGCAACACATATGCGTGAAAATTGTATAAGTTGTCACGGCCCCACCGGTAAATCTGGATTACGTAGTAGTCACCCATACCGACAAAATTGTACCCAATGTCATGCTCAGTCTGCAGTTCTCGAACAACGACTCAGTCATGATGAATCATCATTCCCATTGCGAATGAAGAGAAAGCCATGGGAGCTTCCAAATGATTGAGCAATCACGTTCAACTTCACGTAGAAAAATGCTTCACCATTTGATTAGTGCTGCGATTCCCGGATGCAATCCAAGCACACCAGATGCACAAAAAACTACGAATTCTATCATCAACAGAATTGAGCACGAAGGGCGATCTACAAGTTCTAATACATCAAATAATGCCCAACCCAATACTGGAGAACAGCTAGGACAATCTAAGTTACAAGATCAAATAATTGATATCGATACTGTTAATTGTCTGTTCTCTGATATTGCTGCATGTACGAAATTCCTTTCTGCATTACCTCGCTATCAACAACGAACAATGATTGAACCCAGTCCAGTGAGCTTGGATGAAGCCAGGCTACTAACCATCCAAAAGCAAGCGTTAGCTGTTCAGCTACGCTATGAATATGAGGGCAAAGAGTGGTGGGACACACTCATGTTACAAAAAGATAGCGTGCGATTGATACGTATCGCACATTCTCTTAATTCACAAAACCCATCAAGTAATTCGAAAAATTAAGCAAATCCATTTTGATTAATCTTCATTTTGAAAAATGGCAGGAGTTGTCATGCAACAAATCACAAAGATCTTCTTATTTTCAATATTGATAAATCTTCCAATCGGCAATCAAGCTATCGCAGAGAATACTTCAGAAACCGATTTTGTCAGACCCAAATTAAATCCCGTTATGCCCCAAACCGAAAATTGGGCTGATTTACAAAACTATGATCCCGACTTAACTGGTGATCTATTCGATTCTATCAAGTATATTCCGCTCTCAGACAACGATGAGGTATGGCTATCTATCGGCGGACAAATACGATCAAGAATTGAAACATGGGAAAATTTTGGTGCCAACAAATCTAATGATGATACGTTTGTACTAAATCGATTACTGCTTCATGGCGACCTGCATATGACTGAGCATGTTCGTTTTTTCATTCAGGGTATTGCTGCTTTCTCAGAAGATCGTGAACTCCCAGGTGGTAACCGTACCTTGGATGTCAACCAAGGTGATTTGCAACAAACATTTCTTGAATTTCTTATTCCTCTTGAAGATGTTAGCAACCTATCGATTAAGATCGGCCGCCAACATCTCCTGTTTGGCAGTCAGCGTTTAGTCAGCCCATTACCTTGGGCAAATACACAACGTAAATGGGACGGCATCTCAGCCAAATTAGATACAGAAACACTGGATATCACAGGCTTTTATACCCATTTTGTTCCCGTGCAAAGATATACATTCGACCAGGAAGAGGATATTCAATTCTGGGGACTGTTTGCTGAAGATACTTATAAAGGTTCTGATGCGAAGTGGAACATTTACTATTACGGTCTCAATCGGAAAGGTACTGCTTTTAACGGAACCACTGGCCAAGAAGAACGACATACGCTCGGAATTCGTTTATTTGGCAACGTTAGTGATACAACCTTTGACTATGATATGGAAACAGCTTATCAGTTTGGGCGTGTCGGCTCGGGTGATATCAGCGCATACATGTTTACTTCCGAGTTGGGATACAAATTCGATTTTAAAAGCTACACACCACGTATTGCAATCGGCCTAGATATTGCAAGCGGAGATGATAAGCCAGGTGGAAATGTTGAAACCTTCAATCAACTCTTCCCACTAGGTCATAAATACTTTGGCTTCATTGATCTGATTGGTCGTCAAAACATAATTGACTTATACCAAAGTGTTAGCATTCCGATCACACCAAAACTTAAAGCATCATTTGCAAATCATATGTTCTGGCGTGCAAATGAGAATGACGCTCTCTATAACGCCGGTGGCGGTATTGTCCGTGCAGCTTCTCCAGACGCATCTAAACGTGTTGGCAGCGAAGCTGATCTCGTTCTCAAGTACACCATTGATCATCACGCATCTGTAACTGCTGGATATAGTCACTTTTTTGCTGGTGATTTCTTCGAAGATACTGGCACCAGTGATGATATTGATTTCTTCTACTTACAATATGCATTTAACTTCTAATCTCGGTTACAACAACTCAAGCACGATTTACATACTAAATGTAATTTGAGTATTACAGTTATTGTGGCTGAAAATATACTTGTTAATCTGCATTATTCAACATAAACGATGTTAAAAATATGGTTGGTAATTCACCAAATAAGTTAAGAACAAGCGAATCAGATTCTGCTTTAAAAGATACACACGGCAGGCAAATCAATTACTTGCGGCTATCAATAACACAGAAATGCCCGATGAGTTGTATTTACTGTCGACCTGCCAACTACAAACAATGTACCTCATCCCACAACTTATCATCAGAGCAAATGATTCAATTCGTTTCTCACATGGCATCCCAGTATGGTATTACCAAAGTGCGCATTACGGGCGGCGAACCAACTGCACATTTTGAATTGATAAATCTCATAAGTGGAATTAGTAGTATTCCACAAGTGAAAGATTTAGCCATGACAACTGGTGGCCTTACACTGGCAAATTCAGCACATGCATATGCACAAGCGGGTTTAAATCGAATTAATATCAGCCTAGATTCATTAGACCAAACCATGTTCAAAAGTATGACGGGTGTAAATGGATTAGAACGTGTTTTAGATGGCATCAATGCTGCTAAAAACGCAAACATTTCTCCGATCAAACTCAATACAGTTGTGTTGAGAGGTAAAAATGATCATGAATTAGGGAATCTAGTTCATTTCGCCGCTGAACAAGCGATCTCAATCCGTTTTATTGAACTGATGCCAATGGGCCCGCTAGCTGCATCATGGTCCAAGTATTACATGCCTGTTTCTCAGATACAACACCGACTTGCGCCCAGTATTCGCCAATGGACTGAATATCCTCAAGGCGCAGATTCTGCAAAAATGTACAAAGCAACTCTGCATACAGGCAAACAGGTAAAAATTGGTTTCATTACACCAATGAGCTGCAATTTCTGTGATAACTGCAATCGAATTCGTATTACTTCCGATGGCGAAGTCTACCCTTGTTTGATGGACCAATCTGCCGGTTCAATTTTACCTGCCATGAAACCTGTTTTTAATCCCGATCATTTAGATACAATACTGCATGATTGCTTAACTCTTAAAGCGCCGCAGCACCCCACCATCGGCCTAAATGTTATGACCAATATAGGAGGTTAATCCTATGACTAAAGATAAAAACAAACTCCCAACAACTTTCAAAGCCTTCATTGATAAATTCCCAGTTTTAGGTGAAGCACATGAAAATGTAGCAAAATCTATCGAACAGCAAGGACCACTTGACCCCAAAACACTATCCCTAATCAAAATGGGGATTTGTATGGGAGCCAATTTGGAATCAGCCTTTCGATCACATGTTCGTCGAGCCATGCAAAATGGAGCAACGACCGAAGAAATTGAACAGGCAATTTTACTCGCAATGAATACTGTAGGTTTCCCACGAACCGTCGCAGCATGGCAATGGGCGTGGCAACAGATCAAACGTGATCAAGATGAGCAGTCATCATGAAAATCAATGTGCATCTATTTGGGCCATATATACAAGTCGCTGGTGCTGATACCATCTTAGTTAATATAAGTTCGAGCAATATCATGTGTAACGACTTAATGAACGCGATCCGTGATCAATACCCTGATCTAGCACCTTATGTCAACAACAGCCGCCTAGCAATTAATCATACATATGCGCAAAGCGATCAGCTTATCACTCCAGATGAAGAAATCGCACTCATCGGCTTAGTCAGTGGCGGATAATGACATTCACCGCTTACGCTTAAAATCGAAATATCATGGATAAATCACTATCACATATAGATAAACAAGGTAAGGCAAGCATGGTGGATGTCGGCAGCAAACCTTCGACACACCGTGAAGCAGTTGCGTTTGCTGAAGTACATTGTAGTACTGAATTAATCGAAGCCGTTCAGCAACTCAAAGTTAAAAAAGGTAATCTCATTGAAGTTGCTCGAATTGCAGGCATCATGGCTGCGAAACAAACCTCTAACCTCATCCCCCTTTGCCACCCTTTACCACTAAATAATATCCAGCTTGATATCGAAATTATCAATAATCAATTTCACATCAAAGCAACAGTGAGCACAACAGCTAAAACCGGTGTTGAAATGGAAGCTCTTACCGCAGCTTCTGTCGCCGCACTAACGATCTATGACATGGGCAAAGCAATTGACAAATCAATGATTATCCAAAATATTCATTTGCATAAAAAAACTGGTGGCAAATCAGGAAGCTTTCAATCTGGTAATACCTAATCGCAATCCCTATATTGCTTACATACGCCGTTTGAGAAAATATTACCTTTATGACATCAACACCACTCAAAACAAAAAAACAGCGGTTGATTGATGACAATACTCCTCTACCTTTCAAGCACTATCGATTTGATTTACAAGAATTCTCTGGTTCGCTCGGCGACCTTGGTACCTTCTTGCCTCTTGCTCTTGCTCTCTCAGTTTTCTGTGGCATGGAAATCACAGTAATATTCCTCTTTGCAGGGCTCATGAACATTGCCACCGGTTTGTTCTTCAAACAACCTATTCCTGTTCAACCTATGAAAGCAATTGCAGCTGTTGCAATTGCTGAAGGCTTCGGCACCGGAGAGATTGCTTCTGCAGGATTATTCATGGGTTTATTCGTGATCATTCTCTCAATCTCTGGCTCAATTGATTGGCTCAGCAAGCAGATCCCCAAATCCCTCGTTCGTGGCATCCAACTCGGCATCGGCATCAAATTGGCCTACAAAGGTATCGTATGGATTTGGCCTATACCCTTCCTCCAGCTCGATAGTTGGCTAACCGCCATTCTTGCAGCAGTACTCATATGGGGCGTAAAAACAAAACGTTTTCCAATATTGGCGATCATCGTACCTATAGGCTTGATCATTGCATTTATCAAACACGGCAACCTGCTGGCAAACTACAATTGGCAATGGCCAAACCTAAACTTCGTAATACCCAACAACCATCAATGGTGGGACGGATTAATCCATGGCGCCCTCCCACAACTGCCTCTAACCTTACTCAACTCAGTTATCGCAGTTTGTGCACTCAGCCATGACTACTTCCCAAAACAAGGTATAAAGCCAAAGAAAATGGCTCTCAGTGTTGGGCTAATGAATCTCATCGCTGTTCCTTTTGGTGGAATGCCCATGTGCCATGGATCTGGCGGTCTTGCTGCACAATATCGTTTTGGCTCTCGTACTGGCGGAAGTGTAATCATGCTCGGTACAATTAAAATCGCTGCTGCTCTAATACTTTGCTCTACGTTAGGCGTTATTGTTCAAGCATATCCAATTTCTATTCTAGCTGTGACTCTCATTTTCGCTGGCTTCTTGCTCGCCTCAACTGCTAAGGATTGCATGCACAAAAATTCGATTTTCATCGTTCTTATAACAGCATCGGTTATTGTCTTTTTTAGTACCTTCTGGGGCTTTCTTCTTGGCACAATTGCTTACCTAATCCAAGTTTTAGTATTTCAGTCAAAAGAAGTGAATCATGAATAACAAAGACAAACTACCACTCTTCATTCTTGCTGGTGGCCTGTCGTCTCGATTTGGTTCTGATAAAGCACGTATACAAATTCAAGATAAAAACATACTTCAGATCATCACATCTACATTTTCACCTTATATTTCAAGTACCACTGTGATTGCTGATAAACCAGACAAGTATTCAGATCTTAAGTTACAAACGATTATCGATTCAAAACCAGGCTATCGCGGCCCACTAGCCGGTCTTTTAACTGCTGCAGAACATACAAGTAAAAAAAATGACCATTGTTGGTTTATGCTCACTTCATGCGATACAATCAACATTTCACCAAAATGGATTAAGCAACTCCTCGCGATGCGTTCATCTACCTATCAGGCGATTGTTTTTCGTGATGATCGTTACCAACCATTTCCTGGTATCTATCACAGCAATATTGCAAAACCAGCATCAGAAACACTCAATACCAAACAAGCTTCAATGCAAAATTTTCTTGCCAACATTAATATTAAAACGCTTCCAGTGCCAAAGAACTGGAAGCAAATGATTCAAATCAATACACAGAATGATTTAGATCAAGCAAAAATATTTTAAACAACCATATTTATCTCTGAGTCCTTTATTGTAAATCACTCGACTATAATTAGACAAGAAAGCTAAACCTAATTTTTTCAAGGTATAAACCCCTTGCTCATGCAAGGGGTTGTTCATTTTATTTAGAAACATGACAATCCTATAAAATTGTTATCGTCACACCATCACGCTGCCGATCGTCGACTGATATTCGGCAATCTAGAAATTTCTGAACTAAATCAATATGTGTCTGAGTATGTTGAGACATAAAAGTTGCATGAAACTGGCTTCGACCTGCGATTGCGAGTGGGAGTAAAATTTGATCAGCGAGATATTCGCCAACTGGAGCTCCGTATTTCAAATATCTTTGACACATTTGAATTGCGCGATTTGCTACAGCTTCCGCGGCTCTACCAATTTCACCGAACCCGGTGAACACTTCACATAGTGACTCTGATTCGATTTCAATTGTTACGATATTGCCGGGGCCTGGAGTGTCATTGATCTGCTTGTAGCAAATACAATCAGTTGAGAAACTCAATTTCTTTTGAATGACTTCTAACTCACGCTTAGCAATATCAATTGGAAGGTTTGCTACTATCGCAGTTGCTTGCTTACGAACGATATTACCTCTATTCATAAGATCGAATCCAGTCAACTTCTCTGCTGGTACTATTTCCACCCTGAAACTACCACCACCTGCTGGAAAAAATCCATGTCGATCGAGTGTCATTTCAACCGTGGGTCCCATGCGATTTAGTAATGGTATAAAGGTTTTTTGTAGAAAATCAAAAGGCGGAGCAAATGGATTATGCGTTCCACCTTCGATCGTAACTGTGCTTTTACCATTAGCTAATATCAGAGCTGGAAGTACAGCCTGCAGAACCAACGTTGTACTTCCAGCTGTCCCAATACTAAAATGATATTCACCAGCTTTTACGGTTCCAGGACGAAAGGTAAGTTCGGTTGAACGAATTTCATCACCGATTACATATGCATCACATATCTTTTTAGCTGCACGTACTGCAGTTAAATGCTGCCTCATAAGACCGGGTTTTCGTCTACCAGCACGAATATTCTCGATACGGAACGGCGTCCCCGTCACCATACTTAAAGCGAGCGAAGAACGCAGTATCTGCCCGCCCCCTTCTCCTTGTTGTCCATCTATAACTAGCATAACTTTCTCAAATTCATTTATATTAAAGCTGACGTATTAATCATCAGCCTTATCAGCATCTTTAATAACAAAACGTGCTTTTAATCTTGCGACTTCAGCGGCCAAACCAGCCAATTTCACTGATGTAAGCACTTCATTCAAATCTTTGTAAGCTGCTGGAGCTTCATCACGTGGATAGTTACGGCAGTTTGTCATAATATCCTTACGATCAAATGACTCATTTACTTTCTTTTGGTCAAGAGTTCGAAGTGCATTTCGACGTCCCATCATTCGCCCTGCCCCATGGTTTACGGAGTAAAGCGAATTTTTAGCACCTTCCAAGGCAACCATTACCGCTGAACCACGTTGTGGATCACCGGGCAAAAGGATTGGGTGGCCGGTATCGACGAAAGGTGTATCTTTCAAAGCATAATGACCTGCAGGGAAGGCACGTGTAGCACCTTTACGCATTACCCATGCCACCTTTTGGGAATCGGGCAATACTTCTTTACGTGCAATATTATGACTGATGAAATATATCAACTCGCCATTAATGCTGGGAAAAACATCACGGAAGGCTTCAAGCACGAGTGCATTGATCAACATATGATTAACTGTTGCGAAGTTAGCTCCGATTGCCATGTCATCTAAGTAGTCATTTGCTTCTGGCGAACCAAGTGGCGCATAACACAAATGCTTATCATTGGCAGGGAATGGGATTGCCCATTGATCAAATTTATCTTGCATTGTACGGAATTGGTCTGCAGCCAAATTATGACCAAGACCTCTTGAACCACAATGCGAAAGAAACGCGACGTGCCCATCTTTCAAGCCAAAGACATCTGCAACATGTTTCTGATCCTCAGCAACTTGAACGACTTCACATTCACCGAAGTGATTCCCACCACCATATGATCCGAGCTGACGAATCTTACTTGCGAATTCGTCCTTACGTGTTGAGCCAAACAACTGATGCATACGATCAACAAGTGCTTCAGTTGTACCGTCATGTCCAACATGCGATGCATCTTCACAACGGTGACGCCAATGCTCTGGAATATCGAGCATACTCAATACACCTTCACTTGCGCCATCACAAACAGCCATTTCACCCATTGCTACATCAACAGAACGTGATTTGGGAACAGATCGCTGCCCCTTCCCCGCACCAGTTGGTACACGTTCACAAATGGCATTGATCAATGCTCGTCTAACTTTCTTATCCTCAATCTGATCTGCAGGCAAATCAAACTGAAGAAGACTCATTGAGCACTTTATATCAACGCCAACAGGTCCGGGATAAATATGTGTAGGCGATGCCATCACACAACCTACTGGCGCACCATATCCAATATGTGCATCTGGGTTTAACACCAAGTCGGTTACACCGGGAGCCATGCGTGCATTGACTGCTTGCCTTAAACACGCATTATCAAAAGTGCTTCGAATATTCGGTGTACCTATCACACGGATAGGCTCATACTTCTTATTAGGAAGAGGCAAGATCGCTGTTGCGTCACCGGTCGATATCAATTTAGGTGAATATTTTTCTGAATTTGTCATCGTTAGATCCTTTATTTAAAACACAATGACAAGGAGTGATGAAACATCCCTGCTCTATCCTACTGAGCTACAGCCCCTTGGCATGTTTAATAGGGCTGGTGGGACTCGAACCCACGACCTGGCGATCAGCTATCATGTAGTTTCATCTGCATTCATTGTGAGCCCGCGGCTGTATATTTACAATCCTGTTATATGTCTGTATTCAAAATATGAATACTAGTTAATTTTGCTAAAAATGCTGACAATATTTGTAGGACGAAATTCGGCCACTACGATTTTCATCTGGGCGGGACTTGAACCCGCAAACTCTCACCTCGAAAGGCAAGCGCCTCTACCATGTAGTCCGACATGCATTCAGCATTGGGTTTTCAAAATTTAGTGACAAGGATTTATGAAACATCAATCGGTGCTTTACTGATTGAGCTACTCTCAAAAGAGGCGGGATTCGAACCCACAACAAGCGAATAGTATGTAGTTTCATAGACATTCACTAAGAATACTGCTACGGCCGGACGACAAACAACGGTGAGAAATATTGCGGGACTCGAACCCACGAAGCTATATAGCTTTGCCGATGTATTCTTACCAGCATTCGCTCCGGCCATTCCAACTTATCTAACAAGATGTATCGCCGCTAAACGACACATCTTTTGTATATTAAATTGATTGCCTTTCAATCTGCGTAATCCAGTAGTTTTCACGAGCATCTCCACATGCAACAGCGGAGATCAAATGAAAAACTGAATCCGAAAAACCTGCAACATTGATGATGTCATCACGCTCATGAACCTGTGTCGAAGCATATGGCTGTATATCGATACAAATCATCTTGGCATCAGGATTTCGCTTCTTAAAGGTGGCCCACTCTTTCATGGTTTCGGTCACACTGCCACCAAACCAACCATAGTTATTTGAATCCATCCATGATTCATTATCTGAAACATAAATCAAAAGGTCACCTTTGGCGTTCTGTTTATTAAGATACTTCAAAGGTGCAGAGCAATTTGTACCACCACAAGGCAAAGATAAAAGTTTCTGAGCATTGGTCATCACCGTATCTCGTGGATTCAATTTAACATAATCTGGTTCAACCACATCTGACTCAAATGGAATAACAACAGCATCCGGGTTTTTGCGTAACATTGCTGCCGAAACTAAAGCTGCCACATCTATGCAACGAACCTTAGATGTCGAACCTTTTCGATATCCTGTCACTGGGCTATGCATTGAACCCGAAACATCAGGAAATACGAAAACTTGTCCATCAATTTCAGGTACATTACGAATCGAATGTTCCATCGCATCCTGCAATGCATCTTCAATCTTTCGAGGCATATCTGAATCAATGTTCATGAAGGCCGTCAACAATTGATATGGAAAAACACGTGCTTTATCAATCAATTCAGGATCACGTAAACGTTTCGCAATCAATTTTACCGTCTTACTCTTTTTAAGAACGCCATGACGCTGAAACGTATTCAGGTTCATACGAGTCATCTGCCAAGTTGCATTACGTGCAATTTCATTCCATTCAACTGTACCCATACCCAAAGAAGTTAACATCTGGAATGGTACATTTGGAGTTTTCAATCTTGTTCGATCACCTGCACGCTTATACTTCTCATAAGCTTGAACAACATCCGGCAACAATGATTCATCGTAGGAGCGGCCAATCAAGTAACCGTACAAAGCTTCGCGCCTCGGCGAAGTTGGCTTAGGATGTACCATCTTAATCACATCAGCCAAAGATGGATTTTTACCGATTAAGCCAATGAACAATTGTTCATCTGTACGATTCTCTATCCACTGCTGTACCATACGCTTTGGAAGTGAACCCAAAGATCTTCTACCTACAGCACCACTTCGCATGATTTGTACAAAATTGCGCAACATCTTTGATGAATCAATTACCCGATCAAATATCTCAGCCATTAAGCCCGGTGATTTAATTGACAATATGGCAAGTAGCAAGGCAGGCATGTCTTTCATGTTGCCTACCTTACGAGCATATAGCGCAGTCCTGGCGATAAACTCTGGCTCAATTGAATCACATAAATCAATAACTACTTCCAGTTGATCTGCAGCAGATGCGTAAAAAGTGTTATTCAAACAACCAGTTGCAGCGTATTGAGCTAATACATGCTTAGATTCAAATTTATATGCCTTTCCACCAGCTTCATTAACCATGTCCGTTTTTTGTAGCAATCGACCTGCGTATGTTTTAAATAAACTTTTGTTTGTCATGATCAATCCTTTCGGCCAATATCCTTTATTCATGCCTGATGCCTGTATATATGCACATAGCGTGCCAGAACAGACAAACAAAGAATACAATTTTTAATCTCTTTATTTACATATACTTACAATTTTAATTTAAACGAGCTTTATTTTGTCGAATATAATTTTCAGATAATTTGTATCTATCCATATATTCTTTTATAATTTTTTATATGTCGAAAAGAATTGTAATTGGTCAGCTTGGACCAACTTTAGATAAAGGTTATAAGCGTAATCGTTGGGAAAACTGGCGGCCAACCATATCCATATGCCAACATGAAGATCATCTTATTGATCAGTTCGAGTTACTTTTCCAAAAGAAATTTCAAGATTTAGCAGATCAAGTTACCGAAGATATCAAATCAATTTCACCTGAAACAAAAGTCAATCACCATCGAATTGAGTATCGCGATGCCTGGGACTTTCAAGATGTGTTCTCTGGACTTTATGATTTTGCTGACAATTACAATTTTGATACCGACAATAATGAATACGTTGTGCACATAACCACTGGCACACATGTTTCTCAAATATGCTTATTTCTTCTAACCGAATCACGACATTTTCCTGCCAAACTATTACAGACCTCACCACCACGCCGCAAGCGTTCGAACGAGCCGGGCAGCTTTAATATCATAGATCTCGATCTTTCAAAATATGACCATATTGCTCAACGTTTTCTTCTTGAACAAACTCGCGACCTTGATTTTCTCAAGAGTGGTATTGCGACACGCAATACGCTCTTCAACCGTATGATGGAACAAATTGAGCATATTACTATCCACTCAAATGATCCCATTCTTCTTACTGGCCCAACAGGCGCAGGTAAAAGCCAACTCGCGAAACGCATTTATGAGCTTAAAAATCAAAAGCGGCAGATACAAGGCCCACTTGTGGAAGTAAATTGCGCAACAATTCGAGGCGACACAGCGATGTCTACATTATTTGGACACACACGCGGTGCGTTTACTGGCGCCGCAACAGCACGCAAAGGATTACTTGTCGAAGCAAACAATGGTATGCTTTTTTTAGATGAAGTTGGTGAACTTGGACCTGATGAACAAACGATGCTCTTACGTGCAATTGAGGAAAAACGTTTTCTCGCTGTTGGAGCTGATAAAGAAACTCAATCTGAATTTAGCTTAATCTGTGGAACGAATCGCGATTTATTAAATGAAGTCAAAGAGGGACGCTTTAGAGAAGACTTACTTGCACGAATCAACTTATGGACCTTCAAACTGCCAGGATTAGCTGAACGACGTGATGATATTGAGCCAAATATTGAGTACGAGCTTAGTCAACTTACACGGAACACTGGAAGACAAGTCCATTTCAACAATGAAGCTCGAAGACATTTTTTAGAATTCGCAATGAGTGAAGATGCCTTTTGGAGCGCAAATTTTCGAGATGTGAATGCATGTATGCGCAGAATGGCTACGATGGCTCCATCAGGTCGAATCACACAATCGGTTGTCAAAGACGAAATCGAAAGATTGAATCAGTCCTGGCAAACACCAATTACCTGTAACGAGAAAGACAATAATATACTCTTAAAGATACTCGGTACTCAACGAATTGAAGAAATTGATATCTTTGACATAGCTCAATTAAGAACCGTTGTTAATGTATGCTTTGAATCATCTTCATTATCTGAAGCTGGACGGAAATTATTTGCTGCGTCTCGCAAACAACGCAAGACAATCAATGATGCGGATCGCTTGCGAAAGTATCTAGCAAAATTCGATTTAGACTGGCAGACAATTAAAAAATCAAGCTAACAAATATCTACTGCTAGCTTGATTTGTATATTGAAATACTCTCGTGATTATTTTGAACTGCTAATTGATTTCAATAACATTATTATCTGATTGCAATAGATCACGTACTGTATCAACTGGTATCATCATTCCGCCATAACGATAGCGGTTTCGTTCTCTTCGGGTTGCTTTTATTAGTGTGCCATTAATGCGTACAGTTTGCGGAAGTGATTGATCATTTTTCATTTTATAAATAAACAATGATGAGCAGTCCATAAAATCATGAGACCAGCGCAAACCAGTTAAATGTACAGGCAACACAGGATCAATAATTACATTGCCAAAATAAAAACGCAACCCCAACATTCTTTGAACAACCATGCCATAGTAAATCCCAGGTCCACTGGAATAAATACGCCATCCACTCTTTACCATTATTTCACCAGCTTTAAGCTTTTCAAATTCATTTTCTGATTGATAGCGATCTAAAAAATCACCTTCAGAGCTCGAAAAATAACTATTAGATTGCCGTATATTTACATTATCTAAAATTTCATTTAATCCAATTGGATTGATTATATTCAAACCATGATATAGGGCATCAGCCCGCCCTAATTTTGCCATCGCTTCACAATAACGTAAATGCGCATGCACATATTGCAAACTAATCTCGCGTGAGAAGCTTGCAGCTGATTCTGCTCTACAGAATATATTTTGTTTACCACCGCTATAACGAACTGGTCGATCCATTAGCCTAACGCCATCCGGATGCAGCAATTTTTCTTGGATAATTTTATCGTGCAATTGTGCCTGTGATGGGGTAAATATTTCACTAATAATGCCGCGTGTATAAGGCAGTAAACGATGCTTTATTCCAGTAAAATTATCATTGGGATGCAGCAAATGTTCCGTTTGCCCATTATCCTCAATTTTTGCAAAACCACACACAACGTTATCACACACTAAATTCTTCTGAAAATCCGATTGTATCTTACGAACCATACTTTCTAAATGATTAACAAGCTCACTACAATGGCCATACTCTTTAAGAACTAAGATTAATCGATTCAATGTTTGATAAAGAATTTCTACCGTCCATGAACTAACAAGTTTGTTACGCAATTCTTTTTGCGCTGGTTGTAATGAATCATTCCAATCACCATCGCCATATCGAATTAAACATGTACCTTGAATAAATTCACTTTCAATACGTTCAATGGTTCTTTTTACATGGTATAGCAATGGATAATGTTCATTAATCTTTTCGAAGGTAATATCATCTGTAAAATCAATTAAATCATCGAGAAAATTCCAATCAGATGTACCTTCTATATAATCACACAATGCTTTCAAAGGCCATACTACAATATCACCATGTGAATTCTGATCACGAAGCGTACTATACTCATCAAACATAAACCACTGAGGCCAATTGCCTGAATCGTAATACTGCTGAGCAAACACTATTCGAAGAATCTCTTTAACTTCTTGATATCGATTGATAGATGTTAAGTATTCAACAGGCCCTTGACATACATCTCTTACCCCCCATGCTGCCCCTGAATATTGCTCAAGTCCGTGTGGTGAAGTGAGATGAATCAGCGCATTATGACTATACCACTTCATAATGTCATTCAATCTCTGAATTGAAGTATCTTCATGTTGAATATTTGAATTAAGATTTACAGTTGACCAATTGTTATGAGCGCAGTTTTGCTCTTTATCACACTCAGATAAACTATCAACTGTAAAATTTATTTGAAATTCGGTTGTAGGCATTGATTCAATGACATGATGAGGATAGTTATTGACTTGCGACAAAGTATCCCATGATTCTAATGATGAATATTTACATGATGCATTTCGGGATTTATATTCAACACGGTACGTGGGCAACTCAACGTTTAAATTTATTGGATTAACATCTATAGATCTAACAATGAATGCACTATTGACATTTTCAACTTCCAATTCATATTGCTGACGCCATTCCGTAGCACCCATAACAAACTGCGATAATGCTGACACTGCTATGTCAGAGCCCGACAATACCTTAAAAGTCAAATTAAATGTACGCGCACCTGGTACAGGAGAAACTAAAATCTCAATGACACGATCATCTAATTTATAAATCCATCTACATGATGAACGTGACATTTCAAATGCGCTAGGCACACCTAAGCATTCCCATCCATTTTGCCTCATTACCAGAAGGCGCAATCCTCCAGTACGTAAAATATCTAGTGGATTCCTAAGTATAGATATGAATTTATGAAAACTCGTGTTACCACAAGCCAAATGAGAAATGAAACTACCACACATCCATGATGTTAAACAAATATCCGATTCATGAGGCAATAAAGATTCGCCAACTCGTATAATATGGCCATGCGGCCGCTCGGTAAGCAATTCTTTGCTTTTGAGAACCACATGTTTATCATCATCATAAAAAAATGATAAAAGTTGATTATTTTCAATTTCACATAATCTCCAATCTAAAGAAAAATAGTTTTTTAATTCACTATCCGTCAGTTCTTCTGATTGAACGATAGGCCAATTTAATTTAGATTCTCCTTGAAAAACTAAGTCAGCATTGCTGGAGGGTGCATTAGCCCAATCACTAATATTTGTAATTACTTCGCAATCATTTCTACTGGATATAGATTGGTTATCAGCTAGAAATACAGAAGCAAATATAATATTTATCTTTTGATTTGGTGTTAACCAATATTTCTCAGACTGTATTGCAGCACACGCCATTTCATATTGTCGAACGTGGCAACCTATATTGTCTTTCTCAAAAGATTGAATCTGACCTGTAGTACGTGAGCAAGTTCCCCAAATATCATATCCATCGGTGAGACATCCTTGAGCACCAGATATACATGCTTGCACAAGCTTAGGTTGAGAATCTATAGATTGATCTGCATTTTGCCTCGAAACTAAGATAGGACCGTATTTCTCATCATCGTAAATTTTGTGGTCAATATATTGTGATATATAAGCTTCATTATCCGTAACACGCGCACGATCAGCGATAGAAACATCTTGTATATAAACAACATCAACATAAAAAGATTCTGTTGATTTTACTTCTACACTCCAACACCATGATGGTTCTGTAGCATGCAATTTTAGCTTACAAGAATATGTGATATCCTCCCATTGCCCTGACCACATAGCTGCATTTTCGCTTATTCTAAAAATACTAGCACTATCATTTCCGATCATCGGATGATACAAATATGAACCATTGATATACTTTCGAATATATAAACAACTAACCATTCCCGCGAAAGGATCACCATGCAATAAATTTATCATGGTTGAATGACAGGTAATATTATAGATTACACCCGTATCAAAAAATTTAAATGTCAAACCAGATGAATTAGATAGCTCTAAAAACGAAACATCGTTTTCAGAAACGTATATTTTTTCGATTGATTTAACTGGTAAAATTTCATTAATCGAGTTATTCATTTTAATATTTCCACTAACCATCATTCACCTTCCACATTTACACTGATCAAGAAGGCATCTATCAGTTCACTAATTTAAGCTCACCTAACTCCACACTTTTCGACCCCAATTTAAAATGCCAATCTATTTTTTCTAAATGTTCATTTGAGCCAATATTCAAGATAGCCGGACTTATACCCATAACCAGATTCTCTTGCGCCTTAACATTAAGCAAATTCCACGAAATTTTTGCTTTTATTTCATAACCCACATCTGTGAGATTAATACTGGCATTAATTTGATCTGTACGTTTATGCCATTCTTCTAAACCACCTGTTGGCTTTAAGATAATTTGCATATCATTTTTATTCTGCCAAACCAGCCCGTCATTATGTGGATCGATATATAGCTCTACTTGATCTTGCCCTGATAGCACTTCGCTATCTGACACGAATGCTTGATACATCAAATATTCATTATCCCATGAAAATGCGAACCTCATTACAACAGGATACTTAGCGTGATCTGATTGAAAAATAGTCCAGTCTGGCTCAGCGCTTGATGGCTTTGCCTTGATTACTGGCCTTTTAGAGACCGGATGTTTTTTTAATCCGTATATTGAGCTATTTTCAATAAAGCCATTTCGATCCTTATCAATATCAATAAATCCAGCACGCTCCATTGCTCTTTGAGCTGCTGGATGAGACATGAATACATTCCACACAAATCGATCTTGATAATTAGCAATCATTAGAAGTGTAATACCAACATCAATGCCTATTACATCTTTCGCAACCCAATCATTATGTGGATTAAATGCATCAGCCAAACCATATCTTTTCCAAATATCATTTCCATATGTACGATACATCGAGTACAACGCATCAATACATATTTCGGGAGCAAAAGGAATTGAACCACCGGGTGCGCAAGGTACGACGGTTCCGTCTAATGGTTCTAATGGAGCAGGCGGCCCACCCCAAGCTCTATATCCATCTTTTCCATCACTAGCTGTTAATCCCCAAATATTCTCATTCCATTTAGGAAAGCTTTCCGCAAGATCAATACAAAATTGGCGTTGGGCTTCCGTTGCTAATTTGCTGTTCATCCAATAATCAGCATAACCATCATGTTTGTTTTCAAAATCGAAATATGCTTGAGAGTACTGATGTGTAAATAATGGCGGACAGTTCAAGTATGTACGACCGGCATATGAATATACCGGCACACGTTTCCATGCATGCCACGTACTACTTTCAAGTGGGTGTGAAGATGAACCCAATCCAAGTAGATATAGCATCATCAACTCGTTATAACTATTCCACTTAGCCCTCAGAAAACCGTGCTCCGGCTTCCACCCCATTGAAAGCGTATTGTCATCAGTAAGCATGAAATCCCATTCAACACGCTCATAGAGACGATTTGCTAGCCGTTCAACTTCTGTACCTTTATAATGTTCGCTAACTGTCAATACCCCTAACATCAACAACGCGGTATCAATACTTGATAATTCGCACTCCCACACTCGCTCCCCCGTTTTCATGTTCACAAAATGATACATGTACCCCTTTACATGCTCCATTGTGTCAAGATAAAGCAGTGTTTTTCGGATTCGTTCATATGCTTGCTTACGTGTAATCCATCCGCGATCTTCCGCGATACAATAGGATGTCAAACCAAATCCGGTTGCTGCGATACTACTTATATCTGTTTCCTCGCTACCATCAACAGCAGTTCTATCAGGTATTAAGCCAGTTTTTGGATCTGCTTTTTCCCAAAAGAACAAGAAACAACGTTTTGCCAATTCATCTATAAATTGATCTTTAGCAATAATATTTTCGCCAGCAATTTTTTCTACTTTATTCAACTGAGCATTACTGATTGAAACACTAACCAATAAAAACCCCAACGCAAAAGCGATAAATGAAACAAGTTTTGAACGCACAATTTGATTAGCCGCATTTATTTTTTTATTAAACATCAACAACCTCTTTTTACATCTGAACAGCACAGTCATCCATATCACGACATGCTAACATGCTTAGCATTCCAGCATCATCATGATGACATCCACAACTTTTCCTAACCATCAATCTTGTAGGCAAAACTACTGCATCTTCATCTCTATTCGCATGTCCCTCAACTTGGTTAAGTAATTGCTGAACTGCATAACTCCCCATTTCAGATGCTGGGACCTGCACTGTTGTCAGATCAATGACTCGAGCCAACTTAATATCATCAAACCCTATAACTGCAACATCTTCTGGTACTTTTAAACCCATATCCATCAAGCAAGCCACTGCCCCCAATGCCATATAATCATTTAGCGCAAAAATCGCTTCAGGTTTATCGCCATTCGATTCCATGAGTTTTTCATAGGTTGCTTGGTATCCACCACTTTCTAAAAAATCGCCTGTATATACACAACTCTCATCCCAGACTAAACCAACATCTTCAAAAGCCAAGCGACAACCATGTAATCTTCGAATCGAATCGAAAGTTCCCTCAGGCCCGCCAAGTACCCAAATATCTCGATATTTATGGTCAACCAATAAATGCTTCATCGCTTCTCTTGCGCCGCTACGATTATCCATCGCTACAGAAGATATTCCTTTCGCAGCACAGGGCTGATCAACGATGACCACAGGCATTGGATATTGCTTCAACCATGCAACAAAACGCTTAGGCAAATCAACATTCATAACAACAAGACCATCTACATTATGCTTACGCATCTCTTCCTGTATAAGTCTTATTTCATCAGCAGGCCCATGACCAAATGCAACAATCAAATGAACGCCATTTAAATTCGCCTCGCGAATCATTCCATTCAACACTTCAACATAAAACCCATCACCGACTCCAGGAAACACCGCTCCAAGCGAACAAGTCTCGTTAGGCCCCCGCTTAACTCGTTCGACCCCCGAACGGTAATTCAGCTCTTCAGCTACTTTCATGACACGTTTACGTGTCGCTTCCGATACTGAATTAGAGCAGTTTAAAGCACGTGATGCAGTCGACATCGAGACTCCCGCCATCCGGCTAACATCCTTAAGATTTGGTTTTGACATGATTCTGCTCACATAATGTAACCGCTTTCATAAATTATCTCTCGATTTAACCGATGTCAACCGCTTTATATGCAATTTCTTTCAAATTACACGCACTTTAGATGGTTAATTAAGCTAGAATCAGCGTTTTTATGTTTTTTTATACTTTTTACCTTGCAAACGATAGGGATAGCAATAATATCTATGTAAGCGATTTCATAGGTACATTTCAAATCACAGCAAATCTTAGGAACAAAAAACTATCACTATCAGGAGACTTCGCGATGCTTCTCTATACTTACCGAACAATAGCAAGAGGCTTTACATTAATAGAGCTGCTTGTTGTTATCAGTATCATTGCTCTTCTAATCGGAATCCTACTGCCGGCTCTTAGTGCTGCACGCGAATCGGCACGCAACATCCAATGCGCTTCAAATCTTCGACAAATAGGTCTCGCTGTCTTTTCATATAGCACAACTAATGACGATCACCTCCCATGGTCATGGCAACCCTACAATGCTCCTACATGGACTGGCCAAATGTGGCCTAAAATCCTGCTCTCGCATCTCGGTGTAGATGACACCAACTCTCCTAATATTGCAGATAAAACACGTGGCGGAATGGTTGCTGCATACGAATGCCCATCACTAGTAATCAATGTCACCGATTACCGAGAAGTAAGCTACGCTTCAAATCTGGGACCTTTCACTGCAGGTCCTGTTGTTCCCGACAATAGCCCTACATACCCATTTGAAGAAACATTACAGCGAAAAAACGTTCAAATTCTTCGGCCATCCGAAATACTTGCGTTTGGCGATGGTAATCAAGGTAAAATTGGCAGCGAAGGCGCATCAGACCCATTTCTCTGGAACACTTTTGAGCATGGCCCAACATGGCACGATAGTTTTATCTACCAACCAACAAACGACACAGACAAAACTCCAGACCTAGAAGTCCCACTCGTCAACAATCGTGACCTCGAACCCGGAGATACTTCAACCATTCCCGGAGCCTTAAGATATCGTCATGGCGGTAATCCAAGCGATATTGAATCAGGTTCATGTAACTTAGTATTCTTAGATGGACACGCTGCAACATATTCAGCAGGCACTGTTACACAGAAGAATTTTGCCGTCACGTACTAAAGAATTAATACATTCAATCACACACAAATCCTTCAATTCAATGCTACCGCCAAGCTCTATCTTGGCGGTTTTATGCTTACCCAATAACACAAAGTCTTTGCCTTACATTTTGCCACACCTCACAATCACGCCTGTAAACGTTTTCAAATTTTTTATCGATACAAACCCTAACAGCACCATCATTAAACTCGTTCAAAGCTCTACAAATGCTTATAAGCAGCTAACTAATAACACTTAAACCTTTTTTGAACACTGGATCATTTAATTCTTGCGTTCAGTCACGAAATACGTAATATAATTGTAAACGCTTACAATTTGTCATTTTTATTGTTTCGAACATATCAATTCCATTCTGGAGATGCCTGCTATGCTTCAAGATGTAAAAAACAGATGCCAAAACGGCTTTACACTGATTGAACTACTTGTTGTTATAAGTATTATCGCTTTACTAATTGGAATACTGCTTCCTGCATTAGGTGCGGCTAGAAATACCGCAAAAAATATCCAATGCACCTCAAATCTCAGACAAATTGGTATTGCCATCGCTGGATACTCAACTGAAAACGATGGATACATACCATGGTCACGCGCACTTGATGGTGACTTTTGGCCACCCGTTTTAATGATATATTTAAATGGTAGTGATAAGGGTTATTGGGGCGCAGAAACCGACGCTGAACATTCGGGCGTTGTTGCAGCTTACCAATGCCCATCTACTCCCATAGACAATACACGCTATCGCGAAGTTTGCTACGGAGCGAACCAAGGCGTACTCAGAAATAGTGGCAGAAAATTCAATCAGCCATATCCAATCTCAGATTGGACTGACAATAATAACAAGTGGGTTACACAGCTTAGAGATACTCTCGTAAGACGCCCATCTGAAATCATGGCGTTAGGCGATTCCAATCAGATGAGCTGGAAAGGCGGCGGCTGCGAACCTTGGTTCTGGTACACAGATCATTTCTACCCCGTCGGATTCTATCCTGATTTTGTATATCAACCATATACAGATGCTGATAAAGATCCTGATCGCCCCGTCCCTACAACATATAACAAAGATCGCCGCAGCGGGGAATCTTTCATCCCAGGTGCTATGCGATACCGTCACTTTGAAACCGACAGTTACGACACCGAAGACGGCTCGATCAACCTTGTTTTCCTAGACGGCCATGCGGGCGCATATCGAAATGGTACCGTTACACAGAAAAATATCGCAATATCCTACTAAACAACATCATGAAATCGCGAAGTTTTAAGTTAGTAGTTTCAGGCTGTAGAGATGCCTAAATCTCTACAGCCTTTTTCACTTACACACCAGTCATGTATGCATAAGGGTATGCAAACAATGAAAATAAGTAATCGAACAATGCAATCTTTATTTGCAAACGCTTCCAATCAAAGCGATAATAACCCCATGGCTGGAGCAAGTTTACAACAAGTTAGTGAAAGGGCGGGCGTCTCAATCGCTACCGTTTCACGCGTCATCAATGAAAGCCCTTTAGTTTCTGAAAACACACGAGCGCGAGTATTGAGAGCTGTTCGCGAACTCGATTATCAACCATCTTTTGCCGCTCGCACCCTAGCCAAGCAATCGACCGACACTTTAGGTGTCATTTTCCCTCATTTAGATGATGGCTTCTTTCTTGAAGCACTCAAAGGGATAAATGACGCAGCCTCCGAGACTGACTATCACCTGATGGTAGCCTTCGGCCGAGGGCCTGCAGATGAAATGAAACTGATCCGACAATATGTTCAACAACAGCGAGTTGATGCTCTAATCATCATGAACGTTGACTTGCCTAATCGGTTTGTTTCTTCCTTAAGTAAACATGCATCTAAAATTGTCATGATTGACCGACCCGTTAAAGGCGCCAACATTCCAACCATTTCAATGGATAACATTAATGGTGCTGCTAACGTGATGCGTCACCTGATTAATGATCATGGCTACACAGACATCGCTATCATCACAGGACCAGAGGGTACATTTGATTCTATTCAGCGATTAGAGGGATGCAGGATAGCCGCCAAAGAAGCGGGGATTACTATTCCGGAACATCGCATCTGGTATGGCGATTTTTCTGAAGACACAGGTTACAATTTGATGCATACACAGTTCGCATCCAACAAACCATTGCCACAAGCAATTTTTGCATTCAATGACAACATGGCTATTGGTGTATTAGATAGTATGAGAGAACACAACCGCTCTGCCCCAGATGACATCGCTGTAGTTGGTTTCGATAATACCAGCCAAGCTAAACATCAAAACCTAACAACAATACATACACCTGTTCGTGATATGGGCAATCTCGCAGTACGTAAAGCGATTTCTACAATCAAAAATAAAGATGCCACACCCAATACGCCTTTACATACACTTTTACCGACTGAATTAATTTATCGCCGCTCATGCGGATGCGGCCAAGCACAATTCGCCCCTTCAAAACGATTTAGAAAATAAAAAGCCTCAGCTTTCACCAAGGCTTTTATCTTATTTAAAAAAACTTTATTTCATATACTCACCTATCAATTTAAACATCTTTTGATAGTGTTTATTGTAACTTTTACCTGCGCCTGGCCGTGCCATCGTTATTACTAAGTTATTATCTAAATCAACACGGAATATCGATGCTGTTGCAGACCCATGCCCGAACATGCGATCACTAAATACTAGCTCACGCTCACCATTCTCATTAGTCTTATGAACATCTCGATACCAATCGCACGCTAAACCATACACAATGTTTGAGCTGAGCGTATCATCATACACATCACCAATTTTCACGGGTAACATTTCATCTCGTGTCTGTTGACTGAAAAAGTACAAATCGCCATATTGACCACCATTCAACAATAGCTGCCCAACTTTAGCTAAATCTCCAGCCGTTGTTCTTGTATACGTAGAAGTATCAACTGACAACGTATCTTTACAGCCTAAAGGCTCCCAAAGATGCGTCTGCATTAATCTTGGAAAACTTTCACCACTAGCCAATTCACAAGCACGACCAACAATATTCAAACTCAAACCATTGTAATGATACTTTTCACCAGGATACGTGAACGGCAACATACCTCGAACGCAATCATCAAACCATAGGTTAGGCATTCCACCATAATTTACATGGCCATCAGTTCCAGCCAAATGCATCATGCATTGCCGCACAGTCATCGCCTTCTCACCTTCAATCGGAAAACCGTCAATATACTTTCCAATTGGCTCATCCAACTCAATCATCCCCTGCTCACGCAACATCGACAACACAGTACTAAACATGAGTTTGGAAATTGATGCGATTGGAAATTGCGTACGTTCAGTCACAACATCATCACCCGATTTATAATGAGCTCCTCGATAGGCAATCACACCATTACGAACAACCATCACGGTGAATGGGATACCTGATTCATTTGCCCAATCCTGACATACTCGTGCCATTTCTTCTTTAAAGCCAGCATTAAATTCAGCTTCAGCCAACGTCCCTTCACGTACAACAACTGCCTTCTGTTTCACAACTCGCTTGGGATAAGCAAGCTTAGCAATGGGTTCGCGTGATGAAGCTTTCATTCGAAGTGCTAGCAAATAATCCTGATTACGAACCATCGGACTCAACCATTCAGGTTGCTCATCTTCACTTTCTTGTAATTCAATATCACGTTCATACAAAGCTCCCAGAAGCCCTACACCATCTGGATGGCCAAACATATAGGATCGAATCCCATAGTAAAAAGCTTGGTCAATCCACTCTTGCTGATCACTCCAAACCTTTTCACTCAAACCTAAATTATGAAAATATCCAACATCAACATCCTCTAGCAATCTTTTCCAGTTATAGGTATTTGGGTAACAGATAAACGTGTACCCTCTGTTGACAGTCTTTCCTGATTCACCTTCAACATGAACAACAGCACCATAACGCCCCGGCTTCGCAGCACGCGTCACTTCATTTAGTTCATTATCAAACCAGCGCACATCAACTTCATAATTACCGAGCAATGCTTCTGCCAACTCTGGATTATCAAAATCCAATTCAGGAAAACTGCCTACGCTAAACATATACCGCATACCATTCGTATCTTGCCTCCCAACCATCGTTGACTTACGCCCCATCAACGTATACATCAAGCGTTCGAGCTGACCTCGCTCCTGCATTTTCGCCAGCATTGCAGCATGCTCAGCTTCCGATGCCATCTTGAGCATGAACCCCCAACCGCCATACCCATTTTCTACTTTTACAAGTAATCGGTTTTTCCCTTTTCTCAAATCAATCTCAAACTTATCATCGCCCAGCACTGCACCACGACCATACGCTCTGAACTGATGAACCAACTCCCCATTCAACCAAACCTTCGCCCTGTCATCTGACCCAAAAAGCACATGCGCTTTTTCATCACTTAACGAGTCAAATTCACAATACGCATAACCAACGCGCCTGTCGTAAGGCCGCATCATTGACGTGAAATCAACCATCGCCCCCTGACGTACACGCACTTTTATTCCTGTTGAATCCCACCCCACACCTTTAGCATCAACATACTTAATTACATCCCCCTCTTTTAATACCGCATCAGCCTCACCCCCCAATGCCTTGAGATAATCACGATCTAATCCCGCACCATCCACACCACCAACTCGATCTGCCTCCGAAATCAATTCGTTTGGAAGCGGCCCAATCACAACCCATTCCATCCGCTCATCCGATTTCAGCAAATCACTAGCATGTAGCTCTCCCACACGAATCGAAGCAACCCCAACAAAAAGTAAACTCATAACCAACAGCCGACATATCAGTCGATACAACATAATTTATCTCCAATAAGCACTCTTTTACTTTTCAATAAACACACCAAACACATCACACATCAAGTAATTACTTATATTGATGAACGAACATACCAAACATTTGAATATGTAAACTTTTACATATCCATACACGCCAAATATGCACTACCTATAAATAAAATTCCTCAAGAAATTCCCATAAAAGCTTATATATAATGTATTAACAATTTACATAAAAATATTGACTCATCAACTTACTAGAAGTATATTACAACATGTCTCAAAATTGTAAACGCTTTCATTTTTAAGTTTGAGCGAAATCTTCTTCTGACGAGTCGTAGAAAATAGATTTCCCCGGACCTACCACGGGCACTATCCTGAATTTTACTAACTATCTAAAAAGGAGGCCTTTCAGATGCTATCACTACGTTCATTACTTACCACATCAATATGCACAGCAAGTCTTATCACCATCTCAACTTCTGCTACCGCAGATAATCTACTGCAAAATGCGAGCTTTGAAGACGAAGTCAATGAAGCTTGGATATTAGTCGATGCTCCAATTAAGCCATGGGGCGACAAAGCAATCACAGGTACCAATGCTGCATGGATACAAACATTCCAATCCAACACCAGCATAACCCAGACCGTTGACGTTTTAGAGAATACTTCATATCAATTCGACGCAAATCTTCTTTATGAAGCACGCGTTAACACAATCACCGACCTCGTTGGCAAGCTATTCATCGAGTGGTACAACAACGACGCACTCCTTTCAACCGACACGTCTGCACTAACAACCCCTGCCTCCGCTAACGTTTATGACGCTTACTCCTTAGTAGCAACCGCACCAGCCACCTCGAATGCTGCAAAAGTCGGCCTTTCTTTCACACACTCTGGTACACAGGTTTTTGGCGGAGAACTCTCTGTTTTTGGCGATGACTTCGCATTCGATACTGTCGCAATTCCAGAACCAGCTTCATTAGCACTTCTAGGTATCGCCGGCCTCGCCCTGCTCAACCGACGCAAATAATCCATAAAAGATAAACTCAAAAACAAGGCGCCCTGAAAAACCTTGGGCGTCTTTTTCATTTCCCAAATAATTCATTTCCTACGATCACTTACAGGACTTCCAAAAGTAGATTCTCAACCGCCCCACTGTTAAAATGCCCCCATGAGCCATACGATTGATCCAAAAATCTTAAACGTCTTGGTCTGCCCGCTAACTCGCTCAAAGCTCATGCTGGAAGGCGACCACCTTGTAGCCGAAAAAGGTGGACTGAAATACCATATTCGTGATGGCATCCCTATCCTGCTTGCCGAAAAAGCGGTTCTCCCCGATGGCATTAATTCACTCGAAGAGTTTAAATCCAAATTTGCCGATATCATTCCTTAACGCCACTGAAGCTATAACAATTTATCTAAATTAACTTCCGGCGAATCACTTAAGCAATTTATTTGATGGTATTTATATAAAACAAACTCCCCATCTTCTGCAGACCAAATAATTATAATTACATCCAATATTGTTATATAAATTTATTTAATTCAATGAATTATTGGATTACAATTATACTATCCCCGCCTGCTCATCCTGAGCACCAAAATTTTCCGGGCCCAATCAACAGCAACCCCTGGCGGGCCAGGAGAGACCAAATGGAATTCCGTCCAACCATTAAGCAAGCAGCCACTTTCACGCTCAGTCTCACATTAATCGCATCCGCAGCACATGCAGTCAGCTACCCCAAAGGTGTTGTTTGGGATGAAGCACACACATCCAACCTCACCCGTGGCAGAGCATACAACAGCAACTACCAAGTCGGCCAAAAGAACGTCATCGACTCTATCGCAATCCATACCACTGAAGGTTCATACCGAAGCGCCATCAATTGGTTCAACAATTCAGCCGCAAACGCAAGCGCACACTACGTCATTGGGAAAGATGGCAGTGCAACTCAAATGGTTGACTCTTGGGACACCGCATGGACTACAAACTACATCAACCGCCGCTCAATTAGCTTTGAAATGGCTGGATACGCATCCGATCAATATCAATGGACATATGCCTCAGACGAAGCAGATTACGGCACGACATATAAAAACTACCGGCCCAACCTCGATAAGCTCGCTCACATCTCCGCATACTTCGTAGACCTTGACACCAAAGTTAAAAATGGCGTCACCTACACTTACGATATCCCAATCGCTCACCCAACCGAATCAGCTGAAGCACATTATGTTTGGCACCCTGAAACCGAATACATCATCGACAAAAAGCTAGATACCAAAGGTTTTGTCGGCCACAGCCAAATCACTCCGCATCGTAAATCCGATCCCGGCAAATACTTCCCATGGGATGATTTCATGCTCATGGTCGACAGCTACGTCCAGCACGGCGAAAATCGCTACTACGATTTAAGCACTATCCCAGAGCCAACAACCGCATCAATGATCGGCCTCGCAGGTTTGGCATTACTCGCTCGTAGACGTCGTAAAAACTAAACGTCCAGCTAACAAAAAGAACAACGCTCAATAGCTCTGCACGTTATTGAGCGTTATTCTTTATTTACCTAACTGCTAACGAACGGCCTACTTTAACATAATAAATAGCAGACATTTAGAGCTATTTACAAATGTATCCTTTTTTATACAAATATGCGCAAAAATTTATTTTCTATACGAAATTCTTAGCTTATACTTAACCCCATACCCGCCTGCTCCTACATTCGTTTTGACAACAGACAAAACAAAAATTACGCAACTTAGGCGGGTAAGGAGAGACATTATGTTACACCCCAAAATCGTGCGGAGAGCAGCCTCACTTGCTCTCGGCTTGGCTGTAGCCACATCAATCACGACTTCTGCCCACGCAGTTACATACCCGTGGGATAAAATCAATTTTGATTTAGCCGCAGAAGGCAATTACTCCGAGACTAACATTTCCGCCAATATCGATTCCATCGTCATCCACACCGTCGAAGGCTCTTACAACGGCTGTATCAGCTGGTTCAACAACCCCAATCAAGGCTACTATGACTCTAAAGGTAATTGGGTCGACATCAACGT
This sequence comes from Planctomycetota bacterium, assembly GCA_016350165.1. Taxonomy (GTDB): domain Bacteria; phylum Planctomycetota; class Phycisphaerae; order Phycisphaerales; family Phycisphaeraceae; genus Poriferisphaera. The sequence continues at coordinate 2,692,929 of CP066225.1, read as the reverse complement.
ATCTGCACATTACGTGATGTCACAGGATGGCACAGGCACGCAAATGGTTTCCTCATGGAAAACCGCACACCACGCAACCTACTATAACAGTCGCTCAATTGGCTTCGAGATGGCGGGCTATGCAGGCCAAGCATCAACATGGTTTTATCAACCTAGCGATTCCGAATTTGGCACAACCTACAAAAACTACAAGCCCAATCTAGACACACTCGCAAACGTATGTGCTTACTTCGTTGAAACGTATGACATTCCAGTTGTACACCCAGAAGTAAATGCATACGACTTCTACAACAATAGACTGAACGTTTCTGGATTCGTCGCTCACTCACAAGTTCAACCTTGGAACAAAGGCGACCCAGGACCACACTTCCCATGGGATGATTTCATGCTCATGGTCCAGTCATACGTCGATCACGATAAAAATATTTATTGGCCAGAAGTAATCGAAGTACCCGAACCAACAACCGCTTCAATGATCGGTATCGCTGGCCTCGCACTCATCGCACGCAGAAGACGTAAATAACACATATCAGAACCAACCCTATAAACACTCAACGAGAGCTGGCTTCCAGCTCTCGTTTTCTTTTACCCATCTTTCACATCTTAACTCTGCTATAAAACCACACTTAAAAACAAGGATACTTTAAGACATTTCGCAAAATATGCTTCGATTTAGTGACAATTGTTATATACTTATATATAGAGAGACACATTCCCTACATACAATATAGATGCCTACCCATCTATACCCGCCTCATTTTTTCCGCCGTTGTTCCTCATTCTCAAAATACATTGTGTGAGTGGCTATTTCAGGGGCTACTGGCTTGTGGTGCCTCACATCCACTACAGCCATTTTGCGTTTAGTAGTTCCGACGACTTCTAACTTTACTTCACACTGGAGAGTGAGGAGAGCTTCTCATGAATATTTCTACTATCACACGTACCGCTGCAACGTGCTGTGCAGCTTTTATCATGACGATGTCACTGGCATCCCAAGCCAGCGCCAAAGTCGCCTACCCTTCTGTCGTTTGGGATGAAGCCGATAAATCGAATTACTCAAGCGGCCGTTACGGCGGCCTCGTCGACTCCTTTGCAATCCACACTGTTGAGGGGAGCTACGCAGGCGCCGTCAGCTGGTTCAACAATCCCAAGTCAAACGTCTCTTCTCACTACGTCATCGATAAAAACGGCGATGCCACCCAGATGGTCGATTCATGGGATACTGCATGGACAACCAACTACTATAACAGCCGTTCAATTTCGTTCGAGATGGCGGGCTACGCTGGCCAAGCGTCAACATGGTACTACCAATCATGGGAACCTGAATACGGCACCACATACAACAACCTTCGCCCCAACGTTGATAAGCTTGCAAACATCTGCGCATTCTTCATGCAACGCGATCCAAAGAACGGCACAACTTACGACATTCCACTCTACCGTTCTGAAGAAGTGGCTCTATACCACAAATCAAATGGCAAAGTCGTCGTCGATAAGTATCTAAACCAACCTGGCTTCGTCGGACACTATCAAGTCACTCCTTGGTACAAAACTGACCCAGGTATCTATTTTCCATGGGATGATTTAATGCTATTTGTGGATAGTTATCTCGATAATGATAAAAATATTTATTGGCCAGTCGAAATTCCCACACCCGAGCCAAGCTCACTTGCACTCTTCTCAATCGCTGGCTTAGCGTTGATTAGACGCAAAAAATAAGCTCAACCAAACCACATCAAACGACAAAAGGAGCGTAATATACGCTCCTTTTTTAATGTATAAATATCAAAACGATTTCAGACATTTCTTAAAAATATGCTTTTAATCAATTTAAACAGAAACGAGTTAACCTCTTTAACAAGAATCCAATCTTATTATCTCGTTGTAGATTTTTCAATACAACACTTGATTAGACGTTCATTCTAATACATGCATAGATGTGAATTATTATGCTGTAAATTACTAAGAATTACTATCTATACCATAATCATCACCACATCTATTACATAATACCATTGCTACTCAAAAATGCCTTGTGTATAATCCAGCCACTTCCCTATTTTGCCTGTATTACCTTTTTTTATATCAATCATCATATTAATAACAAGTTCTAGCTAGACCTGTTTGTTAACTCTGTTTCTTACATTTCACTCTCTTTTACAGGAAAAAAACGCAATGCTAACACACACCGTCATCCGTATCAGGTTAGTTATTCTATGCACGTTCCTGATGGCGATGGCCAGCACGACCCTCAACGCTGCCGTCGGATATCCAAGTGGCGTCGTCTGGGATCAAGCTGATTCATCAAACTTCACAACCGGTCGCTCCGGCAACTTACTCGACCTTGTCGTCATTCATACAACCGAAGGTTCGTATCAAAGTGCTATCAACTGGTTCAACAACCCAGCCGCTAACGTCAGCGCTCACTATGTGATTGATAAAGATGGTAGCGCAACTCAAATGGTAAGCTCATGGAGTACCGCTTGGACACAAACCTACGTCAACAAACGCGCACTTAGCTTTGAAATGGCAGGCTACTCAAACGATCCAAATACTTGGGTATACTGCGAACATGAACCTGAATACGTTGCTGGCGCTAAAAACTATCGTCCAAACCTCTACAAACTCGCAAACATAGTTGCCTTCTTCATGGAAAAAACCACAGGCAGCGGCATCACATATGACATCCCAAATGCTCATCCAACAGACGTTGGTTACTACTACTCAAGCAACGGACCACGCCTTTCATCATCAGTCAAAGGCGTCGTCGGCCACAATCAAGTTCAAGCTGACCAAAAATCTGACCCCGGCCAATACTTCCCTTGGGCTGACTTCATGGGCATGGTTGATGACTACCTCGACGGAACACTTCCTTCAACAACCATTCCCGAACCAGGCGCATTCCTTCTTCTCGGCCTTGGCTCACTTGGTTTTGTAGCACGCCGTAAACGCTAATCTAATCATACAATAGACATAAAAATAGCGCACAGTTTTTATGCTGTGCGCTTTTCTTTTATTGAACTTTGCAACCAACTTACTCAGCAATCTTCGATCCCGACATAGCCAACCAATGCCCTGTGTATACCGATAATGCAAAAAACAAAAGTACATCAATCGATCCCAATAAACGTTCTGTAAACGCCAATTTCAAATGCTCCGAAAAACCAATAGGCACATCAGAAACCCATTCAACATAAAACAAATCAACAACAACAAAACCAGCAAGCGCACCTAACATTGGTACCACAACCGACATCACTCGGAAATGCGGCTTCACTCGATCCGCTAATGGACACCAAAACCGCAAAGGTATAGCCGATACCACACCCAAAAATAACAATGATAATACCCATTGCTCGTTAATAAACTTAAACCAGCCAATATTAAAAATGACCGCCAACGCGATCCCCGCGATTCCAAAAATATACATCATATTATTCAGCCCGCCTTCTGGATCAAATACGATTCCACTCGTTTCTCAGTCGGATATAAATTCTGTTCCATCATTCGCTCCGCAGTAAATGATTTTACAAGAATCCTTATTTATTAGTGGTGATTTCATTAATTCAACAATTTATACAACGATCTTTTACAAAGCTTCCACACTTACCTGCAAGTTAGTAATTCCACCATAACTCATACCAATACAGCTACATGCAATATGCATCATTCATTTAAGAACGAGCACCAAACCACTATCACATGTTCTTAAAACCTCCGGGATTTCAGTTCTATCTGTAATACATTCTTCAAATATCCACGCCATAACTTACGTAGCGTTTGCTTTACATTAACTCAAAAATACACACGCGACTAGGTATTCTAATTCATTGTTCAAACAATTTTTATGTTCACTACTGATGTGCAGTTGCCTTCGACGTGATCTGCACCAACTTCGCTAATGCATCAGAAGCCACACCTCGATCGACCGATTCCGTTGCCATATCCAAGCCGTGTGCAAAATCCTTCGCAACACCACCAATAACCAGAGCTGCCGCAGCATTCAGCAACACGATATCACGTGCCGGCCCTTTATCTCCTGCCAAGATACCCTTAATCAATTCAGCCGATTCATCGGGTGAACTCACCTCAATCGATTCCGGAACCGCATACGACAAACCATACATCTGTGGATCAACCTTGTGATGCTTGATCATGCCATTATGCAGTTCAGCCACCTGCGTCGGAGCAAATGCAGTCATCTCACCCAGCTTCGAACCATCAGGCAATTCTGAATGCACCACCATCGCATGTGTCGCTCCCAAATTCGACAGCACCTCCGCTATCGTCTCGAGTAATTCAACACTTGGTACTCCCACCAACTGTCTCTTCACAAACGCGGGGTTCGTCAGTGGCCCGATCAAATTCAACAACGTCCTAAATCCTAATGCCTGCCTCACTGGCATCGCGTGCCGCATCGCAGCATGGTGTGCTGGTGCAAAACAAAAACCGATCCCAGCCTCCGCCAAGCACTGCGTGATCACTTCAGGCTCAACCGTCAGATTCACACCCAACACCTCAATCACCTGCGATGACCCGGTCCTTGACGTAATTGCACGATTGCCATGTTTCGCAACACATAATCCATGCTCACGCCCTGCACCTGCCGTCACGATCGCTGCTGCTGTCGAGATATTGAAAAACCGTGATTTTGTTCCACCCATCCCACAGGTATCGATTGCCGTCATCCCTTCAGGCACTTCCACCGGCAACACCCGCTCACGCATCGCCAATACTGCACCTGTTATCTCTTCAACCGTCGCATGACGCTGTGCTATCATCGCAAGCATCGCGCCTGTCTGAATCGGATCTGCCTCTCCTGACATGATCAAATCCAACGCTTCTTTGGTTTGCTCTACCGTTAAGCTTCCGCCCGCCACGATCGTTGAAAGGACTTCCTGAAGGTTATTCATCATTTTCGCGTTCCATTACCCTGCTTGTTCTCTTTCTCTCGCGCAACTGATCTCCAACAGTCGCACGCTCAATTCATCCCCTCCTCAGACCACAATCATGCAAAGATCGTCGTCACACCCCAAAGCACCGCCGCTGTGATCACCATGAACACGATAATCTGCAACGACAACATCAATGTCGCTGGCAACAACCTGTCCAATTTCGGCAAACGAATCGTCTTGTATACCAATGACACACCAAGTACCAACGGTATCAGGAACAGCATCCAGATGTTCTCTATCGGCAATGGATCTAAAAACGGCCTATACGCCAGAATCGCTGTCATTAGCATCATATTAATCTTCTATTAACTCTGAAAAATTTCAGTTCATGCACATTTATCACAACCACACCTGCTCAAAAAGCTTCATGCCTCTCAAGCCTCCCCACCTGCCACTTCACCATTTCCCGACTCAACATCATTCCCTTCACCATCCTTAGCAACCAGCTCCTTGCGATGCGTCTTCGGATCACGATACACCACATCAATCATCGCGAGCAGATTCAGCAACCCCGCCAGAGCAGTATAGAGCACTGCCTGAGCCTCTACGTGCCCATATGGCGGCTGATACTTGTTCTGTGGCCCCGGATCAATCGCACCACTCCCCGAACTCTTCAGCGATTCTTGAACCTTCCACGCCGCAATTGTCGCACCATTCAACGATTGCCCCATAAACCACGCTGGATGCGACTTCTGATCAAACGTTCCTATGCCGCCAATCAGGAACCCACTCAGCCACAGCCCAGATATCGTCACCATCAAGATCAACCCCCGCTTTTTCTCGCCAAGCAATATGTGGCCCAACCCCGGCAGCAGCCACCCTGCTATCGCAGAGGTGATATGCCACTGTGGCGATTCGGCTTCAGATTTCTCGTTTTTTGGCATTGCTTATTTCCATTTTACGCCTGAAAATGTCAGACGAGAAAATTTTTACTTTTTGCTGCACGTTTATGCGATTGACAATTACAATCAAACCGATAGTGTAACCGCCAGAGAGCATCGGGCCAATGAGTAGTTCGTAAACATTGGCCGCGAGTAAGTGAAACTTTCTTTTGTGGAGATGGACGAGATGATCGGGCTTCTCGATAAACCTTCAATCGTTATTGATGAACCAATTCATGGCTGGGGCTCAAACCCCACACAATCAGACGAACCCTCACAAACCGAACCTTTCATCGAACTAGATTACCTCGATGATGATGGTGAGTTTGATGAGGGCACCTTTTATGACGATGAAGAAGACGACGGACTCTTCGAAGACGACGAAGATGAATTCTTTGAAGACGACGATGACGACGACGACGAATTCTTCATCGACGATGACGATGGTGACGACGATGATGAACTCTTCGAAGACGATGAAGATGACTTTTAACGCGCATCCGTAGCCAGCCTGACTCTGCTGCGGTCGCAGGAGAGGAGCTAACCATGTCAGCATCAGGCAATTCAGGTGACTTCAGATATATGCGCACCGGTGAAGACCGCCGCAAGAATGTTGTCGACACACGCACAACAGGCGACCCCACCACAGGTCTCGAACGACGTCGTGGCCCAGGCCGCAGACGCAGTGATTTCGTCAAAGCCGCAGATGAAGGTGAAATGACCAACGAGCAATTCCTCTTCATCAAAGCCATTGATGCATACAAGCGCGTCAATAACCGTCCATACCCAACTTGGACCGAAGTGCTCGAAGTCATTCGTAAACTTGGTTACCGCAAAACATCAGCAACCGAAATCGATATCCCCGGCACCGAAGACTGGTCAGAAGCAGCTGATGCCCCATCCTTTACCTATACAAAGGATGTTGACGAAACCGAAGCTGCCTAAGCACTTCACCAACATATACAACTAAAAAAACACTCACGTTTAATGCGTGAGTGTTTTCTTGTTATTTTCTCGTAAACCGTTGTGGCCATATAAAATTCGAACTCGTTTCAACCTCAACCGGCCGCTTTCGCTCCTTCGCTGGCACAAATCGAAACGATGTAATCACAACCTCATGTTCCTCACCATCACTCGGTGGCTCACGGTCTGGCCAAAAATTCAAATGCACACGTGGCTTTCCCTTCGGTATCCCTACACCTGAATACGACCAGTAAGTAATCAACTGTTTCTGTTTCGGATGTTCAGCATGCGTATACCAACTTTTGCACGTCATCCGATGTTCAGTCCATTCAAAACTATGAGTAGATTTCCTCTCTTCACTCAAATCCAAATCAAAGTGATGAATATTATCCATCTCTGCAGGCTGACAAACATACTGAGCTGGCTTGCGACGCTTGTCCTTCCATATCCCAAACTCTAAATCAAATTCATTCGCTACATTGTGCCGCCATGCATTCTCATAACTCTCTTGGTATTCCCACAGAAACAAGCCGAATATGACGTTTGGATCCAACACATCAACCCGGCTATCTAATCGAAACTCATACAACCCATGACCCAACACATCCACCAATGCAACCTCGGCTGCCTCCCATTTACCTTCTCGATATGTGATCTTTAAATGTAATCGTCCTGCTTCATCAACATGAACATTCTTCTCTCCACTACCAAAATAATTATTCCCCGGTCCGTACCGCTTCTCCTTTTCTTTCCCCTTAACCCGCCATTTGTACCCAGAGAATTCAATAACACGGTCGGAAAAATCCGCCCATTGCAAATCATCCTCTTTGTGCTTTTCTATTTGCTTTTCACACGCATCCGCTCCGCCACTCGAATTCGCATGTGAATCAATGAGAAATGTACACACCAAAAACAAACTGATGAACAACACCAAACGATCTTGCCTTCGCATCCAAAACCCTTTCACTACGTGATGCATGAAGACATGTAAGGTAATCCAACTAGCCTCGATGCGTAACTAGTGATTACCCAAAGCATGATGCTATTTATACTAGAAAACAAGCGACTTTTACGACATATCCCCACACTCACATGTACTATTTATAATCAATCCAATCTAGCTAACAGTTAGATATATCAAAATGCAGTCTTGTGTTAGACCAAAAATTACAGTCGCTTAACACCTGTTCATCGTTCATCACCGGATGATGTTCAATATCAATAACTGGCCGCGACTCCAACTCTTCAATCGTAGCTTCCGCCGCTTTAATCGCAGCCGCAACAACAACACCCGTCACAACTAAACCAATTAATCCGATAATCACTGACACAAACTTCGCGCGATGCGTGTGAGGCGTCACATCACCATAACCAATCGTTAACGCTGTGATAAAAGCTAAATAAATCGACTTCCAAAACGACTTCTGATCAAACACAGCCAACAACATGCCACCGATAAATATGCAAAAGATAAAAATCAATATCAGCCAATACAGATGCTTGATAACAATGCCTAAGTTAGACAGAAACAACCAAACTGCATACAAATCTTCTTGGAACATCTTATACATCTATTTACGCGCTTTAAGCATCCCCATAGCTATATCGACACCAACCTCCCCTTCATCAAGTCCACATAATTCATCACTCACCCCACTTACTTTTACTGACTCGCACGTAACTCTATCGCTCAACAATTCACACGCTACTGACCCAATAAAAAAACCTGCCACTTTTGTAGCAGGTCATGCATTCTTTTTTTCACCAACACCTTACAAATATTCACCCTGATACCACTCCCAAAGCTTCGCGAGTCCTTCTTTTACAGGGGTTTTTGGATCGTAACCCAATAACCGCTTCGCTTTGTCTATATTTGCAAATGTGATCTCAGGCTCACTCGCCGGCGCTTCAGGTGTCTCTAAAATCGCCTGCTTACCTGTCAGTTCTTCAAGCATATGCACAAAGTCAGCCATCAGTACAGGCTCACCACGACCAATATTGATCACCTCGTATTCCAACGGCTTCTTCATCGCCGCTGCAACACCTTGTGCAATATCTTCAACATACGTCCAGTCGCGTTTCATCTGCCCCGCATTAAACAGCGTAATCTTTTCACCTTTAACCAAACGATCCGTAATCATAAACGGCATCATGTCCGGCCTCGCACGCTTCCCATACACACTAAAGAAACGCAATGCAGTAAAGTTCAACCCATGCAGATTATTATACGTATACCCCATCATCTCAATCGCCTTCTTCGATGCAGGATACGCAGACAACGGCGCATTACATGCATCACTCTCTTCAAAAGGCAACTGTTTTGTATGACCGTAAATCGAACTCGTCGATGCAAACACAAAGTTATTCGTCTCAGTCAACCGTGCCGCTTCCAGCAGATTAACCGAACCAACAATATTCACCTCGGTATACAAAGGCGCTCGGCCAATCGAGTAACGCACATTCGCCATCGCTGCCAAATGCGCCACCGCTTCAGGCTTATGCTTCTTAAAGATATCCATCATCTTCTCAGCATCACGGATATCTTCTTCATACAACGTAAAATTCTCATGCCCTTCAAACGACTTCACATTCGATCGCTTCTGTCTAATCGAGTAATAGTCGTTGAAGTTATCGATACCAACAACCTCATACCCCTCACCCAGCAGTATCTCTGCTAAATGCGAACCGACCAAACCCGCTACGCCTGTAATGATGTATGTCGAAGGCATGATCGCTCCTCATTCGCTCTTAAACAAGCCTGTACAGATAGCCAATCTTACGTTCTATATACGCCCAGACCGACAAATCTGTTCTTTCTTATTTCACTGGATTCTTAAACGGATTGTCGCGACGCCGCGCCTCACGTGAACGACCATGAATGCCATTCATCGACGCTTTCACCGCTGTCAGCAACGCATCAATCCATTGATGCCCCTCATACCGCTCCTCAAGCACCTTCAAGTGCTCGTTCGTTCGACCAACCCCACCATTACCTTCGCTCTTCAAAAACAGCATACGACACGCAATCTTCAAAGGCTCAATATCACCATCTTCCAACCCATGACGTTTCAGCAAGACCGAGTTCACCTTGCGAACTCTTGCAGGATTTCCTTCGATCAACATAAACGGAGGCACATCCGCAACAATCCTGCTCATCCCGCCAACATACGCATACTTGCCAATGTTCACGAAGTGATGAATCGCAGCCGCACCACCAATCGCTGCATTATCCTCAACCCTCACATGACCCGCCATCTGTACCGCATTCGCAATCACAATGTGATCACCCAACATGCAGTCATGTCCAATATGCGTTCCAACCATCAGCAGATTGTGATCACCTACTCGCGTCAACCCACGATCATTCGCTGTTCCGATATGCATCGTCACATGCTCACGGATCTGATTGTTATCACCGATAACCAGCTCCGCATCCTCACCCTTGTACTTCAAATCCTGTGGCACCGCACCCAACACAGCATTTGGAAAGATGATGTTGTTCTCACCAATCGTTGTCCTATTCTGAACACTCACATGGCTCAACAGCTTCGTACCAGAACCAATCGTCGTCTTGCCACTTATATGACAAAACGGACCGATCTCTACGTCCTCAGCTATCTCCGCACCCTTCTCTACAATACTTGTCGGATGTATGTTCGGCATAATAATTCTAGAGCCTACCTGTTTGTGACAATCTACTATCGACACTTTAGCTCTAACCCTCTTAATCCTGGTCGTCGTCGACCAACATGAATTTCAGTTCCGCCTCCGCAGCCAAATCCTCATCAACATACGCACGGCATCTCATATGCGCTACTCGCGCTCTGATCTTCACCGCTTCTGCTTCAAGAATTAACTGATCCCCCGGCGTCACAGGCCTGCGGATCTTCACTCGATCCAGTGACAACAACACTGCCAACTTACCAGCATGCTCAAGCGATTGGCCAACCAACACCCCCGATAACTGAGCCAACGCTTCTACGATCAACACGCCCGGCATCATCGGCGTCCCAGGAAAATGCCCCTGGAAAAACGGCTCATTGATCGTCACATTCTTCACTCCTATGACACGACGATCTGAGTCGATTTCCAATATCCGGTCTACCAGCAGCATCGGATAACGATGCGGCAACATGCGATTGATCTGACGAATATCCATCGCCGTATTCTTCAACGCAATCTGCCTGTACTGATTCGATCTATACTGTTCTAACAAACGCTTAGCCATCAACTGATTCAACGCATGGCCTGACTTATGCGCTACAATCCGTCCTTCAACTTGAGCACCTGTTAAAAACAAATCTCCTATCAAATCCAGCATCTTATGACGCACCGGCTCATCTTCGAAACGAAACTCATTCGTCCCCAACGGCCCGTCATTACCAATCACCAGCACTTCATCTTCCGACAAGTGCGATCCAATACCCTGACTACGCATCGCCTGCGCCTCATGCTCCAATACAAACGTTCTCGCTGGTGCAATCAGAGATCCGTAATCCTCTCCATGCAACTCAAACGTCGATATCTGGGAACCAATCACTGGCACATTTGTGTAGTCCAACTGGTACGTAAAATGCGTTTCACCTTCACCCGCAGGCAGCGCTGCAATCGTCGCGTCACCCTGCCTCACCACAATCGGCTCATACACCTTCAACATCTTCCGCGGTGCATCCAACTCCACAACACCCGCTTCCTGCAACGCTTCATAGAACGGCAACGCCGACCCATCCATCGCAGGTAACTCAACCGCATCAACCTCGATACGCAAGTTATCAACCCCCGCAGCCGCCATCGCACTCAAACAGTGCTCTGTCACCTCAATCGTCGCGTCGCCAGCTTTCAACGCCGTTCGCCTCGGACGTTTGACCACCTGACTGACTAGCGCAGGTATTTCCGCGCCACCCAAGTCTGTGCGCACAAATACGATCCCATGATTCGCAGGCGCTGGCTTGAACGTCATCTTCACAGGCTGCCCGCCAAATAGGCCGTAACCTTCTAGCGTGACTTCCTTCTCGATTGTCTGTTGGGCTTTCACGTTGCCTTGATTCTCGCTGTCGTTTGCGTATCTCTTAATAGCCGCAAATCGGCTTCGAAGCTGATTTTAGCGTCTATAAGGGCTCTCTTCATACCCTATTAACATTTGTGAACCATTTGTGGAACACAAAAAATCACGTAACTACCGTGATACACTCTATTTAAATTAATTTTCGCACCCGTTTGTACAGGTCCGGTAACTTGCGAATCATGGTGTACTCTTTCACCGCGAGTCTGTAATCACGTGCAGGCGACCCCGCCCACACCGAACCCGCAGGTACATTTCCGATCACTTGCGACCCACCTCCAAGCTTCACACCATCGCCAATCTCGATGTGATCTTTAATAGCACACATACCTCCCATCGTCACACCGTTACCAATGTCAACAGTTCCCGCTATCGCACAAGCACCGGAAATCGCACACATTTGGCCGATACGAACATTATGACCGATCTGCACTAAGTTATCGATCTTCGTTCCCGCACCAATCACTGTCTTGCTGAACTTCGCTCGGTCAATTGTCGTGCTGCAGCCGATTTCACAATCGTCATGAATCTCAACAATCCCAATCTGAGGTATCTTCACAAGCTCAGGTCCGCGCTCACCCTGACCTAAACGATAACCAAATCCGTCACCACCGATCACCGCATTCGCATGAATAATGCAACGCTGACCAACCGTACACCGCTCACGTATCGCCACGCCAGTCCAAATCTCACTGTCATTACCAACCACCGCCTCATCCAGCACCGTCACTCTTGCATGCAGCACCACACCATCACCAATCACCGCATTTGCACCCACATAACACAACGCGCCAATCGCAACACCTTCTCCGATCTTCGCGCTCGGCTCGATCACTGCTGTCGCATGTACGCCCTTCGCAACTTCAACTGGTTTCGGTGCATATTCAGCCAACACCTTACCCATCGCCAAGTCAGCATTATCTACAAAGATCAATGCCTTCCCCTCACCCGCTTCGGCATCCAGCCCTTTATTAACCAAAGCTGCACTCGCTCTCGACTCAGGCCACTTCGATGCATATTCACCGCTACCGATGAACGTCATCTGACCGGCCTCAGCAAGCTCCATCTCCTCAAGTGAATCAATCACAAGAGCTTCTTCACCAACAAGCTCCCCTTCAACCAGGGCAGCAATCTCTTTTATCGTTAAGGCCAACTTCCAATCCTCTATCAATTCAGGTGCATAACTCACGTCCCCCTCCTTTCTTAGCGATCTTTCTCGATCGTTACAAATGTATCCTAAGTCGCACCAATATGATTAGTCCATAAAAAAAGCCCACGAATCACTTCGTGGGCATAAAGATTAGTACGTTTTGCATTCTTCGACAACACGAAGACCTTAAAACCTCATTTTCAGTCCCAAAAGCCAGCTTCCCAGCTCAAGGCATCCAATGATTTAGCGAGCGTTGTCAAAGTCGTTGTTCATCGTCGCAATCACTTGCTTGGTCAAATCAACCGTGTCAGCAGAGTACATCACCTTGCGGGTCACCATCTGAGCCTGCAGTTCCTGCTGATTCTTATAGTTGCCAAGTGTATCCAGTGATTCCTTCGCAAGAACAATCTCATAACCGTTTGATGTCGCTACACGATCAACTGCCGATGCGATCTTACGGTACATATGCTCCATGTTCACCAATGCTTCACGCTGCATACGTGCACGCTCAAACTGATCCCAAGCCTGCATCTCATATGCCTTCAACTCAGCACCACGACGTGTCTCGTCATAGGCACTCGTGCCCTCAACCATCGTCAGCTGTTCCTGAAGACCTTGCAACTCTTTCTTCTTGTCATTGAACTTCTCAATGAAATCTTCCTGAGCTGCCTTCATTTCTGCTTCCAATGCAACTCGCGCTTTCAACCCTTCCATCACCTTCATGATGTCTACCGTTGCCACTGCCGTAGGCTGTGCCAACATGCGGCTCGCTGCTCCCGCCCCTGCAAACGCAACAAATAACAAACAAAAGGCTGCGCTTAATACGATCAGCTTACTTTTCGTCATGATGTTCTCCGAACTTTTTATTCAGTCAGTTTTCTCTTGCCGGTCCCTGCCTACCCGAATCATTCTTATCGGCTAAGCACTCCCCTTCACAACAACCCACCACCTGTAACTACACCTCTCCCCCATTCAATACTCATACGATCCCCTACCCCGCCATGTTCATTAAATAATCGTTATTACTGCAGCGGAATCGCGATATCGAACGCAACCAACTGCGTTTGGTCGCCCGGCTGCTTCGCCAGTGGAATACCAAAGTCCACCGCAAACGGCGCCTGTGACAGGAACGGCACGCTAAACCGAATACCCGCACCAACTGACACACGCCATTCATCAACACCTGCCTGACTCTGCACCGTACCTTGGTCCGTAAACACAACGCCCGACAGGAATCGGTCCCAGATCGGCACCTGATACTGTGCGCCAACCAACCAGATGAAGTTACCGCCCACCGGATCTTCCGTAAGCTCACCACCATCTTGCGGACGCCTACGACCACGAGGACCAACACCACGATAACGGAAACCACGGAAGCTTCTAAAGCCACCTGCATAGAACCGTTCAAACGTCGGTGCAGGATTGCTCCCACCAAAAATATTACCAATATCAGTACGGAAGCTCAGGATCGACTTACGACCCAGGAAGTCTTCATCCAATGTCCAGTACGTCGAGTAACGTGCTCTCACACGCTGGAACTCAAAGTTACCGCCCAACGCGCCAAAGCCATCAAACGTCAGGTTAAAGCTCGAACCTTTCGATGGCAAAATGTAAGAGTCCGTTGTACTACGGGTCAACACAAAGCCCAACGAATCAATAAAGTTCTGACCTTTAACTTCAAACACATCAACAGGTGCATCAGCTGAAATTTCCGAAATCAAAACCTGCTCTGCACGACCAGTTACCTGACCCGACCACACATCGCCAAACCGCTGACCAATACCAATCGTGCCACCAAGTCTCTGCTCGTTCCAGTCTTCACGTTCACGATCAAAGAAGCGGAAGAACGAATCAAAGAAATAGTCCGTCTCAAAGAAGTAAGGCTCTCTGAACGTAACCGAATACTCACTCGTTTCATTACCAGGCTGAACATTCAACGCAAAGTACTGACCAGCACCTTTAAACGCGCGACCTGACAAAAACTCGCCCGGCGAATCCGGGAAGTCCATCAAATCAAAGTTTCGCTGCGTTAAATTGATCTGACCAAGCACACCATTGTTCGATGAAATACCCGCACCAAATCCAAATGAACCCGTCTCCCCTTCTTTCACCTCAACCAGCACATCACGAACTTCATCTTCCTTATCACCCAGAATCGTGACATTACCTTCACTAAACAGCGGCGACGCTTCCAGTCTTCTCTGCGTCAGATCAACACCACCACGATCAAACGGCTTGCCCGGGTCCATACCCCTTAACTGACGCAAAATCACTTTACTCTGCGTCGTATCATTACCCGTCACAATGACCTTACCAACCTTGGCCGCCACACCCTGATTCACACTCACAAGCACATCAACGTCAGGCGTATTGTCATTAAACAACGGCGTGATACGAATCACCGTCTCCAAATAACCCAACTTACCGAAAACTTCTTCCAAAGATTTCTGTGAGTTCTCTCGACGCTTATCCGTATAAATATCACCTGGTACCAAATCAATCGAACTCAATATCTGACGCTTCACAAACAACGTCACACCCTGAATCTCGACATCCCTCACCAAATACTGTGGCCCCTCTTTGATCACAAACACAACAACCGCATCTTGCTCGTTCGGCGACAAGTCAATCGTCCTGCCAACCTCAGCATCCAAGAACCCCGCATCCCTGTAAAAATCACGTATCGCCGTCGCATCAATTTCCAACTGTGAACGGTTCAATTCACCCGATCTGAAAATTGGAAAATAGGGACGCGACTTGATCTTCGTCTTAATCAGCTTATCTGGATAGATCGTGTTCCCCTCAAAACGGAATCCACGAATCCGAACATGTGGCCCTTCCCTCACCTTAAAAATCAATATCCCCGACTCATCCAACTGCTCTTGGTCAACCGTCACATTCGCAACGAAATAACCCTTGTTCTCATACGCTGCCAGAATCTGACGACGCGCACGGTCAATCAAAAAACTGTCCGCTGGGTCGCCCGGTAACAACTGCACCAACATCAACAACTCTTGGTCACTCAGTGCCTTATTACCAATCACCTGCACATCCGCCAACAACGGCTCCTCCGTCACACTAAATATCAGCGTGATCGAACCATCATCATTCGGCTGCACCTTCGCATCCACATACGAAAAACGCCCCAAGTGCGTGATGCGTGTTATGTCCTCACTCACCAATTGCTTCGAGTACGGATCTCCCGGCGCAGAACGAATCGTATTCAAAATCAACTGCTTCGGGACCAACTTCAAACCATTGACCTGAATCTCCGATACCGGACGATGTTCCAGATCTAATCCCTGCGCATAAGTGAGCTCTGCCATCCCTGACAGAAACGCCACAATCACAATCAATAGTCTTACTAACGTGAGCCGAAATTCCTTCAACTGTTGTTCTCCGCACATGTGTCGTTGGCAACCTCGGCAGTTTACCTGAAATTGGGCAACTTGGGGTACACCCACCAGCACGGAATTTAGAATTTAATCCCCTAATCCTGCCTCTCTTGCATCCAGACACGCTAACCCGCCAACAATCTCACCTCCATCGACTCCCAATCCACCCAACCCACAACCCAATTTATAACTCCCCTCACCCACTCAACTTGCACAAAATCTGCCGACCGAACCCCTTTCCACACCGCCAAAACACACATATCTAGCCCCACATCAGTACTAATACCTATTTAATTATGCCTTCTTTCGCATATATTGCGACTCTTGCGTGTATTCGTATGCGCTCACCACTGTGCCTGTGTCATATCTACTTCGCCTGTGACCCAGCACGACAATCTATATAAACATGTTCAGAGGGAGAAAGATATGAACATCAACAAGCACATATTGTCATGCGCATTTGCTGCATTCATTTTCACCACCACATCACACGCAGCAATCGTCATCCCACACCCCGACAGCATTAACCACCCCAACACCGTCCTCGGCTTCACCGATATCAATGTCGCCGGCATCACCTACACCGCTTCCTTCGTCTCAGGCGGCAGCTTCAACGATATCTGGGATCCAAACGCCGACGGCGATTTCTCAGACTCAACAACTGGTGCCCCACCAACATTTTGGACCAGCAACACAAACGCATCCGACGCCGCCACTGTGATCTTCAACACCCTCAGCGACACATTCGTGATCCTCGATGAATCCAACAATTCCGACCTGTTCCTCGTTCCATTCATCAACACGAACAACTCAAACCAACTACTTGCCTTCGGTGATACAAACACAAACCCCGGCATCGATGCACTGGTGACAACCAGCCCCCTGAACAAAAATGCTTCCGTACACCCCTTCTTTGCATGGGTCATCTTCACCCCAATCCCCGAACCAACCTCACTCGCACTACTCACCCTCACAACCCTCCCCCTCTTTTCCCGAAAAATCCGACGCAAACATATCGCCTGATTAGAACCCAACCAGAATCAAAACATCTTCGGGAGAAAGATTATGAACAGATTTAAGCTCGCATTTTTATTTTCCTTCGCCGCATTAACACTCACGACAGCCACATACGCTGCACCCATACCCATCCTGCACCCCGACACCGTCAACCACCCAACCGTCGCCATCGGCGTCCAGGGCATCCTCATCGACGGCATCCTCGTCGACGGCATCACCTACAACGCAACCTTCCATACCTCATCCGCGACAACATCTTTCACTTTCAACGAAATCTGGGACCCCAATGGCGACGGCAACTTCTCCGACGGCATCACAGGCCTCCCACCCGTCTTCTTTGAAAACGAAACCGGCGCTATCGCCGCATTCAACCAAATCGCAGCCGCGCTAGGCTCAACTTACACAACAACAACCGCAAATCCTTTCGACGGCTTCTCCATCCCCCTCAAACATCCCACAGACAACAGCCGCATCAACTTTCTCAGAGATCATGCATTCGCTTTACTTCCTACAGACATCATGATTCAACAGAGCATCAGCAAAACCCAAATCCAGCCATATTTCTTCCCATGGACAACCTTCACCCCAATCCCAGAACCAACCTCACTCGCACTCCTCTCACTCACAACCCTCCCACTCCTAACCCGCCGCAAACGCAAAGCATAAAAAACAACTACCCCTTGAATAGAAGCTCCTGAACCTATTCAGGAGTTTCTTCCTTTATTCATAAACAATCACCAACACACTCCTACCCATTAGAGACACTAACATGAATATCTATAAATCAATTTTCTCTTGTGCTCTCACATTCATCGCAATCACCGCAACAGCCCACGCAGCCCCACTCGTCATCCTGCACTCCAACGCCGCTGACCACCCAAACGTCGCCGTTGCAATTCAAGGCATCGAAGTTGATGGCATCACATACACCGCAAACTTCCACCCTCAATCAACCTCCTTCACAAACAAATTCATCAACATCTGGGACCCCAACAACGACAACGACTTCTCCGACGGCATCACCGGCACTGCCCCCGCCTTCTTCTACAACGAATCCCACGCAATCTCCGCATACAACCAAATACAATCCGCACTCGGCGACTTCCTCATGACCCACGACGAGCAAGTCACCGACGGTTTCGTCATCCCCACCGCTCATCCAATTGACGACACCTCTGTTTTCCTTCTCTTGGATCAAGCCGCACTAGACCTCAACCTCGACAACATGATGCAACTAGGCGGCAGCAGAACCACCAGTGCCCACACAAGTCATGTATGGACAACCTTCACCGCCGTCCCCGAACCAACCTCACTCGCACTCCTCTCACTCACAACCCTTCCCCTCCTAACCCACCGCAAACGCAAAGCATAAAAAACAACTACCCCTTGATTAGAAGCTCCTGACCCTGCTCAGGAGTTTCTTCCTTTTATTCATCAAACTTTCACACAAACCAAGAAAAACATCGCCATGAACATCATTAAATCAATCTTCACATGCACAATCGCAGCACTCACCCTCACCGCAACATCCCACGCAGCACCTATCCTCATCCTACATCCCGATATCGCCAATAAACCCAACCTCGCCATCGCCGTTGAAGGCATCATCGTCGACGGCGTCACCTACAACGCAACATTCCATACCGGCACCTCATTCAACGCCATCTGGGACCCCAACAACGACGCCGACTTCACCGACGGCATCACCGGCCTCGCACCTGCATTCTTCGATAACTCCGCCGGCGCAATCTCCGCATATGACCAAGTCAGCGCCGCCCTCGGCACAGCCTTCAAAACACGTCTCACCCCCCAATCCGACGGCTTCTTCGTTCCTTTCAAACATCCAACCGACAACACTTCCGTATCAGTACTCTATGACAAATCCCCAACTCTCCTGAGTAGCGACACCAGACTCCAAAGCAGTTTCCCAAAAACACTTTCCACCAACACAAGTTACGCATGGACAACCTTCACCCCAGTCCCCGAACCCACAACCCTCGCACTCCTCATACTCACAACCCTCCCCCTCATCATCCGTCGCAAACACATTATCTAATCATTAAATAGACGCGAAACAAAACCCAACAGGAGAAAGAGACATGAACCTTTTCAAACCATTCTTTGCATTCACACTCGCAATCCTTTCGTTCACCGCAACATCAACCGCAGCAACCGTTATCCTCGATCCCAACACACCCAACCTCGCCATCGCCGTCGAAGGCATCGTCGTCGATAACATCACATATACCGCAACATTCATCACCGAACCCGCTAGCTTCTACGACATCTACGACCCAAACCAGGACAACGACTTCTCCGACTCAACCACTGGTGCAGCACCAGCTTTCTGGGACAGCACCCAAAACGCCAACAGCGCTCGCGACCAACTGATAGCCGCGCTCGGCAACAACCTACTCATCAGCTCTAACTCTATGAGTGATCTGGCACTCATCGCTTCACAAGGTTCAATCCCAAACAATTTCCGTTCACACAGCGACGGCAGCCCCGCCCCCTCTCAAGATTGGTCATCAGGTCACCCCTCACTCTCCAAAACTCATGTATACGGCGAAAACAGCTTAAGCCAATACCACTGGGCCATCTTCACCCCCACCAATATCCCCGAACCAACCTCCCTCGCACTCCTTTCACTCACAACCCTCCCCCTCATCATCCGCCGTAAACGTAAAGCATCATAAATCCAAAATCATCTAATAACGTTTCTCTTCAATAACATTCTTTCGTAGGAGAAAGATCATGAAATTCATCAAACCTTCCTTATTATGCGCGATCGCTGCGCTCACGCTCACTTCAACAACCACATTTGCTGCACCAACCCCAGTCTATTTTTCACCCACCAGTGCACTCGGCGTCAACAACATCAACATCATCGGCACGCTTTACAACGCGACCTTTCATAACTTCGAATTCGGCACCGCAACCTCATACAACTTCAACCAGATCTGGGACCCCAACGGCGACGGCGATTTCTCCGACTCAACAACCGGCTCAGCACCAACATTCTGGGGTAACCCTATCGGCGCAACAATCGCCGCTGACAAAATCGCAAACACACTACAAACCCACGGCCTCGACATCGCATTCAACGTCTCATCCGACGCATTCTTCATCCCATTCAAATACGCCGACGACAACCCCGCAGAAATCACCGCCTACGGCGACGTTAACTTCTCAACCGCAACCGACCTCGTCACATCCACCGACATCCACACCACCGGCTTCTTCCTTCCAGATTCCGCACTCTACGACGCTTCATACGTAACCTTCGAACGCGTCGTCATCCCAGAACCAACCTCCTTCGCACTCCTCACTCTCACATCCCTCCCTCTCCTTTCCCGAAGAACCCGTCGCAAACGTTAAGCCTAGAAGTTGCGTGATTACTTCCCATGCATACCAATGCAGCAAACAGTAGTAGACCCATTTTCAATCGCAATTCATATCGCAACGAACTTCAGATCAACGTGATGGGGTTCCATAGCAACACTCAAACCATTCTCAAACCAGCAACTTCTTTTAACAGGAGAAAGATCATGAACATCATTAAACCTTCATTATTATGTGCCATTGCAGTACTCACTTTCACAACCTCTGCAAATGCAGCCACCGTCGTCCTCGATCCCAACACCCCAAACCTCGCCATCGGTGTCAACGGCATCCTCATCGACGGCATCACCTACAACGCTACCTTCCATGACAACACATCATTCAACGCCATCTGGGACCCCAACGCCGACCTCGACTTCTCCGACTCAACCACAGGCAGCGCACCCACCTTCTGGATCTCCACACCCACAACAACTTTCCCAGAAATCACCGCAGCAGAAGCAAAACCCAACGAAGCAGCCAACCAAATCATCGCTGCACTCGGCGACACATACTTCA
This sequence comes from Planctomycetota bacterium, assembly GCA_016350165.1. Taxonomy (GTDB): domain Bacteria; phylum Planctomycetota; class Phycisphaerae; order Phycisphaerales; family Phycisphaeraceae; genus Poriferisphaera. Next base: position 2,671,606 of record CP066225.1, on the reverse strand, counting down.
CCACAAACCACACCGGCACTATCTCCGATGGCTTCTTCATCCCAAACAGAACCAGCTCCAGCCAATTCAGCGACACCATCTTGATCGGCGAATCAGCCACTAACGACCTCAGCAATGATGGCATCACACGCTTAGGCGTCTTCAACAACATCAACTTCCCCACCACAGGCCTCAATCACGTCTTCACATCATTCACAATAGCTCCAATCCCCGAACCAACCTCCCTCGTTCTCCTCTCACTCACCACCCTCCCCCTTATGATCCGACGTAAACGATCAGTCTAATCGTCAATTAGACATAAAACCCAAAACTTCATACTCAAAACTTCCAAAGCCACGACCAACATCGTGGCTTTTCTTTTCATCACTCATCCCCACAACTCTTCCAACGCCCAACAACTCCAATAGCCGGCGATCCACGATCGCCGGAATCTCTCGCAACCCCACACCACACCCCATACACAATTGATACTCCTGTATTGATCACCCCCCGACTCGCTCAACTGAAACAACTCAAACTTCCGGGGATAGCCGCTGACCTACGGGCAGCAGAAGCCTCAAAACTCCAAACCTCATCCCACATCCCCCTCCCCCAATCCCACCCAAACACCCTCCCGTACCACGCACCCCTTACCCGCCATCACCCTTCCTGCCCCACGACTTCCCACCCATACCTAACCGACTCATCACGCTCATCCCCCAATCTGTGGATTTCATAACCCATTTTTATCAGCTTTTTTTTACTCGCGATAATAAGTTCCCGATAAGTAGCCCTTAATTTCATAACTCCCTTTATTACACTAATTTGGACATCTAAATTTTCATATCAGGACACTTTTATCCTCTTCCAATAGTTGAAATTAACATATCACAGAACGGAATTCCTTATCTGACAAACCCTTACGGCAAAACTTCGGCTTGCTGGGTATTTCCTCACCCTCTAAACTTATATATGTCGAACGACCTCAATTTCACTCACGCGAAACGCCTCCAAACACGCTTTTCGCATCCTCGGAACAGTACCTCGGCAACGAATCTGCCGATCAGTCAACTCCACCATGTACTCTTCCGACCTCTTCTCCACGATGTCTGCGTCAGTCATCGTGGCCCCTTGGGATGGTGAACAATTGTCAACTTGGAGCATGCTGCCTGAATTACTTCGCAGCTTTTTTGCTTTTTAGCCGAACCGATAACCCACTATTCGCGTTATCTAACCTCGGACTTCAGCAATCAATAACCCTCGCAGTACAGCACGGTTACACACTCCAATGTGCGATTCCCGCATCACCCATACTTGAAAAGCTGACATACGAAATAACCTGCATTACTTCTGACTCGCCGTCAGTTGCAGGCCAGTATCCCTAGTCAATACTGACTCAATGGCCCAACAGCCCACGAGAATCTATTTCGTCAGATGCTTTAAATGACCGAGAAGACAAACATCACGTGAGTCAAACGCTTGCTCTACGCTCGCAACTCAATCACTCACAACCACGTGACCGCCTGTGTTACGAAAGCGACTTTACAACATGACTTACCGGGCTCGCCAGCCCGACTCAAAATACCGAGGTCAAACGACTCTTTCTCAAATGAGTCACTACGTAAGTCGCTTATAAAACTGGATGTTTTGGTATGAACGAAGCTACACTGCTTCTAAGCAAAAAAAGCGAGAAAACGTTTATGAGTTCAGCAGCACAGGACAAAGCTCAAGCGAATCAAATCGCTCCCGAGCTTTCCAACGACAAGCTGATCGACATGCTCAAATCAATGATGCAGATCCGCCGTTTCGAAGAGCGGACCATGCAATCATATATGCAGCAAAAAATCGGCGGCTTCTGCCACATCTACATCGGCCAGGAAGCCGTTGCTGTCGGTTCTATCTCCGCTCTTAAATCTGACGACCCCATCGTCGGCGCTTACCGCGATCACGGCTTCGCCCTCGCTCGTGGTATGGACCCCAAATACGCTATGGCCGAAATGTTCGGCAAAGTCACCGGCTGCTCAAAAGGCAAAGGTGGCTCCATGCACTTCTTCGATAAAGAACACCACATGTATGGCGGACACGCCATCGTCGGTGGTCAATGCCCACTCGGTACCGGCCTCGCCTTCGCATCACAATACGAAAAGAAAGATAACGTCACCCTCTGCTATCTCGGCGACGGTGCCGTCAACCAAGGCGCGTTCCATGAAGCAATGAACCTTGCTGCCATCTGGAACCTCCCAATCATCTTCGTACTTGAAAACAATTCATACTCAATGGGTACTCACATCAACCGTGGCACCGCAATGGCGAACGATCTTCGCGCCAAAGCCGAAGCCTACGGCATGCGATACGCCGAATGTGACGGCCTCGACGTCCTCGACGTCTACACCACTTTCAAACGTGAAGTCGATAAAACACGTAACGCCAAAAACCCTCAATGGGAACGCGGCATGATCCCTTCATACAAACGTGAAGGTGAAGCCAACGGCCCATGTTTCATGAACGTCAAAACATACCGATACAAAGGCCACTCCATGAGTGACCCGCAAAAGTATCGTGCCAAGGAAGAGGTCGAAGCTAAGCAAGAGTTAGACCCAATCAACCGTCTGGTCAATCTTCTCATCGAGAAGAACATCTCAACTCAAGATCAAATTGACGAGTTCGACAAGGCAGCAAAAGCTGAAGCACAAGCAGCAGTCAAATACGCCAACGAATCACCAGACATGCCACAAGAGGAACTCTTCACCGACATTTACGTCAACCCATACGGCCCATACAAAAAGGGCGAACTCCCCGAAATGCTCAAAGGCAAAGACCTCGGCGAATAATCAATCCCTCACGTGTCTAACTATCAAATAGAACAACCGCGAGACTAATACAACAACAATATCCGTCTCGCAATCATAAATGGATACGCAATCATGCGGAATGTTCAATACAGAGAAGCTTTACGCGAAGCAATGCAGGAAGAAATGCGCACAGATGATCGCATCTTCCTCATGGGGGAAGAAGTCGCCGAATACAACGGTGCATACAAAGTGTCGCAAGGCATGGTCGAAGAGTTCGGCGCACGCCGCATCATCGACTCACCAATCTCCGAAACTGGCTTCGCCGGTCTCGGCGTCGGCGCCGCTATGTACGGCCTCCGACCTATCATCGAATTCATGTCCTGGTCATTCTGCCTCGTCGCAGCCGACCAGATCATCAACAACGCACCAAAAATGCTCTATATGTCCGGCGGACAATTCGGCTGCCCCGCAGTCTTCCGCGGCAACAACGGCGCAGGCGGTCAACTCGGTTCAACTCACTCATGGTGTGTTGAATCAATGTTCTCATCCGTTCCCGGCTTAAAACTCGCTGTCCCATCAACACCACGCGATGCAAAAGGCATGTTAAAAGCTGCGATCCGTGACGAAGACCCAGTCTTCTATCTCGAATCAGAACGCATGCTCGGCATGGGCGCACGTGGCGACAAAGACTTCTCACGTTACCTCGCGAATGGTAAGTGGGCGCCGCCAACATTTGAAGAAGATGACAACTTCGTGATCGACTTCGGCAAAGCGGACATTAAAAAAGCTGGCGCGGATTGCACGATTGTCACTGCAGGTCGTCCGGTGCACTTTGCACTTGAAGCTGCGGAACAGCTTGAAAAAGAAGGCATTGATATCGAAGTGATTGATGTGCGTACGTATCGTCCACTGGATATTGAGACGATTGTAAACTCAGTGCGTAAAACGAATTATTGTGTGGTTGTTGACCAGTCGTGGCCGTTTGCGAGTGTTGCAAGTGAAATTGCATCACAGGTTTACGAACGCTGCTTCGATGATTTGGATAACTCAATCATCCGCGTGAACAATGACGATGTACCTGCTCCGTATAACAGAACGATGGAGCAGGAAATGCTGCCGAATGCTCGTAAGATCATTGAAGCTGTTCGCAATGTGACGTACAACGCCTAATCGCTGATTAGCATAAAAATGAAGATTCATGAACGAGACTCGATTCGGGTCTCGTTTTTTATTGGTTGCTGAAAATAAAACGATTGTGATTTAGTTAAACGTTAAACAAGGCCTCGATTGAGGTCTTTTTTCATAGGTTTCGAGTGGCGCAGCATGCACGTTTGTGCGCGCGTTTTGAATTGGGTTTAATTTGGGCGTGTGAGCAGTTACATCTAACCTTTGATTAGACAACTAGTTAGTTCTCTAGTTGGTGGTATTGAATTGTGCGCGCAGGTAGGGGTGAAAGATTTGGTGAGGTTTACTGGTTTTAGGCGGTTTTGGGTTAGAAATAAGCAGGAATGGTTTGTAATCAATAAAAACGAGTCAGTTTAGCGCGATAAATGAGCAGTGAATATCAAATCGTGCGCGCGAGTTTTACTAATGGGTGATGTTCTTTGTGTGATTTCGCGATTTGGGTGGCCACATTTATTATTGGGTAGTGACGAGGAAGAGGCGGAGGTGTTTGTTGTTGTGGTGGCGAGAGTGACAAGGGTGGTGGTAGTGGCGCGTGGCACGTAGCGTGCGGGTGGTTGTTCGTGGGTGAGTGAATTGGGGATGTGCGTGAGATCGTGAGACGTTAACAATAATGTTTCACTTTAACGTATCGTCGGCTGGGTCATTGAGCGGTGGTGGGTTTGCTTTCACTATAACGTATCGCGAACTGAAAATACGAGCGTGAGAGGGATCTGTTGTTTCATTGGAACGTATTACGAACGAATACGTGAGATGATTTAAATGAATCTGTTTCACTTGAACGTATCGCAAGTTGGAGAATGCGTGCGTGATTTGATTGTTTCGTTGTAGCATATCGTTGATTGGGTCATTGGGAGATAGGTTTGTTGTCACTAAAACGTATCGCGGATGGAAAATGCGTACGTTGGATAGGTGCGTTGTTTCATTGAAATGTATTGTCGATGGAAATTTGTGTGGGGGTCAAGAGATTTGTTTCACTATAGCGTGTCGTTGGCTGGTAGATTGCATTGCGCGATTGGGAGGAGAGGGTGTGAGCACGGTGAGCGACGCTCGCTGGCTGTTGTTGAGATGTTTCACTGAAACGTATCGTTGATTAGACAATTTGCGACTATTAAAATATACGATTGATTAGTGGCAGGGTAATGAGGGTTAAGTATTTATCATCTAATCGTTAATTAGCGTTTTCAGGTTTGGGTTCGGTTTGGTTTTCTTCTTTGGCCTCATCATCTTCATCATCGTTTAATAAATATGAGAACGAACTGGTTTGGGGTTCGATGATGCCTTTGAGGTAGTTGTTGTATTTGATTAACTCTTTATCGTTTTCGATGTGTTTCATGTATTTGGCATACTGTTTGGGGAAGAGTTCGGCGAGGATATTTTGGGGTGCGTCTGGGAGGGTGACGGCGAAAATTCGGTCGGTGTTGGTGTAAGGTGAACCTTGGCCGGGGATGAACATATCGCCTGCATATGTGCTTTTGGTGTAGAAGGGTTGACCTTCATTATCGACACGGTCGTTGCCGGGAGTGTAGATGATGAAGCCAGTGGATGCTGGGCGGTAGAAGCAATGGGCGCCGGTGCTGAGGTCGGATGGTAATTGAGTGAGGTAAGTGGGGATGAGATTATCAGTTGATGTGGGGAGTTGTCTATGCGCGAGATAGTATCGTTCAACGGCGAGAGCGAGTTGAGCGGTTTGTGCGTATTGATGGTAACGGGTGAATGTGTTGGAGCCTGAGGTAAATGAGGAGAGGAGTGAGCCTGTCATGAGGAATGAGTTTGGGAGATCGCGCAATTTTTGTTCGTAATCGGTGAGTTGCCAATTATTATTTTTGATGTTTGATTCAGCTTTACCGAATAGATCGATGACGTAAATGCGTTCGAGTTTTGAGATACCTGAGTATTTGTTGAGGATGATGCGGAAGATGTTGAAGCCGCCGAAGGCTTCGAGTGGTTTGGCTTGATCGAAAAGATTAATGTAGTGAAGAACGGTGGCGCGTTCAGCGGTGAAACATAAATTGATGGCGGCTTTAATATCAATGGATTGTGTAAGTTGTTGTAGTTGTTGTAGCTGGGCATCGTTGTAGATGTGACGTGAGAGTGCGAACTCGATGTTGTCGATGATCTTTGAATGTACAGCGATGCGAATCAGTTGTGAGATGAACATGGGTTCATCTTTTAGTGACTCGGCTAACTTGTGAATAGCGACCAGCGCGTTAACGGAATCGTTGGGGCGGTTTTCGTAGACGGCAAGCCAGTGCATGAGGGAGAGGGTTTTTGTTGCGTGACGGATGCTGCCGAGGTGCGGGAGTTTTGTTTGGATGCCAAGGGTAAAGTCGGCGGAGTAACGTGAGCCTGCGAATTGAGGGGTGTTAGTGAGTTTGTCGAGGTGTGGTTGAATATTTTGGAGGTAAGCGTGTGAGGCGGCGTAGAGGTAATCGGGTGGCGTGATGTTTCGAGTGTGCCAATCTGTGGGGACGATGTAGTCAACGAATGGAGCAGCTTTGCGAGTTGCGTCGATGAGCTCCTGATCTGAGAGGTCTTCGAGGTCTACGTCGTTATCTGTGTGTATTTTTTGCAGTTGATGGAAGATGGGGAGGTAGTGGTCGGGGGCGTTGAAGCCTGTGAATGGGGTTTGGTAGTTGTCGTCGATTTGCTGCAGATTGAGCGGAATGTTTTTGGACTGGTAGGGCGCGAATGCTTGAGCAACTTTGTTGTTGAGATGGTTGTGCCAGGCGAAGATGGCGATGATGACGAGGAGGATATTGCAGGCAATGAAGATGATGCAGAATCTGAGGACGCGGTAGAGTCGCGATTTGGATTTTTTATCTGATTTGGATTGTGAGGAGGCGTCGGTGGATTCTTGCGGTGAGGTCGTTTTCGATTGCATGGTCTTGCCCTGTCGTTAGAAGTCGAATTGATTGAGGACAGTATAGCTGAGAATGGGTGGATGGATGTATGAAATTGATGCGTGTTTGCAGGAATGAGAATTGCAAGGCTTGAGGTGTCAGATGTGGAGCGTCTAATCAGTGATTAGTTATTGTGGGATTTTTTCGATGTAGTCGGGGACGAGTTCGGAGAGGTTGTTGGGGAATTTGTTGTGGTCGAGGTAGTAGAGCTGCCTTGCGATTTGGAAGCGCATGAGGTCGAGTTGATTTTCATTGAGCAAGATGTGGTAGAGGTTATCGATATTGCTTTTGGAGTATCTTGTGAGGTAGTACATTTCTGGTTCAGCTTTGAGTGCTGTGTTGTAGATACTCCAAAGTTTGTTGTAGGGAATGTTGAGGTTGAGTTGTGTGAGAAAATCCTGTTGAAGCTGATAGAACGCGAGGTGATCGAGTTCTTTGACGAAGGTGTAGTTACGCGCGTATAAGCCGTAGTAGGTGGTAAATTTGGGAAGCCCGTTATTGTGTTGTTGCGTTAGCGTCTGATTGGTTTGAAGAAGGAATTGCTGGGTTGTGATACGGTACGCATCAATGAGGGTGGTCTTGAGGTTGAGGGGATGTTTTTTGATTGCATCCTGAAGGGTTTTGAGTTGTGACTTGTTTAGGAGTTCCTGAATGAGGGTGATTTTGAGGGCGTAACCCAAATGCGCGATTACATCGGCTCTGTTTTCTAAGATTTCGATTGAGGGAGTTTGCGAGCTGAAGCTTTTGATTTGGGTTAGTAGGAGTAGATCGTCGAAGACTGCTTGAGCGTTGCGTTGCTGAAGGTTTAGGGTGATACGAAGACGTATGGTTTCGAGGTGGATGAAGATGCCATAGGTATTGAATGCGTGTTGCTTGATTGGAAGAGGGACTGGGCCAAGGTCGCGATATACTTTAAGCGCGTTGATTTCGGCTTGGTGCTTTTTGATGTAGTTGTTGACGAGATCGATTTTTTCTTGTGGTACAGGTTCTGCTGCTTGCATGAGGCTGACGATGTTGGTTGCGGTGTTGAGTACTTGGATGCGCTGCTGCCCCATTGACATGGGGTCGTTGGGATCGATTGGGTCCATCGTGAGGGAAGTTTCGTCGAGTGTTTCGAGGAGGGTGATGAGGCGTTTAGCGCGATCAGATTTTGGGGTTGCGTTGTGCGCGTTGATGATTTGTTGAGGGGTTTTGCCAGCCATGAAATTGTTGTGGGCGATGTTGGCGCGAATGTAGAAGGTGAGGTGAGTGAGGAGATAGAGTGTGAAGAGGAGGAAGGGCGTGAGGATGAAGATGATGTAACGACGACGGTGATGTTTGAGGCGATAACGCCAAAGCTCGGCGTAAGATTGGGAATGAGGTTGCGAGGGGGTGACGGTATTGAAAGATGGTTTGTCGGTGTTGGTGGTCATGATGTTGCTCGCGGAAATATTGGCCATCTAATCGTGTAATAGAGTTGAATTAACGAAAGGATGAGTCGAAAAGATCACGTTCTTCTTCGGTGAGTTCTTTGCCAGCCAGGTATTGTTCGAAGATTTCGATGCGTTTGCTGTAGTGGTCGTGATATTCTTTAGTTGCGTCGAGGAATGCTTGATGTTGTGTGGGGAAGCGGTGTGAGAGGATGGATTGGGGAGCATTTGGGAGTGTGATGTCGATGACGATGTCGGTGTTTTCGGAGCCTTGCGTTGAGATGGTGCTGTTGAGGGTGTAGGGAAGTGCTTTGTCGTCGATCTGGTCTTTGCCGATGGCGTAGATGATGATGCCGAGGTCGTTGTTGATGTATTGGTAAGGTGATTGATTGTATTGGTCGATGGGGATTTGAGGGATGAAGGTTGGGGCGAGTTGTGCGAAAGATTGTGGGTAGGCGTTGTTTGCGAGGTAGTAGCGTTGTGAGGCAATGGCGAGTTGCAAGAGGTTGAGTTGATCGTTTGAGAGGCTGAAGATTTGACCGTTGTGGTTATGGTGGTATGCGGTCATCTTGTAAGTGAGGGCGTAGTAATTGGGGGTGTTGTCGATGAGTTTATTGAAGGTGGGGAGATCGTATTTTTTGTTTTTGATGTCGTTTTCGGCAGCATCGGTGATTTGGATGTTGTAGAGGCGTTCGAGTTTGAAGAGGCCTAGCGGACGGTTGATGGGTGGAAAGAGGAGTAAATCGGGGTCGTAGCTACGGAAGCTTTGTGGGATGGAAGAATTTTCGTAGAGGTCGATCGCCCAATAGATGATTGCTCGGTTGTAATGAACGATTTTGATGAGGGTGTCGTTGAGGTTGTGTGGTGTTGTGATGGCTGCGAGTTGCTGAAGTTGAGCGTCGGTGAGTTGGTTGGTGCGAATGAGGCGGGCGGCTGGTTCGAATAGAAGTGAGAGGACGGAGCAACGTGTGAGGGGCTGGATGATGTCGGGTGCGTTGTTGAGTGAGTCGGCGAGTTTGCGGATTGCGGTGAGTGAGTTGATAGCATCGTCGTAGCGTTTTTCGGTTGTGGCGAGCCAAGCTTGTAGAGATAGGATTCTGCAAGATGCGCGGATGTTGTGGGCTTGTGTGTTGTAGGATTCGATGCCAGTTGAGAAATCGACGGGCCATTGGCAGGTGGTGAAGTCGGGGACGTTGTGGAGTGCATCAAGGTCGGATTTGATGTCGTTGAGGAAAGTTTTGGCAGCGTAGGTGAGTTGTTCTGGGGGGAGTTGGTTGAGGGCATACCAATCTTCGGGGACAGGTGTGAAGGAGATGAAAGGAAGTGGGCTGTAGTAGTCGAGGTAGTCGGAGGAGTATGGGATCTCGTCGAAGATTGTGTCAGATTGGGCGACGGTGGTTTGGCGCAACTGATCTTCGGCGTCGCCGAGGGCGTTGATGTAGGAGATGTAGTAATTGGCGGCGTCGGGTGAGTTGGTGGTGTATTGCTGTTGGGTTTCGCTTAGGGTGATGGGTATGCTGCTAGCGCGGAGACGGTCGAAGTTGGATTCGAGTTGGTTGTCGAGGTAAAGATGCCAGGCGAAGTAGGTGAAGACGATGGTGAAGAGGAAGACGGCGATGGTGATGAAGGATGCGACTTTGTATTTCCAGCAAAAGCGAAGCGGAGCGGTGAGGAAGCGGAGGCGGAGACGCCAGAGCTGGATGTAGGTGAGTTGATGAGGGGCGATTGATTGAGTGATGGTTGCAGGTTGCGAAGGTGCGGCTGTATTGGAAATTGAGTTTTCATCAGTTTGCGTGGGCATGGGTAAGGCTCTTAATCAGGCGTAAAGGGCGGTCTAACTCTTGATTAGATAGCTGGTATATGGTTTGGTTTTTTGGAGTGTGGGGGTGTGTTTTGGGTGATGCGCATTGTAGAGAGTGAGGTGGGAAGCGTGAATGGGAAATGTGTGATGAGGTGGGGATGTGAGTGAGTGAGGGGTTTGGGCTATTTAGTTTTGGGTTTGTTTGTTGGGGTTACTGGTCTGGGTCATTGTCGTCGGGGTCCTGCTCAGCTAAGTCTTCATGGAGAGTGGGGTCGATGCGGAGTTTGTAGTTGGTGAGTTTGGTGTTGAGTTTTTTGAGATGAGCTTTGGTGGCGTAGGGGTGCTGCTCGAGGAGGATGTTTTTGTTGGGGAATGAGATGGGGGTGACGATGTCGGTGCCGTCGTTACTGCCGAGGCCGAGTTCACCGTCGAGGGTGTAGGCGTCGCCCTGGTTGTCGTTCTGATCGTTGCCAGGGGTGTAGATGAGGTAGCCATGATCGGAGTGAATGTATTTGTACTGGTTTTCAGGATGGATGGTGGGGTCGAGATAGGAGTATGGGTCCTTGGGGACTGAAGGGATATAGGTCGGAACGAGTTGTGGGAGTGCATCGGGGAGTGAATGGTGAAGTGGGAGGGTGGGGTCGGTGTTGGCGAGGGAGTATCGCTGCACGGCGATGGCGAGTTGGACGGTGATGCTTTGCTGATGGGAGGTGGTGATGGTGCGTTGTCCGGCGGAGAGTGAAGGGGTGAGAAATTGGAGGGGCCAATAGATTGGTTTGGGGAGGAGGTTGGTTTGGGTGGCTTGAAGTGAGAGGTCGGGGTGCGGTTGTTGGAGTTGATAGATGGAGATTTGGGAGAGTTCGAGATGTTTGAGGGTGTTGAGCTTGAGGAGGCCGAGATGATGGTAGATGAAGACGAGCGCGGGGCTGAGCTTTTCTGAGAAGCGCTCACTGAGCATGGGGAGGAGTTCAGGTTTTTGGTGAAGCGTCTGGAAGAATGTGAGTGCCATGGCGTTTTCGCCTTGGATGCCGAGGATGAGGGATTGCTGAATGTTGATGGGTGCGGCGATTTTGTAGAGAGCTTGAAGTTGGGTGTCGGTGTAGACGCGATGATTGAGGCCGAGGGTGATGGCGTCGTTTAGTTGGGCGTGAAGGCGGACACGGAAGAGTTGGGCGATCAGACTTGGCTCGGAAGTGAGCGAGTCGGCAAGTTTGCGGATGGCGGTGAGCGCGAGGACAGCGTCATCGGGGCGGTTTTCGTGAACGGCGAGCCAATGATAGAGAGCGAGGTGCTGCACGGTTTCGCGGATCTGGCCAATATGAGGGAGAAGGGTTTCGATGCCTTGGGTGTAGTCGGCTGGCCAAAATGAGGTGGCGTGCTCGGGGAGGGTGAAGAGCGCGTGGATGTTCTGGTTTTGGGTGCTGAGGTAGTTGCGAGCAGCGGTGATGAGGGGCTCGGGTGGGGATTGATTGAGGAGGTAGAAGTTGGTGGGGATCTGGCGATCGAGGAATGGGAAGATGGTGGTGGCGCGGACCTGTGGGGTTATTTCGGGGTATAAGTTTTTACTTCGTTTGAGGTTGTGGTCTTTTTTGTATTTGGTGTGTTGTGTGCGGATGAGGTCGATTTGTTGTTGGAGGTATGGGGTGAGGTTTGGGCCTTGGAGGGAGGCGAAGTGGTCGGTGATGTCCTGCGAGGTGAGGATGGGTTGGGTTTGGCGGAGTTGGGCGATGCGTTTTTCGATTTTTGAGTCGAGGTAGTAATGCCAAGCGAAGTAGATGGCGACGAGCGCGAAGATGAGAAGGATGAAGAGTCGGAAGAGGCAGCCGAGACATCCGGGCCGGCGGCGGGGGGATGGGTTATTGGCTGACTGATCTGACATGGTGGGCTCCTCGGAAAAGGGGATGAGGGTGCTTGGACAGTTGATCTATTGTAATAGACGTAGCAGAAGGGCATGAATTTCAGGGTCATAGGATGAGAAAAGGCTATACAAAGGATGTATTGGTCTTATGTTGTGGTATACTCGCTCGGCCCCCGGCAGTTAGATTTGGGGGAAAAGAGATTGAGGGGGATTGGGATTTGTATGGGCGGGTGACGGCGGTGGTTGGGGGATCATGTTTCGAAATTGCCTGCGTTTCTGTGCGTGTCTGTTGTTGGTAATGAAGGGAAATGGATCGTGTTTGCAATCGTACTTTTCTGCGTGTTTCTGTGTTTGATGTTTGGGATTGGGCTTTGGGGGATGAAGAAGACGCGGAGCGTTGATGATTATGTTTTGGGTGGAAGAGGGATTGGGCCTTGGATGAGTGCGCTCTCGTTTGGTACGGCGTATTTTTCGGCGGTGCTGTTCATTGGGTTTGCAGGGAAGATTGGTTGGGGATTTGGGCTCAGCGGTCTATGGATTGCTGTGGGTAATGCGGTGATTGGATCGCTGGGCGCGTGGCTGGTGCTGGGTGCGCGTGCGAGGCGAATGAGTCATAATTTGAATGTGATGACGGTGCCAAGCTTTTTGGCGGAACGGTTTGGGAGTCAGGGGTTGCGGATATTGGCGGCGTGTGTGGTGTTTATCTTTCTGATTCCATATAGCGCGAGTGTTTATAAGGGATTGGGCGAGATGTTTAGTTTGGTGTTTGGGCTGGACTATCAGTATGCGGTGATTGGGATGGCTGTGGTGACGGCGTTCTATCTGGTTATGGGTGGGTATTTTGCGGTATCGCTGATCGACTTTATTTTAGGGATCGTGATGCTGGTGGGATCGACGCTGATGATTGGTTTGCTGGTGATGAAGGTGGGAGGGATGGAAGGCGTTGGTGGATTGGGTGGTGTTTTGAATGCTGTTCAAGGCGCTTATGAATCGCATGTGCCGGCGGGTAAACAGCCGGGGTGGTTGTTGTTGGGTGGTTTGGTGTTTATGACGAGCTTTGGGACGTGGGGTTTGCCACAAATGTCGCAGAAGTTTTTTGCGGTGAAGGATGAGGGGATGTTTGTAAAGGGTGGTATTGCGACGTGCTTGTTTGCGGGTGTGATTGGTGGGGTGGCGTACTTCATGGGTAGTTTGCTGCATATGTTTTTTGCGAAGCCGATTATGGTCATGAAGGTTGTTGAAGGTGTTGAGAAGATGGTTCCGAAGTGGGATGCGATGGTGCCTCAGTTATTGCACAATGAGTTGCCGGAGTGGTTGCTGGCGGTGATTCTGCTGCTGATGTTTAGTGCGAGTATGTCAACGCTGGCGGCGCTTGTGATGACGAGCGCGAGTGCGGTATCTGTGGATGTGATTGGCGCGATGAAGAAATGTGAAAAGAAGGGCGGCTTGGGATTGATGCGAATTATGAGTGCGGTGTTTGTGGCGGTGAGCTGCGTGATCGCGTTGAGCGAGTTTACGTATATTGTGAACTTGATTTCATATAGTTGGGGAGCGACGGCGGGGGCGTTTATGGGTGTGATGATCTATGCGTTCTTCTGGAAGGGGACGACGAAGTTGGGCGCTTATGCGGGGATGTTGAGCGGGTTGTTGGTTGCTGGTTATGTGTTTAAGTTTACGAGTTTGAGATTGCCGGTGGGGGCGAGCGTGGCGATGATTGTGCCATTGCTTGTGGTGCCGGTGGTGTCGTTGATGACGCCGGGGGTTGAGAAAGCGCGTGTGATGAGAGCGTTTGCGAGTGGGAAAGTAAGTGAAGAGGTCAAGGATGAGGTAGTAGAAGAGGCAGCGGTGTAAGACCGGCGGGCTGTCAGCCCGCGGCTACTTGAGTTGGCGTAAATGAAAATTGATATGAACGTCGTTCTTTTATGGGCGGCGTTTTTTATATGGTACGTACGTTTGAATGGGCAAATAAAGGTTTATTTTATCGCGAAGTGGTATGGATATCGTGCGTGCTCGATCAAAAGATATGATATACTTTTGATCCGAATTGAGAGTTGAGAGGGCAATGTAGGGTGAAGGGGTGATCATGTTTTTGTATTGAAGCTTGTTTTGTCATTCGTAGATGTATTTCTGAAGGGAAGTTGAGCCGTGTTTGCAATCGCCTTGTTTTTAGTTTTTTTGTGTCTGATGTTTGGTATTGGAATTTGGGGTTTAAAGAAAACGCAGAGTGTGGATGATTATGTGTTGGGTGGGAGAGGGATTGGGCCTTGGATGAGCGCGTTGTCGTTTGGGACGGCGTATTTTTCAGCTGTGTTGTTTATTGGATTTGCTGGGAAGGTTGGTTGGAACTTTGGCTTGAGCAGTCTATGGATTACGGTGGGTAACGCTTTTATTGGTTCGCTTGGTGCTTGGCTGATTTTGGGGGCCAGGGCAAGAAGGATGAGCCATAATCTGGGCGCGTTGACGGTACCTGCGTTTTTGTCTGAGCGATTTGGAAGTCAGGGGTTGAGAGTTTTGGCGGCATGTGTGGTGTTTATCTTTTTGCTGCCTTATAGCGCGAGTGTATATAAGGGATTGGGCGAGATGTTTGGGTTGGTGTTCGGGATGGATTATCGTTATGCGGTGATTGGGATGGCGATTGTGACTGCGTTTTACTTGGTATTGGGCGGGTACTTTGCGGTATCGCTGATCGATTTTGTTTTGGGATTGGTGATGTTGGTGGGTTCAGCATTATTGATTGGGGTGCTGGTCATGAAGGTGAGTGGGATGCCGATCGTTGGTGGTGGTGAAGGTGAAGTGAATGGTCTGGGAGGTGTGTATCGCGCGTTGCAGGATGCGTATGTATCGCATGTGCCGAAGAATGCTCAGCCGAGTTGGTTGTCGTTGATTGGTTTGGTATTCATGACGAGTTTTGGGACGTGGGGTTTGCCTCAGATGTCGCAGAAGTTTTTTGCTGTGAAGGATGAGGGGATGTTTGTGAAGGGTGGGATTGCAACGGCGATGTTTGCAGCGGTGGTAGGTAGTGCTGCATTTATCACGGGGAGTATGCTGCACATGTTTTTTGATAAGCCGATTATGGGTGAGAATGGACCGGCTTGGGATTCGATGATTCCGCAGCTATTGCATAATGAGTTGCCGGAGTGGTTGCTGGCTGTGATTCTGCTGCTGATGTTCAGTGCAAGTATGTCGACGCTGGCGGCGCTTGTAATGACGAGCGCGAGTGCGGTGGTGGTGGATGTTGTGGGTGTGATGAAGAAAGCTGAAGCAAAGGGTGGTTTGGGATTGATGCGATTGATGAGTGCGGTATTTGTGGCAGCGAGCTGCATAATTGCGCTTAATAAGTTTTCGTATATTGTGAAGCTGGTTTCGTATAGCTGGGGCGCGACGGCGGGGGCGTTTATGGGTGTACTTATCTATGCTTTATTCTGGAAGAAGACCACGAAGCTGGGCGCTTATGCGGGAATGTTGAGCGGTTTAGCGTGTGCAGGTTATGTGTTTATGTTTACGTCACTAACGTTGCCAGTGGGAGCGAGTGTGGCGATGATCGTGCCGGTGTTTGTGGTGCCGATAGTTTCGTTGATGACGCCTGCGGTTGAGAAGACGCGAGTGATGAAGGCGTTTGCGAAAAGTGGTGAGGAGGTTGAGGAAGAAGTCGCGGTGTAAGTTGCGGCTGAATACGAATCAGAATGAACGTCGTTCTCTTTAGAGAGCGGCGTTTTTAATTGTGAAGAGTGAGCGTGGCTAGCTGGCTATTGGTTGAATTGTTGCACTAAAACGTATCGTTGATTGAAGAATGGGGATGTCGTGGGAGTATTGAAGTTTGGAATGGGATCTTGCGGCTAATTGGGCAAGGAATGGGGAGAGGGTGGTGAATGGTTGGGGATTTAGCGCGAAAGGTGGTGAATGGGGTGGGAAGTGAGTGGGAGGTCTGATAAAAGTGTGAGCTGATAATTGTGGGGGCGGCAGTAATGGGAGGTGGGGGATAGGTGTTGGTTATGGGATGTGATTGCCGATAAATGAGGTGGTGGGATATGGGTGTGCTTGGATTGAGGGGGGATTAGCGTGAGAAGTGATTTTGCTTTCACGTATTGATATGGAATTTAGAGACGAACGGTAAATGGAGTTGGCATGGGCTGGTTTCTGACACGCGAATCTGTAAAGGGTGGGAGTAAGAAGAAGGCTGCTTCAAAGAAGGGCGGCCGCCTGGGTGGTGGTACGTCTGCGAAATGGGACCCGCAACGGACGATGGTTGGGTTGCAGGTATTGGGTTGGGTTGCGCTGGTGATGGGTATGGTTGTTGGGTGGCGATACATTGAGAAAGGTGTGACGGATTACGCGAAGCGTGAGTGGGCGAGGGAGATTTATCCTGAAGATGTGCTTCTGGCAGGGGTGCCTGAATGGATGCTGGAACGCGAGAACCAGTGGATCATTGATGAGATGTGTGTGGCGGTTGCGGAGAGTGTGTGTCCGAGAAATGAAGAGTTGCCGAACCCGCTTGATGGGATGCGATTGCAGCGTGCTGCTGGTTTGGTTTCAGATATCAGTTGGGTGGATGAGCTAACGGGGTTGAGAAGATTGAAGAATGGGCGGATTTTAGTTGAAGCGAGTTATCGTGAGCCGATGGCGCTTGTGCCGACGATGCATGGTTATCGTGCGGTGGATAGCAAGGGCGTTGTGCTGCCGATTTTGTTGCAGGAACATCAGGTGCGTTTGTATCCGCAGTTTCCTGTGATTAGTGGTGTGAGAAGTGGGTATGTTGAAGTTGGTGAGCGTTGGGAAGATTCGAGTTTGATGGCGGGGTTATCGGTGGCTGAAGTATTGCGTCATGAAAATGGCTCGAAGATGATTGATATGGTGGATGTAAGTGAGGCTGATAATTCGGGCCGCACGAGGGTGGTGCTAAGAACGACGGCTGGCTTTGATATTGTTTGGGGGAAATCGCCTTTGGAGAAACAGGGGATTGAGGTTTCGACATCGGAGAAGGTGATAAACATGCGTAAAGTGCTGAATGATCAGATGCTTCGTGGGTTGGCACAGCAGGGCGTAAAGACTGTTGAGATTTGGAGCGTGAATCTGAAATTCGATCAAAGCAGTTATGGAATTGAGATGAGAGGGACTGGGGATATACAAAATACGTTGAATAGATTCTGAGTCATAGTGATGAAGATGTGACACAGAGAAGATGGAGACGCAGGTCAATTTGGCTTGCGTTTTTTGTTTGGGAGAGGTGATGAATGGATGATGATGGTAGGTAATGGTGAGTGATATGAGGGGAAATGGTGGCGAGGTTTTGGGGTTGAAGGCGATAAGATTAGTAGCAAATGTTGATTTTTAAAAGCGTGTTGTGTGAGTTACTACCGCGGTGACAAGTAGGTCGTTTTATCACCATCGCGAATGAGATTGATTGGCTGCTGTGTATTTTGTTTGGGTACACGGCAAACATTGATGCAACTTGCTGCATGGGGATAAGCAATGTCGAGTGAAAGAGCGATATTTCGTGGGATTATGGTGCCGTTGATCACGCCGTTGGATGCGGGGTGCGGTGTTGATGTGAGTGGGCTGAAGCGGGTGTTGGGACATGTCATACGTGGTGGGGTGGATAGCGTGTTATTGTTGGGATCTACTGGTGAGAATGTATCGCTTGCGAAGGAAGTGAAGAAGGAAGTCGTTCGGCGAGGGGTTGAGGTATGTAGTGGGTTGCGAGGTGGTGTGCCTGTGATTGTGGGAGTGATGGATTGTTCGGAAGAAGATTCGCTTGAGATGGTTGAGTGGGCGAGTGAGTGTGGTGCGGATGCGGTATTGTGCGCGGGGCCGTTCTATTACAAGGTTAGAGAGTCGGTACTGGGTAAGAGTTTGGAAAGGTTGGCGGATCAGTCGGAGCTGCCGATGATGGTGTATCACTATCCGGGGCTGACGGGGAATAAGTTAAATGAAGAAGTGGTAAGTGAATTGTTTGATCATCCGAATGTGATTGGGATGAAGGATTCGTCGGGTGATATGACGTTTTTAGAGAAGGTAATTCGTGTGAAAGATGAGCGGGAGGATGTGGTGATATTGGTTGGGCCGGATGTGCTGCTGTATCCAGCGTTAGTGGCGGGGGCTGATGGTGGTGTGCCGGGCGGTGCGAATATATTGCCACGTGTGTATGCGGATTTGTTTGCTGCGGTAAATCGAGAGAATCATGACAAGGCGAAATTGCTGCATAAACAGTTGGTCGAGATGACGGCACAGTTATATGGTGAGGGAGAGATTGGGATTAATGAGGCTGTGAAATCGCTTAAATGTGCGTTGGGGATGATGGGGATGTGCGATGTGCGTGCAGCGATGCCGTTGGAGTTGTTGGAGTGGAATGGTCGGGCGAGGCTAAGACGGTTACTAATGGAACAGGGGTTGGTGATGTAGTCGTTATATGAAAAGAAAAACCATTGGCACATCGCACGATAGAGCGAAGCGCCAATGGAGGTTTTTCAATCTCGTTTCATCTAACTTATGGTTAGGCGTACTAGTGTATTGTTAAACGCTTGCGGCGAAGAATGAGTAATGAAGCTGATGAGAGAAGGATGAGTGATGATGGTTCGGGTGTGTGGAATGCAATGTTATCGACCCAGACTGCACCGCCCTGCCATGAAGGATTGAGGAATTTAACGCCTACTTGCGCGTAGGAGGCGTTGGCAGGCGTTGAGATTAAGAGCTGTTCTGTGAACCATACTTCTTGTGTTGAGTTACCATCAAGAACATTGACCCATTCGGATTTGATGAGTTGATCGAAACGATCAAATAAGTTGACATACATACCTACGATATTATCGGTGCCTGCGATTGAGTCATCGTAGTTGGTACGAGCGGATGCAGAGAGGGTGTAAGTGGTGTTGGGCATTACGGTGATGAGGTTTTGTGAGATTTCGGTGTCTGCGAAACCAAAAAGTTTCATGGCGTGATGGCCGGTGCCTTCATAGGCGGTTTGTTTGGGTGTGGTAGAGAGATCGTGTTGGTGGTGGTATGCGTTGCCGGTGATAGTCCAATCATTGATGCCGGATTCGAAGTTACCGTTATTGAAGGTATGCAAACCTGACTTGGTCCATTCGTAGAAGCGAACATAGTCAACGGTCATGTATTGAGGGAATTGGGTGGTGTGATCGGGGTTACCGTCGAAGTCGCCGCCGATAGCGACGTTGAGGATGAGTGACATGGGAGCTGAGGCGATGTTGGCTTGTTGGTTTGTAATGGTGTAGTGATTGATGCCGTCAACGTAGTAGCGGATTGCGTGTGGAGACCATTCAGCGGTGTATGTGTGGAATGCATCAGGCCAAGGTGTTGTGGGTGATGTGTATTCGGTTGCGAATGAGGTTGGTTGATTGGGAACGTTGCCGTGGTGGTATGCGGAGGTGATTTTCCATGGTGTGGAGCCACGGTGTTCCATGATGTCGATTTCGCCGCCAGTTGGCCAGGGGTAGGTCCATGTGTCAGTGGGGACGAGCCAGATAGCGGGCCAAATGCCTTTGGTTGTTGGGATTTTTGCGCGGACTTCAAATTTACCATAGGCCTGAGTGGGTTTGGATTCGAGACGAGCGGAGATGTAGGGGTGAGCGTAACCGGGAACGGTTTTGTTTTCGGCTTTGATCTGGAGGTGGCCGTTGTCGATGTAGGCTTGTGAAGGTGAGTAGTATTGGAGTTCGTTGTTGTGCCAATAGCCTTGGTCACGAACATTCCAGAAGCTGGAGTCGATGGCAGAGCCGTTGAATTCGTCGGACTGAGTGAGTGTCCAGTAGTCTGCGTGGGCGGTTGTCAGAAGGCTGATTGCAGCAAGTGTTGATAGGGTTCTTTTAATGGTTTTCAAATTTGGCATTCGTTTATATCCCCTTACATTGCCATTCAATGACTTATTAAACATATTGATTACAAACACTTACATGTAATTTGAATGGTGAGATTATGTTGTAAATCCGGGTTAATGAATCTGTGTATGAAACTGTTTCATTGATTATAACACGTGACTATCTTTTGGGGAAGAGAAATTTATTGTGCTGTGAGTGATATAGATGAAATTGCAAGAAGCGGTCGGTTATAGGGAAGTGAATCGTGAGGGGAAGAGCGGATAAACGTTAACGGTGGATTTTATTAGCGGTTTATTGCGTGATAGACAGGCTTCGTAAAAGAAGTCTATGAACAGATAAAGCACGGACGACTGATGTGATTCAGCAATTGGTTTGGCGGTAAGCTAGTCGAGGTGGAGGGTATAGCGGATTTCGTGGATGGTTTGAGCGGCTCGGGTGAGATGCTCGCCCCAATGTATTTCGAAGCCGCGGCGCCATACCCATTGCGCGTCGTCGTGAGCATCTTGTGTGCCTAGGTTCCAGCGTGCGAGGCCATCGGCGAGATCGCTGTAGATGTCGTTAAGATCATCCCAGAACATGTTTATTCGACGGATGTAGTCTTCATGGCCACCGAGAGATTCAAAGTCATCCATTAGCTGGTGGGTCTCTGCTGCAACCGCATTGGCGATGATTTGAGCGATGTTTTTTCTTTGCTCATGGGTCATATCGAGATGGTCGTGCTCGACGTCGCCAAGCAAAGGGCGGATGGGGAGGATGGCTGTATGAAGTTTGATGAGGAGGGATTCGAGTTGGGAATAGAGTTTGGGTGGCTTGGTATGTTCGAGTGAATCGATGAAAGTGCAGTAGACTTGAGCGATTTGAGCGAAGTTGGTTAATGCGATGTGTTGCTGCTCGGAAGTGGTCATGGGTGGATTATAAAGGATGGGGGTTGGGATTGGCAGAAAGAATATGCTTAATGAATAGTGTTTTATCGACATGTTTTTAGGATATGTCGATGGTGTGTGGGGTTGTTTCACTTGAACGTATCGTTGGCTTGTGCGCAGTGATAATTGGATAGGTTCAAGATTGAGGGAAAGGGATGTGTTTTTGAGATATTAGACCAGTTGGTGGAGGGCTGTTTGGGCGAGGAGGTTGGTGAGTTGGGGGAATGGGAGGCCGAAGTGGTTGGCGGCCATGGGGAGAAGGGAGTGGGTGGTGCAGCCAGGGATGGTGTTGATTTCGAGGATGTATGGGGTGCCATCGCCGGCAAAGATAAAGTCGACGCGCGAGAAGTGGCGAGCACCGAGTTCAAGGTGGGCGCGTTGGGCGAGGTTTTGGATTTCTGAAGAAAGTTGTGGGGTGAGGCCCGTATCGAAGGTGTAGACGGTGTCGTCACGGATGTACTTGGCTTGGTAGTCGTAGAATTCTGTGGCGGGTTTAATCTCGAGGATGGGGAGGGGTTGGTATTGGGTTGGGTTTTGTGGGGATGGGATAATGCCGACCGTTAGTTCGCGGCCTTGAATGAATTGCTCGACCATGAGGCGTGTGTGTTTTTTGTGAAGCAGATGGCGAGCTTCGTCGAGTTCGTGTTGTGTGCGGCAGATGAAGAGGTCTATGGATGAGCCTTCATCGACTGGTTTGACGACGACGGGGACGGTTAAGGTTGAGGGATCGGACTCGCGGAGAACCTGAAAGGTAGGAGTCGGGATATTTTGATCCTGAAGGATGAGTTTGGTTTGCTGCTTGTCCATGCAGATACGTGATGCGAGGGCGGTTGAGCCTACGAAGGGGATGTTGTGTGATTCGAGGAGGTGTTGGAGTTCGCCCCCCTCGCCCCACTTGCCGTGAAGGATGGGGAAAATGAGATCGCAGCTGGTTTGATGGAATGCGTCGATGGCGGAGTGATCATCGGGGGTGATATCGTGGATCTGGACGTTGTGGCCGGCGGTTGTGAGGGCGGCGGCGACTTGCTCACCTGACATGAGAGAGACTTCGCGTTCGGCGTCGGGGCCGCCTGCGAGGACGATGATATTGAGTTGACGATCTGCTAAAGGATTCACAGGGGTATTATCGGTTATGAAGCAGTTTTGCCTAGAGGGAGTGGAAGGATGTGCTGGATATGTGTGCAAAAAGTGAAAATTGATTTGATTAGAGGCACGGCTAATCGTTAGTTAGTCGCGATAGGCGAGAAGTTGGGATGTGATGAGGAATGGCTATGGAGCGTGAGGTTTGCGGAGGCATGAGTGGGTTGGTTTGGATTGATGGGTCTATATGATTACAATTCGTATCCTTTGAGCGTTTGTGTTGTATCGCAATTAGCTCTTAAAGATGGTCGCCGGAATGGGCGGCTGAGAAATAGTGGACCCAAGTTACCAAGTTAGTTGAGCACGTTGTTTACCGGTGTCGTGCCGACCACCCACGACACTTGGCAGGATGAGGTTTGCTCATTACGTGCGCTGATCGGCTCTGTGTGGGGCTGACAGATTGTTAACCATTTTTAGTGCGCTCTGCGAAGTTGTGTCCTTGTTGTGAAGGAGATGATGATGTGGATTGCAGATATGGAGAGGTGGCTCAATGTATTTCAATAAATACCCGCAGCCTGAAAATTTTTCGTTTGTGAAGCCATCGGGATTGGATGCGAAAGCTGGAACGATGGCGATCAAGGATCGTACGTTTGGGTTTTCGTTTGAAGATTTGGGGGATGATGTTTACAAGTTGGTTGTGAAGGGTGAGGCTTGGCCGAAGCAGTATTCGCAGGCTGTGCTGAGTGAGCCTGAAGAAGCAGAGCAATTGGGTCGCGCGACGATCAATGCTAAAGATGGTTTGCAAATCGTTAAGGGGAATGGGAAACAACTGCTTGGTTCACGTGAGGATCGGTTCTTTGGTGTGTCGGGTGATGCATGGATCATGCAGTTCGATTATGAGAAGAGCTACCGATTCTATGGGCTTGGCGAAAAGATGTTTGGGTTTGAGCATTCGGGGCGTTCGACGAAGTTCTGGAATACAGATGCTTGGGCGGATTTTCCGTACGAGGCGATTAGTGAGGGAACGCTTGACCCGTATTACATTTCTGTGCCTTATCTGATTCTGAAAAATGGCGAAGACTACTGCGGAATTTTGGTGAACAATCCGGATGCGGTGTTCATGCATATGAATCCGAATGTGATCATTGCAAATCAGAATGATGCGGATGATATTTTGGGTACACGTTTTTGTGTTGGTTCAGCGGATGGTATGCCTGAGGTGTATTTCATTCAGGGACCGAGCTTGCAGGAACTGACGCAGAAATTGCAGAAGCTGGTTGGCGTGACGCCGTTGCCGCCAGTGTGGTCGTTGGGTCATCAGCAATGTCGTTGGGGTTATAAGTCATACAAGTGTTTGGATAATCTTGAGAAGAACTTTACGAAGTACAAGATTCCGAATGACGGTTTGTGGATCGACATTGATTACATGAACGAGTTTCGTGTGTTCACGTTTGAGAAGAAGCTGTTTAAGAATCCTGCGAAAGAGATTGGGAAAATACAGGAACGCAATCATCCGGTTGTGCCGATCATTGACCCGGGCGTTAAGGTCGATCCGAATTACGATGTTTATAAGGATGGCTGCGAGAAGGATGTGTTCTGTAAGAATCCTGAAGGTGAGAACTTTGTTGGATTTGTGTGGCCTGGTGCGACGGTGTTCCCTGACTTCTCAATGAAAAAAACGAGAGAGTGGTGGGCAGCGTGGGTATGCAAGTTTGCTGGGGATCATGGTTTGATTGGCGCTTGGTTGGATATGAACGATCCTTCGACGGGTTCTTCTGAGTGTCATTACATGCTGTTTAATGATGGCAAGGATAGTCATGCAACGTATCACTCGCAGTATGCTTTAGGTATGGCACAGGCGTCGAAAGATGGTTTTATGCAGGCGAATCCTGAACTAAGACCATTCCTTTTGAGTCGTAGTGGTTTTATTTCGACATCACGTTATGCGGCTGTTTGGACAGGCGACAATGCGTCGAATAGACGTTACTTGCGTGGCGCGATCCCTTGTTCGATGAACTTATCATTGTCGGGCATTCCGTTTAACGGGCCTGATGTACCGGGCTTTGGTTTTGATACGAATACGGAATTAGCGATTGACTGGTATAAGACTTGTTTCCTGTTCCCATTCTTCAGGAATCATTCGTCTATTGGCACATTAGACCAGGAGCCTTGGACGTTTAAGGGTAAGGCGAAGAAGGTTGTGAAGCATTTTATTCAGATGCGTTACAAGTTGATGCCTTACATTTACAACCTTTATATTGATCAGGAAGAGCTGGGCGACCCGATTATGCGGCCGCTGTTGTATCACTTTAAAGATACGAAGAAGTTGCCTTTGGATCGTATCGATGATCAGTTTATGGTTGGTGATTCGATCATGCAGGCCCCGTGTATGGATGAGGATCAGAAGAAGCGTGAAGTGAAGTTACCGAAGGGTAGCTGGCTGAACACGATCAATGGGCGTTGGGTTGAAGGTGGCAAGGTTGTTAATGCGAAGAAGGAAGACGAGACGACGCCGCTGTATGTGCGTGATGGTGCGGTGATTCCGATGCGCGGCGATAAGTGTGAGACGAATGAGACTGCGTTTGATGATGTTGAACTGCACATCTTCATGAGCAAGGATCAGACGAAAGCATCGAGCTACATATACAAGTTTGATGATGGCAAGACGTTTGCTTATCAGAATGGTGAGCGGACGAGTGTCACGTTTAAGGTGCGTCAGCTTCGCGGTACGGTGAAAATTGATGTGGTTGAAAGTGATTTGTCGGCAGGCGGCTTGAAAGTACGTCCTGTACTACATGCTCCGGGTGCGAAGAAGGTTGAATTTAATGGTGAAGAGCTTGCGATAAAGGAAACGAATGTGACGTTCTGCGGGACGAAGCTGAAGATTCGCAAGGCGAAGGCTGTGAAGATTTGACAAGTTAATTTAGGAAATTAATTGAGAAGCCGAGTGTTATGCTCGGCTTTTTTTCATGGGCTGAGGGAGTGGAGGTTGGCGTAATGGGGTGGCGATGTGCTATGCTAATGGGCAATAAAGGGGCCTTGGGGGGATGACAATCAGTGGGTCCGTTGGCTGCGCAGGCGGCAGCGCTTTTCATAAACACAGATGATGAGATCGGATCTAATAGATGGATAGTAATCGTTTAGAATCGTTGTTGGCGGTTTATCGTGATGGGCTATTGGGTGATGTGCTGCCGTTCTGGTTGAAGCATGGGTTGGATCGCGAGTATGGCGGGTTCATGACGTGCCTGAATCGTGACGGTTCGGTTTTGGATACAGATAAAGGTGGGTGGCAGCAAGGTCGTTCGATCTGGACGTATGCGAACATCTACAATTTCTACGATAAGAAAGAAGAATATCTGGAAGCAGCGAAGCTTTCGATGCGGTTCATGGATCAACATATGTTTGATACGGACGGCAGAATGTTCTTCCAATTAACACGTGACGGTAAGCCAATTCGTAAACGTCGATATACGTTTACTGAGACGTTTGGTGCGATTGCTTCTGCTGCTTATGCGAGAGCGACGGGTGAAGAAAGGTATGCGGATCGTGCGCGTGAACTAATTAAGTTGGTTCTGAAATACAACAACACGCCGGGTCTGGTTGAACCTAAGTTTACAGGGGTGAGACCTGCAAAGGGGATTGGCACGCCGATGATTATGATGGCGACTTGTCAGGAATTAAGAGCTGCTCTTGATTCGGATGAGTGGGACGATCTGATCATGGATTGCATTGAAGAAATTGAGCGCGACTTTGTGAAGCCTGACATGGAAGTGTGTATGGAGCAGGTGGCACCGGATGGTTCGATTATTGATCATATTGATGGTCGTACGCTGAATCCGGGTCATGCGATTGAAGCATCCTGGTTTATTTTGCACGAAGCTCGGTATCGTAATAATGATGCGCATTTGATTGAGCTGGCTGAGAATATTTTGAACTGGATGTGGGCGAGGGGTTATGACAAAGAGTATGGCGGGTTGATGTATTTTGTGGATGTGAATGGACTGCCAACTCAGGAATACTGGCAAGACATGAAGTTCTGGTGGCCTCACAATGAGGCGATCATTGCAACGTTGTATGCATATGCGATGACGGGTAAAGAGCAGTATCTGAAGATGCATCAGCAGGTGCATGACTGGGCGTACAAATACTTCCCGGATGAAGAGCATGGCGACTGGTATGGTTATCTGCGTCGTGATGGCGCGTTGGTGCAGCCATCGAAGGGAAATATTTTTAAGGGGCCGTTCCACTTGCCGCGCATGCAGTTGATGGGTTGGCGGCTGCTGAAAGATATGAGGGCTGGAAAGTTCGAGAAGGTGCAGATCACTGGATGATTGTGAGTTGAAAAAAAAATGTGAAGAACGAAGCTCGATTACAGGATCGGGCTTTTTTATTTGGACGAGGCAATTGAAAGGAGAAGTGGGATGGATTCAGGTCGGAATAAGTGAGTTGAAATCCTGATAGATTGATGTTTGGTTTGGGACGATTATGAGGATGGTTCCCAGACCAATCCCCCCGCATCCCCCCCCAAAAAATCCCTCCTAGTAGTGAAATGAGAGACATCATGAGACTGTTGAGTTGGGTAGCATTATCGTTGCTGGCAATGTCGTGTTTGCTAATGACGGGCTGTGTTGGTTCGCATGTTGGTGGGCCGATGCAGGCACATAAGGATGTTGCGAAGGGGCATCTTGAACTACGTTCATCGGGAATCGCGTACCCGCCACGGATATACAGTCGTTTCTTGTATGACAAGTTGGGCGTGAAGGTGCATATTTACAGAGGTAAGTTACCGAAAGATCCGAACAAGTCGATTTATGGCTACAACGATGTTGTAATTCGGGCGCTGGAGAAGAAGTTTGGCAAGGGGGTCATGCAGAAGATGGATGAGGAGTTTAATTACGTGACGAATCGTGATTACATTCCGATGCCGAAGGGAATGAAGCGGTTGCAGATGTCGAGTTATTTTTTGCCGATAGATCGTCCGAATACGATGCCGATTTTCAGCGAAGCGAAGTAACGAAAGACTTGGAAACACCATTACACTGAGTAGAGGAACGCTGGGTTTACCAGCGTTTTTTCGTATCTAATTCGCGATCAAGGGAAGCTGTTTCATGAAAAGATGAAACACTGACCGAATTGTTGTGGTTAGGTTACTAGAATCCGTATAAATACTTAATCCCATATAATACATATATTTATAGATACATTTTATCTTATATAAGATCTTTGATGCGGTAAAATAGTCAAGATTTAAGGTCTGTTTTGCTCGGTTTTTCATGATCTCTTCCACTCTTACACTATCATTCTAGACGCTGGGGGTTTGATTCGTTATCATGCGGTTAGATGCTTGCTATGTATTGATAAAGCTTCCACCCCAAACAGGATCGTTATCCATGAACTTCCAATGTGTTCCAGAGCCTGCCAAGCGAGGCAAAATCTCTGCTACCTTCATTGACTTGTCCCGACGAACTCATCTGGATAAGTATCTGCTTGACTTGAATTACGATCAGTGGTGTGAAGAGCTGACAGACATGAAAGAAGCGGGCATCACGACGGTGATTCCTGCACGCACGATGATCTATGGCTGCACATACCACTACTCAAAGTACTATGAGACGTGGCATGAACGCGATACGTTGACTCCGTTGATGGAAGCATGTCGCGATACGAAAATGCCAATCTTTTTGTCAGGTCAAATAAATAATCTGTTCTGGAACCTTGATGACGAAGGTTTTGACCGGCTGTGCAAGCGTGATACGACGATTACGAAGACGTTGTTGACCGAGTTGTACGAGATGTATGCTGACGTAGCGACAATCGCTGGTTTTTATGTTTCATATGAGCCAGATCAGGACAACTGTCGAAATAAAAAACGTGAAGATTCGTTGAAGCACTTCTGTGCAAATACATATAAGAACATCAAAGAGATCGCCCCGGATTTGCCGGTACTGACTTCGCCGTTCTTTAGCTTGCGGTTTGGGCCAGATGAATTATCAAGTTGGTGGGATCAGTTCCTGACCGAACGTATGTTCGATATCGTTGCAATGCAAGATGGTGTTGGTTGCACACGCGACCTTCGCCCTGAACATGTGACAGAATACTATCCAGGCTTCGAAAAGGTCATGAAGAAACATGACATCACCTTCTGGAACAATGTCGAAACATTCATCAAGAACCCATCGTTTGATGATCATGCATATGTAACACAGGAAGATATTACGACGCTGGTTTCAAATGACCTTCGTTTCTACTCTGCACCACAGTCTCGTTACAACAAGCAGTACGAACTTGGTAAGCAGTATGTCAACCGCAGCATTACTTGGGAATTCGGCAACTTCCTATCGAAACGTTATGCAGGTGTTGATATTTACAATGAGTTCAAAGAATGGAACTTGGCTATTGAAGAACCTGCTAAAGCAGAGCCAGTCGC
This sequence comes from Planctomycetota bacterium, assembly GCA_016350165.1. Lineage (GTDB taxonomy): Bacteria > Planctomycetota > Phycisphaerae > Phycisphaerales > Phycisphaeraceae > Poriferisphaera. The sequence continues at coordinate 2,643,420 of CP066225.1, read as the reverse complement.
TTGTTGTGAAGCTGCAAAATAGAATAAAAGATGTATAAGAAGAGGAAGCCGTAGCTTGTTAGTTACGGCTTTTTTCATGTCATAAAACACATCATAAATCAGATCCACCGACGTACTTTTTTGCAGTATTCTTCGTATGAATTCCCAAAGGTATCGCGAAGCATCTTTTCCTCAATAGGAATCACACGAACTCGAATTAGTATCACAAATATGGGAATCATAAAAAAAGGCAGTAAGCTACCGAGAATGATTGCGATACCGATGAGCATAATGGTCAAGCCGAGATATATGGGATTACGCGTGAAGCGATAGGGACCCGTTGTGACAATGACTGAAGATTGTTGAAATGGCTTCACGGTTGTGCCTGCTTGCTTGAAAAGTAAGTTTGCCCACACAGGTAATGCAAAACCGAGTACGATTAGAACGATACCGATTGCACGCCACGGCCAATGGATGAGTTGTTTTTCAGGCCAAATGAAGTGCAAACAAATCATAACGATAATTGAAATCGCAAGATAGGCGGGCGGCATCATGCGTTTGGGACGGCTCATAGCGGTTCTCCTTTCAGACGGAGATTCACAACATTAATCACAGGATTTTATGTCGTACTAAAGGGAACGTCGATTACTTCACACGTACAATAACGACCGTTGTATCATCGGTTGCGCGGTGCATGCCTGTAAACTGACGCATTTCCCAAAGAACATGATTCAGGATTTCTGATGCGGTTTCTTTTTCTTTTGTCGCTTTTTTCAGTGCATCCATTGCACGCTGACGACCGAATTTATCGCCATCTTCGTTGAATGCATCAAGAAGGCCATCGGTGAAGAGCATGAGTATGTCACCTGATTGGAGATCGAAAAGACCTTTTTCGTATGGGTGACCTGGCATCACACCAACGAGCATGCCGCCGATGTCTAACTGCGAGATAGTACCGTCACGCAGAAGCATTGGTGGTTCATGGCCACCGTTACTATAAGTCAAACGCATCTCTTCAGGATCAAGAACGCCGTACCAGATCGTAGCAAACTCACTAGGCAGTGTGTCACGAATCACTGCTTCATTAACACGTTGCATGATCTCATCAATGTCATAAACATCCTGAGCGTAAGCACGGATACTTGCTTTGACGCTGGCCATGAGTAGAGCAGCTGCAACACCTTTGCCAACAACGTCGCCAATCGCAAGACCGAGGTTATCGTCAAGATGAATAAAATCATAGAAGTCGCCGGCTAATTCCATTGAAGGAACATAACGCGCAGCCACATCAAACGGGCCAACTTCTGGCTCACGTTTGGGAAGCATTCTTCTTTGAACGCTTGCAGCAAGTTGAACTTGCCGCATCATTTCTTTACCTTTTTTACGCTGCTCATCGAGACGAGCTGCTTCGACAGAAGTTGCGAGCAATTGTGCAATCGCGGCTGTCAGGCGTACTTCGAATTCTGAGAACTCACGTTCGCTACCCGTGAAAAGCTGAAGTGTGCCGATGGCGCGGTTTTGATAAACCATGCCAACACACAACATTGAACGCAATCCTTCAGATTCTGCGTCGCCAGGGTACATAACACGATCATCATCAAGCATATCGCGCACGTAAACGTTGTTACCTTCGATAACGTCGTCGAACATATTGCATGTATCGAGACGAACCGAACCACGTCGAAGGTAATCAGGCGATAGATTGTAGATTGCTTTAGGTACAAGCTCTTCGCCAACGTCTTTGCCTCGTTCGAGCAGACGAATGCCGACGGCTTTAACCTTCATCATATTAGCAATGAGTTCAGCAGCGGTATCGAGCACTTGCTGAACATCGCGGCTGCCTGCAAGTGAACGTGAGACTTCATAAAGAACAGTGAGTTCTTCAGTACGAAGTCTTGCTTGGTATTCCTTGTAGCAAAGACGCGCGATCGCGTTTGCGAGAAGGTAGAGCAATTGAATGGAAGCTGCTTTACTTGCGCCGAAAGATTCGTCGAAAGCTTCCATCAATCCGTCTATGCTTTCACGCTGGATGCCCAATCGGCATGCGAGTGAACAGAATTTATCGACACATTCTGGATCGTGTTCGCATTCGAGTGTTTGGGGTTCAACCATGATTGAGCCAAGCGCTTTGCCTTCGACGATGATGGGAGCTCGAAGAAAACCTTCTTCCATATCCTCGGGGCCAATCAGGTGAGCCAAAGCGATATTTGAGGCATCACGTTCTGCACGTTTGGTTTCAGCAGTGACAGGGTCGCCGTCTTCATCGACCACACGAGTTGCGAGACGTGTTACGGCTGCAAAACTATCTTGAATTTCCTGCAATATACTTACATCAAGAAAGTCGCGTAAGGATAGAAGCCCGCCAGCGCGTTCGACAGCACCTTCGGCGACAGCGATGCTCTGATCGCCAACCTCCGCCTGAGTACCGAGATCGAATTGTGCGGATTCATGGTCCTTCATGACAGCCAAGTTACAGCGTTATCGAGGAAATGCAATGCCACAATCTTCCCACAATGCATTAGATTTACGCTTTGGGTGAAGAAATGCTGTCAGTTGTAGATTATGAAACTTTCTAAACCGAGCAGATCAATAAGGTAAAAGAAAAAGCACGCTCGATGTGAACGTGCTTCATTATTTTATCGGTTAACTCATAAGATCATTTCATGGGGACATCTGCCTGACTTGATGAACCTGATTCAGCAGGAGCGGGGTTCGCAGGAGCAGCTTCTGGTTTTTCATCAAGCCAAATTCTTCGCAAGACAGGGAGCAATGGATCAGTTGGCGAGAATTGCTCGATCACGGCGAGGCCGTATCGAATAAGGGACTTGGAGTCGATCTGATAACCCAAATAAGCGAGCATCAGACCTGGATCAGGACCACCCTGCCCTTGTTTGATCATATTAGTTAGCTCACCCTGAACCCACTGCAATCGTTGTGGACTTGGAAGCAGTTTAGGATTGTAGCGAGCAGCGATCATTTGCGGGTCACGTTCGAACAGTAGACGCAGGTTATGAGCTGAACTACGAATGAGACCAGCACCCAACTGGGCATGCACTAAACCAATGCGAGCGAGTGGGTTTTCAGGTCTTGCACGGACTGCTAATCGGTATGCATTTTCAGCAGCGAAATAACGGCCACTTGCTAACTCGTCTTCAGCTTTCTTCAGGTCACGATTGAATGCATCATTCTTCGTACCAACAAATGTTTCGATGCGTGGCAACTCGTAGTCCAATTGATTCATGAGATCATCAAGTTTCTTGAGATACTCTTCTTCGGATGGACGAGGAGCGCGTGGTTGATAAACCATGTTCGATGGAATATTCAAGCGACGCTTCTGCTCTTCAGCTTTCTTTTCTTCAAGTTCAACTTCTTCATCACTTGGCTGATTCAATGCATCATACATTGCTTGCTCAAGTGGATTCAGTTGGTTGGTTTGGTTGGTTTGTGGTGTGCCAAAAGCTGTTTTTGTACCTTGAGTGCCAGGCAAGATATATGGATTTTGGCTTTGAGGGGCATTGCCTTCTTGTGTGGCTTCTTCTTCAGGTTTTTGAGGAGCAGCTAGATTGTCCTGTGGAATTCCGCCAACTTGCTCTTGTTGACCTTGCTGTCGAACTGCGTTCAGGAGGTCTGCATAAACATCTTCCCCCGGCTTAACCTGACGATCACTCAGTGGATTGAGTAGCTGATTTTCAAGACGTGCGACACGCTCGATTTGTGACTCATCATCCGATGAAGTGACTTGTGTTTGTAACTGCTGACCAATACGTAAACCTGGAGCGATTTGAGCAGGCTGCTCAGCAAAGATACCAGATGTACCCACACCTGAATTAACCGTACCTTGCACCTGATATTCTGAATCAAGATTTGGCACGTTTTCATCATCACTCGCACCAAGATTCAGTTCAGGATTAGCCGGTGCAAATGAAGGGTCTGTCAATCTCAAATACTTACGTAAACCAAGAAGCGGAGAGGCTTGCAGTTCGATAGATTGACCTTCTTGAGGAAGATCAGCCACACCGATTGTGCTTGCGCGAGGTCTATATGAGATGATTCCTTCATCGGTTTCAATTCTCACACCTTGTGCGGTTCGCGTTGGTGCGATGACCTGATAGCCAACACCCGGTTTGAGTTGTTCGACAGCCAAAACTTTGCCGCCTGTTCGGAAAGCGGGGATGTTTGTAAACGTGCCATAGATACTGACGTTTTGATAGTCTTCACCACCACCGCCAGCGCTACCAATTTGTACCGCATCAAGACGTGATGGACTGGATGCCAAGCTTTGTGCACGGAATCGGAAGAGTGGATCGGTTTGTTCATTTGTGAAGCCGAATACACCGGGAGCGGTGTAACCAACAGCCCCTCGGAAACCACGCAGACCAGGCACATTATCAGTCACAATGTCGTTACGTAGACGAAAATCTTCCTGAAAAGCAGGCCGATTGAGACCTGAAGTACCGACCTGCTGATTGGCATCTAATGCCTGTCCGCTTTGATTGACCTGTTGCTGCGCATTGGCAAAGTCGCTCGACATGAGTATCACGCCAGCGATGCCAAGCCATCCAAGTATCCGATTCTGCATCATGTCACGCCCCATTTGGCTGTTGACGATATTGTAAGACCTAAACTCTGTGCCCCACGTACCACCCTGAACTAAAACCCCACACAACGAAGCTTAACGTTAGTATCGTAGCCCAGTTTTTCATAAAACTGCACACTGATGACGCTTAGTCGTTTCAGGGAATACCTGTCGTATACATCTCATACGTGACAGGCTAGTCGTTTTGTTCATCACAGAAATATCATCAACGCCAATTTTGCCGAATCTGCCCCTTGATTGGGTTTACAGAATCTCGACAATTTCGAAGCGTTTCTCGCCGCGTGGCAAATCAACTTTTACAGTTTCACCGACACGTGATTTCATTAACGCTTCACCCATTGGGCTGCTTGCTGTGACTTCAATCTCGTCCGCATCAAAGTTACCTGATGCTTCGCCGACCAGCTTGTACAGATCTTCGTCGTCATCATCAAGATCACGCAGTTTTACTACTGCACCAAGGAAGACCATGTCATCAGGAATCTCATCTGCAGCAGCAACTGAAACTGAAGCAACACGATCTTCGAGTCTGCGGATTTCCGCTTCGTTCATGCCTTGGTCATCACGAGCTGCGTGATAGTCAGCGTTTTCCTTCAAATCACCATCAGCGCGTGCTTCGGCAATACGTGCAGTAATCTCAGGCCGACGTGCCTTCAGTTCTTCCAAACGTTTTTCCAACGCTTCTTTTTCTTCTGCAGTGACGAATTCCACGTTGTGCTACTCCCTTCATCGGCCATCCAAGACGTCCAAACGTCACTTAGCCGCGTTTTTTGACCTTATTTATCAATTCAATATCGTAACCGATTCAACACTCGGTTGACTACATCTTTGCATCATTTCCTTACCGGACCCTACCAAGCCACCAGCAATCCCCAGATGCTTACTCAACACACTATCCCACCCACTATCCAGAAAGCAAGAACAAGCATGTAGCTTTTCCCCGCATCACCCCTCAACCTTCCTGACACACAAGCCACGCCTGCGCGTCGGAATATTTTCGCACATCTAACCAATACCATCAACCTAACAGCAGTTTAATGTAAAACCTTGATACACAGACATGTTACTCCTTTATTCCGCCCCTCATTTTCACCTTCCCATAAACCGTCAATGACAGCCAACCGATCACACCAATTAAAAATATGCCTCCCATCATCTTCCACCAAATCGGCTGCTCATAGACCTCTAACCCACTATCACCACCACTAACCACCCACAATGCTTCCAGCGGACCAATGACACTCACCCACCCCTTTACACCCCAAACCTGAACACTCAACAATTCACTTCCAACAACAGCTTTGATGAGTATCCCACCAAAAATCAGCAACATGCAACCCAGCATCGCAATCGTCCGCTTACGACTGCTCAGCGATGCACTTCCCCAAGCCACAATCACCGCCGCCAGCATACTCCAGCTAATCAATATTCCATCGACCAATAATGTCTGCTGCACAAACCACTGCCCAGTTATCTGAAGCGGCCACACCACTGCCTGCAACACGACAACCAAGGCAAGCCACTCCATAAATACCTCTCCCACCATGACTTGCTGTTTTTTCCTCACCAACCACCGGCTACCAATACTACTCAGCCGATAAGCAGGCCACACCCCCAACAGCCCGGCTGCAGCACCAAATACCATCCATCTAACCCCCTCTTTGCCACCTCCCACAAACGCCACCGCCAACCATGCGCCCAATAACCACAAACACCACAACAGTGTCAGCAAGCGAATATTCGCATCACGCATTTCCGCAACACGTATAGCCAAACGACGATGCTTACGTTTCGCTCTGAGTTTTGCAATTTCGTCTGAAGATAGCTGTTCGGTCCCACTCACTTCCCCCGGCTCCAATGCTTTGCGCACCTCATCCATACCCTTATCAAACGATTGCCCAGATTCAGGCTGTTCAGATTGTGCCTCTTCTTCATGCATCAGATATTCATACTCACAGCGTACAACCACATCTATATATAACGACTTACAATCTGATTTGATTCCCACTTATCCCTCATCCCATTCATCGGCTTGATCATCCACTTCCCCCGAACAAACAACTTCACCCCACTCTCATCTTACTTTTAGCATTTACCCCACCTCACAATCTCTTAGTACTATCACGTCGATACAATCCAATGAGCATGTCACACAAGACGGTTGGCGATCATAAAAATCTTATCCAGCACCATTAGGAACCCCCACATGGATCAGGTCCGTAATCATGTTATCGTTCTCGGCTCAGGCAATGCCGCACTTTCAGCCGCCATGGCTGCTGCAGATCACGGCGCAAATGTCACAATCCTTGAAAAAGCACCCGAACCCGAAATGGGTGGCAACACACGCCTCACCACCGCAGCACTTCGCGTCGCTTTTGAAGAATCAAAACAAATACGTGAAATTCTCGACAAACAATTCTCTGATGTCGAATGGTCTAATATTGAGATAGAACCCTATCCGCAAGATAACTTCATTTATGAAGTCATTCACAAAACAGGTCACGGTAGGCCTAATCGTGAGTTAGTTGCGTGGTTTACATCACAATCACTCGACATCATTCATTGGCTTAAAGAACGTGGTGTTAAATTCGAATTGGCTGAATATTTATCTCAATTCGATCTCACCAAACATCAAACTGAAAAACGCACCTACCGTGGCGGGGTCGTCATTCAATCCGTCAATGGCGGACAAGGCCTCGTCTCCCCTGAATTAGCATATGCTCAATCACAAGGTGCGGTCATCCACTACGACACACCAGCTGTTGATTTAATCAGTAACGAAAAAGGTCACATCATCGGCGTCGTTGCACGACAATCTGATGGCAATCTAAAAAACTTTTATGGTGCAGTTGTCATCGGCTCGGGTGGGTTCGAAGCATCATCAGCACGCCGCTCACAATTCCTTGGCCCACAATGGTGCGATGTCCGACAACGTTGTGTTAAATTCAATACAGGTGAAGTTCTTTTCGCTGCAATTAATGCAGGTGCCGCAACCGCAGGGCATTTCTCTGGTGCACACATTACCCCAATTGATCCAGACTCACCTTACATCGGCGGCCTTGATACTTGCGAAAAAACAAACCGCCTCGCATTCTCTTGGGGCATCTCAGTCAATAAACTCGGCCACCGTTTTATCGATGAAGGTTCTCACTGGAATAATCAAATTTATGTCGATGTTGGTCGCTCTTTACTTGAACAGCCCGATCAAGTTGGCTATCAAGTCTTTGATTCACGTGGAGCGCAATTCCGCGAACCTCTCTACCAGGATCAAAAGCAATTCTTTGAGGGAAATGATCTCGAAGAACTAGCCAAACAGGCCGGCATCGCCCCCGAAGCATTCATGCATACGATCAAAGAATTCAATAAAGCAGCCAAACACAACAAAAACCTATATGATCCGACAATCCTCGATGCTCAGGCAACCAAAGGATTAGACTTACCAAAAACCAACTGGGCTCTTCCAATTACCGAACCGCCATTCTCAATCTACCCTGTTGTGCCCGGCGTCACCTTCACCTTCGGCGGCCTCTCCTCTAATACCAAATGCGAAATCCTTGCAGCAAACAATAGACCAATCCCCGGTCTCTATGGATGTGGCGAAGCAACTGGTGACTACTTCTACTACGCATACCCCACTGGATCTGGCCTCATCAAAGGCGCCGTAACAGGTCGCGAAGCAGGCCACAATGCCGCCCACTATGCTCAAGAACTCTAATCAATGATTAGCCATTTCAATTGGAACTTCATAACCCCATAAGCCGAACTTATGGGGTTCATTACATAACTCAGCAACACATTGATTCGAATCAATAAAACCCAATACGCCCAAGCATACCCACAATGATACCTTGGTATGAATACCTCCTACTCCCAATCATTGGTTTAGCAGCTGGCTTTCTCAATGTCATCGCTGGTGGCGGAGGTTTCATTCAAATCCCTGCATTAATCTACATTTTCAACCTTCCACCTCAAATTGCCAACGCGACCAGCCGTCTAACCGTGTGCTGCGTCAATGCAACCAGCATGACCATCTTTCATAAACATGACCAACTAGAACTTCAATACATCAAACGCCCCTTCATCCCAACAATCATTGGTGCAATCATCGGTGCTTTAACTGCAGCTGTTCTATCTCCCAAAGCCTTCGAACTACTTTTTGGTTTAGTTATGATTGGCATCGCGATTTTTCTTATCACCAACCCCAAACGCCTCACCGCCTCAAATCGTAATGTTCTACATAAACCTAAACTGGAATATCTCGCCTACTTTGCAATCGGGATATATTGCGGATTCATTCAAGCTGGCGGGGCAATTCTTCTGCTAATCGCCCTTTCATTCTTCCGCACACCACATCTTGTAAAAGCAACCGCAGCCAAAAACATGCTCACATTCTTTATTACACTTTTTCCAACACTTATCTTCGCATACTTCCAGCAAATTGACTATGCAAAAGGATTACTTCTACTTATTGGCGCAATCCCCGGCTCATTCCTTGGCGTGAAGTTCTCAATCAGTAAAGGTGCTACATTTATTTTTTACATCATCATTATAATTGCACTACTCACAGGTTTGGATTTAACAATCTCAACAATTATCGATTTCCTTACAAACCATGCGAAATAATAAAAAGCTCTGACATCAATCAGAGCTTTATACATTCTTATTACACCATCAAATCTACTTAATCATATGATCCGCAATCACTTTAAACATAGCTTGATAATGTCTGTCATAACCTTTTCCACCGGCCGGCCTTGCCATCGTTATTACCAATTGATTATCCAAATCTACACGGAATATCGAAGCGGTCGCTGAACCATGGCCAAACATACGACCAAACGAACTCACTCTTTCACCCTTTTCATTCATCTCACCAACATCACGATACCAACTGCATGCTAATCCATATTCAATCGTATTATTCGAAACATCTGGATATAAAGTTCCAATCACAATAGGTAACATCTCATCGCGTGTTTTCTCACTAAAGAAATAGTGATCACCATAAACACCACCATTTAGCAGCATCTGCCCAAGCCGTGCCATATCCGCTGCTGTCGTTCTAGTGCCTGTGCTTGTATCAATTGATGTCGTGTCTTTACAACCCAATGGTGCCCATAAATGTGCTTGCATAATACGAGCAAAACTTTCACCACTAACAAGCTCACACGCGCGACCAACCATATTCAAGCTCAGCCCGTTATAACGATACTCTTTTCCGGGCTTCATAAATTTGAATTTTTGTTTTACTTGATCATCAAACCATAAATTATAGAAGCTGCCATAATTCATATGACCAGTCATCCCCGCCATGTGCATCATGCTTTGTCTTACCGTAAACATCTTCTCGCCACTTACAGGAAAACCATCCACATACTTTCCAAGAGGCTCATCAAGCTCGATAAGTCCTTGCTCCCTGAACATTGATAAAGCTGTACTGAACATTAGCTTTGAAATTGATGCGACTGGATAAGGTGTTTCTACTGTAACCTTATTACTCCCACTCCTCTCATACGCACCGTGATATGCAATCACGCCATTCCGTACAACCATCACATTAAATGGAACACCTGACTCAGATACCCATTCCTGACATGTTTCCTTCATCGCATCCTTAAAACCCACTTTAAAACCAGCCTCTTCCAACGACCCCTCTTTTACAGTTTGTCCATATTCACCTGTCTTTATAGCCCTTGGTAACGCCAGTTTCTCTTTATTTTTTTTACCCTCAGTTTTTAATCGCATCGCTAATAAATAATCATGATTACGTATCGTCGGCGTCAACCAATAAGGATCTATTGTTTGAGGATTCCTCTTCAATTCATTTGCACGATCATGCATACCAGCAATCATGCCAGCCCCATGATCTGTCTTGAAAAAATAATACTTCAGTGCATTTACACCATCTTCACCCAACTTATCATTCTGCTCATTCCAAACATCTTCTTCAACACCTATCCCGTCAAAAAACGCAACATCGACATCATATACTTCTCGCCACCAGTTATAACCTGCGGGATAGCAAAAAAATGAATAGCCACGGTTTACTTCCAACCCATTATCACTTGTTACTTTAACAATCGCACCATATCGTCCCGGCTTTGCATCACCCTTAACTTCATTCAAATTACTATCAAACCAACTGACATGTACTGTATATTCACCCAAATAATCCTTCGCGCGTTCAGGAATCTCAAAATCTATTTTTGGAAACGCGCCTTCTTGGAAGGCATACACTAGTCCTCGATACGACATCGCCCCGATCTTCAAATTACAAAACTTCTCCGCAATTCTTTCTTCCTTAAGTCTCGTTTCAAAAGCTTCGAATTCTGCTTGACCCAACAATTGAATTGCATAGCCCCATCCACCGCCGCTATTCTCAACCTTAACTAATAATCGATTAGATCCTTTCTTAATGTCTACATAAAAGCGATCCTCACCTGGCCGTAATGAACGACCGTGACGACCAAATTCATGAACCTTTTCACCATTAATCCAAACCTTTGCCCGGTCATCCGAACCAAAAAGCGCGTATACACGTTGATCCTCATCAGCATCAAACTCACAGTATGCATAAGCTGCGACATCTGCTTGATCAACAATCGTTTTCGAAAAGTCAACAATCTCACCATTCTCACGATGCACGACTTTCGTTGTTGCTTCCCTAACAACCCCTTCGTCATCGGTATATTTGACAATATCACCATGCTTCAACGTCGCAACCGCTTCACCACCTCGATCAATCAAATAATCCTTATGAAAACCAGCACTCCGAACACCATTCACCCATTGATCTTCAGGCAACTTTTCATTCGGGAAAGTGCCCAAAAGTACCCATTCAAACTCAATATCACCATTTTGCTCAAAATGATTTAGCCCGCCATGAATAGAACCACATACAAAAACCACTAGAAAAATAATACTTTTAACGCGTAACAATCGAGACAACATTGATCTCTCCTGAATAACAGGCAATCATTTAACAAACACACATTACATCAAACTGAATATTCCAAACTATCTTCGTCTGCACATTACGAGCACAAGTCCACTTACAATCATCAATGTACTAGGTTCGGGAAGATTGTTAATTTTAATATATGTCGGCGATTCACCAATTCTCAAACTCATCATGTCATCACCCAAGAGTTCGAAATCACCCGTCCAATCATCCCAACTATTTATTGCCATTTCTTTGACCCACTCAACCTCGCCCTCAAGGCCTTCTAGCACAAAATCAAATTCGACATTATCACCAGTTGGTGACCATACAACCCAAATTTCATCATTTTCATTTTCACCATTAACAAACGAATAAACATAAACATTATCTTCACGAATTACCTCATCAAAGCGATAGTCGCCTAATAATGTTTGCATCTGTTCGAGCGCCCAGTACGATTCTTTAGGAACCCCATTTCTTGTTATTCCCGAAGATCCATACAGCTCAGGTCGATCCTTATCATCAAACCAGTACATATAAGCGCGCTCAACATCCAACTTTGCAAATGCTGCATAAGAGCGCACTAAATACTGAGCTTGTTGCCGATCAGTCACATCTACCCAATTTTTAAATTGGCCTGAATCACTAGGATTTTTCGTCGAAGCATCATAACCAAACTCTGTCACCCAAACCTCTTTACCTTCAGCAAAACTATTTCGCCAATTGATAACATCTTCGACCACCTCAAAGTATGTCGCCTGTGTATCTTCAGGATAACTCTGTTCCCATGTCGGCCAACCTTCCAATCGTGAATATGTATGCACAGAAAAAATATCAACCAAATCGAGCATATCGTTATATATTGAAATATTCTTTATGTATTCACTTGTTGGATTCACAGCCACCGCACATGTCGCAATCTTCACCTGTGGATCAACTTCTTTTATACCCTCTGCCATACTACGAAATACACGACGATAAAGCGCACTACTCATTTCATGTGGCTCATTACCAATCTCTACCGTTTTTACTAAACCGTTTCCAGCGCTAGGCCCAAAGTGCTGTGCAAACGCACGACCATATGCTTTCGCATCTGCCTCAACATTCGCCCAGTCACTTGCCTCTGGAAATTTATGCAGCATCAACGATGCATGTACCGAAACGCCACCTGCTTCCCAATTTCCATAAACATTATCCCAATTAACACCATTATCCGCCCATGGAAAATTCAGTGCATTATTTGTCTCATCACCAAGGTCCCAATTTATCCCATGATAATCCCGACCTAACTTCGCGATAGAACTATAATCACTCGAGTCAAACAGAATCGTATGCCCATTAATCCCCACAAAATCCTTCAACATCGGCTTCGCTTCTTCAGCATTCAACTCTGCCAATCCTAAAACGCCAGCCAACACACACATCAAACCTGTTTTTACAGACGCATTCATACAACCTCTCCCTATTGATGTTGATTAGTACTGCAATTAATCTTTCTTAATCTTCACATACACCGGCGACTCACTGATATAAACTTTAACCTTCCCATTACCCAAATCTTCGTAGAGCTTTTCTCTTTCATCTGCATGCACAACTTCACCATGAAACTCATACGGCTCACGCCCAACAGCCATTGATTTCACCCATTCCACTTTACCATCAACCTCAACAACCACCTCAATCTCTCGGTCTTCCCCAGTAGGCGACCACATCGCTAAAACTTCATCTTCACTTTTACCTTCTCTAACAAACGAATAGACGTATGCATTTTTATCTTCACGCAGTTTATGATCAAATCGGTAATCACCTAGCAATCTCTGCAACTGCTCCATCGCCCAATAACTTTCCTTAGGCTTGCCATTTCTCGTCACACCCGATGAAGCAAATAACTGTGGCTTATCTTTATCATCAAACCAAAACACATACGCGCGCTCAATATCCATACTCGCAAAGATCAAATATGATCGCGCGATATATTGAGCCTGCTGACGATCAGTCACACACACCCAATCTTTCCATTTACCTTTAGGGTCCGGCTTCTTCGTTGAACTATCCCAACCAAATTCTGTAATCCAAATCTCCTTGTCTTTCGCATACTTATCCCGCCAGTCGACCATCTTCCTCACAACTTCCAAATACTCAATCTTCTCATTCTCAGGATATGTCATTTCCCACTTCGGCCACTTATTCAAAAACGCATAAGTATGCACATTCAACACATCAACCAATTCCAAATCATCACGCAGCACTTCCACATTACGATGATATTTCGTACTCTCATGATCCTGCATAGACGCAGTCAGAATCTTGATTTTCGGATCAGCTTCACGCACACCCTTCGCCATCAAACGATAAACCTTCTGATAAAAATCGTCATCATAAGTCTTCGTTTCATTACCAATCTCAATTGACTTCACCAACCCATTCCCATGCGTCGGCCCAAAGTATTCTGCAAAAGCTTTTCCATAAGCCGGTGCATCCTTATCGACATCCACCCAATCCTTCTCTTCAAAGTTGTAGATGATCAGCGATGCATCGACTTCCATCCCCGACCCAACCCAACTTCCATAAATCTCATCCCAATTTGAGCCGTTGTGTGCATACGGAAACGTCGTCTTCCGATCCGTTTTCTTACCTACATCCCAATTCATGCCATGATAATCACGTGCTTTCTTTGCAATCGGACTATAGATAGAAGCATTCATCTGAAACGTATGCCCATTGATCCCGATAAACTCCTTCATCGTCGGCTTCGTCCCTTCAGCCATCACATTCCCACACCCCAAACCACATACCAATGCCCCAGCACACATCACACTCAACACACGATTTATCATCTGCATCAGCCAATCCTCACACCAGAAAATTCATTGCAACAACAGAACAGCCCTGCATGAACACTTCACACAGAACAACAGCCCTCTCTCTACCTACACATCACATCCCCGAAACCCGCCACCTTAACTTCCGCCAACTCTCAGCATGCTCAAAAATGTCTGCCTTTCACGCACTGCTTTCTAGCAGCTCAGCCACCCAGCCGAGCCGCATCGATCAACCTTTTAAGCAGGAACAGATTCTCTCAAGCACAACTGTTCACCCGACTCTTTGATACCACATTCATTCTCATGAATGCTCACCCCCCCTTAACACTTTGAGCAATTGTTGCACAAACTTTAACCACATGCAAGGATTTTATGACCCCATCCCCCCAAAACCACGCAAAACACCTGCTCATATGCCCAATCACAGCACAAAAAAGGCCCACTCCAAAGAGTAGGCCTTCATTCATTCTCATTCATTTCATTTCATTTCGTCAGGAGTACATCCCACCACCACCAAGATCTCCTCCCGAGTCACCACCCGACATAATGTGCTGACTAATCGGCTGCAAAATGTGTGGCACCAACTTATCCATCGCCAACTGCTCAGCATAACCACACAACTCACCAAACACTTTGCCCAAATCGCGAATATCCTCAACAGGTCCATACTTACGCATCGTCAAAAACACACTCAAAGGCTGATCACGAAACGCCTTGCTTGATCCCCTTCGACTTTTCTGACGACTCTTCACTTCATAATAAACCTGCAAATCACCACGTGCATTCAACGTCCCACCAATCGCTGGCTGCACATCCATCACCTTCCCTTGTTCACCATCCAACAGCTCCGCTAATGGCGAACCACCAAACAACGCTTCATAAATCACATCATCATGATTACGATCGCACTCCATATCAAAACCGAACAGCACCTCTAAATAATCTATATCTAAAGGACTCAACGTCAAAAAGTGCGGACTAAGCTCCATAATCAACTTATGATATTCCTGAGCTTCTTTCATCGTCTCAGGATTCACCTGCCCCGCGCGAATGTGATTCTTGCATAATGCCAACCACTTGTACCGCGCATCAAGCCTCGCACTCTCAAGCGCAAGCTCTCCTTCGTAACGACGAAACTTCTTCATCTCTGGCAATGACCGCTTCATGCGATCAAAAAAATGAAGCACCGTCTCACGATCCCGTGGCAAATCCAATTTCATCGCCAACTTCTGATTGATATAAAAATCAGTGCACAGAGCACCAAAACTTGTAGCCATCTTCAAACCCTTATGTTGTACTGATTCGGGCAGCTTTCACCACGCCCCAACACACGCCATCCCACACCCTCAATTTCAAATATCCCACCCTCCCCGACAGACTTAACATCTAAAATAGCCATCCTCTTCCCCATCACAACAACAATATGCCAGCCTATACTGCCAGCTTGTCGAAATACTGAAATTTTCAGCCAAAGGATAGACCATTCCAACCTCCAAATCCCCTCGTTCCCCACGCCTATACCAAGTATATCACCCCTCCCCCCTCACTTCGAAATCACCCCCTCACCATCCAAACCAATAATTACCATAAACATATAATATTAATGAACTTACATATTATTCAAACCAACCACTTCATACTTCCCCAGAATCCTTCCCCACACATTCCCCACGATCATCTCTACATCACCACAAAACCACCCAAACACCTAAATCCCCGTATTTCCACACGTTATCAAGACATACTCCAATCCATAACAGCATCATGCACGGCCTTCACTCGAAATCACAGCAATAACCCCTTCAACCCACTCAAACCGTAAATATTTAAATAATATAAGGTTATACACTTACACCATGACCTCAATTAGCCACCTCGATTCACTCAACTTCTATCCCACCAACCGATTCCAAACGCACCACCTCCCCTCCTTTTTCACCGTTTGCTTCACACAACGAATCTGCTAAAATTCCAAGCCCCAATGGGATCTCCTGTAGCTCAATTGGTAGAGCGAGCGGCTGTTAACCGCTAGGTTGCTGGTTCGAGTCCAGCCGGGAGAGCTTCAAGTTTAAAAGGCAGTTACGCAAGTAACTGCCTTTTTTTATATTCCGAGCCATGTCCACTCATCTCAGATTCTTCGCCAAAATCATGACTCTGCTTATTTACACCTAACTATATGCTGATGACAAAAAGCTGTAGTTTAATTTTATTCAAGATGGTACCCGCAAGGATTTATCCAGTGCTGCAACCAAAATCTTCTAACAGAAAAGTTAATCACTTAAATCCCGAAGTAATTGTGCAAATAAAAGCTTTTATACAAGGCGCTGTTTATTGCTGGGTAAAAAATCGCAAAAATGAGCAGTTTTCAGTAAGAGATCTTTTTGGTGGCGAAAATTTTGAATGGAATGGTACACCGCTAATTCATCTATATGAAAAACATGCAAATATGTTCAAAAAGGAACATGAAGCAGCAATGAAAGATGCCGCCAAAGATCTTGGTTGCTTATTAAAAGATGTGTTAATCACAGACAAGCGTACTTTTACTAAAGATGATGCGGGATTTACAGCTGGATATACATGGGTCGGGGATGAACCATAATCAAACAAAGAGCATGTTTCAAACATTAAACGGAGGCAAAACCATGGCCAATGTATTCGACAAATTATGTATCGTCATCGCAATTCCTCTCGGCGCCATCCTCATGATTCTCGGCGCACTCGGACTCATCCTCGGCTGCAACGCCCACTTCACACTCCCTCCTCTTCTAGGCGTCATTCCATTCTTCCCAGGCTTTGCTATGTGCGTATGCCTCATCAAATACTGGAAACTCACAAACGAATTGCAAAACAAAATCGCCAAGCAAACAGCAACCCCCTCTACACCACAATCTGACTTCGACCAAAATTTATAGTAAACTAAGCTTATATTTCTTAGCTGAAGTACTTTAATACTCAACCCCCTACCACGGAGGTGTACCATGGCAAACAACAAATACCGCAAGGACAACTTTTAACTTGCCGATGAGCAAACGCAAACGAGGTTTCCCTTCAGAAACCAACGTTAAACGCGGTATCCGAATCGTCCACTCCCACAAACTTCTCGAAGAGAAACTCGGACGAAACGACCCCTGCCCTTGCGGCTCAAACAAACGCTTTCAAAAAATGTTGCCTCAAAACAGGCAACTTTTGACGGCATAAATCGCGATTCATATTCACGATAAAACCAACAAAGCCGACGTCTCCCAACGTCGGCTTTTTCTTTTCCACTCACAACTATTCAGCGCATAGAACAAGCAGCCGACTCACATCGACTGCTTGCATCATTTCTTATTCAATTAACTTCACAAATTACTTACGACGTCTCAGCAGCGCCAAGCCACCCAAACCAAGCAATGCGATTGATGCTGGCTCAGGAACAAAGCTGTACTGATAAACTGTACCATCATTCATCGCAACTTCTAATGATGAGATAGAACCTTCATAAGCCCAGCCACCACCAGTATCACCTGAGTTAATCGCCAAACCCTTGATCGCTTCACCACCATGAGCCACCTTCAACGCATCAAAGTCCAAAGCACTCGCAGGATTACTTGCCTGTGAGTAGAATTTCAACTTCGTATTAGCGTCAGCACTCGAAGTATCCCACTTCACCCAAGTATCATCTGTATCACCAGCATTCGCCTGGCTCAAATACCCTGGCTCAGTTGTCAAACGATTCTTAAACCAACTTGATGCATCACCACTACCGGTTTCCAATGTATAAATCTGCAGGTACCAATCCTTTGCATCACTCACATTACCATCTTTCGTGTAATACGAGATGTTTTCAATATCACCAACATTGTAACCCGCCAAAGGTCCACCTTCAGGTGTCCAAGCAACCCATTTAAACAGCTTATTAACGCCAGCAGGAATATTCACATGCCAGCTTGAGCCTGAAAAACCAGCACCATCTGTCATATTCACCTGCACACCGGGATCGCCATACAACTCTGCTTCCAAATCCACATCAATCGGCACAACCGCAGCGCTAGCAACTGAACCACCAACAAGTGCCGCAGCACACATTAACATTAACTTCGCCTTCATCATTTCTTCTCCTAAATCAATAAATACAAACATCGTCTACACAACAGCATGTATAAACACAGACATAAAAACCAGAACAACGTCCAGTCTTAACTTCTCAAATTGTCTTAAGGCGATACTTAATGGAGGGGCCACATTCATCCGCAAGTATCAGTCGCCACTTGAACCAACGCTTCCTACAAGCAAATCCAAGCCATTCCGATCAACGTGGTATCTTTCTCACTCCACATCTACAAGGTTACCTCACTCATTGATCATTTCAACCTATTTTTCTAAGTATATTCAGCATTTCTTCAGCCAACTCTCAACCACAGCCAATACATCCTACCTATCTTCTCACTCTTCAAACCATAAAAACCGCAATTTAACACACATAAAAAAAGCACACACTCATCGTACGTGCTTCTGAAAACCAATCTTTATTGACTTAAGCAGCATCTTCAATCACACCACTTTCTTCTTCCCTACGCTTAATCTCAAACTCCCCAGCATCAAACCTATTGCTATACTTCGCACCTTCAGGCACTTCAATCATTTCATCAACATACCAATCCTCACCAGCTTCATTCTCCAAATTAATCAACAAACGATATTTCCCCGGACTCAAACGATACAACTCAAATCCACCATCTGGCTTAACCACATATTGCAAAATATCTTCATCATATTTCTGTTCTGCATTAAGCAAACGTGTTACCTTCGGATCGAATCGTTCACCCCAGATCAACTTACTATGTTCTAACAACAACTCTTCAAACTCACCTTGGTCATGCAACTCACGCAATGACGCTAAATCCTTAGGCGATAGATACGATTCAATCACTTTCTCAGCAAGAGACTGCTTAATAACCTGACATTCTACTTTTGTCCACGCTCGCCCTTCTTCCATATCAGCAACCCCATTGATCTGTCCATAGGTTATATGAGTACCCCAAGGATCAGCCTGTGCTATATTCCTCGCATTCTCACTCATTTTATACCGACCAACGTACTGCTTACTCTTTTGGCCAGTCACATCATCAACATTCATCGTCAGATTAAACCAATTACCAAAAAACATACTCCGCATTGGCAATCGCTCTAAAGCCCCATCTTCACGAATCGCGATCTTTTCTTTGAACGTAATATCCGTTTCTTTATCATTCAAAAGATCCTTCACTTGAAATACATCTTCGCGCTGGATGTACCCTGATTTCCCTTTTATGTCATAACCCACAACATCAATCTTACCGCCCATCCACGGCAAAAGCTTACATGCCTCTTTTGCCTTCTGCCGCTTCAAATTAACAAATGCCACCCCCTTATCATGCACAATGTAAAAACTCTCATTACCTTTACGTTTATTAACAACAAATCGCCCATTGCTATCAGTCTCTACCATTTCAATGTAGTCGCTGATTGTATAAGCCTCTTTTTCATAGGTAATTTCAATGTCTTTACTGTTATCAAGAACATAAACTTTCGCGCCAGCAGCAACAACATCATGCTCATCAACCACAAACCCCTCATATTTACCAACCTTCTTCATCTTTACATCAAGCGTTACACCATAACCCGCAAACTTAACAATCTTGTCATAATTGTATTTGATATACTTTTCATCAGATATATTTGACAGCAGGATCGTGAACGGCTCATACCCCTCCACCACAACAATGAATGTCTGATCATTATTAATACCCAAATGCAAGTACTCACCATCTCCCCCTTTTTTCAGCATTGATGGCCATTGATTACAATCTATATACCCACGTTTAATATCACGCTCAATAATTGAAGAAGCATAATTAAAAAGCCTAAATATCTTCGCATCATTTATTGGCTCCCCACTTTCAGCATCCGTAATATGTGCCCTCATATATCCGTCCACAACATCCACATCAGATAAAAACTCATCATCTTGCTTATCCAATCGGAACGTAAATCGTGAAAATCCACCACCCCTCTTGCTCACACGATACTCACGTGGCTTATACCCCTTCGCACTAACCTGAAACCTCACATAGTTTTCATCAGTCGCTTTTGAAGCCACCGCAAAAAACTCTCCCGTCTCAACATCATACTTATAGCTAAGTTCTGATCTGCCAACATAACTAAGCTCCTTCGCATTCTTATTAAAATCACGAAGCAGAGCTACACGAACCGTAAACTGCTTAATATGCTCACCCGTTACATTATCAACAACCTGCCCCAATAACGCAGGCTTCTTCCCGTCATACTCGCGCATCAACTCATTACCCAAGCTACGCAACCGAAACGTCCTTACACGTTTCAGAGCTACCCCCGCCATAATCGTTTGCCTCTTCCCAACCTGAAAACCATCCGCAACCACGCGCATAATGACCTTCTCTTTACGTTTCTTATTGTAATCGTAATCAACCTCAAAATGCCCCTCGTCTTCCAACCATCGAACCTTGTTGCGATATACTCTCCGCCATGTTCGAGATTTGTCAGTCGACTTCATATACTGCACTTCAAAATCGTTCACAGCATCTTTCGTCTTCATATCAACCACATCAAACTTCACCGTCATCACCTCACCCCAAACCCCGCTACACACACACAACAACATCGCCATCACCCAAAACTTCATGTGACTTCGCAAACTCATTCGACACTCCCGATACATCTATAAAATATTTTTACTCTGCCCACGTCCAACCGCATACAACATTAACCCCACATCCTACAAACTCTCCCCATGATTTGTCATATCAAATCACAACATTATCTCAATGTCTAACAATATCACCCACCTATTTCTCCCCTATTTTCACATCTCATATCCTAACACAAAATTTGTCACCCAATCGACACAATATTTTATTGTCTATCGCTCACATTCTTGTAAAGTTATATAACTAGCAGTTCAGCAACGTGAATCACACAACTGCTCTCCTACAAACTCAATCCGACAACCAGACACAATGCACCCAACGTTTTACCACGTTGTCTATATACGTGCCCTCACCGCATCACAACCGAGCAACAGGAAAAGAAAAGGCAGACCAATGCACAAATCTACCTACCTACTCCTCACAGCCGCACTTCTCTACCCCACCACATCCTCACAAGCATGGGAAACCAGCAACCCATTCGAAGGCGTCACCTACAGCAAACTACGCGAAAAAGACGTACACCCAATACTCGGTTGGCACACCAGCCACCTCTCCGTCGATGTATTCGAAATTGATCTCGACGCACAAGGTATCTCATTCACCTCAACACCCGACAATCTCTGGGGACCAGGCGAAACCGATCGCCAAACAACACTCAACTTCATGAATCAAGCCAACGCGCAAATCGCATTCAACACATCATACTTCTACACAGAAGAAGGCTCCGGCGGCAACAACAACCACGGCGTCCTCGCTTCCAACGGCAAACTCATCTCGCCATGGGGCACAACCTTCCCATTCACCATTTGGCCCGCCATCAACATCACCGAAGATAACAAAGTCGAACTCGTCACCGAAAAAGGCAAGAATACCTTCGACTACTACAACGCCGTCACCGGATCCGCAACAATCGTCCACAACGGCAACGTCATTGGCGACCCCGAATCCGGTATCCACCCGCGCACATCCATCGGATACAACGAAGTCGATAACAAAATCATCGTCATGGCTGTCGACGGACGATCCGACCAATCTTACGGCGTCAAACTCTCACACCTCGGCACTCTTATGAAAAACTTCGGCGCAACATGGGCTATCAATCTCGACGGCGGCGGATCAACACAACTCACCATGAACAACGGCAACCCACACTACGTCAACACACCTTCACAAAAATACCGCGCCGTCGGCGCTAACATGGGCGTCTACGCAAACATCGACAACACATACACTGAAATCGCCAACTTCGAACACAACAACCTCGGCAACTTCTACTCCAAACTCACTCTCTCAGGCTCAAACCACAATCTCTCAGGCTCATCCAACTACCAAATCATCACCGATGACTCCGCCGTCGGCCACGCTGCCGTCAAACTCGAACTCAACAAAAACAACGACGACTCAGGCTATCTCTGCCGCTTCCTCTCAGGTGCAGGCTCATCAGCAAACAACACAAAATACACTGCCGAAGGTTTCCTCGGCGTATGGGCTAAAACCACCGATGCTAATCAACAGATAGCCATCGCTATCGACGAAGGCTCAGACCTCGAAAAATCAATTAAGAAAGACGTCATCGCCGACGGCGAGTGGCATTACTACGAATGGAACCTCAACAACAACAACGATTGGCTCAACTTCGTCGGCAACGGTGAAGTCAACAACACAACATTCTCCATCGACTCCATCCTACTCTACGGCGAAAACAACAGCACCATCTACCTCGACAACCTCACTCATGACTCAGACGAATCACTCGCCATTCCCGAACCAGCCTCAATCGCATTTCTCTCACTCTCATCACTCGCCCTCCTCTGCCGCAACCGTAAATAACCCACTCCGCAAAACAACCTAACCATAAAATAGACAAAGCCATCCTCTCACGGATGGTTTTTTTATGATCACAATCAATCACAACATTCATACAATGGTAGTTCATCAACTACCTTCAAAATGCGCCTCTGATACTGCGTTGCTTCTTGTTTTACTGGATTAAATCCTTCTCGCTCCTCAACTGTATTTGCCAAATACTAGCCGTGATATTGCCATGACAATCCTCCATCCTTCACATCCTCCCAATCAACACCCAATCCTTCAGTCGCCAACACCATCTTCCGATCACGTCGCATCCCCAACATCACTTCATGCGCTTCATTCCCACCATGCCCCATCTTTCTAAGCGCCCAATAGGCATAAGATGAAATGCAATTCCTTCTCGCATCTTCCTGTCGCCAATCGAAATAATCAACAGCATCATCACACTTCGGCAAACAAACCAACCGACTATCAAATGTAGCCAACCCATCCACATCATCACATTGAAACTCACCCTGTTTTCGCAAAGCAAAATTAAAATACTTCGTGAATTCAGATGCAATGACCGAAACCCATTTCTCTACCTTACGCTTCAAAAATTTCCGATTCGCATACGAAAATAAAAGCGATATCTCATCACTCTGATGATAATAAACCCCAACATAAAATCCACTATGCTTATCAAACAAACGAATAGCTTCTTCAAACACATCTCGCAACCAAATACCCCTCACCAATTCGCCGATCAATCTCAAACCCCCTCATCCTTTCATCTAATTTTTGCCACTCCATATTCAAACACTCCAAAATTTCTAACAACAAAGTTTAAAACCATTCAACTGATTTTTTGGATAACATTCCCCAATACCATCAACCACAATTCAAACCTACACAAGATAATGTATATTCGCTACTAGACAAACACACTCACTTTCGACAAATCTTCATCATGCCACACAACACCAAAATCGCCACCATGGTTATGTTTCTGCTGGCCTTCATCGGCATAATCGGCTTCGTCTCAACCGACGGCCACTTCTGGTCCTACATCATCAGCCTAATCTTCTTCCTCCACGCACTCCTACTATTCACCCTCATCATCCTCATCCATTACATCCGCAACAAAAAATGCCAAAGCCACAATCCATAATACAACCTCAACTACAATCTAACTCATGGTTAGTACATTTAACCAGACACTCTAACACCTCATTAACCAACCGCATCCACATCTCAAACCAACGACTCGCCAAGATTGATCAACAGAACTATATCTGTCATTCAACCGACGATACGCTCTAGTGAAACAACCACCAGCACACCCCCACAAACCTCAACCCCAAACAAACCTAAACAACCTCACACCTCAATGGCCAGTCCGGCCTCATAGAGGACCCAGCAATTCGACTACACCAAAGCAGTACAACTAAAAATGCTTACAACCTAAACCCAACTTCCGTGGGCGCGCACGAAAAAATCAAAACTTGGTTTTCTAGCCATTTTTAGCTCATTTCTGACCAAAGTTAACGATTCCTTGACCGTTTCTGTTCATTTTGATCGATTTCTAACCAAAAACTTTTTTCACCAAATCGCGCCTCTAAATCAGCACAAACATAAACAGCCGCAACACTTAAAACAATCCAACATCAATTTTCACACGAAATTTTTGCGCGCAACCACATCACAAACGTGCGCGCATTCTGTATCTAATCGTGCATTAGATATTCAAAATAGCCCCTGCCCTACAAAGCATTTAGCAAATCGCCCTCAACCAAACACGCATTTCCTACTCGCTCAGCGCCGCATCACATCCGCGCAACTTCGCAAGCTCATCATCCCCTTCAACCACACTGAACTTCAGTTCATAATCCCGACTCTCACCAGCTTCCAACCACCACCGTTTCGCCTCCTCAGTTTCATAATCATCATGCCACAACGAACCCGTAAATGGTTCAATACCACAGACATACGACCCCTCACCAAAATGCTGCCACACCGCCAGCCGCCGCAACGCCACAGTCGGAAACTCCATCCGCAGCCCAATCCCCCTCGCCGAATTCACAACCCCCACCACCGCAGTCTCTCCCGCTGGCTCAATAATCATCCCGCCTTCTCCACTCCCCGCGTGATCCGAACGCACATCCGTAACTCTTTTAATATCATCAATTTCCGGCAAATTTTCAACCGTCCCCCATCGCTTTACCACCCGCCCTGACAGTACCAACTCACTGTCCAAAGGCGACAAAAGCGGGTATCCCATGTTGCAATGATACAACCAATGGTGCGGCACAACCTCGTTACCAACATTCGTAACTCTATCTCTCACAATGATTTGTGAGCTTCCAAGTTCACACATAATGGCGCGTTCCACCTCTACACTCGGACCGAACATCCGCGTATCACACACCTTTGCCCGCAACATCATCAACCGATCCCCCGCCAACCCGACTCCATAACCATTTGCAGCGCAATCACTTGCGCTACCATGAATCTCACCCGACTCACGAAGATTATGACCACCCCCACCCAATCCATTCCCATCGCCCCCCAAATCACCCGACTCTTCGCGCACAGTTTGAGCATCATTTCTACCTGCATCTGCGCGCATGTTTTGTTCTGTTTTCCCACCTTCACCGTGTGCACCATTTTGTTTTGATTTCACACCGTCTTCGCGCGCACAATCTGTATGCCCGAGGTCGCCACGTAAATTTGGATTTTTTATTTCTAATATGCTCGCTGGCAATGAATTATGTCTGCCGTGCAAACCCTCTGCCCACGCGCGATCTTCCTGCGGCCCACCAATATTCGTCGCACCACATGTCGTCATCAATCCACCGGCCCAACTTCGCAACCATTGCATCCCCGTCTGCTGTCCTGCCCTCCCCATCAACCCATTCGGCGTCAAATACCCCAACGCACAATCTTTATACACCGCATCAACAATATCGCATCCACGATCAAGTGAAACCGTAAATCGCAAACCACTGCCTGTATCAATAAACGCAACTCGTGTCGACTGCGCACCTTGCGGTTGTGGGAAGTCGAGTGTGCCGGTACGAATGCCGCCGAGTTGAAATGGGTTACTGATAAATCGTGCGGAGTTGGAAGACATCATTAAACTTTCTTAACTTACTAAACTAATTATTTTTATATGATCGAAACTTTAACAATTAGGGCATCTTTGATGATAGATATTTTTTAGTTCGTGTTTTTTCATTATTAAATGTGCTGAATCTTATGGATTTATGGTTGTGGAATGCGTGTGTTTGAGCTGAGATTGTGGTATGGCGATATTGATTGTTGAATCAAACGTATTGTTGTTTGTGATGAGTTAATGTGGAGATGCGTGTTGTTTCACTTAAACGTATCGTTGAATGTCTAAATGAACTGCTGTTTATAATATGCGGTGTTGCGTGATTGATTGCGGGAGGCCGATGTTGGCGGGCGTTGTTTTTATTTGTTGAACTAAGCGGGTAATGGGGGTCTGTTGGTAGCCAAACCCCCAACCCGAGCGCTATGTGTTCTGCATTTGATCAAGAGAATCTTTATGCGTGATTCAATTGATTGTGAGGGAATGCAGAAAAGAAAGAGGGAGATCTATTTCAATACTATTTTCATCGTATTATTCAGTTTAATCTTCTTCGACGCGGACAATGCGGGGGTCGGTGAAAATGTCACATTCATCGCGGGAGGCGCTGGAGAATTCGCTGACAATTGCACCTTTGGGGCCAGCTTGGAACCAGTGGAGTGTGTTTGGTGGGATGGTGTATTGTTGGCCGGGGGTGAGGACAACTTCGTTGAAGACGGTGTAGTAGTCTTCGCTGCCAGCTGGAACGGTTGCTTTAATTGAATCAGCGGAACCTTGACCTTCTACGTAGAGATAGACAACACCCCAACGGCAGCGGAAGGTTTCCATTTTGCCGGTGACTTTTTCTTTGCTTTCGAGAACGATGTCTGGGTGACGGTGTTCGGGGCAAGTCTGGCTGGGGAGCATGATGAGTTCTTTGGCGCAGTAACGGTCGTTGTTTTCGTAAACAACGAGTGCGAGACCTTCTTTGGAGAAATCGTTAAGGCCGAAGCCCGCGAGTTCGATTTCAGTGAGTTCCAGATCAGTGAGGATGACGCCGCTTTGTTTAACGATGCCTTGAACTTCCTGATTTGCGAGGGTGTTCATGCTATGGATTCCTTCGTCACGTAGTTGTTATCTATATAAGAACGCAAGCGTTTTTGGTTTATGTTTTAAGGTGATGAGGTTTTGAGGGTTGGGGCTTCCGCTGCCCGTAGGTCAGCGGCTATTTAGGTTATTGATTCCCGAAAAATCAGTGGTTATTGCTTTAATGATTTAGCGGTGATGTCGTTGGGACCGAGGAGTTCGCCTTCTGGGGTGTGATGCCAGTTGGAGAAATTCATTTCGAGGTCGTGTCGGGGCCATTCTGTTCCGAGGCGTTCATTGACGATGTCGAGATGCTGGATGCCGCCGGTGGCGTCCATTGAGAGAACGCTGAATGCGCCGACTGCGGTTGCGGTGCTTGCTGCTTTTTGTGGGTCTTGCCCGATGGTGACGGCTGCGAGGAAACCTGCGATGGTGCAGTCACCTGCGCCGGTTGCGCCGACGGGTTTGACGTAGTGGCAAGGTGAGTAGACTTCGCGGCCAACCCATGATGGGTCGAGGTTCAGTTTTTCGATTGCTTGCGCATTGTCGGTTGTGCGGAGGTAAAGGCCTTGCTTGCCGAGTTTGAGGATGATGACGGAGGAGCCGAGGGAGATGAGTTTTGATGCGATTTCGTTGAGTTGTTTCGTGCAAATATCTTTATCGTTTTTAGGCACTTCGTAGCCGAGCATGAATGCGATTTCGTCATAGCTTGGCAAGAAGAGATCGACATGTGGGAGTACGTTTGCGAGCAGCGCTTCCCAACTGATTTTGCCTGCTTCACTTTCGGGGTCAACGGAACACATATCGAGTGAGGTGATTGTGTTGGTTTGTTTGACGCGCTGCATGAGTGAGGCGAGGTTATTGCCGTGGTTCTCATACATGGTCTTCATGATTGGCGGATAGCCGAAGTGGAAGAGGGCGATATCTTTGAGTGCATCCGTGTCGAGGTCATCGGGTGAGAAGGTGTCGTTGGCACCGGGGCAATGCAGGAACATGCGATCGACGCCGGGCGGGTCGATGACGACGGAGTAGCTGGTGGGTTGATCTTTGGAGACGATCATGTTGTCTGCGAGATGCGGTGCGACGTCTTTGAACTGTTTGATGATTTCGTGGCCGAAGAGGTCATCGCCGATTTTGCCCATGAGTGTGACGGGGATGCCGAGCTTGTGAAGGGCTAACCCAGTGTTAGACACGACGCCGCCGGTTGATTGGAGGGCGGGTCCGACTTTGAGGAGTGAGCCGGGCTCGAAGATTGGCGCATCGCCGAGTGCACGGTTCTGATCGAACTGAGGGATGACGTCGAGGCAAACGTGGCCAGCTACGGCAATGGTGTTTGGTTTGTGATCCATCATGAATTCTATGTGTCTATATATAAGGATGTATTACCCGAGGATATCGTTCCAACGTTTGAGGTTGAGTTTTACTTTTTCGGCTTGTGAGAGATTGTCGTAATCAACTTTGGCACTGTCAGCCTTGGCGGTTGCTGAAGATGGTGCTGATGGATTTGATGCTTGTTTTATAGGGGTTAATGAACTGTCATATGAAGAGACGCGGAGTTCTGAGCCGAGGTCTTCTTCGAGTGTGCGATATGGTGTGATGCCGAGGCGTTTAAGTTCGTTGTGGTATGACTTGACTGCTTCGACGGGTTGTAGTTCGGAGTCAGCGACTGCGCGAAGGTGTTTGATGAAAGCGAGTTGGTTTTCAGATGCGTTGATCATGCGGCCGTAGAGGGCGACGCGGGCGCCGTACTTTTTGGCTTCAGCGAGTTGGTTGAAAGCATCGAAGGTTGTGCCGGCTGAGCCGCCGAGGATGCCGACGATGGTGGAGGTGTCGTATTGAACGAGCTGCTCCATTGCTTGCGGGCCGAGGTAAGGGATTTTGAGGAAGATCGGGCGAGCATTGCCAGCAACACCGGCGAGCGTACGAGCGATCATGTCATTGAGATAACGGCCGACATCTGGAATGGGGTTGATGGGCGCGTTTGGTGCGAAGACTTCGAGGAAGTGGCGGAACCCTTTGGATTCAGCTTCGACACGGAATTTTGCGTATTCTTCGAGTGCGTACTGGTCAAGATCACGATCGTTGTTGAAGGTGATGGAGTAGAGCCCGAGATCGGCGCCGAGATGGCGTTGATCTGGTTCGCAAGAGACTTTGCCACACATTGCGTGGTCAATGGTCGCAGAGCGGAATGGGTGGGAGGGCTCTTTGGGATAATTGCCGCCAGCAGCGAGCCAAATATCTGTGGTGTCGTTGGCACGGATGGCTGGTGTGATTGCGGAGTTGTCGAATATGCGATCATTGATATTGAGGATACTATTTGTTGAAGCGCTCATGAGCATGATATCAACAAGACCCTGCTCGACGTTTTGCTTGATAAGTTCGCGGTATTCCTGGAGAGATCGGTATTTAGCTTCCTGGCTGTGCATTTCAGGGCTCTTGCCGGGGGCGGCGAGGCCGTGGGCCATGTCAGCATCTTTCGCGTCAGCGATGATGAACAGATTGGTGGAAGGGTTCTTTTTGATTTCGGCGATCTTAGCGTCGAGCGTTTTCATGATAGACATAGCAAAAATCCTCTCTATAGCACTTTGCGTGATGGCGGAAATCTGAGGGTACATTCACGCAATTTGCTGTAGCTATTTAATTGTATCAACTTGCATACAATTGAACAATATGTTCAAATATATTCATGTTGATTCACGAACGATTAGAGAAGATCAAGGCGATTCTGGCGCAGAATCCGCGATGTGGTGTGGAAGAAATTCAGGAAAAGTTGGGGGTATCTCGTTCGACGGTGCGGAGGGATTTGTTGAAGCTGGAGGATGGTGGGGAGGTTTTGCGTGTGCATGGTGGCGCGTTGAATGCTGGGATGTTGCGTGGTGAACCGACGTATGACAAGCGGAGCCGAATGGCAGTGAAGGCGAAGCGGCTGATTGGGGAGCAGGCTGCTGAACTGGTTGAAGATGGGCAGAGTGTTTTTGTTGATGCAGGGACGAGTTGTGTTGAAGTAGGCAGGCGGTTACTGCTGCGTGAGAATGTTCAGATTTTCACGAACTCAATTGGATTGTTACAACATGCACACGAAGGGGTTGCTGAGATTATGTGTATTGGTGGGAAGGTGAGGCGATCGACGGAAGCGATGGTGGGTGGGTTGTCGCTGAACTGGTTTAAAAGGTTGAAATTCGATGTTGCGATTATTGGCGCGTCGTCGCTGAGTGTTGAGGATGGTGCGAGTACGACGGAATTACTTGAAGCGAGTGTGAAGCAGGAAGCGATGCGAAGGGCGAAGCGGTCGGTACTTGTTGCGGATGCTTCAAAATTGGAGGCAAATGCGGTCGTTGGTTTTGCGGCGTGGGATGAGTTTGATGATTGGGTGATGGATAAGAAGTTGCCAGCGGAAAAGATGAAGCAGTTAAAGAAAGCGAACATAAAACTACATTATCCGAAGTGAAATTTCTCGAATAAGTATTGAGTTAAGACATGAATGCGTAAATAATCGGTTGACCGTTTTTAGTCAGCTTTTGATTGTGATGCGCCTATGGATAAGAAACGATATTTGGTGATGACGTTTGGGAGTCATGGGGATGTGTTCCCGATGATGGGTTTGTGTGCGGAGCTAAAGGCGCGGGGTTGTGATGTTGCGTTTTGTTCCAGGCCGGGGACGAGGGAGATTGCGGAGAGTGCGGGGATTGAGTTTATTCCGTCGGGTGATGATGCGATGTATGAGGAGAACTTGAGAAATCCTGATATATGGCATCCACAAAAAGCTGCGTTTTTAGTGGTTGGTAAAGTGCGCGAGCTAATTGACCCATCGTTTGAAGTGATTGAGCGTGAGTATGAGAAGCATGGAAAAGATTTGGTTGTGATTGCGTCTATGCTTGTGTTAGGCGCGAGGTTAGCGAGGGAGAAGTGGGACATTAAGTTGGTGACAGTTCATTTGCAGCCGATGGTTTTCAGGAGCACAAAGGAGCCTCCAAAGTTTAGTGTGAGTGGCCCTGATATGCGGAAGTTTCCGCGGTGGGTAAATCGGTGCATGTATTGGATGATGGATGTGATGTTGGATTT
The DNA here is from genome assembly GCA_016350165.1 of Planctomycetota bacterium. Taxonomy (GTDB): domain Bacteria; phylum Planctomycetota; class Phycisphaerae; order Phycisphaerales; family Phycisphaeraceae; genus Poriferisphaera. Next base: position 2,612,348 of record CP066225.1, on the reverse strand, counting down.
TCTGGTGAAGTCGAAAATCAGGGAGTGGCAGAAGGAACATGAGATAAAGCCTGTAAAACGAGGTGTTTTTGGCGATTGGATACATTCACCTGATTTGGTATTGGGGATGTTTCCGAATTGGTTTGCACGGAAGATGGAGGAGTGGCCGGAGGTTAGTGAGGTGGTGGGGTTTCCGAATTGGGAGTGGCATGAGAGTGATGATTTGAGCGCTGAATTGAAGAAGTTTTTGGATGGGCGGAAGAAGAAGCCGGTGCTGATCACGCCGGGGACTGCGAATGTTTTTGGTGGTCAGTTTATAGAGAAGAGTGTTGAGACATGCCGTGCGCTGGGATTGCGAGTGCTTGTTGCGACGGGGTACAAGGAGCAAGTTTGTGAGTTGAGGGATGGTGAGATATGGGCCAATTATGCACCGTTTGAGAAGGTGATCCCGAAGTGTTGTGCGGTATTGCATCATGGTGGAGTTGGTACGACGGCACGGTGTATTGGGTCGGGGGTACCGCAGTTGATAATGCCGTTAGCGCATGATCAGCCTGACAATGCACAACGGGTAAAGGAGTTGGGTATTGGTGACTGGATTGCGCCGAAGAAGTTTGAGATTGAGACGGTGAAGCCGATGCTTGCGAAGTTGATTGATGATATAACGGTTGAGCGGAAGTGTATTGTGTTTGCTGAGAAGGTGCGGCAGGGGAATGGGATTAAGTGTGCGTGTGATTTGATTGAAGAGAAGTAAAAAACTGTTAATTGGTTTTTCTTTCGAGATTAAATACCATCTCTCTGTTTATGAAACCAACGATATCTGTTGCTGTGGCTTTATTTGTATCTGCTTGATTGACGTCTAATACACCTTGAATTCTATGCATTCCTTTAGGCTTGTAATTGTATTGTATTTTGTAAGGGCTGATGATTTTGATGTCTTCTAGCAATTCAAACTTTTTAGGGTCATCGTAAACATAAACTCTGCCATGACATGTACCGTCAACTTGGTAAATCTTGTACAAATTTTCATCAGGACTGCCGGCCCAATGGCCAAGAAATTGCATGCCTTTTTGTGGTAATAATGAGTCTGCGGTTATTTGTACTGTTTTTTGCTTTGGTTCTTCTTTACTACAGCTGATTGATAGAAATAGAAGGCTGCATAAGAGAATTGTGTTGAATAAAATGCGCATTGATTATTACTCCCGTTATTGTGAATCGTAGGAGTACTATATCAACGTAAGCTGACCAAGTACAAATGATATATCGAGCTATTTTAAAGGTTGGCCTTGTATGTAGTCTTCGCAAATGAGTAGGTTGATTGATGTGGTTTTCGAGGCTTCGGTCAAGATTTCTTTTACGGTTGGCCAAGTTAAGCCGCCGAGGCCTGCGCCGATTCTTGGGAGGGCGATGTGGTCGAGGTTCAATTCTTCGGCCAACTGGATCATCTTGACGACTGATTCTTTGATGGCGCTAGTGGTGGCTTTGGTTCGCCAAGTGCGTTGGGTGCCGAGATTGAAAATGGTGTAATCATCTTCTTGCCAGAGCATGACATCGCCGACGGTGAACTGTTTTTCGGTGCATTGTTTTTTGTATTCTGTGTACATTTTTGGCCAATGCTTTTTGAACTCGACAGCAATTCCTTTACCCATCGCGCCAGCGCAATTGCAGCCGTGAGCTAAAACTTTGACGTCTGGTGTTGCGAAAATATCACCCTGCAAGAATTGAATTGCCACGTTTGCCTCCGGTCAATGATGAATGTTTTAGTAACGAACGGTGAAGGTGTCGGGGTTATTGGGATCGCCGAATTCATTGGTTGATTCGGAGGTAACGCGATCTTCGTTGGTGATGTTGCGGGACATGCGCTCGGTGATGGTTTCGATGAAGGTTAGGAGCTCGGATTTTTCGCCTTCAGCGACGAGTTTGACGGAGCCGTTGGGGAGATTTTGCACGTATCCTGCGACGCTGAAACGGCGTGAAATTTCGACACAGGTGTAACGAAAGCCAACTCCCTGAACGCGACCTGAGTAATTTACGGTGTAACGAAGCATATGAACTATTTTAATCAGTTGAGGGTTTGAAAGAAAAAACCGGAGCGGGTGTTGCTCCGGCTTTGTTTGTTTTGTCAATTCGAGTCGAGGAGGTTCTTGATTAGTCCTCGAGGGCGGCCATGTCTTCGTCTGAGATATCGAAGTTGGCGTGTACGTTTTGAACGTCTTCGTTGTCTTCGAGTGCATCAATGAAGTTTATGACTTTATTAACGTCTTTTGCGCCGGTGACTTCAACGGTTTGCTGAGGGATCATGGCGACGGAGCCGGACTCGATGGTGTAGTTGGCTTCTTCGATTGCCTGGCGAACGGCGGTATAGTTGGTTGGTTCGCAAAGTACTTCGAAGAATTCGTCTGCATCCTCAACGTCGTCAGCACCTGCTTCGAGAGCGGCCATCATGAGTTCTTCTTCATCGGTGCCTTCTTTGGTGACGAAGATTTGGCCTTTTTGCTCGAAGTTGTAGGCCACACAACCGGTCGCACCAAGATTACCGCCACCTTTTTCAAAAGTCTTGCGGAGTTCTGCAGCGGTGCGGTTACGGTTATCAGTGAGAATATCAACCATGACAGCGACGCCTGCAGGGCCGTAGCCTTCGTAGACGATTGATTCATAGGTTACGCCAGCGAGTTCACCAGTACCTTTTTTGATGGCATTGGAAATGGTGTCCTTGGGCATATTTTGTGCTTTTGCTTCGTCGATTGCGTAGCGAAGCGCAAGGTTCATTTCAGGACTACCACCGCCGTTTTTGGCAGCGACGATAATGGCTTTTGAGCACTTGGACCAGATTTTCGAACGCTTTGCGTCCTGACGGCCCTTACGGTGTTTGATATTCGCCCATTTACTATGACCAGCCATGTGCAGCTCCAAAAAAACAAAATGCGATAATCGAGGTGGATATTTTAGGAGAAGCAGGCGAGAAGACAAAATTCCGGTCAGATGAGGGGCCAGATGCTGAAAATTTGGGGGTGAAAGTGGGGATATAGGTGGAATTCGCTATATACAAAAGATTTAGGTGGTTTATGCTGAGAATTGTACTGTGCCAGACAGGTCTTTAAGAGCAGTCAGTAAGGACTCTTGCGGGGGGCAATCTGTGGTCTCGTCACGGTCGAGCGTTTTGTTAATGGATCACGGATCATATTTGAATCAAAATAAGTAGTATGCCAGGGCGAGCAAAGGAAGGCTCATGAAAAGGTTGCTGATCAGGCTACTGGCGGTGTGTTGTGTCGTAGTAAATATGGGATGCCATGCGTTTGGTCCCAGCACGATTACGCCGGACCGGTTCGATTATTGTGATGCGATTGCTGAATCTTGGAATGCACAGTTGCTGCAAAATCTCGTAAGGATGCGATATGGGGGGACGCCACATTTCATTGAAGTGAATTCCATTCTGCAACAGTACCAATTAGAAGTTTCATCATTTGGTGGATTTAGATTTAATCCGGATGGTGTCGCTAACATTGCTGAAGTGCCGTTCCAATTGCAGGGCTTGTTCCGTGAAGCGCCAACGATCACTTATCAGCCATTGGTTGGTGAGGAGTTTACGGAAAGACTGCTCAAGCCTTTGGACCCAACGACACTAATCTATATATCACAGGCAGGTTGGCCGGTGGATCATCTGTTTGAAATGTGCGTTGATCAAGTGAACGGAATACGCAATAGTGCGATCACTGGATTGGTGAATCGAAATGTTGCTGAAGAAAATGGTACGACACTTGATCCTTTCCAAGAGTTGATTGTGATTTTAAAAGCGATGCAAGAAAAAGGGTTGCTTGATATTCGTGTTGAACAAGAGGGTGGCAAGATTGTGTTGTATGTTGAGACCGCAAACTTAACGCCTGAAGAAGCGGATCTTGTAACGCGTGTTAAGAAGCTTTTAAATCTGAGCCCAACTGCGACAAAGTTTACTTTGGTTAATAGTCCTGTTCAGAGGAGCGGCATGGAAATTGCTGTACAAACAAAATCTATCTTTACGATTTTGATTGGTCTGAGCAGAACCGTCATGGCTTCTCAAGAAGATATTGAAAAGGGATATGTTGTTGAAGAAATGCTGATGAGCATGACTGAGGAAACTGAAGATCACTTGCTTGCAGTTTACTCGAGTCAACAAGATCCTCAGGAAGCGTTTGTGAAGATCTGGTTCCGCAACCGTTTCTTCTACATCGCTGATGATGATTCTGAATCGAAGCGTACATTTGCGCTGCTAACTTACCTGTTCAATCTACAATCGAAGGAACATGGCTTGATGGCTCCGCTACTCACTTTACCAGTGGCAGGATAATCAGTAAAAATCTGAAAGTAAAAAGAGTACTCACTACGAGTACTCTTTTTTTATGGCTTCATTCTTAGAACATTCGTGCATGTACGCAAAATGATTTTTATATCGTAAATAAAAGATCTTTTTTGCATATAAACCAGATCACAATGAAGACGTTGCGAGGGGTGATGATCGTTGTAAGCGATGAGTTGCCACAAACCCATGATGCCTGGACGACGCTTTTGATAAAGATAAAACAACTCATTACCAAGCTGTAACTGTTCTTGGAAAGCTGGTTGTAAACCGACAAGTGACATCTCACCCTTCAAAATATTGTAAATCTGTGGCAGATTACAAAAACCAGTTCGCTCAAGCCAACGTCCAATGCGTGAATAAGTCGGCTGATACTTATTTTGTTCAGTCGATAGTTGCGGATATCGCTGCTTGAATTCTTCAATCAGATGATCTGCATGACTTTTCATAAAACGAAATTGATAAAGTGTGATTTTCTTGCCTGCTCTACCCGTTTTGATCTGTCTGTAAAAAATCGGCCCTTTACCCTCGACTTTAACCGCAATCATAATTGAAACAAACAACAAGCAAAGCACGGGGCTCATCACAAGAAGCATGAAAAAATTTATCAGATATGTCGCCTTTCGCTTTTCACTATTAATATCTAAATTTATTTTATTGATATCTAATGTGTTCGATTGAATTGCTTGTTGCTCAGACATCTCCCCGCTCCAAGTCTCAATTTTCTTGTGAAGTAAGCTCGCAACTTAACTTTTGCTCAGTGTACCACTGATCGTGCTTAATCGATATACAAAATTGAAATACATGCAATCTGAACAGGAATGGCCTATGATTTAGACATGAGTAAGCAATACGATATAAGGCCTATCTCATCTGATTTCACATTGCGTGCAACGTCGAATGAACGTTGGCAGCCATCACATGATATTGAAAAGTATATTGATGGTATCTGGGAAAACGAAAAGGATATACGCGGCGATCATCTTTTCAATGGTGAGCTATTTGGTGTTATTCATGCTGATGAAAACGAGATAAGCGGACAGTGGTTTGAGTATCGGTACTATTTGGCAGCAAGGAAGCAGCCTGACCTTTTTCTCGATAATCCATTGCCAATTCCGGCTGGCGTTAGTGGTGTTCTTTATCATGATGATTATGTCGTATTCGCAAAACGCAGTGATAAGGTCATGTGTTATCCCAATCAGCTTGAGCTTGCACCGTCAGGCGCAATTGATCCATCATGTTTTGATAAAAAAACATTGCTTCTTGATTACCGCAAGTTGATCTTAAAAGAGCTTGAAGAGGAAGTTGCGATCTCAGCTGACCAAATCATTCAAGTGATACCTTATGCGATCGGCCGCGATCATTGTGATCCAAGTTATGAAGTGTGTTTGCAACTCAAACCTATCATGAGCTATGGACAAATGCAGAATTTTGTTTCGACGCTTACAAATCAGGAATATACTGAATTTCACGTGATAGCTTTAAATGAATTGCAGAAATATATAGATCGAAATATCGAACAGATCATTCCAATATCGCAAGCAATGCTACAGCAACTAGGTCTTATAACACTTGATTAGGCGCTTAAAATGAGCCGGAGCAACTTCTACGCCCCGACTCATCCCAAACCATGTTCGTGCATAGTTTCAGGCAGGAACATACACGTTTTATTGATCATAATCTAATGAGGTGACAGCTTCTTGTTCTTCATCAGTCTTAAGTGGTTCAACCTCAACGATCTTTGTATTAAGTCTGACCAGTGCTTCTGCTACGCCGATCAACCCTTTGCGAACTTTCCCATAATTTGGGCGTCTTCCATTAGAATTCGCTGCTGCTTTATCTAAAGCTGAAATCTTTTTCTTTGCATTCTTGTCATGCTTTTCGTCAGCAGCAACTAACTGATCAACCAGCTTCATATCCTTAGTCTCAAGAAGAATCAGCCTCGCGCGATCAGTACCACTGAGTAAATCTTTACCTTTGCTGTAGTCAATTGACATTTCACTAACAACGCCATCTTCTGAAGTCCCTGGTTCATCATCAAGAATATCTTTGATGTCTTCCGCCATAGTGACTTTTACTTTACCAGCGTCATCTTTAGAACTATCAACATCAGCCATGACCGCTTCGTCCGCCTTTGTATCTGCTTCAGCAGTGTCAGTCGCATTGACATCACGACTTGGCAGCTTCAAATCTGCAGTATCAGCCGCAGCAAGTTCTTTGTCTGTCGCTTTACTTGCATTGTCTAACTGTTGATTAGCTGTAATCTGCTGTTCAATTTCAACTTTACGCTTGTGTCTTATATTAAAGTACACAACCATCCCGATGACCAGCAGAGTCAATAGCACGATATTGACTCCAAAAAGAGTTTGATTCAGTTTCTTATCATCTTGTTTGGCGCTCATGTTCCTTGCCTTTCCCACGCTTACTGCATGCGTACACGAATTGCTGTCACTTCAAAATTCAGCCTACTGCTGTTATTCAAAAGAAATCTGCCTGCGAAACTATGAATCTCCTTCATCGTCAACCCTCTCTTTGAAGCTGCATTCATTTGCTCGCTTTCGAGCATTTGTTCTATTTCACGTGGTACCATCACCGCTAATCGATCGCCGTCCTGCCAATCATCTGAGGTTACGATTTGTCGAAAAGCTGGCACGTCCTGAACGATTCTCAAACGATTGGAAAAACGTACTCTTCGATTTACACTCAAACGCTGTTTACGCCATTGACCATTACGATTCACATACTCATAATCTATCGGCCTTGCAGCGCCCGAATAGACGACTAATCGCATGCCACCACTCTTGATAATATTCAAAGCAGTCGCTTCATTACCCCAAGCAATACGCAACTCAGGATTACGCTTACCTTCACCACTTGAACCAAAATCACCTTGTTTCTCTGATGCTTCAACCTTTTCAGTCTCAAACATCTTATCCATCTGAGCAGGTGGCTCTGGCTCTGAAACTGGCTCGGGTTCCGGTTCTGGCTCTGGTTCAATGACTGGTTCCAGCTCAGGTAACGGCTCCGGTTCCATTGGCTCGGGTTCAGGTTCTGGCTCAGGCTCCGTAACCGGTTCCGGTTCAGGCTTGGGCTCAGGTTCTGGAACCTGCTCTTCAATTGGCTGCTCCTCAACTTGCTCAATCTGTTTCATGATCTTTGCAAGTTCAACCACAGCCGCCAGCTGCTGCATGTCAACCTTGTTCTGTTTCCGGAACAGAGGTAATTCCACGACAATGACATGCACAACAAACGATGCGATTAATGCCATAAACAACAAACTACGAGACAAGCCACACCCCCAATCACAACTGTCCTTGGCCGTCCGACGATGCGACCTTCATCTTTTCAGTCGAGTCTTCATCTGTCGTAACAGCTTTTGCACCAAATTTCACCTGATACCCAGCTTCCTGAAAATCTGACCACACCTTCATCATTCGATGATGTGACACATCTTCTGCTTCAGGTACCAACACAGCACATTCGTCCCCTAACCATCGATTAGCCCTCACCAACTCAGCAAACTGTGTGTATGGTTTCTCTTCAAAGATCAAACCTTCTGGCTGCACAATCACAAGTCGAACCTGGTTTATGCTGATCTCTGAAACTGCACCACCACCAACTTCTGCTGGCTTTGCTTCCACTGTTCCGATGCGTATCGATTCACTCAAGAGTACAATCGTTGCACACAGCAGAATAAACAACATGTCGATGAAGCCTTTTTGAAGCATTGAATCATCTCACTTATTGAGAGCCATACGCCGCTAAGCCTACAGCTCCGTTAGCTTACTGCTTTCACCTGACCAAAATGAATCGCACGATTTGCCGCTGCATCCAGCATGTACCGAACCACCGTTGCGACAATCGCTATCGACAAACCAAAAATGGTTGTCATACATGCAACCGCAAGCCCAGCTCCAACTTCACCGCCGCCAGCGATCTGACCATCAGCAAGGTGAAAACTCTGCACAATACCGATGATCGTCCCCAAAAGCCCAAGCCCCGGAGGAACTTCTTCAAAGAATCGCAATATATGACCATGCCCTTGCCAAACTCGTTTTGTCAGGCGCCGTTTAAATATAACGCCCCACAAACCAACGACAATTGAACGCTCAATCAAAACTGCTCCCAAGAGAATCGAACAGACAAGCAATGGCCACATCATGAAACCACCCAACTCAAAATAATCCCAGATCCGAACCATTAGCCGCCCTTTCCATATCAGGCTTTCGTCTATTCAACGATTAGCTTGAAGTATTCTCGTAATACCCTTTCGAGGGCATCTTTCTCTCATTCAAACCACGAATCATTACAAATTTGAATCAATGCCACAGATCATATTCCTACAATCTGTGGCAACACCGGCTCCGTCATTATTCGGAATGCCCAACAACCGGCTCTGCAAGGAAACGCGTGAAGTTTATTGAAGAAAGCAAACGCTTTGCATCTGTGCGTAAACGTGTCATCGTACGGTCACGTCCACGTTCAAAAGCTCGATTTGCTTTTGCTCGTATCGGATCATCTGCAGGTGTATTAACCTCTGGAACTGGATCATTCAGTGGTACGTCAAAGCCCAAACGTGCTGCGACAATTTCCAAACGAAGTTCAATCAGATCCAACTTATCCTGTAAACCAACCTGCTCTGCATGCAGAACAACGGGGTCCTGGCCTTGCTGCATCAACTGTGCTGCACGACGATCTAATTGTGCCAAACGCTGCCTAATTACCTGACGTTCATTCAGGAGCTTATAGTATGTCGCTCTTTCTTTCGCGACATCCTTAGGAGCAGCTTGTACATTTGTCGTCAATGTTAGCATCAGTGTGATGACCAACATGCCTATCATCCATCCCCACCGTGTTATATTCATTTCTTTAAGGCTATTCATCACATCAATCCTTAGGTTCTTTGTTGTATAAAGTGGGAAAAAGACCAGCCAGCCCCTCGGGGGCGGCCGGCCTGCGCCCTCTTATCCCTTAACGTCCCTCGGCTTCCTGCAACTTCATAATACGTGCAGATAGCTCTTCATCTTCACTGTTGCTACCAAAACCGGTCCGAGAACCGTTCTGGGAAAACATGCCGTCTTCACTTGGCTGGATCGAATCGATCGTAGACTCAAGCTCGAACATGCTTTCTTGTAGTGCATTTTCAACAGCGGTATTAAAGCCGCTTAATTGATCTTGTAACTGGGTCATGCTCGAAGTAAACGCGCTCATCTCACCTGATGAACCGCCAATACCACGAACCATATCCAACAACTCAGATGCACCATCCACTGTGTCCAGAAGCGTTAGATACTCATCAAGACGCACTGCAGTTGACTCAAACTGTGCGAAGAGAACCTCTGTTCCCATCAACACCTGCTGATGCGCCAACGATGCTTCATCAAGAACGCTCAATACGTTCACCCAAAGTTTACGTTGATCAGGTGAAAGGCGATCTGTCATTCGCTTGATCTTTGCAAGATCCCTAACCGTGCGATAGTGAGCAATAAGCCATTTTTTACGCACTGGATCTTTTTCTTCAGGAATACGCTTTGCAATGTTATCGAGCAGTTTTTCTGAGCGAGCATCTGGATTCAGGTTGCTTGCTTTACCTTCAGCTTCAAGTGCTCTAGCCAAACGCATACGCACCCAACCGATCTGTTCAGTCAAATATGTCTGACCATCCCACATCGGATTTAACACGTTTTCGCGAGCTTTTAACACACTTTCGACCGCAACTTCACACTTTTCAAGTGCATTACGTGTCTTGCCTTCAGCCAATAGCTGCTCAGCATCATTTACTGCTTCAACGAATATCGTAAAGCTGGTTTCCATTTCACGTTCAAGCGGATCGATCGAAGTTGCAAGCTTATCAACCACATGACCAAAGTCGTAACCTTCAAGGTCAAGTGTGCTCTTACTCTTCTTCGAACGAACATCAATCACCTCAGCCGCATCGACTGCGCTTACAAGTGTCAATCCACCGATCACACCAGCAATCGCCATCAATGCAACCTTCCCACGGCCAGCACCTTTGCTTACATATCTCATCTGCCACCCCCATACGCTGCCAACGGCGTAATTGGAACCTTCAGATCAACCTGGCGTGCCTTCACTCGGACTTCACGACGCAGATATGGATCTTCAATTCTTGAAAAGTGTGTCTCTGCCAACTCGCCATTGCCATTCATCAAAGCTTCTGCACCTTCAATCAAAGCTTGTAAGCTTCGAATCTTCATGCGCTGCTTCGAACTCTTAGCAGATGGACGAGCATCTGACAGATGCATCTCTGCCTTCTCAAGATTCCCACGTTGAATCGCCTGTGTACAGGCAATCATACTCTGGTGGAATGCTTTGCTGCCACTATCAACCTTTGCTTTCTTAGTTGATGTAAGCATGCTGCAGCCAGCCATTATCATGCATACGCATATAATAGCTACCAAACCACCACCTTTAATACTGCGGAACAAATGACGCATTCCCTGCCAATTCATAACTATGCACTCCTTTGCTGATGCTATAGAGGTACTATCCTTGAACAAGATTTTGAATATGTGACTCGAGACCCCGTACGAATTAACTTTTCAACCGCAATCAATAATCAGAAATCTTAGATAAAGTAAAATTAAAATCTGACTATAAACTCATTCGGACAATGATTATTGATTTAATAAATTAAATCACAAAATCACTTCACACTTCATCTAACTATCGCGAAACATCGTGCGATAACTTAACAACCATTACCTGCTTGCATACTTCTTATTCACAAGCACAAAAACAACTTCGTCATACATCTGAAAAGAACTTCATTTTTCGTTTTCTTTCCTACATTTTACAATGATTATCACACGCAAAAAGTATAAAACCTCCCGATGGTGTGTCGCTGGGGTGGGTCGATGACAGATCCCACCGGGAGGCTGCGTTGGCAAATCCACTTTATCAACCCGCATCCTGTTTGATTATCACACCTTCACATAATCACATGCACCATACCTCATGGTTACAGTCACCAAACTCATTCAACACTTTATTCCGGTTAAACAAGTCCTCTGACCATTGCCCATCAATCACGAGTCGATACTGATATCGCCCCGATCTCAATTCACCAAACCAATACCAGACGTTCAACCGTTCATGATAAGAAAAAGTGCTATTTTTCATGGACCAGTTATTAAAATTACCTGCCACACATACCTCACGTTCATACATATAAGGCTGCATCAACAGAATTCCACCACCAATCGAACTCGCACCATAAAACACACGAATTCGTACATCATCTTCACCCAACAAATTCGTTAGAATATCATCTGCTTCGACATCATAACGAATCGCTAACTTATGATTAGACTGAATTTCTTCATTTCTATGTTTACAAAATCGCCTGTACCTGCGACTAGAAACATCATCTGATTCCCAATCATTCTTAAACACATAATCCTGATCCACTTGTTTTTCAATCAATGCATCTTCCACAACAAACGGCCGCCTTCCCGATCCACTAGCAATTCGCATCCTTGTATCCACGTTCTTTTCTCTCTTTCTATAGCCCACACCATAATCTAACCATCAAATAGGCGACGCAAAGGCCATCCCTGGCCAAACTCATTACCCTTCCTTGAGAAGTTCAATCAGCGCCGCGCTATCCTTTTCAGAAACACGCCATATAAAACCAATGACACGTTTAACTTCAGATACCTGCCCTTGATGCAATCGTTCGCGCAACAACATCGCTACAACCTTGCCACAACATATCTCACGACCTGTTCCAAAACGTAAATAGATATATTCATGACTCCCCCCCTCCAACACCTGATATACCGCAAGCCGACGCCGGGCTGATTCCTTCCCATCCATTAAGACATCACCAAACACATCCCAATCGTAAACATCCGCAAACCCACTGCGTAGCCACCTTGGCCCGTGCCAAAGCATCTCGCCGATTTCAATTCTTCTTCCAAACAGTAACCACTCTTCCATCAACTGCCATAACTCATCCAATACCATGCATAATTGCAATCGCCTTGCGCTCGTCGAATATATATCATCGAAAGCAATCGAAGTATCTCGACAGCGACTATCAGCAAATGATATCGTCCATGACAAATGGTCAAAATTTAAGGATGAATATTCTGCTTTATCTTCAAAATGATGATTAGCATAATAACAATGTTTTGTGTAGCAATGAATTTTGTTATTCAATACATTATTCGTGCTTGCTACATCAAAACCTCTACCTGATATGTTTCGCTTCAATCCCATCACACCGCATTCCAGCTCGTTGCTCATCATGATCCAAGTCATGCTGCGAAGCTCATCTCATTGATCGATTTTATTATGCTTCGCGCAACGTTCTTGCTTCCGGATGAGTCGCATTCTCCTATCACCTAACCAATATCACCCAATGCTCCCTGTGATCTGAATCTCTGCAATTTTCAAACTCCCCCCTTGCAACCGACAACCTAAAATTTATCGGCTCTATATTTAAACTAACATGAGAATATATTCATTTCAATACTTTTGTATTTTTTTTCATATTTTATATATAGACCGCAAATCATTAAATAACAGATACTAACATCTCATGATCGAGTTAACCTACTTGCACGTACAATAAAGTGGCAATGAATCCCTTGCAATGAATATACATTTATATACACTTGAACCGGATCGATTCACTACCATTTCAACCACTTGGAAGACCAAACCATGAGTATGAATCGTGCAAATATTAACATCGAACTGACCACCGAAAGCATCAATCTGCTTCAGGAAATCAGGAACTGGAACGGCATGACCCGCAAAGAACTCGTCACCCGCCTTATCGACTGGTTCATCAACCAAGACCGCGTCATCCAATCCATCATCCTCGGACAAATCCCCTCCGAAATAGCCCCCGATCTGATCGACATCCTCCATCTTCGCAGAAACCAAACCCAGCAACCTGCTCCCACAACCTCATCCCCAAACACAGCAAGCAGCCACCACCATACTCCCAGCAGCCACATTACATCTCCAGATCACCCCAATCTTTCACAGCCCGCCAACATTCAAATTAAAATACCCAATAACACAAAAAGCACTAATTTTTCCCATAAAAACTTCTATCAACTCACAAATATCTAACTAACGGTTAGGCCAATAGACTTCCAACCTTCTAACATCACAACCTCTCCCCTACTGTTGTATACCCTAAACAACCCTCCTATCAGGGCAATATCCCCTTGTTTCACAACTAATCACTTTATATATTTAACATTCACGTGCGTTAGTTTTTCAAAACACACCACCTCGGCATCTCATCTAAATGCACGTACATCATCCTAGGCGGGCTACCTATATCATCATACTTTGGCGTCATAGCCACGATTCCCATCAACAGCAATCATTTAATTATTCATCTTATCGAGTCATACGTTTTATAAACTCGTTCGATTCTTAACTGCCTTGATACCAGGACTGTATCGAGTTAGCAGCCGCTACGTCGACTGAAGGATCAGCCGCGCGTCGCCATGATGGCTGGAGTTGATGATGAAAGTACGTATTGGAACGCTATCCTACCAACTGCATTTCTCGCACGAACGTCTCTACTTCAACAAACGTGAAGTCTTTTCAATCTGTCGTCACGACCTTAAACGCATTTTCATTTCACCCATCACCCCAAATCAGCTATACCGCCAGATCCTCACCCATCTCGCGTGCAGCATCTACCATCTTCCACATTCCCCCGCCTCATATCGCATGATCATGACCCCACTCATTTTCCATCGCCCGCTCCCTCTCCCTTCAAGCCGCTACATCTCTTCTCCTCCCTTCAGCCCGCCAACTGATATCTCATTACTTTCAACCGAAACTACCAACCATACACCATTCGCCAAGTGGATGACTCAACAGCTCATGCGCACCAACGATCAAAATCTTTTGCATACACTCCAGAGAATCCTCAGCCGCATCTCGAAAAATCTCGACCTTCAACACCTCATCTACCTCGACCACAAACACACACCAGCTCTCACTAACAGTGAACCTATCACCACCGATGAACTCACGCACTTCAAATCTATCTCACAGAATCTATCTAATCATGAGTTATATTACATTAGCCCATCCAACCCTTCGCATCACACTTCACCACTCTCTTCACACCCACCCTGCTCCCACCTCATGCTCATCGCATCCACCGTCCCAACACCCGACTCCCACATCCCGCTAACGCGAGGCCGCCTCCTCCTCACATCCAACTCCCCCCTCAACTTCAACACTTCCACCATCTACCTCCTCTCCACCATCACCCACCTCATCGCCACCCTAACTCCTCTTCACCAGATCCCAAAACCAAAAACTTCAACCAACCTCACCACACTTCGCATCTGCAAGTCACCCACGCAAACCTGACCCCTCATCTCCTTCCCCCGCAAAACAATCTGCATATTATCCTCCCTCTCCCGGCTCTGGCGCCCACCTGCCAGAGCCTTTTTCATACCCCCAAAAACACGCAGCACATATACATTTCTCTACAATCTCCATTTTTCATCTGCACTCCCACACACTTCTCGTTTATCATAAGCACTAATACGCAATTGAATATGAGCGCAACCATACTACACTACATATAGTATTAGCTTACACATAAAACCATATATAAGGCACATAACCATGGCCGAACCACGTCAAAACCTCAACATCGAACTCGCATTTGGCAACAAAGAACGCCTCGAAAAGCTACGCGACTGGAACGGCATGACTCAGAAAGAACTCGTCTCACGTGTACTCACATGGTTCTGCGTTCAGGACCGGGTCGTCCAACAGATCATCCTCGGCCAAATCCCTTCCGAAATCGCACCTGACGTCGCTGAACTACTCCTCAAACGCCTCGCTCAAATCAACAACACCGATATCGACGACGACGATCGCCCCTCGCTCATCGTCGAACTCCCCCCAGACCCAACTCAATCCTGACCCACCACTTCCTCATCCTCATTCCCAACCAGATCGATTCGCTCCCACGATCCCCAAGCAAATCGAATCGCAAACATCGCGCCAAGCACCATGATGTAAGCCGTCGCCGCATACCAAGGCCCCAAACTCTGCAACTCAGGCACCCAATTCACCATCATAAATCCACCGCCCATAAAAATTCCACCCGCAGCAATAACCATCATCACTGCAGGTACAAACGTATCGCCTGCCCCTCTTAGCGCACTACTATATGTAATACCCACAGCATCAAACACTTGGAAGATCGCGCAAATAATCAACATACGGCTCGCCCAGAAAATCACCTCCGAGTCATCCGACAACAACCCCGCAAACTGCTCATTAAACAGCATTAGCATCACTGCAATCAAGCTCATATAACACACACTCATCCCACAAACCCATCGCGCCTGCACTCTCGCCAAATGCTTTCTTCCTTCACCAATCGATTTTCCAATCGCAGCCGTTAGCGCAACACCCATACCAACCACTGGCATGAAACTCACTTCCAAACATTTAAACGTCAAGTTACTCGCAGCTAACTGCTCCGTACCAAATCGACCCACCAAAAATAGAATAAACACTGTAAATGCAATGATATCCATCATGAACTGAACACCCGCAGGCGCCCCGACAATCACTACTTCCTTCACGCGTCGCCAGCTAAACATCCATCGCTTCGCACTTCCAAACTCCATTCTCACCCAAGGCAACATGAAGCAAATAAACAACACTATTAGCTGCAATATCCCCGCAAACAACGTCCCCCACGCTGCACCCGCAATACCCATCTCCGGAAATCCCCACTTACCAAATATCAACGCATAGTTCGCTGCAATATTAAACGCGTTTCCAATCAACATCGCCCACAAACCAATCACCGGCTTATGGATGCCATTAAAGAAGTTCGACAACGCAATACCCCCTATCGCTGGCCCAAATCCCAAAACCCCAATCTGCACATACACCGCCTCCATCTCCGCAACGTGAGGCTCATGTCCAACCCATTCAAAAAACGGACCCGCCAGCCACCACCCAGGCAACCCCAAAACTCCTATAAACATAGCAATATAAATCCCCTGCCACGCATAAGCACTACATTCTTGCTTCTCGCCCTTACCCAGATTCTGCGCAACATAAGTATTCACAACACTCACAACACCCATCCCAAACGACAGCGCGCAAAATAGCAAAATACCCGCTGGCATGATCGCTGCCTGCGCGTCCGTCCCCAACTGCGACACCATAATAAAATCAACAAAGCCCATCGCTGTCCGTGAAATCATGGACGCAATAATGGGTAAACCCAATACGATCAGCTGCCAAGGAACCGTTAACCCCTTAGGTTCATACAAGCCAATCTGCTCGCCACTTGTCGATTGTTTATCTTCTTCCAAACTCATATCTATTTCATCTATCTAATGATTAGCCATTCAGACTGCATAAACGAACAAAAACTCTGTACGTATACAGAGCTCAAACACATCGCTTTATCTTTACTTGCCTCAAACCCCGATCATCCAACAAACAAGCATACACATCTATTCCTTACAATCCAACACTTCACACGTTATCAACCACATTTAACTCACAATACAACGTCCACTCCCATTATGTCATTCGCGCATATTGAGAGACACTTCTTTCAAACCGATACCTTTAATACATACCTACCCAACACCATGCGCTACCATTGTTTCAGCCATGACCACACAACCCTATAACATCCTCCTCATCGACGACGACGTCAACATGCACAGCCTCGTCCGATTTATGTTGCGCAAACTCCCCATTAACATCACATGCACCGACTCCTATCAGCAAGCTCAGCAAACCTTCCCTCCCAATAACCCGCCAGCTCAAGTCATCCTCCTCGACTACAAGCTCGGCGATGAAACCTCACTCGACTTTATCGCACCACTTCACGCCGCTCATCCCAACGCGCCTGTCATCCTCCTCACTGCACACGACTCACCCAACCTCATCGTCAGTGCAATGCGCACCGGAGCCTTTGATTTCCTTTCAAAACCCATCACCGAACCAAACCTCATCGAAACCGTCAACCGCGCAATCGAATACTACGAACTTATTCAAACCGTCAAAGATCCCGATCACCCTCACCCAACACCCACATCACCTTCAACCTCTAACGCACGCTTCGAAGGTATCCTCGGCCGATCACCTCAAATGCAAACCCTCTTTCAAACCATCGCAAAAGTCGCGCCCACCGATGTCGCAGTTCTCGTTCACGGCGAGTCCGGAACAGGTAAAGAACTCATCGCACATGCAATACACAATCGATCAAAAAGAGCATCTAACTCATTAATAGCCCTCAACACCGCAGCTCTACCCGCAACACTCATCGAATCCATGCTCTTCGGCCACGAAAAAGGCGCATTCACCGGCGCCGACCGTATGCGCACCGGAGCATGTGAAGACGCCGACTCAGGCACACTCTTCCTCGATGAAGTCACCGAAATGCCTCTGGAACTCCAACCCAAAATCCTCCGCTTCGCCCAAGAACACAAATTCAATCGACTCGGTTCAACACTCGTACACACCGCCGACGTTCGACTCATCTCAGCAACCAACCGTCATCCACTCGAAGAAGTTCGCAATCATCGATTCCGCGAAGACCTCTACTACCGTCTCTCCGTCATACCAATCCACGTCCCACCACTACGTGACCGCGTCGGCGACATCCCCCTCATCGCACTCCATGCACTCTATGATTACGCAGAAAAATATCAAAAACCGTTCAATGAAATCTCCTCCGCCGCACTCTCCGCGCTCAATCAACATCACTGGCCCGGCAACGTCCGCGAACTGCTCAACACAATCGAACGCGCAGTCGTTCTCAACGATTCATCTATCCTTGAGTTAGACATGCTCCCGCACGAAATCCTCTCACCCAACGCCCCAACCCCCGACTCACTCGACAATTTCGCTAATAACAGCTCCAATCCAAACATACCTCAACCTCAAAATGGTCATGCAAATAATCACAACAACCACACCCCTGCAGTCCCCGGACCCAACACCCCCACACTACCCTACGACCCCATCGCCCCTTCAAAACCAGATGAAATCGTCCCCATGGCCGAACTCGAAAAACGCGCCATCGAACATGCAATACAACTCTGCCAAGGTTCCCCCGGCAAAGCCGCAAAACATCTCGGCATCTCCGAAGCTACCATCTATCGCAAAATCAAAGCCTACGGCCTCCGCGGCCCCGACTCCGACCCCGACTTAGAATAAAACTCATCACATACATAAAAACGAGTATTAAACTAAAAGCTCAACACCCGTTTCATTTACTTTCTCATTCAATCAGTGCGTCCCCATTGCCTTCTTATCTTCTTTCTCCCTCTCAACACGCTTCGCATACCGACCCGAATCTTGATCCAACTTCACCAGCCATTCCGGAACACTCTCACACTCTAATTTTCCGTAAACCATCGGTGCTGGGAAAATCAGATTATGCACCTCAGGCTTCCTTCGTTCACTCACCAACACTTCCAACCTCGCCTCAAGCTTCGCAAAAATCTCCGGCTTCTCCTTCGCTAAATCCTTCGTCTCATAAACATCATTCACCACATCGTACAACTCATCATCAACCAACTTGTAATCCCCCAATCGTATCGCACGCTTCGCGCCCTTACGATGCGAGCCCGGCACACAATGCACAATCTCCTCTCTCTCCGACGCTTTACCCCTTGCAATTCCCTCCCAAATATCAAAACCATCAATCGCAAACGTTTGCTCTAAACTTCCGCCACCCAAGTTAATCAACGTCGGATACCAATCCGCAACATATGTTAATCCGTCATACTCACTCCCTGCCTTGATCGCCTTCGGATAACGTGCCATACAAACAACTCTCACACCACCTTCATAAAAGTTCCCCTTATGTCCACGCAACGGCTCATTCCCAACAGCTCTCGTTCCACCATTATCATTAAAGAACACAATAAGCGTATCATCCAAAACGCCCTCATTTTCTAACGATTTCAAAATCCTCCCCACCGAAATATCCATCCCCTCCAACATCGCTAGCTGCTTACCTAACTTGTGATCTTTATACTTCGCAATCAATTCATCAGGTGCCTCATACGGATCATGCACAGCATTGTAGGCAACATAATAAAAGAACGGTTTCTCCCTCTCCCTTCCCTTCAACACACGACCAAACTCTTCAGCAATCAAATAACTACTATAACCCTCTTCATATATAGGCTTCTCATTACGATGCCAATCGTAATACTTCTGACCACGCGAGTGATCAAACGAACCTATAAGTGCTGAATAGTGTCCATACTGATGATCAAAACCTCGTTGCATCGGCAAGTGTTCTTTTTGCCATTGACCTAAATGCCACTTCCCAAAAAGCGCAGTACTATACCCCGATTCCTTCATCGCCTGCGCAACCGTCCGTTCATCCTTCAACATCCCCACATCATCATTACCATGCGTCCGCTCTTCCATCCCACAACGAAACGGATATCGCCCCGTTAAAAACGCTGCCCGCGTCGGCGAACTCACCGACTGCACATAATAATTACGAAGCATCACCCCCTCCTCCGCAATCCGATCAATATTCGGAGTCGGAACCACCTCGTCAATATCTTCACAACCCAACTGCCCCCATCCCATATCATCCGACATGATCACCACAACATTCGGCTTCGCCCACACATAACTCACCACCTGCAAACAAGCCACCACAAACGTCAAAATCAAACTTAATACTCGCATCAGATATCACTCCATCAATAAACCATCGTCTCAATCACAAATACAAACCCAACACCATCACACTCACCATATGCGCCAAAACATAACCCTCAGCAATCCGCCAACCTCATGCTAAACGATATTAAACTTCACTCTCATCACCACTAATCACCATTTTCAACTCACATTGAATTATCTGAATATTTTACAACTCGGAGCGATCCGATTAAATTATATATTTCACCAATCATAGCATCTCGCACTTGCCCTCTAACTTCTAAACCAACTTCGTTTCTCGTACCAATACCCCAACATTATCATCCATATCGCGAACTCCACATGCACAACATCATTCTCTTTCGTGCGCGCCTAACAAAACCTGCATCTTCTATAACGCACAACCAAACCTTCAAAAACATGAAACAATTTTAATTTCAAAACAGCGCGCTTTGATTCAAAACAAACAAACTTTGGTTCAAAACAGTCAAAGAATTCCAAAAATCAGCCAGTAATTGACATCCTAAAATACTTATAAAACAATCGTCCCTCCTTTACCGCGCGCACAAGAACGAAACATCTTTAAACAAACCCCATCCATCAAAACAACGACAAACGTAAATAAATCTGATAATCTAATCAATGATTAGTTATTGATTGATAGTCATTGTATGCGCATAAAAAACTCGCCAGAGGGCTGGCGAGCTCGCGTTGTCGACAGTGATCCCACACCAGCTGCCGAGCTTTTGTAGCAATCTCCTGGATTGCCCGATGTCTCATATTTAATTTTGTCTATTTTTAATTCAACTTCATCTAATCACAAAATAGAAGCTGAACGCTACTGATTAGCTAAGACGATTTATCGCCCTCAGTTAAAATCTTCTCCGCAACACTGGCCGCCACATCGGCGTTATCACCCGCTGCTTTTTCCGATTCGTCATGCCAATCCATCCGTTGCACA
The DNA here is from genome assembly GCA_016350165.1 of Planctomycetota bacterium. Taxonomy (GTDB): domain Bacteria; phylum Planctomycetota; class Phycisphaerae; order Phycisphaerales; family Phycisphaeraceae; genus Poriferisphaera. The sequence continues at coordinate 2,591,388 of CP066225.1, read as the reverse complement.
TCGCCAACATAATGAATGCGGATCGTGTTCGTAATCCCCGGCGTGCCAAGCGGCTCACCTTGGCAAACCACAACTGGTTCGCCGGGATCTGCCCAGTTATAAAGCTGGAACAGCCGATCCAAAGCGGCAGTCAGTTCCAGACTGTCTTTGGGTCGATCCATGTGCATGGGGAAGACGCCGAAGAAGAGTGACATCTGTCTCAGTGTGCGTTTATCAGCGCTCAGCGCGATGATCGGAACACATAAACGATTCTGCGACATGTACTGCGCAGTACCGCCAAGTTCCGTCCACACAACAACATACTTCGCTTGCAGGTCGCGAACGATCACACCAACGCCGTGCGCCAGTGCGGGCGTGCGACGTTTGTTCTGCTGCAAACGCTTCGGCGGTGAAGAACGTTTCTTGCGACGTTCTTTGCTGACTTCTTTTTCAGTCACCCGTGCGGTACGCGCCATAACCGTCGCTGCTTCCAGTGGATAGCGGCCAACAGCTGTCTCGCCACTGAGCATCACAGCGTCTGCACCTTCCATGATCGCGCCGGCAACGTCACTCACTTCAGCGCGAGTGGGTGTTGCTTCGTTAATCATGCTCTGAAGCATCTGTGTCGCAACGATGACTGGTTTACCCCAATCGTGAGCGTTGGCGATGATTTTCTTTTGGATGACGGGGACGGTGGCCATGTCCATTTCGACGCCGAGATCGCCGCGGGCGACCATGATGGCGTTTGCTTTTTCGCAAATGCGGTCGAGGTCGTCGATGGCTTGGGGTTTTTCGATCTTAGCGATGATGGGTAGGTGTTTGAGGCCGCCGCGGCCGTTATTGTCGCAGCCGTGCTCTTTGAGCAGGTTGTTGAGTGTGCTGATATCGTCAGCAGTGCGGACGAAGCTGAGTGCGAGATATTCCAAGTCGTTTTCGACAGACCACTTAACACACTCTTTATCCCAGTCGGTGACTGAGGGAGTTGAGATTTCTGAGTCGGGGAGGTTGATCCCCTTTTTGTTTGAAACGAGTCCGCCGACGATGCACTGGCAATCGAGGTAACGTGATTTACCTTCGCCACCTTTGCCGTTGACGCGGAGTCGTACAGCTCCATCATTGATGAAGATGCGTTCGTTTGGTTGGACTTCATCAACCATCAATCCGTAATTGGTTGATATGTATGAAGTTCCGGTCTCCTCGTCCTGGTATCCAATGAGAGATTCATCAGCGACGATACGGACGTTATCGTCGGTGTTGAGCGAGATCCCGCCGTGAGCGAATTCTTTGGTGCGGATTTTGGGGCCGCAGAGGTCGCCGAGGATGCCGACGGCGATGCCTGTCTGTTCCGAGGCTTCCCTGACGATGTCCAAGGCTTGCTTGAAGTCATCAAAGGTGCCATGTGAGAAGTTGATACGCGCGACACGGACTCCTGCCTTGATCATTTCGGCAAAGGTTTCGGGCGTATTACAGGCAGGACCGACGGTCGCCAGTATTTTGGTCAGTAAAAATGGGTTCTCGCGCCAATGCATGAGTGGGATTGTAATGACTTTCAAATTTCGTTCTAGCGAATGGGGTTCCATCTAACGGGATTTTCATGAAACGGGGTGAGTTTCCACAGGCAAGTGGGCGGAAATGAAAAATCACTGTTTCATCTGGTTATATAAGCATTTAGAGCAATATATCTGTGATATTGTGACAAATTTTGTTCGGATTGTTTCGGAAATGTGCGCGCGAGAAGCGTACGAAATTCTGACTAATGCGGCACTAAAAGGATGTTTTTCGAACGGAGCGGCGGGTTTTAAGAATGATAAAGAGCTAAATTAGTACTTTTAATAGTAGAAAGTGGCTAATTGAATAGCGTTCAGTTCTATATAAAGATCAATTTGGATTTTTTGTGATCAGGTGTGTAAGGATTGTAAGGATTGGGGCATTTTCCACAGACGAAGATTTTTTTTGGTTTTTCGGAGATTTGTGAAGGGAAATGGAGGGAGTGGGACGTGCGGATTCTGGAATCTGGTACTGGATGGAAGGAAGGGTTTTGGTGGGTTGGCAGGTGGATGAGGCTTGGCTGGATGTAGTAGGAATGGGGAAGTGGGGCGGGGTATGGCATGGGCACGGCGAGCATGGCTCGCTGGCTGTTGGGGATTTGCTTCACTTAAACGTATCGATGGTTGGAGGCATGTAAGGACTGGCGACCTGCCAGGTCGCGGCTACTTGAGTTGCAGGATATGTGTTGATTGGAGGCTTGGGTGATTGGAGGGGTTGTTTCACTTGAGCATATTGTGGGTTGGTATTAGATAGATGGGTTAGGCGGCGAGGGTATTGGAGTTTTGAGATGAGGTGGTTGGTTGGGTGAGTGGGCGAGATGATTTTGGTAGATGGATTGGCTTGACGGAATTGGTGCGCAGGTTTCGAAGAAGGAAGTGGGTGAGGGGCGTGAGGACTGCGGACCAATCGTAGGTTTGCTCGACACAATGACGGGCAGATTTGCTGATAGCGATGCGTTCTTCGGGGTAGGTGAGGAGACGTTGGATGAGATCGACGTACTCCATTGCGGTTTTGGCGGTGTGGAGGTCGCGGCCGATCATGGCGTCGATACCTTTTGCGGCAGCAGGGGTACAGACGACGGTACGCTGGGTGGCCATGGCTTCGAGGATTTTGTTTTGAACGCCGGGTGCAATCTTGAGTGGCGCGACGATGACGGCTGCGGATTGGAGATGAGGTCGGATGTCGGGGACTTCGCCGAGGACTTGGGTGTTTTGGTATTCGTGAAGATCAAGGACGGCTTGAGTTGGGCGTTTACCGATGACAGTGAAGGAGGCTTGCGGGATGCGCGAACGGAGAGTGGGCATGACCTGGGTGGCGAACCAGATGACCGCATCGATGTTTGGTTTGTAATCGAGGACGCCTGTGAAGGCGATATTGAAGTTGTTGGGCCCGGGGTCTGGGGTAGGTTTGAAGAAGTCGAGGTCGACGCCGTTGGTTACGGAGAATGCGCGAAGGCCTTTGGAGTGAAAACCTGACATGTGGGTTGCAGTGATGCTGTTGTGGGTGGGTGATGTGGCGATGTGGTTTTGCTTGAGTTGCTGATATGTTTCAAGTTCGGCAGGTGAGACGACGGTAAGCGCATCGATGTTGTCATGCTGCCCGAGTTCGATTTGGCGGAGGAGTTTGGATTCGCGTTTATAGATACAGCGTTTGATTAGACTGGACTGACGTGCGAAGTTGGCCCATTTGATGGAGTCGACATCGACTAAGTCTAATAGGTGAATAGGGGTTGGATGTTGGAAGGTATGCCCTGCTCCCCGAGACGCATGGGGAGCATGAGCGATTTCTAGATTACCAACTTTACCTTTGGTCCCGACGATATCACGGGCATGCTGGACCATGCCGGAACAGAATGTGATGACCGCATCGAACCGTACCTCTGTATGCCAATGAATGATCTGTTGTGCGAGTTTAGGGTCATAGAAAACGGAAGTTGTGATGGGGGATTTTGTGAGGAGGCTGCGTGCTGCGCGTGCGTATTTTTGCGATTTGGTGAGAGGACAAATGGCGAGACGGCGAGTGAGTTTGCGGAGGTTGTTTTCCTGATCGGGGGTTGGGGGCTCTTCGGTGTATGAAGCGAGGGAGACCTGGAAGTGTTTGGAGAGATGTTTGAGGAGGTTGTATGAGCGGATGCGATCGCCTCTATCGGGTGGATAGGGGAGGCGGTGGGTGAGGAGGAGGAGGTTTGGCTTGCGGGTGTTGGGGAGCGTAGCGTGCGGATTAGGCGCGGAGAGATGAGGGATGGAAAGCTTGGCGGCATGTGTTGAGGTAGGGGTGCTCATAACACTGGAAATATCGACATGAAAAGGGTTATCAGTGTTTGGAGGGAAAGGTTATTGGACGCAGCGGGGCTGATGATACTGATAAGGGGGTTGGAGCGCGTCGTGATAATATTATTGGTCCCCATCCTCCTGTAAAGTTTGAGAGACTTTGCTATAGAGAAGATTGTTGGTTGCTTGCGTGAGAAAGCGTCTTACGGAGTTGAGGGCGATGCAATGATGAGAATTGTAAAAATGATTCTGAAAAAGGTGCTGCGGTAGTAGAATGCATGAAGACAATCGCATTCTTTGGAGATGATCATGCAACGAGATCTATTTCGCGGGCTGCTTGTGATGATGGCTGGTTTGCTGGTGTGTGGTGCTGTTGGGGCGGATCAGAGCATAGAAGAGATTGGGTTTTACTGGCGAAGTGAGATGATGAAGATGGTTGAGGGTGTGGGTGAGTCGGAGGAAGTGGAGCGGGAGATGGCGATGAGTGTGGGGCAGGTGATTGCGAAGAGTGGTGAGGTGGAGGCGGTGATTACGTTATATGAGCGGGTATATGCTGAGGAAGAAGAGCGGAAGAAGGATGCATTGATTGTTTTGATGTTGGAGCCTCGTGTTGCGAAACGTGATGATGTTTGTGAGCGGTTGATATCGTATTTGCCTGAGGAGATGAGGGATCATGCGAGAGCGGTGCGCGTGATTGGGCTTGCGCATGCGAAGGCGTTTGATAAGGCGGGGAAGTTGGTTGGTGAGATAAAAGACGTGCGTGAAAGTGATCGTGCGATATCGGTGCTTGCGACGCAGCTACGTTTTGCTGGGCGAGATGCGCGGGCGAGGGAATGGTATGAGAAGATTCAAGATGAGCAGAAGCGAAAACAGATGATTGAACGATTGGTGAGGCGGTATGCTGGGGTTGATGTTGGGCAGTATTTGGAGATGGAAGATGATGTGAGTCAGTTTATCGTAACGATGAGTATGTTTTTTGAGACGGTAAATTTGCCATGGTGGGCGTTTGATGCGTTTGATGAGCAAAAGAAGATAAGTGGGAAGCTGATTGATCGGGCGATGGTTGATTTGAAGTCGTTGGGTGAGATGGAGCGTGTTTGTGGGATGTTGATTTTGCTGCAGATTGGTGGGGAAAAGATGGATAAAGAGCGGGCGAAGATGATGCTTGATGAGGTGAATGGGATTGTTGAGAAGCAGCTTGAGGAGAATGAGCTGATCAGTGAGATGGTTGGATTATTTACAACGCCGGTACTGACACGGATGGGAGTGAGGTTTGGGCATGAACTACTTATTGAAAAGATCAAAGAACGTGTGGGACATGAGGATTTTCGGTTCTGGCACGCGTATAGCAAAGGAATGATTGAGATGTGGGGGAGAGGGGCATATCAGAACCAAAAGAAAATCAAAGCGATTTATGAGCAAGCAACCAATCAAACGAAGAGAATGGGTATTGTTTGCGGGGTGGTTGGAGCGATCAATGCGCAAAAGTGGTAGTAATATGAAATAAACCAAAAGAAAATGCTGCCCAATGAAGAGCAGCGTTTTTCATTTGTCTGTTTAAGCTAACTTGTGGTTAGACTTATTTTGACTGGCCTTCGACTTGGTCGAGGTCAGGGATTACGGATGCTGGTTCGACTTTTTCGATGACGACAGCAGCGTATGGGTATTCGATAGCTTCGGTGACGATTTCGTTTTCACCTGGCTGATTAGCGCGACCCTGAACGTAGAGTGTTTCGCCAACTTGTTGAACGCCGGTGATTTCGACCCAGTAGCCGCCGGTGTTCTTTTCGCCGAGTGAAAGGATGACGACAGATTCTTCGTCAAAGTTAGGCTTGAGCGCGGCAAGATCAGCACCAAGTTCGTTCATTTCGACGTCGCTGTTCACGACCTGAACGCCAGCAGAAGTGAGAGCTGCATCAGAGCCGGCTTGTGCTTTTTTGATTGCGACAGGTTCAGACATGCTGTGCTCAGGACCCTTAACAGCCTTTTGGTTGTTAGCGCAACCGGCTACGAAGCCGCCTGCCAATACTGCTACAACCAGCACACTCGCAAATCGTTTCAACATGATGAATTCTCCAGATATCTAAATAGACTGCGTCTGTTTTTTGTTAAAAGAAAACCGTTTACAGGCGTGCCCACATGATACTCCAAGTGGCCCTGAAAGGTAAATATTAAGATTCAGGGAATGTGAGCGCGTTGTGTGAACTGTATATCGGCTGCGGGGTCTGAATAACTCCAGTATATACCTGTATAAAGTACGGTATTGTAGGGAGTTAAACACCTCTTAGAGTTTCTTGAGAACCATACCATTGAATTGGCGGCCCTCTTTGCGGTACTTGCGTTCAAAGTTTGTGCCTACCAGCTCACCCTTGCCTGCGGATTCTGGGGACTCGAATGGGAGCCGGGTGAAGATATCGGTGACCTTAGCGGCATGCTCTTCCATCCATGCAAAGTAATCGAGGTGGTCGGTAGCAAGACGGATGTGGCCTGTGGGGGTGAGGATGCGGTGTACTTCACGGAGGAATGGCTCTTGGACGAGACGGCGTTTGTTGTGTCTGGCTTTTGGCCAAGGGTCTGGGAAGTAGATGTGGACCTGTGTGACGGATTGCTCTGGGACGTAATTGCGTAGGAAAAATGCGGCTTCAGCGTGGAGCATGCGGACATTTGGGATGTTGTGACGGCGCATGCGGTCGGCGGCGTGACGCCAGTAGGCTTTGGCGTATTCGATGCCGATGTAGTTGATGCCCAACGTCTGAGGGGACTGCTGAATAAGAAAGGTACCTTTGCCTGACCCGATTTCGATTTCGAGAGGCAAGGACGTGTCGACGAAACCGAAATATGTCGACAAATCGAGCGTACCCTGATCGAAAGGAGGCAGATTAGCGGCTTCGAAGCCGTGGTTCCCGACGTTGAGTTTGTGGCTGGAGGTCATATTACTGCTCATGATGGAAAGGATAGCAGAGAGCGGGGTGAAAGAAAAAACCCACGCCGATGTGACGTGGGTTATATAGATATCTGGGATGAATGAATGTTGCGTGTATGTGTCGTTACTTCAAAGCGCTCGCATCGAAGCCAGCTGGGAGGAGGACTTTGTCGATCTGGTGTACGACGCCGTTGCGTGCATCGAGGTCAGCTTGTGAAACGCGAGCACCATCGACGTATGCTTCGCCGCCACGTACATCGACATTAAGCGACTGGCCTTCAAGAGTGAGCATTCGGTTCGTTTTGACGAGTTTGTCAGCAGGGTAGTAGCCACGAACGACGTGGAAGCGGAGGATCATTTGTAGCTTGTCCCGGTTCACTGGCTTAAGGAGTTTATCGAGTACACCGGGAGGCAAAGCGCTGAAAGCATCATTGGTCGGTGCGAAGAGTGTGAATGGGCCATGTCCTTCGAGTACGGGCTTGAGGTCAGCTTCTGAGAGTGCGGTTGCGAATGTGCCAAACTGCGGGCGTTCTACGACTGTGTTGACGATGTTTGCTTGTTCACCAACATCCATTGCAGCATTACTGCTGGAATCTTGCATTGAGTTTGAATCATCATTCATGGACTGACTGTTTGTGTCATTCTGCCCACCGCTGCAGCCTAGTAATGTGACACCGATACTCATGACTGCCAACAGACCTAGCAGGCGAATTGATTTGAGTGTCGACATAGCAAACTCCTTTTTAACCACTAATTAATAGTAATATCTTTATCGTTTTGACTAACTTTATCATTACATACATGTGATTACACGTATGATCTATTTACTCTTTAAACATCCTTGACTGGCTTAGTACTGGCATGTCGGTTGTATCGGGGCTTCTTTGTTCTAGGTCCATTAGCATGACCTGATCGGGAAAGAGTACTTTATCTATGGCGTGGACCGTACCATTCCCAGCAAGCATGTCAGTGCCAACAATATGTGCACTATCAACAATGACTTCATCACCCTTTACGTTGATCTGGATTTCTTGTCCTTCAAGTGTGGGCAACTCCTCATTGTTAACTACGTCAGCAGCCAAATATAAACCCGGCGTTACATGATATGTAAGCACCTTGATGAGTTTCTCCTTGTTATCTTCTTTAAGTAAAGATGCTAATGCACCTTCAGGGAGTTTCTCAAAAGCTTGGTTAGTTGGAGCAAAAACAGTGAATGGCCCATCGCCTTGTAATGTCTCAACCAAATCCGCAGCAATAATTGCTTGCTTCAATGTTGCAAAATCATCTTGCTCATTAATAATTTCCCAGACACTGCCTGGTTCGCGCACAAGAAATGGGCCATCCTCTTCATAGACAGATTGACCGAAAGCTTTGTCTGCAAAATAAGCCACAATGCCAAAGCTAAGTAATACCAGTAGCATCATTGTGATGATGGTCCAAAAATATTTATTCTTTGCGTGTTCGCAATAATCGTCATTGATTTTATATTTATACATGCATGATCTTTCTCTAAGTCTTTGGATCTATCTTTGAAGGTGCGGATCAATGTTTACCTGCTGTGTGAAGTTATAAAAGCTGACGAGCACTTTCGTACGCGCCAGCTTATTCCGTTTTCTGTTGTTCAATCCGTTACTCTTACTGGATTACATGGACTTCATCGGTTGGCTCCAGCGAATCTGGATCGCTTTGAATTGCGCGATCTGCCAGACTGCTGCTGCACCAACAAGGATGTAAACCAAACGAGCGAGGAATGTGTCGACGCCACCAAAGATGGCTGCGACAAGGTCAAACTGGAACAAGCCAACAAGCGCCCAGTTAAGACCACCAACGACTAATAAAATTGCTGCAATAACATCCAAAATTTTCATTTCAATCACCTTTCACAGTAGCTCCGAACAGACACCGAAGACACACGCTCGGCTTCCTGCCTGCCACGTTGAATTTTTGATCCACAACACACATACTTTCCACCCACCATTCGCAGAAATCGTATAAACCCCCTTGTTTTCAAGACTTTTTTATTTCGAATCAGGTAAACAACTTAATTCAACATCGCAAACAAGGTGTATGTACCAAGAGGATGTATACCGCATATGCGTGGTGCCCTTCCTTGGTTATACCGTCCCTACGCCTAAAATCACGGTTGACTCGACAAACAGCCACAAAATGATCAGCATTATCATGTACTCTCAGAAATATTCGTTCAGTGCGCGAAAATACGTCATTAAGTACTTTCAATAACACGACATTCATACCATCACACCAATAAAAACACTCTTTCATCGTCAAGAAAGAGTGTTCTAATAATCTGATAGATTGTGGTTCTTTTTAGCCAAGCAGTTCACGGTGTAATTGGAGAGCATAGTGATCGGTCATGCCGCAAACGTAATCGGTAATCAGATGTAACTTGAGTTCCTGACGTGTATTTTCATCATCAGATTCTGCATACCATTTTTCAAATAAGCCTCGATAGTTCGCAGAAATAATACGCCATACTTTTTCTGCGTAGCCCTTATTTTTCAGTGAATCTTTACCTTCATAGCGATCAACAGCATCCCAAAAGAGTGAGAGCAAATCATGAATTACGGTACGCCCAAGTACTTCTAACTTTGAGTTAGAAGTTACAGTATAAACATGGTCATAACCTATGCTTTTACAAGCTGCAACGATTTCACTGACCTCACTGATCGCAACCAGCTCGTCGGAAAATGTGCCAACCATGATCTGCTTATAATGCTCATCAAAGGTGATAACCATTGCATCAATAAATGTACCAATTAAACGTGTTCGCAGTAATTGGCCAGCGACTGTATCTCGTTCGGAAAGTGTATCGACAATCAAGTGCTTACTGATTTGGCTATCAATATCTTTGATGATTGTGGTAATCGTTGCGAGTTGCTTCGGATCTTTTACACGCTTACTGAATTCGTTTTTCAGCATATCCCAGTGAACCACACCCTTACTGAGTGCATCTTCCAGATCAACTGTGCTATAAACAATGTCGTCTGCAGCTTCGACGAGATAGGTCAGAGGATGACGAATTGGGTGTCCATCTTGATTGATGCAACCAGTGTTTTCTTCAATTGTTCTAATGCGTTTGGCTTCACTATGAAAGTAACCGGGCTTCTTGAAACTCTGGTTACTCTTATCAACATCAATTGATCTACCAACATATTTACGTGCAGCACTTAGCGTGCCAAAGGTAAGATTCAAACCGCTATCACCCAAAATACTCTGCAATTTAAGAGCAATGCGCATCGTTTGAGCATTACCTTCAAATTTCAGAAAGTCAGTGCGAATCCATTTTTCATTTTCTTTTTCACCAATTAACGTTTTAGCAAAAACCGCATTGCCTTGCCGCTCAAACCACTCTGCGATCGCCATTTCACCTGCATGTCCAAAGGGAGGATTACCCAAATCATGCAATAAACCAACTGTCGCGCAAACAACCGGTATACCAGTGCAAGCTAATTCATCTAACTGATGATTAGTTTTATATTCAGACACCCAACGATCTGCAAGACTGCGCGCAATGCAGCTTACTTCGTGTGAATGTGTGAGTCTGTTACGAACTTTATCATTGGGCTCAAGTGGAAAGACCTGAGCTTTATGCTGCAAGCGGCGCACAGCACTGGAGAACAATGCTCGGTCATAATCACGTTGCAATTCTGAACGAACATCACTAGCCCCTTTAGATGCTTTATAAAAACGTTCGCTACTAAGTAGTTGTTTCCAATCCATCATGTGCACATTGTAACGTGAATGAGGCTGGTTTGAACCATAAAAAACGCTGATCGTGATGACCAGCGTTTTTGTGTTTCTTTAACATTTATCGGATTAGCTGCCGACTTTCTCTTCTTCGAGAACATGGGCAATCGCTTCGCCAAGACGCTTGATACCTTCAACAACCTGTTCCTTGGTTGGTGTACCGAAGGAAAGGCGAATCTTATTCGTCGGGATCTTACGTGCAGGATCATCTGGGTAACAGTAAACACCGGGGACGCCGATGACACCCTTCTCAAGTTTCTTCGCAAAGAGCTTGCCATCCTTGCCGGTGTCGATTCCTTCTGGCAAAGTCAGCCAAACATACAAACCGCCACTTGGGTTGGTCCATTCAATCTCATCCGGTGCGAGCGGTCCAACATATTTTTCAAGCGCTTCAAGCATTGCATCACGTTTTTCAGCATATTTATCGCAAAGCTTATTCACATGCTTCTTGAAAACACCACGCTTCATGGCTTCTGCCAACACGTGTTGCGCCAAATTACTCGAACCAAAATCGCGGCCACCCTTATTCAAAATCAACGCAGAAACAAGGTCGCTCGGAATCAAACCATAGCCCGTTTTATAACCCGGTGCGAACGGTTTACTGAATGTTTGTAGTAACGCAACATACTCGTTATCTGTATCCCAAACCTTCATCGAAGCTGGTGCATCCCCTGAGTAAGTCAACTCGCGATAAGCAGCATCTTCAACGATCAGGATTTTGTGATTCTTCGAATATTTCTTCACGATCTCAAGAATCTCTGGCTTACGTTCTTCAGCAAGCGTGATGCCCGTTGGGTTCTGGTGATAGCTAACCAAATAAACCATCTTCACACGGTCTAACTGACCGATAGCTTCATAGCCAGCAAGCAGTTGATCGAGCTCTTCAGGCTTCATGCCACCTTCATCAATATCAACTGAACGAACAGTCGCACCCATCGCAGAAAGCACGCCGGTGAAGACAAAGTAGCTAGGCCAACTTGAGATAACAATATCTTCCTCATCAAGCACAAGGTCAGCAAGCATGTGAAGCAACTGCTGTGAACCAGTACTCACAACAATGTCGTTTGAGCTACCAGCAAACTCGTCATCACTCTTGCCTTCAAGTTCACAAAAGTGTTTGTACAACTCTTCACGGAGTTCACTTGAACCCTCGGTCATGCCGTACTGCAAAGCTGCTTCGCTACGTTTCTTGTCAGTGAGAATATCTTTGAGAATGTCGAGGCTCTCTTCGCCTGGTAAAGTTTCGTAGTCCACCAGACCCGCAGCAAGTGAAATCAGCTCAGGATTTTCGACAGCCTTGGCGATCAGATAGCTAATCGGCTGGTCTACACTTCGACGTCCACGCTTTGAAAATCCAAACTTCACTGACGACTCGCTCATCATCCACGACCTTCCGTTATTGATACAAAACAGCACGAACCTGATCCGCATCAGGCTGCTGCCTATTTCTTTCCATTCTCACGCAGGAACATCGCTGCGCAGACCCACACTGTCTAGGCTTACCTAGTCCTACCATCATACCCCCGAATTGTGACGCAAACAAAAATAATCACACCACATTCTAGACACCAAACAACCGCTTTATTTCACTATAAGTACATACATCTAATCTATTTATGCAAAACAATCAGCATCGCCACCTAAGCGACTGCTCCCCCTGATATCATTTTTCCACCAACTGTACCCCTTCGTGCTTACCCCGACTGTTCTCACACACCCACTCTCTCAACCGCCACTTCATGCTCCTCACGCACCACACGCAGCTCAGCAATCAAGATCAAACCCACAACAATACCACTCAGCAAGCCACTTGCAGGCTCGCTCGCCCAAACACCATCGAGGCCCCAAATCGCTGCCAGGATGTACAGCGGTGGCACAAACAGCACAAACGGCTTCAACGTCGATATCACGATCGCCTTCCCCCCACGACCGATCGCTTGGTAGTACCTCGTCATCACAAAGCAGAACCCAAACATCGGCACACCCCAACAATAAATCTGCAAACCTCGACTCGCGACAGCAAGCAAAGTATCGTCGCCATTATTAAACATGCTCACAAAAAGCTTGGGCCATATAAACGTTGGCGATATCACGATCGCTGATAACAACACAACTAATATGCTCGTCATCACCAATGTTTCTTTTACACGTCCATACAACTTCGCACCAAAATTAAAACCAACAATCGGCTGCAATCCATCAGCCACCGCAAACACCGGCATCACTGCCAACGCCATCACACCAAACACAACACCCATCGCTGCAACCGCAACTGTCCCGCCATGCTCAACCAATTTCAAATTTACAAATAATTGCTGCGCACCAAACAACATATCCGCAATACATGCAGGCAAACCCAACACAAAAATCGATCTCATTACACTTAACTTAGCGAACAGATATTTCGCATGTATTTGCAATACACTTCGACCACTCAAATAGTAAGCAATACTCAATATAAAGGTTAATGCCTGCGAGATCGCCGTCGCAAGTGCAGCACCTGCAACACCCATATCAAAACCAAAAATCAAAATCGGATCGAGAATGATATTAAAGATCGTTGAGATCAGTGCAATCAACACCGACGTGCGCGGCCTTCCCTCTGCGCGTATCGTAAAATTCATCACAAAACCGCACGAAAGCATCGGAAAACCAAGTAAAATCCAGAACAAATACGATTTCGCCGATGCCATCAATTCATCATTCGCACCAAACAATCGAAGCAATTCATCATCAAATATCAACCCCAATGCCATCACAACCAAACCCGTTGCAAACGACATCCCAACCGAAGTACTTAAAAACGTTTCCGCAGCTTTTTTCTTACCTTCACCCATGCGTAACGAAATCAGCGCAGCTCCGCCACCGCCATATAAAAGCGTGACACCAAACCCAACCATCATGATCGGAAACACAACCGTTAACGCGCCCAAGCCAATTTGCCCAACACCTTGCCCCACATAAATCTTGTCCACCAAGTTGTATAACGTGTGCGCAACCATCCCCACCATCGCGGGCGCAAAAAATTGCCACAACAACTTCCACACAGGCTTCTCCCCCAAATAAGCCATCTCTTCATTATGACTCAAATTCGTCTCGTTGCTCATTAATGACCTCACTCAATTCTTTCATGACCCCATGCCACCGCTCAACCACTTCTTCACCCAACATCCCTGCAAACTTCAAATAGTTCTTCAGGATCTCATCATCCACCACCGCGAGACTTTTTCTTACCTTATCCGTCAGACTAATCAGCACACGCCGACGATCCTCCTCGTCCTGCACCCTTTCTAACATCCCCTTCCCAACCAACGTATCCACCATCACACACGCCGACGCCTGACTCACACCCATCCGCTTCGCCGCCTGCTTCAAACTGCAAGGCTCAACCCGCGACAAACCCACCATCACATGAATCTGTCGCCCCGTCAGATCAGACAACACATCAAGCCCTGCCTTATCCGCACGATGGATCGCTTTAAACACAAGCAAGTCGCCCAGTAGATCATGTGCCTTCATGATTTCTTGCATCTGTTTTTTCATTTGCTCATGACTCCCATTTTATTTAGATATTCTAACTATTCGTAATTCTAAGTCAAAAACCACCTCCCAAACGACTTTCTCGCACCCCCACACCATCGCATCCCCATTAAAACACCATTTTCCTCGCCTTAAATCACGAACTATCACATCAAACTCAGCGTACCAATCTTGCGATAGACCATACTCCTCTTTTATGATGTAACATTCTTTAACTGAGTAGTTTGCGTCAAGAATACAACGAGCTTATCTGAGAAATCGTTACCTCTTTATCTCGTTATATAATCATGATTTACCGAATTTCGGCCATAGCGTGCGCCGAATCCTTCGAGGAACTGACGCCTACGTTCACTATCGTGACGTTTCATTGCCGGAGATTGCTTCGATGTCCATCCGATCCGCCTTTCCCTTCTTGCTCGCCATTCCAATGCTCTGCTCGGCCTCATACGCCGCAGATGTTGAACCTCAAAACCCACTCTTCACATACAACATTTCGCAGAAAACCAATGTCTCCGCAGTCATTACCGACGCTGAAACTGGCCAACCTGTTAACAACTACAAAATCACCATCGGTGAGCACATACCCCCCGAACCAATCAACTGGTACCCCCTGCACTCATTCGCTCCATTCAACATCCTCAAAAACGACAACGCCTTCAGCATCTCAACCAAAGCTTCGCTGAAAAAATATGTCTTCCACATCGCCGCACCAGGCTACGAGCCTCAATACTCTCACGAATGGAATCTCGACACTGATAAATCACTGTGGAACATCAAGCTCAAACCAGCAAAGAACATCACCGGCAAAGTCGTCGCCTCCGACGGCAACACCGTTTACGACGCACAGCTCATCATCGTACTCGCAAACAACAAGATCAAAATCTCAGGCCCAAGCTTCGAAGAATTCAATCCCACAGCAACACAAAAAGTGTATCACGACACACTCAAACCATTGAACATCTATAAATCAGATATCGATGGCACATTCCTCATCCCACCTCAAAACGAAGACTACCGTATCGTCGCACTCTCTCCAGAAGGCTATCAACTCATTGAACACAATGACATCAAGCCCGGCGAAGAAAACATCATCAAACTCGGCGACTGGACCACACTCACAGGCAGCATCACATACAAAGATAAGCCTATCAAAGGCCAACTCGTTCAAGCCAACTACACACTCTTCGCACCAGGCGCAATCGAAGACGCGTTCAAACCACTCAACGTCGATATGAGGTACACAACCAAAACCCTCCCCGACGGCACATTCAAATTCGACTACATCCCATTCCAATTCGTTAACATCGTTCTCGTACACAAAGACCCAACCACAGGCAACCTGCTCCGTGTTAAGTCTTCTCTTGTTAAAGTTCAAAGCGACAAATACCCAGAACTTAACTTTAAGTTCGAAAAATCCATGATCGTAGGCAAAATTGTCAACCATGATGGCTCACCACTACCCTCATACCACTCAGGCGTTATCTCACTCACTTCCAAAACACCACTCAAAGACTACAAAGCATCCATCAACCCAGATAACACTTTTTCATTCGATCAAGTCACACCCGCTGAACTCTCACTCGCTGCTGACTTCTCTCTCGCAGACCATCGCAGCTTCGATACACAAACCGTCAAAAACCTCACGCTTCGCAAAACCATCAACCTTCTCAAAGGCACACCACCACTCGTTCTCGACCTTGGCAACGTTCCAATCAATAAACCAATCCAAGAAGTTTCCACCGGCAACACAGCTTCTGACTTCACCGCAAAAATCCTCAGCGATAACTCAAGCTTCAAACTCTCCGACTACCGTGGCAAGTACGTCGTCGTTGACTTCTCACCTGCATATTCAGGCTTCATGTTCTCACAAATCGCTGACGTCAATAAAGCATACAAAATCTTCAAAGATCGCGATGATGTCGCCTTCTTCTCATTCGTCTTCAAAAACACAGACGACTTCGACATGACCGATCCTTCAAGCTACAACAACAAAGCCAAATGGCCCGTCGCAATGCTCGACAACGCAGCCGACGACGCAGCCACCAAAGCCTTCGGCGCATCCGAATTTGAAGCCGTCTTCCTCATTTCACCAGACGGTCAAATCATCGCCAAAGACAACGACATGTTCGGCCCCAACATCGCCAAAACAATGGAAAAACTCATCCCCGCCAAGTAACTCACACCAAACAACATAAACGCCAATAAGACCTCCCCGTGAGGTCTTTTTTATTGCAATGCAATCAACCGCTCACTCATTCGTTATCCTTGTAACATCATCATTTTCGAAGGACAACGCATGCGCATCAAACACCTGACCACACCACTTCTCGTTTCCTCACTCACCCTACTCCCTCACTCACTCTCCGCCGCTCCGCCTACCCAAACCCAAAACTCCGACAAGCCAAACATCATCTTCATCCTCGCTGATGACATGGGCTACATGGACCCCGCCTACAATGGTCACCCATTCTTTGAAACACCAAACATCGACAAACTCGCCTCCGACGGCATGATCTTCACCGACGCATACTCCTGCGGCCCAAACTCCGCACCAACACGCGCCTCCTTCATCACAGGCACATACACACCACGTCACCAAATCTACACACCATCCGCTCGCTCCAAAGGCCAGCTCGAATACATGCGCCTCGCCGTACCAAACCGCGAAGATAAATCATCAAACTACAATACAGTCATCGCACAAACCGAACTCCCCCAAGACACTCAATCCATCGCAACGATCCTCAACTCCGCCGGTTACACCACCGCACGCTTCGGCAAATGGCATCTCGGCCCACACACACTCGACTTCGACATTTCCTCAACCAGCGATCAACCCGACGACACCGCCAAACACTACGGTGAAATCAACATCGCCGAAAAACTCACCGACCGCTCAATCCAATTCATCAACAACCACAAAGACGACCCATTCTTTCTCTTCCTCTCACACTTCGACGTTCACACACCCATCAAAGCAAAACCCGAAGTCATCGAATACTTCGACAATAAACAGAAAAAAAACAACACAAACTACGACACCACCTACGCAGCCATGATCCATGCCGTTGACCAATCCGTCGGCCGCATTCGCACTGAACTCGAAAAACTAAACCTCGATGACAACACCATCATCATCTTCTCATCCGACAACGGCGGCGTCCCCAAAGTCACCAGCATGGAACCACTACGCTCCGCCAAAGGCTCACTCTTCGAAGGCGGTGTCCGCGTCCCCACCATCATCCACTACCCAAACATCACCAAGCCCAACTCCACATGTGACACCCCCATCAACTCCGTCGATTTCCTCCCAACCTTCGCCGACATCGCAAACACATCCATCCCATCTAACCATACAATAGACGGCATCTCCATCCTCCCACTACTCAATAATCAATCCATCCCTGACAGACCTATCTTCTGGCACTACCCGTTATACCTCTCCGGCAGTGCCAAAATCCGAAACCTTCCCGTCTACTCCACCGACAAAATCTATTGGCGAGGCGTCCCCGCCGCCGCTATTCGCTTCGACGACTACAAACTCATCCGCTACTTCGAAGATAACTCCACCAAACTCTACAACCTCAAAACCGACATCAGCGAAACAATCGACCTCTCCTCATCAAACCCCACCAAACACGACCAACTCCTCACTCTCCTCAACAACTGGCTCGCCCAAACCAACGCGCCCATCCCTTCAAAACTCAACCCCGCCTTCGATCCCAACGCACCAGTCGATCGCGCTTCAAAGAACAACAACAACTCACGCTCCAAACGCAATCGCAAACAATAACCACAAAATTTAACGTCTCCCCTACACAAGGCCTCCCCGCGAGGTCTTTTTTCATGCCGCCATTCAACCAAACTTACTAAAATAACCTGCAACCAATAGAACCTAGCTACGTCTATATAGTAAGAATAACCAATCCGCCAATACCGGGATCGCACATGACCACCGCAACAACACAAAACATCACACCACACACCACGCAAACACAAAGCTCATCCCTCATCGCCACAATCATTTCACTCTCCATTTTTTACCTCATCACCCTCCTCACCTTCTTCATCTTGCTCCCCCCAATCTCATTCGTCGGCCTCTACGCAGGTCAACCATTCTCCGCATCAAGAATAATGCGCGATCTCAGCGAGATCTACAGCTTCTTCTTCGAACCTGTTGCATTCAACATCCCACCCATCATCTACTTCGTCATCCTCTTCGCAATCCTCCTCCCCATCTTTGCCCTCATCCTCACCCCGCGCATCGCCGCACCCTACACCTCCTTCTTCACAACCTACCTCGCATCCTTCAAGCGCACCCTCCTCATCACATTCCCCTTTTACATCATCATCGCCATTTTCCTCTTCTCACTCGTCTTACCCAACATACTCACTCAAAACACCAGAGACCGCCTCGAAAATCAATGGCTTCAGCAAAACCCACGCCCAACATCAAACCTCAACGGCAAAATAACCGCTTGGCAAGCCGAATACAGCAAGTACAACATTAACATCTACAGATTACCTGAGATCGAGCGTATCAACAGAATCGGACAATTCATCACCGCAGGCGGCGCCTACCTCGCCATCCTCCTCTTCCTCACCCTCCTCCGCCTCGCCACATACAACCGACCATACATCCTCAAATCACATTGGCCCGCCACCTGCGAACAATGCAACTACAACATCTTCACGCCCCCACCATCCACCGATGCCCCCACCTCACAAGAACACCAAACCCACTGCACCGAATGTGGCTCCGAAATCATCTTATCCATCCCACCTATTCATCGAATAGACGACCCAATCTCAAACGCATCCTCCCTACCCCAAAAAATCCTCGCACTCATCACCCTCACATCCCTCTTCCTCTTCAAACCCACCACACTCGCCAAACGTCTTCGCATCAACGATCCTTCCTCATCTCACCACGCACACGCTCGCCTAGCCCTCGCCCTTATTCTCCCCCTATCCATCATCACAACCATCTTACTTTTTTCTCTCATTCAAATACTCGATCCCAATACACCCTCTTTACCCAATCCAATCATAGACCCCGAACCCTATCTCTTCTTCGCCCCCTTCTTTATCTGTGTCACCTACCTCACCATCCAACTCCTCGCCTTCTTCAACTCACTCCTGCTTTTCTTCTACCGCAAACCCAACCTTCATTTTGCCATGAAGCTCGCCAACCTCGCCGCATTCCCAATCTTCACCATCATCAACCTCTACCTCACCCTCCTCATCTCACTCACCTTCTTCTACGCCACTTCCCTCGGCCAAGCCTTCATCTCACTCTTCCCAAGCGAATACGTCGGCAACTATTCCTTCAACGCAACCACCGCCATCGTCCTCGGCATCATCCTCCCAGCCTGGCTCATCTCCAACACACACCTCATCCTAAAACAATCACGATTCTCTAACGCCTAACCATCAACTCGACTCACCTCAATATGACCACACAAACACCCACACAATCATCATCCACCACCGCGTCATTCACACCCCCAAAGAATCCGCGTCAGCTACCCCATCTCTTCACCCTCCTGCTCGCGCCACTCTTCCCTTTCCTCATCTTCACTCGCTCGCGCAACCTCCCCCTTTACCTCGCCATCCCCTTCGCGCTCCTCTTCGTCCTCCCCACCTTCCCACTCATCACACTCCTCAGCGACAACAGCAATCTAACCGACTTTAATACAGCACAAACCAACTTCTCACAGATCACAAATTGGTACTTCACACCACACGCAACAACGCTCATCCCCCCAATCTTCGTCATTGCCATCGCCTACCTCCCCGTCCTTCTCATCCTCTCATTCTTACTCACCCCGCGCGCCGCATCACTCCATCAAACCTTCCGCTCTGCATACGTCACCTCACTCCGTCGTCTCTGTCTTCTCACCCCACTTCTTTTCCTCTTCACATCCCTCTTCCCCGTTGGCATGTTCCTCACTGACACCTTCTCCGACTACGCAAGCAAACAACACATGCAACAATGGCGGCAACAAAATCCCTCACCATACGATGTCGTCAAAGCCAATGCTTTCGGCGACGGCATTTCAGGCAAAGATTATGACTCATATTCTCAAAGCTTATGGTACAGAAAAGAAACCAACCAAAGACGTGCTTACATCAGCACATCCGAATATCACTTCTACAACTCCCTCGGCAACATCCTCGGCATGAACTTCTGCATCCTCCTCACCTTTCTCTCACTCACCCTACTCCGCGCCTTCGCAACACAAAAATCCCTTTATTTCAAGCCTCAATCATATTGGCCCGCCACCTGTGAAAACTGTAACTACCCAATCTTCACACCAGAAAAATCCATTGACGACCAAAACCTCGAAGTCAACTGCCCCGAATGTGGGCACCTCACCCTCAACTCACTTTCACCTAATCGACGATTAGACGATCCCTACACCCGCGCCACAACCCTCAAACAAAAACTCATCGCCCCCTTCATCCTCATCTACCTTTTCCTTTTAAAACCCAAAACCCTCGCACTTCAAATCAAAACCCAATCACCCAATCCCAAACACCACCAACTCGCTCGCCTTACACTCTTCGCCATCCTACCCCTCACCCTCTTTTGTTCATTCCTCTACTACCTCGCCGACGAGCTTTCCTTGTCCTTCCTCACAACCCCCGGCAAATATGGCATGATCAAATACGGCTACTACATCCCACATCACGGCTTCTACAACGACTTCTTCTTCGATACCTACATCGTCGCAATCATCATCATCCTCTGCGCATACCCAGCCATCCAAATCATCGCTCTAATCAGCGCTTTGACCCGCTCCATCATTTATCGCAAACCCAACCCACACTTCGCTCTCAAACTCGCCAACACCATCACCCCTGCATGCATCTTCATCGCCTTCCTCGTCTTCCTCATCCACCTTTTCCTCACCAACATCTACCACGCCTTCACCTCCAACTTCATCTCATCCCTCCCCACCCTCATTCAAGACAACCAATCCTTCGCCGGCTTCTTCTCCCTCGCCATCGGCTCCCTCGCCTTCCTCTACATCCTCACCATCACCCTCTACATCCTCCACAAATCCCGCCCCGCCAACACCTAAGCATCAGTTAGACATTTCAGCGATTCACATAACCCAACAACTTACAACCCACGATACACTACAGTGCAACAACCCCACACCTCTCTATCTCAATTCAATTTTAGTAAACCAACAAACGATACGTTCGAGTAACAAAACTCTCTTTTAAAACGTTGTTCATTTGACGATACGCTGTAGTGAAACAATTCACCCACAAATCCATCCCATCCCCGCAACTCAAACTGCCACAATCAAACCGATCGCGCAAGCCCCACCCCTCAACCCCTCCTTAACCATTTCATTCGCCCACCACCCCAAAGGCCCATCCGGCCTCATTAAGGATACAGCAAGATCAACTACACAGTAGCTAGCTCATGGTTAACGCATTTCAATCGAACCGACATCTCGTATTCATAAAGAGATATATGATTTAATTCTTCACAAGCTATGAGTAAATCATTCGATATCTCTCGAGATATTATCACACCTCTTACGTTCTGCCCTGCTTCAGCAACGTTCTTTTTAACCCAGTTCACATAACGAAGAAGCTGCCCAATTACACGATCATAACCACGCGACACTTTCAACTCGATAACAACCAAATGATTGTCTCGATCAACCGCCAATATATCTATCCTTCGTCCACCCGCATCATATTCAATACCATTAATCCCCTCATCTTCATAAAGAATTAAGCCCGGCTCAATCACGCTCAAATTCTTTGCTAAAAAACTTTGTAAATCCCTCTCGTATGCAAACTCTGAATGTCGCTGTTCCTCTCGTTCTACAATCTTTTCCTCTTCCAACTCCTGCGCATTCTTTTCGTTCTCTGGTGTAATTGGCTCAGGATGAACAGAGGCTTCATATAGAACATAACGACCTTTATCAATTTGATAGAACAGGGAATCACCATTCATCAGACTATGATGCAAACGTGAAGGTGCATTTGTTGTCATCCTCGTAAGATGCCCAGTAATCGTGCCCGGCTTAGTCTTTGGATAATTTGTATTAAACCAAGCAACAATATCGCTGCGTAGAATAACATCGCCCTTCTGAATACCTTTGACCTCAATATACTCATACATCAGTTCACGCGTAGTTTTTGCATATGTAGGCATCATGCTCTCCGGATTTATATGCGATCTAAGACTTACTGCTAGCAATACTACAACAAAATGACTTTTGTACCATCACCCCTATTTGCACCCCACCCCACAAACCGATACCTTTATATATAGATAAGGCAACCAATCATGATCACTACGCGTGAAACGACAACCACGACCACAACAACTACCACCACCACAACCACGGTGCGAGGCCAGTGATCCACTGATTGATTCAAACTCTCAGAAATCCCAAACGCCTCGCCCACCACAGCGAGGCGTTTTGCTTTTGATAACTCATCCCCAACTCAAGTAGCCGCGGACCTACGGGTCGCGGAAGCCTCACCCCCACACCGACTGTGCCAACAGTAGACACTCACCACCCATCGTCGCACTCACAACACCCCAAAATCACACACCCCCCAAACCCCGCAGCACCTCACTTTTCATCATCGCAAACTTCGCAACCCTCAATCCCACAACAACTTACCCCCACCATTTTGCACCACAATCGCTCAGAAACGCGCACACGATCAACAACGCTCATCAACACAAAAGCGCACACGAAATTTCAAAACCGCTCGATTCCTTATCAAAACTGCTCAAAACCTCACCAAACCCCATCGAAACCCGCCTGTTTCAGACCAAAACCAGCCCATAATGGGCGAAAACGCGAACTTTGCGTTAAAATCTTGAAATCCAAACACTTAAAGCCCAAAACCCTACAATAATGGGCTAAAACGTCACTTTTGTGCGCCTAAGCACGCGCAAACACGCCTCCAACTTGTGCGCACAAAATTGACGCTGTTTCAACACACGGAGAACGTAATCATGAACGTCAAAATTACCCTCCCCGACGGCAACTCCGTTGAGCTGCCTTCAGGCTCAACACCATACGACGTCGCTGCATCCATCGGCGAAGGTCTCGCAAAAGCCTCCATCGGCGCTCGCGTCAACGGAACCCTCGTCGACGTAACTGCCCCAATCACAGAAGATTGCGATATCTCCATCGTCACCGCACCGCGTCAGGACAAAAAGGGTAACTCCAAGTTCCGTGACTCGCAGCACATGGACGATGCACTTTATCTCCTGCGTCACTCAACCGCACACGTCATGGCTGAAGCCATCGAAAACCTTTGGCCAGACACAGAACTCGCCTACGGCCCCCCACTCGAAACCGGCTTCTACTACGACATCAAACTCGACACCCCAATCTCATCCGACGACTTCGCAAAAATCGAAGCCGAGATGAAGAAAATCATCGCAAGTAACCGTCCATTCAAGCGTTACGACCTCCCCGTCGCCGAAGGCATGGACAAACTCAAAGCCGAAGACAACAAGTACAAACTCGACAACGCCGAACGCGCAGTCGCAGGCGGCGCGCAAACTTTGTCATGGTATGTGACAGGCG
Source organism: Planctomycetota bacterium (assembly GCA_016350165.1). Lineage (GTDB taxonomy): Bacteria > Planctomycetota > Phycisphaerae > Phycisphaerales > Phycisphaeraceae > Poriferisphaera. The sequence continues at coordinate 2,567,776 of CP066225.1, read as the reverse complement.
ATCCAACCGTCGATTCATCTTGTGCGCTCGAAGAAGCGAACGCTGATGGTAAATTCTGGGAAGACCTCTGCCAGGGGCCTCACGTTCCAAATACTTCATTGATAGGTGCTTACAAGGTTATGTCCATCGCCAGCTCAAACTGGCACGGCGACATCGAGTCCGACCGCTTCCAACGTGTTTACGGCACCGCCTTCTTCTCAGAAAAAGATCTCGAAAACTATCTCGAGAAAATGGAACAAGCCAAAGCTCGTGACCACCGCGTCATCGGCCAAAAACTCGGCCTCTTCGCAATCGACGATAAAGTCGGTCAAGGACTCGTGTTATGGAAACCAAAGGGCGGCATCATCCGTGATGAACTCCAGCGTTTCATCGCTGAGCACCTGACCAAACAGGGCTATTTCCAGGTCTTCACGCCACATATTGGCAAATTGGACCTGTACCGCACCTCGGGCCACTTCCCGTACTACCAGGATTCGCAGTATCCGCCGATCATTAGCCGCGAGCAGATCAAAAACCTCGCTGATGAAGGTTGCTCATGTTCGCAACTCGCGAATATGACTGAAGAAGGGGAAATCGAAGGCTACTTGCTGAAGCCGATGAACTGCCCGCACCACATCCGCATTTTCGCTTCTGAGAAGCGTTCATACCGCGATCTGCCGATCCGTTTGGCTGAATTCGGCACGGTTTATCGCTGGGAACAGTCGGGTGAACTGAACGGCATGACCCGCGTGCGCGGTTTCACTCAAGACGATGCTCACTTGTTCGTGATGCCTGAACAACTTGATGAAGAGGTGCAGGGTTGTTTGGATCTGGTGAAGATCATTTTCGACAAACTGGGCATGGAAGATTTCCGTGTGCGTGTTGGTCTACGTGACCCGGATAGCAGTAAGTATGTTGGCGATCCGAAGGACTGGGATCATGCTGAGGCTGCGTGTTTGAAGGCGGCTGAAAGTTTGGGTGTTCCGTTTAGTTCGGAGGCTGGTGAAGCTGCGTTCTATGGTCCTAAGATTGACTTTGTGGTGAAGGATGTGATTGGCCGCGAATGGCAGTTGGGTACTGTGCAGGTTGATTATCAGTTGCCACAACGATTTGAGTTGTCTTACGTTGGTAGTGACAACGCTGAGCATGTACCTGTGATGATCCACCGCGCACCGTTTGGTTCGATGGAACGCTTTGTTGGCGTGCTGATTGAACACTTTAATGGTTCGTTCCCGTTGTGGTTGTCGCCTGAGCAAGTTCGCGTGTTGCCGATTAGTGATAAGTTTGTTGACTATGCTGAAGAGATTAAGGACAAACTGTTTGCTGAAGGCGTGCGTGTGACGATTGACAAGGGTAATGATCGTTTGAATGGTAAGATCAAGGTCGCCCAGGAAGAGAAGATCCCTTACATGCTGGTTGTTGGCGGTAAGGATAAGGAAGCTGGCACTGTGAGTGTTCGCCATCGTAGTGAGGGTGATCTCGGTGCGGTGCCTAAGGACGAGTTCATCGCGACACTGATGGATGAGATCAAGACCAAAGCGATTGCACCATTAGTCAAAGCGTCGAACTAATCATTAGATAGTTCGACTATCTAATCGTGATATTTGATGGTTGATCGTGGGGAGGGTGTGTCCATGTGGTTTAAAGTAAGCGTGGATGGACTCATATATTAGATATACAAACCCGCTGGCATAAGTCAGCGGGTTTTTTGATTTTGTATGCCTGCTGATGTTGTGAAGTTGAGCCTATTACGGCACTTTTGAGATGGATTCATCATGAAACTAATGGCAGGGATTGCGAAATAAATGATTGCCCGATAGGCATAGCAACGAACTAATCATTAGATAGTTAAACTATCTATAGCGATGCTTGGTTTGGGTAAATTTGTAGTTTTGGGTGAACTGGTGTTTGTTTAGATAGTTTGTTGTATGGTGTTAATTACTCATGAGGTATTGGTAGAGCCAAATGAAATCGCGGGTGGCGAAGAGTGCTATGAGGATAGGCGGGAGGAAGGCAAAGTATTTAAGTTTGCAGGTTGGATCTTTGTAAGCTTTTTTTGCTAGGGTGTGGGCGGTGGGATAGATGAGGAATTGAATGAGAGTGTTGAGGCCGGGGTATGGGAGGATGAAAAAGAAAATGCTGATGGATAGGATAAAGAAGAATTGGCGGTTGTAATGCGTATCGCGATGGGGGTTGTATTCGTTGTAGGTTTGGTAGTCGGTTGGATCGAAGGAGCGGCCACATTCAGGGCAGGTTGTGGTTGAGAGATGCGCGAGGTTGTAGTTGCAGCCAAGACAATAGGCGGGCGGCTTTAATGTGGGAGGAGGTAATGGTTGTTCTTCGTGTTGGTCCATTTGCTTGCTGATATTTTAATGGAGATGGTGTTGGAATGATATTGTTTGAAGGGAGTTTGAGTGATAGATTGCTTGTATGAAAAAGATGATATTGATGATGGTTTTTGTGGGGCTTATTTTGGGGTGTGATGGTGGTGATGTGAAGCATGAAGGTGGGGCGGAAATACCTATTTTAGTGGTAGATAATGAGCTGATGGTTGGTGAGGTGAATCATAGTTTGCCTCCTGAGTGGTTGAAAGATAGTTGGAAAAAGGTTGAGGTGAAAGAGAGTGGTGGGAAGGTTAAAGATGTTTTTGTTGATGGGGTGAATATTACGCAGTTTGGAAATGCGCATCATATTTATGACGCGAAGGTATCGCCAAGCGGGAAGTATTTGTTTGTTTGGCATATGGATTACACGCCTCGGAAATTGAGTATTTATGATTTGGATTTGGGCGTGCTGAAGAAGATGATTGAGCCGGGCGCTGGTGGGAGCATGAAGTGGGCAGCGGGTGATTTGATTTTTCACAAGTTTGGTGCGGGTACGAATACTGCGTTTTGGAGTGTATTTAATGTTGAGGGTGAGGTGTTATGGGCAGGGGCGACAAGTGGCGCGGAGCTGGATGAATCGGGATTGTATGTTGTGATTTATCCAACGTTGGCGGCTGATGATGGTTATGTGATGATTGCAGATGTTCGGGATGGACGCGTACTTGCAAAGACGAGACCTGTTGAGATTGATCTTGTTCAGCAATATGCCTGGCTTAATGGTGAGACTGTGAGGGTGTGGTACCGTACGATTGAAAATGAAGTTAAGTCGGTGGATATGGTTTTGGATTTTGAGAATGCGGAAGCGTGGGAGGTTTATCGGCGTGAAGGATATTGAATTAGTTGAGCGTGTTTACAACGATGAATGGGAAGACGGTTGAAACGATATAGAGTGGGATGCTGAGGTATGCAAAATGGCTTGTTTTGCAGCGTTTATCGTTGAGGATTGTGTTAATGATCGCGATGTTTAATGGGATGAGCAGGACGTGAAACCAGAGGAAATTTTGTTGCGTGCCGACGGTCAGGAGTGAGACAAAGAAGGGGGCGATTGCACTTGTAAAGAGGAATTTACTTGTGCTGATGGGTGAAGAGAGGGTGGTGTATGTTTCAGGGTTTTGTGTATCGAAGTGGTGGCCACATTCAGGACAGAAGCAGGTCGAGAGAGCATTGAGATTGTAGTAACAATGCATGCAATAGATTTTACGGTGTTTGGTTGATGGGTTTGCCTGGGTCATAATTATGATTCACGTTTAGCTTGCGTGTTGGTGATGATTTAACGAAATTGCTTATCGTGGTTTTCCCAACGTTCGGTTGAGTAGTGATGAAACTTTTTTGCCTGATGTTTGAGAACCATGGGTGCTATCAAAAACAATGTGGGGGCTATGAAAATAAAAGCGATGTTGAAGAGGGTTGATTTAAAGATCATGGTTGATGCGAAGGTGAGCCCGAAGGTCATAGATGCGGTGATGTTGAGGATATTGAAATAGATGAGTGTGGCTTTAGTGTTTGCTTTAATTGCGTTGTTTTCGTGAGCGATGTTGAGGCTGATTTGCTTTTGTAATTCTGGATCGTTGGTTATACCACGATAGTAGGTTCCGCACTCGGGGCATGAGCCTTGAGTGAGATGATGGATATCGTAGCCACAGATTGGGCATGTGGTGAGCGGATATCGACGCTGATTGAGTATGCTGCTGATGGTTTGTGCATGAAGTTGATCGCTGTGTTCGTGATTGAGCAGATAGAGTACAACGATGAGGATGAAGAGTGATAAGATCATGACGAAAATTGCTTGTGGGACCGTAATGATTTGCTGCATAGCGGTGGTGAGTGTGGCAAGGATGACGATGCTGAAAAGATAAACTGAGAAGCTTGTGAGGAATTTACGAAGGCGCGCGTGAGAGAAGCTTTTGTCGATGATGCGTGCATTGAAGATGTATTTGATAGCTTTGGCTTCGTCTTTGGGGAGTGATTTGAGCCAATGTCGGGTGTGTTTGTTTTTGATGGATTGGTAAAACAATTATGTGGCCTTGGTTAGTTGTTGTTCTTGCTGCATGGCGACTTCGAGGTCTTGCCAAATTTCGTTGTAGTGTTTGCGGAAGAGGTTGGCGTTTTGTCTTTCGGTGTAGTAGGTGAGATGGTAATAAGGTAAGGCATAGAAGAATGGGAGTATTGCGACCCAGAGCGGACAGTGTAATAGGATAAAATCAAAGAAGACTGCTAGTGAGAAGAGACTTATTACGTAAGGAATTCTTAAGAGTGAGAAAACGAAATTCTTTCGCTTATAGATCTCGATAAATAATGTTTTTTCCTGAGCGATACAGTCATTGATTAGACTGAGGTGTTGTTTGTTGGTGATAGGGTGTGAGTATTGCTGGCCACATTCGGGGCATACTGGATTGGTGAGTTGTTGGAGATCGTAGCCACAACAAGGACAAAATTCAGGTTGGATATTACGCTGGTTGAGTATGCGTGCAATGGTGTCGCATTTAATTTTGGCGGTGGTATTGGCTCGGACGACGTAGTTGATGATGAAGCCGAAGAAGAGAATCAAAGCAACAAATGTGATGTTTACTGAAAAAAAGTTATTTTTCATGGACACTATAAAAGCGAATAATGTGAAGTGAGCGACGCCAAGGAGGAGGTGTGTGATGTGGAGGATGAAGAGTCGTGTGCGCGAGAGGTTGTGAAAGTTTTCGCATAGGTTGCCTGAGAAAATGGCACCGATGTGTTTGCGGAGATCTGCTGATTGTTGTCTGATCCAATAGCGGATGTGTTTATGAAAAATTGATCTAGAAAAAATATTGTCCATATTGCCCTCGATTGTGTGGTTTTATACTGGATATAGCATAGCAGAGGTCCAAAAATTGAGATATGGATTTCCCTGTGCAATTATTTGAAAATATGTGTTATTGTTTGTTTGGATCAGAGACGAGAGACTTTTATTGCATAAATCGCAGGGAGATTGTTATGAGCATGGCCAAAGGCATGTGGGTTATTGTGTGTGGGCTGGTGGTTATGTTGAGTGGTGTTGAGAGAGTGAGTGGGTTCGAGAGTGCGGGGAGTGATTATGATGATTTGATGTTGATTTTGAATGAAGGGTGGCAAGCGTTTGAGTTTAAGGGCGCGAAGAATGCGAGCAGTCGTGGTGGCAGGAAGATTGATACGATTGTGATGCATACGACTGAGGGGTCGGGTGTGTATGAGAACACGATTGGGTGGTTCAGAAATTCGGGGAATAATTCAAACTCGGCACATTTTGTGATTGCGCGTGATGGTCGGATTACGCAGATGGTTGATTCGTCTCGGAAGGCGTGGCATGCGACGTACTACAATAGCCGATCGATTGGGATTGAGATGTCGGGATGGTCGCGTGGTCATGTTTTTCCGGATGATGACAAGATAGATACGTGGCGGTATGAAGAAGGAGAGTTGCCAGATGCGCATGATCCGACGCCTGGTGATGGGTATCGTCCGAATTTGGATACGTTGGCGGCGATTGTGGCTTATTATTCGATGAGGTATGACATACCGTTGGTGCATCCTAGTGGTGAGGCGATATGGCATAAAGAGAATGGTGATGTTGTGAGAGATGTTGATTATAACATGCCGGGGTTGGTGGCACATGGGCAGGTGCAGCCGTGGAATAGAGCAGATCCTGGGCCGATGTTTCCCTGGGGTGAGTTGATTGATCGTGCGAATGCGTTGATACCTGAGCCGACGAGTGGGTTATTGTTGATGGGGATGTTGGGTTGTTTGATGCGAAGACGAGATAGATAGCACAGTCTATATGCTCATGATTTTGATAGCTGGATGGAAGGGTTTCGGCGATCGGTATATCATGGTGTGAAATATATGATCATGTTGATCAATGATCATGAGCAAAATGGAAGTGTGTTATGAAAATTGAGATCAGGAGCGCGGCGGCGTGCGATGTCGATGACATTGTGAAGATATCAAAGCGCACGATTCGTGCTTGTTATATAGGTTTTTTGGGTGAGAATGCGGTGAAGATGTTTACTGGAGGTGAGGCGATACGTGGGTATACGAAAGAACATCTTGGGCAAACATGTGTGATTGTGGTTGATGAAGTGATGGCGGGATTTTGTGTTTGCAAGGTGAATCTGATTGACTTGTTAATGATAGATAATGCGCGGCATCGACTGGGGCTGGGTAGTCGTTTGCTCGCGCATTGTGAAGGGCAGTTATTTAAAAAGTATGGTCAGATCAAACTTGAAAGTTTTGAGTTGAATGAGAATGCGAATCGGTTTTACGAATCGCATGGGTGGATGAGAGAGAAGCGATATCATGATGAGCATAGTGGTGTGTACAAGGTGATGTACACGAAGGGACGTGATTGAGGGTTGGGTTATCTGCGGCCACGACGTTGGGGTGGGTGTTGTTGATTACCTTGATTTTGCATGTGTTCTGGAGGGCCGGAGGGTGCTTCGTCTGCGGTGATATAGTTATCGTTGTTGCGGTCGATGTGTGAGAAATGTTGTGAGGGGCCGTCGAATTCTGATTTGGATATTTTGTTGTCGCCGTTACGATCGAGGCGTTTGATGAATAGGTCGGCTGGGGATTGTGGTTGTGTGTTTTGTGTTTGTTTTTCAGTAGCTGTGAGTGGTGGTTCTGTTGTGTTGAGGGTTGCGGTTCCGCCGCGGACTGGGCGAACGTAGTTGTAGATACGGACGACGTCACCTTGTGGGCCGTGGCCTTGTGGGTAGTCATCTGGGTTGCCTGATTTTCTGTCTGAACGTTGCGCGCCTGCACCGTGGACGTCCATGAGTTTTGCATTGGATGATTTAGTAGAACGTCGGTTCTCATTGGGTGAGCCGAAGGTCATGAAACCGAGGGCGCGGCCGAATGTGATGTAGACGGCGTTGGTTCCACCACGTTGTGATTGGTGTGTGGTTGAAGTCCAGAACTGTGGGTAGTCTTTTTGATTACCTTCGTTTTTGATGGTTGTTGTGTTGAAGATTGGGTTAATGGCTGGTGAGTTGGTTGCATCGGGTGAACGTGAGTAGTCGACAATGGACTGTAGTTCTTTTGCGTTGGGGAGGCGCCAATCGGAGTGACCTGCGAGATTAAGTTTTTCGCAATATTTGAGAGCTTGCTGCCATGACATGGGTTTACCTGAATCGTTTTGCGCCCATGTTAAGCCGGTAGCTTTGTCGGTGATGGAGCCGTTGCTGTTATCGATAAAATCGTTCTTGCCGTAGTCGGGGTTGAGTCGTACGTAACGAACGAAGCGTTGTTGTGTGCGATTGCGTCTGGTTGAGGTTGGGTATCCTTTGATGCGACCGTCGGCGAAGTTGACACCGAAGGCGGTCTTGTTGCCGTTCATGGTTGTGGAGGTGTAGATGGTAGAGGTCCAGTATTGTGCGTCGATGATTCGCTCGCCGCGTTTGGTGTCACCGAAGGTGAAGTCGAATACATCAATGTCGATGAACGGGGGGGCTGAGGATGAGGAGGCGCGTGGGTCGGGGTCGTAGCCTGAGAAATCCATGAGTGAGTAGAGTTCTTTGATGGTGGGGAGGCGCCAGTCGGTGTGACCTGCGGTGCGACATTTTTCTGCGCCTGTGACGGCTTGTTGATATGTTGCCCGTTGGTAACTTTTTTGCCACATGAGTCCGGTATTGAGGTCGGTAATGGTACCGTTGCTGTTGTCTTTGTAGCTGGGTTGGAGGCCTTGGTATTGAGCGTCCTGGCCAAAGAAAGAGCTGGTTTTGGAGGGGTATTTGATACGAGAGGTGTTGTTATAGGTACGTATCTGGTTGGTATCGACGATGGGGTATGTGAGTGAGGAGGAGGATTTGGGTTGCGATTGCGCAAGAAGGGGGGAGAGTGTGAAAAGGCAGAGCGAGAGTGTGATGGTCTGTTTAAGCATGTTTGTTCTCCTTGAAGAGAAGAACGTATTGATGGCGATAATATTGCATAGGTCGCGGTTGTGGGAAGATGATATTAATATGGGGGGAGATGGCGGTCATTTAATCGGTTATTAGTGATGTCGAAAGATGGGTGTGGGCGTTATCGGGACGAGTAGCTGGGGATGATGGCGGGATAAAGGAGTTACACCGATGAGTGTTACTGATTTTTTGAGCATGTTTGTCACGAATTATGTGAAGTATTTCTTTTTGTTGACGCCGTTTGCGGGGATATCGATTTTTTTGGCGATGACGAAAGATTTGGGTGTTGGTGGTCGGAGAAAGATGGCGTTTAAAGTGACGGGTGCGGTGGTTGTGATTGCAACGGTGCTGTTTTTCTTTGGAACATGGATCTTCAGTTTGTTTGGGATTACGATCAATGCGTTCCGTGTTGGCGCGGGGGTATTGCTGTTTTTGTCAGGGATTGAGCTGGTGAAGAGCAGTCATCAGGCTGGAACGGTTGGCATTGAAGAAGAAGGGAAGGGAAAGGTTGATGAAGGGGAGTGGGTGGTGCCGTTGGCGATCCCGATTATTGTTGGGCCTGCAACGATTGGTGCGATGCTGGTGATTGGTTCAGAGTTGCAGTCGGCGCATGCGCGTGTTGCTGGTTATGGTGGTTTGCTTGGCGCGATTATTACGATCGGCGTTTTGCTATTAACTGCGAGTGGTGTCGAACGTGTAATTGGACAGCGAGGCTTAACGATTTTCAGTAAGTTAACTGGTTTGGTTTTCTGTGTGCTTGCTGCTCAGTTAATGCTGGTTGGGATACGTGAGTTTTATGGTTTGGGTGGTTAAAGACTAGACAATTTATAGAGAATAAATAACGCTAGAATTGTGAGCATCAAGTTATAGATGAGCGCGAAGATTGAAGTTGTTCTGTATGAGTGGTCGTCATCCATAAATGCAGCGACAGTAGCGATGATGGTTGCGAACAACAAGACTATATTGAGAACGTTGAGGTAGGGGACCATTACGACCAAAGTAGCGATGGTACAGAATACGATGAAGAGGATATTAAAGGAGGGGTGTTTGGGGTTGATTAAATTAGTTAAATATGATGTTTTTCGATTGGGGTCGAAAACTCTGCCACATTCTGGGCAGCGATTATCTGTGAGGTATGCGATGTTGTATTGGCAATCCCAACAGAAAGCGGGCGGTTTAAGTGATTTGATTTTTTGCTTGCTCATGCCGAAATCATTGAAGGTAAAAGTAAATCTGCATTATGACCAGGAAGAGAATATATAGCGTTACGAATAAGGATGCGAATGCGTTTTTGTATTTTTTATCGTGAAAATAGCTGATTGTGACAGTGGTGATGGCGAGGAACCAGAGGATATTGATGAGGGGGAAGATGATGCAGATGGTTGAAATGAGAACGAAGAAAATGAAGAGTGGGGTTGGTAGCTTGTTTTCATGAGGATAATAATGAATATAGGTGATTCTATTGTCTGGATCGAAGGGGCGGCCACATTCAGGACAACGATTTTCTGTTAAGAAGGCCAGGTTGTATTCACAGTCTATGCATCTTGCGTTTGATGATAGTTGGTTGGATTGTGTTTTTGATGGTTCGGTCATGATAAGGTGGTTGATTTAGTTTATGCGAGAAAGCTGAGCATGTTCATCACGATGACGTAGAAAAGAGTGAAGCAAGCTGTGACGCGGTAAGGTTCGTCTTTGTCTTTCCAAATGATGTAGGTAACGATGCAGGTGATGAGGAACCAAAGAATGTTGAGGATGGGGAAGAAAACGCAAATGGTTGAGACGATACAAATACTGATGAAGAATGTTGTGTAGGGAGGTTTTGTTCTTTCTTGGTATGGGCCGAAGTAAGTGGTTGGGTCGCTGGGGTCGAAAGAGCGGCCACATTCAGGACAACGGTGATCTGTGAGATAAGCGATGTTGTATTCACAGTGCATGCAATAGGCTGGTGGTTTGAGTGAGTTTTGATGGAGTTTGGGTTTATCCATGATGAAATAATGCTTGGTTATAGATAGAAAATGATGAGGAAGATATCGCGAGTTGAGAAGATGGCGATGAGTGTTGGGACGGTGATTGCGAGATATTTGTGTTTATAGTTTTTGTCGGATATTGCTTTGGCTGCAACTTTGATTGTTATGGAGAGCAAGAGGAGGTTGATTAGGGTACCGATGATGGGAAAGAGGAATGCGAAAAATGAGATAACGGTACAGTTGAGAAGAATGGTGTTGTAGCGTAAGACTTCGGGGTCTTCATCAAGGTATGTGCGATAGTCGGTTGGATCGAAGGAGCGGCCACATTCAGGACAACGGAATTCGCTCAAGTATGCGATGTTGTATTTGCAGGATAAGCAAAAAGCGGGCGGCTTAAGCGGCTTGAGCTTGAGTTGTGGTAAAGGTTCGAGTTTTGCATCCGGCATAAACGTATTGTGACTGATAAACGATGATCTAGCTAGATAGAGATGAGAAAGTAAATAAAAAGAAAAGGTACGAGGGTGAAGAAAAGTGTAATGATTGGCGTGGCGATTGCGAGCGCGTTGTTTTTGTAATAGGGATCATTTACAGCAATGATTGAAATGGGGATGGTGATCGCAATAATGAAAAGGTTGATGAAAAGCCCGAATATTGGGATGCAGAAGGTGGGCAATGAAAAAGCGATCGCGAGAAGGAAGAAGGTTGTGAGTGGATGGGTCGTTGCTTTAAATTTGTGGTAAGTGTGTGGATCGGTGGGATCGAAGAAGTGGCCACATTCGGGACAGTTATAGGTCCTAAGATGAGCGATGGGATAGTGACATTTCTGGCAATAAGCGGGAGGATTGAGTGAAGAGACGGGGTTTGGAGGGTTTGCTTCCGGCATGAGTATATTATGCATAAGATGTTTTGGGATGGGAAGTTAGAAGGTAGCAAGAAATAAGCAAATCAAGAAAATTTGTGGAAATGAAATAATGGATTGAGGTCATGGGTTGAATTTTCAGTCAATTGAATCTGATGTTTGTGTTGTCCATTTCATGGGTCGTGTGAACGATCGAAAATAAAAAACCAGGAGATATTTATGTTGTGTGTTACGAGGCTGAGCGTTGGGTCGGTATTCGGCTGTATGCTGATTGCGTTAGCGATGTTGTTTGGTGCGGGTGAGGTGATGGCGCACTGCGGAAGCTGTCCGGGTGATCAAGAGCAACATGAGTCGGCAGCTAGTTGCGAATCAGGTAAAGCGTGTGAAGATAAAGGTGATTGTGGCAGCTGCGAAGCGAAGGCTGATGAGCACAAAGATCACGATCATGCAGAACATGTAAAGAAAGAAAAGGGCGAATGCAAAGCTGACTGTACATGTGAAAAATGTGAAGCGAAAAAAGCTGCGAAAGCAAAAGATGAAGATTGCGGTGGTGATAGTTGCCCGTTAGAAGCGGCACTGAAAGCGGAGAAGAAAGAAAAGAGTGAATGCGGTAAGAGTTGCAGCGGCGCGACATGTACAAAATGTATGCCAAAGGTGAGCGGGTTTGATCAGGTTGGTGAAGTCAGAAAATTAACCGGTTTCTTTGATGCTGCGAAGAAAGAAAAGAAATCTAACGGCAAGTTAGATAGCTTGACAGACTTGGTGCTTGTCACAAATAAGGGTGTTTATCATTTCATCGAAACGCCTGCGAATCGTGAAGCACTCTCAAGTATTGAAAATGGCCAGAAGGTTCATGCGAAGGGTAAGGCTTACAATCATGGTGGTCTGGTTTACCTTGATGGTGTAAAGGTTCTGGATAAAAAAGAAGCATCTAAGGTTAAACTGAATGCGAAACAGTTTAGCAGTGCTAAAGGTCAAAAGGTTGTACTCGAAGGTGTAAATGGTTGTCAGTGCCAGTTGGATGTTGGTGAGTTACCACATAGCTGCAAGTTGGGTCACTTACATCACATGCAAGACGAAAAGGGCCGCATATTCAACTATATTCCGACGGCGAAGTCTTATGATCTGATTAAAGGTCAGAAGGGAACGCACGGTAAAAAAATAAAAGTCGAAGGAATTAGACTGCCTGGGAATAGTTTGCTAGTAACAAAAGTTAGTAAGTAAGAGAACGCATCAGAATCTAAGAAAAATACTGAGTAAAAAGCAGGTAACTTCTGATTGCATAAAGATGCGTTTTATAGGAAAATAGACCTACTGAAAATGAGAGTACTCATTGAGGTAGGAGAATAACAGTATTTTGCCCCCGGAAGGCGCTTTGTTGGCTTAGGTTAGCAAAGCGCTTTTTTTATGTACCTAAATAGAGCTAATAGATGATTAGGTTAGACTGCTTTTAAAAATATATTATTCACGATCTTGTGCATCTGGATTTTAAATATGGTTTTATTCATGTGGATGTAGTGTTGCTTTAAAAATGGTGCATGCGTGGCCGAGGATTGAAACGCGTGGTGATTGAAGAAGTAGATCAAGTGTGCCACCACGTGGAGAGGCTTGGTAAGCGGTGAGATTGGTTTTATTGAGTTTGGCTGCCCAATATGGTGTGAGGACACAATGTAATGATCCTGTCACTGGATCTTCATTGATGCGCAACTTGGGAGCAAAGAAACGTGAAACAAAATCATAGGGTGAGTTGTCGCTAGCTTGTGCGGTCACAGCGATACCACGTTCGGAGAAGGGGATGAGTGCTTGAAAATTTGGATTAAGGTTACAAACTAGTGATTCGGATTTGAGTTCGAGAATGATGTCCCATGGGTTAGCAAATGCGGCAGTGATATCGGAAGCAGAAATGTTCAAGTGTTTGATCACATCGGGTGAAATCTGATCGAGTGAAATGAATTTAGGGGTGTCAGCGGGAAAGTCCATGGTGATCGCGCCGTTGGATGTATATGAACAGGTGAGTGTGCCTGAGTAGATGGTTTTGAAGCGAATAGGTAGGTTGCGCGTTTGATGTTGATGCTCATAAAGGATATGAGCGGAGGCGAGCGTTGCGTGGCCACAAAGTTCAACCTCGGCTGCAGGTGTGAACCAACGGAGCAGATAATCATGATCCGGATCATCTGGCAATGCTTGTAGAAACGCTGTCTCGGCTAGGTTCATTTCGGAAGCAATGTGTTGCATCCAAGTATCGGAGATTGGTGGCCGAGCATCGCAGGGTGCGGTAAATCGTATTGCTGGAAGTAGGCACACACCAGCAGGATTGCCAGCAAAGGGCTTGTCTGAAAAAGCATCGACTTGGAAAAGTGGCACATTAGTGGGATTCATGATGAGCCTTTCATGAAAATATGCATGCATTGGGTGATTGATTGTATCACAGCAATTAAATGATAGCTTCGAGATGGGGTAATTATGGGCGTAAATGGGAGATGTATGGGCTGTTTGAGATTTTTGTAGACATGTGCGTAGGGAAGGCGAAAATGATGGTCGGATAAGGAGATTTTTGATCGATGATGGATATGGAAGCAGACCAGAATTTTAAGGATCATAACGGTGATGGTGAACGTTATGCGATTGTCGCAGGATATGGACCAGCAGGCCGCATTGCAGGGGAACATCTCGAAGAGAGTGGCTATGTGGTAACGGTCGTGGATACAAATGCGGATACAGTTTTGCAACGACTGGAACGTAATAAAGATGCAAAGTATGGCAACATACTTGAAGAGAGTGTATTGCGCACTGCAGGAATCATGAAAGCCGATGTGTTGGTAATTGCGATACCTGATGAAGCTGCGGCCATTGAAGCTTGTCGATTAGCAAGAAATATGCGGGACGATTTGCTTATCGTCGCTCGCACAAATTTTTTGAGTCGTGGTCTGATGGCTGGTGAGGCCGGTGCCAATGAGGTTGTGGTCGAAGAAGTGGTCACTGCAGCGGCAATGCGTGATGCAGTGAATCGTCTGATGAAAGCAAACAAGTAAGTATTGTAGAATTGAACTACAGGAGAAAATGGCAAAATTATATTTCTGGGATATAGCTGGTAATCATCAGTTCGTTACAACGGGAGCAAAATCGATGGCCATGCAGATAAACAATATTAAGATCAGTTTTATATCACGCATTGTTCTGATGATTGCAATGCTATCCGGTATATGCACACCAATTTATGCGCAATTCAAGCTTGGCGACGTGCCTGAGTATTCTTACAAATTACTCTCTGGCAAGAATTTGACGCATGAAAAATACCGAGGCAAAATACTGGTACTAGAATTCTGGTCGCACAATAGTGAGTTATGCAAACAAACCATGACTCAAATGAAAGAAATCAACGGGCAAGCTAAAAAAAACAATGTGGTTTTAGTCGGCGTCAATCTGGATAACAAGCGTAATGAACTGCAGCGTTATTTAAAAGCTGAAAATATTCGATGGCTTCAGATTTATGATGGACGTGGTAAAAAATCCAAAGCAGCAAAAGATTTCAATGTCGATAAACTGCCAGCATTTTATATCATTGATCCGGATGGAGTGTTGGTTTGGTCTGGCTCTCAAAAAGAATTGAACCCCATACTTCAAAAAATCTTCCGCAAGCATAAAAGACGGATGATTCGTGAAAATTCCCAGCTAATGCTCGATGAAAAGTTAAAGCAATTAGCAAAAGATCAATTGACCATCGCACGCGCATTATTAAATGAAAAGAAGTATCAAGAGTATTTAGAAACACTTGCTAATCTAACTCCCGCTGCAGCATTGGATGATTCAATATTTATTGGCTTAAAAAACACGCTTGGAGAATATAAAACTCATATCCTTATTGATGCAAAAGCGCGTGATATTGCAATGTCTAATCGCAAGTTAGTTCAAAAGATCGTCAATTTAGGAAAAAGCACACAACAAGCATATGAAATCGAAGCAAGCAAGAATACTGTTCAAAAAAAGAAAAAGAAGGTAACTGAATCAATCAACGCGAATGTCTTGCGTTCAAAGCTTGAGGCAGCAGAGAAATATGAAGAAGCTCAGAAAATTTTTGCTGCTTGTGAACAGTATGAATGGATTGTTAATCAATCGCCTGAAAGCCCAATCGGCAAAGAGGCTGCAAGACGGATTATAGAATTGAAATCACGTGATCATTTTGCCGAACAATACACGATTTATTTACATGAAAAACGTGCGGATCTTTTATTGCGAGCAGCTAAGAGTATGGAGACTGCTGGTGAAATAAAAGCTGCAATGAATAATTACCGCATCATTCTGATTGAATGCCCTGAAGCTGTGGAAGCTAAAGAAATAGCGACTCTGAAACTTAAAGAAAATCACAATTAACTATTCCACATGCATTTATAGCTCACGCATCCTGCTCATTTTTCTTTCGCAATGACCTTGAATAACATGGTGAAAGAAAGTGCGTCTCAGTACGTCTTTATATATAGAGGGGGTTGAGTGACGTAGGTACGCGCACCTTTTCTGGAGTAGATCAATGAGGCAAAACATCACACATAAACTGATTTTCATGAGATGCATGCTGTTTATACTCGCATTTTCAGTTATCTGTGGCATTGCGTCTGCTAAAACGCCTAATAAGTTGAAATGGAAAGTTGGCAATAAACCAACGTATCGACTCCAATGCATGACAGGTGATTTATTTACGCCAGAAATCATGCGTGGTAAATACGTGGTCATGCACTTTTGGGCAAGTTGGAACAGAGGTAGTACGGAAAGCATTCGTTATTTGAAAACAGTTTGGCCTGATTTTAAAGAAAACAACATCAAGCTCATCAGCATTTCATTGGATCAATCTTTATATAAAGTCCGCAATGTCATCGCTAAAGAAAAAGTTGATTGGCCTGTCTATTTTTCACGTAAAAAATCAGCTCGCGTACTTGCTGACCGTATGAATATTATTGACTTTCCAAGGATCTGCATCATCTCAAAAAGCGGTGTTCTGCTTTGGGTAGGTCATCCAATAAATATTGATCATGTCTTGGAGAATCTTCTTCAAGATGATCCGAGCATCAATGAAAAACTAACGTCTGGCGAACTTGATCTTGTCGGTGAAATGGCGATGAAGCGGCAAATCAAAGATTATCGTCTGAATCCTGATGAGCTCAGAGAAGTTCAAAGAAATATCGTTATTGCAAAGCGTGCAGCTCAAATGCATGACTTGGAATTACTGGAAAAAACAATCAAGAAAATTCCGCTGCAAGCAATCTACGACAAAGATCTTTCTGATCGTATGCTGGATCTTGGAGAGAAAGTGCATCGGTACATTTTATCTCAGCCAGATGTTGCCAAGCATTTTCTTGAAGATCATATTTTCATGCAGCGTTTGTCCAATATCGGCAAGCTTGTCGGTCGTGAAGAACCCAACAAAGCATCCATGCGAGATCTAAAAAATATCCGTGTGCGGAGTAACCGAAATACAAATCATAGATTATTGGAAAAGAAGTTAGCAGAGGCAAAAGAGTACGAAAAATCAGATGTAATCAAAGCCTATAACATTTACTCATGGATCGTGGAATATGCGCGACTACAACCAGAAGGACAAACAGCTTTAAAACGCATTGAAGCAATTCGCAAAAGTAAATCATATGGCCCAATCGTCGGCAAATTATTATCAGATGAAGACAAACAGCGTTTATATAAAAATGCAAAACGTTATTTGGCAAAAGGCAATCGTAATGCAGCTATTGTCGAACTTAAATCACTCATCAAATATTATGGCAGTTCAATGCAAGCACGCGATGCAAGATCCTTATTAACACAACTAGAGAATGAGCAAAGAGAAATCGATGAGTCGAATAGAATCAGTGAATCCGCACATGATAATCGCCAAGTCATTAAGCGTAATGATTAATCATTAACGTTTTTCAGAGTGATTATGCCAATACGAAGCTAGTGCAACACCAGCAACATTATGAAAAATTGAATAGATCGCGCCGGGAACAGCTGCAATAGGTTCAAAGTGCGCAATAGCAAGTGTTACAGCCAAACCTGAATTTTGCATCGCAACCTCGATCGCGATTGCACGTGAACGAGGTTTGTTCTTCAATCTACTTTGCTTCCTCTGTAAGCAATTTGCTCCGAGATAACCTGCTGAAAGACCTACAGCAAACTGAATGGCAACAGCAATAAAAAGAACTGATGATGACAGGATATGATCACGGTTCAAGCCAACAACAATTGTGACAAGTGCTGCTATAACCAACATTGAAAACGTTGGTAATATTTGCTCAAGAAATCTCTGCGATGGTGTCCAGAATGAACGAATCAATATCCCCACGACTACTGGCAATAATATAATTTTTATGATCGTATAAAACAAAGGTAGTGGTTCAATCGGTATCCATTGTGATGCAAGCAAGTAAATCCAAAGTGGCGTAAGCAATGGCGATAGTAAGGTCGATACAGTCGTCATTGCTACGGACAACGCAACGTCACCTTTGGCTAAAAATGTAATCACATTTGAAGCTGTTCCTCCTGGTGACGCGCCAACCAGAATAATACCAACCACCAACATCGGTGCGAGATTCAATATCCTCCCCAATGAAAACGCAGTCAATGGCATAATGGTATATTGCAATATCACACCTAAAACCAATAAAAAACCAGCTGTTCTCAATGTTTTCAATTGTGAAATCGAAATCGTTAAACCCATTCCAAGCATGACTAATGCCAAAGCTTGCGGAATATATGAACGGCTAAACTGATACGCCTCCGTCGGCAATAAAAAATAACCAAACAATGCAGATAACAAAATCATCACTGTGAACGAAGCATGCAAACGAGCTGTAAACTTTTGTGAAATGCGGTGCATGAATAATACTAAGCATTGAATAGTGGTATTTCTAGCCATGAAAAAACCCATACTTACGCATGGGTTTAAATCATTTTACTGTTTTTATTGGAACTAACTGAAGATTAGCCTGCAGTGGATGCAAACTGCGTTGCAATACCGGGAGCTGGAAGTTCTGATGAGCCGGTCAAGTACTCATCAATCTTTCGAGCAGCACCACGACCTTCATTGATCGCCCAGACAACCAATGACTGACCTCGACGGCAGTCACCAGCTGCAAACACACCTTCAATGCTCGTCGCATACTCACCATGCTCAGCCTTGAAGTTTGAACGTGCGTCAGTATCCATGCCAAGCTTCTCAGCAAGAATCTGCTCCGGACCAACAAAGCCCATCGCGAGGAAACACAGATCAGCTTTATAAACCTGCTCGGAACCGGTAACTTCAGTCATTTGCCACTGACCGTTCTGATCTTTGCGCCAATATACGCGAACAGTTTTAACACCTGTCAGGTTACCATCTTCATCGCCAACAAATTCTTTGGTCAAAATCTGGTATTCACGCGGATCATCGCCGAACTTGTCGATCGCTTCTTCATGACCATAATCAGTACGAAGAATACGCGGCCACTCCGGCCAAGGATTATCATCAGCACGTTCCTTTGGAGGCTTCGGCAAAAGTTCAAAGTTTACAACTGATGTCGCACCATGTCGGATTGATGTACCAATACAGTCTGTACCTGTATCACCACCACCGATCACGATCACATCTTTACCCTTAGCTGAAATGTAGTTACCATCCTCAAGCTTCGAGTCTAACAATGACTTAGTATTCTCATGCAGGAATTCCATTGCAAAGTGTACGCCTTTAAGTTCACGGCCTTGAACAGGCAGATCACGCGGCTTTGTTGAACCAGTTGCAAGCAATACTGCATCAAAATCATTACGTAATTCATTAATATCGACGTACTGTGTGTCAGCAGCATTATCGACTGCGCCTGCTTTAAGCTCAGGAGCGCCGCCGACGAAAGCATTGGTGATAAAAGTCACGCCCTCTTCAATCATGATGTCCACACGACGCTGCACGTAGTTCTTGTCTAACTTCATGTTAGGGATGCCGTACATCAGCAAACCGCCAACACGGTCATGACGTTCATATACAGTCACTTCATGACCAGCTTTATTCAGTTGATCAGCAGCAGCAAGACCTGCAGGGCCTGAACCGATGATCGCAACTTTTTTACCAGTACGTGCTACTGGCGGCTGTGGTTTGATCCAGCCCTCTTCGTAGCCTCGATCAACGATCGCACATTCGATCGACTTAATCGTCACCGGCGGTTCAATCACACCAAGACAGCATGAACCTTCACAAGGTGCAGGACAAACTCGCCCTGTAAATTCAGGGAAATTATTCGTCTTGTGCAAACGTGTCAACGCTTCCTGCCACTCTTCGCGATACACCAAATCATTCCACTCAGGAATCAGGTTATCGATCGGACAGCCCGTATCAGACTGACAGAACGGCACACCACAATCCATACAGCGAGCACCTTGAATCTTCAGCTTATCCGTATTCGCATGCTCATGGATCTCATCAAAATCCTTCACACGCTCTTCCGGTACTCGATTCGGCATCGGCTTACGCTTGTATTCCATGAATCCTGTCGGCTTACCCATTGTTCACCTCTTTATCATTTCACCTATTCAATGCTTAGGTGGAGCATTCTATTTTCTGGTTAGTCAGTTTCTTGATTGCTTTCCATTGTCGCCTGCACAACTAATCAACGATTAGCCCTGCCCGACACCTGGCATATCTTCACGTGCTGCCGCTGCAACTGCTGCAAGCTTTTGTTCCTTAAGAACACGCTTGTAATCAATCGGCATGACTTTCACGAACTCCGCGATACTCTCACTCCAGTTCGCCAAAATCTTCTCAGCAACAGTAGAACCTGTGTACTTCAAGTGATTTTCAATCAATTCCCTCAACTCTGCCTGATCCGCTTCATTGTCAAGCTTTTCAAGCTCAACCATGCCGAGGTTGCAGTTGTGCAGGAAATTATTTTCGGGATCAAAGATATAAGCAATCCCGCCTGACATACCCGCAGCAAAGTTGCGGCCTGTCGGACCAAGAATCACTGTGCGGCCACCAGTCATGTACTCACAACCATGATCGCCAACGCCTTCGATAACTGTCTTCGCACCGGAGTTACGAACACAGAATCGTTCAGCAGCAACGCCACGGAAGTAAGCTTCACCAGAAGTCGCACCATAGAGGCAAACGTTGCCAGCAATGATGTTCTCTTCAGCATCAAACGGTGCATCCATCGGAGGACGAATCGCAATACGACCGCCCGACAAACCCTTGCCAACATAGTCGTTCGCATCACCTTCAAGATTAAAGGTGATACCCGGTGCAAGGAATGCGCCAAATGACTGACCCGCTGAACCTTTGAAGTTCACAGTGATCGTATCGGTTGGCAAACCAGCAGCTTCATACTTACGTGAAACTTGGTTCGAAAGCATCGCACCAGCTGTACGGTTGATGTTCTCAATCGGTAGATCAATCACAACCTTCTCAGCCTTCTTCAGTGCAGGCTTCGCTTCTTTGATCAAAGTGCGGTCAAGCACTGCTTCCAAAGCATGATCTTGTTCAACCAACTTACGCACACCAACATTCTCATGCGGCTTGTTCGCTGGCATCAGGATCGGCGTCAGGTCAAGACCATCAGCCTTCCAGTGATCAACTGCATCACGCGTATCAAGCATCTGTGTTTTGCCGACTAACTCATCGATAGTTCGAATACCCAACTTTGCCATGATCCCACGTGCTTCCTCAGCAACGAGGAACAGGAAGTTGATCACGTTTTCAGGTGTCCCCTTGAACTTCTTACGAAGCGTCTTGTCCTGTGTACAAATACCAACAGGGCAAGTATTCAAGTGACACTTACGCATCATGATACAGCCCATCGTCACAAGCGGTGCAGTTGAGAAACCATATTCTTCAGCACCAAGCATTGCAGCAATGATCACATCGCGACCTGTCTTCAAGCCACCATCTGTTTCCAAACGAACACGTGAACGAAGATCGTTAAGCACCAAAGTCTGATGCGTTTCAGCAAGACCAAGTTCCCAAGGTAAACCAGCGTGCTTGATTGAAGTCAGCGGCGAAGCACCAGTACCACCATCGTGACCAGAGATCAGGATGTGGTCAGCATGTGCTTTAGAAACACCTGCTGCAATCGTGCCGACACCAACCTCAGAAACCAACTTCACGGAAACATCTGCGTATGGGTTTGAATTCTTTAGGTCATAAATCAACTGAGCCAAGTCCTCGATCGAATAAATATCGTGGTGAGGAGGAGGCGAAATCAGACCAACGCCCGGCGTCGAATAACGCAACGTCGCAATCGCTTGATCAACCTTAAAACCTGGCAGCTGTCCACCTTCACCAGGCTTCGCGCCTTGTGCGATCTTAATCTGCAAGACATCAGCATTGCTCAGGTAGTGTGATGTCACACCAAAACGGCCCGAAGCAATTTGTTTAATTGCTGAACGACGAAGATCACCATCCGGCGAAGGCTTAAAGCGAGCAATATCCTCACCGCCTTCACCAGAGTTTGAGCGTGCGCCAATACGGTTCATCGCAACAGCCAAAGTTTCGTGCGCTTCTTTCGACAAGGAGCCCATCGACATTGCACCAGTACGGAATCGTTTGACGATCTCCTGTGCTGACTGAACTTCTTCGATTGGAATTTCGTTGCATTCTTCAAATTTAAACTTAAACAACCCGCGTAACGTTGAACGGGTCTTGGCATCATCGTTCATCATCGCAGCATAATCATCGTATGCTTTACGTGAGTTCGTACGACCAGCAGCTTGAAGATTCGCAATCGATTGCGGATTAAACAAGTGCTTCTCACCACCGCTACGCCAGTGATAATCACCAGGATTCGACAGCGTCGGCAGCTTCACAGTTTTCTTTCTCGGATAACCAAGTTCATGACGACGCTTCGATTCACTCGCAATCACATCAAAGCCTGCGCCCTGCAAACGTGACGCGGTACCTGCAAAACATCTGTTAATCACATCATCATGCAAACCGATCGCTTCAAAGATCTGCGCACCCTTATAAGACGCAACCGTCGAGATACCCATCTTCGACATGACCTTCAAAATACCAGTGCCCACAGCCTTAACGTAGTTTGCAACTGCTTTTTCAGGACGCAACGCATCAGGATCAATCAAGCCTTCATCACGCATCTTATAGATCGCTTCGAAAGCCATGTATGGGTTGATCGCATCAACGCCGTAACCGATCAGCAAACAGAAGTGATGCACTTCGCGAGCTTCACCTGATTCAAGCACAATGCCAACCTGTGTACGCTGCTGGTGATTCACCAAGTGATGATGCACCGCGCCGCCGGCTACAAGAGAACTGATCGCAATACGGTCTTGACCCGTCGCACGGTCAGAAAGAACGATCAACTGATAACCTTCAGCAATCGCTGTTCTTGCTTCTTCACAAATACGGTCCAACGCAGCAACCATATTTGCAGTATTTTCTTCTTCTGTTTCACCTGTAATGAACGTGATATCAATCGTCTTCGCTTTGAAGCCACTGTAATCCATGTTCTTCAGTGCATCTAACTCTGCATTAGACAAAATTGGTTGCGGCAAGTGAATCCTATGACACTGCTCTTCAGTCGTCTCAAGCACGTTGCCTTCAGGGCCAACAAATGTCTGCAACGACATAATGATCTCTTCACGAATCGAGTCGATCGGAGGATTCGTCACCTGAGCAAACAACTGCTTGAAGTATTCATAAGATAGACGTGGCTTGTCAGACAAAACCGCCAACGCCGTATCATTACCCATTGAACCAATCGGGTCTTTACCATCCAAACACATCGGGCGAAGCAACATGTTCAAGTGTTCAGTTGTGTAACCAAACGCTTGCAACTTCTCAAGCACTTCATCCTTCTCAACGCGATTCACATCCAAACCACGATCAGTACCCGGCACAGAACCAAGCTCAACTCGCTGACTCTGCAACCACTGACCATAAGGACGTGTACCAGCGATCTGTGACTTCAACTCTTCATCCGCAATAATGCGGCCTTCATCAAAGTTCACCAGGAACATCTTGCCCGGCTGCAAACGACCCTTCGCAACAACCTCACTCGTTGGAATGTCAGGCACGACACCAACTTCCGAAGCCATCACAACACGGTCATCCTTCGTCACGTAATAACGTGATGGACGCAAACCGTTACGGTCAAGTGTCGCACCAATGTAAGTACCATCAGTAAACACAACAGAAGCGGGACCATCCCACGCTTCCATCAAGTTTGCATGAAACTCATAAAACGCTCTCTTTGAAGGCGACATTGATTCATGATTCTCCCAAGCTTCAGGAATCATCATCATCATCGCTTCAGGCAATGTACGACCAGACAAAATCAACAACTCAAGCACATTATCAAACGTACCCGAGTCTGACGTCGTCGGATCAATCACTGGCATCAACAGATCAAGGTTCTCGCCAAACAACTCTGACTTCATCAAACCCTGACGAGCCTTCGTCCAGTTCGTGTTACCACGTAGCGTATTGATCTCACCATTATGACTCATCCAACGCATCGGCTGAGCGCGATCCCATGAAGGGAACGTGTTCGTCGAAAAGCGTGAGTGAACCATCGCCAAGTGAGACTTATAATCTTTATCTCGCAAATCCGCATAGAACTGCGGCACCTGATAGCTGGTCAACTGACCCTTATAAGTAATGATCTTCGATGAAAGCGAGCATACATAGAACATGCCTTCATCAACACCATTGCTTTTAATTTCATGGAACGCCTGCTTACGAATCGTAAACAACTCGCGTTCAAATGCATTTTGATCGTGATCACAGTCAGCACCAAACTCGCCAGTCGCAGCACCAATAAACACCTGCTCAACAAACGGCTCAGTCTTCCTCGCACTAGGACCAATATCCGCATTGTCCGCACTCACCGGTACAACACGCCATCCCAATAACTTCTGACCATGTTCGTTAACATACTTTTCAACCGACTGTTTACAAGCTGCTCGCTTCTGCTCATCCTGTGGCAGGAAGAACATACCTACAGCATAATGACCACGCTCAGGCAAATCCTGACCAGTCACTTCCTTGTACTCACGATTAAATAGCTCATGCGGGATCGATGTCAGAATACCTGCACCATCACCCGTATTAGGTTCACAACCACACGCACCACGGTGATCCATACGGTGAAGCATCTCAAGCGCATCAGTCACAATATCATGTGACCCCTTGCCCTTCAGTTGAGCAATAAAGCCCACACCACACGAATCTTGCTCGTTGGCGGGATCATACAAGCCCTGCTTCTCTGGGAAGCCAATCGGCCGTTGTTCAATCATGTCTATGTCCCATTCCTTCTTCATCGTTCCATCCCTGCAATTTAAATCAGCAGATTGTGTGACTCCCATTCAGGCGACACATCTGATTCACACAATGCCTGCATCTTGCTCAATCACAAGGCAACGCCTTCGCAATCTCACAAAATACATTAATTCATCTTTCCGACCGCCATGCTTCCACACAACTAGTCCAACCTACGGTTAGGCCTTCTCTCCTCGAGCACACGGATCACAACGAGCGGCGAGGCTGGTTATTAATCCGATCTTCACCGAGCAATACTCAACCCAGCGAAGACTTCTATTTCGTTTTCTTAATCCGTGAATCGCTCTAAACAACACTAGGCTCATGCCCAACTATCCATTCACGCTCCGCTTCACTGCTCGGACCAGCATTCGCTAACAAATAATCAACGAACTGCTGAACCGCTGGAGCAAACGAAGCACCTTGGCTCTTATGCTTTCGACGATAAACAACACCCATCGGACGAACCATCTGTGGAAGCAGTCGAACCATCGACAAAATCCCAACCCTTGCTTCCTGCAACACCGTTCGGCCCGGCAAGATCGAAATACTATCTGTAACCGCGACAGCATTCTTAATCGTATCTATGTTGTCAAAAGTCGAAACAATTTTAGGACTCGAACCATGCTCGCGAAGGAACCTTTGCAGCACCTTACCAACGGGCAAATTAGTATCGAATGTCACCATGTTGTACGCAGTCAGCACCTCAGCAGTCACTTCACTCAATTGAGCCAAAGGATGCCGCGGACTACACACAACCGCCATGATCTCCTCGCGTAGCGGAATGATCCCAAGCTTACGCCAACTTTGTGGGTACGCCAGAATCCCAAAATCCGCCTCTCCGTCCTTGACTAGACGGTACACATCATCAGGCTTCGTATACTGGATCTCAACATTGATCCGTTGATGCTCATCATGAAACCGATCCACAATCTGACCCAGCAAGTCAATACCCGCTGAGTAAATCGCCGCGACCCTCACAGTCCCGACCGGATCTTCCTTAATCAGAGCAACCTCTGCAGCCAACTTGTCATACTTGTCCAAAATCCCCTCACAACCTCTTAAAAAGGATTGCCCCGCCTCAGTCAAAGCCAAAGGCCTAACTGAGCGGTCTATCAGCACAACGCCCAGTCGCTTCTCCAGCTGGCTTATCCGCTGGCTGGCCGCAGACTGGGTGATGCTGTGCATCGACGCTGCCTGCGAAAAGCTATGGCAACGCGCAACATCATAGAACAAGCGCAACGTCTGCATGAGGGGAAGTATATCATTAGAAATGTTAATGTCAAAAAAAGCTACTATTAAAATAACTTATAATGAACAACATGTGCACGAACCGTGGATTCCGATAAGTCCATTAGTCACACACACATAGATCGTGTTTTGCGAAAGGGATAACCGATACATCTATTAGTAACGCTACAGTCTTATGTAAGACTTCACTACATTCTCACATAACTCAGTCTAAGAAATTACCCCACACCTACCCCTCAAACCGACATTCACGACATCAACCTCCCCCACCATGTCCAAACCAACCATCGCCCACATCCTCCACCAACTCTCATTCGCTGGCGCTGAAGTCCTCGCAACCGATCTTGCGCGCAAGCTTCAGGACCAATTCAACTTCATCTTTCTCTGCCTCGATGGCCTCGGCGGCTCCGACCAGCTCGGCACACAAATGCAATCCGAAGGCTTTCAAGTCATCGACCTCCAAAGGCAGCCCGGCATTGATAGAAACGTCCCCAAGCACATAAAAAACGTAACCCAAAAACACAACATCCAACTCATTCACGCTCATCAATACACCCCCTTCTTCTACGCATCCCTCTCACGTTTCCCCTTCTCATCATCACCACCCATCATCTTCACCGAACACGGCCGCCACTACCCCGACCTCCCCTCACGCAAGCGAACTCTCCTCAACCGCTTCCTCTTCAAGCACCCCGACTACATCACAGCCGTCGGCAACTTCGTACGACAAGCACTCATTAACAACGAGCGCATCAAAAACAAACCCATCTCCGTCATTTACAACGGCATAAACCCCTCAAATTTCCCTCCAATCTCACCCACCTCACGCACACACGCTCGCAACCTCCTCAACCTCTCACCACAAGACCTCATCATCATGCAGGTCGCTCGCTTCCACCCAGTCAAAAATCACGAAACCTCAATCCGCGCCTTCAACCTTGTCGCAAAAAGCCACCCCACAGCCAAACTCATCCTCGTCGGCGATGGCCCCGAACAACCCAAAATGCAATCCCTCTCACAAAAACTCAACCTCCAAGACCGCATCATCTTCACCGGCGTGCGTGATGACGTCTCACAAATCCTTCCCGCCGCAGACATCTTCACCCTCTCCAGCCTATCCGAAGGCATTTCCGTCACACTTCTCGAAGCCATGGCCACCCACATTCCCATCGCCACCACCGACGTCGGCGGCAACCCCGAAGTCGTCATCAACCAATCCACAGGCCTCCTTTCCCCTCGCCAAGATCACCAAGCTCTCGCACAAAACCTCCTCACACTCGCCAATAACCCCGATCTTCGCACACAATTCGCAACCGCCGCCCATCAACACCTCCAAAGCAATTTTACCCAATCCCAAATGCACGCTGCCTACCAAAATCTCTACCAAAAAATCCTCACACAATCCTGATTCCCTCACTTCACTCCCTTTCTTATCGCACCGCCTTAAAACCCCTACCCTCTTCTCACCCACCACTCGCCTATCATTTTCAAACAGCATCTATATATAGATGCACCTTTTCCTCACCCCTAACCGAGCCATCACCATGATCGACACCGTATATCGCGATGAGTATCCCACCGTTGTAGGCCTGGTCGCCACTGACAAACTCCAAGCCACCGACTACAAACACGTCATTCCAGTCCTCGACGACATCATCCAAAAGCATGGCTCCCTTCGCGCCGTCGTCGACATCAATAACTACAAAGGCATCTCACTCCACGCCATCTTCGAAGAACTCAAATTCGATACCACTCACTGGTCCAGCTTCCACCGCATCGCCCTCGTCGGCGAAAAAAAATGGCACGAACAAATGACCAAAATCACAAACAAACTCATGCACGGCCAAATGCGATTCTTCCACACAAACGAAATCGACGAAGCTTGGCAATGGGCCGCAGAATAAAAAACCGAACCACAAAAAACGCCTCGCATCAAGCAAGGCGTTTTCTTTTATATCTATCTATTGATTAGTCTTAAAAGTTAAATCTGAACCCAGCACTTACACGCTGTGATTCCAACTCATCATGGAACAGCACCGTATCAAACGTCGCACGTAACATCAGCTTATCTGACAACGCCCACAACGAACCTACTGACAGATTTACATAATCCGTATCAGTCCCATCAACAAACGCTTTGAACGGATTCGCCGGATCACCAATAAACGATACATCCGTCGAACGATCCTGATCAATAAACTGATGCTCATAAGACGCCGAGACAAACGGTTCTAATACCGAGTTAGACAACTCATATTTCATCGAAACAACCGCACCAATCGAACTCGTTAATGAATCATTCGACTGGTCATCAACCTTTAACCCCAAGTGCCCCGCCTCAGTTTCCGTATACCCATTAATATTCGAATTCACATAACGCATATACGCAAACGGCGTCAACACCAATCCCTCTACACCTGTATCTTCCATCAAATAATTCACGCCTGCCTCAGCTGTAAACTGATGATTATGCGTATTACCAAACGCAGTCTCACCATTAAACAGATTACGTTCCAACTCATACGCTGCATATGTATAACCAGCTGTCAAGTCTATTCGTAAGTTAGGAGCAGCATAATAATTCGCATACAACTGTGTATTCAGTGCATTCGTTTCCGAACCACCTAACGAATTCAGATTATCCGTTGTCACATACGCATAACCAATCGCACCACCAACACGCAAATTCTCAGCCGCCATAAAATCACCACCAATCAGAAAATCTGACTGATACGATTCAAAACCAACCTGATTCTCTGTCGAATTATGATCCGTGTGCGTAAAACCAGACGTCAAAAACAAGCCGCCACCATGACCATTAAACCAGTCAAACACCGGCGATCCCGTCAACTCTTCACTATCATCAGACAACATCAACATGTAATCGCTCATCTCCCTCTCACCACCAGCTAATACTCGATTAGACTGATTACTCGAAGGCTCCCAAGCAAATACCTGCCCTTGCTGCACACCATTAAACCGACTATGCATCGCATTCGCATTCGATGTCGCAAGATTCGTTGCCGTCGATGACTGACTGAGCAAGTTATTCTGCTGCAATGATTCAACCGCTGCCTGCTGTTTCTGCTGGGTTGGCAAATTCAAAATATCTGTTACCACAATATTAAACGCCGCATTATTCGCAGCCGCCTTATCAATCGCGCCCATCGTCTTCTTCATCCCCTCACTCTTCGCGTTAACCGTCGGCGAGATCCCCGCTGCCTGTGCCAATAACTTCATATAATCCGCAACACCATCATCATCCGCTGTATTCAAATCAATCTTCAGCATCACCCCATTCGTTTCCGTCGGCAAGTAAACATTATCAAACTCACCTTCCAACGAGCCCGTTCCCTCCGTCTTGATCAATTCAAATTCATCACCCACCACATACTGGCCATACTCAAACGCATCACTAGTAAAGTTTGCTGTCACATCCTTAACACGCAAATCACCATCAAGATTCATCACCCCACCATCAACAACAGTGATCGTACCACTCAACTCATCAGCACCAATTCCGTTGTCCGTCAGAAACTGATCATCAGGCCGAAATACTTCCATCAAAAGCTCATGACCATCCTGCAAACCAAACGTATTTTTAACCGTTACATCACTCCAGACATCCGTCAAGATATCACCATTAACAATCACATTACCATTGATCGTCGTCGTTTCACATGACAAATCACCATTGATCGTGATCGATGAACCCACATCTGCAACATAAACACCCTGATAACCAACATCACCATTAACAACGATATTACCACCATTCGTCGCCTTCAATGAATACGGATGATAATAATTATTCGCTGGATCTGCATCAATATTCTCAATACCAACAACTTGCATGTTACCATTAAATGTTAATGTCTCACCATTCACATCATTGACAATACCAGCATAATTACCAATCCGAATCTCGCCCTTATGGAATACGCCCCCACCATCTGTATAACCAGCCGTCACCGTACCATAACCAACCAGTTGATCGTAACGATCGCTACTCATCTCTTTATTAAACTGAATGACCGCATCGGAATCCGACCCATCAGTTACCGTACCCAATGCAATCAAATTTCCACCCGCCATATTAATCGTCAACCACTGACCCGGATCGTAACTCGTACCACCCTCATAGCGATACTTATTAATATTCGCAGCTTGGATCGTACCATTACCTAAATCAAGTGTACCACTCGCATAGCATTCAAAATCTCCGGAAGTGGAAATTGTTGAATTGTTTGCCAAACTGAACGCATCAATCGTCGTCGCTTCAGATTTGTTATTCGTTGAACGCCCCAACACAATCCCATCATTACCCGCTACAACGTAACCCTGATCTAAAACAATATCCAATCGCTTCGACTTAATATCAATACCATGTATCGCTTCAAAACCGTTCGCTGCCGTATTGGTCAAATGCAACTCAAACTCGTTATCCGCAACACCATCACCATCAATCGATAGCGAGCCAAATTGCATAATCGCAGTTCCGCTTACATCAAACGATATCAACTCCGTAGATTTTTCAAAAAAGATCAAAGACGTATTAATATTTGCATCCGCATTATTATCCAACAAAATTGCAGCATTATCAGTGAGAATAAATCGGCTCTCACGAGCAATCGTACCACCAGTTATATTCGACGCCTCAAGCCTCAGACTATTCGACTCAATCAAAGTGCTCGCCGCATTCAGAATCAGATTACCATCAATATCGAGCGTATCGTTATCCGTCGAGCTACCCGTCGTCGTAATCGTCACCTTCTGATTCGTATCAATCGATGAACTCGTCAGCGTCAAATCACCCGCCACATTCACCGCGCTGTTCTGAATGTTCAGCTTTATCTCAGACGCAAAACTCGGATTAATCTCATTAATCAAATTCACCGCATTCGCATTCAACGTCGCATTACTCAAAATCGACAAATTATTACCACTACCACTCGGACGGAAATTCACCACATCCGCTTCACCCGTCGCACCACTATAAATCCCAACACCCATACCAATCTCAACCGTATCCGCGTTCGTCGGCAAAGCATCCGTGTCCCAGTTCGTCGGACGTGTCCAATCCTGGTTATGAAAACCATTGTCCCACGTCACCGTCGCACCATTCACGCTCATACTCCCCAACCAAACCATCGAACACGCCGCCAAACCAGCCAACACACCAGTCCTTAACTTATTACTTTCATTCTTCATCTTCATTGCCTCAATCTAGATAGGTTGCCTATGGGCATGGATTTTTATATTTATAACTTTGCTCATTGAACGAGCGTCTAGTAATAGCTCTATCGTGATCTACCAATAAACCCTTAAGGCAAGTCCGCGATTATTAATAACCTTTATATAGTTCTAGCTTATTTATACCCCTCATATTACAGCGAACACTGTTCACTCAAATACGTGCAGCAACACAACCTCGCCCTCCTCCACCGCGCGCATAATTCCAATTGCCAACCAACACACAATCCCCCACCCCAAATCAGCGCACAACCGCGCCCACCTCCTCTTAAGACCATCCATTTCTGACTGATTTCTGACCATTTCCAACCCATCCCGCACCATTTCTCATCGATTTCAGCTCATTTCGTGTCATTTCCAACTTCAAAAATAAAGCACTTGCGCGCCCCCAAACCAAACCGCGCGCACATTCGCGCCTCCCCACCCCATTCTCACGCGTGTAACACCTTTATTTTCATTCTCATTTCACTTTTTCGATCATCAATTTCACATAATCGCTCATTTTGTTTTTCAAAAACCAGCGCATTTCAGCGCTCCGCCAAACCAACTCTCCTCCCATTTCATGCGCGCAATCACACAAAATCCGCAACTTTCAAACAACCAATCCCACCCCCGCATCATTCTTATTCTCTCTCTCGCAACCGTTCTATATTTCGTGTAACTTACTATCATCAAGGGTAATCGATCAGTACCCTCCCCAAGTTTTCATCGCCTGTTTATTAACACGCCTGTTTGTTACGTTGGCCAGATTCAAAGCGAGCAGAGGATTCCATGCCGGATATTAAGCGTCTTTCAAAGTTCACCACACCACTCCTGTTCACACTCATCACGCTATGCATTTGCACCGCAACCCTTGCTGCCGACATCGAAGGGCAGCTCCGCAATCTCATTCAAACCTCAAACCTCCGCAAAACCCAATACTCAATCACCGTCAAAGATCTCGACTACGACGTCATGCTCGCGCAGATCAATTCCGACACCCTCCTCATCCCCGCTTCAAATATGAAGCTACTCACCACCGCCGCCGCCATCGACCTGCTCGGCACCGACTTCGCATTCGCAACCGAACTCCGTCTCGTTGAAGCACTCGACGACAACGGCCGCCCCTCCCTCATCATCAAAGGTGACGGCGACCCCGCCTTCTGTGACCCCATACTCCTCAAACAACACAATCTCGCGATCGAAGATATCCTCGATCTCTGGATCAACACCATCAAAGAAACTGGTATCACCCACTTCGGCACCCTATACCTCGACGACCGCGTCTTCGATTACCAGTTCACGCACCCCGATTGGGATAAACGTGATCTCATGTACCACTACGGCGCAGAAATCGCAGGGCTCAACTTCTATCGCAACCTCATCGACGTCACGCCTGTTCCCAGTAAATACCTCGGCTCCGAACCGCGCATTATTATGTTCCCCAATGCAGGATTCCTCACCACCATCAACCGCGCTCGTACCAGCAAACAGGACAACTTCTGGATCAGCCGCGGTCCTGACAACAACAACCTCGTTTTTCATGGCAACGTAAAATTCAATCGACGCGGTTCAACCTCAATCACCGTTCACGACCCCGCTGCATTCTTCGCACAATACTTCACCGAAGAACTCGGCAAACATGGCATTACATTTGATGTGATTGATCGTCCCAAAGAACACGACACACTCCCCGAAAGTACTTCGCTGCACGCAGTCCGTACCACGCTCCCACTCGTACTCGCAAGAACAAATCAAAATTCCGTGAACATGTATGCTGAATCATTGTTCAAGCGCATCGCGAACAAGATCACGGGCAGTCCCGGCAGTTGGGCAAACGGCGCCGCTGCAATGCGTACCTTCCTTCGCAACCTAGTCGGTACATCTGCAAGCACCGCGCAGATTGCTGATGGTAGTGGTTTAAGTCGCAGTAATCTCATCTCAAGTCACATGCTCGTTCAACTGCTTGAAGCCATGTACGATAATCCGGATTCAATCGACATGTATCGTGAATCCATGGCTTACGCAGGCCGCACCGCAGATGGACAGCGCATGGGTGAAGGTACACTAACAAGACGATTCCGCGATTTGAAAAGCGGTCACTGGGTATTCGGCAAAACAGGTCGTTTAACAGGCGTGAAAACGGTGAGTGGTTATTACATGTATCCTTCGCCAGAAGACCCGACGATCACCCGCACAATTGCATTCAGCTTTATGTTCAACAACATCAAAGCACCTGTGCAGGAAGGTCAGATCACGGTACTGCAAGACAAAATGATTTCGCAGATTCAAAAAACAATGCTGACCAACGATATGGCAAAAGTAAGTCAGTGATCAAAACGAAAACAACAATGAAAAAGCTGCAAATCATTTACGAATATTTTATTCAAGTCACTCTTATTTCTGTAAATAAGTGATGTGTTTTATATCGATAAAATGCTAATAAAAATGGCCGAAATTAATCGGCCATGGGTTGCAATATAACAACCATCGTTTTTTGATAATACAGGTAACAGCCGCTTGAATTATTCTGCGTTAGTCGACACAACTTCCAAAGAACCATTCTCCAAATAAACTACTTCAAAATTATGACCACTTTGAAGAATTTGAATTGCTCTTTCAGCCAAATCTCGCTGTTTCTTCTGAGAACTCCCACTTACTGCAAAAGCTTCCATTAATTGTTTGAGACTTGCATTCGCACCATGAAAATGATAATTCGGGGAAGGCCGACCTGTGAGCAACTTAAAATATGGCCGAGAATCAATAATTGCCCAATCTGAGTTCTGGGGACTTGGTGATGTCGATGCATAAAATTCCGAAAATGTAGTATTTATGTTCGTTCGTTGAAAAACATAACCTCTCAAAACAATTTCTTTTTGAAGTCTACCTGAATTAATATCAATATATGTATTAACCATTATACCCCTAGCAAACAATATCAGTACTAAAGCCAGACCCAATAACGCTGACAAGGATATTAGAATTATTTTTTTAGGCCTTCTCTTGAAAGAACACATCATAGTACATTTTCTTTTTATTTTGATTATCAATTTCAAGCTATCGAGTTTATGAAGATCAAGATTCTTTTATTCTTCACCCTCATCATAATCATCATCATCTTCAGGTAGTGGACATTCACCACATTCTTTTTCAGCCATAAGTAAGTCAAAACCTAGTGCGTCGGCAATATCTTTGCCTATGAGTTTATCTAACTTATGTGGATCTTCCCAAGTACCATCATCATCGTGATTGGTCCCCCACCCTCCTTCGGTAATATGAAACTGCTCGTGAAAAAAGTGCCTATCAAATTCACTTTTAGGAAGAGTATCCCAAGGGTTTCCTCTTTCGTCTGGTATAGTGTTAAATTTCATCCAATCATCCCACCACCCTCCTGATGGCTTAGTCATCATATTTGTATAACCGTGTTTATCAGTTGTAGGAATTTTCCCCTGATACAATTCTAAGTTGCGAGATTTGCTATTTATATTATCTTGCATAGCTTTTAATTTATTTCGAATCTTATTTAATGAATCTTCCATTTTATTTTTCACACAATCGGACAAACTTTTTTCTAATTCATCTAACTGATCAAGTAGATCTGTAATACGTTCATCTATACGATCTAAGGAATCTTCAACTCTCTTTTTCTGTTCATCAGTCCAATCACCTTCATATTCTATTTCATATAAACCACTTGGATCTAATCCTCCCCTAATGATATGGTAAGCCGCAAATGCGTTGAAGCCATTGGGATAACCAATCGGGTCCCTTTGCATAAATCGCCCAAGCCTTGGGTTATACATTGCCATCGCATCGGTCGAGCAGAGTAACAGCGTGAACGTTGCAATAAATACTGGCAGAAATGATTTTAGTCGCATCATATTTGTTTGCCCTTTGATCTGGAAACTGTGATTGCTGAACTGATGGAATACTCAATACTGACCGATTATCAAACCACTGTCAGTCCTGATGCAGTGCATCTATACCTATTCCTAGTTTTTTAACTGTTAGCCATTCGGCTCAGTGGTAATGCGGTAACTAACACCAAATACTGTTAAGAAAATTCACTTCTAATATCGAATATATTATCTTTTAAATTTTATGACTATCAAGACTTTTCAAGTAGATTATTTGCAATTACATCTATACATTTCTAGAAAAATATAATGTTTTACATTGTTATCTAGCGCATACCAATCATCTAACTATATTAATGCGACTATACAAAAATACGCTTCTCACGGCTTTGTTGTCGCATCACGATTCTGTACAACACAGCTGTTTTCATTATGTAAAGTGCAGTCGTGTGAGGATTTTTCGAGTAATAAGCTCGCAACTAAAGAAAACCGAGTTATTTGAGCAAGTCACTGATTGATAAACGTAGTACAGCCTTATCCTTCGGAGAAGCTAGCTTTAAAATGAAACATGCGAGTTATTTTAAGAGATTAATGCCCGCTTCATGTCGGGTGATGTCCATGAGTGTTTGCATCGTGCCGATGGCTGTCTCGGGTTTGTCAGGATCTGGTTGACGGTGAATGTACGTACCATCAGGTTGCAGGTCCCATGCGGAGCGCTGGTCTGCGAGACAGATATCGAGAATCTGCTTCAAGCGTTTTTGTAATGTGAGATCATAGATCGGCGTAATACATTCAACGCGGTTGTTGAGGTTACGATACATCCAGTCAGCAGAACCGATGAAGTATTCAGGGTTGCCGTTGTTACTGAAGTGATAGATGCGTGAGTGTTCGAGGAAACGGCCGATGATTGAAGTCACCGTGATATTTTCACTGAGTCCTTCAACACCAGGTCGCAAGCAGCAGAAACCACGCACGATCAGTTTAATACGTACACCTGCTTGCGATGCATCGTAGAGTTTTTCGATGATGAGTTTATCTTCAAGACTGTTCATCTTCGCAATAATCGTTGGACGGTTTGGATCTTCTGGATCAGCGCCACGTTCATGCCAAGCATGACAGTGTTCGATTTCACGATCGAGCATTTCCTCAAAGCGTGTGCGCATATTGATCGGTGCGATGAGCAGGTGATTAAAGTTTTTCTTAAGACTGCGTCCGGTGATGAAGTGGAACATCTCGACCAAATCGCTGGTTAGGCGAGGATCGCAAGTGAAGATACCGAGGTCGGTGTAGAGTTTTGCGGTCTTAGAGTTGTAGTTACCCGTGCCGATGTGCGCGTAGCATCTCATGCCGTCTTCTTCCTGACGAACAACGAGCGCTGTTTTGGTGTGTGTTTTAAGACCGACAACGCCGTAAACAACGTGAACACCTGCCTGCTCAAGTTGCCGTGCGATTTGCACGTTGCGTTCCTCATCAAAGCGCGCTTTGAGTTCAACAAGTACGACAACCTGTTTACCCATTTCTGCTGCACGGATCAGTTCTGGGAGGAAGGGTGACGCTTTGGCGGTTCTATAAAGCGTGAGTTTGATGGTAACGACGTGGGGGTCACTTGCTGCAGCCTTGATGAAGCGCTCGACACTCGCAGTGAATGATTCGTATGGGTGATGAACAAGGACATCACCTGCACGGATGACGTTGAAGATGTTCGCATCATCATCAGCGAGACGCGGCGGTGTTTGTGGTGTCCAAGGTTTGAATTTCAGTTCAGGTTTATTGAGCCCCTGAATGGTCCAAAGGTCGGTGTAGTCGAGAAGTGATGGCATCTCGTAGACATCATCTTTGCCAAGCCCGAGTTGTTGAATGAGTACTTGATAGATAGGTCGATACGGATCATCGGAAACTTCAAGTCGCACGGTTTTAGCAAAGCGGCGATCACGAAGTTCCTGTGAGATGAGTTCGAGCAAATCTTCTGCATCTTCCTCATCACGTTCAACGTCAGCGTTTCGTGTGATGCGGAATGGTTCGACTTCAGCGATTTCCATGCCATGAAAAAGATCATCGAGGTTGTGTGTAATCAGTTCGTTAAGGCTGATGTAGCGGTACTCATCAGCGGGCATGGTTTTGTCTGTTTGCTGTTTTGGATCTTTTAGTGGAATCCAACCGGGAAGGACGGCAGGTACTTTAACACGAGCGAATTGAAGGCCGACTTCATCAGGATCGATGATGCCTTCAAGTTGGGGATCGTTATGATGCTGCGCTTCACCGGGTGCGCGAAGCATGACGCCTAGCGAGGTTGAGAGGTTGCTGATGAATGGGAATGGGTGGCCGGGATCGACGGCGATGGGTGTAAGAACCGGGAAGAGGTTTTTTCGGAAGTATTCTTCAGCGAGTTTTTTGCCGTGCTCGGTGAGCTCATTCCAATTGAGAAGATGGATGCCATGCTTTGCGAGTGCTGGGCGAATGATCTTTTCGTAGCACTCTGCCTGCTCTTTAATCATGGGCAGCACCATATCTCTAATCAGCGCTAGCATGTCTTCAGAGGAGAGGCCATCAGGTGTACGGACGTTGATACCGAGACCGATTTGTCGTTTGAGTCCGCCGACACGTTTCTGGAAATATTCATCGAGGTTTGAAGTGAAGATCGCAAGGAAGCCAACACGTTCGAGGAGCGGAGTGCGCGGATCGAGTGCTTGATGAAGAACACGACGATTAAATTCAAGCCAAGAAGATTCGCGGTTGAAGAACTTAGCGCGTTCAGCGCGAACGGCTTCCTGTTCCTTTGAGGGAACTGTACTCTCAGTGGTTGAAATAGGTGTGAGATCCTGATTCGCTGTCATGAGTGAGTACTCTTTTCTGATACAAATTCGGCGAAAAACTGCATAAAGTCTATTAATTCATTATCGGCACAAGGCTATTATAGCCATCAAGGTATTAACTCAATAGTAGCGTTTTGTATTTTTAGCCGTAGAAATGCAATGACAAACTATGTAAGAAAGTCGTTAAAATAGCTGAATTTTGACCCATTTCCTCTCCCCTATGAAAAGACACGATTTATTTTGCTGTCCCCGAAGCAGATTGATTGTTGTCGACTTTGATGAGTAACATGGCGTCGAGCAGTCGCATGCGATCAAGGACGGGGCCGTTGAGACCTTCGTCGAGTTCGATCTCGAGTTGGTTATTATTGTGAAGATCGATCTGTATAACTTGGCGTTTTTGTTTGTTATTCAGAGTGTATTTGGTCTGCTCGCGGTTGTGGCGGAAGATAATGTTCATGTCGGCCCAGCCGTTGAGTTGGGGCAGGTCATCACGCTCATCGAGTTCAGCAACAGCGCCGAGACGAACGGTGCCATGCGGGAGTGTATAGCGCATGAGCATTGGTGCGTGCAAATTCATCAGACGATCAGAGAGTTTGTATCGGAATTCTTTGCCGAAGACGACGCTTGGTGAGACGACTTCGAGTTTCATATCGTTGAGATATTCAAGGCGATAACCGCTTTTAATAATGTCTATCTTGTGAATAGTATCGAGTGGGACAGTGACGTGTTCATCGCTTTGCCCGGTGAGGCTGATTTGCATACTGACAGTTTCGCTCTGGATGTTGAGGTTGTCAGCGTAGAATCGTGAACCATCTTTCATGACAACGATATAGTCGCCGAAATCGTAGTCGATCTCTTGATTCATGAGGCTGATTGCGCGGATTTGAGGGATGAGTAGCTTGATGGGCTCATCCTGATGTTCCATTTGAAAGAGGATCTGGTTTCCTTTGGCTTCAATGACGAAGCCTCGAATTTCCTCGCCGTTACGGAGAATGATGATGTCTTCTTCAAGTACTTCAATGTTGTTTGGTTCGATGCCGAAGGTCATGCGGCGGACTTCATCAAGATTGACTGCGATGCGATGACGAAAACCTTCGATAATGTCTGGCTGAACATTCGTTTGATCATTGGTAAGCGCCTGATCGAAAGCAGTACCTTGATCGATTGGTTCCCAACGGTCGCCGATCATGCAGTCCCAGTAGAAGGAGCCTTCTTCATTTTGCTGACCCACAACCATCTTGCCACGCACACGCTGTCCGTCGACGAACTCGATGATGCCAACGTCATTAGGAATGGAGAGTTTTCTTTCACTAACCTCTTCAAGCCTTACAAACCGTTCAAACGCGCGCTGCTGAAGGCGACGTTGCATGTCAAAGAATACGATGTTGCCATCGCTGATTGACTTGAGATAGACGCGTTGTTCTTGAAGTTGTTTGTCCATTAGCAGGACAGGCGAAGCGGCTTGGGTGATGCTTGCCGATAAAAACAACGATAGAAAGATAACTCCGATGCATGCTTGCGTGAAAGGAGTTGAAGCGCGGCGTAGAGCTGAAAACAAATTGGGAAGTACTAACATTCTCACCTCTGGAATATCGGCAATAATCGATTTGGAATTTGCAAAATGAGCAAACCCATTGCAGTTCCGTAAGATTTTCCGTGTGAAGAATCCCAACTACCATCATCATTTTGCTTGCTGACGAGTTCGTCACGGATGCGTGGGTACCAGAGTTGCCAGTACTCACCGCCTGCGAGGTACATGGCTTGGCCAGCATAGTAGTGACCGTAGTAGTAGTGTCCGCCGCTACGGAAGGTGATGTTACGACCTTCACGCAATAGGTAGCTGAGTGCGCGGTTGATGTCGTCGCCTTCGTAGATGCCTGCATAGAAAAGGCTCGCAACACCAGCGGCAGAACGAGGGAATGCGGAGCCGCCTGAGGAGAGCATGTAGCGGAAGCCGCCGTCGTTTGGATTTTGGCATTGGCGCACATATCGGACTGCACGGTCGATGGTTTCTTTGGGAACGCTGAGTCCTGCGTTACGTGCACTTCGTAGAGCCATGATCTGACAGATTGTGACTGAGACGTCAGCATCGAAGGGGATAGGGTGATACCGCCAACCGCCTTCGTGGTTTTGCGTGTTGACAATAAGACGCACGGCTTTGATTAGAACTTCACGAACGCGTGAATCGTTGGTCATGCCGTAGACTTCGCCAAGCATGAGTGTTGCGAAGCCGTGGCCATACATGGGGCCGTGAGAAGTATCGGCGGCGATAAAGCCTGATTCTGCCGCTGAGTTGACGACAAAGTTGACAGCACGTTCAACGTTGCGGCCATAACGTCCACGTCCGGGCAGGTTCCCATCGGCCATGAACGCCATTGCAGCAAGAGAGGTCATGCCAACGTGTTTTGGATAACGTTCAGAACCGTAGCTACCGTCCTCCATTTGTGCTTGCGCAAGAAAAGCGAGTGCACTATCGACAGATGCACGCATCTCAGGGGTAATTTCTTCGAATGTAACATCCTCAGCACCCCGTTGCGTTTCGACGTCAGATGCGAGTGCGTAGTTTCCTGCAAATAGAACAATCAGAAGGCTAATCAACAAATAGATTAAAATGAATCCGTAACGTTTCATTATTAATCTCCTATGTGAGTCAATGAAACAATGATCCTGTGAATCAGTACGAATCATCCTCGGCGGACTCGCCGCTCTTTGTTTCTGCTAATCGTTTGTAATATTGTTCGGTCAAACGGCGATACTTTGAACTGAATCGCTCGTTCATTCCCTCTTCAACTTCTTTTCGGACGCGCTCGGGGAGTTGGCCCCATTCCATGCGTGTTTCACGCAGTGCTTTGTCATCGCTTGTGGCTTGGGAAGAAGAACTGACTCCAGCCTGCCCTTTATTTTCGCCTGCTTTTGTTTGGATCTTGCCTTTTTGCGAACTTGCTTTGCTCTGTTTTGCTTGTGATTTTCCAGAGCGATCGGATTGCGACTGCTTGTGTTTTTGGTTTTGACTACTTTTGCCACTACTTGATTGCTGTTGCTTGGCTTGCGCAATGATTTGGTCAAGCTTGCTAATGATTTCGATTTGCTCACGCTGCGTCTGTAAACCAACGTGTTTATCTTTTAACCGGCGACTGACATCGTTCATTTCAACAATGACTTTCTCAAAAAGATCTGATGGAT
Organism: Planctomycetota bacterium; assembly: GCA_016350165.1. Lineage (GTDB taxonomy): Bacteria > Planctomycetota > Phycisphaerae > Phycisphaerales > Phycisphaeraceae > Poriferisphaera. Next base: position 2,527,066 of record CP066225.1, on the reverse strand, counting down.
CTTGACCAGACAAGGCACGCTTCATCTTATCATCATCAACTGTATCTACCGCCTGAACTGTTTGTTCTTGTGAAGGTGTTTGCTCATTAGTTGGTGAAGTATCGTCATCCAAGCCCAGTAACTCATCTAATGATTGCGCATTGGCAATTTGATGTGTAGAGATAAAAAGCAAAGTTACAGATATGATGATTAATAATTTCATGATCGGATATCCCCCGTTACTTTTTCATCAATATTTGGTTTGTCTGTTTTTTGTTCAATCGGTGCTGTCATTTTTTGATTTGAATTTTGCTGCATTTTCTTAAGCATTGCTTTACTTAGATCGGCCAGGTCGGACTGTCGTTGACTTAATAGTTCAGCTTGTTTGGTATTCTTGGAATTTGATTCATTCATTTTTTTAGTTTGTAGATTCAAGCCGATTTGCATAGCACGTAATAATCTTAATTCTGCAACTGGAGGAATCATTTTGGGTTGCTGACTTCCTGCTGAACCACTACCTCCAGCATTTGAACCGCCCTGGCTCAGTGCAAATTTGCTCTCTTCGTTTTGCATTTCCAGAACATCGGCCATCATTACTAAACTGTCTGCAATATCTTCCTGAACATCAACTACATTATTATCGTTATCTTGTGCTCGTCCTTTACGAAGCATGCTTTGTATATTCTGCGAATCCTGATCTATACGATTATGCTCGTATATGAATACGGTGTTGTTTTTTACTTTTTCACTAAGCTTATTAGCTGCTTGTCGAATTTCATTTTGTGATTTGGCTAGACTAATATATTTTGATCGAGCTTTACGGCCTTGGATTTTTTGATCTTGAATTAATTTTGTTTCATCTTGAATATCGCGTTGATTTTCCGCTAACTCACGATATTGATTAATTAACTCCTCACGTTCTTCAATAAGTTGTTGTAATTGCCCACGCTCTATTGCTTCTTTGGCTAATCTGACTGCTTCCTCTAGCAGTGACAATGAACGTTCTTCCGCGATAACAGCTATATCTTTATTTGATGAGCGCAAACTGAAAATTGCTTCACCTTGTTTTTGACCAGCATTTTTCAGTATCTGAAAAACACTTTTTAGTGGTGGATTTTTATCAATATTCTTTGATTTACTCACAAGGTTACCGGCAGCCATAGTACGTCTGCGAAGAAGAACCATATCATGTTCTAAATTCTGTATATCATTAGCTTGATGTAGAATCTTCAGCTCCGACTCTTGGTCTTTGACAAGTTGTTCAAGTTGATCGACGAGTTCTTTCAATTTTCGAGCAAGCATCTGTGCTTTAATTTTTTTCCGATCATTCAACGCACCCATCATTTGAGACATCACACTTACTGCATCACTTTGTTTAGATCCTGCTTGCGATAACTTGTTATTGTCGATGTGTTGAGCAGCATCTTTCATTTTTTCATTAAGACCTTGCTTCTGGGCTATGTCAGCTGCTTGTTTCATAGCCTCGCCCGCGGTATGATCACTTTCTTTTTCAGATTGCTTCATTTGCTCAATTGTTTTTTGCATTTGCTCAAGCATGTTTTCGGTTTGATTACTTAGTTCTTGTTGACGATTTGCAATCTCTTTCATTTCTTTTTTTGTATTTGGATCTAACTCACCTTCAGTGCGGCCGATGGTTTTTGGTAAAAGTTGACGTGTGTCATTTTGCAAAGATCGTTGAATTGCCTCTATTTGTTTTAGGCGCATTTGCAAATCGGAAACACTCTTGCCTTGGCTGAGCACGTGAATTAGTTGTCCTAATTTATCTACAACATTAGTCATATGTTTTTTGTTATCATTATTCTGGTGAATGGCTTTAATTTGCTCACTGCTGCCTTGAGCGTTTGATAATAATTGCTCTGCATTATTAAGCAGTTCCTTTAATACTGAATCTTCTAATTTGTTTTGCTTAATTTTTGTATTTGTTTCATCCAGCATTTTCTGCATTCGATTGATACGCTTAGTGATACTTTTTTGCTTGTTCTCATCTAATGGCTGATCTAGTTGCTGTCTTTGTTGTCTTTCTGCACGTATAGCATGCTGCCTAATCAATGAAATATCTTTGCGTAATAGATTCGTTAGGGTAACTTGATCAACGATACGCAGCGTTCTTGTTAGTGATCTTGTTTCTGGATGGGTTTTGCCATTTACCTCGAAGACATCAATCGCAATGCCGTAGACTTGTATATAGTCACCAACTTGGAGATTGTAATTTTCCAGATTTAACTCAGTTTTTAAACTACTTGAATTTACTTGTAGATTTTCATGAGCAAGAAGATCATCTTGTCTTACAGATTCACCTCCACTGTTCTTGATCGGTGCGTTAACTTTTACACTTAATGATTTTAAGCCAACGTCATCTTGGGCTATTATTTCAATGGGGATAACTGCCTGTGATAGTACAGCTAGATCGGTTTTAGGTGCACTGATTTGTATCTCTGGGTTTTCATCGTGATGTGTTTTAAAATCCAATACATAATCATCACGATTGAAGATGCCCATTTCATCCTGCAAATTGATTGTACTTACTACATCTTGGGTGATGACCCATTTAAGCATATCTAAACTATTCGATTTGTTATGTACTCTTGTGAATATCAGATCATTGTTGCTACCGAAACCCGGATAAATATTTTGTTGGCTTTGCTCATTCAATTTTTTGTTTGCTTTAACGGTCACTTCTAATTGCGAAAATTGCAAAATTGTTTTCAAATCATCAATCGAGCTTTGGTATAACTGATCATGGAGTACTACTTCTTGATCTTTTAGTAGATCTGTCGCATATTTAGGTGGGGTTATTTTTAATGAAATAGAGTTAACTGCTGGCTTTTCTGTTAGTGCAATGATCGAATTTTCTGTCCTATCATCAGCAGATTCAAACCAATAGTTAATAGCTAACTCACTGTTAATATTATCGTCAGTAGAAAAATCGATATTCTCCAAATCTATTTGAACTGTTTTCTCGAATTTTGGGAGCATGACTTCTGAAGAATTTAGTTTCTTCTGAAAGCTATTATTGTTGATTGGTTCTACAAATCCCCATTCAATTTTTACTTGTTGATGCTCAAGTGTTGCACGCAGAAAACCTTGTTGATTCATTAAAACTGTTTCCCACGAAGAAAGGGATTTGCCATGCGTATCTTCTATACGATAATGCATGCGTACCCGCATTTGGTCAGAGAAACCTTTTTCAATACCTGCTGTAAAATGTAGAGGTGAACCAATCGCATAAATTTTCTGTTTCGTAAGATCTTGTATATAAACTTTTTGAGGCCACTTCGCTTTACCAAAAGGGAGAAGCCAGCGGGATGTTGCTGTTCCAAGCCAACGTGGTGTGAGAATAAATACAAGACTTAGTGTTGCAATTGCAAAAAACATGCCCCATAGTGATTTTCTCACTTCGGCTAAATTGACTAAGCCGATCAGCGATTTACCGTGCATTTTGCTAATAACTTCTTTTGATAAATTGAAGCATAATTGTTTAGTTATTCGATTGCTATCTTTTTTATCGCGAAGCCACAAACCAACTGCACTTGCTAACTTACCTTTTAAACTGACTATATGATTTTCAGCATGAAGAGCGATGTCTTCAAGACGTGGCTGAAATCTGAGTAGATGTCTAAAACGTGAACTGATCCCTAATGCGTAAATCGCTATAATGCATAAGAGGATACACAGTCGAATCCATGTTGGTAAGACCAACCAATAGTCTAAAGTTCCCAGAAGCAAAACTATAAATATAATGAACATGCCCCACCATAAAAGCATGCGCATAATGAGCAACCAACGACCAATCTCTCTTATCGATTTAAGTTGATTGATGATTTGCTTCATAAAGATTATTCAACTTACTTCTTTGTTATGCTAAGTGGATCAGCTTACGACCTATCCACTCAACAGTTAGCAATATAAGTATCAAACCAAAAATAGCTGGTGAACGGATCAAACTTTCACTCTGATCATGTGGAATTATTTTAGCTTTACTTGGGATACTCTCGATAACTTGTGAAAGATCGTTTAATTTAAAATATTCTCCACCTGTTGTATTAGCGATATGTTTCATTGCTTCATAATCAGCTCGTACATCTAACATTTCATCATTTGAGTCATGAACAATAAATGATTGGCTATATATTTTTCCGCCGGGGGTTATAAACTGAAGTTCATAATCTCCTGATTTTTTTGCCTTAAACTCACCTGTAAACTTCGCATACTTTTTTTGATCTTCATCTGATGAATAACGTTTTAAAAATATGCTATTAGTAGGATCTATTTGATTTAACTCAAAAACATCTAAACGTATTTCATCATTTAAAGATTCAATTATTGCTATGTCGTTTATATGCACATCAACTTGCATGTATTCATTAGTTAAAATATCATCTTGATTTATAGCGATATTCACTGGCTGATCGTAGATACCTGCACGATTTTTACCAGCAAATCGGATAAGACTAAGCCATGTTTGTTCGAAGTATGTTTCGCCTTTGCCGTAACGCCACCGCCATAATTCATCAGTAGCTATGTACAGAATTCTACCACTACCATAACGCATCCATGTAATCGCGTTATAGCTTGATTCTGGCTTACCTGATCCATCGCCTGAATCTGCAAAAACAGCAATCGGCTCAACAGTTTGTTTCAATTCTCCCATATTTTGTGCGTAATATATTGATGGCATACTTGTCACAGATAAGTCTTTAGCATTCTTATTAATCTGAAGTACACCCAATTTATCTGCTAATTGTGTTGAAACTACGTTATATAGCCCACTCCCAATGAAAAGCCGTTGAACGCCACTGGGGTTCTGCATAGGTAGTAAATCTGTTAACAATGTTCCTTCATAGGTGCGTGGCATAAAGCGATCACCACCTATAATAATTAAACCAAGGTTTTGTTCAGCTACTAAGTTTTTCAAATTGCGCATAAAATCTTCATCAAGATTTCGCGATGATACATCACCTAAAATGACAGTATCATACTCAGCTAACTCTTTTCGACTACTAGGTAATCGTTTGATTGGGTTGTTGCCTTCTTGAGCAAAATCTTTATCTGCACTAAACAGTAACGTACTACATTCAACGGATTGCTCACGAATCAACATATTTTTTAAATATCTTTGCTCCCATCTTGGATAGCCATCGACATACAGTACTCTTAAAGGATTTGTAATTACATCAATATTAAATACAACTGAATTATTCTCGATTACCTTTTCATGTATTAAACGATCCCCTTTTTTTTCTAGATTAACATCAATACGCCAATGTTCGTTTTTATCTACCTTATTTTTGATCGTATAGTTAATATAACCAAATTCATCTTTATCACTCAGAGGCAATTGCACAACTAGTTCATTACGATGATTGAAGATGCTAACATAGACATCGGAAGGATTTGTCAATTCACCTTGAACGCCAACCTTAATTCGAATCGGTATATGATCACCTTCGAACACTCGTTTGGGGACTTCAATAGAATCCACGTATAGGTCAAATTGATCTGATGATAATCCTAAAGCTGATGTATAAATAGGTATTCTTTGTTTTTGCTCAGTATATCTTGATAAGCTCACGTTTTTAGCTGAGAAGTCTTTAGATCGCCCATCACTAATTATAACTATGCCAGCAATTCCATCATTTTTATTCATCTTAATTGCGTTAGCAATATTGCTGGTAATTAATGTTGTACTACTTGGTTCTATGATATAGTCAAAATTATTATTAATTTTTCTTAAATCTTTACCAAATGCATACAAATCTATTTTTCTATTGTTTGATTTGTACTCCTGTATTTCATTAACAACTTTCTTTATCGCTTCAAATCTACTTATATTTGTATTATCCGATTCAATATCTTTGGTTGTCATGGATGCAGAATTGTCCAACATGACGATGATTTTGTCTGGCTCGATTTTGTCATTGCGTTCTACAATCATTGGGCCACATAAAATTAAAAAAAGAAGAAAGAAAATGCAAGCTCTGATTGAACCAAGTAACACACGCACTGTGCGTTTACCAAGTAAGCGAGCATAGGCAAAATACACTGAAAGTAGAATGAAGATTATGAGAACAAACCATACCCAACCAGCAAATGAGCTAGACAAATGAAGTGTATCGCTGTTCAGTACTGAACCATCAGCACTGATTTTTCTTAAACCTAACAGCCAATCTAACCAACTGGATTGAATACCCGTTACATACATCAACCATCCCCCCGTTTTTGCTTATCTACTGATTTGAATGTGTTACTACTTTGCTTGGCATTATCTTTATCCTGTAATTTCCCATACCAATCGAAAATATGTGAACTAAGCGTTTTCTTTGATTCATCTAATGCGTAACTCATTCTTCGACTTAACCACATTTCAGTAATTAGCAAAGCCAAAACACATAACAGTAAATACCAACTCAGATCCATTTTTTCATTTTGAAAAAAAGATGCATTGTTTGATTGGTTCCAATCAATTAATTGCCAATGACCTTGCTTGTCCCAAAAGGCTTCAAATTCTTTATTATCAATTTGATTTGTATTGCCAGCTATTGATGCGTGATTTTGAATCCAAAGTGATTGGTTTGTATCAACAAAGATTTTATTTTGCTTATGGTTCTTCGAATTATTCCATGAAGTGGTAGATGATATTTCAACTTCTCCATCGATAAATTGATTGAACTTTTGTTCTGAATATTTACGATTTATACTTCGAAATGTTTCTTGTATTAATGCGATAAATAGTGGTTTGGTTGTAAGATTACTCCAGGAATCATTCAACCCAATATTCCAAAGAACAATCTCACTTTTCCTATATTTTTTGCTGAAAATAATTGGATCGCCAGAATTTAGCTGTGCCCACACTTCATCATCTTTGTCATTTTTTATGTTATTGATATGATTAATCTTTATCGTTTTCGTAAGCCCTTTCCAGTCAGCCGATAAATTTTTCTTGAGTGCTGAACCTAGATAATTGTGATCAATCAACCAAGTTTCTGATGTATTTTGTGTACTCTTTACCTTATTACGATTTACAAATCGATTCTGTAATCCTTGTTCCTCTCTATCTACAGGAACAAACCAAAGTGCTTTACTATTCTCTTCAAGCCAGGCATCAATGTACTTCCATGACTTATCGTCACTTCCTGCCTCACCAAGTACTATTAACAGATCTATGCGATCTAAATCCTGTTTTTTTTGTAGATCTGCAAGCTCATTGATTTGAATCGTATTTGATTCAACGTCTCGAAAAGGGTTTAATGCTAACGTAAGCCAATCAGCACTTTGTTTTGATTGGTCATCTAGTTCGTCATATAAAAGTCCGATGTGAATCCTATTTGATACTTCGACTAGCCGCGTCATTTGGTTATCTGTTGGCAGAGCATCATATGAAGTACTGATATAGTTAACTGCGATTGCGTATTGATTTTGATTATTCAGCTGATCAATTTGTTCTATTAGAACACTCGTGTTGATTCTCTTTTCATCTTCATTTGATTGCCAAATGATATCTTTATGATTTTTACCAACTATATTGCCTTGCTTATCATGAGCTTCAATATTCAACAAACCGTTTTCATTACTGAAATCGACGAAACGAGTTAGTTCGATTTCAACTCCCACCCTTTGTCCACCTGACTGATCATCCAATAACCAGTTAGTATCTAGGTTTACATTTGATATCTGATAGTTTGCAGCACCCTTCAAAGGAGTCGTGACAAAGTATTTATTTTTATTATTTGCAGTACTGTTAGTATCTTTCGATAGATAATCATCAGCTCTAGAAAATCCACTTAGTACAAATATATTCTTCTCCAAATTATTTACTTGTGTCTTATCACCTTGATATTCATCAATTGATTCAAGAACATGTGCAAGATCATGTGCACTCTGATTTGCTGAGATTTTTTGTATGTACTCACTTGCTGAAGGTGTTGAATTTTCAGAACTGTCCCACAATAGGCCTGATGGTTTACCCATTCCCCAGATTATGATCTGATCATTCCGATCAAGTGATTTCAAGATGTGATTTGCAACTCGCTTGCTCTGCTCTAATCGACTTATTGCTTCACTATTTTGAGTTTGATCTATGATGTGCCCACTGAGTGAAGTATCGAACACCAAATGAACTTCACGACCCTGATCTTGGCCAATAAAACTCATCAGCCAATTCCGATCAACTGTAAGCCCAGCCATAGCTACACCAACCAACACAACAATCAAGCATCGTAACGTAAGCAACAGCCATTGTTCGATCAGCATACGCCTTCTTTGTTTTTTGATCGCCTGCTCAAGAAATCGCATCGCTCCCCAATACCATTTCTTTCTTCTCAATCTGCTCAGTAAATGAATGCCTATTGGCACGCTTACCGCAACCGCGCCTGCAATAGCAAGACCTGGCACAATTAATCCTACTCCCAAGATTGATTCGATCAGCATCGCGTTCCTCCTCTCGCAATGCTTGCACCACGTTTTGCCAAGAAGTAACTTAACGGCCCACTAAACTCTTCATCACGTCTTACACGTAAGAGATCAAAACCAAACCCCCGAGCGGCTGTTTCCAATGCTTCACGATGTAAGCGTACTTCCCTCACGTACGCTTCACGCAAAGCTTTGGGGTCAATCATCAATTTTCCTTCACCTTCTAGCCCTAGTAGTTCAACACCATTACGCAAAAGTAATTCTTCTTCATCACCATCTACCACCTGTATTAAAATCAGGTCATGACCTTTGTGTGACAACTTAGCCATTGCATCCCTCATAACCTCCACATCCATATACAGATCGCTTATCAGAACGACCAATGATCGACGAGTCAGTTTTGACACAACACGGTCAAACATGCCTGTCTCTACATCTTGTGCATTTGAAATAGGATTATGTTGTTTGGTTTCACTTCGCGCAATACTCTTGGATGCTTGCTTACAAACTTCTGTTCGAGCATATTCCAAACGTTCAATAATTGTTTTCCATTGACCTTGCTTATTCGACAGTCGCGTCACTTGCTTACCTTCATCTTCCGAGAGCAAGCTTAGTGCCACCCGATCTTGTTGCCTGAGCGCCAAATAGCTCATCGCAGCGGCCAACGTCGCGCCATAATCATATTTCCCCCAGCCCACATCCTTGCTTTTATCCACTTTCCCAAGCACCCCTCCCCCGGCTATTTTTCCACGCCCATCCACATCGTCTGTCGGCAAACCAAACCCATCTCTTTCCCCACCAGAAACACCACCACGTACAATATTATTGCCTACCTGATTATCAATAGTGAAATTATCGACACTTTTTCCACTTTTATATACCCCTGCATTTTTATAGTCATCCACATGGATCGCTCGCCCCTGTCCTGCGTAACCCATTGATTCGGATGTATCTAACATGACGATTAAATCAAGGTTGGTTTCCTGATGATATTGTTTGAGATAAAGACGCTCTGTTTTGCCGTAAACTTTCCAATCAACAAATCGAATATCGTCACCCGCTGCATATTGCCGATGCTGTGCAAACTCAACACTAAAACCCTGGTATGGCGAACGATGCATCCCTGTCATGACACCTTCAACAATCATCCTTGCCCTCAGCTCAAGCGAACCAATCGATGCGATGACGTGCGGATCTAAATATCGACCTCCGCTATGATCTGAACCAGTCTGTTTGTTGAATCCTTCAGCCATATACGCGCTCGCAATCCCTTGCATTGAATGAATCAAAAACATTACTTAATTGTCAATCCGTTGATTAGACCCTCATTGTCTGGTTGGCTCATTTATTGAAGCTATTTCATAATTGCATCAAGGCGTGGATCACACTGTCCATCCGGACTGATCGCACTAAGTAGCTGCTCAATCAGATCGTCAGCAGTAATACCTTCTGCTTCAGCGTTAAAATTCAAAATCAAACGATGGCGCAATACAGGCTTGGCAACCGCAGCAATATCCTCAGCACTCACATGTATGCGGCCGCACAGAATTGCCCTTGCTTTTCCAGCTAAAATCAAATTCTGACTCGCGCGAGGACCTGCACCCCATTGCAAATACCGATCGATAAAATCCAAACCAACACCCATAAATTCATCACTGATTTCACCCGACTCTTCACGCCTTGTCGCTCTCACAAGATTCACTGCATACTTCATCACATGGTCAGCAATCGGCACCTCTCTAACCAATGACTGTATTTGTCTCACATCTTCAGCTGTCACCACCGTTTCAACATCTGCTTCAGCTTTACCCGTCGTTCGCTTGATAATCTCCAGCTCTTCATCAACATTCGGATACCCAACCTTGATCATGAACATAAACCGGTCAAGCTGCGCTTCAGGCAATGGATATGTACCTTCCTGCTCAATCGGATTTTGAGTAGCAAGTACAAAGAACGGATCAGGCAATCCATGGCGCTGTCCGCTCACTGTTACTTGCCTCTCTTGCATCGCTTCAAGCAGTGCGCTCTGCGTCTTCGGCGGCGTCCTGTTTATCTCATCTGCTAAAATCACGTTCGCAAAAACAGGCCCCGGGATAAATCGCAACTCACGCCTCATCTGCCCATCATCACCACGCTTCTCATCAATCACCTCAGTCCCGGTAATATCGCTCGGCATCAAGTCAGGCGTAAACTGAATACGACTGAAATCCAAATGCAAAGCCTTCGCCACCGTCGACACCAACAACGTCTTCGCAAGCCCAGGCACACCAATCAGTACCGCATGCCCCCTCGTAAACAACGATATAAATAGTTGCTCAATCACCTCATCCTGACCAACCACAACCCGACTCACTTGATCGCGCAACCCTTGTACCAAACCAGAGATACGCGCAATTAACGCTTCAACATCCTCACCAGATGCATGATCACCAAGCGATTGCGTACTTTTATCTAACTCTCTATCAGAACAATCTTTACCATCTGGCTTCGACGACATGACCACTCCAGTCCACATTGATAGTGATAGTGCACTGGACCCCACCACCTTATCGGCTTTTCCCCCTTCATCACTCCCCTTTTCAGCCACCCTTCTCCCTTTCACACTTCCAACCAGCTCGCCCTAAAAGTAACATGATCTCAATATCCAAAAGCATTCTTTCCAAGGGACAAACATGTCAGATTTCAAAATTACAGGCACCGATGCTGAATCCGGACTCACCACCGAACTCACCATTCAAGCTCTCAATCACGATCACGCAAACACCATCGCAGCACAACGCGGCATCGCCAATCCTTCTATTCAATGTATGCAAGATGACGTATCCGAACTTCCCTCATTCCTCACATCCAACAACAAATCACACAAAGCCAAAAACTACACAGTGATTCGCCTCTTCATTTACTTCCTTTACTTCTACACACTCCTCTGTGCAGCCCTCGGCATCGCCTCCATCTACTTCTCATTTACACGCCCTTTGTCTGACTTAGTATTCCTTCTCCCCACAATCATCTTCTCCATCGCAAGCATCGTCATCGTTCTCATCGCTGTTACTATCCTCACCATGTTTCGCGACCTCGTGATCAACTCACATAAAACACTAAGCCTTCTCACAGAACGACTCTAACCACATAAAAACACTATTTTTTAAGTTAAACATACTTTCATTTAACGATTACAAACTAATTTCGTATACTAAACAAATTAAGTTGACTTGCTACTTCCGGAGTATAACCATGCGAATCAAAAAATTTGCCATTCTATCACTCATCGTTTCACTCACATCCCCACTGCTTGCCGACACCTTCCAAGGACTCGGCTACGCTAACCAAAACCATAGTAATCCCAGCTCAACTGCATACGATATTTCAGCTGATGGCAAAAACGTCATCGGTATCAGTAATAGCTTTGCATGTATCTGGACCGCCAAAAAAGGTTGGATTCCACTCGGCAAAATCAATAATAAAGCAACCCATAGCCTCGCCAAAGCAATCTCCAACGATGGTAAAATTGTTGTAGGCGTCGAATTCGTCTCAAACTCAGAACGCATGGCTTTCGCTTGGACCGCTAAAAAAGGCATGCAACCACTCGGCGCACCAACCGGCCGTAAAACCAGCAATGCGATGGGCATCGCAGGCAACGGTAAAACAATCGTCGGTATTACCGATACATCCCGCTCACAACGAGGCTTTATTTACAACCAACACGGCATGAATGAATTGCCCAAAGAATGTTACTTCCCAACCGCTGTCTCATTCGACGGCAAAGTCATCGCCTCAAACCAATACATCTACTCAAACAACAAACTCTTCAACATCGGCTCACTACCCGGCGGGTCCGACGGTACGACCGCAAGAGGAATTTCCGATGATGGCAGCACCGTTGTGGGTAGTAGCTCAACAGACAAAGGTGGCGAAGCATTTATCTGGACAAAACAAACCGGCATGAAACCACTCGGCTCAATACCCGGTACCGGCAATCACAGTAACACATGGTCCGTCAATCAAGATGGAACAGTCGTCGTTGGATGGGCGGGCATAAAGGAAAAAACAACAGCTTTCATCTGGACCAAATCCCTCGGCATGAAAGAACTCAAACCCTATCTTATGGATAGAGGACTCTCCGACCAACTCAAAAATTGGCGTCTCACCCGAGCCACCGGTATCACGCCCAATGGCAAAACCATCGTCGGTGTAGGCGTCAACCCCAAAAGTCAAATCGAAGCCTTTATCGTCACACTCGATTAATTCCACCACTTCACAATCAAACCAACTACCAAACCTGTTTCAGGTCCACTTATCTACTGCCCCAATAATCCCTTCATCTTCTCTTTCATCCCCTTTGCCTTCTCCTTCACACCATCCTTCACATCAAGCAACTTATCCTTCGCCCCTTCTTTCACCTCACTAACCTTACCCACCATCTCATCGATCATCGCATCCAACAACTGCTTCAACTGATCTTCAATCCACTCCCCGACATTACCGCCCAATCGCTCATCCTTATAATCATAAGTCAGCGATAAAACATGATTCCCATCCTTACTGTTTAGCCACTTCGTCGTAGCCGCGCTACCCCATCCCTTCAATAAATCATCCGTCGTACGCTCAGCCACAATATCCTTTAGCTCAACTTTCCAGTTCATCGCAGCCACCACCTGATTATCATCTTTCCACTTCGTTTGTAGATCCAAACGCGCCTCACCCTCCCGAATTCCCTCCATCGGCCCACCAATCAATTTCCCAAACGACTCACCACTAATCACCGCCTCACAATAATTCGCCTGCTTCCCATTCACCATCTCACGCTTCACAGCAAGCGTCCCATCCGTCGCCTCATCCTCCTCACCAAAACCAAGGTCTATCTCACCATTAGAGTTAAACAGAAAGTCACGTTTCAGCCGCCAACTCCTCATCGGGCTGCTCACAAACCGATCCACATCCAACCTCACCGTCTGATCCCCTCGCCACTCAATCTCACTATCTCTCACCACCAGTTCATCAATCACAACCTTGCTCTTCTTGCGCATCGCACGCGCCAACTTTTCTTCAAAGCTTTTCTTTTTGTTCTGCGTAATCACGCCCCTCACCCCCGCCGCCTCCGCGTGCTCAATCCGTTTACTCAAATGCAGCAAGTCCCACATCGCAACATCAAATCGCAATTCATCAATCGCTAAATCAAAATCCTGATACTCATGGCCCGCCCGCTTAAACTTCACACCCTCCGCAATCAACTCACCCTTCAGCAAACTTCCTTCAATCGTATCAACCTCAATCGTCGCCCCCATCTTCTCCGCAGCCTTCCCAATCGCATACCGAACCGTCGGCTCAAACAACACCGTATTCAATAACACCACCAAAACCACAACCCCACCCAACAACACCAACATCGTTACCTTGTAATACCGATACCACTTCGAACCCTTCACCCGCTTCAAAAATTCCAGCAGCCCCGCCCCCTTCTCCTTCCGCTTCACATCCTCACCCTTCACCTCACCACCAGCCCCCACACTCACTTTCTCTTTCACCACCGCACTAACCTGCTTCGCGCGCTTCTTATCAATGAGCATCAAACCCCAAACCAATAGATTAGCCAGCAACGTCGCAACCGCAGCAGCCAGCTCCACCAACAAACCCACTATCGACGCAATCAACACCGGCAACTCAACGATCGCAATAATCAACTCAGCTATCAGCATCTCAAACCCCATCATCTATATAGAAGTCATTCACCATTCACTCACAGGCAAACCCACATCATCTCAAACCTATCAACGCACTGCAGCTAAAATCAAACCCCATTTCCCCACACCTGCATCACCCTCTCCCAAACGCGCTCTTCACCTGCGTTCCAAATCCCAAACTCAGCACGCTCACAATCCCCGTCACCGTTCCGATTGGAAACAGCCAAATCGAAATCACCGCCAACACCAAACACACTTGATAACGAATCCGCCGAAGCACTTCCACCCCAAGTACCATCAGCACCAAACCACAAATCTCAAACCAGATCGCAGCCACCACAACAATCCCAAGATTCTCAGGCTGATTCGCTTGATCCCGCAACCCAATCAAACCAAGCGCCCCCAACACCAACAAACCTCCCCCTACCACCACATTCATCCACCCCACAAATTTCAGTAACGCATCAACCTCTTTGTTCACCATCTCAAAACAACTCTCATTTCTCGAATCAAACTTGCCCGCTTCGATCGTCTCACCACTGTATGCATATCCCAATCAATAACAAGACTTTCATACACGCCAATCGCGCGAGCGCCTTTCGCGCTAGTTTTAAATCTCGTACAAACTATAATTTATAAACCCAAAGCAAATACCTTAAACCATCCGCTGAACAGCGCCCACCATGCCTGAGTTGCCCGAAGTCGAAAACGTCGTCCGCTCACTCACCACACTCACCCGTGGCAAAATCATCTCACGCATCCAACTCCACCGCCCCGACATGCTCAAGCATCCCCCCCGCTCTCACGACCACTCCCCACTCAAGCTCCAAGATCTCTGCAATCACACCATCACCCGCATCATCCGTCACGGCAAACAATTCGCTTTCCTACTCTCACCCACACCCTCATCACCCAATCACAAAACCACATCCTCGCAACAGGGCGGGATACTCGCCGCCCATCTCGGCATGACCGGCCAATTCAAACTCCATCCCCCCAACACCCCACTGCCCACTCACACGCACCTCACCCTCGAACTCCAAAACCCCGATTCCCCCCACTCTCAATCCTCAACCGCATCACCTGAAGACCCGCCCACGACCATCATTTTCCGCGACCCGCGCCGTTTCGGGCAGCTCCGCCTTCACGCCAACCTCCAAGACCTGCATGCTCACCACTGGGACGCTCTCGGCCCCGATGCCCTCCTCATTGAACCATCCGACCTCTATCACCGCCTCAAGCGGACCACACGCCACCTCAAAGCCGCTCTGCTCGACCAGCACCTCGTTGCAGGGCTCGGCAACATCTACGTCGACGAGCTGCTCTACGCCTCCCACATCAGCCCCAAGAAGCGAGCTGACCGAGTGACCCAATCTCAATCCGAGATCCTAGTCCAGAACATGCAAACCATTTTGCAGCAGGCCATCGATGCCGGCGGGTCCACCCTGCGCGACTACGTGAATGGGCACGGCGAAATCGGCGACTACCAGCTCGCCCATCAGGTCTACGGCAAACCCAAAAACCATCCATGCCCAAATTGCCAGAAGCCACTTCGCCATGCGGTCATTGCAGGCAGGACCACGGTGTATTGCACGAGCTGCCAACAGCGTTAGCGACATCTGGGCGCGAACCTGAATTTGAGAGATGATCAGATGTCTTGGGTTGTGGGTGCGCATCTTGTGTGCCACGGACGGGTCAGGCGATCGGGAGATGAGAATGTTTGCAGTTGAGGAATGGGAGAGGTGGTTGGTGGCCAGGTGAATGAGAAGTGATTCGGTCCTGAATGGTTAAGCAAGGTTGAGGTTGGTTGGAAAATAAGGGTGTGGATCTGGATGTCATGTTTAATGACATAACTAAAGAGATATATATAAATATATTCTTCTTACCTAGTAGTTATGCTGGCGCTTTGTGGAAAGCCTGTGCGCCATGCCAATTCTCGCGTTATAACCTCTTATTTTACAGTTACTTTCGTTCTTGTTGTTCTGATGAATAACTTGGCGCTTCTGCGCCGGTACGCGCCGAAGCGCCGATAATAACGGACCTACTAGTGCTGATGAGGCGCGCGCTCGCGCTGTTATTGGACTGCGCGGCGCGCGCTCGGGGACATGTCGGCGGCGCAATCGACCAGTTTTCCCCCTGTTTTTCCAGAGGCTAATTGACAAACACTTGATTAGACGGCCCCTGTTTATCGGGCGCGACTGTCAATAACTGGCGATGGCCCTTGTCGGTAACTCGGTGTTTAGCTTGTTAAATGACAGGGAAAACGGGTTTATGCACAATTTCTGTGGAAAAAGTGGCGACATCCGGTTGTAGCGGTCGTGCCAGTTATTCGGATTGGTCTGGGGTGTCGGTAAATGAATGGCGCCCGCGCCCCCTGAAGTTTGAGGTCGATTTAGGAGTGAATTTCAAGGCATTTGGGGTGGTTGATTCGGGGAAGGGCCGATAATGCGCGCGCGCCGGGCGCTCGCGCTATTTATCGGACACGTATTTACAGGTTCTCAGGCAGGTTTTTGTAAAAACGACGTTTGTTGCTGGAAAAGTGGTGTCTGAACGGCGAATGGTTTGGCTGTAAGGTCCTATAAGCTTATTTTTCAGGGGTTTTGTGATATGCTAAGCGCTGGTTAGGGGGTGCGGGATTTATAGGGTCATAATCCGGGAGGCCAGTCATGATGATGGCATATATGAATCGACATCAGGGTGGGGAAGTGATGATTGTGTTTGTGTTGATGTGGGGCGTTGCTCAAAAAGAGTATGCGTGGTTGAGCTGGTTATGCGGTGTTGTGATGTTAGGGCTGGCAGGTTTTTTGGCTTTGCCGATGCTCGAAGAGGGGGTATCAGCGGAGACGATGTTGGTGCCGGCGTTGTGTGTGCTGTTGCTGTTGGGGGCGTTGATCCATCGCTTGTGATGATGTGTTATTGGGATTTTTAGGTTGTTGCCTGTGGGATGAAGGGATTGAATGATGATTGCAGGTTTGGCGATTGTGCCGGGTGGAGGAGCATTGCTTTTGATGGGGTTGGCGGCGGGATTGGCGTTTAGCGATAGTACTGGCGTGCGGTGGTTGTGTGGTGGGGTGCTGCTGGTGATTGGTGGTTTGTATAGTATTCCGATGTTGGAACATGGGGTACATGCTCATACGTTTTTTGTGCCGCTGTTTTGCCTGCTGCTGTTTTTGGCGGCGCTGGTGATTGACCAAACGGGGTCTGGTTGATGCGCCGGCGCACATGATTGTGAAGATGAATTGGCAAGGATGGCGCGCACGAATGCGCGCGAGGTTTGAGCAGATGTTGTGCACACGTGTGGGGATGGGATTGAACGCTTTTTGGCGCACGAATGAAAAGTTTGATGGTTTTAAATTTCTCGATTTTGAAATTGTTTTCGTGCGCGCATTTTGTGCTGATTTCTGCAAGTGGTTTTGTAAGTTGTTGGATAGTTTGAGGTTGTGGCTTTCATTTTGTGCGCGCGAAAATGTGTGGTTTTGGATGTGGTGGTTTGGAAACGGTCAGAAATCGGTGGTTTTGGCTTAAAACGGTGAAGAATCGGCGCGTTTTGGTCAGAAATGAGCGAAAAACTGCAATGTTGAAAGCTGGTGGAAACCAATTTCCGTCATTTTCGTGCGCGCCCGGAAGGTGAGTTGGGCGTGGTGCAATCAGTAGAAGATGTTTGTTTGAGTGGGTCCTCTATGAGGCCGGACCGGCCATTGAGGTTATGCGCGAAGTATTTGGGAAAGGATGGGGTAGAGGTGCGAGGGGTTGGCGAGGGTGGGGATGAGATTTTTGGTAGTGGGGCATGGGATTGGGCTTGGGATGTTGGTTGTTGCACTAAAGCGTATCTTTAGTGGGATGATCGGTTGATTGGGCGATGGTGGGATGAGCTGATGAATTTTTGGTTGAGTGTTGGAGCATATGGGGCGGCTGGGTAAGTGATGAAGAAGGGGAAGGAATATATCTCATTTGTTTTCGGGGGTAGGAGATTGCGACTCAAGTTCAAACCTTTAGGTTTGATGGCCTAATCGATGATTAGATATGGCAGATGGGTTTTTTG
The DNA here is from genome assembly GCA_016350165.1 of Planctomycetota bacterium. Taxonomy (GTDB): domain Bacteria; phylum Planctomycetota; class Phycisphaerae; order Phycisphaerales; family Phycisphaeraceae; genus Poriferisphaera. The sequence goes on along the minus strand of CP066225.1, from coordinate 2,508,934 downwards.
TTTGTGTGTGGATTTTGGTCTGAAGGGAATAGGGTTGGAAAGATGGGGATTGGGTGGGGTGGTTTTGCATGTTTGTGAGGTGGGAGATGGTAGACTGGGGGTGGTTCATGAAGGGAGCAGATGATGTTTTTGATGTTGATGAGTTTGGGGAGTTGGATGCCGTTTTTTAGAGAGATGGAGATGAAGGATGGGGTGCTGGAAAGGTTGTGGTTGTTAATGATTGCGTTTTTGGGGTATTCGGTGATATGGATGGTATTGCGAAAGCAGTATCGGTGGGTGGATGTGGGTTATCGATGGGTAGCGATTGGGCTCATTGTGATTTGTTGGGGGGTGAGTGGGGTGGTGATGTGGAGTTTTCATAAGGTGATGATGGATTATGTGGCAGTGAGTGCGATCACTGGGGTGATGAGTGGATGCGTTTTAATTGGTGGGAAGGATAAAGAGTCGAAGTATCATTTTTAATTTGAAGATGATGTTGTTTGAGAAATTGTTTTGAGTTTTGAGGTCGGTGATGGTTTACGGCAGTTTTTTGTTACGACAGATTTATCGGGTGGGTCAAGATGGCCAGGCGGAGATTGGCTGGCTTGCCTGGGGTTTTGTTGTGGGCGGCTTGACGTTGCTGTGGTATTTGCTGCGACGGTATCAGATGGTGAATGTGGGTTTTAAGGTGTGCAGCGCTGTTGCGATGGTGATTGCGATTGTCGTTTGTGGTTGGGGGATCTGGGCAGAAGGCGTGAAGACTGAATATGTGTTGATCCCGGTTGTGGTGGGTTTGGTTGGCGGTTGCGTGATGATGACGGACTGGAAGTTTTTAGATCATTTGGATTGAGGTTGTAGGGGGATGTTTCACTCGAGGAGATCGTGGTGGGAATGTTGTGTCATGAGGGGAAGAAGGGCAAGCGTGATGTTACATTTGGCCTTAAGAGGTGGGAGAATGCGATTCATCTTCAAATGCTTGCGTTTGATGGACTAATCAATGATTAGAGGCTAATGGGTTATCGTTGTGAAAGAGAGGATAAAAGAAAAAGGTTGTTTCACTAAAACGTATCGCGGATTGGTGATTGATCGTTCAATACTTTTTTCACTTAAGCGTATCGTAGGTTGTTGCGGAGGGCGTTTTTGATTTGCGCATTGAGTGAGAAGGGGTGGGCATGGCGAGTGTGGCTCGCTGGCGGTTTTAAGTTGTTGCACTCAAGCGTGTCGTTGGTTGGGAATTTTAAGGGACTTGCGATCTGTTTGGTGGCTGCTTGAATTGTTTCACTGTAGCGTGTCGTTTTTGTAAATGATGACTTTTGAGGTGTGGTTGTTTTATTTGAGTGGGGCGTGAATTGATTGTTTATGAGACCTTTCACTTAAACGTATCGTAGATTGATAATCTGAATGTAGAGTAGTTGGAGATTACACTCGAGCGTATCGTTAGTGGTTTGGTATGTGGGGGTGTGGCGCTTATGAGGGGATTAGGTGCGTTGGAGTTTTTTTAGGTTGGGGGTGAGGGTGCGGTGGTAGGTGATGAGGAAGACCAGAGAGTTGATCATGATGGGGCTGAAAATCTTTGCGAGTGGGAAATAGATGGATTGGTTCATCAACAAGTGTTGAGTGATGGGTGTTATGATGAGCAGTAATAGTGCGAGTGGGATGAGGAGGTTTAAGGTTTTGACGGCGATGAAGGTGGCGTGGCAGGAGTGGTTGGTGGTGTGATTTTTATGCCGAATGCGGTGGTAGAGGGAATAGATGATGGGGAGGAAGATAAGGATGCTGAGCAGAATGTAAGTGTTGAAAAGCGCTTCAACGATGTATCGGAACCAGAATAAACGGAGGGTGAAAATGTTGGGAAGTGAGTCTTTGAGGATGATGAAGAAGATGAGGATGGGGGCAAGGATGAAGAAGTTGTGATGTTGAGGGGTGGTGTTGTTGGTTTGGATGCGACGGGCGAAGGATTTGGGTGAGAGGATGGGGAGGTAGAGGAGTTGAAGGAGGGTGAGTGGGTTAAGAGGGGAGGTGTCGAGGTATTTGATTTTGGATGAGGAGGGTAAGTGTGAGGGGGAGCCACATTCGGGGCATGCTTGGAATTTGGTTTGATGATAGAAGAGTGGGTAGTTGCATTTTGGGCAGGTGTAAGGGTAAGGGGAGGATTGTCCTCGGATTGGTTTGCGGAGAGCGATGATGATGATGGTGGTGGGGTAGAGGAAATTGAGGGCGATGAGGAGTGAGTTATAGATTTTGTTGTAGCGAACGAGGGTTGAAGCGTTTTGCCAAGCGAGGGTGTCGTTTTTTTTCCATTGAGCGTAATGGGCTTGCGCTTCTTGGGAGTTGGAGTCTTTGAAGTATTGAGTTGGGTTGTTTTGATTTTGGTCTTGATTGTATTGATAGACGGCGGGTTGAATGAAGGAGGCTTGGAAGAAGAGGGCGAGGGTGAGGATGATGAGGGTGTGAGGGATGATCGCGTAGATGCGTTTGAGGGTTGGGTTGAGGGCATGCTTGATGGGTGTGTGAGGTGGGGTGAGTCTTGATGCGAAGAGGGGCGTGATGAGGTAAGGGACAACGATGATAAAGAGATTGATCACGAGAATGGGTGTGAATGCGATGATGAGGAAGCCTAGAAGGGAGCGCGGGGTTTGCTTGTTGATGTTGAGGATGATGTAGAAGAAGAGGGCGAAGTAGGTGGTGGTGAAGAGGCTGATGCTGAGGATGAGTTTGGGTTTGGAGATGCGTTCGGCGAGGTGTGCGGCTTTGAAGGGGCGGAAGATGGCGAGTAAGAGATAGCGGAGGGTTGAGAGGATGTAGGTGCGCGGTGATGGCGCATCGCCGGTGGCGGGGGATGTGGTGGGGGATGATTGTGTTTGCACTTGTATTGATTTCATGATGGATAGAGACGCTACCCGGAAAGGTGTGTTGCAGGGATTTATTTGCAAGAGGTGAGCGGTGAGTGCGTCTATATGAATGTATGAAGTATTGATTTTGTGATTTTGATTTTAACGAGGGTAAGTGATGAAGCATATCTTTAGTTTGGTTTTAGTGATGTTGGTGGCGATCGGTTTGTGTGGTGATGTGGTATGGGGGCAGAGTGGGAAGAAGATGGTGCAGGTGATGACGGGGGAGGTGGTGGATGAGGAGACGGGTGAGAAGTTAAGCGGGATAGAGGTGTTTGCTGGGATTAGTTATTCGGATAAGGCTTGTTATTACTGGGATTTTGAGGGGAGTAATTACAAGATCAATGTGAAGGGGCATAAGTTTCAGGTGAGGAATGAGTTGTTGTATTACCCGTATACGGCGTTTCGTGTTTATAAGGAGGGGTATGAGCCGGGGGTGACGCGGTTTGTTGGGGCGAGTGAGAAAGCGGTGAAGTTGAGGGTTGAGTTGAAGAAAGCTGCGGGCGGGATGAATGGTGTTGTGGTCGATGCTTGGGGGATGAGGGTTGAGGGTGCGCGGGTGATGCCTGTGGTGAAGGGTGCGCGGGTGAGGTTTGATGGGCCGGTGTATCGGCGGAGGTTGCCGATGGTTGAGAGTGGTGAGAAGGGTGAGTTTGAGGTGGTGGATCAGAAGAGTGAGTTTGGGATGTTGGTGTTGCATGAGCGGGGATATGCGGTGATTAGTTTGGAGGAGATGGCGAAGCGGCTGAAGGGGAATGATGTTGGTGAGAGTGCTGAGGAGAAGTGGGAGGCGGGTGATATTGGTGTGGTGAGGTTGGCGGGTTGGGGTGAGTTGCGTGGTGAGGTTTGGATGGATGGTGAGTTATTGAAGGGGGCGATGATATCGTTGGAGCCTGAGACGAATTACGATGTTTATGATGTGCGGACGGAGCAGACGACGGCGATTGTGTATGAGATGTGTACGGGGCGATCGGATGAGGATGGGAAGTATGAGTTTAAGTATGTGCCGATGGGGAAGCTGAGGGTTGAGGTGATGGATGATTCGAAGTCGATGGATGAGGGGATCAAGACGTTGTATGAGATGGAGGCTGAGGTTGATTGGATGGTTGGGAAGTTGGATTTGAGTAATGAGGGGTTGTATGTGAAGGGTTGTGTTGAGGTGAAGGGATTGGAAGCGGGTTGGAAGATTGACTATGCGAGGATGGAGATGGTTGTTGAGGAGGATGACAGTTTTTTGCCTGAGGGATGGGAAGAGATGGATCGCTATGAGCAAGGGGAGTGGTTGGAGGAGTTTGGAAAGACGGATGAGTATGTGGCTTTGATTGAGAAAGCATCTGAGAAGGCGCAGGCGGCGAAGTCGTATGCGTTTGAGGTGCAGGAGCGTGGGAATTTTGTGATAAGGAATGTTGAGCCGGGCGAGTATCGGTTGCTGATTTTGTATGGGAAGGAAGGTGTTGGAGAGGAAGCGGGATATCGGATTGATACGAAAGTGGTGGTGAAGGATGAGGGAGAGAAGGTTGTGGATGTGGGGAATTTCGTGGCGATGAAGGTTGATCGTTTGGAGGTTGGGGATGATGCCCCTGATTTTGAAGTGTTTGAATTGATGGATAAGGAGAAGGTGCTGCGGTTGCATGATTATCGAGGTAAGTGGGTGTTGTTGGATTTTTGGGCGACGTGGTGCAGTAGTTGTGTGGTGCAGACGCCGTTTATAAAGGAGGCTTGGGAGCGGTATGGTGAGCAGGGGAATTGGGAGATTGTGATGTTGACGTTGGATCGAGGGAGGGAGCCTGCGGTTGAGTATGTGAGGAAGCATGGATTGGATTTTGATCAGGGATTTTTGGGGCCTTGGGATGAAGAGATGGATGTGATGAAGGCGTATGGCGTGCAAGGGATCCCGACGCTGATTTTGGTTTCGCCTGAAGGGAAGATTGTTGCGAAGGGTTTTGACAGGAAGGAGATTTTGGAGGTTGTGCGTGAACATGTTGCTGAGTGATGATGTTGGGGGAGAGGTTTTGAGTGAGGAAGAGGCGGCTGCGGAAATGGGCGGAAAGTAAAAAAGATTGATCAAAAGATGAAATTGGTTGGTTTTGTTTGCGTCCACTGTAGTGGAGTTCAAAGGGCAAATTTCAGGTATGCATGTTTAACGACACGGATGATGTGTTGGAGATGTTGGTGTGCGTGTTGTTGAGGATGCGGATGTTTGGACAGATGCGTAAGAAGAGAGATGAAGTGAATGGGCAGGGCGATGGCTATTGGTGCGCGAATGTTTTGAACTTTGGACACTTTTAAAATTTTGAGACTGGAGGCATTTATGTTGTTGGCAAAGAGACGATGGTTATTGGGTTTTGCTGGTGTGATGGGATTGATGGTGGGTGGAGCAGCGAGCGGTGAGATGATTGTTGAAGAAGTGTTTGATGATTATGGGGATGTGAGTGAGATGGGGCCGACGTGGAGTGGGGTGAGTACGATGTCGTTTGTGGATGATGGTTTGGGTGGGAAGGCGCTGTTGATGAAGGGGGATGCGAGTAATGAAAGTAAGCAGAACACAACGGTGAAGGAGTTTAGTAAGTCGTGGAAGGCGAGTGCGTGGAATGAGTTGGTGTTAACTGCACGTATTTATGATGATGGTGGTTCGAGTAAACGAAGTACGATCGGATTACGAAGTTACGCGTCTTATCCGTATCCGCTGTTTGAGGTTGGCAGATACAACGGTGTGTCGGGGTCGGATTATTGTGTGAGGATGTCGAATACGAGTATTTGCTCGTCGACGAAGTGGTATGGGCTGGATGGTATGGATGCGAAGAAGGGTTGGCATGAGATTGAGGCGAGGTTTACGTTTGATCAGTTGGTGGTGAAGTTGGATTACTTGGGTGATGGTGAGGTGGATGGTGTATTTGAGTTGGAATTGGATGCATCGGTATGGGAGGGGACGAATGGTTTTACGCAGATGAGCTTGGGGGGGCCTTCGAATTTGTCGAGCGCATCGGATGGGTTGTGTTTTGATGAAGTGAGGTTTCAGAGCGTGGCGGTTCCAGAACCAGTGGTAGGGTGGATGATGGGCTTAGGTGGGTTGTTTTTGTTGCGAAGACGAGGGTGAATGGCGATTGATGACTTACTAGCGTAGTGAGAGCAGGTTGCTCTCAGTTTAGATGAGCACTTTGTCCGGGCGGATGAAGTGCTTTTTTGTGTAGTGAGGGGTTGATCATGCGTTTTGCGAGATTTTTCTCGTTGACCAGTAGGTCGTTTCGTGAAAAGCGGGTCATGACATTGAACTGCTAGTGAAAGATGAATTTATTCATACGGGAGGTGGCCAGGCGAACTGTGATAGGATGTAATGAAAGTCGCGTTGAGTGAGGGAAATGGTTATATAAAACTTGGTCGATTGGGGTTGCAAGGATGGGGGTAAATTTGGGATGATGTAAGTATGTTCAATGATTGTAAGAAGTTAGTGTCAGCGGGGCGCGTGTTGGTTTGCGCGCTGTTGCTTGGGAGTCTGTTGTTGAGTGCTGCTGATGTTTGGGGGGCGAGTAGTCGGACGAGGCGGACTCGTCGCGATCGGGCTGACCGTGCGCGGCAAGAGCGGATGGAAGAGGCGGAGAAAAAGGAGGCAGGGGAACAGGAATTGGTGGTTGGGGATGAGGAAAAGGAAGGTGAAGAGGAAGTTGTAAAAGAGAAGGAAGAGGTGGTGAAGCCGGCGCAGCAGGTTGAGAAGAGTGAGCCTGCGAAGCGTGAGGTGGTGATGCGTATGGTGAAGGATGAACTGAAGGTGAGTGGGGTGAAGCCGGAGCGGACGTTGGAGGTCGCGGATTTTCGGGTGTACGGCTATATGCCTGATTATGTGAAGGATTTTTGGCCGAAGGTGAAGCTTGAATATTTGACGGATGTGATCTTCTTTAAGGCGGGGATTAATGATAAAGGAGATCTGTTGATGGCCCAGAAAAATGTTGATTTGTTGAAGCGGATGAGTAAAGGGTGTAAGAGTCGGGGTGTGAAGATTCACGTTGCGATTGGTGGATGGCGAACGAAAGAGATTCAGGCGAAGTATGTGAAGGTGATGACGTCGGTGAAGTTGCGACGCAAGTTGGTGCAGGAGATTGGCCAGTTTGTGAAGAAGCATCGGCTGGATGGTTTTAATCTTGACTGGGAGTATCCAGATCCTGGTACGCAGACGAAGGCGTATTCGGAGTTTATTTATGAGCTGACGAAGTTGTTGGCGAAGGGTAAGAAGACGGTGGGGACGGCGGTGATGCAGGTGAAGCCGATGTTGGTGAAGCGTGGTTTTGCGCAGGATGCGGTGATGACGATGACGTATGACTTTCAGCCTGTGAATAGTCCGTTTGATCGTGTGCAGGAATCAATTAATTTTTGGCTGAGTTTGATGAAGAAGAATGGGATTAAGGGGGCAGAGGGTAAGTTGGTGATGGGGGTGCCGTTTTATGGGCGTAGTCTGACGAATTGGAAAAAAGCGAAGGGGTATGGGACGATTTTGAAAGAGAACCCCAAGATTGGTGAAGAGGTTGATAAGGCTGGGGAGATAGCGTTTACGAATATCAAATCGATGCGTGAGCGCGTAGCGTGGGCGATGGATAAGAAGCTTAAGGGTGTGATGATTTGGCAGTTGGGTCAGGACGCGGTGGGTGAGAAGTCGCTTTTAAAGGCGATTTATAAAGAGATCATTATGAAGAAGGGGTTGCCAGATTTTAATATGGATGGGATGTTGAATAAGGGTGACTTGTATGTGATGCGAAAGAACTGGTTGAAGGAAACTGACCCGGAGGCTGACAAAGAGAGAGCTTGGCGGATGGGTGATTTGAATTTGGATGGTAAGGTTGATGGTAAAGATGTTGGGATGGTTAAGAAGAGTTGGAAAGCTGGTGGTAAGGCGTTGAAGATTATGGGGAAGGCGAAGTAATCTAAGCGGAGAATAGATGGGAGTGGGTTTTGAGTATCGAGAAGCAAATTGATGAGTATTTGATCTTTGTGGAAGAAGAGGGATTGAAGGGGAAGATGCGCGACAAGGCGATGCGGTTGGTGAGAGAAGATGCGCGGATTGCATTTTTACAGATGATTACAATTGCTTTGCCGATGCTTTTGGGAACTGTTTTAGTATTTTTTTGGTTTACTCAGTTTGATCGAACAGTTGGGTATGCATATGCGTTCGATGGTGGTGTTGTTGCAGTATCGAACACTTATCGTCTTCCGATGTTATTTGTTTCATTAGCTATTACGTGTAGTTTATTTTTCGTTCTGTATTTGATTGCCCGCAGATATAAGTTACGAAAATTGTCAGTTTATATGAGGCAGATCATGAGTGAAGGTGCTGTGATTAGTTCAAAATGTTGGGGTTGCGGTTATGATTTACGTGGTGGTAAGGTTGAGAAATGTCCGGAATGTGGTGAAGTAATTACGTTTAAACGGGAGCAAAATTGTGGCGAAGTTTACGAGTGAAGATATTAAGAAACATCGGCAGGAAGAAATAGGGGAGAAGGAAGTTGTTGCGGATGTCGTTGTTGAAGAGGTCGTGGAGGATGGTGTAGAGTTAGTTGAACCGCGGGTTGAGGTGGTTGATGAGAAAGAAGTTGCGGTTGAAGCAGCAGCTAATCAAGAGATAGATGTTGAGATTGAGGAAGAAATAGAAGCTGTTGCGGCGTTGGTGGATGATCCTACCAAGCGGATTCATAAAGGGAAGATAGCTGGGCTTGCACGCGAGTATGATAATGAGCCCAGTGAGAGAGATTTGCTTGGATATTTTCGTAATGCGGTGATGAGACGACATGAGGTGAAGGGGAATCGAATTGTTGATCGACGTAGAAAAATTCCGTTATTTGTTATTTTTTTTAGTGCGATGATCCCGGTCGTGTTTTTGGTTGTTTTAAAGTTGCAAGAAGGTGGGGAGGTATCAGGTGAAGAAATCGGTGTGATATTTTTAATCAGCATGTTGCTGTTGTTGGTTATGAGCGTTCTGATTTATTTTAATCGGCAAGTCAAAAAGCGTGAAGATAAGGTTGTTTGTGAGGTTACGGATGAGACGATTGATTTGCCTTTTGCTGGGATGAGGTTTCGGCGTGATGAAGTTTATAGGTTTTATTATTTGAGCCGATATCAGCCGAGCAGTGAGAATGGTTCGATGAAGGATTGGATCGGGATGATTATCAAAAATAATGAAGGGCGATATGAGTATTGGTGTTTGTGGAAGCCTGATTTTACTGAGATGTATTCAGAGTTTGGTTGGAAGCGCAATACACTCGTGAAGTTTTTGAAGAAACATTTTGATGTTGAGTTTGAATTTGTAAAAGCTGATTGGGGACGATGTCAGGAATTGAGCTTTTTTGATTAGGGGGTAAAAGTTGAGATACAAAAAAGATATTTCACGTGTTATTGATGGGTATCTGCATCATTATGAAGGCGTGAAACGTGAGAAAATAAAGCAGCGCATTTATTGTCAGGTTATTACTCAGGGTGGTAATTTACCTACGCTATGGGTGTGGGTTCTTATTCTTGGGTTAGCAATTCTCACGTCCAAGTTAATCGTTTTTCAATCGATGTTTTCGGTTGTTTTGTTAGATCGTGAAGTTGTTTATGCATTTATTGTTTTCGAGTTCATTTTGTTTTTGGGAATGGTGTGGATGAAGCGTTGGAATAAACGGAATGTAAGAAAAATAACTGAGCGTTATTTGATAGAAGAGAAGTTGCATAGTTCAAGATGTTATAAATGTGGTTATGATTTGCGAGGTGGTGAGGTTAGTGTGTGTCCTGAGTGTGGTGAGAGAGCACGGCCTTGGGAAGTGGTGGTCGAGGATGATGAAATGCAACGTTTGATCTAACTAAAGAATAGAAAAAGCTGACGTTTTGAGGCGTCAGCTTTTTTAGTGTCTATTTAGTTGTTAGACGTTTTAGTAACGTCCGGTTGGAAGTGGTTAATACTTCCGGGGGCTTAGATGCGTTCGGCGAGTGGGGTGGTTGTTGGGTGAGCTGGTGCGTTGCCGATTTGAGCATCGAGTTGGTTGACTTGTGCACCGAAGTTTTCGTCTTTTTTCATGCGATCATCAATCGTGCGGATTGAGTGCATGACGGTGGTGTGGTCGCGACCGCCGAAGTAGCCGCCGATTTCTTCGAGGGAGAATCGGGTGCGTTTACGAGCGAGGAACATGCAGACCTGACGTGGTTCGGTGACTGACTTGTGGCGACGGCGTGACTGGAGGTCTGACAAACGAACGTTGTAGAACTCGGTGACGACGTCGATGATGTTCTGAAGGGTGACCTGATTTGATTTCGGGCCTGAGGCAGCGAGGGTGTCGCCGAGGGCGTTTTGTGCGAGCTTGAGGGTGATCGGCTGATCCTGAAGGGCAGCGTGACCCTGGATGGTGGTGAATGCACCTTCGAGTTCGCGAGCGTTGGAGTCAATCTTCGAAGCGATGTAGTTGATGACATCTTCTGGAAGCTCGATGCCACGCAACTTGGCCTTAGCTTTGAGTATTGCGACGCGTGTTTCGAAGCCGGGCTTTGTGACCTGAGTGACGAGGCCCCACTGGAAACGTGAGACAAGGCGGTCTTCGAGGTCAGGGATTTCGGATGGAGCAGCGTCGGAGCTGAGCACAATCTGTTTGTTGGATTGGTACAGCTCGTTGAAGGTATGGAAAAATTCTTCCTGGGTGCGGTCGCGCTTGGCGAGGAAGTGAATATCGTCAATGACGAGTACGTCTACGTGGCGGTAGCGATGACGGAATTCGTTCATCTGGCCTGACTGAACACATTCGAGGAACTGGTTCATGAATGCGTCACATGAGACGTAAAGGATGTTTGTTTCAGGGTTTACAGAAAGAATCTGTTGGCAGACAGCCTGAAGGAGGTGAGTCTTGCCGAGGCCTACGCCGCCATGGATGAACAGGGGGTTGTAGGCTGTGCCGGGCTGGTTGGCGACGGCAACGGCAGCTGCGTATGCGAGCTGGTTATTGGGGCCTGTGATGAAGTTTTCGAATGAGTAATCGGGGCTGATGACCATTTGGTCGGCCTCGAGAGAGGTTTGGCCGTTTTGGAGGACAGGGCGGACGCCTGTGTTGACAGTTGTGGGCTGTGAGGGTGCTGGAGGGGTTTTTGGGGTGGCGGGACGGTCAACGAAGCGAACAGCGACGAGGTTGCCGGTGATCGCTTGTGCTGCTTCGGTGAATTGATCGAGGCAGCGTTTCTGCAGATAATTTTGCTGCAGAGGGGTTGTTGTTTGAATTTGGAGAAGCCCTGAATCGAGGGTGATTGGAGTAAGATCCTCAAACCACTGCCTACAGATGGATGGGTGCTTCTTGCGCAAGTATGTCATCATCTCGCGCCATTGGGTGTTATCGAGTTTCGCCATGGGCGTTGTCGCTCTCGTTTATGTCAATACTGATGAAAATTCGTTGTTTCTGGGCACACAGATTGTATCCGCTAGAAAGGTTTACCTGAGAGAAAGAGCAGGCAAAAAAGCGGCGATGCGTTCCCAGTCGTTTCAAGGTATTGGTAGCAGGGGAGTCTGTCAACGTGGGGCTGATTCGGGTAAGGACTTGACAGGAGCTTGCGACGGTTATCGGGTGTCACAAATGGGAAGTAAGGGACATGATTATAAGTTGGATTCAGTGGGGCGGGTTAGGGTACGATATATAGATTAGGTGTGATAAATCGGGGGTGGGAGTTGGGTATTCAGGGAGCAGTACGTGATTGGAATGAAGTGGGAACTACAGGCCGATTGAGGCCGATTTGATTGGGATGCAGGATTAGTGGGCCAGAAACTATATATATTTGATGATGGTAAGGGTGAATTCGGCCCTTTGGCGGACCGCCGCGCAATTTTTGAGATGCGAACGGGAGCGATTTCGATTCGTGAACGCATTGAGAGAACACTCGGTTTGAAGGCGAGTGGCGTGTGGGTGAAGGGTAATTTACTCGAGGTCATGGCTGAGCGCGTAGGGCGTGAAGTTGTGGTCAACGAACCGGTCGAAGGTCAAGGCGAGTGGATTGCTGTGAATGGTCGGTGGAATGCTGTGAATTACGTCGATGATGTGAAGCAGCTGATGAACACGCCGATGGAAAAATTTAACGGCATGGGTTCGGGTGTTCTAGTTGACCGTCGAAGTGGTGATGTGATTGCGATGAAAGCCACGAGTGATGCGCTGAGCAAGTTTTTGCTAAGCGGCTTCCCATATCCGCATGGTGGCGCGAGTGTGAGAATGATTGGCGGGTCAAGTGAGCGAACGATGCTTGAGCGACCGTGGCATGTGCTCGATGAAATGCCTGATGCGCTACTTGTGGATTTAGCAGCGATCGAGTTGCCCGTGATCAAAGAGTCTGATCACGTGAATATTACTGCTCACGGTAGTCACGAGATGCGTGTAGCCAGTAGCGCAAAGTTGCTGCCATACACGGTGGTCGATGCAACGTACGGCCCGGTCGTGATCGATGAAGGTGCAGAGATTAATCCACTAACCGTGTTGCAGGGTCCATGCTACATCGGCCCCAATGCGGTACTCGTGTCACACACCAGTATTCGTCGGAACACTGTGATCGGCCCTTGGTGCAAAGTCGGCGGCGAGATCAGTGGTGTCATCATGCAAGGCTATTCGAACAAGGTACATGACGGTTTCCTAGGGATGGCAATTCTTGGTGAATGGGTAAATCTTGGCGCGAATACAAACGTCAGTAACCTTAAGAACACCTATGGGCACGTTCGCATTCGTCTGCGTGAAGAACTTGAAGTCGAAGACAGTGATCGTCAGTTCCAAGGCCCGATCATTGGCGATTATGTGCGGACAGGTATCGGGACGCGCGTGAATACCGGCGCAGTGCTTGGTACTGGCTGCATGTTTGCAGGCTCGCACTTTACGCCGAAGTATGCCAAACCTTTTGGGTTTTATACCGATGGCCCAGATGGCATGATCCGTAGCGAATATGATTGGGACAAATTCGTCGATACGGCCAAGATGATGATGGCAAGACGAAATGTCACCCACAGCGATGCGGAGATGAAACTGCTTCGTGAGATCTTTGAAAAAGCCAATCATTCGTAGATTGCGGTTACAATGATCGCCGTTATTCATTCAGTAAGCAGGTGATCATGCGAAAAGTCAGCGATATTATGGACGAGTTGTCATGGGATGAACGAAAGTCCATCCGTCATGAAGTCACTCGACGTACGCGCAACTGGGTGGTCGTGTCACTAACCAGCTTCTTTGTTTTAGCACTTCTTCGCCTCTCGAAAGTTGAAGGCGTCGATTGGCTAAACTGGCTGCTATTCGCGATTGCGGCATGGTCGGTTTGGATGTGTATCAACAAACGCAAAGATCAGATGGTGCAGGTTCTTAAAGAACGTGGGCATTGGGATGCTGAGAACGATGATCAGTGAGGAACAAAATGAGACTTATGTCTATCAATAAGTTAGGTCTAATCAGTGGCTGCATATTGTTCATGCTTGTCGGTTGCACGAACTATCAGAAAATGGATGTTACTGTAGAGCGTCAACAAACGCGTTTACCGATTGATAACGTACAGGTTGCAAGCAGTTACGCAGAACCCGGTTGGTATTGGCCGTTTGCACCGGAAACCAATAAAGCAGTGACTGATAAGAAGGGGGAAGCTCAACTGGATGTCGCATGGTATGAGCGTGGCACGTTCATCGAAATCGCAGGCGTGAAATTTGAACTCAACAAAGAAGCTTTTAAACAAGGCGCAATCTTTCAAAACCTTAACTTCCGTGCAAGAATTTCTCCTGCATTACCAACGGTAGAGCAACTCCAACAAGGCGACCAATAGTACGATGACAGATAAACCCAAACCAACTGACGATAACACAACCTTGGAGCAACTCAAAGAAGCTGTCCTTGATTTCGCAAACCGTCGCGATTGGGGTAAGTATCACCGTCCTAAACATCTTTCCATGAGCATCGCTATTGAAGCCGCTGAAATTATGGAGCACTTCCAATGGTTAAGCGAAGAGCAATCAGATGAGGTGATCCAAAAACCTGAAGTCAAAGCTGAGGTTGCTGAAGAACTCGCGGATGTATTGATGTACTGTATGGAACTCGCCAACGTAGCAGGCATCGACCTTGCGGACGCTTACTTCCAAAAACTCGCTAAGAACGAACAACGTTTCCCTGAAACAGAAGACTGGAAAGCGAAGTGGGAAGAGTAGTGATCTACTCAGAAAACTCTTGTTTTATAGACTCAGACTGTTCACCCAGCTCCGGCGCTTGACCCACTTGTTCATTGACCTTTATGGTACTAAACCGCATCGGATTGCCCGGTAACGTATACGGCCCCGCCTGCAATAACATATTCCTCTCCTTCACCGCAGGCAGTTTAAGTGCTTCTTCAATATCATTCACCAACCCCACCGGCACACCCGCTTCAACAAACCTCGCATACCAGGACTTTGCTGTATCGCAACCAAGTGCACCATTGAACGCATCCGTTAATTTCTGAAAATTGATCACACGATCCTGATTCGTTTGCATCTCCGCATCTTCTGCAAGTTTATCCAATCCCATCACACCACAGGCCTTGCCAAACAACTGATCCGTCCCTGCACAAATCACAATGTAATCATCCGCACACTTAAACGTGTCAAACGGCGATATAGAGGGGTGCCGATTCCCAATGCGGCTCGGATTCTTTTTCAGCACCTTATTGCTCACCACATCCGACTCAAGAAAACTCACCATGCAATCAAACATCGACACATCAATATGCGTCCCCTGCCCCGTCACAGATCGTTGATACAAAGCAGTCGTAATTGCGGCATACGCATAAACGCCCGTCAACATATCTGCAATCGAAGGCCCCGCTTTAATCGGTGGCCCATCCGGTTCACCTGTTACCGACATGAATCCAGACATTGCCTGCACCAGCGCATCATAAGCAGGCAGCTTCGACATTGAGCCTTCCTGTCCAAAACCTGAGATCGAAGCATAGATCAATCGTTTATTCAGTTCGTGAACATCTTCATACCCCAAACCCAACTTCGCCATTGTGCCCGGCCGAAAATTCTCAACCAGCACATCTGCTCGCCTCACAATATTCATCGCAACCTCACGATCCCCCTCATCTTTCAGATCCAGCGCCACACTCTCCTTACCCCGGTTCACTGTCTGAAAGTACATCGACACCCCATCCTTAAACGGCCCGAACTGTCGCGAGTCATCACCCACCGCTGGCCGCTCAATTTTGATCACCCGCGCACCCATATCCGCCAGCATCATCGTCGTGTATGGTCCCGACAATACATGCGAAAAATCGGCCACCAACATTCCTTCAAACGGCTTACCCATCAATTTCTCCAATCACCTCAATTCTTCGCCTGTTTCTGATCACTGACGAGATGGGATTCGTCGCGATATAGCCAATTGTCTGCAGAGAACCTTAGTTCATACATTCGTAAATACTTATATATCAGTGGATTAAGGTTATTTTACTGCTTTCTTGCTCTTCTTTCCCTCCCCCATTGACGTGTAGATCAAATCGACATAACTTGTTAACATGTCGATATAATGAGAAAACATAAACATATTTAGCGAGCTTGCTTATCTCATGTACATCAAGAATCAGCCATATAACGATCTCCCAGCGATACCTCCCAAGGGGATTGAACTCGAGAATCGTGACATTCTCAAAGCTTGCATCCGCGCACACGCTGCACTCGCTGAACTCAAGCAAGCTGGCAAACGCATCCCCAACCAGACAGTCCTCATCAACACAATTCCACTCCTCGAGGCTCAAGGCAGCTCCGAAATCGAGAACATCGTCACGACCACCGACGAGCTTTTCAAATTAGCAGCGCTCCAATCAGAACGTGATACTGACCCCGCTACCAAGGAAGCGTACCGTTACCGCACCGCCCTTCAGCACGGCTACCGTGAGATTCGCAAACGTCCACTCACCGCTAAACTTGCCCTCGAACTCTGTCAGATCCTTCGCGATAAGAAAATTGGTCTGCGTCAAGGTAGTGGCGTTCACATCCGCAACACCGCCTCACGTGAAGTCATCTACACCCCACCGGAAGGTGAAGCTGTTCTTATGCAGAAGCTCGCCAACTGGGAGCAGTTCATGAATCACTTCACTGAAGTCGATCCGCTCGTCCGCATGGCTGTCGGTCACTACCAATTCGAAGCCATCCACCCCTTCGACGATGGTAACGGCCGCACCGGCCGCATTCTCAACATCCTCCTCCTTCTCAATGAGCGGCTCCTCGACATCCCCGTCCTCTACCTCTCCCGCTACATCGTGGACCTGAAATCCATTTACTACCAACGCATCCGCCGCGTTACCGAAGAAGGCGCATGGCAAGACTGGATTCTCTTCATGATTAACGCGATTGCCGATACCGCCCACTGGACTTGTGCGAAAATCGAATCTATCGCCGACCTCATGCTCCACACGAAACACTATTTGCGTGATAGCCTTCCAAAAATTTACTCACATGAACTCAACGATGTGCTTTTTCACCAACCTTATTGTCGCATCAGCGATCTCGTTGAAGAAAACATCGCTAAACGACAAACCGCATCTGTGTATCTCAAAAGTCTTTGTGATGTTGGCATCCTCCAGGAACGCACGATTGGTCGTGATAAACTTTTCATCCATCCAAAATTCCTTAAACTGCTTTGTGCTGACGAACACGAGTTTCCACAGTACTAATCGTTAGTTAGGGTATTAAAAGCATGCGATTAAAAATAAACGGCAACATCGTTTACGAAAACGTTACCGAACAGCAACTCATCCAAGCTTTCGATAAGTTCACACAAGAAAACTGTGAACTCATTCTTTGCGACAGCAGTTCACTTAATCATTACTGTAAAGCTTTCGGTCGCGGCGACAGCATCAACGTCGAATACGGCATTTCGCACGCTATTTACGAAGCAGGCCTAAACCCTGCAAATACAGTAAAAAATGCATTCCTCGGTTTCCTCCAAAGCAACGGCCAATTCCCCAATGTATTTGATTGGAAATTAAACAGACCAAAATCTAAGATACACTAATTTCCTAATTTATGGTTAGATTTATCTGTTTTAGAAAACCTATCGCAAAATCCAGTTGAGGGTCTGATTTCCCAAGAAAATAATCTGCATTAGGCTCCACATGTATATCCGGCTGTACTCCATTCGTGTCATACAGCCTGCCATCCGATTGGAAGGAAATCATCGAACCCAACCGCAACTCAATCCCCGAATAACCCAGTTCGACAGTTTGCGTAAATGAACTTCCCCCGCTACTTGCCGTTCCAATAAGCGTTACGTTAGGCAATCCCTTCAATGCTGAAAGAAATATATCCGTAGCGCTGAAACATTTTTGATCCATCAATACAACAATCGGCTTGCCCAAATCCTCACGCGCACTACCTTTCAATACAAGATAATGCCATTCACTGTATTTCTCGTCACTTATTACTCTTTCCGGTTCAAAACTGGCCGCAAATGATTGGATCGCCTGCTTCTCCCTTTCAGGCCACAGTTGGTCATTTGCTCGATACATATACCTTCGGTCCAAATGATCTAATGTATGGTTAGGGTGTAATAGATACTTCGCCGCATTAACGATACGAGGTTTTTCATCAACCGAAATGATTTAGCTGTACAGATTCAAGAGCGGCAGTCTTGATCCACCCCCATTACCACGCACATCAATGATCAACCCAACTGTTTTCTTAAATTTGGCAAGCCAATAATTGATCTCTCTGTTCGCATCGCTATTCATTTTAGACAAACGTAAATAACCTAAATTATCCGCAATAAATCCAGATTCTTTCCGCGGCCATATGCCATACTTGGGTATTCTTGGCAGCATCGGCAAAACAAGTGTGCGCTGCTCACTCTTGTTTTCAGTTTCGACAACCACATTGACCGTTTTGCGATGCTTTAACTGAGCTTCCCGTCGCCAGAAATCATAATATCGCAGATACCGCAATGAATTCCTTTTCTGATACTGCAACGACCCTTTGGGCACAACCACCAAAATCATATCACACCATTGATTAATTGATTTTCCATCGATTGATTTGATATACGGGAATCGATCTTCTAAAAACCCTTGTCTATGAGCATTAAGAGCGATATACCGATCACCAACAGATTCAATCAAAAAAGGCAAGCAACCTCTATTCTCCGGTGGCCTATAACCTATAACACTAGCATGTCCATCTATCCCCAACGCAATTGTTTTTTGAATCTCATGAACAAGATATTCTCGATCGGCTGTTAGTTCTAACTGACGAATAGACTTGATTTGTGAATGCAAATCAAAGCGGCTTAATTCATAATATGACCACTGCTCTTTAATCGCTTTGATAAGTTGTTCGGTTACAACTTGTGTCTTACTGCTATTTTGAATCATAGCCTGATCATCAGCAGTTGTCGTGTCGGCAACCACACGATGGCAAAATGTAAGAGTAACAAATAATAAAATAATATTCAGTTTATATAAACAACCAATAGTGATAAACATATCGCCCCCTAAGAATTAAATAACCGGAATAATAAACCACAACGAAGTTGCAGCCCATATTAGCAGTACGGCAGATACACGGACACAGGTATATCCCGATGCCAGTATCCCAGGTTGTTTAAAATTATTTGAATACTTAGAAGCTTACGCGTGATACCGATCAAGCGCCAACTCATGCGCCTCATGATATCGACGACCAAGGTTATGCCAATCAAAGTGCTCACTGAACGATTCCACCGTATTACGTAGGCTAATTCGTTCACGCCGTGAAAGCTGACAGAACTTAAACATCATGTCCGCCAACTGATTCGCAGCATATTCAAAGTCATGATACCGGCGATTCACAACGCCAATCCCCTTCTCATCATGGTCAGGCAATAGCTGTGCCAAGTAAGAACCAAAACCAGAAAGGTCAGATGTAATCGCAGGCACACCAAGCGCAATCGACTCAAGCGGCGTGTAACCCCAAGGCTCATAATATGACGGAAACACACCCAAGTGACACCCGCGAACGAACTGATCGTAATCAATACCAAACAGCGGATTTGTCGCATTAATAAAGTCCGGATGATAAATAAACTTCACCGGATCATGTTGATCATTCAATAAATAACAAGACCGCAATTGTTTTAATACATCATCATTCCGATCATCAATCAAATCATGTGTCACAACTGAAGGCGGTGTATCACGTTTCCATGCATGTATCGCGCGACGTAATCGCAACCTGAAATAATCATCCGTCAGCGTATTAAAATCAGGCACCTGCCCAGCCGCTGCAGATTCGAACAAACGATCACCAATCTGATCTTTGATATGGTCAGCCGTCGTTCTAAACTCTTCCAGCATCGCACGCGATTGCAACGTATGTACGTTCATCGAATGAATCGGCGACTTTGTAATCAGGAAAAAGATCACATTCACCGGCGAGCCATTTTCCTTCAAACGATGATTCAAACGAGCAAGCGCTTCAATCGTCAGATCCATCCCCTTATTGCGATATTCATACCGACCCGACGTGTAGAAATATAGCGTATTATCAAGGTCAAACGTGTAAGATGGGAAGAAGTGACCCATCGTAAACTGATGAATGCGCTTCTTATAATCTTGATGCAAGTTCTGGAACTCATGCAGCGCAGCAAACCGATTGATATTCAAACCATTCGGCAATAACACGTCAGGCGTCCTGCCTAACAAATGCGTACACTCCTCAGCCGTCACATCCGAAACTGTCGTAAATACATGCGCACCATGCGACGCAGCACGTTCAAGATGATGTTGCGCTTCAATATTAAAGTGTTTCGCTTCCTTGCCATCATCAAAGAACGAAAGATGGTCATAGAACTGATGATCGTTCATCGCAAGGTAACGACCAAGAATTGTCGCATGCGTTGTAAACACAAGCGCGCCCGGCCAATTCTCTTTACGCAACATCGGTATCACCGGCCCCGCCATCCATTCATGACAGTGCGCAATCAAATCACGACGATGCGATTCCTTCTCAGCCAACACCTGCAAAAAGACTCTGACAACTTCACCAAACGCGCAAACCTGATCCACTAACTCATCACCAGATTCAGTATTGATCCCATGATCTGAGTAAAGCCGATACTTCACCTTGTCCAAATATTCGTATGCCTTCTCACTCTCAAGCAGCACAACATTCGGCCGACCCGAAACCAACCATCTTCCATAATGTGCACCAATCCCCATCTCCCTTAACGTCTTCACCGTCTGACCAATCGGCCCAACCAACGGCGCTGGCTCAAACTCCACCTGTGCCTTGTCATGATCATAAGGCCCAATCAAACAATATCGATTCGACCACCGCGTCACCATCGAAGGCGTCTTCGATCGCAACACCGTATAAATTCCACCCAACTGATTACAGACTTCCCAAGACACCTCCATCAACAAAGGCTCCGCGCGCCTCGTCTTCGTCGCTCGCTGTTTTCGCGACGACTTCGGTATCACAGGCATATCCTTCGAAGCGTCTGCCGCTTCTTTTAACTTCTTCTCAACTTGTTCAGTTTGCGAACTGGTTTCAGTCTTGGCCATGCTTCAGGAGTCCTTCGAGTCAGATCCATCCTTGTGCCCACATCATCCACCGACAATATGAGCCCGCCGCTTGCAAACTACTCGCAAACAGCATGATTGTACGCCCTACCCACACCCCCGAACAGTGCTATTCTTATGCACTCTCCCCGCCCAACCCTCTGACACCTCCCCAAAAAGCAGTCTTCACTTATTGACTATCGGAATTATTCGCTTCCCACCCCGAGTCACTTTAAGTTAAGCCGATAATCCAGACCCCTCACATCCATAATTCAATATTTTTACTCATTTCTAATCATTCACCCTACCCACCACCATAACTCGCTCACTTCTCGCCTCATGCTAAAATATCAATCCGAACCCACCCCGCCTTATTCCTCCCCAAAACACAAAGGCCACCCCATGACACAATCCATCAACTTCCTCGATCTCATCGCAGCCGAAGACCTCCACGCCATCAAAAACCTCATCTCGCAACACCCTCAATCCGTCCACACACACATGGCCTACGACCGCCCTTGGGGTGAAGAACTCTGGCTCCCCATCCATCACGCCGTTCGTCTTCACAAAACAGAAATCGTGCAGCTCCTCATCGATCTCGGCTCCAACGTCAACGGCCGCACCCGCTTTCAACCCGGACCAACCAAAGCACGCGCCACCGCGCTCCACATCGCAGTCACCGAAAACCAACCCGACATCGCTCGCATCCTCCTGAACTCAGGTGCAGAACTTCACGCTCGCAAAGCCGACGGCGCCTCACCTCGCGACATGATCCAAGCCCTGCTCGATGCAGGCCAATCCCAATACCAACCATTCCTCGAACTCATCAACGAATTCGAAGCCAAATAAACCTCGTCATGTAATCACTTCCGGAGGCAAAAACGATGGATCGTAGCAAAATTCTTTTTCTATCAGTCATGATCTCAATTGTGCTCATACCAGCCATCATCTTTTATTCGATGAATGCTGTTTTTAACTTTGGAGGCAAAGATATTTCAATCATACCCAAGCCAGAAGAGATTACGCTCACACATATCAAAAGCTGTGAAAAGCAAACCAGTCTCGATCTGCCCTCAAAAGTTGATATCTACGATTTTCTGATGATCATGGATTCGGATGATAGGCTAATGGTTGAAGTTCAGTTCTCGCTCCCGAAAGAACAAGTCAGTCAATGGGTTCAAAGTAATGCCATCTTTGATGACCAAACTTGGAGTAACACGCAATTATCCTTTAGACCGTCGAAATGGAATTTCGATAAAATCACCCGTTACTCATCAGTTATATTCAAACCATTTCCAACAGCCGTCTTCAGTGTCGTCATTGATGAGTCAGATCCAATCAATAAATCCGTTGCTGTAAGCTATATAGAATGGTGGTAAACTTAATTTGGGATTCTTATCACGCCACAATTCGTTACCCATCTCAAAACTAAAAACATCCGGGCCGCTTCAGCAACCTCAACCCTCGTCCTCTTTCTCGTCATTTGCCTCATCCCGCTCACCTGTTGCTTCTCCCCCTTCTTCTTTCTCCCATCTTTCGATTCCTCATCACCCCCAACAAACGCACCCAACGATACATCCACCCCCCTCATAGGCATCAAAACAAAACTCCGTCCGCCTGATATCGATCTCACACACATCGATAAAATCCAAACTCTCACCAGCTTCACTCTCCCCCAGGACACATCCATCTACACCTACTTCGCACACACCTCAGGCTTTCAGGACCATACCTACCAAATCGAGTTCACACTCCCCAACGACCAAGCCGACACCTGGCTCACATCTATCCCCTCACTCAAAGATCAAGCATGGTCCCCCGATCACCGCACCACAGGCATCATCGCATGGGAATACCAACCCAACCCCAATCAGCGTTTCATCAAGCTCGAACCCACCTCAAGTACCTACATCATCCTCTGCCGTGACACCACCGACCCTCAAAAGCAAAAATTCCTACTCGTCTGGTTTAACATCTAATCCCACGCACCAGAAAAACCCTCCAAGCAACTCCGTGCACACTTTATAATAAACCCATGCACATGAAGACGTTCATCACAGCCTCCCTCTCTTTACTCATCTTTATCCTGCTATTAGCAGGCGCCGTTACCACTTACTACGTCCTCAATCCTCAAAAGGGCTTCAACTTAATCATCTGGTTCGCTGGCACCGGCCCCCAAAAACAGTCTTCTAAAAAAACGCAAGCAATCATACATCCCACAAACAATTTCTTACCCCAAACCTACTATCGTCGGCTTCGTCGCATTGAAGGGCTTCAACTCCCCGACAAAATTCATTACACCGAACTTAGACGTTCAGGCGGCAGCAAACAAACAGATATGAACTTAACACTCATCATCCCACCAGAAAAACTCGAAAACTGGATCGCCACCGCCCCATTCTTCCAGAACAAAACCTTCATCACACACTACGACATGTTCGAAGAACCCTACACCCAGACACCAAGTCACAAAGCAACCCACTTCCGCTATCTTTCATACACCTCACCACCGATCAATCAGTTCGAGATACTGATCGAAGACTTCAGCGACAAGCCAACAACCGTTCGCATTTATTACGATTACAACCACTAATCCCCCCTCCATTCCCAAGGCAAAATATGAAACGAAAGAAACTCATCATCACCCTCACCATACTCATTCCCCTGTCTGCCATCGCATTCTTTCTATACTCAGCTCTCCAAGCAATGCGTCACACCTACCCCTATATGAAAACATACGACGAGGTTTCCTACCCGCACGTCACCTCCCGCTACACCCATAGCGTTCGCATGCTCACCGACCTCGACGCCATCCCCTACACCGACACCACGCACCTCCACTTCTTCTTAGACAAAAAAGAACACAAAGTGTTCAACTATCAGCTCCTCACTACTAACGAAAAACTCGCCACTTGGCTCGAATCAGAACCTGCTCTCAAATCATTAACCCCGCGCACCGATTCATTCACCCTCCCATACAACCATTGGCCACTCACCGATCTCAACAACCAACCCCTCATCACAAACTTCCGCCTCTACCAATTCAAAGACTCACACAACCGTCAAGTCTCCATCCTCATCGACGACAAATTCACCGACGCCAAAATGGTCTACCTCACCATCGATCTCAACTCCCAACCCAAGAATTAACTTTTAATGATATTTAAACGCCATCCCAAACTTCGCAAACAGAATTTCCTATGCCGTCAACGCATCCTCAGCCCCTTCATGCTTTTAGCATTCCCTTTCCTCGTATTCCCCATCGCTTTTCTTCTTTTGATGATAATCATCTTCACCTTCACCGACATCGACTTCCTTGGCTCCTCCACCCAAAAAGCCATCAACCAAAACATCACTCAAGAACACATCACCAAAGCTCAATCGCTCACCCGCCTTACCTTCCCAACCTCATCAACCTTCAAATACTATCGCTACGATCAAGGGCTCGACGATTCACTCGACTTCCAATTTACCCTCCCAACTCCCGACCTTGAAAATTGGATCACCACCTCAAACAAACTCAAAAACCTCACTTGGGACACACAAAAACACCGCTTCGATAACTTGCGAAAAAGCCTCACCCAATTCCGCTACGCAAATTACGAATACGCGCCCTCACGTTTCGTAAGCATCCTCATCGACGACACAGACCCCGACACCAAAACCATCCACATATTCTATCATTCAGCATAACCACCAATAACCCAAGGCCAAACATGAAACGCATGTTACTAATCATCACCATCACCATCCTCACACCCCTCATCCTCATTGCCGCACTCATCTATTCCTCCTCAAAGGCTTTAAATAACGCATACCCATATACCAAAAAATACGAAGAAGTTTCCTACCCGCACGTGACCTATCGACATACGCCAGGTGTCGGCATGCTTACCAACCTCGATCGCATCCCACTTCAAGACACCACCCATCTCTATTTTTTCCTCGATCGCAAAAAACATCACGTTTTCAATTATCAATTCCAAACCACTGCCGAGCAGATCAAAATTTGGATTGAAAGCGAGCCAACTCTCAAGTCACTCACACCACGCACTGACTCATTCACCCTCCCCTACAACCAATGGACGCTCACTGATCCAACCAACCAACCCCTCATCACCAAATTCCGTTTCTACCAATACCAAAACAGAAACAACAACCCCGTCTCAATCCTTATTGATGATCAGCTTCCCGACGACAAAATGGTTTACATCACCATCGATATGAGTCCTTCAACATCCAACTAACTCATCCATCTGCTGAACAATATTCTCCCACTCATATCGCATCGCAATCTCTCTCACCTTCTCACTAACATGTGAACCTTGCTCACATTTTCGCTGCAACACATCCACCAAACCCTGTTCATCTTCATAAAAATCAACACCCTCATGCTCGCACTCTCCCCATATCTCTGGATACGCCAATCCCCGAGGCAAAACCAGCTCACAACCCGCCGCCCCCGCTTCAACAACCGACACACCAAAAAACTCATGGTCCGCAGTCGAAACAAACACATCCCCCTCACCCAACCCGCGCCAATAATCCGACACTTCATCCTGATACCCCCACTTCACAATCCTTCCCTTTAACCATTCCTTAGCCTCCCCAAAACACCCCGGCACCTTCCCAAAACTCTCACCCAAAACCGAAACCTTAAACCGCAACCCCTTCTCATCCAAAACCTTCAATGCATCAAAAAACATCTCAGGCCGCTTATCATGTTCCCACCGTCCCGCCCAAACAAAATGCACCTCACCCTCACCCTCATCATCTCTCACCCCGCGCGTCACTTCCCCAATTAGCCGCGCATCAGTTCCCTGCCCAACAACGATCCCCGCTTTCTCAATCTCATCACCCATAAAACCCCAGTCCCCATACTTCAACTTCGCCCCCTTCGAACAAAGTTCACCAAACCCCTTCACAAGCGAGTCGCGATTAAACTCAGAATTAAACATCACCTTCCCATCTCGGCTCAAAACCGCATGAGCGCTGATCACTTGCGATAGTCCATAATGCACATCCCCCACATGTTTATGCTCCGCTCGAAACGGATACGCAAACTGATTTTCATGAAAATACTGCGCGCACCCCACGCGTCCCCATTCCGAAGGTAAGCATGCCAAAAAATCCGCCATATTCACCATCGACGTCCCCACCACACATCCCTCACCCACCACTGCCTCCAAATCCTCTCTCCCCAACTCCCCTTTCACAACCTCCCCATCAACGAACCGCACCACCTCAACCTGCGACTCATCATCACCCTCATGACCAAACACTTCACCACCCCAAACTTCTCTCACCACCTTCGCAAAGCTCACCCCACTATGCCGCATCCGCCACTTCCACCCATACCCCGGCAGCGTCAGCCCAATCACCTCATAACCACTCCCCTTCATCCACCCACGCAAAAACGCGCCATGCGACTCCCCGTCATATCCCTGCAAAAACAAAACCTTCTTCTTATCCATACTTCAATCATAACCAACACCGTCCACAAAAAAACCTCCTAGCAAGCAGGAGGTTCTCTCTAACATCTTCTTTCTCATTCACTACTTCTGATTCGGCTTCGGCCTCCACTCATAAGTCTCATCCTTATGCTTCTTCAAAATCATACTCATCGGCCGATGCTCGTCGCTTTCCTTCGTCACATTCGCAGGCAGCTTACTCTTCAGCTCCGCCTTCACCTTCGCGTACTTCATATCCTTCGCAAGATTCACAAACTCCTGAGGATCATTCGTCAGATCATACAGAAACTCGCCCTTCCCCCTCACCACGTATCGCCACTTCTGATTCACAACCGCCATGTGGTCATCCGCCAACGGCACCAACACCTCACGATCCTCCGCCCCCTTCGGATTCGCAAGATCATTCTTCATATCAACACCCTCCAACCTCGAGTTCTCAGACAACCCCGCCATCGAGACTAGTGTCGGATAGATATCCAACAAACTTCTCGTTCCTTCAACCTTCTCACCCTTCGCAATCCCCGGACCCGCCCAGATAAACGGCACATGCGAAGTTCTCTGCCATTGCGTATGTTTCATCCAGCGATGATGCTCCCCATGGTGATACCCATGATCCGACCACAACACCACAATCGTATTCTCAAAGTACTCACTTGCTTCAAGCGAATCCAAAACCTTACCCAACTGTGCATCCGCATAACTGATTGCCGCCAAATACGCCTGTATCTCCTTCTTCGCCCCGTCAGGCGTCTCAGTAATCACCTTATGCAACTTCTCGGTCCACTGATTCCCCGTCGGATCGCTCGGCCCAAACTCCGGCACCTCAATCTTATTCAGCGGATACAAATCAAAATACTTCTCAGGCACATAGTTCGGCTTATGTGGCGCATAAATCCCAACCGCCAAGAAAAACGGATCGACATGCTTCTCTTTCAAAAACTTCGCACCAAAGTCCGTCGTAATCGTGTCCGCCATCTTCGGCTCAAGATCATTCGGCATCACACCAAAATCCATCCAGTGCGTAGGCATCACCTTCGACACGCCCTTCGACAAGATATTCTTGCCCACCTCACTCACCGGTAACTCTTTCGGCAACAACCCCGTCTTCGGTGCCCACGCCTCGTACGACCAACCATTCTTCTTATTCACAGGATTCCATACGAAGTACTCATCCCAACTCCGCATATCAATACATCCCGGCATGTGATGGTATATCTTCCCAGCACCAACCGTCTTATATCCATGCTTCTTAAAGTACCGCGGCAAATCCTCAATGCTCGGATCAGCGACATAAAAAATCTGATCGTGATAAATCCCAGTCGTCGTCGCATTCATCCCCGTCATCAACGCCGTCCTCGACGGTGCACTATATACAGCAGGACTATGACCATTCGCCATCGTCACGCCACGCGCCGCCAACCGATCCAAATTCGGCGTAATCGCGCGATTATCACCCAACGCCGGCAACCAATCATTCCAGTCATCCACTGCCAGCATCAAAACATTCGGCCTCACCACCTCACCACCACTCCCCTCAGCTCCCATCACCTCACCCTGTCCCAACAACAGACTCCCACCAACCACCGCCGACATCGCCAACAAACCACTTCGCTTGCTTATCATGTCCATCCTCATTTCAATTCATCCAATCTAAACCTGATCCCACCCCCAGCACACATCCAGTACCTGTAACTCAAACCAATAGCCGTTCCTTCACGCCCAATTATATTATATAGCATAAGCACTATAATAACATCATCCCATCTTTTCCCATCCAAGCAACCCTCACGTTATCATTTGCAACAAAATTTCCGCCTCTTCACACCCAATCCCTCCTTTCTTACAATAAAACCCAGCAGCCGTAGCAACATCCATAAAATTTCCGGATTTAACATGCCTAAATACCTCCGCATTTTCATCATCGCCATCACACTCTTCTTCCTCTTCATACTCGCATTCAACCTCATCTCCACCCAACGCCAGTTCAACAAGCTTCAGCAAAACGCCGACAACGCCATCATCAAATACCCCGGCACATTCAAACTCAACAACAAAAAATACACCCTCAACATCAAACTCACACCCGACGGCAACGGGCATCTCGTCACATTCACAATCCTCGACTCAAAAACTCAACAGACCCTCCTAAGCGACAACCTCGGGTCCAACTTCTCACGCTGGTATTTCTATTATCAGGAACCCACCCTCTACACCTACTCCGGCGACCTCGGCCTCTTCAAATTTTCACCCGACACCTCACCCGCATGGTCCAAACAAACCATCGACACGACCAAAGCCAATAACCTCCCAACCATTTACTACGACAACCTCCCCAATTCACTCAAATAACCCCTCACACAACCCCCTTAACTTCCGGCTCTCCCATGCATTGGCTCATCATCAACAGCATCATCACTCTCATCACCCTCTTCTACCTCGTTCGTTTAATCCGAGGTAAGCGCATCGATCGCCACCCACTCTGCCGTAAATGCAACTACGACCTCACCGGCCTCCCCGACCCTCTCACCAACTGCCCCGAATGTGGCCACAACCTCACCTCCACCAAACCAATACGCACGCCTCGCGCCTCCGCCTTCATCACAACCTCTCTCATCATCTTCATTATCCTCATCACACCCATCGCCATCGATTCACAAAACATCTTCCTCACCATCCTCAACTACCTCGCAATCGCTTCACTCATCTACATCTTCATCACACACCACCGCCCTTATCGTCTCACCCACTGTCGCAGCTGCCATTACAACTTCAAAACCCTCGCCACACCTCCCACACATTGCCCCGACTGTAAACTCCCCCCATCCATCCGCATAGGCAACCGAACCCGATCTTCACGCAACATCACAATCGCCTCCACAATCTTCCTCATCTCTGCCCTCTTCACAGCCACTCTCTTCACCATTCGCTACAAAGAATACGACCTCAACCAACACAAACCCATTTGGCTTCTTACCCTCGAACTCAACCACTATTACCTCTCATCAAACCCCGACTTGGTTTACCACGAACTCTCCCAACGCCACAAAAATAAACCACTCACCATATCCCAAGGCAACGCCGTCGCCTCCGCCGCTCTCAATTTCTTCGAATCAAACCCCAATCATCCCTTCCTCACCTCATACTATGAATCCAATTACGATCAATTCATAAAACCACTCATCGCTCGCGAACATGTCACCGACGAAAACTGGAACCGCATGGAGCAACTGCAACTCAAACTCCTCGCCAATCCCAACTCAAGTTTTATTCATGGTGCTGCTTACTGGTTCTACACCCATGGCTACAAAAACAACAAACCCAAATCCGAGCAGCAGCAACTCAAACATTACAACAACCTCCCACTAGCTGCCAAAACCAAACAAAAACGCCCCATCCCCTTCCGTCGCATCTCATACCAAACCGAAAAACAATCACTCAAGCTCGCATTCCAAATTCTCGAAACCGAATACCCAAACGACCGCAAAGATGAACGTGCAACCAATCTCATTCGAGTTGGTCCCTTCAACTACATCCCATCTCAACAAGCATTCCAACTCCTAACCTACGGCCCCTTCAACCATCTTCCCATCTCAGACCTCTACGAATTCGCAGCCCCCATCACCAAACACGCAACCACCTACAAAATCAACACCCCAAAACAAATCCAATACCAAACCCCACTCGATTTCTTCATCGAAGCTAAGAACACAATTGGCCGTTCATACATCAAACTCGAAATCAAATCCCTAAAACTCGTTTCAGTGCGCACCAAAACCATCCCCGCACCAATCCCAGTCTCATTACCACTGACTATCCCACCCAACCATAAACGCGAATCTCATTTCGCCTCGTCCTATCTCTACTTCAACATCAACCCCGACTGGCCCAAAGTACACCCCAACCAGCAATACCGCATCATCGCCGACTTCCTCGTACACACTCAGTTCGTCCCCCACCTCGGCAACGCAACCCAACTCCCAAAAGCACAAACAATCACAACCCCCATCACCGCCCAATCCAACACCTTCATCATCACCCCACCTAGCGATTGAAATCTATTCAATACCAGTTCAAACCCTGCTATGATTGATTGCCCAAATCATTACCTAAAACCAGTTCCACAGCAGCATTTCGGGAGGGGCCAAACATGATCTATAAAGACGTCAACTACGATCTCGCCATCGCAGAGTGGTCTCATCTATTAGATTCCCAGACACTCACACTCGACCAAACCAAACTCGCCAAAGCCCACCTCGCAGGCATCCACGCCGAAAAACAAATGGCCTACTACCTCGACGTTCGTTTCGGCGGCGACCCTGATTTCATGATCTTCAATAACCTCAAAGTTGAAAACCGTGGACTGACCACCCAAATCGATCACCTCATACTGACTCAGTGGAGCGCTTTCTTCATCGAAACAAAATCCGTCAGTCACAAAATCAATATCAACAAGCATGGCCAGTGGTCTCGTGTCTACGGCAGAAAATACATTGGCATACAATCACCACTCGAACAAAGCCGACGACACGAAGCAATCCTCTACGAACTACTCGACAACAACGTAAAACAGTTCATGGGCAAAATCATTGGCTTACAAAAACATTATCGAGGAGCCATCCAGACAAAACATTACATCGCCATCTCATTCGATGCCATTATCACCGGCCAAGGTAAGAAACTCATCGAAAAACATCTTCGCCCTATGGATCTCATTCCCGAAGAAATAGAACAACAACATCGCACCGAAAAAGCTTCCGCACTCAGCTTCCTCGTCGCCGATAGCGTAGACAAAAACACTAAAAAACGTCAGCCAGCTTTCACGAAAACGGAATTACAAAACGTTTGTAAATTCATCTCATCCCAAGACATTAGCCAAACCCCTCTCCAACAAGCACACGCTTTCATTGATGCACTCCCACAAGAAGAAGCCAACCTGCAACAATCAATCCCCACACCTACCACCTCGAACACCCAAAAACCTCAACCCCAACCTGCCACACAAACCTCAACTCAAATTCAATCTCCACCCCCATGCCCCAAATGTGGCTCAACCATGGTCCTGCGCACCAGCACAAAAGGAAAACACAAAGGCTCAACATTCTTCGGCTGCATCAACTATCCAAAATGCCGTAGCATTATCTCCCACCAACCCAACTAACCACAGATTCATTCATCGCTTCAATCACCGATACGCTAACGTGAAACAATCATTCACCTCTCTAACGATCGAATCACACTTGCGTAAAAACACAATCCATTTCAACAACAGTAAGACGATACATTTCGGTACCACCTGCACAACCAACAACATGCTCTAGTGAAACGATCTCTACTTCCTCTACCACCGAGACAACTAACGATACGTTCAAGTGAAAACTTCTCTCCCAAACCCACAGGCACTGAGACAGCGAACGATACGCTTTAGTAAAACATCGCGCCCTCCCCTAAACACCCACCAACCAGCGATACGCTTAAGTAGCACCTATCACCCCAATCATCGAAACATTCAAGTGAAACCCAAGCCCCGCACCGCCGGTGCGGGGGTGCAACGATACGTTCCAGTGCCACAACGACTCTCTGACCACTTCCCAAGCAACGACACGTTTTTTGTGGAACAACTCATCACCAACCACACACCAACAACCACAATACGCTCGAGTGAAACAACTCAAGCCCCGCACAACCACCCCCTTCTCCTCACACCCCACCCTGCATTCTTGACCTATCAACTACACGAACCGCGCGCACATTCACGCATTCACCACACCGAAAACCATCAAAAATCGCCCATTTTGGGCCATTTTCAGCTCATTTCTCACTATTTTCGACCGTTTTTAGCCAAAAACGAGCCATTTCCAACCTTCAAAAACCGCTTTTGTGCGCAAAACCGCGCTCCTGCGCGCACAAACACGCAAAATCCCCCTCTCAAAAGCGCAACGCTCAAACCCCGCACCCCGCCTCACACTCTCCAATCCCCATTTACCAAATCAAATTTCACATTTTCAATCATCTATTTGACCATATCGCTCATCTTAAAAATCCAAAATCCACCCATTTCAGCAGCCCCCAAAATCCCAATCCGCACCCAAATCGTGCGCGCCGCCCATCCCCCATTCCCTCACACCCGCCACCCGCAGACTCACCCACACCCCCTCAACAACCTACCCCCAATCCTCACCTCAGCACCAAAAACCCGCCCCAATTCCGCCACGCCTCTCCCATCCACCACCCCAATTTTGCCCCTAACCCCTCATCCCTGTTATAAATGTGGCTCCTAATATGATCTAAATCATAAAAATCCCCGCTCAGTCGCCCGAATCGCGATCTGAAGCTGACACTAATCAATCGGAGATTCACTATCATGACACTCAACCTCGCCATCGTTGGCGGTGACGGTACCGGCCCAGAAGTTGTAGCTGAAGGTCTCAAAGTCCTCGAAGCTGTTTCCAAACTCGATAACTTCACTTTCACCACCAAAGATTTCGACTTCGGCGGTGAACGCTACATGAAAACCGGCGAAGTACTCTCCGACGCCGACATCGAAGAACTCAAAAACTACGACGCCATCTACCTCGGCGCCGTCGGCCACCCCGACGTCAAACCAGGCATCCTCGAAAAGGGCCTGCTCCTCAAGATGCGCTTCGATCTCGATCAGTACATCAACCTTCGCCCAGTGAAACTCTACGAAGGTATCGAAACACCTCTCGCAAACAAAACGCCAAAAGACATCGACTTCGTCTGCGTTCGCGAGAACACCGAAGACCTCTACTGTGGCAACGGCGGCACAGCTCGCAAAAACACACCGCATGAAATTTCTACACAAGAAATGATCGCAACACGTTTCGGTGCTGAGCGCTGTGTGCGTTATGCGTTCGATCTCGCTCGCGCTCGTAAAGCAGCGGGCTACCCGGGCCGCTTAACATTGGTACACAAAACTAACGTCCTCACATTCTGTGGCGACACTTGGTTCCGTGCATTCAATGAAGTTGGCGAGGCTGATTACCCAGAAATCGAACGTGATTATCATCACGTTGACGCATGCTGCATGTATATGGCGACAAAGCCAGAAGTTTACGACGTTGTTGTCGTACCGAACATGTTCGGCGACATCATCACCGACCTCGGCGCAGCGATCGCAGGTGGTATGGGTATCGCATCATCAGGTAACATCAACCCTGATAAGGACAACAACAATCCTTCAATGTTTGAACCGGTACACGGTTCTTCACCTGACATTGCAGGTCAAAACAAAGCGAACCCACTCGCAGCGATCGATTCACTCGCATTGTTGTTGCAAGAGTCTGGCCGCAAGAAAGATGATGATGTGCTGATCAAAGCCGGCGAACGTATCGCGAAGGCAGTACAGTCAGTCACAAGCAATTTCACAGGTAAACGCCTCGACCGTTCCGGTTACTCAACAACCGAAATCGGCGACATGGTCATCGCAGCACTCTAATCGAGTCTGCAATGTTCTAATTGATGGTTAGTCAATAAAATCATTTGCGCATTAAAATGCGTTCTGCTAATCAAAGGTTAGAACCCCGACTGATAAAGCAAAAAGCTCACGTTTCGGCGTGAGCTTTTTTAATGCGCATCATTGAATGACTCGTCAGTATGAATAGCAGATTACATTGCATAAAGAATTTTCAATTGATAGATCAACCGCGAACTGTTGAACGTCACTAACTCATAGAGCGTCCGGACGTTTGGCGCATTAGAACTCCCCTCGAGTACCGACCTTCCCAAGTGCCCTAGGGAAGGTCGGTGTACATTCAGAGAATGAGCAAAAAGTCGATTGATTGATGTGAGGGATCGAACATTTTTGTGCGAATAGGATTACAGCGGCGCTCGTGGGGTAAATAAACGTTGATTGGTGCGATATCCGTGTTACAATTTGCAATTCGATCGATCGGTCGAATGCGTAATTAGTTGTTTTCCAACTAGTTATCGAGATTGGAGTGTTATTGGAGTATGGCTATGACAGAGAAGCAAGAAGGTGAAATGCTTGCGAAGAAGCCGTTAGAAGGTATGAGATT
Source organism: Planctomycetota bacterium (assembly GCA_016350165.1). Lineage (GTDB taxonomy): Bacteria > Planctomycetota > Phycisphaerae > Phycisphaerales > Phycisphaeraceae > Poriferisphaera. The sequence continues at coordinate 2,475,040 of CP066225.1, read as the reverse complement.
GGAAATCGCACAGGCAGCGATGGGTATTCTAGCGGCTGAAGGTATGGACTCACTAACAAGTGGGCGATTGTGTTCGGTGATGGGGATCAGCAAAGGTACGTTGTTTCATCATTTCCCGAATATGGATCGTGTGAAGTTGAGTGTGCTGAAGTATTTGGTGGATCAGATGGAGAATGAGGTACGTAGTCGCGAACATAAGGATGTGTGGGAATATATTTATGATACTTGCGATACGTCTATTCGAGCATTAGAGAAACACCGTGATGTTTTTGCTGCGTTGTTTTATTTTATGAGTAAGTCGGTTCACGATCCTGAGATACGCGGTGTGATGCAGGCGTACTTGGACCGTTCAATGGCTGAATGGACAGAGATATTGTTTGGTTATGTTGGTGGAAATTTGCCAACTGAAGAAAAGGATCATATTGCGAGAACGATAGATATGTTCTTTGGCGGATTCTTTATTCATAATTTTATTTATGATGATTTGCCACGATACCGTGTTATTGCAGAAGAGTTTTTGGATATGATTGTGACGCACATTGAGAATAGTGTGCGTGAAATGAATAAGTAAGAAAATAAAAAAGCTCATGCAATCGAAGCATGAGCTTTTTAAATGCGCTTATTGAAACGCATTCACCTTAAAAACTGATTTCTGCACGCAGTGTTGAGACGAGTGCGTCGTTACCATCGATGCCGCCGGGGTTGGCGATCCATTGAATGTCGGGTTTGATGCTGAAGTTTTGTGTGAGCTGCGCTTTGTAGAAAAGTTCTGCAGCAAACTCTGTATCTTCCAAAACACCTGCGGGATTGCTTAAGCGGATGTATGACCCCATGAGGCCGATTGAGTCGTCGTCGCGATTGGGTAGTAGACCTGTGTAGACGAGGCCTGCGCCGACGTGGCGATCTATTTCTGCAACGTTTTTGTCAGCGACGCCGAACTGAATAAAACCATTTAAGCCTTGATTTTCAGTATCATTTTCATTGTAGAGTTGTTGTTCGATGAGACCGTAATAGCCGGTGGTGTTGTTGTCGTGGCCGATTTTACTGAGATATTCAATGTCACCGGTGTATCGCCAAACGCCGATGGCGAAGCGGCCTGCGAGTTGGTCTTGGACTGTCCATTGTATGCCGGCTTCGGTGATGAGGAAGAGGTCAGAGTCGTTGTCGATGAAACTCGAAGGACCACGAAGGCCGGTACGAATACCGCGCAAGTTTGAGCCGTCATAGATGCCGAGTGATGCGAAGTAAGGTGACTCCTCAGAGGGGAGGAGTTTGAGTGTTAAGCCGAAGGCTGTCTCGGGGTAAGTTGGGAAGCCTATGATGGTGGGACTGAAGCCCGCTGATGAGTTGATGAATTCACCTGCACTTTCGACGAAAGCAAAGTCACCGTTAACATCAATCTTGCCGAGCTTGTATGCGAAGTTGCCGATGGTCTGCTCGAACCATGCTTCAGCGATTTGTGTGCGGTTGTCTGAGTAGTCGATGTTTGAGAATGCTTGCGCGTCGCCGGTGAGGACTTCGCTGCCATCGTCACCGTTGATTGAATAGGCATCGATGAAGAAAGTTGCGTTTTTAATTTGCGCGATTGTTTCGAGATCAAAAGTGATGGAAAGATCGAAGAGAGAACGTAAGGCATCACGGCGGGTGCTGATACCACCCATGAGATTTTTTGAATAATCAACGGTTAGACTTGCGGCAGCTTCGATCCCTTTAGAAGCGAGGTAGTCCTGTTCGTTTTGATACCACTGCTGGAACTGATCAGCGATTGCGAAATTGGCAGAGGCGGCAGGGTTGTTGTCGGTTTGGGCCAACTCAGCGGTGAGAGCTGGGGCGAGAACCAGTAGGGCGGCGGCGGGTATGAAGATGGCGGATGATTTGGGTTCAACCATTTTGGGCACTCCGAAAGATTAAAGAATAATAGTTTGATATATCAATCTATTTACTTTGATTTGTCAAATTAAGAAATGATTAGAAGGGTGATTTGGTGTTATTCGTTGTTTAAAAACGACTTATGGGGTTGGTGGGGGAGGCTCCAATGGGCATTAACCCCGATGGTTTGATGAGGATATGGGGTTGTGGGCATAGGATTGGGGGTTGAAAGGAGTGTGGCTATGGTACGTAATGCAGACTGGACGTATGTGGAGTTCATGACGACGATCAACGATATTCGCCGAAGGGCGAGCTTGGATCGTGATTTTCGTCATAAGTGTTTGTCGTCTCCTCACAGCGCGATTGAGCAGGTTGCGGGTCATCCGTATGAGACGCATCATGTGATCTTTTTGGATGACATTAGGGAGGCGAAGTTATATACGGATTCGCCTAATACGTTGACGTTTGTGTTGCCAGAATTGGTGTAGGGTGAGTTGGTTCTATCTAATGGAGGGTTAGACGATGGTTATTAATGCTGACTGGACATATACAGAGTTTATGGAAACGATCGGGAAGATCCGAGAAAGATCGAAGACTGATCGTGAGTTTCGTGAGAAGTGTAAGCGTGATTCGCAGCGAGCGATCAGTGAGATAACAGGGCATCGGTTTGATTATTACGACATTTTTTTTGTAGAGACAGTTGATGATGCGAAGTTGTATGTTGATTCTGCGCACACGTTTGCTTTTGTTTTGCCTGATGTTGAAGAGAAGTAAGTCTAATCGAGTAATAGATCACAGTAGTAGAAGCCCATTTGAAGGTTGGGTTCGTTTGAGTCTGATTTTTCGGGGCTTTTATATTCGCGATAGACGGTGTCGCCCTTTTTGATGGTGAGGGGGGATTGCATGTGCGGTCCTGCGTAGACGAAGGAGTGGTATTCACCGTTTTCGCCGCAGGGGTCTACGTTTGATGGGAGTGATGAGAAGAAGTCTGAGTTCATTTCACGGCCGATGTAATTTTTGCCGAGGGATTGTGCGTTAACGCAGGTTGTGATGCCTTTGAAATCATCTTGTACGAATTGCTGCGCGAGCGTGGTTGTATCGGTTTTCCATAGGGGGAAATGGGCATCGAAGCCGATTTCTTTGAGTTTGTTGATACGGTATTGTTTGAGGTCTTGGAGAAAGATGTCGCCGAAGATTGAGAGTGTGACGCCTTGGGTTTTGAGATCGTTCATGGCTTTGGACATGGCGGCTTCGTAGCTTTGCATGGTTGCGTCTTCGGGGATGTAGATTTTGATGAGTGGGAGGTTGATCGCTTTGGCTTGAGCATCGAGGAGGGTTTCGGTGGTGCCATGCATGCTGACGCGGGCGTATTGCTTGTTGAGTGTGGTGAGTAGTGCGACGATTTCGATGGATTGGTCTTGGCGCGTTTTATGGAGTGCGAGTGAGGAATCTTTGCCGCCGCTCCAGTTCATGATGGCTTTGGTTTTCATGTTGCGTGTCCGTGGTGAGGGAAATAAAAAAGAGCGCCCCGTTGAGGGCACTCTTTAATTTTAGCATTAATGATGAGGTGAGTTTATGCGTCGGTTGCTTCATCGCCATCGACAGGGACGGCTTCGAAGGTTGTGCGGCTGTCGGCATTTTGCTTTGTATCAGCAACTTGGCCGAGGACTTTGGGCAGGTCGATGCCAGCTTGCTGAGCTAACTCATGCATAGGAGGCAGAGCACCCATGAGGCCACGAAGGAAGTTGCCGGTCGAGCCGGTTGGAACGCTTTCGCCATCGCCTGAACCGTTGCCACCATTGCCTGAATCCCAGACAGTGATCTTGTCGATCTTGAGGTTCTGGATAGCTTTGACTTGTTCGGCAACGAGTTCTGGAAGTTTTTCGATGATGAGTAATGAAGGAGCGAGGTCTTTGCGGTCGCCACAAACTTCGATGAGTTTGTTGTAACCTTCGGCTTTGGCTTCGAGAACCTTCTGCATACCTTCAGCTTCAGCGGTGTACTTAGCGAGGATCGCGTCGGCTTCACCCTTGGCGATACGGCGTTGACGTTCGGCTTCGGCTTCAGCGTTGATTTCGACTTTACGCTGCTCGATCATTTGGCGAGCAACTTCTTCCTTTTCGAGTCGAGCGATTTCCTGAGCTTTTTCAGCTTCGAGAACGTCTTTGGCTGCGTTTGCGGTTGCAACTTCACCACGACGTTTCGCTTCAGCTTTGCGTTCTTCGAGGGTCGCTTTGTAGTCGGCGATTTCAGCCTGCGATTTGTTTTCGCCTTCGACTGCACCAGCTTCGAGTGTTGCGACTTCGATACGCTGCTGCGCTTCGGCAGCTTTCTTACCTTGGACAGCTTTGGCGGTTTGTTCAGCCACAGCGATTTGTTTTGAACGTTCAGCGTTTGCTTCACCTGCGATGCCGTCGGCTTCAAGTGCAGCGACTTTGATACGCTGATCGCGTTCGGCTTGCTTCTGACCCATGTTGGATTGAGCGACTTGTTCTGCGACGAGAACTTGTTTCTCACGATTTGCAGATGCTTCGCCGATGGCACCTTGCTTGTCAGCGACTGCGACTTCGACCTTAGCGGTGTTGATCGCTTCGGCGGCAGCGCGACGGCCGATTGCGTCGATGTATCCAGACTCGTCGGTGATGTCACGGATGTTCACGTTGATGACTTCGAGGCCAACCTTCATGAGTTCGCTGTTCACGTTTTGGTTGACGAGGCCGAGGAACTTTTCACGGTCCTGGTTGATTTCTTCAATCGTGAGTGTCGCGATAACCAGACGCATTTGGCCGAGGATGATGTCACGAGCTTGCGTAGCGATGTCGATCTCAGTGAGACCAAGCAGACGCTCGGCAGCATTGTTCATGATATCTGGTTCGGTTGAGATGCCGATAGTGAAGGTTGAAGGGACGTTCACGCGAATGTTCTTTTTGGAAAGAGCATTGGTGAGGTCGATTTCGATGGTCATTGGCTCGAGATTCAGGTATGCGTAATCCTGAATGAGAGGCATGACCAAGGCGCCACCACCGTGTAAACATTTGGCGGTCCGATCGCCACCAGTGCGGCCGTAGACGACTAACACCTTATTAGACGGACAGCGTTTGTAACGTGTCGCAGCGTACATTGCGATGAACAGGAAGATCATCAAGACGACGCCGATGACGCCGAAGAGAATCGCTTCGTTCGCACCCAGTATAAGTAAACCCATAAATCGCTCCTTAAAGAAATTGAGAGCGCAGTTTAGCCGCGCACCCGGTTATTTATTTTTTGGGATTCAAAGTTGAATCCACCTATTGCTCAAGAATTACAAAGTATCTTTATGATTGAACGGCTTCGCCTGCACCACATTTTTCAACCCACATGACTTGATCATCGCCGACGTTGACAACGCGGACGAGGTCGAAAGCTTTGAGGTCATCGCCGTTGGTCATGGCGCTCATGATTTTTCGTCTGCCAGAGATAGTGACTTCGATTTGGCCCATGCCGGTGCCTTTGCCGGGGATGGTGAGGTAAACTTTAGCGGTTCGGCCGATGCCTGTTTTGACGTCGTATTCGTTTGTGCCTTCGAGTCGTTTGACGTACATGATGCCAAAGGAGGCGAGTAGCATCATACTGATGCCGAAGACGACGGAAAGGGCGATGCTAGCGGCTCCGCCAAGACCGAAGGTTGCTCTAGCAGCGAGGCCCATCCAGCCGGTGCCCATGAAGAATGCGGTGATGGAGAGGAGTGAGAACGCATTGAAGGACTCACCTGTGTCCATAGCGTCGAGGTCGTGAGCGTCGAGAGCGTCGCCACCGATGAGGTCAGCGTGACCCCCATCGCCGCCAAGCATCATCATGGCCATACGAAACATGAAGAGCAGTGTGGCGAAGACCGCGATGCCGAAGAAGATGACAGCATCCATACCGGTACCAAGTGCGAAGTCCCAGCCGATCAGATCTAAGATATAGCTACTCATGGTCCATCCTCGGGCACTCGTTTTGCCCAAAATCCGGTTAAGCAGAGGTTTCAGATTGCGAAGATAGCAATAAAGATGAAACATCTGATCAAGCCTGTGAAATTGTCATAAATTTTTGGTTCATCAGGCTTAACGACTTGAAAGTAACCTGCGTATGTAGAGTCGTCAAGAGCTTTAGGTCTTGAGTTCGCATGGATGGGTAGTGGCGTGGCGAAATTGTCAGATTTGGTAGATATGTGTGATGTAATAGCTATTTGGGAGACTGAATTTGGGCAATAAAAAAAGCTGATCCGAAGACCAGCTATTTTTATTGTTATATGAGCTAAATTAGCGCCAATCGCCCCAAAGGGTTTCTGTTGGGGTACCACCACTATTCCATGGGGCATACCAATCATCGGCCCAGTCACCAAAAGATCCAACAGCATAAGCACTATACTTTTGGTCATTTGGCAAACCATTAAGTGATTCATCTGGTTCCCACTCGCATCCAACAGTTTCACCATGACCATCAGCAAATGCGGCATTGGCTGAATCACCATTATGGCGCGGGTGTATTTCAGTACGTTCATAACCATCCAATGGGTCATTCCATGAATCGCGTATACGGCATACACCAACACTATCACCTGTACTAGCTAACTCTGTCGTATTTTGTGAATCAGCAAAAATTACTGTCTGTGTTGGATTTCTTAACATGACCGCTTTGGGGGTTTGAACAGTGTCTTCACTTTCATTGTCCCAGAAAATTCCTTCGTTAAAGGCTGATTGGCTATATTTAACATAGGACATGCGCTGTGTTGATCCAGTGTGCATGTAACTAATACCATATTGAGCAGTAAACCAACGTGGATCATCTGCTTGGGTCAGATCATCAATCTCTAAAAAATCAGCATTAATAGCATCAAAAGAAGGACAATCATAAAACTCAGGTGAGCTAATAATTCCACCACTAGCTAAAATACCAGGCCAGTATTTCGGATTTGAGTGGCTAGGCCATGGATTTGCAAATGGTAAAAAATGGTCATTATAGCTAACCATGTAAGCTGCTTGAGCTATTCCAATTTGTCTTACATTACTCAGACACTGGATAGACATGGCTGTTTGTCTGGCAGCACCAAGGGCGGGCAATAGGATGCCAATTAATAATGCAATGATTGAAATAACTACGAGCAATTCGATCAACGTGAAAGCTGATCTTAGGCGAAAATGTTTTCCTGTTTTATTCACAGCAAAAACCTCCATCTGAAGAAATGGTATGACGTATCAAACCTCTACATTAAATAACCACACAGCAACTCTAGAAATGCACGAAATGACCTTAAAAAACTATCGTTTCTTATCGTTCAAGCTTTAAGGGACACTGATCGTGAAATCAATCTCAATTTAACATGCCCGGAAGTAGCACACGGCATTTTAAAAAGCAACTATGCGATTGTTTAAAAAAACTAAACCAAAACAAAACACACATTAATTATAAAAGCTACCCCCTACTGATTACAATACTTGAATCGCTAAGTTCAACATAAATTTTTTAATATCAGTCACTTCTGAATACTAGAGGATACGAAAATCGTACATTGCAAGCGTTTTTCGCGCTTATGTACACATAATTCTTATAATCTATCTACCGGATAGCTCCTTAAACAACTTAGATTTACAACTGTAAAGACTGTTTTGTGCTTTACGGTAAAAATTTCGAATTAAGATAATCGGATCGCATATGTTTAATTATGCTTAAATTGGTAATTGCCCCCAATGTATCCACATCTTGTTATGTAATAATCAGCAATGAGCGATGATCACTAAGAAACGAAGCAGGTAAACAAATCAAAAAAACCCGCATCATTTTGATACGGGTATATCGTTTAAGTCGTTTTTTTATTGCATACATTAAGTGCCGTATAGATATTCATGCAAGTAGTGTATGGTTCGCTTGTGTCCGCTAAGGTCCCAAGCGTTCAGGTCACCGATGGATATTAAGCCATGTAGTTTGCCTGCTTCATCTAGAACAGGAAGGTGGCGAACACGACGTTTCATGCAGATACCGCGTGCTTCTTCAAGGTCCATTTCAGGACGTGCACAGATCACTTCATCTGTCATGACTTCGCTAACGCATGCTACGTCAGGCTGAACACCCATTGCTACAACACGTCTTAACACGTCACGCTCTGTAAAGATGCCAACAACTTTGGTGTCATCTTCAACGACCAGTGCACCGATGCCATGTTCATTCATTTTTTTTGCAGCATCAAGAATGGTTGTTGATGATGCAATGGTCATGACCGTGTCACCCTTGTCTGCAAGTATGTTCCCAACAGTAGCCATAAGTATCTCCTTTTAACGCGCGCAACAAATAGAACGTTATTCATCGTTGGTTTTACCCATCCTTATATTACGTATCGGATAGGTGTGAGACACCCGTTGAAATGCATCCCTGCTTTGTTTATTTGCTGCACTACTTAATAATAGGCCCAAAATCAGATATGAATCATCAGACGAATTCGTATGTTTTTCGTTTTAAGTTCAAATGCTTCACATGCTCAATTTACCACAAAAAACGCTAGTTTTGCAGTACTTTTTACACTTTATACGAACATCGTATTTTCCCGAGTAGCGGTCATCCCTTACCTGACTTTGTCATATATGACAGATCATTCTACGTTTGATACCGCGCTTATTTGGACCTTTGTTTAGGCTCTGGAAATGCAATAATAAACACATGGCAGTCCTAATATATGGTTAGAACTGAATTGCGTATGGTTTTATTTTGGGGTGCGTCTAATCAAAGGCTGCACGTAATGCGTACATGCTAAATCAGAATAATTTACCTTGATCGATGCCTTCTTGTTCTTCAGGTGAGAGTTGTTTGATGTCTTCAGCTTCGGCGATCAGGTCGTCGAGGTCTTTGAATTGCATGTAGACGCTGGCGAAGCGGAGGTATGCAACACCGTCAATGCGTTTGAGTTTCTCAGCCAAAATCTTGCCGATTTCAAGGCTTTCAACTTCACGCTCGCCACGATTGAGCAGCTGCTCCTCCATCTCCTCAACAGTCTTAGTGAGGACCTCGGTTGGAACAGGTCGTTTATAACAGGCTCGTTGCAAACCTGTCAGCAACTTACTTCGTTCGAACGGTACGCGGCTCTTATCTTTCTTAATCACCGTCAGACGTGTTGTTTCCTCGATACGCTCACGGCTACTAAACCGCTTACCACAGTTTTTGCATTCTCGCCTTCTGCGTACAACTTTCCCACCCTCACTCTCGCGAGAATCGATCACTTTGTCATTATTATCGTGGCAATAAGGGCATCGCATACCCCTAGCTTACATTCCACCTTCCATTTCGTCATCCCAATCACGAAAAATCCCCGCAATATGCCCCCAACTTCTTCCCAAACCACACCTTATAATCCTCACCATCATCCCATCTGTCCGCAACATCTTCACTTTTCAGTATCTTGGCCCAGTCATATATGGACGTTTATAAAGGGTTACGCCACGCATTTTTAAAAGCCATCGCGTGTTGCTTGTCGATTCCGCCCCCCACCTCAACCTCAATCCGCTCGCCTCGACCGACCCCTTTGATGATCCCCGTCTCAATCCCCCACAACTCACAGATCCTCTCCACATCCTTTAAATACTCCTCAGGAGCCTCTCCCTTAACGCGCGCGACAAGTCCGCCTTCGATTTTAATCACGAATTTAACCCCCATTAGCAGCCGAAATAATGCATTCATCACGTAATCCTCTTCATGACAATCTCATCATCGCACATACCCCGTTAACACTCCACTCATATATTCGACACACCCCCTACTCCCCCGCTATCCTCTATGTATGCGAATCATAATCCTCGGCGACATTGTTGGTACACCTGGCCGTCAGGCCGTTACTCAAGCTATACCCGTTCTTCGTGAACAGTACTCACCTGATCTGATTATTGCCAATGCTGAGAACGCATCCAATGGCACAGGTCTCACACCCGATCTATATAAAAAACTCGTCAAAGCTGGCGTCGATGCATTTACACTTGGCGACCACGTCTACAAAAAGAACCACATCATCCCTACACTCCAACGCGAATCTAATATCATTCGCCCTGCCAACCTTTCGCATAAAGCGCTCGGCAATCGCTACATGAAACTCTCCGTTGGTTCGCCTGAAGATAATCTTCCTAATATTTATGTCTTCACAGTCCTTGGTCGCATCTTCATGTCACTCCCCGCTTCAGATCCATTCGAATGCTGCGATCAGCTCATCGACGACATTAAACGTCATGACCCGACAGCGATCATCATCACCGAAGTGCATGCAGAAGCAACTTCTGAGAAGGTTGCTTTAGGTTGGTATCTCAATGGCCGCGTGTCTTGCGTCTTTGGTACACATACACACACGCCAACTGCTGATGCACGCATTCTTCCACCAACCTTAGGTGATGGCTCCATCTCCGATCACCCATCACCTTCAGGTGGCACCGCTTACATCACCGACCTTGGCATGTGTGGCCCGACGGGTTCTGTGCTTGGCCGCCGTGTTGATCGTGTTCTTACATACATGACCACCAATATGCCCGCGCCGTTCGACGTTGCAACGGTCAGCCCTGTTACCTCAGGTATCGTTCTAGACCTGAACCCAAATACTCGCCTTGCAACTTCAATCGAGCGCATAGAATTGCAAGCAGATACTCAGCAGCCACCATTCACCGCTCACTAAATTTCATAATGCTATTCCGATTGCTTTAAACTACAATATCACTGCGCCTGTATAAAACCTTATTACGATTAATGAGGCGATAACTTATATGGGCATACACTGGGGCAAATTTTTCTTAAAAGCAGGCAAGATCTTCGGCATTGCGATACTCATTCAATTCATACTCGCATGCATCCCAGTGGTTAATGTCGCCATTGCTATTATCAATTTCCCCGCTCTAATCTGTGCGAATTTTTGCATCGATCACTCAAACCAAGACCCCATGCAGTGGATCTACACTGGCATCCCATTCGCTGTTCTCATGTGGCTCGTGATCAGCTTAATCGCATCATTCGTCATCATTAAAAAACACAGCAATCAAAACCATCAAACTTCCGGCTAGCAATGAGATACCTCGTCCCTCAAATCCTGCTCAGCATCGCTGTCGCGATCGTCACCTGGTACCTTTACGTTAAAGGCTACGATATCTCATACATCGAATATCTTTTCTACCCCATCGTCTATCTTGGCAAAGATCTCTCTGAATATGCAGACTCAAATTTCGGCTATGTTCCACTCATTCCACTCGCGCTCATCTATTGGCTTATCGTCAGCACGATCATCATTGTCATCTTCCGCATGTTCTACCTCATCTTCCTATATATTCAGCACATTTACAAAAACGGCCTATAACTTAAATCCTTGCAAACATCAGAGATTGACTATGACTCTTCTTCAAAAGCATCTTATAACTGGAACATTGCTGGGCATTGCAATTTCAGCGATCTATCTGGCTGTCATCATGATGGGCTTAGGTAACTACGTTCTGTTTGGCATTCTCAAGATCCCAATTGCACCACTCATATTTGTACTCGATATTTGTTTTTCTGGTGTCAATCCACATCGCGCTATTTTGTTTATCACAGTAACAACAATTTCATTATTTACTTATTGGATAATAATCTGCAACTTGCTAATCATCTTCGGCTACAAATATGGGTGTGCTCTCTATCAACTACACCGTCGTAAATACAACCAAGCCAAAGAACAATCAGACGATCACTACTACCTTCCTAAGTAATTCCTGTTATGAAATACTTCGCACTGTCCATCTTCCTCAGCATCATCTCTGCAATTTTTTACTTCATCTCCCTCATAAGTGGAATAGACACGTCCTTATTGACTTAATCTTTATTCCATTTTTCTTCATCATTGAATTGTTGCTCATTTCCACTGAATCCGTCATCATCATAATCCTTTTAATACCAGCTCTTATCGCTTATTGGTTCTTTATCTGGTTTTTCATCGTATTCTCTATTGCATGCTCTACGTTGGTATTCTTTATATCCAATTCCGAAAACTCAACAAGCAATCTTTAGACACATAAAAAAACGCCACGACCGAAGTCACAGCGTTTGTCTATCCTTTGATTAGTATCAGCTACCAATTCCCAGCAAATACGCCATCCCTACAACAATCGGCAACGTGATCAGTGTACGCTCCAGGAAAATCACAACCAATTCCCAGAACCGCACAGGCACGCGTGAACTCATCAGCAACGCACCAATCTCACTCATGTAAATCAGCTGCGTGCACGACACCGTACCGATCACAAACCGTGTAAACTCACTCTTAATTGCACCTTCAGACAAAATCGCGGGCAACAGCATATCTGCAAAACCAACTACAAACATCTGACCAGCTTTATCCGCTTCAGGCACACCCAACATATTCAACAGCGGCTCAAATGGCATACCAATCCAGTTAAACACCTGCGTGTAGTTTGCAACCATATTCGCAATCGTCGCCAACATCACAACCACAGGCACAATCCCCAACCACATCTCCATCACATTCTGTACCCCCTTCACCGTCACAGACTTCGCCCCTTCAACCTCACGTGCTCGTTCTGTCGCCAAATGTATACCATGGCGCAGTAGCGAAACATCCTTCGGTAACTCATCACTGACCGTTCGCTCATCTCGCTGGTAATATGTATCCTTCACCAAACTCAGCGGTGGAATACGTGGCACAATAAACGCTGCCGCAATACCAGCAACTGTTAACGCCAAGTAACTCTGCAAAAATAAATGCGATAAACCAATTGTCTCGATCACAACAATCGTAAACGTCACTGACACAAACGAGAACGTCGTCCCCACAACCACAGCTTCGCGCTTCGTATAAAAACCAGCTTCATACTGCTTACTTGTCAGTAGTACACCAATCGTGCCATCGCCCACCCATGATGCCGCACAGTCAATCGCAGATCGCCCCGGCAATGTAAACAACGGACGCATCAACTTCGACATCAACGTCCCGCACAACTCCAATAAACCAAAATCTATCAGTAGCGGTAGAAACAGCCCCGCAAACAAAAAAATCACAACCAAAAACGAAGCCAAATCATTGAATGCAACTCCACCCGTATCATCATGGTAAATTGGCTCATAACCCATCTTCCAAAAAATCATGATCCCAAATATTGCACCTACCACACGTGAGATCACCCAGAACCAATTAACATTAAACAGCCCTTTATAAAACTCATTCCCCATTGCCCACTTCGGCTTCGTCAACTTCACAATCAAAGTCATTACTGCTGAAAAAATCAGTAGCCCAATCGTAAAGGCTTCAAGATGATTCCCCATCGCCCCATCCAGCCATTTCGCCAACCACGCCACCGGCAACGTGATCTCTTTCACGATCTCCCCATCATCCTTCACCTTCTCCACCCAGATCGGGATCACGAATAAGAACACCCCGAACAATGACGGGATCGCAAACTTCAGATAATCACGTAGCCCTGGCTCAAATCTCTCAGCTTCCGCTATCTGTTTATCAGTTTCCAAACTACCTGGCCTCACTTTTCATTTATAAAGAATCTCTTCGCTCACCACACTTCACATCGACAGCAGAACCACTTCCACCAAAACAAAACTGTCCCAACAGGGGGTTCAACGCAGGCGCTCAATCCCCCCACGCATTTCCCACAAACAACCCGAAAAGCCCCTCAAAATCGTTCCTATGCATACATATCGCTATAAATGTCACGAATGTATAAAAATAGGACGCATCCAGTGCGCTTTCAATTTTTGCCGAAAGTCCCAGTATAAAGTCATCAGGGTATACCCACAACTATAAATACAATCCCCTATTTTGATGGCATAGATAAAGCCATCTATTCCCAGACGTACTTCTCAAAAAATGATATAAAAGTCGCTAATTGCTTAACTTACCAGTTTACGAACCGCCTCCGCCGCATCATGCTTCGCCTCTTCCCTCACCCAAGCTTTCAGGTCCTCATCCCCCACCGACAAAATCCCCTTCACCGCACTACGGCGTTCTTTCCAGTACCCGCCATATCGATACGCATACTTCTTCAGCGTCAGTAGTGACGGCTCATGCCACCTCGCCGTCAACCTTTGGAGGCCGTTAAAGAGTCCCACCCATCCAAAACTATCCTCCTGTTTTACATCATAAAGGCGCTTTTCCAGCACACGCTCATCACCCGCTTCCCAGTTACAGCTAAACACTCGCAATATCTCTTCATCCAACTCACATCCACCCTCAATCTCCGCAATCGCATACGCCCTAACTTTTGGATGCTTCACCTGATGAATCATCTCTAACGTTACATCACGATCTTCTTCAAGCCATGTCATAATCCGATCATCAAATCGTGGCAGCCCAGGCCATCTGAATACGTATTGGAAGTCCGCCAGTTCCAAATCACCATCTTCATATCGAGTCAGCATCAAATCCATCACACGATTCAAATCTGCTTTACTCGCTGTGCCCATCCAAATTAAACACCAGTAACACCCTTCCTCAAAAGACTGATCGCTTCTGTACCAAGCTAATACATCCTCAATATTCTTTTCCTTAGCCCACCGCTCATGTCGCTCTTCACGATCCTCTCCCCTTTCCTGCTCTTCTTTGCGTTCTATTCGATACTGCGCTAAATATTTCCTAACACCTGAATTTTCAGATTCGCAAGCTTCTAATACACGAATAGCCTTACCCTTGCCATGCCAATCATCGTACACTTCTATCGCATATTGACCTTGCTTGATGTAGTCCCAATTATCCTTTTCCCTCTCATACCATTCCGGCATCCTTTCGCAAATATAGATCAGCGCATTTTCACCATCAATTTTCAGCAAATCCTCACATTCCCATGAATCGCTGAAATTTCTATACGTACTTGCCATATCTTTATCTAAAACCCGATACAACCAGTCTTTTACTTCTGTATAACCAAGCTCATACAAGTAAGAAGCAATACCGCAACTATTCCATCCATACCCATCATCTGAATCTTCATGCCAGGCAAGTAATCGTTTCGCTAAAGCATCAATAAGCCCTGCATTCTTGATCATTCCAAGTAACCACTCATCCCATTGATTTTCACCCTCTCCCCATACATCCCCATATTGGCTGCCCAACCAATAAATCCTCAACCCCCTCTACCCCATACTGCTCCACATGCAGCTTCGCTCGACCTAATCCTTGCAACAGCGCTTCCTTAAAATCCTCACGATTCAAAGGCAATTCATACCGCTCAATCTCTTTCCGCCAATCTTTTTTTACTTCTTCACTCATCCCACCATCCTACAATAAAAAATGCCACGACCGTAGCCGTAGCATTTTGCTTTTCCTTTTTATTTCCCCCTTCATCCGCAGCCTTATCGCCTACGTTGCATCGCAGCAATCCCACCAATCCCCATCACCGCCAGCGCCGTCGGCTCCGGTATCGTCATACTCTTCTCACTGTCATGCACAACCTCATCCAGATACACAACACTATCCTTCTCGCCGTAAAGCAAAACCGAATCGATCGACATCGTCGCCCCATCTATCTCACCGTTAGACGATTCTGTATAAGCAAGCCATTGTGCCGCATCATCCACCGCCCACTCATAATAATGCCATTCATCATCAGCAATCATCTCCTGCTTCACCCCATACTCCATCTCAACTTCTTGACTCTTCGAGTCATCTAATGCGATCGAGATAAACTGTCCCTCATCAGCGGTCTTTGCCCAAACACCAATAAACCCGCTTGTTTCACGCTTAATATTTTGGCTATACCGCCCATTCGCTGAAAGAAAACGCAGTTCCCAATCATCCCCCTTATTCGATTCAACAATCCGTAGCTTCATCGCCCCTTCACCCACAGCCGCATCATCCGTTATCGTTTCAGCTGTCGATGCATCCGAAACATTCTTATTCGTCCCTGATGTTGCTGGTTCAGATGTAAACGTACCACGATTGCCATGTTCAAAATTAGCCAAACTTCTAAACGTCTCATTCACATCCGCAAACACGCCAATATTATGAGCCACCGCGCGATACTTCTCGCTCGGGCGATTCACATACCTCGACTGCCCATCATCCATCGTCATCTGCGTTGATCCACCACCATCCATATTCACCGCCCAGTCCGCACCAAACTTAATCATCCAATTAGCTGTTTGCTCAAACGTCGCGCCATCACTCCAACCATTCTGTCGCCCATCAATCGTCATTACAATCAGCTTGTTTTCACTTTCATTAAAACCAATCATCGTGCTCGGGCGGTACTCATCCTGGTGTGGCACATTCCACTCGCCATCCGCTGCAGGATTATACTTTCCATCCTTTACAATCAGATCGCTCCCCGTAAACGTATTCCATTTATCATGTGCATCCTGGCTTTTCTTATCCAATAGCAAACTGATTTCATTCGTCTTGCTGATATCAATTGAAGGCCACCACTTGTTAAACTCCCAATTATTCGCGCACTCTTCAACCACATCCTCACCCTCCGAATACGCTTTACCAATCGGATGATAATAAGGATCCCAACTGTAATACATCCCATTCACCGCAATCTGCGTCTCCGTACGCTTCATAAAATCCATCGTCGTCTCAGGCATCGTCTGGTCAATCCAGTTCGGATTATCCGTTCCCTTAGTTGTCGTAAAACTGATGCGCTCATTGCCCAAATCAATTTCTAAACAATCCATCGCCAACTCATACTTGCCGCGATCAATTCGTATCTTGTTATAAGTCACACCATCAAACGGATTTGATGTTTCCCATGACTCAGCATGCACGCCACACGAGATCAATAAACAACCTAACAACATCGCCTTCTTCATGAGATGCACCCTTTATTTATAGTCTTTACCTGAATTTAGTATGACAACACAAACAGCAGCCATGCGTCTGCGCTCTTACCACCAATCACTGCGAAACCTTACCCTTGTTATCTTTCTTTTTTTCGATACACCCATTCGCCTTGATATGATCAACTCAAAAAGTTAAAAAACTTAAAACATGAATACCAAACAAATCATATTCAGTCAGTGAAACATATCTTTAACAACCATCTATAAACTAAGTCTTTTATGCGACTTTTTCAAAAGAAAACTGTGACATGCGGATTATATTTTTGGTTAATCAATTAATTACGCCTAATAATCGATTAGACATCATACATGTATGAATCATTTATAAATTTTACGTTCATTGTATTCATTCATGTCCGACCAAATTTCAGACATGACTAATCATTAGTTAGATCACTTTAGATGGGCTGCTATGTGCAAACACTATTTGAGCGATCCGTTATTGATGCATCACCATCATTTGCTTTGAAGTTCACATCAAAACAACCCATGCAGACACCTACTGCTCATATAGTAGAAACAGAGAATCAGGCGTGCTTTTGTGCGCACGTTTTGAATCGAACGCGCATAAGTCCTTATTTTTCCATCACACGACTGACCGTTTTCTGTCTGTTTTGGACCAAAGCGCGCGATTCTTTACCCGTTTCGCGCTGTTTCTGACCATTTCTGACTACGGGTTTTTCATAGGTTTTGCATTTTCGTGCGCACAAAACCGTCGCGCTACAGCAACTCATTCTCAATTATCCCTGTCCCATTCTCATTTCACCCTCAATTCGCCTTTCCTCTCCATCTCATATAACCCCACTCTCAGCAACAAATACCACAGCCTATAACACATATCTTCTTATCCCTTACCCCGTGTCTAGCCGATTCATCACAACGTGAGTACACACCCTCCCCGTAAATCTGAGTCGCCTTCAGATGAACAAGCTCACAACACGTTCAATTTCGATGAAGGCTTATGTAACGCAAATCGTTCCGCACCAAAGGTTTGGAACGACGCTTCATTGCGCAATAAGGTATCACTTATCGTCATCGCATCAGCCACCATCGGGGCTGCGGTGGGCGTACTTGAAGCCAAGTTTGGCCATCTGACCTGGCCCCTCTTCTTCGGCCTCGCGCTATCCACCTCACTGCTCATCGCTTTCGCCCGCTCATGGGTCGTCTCCCCCGTCGATAAACTGATCGTCAACGTCCTCGACATCTGCACCATTAACTCGCCACGCACGATTCGTCGTCTGCCCACAGAACGTCGTGACGAAGTCGGTCAAGTGGCGCGCTTAGTGCAACGACTTGCCACGCAAGCAGTTAAAGATTCGCATGAGATCAGTCATCTGCGCCGCACGCTCTCATCGCGGATTGAAAACGCAACTCGCCGCGCATGTTCCCAACTCGAAACGCTCGCCAACCGTGATCCACTTACGGATCTCTGCAATCGCCGCGCACTTGAGGATAACCTCGGGCCGCTGGTCGCTGCTGCAAAAGCAACCAAAACCGATCTGCTTGCGGTGATGATCGATATGGATAACTTCAAGCAGATCAATGACTTACTGGGACATGATCGTGGTGATGAATTGCTCACGTTGCTCGCTAACATCATCCGCGGTTCCATCCGTCATGACGACCTGCCCATCCGTCTCGGCGGCGATGAATTCCTCATTCTCCTGCCCGGTTGCCCAATCCACCGCGCACAGCAACTCGCGGACAACACGCGCAAACTGTTTATGCAGCAAACCAAATTAACCCTCGCGCAACATAAGTTGCCTGTAATACCGAACTTGTCGATTGGGATCGCATCGTTGAACCACGACAGAATCGAAGATGCTGACACATTGATGAAATGTGCCGACGAGCGTTTATACCTGTCTAAACAAGCGGGTAAAGGTGTGACGACGATCCCCGACGCGGAGCCGCTACATCTAGCGGACCAGCGTGAAGAAACAAATGTAAATGCGAAGCGGTTACCGGGTGATGGTGATGAGAGTTCACGGTTGTCGGACGACCAGACGCCGCCGTCGAACGTGGCGTAGTTGTTGGTGATAGGTTGTTATTGTTTAAGCGGCGAGCATTTCAAGCTTTAAATATAGTCATTTCTACACTTGCCTAAATTCACATTAGTTGTGTTTTATTATTGAGCGTACGTATGTTTTAAGTATGTACGTTTTATATGTGGTCTAATCAACGGTTAGTATGAGGATTGGGTTGTATTTTTATGTGTGCGCCGTTGGGTTGGGTTTATATAATGCGAGAGATGAGATGAGGGGTGTGGGTTTGAGATGGGTTTACATCGCGTGTGTGTGTGAAAGTAAAAATGAGCTGTTTTGAGGTTTATTTTTACTTATAAGACGCGAATTAGAATCGTTCACGTCTTTGATTTGAGCTAGTCGATTAAAGTTCTGTTGTGTGATTGTCCGTGGTGCTTGTGTTGAGTTGTTTGTTGTGGATTGATCGCATTTCTTTTTTTGATGTTTAATAACGTTTGATTGACTGAGTTAAACACGGAAAACACTTATGTTTTTCGTAATGAATCGTGGAGCTGAATGCTTTAGCATGAGAGGCACGGATTTATGTTTGTGATCAAACAGTATGTAGTTTCTACACGCTTGTTGTTTTTACAAGGTAACGGAGAGAGATAGATGCGAAAACATTTCGTCTGCGCTTTTGGTGCAATCACAGTGACATCGTTTTTAAGTGTTCAGTCGGTCTATGCTGCGAATGATATATTCGACGGTTTAGATCACTGGCGTGGTAGTCGGACTGCGTCTCCTGGTGATACGGGAACGTCTAGTTCGGTTGGTTTGCCTTCGATATTGACATGGTCGATTGTGCCTGATGGTACGGCGACAGATATTGATGACACGATTCCACCGTTTGAAAGTTCATTGATTGCAGAACTTGATGGTAAGTTTGGGTCGGGTCCGGGTGGAGGTGATCTGACGTTAAGGCCTTGGTTTGGACTGTTTGAGATTGCGTATGGTCGTTGGGGTGATTTATCAGGCTTGACGTTCCATTATGAATCAGAAGATGATGGCACGAAGCACGGGCAGTTTAGTTTAGATGGCGCGTTGGGTGTTCGTGGTGATATGCGTATTGCGGGCATGAACATCGATGGTAATTCGGGTTCAAATACGCTTGCGTACAATTACTTTCCTGATAATGGTGATATGCTGATTGATGTTGCGAATTCGAGTTCGTGGGGTTTGTATGATCCTGTGACGGATTCGGGCAGTAAGTTTTTGATTAACATTTTGACGCATGAGATTGGTCATGGGTTGGGATTGCCACACTTGGAGAGTGATGATACGCGGCAGTTGATGGAGCCGTTTATTAATACAAGTTTTTATGGACCACAGCTTGAAGATATTTTGATGGTCCAAAGGCTTTATGGTGATTTTTATGAGTCGGGTATGGGTAACAATGATATCGCGAATGCACAGGCGATTGGTACGCTGACTAGTGGTGCAGTGTGGTCAATTGGTGGAGATGCGGATCTGGCTACTGGTGGTGAGATCTTTGGCACAGATGTTGATTTTGTAACGATTGACGATGAGACAGATGTTGATGTTTATTCGTTTAGTTTGGATATCGAGTCGGATCTACTGGTTTTGCTGAGCCCCGAAGGGTATGAGTATGACTGGTCGGAGGAGCTTGATGGTGGTTCGACGGATACAACGGATATGAGAGAACTGTCGGATTTGGTGTTGGAGCTTTTGGATAATAGTGGTAGTGTGATCACGGCGATTGATGATGCTGCAGTTGGCGCTGGTGAGGAACTGCTGACGACATTGGCAGCGGGTGATTACTTCCTTCGTGTGAGTGGTTTGGATGACAATGCACAGTTTTATCAATTAGGAGTGTTGTCAGAGGCGATACCTGAGCCGGCGACATTGGGGTTGATGATGCTGTCTGCGTTGGGAATGATGAGCAGACGTAGAAGGGCGTGATTGAGATACATGTAAAGCAAATGAAACCCGTCTTAATTAAGGCGGGTTTTTTGTATGAATATGAGATTGGGTGAGAAAATTGGCTGGGATGGGCTTTTTTTTGAGAGTTGATGCAACAGGGGAAAAAAGGATGCGTCTTTTAAGTAGAGACTGCTAAAACTAGCGGTTTTGTTCCACTGAAAACTAAACGCACAGAGGTTGGTACAGCAGCATCTATATATAGAGAGATGGGTGTTTGCGTGTGCCGCAATGACGGGAAGAGCAGAATGAAACGATTTATCTCAGAGATGATGTTGTTGGTGATGGCGATATTATTGTCAGCGTGTTGTGTTGGGCCAGAGGAATTTGCGTTGGATCGTACGCCGCCTGAGCTGAAAATTTATATCAATCAGATGGCGAAATGGAATGTTGCGCCAGCGAGAGCGCAGCCTGCGTATACCGAAGCGCATGAGGTGCAGAATTCTGTTGATAGCGTTTTGTTCCGTGTGAATGAGACAGGGGCGCGTGTTGCTTGGGAAATGCCTTTGGGCCGTGTGGTGGATATCAATCAGTATCCGATTTTGACGCTGAAGTATCGCTCGAATTCACCTGCGGAGTCGTCGATCTGGTCGTTGTATGGGAACAATTTGCTGGAGAAGGATTATAAGAAGGGTTTTTACATCTTTGAGCTGAAGGATATTGAGGGTGATGGTGAGATCCATACGCTGACGAAAGATTTACGTGAGATTCGTGATGATGGGTTTATTGACATGTTGGTGGTGGGTGTGCTGAACAGTGCTCAGTCGCCGGGTGAGTTTGAGATTTTTGAGTTGTCATTGAGTCCTGCGACTGAAGAACAGGGCGCTTCGTTCCCGATCCCTGAGTATAAGTTGGGTGAGCCGATTGAGGTGAAGGTTGTTGATTCGAAGGGTGTGCCGATTGAGGGTGCGAAGGTGACGGTTGATGAGGCGTTGGAGAATTTTGCGCAGTATGCAAGAACGGATGAGAATGGTGTTGCAACGGTCGTGCCTTATGATTTTGGTGTGAGTGCGAAGTCGAAGCATCCGCTGACGATTGATGCATATGGTTATGTGACAGCTCGTATTGCGGATGCGTCGCATATCATGGAATTGGAAGGCATTACGTATGATAAATCTGTGAAGTTAGTGAAGATGTTGCGTGAAGAATGGGTTATGTTTAATGCGTTTGATAGTGAGACGAAGGAAGAAATTCCGAATGTGTCGGTGCGTTTTAAGGTGAATTACAAAGATGATTTGCCGAAGCTGCCTTATGTAATGCAGACGGATTGGTTCTATTTAACAGCAGTGATTGAGCCGGATCATATTGATCTCGCGTTTCCTTTGCCGATTGAGTACGTGAAGGATGTTGATGTTTATTTGTATCATGATTTTTATGATACGCCTGAGACCGGTGGTAGTGATGTTTACAACAACAATAAGAATTTGCCGTATGAGCCGGTGATGACATTCGGTATTGATGAGATTATGTTGGGTCATTCGATCTCATATGAGCTTGATCCGAAGCCGTATATGTATGGGACGGTTTATGGTGTTGATGGGCAGCCGTTGGAGGGTGCACTGGTTTCGATGTATAGCGGTGGATGTCCTTGGTATCCGAGAACGCATACGGATAAGGATGGGAAGTATAAGTTAGCGCGGATTGATTACGTTGGTAATAATGAGAAGATTTTGAATTTCTCGCATCCAGATGCTGCTGCTGCACATTTGGATTTGAATGATAAGCGTGTCGAGGAGTTGTTGAGTGAGCCTCATGATATTGAGTTGGGTGAGCCGACACCTTGGTATGGTACGGTACTTGGTCCGGATGGGAAGCCGTTGGAGGGGGCGAAGGTCACGTTGTATATGTGGGCGAAGTATGGGGAAGGTGTGAGAAGTCGATCAGGTAGTAATTATGTTGGCAGGTTATTGCAGCGTACGAAAACTGATGCGATGGGCCAGTTTATGATGCCGAATTTGGCTGAGGGTGATTTGTACCATGTTGGTATTAAGGCAGAAGGGCTGACACGGATTTCGCCTATTATTAAGCCTGGAAAGTCGCCTTACGTATTTGAATTGAAAGGCCCGCTGACGTTTGTTGCGCATGTGGTTGATAAGGAAACGGGCGAGCCGTTGAAGGACTTTAGGATTGCTGAAGGTTATGGATACAATCATCGTGATAAGCTTCACTGGCGATATACAAAGCGTGCGGAGGTTGATGGGAACCGAGTAAAGCTTGTTTGGCCTCATGCGAAGGATAAGCAGGCGGTGAGGATTGAATCGCCGGGGTATAAGGTTTATGAGTCGGAAGTAATTGAGCGAAATGATGGTGTAGTTGAGATTGTTGTAGCGCTTGAGAAGGCGATTGCGATAACAGGTAAAGTTGTTGATGCGAATGGGAATGGTGTTGCTGGTGCGTCAGTGTTGCGTGTGGATAAGGGGCGAAGATGGGGGATGTTGAATCCGGTGGGATCGTATTCGAACAGTTTGCCGATGGGTAAGACTGATGCAGAGGGTCAATTTTTGATGACAGATCCTGAGCATGAATTTGCGTTGTATGTGTATGCTCAACAGGGTTGGGCGATTGTGAAGCTTGAGGATACACATGGCGATGCGATGGATGTGATTGAATTGCAGCCTTGGGCGCAGGTGAAGGGGCAAGTTCAGATTGAGGGCGATCAAGCTCAGCAATATGCGATCAGTTTTGACTTTGAATCGGATTATGAAGATCGTGATGCGACGACAGGTAAGAATACGAGTGTTGGTTTTAATCAGTTGATTGTGACGAATGCTGACGGGAAGTTTGATTTCAGGTATGTGCCTGCGAGTCGTGGGAAGATGGTTGTGTATCCGCATTTGCAGGATGGTGATAATCGTTTGATTACGTTGCTTGAGCGTGAAGTTGATTTGCAGCCGGGCGTGAACGAGTTTGTTATCAAGCAAGAGGGGGATAAGGTTGTTGGCAAGCTGACACATCCTGAGTTGTCGCCGAACCTTGAAGTATGGTTGCTGTACGGATCGTCGTTACGTATGGCGAAAGCGGGGACGGACCGTTGGGATATCGAAGTATTTCTGAAAGAGGATGGCCAGTTTGAGGTTTATGATCTTGAGCCGGGGGAGTATGTGCTGAAGGGTTGGTTTTATACAAGAGAGGAAGATGGGAAGCTCAGGCGAGTTGGCGAAGTGTTTGATGAGGTTGTGATATCTGCTGAAAGTAAAGACAAGATTGATCTTGGTGAGTTTAAGATCAAGGATGTGAAGGTATTGCAGGTTGGTGAAGTTGCTCCTGATTTTGAAGCGCAGAATTTGTTTGATCGTAGTAAGACAGTGAAGTTGTCAGATTATCGCGGCAAGTTTGTGCTTGTTGACTTTTGGGCGAAGTGGTGCGGGCCTTGTATTGCTGAAACGCCGAATATCAAGGCAGCGATGGAGAAGATTTCAGATGAGCATTTGGCTGTGATTCAACTGACGGTTGATGAGAAGCTTGATGAGGTGAAGGATTATGTGAAGCGGCATGAGCTGAAGAGTGTTCATGGCGTGATTGATCGATGGGATCATCCGATTGCTGAAGCGTATAACGTGAACAGATTGCCTGAGATTGTGTTGATTGATCCGGATGGAAAAATTGTTGCGAAGAATGTGACGGGACGGCAAATGACGGGGATGATTCTGGAGGCAATGGAGCAATATGAGAAGAAATAAGTTTTTAGCACGGAAGTTTGTTTTGGTTTTGGTTAGTAATGGCTAACCGTACTCAAACCCTCAAAAACTCTTGTGCAACTCTAATGAAAGCTGGCGTGAGATCACGCCAGCTTTTTTTGTGTGCTGAAGTCATGTGAAAGAAACCTTTTCAGTTTAGGCTGGTTTACGTATCATCGCGGTACGCACATATTTTTTCCGGAGTAAATAGATGAAACTGAGCTATATTCGTAACGCATTTGTGATGGCTGTAATTGGGTTATTGATTGCTGGTACTGGGTTTGGGGCAGATGAAGTTGTTGAGGAGAAGAAGCCACAACTAAAATCGATTGTGATTCAGGGCAAGGCAATTGATGCGAAGACTGGTGAGCCTGTGACGAATTTAACGTTCACGCTTGGGCAGTCGTGGCGATCGGGTAAGGGGAGAGATAGTGTTCACACGAGTTGGTTTGATAGTGGATACATGAGTGGGATGTATAGCGTCACGCAGGATGACAACGGATACAAGCTGGTTTATCAGTTTGGAGATGGGGTCATGGGGATGGTGCAGACAGATGAAGAGCTTGAGCAGTTGTTGGCGCTTCGGATTATTGCGCCGGGGTATTATCCGATTGAGAAGGAGGGGATTGCGTTGACGAAATCGCCGGTGACCTGGGATTTGAAACTTGAACCTGCACCGGATCGTTCGGGTGTGATTAAGTCGTCAGCGGGTGAGCCGATTTGGAATGCGAGTGTGCAGATTGTGCAGCCACAAAATCGTATTCAGGTGTTCGGTCCGATTGTGATTGAGTCGGGGTATGGTGATCGTTTGCCGTTGAAGACGGATTTAGAAGGGCGATTTGAGTTGCCAGCATTACGGCCACCGTTTAAGTTGGTTGCGCTCGCGCCTGAGGGGTATTTGGTGATTGATCACAAGGATGTTCATAGTGGGACTGAGTTTACGTTGAAGCCTTGGAAAGAGATATCGGGTTCGACATCACATTTGGGGCAAGCGAAACCAGCCCAGCATGTGACCGTGTCGGGGTATATGGTTGAGGATGATAATGAGTTTAACAATCGCATTCAGTTTGCAGCGAATACGTTTTCCGATCAGCAAGGAAAGTTTAGATTCCCATTCGTGCCTGACCAGCAGTTGAAGGTGTCGTGGAATAAGGGGCAGGTGTCACGGTACGATTATGAATCGACAAAGATCATGTCGGAGAAGGTGAAGCCGGGGTCTGCACCTGTAGACTTCAATCTATCTGGATATATCGTGGCTGGGCAGTTTGTGAACTACGATATGAAGCCGTTTAAGAAGTCTGATCGTTCGTATATGGATTACAACGCTTATCTGTTCAGCGAAGAAGAGGAAAAGCGATATCCACTAAATGTGGCTGACGATGGAACATTTACAGCTTACAACGTTAATCCCGGTAAGTTGTCGGTTATGAGTGTGCTGAATATCAGTAATTATCAGAATGATAATCATCAGCTTTTTAATTTCAATTCAGAGTTTGAAGTGAAAGGTGATGATGCGAATGTTGTGGTGCTTGACCCTATTAAGCCAGATGTTGCATCAAAGAAATTGGGGCTTGGCTCAATGGCGCCTGAGTTTACGTTTAAAGTATTGAATCTGAAGAATCCCATGAAGTCTAATGAAGAGAAAATGTCTAAGTATAAAGGCAAATATATTCTCTTGAACTTCTGGGCGACATGGAATGATGATGTTGCGGATCATCACAAAGAAATGACACGTGCGCTTGAAACGTTTAAGGATAAAGGTTTGGTCGTGATTGGTTTGTCATTGGATGACAATATGGCGGCGCCTTTGAATTACTACAAGAAAAACAAAAATCAGTTTGTGCATGGGTATCTAGGTGACTGGGCTGAAGATACGGTGACTGATGAGTACAGCATTGATGAGTTGCCGAGCAATGTGCTGATTGACACGAACGGGTATATCGTTTCGAAGAATCTGCATATTAAAGCGATGTATGAGACAATCGAAGCTCAGGTTGAGCAGGCGGAGTGATTGCGTCGTACGGTATTGTGTATTGAAATAAACAAAGACAATTGAGCTGTTTGTCGTAGCTGCTTGAAGAGGTATGCGATGAAGACTTGTTTGAAACTGACGATATTGGTCGTGTTGATGTTGTTGTGTGCGCTGAATTTGAATGCACAAGATGAAGAAGCTGAAAAGCCAAAAGAGAAGCCGAAGCATACGATTACAGCTGAGGTGTTTGATAAAGCGACGGGTGAGCGGATTGAGAATGCCACATTTATTTTAGGCTGGATCAACCCACATCATGCGGATGATATCCATACGTTTGGGATATCAGATGAGCGGTTGCGCAAAGATGGCGACAAGTACATCATCGTTTGTGAACAAGCTAAGGCGAAGATGTTCATTATTGCGGAGGCAATTGGGTATAAGCCGAGCAAGTCGGATACTTTTACATCAGAGAAAAAAGATTTTGACCTGAAGTTTGAGTTAGATAAAGGTGAGATTGTAACTGGCAAGGTGTTTTCGAAAGATAAAAAGCCGCTTGAAGGAGCAATCGTAACACGCGTTGATTTTGGGGATCAAGTTTTTGTTTCGCTCAATTCACGTAGCTCAAGTAAAGAAGTGAATACCAAGAAGGATGGTTCATTTATTTTCAGCCACCCTAATAAGATCTTTGGCGTGCTGGTAACGCATGAAGAGGGGTATGCGATTATTGATGTTGAGCAGGTGAAGACGGACATGATTAAAGAGATTGTGCTAACGCCTTGGGCTCACATTAAGGGCCGATTGATGATGGATGGGAAGCCGCTAGCGAATCACAGTGTTAATTTTGATCTGGATTCAGATTTTGAATACGTATCTGGTGCATCAATGCAAGGTGTGATCATTGGGTTTGGTAATACCAGTCATAAAACAGACGAGAATGGCTATTTTGAGATAAAACATGCGACGACTGGTAAGGGGCAGATGATTTGTTTTACGCCTTATAACGGCGAGAGCGCGTTTTATGAACGTTATCTGTTTCAAGCTCCAGTCACGATTCATTCCGGTATGAACGAGGTTGAATTTTCGAACAGTCACAGTCGTGTGAAAGGTCGCGTGCAGCATCCGATGTTTGTTGGTATCCCAGATAATTGGCGATTCCATATGGGTTATGCGAGTTTGAAGTCGCTACATGAGAAAGCGAGGCCGCCTTATCCATATCCGAGCGATTACGCAGCAATGACGATGGATGAGAAAAATATATGGTTGCGCAAGTTCACAAAAACAGAGAAGTATGCGTACTGGGAAGCTGAATGGCGTAAGAGACAAAAACACTATCCGAAGTATGAATTCAAAATTGAGAAGGATGGTTCGTTTGATGTGATCAATGTCGAGCCGGGCGAGTATGAGTTAGATATCTACTTTTCATTGCCACGAAACGAAACAGCGATCACGAATGTTTCGAGCGCTTCATACCGTCAGCAAATCACGGTTGTGGCGGAAGCGAAGACGATCGATCTGGGCGTGTGTTACTTACAGCCTGTGTATCGAAACCGATCGACAAAGGGACCTAAGCCGGTGATCGGTCAGCCTGCTCCTGATTGTCATTTCTATGTGATCGATCCGCAGAAACCTGAGACGTATGAAGAGTTGAGCAAGATGAAGCTCGCGAAGCTGTCGGATTACAAAGGCAAGTTTGTGCTGCTTGAGTTTTGGCGAACATCATACGGTCCTTGCCGAGCACTGACACCGAAGCTGAACGAGGTTTATGACAAACTAAAGGGCGAGAATTTTGTGATCGTAAGCCACTCGTCAGATCGTGATATCAATGATCTGGTGGATTACGCAAAACAGAACAACATGCAGTACGTGATTGGCTGGAAGAATGCATGGGCGAACCCTTCAGCATCAAATGTGTTTGGCGTCTCCAAGATTCCAGCAAATTACCTGATCTCGCCTGACGGGGTTTTGCTTGAAGTGAATCTCACAGGTGAAGAACTCTACACACGCGTGCAACAATATATTGAAGAAGCAAAAATGAAAGAAAAATAACCTGCTCTAAATGCACGAGTTATAGCATCGATTGGTTTTGGGTGAAAAAAACTCGAAATTATTCACAGAATGATGCAAGATTCTTTCTTCGCTTTGTCTATATATATGAAAGCAGGCAAGATTCCGGATTGCTGAGCTTCTCGCCTACAGCCATCAAATTGAATCGGATGGCATCAACCAAAATCATCAGCAGGTTGTCGCTCCACACGCAATCTGCTTACGAACTTCTTTCTCTTCTATGCATGTGTGGTCGGCGTCCCTCTTCATGCCGACCACCATTTTTTATGCGCCACCCTGCCCAACTCACCTATTTCCCCACCACTCTTCCACGATCATAAAAACCCCGCTCAGACGCTTAAATCCCATGCCATCCCTTTAGCCAAAACTGTCATCCCATTTAGCAGAATAAAACATCTGCTAACAGGAACCACCCCAATAAATCCGCTAGAATGCGCCCCTGATTCGATAACTACATATAGACCATATATGTAGATCAAGAGAAACACGGGAAGAATCAATATGTCAGAAACAAAGTCATACGACCTGATCGTCATCGGCGGCGGGCCCGGCGGATACGTCGGCGCTATCAGAGCAGCCCAGCTTGGTAAGAAAGTTGCTATCGTCGAACGCGACAAGCTCGGCGGCACATGCCTCAACTGGGGCTGTATCCCAACCAAAGCACTCCTCGCCGGTGCTGAGTTCTATCACAAACTCAACCACGAAGCGGCTGAATTCGGCATCTCCGCTGATAACATAAAATTCGATTGGCCTCAGGTCATCGCTCGCTCACGCAAAGTCGCTGGCAACCTCAACAGTGGTGTCGGCATGCTCATGAAGAAGAACAAGATCGATCACTTCGACGGTCATGCCTTCATCAGCGCCCCCGGAAGTGTTCAGGTTTACGCTCTCGAAGACGCTGAGCCAACCGGCGAGAAAGCTGACAACGCACCCGAAAAGTTCAACTTCAAGAACGCGCCGAAAGCAACGCTCACAGCTTCAAAAGTCCTCATCGCAACCGGCGCTTCACCACGTCCGATGCCCGGTTCACCTTTCGATGGCGACAAAATCATCTCATCCAAAGAAGCCATGCTTCTCGATGAGCGTCCAGACAAACTCCTCGTCGTCGGCTCCGGCGCGATCGGCATGGAGTTCGCATACGTCTACAACGCCTATGGCACCGAAGTCACCATCGTCGAAATGCTCGACAAGGTCGTCCCAGTCGAAGACCAGGACGTCTCCAAAGCAATGCTTCGCGCTTACAAAAAGCTAGGCATCAAAATCCTCACCAAGAACATCGTCAAGTCAGTTGAAAAAACAGACAAAGGCATTAAAGCGCAAGTGAGTGCTGTCGGCGATGATTCAAAAACACAGGAAATTGAAGCAGATAAAGTTCTCGTCGCGATTGGCGTACAAGGTCGCTACGACGGTCTTTTCGATCCATCACTCGGTATTGAAATCGATCGTGGCCACATCAAAACAGCCACCGATTACAAACTCCCCGGTGCAACTTACGAAACGACCGTCCCCGGTATCTACGCCATCGGCGACGTCATCGGCCCTCCGTGGCTTGCTCACGTTGCATCCGAAGAAGCTGTCCTCGCAATCGAAAGAATGTTCGGGCACGCTGCTCCAGACGTAAACTACAACGCGATCCCAGGCTGCACATACTGCCAACCTCAAATCGCTTCTGTCGGTTTCACCGAGCAATACTGCAAAGAAAACGATATTGCCTATAAAACAGCCCAGTTCCCATTCATGGCTTCCGGCAAAGCACAAGCGCTCAACGAAACCCAAGGCTTCATCAAGCTCATCGTTGGCGCTGAACATGAAGAAGTTCTCGGTGCTCACATGGTTGGCGAAGGCGTAACAGAAATGATCGCTGAAATGGGCCTCGCAATCACACTCGAAGCAACCGCAGACGAAATCGTCGCAACTATGCACGCTCACCCAACCCTCAGTGAAGCGGTCCATGAGTCAGCCCTAGGCATTAACAACCGCATGCTCAACTTCTAATCAACGATTAGTACATACAAAAAAACAAAACCCACGTATCTCGGTACGTGGGTTTTTAATTTCACGTCAATCATACATAAAACGCGTCACAAATACACGAAAGAGCACAGCAAGTCATTATTATGGAAGAAAGCCAGATTGAAATTACTGCATACCTGTTATCACATAGATTCAGCTTTTTTGATACAAAACCAAGCGCAATTCCTACAGGAGACAATATCAAGCCGACCGTATAATTTATCGATTCATCGGAAGACAAAATCAGAATCAGAATTGCTAAATTGATAACAAAAGCCGCCAAAGGTACCCAATGGATATCTGCTTGCGTAATATCTTTTGCTTTGAAATACGTTGCGTAGTCTTTTGGATCAAATGGTTTCTTACACTTTGGACATATATTCTCTTCTAAATTGACCAATGAATACTTACACTGCGAGCAGAATATCGCGTCCTCTCCATACTGTTCTTCGATTTGCTTTACGTAATCATATTTGCCCATGGAAATAACCTTTTCAGTCTTACATTTGCTATATTGCTAAAATCATAAGGCAAAGCATGATGATTTTAAATACATCTTATCTATAATCACAAACTATGAAACGCCTACTCATCACAACACTCCTCCTTTTCTCTATCCTCGGCTGCTCCCAGCGCGCTCCCGACTTCACCGCACAAAGCCTCAATCAAAAAAACAAACCTTTCACCCTCTCCGATCATCGCGGCCAATATGTCCTGCTCTTCTTCTGGGCTTCCACCTCAAAACTTTGTCGCGACCAAACACCCTACGTCCAAAAAACATGGAACGCATTCAAACACGATCCCAACTTCACGATCATCGCACTCTCACTCGACAACAATCCCAACGACGCAATCACTTTCAATCGTGAAAACAACATCACCTATCCGCAAGCCTATCTCGGCCAATGGGAATACGACACAGTCCGCCCGGCCTACAAAACCCGAGGCATCCCCGCCATCTTCCTCATCAACCCCCAAGGCAACATCATCGCCGTCAATCTCCGTGACAACGAAATCTACGATACCGTCAAACACTATCTCACCAATCAATAAAGCGGCCAAACACTTGCTCAGCCACTTCTAATAATCTAGATTTATTTCTTAGTCGGTTACTTGTTCAGGAAATAATCAAGCGAGCTCAAGCAACCATTCCAACCCTTCATGTGATCATCGTGTGATGACTCATCTGGGAACCCAACATGTGTAAACACCATATGCGTTTGCTTGCCATCTTCCGACAACTTCAATTCAATCGTACACAAAGTATCTTGCGCAAGATTCAGTCGATCTTTCCATGACCACGTAAACACCAACTTCTTATCTTCAATCATCTCCTTAAACTCTCCCACCGCTATATAATCCTCACCATTCTCATCATTATGCATCGTCACCGCATACTGTCCCCCGATACGTGGATCAATACTGCAAGCTGTACACGTCATCTTCTCATGACACGGCACAGACCATTGCAAACGCATTTTCGGATCAATCCATGCCTGATAAACTTGCCGCGGCATCGCATGAAACGTCCGTTTGATCTCCAATGAATAAGCCTCATTCGTCGTCGTCATAACATCTCCTTTCACCGTGAATCACCAAAACAATCTAATCACGTTTATGACTATATTTCAAGTACTTTTACTCAATACAACTTCTTCAGCTCATCAAAACATCCGTTCCAACCCTCACGCTGATCTCGTTTGGTTTCTTCACTGTAGAACCCAACTTGAGTAAATGTCATATGCGTCCCCTCTGCAATCTGCTTAAATTCAACAGTACAAGTTGAAGGCTCCGCATCCGCTGGCTCAACACATGCCTTGGATGTAAACACAATCTTTTTCCCTTCTTCAATATCAAGAAATTTCCCGCGCAATACCGCTTGCTTTCCTTCACCAACATCTAATGTGATTTCATACTCACCACCAACTCGCGCATCAATGACACATTCTGTACAACTTACCAGCCCCGGCTTCGGCGTAAACCACTGCTTCCGTAACTCCGGTTTCATCCAGGCATCAAACACCACACGAGGTGGAGCTTGATACACTCTTTCAATCACCAATTTTTGATCTGAAACAACAGGCATCTTTAATTTCCTTATATTAGTAAAGTATTAATAAATAAGACAACAAACAGTTATTCAAAGCAACCATTATTCTGATTGCATGCCTTCTTCTTTTTGTTTCTTTAATAGCTGTTCCAGATTGTCGAACTGACCTTCCCAGAACACGCGGTAAGCTTCCATCCACTCCGTAGCTGATCGTAGTGGCTCCGCTTGCAACACACACCGTCTCACTCTACCTTCCCTCTGCTGCTCGACCAGCCCAGCACGCTCCAAAACTCGCAAATGTTTTGAGACCGCAGGCATCGACATCTCATATGGTTCCGCCAACTCGCTCACAGAACAATCCCCCTCCATCAAACGGCCCAACATACTTCGCCTCGTCGGGTCCGCTAACGCTGCAAACGTCCGATCTAATTGTTCCGCACTCGCTGATACCATCTCAGTGACTCCATTCCATAATCATCACAATCACGCCACCTCATAAACCCTTCCACCCAATTGCCCCAAATCTTGGTTTATTAACATTTAACCAAATGGTTAAATAAAATTCAAGCGCATTTTCTAAAATACTGTCATTCAGCAGTTTCTCTGACTAACTCAGTATTCGTCATTAACGTTGTAACTATCAGTAGCAAAGAAACTTATAAATAGAGTTATCCCATCATAAATATTTCAATCTGTTTGAATCTCAAAAAGCTCATTTCTTATAAGAATGCGACTAAATACCAGTAAATAGTAAGTTAAATTCCGTTCTGCAGAATATAAAATCCGACCCTTGAAATAAGCTTAGTTATTCGGACAATAGACTCCGTTAACTTAGTCCGTCAGCCAGTTCGGGACTCGCATTGAATAGCCACACTAAGGCACCACGCAGTCTATCTTATGATTAGTTACTGCTCGCAAACAACGCTTCGTAAACTCTGTGACCCACTCAGCGAGATCTCTTAACACCAACGACCGACCGAGGTGTGGAAATATGAATGTTGCAATACCTATGTCATCGGGCCGCTTCGCCGGCTGCATCCAAGACGCCGATCGGCTCGTACTTTATCGCGTGAATAGACAATCCAAACACGTCTGCACCATCAACATCGTGCGCACTAATGACCCTGCATGTCTCTCATGCACCGACCTTCTTCGTAAATACAACGTCGATCAGGTTATCCTGCAAACCAATCACTGTGATAAATGTCTTCATGAATTTGATTCAGACATGGAACTCATCACCACCAACGCCACCGGCTACCCAGAGCAAATCATCACACGCTACCTCTACCACCCAGAGCAATTCCAAAAACTCACGCCCGGCTGTGGTTGCGCTGTATGCTAGCCACCAATATCCAAACCAATCTCTTGGCGAACCTGATCCGCTAATTCTTTGCCCACCGCTTGTTCTTCATCTATCACACGGTTAGAACCTGATTTCTCAAGTTCATTCACGTAAACGTGATATCGCGCGCGTGCAATGATTTGCAAGTCAGGCGACATTCTTCTCGCCGTCCTGATCACCGCAGCCGCAGCGCGATGGTCCGGCAATGTCACAACCAATAACTTCGCACGACCCACCTCCGCGTGTTCCAAAACCTCCGGTGCAGCCGCATCACCAATCTGCGCCATCATCCCCATCTGCTCAACGCGCGTTGCCGTCATCGGATTCAAATCCACGACCATCACCTGCTCTTCAAGTGAAAGCATCAGCTCCGCAACCTCTTGTCCAGCAGGACCAAACCCAACAATCAACGCATGATTCGCCAGCGTAATATCACCACCATGCAAATTCTTACTTGGTGTATGGATCAATCTGCGTTTTCTTAACGTATATTCAATCCACCGACTCACCGGCCGCGAAATCGTGATCAAATACGGCGTCACAAAGAACGTCACGATCGACACCGACACAATCAGATTAAATACATCATCATTAATCAACCCATTCCCATCCGTACCACGCGCCGTCACTGCAAGCACAAATGAGAACTCGCCCACCTGAGCCAAACACAACCCCGTCGCAATCGCATGACGATGCTGTACCTGCATGATCCGTTCGACCATCCAAATAATCACAGCCTTACCAATGATCACCGCAGCCGTCGCGCCTAACACCCAGTACCAGTGTTCCAAAATCCACGCGATATCCGCCAACATCCCGATCGACGCAAAGAACAACGTCACAAATAGCGTCTTAATCGACCCGACATCCGAACGAATTTGTGTTGCCAGTGAACTCTCACCTAGTACCACCCCAGCAACAAACGCGCCCAAGGCTGGACTCAATTCCAGAGCATGTGCCAGCCACGCCGACCCCGCTGCAACCACCAGCGCAAACAAAATCGGAAGCTCCCGATTCGTCGAGATCGTCCGCATCGTTACAAACCAAGGCAGCACCTTCTTACTAAAGAAGAAAAACGCGCCGATCAACAACCCCGCAGCCGTCAGCTGAAAACCAACCTCAGCAAGCGTCTGCGTCACTGTATCTTCATCGATCAGTGCTTCTTTCACATAATCCGTATGCACTTCTTCAGGATTCGTCAGCGGCGCGATAATCGATTGCCCCGCCGATGGCGCATTCATCTCTGCTTGTATTGCAGCACTTTCTTCAGGCACCATACCCGTCGGAATCGGCGGGGAATTAATCACACCCAACGCTGTGACCAGGATCACCAACGGCACCACCGCGATGTCCTGTGACAACAAAATCCCCAAGCTCAATCGACCCGGTACAGAATCAATCTCCGCACGATCCGACAACGTTCTCAGCACACATGCCGTCGACGACATCGCAATCATCGCGCCTACCGCAATCGCAGCTGCCACGCCAATTCCAAACCAGTATGCAGCTATCGACGCTAAAATCGTCGTCAAAATAATCTGTAATGCACCCCCCACAAACGCCGTCCTACCCAGCTGCTTCAACCTCGACCACGAAAATTCCAACCCGATTGAGAACAGCAATAGTGCCACCCCCAACTCCGCGACCTCTTCCACCGTCCCAATCTGCAGCACAATATTCAGTGCCCGAGGCCCCAATATCGTCCCTGCAAGCAAATAACCCACGATCGCCGACTGCTTCAATCGAACAGCTATCGCGCCAAAAATCATCGCCGCTGATAGCAGCAACAAAATATCAAACAAGCTAGGCCAAAATGCTCCCATTCAATCCTTCCACTCATTAGAGCATCACGTTTCACATCCCCCATCACTTCAACCCTGTCCCATCATTCCCTCCACCTACGCGCAAAGTTAAACCACTGGCGCGAATACTGTTACATTTATCGGCCAAATCCCCGATCTCAAACACCCCCTTTCACCAGAAAAAAACTCGCGCCAATCCCCCTCCCTTTTGAGACTTCTCCTCCCCATTAGCGTCATTATTACAGTCCGCACACCCAATTTCTCTCACGACTCACCCCGCAACCCGTTATCATGACCCTTCAGTTCATTTTTTTCCGGAACAGTCACATGCCACAACAAGATCAGCAGCCCCAAACCGACACCGATCAGTTTCTCTGTCAATTGACCCGGGCCATCTACTACAAGCTCCACTTCATCTCCATCCTCGTCCTCGGCCTCTTCCTCATCGCCATCGCATGGGTGCTCAAATACGAACAAATCCTCGACTTCGAAACCGGGCTCACCTTCTCAAGCTTCATCCTCCTCGCATACATCATTTGGCCACCCAAACCCTTTTCAAGGAAGTAACCATGAGCGATGATGACAAATTCCGACTACTCTACGACGAAATCAACGAACTCAAGCATCAGCACGCAAAACATCACTCGCGAACAATGTTCATGCTCATCATCTTGACCTGCATCACCCTCACCTCAGCTACACTCCTTTTGGATACTCATCATTACATAGACCTCAGCGTCAGTGCCCTGCTCCTCTTCCTCATCGCTGGCTTCACCAGCATCTACCTCATCGTTAAAGCATACAAATTCTTCGCCAGCGATCTGACGCCAACCAATCTACCCGACGAGTATCAGCCATGACCGACCCAAACGACCCCATCCTCCAACGCCTCGATAACCTCGAAGCGCAAAACATCTCACTTCGCAAAAAGCTCAACAGCATCGAAATATTACTTTGGGTTCTACTCACCATTGGCGTCATCTTCGCCATCGCCCTGCTCGGCATCATCGGCTGGGGCCTCGCTGGTGTGCTCAGCATCATTCTCTGCTTCCGCATCGCTGATATCTTTGATAAGCAATTTCAAAACTCCGCTCAATCCGCATCAGATGCTTATTTTAATCACCCTAAAACCCAAGACCGAGCTAAATCATGATTGATCAGCAGCAATACGACGATCTCATGACCGAACTCACCGCCATCCGCAAACAGAACACCTCAATCAAGCGGAATCTTGCTTTCCTCACAGTAGTTTTCAAACTACTCATCGTCTTGGGCCTCATCGCCCTCGTCTACGTCACTGGCTCCCTCATCATCCCCGCCTTCATCTTCCTGCTGATTTGTGCCGTTTTATGGATCGCCTACACCCCAAACTAAAACTAAACCCCCAGCTTTACAATGAATAACGAAGAAATAATCCTCCGCGAACTAGCCGCCATCCGCAAGCAGAACGATTCGCTCAAAAGCAAAATCAAAAACATCGAAAATTCTGCAGCCATTATCCTCTTCCTCGTCGCCGTTACCGCATTCTTTTTCGTCTCCGTCTTACGCATCCCCATCGCCGTCGGCTTCATCATCATCTTCTGCATGAACTTCACCCGTGCCATTAAATCTGTCCACGATATTGATGTGTCCGCATCCTCAAACACCAACCCCGAATAAACCACCATGCCAGAAAACGACCCCAAAATCATCGAACTCCTAACCACTATTCGCGACGAGAACCGCGCTTTCCATGAAAAATCTCTCCGACTCCAAAAAGGATTCCTCAACACCCTCACCTGGATCGGCCTCTTCATCTTCATTATCCTCGTCGCCATCTTCCTCCACTAACTCCTTCCCCACACCCCCCATTCACACCTTTTTCTGCCTTTATTCATCAAAAAATCACATCATCACCACGTCTTCTCCGATCTGTTCGCTATGATTGGGAATCAAATGACTACTGCGTGACCTTCTCACGCAATGCGACACAATTCCCACCTCATTGCGGTTCCACAGGTGGTTCTACAAACTAGGAGATGACCTCATGGCATTGACGCCTTCCACCATGCAATCCCTCGGCTCCATCGCCCCTGACTTCGAAATCATCGACGTCGTCTCAGGCGATCCCGTCTCACTCGACGAATTCGGCGACGACGTACACGGCTACCTCATCATGTTCATCTGTAACCATTGCCCATACGTCAAACATGTCGCTGACCAGCTCACCGCCCTCGGCAAAGAATACATGGACAAAGGCATCGCCGTTTTCGCCATCAACTCAAATGACACCGAATCACACCCAGATGATTCCCCGGAACACATGAAGGCCGAAGCCGAAGCACGTGGCTACACCTTCCCATATCTCTTCGACTCAGATCAATCTGTTGCAAAAGCATACACCGCCGCATGCACACCAGACTTCTTCCTTTACGACCAAAACCGTAAACTCGTCTATCGTGGCCAACTCGATGACACCCGACCAACACGTATCGAGTCAGGCGTCTACTCACACGATAGCCAACCCACCGGCACCGACCTCCGCAACGCGCTCGAAGCCGTACTCAACAACCAGCCCGTCAGCGCAGAACAGAAACCATCAATGGGTTGCAACATTAAATGGAAAACCGGCAACGAACCCGCCTACTTCGGTTAACCAATCAAACAAAATAATCCACAAAAAACCCACATATAACGTGTGGGTTTTTTTAATGGCACAACAAAAATTCATAACCAATCATCATATATGTAAACTAAATCGTAATTCTTATATAAACAAATAGTCAGCGACCCACGTTCGCCGTGCCCACGACCTCACCTCTCTTTATCTCAACATTTAAAACATCTAATCAGCTATTAGATAGAAAATAAAAATTAAAAAACCGTCAGCTAAAAATAGCTGACGGTTTTTCAACAGATGCCCATCACAGTCATGAGTTTCATCGCAGTCATGGCGACACGCCCCATGCCATAGCATCTACCCCTCGAGTCCATTGACCAAACCCTGGTCAGTATCCCCGTTACTCTTAACATCATCTGATACCGCTACAGGTATATTGGAGCCGCCGCTATAAGCGCGTTCGACCTTACATACCTGGACACGATACCACTCGTACCACTTCGCTTTCCCCTTCTCCTGAGCAATCCAATGCTCGGTATGCTCCCGCCAAGCCCGTATGGATTTCTTATCTTTCCAATAACTGATTGTTATCCCATAACCCTTATCATCACGAACAGTTTCCACACCGATAAACCCTGGCTGCTTGGCAACCATCGTTTCCAGACGTTGATTCATCCGTCGATAACCACTCTCATCGTCTATCGTGCGGTTAGATGTGAATATAACCGCATAATATGGCAGCTGTTCGGTTATGTGCATACCTTCTTTTTTCCTCGTGACATAAAATCACAAGCTCTTCATTGGCGTGGACCATCATCCTTGACACCATACAGGCAAATACACACGTCCCTAAATTCTTTTATTTAAATACTAGACGTTAGATAAAACATGAATTCGACTAAGCACATTTATTCAAAATCATCATATCTTTAAGTTAATTCTAAAACCGCTTGGGATTTATCGCAACAACAAATGCATAACTTATTTTTAAAATTTCAATCATTAATCAAAATATAAGATACAAAGGTTAACCTTTGTATTCAGCATATTATCGTGATAAAACTACATCAATAGCATCAACACAATATATAGGTATAGTTAATAACATGCCGCAACTAGAAATTGACCTGGAATATATTACAAATCTCGAAAACTGTAACGATGCTGATAAACTTCAGCGCGAAGTTACGAAATTTCTTAAACATAATAGCTCTTTCGTTGTCGCAAAAACTGCACAGTTAGCGATTACTAAACGGATTCAAAATGTTGGTGATCATCTAATCAGCGCATATAACCGCTTTAAAATCAATCCCATCAAACGTGACCCTGGTTGCAAAGCAAAACTAGCGATCGTTCAAGCACTTACTGAATTTCATGCCATATCAGAAACAATTTTCATACATGCTACATATTGCACTCAAATGGAACCTGTTTGGGGTGGCCGTGTCGATACTGCTGGTACACTTCGATGTGCTGGCGCTGCAGGACTTATGTCCATCAACTACCCAGACGTTATCAACGAGCTTGCCCGTCTGCTTTGTGATCCCGAGCGTGAAACACGCGCAGGCGCAGCCAAACTCATTGCCTCCACAGGCGAACCAACCGCTGAACCACTCCTACGCATGAGAATTCTCTCAGAAGAATCTGATGAAGAAGTTTTACCTGAAATTTTTTCATCCATCATCATTATCTCTACCACCACAGGCCTCGAATTTGTCAGCTCATACCTCAACGATCAAAACAATCCAAACCGCGCCAACGCCGCCGCCCTTGCGCTCGGTCAATCTAAAAATCCCAAAGCTTTCGATTATCTACTCACGCAATTCGAACGTGAACTCGATCACGAATACCGCGAAACTCTCCTTTACGCCATGTCTATGCTCCGCATAGACAAAGCCAACAATTTTCTCGCTGACCTGATCCGTGATGAAAACACCACCACTGCCACACAAGCCATCAAAGCGCTCAGTATTTTCTACTACGACCCCAGCATCAAAGACCTTGTCATTAACGCTGCCGCCAACCGCGATGATCTTCAAGATGTGTTAAAAGAAGACTTCCTTTAACCAAAAACCGCACAATATTTTTCAAAATATTACATTCCTCTACACAACCACACATCAATACCCCACATCAGTTTATTCAACCAACGATACGCTTAAGTGAACAATTCCCCAATAGCCAACGAGCCACGCTCGCCGTACTCTCCCCTCACGCCAATCCGTTGCTTGCAATCGAACGCCAGTTCTCAAAACAAAAAACGGGCTGTCTAATCAAAAGATAGACAGCCCGATTAATTTTAAACTTAAAATAATTTTCTATTTATCGCTTAGTGCAGAATGCAATCCTGTGCAGGTTCCCAGCGAGGTTGGCCGGTGGCTTCCTGTACTGAAAGCCACAAGTCGCCGAACGGGTTGACCTGTTGTCGCTGTGATACCGCCGCCTTCGTTGGCACATGCACAAACTTACCGTGCCATTTACCGATCACCATCTCAGTGCGCCCTGCCATCGCAGCATGAACTGCATACGCAGCCAATCTGAAACACAACACCGAATCATGTGGCGTCGCCGGACATCCACGAATCATATATGACGGATCAATGTACTTCACCGTAATCGGCACACCCTGCGACTTAAAATGATCTGTAATCTTGTCCTTCAAAAACAGACCCGGATCACCTAAACGCTTGTTACCCGACTTGTCCGCACCATCTTCCGCACAGTACTGTTGCCCTGCCCCCTCCGCGACGACGATCACTGCATGATCGCGGTGCTTCAATCGTTTTTCCAATGATTCGAGCAGACTGTTCTCGCCTTCAAGTGGGAAATCAACCTCAGGAATCAACACATAATTCGCATCATTCACAGCCAGCGCCGCATACGCCGCAATGAAACCTGAATGACGCCCCATCAGTTTCACGATGCCGATGCCGTTCTGCGCCGAGCGCGCTTCGGTGTGCGCCGCTTTGATCGCATCAACCGCTTGGGTGAATGCAGTCTGGAAGCCGAATGACTGTTCAACAAATCGCACATCGTTATCGATTGTTTTCGGGATGCCGATCACCGAGATCGGCTTACCCATCTCGCGTGCCGTTTCAGAAAGTTCTAACGCGCCACGCTGTGTGCCGTCACCGCCGATTGCAAACAGAACATTAACACCCTGTTCGACCAGGTAGTTCACCATGATCTCTGTATCTTGTGGGCCACGTGATGAACCCAAAATCGTGCCACCATCATGATGAATGTCCTTCACCATATGTGGTGTGAGCTGCAGCGGTTTATGGCCATACTCAGGGTTCATACCTTCGTAGCCGTATCTGAAACCGCAGATATCGGTCACGTTGTAACGGTGGTAAAGGACATTAACCAAACCACGGATGACATCGTTCAGGCCGGGGCAAAGACCACCGCAAGTGACGATGCCTGCTTTAACTTTTGAAGGGTCCCAGAAAATCTTCGCACGCGGGCCGGCAATCTCGAATGAAGGCACACGTTCATGATCCATGACGGTGTATTCAGTGAGTGCGGAAAGATGATCGTGGTAGAGCATACGGTCATGGACACCGATGCCGGGTTTGAAAGCTGCACGTTTGACAAGCCAATCGGAGATGGGAGAATCAAAACGACATGGCCCCAGTGTCTGCACTTTCAGGTATTCGGCGTGTAAATTTGGCATGTGCTGTCTCTTTCGTGTTTGCAGCCCCGATATATTGAATAACCGTATGCACGTGACTATTGTTCTGTGTCTGTAACCTAGCCGCGCACTTGAGAGGTATTATAACTAGTGATGTTTACTATGACTCAATTAGTTATCATCGCGTTGGCTTTGTTTGGCGGATGTGTGCTTCAATCGGCGGTGGGATTCGGGATGGGCATGTTTGCGATCCCGATCATGTACTTTGCGGGAGTGGAGTTATCTGACGGTGTTTGTTTGGCGGTGGGGATCCAGACGGTACAACTGAGTTATTCGATTTGGACGCATCCGGGTGAGGTGACGTGGAGGGAAACGCTGCCGCTACTGTATATCAGGTTGTTTTTTATACCTATCGGCGCGGTGATGTTGTTTTTCCTGCAGAATTACGAGCCGGGCTTGATCAAGCAGGTGATTGGTTATGTGCTGCTGGCTGCGCTTTTGGTGCAGTTTACGTTCAGGCCGAAGCCGCGCGAGAGTTTAGGTGGTGGCTGGACGTTTCTTGCGGGGAGCACGAGCGGCATCATGGGGGGACTGGTTGGGATGGCGGGTCCGCCGATTGTGTTGTGGGTGCATGCACATGATTGGGGTGCGAAGAAATCACGCGTGTTTTTGTGGGTGAACTTCCTGCAGAACGCGCCGATTATCATGGCGGCGTATTTGCTGTCGTTTGGGGTTGGGGCGATGTGGTCGTTTGGTTTGGGTGTTGCGATGTTTGCGGTGGGGTTGCCTGCGACGAAGGTGGGGCACTGGTTGGGTGGGAAGTTGTCGAAGCGTAAGTTGAAGTTTTGGGCGTTTGGTTTGTTGATTGTGATTGCGTTGACCTCGATTGGCGGGCCTTGGGCGGCGGAGCAGATGGGGATGGATATCGATATGAGTGACAATGATGAGGTACAGGTTGAGGATCAGGTGCCGACGAAGGATGGGGAGGGGAATGTGGGGGCGAGCGGTGATGAGGTTGAAGGGGTGAATGAGGGGCGGTGAGCGCGCACGTTTTGGTTGGGAGTTGGGAAATTGGTGGCGCATAAAACGGTGAAATTTGGAATTTGAGTTTAAGCGAAATCGTCAAATTATTGAGCGATTTCGTTAAATTGTAGATTTGGGGATGGGTTTTGAGGGTGTGAGTGGGGGTGAGGTGGTGGTGGATTAGGTGTTGGGGAAGGTGATCGGCGCGTTTGCGCGCACGAAAGCGCGTTTGGGGGTGGATGATGGAGGTGAAAGTGGTCAGAAAACGGCTGAAATGGGGCGAGAATGGCGCGGAATGGGTGAGAAATGGGCAGAAATGAGGTGTTTTTTAGGGGTGATTTTTTGGTGGATGCGTTTTTGTGCGCGCGGATTGATGGGGTTTTGGTGAAGAATTGGTGAGGGGGTGGTGTGGGTTGTGCTGGGGATGCGTGATTAGTGTGGCGGTGAGGCTTTGGTTGAGGTTGTGATGTGGGGGCTGCGTACTTGGAGTGAGTTGTGTGTCATGGGTTTTGTGCTGGTGAGGTTTGTGTTTGTGAGGTTTGGTGGAGTCGTGAGGTGGTGTGTATGGGAAGGGAGAGTGAGACACAATTTCAATCGCTTGCGATTGATGGCATCATCTTTATCTTTTGGTCTTGGAGTTTTTTGGGGGGGAGTGCTTAGAGGGTGCTCAAGAAGATTGCTTAAAGATGGAAACTCGGTGGAGGAGGTGAGTGGTGGGAGCGTGTGTTTAGTGTGACGAGGAGTAGTGGGAAGGAGGAGGTGGATGGGGGGGGGAGTTTGGGCGTTGTGTTTTGTGTGTGGTTTGGGGGTGTCGTTAGGCGTAAAGGGCTGAGTGAATATTTTTAAGAAGGGGGAAGTGATGGGACTGTGAGGAAATGAGAAGTGGAGGGTGTGGTGTTGCGCATGGGGAGTTGAGTGATGAGGGTTTGGGGGTGTTGTTACACTGCAACGTATCGTTAGGAGGTTCGTGTGGCCTGATAAGAAGGTGGTTGTTTCACTTGAGCGTGTCGTTGGGTTGAAGGTATGGGGGGGAAGGGTTGATTTTAGTACTAAAGCGTATCGTTGCGTTGGAAAGTATGTGAGATGTGAAGCGTGGTTGTTTCACTTGAGCGTGTCGTTGGGTTGAAGGTATGGGGGGAAGGGTTGATTTTAGTACTAAAGCGTATCGTTGCGTTGGAAAGTATGTGAGATGTGAAGCGTGGTTGTTTCACTTGAGCGTGTCGTTGGGTTGAAGGTATGGGGGGAAGGGTTGGTTTTAGTGCTAAAGTGTATCGTTGCGTTGGAAAGTATGTGAGATGTGAAGCGTGGTTGTTTCACTTGAGCGTGATGTTGGGTTGAAGGTATGGGGGGAAGGGTTGGTTTTAGTACTAAAGCGTATCGTTGCGTTGGAAATTATGTGAGATGTGAAGCGTGGTTGTTTCACTTGAGCGTGTCGTTGGGTTGAAGGTATGGGGGGGAAGGGTTGGTTTTAGTACTAAAGCGTATCGTTGCGTTGGAAATTATGTGAGATGTGAAGCGTGGTTGTTTCACTTGAGCGTGTCGTTGGGTTGAAGGTATGGGGGGAAGGGTTGGTTTTAGTGCTAAAGTGTATCGTTGCGTTGGAAAGTATGTGAGATGTGAAGCGTGGTTGTTTCACTTGAGCGTGTCGTTGGGTTGG
This sequence comes from Planctomycetota bacterium, assembly GCA_016350165.1. Taxonomy (GTDB): domain Bacteria; phylum Planctomycetota; class Phycisphaerae; order Phycisphaerales; family Phycisphaeraceae; genus Poriferisphaera. The sequence continues at coordinate 2,430,553 of CP066225.1, read as the reverse complement.
TAGATTGATTTTGAGATTAAGAGGTGATGTGGGATGGGCACGGCGAGCGTGGTTCGCTGACTATTGTTGAGTTGTTGCACTCAAGCGTATCGTTGATTAGGAAGTATTAGGTGTGTGAAGAATGGTTATTGCACTATAGCGTGTTGATGGTTTGGTCGTGCGAGGTTGTTAAGTGTGATTGTTTCACTTTGGCGTATCGATGGTTGGGGGAAGGGTATGGTTGTAGTACGGTGACGTTTCGTTGGAAATAAGTACGAGAGTTGAAGGGGAGGTTGTGGTACTAAAACGTATCGTCGGTTGTGAAGCATGTGAGGTGGGAAGCGTGGTTGTTTTACTGGAGCGTATCGTTTGTTGGTGGTTTGAGGTGGTGGTTGAGAGAGAGGTGTGGGTATAGATTCGAAATTGTGTTTGGTTGATGTGAATGAGGATCGCTGGTGGCGGAAGCCTTGGGAGGCGATTGCGATTATGGATGATTGTTTTGGGAATGGCTTCTTCCTGGGGCTCTCAGAAAAGTATCAGGGGAAGGTTTATTTCTGGGATCGTGAAGTGACGCGAACGTTTTATAACGCTGAGCTTGTGGCGGAGTCGTTTGAAGCGTTTATTGAGCAGATGGTTGAGGAGTAGTTTTTGGGTTGAGGGTTTTTTGTGGGGAGAGGTTGCACTCAAGTGTATCGGTGAATGATTGTCTGAGTGAGTTTTTGGAGTGGGGGAGTTATTGGGAGATGAAAGTTTCTTATGGCTAGAAGGTATCTGTGTTGTCTTGCCAATGGTTGTCGGTGGTTTGGTGGAGCCAGACGATGGGGATGTTGGGGATGGTGATGGGGTCGGCGAGGATTTTGGTGATGCGGGTTTTGGCTTTGGCGTAATCAGGGTTGGGAGTGAGAATGATGTCGCAGGTTTTGGCGGTGGTGGTGGATGAGGGGAGTGGTGAGTACATGGTGAAGAGTGAGCCGGTGAGTTTGTCGGTGCCGTCGTAAACGATTTTGGGCTCAATGGGATAGGTTTTGTCGTTGATGCGAAGTGAGATGTCGTAACAGAAAGGCGTGAGTTTGGCGGCGGGGCTGAAGCGAATGGCGTTATTGATGTGTGCGAATTTTTGGTTTTTATCGGGAAGGTTGTTGGCGTCGAAAGCGGCAATGTTTTGTTTGTTGAGGGGGGCGTCTTTGAGGGTGAGCCACAGCTCGTTGTTGCGGTAGAATGGGCCTGTGGATTCTTCGTTTAGTTTTGAGTAGTAGACACGTGCGCGGACGGTTGCGTTCAGGATGGTTTGTTTGGTTTGTTGATCGTGGATGAGTTCGACGGCGGTTGAGTTGGCGGGGACGATGTTGAAGGTGTTTGATTTGATGGTGAGTGTTGCGGTGGGGCTGACTTCTTCTTTGCGAGCTGGGTTGCGGGTGCTTTTGTCGATGTGTGTGCGTGCGAGGATGTCGGCGGAGATGTGGTAGGGGTGATTGAGTTGGATTTTGGACCAGTCGGGGTTGATTGAGAAGTAGAGGGACTGGTTGAGGAACATGTCGTTGCTGATGTGGTCTTTGGGGATGGTGAGGGGGATGATGGTGTTGTCGATGGATGAGACGAGTGAGAGTGAGACGGCTTGAATTTGTCGGTCGGCGTAGGAGTGTTGGCCTGCGAGGACTTCTGAGTCGATGGGTATTTGGAGTGTGGTGTATTGTTCGATGTTTTGTCGGAGTGTGATTGAGTAGGTGAAGTTGTGTTTGGCGAGGAGTTGGCCGAAGGATTGGAGTTGGTTGCCGTGATCGATGGGGCCGTTAACGAGGAGGGCGTGGTAATGATCGGAGAGTGCTGCGCCGGGGTATTTACCTTCGCGGATGTCGAAGGCAATGGTTAATGATTGTAATTCTGTTTGAGGGGAGACACGCCGGTAGGGTACGGGGCGGCGCGTTTCGGTGCGTCTTGGGAGAGGGATGGCGTTGTATTGGTCGATGAGTCTTTTTTCGTATTTGGGGTTGTAGTGTTTGTAGCCGAAGCGCCAGATCCAGCTCGCTGCGTAGTCGGCGATTTCCTGATTATTGCTGGTGAGATGAGCGAGCATGATTTTTTCCATGCGCGTGAAATTTTGGTCGGTGCAGTGTTCGGTTTTGATGATGTTTTCGAGGAATTTGGTGTAGGCGGACCCGTTGTAGAAGTATTCGTGTTCGTGGTTGGCTTCGAGGAAGGTGAGGATGGCGGCGGCGATGTCGTTGGATTGGTCGGGTGTGTATGGGAAGAATTTGTTGCGACGGTAGAGTTGATCCCAGACGTTGGCGGGGTCGGATGAGAGGTAGTGATGTTTGAGTTCGAGGGTGAGGAGCCAGGTGGGTTTGTATTTGTTGAGATTGATGTTGGCGGCTTGGATGTAGATGAGTGAGGAGGTGGCGAGTGTGGTGAGGAAGAGGATTGTGGCGGCGAGTGTGATTCTGGTGGTGGATCGGGTGCGGTTGCCGATGCGGATGGATTTGGGTGAGGTGAGGTAGGAGCCACATTCTGGGCATTGGGTGAGGGGTTGGTCGAGGCCCGTGAGGTCGTAGTTACATTTGCGGCAGATGGGGTGTTTATCGATACGTTTGCCACGGATTGAGAGGATGAGGAGGGCGAGGGTGGTGAGTGTGAGGAAGGCGTTGAAGTAGATCCAAAGCATGTTTTGCGTCCGGAAAAGGAGGGTGAAGTGGTCGTGAGACAGGAATCAGTATAAGGGTTGGGGTTTTCATGGGGAAGGGTTTGGGGATGGGGAGGAGCGATGTGGTAGGGATAATTTTTAGTGGGATCGTGGGGTGGGGCGACGTTTAATTAGGGGTGATGATCAGGATTCTATAAATCCCATAAGAAATCATGACATCAATGGGTTGTTGAATTATGATGTGTTCTTGAATTTTGATGGCTTATGAAAAAGTTTAGCGGTCAGGATTTGGAGACATATCTGAGAAAGCTGCGTGTGAGCATGCGAGAGTGTGCGTTAGAAGTTATTTGAACTTGATACGGGTAAATTGGGTTTAGTTACTAGTGAAGAAGTTTGATATTCGATGGTTAATGTTACTGGTTGTGATGGTGTTGCTGGCTATCGTTGTAGGTGTTGTGAATGGTCAGGATGAGGGTGAGGAGGGTGAGTTAGCGGGTGTTGGTGTTGAGTTGACGATGGAGGAGAAGGCTTGGATTAAGGAACATCCGGTGATCAAGGTTGGAGCGGCGCCGGATTGGCCGCCGTTTTTGTTTTTTGATCAGCGAGGTGAGGTTGTTGGTGTTGCAGAAGATTACATGAATTTGCTTGAGAAGAATACGGGGCTGAAGTTTGAGCAGGTTTTGTATAACACGTGGGCTGAGGTTTTGGCGGCGGCACAGAAGCGTGATATTGATGTGATTGCGACGATTAATGAGAATGCGCGTCGGTCACGGTACTTGTATTTTACTGAGAGTTACTTCACGGTTGAGGTTGCGATTATTGGTACGAGTGAGATGAGGGAGGATTTATCGCTTGAGGATTTGGATGGGCTGCGGGTTGCGGTTGTTGAGGGGAGTGCGGTGAGTGATTATTTGGAGGATCGTTATCCGGAGTTGAATCTGATTGGGGTGATGGATGACAAGAGTGGTTTGGAGGGGGTTGCGTTTCATAAGTATGACGTGTTCTTGGGGGACTTGGCATCGAGTAGTTACTACATTGAGGAGTTGGCGTTGCCGAAGCTGAGGGTGGTGGGTCGTACGCCTTTGGAATATAAGATTCGGGTTGGGTCGCGGCGCGATTGGCATATTTTGAATGTGATATTGAATCGAGGGTTGAAAGCGATCACGCCGGAGGAGCGTGCGTCGATAGAGCGTAAGTGGATTAATTTGCAGGTTGGTGGGGTGTATATTTGGCCGCAGTTGCTGCTGATTATTGTTTGCGTGATTGTTGGGCTGGTTGTGATTGTGGTGAGTGTTCTGGTTTGGAACAGGATGCTGAGGCAGAAGGTGAGTGCGCGGACGGAGGAATTGCGGAAGGAATTGGAGCAGCATAAGCGCACGGAGATCGCGTTGCGTGAGAGTGAGGAGCATTTCAGAAGGTATTTTGAGTTGGGTATTGTGGGGATGGCGATGACGGATGAGCAGGGGCGATTTATGGAGGTGAACGATGAGCTTTGCAGGATGTTGGGGTATGACGCGGAGCAGTTGAAGCAGACGTCGTGGGTGTCGATCACGTTCCCGGATGATTTGCCTGACAGTATGGAATCGTTCAGGGGTTTGTTGAAGGGTGATCGTGATGGGTTTACGGTTGATAAACGGTATGTGCATCGTGATGGTGGGATGCTTTATGCGATTACGTCGGTGAGGGCGTTGCGTCGGACGGATGGTAGTGTGAGTCAAATGGTTGCGTTGATTCAGGATATTACGGAGAGGAAGCGAACGGAGATTCGTCAGAAGACGATGATGCAGGAGTTGGATCATCGCGTGAAGAATAATCTGGCGGAGGTGTTGGCGTTGGCGGAGCATACGTTGAATCGTTCGACGTCGTTGGCTGGTTTTCGTGATTCATTTTTGGGTCGCGTGAGGGCGATGGCGAAGACGCATGAGGCGTTGGCGGCGTCGAAGTGGGAAGGTGTGGATCTGCATAAGTTGGTGAATTTGGTGTTGGGTGCGCATTGTCGTCATGGTGCGGATCGAATTATGATTGAAGGGGAACATTTGGTGTTGCCGAGCAGGACGTGTTCGCCGTTGTGTATGACGTTGAATGAGCTATCTGCGAATGCTGCGAAGTATGGTGCGTTGTCGAATGATGAAGGGAAGATTCATTTGAATTGGGAATTGGTTGGTGAAGAGGAATTGAAGGTGAAGTGGCGTGAGAGTGGTGGGCCTGAGGTGAAGCAGCCGACGCGTGTTGGTTTGGGTACAAAGTTGATGCGTGGTTTGATTGAATATGAGTTGCAGGGAAGTTTAGAGCTAACGTATCCGGCGGAGGGATTAGTGTGTGAGATCGAGATAAAGTTGGCTCATGATTATTTAACTTCGAAGCATGATTAGAAATTCGATTAAAACGTGTTTAAGTTAAACTAAAAAATATTTTGATAGTTCCATAATTCGAGTATTATTCTTATCAATTGATTGAGGTATTTTGTCATTTCACCAAGCATTGTGAGAGACTTATGTGTAGAGTTTTTGTTTTGCGGCATTTTAGTTTTGCTGCGTTTGTAGCTGTGTTGTTCCTGTCTGTATTGGGTTGCGATCAGGACAAATCGACAAAGGTGGTTTTGACGGAAGAAGAACGCGCGTGGTTGTCGTCGTTGGAGAGGCCGATCAAGGTTGGGTTGACGTTGGGTTGGCCGCCGATGAGTTTTATTGATGAGAATGGGAAATGGCAGGGTATTAGTGCAGAGTATTTGCGGTTGATTGAAGCTGAGTTGGGTGTGAAGTTTGATGTGGTTTTAAGAGATAAGTGGGAAGATGGGCTAAATGACGCGTTGTCGTATGAGGTGGATTTGACGGCGAATATCAGTATGACGCCTGAACGTCAGAAGTTGTTGCGGTTTAGTCGGAGCATTTCGGATGATGTGATTGTTGTAGTTGGGATGAAGGATATTTTTGGTGAGAAGTTTCAGGATGTGAGTGGGCTGAAGAATTACAAGATTGGTGTATTGAAGGGTGGGACGAGTTACAAGTATATGAAGTCGCTGCATCCGGATTGGAATTACGTTCTGTTTGATAACATGAACGAGGGGTTGATTCAGATGTTTATGAAGCAGGTGGATGCGGTGGCGGTATTGGAGGTGTATGGTGATTATCAAATTGAGCAGCGTGTTGAAGAGTTGGTGAAGATTTATAAGACGCCGATGCGGATGGATACACGTTTTGCAGTGAGGAAGGATTGGGAACTTTTTGCGGGTATGGTTGATAAGGTGTTGGGCTCGTTGAGTGAATCGGAGCGCAAGGCGATTCATGATAAATGGATTTCATGGGGGCTGGAGGATAAGGGTGGTGATGGTGTGTTTGGGTGGGTGATTGGTAGTTTGGGCGTTTTGCTACTTATTAGTTTGATTGGGTGGCAGCGATCGCGGATGAAATACAGGGAGATGAAGTGGTTGTATGAGTGTGGCGGAACGAGTAAAGATGTTTGTGATAATGAAAAAGCTTTATGGGTGGATGGTGGCAGGCGAGTTGTTCCAACGCTTTCGTGTGTTTGTTATGGGCGAGCGGATTTGAACAGGCGGATTACTGAAGCGAATGATCAGATGTGCGCGTTTTTGGGGTATGGCCGCGATGAACTGATCGGGTTTGATTGGTCGAGTTTGGGGCATGTTGAGGATTTACTGCGGATGTCGGTGAAATATGATCGGATGATTGCGGGGGAGTGCGATTATTTGCTGCATAACAATCCGATTATTGGTGGTGATGGTAATGTGAGGGATGGTGTCGTGTTGATGTGGGTGACGCGGGATGAGGCGGGTGAGACGGATGGTGTTGCTGTGATCATGATCAATATGTGTGAGTTACGAGATGAGTCGGAGCGACGAGGCGTTTTGATGCGCGAGTTGGATCATCGTGTGAAAAATAATTTGGCGGAGGTGATGGCGCTGGTTGAGCGTAGTAGTGATCAGGTTGATGTTGGTGAGTTTAAGCGGACACTAGGAGATCGTTTGAAGGCGTTGGCGCGGATGCATGAGGCGTTGGCGATGCGTGATTGGGAGTCATTGGAATTGTGTCAGATATTCAGGTTGGCGACGAAGCCTTATGTGCATGAGGGTTCGGAGCGAGTGCGTTGTGGTGGTGAGCGGTTGATTGTGCCGTTGCGTACGTGTTCACCGCTGAGTATGACGTTGCATGAATTGGCAGCGAATGCGGCGAAGTATGGGGCGTTGTCATGTAAGGATGGTGAAGTTGAGTTTACATGGGAACGGATTGACGATTGTTACGTTTGGTTAAGATGGAAAGAGCGCGGCGGACCTCGTATTGATGAACCTGGTTATACAGGGTTTGGTACGAAGTTAATCAAAGGATTGGTTGAGTTTGAATTGCAGGGTGATGTAAAGATGGATTATCAAGAAGATGGTTTGGTGTGTGAATTAAAGATTAAGTTGATTTCGGATAGAGCAATATCTGAGCATCCTGTTATGGGTGTTGGCGTATGATGAGTCAATGATTGATATAAGTGGTGATGGAGGTGGGGTATAAAAATGAGGTAGACCTAGTCGCAGAGAAAAATGTTGTTTATAATGATAGCAACCTATTGCTCCGAACCGGACCTGTCGGTCATAAAGATCCAGGCCCGGTTTTTTTGTGAGCGAAGATAGGTCTAATCATTAGTTAGATGATTGGTCTGTTTGTGTATTGTGAAGTGTTTGGTTGATGAGGTTGAAGAGATCTTGTTCGCCTGTGATGCAGCGGATGGATAGTTGCGGGCGGAGGATGGGGATGATGTTTTTAAGATTGTCGGTGAGGAGGGGTTGCCACTTCACGTAATCTTTTTCAGTGAGTAGAAGTGCTTGGGCCCCTAATTTTATAGTGTTATTTAAGAGGCTGGTGATGTCATCGCTGGTGAAGTGATGATGATCGGGAAAGGTGTCGAAGGCAAGTAGCGCGGCGGTATGTTGTTTGATGGTGTGAGAGAAAGCGGTTGGGTTACCGATACCTGTCGCTGCTGCGACGGATTTATGTTTGATGTCTTGAAGCTGGATTTTATTATCGTTGATGTCTAAGAGATGCGTCCATTGATGAGCAGTGTGCGCGATGGGAGGCGTACCAGCGGCTTCGGAGATGGTGTTGATGATTGATTGAAGTTGCTCGTTTTCGACTTGATCGGCGCGTGTGAGGATAATTGCGTCGGCTCTTTTTAAATTTTTTATTGGTTCACGAAGAAGGCCACGAGGTAGGACATGGTTGTATCCAAAAGGTTGCGTTGCGTCGATGAGAACAAGGTTGAGATCGCGTGCGGCTTGGCGATGTTGGTATGCATCATCTAGTAAAAAGACGGATGTTTGAGGGTGATTGCGTAGTACGTTTTTCGCACCGTCGATACGTGAAGGGTTTGGTTCGACGATGACTTGGTCTTTGAACATGGTTTGGTATGCACGCGCTTCATCGGAGCCTTGCTCGGTGCTGTGGTAGCCTCGCAGGAGGATGGCGGGTTTGTGGTTTTGTGAAAGAAGATATTTTGCGAGCATGGTGACGAAAGGTGTTTTGCCTGTTCCGCCTGTTGTGATGTTACCGACGGCGATGGCGGGTCGGCCTAGTGGTTGCGGTTTGCGGATGTTTGTGTTGAAGAGTGTGTTGCGTGCGGCGGTTGCAAGGATGTATGCGGGTTCGGCGGTTTGCATGAGAAGACGAAGGCCTTTGGCGGTGAGGTCTTTGTCGGAGCCAGACATGATGCGGAGGATGCGCTTTTCGTCCATGATGAAGATTGTACCAATGGGTGCTTGGGTGGGTTAAGCGCTTTGAGGTTCGATGCTAAATTGAGAGAGCGCTTTGATTGTGTTTTGGATGGGAAGGCCTGTGACGGTGGTGGGTTCGCCGTTGACGATGATGGGCCAACCTGCTTCTTGTCGTTCGGTGAGGTTGTAGCCTCCGGCTTTACCTTGCCAGGTGTTGAGGTCGAGGTATTCGTTGATTTGTTCGTCGGTGAGGTGGCCGAGCATGACGATGGCTTCGTCGCCAAAACATGACATGGCGATGGCGCGAACGTTTTGGCCTTCTTCGTTGGGTTGCTCTTCATCGACGGCGAGGACGCATACGCCGGTGATGACGTAGTGGATGGATGAGGAGAAGGTCTTGATCATGTTGAAGGCTTCATCGCGCGTGGTGGGTGTGCCGATGAGCTTGCTTTGGTCGTCAACGCAGATGGTGTCGGCGGCAATGAGAACTGCTCTGCCCTCGATTTCTGGTGCGAGTGCTTTTGCTTTTTCCATGGCAAGAGCGACGGAAAGCTCGAGAGCGGAGTCATGATCTTGGAGTTCGGGTTGAGGTGGGTCCACGAAGGGTGAGCTGATTTGCTCGGCGGTGAAGCCTGCATCAGCGAGGAGCTGAGCGCGGCGGGGTGAGCGTGAAGCGAGGATGAGTCTGGTATTGTGATCTGCTTTGAAATTCATAGACAGAATTGTAATGCGCTTGGGGGTGGTGAGGCTAATCAATAATTGTTTGGGCCCTTGTAGAAGGCTGGACGGGTCATTGAGGGACGAAAGATCTAGATTTGGATGAGGGGAGAGCGAGAGTGATGAACTTGGTTCATTTATTGATGTCCGATATGGGGAGGTTGTTGAAGGAGGTGAAGGGGCGAGAATGAGGGGGGTGAGAGGTAAGATAGGGAATGCGGAAATAAGAAAACTGCTTTTCTTCATTAACTTTTAAGGTTTTTTTTGGATTTGTCCCGATAACCAGAATGGAGACTGGATGTTCCAGTTTTTGTTTGAGTGATCCTGTTGTTGCATGCGTGATGTAGTTTTGTGCGTGTGATGAGAGATGCTCACATTTATGTGCTCAAAAGATCGTCAGATGACGCTCAAGAAACTGCAAGGTTGCAGTTTGGGTCCAGGCTTGAAGAGGGGCGTGTAAGCCGGAGCCAGCCAGTCGTTTTCAAGGACGGAAGGGCTGCGTTGTGCGTACAATCGCAATCATTAATCAAAAGGGTGGCTGTGGCAAGACGACGTGTTCGATTAACTTGGCTGCGACATTAGCAGCGAAGGGTCGTAAGACGTTGTTGGTTGACATGGACCCACAGTCACATTGTGCTTTAGGGTTGGCAGTTCCGGATGCTCAGATAGACAGGGGCATGCCGGAGATATTGCGTGCGGGTATGGATGGCTCGATCGCGTTTGCTGATGTTGTTTGGCAGATTGCGAGAAACTTTGATCTGGCGCCGAGTACGATGGCGTTGGCGGGTATTGAGCAGCAGTTAGCCTCGGCACATGATCGTGACCGCAGGTTGGCGCAGGTTTTGTCGACAGTGCAGGATAAATATGAGTACTGCATTATTGACTGTCCTCCGTCGATTGGTTTGCTGACATTTAATGCACTTCGTGCGGCTGATGAAGTTTTGATTCCAGTTGAGACGGGTTACTTTGCAATGCAAGGTTCGATCAAGCAGGAACAGACGATTCAGATGCTGGCGAGACGTGCGGGTCATCAGGTTAGGTTCAAGGTTTTGGCAACGATGTACGATGTGCGTACGAAGTTGGCACGTGAGATTTTGAGTGAATTGAAGAAGCAATTCGGCGATCAGTTGTTGCCTGTGGTGATCAACTTCAATAGTAAGTTGAAGGAAGCAGCTTCATTTGGTCAGCCGATTACGGAATACGATGCTGCGTCTCGAGGGATGCAGGATTTCGAACGTTTGGCAGCGTGGTTATTGGAGAATCCTCCGAAGCCGCGGACAGATGTGATGATGTCGGAGCAGGGAAATGTGTTGCGTGATCCGATCACGACACCTGCTGCAAGTAACCCGGCGCTTAGTCGCGCTGCTGAGTTGGTTGAGAGAGCGAAAGCTTTGTCAGCGAGAACGACAGCGATTGCAGGCAAGCTTGCGAAAGATCCGGACATGGAAGCGGAGCAGATTGCACCGCGTGTTGCACCAATGCCTGAGCCAGTGGTTGTGGGACAGAGTGCTGAGGAAATTTCGGATCAGGATCGTCTGAAGGCTAAGTTGGCGAAGATCTATGGTGTTAGATCAACATCACGCGGTTTGTTGTTTGTGCAGCCGAGCGATGTTGCGGGTAACTTGGCGATTGCGGCTGACTTTAATGACTGGAATCCGTCGAAGACGCCGATGTCGCGTGATGCGAATCTTGGGATTTGGCAGGCAGTGGTTAAGGTTCCACCGGGGCGATATCGCTACCGCCTGGTTTATGATGGTGAATGGAAACAGGACCCATACAATGACATTGTTGAAACAAATCCATATGGCGATTTGAATAACGTCGCGTTGTTTGATCAGGTTGCGGCACCAGTTTAATGAGTTGAAAAATTGAATGAAAAAGCCACTCATATGAGTGGCTTTTTTTGTGCGTGTATGCTGGGTGATTTACCAGACGCCCCAGATTAGATTTAGTTCATCATTAACGACGTAAGGTTTTGTCGCTGTTACGACATTAGCGCCAGTTTTCGATTCGAAGATATCGACGTGACCGTCCATGAAAGTGATCTGAACTTTGGCTTCCTGGTGGCGAGTCCAGTCAAGGTTGCCAGGGTATGTGTATTCGATGTTGCCATAAGGTTCTGTAAGAAACACAGTGCTCGTTGTATTTCTAATAATATCCATATTGATAAAACGGTTTTTACTGAGACCACTTGCTGGTTTGAATTTACCTGTGCCGTCGAGGACGGTGTTCATACCGTAATGGAAGCCGTTCTTTTGGCTGCCGGACATGAAATTATCGGTCATGGCTGATTTTTGAGGGCAGAACCAGATCGATTCGGTGTCATAAACTTCTTCGATATCGACGGCGGTTCCGGGGAAGACTTCGCCATATTTTTTGTAGCCTACGAGCGGTGGCAGTTCATTGATCCAAGTACCGGGTGAGGTGTTTGAGTTTTGCCCATTAAGTTCTGGGTCGCCTCCGTATCGTTTGCCGGGCAGTGGCATGAAGGATTTGTTGTCGACGCCATAGACATGCAAGGCTATACCCCATTGTCTCATGTTACTTTTGCAACTCATATCGCGAGCGGCGCTTCTTGCTGCCCCAAGAGCAGGCAGAAGGATTCCAATAAGTAATGCAATGATAGAAATAACAACAAGTAATTCAATCAAGGTGAATGCGTGATGCGTGTGACCGCCTGACTTTGTGGTCATTTGGCTTTTCATGTTGAACTCCTTTTGTGAGCTTTTTCTAGATATGTATTGTTAAGCTCAGATACTGAAATAATAGATTAATCTCCGTTTTTTCCGGTTCGGGCGATTTTACAATAAATTAACAACGCAAAAAAGCGTTTTGGTACCGAATTCGTATCAAATTTGTGCAATTAAAAAACCCAGCACTGAGGCTGGGTTTTGAAAGTTTAGTTTTACATAATTGCTTAGTTGATGATGTCGCCAGGTTCGAGTGTGTCGTCGTAGAACTCTGACATGTCGATGACTTTCGAGCCACCTGGGAAGTATTTTTCAACCATACGTGCTTGTTCTTTGGTCTGTGATGCTGCGTGACCATCGAAGAATACTGCATTCACAGCATTATTGTGACGCCAAGTTTTCTTCGCATTTTCTTGTTCCTGAGCGGATTCGTCTTTGTATGGATTACCATTGCTCACGAGTTTGGAGAGAGCGGGGCCATAAGTGCCATAGTTACCACCGCTGTACTGAATTTCGAAAGCATTGAAAGTGTATTGGCCGGTTGATTTATTGACGTAGCGTGCGCCATCAAGAGCGAAGATTTTATTGGATGCGTTACCGACCATCTCGATGCGACTATCATATCCATCGGGACGTTCGATTTCAGATTCAACCCAAGATGAAAGGTATGCTTTAGGTGTGCCAGAAGCATCTGATTGTTTCACTGTGACGAACTGAATGACTTGTGAATAGCTGTTTATAAGAAGGCCTTCGATACCATTTGGAGGAGTAATCCCAGAGCCGAATTGTGCATCATATGTTGCATCATTTTCGGGGCAACGGAAATCAGTAAGGAAGATTGCTTCTAGACGTTCAGCTGGATCATCAGGTAAGCCGATGACGTGACCAAGTGAAGGTGAAATCCAGTCATAGTTTTGTAATGGACTGGTTGAAGTTGATCTTACAGAACCACCGTCAGTAAGATCAAAACCGCTGGTATTTGGACCAGGGATCCAATCGCGGTTGTCGGCACCGTAGATCGCAACGCCCTGTCCGGCACTACGGAGGTTGGATAGACAGACAGCACTACGTGCGGTTTTGCGTGCGGCCCCAAGTGCAGGTAACAAGATCCCGATGAGCAAAGCAATAATAGAAATGACCACGAGCAGCTCGATCAAAGTAAAAGCGCGCTGCATGCCACCACCTGAAAACAGGGTTCTCTCGTTTCTCATAATCCGTTCCTTTTTTCTTACGAACCTTATGACGTGTTTAGCCCGTTCATATATTGATATCACATGTCATTGGCGGCTAAAGCCCCGGTAGTGCCGCAAGAGACAATCATACAAAAAAATTGTTGCAAAAAAAAGCCCGGACATGACGTCCGAGCCTGGTGAGAGATTAGTTTTTCAATAATTTGTGTTAGGCGATTGTCATAAACACTAACAAAAACCTAATTATTGTTAATTTGAGATCATACTGAGGGTTTGAGAAGAGAGAGATTAGTTGATGATTGTGCCGACTTCGACAGAATCATCGTTGAGGTTTGAGGTGTTGAGGACTTTTGAGCCACCTGGGAAGTAGTGTTCAACACGTTCCGCTTCTTCAGGTGTCATGGATTCGCCGTGGCCATCAAAGAACGCGGCATTGACTGCGCCGTTGTGGCGGTATGCGAATTTCTCAGCATTCATTTGTTCTTGATCGGTGACGCGTTTGTATGGATTACCATTACGAACAACGCGAGACATTGCAGGGCCCCATGAAGCATAGTTGCCGCCGTCGAACTGGCGTGGGAATGCGTTAAATGTGACTTCACCAGAACTGTTGTCTACATAGCGAGCACCATCGAGAACCCAGACTTTTGCGGTTGCGTTACCGACAAGGTCTTGGCGGCTGTCGTATGATTCCGGAACTTGAACTTCACTGTTGATCCAGCCACGGATGTAGATTTTGCCATCGCCAGACTTAGGAGCGACCATGAATTGGCTAATTGCAGAGTAGCTGTTAATGACGAGATCTTGTGTACCACCTGGAGGTGTTATACCGGAGCCGTATTGGCTGTCATAGATAGCGTCGTTGGTTGGGCAGCGGAAATCGTTTGTGAAGATGGATTCGAGTCGTTTGGCAGCATCATCAGGCAGCCCGATGGAGTTGCCGAGTGATGGGGAGATCCAATCGAAGTTTTGAAGCGGAGAGGTTGAGCCTTCATCTTCACCGTTGTCGAATTTTGAGTCATTCAGGTGCATACCACTGGTATTTGGGCCAGGGATCCAGTCTCTGTTGTCAGCGCCATAGATAGCGAGGCCTTGGCCAGCACTACGAAGGTTCGAAAGGCAAACTGCTTTTTGAGCAGTTCGACGAGCAGCGCCTAGAGCAGGAAGCAAAATACCAATAAGCAATGCAATAATCGAAATAACGACAAGCAATTCGATCAATGTAAAGCCATAACGACGTTTACGAGTACCTTGGTTTTTCATCGTATCATCTCACCAGTAAACCCGCATGGGCAGCATGCACGCGCATACATCTCTTCTTCCGATTAACCCATTTGGGGTATTCTTCTCTCAATGAAAATAGCTGTAGATTGTTGCTTAAGCTGTTCTAGCTAACTCCAACTTATCAATCAGCTCGCTTAGCCCTATTCCGGAGATATGTGTTGTCTGTTAAGCAGACATAGTTCCGACAATTAATAAAAATGTGACTTTTGTTTGCAAAGAAAAAGATAGGCTTTCAATGCCTATCCGGAAGTCGGTGATCAATTGTCGGACGATCAGTTTAACATATTTCGTAGATGGTATCTACGTTTTGCATGTATCAATACGCGTATTTTGCTGCTTTTAAACAATGCAGCAAAGAAGGGTAAATTGATATTAGAAAAAATAAATAAAAGTCATGTTAGTGCTTATGCCGTTTTATGTTGCCGTCTGGTGAGCATAAGTAAAAGTGCGAGAGATGCAAGGCTTGTGCTGCCTGGTTCTGGTGCGACAGTCACTTCAAGATTGTCGAATGCGTATACCTCTTTCGAGCCATCGACACGTGCAATCAGTTGAATGTAGAGTGTTTCACCAGTGCCTTCGATATCAGTTTTATAGGTGTTTAAGCCACCCGTTTGTTCAGATATGTTTCGGTAGCCGTTGTTTAGTATGACTGTTTCGCCTGTTTCGCTGTCGATAAATGAAAGAGGGCTTCCGATGTCTACTGTTGAGCCGTTGTCGAAATAGTAAGTAGCGGATTCTTCATCAATCGGTTTAATATCAAACAGTGTTTTTGTTGTGCCGCCATCAATATTGTATTGCCATTTGACATAATCAAAGCTACTGCCAGATTCTTCAAATCCACCATAAGCCCCCATATCAATGGAGAAGGATATGCTCTCAGCACCACTGATATCGATTGCGAATTCAATGGTAGGAGGTTGAGTGGTATCGTTATTGATAGAATCAACGATGCCAAAGAATGGATTGTTGTCGTAACTTGAGATTAGGCCTACAGTGCCACCAGTTGCAGATTGGTCAGACATTCTTGGTGCGCCAGAAGCAAAATTATAAACACCCCAAGCATCGAAATTGCTGGTAAAACTGTTGAGTGCTGGTGATGCCGTGTAGCTGACATTGCTCATATCTGAGAAGTCAATGAGTACATCGGCATTGGCTGCGGTTGTTATAGCTAAAGATGTGAATGCGCTTACTAGTAGTGTATTTTTCATACTCTTCTCCCTTCGATTCATCGCTGATCCGGTGACTCAGCGGATACGTTAATGTTCGTTTGTGAACTTGTTTGCGTAACGTACATAGACAAGTACAACCCTCCGGACTTGCCGTTTCTCTAATTCACGGATCGACTGTTCAAAAAGGAGGCATAAGATATATTTTGGATAAAGCAAAAAAAGACGCCGATTTGGCGCCTTTTATAATTTTAATTTTGGAATCCGTACTTCCGTTATTCTGTTTTTAACTTCAAGCCTTCATCCTCATTAGCATCGATGATAATTTTGTGGCCATCAGTCACGTCACCGGCAATCAATGCGCGACCAAGTTTTGTTTCAACTTCATGCTGCAAATATCGCTTCAGTGGTCTTGCGCCATATACCGGATCAAAACCCTGTTCTGCAACATATTTTTTTGCGGTTTCTGTAAGTTCAAGTGTGATGTGTCTTTCAGCTAAGCGTGTACGAATATCGCTAATGAGCAGATCGACAATATTTTCGATCTCGGAAAGTGTGAGTGGCTTGAACATCACAATATCATCAACACGGTTTAAGAATTCAGGTCTAAAGTGAGTTCGCATTTCAGCCATCACACTGTTACGAGCATGGTCACTGATCTCGCCTGCACCAGAGCCAGCATCGTCTAATAGATAATTAGATCCGATGTTGCTGGTCATAATGATGACGCAATTTTTAAAATTGACAGTGCGGCCTTGCGAATCTGTCACGCGACCATCGTCGAGAATCTGAAGTAGCACATTAAATACATCAGGATGTGCTTTTTCAATTTCATCAAATAGAACAACAGAATATGGTTTGCGTCTGACAGCTTCGGTCAGTTGCCCGCCTTCTTCGTAACCGACATAGCCGGGAGGCGCACCGATTAAACGTGAGACGGCAAACTTCTCCATATACTCACTCATGTCGATTCGCACGATATTATCTTCACTATCAAAGAGTGATTCTGCGAGAGCGCGAGCGAGCTCCGTTTTGCCGACACCAGTTGGGCCGAGGAATATAAACGAGCCTATGGGCCGTTTAGGATCTTTGATGCCAGCACGCGCACGAATCACAGCATCCGCAACAAGTTGTACGGCATCGTTTTGACCGATGACACGTTTATGCAATTCTTCATCTAAGTGCAAAAGCTTTTGACGTTCAGTTTCAACGAGTCGAGTGACTGGCACGCCGGTCCATTTGCTGACGATTTCGGCAATCTCTTCCTCAGTGACTTCCTCACGTACCAATGATGTTTCAGAACTATCTTCAGATTGCTCTATATCTTCGTGCTTTTCAAGTGATGCAAGTGACTTTTCGAGATCAGGTAGTTGGCCGTATTTAAGTTCGGCTGCTTTATTCAAATCATAGGCTTGTTCTGCTTGTTGAATTTGAATCTTTACTTCATCAATTTTTTCACGAAGATCTTTTAGTTTATCCGCACTGCCCTTTTCCGCTTCCCACTGTGCGCGAAGGGTTTCCGCATGATGCTTTGCATCAGCGAGTTCTTTACGCAATGCTTCTAAACGCGTCTTAGAAGCCGAGTCTTTTTCTTTTTTGAGTGCTGCTTCTTCAATTTCAAGCTGCATAACGCGACGTGTTATCGCATCAAGTTCCGCTGGCATTGAATCGATTTCAGTGCGTATCATCGCACACGCTTCATCAACAAGGTCAATCGCTTTGTCAGGTAGAAAGCGATCGGTGATATAACGATTACTTAAAGTTGTAGCGCTAACTAGTGCGTTATCTTGTATGCGAACGCCGTGATGGACTTCGAAGCGTTCACGCAAGCCACGCAGAATTGAGATTGTATCTTCAACAGTTGGTTGATCTACGACAACAGGTTGAAAGCGACGTTCGAGTGCCGCATCTTTTTCTATGTACTGACGATATTCATTTAAAGTCGTTGCACCGATGCAGTGAAGTTCACCACGTGCAAGCATTGGTTTGAGTAAGTTGCCCGCATCCATCGCGCCATCGGTTTTACCAGCACCAACAATTGTGTGAAGCTCATCAATAAACAGAAGGATCTGACCTGCTGCTTCCTTGATTTCATTTAGAACTGCTTTGAGTCTTTCTTCAAACTCGCCGCGGTATTTAGCACCAGCTACGAGCGCGCCTAAATCAAGTGAGAAGATGGTTTTGTTTTTCAAACCTTCAGGTACGTCGCCTCGTACGATGCGCTGTGCAAGTCCTTCAACGATTGCGGTTTTACCAACGCCCGGCTCACCAATGAGTACTGGATTGTTCTTTGTTTTACGTGACAAAATCCGAATTGTACGGCGTATCTCGTCATCGCGGCCAATGACCGGGTCCATCTTTCCTGCTTTGGCTGCAGCAACAAGATCTCGCCCGTATCGTTCAAGTGCTTCGTATGTGCCTTCAGGCGTAGCACTTGTTACACGCTGATTACCACGTACTTGTGTAAGTGCTGCCAAAAAGACATCACGGTTTACATTGTTCGTTTCGAGTAATTTTGCTTCTTCACTATTCTTTTCATCAAGAATTGCAAGGAGTAAATGTTCAGTCGAAACATATTCGTCCTTCAAGCGGTTTGCTTCTTGCTCTGCTTTATCAAGTAATTGTGTTAGGCGTTGTGACACGTAAACTTTGCCCGGTTCAATGCCAGGTCCGCTCACACGTGGCTTACGTTTGATCTCGCCTTCGATTTCATCAACCAGTATATTTTGATCAACACCAAGACGTTCAAATAGGCGCGGTATAAGACCACCATCTTGTTTTACTAAAGCGCATAAAAGATGAATCACATCTGTTTCAACGTGACCATGCCTGCTCGCTTCAGTTTGAGCTGCTTGTAATGCTTCCTGACTTTTTTGTGTCAGTTTATTGATATCCATATTGCCTATTCCCTTTCTCTACTCAACCGTCGTATCTTCATGCCCCAGAATTATTAGCAGTAAGACAAACGACAAAAAACCAAATAAGAGTTTGTGTGTAATTACATGTGTAATGTCGTTAATTAAAATTTTTATTATATGAATCAATTACGTGGGTTGAAATCTTTGAGTGATTCGCCCAGCTTTTCGAATGCTTCTTTTTGCTCGTCGGTAAGATCCTTTGGAATCACAACCAGTATTTCGAGCAGTATGTCGCCTCGAGCATCACCTTTACCGGTCGGCAAGCCCTTACCTTTGAGACGCATCTTCTGTCCACTTTGAGCGCCGGCCGGAATGTTGAGTGTGACATCACCATCAAGTGTATTCACATCAACCTTAGAGCCAAGCGCTGCTTCGTCTGGCCTAATCTTCAGCTGCTTGATCAAATTGTGATCTTTTACAGAAAACTGACCGTGCGGCATGATGCGAAGTTTGAGTCTCAAATCACCAGCCGTGCCACCTTGCATCGGAGCAGGTCCACCCTGACCCATAAGACGAATGGTTTTGCCATCCGTGATGCCCTTGGGGATCTTCACTTCGATAGTTTTATGGCCGCCGCCTGGCATCTGAAGGCCAACTTGTCTACTGCCACCATGGAAAACTTCTTCGAGTGTGACAGTGATTTCCGACTCAACATCTTGCCCCTTCATCGCAGCAGCAGATTGTGGACGACCACCACCAAATGGATTGCCGCCCCCCATACCACCAGCGCCACGGAACATTTCTTCAAACCCACCGCCGCCACCGCTTCCTCCGCGCGTACCAAATAGTGATTCGAAGAAATCGTTTATACCACCAGAGCTGAACCCACCACCGCCGCCACCAAAGTGAACGTTATCGAATCCTTCAAAACCTGGAGGTGGTCTGAAATCCTGACCAGCTTTCCAGTTTGCACCGAGCGCATCATAGCGGCGACGTTTATCAGCATCGCCGAGGACTTCGTAGGCTTCGTTGATTTCTTTAAATCGATCTTCAGCCCCAGCGTCTTTGTTCATGTCCGGGTGATATTTCTGAGCTAACTTACGAAATGCGCGCTTAATCTCATCAGCGCTCGCGTCTCGCTTCACACCCAGTGTCTCGTAATAATCTTTGTACTTCACGCTCATGCAATACCTCAATGGGCCGATTGGCATTCACTGCTACCTTGCAGCATATGCAGCCAGCAACAGTATTGAAGCAAATAGCGCGCCATAAATTCAGGTACCAAAACCCCTGTATTGGCTCAAAATCGCTACTCACAAGCATTTACGCGTCAAAATCCGATTTTACGCTGCCATTTTGGCACCTATTTCAGCCTCGTCAGCCCAGCTTTTGGAGATTCAATCACCCGCCAGATGTCTGTAATCTACACCCACATTCTCTGCAGCGTCTCTTTTCTTCCACCAAACTCTTACCCATTTGCTCACCACATCGCGGGCATTGCACGATCCCTTTCGCTGCCAATCGGCGACGCAGCTGCCACGCATGCACCGCACCCAGCAGCATGATCATGAAACCACCCATTACCAACAACTCAAGTACATCACGCATCGTACTAACCAACCACTTCTGATGATCAAAGCCATCACACCCAAAGCCGCACACGAAGACCCACCGCTGATCACTCGTGCGCAACCTCATCAACACACCACACGTATCACGTGATACGCAACCAGATCTGTCTCCCAAACTCAATTTTCACCATGCTGATTTCTACCCTCTTTGCAGGGCTTTCATCCTTTCCCCATTACCCCAATCGTCTGCAATCCCATCAATTCATCCATTTTTCACCCCCTATTTTTTGCTTCAACCTTCCCGGTTCGCCCATAAAAAAAGCTGCCTATAAAAAGCAGCTTAATGATCCAATATGAAACTTCCCCCACACTGTATCCATAATTAATTAAGTGGTGTGCAGAACACCGTAGCATCGTTTCCAACTTCAATGACCTGCAATAAGTGCAGTTTCAGATCACCCTCAAATCGTGTGATCAATTTCGTCCCCAGATCAGCTCGATCTGTGAACAGGTGTAATTTGGCTGGTTGATCGTTGAACCGTAATTGTCGCTGGGTCATCGCCAAAATTTCAGCATGCTCCTCAGCCCACTGCTTCACTTCAAGCAAATTCATGACCGTACGTTGCATGTTCGCTTCGTCGATCTGACGCTGTTGATCCAAACTTGCGACCTGAACACTGTCCTTCGAATCGTGCATTGCCAGCAGGTGCAACCCACCTTCCTGATCTAGCACAAACTCAACTTCTGGCTGCTTCGGGCAGTACGCTTCAAGTATCGTTCCACCTGCAAGTACGCCGTTCATACCCGTTACGATCTCAGCTAGTGTAAATTCATCTGCTTCAACGGCAGGCTCTTCAGCGTTCACAACTGGTTCAGGCACCACAGGCTGAACCAGTTTCACGACTTCAGGTTCCTTCAAGACTTCAATCTTCGTGTCCACTTCTTCTACAGCAGGTTCACTCACTTCAACTTCCTGAACAGTAGGCTGTTCAGAAAATTTCGGTGCCGGTACTTCACTCACGACTGTTGCGGATTCTTCTTTAACTTCTACAACCTCAACAGGTTCCGCAGTAACAATCGGCTCGCGTTGCATGCTCGGCATGTCGCTGAACAATGATCCTTTACGCTGCTCAACCTTCACATCTTCCAAACCACTCGTCACCAACTCAGCCACATCGACATCAGCCGCGATTTCCTCAGCTACTTCTTTATCGACCTGAGCGCTGATCATTTCTTCTACTTTCACCTCATCCCCAGCTTCCGCAAGCTCTGCCCTTACTTCAGCAGCAAAGAGCGCAGCTGCCTCAGCATCGGTCAGTTCGCCATCCTCACTTTCCTCAGCAAGCACGCGTTTATCACCCACAACAGACACTTCCATTTCATGCAACTGCTCTTCTTCAGCAGCCACAACAACTTCGTCCTGTTCAACCTCATTCACTTCAGACATCATTGCCGTCTCAATCGGCCCCGCTTCTGCAAAATGACCATCATAAGGCTGCTCATCTGAAACCGTGATCGTTTCAGCTTCAACTTCCATTGCCTTCGGAAGTGACAACCCCATCAAATACTCTCTCACATTTTCCCATTGCTCAGTTGTTCCCAAGTATGACCCCAGTTGAGTCACACTCACAGGAATCATTTGCTGCTGCCAACCTGCAAGCTGAACATCGCATCCTAATTCCCCAGTCATCTGCGAGCTGATCTTTGCTGCCGCGCTACGGCTATGCTCTTCATCAGCACCCATGATCATCAGCCCGACTTGCTTTTGAGCAATCCGGTTACGATCCGCATCCGCCAAATTTCTCAGCTTCTGGATCACACTCATCACTGCCATGTCATCCGCACCGCAGCACATCGTCACATCATCGATAATCGCGCCACGCTTAAATGCATCTTGATCCACACCTTCATCCAGATGCACCAAAATCGTGCGCACCGGGTTCGGCATCGTCAGCAGTTCATCCAATACCTCAACCAAATCCGCGCCAATAGCATCTTTCGCCATCACACGTCGAGGCTCTCTCGCCTCAATTCCTCGCCTGCCTACTACAATCGGCTCAACCAGTTCCGCATCAACCTGACCATCATCAACATGCAGTACCACAACCGCGCCCTCTTCCTGGGCAACCAACTGTGCATACTGCGTCAACCAAGGTCCGCTCACGCCCGGCAAATTCCCCAAATACACCGACTCGACATAAGCACCCCGCTCTTTCTCATCTTCTTCATCCACCCGCTCACCATCCACCTCCATGTCCAAAACACCAACCAATTCCTCTATCTCATTCGCATCCACCGCCACATCATCAAAATCCTCTAAACGCTCAGCCACAACCACATCCTCTTCCTCCCCACTCACAACCTCCAACACTTGCTCCGCAACAAGTTGTTCCCCCGCCTGCTCGTACTGATCCTGATCCAGTGCGACCTCGTCTTTCTCTTCAATTTCATTCACCCCGCCCATTTCAATCTTCCCTTCAAGTAGCCCCGCCTGTTCGTCCGCACGCTGCAGTTCCTCATGCAGTTCATCAAACTGCGCCTGCTTATGCGCGACATCCTCCTCCAAAACCTCTGCTGCATCAACGTTCAAATCATTGACCGTCTCCTCAGTTAGCCCAAGGACCACCTCCCCAGATTCTTCAACTACTTCTTCCTTCACACCCTCAATAACATCCAGTGCATCCTCAATTGCACCTTCTAAAATCTCTTCACCACCAATTCGTCCTGCAACTGATACCTTCTCGTTTCCTGCCACCGGTGCAATCCCAGCAATCAATTCCGACATCCGCTCAGCTGTACTGTTCCCCTCGTTTGTCTTCTCTTCATCATTCCCACTATCAACACGTGGCTTCGGAGCGCCACCCGGCACACGTATCACCGACCCCTCATCCTTCTTTTTCATCATTGCAGGCTTAGGACGCAATTTCACCATCCCACTTCGGCCCGCACCATAACGTGGCTGAGGAACGCCGCTCTCAGCAACCTCACCTTCAGATACTTCAACCCCCACAGCCTGGTTTTCTTCTTCTCTAGACATCGTCTCTGCCTTCTCACCATATTCGCGCACAACAACCTCCGCCGATACCGCATCGACTCCAATATTCTCAGCCTCACTAACTTCTGCTACTTCATGAATCTCACCACGAACCTCATCTGTGTCCGTAGTATGTCCCCCTGCAGATATGCCTGTTAAAAACAGATCAGCAAGCTCATCCAAAGCGTCTTGTGTGCGATTGTCCTCCATGACAACGAGAATTGTAAACCCAATCGCAGTTCCCCGAAACCCCATTACCCCCTACAAAGTCCGAAAAAAAGCCCATTTCTATGCTAATTTACCTAAATTAACGCTAAATCCACCCCATTTATTGAATACCGTTCACCTAATCCACAAATAAAAACGCTGTACTTCCGCACAGCGTTCAATTCCATTCATTTCTAACCGCACCTCCCCAAGTCCAGCTTACATATATTCCCACCGTCCGCTCCACACAACATATCCCCACAATGCAGCATTCGTAATCCCATGCGACCAGATCACAGGGCCCAAACCATACTGCTTCTTACCCTTTCGATTTGTCATCGCAATCATCAAACACCAAACCACGCCACACGCAATACAGCCCGGCCAATCCCTCATTACATGCGACAACATAAACACAACCGTCGTTGCAAAGATCGCAAACACGCTCACATTACCCAAAGCCGTCCTCGCGAACTCAGTCGTAAACGCAGGTTTCTCCAAACTGGCCTTCCGACCGCTCTCAGTATGCATGTACCAATCACCCAAAATTGGCATATCATGCGCCAACTGCTTCAAGCCCAACCAGGTACTCTTCCCACTATGCAGTGATCGTAAGCACAATGACCGAGTAAACAGCTCCTCAAACATCGGCACAACGATCGACATCCCCAATAATCGCAAGCTGATTGAGCTGTAATACAGCATCAGCCACCAATTCATTCCATCCTCTACACCATCAGCATTCGCCTTCATCTCAGCAAATGGATGCTCCGTATTCAAGCTCACGTAACTGAACCACGGATCAACCCCCGTCATCACATCACCCAGCTTCACCCACGCCCACGTCAATCCCAAACCCGTCGGGATCGCCAGCCAGTGAAATTTCCAATTCATTTCTGGGAACAGTTTTCGATATCGGATCAGTAGCCACAATACCAAACCACATTGCAGCACATACAAAAATGGGTACATCCCCAGCCCCACATACTCCGTCCCCGCATCAATCACCATCAGCATTGCCACGTAAAAAACAAACGGCAACAACCGCGGTATCCACTCATTACTCCCCATCAATTCATCCAACTGATCGATCGCGCCATCCGCTTTCCCATCACCACCCGAATGATTAAATTGCTTTTGATCCTGCTCGCTCAATCTGCACCAGCTTCCATCAACTATATATAGATAACTTATTTCAACTCGCACTCACCCGCGTACAATCAAAAAACTAAACACTCTCAGATTAATCTTATAAACCGTAAAAGTTATTTCGTCCCACAAACCCAACAACTTTTCTCATTCCCCTTTTATACCTTTTTTATTCTTAAATTGTTCTGTCCCAACCCTTTAATTTACGTTTAATCATATTCATTTAGCACGAATTAACTCGCAAACAACATCACAAACTCCAATCCCAATGCCATGCAACCTGATACCATAAGCACATGGCAACCGATTTACCACAACATTCTCCCCACCCCGCCACCATCGATCCCGATGCACTTCTTAAACAGTGCAAAATCGAACGCACACGCGCCTCAGGCCCCGGTGGGCAGCACCGCAACAAAGTCGAAACAGCCATCCGCATCACTCATAACCCCACCAACATCCTCGCCCAAGCATCCGAGCGCCGTTCACAGGCTGAAAACCAAAAAGTTGCCCTCTTCCGCCTTCGACTCAATCTCGCTATCGACCATCGCACCACCCCAGACATCACCTCACCACCCCCAAACCAACCCGATGAACTCCCTTCATATCGCTCCTCATCCCTTTGGCAATCACGTTGCAAATCCAAGCGCATTGCATGCAATCCAAAACACAACGATTTCCCCGCGCTCCTCGCTGAAGCGCTCGATGTTCTCGCGCCCTTCGAATACAACCCAGGCCCCGCCGCTAAAATCCTCAACATCTCCACCTCGCAACTCATCAAATTCATCAAAGACGCACCTCGCGCCTTCGAATCAGTCAACCGCATTAGGCAACAGAACAACCTTCATCCCCTGCGCTAATTCTCATCAATCATTTCAAATATAAAATGAACCTGAAAATGTCTGAATTGTAATATCCGTTTATACAATAGTTTAACGCAAGTAATCGAAAATCAATCAGCGGCCATCTGTACCGTCTGTAGCATTTATAACATCTACGCCAAGCAACTGGTCAACTTTACATTCACTTCAGCACGACTAAACCCCCATTTCAATTAAGTCCCACCCCAATTACACCGAATCCCATGATATAGGGGTGCAAATCATTCACGTTATGTTTCGCTGAATGTGATAATGGGTAGCGTGTTCTCTCGTGGCTCCTCACTCTCTGTGATCAAAGCTCACACCATCCCAATACGCTAGCCCATTGATGTTAGTTTCATAATCAAGAGGTTGGAGACCCACTTTATGCTCCGTATCGACATACACGAAGCTCGCGATGGTATGGCCCTCGCCCTGCCCGTCCAGAACCCACAAGTCCCTTCCCGTACACTCCTAAAAGCCGGCTTTAAACTCTCAGATTCAATCGTTCGTAAGCTCACCGATTCAGGCGTCAAAAATATCTGGGTTCGCTACCCTGCCCTCGACTTCCTCGACAAGTTCATCGATAACTCAAAACTCCAGGCACAGCAGGAAGTCGTCACCGCTATCACTGACACCTTTGAAAAGCTTCAAACCGAAGCCGCTGCCAAACTCAACTACAACACCTATCTCACCAATGTCGCCGAACTCGTCGATTCCGTCATCTCAAACCCAACCTCCTCCCTCTTCCTAGGCGACCTCACCGATTCACCCGACGATCTCCTTCGTCACTCCTCCGCAACCACCTACATCTCACTCCTGCTCGCGCTCAAACTCGAAGGTTACCTCGTCAAAGAACGCAAGCACGTTAACCCAGCTCGTGCCAAAACAGTCACCAACCTCGGCCTTGGTGCTATGCTCCACGACATCGGGCTCAAAGAGCTACCTGAAGAAGTCCTCGCACACTATCAGGAAACAAACGAAGAAACTGACCCGGAATTTCAGCAACACCCACTCCTCGGTTTCCGCGCAGTCCGTGGCCAAATTGATCCCTCCGCTGCAACCATTGTTCTCAATCACCATCAACGCTACGACGGCTCCGGTTACGCTGGCAAAGACATCCCCATCCTCGAAGGCAAGAATATCCACGTCTTCGCCCGTCTCGTTGCAGTCGCTGAGCAATTCGACCGACTTCGCAATCCTCAGAACATGCCTCAACAACCCACCGTCCTCGCGCTTCGCGCTATCTCACAAGACCCACTCGCATCAAAATTCGATCCGCAAATCCTCGCAGCTCTCCTCGACGTCGTACCGCCATACGCACCAGGCTCCGTTGTTAAACTTTCAGACAACCGCCATGCTGTCGTCATCGATCACAACACACAAACCCCATGTCGTCCAATCGTGCAGATCATTCCTAATCCTGCAACCATCGATCCTAACGACGAAGACCCACCAACCGGCCCACAAATCGATCTCGCAGGTCAACCCAACGAACTCTATGTCGCTGAAGCTGAGAACCACGACGTCACACAATTCAACTTCCCACGTCCACAATCCCTCACCGCCCAATCCTCCCTCGCCTCAGTCTGGTAAACAAACCAGCCCCAACATCCAAAACACAACAAGCCCACACTCCAAAGTGCGGGCTTTTTTAATCCCCAAGCGCAAATATATACATAAAAAGAGTACTCAAAAGTAAAGAAACTAGATAGACCATAATATGCCAGGAACCTTCAATCCAACCAAGCGACACACAACCCAATATAACCCACCAGACACCAATCAGCACCAGCCCCGCCTCCGCGCGGTTTTCAATCAGCTCCAACATCTCATCATCTTTTTGGGCCAACCTTTTACGTGTGAACCGCAAATGAAACCACACCATCAGCAAACTAATGCCAACACCAAGCCCTAATATAATCCACCACCAACCATTACGCTCCTCTTCTGACGCAGAAGACAAACCCATCGCACCAATCGTGTAAACCAATATCAAAGCGAAGGTCGCATGCATCACTTTCGCAAGACACCACAAAATACTTACTTTTCTACAACTAATCTTTGCCACCGGAAAATCTCCAACTAGTCTCCCACCATAACTCAAATAACATCTATTATATAAACGACACGCACATAACTCATTCTGTTTTTCATACCCACATCATTCACCTCAAAGTATAATCAATAACATGTCATCAGTTGGGCAAAGCAAATCAAGCTTCTTCAAACGACCACCACTTAAGCGCATCATTCTTTGGCTCATCATTCCATTCATCCTCACAATCGCATACCTACTCTGGAACCCCAGCTCTAAATACACCGACGGCCGTTTCGACAAGCAAACCAACGCAATCTGGCTTCAACACGGTTGGCTCGGTGATGATGCATGGTTCGCTCGCAATAAACGTGACAAAACAAAATTCAGAGACCGCGACAAAATCATCGACCTCTTCAGCAAACTCAAATCACACAACATCACCTACCTCTACCCACATCTCTGCCCAGCTTCATCCCTCGGCCCAATCCCCTCAGTCGATCACCAACAAACCGCACGTTTCCTCAACAATTCAATCTCTTCAGCCCAAGGCTTCGATTTCAAAGTCCTCCCTTGGATCGGCGGCGTCCTCGAACAAAACTGCCAAATCGATTCAACCAAGTGGCGCGCAAGCTTCATCGCATCAGCAGTTCAGCTCCTCGAAACATACCCCACCTTCGCAGGCCTACACCTCAACATCGAACCCCTCCCAACAGGCAACACCGACTTCCTCACACTACTCACCGAACTAAAAGCCGCCATGCCCTCTGACAAAATCCTCTCCGTCGCAGCATACCCACCACCAACCTTTTGGCATCCTCATCCAGACCTTCATTGGGACGAAGATTACTACAAACAAATCGACTCGCGCGTCGATCAGATCGTTCCTATGATGTACGACACATCCATCAATTACCGCAAAATCTATCAGCAAGTCATCGCCAACTGGACCGATCAAATCCTCTCATGGTCACCCAACTCCCAAGTCATCCTCGGCGTCCCCGCGTATGACGATACACATGTTGACTACCACAACCCCGACATCGAAAATATCACCAATTCCATCCGCACCATCAATAAAACACTCGCACCAGCTCAAAAGCTGCCACCCAACTACCAAGGAATCGCCATCTACTGCGAGTGGCAAATGACCTCGGAAAAATGGAACGAGTACCAAACAGAATTTCAAGGCAACTAATCATCGATTAGACGCATGTTCCTTCAAATACACCTCACCCCAATCCTCAAGCGCCTTCACAACCGGCCTCAACTTCTTACCCAACACCGTCAACGAATACTCAACCCGAGGCGGCACCTCCGCATACACCTTCCGGTGCACAATCCCATCCTTTTCCAACTCACGCAACTGCTTCGTCAGCATCCGCTGCGTCACCCCCGGCAACAACCGCATCAACCCATTAAAACGCTTCGTACCTTCACAAAGATGATACAAAATCATCCCCTTCCACTTCCCCCCCATCACATCCAACGCCGTCTCCGTCGGACACGCATCCTCAATCTCCAAAACCGCAACCTCTAACGCTTTTTGCTCTGCCATGCTGCTCACCTTTCTTCATTATCCACACCAGCCCACCTCAGCTATACGCATTAACAACACCTAAAAACCCCTCACCAATCCCCAAAAATCCAATAGTATCATTTCTGTATGTACCTAACATAAAAGTGCATACTTATATCAAATGTAGTAACAGGCTAAATTGTTCCCTCAACTTAATCAATAGAGGACCACACCATGCCAACAAATCACCCAGCACTCAAACCATTCAAACTCGGCCAACACCAACTTATCAACCGTGCCGCAATCGCGCCCATGTCACGCGTCAGCACCCTCGGTGACGGCGTCCCCACCAACCTCATGACCGACTACTACCTCAACTTCGCGCAAGGCCAATTCGGCCTCATCATCACCGAAGGCGCCTACACCGATCGGCAATTCTCACAAGCCTATCCCAACCAGCCCGGCATCACCAAAAAACAACAACAATCAGCCTGGCAAAACCTCGCTTCAGCCATCCGACAAACAGATTCAAAAATCATCCTTCAGCTCATGCATGCCGGCGCTCTCTCCCAACATCTTTCCAACACCCGCGCTCCCTCAGCTATCCAACCTCTCCGTCGCGGCCTCCCCGGCTACAGCAAACACCAATCCCCATTCCCAAAACCACACGCACTCAACCTCGACGAAATCGACAGTATCATCCAAACCTTCACCCTCGCCGCACAACGCGCTCAAGATGCAGGCTTTCACGGCATCGAAGTGCACGCCGCAAATGGTTATCTTCTCGATCAATTCATAACTGACTACACCAACACCCGAGAAGACCACTACGGCTCAACACCAAAAAACCGCATCCGGCTTACCATCGAAATCATCCATTCAATTAAACAAGCCACAAACCAAAACTTCATCACAGGCGTCAGACTCTCACAAGGCAAAGTCAATGACTTCAACTACCTCTGGCCCAATGGCGCCCAAGATGCAAACATCATCTTCCCCGCCGTCGCACAAGCCGGAGCCGATTACATCCATTTCGCCAGTGAAGGTAATGGCTTCTTCACCGACTCATTCACCCGCGACAACCAATCACTCCCAAAACTCGCCCGCGATCTCACTAACCTCCCCGTCATCGCCAACGGTGGGCTCCATGACCCATCCCTCGCACACCAAGTCCTCACCGAACAACACGCCGACCTCATCTCCATCGGCCTGGGTGCACTCACAAACCCCGATTGGCCTAGAAAACTCGCACAGAACATCCCAATCACTCCCTTCACTCCCGATTTCTTCTCACAAGGCGTTGATATCCAATCCGCACCCACGCCCCAACTCAATCTTCAACCCAGCGCATAACCCCAACAACTCATCAACCCTCACCTCTCACAAGTAACAATTAAAAACCCACATTCACATATCTGTAAAACCAATAGGCCCGAGCTTCAAAACTCGGGCTTTTTCATTCAATACCCCCTCATTTTCTCTGCTACGACAAAACCAAATATCGAACAAAATAACAAAAAGATATTTACGTCTCTTAAATGTTCGCGGTAAATTACACAGCGTAGGATCATTTCAAAAAACCACTCTGGTTATCAGAGGGAGGAGAACAGATGAAAGCCATGCAATCATTATGCGCATTCAGCGCGATCGCTCTGTCACTATCATTCAACCAATTTACACACGCTATCAATTACAACGTACCACCTGATGCTGCACCATCCAGTATTGCCGCTGGCGACACACTCACACTTTCCGACGGCGGCACCGTTGATAGCTTCTTCATCTCTGATGCTGGCAGCATGTTCATCATGACCGGCGGTACACTCGGCTTCAATGCCACCATCAGCGGTGATGCCCATATCTCCGGCGGCGACATCGGTTTCAGCTTCTTCACTGCAGACAGCAGCAACGTCACCATCACCGGAGGTGACTTCGACTTCCTCTTCAGAGCTTTAAATAACTCCACCGTCAATATCTCCGGCGGAACTTTCGGTAACAGCTTCGATGCTAATGCCAACGTCAATATTTCAGGCGGTACATTCGCAAACAACCTCGCAGCACGCCCCGGCGGCATCCTCAATATCACCGGTGGAACCTTTGGTAATAACTTTAGCGTCAACAACGACAGCATCGCCAATATCGCCGGCGGAACCTTCGGTTCATCCATCAATCTTCAAGACGGCATCACCAACCTCATCGGCTCTGACTTCTCGTTAGACGGCATACCCATTCTCGGCCTCTCCGCCTCTCCCACAGAACTCACAATACGCGGCGGTGCCACACTTGCCGGCACACTCAACGATGGCTCCGCTTTCTCCATCGACCTCAACGAATCGCTGATCTCCAGCCAAGACTTCGTCAGTACCAACGCGATACTCAACCTCATCATCCCCGAACCAACATCCCTCGCACTCCTTACTCTCACCACGCTCCCCCTCCTAATCCGTCGCAAATACGCCCACAACTAACACACATACCGACCTGCAAAGCCACAAAGCCCACACTTCCAAAAGTGCGGGCTTTTTTCATTCCCTCTCCCCATCTACAATTCAGTAACCACATAAAGGAGCAAAACCATGAACGTTATCATCGACATCTGCATCGTCCCCATGGGCGTCGGCGTCTCCGTCTCAAAATACGTTACTCAAGCACAGCGCATTTTCGAAAAATACAACCTCTCCCACACCATGCACGCCTACGGCACAAACGTCGAAGGCCCTTGGGATACCGTCATGACCGCCGTCAAAGAATGCCATCAAGCCATCCACGACATGGGCGCACCACGCATCAACACCACCATCAAGCTCGGCACCCGCACCGATCGCTCACAATCCATGCAGGACAAGATCGATTCCGTCAAAACCAAATTGCAAAATTAACCTTAAACCCCAATCATCTCATCCGCTTCAACTGCAGCCTTCTTTTTTGCAGGCCACTGCACCAACGCAACCATCGCCCAGATCACCACCAACGCGACCAACTGCCCACTCGTTACCTCTTCACCATCAACCCATCCCCAGATCACTGCAAAGCCGCAAACCAAATACGTCACCATTCCCGCAAACAGTGGCCCCCTCTTTTGCACCATCTCATACATCATCCACATCGCCAATCCACTTCCAATGACACCCAAAATCAAAATACACATCACCGCCCACGTGATCTGCAACCCCGTACCCATTGTCATCGTTTCACTTCCCAATCCCAAAGGCAAAATCACAATCCCCGCCAAACCTAATGCCCAGGCGCCCAACACCGCTGGCGGCAACTCGCCCAATTTCTTCTTCACAAACGTATTACTCACCGCATAACACAGCGGAACACTCACCGCGAAACAAAAATCCAAAATCGTAATATCCCTCTCCACCGCATCACCAAATAACATCCAAATCCCAACGCCACCACCAATCACACCAACAATCTCTCTAATCCGAGGCCACACACCAAGCATCACCACACTCGCACAAATCGTCAGCACCGGAACCAAACACATCATCATCCCAAAGAATGAACTGTTCTCGTACTTGCCAATCAAATAAGGCTGCATCGCAAACGGATAACCCAAACCAATAAACGCAGGTATCAATAATCCCAGCCCATGCCGTTTCCACATAAACCGCACACGCTTCTTCGCAATAACACCAAACCTTACCCCACGCTCACGGCGTTTCTTCAAACACCCCACCGTACCCAACATCAAAGCCAAAAAAATCGCGCCACCCATAACACGACCACCCCCCACCGTCAGTGGCTCAAACACAACACTCGCATACTTCATCAGTATGAAACTCGTCCCCCAGACCACACAAACAAACAAAAACATAAAGTAATGCATGTTAGACCTTTTAATTACTTCCGCCCACCAGTTGATCACATCCTCCCCTCGGAAAACACACTCTAAAACACAAGCTACACATCTTAGACCATCACACCCCCATACACCAACAGACAATCATCCCATTAAGCAACAAATCTCCACCCACTTCCTATATAGCCGCAGTTTTTCAGCAAAACATCTCAATATATCCGCGCCTCAATCTTCTTCCCATACCCCGCCAACAAATTCTGCAGCATATACCTCAATGCATCACACGCATGGTCAGGCCCATCCTTCACCGGTTCATCACAACCCCCATGCTTCCCATCAAAATGATATCCCTCCATCGCCTCAATCAATCCCACGCACCTCGGATGTACAAATAGCTCACCACGATCAAGCATCCGCCTGACCAACTCAATCCCTTCCTTTATCCTCACTCGCTGCGCCCTCACCTCATATCCTCTTCCCTTAAGCACCGTCACATCACTCACACCTGTCTGCATATTCCGCGCCATCCCAGCAGGATCAACACCCATCCAGCGAGGCCATTCTATCTCACGCTTAGACATCTCAACTTCCCATTTATCGATCACACCATCCAATCGCACCCCACCCATCATCAATTCATCCACAACATGCACAATACGCTTCCCATCACCCACTTCATGCACCACCCCGGTTAACACAACCGCCAAACTCCGAATCCCAAAATCCATTCCTCCAATAACATACTTAGCAATCTCTAACCCACCATTAGACAAATCTTCTGCAACGCCAGTGGCCGCCGATCTACGATCGGCGCGCTCATCCCTCACAACCTCCCCCACCCCACCTTGGCGATAACCATCTTCCCATCTTTCAAGGACTTCGCTTGCGTTTTCCACAGCACTCGCACGAGTCCCCAGCACTTTCTTTACATGCTTTTCCCGCTCAAACATCGAATAAACCATCTCATCCATCCGAGGCTTCTTGCACATCATCTCACTATCCCACGTCCCGCTACTCGTTCGTCGCCACTGATCCATCAAATCATCCACACCAATAAAACCATGCCCCGTTTGCCCTTTACCTTTGCAATCCTCCCACAAAGAACAACCTTTATGACACCGTCTATCACACAGCTGCATCACATCAATCGCGTTCCACCGAAAAACCTTCCACCCCTGACTCACCAGTTTCCCCATCAACCCGCCCGGCCGGTGCATCGTCGAAAGCGCTTCCACTCTCCCCTTAACCCAAACATCACCGCACCACCCACTACGTGTAACCAACTGCGCTGCTTCCCAAACATCCTTATCAAATTCTTCAACCTCATCACACCGTAATTTATGCACCCTCACCCCGCGCACCGACCGTTGGCTCTGCGCCAAAATCTCAACCCGACTCCCATTCACAAGTTCAATCTTTCGTTGCGTTGGCTCCCCCTTCACAATCCCCTTCAGCATCGGTCTCTCTAATAACGCCAACAAATGCTCATACATCCTCCCCGACTGTTCCAACGACCCACCCAAGATCCGCACCTGTATCCCCGGCTTAAACATTAGATCTAAAAGCGTCACCACCGCTCCCAACATCGTCTTCCCCCCACCACGATTCGCCCAAACAACACAGTCTCCCCCCTGTTGCGTCACATCATCACTTCCAATCCCCCCATTGACTTGCAACGCATTGTTTTTCGTATCATCTAACCAACCATTAAACGCATCTCCTGCAACTCCAATAGTCGGCGATCCGTGATCGCCGGAATCTCTCACCCCACAAACCTCCCCCACCTTACATTTTCTATTTCCATCATCAAAACAAGCCGTCGATCCCTCAAAATATGCCCACTTCACATACTCAAAACAAGCATCATTTCCATCACTTCTTACCTCCCGAGGCACATCCAACCCCAAAACCACCTTAATAAATAGATGCAACTCTTCCTCATCCATCGGCCGCACCGCCCACAACTGCCCTAACCGCCCCCAACTCTTTACCACACTCATCTCTAACCCGCGCATAGACACCCTCTCTAAGACAACTTAATCAGCACAATCAAAAACTAATTAAACCCAAACGTAATAATTAAAATCAACGATACGATATAGTGAAAACAACCCACTAACGTACAGCTTTCTTCAGACGATACGCTAAAGTGAAACAACCTCGCCAAACTCACATATAAAAGATAAACGATACGTTTTAGTGAAACATCTCCCCCACGCCTCACCTCAACGATTGGGGCCATTACCATCAGGCGTGCCATACAGCAGCCGTCGCATCTCACCCATGTCCCAAATATCTAACTCGCGCTTAGCCTCATCTCCAGAGCCATCCCCATCCTCCATCACATCACGCACAACTCCGCCCCCATCTGCTCGCTTCAAATCCATCTTCAGCAGATCCACACACGCCTTCCTCGAAACCTCAGCACTCGCTTCCCCATCATCCCCCGTCGCCAATCTGACCAGTCGATCCGCCGCCAGTAATCGGTACCGCGATAACATCAACTGCGTCTGCATATCCGCCAAAAAACAAAGTCCCGCCAGCGTTCGCGCATTCTCCCCCTCTCCCGCCCACTCCGCCAGCTCATCCACTTGCAGGTTATATCGTTCCCCCAATTCTTTAAGGTCATGCTTCGCATCCACCAAATCCTCAATCAGCGCCCGCCGCTTCAACTTACCAATCCGCTTCACCATCAACGAAACCTCCAGCTAATTTTAAATAGCCGGCGAGCCACGCTCGCCGTGCTCACCCCGCACAACCACTCACGCCTCATAATGACATTGTCTGTAACAATTACCATCCCTCGCCTTGCTTGCATCACCTAGGGCAAACGACCCATCAACACCCTTCAAGCATCCAAAACGCTTCTAGAACTAATCTCACACAACCGCATCAGCGCCTCTTCACGCGTCCCCCCAACTTCCTTTAGCCGCGCTTCCAACTTCTTTTTATCCGTATTTTTAAGGAAAAAATGCACCGCTACAGGCAAATCACTCTCAACCCGAGGCCGCCTCATCTTCACTCTCTCTTCCGCCACAACTAAAAGCTTTCCAATCCCCTCGCGATCCTCCGGCAAAATCCGCGCCAACCTCTCTCGTATACCATCGCCATCCATCCGACTCGCAAGCTCACGCACCAACCTCGCGCGTTTACTCACATCATCTTCACCACTAAGCCGGTTCAATGTTGCAAGTAACTGCAACGCTTCTTCATCATCAACATCCCAAACCACACACTCAACAAATCGCTCATCTAACTCGCGAATAGCTCGCACTCGATGATGTCCATCTAATATCTCATAACACTGACCAGCAACATCTAACTTGCCAATAGAACCATCTCTCTTCTCAATCCGCCTTACAATAACAGGCGGGTAATTCCCCGTCTCGTTAATTCGCTCCTTCAACTTCCCAAACAATTCATCGCACATCACATTACTATTTAAAGGATGCGCTACCAATCGTTTTACATGAATTCGTCGCTGTTCATTCATCATTCACCTGCTCTTTCACACTTGTTTTCACGCATAAAAACGCCAATCTCACCCCCCAGTCCTTTCTCCACCAACACGCCCGGCTCCAACGCCTCCATTAAATCATCATGTGTCGTCGCAACCACAAGTGTTACGCCTACCTTTTCTTCATCTTCCGACCGCAAGCCCATACCATTCAAACTCCCCTTCACCCATCGTTGAATGTTCTTCCCAATCACCTTCGCAGTCACACGATCAAGTGTCGCGCCAAACTCGTCAGCCAAAACCACAACCTGTTTAATCTCATCAGTTTCCGCATTTAAAGATTCAGCTTCGCCAATCGCTTTTGCTAACTTCAACCGGTACCGCTGACCATCTGAAAGTTCACGCGGTTTTCGCAGCATCACAAATGCATCATTTAGCCCTGCAATACTCAGCCACCGCAACACATCTCGCAGCGGCGCTTCGCCAAAACCATCGACAATACTCGCATCAGATTCCGTAGCATCATCAACGCAATTCATGTCGTCGAAATCAATTAAGTGCACCGACTTATCAGCGCTTAGACGTTCTTTGACTAAGCGCAAGATAGTAGATTTACCGCTCCCACTCGCGCCAGTGATATACACCACTTGCCCCGCTGGGATGGGAATCGATGTTTCAGGTACGATCACTTCTTCGCGATGTTCGTCAACGCCAAGGCCGAACATGCACGCGACATGCAATACATTCTCACTCGCCTCCGCCGCCGTTGTTACCGTTTTGTTGACTGCCACCGTCAAACACATGATTAGACTCCCGTCTTGTTAACTCGTTAATTCGTAATACTTACCGCAATCAGAAATGGGGCCCACACACCATCTCACCGGACAAACTGCTCGCACAAAACCAAACAATCTCAAGCATGCACTAACACAAACGTTTACCTGCGCTACTGACCTGTTTGTGTGCTTCAACAAGCATGCGGATTTTCGCAACGCGTTTACGCACTTCGTGCATCGAGATTTTTTGTTTTTCCGCTGTCTTGCTCATGCTGAGTCCATCAACGAAGATCAGCCGGGCTGTCACCTTAAGTCCTCGCGGTATCAGGATTTCCTTCTCCGTCACGAACCGGAACATCGGGTCGCACAAACGGGATTGAAGCTTTTTAACCTTGCGAAGAACTGTGCTGGGTGAGCAGCCCGACAATCGGCTGATCTCCATTGCTGTAAACCCATACCGCATCACCTGTTCGAGCAAAACGCGGTCGCCGGTGGGTAGGTGCTGCGAGCGGTCGAGCAGTTCATCTGTCTGCTGCATCATGTCGATGCGTAAGTCACTGTCTTCTATGCGATTTATGTCGCTGCGCAGCTGTATCATTGTCTTTGCCTCACTGAATAAGTTCGTAAAAAGTTAGGTATATCATCCATTCAACAATCTGAGTCAGGTTGAGTCAATTCGAGTGGCGTTTGTGCGCCGGTGAGCCTGACATACTGTTGTCACGTGTTATGTAAGTTGTTTAAGAGCAAGAGATAAGAAATCGCTAGGTGCGTCTTAGATGGTGGTCGAAACTCGGTAATTTCTGATGCGTGTTGAAGTTATGCAACAGTGTTCACGAGCGATCCACATTTGTTCCCCGAAGTTGGGTAGCCGGTTTGGATTGGAGTTGTTTCTGTGCGCGCGGGTGGGGTGGTTGAGTGGGTTGAATTGAGGGGCGAGCGATGTGCTAATGTGGGGTTGGTGGGAGTGTGGTTTTGTGTGTCTTGCATGGTCAGTGGCGTGGCGGATTGGTTGATGTGCAGGTAGTACATGGGTTTGAAAAATAAGCGCTTACGGGCGAGGTCGAGCATGGTTTGCAGGTGTGAGGATGTGAGAAGTTGTGATTGCTTGTTATGTGGGTTTGTGTGATCGGCTGCTGTTGAGATCGCTTCGTTTTTGTGCGCGGTACGAACGTAATGACGGTGCCAACGTGAAAGCTCGGATGTGATCCATGTTTTTTCAGGGGTTGGGAGATTTTTGATGAGATTGGCTGCGTGTTGTGCGCGAACGAGATCGGTTTGGGTGATATTAAGTGTTTGCAGTGCAGCAGTTAGGCGGGCATCGTGTTCGTGTGGTGAACGCACGTAGGGGGTCATGCCTGCGCGTTCGAAGAAGGGATTTACTTGACCCATAGCGGCGAGTGATTCTGTAAATCTTGTAGTTGCAGTGGTTAATGCGTGTTGGACGAGGTGGACGGCGAGAGAGAGGCCGCGGTATTGGGGGTGAATGACGACGCGTGAGATGCAACGCATTTCTTTGTTGAGGAGTTTGGCTCGTTGGCGAAGCGAAAGGGGCGAGCAGTATCGTCTATCCAGCGCATAGTCGCGGAGTGAACAAGAGAGAGCGGGGAGTGACTCAACCAGCACGCCTACAATGGATTGCGCGCGTGTCTTTGTAGCAGATGAATTAGTGGGTGCTTTCAACGCACGGTAGGCGGTGCTGGTGGTCACGTGTGACAGAGATGCAAGATCGGAATTGTTTGTTTGGTTTCGTTTTTGTGTGCTGATGTGTTCCATGACGAGGATGCGAGTTGGAGCGCCGGGGCGAGCTGAGCGGTAGTGAAAATGACTAAGCGCGTGATAGTCGGCCATGGTTCCTATGCGGATGCGGATTTGGTTGAGGACGTTCCATGGTGTGAGGTTGTTAAAGCGGTGTGAGAGTTGGGATTGCGCTTGAGTTGTCGTTTTGTTTTGGTTGTTGGTGAGTTTTGAATTTGTTGCGCACATTTGTTTGCTCCCGACGGTTTTGTTTAGCTGCTGAAAATGTCGTGTGCAGCGTGTACATAACTAGGGATGTGGCGTCGGTTTTGTGTGCGCGGATTCATGTTTGTGCGCGCGGCTAGTCTTTATAAGTGGTGATATATAAGTGGGATAATCGTGGGGTCAGTTTTTTGAAAATGATTGATTTACTGTTGTTATGGCTGAAGAGATGCGCGCATGAAAGCGGTGAAATTGGCTATTTTGAAACTGGTTCAATATGAGGGGCAAATGGTTGGAAATAGGTAGAAAAGTGCTGGAAATAAAGAGGTTTTGTTGGTTTTAGGGCCAAAAACCAAAAAGTGTGTGTGGATGTGCGCGCGTTTTGTTTGGTTTTTGGGATTTTGTTTTTTGTAGGGCCCTCTATGGGGCCGGGCGGGCCATTGAGGGATGAGGTTCGTCAGGTGGTTTGGGGGTTGAGGGGTGAGGCGAGGTTGTTTTACTAAAGCGTATCGTCGGAAGAAAGCTGTGCGTTATTGGGTTGGTTGTTTCACTGAAGCGTATCTTTGGAAGATAAGTGTTCGTTAGTGAGTTAGTTGTTTCACTATAGCGTGTCGTTAGTTGGGTCTAATCGTTAGTTAGATGGTGGGGATGGTTTTGGTTGAGTTGGTTGGAGGGTGTGGGATGGTGGGGCTTTTAGGAGGTGGACGGTTTCTTCGGCGACGGAGAGGGCGGAGGCTGGGTTTTGGCCGGTGACGATTCGGTCGTCGGTGACGGAGATGGGTTGGAAGTTATCGACTTTGCGGAAGTTGGCGCCGCGCTCTTTGAGTTTGGTTTCCAATGGGAAGGGAACGACGTTATCCAAATTCATGGATTGTTCTTCTTCATTGGTGAAGGCTGAGATTTCTTTGCCTGAGATGAGGTACTGGTCGTTTGAGAGTTTGATGTTGACGAGACCTGCGGGGCCGTGACAGACAGCGGAGACGACGCCGCCAAATTCATAGATTTTGGTGGCGATGTCCTGGAGTGGTTTGTTGTCTGGGAAGTCCCACATGGTGCCGTGACCTCCGGCGTAGTAGATGGCGCGGAAATGGTGTGGGGTGACTTGTTGAGGTGAGAGTGTTTCTTTGATTGCGGCTTGTGCGTCGGGGTCATTGAGGAAACGGATGTTGTAGGTGTCTTGTGTATCTTTGCCGGTGACGGGGACGGTTCCGCCTTGGGGTGAGACGAATTTGACGTTGAAGCCTGCGGCTTTGAAAGTGTAGTAAGCGTGGGAGACTTCGGAGAGGAAGTAGCCGGTGGGTTTGCCGGTGTTG
Source organism: Planctomycetota bacterium (assembly GCA_016350165.1). GTDB lineage: Bacteria > Planctomycetota > Phycisphaerae > Phycisphaerales > Phycisphaeraceae > Poriferisphaera. The sequence goes on along the minus strand of CP066225.1, from coordinate 2,390,630 downwards.
CCGAGGGTTGGGTGTGAGGTTACGGCGATGAGGATGCTATTGAGAGGTTCGGCGGTTCGGCCGAGGAGTTGAGGTGGGTTGAATGCATAGACCATATAGTTTTCGCGTTGGTCAGGAGGGAGGTTGATTTGTGAGGTTGTGAAGAAGATATGGCCTTTGGGATCTTTTGCGAATGAGTCGGCCCATTTGATTTCGGCAGATTGGATGAGTTGGAAGAGATTGCCGTCGGGTTTGATGATGTTGATGGCGTTATTTTCGAGGCCTCCGAGATAGAGGTTGCCTTGATTATCGAAGAGCATGCCATCGGTTGCGGGGACGGCCATGATGGTTTGGACTTTATCATTGAGCTGTTTGGCAGAGAGGGTGGTGTCTAGTAGGGCTGAGGTTGGTATGCGGTAGAGGGTGTGGCCGGTGAGGGCGATGTAGTAGAGGTATTGTTTATCGGGAGTGAGAGCGATGCCGTCGGAGGCGACGGAGTTGGACCACTTTTTGCCGTTGATGATGAGGTAGTCGGTTTCAGGTTGGGTTGAAGGGGAGGTGTCGAGGAGTCGGCGAGCTGAGTTTGTTTGAAGATTGAGGACGACGATGGCACCCTGCCCTGAGTCGGTGATGTATGCGACTTGTTTGTCGGTGTCGATGCGGACGTCATTGAAGTAGGAGTTGGGGCGGTAGGCTGTGGAGGGGAAGGTGTAGGATTTGGTGAGGGTGTTTGTTTGGAGATTGAATTGATGGAGGACGGGGCCTGGGGTTTGAACGCCTTGATGGAGCGGGTTGTTGGTGTCGAGTACCCAGAGGTTGTCGTTGTCATCGACGAAGACGGACTGGACTGCGATGAAGTGGGGTGAATCGGAGGAGCGACTTTGCCAATCGGTGTTGGGATATGGGACTGGTTTGCCGTCGATGATCTCGGCGACGGAGACGGGGACGTTGTCGGACCAGTATGGGAAGTTGACGAAGATGCGGGAGTTGTTGGAGACGGCGACGCCGGTCCATTGGTTGGTGGATGAGGCAATGGGGTTGAGATCGTGGTTGAATTCGGGGTGAGGGTGAGAGGGGGGCTGAGCGGAGAGCGAGGTGAGTAATGAGAGGGATAGGAAGAGGGCGAGGGCGGCGGTCAGGCGGGAGGTAAACATCGTAAGCTCCGTTGATGGATAGAGTTACAGATCGCTATTGCCTGCTGTGTGCAAGGTAATTGTAGCGGTCAGTATGGGTGGAACTTGGATGTGTGGCTGGTTATTTCGGTGAAAGGTTACTGGTAAGGGTAATCCTCGGGGTCGATATTGCGTTTGCCTTGTGAGGGGGGAGGTGCATCGTTGGGGTTTGGGTCGTGGGGTTGGTAGTCTGAGTATGGGAAGTTTTCTGGGAAGGGATGTTTGGAGCCTTCGTATGGTGGGGCGGTGGACTTGTCTGCGTCTGGTATGGCTTCGGGTTGGGATTCATATGCGTAGTTGTTGGGAACGATTTCCTTTTCACCTTTGCCAGGCGCGTAGTTTTGTGCGGTGCGCTCTTGAGAGGCTTTGGTTTCGGGGGTGGATTCGCAGGCTGAGGTGAGAAGGAGGATGGAGAGGGTGAGCGTGATGAAAAGGAAGGTACGCATGATGAAGTAACTCCGTAATAGGGGACTGGATAGAGGTCGGGTGATAATGGGGCGGGCTTAATGAAGGAAAACGCCCTCCGAATTGGGGAGGGCGTGAGGTGCAAAGTTGTTGTTTGTAAGGGGGAGTGTGTGATTACCACCAGCCGGTGTCTGAATCGTTATCTTGAGATTGCTGGGTGTCACGCATTTGGTTGTCGTTCATGTTGTTTTGATCTGACTGGTTATCAGAAGGGTTTGAGTAGTAGGGAGATTCACCGGGGGTGGCTTCATTGCCTTGATAGGGCTGATTTTGTGAGTTTGCATCGTTACGGTTTTGTTGAGGTGTTTGGTCATAGGGTGAGTTGCCGGGGATGGCTCGATCGCCTGGATCAGGTTGGTTTTGCGAGTTAAGTGAGTCAGCATTTTGTTGAGGTGTGTCGTAGTAGGCGGAGTCGCCGGGGGCGAAGGCGCCGTTGTTGTTATCCCCTTGCTGATCGATTGCGGATGAATCGGGGGCTGCGTTTGATGAGGATGAGTTGTTTGAATTGTCTGCAGCGCAGGAGATGGTGAATAGTGCGAGCGCTCCGGTAAGGAGGCATGCGAGGAAAGTTCTGGTGAATTTAGGTAAGGAGCTGGTCATACTTAATGACTCCTAAAAGTAGTAAATAAAGTTGTGTGGGCTGACTGATTATCAGTCCCGTTATGTTTGACTCGGTGTTGTCGAGGCGAGCGAGGGTTTGAATGCGTTTTGCGAAATTAAATTTTCGTTGACCAATGGGTCGTTTCGAGAAAAGCAGGTCATAACATTGAACTGCTGGCGAAACTTGAACGGTTTCATATGGGGGGTTGATCACGCAAACCGCGATTGGCTTGGATCGACAACGACTATTGGGAGATCATATGCGCAAGGATGATGAGTCAATGGGAGGAGGAGAGGGAAAGAGATGAGGAATGTTGATGAGTGAGTGATGGATATTACGAAGATGAAGATATGAATCAGAAGAAAAGTGTGACAATTGTGGTGATGGGGATGGTGCTGATGATGTTGGGAGGATGTTTTACGAATCCTCTGCGACGTGAGCCGGTGGCGGGGACGAAGCGGGCGGAATCGCTGGCGAGTGGGTATAGCTTGCTGAAGCATATTGCGGGGCAGGAGAAAGAGGTGGGGATGATTACGTGGGTGAAGAGTTATGAGGCTGAGGTGGAGAAGCTGCTGAGTGAAGTGAGTGATGCGGCAGGTGAATTGGACAAATGGCTGGACAGCGTGGAGAAGGCGTTGGCGAGTAATGGTGTGAGGATGAATGCGGCAGGGATGCCTGAGGTCGAGGTTTGGGCGCGGAAATGGATTGAGACGCGTACGAGGAAGTCAATATTGGGAGGACAGAAAGCGCGGAGTGAGTTGGTGATGGTGTTGAGTCAGGCGAAGGGGTTGGAGTATATGGCGGCGTTGTGTGAGGGGATTGCGAATATTGAATTGAGTGATAAGCGAAGAAACAAGTTGCAGGGATTTGCGAAGCGTTTTGAGGAGCTGAATGAGCGGGCGATTGGGCTGTTAGCGGTGAGGAAGAAGGAGAATAAGAAGGTTGAGAATTTTGATTTTGAGCGTAAGCCGATGCGTGATGGGTATGATGAGAAGCCTTGATGAGGTGTGTAGATGGAGATGAGTGGGAGAATAGGGTGGTGAATGTAGGTGGTGGTGGTTAGAATTGGTGAACTGAGTTATAGAAGAAGTGTTTAAGAGTGTGCTTGGCTGAGACTTAGCAGCGGGTGCGCTTTGGTTTGGATAATTGATAGGCGCTTATGTTTCGACTGATCGTATATAGGTTATTGCAGTTGCCGATTATTGTGTCGGTGGTTTTTTTGGTGACGTTTGTGTTGGTTTGGGTGATCCCGGGGAATCCTTTGGAGAATGCGGAGAGTGGTAAGCGGCCGCCTGCTGAGGTGGTTGAGGCGATGAAGCGTCAGTACAACTTGGATAGTCCGTGGAATTTTGCAACGACGTATTTGAAGAATGTGTTTACGAAGGTTGATTTTGGGCCGAGTTTGTTTTATCAGGACCAGAAGGTGAGTTCGATTATTGGCCAGAGTTTGCCGGTGAGTGTGCAGGTAGGTGCTGCGGCGATGGTTGTTGCTGTGTTTTTGGGGACGTTAGCGGGGGTGATTGGCGCGCTGAAGCCGGGGACGTTTTTGGATTTCAGTAGTATGGCTTTGACTTTGGTGGGGGTGAGTTTGCCGAACTTTGTGGTGGGTAGTGTGTTTTTGGTTTTGTTTGCGACGATGTTGCATTGGTTCCCGACGGGTGGATGGGGACGGATTGATCAGGTGATCTTGCCGGCGATAACGCTGGGGTTGATGCCGAGTGCGTATATCGCGCGACTAGTGCGTTTGGGACTGGCGGATGTGATGAGTAGCGATTTTGTGAGAACTGCTCGGGCGAAGGGATTGAGTCGAAATAAGGCTCTGTTTAAGCATGCGCTCAAGGTGGCGTACTTGCCGGTGGTGAGTTATCTGGGGCCTGCTACGGCGAGTGTGATGACGGGCAGCTTTGTGATTGAGAAGGTGTTCAATATCCCGGGTATGGGCGAGCACTTTGTGAATGCGGTGCTGAATAAGGATCAGTTTTTGATTTTGGCAGTGGTGTTGACGTATGCGAGCATGCTGGTGCTGTTCAATCTGGTTGTTGATATTGCGTATGCATGGGTTGATCCGCGGATTGATCTGACGTAATTCCTCCCCCCAGGAAGTAGGCGTGGGGTGGCGAGTGGATTGGTTGCTTGTGAGGGTGAATGATGTTCATGTGTGGTGGTGAAGTGGGGTAGCTGAGCGATACGAATTGGTGAGAAATTGGTTTGTTTTTGACGTGGAGTTGCTCTTCAGGTTGTGGGCGTTATTGTGTTGGCAATGTGGTGCGGTGTTAAGATGGGAGGGGTGGTGAAGAAAGTCGCGTATGGTGTGGGATTTTCTTTGGTATATGACGGAATGTGGTGTGAGAGGGGGCGAGGGTAGCCGATAAGAGTGTAAGCGGCTGCTGGGTTGATGCGTGATTGGTAAGACTAAAAAAAATAGATTGGACGATCAGGAAAGGTCGCAGCATGGGCGAAGTCATGAATCAGACGGAAAAGGGATGGGTGACGCATGAGTTTGATGTTGAGGGTGGTGTGCGTGAGATGATTGGTGAGGAGTGGTTGTTGAGTAATGGGACGGGGGCGTTTAGTAGTGGGACGGTAATTGGCTGTAATACACGTCGATATCATGGATTGCTTTGCGCGTGCAATCATCCGCCTGTGGGTCGCGAGTTGCTTGTTTCGCAGATGATTGAACGGATGGATCTGCGGAAGAAGAATGAAGCGACGCAATCGATTGAGCTGACGACATGCGAGTTTCGTGATGAGGGTTGTGAAGCGACGGTTTATGCCCCGCAAGGTGTGCATATGCTGGAGAAATTTGAGCGCGGGTTGGATGCTGGCTGGGAGTATGCTTGGGGTGGTGTGCGATTTGAGAAGCGAGTGAATCTGCATTGGAAAGAACAGGCGGTGACGGTGACGTACCGCATGTGGGGTTTTGATGAAGAGGGGTTTGAGGGTGGTGTGTTGCAGTTGGCGCCGATGGTTTTGATTCGCGATTTTCATGAGTTGTTGAAGCATGATGATGAAGAGCAGCCTGTGGTTGAGGGCGAGGGTGAAGTGCTGCGTGTAAAGCGTGCGGGTACGACGGTGACAATGAAGGCTAGTGAAGGTTGGTTTGGTGAGGCGCAGGATTGGTGGTACCACATTTACTACCGAGTTGAGCGCGATCGTGGTTTGGGAGATCAGGAAGATTATTTCATTCCGGGTATGTTCACGGTTGAGTTGGATCAGGAGAAGATGCGGCGCGCGGTTAGTCGTGAAGAAGCGTATGAAGTGACGGTGACGATTGGTTTGGGTGAGGAAATTGTTAAGCCGAACCAGAGCGTTGAAGAACGTGAGGCTCATCTTGCGAAGATTGCTGCGAAGCTAGAGAAAGATGGGAAGAAGGGCGAGAGCATTGTTGGTGATAAGGAACTGACGAAGCAGCTTGCGAAAAATTTTGCGATTGCATCGGATGATTTTGTGGTTGATCGTTGGGTAGGTGATGAGAAGTTGTCGACGATCTTGGCTGGGTTCCCTTGGTTTGCTGATTGGGGTAGGGACACGTTTATTGCGCTGCCGGGTTTGATGCTAACGACAGGCCGATTTGAAGAAGCGAAGGGCGCGTTGCAGACGTTTGCTAGGTTTATTCATCATGGTTTGGTGCCGAACCTGTTTGATGACTATGACGATAAGGCGGCGCATTACAACACGGTTGATGGTTCGCTTTGGTTTGTGCATGCAGCGGTTGAGTATGTGAAGCTGTCGGGTGATAAGAAGAGTTGGAAGGAATGGTTAGCTGAGGCATGTGTGAAAATTGTCGAGGCTTATCGTGAGGGGACGGACTTTAATATTCGGATGGAAGAGGATGGATTGATTAGTGCGGGTGATCCGGATTCTCAGTTGACGTGGATGGATGCGAAGCGTGATGGCGTTGCATTTACGCCACGATGGGGGAAGGCTGTTGAAATTAATGCGCTTTGGTATAACGCGCTAATGAGTTTGAAGGATACTTTGCGTGATGCGAAGATGCCTGAACATGCGACTGCCTACAACAAATTAGCCAAGCAGGTTAAGAAGAGTTTTGTTGATTTGTTTTGGCGTGAAGATGTTGGTTGCTTGTTTGATTGTGCGCATGTTGGCGAGAATGGGCATGTGCATAAGGATAGTGCAATAAGGCCGAATATGGTTTTTGCGGTTTCGTTGTCTTACTCACCACTTCCGATGACGAAGGCTAAGCGCGTGTTAGAAGTGGCGAGAGAGAAATTATTGACGCCAGTTGGAATGCGTACGTTGAGTGAAGATAATGTTCAGTATGAGCGTTATTACAAGGGGAATCAGTTCAATCGTGATAAAGCTTATCATCAGGGAACGATTTGGCCTTGGCCGATTGGTGCGTTTGCTGAGGGAATTTTGAGGACTGGTAAGTTCAGTAAAAAGTCGAGAAAAGAAGCATATGCGGTGATTGAGCCGTTGTGTGAAAGAGTTTTGGGTAAAGGTGTTGGTCAGTTGCATGAGATTTTTGAAGCACAGCCGATTGAAGGTGTGAAAGCAGCTTACTCGCATCGTGCTGTGGGTTGCTGGGCGCAAGCATGGTCGATCAGTGAAGTGTTACGCGTGTTGATGATGATTGAAAAAGGCAAAGAGTAATTTTATTTTGAATCTAATCAGGAGTTAGGCATGATACGTGCAATCATTTTTGATATGGATGGCGTGTTGTGTGATAGTGAGCCGTTCATTATTCAGGCTGCGAGTAAGATGTTTAAGGATAAGTATAGGGTTGAGGTGCAGCCGACGGATTTCTTGCCGTTTACGGGGACGGGTGAAGCGAGTTTTATTGGTGGAGTTGCTAACAAGTATGGTGTCGCGCTGGAACTTGAAGCAGATAAAGGGATCACGTATCAAAATTATATTGAGATGATTAGAGGGAAGCTTGCAGCCTATCCGGGGGTTAGAACGTTTGTAAATGAGGCAGAAAAACAAGGGTTAAAAGTGGCTGTTGCGAGTTCGGCAGATGTGATCAAGGTGAGAGCGAATCTTGAGCAAATTGGTTTGAAGTGGGACGAATTCGAAGTGGTTGTGACGGGATCGGATGTGACGAAGCATAAGCCGAATCCCGAATGTTTTATTAAGGCAGCTGATATGCTTGGCGAAAAGTATGAAGATTGTCTGGTTGTTGAAGATGCGGTTGCAGGTGTGCAAGCAGGGAAAGCTGCGGGGTGTAAGGTACTTGGATTAATGACAAGCTTTGAAGAATCAGCGCTTAGATCGGCTGGTGCGGATTGGGTTGCGACAGATTTGGGTAGCGTTACTGTTTCTGCGGTATCGTGGTGATGACGAACTGAGGGTAGTAAAGCGTCTTTTCTTTTTCAGGTTTGAAGATGTCAGCGAAGTTCATGCTGTTGGTTGCGTAGGTTATGAGAAGCTGATTTGGTTGATCGGTTTTTAGTTCAGGATGCGCTTTTGCAGCGTAAACAAAGATGTTTTCTTCTGCGCCTTCAGGTGGCGAGAAAATCATGGTTGGCTTTGACCATGGGCCGGTGAGCGCGGAAGATGTGCGGTAACCAATGGTTGTTTCACCAAAACCGTAGGATGCGATGTGGATGTACTGCTTTGTTGTTGAGTCGTAATGAAGTGAACTTTCAGGTGCTGCGTCGTCGATGACGATTGCTGGTTCGCGTCCATTAAGTTTTGTTTGATCAATCCAGCCAAGCATATTACCTAACCACCATTGCGCATGATTTGTATTGCCGGTTGCAATATCGTTAATCGGATAACGAACAAGTGTTGCTGCGTGAGGTGGTGATGTTTTTATCGTGAGCGCAACAAGGTGTTGATTGTCTTTAATGAGTGCGGATGCTGGGATGAATTTTGTGTTAGTTGGCGGAGCGTGTTTGATTTGCATATTCCATCTATCCGGCGTTTCGTCGGGGTTATTGATGATTGCAAGAGTGTAACCAGAGAGAGCAAAGTTGAAGGGTGGCTGCGCATCGGTAATAGTCATGTCGTAAAGGAAGATGATCAGAGGGCCGTTTTTGATGCGGTAACCGTTGCCGGGCCAGTACCATGCTTTATGTGGATCTTTGTTTTGGTCATGAAAGAAAGCTTCAGGCTTGGTGTTGGTTTGCTTATCCCAAAAGAAATCGATGGTTGCGTTACGAGGATCGAGGCCATTCTGTATGCCGATGGAGTTACGGATTAAAGTCGACTCTTTGCGCTGATTAGACGGTGAAGTTGCGATGAAGGTGTCGCCAAAAAGCCAGATTGTGCGATTGGTTGAAAGAGGGATTGAGATTGCTGCATCAGCGCCCATCCATTGCGGTTTTTGATGAAAGAGTTTATTTGCTTGGTGGTAAGCTTGTGTTTGGGGTTTTGTGATTTGAGAAGAGGTACAGCCGAGGGATAGTGTGAAGGCGAGAAACAGTAGGCACCAGCTTAGGCAATATTTGGTTTTGATTGGCATAAACGTATTATAAGCTTTAGTTGCTATTTTTATAGGGTAATCGTCGTGCCGAGTAAGTCGAGGAACTGCTTGATGAAGGCAGGGTGAGCAGGCCAAGCTGGAGCGGTGACAAGGTTGCGATCGGTGTGGGCTGCATCCATGGGGATTTCGATGTATTTGCCACCAGCGAGTTCGATTTCAGGTTTGACAGCATGGTATGCGGTGAGAGTGTAATCACGAACGACGTTGGCGGCTGTAAGGACCTGAATGCCGTGACAGATGGCGGCGATTGGTTTTTCAGCGTTTGCGAAGTGACGCGTGATCTCGAGAACGCGATCATTAAGGCGGATATATTCGGGAGCGCGACCACCTGCGATAAGAAGCGCATCATAATCATCAGGTTTTACGTCTTTGAAGGAAGTATTGAGCGCGAAGTTGTGGCCGGGTTTTTCGGTATAGGTTTGATCGCCTTCGAAGTCGTGGATAGCGGTGCGAATCGTATCACCTTTTTTCTTGTCGGGACAGACAACGTGGGTATTGTGTCCGATCATCACAAGCATTTGGAAGGGAACCATGATTTCGTAATCTTCGACGAAGTCGCCGGCAAGGATGAGGATGTTTTTAGCTGACATGATATTTCTCCGTTGGGTATTCAGCATGAATGACAACGGAATTATGGTATGTGCATCGAAACGATGGGTCTATAGGGAAATGTTAAAAATGCACAAAGCCCATGACGTGTGTCATGGGCTCTGTGGTTTATAGCTAATTTATAGGCTTATTTTACGACGTGGATTTTGTAGAAGTCGTATGTGTTCCAAGAATTGTCTTGTTCCTTGAAGCCTTTGACTTTGTTTTCATCATAGAGACGGAGTTGAATCCATGTGAAAAGTTGAGCCATTGGCGCTTGTTCGAGCATGAGGCCTTCAGCTTGTTCGAGAAGACGCATACGTTTGTCTACGTCGATCGTGTTGGCAGCTTGTTTGAGCAGTTCGTTATATTGTTCGTTGTCCCATCCCGTATCATTGTTGTTTGAATCAATCGCGAGTTTGTTGAGGAATGTGGTTGGGTCTGGGTAATCGCCGAACCATGAGGCACGTGAGATTTCAAAATCTTTGCGACGCAGACGGTCGCCGAAAACTTTAGGTTCTAGGCCTTGCAGATTGACTTGGATACCGAGGTTTTCCTCCCACATCTTTACAACTGCTTGAGCTGGTTGCTGGTGGAATGAACCTGTGTTGTAGAGGAGGGTGAGTGATGGGAAGTTTTTACCTTCTGGGAAGCCAGCTTCTGTGAGCAGTGTTTTTGCTTGCTCTGGATCGAAGGTGAGGCCTCTATCTAATGGTGAGTTATAGTCTTTCATCACGTGCGGTGGGATGAAAGTTTTTGCGATTGGTTCGTGTAAACGTGTGACACGGTCAACGATGTATTTACGGTCGATAGACATTGCGAGTGCGCGACGGACGCGTGCGTCTAATAGAGGGTTAGGCTCACCGTTTTCAGTTGTTTTGGCAGTACAGTTGAAATTGTAGAAATAGTTGCCTGCTGCTTGAACAACGTGAACGTCTTTACGATCACCTTTTTGTGCTGAGTTAACAAGCATTTCAGCGAGTGAACCCGAGGTTGGAACGTCTGGCCAAAGGTCGATGTTCTCACGTGGGTCTTCGAATGTGCGAAGGGCTGTTTCAGGATTCTCGATGATGCGTTCGAGCAGTGATTGGTTCTTCATCGCGCCTTTGTTCCAGTAGTGTGGGTTGGCGGTCATAAGAAGAAACTGCTTGAAGTTGCGTTGCTTGATTTGGTATGGGCCGTTATTTACGACCATTTCTGGCGTGGACCAGTAACTTGAGTCTGTGATGACCATGCCAGAATCAGAATTGATCGATGTTACTGCTTCAACGGAAGTTTTATGAACTGGTGCGTAGGTGATGAATGCGATGAGTTCAAGATAGTATGGGGTTGGCTTCTTAAGCTCGATAATGACGGTATTAGCATCAGGTGCTTTTACGCCAACAAGTTCGTTGAATTTCGTTTCAGTTTCAGCCCACATCTTGTCAGCTACTTCTTGCGAGCCACCTGGATAATCTTTCGCGAATTGTTTTGTTTGCTCAGAGCGCCAACTGAAGAATTCTTTTGCACCCTTAATTGGGAAGAAGAGTTCTGAGTATGAAGCAGCTTGGTCGGGGAGCATTGCGCGTCGCCATGCGTAGACGAAATCAGCGGAAGTGACGGCGTCACCGTTGGACCACTTTGCATCTTTGCGAAGATGGAAAGTGTAGGTCAGTTCATCGTCAGAGACTTCCCATTTCTCAGCAACACCTGGCGTAACTTTATAGTTCACGAAGTCATACTTCACCAATGGCTCGTAAAGATTGCGAGCGGTACGGATATCGTGCAACCATGACATGCGCTGTGGATCGAGGTAGCTGTGCGCCAAAGTTGAGATGTAGGTGACATCTGCTTCAGGCGTGCCGGAGCCACAACCAGCTGAGATCAAAGTGATACAAGCCAGAAGGACAGCGACGAGAGTTTGTTTCAACATCATTCAAGTGCTCCAGTGGTGATAAATATAGCGCTCGCGATGACTTCGCTTTGATGAAAAGTAAAATCGGCTCTGATACAGTTAAGACAAAATGACCGACACCACTGCTCCATCCCTGGCCAATGTCTAATTCTTTACGTGTATGTGCGCGATACGCTCCAAAACCATTCAGTGAATCATTATATAACAGATCACAGTGCAAATGGACAGATCTTTGCTAGGACATACGTAGCAAAATAGCACATGTAGCACGTAACTGCTTTTAGAATATACGATTAAATAGATGTGACAGTATTAGCATCGCAGGAAATCACTAGCCGCTCACATGCCCGCTTCACTTGATTACTTGCTTGGCTCGACCCAGATGTACTCCAGATAATACTTGTTCCATGCATTCTCCTGCTCGGAAAGCCCCTTTACGCGGCTCTCGTCATACAAATAAATCTGAATGTACTGATAGATCAAAGCCATCGGCGCCTGCTCCACCATCAAAGCTTCTGCATCCTCAAGCACTTTGTATCGCTGCTCATGATTCACCGTGTCAGCAGCTTTTGTGAGCAAGTCGTTATATTCTTTGTTATCCCAACCGGCATCATTATTATTCGAGTGAGCTGCGAGTTTATTGAGGAAAGTTGTTGGATCAGGGTAGTCGCCGAACCACCCTGCCCTTGAGATATCAAATTCCTTGTTCTTCAAGCGATCGCCGAATACTTTGGTTTCGATGCCTTGCAGGTTCACTTTTATGCCAAGATTGTCTTCCCACATTTTTACGACTGCCTGTGCTGGCTGTTCATGAAGATTACCTGTGTTATAGAGCAGGGTCAGCGTTGGGAAGCCGCGCCCATTTGGATAACCAGCTTCAGCAAGTAACTCATTAGCTTGTTCGGGACTGAATGTCAGACCATCTTGAACCGGTGCTTCATAACCAGCGATCGACCCCGGTGGCACAAACGTTCTCGCAATCGGCTGATGAATTCTCGTCACACGATTAACCAGATAGTTTCGATCAATCGCCATCGCCATCGCTTTTCTCACCCTTGGATCAAGCAATGGATTCTCATTACCTTCCTGCGTGCGTGGATTGATACAGTTGAAGTTGTAGAAGTAAGTACCAGCAGCTTTAATCGTGTGTACATCATTACGTTGTCCGGAATCAGACGCACTAATTAAAAGCTCTGCAATCGAACCAGCCGTCGGTACGTCAGGCCAAAAATCAATCCCCTCACGTCCGTCTTCATACGTCCGCAATGCTGTTTCAGGATTCTCAATGATTCTTTCAAGCACCGACTGATTCTTCATCGCACCCTTATTCCAGTAATGCTCATTCATCGTCATAAGCATGTACTGTTTGAACGCACGTTTTTTCAAAACATAGGGACCATTCGTAATTAAACGTTTCGGATCACTCCAATAAGTTGGGTCTAAAACAAACGTCGCTGTATCAGCATTGATCGCAGAGTTTTCCATGATCGCAGGCTGATAGGTTGGCACGTACGTGATAAATGCGACTAACTCCAAAAAGTATGGCGTCGGACGTTCCAACTCAACCTCAATCGTACGCTCATCAATCATCTTCACGCCGACCGTATCCGCATACCGCTGCTTCGTTTGCTCCCACAACTGGTCCGCAACTTCCTGATTCCCATTCGGATTTTCAGTTGCAAAGTTTGAGATCTGTTCTAATCGCCAATTGTAAAACGCGCGCACGCCTTTGATCGGGTAGAACAACTCTGAGTAATCCGATGCCTGATCAGGTGTACACACTCTTAGCCACGCATAGTAAAAATCGCTCGATTTAATCGGCTCACCATTCGACCACTTCGCATCTGTTCTGATATGGAACGTGTACGTTTTTCCATCCTCACTCACATCCCAGCGCTCCGCAACGCCCGGCTCGATCACCTGCTTCGCAAAGTCATACCGCACTAACGTCTCATATAACGACCGCGCCACCCGAAAGTCATGCACCCAACTCATCCGCTGCGGGTCCAGTGTGTTATGCCCTGCTCCCGATATAAACGTCACATCCGCTTCAGGTACATTCGTTCCACACCCCATCAGTACCAAATTACTTGCCAAAACAATCACACCAGCCATAAAACTCTTGAGCATCACATGACTCCAATTGTCCGCGAAATGAAATAAGCGTCGATAACACAAGTATATATCGGCCGACTTGCTGGCCCATATGGAATCAGCACGACTTACCCCCTACCCTCACTAAGTAGAAGCCGCATTTTAAGGATCACACATATGCCCAAACGTCAATTCGCTTCCGACAATCACGCACCCATTGTTCGTGAAGTCATCGAACAGATCCTCCGTGCCAACACCAACCATGCTCCTGCTTATGGCGAAGATCAGATCACACGAAACGCCAAACTTGAAATCGCGCGATTCCTTGGACGAGGCAACGGCGACACCGACAACATCCAATTCGTTCCCACAGGTACCGGCGCCAACGTCCTTTGCCTCAGTTCATTCTGTCAAACTTGGGAAGCAGTCCTTTGCCACGAACTCTCACACATGAACACCGATGAATGTGCAGCCCCCGAACTCACAGGCCATCTCAAACTCCTCCCACTCACAGGCGACTTCGGCAAAATTGATCTCAATCACGCCGCATCCATCATGAACCGTGTCCACGGCATTCACGGCGTCAAACCCACCGTCATCTCTGTCACCCAGGTCACCGAACTCGGAACCGTCTATTCACTCGAAGAACTCGCAGCCATTCGTGATTTTGCCGACGAGCACAACCTCAAACTTCACATCGATGGCGCTCGTCTATTCAACGCATTGATCACCCTCGGCATCGATGCACCAACTTTCATCAAACACATTCGCCCCGACGCGCTCTCACTAGGCGGCACAAAAATCGGCGGCATGATCTGTGAAGCTGCTTACCTCTTTGACTATCCGCAAGAAAATGAACTCATCCCCGAATACCTTCGCAAACAGATGGCCCAACTTGTTTCCAAAGGCCGCTTCATCTCAGCACAATGGTTAGGCCTGCTCCGTGATGATGTCGCACTACGTTATGCAGCGAAAGCCAACGCCATGGCCGAGCTACTCGAAAACAAAATTGCTGAAGCCGATGTGCGCATTCTTCAAAAACGTGAAGCCAACTCACTCTTCGTCGAACTTTGGCCAGACGAAGCCGAAACTCTCTTAGAAAAAGGGTGGCTCTTCTACAACTTCCTCGAACCTCGCCAATATCGTCTCATGACCAGTTGGGACACCGAGGAATCCGACATCGATGAATTCATCGAAGACATCAAACCCATCACCGCCGCCCGTACGATCTAAACATTTACAGCCCGAAAACCAATTTTATTCTTATTAAATTGCGTGAAGTCATAGTCTCGCAATATCTCACGAAGTGATTCAGTCGCATCAATCCCCACAAGCTGTATCGCATGAAGTTTGGGGTCCATACCATATCCGCAGTGATGTTGATAAATTTCATCTAACAAGTCGCACAAATCATCTTCGTGATCAATCTCAAAAACCTCAAATGTTGTTGTACCACCAATCCCCATCACATCATCATCGCCCTGTCCATCAACCCTGTTCTGCCAAAACAAATCGACAATACGTTTGTTCTGTTTTGTTAAACAAATCCAAACATGCATCTTACTTTCAAGTTCGCACATCAGCTCATATGAAATGTCCGCAAATACCACAGCAATTTCATTCACATCAATATCTCCATCTCATCAATTCACCTTTCACCACAACTGTATCTATATATAGATGCACCTACAAAAAATTCATTACCACCCATTTATTTAACATTATTACAATGCATTACAAAACATATCACATTCTTCCGGAACCACACCATGTCAGATAATTCAACTCTGCTACCCAATCTCACTAACACAGAAAACATTGCATGCAAAAATTGTAACTACCCACTTAAATCGCTCGAGCCCAAAGGCGACTGCCCTGAATGTGGCACCCCCATTCAAAAATCTATCAATTCTCATTACCTCACAACGCAGCACAGTTTAACCACAATACTACTACGTTTACTCATCATTTACTGCTTGATGGTTTACATGCTGCCGTTTCATATCCAAATCATCGCAGGTCTTGCCGCATTGATTCTTCCCTCATCAATAATGAATGTGGTTGATATGAGCGTCTCTTGGCCCGAATTTTTCCTTTACAGCACACTACTTTCACTCGAAACAATCATCTTCATCACACTCTTCATTTATGCACCGTCGATCACGACAAAGCTTTTCAAACCCAAAGGCTACGTCTCCATCAACCCACACCTGAACGCAAACGAAATCCTCGGTATTGGGCTCGCACTTCTCGGCTCATATGTTTGCATCACTGCCATCATCAATCTCGTTCAAGTCATATACGGCCTCACCTACCGTAACCTCGCTATTGGGCCAGATACAACACAACTTCATGATATGTATATACCGGTTTTTGGTAATAGCACTTATGAACTCATTTCACCAACGATCCAGATCATCATTGGCAACTACCTCATCATTGGCCGTAATACAATCACTCATGTCATCTTCAAACTCAGAACCGCAGGTACCAACAGAGGATCAAACGCATCATGAACAAACAAACATCTGTAAATTGGATTAAATTCAATAACACATCGGAACAAATCAATCAGCTAACGACTGGTTTTGATTGGGATGATGCGTACATACGTGAAATCCAAATCATTTCACCAGCTTTCATCAAAGATAATTTCATCCAGCACTTCGGAGCAGAACCGGCTGCACGTATCTATATTGAAGGTTCGCATAATCCATCAGCACTTGAACTTTTGCTCGTTGATGTAGGTGATTTCGAGCTTTCTTTCACATCGCATCTTGCTTGTACGATCAAACTGAACACGTCTTCGTTTGCTGACTATCCAATCGATATAAGCTTAGTTGATTGCCCGCATCGAAAAATTTCAGCCAAACAACTCTATTACCGTTTTCTAGATGAGCATGCAGATAGCTTTGAACCGTGTTATTCAAAAAAACGATTGCACAGCATAAAAACGGGTGAGTTGAACATATTCGATGATGAAGTTGATCAATTCTGGGATGAGATCGAATAACCGCTTCATCACTCCGGCAGCTCAGGCATTACATCCCTTCGCCTTCTCTCCGTCAGCGATTCTAAAAACGCCTTCAAGTCAGCCAAATCCTGATCATTCAAGTGCAATGGTTTCAGTAACGCATCCTTTTCAGGGAACAGCGGATCGTCCTCCTGCCCATTCTTCCGCTTCACCGTTGGCATCCCCGCGTTATACATATTCAGCATCCCCTCCAAATCAAAAAAGCCAGCATGCGAATAAGGCGCCGTTCGCCCAACATTCCTCAGTGAAGGTGTTTTAAATTTCCCAACATCCTCCGCCTTACCCGTCACGTTATATCGGCCCAAATCCTCATACTTCCTGCCGTAGTAAGCCAGATTCAAGTTATGAAACTTCTGATCCGTCAAAAGCGGGCCCGTATGACAGTTCATACACCGCGCATCCGTCCGAAACAGATGCAATCCTCTCACCGCTGAATCTGACATCACATCATGCTTACCACCCAAAAACTTATCAAACTTACTTGAAGGCTCACTCACAATACTTCGCACATGTGTCGCAATCGCTTTCGCAATCCGATCAATCGTCACTTCTTCATCACCAAACACCGTCGCAAACCCCGCGCGATATCCCTCAATCTCCTTCACTGATTCAACAACCTCTTCAACCGTGTTACTCATCTCATCAGGATTCGTGAGCACCGCAACAACCAATTCCTCCAACGTATCCGCGCGCCCATCCCAGAACTGCTTTTTACTGTGAGCCGAGTTCAACATCGTCGGTGTGTTCCTCACCAACATGTTCGCGCCATGACCCAACGACCTTGACCGACCATCCGCCCAACCCAAATCTGCAATATGACAGGATGCGCACGACATCTGACCAGGTCCAGACAGCCGTCCATCAAAAAACAGCTGTTTACCCAATCGTTCCTTCTCTTCACTCGGCAAGTTATCTTCAGGGTAGGGCGTGCTCGGCAACTCACCCATCTCAATATATGTAACCCCTTCATCTACCAATCCGCGAGGCCATTCCCCAACATCTTTCCCATAAACCTCCCTCAAATAATCCGCCAACACCGCATATTCCTCAGCACTCAACTTCGGCCGCTTATCCATCCGACTTTCCGCAACAAACCCCTTCACCGTCGTTGATATCAACGGCTTCTCAATTTTCCCAAACAAACCACCATCTTCACCCTCACCATTCACACTCCCAAAACCCAACATCACACTACCACCCACCGCCACAGGCAGCATCATTTTCAACAACAGGCTTTTCATTTTCATCATCCTCGCGCGACTTCGCTTGCTCTCCCAAAACAACAAACCACAAAATACTCAATCCACCCCACCCAAAACGCATTGTTCTCCAGCCCCCTCCCCTCTCTCATTCAACTCTCAACTTCCCAAACCTTTTCCAAATCCCTTTTCTCCTCAAAATCTCCCTCACATCCTTCATTTTGAATTCTTCTCAACCAATTTCACGTGCCCAACCCATCCCCTACGCGCAAACTCTCCTCCCTCATCATCACTCCCAATAAACCAAGCCACCCCGCTTCCTTTGGTATTGAGAATGAACCTCAATATACATTAAATACCCCTCAACGCAACACCCAGGCGTGCAGGAACCAAACCAGTACGCACAATCAAAAACCCGCTTGATCGCCCCAATACACATTTTTTAGACCAGAATTCGCCCAATCATTCACATCGTTGTCGCATCATCATCCCAAAACTTACCAGCCTCACTTCCCCTTAATCCACCCACTTAGTTCATCAATCACCACCGGATCAACATGTTCCCCTTTCATAAACATGTGCCCAAGCTCGTCATAAACCACAATCCGCACATCTTCTTTCCCTCTTAACCCGCGGTCCCAATTCATAAAATCCTCTTCATAGAAAACCCGGTCATCCTTCTTTCCCTGCAGCACAAGCATCGGCTTACCCAACTCATCCGCCTTCTTCACCGGCTCGTAGTCTCTCAAATCCAACCAATACTCACCCGGATACCCCTGCCCCAAAAACATCACCGTATCATCAGCCGTCAACTCCGGATCTTGAATCTGCTTCTTTGCTGCCTTCACCATATCCAACTGCATCTTCACCATCGGGTTCCCCGCCTGTTTCGCAGCCATCCGCTCAATCTGCATCACAACCAAATCCTCAAGCCGCAAACTCGTCCCCGCCATCGACACCCAATACCCAATCTTCACACCCTCAGCCTCCGCGCGTTCCACAATCCGAGGCCCCATATACCCACCCAGACTATGACCAATCACACCCACCTTCTCCAAATCAATCGATTTGTAATCCTTCAACAACTGCAGCGCAATTACCGCATCATCCGTCACCACATCATTCGCAGTAAACGACGTCATATCATCAAACGACTTCTCTCGATAAACAAACGTCCGCTTGTCATATCGCAACACCGCAATCTCATGACTCGCAAGCCCATGTGCCAAATCCTTAAACATCTTCGTAGGCCCAAAAGTCTCATCACGATCTTGGGGCCCACTTCCATGAACCAACACAACCGCAGGCCACTTCCCAACTCCCTTAGGCAAACTCAACGTCCCACCCATCTCACGTTGACCATTCACAACCTTCACTTCAATATCATCAAACTTGCTTGCATCCACATACCCCGCGTCCTTCCAAGGCTTCTGAAAATGCAAACCAGCAATCTCACCCTTCCCATTCCGAATAATCGTGATCGTCCCCTCACCATTCGCAAACTTGCAAGTCGCCCTGCTCATCACCATCCCATTCCCCATCGGCTGCGTCCCCATTTGCCCCACCTCAATAAACTTACCCAGCCCCTTCATCTCCTTATCCAGTGCAGCCTTCAATTGTGCTGCCGACATCGCCTTCTTGATATTCGCATCACACTGATCGTAAATCTTCTCAACATTCCCACTACCAATTGACCACGCAGCCTGAATATCCTTCGGGTTAGCAATCGCATTCGTCGCCACCATCAGACAACAACCCATTGCAAACAAACGCGCAACCCATTTCATCCGAAAGCTCTTCTTCATCACACATTCCTTCAAATATCGGAACTATATATAGATGCGCATTCCCCCTCCCCATTCACACATTGCCTTCATCCTACATCACCCCATCTCCCACCACCGCTTAAATTTACACACGCTTTCACATTATTGCGACCACACAATACTTCCTTATCTTCTTCATTCACCTTATCATCGCATCCCTATGAGTCGAGATTTTAAAGTTACCCTTCTGGTCATCCTCTTCCTGTTTCTCACCCCCATACTCCTCATCGGCACATGCTTCACCTCATGCGCCGTCACCACCCTCATGTTCGCAAAAGACTTTGAACTCACAAACACCGATATCACCCAAAATCATCTCACCGACTTCAGCAACACCGTCGGCATGCCTCATCACTCAAACCCACATACACCTTCTACAAACTCAACACCTTCCGCGAGTACATCACCGAATTACAATTCGACCTATCAGCCCAAAGCACCGAAACATGGATCGCATCCATGCACATCCTCTCATCAGGACATTGTCAAACACACAAGAACTTCAGCTTCAATTCATATTCCATGGATAACTGCCGTCATCTCACCATCAGCGAATCTCAACCACAACTCGATATCTACATCAACGACGACGATCCCGATACCAAGCACATCATCATCCACTTCTTTGGCAATTAATCATCCCTCGCTAACCCACTACAATGATGACCAATTCCCTCACCACAATCTTCCGGACGCAATCATGGCAATTACCTCAACCTCATCAACAACCACCATCAATTACGACCTTCATTGTTGCATGTGCAACTACCAACTCAAAACACTCACCACCGACCAAAACTGCCCCGAATGTGGCCTCCCCATTCAGCAATCACTATTACTCAGCCAATCAACTTCACAAACAGAATTCGTCACACTCATCCTCCGCCTCGCCTTCTTCCTCATCTTTAGCTTCCGCTACCTCCCAACCATCCTCACGGTCATCATCTATACCCCATACTCATTATTCGCTAGCGATGCAGCCTATAGCTCCTCCCAATGGGTCAATATCATCTTTAGTCGTGTCATACCCGCCGTCACTCTCGCCATCCTCTTCTACTTCGCCCCTCGAATCGCTACGACATTCACAAAAAAAGACAAGGTTTTCACTTCAAACATCAATTTCACCCCTCATACCATCGTTTCGATCACCATTTTCATCCTCGGCCTCTACCTGCTCATCACAAGTATCACCGACATCGCCGTAGACCTCGTTAGATTAGGTGATTGGCAACTCACACAAAGAACCTTAAATACAACTTATCAAGCAGCTCTCGACTACATCCCATTCATCCTCAAAATCTTCATCAGCTTCACCCTCATCACCTTCAACAACAAAATCGCTAACCGTTTCTATAAATAATCCATCAACCAAAGCAATAACGACAGCACAAGTAGCCACCAAACTTACTCAAACACATCTCTCACCCAACTCGAACATCCCTCATCTTCAAAATCATCTTTTCCATCTCCTCTGCATGCACGTACCACCAATGCTTCGCCCGATACTCTCGACCTTTCGCATACCGCTCATCCATTTCAATCTCACACCGTCCACCTTTTTGCTTGCAATATCTAATCTTCAGTTCATCATCCACCAACCGCACCGACCAGATAAACATCGCCATCCCCCATTGCAACATGAATATGGCAATAACGGTCGCAACAAGCATGACACTTAAAATCCTGTCCAGAAAATATGAATTGCTGATAATCTCTTGTTCACGAAGGTAATCGATCAAGTATCCATCAAACACAGGTACCACGACAAACATAGTCAGCACATAAACGCTCAATCGCCAAACAGCCGCTTTTCGTGAATTCAATAAAACGTTCATTTTCTCACTCATACGTAAATCAACCTCGCAAACACTCAAGCCCTTAAAAGCAGTACGTCATCAACATGCAGTTATAACAACAGCCGGCGAGCCACGCTCGCCGTGCCCACCCCCTCATTCCACCTCATCGCAAAATTCAATAACCGATACGTTCTAGTGAAACATGATTTAACATCCCACATTTCGCCAGCAACGACGCAACCAACGCATTCTCAATCACCAATTTCGCACTCACCGAATCTTTAGTCATATCTATACCTCACGTATCAACTAAACTTGAATAATACTTGAGTAATCATGTATATCGCAATAAAAGCAGCCGACTTCATAAAAAAGGCCGAAGCGTGAAAGCTTCGACCTTTACTCATGTTATTTTTGTCAGCGGTTAAAAAATGAGATAACGCTCACGATCTATCATGATGCTGAACGTCTTCTGATGAAGAGCATACCAGCCATCCCTAGCAATGCGAGAGACGATGGCTCGGGTACATTCTTAAATTCGAAGTACGCTTGTGAGTTTGCAGCAGCATCGAATGCTTGCGGATCCAATGAGCTGACGCTAATACCAAAATGAGATGCGAGCAGTAATTCATCGAAATATCCAACAGTACCATCACCATCAATGTCGCCGGTTGCCCAGCTGTAGAGGCCAGTCTGTCCGTATGAACCCGCGAGGATCGTTGCATCAGCTTCATTAACAGTACCGTTAAGGTCAATATCGCCAACGAGTGCAGTTTGAGCGATCACTTTATCCGTCTGATATAGCACAGCTAGTCTTGTATGGTAATCAAGACGAGTATCTGAGATGTTATCAAACATGCCGGTGATATTGGTTGCGTTAATGAGAGTGTATTGGTCGTCGAAATTGGTAATTGATGTGTTATCAAAATTAGCGATTTTCAGTGTGCCTGAGAGGGCAGCATCTTGAGTGACATTAAATGCAATATCATCAGTTGGATTTGTCAGCGTGAAAGCAAGGCCACCGTTTTCTTGAATGGTGAGATTTTCAGTACTGAAGTTTTCATTCACTGACAAGAGCCCGTGATTGATGTTTGTGTTGACGAAACGGTTCAGCCCAGCTGCATCCTGACTCGCAAGGTTGAGTTGCCAAGTGTGATCTTTGGTATGGGCATCGCCTTGTTCGACATTCAGCGTTTCAATGTTGTAAAGGTCATAGTTGAAGCTGCCAGTGCCACGGAGAGTCAGTGTGTCTTTGTTTCCTTCGCTGGTGTTTCCGTTGAGATTAATGTTCCCAACAATGTTCGCGCCTGTAGCAAGGGCAACAAAGTCGTCACCAGAACCTGAAGAGAAAATTGCAGCGGTTGCAGCATTTGGGGTTGAAGCAACTGCGGAGACAGTGCCTTTGATGTTATTGATGTTGAGGTTATTGCCGTAGATACCGTATACAACGTTAGCACCCTTAACTTTGATTGAACCGCTCAGTTCATTATTGATTGAGATCGTACCATTGCTTGCTTGCAAGCCGTAAGCGTAGTTGTTTGGTGTAGAGACAAGGATTTCACTGTCTTCAGTCAGCGAATTCATGGTGATGTTTTGAGCTGCAGTGATGCCGTAGGCTTTCATGTCGCTGCTATTGACAATGATATCCCCTGCGTAATCTTGATTGATTGTTACGCTGCCGTTACCAGAGATGATGCCACAACCACCTTGGATCGCTGAAACATCAATACGACTATTTTCGGTTACAGCATTTGCGGTGATACCGTTGTGCGCATTTAAGCCATGAACTACGTTGCCTTCTGATTCAACGATGATATCACCTGCGATATCGCCTGCAACGGAGATTTGGTCGCCAGCAATGATGCCATAAGCATACAAGCCGTTACCCTTGACTTTGATTGTGCTCGAATCCGCGATTTCGTCGAGTATAACTTTCTTTTTGGCATAAATTCCGCGAGCATGCGAGCTGCCAGATTCGACGTTGATATTGCCTGCCAAACTGCCGATAGTTACATCGTTGCCTGCGTACAAGCCATTGACGTCCCATCTAGCACCCACGACTGAGATCGTGCTTGCATCGGTCAGGTTGCCGATCGTTAAATCTTGATAAGCAAACAAACCGTATGCTTGGGCGTAGCTTCCGCTTGTATTCTGGTCAGAAGTAACAGTGATGTCGCCAGCAAAATCATTTGTGACATTCAGATTGCCCCAGGCTGCTTCAATACCTTTGACATTGCTGCTGCCAGTGACTTTGATCTGGCTGGTTGAGGCTATGGAATCCGCAGTAAAGTTATGGTATGCGGAAATGCCGCTGTTTGCATAGCCATTTGATAGCACATCAATATCACCAGCGATACTGCCCGCTACAACGATATCGTTAGTGTTGGCTCTGATGCCGCTGTTCAGACCACCATCTGCCTTAATTCGGATATAGCCAGTATCAGCCATGCTGCCGAGTGAAATACCTTTTGCATCAAGGCCGTATGCGTTGGAGAGTGCGTTTTTATTGCCTGCTTGAATGAGTAATTTGCCAGCCAAACTGCCTGCAATATTGATATCGCTGCTCCACGAGTTCAAAGCATTGGCAGAATTACCATCGGAGGTAACCGAAATGGTGCTGTCAGCTGTTATAGAGCCACCGATGTTAATACCATAATTGCCAGCAAGAGCCATAGCTGAGGATCTCAGATATTTGCCATGACTTGGATCATTGATTTTGTCTGCCTTGATCGTTATGTCACCAGCGAAATCATTGGTGATAGATAAAGTACCAACTTGCGCATTAATGCCCCGAACGTTGTATTGACCGGAGACGTTTACATCGCTGCTACTGCTGACATTGTTAATAGTTAGGTCATTGAGGGCATAGAAACCGTGTGCATTAATGCCGCTTGAAATTGTGTTAACTTGTCCAGCAAAGCTGCCGTTTACATTGATGTCACCGCCCCAAGAGAACATGGCAGCAGTCTGATCGCTGTCGCTAATTGCGCTAATGATCCCAGTCTGGGCGATGCTATCGAAGTTGATGTCACCTTTATATGCGTAAATGCCGTAAGTACCCAGGCTGCCCACTGAACTGTCATATCCAGATTGAACCTGAAGTGTGCCTGCATAATCGCTAAAGTTCAGATGACCTGTCCCTGAATGATTAAAGCCTCGAGTATTTAACCCGCTGCTTGTAACTTGTAGTAAGGCTGTATTTGAGAAATTGATTGTAAGCGCATTGTCCGATCCAGTTGAGAAAGCTTGAAACGTGGCCTTATCTGTATTGATCGAGACCTTGCCGTCGTAGTTGATCGTTGCAGGGTGATATGTGTAGAGCCAAGCTCCAGTATTGTTGCCAGTAAAATCGACCTGATGTGGCGAATTAGGATCGGTGCCTGTGATATTTTGTCCCACATTGATAATGTTGTTACCAGTGGTTTGGACCAGGTAGGGCTCTACGCCCGTATTAAGTTTGTAATCATGCGTATTAGGTGAAGTTTCTTCGAAGCCAGCGGCATGGGAGATGTTGGTTAATGACATCGCGCAAAATGCAGCTAGCAATGTAGCGGTTTGATACCTTGTTACATTTTCCATTGGAGTAAATCTCTCTATTTTTATGTTGTTTTTGCCTATACGGATAGCGACTGCAAGGAAGAAATAGTTTGCAGAAACAATGATTAGATTTAAACGTTTATTGAAAAGATTTAAGGTATACCCTGTGACTAATACGACAATATCGCGGTAGAATTTAAATTTCAATGATTTGTATTTTATTATTATTTGTGCAGAAAAGGTGGTTAAAACAGGGTATTAGGTTAACACAGGGTGTCATGCTGACATGAGGTGTTAGGTTAACTTGAAGTGTCAGGAACCATTTCTCAGCTCTGCTGTTGAAGCATCTCGGAATCAAAACTCATCTTCCTGGTTCGCATTTCATCGCGAGATAGCAAAAACGATCATTAGCGCGCACAAAAAGATACAATTTTGGTTTTCTCACTCGTTTTCAACCAAACCGCGCCATTCTTTGGCCATTTCTCATCGTTTTTCGTTCATTTCAGCTCATTTTCGCCCATTTCTGTTTTTACGCCCAATCACAACCTAACACATTGCCAAATAACAAGATAAGCACCATTAGGTCCGTAAAATACTCTTAAATCATGCGCGCTTTCCGCGCAAAACGCGCGCACAAAAATCTCGATTTTGACAGGCAAAACCACTAAATCAATCAGCTAAAACTTAAAAAACCGCAACCACCCGACTTCAACACCACGAACCTCATCACCCACTAACCCAGGATCTCCACCGCCAAAGGCAACGTAATCGTGAACGTCGCGCCCTGCCCCTCTTCTGACGTAACTGCAATAGTACCAGCAGCTTGTTCAATTAGCTGCCTGCAAATATACAACCCTAAACCCGTCCCCTTCGCGCCCGCACCATGACCAACAGCCGCCTGATCATCGCCGCCCATGCACGCATCGCGGCCGACTATAACCCCATTTTCACCTGTATCATTCGCATCATTTTCATGCGCGCTCTGCACCCCTGCTCCGTTACTTAACTCATTACGGTCACAGGATTTCCCGCTCGTTGGTGAAGTCACAAACGCATCAAAAAGATTCTCCAGAATCTTCGACGGTATCCCCGGCCCATTATCCGCGACCTCAATCACAACCGACTGATTCAGTGTCGTCGCATTGATATTTATCCGCCCGCCCCGCTTACCCAATGAACATAAAGCTTTACGTGCATTGAGGATAAGATTCAGCAAAACCTGCTGCAAATGGGTCGGATTAATCAGCACCCGCACCCCACTCCCGTCCCGGTCCGGCACCCTCACCTGCAAATCAATATTGTCTTTTTCAGGCTTTCTTGCCATGCAAGCAAGCGTTGATTCGATCACTTCGTTCAGCTCAGCTGTGCGCGCTGATTCATCTTCCTGGCGTGCGAAGTTCAGCATGGAATTGGCGATATGTGCAGCGCGGGATGCGGCTTCGTGGGACTTTGCATTCGCTTTTTGTGCGAGCGCGACATCCTCAGGATTCAGCATCGCGAGCTGTGTATACGAGATAATCGGCGTCAACAGATTGTTAAACTCATGCGCAATAATTGAGGTGATTGTGCCTAGGGTCACCAGACGATGTGAATGGGCGAGCCCTTCCTGTAAACCTTTGATGTGAGATTCAAGCGAGTTTAAATGTTCGAGCAGTTGCTCGATGCTTTGGATGTCAGGACGTGCGGATGTATTGCCTGCGGTGACAGGTGTAACTGTTTGTGGTGTTTGAGGTTGTGAATCGTTGGGGTTCATGCTGCTTGTGTCTATTTGCGTTTGCTTATGTGTGCTGTCGTGAGATTGAAAATCAGATGATCACGCGATTTGAAGCACAAAACACAGATGTTTACTTAAGGTGTATCGGCAATGAAGATGGCGGTTCTGCATCGCTTATGCGGAGTTATGCGGAATAAGGTGCACTTTTTAAAATAGGTAATTTGATCCCATTCCCCCCCCCCTTTTTTTCTTCCCCCTCTCCGCTTCTCACCACTCCTCATTACACATCCGTTTCTTTCTCACGGCCGTCAATCCTCACATTGGTATTTTTGCTTTTCTGCTCCATCTCCTGTGTTAGTCCTAATCTACCTGTATGCAGATTCACTTTTTTAATTTGGTTGATGGTTTTGGTGTCGCGCCATGTGAAGCAAAGTGTTTGTGCGGCAAGCGAGGGTTTCTGAGAGAGTGTGTAACTAAAAGTGGACGTTGATGGGAAGTGTGATAGTGAAGGCATTATCGGCCTCAGCTTGGGGATGTGTGCTGAATGGATTTGAAGATTACTGTTGGGATTGTTTGGAGGTGTACTCTTTATTGTTTGGGGTAGATTGATGTGTGGTGTGTCCCCTGCTCTTATTAGAGTTTAAGGATGTGTTGGTGTTTGGGTCCTGTAATCATGATGTTTTTTGGACTAGTGAAGCGCTCCACGTGGAGCGCGTGGTGGATTGAGTTTTAGCTGGGGAAGATTGTTGGGTATTGAGAAGGGATATTGTGGGTGGTTTGATTTGGTAATTGGAGGGTGAGGTGATGTGGCAGCGTGATGTTTTGAGAGGCTGGTTATGTGATACAGGATGTTTGATGCGCAAGATATGTTCCACGTGGAACAATTCGTTGCTACGAAGCGTGTTGTTGGGGTTGCCCAGAAATGGATGAGTGGATGAGAGAATAGGTAAGGGAAAACCGGGGAGGAGCGCCGATCATGGGGTGCAGCATGTGCGCGAGCGCAGATCAGTTGGGAATGAGCGGTGTTTATCGGGCGTAAAACAAGGTTCAGTCCGGTAATTGCGCATATTTTGAGCGTGGAGCGCAGGTTGGGAGTTGGAGAATTTTTATTTATGCGCTCCACGTGGAACATTTTTGTGGTGGTGCGGTGCGCGAGATTTCGTGTAATTGGGTGAGTTTTAGTTTTTGGGATTTGGGTTTTGAGGAATTGAGTTGCCCTGCTCTGTTGGGATTTTACAGGTTTGGGGTTTTTGTTTTTGGTGGGTTTTGTTGGGTTGATGATTTGTGTGTGAGAGGTGAGGTTTCCGCCAAACGCGGTTCTGCGGCTATTGTCAGTTGTAGGAATTGAGTGATTTGAGGTTTGAGTGTGTGGTTTGTCACTTTTAAAAATGCGCTACACGTGGAGCGCTTTGAGAAAAGTTGGATTTTGGGAAGGGCAGATTTGGAATGGAAAGCGTGAAGATTGGTGGTTTTAGCTTCTAAATCATCTGTGAGGTGTGGATAAGGGAAATGTTCTGAGTAAGTACTTGAATGAAGAATAAGGGGGGCGGTAAACTGGCGGGGTCTTTAATTACATGAGTACGGATGCTGTGATGCTGCGTGAGCGGGTGTTGCAGTTTGCAAGGAGCAACGGTTATGGCAGCGAAGAAGCGTGCATCGCGATTGGGAAGAGGTTTGAGTAGTTTGATGGCGAAGCCGGTGGATGTGAAGCCGCCTTCTTCGGATAAAGATGCAAAGGTGGAGGAAGAGGTTCAAGAGGTTGTCAGTTCTGAGGTGAAGACTGCTACGAAGGAAGAGCAGATCCAGGCTGTGGATGCGCCTGCAGTTGAGGGGGTGGAGCAGGTCGAGCAGGGTGATGAAGTGAAGGCTGTGGAGGGTGTAGAGGAGAGCGCTTCACGTGGAGCGCTTGTGGAAGAAGAGAAGTTGACGAAGGTTGAGGCGGTGGAAGTTGGTGTTGAGGGTGATAAAAATGTGTCTGAGGAGCAGGGAGAGGTGAAAAGTGGGGATGAGAAGGTGAAGGTTGTGGCGGAGCAGGTGGCTGAGGCTGCGCCTGTGGTTGAGGTTGGTGTGGTGAAGATGGTGAGTGCGGACGAGATTATTGAGGCCGATAACGCGGCGGAGAAGATTGCGGCGGGTGATGGGGAGGATGTGGTGAAGAAAGTTGTTGAGGAAGTGGCGGATCGTGATGGTGAGGTTGGGTCTGATAATGCTGAGATGGTGGATGGTGAAGCGGGCGGCAATGATGAGGTTGGTCATGAGATGGGGCTACGGTATTTGGGTGTAGGGAAGATTAAGCCGAACCGGTATCAGCCTCGTAGTGAGTTTGATGAGCAGGCGCTCCGGGGTTTATCGGATTCGATTAAGCGTGACGGGTTGATGCAGCCGATTATTGTGCGGCGGTTGGATGAGGTGACAGGTGGGGAGGATGAGGGGGAAATTGAATTTGAGTTGGTGGCGGGTGAGCGCCGTTGGCGGGCGGCACAATTGGCGGGGTTGGAGGTTATGCCGGGCTTTGTGCGCGAGCTTGATGATGAGCAGATGGCGGAGTGGGCGCTGATCGAGAACTTGCAGCGTGAAGATCTGAACCCGATTGAAAGGGCGGAGGCATTTAAGCGGCTGGCGGATGTGTTTAGTTTGAGCCATTCAGAGGTGGCGAAGCGCGTGGGTGTTGAACGCGCGACAGTCACTAACCATTTGCGATTACTAAACTTATGTGAAGATGTTCGTGGCATGCTCAGGGCAGGGGAATTGTCGATGGGGCAGGCGAGAGCGCTTGCGGGGATCGAAGATGAAGTGGTGCAGTTGACGATGGCGAAGCAGGCTGTGGCTGAGGCTTGGTCGGTGAGACGGATGGAGATGGAGGTGAGGAAGTTGAACCGGGCAGGGGCTGAGCAGGGTGAGGAGAAAGAGTCAAAGCAGGAAGAGGCGAAGGTTCGCAAGGCGGCGTATATGGCGGATCTTGAGAAGCATTTGTCTGAGCAGTTATCGACGAAGATCAAGATTCGGCCTGGGCGTAAGAAGGGGAGCGGTACGCTAAGTATTGATTTTTATTCGCTGGACCAGTTTGATGAATTGCTTGGGCGGATGGGTGTGAAGTTTGAGTAGTTTTTCGTTGGATTTTAAAGGGTTTTAGTTTTTGGTCTAACCGTAGATTAGTTGAATCTAATCGATGGTTAGTACGTCTAATAGATGATTAGAGGTAAAGGGAATATGGTGTGGTCGTGCGGGGTGAGGGAGGTGGGGGGGGATGAGGCTTCCGCGGCCCGTAGGTCCGCGGCTATTTGAGTTTGTAGAGATCGTGTGGTTTTAGCAGTTATTTTGTTGTAGCTCATTGATTAATGTTGCGAGTTTGAGATTTGGATTCTGGAGGTAGCGTGGCGGTATACTTGTTTACGTTTCATGCGTATGGGAGTTGGATGCCTGATCGAGAAGCGGGGTATGTGCGCAGAGGAAAGGGTGTGTTGTCGAAAGATGAGTGGATGGGGGAGAGTTATCGCTCGCAGGCGAGGATGGAAGTGGTGAGATTTGATGGTGATAAGCAATGGTTGTTGTTGGATATTTGTGCTGTTGCATGTGAGAGGTTAGAGGCTGAATTTTATGGGTTTAGCTGTGATGAAACGCATGTCCATGTGGTTATTGGTTGGCGTGATGAGAAGAAAGATTGGTTGAAGATGCGAAAATCAATGAAGACGGCGATGACGAAAGCGTTGAATGATGCGTATTGGAAGCGTGAATGGTTTAGTAAGGGCGGGGGTCGTAAACAGGTAAAAGATCGTGAGCATTTTGAGCATCTAATAACTGTATATTTGCCTAAGCATAAGGGCGCGAGGTGGGGGAGGTTTCATTGTGATTAGTTTTCGGTTGGGAGTTCTTTGAGGTAGGTGGGGACGAGGTCGGCGTCGGTTTCGTGGGGGGTGTTGTTGTGGTCGAGGTAGTAACGCTCGGCGGCGAGGGAGAAGAGGATGTGGTTGTGAGATTTGTAGAATTTTTGATTGAAGTCGATGTTGACTAGCCATGAAGCTTCACGAGCGATGTGGTGGTATGGTCGGATGGTTTCTGAGTAATCGTAGATCCAGCTGAAGTCGTCGCTTTGGTTTTGCAATTGGGTGAAGATGGTGTCGAAGAAGCGGATGGTTTCGATGTGGTCAAGGTCACGGGTTAAGGGGAGATGAGAGAGGGGGAGTTGAAAGCGGGGCTCGTTTTCGAAGTGTTGAAGGGAAATGAATTGTTGGGCGAGGACCATGTCGTAGGCTGCGGCGCGGGGGTCGTATGGGTGCGCGGCGTATGCATCTTGGATTTGTTTGATTTGATCGGATGTAAAGGGGTGGGTTTGAGAGATGGCGTCGATGATTGTGGGGATGTAATAGTTGTGGAGGTATTTGACCATTGTTTGGCTGAAGCCGTGGGGATCGTGCTGGAGGGATTTGGCGTATTGGATGAGTGCGAGAGTGGTGTCGAGTGCTGGTTCGGGATGATTGTCTTTGAAATGGATGAGGATTTTGAGGGTGAGAAGGGAAGCGATTTCATGGACGTGGTCGAGGTAGGGGATTTTGGCGGTTGGCGCGTTGTAATCGTGTTGGAAACGGATTGGGCCGAGGTTGTTGTGGGTGATGAGAGATTTGATGGCTTCTTGGTTGCGATCGAGAAGTGTATCGATGCGAGCGCGAATTTCGGGGGGTGTGGGTGTGATGAGGCTGAATTGATGTGTGGCGAGGCGGTCAAAAAGACTGATGTTGTCGGTGAGTTCGTAGGCTGTGTCGAGTTCGAGGAGAGCTTGGGTGTAGGAGGCGGCGCGTTCGGTGTTGGCGAGTTGGTCGTAGTGTTGGTTGATTTGATCGCCGGTGCGGTAGTGGGCGATGTTGTTGAAGGCGTGTCTTGCGCGGATGTAGTTGGTGAGCCAAAAGGCTGTGATGAGGAGGGTGATGGTGAGAAAGAAAATGAAGGTGTATTTGAGGATTTTGCGGAGACGTTTGAGGCGGGTCTGCCAAAGCATTTTGTAGGTGAAGGTGGAGGTGGGGTTGAGAGGCGTGGTGATGGTTTTGAATTGCGGGGTCTGGTCGGGCATGTGGCGTCCTTATGTGGTTATAGATAAGGACGGTATGACGGGAGTGAAATTTCAGCTTTTTGTTAGAAATGGTTGCAGGAATGGGAGGATTGGGTGGTGTGTTGTGCGATGGTGGGAATGTTGGGGTGGGGGGTGGTGCGTAAGTTGAAATTGTTGTGTATGCTGGGGTTATAAGGTTGGTGAGGGGATGAGCGTCTGGTTTTGTTTTCGGGAAGAATGATATGAAGCAGAAGCAAGATGAACCTGAAGTGATTGAGTATGTGCCTAAGAAAAAGCTTGGGGGCGGGGTTTTGAATTGGTGGGTGGTGAGTGGATTGCTGGGGTTGTGGGTATTGGTGTTATTGGGCGCAGCGGTGCTGAAGATCAGGATGCTGATGATGATGCTGCCGGTGCTGATGGTGGTGTTACTGTTATATGTGGCGGCGTGTACGTTCTTGTATATGGCGGGACGTCGTAAGAAATAATCAGGGCGGGACGATTGGTTTTGTAACTAACTGGGTGAAAGAATTTTCATTCTGGGAAAGGTAGATATTTAAAATGAAAGCATGGTTTACATTAGCAACGGTCGGTATTGTTGCGCTATTTCTGATTGCGATATCGTTTTTAATGTTTGATTTCGAGACGGTACGCGGTAATGAGATTGGTGTGATGGAGACATGGTCGGGTGGTGTTGAGGATGAGGCGTTGGCGCCTAAGACATATATTTTGTTTCCGGGTTTCATGAAGAAGATTTATACGTATGACGTATCGAGTCAGATCTTTGTGATGAATGACTTGGATAATACGGCTGAGTTTGGTGAAGGTCGTCGTCGTGATAGCTATCGTGTTCAGTCTAAAGAAGGGCAGGACATGACGATCTCGATGAATGTGAGATGGCGAATTGATCCGGCGAAGGTTGTGCATCTACATAAGACGGTTCGTGAAGCGATCGTTGAGAAGGTTGTGCGTCCTGAGCTGATGCGTGCGGTGAAGGATGAAGCGACGACACGAACTGCGATCGAAGCGTATTCGGGTAGCGGGTTGGTGGATTTGCAGAAGTCGATTATTGAAAGGTTGTCTGCTGCGGATTCGAATATGCGTTTGCAGGGTATTATTGTTGAGAGTTTTGTGATTGAGAAGATTTCGCTTGATCCTGAATATATTGGTGAGATCAAGGCGAGACAGGTTGCGACTCAGAAGCAGTTGCGCATGGTTGAGGAAGAAAAGGCTGCGATGGCTGAGGCTCAGAAGGTTAAGGCTGAGGCGCAGGCGCAGTATGAGAAGGCATTGGTTGAGGCGAGGCGTGATAAGGAAGTTGGTATTCTTGAGTATGAGAAGAAGGCTGAGCAGGAGGTTCTAGCTGCGGAAGCATCGGCGAAGCAGGTTGAGCTTGCGGCGGAAGCTGACAAGAAGAAGGTTGTTTTGGCGGCTGAAGCAGAGAAGGAATCGGGTGAGTTGAAGGCTGATGCGATTCTGGCTTTGGGTATGGCTGAGGCTGAGGCAACGAAGTTGAATTTGCAGGCTTATGCTGTTGAGGGTGCTGATGCGTTTGTGAAGATTGAAATATCGAAGCAGATCGCTGAGGCGTTTAAGAATATTGACGGATACTTGCCACAGGATATGAAGGTTAATTTGCTGTCTGAATCGTTTATGAAATCAGTACAGCAGGTGATGTCGCCTAAGCAGTAAGTTTTAGAGTAACGACAAATGATGATCAGCTTTATCTGTTTCTATTCGATGAATAGAGATGGATGAAGCTGATTTTTTTATGGGAGGGGATGGGGGGAGGTATTAGAGGTTGGAGAGGAGTTGGCGGTTGAGGATGAAGGCGTCGGTGAGTGTGTCGATGAGGTTTGGGATGCGGTGTTCGTGTGGGATGGCGAGGAATTCGGTAGCGGTGATGGTTACGCCGAGAAAGGTGGTGGCCCATGTGGTGTGGTGTGGTGGTGTGGGTAGCGTGCTTTTGTTGATGTTTTTGGTTGGGAATGGGGTGATGTAGATGTATGGTTCGGTGATGTGATGGTCGCCGGGGGAGAGTCCGACGCCGATGGTTCGTGACTGGTCGGGAGACAGGTCGGGGTCGAGGAATGTGAGTGTTGCGATGTCGAAGTGGTGTGGCCAGGTGCGTATGGGTGAGGTGTGAGGGATGTGTCTGGTGAAGAGATCGATGAGACGATGAGCGAAGGCGAAGTAGCGGGCGACTTCGGTGAAATGGTTTTGATGTTTGAGGGTGAAGGGGGTGTCGCCATCGGAGATGGGGTGCTGCGGCATGTCGTAGTTGCGAAGGCGGATGTTGTTTTCAGGAGGTGAGGGGAGATGGCGTTTTAGTTGATGATCGGCCCAGTCGAGGGCTTCGGTGAGGGTGAGGCCGATGAGAGGGGATTCGGCGAGGATGTTTTGCTGCGAGTCGAGGAGCATGAGGAGGGGCGTGTCGAGAATGAGTGCGAGTTGGTAGTTCTGAGGGAGAGGTTGGGTGAGTAGCGCGTTGTGATCGGGGTCGAAGGTGAGGGCGGTGTGCGAGTCGTCGGGCTCAGAGTGTATGAGCAGGTCAGCGGTTGCGGCGAGGATTTGTGCGGCGTAGTGAAGCTGAAGGCGCGCGTCGACGAAGGCTTGTGGTGGGACGGAGCCAAGTTTGTGAATGTCGAGTGAGTGAGACATAGGCAACTCAGGCGGCTGTAAAGTCGGGTTTGGGATTAGGGTCGCATAATAAAAGGACTATGCGAGAAAAAGTATAGAACGCATGATATGGTGTCGGCGTAATGAGAGTGATGTGTTGTATGTATTTAAGGCGTGTGCTGAAAATACTTAAAACCAGAAGGGTGAGAATGGAGTCTAGAAAGGGTGGTTTGGGGTTTTATTTGGAGGGGCGAGTGGGTGTGGTACAATGTGTGCTTGGAAATGGAGTCATAGGATGAATAATCTTTTGGTCATAATGTTGGTTGTGGGTATGTTTTCGATGACGCTTCTGCTTGGAGGTTGTTATACGAAGGAAACGCGCACGCTTGATTGGGGCGGTGGGATCGATTTTGGTCGTGATCAGAAAACGAAGAAGGTTGAGAGCGAGAATGGGGTGAGTTCTCGGAAGACATCGAAGTTTGGTGCATGGGAATAATGTACTGAGTGGTTGAATGTGCGGTTATAGGGTTGAAGCTGAATAATAGAATGATGAAGCAACGGCTTGTTTATGATGAGTCGTTGTTTTTTTTGTGCGCGTTCGTAGGTTCCTGCATAGCGCTTTAGTGTATGAGGAATAAAAATGTAAAAGGGTGTGAATGAGTTAATGTCGTGATAATAAAGTTATTTGTTCAAGTATTGATAGAACGAGTCTTGATAATGTGGGGATGGCGGAGAGTGTGAGAGATTTTACCCTGCTTTAGTTTATTTGGGTGCATTGAATGTCGAAAAGAATGTGGGCATGGAAAACTAAGTTTAATTTGTATTCAGCTATTCTTCCTAGCAGGGGACATGCACCATGAAAAGAAGTTTATCATTACTAGCAATTACGACAGTGGTCGTATTAGGCGTTGGATGTGAATCGACGCCTAAGAAGGCCGCATCACAGAAGATTGGTTCGGTGAACCAGGTAGGGACGGCCCAAGCGTTAGAGATTGGGGCGTACCAAGGTCAATTATCTGTAGGTGAGTTACAAACCTATGGAAACTTTGGCATTGGCGTGGCGGAGAACTTGAATGGTGAGCTAATCATGTTAGATGGTGAGATTTACCAGTCATGTGTGGGAGATGAGTTAACGAAACCTGCGGCCAACTTGCAGACTCCGTTTGCGACAGTGACGCATTTTTCGTCTCAGAAGAGTTGGCCAATCACCAATTCGATGAATTATACGGATCTGGAGAAGTTGCTTGATGAGCAAGTGATTAATCCGGAACATGTGAATGCGATTAAGGTAACGGGTACGTTTGATACCGTACGTTATCGTTGCTTGACGCTGACACAAAATTACGTGCCATATGATCAGGCTGTGAAGAACGAACACGTTTATGAGAATGACAATGTGAAAGGTACGCTGGTAGGTTTCTACTACCCACCATTCCTTGGTGAGTTGAACTTCAAGCGTTACACATTCCATTTCCTGCAGGACGATGCTCGTCACGGCGGTCACTTGGTTGATGCGAAGATTCGTTCGGGTAAGATCGAGATGATGCAGTTGCCTAACATGTATATCATGACGGGTGACGTGCAACCACCATTGGTCTCACCTCGCTAAATATTAACCACGATTAGGAAGAATGTTATACCCCGCGAACTTGATGTTCGCGGGGTTATTATTTGTGTGAAGAGAAGGGTTATAGGTCTAATAGGTGATTAGTTGATATGGTGGGTGGTTAATTTTTTAGTTGCTTGATGTACTTGTTGCGGAGGAAGGTGACGAGGTAGGCAGTGGTGAGTGTGATGATAATGGCGAGTGTTAGGAGGTAAAGGCCAGGTTTTATAGCGGTTTTTATGAGAGAACGACCTTCAAGAAGGAAGACGATGAGCGCGAAGCCGAAGACGTCGAGCATGGACCATGAGTAAAGCGTGTCGGCGATTTTTATGTAGCGATTGTAGGTGTGTGGTGTTAGTTCGCCGAGCCAAAGAATGATGAGGGCGATGAGGTAGGCGAATGGTGTGAGTATGAGTGTGATAAAAATAAAGATCGCAAGGACTGGAATTTTTGATTCGAAGAGCGTGATGGATGTTTTGAAAATTGAGAAAGCGTGCTGGTTGAAGAAAAAGCCTTCGATGCGAAAGAAGGGGATGCCGACAGCGGCGATGAGGGTGAAGAGTGCGATAAACCAGAGGATGAGGATTGGGATGTTGTGGTTTTTCGCAAGACGAGCAGGGCAGATGAGTTGGGAGTGGTCGGATGGACTTGTGGTGTGAGGAAGGACGTGGTTATGGATGAGGTTTTGGATGATGAGTGAAGTGGTCATGGAGAGGGTGATGGCAATGAGGAAGAAGTAGACGCCGTAATGAATGGTTGAGGAAATGACGACTTGGTCGTTGGTGAGGACGAGGAGAATGCAGACGACAAAGATGTCGAGCATGGACCATTTGCCGAGTTTTTCGAGCGTGTTGATGTAGCGGTTTTGTTTTTGAGGTGAGGTAATGATGAGCCATGTGATGGCGATGAGTATGAGTTTGATGAGTGGAAAGAGGATGGAGAAGCCGAGGATGAGAATGGCGACGATGTAGAGGTGAGCTTGCCACATGAGTTTGACTGAGTGGGGGAGTGAGTAGATGTGAGTGGGTGAGAAGGCGAGGTTTACTTGCATGAAAGGTGTTGTGAGCGCGATGATGTTGCAGATGAGAGAGGTTGCCCAAAGTGCGATAATGTATTTGGAATGTTTGGGGAATTGGCGATGAAGTGTGGTTGGAGGTTGGTTTGTGGAGGGGGGCATTATTCTGGCTCGGAAGCTTTGGATTGATCTATGGTTTCAGTTGCTTCTTTGGAGTTGATAGGTGTTTGGGGTAGCGTGTCGCCAGGTGCTTGTGGTTTAACTGATGGGGCGGGTGTTGTTGGAGCTGGTACGGGTGGTTTCTCGATTGAGGTGCGCGGCTGAATTGTTAATACTGGAAGATCAAGAATGGTAAGTTGATTGATTGGCATAATATCAATTATACCGTTGGTGATATTGCCTTCGAGGACGTGGCCTCCGATCATTTTGTCATCTGAGATGAAGTGGTAGTGGAAGCCGTTGGTGTTGACTTGGCCGAACCACATGGGGTAGTAGAAGCCGACGAGATTTGCTTTAATGTTGCGAGCGATGTGGCGTTTTTCATCAACGACGAGTTGATCGAGTGGACGGTAAGGAGGATTTTGTTTTGGCCATGAACGATAGAGGATGAACTCAAAATCTCCTTGGATGTTGACTGCATAAACGTGGTTGATGTTGATGAGGTTGTCGTAGATGAGTTTGTCGGCTACGTCGACGAGTCGTTTTTCTTTTGTGACATCGTATTTAATGGATGGTTTGAAGAAAGTTGTTGTCGCATATGGGATTGTTTGGGAAGGTTCTACGACTTTTAATGTGCCATCGGCAGCGGCTTTGTAGATAACGCCGTCGAATTGAATGAGTTCGCCGTCGAGAGCGTTGAAGGTGCCTAAACCATAGTCACCATATTTTGAGAGTTCTTTGCTTGTAAAGATACCATCGTACTGTCCGGCAAAGAGTGTATGGATCGTACCGATTTGTGTGATGTTTGTATCTTCAAGGCCTGTACCAGATTTTCTTTCGCATGATAGTAGAGAGCCGATAAGAATGATGGCAGTTAGAAAGAGAAGACGATTTATGTGTTGTGATATAAACTTCATGTGAGTGTCCATCAAATAAGAGTAATGTGAGATAAATGAAGCTGAATGAGTGCGCTATTGAATGTTTGGTGAGTTAGTTGATGAGATCAAGTGATAAAAGCGCATACATTTACATTCATGTGAGCGATTGTAGTTTTGGATGTCTTATGAGAATGTCGGCAAAGTAACGAATTTGATAACAACGATAGGAGCAGACCTTAGGTTGGTTGGGTAATTAGCGAGGGTTTATGTTGTGCGCTTGAAGAGTTTAAGAATTGAAGGGTCTGCATCGTATTCTGGGAAGAAGTTGTGCTTATCGGTATCGAAGTTGAAGAGGTTTTGGAGGACTGAAGAGAAAACGTCACGGAAATCTGTGTAAACGGGGAGATCGCGTGATTGGTAGAGATTGCGTCGATCGAGTCCTGTCCATTTGCCTAGGATTTGTTTGCCTGAGATGGGGCCGCCGATGGCGAACATGTATCCGCCGTGTCCGTGATCGGTTCCGTTGTTGCCGTTCTCTTTAACGGTGCGTCCGAATTCAGACATGACGAGGATGACGGTGTTGTTGATGTGGGGGCCGAGATCACTAACAAATGAATAGATTGATGAAGAAAGGTTGGTGAGCATGTTTGTGAAGACGCCTTGGGTGGAGCCTTGGTATGTGTGGTGATCCCACCCGTTGTAGTCGATGGATGCAATTTGGAGGTGTTGATCTCGTTTGATGACTGCAGCGAGATCTTTTAGTTGATTGCCGAGGTTTGTGTTGGGGTAGGGAATGTTTGGGTTGTAGTTTTGTAAGAGTTTGTTGAGTGATTGGATGCGGTCGATGGCGAGTGAGCCAGCTTTGATGATTTTGTTTCGGTTATTGATAGCATCGGAGTCGAGGGAAGTTTGAGAGTTGTTTTTAGATATTTGTAAACCTTCATCACATGTGTAAAGCTCTTCGAAGGTTTTGATTGATTGGGTTGCGTTATAGTCGGGGACAGCGATGACAGGATATTGGCCACGTAGGGTGCGTGGGAGAATGGGTTGCATGCAGAGAGCGCGGAGAGGGTGATCGCTTGAGGTTTTAGTGAGTTCGAGGAAACGGTTGAGCCAACCTTCGTGGATGGTTTTAATGCCGGGGGCTGCGCGCTCCATGAAGTCTTGTGCGTCAAAGTGTGAGCGCGTTGGATGTTTGGAACCAACACAGAGGATAGGTGCGAGGAGTTTTTGGTTGTAGAGTTGTGCGAGAGGCTTTGCAGCGGGGTGGAATGCGAAGTGTTGGCTGATGGGGAGGATGCTTGTTTTGGGATCTTCTGAATGTGAGAGGGCGATTGTAGGGCGAAGTCGTGAGTAGAATTTGTCTGAGTAGGGAATGATGGTGTTGATGGGGTCGGCGCCGCCACGAAGGAAGATGGTGATGAGGGTAGGAGTTTCTTTGCAGCCGTTGATTAGAGCGAGGGTTGAAGATTGAGCGAATGCACGAACAGCGGCGATTGGAGATAGTGCTCCTGCAGTTGCTGCGGAGAGAAGGGCGGAAGCTTTAATAAAATCACGGCGTGTGGTGGTCATGGTGGTTGTACTTTGTTGTATTTTGAAGAATGATGCAGTGGTTACTGCGATTGAAAATCTGGAGACCCGAGTATGAGAGCGGTGTAATTAGCAGAGGATAGATCGGGTTTGAGTTTTAACATAAGGATTTGTGTGGCGGTTTGTGTGTCGATGTAGTTAGCGAGTTGATTGGGTTTGATAGGTGAGGTGCGAACACCTTTGATACGATTGTTTGCGAGGTTTTCTGCGAATTGCCAACGGTAGATCATGACGCCTGGGTCGAGCCATGCTTCGGCGAAGTCGTAGTAACCTGTGGGGTCGGGACATCGATAGAGATTTTGGCCCATGCTGTTCATGGCATAGATGAGTGAGTCATAGCGCGAGATAGATGCGTTGGTTGCGCGGAGTGAGGCGATGGTGAATTCAAATGGTGTGCGGAATTTTGAGCGGTAATGATCAGCTCGTAAGAAGTCATCTGAGAAGAGGATTGCTTTGTATACTTTTTTCAGATTGCCTTTGGATTGAGTGAAGACTGAAGCGATTTCGGTGACAAGTCCTTCGGGTGGCTGATCATCAACGAGGTATTGGCAGAGTTTGAAAGAGATGAAGCGAGCGGTGTTGGGGTGATGAGCTAGTTTGAGAATGATGTTGGAACCTTCGGTGACGCGGGTGCTGCCTGTGAGACGTGAACCGAGTACGTATTTGGGTTTTGAGTCGTGTACTTTGGTGTTGAAATGGAAGTTGTACACAGCTTTGGGGTCGGCTTGTGCGCGTTTAGTGGACCATGCGGCAGTCCAGCCGGTGAGTGCGCGTGCGAGGTCGGTGACGTCTTGTTGCGTGTAGCCGTTGTCGACGCCGAGGGTGTGAAGCTCCATGAGTTCACGTGCGTAGTTTTCGTTGAGGCCACGTTGACGTTCGAGTGCGCGTAGTGATTTGGCTTTTGGTGCGTTACGACGCTCTGCTGCGGCGACTTGTTTTTCTTCACGCGGCGAGAGAGGTTTTTGTGAAATGTGGTTGTCGAGGTAAAAGAGCATAGCGGGGTGTTTGGCGGTTGCGAGGAGGAGTTGGTCGAAGCGGCCAAAGGCGTGAGTGCGGAGTGTGTTTTCGAAATCTGGAGCGTAGAAGGCAACGTTGTCTTTGGTTTGATCGATAGCGAAATGGTTTCGCCAAAAGTTAAGGATGACTTCTTCGAATTGTCGTTCAGAATTCGCTGCACGAAAGATGACGAAGTTGCGAAGTTCTGATTGGATTTCGGATCGAAGGCGATTGCGGCGTTTCTGGTCTTTGGGTGAATTGGAAGCTTTGGTGTAAGGTGGATTGTATGTGCGTATTGCGTCGGTGAGGGGCATATAGAGTGAGGGAAAATCGATTTTGCAACGGGTGTCGATGTTAGCTGTACTGATTTGTGAAGGGTTGAGCTGATTTTTGATCCATTGTTCTGCGCCTAACTTTTGAATAGATGAGAGAGCTTGGGGAGTTGGGCCGAAGGTCATGCGTGAGAGGATGTGGTAATTGATTTGATCTTGCTGAGAAAGTTGGCCAATAGTGAGGTCCGCATGAAGTGTTGTTGCTGTGAGTAGCGCAACGAATGTGCAAAGGTAGTAGCGAATTTGGTTAAACATGGGTGTCTCTCACGGTCAGGCGGTCGAGGAGGCTATGGGTACTATGATACTTGAGCGGGGGTGTGGTGAACAAGAGTTTTGGTGGGAGTTGTGATGGTTGATTGGGGCTGAGTTGGCTATAATCTGCGGTATCAGTGGCGTCGTGAAGTAAATGAAAATCTTGTAAATATTGATAGGAAATATAGATGGATACGACGACATTAGGTGTTTGTAGCTGGTCACTTCAGCCTAAGGATAAGGGTGAGTTGTTAGCGGCGATGAAAAAGATTGGGTTTGGAAAGGTGCAGTTGGCGCTTAGTCCGTTGGTTGAAGAGAAAGCAGCTTGGGAGAGCGTGTTTGGTGAGCTTAAGGGTGAGGGGTATGAAGTGGTTTCAGGGATGTATTCGCCACTGGGTGAGGATTACTCGACGCTTGAGACGATCAAGATGACGGGCGGTTTGGCGATGGATGAAGTTTGGGAGGCGAATCAGGAGATGGCGAAAGCTGTTGCTGAGGTTGCGAATAAAAATGATTTGAAAGTGATTACGTTTCATGCTGGTTTTATACCGCATGATTCGAGTGATCCTATGTTTAGGAAGTTGTGTGATCGTATTGTTACAGTTGCAGATATCTTTAAGGATGCTGGGTGTGAAACACTGTTTGAGACGGGACAAGAGACGGCAGATGATTTGATGGCATTTTTGAAGGTGCTTGGACGTGAAGATGTGGGAATTAATTTTGATCCTGCAAATATGATTTTATATG
Source organism: Planctomycetota bacterium (assembly GCA_016350165.1). Classification (GTDB taxonomy): domain Bacteria; phylum Planctomycetota; class Phycisphaerae; order Phycisphaerales; family Phycisphaeraceae; genus Poriferisphaera. Next base: position 2,349,048 of record CP066225.1, on the reverse strand, counting down.
GGAAGGGTGATCCGATTGAGTCGTTGCGGAAGTTAATTAGTAAGGTGTGTCAGGTGCATATTAAGGATGCGACGGCGACGAAAGAGCCTGGAACGTGGGGGGCTGAGGTATGTGTTGGAGCTGGTGAGGTTGATTGGAACGTGTTTGTGAAGGTGTTGAAGGATCACGGTTATGATGGTCATTATGTGGTTGAGCGTGAAGCTGGAGATCAGCGGATTGCTGATATTAAGACGGCTGGCGAGTTGATTGCTGATCTGCTTTGATAGACTAACTTATGAATAGAAAAAGACGGGCACATTGTGTGTCCGTCTTTTTTGTTTGGATGTCTAATTGTTGATTAGCCTGCGATGCGTGTTGCGGCTTGTGGTGCAAGGTTGGCGATACACTGGCCGATATTTTCGGGTGAGAGTGATGCTTCAATGAGTTTAGCGTTGGTGACGGCCTTTGGCATGCCGTAGACGACGCATGAGTCGGGGTATTGTGCGATGATGGATGCTTTTTTCGAGTGAAGTTGTGTTGCACCGATTTTGCCATCTTCACCGATGCCTGTAAGAACGACAGCGAGCGTTTTTGTGCCGACGGATTCTGATGCTGATTCAAAAAGTGCATCGACACTTGGCTTGTAGACAGCGGACTTGGGTTCGTCGCTGACTTCAAATTTCCATTTTCCTAGACCTGCTTTGCGAATGTGGGTGTGTTTAGCGCCGGGAGCAATATAAATTTTGCCAGGCTCGACACGCATGTGGTTGTCGATGTGAATGACAGGAATTTTGCAGATATCGTTGAGACGAGCTGACATTGATTCGGTGAATAGACGCGGCATGTGTTGAGCAACGACAATTGGTGTATCGAAGTTGTCTGGGATTTGCGTGAGAATTGCTTCGAGAGCAGGAGGCCCGCCTGTGCTGGAACCGATGCAGATCATGTCGAATTGATTGGGTTTGTAATTTGGGATCTTGAGCGGAAGATTAGAAATGTCGGTATTGTCAGTCATCGCTGCGGCTAGTTTGGCACGCGCTGATGAGATATTTGCTGATGTTTTAGTTAGCGATTTAGCTGATAGTTTTTTGTGCTTATTGCTTTTAGCGAGTGCACGAACGAGTGCGAGAAGTTGGCCTTTGATGTTATGAATGCTGGTTGAAAATGTTGAGTGGTCTTTTGCAATAACATCAGCAGCGCCGAGTCTAAGCGCTTGTAAGGAGGCGACGGAACCTTCGGTTGTGAGTGAGCTGATCATGATGACGTTTGTGGGATCTTGTCTCATGATGCGACGAAGTGCGGTGAGGCCGTCCATTTCGGGCATTTCAATGTCAAGTGTGATGACGTCGGGTTGGTGTTCTTTTGCGAGTTCAACGGCTTCGCGACCATTACGTGCAGCTTTTAGAACTTCAATATCACGTTCGCCTTCGAACATGCTAGTAATGGCGCGTCGCATGAAAGCTGAGTCATCAACAACAAGCACTTTAATTTTATTCATTTTGGTGAGTCTCTACATTAACTGACTATTTCTCTAGATTGTTTATCGTACTTCGCTGGTCATGAGTTAAAGGGCGAACGGAAGAGAATTCAGCCAAAGGTTGGGGTTTTGAGCCGGTTGCTTTTAGTACGAGTTGCTTTTGAGAATCTTCGGTAATTGTGATTGGGCCACGGATGTCTTTTTCGATCGTGTAGACAAGATCGTTGGTTATGAATGTGACATTAGCATGTATCGATTTATGAATTTGCACTTCGATATTTCGATAGGTCTCGATGCGGTTACTGAGATTCTCACGTGTTGGTGTTGCTTTATCGAGGGTTGCATCGATATGCTGCACATCAAAAGTATATTCGGTTTGCTGTTCCGCTTCCTTGGCTGAGAGTTGGCCTTGTGCTGCGAGGTTGTTTAATGACTCGATTTTATCAGTGAGAATGTCTTTATGTTCGTTGAATTGATTGATGACACTGTCGAGTTCATCAGCGAGCGGTTGAAGTTTGGGGACGCTGCCGAGAAAGATTGTTGTTTTAACATGCCCCACGGAGCCAAGAATATTAGCAATAAAAGTTTTGCTGACGTTGAGTGTACCACCAATGAAGGATGCTTCAGGAGATTGGATTTCACCGTGGACGATGAGGCGTGAATTGATGACTTCTTTCGTAACAGAAAGGTTGTTGCCCACTTCAGCATCGACATTGTCGAGATATTTGGTTGTTAAGTCACCGTTAACGATTGCATCGGCTCTTGTACGTCCTGCGTAACCACGTAAAGCTTCAAGTGAACCACCACAGTGAATCGAAGCATCTTCGATGAAGCCTTGTACAGTAATATTGCCTGTTGCTTTAACGACAAAACGATCGCGAATATCGCGACGTATTTCGATATCACCGAGAAAGTCTATATTGCCAGTTGAAAAATCAACATTATCATCAACGACAAGCAGCTGCTCGATGGTTGCTAGATCCTCTTTATGAATTAGGACGCCATCGAGTTGCGCGATCAGATCACCATCTTTATTGAGCATGATGGTGTGATCAAAATTGATGTTGCAATTGAGAGGCTCTTTGGCAGGGATGGTTTTACCTGTAACATCTCTGCCATCGATCCCGGGTTGCGCTTCAATGTATGTGCCTATGATGTCATCAGTTTTAACTATGGTATAGGCACTACGTTGATAGTGAGATTTTTTCTTACTGTCTTTATTTGCAGGATCATCGTTAGATATCCAATTAACTGTACCATCAATGCCGTGCTTTGGAAGTTGGGCTTCAGAGATTAGATGCCGAACTTCCTTGTTGGGAAGCGCTTTGGCTTTTTTGATGAAGTTTTGCAGTTCTTTGGATACAGCATCGTTAATCTCTATGCCTGCTTCGAGCATCGTGGTAAGGCATAGAGGTTCATTAACGACTGAGCGATCGCAATCTGCGTTAACACATAATTCGGCAGATGTTTTGTCGGCTGAAATGATCGCCCGGACTAAGTTTTTTTCCGTGTGATCAGGCATGTTGATATACCAACAGTTACATTGCCAGGCTTATGATCCTGCAATGGCGGCAGTTGCTGCTTTAGGCAGCAACTCTGGCCAGTGTTTCTTTGATGCGTTCAGAGAGTACGTCAGGTGTAAATGGTTTTACAACGTAGTTGTTGACGCCAGCTTTGATCGCTTCGACGACGCGCATTTTCTCGGCTTCGGTCGTAACCATGATGATTGGATTTGCTTTACCCATGCTACGGTATTTTTTAACAAAGCTGAGGCCGTCCATGTTTGGCATGTTCCAGTCGACCAATAGGAGATCAGGTTCGAAAGCCCCGACTTTTGATAGAGCATCGAGACCATCAACAGCTTCTTCGATTTCGCCGTATCCGAGCTGGGTAAGGATACCCTTCTGGATGTTACGCATCGTTTTCGAATCGTCTACGAGTAAGACTTTCATTCTATTCGCTCCACATCTTAATGATGTATTTTGTAGTTCTATTTAAAGGTTAGAGAGATCAGGCAGGTACTTCGGCCGTGACGAGGTTACGGATACCGACTTCGACGCAGAATTCACCGCAATCGGATTCACATGGTATGAGGATGCATGTGAGATCTTTTTGGCCGAAGATCTGGTGGTTGCTGCCAATGACAACTGAAGGGCATGAGATGGAGACGGTTTTGTCAGTAAATTGAGCTTTCGCACCGCCGGAAACCATGTTGACGAGTTCACCAACGGCATCGGCAAAATCATCATGCTCGTATGTCATTTCCATACCAGTGAAGATGGAAACGATACGTTCAGCGGTTGTTGTGGGAAAGCTAAGTACGACTGTACCATCAACGTCACCTGACATGCCGATGATGCCGGAGACATCAAAAGAAGGTTCGTTGTCGTGTTTAAGCGTTGGTTCTTTGATCTGTACAGGTAATTGAAGCATCGTTTCAAAAACATTCTGTACAGACTTCATGAATGGGATAATGTAATTCTGATTCATACTGAATCTCCTAATCTCAGGCTGCTGCCTTTTCTTGCCCCAGATTTGTCGTGTGCTTGAGTAGTTCGATTACATCAAGAATCAAACAAACCTCACCGTCTTCTTGTATTGTTGCACCGCTGAATGGTCCGCCCTGGGTGTAGGCGTCGTCGAGCGGTTTGATTACGATTTCTTGTTGGCCAATGAGTGAGTCAACGACGAGTCCGGCGGATTGGCCGCCAACTGCTACGACGACTGCAAAACGATCGCCGTTTTCGGTTGGCAATTCATTGAGTCTGTTACGCATGTTGAGGAGTGGGAGGACTGTGTCGCGGAGTCGCATGACTTTTTGGCCATTGACTGAGTAGACGTCTTCTTCGCCTGGTCGAACGATTTCGAGAATGCTCTGTAGTGGGATTGAGTATGTGTGATTGCCAACACCGACGACCATGGCTGGCATGATGGCGACTGTGAGTGGGATAAGGATTTCGATTGTGGTTCCTTTACCCTTTTTGGAACTAATATTGATACTGCCGTTGAGCTTGTTGATGTTTGTACGGACAACGTCCATGCCGACGCCACGACCTGAGAGATCGGAGACTTGTTCGGCAGTTGAGAAGCCAGCTTCGAAGATAAAGCGGAAAACATCGTTGTCAGAGAGTTGTGCGAGTTGTTCGGGAGTAGTGAGACCACGTTCGAGTGCTTTGTTGCCGATGACTTCGCGATCGAGACCTTTGCCGTCGTCTTTGATTGCAACACGAACGTGACTACCTTGATGTTCAGCGGACAAGGTGATTGTGCCGACTTCGGGTTTGCTGTTCGTGAGTCGATCTTCGGGTGCTTCGACGCCATGATCTGCGGAGTTGCGAAGAATATGAACCAGTGGATCAGCAAGTTGTTCGAGAACACTCTTGTCGACTTCTGTTTCTTTACCTTCGATTTGCAGATTGATCTTTTTGCTGGTCATGCGAGCGATGTCACGGATAACGCGTGGATAGCGATCGAAAAGTTTCGCGAGTGGCTGCATGCGTGTTCGCATGACGCTGACTTGTAGTTCACCCATGAGGCGATCGAGTTCGCCTGCAGCACCAACGAAATCTTCATTGAGTTCGTTTGAGGTGTTTGCATCCTTGAGTGTACGCGTCAGTGCGAGAACACGGTTTTTATTAAGTACGAGTTGTCCGACGAGATTGAGTAGCGATTCGAGTCTACTCACTTCAACACGAATTGTTTGTTCGACGGTTTTCTTCGCTGGAGCGGCTGCTTCTGCTTTGGTTTCAGTTTTTGCTGTCGCTTCAGGAGTTGCTTTAGTTTCAGTTATAGGTTGATCAGTTTCTGATTCTTCAACGGGTGCTGGTGCTTCAGTCGGAGTAGCATCGGCTTCTGCCGTTACAACTTTATCGAGGATCAGAAGTTGCTGGATGTCGTCATTGTGTTTCTTCATGACGTCATCTTCAAGTGGCTTATGATCGCAGAGTGTGTTGGTGCGTTCGATGAAGGTATCGAGTGGCCAATTGAGAGCGCGGTTCTTGCCGAGCATTTCGGTTTGGTCATCAATTAAGAACTTCGCTGCCTTCAAACGAATGACTGTTTCATCAATCAGATCGTGTGGACATTCATCGATTGTAGATGCAATGCGGCCTAGTAGTTTGACCACATCACAGAGCGCATCAAGCTCAAAGAAATCAGCGGTTTTGATCATATTATCCGCAATTTCTTCGAGAATTTCGGCTGCTTCGTGACGTGTACCATCATTGCCAATCTTGTCGAAGACTTCATCAAGCTGCTTTGAATAGTCTTGCAAGTCGATGATCATGAATTCGATAAGGTCGACTTTTTGTGCAGGCAAATCAAGAGTTTCACCAGGCAGTTCATCAGCTTGTGGTATAGCAATAGTTGCAGGATCAGATGATTCATCGGTTGCTGCAGTGTCATCGCCTGATGCGAGAGCATGGAGAGTATCGATGAGATCTTGTGGACCTTCAGGCGCATCTTCGCCATTGGAGAGTGCTTCGATCTGGTCACGAACGATGTCGGCACTACGTAAGAGTGCATCCATGACATCAGGCGTCATTTGGATTTCGCCTTTACGTAGACAATTGAGGCAATCTTCTGCGGCATGTGCGAAGGTTGTGACTGCGGTGAGGCCGAGGAAAGAAGCGGCACCTTTGATCGTGTGTAGTGCGCGGAAACAGCTATTGCAAAGATCAGCGTGTTCGCTTTCAGAGGAGCTTTCCAGGCGTACAAGGTCACTATCGAGTTGCTCGATGAGTTCGCCGGCTTCGGTGAGAAAGTCCTGCAGTAAGCTTTGATCCATATCCTCCAGAGACATAATCGTATTCCTTTTTGCGTCTTGCCTGAATACAGAAATGCTTAGTTGAATTCAGGCTATATGCTTAACTCAGAGCTTCGTGTAGGCGAAAGCCTGAGGAGCTGCTATCTGTTCGAATTTAACATTGAGGTTGCGTAAAGATTCGGAGTGACCAATGAAGAGCGTGCCGTCTTTGGCGAGCTGATCATGGAACATGTTAATGACGCCTTTGCGCATTTCATCGTCGAAATAGATGAGAACGTTACGGCAGAAGATGACATCGAAAGTGCCGAAACGACGTGCTGAGATTCGATCTTTCAGGTTGAGTTTCTCGAAGCGACACATTGTTTTCAGGCTAGGATCGAGGTGATAGAAGCTGCCTTCCTGCTTGAAGTATTTTTGCAGAACCATCGGGCTGAGTGTACGCACGGCATAATGTGGGTACTTTGCTTCTTGTGCTTGTAGGAGCACTTTTTCACTGATGTCTGTGCCTAGGATTTCGATTTTCCAGTCCATCGCACGGATACCGAGTGAACGATGGAGTTGAATTGCGAGTGTGTAAGCTTCTTCGCCACTGGAAGCAGCACTTGACCAAATGCGTAGTGTTTTGGTTTTTTGACGTGCTTCAATTAGTTTTGGAAGAACCTGCTGTTCGAAGTAGAGAAGTTGAGGTTCATTGCGGAAGAAACTTGTTTCGTTAATCGTGATACGATTGAACATCTCCTGAAACTCGTCCATTTGGTATGGGCCAGTGGTCAGGTACATGATGTATTGATCGAAGTTTTCGAATTCGAGCTCTTCAACACGGCGTGAGAGGCGGCTTTCGAGAACGTACTTCTTTGAATCTAAGAAATGAATGCCTGCACGCTGATAGATCACTTTGCGAAGTTGATCGAATTGCGAGTCTGACATCTTAATCTTATTTGCAGATGTGAGAGATGTAAGCGCCATCGTTTTTCTTTCAGACGAATAAATAGAAGTGGAGCGCTCTGTGAGCGCAGAGGCTCCACGTTATGATTGATTGACTTTACGCAGCGTTTTTAGTGACCTGCTCAAGTTCATCCATGTCATAATCAGCGAATAGTTTTTCGAGATTAAGCATGATGAGCAGGCGGTCGTTAAGCTTGCCAACACCTTGGATGTAGTCGGTGCTGATACTGCTGCAGATAGAAGGAGGTGGGTCAACAATGTCTGAACTGATACGAAGCACTTCATTCACACGATCGACAGTGAAGCCGATGACGCGGTTTGCAACTTCAACAACGATGATTCGTGCATCAGATGAATCTTTGAGTTCGCCCATACTGAAGCGTTTACGAAGGTCGATGACAGGAATGATCTTGCCGCGTAGGTTGATGACACCCTCGACGTACTCAGGAGACTGAGGAACGCGAGTGATCTGCATCATGCGGTTGATTTCCTGAACGCTGAGAATTGGAACTGCAAATTCTTCGTCACCTACGACGAAGCTGACGAGTTGCAGCAGTTCGCCTTCGGAGACGGCAGTGATGGTGCCATCGTTGTTGGGATTGCCGGCTGAGTCGCCTATCGCATTTGGGTTTTCAATGGACATGTTTCATACCTCCTGAACATATTCCCTTGCCCCGGGAATATCTGGATCTGATAAAGGTTAGGGAACAAAGGTGTATTCAAAGCTTGTTTGTAATCGTTTATTAAAGCTGGATCGCGATTACTGCCTTTGCTTGTGTGAAGCAGATTTGAATGATTACACATAAGAACCTGCTCCGGATAATGAATCGGAGTGTCGAGCGGTCATCTTTAGGGGATGTACTTAATACTGGAAAATAATCCGCAATATTTAGACGTGAGTAAGAGAAGTCTTGTTGAAATGAGGTGAGAATAGGGGAGTTCGGAATGTGTGGCCCGATAACGGATTGAAGGTGCGCATAAAAAAAGCCCCATTGAGCAGGGCGTAATCAATCGAGATATCGCGGTGGTGAGTTAACCAGCAAAGGCTAGTTGAGGTTGTTCTTCAATCATAATCAAATCAGCGATCGTGTATTTACTGAGAGAATCACGAAGCTGTTCCGCAGCGTGGACACATGCATTCTGAAGGATGTTCATTGAGTAGTCGAGTTTGTTGGCATGCTGGCTGATGGGCATTTCACCAGCGATTGGGCCATCAATGGCTTCAACAATCTCAAGCAGACTGATGCCTTCAGACGGGCGATGAAGCAGGTAACCACCGCTACGACCGAGCTGACTTTTAATTAGGCGATGACGAGACAGAGCCTGAAGAATTTTCAGAGCTGAATCAGTTGGGATACCCAAATGTTCAGCGACTGTACGCGCCTGAGTTGGACCTTCGTTGCATTTGCTTGCGAGGAAAGCAATTGCGAGTGCTGCATGTGCAGACGTTTTACTGAGTTTCATCGGGAGCACCGACCTTCCATGATGCGCGGCACTCGTGAGGGACAAGACGATACTTTATGTCTTGTGCTTACTCAGTTTCTCAAGAATGGACTCCCACATTGGATCGATGTCGAGGCTGCTGAATTGTATATTTACAGCTTGGACATTCCATAGTGAAGCTGTCAGGCCGAGGGGGTGTTTGGGTGTCCAATAGATCGCTGCAGTGCATGGCCACAGAGGGTCACTAATGATGTGAGTCTGTGGACGTGAATCTGAGCGATTAATGGGCAGCCAAAAACGTTGTTGCCAATTGATACTGAGATGTAAAGTTGATTTGCTGGTATCCAAAGCACCAAGCAAACGCAGAACAATACGAGCAGTATCACTTGCCCACAAAATTTGGCCTGACTGTCCGATCCTAAAGATCGCGCCGCTTAAAACCGTATTTCCAAAAGACGAACGCACCCTGCGGCAAGACATCCTTTTAATGGATGACGCGCAAGGCGGCGGTACAGGCTGTGCATCTTGGGACTTCACCTGTGCTGCAAAGATTACCCTTGTATCAGACGCCAAGGTCTAATGCTCCGGGACCCGCCCCTAGGCTTTAAATTTATCGACTACCCCAAAAGTTAGACTTGAGGTTCAATTAAGACAGGTATTATCGGACAAAAGGAGTCTGATTACACTTAATTATCTAGGTAATAACCCTTGTTTAGCATGTTTTTGGTTTGATTTGACGATCGACTTTAGGAATGTTGGCTTTTTCGGTACGCTCTGAGGTGTTGGGGATGTAAATATTAAAAAAGCTGCAGTTTCTGCAGCTTTGAAAATTTCGAAATTTAATTTTGAACTACTCGAGTTCTTTCGCATCGATGTTGAATGGCGACTTGGTGAAGATGCCATGCCATTGGTCGATCTTGATTCTGATGAAGTCCCATTTGGAGAGGGTCAGAGCATTATCGATTTTCTCTGGCTGACGTGCACCTGGATCGATTTTCTCATGAGCGAAGCGGAAGATGTCATCTGTGAGCCGAATCATTGCACGTTTGTCAGCAATAATCTCAGGTGTCAGATTTTCATTTTCGATAAGCTGATCAGTTGCGAGCTTTGCATAGCGGAAAGCAACGCGGGTGAAAGTTTTGATCTGAACAGGGTCGATGCCGTTGCGTTCAGTATCGGAAATCAGCTTGAAAAACATGTCCTGGAGTGCTTTTTGTTCAGGAGTGTAAGATGCGAGGACATCTTTAGCGTGAACACCAACACGAGCAGAAAGAACGTTGAGCAGGATTTCTCTTGCTGAGCCTACGTTCATGTTGCTTAGAGCAGCAAGCTGTTCACTAAGTGCAGCAGCTTGTGTTTCTTTGCCTAGTGATTTTTCCAAGAGCTTGAGAATTTTTGGCTGCTCTTCTTTGGTAATACGTTTGTATTCAGCAATTTTAGCAATCGCTTTTGATGCCCAGTAACGGACGCCACCATTGCTATCGCTGAGTCCAACAGCCAGAGCAGCTTCAACACCTTCGCCTTGAGTATTGACGAGAACAATCATGGTGTTGATGCGAGTGAGCATCAGATTCTTGGCAATGCTTTCTCGTTCATCCTTTGTTGCATTAGCAGGGATCTTGGGAGCTTGGATTGCAACCTGGATCTTCTGGAGAAGATTTTTGTTGAATTGCTTGAGGTATTCTTCTGAAGAACCAGCAGGAGACATGGCTGAACGAAGAGTCTGTCTAGCTTTGGTGATGCTGGCCTTATCACCACTGGCGAGTTGATCGACCCAGTAGCGATTGAAAGAATCGATGACCTGAAGATCCTGTGCGGAAATAGGTGCTTCGACGGTTTGGATGCTTTGCGTGATTCTTGGGGCAGCCTGTGTGGATTGCGCGTGAACGGGGAGGGGATAAGTTCCCAACATCCCGGCCGCGGCAATTGCCATGGCGCCGAGCAGCGGACGCATTCGTCTCATTACTGAACTCTCCGAAAATCTACTGAAGGAGGAGGGCAAAATGCTCATAAAACCAGTTCTGATTTACCCTTGCAGATTATCATTGGGCAGGGGGGGTTGTCAAATAATTTCTAAGTTTGCATTGCTGCAAATCTTTAGATTTATTGAGTTTAAGTATTTTTGCGACTTTTATCAAAGGCGGGTGAGTGCCGATGGTCGGCAAGGGATAAATGAGTATCGCTCTTGTGGGTGTGATACGCAAGTGAAATATGGTGGTATCTGCACAAATATGATTAGTGCTGCAGCAAGGTGAAGTGTGAAAAGGTATGTTTCACGTGAATCAAATTTGATATGGGGCCGGTAAATAGTCGAAATAATTAGGATCAGGTGGTATTGGCATGTTGTTAGCCGTGCCCAAACATTGACGCCAAGATGAGGTACTGAGGATGTATCAGACAATCAAGACAGCAGTGAGTGCACTGAAGACAGACGGTAAAGCTTTTACTTCAGATAGTTTAGCGATATTTGTGTTTGGAAAGAAAGCGCAATTGTCACCTGCCTACAAGCAATTGGATGAGGCAGTCGGCAAATGTGTGTCAGCGCATCTAAAGCGGAGTGAGTTCAGTGGTAATGCTGGTGATGTGGCAGTGTTGTATCCAGAGGTAGGCGTTAGTCGTGTGTATGTTGTCGGGCTTGGTTGTGCTGAGAGTTTTACGGCAAATGTGCTGCGTCTTGCTTCTAAGAATCTGTGCAAGGCTGCGAATGGGGCAGGGGTCAAGAAGCTAGCTATTGCTGGTGTTGAGGTTGTAAAGAAATACGTTGATGAGCAGCAGTTTGGTGAGGTAGTGGCTGAGGGAATAGGATTGGTTTGCTTTGACTTCAATGAATACAAAGGCGCTGCGACAGGTCAGGATAAGAAAGCTAAGTCGAATGCTTTGACCATTGTTGTTGAAGCTGGCGTTAAGAAGGGGGTTGATCGTGCAGTTGCTGTTAATGAAGGCGTGAATACAGCCAAGCGTTTGGCTGCGACGCCACCAAATGTGGCGAACGTACCTTATATAGAGAAATACTGCCGTGCGACGGCTAAAAAGTTGGGACTGAAATGCAGTGTAATCAATGCTGCTAAGGCAAAACAGTTGGGAATGGGTGGACTTCTTGCCGTTGGAGCAGGTAGTGTTTCTAAGCCTGCGCTAATTATTCTAGAGTGGGCAGGTAAGAATCCGAAAGCTCAGCCTGATCTGTTAGTTGGCAAATCAATCACTTTTGATACGGGTGGCTATTCGCTGAAGCCGGATGGCGGGAAGAATATGAAATACGATAAGTGTGGTGGGATGACCGTAATTGGAATTATGGAAGCGGTCGCAAAATTGAAACTGAAACAGCGTGTGGTGGGGATTGTTGCTGCTGCTGAGAATATGATTGATGCAAATGCGTATCGTGTTGATGATATTATTAAGTTTTCGAATGGCGTGACGTGCGAAGTCACGAATACCGATGCTGAAGGTCGATTAGTGCTTGCAGATGCATTAGCTTACGGTACGAAAACGTATAAGCCAAAGTCAGTTGTTGATATGGCAACACTAACGGGCGGCGTTGTTGTTGCATTGGGTTCAGTGTGTGCGGGTGTATTCACTACAGATGATAAGCTGATGGCTAGTATGCAGGATGCTGCAGATAAGACAGGTGAGCGAGTATGGCGGTTGCCGTTATGGAATGATCACCGTAAACAAATGCAAGGTACGCATGCGGATATTGTGAACTCGGCTAATCGTGAGGCTCATCCAATCCAAGGTGCAGCATTTTTATCTTATTTTGTAGGTGAAAAAGCACCAAGAGAAATGCCGAAGATGCCATGGATGCATATTGATATTGCTGGCGTGGCTTCGTTTGATTCGGAAACACCGATGTATGCTAAAGGCCCGTCAGGTTGGGGAGTGAGATTAGTGACGGAATATTTGTCAAAACGATAATGTGAAAATGAAGTAAAAAGCCGCTCACTGAAGCGGCTTTTTTATTAGCTTGTGATGCCGAACTCTTTAACTTTTTTGTTAAGTGTGTTTCGATTGATGCCAAGAAAATCAGCGGTGCGAGTTTTGGTGCCATCGTTGTAGCTTAATGCTTCACGGATAAGCTGTTTCTCGACTTCGTTAATGATGAGGCTGTAGATTTCACCTTCGTATATGCTGTATTGCTTGATTCCAAGTTCGGCTAGTTTTGAAGAGAGTGCTTCTACTGAATCGTTGATGCTGTCACCTCGCGTTTGTTGGGCATACATGCGAATTTGTAACGGGAGTAATTCGAGTGTGAATTCGTCATTCGTTGATAGGACGGTTGCACGCTCTATTGCGTTTTCAAGTTCACGTACGTTGCCTGGCCATGGGTAACGTAGGAGTGTGTTGAGTACATCGCGATTCATCTTTGAAAGATTGCGATTGTTTTCCTTGTTATATAGATCAAGGAAGTGGTCAATAAGTTTTGGAATGTCATCACGTCGATTACGTAATGAAGGAAGATTGACCGTGACAACATTGAGTCTGTAATAAAGATCTTCACGGAAGTTACCTTTACGTACTTCCTCCTCAAGATCCAAGTTCGTAGCAGCGATGACGCGTACATCTATATTTATTGTTTGGTGGTCACCTACCCGCTCCAGTTCTCGTTCTTGCAGGACACGCAATAGCTTGACTTGCAGTTGTGTATCAAGAGTGCCGACTTCATCGAGGAAGATTGTTCCTCCATTTGCAGCTTCGAATCGCCCAATTTTATCACGTACAGCCCCAGTAAATGCACCTTTAACATGACCAAATAGCTCAGATTCAAGTAATTGCGGTGAGAGTGCGCCGCAGTTGATCCGAATCATTGGCTTGTCTTTGCGTGGTGAGTTGTAATGAATCGCTTTTGCAATGAGCTCCTTGCCGCAACCGGTTTCACCAAGCAGTAATATGGTCGCGCGTGAAGATGAGACTTGGCCGATCGTTGAGAGAACATCCAGCATTGCAGGGCTTGAGCCGATGATGTTGTCAAATCGATATTTGTTATGAAGGTTGTCTCTGAGCTGTTGATTCTCTGTGGCCCATTGCTCTTTCTCCATTTGGATGAGATGGTGGATACGAACAGTCTGTGAGAACAAGCCTGCGATAATGGTTAGAAAGCTTGTGGTGGCGTTAAGTTCTTCTTGGCCCTGATAGGGGAGGTCAATGCTAATGGTGCCGACGTAGTCATTGCCGTCTTTGACGGGCAGGCAGATGAATGCAATTGGTTTGTCGTTCTCATTTGATACTGGGCGGCTTTTGGTGCGGTTGAGAAAATCTGGATGTTTGGAAATGTCGGAAATGATCGCAGGTTTGCCGCTCGCAAGTACCTGACCTGTGACGCCTTCGCCAATTGAATATTGACCGCGTTGTTGTTCTTTAGAGGTAAGTCCAATGGCAGCAAAGATTTGAAGCTGGTCGGTTGCTTGGTCTAGAAGTACAAGCGCCGCGCGGCTGATAGCAAGCCGTTCGGAGAGCATGGTCATTGCTCGTTGAAAGACTTGATGCAATTCGAGGCCGTCACCTAGGATTTGGGTAACCTCAGCTAATGTGACTAATTCTTGCTCGCTATTTTTCATTACTGACTATTAAATCATCACTCTGTAAAAATTCAAGTGAATAATACGCATTACATACTATAGTTTTGCGCACAAATACCAATCAGGAACCTAACATTTTTGTCTCGCATATTTAAAATCTATAAATCTCACAAAACAAAGCAGATAAAAACATCATGGTGAGCTTAAAGCAACAGAAAGGCGCACGAGAACGCGTTTTCGCTGATTGGGTACAGGAAACATAAATTCTGTAGTGATCAGAATGTGTATACCGCACAAGGAGGAATAATGGCTCGGAAATCCGAAAATACGACACCAGTCGGATTGAAAGGTATGAATGAATTATTCGGCAATATTAAGCAATACCAAGCAACTCGTCTTCCCACGTATCAAAAACTATGGGGTTACTATCGCAATCCACATGATTCGCAAACGCAGCGAGAAGGATTGCCCGCTCGTCTGAAGCGAAAGGACGCGTTTGGTGCAGCAAAGGAGATTGTTATTGAGAATGATATTGCATGGCGAGTACATGCGATGATCGATTTTATGTTCTCACGAGAGCCAACGATACAAAGTTTGGCAACATCATCCGAGAGAGCTGATGATATCGAGCGATTTTTGAAAGATACAATAAAAGCAAATGGTGGTATGAATTTTTATCACAATCTTGCACTCATTGGAGCGATCTATGGTTTTGTTGATTTGCTTGTAAGGATTGATGACTCAAAGCAAATTGTGATTGAAACATTAGCTGCTCCAAGAATTGTTCCAAAACTAAGTGCATCGGATTATCGAAAGTTAGACTCATATGTGATTGCATGGGATGAAGAAAACAGCGGTATTCAAAAAACGCTGTTAGGAAAATTGAAGTCTAAGGTGTTGCAGAAAAATACCGCCAAATCTGTATCTCATATTTATCACTTAACACCTGAATATTTTGATTATGCGTTAGTGCCGAATGGTGATATCTCGCATCATAGCAAAGTAACACGAACGCCAAATCCGTTTGGATATATGCCTTTAGTACATATTCAAAATATGTCGCAGCCATTTCATTATGAGGGTTTGGGTGAAGTCGAGCCATTAATCAGCTTGCAGGATGAACTTAATACGAGACTTTCGGATCGTGCTAATCGTGTGACATTTCATGCATTTAAGATGTATTTGGGTAAAGGGATTGATGGTTTTGTTGATCGGCAGGTTGGTCCAGGTCAAATGTGGGCAACAGAAAACTTAGATGCTGAAATTGAGGAATTTGGTGGAGATGCCCATACGCCTTCTGAAGACAGCCATATCGCAGAAATCCGAGACGCGCTTGATAAAGCGAGTGGTATTAGTCCGCTGGTTACAGGCTCTGTTCGTGATCGAATTGGGAATCTTACAAGTGAAAATGCATTACGTATTGTGATGATGGGTTTGCTCGCGAAAACTGCGAAAAAGAGGATCAATTATGGTGATGGTTTGATCAAAATGTGCAATATGATTCTTCATGCCGCAACTATCACAGGCGAGTTTGTAACAAAGCCAGAAGAAAGGCTAGTTCGTTTAGATTGGCCAGAGCCAATGCCTATAGGTGAGTCGCAGAGTTTAGTAAATGCTGAAAAGAAGCTACGAATAGGCGTGCCACAAAAGCAGGTACTAGCTGAACTTGGGTATAGCAAAATTGATCAAATCGAGGAAAGTTGAGAGTAAAATACATGGTAGAAAAATCAAATAATGATAATAGTTGTAATCTAGATATGAGTAGTAATGATAATACTGAACCTGTAGTCACTAAAGATAGCATTACAGAAAAAAAGGTTCCTGTATCTGAAGCCATCAAATACAGAAAGAGAGCGCAGGTCGCTGAGAAAATGCTGACAGAAATGCAAGATAAAGTCGGTTCACTTTCAGATGAATTAAAAGAAACAGAGGAAACAGTTAAGTATTTGGAGCGAAAGCAACATATAAACTCATTGCTCGCTCAAGAAGAAGCAATAGATCTGGATGCAGCCAGATTGCTAACAGAGATCGCAATCGAATCAATGGATGAGCCGGATATTGAGGAAACAATTAAAGATTTAAGAGAATCTAAGCCTTACCTTTTCCGTAGCAAACATTCGATATGCGCATCTGCCATGCCGGCGAATGAATATATTCAAAATAATGAAATTGAAACAGCAGCAGTTAGTGCGACGCAAACAGGAAATCGCGCAGATTTGCTGCGATATCTAAGAATTAAACGTAAGAAAAAATAATTGGAGAAAAATATGTCATTTACAGGAAAAGCAACATTTTCTGCAGGTAATACTCTGCCAGAAATTGCCGAGGATATTTCAGATATTGTTAGTATTGTCAGTCCTTACGAAACTGCACTACTCGACTATCTAGGTGATTCAAATCTTGTTGCAACCAGTACAGTGCATGAATGGCTTGAAGATAATCTTCAACCAAATCAGACATCGTTGATCAACGCTGTTGACGAACAAGCTGATGAGATTCAAGTACAGGATAGTAGTTTGTTTAAAACTGGGGATTTAATCCGCTTTGAAGGTTACAGCGAGATTATGCAAGTCAATGCTGCCAGTGTTGCCCAGGAGATTTCAGTAACGAGAGGGTATGGCGGTAGCAGTAATGAGGAAATTGTAGCTGCTACAAAGATTTATCGTATAAGTGGAGCAGCCTACGAAGGCGAAAATGCACCTAAAGCAATTTTTACAAATCGTAAGCGTTGTATGAACTATACTCAGATTTTTACTTCAGCGATTGAAGTGTCTGGCTCAATGCTTGCTACGAAACAAGTCGGAGTTGCAGATGAGCTTGATTATCAGAAGCAAGAAAGACTTCGAGAATTGCTACGTGATCTTGAGAATAGTGTAATTAATGGTATGTCTCCATCGTTGAATCAGCAAGGGAGTCATACGACAAGGCGAACGATGCGTGGATTGATTCCATCTATTACCTCCAACATTACTGATGCCTCAAGTAGCGAGCTTACTGAGGAAGCATTGAATGAAGCTTTACGATCTATCTGGGAGCAATCAGCAGGACATGTAGATACGATTGTTGTTAATGGCTATCAAAAACGAAAAATAAATAATATTATTAGTGGTAATCGAAGTTATAGCGCAACTGATAACAAATACTCAGATTTGGTTGATATATATGAATCAGATTTTGGTGTATGCCGTGTTGTTTTGTCACGATGGGTGCCAAGAGACAAAATTCTTTTGCTTGATTCGTCACGTGTTTCAGTCGTGCCGTTGAACGGCCGTAGTTTTCACTATAAACCATTAGCATCAGCAGGTGATTCTGAAAGTGGTCAATTAATTGGTGAGTATACACTCGAATTTAGAAATGAGAATGCACACGGTTTAATTGAAAATTTGGATGTGTCGTAAATGCATCAAGTGAGCCAGGCAACTGGCTCACTTATATATACAAAGGAAAAGTATGTGTTTTATATCAGATAGGGATTTATTGTTATATGAACCAAATATTCTTAATGAAGTTATTTTTACGAGTCAAAATATAATTGAAAACGCAGCATGTGATTTTGATGGGTTTGTGTTAACGAGTGATGCTGTGGATTTCAATGAATATCCAATTCAAGCAGGGGGGATTCTAAAATTAAACGATAAGTCATATGAGATTGTTGAAAAGATATCAGCAAATAAACTACGTCTGTCTCAAATACGTGTTAATGCGTCAGATCCTTATATTAAGGGGTCATATTCACAAAATGGTGTGTTTAGTGTACCTACCTTCAAACATCAAATATCGTTAGTGCATGAATCACTATTAAGCCATTTAAATGTTGAACAAGATCAGATATTAGACATAAATAATATACAAGAAATAGAAGCAAATTTAGTTCTATTTCAAATCTATTCAGCTGCTATCGCTATGGGTGAGGAAGGTCATTTTATGAATAAAATTAAAATGGAGCATTATGATAAAAAATATAAAAATTTAATCGAGCGATTAGCAATTGAGATTGATTCGGATAGTGAGAGTGTTCCCAATCATCTAATACATTTAAATAGCATTCAGCTTAAACGCACATAGGTGGGATTATGTCAGTTGAAATCGTAAAACTTCTCGTTCAATTTGGTGTTGCGGGATTAATGGGAGTCCTATGGATTTGGGAGCGATTTATGTCAAGGAGTTTGATTAAACAACTTTCCGAATCACATGACTATATTTTTAGACAACAGGAAAAATTCGGTGTATTAATCGACATTGTTAAACAGAATACTGAAACAATAGAAAAATTTAATCAAACACAAAATCGCTTAAAAGAGTCGCTGGATAATATTAATATCGCCTTTACCATAAACAAAAATAGAGAGGGATAAACATGCGTATTTTAATTGTTAGTTTATTGCTGTTTACGTCAGGTTGTGTATCAGAGTCAAATATAATTCCGGTTTTACAGCATACAAACACTGTTTTGAATGATCAGATCAATTTTATCGATCAAGTGATTCAAAAAGATTTTGTGAATTATGAGAATACTCGTAAGAATCTAGATGAAGTATTTTTTAGAGATGTGATGTTACATGATACGCAGATTGATAAAGATTGGATTTGTGAAGCAAATCAGGTTTATGGTATTGCGTTGCAGAATTTGGTAACAAATTATTTTTCAGAAAAGCAGAAATTAATTAATAAGCAGGATCAATTACGCAAAGCGAGTCTGCTTAATGATAAGGCTGTTAGTTTACTTATATATCAACAGGATATGGTTACACAGATTACGGATGGATTTTTACCTTTCAAAACTCAGAAGGAGGAAAAATATGAAAGATGATAAGGGATTAGCTCTGAAGAGATTGATAAATAATCAAATCAGTGAAGACTGGAAACTATGGTCGGAAGAGCATCCCAATCTATCGGCATTCATAGATCACAACAAACTTGTTGAGCTTACAGTGCAAGAAATTGACAGAGATGAAAATATTAAAAATATGCTTGAAGGGTTAGCTATAGAAGAATACCAGTATCAAGTGATACATAGATTAATTCAATCTATTCAAAGAAAAATTAAATTTTGCGCTAAGACGATGGGAATTTGAAATGAAAAACAAATCATGGTTGAGCCGTAAATTCATAATTGCTGTATCTACACAGTTAACAGCATTGCTTGTGCTATGTTTCCCTGCATATGAATCAGATGTCATGCAAGCATCACAAGCAATTACAGCCATGTGTGTTCTCGTTATGACCTCGCTAGGATACATATCGGTTCAGGGCAAAATTGATCAGAATTTGGTCGAGAATGAAAACAAGTCATAAAAGTAATGCTTGAGAGTGCTGTTCATGTGAATATAACTCTCGCATTTTGCAAGGTGTTGATTCTATATACTGAAATGCTTATCTTTAGCTGTATGAGATATACACTGCTATTACTACTTCTGAGTTTATTCATACTTTTTAATTTGTATGGATGTGAATTCAAAGGCAAAGAAATTTCCAATGATTCACAGAACAATCTCGTGACGAGTAAAGCGTGGCAACCGAAACCAATAGCTCTACGAATATATCCTTCTACACGCTTTGTTGTAAAAGATAAAACACAGATTCTTGAAGCTCGAGTTGAGCTTTTTGATGAGATGGGAGATTCTATCAAAGGATCGGGGATTTACGCATTTGAGCTATTAGAAGCTGTAGGCCCAACAAGTGGCGGCGCAGGGTCTAAACTCTACGCATGGAATATTGACCTAACAACATTACAAGCACAAGAAAAGTATTATGACCCCATCGCGAGGAGTTACTTTTTTCCGTTAGAGATGCATGAAAGCAAAGTTGCCCAGCAGGGTGGTGTGTTGCACGTGGTGTATACACCGGTGGTTGGGAGACGGTTAGATACGCAACAACCAATCTTGCCATAAAAAAAGCCGCTTTAAGCGGCTTTTTAAGTGTTACTATTTATTTGAAGTCTTACTTATATCGTTGGAAGTTTTAATGCTTCTCTAACTTGATTTATTAAATCAACTGCTTCATTATCACTACTTGCTTCAGCGATGATTCGCATAATTGGTTCTGTGTTACTCGTACGAACATGAACCCACTTGTTTTCCCAATCAACACGCACGCCGTCCTGGATATCGATTTTTTGATCGCCAAAGACATCAAGCATTGTTGGCATAATCTTTTCACCCATTCCAGATTCAAGATCAACTTTGTCTTTAACGATAGCATAACTTGGAATTTCTTCGACAATCTTATCGAGTGTCGTTTTGCGTTGAGCAAGCATCTCACAGAGGAGTGCGATGCCAACCAATGAATCACGTACATGTATCACTTTTGACCAGATAATTCCACCATTACCTTCGCCACCAACAATCGCATTATTTGCTTTCATAGCAGATGCGACATTCGCTTCGCCAACAGCTGACCTTATAACTGACGCTCCAGCCGCCTTTGCAATGTCATCAAGCATGCGGCTCGTTGAAAGATTAGCTGCAGAACTATCTCCCTCGCGAAGTACATGCTTTGCACATAAAGCAAGTGTATACTCTTCACCAATATATTTGCCGTTGTTATCTACAACAGCAAGCCTGTCAGCATCCGGATCTTGAGCAAACCCAATATCTGCGTCTTCTTTCTTTACTACTTTAGCTAGCTCCACAAGATTTTCTTGTGTTGGCTCTGGTACGTGTGGGAATTGTCCTGTAGGTTCCGCATATAAGTGCGTGATCTGAACCCCAAGTGCATCAAATAGAATCTTAGCTTCCTCGCCACCCGCGCCATGCACTGAATCTACAACAGCATGTAATTTCGCAGCTTTAACTGCTTCGACGTCAATATGCTGAAGAACCTTGTCAACATGCACTTGAGCCGTTGTTTTGTCTTCGCAGATTGGTTGTAGTTTTTCTACGCCGACATAATCTGCTTCATTCTTTTTGAATTTTTCAATGATGACATTCGCTTGATCCACTGGTGGAGCGACACCGTCAGAGCGTAAAGCTTTAAAGCCATTCCAAATAATAGGGTTGTGGCTTGCTGTGACAACGACACCGCCATCAGCTTTTAAATGCTTGCCCATAATTGCTACACCAGGCGTCGATGCGATACCTAGCTTTGTCACCTTACAGCCAACACTTGCCAAGCCTGCGCTTGCCGCACTTTCAAACATCTCACCAGAAGGGCGTGAGTCGCGACCAATGACTACATGTGGAGCAGCATCTTTATTACCCAAAGATTCTTTAAGCCAACTGCCGAAGGCCGCCGCATATCTAATCACTTCAATTGGTGTTAATGAATCACCAACCCAGCCTCTCATCCCACTCACGCTCAACATTAATGGTGCTTTTTTTGCACACATATTTTCTACTCCTTCTGATAACCCATTTAAACCACACTTATGAAACAAGTCATTGCTAATAGCTATTTATACAACTTGTCTCAGTCAATAAACCAATCTTCCAATTTTGCAGGATTGATCTCATCAAATCGATCAATCACACGGTGTGCATCTCGCAATAGTTCAGGCTCATTACTGGTCGTAATGCCAAGAACCTGCAAGCCAGCTGCTCGTGCAGATTTGATACCTGTAGAGGTATCTTCAATTGCAACGCATCGTTTGTATTCAATCCCTGCTTGTGGGTGCGCCTCAGCTAATTGATCGACAGCTTTCTCATATGTTTCAGGATGAGGCTTCGATGTCGCAACATCGTCAGCTGTCACAATTACATTAAACGCATCACGCATACCAATGCTTTCAAGCATCAACTCAATATCTAATCGGGTAGCGCCGCTAGCAACTGCAAATGGAATTTCAGCTTTTTTGAGTTGTTTTACAAAATCCATCACGCCTTCAATTGGCTTCGCAACACCAGCTTTCACTAAGCTTTCAAAAGCATCTTGTTTCTGTGCGCACAATTCAGCAATCTTCTCATTGCGATCGCCCTCATATCCAATCATGTCCAGCATGACACGGAATGCGTCGCGATCATCAAAACCAATAAAATCTTGTAGATACTTCTGATAATCAAACTCAATGCCGAGTCCTCTGCTGACCATCAGAAATGCCTGAAAGTGAACTGGTTCCGAATCAAAAACCACGCCATCAAAATCAAATACAATTGCTTTCATAACACACAAGTTTAGGCGTTTCGCCCCTTTGCAGCAAAATTGTAATCACCTCATAGCAGATTTTTTATACCTCCATAACCCCCAAAACCGCGCTGTATTAGAAGATGTCATATATACAATCTTGCGATAAATCATCGTATGATGGCTCCATGAATTCTAAGAATAATGCAGGCTCATTGCTTGCCTATGACACCGCTCTGCAGCTAATTTCGCAGCAAATCAATCCGCTCGAAGCCATAAAATTGTCTATTGATCAAGCTCCCAATCGTGTGCTGCTTGAGCCGGTAATTGCGGACAGGGATCTTCCGCCTTTCAACCGGGCAACGATGGATGGTTACGCTGTTCAAACTTCTCATTTTTCATCCAACAAACCATATCCCATCCTTACAGATTTGCCTGCAGGCTCCTCCCCTCCTCCCAATCTCGACCTCACATCAGGCATTATTAGTATTTCAACCGGCGCTGCAGTCCCTCCCCCATATGATGCAGTAATACCAATTGAACAGTCGTCGCGTCATGATCGCCGCGTCACTTTTAACATAGATTCAATATTGCCTAACCAAAACATGCACCTCTGCGCTTCGGATGCATCAGTAAACGACATCCTTATTAAGCCTCATACATTACTTACCCCTCACCATCTCGCTATCGCTGCTTCAGTAGGGCACACACAACTTCTTACTTCTCAGCCAATAAAAATCGCAATACTCACCACTGGCAACGAAGTACAAGATCCCAATACGCCAACCGCTCAACTTCAGCTCACGAAAATCCGTAACACGAATCTCCCCATGCTCACATCACTCGTCCACGCACTTCATCAAACCATTGTTCGTGTTGAACACATCCCAGATGATCATCAGCATTTATTAAAAACATTTCATGACTTACTGCCACAATCCGATCTCATCATCACCGCTGGCAGCATCTCAGTTGGCCAGCATGACCTGCTTCCAAATATTTTCAAAGAGCTTGGATATGCTCCAATTTTTCATGGCCTTGCCATTCAGCCCGGTAAACCAACAGGTTTGTTTAGCCCTACAAATACAGGGATTTCGCAACAATACCCACTAATTCTTGCTCTCCCCGGTAACCCTGTTTCAGCACTCGCAACTTTCCACCTGCTTGCGTGGCCGATTATCAATCGTATGACCAATCTCAACACAGCATTGCCTTGGCGTCGTGTTTGGTCAGCCGAAGAAATCAAGCCCAATCCTAAACGCGAACTGTTTCGAGCTGCTTGCTATTTTGGTGATGCACACGATCAGATTCAACTCATTCCATGGCATACATCAGGCGACATCGTCCACACTTCAACAGCCCACGGTTTCGTTCGCTTGCCCCTCCGTTCACAACCTGTCCCACCCGGCTCCCCTCTTCCATTCCTTCATCTACTAGGCACTAATCAATGACTGTAACACTTGATTAGACCATCTAAATCTGTCCGATAAGCACCACGGATAATCTTTTACGCTTACAGAACCATAATATCCGACTTTTAATCTAGTCTTTTCTGATAATGACTTGTTCCTACATAGCATGCCAGATCAAGTGGATTATTCAGACTGATCGTGACCTCTCGCCAACCCATCGTGTAGCTTCACCTACCATCGGCGAGACAATTGTGAGGATTGTGCGTCACTCGACATTCCGTTCCAGTCGTCTCCTCAAACGCGATATTTTCGGACACACCGTCTGTGCGTCCCATGCTGTCTACACCCACCCACAGCAAACATATCACTTCTGACGATTATGTGCGCATTTTCCTAACATAACGGTTAATCCGCTCACTCAACCTGCCGATGTATTTTTTGTCAGGCGTTCGTGAATGTTTCCAGGAGTACGAAACGCGTCTGATGGAGGACCTAACGGAGAAAGGTTGACAAGGTATGCCCAGACAGAAAGACATCTTAACAACTGGTGAAGTCGCAAAGATCTGCAACGTAGCGCCAAGAACAGTTAGCAAGTGGTTCGATTCAGGCCAACTCCAGGGATACCGCATCCCCGGCTCAAAAGATCGCCGTATCCCACTAAGCTCACTCATCAAGTTCATGAAAGCGCACAACATCCCACTCGATGGCCTCCAGTCAGGCCAAACACGAGTTCTCATCGTGGACGATGACACCGAAATCATCGAAGTACTTGAAAAAGTACTCGCTGAACAAGCAAACTACGAAGTTCATACCGCTCATTCCGGTTTTGCAGCAGGTATCGCATGTGAAAAAGCACGTCCTCACGTCATGCTTCTGAACATGCACCTCTCTGACCTCAAGGGCGAAGAGATCCTCAAGTTTGTTAAGAGCAATCCAGATCTTCAACTCACCAAAGTTGTTGCAATGAGTGGCAAGCTCACCGACGGCCAAGCACAACACCTCCTGCAAAACGGATTCGATGGCTACCTCAAGAAGCCATTCCACGTCCGTCAGGTTGTTGAAGCTGTCGAAGACGCTGTCGCTCTCGTCTACTAATCAAGAAATACATTCTTTCTTACGATTAGATAGACCAAACAAAACATGAGCCGGCCTACCAGTAGCAGCTGGATCTTAGGTTCATCATTGGTGCAGAGGGAAAAGAACCATTACGCCGGCAATCAAATAACCGAGTGGCAACCATGCCACTCGGTTTTTCTTTTATTCTTCATCACGTCATATCCCACTATGCATCCCCATGTACTGACCTTGTCGGCCCAACAGCTCCGCTTCTTCATCCAAGAACCAGTTCCATCGCTCATCTACTTCGCGCTTAGACACGCCCGGTACCTGATAGCACATATTCAAAAATGTTTTATAGTGCCCATGCTCACTCGCCCATAGCCCCTGATATAACTTTCCAAGCTCTTTATCATCATCAGCACACTCACCTAACACCGCAAATCGTTCACAACTCCGAAGTTCAATTAGCGAACTCACCATAAGCCGATCCACCAACCCAGTCTGACTACTCGCAACTCCCTTTCTGATCAGATCCCTCAACCCTTTTGCATAAGGATTGCGATGACTCTTACTCAAAGCCCCACCGCGCTTATGCAAAATTCGACACACAATTGCCAAATGCTCAACTTCATCCTTCGCCACACCACACATCAGCTGCACCCAAGCCTCAGGCGGTACCGGTTCAGGCCATCTGTTCAACATCTCAAGTGCGTTCAGCCCCGCCTTCTTCTCCAAGTGTGCATGATCATTTAGCAACGCCAACTTATCGCCTGCCATCATTCGCTCACCCCAACTCATCGGCGTCTCGCACCGCAGCGGCATCTCCACATCTTTCATCTTACTGATCAAACTCATCAAGCATCTCCTCATGACGACCACTTCAGTATCTATATATAACAAGCAGAATCATACACCAACCTACCCACACCCTCACAACACAAATCTACAAATTCAAAGCATCATTATTGCTACACATCCCCACAACTTAAAATTACAATCCCATTCAGTACCGCCATACTTCCTCAAACAATTAGTTAACACGGGACCAACATCATGGTTTCAAATCAATCATCTTTGGAAAGCCTCATCCATCCTCACCTCCTCGACATCCTCTACGCATCAAAAGCCGGCGTGAACCCATCACCCGAACACTGCGTTCAGATGCTCTCATATCCTGAGACTTCCATCGAAGCTTCCATCATCCGCGCGAGCGCCGATGCTATCTCACGCAAACGCTTCAACAATCAGGCCCTCATCCTCGGCCAAATCGGCATCGAAACCGCACCATGCCCAGCAAACTGCAAGTTCTGTGTTTTCAGCGAACGTGATTTCACCCTCCCTCAATCCAAGCTCACCATCGACCAGATCATCAATCAAGCACGCATGCTCACTGAAGACGGCGATCTCTATGCCCTCTTCCTCATGACCATGCACAACTACGATTACTTCCACCTTCTCGACGTCGTTCAAGCCGTCCGTGAAGCAATCCCCTCTCACACAAAAATTGTCATCAATGTCGGCGACTTCACTCTCGATCAAGCCAGCCAACTCAAATCCCTCGGCATCACCGGCGCTTATCATGTTTGCCGCCTCCGCGAAGGTTGCGACACCGACCTCAATCCACAAGACCGACTCAACACAATCCAAGCAATCAAAGAATCCGAGCTCGACTGGTATTACTGCTGCGAACCTATCGGCCCCGAGCACACCCCCGACGAAATCGTCGATCAACTTCAACTCGGCGTTCAGTACGAGTGTTTTCAGCACGCCACTATGCGTCGTGTTTATCTCGAACAAGCTCCACTCTCAGAGTTCGGCCAAATCTCCGAACTACGCCTCGCTCAAATCACCGCCGTCGTCGCACTCGCCACCCTCGCATCCGAAACCGTCGACAACATCGCCGTCCACGAACCCAATCTCCTCGGTTTAACTTCCGGTGCAAACGTCGTTTACGCAGAAGCCGGCGCCAACCCACGCGATATCGCCCTCGACACCGCAACCAACCGTGGCATCAATATCCATCAAGCCAAAACCATGCTCTTCGAAGCCGGCTTCACCGCCCTCCGCCGCGGCAACAACACCACCATCCCTCTAACCCTCGAATCCACCCTCCAAACTAAACCTGTTTCACTCTCTTATTAATGATGCTCGCCCCTCAATCCGCATTGATTCAAAACTCCTCCACTCATTCTCCCCCACTTCCCCAAACCTCCTTCACCCTGCTACAATCACCCCCATGAGCGAGAACACCAAAGATATCGAAACAGCAAACGCACTCGAACGTAAAACCCTCCGCATCGGCCACTCCCCCGACCCCGATGACGCGTTCATGTGGTACCCACTCGCAAACTTCATCGGCCCAGACGGTCAGCAATACACCCCCAAAATCGACACCGCCAACTATGACTTCGTGCACGTCCTCGAAGACATCCAATCCCTCAACGTCCGATCCGAAAAAGGCGAACTCGAAATCACCGCCTTCTCAATCCACCAATACCCATACGTCGCAGACAAATACATCATGACCTCCTGCGGCTCATCAATGGGTGATGGTTATGGACCAATGGTCGTCGCTCGCGAATCATTCGATATTAAAGACATCAAAGGCAAGACCCTCGCCATCCCCGGCGAACGCACCTCCGCATGGCTCGCCTTTCAACTCCTCCTCGCTGAAAACAATCTCACCAAAGACGACGTCAAGTTTGAAAACGTCATGTTCGACGAAATCATCCCCGCCGTCGCTGAAGGCAAATTCGATGCAGGCCTCATCATCCATGAAGGCCAAATCACCTACCAAAACCAACAACTCAAACTCATCGTCGACCTCGGCAAGTGGTGGACCGAATCACGAAACCTCCCTCTTCCGCTCGGCGCGAACGCCATTCGCAGAGACCTCATCAACGAAGCCCCAATCATCACACGCATCCTGCTGAACAGCATTCAGTACGCGCTCGACAACCGTCAACAATCAGTCGATTTCGCACTCAACTACGCCCGTGACATGGGCGCCGACCTCGCTGACGAGTTCGTCGGCATGTACGTCAACGACTGGACCATCGACTACGGCGAGCGCGGCCGCAAAGCCGTCTCAACCTTCATTCAGGAAGGCATCGACGCAGGCCTCATCCCCGATTGCGGCCCCGTCGACTTCGCCGAACCCGCCGAGTCACTCTAGACCTAACCACTCAACTAACTAAAAAACATAGACTTACAAGAAGTCATACAGAAATAATAAAACAAAATGAACAATGTTCGCAAAATGATCATTGTTCGTTTTTTATTGCCCATATCACACCCATTACACCCTCAGCCCCCATATGCACGATAACTATATAGACGTCTATTCCCTCATAACCCGCCTAAAATTAGCCAAGCATCATGCCCACCAGCCAAAAACAACTTCGCGATATCATTGCCGACCTCGACCTTCATCACATCCAAGGTTCTCTCGATATACCCATCACCGATATCACCGACGACTCACGCCGCATTACTCCCGGCTCCCTTTTCATCGTCAGATCATGGGCACACGACGGCGCCTCCATCATCGGCAGCCCCGGCGGCGCAACACGTTCCTTCATTCAGGATGCAGTCGTCCTCGGTGCCACCGCCATCATCGACATTTCTGATTCCGACATCACCGTTTACGACGCGCACCTCCCCGAACCCATCGGCCGCCCCGTCATACCACCCTCTGTCACACTACTCACCACACAACCGAACACCAAAATCGACCAAGCATTCGCTGGACGCATCGCCGACAAATTCTTCGACAACCCATCATCAAAACTCAAGCTCCTTGGCATCACCGGAACCAATGGCAAAACAACAACCGGCTTCATCACTCAACACCTCCTCAAATACTTCGGCAACAAAACCGGTCTCATCGGCACCGTCCACATCGACACCGGCTCCGGCATCCAACCCACCGAACTCACCACTCCCGGCGCCATCGACATCCGTCGCATCCTCGCCCAGATGGTAGACGCAGGTTGCACCGCCGCCGTTATGGAAGTTTCCTCACACGCACTCCATCAGCGTCGCGCCGAAGGTCTCCACTTCGACGCCGCCATCTTCACCAATCTCTCCGGCGATCATCTCGACTTCCACCCCGACATGAATTCCTACGCCGCTGCCAAAGCAATGCTTTTCGAATCACTCGACGAATCATCATGGGCCATCCTCAACGCCGACGATCACTTCGCCCGTCGCATGGCTCAATCTTGTTCCGCCAAGCAAATCTGGACCTCAACCAACCCCGACTTTCAACCAGCCAAGCACACTCACCACCAATCATGCCACGTCAACGTCACCGCACTCACCATCGACGGCACAACCGCTCGCTACACCGGACCCTGGGGCTCTTTCTCCGCACGCCTTCCACTCATCGGTCGCTATAACGCGATCAATGCAATCCAAGCCGTCGCCGCACTCAATGTTCTCTCACTGCCCTCCCGACTCAAATCCCGACACGTTCGCAAAGCCATCGAACAAACCCCCGGCGTCCCCGGCCGCCTCGAACAAGTTTTCATCGACATCTCTGAATTAGACCTCGCTGTACTCGAATTCAACGAGATGCACATGACCCTCGACCCCTTCACCGGCCTCCCTGAAGACTCAACCGAAATACCACACGAACTTCCATACCCAACTGTTCTCGTTGATTACTCACACACAGACGACTCACTCGAAAACGCTCTCCTCGCTGTCCGTCCACTCGCCCTCGGCCGCGTCATTACAGTCTTCGGTTGTGGCGGCGATCGTGATATTTCCAAACGTCCACGCATGGGTTCAGTAGCTGCTGAATATTCCGACATCATTGTCATCACTTCGGACAACCCGCGCAGCGAAGACCCGCAAACCATCATCAACGACATCATGCCCGGCATATCTATTCAGGAGTTAGACGCAAATGTATCTGTTGAAGATCGGATCAAAGCTTTCGAATCTGAAGGTGGCATTATTGAGCTGGATCGCGCAAAAGCTATACATCGTGCCATTCTCATAGCTGAACCCGAAGACGTCGTACTCATTGCAGGGAAGGGGCACGAAACCTATCAAGTTCTTCGTCAGCAAGACGTGACCGACCCAGAGCTTCTTCGTAACGCAACCCCTTCACCCAAGGGAACACTCAAAATCCACTTCGATGACCGTGAGCAAGCTCGCAAGTCTCTCAAGCAATGGGCAACACGCTTCTATGATTCCTCCTCTCAATCGTAGTACATTCGCTTGAGCACAGAAAAAACATATTGAATTCTTAGCTTACATCTGTCATACTGCGCGATGGCCGCTACCAAAGCGGCAAGTAGAAGTGAGAACGAATCATATCAAAATTCAATTTTCGAGGAGCTAAAGATGAACAGCAAACTGTTGATGTTATCTATCCTGTGCGCTTTCGCATTTTCATTAACAACTCTAACACACGCAAACACTTACCACGCCACATTCTCTGTCGTAGATCCATATGATGACGACCCTGCCGATGGCTTTGATCACAACCTCTTCACCACTGGTGAAATGCTGATCACGGTCCCAGCATCCATTACTCTGGATAGCCACACGACACCAATTTATGGCACAAAATCAGAATACTCAGGCATCACGATTCATTCGCTTTCATTACCTCATCCCGACGAAAATATCAGCTTCTTAAACAACCCCGCAAGTATGGAACTGACCGACGTTAACTACTCAGCAACTGATCCACGCAACAAAAACAAAATCGAATTCCTGCACAATTTATCCGGCTCAGAATATTTCTCATTGCTTTTTGAAACTCATAATACTCATCCAAATTACAATAATATTTTCGATGTTAGCACACCTAACCCACATACATTGACCAATAATAAGTTATCAACTTTCGTAAACATAACAGGACGTGATACTCTTTATACAGCAACCGAATTCTTCATCTTCGGCGATGGTACATCCTTCTACAATGGTTATACATACTTTGAAGTAACCTCATTAACGCTTATCCCCGAACCGGCATCACTCTTACTTCTATCTTTAAGTTCGTTAATACTACTTAAACGCTAGTTATATAACTTTGTAATTAATAAATTGATATCAAAGTAGCTGCATTTTAATAGGTGTAGCTACTTATTTTTATTTACGACATGCAATAAATGCCTACAAAAAAACGTTTAGACAGCAGGGAAATGATTGGAATCACATATGAAATTGTGATTTAATAGGCGCGAGAAAAGATATCGCACGATCCAAATCGTGCATTTACAAAGTTCGAGGAGAAAAGAATGAGAACCACAAATCTTTCTGTCGCTGCGATTACCGCAGCGGCTGCTTTACTGTCATCCACCACCTACGCAACCATCGTCTTTCAAGACGGTGGCAATCACATTTTCAATTCAACTACATCTGAATCGATTGTCGTCGTAGATGATGGTTTGGGCAACCCGACAACACTTACCATCGAATCGCCTGCCAGTATCGGCGACGATAGCCCTATCGATAGTAGTCTGCTCGCTGACGAAAACTCATTTCTCATCGTCAACGGCGGCACCATCGCTGAAGATGTTAATGCATGGAACAACGGGCATGTCACAATTAATGGCGGAACGATCGAAGACGACGTTTATGCAGAAGATGATTCCACTATCATCATCAACGGCGGTACCATCCAAGATGACGTCAACGCAATTCATGGTTCAACACTCACCATGTACGATGCAGATGTTCAAGAGGACTTCGAATCCCGTGATGAAGCAACCGCATTTATACATGGTGGCAATATTAGCGGTGATTTTGAAGGTCAAGGTGACTCAGAAACAACCATCACGGGCGGAACGATCCATGGCGATATGATTCTTGAACACGAAAGCACAGTATATCTCGAAGGTGGCACAGTTGAAGGTAACATCTTCGCAATTAATGATTCAAATCTAACCATCACTGGCGGAAACATCGGTGTTACTGCATCAGCAGGGCTTGTTACAAACCATCAAGGTGTAGCAGTCATTCATGGGTCTAACTTCCAGATAGATGGTATTGATGTGCTACTCGGCGATATCGAACAAACTACCGGCATACTTTCCGGCACACTCGCTGATGGTTCAGATTTTGAAATCAGCTACTATATCGATTCTGTTGAAGTCGGTGGCGCTATTTATTCAGGAACAATCACACTCGTCCCAGAACCAGCTTCGTTAGCACTTATCGCACTCGGTTCACTCGCACTGGTCCGTCGTCGCTAAAAATTAATTGCATACAAAGAAAAAGCTACATCATAGGATGTAGCTTTTTCTTTAATAATAATCTAATCAGCCGCTGTATTACTTGACTTTAAATTTTTTCATAATCACTTCATCAGTAACATGCGTGCCAATAGGAAACTTTAAATCTCCTCTCACTTGCACGCTATCACCTATCTTAACATTCTTCATTTCGACACGGTAAACTTTCTTTTTTTTACCATAATTGAACATCATATACACTTTGTTCGGCCACCAAAGTTTCCAACTCTTCTTCTCAATATCATCAATCACCATCACCGAATGTATTTTTTCATGACGCTCTTGTGTTCTCGAATCAATATGATATTTCTCTTCTCGAACAACCATCATTCCATATGCAGGCACATACCACGTGCAATAATCCTCATAGCTAACAGTCTTAGCTGATTTCCCCTGAAACATAATAGATTTTTCATCTTTCACACGCATCCATACCTTGTACGCATCATTCCCCTCATACTTCACGCGTTCAATCTCAACCAGTTCCGAGTCCTTTAACAATTTTGCGCGATTAGTCGCCTTCACCGGCCCCAAAACTAAATCCGTTGGCCGCCACTGTGAAACAAAACCTCTTGTAAATGAACGATGTGGTGCTTGGCCTATGACCCCAAACCACTGCTTCCCATTCGGTTTATCCATCGCCAACCTGCGGTACGTCGAACCATCCGTTGAGATCGCTGACATGAAATGCCTTCCATCTTTCGTCAGCATATCTTCTTCTATAAAGTATCTTCCTGTCTTCCGATCGCAATTGAAATTCATATCCACTTCATAAGCAGGCTCTTGAGCAACGAAGCTTTCCTTCATAGTAGCCACATCATCCGAAAACCCATACACAATCTTATACTCAATATTCATCCGTTTATATTTCGCCTGCCCCTTATTCACCAACTCAATAAGCTCACCCACCTCAATTTCTTTCAGCTTTACGCCTTCACCCCAAGCACTTCCAATAATCAATCCCATCAAACATAAAACCAACAAATTTACTCGACGTGGCATAAAATAACTCCCGGCTATCATTTCAAAAAATCAAAACAACATTATAAATCACAAAACAATTCACCAACACTTTAAAACTGATAAAAGCATTCACCCCACCCTCATTCATGCATCTAATTTTCTTCGTATAATACATACACATTCAGAAACCAGACACTTCCCGGAACCAACCCATGCAATTCTATTGGCGAATAACGTCTTTCCCCGAACTACAACACCTCTCCGATCAACAACAAAAAGCTCTCTTCTCTGCAGTCAATCTTCGTAGTATCTACATCCGCAATATCTTTGGCTGCATCTTCTTTGCTGCACTCATCTCATTCTTCACCATCAGCTTCGTACTCCCTACACTCAGCAACGACACAAAATATGTCATCTTCTACTGCATAGCTCCTGTCATTGCCATCCTCTTCTACCAGTACTCACTTCTCCGCTTCCGCGCCAACATCCGTTACACAATCATGCAACATTCCCAAGGCCAAAAACTTCCATGCTGCCTCACCTGCGGCTTCGACCTCCGCGCAACCGAAGACACAAACTCCTGCCCCGAATGCGGCTCCACCATCATCGTCCCGACATCGAATAAATCAGACAGCTAAACGCTTCTTCCTCATCTTCATCAAGCTCAGCAACGCAATCACCGCAATCCCCAACATTACCACACCCAAACATATACCCCCAGTAATAATCACTTCCGACATCTCCGCTCGCAGTAGTGCGCTCTGCTCCACATTCTCAGGATTGTAAAACACCTTCACTTCATTATTCTCACCAATCCCCTCCAAAAACGCTTGTTCCTCCTCGCTTGTCGCCCCTCTCCCCGCACGCATTTTCTCCCCATAATACTCAACCCCATCAACTTCATAGCTGTAGTAAACCTTCAGCTTATCCATATCCCCATCCTTCTCATAGTGCCAATACGTCGCAACACCATCCGTCTGTACCCACGATTGAGCACGGTATCCATCAAGAGATGTTGACCCCATCAACCATCCAATCACCGCCACAGCCACAAGCACGCTTACCTTGATTCCCTTCCAATCCGAATCCTTACCAATCTTCCACTTACTCCCCTCCTTCAATACGCGAGGTTCTTCTTCACTCTCACTCACTCCCTCACGATCATCCCATTCCGCCAACCCAATCTCAGGCCGATACCACTTCACCATCCAAACCAACCAAGCAATATCATCCTTCCCCCAAGGATGTAAATACTGATGCACTTCATTCAGCAATACCACCTCAAATACCGTCTTCTGCTGCTTCTTTTTCATCTCTCCCCAAGGCCGCGACAAATTTGTATCCGTCCTCTCCTTATCTAATAATCGCTGCCTCACTCCCACAATCTCATCCAGCCGATACTTCTTCGCATCCTTCACACCATTCGACCCCACATACAGCATCTCATCATCCACCCTCACAAACCCACGCGCAGCCTTAATCATCACAAACTGAAGTAACAATAAAAACCCAGGAAAAAAAAGCACACAACTTACCGCCCATCCATACCAAGGCAGCGTATCAAAATTCAAACCATTCACCACAGGCCATACCATCGCCAGCAAAATCAAACCCACACCAACCAGCGCCCACTTCCCCATCACATTCCTCGGGTCATGGATCGAAAACTTCACCGTCAGCCCATCTTCATCAACCACAAAATCCGCATCTACCCCTTCAGGTTTCGCAGGCATAATCCGCTCTTCTAATAGTTCTTCCATCAACACTGCCCTCGCTCTTCTTTTTTTTAGCGCCACAAAACTGACGTGGCTAAATGACTTACGTCACACTTTTCGAGTTTCAAAAATCCATCTTTACAATAAGTATGCACTAATTTCTACGTATCAACTGATCATTCACCAATCATCAGCCCCGGATAATGCCATCTCAAAACATCTAACTAACCGTTAGTTTGTATCCTCACCTACAACCTCAAGAGAAGCTTCATCTTCCTTCACCATCTTCCCATCAATACACTCATAAACACGTACTTGCGGATATTTCCATTGAATCACATCTGCGATCCATTTCACTTCCTTACGTGTCCTTGATCGCAAATAAATCTTCTCGCCCTCATTCGACGATACCACCAGCTCACTGATTGATTTAACAATCAATAACTTCCAACCCTTATTAAAAAAAATCGCAAATCCCTTCTTCTTAGAATATTGATTGATAATCAGCTCAAACTCATCAATCCGGTATTTCCTACTTCTAGCCTTCCCATCACCAAACCTGATCTCATTATGCTTAACAGTCACCAAAGGTATCGTATTCTTCAAAATCGCCGCGCTAACAAGAATTACAAAACCACCAAAAGAAAATGTTAGCCCCAATCCATCACTCGTTGCTCCAAAAACATCAAAAACAAGAAGCATCCCAGTTACCACAACCAAAAAGCCAAGCACCACAAAATACCACCCAATCCCTTTCGGATCTTGTAGTGAATTGATAATCCTGAAACCATCCTTCGCTTCAACGTACTTACACCGAACCCAATCACTCTTGGGCGGCATCTCATTTACTTCACTCATCACTCATTACCTCACTAACAACCACCCCTTCATCCTCACGTTCAGCCAAATGTCCATCAACATATTCATAGACATTGATGTACGGGTGTTTCCAATTGATCATTTCAGTCACCCACCTCAGCTCCTCCATCGGCCACTGCTCGAAACAAATACGATTACCATCCGATGTCAGTGCCACAAGTTCGCTGTAGGCCATCTTGTGAACCCATCCATCCGTCCGATGTAACATGACAAACTTCTCAATCCTTTTAGTATTGATATTGATTACAAACTCAACATCATCAACACCAAACTCCATTCTTCGTGGGAAGTATCTGAAAGGCATCCACTTCTGGATTCTGATCGTTTGATCATCAACAAGTACTTTGTTCTTAGCAATTTTTAAAGGCAACATCAGGAAAATCAAAGTAAAACCAAATACCCCAGTGCATATTGCAAACATTGTTCCCCATACTGAAAACTTATAGCTATCTATATATACCTCCCACCAAACTCCAAAGCTCAACATCAATCCACCAACCATCAATACAATCGTCGTCACACCCTTAGGATCAAGATTTACAAAGCGAAGAAGAAACCCATTCTCCTTCTCAATATACTGACCCTCGGAATGCTCCCACTGCCGCGGTATTTCACGAACCTCACTCATCACGATTTGCCCTCATTCATTACCGCCCCTTCAAATTCATCCTCAATCAGCTTACCATCAACACATTCATAACTGCGTATATCCGGGAACTTCCAACATAACATGTCAATGATCCATCGAAGATCCTCAATCTCCCATTCGCTAAAACAAACCTGATCACCATCTGATGTCACCGCCACAATTTCGCATTTTGATTTCTTCGTATACCACCCATTCCCTTTGTGTAGCGTGAGGTAATACTCATTTCTTCTACTATTTAAGTTAATCGCAAACTCAACATCACCAGCCTGGCAACCTCGGCGTCGTGGCCAAAATGGATTCTTCGTATAATTCTTGAACGAAATGCGCTGCCCTCTCACTTTCACGACATCACTCGCAAATTTTATAAACAGCGACATCCATAACAAATTGAACCCAAGCAATCCCGCGATTACACCAAGCATACCTATTACAAACGGCGTCTCATACGTCACAACATAAACTTCCAACCCAATACTAAGCCCCAGCAGCAATCCCCCAACTCCCAACACCACCGTCGTCTTTCCCATTGGATCAACCCCACGAAAGACAAGCTTGAACCCGTCCTTCGTTTCGACATATTTCCCCTGCGAATGCTCCCATTGCCGAGGCTGTACCTTCACTTCCTTATTCATCATTGTATTGCCCTCAATACGCCACCCCTCAGCTAACTTGATGATAACCCAACCTCTCTAAACATGGCATCAAAATCTCACCCCATCTCTCCCCCCCATCCTTTCTTTTCCACGCGTCATTTTGTTTGACCACCTCGCCGACTCGGCCTCTCGTTAAAAACTTGATCACCATCAATCGATTCGCTCGGCTCGCTAATCTTGCGATCCCCAGTTACTGGCTCACTGGCGCGCACGTTTTGCTCAATTCTCAGTATCCACCAGTTTTCAACGTTGCCATTTTGGGCCCGTTTCTGACCAAAACGCACCAAACCTTCATCGTTTCTCTTCAAAACTGCCCAAAACTGAATCGTTTTGAATTCACCTCGTCAAAACCTCATCAAACCGCGCGCACAAAACGAAATTCAAAACCCGTTACAACCCAAACACTTACAGACGCGCTTGCAGAAACCCGTGCAAAACGCGCGCACGAAAAGAATCTCAATCACGTTCTAAATAAGTTCATCATTCTCAAAAAACGTGCGCCAGCGCGCACAAAAGCGGGCCTCAAAATTATCTCTAAGTAGCGCTCCAGCAGCCCGATTTCCTTTCTAGTGAACCCCCCTTATGAGCCGATAATAAACAAGTTATTCTACACACACCGGGCTTAAGAACGCCCGCCTCCTCCCACTCGCCTCATCCCTCACCTTACTATCGCATTCCGATTAAAATATGAACACTGTTCATATTTCATCCTCAAAACCTCATTCAAAGCCACCATGAACGCACCAGGGCGGATAACATTAAGTGTCGATTTACCAACGTATTACAGCGAGGAAGATGGATCAATGACCCCACAGCGCGCAGGCGAAGTTTTCTGGTCGCTCCCCAATTTGGCCATGATTACCCAAGGCTCTTGGTTGCGCCGCCCCTCCAGCCAGACATGCCCAAATACGCCCCCATCCACCATCATCCGGGGCCTCTCCATTGATACGCGCACACTTCAGCCCGGCCAGGCCTACCTCGCTCTCAAAGGCGAAAACCATGACGGCCACGCCTTCCTTCAAAAAGCACTTGATGCCGGCGCCTCACTTCTTATCATTGATAACCCCGATTCAATAAAAGACTTAGAGGGAATCGAACTAGATGCCTCTTCATCCAGCAGCGATGATTTCGACATCCCTGCTACCTATGCATTCCCTGTCACCAGCAAAAATCCCGCCGCTGAATCATCCGATTCTACCTCCGATTGCAACCCTGAATCACTCATCTCCACTGATGCCATCCCATTCCCCGATCCACAGCAATTCGCGCCAGAAGCCCAGCATTTAGCATCTAGCGACTCCACTGCTTCTCTCAACACTTCATCTCCAAATTCACATACCAACAGCAGTGAACAAAGTTCAGAAGACAGAAATAATGAACAGGGTTCATCGTTTTATGAGGTTGCCATCCTCTTAGTTGACAATACCTTAACGGCTTTGCAAACTCTCGCCCGCGCATGGCGAGACGTTCTCGGTGACTGCAACAACAAGGTCATCGCCGTCGCAGGCTCCAACGGCAAAACCTCAACCCGACACCTCATCCACTCACTCATTCACGGCCGCATGGTCTCCCTCGATCGCTCACCCGCTAACACGGGCGAACTCACCCCGCCTAAACATAAATTACCCGTCCCAAACGAAGAACGGCCTGACCTCTGGAGATTACACCAAGTCGTTGGTACACAATCACCTAAGTCATTTAACAACCACATTGGTGTCCCCTTGACCCTGCTCGCAGCCAAGGCTGAGGATGATTTTACGGTCGTTGAAGTAGGCACAAATCACCCCGGTGAAGTCGACGCGCTTGGCCGAATTATTGAACCAGATGCCGCAGTAATCACCTCCATCGGCCGCGAACATCTTGAATTCTTCGGCGACCTAGAAGGGGTCGCCAAAGAAGAAGCGGCTTTGCTCGCGCACCTGAAGCCGGGTGGAGTTATTGTGATTGAGCAGCAGGCAGCGAAGTTGATCGCGCCATATGCAAAACCGCCAACTAACCATCACCGCATTACTTATGGCAAAGACAATGATGCATCATTGATGCTGCAAAACTTCATGCAGTTCCCGGATGGCATCTCCTTTGATGTGATGCTGCCAGGCCAGAAGAAGCTTGGGCCGGTGAATGTGCCACTGATTGGGTATCACAATGCGATCAATTTGCTGGCCGCGATAGGTATCGCGAAGTGGATGGGAATCGATGATATTCAACTGAATTTGGGATTCATGGCTATCTCCCCCGCACCTGGGCGCCTCCAGCCAATTGTCTATGAGGACACGAATACCACTGTGATCCACGACGCGTACAACGCGAATCCTGATTCGCTCTCAGCCGCTTTCGATGTGATCGAAAGTTTGGCTGCCTCTTCGCAGGGTGGGTCTAATCAGGTGATAGGCGCGATTTCACCGAGTGAAGGTGGTGGTCAGAAATTTATGGGATCGGGTTTCGTAGGGACTGCGACTCGGGAGCCTTGCACGATTGTTTTGGGTGACATGTTGGAGTTGGGCGAGCATGAAAAGTCGGAGCATCAGGCTGCTGCTGATCGTGTTAGAGAGTTTCTAGAGAGAGGGCTATTGACGGTTGCGGTGTTTGCTGGGCCGCGGATGTGCCAGGCGGCGCAAGAGTTAAAGAGTGTGAAGGGGATTGGTCATCGTGTGCATTTGTATCCGGATTGGCCGAAGAATCCGACGGCGCTTGCGGTGGCAAAAGGGATCATGCCGGGGCAGACCATTTTGCTTAAGGCATCTAATGGTATGAAGCTTAGCACGTTGATTGATGAGTTTGACCGGAAGTTTACATACTAAGTAACAGTACAATACATTTAATAACAATTAGT
Source organism: Planctomycetota bacterium (assembly GCA_016350165.1). GTDB lineage: Bacteria > Planctomycetota > Phycisphaerae > Phycisphaerales > Phycisphaeraceae > Poriferisphaera. Next base: position 2,309,449 of record CP066225.1, on the reverse strand, counting down.
ATAGTCGGACTTAGCACATAGATGTTTTCTGTTGTGTTAGGTTGTGGTTGTTGATTGGTTTGTTTTTATAGTGTCTTGTTGTAGTCAAGATTTAAGGAGGTGGTTATTGGGAGGGGGTTAGCTGTTTAGCATCCATGTGCATAGGAGGGAGATGCCGAGGGAGGCGAGGAGGATGATGCCCATGAAGATATAGGCGGTTGGACGAGCCCAGTTCATGTCGTATCCGATGCCGAAGCGTCGTTCGACGAAGAGTGCAGAGTCGTTGGGGTTGAAGTAGACGAGACCGAGTTTCCATGCGGAGTCGGGCGTGCCGTCGGCGATGGCATCGGTGGATTCGATCTGTGATGGTGATAAACGATTGTATTTCCAGCAACCCTGGCCAGCTCTAATCATGTAATAGAGCGCGAAAATTGTTGGGATAAATGCGAAGCTCATGATGTAATAAAAAGAATTTGGTAGTGCGCTATCGGCGGCTGAGGAAAGTGGGAATAGGGATAGAGCGGTGAAGATGATGGTGAGTGCGTATGTTGAGATGAGTACGAGTGATTGAGTTAAGTTGATGAATTTGGATTGTCTGATTGCGGCGGGGCCATCTGGGATGGTGCGTTTGGTGAAGCGTGAGATTGCGAGGGCGCTTATTAGCATGAGAAAAAATGTGGAGAGCGTGAGCAGTGGGAGCGCGAAGACGGAAGAGATGGATTTGTGTGTTTGTTGGGTGGGATTACCAAGAGCATCCCATGATGTGGTGAAGACGGGTGGGATGCTATCCCATTGAAATGCTAGAACAGCGGCGGCGATGAGGATGATGAGTGGTGGCCCGAACCAAAGGTATGGTGTTGCGAGTGTGGTTTTGCGAGGTATAAGAGATGCGGATCGTGTGGTCGGTTGAGAAATGCTGAAATTAAGGACTTTTTGGCGTATTTTGACGAAGGCGATGGTGATGCCGAGGAGTTGGATGGTTATGGCACCCAAGGTTTGAAAGAGCATTAGTGTTGTTGAGTTTGGGGTCAGGAAGTAAGTGAGAAGGACGAGCGTTGCGATGATTGAGTAGAGGTTGATGTGCTTTTTGAATTGCTTGGTAAATCGTTTGCCTTGCTCGGAGGATTTGAAATCAGGTCTAACGGTGACTGAAAAGAAGAGTGCGGGGCGAGTCCATCGATGTATGTATGAGTAAAAGAACCAAATGAAGACAATGACTGGAAGATAGATGAAAGTAAAAAATTGAGTTAAGGCGATCGTGTATGGAAGATTGAACATCGTTTGCCTCGTTTCGTTTTGATCGACTAAGTATCAGTGAATTAGGTCAAACTAATGGTTAGTTAGACAATAGGGGATTGTTTTGGTGTTTATGTTGATGTGAGGTTTTGAATGATTTGCGTGAGTTGAGATTGGGTGAGGCCTCGGGTTTTTGCCTTTGCGAGCAGATCGGTGAAGCGTTGTGAGAACCAGGTTTCATCTTCGGGGGTGGCGGTTTGTGAGTGTCGGGGGATGACTTGAACGCCTCGACCTCGCTTGAGGGAGAGCCAACCTTCTTCTGCGAGCTGGCGATAGGCTTGTGCGACGGTGTTGTGATGAACGGTGAGGTCGGCGGCAAGTTGGCGTACTGGTGGGAGGCGTGTGCCGGGGGGGAGTTGGCCTGAAACGAGACGTGCGCGAAGGTCATCGGTGATCTGCCGGTAGACCGGAATGTCGCTCGCATGGTCAATCTGGAGTGGCTTATCGCTCATAAGTACATTGTACGCATACAATGTACAATGTAAAGATTTTTGATTGAGGAAAATTTAAAAGCAGCGTGAAACAGTGGTTATGACTGTCACGCTGATGGGATACTGGTTAAGGGAGGGCGAACTATTGGTATTGTTGCTGATATTCAGGGGAGGGCTGGATGAGTTTGATGATGTCGATCATGATGCCTGCGTTGTCGGTGAGGATGAAATGGCGTTGCCCCCAGGGTTCGTCGCGAAGTTCGAGCAGGATGTCGAGTTTTTGTTGTCTGCAGTTTTTGTAGAGGGCATCGATGTTGTCGAGTTCGAAGTTGAGGAGTGTGCCTTGGGCGGGTTTGCGATGGGATTTGGGGATGCTGTCGTGGTTGCAATCGACGAAGGCGAGGTTGACTGATTGGTTGTCGGGGTGCTGAAGGTGGATGTACCAATCGTTTTGGAAGATGGGCTTGAAGCCGAGATGAGTCTGGTAGAACTCGGCAGCGCGATGCACGTCCAGGACGCAGATGACGGGGTAGTAGCTGTTTACTTTGATCATGCATTATCTCCTTGTAGATATAGACAAGTTGTCTGTAAGTAAAGATATAGACAACGTGTCTGTAAATCAATACAATTTATGTATGGCAAAACCCCAAGGTCCTAATAAAGATAATTTGGAGCGAACACGATTACACTTGTTGGAGGTGGCGAGGGAGTTGTTTGCAGAGCATGGTTATGCGAAGACATCGACGACGATGATTATTGATGTGGCGAAGAGTTCGCGTGGGTCGTTGTATCATCATTTTGAGGATAAGAGGGCGATCTTTAAGGCGGTGTATGAGGGTTTGTGTGAGCAGATGTCTGAGAGATTGATGAAGTATGCGGAACGGAGTGGTGATGATGTCGATGATCTAATCGATGGCTGTACGGCATATTTGAAGGTGTTTGAGGATCAGGCTTTTGCGCATGTTTTGTTGGTAGATGGCCCGCATGTTTTGGGGAGTGAGTATTGCAGATCGAAGGATGCTGAGAATGCGTATGGGGTTTTGTATGAGGGGGTTTGTGATATTGTGGGAAAGAATAGGAAGGCGATGATGACGGCGGACTTTTTGTCGGGTGCACTCGATACGTATGCACTTCGGATTGCGTTGGCGAAAGATCGTAAGAAGGTGTATCGTGAGTATGCGAAGCATTTTAAGGTGCTAGCGAGGGGCGTGCTTGAGTGTGGTGGGTGATGTGTATGTGAAGATGGGGATTGAAAAAGCCGCTTTTAGGAGCGGCTTGTTTGTTTGGTTATTGATGTTGGCGTCTGAGGAAGAGTGGGACGAGTAGGCCGAGGGACATGAATGCGGTTGGGGTTGGTACGGCGATGGGTGAGTCTGGATTTTCGGGGAGGTCTATCTGTATGATAGAGTCAAATGATGCGAGGACTCGCGAGGAGCCTTCATCGTCGATGAGGCCGAAGGAGAGGCGGGTGAAGTTGGTGTCGCCTGCATCGAAATTGATGGGATCACCTGCATTAAAGGTGTCTTCGGGATATTGGAGTAAGAGGCTGATACCGTTTTGGCTGCCACGGTTGACGCCGTCTTGTATGCCGAAGAGGTTGATGGTGATGGTGTCGCTATCGAAAATGTTGTTTGAAAGGATGACGGTATTTTGTGTTGGGTTGTCATCAAAGAGTGAGACGAAGTCGAGTGACTCGCCGTTGGATTCAAGTGTATAGGATTGGATGACGCCAGAGTTAGAGGGGCCGGTGGCAAGGTCGAAGTCGAGAACAATTGTAGCGGTGATGGTATCGCCGATAGTTGGGTCGCCGGGGAGGTTGGATGTGTTACTTGCGGAGTTAACAGTGGCGGTGACTTGGTATGCGACTGGTGCTGCGAGTATTTGATGGGTGAAAAACAGAGTCGATACGCCCAATAGATAAGGGCTGAATTTATAGCAGTTCATTCTTTCTCCTAGGTGCTAAACACAAAAGCTGCGGCGAATGAAGGGCCGTGGCTTTGTGTTGGTGCAAAGAAAATAATGAGATGATCTGCTGAAAATCCGTTTTTTGAGAGAATCAACAAATGCATCCATACGTGGAAGTATAGATGTGACTTTTTAAATGGAATGCTCATTTTGGTGAAAAGTGAAGTAGTAAGTAGACAAGTGTTTCTGTTGACTAAGAAAGGTTATGAATTTTGCGACTTATGCGGTGTATTTTTCAGGTTGATATGGAAAGTACTGATTCAACTAAGCGATAAGGCTGTGGTGTGTGGTGAAGGTTGAAAGGGAGAAATGATTTGAGGCGATTTTATACATGTATGTGTGATATATGTTTGATTGGTGAGGCAGGTACTAATCAAGAGTTAGATGGTTGATTTAAAATGCTTATTTAAAATGAAATGGTTGGTTGTTGTATGGTTAGAGGTGGATGTTGTGTGTTGTGAGTGGTTATGAGTTGGATGTTGAATAAAAAAAGTGTTAGCAATATTTTGTTAGGGTTATTACATTAATGGCAAGGAATGAATACAACAGCTTGCCTCATTCATTCTGAAACTAAACAAAATGATATTTCTGGGAAGAAGCTGATGGATCAATATGGCCGTATTGATGTTAAACGTGGTGTTGAGTTTGGTCGGTTGTGGAACGGTTTTACCCTAATTGAATTGCTCGTGGTCATTTCGATTATAGCGCTGTTGATTGGGATATTGTTGCCTGCGTTGGGCGCAGCGAGGGGTAGTGCGAAAACGATTCAATGTGCATCGAATATGCGACAGTTTAATGTGGCGTGGACGACGTATGGTGCGCAGAATGATGGGCAGATTTTGCCAGGCCGTGATTATGATTTGACGAATAAGATTTACAAGATGTGGGCTGGAACGTGGTATCGGATGCCTGATGAGTTTAAACCTGAAGAAGGGTTTATGTATAGCGTGATGACGGATTTGGATATTCGTTCATGCCCGGATTGGGAGGATAATTGGGAGGGTAAGTTTGGTGCATTGGGAATCGGCTATAACTTTTTGATTGCGGAGCCTGAAGAACAGGCGATGGCGCCTGAGTTGGTACGGATTGTTTCGATTCAGAAGCCGACGAGTACTGTTTTGTTTGGTGATGCGGGGCGAATGTTGAGGCCTGAGTTGGAGAATCTTGAGGCGACAATGTGGGTGAACTATCCGAAGGCAGCGTATCCGTCGTTTCATGGTCGGCATAATGGTGGGGTTGGGAATATTGCATGGGCGGATGGTCATGTGAGTGGAATGACACCTTTTGTTGATGAGAGCTGGTCTTACAATCATGGTATTACTTACGATATTTTGAAGCAGCATTCGATTGGCGATGTTGATGAGGATGGTGATCAGGGTACGAGTGAGAATTTCCATCCTTATGATGAGATGAAGCCATGAATGGGAATGAAAAAGAAATGAAAGTGTATACTGAGAGGTATGCGCTTTTTGATGTTGATACGCGGCGGCTGAATGAGCAGGTGGGTGGTGATTGGGGATTGGTGCTGGTTGAGAAGGCGAAGGTGATTGAAGAGAGATTACGTCGTGTGATGATGTGGGCGAAGATTTGTGGTGCGCGGGAAGTGATTTCGACATGTATTACGACGACGCAGGCAATGGGGGGTGTTGAGGTGAGAGATGGGGAGGGGGTGTGGCAGTTGCCGGTGGATGGAGGTGTGAATGTGGTTGAGGATTTGGAGGGGAAGAGAAGATTTGTGGTAGGGCGCCCGTGTGAAGGGTGCCGAGAGGAGAAGGTTGAGAAGCGGTTTTATGATGTGTTTGCGCATCATCAAAGTTTGGCGAAGCTGGTTGAGAAGATTGATGCGGATGTGTGGGTGGTTGTTGGCGCGTCGTTTGATTTTTGTTTGCGTGTGACGGCAGAGGGATTAGTTCGATTGGGGCAGAAGGTTGTGGTATTGGAGGATGTGACGTTACCGTCGCCGCGGAGTACAGTTGAATCGATGCAGAAGACGAAAGATGAACTGAGCGCGATTGGGGTTGAATGGATGGGGATTGATGCGTTTTTTGAGAAGATTGAGGCGGAGGTCGTGCAGTGATATCGACGACAGTGAGCGCGTTTGATTTTCGATTGAAAGGTCTGGGGTTGGGAAGGGAAGTGGTTGCGCGGTATCGATGGCAGATGGGGTGGGCGCTGATGCGAGCAGTGACGGATGGGATCATGGCGAACGCGCCGGTGATGGCGATCAAGTCAATGGGCGCGACGGATTGGAAGTTGGGGTTGACGTTGACGTTGTCGAGTTTGGGGATGTTTGCGAGCTTGTGGATTGGCTGGTTGATGGCGAGAAGGGGGAAGAAGCCGTTTGTTGTGATGCCTGGGATTTTCTACGCGATGTGTGTTGGGTTGATGACGTTGGCGGATAGTTCGTTGATGTTTTTGGCATTGGTTGGTGTGGCGATGATTTTTGAATTGATGACGAGGCCGGCGGTTACGGCGATCGTGCGCGAATGTTATCCGGCTGAAGTGCGTAGTACGTTGATGGGGCGGATCAGAGCGATGACGTCGGTGGTGTTTGTGGGGAGTGTATTTGGTAGTGCTTGGATTTTGGATGATGTGACGAGAAGTGGGGGAGATGTGTTGGGGATGATTGATGTGTTGTTGTGGATTGGTGCGGGGTGCGCGCTTGTGAGTTTGTTGATGTTTTGGAAGATTGATTTGCCGAGCGATGGGAGGGGAGAGCGTGAGGTTGTGAAGGATGAAGTGGGGAAGGTGATGCCTTGGCGGACGATTGGTCGGGATAAGCGGTTGCATCGCTATTTGATTGGGTGCTTTCTGTTTGGGTTTGGTGGGATGATGTATGTGTCGTGGGTGCCGAAACTTTTGACGGTGGAGATGGGGATGGGATATTTGATGACGGCAGCGTTTATTCATGTGCTGCCGGGCTGCGTGCAGTTTATGGCAGTGGCGCCGGTAGGTGCGTGGCTGGATAAGGTGAATGTGTGGAAGGGCTGGTCGGGTATTCGTTTGTTGTGGGGATTGGATGCGGTGTTTTTGGCGCTGGCGATTATGTTGCCGGTTGGGTGGGGGGCGATGTTGGCGTTGGTTGTTGTAGCGAGAGTGTTGCGGGGGAGTGCGATGGGTGGGTCGTGGGTGCTTTGGTGGCAAACGGGGATTCATCAGTTTGCGCCGCCGGGGGCGGATACGAGCCGGTATATGTCATTGCAGACTGCGATGAATGGGGTGCTGCGATTATTCGGTACGCTTACAGGGATGGCGATGATCAAGTATGGGTCGATGGAGCTGGCGCTGCTGAGTGGTGCTGGGGTGATGATGGTGTCGGTGGTGCATGCTTGGTATGAGGCGGGGCGTGAGCGTGGGTATGAGGAGTATCAAAATACGGCGAGTTATGAGAAGTCGTTTGAGGAGGAGCATGAGGAGGTTTGTGAAGTGGTGGGGTGATTGTGTAAGGGTTTGGGGTGTTGGGGGTTATATGAGAAATCGGAAAAATGGTGGTAAGGAAATGGGGCGAGGTGAGGGTGGATTTGGTACACTTCAGCATGTAAAGCTGCGAAGTTTGTCGATGGAAAGCGTGTTGTAGCGCGGTGCGTCGCAGCGAGAGATGGGCGAGGGGATTGAAGAGCGATTGGACGGATCTAGATGAGCAGACGCTTGAATGGGATATGGATATTGGGTTTGCTGGTGAGTGTGCTGGCGGGTTGTCATTCGACGCCGCTGCCTTACCCGATGGCGAAGAATCCCTTTGAGATTGATAAGGCTGAGTATCGTCGTGTTTACAATGCGGCGAGGAAGGTACTGGTAGAAGATCAGTTCCAATTGGATGAGCAGAACTATCGGTATGGGATTATTTCGACGAGGCCTCAGGCGTCGCCGACGATTCTTGAGCCTTGGTATGGTGGTGTGAACTCGACTTGGGAGCAGGTTGATACATCGACGTTGGACCAGGTGCAGCGTGTTGTGACGGTGAGGGTGACGACAGGCCGATTGATGCGATTTGAGTTGGCGAAGTTGCCACGCTACCAGGATGATGAGTCTCCGATGTTGCAGCCTGAATTGCCTGATACGGATACTGTGGATTTGGATGTTGTGCCGGGTCCGGTACCTTTAGAAGGTACGCCTATTGAAGGTAATATTGATGAGGATGCGGCGGAGCCGTTGGATCTTGGTGAGACGGGTGATCCTTATTCGATGGTAGATGGTGTTGCAATTTTTGCGTTGTCGATGCAGGACGATCGTGGTGAAGATGTTGGTGAGGTGAGTTCGCTAAGGACGCCACAGGTTATGCCTGATGAGATGGCGAACCCGAAGACAATCAGGCAGATTGCGAACCCTAAATTGTCTGTGTCTAAGCAAGTGTTAGACCTGAAAGATGATGGATACTATTTGTATATTCGAGTGGATATGCAGAGGAAGGTGAATACGCTTCGATATTTGAATGGTAAGATTTCGGATAATGTATTTGCTGAGTTGAATGAGGTGCCGATTGAACAGAGGCGGCGTGGGGTTCCTGCGAAATATTGGGAAACGTTTGATCGTGATTTGCATATGGAGCAAAAATTGCTGAGGCAGATCATTGAAGCATCGTTCAACGAGTAAGCTGCGAAGATAGTAAAAATAGAAAACAGAACCTGCTCAATGGGCAGGTTTTTCTTTAGGTGAAGGGCGGGGGTGGTTATATTGTGTTGAACGGAAATTTAGCCGGAGAGGTTTTATGAAGCGGATAATTAATGCTTTAATGTTGAGTATGGTTGTGGTGGTGATGTGCAGTTGTAGTGCCGTTAGGAATACTTATGTGACGATTGATTGCCCGAGTCCTGAAGAAACCGGTTATTCGTTTGCGATGACGCATTTGAAGACGGGTGAGACGTTTGAGTTGCCACACGTTTTTGCGATCAAGGGATTGGAACATGATGCGGTAGATTGGCGCATTTCAGATGAGGAGAATGTGTCTGTTGAAGTGAGTGTGTTGGGTGAACAATACTTCTTTACGTCGGATCATCCGGGAACGATTGAGGTGCAAGATATTGCGGAATCGTTTGAGCGCGTTCCAGTGTCGAACTTCGAGAAGATTGAAACGCGAAGGTATTATGGTTTTGTGAGGCCGATTGCATTGCAAAAAGCGATGCGAGCTGCAGCGGGTGAAAATCTTGAGCGCTACTTGAGAAGTCCAGTCTCTGCAGAACAAATCAGAATTGAAGCGGCAAAGAAGCGTGCGAAGATGGAAAAAGAAATGAAGCAGCTTGAAGCGGGGATGCATGCGATTGAGAAAGAGATGAACAAGATTGGGGATGCGTTGGAGTAGTTTGTGGCTAAATGAATGAGTGAAAAATAAAACAAGCCCATGATGATGAGTCAGGGGCTTGTTTATTTTTTGTGATGTTGCATGTTGTTTAAACTTTGAAAGCACTGACTGCTTCGTTTGAGTTGCCGAAGAGAGTGAGAAGTTTGTCGAGATTTGTGACGGTGAAAACTTCTTTGACTTGCGCATCTGGTACAAGGATGTGGAGTTGGCCACCGGTTGCGAGGAATTTCTTGCGAATGGTAACGAGCATGCCAAGCCCACCAGATGGGAGGAAGTGGACGTCGGTGAGGTCAACGAGAAGCTTGAGTGATTGCGCATGGTCAACGAGCTGCATGGTCACTTCGTAGAGTTCGCGGACAGCGGTGCCATCGACTTTACCTTCGTTGAAGGCAATACGGTAGTGTGAATGTTCGTCAGTGACGTGTAGTCTGGAAACTTCTGGCAGTACTAATTTGTCACCCATGCTGTAGCTCCGTTTCTTTATTACACCGATGCAATTGTAAGGATAGCATGCTTGCACAAAGTTTGTGCTTTGCTGAGGAAACAAGTTGCGATTCTATCCCAATGTAGAAGCGGGCCCAGTTGTGAGGTGACACGCTTGTTGTGTTGGATGCCTCAAGATGAGGGAGTGAGTTGCAGATTACGCGTTTTGATGTTGGCGATCACTTGTTAACACAATGAATTATTCACCGCTTAGAGCGAGAGTGCCACCCTAATTGCGGAAAAACAGTATAGGTGGTGGTGAATATATGTTCTAGACAATTAAGTCATGTGTAAATGACGTGTGTGGGAGGCGTGTGAATGTAAGGAATGGAGATGTCGTATTGCGAGGTGTCAGAGGTAAATGCTTAGCTGAGGGGCAAGAAAAAACCCCTTGGCCGATGGCCAAGGAGTCGGGTGGGGGTGGTTGATCTGTTTTAGGCTGAGTGACCCATCAGCTAGGGGTAATCATCGTTACGGGCGTCATTATAACACATGAGCGGATGACGATACAACCCTCAAAGGGCGAAAGTGTCATTAAATGCACGCTAGTGATAACGAGTTATTGCCTATTTATCAGCTTTGCTCTTGCGTGCCTCGCGGCGCCTAACTGATTCACTTAGCACGTACTTACGCATACGGACGTGCTCGGGTGTAATCTCGACCAGCTCGTCCTCTTCGATGTACTCCATGGAAGCTTCGAGGCTCATGATTCTGGCTGGCTTGACCTTGGTTTCGTCATCGGAGCCAGCGGCACGAACGTTGGAGTGCTTCTTATTGATGACCAGATTGACGGTGATGTCGTTGTCTTTGCAGTGCTCGCCGACGATTTGACCTTCGTAGATTTTGTCGCCGGGCTTGACGAAGAAGTTGCCGCGGTCGAATAGACGGTCGAGTGAGTAAGGTGTGACTTGGCCTGTGTCGGTGGCGACCATAACGCCTGCTGCACGTTTGGGTACTTCACCTCGAAGTGGTTCGTACTTGAGTAGGGTGTGGTGCATGATTGCGCGGCCTTGCGTGGCGGTGAGCATTCTCGTTCGAAGACCGATCAAGCCACGTGCAGGAATGGTGAATTCCATGTGGACATAATCACCAGCACCAGGCTTCGGGTCCATTTTCACTAGCTCAGCGCGACGGTTGGCGACGAGGCTCATCACGTCACTCTGACATTCACTTGGGCAATCAACGACTAACTGCTCGATAGGTTCATGCACTTTGTCATTGATCTTTTTGTAGATCACGCGTGGTTTGCCAACGGAAAGCTCATAGCCTTCACGGCGCATGGTTTCGACGAGGACGCCGAGGTGCATGAGGCCACGACCACTGACTTGGAATTGCTCGGGTGAATCGCCAGTCTCAACACGCAATGCAACGTTAGATTGAAGCTCTTTCTGCAAACGATCCCAGACCTGACGTGAAGTGACGAATTTACCGTCTTGTCCTGCAAATGGAGAATCATTCACACGGAAAGTCATGGTGAGGGTTGGCTCGTCGATCATGACTGCATCAAGTGCTTGTGGGTTTTCAGCACAGGCGATAGTGTCGCCGATGTCGATGCCTTCGAGGCCTGTGACTGCACAGAGGTCGCCTGCTTCTGCAAACTCGACGTCGGTACGTGAGAGGCCTTCAAACTGTTGAACTTGTAAAACACGCTGATTTTTATGCTCTTTATCGGCACGCTTTACGACTGTTACAGGTGAACCGGTGCGGATTGTGCCTGCCTCAACACGGCCCACAGCGATGCGGCCAATGTAGTCGGAGTAAACAATCGTTGTGACCATCATCTGTAGCGGTTCGTCCTCGATACCTTCCATTGCACTGACAGCAGGAGCGGGGACTTCGTGGATGACTGTTTCAAAGAGTTCGCGAACGTCTTTAGGATGATCCTCACCAAGACGGTCGCCGTTGGTTGTCGCCCAGCCTTCTTTTGCTGAAGCGTATACAACGGGGAAGTCCAGACAGTCATCCGGTGCATCAAGATCACTGAGCAAATCGAAGACTTCGTTGATCACATCGTCAGGACGTGCATTGGGTTTATCGATTTTATTGATGACGACGACAGGCTTAAGGTTATGGCTTAATGCTTTCTCAAGAACGAAGCGTGTCTGTGGCATTGGACCTTCGAATGAATCGACGACGAGGAGGCAGCCGTCTGCCATTTTGAGTACACGTTCAACTTCACCGCCGAAGTCGGCGTGGCCTGGCGTGTCGATGAGATTGACTTTGTATTCATTGCCGTCGGAAGCTTCGTAGCGGACAGAGCAGTTTTTGGAGGTGATGGTGATGCCACGCTCCCGTTCGAGGTCGCCTGTGTCCATGATCAGGTTGTGCTGACCCCCCGCGAGTTTGTCGAGGTCTTCGGTGCGGAACATGCCAGACTGATAGAGCATCTGGTCGGTGAGGGTCGTCTTGCCATGGTCGACGTGTGCGATGACAGCGACATTTCGTAGGTACTTCTGTTTCATGCCTGAGTATTGTCCATTTCTAATGCGTTTTGCGAAAACATTTCTCGTTGACACGTTGGTCGTTATGCCGCAAAGGGGAGTTACGGCGATCTGCTGCCGAAAGTCGGCTGTGCAGATTGGGCTGTGTTCAAGCAAAAGGCTGTGTGCCGAATCTCCGATCGCGCGATCGGTGTCGGCTTTTCCGAGGCTAATTGCTGTTTTAGAGTTTGATCCCTCGCCGGTATCCGCCCACCAGTCCCTGATGTGGTTTTGTACCGTCATTTCTGCCAGTCAGCGGAGCAGGATTATAGTCGTCAGAGTCAAAATCATGAAATCGGCTGTTTGAGATGTCGTTTCACGCAACATCGCGAGTGTGACAGGATGATGATCGAAGGCATGAGAAGTCGTCTGAAAACAAGCTTTTCTGGCCATATAGAGGTGTTTTAATATTTTTTTGATTGGTGAGGTGGACTTCGATTAGGTGCACTCCCTAGTATTGTCCGCATTGGCACGGGGATAGCACTAATTCCTGTAGCCAAACGGCGAACCTCGAGAGATGAATATGTGGATGAAGTATTGGCGGTGAATTGAGGTCACGGAGGGTGGTTGGACGAACATGGATTTGCAATCGAAAAGCGATGAAACCGACGCCCGATGTTTGTCGCGTGATCGTTGCAACGCTTGCGAAGTGCCATCATCATATTCACTTCGCAAGCAGAACTTTGAAGCTTCAAGCCGGCGGATCAAAAAACTCGCAGCGACGAAGCACAACGAGTCTGTGAATCAGGCTCAGCAAAACAGAAACCCCACTCAGGCACTTTCGGTTTGGTTTGAGTTTATCTCCCACCTATGGATGGTGGGGGTCGGATGAACAACGTGTAGCAATACACATGCATATACAACAAATGTAAAAGTACCCCCGCATCAGCTTCAAGTCGAAGTTGAATTCAAAGCCCAGCCTTCCGGTTGGGTTTTGTTTTTTATAGTGGTCTATCGCATTTGAAACAGTGCTTGGATTTTTGTCTTACCTAACTTAACTATGTTGTTAATGCGTCATGATCAGCATAAATAAGTAAATTGCTTGCGTGAAAATATTGATCAGCGTCAGATCCCTGATATATTCAGAAATAGCTGATGTGTGAAATATGCATTTCTTCATCATGTGGTGAAATTTTGAGCCACTCACACAGCTAAGTAAAAAAGTTTATATGTTGCAATGACATCGAAGTAGAAGGTTTCTGTAGGAGAAGCTGGATATTTCATTGAAAGTAGAATCGAGGAGAAAAGATATGCATCTACTAAAGAATGTTGCGTACGTTGCTGCGCTTACCGTTGTGTCTTGTCTGGGAATTAGTGACGTCAATGCCGCTTTTGCGCCTGGATATCCAGGAATTGAGCTTGAACTGCCAACTGTTGGGCAACCAATAAATGCAGTTGGTTCAATCGGCTTCGTAGCTGGCGGCCAAATTCTTTATACCGGTAATGATCCAGTTACATCTAAAGTGAATTCATTCCGTGTAACAGGCAACTATCTTGATCAAGCGACCATTGATGCGCTATTTACGCAAGAATTTTCTGCAGTCAAAGCCTATATCTCATCCGGAGGTATCAACATGGTTGCAGGCACGTCGTATCAATTCGTTGATTTGAATTTGAGTTTAGATCCAAGCTTGGATGATTTTGTATTTCATTTTGAGTTCACAGATCTTGGTAATCAAACTAAGCTTGCAGCGATCGATGATACAGCGGTTCAAATCGTAAGTTTCCAAGGCATGGACTATCAACTGCGTTTAGTCAGCTTTGAATATGCGAATGGTGGCGTGGTCGATGGATTATCAATCCTGACCAATCCACTTGATACTAACACGGCTATGACCGCTGATGTTAAGTTTGAATTTGTCGCAGTGCCAACTCCTGCTACCGCATCAATCTCACTCGGCTTAATCGGATTGGGTGTTCTGAAACGCCGCCGCCAAGCTTGAGTGATTTGAATATTTGAAAGACAAAAAAGCCGTCAATGCATGACGGCTTTTTCCATTTAACATGATTGTTGTAAGCCTCGAACATTCAGTAATTTCTGAATCGCATCAGCGATGTGCTTGACTTGAATATGTTATCGGGTCAGTCATGACCTCCAGCGCGTTACAGACCTAACTGATACGGATTACCTAGTACTTTTACTTACTATTGGATTGGCTTTAGATCGTACGAATTGTCTAGTTGACTAGTAATAAATTCAGCCGACTTGCTGCCTCGTGAGGCAATGAGTTTTGCGTAAGTTTTGGCTGGTGATCAGGGAAATTGAGACAACTGAATATTTAGCTATTCACATGACGTGATTAGCTGTGAGCTGCGCTGTTCTTGTGTTAATGCATTGATAGCGCAGTGCGCGATCCGTGCAGGGGTACTCGATTGATTCACGAGTTCACTATGTGAGTTGTTATTCGCCTACTTGATTTCAGGGAGAATCAAATGTCTTTATTCATTAAACCCATCTTTGTTGCAGCCGCATCAATCACCGTGTTTGCCACAACAACATTATCACATGCCGCGTTTTATTCTGGCTGGTCTTATGCAGGCATTGAGATCCCATCCGAAGGACAACCTTCCGCAGCCCAAGGTAATATCACGAACCACACCGGTGTAGGAAAGCTTTTATATACAGGTAAAACATGGACAAGTTATTCGCCACATGCTGTACGTAATGAAGGTGAATACATTACTTCCTCAGTGTCGAACAACATGGATCGTACGCCTTTTAAAGGTATGGAATTATACCTTTGGTCAAGCCCATCGGTTTACTCCGGCTCATACTATCGCTACATCGACTTCACTCTCAAAATGCCCGGCGTCTCCGATCAATTCAAATTCAACCTTGAACTTATCGACTACGGTAGCTCTATCAAGCTTAACGTGCTCGACGGTCTTGCTGATCCGATCATCGACTACAAAGGCAAAGAGTATCAACTCGAAATGCTCGGCTTCTCGAACAACAATGGAAATACAATATGCGACTCATGGTGCTCACCAGACTATCAAGCTAAAACTGCCGATGTGATGTTCCAACTCAAAGAATACCACGCACCACAAGTCCCCACCCCAGCCAGCGCTTCGATCACACTCGGTTTGCTCGGGTTCGCTGCTCTGAAGCGGCGAAGACGTGCTTGAAATAACAAAAATCTCCTACATTAGCCGCGATTTTGATCGCGGTTTTTTATTGCGCATTACTTATAAAGTAGTATAGTCAACTTAGACACATCTAATGTCATAAAGTTATTAATAGACAGGGTTTAAAGTGAAAATATTTTAGGTATCATGTTGATACTGATTACGTACTACCCCTAATATATGGCATCGTGGCAAGGGGAATGCACTACCGCCTGCCACGCCAAGATTACACCCTAGGGATTGGATCGGATACACAACTGGTACTTCTAGCAAACAGAACTGATTGTCCGCCTATGTTTGTTGGTTACCTCCATGCTGGCGAAGTCCATCTTTTCACTTCGTGAGTCTTTGTAAACAGAACCCCACTCAGGCACTTTCGGTTTGGTTTGAGTTTATCTCCCACCTGTTGATGGTGGGGGTCGGACGAACAACAGCTTCCAGTGAAGCATTCCAAGGTCTGATTTAAATATCTGATTTTGGATTTCGATTAGTTCTATTAACTAATAGTTACAGTGGATTTAATAACGATGCTGACATTACTTGCCAACACCGAAAACTTGTCGTACATACGAATCAAGCTTTTATTGATTCCACTGGTGACGTTTCTTTTTATGAACGCAATGCCTTGCTCACGCGTTATTGCTGCATCCATTAGCGGTGGTTACACATATACACACTTTGATGTTGATTCAAACGAAAATCCAAACGCAACTTGGCAGGAAGCGCCTCATACAGGTGTCGGTGAAATAATCTATAACGGCAAGCCCAGCCATTATTATGATCCACCAACAGTCGCACGTGTTAATGGTTTATACATCAGAAGTAACACTGATGTCACAGAAGCATTCAAAGGCGCAGAATTCTACTTCTATGCCGGCGATGTCGATCCTGACACAATGGTTGATTCCTTTGACATGACAATCAACATTCCAGGTATCGCAGAAGAATTCGTCTTCGAACTTGAATTCGAAATGAATAATGACGGCACACAATCTGTCATCATCACAGACGATACCGCAGATGCTATCGTCACAATCGATGGCGTTGAATATCAGTTACAACTGCTTGGTTTTGGCGACGATTCTAACGATCTCTCCAAAGAACTGATCGCTGAATTTGATTCAGTTAGCGAAGCGGATCTGTATTTCCAGTTTATTCCAACTGTCGTGCCTCTTCCAAGTACAGGGATGATGACAGCAGCTTCACTTTGTGCGTTGTTGTTAGTTCAAAAAAGAAAACGCCGCAATGCGTGAAATAAAAAATAGAGAAATAAAACCAGATCACACACATAGAGATAAGACGGGGTTGATTAACGTCAACCGCGTCTTTTTAAAGTCATGAATCTCATTAAACGTACCAAGCTGATTTACACAACACCCTTCGTCTTATTGGCGATATTGGGCCTATTCTGCGCTTGGAATTATACAAAGATGCTGCCTTTTCAAGGTGTTGTAACAATCTCTCTTAGCTCAAGCATTCCTGTTGGTACGCAAACGCACTGGTACAAGAACGTGAAATCAGATGCGCAGAATTGGAAAGCACTTTCAAGTGAAACGCTTTTCCTTGATACGCAATTCAGTATCACTCGTAACTCAACAATTTTGCAAACATCGTCAGGTATGAAACCAATTTCAGCGAAAGAAAATAAGCCTTTTTATATCGGCACAATCTCTTCATACGTGGCACGTCCATTAACTTCTAATCAACGCAATGACCTAAAACTCACCGTCAGTATGTTTTTAACCAAGCCGGCTGATCAGAGTTTCTCACTCGTCATTCCTGCTGGAAAACTCATTCAATCACTTGCTGATCAAAAGCAGTACCTCGCACCATCACCGATTATTCTCAACGGCTCCACCTACCACATCAAAATCACAGCAACACAAACCATTGATCAAGCAACAAGTCCATTTGAAAAACTCGACCCCAATGACCCGCCAGCGTGGCGTCACATAAATCTTATAGCCAGCTTGGTACCAGCATAAACGAACACGCAACTTTCACGACTTTAGTATCGGATCTCTAATCTAATGTATGACTGTACCAATGAAACGATGAAAATCACTGCTGCCGAACATTTACGACAGAATCGTAGTTTTTTTACGTCGTTTCATGGACATAAATCCGTGATCTCCCTAATATTCCCCAAGAGTGATCAAGGAACAACCCCCAAAAGTATTCACGCTAAACAGGGATTAAATCACTCAAACAAGACGGTCGGATTGGCTGCATCTATTAACCAGCTTGATGACAAACTAAACAGGGACTCAGCATCAAGTACAAACTACAAGTTTCCGACAATGATGACGCTACCCCCAGACATCTCGGCAATGCGAACCAAAACGGTTGCTTTCGAAGTCGGTCGCATCAGCCACTACCACAACCCGGCTGAACGCGAAGAGATCGACCTGACCGTGACGTTGCAATTCGATCACCCGGTGCTTGATCGCCGTGTTTTTACTTTCTCACTTGAAAGTCGCAACAATCATTCTGGCCGTGACACAATGTTCATCAAAAGAAATGCTATGTCACGTTGTTGCTGCGATTTCAACGGCCGTGTCTTCGCCATGCGATTGCTTGGCTTCGGTAAAGATCCCAAAAACCTTACGCTTTCAACGCAAATGCATCAGGTCACGCATAACACTGAAACGATCTATGCAGAGTTTGTAGATATTACCGACCCGCAAGACACATTCCCCATTACTTTGGCCGTGCCTTTCACTGTTCTTGGTTTAATCGCCGTACAAAAACCCCATTAAATAACCCACACATGCGAATACGTAGTCCACTAGCTATTTCGCGCATAGTATTACCCTTAGTACACAGGAAGGGAGATGACACATGAAAATCAAACACCTACATAGAAATATCTTCTTTGCACTTGCCGCCGCTGTTGTTGTTGTTGGTGCTTCAACGCTTTCAGCAGCAACCTTTAACGGCAGGTCAGAGCTTACATTCGATATCAATGACGAAGCAAACCCAAACGCGGTCTACGACCAGTTCTCTGATCGCGGACTGCGCTTAGGCGAAAATCCTGCACCAAACTACACCGTTGAGGATACAAGCCAATCTCTCTATGGCTATTACCCCGTCGATGTTGATGAAAGTGAAGCTTTCCAAATCGGTGGCGTCACCCACTGGAATGGCAGAACTGTCGAAGGTACCTCACCTGATTCCATCGTCTTTAACGTAAACCTTGATCTTGGTGCTGCAGGTAATCAGACCTTTACCTTTGATGTGAACTACACACAGGGTGATGGGACTGCAAGCGATGTTTACTCAATACCTGACTCAGCACTTTCGCAGCAAACCTTCGAAATCAATGGAACCACATACGCTTTGGAACTTCTTGGCTTTGGCCAAAATCCAGGCAACCTCAATGCTGACTTCATTACAGGTACTGAATACACGAACTCAAAAACTGGTGTCTATGGACAGTTTGTTGAAATTCCTTCAACAGTACCAACACCAGCCGCTGCGGCATTCGGCCTTGCAGGACTTAGCCTTCTGTCGCTTCGCAGAAACCGAAACAAACGCGCAACT
Source organism: Planctomycetota bacterium (assembly GCA_016350165.1). Classification (GTDB taxonomy): domain Bacteria; phylum Planctomycetota; class Phycisphaerae; order Phycisphaerales; family Phycisphaeraceae; genus Poriferisphaera. The sequence goes on along the minus strand of CP066225.1, from coordinate 2,290,844 downwards.
CAATAACTGTAGTTGCACAACTATGTAAATGCCGCGCAACCGGTTGCCTGACATTTTTCAGGCAAAATTAAGAGGATTCCGACCGTTGATATGATAGTCATATCAACGGTTTTTTATTGCTGTATCTAACACTAGATTAGACAAGTAGGGCATCGCTTTAGCTAACCGTTCCAAACCTCATATGCGCCTCATACATATGTACAAATTAAGTAATACCCATAATTCAATTCCCTTCTCATCAGGTTATTTCTTACCTTTTTGAGTGATACAACAAACACCGTATCCAGGATAGAATTATGAATCGCACACTAATATGTACCGCGGCAACTGCGCTTGTTGCTGCCGCACCACTCCACGCAAGCACGTTTAAAGGGCGAATTGAAGAATCAACACTCAACGTTGATCAGGAGCAGAATCCTGCAAGCGTCTTCAAATCCTTCGGTAATAGCCATGGCCTCAGACTGGGGCAAAATCAATACCCCGGCTATACCATTGAAGATACCCTTCAAACTAAGTATCGATACAGCCCAATCGATGTAAATGTCGGTGAAGAGTTTGAAATGTCGTTCTTCAATTTCTGGAATGGCAAAACAATCGATAACACAGCGCCAACCACGTTTGAACTCGGCGTTAACTTCGACTTCCTTCAACCCTATTTAGCTGAAGATAAATTGACTTTCGATCTGCTTTTTGTAGATTCAGCCGGCACCAACGGCGACTACATTAAGCTACCCGAAAACTTACTTTCAAAAGAAACATTTGCAATCGATGAAGCGAAATACGCTGTTGAACTTACTGGTCTTAAGTGGGATGGTAAATCTGACAAGTATTCAGAGCTCAAAACCAAAAGTGCATACTCAAACAATGACTTCTCTCTCTTTGCACGCTTCGTTACCGTGCCGGAACCCGGCACAGTTGTTCTTGTCTCTTTAGGTGTGCTCGCAATCGCTTTCGATCGACGGAAAAAACGAAGCCATTAAAATCAGTTAATGAAAGTGAAACTGAATAATTTGACTCATGTTACGCAAACGCTGTGGTCGCTCGCAGCGTTTGTTTTTTGCATATAAATCATCAATAGTCACATAATTTTCAAACGATTTAAATATTCAAAAGAACTAAAAATACAGCCTAAAAGCTATTATTATGCGAAATAAACCCTTCCCCATATAAACGAATTATTTTTACATGTAATCGCTAGACCTTGCTAGGTAGCACCCCTATTATTCAGTGAATTCAAAGAGATAACACGGTACTAAATGAACCGTAATTGGAAAATAAAAAGAGTTTATTGTCGCGACAGATAGTCGCTTGCAGGAATGCATAAGACCTTCCCAATCGTGTGTTGAGTGTTGCTTGATCCGCAGAACTGAAACGCACCCTAATCAATCATTAGAGCTTCAGTTCAAATTGCGATTATCGCAATGCGCATCAATGTAATTGAAATTTGGCGTCTCCTTGTTTGTTTGGTGTTGGTGTCACAGGCAGTAGAACAGACTAGCACCAAATCCCTCCTGGCCAGCATTGTCTATCTGACGATGCTGGTTTTTCCATTAGCACTTAGACGCTATAAAAGCCAAAACTCATTAACTGGCTTCATGCACACAGGAGAAGAAAAATGGACAAAAACCAAAACAATATGAAAGCAATTAGCGGAACTATTTACAATTCCGTCCCATTTACAATGCATAACGATATTTGGCTTAAACATGCACTCCACCCTGAAACCAACATGCCTCAGACCGCACTACAGCCAACCTACAAAACCGAGTCAGAACGCATCACCAACGAGATTCATCACCTCGAAGATATCCTCTATCAGGTGCACAATATTGACGATCGTTCGCACAAAAATACGCGTGCAGAGCCCAAACTCCGTGACCCTCAATCATCTGGAATGGGAAATTCGATTCTCAATCTCAAGACATCAGATAAGTGAATCTCAAGCTCTCAATAACAGGCTCCGGTTCCATATGCGGTACTTTTTTGGGGATAACTTATTTTGATCGAAAATAATTTTATCTCGATCCTGCTCAGCAAATTCAGCAATCCGTAAACGCAGTACTTTCAGACTTATGTATTCACTTCATCGCGATACGAGGCTTATATAACCTTGGTCGAAAGGAAGTTAACTCACTCAGAGCTTAAAGTTGCTCATATTCACGTGACTTAGCAAACACTGGTTTTAAGTAAAAAATCTGTTGCCTACTTCTGCCTATCTGCTCAGAAGCTCAGAATAAAAATAAAAAAAAGCTTTAAATCCCAAATCTAGCAGTTGATTTAATCTCAAATTCATATATCATATTCCTGTCTTGAGGGTTAACCCCTAAGATGTTAAATGCGACTCCGTTCTTAAATAAGTGAACGACGCAGTCGCCTTAAATTTGATCCCCCCCCTCGAGTCCTCGGCTTCGGCTGAGGGCTCGTTTTTTTTATGTTCACTTAAAATTCCAGAGCATTCTCATATAACCTCAGCAAGTTTGCCTAGTCCGAATAACCGTTACGAACTGCATCAATAACATAGAATTTTCAGAAGTTTATTTGGAATCGCATCACGTCTTGAAGCGGCCCTCCCATCCTGCCGAACTTAAACACTGAAACGTTACCTCAGTCATGCCGGACTGCACTATATCTGAGTGGTCAATATCGCAGCGTACAACACCGGCAAGACAAAATATTACGTCCCTACATCTGCCGCAATATCTCTACATGTCCGCAGAACAGTAGCGACTCGATTCAGGTCACCCATTTATTCTTGGAAGAAGAGGGGTCCGATGATTAGCAAATGGTTATCAGTTGAACACGCAGCATCAGCGCTTGGCGTTAGTGCCAGTACCGTCCGTCGTCGAATCTCAGGCAATCTCGTCGAATGGCGACAAGGCGAAGGCAACCGCCGTGAAGTTAAGGTTTACTTCGAAGAAGGCACAGAAGATCAACTTGGTCTCGGCCTCATACTCGAAGTCAGCCAAACGCCTATCGAAAAACGTTCAGCTGTTTCAGAACATATCGAAGCTGCACCACAACAGAACCGTATGCGCCCTGTAAGCCGTAATGCAAAACCTGTTGCAGCTGAAGTCGAAACTGAAGAGCAGTTCGAGTCACGTCCAGCCGAACAGTCTGCCGCGCAAAACGTACTTGGCGGCCAAAAATACTCACCACTTCCATCCGAGGCCGTCGGCACACCAGAAGACGATGACGACGCAGAACCATGGAACGAAATCCCACAAGGCCAAACCGAAGCTGAACGTTGGCCAATGGGCCGTCCCGGATTCCTCAAGCCTTCACATCTTCTCGAAGATCAAGAAGAAGAGGAAGACGTATCGCCAGAAGCACAAGCACGTCGTTTCCAGAAACTCGCTGGTGCAAGCGTTCTTCTTGCACAGAAACAAGCAGACGAAGCAAACGAAAAAATTGCGATCCTGCATAACCACATTTACCGCATGCGTCAGATGTGTTATCTCGCATGGGCAAGCGCAGCTGTTATCGCAGTTGCAAGTATCGGTGGTATCACCTTCAGCAATGGCACCTCCTCAGGCCCGGCACCAGCCATGGCCGCGCCTGCAGCAACCGTGAACACGCCGATGGATATCGATTCAAACGAAATGCCTCAGGAAGAATTCGGTGCAAACGCTGGCTTCTCACTTGAAGATCAGCTCGCAAATCCAAATAGCGTTACAGCACGAACCGATTTCGATCAGTTCATGCAAATGGATAAACCCAACGTAAAGCCTCATCAACTCCAAAACGAAAACGACAAGCTTCGTGATCAACTCAAGGCCATGCAAGATAAAGTATCAAAGCTTGAAGCAAAAAGCGCTAAAGCACGCAAAGCACTTCAACAAGCTTTTGATGAAGATATAAATGTAAGATTCTAATCATCGATTAGTGTTTTCCGTAGAGAGAAAGAAAACCGCACATCATTAAGACGTGCGGTTTTTGTATGTCTATTCGCAAGTTAGTCTTGCCAGTTTACCTGACATACGCCCCCGCGCAGTTGAAGTGATTCTTTTGTGTACTCATGAAATTCAATCTCATTTCCATCCGGGTCAATCACCCATGCTTGCCATGAGTGATCCGCCCCCATCGTCTTATTCGAAACCTCAACCCCATGCTCACGTATTCGCGCGATCACCCCATCCATATCTTCCACTTCAATCGCCATGTGCCGAATATTCCCCTGCTCAACAACCTCACCTTTAAACACTTCAATAAACGTGTTCTCACCCAGCTTCACATAAAATCCAATCGGCTTCTCATCTCGCTTAAACACAAACCCCTCTTCAAGCCCCAGGACCTCACAATAAAACCACCGTGACTTTTCAAGATCCTTCGTCAATATGCACAAGTGTGCCAGTTGCTTGATCATCTACTAAACCCTTTATTTTCAGTGTACTCGCGTTGCCTTTTCCGCCATTCATCATAAAACAAAAGCAGCCGCAAACCTAATCGATTCGCAGCTGCTTCATGTTTATTTTCTACTTCAATTTAGTGTTCGTGAATCGATTGATCCACTTCGTGGTCACCTTTGATTTCTTCCAAAGGCTCCGCAATACATGGAGCATCAAACACTCTCACTGGTGCCGATGACTTCGGTGCAACATACTTCACACTATTCGCCAGCACACGCCTCACGTCCTTGTGATAGTAGATCGGAAACGTTTCATGACCCGGGCGGAAGTACACAACCTTACCCTTGCCTCTTGTCCAAGCACAGCAAGACCTGAAAATCTCGCCACCTTCAAACCATGAAATGAAAACGGTCTCTTCAGGCGTCGGAATATCAAAGTACTCTCCATACATCTCTGTATTCGCAATCTCAAAGAACTCACCATCCAGACCATCAGCAATCGGGTGCCCAGCATTCACGCACCACAAACGCTCCTTCTCCGCAGCTTCACGCCAACGCAGTGAGCAGCTCGTCCCCATCAGCTTCTTAAAGATCTTCGCATAGTGACCTGAGTGCAATACCACCAGCCCCATACCTTCCAGCACACGCTTGTGTACCTTCTCAACAATCTCATCTTTCACTTCATGGTGAGCACAGTGGCCCCACCACGTCATCACATCCGTCTCAGCAAGCACCTCATCAGTCAACCCATGCTCCGGGTCTTCCAGCAAAGCTGTCCTCACAACCACTTCTTCACCCAGAATCTCTTCGATCGCATCTTTCATCACCGCATGCATGCCATCCGGATACAACTCTGCAACCGTTTTATTCAGCTTCTCATGCTTATGTTCATGCCACACCGTTACGCGAATCGGCTTCGTACTCATTTCCAAACTCCAATCTTCTGTTTTCCTCAGATCCTCTGCCACGCCACGACATACATGTACGCCGATTCACCTTGGGTTTGTTTGTGTGATTTCCAACCTTTTCCAGATATTCCCCAATCCCCTCTGCAAGTTCGGCATATTACGCCTCTCTCCCACGCATACAACCCCCAAAGCCCAATCTTTCAATTTTTTTTGCAAAAAAAACTCACAAGTGTGAAATGTCCATACTTGCTTACCGTCATATTTACAGAAGACTCAAGATTTGAGCACTTGAAAACCAAATATTCACTGTGACACCTGACTTTAAATCTTCACGGGCTTTCGGGTAATGTGACACAGTTGACACTTTTCAAGACTACTTAACTTGGGCCTCACGCCAATTGCGAGCTGATGTGTGAGAATCAACAGATTCTCTCTGCTCCAGCAGACATAACACCAGTCCCTCAGCAAAATGACCAGCACGCTATCTGGCATTGACAACTTAATAGCTCTTTTCTGAGCACTGCATAAATTTGAGCGTTGCGTTTGTTGTGTGAGCAGTGGATGCCCAAACCATCCTTCCGTTTACATGGTCATCGTGTTCTCTCTAATCAGTTGTGTCCAGACTCAGTGTGCCGCCCTTCCGGGCGTGGGTTCCTGTGTCTCGTGGGCTAAGTGCCGGCTTGATATTCTGTTCCGGGGCAGAGTCTCAATTTAACCGGGCCTTTCGTGGGGTTCTCATTAGTTCATCGTAATAAGCTTCAATTTTTTCCGGGGCTTCTGGGGTTCTAAGAGAATGGATGCAATTCACGACATTTAAACGGGCTGCTCCACATTTTTTTTTCGCTCAATATATGCAAAACGTTGTCAGATTCGCCATTGTTGTAAAACCAGTGTTGCGCGATCATTGCATCTACGCACCATGCTTCCAAAAGTAAAAACAAAAGGATATAACTTCCGGCCATTGGGCAAGCTGGGTGAGGATTGGGCATAGGGATATCGAGCCTTCCGGGCTTTGGCAATTTAATTTCTTACGGGGCAAATGGGCGGGGACCGAGCCTTTCCGGGTTCATGAGGGAAGGGGATTTTTCGGCATTCCGGGGCATGCTTCGGCTTCCATGATTTCCAAGCAACTGACCTTTCCGGGGCTTCAGCTTTCGGAAATCAATGGAGCAACAGGTTATTCCGAGGCATTCTTTCTTCTGGGCCGGGTCGGGGACGGTGTGATTCTTATTACATCAGAAAATGCTCGAATTTCGTAAAAACGAGATTCGAGCTTTTTCATGCGCGTTCGCTATCTTATGATTGTTTACCATCACTGACTTACAGTTTCATTGTGACGCTAATTATCTGGGACAAAGCTTCATGAACTTCCGCGCACCCCTCTTCACAATCACCGCTCTTTGCCTTTTCATTTCCTCATCTCTCTCCGCTCAAACTAACACAATCATCCCCAGCTACAACCTCACACCAGGCCAAATCTTCACATGGCAAACCAATGACGTCGGCAAAGATAAAACCTATCGACTCACCGCCATCACCGCTATCGTCCTGAAAACCAACCCCGACAATTCCTACGACTTACTCATCCTTCACGACTTCAACAAGCTCCGCACCAATCCCGACACCATCAACCTCGCACCCACCGGCAAAGCTAAAATACTCAACAACCCATTCCGTTTTTCATGGTACCCAATCGCATTCCCCGAACTCCGTTCCACGCCCAAATGGCAAACCATCGCCGATGGCATCACCAAAAATTTCACACTCACAACCCTCAATTCTGCCGACATCTCTGCGAACCGCATCATCAAAGCCGATATCCAAACCAACAGAGACAAACTTTATAACAACAAATCCACCATTCAATGGCATTTCAACCCACATCTCACAATCCCCCAATCCATTAACTACACCAAAACAAACTACGGTGCGGAAATCACCTCAAAACTTAGTCTCATTCAAAACGCAACCCTCACACCCGAACAGCTCAAAGCACTTAACACCGACCTCGAACAGTTCAGTCACTACCTCAACGAAGTAAACAACCTCATCAACCTCACCGACCAAAAACAAACCGACGAAATTAAACGCCTCGAAACCAAGTTCGATACGCTCGCTGCCAACATACAAAGCTCCAAATTCCACAACAACATCCTCGACCTCTACAAGCGTGCCAAAGGCATCGTCAAAGACTGCACTGACCTCGGCAAAGATTCACCTCTCGTCGGTAAACCAGCTCCAACTTTCTCATTCCAATCCCATCAAGGCACAACCTACAATCTCCAAGATTACAAAGGCAAAGTCGTTCTGCTCGACTTCTGGTTCAAGCGTTGTGGCTGGTGCATCGTCGCCATGCCCACGATCAACGACATCGTCAACCAATTTAAAAACAAAGATGTCATTGTCCTCGGCATGAACAAGGGTGACTCCGTCAAAGACATTATCCGAACCGAAGAAATCATGAACGCTCAGTACGAAAGCATTCAAGCTCAAACACTCGCACAATCCTACAGTATCGAAGGCTACCCAACCTTCGTCATCATCGACAAGCAAGGCATCGTTCAACACGTCTTCGTAGGCTTCAGCCCCGTTCTACGCATGCAACTCAAAAACAGTATTGACCAATTACTCGAGAAATAACTCGCACGCATTCCGGACCTTCAGCAACACCAACCCCTTCACCTGTGAGCAAACCAGTGCATTTTTCATACATCATCACCCATGCCGCAATCACCAATCGCCTTCTCTTCAAACTCACCTTCTCTCTTCTCATCATGCTTTCTTTCTCACTCACAACCATACCCCTGCTCGCTCAATCCGACGAAGACATCCCCACATATAACCTCATTGAAGGGCAACTTTTTACATGGGAATCACAATCACGTCCTCCAACCAATGCTGTCAGTCCCCTCAAAAAACTCACCGTCCTTGTCCTCGATGAAAACTCCGACGACTCTTACGACCTGCTCATCACTCGCACATACGCCGACAAAACTCGCAAAGTCCAACAAGTCCATCTCACCCCGCAAGGCCAAGCCACCAAACTCCACGACATCGACACCTCTCCATGGTTCTGTATCCCATTCCCCGAACTCAGCCCCGAACCCGAATGGGAAATCTCAACCTACCCCAAAGGCCTTTGGCATAAAAAAACTTTCTCCAGACAATTCGTCTCCATCGGTAGACGTGCAACCGCAGAAGCGATCGTCGGCAACATCTCCTTCATCTACAACGAAATCTTCGGTGGACAAGATCGCATCCAATGGCAACTCAACCCAAAAACCAATGTCCCCACCAACATCACATTCCTGCAGACCGCACACCTTCGCGCCTACGGCAAATTAAAACTCACCAGCACACAAAAAGCCCCCGCACCACTACTCAACCTCGTTAAGCGTCACATCAGACAATACAACAAGTACCATTACTCAGTCCTCGACATCACAAAACTCGCTCAATCTTCACACCCCGCAGCCATCCGCAAGAAGCAACTCGACAAAAAACAAATCCTTCGCACCATTGCCACCTACGAATTCTCATCTGAAATCCACGACCTCTACAAACAAGCCGACGACATCCTCCTCAAACTCAAAGTACTCAGTAAACGCTCCAACTTCGTCAACATCACCGCTCCACCTTTCTCACTCAAAGACATCGACGACCTCAAAACCTACAACCTCCAAGACAACAAAGGCAAAGTCGTCCTCCTCTACTTTTGGCTTAAAAACCGCAAAGAATGCCTTTACTACATCCCCAGCATCGAAAAGCTCGCAAAAGAGTACCAAGACAAACCCTTCATCGTCCTCGGCATGAACGTCGATGAAGACCCCCACAACGCAATCCAAACCAACAGCGTTCTCAAACCTTCCTTCATCTCACTCCAAGCCTTCCCCATCACCAAAACCTACAACCTTCTCGGCTACCCAGCCTTCGTCCTCATCGATCAGAACGGCACCATCAAAGAACACTTCCACGGCACCTCCCCAGCCATCTACTCCAGACTCGATCGCCAAATTAAACAACTATTCACCCAACCAGACGATAAATAACGCATTCTCCTCCAAGCCATTGCTCCCATAATCCCAATTTTCCCACATCCGCATATTCTTACAGGCATCTTCCCACAGATTCTTGGTGAGCTTTTCATCTGCCGATCTATAATATCACTATGAAAAGCAACAACAGGGTCAATCGGGTTTCCGGACTGCTCACATTCCTCTTCCTCATCATTGCATTCCTCTTCAGCAATGCCATCCTCGATGCGCAAGAACCTCAGCAAGATCAGCCACAACAAACCACGCAAACAGATACCCCACCACCCACCGATAGCGATCAGTCAGTTCACACCGACTCCACCACTAAGGAGGTCCTCCCTCAGGTCTTCACACTCACCGACGACGACATCGATCGCACCAACGCCAACGCTTCTCCCGACCTTATTAATGCCCTTCAACATCCTTCCATCGCAGAAACCATTCCAAGCGGTGCCGAAATCGCCATCATCCCCGTCGAATCTGAAATCTACGACTTCGTTAAAACCTCAATGGAGCGTCGCGTTCAACGTGCCATCGATGCCGGCGCTTCACTCATCGTCTTTGAATTCGACACCTACGGCGGCGTCCTCACCTCCGCCATCGAAATCGCCAAGTTCATCAAAGACCCCGTCAAAGTCCCCGTACAAACCATCGCATGGGTCAACAACAAAGCCTATTCCGCAGGCATCCTCATCGCATCCGCAACCGACGAAATCATCATGTCACCTGCCTCAACAATGGGCGACTGCGCACCAATCCTCCCCGGCCAGAACCTCAGCCCAACCGAACGCGCAAAAGCACTCTCGCCACTACTCGAAGAATTCCGTGACAACGCTCGCGAAGCAGGTCTCGACTACGCACCATTCCACGCAATGTGTGTCATCGGCGTCGAAGTCTACTACATCCAAAACCCAACCACCGGCCAGCGCCACCTCGTTAACCAAGCCGACTACGCATGGATGGTGCAAGGCAATGAATTCGACACCTCCATCTACAAAGAAGACCCATACTCAGTTGGCGCCGTCAACTACAACCTCGCACAGGTAAACAATCCCAACACCAAAGGCACATGGAAACCAGTCACCGCTCTCCCTTCCGGCGCCCGACTCCCTAACGGCCTCGTCCACGCAGGCAACACACTCTTCACCGTCAACCAGACCCGCGCCAAAGACATCGGCCTCTCACGCGCAACCATCGCTACACAAGCTGAACTCAAGCAACACTACGCCGCCGCTCAAGTCACCGTCATCCCGCAAACATGGAGTGAAGAAATCTCCGCCTTCCTCACCAAACCACTCATCCGTGGCTTCCTCGTCATGGCCCTCCTCGTCGGTGCATACATGGAATTCCAATCACCTGGCCTCGGCATCGCTGGTGCTGTCTCAGTCCTCGCACTCATCGCACTACTCGCGCCACCGTTCGTCGTCGGCCTCGCCGAAGTCTGGCACATCGTCATGTTCTTCCTCGGCTTCCTCCTCCTTGTCGTCGAACTCGCATTCACACCAACCTTCGGCCTCCTCGGCATTGTCGGCATCGTCATGATGCTCGCAGGTCTCATCCTCTCAGTCGTCCCAACAGGTGGCGGCCCATCCTTCGGCCCCGTTGACTTCCCCGCATCCGTTCAATGGAACAGCGTCATGTCCTCAACCATGGGCATCCTCGGCGGCACCTTCCTCGCCTGCATCTGCATGTATTTCATCACCCGCTACTTCGGCCGCATTCCAATCATCAACCGCCTCATCCTTCAGGATGATCTCGCACTCGAAAACTCAGGCGGTCGCGGCATGTTCGGTCTCACCGGTCAACAAGAAGGTGTTTCAGGTGACGAAGTGCTCGGTTATGGCAACGTCAACATCGGCAAAATCGGCAAAGCTGTCACCGACCTGCGCCCAGCCGGCACCGTCGATTTCAACGGCGACAAAGTCGATGTCATCACACGTGGCGATTGGATCAGCACCAACGCCGAAGTCCGCGTCATCGAAGTCCAAGGCAACCTAATCACCGTAGAAAAAGCTTAACCGTTACTACTAACCATATATTAGATACTTAAGCTCATGCTTATGCGTGAGCTTTTTTATTGATGCTAATTGTTTGATAATTACTCAGGCCTGTTATTTGATATACTCAAATGTACAGGGAGCATAACAATGACCACGCTAAGTACCACATCTAGTAAGAACCAATCTTTTGATGACCCTAAACCATCATTTATTGGTGATGTTGACAAGCTAAATAGAAAAACGTGTGCTGACAGTCTAACTGATCTGGTTTATTCATTTCATAACCAAAGTAAGACCATAGCGATTACGGGACCATGGGGATGTGGTAAGAGTTTTTTTGTAGAAGCATGGCAAGAACAGTTAGAAAAAGAAACAAATACTATTTTCTTTAACGCATGGGAGCGAGATTATGTCGAAGAGCCGCTTCTAGCGTTTATTGCAAAATTAATGGATTTGGAAAGTAAAAGTCAGAAGTTTAAACGTGAAGTAAAAAAAGCCAGCGATTTGCTAAAAAAAGAAACCGTAAAAGTTGCTGGAAAGCTATTAAGCAAGACTGCTCAACTTACTGCAGCAACCGGTATATATGCAGCAACAGGGGGATTAATAAATGGGCAGAATGTAGTGAAAAATGCTACAAAATTTGGACGTCGAGCAATCCAAAATAGACATTCTGAGATTGATAAAATTATTGAACAGCAACTTTTAAATTTACAAGCTCACGATAGGCTAGTCGAAGACTTTCGAGAAAATTTACAAGACTATATCAACCAATTGTCTATAAATGATAAACCTGTAGTATTCATCATAGATGAACTCGATCGATGTAAACCAGACTTTGCGATTAAACTGCTCGAACGCATCAAGCACTTCTTTAATATAAAAAATTTAGTGTTTGTTATAGTGATGGATAAAGAGCAACTGTGCCATACTATTTCGCATTTTTATGGACAGCACTTTGATTCAGAGCGTTATTTGAATCGATTTGTTGAACAGTATATTTCATTACCGTACAGTAATAAGTATTTCTTTGTTAAGCATATTGTTGAATCAAAAACAGAAATTGGCCGTTTAATGGAAAAATGCGGTCCCATGTTTAATACTCAAACATTCGAGTTGTTTGAAATTCTCGCTCAACTGTATGGGCTTCAACCGAGAGATATCGAACATATTGCATTCGAATTTGAAGTGTTTTTAAAGTCGAATATTGATGAAATAAATCATCAGACTGCATGGGCGATGCTTCGTGTAATTGTTGAAGCTAAATATACTAAAGAGTTTTGCGACGATATTGAAGAAAATATTGCATTTAAGCTTGAAGAAATGCAATCAAATAGTGCATACGTTTATACAATGATTGAAGTCTGCTATGCAATGTATAGCTCAGATCCATCAAAAAGTCTGAGCTTAACCAGTATAGGTACAGATACGGCACGACAAATTCAACTTGAATTTGAAGATGCTAAAAATGAGGCTAATGATATTATTAAATTTACAAATAAATGATCTAAGAGCTATTGTTTGGCGGTTCAATCTGTACCGGCATAATCATCGGTAGCTTCTCTTCACCCTCAGTCGTATCCCCCTCTTTCTTCCTATCTTTCTTACTTTCTTCCTTAACTTTGTTCGCATCTAATACTTGATTAGTCTTCGCCTCACGATCCACATACCCCGGCAACATGAGTCGTGGACCCTTGTAATCGTAGTATAACTGCGCCAGTCGTAGCGATAACAGCGCCTCACCCATTTCATAAACACTCACCACATCTTTCCCCTCTTTACGCCCACCCTTACGCTCAACTGCAATGCAATCCGTCATATCACGAACCTGCCAAAGCAGTAGTGGCAGCACTTTCTCATAACCCGCCCGATCATTCATTCGGATCGACAATCGCAATAACGGCGCGTATGTTCCAATTCCAACAGCATACCTACCCACCCGATCTCCATTCCCCGCATCGTAATACTTATTCAACTGCCCAAGATCATTAATGCAAAACTTGTAAACACCCTCCGCTACTTCGCGATTCATCATCGCGCATCGTTCAGCGACACTCACCACATTATTCACCTGCTCAACTCTATTCGGCGAATAGATTGCTCCAGGCAGCGGGCTCATCAGTGTTTTAATCTCAGGCTGTATCATCGAGTGAATCAACCCAGCCTCGCTCTTTAACTTCAACATCAGCTGCCGTGTTTTCTCAGCCACATCCCTAAGCTGTTCGTCCCCAGTCTGCGCCGCAACCATCCCCACAAAATCCGCATCGTAATCAATGGAATAAGAGTTCGTCGCACCCGCTCCGGTTTGCAGATTGATGTAATTGCGGATCATCCAAACCCCTTGATCCACATACCCATGTGCCGCATACCCCCTTAAAATCCGTAAGGACAAAGCTTTATCTTCATCACTTTCAAATACCTTCGCCCCGATCCATAGCCCCTCAGCAATCCGAAGCGCCTCCGTTGTCCCCGTCGCATCAATCGGCTCCCCTGCTTGATTCAACTTTTCCCAACTTGCCCACTTCTCTTTGTTCTTGTCTATTGTGCGCTTAGTTGGGTATCGCCATGCTACAAAATCTGCGTTAATCAGTTTACGATCGAGATCCAGTTTGTTGTCAGTTCCATTAGTATATCCTGATACCTTGTCAGCACTTACAATAAGGTGCTGTGTGACCAAACCTCTAATCGATGAATAGAGTTCTTTGTTTTCCGAGAGTGCTGCGTATTGCAGGAGGAAGCCGACATCGACGCCGTAGACCCAACGCTGGCCCTCAGCGTCGCGGCGGGAGATGCCGCTGCCGTTGGGGTTGATGGCGAGCAGGTCTTGTACCCACGATGAAATGTTTTGTTCGTAATTGACAGCTTGTTTTTGCTCGGGTTCACCGGGCCATGTCCATGTGCCGACGATTAACGTAACCACAACGCCTGCAATGAGTAATACCATAACCTTTGCTTTGAAAGACAGGTCATTCAGTGCGAGGAACCATTTGTGAAGATACTCTTTCATGGTCACATTGTAACTAGCTGTGCGGATGAATCAGCAAGTACCTACTGTTGATACCGTAGTTCTCGTCGGTTTTGTGCGCGCTGTAGCGTGAATGCGCGCACAAACACGCATTTGAGCGCATATTTGCGCGTCAAAACTGGCTAAAACTGGATCGTTTTTGACCAAAGTGCGCTGTTTTGAGCGCGTTTCTGCTTAAAACGCTCGATTTTTGGTTAGGTGCATACCCTGAAAATGAGGAAAACGTGCGCGCTTTTTTGGGGTTTTATGCCACGGATAGCACAAAGAAATCTGTATGGGTTTCATTATTCTGTAAATCGCAACAAATAATCGTGCGCCCGCGTACAAAAAAAACGCACGAAAACGTATGGGTTTCTGTACGCACATTGCATGTTACGCACGCTGGTTGTCATTAGCTTGAACTGCTTTGTTCTCGTCTTGTTTTACGATGGGTTGGGTGGTGATTTTCTTTGATTTACGTTTGGTTCGAATTAATGAAGTAATTGATGCGAGGTTAATAGGCGCGATGTAGATTGATGGTTGCAGGTTTTTGTTTTGATTGTTTTTTGCCATTGGTTTATCCGATGTTGTATGAGTTGGCGCAGCGATCGCGCGAGCTGTTTAAAAAACTTGAGCAATTGATTAATCATGTCACTAACACATGGTTAGATGTTATTAGACTCGAGTTCGAGGAGTTGTTTTTTACGCGGGATGCCACCTGCGTAGCCACCGAGATCGCCGTCTTTGGTGATGATACGGTGGCAGGGGATGATGATGGCAAGTTGGTTTGTACCGTTGGCGCGGGCGACAGCGCGAGCGGCGGTAGGTCTATTCAATGAATAGGCAAGATCGGAGTAAGACCAGGTTGAGCCGTAGGGGATGGTGCGGAGTTTTTCCCAAACAGTTTGTTGGAATTCAGAACCAAGGTAAATAATGGGAGTTTTAAAGGTTATTAGGTTGCCTTTAAAGTATTGGATGAGTTCTTTGGTGATAGATTTAGTGATAGCGGTTTTATTGGGGATGATGGCAGCGTTACGTCGTTGGCGTAGACGTTCGACTTCACGTTCGAGGCCGCGACGATCGACGAATTCGAGCAGGTGTAAGTGGGTATCGTCGGTGATGGCGATCATGGGCCCGAGTGCGGTGTCGATCCAATCAGCGCTTAGAACGGTTTGCTGTTTGTTTTTTGAGGGTGGGGCTCCCATGATGCGTGAGAAGGCGTCGCGGAAGCCGGAACCTGATTCGTAGCCTGCTGCGATTTGGGATTGAATGACTGAATCACCTGAACGGATGTTGTTGAGTGCGAGCCCCATGCGGCGTGCGCGCGCGTATGCGACGAAGGTCATGCCGAAACGTTTTTTGAAGTGTCGGCGAACCGTGGATGGGTCAGCACCGATTGCGCGAAAATCTCTGTCTTTCCAGCGTTTTTCGGGTTCAGCTTCGACTGCATCAATGAGTTTTTTGATGAGAGTTGATGCTTCATGTGGGAGTGCGAGGGGATGGCATCGCTTGCAGGGTCGATAACCTGCGAGGAGCGCATCTTGCGGCGTTTTGAAGTACTCACAGTTTTCCGGATTGGGCTTTCGCGCAGGACAAGTGGGGCGACAAAAGATGTTGGTGGTCTTGATGCCTGCGAAGAATTGTCCCTCGTAGTTTGGGTCTTTGTTGACGAGGGCTGTATAGAATTCGGATTGTTTGGTTTTGTTGAACATCTTTAGTTTCAGCTATTGTAGAAATTTGTCAGGAGGTTGTCTGTGGGGAGTTTTGAGGGGGAGTGATGGGATGTGGGCACGCCGATCGGGGGTTGGCGGTTATTTTGAGTTGTTTCACTCAAGCGTATCGTTGGCTGGTTGTGAGTCATGTTTATGGATTAGTTGGTGGTTGGTTGGGTTGTTGTCATTTCTTGTACTGCTTGTTCGAGGTCGCGGTAGTTGTTGTTCCAGAGACTGAAAAAGTGTTGGCTTGTTGGGTCGGGGAAGATGTCGGGCTGATCCTGGATGAGCGCATCTATGATGTTGTTGGCGACGTCGGTGGGTGAGGTTTTGGGCATGTCGAGGTTTTTGGTCATGTCGGTGTCGATGGGCCCGGGGTTGACGGAGTGGACGGCAATGTTTGAGGTGGCGAGGTGGATACGCGTACTTTGGGTAAGTGAGAAGAGGGCGGCTTTAGAGGCGGAATAGCCTGCAATAAAGGGGAAATTAGCGAAGGCGGCGATGGATGCGATGTTGATGATTGCGGCTGGGGTGTTTTGTTTGAGGATAGGGGTGAAGGCGCGGATCATGTTGAGGTTGCTGAAGAAATTGGTGTTGAAGTTTTGGTGAATAGACTGGAGGTCTGCTTCGAAAGCGTCTTCGTATGTGATGATACCTGCGTTGTTGATGAGGATTTGTGTGTCGGCTGCGATGGATGCGGCTTGTGTGATTTGATTTGGGTCGGTGATGTCGAGCTGAAGTTTGGTGATGTTGGGGTGGGTTATGTCGTTAAGGTTGTCGAGGTTGCGACTGGTTGCGTAGATCTTTTTGATGTTATGGGTGAGGAGTTGTTGCGTGAGGGCGAGGCCTAGCCCTTTGTTGGCGCCGGTGATAAGGATGGTTTTGTTTTCGAGTTTCATGTTTGTGCTCCGTGTTTTGGATCTGTAGAGATATTAGGCTTTATGGAGTTGAGGAGGCGACGAAAAACGGGCAGGGTATTGGGGTTTTGAGGGAGGGGTTTTATGATGTTTGAAAATTTTGGGGGAGGAGGTGTGAGGGGTGAGCGCGCCGATCGTGGATCGGCGGCTATTTGAGTTGTAGGATTTGTTTTCGAGGGTGAATGATGGCTGTATATCTATTTACGTTTCATGCGTATGGGAGTTGGATGCCTGACCGGGATGAGGGGTATGTGCGGAGTGGTGGTAAGTTTCGTGATACAGATCATTTGGCGTATCAAAATTATCTTCAGTTAGCCAAAGAGAATGATTCATGGTTTGGCTGTGATATTCAACTGTTATTGCTTGAAGTGTGTCGGAAGTCATCGGATTTGATGAGGTTGAATTTGTATGGGTTTTCTTGTGATGTTTCGCATGTGCACGTTTTAGTTGGGTGGGAGGATGAGCGTGAGTGGGAGGTATTGCGGAATCGGATTAAGTATTCAATGACAAGTAGATTAAATAACAAATATGGAAAACGTAAGTGGTTTAGTAAAGGGGCGAGTCGGAAGCGTGTGAAGGATCAGGAACATTTTGATTATTTGTGTGGGGCTTATTTGCCTAAGCATGATGGGGTGGTTTGGATTAGAAAAAATGATTGTGAGGAGTGAGGTGGTGAGCGCGCCGATCGTGGATCGGCGGCTACTTGATAGGTTTCACTGTAGCGTATCGTAAGTTGTGTATTGGTTGGGAGGAAAGAAAAAGCTCATGCGAGAGGCATGAGCTTTTTGGGGTCTAATGGTTGGTTAGAAGAGGAATCGTTTTCAGTTATTTGGATTCTTCTTCTTTGTCTTTGCTGCCGCCGAAGAGATTGCCGAATCCTTCTTCGAGTGATTTACCGCTGCCATGTAGTGCGCCACCTGCATCTTGTAGTGCTTTGTTGAGTTCTTTGCCACCGGGGATTGAGCCGATGACGTTGCCGAGGGTTTCGGCGGAGTAGCTACCGATGTCGCCGACGCCGTTGAGTCCGTTTTGGAGGCCGTTGATCATGAGTTTGGGTAGGACTTCGGGTGCGTTTTCGATGACTGATTTCATGATGGCTTGAATGATGATGCCTGAGACTTGAGAGAGGACGACGCCAGAGTCGGTATCTGAGCCGATGTCTTTGAGTTGGATTTTGGGGATTTTTACGGGGTAGAGTTGGTTGTCATATTTGACGTTGACTTTGATGTCGGTGATGAGGATTTCATTGATCATGAAACCTTTTTGTGAGCCGGTGTCGCCTTGCTCGGTTTTTTTAGAGTCTTCCTGGAGCTTGGACATGTGGTCAAAGATTGTTTGGTAGTTTGATTTTTTACCTTCCTGGATGATGTTGAGAGTGAGGTCGTTGAGTTCGAGTAGTGGTATGACGACGGTATCTTGGCGGAGTGTAGAGAGTTCGACGGCTGTTTTGCCGTTTTTGAGTTCGAAGAAGGTTGTGTCGCCGTAGTCGGGTGGGTTGTAGAGGATGAGGTCGGTGAGTGTGAGGGAGCCCTTGAGGATGCCGACGTTTGCCTGGGCGAGTGTGGTTTTGCAGCCGGTGGCGTAGTTGGCAGCGTATTCGATGCCACGACGTGCGATGGTGTCGATGTAGATGTATAGGATAGAGACGGCGATGACGACGAGGAGAAGCAGTGCGATAATACCTCGGATGATCCACTTCATGTTCAGGCTCCCATAATTTTGGATGTTGATGAGTGTGTTATGTGTTGGTGAGTTTGATGTGTGTTTGAATTAAAAGGCTTGGTTAAAATTGCATCGGCGAGTGTATGCTATACGATTTTGAAATAGTGGCGTAAATTTTTTTTGCGTGGTGAGGGGAAAAGCGTAGTTGGTTTGTGGGGGGTGAAATTTGTGGGTGAGTATGATTAATCGATACTGCAGGCTATGCTTTAGGGGGAGTGGGGTTTGCAGTTAGATCAATAGAAGTAAGGATGTAGAAGAATGAGTCGATTGCAGCCACGAGATGTGACGTTTATGCGCAGTGCTTTGGATATTGCGATGCGTGGGCGAGGTTATGTTGAGCCGAATCCACTCGTTGGTGCTGTGGTTGTGAAGGATAATCGGATTGTGGGTGAGGGATACCATGCAAAATTTGGCGAGGCGCATGCTGAGGTGGCGGCGCTGAATGATTGCAGGGAGAAGGGTGTGGATACGGCGGGGTTGACGATGTATGTGAATCTTGAGCCTTGCAGTCATCATGGGAAGCAGCCGCCGTGTGTGGATGCGGTGATTAAGTCGGGGATCAAGCGTGTGGTGGTGGCGATGGAAGACCCGTTTGAGGAAGTGAGTGGGAGTGGGATTGAGAAGTTGGTCAGTGCGGGGATTGAGGTGACGGTTGGTGTGTGTGAAGCGGCGGCGATGAAATTGAATGAGGGGTTTGTGAAACGGGTGACGACGGGGCTCCCTTGGGTGATGTGTAAGTGGGCACAAACTTTGGATGGGAAGACGGCAACGATGACGGGGGATAGTAAATGGATCAGTTGTGATCGATCAAGAGAGATTGTGGCTCGGATCAGGTCGAGGGTGGATGGTGTGATGGTGGGTGTGCGGACGGTTGAGCATGATGATCCGGCGCTGACGGCGCGTAATGTGCATGTTAAAAGGGTGGCGAAGCGGGTTGTGATTGATCCGCATCTGAGGATACCGCTGAAGAGTCAGTTATTGCATGATGATGGGCCGGAGGTGATTATTGCGGCAAGTGAGGTTGTGGTGAAAAAGGAAGCGGAGCGAGTGAAGGATATTGAGGGGCATGGTGCGATTATTGTGCCGATGGGCGTGCGGGAGTGTGGGCATTTAGATCTGCATGGGTTTATGCGATATCTGGTAAGTGAGCATCAGATGACGAATATTCTGTGTGAGGGTGGTGCGTATCTGACGGGGACGTTGTTTGAGGAGGAACTGGTGGATCAGGTGCTTACGTTTATTGCGCCGCGTGTTGCGGGGGATCATGATGCGCTGAGTGCTGTGAATGGGAATAACCTGCATCATATTTGTGATACGCATCAGTTGCTGCTGGATAATGTGAAACAGATCGGGGAGGACGTGTTGATCGATTATCGCGTGATTCATCCGAATGATGAGGATCATCGGCGAGTGTCTTGATGGTTGAAATGTTGAGGTGTGTTGGGGGATTGGTGGTGGAGTAGTCATGGTGGGTGGGGTGATTTGCTTCGGGTATAGCGAAGTGGTTTAATGTCTGCGGCTCTGCAATGGAGTCTGAGTTGCCTGTCTCTTGCCCCCTTTGTTAATAATGAGCGATTTGACCGTTTCTGAAATCCTGATGGATGGAGGGAGGGGTTTTGCGTTGCGGTTTGTGTTGAGAGTGTGAAGTGTGAATCTTGTTCGCCTGTGTTGGTAATGAATGGTGTTCGAGATGCAGAAGTCGTTAGTGCCAAAGCTATTTACAGTGATTAAGGATTATGATCGTGGGCAGTTTGCGCGCGATCTGGTGGCAGGTGTGTTGGTGGGGATCATTGCGATCCCGTTGTCGATTGCATTGGCGATTGCGTCGGGGGTTGGGCCGGCGATGGGGTTGTATACGGCGGCGGTGGCGGGGTTCTTGATTGCATTTTTTGGTGGGAGCCGTGTTCAGATTGGTGGACCGACGGCGGCGTTTGTGCCGGTGGTTTATGCGGTGGTGCAGGAATATGGGATTGATGGGCTTATGGTGGCGAGTCTGATGGCGGGTGGATTGCTGGTACTGATGGGGGTTTTGAGGTTGGGTGGAATGATTAAATATATCCCGTATCCGGTTGTGACGGGGTTTACGGCTGGCATTGCGGTGGCGATTGGGGTTAAGCAGCTGAAGGATTTTAGTGGGATGGCAGTGGAGGGGCTGCCGGGCGAATTTTTGCCGATGTGCAAGGTCTATTGGGAGAATTTGGGGCGGATTGATTGGGTAACGCTGGGTTTGGGATTGGGATCACTTGTGATGATATTGGGGTGGGGGAAGTTGCCGTTTAAGTGGGTGAAGTTTGTGCCGGGGTCGTTGGTGGCGATTTTAGTGGTGACGATTGGGGTGGTGCTGATGGGTGAGCATTGGGGGATGAACGGGGTGGCGACGATTGGGAGCCGATTTGGGGATTTGAAGGGTGGGCTGCCTGAGTTGACGCTGCCGCAGGGGGTGGATTGGGATATGGTGCGAAATCTGATCGGGCCTGCAGTGACGATTGCGGTGCTGGCCGGGGTGGAGAGTTTGCTGTCGGCAGTGGTTGCGGATGGGATGATCGGTGGTCACCATCGGTCGAATGCTGAACTGGTGGGGCAGGGACTTGCGAATATTGGGTCGGTGATGTTCGGGGGAATACCTGCGACGGGCGCTATTGCGCGGACGGCTGCGAACGTGAGGAGTGGGGGGAGAACGCCGGTGGCGGGCATTGTTCATGCGATTACGGTGCTGCTAATTGTGGTGGTGCTGATGCCTTATGCGAAGATGATCCCGCTGACGACGTTGGCGGCGGTGTTGTTGGTTGTGGCTTATAACATGGGTGACTGGCAAGCTTTCCGTGATTTGGGGAAGGGGCCGAAGAGCGATGGGGTGGTGTTCGTGCTGACGTTTGGATTGACGGTGGTGTTCGATCTGGTGGTAGCGATCGAGGTGGGGATGGTGCTGGCGGTGCTGCTGTTCATGAAGCGGATGGCGGATGTGTCGGAGGTGAAGTTTTTAAGTTTGGACTCCGAAGAAGCGAACGTGTTTGGTGAACAGGGGGGGGATGTTTTGCATGATGGGGAATTGCGTGGTGAGCTGATGAGGAAGTATGGGGAGGAGCTTGTGGTGTATGAGATTAGTGGCCCGTTCTTTTTTGGGGCTGCGGATAAGTTTGTGGACCTGACTCGAAAAAACGGGGCTGGGATCGGGGGGGATGTGAAGGGGATTGTGATTAAGATGAACGCTGTTCCTGCGATGGATGCGACGGGAATGCATTACCTGGAGACGTTTGTGCGGGTGTGTCAGAAGCAGGGTGTTGGGGTGTATCTGGTGGGTGTGCAGGATCAGCCGATGGGGGCGATGTGGAAGCGTGGGTTGGTGGGGATGCTGGGTGAAGGGCGCGTTTGTGATGAGATTGGGGATGCGATTGGACAATATGAGAAAGATCAGCGAGCGGTTGAGGCGAGGGATATTGGGGCGGGGCAGATCGTTATGGCGTGATGAGAAAGTTTGTAGGAAGTAGAAGATAAGCACCTTGCTGAATAGAGTGAGGTGCTTTTTTATTTGGGGGATGAGGTGAGGTTTGAGGGGTGTGCGCGCCGATCGTGGATCGGCGGTTATTTTGATTTGTCTCACTAAAGCGTATCGTGGGTTGTGGATGACGGAGGGGATGAAGGGAATTTTGGGGGGATTGGGGAGGAGTGGTCGTTTAATATAAGTAGAGGTGTGTGGGGCTGTTGTGCGTTATCGGGTGGTGGTGATTTATGCAGAATCGATCGTTGGTACCAGTGCTGTTTACGGTGATGAAGGGTTACACCAAAGATCAGTTTGCGCGCGATGTGGTAGCGGGGATATTGGTTGGGATTATTGCGATCCCGCTTTCGATTGCGCTGGCGATTGCTTCGGGGTTGAGTCCTGAGTGGGGGTTAATTACGTCGGCGGTGGCGGGGTTTTTGGTCGCTGTGTTTGGTGGGAGTCGTGTACAGATTGGGGGGCCGACGGCTGCGTTTGTGCCGGTGATTTATGGGGTCGTGTCGGAGTTTGGGATTGATGGGTTGTTGGTGACGACGTGGATGGCGGGTGGGATTTTGTTGGTGATGGGTTTGTCGCGGATGGGAGGGATGATCAAATACATTCCGTATCCTGTGGTGACGGGGTTTACGGCTGGGATCGCGATATTGACGGCGGTGATTCAGATTAAGGATTTTACGGGGATGGATTTGGATAAGGTGCCGGTGGATTTTGTGCCGCTGGTTGGGGTGTATGTGAAGAATATTTGGAGCATTGATTGGGGTACGCTTGAGCTTGGGATTTTTTCGCTGGTAGTGATGTTGGTGTGGGATAAGTGGCCGAGTAAGTGGATGCGTTATTTGCCGGGTGCGTTGGTTGCGATTGTTGTGGCGACGTTGGCGGTTGCGTGGTTGCCTGAGGAATTGGGATTGATGGGTGTGGCGACGATTGGGAGTCAGTTCAGTGATTTGGAGGGAGGGGTGCCTGAGTTTACTTTGCCGAGCGGGGTGGATCGTGAGATGGTGCAGAGTCTGATTGGGCCTGCGATCACGATTGCGATTTTGGCGGGGATCGAGAGTTTATTGTCGGCGGTGGTGACGGACGGGATGATTGGGAGTCGTCACAGGTCTAATGCAGAGTTAGTGGGCCAGGGTTTGGGGAATGTGGGCGCAGCAATGTTTGGGGGGATGCCTGCAACGGGAGCGATTGCAAGGACGGCGACGAATGCGAAGAATGGTGCGCGGACACCTATTGCGGGATTAGTACATTCGGCGACGGTGTTATTGGTTGTGCTGGTGTTTATGCCTTATGCGAAGATGATTCCGTTGACAGCATTGGCGGCGGTGCTGTTTGTTGTGTGTTACAACATGGCGGACTGGCATGCTTTTCATGATATTGGGAAGGGGCCGTTGAGTGACGGGATGGTTTTTCTGCTGACGTTTGTGATGACGGTTGTGTTTGAGTTGGTTGTTGCGTTGCAGGTGGGGCTGGTGTTGTCGGTGTTTCTGTTTATGAAACGGATGGCAGATGTTGCGGATGTACAGGAAGTGGGTGGGATGTTTGGTCAGAAGAGTACGGGGCGGGTGGGGCTGCATGATGCTGCGATACGTCGGAAGATTATGAGGAAGTTTGGTTCGCGGTTGTTGGTGTATGAGATTAATGGGCCGTTCTTCTTTGGGGTGGTTGATAAGTTTGTGGATGTGACGCGGCAGATCAGGACGGATGTGAAGGGGATTTTGGTGTTGATGGGTGATGTGCCTGTGATGGATGCGACGGCGTTGCATCATTTTGAGACGTTTATACGTGTGTGTGGTCAGCGTAAGGTGAAGTTGTATTTGGTTGGAGCGCAGGAGCAACCGTTATTGGCGATGAAGAAAAAAGGGCTGCTTGATCATGTGGGTGATGAGCATATATGTGATGAGATTGGTGAGGCGGTTGAGAAGTTTGAGTTTGAGATGGATAAAAAGAAGAAGAAAGATAAGTAGAAAAAGAAGCACCTCACAGTGGGCTATGAGGTGCTTGGAGTTGTGATCCCTATTGTTCAGGATGGGATCGTGTTTGTTTAGTTGGCTTGGGCTAAGTCTTTGAGCCAGTCTGGTAGTTCGTCGCCTGAGGGGCCGTAGGATGATGGGACGGAGGCGCCGATGAGTCGGAGGTAGACGCCGAGTTGTCCGCGATGGTGGTAGAGGTGGTTGAAGAGTAGTGAACGGATGGCGACTTGGCGTGGTAGGGCGAGAAGTTCCTGGTCGGTTTCGGTGACGATGCTCCATGTGGATTGGAGTTTTTCGTCGGTGAGACAAGAGGCAGCCGCTTTGAAGTCGGCGATGCTTTGCTCGAAAGCGTCGAGGATCTGCTGCTTTGAGGTGGGGGTTTCGCGTTCGAGTGAGTTGAAGTCTGGTACGACGAAGCGGTCGTCTTTGAGGAAGCTGAGAATGCCGGTGGGGGCGGTGGCGAGGTGAAAGCCGAGTTGTCCGATGGTCATGGATTTGGGGTGTGGGGTCCAGTCGAGCTGATCAGCAGGAATGCGGTCGAGGAAGCGACGCGTGGCGATGGCTTCGTGCTCGAGTTCGGCTAAGAATTGTTCGTACAGGCTCATGGTTGTTTCCTTGTTTGGAGTTTGGGTATGAAACTACTTGTGAAAAGCAAGTGGTTTGGATTGTAACAAAGATTACTTGCAAATTGCAAGTGGTTGGTGGTAGAATTTTGTGTTATGGAAGAAGTGAATGCGCAAGATGATGCTTTGAAAGAAGTTAAAGAGGGAGAGGTGGGAACTCAGCGTGAGAAGATTGATAGCGATGAGGTGCGATCGTTGTGCCCGATTAATGTGGCGCTGGAAATGTTGGGTGATAAGTGGACGATTCTGATCCTGCGAGACATGCTGATTTTTGGGAAGCGGTACTACGGCGAGTTTTTGAAATCGAGTGAGGGTATTTCGACGAATCTGCTTGCGGATCGTCTCAAGCGGCTGGAGAAATGGCACATGGTGGTGAGGGAGCAGGGCGTGGTGAAGGGTGCGAAGGTGAGGTATGAGTTAACAGAGAAGGCGAGGCGGTTTGGGCCGGTGATGGTGAAGTTGTTGATGTGGAGCGGTGAGTTTCATGAGACGTGGATGCCTGAGGGGATGCGCGAGCTATTGGATAGCGATCCAGTTACGCTGGAGAAGCAGTTGATTGGGATGATTGAAAAAGCGAGTGCGAGGCGTGAAGAGGGGTGAGTTATTTGGTGATTGATGGGGTGGGTGGTGGCATTTGTTTTTGAGCGAGCCAGAGGAATGAGGTGTCGTCGGGACGAGTTGCGATTCCGAGGATGGTGTTGCCATCGTTTGAGATGCCTTGAACGGATTTAAAAGTGAGGTCTTTGATGTATTCGTCGAGGCCCCATTCGGTGAGGAGGTTTTCGATGGGTTGTGTACCGTCGGTTTGGGTCCAGAAGACGCCACGATTAGGTTTATACGTGAAGCCGACAGCGATTGAGCCGTCATTTGTGATGTCGTTTGCGGTAATGCCTGTGGTGTTAGGTAATGGGTCGATGATGTAGAGGGGGCCGTCAATTGGCCAAACGAATGCAGAATTAATTTCTTTACCGGTGTTGGCGAAAGAGCCGACGACGAAAAGTCCGTTGCCTGAAACACCTTTCGCGAGTGATTGTTTTGAACTGTTTTGTGGTAAATAATGAAGCTTGTCGTTGATGCTGGCGAATGCGGTGATATTTTTGTGATATTGATCAGCGATCCAGCCAACGATTGTGGAGCTGTCGTCGGAGATGCCACGAACTTTCATGATGATTTTGTAGTTTTTAAGTCTGCCGCCGATGGGTTTGAAGCGATAGTTTTTTGACCATCGAAAGGCTCGTTCATTTTTCTGTGGGACTGTTTTATCGAGGATGATGGATTTGCCGTTGGAGGAGATGTTTCGAGCTGAGTATCTAATGATAGTGGGAGGTTTTTGGAGTTTTGTTTCGCCGGTTTTGTCGGTCCATAGAGCAGCGGCAAAGTTGTATTTTTTGTCGCCTGTGTTGCCGACGATTATTTCGCCTGAATTGTCGATGCCCCAGACGGTGAAGTGTTTTGAAGCGGAATTGGGGTCGTCGGGATTGTGAAGTGGTTGGACGCCGTGTTGGAGGGTCCACCGGTAGGGATGGTGTTTATCGGAATTCCATGCAGCGGCTTTGCCGTTGTTTGCAAGGCGGGTTTTGTGGATGTCACCGAGATTGCCGATGACGGGGCCTAGCTCGGTGAAGGTTGCGGCGTGAGTTGGGGTGAAAACGAATGACAGGATGAAAAGCAGAAAAAATGGGCGTATAAATGTCATGATTGTCTCCGGATAGCTGGGGGAGTTGATTGTAAATGAGTCGTTAAAAGAGTGGAAGGATTTTGGGAGTGTGTGAGAGTGCGTGGTTTGTCTTAATGGTGCTAAGTTGGTGTTAAAAGATGGGTTATGAGAGTGGATATGTGGTTGTAATATTGGGTGAGATGATATAATAAGGGGCGAAATGTTTGGGAATAGGTTTGAGGTTGGGTGGCGGTGAGCCGATAAGATAGGTGAAAGCGCGAACCGTTATGGATGAAAGTCGTAAGTCTTGTATATACGAAAAGCAAGTTAACGACTGAAAAAAACTTTGCGCAGATTAACATCGGGACTGGCTCACGGGGATGAATGAACGTATCTTGTGAGCAGGTCAATTGACTGAAGATACGAACGACTAAGGATTTAAATGTGGAGATATCGAGGATGAAAATTACTTCGGTGTTGTCACTGCTCTTGACGGTGGTGCTTTTTGCTGGTTGTACTTCATTTGATCGCCATGTGTATGAGAGTACACCTGTGAGCTTGAAGACAATTACGATCGTGAAGAAGCCAAGTGGAGAGCCGATTTGGAGTTACGATGTTCCATCGGGTTACCGTCTGATTCTGGATTTCAATTCTGATGAGCAGGTCAGCAACAAGGGTAATTCTCATTCAGTGATTCCAACAGAGATGAACTGGAAGTTGGTACAGGGCACGGAGAGTGACCTGACTGGCTTGTATGTGTTCACACACTCAGAAGAGAGTGGTGTGGTACCACTGCCGGGGACTCCGATTCAGCAGATTATGACGCTGAGGTCGCCTGATGGTGAAGAGTTGCTGCAAGAGAAGTATGAGATTGAAGGTGCTCAAGAAGTCGTTGATAGTGACGGCAAGGTTGCACCTTTGGATCAGGATGCTGCAGGCAAAGAAGCTGATGAGACAGAAGACAATACCGGTGATGCTGGTGAGCAGATGTAAATCAGCGATGCAATAAACGAATGAATGAGAACGTCAGTCTTTGGGCTGGCGTTTTTTAATGGGAAAGTTCGATGAATAAGTAGTAGATGGTATGTGTGATTGTTGGGTTGGCTTTTACCTGTATGACTTGTCTGGGAGTAATCACGTGCGAAAAGTTCGGGAGTATGGTTTTACGTTGATGGAATTGCTGGTGGTGATCAGCATTATTTCGCTTTTGATCGGGATTTTGTTGCCTGCACTGAGCATGGCGAGGACTGCTGCGAGAGGCGCAGCTTGCTCGAGCAATATGCGACAGATCCTGTTGACGAATGTGATGTTTATGAATGACTACAAGGGGCGGTTGCCTGCGAATCGGATTGGTTTGCAGAATGATGTGCATGTGACATGGCGTGCATGGTTGGCGAAGAAGGGGTACTTGGAGAATGAGGAAGCGTGGTTGTGCCCAGCGCCGCCGCCAACGGATGCGATGACTGAAGAGGGTAGGACGATTGGTGGATCGCAGTGTGTGAGCGATCCGCAATCAAACTATGCGCTGAATGGTGAGTTGATGTGGGAGATGAGAAATAGTGATCAGCCGACGGGTGATGTTTTGGCGGAGCAGATTAAGCGGAGTAGTGATGTGGTGATGTTGCTGGAGACGCGATCGTATTGGCCTGACCTGAGGTATAACTCGGTTGATGGTCGTGGAACGGTGCCTGGGGAAGATGATGGCGGTGGGTATTTCAGTTATTGGCATGCGAGTAATGGTGGGTATTGGGGGATGTTTGATGGGCATGTTGAGTTTATGAAGTTGGCTGAGGTGGCTGAGGAAGTGTGTCATTGGCATGATGGGAATGAGCCTCGTGGATATCACAGTGACTGGGTGGGGAGGATGGCAAGTATTTACAAATGATGCTTGGATTGAGGGGTTAAATGATACGAAAAGAAGGTACGCTGTCTGAGAAGGCAGCGTGTTTTTTTATCTGTGCGATGTGGTTAGAATGCTGTGATGAAAACATCAGAAGCTACGAAGTTAAATGACGTACCACGTATGAAGTTTGCGGATTTGCCAACGGCGATTGAGCGAATGGATAAGTTACGTGAAGCGTTGAGTGAAGAGACTGGTAAGCCAGCACCTGAGCTTTGGGTGAAACGCGATGACCAAACGGGTTTGGCTTTTGGTGGTAATAAGACGAGAAAGCTTGAGTATTTGATGGCTGATGCGGTGGAGAAGGGGGCGAGCTGTGTGATTACAGCTGGTGCAGCTCAGTCGAACCATTGTCGCCAAGCAGCAGCGGCTGCGATTAAGGCTGGTTTGAAATGTCATTTGGTTTTGGTTGGGCAGCCACCGGAAAAGTCGAACGGTAACTTGTTGTTAGATGAGATGCTTGGTTCGAGAGTTCATTGGTGTGCACGTGAGAATCGTGCAGCGTTGATGGAAAAGTTAGAGAATGATTTGAGGGATGCAGGGGAGGAGCCTTATTTGATTCCTGTGGGTGGCAGCAATGAAGTGGGTAGCGTTGGGTATGTGGTAGCCATGCAAGAACTGATGGATCAGTTGGGTGTGTTTGGTGAGCAGCCAAGCCATATCGTGTTCACAACAGGTAGTGGTGGCACGCAAGTTGGCATGGTTGTGGGGGCTAAGTTGTGTGGTTATGAAGGCAAGATCGTTGGCGTGAATGTTGCGAGGGGTATTGATGGTGGCCCTTCGTTTGAAGAGCAGATGGCTGAGATTGCAGATAAAACTGCAGATCGTATTGGATACGATGCGACATTTAATGCTGAGGATTTTATTGTGAATCAGAATTACCTCGGCGTGGGTTATGGAATCGTGACCGATGCAGAGCGCGAAGCGATTGCACTGTTAGCTAAAACTGAAGGGTTGTTTGTATGCCCGGTTTACACGGGTCGCTCGATGGCTGGTCTGATTGATATGGTGCGTAAGGGCGAGCTGACCGGTGATGATAAGGTGTTGTTTTGGCACACAGGTGGCGGGCCGGCACTATTCGCGTACAGAGATGACCTTGGCGTGTAAGCGTGGTTTATTTAATAAGTTAAGAAAAGAAGCGTCGCATCCTTGCGGCGTTTTTTTGTTGTGAATCTTGTCGAGGCACTGAGAAGAGAGGGTGCAAGGGCGAAATTTTTTAAGTAAAAGGGTTGAATGAACGATATACACAGAGTACTCTGTATTGCAGAGTAAAATGCTTTGAAGCTGTAGATTGTGACTAAGTTTTTAAACTGGGTTGATGATCGGAGTTGTATTTACAGTCGCGGTTGTCATTGCGATAAGGTTGCAACTGTCGAAGTCGATATTGCAGTTTTTGCAATAGTTGTTGCAGTTACTGCAATTGAAGTTGAAAGGTTTTGCTGGTTAATTTCACAGGAAAGGGCTGTGTGATGGAAATGAATGCGGATGATGCCAGAAGGTTTTTAAATAACATTGATGGTGTTGAGCGAGATACTAAACGTAAGACTGGGTTGGGTGCTATAGGGTCTCCATTGATGATCTGGGGTTTGGTTTGGATTGTATGCTATGCGATTGTGTACTGGTTGCCGCAGTATGCGGGGAAGGGTTGGCTGATTGGTGATGGGATTGGTGTTTTCGCGACGATCTGTTTCGGAGTATGGGATAGCAGAAAGAAAGAGATTGTTAGTACAGAGTTACGTGCGAAGAGTAAAAGGATTTGGATAGCGTGGGGATGCTGGGCTGCGTTTTTGTTTGGAATATTGTACATGGCTTGGCCTATGAATGGGATGCAATTTGGATCAGTGATTGTGTTGATGGTGATGTTTATGTTTGTGGTGACGGGATTATGGCTTGAAGTTCGATTTCTGATTTTCATTGGATGTTTGATCGCGGCGATGACGGTGCTTGGATATGTTCTAGCGGAACATGAAGTGATTAATGGGATGAGAGCTTATGCGCTATGGATGTCGGTGGTTTGCGGCGGATTACTTTTTGGTAGTGGTGTCTATGCTCGCGTTCGTTTGGAATGACGTGTTTTTTGAGTGTTGGTTTGGCATGTGAATTGGATGGGATCAGTTTAGTGAGAGCGGATTTATAAGGGATTTAACGATGCATATGAGTAATGATGAAGCTGCGAAGGCGCTTAAAGATATTGAAGTTACGACGCGGCAGATAAAAGAGCGCTTAGGGATGGGACCTGTTGGATATATTGTGATGTTGTGGGGCGCGGTTTGGATGGTATGTTTTGCCCTGCCGTACTGGGCGCCATCATGGAATGGGTGGGGTTGGCTGATAGGTAATTCGATCGGATTTATTGGTACAGCCTGGTTGAGTTGGAAGGATACACGTAAGAAGGATATTGTCAGTGATGAATTGAAGAGAGTTGGGAAGAATATTGGTTGGATGTGGGGTTTGGGTGTGCTGTTTGCGAATGGGATTTTAGCGGTGATGTGGCCTTGGAATGGGATGCAGTTTGGTGCAGCGATTGTTGTGATGTTGATGTTCATGTACGTAATGATGGGTTTGTGGGCTAATTCGCGATTTTTAATCTTTGTCGGATTGTTGGTTGCGGGGCTTGCGGTAGCGGGTTATTTCATTACTTTGGTTGGCTGGTTGGGTGACAGTCGGCGTTTCATGTTATGGTTGGCACTGATGTGTGGTGGTTCGATGTTATTCAGTGGTGCGTATATTAAATTACGGTGGAGGTGATCTATGCATGAGTTAGACAAGGTCATTCACCAGCCTGCACGGCTCAAGATTATGGCAATGTTGAACGTGTTGCCTGGTGATGCTGATGTGGATTTTGTATATGTGCGTGATGAATTAAAGATGACAGATGGTAATCTTGGTTCACATTTAACAAAGCTTGAGGACGCGGGGTATGTGAGGATCAAGAAGGTTTTTGAAGGGAAGAAGCCACGCACGTACCTGAAACTGACGGGGAAGGGCAGAGATCGGTTTATGGATCATGTTGCAGCGCTTAAGAATATTTTGGGGTAACGATATGACGTATTAAGCCTTACAAGGGCGGGACGCCGTGAAAGCGGCGTTTTTTTGGGGGCGGAACCAATTTAGGTTGAATTCGTAACAGTTATGAGGAAAGTCACGATTAATTGTGTTTGGGAGAAGCTGAAAAGCCGATAAAATGGGCAACATGGCAATGAAATCCGGACAACTGAGTCAAATAAGTCGCATCACAGCTAGTGCAGGGGTGTTGCTTGCTGCTGCGTGTTTGAGTGATGTGGCAATGGGGCAGGCACCTGTGAATGACAATAATTTGGCAGGTGATAAGCGTGGGTATGTACCTGAACTGGTGATGCAGGGTACATGGCGGCCGGTTGATCAGACGGTTAGCGATATGAGTTCGAATGCAGCCAGTCAGAGGCGGTTGAATCATGGCAATTCGCAATTCAGCCGTAATGTCACGATGTATGAGCGTGATTATGTCGGTGGACAATTGAAGCAAGGTTTGCCGACGGTTGATATGCATACGGGGATGGTTGTGCCGACTCAATATCAGTATCGTGCTCCAGGTGTGACTGCTTTGGTGCAACGACCTGAATATCTCGTTGTTGTAGGCAAGAGTTCTAAACGGACGTATGTTGAGAAAAATCGTAAGCCAATGCGTGATGGTTTGTTTGCTGATATTGGTTCAGCAGGCATGGTTTACAATCTGAATATTGATCTGCTGAATCCTGTTATAACGGCGGAAGAAGAATCGTCTGAATCGCCGAGAGCAGCATATGTTTCGCCGCAACATTATCAATCAAGTTGGCAGCCAGCGACTACGCAAGTGCATTCTTTGCCAAGTGTGGGCTCACGATTGGACCTTCGTGTGAATGGAGCTTATCAAGTTCAGCAGATGAAGCATGATGGATCTTTATCAGGTAGCTATTACGATCCAACGGTTGATGGTAGATTTTATAATCCAGCAACAAATACTTCGCGCGTAGAAAAAGACTAATCAATGATTAGCCTTCGATTGTTTGTACATATCGATTTTATTCTTTATCAAATTGCCCTGTTTTATTTCTAATAATTGTTGAAGCGCGATAGGTTAAATATACCCGTAACTCGCCTTCATAGCCTTGGTGCTGTAACGTGTAGATGCGATCATTATATCTGAGCTGCTTGTAGTCAACGTTTGGCCCTTGTGCGAGAATGATTGGCTTATCTCTGGGGATTCTGCCAGATAATTGCAGTGCGCCCTTGAGTACGATTGGCTGAGTCGATGAGATAATCGGCTTATCATAGTATTGTTCAATATTTTCATATGCATCAAAGTTGATGATAAGCGTTGACGATGGCTGGAAAGTAAGATTATTTGGTGAAAATAGCGAGCCGGTGAGTGTTGTTTTGTTATTGCGAAAATTAAATCGATGATTGCCTTCAAGACATTTAATGACTGCATTATTCGAAAAGAAATACTCAGCTTGCCTATCGTTAAGTGATTCAGATAATAGAAGCGTGAGTTCCTTGCAATGTAGTTCACCATTCTGAGAGATACGCAACTCATTAGTGGTAACTGAATTGACTTTAACTTTTCCGCCGATGATCTCTACGGGGTTATGTAAATCAAGACTGGGTGCTTCAAATAATCCGAAATTCTTTACAATAATTCTGTTTTGTAGATCTAACCGTTGGTTAGGTTTAACAATAACAGTGCCGTTGATGTATATCGGATCTTGAAAGAGTCCGTGTAAGTATATAGTTTCACCGCGAGCGACTTGAAAGGGTTTACCCAGCATGTGGTTCTTACCCTTGTTGATGAATGATTCGAAGAGGTTTTTCTTGAACTTCTTTGAGTGTACAACAATCGCATCCTTGCCTAGATTGACACGCACATTTCTAGCATTTTCCAATTCACCTATATACATAAACATATCATTTGATTTAATAGATACGTTCTGATTTTTAAAATCAAAACCATCAGGTGAAACAAAAGTTTTCTTAATAACTAGATTTCCTGAACGATAATCAAAAGCATGTTTGCTTGTATATAGCTCGTTAGCAATCAGCGTACTGTCCATGAGCCTGACGATGGGTTGAACTTCAGTACCGCCTTCTGTGTGAAGAATGTTCGTGTCCAAGACAGCTTTCTCGGAGATTGTGAGGATTGGAACGCGATAAAGCGAATTTTTAGAATTCGAACCTATGCGCAGATAATTTGTATTTTTCCAATTCGTTTCTCCTGACAAATCGATTGAGGGTAGATCGATTGCATAGGTACGTATGCCACCTGCAAAGTACAGGTTGTCGGTTTGAATAGTTGATTGAGCTGTAAAAGTAGCATTAACATATTCAAAATCAATATCATTTACTTTAAAATTGCTGTTTAATACTTTAATTTCAGGGATTTCAGCCCGTTTAATTTTGTCTTTTTGAGTTGTGATCAGTAATGACGGTGATGTTAATGTTGATTGGTTGTAAAGCTCAAATGATCCAAATGAACTAACTGTTGAAGGCAAATTTTTTAAAGTGATGTTGTTTAATTTTGAAGGGCTGATAATTGCCTTGGAATTATTAAGTAGAAGTGACGAATTACTGTCGATTACAATTTGATGAGCTGTAAGTAGCGAGTTTTCATAAAAACTCAAATCGGTGTTGATTAGATATAGCCGTTTATCCGCCATGGGGAACGGATCTTTTTCGCGGCTAGCTGTGCGATTACGAAACTCAACTGTGTGCTTTTTTAATGCAGCATTCTCACGTGGCCGCGCGTTGACGTCTTGGATGCTTCCAAATATCCCAGCAGTAAGTGTGAAACATAAGCATGTTTTAGCGATATTTTGGCTGATCATTTTTGTGCCCCGGTAAATTAGTAAGGTAGGATCAACGACACTATCGTAACATGTAAAATAGCTTCGGATCAATCATTTTGTTACTCACTGCTAACAAGAAAAAGCACGTTATGTGTGAGCATAACGTGCTTTAATATTTTGTGTTTACGAAAATTATGCAGAGCCTGCGCCAATGACCATATTGTCAATTAAACGAGTTTTTCCAAGGTGAGCAGCAATTAATGCGACAACACCATTACTTAATTCGGGCTCGATACAATCCAATGGTTGCAATGTATGAGGATGTCTAATCGTTGCATAGTCGATTGAATCAAAATGATGAGCATTGATCACATCTTTCATCGCTGACTCAACAATTTCAGGATCAGTTTCGCCACCGCTCATAATCATGTGTTTTGCTTGCTTAAGTGCTTTGTATAAACCGACAGATAGTTTTCGCTCTGTTTTACTCAAATATACATTGCGTGAAGACATAGCAAGCCCATCTTTTTCACGCATCGTTGGTGCAGCAATGACTTTCATCGGCATACACATGTCACGTACCATCGCAGTCACAATTTGTAATTGCTGGTAATCTTTTTGACCAAAAATTGTATAGTGCGGTTGCACGATATTGAACATTTTAGTCAACACACGACATACGCCGCCAAAAAAGTGTGGCCGAAATTCACCTTCAAGTATCCCATTCAATGCTGCAACATCGACTTCACAAGGGATATCTTCAGTCGGATAGATTTCGCTGAGGTCAGGAATGAAAACCTTATTCACGCCAACAGTTTCTAGTTTCTTCAGATCATCTTCAACTGTACGAGGGTACGAATCAAAATCTTCATTAGGCGCAAATTGTGTAGGATTTACAAAAATATAAACGATCACATTATCCGCATGTTTTCTGCCTTCTTTCACAAGTGAAAGATGTCCTTCATGCAAAGCGCCCATTGTTGGCACTAACGCGATCTTGCCCGGCGTCGAATAACGCATTGCACGAGCTTCGTCGATTGATTTAGCAATGTCCATACAGATATTGTATGACCAGTTGTAGGATCAGGCTACGTCACATTAAATCGTGGAATGATCAGGCTGGAAATTTAATATTCTGAGTTTGTGGTGCAAGCATACGATAGATCGCAGCCAAACGCGTGATCTGCTGAGAAGCAAGCCGATGTGTTGTTACCCAATTGCGTGAAGATTCGCCCAAAGTATGTACTGCCTTCGGCTGCTCAATCACACGTAAAAGTAAATTTCGCCATGTCTGCGATGAAATCGAATCACCTGCCACAACCCAAGCAGTCTGATCGGGGATCAAATAATCCAACCACGGATCTTCATGAGCAAGAATCGGTATCTTGCGCGCCATTGCTTGCAATGTAATTGATCTCGCACGCCCCAATGGCTGGGGATGAATCAATATATCTGCACGCAATAAAATCTCACGGTGCCCGACCTGTCTCGGAATGATCGAAATATTCGGCAGTAAATTCAATCGCTCCGCAACCTGCCAAATATTATGCTGATCAACACCCTGTCCATCGAAAAAGAACTGGATATTCGGATGAATACGCACCACTTCAGCAATTCCCTGAAGCAATGCTTGGTAGTTCGAGTCAAGTCGCCCAGTTCCAGAAATAATCGCAGAAGGTGAAGTACCAACCGGGTCATGGTGCTCATGTTGTGTCGCACGATAAATCCCCGTCGGCACCAACTGCACAGGTATCTTGTTATGCACCGCTCGTTCAATTGCTGCAGACAACGGCAACGTCGCAGCAGTAATTACCGTACGTTCTGAATCAACCCGCCCACGTATCGACCGCGCTGTCTCAAGATCAAAAAACGATGATGCACTCAAAACTAGCGGTAAATCAAGTTTCCTCGCAATATAAGCAGCCCCATGCCACATGCGTCCATCTAACGCGTGAATCAAATCCAAACCCATCGGTTTCAATGACGGTGTAATCTGACTGATATGCAACCGGTTCAGCATTCGCGATATCAATCGCGACTTTGTGCGAACCTCATTCCACTTCACATGCTTAACAAACGGCGTAAATTCTGACTCACGAATAGACTCCGGAACAACCTGCGTCACACGCACACGCTCATCAATCAGCCCCACAATCAGGTGCTTCAGAATCGCGAGTTCCTCATCAATCCAAGCCGTATTGGTTAATAACGCCACATGCATGTATTAATAGTAATGCTCTTGCCCCTTCCGGTCTAGTGGGATCATCATGAAGCTTCTCTCAAACTACTTTACCGCTTCCATTACCTTCCACGTCTGCTCAACAACAATAGGCTTCTCCGTAAGCGAAATTTTCCTCACACCACTCTCTTTTTCAAAATCAATCTTCATCAAATCAATCATCTGAACACTAATCGATGAATAGGTTCTGTAATAAAGCTTCAGATTTTTCAGATCCTTGATCACAATCCACTGCGTGTAATCAAAATGATCCTGTTTCTCATTCTTTGCAGGCCTCACTGTCCCCTTCGGTATATCAACTGTGTTCAATAAATGCAGTGCAAGGTTCGCCGCTTCATATTCATCGTCAACTTTATCAGAAGCCGATCGCAATGCCAATACCCTCACCAATCGTGACGGCGGCGTATAATCGCCCGGCAATCCAATCATGCCAAAACCCTGACCAGCAGGCTTCACTAAATATTTATCAACCTTCTCAGCTTCAGGATTATTCGACTTCAAACCAAGATAATTCTGCAGATTTTCTAAATGCCAATCAAACGGCGGCGAATTTGTCATCACCCCAATCTCATTGTCATAAATTCGCAAACCGTCCTTCGTATATTCAATCACAATTCCCTTCCCACTTCTTTCGTACACCGAGTAATGCAGCGGCAGCTCGCCACCCACCCACTCAACTTCATGGCCATACACAATCATCTCAGGCAACTGCTTCTTAATCTCATCAACACGCTCAAAATTCCCAAGCAGCCAATGTCCCAGTAAATCATTTGGTATCGCCCGATCAGCATTCGTTTTATTGACCTTCTGATACACCGCATACTCAGGCATATACAAACAACCTACCGACAACCCCTTCTCATTCATACCATCCGCAATTACAGTTGTTTCATTGCCATTCAAGTATGCATACCCAAACTTATTCTCCCAATGCATCCCTTCCTGCCCTTCAACTTCAGGCATCGTAAACTCATCACCGCGCGGCTGCACCACAACCTGACTCTTCAAATCAAAGCCAAATTCCATCGATCGCCCCACCACATTCACACCATCATCAGCCTTTACAATAAATTCAGTGCACGCATTCGCAGAAGTGTATAAAAAAAATGTAACCATCAGCATGATCAGCAAACCAAATGTAAAAACGACCCGATTCATTGTCATTCGCTCCGCAAATTATCGACTAATCCCCCGGCACAACAACCCCGTCATTTCATCGGAGCACCCCACAAAACCCCTTGCATATTTCGATTCCCGAACCAATAACCAAACTTATCTACCAACCCGACATTCATCCCACTGACGTGCCTATGTCATATCTTCATGATTTCAACATGTAATCCAGAGTGAGTTCATTCGATTTTATGGGTATCATATAACCCATGGGCACCTTAAAGATTTGGACATCCCAAGCTCTCATTCGCTGGACTACTCAGCACTTCGAAAAGAAAGGCATCGATCATCCGCGCCTTTCTGCTGAGATGCTCCTCGCGCATATTCTCAACTGTGAACGTCTGCGCCTTTACATGGACCCAGAACGCCCAGCCACTGAACTTGAACGCGCTGCTTTTCGTGATCTTGTTGAACGTGCATGCGAACACGAACCCGTCGATTACCTCGTTGGACAAGCGCCTTTCTTCTCCATGATGTTCGAAGTTACACGCGATACCCTCATTCCTCGTCCAAGCACTGAAACACTTGTTGAACACGTTATTCAACACGCTCGTGTCGCACCAGGTCTTACAAAACCAGTGATCGCTGACGTCTGCACCGGTTCCGGTATTATCGCGATTTGCCTTGCGAAACAGATCAAAGATTCACGCGTAATTGCGACAGACATCAGTGAAGCTGCACTCAAAGTCGCAAAGCGCAACGCTGAAAAGCATGGCGTCGCAGACCGTATTGACTTCCGACAAGGTGATCTCCTCGAACCTCTCCAAGGCGAACGTTTTGATTACCTCGTCAGCAATCCACCATACATCCCTGACAGCGAGTGGTCCGAGCTTGAGCGCAATGTCAAAGAGTATGAACCAGAAATCGCTTTACGTGGCGGCGAAGATGGTCTTCAATTCCTCACATCACTAATTGAGCGGGGCAGGGATCTTATCAACACGCCCGGCCAGATCGCTCTTGAAATGGCTGCTGTCCACGACAAGCCTATCCGTGAGTTAGTTCGTAATACCAATCGTTACGAAAACGAACACGTCCTCTCGGACCACGAATCTTTCCCTCGCATTCTTGTTGCAGATACGGTCTGATCTGCATTTTCCCCTTTATTTTCCGATGTTATTGGCCTTCCCAAACCGATATCTCTTCAAGTGGTTATGACTAGGGGGTCACTTCACGATTATCGGTTCAGGGATATGGTTGAGGATCAACACTACATCATCGGCAAGCCCGGCATGGTTTCATGCCCGTTTGGCGATAAACTCCAGACATTCTGGGACCTTCGTTACGAGTACTTCGAACTCTTCGACTATGGCATCATGGTCGATCGTAACGGTCTAATCAGCGCTAAGCCTGAACGTGTCTCCAATGAACTCGCTTCTCGTATCCGTGGCGATCGTGTTCTTGATGCATTCACAGGGCTCGGTATGTCCGCAATCGCATGTGCTCGTGCAGGTAAACAAGTCGTCTGTATCGATACCTCAGCCGAGCGCATCGAACTCGCCAAGCACAATGCAAAAATCTATGGCATTCAAGACAACCTCACCTTCATTACCGGCGATCCCCGTCATATCATGCGCGAAGCCAAGCAGCGTGAGTTCGATGCCGTCATCTTAGATCCGCCCTATAACGCAATTCAGGAAGTGAAAAATTCTCTCATTACGCTCGACGACTTCTCGCCCCCCGCTCATCAACTCCTTCAAGCTGCCGCTTCATGCGCTTCACAGATCGCTTTTCTAATTCCTCTTGATTTCGACCTCAACCAACTCAAGCGTTTCGCCCACCACATCCAAATCGACGATGCTATCGTCGGCGACGACGTCCGTTATCGCACCGCCATCCTCTGGAATTAGCACACTTCTAATTCCAACACCTTCGCGCTTACATCTTAAATCCATACTGCTAAAATAGCCTCTCCAGTGGTCGTTTGTTCTTCCGGATCGCTCGTGCGCGTATCCCCTTTAGCATGGAATCCAATCATGGAAAAAGGTACATCCAAGATGAAGTTGCCCGCCGATTACACTGTCGACTATAAACTCACCGAAAAACTCGAACAGCTTTGTAGTGAACTCGACCTGCTTCATTCTTTCGACGTTGGCGAAGATGGCGTTGAAGAAATTTCACTCGCAGTCGTTGACTTAAACACACCTCAACCAGAATTCGCAGGCGTCTCTCCCGACAACTTCATCTACCCATGTAGCATCTACAAAATGTACGTAGCAGGTACACTCCTCTCACTCATCGAGCAAGGGGTCTACTCTCTCGATCAGCAAGTTACCGTTGAATCGCCTAACGATGTTGATCGTTCAAAAGAAATTCCAACCGACCCACGCCCACTTCTCGCTGCAGGCGACATAGTCACCATCGGCTACCTCCTTGATCTTATGATCACGCGTTCCGACAACGCTGCCGCAAACTGCTGTATCGACTTAGCTCAGCGTCCACGCATTGATGCGACCCTTCACAAGTACAACTACAAAGGCTCCGAAGTCACACGCAAATATCTCTCACGCTCAAAAGAAGACGAAGGTTACGCCGACGTTCCCTCAACCATGACATGCGCGCTTCATACAACCGATTTTCTTTATCGCATCGCAACCAATCAATTCGAGTCGCCTTGGGTCTCATTGCAAATGATGACTTTCCTCGGCCGCCAACTCGATAAATCCAAACTCGCACTCGGTCTTCCAAGCAACGCCATGGCTTATCACAAAACCGGCTGGTTCAGCTACTGGTCAGGTGATTGCATGATCGTTGACGATGGTAAGACAAACTTCGTCATCTCACTCATCCTCCCCATTAGTGCTGATGATGCAAAACCAATATACAAACGCATCGCAGAAGAAGTCTTCGCATACATGCAGCAAAAACACGCGTAAATAATCACGCAAAATTCAACCACAAAAAAAACGCTGCTCAAAAGAGCAGCGTTTTTAATAGTCCTTGTAACCCACCTCGCTTTGTATGCCTTATCGCATCACTTCTGTATCAACCTTCAAGATCACTGGCTGATTCTTAGGTGAAAGAACATTACCAGGTGTATCAAAGGTCATCATCTTTGAGCGGCGAAGACGTACACGATCTTTCGTGATTGGATTCACAACGTATGCTGATTCGCCTGAAATACCGCCAACAAACACGCGGAACTCATCAACGTCTTCTTCAAACGCAGGCCAGATCGCAACAGATTCCTTAGCGTAATCGCTACCTTCAAGAATCTCATCAACAACCAGCAGCGGATCGATCAGCAAAGAGTTGCCTTCAGCTGCCTTCACTGCATTAAATACATTCGAAGGTACCTTACGACCTGCTGTAATGATCTTGCCTGAATCAGTCGCGATCGTTACTTCAGGTGAAAGGAAACGTTTCTTACCACTGTGGTTCTCAACAGTGTAGGTCATGTACCAGTACCAATGAATACGACCCAAACCATCCTTCACCGCAATTGGCTTAGGAGTTTCGTAATCAAAATCAAGCTGCCAGGATGAACTGACAATCGCTGGCTGGGGATATGCCTGGACGCTGGATACAAAGCCGCTCGTAAGCAGGCAAAGTGTCGCGGCCAGCACCGTTACGAAAGCAAAAGTCGTCTTCATTATTACCTCGAACTTCTGATGCTGATGCTTCTATCTTGTTCGCATTCTTCAGTCGCATGCACTCGACACGACCGAATCAGACCAATCTTTTTCAACCTCATAGCCTACCACTACCTATCAAAACACGATACCCTCATGTGCAGGGCCATGCTGACTCAGCATTACGTAGCCATATCGGTTGAACGATTATGCCCCCATTGTACGATCACCAGAACAGTGGTCAATTATTTATAACGTAGACAGTTAAGACGTTTTTTCTTGACATCCGCCTGTGGACGCTTCGGGGATACACGACGCCTATCATCTTTATCCAGAAAAGAGACATCATGACGTCCGTAAGTACTGAAAATACAACATCTAACGACGAATTTGGCGTCCACTGTGCCCCCGCAATGTCGCATGAGATACGTTCTGCCATCGCCATCCTCATTCTTGGCACAAATTCACCCAACGACCCTCGCGTCGACCAGATGATCGCTTACTCCCACTCCGCAGGCTATTCTCTAGACCACCTATGGGTCGCAAAACCCCAAAATTCCACAAATTCCCAACACCAGTCACACTCCCAAATTCTCGCTTCGATTCTCCTGATCCCCATGCCCGGCCACTCAGGCATGCTCTTTATCTCACCCACACCCACGCGCAAGCAACGTACCATCCTCGAAATCCTTATCCGTTCGATGATCGATCACCTCGCAAGTAAGCCACAATCAAATATCAATTTCTATCAGTCCCTCCTCGACCCCGCGCAGTCTCAAGAAAACACTGCCCTCCGAAACACCGGCTTTTTCCCCCTCGCATCACTCGCCTACATGCATAAACGCACCGACTATATAGATGCACTACCTCCCATACCGTTCTCCGATCAGAACATTCAGGCTCACACCTACTCAGATCAAACACTCCCCCTATTCAAACAAGCCATCCTCGATTCATATCAAGACACACTCGACTGTCCCGGCCTCCTCGGAATCCGAAACATCGATGACATTATCGAAGGTCACAAAGCAACCGGTGCCTTCGACCCAAACATGTGGCACGTCTTTACGCAAAATGACCAACCCTTCGCAGTTATGCTCATCTCGAAACTAGGCAAACAACAATCTGCTGAACTCGTCTATTTCGGAATCGCAAAATCTCACCGACGCAAAGGCTTCTCAAAACCAATTCTTTCATGGGGCTTACATCTCGCCGCTTACGAAGCACAACGAAAACTTATGCTCGCAGTCGATCAAAACAACGTACCTGCTCTTAAACTCTACCACTCATTGGGGTTTGTACAGACCGGCGTCAAGAATGCGCTGATTTATACTGAAAAAATAGACAAATAATGAAAGTTGTTCACTTTCTTTTCCCCATATCCACACGTGACTTTCTTGTGTAAAACTGCGTGGATAAAAAAACTTTTTTCTTCTAAACCCTTATCTAACGCAACGATGAAAAAATCAAGAGCAAACTAAAGTCCGCAAGCGGTTGATGTGAGACTTGCGCCCACGTAAATTCTTCTTCGGTAGTTAGGACGACTACTCCGCTGCAGAGCAGGTCATGTATGACGCATCTTTGAAATTGAAATTCACTTGAAGTCTATAACATCGACTAGATTGATCATGTTAAAACTTCAATCAATTTCGAAACCGTCTCTTATTTACATAACCATCTTGCTCTCGTGCCACTCGTTTGGTGATGCTCGCCCTCGCGGCAACCCGGTCCAAACATTACTGCGACCCTTCTTAGTTCGAGCTTCCTGCTCACTACTTCAGTCGCATCACCCAGGCACAATCGATCAGGCGGTCGTTGGATGGAGCCACACAATTACGATTTCTCAGCATACACGCTTCCGTGAATGCACCTTGATGTAACAAACGGTCACCTCGTAAGTTCGTGACCCGTTACTCTACGATAAAGGTTGCTCGGTGAGTTCCATCACGTCAACATCCTACGCTGTCACTGCGCGTATCGCAGAACGGCTCGCTGAATCCCTCGGCCAACGAAAGTTCGCGATGTGGTTCGATCAATCCGCTCACTTCAATTACGAGCCAAACGATCGACGCCTCACCGTCAACGTCCCGAACCGCTTCGTCGCTGACTGGATCGGCCGCAACTTCGAGCAAGACCTTCATAACGCTGCATCATCAGAAATCGGTGCGGACTTTGAACTAAACGTCTGTGTAGACCCAGAATGCTTCAATCGTGCAGCCGCTGCACCACAATCCTCATCCAACGAACCAGCACCCGCGCATCATAACACCGCCGCAAACTTCGCGCCAGCCCCCATCGGCTCACGCATGACCACCTCGCCGCCTCATCAAGCCCCAGCCCCACAACACCTCACCAACCAACCGCCAACGCCAAACCTCCCTCACACACCACAA
Organism: Planctomycetota bacterium; assembly: GCA_016350165.1. Classification (GTDB taxonomy): domain Bacteria; phylum Planctomycetota; class Phycisphaerae; order Phycisphaerales; family Phycisphaeraceae; genus Poriferisphaera. Next base: position 2,247,384 of record CP066225.1, on the reverse strand, counting down.
GCCACAGCACACAACACCGTCGTCATGCCACGACCAACCTCAGCAGCCCCTTCCTTCTCACGCAAGCTCCGCCACTCTCTCGACACCTTCGTCGTGGGCCCATCAAACGAACTCGCATACTCCGCCGCTTCACGTGTCGCCGAAGATGATGCAACCATCGCAGGCACACCACTCTTCATTCACGGCGGCTGCGGCCTCGGCAAAACTCACCTCCTCCAAGGTATCGTCAACAAATACCGCTCTCGCAACCCACAAGCCAAAGTCCACTACTGCACCGGCGAACAATTCACCAACGAATACATCACCGCCGTTCGAACAAACAAACTCGATCAGTTCCGTCGTCGCATGAGACAAATGGACCTGCTCGCCGTCGATGACATCCACTTCATCGCAAATAAATCATCAACTCAACAAGAATTCCTGCACTGTTTCGACCACATCGAACTCTCAGGGTCCAACGTTGTCCTCGCTTCAGACTCACACCCCAAACTCATCAAGCAATTCACCGAAGCGCTCGTCTCTCGCTGCGTTCGTGGCATGGTTGTTCAGATCCATGAACCTGACGAAGAAACACGCATCCGCATCGTCCGCGCACTCGCTGATCGTCGTCAGATGATCATTCAACCATCAGCCGCTCGCGAACTCGCCATGCGTGCCGATGGCTCCGTCCGTGAAATTGAAGGCCTGCTCACCAAGCTTCATGCATTCGCCTCACTCGGCGGCTCACGCTCCGGTGGTCTCCTCGACCCAGTCGGTCACGCCCTCATCAACCGTCTCTTCGAAGCTGAAGAAAAGACCGGCCAACGTCGCAAGCCAATCCGCTTCAACGATATCGTTGATACCGTCTCAGTCGAACTCGAAATCGAGCAAGCCAAAATCCTAGGCACCTCACGTAATAAACACATCGTCCTCGCACGATCCATCGCCATCTACCTCGCTCGCAACCTCACCTCAATGTCCTACCCAGAAATCGCAACCGCTATGGGTCGCAAGACACACTCCACCGTCATCACCGCAACCCAGCGCATGCAACGCCAAATTGACGAAAACGCGCCAATCCTTCTTCCAACAGAAGCCTCAGCCGTCACACCAAAAGAACTCGTCGATCGCATCAAACGCACCCTCAAACGCGCACCAATCGCATAATCCAAAACATAAAAATCAATATCAAACGCTGCGACTCCCCCAAGTCGCAGTTTTTTTTATGCATCCCCGCGCACCCATCCCTGCAACAACCTCGCTCCGTTTACGTCTTTAGATTAAGCAACCCTTAAGCGGAGTCACCCATGTCACAATCCGAGCCAGCAACCAAAACCATCACCATCCCTCAGCAAAATACCTTCACTTACCGCGAACTTTGGGAACTCCGTAAACGTCGCTTCTACAAATTCCTCAAGTTCCTCATCCCCTGCATCCTCGCGCTCATTCTTCTATACCTCGGCCTGCATATCTTCTACTATCTCCGTGCTCAAAAAATGCTAAGCAAAATCGCGCACCTCCCCACATCCAATCAACTCAACCAAACTTACGACTCACTTGCAAGCACCGACATTTACCACGACTACAACAACATCCTTTCGCCCATCCAAACCCCAGTCGATCTCACCGCCAATGTGCCTTTCTACGATTCAGATGCCAACCAAGTCCTCGCAATTGCCACGCCCCTCGCCCCGATATACCGAACAGCCATCCAAAAACTCCTCGATCACAACAAGCAATACCTCGATCAATTCCAGTCACTCACTTATCAAGGTCCCGTTCGTTACGCAGGTGATTACAACGCGCCCTTCAGCATCCTCACACCACATCTCGGCTACATCAATGCTGCCACCAAGCTTTATCACCTCCGCGCTTTTCTTTATTTCCAAAACAACCAACCACAACTCGCCACCAACGACATCCTCTCAATCATTCAACTTCAGCATTCGCTTCTTCACGAACCCAACACCATGTCTCAATTCGTCCGCCGTGCTATTTTCTTTAGGCACATCGAACCACTTATCACCGACGCCATTCTAAACAACCTTTTCACTGCCACTCATCTCATCCAAATCCAACAAGCTCTTCAAGCCGATCCACCTGATCCAAAGCAAACATTTCAATACTGCCTTGACTACGAATACAACACCGCCCGCCAAGTCATTCATAATCCTGATTTACTCGGGTCCAATCGCGCAGTGCAATACTACAACATCAATACCTCCGCGATCTTGTGGAAGTACACCTACATCAAACACATCGATCGTTATCACATCTACAACCTCTATCATCAGCTCAACCTTCAACTCAGCAAAAACGATTTTAACTTCACCTGGGTCGACAAGTATCTTGAAACCACCGACAACGTTTCATCACGCTGCATCGTCATACGGGGCCTCACCCCCATCTTCTCAGCCATCTACCCTAAACATCAACAACACCTAAGCCTCCATAACGAACTCCTCATCACCATCGCTGAGCATCGTTACTTCCTCGACCACAACAAATATCCCGAAGACAACAGCCAGCTCATCCCCCACTACCTAAAAGAACCACCTGCCAATCAATAACATAATCCTCTTTTCAAAAAACACCACACATCCTCAACTTCGCAGCGATGTTTTCTCATTCCTGCATCACCACATCTGCTACCATAGATAGAAATCATTGCAGGCAAACTTTCCGTGGAGCAGTTGCATGACAAGTATTCTTATATACATCCTGACCCCTGCTTACATCCTTTGGCATACCCATCTCAACTACCATATCCACTCACGCACCACCGAGCTGCAATCACAAAATATCCTCCTTGAACTCCACCTCTTTCCAACACAAATAGACCGCGACAAAATTCTGCAAGATCAACGCGATTATCAATGAAACCTCGATGCGCACCAAACTTAGCAATAACAAACATCACGATTAATCCAGGGCAAATAATGACTGAAAAGCAAGCTGAAAAATCAGAGACACCAAATCTCGCTAAGCCACAAAAAAAGAAGCGTCCTTTCTTTCGCAAGCGTTATTTACTCATCATTCTCATCGCTATCTACTTCTTTTGGCATCATCATCTCAACAGCAAAATCGACTCGCTCACCCAAACACTCCGTACGCAACTCCCCAATAATCTCCTCACCGTTCAAGACTACATCAATAAAACCGAGCAACTGCAAGGGCCAAACCTCACTCAATACCTGAGCTTTCACTTCGACAAACTTCAGCAAACCCAACACCAGTTCGAACAGGACAACAACCTTAAAACCGTAGAAGCGCAATCGAATCAGCAATACATCAACACGCTCCTCCCATTCTTAGATCACGAAGCACCCACTGACTGGGCAGCCAATCACCAGCCACCACCACCGCAGCTCATCCAAGCTGCACGCGACTACTTAAATCGCCAAAAAACAAATATCGATGCGCTCCTCAATCTCCCAGCTCATCAGCAAAACTTTTGGCCAATCGACCCCAACATTACAAGCTATAGTTATCCGTTTCATCTTAAAAAGATCAGAAACGCAATCAAGCACCTCGCTCTCTATCATTGGCTAGCCGTTCATGATAATAAACCAAACGAATCGCTTCGTGCGCTTGAGTCTATTCACAAGTTAGCCCAATCACTTGAAAATGATCTCGGTGCCTATGCAGTCATTTATCAAAACATCATTTACTCATGTCTCAACACCGAAATAGAGCGAGGCCTTCGTCAACACATCTACAATGATGCGCAACTCCAAACCCTTTACAAACTCACAACCCCAATTCCTGTACAGCAAACCGCGCTTCACGCACACCGTACACAAACCACGCTCATGCTCAATTATTTTGACCTCGCAATAAATCAGCCTGAACGTATGGCCAAAAAGATGGAGTTCGACAATAAAACAACTGAATACAAACAACTATACGAAATGCAACAGCATCTCGGCATGCTCAAAACTGACATAATTTCTACACTTGAAGCGCAACTTCTCGCTGAGGAAAAACTAAAATCTATCCACCCAAACTACAAGAGTATTGAACAACATATTGAAAAAGAATTTGTCTTGTTAAACATTCATACACGCATGTCATACATCTCATTTAATAGTATTTACAAATCAATTGTCGAACTCAATCAAAAACAAAATACACTTCAACTCGCTATCGCTGTCGAGCGATTCTATCTAGCGAATAGAGATGTAAATTCAATACAAATGAGTACTCAAGCTGATACTCAACATGCCCTGTTACCTAATACATTATTAGAACTGGTTCCAGTCTATATTGAAAAAGTGCCAACCGATCCGTATTCGTATGAATTGACTCCAGAAGAACCAACGCAATACAAATATCTGCATACTAATAACGGTTATCTCATTTACACACCCGGCCACGATCGAACAGATAATCGTGCAAATGCTTATGACGTAGAAAGTTATCAGGTCTTCGGGAAATCCGTTTCGGATACGGATGTGGTGACTGCGATCAGTTTTCCATCTGAAAAACAGGGGAAAGTTAATGATATTCTACTTGAGCTACATCCACAGAATACACAGGCTTACTACGATAAACTTAAAGAGAAACAAGAGTTATATCTGGAGTTGATTACAGAAACTGAAGAAGAGTGAAAGATGTTCAAAAAAATGTGATTTAAGATGCAAGAATGACATTTACGAACGTCTTTATAGATGAGAACAATAAAACGCGCACCGCATTTTAATAACGCACGAACGCATACCTACCTTGTGCGCGCAAATGTTCTAAATGCATAGAAGAGCGAGTGATATGAAGTTTGTAACCGGGAGCTTATCATGCGCGCACAACACGTTGGAATGGTTGATTTTTTTAAGAGGATTCATGTACGGCAACAGTGGCCGTACATGATGATTGTTTTGATTCCGATATTGCTGATCACGTTTTGGCGGATTGGAATTTATGTATATGCGGAGCGGAAAATTGATTTGATGCTTGAGAAAAATCGCGCGCATCTAAACGAGATTGTGTGCGCAGAAGATGCGAGAAATGGTTTGGTTTTGGGCGAAATTGTTTCACAAATCTATATCGATCATGAGCTTACATCGCAGTTATATGTGTTTAATTCGGTCGCGTCCGCATTTACGCGCGTGGGCCAGGTTGGGAGTGATGAAGAGTTGTACATAGCGCAAACGGTGCTGAATCAGAATCAGCAATTTCTTAAGGCGATTAATGCGGAGCAGAATCGCGGGCCGGTGCATTATGATTTTGATTTACGTGATGTTTACGGCGCACAATTATTGCATTTGAATGACATTAAAAATGGCGCGAAACTTGTTTATCTGCAATACCTTGTCAATATGCATCACGACCAAAAAGATGCAGCAGTAGACAATCTTTTAAAGATCATGCAACTTGCGGATTCACTTAAAAATGAAGCGAGTTTTGAAAGTCAAAGAACGCGAATTAATTTGACGGATGATTATATTTTGGACCCTTTGCAGAAGGCGGTTGATGGGGGTTTATTTTCTGAAGAGCAGAAACTTGTTTTGTGTGAAGGACTTAAAAGGTTTCCGCTTGCGTATGAAGAGGTGGTGAAAGATTGTCTGATTGCGCAGCAGGCAGGTGCGGCGGAGTTACCTGCGGATTTGAGTTTTGATGATTACAAGTTGTATTTTGATGAGTATGTTGAGCGCGATCAGTTTGCGACGTGGCAGTACATGGGTGTAAAGCATTTGGACCGATGTAAAGTTGTTGCGATTCATGAGATATTGATTTCAGAGGTATGCGCGGGGAACACGAATTTGATGAAATTCAATCATTTGATTGAAGCGCTGCCGCATAGTTATCTGGTGTCGCGGGAGTTGTTGTTTGGGATATCGCCGGTGGTGCGGTCAATGAAAACACAGGAGAAGAATGTTGCTGAGATGATTGATGCCTTGTCAGTGAGGTCATCGAAACTTGCGCGATTTAGTCGTGAGGCGCGCACGTTTTGATATGAAAATCTACACAGCAACTAATGGCGGAAGAGAGGGCTGCTCGCGCACGAGTTGAAATGGGGTTAACTCAAAGCGCGCGCACAAAAAGTCTAAGTATTGCTTGGACATGCGGTTGGGTGAATGGGGTTGGTTTGATTTTGCGCGCACGAAATGAAAGTGCATTGTGGGGTTTTGAGCGGTTTTGGAGCAGTTTGAGGGGGTTTTGTTGAGTTTCGAACGAGTTTATAGCACTTTTGAGCAGTTTCGAGAAAGGGTACTGTTGTGGTACGCGTCACTTTTGTGCGCTTTGAATGCGTGTAAGAATTTCAAATCGATGAAAACGTGCGCGCGGCTACGAATATATCGAAGCGATGTGATACTGATTTGAGTATGATACGTTGAACTTTTTAACGGGCGGCTTTAGCTTTTTTCTGGAGGTCTAATCATGCGCTGCATTTCTTTGAATTTAATAATCAAATTTATGATGATTGTGTTGATGGTGGTGGGCGCGATCAATGTGCATGCTGAAGATGGTGATAATCCAGTTACGAATGTACTGAAGAAATTAAGACAGGTTGATGAAAAAGTTGAGAATGTTGCGGGTTTTAAAGAAGGGGTGTGGATGACGCAGGCGATGATGAAGGAAGACTGCGACTTTTTAGTGAAGACGATTGAGGAAGTGCATGTGAAGCCTTGGGCGTATATTGGTGAAGAAGAATATGCGCAGCTGAAAGATGTGATGTATAAAGCTGTGGACGAGGCGGGGGAAGGAATGCCTGTTGATGATTTTTTTGTTGTTTGCAGCAGATATACATCGGGGTTATTGAATGATCACTTGGGTCTGTTGGCAAAGAAGGGTTGGTGGTGGCGAATTAATAATGGGATGATTTTTCAGATGGGATTGAGTGTGAGTGATGGGAAGGTTTTGTTTTGGGATTATGAAGGTGATGCAGAACTGCCACGGGGGCTTGAGGTTGTGAAGATTGGTGAGAAGGATGCTGATACGTTTATGAAAGAATTGGCGTATTGGTGTCCGCGTGAAGGAAGACGGGAGGGGAATTTGAGGCGGCTTAGAAAAACTTATGTCATGTCCTTTTGGTTGACTAAAGAATTTGCTGGCGAAGACTATATACCACTGGTTTTAAAGGATAAAAATGGTGAGGAGCGTGAGTACCGGTTGCCAGCGGTTAACTGTGTTGGTTGGAATATGAAGCAAAGTAAGGGGAGTGGGAAACAAAACAATGAAGGGCCGATTCATTTTCGTGTGTTGGATGAATTTGATGGTGAGAGGACGGGGCTCATGGTGATTGATGGTTTTGAGAGTAAGTTGAAATTTGAACGACAGACAGTAAATGCGTTTATGAAGATGAAAGCGGAGGGTGTGAAGCATTTGATTGTTGATTTGCGTAAGAATCGTGGTGGAAATTCGGGGTTGGGTGATATGGTTATTAATTATCTTGCGGATAAACCTTGGAAGGTAATCGATAGGATTACGTTACGTGTGTCTGAACAGAGTCTTGCGCAGCGGCCACATTTGTATCGATACCGAAATCATCTTGGGAAGTTGGTTCGTTATACATGTAGTACGAATTATCCAAAGAAGAATTTGATGAATCGGTTTGAGGGTGAGGTTTATGTGCTTGCGAATGAGGGAACGGCGTCGGCGGGGATGGATTTCTGTGTGCCAATTAAACACTATGGGATTGGTACTTTGATTGGTGAAGAGACGAGCGGCGCGTTGAAGTGTTATATTGACAACATCTATTTTACGTTGCCGCAATCGGGATTAAGAGGGTATGTGGCTTATAAGTACAATGAATATGTGGGTGATGATGTACAGTTTGGTCAGGGGGTGTTGCCTGACTATGAGGTAAAGCAGAGTTTGGAGAGTGATAAGGCGGGGCGAGATGATGTGATGGAGTTTACGCTTGATTTGATTCGTAAAAGGGGTGAAGGGTCGGAGTGAGATTGAGTTTATTGATAAGAAAAGCAGCAGCGTGAATGTACGCTGCTGCTTTTATATGTTTGCAACTAACAGTTAGTTAGATGATTGCATTATTTGCGACGACGAAGCATTGCAAGACCGCCGAGGCCGAGCAGTGCGAGTGACGCAGGCTCTGGGACGAGGGTTGGGTTTACTGCGCCGAATGTGTTGACGGTAGGGTCAGCTGAGAATGTTGCGTTGTCGATGATGTTTGCATCGATGTCGAAGACGGCTAATTCGCCTGTGTCGTTGTGTTCAACGATGGAGTACCATTCGTTGGTTGTTCCGTTACGGAATGCGAAGATAGGTTCGTCGTCGTGATCGTTGATGCCACTGAAGGTAAAGTCTGCACCACCAAGTGCTGCACCGAGGAGGTACTGTTGGTCTGAATCTTTGTCTGCAGTACCGATTGCGTCGTAGACAGTGGTGATACCAAAGTCAGCGATGTTGTCAGCAGTAAGTTCTTTACCTGCGTCGGTAAAGTTATCGACGAGGATGAGTGTTACTGAAGGGTTTTCGATGTCATTGATCGTGACGGTGAGGAGACCGTTGGCATCGAATGTACCTGAAACAGGCATTGGTAAGTTGTTGAGCGTACCTTGTTTGCCGCTGTCTGCATCGAGGCCGACGAAGACGCCGCTGAAGGACTCGCCAGCTGTGCCTTTAAGTTCAAGTGAGGTTGTTGCTGGGTCATTGCCGTCTGGATTAATCATAACTTCGTTGATCATGACGTCAGCAGTAGTAGTTCCAGCGATTGCGAGTGAAGCAATCAGTAGTGATGATTTTGCAAATTTCATCGTTTCTCTCCGTTTTTTAGTCATTGAAAAGTGAGAGCACGGCTCTCGTTCTTAGGAGTGTGAAGAGTACGGCGCGATTGTTAGCAAATGATGTTGGGTTTGTGTGAAAGGCGCTGGGACGTGTCGTGGGAGGGAAGATTGGTCGAGATTGAAAAGAAAAACAGCGACGTAGTGTTACGCCGCTGTCAGAGAAGTATAAATTGTTAGTTGGGTGAGGTTTATTTGCGTCGTGAGATCATGGCGAGGCCGCCGAGTGCGATGAGTGCGAGTGAGGCTGGTTCAGGGATGGCGAATGAGCCGAGAGGTGCGAGCGTATCGTCGCCGCCGTTGTTGTCGATGAAATCTTTACCAGGAATGATCCAATTAGCTTCATCGAAAGCGCCGCCGTTGGTTGAAACGCCATCTTTTCTATAAGCAAAGCTGTCTGCGAAGTTCCAGCCAAAACCACTAGAAACGTTTGAAGGGTCGCCGAATTGATCAATGACATTGCTGTTATCGTCAACTAGACGAAAAGCATCATTGCCATTGGCATCAAAACTACCATCAACAATCGTGTTTGAGTCGGTAGCTGAAGCGAACTGTGCTAGAAGATCAGCTTTTGTTGAGTTGTTTTGTGTGAGGTAATAGAAACCTGCAGAAAGAGTTGAGGTGAATGCATATGCATTGCCCCAGCTACTACCACCATTTGCTTCTTTCTCAATTGCCCAGCCATCTAAGTTAGTGTCTTCAGTAACGTAGATTTCAACTGCCTTGGGTGAGCTGCCACTACCGTCGATGATGCCGGTGATGAGGACATCAGCGGAAGCGGTAGTGGATAGGCCGGCGACGACTGCGGCGGTAAATAATGATGTTGCTTTTTTCATCTCTTCTTCTCCGTTATATGTAAAAGATCTTTACATAAAAAAAGTGCGCAAACAGGGGAGAGCACACGTGTCTCTCTCCTCCTAACTAGTTATTTTTTTTCAGCACGTCCGAGCATCTGTATCTTTCCCTTGACGCTGGGTTGGACGTGGGTTGTTTTTTATGACATAGATGTTTTATAAAGCCTTTTGAGAAAATAGGTAAAACAACAATGCTTACTCATAGACAAGTGTATTATGACCTTTTATTGATACAGAATGAATAAGGTGTGTTGAGTAGTTTCAGAGGTTTATTTGCAAGGGCGCTTGCGCGAATAGGTGTGTTCACTGATGATTGGTAAGTTGGGTAAGTGTGATTTGGAGATGATGAGAAAAAAGCTCAGCGTGATGCTGAGCTGAGGAACAGATGGATTATGACTGTGAATATGCAGAGGTGTTTGGGGTTAGGCGATGGTACAGCCGGCATCGGTGAGGAGTTGCTGAGCGGTTGTGACGGCGATGTGGAAGGTTTCGGCTGGTGGAAGTGAAGCGAGTGAGAGGTCGCCTGTGCCGGTGGAGTGAGTTGCGAGGACGGCTTCGGAATGAGTGAGGTGAGGTTCGACGATGATGGGGCCTGTGAAGCCGTTGGTGATGGCTTCTGTAAGGATGGCTGGTGAGTTGGTGTCGCCGAGACCGATGGGAGTGTGCTGATTGTCGAGCTTCTGATCTTTTAGGTGGAAGCAATCGGTGATGGATTTGAGCTTGGACCATGATTCATCGGGAGTGGCGGAGGTGCGGAGGAAGTTTGCGAAGTCGTAAATGAGTTTGAAGTTGTCTGAGCGGAGTGATGAGATGGTGACGATGTCGTCGGGGTGGTCGCCGAAGATATCGGATTCATTTTCGTGGTAGAGAACCATGTCGCGTTTTTCTGCAACGAGTGAGAGCTGATGGAGACGGTGCATGGCTTCAGCTTGCCATTGATCTTTGGGGAGGTTGGCGTTGTTGTAGTAAGAGAAGATGCGGACTTTGTTGGTGCCGAGGATGGGGGCGAGGTCAGCGAGATGATTGAGTTTTTCAATATCGATGTTGAGATCGTCGTTGATGTCGATTTTACCGATAGGTGAGCCGAACATGCATACGGAGAGGTTTGCAGCTTTGAGTTTGGCAGCGATTTCTTTTGCGACATAAGGCGGGAGGTTGGTAATGTTGTAATCGTCGATGGAGCGTAGGTCGAGGTGTGTGAGATTGGCGCGTTGTGCGGCGGTGATTTGTGCGTCGATGGAGGAGGATGCTTCGTCGGTGAAAGCGGAGAGAATGGAAGGCATGGTGATTGCTCTGGAATATTTTAGGGATGGTTATGAAGCTATGGAAAAGAAGAAACGCCAGGCCATAAAAGCATGGCGTTTCTCGAACTAAGGGGTAGATGGAGGTTTGATCTTTAAGCGGATGACGTTGCAGCTGGCTGTGATTGTTCGACGAGCTGATCGAACTTGGCTTGGAAAGCTTGCGCGTCGATTGGGAGTTCGACTGGCTGGTTGAGGAGGGATGAGTAGATCATCGCGTTGGCGAGCTCGACGGAGTTCATGCCTTCTGGGGCGTGTGCGAGAGGCTCACTCTTGCCGAGGACTGCATCTGCGAATGATTTGAGATTCAGACGAAGAGCGCGAGCGAAGAGATCGTCGTTTGGGGCGACGGGGATTTCGCATTTCCATGGCCAAGGGTTGTCCCAGACGCCGCCATTTTCGAGGGTGTCCTTAACGGATTTTTCGTTGCGAAGAAGTGTCAGCTCTGTGAGGTTGTTGATAGTGAGCAGGCCTCGCTCGGTTGAGATTTCGATACGGTTGCGGCCGGGGCATTCGCCGGTGGTTGTGGTGAAGATGCCGAGTGCACCGTTTGGATATTCGAAGGTCGCAACGACATCGTCTTCAACCTCGATTGGGTGATGATGCCCGAACTTGCAGACAGCGAAGAGTTTAGAAGGCATGCCGGCGAGCCATTGCATGAGGTCGAGATGGTGCGGGCATTGGTTGACGAGGACGCCGCCACCTTCGGTCGCCCATTTCGCACGCCAAGTGCCTGATTCGTAGTAAGCGTTGGTGCGGAGCCAATCGGTAGCGGTGACGTTGACGCGAAGGATTTCGCCGAGTTCACCTGATGCGAGAATTTCTTTTGCTTTGACGAAGGCAGGGTATGTTCGGAAGTTGAAGACGACAGCGAAGATTTTTGATTTGTCGGTGTGAGCGTTGAGCATTTTTTCGCAGTCAGCTTTGGTGACGCCGAGTGGTTTTTCAGAGAGGATATGGAGGCCGGCGGCGTGCGCGTCGATGGCGATGGGAGTGTGGTGGAAGTGGGGGGTGGCGATGATGACGGCTTCTGCGATCTTAGAATCGAAGAGTTCTTTGTGATCGTAGAATGATTTGCAGTCGTGTGTTTGTGCGGTTTTGTCAGCGAGCTCTTTGTCGACGTCACAGACGGCGACAAGATCGACGTTATTGAGTTCGGCACATGATTTGAGGTGCATGTTGGCGATATTGCCTAGGCCAACGATGGCCAGTTTTACTTTGTCTGTCGAAGTCATTTTTGTATCAACCTTTTACTAATTACCCGAGTGTTACTAAACGTTAAATTTATTTGATGACTAATCATTGATTAGTCTAGTTTTTGTTTATGAGTCGTTATGAGTCTAATTGAATGTTAGACGAGTAGCGGTTCTCCGGAGTGGAGTTGGCTGTTGATGTAGTGCTGTTCGAGTTTTGGTTCTTGTGTGAGTGCCCATTTGGCGGTGACGTCTGCCATGGCATCCCAATCGTTTTCGAGCATGTAGAGACCGTGTGAGGGTTGGAGGTTTTCTTCATAGTCGGTGAGGAGCATGAAGAGTTGGTCGCCGAGTTTGATGTCGCGTTCGTAGGCGAGTGAATAAAGCTGCGTGGCGAGATGGATTTCCGGGCAAAAAATGATTTGAGGCTTGTTGATTCGATCAAGCATACGTGCGGATGCCTGCCAGTATGAGTGAGGTGTGATACCTTCTGAACGAATAGAAACACTTGGAACGATGTTGAGATTTGCAAGTGCTTGATAGATTGCGATCTCACGTTCGTACCAGTAGTAATAATCGGTGTTGAATGGCGGGAGTAGCAGGCCCCAGTTGAGGTCGGGGTGTTGCGTGTGGATAGATTTAACTGCGTTATTGATGCAGTTGATGGTGTCGGTCATGACGTATGAGCAGCGTTTGATGTGGCGGTTGATGAGCATTTGTGGGACGGAGGCGTTGGCGAGAATGCTGATGAAGTAGTATGAGTATTGATGAGGGAGATACCAGACGACACGCGAGCCGGGTCGGGAGATGCGCGGGAGTTGTGCATTGACCTCGCTGATGGAGAGCATTTCGTAAGGGATTTTGCCGTTGAGTCCTGAAGCGACGCGTTGTGCGAATGGGAGTGACGCGTCAACGAAATAAAGACGAGGTTCTGCTTCTTCGGGAATAGAAGCAAATGTGCCTGAGCCTTTTCTTGAGTAAGCCCATGATTCGTTGATGAGATCATTGATGGCACGATCGGCGGTTGCGCGTGCAACGTTGAATTGGGCCATGAGCTGATGGCGTGTTGGCAAAGGCGTTCCGGGAGGGAATTTACCGTTACGGATTGAAGTGATGAGCCAGTTCTTGATGTTTGCAGATGGTGTATTCATATTTGCCTATCCTTGCCTTGAAAATAGCTATAGCGTTGTAATAATCAAGAAAAAGTTGCTCAATTTAGTTGCCTAAATGCCTTGTTGAAAGTTAATTAATGAGCGAAATTGTCAAATTTTGAAAATGAAAGCGTACAAGATGTGTGTGGTATTGCTTGGGCGAAAGCGTTGTAAGTTATGTGGTTGCGATGGGGTTAGGTTCAGTTGATGGTTGAGTAGAGTGTGATTCTGAAATATGGCATTTGATGCAATAGGTAGGGAGAACGCTGAAGGTAGAATCTGAAAAATATTTTGTGCAAACAGAATGAGCTTGGCTGCTAAGCGTAGAAGATGGGGCGAAGTTTAATGTATTGGACGATCATTGTTGAATCTAATCATCGGTTAGAAAGGTCTGGTGATCAGCATATCACAAAAATTCAAATGATAGAGCGATAGGTTGTTTCAATTATATTGATGCGATTCTATGATCGTGTTTGTGATGCTACGTGTAATTGTGTGTAAATGTATGAATGAATTTTGTGAGTATTGGTGTGTGTTATGGCTGGGCAAAAAGAGAATTCACGGGTGAAAATGGGATGGATCGTTGCGATTACTTCAGTGGTGATCGTTGGGTTTATGTTGTTTGTGACGTGGGTCTCGCCGGGAGGAGGACGTTGGCCGGCAAGACAGGGTACGCCGGAGAGTGGACCAAACAATCTTAAGACGGTGAAGTTGCGCCAGGCTGTGATGAAGCAGTGGGAAGATTTGTTTGAGGAAGAAAGTAAAGAGCTGATTGTTCATGCGGTGATTGGTAAGTGGCGTGATGGAAATGAAGGACGCAAAGAATTGTTGGGAATGAAATATGGCGAGTGGATTGAAGGGTATGGCGTTAAAGATGATACGCTGCCAATGAGGATGCGGTTTGAACGAAGTGTTGAGCATTTACTTGATGAATTGACCTTGACTGCGATGACGTATGACAATGAGTTTTCAGAGAATAGTTTGGCGTTTCTGGATCATGTGATCGTTGATCATGGGTACGAGCTTAATGGTTGGTTGAGAGTGGATCATAAGAAGTTGGATAAGAAATCGAACGCGCCGATTCTGGTTAAGCAGGTACTTCAAGATGGTAATGTCATGCGGATCACTGTGAAGCTGTATTTTGATTTTATTATTCAGGATTTTGAAGTGGCTGAGCGGCAGGAGATTGATGAGCGGATGGATGTTGATGAAGAGACGAAGAAGGACTGGGGCGTTGAGCATGAGGTCGTGTTTGATGTTCATGCGGATGATGGTGAGTTATGGGGTAATTCGAAGTCGATATTGGTGGCTGAGTAGGGATAATTGAGCAAAAACGGGGATTCTTGGTGGGTTCTGTTGCGTTTAGAGCAGGGGTGTGAAATCTCGCTACAATTATGCTGGATGATTGGGCCGTGGCAGCAGTGTGATGGGAAATAGTTGATATAGACCGCTGTAGAAAGTGATAGGCCTATGACAAGCGAGCAGATAGCTGATTTTGAACGTGAGCTAAGGGGAGCGGTGCGCGGGGATGTGACTTTTGACCTGATGACACGTGGCATCTATGCAACGGATGCTTCGCACTATCAGATGATGCCAACATGTGTCGTCGTTCCAGTCGATGAAGGTGATGCTGTCCGTGCAGTGAAAACTGCTGGTAAGTTTGGTGTTCCTATCACATCGCGTGGTGGCGGTACAAGTCTCTCTGGTCAGACCTTCGGCGAAGGTATGGTCCTCGACTTTTCCAAGTACATGGACAAGGTTCTAGAAGTCAACGAAGCTGAAGGTTGGGCACGTGTTCAGCCAGGTGCAGTGCGTGACAGGATTAATGCTGAGTTTGCAAAGTTTGGTATGCATTTTTCACCAGACCCAGCGACCGGTAGCCGCGCGACTGTCGGCGGCATGATCGGTAACAATACCTCAGGTACACGCTCGATCGTCTACGGTAAAACAATCGACTCCACCATCTCATGTAAGTTTGTCCTTGCTGACGGCACTGTTCTTGATTGCGAATCACTTACTGAAGAAGAGTGGTCAATTAAGGAGGAAGTCGATACACGTGAGAGTCAGGTCTATCGTGGTGTTAGACGCATTATTGAGGAGAATGCTGAAGAGATTAAGCAGCGTTATCCAAAAGTCATGCGCCGCGTCTCCGGCTACAACCTCGATGAATTTGTCGATGAGGCGGGTTACACTGGTCCAATTGGTGGTCGTGATAATGCAGGGCATCGTAAGTGGAATATGACCAATCTGATGATTGGCTCGGAAGGTACACTCGGCGTTCTACTTGAAGCAAAAATTAAACTCACACCTCTCCCTAAAGCAACCGCAATTTGCTGTGTTCACTTTGATGACGATATCGAATCACTTCGCGCTGTTGTTGAGATTAATAAGCACAATCCATCAGCTGTCGAATTACTCGATAAGATCGTGCTTGATGAAGCAATCGTTAATCCAGCGACCAAGCACATGGCGACCTTCATCGAACCACATCCAGATGATCCCGAAAAGAAAATTGAAGCACCAGCAGCTATTCAAGTTGTCGAAATCTTTGCGGAAACAAAAGAAGATGCAGCTAAGCGCATATTAGAGGTGACTGAAGACCTGAAATCTAAGGGCATTGGTTACGCTTGGCATGTTCGTACCGACCCTAAACAAATCCAGGATGTTTGGGATGTACGTAAGCTCGGGCTTGGTCTAATCTCCAACGTGAAAGGCCCTGTTAAAGGGCAAGCATTCGTGGAAGATGCTTGTGTGCCCGTTGAAGTGCTCGGCGACTACATCGCTTACCTTAAACAGGTTTGTGCTGAAAAAGGCGTGCAAACAAGTATGTACGCTCACTCATCAGTGGGTGTCATCCACTTCCGTCCGATGATCGATCTTCACGATGATGAACAACGTCAGAAGATGGTCGAGATCGCTGAAGCAGCATTCAAAAAGGTTTGCGAATACGGCGGTACGTTCGCTGGTGAACACGGCGACGGTATCGTGCGTGGTCAATTCATCCCGATCTACTACGGCGAAAAAATCTACGAAGCATTCCGCCAAATTAAAGGCGTCTTCGATCCAGCCAACGTCATGAACCCCGGCAAGATCGTTGATACACCTTCAATGGTGTCTAACTTGCGCTATGGCGATCAATACCGTGTTGCTGAAATTCAGTCGAACTACAGCTACCGCGATCAAGGCGGTTTCCAGTTAGCGGTCGAGCAATGCAACGGCGTTGGTGCATGTCGTAAAGTTGGTTCAGGCACGATGTGTCCTTCATATATGGCGCTTCGTGATGAAGAAACCGCTACACGTGGTCGCGCTAATGCACTACGTCTGGCGATGTCAAAGCAACTCGGTAATCTCGGTCTGGCTTCAACGAGACTCAAAAAGGTTCTCGATCTTTGTCTTGCATGTAAAGCATGTAAGAGCGAATGTCCAAACGCTGTCGATATGGCCAAGCTTAAGAGTGATACACTCCAGATGCACCATGATGAACATGGCACGCCTCTCGGTTATAAACTCATGGGTCGTGTGCCTGATACAGCTAAACTCGTCGCAGGGCCGCTTGCTCACATTAATAACGCAATGATGAAGCTGCCCGGCGTTAATGTCGTCATGGAAAAAATGCTCGGTATCGACCGCCGTCGCCCAATGCCTCCATTCGCCACCACAACCCTCAAAAAAGAACTCGCAAATCGTACTGTAAAACCAGTACAAAATGCGAAGAAAAAAGTTGTGCTCTTTGACGATACTTATGCAAACTACTTCGAGCCAAATGTCGGCGTTGCTGCCATTGATCTGCTCGAAGCCTGTGGCTACGAAGTTGAAGTCGCTAAAGCTGGTTGCTGCCAACGTACCCGTATGAGTAAAGGCCTCGTTCGTGAAGCCAAGAAGCTCGGCACGCAAACTATGATCAACCTCGACAAGACCGGCATGGGTGTCGCGCCTATCCTTTGCTTAGAGCCTTCATGTGCATCATCACTCATCGACGACTTGCCTGACCTTATGGACGATTCAGAACTCGGCCAACGTGTCGCGGCTCGTGTGAAAATGATTGATGTCTTCTTACAGGAAGAAGGGGTGAAGCTCGAAAGTAAAGTCGGAGATATTCTCCTTCATGGGCACTGCCACCAGAAAGCAATGTTCGGCACCGATGCAATCGAAGGTATGTACGAAGAAATGGATGATGCATGTTGCGAGGAAGCCGGTGCGGGTTGTTGCGGCATGGCTGGCTCCTTTGGTTACGAACAATTCGACGTCTCGAAAATGGTTGGCGAAGAACGCTTATTCCCAGCTGTTCGTAAAGCAGTCTCTGAGGGCAAAACCATTGTCGCCTGCGGTATTTCTTGTCGTCACCAACTTCACGATATGCTCGACGTTAAAGCTCACCATTTCGTAGAAGTCGTTAAAGTGAAAAATGATCACGGCCACGATCATGGCGATGGCAAGAAGGAAGGTTGCTGCGGCAAATGCACTTGTGGTAAAGATGATTAAGAATTTAAGCTATGCTATTACAGCCCGTATTTTTACGGGCTTTTTTTATGGTCATTCCTTGTTACGTAAAATCTTACATGTCTTACATCCATCGCAAAGTATTTTCATAGGGAATATGTGCAAAAGAATATTGTTAATATTCTTTGTTGAGCATTTATGATGTACACATGCAAACCATAACTGAATTTGAAACAGATAGGTTAGTTATTCGTCAATTTTCAGAAGCTGATGCTCCAAAGGTTTTCGAAATGCTATCAGATGAAGAAATTGCACGTAATGCAGGTGCTCCGTGGCCGTATGAAATGAAACATGCGACAGGCTGGATCTCTATGCATGATGATTTATTTAAGAAAGGCGAAACTCTGCCCTATGCAATTGAAGTTAAAGATACCGAGGAGCTAATTGGTTGTGTTTCATTGAACAATATGTACACACCCAACGGACCAGGTGATCTTGGTTTTTGGTTAGGGCGTAATTACTGGGGAAATGGCTACGCTACAGAAGCAGCAAAATGTATGATCGAAATTGGTTTTCAAACACTAGGTTTAAATAAAGTTTATACATTTTGCCTTTCTGGCAATGTTGGTTCAGAGCATGTTCTGAAAAAATGCGGCTTAATACGTGAAGGTGTTCTGCGACAGCAAATGCCTCGTGGCGGAAAATTTATAGATATGATTTATTATGGTATTCTGCGTGAAGAATGGTCTCAAACCATTTAAGCAGTTATCAGTGTCAATTTTTGTTTACAATAAGGTTCACAAATGTGAGCTTTTTTAATTGCACGAACATTCCGGAGGTTGCAATGAGTACGCTTCAATTTACGCTACAGACTGATCGTCTTGTTCTAAAACCATGCGAAACAGCAGATGCTGAATGCATGCACGAACTTCTTGAAGATGGTTCTGTTGCCGATGTTATCCCAGGTTTGCCACATCCATATAGCCTTGTAGAAATTCGAGAATGTATTGCAAAAGATATTGAGCTAGATTTGAATGGTGAAACATCGCATTTAGGCATCTTCCAAAAAGAAACAAATCAGCTCATGGGCTTGCTGATGCTCGTACGCATCGTGAAGGATCATCACTATGCTGAAGTTGGTTACTGGCTCGGTTCAGATTATCGCGGCAAGGGTTATATGACGGAAGCGGTCAAAGCTGCATTTAAACACTGGTTTGATCAATTTGACCTTAACCGCATTGTTGCTCATCATATCGATGGTAATAAAGCCTCCAGTAACGTCATGCAAAAGCTCGGAATGGCCAAGGAAGGTGAGTTTGTTCAACATATTTGGCATCAAGGCCAGTACCGCAATGCCGTTTGGTACGGCTTGCTAAAGAAAGATTTTTATGCCGACTAATACTCGATTAGAAACTCCGCGTTTAATTTTGCGTCGATACGAACTTTCCGAAGCGCAGCGTATGTGTGATCTTTTAGCAGATGGCACCGTCGCTGCTCTCGTCCCAGGTTGGCCAGAAAACATGACACCTGAACAAATGCAGGCCATGATCAAAGAAGATCACGAGCAAGATGAAAAAGGTGTCGCATCTCATCTTGGTATCGAACTTAAGAAAACCGGAGAGCTCATCGGCGTCGCTAAGCTTGTCCATGTCGTTCCGGAGCACAAACATGGCGGCTTCGGTTACTGGATCGGCACAGAGTACCGCAGCAAAGGTTATATGACTGAAGCAGTCAAAGCAGCTGTCAAACACTGGTTTGAGACATTCGATTTTGTCCGCATGATCGCTCATCATATGCAGGGGAACGATGCTTCAGGTAAAGTACTACTCAATGCAGGTTTTAAAGAAGAAGGCACGTTCCGCAAGCATGTCGCGCATCGTGGTAAATACGTCGATGCTATTTTCTACGGCATTTTAAGAGAAGAACTTAAATACTAATTTGTGATTAGGGTAGCAAGTATGATACAACCCATCATTGCAGAACGTTTGATCCTGCGCATATTTACACATGATGATGCACAACGTGTGCATGAATTATTGACTGATGGGCAAATCGGTCAATACCTCGGCATGTTGCCCGATCCATATCTTCTTGAAGACGCTGAGTCTTGGATTAGTATGCAAAAGCCGCATCAGGAAAATGGTATCGGCTTCACCTTCGCAATAACCGACAAACAGAATAGTCAAATCATCGGCACGGTTTCGCTTGCACCATTAAATCCACAGCACCGACATGCGGAACTCGGATATTGGCTCGGCACCGATTATTGGTGTCAAGGTTATGCAACTGAGGCAACACAGGCAATCCTTGCTTATGGTTTTACGAATCTTGATTTGCTTCGTATTTACGCACATCATCTACCGCAAAATCAAGCCTCTCGAAATATTCTCAATAAGCTTGGAATGCAACAAGAAGGCGTTTTACGTAAACACATCAATCATCGTGGTAAGCAATCCGATCTCATCGTTTGTTCTATTCTTCAACACGATTGGCAAGAGAATAACTATTCATCAATAAAACCGATCACTACCGATTCGTAAATTCAATATCCCGAATCAATTCATCAACAGATAAATACTCAGAATCAAATATATACAACGTCTTATCATGTTTGCGCATAGAAATTTTCGCAATATGTGCAGGTTGAAAATCCACATCCTTCAACAAGCAGAACTGGCTTTGAGGCACGCCATGTTTTGTAGATGCGCTCTTCTTATCATCTTTTTTCACTTTACCTTCTGAATACCACACCTGCTGTAGTGCAGTAATAGGCCCATCTGCATCTGCATTTTTTATATTCTTTAAATTGTCGCGTAGATGTATTTTTAAACCATATTGATTCATCGCATCCAATCGCTCTCTGAATGAACGTTCTTCAAAAGTTAGTTCGCATTCTTTTAGTACAAGGTTGCGCTTTGATTTCGATAAGCCTTGGATCTTATATTGGCTACCATATCTCGAAAGCATGCGGTAATCTACAGGTCTTCTATTCGGCGCATTGATAATGATATTCTTCACGCCAGCTTTACCTAAGGATTCAATTGTTGCAAAAAAGACATCGTCACCAACCCCATAATGTGGGAATGGGCTAAATGTTAATAGACTGCCACCACCCCCAATATTGTTAGATAGGTCAATTACAAGTTCCAGACCAAGCGAATCCAGATATTCAATTTCACGTTTCATACGTTCGGGCGATCTTGAAAACGCATAAAAAGTATTGCAAACAAAGCCTTTGATTGGTTGTTTTAAGATCTCAGGATGCTTTTTCAAGAGCGCAGGTATGTCATGAAATGACAACCCAAGGTGATAATACTTTTGATTGCTTCGGTTTTGATTGATATAGCTTTGCTCTATTTTTGGTAATTCAGCTTTGATTTGTCTGATCTTTATCTCTTGAGATTTGTTTTCAGCAAATCTCTTCCACTGGCGATAATCTGAATACAAGTTATCCCAATCTTCATATGTACTGAACAGTTGAATGCTATCAATCACCTTAATGGTTTTAGGATTATTTAGTTTATCGCGTAACTTATCATTGATTTGAGTTGCCGCATTGAGATAAACATATTGCTCATTATTTATAATTTCAATTTTAAATCGTCTAGCAAGTGAATTGATAGCGGGTGTTGGTTCGCCCTTTAAAATAAGCCATTTTGCATATGCAAGCTTACTCATTTTCCCCATAATTTTCTTTAGTTTCTCAGGTGATTCAACATCCCTCGCATCAACAATAAATTCGACGTGGCGTACTGTTAACCATGCGTACTCAAAATCAATATTTGCATCATTCCAGTCAAGTAGATTTTGAGCGGTAATATGTATCCCCGCAAAGTATTCCCAGAAATTAGGCATGACATACAGTCGCTGTCTCAAACTCCATGGTGTTGTCGCAATATACCAACGAGGTCGACGTTTAGGAGTCTTATATTTCTCAATGACATTGAAAGAATCTTCATTCTTAAGTTTTGTTTGAAACACACGTATGCCACCCCCAACAATCGTTTTGCTACTTGTTTTGCCCGGCTCTATTGTAGTCATGTACTGGTCAAACTTTGTACGTGCTTGCTTTTCTAACTGTTGATTAGCACGTCTAACGTCATCCGCAATTTTCTTCGCCTCAGCTTTAGAGCCCGCTTTCATACCTAGCAAGTTATATTTCTTCGGCGATTCAGGCTTCTCATACTCAAATGATTCAGGTACATGGTACGCAAGATTTGTCTTGATAATCGGCTGAGGATTCCCCACCCGAATCTCTTTATTCATAGCCTTGCCAAATTCTGAATCCAACACGCAAGGCTGCTCATTGTGATTCCTGTTCGCAACGACAACCGTATACGTTCCCTTATCATCACGCGTTGCCGACACCATAAACTTGTCATTAGATTCACCAAAATCAAACAGCTGCAATGACTTTGCTTTGACCTGTAAAACCGCTTCGAGATGCTTTAATGCTGCAAATTTAGGATTAACAGGCGCATTCTCATAAGGTGCTAATCCATAACTGGAAAGTGAAAGCGTAATCGCACCCTTGCCCATTGGTATTTCAACCATCACAGCTGAACCATCTTTATGTACGATGGTATTATTTGTTGGTAAATTTTTGCCTGACCACAAGCGAAACGCAAGTGGTTCATTAATTGTTGAACCATTGATCGTAACGTCGCCGTCTATCATGGCGTTAGTTGGTTGCAATCCCCATTCGGGCCACATTTTTTTCGCAATACCAGCCGACACAATAAAATTGCCCCCACCTTCAACATATCTCTCCATCTTGTCACGTAATGTTTGTGCATGTGCATTCAAATCAGTTGCAAACACAATCATACTGTATCGTGACAGCATAGCGTCAGGCGTTTTCGTTGTAATTGTATTAACTAAATCACCACCATACGGTGTATGCGAAAATGCCTGCAATTGATCAGGTACAAAAACATTATCTTTCGAGTGCGGATGCATGCTCGGATACAACGCAGCAAACAGCAACTCATATGACCAATCACCTTCCGTTGGCTCAAACTTACGCCAATACGTATCTCTCAC
The DNA here is from genome assembly GCA_016350165.1 of Planctomycetota bacterium. GTDB lineage: Bacteria > Planctomycetota > Phycisphaerae > Phycisphaerales > Phycisphaeraceae > Poriferisphaera. Next base: position 2,224,682 of record CP066225.1, on the reverse strand, counting down.
TGTTTGCCAACCCGTATAAATATCATGCATGTACGCGATTGGTGAATAATGACCACCCGGATCAGGATATCTCACAAACAAATTTTTCGATATATCACGATACAGCGGCTTCGCCTCCTCAATCGCCAAACCATACTGTGATGTATATATGTCAGCCCCTGACAAATACCCCATCGCATAGCCCGTCCAAACATCAAGCGGTGCATGCGATGCACTGTCACCGCCCGGCACATAACAACGATTTCGCTGACGATAACTCGCTTTTTTCCCCTTCATTAATAAGTCTTCTAGCTTCTGAACCTCTCCCTCTTTATTCTTCGCGCTCGGCACAATGCGCGGGTTCGTATCCATGACCCATCTGAAAGGCGCTTCATATTTCATCGCTCGCAACATCGAAAAATTGATAATATGATGACGCCTTCGATTCTCTTCCTGCCATTGCAAACTTGCAGCATATCCAAGCGTAGGCTGATTAAGTGCACCCCAACTATTAAACTCTGTTCGTTGCTGATAATCAGAGTACCGCGCATAAATATCCAAAAACGATTCATACTGCATCAAATGACCCATTCGACTACGAGGCATGTAATAAAACCCCGTATGATTTAGCGGGTCTAACTCCGCCCAACCGCCCATCGCATTATCACCCGAATGACCAAGTGCTAGCTTGCCTAGTGCTTTTTCAGCTGTTCCATTAGCGCGATGCAATCGAACATTTTCTATAAATTCATAAACATCCATCTCCGGATAAGGTAAATATGAATTCTTATCACCCGGATACCGATTTAACTTACTCGCTTCTGATAATTTGCCTGGCTTTCCTCTTTTCTTTGAAGCAAGCAAAATCGAACCACTTTCTTTCTGTCCTTTACGCCAATAACTTTGGTTCCACATCAACGACTGACTGGGATAGCGAACACTCGAATCGCGTGATGCATAAAATGGAAAACCATTCTTCACCCAACTCCGATATGGCCGCAAATAAAACTCCGTCGTATCCTGCGATTGTGCAGAGTATGGATAGATGCGCTTCTCAGGCATAAACATCTGCTCGCTCGTCTGAGCAGTTAACTGAGTAACGATAAATATAAAAATCATCGCGACAGTACAAGCAGATAATTTCTTCATGATGATTACGTCCAATCGATAGTGCAATATTAAAATCAGATCACTCAGTCCAGCGATACCACACGAAAATATACGATAGCGTATAATTCGGAACGCTCCAATAAGTGGTTTATTGCAATTATAGCGAAAGTTTTCAATATTCGTACTGAAATCTTTAACAGCAGTATCACACTGCGCATCTCATTGTGATTGCAAAGAGTTACGTGAAGTTTAAGATTGGGCTTTGAAACGCCGTACCGTCACGCGCGGCTTCGTCTGTACCATTTCCACCACCGGACATTTGAAATACCCGCTCACCTGTCCTAAAATTTTTCGCAAGCTACGACGACCCCGCAATATGTTTACACGCTTGCGTTCCCCTTCTTCTTCATAAACCAAATTGATTTCATGTGCATTAAGTCGCGGCACATTCACACTCGAATCATCACTATCATCAACAATAGGCGTTTTCAGTTTAGGAAACACAATGTGCTGCACATAGATGACCTGTGAGCGTTTAATCTCTAACTTGTTACGTGGAATCGTAATGATTTTAGTTTTACGATTGAATATAAACTTGCGATTCCAAACACGTTCATAGATCGCGGAAAGCATTGGCAAAAGAAATGACATCGGCACAATAATAATCACTAAAATGCCAAACGCCCATTTGAAAAAACGATCAAATTCTGATGTACCACTGAGCGTTTTCAAATACTGAGTTAAATAGTAAACGCCAACCGCTACAGCTGCTGTTGCGATACCATTAAAAGTCGAAAAAACCAGCGGCAACTTCGTCGGCACAATCGTCACAATATCACCGGATATACGTACATATGGACGCGTTTTATCAGTGCCATTTATTTTTTTTAAAGGCTTCAGTTCACTGCAATCAATCTCAGGCAGCTTTAAACTTTGTATCTCAGCATCATTTTCAGTAATTACCGGCATATGAGTTCACTTTACATACGTTGCTATTATTTAATATTAATCAACTCATGGATAGCCATACGTTCATTTGAGTTATTAAACTTATTGAGGTTCTGCAGGATATAGATTTTAGTGCGGTGATGCAGATCGTCACGGGCGACTATTTTCTTTACAATCGCCATTCGTTCATTGCTGCTGTGCATCGCGTAGCCTGCATTGAGAACTGCAATCTGTAATTCATAATTCAGTTCTTCGTGATCAAGAATGTCATTCAGAATCTTCATACGCTCATTTGAACTGTTGAACTTATATAGATAAGCCAATTGCTCTTTGATGAGTTCGTATTCTTCGCGTGATATCTTGATATCGTCATTAACTTCAGAATCTACGTCGCTGTCTTCTATGTGTTCATGATCAGTTGTGACATCATCATCGTTCGCATGTTCGAGATCGTTGTCTGCATTTTTACCTGTGGTTTGTTCAATCTTCAAGCCATTCGTTGAGATGATGATTTCCGTTCCCTCGGTATTTTTACCGGGGTGTTTGTTGATCGCTTCAAGGATTCGCGTGCGATCATCTGGGAACATTAAACGGTTGAGGTTTTTGATGATGAATGACTTGGTTTTTGAGTCGAAGTCGTGCCGACGGATGACAGCCATGAGTAATTCAACACGGTCTTGCGGGAACATCAAACCAAAACCAGCTTTGGCTAATTCGAGTTGAGCGTGTTTGCCCAAATTATCACGTTGCGCGATATTCATCAGCATGTTCAAGCGGTCTTCTGGGAACATGAGAGACTTGGCTGCATGAATCTCTTCGACAGTTGCGCGTTCATCTTCGTCTTGGATATGGATGTAGACCGAATCTTTTTTGGTGCGCACTTGGGTGCCGCCGCTACGTACATGGACGCAACCCGTTGTAAAGGACATTGACGCGATCATGAATGCAGATGCGAGCAGGCAGGTCGATTTGAGTTTCATATGTAAATCCCGGATCAGTGTGGGCAAAAGGATACGTACGAATCAATGATGCTTACATGTAGTAAGACGTAGCCGATCCCGTCTTGGACCTGCATATCGTAAAAAAACCGTGACGAAGTGTCACGGTTTTTGATTGGTTTTGTCATTGTAAATCGTATTGATTTAGCTGATTGTTGCTTCCGCTGCTGCTTCAGGAAGGTTATCCAAAGCGGTATCGATGTTTTCTTGTGGCAATGCGTAGTCTTCGAGGCCGCCTGCGAGGTATTTATCGTAGGAGAGCATGTCGAAGTGACCGTGGCCGGATAGATTGAAGACGATTGCCTTTTCTTCGCCGGTGGCTTTGCACTTGAGCGCCTCATCAATCGCAGCTTTGATTGCGTGTGTTGATTCAGGAGCAGGGCAGATGCCTTCTTGGCGAGCGAATGTGACGCCAGCTTCGAAGCATTCGTTCTGTTGGTATGAGATCGCATCAATAACGCCGAGTTTACGGAGCATTGAGAGGGTCGGAGCCATGCCGTGGTAACGAAGACCACCAGCGTGGATGCCGGATGGAACGAATGAGTGGCCAAGAGTGTACATGCCAGCCATTGGCGCGAGGCCGATGGAGTCACCGTAGTCGTAAGCGTACTTACCACGAGTGAGTGTTGGGCATGCGGAAGGTTCAACTGCGAGCAGTTGCGGGCCTTTGCCGTCCATTGTTTCTTTTGCGTATGGGAAGACGAGGCCAGCGAGGTTTGAGCCGCCGCCTGCACAACCGATGAGGATGTCAGGGGTGTCTTCTGCAAGTTCCATTTGCTTTTTGAGTTCCAGGCCAATGACGGTCTGGTGCAAGCAAACGTGGTTCATAACAGAACCAAGTGCGTAGTTGGTATCTTCGCGGCCGGCTGCGTCTTCGATCGCTTCGGTAATGGCGATGCCGAGGGCACCGGTACATTCAGGATCTTTTGCGAGCAGGTTACGACCCGCTTCGGTTTCGTTTGAAGGTGAAGGGATACATGTTCCGCCGAACATTTCCATCATTGAGCGACGGAATGGTTTCTGTTCGTAGGAAACTTTAACCATGTAGACCTTACATTCGAGGCCGAAGTGTTGGCATGCGAATGCGATTGAGCAACCCCACTGGCCTGCGCCGGTTTCGGTTGCGATGCGTTTGATGCCTTCCTTCATGTTGTAGTAGGCTTGAGGCACAGCGGAGTTTGGCTTGTGTGAGCCAGTTGGTGAGACACCTTCGTATTTGTAGTAGATACGAGCTGGTGTTTTGAGGTGCTTCTCAAGATGGATCGCACGGATGAGGGGTGAAGGTCGCCAGATTGCGAGTTTTTCGCGAACTGGCTCTGGGATCTCGATCCATCGCTCAGTTGACACTTCTTGTTCAATGATTGCCTGGGGGTAGATGCGACCCATTTCATCTGGAGTCACAGGCTGCCCAGTTTGCGGATTCAGATGCGGAGGTAGCGCTTCTGGCAGGTCCGCGGCGATGTTGTACCACGCTGTTGGGATTTCCCGAGCAGGCAGTACGTAATGATGTTGATCAAGATTCATCTGATTAATCCTAATGCGATTTGCGAAAATTCGATCTCGTTGATCAGTGTATGTTTATGCGAGAATGCATGTGAGACTGATCTGCTGCGGATGATTTTGAGCTAGATACGAGAGCCGATTGCGCAAATGGCTGTAGTGAGGCCTGAATTTATAACGTATTGATTTTACTGTAATACGGCGTTTTGTCACGGAGCGTTCGGGTGTTTTGGGGGTGAATGGGGAGTGGCGTGGATATTTATGTGAGCGGTATGGGTGGGGTAAGTGGGGAAAGAGTGAGAGAGGCAGGTGCGGGGTGAGTTTGAGGGTGGGTTTGAGGTGAATTTAAGTGTGCTTGCGCGCACGAAAATGATGAAAGTCGGGATTTTGGGGAGGTGAAATACAGGTGATATTTTTCAGGGAGGGGAGCAGGAAATGGTTGATTTTGGTGTGAAACGGGCTGGAATGAGGTGGGAATGGTGAAAATGTCGAAGAAAATGGGTTTTGTAAGCGCTTTTTTGCGCGCGAAATGGCTGATTTGATGATTTACCCGTATTCGAAAATGAGCAGAAATGGGGTGAAAACGGTCAGAAATGACGCGGTTTGGGTTGGAAATGGTCAGAAATGGTTAAGGAATGAGCGGTTTTTGAGAGGGTGAAGCGGGTTTGTGCGCGCGGGAAAAAAGTTTTTTGAGCATGGGGGGAGATTTGTTTATTGGTTTTGGTGATTTGGGTTGGTCCTCTAGGGAGCCGGGCTGGCTATTGGGGGTGAGCGAAAGAGTTGGGGATGGATGGGGGTGTGGGGTGAGGGTTGGTTGTGGCACTCAAACGTATCGGTGGTTTGAGAAATGGTGAGGATGGGAGGTTTGAGGTTATGAGCGCGCCGATCGTGGATCGGCGGCTATTTTGAGTTGTTTCACTGTAGCGTATCGTTGGTTGAGCGGTTGAGCGGTTGAGCGGTTGAACGGTTGGGTGGGATTGAGTTGTTTCACTAGAGCGTGTCGTTAAAAGATATGAGGTTTGATTTGGTTGAAAAGTTTCACTTGAGCGTATCGATGATTGGGCATTATTGTGGGGTTGTGTGGGTGGGGAGATGGTGTGAGGGAATGGTGAGTTGTTGGGAAGCTGGTTTGGTGTGTGGTTGATAGGAAAATTTGTGGTGTGGGGGAGATGGGTGGGAGTAATATGGTGGGTGATAGTCAGATCCATTGGTGAGGTTGCATAAAGGGGCAATATTGATGGAATCGGGTTTTGATTGTGACACTGATGTGAAGGCGGTGGATATTTCGGAGGTATTGGCGGCACGTCCTGAGTATGGGGATGTGCGTTATCGTGAAACGCGAAATGGTTTTGAAGTGAAATTTTCATTTCATGATCCGAGAGGGGTGAGGTTTAAAGTTTTTTTGTTGGGTTGTGTTTTGCTTTTTCTGAGCTTGATACCGATGTTGTCGGGGTTGTTAATGCTTGGTCGTTCTGGGTGGGGAAGTTGGATCGCTTTGGGATGTGGTGGTTTGATGTTGGCTGGGGGTTTTGTGTTATTTCTGACTAGTTGCTGGACGTATCTGCAGTATGAGGTGATTCGGTGGAATGGTAAGAACTTGAGTTTTGGTGGTAACAGGGGTAATGGAGAGTACCGTTTTCGGCTAGATGAAATTACGAGGGTGGAGATCGTGCGAACATCCAAGAAGAAAACGTTGAGTGTTTCGTGGGAAGCTCCGAACAGGAAGATAATGAGCAAAAAGTTTTTTGGGAAGATGATTGTGGTTACGCATAATGGGGTGTGCGATTTTATGTTGGATTGGGATGAAGATGAATGTGTTTGGGCTGGGGAGATATTGCGTAGAAAGTTGGGAATAGATGTTTGTGAGGAAGGCGATAAATCATTTCTTGGTGGGCCTACAAAAGAGATTGTGAAGGCATCGAGTATCAGGCGGAAAGATTGGAATGGTTTGTGTGTGGTGCTTCCTCCAACAGCAATTTTGTTTACATTATTTTCTGGCTCGCTGCTTATCGAAGAATTGCAGATGCATGGATGGGTTGCATCGCAGGGGAGGTATAAAGAAGCGAGTTCGTTTTTGAGGCTTTTGAGTGATGTCGATGTGATTGGCTATTTGATTATTTTAGTTGTGACATGGGTCGGATTGCTGCTGTTCTTCTTGCTTAAACCAAGTCGTGAACAATTTGAGTTGGCAGAGAAGTATGCGGAGGAAAGAGAGCAAAATTGAGGTAGGGCGTTGCTGATTGGCAGAAGTGGGGATGTGGTCGGAGAGGGTGAGAGGTGGGGGGAGTGGTATGATGGGGGGATGGGGGATCGCTTTGGGGGGATTTGTTTTTGTTGGGTCGTGAATCAATGGGGCAAGATGATGATGGAATTGAATGAGCGAAAGAAAGGCTTGCTGGGGCGAAGGGTTTGGGTACGTGAATGGGATGGTGGGTTTGGGTTGCGACTGCGTGGATGGGCGAATTGGCGGTGGGTGGTTGTTGGTGGTAGCTGGTATGTATTTTTGAGTTTATTGGTGGCGGTGCCTTTGGTGTTCGCGTTGCATGACGTGTTTTATCAGATTAAAGGCGAAGAAATCGGCCGGAGTAACACTTGGATAAGTGCTGGTTTTTTAGGGGGGCTTGCATTTGTTTGTAGCATGTCGATGTTTCTGATGTTTGCAACGCAGAAGCTGAAGCAGAGTGCGTGGATAGCTTTTGATGAGCAATCGGAGATGATTGTTTTTCGTGGACGTGGTGTGAAGTTGAAGCAGCTGAGGGGGCTTCAGTTTTATGAAAATGAGGCGGGGGAGAAGCGATTAGAGATGGTGGTTGATGGTGGTGTGCTTCGATGGTTTATGTGTTGGCGGGAGGATGAGACGCGTTGGTTGATTGAGCAGCTGCAGAAGCGGATTGAACATGATGGGGTGAAGTTGATTGAAGGTGAGGGAGATGGGGGGATGGGTGATGAAGTGGTTGCTGATGAGCGGTCGAAGGGGCTATTTGAGTGGCGGGCCATGTTTGGGTTTGCGAGTTTCTTTATTCTTTTGCTCGGTTGGTGTTTTGGATATCTGTATTTTGATATGCGGAGGGTGGGGTATGGTTCTGTGTGGTGGCAGATATCGATGGCGATGATGTTGGGCGGGCTGATATATGGATGGTTGCGTGTGTGGTTAGATCGGCCTGGTAAGGCGGTGGGTGAATTCGTTGAGAAGTACAGGCAAGGGGTGCCAGCGGAGGCGAAGCGTGAAAATAAAAATAGGGTGGCATTGGAAGAATCAGAGATCAAAGAAGCGGGGCTGAGTTTGGAGGTTGAGCGTGCTGAGGGGAAGTTGTTTGATCATGGTGAGAGGGCGCTTGAGGTGTTGCTTAGGACGAAGGATTCGAAGGGCTTGGCGTGGCTGGGGTTATTGAAGGGTTTGGTTGTGATTGCTTGTGGGGTGTGGGTTGGCGTGAAGGGGTATGAGGTTGTGGGGCTATATGGGAGATGGGGCTGGTGCTTAATTGCGATGGGTGTTTTGATTGGTTTTATGGGTTTGCTGGTGGGGTTTGGGATGTTGTTGGTTGGATATAAAAAGAACAGGGTGATATATGGGCATGGGGTATTGATGTTTGATCGAGGCGGGCAGCACGGAGGATTGGGTTTTTGTCATGAGGAAGTATTGGGTTTAAGGCTTGTGCGGCCTTGGGGGAAGAGGCTGATTGTTCATGATGAGCATGGGGTTTGGGGATTTATCGGTTATCGACGAACTTGGATGTTGGAGGTTGTCACGAAAGAGGGTGTGGTGCGTGTATTGGATGGGTGGAATAGTGAAGTTTTGGCGTGGGTGATGCGTGTGCTTGAGCGGAAGGTGGGAGTGAAGTGTTTGGATGGGGTTGATGGGATTGTTGAAGGCGGAGATGGTCGGGTTGTTGTGAATTATGATGCGTCAGCAAAAAAGGAATGGAAAGGGTTATGCTGGTTTGTTGGCGTGTGTGTTGTGATTGTGAGTGGTTTTGCTGCGTGGCATGGCTGGGGGAGCTGGGCGATGATGGATTGGGAGATGGTGATGGGGAAGGTGGAGCGGGTTGAGCGTCAGAATGATTCGCAGTATGTGATTTATGTGTATGAAGTGGATGGACAACGGTATGAGGGTGAGGATGATGTTTTTGCGATGAATGTAGAGTGGTATCAGAAGGGAGCGCCTGCTCGGGTGTTTTATGATCCTGATGAGGTTGGGAAGTCGTCGCTATATGAGGTGGAGTGGGCGGATGTCTGGGGGAGTGGATTGCTGATGGTATTGTTGTTTGGTTTGGGTGTGTGGTTGTATCGCCTGAAGCCTACGGATGAAGTGGATGAGTTGCTGAGGAAGTATGCGACGGATCGAGCGGTGTGGAGTATGTGGGGTCATGCGCTGAAGAAATATGCTGAGCAGAGACGGGCGGAGGTTGAGGAAAATGAAACGAAGGAGCAAGGATAACGTCTATAGAGGTGGTGGGTGTGGGGTTTAAATGAGGGCGATGTATGAGCACGATTGCGAATAGTTATGAATTTGTGATGTTCGGCATTTATAGTTTGATGTGGGCGAGCATCACGGTTGTGCCTGTGGTGGTGCTGCTGATGGCGGCTTGGAAGGGGAAGGTTGTTTGGAGTGGGCCTCGATGTGGTGGGAAGCGAGGGAAGTGTGGCTATGACTTGCGCGGGTTGGGGACGCTTGAAGGTGAACGGTGTCCGGAGTGTGGTACTTATCTGAATGAACTGGGGGCAGTGGAGTATGTGCGAGGTGTTTTCAGTTGGCGGCTGCTTGTGATTGGCGTGCTGCTTGCGCTACTGGGTGCTGGGCTGACGGGTGGCGCGGGGTTGTATGAGGGGTACCAGAAAATGAAAGTGCAGGGCGGGGTGAGTGTGAATGTCTATGGGTTAAAACCTGTGGGGTTGTATGAGTATGCAAAAGCTGGGGAAGGGGATGTGTCGGATTGGATGTGGGCGATGCAGAGTTATATGGGGAGCAATAAGATGACGCAGCAGGAAATGGGCGCGTTTTGTGAGATTGTCTGCATGGCTTTGGATACGGAAGAGGGGGCGAGGTATCTGGATGCGAATTTGCAGAATGTGGTGAGCGGTTTGCAGAAGACGGGGAAGATGACAGATGAATTGTGGTTGAAGTTGGCACGGAGTGCATGGGGGAAGGAGTTGGTGTTGTATGAGCAGATGCGGAAGTTTGAGGGTGAGAGGTTGCTGGATTTTTTGGTGAATGGAAGGTTTGGGCCTTATGTTGGGCAGCATGAGTTGGGGGACTGGGTGAAGGTTTGGGATATTAAGGAAGTGAAGATTAATGGGGAGGTGATTAATCGGGATAAGGTGCAGGTGCATAATCAGATGTCGTTTACGATACGGTTGCAGCCTGGTGAAAAGCTCAAGGCAGGGGAGCATGAGTTGGCGCTTTTGATTGAGCGGGGGTTTGTGGATCGAAGCAAACATAAGGGGTTTGTGGCGACGGTGAATCGGGCTGATTGGAAAGAGAAGGTGCAGGGACTTGAAGAGATCACGGTGGAGCAGCAGATTAAGATTTATAAGGATGAAGCAGATGCTGTGAAGATGGTGAAGGATGAAGCGTTTGGTGAACGGTTGCGTGGGGAGGTTAAGGTAAGCAGAGCGTTGGTGAGAACGTTTCAGGGTAAGAAGCGATTGGTTGTTGTGGCGGATCGTCAGCAGCGAATTGTGATGGGGGTTGATTGGATGGGTGAGGCGGATGAGTTGTTTCAGAAGGGGCCTGAGGCGGTGGATAAGCTGCGCGTGAATTTTAAGGCAGTGGTGAAGTTGGGTGAGCAGGAACATGAACTGATGTTAAGACGATGGGGGATTGAGTGGGGCGATTTTCCTGAGGTCGAAGTGGTTGGGACGGAGAGTATTTTTGTTGTGGATCTGGATGAGATTGGTGATGAGGTAGATGTGATTGATGTGAAGTTGGTGAGCGAGCGAGATGATTCGGCTGCGATGGATATGGAGATTGATCAGGTGTGGGATGGTGAGATTGTGGTGAAGGGGATTGAAGTTGAGCGATGGGATTTGGATGAACTGAAAGAGGAGAAGCCTGAGTCTAATTGATGATTAGTCTATTGATTGGTTAGATGTAATGGGAGGCAACTGTTTTGATTGACTTTGCTATAAAAGAATCGCAGGGGTACTGGATGTATGTTGTTGGTTGTTATGTGCCGACGGCATTGCTGGGGTTGGTGCTGCTTGTGATGTGGTGGCGAGGTGTGTGGCGTAAGGCTGAGGTGAAGTGTGGTGGTTGTGGTGAAGTGTTGAATGGAATGTTGCCTGTAGAGGTGAAGGTGTGTCCGGGTTGTGAGCAGGCAGTCAGTGAGAAAGCGGGTGTTGTTTATCAGCGGCGGGGTTTGATGCGACGTGGGTTTTTGGTTTATTTGAGTGTTCTTGTGTTGTTTTTGCCTTTGATTTTTGGGTTTGGTGGTTTGTATGCGGATTGGTTGTGGCATGAACATTACAACGTGAAAACTTGGAGTAATGAGCGGTTGACGGGGTCGTTACTCGTGAATCCGAACGCTAATGGCGGAAAGATTTTGTCTTGGATGTATGTGCAAAGTGATGATGTTTGGGATGAGATGATGAGACGCATGAAGGCGGGGGAGTACAACGAGAAGGATTTGGAAGAATTTGAAGCGAAGTATGTGCAGTATGTTACGTTTCGAACTGGTACAATCAATCAGGGGATCAATCCGAATGATGCGGGCCGTGAATTTTTAGCGGATCTAATGCGCGAAGATGTGCTGAGTGAGAATGCGATTGAGGTGGTGATTAAGAATTGGTATCGCAAGCCGAAGTTAAGGGCGCTGCGGTTTGATGCTGAGAAGGTGAAAAAAGGTTGGCAGGTGGATATGCCTGTTCAGCCAGGTGGGTGGAAGGTCCATACTGGTGGGATGAATGTGCACTGGTATTACAGACGCGCAAAGGTTGATGGCGAAATGACTGGGGGGGAAGAGTTGAAGCGGTTTGCATGGAAGCAGCGGATGGAAATAGGGTTTGATGAGTTGGGTGTGGGCGAACACAAGGTTGAGTTTGAATTGGTGGGGAAATTTGTGATGCCTGGCTCTGATTATGGGTTTGTGGGCGATGATATGCCTGATGCTGCAGATTTGAGGGGTGTGTATTATGAAATGGTTGAGCCGATGGAGGTGGTGGTTGTGGTAGAATAGTCTAATACATGATTAGGCATTTGGTGAGTAGGTTGGGTAGTCGATGTAGCCTTCGGGGCCGTGCGAGTAGAAGGTGTGTGTGTCAGGTTTGTTGAGTGGGTATTGTTCTTGGAAGCGTTTGGGGAGGTCGGGGTTTGCAATGAAGAGTGTGCCGAAGGCGATGGCGTCGGCTTGATTGTTTTTGATTGCGGTTTGAGCGGAGTCGAAGGTGTAGCCACCGTTGTGAATGATGTTGCCTGAGTAGGCTTGTCGCATGAGTGGCGTGACGCATGTGTGGTCGGCTGCGAGGAAGTGTCCTGAATCGGGTGCGGGTTCGATGATGTGTATGTATGCGAGGTTGAACTGGTCGAGTGTTTGAGCGACGTGGGTGAAAAGCGCATCGGGATCGGAATCGGTCATGTCGTTGTATGAGTTGGTGGGTGAGAGGCGGACACCGACTTTGCCAGGGCCGACGGTTTCGATGAGGGCGGTGACGATTTCAGTGAGGAATCTTGTACGGTTTTCGATGGAACCGCCATATTTATCGGTGCGTTGATTGACGCCATTACGTAGGAATTGATCGACGAGATAGCCATTGGCAGCGTGAAGCTCGACACCATCGGCGCCTGCGTCTATTGCGCGGATAGATGCTCGTTCGTAATCACTGATGACGGCTTGGATTTCATCTTGTGTGAGTTCACGAGGTGTGACGTAAGGCTTCTTTTCACCTTGCTGATTGCGCATGACGCCTTCTGCTTTGACTGGTGAGGAAGAGACGGGGAGTTGGCCGTTAATAAAGTCGGGTATGACGACGCGACCCATGTGCCAAAGTTGAATGAAGAAGTGGCCGCCAGCTTTGTGAACTTGTTCGGCGACGTTGAGCCAACCGAGTTGATGTTTTTTTGTGAAGATGCCGGGAGCGTGATTCCAGCCATAACCCTGATGTGAGATTGCGGTGGCTTCGGAGATGATGAGGCCGGCGGAAGCGCGTTGTGCGTAGTACTCGGCCATGAGTTGGTTGGGTGTGTAGTCATCATCAGCGCGGCCACGTGTGAGTGGTGCCATGATGATGCGGTTGTGAAGGTGATAGTCGCCGAGTTGGATGGGTGAAAACAGATCTGTCATGGTGCTGTCCAATCAAACATTGGTGGTGCTAATTTGGGTGCGTCATGATTCTGTGTGTTGTAAATGATATTCGGCAAGTGTGGTTGAAGTCATGTAAAAGTCGGTTGTTTGGTGTGTAATTTTGGAGTTTTTTGCAAAATCTTCGGTTATATTGCGTCTGTATATTGAGGGAACTGAATGGGGGATTTCTGGATGAGCAATGAGTGAAAGTTGAGCATTTATGTCGAATTCGCTGGAAATATTGATGGCTGTTCTTGGAGCATGTGCGTTTGCTGGTGGAGCAGTTTTAGGATTTTTCTTTTTATTGATTGGTAGTTGGAAGGGACGGATGTGGTGGCATGCGCCGAGATGTGGTGGGCGAAAAGGGAAGTGTGGTTATGACTTGCGCGGGATGAAGAATTATGCGGGGAAAGCATGTCCGGAATGTGGCGAGCATTTGGGAGAAAAGGGGACCGTTGAATTTGTCAGAGGGCGAATGCACTGGTGGATGATGTTGTTAGCGTTTGGGGTGCTGGTGATGCCCGGGATGGTGATCGGCGGTGTGCTTGGGTATCGGTATTACAAAGTGTGGCAGTCAGAAAAGGTACATGCCCAAGTTGCGAAAGTGCAGCCTGTTGGGAATCAGTTTGTTGAGGTGACAGAACATAATTTAGATCAGCAGCCTGTGAGTAAGTTGATTGCGTATGCGATTGATCGGCCGCAAAATGAGTACATCTGGTATAGAGAATTATGTGGCCGTATGCAGCGTGCGAAATCGGTTGAGGAAGCTGATGAGCTAATGCGTGCTATAAGGCGGTTACTCAATGATAAAGACGCGTCAGAGTTGCTTGTGCATGATATTGAGAAGTTTGTTGATCTTGCTGCAAGTGTTGGATATGTGAGTGATGAAGAATGGAATGCGTTCTATCTAGATTGGTTTGGTAAAGATACGCGCATTATCCTGAACTCGCGGATGTTTGTGGGCAATCAAACGTTAAATGTGACAATACGAAGTTATAAATACGGTGATACGTACGGAGCGGGTCGAATGAATGGTGTGTATGAGTTGCATCATATTAAAGAAGTGAGAGTGGATGGGAAGGTGATGTCTTATAACGGGAAACAATACCAAATACGTGGTAATACAAATCTGTCGATAGGTGGGACGTTGCCGCCGCTTAAGAAGGGTGAGCATGTCATTGAGATTGATATGGAGCGTGCGTTTGTGAAAGGGCCGGGGCAACGGAGTTATGTTGGTGAAATTAGTCGTGATCAATGGCCTGCGAAAGATAAGTTGGTCAGGTATAAAGCGAAAACTGTGACGCTGAATTTTAATGCTTATGAAGATGTGGGTGAAGCAATTGATTGGATAAAAGATGAAACATTGGGTAAGAAGTTGCATGATGAGATGAAGATTAAACAGTGTGTTGCGAGGCGATATCGTGGTGGTGTGCGATTGCATTTGGTTTGCGAGCGACTACAAAAACATGTGTTTAAAGATCGTAAGAATCGGTATGGCAAAGTGATTGCAAATTATTTGCAAGATCCGACGCAGGTTAATTTGCAAGGTGAAATAAAAATTGGTGGGAAGAAGCATGTGATGAAACGTGTGGGGGATCTGGGTGGTGAGCAGAAAGAGATGAGTATGTCGAGGAGCGAAGCGAAGCGGTTAGCTGTGTGCCGGTATGAAGTAGATCTGTCTGAACTTGATGAGGATGTGAAGACGATTGATGTTGTATTTACAGGGAACCGCGAGCAGTTGAAGTTGAACGTAGAGGTGGACAAGGTTTGGCAAGGGCGATTTGAGAAGAAGGGGATTGAAGTTGAACGGTGGGATTTGGTACGTGAGGAAGATGTTGAGAAGGAGGGCAAATAATGTTTCAGTACATGATGAATCAAATGCACGTCGTGAAGTATTGGTTAATGATCGGCTACTCACCTGCAGTTGTTGGCGCGTTGATCTTGTTTTGGTTTTGGTTGCGTGGGAAGAGTCGACGATCAAACGTGCATTGTAAGGGATGTATGGAGCGATTGAATGGGTTGGTGCCAGAAGAAATGTGTGAGTGTGGTGGTTGCGGCAAGCCGGTGAGTATTAAGAAAGGTGTGCGGATTGAAAGGACGCGACGACATAAATTGCTTGTCATGAGTTTGATGTTGTTGATGCTTCCAGTGCTATTAGGGTTAGGCGCATTCTGGGCAGGGTATGAAAAAGAATTACGCGAAGGTAATTACTGGTCGCTTCGATATATGAATAATGCAAGTTTATTGCGTGGTGTTGGCTATGCGATGAACAATGGCACTGCATCAGAAGAATGGCGATTGGCCGCACAACGCATTGATGAAGGGAAAATGAATAAACAAGAAGTAGGTCAGTTTTGCGATCTTTTTGTCAGTGAGATTGAAAAGGGTAAAAAAACACGTAATTTTTTCAGCCGGAGGCCGAGTGAAGAATTCATTGAGAGTGTGTGTTCGAGCAAGTTAACACCTCAGGCGAAATTGCGTGAGATGGTCGAGATGCAAGTTCAACGGCCAAAGATATTCACGCAAACACGGGCGTTGAAAAAAAGAGATGGTAAGTGGCATGGCCAAGTCATGATTCAAGTGAATGATTGGCGGAGTGATAAAAAAACATTTCCAGCTTTTGTCTATGTGAAAGACGTGATGTTTGAAGGGCAGCTGCTTGATGTAGAACAAGCGAGTGATGGGCATCAGTATCGTTGGTTTAAGTATGTTTTACCGAGCGAATTTGAAGCGGGTAAATATGAAATGACGTTCCGTGTTGTGGGATATTTTGTGCAACCAAGAAAAATGGTTGGATTTGATAGCGAGCAGTCAAAGCCTTTGGAAGAGGATTTGCTGGGTGTGTATCACGTCATGGAAGAAAAAGGTGTGATTGAAGTTACGCTGAAGAGCGATGAGGTTCTAACTGCACATTAGGCTTGTTTTACAGGTTCTTGTGCAGGCTTCATGTGGTAGAAACTGTCAGAACGCCGAACACGTGACGGCAGCTTGATCGAGAAACGGCAACCTTGTGGTGCAGTCTCAACAGATTTTTCATCAACGCGTAGATCGGTAATGGTTCCTTCAAGCACGCCGGTGGTTGGTCCGATGATCGCAAACTTGTCACCAACAGAGATCGGTGCAGCTTGAGCGTGAATCTCAGCAACATTGAGCTTTGTGAAAAAGTTTGTGACAGGCCCGACAATCGTTTTGGTATGCGTTGCTTTTGAACCGTATCGTTTTGACCACTCCTGTGGCTTGCCAAGATAGTAACCTGTCGAAAGACCACGATTGTAGACTGTCTTAAGATCCGTAAACAGTTCTTCAACAAATTCCTTGTTGTAGCGATCTTCTTGTAGAGCAGTGAGCGCTTTGCGATAGGCGGTAATGACTGTGTGCACATATTCAGGTGCTCTGCCACGCCCTTCGACTTTGAGTACCGAAACGCCTGAACTGATAACTTGATCAAGAATATCAATTACAGCAATATCAGAAGGCGAGAAGACAAAGTTATTGTCGAGCACCATTTCCTGGCCGGTGTCTGAGTCAGTCACTTTATACGAGCGGCGACAAAGTTGACGGCATGCACCTCGATTTGCTGAAAGACCTTCATGGAACAGCGACATCGAACAGCGACCTGATGTCGCAATGCAAAGTGCGCCATGTGCAAATGCTTCAATTTCCATCAACCGGCCAGTATTGCCTAACAGTTGATTAGACTGGATCTGTTCATGAATAACGCGAATCTTGGTCAGCGAACATTCACGTGCAAGAACGATACGTTCACAATGAGGTGTATAGAACTGTAACGCTTCATAGTTCGAGATTGAGAGCTGTGTGGAGAGATGGACAGGCAAGTCCAGATCTTTACAGATCTGAAGAATCGCCATGTCAGCGAGGATGATTGCATCGACGCCTTGCTCTTTCGCATGGGTCAGGATCGTGCGAGCTTTATCCAGTTCATTGTCATAAACCACCGTGTTAAGCGCAAGGTACCCCTTGATGCCAGCCTCTTTGATACGTGACATGATCTCAGGCAAGTCATCCACATCGAATGATCGGCGAGCGACCGAACGCATATTCAAATTGCCAAGCCCGAAATAAATCGCGTCGGCACCGGCGTTGATCGCAGCGGTGAGTGATGGGAAGCATCCCGCAGGTGCGAGCAGTTCGACGTGTGATGTGTCCATGAGAAAATCCTTGGGGTAATGACATTTACAACACAGGTGTCCCGACAGTACTGCTTGGCTTGTCATGAATTGAGCAAATCAGTGGTACTGAGCATGGGGAGGATATTGTAATATCTTGTGAAGTCGAAAGGAATTTAAGGTGTTAAATTCTTTACAGGTAGAAACTTGTGTCATTTGCGAGTGAGCCGACCGATGTGAACGCATTTTAAATGTCATGAGGGATGATCGGGATTATTTAAGAGAAATTATTACCGTTAGCCAGCGCTAATGGTGCATGAACTAAGTGTATACGCTAAATACTGTTCAATATATTGGAATCGGTGTAAGTCTCATACTTACATGCTATTACGTTGTCGAACTGATGAATACATCGCTCTAACAAGCTCTCAGAAAGGGTGCTTTATAGGTGAATAAGTCCGGATGCTGGGGGATTGTCGCGCTTTCTAGCCATATGGGTTCGCGTAATGATTCATTGAGTCAGTTTTTTATCTAAATCTTAAGTTACGTGTGCGGAGCTGTATCATGCCACCGAGTAGACGAAATGATCTAGTCGATGCCGCCATGCGCGTGTTCTATCGACATGGATTCAATAACACCAGTCTGGATCAAGTGTTAGATGAGGGCGGTATTAGTAGGATGACGCTTTATAATCACTTCAAATCCAAGGACGAACTGATCGTTGCAGCATTACGTTTGCAAGACGAGCGTTCAGAACAGGAATTGATGAACTATCTTCAGAAGATCGATGGCGGCCCCATTGAGCGAATCATGGGCATCTTCGATTTTTGCCGTGAATGGTTTTTGGACGACGAATTTTGTGGATGCATGTTCATAAATGCCTCCGCCGAATTCGATGATCCAGCCTGTGTGGTGCGCTGTGTTTCAGCAGAACATAAGCGTACGATGGTCAACCTCATGAGAAAGCAGTGCGAACAAGCAGGATTACGTGATCCGCATGTTCTTGCAGAAAAGCTTTGTATTTTGCTTGATGGCGCGGTTGTTACTGCTCATGTCGTTGGCAAAGTCGACAACAATGAGACTAGATTGGAAGAGGCTGCGGAGTGGGCGAAAGATGCCGCTCGAGTTTTAATCGATGCTTCAAAGGTAGCGTAAGTCGCTGTGTTGCAATGCCATGAGTTACCATGCTATAATCTGCCTCGCATTAGCGGGTGTAACTCAATTGGTAGAGTGTCAGCCTTCCAAGCTGAATGTTGAGAGTTCGAGCCTCTTCACCCGCTTTGACCCATAGAAGAAAATTTTGGGTAACAAAATATGACGACAGGTGACGCAAGTTGCTTGTCGTTTTATTATGTGTTTAGCGGGGCGGAGGTTAGGGC
The DNA here is from genome assembly GCA_016350165.1 of Planctomycetota bacterium. Classification (GTDB taxonomy): domain Bacteria; phylum Planctomycetota; class Phycisphaerae; order Phycisphaerales; family Phycisphaeraceae; genus Poriferisphaera. The sequence continues at coordinate 2,206,362 of CP066225.1, read as the reverse complement.
AAAGGGGTGAGGATCCTGGCTTTTGACTTTGGGAGATTGGCCGTGACAGACGAGGCTGTGGTGGCCTATGGTTCGTGCCAGTGATGCGAAAATATTGGTGGTTTGGAGCTATATCGAGGAGGGTTGTGCAAGGATTCGAGCCAGTGCAGGCATGACCAACAGTTGTCATATTTCAGTAATCGTACAGATCGCATTTTAAGTTTGTTATTGACATGTCGCGGCAATTTGTTCGTTTAATGCTAGGTATAATTTAAAGGGGCAATATTCATGTCTAATTTGTTATCACAGGCGGCGGCATCAGGAAGGGATCACGATCTACATCGGTCAGATTTTCAGAATGTTTTGAAATCTGAATCTCTAATTCGAACTGTGTTTGTAGATGTAACCGGTCATATTCAACTTGAAACATGCCGCTTGGAGGAGTATTGGGATGATGTTATGGTCGCAGATGTTGGTCTTTGCCAAAGATTAGATATTCTTCGTTTGGCTCGTTCTCGGTACATTACATCAAATTATGCGCGTGATCGTGCAGTGCAATATTGTCATACATACTTTTCGTTACTCTGTGATATGCTAGACAAAGCCAATGACTTGGATGGGTTATTAAAAGCACTCATTGGTTTGGAGGTTTTTGGTATCAGCTGGTTTGGCCAGTCAGATCCATTGGCTGCGGGAGCGATTACGGTTCGGCATCCGGTTTACATGCTTGCTAAATTAAGAGAGCCGAATGCCTATGATGACGCTAAGTTTCTCCCGGTGGTGAGTCCCATCACGGTCAATTCTAGTGCTGACAAGTTGTTCTATCATTACCGAAAAATCAAGTTACAAGATAAACCATCCACTTCATTATTGATCTATCCCGCATCAGAGTTGTCATGTCGCCAAGAGTCATTTGCGTGTATAGAAGCAATATCTTCCGCACTGAGCTTTAAGCCTGATCCAAGATCTAAACAGAGAGCAAAACTAATAACTGATTGGGCGATTTCGCCATTTTGTGCAAATCAAAAGCATCAAAGAACTTTGTCTCAAGAAATCAACTTTCTCGATATCGGTGGTGGAACTGGCGCGTTATTGTCCGAGATATGTAAACGGTTAGTTCAAGATCAACGGCAGATCCTTACGGGACGCAAGTTTGCGTGGTCGATAGTAGATGTCAGCCTTCAGGATGTTACACGTCGCACACGCAGTCAGGATTTCAGGTCACATATGGCATACATCGATTATCAACCTGCAGATTATGCAGATTGGATACATACTCAAGATGCACGAAAACAGTGTACATACGATATTGCTTTGATATGTCGACTGCTAAACAATATGAGCCGTGTTGTTATTGAGCCATCAAATGATCCATCTGTTATCAAGGAGCTTGCGAGTGTTCGCAAGCGACCTGCTCCCGAGGTTTTTCTTCCAGCAGACTGTTTGGATAGTTCGTTAGCTGATTGCATATCTTTGGTCGCATCGAATGCGTATCAACGGTGGTATTACATTTCGGCAAGCCTCATTAAGCGATTATTTTCGTGGTTTATATTGTGTCAATAAAGCAACAGGCGTTGAGGCGAGCCAATCGATTTTTTACCCCGTTAGATATTTTAATGAAGATGCATTGAAATTAGCTGATGGAAGCAGTGTGATTGATAGGCTGAGCAGGCTTGCAGATCTAATTGTTATAGAGGATGTAGATCTTCAGGCAAACGCTTTAGTTGAGCATTTGAAATCATATCATCTGGATCACCTGGTTGCCTGCGATGTTACGGATAAAGTTCGCATGCAAACTGCCAGTTTGTTATGCGTCACACGGTGAGAAAATCAAGTGCTGCTGCCACAGAAAGGGAGGCGGATTTGGTGAAAGTCAGTTTAGTCGATCGAAAAACAAATGTACTCACGACTTCAAAGTTGCGATGTTTATCGCATTTGCCAACGGTTAATATGACGGCAGGTTGTATGCATGGGTGCGCTTACTGCTATATTCGAGGGTACGCACAATATCCGGGCGATGAGGCTGTGACGGTTTATCGCAATACTGCTGAACAAGTTGAACATGAATTACAAAAGAAAATTAAACGGGGCAAGCCGTTGCCTATAGCTGTATATTTTTGTCCATCTTCTGATACGTTTATGCCTGTTGATGAAGTGCTTGAACAATCGTACAAGACGATGAAGTAGCTGTTGAACTGCGGTATTGGTGTGCAATTTGTCACCAAGGGTGAGGTACCAAAGACGTTTCTCGATTTGTTTGCGGAGCATCCAGAACTCGTTGCGGGGCAAGTTGGATTGACAACATTGGATATGAATCTAAACGCGGCGATTGAGCCTAAAGCAGCTACAGCGGTGCAGCGGCTGAATAGTCTTGGGAAATTAATCGATGTCGGTGTAACAGCTTCTTTGCGAGCAGATCCACTGATCTATGGTGTAACAGGTCACGATAAGCAGCTAGAGAATCTGTTTGCAAGTGTATCGGAATGTGGCGTAAAGGATGTATCAGTGAGCTATCTTTTTCTTCGCCCAGCAATTATCGGTTCGTTAAGGCGAAATATAGATGATCAGGAACTGTTAGATCGCATTATGAAGCCGTTTGAAAAGGGGAGCTATTCCAAGTTGCGCTCAGGCGGAAGTCAGAGTGGTGATAAAACGCTTTCACAGGATATGCGACAGAAGGAGTTCGATCGTATTCGTTGTATTGCAAGTCAGTATGGGTTATCAGTTCAGGTATGTGGTTGCAAGAATAGCGATATCACAAATGGGAAATGCCATTTGACGAATTTAACGGTGACGGCTCGTGCGAGGAAGCTTAGAGAAGATCAAGCCAACCTCTGGTAGATATCAAAGTGCTAATCAATATATGAATTACTGTTATTGTTCGATGGTATTGCAAATGACAATTACAGTGATAAATCGAGAGATTTATGTTAGATGTAATCCGGATGTCTAGCATTGTTTCTGGCTGCATAGAGGCCTGCCCAGATTTTGCAGTCGATTAGTTTGCCTGCATTGTGGCAATCAGCAAGCCAGTTGGATGCGGATTGTATTGCGACTTCATGAATCTTGATTGATTCGTCATCGGTGCCGCCACCTTTGCCGATTGTACTCAGGTCCGTTGCTAGGAAGAAAGTGATTATCTCATTTGTTAAGCCGGGCGATGATGGGCCAGAAAAAAGCACTTTCCAATTGCAGGCTTTGTAACCAGTTTCTTCGAGCAGTTCCCTTTCTGCGGCAGTTTGGAGTGATTCGGTTGAATCGATGTCGCCGGAGAGGCCGGCGGGGAGTTCAATGACATTGGCATTGACCGGTGGGCGATATTGTTCAGTGAATATGATACTTCCGTTATTTAGAATTGGGATAATGCATACGATGCCGTTTGTATTTGGTCGCGTGACATATTCCCAGCTGTTATCTTGCATGAGATGTAAGAACTTGCCTTGATATAGTATTTTTGGTTGTTGGAGATTCATGTCTGCGCTTTCTTAGTCATGCAAGTGTAATTGTGGATGATCGTTGCCTGTGCCATCGATTCGGATTAGGCGATCTGGATTTTGGTATTGGGCTACCAAGTATTGTGTGAGGTCGATTTGCATTTCTTTCATGAGTTTTAGGTAGTTAGCACGTTCAACGTTCTTCTCATGTAGATGCTTCTGTTCAAGTGTGTTGCTTTCTTGCTCGAACTCCATTTTTTGTTTGTGTTCAGCTTGATTCTGTTTAATTAGTTGCTGGTGGGCTAATTGCTTCATGAGCTGATCATGCTCTGTACGTTTTTGCTCAAGCGCTCGTTGCTGTTTTTCACGGTCCGCCTCACGTGTCAGCTTAAGATCCGCAAGCTCTTGGGCTTGCTGTTCAGTTTCAGCTTCAAGTTGTAAAGCTGTACGTGTTTCAATCGCGTGATCATGCATTGCTTGGAGCTTGGGGTTTGCTTCATAGCCACGATATACAACCTTGTTAACCTGGTAGCCAATACGCTTAGTGCGGGCGATCAAATTGTTATAAGCTTCAAGGTTATTGAGTTTGTCAGTATCCTGTTTGAATTTTTCAAAGGGTCTGTTGGCAGCGAAATCAATGATGTCGGCAGTGACCGCATTGATAAAGTCTGCAACAGGGTCATGAGTTTGATCTAACATTCTTTCGATGTCTATGATCTCGAAGAAAATCATGAGTTGGACAGTCAATAATGCATCATCAGCAGTTCTTACGTCCTGTACATCGAAGTACATTTGATCGGGTATCACTCTCAATTTAGTGAAAGCTAAAGTCGATGGTTTTTTTTGTTTTGGGTTGTTTGGATCGGCTCCGTGCCAGCTGAAGCGATGAAGCCATTCATCAGGATCAGGCATGTACTGCGCGGGGCCTTGCAAGATTTTTCGGTTTACCTCTTGCTTGTTTGTACGCTGATATATGACGACGGCTTCATTCGCGTTGATGGGGATGAGTGGCTTTATCTCAATTTTTGCATGTAATACTGGGTCCAGCCAGACGGCGGCTGGTCCGTGCATGTGTTTTATATCGCCGTTTTGGAATCGCACTGCTAAGTACTGATCGGCTTCGGCACTGTAGTTTATTAGATTTTCGAAGGTTTCTCTAAAAAGCCATAGCCGTTTAGGACCATCGATGTATTTCACTTTACCGTTCATGTTCCAAACGGCGGCACGTTCACCTTCACGGATTGTTTTAAAATTAATCATTGTTTACCCCATTCAGTTGGTTTTATTTACTTTGTTACAAATCAATTTTGTTAATTATGTTTACGCCTGCTGCTTTCATCTCTTGAATTGCATTGCTGCAGTCACCTTCTTGAAGTTCAACGCCTCTACAGCCTTCGAGTATCAGGTGGGTGTCAAAGCCAAGTTTGGCTGCATCTAATGCGGTGTATTTGACGCAATAATCTGTGGCTAATCCCATGATGTAGACGCTTTCAATATTCTGCTCTCTGAGTATGGTTTCTAATTCGGTGGCTTTGAGGTGGCCGTTGTCAAAGAAGCCGCTGTAGCTGTCAATCTGTGGGGCGGTACCTTTGAAAACAATTTGATCGATCAGATCTCGATTCAGGTTTTCACAAAGCTCGGCACCGAATGTATTTTGTACACAGTGATCTGGCCAAAGTATTTGATTTAATTCATTAAGCTGTATTAAATCACCAATATTATGATTGGTATGTTGACTAGCAAAGGATTGGTGATTTTGAGGGTGCCAATCTTGAGTAGCGATCACTAGATCAAAATGAAGCATAATTTTGTTTGCAACGTTAATGACTTCATTGCCTTTAGGCACTGCTAAGTTACCTTGAGGTTTGTTTGCTGTTTGTGGTGTAAAATCGTTTTGAATGTCTACTAGAATGAGTGCTTTCATGATTGTGTCTCCTTAATAGGGTGGAGCGAGTCTGCGGAGTCCATGCCCTAAAACTAGGGGGATGAATACGAGATTACGAACAAGCAAGAATATAGGGTTAACTGTTGGTGCTTTTGTAGTAGCATCAGTTTCAGTGAGAGCTTCAGACAATTTTGCTAGCCATTGGGTAGAGCAGGGCCATTCTGCAAGGTTATTAATCCATTGTTCGGGAATAGCGTCAATCCCGCATTCTGTACCAGCAAGGGCTCCAACAATCGCTGCAACAGTATCCGTATCACCGCCCAGATGGATAGCTGCTTCAACGGCTGCGCGAAAATCATTGCGGTGATACAGCCAGCAGTAAAGTGCAACTGGTACTGTGTGATTGATGTAACCGCTGATGCCGTTGTCTTGGCCGATTGATTTCGCATACTCCTCTGGGTATTGATTTTGACTCAAGTGTTGTTGCGCTTTGCTTAAGTTATCACTGAGTTCCTTATCCGAAGCTAATGGCATTAGTTCTTCTAACAACTCGATGGATTCCGGAAGATTCTGTGTGTTGTTTGTGAGAATATGAGTGGCTGTGGCTATCAACAATGCCCCCTGAAGAGCACGTGGATCTGTGTGTGTTGTAAGTGTGGAAGCTGTAACGAGTTTTTGAAGGTGCGTGTTGTCTTGAGCGAGGATGCCTAGTAAAGCACTTCTCATGGCAGGGCCATTACCAGCACTCTTGACTCCGCTATACTTTCTGAAACCAAGCCATAGCTTTATGCATGCTCGAAGAGTGCCCAAACCCACACCGGCAGGTAATCTGACAAGCCACCATCTCAATCGCTTTGCGAATTGACGGCGAAATAATTCAGGTTCCCCTTGTGAAGTGATATAGGCCTGAGCAATCATGATGGTGTGTTCGGTGTCATCGCTGCATAGACCGCGTTTGAATAGTAAGGTGTGTTCTATTGGGTTATTGCCAAATAGCTTGTAGGATCTTCTTTGGCTTAAACCTTCTCTTGGTAAACCAAGCGCATCACCGACTGCAGTTCCAATTATGCACCCTTTGATTTTTTGGCTTGTGTCCATGATTCGCTCCGGAACTGGTTTGGTTTATTTAAAGTTCGAAATTGAACCCTTTTTTAGTTTTTCGATCGTACTTTTTCTTATCGAATCGATAGAGACGGGCAGCTCGATGAGCAACGTCTTTTTCAATCTCATTGAGTTCAATAAGAATATCCATACTCAGAATTTTCTTTCGAAAATTCCGCTTATCCAAAGAGCGATCTAAAACCGTTTCATATAAATTCTGTAATTGCCTTAATGGAAATTTAGATGGCAGTAATTCAAAGCCTATCGGTTGGTATCTGAGCTTTCCTCTTAAACGCTCAAGAGCAGTATCGAGTATATGCTCGTGATCAAAAGCTAGCTTGGGTAGATCATTGATTGAGAACCAAGCAGCGTTTCTCGCATCCGAGCTGGCTTTGATGTTATGTCCTTCAAGGTTTACAAGTGCGTAGTAGGCGACTGTTACGACTCGTTCTCTGGGGTCTCGTTGGGTTTCGCCGAAAGTGTAGAGTTGTTCGAGGTAAATGTTCTTTACCCCGGTTTCCTCTTCCAATTCGCGGCGGGCGGCTTCGTCCAAAGTTTCTTCAACCTGAACGAAGCCCCCCGGAAGTGCCCACTGTCCCGCGAATGGTTCAATATCTCTTTCAATCAGCATAACCTGTAGATCGTCCTCATCTAATGCGAATACAACGACGTCTACTGTGAGTGCTGATCGTGGATATTTGTATGTGTGTGTCATGGTATTCCTCAAGGTGTTTTATTTACATTAAGCATAATGTGAAAAATACACTAAGTCAATCGGCTAATATTAAAAATGACTTAATTAAATTATCTTGCGATGGTCTGCTTTTAGCTTAGTTGGCTACACAGGCCAATAATTCATTGATTTCACGCTTGTAGCCGCCTGAAAGAATGGGGAATCGGCACCATGTTTTGGGGTCTAGGTTTTTGTCGTCGACATGGAAACTTGGAGCGTAACGTTCTCGTTTCCATTGGTTGCGACACCAAAGGGTATAGAAGCGACTGATCCATGTGGGTAGCAGTTGTTCGTAATCTGGGTATTGAGGTAGCAGTGCTGCAAGCGTTTCTTTGGGCGCTTTTTTGCGGCCAATCGCTTCATTCTCAATTGCATCGAGGATCTCGTAGGGCATAAGGTCGGCTTCGTCCGTTTGGTGCTTTTCAACGGGTCGAAGTTCTGCCGTCGGTGTGAGTCGGTTAACTGCTTTGACAGCCTTGATTGGGCCGATGTCGCATGGGCCATGCTTTTCCAGCCACACAAGCCAATTCCGGAGGAACACTTTATTGATGCCTGCGATAGGGCTGATTCCTCCACAAGTGTCACCATCCATGGTGGCGTAACCGACAGCAGCTTCAGAACGATTGCTCGTTGCTAAAAGCAGTTTGTTTTCAATGTTGGCCAACATCCAGACACCGGGAGCACGTACACGCGCTTGGATATTCTGTAGGGCAATGTCGTCTTTGGCCCAGTTTAATTGGCGTTTGATGCCGCCTTCGATCATTTCTGTGTACTGTTTAACAATAGGATCGATGTCGAATTCATAATGTATCGCACCAATGCAATCGGCAATTGCCTTTGCGGCTAATCTGGTTTCGTCTGAACTGTTTTGCGTCGCTTGGTATGCGGTCGTGAGTATGTGACTTGTAAGTGCTGTGGTGGGGGAATCAGTGAGAACGCTCGGCGGTTCAATGCCAAGTTGCTTACATACTTCGTTGACGCAGTTGTGCTGCAATGCGAAATCTATCATTAAGTAGGCAAGGCATGCGACTGCAGTTGAATCCGCTCCGCCGCTCAAAGAAACGATAAAACCTTGTGATCTCGATTTGCGGGCATAGTCATATAAACCAAGTGCAATTGCTCTCGAAAATTCTTCTTCATGTAAGTAAGCATCATTCTCCCAAGTTGCTTCATTCAAGGGGTTGGATTCTGTGATTGATTGGGGGATATCAAAATCAATATGTATGATGTCGTTCTTTGGGGTAGAGATAAATTGTCGGCTGGCAAGCTGAGCTTTAGCCGTTCTTATGTCGTCAATATCGAGTACAGCTTGAGTGATTTTATGTTGCGTGAAAACAAAACGTGGTCCTGCTGCTATTAGCTTCCCGTTTGCTGCAATGAGCGTGCCGCCATCATATATTGCACGTCCTGCTTCGTTTCCTACAAGGTTGCTGTAAACATAGCCGACACCAAATGCGCGAGAGCTTTCAGTTACGAGCTGCTTTCTTGTCTTGTGTTTGCTGAATGCAAAGTGACTTGCGCTTGTGTTGAGGATTAAATCTACATTTCGATTGGCAAGATGTGCTGCGGGTCTCTGTGACGCCCATGCATCCTCGCAAATTTCAAAGCCTACTCGGATGTCGCCTAGTTGAAAGACTAAATCACCGAAAGGTATTGATTGATTTTTTAACTGCAAGACGTCAGTGACACCTTCTTGCCATGCTTTGAACCAGCGTGGCTCATAGTGCAGCCCGTTTCCTGCGAGTTGCTGTTTGGGGACGATGCCAACAACATTGCCATCTACAACAAAAGCACATGCGTTAAACAGTAGGCTGTTGTGCATAATCGGTAGGCCGAATGTTGTGGCGATACCCTTGGTGTGCGGTAGTAATTCCCATAGGATTTGTCGTGCCATGCGTCTGGTTTCCGGTGCGAAAAAAGCATCTTCACAACCGTAACCTGTAATACTTAATTCAGGTAAGCATAAAAGCCCGATTTTATTTTCACGAGCTTCGTTTATTGCATTGCATATGTTTGAGGCGTTATTGTCCCAATCAAGTGGTGTTTGGTTTAATGCTGCGCTGCCTACACGTATTAATCTCATAGTTCTATCTCCGTAGCCACTGCTTTGTCGCGTGCTTCTTCAATTAACTGATTGCGTAACGCGTACAAATTGAGTTCCAGTCCAACAGGATATTCATGAGGATTCATGAAACGCTTAGAGCCAGGGTGTAGCATGGCGAGTTGATCTTTTACGTAGGAACGAATCTCATTTGTGCTACGATTGCTGTAAACGACATCGCCGTTACGCATGATGGGGATCAGTAAATCTTCGCTTGATGATTGAGGGCTGATTTTTTTGTGTCGTGTTGGGTCTTTCGGGTCAACAATAGTATTCGCTTCTTTAACGTCGGTGAGTTCATCGTAGATCATGTCGGCGACAAGCCCTTGTGGGTTTCTAAATCGCTTGATCTGTAACATGCCTGGGATTGAGGTCTTGATGACTTGTTCAGACATTTTCATTCGAGGTATCCATTGTCCATTCGTATCGCGAATCGCGCCAAGTTTGTAAACACCACCGAGCGCTGGTTGGTCGAATGAAGTCGCTAGTTTGGTGCCGACGCCCCAAACTGCAATCTGAGCATTCTGTAACTTGAGATCTTGGATGATGTTTTCATCAAGGTCATTAGATGCGACAATGACGGCATTCTCGAATCCTGAAGCGTCAAGCATACGGCGTGCTTCTATACTCAGGTATGCAAGGTCGCCCGAATCAAGACGAATGCCCACCATCTCATGGCCATTTAATCTTAGTTGCTTGCCGACTTCGATAGCATTCTTCACACCTGCAAGTGTGTCATAGGTGTCAACGAGAAAGACGCAATTGTTAGGCATCGACTCAGCATACCGTTCAAACGCTTCATACTCATCATCGAATGACATGACCCAGCTATGGGCATGTGTGCCGCGAACCGGTATGCCAAACAACTTTCCTGCGAGTACATTCGATGTCGCATCACATCCGCCAATGTAAGCCGCACGGCTGGCAGTGAGTGCTCCGTCAATTCCCTGGGCTCTGCGTAAACCAAATTCAAGCACATCGTCATCTCCTGCCGCTGCGCAAATGCGAGATGCTTTGGTTGCGATGAGTGTTTGGAAATTGACGATGTTCAGAAGAGCCGTTTCGATGATCTGGGCTTGTAATATTGGCCCACGGATGCGAATGATTGGCTCATTTCCAAATACCAAAGTTCCCTCTGGAACAGCATCAACATCGCATGTGAATGTCAGATCAGCTAAATATGAAAGAAAATCTTTCTCGAACAGAGGTTGTCCATCATTACCATTGAGTGAAGCAAGATAATCCAAATCTTCATCGTTGAAATGAAAATCTGTCAATAGGTCAATGGCTTGCTCTAATCCCGCTGCGATCGCATAACCACCATTGAATGGAGGTTTTCGGAAGAATAAGTGAAAGACAGCTTCGCGATCTTCGTAGTCTTGTTTCCAATAGCCATAAGCCATTGTGAGTTGATAGAGATCTGTGAGTAGTGTTAGTGGTGTTCGGTAAATTTTGTTTAGTTGCCCCATTGGGTACCTCCTTAAGATAGTGTAAAAATAACACTAACACATTTTAATGTCAAATAGATAATCTTTGATTTTCCATTTACTTGCGGTGTAGTAATTAAGAGGTGCTCAATGTTGCTGCTACGCATGACGGCCATAGCGGTACGTGACGTGATAACTACTTATAGCGGAGGGTATGGATGTCGACGGCATGGCCACGTTGGTTGTGTTTGGGAATACTTTCAGCCGCGACGTCACGATCGTATATACGAATAATTTCATGCGGGAAACGGAAGAGTTTTAAGTTATACGTGATGTCATGTTCACGATTGGGGGTGGCGGGAAATTTCAATGTATTAATGTAGGCTTCTGCAAGCTCGTTATGCAAAGGGATCATCGCGCCATGATCTGTCTTTTTGTCTTTGGATAGCAGTTTAAGATGTGGGTTATTTATTAAGTTGAATTTGCCCCAGTGTTGTTGGGGATGCGATAGATGAGCGATCGCGTTTGGCCATGCTGTTTGAATTTACGAAGTTGTCGAACATGCGGCATGCGAAAAAATGAATAAATAACTCAATTCTTCGAAGTACATAAATCAAGATTTGCACAAGTTTTATAGGCAATTTTGCGTATGAATAATTATTCATGTAATTTTTAGGTTAATGCGCGATAGATACACTTGACCGGCTTGCTTTAAGCGATATTCTTGACATGGCAAAGAAAAGATAATTATTCGTGAATATTTATTCAGCAATGGCTCTACTCATGGCTTCAAATCAAGATATCTCCGATGACCTGCTCGCCCTAACCGCAAGGCTCTATTACCTCGATCGACTCGGACAATCCGAAGTCGCACGCATGGTCAACGTTTCACAAGCAAAAGTCTCACGCCTTCTCAGTCTTGCAAGAGAGCGTGGCATCGTTCAGATAACCGTCGCTGATTATAACCCTCGCGCAACAAATCTTGAGCAAGCACTAGAAGATAACTTTGATCTCAAAGAAGTGCTCGTCATCAAAACCTTCTCTCAACTCAAGATTCAAGAAATCCGTCACACCATCGCACACTTCTCCGCGGAGATCCTCTCTAACTACATACAAAGCAATAACACCGTCGTCGTCGCAGGTGGTCGCAGTCTTTGCAGTGTCATCAATCATATGGAACCGAACCAAGATGCGCGTGACATTACCGTCGTCCAAGGCATGGGGAATATTGATTCAAGCATCGGCGGTTACGACGCGATCAAACTCGGCTCCGAACTTGCAAGCAAGTTCAACGGCAATTTCCAAATGCTCAACTGTCCAGTTTACGTTCCAGACGCACCAACATGTGACGCACTCTTAGCATTGGACCCAATCAAAAACGTAAAACAAATGTACACCGATGCCGACCTCGCCTTCGTAGGTATTGGCACAAGTCAAAACTCAGTTTTCGCAGATCGCAACGTTGTCAGTGAAGACGACATACAAGAGCTTGGAAAAGCAGGTGCAGTTGGCGAAATGGTTGGCCGCTTTTTCGACATCGATGGTAATGAATGTGATACCGATTATCGCAACCGTGTCATTAGCATCGAACTTGATGAAATCAGAAAAATTCCGGAAGTGGTTGCAGTTGTTGCAGGCGGACAAAGATCCAAAGCGATCCTCGGTGCAATCAAAGGAAATTTAGTCAAATCACTTGTTATAGATGAAGACGGTGCAAAAACACTTCTTTCACTTAAATAATATATACCTAATTGAAATCAAAAGAATGATTATAGGGAGATCGAGATGACTAAAAAATGGGAATACATGGCAAGCAGCCTCGCGATAGGTTTGCTCTCCTCAACTTCGTATGCAGCAACATTCAATAATTTCGGTGCAAACCTCATTGACTCACCTCAAACTTACGTCGTCGCAAACGAAGATCAAACAACCGTCAACGTAATCGCAGGCATCGCATGGGACACAATCTCAAAAGATGATCAAGGCAACTACAATCAGATTTATCTTGCTAATAAATCTAGCTCAAACGCAAAACGAGGCCTCTACGCATTCAACCTCACAAATCAAACAACTTCCGAACGTCTCGCTCTCGCAGGCGAAAACAATAACGACCTTGACGCACCAATCGACGTTACCGTTGATACGCAAGGCAATGTTTATGTCGTATTCGACAAAACGCCCTCAATCTACAAAGTGACTTCACCACTCAATAATCCAACCGAAACTAAAATCCTCAGCAACTACGGTACTTCAGGTGATGATGACCCCGTATCCATCGCATACGCCAACTTTAATGATACCGACTATCTGGTCATGTTCGACAACGGTAAGGACAACAACAATCAAGAAGCAATTTCAACGGTCAACATAACGACTAGTTCTGTCAACACTGTTTTTGCAGACACCGACAATGCTGATATTAACTTCCGTGGTGATATCAACGCTCAAACTGGCCTCGCATATTATGCTCGTCTTACTGCCACGACAAAATCACTCAACGGCACTGATTACGCAGCTATTCATTCACTCGCTCTCGACGGCACCACACAAGATATCCTTCTAAATGGTATTTCTTCATCACTAAATATCGACGATGCAATTGCAATCAATCCGCTCGACGGCTCACTTTGGTTCGCTAAGAAAACTAACGATTCAACAAGAGATCTCATTCGTGTTGACCTTGCAAACGCAACTGAAGATGCAAGCGGCGATATGATCGCTCAAGCAACCATCGAAATGTCAGGCACCGACTTGAACGTCGGCGTTAACAGTTTGGCCTTCTCGCCAGACGGTAAGTTCCTTGCCATCGGTAACCCAGATAGCCAAGACTCCATCTACGTATTCCAGACAGTAATCCCAGAGCCATCTTCCATGCTCCTTCTCTCGCTCGGCTCTCTCTGTCTCGCTGCACGTAAACGATAAAACACTCAGTAATATTGCTGGGAATGGCAATATTACTTTTTACATATTCATGATCAATACCGGAGACACGTCATGAAGCATTTTCAAAAGTATCATAAATCGTCATCTCACATAACAGCCTTCACGTTAATTGAACTACTCGTAGTTATTTCAATCATCGCATTGCTCATTGGAATATTGCTCCCCGCGCTTAGTGCAGCCAAGCAAGCAGCTCAATCAATCGCATGTAAAAGCAATCAACGCCAAATCGGCCTCGCTTTTATCATGTACGCAAACGACTATGACAGTACCTTCCCCGCAGGCTCAACCAAAAACTTTGAAGACCTCTCACCAACGCTTCACTACCCCGGCTCCGTCATGCATTCATGGTGGGACTGGACCTACTACGTCTACGAATACACTGGAAAATCAGTCGAAGTCTTTGATTGTCCAACCAGCGAACAAGCCTACCCACTTCCCAAAAGCCTCACCTCAACAATCGTCGGCAACTACGCCTACAACAAAGGTGGCGCATCCGACCAACTCCTCAACAACCCAAATATCATATCACGTAAACTCGACGTCATTCCTCACTCAACCGAAACAATCCTCCTCATGGACGCATGGCGTGCATACATCATCCCAGGATCAGACACACGTGTGAATCTCACGCAAACTCTTTACGGCGAGCCTTCCAACCCACATCCTAAAGTCGAACTCGACGCATCAGGCCGAGCCGATCGTCATCAGGAAAATGCAAATATTACTTTCCTCGATGGGCACGTCGAAGGTCAAACCGACAAGTGGCTAATGGACTACAACCGCACAGGTCACAACTATCTTCCTTATGGCATTCTCATTGTCGATTAAAACAAAAAGAGATTCATTGTGAAGTTAAAAATATATATCAAATCTTTCGCACTCATACTTCTGACTTGTCTTTGCATTCAAACCGCATCGGCCAAAGTCAATCAAGGTGTCATCATCAACGAGTTCTATTGGCACACAACTGGCGGCGGTGATGGTCATTACGAAGCTGTTGAACTTCTTGTCATCGATCCAAATCAAAACCTCAATGATCTCTCTGTTTCAGATCGTAATACATGGAACAAGGTGAGCGAAAATACCGTCACAATTAACGACAACAACAAGGGTTTCCTTCAAAATCTTAAGCCCGGCACGCTCATCGTCATCTACAACGGTAAAGGTACTGACGACATTGACGCTTCCGATTACAAGATCCACATCTACGCTCAATCCTCAGAGTACGCCACGCTTCAAAACAACAAATACGCTTTCAAACTCAACGATAAAGGTGACAACCTTCATCTCTTTACATCTAACCAACAGCTGCACTTCATTAAATTTCGTAGCAACGAATATCCCAAGGAAGGTGACGGCCATCCCGGTGAAATCTCATGGCGTGGTGGTAAAAACGGTTTCATTGATGTCGGTTTATACAGACTCAACGCAGGCACAAAATTTATCGGTAAGGGTTACGGACAATCCGTCCAACATTCTTTCTGGCAGAGCTATTCATTAACTTACCCAGTCGCCAACAATCTCGGCATCTCCAACGGCGATAAAAATTCTGAATGGATCGCCTCACTCCGTAACATCACGCTCGAACAGCTCAACAAAGATGAAGGCAAAGATCAGGCATTTTCACTCAGTAAAATGCCTTTCAATAAAGACAACATTTCAATCGCACCATCGCGCATTGATCGCAAAGATTTCATCATTCAGTCGCATCGTGGCGCAGGCAAACTTCTCCCAGAAAACACAATGCCTGCCTTTAACTACGGCTGGAGCATCAACACAATCCCCGAAGCCGATCTCCACACCACAAAAGACGGCATCATCGTCGCCATTCACGACCACAACCTCAAACGTCTTGGCAAGCATGTTTCAGATGACAGGAAAAAGCTGGAAATTGCAGACTTTTCTTGGGATGAACTAAAAACCATTGACGTCGGCTCATGGGATAGAGCCAAGTACGCACACCTTCGCGTACCTTCAATCGACGATCTATTTGCCGAATTACAAGACGATCCAACCAGGCAAATGTATCTCGACATTAAAGACGTCGATCTTGAAATGCTCGCTGATAAAGTGATAGAGTATAAAGTTCAAAATCAGGTAACACTTGCTTCTAAGTACCACGAATTTCATAAGCAGTGGAAACTATACCTTCCTGAAACAAAAACTCTCCAATGGATCGGCGGCGGGCAAGACGCAATCGAATTTACTGTTGATCAGCTAATCAAATCTAACTTTGATTCACTGACTTCAATTCAGATTCACGTTCGTTACGACGAATCAAAACCTGATCCATTCATCCCTTCTTCCAAGTACATCGCAGCCGTCGCACATGAATTACATAACCGTAATGTCATGCTTCAGGTTCTGCCATGGAAAGTATGGGATCAAAAAGTTTACTGGATGCTACTCGATCTCGGCGTTGATTCCTTCGCCACCGACTATCCAGATGTCACAACCCAAGCTGTAGATGCTTACTACAAAAAGCATTCAAAATAAACAAACAATGATCATCTATCATTAATAAGTATTGCCTGTATTTCTTTACGGATCGCGTTCGATTGAGGTAATGAAAGGTAGTTATTCTATGCCCACACAAAACACACAACTTGACCCTGTACTGCAAAAAGCGCTCGCAGCCGCCAACGACACAAAAGACCTCTCTGTAGGGCATGGCAACCTCCAGTTCGCCGCTGAGATGTTCCGCAATCTCTTTCCAAATAAAACAGCCTTTATCATCGCAGACCAAAACACCTACAAAGCTGCAGGTGAAACCGTCTATCAAGTGCTTAGTCAAGTTGGTTTGTGCGAATCAGAACCTTTCATCATCACCGATCCATCTTTATACGCTGAGTTTCGCTTCGTTGATATCATCACCGATGTCCTCAAGCAGCATAACGCAATCCCTGTTGCCGTCGGTTCAGGTACGATCAATGATCTCGTCAAACTTGCATCGCATTACACCAACCGTCCATACATGTGCGTCGCAACCGCAGCTTCAATGGATGGCTACACCGCCTATGGTGCATCCATAACAAAGCATGGCTCAAAACAAACATTCTTCTGCCCCGCGCCGCGCTGCGTCCTTGCTGACCTTGATGTAATCTGCAATGCACCCAAACCCATGAACGCTTCTGGCTATGCCGATCTCATGGCCAAAGTCACTGCAGGTGCAGACTGGATCATCGCTGATGCACTTGGCTTCGAGCCAATCGATCAAAACGTGTGGGCAACCGTTCATGATAGTCTCATGCAGGCACTGGAAGATCCGCAAGGCGTTCAACGTGGTGATTCCATTGCACTCGAAAAACTCACCACAGGTCTCATGATGGGCGGCTTCGCAATGCAGGCTCATCAAACTTCAAGACCCGCAAGTGGCGCAGAGCATCAGTTCAGTCATCTCTGGGACATGCAGCATCATACCCACGACAACATCACACCTTCGCACGGCTTCAAAGTTTCCATCGGCACAATCGCATCAACAAAACTTCATCAGGCTCTCATCAGCGATAACCTCGAAGCACTCGATATCGACGCAGCACTTCAAAAATATCCAACCATCAAAGACGAAATCGAACTGGCAAATAACACCTTCGATATAGATGACATTAAAACCGTCGCCCATGAAGAACTAAAAATAAAGCATATTTTAACACCGCAGCTCAAAGTTGTACTCACAACACTCAAAAATAATTGGCCTTTAATACGTACTAAATTGCAAAACCATTTACTTGATGCTGAAACCCTTATCGCAAAATTAAATGGTGCAGGTGCGCCAACAACACCTCAACAAATTGGTATCACACCACAACGACTTCATGACACATATCACGAAGCACGAATGATTCGTCGCAGATTTACAGTACTCGATTTAGCTTTCATGACAGGCAAGATGAATACTTATGTTGATTCTTTGTTTACATGATTTAATCCATCACCATTATCGCTATCATCACAAGAACTCTAACTTTAAAGATAAGTAAATAACAATGAGTACACTTCAATCAAACACCGATCAAAAACTCACTAAAGCTGACTTTGATGCAGTCGATGATAAATACAGATATTGGCGTAACCGAATTCTCTTCTCAAGCCTCATCGGTTACGCATTTTTCTATCTAGTACGTAAAAACTTCTCTTTCGCAATGCCCGGCATTGCAACAGAGCTTGGCTTAACCAAAGCCGACCTCGGTATCTTCATTACATTGCATGGCCTTCTCTACGGTTGCTCGAAATTCTGTAACGGCATTGTCGGCGACCGTGTCAACCCACGTTACTTCATGGCAACGGGCTTGATCCTCTCTGCGATCATGAACTTCTTCTTCGGTATGTCATCTACCGCAATCGCGTTCGGTGTCTTTTGGATGATCAATGGCTGGACACAAGGTATGGGCTTCCCACCCTGTGCGAAAAGCTTAACACATTGGTTCGGCCCTAAAGAACGTGCAATCAAATTTTCAATCTGGAATACAGGTCACTCAATTGGCGCGATGCTCATC
This sequence comes from Planctomycetota bacterium, assembly GCA_016350165.1. Lineage (GTDB taxonomy): Bacteria > Planctomycetota > Phycisphaerae > Phycisphaerales > Phycisphaeraceae > Poriferisphaera. Next base: position 2,188,263 of record CP066225.1, on the reverse strand, counting down.
GCGATCCTCGCTGGTTACCTCGCACAGCATTTTGGTTGGCGTTATGCATTCTACGTACCCGGCGCAATGGCTGTCGCTGGTGCAGTCTTTCTTTTGTGGGCATTACGCGATAAACCACAATCAATGAATCTGCCGCCGATTGATCAATACGAAAAATATAGACTCGGTGAGCCTGTAAATGAAGATTTTATAGATTCAACTGAAAATAAAGAAGGAAAGGATTCGTTAAGCGCATTTCGTCATACACTTTGGCATAACGTGTTTATGAATCCGTGGATTTGGATCATTTCAATTGCTAACTTTTTTGTATATACCGTGCGGTATGCAATTCTTGATTGGGGGCCGACATTCCTTACTGAAACCAAAGGTGTTGATATTTCTGGAGCAGGGTGGATGGTGTCAGCGTATGAATTTTCAGGCATTGCGGGGATGCTGCTTTCCGGTTGGATTACTGACAAGATATTTAAAGGACATGGGTCGCGTACCTGTTTGATTTATATGATTCTCTGTACGGGATCATTGATTTTGTTTTGGCAAAACACTTCTACTTCAATTGTTATAAATGTCGCACTTCTATGTGCTGCTGGATTCTTGATTTATGGTCCGCAATGTCTTGTCGGTGTTGTTGCTGCAAACCTGGCGACACGTAAGGCTGCTGCGACTTCAATTGGTTTAACAGGGTTTTTTGGCTACGGATCGAGTATTTTGTCGGGTTGGGGACTCGGTAAGATCGTTGATGTTTATGGTTGGGGAACAGGTTATATGGTGTTAGCGGGTGCAGGTGCGATTGCATCGATTCTGTTCGCGATTTGCTGGTTCTCGAATGATGATGGTTCGAAAGAGTATGAGCAGGCTAATTGATAGCGTTAAAAACATCAGGTTAGATGTCAGGTAGATATGTTCTGTAACCTTAAAAATGTAACTTTTTTAATTGCTGCAATACTCATGTGTTGTGGCAATTTAAATGCGCAAGTTGATGTGAATGCATCCAGTGAATTTGTTGTGATGACATATAACATTCTCAGTTCGAGTTCGAAACTCAAAGAGCATCCGTGGGATAAACGTAAAGATAAAGTGATTAAAATTCTAAAATCAGGTCGTGCAGATTTGATCGCATTGCAGGAAGTTGAGAACAGTCAATATCATCAGATTACAGATGCGATGCGTGATTATGATGCGTATGGCGTTGGGAAAGTTGATGGTAAAATCGCAGGGTCACGTAATATAATTCTTTACCGAAAAGAGCGTTATAAGCCTATAAAAAGCGGAACTTTTTGGTTGAGTGAGAAGCCAAATGAGGTGGGGAGCCGGGGCTGGGATTCGAGGATCATACGGACTGCGGGTTATGTTGTCTTGAATGATTTGCAGGTGAATCGGAATATACTTGTGCTATGTGTGCATCTGGATCATCTCAGTGCAAAGGCGCGGCTTGAATCAGTGAAGTTGATTCAGAAGTTAATGAGTGAAATTGCAGATCAATATCGAAGTGATGCAATTCTATTAATGGGGGATTTTAATGCGACGGCTCATAGTGATGTGATTAAGCGTTTGGTTTGTAAAGATTTAGAATCGGATGCGTTCTATTCAACGCATCGTCAATGTGGGAAGACAAAGTATTTGGGGACCTATCATGGGTATGGATCTAAACAAAAACCGAAGCAAATTGACTATATTTTTAGTACTAAATCATTGAAGGCGTTATCGCATCGAGTTGTAAAGACGCCGAGTGCTTATGTTGGTTCTGATCACTTCGCGGTGAGTGCGAGGTTGAAATGGGCTGTTGAGTAGATGTTTGATTTGAATGTAAGGATGTAAGAAACGTCGTTTCTGTGCGCACGTTTTGTTGAAGTTGTTGGTTTACCCGTAGGAATTTTGGGCCAGTTTTAGCGCGTTTTTCCAAGAAACGGGTGAGTTTTGGTGTGTTTTAAACTAGTTTTGTTGTGTTTTGGATCAGTCTTACATGGGCGAAATGCGTGTTTATGCGCGCAAAAGCGTCGCGCGCTACTGTATGCGCAGTAGATAGTGGAATGAAATGAATTAAAACCTTCTGTGAATGTCGTCGGTTTTTGGGGTTTAGATTTTAGTGTTGTGTGGTTTGGTGAGATGAGTTTAGATAATTAGTCTAATCGTTGATTAGCATGAGTAGTTGAGGAAGTGCGCATGAAAAAGCCGCGAGTGTGATCGCGGCTAACTGTGTGATTTTGATGCTTTCGGCATCTCTCGTGATTGTCGAATTAATAGCCGCTGTGGGCGGGTCGGATGTTGCGGTGCAGGACGGTTTCTGGAGATTTGGATTCGGCATGTCCATCTGCAAAAGCGAAGATGCCGTTGTTGTCCTGACTGTGACGCCAACGAATATTAGCGAAGTCACCGACACCAGTTGTCCATAAACGGCCGTCTTCATTGAGGCCTGGGTCGATTGGGTCATCATTATCTGTATCGTTGGTGTTGAACCAATGACGGTTGAAGAGTAGGTCGGTGCCGTCGATTTGCCATGCGGTTGAGAATGAGTTTTCTTTGAATGAAGCAGTTGTGTTATCTGGGTGCTGTGTGCCATCCATGATGACGATAACTTCGGTGGTACGTTTGATGGTTGCTTCACGGTAGCACTGTTCCATACCAGCGTCATGAATGTTGCCCATGAGTAATGGGTTGGATGAGTAGTGGAGGTTGCCGTCATCGAATGAAGCGGAAGGGCAGGTATAGATTTCGGTACGTTCGTCGCCGCCACCAGAGAGATCGTAAGTTGTTCCGGAGCCCTGGACGAAGTTACTGATGAGCAGTGACCAGTCTGCGCCGGAGTCATACCATGTGTAGCCGATTGGGTAGAGGCCATTATTATTGATGGAGTATGCGAAGACGCCGAGCATGAGTTGACGTTGATTGGACATGCATGCCATATCTTTGGCGGTTCCGCGTGCAGCGCTGAGAGCTGGTAGAAGAATACCGATAAGTAAGGCAATAATAGAAATGACGACTAGGAGTTCAATAAGCGTGAAACCTGATCTTAGAGCTTTCATAATGTATCTCCTTAAGGGAGTTAATTTTCAAAAAGATTTGAAGGAGGCTCAAAGCGATTAGGCTAATGAGCCTCGAAGTATTAAGAAGTTTTACGTTTACGGTGAAGAGCGCCGAGTGAGAGAATGGAAAGAAGCGCGAGTGAAGTTGGTTCTGGGATGACTTCTGTGAGTACAACGTCATCAATCCATGCTGCGCCGCCGTCCCACATTGGTTGCAGGTACATGATGTATGCGCCGACTTTCGCAGTTCCTGCAGGAGCAGTCGCTTGCATTGGTGCGTTGTCGATCCATGCGTCGAGAGGTGAATTGCCGTCAAGGATATTTTCTTCGACGAATGAGATTTCTGCATCCGCGGCATCGAAGAATGTGAGCTTCATGACGACCCAGTTATCTTCTGTCCCGTCGGCGGTCATTTCGTCGCCTGTAACGTGAAGCGTTTTTGCTGACATTTCAAATGTTTGGCCTTCAACGGCTGCAAATTGCTGGAATGCGCCACTGACATTGAAGCTACCGCTCCAGTTACCGAACATTTTCATTGCGGTGTTGTTTTCATCGAGTGGATCGGCTTCAGCGAAGCTGTTAGCCCAGGGTCCCCAAAGAGCGTAGTCGCCTTCGATGTCAGGGTTGGCGAGAAGATTAGCTGAGATCGCGGTAGTCAGTGAAGCACAAGCGAATAACGAAACACCGATGTTAAGCATTTTGCTGAACATATGTTCCTCCAGTTTTTCAGATATGCACGGTTCAAACAGACAGTCGCGCGGAAGTGTAAAAGTGTCTATTAAATAAATGATTTATCAGCGAAGTGATTAATGTGCTATGATCTCAACTGAGACTGTGCTTGTTCCAAGTTGTCTCTTATGCCGATCAGCGGTTGCAGCCGTTGGTCGGTTTTTTTGTTGGGATCAAAATTGTATTCTCCTTATGCGTGTGATCATTCATAAAGATACGGTTATTGATTGCAAGGCCCGGTAGAGTCATGTATTTCGAGCCAAGTTGGTAAGGCTTTTTTAACTGCAATTTTATCGTTTGGATTTTGAAGTTTTTCGTGAAGTACACGGAATGCTTCGAGTCCGATTTCGTTAGCGTTTTGGCATACTGCAGTGAGTTGTGGGTAGACGTAGTAGCGGAGTTCGCCGTCATCGAAGCCAACGATTGAAAGATCGTCAGGGATTTTGATTCCCATTTTATGAGCTTCCTGCATGGCGCCGACGACAGTGATCGGGTCGGTGAGATACATTGCAGTAGGGCGAGGTGACATGGACATGATACGACGGATGAGTTGCATGCCACCTTCACGGTATGCAGGTGTGCGGATGATGTTGCGTTCATCGACAGGCAGGTTGTGCGATTCGAAAGCGGTGCGGTAACCATGGACGCGGTCGGCGTGATCTGAATCATCAATGACGTTGATACCGATCGCGATGCGTTTGTGGCCGAGTTCGAGGAGATGTGAGGTTGCTTCTTGAGAAGAAGCAAAAGAGTCGGAGTAGATGAAGTTAACGTTGGGTGTATCGAAATGATCGCCTAGGACGACGGAAGGGAAACCTTCATCGGCTATAGTTTGGCAAACGTGACGTGTATTGGTTGTTGTTCTAAGAACCGCGCCACGAACACCTTTGCGCATGAACATTTGTGTGTAAGTTTCGTGTGGGAGTTTTGCTCGGCGTGCATCGAGGATCATGAGGTCGAAGCCGAATTCGTCCATACCGGCGGCCATACCTTGCATGAGGGCGGCGTCGTATGGTGAGCCGAGTGAAGATTCACCGGTGTAAACGAAAGCGATGTTGGTGGTTGATTTTCGGCCGACTTTGGCGACGTACCGATTGGTGTTCATGGCATTGAGAACTTTGCTTTTTGCTTTCTCGCTGACGCGAGGATGGTTGTTAATCACACGTGAAACGGTTGTGATTGAGACGCCAGCTTCTTTCGCAATTTCTCTAACACTTGCCATGATTGAATCGCTTAATTTACAGTTGATGAAACAGTTTCTTTTATGTAACATACCTGAAGAGTCATAATTGTCAAGCAGTATTTATCGATAAATTTGTGATTTTATACATTTTGTTAACTGTAAAGTGTTTTGTTGTAGAAGATTATAGAACTCGTGAATGTGTGCCTGTGATTTGATGATGGTGTGGGCGGATTGGTTTTGTGAAACTGTGTGATAACTTGAAGTGCTTTTCGGCCCGTAACTTATGAAACGTTTCCATGAAGAGAGGACCGAACAATGGATATGACTGTAATTGGAATTGGGCTGTTGGTTTTGGTATTTGCTGGGTTAGGTATGACGGTGAATGCTGAGCCGTTTGATATTAATAAGGTGGAGGGTGTGCCAATGGGGCAGGGTGACTGGGAGTTGACGTTTGCAGATGAGTTTGAAGGTGAGGCGGGGAGTAAGCCTGATGCGAAGAAATGGACTTATGATTTAGGTGGCGGTGGTTGGGGGAATAATGAGTTGCAGACGTATACGGATCGTGCAGTGAATGCGCATCTTGATGGTGAAGGTCATCTTATCATTAAAGCAATGAAAGATAACTTTACAGGTAAAGATGGTATTGCGAGAGAATATACTTCGGCACGATTGAAAACGCAGGGTTTGTTTGGTCAGAAGTATGGGAAGTTTGAGGTTAGAGCAAAGTTGCCAACGGGGAAGGGGATTTGGTCAGCGGCCTGGATGTTGGGTGAGAATATATCGACGGTTGGTTGGCCTGCGTGTGGTGAGATTGATATTTTAGAAAATGTTGGTGATCCGAAGACGGTGCATGGGACTTTGCATGGTCCACACTTTTTTGCTGGGAAAGGATTGGGTGCGCATTATACGCAGACAGAGAGCGTGAATTTTGCAGATGGTTTTCATGTGTATGGAGTGGAATGGGAGCCGTTGGCGGTTAGGTTTTATGTAGATGGGGTTTTGTATAAGACGCGTACACCTGAGGATTTTAAGTATTTTGAATGGCCTTTCGATGTGGATTCATTTGTAATTCTAAATTTGGCTATTGGTGGGAATTGGCCGGGTTCGCCGAATGAGACGACGGTGTTTCCGCAAGAGTATGTGATTGATTATGTGCGGATTTACAAGGATAAATCGTTGGTCGTGAATGAGAAAGCGTTGGCTGCTTATCATGAGGGGCGTGTAAAAAGGCAACAGAAGATTGCTGAGGAGAAGCGGTTTAAGGGTGCGCCGGTGCATGCGATACCGGGTATTGTGCAATTTATGAATTTTAAAGATGGTGGTGAGGGTGTGGCTTATCATGATTTAGAAGCGCACAATCATGGTGGTGAGTATCGATTGTCGGATGGTGTTGATATTCAGGTGTGTAGTGATGAAGGAAGTGATTTTAATTTAGGTTGGAATATTGAAGGTGAGTGGCTTAACTATGATATTGATGTGAAGAAGAGTGGGACGTATCAGTTGATTGTGACGGCTGCTGCGCCTGAGCGAGGTGGGCATGTTTATTTGGAGGTGGATGGTAAACGTGTGACGCCTGACATACATATACCGGAGACAGGTGATTGGCAGAACTGGACGGATTTAGTTGTGGACGATGTGAAGTTGAAAAAGGGAAGGCATGTATTGAAGTTTGTGCTTGCGAAGAATCGTGGGCCGAATGGTGTGGTTGGTAATTTTGCGAGGTTGGAATTTAGGGAAGTTGAAGTGGCTGGTATGAAATAGAGTAGTAGATGACGATGTGCGAGAGGTGTGAAAAAGGCCGCTAAAAAGCGGCCTTGTCCCCTCTCCTTTTATTTCACTGGGAACACCTCGTTGGCTCTATCTCCCTGTCCCGCCCCTCGAGGCCTCAGCTTGTTCCCAATGAAGTAAATTTTTGTAAAAGTGGCACGAAGCGAAAAATGCGACGGCCACTTATTTAGAGGTTTTATGGTTCTAATCAACAATTAGTTGATTTTTTTATGCGCTTCTACGACGGATTGTGAGTAGTGATGCAAATGAGGTGAAGAGGAGGAGTGAGGTTGGCTCTGGGATGACGGAGATGAGGCCTTGAGTGTTGAGTTGGGTTGTATCCCATGAGAGGTTGCCGATGAGTGTTGGAAGGAGTAGTGATGCGAATTGGCCTTCGATGTTGGTTGCTTCGAAGAGTTGGAATGCATCACCTGCGAGTGGGTTGAAGCCGTCAATGAGTAGTAGTTCGAGTGTACCGTCGAGTGAGAGGTCGCCGTTGATGGTGAGTGCGTCGTATTCATCACCGATGATGTTGCCAGCCAGTTCCATTTGGGCGTTAGCGTCGTCTGAGAGGACGATGTCGCCGGTGATGTCCATGAGGCCGGGGCTGTTACCGGGAGCGAGTTCACCTTCGATGTAGGTTGTGCCGCCGCCGGTGATTGAGCCGGTGCCGGTGAATTGACCGAAGATGACGACGGATGCATCGTTGGAGATGCGGAGTTCGCCCTGGTTGTCGAAGTCATCGTGGATGGTGAGTCTTGCATCACGTGTGACGGTGATTGTGCCGTCGATGTTGTTGGTGATGTCGCCGAAGAGTGTGTGTTGCGTGTCGGCGTAGTTCATTTGGCCGTAGTTATCGATTGAGGTTGTGCGGAGGTATGTGTTGAGGCCGGTGATGTGGCCGTTGTTGAGCAGTGAACTGTCGAGCGTGAGTCGTGCATTGAAGATTTCGATGGTGCCGTTGTTTACTGCACCATCCATGCTGATGAACAGATGATCGTCTTGATCAAGGTGTACGACGCCTTCAGCCTCGTTGATGAAGAATGATGCTGATGGGTTGCTGGGGAGATTGGTTGGAATCTCGTCTGAGATGACACCACTGCCGCCGATCCAGCCGTTGTTGGTGAGAGGGCCACCTGCGACGATGTGAACATCTTCGTTCATCATGAGACGATTGCCGAGTGGGCTGCCGTCGCCGATGCTGCCGCTGTGGTAGAAGCCGAACTTACCTTTTTTGAGTTCGAGCAGTGGAAGGCCAGCGTGGCTGTCGAATTGGTCGATGATGAGTGTGCCGCCGTCGATGGTGAGTTGTTTACTCATGGAAAGCTCGCCGCCAACATACAGAATTTTGCCTGCACCAAGTTTGTTATATGAAGTATCAGTGGCTGAATCGTAGTGATAAGTTAGGACATCAAGCGTGCTGCCTTCGTACAAAGCTTGATCGCTACTTAACGCGATTGTGCCGGTTTGCCAATTGATTGGATTTGTATCTGGCTCAAGGTGGATATCACGAGCATTGAGTTGGCCGCCAAAGATATTGACGATGCTTGAGTCGTTGGCAATCAGATCGTCAAGAAGTATTAATTGGCCGCTGTGGTACAGATCGAGACGAGCTTCATATTGATTGATCATGTTAAGACCGTTGTAAACGATCAGTTCCGAGTCCTTGCCGATGATCGTCACGCGGCCTCGAGCGCTACCATCATTCGCAAAGATCAAAGCATTTGTAGAAACTTTACCTTCACGAATGGTGAGTTGAGCATCGCCAAATGAACCAACGTGTAAAGTACCATTGGAATAAACAGCAGCATTTTCACCATCAACAACCATTTCAGAAGTACCCCCAGCACTTTGCTGAAGGAAGATGCTTTTTACAGCAATTTCACCATGATCACCGACATGAATGTCGCCGCTGGATCCAATACTAACACCTGTGATGATGTCATCAGATGAAAAAATTCTTGAATGAGCGAATGTACCATAACTATCGGTCAGTGTGGCTTGGCCCATGCCTTCAACAGTCAGTTTCCCATATGAGTCTGAACCGATGCCAAGACGAATATCGCCGTTAGCTGTGAGGTAGCTGCCGCCTAGAACTTGAACTTCAGCATGACGGCTGTCGCCGCCCGCGACTTCAAAACCACCGACTGCTCTGACATATGCATTGTTATCAGCTCTAAGTAAAGCAGATGTGCTCACATCAAAACTTTCGCCCATGCCGACATGAAACTTACCGGTTGCTCGCACAACACCTTCATTTGTAACATACATCGCGCCAGCGTGATCAATACCAATATAAGCAGAGCCAAGCTTAAGTACACTGCCTTGGTCTTCAATGGTTGCATTCGCGACGACACCATTATTCCAACTGTAAACGTAATGCGCACTTTCACTGTCGACGTTTAAGGTGCCCATGTTAGCATCCCCGCCATTAGTCAAATAGATGTTACTTCTATCGCCTTGAACAGAAATAGTGTTCGCAATGACCTTTGTGCCATCACCTGCAATGCTGATGTTACCTTGCCCATATTGATTGCTTAGCCGTGTGCCCGCATCGATAATGTCAGCATTTAAGTATCCGCCATCTTTTACAAAAAGCCCGCCAACATTTTTAGTCGTACCGTCAGCTGCAAGCCCGAACCCCAGCCTGATTCGTCCTGTCGCATCTTCCCATCTTGAGCCATCACCTTCGACAATCAGATCCGCAAATCCTCTCTGATTATTTGCTGAACCTTTAATACCAAAATAATAATCTGCTGGTGTGCTACCCTCATGCAATCGAGCGAAGGTTGCACCGTCTTGGACAAGCCACTCAGCATTGGATGCTTGGCCAACAAATACCGTTTGAACCTCATTGCTAACTTCCATTCGGGTGTTTTGATCAGTTAAAATAAGCTTACTTGTATCAAGAGAACCCTCCTGACCAATCGAGAGAATGCCGATGAAATCAGGCTCCATGATCAACTTACCACCCGACTCAACCCGTACAATGCCATGACCTCTATTCAAACCGATCGTCAGATTATCCGCACGCAGTGTCGCCTGATTTGAAACCGTCACACTCCCGCGAGTATTTTCACCAACATTCAAATGATCAGTTCTCACATCACTAAGTATGCCATCGATTACTAGTTCACCGGACGTGCGTGAGTTGTTGATCGTTGTTGGAAAATGACCTGAACCGACACACATAATGTTTGTATTCACAGTCGCATCATTAACATTCAATCGTCCGCTAGTGCCTTGCCCAACATAGATGGTCCCTGTGTCAGCACCGTTAACGACATTGACATAAGCATTATTTTCAACTGTTACGACGCCAAACGTTTTTGATGTCGCATCATTGATACTCGAATCATGTGCCGACATGCCAATCGACAAAGTTTCAGATAAAGCAATACCGCTGAAAGTTCCCGAGACAAATACTTCCGCAATACTATGTTTGAATCCAGAAGGATCAGTCAATGCAACGATTAAGTCAGTCGCAGTGATCGATCCATTGCTATTGATGTAAGCTTTCGCAGATTTATCGCCTGTTTGGTAGCCAATGATCGGCCCACTAACACCTGATGTAGAACGAATCCGGGCACCATTGCTCACGTGCAATTCAGTGTCAGATCCCAAATTGATGCCAGTAAAAACATCATCAATGAGCAGCTCCGTTAATCGATCGTCAACAATCAGTTTTGCGCCATTAACAAAATTATAAAATTCTGAATATAGGGTCGGGTTGTGGCGGTCGTTTGCGTATCCGTTAACCTTTGGCACAGTCGTATCGATCAATAACTCATGGCCATCAACCAGCGTTCCGACAAACGGCGAGCCGATACCACCATCTTTGAGTTCCCAGTTTGTTATTTTGCTAAAATCAGAGCCGTCGAATTTGTCTGCACCCGTCCATATATATGTATCAGCAGATGTAATGCCGCCCATCGCAAAAGCTAGCAGCGTGGCTGTGGAGTAAGCGCGCAGGCGCGTAATGACATTGTCTCTCATTTTCAATCCCTTCCCTTATGCGGAAGTAACAGGTGATGATTTGCCAACCACGAAAAATAAGACATGCTCAATACGGACGCACAACACAGGCAGGCAAGTTGTAGAAGCTTTCTCTATTAAAAGTTCGGACGTAAGTATAATTATGAAATTTAATCGTTCAAGCGAAAACGATAGCTAATTGCAAAATAGATACATTTAACACTGTTAAATAAGCGTTTTTAGTTCGGCGAGTATACTTGCGTTTTATAAATAGAATTTACAAGTGATTTCATGTAGTCGTAAATATAAAAAGATAGATTAGCTTTAATATATTGTTTTATGTAAATGTTGAATAAAGAAAAAGCCTCTATTTAGAGGCTTTTTGTGTTTTTAGATGTTAATTAGGTTTATGCGCTTCGCCGCCTTCGTAAAGTCGGCAAACTAAGCAAGCTGAGCAACAATAGGGTTGCTGGCTCTGGAATGACACGTAGTGACCCATCGATACTGAGTTGGCTTGTGTCCCAATCTAAGTTACCAGTGAGTGTTGGGAGCAGCAGTTCATCAAATTGGCCTTCGATGTTTGATGCTTCGAAGATTTGGAAGAGTTGCCCCATGAGTGGGTTAAAGCCATCAAGTAATGCGACTTCAAGCGTGCCGTCAATTGTGAGTTCGCCGTCTATTTGAAGTGCATCGTACTCAGTGCCAATGTCATCGCCTGCGAGTTCCATCACTGCAGTTGCGTCATCAGTTAAAACAATATCTCCGACAACACTAATCATACCGGGGCTGTTCCCAGGTGTCAGTGTGCCTTCGATGTAGGTCGTACCGCCACCGGTGATTGAGCCGGAACCGGAAAGCGTACCGAAGATGACAACACTTGCATCGTCAGAGATTTCAATCGTCGTATCATTTTGCACATGATCATGCAGCGTTAACCTCGCCCCTCGAGTCACTGTTATCTTGCCATCCAACTCATTCTTCAAATTACCAAAAATAAGGTGCTGTGTGTCCGCAAAATCCATATCGCCTTGGTTTACAATATTGCTTGCTCGCAAATGAATATCTAAACCTGTGATCTGGTTTTCGTTGATAAGCTGACCATCAATGTTGATCAAACCATCAAACTGCAATAAGTCACCACGGTTATAAAAATCACCATTCACAATCAGTTGGCCATCAAACACTTCAATCACGCCATCATTACTCACATCGTCCATATCAATGAACATGCGATCACCCGAATCCAAATGAAGCGTACCATCTGAAGTGTTGGCGAAAGAACCAAAATCATATGCGTAGATATCTTCATGACTTGGAAAGTTAGTAGTAAATGTGCCGCTGCCGCTGATCCACCCACCGTTTGTGAATGTGCCACCACTCGCAATCGTCATGTCTTCTTTCATAATCAAGCGATCACCAAGCACATTGTTACCATAACCAACATCGCCGCCATACAAGAAACCAAGCGTGCCACTCTGGAAATCTAACAAACGTGAACCCGCAAACCCATCGATATCATTAACAATCAACGTGCCGCCATTCAGCCCAAGCTGTTTGCTTAGATTTAAAATCCCATCCACAACAAGCACCTGACCCGCATGCAGCGTATCACTATCGCCAAGCAACCGATCAAGTCCACTCGTTTGATAAAAAACAGTATCATTCGTGAGGAACACCATCCCCGCACTCCAATTGACGTTCGCTTGCTCATCAATCTCAATTTCACGTGTTTTTAAGATACCGCCCCAGATATTCAGCTCGCCATGTTTTCCAACCACAACTTTTTGATTCACATCCAATTCACCATAGTTGATCAAATCAACACGACCTGATGTATTCGTTGATTCATCATCAATCGGATCACCAATATAAGCAATACTTGTAACATCAAGATTCGCTAATGAACTATTAATGACCAGATGGCCATGACCATAAAAATTGGAACCCACCATCATTAAACCAGCAGAAACTTGACCTTGATTGATCTCCATCTTGCCTTCAGCCTGGAAGCCGACATGCAATGTGTTGTCGACAGTAACCTGAGCATTTATACCATCTATCACAGCAAGATGATCACCACCTTGTATGTTGCCCACGTACATATTCCTGCCGATCTCTGCGGAACTGTAATCATTCATACGGAAAACTGCATTGCCGTCGCCAGATGAGCCAACCGCAAGATGCTGCGTTACTCGAAGTTCAGATACATCATTCCACAAACCCATCACGTCAACTGACGCATGACCAGTATTTGCAGACCCAATTAACAGATTATGACCGATATCAACTGACGAACCACCATGAATATTCAATACCGCGTTATACCCATTTGCTTTACCAATAGTTGCAGAGCCAGTCGTTGATAATGACCCATTTGATGTGAGATCAATCACCGCATCTGCATAGTCGCCTGCATGAGATTGTGACCCCACCTCAATACTATCTGCATTAACATTACCACCAGCAATATTCAATCGACCGCTACTGAGTACACCTATTTTCACATTATCAGCTTCTAATGTGCCCCCCGTAGCAACCGTCATTAATCCACCCACACCGTCGTCTTCAGAGTCGATAGTCAAAAATTCTGTATCAACGATTCCGCCGGAACTGATCATAGCCATCGATCCAGTACCAACGATCTTTAGCGTCTGTGTCTCCAATCGGCTATTCGGGTCTAGTACGAACAAATTGCCTGTTCCAGCATTACCAATATCCATCCGCTCAACATCCATTAACGCGCCACCCGTCACATTCACCGTGCCAAATGCATTTGGCGAACCATGTCCCACACGCACATAACCAAAATCATCACGGAATGTACTACGCTTCCCATGAATATCCGTACCATGAACAGTCAGAGTTCCCGTACCTAAATTAAACCCGCCAACAATATAATTACTCGATTTGGTTACTTTTGACTGATACGTACCACCATTGCGAATCACCAACGATCCTGCTGCCTGATCACCAATCAATATCTCCACACCATCCGAATCATACATCTCAATGTATGAATCACCGCCATCAACGGTCACATTAGCAAATTTCGATTGCACCCCAATCCTGAACAGTGAAGATACGTTATCATTGCCAGTATTCAGATCAACAACTCCTTCATCCACTAGCATCGAACCTTCGCCATCGTAAAGCCCAACGTACAAATTTCCCAGCGACACAGTCGCGCTATCATGCACATTAAAATCACCAATACCCCCATACCCCACATACAGAGTCTCTGCATCAACCAATCCACCTCCGCCTTGGACCGTCAAAGTCCCCGTACTTTGAGCAAGAGGCATTGCATTTGCGTTAGCACCTACATACAGCTCATCATGAACCGTTAGCGTGCCACCATCAACCAGCACCTCGCCAGTACCCAAATTGCCGATCGTCATATCTTCTGTTTCAACGTAACCGCTGTTACTTACATGCAGTTCACCATAGCTCCCTATTGTGTTATCAATAAATCCTTGCGTTCCAACCCGAATATCAAAATCAGCATATAAAAGTGAACCCACACCATCCACCGTCATTTTGCCGTTACCCAAAATCCCGTTTCGAGATTGACCAATATGCACCTGATCCGTTTCAACCTCACCACCACTCAAGATATCAAACGTCGCCAACCCCGTTTCCCCCGCATCGCCCCGGCCAACAGAGAATACACCGAAACCGCCCGAAAATGTCATCCGCGCCTTGTTCGATATCGTGCCACGCGATCCATTCTCAACCATGAATACCGATTGGTTCTCCGTGAAATCAAACACCGTCAGCCTATCATTCAGCGTAAACAACGAGTCATTCAGTAAAAGCAAATCCCCATCATGCTCGGGATTCGCATAATTGTTTAATATCGCTCCATTAAAATAGATCGTTGTGTCAATATAAATGGAATTACCAAACACCTTGTAATCAACCAACGTGTACGGCAACCCTGGCGAATTCGTGCTGTGATTCAACCAGTTCGTGAACTTCGCCGTATCTGAATCTGCACCTTGCCAAGAAAACGAATCCGCATAACCTGTCCCCGCTATCGCAAAGCCAACCAAAGCCGACGTTGAATATCTTTTAATACGTGAAACAGTATCTTGTCTCATCTTTTCAGCTCCATTCCCACATCAAAGTGGTTTGTGTTCGGAATATCGCCCTCAAAATATTTACGCCAGCACTGTGGCAACATAATGCGCAAAACAATACATGTGCATAGACACATCTATCTTTCAAGATGTATCGCAGTATCGCTTGCAACTAGTTGGTGTGTTACACAGGCAAAACAAAACAGGCAGGTATATCACACAGGCGATGTATTAGTTGTGTGACCAAACTTATCGTCAAACATATTCACAATTTGGGGTAAGTATAATCATGAATTAGAACGATTCAATACAGATTCGGCCTGATCAACTGCGCACGGATACACTATAAAAAAAGTGTATTTCGTATTATTTGAAATACAATATTGCTCTGTTTTGTATGTGGTATATATAGATTAGATATTTGGAATCATTATTTTTATATATGAATATAACTAGCTTTTAATTGGTAACTTGTATTAAAAAACAAATCATCAAAGAAGTAACTAATTTGATGAATATTACAAAATTTAAAAGTTTTAGACATGATTAACAGTTAAGCGGTCGTGTGAGCTTTGTTTGAAATGTGAAATAAAAAATATTAGTTTTTTACCGATTTCGAAGTTAAAGTTAGAAAATTATGAGAACTGCACTGTAATTTTTGATATTTCAGTAGTTGCTTTGAATCGAATTGATAGTTTTTGAAAACCTGTATTCCGTACACTCATAGTCGTAGCATGTTCATTCATCGGGCTTGCTTCACATTTTGTAAATACTGCATCGTGTGGTTCGAGTAAATCCGTTTGAATTTCCGTATGCCCTATAATTAGTTTCGCACTGCGACCACTTGGCAAAATGTTAATCTCAGCTTCCGTATGTGCAAACCAATAAATCTCAGTATTCTTAGGGCAACAAATTTTATCGCTTACAATTACGCTTGGTTTTTCATTTGCTTTACGATTCAACTCAAACTCACGTACAACTTGATTCGCATAAGACTGGTATGCCTCACTCATATCATATTTAGCGGTGCAGCATTCTTCACTTGAATTAAATGAGATACATTTTGTACCAGCCGGTGTATCCTGATCTGTCACCAATTCCGTTTCATCATTTGGCTTCAATACCAGCGTATTATTCCCCTCTGCCCGCATGCGATAGTATTGCCATCGCTGATTAAGAAAATAACCCGGTGCGTTGTAGTCACCCATCCCAAGATCGCAGATGAACCGCTTCCCATGCGCATCTAATACAAATGTGCCAATATCAAGCTGGCTGTGTGATATGCCATTTCGCCCAAAATTAGCAGCAACAAACCATGCATCATTACTCCAACTCGATCGCATCGCAAAAGCATTCACATCCTCAAATCGCAAATCCAACGGCCACGCATCAATAATCTCTGCAAAAGATTTGGCTGCAATATCTTCAAACGATGGTTGATAGTAACACAACTCCATCGCGGCACCATTGTGATAGTGCATATGAAACTTCGCATATTGTTTGCAGCAATACCGATTCGCCAAATCCAATAGATGAGGAGCAGGTTTTACCTCATCAACACTATCAGCATAATTAAAAAACCGATACGTCGGCCCAATCATATAAATTGGAAACTTGGCTGTTTCCGCAATCCCAGCCTTTTTCGACAGACCGAAATCGGTTCCTAAACTGGATTGTAAAACTCGAAACAATAGCGTCATATACTCGGTCGTGTACCGCCAATAAGCTGGCCCTTCAAACCAGCCTCCATCAGGCGCAAACTGGTCCAACGGTAACTTTACAATATCAATACAGCGGCTAAATAGATCATTTGCAATCTCACGTTCCAGATCACTTACAGCTAAGCACCCAACAATCATCCCTGTCGCGCAAATCAAATTCCAATTATTCGTTTCAAACGTCCATCTGATTTTCTTTTCAAAACACTCAAGCCCCGGCTGTAATCCCTTTTTTACAATCGCTTCAACAATCACTTTACGTTGCCGTTTATTTAACTCGTCATGCAGCCAGTCATATCCAATCGAAACCGCATGCGTCATTTCCGCGCAATCCAAAAAATGTCTCGGATTCCAATCAGTAAACCAGCACACATTCAAAAGCTCATCGATAGCTCGTTTTGCATAGCGTTTTTCTTTAGTAATGCGATAAGTCAAACAAAGCGTATACATCCGTCTAACTGCTTCTTGCGCAACATACAAAAGTCTCAACCCACCCTCAATCTCATACTTAAGAATCTCTTCGCTCAAGTACGAATCTGCATCTATTTGCGCATTAGTAAACCACTCCCGTGCCACCGGCTTTCCTCGCTCAATTGCATCGCAAATCAGGCCAACCTCAGCATCACTCAATCCCAACCTTGGATGCTCGACCTTGATTGATCCCAACCGTTCAGCTAATCCACGCTTCATTTTTAATTCTCAACTGTAACATTTGTCGCGATGTTAATAATTGGGCACTTCACATAATGAGTCCTGCGGATTATACGATGGGTTGTGGTCCTCCGATATCTTTTTGGTATATGTTGTTGATTCGACTGTTCATATACACACTACACAAGTTTTCACACTATTTCACCCATCTTCAAAAACAGTGAAATACTGTTGTTTTCAAGCTTTAAAACCGTTAACGTTGTGAATTGGCATAGCTTTGGAAGTTTGCCTTGTTGCTGAAATTCATCAGAATTCGCAAGTACTAAGCCGTCAAAATTGTCCCAGTCATTGGGCAGAGGCAACGCAGTTGAGCCGATGCGAAAAGCGGGGTTAACGCATGTCATCTGAAATCAGTGTTATCGAAAAAGTAGTGGAGACGACTCAATTGAAGATCTGTGATTTACTGCGTCAACTCACCGGCCAGAAAGCCGAGTTCGACAGACAACTCTCCGACAAAGTTGATGACCTTCTTTCAGGCTCCGGCGTTGGTTACAGTCAATTCAACGAAATGCTTCTCTTACTTGGCTACGACCGTGTCTCGCCAAGCTTCTTCCGTTTCCTCATTGATGGCGACACCGAATACGTCGGCGGCGAAGCTTTCGCTAGTCTTGAAGATATGGGCAAAGGTATTGATCGTTTTCGAAAACTTGCAATCCTCAACTATGGCAACGTTAAATTCGGCTTCAAATATCTCAGCTCATTCACCACGAATCTTCATGACGAAATCGAACGCATCGGACCTGTCGACGAAGAAATCTTCAAGCAACGTCACGATCCACTTTGGCCGGTTGATGTCATCGCTGCTGAAAAAACCTACTACCTCGGCTACCTCATTGAACGCCAACTTAAACTTCAGCTAGAAGAAAACCCAAACAACCCTGAAGTACTTAAACAACTCAGAGAGCGTGAAGAGATCGTCAGCAGAGCAAAACGTAATCAAGATGCTTACCTCACTTCCGATCATATGGATGTTTATGTCGCAACTTCTATGCGTGAGCGACATGAATACCAGATCATCAATGAAGTTGTACGTGATGTTTTCAGTAGTGATGCACTTGCTGAACTTAAAGTTCGTTGGTTCGATCCAACGCAAGCCTACTGTGCAGATCGTATCGATAAAGGACTTTCCGAAGCGCTCATGCTCAAACGTGCTTTTTGCACCTTGTATCTCGCACAAGAAAGCGACACCTTCGGTAAAGACTCCGAGCTTGCAAGCACTCTCGCGCAAGGTAAGCCGGTCGTCGCATATATTCCAAGGTTCGATTCAAACGAGATTGATTCGCACGTTGAAAGCCTTCTTAAGATGGTCGCGCTCAGTCATCCTGATGCAACTGAAGCCGAACTTATTCTTGGGCAACTTAAAGTCTTTAATCCCAAACTCGCATGGAAAGATTCACAAGTCCAGTCATGGCTTGCTGATATAAACGCTATAGATATAACTAAGGCTAAGCGCCGGTTAGGCGTAGAAATTATCAAGCACTACGACAAGCGCGCCGATACACTTAAGCACTCTCACCCACTCGGTATACAGGTTCATCTTCAGACCGGCGTCGCCAACGGCGTCCTCGTTGCTCGTACCCCACTGGAATGTGCAACCCTTATTAGACAAATTCTCACACGCACACTTGAGTTTGAAGTTGAAGAAAAAATTGTAGAAGGCGTTCAATATCTCATGCTCATCGAAGCCGCAACAGGCTCCGTCTTCCGCGTCATGACCGGCGACCGTTTCCTCACCAATGCCTTCTGGAATTTTTATCTCGATTAAGCAAAAATCACCACTGTGGAAACCGCTCTGCTTGGTATCATTGGAATGACAAATCCAACGGTGGACTGAGTCAGCAAGGAAGCACACTTTCATGCAAGGAGAGCAGGGCTGTATGGCGCATATCACGAACAAGCTAGGCAGACCAGGACCATACATGCCACAAGGTGTTAAAGTTGTTTCGCAAACAGCGACCGCCAAGCTTAAAGAAAATTGCGAAACCATCGGCGTCAGCAAACTCCAACTCTCCGCTAAACTCAAACGCCAATCCAAAGGCTAACTTTCCCAAGGAGCCGTGATGAGAAAGCCTGTTCTCGCTGCAGTTCCCTATTACAAAACGCATATCAACGACTACGCAGATCAGCGATGTTTGCTCGATGTCTATTTGCCCGATCAGTGGCGCCCAAACAAACCCACCCTCGTCTTTGCTCATGGTGGCGGGCTCACCGAACGCGATCGTACCGACGACATATTCATCATGGATACCTTCACCAAGCAAGGCATTGCCGTCGTCTCAATCGGGTATCGTCTTTCACCACAAGCAACTTGCCCCGACTATATCCAGGATGCAGCAGCTGCGATTGCATGGACACTCGACAACATCGAGCAGCACGGCGGCAACCCAAACAACGTCTACGCCTTCGGCCACTCCGCCGGTGCATACCTCATGTCCATGATCAGCCTCGATAACCAATACCTTGCAGCACACAACCACTCAACCCAAAATCTTGCAGGCGCAATCGTAATTTCAGGCCAAATGGTCACGCACGAAATTGTTCGCCGTGAACAAAACATTTCTCCCATTGATGTCCGTGTCGATCAATATGCACCACTCTTTCATGTCGCTCAAGGCAACGTCCCATTCTTCATAGCAGCAGGTAAAAACGATATGATTGCGCGTGAACAGGAAAACGCGCTCTTTGCAATCTGTCGTGAGCGTGCAAATAAGTCAGTTGAGTTTCATGCTCAAATAGACCGTGATCACGAAACCATCATCACCGGCATCATGAACGACAGCGACCCCATTCTTCAAGCCATCTTGAATTTCATCGATACCTAAGCACCAGCTTCCATGATCGCCGCCGCCGTCTGAATGGCTTGTAAGTTCGCAGCAACATTGTGTACACGAATAATCGACACGCCCGTCTGTACCGCCAGCGCCGATGTCACAGCCGTCGCCATTTCACGGTTCGTCGGCAGCTTAGCCGTCGTCGGCGAGATCGCATAAAACAACGACTTCCTCGATGTCCCCAACAACACAGGAAAACTCGTCGATGTAAACTTCTCAAGATTTGCAAGCAAATCCAAATTATGAGCCACCGTCTTGCCAAACCCAATACCCGGATCTAAGTAGATGTTAGATGCCTCGCACCCCGCACTCATCGCAAGATTCGCCCGATCAAGCAGGTAACCCAAAACTTCTTCCGTCGCATTTTCATACGTTGGGTTCTGCTGCATATTCCCCGGCTCCCCCTGCATATGCATCAAGCACAACGGCACCTCCCGCTCAGCAGCCAACCCAATAATCTCAACATCTTCAGTCCCACCTGACACATCATTAATAAACCCCGCGCCAGCATCCAACGCCGCTTTCGCAACTGGACTCAAAGTTGTATCAATTGAAATCACCACATCATCAAAATGGTGCTCATTCAATATCTTCCGCACCGCCTCAATCACAGGTGCCGTACGTTCAATCTGCTCAGCCTCACCAATCCGTTCAGCCCCAGGCCTCGTCGATTCGCCGCCAATATCAATAATCGATGCCCCATCCCTCGCCATCTCCAGCGCATGCTTCGCACCAGCCTCCGGCACGTTATACCAGCCACCATCCGAAAACGAATCAGGCGTCACATTCAACACACCCATTATCCGTGGTAAAAGCTTCCTTGAACGGTCGATCAATTGTTGTGAGTCGATTTCCATAACCCTTAGTTTAACCTCAATCACGCACAATTGGCACGTTATAACCCATCTCGGACCCTCGGCTACCTCGTTATAACTTGTGTACTCACGTGGATATACGGTGGAAGAATACCCCCTCAAACGGTTGTATCAGATATTGAGGACAGGAAAGTCTGGTTTTTAGGGTTTTTCTTGTATGTATCAGGACTTGAAACGCAAAATTGACCGATAGGATTATTGTTATGGTTTTTAGCAGTTCAGAAAATCCGACGTTCGTGGACCACACCATCGGCTACCTGATGGAACGACTCGACCGAGAGAGCCGTACACATCAAATGTCGCAACGTGGTGATACGAGACACAACTTACACGCACCCGCCAAGCTCGGATTGGTCGAACGCGCCAAAGGCGATCTGCCAGTCAACTTCAAACCACTCTATCACGCATGGATCACCGACATTTCAAGCAGCGGCATCGGCATGCTCCTTGAACACGATCTCCCCGGCAACATCATCATATGGGTCAACCTCAGTTCAATGATCCCAGAAGAACTCCGCAGTGATAAACAACAACTCCTGCCCTTTAGAGTTGCGTATTGCATGAAGCTCCTCCCTCACACTTACAGAGTCGGCGGCGCATTCATCAAAGACATCTCCACTATCCCTGAAAAATCGTGGCAGCGCATTGTTGAGTAGTTCTAATCGTATGTTAGTTTTGGCAATAACCGATCGCCCGTGTTATCCAAACCTCCGGAGCATACCGTGCAGACAGCTCAGGCATTCCAGCCGAAATCAATCAATGATGTAATCGAATGCATCATCAACGCCGCCAAACACGAAGTCTACGAAACCGAACCAAACCAACGCAAGCACGAACGTGTCATGCTTCAAGTACCAGTCGAAATCGGTACATGCGCAATCCGTGAAGGCAAACCCCGCGATTTTGCCGCAATCAGTAAAGCATGGGCGCTCGACATCTCCGAGTCAGGCCTCGGCCTCATCATCGAACGATTCTGGGACGTTGACGAAACAGGCCTCCTTTGGGTCAACCTTAAATCAATGGTCTTCAATTCCACATGTCCCTGTGCAGGGCTCATTCCCATCGTTCCACGCTACTGCGTTAAAATGCTCGAACAGACCTATCGCCTTGGCTGCCTTTTTGAAACAGACATGGACAAAGTCATGCGACTCGCACGTCGCAGCCTCAGCTAATCATCAATTAGTATCAACCCACCTCTTTAAACCTACATCGGTACCTGCATCGACAAGCAGTGCAGCGATCCCATACCTATAATCAGAGTCTCCGCTGGTACAGGTTCTATCACATGATTAGGCGCAGCCGTTTCAATCACACGCATCGCCACATCATCACTCGCCTGTCCAAACGTCGGCACAAGTATCGCGTCATTCGTAATCAAAAAGTTTGCATACGACGCAGGCAATACCTGTCTCCCCGCCTGCTCATAAGGCTGGTCATTCGGAAAATCAAACCACATCGGCTCAGGCATCGGTAAATCAATCACATTCAGCCCATGCTCAACCAAAATCGCCTTATTTCGCAGTAAAATCTCATAATCTGCGTGCCCCTTCTCCGCCACCACCGTCAGCACTGTATTCTCCGAAATGAACCGTGTCATATCATCAACATGCCCATCCGTATCATCACCCGTTATCCCACTCGGCAGCCAAATCACCCGTTCCAAATTAAACGCATCAACCAAATACCCCTCAATCGCATCCCGATCCAACTGCGTGTTCCGATTCTCATTCAACAAACACTGCTCTGTCGTTATTAATATTCCATTGCCATTACACTCAATCGATCCGCCTTCCAAAATCAGATCATGCACCCATAACTTCACCCCATCTTTCATTGCAAACCGTTGCGGAATCACATCATCATCCGCCTTTACATCATACTTAGCGCCCCACCCATCAAAACAAAAATCATGGTACGCCAAATGCTCCCATCCTAATGCATGATTAGTCTCATTTACTTTCCCCACTCTCAGCTTTGTCATCGTAATAGGACCATAATCTCTGGTCCACGAATCCGTCGTCGCAAACCCAAGTTCATCCGTAAACAAAACCGGCGTGTACTTCTTCACTGTCTCTACAAAATATTCAAACTCGTCCCTCGCCTTTTCTAACGTCCCTGCAGGCCACGTTTCTTTATTATGAGGTCTTGTCAACAACACCGCTCGCTGCCGCTCAAACTCCGCAGGCAAACGATAGCCCAACGACTTCGCTGTCCCCTCAAGCACAGCCAATCGTTCAAACCCATCAATACGTGGATGCCCCTCCATAGCATGATTCATCTTAATCAGCTCTCAATTCATAAACTAATCAACGATTAGCCAGACACTGTCCGCAATTAATTATTGATTGCCAGTATCTCCATTCTCATCGGTCACTGGTGCCGACATATACTGCTTATTATTATTAATCTTCGTTTCGTCAGGTTGCGACCCTTCTTCCAACCCAGTTGGTTTCTCATCCAACTCCGCAGGTTTCGCTTCATCAACCGTTTCAGGCTGCGTAATGATCTGTCCACCTTCAGGCGTTTCGTCTGGCTGCGTAAAGTAAATCCGCCCCGCTTCATAAAACACAAACGCAGCAAGCACGAACATCGCGATCGAAAATCCCTTCGCGCCACGCTTCCAGATCACGCCGCCACGCCAGAGAATAAACAGCCCCAACGCGACCAATAAACCAAATTGAAATATATCCATGTCCGTATTCTACTCATCTTTTGGGTTTCGCATGAAACTCGTAACGTTCACTTATGTCCCATCGGCGAACCGCTTCAATAACGTTTGATATTCATCAATCCGCCGATCTCTCATGTAAGGCCACCACCTCCGTTGCTCCTCAATACGCCCCAAATCCAGCTCCGCCATCACAATCTCATCCTTATCCTCACTCCCCTCAGCCATCACCACCCCATTAGGCCCCACAACAATCGACGTCCCCCAGAAATCCAATTCCCCTTCACGCCCTACTCGGTTACACGCCGCCACATAAACATTATTCGCAATCGCATGTGACCGCAGCATCGTCACCCAAGCCTCACGCTGCGCCTTCTGTTCATCTTCAGACTCCCCATCCAAATATGCAATCGCTGTCG
The DNA here is from genome assembly GCA_016350165.1 of Planctomycetota bacterium. GTDB lineage: Bacteria > Planctomycetota > Phycisphaerae > Phycisphaerales > Phycisphaeraceae > Poriferisphaera. Next base: position 2,164,288 of record CP066225.1, on the reverse strand, counting down.
GATACACCAAAAGCTCAGCACCCATCAACGACACAATTCTTGCTGCTTCAGGAAACCATTGGTCCCAGCATATCAACGGCCCTATCTTCAAGTTAGACGTCTCATGCAACACAAACCCATCGCCCGGCGTGAAATAATACTTCTCCTCAAACGACGGATCATGCGGGATATGCATCTTTCGATACAGCATCAATTCATCGCCACCCTCAGCGACCAACGTCACTGACGTATTGTGATACAACCCCATCGCGCGTTTCTCAAACAGCGATGCATGAATCGTAATCCCCAACTCACTTGCCAATTTCTGTAACCGCTTCGTTGTCTCCCCCGGCAACTCCTCAGCCAAATCAAAATACTTCGGATCTTGTTCTCTGCAAAAGTAAGGCGACATGAATAACTCAGGCGTCACAACAACATCAGCACCACTTTCAACTGCTTCACGTATCATCACTTCAGTTTTATTTAGTACCGCTTCAGGTCGACTCCCAATCGGCACCGCATACTGCAACAAGGCAACACGCACTAAATTCCCATCCGTGCCATTTACAGATTCATCAACTGTTTTCATTTTTTTGTTGAGTGAAGTCATGCAGCTATTGTATGCTGGAGTGACATTTTCAGCGAAATAACATCTTCAATTATCTGTGCATTTCTAAAATCTAAGCAGAGCCTTGAGATGAAATCTAAAATCGCATCAGCATTCAGCATCATCATTTTGTGCATCACAAGCAGTGTCATCGGCCACAAATTCATTACCTACTACTACACCCCAAGCCAAGCTGGTTCTGCCTCACCTAACCACTCAATGTACAGTATTCATGACGCTTCATACGCACTCTACGTCGATGTTCCAACGCTTCTCTACAACAGAAAAAGCGATCACATCCTCGCCAACATGGAAGTCGACCTCATCCGTAGCTATGGCAACCGCTCTGTTGCATTATTCGAATTCGCAGCATGGCTTGATTACCAAAACTTAAAAGATAACCCCATCGAAAATCAGCGATGGTCCATGCAAGGTGCACGTGCAATCTGGTTCTTACAAAAAATCGATACTGATGAATCCGAAGAAGCGCTCACACGTCTTCTCACAATTGCTTGTGATGGCCACGACGATCAAATCATCATAGCTCTCGCCATCATGAACGGCGTCGACGCAGCCCAACCAGAACTCATCGACGATATGTGGTACAACCCAAAATATGACCCCGACCAAAAACAATCACGTGCCGAAATTTGGTGGCATCGTGTTGGCTGGGCCGAATATATGTCCCGCTAAAAGTCACTGATTTCACGAATACGCACTTCATCCAAATACTCTTGCATATATTCGTACAACAGCACCATCAAAGGCTCATCAATCGCTTGCCGCCTCTTCTCAATCTTCTTTAGATACTTCAGTTCATCATCCGTTAAATCACGTGATGAAAGATAATCAGAATTGTTAACCTTCTCTTCAGTTTGCTCCAAAAACTCATTCGCCTCACGTATCAACTTCGCATGTTCATGCGCGCCAATCTTATCCAGCGCATCAGGTAACGCTAAAGAAGTATCACATAACTCAGTATAAAAATATTCGTTCAAATCAATCTCATACATGCTATCGGATAAATCAGACATGCAAACATAAACACGTTCAGCCTCACTTAACTGCGTAAGATCAAAAGCAGAAACCCAACCCTGACGCTCAACTAATTCGATCCATTCCGCTTCAGATTGACTCAAACCTTTCAGGACTTCCGGTACGACCGCATCAGCATTCTTTTGATATGTAAACGTCCCACGATATTCAGGCTTCAAAAGCACAAATGAAAAGTCATCACAATCCCATATCATCAATTTCTTCTCAATAGTTCCATCTTCATCGATCGCTCCTGCTGCAATAAGAAATTCCTTTTCCATTTCATCCAAATATTCTTCATCCAAGTCGTCCAGATCCAAGCTCATGCTCATCCCCATTCCCATGCCACTAAATTCATTATTGATCAGCAGCTTCTCACGCATCGGATCTTCAAACCTGAATCGTGCCGGATAACTCTCCGGATCGTAATAGTTATGAGCAAACCCATATTGATCCTGACCATCCATACCAAGCGTGTAAAATAAAATGCCTTCAGGCAACTCGCGCATTAGTATCGGCGTGTTATTGAATGGACACTTTGGCAGCTTTCCTAAAGTTTCCAACTCAGCAATATCTTTTGGATAACGCTTGTTTTTCAGGTAAAAACGCTCAGCCTGTAACCCCGCTCTTGCTAAAACTATCTGCGACTGATTACTCATCATCGTGCGGAACGAGGCGTCAATATACCTGAACGGATGCTCGTTATTTTCATCAGCCTCTTCTCTTAATTGAACGGCAAGATCATACGAGCCTGCATAGTGCTGTGATTCTTTGACTTCTTTATCAAGTGCTTCCATAACCAGCAAAAATTCATGGACATACTTGATCAATCGTAATTTGTCAGCGCCCGGTGCATATTGATCTTTAATATCTACCCAAAATTGTTCAGTGCGATTAGCAAAATTTTTAGATTCTTCAACTGAATCCAAAAAGGCGTTAAATGTTTCACGTTCTTGTGGTAGGAAACCGCCATGCAAATATTTATTCTTCAAATCCTCATATGTAACATCAATACTTAAATGCGGGTATGTTTGCAGGAGTGTATTCAAACTCGCAATCTCAGTTTTTAGCTGCCAGGCAAAACTTTCCGCACCAATACGCTCATCTAGTGCAACTTCCATCCGCTTCAGTTGGTCTTCATTAAACTCTAAAATTGATAACGTATATTTTAAATTCTCATGAGCAAGTGCATCACAAGAAATCTGCACCAACCCAGTAATCAACTGTGACGATGAGTTTAACGTGCTCGGCCATCTCAACTGATTTACTATCGATACACATGCTTGCTCCGCATCCTTCATGATCACATGATGCAAAGTACGCGAGCTTAACGTTCTTGCTACATTTCTAAACTTGCTCAAATTTTTAGTAGGCTCTAAAGAAATCTCACTGAATATATCATGTCCAAGCTGATTAATCTCTTCAGTCGATAGTGCAAGCAGTTTATCCATTTGACCATAAAATGCTTTGTTATACTCAACGCACGCTTCAATATTCTTATCGCGACTTGAATCATAAGGCACGCCCACAACCGTATCCATCGCACCAACTGTCACGCCCGGCATCTTGTAATATTCCAACCGCGTCGGCATATTAATCAATGCTTTGTAAAATGCTCTGTTTTCAGCATAACGACTTTTTTTCGTGTGCTCCCACGTCGTTATGCTTTCCTGTTCTTCCTCTTCATCATCCATGTCTAAATCGTAATCCCATCCGAATTCTTCCTTGAACAGTTCTGCATCAACAAACGGATTACTTCTATTCAAATCCCAACTCGTTACCGGATACCCAAGGCTCTCCAATTTGTCATTCAATGCGCGCTGAGCAGTTTCTGCCCGATTGTTGTTACTCCTAACGAGAAATATGGACACGATGGCTATCAAAACCACCGGCAATGCGTACATTGTGAATCGAAACAGGTGACGTAATACAAAAGATACCAAGCGTGCAATCAACGATTTTTTAACTTCAGACTCAGCCACGGAATACTCCCAAGCAATTTAGAATGGTTTTGCTCCTATTGTAATCAGACATTCGCCCAATCCCAAAACCCAACGTTGCATCTGTTTTTTATGACTATCATCCGCGCATAAAAAAACGTCACGTTTTTACGTGACGCTAGACCACTAGCAATGATCTGATCCTTGTTTATCGAACTCTCGCATATGCAAGTTTACGTCTGTTCCGCATCACCACTAAGCCCGCAAGCCCGAACATGATCAACCACATCGCGCTCGGAGTCGGAACAATGACCGTGTTGAACGCGACAAGGTTCGCGCCCACGCGGTCCCCGCCGTCGAGGTTCGCATGGTTATCGGTGAACGTCACACGGGCCGCGACAATATCGTGCTGTAAATCAAAATCAGTCACAGTCGCACCTTCGCCCACTTGTGTCGGGTCAATTGAAAACGCAATGGCGGGTCCAAAGTTCACGCCATCCGTTGAAAACTCGATGAAGCCCTGGCTCGCAGAGTTACCCACCCCGCGTGTATCATCAAAACCCACATAGCCCCAGATCGCAACCTGATCGATATCTACAGCGTTATCGAAGGTGAACGTCAGGATCGGGCTTGATTCGACATTAAAATAGTCCCCGCCTGAGACTGTATTGGTAACCCATGAATCAACGTAGTTGAATGAGTTGGTATAGAAATCGTCAGCGGTGAGTGTATTGTCACTGCCCAGCGTTAAGCCGCTTGTGTTGGTCAGGTTCAATGCAGAAAAGTATTGTGAACCGGAATCGATTGCAACGTCGTCTGCAGTGACCAGTGCTGCCTGTATCGGTGATGTAATAATTGAGAGCAGCGTAACGATCGCCGCCGCAGCATAACTGAACAATCTCATTTGTTGCTCCGATGCAATTTTGTTCAAATACTCAAATGTACTAGACGATGCTGTCTAGACCTGATGCAATTTCAGAGCCTAACTCTATATTTGAAATGGCCAAAGACAATAAATTTAGGGGAAAGCGAGTCATCTGATGAATATTGTTTTTATTGACTAAGTTGTGTGATATTCATATTGCGATGAATGACAGATCGACGATAAAGAGTCATTAGTTGACGATCCAGTGATTCCATAAGATTGTGACAATTGGACATGCAGGAAGATAAGTTTAAAGAAAGCTCTGATAACTGCAATGATGCAGCCTGTTCTCAGAAGCAAGACGCTGAGAATGAGCGGGAGAAGCCGCAGGATGAGTCATTGGGGCAGGAAGTACTCGCGGGAGCGGTTGATGCCAGCGAAATCGCGGGTGAAGTCATCGAGGGTGTCGCAGCCGGCGGCGAAGCACGTCGCAAAGAGCTCAGCGGCAATCTTGCTGGGCGCTCATTGCTCGGACAGATTTTCGTGTTGGCGATTTGGCCCTTCTTTGAACTGCTCGGTACATCACTGGTCGGACTCGTTGATGTTGCGCTCTCAGGTCGATTGGAAGGTGAACTCGCACTTCGCGCACTCGACTCGGTAGGCGTTGCGGCTTACGTCACGTGGCTGATCGCAATGCTCTTCGCAGCGGTGGGTGTTGGTGCAGGGGCGTTGGTAGCACGTTCGATTGGTAGTAAGAACAGGGTACAGGCGAATCAGGTTCTCGGGCAGGCGATGATGATGGGCGTGATCTGGGGGATCATGATCGGCATATTCCTTTGGGCTACCGCGCCGGTATTCGGCAAACTCTTTAATCTGCAAGGCGAAACACTTGGACTGTGTACGTTGTATTTGCGCATCCTCGCAATTGCGACACCGGTGAATGCGGTTGTTGCATTGGGTGCTGCAGCGTTAAGGAGTGCGGGTGATACGCGGACGCCGTTTATTGCGATGGTGGTTGTGAACATCGTGAATATCATTGCGTCCTCGGTTTTGACGTTTGGCCCCGCACCGATCGGCGGGCATGGTGTTGCAGGTATTGCGGGAGGAACGGCAATTGCATGGATGGTGGGCGGGATCATCATCGGCGGCATCCTGTTTAAGGGTAAAGGCCCGGACTTTATTTCGTGGGCGAGATGGAAGGGGTATAAGCGAGGCGAACGTCGTACGCTGAGTGCGCGACATGCGATATCGATCAGGCAGGGCAACCCGTTGTCGCCGGAGGTATGGGTGCCGGTGCGTATGCGACTGATGCACTTGCCGATTAAGTTGCGATGGAAATGGATGAGCCCCGATTTGGAAATGTGTTGGCGCATTATTCGGATTGGTATCCCGAGTCTGATTGAGAGTAGTGGTTTGTGGGTGGGCAATTTGGTGATCGCATTTATGGTGGGCGGTTTGTTTAAATGGCAGGTCGAAGATTTTGCTGACGGTGTGATGGGTGCGCACGTTGTGGGGATCAGGTTGGAGAGTTTGAGCTTCTTGCCGGGCATGGCGATTGGTATCGCGGCGGCAACGCTTGTGGGTCAGTACTTGGGTTTGGGTGACGTGAAACGTGCGAAGCAGGCTGTGATGCTGTCGTGGTTGATTGGTGGTACGGTGATGGGTTTGATGGGGCTGAGCTTTATTGTGATGCCGGGTGTGTATGTGGGGATGCTTGTGACGGGTAATGATACGAGTGCGACGATGATGCGCGATATGGCGACACCGCTGCTGATCATTGCGGGGTTTGTACAGTTCTTCTTTGCGACGTACATCGTGATCAGTCAGGGTTTGAGGGGTGCGGGCGAAACGATTGGGCCGATGATTCTGACGTATGCGAGTATTTTCTTTATCAGGATCCCGGCTGCGTGGTTTATTGGGATTTATCTTGGGTATGGTTTGAAGGGGATTTGGATCGGGCTTTGCGGCGAGTTTGTGATCCGTGGTTGTCTGTTTATGGGCTGGTTCCAGTTGGGAAGATGGCAGCGAATTAAGGTTTAGATTTTGAGTTTGTTGAAGTGTGGTGATTGAGAGAAGCGGTTTTGTGCGCACGTTTTGAATTGAAGTTGGTTTTTGAGAAGGTTTTAAAAAGGGGTTTTGAAATGGAGTTGTGCGCGTTGGTGTTAAGTTGATGAGCGATATTGTTAAGTTTGCCGGAAACCAAAGGAGTTATGAATGAGGGGATGCGCGTTTGTGCGCACGAATGTGAAAGTTGATCGATTTTTGGTGACTTTCCCTGATATGGAAATGGGCAGGTTTGGTCAGTTTTGCGTTGGAATTGGTGAGTTTTGGGGTGGTTTTGATTAGAAATTGAATGGTTTGGAGAGGGGGAATGCGTGTTTATGCGCGCGGATTGGAAGGGGATTGGGTTTGGTATGTGGTTTGCTGTGTGGGGAGGCGAAATTGTGAGCAAAAGATTGGTGTGAGGGGTGAGCACGGCGAGCGTGGCTCGCCGGCTATTTGAATTGCAGGAAATATGTTGATTGGTGGTTTGAACGTTAGGGAGTTGTTTCAATGCAGCGTTTCGCCGGTTTATGAGTGGGAGAGTTGGTTTTGGTTGTGGCTCAAAAGGGTATCGTTGGTGGGGGGAGTGGGAGGTGTGTGGCACTGCAGTTTGCTTTGAGTTTGAATGTATTAGCTTTGGAAATTGACGCTGGTGATTGAGCCGTTTTCATAGATGAATTCAATTCCGCCGTCGGGTTGCCAATCGCATCCAGCAATGAGGCTGAGTGCGGGTTGTTCCCGCATGAAGCCGGAGTAGCAGATGACGAAATCATCCAATGTTTCCCAGATTGTTTGGCTTGATTCGTCTTCTGGTAGGTCGCCGCACCATAGTTCGCAATTTTCGATGATGTCCTCGCGGCATTCGGTATAAAACTGGTGTAGTTGGGTTTTGAGTTCGTTCTGGTTGTGCGTGAGATATGTAATGAACTGTTCGATCAGCTGGATTATGGCTGGATCAAGAGGTTCTTCGTTTGCGCTGATTTCGACTGGGATGCCACTGATCCATGATGAATCTGATGGAACGATGGCAGACCATTGGAAATCCTCGGTAGCTAATTTGAGGATGTTTTTGAGCATTATGCTTCCTTGGTTGATGGTATGGGTAGTTTAATGCGCAGAATGATTGTTGGTGAAGTAGGTTTTACGGAAAGTATATGTAAAACTAGTTCAATGAAGGTGGTGAGTTTAGAAGGAGAGGGTTTGGCCGTCGGTGGGGATTTGGATTTTTGCGGTGAGGTTGGCTTGGTCCATGGCGGCGGCGAGTTGTTTGCGCGTGGTGGGACAATGATTGATGGCTTCGAGGTGATTGGCGACGACTTGATTTGGAGCGAGACGAGTGAACTCGACGATGTCGTCGATGGTCATGAGGATTGGTTTGCCGAGGTCGGCTTGTGCGGAGCCTGCTGCGACGATGGCGATGTCTGGTTTTAAGCTGGTGAGTGCGCTTTTGACGTCGTGTGTGATGATGGTGTCGCCTGAGATGTAGAGTGTGGGTTGGTTGGGGAGTTCGATGAAGTAGCCGACGCCTTTACCCATGAGTTTGGTGAGGATGCCGCCGTAGCCGTGTTGGGTGGGGATGGGTGTGATGTGGCCATCAAGGAAGGGTTGGTGATTGTTGATGGTGAGTGGGTAGGTGTTTAAGTTTTTGTTTTTGAATTTTTTGTCGTCGATGGTGCTGCAATAGGTTGGCGTGTTGCGCGAGGTGAGGAAGTCGATTGCTTTCTTATCAATATGGTCGGGGTGATTGTGGGTGATAAGTGCGGTGGTGATGGATTGGAAAGCTTGTTGCGCGTTGTCAGGGAGTGGGACGGTTGGGTTGCGTTTTGGTTTATGACGAAAGAGTGCGAAGGGGATCATTGTGCTGAGGTCTGCGAACATGGGATCGACGAGGATTGAATGTTCGTTGGCGTGGATGATGAGTGTGGCGTTTCTGATGAAGTGTATATTCATGGTAGTTCCTCGTGTTTCTGATCGATGAGTGTATCTGTTTGTGAGGGGGAAGTCATTGTTATTTGTGATTGGAAGGGGGTGTAAAAAAAACCCGGTGTGGTGGCCGGGCGTTTTGAGGGGTGATGTTTTTGTGTTGGTTTATTTGCGTTTGCGGATAAGTAGTGTGGATGAGGCTAGGGTGATGAGTGATAGGGAAGCGGGTTCGGGGATGGGGATGAGTTTGACGAATTGGAAATCGTTAATGGCGAGGATGTTGTTTTGTCCGCCGCCGATGCCTGAGACGATATCTTGTGATGTGTATGAGGAGAGGTCGAGGTTGATGTGTGCTGGGATGGTTGCGTTGAGTGTGATTGCGTCGAAGGTGAATTCGGATTGTGCTGCGATGTTAAAGTATGCAGCGAATCGGTAGAAGCCTCCGCCGGGTCCTGAAAGTGATGCGTATGTTGCGTTGACAGGAGGTGGTGCGATGCCTTGGAGGTTATGGAATGTTGTGTTTGTGTTGCTGTGGTAGAGGTCTTGTGTGATTTGTAGTGCGTTGTTGATGATGTACGCGGAGATAGTGCCGGGATTATCGTATTTGGCGTGGAAGCGGTAGCCGGTGGGTGCGGTGAGTGTGATGGAGACTGGGGTTTCGGGGAGGTTTGCAAAGTTGGAAGTGATGATGTTTGTGGTTTGATTGTTGACGTTGGCTCGGACGTAGGCGGTGAGTGAACCTGAGTTTTGCGAGTTGGTTTCGGTATCAACGGTGCGGGTGAAGCTGATGCCGGCGGCGTGGGTGGATGAGAGTAAGGTGATGGTGACTAATAGGGAGATAGACGATTTGAACAGGTTCATGATGTGTATCCAATGGGATGTGTACGAAGTGATACAGTAAGAATTAAACGCAAGAATTCGAGTTAACGAAAGCTTGCGTGGGTGTCTGTTGATTTATTTGCGGCGACGGATGAGGGCGAGTGAACTGAGAGCTAATAGTGAGATAGATGCGGGTTCGGGGATTACGATCGGGTTAAGTGAGAAGAATTGACCGTAGTCGAATGGAGCGGGATATGCGCCATCCACGCTAGCGGTGATTGAAAATGCAAACCAATCTTCTTCGAATTCGGTGAAAGTTGAGAAGTCGGTGTTGTAGCTAGCGGGTACGGTGAATGAGACGGTGACGGATTCGAATGAGAATTCTGTGGGGCTGTTAACAGTGAGGCTTGATTCAGTGGTGAACCATGGCGTTGCGGATGTTCCGAGTGATGCGTTTGAGAAGCTGTGTGTGATGTCTGGTGCGCCGATGAGGCCGTTGAATGTAACGGAGACGATGTCGGTGTCGAAATCGTCGGTGCCGATGTGTGTGTCACGGTCAGCTGTGATGCCGATGAAAAATCCGCCAGCTTCGGGGAAGTTGGCGTAGAATCTGCCGGTGGAAGAGTTGAGTGTGATGTTGAGCGTGGTGTCGGTATTGATGGTTGAGAAGTCGATTGTGAAAGGTGTTAGTGATGGAGAGAAGGGTAAGTTTGTGTAGGCGTAAGAGCCGCCGAAGGCGGGATCGCTTCCATCGGCTGGGAACCAGTAGTTATAATTGTTTTCGTCGGTAAGGGTGTAGTTGACATCGACGTCGGCGAAAGTGGTTGTTGTGATTAATGTACAAGCTAGTAGTAAGATAGATGTTTTCAGGATGTTCATGATCTTTCTTCTCTTTTAAATTTATCTGAGATAATTTTTTGATGTAATAAAATTGGTTTAATGGATATTTTTCGTGGAAGGTAATTACTTGCGCCGAGTGAGGGCGAGCAAACTGAGGGCTAATAGAGAGATAGACGCGGGTTCAGGGACGGCGACTAGGGAGAGGAATTGGCCGGGGTCGTATCCGGGGTCTGCGTAGGCGAGGACTGTGGTTGTGATGGTTTGTGGGGATGAGTTGCTGAAGTCTGTGCTAAAGGATGCGGGGATTGTGAAGAGTATGGTGATTGAGTCGAAGTAGAAATCGTCGCCGGATGTGAGTTGGAAGTAGGTGTCGGTTGAGTAGCCTGTATTTCCGGAGTTGCCGAAGTAGTTGTCGGTGGCGTGAGCGTTGTCAGCTAGGATGCCTTGGAAACCGTTGAGCGTTGATGTGCTGGTGTTGATGAAGGTTGTTGGGTCGGACCAAAGTGTGTTGAGATTGTGATGAATTCTGAAGGATAGGTTGCCGAAGTCATGGCCGATGACGTGAAAGCGTTTGCCGATTGGTGCAGTGATGTTGAGTTCGATGGTTGTGTCACTGAGCGTGTTGAAGTCGGCGGTGAGAATGTTGTTGGTGTCGATGGTCGTTTCACTAATTTCATTGATATAACCGAAATTTTCGTATGCAGTTTCGTTGCTGACGGTTCGAGTGATGTTGATATCTGCAGCGTGTGCAGCAGAGGCTATGGTTAAGGTCGTGATTATGATTAGATTTTTAACGATTGATAAGTGTGACATTCTTTTCTCCTCTAAAAAATGATACGGGTATAGCAACTACACAAATATTGATGTGTAGCTGCTGTAGTCTATGCATTGAATAGACAATGGTTCGTGCGAAGGACAGCGTGCTTCATGTCTTTCTTCTCCTACAAAGCGACAGGAAGTTAATTGGGGTTTATGTTGCAAGCAAAGAAATGATGCGCTTGCATGTAGTGTGGAGTCAATATACGAAAAAAGTGAGGTACCGCAAGATCGTATTATTCTGTAAATTGCGTAATGGTCTGTGAATATAGAAAGCTTTGCGGTTGTGTATTGTTTTTTTGCGTTGACATTGGGCGATATGAAATTGTTATGTACGAACAAAAGAACGAAGTTCTTTATATAGAGGTGGTTGGGTTTATGTGTGAAAAGATAAAAATATTTGATGTAAGAAATTTTACATGTGTTACATGAATGGGTTTACACAAAAAAAGCTCGCGCGGAGCGAGCTTTTGTGCTTTGTCTGTATTGATTTGTATTAGCGACGACGTGTGAGGAGCGGGAGTGTGGCGAGGGCTAATAGTGAGATAGATGCTGGCTCTGGGACTGGGAGTGCTGAGAGGAACTGGCCGTGATCGCCGATGGCTTGTTCACGGGAAGCCCCGATTTCTGCGTAGACATCGAGAGGGATGCCGTTGGAGAAGTCAGCGTTGAACTCTTCGGGGATGTTGATTGAGACTGTGAGTGATTCGAAAGAGAAGGCGCCTGAGAATGTGGTGTCGTATTGCAGGTCGATCTGCATTGCATCTATGGTGCTTTGGTAGAGGTCGGCGTGAACGTTGAAGGGCATTGGTTCTTCGAGTTCGTTTTGGATGTCATTGATGGTTACGGAGGTGTCGCCGGTGAAGGAATCGAGTGAGAAATCGGGAACTGCTGGTGGGGTGCTGATGGTGATCATTGCTGTGAGGTTGCCGATTTCAATGGGGAAACCGAATTCGTCGAGTGCTGAGGAGTAGTCGACGTAGAAGCGGCCTGAGGGAGAGCGTAAGTGGATGTTAAGGGTTGTGTCGCCGAGTTCTGCGAAATTAGTTTCGAAGGGTGCGTCGAAGACGTCGAGGCCTGTTGAGAATACGGATGCGTATGAGACAGGGGTTGGGCCGAAGGGTCCTGGGCCTGTGCCTGTGAATGAGATTTCGTTGTGAAGGGTTGCGTAAAGGTCGATATCTGCTGAGGCTTTGGATGGAGAGGTAAGTGTGATTGCAGCAAGCGCGAAGCTTGTCGCAATTTTGGTATATAGATTCATATAGTTTCTCTTTATGGTGATGATGTGTCGATTGGATTTTAGTTTGTCGACAGGTTTGTTGTTTTATTTACGTTTACGGCGAATGAGGGTGAGTGAGCCGAGGGCTAACAGTGAGATAGAAGCGGGTTCTGGGATTGGTGTGAGGGAGAGGAACTGGCCGTGTTCTGTTGTGGGGTCTAGGATTAAGCCGAGGAAGTAAGCTCCTGTGCTGGCGCTATTAGAGAAATCGTGGCTGTAAGATTCTGGGATGATGGTTGTGAAGGTGATGGATTCGAATGAGAACGCTTTGTTCTCAGGGATATTGAATTCCATGTTGAGGCTGTTGCCGTCTGAAGCTGGGCCTGTGAAGTGTGCTTGTGTGTAACCATTGATGACTTGGGGTGTGAAATCGGCTTGTAGATCATTGAATGTGATCTGAGGATTACCATCGATGAAGGCGTCTGTGTAATGGATGATGTTGCCCGTGCGAAGACTGAAGGCTAGCACGCCAGCTTTCGAGAAGTTGGCGTAGAAGCGGCCGGTGGATGATTTGACGGTGAGTGTGAGCGTGGTTTCAGGGAGTGCGTTGAAGTTGGGGTTGATTGGGGTTTCATGTGAGGCATGCAGGTTGGCTCTTGTGGCTTCGAGATCGTCAGTCAGATAGTGCTTTTGGTATTGGACTGATTCACTATCGAAGGTGATTTCGTAGTTGAGGTTGGCGGCGTGGGTGGATGTAATGAGCGCGATGAATGTCAATAAGAACAGCACGGTTGTTTTGATATTTGTTGGCATGTTGTTGTCTCTCTGATGTTTGGTAATACAGAAGGGGATAGCGAACGCGCACAACTAAGTTGGGAGCGTGTGCGGTGTTGTTGTCTATTTGGTGGTTAGTTTGTTTGGCGTTTGCGGATGAGTGTGAGTGAGCCAAGGGCTAATAGAGAGATAGATGCGGGTTCTGGAACTGGTGGGGAGATGTCGCCGAGGCGGACGAAGGGTCCGAAATGATCTTGGACATTGACGAAGTTCATGAAGCCGCGAACGGAGAAGTCGCTGCTGTGGAAGTATGGGCCTTGGAATGTTGCTTGAGAACTTGCGGGGATGTTGAGGTTGAAGGTGAAGGATGTGAAGGTGAATGATGTGTTCGCAGCGAGTGTGGTTTTTGCATTGAGATTGATATTTTGTCCGCCGGGGATGGTGAAGACACCATCGAATTGACTGTTTTTAGGTTTCAGGGCGGTGCCTGCATTGAAGATGGGGTGAGCGTCGCCTTGGAGATTGTTCAGTGTGAAATTTGTAACGGTGTAGTTTTCATCGACAGCGACAAAGTCGTGGGGGAAGTGTGCGTTGTGATTGATGTTGAAATCAAGATCGCCTGCCGCGGTGAATTCAACGACGAATTGCTTGCCAGTGGGTGCTGATATGGTGACTTGGAGATCGGTGTCGGAATTAATGGATGAGAAGTCTGAGGTGAGTGGTGTGTGCATGTAGTTGCCTTGGACTTGAGCGGCGACGCCGAAGAGGCCTTGGGAGAATTGTTCGTTGGTGGCGATGCCTTCGACGAGGATGGGGTTGGCGTGTGTTGTGGTGGTGATGAGTGTGAGTATTAGAAGTATGGATAGGGTCATCGGTCGGATGACAGATAAGCACAGGCGATTCATGTTGTTGTCTCTCTATATAGATATAAGCAAAATAAGCCCAAGCATTGGTAGGAGGCTTGGGTTGGATTAAATCGCATGATCGAGATGATTGGTGTAGGTCGGCTCTCTCCGCCTCGGTATCCCTTTATCCCCTCGAATTGCGACAGTGTTAAATGGGAGTATATTGCTATTAATTAAAGGAGCAAACGTCTTTTGTAAGTTTGTAATAATTTGCGACAAAATTACATGTGAAAAAGATGGATGAAAGGGCGGGGATAGTGTCATGAAACGATTAAGTAGGTTAAGGGGATTAGGGGGTCGGTGGATGGGCGGTGGAGAAAATTGAAAATTGTAAAAGTTTTTTTGGTTAGTGGCTGTTGTTGAGTTGGGGCGAAAAGTAGGTATTCATGGGTGCTAAAAAAGACTATGGAATCGTGTATTTTGCTATTTGGAACGCGATTTTAAGTGTTATTTCACTGATGTAAATAGGTGGGCCGATAAAGGGGGGCGTAAAGGGGTCGTGAGGGGTGAATTTGTTTTAAGTATCAGTTTAGTGGAGGTTTATGTCGATAGGGTATATCCTTAAAGGAGAAAGGGTTCATAAAAAGACAAAAGGTGCTGGTTAACTTGATAAAGGGTAGGAAAGATTCTATTCTCTGAGACTCGTGGGACGCCTGTGCCCGCCTTGCCGGTCCTGTTATGGAATCCCACCCGGCGCAATCGGCGAGCTGATAATTAGAAAAGGGAATGTTTGCTATGAGCGATAGTACCGCGACAGGTGCGAAGGTACGTGTGCTGATTGGTAAGCCAGGTCTTGATGGTCATGACCGTGGTGCCAAGTATGTTGCGCACATCCTCCGCGATGCTGGTTTTGAAGTGATTTACACAGGCATTCGTCGTACTCCTGAGCAGATCGTTGATGCTGCGATTCAGGAAGACGTCAAGATGATTGGCCTGAGTTTGCTATCTGGTGCACATAACACGTTGTTTAAGCGTGTGTTGGACTTGCTGAAGGAAAAAGGCGCTGAGGACATTATTGTGTTCGGTGGCGGCACGATTCCTCCGGATGATGTTCCAGGTTTGGAAGCCATGGGTATCAAGGCTGTGTTTGGCCCGGGTACACCAGCGAAAGAAATTGTTGACACACTGAATAGCTGCTTGGCTTAACAGTGATATAAGTAGTTTGCTGATCAAGGTTTCGGTTAAGCATTATGACGAATGATCTGATACAACTTGTAGATATAGCTTTGAAGGATGGGCCGATTTCGGTTCGTGCTGCGGGGCGATTGATGAGCCTCATGGAGGATCAGCCTTGGCGATTGCCAGAGTTGTTCCATGCATGGGCTGCGGTCCGACAGGGTCGTGAAGACGAGTTGAGTGAGCAGATCCCGATGCCACGGTTGTTCCTGGGTATTACAGGTGCACCGGGTAGCGGTAAGTCAACGATGACCGATGCGTTGGTTGGTGAATATCGTGAGAAGCATCCGGACAAGAAAGTGGGCGTTATTGCGGTTGATCCGTCAAGCCCATTTACAGGTGGCTCAGTTTTGGGTGACCGTGTTCGAATGATGCGTCACGCGACGGATTCGAATGTATTTATTCGTTCGCTATCTGCACGCGGACACCTTGGCGGCCTAACACTTGGTGTTAAGGGCGTTGCTCGCGTAATGGGTCTGATTGGTTGCGATGTCGTGATCATTGAGACTGTTGGCGTTGGGCAGAGCGAGGTTGAAGTGACGCAGGTTGCTGACTTGGTGACAGTTGTATTGGCACCGGGTCAGGGCGATTCGATACAGATGCTTAAAGCGGGCCTGATGGAGATCGCAGACTTATATGTGATCAACAAGATGGACCGTGAAGGCAGTGCTCAATTGCATACGCAGTTGCTGAGCAGTCTGAATCTTAGCTTCGATAAGAAGGAAGTGACGGACGTGCAGCTTGTGAGTGCAACCGACAAGACGAACATTGATCAGCTTGTTGATCTTTTAGATAAGAGGACGAGCGAGCAGAGTTCGGATTGGCCGGCGTTGCGCGAGAAGCGTATGTATGCGGATGTGAGCGAATCAGTACTCGACCAGGCACGCATGTTGTTGGCTGGTGAGCTACGTACGAATCCTGACTTAACCAAACAAATTATCGAAGGCACGGTCACCGTCCATGACGTTGCTCAAGTGCTTTTGGAAAAGGCCTGCGACTCCACCCAGGAAGTTTAACTTCGCGAGGGACGGAAGCAGGTTTTTTTAATGTCGGGGTCGGGAGCTAACTGATGATTAGTCGTTCTAATCGTCAGATAGGGAAAAGGGGCGAGCGATCGCCCATAAATAAGATAATCATCAAAGCTGGCCCGACAGTGAGGGAAAGCTAAAAGAGCCCTAACGGGAGATGAATAAGATGGCTGATAAATGCTCGAATCTTGAAAAGATTGCAGAAGCAAAGAAGGCATGGGACGAAGGCCCGGTCGCAAAGACATGTGGTCGTTTCCCAGAGCGTAAAGAAGAATTTGTAACGGTTTCAGATGAGCCGGTGGAACGTCTTTACACACCAGAACCAAGTGTGATGAAGGAATACAACGAGAAGCTCGGCTTCCCGGGTCAGTATCCATTCACACGTGGTGTGCAGCCAACGATGTACCGTGGTCGTCTTTGGACGATGCGTATGTACGCTGGTTTCTCAACTGCTGAAGAATCCAACAAGCGTTACCGTTACTTGCTCGAACAGGGCTCAACTGGTTTGTCAGTTGCATTCGACCTGCCAACACAGATTGGTTACGACTCAGATGACGATATGTCAGCTGGCGAAGTCGGTAAGGTCGGCGTTGCGATCGACTCACTGGCAGACATGGAAGTACTCTTTGATGGCATCCCACTGGACAAGGTGTCCACTTCGATGACCATCAACTCAAGTGCTGCGATCTTGCTCGCGATGTACATCGCTGTTGGTGAGAAGCAGGGCGTATCAGCTGATAAGCTGACGGGTACGATCCAGAACGACATTCTTAAAGAATACATCGCACGTGGTACTTATCGCTTCCCACCGAAGCCGTCACTGCGTTTGATCTCAAATATCTTTGAGTACTGCACGAAGAGCGTTCCACGCTGGAACACAATCTCAATCTCTGGCTACCACATCCGTGAAGCAGGTTCGACTGCTGCACAAGAAGTTGGTTTCACAATTGCAGACGCAATCTGCTACGTTGAAACAGCGATGAAGGCTGGCCTGAAGGTTGACGATTTTGCACCACGTTTAGCATTCTTCTTTGCAGCTCACACGGACCTTCTCGAAGAAGTTGCGAAGTTCCGTGCAGCACGCCGGTTGTATGCGAAGATCATGAAGGAACGCTTCAAAGCGGAAAATCCAAAATCATGGATGCTTCGTTTCCATACGCAGACTGGTGGCGTAACGCTGACAGCTCAGCAGCCTGACAACAACATCGTTCGTGTTGCGATTCAGACGCTTGCTGCGGTTCTCGGCGGTACACAGTCACTACACACGAACTCGAAGGACGAAGCTCTCGCGCTTCCAACTGAAGACAGCGTTCGCGTCGCACTGCGTACACAGCAGATTGTTGCTGAGGAGTCAGGTGTTACTAGCACGATCGACCCATTAGGAGGCAGCTTCTATGTTGAACAGCTCACAGATAAGATCGAGGCCGAGGCCCTTGCCTATATCGAAAAAATCGATGAACTGGGTGGCATGGTCTCCGCCATCGAGCAAGGTTACGTGCAGAAGGAAATCGAACAATCGGCTTACAATTACGGTCAGTCCATCGAAAGTAACGACAGAATCGTTGTTGGCGTGAACAAATTCCAAGTGGAAGAAGAAAACACGATTCCACTGTTCAAGGTCGATGAAACTGTTGGTAAACTTCAGACAGACAAGATTGCTAAGGTTAAAGCAGATCGTAGCGAAGAAACCGTTAAGGCTAAGCTCGCTGCTCTTACTGAAGCATCCAAGGGTGATGACAACCTGATGCCATTCATTCTTGATGCAGTTCGCGAATACGCAACGATTGGCGAAATCTGCAACGCAATGGAAGGCGTCTTCGGTCAATACACCGAGACCTTCAACTAATTGATGATTAGAAGCTCATCTGAGAAATCGGGTGAGCTTTATTTAACACAAAGATAATCATGCATCGTTAAGATGCAGCCTGTTAAAAGAACAGAAAGGCTGGAGCAATGATTAAGGCTAAAGCAATCAATCACCTGGGTGTTGCAGTTAAATCACTCGACGAAGCACGCGAGTACTACGAAAACGTCCTCGGCGGCAAGTTCGAAGGTGTTGAAGAAGTTGCAGAGCAGAAGGTCAAAGTCGCTTTCTACCTCGTTGGCGACGTTCGTATCGAACTGCTTGAGCCAACCAGCGAAGATTCACCAATCAGCAAGTTCCTCGAAAAACGCGGCGAAGGCATCCATCACGTTGCTTACACCGTTGAGAACATTCAGGACCGCATTGATGAAATCAAAGAAGGCGGTCTCCGCATGATCGACGAGAAGCCACGTAATGGTGCTCACGGCACAAAGATTGCATTCATGCATCCAAAATCTTCACGCGGCATCCTCACAGAGCTTTGTGAGCCTGGCGATCACTAATCAATGATTAGAATTCATACGCTGCAGTCAGTTCGATGCAGTGACTGAATAAACTCATCAGTCTTCGAAAGTTGATTGATGGGCTTCACAGGGGTGGACGCAATAGATGAGTTTGATTGTGGTATGTGAACAGCTTTTACTTGGATGATCACCAGTATTAGGTGATTTGAAATGGTTAGTTGTTATCGACCTAATGGTCAACGGATCAGGCTCACGAACGACGCTTTAAAAATTATTAATAACCCACTTTTATCAGTGAGGAATGTAAGCCATGCCAGAGAGCAAGACTCGCAGTCAAATGTCGATGGCTGATCGCATCGCCGAATTGCGCGAGAAGAAAAAGACGATCCGCGAAATGGGCGGCGAAAAGCGTATTGAGAAGCAGCATTCTCAAGGTAAGCTGACCGCTCGTGAACGCGTTGATGTTCTTTTAGACCCGGATTCCATGCAAGAGCAGAACGCATTTGCTGCACACCGTTGTGTCAACTTCGGCATGGAAGGCAAGTTCATTCCTGCTGACGGCGTGATCACAGGCTGCGGTGCAGTTGATGGCCGCCTTGTTCACTTTGCTTCACAAGACTTCACATCAGTCGGTGGTGCAGCTGGTGAAATTCACTCCGAAAAAGTCGTCAACATGATGAAGGCTTCCCTGAAGACAGGTAGCCCATTCGTGTTCATCAACGACTCCGGCGGTGCTCGTATTCAAGAAGGTATTGACGCGTTGTCAGGTTATGGCCGCACGTTCTACCACAACACGCTGCTTTCAGGTGTTGTTCCTCAGATCTCACTGATCTGTGGTCCTTGTGCTGGTGGTGCTGCTTACGCACCTGCTCTGACTGACTTCATCATTCAGACTCGCCAGGCACAAATGTTCATCACTGGCCCTGCTGTTATCAAGCAGGTTACTGGTGAAGAAGTTACCGCTGAACAGCTCGGTGGCCCAGAAGCTCAGATGACTTACTCTGGCGTTGTTCACTTCGTCGCTGACGATGATAAGCACGCAATGGAAATCTGTAAGAAGCTTCTCTCCTTCCTCCCAGCGAACAACATGGAAGACCCACCAATGGGTCCACGTGTTGAGACAATGGAAGTTGAAGAATCACTCAACAGCATCATCCCAGACAATCCACGTCAGGGTTACGACATGCGTGAAGTGATCGCGAAGATCGTTGATGAAGGCGATTTCCTCGAATCACAGCAGACATTCGCACAGAACATGATCACTTGCTTCGCACGTATCAATGGTCGCTCAGTTGGTATCATTGCCAATCAGCCAATGGTTAAAGCCGGCTGCCTCGACATTGATGCTTCTGACAAGTCATCACGCTTCATTCGCTTCTGTAATGCGTTCAACATTCCACTGGTTACGCTCGTTGACGTCCCAGGCTTCATGCCAGGCGTTCAGCAAGAGTACGGCGGCATCATCCGTCACGGTGCGAAAATGCTCTTTGCTTACTCAGCAGCAACAGTTCCAAAGATCTCCATCATGCTCCGCAAAGCATACGGTGGTGCTTACCTCGCGATGTCATCTAAGCAACTTGGTTGTGACCGTGTCGCAGCTTGGCCATCAGCTGAAATCGCTGTTATGGGTGCTGAAGGTGCTGCTGGTATCGTCTTCCGTAAGGAAATCGCTGCTGCAGACGATAAGGCTGCCAAGCGTGACGAGCTCATCGAAGCATATCGCGAGAAGTTCTCGACCCCATATATTGCAGGCCAGCGTCAATTGGTGGATGATATCATCGAGCCATCTGAAACTCGCCACTATATCGCGATGGCACTCGACGCGCTTTCATCCAAGCGTGACGTTCGCCCAGAGAAGAAGCACGGCCTCATCCCGTTATAAATCACGCTTCTCTCTACGATTCATACAAAAACTAGCACTGTTTAGTTTCCGGGGCTGCTGGATTCTCCCAGCGATGATTGGTGATCCTTACAGATTACCATCAAGCCCCTGACTAAATGTGTTTGTAAAAGTGAGCGACCCGCTCTGCTTATGTAACGTTAATCACAGGAAAGAGATAATATGCTCACCAACCTGACAACACTGGCTTTCTCTTGGCCAACGGCAGATCAGATCAACGGCGGTTTCGTCCTGATGATCGTCGGCATGGGCGTTGTGTTCTCCGCTTTGATTCTGCTCCTCTGGGCGATCAAAGGTTTGAACTCCGCTCTCTCGAAGCCAACACCTGCACCAGCAGCTGCTCCAGCGGCCGCACCTGCAGCGGCTCCAGCTAAGCCAGCTTCTGATGAAGAAGATCCTGAAATCATGGTTGTCATCGCTGCCGCAGTTGCCGCAGTGGTTCGCAAACCACACACGATCCGTCGTGTGGATTCCCTCACTGCTACGACAAGCAGTAACTGGGCACGTCACGGCCGCCGCGCCATCATGACTTCCCACCGTCCAACTCGCCGCTAAGTTTCAGCATCTAACAATGTATTAGATGCACGCGAGTTCTATTTGTTAAAAAACGACGGCCAACAAACGTGGCCTCAATCACAAAAAAACCTGGTCAATCAAAACCAAAAAACGCAAGGTACGATTCCCATGAAATTACGCATTACGGTTCAAGGTAAACAGTACGACGTTGATGTAGACGTTCTCGAAGAAAACGGTTCAGTTCCAGCGCCAGTCGCAGCAGCTCCAGCTCCCGCACCAGCTCCTGCACCAGCTCCAGCCGCCGCTCCTGCACCAGCTCCAGCACCTGCTCCAGCAGCACCAGCCGCAGCCGGTAGCGACGCAACTGCACCGATCGCAGGCAGCATCCTCGAAGTTAAGGTCAAAGTCGGCGACACCGTTGCTGTCAACGACCCACTGCTCACACTCGAAGCTATGAAGATGGAATCAGTTGTCGCTTCTCCAGTTGCTGGCACTGTTTCTGAAATCACTTGTGCAGCAGGTGACGCAGTCCAAGCTGGTCAAGTACTGGTTAAGTTCTAATCTCAGTCGTATTGAGTTTGCCTTGCGTCTCAGGATTCAACTCCTGTCTTTCACCGCAAGCTCATTGTTGGGTATTCCGACTTGTTTAGTCGCCTGCCCGTTGACGCTATTGAGGTTTTAATCCAATACATAACGTCATACGCCTAACCACCTAATAGAGTGTTTGGCAAAATGCAACAACTTATAGATACAATTTCACAGTACCTCGCTGGCTCGGGTTTCGGGCAGTGGGAGTACATGTGGCCAAACCTGGTCATGATCGGTATCGGCCTCCTCTTCATATACCTTGCGATTAAGAAGGGTTTTGAGCCGCTACTTCTCGTGCCAATCGGTTTCGGCATACTCATCGGTAACATCCCATACAACTCCAACGAAGTTGCTCTGGGTGTTTACGATGGTCCGGTCAACCCACATGACCTTCACTACTATCAGATCAACACCGACAACCTTACCTTCAATATCGAAGGCGAAGATGTCACTGGTGTTGCAGCTGCTCTCGATCGCATCGAGTCACTTAAATCTGAAACACAAAAGGCTGGTTTCGAAGCTGAACTCGAGCACATGAACGGTGGCGAAAAATTCCTCACCGCTCTTTACGCTTCTGATACCGCAAACTTCGGCTCACTCAACGACATCAAAGTCGTAGAGAATCCTCAGGAAGGTGAAAACCTTGCCTTCGAAGGCAAAGCCGTCATGACCAACGGCCACAACCTCTACCCTTGGAGCACTGGTAGCTTTAGCCCAAGCTTCGACGTTCAAGAAGTTGATGGCGAAAAAGAAATCACCAAGCCTGGGTTCATTAACCTTGGCCAAGGTCGCTACATCTTCGCGAAAGAAATTGATAAAGCCGGTCAGTTCCCCCAGTACCCACAGGTCTGGTCTGCTGACAAACAGAACGTTCACAACGCTTCTGTCTTCTGGTGGCTCTTTGCTGGTGTCGGCCTCGCAGGCTTCTACCCACCATTGATCTTCCTCGGCATCGGTGCTCTCACTGACTTCGGCCCAATGCTCAGCAACCCGAAAACATTGCTTCTCGGTGCTGCTGCTCAGTTCGGTATCTTCGGTGCTTTCCTCGGTGCGATTTTCCTCGGTTTTACTGACGCACAAGCTGGTGCTATCGGCATCATCGGTGGTGCAGACGGCCCAACCGCCATCTTCACAGCTTCACAGCTCGCCCCACCACTGCTCGGCGCAATCGCTCTCGCAGCTTACTCATACATGGCCATGGTTCCGATCATTCAGCCACCAATCATGAGATTGCTCACCAGCAAGGAAGAACGTCTCCGCAGAATGCCTATGCCTAAGACGGAAGTCTCACGCACAGTCAAGATCATGTTCCCAGTCGTTGGCTTCCTCATGACAGCCATGATTGCTCCAGGTGGCCTCGCCCTCCTCGGCATGCTCTTCTTCGGCAACCTCCTCCGTGAGTCACTCGTCACTGATCGTCTCGCAAAAACTGCACAGACAACCTTCATCGACATCGTTACCATCCTTCTCGGCGTAACAGTTGGTGCAAAAACTTCTGCTGCTAACTTCCTCACTATGCAGACGATTTACATCTTTGTTCTTGGTATCACAGCGTTCGCCGTTGCAACCGCATCAGGCCTTATCTTCGCCAAGATCATGAACCTCTTCCTCAAAGAGAAGATCAATCCACTCATCGGTGCCGCTGGCGTCTCCGCTGTCCCAATGGCAGCTCGCGTCGTACACAAAGTCGGTACGGATGAAGATCCTCAGAACTTCCTCCTCATGCACGCAATGGGACCAAACGTCGCTGGCGTTATTGGCTCCGCAGTCGCCGCTGGTGTCTTACTAAGCTCCCTCGGCTAACATAAAATCATTCGCACCTCTTCACTGAAAAGTGAAGAGGTGTTTTTAAGAACGGGGACGGGATGACGGGGGGGAATAGCGGGGGGGATGGGGATAACCAATTTAATCATGATGCCTAATACATGATTAGATAAACGGGAAACCGCAATGCTTGTCATACACTACGAGCAAACCGACTCGACCAATACGCAAGCCATGAACTTGGCTCAGCAGTACCCCGATCAAGTCATACTCGTTAGTGCAGACAGACAAACCTCAGGTCGCGGAAGACTCGGCCGCAACTGGTCATCACCACCCGGGGGCGCTTGGTTCAGCCTCGCATACCCCTCGCATCGTTCACCCGAACAGATGCAAGCCGCACCACTCATCGTCGGCATCGCCGTCCGCGACGTCATCGCCAAACTCGCATTGCCCCAAGAACCTTGGACAAACCAGATGCGAATCAAGTGGCCCAATGACCTGCTCATCAACCAGCGCAAAGTCGTCGGCATACTCTGCGAAAGATCACTCATCGCTCAACCCTCAGACGCCTCATCAACTCAACCCTCAACCATGATCCTCGGTGTCGGCATCAACGCCAACGTCGACATCCAATCACTAGGCCCCGGTCTACGCACAGCACCAACCTCACTCAAAGACCAAATCGGTGAGCCCGTTGACATAGCAGACCTCATTCACAACTGCGGCGAAGAAATCGCAGCCTCTATGAATGAGTTAGAGTCACTAGGTCAACTCAGCGACATCACTCAAGCACGCATCAACAACGCACTCGCATGGCGCAACAAACACGTATGTCTCGACCGTGCAGGCAAAGCAATCACCGGCATCCTCAAAGGTATCGACAACCAAGGCCAACTCATTCTCGAAACACCCTCAGGACGCATCACTCAAGGGTCAGGCGAAATCTCAAAACTTCGCCCCATTGACACCTAAGTCGCATGCCCCGACATACAAAAAACGCTAAAATTTAGCTTTTAAGCCCATTCCCCAAAGAAAACACGGGCTACACCTAATATTGAGTAAAAATGTTCCGATAGGAACTTTGTATAAATCGTAAATTCGTATCCGCAGCCTGGAGCTACACGATGGTAAGTGATAAACAGGGTCTCACATTCCCACGCATGACACCCGAAGAAGCCGCTGAACTGATTCCAAACGGCGCTATGATCGCCTTCTCTGGTTTCACACCAGCTGGCTCAGCAAAAGTCGTCCCTTCCGCACTCGCTGAACGTGCAAAAGCACTTCACGAAAAAGGCGAAGAATTCCGCGTTTCAGTCCTCACCGGTGCTTCCACTGGTAAAGGCCTCGACGAAGCTCTCGCTGCCGCCGACGCAATCGCTTGGCGTGCTCCTTACCAGTCATCCAAATCACTCCGTGGTTGCATCAACACGCAGAAGACAGAGTTCCTCGACATGCACCTTTCGCATGTCCCACAAATGCTCGGCTTCGGCTTCATCAAGCAACCTGACTTCGCAGTTGTAGAAGCAACCGACGTCACCCCAGACGGCCGCGTCTACCTCACAACTTCAGGTGGTATCTCTGCCGCAGCTCTCCGCCACGCAAAGAAAGTCATCATCGAAGTCAACCGCTTCCACTCTTCTCGCCTCGCAGAAATGCACGACTCCGTCATCCTGCCGAAGCCTCCACACCGTAACCCAATCCCAATCTTCCACCCACTTTCCAAGATGGGTACGCCATACGCTTCCGTCGATCCATCCAAGATCGTCGCAGTCGTTGAAAGCAACCAATCCGACGGCGTAGCGCCTTTCGCTGCTCCTGATGAAGTCAGCAACAGAATCGCTGATCACGTCGTCAAGTTCCTCGTTGCTGAACTCAAAGCAGGTCGCATCCCACCAGAATTCCTCCCACTTCAGTCAGGTGTCGGCAACGTCGCCAACGCTGTCATGGCAGGTCTCGGTACAGCCGACGACATCCCACCTTTCTACATGTACTCAGAAGTCTTCCAGGACGCGCTTGTTGACCTCATGGAAAACGGCAAACTCCTCGGTGCTTCAACCACATCACTCACACTCTCAGATCCAAAAATCCAAAGCGTCTACGACAACATGGACTTCTACGGCTCACGCGTCGTACTCCGTCCTCAAGAACTCTCAAACAACCCAGGCGTCGTCCGTCGTCTCGGCGTCATCGCAATTAACACTGCGATCGAAGCCGACATCTACGGCCACGTTAACTCCACACACATCTGTGGTACACAACTCATGAACGGTATCGGTGGCTCCGGCGACTTCATCCGTAACGCATACCTCTCAATCTTCGTCGCTCCATCCGTCGCCAAAGCTGGCAAGATCTCTGCCGTCGTTCCAATGGCGTCACACATCGACCACTCCGAGCACTCTGTTAATGTCTTCGTCACTGAAGAAGGCCTCGCCGACCTCCGCGGTCTCGGCCCAATCGAGCGTGCTCACTCAATCATCGATAACTGTGCTCATCCGAAGTACAAAGAGTACCTTCGCAAGTACGTCAGCGAGTCACCTGGTGGCCACCTCCACCACGACCTCACCAAGTGCTTCGAGTTGCACCGCAACTTCATCGAAACTGGCGAAATGCTCCCAGAATAATTCGATGCACAAAACCAAAATCAAAAAAGATCGTTGCCCTCAAGCAGCGATCTTTTTTATATCCTAACCAACTCCAAACGCAGCCAACCTACTTACGATGGGTTGGTACGCATTTACCTATCTTCTCTTATTCATCTATTCACGCGCAATATAGCATAAATTATTTAATATATAGTTGTTTCCCTAGATTGGACATTCTGGTCAGTGTATCTTTTGAATGTTACTTCGCCTGCAAACAGTTACTGTGATATGGAGAGACCGATGAATATGCATAATCCATTCATCTTGGTTACTGTGTTTGCATTGGCACTGACCACATTTGCTTCCAATACAAACGCCGAGATCAAAATCACTGCCAGCGATGCTGCTGCTCAAGACGGCTTCGGTTCTTCCGTAGCCATTGATGACGGAAAAGTCGTCATCGGCGCACTTAATGATGACAACATCAACGGCATAAACGCTGGTGCCGCCTATGTCTTCGATGCAACCACAGGCAATCAGTTACATAAATTCATCGCCAAGTATGGCCAAGACCATACTCGATTTGGAACCTCTGTTTCAATCAGCAATCGTAGAGTGGTCGTAGGATCTTCGCCTGATAAGAAGCATGCAACACAATACGATGGCTCCGCTTACTTCTTCAACGCAAACACCGGCTACCTGTTCAAACAAATAAATTCACCCACATCAGAAGGTAACGGATTTGGCCACTCTGTTGCCATCAGCGATGACTTGGCTGTTGTCGGTGTCAGCGGATTCGACTATGAATACCCCGCAAATGCAGCCCATGCAATCGATTTTTTCGCTGACTATGGCCCACCCATTCAGAGCATTATTCCTAACAACGGCCAAGCTTCATGCGTCGATATTGATGGCACAAACATCATCGTTGCCTCGCATGGCGATATATTCATCAGCAGTTATGTTAACATTTATGATTTGGCTACTGGCCAGACTACCGAATTAACGGTTAACGGAAATAATACTTCTGCCTTTGGACGTGACGTTGCCATCAGCCAGAATACAGCCATCGTTGGTGAGCCGTTGATTGGTGGCAACATGACGACTGGCGGTAACGCCTATATCTTCGACCTTTCCAACGATGATTCGCCTCTCAAACTTGTCGCAGAAGATGCCCATCCTTTTGATCGCTTTGGTTCCGCCGTCGATATCGATGGCAACTACGCAATTGTTGGCGCACCTAAAGACAGTGATAACAATGTCTACGGTTCCGGCTCCGCTTACCTCTTCGACATCACCACAGGCAAGCAACTCGCAAAATTCACCGCCAGTGATGCTGGAAAATATGATGAGTTCGGCTCCACCGTCGCTATCAGCGGCAACACCATCGTCATCGGCGCACAACAAAATGATCAATTCGGCAACGACGCCGGTGCCGCATACATCTACGACATCGCCGCATACATCCCCGAACCAACATCCCTTGCTATATTCTCAATCTGCGCATTCGCCTGCACACTACGTCGTCGCTCAAAATAACCACCTTCAAAAAAACACCCAAAGATCATTGCTCTTCGCAATGGTCTTTTTTAACATCCCATGCAACTCCAAATTTCTTTTAACTATACCAATTTATCTTTTAGATATCTGTTAAACGATATTCCTGCAATTCAACAATATAGCCGTGGAGCCACGCTCCGCGGAAGCTTCATAGCTTCCCATCTCAATATGCAGATCCCGTTTTATTCTTTTTCAATTTAATCTCTGCTTAAACCCAAGCAATATCACGATCTACCTATAAACCCACGTGAATATAGGGTTAATCAGGCCGAACTATCCAACATAAAACATTTATGTCTTTTAAATTGTCGTGGTACCTTAATATCATTAGCTTCTGTTTTTGTTTTACCAGACTGAAGCTGTAGGAGAGAAACGACGCCTGTAATTTCACGTCCTTTTTGCGCTGCGCCTTCGTTGCCGCGATACCGCCTCCCCTTGCAATACTAGCCAAACACGACTGCATGCACTGCTGTTCATCAACAGAAAGCAGCATGTTTAATCGATCACGTTGATCACATGGTTTATCACTAAGAGAAGAAAATGAAACTCAACAAATTACTTGCAGCAGTCAGCACCACGCTTTGCGCCGCCTCCCTCGCATGCCTCTCACTCGCAACCCTCCCGATCTTAACTCGCCGTCGTTCAAGAAACTAATCAACGCTTAGATTGTTTGTTTGCAAAACATCAACCATTTTGCACGCGCCGATCTGTTCATTTTGTTCAGATTAAATCCATTTCACGTTTACAAAAATAAAATAAAAACGTCAGGAGAAAAACATGAAAAAAACAAAACTATTGAGTGCAGTGACCGCTTTCGCCGCATCATTATGCTTCAGTTTCTCAGCAAACGCTGTCGAGTATCACATCAACGATCCCTCAGATCCAATCGTGTATGGCATCAATGCCGGCGATGTTCTCCACCTGTCAGGCACAGGAGAGCTCCCCGAATATTTTAGTACCGGCTCCGATTCGACAGTTCATATCACCGGAGGAACCATCGGCCATTACTTCAATTCAAATATTGGTTGTGTCGTTAACGTTTCCAACGGCAACTTCCTCGGTGAGTACCACACGAATTGGGGTGGGACCACCAATATCTATGCTGGAGATATGGCGCCCAACTACCACGCCGAAGATGGCAGTACTACAAATATCTATGGCGGATCCATGAAAAATGTACGCGTCAAAGATTTTAGTAGTGAATACACAGGCATCGTAAACATCTATGGTGGAACTTTTGACGGTTATTTCCATGCCCGTTCTGGTAGTACCATTAATTTCTATGGTTCAGACTTTAAACTCGACGGTGTTCCCGTCACAGGTCTCATGCTCAATATCCCACATCTCGTTACTGGCCGTAGCAATCTTACGCTGACAGGCACCAATCAAGATGGCTCACCACTCACTTTTTATCTCGACAATACCTACAACAATCCTCTCGGTAATGTCATTGATACAACTGCCATCATAAATCTGGTACTCGTCCCTGAACCCGCATCTCTCTCACTACTCGCACTCTCTACTTTGCCACTACTCGCCCGTCGTCGTTCAGGAAACTAATCAACTATATTACAAAACAATCAACCCCAAAGACCGTCGCAGCTGCGACGGTCTTTTTTATTCACCCACTGATCACATAAACAAAGAACAAAACGATATGCCAGCAACACCAACAGCTACGAGCTTACCGCTCGCAGACTCTCGACAGCCACCAATCAAAGATACGTTCAAGTGAAACAATTCTAAATAGCCGACGAACTACACTCATCGTGCACACCCTTTACCACCTTTTCTCTTTTACCGCAGCAAACCACATACCAAACCATCCCGATCTCAACCCGTGCGCACATTCACGCAATCGCCGCAAAAAAGCGCGCAATTCCTTAACCATTCTAACCATTTCCAACTCATTCCACACCAATTTTGCACGTTTCCAGCTCATTTCATCTCATTCTTGACTACGGGTAAATCATCGAAAATCAAAAACCGCGCGCACATATACGCTTCGCAAGTCCAACTTTTCCCTCTGATCGTCCGTTTTTCGCACATACAATCATCTCGCAGAACGCATTTCGTCCAAATAACAAAACCACCCTCAATATAAAACCTCTTTTTAAGACCATCTCAAAAACCAACTTCCAAACAAAACGTGCGCACAAAACCGAAATCAATACAAACCAACCAACCTGAACCTCATACATCACGCGCCTAGCATCCACAAACATATGTTCGAACTGACACACATCATCTGGATCGCATTCGTCCTGTTTGTCGGCGCTTTTACCCAAGGTGCTGTCAGTTTCGGCCTCGGCCTCGTCGCGATCCCGCTCCTCGTCCTTGGCGACATTCCACTACCTGACGCGATTGCGATCATGCTTGTTACGATGCTCTTTGTAAACACATTCAGTTGTTGCTGTTATCGCAAACACATTCACTGGAAAACGGTGACCCCCGTTTTGATTTTTCATCTGATCGGCCTACCTTTTGGTGTGGGTACGTTGTTTTTCATCGAAAACTTTGATCCAAACATCGCGAAAGCTGTGGTCGGAGTGTTTGTGCTCATCGCGGTTGGTGTGCAGTGGTTATTTAAAATCAAACCGCAGGATCATTTGAATATGGCATGGGGATATGGAGCTGGGTTTACCAGCGGTTATGTGGAAGGGTTGGTGGGGATGGGATCGCCGCCGATGGTGTTGTATGTGATGGCGCATAAGTGGAATCTAGATCGTATGCGCACGACGATTTGGACGGTGTTTTTATCTGATGTTATTCCACTACTACTTTTGCTGTGGTTCTCGTTCGGCGATCAGATTGTTCATGCTGTTTTTATAGGGGTTCTGTTGTTTCCGATCACATTGTTGGGTACGCGGATCGGACATAAGGCGGGACATCAGTTGGGCGAAGATCGATTGCGGATGGTGGCGTATTGCATACTTGTGGCGTTGGGGGTGATTAGCATTTGTTTGCCGTTGGCGAAATGGACGCATCATGCGCTGCTTGCATAGTATTCTGTAACTCGTGTGTTATATGATTTTATATTCTGAAACTCTATTTGACTGTTAGACGGGTATGTCGACACTGGATGTTGCGGACATTATTTGGATTGCGTTTGTTTTGTTCTTTGGGAGTTTATCTCAAGGGGCGGTGGGTTTTGGTGTGGGGCTGATTTGTATCCCGCTTTTGGTTTTGGGTGGAATCAGTTTGCCGTCGGCAATTGCGATTATGCTGATTACGATGTTTTTCGCCAACGGTGCGAGTTGTTGGTTTTATCGTAAGCACATTGATTGGAAAGTGATTACGCCCGTACTCAGTTTGCACTTGCTCGCGCTCCCGATTGGGATCGTGACGTTGTATTTTCTTACAGAATTTAATCCTGATATCGCGAAGGCGATCGTCGGCGTTGTCGTGTTAGGTACGGTGGGCTCGCAGTTATTGTTGAAGGTGAAAAGGCGGGATCATCTGCATCCGATGTGGGGCGCAGCGGCGGGATTGAGTAGTGGGTATATCGAAGGGTTAGTCGGGATGGGCTCGCCGCCGCTGATACTTTATGTGATGGCGCATAATTGGAACGTGCATCGATTGCGTACGTTTATTTGGGTGATTTTTTTAATTGATATTTTGCCGATGTTTTTAATGCTGTGGTATACGTTTGGGCATGAGGTTGTTTATGCGACAATGATCGGGATTTTGTTTTTTCCAATCACGTTCATCGGCGCGCGGATTGGAAATATATTGGGGCATGCGCTGGGGACAGAGCGGTTGCGCGTGGTTGCGTATGTGATTCTGATCATTCTGGGTGTTGTGAGTGTTTGTTTGCCTTTCCTTGATTAAGTGAGTGGTGTTTAGACTATTCAGGTATTAGATGGCTTTGATTTTTACAAGACAATGAGGTGCTAATTGTGTTAATACGGATTGGTTGGTTGAACAATGCGTCATGGTTGGGTGTGAGGGCAGGTTGTTGTGAGTGTTTTCCTGATGTGGGAGTGGAATAGCCTATGGAAATTTGACCCTGTATTTATAAGGGGATTTAATTCATCACACACAGGAAGGAGCGTCTTCGGGCGCGAATCACATCGATCAAGCACCATTAGTTACTCAAACATGCGATCAAGCACCGTAGATATAACGATTGCATGAGATGGTGAATACGCAGGAAATCATCTGGATTGCATTTGTGCTGATGTTCGGCAGTCTTGTTAATGGAGCTGTTGGATTCGGGATTGGGCTCATTTGTATTCCGCTTTTAGTTTTAGGTGGTGTTACGTTACCTGAAGCGATTGCGGTGATGCTGGTGACGATGTTGTTTGCGAATGGGCTGAGTTGTTATCACTATCGAAAACATCTGCATTGGCGATCGATTCTGCCTGTGTTGGTATTTCATTTGATCGCACTGCCGTTGGGTGTGCTGACGTTGTTTTATCTGGATGAACTTGATGAACAATTAACGAAGTCGGTTGTGGGTGTGTTTGTGTTGTTGGCGGTGGGTTTACAGCTATTTTTACAGATTAAACCGCGTGAGAGGTTGTCATCGGGGTGGGGGTGTGCAGCTGGATTGACGAGTGGGTACATTGAGAGTTTGGTGGGGATGGGATCGCCGCCGCTGATACTTTATATGATGGCGCATAAGTGGGATGCGAATCGTATGCGTACATTTATCTGGTTTATCTTTTTGGTTGATATTGCACCGATGCTGTTTTTACTTTGGTACAGCTTTGGGAATCAGATTGCGTATGCGACGGTGGTGGGGGTGTTGTGTTTCCCGATGACGATGCTGGGAACGCGGCTGGGTAATGGGCTGGGTCATACGATGGGGGCGGTGAGGTTGAGGCGGATTGCTTACAGTATTCTCATATTCCTTGGGTTTACGAGTGTCGCGATGCCTTTGATGCGTTATGGAACGACGTAGATAGTGAAGGCTGTGCTGAGACTCAATGCATATACACTGAGCGACAAAGGACAGTAAAAAGGTCCCAAAGGGATGATGAAAAAAGCCGATCGTGAAGATCGGCTTTTTGTATCGCTTGTATTAATGTCGAATTATTGGATAATGGGAGATTCGCCTGAGTCATTTTGGTCGTCGGCGGGGGGAGCGGTTGGTTCGGGAGCGATTTCACCAGACATAGCAGTATCGATTTTGCGCATGAGGTCGGAGTAATCCATTTGAGCCATTTGCAGATCTGAGAGGACTTTGTTCATGATGATTTGTTTGTGTAGCTCCGCCATTTTGTGTTTTTCATCGACTTCGACAGGTTGGCCCTGTTGTTCTTTTTCGGCGATGGTTTGAGCCATACGATTGTAATCATTGGCGAGGCGTTGCGAGTCGATGTCGGCTTGGAGAGCTTCGACGGCTTTGTCCATTTTTTGGGCTGCAGGATGTTCCTTAATCAGCTTGCCAAGTTTTTTCGCATCTTCGAGGATCTGTTCGGTTGTGGCCATGTTTTGTTCCTGTTAATTCGTGAGTTGTTAGGATATTATTGCGTTGGATTGACTTTCGATCAACCGTTGGGAGTCACGATACGTAAGAGTAACGTACAATAGGGTGATCGGCGATTCTTTGTAAAGAAGAAGAAAAGCCGATTGATTATATGGGCGAGGATTTAATGGAAGATCGAAGCCCGTGTGAGTGTGTTGAAAGAATAAATAGTAAAAGAAGGTAAACGGAAGATTTGATTTATCAGAACCGCATATTGGATTATATTTCGGACCGTCGCTACGAGCCGCAGACATTGCGTGAGTTAGCGGAGGAATTGGGTGTGTTGGGAGAAGAGCAGGAAGCTTTTTTCGAGGCAGCGGAGCAATTGCTGTCGGATGGTCATGTGATATTGGGATCATCGGAAACGGTGACGTTGCCGCCTCCGGGTAAGGAGATGATTGGGACGTACCGTCGTCATGAGCGTGGGTTTGGATTTATTGTGCCAGATGAGTTGACGGCTCACGGTGATTTGTTTGTGCCGCCGGGCAATGGTTCGGATGCGCTGACAGGTGACAAGGTGAGAGCCAGAGTGATCTCGCAGAAGCGTCGCGCGACGATGGGCAAGTCGCCTTATGTGGGACGGATTATTGAGATTCTTGAGCGAAGTGATAAGGCATATGTCGGCACTTTGGAAAAACGTGGACATGTTTATGTGGTGAATGTCGATGGACGAACGCTGCATGAGCCTGTGATTATTCGTGATCCACATGCGAAGAATGCAAAGGTGGGCGCGAAGGTTGCGATTGAATTGGTTTCGTATCCGGACGACTTTGGAAATCTGCCTGAGGGTGTGATTACTGAGGTGTTGGGCGCAGCGGGTGAGCCTGATGTTGAGACGATGGCGATCATGCGTGCGTTTGGTTTGGAAGAAACGTTTTCTAAAGAAGTATTAGAAGAGGCGCGGAAAGCGTCGAAGTCGATTGGTGAGGAGATACCGGAAGATCGTTTGGATTTGACGGATACGTTTATTTGTACGATCGACCCGCCTGACGCGAAGGATTACGACGATGCGATTTCGATCACATTGTTTGAGCCGGGCGCTGAGGCGGATGGGGCTATCTATGAGTTAGGCGTTCATATTGCGGATGTTGCGCATTTTGTGAAGCCGGGTGGTCCGCTTGATGAAGAAGCATTTAGAAGGGGTAACTCGACGTATTTGCCGCGGAAGGTTATACCGATGTTGCCTGAGATTTTGTCGAACGGTGTTTGCTCGCTGCAAGAAGGCGTGAACCGTTATGCGAAGTCTTGTTTCTTGCGATATGACGCGACGGGGCATGTGATTGGCGAGCGGTTTGCTCGTACGGTGATACGTTCTGCGAAGCGTTTGACGTACTTGGAAGCGCAAGCGTTGATTGAGGATGATATTCGTGAAGCGATGAAGCATACGAAGTCGACGCCGAAGTATTCGAGGGAGTTGATTGCGGCAGTGAAGTTGATGGATGAACTTGCGAGAGTCATTCGACAACGTCGTATGAAACAGGGAATGATTGTTTTGGGTTTGCCTGATGTTGAGTTGGTGTTTGATGACTCGGGACGTGTGGTTGATGCGCAGCCTGAGGATGATGCGTTTACTCATACGGTCATCGAGATGTTCATGGTTGAAGCAAATGAAGCAGCAGCTCGTCTATTCAACGATTTGAGTGTGCCGATGGTTAGGCGAACGCACCCTGATCCTGATACTTATGATTTGGGTGAGTTGCGTTCATTTGCTCGTGTGGCAGGTTATAACATCCCGCAGCGACCTGATCGGCATTCATTGCAGATGTTGCTGGAGTCGGTGAAGGGTAAGCCTGCACAACATGCGGTGCATATGGCGGTGCTGAAGACGTTGAATAAAGCAGAGTATTCGCCTGCGAACATTGGTCACTTTGCACTTGCGAGTAAGCACTATACGCACTTCACGTCGCCGATTCGACGGTACCCGGACTTTGTGGTGCATCGTGGTATTGATGCAGTGATTGATGCGGCTGAAGGTAAGAAAGTTACTTCGAAAAATCGTAAAAAGATTGCGAAGGCAGTGACGCGTGATGCGCGCGTTCCTAATGAAGATAAGATGGTTGAGATGTCTCGGAATTGCTCGCATACAGAGCGAAATTCTGAGAAAGCAGAGAGAGAACTACGATCTTATCTGGTGTTGGAGTTATTGGCGGATCACTTAGGTGAGGATTATGCGGGGACAGTGACGGGTGTGACATCGTCGGGTATTTATGTGCAGATCGATAAGTTTGTGATTGATGGATTTGTGCATGTGAACGAGTTGCCTCCTGAGGGAGAGCGGTGGAAACTGAATGCGAATACAGGTGCACTGGTTGCGCAACGATCGGGTAAGTCGATCACGATTGGCGATCAGTTTGTGATCCGTATTGCGAAGGTTGATTTGTCGCGAAGGCAGATGGATCTTGTGATTGTTGATGGGATGAAGGGTGGTGGTAATTCAAAATCAAAGCAGAAGGCGCATGCGAAAAAAACGAAGCGTTCGGGTTTGATGAAAAAGAAGGGGAGCAAGAAGAAAGCTGCTAAGGCGTCGAAAGCGAAGCATGCACATAAACAGAAAAATAAGTTGCGTGCAGCGAAGAAGAAGTCGCGGCGCAGGTGATTTGAATAGAGAACAGAATAACTAACTGTTGATTAGATATGATTGCAGAACTATTAGCACAAGCTGATGCGTATGTTCATCAGATATCGCCGTTTTTGGTCTATCCGATACGCTGGTATGGGTTGTCGTACTTGGCGGGGATAGTTGCGGCGTGGTTACTGGTGAGGCGGATTTGTAAGGTGGGGAAGGGGACGATGGAGCCAGAGGCGGTGACGGACTTTATTGTGTTCGTTGCGTTGGGGATGATGATTGGGGGAAGGCTTGGTTATTGTTTGTTTTATGACCGCAGCTTGTGGGGGTTTACAGATTCGTTCCCGTATTGGGGCGTGCTTGCGATTAATAATGGTGGGATGGCGTCGCATGGTGGGATTGTTGGTGCGATGGCGGGGGCATGGTTTTATGGGCGAAAACATAAGCAGCAGTTGTTGTACTTGGTTGATTTGTTGGCGGTGAGTGCACCGCTTGGGATTTTCTTTGGTCGTATTGCAAACTTTATTAATGGCGAGTTGTATGGCAGGGCTGTTGGGAATCCTAAGTTTCCATTAGGTGTGAAGTTTCCGACAGAGATTGTGAATTGGCCTGAGCAAGATCCTGAGAAATATTATCAGTTGATGGCGAAGTTGCCGCCTGCGACGGACTTTGGTTATGTTGATTCGCAGTGGACGATCCATCGAATAATTGAGCAAACGCAGAAGCATAATCAGGTGATCATTGATTTGATTGCACCGATGCTGACGACACGGCATCCGTCGCAGATATATCAGGCGCTGCTTGAAGGGTTGTCGCTGTTTGTAATTTTGTTTTTGATTTATAAGAAGCCACGGAAGCCGGGCGTGATTACGTTTAATTTCTTCATTTTTTACGGTATTTTCAGGGTTATTGCAGAGTTTTATCGAAATCCTGATATACAGATTGGGTATGAAGCGTTTGGGTTTACA
This sequence comes from Planctomycetota bacterium, assembly GCA_016350165.1. GTDB lineage: Bacteria > Planctomycetota > Phycisphaerae > Phycisphaerales > Phycisphaeraceae > Poriferisphaera. The sequence continues at coordinate 2,128,074 of CP066225.1, read as the reverse complement.
AGAGGTCAGTGGTTGACGTTCCCGGTGATTCTGGCTGGTGTTATTGGATTGATATGGGAAAGGACGAGGAGGGTTGAGACGCTGGGTGGATGGCTGCCAGTGCCTGAGGGGATTGATGATGTTGGGGATGATGAAAAGGAATAAAGAAAAAGCCGCTTCGATGTGAGGCGGCTTTTTTTGTTTGGTTTAGTTGGTATCTATCAGGCGCTTAGTGTGGTTGTGCGTGGCTGATATATTTTGATTTGTCGTTTGCCTGCGCTCTTTGCGGCGTAGAGGGCTTGGTCGGCGAGATCGATGAGGCGCTGTGGGGTTGAGGCTCGAGATGTTTTGAGGGTGGCGAGTCCCATGCTCATGGAGAGAACGATCTCGGGGTGTGTGAATTGGATTTTGTTTGTGATTTCGGTGGTGAAGGTTTGTTGGATGCGCTGTGCGACCTGGAGTGCGGTGTTTTGATCGGTGTTTGGGAGCAAGAGAACGAATTCGTCACCTCCGAAACGGCCGGCGAGGTCGGACTGGCGGATGAAGTGTTGGAGGATGCGTGAGGTGTGTTGAAGGAGACGATCGCCTGTCTGGTGACCGAGGGTGTCGTTGAGGTTTTTGAAGCCGTCGAGATCGATCATGATGCAAGAGAGATCGGTGGATTGACGTGTGGCGGATGCGAAATAACGGGTGAGAGCGCGTGCGAATGCGCGACGATTGGCGAGACCTGTGAGTGGGTCGGTGGCGGCCATATCTTCGAGCTTGACGATGACGGATTCGAGCTGCTCGTTTTTGATTTTGAGTTGATCGAGTGTGCGTTCGAGCTTGCCTCGGAGTTGCTCATTTTCCCGCTTCATGCGATAGAGAGCGAGGTTCTTTTCGACGACGACGGGGAGTGCGAAGAGATAGTCGCCGGCTTTGACGACGTAGTCGTAAGCACCGCGCTGGATAGCGGTGACGGCGTTTTCCATGATGACATCTGCGGTGACGACGACGATGGGGATATCGCGGCGACGGTTGAGAAGGATTGCGAGGATGTCGAGACCCGTGCCGTCGGGGAAGTTCATGTCGGTGAGGACGATGTCATAGTTATATGGATCGACCTTGGTGAGGTGTCTAACCAATGAATAGGTGTCGACGTGAACGTCGGTAAAGTGATCTTCGAGCGTTTCTCTCATGAGTAACGCTGCACGATCATCATCCTCGATGAGCAGAATGCGAGGGTAGTTCTCCTCCATCGGCTCCCTTTCGTAGCTGCAGCAACGTCCATAGCCCCGTGCCATGTTGTTGAGCAATCACAACCCTTAATGCATTTCACACGATTGATTAATGTGTGAGATGCTTTCACAACAGTCCGTAGTGTTATCATCGACCTGCGTAGGGGGTTGATCCAGATGTAATTGAATCGTCTGAATAATTTCTTAGATGTGGATCAGTTAATGCGAAGTTGATGTGATGGGATGGTCGTGTGGGTTGTAGTAACTGTGCGGGCTATGGGGCCTGGGATGATTTTTCTGTAGTGTCATACGGACTGAATGATGAAAAAGAAGGTCCGTATAACGGTTTTATAGGGCAGTGATGAAAAATTCTGGTGGTCGGTGGATGGTTTTAAGGTCTGATAAATGGTCGCAAGGTCCAGTAATCGACAGGTTATCCACTTGTACACGATGCGCGGTCAGTGTGATGGTGGGGTTAATGGAATGAAAAGGGTCCGAGAATAACGAGGGGGAGGATGTTGGTAATTGCCCTCAGGGACAGTCACGACACGATTAAATCAAGATATATCAGCATTTATATCGAATGGGGTGAGTGACTGGTTGTAACTGAACGGTGGTCAATCGGTAAGGGCGTATCCGTAACTTGAGAAAAAGTGGGGGTTTGGGGTATAAAAGTGTTGCTGAGTGGGGAGTAGTGGGGTAATATCCCACGTAACACCTTTGTGTGTGAAAGATTGAAATTTTGGTTTTCACAGGCACCTACGAGCACTCGATCGATGCGAAAAACCGCCTTGCAATACCGGCACCAATCCGAGCCCAAATCCAACGGGCCGCGGGAGCTGGCGAAGGCGACGCTATTGCTCTGTTCGTGATTCCCGGCGAGCTGACACCCGAAGGCGGGTCGTTGAGCGTGTATACGGAATCAGATTTCGAGAAGCGAGCTGAACAGCTTGATAGTTCGGAATTGGATGCTGACGAGTTACTTGAGTACGAGAGGATTTTGTTCTCATTAGCGAGTCGCGTGGAGATTGATAAACAGGGTCGCATCAGGTTACCGGAGACTCTGCTCAAGCGAACAAATTTGCCAACTGACATTGTACTCTTAGGCGTGAAGGATCACCTTGAGGTACGGAGTCGCGAGGCATGGATGGAACGACTTGAACAGAAGCTTGCACAGAACCCCGCATTGCTCACAAACCCACGACGCATGATGCGTAAGCCTTGAGGTAAATAGGTCGGCATAGATTTCTTCTGGATATGCAGGCTGAACTGGGCGTGGCGAGATACCAGCTTTTTGTTCGACATGAGGTCGGATCATTTTAGAGTGTCTTGCGAAATTAGTTGCTCGTTGACCAAGAGGTCGATGTTGGCTTTGCAGGAATCTGAAGCATATTGCTGATGACGATTCCGATACTAGGCTGAGTGATTAATGGCGCAAATAGCTGTCAAAGCATGGTTCAAAGCCTTTCGGTTTCAATCAGTAAAACAAAACGATTTTTTTGGGCCTCATGGATGAGGCGACCAATTTCTTAACTGTCAGGCATGGATCGCTTGATAGCGAATAGCTTCTACGTGACAACGGACGTCGCAAAGTAGCAGGAAATGATTGCAGACGGAGCTAGGACGCTCTTACTGCTGACGGATTTGCTCAGCGAAGGTGGAACGGATTCTTTCCAGGACCCGGGAACCGCAACGCAGGCAGCCTAATGGTCGCTTCACGGACGAACGACTTTTGTGTGTCAAGCCAGTCGCATCAGTGATCGGATGCCTTCAAGCATTCAGTCATCTTCTCTGGCACGTTGCCCCACGGTTATGGCCCTTCGCTGACATTTTTTTCGAGCAATCCGTCAATAGCGCATGTGATACCCTCCCTCGACTGAATCAGTCATTACCAAGTCATTACAAAGTCAAAAAAGAGGGTTTTTTCTTAATATTCAAGAAAAACTTATTGCGTGGACGATTCTTTCCCAAAAGTGATTGTTTAATTTGGGTTAGTTTTAGTTAAAATAGGTTTGTGCTGAATAAGGCACATCCGAACACATACGCAATGCCCTGCGTATAATCTGATGAGCTTAAGGGCTCGAAAGTCTCTTGCGAAAGCGTTTGAGGCGGCCTTGTAAGAGGCAATTAAAACAGATCTTTCTCCTCCGCCATGCCATACGGACTCCCTACCGGTGGCATGGTTTTTTTATGCGCGAAGTTGGTGGAATGTTATGGGTCTAGGGTGAGATGCGTATGGTTGGTGTGATTTCAATGTGAGTGTGGGCGGGCGGCCGATAGGGTAAAAGCGGTGTAGGTGGTGGATAGAATAAAGAAGTGTGGTGTGGTTGAAGGGGGAGAGGCGTGGTTCATGAAGTGGTAGCTGCTATTTATTGAATAGAGTTGGGATATGAGTAAGAAGAAAATCAAGAAGAATTCGCACGTCACCGGATTTTCACATTACAACACGAAGCCTGGTACGGGTGATACGTTTATCTTTCACTTCAATACGTTTGCGAAGGCGACGCGAGGTGAAGAAGGATGTTTGCACTATGAGTTATTCCAGTCACATGGTTGTCCGACGTGTTTTATTATTTATCACAAGTGGGAATCGGCAGATCATTGGATGGAGCATTTAGGGAAAGGACATACGGTGACGTTTGTCGATGCGATCGACCATATTGTTGAGGATGTCGAGATTATTGAGGCGTTGGATTCGCCACAGACATTTGTGCGTTGAATGGGTGAGGAAATAGAGATGCCAGATCGTGAACTTTTGGTGGTAACAGCAAAGATAGTTTTGGTGGATGAATATCAAGCGGCACTTGATTCGGATATCCGTGAGCTGGTTGCGGTGTCGAAGCTTGATCCGGGTTGCTTGCAGTATGACCTTCATCAGTCGATTGAAGATAAGAATGTTTATTTTCTGTATGAAACGTGGGTGTCGGAGGAATCGCTTGCGGATCATATGGATGCGGCGCATGTGAAGGCGTGGCAGCGATTGAGTGAAGGGAAGATTGCAGGATTTGAATTATTGAAAATGATCAAACTGATGTGACTTTTGTGTCGTATAAAGAGCATGATGTTATTTTGGAATGATGTATCGGAAGAAATGGAGCCTGTGATGAAAGAAGATATGCCGCTGACGATTGTGGCGAAGGTTGTTGTGAAAGAGGAGTATCGTGAGGAGCTTGAGCCTGAATTGGTGAGGTTGCTGGACCCATCGCGTAAGGATGCGGGGTGCTTGTTGTATGACATGCATCAGTCGAATGAGGATGCGAACACGTTTTTGTTTTATGAGACGTGGCAGAACAAGGGGTTGTGGGAATCGCATATGGAGACGGAGCATTTGAAGCGATGGCGGAAGGTGTCGGAAGGTAAGGTTTCGGATTTTGAATTGTTGCAGATGACGAAGGTTTGAATGTGGGGTGAAATGAGGGCGAGATGAAACGAGGGGTGTATTGATTGGATGCTCATCGGTTATCGTTTTCTTTGTGGTGTGTATTGGATTGTTTTTGGGGTGGTTGTATTTCAATGGCTATATTCCGCCGTTTTTGGATGATGGCCCGTTTGTTGGTCATGAGGTGTTGGCGATTGAGGATCGCGAGCCTGAGGAATCGATGTGGATTTATCCTGATCGGTATTTGCTGGAAGTTTATGAGACGGGGGAGGGTGAGCAATCACCTGTGGTGCAATTGAAGGATCAGAATGGGAGTGTGTTATGGGCGGTGCGGCCTGACGGGCATGATGAGAATGATGTTGAGAGGATTGAGTTTGATGAATGGTATTGGGGCTGGAAGAAGTATGGATGTGTGAAGGGAATGGTGAAGTGGACGTATGGTACAGAGCGATGTTGGTGGTATATCGATAGTGCGGGTCAGTTGGATGGGTATTACTACTCTTGGTGAGTCTGTAAATACGATTTGAATTGGGGGGATTTGGCCGATAGGCTTGTGTGTATGGTTAGACTATTTATTGCAATACCGATTGAGTTGTCCGAGGCGGGGATGGCGGTCTATGAAGATTTAGAAGCGTTGGGTGATTTAGTGAGGGTGCCTTCAACGGAGAATCTGCATTTAACGTTGCGTTTTATTGGTGAGGTGCCGAACACGTTTGTTGAGCCGATTGCGGATACGTTGACGGAGTTACATGAAGAGTACAACTTTGAATCAAGGTTGATGGAGCTGAGGGGTGTGTCGCGATTTCCGAGTTCGAGGAAGAAGCCGGCACGTGTGGTGTTTTTGACGCTGGATGAAGATTCGGAGCATTTTATTATTGATGTGTCCGAGAAGATTACGGCAGCGTTGGAGGAGATGTCGCCTTCTATTGATCGATTAGACAGGAATGTTGTGCCGCACTTGACGCTGGCGAGAGTGAAGGATCAGGAGAAGGCGGCAAATAATATTGAGAAGATTATGAAGAAGTATGAGGGGCAAGCGTTGGGGCATGTGAAAGCGGATCGGATTGAGTTGATAGCATCAACGTTGACGGGTGGTGGCGCGTTTTATACGACGCAGCATGAGTTGGAGTTGGCATTGCCGGGGGATATGGGTTTGGATGAGGCATGAATTATTGAATGTGCTCATTCCAGACTTCGATGACGGGGGTTTCATGTTCGAAGCCGAGGATGTTGAGGTGGCCAGTTCCTAAAACAAAGTGTTTTCCTTCGAGTGGGTTGAGTTGAAGCCATCGAGCTGTGAGTACGCGCAGAACGTGGCCGTGGGCGAAGAGGATTGCATCGCCTCGACAGTTGCGGACTTTTTCGATGACGCGATCGACACGTTTGCCAACTTGACGTCCAGTTTCTCCGCCGGGGCAAGGGTGTGTGAAGACAGTCCAGTTGGGAACAGTTTGTCGGATTTCTGAAGTGGTGATGCCGTCGTATTGGCCGTAATCCCACTCGATTAAGTCGGGGTCTTCGATTGCTTCGCTAAAACCAGCTAAATGTGCGGTATTCTTGGCGCGTTGTAGTGGTGAGGTGAGAACCATTTCGAAATTGAGGTGAGCGAGGACAGGGCGAAGTTTTTCTGCATTGCGTTTGCCAGCTTCGGTGAGTGGGATGTCGGACTTGCCGGTGTGTTTGCCTGAGAGTGACCAGGCGGTTTGGCCGTGTCTGACGAGGAAGAGTTTTTGGCTGAAGTGATTGCTCATAGAAGTGTCATCGTCAGCATGGGTGAGCGGCTTGTCTACTAATGGAAACTACCGCGTAGTCTTGGTGTGGTATGAGGTCGATGATTGATGCATGTGAAGGTAAGGCGGATGGGTTGTTGCGACTAACTTGCGGTTAATGCGCTATGCGAAATTACTATCTCGTTGACCAGAAGGTCGTTTTGTGACAACAGGTAGATAGCATCAAACTGCTGCCGAAATTTGTATGCATCGTCCGAGAATTACTCATGCATACTTCAACAGGCGGAATAATAAAGGTGAAGTATTATGAGTGAGATTAATCCTCGTATTGTTGAGCTATTGGGCGATGAGGCGGAGTCGTTGTTGAGTTATAAGGCTGAAGGAATACCGAAGGAACAATTGCATCTGCCGGGGCCGGCGTTTGTGGATCGTGTGCTTTCGATTTCTGATCGTAATCCGCAGGTTTTGAGGAATTTTCAGGCAATTTTGGGGTATGGGCGTTTACGTAATACGGGGTATGTTTCGATCTTGCCTGTGGATCAGGGGATTGAACATTCGGCTGGTGCATCGTTTGCTGCGAACCCGTTGTACTTTGATCCTGAGAATATTATTAAGCTTGCGATTGAGGGAGGGTGCAATGCTGTTGCGACGACGCTTGGCGTGTTGGGTTCGGTGTCGCGAAAGTATGCACACAAGATTCCGTTTATATGCAAATTGAATCACAATGAGTTATTGACGTATCCGAATCATTTTAATCAGATCATGTTTGCCTCTGTTACGCAGGCGTATGAGTTGGGCGCGGCTGCGGTTGGTGCGACGATTTATTTTGGTTCAGAAGATTCGGATCGGCAGATTGTTGAAGTGTCGGAAGCGTTTCATCATGCGCATTCACTTGGAATGACGACGATTTTGTGGTGTTACTTGAGGAATAATGCGTTTAAACATGATGGGACTGATTTTCATGCATCAGCAGATTTGACGGGGCAGGCGAATCATTTGGGTGTGACGATTGAGGCGGATATTATTAAGCAGAAGTTGCCGACGAATAATCGTGGGTTTACGTTGTTGCAGTTTGGGAAGACAGATGAACGCGTGTATACGCAGTTGACGCCTCATGATCATCCGATTGAACTTACGCGATATCAGATTGCGAATTGTTATATGGGTCGTTCACCACTGATTAATTCAGGTGGTGCGTCGGCTGGTGATGCGGATTTGGCTGATGCGACGCGGACGGCTGTGATTAATAAACGTGCGGGTGGTTTGGGATTGATATCGGGTCGGAAAGCGTTTCAGCGACCGATGAATGAAGGGGTAAAGTTGTTGAATACGATTCAGGATGTTTATCTTGATACGAATATCACGGTTGCTTAATGGTGATTGTGAAATGATATGGGTATAAAAAAACCACTACATACGTAGTGGTTTTTGTTTTTGTTGGGAATGGATTGATCAATAGTATGAGCTGATGTGGATCATGACGGTGTTGACGTCTTTTGATTGACGAACGAGGAAGATTTTTGCTTTTGCGGTGGTCATGCTGCGGTTGGTGATGACTTCTCTGCTATGAACAGGCTTGTCGAAAACAGGGACTGCACCGAAGAGACCTTGATCGAGGTAACTCATGAGGTTCATTTGGGTGTATTTGTCTGAGACAAATTGCTCGGGTTGCTTGCCTTGTTTGTCTAAGAGGTGCATTTTGTCGAGGACGGTTTTTAGTGCGACATCGTCACATTCAAAGCGAATGTAGAGATTTTGCTCGTATGCACCCATTTGGCTGGCGTATTGTGGTTTTGTGCCACGTGGCAGTTTGAAGCCGAGCCAAGTTTCGATCATGCTTTTGTATTCTTTGGAAACAGCTGCGGTTTCCTGAGATTTCAATCGTTGCATTTCTTGCTGTGGGGTTGGGTCCTGTCTGAGCCACTTGTCTTGTTGAGCATAGGAAGAGCAGCCGGTGATGAGTACGGTTGCGGTGAGTAATGCGGTAAGTAGGAAATGCTTGCCTAGCATGATTGGCTCCCTCGAGTACGCAATTCATGAAAATCTATACGAGTTAACAGTATAACGAATCGATTCAGTTCTTGATATGTTGACGAACGAATCGTGAGTTTTGATCTAATGTGGTGAAAATTAAAGGCGTTTTAGGTTTGCGAGGAATTCGATGTTGCCGCCTTTGGCGCCGCGGATAGGGGATTCGATGCAGCCAAGGACTTGGACGTTGAGTGTGGGCATGACGTCGGTCAGTACACGATTGTTAACTGCTGCAGCTTCTTCGTCTGTGAGACGTTTTGCTTTTGCTTTGCTTTTTTTGCCTTTACCTTGGTGTTTCTTGCCTTTTTTAACATCTTGTGGTGGCTCGTCTTCGGTGAGGCCACGATCTTCGAATGTCATTTCGTAGTGTGGTTTGATGAGGCTGATGACGCGTGCGTCTGGGTTTTGATCGAGGTCCTTGAGCCAACGTAGTGCGGCGGGGACGGCTTTGTCCTGTTTGGTCCAGCCGAGATCGACGCTGATGAAATCGCATGGTTCACCGACATCGACGTGGAGAGCATTTTTACGTTCAAGGACGACGACACGATCGTCTTGGCGCAGTTTCCAAGCGAGCTGGCCGTAGGCTGTATCGACTGCGTAGACCTTTTTAGCACCGGCGCGTAGCCATGCTTCGACGAAGCCTCCAACGCTGCAACCAAGGTCGCAACAAACTTTATCTTTGATGTCGAGATCGAAGTCTTGGATGGCATGCCAGAGTTTGAGGCCGCCGCGGCTGACAAATTCGTAGTCGTCCTGTGTGGTCATATGGGCATTATATCGTGGGAGGGAAGGTATGGTGGGGCAGAGGGGACAGATCGTTACAGGTGTTAAGGTTTAACAGGGTTTGCGAGTTAATACAGCCGATAAATTCACGTCTGAAGAGATCGAATCGGATAATACAGGTCGGATTCTGATATCAAGTTGTGAGGTATTTGATATGTCTGTGACGAGTGTTGTGATATTTGTTGCTGCGTGTGTCGTGGTGTATGTGGCGAGTTGCTTCTTCGATAAAGATCGCGTGCGTAAGTATGTGAGTGATCGTGGCGGTAATGTGCTTGAGATACATTGGGTGCTATTTGGAACGGGTTGGTTTGGTGATAAGAACCGGATTTATAGTGTGACTTATGTTGATGCGGATAATAATACGCATCATGCGACGGTGAAGACATCAATGCTAGCGGGTGTGTATTTCACGGACGATCAGGTGATTGAGTATGCGGTTAATAACACGTTTGGTGCGGTGGATCTGGAGCCTGATGTGCGAGAGCTTGCGATGAGTCATGTGGGCGAGCGTTTGCAGCGGTTGTCTGATATGGATCACGCGGAGTATGACGTAGACGAATATATGCGGTTGAAAAATGAGTATGAAGAAATGAAAGCGAGCTATGAAATTAAGCTGGCGGAAGCGCATGAAAATATCAATGTGTTGAAAGATAAAAATAAGAAGCTGACGAATGAATTGTGTAAGGTGGCTTGAAATGAGGAGTGTGTGAAACTACGAAATGGTACATAGGATATTACATTAAAAAAGCTCGCAGTTGGTGCTGCGAGCTTTTTTTGTTGGTTGTTTTTTGTGGTTAGTTGATCATTGCAGCGTGGCTCCAGAATCCGCCGTTGAAGGCGCGTTGGAGATCACGCATGAAGCCGCGGCGGACGATGTCGCCTTCTTCGAGGTACTGATCAAGTGCTGAGCCTTGAATGATGGTGACGAGGTCGAAAGTGCATGGTTCTTCGAAGTATTTGCTGATGTTGATGCCGAGTGTTCGATTGGGGTCACGCCAGAATGGTGCGAGACGTTTGCCTTCGAGAATCATTTCCATTTCATCGAGGAATGTGTGCCACGCTTCGATACGTGAGTCGTTGATCTCGACCCAACCGACGACTGATTGCTGTTTGGGACTTGGCAGTAATTCATGGTCGTTGTCAGTTTCTGCGTTAATTAGTTCCCAGTTTTTACGGCTGCAAATAATTGCTGAGAGTAGGTGCTCTTTGATGCCAAAAAGACTTTCTTCGTCGATCACTTCGAAGTTGACGCTATGAATAGCTGCGATGGCATCTAAGAAGAACATTTCGTTGTGGCCACGCTGACGGTGTGTGAGGTAAGGGTAGGGGCTTTCAACTTTTTCGATGAGCAGGTGACTGCAGCGCTCGAATAGATCACGGTAATCGTGGGCGAGGCCGAAGTCGCAGATTGCTGAAACGAGATGACAGTAACCTTCGAGCCAAACAGCGTCTGCTTGGTCGAATGCAACATAGAAATCGCTTGCACGTTCTTGATCGAGTGGGATGCGCGTGAGAATTGCGAATGCGGTTGCGAAGGATTCTTTTTCAGAACGAATGCCATCGCCGTTCATATCGATGCGGATGCGTCCGAGATGGATTGGAACTTTGAAGTCGCCTTCGACTTCACTCATCAACTCGCTGACTTTGCCGAGACGACGATGAATGCTTTGAAAGAAAACGCGAGTTTCTTCGTAGGTTAGTGGCTCAGCATATGTCTTCTTGGAGCGGGGTATTTGTGGGAGACGGATGCCCATCATGCGGAGTGGATTGAATTCCTGTCGAGCAAGTGGGTACTGAGACAATTGCTGCATTGTCCATTCCATCGTGCCGACAAGTCTTGCGAAGCCTGCACAAAATTTGCCAGAGGTATTGTTGTCTTCACTAACGATTTGCAGCATGGCTACGTCGAGCGCTTCTTCCCACTTGCCTTGATCAAGATGAGCTTGGTAATCTTTAACCCATTGCGGGGTTGTTGGTTTATCTGAATCTTGGGCGAATGAAGTGGTAGCTATAAGTAAGGCGCACAGGAAGGTGCAGAACAAGCGGGTGAGCTTGGTGGGGCGGATATGTGTCATTGTTGAATTCCCAGAAGCTTTCGAAAAGTAAATCTGAGTATTCAGGATATCAGGCAGGGCAGGGAATCGCTAGTGGTTTTGTGCGGGTATGAAAAAAGCTCACGGCATTCGCTGTGAGCTTTTGGTGTTCGGTTATATCTAACTATAAGTTAGGCACTGAAGCTGCTGCCGCAGCCGCAGGTGTTGTTTGCATTCGGGTTGTTGAATACAAAGCCACGCTGCATGATTTCGTCTTTGAAATCGATGGTTGTACCGTTGAGGTAGAGGTATGACTTTTGGTCGCAAACGACTTTGATGTCATGTTTTTCGAATACTTCATCAGCTTCACGCTCTTGTTCGGTGAGGTCGAGGAGGTATGAGAAACCAGAGCAGCCGCCACCTTTGACGCCTACGCGAAGACGTACTTTTTCAGCGTCGAGTTCTTGCTGATCGATGATAGACTTAACTTCGCGAGCAGCTGTTTCTGTCAGTTCAATTGCCATTGTTATTGACTCCGTTTTGATCCCCCCCTGTTATGTGTGCCGATTATGATTGCCACATAAACAACCAGGCTACGGGGAAATGTAAATTTTATCTTACCGACTATACGCTACAAAGCACGAACAGGTTTGGGATGACAGGATAGTCATGTCGTGGGTGCGTGTCTTTGAGATTTACTTGTTTTTGTCTTCGTAATCACTAATCGCGTGACGGATTGCGTCTTCAGCAAGCACTGAGCAGTGGATCTTAACTGGAGGTAGTGAAAGCTCGTTCACGATCTCTGTGTTTTTGATTTCCTTAGCCTGTTCAATGGTGCGACCTTTAAGCCACTCTGTAGCGAGTGAGCTTGAAGCGATTGCGCTACCGCAACCGAAGGTCTTGAATTTCGCATCTTCGATCACGCCTGTGTCTTCGTTGACCTGAATTTGCAGCTTCATAACGTCGCCACATTCAGGAGCGCCGACAACACCCGTACCAACGTTTTGTGCAGCCTTGTCGAGAGCACCAACGTTACGTGGGTTTTCGTAGTGATCAATAACTTTTTCTGAGTAAGCCATTGCTTATCTCCTTGTAATCATGTTCAATCCAACCCCCGTTTTGCTGATTTACAAAACAGACGATTCGTTTAGTGACTGCCCCATTCAACGGTTGAAAGGTCAATACCTTCCTTAACCATGTCGTAGAGCGGACTCATTGCGAGCAAGTGTTCAACTGCTTTGACGACTTTGTCTACGACATAATCGACTTCCTCTTCAGTTGACCATCTGCTGAGGCCGAAACGGATTGAACTGTGTGCCAGTTCGTCGCCGAGGCCAAGTGATTTGAGGACGTAGCTTGGTTCGAGTGATGCACTGGTGCATGCTGAACCTGAGCTGACTGCAATATCCTTCATCGCCATCATCAGCGATTCACCTTCAACATAAGGGAAGCTGATGTTAGCGGTTTGCGGCAAGCGCTTCTCTTTGTCGCCGTTGAGGACAGCCATATCGAGTTGGCTGACAATGCCATCAATGAGCTTGTCGCGAAGTGCGCTTAGCTTTTTGGTTTCTTCAACCATTTCTTTGCCAGCGATTTCGCAAGCTTCGCCAAGACCGACGATGCCGGGAACATTGAGTGTACCTGAACGCATGCCACGTTCGTGACCACCGCCGTCGATGATTGGGCTGAGACGGACACGTGGTTTTCTGCGGCGTACATAAAGGAAGCCAGCACCTTTGGGGCCGTAGATCTTGTGAGCTGAACCACAAAGCAGGTCAACGCCAGCTTCTTCAACGTTCACAGTGATCTTGCCGACAGCTTGAGTTGCGTCTGTGAAGAAGAGGATGCCCTTTTCTTTGCAGAGCTTGCCGATTTTTTCGATTTCGTTGATCGTGCCAATCTCGTTGTTCGCCCACATGACGGTAACGAGGATGGTGTCTTCACGAATCTGTTCAGCGACTTGTTCAGCGGTGATGATGCCGTTTTCTTGCGGATCGATCCAGCTTACGTCGAAGCCTTCACGTTGCAGACGTTTGCATGGGTCGAGAACAGCTTTGTGCTCGTAAGCAGTGGTGATGATGTGGCCGCGACAAGCACCGTCATCGGTACGTGGTTTGCCATACATCTCAGCAACACCTTTGATTGCAAGGTTGCAAGCTTCGGTGGAGCCACTGGTCCAGATGATTTCTTTTGGTGAAGCACCAATCAGGCTGGAGACCTGCTTACGTGCTTTTGCGACTGCATCTTCCGCTGCCCAACCGAATGAGTGAGAGCGTGAAGCTGCGTTGCCAAACTTGCCCTGGAAATAAGGCAACATTGCATCGAGGACACGAGGGTCAACGGGCGTAGTCGCGTTGTTATCCATATAGATCGGCAATTCTAATGCCATAGTCTCATACTCCTTGCATACCAGTCAGACTCGATAAGCGTAGAGTCTGCCCTTCTACTGACATGCGGTTGTAAAACGCTGTCTTACTGTCGTGATTGATGCCTTCACTAACATCAGTCACATATCTAATCAGCAGGAACAGAGTTTTATTTCTGTCCGTTTATTTCGGACATTTTTACTTAGGCACTGTGATTGAGTCATTCTCAACTTCAGTGCTTTGTTCACACTGATTTTCACTGCAGGTCGCTGCTTCGCCGTTTTGCCCTGCTTTACATGGTGCAGAAGCTTCGGCTTGTTCGAAGTTGCTCTCGTTGATTAAGTCTTCGAGAGATGTGTTGCCGAACAGTTCAGCGACTTTAAAGTGCAGCTTGCGTACAGGATTGCGGATCGGGCAGTCATCCTGAATATTGCAGTTGCAGACCGCAGGTGCGTTTTCGTCTGCACACAAAGCAATGCGCATTGGGCCTTCAATTGCTTCGACCACCTTAAGCACAGAGATCTCAGCAGGAGACACCGCAATCATATACCCACCTGTTGCACCACGTGTGCTGGTGAGTAGCCCTGCTGATGAAAGTTCTTTAAGAATGTTCATCAGTAGAGGAAGAGGCAAGCCGTAGGTGTCAGCAATCAGTCTTGCCGACGCGGGGCCAGTCTCAGTTGAGTGGCGGTGACCCAAATAGGCCAAAGCTACTAGTGCGTAATCCGTTTTCCTTGTCAAACTCAGCATCGTCAGATTCCCTATCGTAGAGCAATCAATCCCAGAAACGTGTGCATCTTCAAGCCAGTCGGCTGATCTCATCCTCACACGATGCTCTTTTGGCGGCAGCCTGTGATGCGTATAACAAAGTCACATCAGTCAGCTGTCATTTAGAACCTGTTTGCGCCTCATAATAGGACTAAATCAGTACCTATTCAACTCTATTATCGAGCTAATCTAGATCTATTCTAAAGTAGTTCGGTATATGAACGCAAACAACGCCTTGCAACAAAGCGTTCGTGCAGCAGGGATGAGTCATATCGTGTCAATGTCAGTATGAAATCAGACGACGATCGACCATGCCTAAAAACAACACAACACGGTGTCACAGGCGCCTATGCACAGGCGTGTCCGTATACAAAATACAGACGTATACACAGGCAGGTATCTGACAGGCGAAACCGCATTGTACCAATTTTGCGACTGGGTCGCATGATTTCGTAGAACGGTGGATTGCACTCTAATAATCACAATTTTAGCACAATATTTCGACATTTAATTAAAATATGTCGATAAAACTATATTTTATCGACATATTGGTGTTGTTGAGATTTTGTGAATCAATTACGGCTGCGAGTATACCGTGTAGTTTACGCCGGATGGATCATCCAGTTCTGGGACGCCTGTGGGGAAGAGATCGCCAGCGATAGAAGCTGCGTGGCCGTCTGCGAAGGCTGTGTTGGCTGTGGCAGGTGAACCTTTGTGGCGATAGCCGATGCGAGACTTAGGCGTATCAATGCGAGCTTTAGAGTGCTTGCCGGAGTAGACGCCGTCAGCAAGCATGACGAGATTTGAAGGCTGACGATACTGAACTTGCAATACCGGCATCATCGTTTGGCGAGTCGCTGTATTGGTGTAGCCGACGGAGCAGGTGTAGTAGCGAGATTGGATGAAGGCTTTATTACGACCGATCGGATTGTCGCCGTTGATCCAGTAGGCTACCTTCATGATTTTGGTGAAGCCTTTTTGAGGAATCGTTACAGGTGTGTTTCCTGCACCAGAACCGCTTCGTCGGTTTGGCCACTCCATATAACCCATAGGATCATCCGTGTTCGTTGTTTGTCCACTAACCATGCCCGCGATATCCAGTGCGTTTGGACAAGTGAAGATGGACGAATCCAAATCTTTTGAACCTGCGACATATTGATCGCGATCGAGGATTGGGCCCCATCCGTCAATGATGGTGTCGGCCGAACCGTTGCCGACCATGTTGTAACTGGGGATAGCTATATCACGGTTATCCGCTGAGTAAGCATTGCAGGCAATTGCAAGCTGTCGGATATTGGACAGGCATGCAGCACGTTGAGCCGTTTGTTTAGCTGAACTGAGGGCTGGCAGTAGGATGCCAATAAGCAGGGCAATGATCGAAATAACTACCAGAAGCTCGATTAGCGTGAAAGCGAATCGGCATCGGCTCGTAGTATTCAGTTTTTCAGGTTTATGTTGTGTGGGTCCGTTCCACTCCGGAAGCATTTTTTTCATGGCGGCATTTTCTGCTCTTCCTAAATTTTGTCAAGACAATATTGCCTTTTGTAGTAATTGCCCTGATTCCAATAGTTAAAGGAAAAAGAAGTATATTTCTCTTTATTTGGGATATGTCGCCGATGCAAATTCTGTTGTGAGAGATAAAGGAATATATCTAAATTTACAGTTGTTTCATGACTCATTAATAAAAAAACAACGGTATAATCGCCACATGGTCGTGTGGATTATTAACGTTCTTAATTCACCCTTGGAGTTCGCTAGTAATTTCAGTGGGTTAAGCAACCGATCTGGTTATGATTGGGCAGATTGAGCTTTTCAATATTTGTTCATCATTTAGAGTTGGACGTCGGCATATACCCAGCAACGCAAACTTGCAATCCATAGTATGGGCTAAATCGTATGAACCGTTATAAGACAGTCTTATTGTTCGGTGCACCTGGGTCTGGCAAAGGTACTCAAGGTGCTATCGTCGGTCGTATTCCTGGCTACTATCACATGTCATGTGGTGATGTGTTCAGAAACCTCGACATCCACTCTGATCTTGGCAGGGTGTTTTATGAATACTCAAGCCGTGGCGAGTTGGTGCCTGATGATGTGACCGTCAAAATGTGGGCCAAAAACTTGGCTGCTCGTCACGTACTCGGTGAGTATAAACCGCACTTCGACCTGCTCGTTCTTGATGGTATTCCCCGCACCGTTGAGCAAGCCAAACTCATGGAAGAGCACATCGATGTTTTAAAAGTTGTGTACCTTGTTTGCCGCGATCAGGAAGCAATGATCGAACGTTTACGTCGCCGTGCTCTGAAGCAGAATCGTTTTGATGATGCAGATGAAAAAGTGATCCGTCAGCGTTGGGCGGTTTATGAAGAAGAGACCCGTCCAGTCCTCGATTACTATAATCCAGATATCATCAGTGAAGTTGATGCGATCGGCTCCCCAGCCGGTGTTCTTGAAGAAGTACTTAAGCATGTCGTACCAATTCAGGATGCTAAGTTCGCTGAATTTGACGGTGCTTAATCAACATCAAACACATTTTGAATATCCCAAGGCTCAAACATTCGTAATGAGCCTTTTTATTGCTTTAACGCTCTCCTGTCCCAATCTGATGCGTTTCATTATTGGTTTTGCTGCCTTGGAAGGCGAAAGGCCTGCCGATCGGTTAGAATGACATGCTTATGAGTATTCCAAGCACCATCATCGAATACGCCCTGTTACTGCTCTGGCTCGTCTGGGTAGCACAGGCCCTGTTCGGCGCGCGAAATGTATATATGTTCCTTCGCCGCGAGCGTAAGAAACACATTGAAGAACAGAGCAATCCCAAGGCTTTTAACTTCACACCCGACGTATGTGTCATCGTCCCCGTCAAAGGGGTTGATGATCAACTCGAAGGGCATATGCAAGGTCTACTCGAGCAGGATTATCCTTCATATCGTTTGATTTTCACGACGGAATCATGCGACGATTCCGCATACCTCGCGATCAAAGAATATCTCAGCGGTTCACCAGAATTTGCAGATCTGCCTGAAAAAGATGGCACTGTTCTCAATTGGACCTCACTGGATCAACTCAATCACACCCCCGGCTTAAAATCCGTTCACCTAGTTGACTCAGGTCTTGCAACCAATGAAGCGCAGAAAATTCATAATTCAATTGCAGCAATGCAGCTAATGAACGATGACGATGAAGCAGTAGTTTATGCGGATGCGGATGCTGTGATGGGCTCTGATTGGCTCAAGCGTATGGTCGGTCCGCTCGTCAATCCGAAAGTCGGTTGCACAACCGCTTGGCGTTGGTTAGTCCCAGAACTCGGTGCGAAAGCAAACCTCCCTACCAAGGTGGCATGCATCATCAATTCATCCATCGTCACGCTGCAAGGCCGTGACCGTCGCAATTGTGCATGGGGTGGCTCCATGGCTGTCCTTCGTCAAACTCTCAAAGACATTGACATGCCAAAACCATGGCGTGGCACGTTCAACGACGACGTCAATCTTTCAAATGCTATTAATGAGTTAGGCAAGCGTGTTTACCTCGTGCCTAACATGCTCGTACGTGGCCCGGTCACATTTACTTGGGCGTCATTGCTCGAGTTTGGTCGTCGTCAGTACATGCATGCTCGCGTATACCAGCCAGCCTCTTGGCGTGTCGGTCCAATCGGTACGTCACTCTACCTCGCAGGCTTCCTTACCGCTGTCGCAGCTTTATTTCTCTTCCCGGACTCCGTTACATGGTCATTTGCGATCACAACTTTGATCACGGTTTACATCATTGATTTCATCCGTGGCCGCTTACGTAAGCAAGTAGCAAAAACATCTCTTCAGCGTCAGGCATACGAAGAATTGTCAGGTGTTTGGATGCTTGAATACTTCGCGACACCTTTCTGGATGTTTGTTCACTGGCTCTGCTGTATCGCTTCGATGTTCGGCAATCACTTCACATGGGGTGGCATTCGCTACAAAATTCATGCGCCGCACAACATCGAAATCGTCAGTCGAAGCTAATCAGTGGTTAGAAATTTGAATAAAAAATACGCAGCTCGCCCGCTGCGTATTTTTTATTCAAATTTACTTACCCAAAATGAATGGCATCGTTGGTAGCTGCTTATCAAGTAACGCTCGTATATAAGAACATAACAAACGATTGCCTCTGATCAGCGTGTCAGGATCGACTTGACTAAGTAACGCATAGACTTGTTCATAAGTATAAATTGCAAGCTTGATCAGGTCTTCTCTCGCATCCTCATCCTGATCACTTGTCTGCTCAGTTTGAGTCGGCACCAGTTGTATGATCTGTCTGAACACTTCAACCGTAGACTGACGTACACGCCAATCTTCACGCGTTGACCCCATCGTTAACCCGCCTGCAACAGGATCGAAATTGTAGCTGCTTTGTTTGCTAAGAATTTCACCCGTCTGAACATCAAACTCAAAGTTTGGCGCATAACCCACATCATTGAGAATCAAATACTGAAACGTCAGTATGCACGCTTGAAGCAATTGTTCAGGGCACGATTTGTTTTGTAAATAAATGCCGCACAGCTTTTCAAGCGTCATACGTAAAACGTGATAAGTGCTTGGATGTGGGTCTTGCTCCGGATACATATGCCCAACTAAATCAACTGCATAGCAGCCCAATCGCTGTATCGAGAGCTTGCGACGAAACGGATGGAAATCCTTCTGTAAATCCCATTCAGTTACGGCCGCCAATGCATCAGTTTGCTTCACCGTCGCAAGCACTTCGCCTTGCGTCATCAACTCAATCCCACCAGAAAATCGGGCGATCAATGACGGTGAATTTCGCTTCGACCCCTTTGCAACCCCACGAATCAATCCATGCGATTCCGTAAACAGCACAACGATCTGGCTCGTCTCTGACCAGTCGAGATGCTTAATACAAATCGCGTTGTCCTTAATCCGTGGCATTTAAATATTGTACTGCCACCTACAAACAGGTGTTAATCAATTCGTCTCATCTCACCTCGACTTTTATTCAATCGTACAAGTACCTATATGCACACATGAAAAAACCTGGCCACCGCGGCCAGGTTTAACGTGCAATGAAAGTTTCGATGCTAACAAACGGTCAACCGCTCATCAGCATTCGATTGGGTTCTGCTCTTGTTGTTTATTCGTTAGGTTTGCCAACCAACTGCCCAACCTTGTTTAAAAGGTCATGAGCTTGGAACGGCTTCTGAAGCACACCATTCGCACCAGCATCAATTAATGAATGCTGATCTTCATTGGCATTATCAGAGATCAAGAGCACCTTCAGATGCTTCGTTCGATTGTTGCCACGAAGGTAGTGAACAGCTTCGATGCCGCCCAGACCCGGTGTCTGCAGATCAAAAATGATCAGCGCAGGTCTGTACGAATCAATCTGTGCACCAGCATGGAAGCCAAATGATGCAATCTGCACCTCATAGCCTGCATTGGTTAGAGCCTGTGACAATGACTGAGCTTGTGCCCGATCATTCTCTACAACAAGAATCCTGCTCAAGCCACCAGATAGTTCCAGTGGAATTGGCATCTGATTCTTACGCAAGAATGCGATCAGATCTTCAACCTCAATACGGTTGTCACCGCGTCCTGGTAGCTGGTACGCCTTCATCTCGCCGCGTTCGATCCAACGAATCACGGTTCGGTAGTTGACGCCACAGTACTTCGCGACTTGGCCAGTAGTTAGTGAATTAGTTACTTGATGTGTTGCGGTCATAATTCTTCCCCTTACAAAAACAATTACGAATCCCCCGCAGGACTCAACTGACACTCCCCGCAATAGATCAAGGTTAATTAACAGTAAAGATCACGTATCTTCACCGACAAATGTAATCAAGATGATTACTGGTACATTTAATGTCTGACACGTCCGAAAAGTCAACACGACTTTGCCAATAAAATCGCTCTTATGGATTTAGTGCCGATAATGTCCTTCTACACGCACTTTTGTCCTCTTTAGTACGCACAGAAAGTCATACGAGATGCCCTTAGTTATCTATTTTATGACTGTTTCGACTTGTTGTCAGTAAATTTACTCAGTAAGCAATTCATTGGAAACGTCTGTTATGACAATGCCAAAAATAGTGCTTTATATTACTGATTTGTTGGGTTTTGCACACCTACTGCACTATTTATAACTATATAAATTATTGTTAAATAATAATTTGTCACAATAGTCGCAAATTATTGTATTCGATCTAATCAACCGCTGTACTTTTTTCTTGATCTTTTAATTCGTACTTATTTTCAGCTTCTTTTTGTTTCTTGTACATTCGATCAAGCCAGAAGAACCCAGCCTGAGCAATCAGACAAAATACGGTCGTTATAAGAAAAATATGATGTTCTATGCCAGAAAATGAAATGTACTCAGACAACCATGATCCTTCCCACCCAAATAACAACAGCACCGCCAAATAGGGTGAAAACAATCCTCTTACACCTGTTAACGTTACATGAATGCCCATATACGTGGTCACAAGTCGTTTATCTGCAAAATCGTTATGACCTAAATTCCATGCTAATAAACCACCTGATCTCGCAAGCCCTTGCACAATACGAGGTAGCGCAACCAACGGCCACATTGCCGGCCCCATCATCCCTATCACCCAATAGCCAAACTGTGCAAACACCCACGTATATGCATGTTTAGTCCTAAACCGTGTGATATGTACGCGGTCCATGTACCTCGCCCACAACGGTATTGTCAACGTCGCGACAATCATCGGTATCGTTGCTGACAAAATCACAGGAATCACAAAACGATAATTTGTAATCCAATCACTATTGTCCTGTCTGACCCAATGGATGATAAGTGCAATGATTGCAGTTTCACCCATCATGTTCCCAACCCCTGCAAAGAACTGCCAAGTCATGTAGTGCCTGTAAAACTTATCATTTTTAAGTACGGATAAAAACGTCGCACTCGGCTCAGATGAATCAATGTCTTTCTTATCTCGTCGTTCATGATTCAACAGCTGCTTCTCTTCACGCAGTCTAATACGTGAATAGGCAAATACGCCTATCGCTGCAATCACCGCCACAGCGATATACAACGGCCGATACAACGTCTCATCATATTCAAGCAACTTATAAATCGGGATCGGACCAAGCGCCAAAACCAATGAAGTAATCAGAACTAATTTAGATGTAATTTTCGCGCGTGATCGTCTCGGGTAATTTTGTCGCCATACAGTCGAACGCAACGTCGCTACGCCAGCCAAACAGCATCGTGACAGAACGGTAAAACAAACCAGTAGTAAACCGCCCAGTGGGCTCACTGGCAAAAGTGCAACTGCAATCAAACACACAAGCAAGGTTGCCTGCAATGACGCAATGACACTGACCTTCCTTCTTCCCTTCGCAAGTCTTGTCCATGCAAATGAAGTCAGGTTCGCAAACATTGGTGCAGCCATCATCGTCGCAAACGCAAACCACCCAACATCAAACACCATCTTCGCAAGCACCGTAATGACCGAACCCTCAAACAATGAGATCGCAAGTGGGAACAGCATCACCGTTATCAACTCCTGTCGATAACTCTGCCGCGTCATATAAGGCTGCGCCGAAGGCGCCATTGATTGTGTCATCCGAGTAATCATTGATTAGCTATCCAATCATCCCTCTCCCCGCTAGCATCCCTTCCCGACTCAACCATGCAAAAGCACACTCAGAAGCACCGCCCACTTGCGAGCTTCAGCTTCACGTCCCTTCATCGTTATTTAATGACAACCAACACCCACCACTCATCACAACGCACTTTTGGCTTCCTGCTGCAACCGATGCCGTGCAGCAGGCACGTGATCAACATGCGTATCAGTCTTACTATCTATGTAGTTCGGCTACACGCCTCGTGTTCACCAATCTTTTCATCATCGCCAAAAACAAGACGTCCACCCTCAACATAACCTATTCCATCACCCTTGCAAGCGTCGCATCTGCCTGCCCTTACTCCTCAGTCACGTCCGTCCCTTCTCCATCTTCCCATCCAGTCAACTGATTTGACGCACCCACCCTCCAATTGATACCGTTGAGTTATGAGCGAGTTTCAAGACCAACTTCCCACCAATATCCGTGACGGCTACGAGCTGCAATCTCTCCAGGAAGCTGCAGACATCATCCGTGCAGGTGGCGTCGTCGCTTTTGCAACCGAAACCGTCTACGGCCTCGGTGCCAACGCATTCGACTCCCAAGCCGTTGCTCAGGTCTTCAACCTAAAAGCTCGTCCCGCTTTCGACCCACTCATCGTTCATGTCGATTCAGTTGAAGCAGCCAAAGAAATCGCAGCCGACTTCAACGAAGCCGCAATTAAACTCGCTGCCGCCTTTTGGCCTGGCCCGCTCACCCTCGTCGTCAAAAAGAAAGACATCATCCCTGATATCGTCACCTCGGGCCTTCAAACCGTCGGCCTCCGTCTACCCAAACATCCGGTCGCACGTTCCCTCATCGAACAAACCGGCACCGCCATCGCCGCTCCATCTGCAAACAAGTTTGCATCCATCTCACCCACCACAGCCGAGCACGTCTGGGCTGAATTTGGCGACGAACTCTCCATGATCCTCGATGGTGGTCCCTCTGAAACCGGTCTCGAAAGCACCGTTATCTCCGTTGTAGGCGATATCCCAACCGTCCTCCGCCTTGGTGGCACCTCCCTTGAAGCCCTTGAGAGCATTCTCGGCAAGGGTAACGTCAAGCTCGTCGATCCCAAGGACGCGACACTCAAAGAGTCCGCTGAAAAAGGCGCCGCATCCCCCGGCATGCTCGAGCGTCACTATGCTCCTAAAACCAATCTTCACCTCATCGACAGCATCAGCGATATTGACCCCCTCTCGCTTGGCCAGCGTGTTGGTCTCATTAGCTTCACCAACAATCTGAAAAACGCACAGCTCCCCAGCAACATCGTTATCCATGAGGTGCTTTCAGATACCGGAGACCTCAACGAAGCTGCAGCCAATCTCTTCGGGTCTATGCGTCGATTAGACCATGAAAAACTTGATGCCATCATCGCCATTCGTGTTCCAAGCCAAAACCTTGGTCGCGCAATCAACGATCGCCTCCAGCGTGCCAGCTTGAAGTAATACACCTTCACCCAATCACAAATTTTCATTCATCAGGCGACATGCTATACGAGCAGCCAATACTTGTGCGCCCTTAACCATGCTATATCGCAAACATGTTGACCGAAATTGTCTACACAAAGGAACAACCATATTTTCGCTGAATAAAAGGCTAAATACATCAGACATTCCTTTTACACATGCACGCAATAACACATTCAAGCCGTAGTAACTTATCGAAATGGTAAATGCTTGAATAATTGTAAGGCTACAAGCAAAGAAGCTGTATAAACCCTTACTCACTTTACAGTGCACCAAAGCAGCTATTGCGAAGTAGTCTTTACTCATCATCTAATCAACGCATAGACCTAACGTGTTAGACCTGTTGCTTAGTGGTTTTACTGATAATCAATCAAAGTATTACGATTGTGCTAGCATTATTGATATGCAGTTATTAATAAATGCGTAAGTTGCACTTGTAATACGATGTAATGCCCCTTCCATGTCGCAATTTACTGACAAACATGACAAGCAAAATGTTCTCAAATGGCAGTTGCGTTTTGTGTGCCACATTCATGAAACTTTGGTGGAAGAGTTCGGTTAGCGTCCCGGAGAATGGCATGGCGGTTGCCGAAAATTGCCCGACCAAGTCCAATTTGATGGGCATAATTACCGTTGAACATACGTGCGGTGGAGAGTTGGTTGATAATTTAAGTGTATATAAATTAAGTACTTAAATAAGTTTAATTCTCAGGTGTCACTATATTCCATTATTCAGCGAAAAAAAGTTCAAAAAATTCCATCCGAGCTTGACATATAAAAGGACGGTGGTATCCTTTTAAACATCAAGCCGGTTAACGGCTTCCTCATTACTTGCTTCAGTCACCGATAAAAGTGACGCTCACAAGCAAGTTACAAGTGAGGATGAAAAATCAAATGTGATCTCCTCGTGCTGGGATCAGGGCATGGTTCTCGCGTTTCTCCCCGTGTTCCTCGTGAATCGACAACACCAAACCCTCCCTGTCCTGGTCCCTCACCACTTATAGGTTTTCACAACTAAATTCAGACAACACAGGCGAGGCTGGAGTCCTTTGAGGGCTCTGGCCTTTTTTATTGCGCGCATTTCTACAGACCCCCTTTCGTAATTAGTATCACCACAATCCCATTAACCTCAGCCAAAAAGTCTAGACGTGGCAACCTTCTCCATGCAAAATGCTCATATACATGTGTGTCATTTCCTCCGCACTTAAGGGGCGATGCATGGCCAAAGACACCATCAACAACATACGACACTTCATTGATCTTAAAAATATCCACCTCCCTTACAACGTGGCAAAAGATCACGATATCAAAGCAGTCGAAGCCAGACTCGGCCTCATACTCCCTGATCTGCTTCGCTCTGTTCTCACCAGAATCGGCAACGGCGGCTTCGGGCCCGGTTACGGCCTCATCGGTACCAGCGATGGCTACTGCTCTGAATTCGGCGATATCGCCAGCACCTATTGGCGCATTCGGGACGACTGGAAGCGATGCGGCGATCAATGGCCTCGCAACCTCATCCTCTTCTGCGAGTTTGGATGCAATATCTTCGCATGTGTTCAAGCCAATAATCAGTCCCAAATCCACCTGCTCAGCAGCGGTGAACGCTTCAAAATGAACTACGATCTCGACACATTCTTCAACTTATGGGTCGCAGGTCACGACTTCTTCGATGATCTCCCCCCTCACGACATTGACTCACTCATCAACCCATTCCTCGCAGGCGATAACTGATCTCCAATACCATTTAATTTCTGAATAACTTCCCCTCTTTCATCGTGCCCCTCACACGACCCCCATCTTGCTATCATTACGAATGACACCGATCTTTTTCTCATTGATCGGATTGTGCTTCATTGGACGATAGGAGTCATGAATATGCTGACTGATCACGATGCAAATCTTCTCAAGCAGCAACTCGGACGTATGCCTCGAGGTGTTGTACGTGTCGTCATCAGAACAGGGGAGGGTGAACCTGTTGTCATTGAAAACTACCCTGTTCATCATTGTGGTGAAGGTCACAGTGTCCGATGCGATGGCGGCGAAAAACTTATCCCCTTCCCAACACTCTACTGGCTAACCTCTCCTCGCCTCAGTGTTGTTCTCTCAGACATGGAACGTCGTGGTGCTATCGATCAGCTTCAGCAAAAAATCATGTCTAATGGCGAGTTAGAACATCAAGTCGCCGACGATCATCGTGCATACATCAATAAGCGTTGGGATTTGCTCACACAAGCCGATCGCAAAGTTGTCGAAGCATCACCTACGCTTCTCGAAACCCTTCGCGCACGGGGTATCGGCGGCATCAGCAACTTCCTCATGATCAAATGTCTGCATCTTCACTATGCACACCACCTCGCAGCTCTCTGTTGTGATGGCAACGGTAGCGCAGTCGGTCGCCTTATCGAAGAAATCGAACCAGAACTCGTCAAAATGCGCCAACGCTTCACATTTGAATAAATCAGCAATCAGCATTCCAGTTCCGGTTGTAACGATTATGTGTGTTGTGTGAAATCAACATGACCCCGCAATTCTTAATGTTGTCAAAAATCAACATCAAGGGTTTTAACATCTCATACTTTCGCCGATATTCACGATAATGTCGGATCAGAGCAACAAAAAAGCTACTGAGAAACATCGTGCTTCACACGGGCGCGATGTCCCCGATAATCCGCATCCACATCGCCCCGATCATGAAGCAGATATTGAAAAGATGAGCGAAGCTGGTCGCCGCCTCGGCCACGAACTCGCCAACTTATTGGACGGGTCTATGCGTTGCTTAGGACTCGCAATGCGATCACTAGATACCGATCCTCCAATCGATTCTCATCAAACGCACGACGAAGCTGATACAGTTTTGCAAAAACTCCGTACCGCTGACGGCGCTCTCAAAGAAATGTCCAGACTCATTCACGACTGGATGAAAACGCCAGCTTCCCAACAAAAAACAATCTCATGGCTCACTTCGCCACCAACTAACAGCACCTCAACAAATACCGATTCACCTCTCATTAATGGTGCAGGCGAAATCGAAACCCTCGGCTACGCAATCCGTCTTATCACCGACCTTCATCTCGTCGAGTGTGAACAACTAAATTGCGATATCGTCACAAACCTTGACGATCAATCCGACGTTCTTCCGGTCGGCCCTCTGCTCGGCGTCATCGAAAACCTCGTAAAAAACGCCATCGAAGCAATCAAAACTAATCAATCTGACGCCACCAAGCACCGTATCGATATCGCAGCAAAGACCATCGACAAAGAATTGTTGCTTTGCATCGAAGATACTGCGGGTGGTAAATCATCAGACATAAAATTCGGCGAAACAACAAAACCAACTGGTCATGGCATCGGTTTGAATCTTTGCCGAGATATCATCGAAGCCCTCAAAGGTGAGATGATCGTACTGGACGGTAACAATGGTGTGAGATTTGAACTGCGACTACCAGTTCGAATGTTGGCAGGTGATACACAAGGCTAGACGCAATGGCAGCAATAAACGGTAAACTCAAATTAGTTGGTGGGGAAGGCATGATTCGGCAGTCTCGGATACTCGTGGTCGACGACGATCCGATCGTCGCAGAGTCACTCGCAGAATTGCTCGCAGACGACGGCTACGATGTCGCAACCGCAGGTGATGGCGTCGAAGCTATTCGACTGTTAGACGCTTCAATCGGCTCGACTCCCTTCGGTATCATCATCACTGATCTCAACATGCCACGCATGGACGGCGTCTCACTACTTCGTGAACTACGCAAAAAGCATCAGTCCGTTGTACCCATTGTCGTTACAGGCTTCGGCAAAATCGAATCCGCCGTTGAAGCAGTCAAACTCGGTGCCGCTGACTACCTCACCAAACCAGTCGTTGATGATGAATTACGTCTCGCCGTTAACAAAGCAATGAATCAGCACATCCTTCTCGCTGAAAACACAACCATGAAGGCTCAGCTCTCCGAGCGTTATGGCCTCGGTTCTCTCGTCGGCGCTGATTACCGTATGCAAAAAGTCTACGACCTCGTAGACGCTGTCGCTGAATCAAACACAACCGTCCTCATCACCGGCGAGTCAGGTACCGGCAAGAGCATGGTCGGCCACGCAATACATGAAGCAAGCAACCGTCGTAGCGGTCCCTTCATCACCTTCGCATGTGGCTCCATCCCCGAAACCCTCCTCGAATCCGAACTTTTCGGCCACGTTAAGGGCGCATTTACCGGCGCTGACACCGACAAGGTCGGCAAGATCGCCGCAGCCAACGGCGGCACACTCTTCATCGATGAAATCAACTCAGCAACGCCCGCGCTACAACTCAAACTCCTTCGCGTTCTACAGGAAAAAATGTACGAACCCGTCGGCAGCACTGAAACCATCGAAGCAGACGTCCGTTTCGTTCTAGCGACTAATCAGAAGTTAGACAAACTCGTCACTGAAGGCGAGTTCCGCGAAGACCTCTACTACCGCATCAATGTCGTTAATATCGAATTGCCACGTCTCAGCGAACGTGTCCGTGACGTCCCATTGCTCGCTGATCACTTCCTCGAACGCTATTGCAAAGAAATGTCACGCGAACGCCGTTTTGGCGACAATGTTATTGAAGCATTTCAACGTTACGAATGGCCCGGCAACGTGCGCGAACTTGAAAACGCAATCGAGCGTGCCGTCGTCCTTTCACGACAACTCACCATCACACTCGACGACCTTCCCGAAACAATTCGAGGTACTGACAACCTGCTCGTACAGCGCGCTGTCGAAATGCGCCAATGCGAGTCACCACTTAACACAGATTCTGCCCTCGACATCCCCGCACTCCTCGGCGGCTGGAATCCAATGCCTCTCAATGAAGCACTCAGAGAACCCGAAAAACAAATCCTCCTTGCCGCACTCGAAGCCAACGATTGGAATCGCCAGGAAACCGCAAAGCAGCTCGACATCAACCGCACAACGCTCTACAAAAAGATCAAACAATACGGCCTCGACCAACCTGCTGCTTAATCAATCTAAAATCCAAACACTCAAACGCTGCCGCCACGCAGCGTTTTTTTATGACCATCTTAAACACTCGTTACATGCCAGCACTCACCAACCTTTCATTTCAGTTCATTTATCACCCACCGCGCATAAAAAAAGAAAACACCTGCCGAAGCAGGTGCTTTCCGTAGGAGGAGAAAGATCAAATTTAAGCCCGACGCCTGCGACACGCCGCTACTGGAGCGACCAAAGCAGCCAAAATTCCAAGGCTGGCAGGTTCGGGGATTGTGGCAAGTATCTGGTCCTTATAGCTCACTGAAAAATCTGACCAAATATTGTAGTTGCCATAAACAGCGGTGTTCTCCGCTTGGTCTTTTGCAGGTAATATCGAATGTACTAATCCTGCTAATGCCCACTCATCATCTTCATTCTTCACAAAGATCGGTGAGCCTGAATCACGATGTACTGCTAAAGCTGAATCGCCCGTTGGTAAAAATCGTGTGAAAAAGAAATCATCCAACTCTAATTCAGCCGGTGCTGTTTCACCTAAATCTAATGGAGCAACAATATCAAATTCGCTCCACTTCTTATCTCGTAATGTATTGTAAGTATACCCATCATTAGCCAGTCCACCACCATGATTATGATCAGGTGTTGCGCTATTTTGGGTAAACCCCGTCCCAATCGCTATAGCTTCATCACCTAGCGTAGGCGTTGTATCCGTAAATGCTACCAGCGGCACCGAGGCAAGTGGTGAACTCACCGGAACATCAATCTGGAACATCAACAAATCAGCATCCGAGCCATCACCGTTCGTCAATACGACGCTCGATCCAGCCACAGCACTGTAAGTTGTACCATCAACACTAAAATTTCCTGCACCACCAACATGTTTCGCTGTAATCACCCAACCTTCGCCAAGGTATACACCCGTTCCAATCCCACGTACGCCAACACGTTCCCAGCCCGGGTCATCCGTCGGAGCCGTATCGTTCGCAGGTGCAGACGAACCAATGCCGCCCGAAAGAACCATCGCCTCACTGCTGCCGCACATCCACACCGATAGCGCAAAGGCAGACGTACAAACCAAGCTCGCTTTTATCTTTATGTTCATCTCGTCTCTCTCTCTACTCCGCTACTAAGGCCGAAATGCTCGCCGTTCCGCAAGATCGTGCTTTCAATATATCAGATGAATCCCCAAAATCCGAGAAATATCTGTCAGAAATTTCCCCGCATACGCACGATCACACGCCATGTAACGCCTGCATCAAACTGTTAAGTTGGGCAACACACGTCGATCCCTCCCATTCAACCCAAAATCTCATTTCTTCACCCCATTTACTCTTGTTTCAACCGTTCAACTGGCTAAGGTGGTTTCGTCATATTCGTTTTATTTTTATTGACATACTTTCCACGTTTCAATCTTTCACGACTGACTTCTAACGTATTACTGACAAAGAGGTGACCGATGGGTGGTGCTTCAATTTTCAATAACGTCAACAATTTCCTCACCGGCGGCGACTACAACCCCGACCAGTGGCTCAACCGTCCCGACATCCTTCAACAAGATGCCCAACTCATGCAAAAGCTCGGCATCAACGCCGTCTCACTCGGCATCTTCGCATGGGCAACACTCGAACCTGATGAAGGCAACTTCCAATTCGATTGGCTCGATCAAACGATCGAACGCTTAGACAAAGTCGGTGTTCACGTCATCCTCGCAACACCAACGGCCGCACGTCCCATGTGGCTCGGACTCAAATACCCCGATGTTTGCATCACCTCAAAAGACGGCAAACGTGAGTACCCAAAGTTGCGTCACAACTTCTGCTGGACCAGCGACAACTACCGCGACAAGTCAGCCATCATCATCGACAAACTCGCCGAGCGTTACGCCTCATGTGATACCGTCATTGGATGGCACATCAACAACGAATACGGCGGCCACGCTGACTGGGCTCATTGTTACTGCGACTCATGTATCACCAACTTTCAGCATTGGCTCAAACAACGTTACGACCACGACATCGACAAACTCAACGACTCATGGTGGACGCGTTTCTGGTCGCACACCTATCAATCATGGGATCAAATCCGTCCCGGCGACCACTCCGTCGAAGCCCTCGGCCTCAACTGGGTGCGATACTGCTCAGACATGGTCGAAGACTTTTTGGCCCATGAAATAAAGCACATTCGTAAACACTGCTCAAAACCACTCACCACCAACATGCACGGCCACCTCCAAATCACCGACTACGTCAAACTCGCCAAGCACCTCGACTTCCTCTCATACGATTCATACCCACGCATCTATGGCATCGAAGACGAAGACATTAAAAACCTCTACTACGAATCACTCTACCTCGACGCAATCCGCTCACTCAAACCCGACACGCCTTGGTACCTCATCGAAAGCTGTCCATCACTCCCTCAATACTTCAGCCCCTTACGTCTCAAACGCCCCGGCGTCCACAACATGCTCTCACTCAAGACCGTCGCGCAAGGTTCCGACTCCGTCATGTACTTCCAATGGCGTGCAGGTCGTGGCAGCATCGAAAAACATCACGGTGCCGTCATCATGCACGACAGCCCGACCGACACGCGCGTTACTCGTGAAGTTGCCGAAATACGCACCAACCTCGACAACATCAATCAAACACTCGGCTCAACCATCAAATCAGATGTCGCACTTATATTCGACACCGAGTCTATTCATGCGTTAGAGCACAATCACGGCGGGCCAACTGCCAAACAATATCGTGAAGAAGTACTCAAACATTACCGCGCACTCGCACGCCTCGGCATCAACTGTGATGTCATCGATCAAACCGCTGACTTCTCACGTTACAAATTCATCACCGCACCAATCGCGTACGCGCTTCAACCTTCATTCGCCACACGCATCCACAAGTTCGTTTCCCAAGGCGGACACTTCCTCACAACCTTTTGGTCAGGCATTACCGATCAAGATCTCTGCATCTCCGCCGGCGGCCGCCTCGGACCTCTCCGCGACATCCTCGGCATCACCTCCGAAGAAATCGACTGCCTCCGTGAAGACGAACGCATCCTCCTCGAAGCTGAACAGGATTGGCTTCCACCCAAAACCCATAGCTCAACCTACAGCGAACTCGTTCACGCATCACACGCCCACGTCCTCGCTTCTTACGCGACCGAGTTCTACGCCGGCCGCCCCGCACTCACTCTCAACTATCTCGGCGATGGTCGTGCCTACTATCAGGCCGCAGCCCTCGACCTCGACACCCTTCGTCATTTTTACAACCGTCTTCTCACCGAAGCCGAACTCACCGATCAACTCGCCGACATTCAAAACGGCGTCCTCATCAAACGACGATCCAATAGTACCAATGAGTTCCTCTTTGCAGTCAATTTCATGGAGGACCCATGTGAAGTCTCTCTCCCCACAGGTGATTGGCATGACCTCGAAAACAACCTTGTAGGCACAGAAGTGCCCCTCGACAGCTATCAAGTCGCTGTTTTTACACAATCCTGTGGCTAGCATTCCCCCACTGTCGATAAAATTACGGGAATACACAGACCCCCTTTGCAATTAGACTTATATCCTTCAGCCTATACACTCAGGCTGATACGCGAATTTTTAACGGTTGATGTGAAGGCTTTTCACGCCTAAAATCGCCCGTGACCTCAGTGTGACACTCAGGTCTAACATAACTACTCAGGAGAATAACCATGGCAAGCGATGCTGTGATAGAACTAACCGACGCGAACTTTGAACAAGAAGTCGTCAACAGCGATGTACCCGTACTTGTGGATTTCTGGGCTGAATGGTGCATGCCTTGCCGTATGCTCGCTCCTGTCATCGACGAAATCGCTGGCGAATATGCTGGCAAAGTCAAAGTCGGTAAAGTTGATACCGACGCCAACCGCGAAGTATCCGTTAACTACGGCATCTCCGCCATCCCAACCATCATCCTCTTCAACAAGGGTGAAGTTGTACGTAAATTCGTCGGCGTCACACCAAAGACCGACTTCGTGGATGAACTCGACAAGATCTAATCCACCAAAATTCTGAACAACCAAAAGCTGCTGCGTCTCAAAACGCATCAGCTTTTTTCATGCCCCCATCCATTCACGATTTCACCCAACCACCAAAACGCGCAAACTCAACACCTCAACTCATCACATCCAACAACTCACTAGCTTAAATGCAAACAACTTGCCATTCGTTAGTTATTAAGTTCATTACAACGCGATCCATATTAATTACAATACGCAGCAAAACTGAGAACTTTTCTGAGGGCATCAAACTATGGATCTGGGGCCAAACACCAAACATGTCCAGCAAGTCATCGACTTTGTTCAAAACCACGGCATATTCAATCGCAATAAGCTTATTCCTTCGCATCTACAAAATGCGCTGATTACAGATATCCAACAGGCATGCGATCTCGCAACCAGTCAACCATTTGAATCTGATGAAGTAGACTGGACAGACCTCCGTTCATCTCAGATTTCCAAAATCCGAGGCATCGCAAACAAGTCCGAATCACTAAACCAATACCGTCGTAACCTCAAGCCACTTACCCATGATTTTCTAGAATCCATTGCAAGCCGGGTCTCACTTCGTGTCTGCTCCAACTTTGAATTAATTAGCAATGAAATACATGCCGACCTTTTACTATGCGCTGAATCGCGCTGCATCATGGGCTTGGATAATCCATTCTTTGAAGCACTGTTCGAATGTTATCAATGCGGTGGATGGCCCTGTGGATGGTCAGGCAATTACCCCAATGGCAACATGCTCATCTATATGCCAAATCACACTTCAAAATGTTCAACCTTGCCAAATACAACATACAACATTATTTCTCAATGCCTCACATCAACGATCAATAGCAAAAGTATTTCCTAAACACCTAATCTAAAATGCAATCACGCACTCCGATTTCGCATACGAATACAACTCAAACCGCGCGCACAAACACGCATACCCCCTCAAAAAACCTCGCCATTTCTAACGCATTTCAGTCATAAACGAACCGTTTCTGCATCGTTTCAGCTCATTTCTATTATTTTCCGATTGATTCCCAACCGCCAAACACTGCTTTTGTGCGCAAATCCGCGCATTCGCGCGCACAAAACCGTTTTCTCTATATTCATCACCGCACATAACTCCTTTATTTTGCTTTCAATTTCACAATATCAATCACAAATTTCACTTTATCGCTCAAGACAAAATTCAAAAACCCAACCATTTACGCGCACTTCAAAAACCAAAATCAATTCATTTCATGCGCGCACACAAACAAAAACCCGCAAGCAAATCACTCGCGGGTTTATCATTTTTACTTGTATGTCGTTTTAGATCGAAACGAATTGATCGATCTCCAAACCAAATCCCGAAAGCGCTGTTGGTGTAAACGGATGGTTCGTCAGCAAATCCAATTTGCGGATGCCGAGGTCACGTAGGATTTGTGAACCGATGCCGTATTCGCGTTTGTCTTTGGGTGGTTTGATGCCGGGGGTTTCGTGGCTGTCGCCGATTTTGATGCGGTCTTCGCCAGCGAGTTCATGGTTGGCTGGGAGTGATGCGGTTTGGAGGTCTTTGAGTACGCCTGCACCCATTGAGTCGTGGCGAAGATAGACGATGGCGCCGGAGCCGTTTTCCTGAATCTTCTGCATCGCTTTATGTAATGCTTTGCCTGAAGGTTGGGAGGTGTCGCCGAAGACATCGCCGAGGATGTTCTGGGAGTGCATGCGGACGAGGACCGAGTTTTCGTGTTCGATGGGATTGCCCATGCCGTCGAGTTTGCCGACGTCGCCGCAGGTGAGTGCGACGTGTGGGAATGGATCGACCTGTGAGCGGTATGCGATGAGGGTGAATTCGCCATATGGCGTTTCGATCGGCTGATCCGCGATACGCTTGATGAGCTTGTCACGTTTCATGCGGTACTCGATGACGTCTGCAGTAGTGCACATTTTGATGTTGTGCTTTTTGCAGAATTTTTCGAGTTCAGGGCGGCGGGCCATGGTGCCGTCGGGGTTCATGACTTCGAAGATGACCGAAGCAGGTTGGAGACCAGCGAGTTTGCACAGGTCAACGGAACCTTCGGTTTGGCCGGCGCGGACAAGGCAGCCACCATCGCGAGCACGAAGTGGTTGGACGTGGCCGGGGCGTGCGAGGTCGTTGATTTGGGTTTCAGGATCAGCGAGGAGTTTGCAAGTGATTGATCTGTCGAGAGTTGAGACGCCGGTGGTGACGCCGAAGCGTGCGTGCCCGTCGACAGTGACGGTGTAGGCGGTGGTGAGTTGTGAGGTGTTGACTGAGGTGAGAGGTCCGAGATCGAGTCGGTCGCAGACTTCGCCTGAGAGAGCGACGCAGAGGAGGCCGCGCCCTTCACGGAGCATGAAGTTGATGTTCTCGGGGGTTGCGAATTCAGCGGCACAGACGAGGTCACCCTCATTTTCGCGCGACTCGTCGTCGGCGAGGATGATCATGCGGCCTGCTTTGAGTTCTTCCAAAATTTCGGGAATGCTGTCCATAGGGGTATTCTCGGCTACTTCTCGGGCAAAGTCGAATCTGGGCCTATGCAGGAGAGCAATTGTCGATTAGGTGTTGGGAAATGGGGGTTTATATGTGCGAATTGAGTATGGAAGGGGGTGCTCGGTGGATTTGGCGTGGCCTTGAGGGGGGAAGGGGATTGGTTGTGGGAGTGGAGGGAATGGGGGGAGGTGAGGAGGGAGTTGGCGATGGGTGGCGAGGTTGTTGGGGTGGTGGGGAATTGAGGTGTTGGGAGGGGAGATTGCTGCATGATGAGCAGTGAGTGTGGTGTCGTGTGGTGGATGAGGGGTGAGGCTTCCGCGGCCCGTAGGTCCGCGGCTACTTGAATTGTGTCACTTAAACGTATCGACGATTGGTCGATGTGGATGTTGCTTCGATTATGTGTGCGTCGGTTGGTGAGGGAGGTGATGTGTCACTAAAGCGTATCGTAAATCGGTTGTTGAAGATGTTGTGTTACTACAGCGTACCGTGGGTTGGTGGTTTAGAATTCGATGTGAGGTGGAGGAGGGTTGTGAGATGGGCACGGCGAGCGTGGCTCGCTGGCTATTCTTGAGATGTTTCACTCTAGTGTATCGTCGGTTGGTAGATGAGAGCGGGATGTGGGGGCGAGGGATGAGGGCACGCCGATCGTGGATCGGCGGCTATTTTGAGTTGTTTCACTTGAGCGTATCGTCGGATGGACGGTGGGTGGGGATTTGGGAGTGGGGTTTGTTTTTTACTAAAGCGTATCGTTTGTTTGGATTGATGACTAAGAAGAATTGGTGGTTTTGTGGGGTGGAGCTCGGACAAAAGTGTTGAGTTGGATTGGGGGGATGGGTAGATTGTCATTATGAGATTCAAACAATTTAATGTTCCGGGCCAGTTCTTTTTAATTGTCTTGATGAGTTTATGTGTTGTTTTAGGTGGATGTGCGGCGGGGAATGTTTTAACGCCAACGTTGTTTCCTGAAACATATTCAATGGATGTGAAAGCAAAGCGTTCGCCTGAGGCGAGTGGGCTTAAGCGGTATGTGTTGGTGGATATTAAGAGTTTGGATTCTAGAGATAAACGAATGCAAGAACCTTTATTCGCTCCGTATATCGAAAAGATGTTGGCGGTGAAGGGGTATGAACGTTTGCCGATGGAGGATGTGAACGATGCTGAAATTTTGATTGCTGTGCGTTGGGATATGATGTTGGAAATTTGTGCGGTAGAATGTGAGCCGTTTTTGGATCGTGGGCAGTTGGGTTATATGTGGAACACAAGTGTGATGGTCAAGAACGGTGAGATTTCAAAATTGAGTGATCGTTTTTCGGTGATGTTGGCGGCAGTTGAATCTTATGTTGCTGAAGATACGAATGGTGAGACGATCGAAGTTGTGGTGAATGAAAATCACAGGGCGGTGCGTGCGATTGCTTGTAGATAAGTTGTTTTGAAGGTGTATAGAAAAAGCCGCGGGGTGCGCGGCTTTGGGTATCTATTTTAGTTTGATCGTTTGAAGGTTATGAGGTGGCGGGGGTTAGGCGGAGGATGGTTTCTGGGTTGAAACGATATTTGTTAAATACGCGGCGGACGTCGTCTTCAGTGATGGCCATGAACTCATCGAGCTCTTCTTTGAGTGAAGAGTATTTGCCTTGGTAAGCCCATTGAGCGGCGATGGCTTGCATGCGGCCGAGTGGTCGTTCGCCTTGGAGGGTGGCTTGTGTTGCGAGTTTGTTTTTGGCGCGTTCGAGTTCGGTTGATTCGATGTTATCGACAGCTTTGGATAGAACGTCGAGGAGGATGGATTCGACTTCCTGGCCGTTTTGTGGATCGCATGAAGCGTATGCATAGAAGGAGCCGCTGCGATCGTAGCCGAGGAAAGCCATGTCTGCTTCGTCTGCGAGACCTGGATCGACGAGTGACCAATAGATACGTGAGCCTTCGGTGTCGCCGAGATAGTCGGCGAGTACTTTTGCGGCGTAGCGGTCTGGGTCTTGGGCGGATGGGCCGGGGGCCATGAGTCCGATGTAATGACGGTTGGAGCGAGGGTCGTCTATCGTGCGCTTAGATAGAGAGAAGATCGGTGCTTTGTAGGTGCGTTTTGTGCCGGTGGGTTTCCAGTGACCTGAGATGTTTTCGACGTCTTGTACGAGTTGGTCAAAGTCGAGTTTGCCTGAAGCTGCGACGATCATGTTGTCGGGTGAGTAACGCTCGACGAAGTAACCACGCATTTGTGAAGAGGTCATGTCGCCGACGGTTTTGGGTGTGCCAAGTACGCGGTATCCGAGGCCGTGTTTGCCGAAGTAATCTTCGAGTAGTTGGTCTTGGAGACGCCAGTGTGGTCGGTCGTCGTACATGCCGATTTCTTCGATGATGACGTTCTTTTCCATGTCGAAGTCATCGTCGCGGAGTGATGGACGCATGATGTCGCCGAGGAGGTCGATGGCTTGTGAGAGGTATTCTGGAAGAACGTGTGCGAAGTAGAAGGTGATTTCGTGTGAGGTGTATGCGTTGTAGTTTGCACCCATTTCGTCGAATTCACGATTGACATCATCTGCGGATCGGCGTTCTGTGCCTTTGAAGACCATGTGTTCGAGGAAGTGAGAGACGCCCATGAGCTCTGGGGTTTCATCGCGTGCACCGGTATTGACGAGGTAGCCAACGGATGAGGTATGAGCGTCGGGGTTGATTTCGGCGATGACGGTGAGGCCGTTGTCGAGGGTCGTTTTTTTGAATTCGATGCTCATGGATGAAGCGGTCCCGTTTGAAGGGCGTTTATGGGTAGAAAATAAGTAGTGGCATTGTATCGGGAGGGGGGAGTCGTAACCACTGTTAGGAAGGGATGTCGGGAAATGAGGGGGAGGAGGGTGCAGAATGTGTGGGGCGGGAGGTTTGAGAGGTGGTAGTTGCACTGCAGCGTATCGTGGGTTGGTGGTAATTTTGATTATGAAATTGGGCGATGGGTGAGTGGTGTGGGATGAGCGCGCTGATCGTGGATCAGCGGCTACTTGAGTTGTGGAACTCGAACGAGTCTGAGAATGTGAATGAGTGGGGAGAGGTTATGCGGCGTATTGAGAAGCGGTGAGGAGGACGTAGCCGAAGTTGACGGCGTTGAAGAGGAGGTGGAGGGTGATGCATGGTAGGAGTGAGTTGTATTTTTCGTATAGCCATGCGAGGAAGAGGCCGAGGGTGAAGTGGCCGAGCAGTGGTGGCCAGTTTGGAACGGCGGGGATGTGGATGGACATGAAGAGGATGGCTGAGACAACGATGACGATCCAGCGGCTGCGGTTGAGAATAGCGCCGGGTGCGGGTTGTGTTGTCTGGTCTTGGTCGGCTGGCTTTGCTTTATTGAGTGTGTTGATGAATGTGGTTTGGATGACGCCACGGAAGATGACTTCTTCGACGACTGGTGCGATGAGGACAGCGGAGATTGCGTAGAAGAGGATGGTCAGATTTGATTTTGTGGTTGCGATGGTTTGAAGGATTGAGTGGCCGAGGGTGTCGATGGTTTGACCCATGAGAATGCTGATGATCATGGCGATGGTTGTTGCGGCCATGATGGTGGGTAGTGCAGCAATGAATGCGATGATGCCTACGAAGAGATCACGGAATGGTCGTGTTGGGAGGAGGCCGAAGGACTGGAGACCTGAGAGTGAGAATTTGGTTTTGATTGGTTGACCGACGACGGGGGGTGTCGTGATTAAACCTGTTTTCCAAATGACGTACATGACGGGGCCGGCGTAGATGAAGGCTTGTGCGACGATGCCTGAAGCGGCGCCGAGCGTTTCGTCGGTGAATGCGAAGTTGTTGTCAGAAAGGACGAGGCCTGGGATGATTTTGTTTTGTGCGAGTGATGTGAGGATGTAAGAGTAGAGGACGGTGCCGATGACGTAGAGGCCGATGGCTGAGAGGAGGTCGAAGAGATCGAAGTTTGGGTTGTGCGCGGGTGAGTTGTTGAACGTGGACTTTG
This sequence comes from Planctomycetota bacterium, assembly GCA_016350165.1. GTDB lineage: Bacteria > Planctomycetota > Phycisphaerae > Phycisphaerales > Phycisphaeraceae > Poriferisphaera. The sequence goes on along the minus strand of CP066225.1, from coordinate 2,089,269 downwards.
AGATTTGTTTGGTGAAGAATAGGATTGCGATGATCACAAGTGCGATGGGTATGAAGATGTATTCGATGCTGAGTTGATCGAGGGATGAGATGATCTGCGAGTTATTGGAAGCAGAGTCTGTCGCGGCTTGTGCTAGTTGGAACAGATTGATCATGATGTAAGGATAGATGATTGTGGGTTGGAATGCATGTTTTGGGAAGGATAGGGGATGTGTCGTGTGTCGTGTGAGGTGTGTCTGGTGAATGCGTCTTGCTGACGATTGGAGATGTTTCGCTAAACGTATTGTGATTGTGGGATGTTGTGGGCCAGAAGAATATTGCTGGTTGGATGTTTTACGTGTAATTGCTTAATGGGTGATGATGAGAATGTTGAATTGTTTTGTGAGAAATGGTTGTGGGGTGGCGCTAAAATGGGAATCGACAGTTGTGACTACGAAAGGAGAGTCGCGGTTGTGTCGATGAAGAGATGAGGCGGAATTGTGATGAATGGGAGAATGAATGGGAGTGAGAGTGGGTGTTGAAAATGGCCTATAAAAAAAGAGGGAAAAATGCAAGTCGACAGGCTAGTTGTGCAGTAAATGATGTGGAAGATGCATGGCTATTGCAGATGAGCGTTACCTCTTGTAGTGTAGGGGGTTTGGGGACGTCTGCGGCTCGTGTATGCGAGTGGCAAAGAGAAATTGAATGATTGCGAACGCGTGAAGCCTGAAGTTGCGAGTTTGTGATTGGCAATCCCTGAAAACTGTCCTACCAATTAGTACCTGCTTGGCTCATGACGCAAGACTCATGGAATAGAAACAAGTGGGATTGGCTGCGTAAGTGGTCAAACGAATCATTTACCCAAAATGCGAGGGAACGCTTAGATGTCATTGATGACGATCTGGTCTCCGTTTTTCCAGAGTCCTGTTCGAATGAATGGGCGTACGTTGCAGCTTGATGGTAAGGTCAAGCGTATCGCACCGGTTGGCGAAGAGTTGGTGCGTGCGATTGTAGAGGATAACGAGCCACAGACTGTGACGATTGAGCAAGATGGTCAGCAGGCTGCGGCTGATTGTACGTGTCCACATTTTCAATCTGGCGCGTACTGTAAGCATGTGTGGGCGACGCTGGTTGATTTGCAAAATTCAAGTGGTGGTCCTGGTGCGACGAAGCAAGAAATGATGAGGCTTCGGGCGAGGGCGCTGAAGGCGAAGAAGCGTGCGGCGAGCGCGGCACCGAGACGGCCTAAAGAGCCTGAGTGGGTGACGCGGTTGTCTTTGTTGCGTGTGCCTTCATATGAGAGAAAGGCGCCGACGCCACCGGTGTTGCCATCACAGAGACAGATTTGTTATGTGATCGTGCCGAAGTTGTCGCATCGCTATCAATCTTTAGTGGTTGAGTTACGTCAGAGATCGAGTTCGAATACGGGCTGGTCGAAGATGAAGCCTTTGAAGGTGAACAACGATTTAATTGGAACGTTGTCAGATCCGAAGGACCGAGAGTTGGCGTCGCTGGTTATTGGTGGTGTACAGGTATCTGAGGATGATGATGCGGATTATGTTGGCCGTGGTGGAAGGCCTCACTCTGTGTTTAGATTGCCTGCTGGTGCGCAGCAGATGATTGTGCAACAGATGATTGATACGGGGCGATGCTTTATAGATTTGGGTGATGAGTTAAGTGGGCCAGATGAATATCCGGTGCACTGGGATGATAACGGTACTTGGCGGTTGTGGATGATTGGTACCGAGGTTGAAGATGAGATGGTTATTAATGTGCAGCTGCGTCGTAAAGATCAGCATATGCAGATTGATCATCCGTCGATGATCCTTGGTGGTATGCATGGTTTGATTTTCTATGACAATTTTATTGCACCGTTTGATGACCGTGATGCATATCGTTGGGTGAGCCAATTCCGTGATCATGATCGTGATGAGGATGAGAAGAAAGCTCGCACGATTCATATTCCAAATGATGATATCAATCGCTTTTTAGAGCGTTTGTATATGTTGCCACAGTTGCCAGAGATTGAGTTGCCGGCTGGTTTTGGTCGTGAAGAACGACATGTTGAGCCACGTCCGCACTTGGATATATTCTCGCCTGGCACAGCGGAAGCGTCAGCTGTGCTGAGCAGTAATGCACGTAATCAGCTGGCAGCACGCGTTTGGTTTGAATACGACGGTCGAAGGATTTATCCGTCACAGGCAGGGCGTTTTGTGCCGATGACACCTGGGACGTTGATTGGTGGTTCTGAAGAAGAAGAGCCAGTACCGGTTGTTGAAGATCCGAATGCAGAGGCGCTAACTGCTGCACCGGATACGAGAGCGGAAGCGTTCGCGACACCTGAAGATACTTCGCAGGTTGCTGAGGGTGAAGTTGGTGAAGAGGATGAGGTAGAGGAGTTGCCGCCACAGGGCGTGTTGATTCGTCGTGATCGCAAGGCTGAGCGTGATATGATCGCGCAGTTGGCGACATGTGGATTGAGGCAGGCGAATTCTGCGAATCCTGACATGTTGTTGTTGCCGCTGAAGCAGATGCCTTATGTGATTACGCATTTGATGAGCAATGATTGGATTGTAAGTGCGGACAGGTTGCATGTGAGGACAGCGGGGCCACCGAACTTAACGATTGCGTCGAACGTTGACTGGTTTGAGTTACGTGGCAATGTGAAGTACACACGTTTGGATGGTACTGAACAAGACGTTTCGTTGCCTGAGATACTTGCGGCTGCACGTAATGGTAATTCGATGATTACGTTGGATGACGGTTCGCAAGGATTGTTGCCAGAGCAGTGGTTGGATGATCATGGTTTGCTGACGGCAATGGGTGAACTGGAAGAAGATCATCTGAGATTTAAGGCTTCGCAGGCGGCGTTGTTAGATTCGCTGCTTGATGAGAAGGAACTGGTTTCAGTTGATGAGCAGTTTGATATTGCACGTAATCAGTTGAAGGCGTTTGAAGGGATCGTGCCACTTGATCCTGCACCGGGTAAATTCCATGGTGCGTTGCGTCCTTATCAGCGTGAAGGTTTGGGCTGGTTCAAGTTCCTACGTACGTTTGGCATGAACGGTATTCTTGCTGACGACATGGGTCTTGGTAAGACGGTTCAGGTGTTGGCGATGTTGGAAGCTCGATACTTAGGTATTGAGGACCACATTGATGTGACGTTGAATGGTGAGAAGCCAAAACATCGTCCGACGTTGGTTGTTGTGCCACGTTCAGTTGTGTTTAACTGGATTGATGAAGCTGCGAAGTTTACGCCGGACTTGAGAGTGATGGCGTATGCGGGTGCGGATCGAATTGCGTTGCGTGAATCGTTTGATAATTATGATGTGATTGTGACATCGTTCGGTTTGATGCGTCGTGATATTGAAGAGCTACAGCATTATGGCTTCGACTACATCGTGCTGGACGAGGCGCAGGCGATTAAGAATCCTGCATCACAGTCAGCGAAATCAGCGAGATTGTTACGGGCTAATCATCGATTAGCTTTGACAGGTACGCCGATTGAAAACCACTTGGGTGATTTGTGGTCGATTTTTGAATTCCTAAATCCGGGCATGTTGGGATCAAACGCGAGGTTTGCAGATATTATTCGTGCAGGTTCGCGCGTGACGCAGCGTGATGAAGAAACTGAAGAGTCAGAAGCAAAGACAACGATGTTGCAGCAGATTGCGATGTCGCTGAGGCCGTTTATTTTGCGTCGTACGAAGGCGCAGGTGTTGACGGATCTACCGCCGAAGACAGAGCAGACGATTCTGTGTCATATGGAACCAGAGCAGCGTAAGGTTTATGACGATATGCGTAAGTATTATCGTCAGAATCTGATGAAGCAATTGGATTCGACGCCGACAGGTGCAGCTCCAACGGGTATGGGCAAGTCAACGTTTATGGTGCTCGAAGCGCTGCTTAGACTGAGACAAGCTGCGTGTCACCCAGGCTTGATTGATGAAGCGCGTGCGGATGAGCCATCGGCGAAGCTTGATGTCTTGCTGGAACGTGTTGTTGATATTATTGAAGAAGGCTCGAAAGCACTTGTGTTCTCGCAGTTTACTTCGATGTTGTCACTGGTTCGCCGCCGTTTGGATGAGCGTGGTATTCCGTATTGCTATCTTGATGGTCAAACGAGAAACCGTCGTGAGGTTGTTGAGCAGTTCCAGACGGATGAGAAGATCCCGTTGTTCCTGATCTCGCTGAAGACTGGTGGTTTGGGTTTGAACCTGACTGCTGCTGAGTATGTGTTTATTCTTGACCCTTGGTGGAACCCAGCTGTTGAAGCGCAGGCGATTGACCGTACGTACCGTATTGGACAGACGAAGCCGGTGTTTGCGTATCGCATGATCTGTGAAGATACAGTTGAGCAACGCATTGCAGAGATGCAGGACAAGAAACGCAAGTTGGCAGATGCGATTGTTGGTGGGGAAGAAAACATTCTGCGATCGCTTACGAGAGACGACTTGGAAAAACTGCTTTCCTGATCAAGATGAAATTAAAAGTAAAAAGAAAAGCCGCATCGTGAAGGGTGCGGCTTTTTTTATTGGTTTAATAGGGGTATTTGTATGATTGTGTTAGCCGACAGGGCGTTTGAAGATCATAACGATGAGTTTGGATGCACCGTCGTGATGATTTGTGTCGAATGATGAGATGAGTTCCCAACCATGTTGGCCGTAGTGGTTGAGTACGCGGTCGGTTTCGCTTACATCAACATTGCCTGAGGAGAAAAAGCCTCGGATGTCGATGGTGTGAGTTTTGTATTCCCATTTCATATGGAATGGTCCTTCCGGAAATTAATAGTACTAACTAACGATTAGAGCGTTGTTTTGCGATGAGTTTGTTTGGGTTCAAGCCTGATTGCGTTCTTGCTGCAACTACAAAACGTTTTTGGTCAGAGCCTTGATATTGTTCGGCGTGTCCGTCTGCGAAAACGACGGTGTAATGCTCTTCGTCTGTCAGCAGTGGATTGGAGAACAGGATCATTTGTTCAGATGGATTGATTTGCTTTGATGCGTTGTTGTTGGGGACGAAGATGAAGTCAGAACGAATGCGAATGTGCTTTGCTTTTTGCTCATCGGGCATTGATAAAAAATCAGCGGAGGCTGTTTTTTCGCTATGCGGTGAGTAGAAAACGGATTCATCGTCAACGAAGGGGATGAGGTCTGTGATTGCTGTTGGTGGGGTTTTGTGTTGTTCAAGGTGTATGACGTAGGCGAGGCCGAGGAGCTTGCCGTTGGCTTGCGTCTGCAGGTTACGTGCGGTGTAAGCGGCTTGCTGATACATAGGCCAGCCAACGAAGACGAGGAGCGTGGGGACGATGGTGCAAGCAATGAGCCCAAGGGTGACGGAAATGTGGGCTTTGGTTTTGCCTGTGATGGTGTTGTTGGATTTTTTGATTTTGGCCGCAGTGGAGAAGCCGAGAATGATGGCGATGAAAGCGATGGGAATGCCGAGAAGTATAGGGGATGTGAGTAGGCCGAGGATGGCGAGGATGAGCGCGATGGTTGCGAGCTTTGATTTCTGTGCTGTGGTTTGCGTTTCGGCAGGTGAAGTGGTTGCGTTTTGTTGTTGCATAGAAGGAAGTCCTGCGAAATTCACTCAGTGGCGATAATAGATGAATAGAGGATAGTTAAGTCATTTGTGTACAAAGTATCATTCATCTCAGGATAACCCGCAACCAAAAACCGTAGTAAAACTCTTGCAAAGATAGGCTATTTTCCGGTATAGATAACAGGACGATTGTGGTGTGTCTGGGTGCTATTGGTTTGCAGCCATAGTAAGTACAAAGATGTTGCGTGTTCGTATCGCCTGAAGGGGTGTGTTTTTCATTTCGTATCAAGTCCTGCAGGCGTGAGACTAGCCGGTGATTTTTGGTTGGTTAAGGACAAGAGAACCAGACATAAAGCGCATGTGTTGTGGTGTTGATGTTTGAGTATTGATCTGTACCACGGTGAGTGAAGTTTTTTTGCGTCACGATCTTGGCCGTTTGTTTGACGCCCCGATCGCCTTCGGCCGTCTGTGTTTCGGGCTAACTGCTTCAGGACTAGATCATTATGATCAATATCTACGTTGGAAATTTGCCATATTCAACCACGGCGGACGATTTGGCCAAACTGTTTCAGACGTTTGGCAATGTCGATAAGACGATCATTATCGTTGATCCGCAAACAGGGAAGTCGAGGGGTTTTGGCTTCGTGGAAATGACGACTCGAGAAGAGGGGGTGTACGCGATTGAGCAGCTTGCGGGGAAGGTCTATAACGGCCGTCATTTGACGATAAACGAGGCTCGTAAGTCGAAGAAGAAAAGTGAGGAGCCTTCGAAGGCGACGTAAGTGTGAACAATTGAATCCAAATATTGAGCAGCCTCTGTTTTTTGAAGAAGCAGAGGCTGTTTGTGATTGAATGGTGCGAGAAAGTGGCAAATAGGGGTATGAGTGAACGAGGGTTGCATTTTATTATTTATAAGTTGCGCAAATGCTGTATAATTTTTAGTGAATAGCATGTACGCTTTACACAGCAATTACGGAAAGGGTTTCCGGAGCCTGTAATTGCAAATTCAGTGGGTCACCAAACTGTTTCGATACGAATGTGTTGTGAGCAGTTTGAAAGCTGAAATGTGTATACGTTTGTTTGTACGTATATATATCCCATTGGATTGTGTTGCCGGAAAAGAAGATATATGACTTCACCTCAATCAGCTCAGGCGTCGGATCAGGTTTCATCGTTAGGTTCAGTAGAAGCTGTAAGCCCGTCGAGTGGAATTGTGACGCCGGACATTTCGTCGCTGCAATCGTATGGAAACCCGAATGATATTTTTCAGATCTATCCAGTGATGGAGATGGGTTCTGTGCCTGCGCATATTCATAATGGATTTTATGAGATTCATTATTTTGCGAGGGGTAATGCAGTGGTGCGTCATCCGAATGGTGAGTTTGGATTGAGGACGCCTTGCATTCACGTGTGTCCACCGTCGCCAGTGTGGCATGAGATTGTTTGTGATAAGACAACGGTGTGGACTTCGTCAATTGCTGTGTATCCGAAGCTGCTGAAGCGTGATGCGATTGATATGCCTGAACATCATGAGTGTGTGTTGAGTGATGCGTTTACGCCGTTGGTGCAATTGGCGGAGATGGCGCAGCCGATGATTGAGTTGAAGCTGCCCGCAGCTCGACGCGTTGAGCGATTGATCACATTGATGTGTGAAGAATTTCGCCTACGTTTGCCTGGGTATTTGCTTCGTATTCGCTCGTCGATTGAAGAGTTGATTATCATTGCTTACCGCGAGCAGCAAGGGATTCATGTCCATCCTTCTATTTTAAGTGTGTCACCTGAGAGTGAACAGACGTCTAATCAGAAGTTAGGTGGCGAGGTGCAACTCGAACGTGATCGACGTGTGGCGAATGCGATCAAGAGTATGAAGGCTAATCTGCATGATGTGATACCGAATTCAAACTTTGCGTATTCACTGAATCTGACAGAGAAGCATTTTGTGCGGCTATTCTCGAATGAAGTGGGGATCTCGCCTCAACGATATCACTTGCGGTTACGTTTAGAGGCGGCAGCGGAGTATTTGATTAATACAGAAATGTCCGTGTCGCAGATTGCTAAGACATTTGGATTCAAGCATCCTTCCCATTTTCACAGGCGATTTAGAGAGTTTTATGGCTCAACGCCATCGCTCTATCGCTATTTCAATCGCCAACAACCTTCCTGATTTGATATTGCACATTCGTTCTATCGGTATGCGCAACTAATGTTAAATTTGCCGCAACTATTAGTCACATTTCACAAGAAATCGTGTTTTGTACGCGATATTTGAGCGATCTCCGGTATTCTTGTGTTTAAGAGATAGACGAACACTTTTACTCATTCATTTTAGTACCACGCATTGTATAGAAGAGCCAAGTTGCATTGATTTTCATTTCGCAGCGATAAGTAGTTCAGGTTCCATTCAAGTCAATATGTGTAATCGCAAAAGTGCTGCATAGGCAAGTGCTTAAGTTGTCCTATGCATGAATCTATAGAGAGACTTTCTGATAACAAATCTATTGAAGAGAGGGAAATGTAATGAAGAAATTGCAGACACTATTCACAGCTTTTTCAGTGTGTGCACTGATGGGCACAGCTGCTAATGCTGGTGGTCTAAACGTCGATTTTGCGGCAGATTATGCTGAAGGCGATTTGGAAACAGTCAGTGGTGGCGAATTCACTCATGCTCACAATGGTTACCTTTATGGTGGCGTTGAGTACAACACTTCAGGTAGCTATGCGTTCAATGTAACACCTGATGGTGTATCGACTGGACTTACCAGTTCTGGTGGTCCTGCATATCAAGCTAATTCAACTGCTGATTTTGTGGATGGTAAGGTTTCAATGACAATTAACATGGACTGGATATCACAGTCTGGTTTCATTTCAGTTTTCGCAAGAAACGATGAGGCAGCGATGCGCTGTGTGAATGGCCGCATGTATGTTAAGAAGCACGATAATGGTGCGACGCAATATTTCCTTGGTATCAATAACACAAATATCGTTTGGAATGCGATGGAGTTTGCTGCATACGAGGATAAGTTTAGTTTTGTTCCGCCGATTGATGAGTTTCAGGGTATGCCGTTGAATTTTGAACTCGATCTCAATGGCGATCAAGCAACTTTCTCAGTTGGCTATGACTGGACAGGCAAGAGCGGAACACATTATCAGGCAACTCACTCAGTTTCAGGCACAATCGATGATGCAAGTCTTCTTGATGCTGGTACAGCTGGATTTGCATATTTCCAGAATGAGCCAGGTAGTGAAGATTTCTCAACCAATATTGGTGGCCACATTCAGAATTTCGCAGTGACTCCAATTCCTGAGCCTGCTTCATTGGCACTCTTGGGTCTGGGCGGCCTCGCAATGATGAGACGTCGTCGTTGAGTTAAACAATATTCTCCTTAATCTCATAGAAAGCTGCTCTTTGGAGCAGCTTTTTTGTTTTGGTTTATAGCATATTGCACAAAATAAGTGTGGTATGGTGAATGTGGTTCGCACAGCAGATCACTAATAGACAAATGCGACACAGACGCGCAACTCAGAGGCAATGTGTTATAGTCGTTGTAAACATTACAGACCAATCTTTCAGAGGTTATAGCCTTCCTATCTTTACATAGCCAAATGTTTGTAACTTATTAAAAACAAATTAATTAAATGTTTGTTGATGTTACATCTGTTCTAGTATGCCGGCGATATAGATGTTGTATATTTAAAATTCAATTAAAAGACTTCGAAAAGAATTCGCTCACTTTGCGCTACCTTTAGGCACATAAGTGCTACTAATGCATACATTTCCTTAGAAATTAAGGGTCGTGCCTAGATTCGTCTTTTTCATCGTGTAATGTTGGTTTGTTCAAATGATCGCTCGGTTCAGTTCGCAAGATCCACTTGTGAGACGAGCAAGATAGAAGAGAGACAAATCATATTTCTTAAATGAGAGGGAAATTTAGATGATGATCAAACTTATCAAAACATCCGCAATGCTCGGTTTGGCTGCGGCTTTCAGTGCTTCAGTTAATGCAGCGAACTTTTCAACAGATTTTTCTGACTACCAAAAAGACACAGAACTTTCAGCAGCAAGTAATGGTGAATGGGAGAAGATCACCACAAGCTGGCAGCACCCTAACCGTGGCTACAAAGTTACTGACGACGGTGTTTACATGATGGACTGGCAAAATGGTTCAGCTTACCAAGCAACACAGACTGCTGACTTCAGTGACGGTACAGTCACCATGTCTGCGAACATGACCAAGTACACATCATCAGGTCATCTTCATGTTATGGCTCGTAAAGATGACGCTTCAAATAAAGCAGTTGTCGGTAAAGTTACTTTCGTAGAAAACGCAGATGATTCTGTTGATGTCTGGATGGGTATCTATGACAACAACGGTATCTGGGCTGGCGGCGCTTTGACTGGTGACCACCACATCAACAAGTATGACGATGCTCCAAACGAATTTAAAGGTGCTACATTTGACTTGGCATTGACCGTTATTGGTGATCAAGCAGAGTTCACAGTCACAATGTCACATGACGCACCAAGCGGTAATTCATATACCGATACAAAGACTATCACGACAGCTCTTACAGATCCTACACTTCTGAATCAAGGTGCAGCAGGTTTCAGCATGTATCAGATCCAGCATTGTAACAATGAAGACGATGGTACTTATGGTTCATACCTCTTAGGTTACACCACAGAATTTTCCGCTACTGCAGTTCCTGAACCAGCTTCCCTCGCGTTGCTCGGCCTCGGCGGCCTCGCTCTTCTGCGTCGTCGTAAATGATCGACATTAAAATAGATGCATGTGTTTGATGCTACAATCAAACATGAAAAAGAGACTGCTTTCGGGCAGCCTCTTTTCTTTTATCTCTAATCAATAGTTAGGTAGCAAATTCTTATTTACTCAGCGGTATCAGCCTTCATGCCCCATTTATATGCTTCGTATGCCTCTTTACTCCACATCTCTTTAGCAAAACGCTCAACATTAAAGAACTTGTTTGGCATTTGCATCGTGTAATCAAAATCAATCAGCACGAAATCTTCACTCTCTGGATAATGCATTTTAATGCGGATCGGCAATTTCGAATCTTCAATCACCCAGATGCGAGCTTTCACCACCGTTGGGTCAACGGCATAATCAAATACCGCAATACCAGCCGCTTCGATATTCTGATTCGCACGAACTGCTTTTGCGCTGACAGCTTCATCGCCAAAAAGGATCTCAAGTATCGCTTCAAGCAAGCGACCTTTTTCTGCATGTTTCAGGAACCGTTGATTGAGTAAACCGAATGCTGTTTCTTCAGGACTTTCGAATCGACCGTCCTTGATGTTGTAAATCTTCGTGCCTTCTTCATTGGAAAACTGTACGTATCCCATGCCCTGAGCACGCCACTTGTTTGGCCACTGGAAGTAGACATCGCCGCGTACCATCTTCGGCCCCGTCATCGCACGTGGCTCGTCAGCAAAATACGTCATGTGAAATTCTTTTACTTCCTGCACAGCATCAACGACATCCGCCCATACAACATTACTGCCGCCACTTGAGCCTGAGAGGAAGCTTGATGAAAGCCACGCCAAGCCAGTCAATCCAATGACTGCTGCAGCACCACTGACTTTCAGCCAACGACCCAGCCCCCAGCCCCGTTTATTGATATGGCCAATGACTGGCTCATGTGTATCAGTTCCAGACGTTCCATTTCCACCAGTCCCAATCTGCTCCCCCAGTTCGTTTTCAATTCCCCATGCAACACGCTGCCCAAAATCATCCGACAGGGCAGGGGTATTCTCGTCTTTAGCTTCTGCGAGCATATCCAACACCGCGCGCACCTTCTTCTGCTCGTCAATAGATTGGTTAGACGTATCATCATAAAGCTCGCTCATGACTGCATCACATAAAGCCTGCTCTGATTGTTTTTTGTCATACGTCATAACAACACCTCTTTCTCACACGACCCCGCAAGCAAATCGTGCAACTTCGACAAACCGTATCGCATGCGTGATTTCGCTGTTGCCTCTGGTATGTCCAGCACATTCGCAATCTCGCCAAAACTTAAACCGTCCCACATCCTTAACTCAATCACATCACGCTGGTCTTCAGGTAGTGCAGCCAAAGCCAATTTCACCTTATCACGAGCTTCATCTTGCTCCATCGCTTCGCTTGGCCCCTCTTCTCGTCCTTCAATCCATCCACCTACATTCCCACGTTCATCTTGCCCCTGACTCTCACTCACGCCTTCAAGCGACAACTCGCCGCCGTTGCGTCTTTGCTTGTACCGCAAATAATCCAGCACCACATGCCGTGCAATCACAAATAGCCACGCTCGAACACGTTGCCTGGGCTTCGATCCCTCTTTTCGAATCGCTCGCACAGCCTTCATCATGCATTCCTGCGTCAGGTCTTCAGCACGATGGCGATCACGAATCTTCCCCCAGACGAAACGAAAAACCGCATCGCCGTGGCTCTGAATCATGGTATTAACAGCTTCCGCGCTGCCTTCCTGCAAGTCACGCAAAAGCTGCTCTTCCTCACGAGCCTGTTCATCCATTACCAGCGCGTTCTGTTCCTGCAAAAACGCTCCCTCGAACTTTCGTCATCGCGCTCATTCAGAGCTACGAAAAATGGTTTCAACGACAAAAAAACACTTTTTCGCCCAAGACCTCAATCGCAGCCACCAATATAGACGATTTTGCACCCACTCCGATCTAAAGAATCGCAAATTTTCATCACCTTTTCCTGTCGACAGTCGCGTCAGTCAATTTGCTCAACCTCAATCTCGCATATAGACCCTGACTTTCTGCCACCTTACAATCATCCCATGCATAATCTCCTCACGAATATCGAATGGATCGGTCCCGCTGAAACCGGACATCTCCGCCTTCTCGATCAGACCAAACTCCCCACTGAGGAGACCTACATCGATTGCAAAACACCTCAGCAAGTTTGGGATGCGATCAAACGTCTGGTCGTTCGAGGCGCCCCTGCCATCGGCATCGCTGCAGCTTACGGCCTCGTCATCGGTGCACAAGATCCTCCTCCAAACTCACCTCTCAAAGTCCTCGTACCAGAAGACCGCTTCCAAAAAACATGTGACTACCTCGCCACCTCACGCCCCACAGCCGTTAATCTCTTCTGGGCCATCGATCGACTTCGTAAGCTTCCTGATCACTCCCCCACTACACTCCTTGCTGAAGCAAAAACTATTCATGAAGAAGATAAAGCGATGTGCATCGCCATCGGTGAACACGCACTGAACTACTTCAAGCAAAACATCTCAGCATTCAAAGAAAATCGTACACCCAATTTCCATACCCACTGCAATGCCGGCGCTCTCGCTACCGGTGGTATCGGTACTGCAACTGCTCCCATGTACGTTGCTCACCAAAACAAAATCCCCATCCACGTCTTCGCCGATGAAACGCGTCCGCTTCTTCAAGGGTCACGTCTTACCGCATTTGAACTTCAATCTGCTGGCATCGACGTCACGCTCATCTGCGATGACATGGCCGCGCATGTCATGCAGCAAAATAAAACCGATCTCATCATCGTCGGTGCTGACCGCATCGCAGCCAACGGCGACGCAGCCAATAAAATCGGCACATACAACCTCGCTGTCCTTGCTAAACATCACAACATCCCATTCTTTGTTGCAGCACCATCCTCAACTTTCGATCTCTCGCTCGCAGAAGGTTCGCTCATTCCTATCGAAGAGCGTGCATCCGATGAAATCACCCAAGGTTTCGGCAACCAAACGGCTCCAGATGACATCAAAACCTTCTCGCCGGCTTTCGATGTTACACCACATCAACTCATCACAGCACTCATTACTGAAAAAGGCATTATTCCTTCACCAAATACAGAAGCCGTCCGAAAACATCTAATCAATGATTAGTTATACACAATAAAAACAAAGAAAAACGCCGCACATTTTTCAACATGCGACGTCACAACTTCATATACTCTATTCATCCGCTGCATGCCTGTTGCAGCATGAATTTATTGCTTGATATCTTCGACCTGATAGCCGTTTTCATCGACGGTTTTAATCGGCTTACCATTCATCATGCCAATCCCTTCAAACTTAGGCATGGTGCCCATATCTTTAGGATTGCCAACGCCGATAACACCCTGCGCGATTCTTGCACCAGCGTCACCCACAGGCTGCGTACCCTTGTCGTTGCTCTCATGAACAATCATGCCGCGACCAATGATCGGATTGTACGCTTCACCAAGTGTAATGTTGCTGACACGTAAAACTAACATAGCATTTCCGTTTTGATCTGTAAGTAGATTGCCGAAATCTCCCGCATGACGCGTCGGATTGTCTGGCATACCGTGTTGATGGCCTTCAGGATTGTAATGCTCGCCAGTACCCTTACCGTCTGGCATTGAAATATCGCCGTACTCATGGATATGGAAACCATGCTCAGTATTAGGCTTCAATCCCTTCACCTCAGCCATCACGATCACGTCCTTGCCATCTTCCCAGAAATTGACAATACCATGTGCCTGATTCCCTTTCGTCGGTTGTAGCACACATATCGCAATCTTTACCTCTTCCAATGGGTTCAGCATGCCAATACCACGACGGTCACCCATCATCTTTTTGTCCATGCCCCGGCCATTGTTCATCATTCCTTTGTGATCCATGCCACGATCATCCATTCCTTTATGGTCCATCATGCCCTTCTCATGCATCGCATTCATGTCGCTGCCTTCCATGCGCTGGTCATGCTGACGTTTCATCATCATGTCCATCTCATCCTGCGGCATCTTATCATCCATATCATTCATTGAATCTGGCTTAACCCCTTGGTCGTTCTGTGACCATCCTCCAGATGCATAATCATCATTCGATTGTGCATCAGCAAACGGGTCTGCCACTAATATAATTAACATGATAAGTGTGATAATACCCACTATAGCTGCAGAAACTTTAGGCTCCATGGCGCGTCCTTTCGCTAGCATATCCATACTCACGCAAATGCACTGATCACAGCATTCGCATTTCGACTTATGTATCCGACAACGTTATGCACAAAGATATGAATCAACAACAGGGGAATACAACCACCCCAACAGTCCTTGCCCCAGCCTTTATAGCCCCTCATAACCTTCCCATCTGTGGGAACTTTGTCCCGCAAATGAATCAATTTATGCCTGTATATATAGTAAAAAACGTTCTACGACAATCTGATCCCAGCTAGCCGCACAATCCCTTCCACCAACGACTGCTGATCATAGACCCTGTCCATCTCAATCGGCACAAGCACCCCATGTTCATGATTAGACGCTAAAAATACGCCCATCTCACCCTCTTCCTCATATCCCATATCTGCATTCTGATGACCCATAACAAACAGATGCACACCCCATGCCTTACCCAACTCCGCCATTTGTTCATCACGATGCCTTCTCCCCCAAACCATCAGGTGAGCATTCCCCTTAGGTTCTAAATCAGCTTTCGTTACACCACGTTCCAAAATCCCCGGATCAAATTCCTTCATCTTTCTCGGCCCCGGCAACGAATGGCTCAACATTACCCCATTCCCCATCCGCACCGCTAACGGCAGCCCCTCAATATATTTCCCAATCGCTTCCCTGACTCTCTTCGCATCCTCTTCCCCATATAAATAATCCAACCCCAAATCGAAAGCTTCAATCTGATCCAACCCAGCCTTCAAAATCCCCTCTCCATTACGCTGAGCTAACTCATGGTTAGACTGCAATACAATCAACCGATCCCCATACTGTATCTTCAGCCACGCAACACGAGCAAGCATTCTCACGCTCATGTCCATGTCATTCATATAGTTCCCACCATGCACCACCTCATGCAATATCAGCACATCATTCTGCCGCTTATCCAACTTTGCATACTTCAAGATGCGAAGTAAATTTTCACCGTTATCATGCAAGTCCCCTGTCATCACCAAACGCGCACCATTTTTTGCTTCGACATCAATCACCGAACCCTTCAACCCCTTCTGCCCACGGCAAGCAGCCGTTGCTTTCTCAAACAACCCAATCATCTCTTCCGCATCACGAAATCGAATCTCATTGCCCAGTAACTGGGAGGGATCATAACTACGTAAATTCATGTCTTCACTCATAGCCTAATTATCCCATCCTCTAACCGTTTTGACAAAACATCTATTTTTTCAGCAAAAAAAGCCTGCAATCACTCGTGCAAGGGTACTCCCCATTGAATCGAAGGTTCGAATTCAATACTGTGAGATTTATTAAATTGTGTGTATCAAGCCTGTGTCATGTCAAAACATTAAATCTCTTGCATGAAATTGCCCGACCTGCAGCATTTCGCTGTGCGTGCAATCCTATTGCAAATACCAAACGGACCAGACTATGAATATTCCGCGACTGCTTTACTGCGCACTTTTTGCAATCATACTCAATCACATCAACCTGACTGCAGATGTCATCCATTTTGATAACTTCCCCGATATCGAATATCAGTCAGGTAGCACCCTCTTCACCGGTGGCAGCGTTCTCAGTGTCTTTGCCACCTACACTTCGCCAACTCAATTCCAAAGCGCAACTGGGTACGTTCACGACCCGGACCCGATTTTCAGCACCGGTAAATTTCTTGAACCCAACAACTATATCCGCCTTAAGGCAGATTCAAACGGAGTCCCCGCCTTCGGACAAGTAACTTTCCGGTATCACATCATTGATGCAAAAGCCACCGTGAATCTCGGTGCCAACGCCCCCGGCCCCAATCTGCTGATCTCCAACGACTTCATAAACTTTAATGGCATGAGCCACAACGGCGTCACCTTCTCCGTCACGCCTGCAAATATCGTCAATAACTACGCCACCGTAACCGCCACTGGCATCATAACCCAACTTAACTTTGGCGGTTCACGCATCTATATAGATCACATCACCTACGAACGTGCCGTACCCGAACCCGCATCGTTAACTTTTATCTCGTTAGGTGCATTCTTGTTTCTGAAAAGATACTAATAATTAGCAGTAATTTTATATATTGAATAAATCATTAATGATTTGCTATGACATACTTTTTTATGCGCATATCAGTGATACCCCTCTTGTACTCATTTGCCTTAAACCCCAAACTACGCCATTCGTATTCACTGTACATTTATGCTCTAATCATTGATTAGGAAAGTTAGGAGAAGAAAATGAAACTCGCTTGTGTTTTGATTGCTATTCTTGCGTTCTCATTGCAAATCACTGCAACTGCTGCCACTATTGATCCATACATCGATGACTTTGTCAGCTTTACTCCCGGCAGTAACACACTTGCACCGCACAATGAACCTATCGAAGCATTCGGCGCCCCTGATGGCGGTGTCGGTGCAGCCGGTGGCTACCTCTCACTCGGTAACAACGGAGAAGTTATCCTCGAATTTACCGACAACCTCCTCATCGATGGTACAGGCTTCGATATCCGACTCTATGAAATCGGTGACCCCGATCCATATACCCTCCTTATCAGTCACAATAACATTGACTACTACACCGTCGGCTCAGGTACTATCTCCAGATCGTTTGACATCAGCTCAGTAGTCACAATTTCAGGCCAGACCGCCTTCCGTTATGTCAAAGTCATTGATAATAACGCATTTCATACCCCATCACCTTTTGCAGGTACCGACATCGACTCCATCGAAGCACTACACACCATCCCAATCCCCGAACCTGCTTCACTCGCGCTTCTTTCACTCGGCTCACTTGCAATGATCCGTCGCCGTAAATAAATAGCTCTTAATATCAAATACAAAACAAAACCCGTCATTCATTGAATGTGCGGGTTTTCTCATCGAAAAAAATGCTATAAAACAAGTGCTATTCCTTAAAAAATATATAGCATCCCCATTGTTTGCTTTAACTCTCTCCAATACTCTACTCTCACTAACGTGCATTTCACATCGCCTGTGTCATGTCGCGCGATTCATCTGACCGACTATATCGCTTTCAACACTTGCCTCCTACGCAAGCAAACAACTTCAACCATATATGGTCTAAAGAGAGACGGGATATGAACATCTTTAAATCCATCGCATGCGCGCTCGCCGCATGTGCAGCAATCACATTCTCGCCAATCACAAGTGCAGGCATCATCACCTTCGATGATGTTCTAAGTGGTTCCTCATTTCTATTGCCAGCCACCGCTCCACCCCCAAATACGCACCCAACAAGTAGCCTCTTTTCAGACGGCATTGAAGTGTGGCTTGACTTTCACCAAGATATCTCAAATAACGCTATCGTCCCAAGCGGCCCCGCAATGATCGTCGCATCATTCAACGGCTCCCCTAGCGCGCTCTCACTAAATAACTCGAAATTCTACATCGATTTTCTCGCAAGCGGCATCGGTCCCGTCACCGAAGTCACCTTCGACTATCAATATCTCGGCGGTCGCGTCCACGCCAACGTCAATAACTTCCCGCGTTTCCTTAACGTCTCAAGTACAGGACTAAATTCATTCCCCGCTTCTTACCCACACGGCCCCGCCGTTCTGAAAAATAGCGTCACCACTACTTTCACCGGCGGCGTAGAAGGTACCTTCACCTTCACCGCACTCTCCGGCCTCATCGACTCCATCTCATTCGGTGGCCAGGAACTCATCATCGACAACATCACATACACACCAATTCCCGAACCCACCTCATTTGTAATCCTGTCTCTCGCATCTGTAGCACTCATAAATTGTCGTAAATAGTCAAACATCATTTCAATATCATCAAACAGTCAAATCTATACATGTACGTTTATCGTTCATGATGTTTTAGGGAGATCTAAACAATGAAAATCTTTGCAAAGCTCGCAACACTTCTCATCACAACCGCTACGCTCACCATGACAGCAACTGCAGCTAACATCACTTTCGATGATCTTGCACCCGCAACCATCATTCCCCTCGTCGGCTCGCCTGTACACCCTCAAACCCAACCTGTTACAACCTTCACAACCGGCGGTTACACCCTCCGTCTCGACCACTATTACAACACTTTTTGGGGCACACTCTACCCCACCGATGGCGCAACCGTCACCGCACCATCCTTCGGCATGTCCACCAACTCACTTTTCCTCAATAGCACATCACTCTATATCGATTTTGTCGAGAATGGCATCGCTCCCCCAGCACAAGTCATCGTCGATTACGTCGAAATTGATCCCGGCATTCCCATCGAAAACGGCGCACTTTACAACGTCAATAACTACCCACGTTTTCTCAAAACAGGCCTGGGTGCTGGCTACAGAAGCCTAGGCGTACACCAACCATGGCATCACAACGGCGCCACATTAACCAACACAATCCATAGCTCCATCGGCAACATACACACCGGCACACTCAACATTACACTCACCAACCCCGGCAACGAAATCCTCAGCCTCTCCTTCGGTTCATCAAATCTCTATATCGAAAACATCGCCATCGTCCCCGTCCCCGAACCCGCCTCATTCGTGATGCTTTCGCTCGTATCGCTCACACTCATCAGACGCCGCTAATAAAATTTTGTTCAAATTTAACTTTTTCGTCATGCCACGGTTCTCCGGAATCGTGGCTTCTTTTTCCGCAAGTTCTTTTCTACAATACTTTCATGAAACTTTATTCCCTCGGGCATCAATCAGATTTCATCTTCTACGAACACGATTCGCAAATCTTCTCGCACAAAGATTACATCGTCATCAAAACCCCGCATAATCCCACTTACCACTTTGGCAACCTCATCCTCTTTCACAATCACCCAAACTCTAACTCTCACATAGACTGGCCATCCATCTTTCAAACCCACTTCGCCGACCAACCACGCTCCACTCACCAAACTTTCCTCTGGGACAACCAAGGCTTAGCCGCCCCCGCAACCCCCGGCATTATCGCAAACTTCCAATCCATTGGCTGCGAATACGACTCCTCAGCAGTCCTCACTATGCAAAACCTCACCCCTCCATCAAACCCTAATCAAGAGATAGATATAACCCCCCTCACAACCGAACAGCACTGGCTTGACCTCGTCGAACTCAAAATGGCCGAGCCCTTCGATGACGACCCAATCTCATACCGCCCCTTCATCGAAAACCGCATCGCCGACTACCATCGCATGACCCAAGCCAACCTTGGCGTCTGGTTCGGTGCATACAAAAACAACACCCTCGTCGGCTCCTGCGGCCTCTTCTGGTCTGACTCACTCGCTCGCTTTCAATCAGTCGACACTCACCCCGATTACCGACGTCAAAAAATCTGTACCACCCTCATTCACCACGTTTGTCAGTTTGCTCTCAAACACCATCCACGCAAACTCCTCATTATCGAAGCCGACGAAGACTATCACGCCATCGATATATACCGCTCCTTAGGCTTTTCGCAGACAGAACGTGTAGCCTCCTTTTCAAAACATTAGTCTATAATATAGATCATAACTAATTAATATATATAAACTTACATATTGTTTGACTTGGTAGTGACTCGCAGTCATAATATGCCCGTAAGTACAAGCCTTGTCCCGGAGTCATATTATGACCGCAATGACCTATAAAGAACGTGAGTTTCAGCGCCGTGAAAACGATCTTCTTGATGCACTCCTTGAGTGTCTTCAGGAAGCGCCGCTTGAGCAGATCACCATCGAGTCCATCGCCAACCACATCGGCATCGCAAAGGGCACCGTCTACAAACACGTTTCCACAAAAGACGACCTCATCGCGAAGCTCTCGCTCCGTGAGTTCGGCGACCTCCACAACTTAATGGTCAACGTTGATCAAAATCGGCCTGTCCCCGTTATCATCAAAGACCTCATCACTCTCGGCTTCAAGCACATGGCCTCCCATCAAACCATGGGTATTATCGATGACTACGTACACTCACCAAACTTCAAATCCAAACTCTCACCAGAAGTCCGTGAAGAGATCGAGCACAAAGACAAAGAATTCGATTCTTTCTTCATCGACCTCATGCAGCGTGGCATCGACGAGGGCGACATCCCCAATATCCCCGCTAAAACACTTTGTGATATCATTCACTTCACCATGATCGGTGCATACGAAGGAATTTGGGGTTGTAATGCAGAGGAATTCACACCAAATGAAATCCTCAAATTTACCAATCACTACACTTCCTTTATCCTCGGCGGTATTCTGTCTCTCGAAGACTAACTCAGAATTTTCAAGCAAACTAATCAGCGATTAGATCCATGACCACACAACAACAAAACTATATCGAACAAATTGATCAACTCGTTGCCCAACATCACGCCAAAGATGTTACAGGCCACGACTACTATCACATCAAACGTGTTCACAATCTCGCCACACACCTTCAGTCCCTCGAAGGCGGCGACCTTTTCCTCATCCAAGCCGCATCCCTCCTTCACGACTACGCAGATTTCAAACTAACCGACGACATTGAGCATGCCCATCAAGATCTCCGTCAAGCACTGACCGACTTCGGCATCGACCGCACAACCATCAACCAACTCTTCCATATCATTGCTCAAACCTCATTCAAAGGTGCAAACGTCGATACAACCCCCGATTCCATCGAAGCACAAATCGTTCAGGACGCCGATCGCATTGATGCCCTCGGTGCCATCGGCATCGCTCGTACCTTCGCCTATGGCGGCGCCAAAAACTCACCTATCCATCACCCCGATCAGGCTCCCGTTCAACACGACACCTTCGAGCAATACAAATCCTCACGTTCTTCATCCATTAATCACTTTTACGAAAAACTCCTTCTTTTAAAGGATAGAATCAACACACCAGCCGCAAAGCATATCGCTCAGCAACGCCACGACTTCATGCTCGCCTATCTCGAACAATTCCATCAAGAATGGGAAGGCACCACCGTTGCCACATAAAAAAACGGACGCGCATGCATCCGTTTTTAGTCTATTCATTTATTAGTTGGCTCACGCCGCCTCTTCTTCATGTCTTGTCGCATGCAAGCCAAATTTCTCGATCGTCTCGCGTAACCCCGCCGCTTTCTCTGATAGAATCCTCACACTATCCATCGTCAGATTCGCGCCTTCCGCTGTCTCGCGTGATGCAACGGTGATCAGTTCGACACTTCTGCCAACTTCTTCACTTGAAGCGCTCTGTTCTTCAGCCGCTGCCGCGATCGATTGAATCATCCCTGCTACTTCATGTGTACTTTGAACAATCTTCTGCAAGTTACCACCCGCTTCGCCTGCCTTCTCAACCCCCGCTTCAACACGATCCGTCCCCTGATTCATCTGCTGCACAGCTTTATCCGTTTGTTGCTGAATCATCTCGATCGATTTCGAAATTTCATCCGTTGCAACCGTTGTTCGGTCTGCCAATTTTCTCACTTCATCAGCAACCACCGCAAAACCGCGACCATGTGTACCCGCACGCGCCGCTTCAATCGCAGCATTCAGAGCAAGCAAATTTGTCTGCTCTGCGATCTCATTAATTACTGCAATAATCTCACCAATCTGTTCACTCTTTTCACCCAAGTGCTTTACATCTACCGCACCACTCGAAACGACCTCGCGAATCGATCCCATTTCTTCAACAGTCTCGCCAACAACATTCGCACCAGTTTCTGCATATTCCCCTGAAACAGAAGCGTTTTCCGCTGCTTCCGATGATTTCTGTGCAACCTCAGTCACCGCAAGTGTCATCTCGTCCATCGCGCGATTGATCTGCATGATCTGTTCGCCCTGACGGTCCATCCCCTCAATCATTTCTTCACTACTCTGCGCGATCTCGCTTGCAACGACTGCCACTTCCGATGAAGAATCGTTCACGGTCAGCACCACTTCTTCAAACTTTCTTGCAAGTTCATTAAAAGCAATCGCAAGTTCACCCAGCTCATCTTTACTATGAATCTCAACGCGTTGGCTCAAATTGCCACTACCCGTTGCGATATCTTTAATTTTCTCAACAACCTCGCCAATCGGCTTCACCACACCCCGCATCACAACCCAATACGCCAATCCCATCAGACCCAATGCGCTGATTAGAGCAACTCCCTGAATCCAATGCAGCTTCGCTTGTTTCGCTTCACTCGCCTTTTGGAACGCGCCAGTTGCTTTATTCATGACCTTCAATAAATCAACATTCTTCGTTAAAAGCCCATGAATAGCAGCAATTCCTGCTTCACTATCAATCTTGTCTTCACCTCGGCTCAATCCATCAAGCGCCGCGAGCATCGGGTCCCACATCGCCTTTCCTTCTTCCAACGCAGCAATCACACCCCCATTCTCAGCCTTCGGGATAACACAAGATTCCATCTTCCCATTCAACGTCTCGCCACCATCAAGCAGTGCACGCAACGTCTTATCAAACAAATTAATTGTCCCCGCCAACTTCTTTTGGCTAGCTTCTCGTGCTTCAGCATTCTTCGCCTCAGCCATCATCAGCATCTCTTTAGTCATACGCTGACTTAACATCCGCTGACGCCCCGCAAGATTGATCTGCAATCCATCCGCCTTCTGATCACGCAGCACAAGCCACGTCCCAGCAATCGTCATCAACTGCAACAACACAAGAACAACAACAATACCAATCAAACGAAAGCGAATAGACATACCACGCTCCATGCCTTTAGTGTTACGAACCACTATCTAACCATGAGATAGCACGTGCAGTTTTCACTGCCTCTAGTAAAACAACACATTCTCGACAACACAGGCATGCCGGGAGAGTTGTATCTCTTTTGCCCCGGAAGATCCGTCCCACTCAGAAAATCCATCCCCATTCAAAATCGCTCAGCTCAATCTCTCGCATCACGCTCAAAGCGCAAATCAAAAGGAACTGATAACTCTTTCATCTTTTGATATATCGTTAATCACACAACCTCAGTTAACCTAAATAGTTCAAGCTTAATACGAATAGTTTTGCGTTATTTCTTAGTAACGATCTCTACCTATCATTAACGCGAGAACAAAAGATCGAAAATCTTTATTCATGCGCCGTATTACTTCCATCCTCGCTTCACTTCATACATAAAATCTATCAGTCGCATTGCATCGTAAACGCTCCTTCGCGTCAGCAAAGTTGTCGATATCCGTGTATGTATTTGATCAGCTGGCGCGCACAAAAGCGCTCTAATCCCTGCTTCTTCACGCGCACGAACCCAACCGAACACGTAAAAACTAACTCGTTTCAGTCCAAAACGCTGCCAAATTGGTCCATTTCTTCAAGTTAATATCCAAAAACCCGTCAAATTGGACCAAACCGCTTTTGTGCGATAAAAGTTTCGTTAGTCCTTATAAAACAAGCGTTTAAAGCCTCTATGGGCGAGATTTGAGCCGCTTTTGTGCGCGCCAAACATCCCTAGGTTCAGCGGAATCCAACCGCTTTACTTCCCTTTTCTCCAAGAACAACGAAAATGATACAAGTCTCTGCAATAACGTATTTTCAGAGACGTTTTACCTGAGGAATGAAAATGGTCGAGCAAACGTCGCAATCACCTGCCGATGACCATGCACTGGATCTCATGCTTCGGCAGGCCGCCGATGGTAATGGGTCAGCGTGGGCTTCGCTTGTGCGTCGGTACACACCACGTGTGTTCGGCTTGATTCTCAAGCAATGTGCTGACAAAGAGTTAGCGGAAGAAATTGCCCAAGACACCTTCGTCACCGTTGCTCAGAAGTTCCTTGACAATAAAGGTTACGATGAACGCGGCCGCTTTGAATCCTGGCTCTTCCGTATCGCAATGAACCGCTTACGCGATGAAATGCGACGCAGAAAACGCCAAGCACGTCCAACTGACATGTCACCCGCCGCGAGCGCTCGCAAAGATGAAGGTGACAACTCAACCCCAGGATGGGCTGGCGACGAATCGCAACTCATTAACCTCAAACCAGTTAAGTCACATTCGCCTGCTGACAAAATGATCCGTGACGAGCAGATTGAGCGACTCAAAAAGGCCGTCGAAAAACTCAAAGACGCAGACAAAGAAATCGTGCATCTCCGCCACATTGCAGGACTTAGCTTCGCACAGATCGCGGAAATGCAGGAGAGACCCATCGGAACCGTACTCGCAAGATCGCACCGCGCATTGAAAAAACTCCGGGAGATCATGGAGAATCCCGAATCATCACCTTAAACCATGAATCGTAAAGGATTGAAACGCAATAGGTTAAGGGAGCCAAGGGAAGCAATTGATTCCGCAACCCGAGGCAAAATCGACTCAAAACGAGTCGATACAACATCGGCGAACACCGATGAGAAAAGAAGAACTGATGAATATTGAACAGAATCAACATCCTGAGCAGCAGCCAGATCCAGAGAAGGATCAGATGCAACCAGAGAATCTCGGTGAGTATCTCTACGATGACGGCGAGGAATCTATGTCATTGTCAGAATACAACTTACATGCCGACGAAGAACTGGAAGGACTGTTGGACGAAGCACTTGGACAGGTGGAAGTGCCCAATTATCTTGCCGACCAAATTATCGGCAAAACCATGCCCGCCTTCGAGCAGCAAAAACTCCGCTCACTGCACAGAATCAACCCCGCATACATTCGCGCTGTTGCAGCGATGCTCGCACTTGCCGCGATCGGTGTACTCGGTTTGCATCTTGCAGGTACGATTAAACACACGCCGCGCTCAACTGGGCCGATTGTTGTGAAACCGACAGATCAGCCGGGTGAAAATCAAGGTGTGCAGATTATGACTGCGGATCAGTTGGCTGCGAAGATGGAGCAGATTGATCAGCGGTTGGCTGCGGTGGCAGCGTTGTCTGAGCCGGTGGATTTTGCGGTGAATGGTGTTGATGACACGGATTATTATGACAACGTTGATACGCAGCTGGATTTGCTGGCGTTGCGTATGGGGGTTGTTGAAGACAGTCAGACTGCGACTAATGAGGAAGATGTGGTTGAGTTGGCAGTGATGGATTATCAGTTACAGGAACTGATGAATGAGGACGCGTTTTATTTTTGATTGAATGAATGTGAGGTGGGGGAATTGAGTGGCTGGTATTGAAGTGGTTGTGTAAGCTGCGTTGGGTGAAGAAAAAAGGTTCAACTGATCATGAAGACATTAAAGAACAGTTTGAAGAATAAGATTGGAGCGACCGCATTGGGTGTGGGCGTGGCTGCAATCGCTGGTGCTGTGTTGGTCGGTGGCGTGTTGAATGCTGAGCCGCGAGGCGAAGAGCGTCCGGCGAAACATGACAGGCGCATGACACGTGAGGCGATGAGTCCGCAGCAGATGATTTTGGATGAAGTTGAGAAGGTGAAAACACTGACGCTGGCGATGAATGATGAGTCGAGCGCAAGTGATGAGCTTCTGGGTCCGAAGCCGGGGGAACGTCGTGGTGGTGAAGGACGGATGCGTGGTGAAGGGCGTGGTCGGGGTGAGATGCGTGATGAGGATCGTGGGCCGGGTGGAAAGGAACGTGATCGGATGTTTGGGCGGTTGCGCCCTGAACTGAGTTTGGCAGATACGCAGGAAGCGATTCGTATCTTGAAGATCATTGATCCGCCGGTAGGTGTGGAGTTGGAGGAACAGTACAAGACGAATCCTCGTGAGGTGGCACAGTTGTTGCATCAGAGGTTCCCGCGATTGGGCTGGTTCTTGAAGTTGAAGCAGTATGATCCTGAGATGTTTGAATTGCGTGTCAATGAGATTGCACTTATTGGGCAATCGAAGCGTTTGGCGGTGGAGTATCGTGAAGCATTGAGCGCGGGTGATGAAGCGTTAGCGTCATCGACGTCGGAAGAACTGAAGTTGGTGCTGACGGATTTGTTTGATATTCGTAATGAATTGACGCAGATGCAGATTGATCAGATGCAATTGAAGTTGGATAAAATGCGTAGCCGTTTGGCGGATCGTATGCTGGATAAAGATGGGACGATTGCGAAGCAGTTGAATGCACTGAGCCAGCCTGAGGCGGGCGATGTGATGCGTGAACTGATTCTGCCAGGTCGTGAGATGATGGAGAAGAAGAATGAAGGTCGGGGGAAGCCAAAGGTTGATGTTGAGAAGGTGGAAGAAAAAGAATAGATATAGACAATAGGTTACAAGATTGTGTATGCCAGTGATCTGAAAGGGTCGCTGGCATTTTTAATGCGCATAACGGAATTGTTTTATGAGGTTGTGAAGTGATCGCGTCTATTGTGGTAATAGAAGTGGGTTGGTACTTGATGATTATGGGGCAGAGTTGATTTTTATGGGACGAGGGTGTGTTATGAGTGATATGTATACGGTTACATCTAATCAATAGTTAGTTGTAATCGAAGATAAATCTGGAAGTCTTGATTCCAGTGTAGGGTTATGCCTGAGTGGTGAAAAAATATCTCGGGATAAACTGAAATGAGTAGAGAAAGAGGAATTTTTGGTGGTGTAATTGATGCGACAGGGGTTAAGTGTTGTAGGTGGAATTCCGATTTTGAATTCAGAATCAATTATCAATTCTCTAATGTCTATTAATGAGTTAGAGAGTGGGTATATGCTGTGTTGTGGAAATCAGCCAGGGCAACGGCTGGTATATGAGTAATGATGTCTAATCATAAGATAGGCATTATTGAAAGAGGGGGATGGGTACGGGATATCAGTGGGCAAATCATAAGCGGGCAAGTTCTGACGTTTAAGGTTTAGGTCTATGGGTAAATGCAAATGCATTGATGCTTATGGTGCATGTGTGTTTATGTCGCAGCGCTTGTGTTGAGAGTGTGTTTCATATTTTTAGGCATAGTTTCCAGGGCTAATTGCTTAAGGGAGTCAGGCGCGATTGTTTTGCGCGTGACATCAAGCTGCTGATGATTGAGGTTGTATGACGGGCGGCATGAATAGGCAATTTGCGCTATGAATTAGGAGTTGTGATGAAGAATTTTCGTTTTAATATTGGCAAGCGCATTGGATTATTGATTTTGGTGGTATCAGGTTTGGGTGTGGTCGTGGCAGGGGTTGCGCTGAAAAGTGAAATGGGGATGATTGCGTTTGCGATGCAAACGGTTGAAGATCAGATGATGGCAGGTCATCGGATGCGATTAAAGGCGGCAGTGGATACGCAGTCGCATTTGATGGGTGAGGCATTGGCAGGTATTGAGGGGGAAGTAGCGAAGCGCGCGTATGTTTCGAAGACATTGCGTGACAATCTGTTTTCTAATACGGAGACGGAAAAGACGAAGACGGGTTACTTCTTTGTGAATGACATGGACAGCATTAATGTTGCGTTGCCGATTAAGCCGGAGACGGAAGGCACGTCAATGAGGGAAGTGAAGGATGAGAATGGTGTCTACTTCGTTAATGATTTGAACGCGAAAGCAAAAGAGGGTGGTGGTTATGTTGAGTATATGTGGCCAAAGAATGGTGAGACGGGTGTGTATCCGAAGCTAAGTTATGCGAAGCTGATACCGGGTACGGATCTGGTGATTGGCGCGGGTGTATATACGGATGATGTAGCGAAGGAAGCTGCGTTTTTGCAGGGTGCTTTGAATGAAGAGCAGAGTTCGAATTTGATGTTGGGGGGTGTAATTATTGGTGGTTATTTGTTGGTGGTTGTTTTGCCATTGGCTTGGTGGATTGTGAAGAAGACGCTGCTTGGTCCCGTGAATGAGATGATTGTTCGTTGTCGTGACATTGCACAGGGTGAGGGTGATCTGACGAAGCGTTTGGATGATACCTCAAATGATGAGTTAGGTGAATTGGCTGGT
Source organism: Planctomycetota bacterium (assembly GCA_016350165.1). Classification (GTDB taxonomy): domain Bacteria; phylum Planctomycetota; class Phycisphaerae; order Phycisphaerales; family Phycisphaeraceae; genus Poriferisphaera. Next base: position 2,061,151 of record CP066225.1, on the reverse strand, counting down.
TGTATGAATGAATTTATTCAGAAGACGCATGATATTATTCTGGATGTGAAACGTTCAACGAGTGAGGTTGCTGGGGCGGCGACACAGATTGCGGCATCAAGTGAGGAGATGGCGGTGGGTATGCAGGAACAGCGGTCACAGGTTGCAGAAGTTAGTAGTGCTGTGACGGAGATGGCTGCGAGTGCGGAAGAATCATCAAGTCAAATGAATAGCGCATCATCGACAGCAAATGAGGCTGGTGAAGTTGCGGGGACTGGTGGTGATATGGTGAATGTAACGATTGGTGAGATGCGCGGCATTCAGCAATCGGTGATGGATACAGCGGGCGCGATTGGTGAGCTTGGTAAGCGTGGTGAAGAGATTGGTGAAGTAATTAATGTGATTAATGACATTGCTGATCAAACGAATTTGCTAGCATTGAATGCAGCGATTGAAGCGGCGCGTGCGGGTGAACATGGTCGTGGGTTTGCAGTTGTTGCTGATGAAGTGAGGAAGCTTGCGGACCGTACGACAAAGGCGACGGATGAGATTGGCGGATCGATTGCATTGATCCAAGAGGAAACTCGCGAAGCTGTTACTCGTATGGAAGATGGTACAGAGCAGGTTGGTCATGGTGTTACGAAGGCTGAGGAAGCTGGCGATCAGTTGAAGATGATTGTGAGTAAATCAGATGATGTGGTGGGGATGATTAGTCGTCTGACGGCTTCGGCTCAGGAGCAGGCGAGTGCGTGTGAACAAGCGACTGTGAATGTGACACAGATCAGTACGATGGTTGAGCAGGCGAGTGAGGGTGCTCAACAGGCATCACAGGCGGCGACGGTTTTGTCTGAAAAGGCAGAGCATTTGCAGAGTTTAGTGAGTCGATTTAAATTGGAAGAGGTCGCTTAAAGTCTAATAATAAGATAGATGAAATAGTCTATTCACAGAATAAAAGCAGGCTCCTGAAAAGGGGCTTGCTTTGTTTTTTGGGGGTGTTTGTTTGTGAGTTATTTAACGAGTGATTGAGAAGGTGGGTTGAAAGTTGGGTCGACGGTTGAGGCAGCGCGGAAAGCTTGTTTGCGTCGTAAGCAGGCAGGGCATGCGCGGCAAGGTTTTGGGTTGATGGTGAGGCATGACCATGCGTTATGGAAGGGGACTTCGAGTTGCGTGCCTAGCTCGATGATTTGCTTATCTGAGAGTTCGAGAAGAGGTGTGCGGATGATGGGGTTGGTGGGTGAATCGAGTGAGGCGAGGTGTTGGATGAGTTGGATTTGTTCTGTGGCTGTCGCAATTTTCCGATGGTCGAGGTCAAAGGAGATTGGCCAAATGAGAGATTCGGCTTGAAGGAAACGAGCTTGAGAGATTGCAGCGAGGAGGATTTGTGGCGCGGCGATGGAGCCAAGTGGGGAGCCATCGGGATTGCGGCCGTAGCCGTGGTTGTAGATGTGTGTGAGATCGAGGTCGAGTGTGCGTGCGATGCGATAGTGGTCGGCTTGAAGTCGTAAGTGGTTGGATCGTTGTACGATGTTTTCGCGTCCATCGTTGATGTATAGAAGAGTAGCGCGCGTGCGTGGAGCTTCGTTGAGAGTAGCAGCGGTTGCGATGAGAGAGCGTATACCACCGGAGCTGAGGATTGCGACATGTCGATTGTTAGCATTCATAAGGTTATTTATCGGATTTTGGTGTGAAAAGTCTTGAGGTGTAGTGGTTGATTAGACAGATGTGGCATGAGTGAGTGCGCATGAAAAAAGGCTGACCTGTAAGAGGCCAGCCTTTTGTAAACAGGGAGTCGGTGAGGTTTAGAATTTAACCTTGAGACCGAGAGTGAGGCCGTGTACGGAACCGTCGTCGCCGAATTCGCCATCATACTTGGTGAAGAATGAAGTACGTTCGTTGAGGAGTGTGGTTACGCCGAGACCGAGTAGGTAAGCATCTTCGTTGGTGATGCCTGGGTTGTAAGTGAATGGGGTATCGTCGCCGATGAATGTCGCGTCCATGTCGTATGGTTCGAGCCATTCGTGAGCCCAACCGATGGAGAACTCAGGAACGAATGGTCGGCCTTTGTATTCCATGAAGCGGGTGAACTTGGCACCGATTTGTGTGCGTAGTGAGTTGGTGTTGTATTCATCGATGTTGGTGCCGATGTTACCGGCGCCTTCTTCGGTGATTTCTTCCTGGCTGTAGTATGTGTATTGAATCCAAGCATTTGGAACGAAGGAGAATGAGCCGAGTTTCATTTCGTAGCCAACGCCAGTGTAGAGAGAGGCATCGAATGAAGTGAATTCGGAATCAGCTTCAGAATCGACGTCGCCGATTTCGATGTTACGTGTGGATTCATTCCAGTTGTAACCGAGTGAAGCGATGGAGTCGAAGTAGATGTTTGGAGTGAGGTAGTATGAGCCATAGACACCAGAACGAATTGAAGTGATATCAGTTTGAGCGATATCATCGTTGAAGTCGACTTTGGATTGGCCGAAGGAGCCTAGTACACCGAGGATGAGGTTTTCGTTCACCTTGGTGTCAGCACCGAGGATGACGTTAGCGGTGTAGCCTTGGTAGCCGAGACGATCCTGAGTAGTGTCTTGGTTTGAGTAGACGCCGTTGATATTACCCCAGACAGCATAGTCCTTCTGGTTGAACCAGTCAGCGATTTCGGTTGGAGTGTCGATCGCGAGGGCGAGTGTGTCAGGGTCGTCAGCGAAGTCTGAGATGTTTGAGTTGCTTGCAGTTTGGTGAATGAAAGCACCGGTACCTGTACGCAAGCCGGCCATACGTCCAGCGACGTGGTTTGATTGGCTTGAGATAGATTCGAAAGCGGTGCTAGCACTGAGTGCGAGCGGAGCAGGGCTGAGCTTCTTGATTTCGTCGTTGAAGATCTTCTGGCTTGAAGAGATGTTGAGTGTGTCGATGACTTCCTTACGATCGCCGTCGACGTCGTCAGTGAACCATTCATTGACAGAGTTGGCGAGTGAAGAAGTGTTGTCGCCTTGTGCGGTACCTTCGTAGTCGTACTGAGCGTTAACAATGATCTTGTACTCGTCGTCGTCGACTTCGCCAGTGAATGTTACGAAGTAGAGGTTGTCGTCGAAAGTGACGCCGCCCGCTTCGAATTCGTCTTCGTCAGCAGCTTTGATGATGGTGTATTCGTCGCCATCTTCGAGTGTGCCATCGCCGAGAACGTCAACGTAGATTCTTGCACCAGAGATATTGGTGGTATGGTCGTCGCCGCCGATGACTTCGATTTTGTCGTGCTGATCAGTATCTGAATCGAGGTCGATTTCGATGAGTGAATTACTTGCGTTGTAGTTACCGTCGATTCTCTGTGTGCCGATTTGGTCTTCTGCAGAACCTGGATCGTGCAAACCACCGTTGAGGGTGAGGTTACCGTCGACAAGGCCGATACCACCGAAGGTTGCGCCGCTTGAAACGTTGACGTCGCCTTCCATGCCTTGGCCGTTGAGGTAGAGTTCACCAGCGTTGACGGAGAGGTTACCGCCGTAGACGGTTGTGTCGTTGCCGATGGTGAGTGTGCCTTGGCCGGTCTTGGTGAAGTTGATGACGTTGAAGTCTTCGATCTTCTTATTCGGATCGGCAGAAGCGAGGTAGTTGGTGTCGATGATTTGGCCGCTGAGAACGACGTTTGAGTTTTCATCGATGTCGAAAGTTTTGTTGATTGGGTCAGAGCTAGCGTCAATGTCACCTTCGAAGGTTACGTGGCGTTCCACTTCGTCATCGTTAATGAACTTGATTGTGCCAGCGGTGTCTTCGAGGTTGATTGTGCCTGAGCTAACGATTTGGTTGTCAGCAGCGAGGTCGATGACTGAACCGTTGTTGATTGTGATGCTGTTGGCTGCGCCGCCGATGGTTGCACCTTCGTTAGCACCGAGGATGAGGGTTGCATCGTATTTGTCTTCGTCTTTGATGACGATGTCGCCGATGAGGCCTGCACCACCGATTTGGAGTTCACCTTCGTTGACTGTGAGGTCAGCGACGATTGCGTCGGTGCTGCTGTTGAGCTGAAGTTCGCCTTCACCCTTCTTGATGATTTCGCCGTTGGCGTTGGTGTAGACGATGTTGCCGTTCATGATGACTTTCATGTCATTGACAACGTCGAATTCAACGGTTGAGCCAGCACCATCGTCGAGGGTTGCATCACCGGAGAGTGTGATTGCGTCATCGCCGAAGAAGCTTGCAGTTTGGTCAACGATGATTTCGTTTGTGATGACATTATCGACGTCAGCTTCTTTACTGTTTGAAGAAGCGAGGCCGTGAGTTGCATCTAATGTATATGCACCTGAGGTTGCATCGAGGCTATTGTCTGTGAGAGCGACCATGCCAGTACCGCTCTGAGTGATGGCATGTGCATCGTCGTGATCAAGATCGTTGACGAGGACGCCGCTGTTGACATCAGTTGATGCGTGGGCAGCAGTCATGCCAGCTTCGAAGCGAGTGACACCGTTGCCGGTGATTGTGAGAGCACCGCCAGAAGTCGTGCCTGAAAGGATCAGGGTGCCGTTTTGTTCGATATTGCTGTCGTCTTCGTCGTTGTCGAGTGAACGGTTGTTGAGTGTGACACCGTCAGCGTCGAATGCAACGTCGCCTGAGAGTTCGAGTTCACCGTCGTCGTCATAGGTCATGGTCATTGCTGAGCCATCGCCTGAATCGACAGTGACGTCGTTCTCTAGTTCGTTGTCACCAGTGGTTGCGAGGCCGCCGCCATCTCTGATGATGAGGTCGTTGTCGTCTACGTCGCCGAGTACGTTATCGTTGCCGATGACGAGCTTGGTGTTTTCGAGGATGACATCGCCGTTATAGCTGTTGTTACTGTTGTTGATGTAAACCGTACCGCGAGCACCGTTTTCTGACTTGAATGTCATTTCGATGTCGGTACTTTCGTCCTCGGTGATCTGGCCGTCGAGTACGAGTTCAGCATCGTTGTCGAGAATGAATGTGCTGTTTTCTTCGACTTCAACTTCGCCGGAGAAACGCATTCTGTAGTCGCCGTCGAGTTTGAGCGTTGCGTTGTCACTCATGTCGAGTTCAGTTGCTGTGACGGTTGAATCGTCGCCGACTTTGAGTGAGAGGCTTGAACCGTTACCGAGCTCAATGTCTTTGACATTGTCGAGGTTATCGACATCTACGACGAGGCTTGAAGTGTTACGGATATCAAGTGTGTGGTTAGCGAGGTCGAGGTCACCATCGGCTGCGTCGAAAATGATGTCGCCGTTGATGACGAGGTCGTCGCCAGCTTTTAGCGTTGCACCGCTTTCTCCCTTGATCGTCTGAGCGTTGTCAGAAGAGTTGGAGATGTTATCAATGGTGAGTGTGTTGCCTGAACCGACGGTCAGGTCAACAAGATTGGTGCCAGGCCCAAATACGAGGTTATCGATGTCAAAGTTGCCGTCGACGAAACTCTCGTTGTAAGTTGAGTTCTGGGTTGTATCGAAGCGGATGACGTCACCGGTAGAAGGTGTTTCGTCAGTATTCCAGTTTTCTTCGTCAGACCAGTTGTGATTGCCCGCGGCATCGTTGTTCCACTCGAGTGTGTCTGCGAACGAAGAGCCGCCCATGCAGAACCACGCGGTGATAAGTGCAGTAGTCGTGAGCGTAACTCCACGGCTATGCTTGGTAAAACGTCCCATGCTGTTTACTCCCTGTTTGAATAAATTAATTTGGGTCTGGATTCGAAATTAATAATAACAAATTTGTAGGTACAGATACTGAGGTTTGTTGTTTATCGGCATATTACTAAGGTGAAGCACAATATTGGTAATGAGAGTATGTAAATAGAAAGACTAAGTAGCATATCTCTCAGTATTGGTGTGGTGTTTATTACCGGACAGGGGCCCGATAAAAAGGTATTCTGCAAGAAAGTTGCAAAATACTAGTTGTTACTAAGGGGTGATGTGTATTGATGTTGATGTGTGGTGCAAAATATAACAACTCTGGTGTTATATCGCGAGTTAGAAAGGGATAAAAAATGGCAATTTTAATTGTACAGCATCATGAGGCAGAGAAACCTGGTCGTATTGGTGAGGTTCTACAAGAAAATTCGTTGGAATTGAAGGTTGTAAAGTTATATGCAGGCGAGGAATTGCCAACGGATTATGGGGATATTGATGGTGTGGTGATATTGGGCGGGCCAATGAATGTTGATCAGATTGATGAACATCCATATCTGGCGTGTGAGATAGCATTGGTTAAGTGGGTGCATAAACAAGGGTTACCGATTCTTGGTGTATGTTTGGGAGCGCAATTGATTGCGAAAGCTTTGGGCGGTGCGGTCGGAAAAATGCAAAAGACAGAAGTGGGTTTTGAAGATGTTGAACTTTCGCCTATCGGGAAGATGGATGCGATGTTGTATGGGTTGCCTTGGCGGACGAAGCAGTTTCATACACATGGTTATGAAGTGACGAAGCTGCCAACGGAGGGGCAGGTGATGGCTGGGTCAGCGATGTGTAAGCATCAGATGTTCTGTGTAGGGATGCGTTGCTGGGGTGTGCAATATCACTTTGAATGGACGAAGCGTGATTTATTGAACATTGTGGATCAATTCGGCTCTTGGATCAAAGAGGGAGGGCATGATTTGAATGCGATAAAGGCTGATATTGAAGAGCATTACGATTTGTATAGGCATTTGGGTGATCGATTGTGTGAGAGATTAGCATTGTTGCTGTTTTCAGTTGAGGCGAGAGTGGATCGGCCTCGCTGGCAGGCGGCGAATTACAACAGTTGGGAATAGGTGTTGATCCGTAGTGCTGAAAGGACGAGAATGGGTGGTTGTAGATTTTATATGAGGAGCCAGCCATGCGTGTTGTCGTACCAGTTATGAGAGGACGTTTTTCCAGGCATTTTGGGAAATCGGACCTGTTCAAAGTGTATGAGATTGATGTAGAAACGATGACTGTTGTTGATCAAGAGGAGTATGGGAAGGGGGAGGTTGCATGCCATGATGTTGCGAAGTGGGTTGCTGATGAGTTGAAGGTAGATTTAGTTTTGGTTGGTGGGATTGGCATGCCAGCGAAGCGAGGGTTGGAGCGATGGGGCGTGAAGGTCATGGGCGGGATTAATGAAGATGATGTTGATGTGGTAATTGAACATTTTTTGAAAGAGCCTGAAGGCGTGAAGCTTGTGACTTGTTGGGGGCATGAACACTGCAAGACGGAACGTTGTGGGCAGGATGATTAACTGAAAAGATATAAAAACGGCTGATTTTAAGGATTAAGTCGTTTTTTAATGCGCGTGTAGTTTGATTAGCAGCGTTTGATTAGGGGTAAGGTTTGAGTAGGTATGAAGTGCTGATGACGTAGATGATACCAATGGCAAGTTCGGTGAGGCCGAGGATTTTTGGTTTGATGGAGCCACGCTGTTTGAGAATAACGAGGCCGATGATCGTGCGGAAGCAGAGGATGGCGTAGATGCTGAGGAATGCGATTTGAACGGACTGAGCTATGGAAGGCGATATTGCAGGGATGAGGAGGATGCACATAAGGCCGATGAGGTGAAGTGTGAGGATGGAGGAATATGGAGCTGGTAGGCCTTTGGATTTTCTGACGATATGACGGGCATATGAGATGGAAGAGATTTGTCTTGCGGCCAGAATCAATAAGACAGTTGACACAAAGGCCGCTTTGGGTGCGTCAGCGGCGGCCATGGCTGGTGCGACCATTGTGATAGCGAGCATGCCAGAAAGTACCGCGAGTAGATGGCGTGGTTGATTGTTGGATTCGTAGACCCAGTGTATGAGAACCATTGGAACGCTGACGAGTAAGACGAGTGCGAAAGAAGGTGAGATTGCGGGGAGTAAAACGTTAAAGATGAGTAATGCGGTGCTGAGGGGTGCGAGGATTGCGAAGGCTTTTTTTGCGGCTTTATAGCGAGGAATTTGATATTTGTTTGCGGGGCCCCGTAAGACGATTTTGCATGGTTGGAGGCAGAGGCCGAGGAGGATTGCGTTGATTGCGACGACGATGGATTGCCAAGTGAATGATACGAGGAAGCCCATGAGGATTGCTTCGATTAATGCGGCCCACGCGCCATGCTCGGCGGGGAGTATGACGCTGCGGATGTTAGGTTTGCGCGGCGATGCTGGTTTGGAAGGGTGATTTGAATCGTTCATGTGTGGTCTCGTGGTTCTCCTGATGTATTGTATGCAAAAGATGGATGAGTGTGGAGAGAAAAGGGGAGTTAGGGTGAGTCGCACGATGACAGTGGTTTATGTGGAGGTATATTCGAGGTTTGTGCTGACCATGACATTGCCTGTGTTGTGGCGGTTGAATCGATTGGCTATCTAATAGGTTGATAGACAATGCTTGAGGTTACTAAGTTGAATGAACAGCAGAATCTTAATCAAGATCAGGAGAATGGTTCGAGTTGGAAGGTGGTGTGGCTGATATTGGGATTAGTGTTTGGGGCGATCGGGTTTAGTTTTTGTGTGATGAGGGGATTGGATTATGGCGTGGGTTGGACGGTGGGTGTGACGGTGTTGTGCGCGGTGTGGTGGGTGAGTGAGGCTGTGCCTATACCTGTGACGTCGTTGGTGCCGTTTGCGGTGTTTCCGTTAGTCGGTGTGTTGTCTCATAGCGAGGTTGCGACAGCGTATGGGCATACATTTATTTTATTGTTTATGGCTGGTTTTATGCTGTCGAAGGCGGCTGAAAGAACATTGACACACAGGAAGATTGCAGGGGCGGTGTTGTCGATTGTTGGTGGGCATACAGGTTCACGAATCATATTGGGATTTATGATCGCAACAGCGTTTTGTTCAATGTGGATCTCAAACACAGCAACGGCAGTAATGATGTTGCCTGTGGCTATCGCTGTATTAGAAGATGATAAAGACAATGTACTGGGCGTGCCGTTGCTGTTAGGGATTGCGTATGCGGCAAGTATAGGTGGAATGGCGACGACAATTGGAACGCCGCCGAATATTGCGATGCTGGCTGTGTATCAGCAGGGTGGAGGAAGAGAAATTGCGTTTCATGAATGGATGGTATTTGGATTGCCAACAGCCTTGATTTTGTTAGCGATCACGTGGGTATATTTATCACGTGGCGTGAAGTTGAAAAAAACAATTGAATTACCAACAGAGAAGGGATGGAGTAAAGCACAAAAAAGAGTGTTGATTGTTTTGGCATGCACGGCTTTGTTATGGATTACGAGGGCGCTGCCGGGTATTGGCTGGTCAAAATTGACGGGGATAACGACAGCAGGTGATTCGACAGTTGCATTACTTGCGGTGATTGTGATGTTTATTGTACCTAGTGGTGAAAGGAAGGGGCAGCGGTTGTTGGATTGGAAAACGGCAGTGTCGATTCCCTGGGGAATTTTACTTTTGTTTGGCGGTGGTTTGGCGATTGCAAAGGCGTTTACAGCTTCGGGTTTGTCAGCTGTAGTTGCTGAGGAATTGACTGTTTTAGAAGGGTTGCCCGTGTTTTGGGTGGTGCTGGTGATATGTTTGGTGATCACATTTATTACCGAAGTGACATCGAATACAGCGACGGCTAATGTGTTTCTGCCAATTGTGATGTCAGCAGCAGTGGCGATGGAAATTGATCCATTACTATTAATGGTACCTGCTGCGATGTCGGCTAGTTGTGCGTTTATGCTGCCGGTGGCGACGCCTCCGAATGCGGTTGTGTTTGGTGCAGGTCAATTGCATATACGTGATATGGCTAAAAAAGGATTGGCTTTAAACTTAATTGCAGTGGTAGTGATCAGTTTTATGAGCTGGTTACTGTTGAAATCTTGGGTAATTTGAAAAATTAATGAAAATACTAGGTGCGAGCAGTCACTAGGTAATTAGCCTTAATTTTTATAAACTGAATTGTTGTTTTACAAGTGAAATATTTAGGTGGTATTACCGGTGAGTAGCAATGTTTGGTTAATAATAACGAATGATATATGTTTAAATTTTAGGGCATGTTTGTAGTACTTTTGGTTGCAAATAATGATTTACGTTGTGATTGTAATTCTTTATTTGAATTGAAGTTGGTTGGAAATTGTTGTGAGTTTGTGTGTTTAGGATTATTAGCGTGAATTACTGTTTTCATGATGGCCTTTCTGTGGTAAGTTTGTCATTCGAATAAACAGATGTTCCGAAGGGAGGGGCATCTGGAAGTAGTGTATGGGATCATATCAAAATGTAGCTTGAGTAAGCATGCTGTAACAGGCATGTCATATAGCTAACTTGTACGCGGGGTTATAAGTTAGTTGTGAATGGGGATACTAATCATGAAGAATGCACTGTTTGGCATTGTACTTTCACTGTGTATGGCACAGATGTCTTTTGCTAGTGGATATACAGTTGAAATGAACACATACTGGTCAGCTTCGAATGTGAATGCATCTCAGTTTGATTTAAATATTGATGTTTTTGAAGAAGACGGCAGTGCTGTTTTCACATTTATGAATGAATCTTCTGCAAATCTGTCGGTAAGCAACATTTTCTTTGAAAGTGGTTTATCGAGTTTTGTTAATTTAGCTTCACCTATGATTCAGAATAATTCATCTGCGAATTTAGTGAAGTATGGCAAGTCAAATAATAAGGCTTGGTATAGTGCAAGGGATGTGGGTTGGACGCTGACGGGTTTGGCCTTGAAGGCAAATGGTAAAACGCTTGATGCGGGTGAAGTGATTATCGTGAAGTTTGGGTTGAAGGATGAAGTCACGATTGATGGCTTGGTCATAGGCCTGACTGAAGCGGGGTCACGTATTGGCGTGAATGCGGCATATGGTGGCAATATGGGTGCAGCGGCAATTAGTGAAGCTTATCATACTCCGACACCTACAGCGGCGATGGCTGGTTTACTAATGGTTGGTGGCTTGGTCATGCGACGTCGAAGAGAAGCATAAAACGAATAATAATGGAAGTGGAGAGCAAAGGCCTTTGTCGGAAGATGAAGGCTTTTTTATTGTTTGGGTTTGTCTGGTGGTGGGGTTGTTGAAGAGTTTTCATTTTTCCAGTGCAAATGTTTCAGTTCAATATCTGGAGCAATGATTTTTACAAAATCTTCTGCGGTTTCAATTTCTTCCCAGTTCTTTAAATAGATGCGAATGATTGCGTAGAGATCAATGTAGCGATTGTGTTTTTTGAGTATGAGAATTGTGTCGCTGAGTAGATCTAAAGGTACTCTCTGTAAGTAGAGAGAAAGAAGCATTGGGAATGAGATTGGGAGGGGAAAGCGTTGTTGTTTGATTATTAATGAAAGAATCCAGAATCCAACCATGAGCATTACGATGAGTATAAGCACATAGATCGCGTATGCGATTGGGCTGTTGGGCTGAGTAGATTGTGCGAGAAGATATAAATGCATGCTGTTTGTCCGGTGTGTGCGGGAGTTCTGTGATTAATGATGATTGTAAAAGCATTGTGCCATATGTGAGGTGCTGTGTTAAATATCATATACGGTTTTGATGATTTTTCAGTCTCAATATCAAATAGGTATTGGCTGTTGAGAATCGTGTTCCGATAAATTAGGTGGTTTCCAATTATCGGTATGGCATAAAAAGTGGCTTATGGTTTTGATATGATTTCTTGGTAAACAAATGGAAGACAGCAGGTGTAAGAGTATTTATTTACGGTTGGCGTAGCTGTATACATGCAAACGATTAAGTTGATTTGCTGATATGTCGATCTCACGGTTGGCTAGCTTGTTCCGGAACACAGTCATTTCTCATTGGATTATTAGCTGGCTAGATTGAGCATTAAAACGCCAGGTTTGATGCAGCAATACATATGTGGTGATGAATTAGACGCTTGTAATGATGAGGAGATGACATGTTAAAGCGTATGATGTCTTTGGGTATTGGACCTCGATTGATTGGTTTAACAGTTGTATCAATCGTGTTGGTTTTGGTCGTGAACTTTGTAGTTTTTGATAAGAGCTTTCATGCTCGTGCTGAACAATCCATGGTTGAAAAAGCTTCAGCGTTTACAGCCTTGGCGGATGAAACCAAGAATCACGTGAGTCGCTTGATTGATGCTGGCACGTATGACATGGATGGTTTGTTGAGTGATCTTGAGAAGGTGAAGCAGGAGGGGAGGCCTTATACAGATGCGAAGTTCTTTTATGCAATTCCAGTCGTCTCAGGTTGGACTGCTGCGAATAAAGCATCTGAACGTGATAAAGATATTGAATTTAGAATTGCAGCATATGATGCCAGAAATACTGATAATTCAGTAGTGCCAAGCTCATTCGAAGCAAATTTGTTAGATGATCTGAAAAAGCAATTTGGGAAATCAGGTGGTGAGGCGATTCATCGCGTTAATGAAGAGCGAAATGAACTTCATTACATGCGATCAATTAAACTGACACAGGATTGTATGATGTGTCATGGTGATCCTGCTGATTCTTTGTCGGGTGATGGAAAAGACCTGATCGGTTTTGCAATGGAAAATTGGCAGGTTGGGAATATGCATGGTGCGTATCATGTTGTGATGTCTTTGGATGGCGTGGATGCACAGGTCGCTTCAGCAAGATGGTTGGGTATATTGATTACTCTGCCAATTGTTGTGCTGGTTGTGTTTGGTTTTACATGGCTCATGCGTAAGATTATTAAAAAGCCTATTGATGAGTTAGTCGAAACGATGCAGATTGTATCAACGGGTGATCTGACGAAAGAAATTGAAGTTAAGGGAAGTACAGAGATTTCAGAGATTGGTAATTACTTCAATGGTTTAGTTGGCAACTTCCGCGAAATCATTCATGAAGTTAATAATGCGACACATGAAGTGGCATCTGCTGCAACTGAAATTGCAGCTTCAAATGAAGAAGTGGCGGGCAGCATGGATGAACAGACATCGCAGATCACGCAAATCAGTTCAGCTGTTGAGGAAATGTCAGCGTCAGTAACTGAAGTTGCAAGAAAATCAGTAGATGCAGCGAATACTGCTAGTGAATCGGGACGGGTTGCGGAAGATGGCGGTACTGTTGTTGAGCAAACCATTGAATCAATTAACAGTATTCGTGGCGCGGTTAATACTTCAGCGACTTCTGTTGAGCAGCTTGGTTCAAGAAGCGAGCAAATCGGCGAGATCGTAAGTGTTATTAATGATATTGCAGATCAAACAAATTTACTTGCCTTGAATGCAGCGATTGAGGCAGCGAGAGCGGGCGAACATGGGCGTGGTTTCGCAGTAGTAGCTGATGAAGTCAGGAAGCTTGCTGACCGTACGACCAAAGCGACGGATGAGATCGCAAAATCCATTGATCAAATTCAGATTGATACGAAGCAAGCTGTTCAAAGAATGACAGATGGTACGGTTCAAGTTGAAGAAGGGGCGAATCAGGCTGCAGAAGCTGGTGAAGCTTTGAACAAGATTGTATCCGGTGCAAACGATGTAGCAGCAATGATTCAATCAATCGCAGCTGCTGCAGAACAACAATCAGCAGCTAGTAGTGAAGTGACACGATCAGTTGAACAGATTTCAGTGGTTTCGAGACAGGTTACTGAAGGAACAGGACAAGCTGCGATTGCTGCGGCACAATTATCTGAGAAAGCTGAGTATCTGCAGGTTTTGGTTGAGCGATTTATAATTGATGTGCCACAGGATAAAGCAGCTTGATAGTTGAATGAGAATATTACTAAAATCCCTGAAGTTATCAGGGATTTTTTATGCGCATTATGAAGCCGATAGAATATAAATCATAAATAACATTGTGTGGGGTATGTGAGAAATTATTGAGTTATGAAGACGCGATTTAAAATTTCAGTTATAGGGGATGGCGATGTTGAACAAGATACATCGCAGTATATTCTTGCTTATGAATTAGGTAAGAAACTGGTTGATCATGGATATTATGTTGTGAGTGGTGGGCGTGGTGGAGTGATGGAAGCGGTATCGAAAGGTGCGCATAACTCGGAACAATATGAGTGTGGCTGCGTGATTGGCTATTTGATGGGGCATGATGCAAGTGAAGCGAATGAATGGGTTGATGTTGGTGTGCCAACGGGCTTGGGGCATATGAGAAATGCAATCGTTGCGCAGTCAGATGCGGTGATCGCTGTAGGTGGATCGGCTGGTACGCTCTCTGAGATTTGCTTTGCATGGATTTTCGGACGTCTCGTGATTGCGATTGAAGGTGAAGGCTGGGCAGGACGTTTAGCGGGGCAATGTCTGGATGAGCGCGTGCGTTATCGTGACATTCCCGACGATTGTATTTATAGGGCTAAGAATGCAGAAGAAGTGATTCAACTTCTCAATGAGCATTTAGAAACATATGTGAAGCAGTACAGTAAGTAATCGTGGTTGAGGATGTAAATGTATTTTGTACTGGTTTTAAAGTCGAACATGTATGGATGTAGTGTGCGAGTATGTTTGCACGAATGAGGTCTGGGGGAAGGGTATGCATGTATCACATGAATAATGTCACTAAGGCGATAACATTGATAGGTACTTGGTAATAGTATTTGCTGTAACTTATTTAGTACACATGTATGTTGCGGTGTGCGCGACTACTGAGATAAAGGTGTGGATTTGTGGTTGATCATCCTTCCAGTCAACAAAAACACAAGAATATGAATCGGATACCTGATGTGTCTGTTTATGATGAACAGCGCATCATGCAGATTGGTTGTGAGTTACTTGCTGCGATGCATGAGCATGAAGCAAAGCAAGCTTTCTCTGCAACGGAAAAACTGATGGACTGGGCGATGAAAGATCATGGTTTTAAGGTTCAGCTTTTTCGTTTTGTGGATACATTGCCAACGCTACATACTTCATCGCAAGTCTATGGCTATCTGGCAGATTTTCTTTTGCAACCTGAAGTGCATTTGCCATTAGGGATGGCGACAGCATTAAAAGCAGGCAAGATATTTCGACCAGCCGTGGCTATGACGACCCGTAAACAAATTGAACATATGGCTAAGCGTTTTATTGCAGGGATGACTGCAAACGAAATCTTACCTGTACTGGAAAAACAGTGGGAAAAACAAACTGCTTTCAGTATCGATTTGCTTGGCGAAGAGTGTTTGAGTGAAGAAGAGACAGATGCTTATCGCGTTCGATATCTTGAGCTTGTACAGCAGTTGAGTACGGCTACGAAAAGCTGGAAGGCACAACTAATTCTTGAAGAGGGGATGCTGGCGAATGTGCCACGTACAAATCTGTCTTTAAAGATCAGTTCATTGGTAACGAAAGCTGATCCAATGGATTTTGAAGGGACTCTAGCAAAACTAGATCAAGCCATTAAACCAATTCTCTTGCAAGCTGTACAATGTGGTGCACTTATTAATTTTGATATGGAAAATTATGCACTCAAAGATTTGACAATTGAGTTTTTTAAACAATGTTGCGAAAAATACAATTTTGTAGCAGGTATTGCGTTGCAGGCATACTTACGATCTGCAGAAGATGATGCACATAATTTGATAGAGTTCACTAAAAGAACGGGAAGGCAAATTACTGTACGTTTAGTAAAAGGAGCATACTGGGATTTTGAGGTGATTAATGCTCAACAAATGGGTTGGAAGATACCTGTGTGGATGCACAAGCACGAAACGGATGCGTGCTACGAGCGCGTGGCAGATCTTTTACTCACAGCAACTCCTCGTGATCTCAGTCAAGGTGGTATTCATTTAGCACTTGGTTCGCACAATGTTCGTTCTATTGCTTCAGTTTTGAGTACACTTGAGAGCCAGGGACTTCCTAAAAATGCGATAGAAATGCAGATGCTGTATGGCATGGCTGACTCAATCAAAGTCGCAATTATTGAGCGTGGTTACAGGCTGAGAGAATACGTGCCTGTCGGCGAATTTTTGCCCGGCATGGCATATCTTGTGAGGCGGCTATTAGAGAATACATCGAACGAATCATGGCTGCGTGCAGGGGATCATGAAAGGCTTCCCGATAACGTTCTTCTAGAATCACCACATGAGATTCTTGATCTGGAACATAAAAGAGCAAAGCAATGATTAGACCGAATAAATCAGATAATGCTACGATTGCAGAGAATCGGCTTGCAGGTTCAATGTTGATTGAAGAGCGTCAGAATCAACAAAATGAATTTCGAAATGAGCCGATGCGTGATTTCTCTGATAAACAGCAACGCGATTCATTTAGTAAAGCAATTAATAAAAGTACAATTAATTCAGTTCGTTTTATCGATGAAGTTCAGGCAATAAAATTGATTGATGCTGCTGAATCTTCATTTGAATTTTGGCGATCAATTGCTGTGTACCAGCGTGCTGCGAAACTACTGCGCGCTGCAGAGATTATACGACAAAGCAGGGATTATTTATCCGGCATCATCATCAAAGAATCGGGTAAGGTGTGGCGAGAGGCAGATGCAGATGTTTGTGAAGCAATTGATTTCTTACAGTTCTATGCACGTTGCGCTGTTGAAATGTCATTACCAGAAAAATTAGGCAGCTATCCAGGTGAGTTGAATGAGCATTGGGGAGAGCCACGTGGTATTACCGTTGTTATTTCGCCATGGAACTTTCCGCTTGCGATCGCAACAGGAATGGTTGCTGCCGCATTGGTTACTGGTAATCCAGTTATACTCAAGCCAGCTGAGCAAACCTCTTATATTGCAAAAATTCTTGTGGATTTTATGCATCAAGCAGGTGTGCCACGTCAGGTTCTTTTATTTGCACCGGGTGTTGGTGAAACAGTCGGTGCTGCTCTAGTGAAAGATCCAAGAGTTGCGACCATCGCATTTACAGGTTCCAAAGAGGTGGGTTTGGACATTATTCGCACAGCTTATGATACGCAATCAAACCAATCGATTGTAAAGCGTGTTATTAGTGAAATGGGTGGGAAAAATGCAATTATTGTTGATGATTCAGCGGATTTGGATCAGGCAGTGATAGGTGTACGGTCTTCTGCATTTGATTTTTCAGGACAGAAATGCTCAGCCTGCTCCCGCTGTATTGTGCACAAAGAAATTTACGATCAGTTTGTAAATCGCTTAGTCGCATCAACGAAGACGTTGATTGTTGGCGATCCAATGGAGCCCGGAACTGATGTTGGGCCGTTGATTGATGAAGCAGCTGCTGGAAAAGTGAAACATTATGTTGAGGTTGGAAAAAAGGAAGGTAAGCTTGCGATAGGTTTGAATGTACCCGATGGCCTGGAAGATCGTGTAGGTAAACCTTACGTCGCGCCACATATTTATACAGGCATTAATCAGAATCACAAAATAGCGAATGAAGAAGTTTTTGGCCCAGTTCTTGCAATTATTAAGGCAGATAGTTTTGAACATGCTTTAAAAATTGCGAATGCAACGAACTATAAACTAACCGGTGGCGTGTTCTCCCGTAAACCTTCCAACTTGAAGTTAGCGAAAGAGAAATTTCGTGTTGGTAATTTGTATATCAACCGGTCGATTACTGGCGCGCTTGTTTCGCGGCAACCATTTGGTGGGTTTGGTCTATCTGGAGTGGGAGAAAAAGCTGGCGGTGCGTATTACCTGCGTCAGTTTACTGTTCCACGAGTTTGCACGGAAAATACGATGCGTCGTGGCTTTGCTCCAGAACTTAAAGATTAATGGGCGGCAAAAAATATGACTGTTTCCAATCGACATACTTCGTATGTCTTATGGTGCTCTTTCGTAGTAGCACTTGGTGGATTGCTTTTTGGCTTTGATACCGCTGTTGTTTCTGGCGCAGTTGAAGACCTTCGCAGTGTTTTTGTGCTTAATAGTTTCGAACTAGGATTTACTGTTGCCGTCGCCTTGATAGGCACGATTTTCGGTGCATTGATTTTTGGTAAGCCTGCTGATTGGTACGGCCGCCGCACAATGCTCTTTGTCATCGGCCTGCTTTATCTCATATCAGCAATTGGATCGGGGGCCGCTTGGGACTGGTACTCTTTTGTGTTTTTTAGATTTATTGGCGGGCTGGGTGTCGGCGGCGCATCTGTTCTGTCGCCGATGTATATCGCTGAAATTGCACCTGCGAAATATCGAGGTAGGCTTGTTGCGCTGACCCAATTCAACATTGTGTTCGGCATCCTCCTCGCATTCTTCTCCAATTATATTAT
The DNA here is from genome assembly GCA_016350165.1 of Planctomycetota bacterium. GTDB lineage: Bacteria > Planctomycetota > Phycisphaerae > Phycisphaerales > Phycisphaeraceae > Poriferisphaera. The sequence continues at coordinate 2,043,186 of CP066225.1, read as the reverse complement.
CAAAGTGATTGATATCGGCAACGTTGATTGGCGATTGATGTTTGGCATCGAAGCATTGCCTGCTGCTGCATTTCTTCTCTTGTTATTTGCTGTTCCACAGTCCCCACGTTGGCTGATCAGTAAGCAGCGAGTCGATGAAGCAAAATCAATACTTCTTAAACTTGGCTCAGACAACGATAATCTCGATGTTGTGGTTAGCGAAATTTCAAGTTCCCTCGACATCAAACATCATTCACTTCGAGAGCGATTTTTACAACGTAAATACGCAGTACCAATCTCACTAGCTGTTGCTATTGCAATGTTCAATCAACTATCTGGTATCAACGCGATTCTGTATTACGCGCCATCAATCTTCATGTCCGCAGGTGCAGGTTCGAACGCAGCTTTTCTTCAAGCGGTCGCCATCGGCTTCGTCAATCTCATCTTCACAATGCTTGCGCTGCTGGTGATAGATTTTCTTGGAAGGCGAACCCTTATGCTTGTCGGCTCCATCGGCTATATCGTCAGTCTCGCCACCGTGGCTACTGCATTTTTTACGTATAGTGCCGATTTCACACCCACTGGTAACATGATCGTGCTCATTTCACTCTTTGTCTTCATAGCAGCCCACGCCTTCGGCCAAGGTGCTGTCATCTGGGTCTTCATCAGTGAAATTTTCCCAAACCGTGTTCGTGCTCGAGGCCAATCACTTGGTGCATTCACGCATTGGATCATGGCTGCCCTTATCTCATGGACCTTTCCCCTGATCGCAGAATTCTCCGGCGGCATCATCTTTGCCTTCTACACCGTCATGATGGTTCTGCAACTTATCTGGGTTATCTTCATTATGCCTGAAACCAAAGGCATCCCGCTTGAGCAAATTCAGAAGAAGCTCGGTGTTTCTTGAAGTCATCTCGCATTCAAACTGACAGCATTCTGTCACCGCTTTTTTTGTGGTTTCGCTCAAATATACTCAAGATTAGTCCGATAATAAGTCTTTTTTGCATAGCCGTTTATCGTCCGAATATCACATAAATGCCTAATGCTAATAACTTTGGATAAAAGTCTTGACGTTCGGGTGTTGGTTGGTTAACATTACCCAAACAGAATGTCTAATAAACATTCAAGCCGAGCCGCTTCAGACGTCGAAAAAAGTATCGACGAAAGCAATCAGCCCCACAATATATTGGGGTTACGTTGATACTAAGCACGATGGAAGCGATATAAAATGGCAAACCCACTTGTAATGCTCGGACCTGGAGGGGACTACGTGACACGGTATGCTGTCAAAGGCAGAGGCATTCAGCGGCATACCGGAACCAGTAGCGACACCGAATCAGGTGGCTCTTTTGCATCATGGGCACGTTGGCCTCGCAAACAAAAGCGAGCTCGCTCGGATGCGTTTAGAGTTACCGATGAAGGTCACGCTGACTCAGACGCCCAAGTATCCAGTAGACGCAGCTCAGATACATTTGAGCATGTCGAACCTCAGCCACGCATTGGTATGGACAATCCGAAGAACACAGGGCATCGCAATGCCGATCTCAGCATATACGCGCTGTTGATCGGTTGGCTGAACGCTCAGTATCGCCAAATGACTCGTCTGCATGATCAGGTCATCGCGCTACAGGCTGCTTCAGTTAAGACCGAGCCCGTAACACCAGACTTGGTTGAGCAGCCACATCACATGCGGCTAACTCAGCCTCAAACCAACAGCCGCGCACAACTTCTCGCCGCGGCCATTGAGGAGAGCTCTCATGAATCTCACACCTCGACAACTACAGATCCTCACAATGATCCGAGACTATCGCGTGACTCGGGGCTATTCCCCAACAATGCAGCAACTCGCAAACGATCTGGGCGTCTCCAAGGTAACCGTCTTCGAACACGTCGAAGCACTCATCAAAAAAGGCGCACTTCAACGCGATGCGAACAAGGCTCGCTCTTTGAGGCTTGCTCCAAATCTGCAGTTGCCTGATGAATCAAAAAACACACGCCTCCCACTCGTCGGCACCATCGCAGCGGGTATCCCAATCGAAGCTGTCGAACAACGTGAACACCTCGACCTCGAAGAACTGTTTGCATCACGTTCACCCGGCGATAATACCTTCGTTCTCCGTGTGCGTGGCGACTCCATGATTGACGAGCACATTCAAGACGGCGACTACGTCGTATGTCAGCGTCGCAACACAGCACGCACCGGTGAAACCGTCGTCGCAATCGTTGACAATGATGAAGCCACACTCAAAACGCTCTACCACGAAAAGACAGGCGAAGTCCGTCTGCAACCAGCCAACGATAATTACGAACCACTCATTGTTGATGCCAACCGTGTTCAGATCCAAGGTACCGTCATCGGCGTCATCCGTACCTACTAAGTTCGTATCATCAATTCTTGTAAACAACTCAATATGGCAATTCGAACCACAACGTTCGAATTGCTGTCACTTTGCCTTAACTTCAATCATACCCAAAATATAAAAACTCTTTTTTTGCTAACTATGTACTAAAAATGTATTTAAAAGTAGTGCACAAATATAGTCCCAATCGCAATGCCAGCGCATGCCACCCCAACTTATGGAAATCACTCATTGCGTTTACCCGCAGGGCAGGGCATAAAACAAATATATACAAATAGATAAGAGAACATAAATTGAGTTTCTGGTTATTGTTTTCAATTCAAAATAAACGAATATACAACTAATCGTTGATTAGATAGTAGATATATTGATTCTTGCTCAATCAAATACAACCGGCAGAAAGCCGAAGCATAATGTTCACGATTAACCTGTGTTATCACGTTTCAATTTCTCACATTTCATCGAGTCCGTCATGAGTCATTGAAGCGTAATAAGGGAAAAGAAGGGATATATCATGCAGAATCAACAAATGATCGCCAATAAGCAAGTACCAGTCATCACAGCTATCGCCATAACCCGCAAGGTTTCTGTCGATCAGATCTCCCCCACAGCTGAGGCATGCGTTCCCTACCTCTACCAGACTGCCGAATCAATCAACGCAAAAATCACTGGCGCATGTACATTCGTTTACGATGGTTCGCTTGATGAAGTAAACTCACAAACCTACCTCACCATGGCCCTCCCGGTCGAGTCAGGCCCAACGCTTGGCCCAATTGATGGTATCTCCCCTGAAATACACATTTGCGAAATCCCGGAATGCGCTTGCGTTACACTCGAGCATCACGGCTCCATGGAAAACATCTGCTCAACCTATCAGGAAATCTCAGAACAAGCTCAGCAATGCCAAATGTCACTCAATCAATCTCATTTTCGTGAGATCTACCATAACTGGATCGACTATAGTTCACCGCAAAACCTCACTGAAATCCAAATCGCAGTAGCAAAGTAATTTTTCAGGCTAAAACAATTGTCTGTTCGCCTGTGTCATTTTTCATTTAGCAATAGGTTTAATCAATGACTATTACTAACCCTTTGGTCGTCAAAGATGCCCCACAATTTACCGTTCTAGCATATACCCGGGATGTTACGTTTGCAGAAATCCCATCATTAGCAGGTGAAATCCTGCCTAAGATTTTTGACTTCGTCAATAGCAAACTCGATACCAGTATCTCTGGCCCTGCAATATTTCAGTATGGCCCCTCAGAAAAACCAGACCACATGAACCTCATTATTGCCATCCCAGTTCTTTCAAAAGAAGGACTTACCGTCGATTCAGATGAGTTTCAGTTACAGCAATTACCACCGCAAAAAGTTGTATCAATCGAATACGCAGGCAGTATGGCCAATATCGCGCAGGCTTGGGAGCAATTTTACAAGCTTGCAACCGAAGCCAACCTATCTTTTGAATGTGGCAACGGACGCGAAATATATACAATCTGGATTGATTTCGATTCCCCAGATAACCGCACCGAGCTGCAAATTTTTCTAAACGAATAATTGCTCAATCCAATCTTAAATAAAACAAGCCGCATTCAAACGCGGCTTTTTTTACATTCCCTCACACCATAAAATCCCATCATGTTACAATCACGCCAACACCCCTAACTTCCGGCCAACATGAAAACACAAACCCCTCAACAATCACGGGAAACGCAATACCTTCTGAACTATTTCAAGAATAGAGATGTTCATTGTCCTTCATGCAATTACAACCTTCGCAACCTCACCAAAACCAACTGCCCAGAATGTGGCCAAAATTTACACTTACACATCACCCCCAAACATCCTCATCATATCCCATTCGTCCTCGGCATCGTTAACCTTAGCTTCGCTTTCGCGATCCCATTCCTCCTCCTCGTCATCGGCTTGTGCACGCTCGTTATCTCCCCCGGTACTTTTTATCTCAGCTTTGTTGCATACACAGTTGCTCAAAGCCTGTTCTTTGCAATACCCCTATTTTTATGGTGTAAATATCATCACCTGTACTTCAATAAATACCGCGCCGCTTTACCTTTGATAATCTTCTTTCACATTATCGCATGCCCCTTATCTTTTTTGATTCTTTTCCTTGTCGTTGTAATGAATGACATTTAAAAACCTGCAATTAGCAATATTTCGGAACAGATATGTCATCCCCATCATCATCAAACAGCGATTCGCAATACCTCATTGAAATGTGCAAGCATCGTCACTTGCGCTGTCCTTCTTGCACGTACGATTTGTATCAAATCGCATCAAGCACGTGCCCACGCTGTAAGCAGGAACTTCAAATCAGTTTAGCATTTGAAGATGTAACAGAATTCGGCGCATACACCTTAGGCATCGTCAGTATTTCAATCAGCATCGCGCTACCATTCTTTGCCGCTATTTGGCTATGGATAGCTCGTGCGGAGTTAGGTGATGTTGGCATACTTGCTTTAGGTATGCTCATTCAAGCTGCCATCTTCATAATCCCACTCTTCCTCTGGCTCAAAGCGAAAGAAAAACTCATCACAAAGTCAAACACCAATCGTTGGGGTGCCGCCCTCGCCACATGCTTATTTCCCCCCATCAGTTTCGGCAGCCTGTTTCTAACCTTCTACATAGCCGATTATTTTTACAATCTCTAACGAAAGCCATATCACACATGACCGATCAAACGCAATCATCACACACAGATCAAAAACTCCTTCTCGACTATCTTGCGATTAGAGAAGATCATTGCCCGTCATGTGATTACAACATCCACAAAATCACTTCTGACACATGCCCCGAATGTGGCGAAGCACTCAAACTTCAAGTCGCCATGAAAACGCCCAAGCTCGCCGCCTTCGTTGTTGGCCTCATTGCACTCTCCATCTCAGCAGGTTTCCCCCTCCTCTTCGCTGCTCTAATCACAATCATTTACTTCATCGACAACCCCGGCCCCGGCTTCATCCAAATTGTCACCAGCTCACTCGCATTCTTCGCATTACTTTGTGTACCCATTTACATCTGGTACCGCAATCGTTCAAAACTCATCCGCTCAAACAATCACGCTCGTTGGTTCTGGGCATGCATAACTTGGTTCAGTTGCCCCGTCTCACTTTTAACCACATACATCATTCTCGAATACTTCCAGTAATCTATTTCTCTTCTTCAAGCCCACCCATACCCACATACCCCTACTTGACGCCCTAACCCCCTTTTCGCGTATCATGTGCGCATGTCTCAGGTTCATACCTCCCCAGATTTACCCCCCGTCGGCCTCATCGCCGGGCAAGGACGCATGCCTATTCTCGAAGTACAAGGTATGCGCGCAGTCGGCCGCAAAGTCGCTTGTGTCGGCCTCGCGGGACAATATGACCCCGATCTCCCCTCTCTATGTGACCATTTCGCCCCCGTCGGCCTCGTCCGCATCGGCCAGTGGTGCAAACAACTACGAAAATTCGGTGCCCAGGAAGCCGTTATGATTGGCCGCGTACGTAAATCTCGTATGTACGACCCACTTGGCATGTTCCGTCAAATCCCCGATTTCAGAGCCGCTAAAATCTGGTATCGTAACCTTAGGCACGACCGCCGTTCCCAAACACTCCTCTCTGCTGTCGCAGATGAGATGGAAAACTGTGGAGTCAGACTCATCGATTCAACACGATACATCCCCGAACACATGGCCTCGCAAGGCGTCATGACCAAACGTGGCCTCACTACCGCGCAAGAAGCCGACATCAAATTCGCCTGGCCAATCCTCATGAGTATGAACGATCTCGAAATCGGCCAAGCCATTGCCGTCAAAAACCGTGAAGTCATTGCAGTCGAAGCAATGGAAGGCACTGATGCCATGATCAAACGTGCAGGCAAGCTCTGCCGCACCGGTGGCTTCATTCTCCTCAAAGCACCTAATCCCAATAAAGACATGCGCTTCGACGTTCCAACCGTCGGCATCCAAACCATCAAAAACCTCGAAGCCGCTGGCGGGGCATGTCTCGTCGTTGCAACCAATCAGGTCATTTTCGCAGACAAGCCAGCCGTCATCGAAGCCGCCAATGAAGCAGGCATCACCGTCGTCGGGGTCTAATCTTTCCACCCGCCCAAACCACAAGTTAATCCTTAGTTACCCGCTCACATCGCTATCACCGCGCACCCACTCACGCATTAGACGCTGCCTTTTCACCCTGATATCCTGTCCCACATCAGCCGCGAACCGCCTGTGTATCATTCGCGACACCATAAACACCAGTTCAATACAATATCAATCATGACAACCACAGCACACACAACATTTTTCGCCGCCGTCGCAGACGCCATCGCCCCAAACAGTCAGTTCGCAAGCATTGTCGCAAGCGACGTGACACTCAATTGCGAAGCCCCACACGACGTCCCCGCCCTGTATCAGATCATCATTGAAGCTGACAATATATATGTCGTTCTCTCAACACCTGACCGTTGGCTCAGCGAGTCCGTCGAAGCTGACCTCATGCACACAGGCGACAAACTCGAAGAACTCCTCGAAGATGAGCTTGTTGAACTCGGTTCATCCCAAACCCAATACAACTTCGAGCACTTCCGCGATGACGAAAAGTGCTACATCTTCCGTACACCCATCGCATTCAGTAGCGAATCCGATCTCAATAACGCATCACTCATTAAACAGGTCGCTGACCTCTTGCTCGCATATCAGCTCGCATTCGTCGAACTCGGCGACATGACCGGCGAAGACGAAGATTAAACACAATTAAAACCCATCTAAGAATTCACTCAAAGTCAGGCAAACGTCTGGCTTTTTTCTTTCCCTCACCACATCAAGATACGCATTCATCCTTAGCTCACCCTTTTTTCATCATCATCTCACCTCTTTAATACGGAAAAGATATGCACCCTAATTGAAATATTCCCCCGCGCTGGTACGCTTAACGCAACGTGTGCGCTGCGACATCATGCAGTCCGTCACTTTGTGACAACCTCCCCGCCTGTCTTGCTTTGTTCAAATGACTGCAAATTGGTGTACAGCTATTCAACACTTGATAGCTTTTCGGTTTGGTGGCGGACCATGGATGTAACGCTGACCTTCACACGAAACGATAAACCTCACGCGCCATACAATCGGCTCGTGAACTCTGCTCAAGCTGTCTGCGGTACACAACGGCAGCGGGTGTGTGAATCCAAACATTTAAACGTCGGAAATTCGTTTAATGTAGCGATTCAATACGGTAACACTCAACAACCCTACGCTTGTTCACGCTCTGCATACGCTGCAATTTCCGGATCGTGTGAACACGTTTATTGGGAGCAATCATAATGCGGGTACTCATGTTAGGCTGGGAATTCCCTCCCTTCATCGCCGGTGGTCTCGGGACCGCCTGTCACGGACTCACAAAAGCCCTAGGCCATTGTGGCGCGCAAATCACATTCGTCTTGCCCAAAGCAATTGACTCTGAAATTACTTCTCACGTTAACCTACTCGCGCCTCAAGCTAAACCAACAGGTAGCCCCCCCGGTAAACGATCCGCTGAAGAAGTGGCCGCGACTTTCACCTACGAGCAGCTCGCACCATCAGAACCTGCAACCGAAGATTTCTCACACGTCACCTTCCAGGCAATCCCCGCTAAGGTGCCAGCCCCATATCAGCAATCCAAACCCTCAGCCTCCTCATCCTTCTTCGCTCCGCCCACCGAGATGGCCAAGCAGTACGACAAACGTCATTCCACCAAAACCGCTGGTGAAGCGATCCGCACCTCACCACGTCCCGGCTTCGTCTCATACCCCGACTCTCCAACTTCTCACGCCGTCTCCCACGAGCCCGGCTCCGAAGTTGAATACGACGGTGACATCTACGCTGCCGCAAAACGTTACGCAGCCCTCGCGCTAGACCTCTGCAGTGGTGGCAAAAAAGACTACGACATCGTCCACGCACACGATTGGCTAACCTTCCCCGCCGGCATCGCAGCCTCGCACGCCCTCGGCCTCCCACTCATCGTCCATGTTCATTCAACCGAATTCGACCGTGCAGGCGAAGACATTAACCAAGCCATCTACGCCATCGAAAAAGAAGGCATGCAAGCCGCAACAGCCATCGTCGCTGTCTCACACCTCACTAAGTCCATCATCTGCAACCGCTACGATGTCCCCTCAGACAAGGTCCACGTCGTCTACAACGGCATCGACAACGGCATCACAACCCCACTCCAAGCCGTCCGTCCACGCACCATCGACAAGGACGACAAAATCGCCCTCTTCCTTGGTCGTATCACGCACCAAAAAGGCCCCGAATACTTCGTCGAAGCAGCCAAGAAAGTTCTCGAGAAGATCGACAACATCAAATTCATCATGGCAGGTTCAGGCGACAAGACTCGCGAGATCATCGAACTCGCCGCCAAGCACGGCATCGGCAACAAGGTCCTCTTCACAGGTTTCCTTCGTGGTAACGATGTTCAACGTGTCTTCCAAATGGCCGACGTCTACGTCATGCCCTCAGTCTCCGAGCCCTTCGGCATCGCCGCACTCGAAGCCATCCGGCAAGACGTCCCCGTCATCGTCTCCAAAACCTCAGGCGTCGCCGAAGTTGTACGCCACGCACTCAAGGTCGATTTCTGGGATACTCACGCCATCGCCGACCGCATCGTCAACGTCGTCATCCGCCCACCACTCGCCGCCGAGCTGCGCAAGCAAGCCGACCTCGAACTCCGCAAACTCACATGGGACGGCGCCGCCATCAAATGCATGGAACTCTACAATCACATTACCCCCACTCACGCACACAACTAAAAGCACACAACAACAAAACCAACCCAACCCACACAATCATTCGTGTGGGTTTTCTTTTTCATCACTATTCATATTGCAACCTAGACCACCCATCCTCTTCACATTAACATGAACCGCATGGATCTCCCCAAGCCCGCCATCATCACTATCGCCATCCTCCTCATCGCAATCCTCGCATACATCCTCTTCGCCCTCGTTCCAGGCCGCCAACTTGGTCCAGGCTCACCTAATAACAAAACGCTCGTCGAAATCCCAACCGCTCGTTTCAACATCGGGTCACCCGACCAATACATCACCCCCGGCATCAATACCGACTACCTCGATAAACACGAAGTCTACCTCGTTACCAACGACCACGACATGCTCGTCGCCCTCGCTGCACGTTGCCCCAAAGACAATAACCTTCTCTCATTCGATCGCGATTCTTACCGCTTCGAGTGCCACAAATGTCGCTCCCGTTTTACCTCCGATGGCCGTCGCCTTAAACCCTACAAATCACCCACCTCACTCGCTCGCTGCCAAATCGCCTTCGACCCGGATTCCAACATTCTCACCGTCCGTCCTGAGCGTTTCTTCTTTCATGAAAACAAAAAACGCAACACTTGGTCCAATCAACACTCCATGCATCACTACAAAAACCCCACGCTTCCCCCCGTACACCGCAAATAAAACGCCCCGACTCTTAATATAAAAAACAATCGTTATTTCCCCTCATCTTCCTTTAAGACCCATCATTTCATCCATATCATTCATATAGACACAGCATACGTTTTTAACGACCTTTTACGCCTTATAACCTATGTGGTGACCTATGAAACAGATGCTCTCCGCCAGCCATCAATCAGCCTACGATGCGTCTACCCTTCCATTCCCACGCTTCATCACTTCCAGCGAAGCAAAACAGATCGCATCATTCAACAAACGTTCTCACTTCCACCTCGCCACCCCCTCAAACTTCTCACTACCACACACCGTCTGTTCCTATGGCTTCTTCATCCTCTCACCAAACCATTGGAACCCCATCACACAAACCTTCACCCGACCCTTCCGCTTTTCACATAACCGCCTTCTCATTGCGCAAATCTTCCAGAAAAAAGACACCGCAACACCACGCCTTTGCATCAAAACAAATCACCCCGCAACACACCTCGAACTCGCACACATTAAAAACGCATTCCGTCGCATGTTCCGTCTCGACGAAGACCTCACACGTTTTCATAACCTCCATCCTCAAGCTGCACGCAAACACTTCGGCCGCCTTCTCCGCTCACCAAACCTCTTCGAAGACATCATCAAAACCATCACTACCTGCAACGTCACTTGGCCCAACACCATTCGCATGAACAAACTTCTCGTTCAAAACGTCGGCCGCGGTGCATTCCCATCACCAAATCAACTTGCCGCCCTGACTGAAACAGAGCTTAAAAACCTTTGTAAAGTCGGCTATCGTGCCTCCCGCATCATCGAACTCGCACGCAATATCGTCAACAGCGATCTAAACCTCCGCGACTTCGAAGACCCCTCACTCACCACCGATCAACTCCACAAAAAATTCCTCTCTATTCATGGGATAGGCCCATACGCCGCAGCCAACCTCTGTCAACTTCTCTCGCACTACAACCATATCCCCATTGATTCGGAAACCTATCGCTACTTCTGCAAGACGCACGATCTCAAACGCCCCGACAAACCCGCAGGCTACAAACGTCTCGACAAGAAAATCAATAAACACTACAAGCCATACGCCCCATACCAGTTCCTCGCCTACTGGTTCGACCTGTGGCATCACTACGAAGACCACCTCGCCAAACCCGCCTCAGAATGGCACAACTCCGAAGCCGACGCCTTCACCGCCTCCCAATTCAACTAACTATCGATTAGATATGCAAGCATTTCTACAACTCAATTAGCTGCGGACCTCGGCAGCTTTCTCTTGAACTATCTCTACTCATCTTCATCCGGGGCGCCTATCACTGAAAAGTTAAAGTCTCGGCAGAATGAAGTAAGAAAAGAGATTGATTCGGACCGGATACCGAATGAATGGATATAGCCGGGCCATTCAACCCAAAAACGAATATCCAGATAATAGTCCGGGTCGGCAAGGAGCGTCTTCACTTCTGCCTGTTTACCTTTGAGCAAGTCAATGAGGTAATCAACGTGATCTTGTAAGTCATCTGATTTAACGACCTCCTCGCTTCTTACTTGCCACACGCCATGCTCCCGAGTCCTGACGCCCTTTTCTGTTAAGTTGATATGGCCGACGTATTCATCGCCACGTGCAAAGGAATGTGATGGTTGAATCCCAAGCAGTTTAGTCATCTCATCAGGGATGAGGTCATCGGCTCTGATACCAAAGGTTACATTGACATTTATAAATTCGTTGCTGTTAGCGGGTTTTGCTGTGTCTTGCTCATTCATGTTTTAGTCCGCATAGTCCTTAATGGTCCCCAAACCTTAGATCTCGAGCTCCAACCCATCGCCCTTTCTCAGTTAAATCGCGTTCGTGATCATAGACATCTGCGGGAGAAGGCTGGGTATCCAAACCTACATCCCTCTCTGCCGCATTGCCTCATACATCAACACCGCTGCTGCATTTGATGCGTTCAAAGAATCGACAATCTTCGACTTGTTCGGGATCACAACCCTTTGCCCCTCATTCTGATCAGTCGCTTCTAACCATTGGTTAGGCAAACCCCGATCTTCAGGCCCAATCACAATCGCAATCCCACCACCACCAACAAGCCCCGTCACATAATCAGCCTCGCGATAGTCCACCGCCCCCGCCGGCGTCGCTGCAAGCAACTTGATCTTATGTTCCGTCAACCATTTCAATACCTCATCTTCACCCGCGCTGACTGTTGGCAAATCAAACACCGCCGCCGTACTCGTTCGGATCGCATTCGGATGAAACACATCAACCGGATACCCCTCAGCATTCGCAGCAATCACGCCATCAATCCCAGCGCTCGCCGCAGTCCTCACCATCGCCCCCACATTGCCCGGCTTCTCCATCTGCACGCAAACCAAAAACACTTTCTTCTCATCACCATAACCACCACTCGCCGTGATATCCTCGCCCTCATCATCCTTCTCCGCCTCAACCATCTCCGTCATCTTGTCTAACCCCCAGTTAGGCGCATCCAACACCGCCAACACCCCCTCAGGCGAATCCACATAACAAACCTTCTCCATCACCTCCACGCTCAGTGCAAATTTCTGCACCTTCTCGTCAGCCGCCTCCACCAACTCCATCACCACACCCTTTACCGTCTCATCCTGATCCAGGCATCGCTCGCAAATATACACCTCACGCATCAACAAACCTGCTTGAATCGCGCGGGTCACTTCACGAACGCCCTCAGCCAGCACCACACCTGCAGCGCGACGCTTCCTGCCATTTCTCAGCTTCACCAACTGCTTGATCCGTGGATTCGTACGACTTGTTATCTCAATCATTTTTAATGCCATATCGTCTTTTACGTGAGTATCTGCTGGATTGGAAAACCCAATGTTCAACAGCAGTTTAGCGTAATGAAGCATTCCAAACGCAATGACCGACTTTCGGGGGTGGTCAACGAGGAATCGATTTTCGTAACACGCATTTAAAAACCAAGTTTACACAAGTGGTCCACATCGCGTGCTTCAGCGCGCACGAAACTGAGCACACCATTCAAAATCGATCCATTTCTCACCAAAAACTCAACATTTCAGACCATTTCTGACCCGTTTTGTTCCGTTTTTGCCCGTTTTAGGCCAAAAGTGGGTTTTCCCTCAAACACCGACATTCATCGCATTAAACCTCTCAAAAACAGTTGTTTACATCTTTTCCACACGGAAATGTGCGCATTTCGATGTTCGTCAGCACGTCAAAACGTGCGCACAAAACCGGTGCGAAAGTACGAATTTCTGCCTGTTTATTAAGCAATTTTCAGACTTTTCTTACGCAGCAGCTAACCTTCGTCTACAGTCGCGCGCACAAAAACGTCGCGACCGACAAGGCCGCGACGTCATAAATTCATCGAATATTCAACCACGCCGCCGTTTCAAAGCTCGGCTCACCTCAGGAACAACTCTCAACCATCATCTTATGCATCAATGCTGGATCAACGTAAGCTCTTACTCTCACAGCTTTTGCGCTGTCATCAAATTCCAAGACCCAGCAATAAGTATTACGCATCGTCTTGTTCTTGAAGTCCGTTGGCAGCGATACCATCTCCACCACCGCAACATTTTTATCCAGGTACACATGCTCAACATGCAGCACTGCCCCGTCCTTAACGTCTTTATTAACAGGTACATACGTGCCGCTTCGGAATACTTCCTTCCCTTTATAAGTACCCGCGAACGCATGTGAACCCATCACAGTCCATTCGACTTCATCGTGGACATTCTCGAAAAACGCATCGAAATCTGAATTTTCGATGTGCACAAACATTTGTTTTATAAGGTCTTCTGTCAATTCCATGGTTTGATTCCGCATTCATTCCTCAACATTCCGCGTTAAAGCAAAAGCTTTAAATCGCTCCGTGATTTTCCAGAATTACACCATCTAAGTGCATGAAACGCAGAGATTTACAATAGGAGGTCAGCTCCTGCTGATCCCAGAAAATAACAAGGCGTACACCATGCACAGGCGAATCGTAAGTACCGATAGGTGAACCTTCTATTTTAGGCGGGCTTTTGACGCTCGGCTTATTACAGACTTATAAAAATATAATTGCTGTAAGTCTATGAAATATAAGAGATTAAATTGGAGTAAATTGCCCCGGATTTGCCCTTCACAACTAAATTTGTCGCTTTGTAACATCTGGATATAAAAAAAAGATTTGTAACCAAAAGAATACAATTGCTTTTTGGTCTGTTTTGTCTTTAAATGTCAGCATGCACCAACGCAGCTTCGCACCCTCGCGTGGCAGGTGGATCGCAACGCAACAGTCCGAAAAACACACAGATTGTGCGATGGTTCTCTTGAGCTGCGTTTATTAGTGCCGATATGTAAAGGCATTAAGGCGTTTAAACAGAATTTTTATCACACCGCACCTCGTGCGGGTTTTGAGGTGAGTATGAAACATCGCGCACACTACGTGTTGAGTACACACTGGGACCGTGAGTGGTACCAATCTTTCCAACACTATCGCTACCGCTTAGTCGAGATGTTCGACAGCGTTCTTGATGGTCTTGAATCAGGTGAACTCGTCGGCCCATTCCAGACCGACGGCCAAGCCATTATTCTTGAAGACTATCTTGAAGTACGTCCTGAGAAGCGCGCACAAATCGAGAAATTTGCGCTCGAAGGAAAATTGGTCATCGGTCCGTGGTACGTGCTGCCGGATGAGTTCCTTGTCAGTGGTGAGTCACTTGTACGTAACATTCGTCGTGGTAGAGATATAGCTCGCGATTATGCAGGTGATACAGGTGTTGTTGGTGCTGCTGGTTTTGTGTGCGATTTGTTCGGCCACATCAGCCAGATGCCACAGATTATGAAGAAGGGTTTCGGCGTCCAAGGCGGTATGCTCTGGCGCGGTTTGAATGAAATGGATGTCCGCATGGTCAACTGGACCGGTGCGGATGGCACGAAACTCCCATGTTATCGCTTCGGCCTTGATGGATACTGCAGTTATGCGATCCACGTGCGTGAAGCTCATAAACATGATTCAAAGCTCGAAACTGAATCAGCACGTGAACGTTTGATGCGTTTCATGGCAACTGAAGTTCAACGCACACAGAAATTGCACTCAGCAGCACGCGTTGGCGCGGGCGCAAGTGCTGATGACGAAGAAGAATACGGCGCACCGCTGCTCGTGTTTGATGGCGGCGACCACCAAGAGTGGGAACGCACGTATTACGATCTGCTCAAGAAGGAGTGGATGGGTAAAGAAGTTGAAGTGAGTTGTGATGACGCGCTTGGCGCGGGTGGCGGGAAGTGTGAGCCGGGCGTTGTTGAAGTGGTGCATAGTTCACTTGATGATTATGTGAAGGAGCTGATTGCGTACGTTGGTGATGAAGGTGAAGCAATTGATCGCGAAGTTGAAGGCGAGTTGCGTGAGCCGGGCCGGCATCCGATTGGTAAGGATTCACAGTGGCATATTCCGGGAACGTTGAGTAGCCGTGTGTGGATCAAGCAATGGAATGCACAATGCGAAACACTATTGACTCGGTGGGCTGAACCACTGGGAATCTTTGGTGAAGCGGTGCTCGATCGTGAGTACCCAGCGGGCTTCCTTGATGTGGCATGGAAATGGTTGATTCGTAATCATCCGCATGACTCGATTTGTGGCTGCAGTATTGACAAGGTTCACGAAGATATGGTGTTCCGTTTCAGTCAGGCGGAGCAGATTGGTGAACGGTTGACGATTGAAGCAACGAATGCGATCACCAGCTTTGTTGAGGGTGATCTTGAAGAGGGTGAAGTAAGAGTCACTGTTTTCAATAGTTTGCCACGGGCATTAGATGAGACGGTTGAGTTGGAACTTGAGTTGCCGTTGGATCTTGAGAAGTACTTCTGCCACTTTGAGATTGCGGATGAGCCGATTTTCAGAGTGTTTGATGCAGAAGGTACTGAGGTTCCAGTACAGAAGTTGCGAATGATTAAGAATCGCAGGAAGTTGGACGTGAAGGGGCCGAAGTTCCCAGAAGCGACTGAGTACAATGCGATGAAGGTATCGATGCCGGTGAAGGTTGCTGGCATGGGTTACTCAACTTATGTACTTAAGAAGGTGAGTTGTTTGGATCATGAGCGGCCATCCATGGGGTTGGGGGCCGCTCGACATAACTGGAAGAGTGGAATGTCAACCAGTGAACGCAGTATGTCTAACGGTTTGTTAGAAGTGACTGCGAACAGTAATGGTTCACTCCACATCAAGGATTTGCGAACAGGCGAAGCGTACGATCGCGTACTGACGTTTGAAGATGGTGTTGACCGTGGTGACGGTTGGTATCACGGCGGCTGTTTTGCAGATCAGATTTTCTCAAGTGTTGCATGTCCGAGCATGGTTGCGATTGTTGCTGACGGTCCGAACGTTGGCACGATGCGTATTCGTACAGTGATGCAGTTGCCTGAAGAATATTTCAAGGGCGAGATGAATTGCCGCAGCGAGAAGTTCGTTGAGCAAATCGTTGATTCCTACGTGACGATTCGTCCGGGCAAGGCAAGACTGGAAGTTGAGACGGTCATTAAGAATGCTGCGAAGGATCACCGCATGAGAGTACTCATGCCAAGTGGTGCGATGGAAGCGAAGACCTATCTTGCGGATAGTCAGTTTGATGTTGTTGAGCGTCCGATTGCGTTGCGTGAAGACAATAATCTGTATCGCGAGCCAGAGCTTGAGACGAAGCCAATGGTTACATGGGCTGGTGTGACTGATGGTAAGCGTGGCCTTGCTGTTGTGAGTGAAGGTCAGATGGAATGTGCTGTGCAGGATAATGATGAACGCGTGGTCGCGTTGACATTGTTCCGTGGTACGCAAAGTACCGTGATGACGAAGGGTGAGCCTGGTGGCCAATTGATTGGCGATCTGAAGTTCAAGTACTGGATTGAAGTGCTGGACGGTGAAATTGATCGCGAGTCAATGTTTGTTCTTGGACAACAATTGGCGGCAGGCGGTGTTAATGGAGTCGGGTCTATTCGTCATTCACAGTTGCGTCAGAGAGAAGTTGACTACTTCCGTAGTAGAAACGAAGGCCAGAAACCGACATTACCAGCATGCAGCGGCTGGTTAGAGGTTGAAGGTGCAGTGCTCTCGGCGACTGAGAAGGTGAATGGTGGTTTGGAAATTCGTGTCTTCAATCCGCATGATGATGAAAATATTGCACGACTAAAAGTGAGTCGGGCGTGGATTAAGTTCTCAGAAGCAGAACTGGTTGATTTTGAAAGCAACGCTATTGATGGCGATGTTAAGATTGAAGGCGATGAAATTTCGTTTGCGGTGGGGAGCAAGGGGATTGCGACTGTGCGTCTGACATAAGGCATGCAGTTAAGGATGAATAAGAAGCGGCACTTCATTTGGAGTGTCGCTTTTTTTATGCACTAAAGGGGAGGGGAGGCATAAAAAAAAGAGCTGACCGTTTGGCCAACTCTTTTTGAATTTGATTTGAATCACTAACCGTGAGTTAGATGATTATTTAGCTTCTTTGAGCTTCTTGGCTTCTTCCATGACGTATTCCCATTGGAAGGCTGGGCCTGGGTCGATCTTGTAGCCAGCGATGTGGTAGTGGCCGACGAAGCCTTGGAAGTCAGCACCGTTGTTTGGAAGAACTTTGGTGATGAGTTCGCCGTTTTCGTCTGTTGGGTAGACGAGATCGATTTTCGGGAAGATTTCCGAGATCGCAGCGGTGAGTTTGATGAGTGAATCGTATTGTTCAGGCGTGAGGTCGTACTGATAGAGTTCGCCGCCTTGGACTTCGCCTTTGACTTTGTCGTTGTAGAAAGGACGACCGACGAAGTCAGGCGTTTTTACGCCACCATCGCCGAGACGTTCAGGGATGCTGATGTATGTTTTGTGATCCTCGTCCCATTTGTACCAAGTATCGAGAGCGTTGCCATCTTTTTTGAGTGCTTCAGCAGAGTAAGCACCGATGTTGGCGATTTCGATACCGATGGAGCGGTCGTTAGAGGTGCCGGCATGCCAAGCACGTTCTTTGAGGTCCATGGTTTGGTAGATGGTGCCGTCGATGTCGAGCATGAAGTGGACGGAGAGGCCGCGCATGTCGTGTAAGACTTTGAAGCAAACTTCGGAGGTGCCGCAAACGTCGTAGTGGTATACGAACTGATCGACTTTGTCTTGAAGTTTAGCGAGGTCCCAGCCGCCGCCACGGATTTGTTCGATTTCTTCTTCGTTCCAGACGCCTTGTGAAGTTCTGCCGAAGCGAACGTTGTAGCGGTTAGGCGTGTCGATGGAATCTTTGATATTGTCCCATTTTGAGTCGTCGTATTTGCCGAAGCGTTTTTCGACGCGGTAAGCATCGTAGCCACCAGTGTCGGTCCAAAGGACGACAGGGGCGTCGATGTTGTAGAGTTGGCCAGCAACGACGATTTCTTTGCCGTTACGTTGGAGCTTTTCACCAACTTTGAGTTCTTTTTGAGTGCTACACCCAGTCATCGCGACGGAAGCGGTAGCGAGACAGGCGGTGAGCATGCCGGTTTTGACGACTTTTGACAGGCTTGAGTCTGAGTTACGGTCACTAGCCATGATCAACATGTCCTTTTAATAATGTGCGGAATTATATTTGAAATAGAGAACCCCAGATTAACATAAAAGTGCATAAAACACAGGGGCAAAAGTCATGTTGTGGCGAAAAAACTAAGGAAAAGATTGTGTGAAACATGTACGAATTTCGTCGTAAAAAGAGTTGTAAGTGATAAAAAACGCTCTGCCAAGCGGCAGAGCGTTCGGAAAAACACACTTAGTAAAAAGTGTCACATTCGGGGGGTGTCTTACTTGCGGCGACGCAGTAGAGCAAGACCACCGAGGCCGAGGAGAGCGAGTGAAGCTGGCTCTGGAACGGCAACGGTTTCGAGTTTGATGTTGTCGAAGAGGAGTCCGCCGCCAGTTGAGGAGTAGTCTGAAGGGCCGCCGAGACGGAGCTCGCTGAATCCGTTAGCCCATTCATCGCCTGAGAGATCGGTAGCAGATTCGATGAGTTCTTCGCCATCACTGTTGATGTCGAATGCGATTTTGATGCTATCGAGTGAGAATTCGATGTTGAAGGTATGCCAACCTTTGACTTGTGTGGCTTCGACTAATCCCCAACTTGGTGATGCGCCAGGGAAATTGACGATTCTTGATGCGTAGCCAACAGGGTCGTTGTAGATACCGAATTCGAATAGCGGGTTCGCATTGTTACGCAGGCCAACTGAGATACGCTTGTTGGAAGCAGCGTCATCATAGAAGGTGCCACTGAGTACGATTTTTTCTGATGCAGTTGGTTTGAGATTGTCGAGCGAAATGCTGTTGACTTTGCCAGCTGGGTGTGACATTGCTTTGCCTGTGCCGCCTAGTGCAGCCGCGTCAGTGAGTTCGCCTGCGCCTTTGCTGCCCCATGTTACTTGCATTGCAGCAGTGTCAGCGTAGCTGTCGAAGTTATCTTCGAAGATAACGCCTGCGAATGAAGCGGTGGTCATGCCTAGTGCCGCAGCGCCAGTTAGTGCTAGGAGAGTGCGTCTCATAAAAAATCCTCCAAGAGAAAAGATGTGTGAAAAAAACAATAGATAACTATTGCCATTGCGAATCGAAAAGACGTGATTGCAATAGCTTATGCAAGTTGATGTAGAACAACTTGCGTTGACTCAAAAGAGCCCACGAGCCACACATATATTCTGATAATCACCAATCTGGAATTAACTCTAACCCATACTGAGGAAAATTGAGGTGCCACTGAAAGCGTATTTAGAGTTATATAATATGCAGGGAGTATACGTATATTGATCGCACGCACAAGAAAAAATTAGTAAAAGTTAAGTGTTCTTGTGTCAGGATATTCTGAATTTTTGCTGTAAGTATTTTGTTTGCAGAAGCATAAACGAAGTACTTTTTTCGTACATTTTTTGTATTGGTATGGGCGCAAATACAAAGCACCCCGTGGAGTTCAGGATGCTTTGTATCTAAATTTGAGAACTGTTTTAGAACTTATTTGCGACGACGGAGCATAGCGAGGCCGCCGAGGCCGAGCAGTGCGAGCGAGGCTGGTTCAGGAACAGCGACTGTTTCGAGGAGGATGTCGTCGAAGTAAACGGTGTCACCTGCTGATGAGCCGCCGGATGGAGGGCCGAGGCGGATTTCATCGAAACCTTTGGTCCATTCGGAGCCATCAAGAGCAACTGAATATGCCACGTCATTTGAGCCATCAACACCAAAGTCGATATCGATTGAGATTGCATCGAGGCTGAAGGTAACAGTGAATTCATCCCAGCCTGATGGTGCTACTGCTTCGGATACTGTTTCCCAGTTTGTTTCGGAACCGGGGAAGGTGAGGATTCTTGCGTTGTAAGTGCCGGCAACCCAATGCACATTACCGACTTCAAATAGATAGTGTGGATCGGCAACAGGAATAGCGCGGAGCCCGACAGATTGGTATGTGTCGGTTGTGTCGCCGTCGTTTGACATCTTGAATTTGAGTACAAGATTTTCGGCAGCGGTAGGCTTTACAGAAGCCAGACCTTGGATGTTGTCACCCGTTGAGCCATCATGCATAAAAGCTTTTGAGCCACCATAGCCGTTGGTTGCGTCTAATGTGCCGGGGCCGTCTGCCCAAACAGCAGCCATGGCTGCGGTGTCAGCGTATGACTCAAAGTCTTCATCGACAATAACAGCACCGTAAGAAGCTGTAGAAATGCAAAGTGCAGTTGCACCAGTCAAAGCGAAAAATGTCCCTCTCATAGGATAGTTCCTCCGTAGGTAGAAGATGTAAATAGAAAATTAGTCTCGGTAGATTTTGATATGAACCTTGCTGATGCTTAAGCGAAGCAACAGCGAAACATCGACTTTGGATACCCGCGGAAGAAGTGAATCGTTTGCTGGGGTGGGATCATTGTTGGTGAGCTGAAGCATGAAGATATGAAACGTGCTCAATGTCAATGATTAAGTAGGAGCGTGCTTGATACTACATGTATAGAAACAAGCACATAACCCACAGCAAAAATTAAGAATGTAAAAATAAGAACCAATTAAAACAGATATGAATCGCCCGAAATGAGATTAACAAAACGTCTGCAACTATTTGTTAATCATAAAGATGTGTTACAAAACAAGTATTTATTGTTCTATAACCTCGCTTATTTTACAACAGGAAGTGGATAATGACAATACTTTTTGAAATATTGAGAGCAAGTGTTTGAGTGATTGTTAAAGTAGATAATTTACATGGTTTAAAGCAATGTCCTGTGCTTTATATGGTTTTGAATATACGTTTGGTTAAAAAAAGTCTGGTCATATTGTGCTTATAGTTATAGAATTATGCTCGCAGTGTTCCTACCACACTGTGCACGGCTGGTGATTTGAGATTTAGGGAGTATGTGTGAAGGTAAGGGCAAGGGAGATTGCCAGGCGTGTCGCGTTCTGTAATACGTCTTTAAATTGAGGGAGACATTGAGATGCACAACGAAGTGGGTAAAGCCGACGAGGCTATGTCATGCAAAGTTGGAGGTTCTGTTCGCAAGCTTTGTACTGGCGCGTTACTCGGCGCAGTCATGGCGTCGCCGCTGTTTTTGAGTGGTGAAGCGATGGCGAAGCTGGATTACACGTATCGTATTGATACTGTCACTGTGAATGGTGGCGAGTGGGGTCATCAGTTTGATGGCACGTACGATTTGGAAAAAGAGTATCTTCCAGGTGTGGTAGATTGTGAAAATGGTACTGCTAGTTATGAGGCGTTGAAGGCTCAGGCTGTGGCTGCAAGAACGTATGCATACTACAAGCTGATGACATCAAGTAGTGGTGAGATTCAGAATGGTCAGTCGCATCAGGTTTTCAGGACGCCTAACAATCCTTCGCCAGAGCAAAAGCATAAAGATGCGGTGAATGCGACGGCTGGTGAGATACTGACATTCAACGGCAAGTACATTTGTTCGTTCTATGTTGCGGGTAGTAAACCGAAAACGTTGCCATTGAGTCCGAGTGACGAGACTGAAAAAGTGATATCTTGGGCATATCCGACTGAAAAGTATGTGACGTATAACTATCCTGACAATAATTGGGATAGCAATAATCAAGGTTCGACACTGGGGTCATTGAGTAATCCGATAAATCGTGGTTGTATGTCTCAGAATGGTGCGAACTACCTTGCCGGTATGGGTTTGAATTACATTGATATTCTGAAGTACTACTATGGTGGTGATGTTCAGCTTGAATCAGTTCTCACGAAGACGTGGACGGATCAGGAAGCGTTTGGGATTCGTGCATTAGCTGATTTTGAATCAAATAGTTGGCGGAACAATGCTTCGAAAGAAAATGTGTTTGGTTGGTCGCCATTCTTCTCAAGCAGCAGTAAGAATTTGGGTGATGGAACTAAAGCGGAATATTACGATGCGCCGTGGAATGAAGATGAAGATTGGCAAGATCCAAATTGTCATAGTGGCGGTGGTGCCCAATTAATAACGATTGATTACGATGAAAGTGCGCCAGACAGTTATGATGGATATTTCTTCCGTCATGTTGCGGGTTCTCAGAACGTTAAGACGAACATGGTTGCATCGACGACGTCGAACGTGATTCTGGAATCAACTGGTTCTGTTGGCGTTTGGCTGAAGACGGATGCAGATGATGTGAGTGTTTCGATTGCATTGGATGATAAGGACTGGAGTAACAGTGCTGATCTCGCAACAGGTGACCGTGGTGTGAAGTTTGACGTGATTGGTGATGGCGAATGGCACAAGTACGAATGGTATTTGGATGATGCTGAGTACTGGGAAGCTTGGACAGGCGGCGGTGATGGTGAGATTGGTACTCGCTTCTCGCTGGACTCGATCCACTTCTTTGGTAACTCGGATGCAGAGATTTATATGGATGATGTGTTCTATGATATGTCTGCTGATCCGGTTCCAATTCCTGAGCCAACTTCATTGTTGGTCTTTGGTGGCTTGGCGAGTTTGATGTTGAGAAGACGTCGCTAAGACATGTTGAAGTTTAATAAATTATGCAGCATCAAGTGTTAAAGCTTGGTGCTGTTTTTATTTTGTGCGCGTGCGATTCGGGTGTAGATTATTTCGGGCGTGTGTGAATTTGTGGATTACTTGAAGGCCAGGTTAGCCTGTCAGTGGTAGTTAATTGTTATATAGCAAGTCAAAATATAAATAAGGCTTTAATGTAAAAGTGCTGAGTTGGCTAATTGATGAATAGATGAGTAAAGAAATTGAGGGTTGGATAGGCAAGTAATTGTTATGGCTATGGATATGTCTTCCTTTGGGTACAAGGTGTGGTATTTGAGATAGCATATTAGACTTGTTTTGTAGTACTAAATTAAATTCACCTTGAAGCGAAGTTAAGTAGTTTAGCTAAGCATATATCTTGAGGTTAGAGAGAGTGTGATCGCAATAGTGGTGTAGGGGTATTGCTGCATCTTAATAATTCTGGTTGGAATGTTTTAGTAGTTATAGAATTGATGGGTCGATTATTGCATTTCAATTTATTGATCTAACAACGCGATAGTGGGTGGGAAACTTAGCGTTGCTGAAATCTGTGGCTCATTTAACTGTTTTCATGTCAATTATCAGTTTAATGTTACGGAGATTATCGATGCTTGGAAAGAAAGATGAATTAGATGGTATTAAAGAGCGTACTGCAGGGTGGCTGATTTCGAACTTGGGACGATGTGCGGCAGTTGGTGGTGTGATGGTTTTAGCTGGCGTTTTTTGCGGTGAGGCGATGGGGTATGTCGAACGGATTGATTCGATTACGGTGTCAGGTGGTGAGTTTGGGAGTACGTTTAATGGGACTTATGATTTTGAAGGGGTTTACTTGCCGGGGGTTGTGGATTGCGAGAATGGTGCTGCGAGTACTGAGGCATTGAAAGCTCAGGCGGTTGCTGCGAGAACGTATGCGTATTATAAGTTGTCGACTTCTTCGACGATCCAAAACGGGCAGGGTGCTCAGGTTTTCAGGACGCCTTGGAATACATCGGCTGGGCAGCAACATATTGATGCGGTGAATGCGACATCAGGTGAGATTGTTGCTTTTAACGATAGTTTTATTTGTTCGTTTTATGTTGCAGGGAGTAAGCCGAGCACGTTGCCTTTGAGTCCGAGTGATAATACTGCGAAAACGTTTTGGCAAACGAATAGCACGGAAACCTATGTCACATACAACTACCCTGACAATAATTGGGGGAGTAATAATCAGGGCTCATCGCTTGGTTGGCTTAGTAATCCTGTGAATCGTGGTTGTATGTCGCAGAATGGTGCAGATTTTTTGGCTGACAAAGGGATGAACTACATTGATATCCTGAAGTATTACTATGGCGGTGACATTCAGATTGAGTCGGTGATTACGAAGCCTAACTCAGGACAGTCGCCGTTCGCATCAAGATACTTAGCTGATTTTGAATCTGATGGGACAGCAAATCTTGCATCAAAAGAAGGTGTATTTGGATGGTCGCCTCAGATGTCGGGCAGCAATAAGAATATTGGTAGTGGCACGACAGCAACGTGGTATGACGCGGTGACATCGAATGTGCACTCAGGTGATGCATCGCAAAAGATTGTCATTGATTACGATGAAAGTAATCCTAATGGCGGCAGTGGGTTTTTCTTGAGACATATTGCTGGGGCTCAGAATATTCAGGCTTCAACAGTTGCGTCGAAAACTGCCAATTCAATTTTAGAAGGAACCGGTACGATTGGTGTGTGGCTTAAAACGTCATCGCAGAATACGGAAGTATCGATTGCTTTGGATGATAAGGCGAGTGGTTTTGGTTCGGATTTGGGAACCGGCGATCGTGGAGTGAAGCAGAGCATCGTCAGTGATGGGCAGTGGCATAAGTATGAATGGGATCTGGATGATGCGAGTGATTGGCAGGCATGGGTCGGTGCTGGGGATGGTCAGATCGGTGAGCGGTTCTCACTAGATTCGATTCAGTTCTGGGGGACAGCAGATGCTGAACTATATATGGATGATGTGTATTACAACATGGCTGGTTCGAGTTCATCACTGATGATACCTGAGCCAACGACTATGCTGATGCTGATAGGTTTAGGCGGCTTAATGGTTGGAAAGCGACGTTAACTCTCTCTTCTCCGAAGAAATGGTAGGGATGTAGCAGCATTGAACGAAAGTTTGATGCTGTTTTTATGTTGTTGGCGGGTTGGTTGGGGAAGCGAAATGGTTGCAAGTCCTTGTGGGGATTAGGCATAGAATGCCGGTGTCTTGTGAAATAGTTCTATAATCAAGTGTTCAATAGAGCTAATTTGGTCAATCATCGTACAAATAGAAAAGTTTGAGTCATGTATATTTATTGATTTAACTAATTTTCGTACATGTATTTATGTTGATTGTAAGATTTCGTAGCTCAAAAAACGATTGTGAAGCAGGCAAAAAATGTCTGGCGATTATTCTGAAAAATTATAGAATATTGTGTGTAGTAGCATCACTGGGAGAGGGCGGACAGCTGCGCAGCTGGATTTGTTTGGTGTAGGGATGTGAAATCAGACAGGCGAGCGTGTTGTTCGAGGCCGAGGGCCAACCCTTTTTATAGTTGATGGCTATGAAAATAATGTACTTAATGTGACAGATTGAGCCATTGTTGTTGATCTGACCCGACTATCTTTTGTTGGCTGTAAGTTGCTTCACAATGTTTGGCAATCGTTTATGATAAAGCCAACAAAAAGAGTGGGTTGAGGGTCAAGTGCACGTCAGAGAACCATGTGTCTAATTGATGGTTAGGTACATGTTTGAGCCTGTTGGATATTAAGTAGACGTTTTGTTTTTTGAAAAAGCAGAACAGTAAAAAGTGAATGTGACACCGATGCAAAGAATGGGCTTTGGATTGGTTTGAAATTTAATGGTCTTTCTAAAAAGTTAGAGGATGCAATGCTACACTCGCGTTGGACAATGTTATTACTGGTCGGCCTTATGTCAGGTTTTATGGCATGTGCGGCTCAGGCTAAGCCTGCGACTAGTAAAGAACTAGCAGAGATCCCGGAAGTGCCACAGGAGTTCCGTGCGGCATGGGTTGCGACAGTTGCGAACATTGACTGGCCAACAAAGCCAGGTTTGTCGACTGCTCAGCAGAAAAAAGAACTCATCGGCATCATGGATAAGTGTGCTGAGTTGAACCTGAATGCAGTGATTTTCCAGGTTCGTACAACTGCAGATGCACTATATGAGTCTGATCTCGAGCCATGGTCATACTACATCACAGGTAAACAGGGTCAGGCTCCAAAGCCTTACTACGATCCACTGAAGATGGCTGTTGAAGAAGCTCACAAGCGCGGCATGGAACTTCACGCATGGTTCAATCCATACCGTTCCGGTCACCTCAATACTTGCAAAAAGTTTGATAAGAGCCACATCAACGAAACGAATCCTGACCTGGTCATGAAGTACTCCGCATTCATGTGGATGGACCCAGGTAAAGAAGAAGTGATGAAGCGTTCAATGGACGTCTTCCTCGATGTTGCTAAGCGCTACGACGTTGACGGCATTCACATCGACGACTACTTCTACCCATACCATGATGCCAAAGACGGCGACTTCCCTGATGCTGACACATATAAAGCATACAAGGATAAGGGTGGCAAGCTCACTAAGTCTGACTGGCGTCGTGATAACGTCAACAAGTTCATCGAGAAGTTCTACAAAGAACTCAAGAAGGTGAAGCCAAGCGTTAAGTTCGGTATCAGCCCATTCGGTATCTGGAAGCCTGGCTACCCATCACATGTTTGGGGCATGAACCAGTACGAAGCGATCTTTGCTGACGCGAAGCTTTGGTTCAACAAGGGCTGGCTCGACTACTTCACACCACAGCTTTACTGGGGTATCCGTAACCCAGATCAGTCATTCATCAGCCTGCTCTCATGGTGGGAAAGTGAAAACACTGAAGGCCGTCACCTCTGGCCTGGTACCGCTCTCTATAAAGTTGGCGGCAAGTACGATAAGAAGGAAATTCAACGCCAAGTTCAATGGTCACGTATCATCGTGAAAGATGCACCTGGTACAGTTCACTTCTCAATGAAGTCATTCGTCAACAACCAAGGCGGTTTGACTGACAACCTCAAGAGCACAGTCTATAAGAAGAAAGCACTTGTTCCTGAGTCACCATGGCTCAAGACTAAAGCACCTGCACTTCCAAAGGCTAAAATCTCTAAGATCACATCAAAATCAGTTTATGTGAAGCTTGATGCGAAGTATGCTAAGACTGCAATCAACTGGATCATCCAGGTGAAGCGTAATGGCACGTGGACTTATGACATCCTCCCATCTTCCGAACGCAACGCGATCGTTGATTTGCCTGGCACAAAGGGTAAAGTTGAGATGGTTGTTGTAACTGCACAGGGTGCAAACGCTACGCTCTCTAAGAAGAACGTGCTTGCACTTCCTAAGAAGTAAGACAACTTAAATTAAAAACCTCCTGAGAAGACGCTGTTACCGGTGGCGTCTTCTCTTTTTTTATGCGCTGATTTATGAGTATCAATTTGATTGAGATTTGATTTACAGGATACGCATCATATCTTCCGCAGCGATTTGCAGAGAAGGGAGAAGTGGTGCGAGATCTTCAAGAAAACGTCTGCCGTCTTGGGTGTAGCCTTTGGTTGGCTTGAGTTCGGGAGCATGTGATTGAAAGAACGTATTTATGCGGTGCATCAACAACTCGCGGCTATATTTGCATACCATCGATGCTAATGCGATTGGGAAATGTTTATCTTCGCCTTTGGTTTCAAACGTAATACACATCTGACGATTATCTTGTGTCAGTTGGTAAGCAGAGCGATCTGTTGATTCGTCTAATATGCGAATAGATGCATCAGGAAAGTTGGTTTGCAGAACACGCAGATACCTCGTGCGTCCGCCTTGCCTGTCTACGCATACACATGGATTGTGTGTGCCATGGTTTTGCCAAATGTGATGCAAGTGCTGAGCGACGAATGTGAACGAGGTTGAAGCTTTATTGCGTGTTGCTGTAGCCATCTGGTTGAATCGGTTTTCAAAAACAACTGCTGCGCCGAGGTCGAGTATTTCAATGCCAACCTGTGCCATCTCACGTTTGAGCATGCCCGATGCAATCGCGATTTCACCGGCTTCTGATGCTGTTGGCAACAGCTGCCATGGATGCGATTCGTTTACCTCATACCAAGGCATGCCACTTAAATCATGATGTGACTGCTCGCCAAATAGATCGAAAAGGCTACTTAATGAAATTGCAGCTTCAGTTGGATCATTGGGGGCAGCGTATTTTTTCCAGCTCGGCGTTAACTTTGCAAAACTAAGCAATCCCGTTTCAAGATGCTTTACGCCAGCTGCTTTGGTGATCAGTTTCTTTGAGTCGCCAATCGTAATGCGGTGTTTTCGTCCAACCAATTTTCTTGTGACCGCTTTCTCAAGCAGATTCCAAACATTTGGCAAGTTATCCCACTGGTAAGATTGACTATCCTCAGCATGAAACGCAAAAATCGACCGCCCAATAAGTAGCGGTCCAAGCAGCGGTCCATACCCAGCTTCATCTATACCAGCATAAATAAACATGTGTACATCATACAGATATCGTTGCTAAGCCCCAATGTGATATCATGCGTGAATGGATTGTGAACAGATCGTGAAAGAACTCAGGGCTTTGGCGGGCACTAAGGACCGCACGAGACAGAATCAGCTTGGTATCAAGCCTACAACGACAGAGCATTTGGGAATTACAATTCCCAATCTACGCGAACTTGCAGGTCAATTGCGACAGCAAGCAGCTGATTCGCATGAAGTCGCGCTCCAGCTTTGGGAACAACCTATTCTTGAAGCGAGATTTGTCGCTAGCATGGCAGCAGACCCTGATCGCATGACGGTTAAATTGATGAACCGTTGGGTCAAAGATTTTGATTCGTGGGCATTGTGTGATCAGACATGTAATAACTTGTTTGTTTATACGAGTGATGCATGGTCGCGGCCAACTGCATGGGCGCCCAAATCTTCAGAGTATATTAGGCGTGCAGGTTTCGTGATGATATCCTGCCTTGCGGTACACGATAAGCGTGCTGCGAATGAAAAATTCGTTGAGTTTTTCCCAATCATCCGTAAATACGCGACAGATGATCGCAATTTTGTAAAGAAAGCTGTGAATTGGTCTATTCGAGGAATAGGTAAGCGAAATTATGCTTTAAACCAAATTGCGATAATGCTCGCTGAAGAATTGCTTGAGTTTGATAGTAAAACTGCAAATTGGATCGCAAGAGATGCGCTCAGTGAATTACGCAATCCAAGGATTCAAAAGCGACTTAAAAACTAAAACCCAACTGATTCCCAATCACATCCCAAACCACTTCAACGCTGACATCACTGATCAGCGATTGATCATTTTTATGCCCACGGTAATCAAACTTAAATCCATCAATCTTTGCCGCTTCTGGCTGTACGACTGTCTCCATCCGATCATATGGCCCTACAAATTCAGGGTCTGTCGGTCCAAACACGGTGGCAATCGGCTTCCCAAACCCAACACCAATATGCAGGGCTGCTGAGTCGTTGCACACAAGCAACTTGCAGTCTTTGATTAGACACATCATTTGGCCAACCGTCGTCTTCGGAATGATCAGCTTCTCAGCCATGTGCCAATGATTAAACAAACGAGTCAGCGAAGTCAGTTGATCCTGTTCATTTGGTGCAGCAAGTACAACCAGCTTATCAATGACCTTTTCTTCAATGAGCCGTTTACCAATTTCTGCATACTTCTCCATCGGCCAACATTTACACATCCACCGCGCTGTCGGCGCTAAGCATGCATAACTACCAATCGATTTATCTTGTTTATATTGCTCCAACCAAGCCACATCTTCATCTGCACAATAAAGCTGCAGATCTTTAATGCTTTCAATTCCTTCAGCTTCAATCAATCCGTGCATCTGATCGACTGTATGTGTTTCATCAATCTGATGTCGCGAATTGTACCCAAGCCACGCCATCTCACGCGCATTCTTGAAACCTATCCGACGCTTAGACTGACTAAGCCACGTGATCAGCCCCGACCTCGCAAGACCTTGCATGTCGAACGCCAAATCATATCGATGTTCACGCAATTCTCGCCTAAACGCGAACCCAGCCTTCGTCGCATCAATTGACCTGCCAAATTTACTGATTCGCTTGCGATCAAACGGGATCACTCGATCCACCGCTGGGTGCGATTTCACCACATCCACGAACATACTGTTGACCACCCAATCGATCTTCGCATTCGGGTACTGAGCCTTCAGCGATGTCGGAATCCCCACAGTCCTCGCCACGTCACCCAAAGCCGATGGGCGTACAATCAGGATACGTCGTACCTGATCTGGCGTGAGGCCTGATTTTGTCGATTTCCCAGTGGTCATAAGAGCTAATATAGCCGCAAGTAACGCTTTTTCACGGCCTGTGCATAAACCACATCCCCTCAACACCCTCTTTCAGCCTCATTAACCCACATTTTCCGCAACTTATCACGGGCAACCGACTTGCAATCCTCCCCAGCAACGTCAAACTATATGTCTCAGTTCATTGACTCCCAAGGAAGTACGGACCATGACCACCGCTCTGATTTCTGACATTCACGGCAATCTCGACGCACTCAAAGTCGTGCTCGCTGATATCGAGAAACGATCCATCTCGCGCATTATCTGTCTTGGTGACATCATCGGCTACGGCCCAAACCCTCTCGAATGTGTCGATCTGGTTATGGAAAAATGTGAGTTCGCCATGATGGGCAACCACGACTTTGCCGTCCTCTACGAGCCCACCAGCTTCAACGCCTCCGCTGAACAGTCCTGTTACTGGACCCGTTCTCAGTTCGAGCAGGAGTCCGATGCTGAAAAACGCAAAAAACGTTTCGAGTTTCTCGGCAACCTCAATGTCCGCAAACTAACTGATGAAGGCCTCTTCGTTCACGCTTCGCCACGTCGTCCCATCAACGAATATATCTTCCCGGATGATGTTCTTACTGCACCCGTTAAGATGCAGCAGATTTACGATCGCATTCAATGGCGTTGCTTCACTGGCCACACACACGTGCCCGGCGTCTTCACCAACGAACCCGATTTCTATCCGCCCGCCGACCTCGGTGGTAAGTACACTTTCACTGAAGATGAGAAATGTATCGTTAATCCTGGTTCCGTTGGCCAACCGCGTGATCGTGATCCACGTGCTTCATACGCAGTCATGAATGAAGACAGCATCGAATTTGTACGACTCGAATACGATGTCCAAACCGTTGCGGATAAAGTCTCAAAAATTCCACAACTCAACGACTTCCTCGGCCAACGCCTTTTCGAAGGTCGCTAAATACACCTTCTATAAAACAAGCATAAATAAACCCACGCTCAATCGAACGTGGGTTTTTGTATTTTAGATTCGCTTACTTTGGGAATGTGCGCTAAAAGGGGGGGGGATTTAAAACGCATCGATCGCATCTTGCAGATCATCGTAAATCGAGAACACACTATCCAGTCTCGTCACCTTAAACAGGAACGACACATTCTCTTTGCAGTTCGCAATCGCGATCTTGCCTTTCACATGTTCAATATCCTGCAAGAACGAAACCAATGCACCGATGCAGCTCGAAGCTAAGAACTCAACCTGCGACAGATCAAATACAAAGTTGCGGATGTTATCATTGCGCATGATCGACATGCATTCATCCACCAGCTCTTGCATTTCAAGATGCGTAACCTCAGGCATGTCGATCTTACAAACCGAGACCTGACCTTCTATTTCGATTTCCATCCCATTAGGCAGCATTCAATTGCCCTCTAAATTCGTTGGCATCTGAGTTATTCTAGTCGTCCTCACAGCAGGACTTGACCCAATTTTTAATGCTTGGCTGCCGATCATTTCTTCGTTCTCGGTAGAAGCACTCAGCGACGCTGATCTTCAAATCTTGCTCGTCTGATATATCTAGTATCGGATCAGACCTCGGAGCAGCCTTGAAATCACATCACCTCTCATGGTTATTGCGCTACGCAATTCACCATTTCAGTGGTCCCGCTCCCTGTATTTTTCGTGACCTCCATTCCCCGTATGTGACACCCTAGTTTAACCAGAACCTCAGGCTAAATCACGACTTCTGTTAAATTACCACTTCAGGCAAACCAACATTCTGACTACATAATTACCAGCGGTTTTCCCACTCCTGAACCATTTCAGCCATTTCTATCACACTCAATTTCCTCACAATTCAAACATTCACCCATATCAGCCGCCAGTCATTTCTCATGCCAACCTCCCTTTTGCTGATCACATCAACTTCTATGACACCTGTTCCGATTGTGTGTGTAATTGTCTTTTTGTCTTTACCACCAAATTTTCCAGTTTTTTACGAATCTAACATTTCCACTAAATCGTTATTTGATATCAATTTATCAAAAGAAACTTTTACTTTTGAATCATTTTAATATGCGTTACTGGATTACCCCATCACTTTTGCCGATCCCTCTACTATCCAGGGCCTAGTTAAGATTTTTAGACATATCTCTTATTCAACGTGATTCCGGGCACTGGTTAGAGAATCACTGATGATCCAAGGCCATATCTTATTTCTACCTGCTCCAGCAGAATACTCATTCTGTCTCGGCGCTTAATCAGTAGTGGAGGAACACTGATGCTTAATCGATTTAAAATTAGCGTCAAAATGGCGATAGGATTCTCATTAGTCCTCGCCCTCACTGCAATCCTCGGCATCACTGCCATCTTGCAGATGAGTTACATCAATCACAGTGTCAACAAAATTGAAGGAGAAGTTGCACCCCTCACCGACGCAACCGCTCGCGTCCGCTCAGGTTTTCTCAACGCGCGACTCAATGTCTTCCGCTTCGATAAAACCGGCGACATCGCTTTTGTCGATACCGCACACGAAGAAATCAAAGCCGCCAAAGTGGCAATCAATGAAATCTCAGGTGTCGCTACTAAGTACAACTTGGAAGACGTCTCAAACGACGTCGAGAAAATGCTCGTACTCTCAGACCAGTACGACACTCAAATCAATGCAATCTCAGATAGCTACAACCGCATCGTTGCCCTACGCGTCGATATGGGCAAAGCATCTAACATAGTCATAGATCTCTGCAGTCAATACCTTCGTCCGCAACACGAAAAGATGGCACTCGCTGCTGAAAAAGCCGACAACACTGTCGAAGTTCAGCAACGCAATCAAAAAATCAAACTCATCAACGATGTCATCGATGCAGGCAATGCAATCTCTGTTGATTACCTCCTTGCGCAAGTCAACCGCGATGATAAACTCATGAAGCAAGCGATCAAAAAGTTCGATGTCTTCAACAACAGCGTCAATGTCATCATTCCAATGACTTCTAAACAGTCAGACCTTGATTTGCTCAACAACGTTCTTGCCGCCGGTGCCGAATACAAAGAAGCATTAATTGAAACCAATAAGGTTTGGGACGAACTCGCAGATGCATACACACTCGGCGGCGAAATCGGCGGAGAAATGCTCGTTCTCGCAGCAGATATTGTCAACGATGCAACCATCATCTCTCATGAAGTCACGACCTCAACACGAGACACCGTTTCTCGAGCATCAACCCTCATCATCGGCGGCATTGCATTCGCCCTCCTACTCGGCGGCGCAATCGCTTACCTCATCACTCGCGGTATCACCAAGCCAATTCAGGAAATCGTTGAACGCATCAAAGACATCGCACAGGGTGAAGGCGATCTCACCAAACGTGTCGAAATACACTCCAAAGATGAAATCGGTGAACTCGGCTCATGGTTCAATGCATTTGTTGAGAAAGTACACAACATTGTTTCAGAAGTTTCACACGCAACCCATGACGTAGCATCAGCCGCAACCGAAATCGCAGCCTCAGCCGAAGAAATGGCCCAGGGCATGGTCGAACAATCCGATCAGGTCACACAAGTCTCAACCGCAATCGAAGAAATGTCTTCATCCGTCGTTGAAGTCGCTCAGAAAGCTGCAAACGCAAACAATTCTGCAACCGACGCTCGTTCAACCGCAGAAGAAGGCGGCGAAATCGTTCAGTCATCCGTCGAAGGCATTCAGCAAATCGCCGCAGACACCGACACCGTTAGTAACGTCATTAATGAACTTGGTGAGCAGTCCGACAAGATTGGCGAAATCATCCTCGTCATCAACGATATTGCAGATCAAACCAACCTCCTCGCACTCAACGCAGCAATCGAAGCAGCACGTGCAGGTGAGCATGGCCGCGGTTTCGCCGTCGTTGCCGACGAAGTTCGCAAACTCGCTGATCGCACGACTCAAGCCACCGACAATATCAACTCACTCATCGACGTCATTCAGACCAAAACTGGTCAAGCCGTCGAGCAGATGAACAACTCCAAACAAACCGTCGAGTCCGGCGTCACTCAAGCTCAACAAGCCGGCGAAGCACTCGCAACCATCGTTACAGGTTCCGATGATGTCGCAGGCATGATCCAAAACATCGCAGCAGCAGCCGAACAGCAATCCGCCGCTGCCCAGCAAATCTCCAGTAATATCACCGGTATTTCAGCCGTGATCTCTCAAAACACCGAAGGCGCAAACCAAGCCGCCTCCGCTGCAACACAACTCTCTCAGAAATCCGAAGAGCTCCAGCATCTCATCGGCCAATTCCGCATCGCCTCATAATTCGTCTGTTGTACACACAACTGCAAAAACACCCGCCTAATCGATGATTAGGCGGGTGTTTTGTTTAGACCTGTTTAAACTCTAATTGCTACATCACCCCAAGTTTCCCCACTTCACCATCCACAACCACATCTTCCGCAGCAACCTTCACCTTCACACCCTTCCGATGTTTCCCCCATTTCATCACAGCAAGCCCAATCGACTTACCACCCAGTAGCGGCGACGCCGTCGAACTCGTCAGCCCACCCACAACATCCTCTTTTCCATCTTTCTCAACAATAACGCCACTCCCTGCAACCGCTATTTTTTCAGTCTCAAACTTCACACCAACTAATACGCGCTTAGGATGCCCACGACTATGCATCCTCGCCACAATTTCTTGCCCCAGATAACATCCCTTCGTAAACGACACCACCTCATCAAGTATCCCCGTTTCTGCAGGTAGCGAATCTGTCGCATAATCAATCATCCAGATCGGCGTCCCCGCCTCAATCCTCGCCGTGTTATAAGCCATCCAACCAATCGGCCGTCCCCTCAATCCTTCTCTCCTCTTCTCAGCCCACTCCGCATCCACCTCCGCCCCAGCTTCCCATCCACTCGCTCTCACCATCTCTCCATAAATCATCGCAAGCTCACGTCGTGGCAGAAACACATGCAACCCCAAGCTTCCCGCATCATCCCTTCGATATACAACACACTTCGTCCCACAAATTTCTATCTCACGATTAGCCCACTCTTCAATCCCGCTCAAATCACTCCCCAACTTCTCAACCAACTTCACACTTGCAGGCCCATGCAGCGCAACATGGTCTAACTCGCCGCTGCAATCCTCAAACACGACATCCTCAACAAACACCATCTTCTCAAGCGATGTAATAAACTGCCCCACATTATGCTGATCCATCTCCACCCAAATCGCATCATCACTCACCTTCAACACAATCATGTCCACATCAATCCGCCCCTTCAAATTTAGTAGCAGCGCATGATTAGACTCACCCACCTTCAAACCATTCACATCATTCGTAATCATTCGATGCAGAAAATCACTCGCATCACTCCCCTTCACCTTCACCACCGCCTTCTGTGGCAAGTGCAGCACACCAACCCGCTGCCGGATCGCCGCATACTCCGCATAGTACTCATCAAACGATTCCACCAAAGGCGTCCCCGTAAACTCACCCTCTTCACCTCCCCACGCAATGAACATCCCACCCATCTGTTCCTGCACCCGCATCAGTGGATTCGCCTCATCAGCCCCGCCCAACATGCCGCCATTTTCGTGATTCTCATTCATGTCCAAGATTATACTCCCATTCCCGATCCCCACATCCTCCACGCACCCCGCCTCATCCCCCTCCTAACCTCACCTCAATTTTTCGATATAATAAGACCCGTCAATCCGCTTGGAATCCCCTTCCAACCGGCTACTATTGTTGATAATCCAAAAACACAACCACCCCTAAATCTTTGGAGTGTAAGAACATGGCGAAGAAAACCATCGCTGACGTCGATGTCGCTGACAAGAAAGTCCTCATCCGTGTCGACTTCAACGTCCCCCTCAACGAAGGCAAAATTACCGACGACCGTCGTATCCAGATGGCTCTCCCTACCATCAAAGCTGCCCTCGATAACGGTGCCGCCGTCATCCTCATGTCACACCTCGGCCGCCCTAAGGGTGAAGGCATCGAACCTGCCTTCTCACTCGCTCCAGCTGCCGCGCGTCTCGGCCAAATCCTCGATGGTAACGAAGTGCTCATGGCCACCGACACCGTCGGCGACGATGCCAAGACCAAAGCTGCCAACCTCCTCCCAGGTCAGGTTCTCGTCCTCGAAAACCTCCGCTTCGCCAAGGAAGAAAAGAAAGGCAACGCAGAGTTCGGCAAAGCAATCGCTGACATGGCTGACGTCTACGTCAACGACGCCTTCGGCACATGCCACCGTGAACACGCATCAATGGTTGCTGTCCCATCTGCAATGAAAGCTGCTGGCAAGCCAACCGTTTGCGGTTTCCTCGTTGAAAAAGAAATCAAGTTCCTCGCTGACACCATCGCCACGCCAGGCCGTCCTTTCGTTGCCATCCTCGGCGGCGCTAAAGTGTCTGACAAGATCGTCGTCATCGAAAACCTCATCAACATCTGCGACAAGATCATCATCGGTGGCGCAATGGCTTACACCTTCTTCCTCGCAAAAGGTATCAAAGTCGGCAACTCACTCGTCGAGCCTGACTTCGTAGAGAAAGCCAAAGAAATGCTCGAAAAGGGTGGCGACAAAATCGTTCTCCCAATCGACTCAAACTGCGGCGACGCATTCTCCTCTGACTGCAACAAAGAAATCGTCGACAACGATATCTCCGACGGCTTCCAAGGTTTCGACATCGGTCCTAAATCAGCAAAACTTTTCGCTGACATCGTTCGCGAATCCAAGACTGTTGTATGGAACGGCCCAATGGGCGTCTTCGAAATGCCTCCATTCGATGAAGGCACAAAAGCAGTTGCACAAGCAATCGCTGAATCAGACGCAGTCTCCATCATCGGCGGCGGCGACTCAGCAGCAGCCGTCAAACAACTCGGCTATGCAGACAAAGTCACCCACGTCTCAACCGGCGGCGGTGCTTCTTTGGCAATGCTCGAAGGCAAAAAGTTCGCAGCAGTCGAACTTCTCGACGAGAAATAAATCTCGCCCAACTAATCAACGATTAGTTAAATATAAAACAAAAAAAGGCAGCTCACTACGGGCTGCTTTTTTTATGTTCAAGATGTATTAGATAAAAATATAAACTGAATGGTTGTATCTTAGAATGTAATATTCTGGTATGAACTATCAATAGAAGATGCAAATACGCAGTAATCCAGTACTTGATTTGTAGCACTTGAATTGCCGATTGGTATTTCATCATCAGGTAACATCCACTTGAGGGCCTCATTAATATGGTGACAAGCTGCACGTAATTTGGAGATATGTTGGTCGTTGGAATTGACAGCATTTTTGTGAGCAAAATTGAAGAATAATTCTTTAGTTTGGCTGCATTTGCCCTTAAACCCTTCGGTTGCCCATTTTGTCGCAAATTTCTGATCATAGGCCATCAATAGCAGTAGATATAATGTGATTGAAAGTTTAACACTATATGTAGAAAGAAACATCGACTGTATTAGTTTGATTTGTCTTATGCAATGTAGTTGATCGCGTACACTTAGTTGCAAAATATGGGCTAATTCTACATAACTAGAAATATTCTTTGATATAGCTTTCGTCTGTTGTAAATCAGCAGTGAATTTCTCAAGTTCATATTTCCAAATTGCTGTCGAATTTACTTCTGGTAGATGAAAATCGATGTCTACAAATCTTCGTAAATATCCTTCTGCACTATCCTTCGAAAACCCAATCAAATGCGATGCCGCATCACCCAATCGCTGCCGATCAACCCCAAGCACAAACACAACATTCTTAACAGCAAACAAATGCTTAATCGCTTCTAACAACTCAATCGAAAACGTAGGCTTACACCGATCCAACTCATCAATAAACACAACAATCGGCTTCCCCTCACCAATCACTTCCACATACTCACCCACCGCCTCTTTGAATGCATCAATCAAACATCGCGTATTCTGTTCCTGATCTAACTCCATCTGCTTCATGATCTCTTCACGACCAATCGTAGGATTCAAAACAGTTTGAGTAGCAGCATCGGTCGCTCCACCAATCGCCGCACTAAATGCACCCGCCCCCTGAAGTCCTTTCGCCTCTAATGCCAAACCCGCTAATGTCGTCAAAGATTGAACCACACCTTTACGCGTTAAAAAATCAGCCGCCTTATTTTTAACCACATCCCATTTCCCAACTGCTTCAAGTGTTTGCATCCTTGTATTACGCATAACAATTGGGTCACTTGTTTGTTTATGCTCCAGTTGGTCAATTAAAAAACCCATCTCACGAATAAAAGACAAAAACGCATCATCCGCAAAATCATGTTCCCAAGCGTTGTAATACAAACACTTGTACCCCTCATCTAAAAGCATCGGCCCCCAAATATGCCGAATAAAATAGGTCTTCCCAAACCCCCACGGCGCACTCACCGTCATCACAAACCCATCCCCTTCTTCCCCCTTAATCTCACTTTGACTTTGAATCAGCCGCGTTAAATTCGTCGCACAATCACCACGATTCAGATGATCATCTTCTTTGCTAAACATATCTTTCGACATCAATATTTCCTTTGCACCCATTGCTGATAGGATTTTGCCACGCCACTCATTCTACAACCCAATCCAAAATCCACCCACCTTTTCTTTCTTTAACAAACGATACGCTTAAGTGAAAAGACACCACCGACACGCACGTGTTTTCATTAGACGATACGTTTCAGTGAAACAACTCAACCTTACATACCCAACCAACGATACGATTTAGTGTAACAATTCACCATTAGCCGCGGAGCTACGCTCCGCGGAAGCCTCATCCCGCCACCCCATCCATAACCAAATCTTTTGCTCTCCTCCTCAATGGCCGGTCCGGCCTCGTAGAGGACCCAGCCAAAATAACCCAACACAAGCAAACCGCATACCAAAACCAACAACCAATCAAATCGCGCGCACAAACACGCAATCGCCCCACAAAATACGACGCATTTCTAACCAAAAACACTACAAAACTAATCATTTCTACTTCATTTCTAGTTAAAACCGCCCATTTCTTACTACGGGAAAGTCACCGAAAATCAATAAACTTTCACATCCGTGCGCATAAAAGCGCGCCGCAACATTCATAACTCCTTTGCTTACGATTTAACTTAACAATATCGCTCACAAATCCGACTAATACGCGCATAGATCGCATTTTAAACCATCAATTTAAGACCATCTCAAAAACTAACTACCAAACAAAACGCGCGCACAAAACCGAATCTCAAACAAAAAAAGCTCAGCACCAAAGCGCCGAGCTTTCATCATCTAATTTCAAAACAAGATCAATCTAAATTTCAATCGCAGCCGTATCCCCAATATTATGTTCAATCAACACTGCACCTTTCGCATTATTCGTAATCAGCATCGGGTTATAAAACTCGTTCCCAATAATCCGCGCCGATCGTACAGATGGTTTCAGAACAATGTGATCCACACCCTGTTCAACATCAACGCATTCATCCATAAACGTGCACCCATTAATCGAGATGCGTCCCTCCTCCGCAATAACATATGGCTTATCACGATGTTCAGGTGATAACCTCGTAAACGTGCAATTCCCAAACATCACCACGTTCTGACTCGCGGTTTTCACACAACCTGTCTTCGTCCACGTGTTTGAAACATCCGTACCAAAGAAGCTGCACCCCGTAAACTTCACAGGTCCGACATTGGTTGGTGTAATTTTAACGGTGCCAAACAAATTTGAATTGCTCACACTCACGCCCGAGTGCACCTGACTTTGTTCCACAACCATTGCGTAATGACAGATATCACCGCCGCATTTGTCGAGTAGTACATTACCACCGCCGCCGTAACCACCTGGTAAACGACCATCTACGAAGTTGAATCCGATGTGATAAAAGATCGCGAAGCAGTTGTCGACGTATTGCCAGTCGGTACGTGCGAAAGAGAATGCGATCCCCTTGTTGTAGGTGTACTCTTTCACTGCTTCAGGCATTTCATCCCAGAACGGCCAGAAGTGTACGTTCGTAATTCTGCCGATGTCGTAACCCTGATCGACTTCGATACCCTTGTAGATCGGCGATCCAAACACACCACTGACGTAGTGGCGTTGTGTTTCGTGTGTACCGAAGTCAACCGCCATGTATGGATTGATCAGCAGCAGATTGATGAGTGATTGGTTGTAACCTTTTTCGGTGCGGAATGTCCACGGGAATTCGATGACAGAATTATCGCGGCCCTGCTCGGGGTAATAGATTGATAAACCCTTGACCGTCGTGTTGTTCTGCATCGTAATGAACGGCGTACCTTCCGGATTACCTTCACCTTCGACTGCGAGTAACACACTGCCACCATAAGGCTTTTTACCTTTGAGAACCCCTTCGGTACTAATTTTGTCGTGACGCGAATTGGTCGGTGGTGCATGCCAAACACCTTCGATCGTAACGTTTTCTTTGAGGTAAAGATGTGTTGCAATCAGATACTGACCTGCAGGGACACGAACGACACCGCCGCCGATGTTGTGGCAGTAGTCGATTGCGTTTTGGAATGCTTGTGTATCGTCATGGGTTGCATTGCCTTTGGCACCGTAGTCGA
Organism: Planctomycetota bacterium; assembly: GCA_016350165.1. Classification (GTDB taxonomy): domain Bacteria; phylum Planctomycetota; class Phycisphaerae; order Phycisphaerales; family Phycisphaeraceae; genus Poriferisphaera. Next base: position 2,002,556 of record CP066225.1, on the reverse strand, counting down.
TCACGTTGATGGAAAATGCGTGTGGAATGTATTCGTTAGCGGTTGGAATACAGTTTTCGTTTTGCTGTTGCATAACAGGCTTTCTAATTTAAATGTGCGGGGATAATACTAATTTACGGATGCCATCTCACATATTTGAGGTTGTGAAAATGACTGCATGATTTTATCGAATACACGCTCATTTAAAATGGTAATTTTGTCGTTATTTTTATTCTTTTAGTGCGGTGCTGATTGAGATATGAATATTAAAACACGAGCGATGAAAATGCTCGTGTTTTGGGTTTGGTTTGTAGCGATTCTATTCTTTGAGAGGCATATTGATGTGTTGTGTGCCACTGAGGTTGCTTTCGATAACTGTTGCACCTTCTGCATGGTTTTGAATACGCATTGGATCAAAAAATTCGTTTGCGACGATGCGTGCTGCTTTGACGTATGTTTTGAGGACGATGTGTGATGGGCTGCGTTCATCGGGTGTGTTCATGTCAGCGAAAGTGCAGCCGATGACGGAGATACGACCTGAGTCGGCAATGATGTATGGTTTGCCACGGTGTGCGGTTGAGAGTTTGATGAAGTGGCTGTTGCTGATCATGACGGGGCCGTGCCCTGCGGATTGGATTGATGCGGTGGGTGTGTCTTCATTTGAACTATCGCTGCCGAAGAAGCTGCAGCCGGTGAATTTAACGGGGCCGTGGTTTTCGGGTTTGATGAGGACGGTGCCGAAGATGTTTGAGTTGGTGAAACTTACGCCTGAATGACCTTGTACTTGCTCAACGAGTACTGCGTATTGGCACATGTCGCCGCCGCTTTTGTTGAGGAGAACATTGCCGCCACCGTGGTAGGGTGGCTTTTCTTTGCCTTCAATGAATTTGAAGCCAGTTTTGTAGAAGATGGCGAAGCAGTTGTCTACGTATTGCCAATCGGTGCGGCCGAAGATGAATGCTTCGCCGTTTTGGCGTGTGAAGTTTTTGATAGTGTCAGGTGCTTCACGCCAGAAGGGCCAGAAGTGAACGTTGTTGATGCGTCCAACGTCGAGGCAGCGATCGACATAAAGTCCTTTAAAAATAGGTGCGCCGTAGAGGCCGTTGATGTAGTGTCGTCCGGTTGCGCGGCTGCCGAAGTCAACACCTTTGTATGGGTTTAAGAGTAGTACGTTGATGATGGACATGTTATCGCCTGCACCGGAGGCAATGGTCCATGGATATTCGACGACTTTGTTGTTGTGGCCTTGATTGGGGTAATAGATGGTTAGACCTTTGAGAGTTGAGTTGGTTTTCATCGTGATGAAAGGTTGATTGTCGGGTTGATTTTCATTTTCGACTGCGAGGAGAACTGTGCCAGCGAGTGGTGTTTGATCGAGGTAAGGCAATTCAGTTTTTGAAGAATCAAGTCTTGAGATGGTTGGTGGTGCGACCCATTGACCTTGGAGGGTCACGTTGTGTTGGAGGGTGAGATGAGACTTGATGAGATATTGGCCGGTGGGGATGTTGATGATGCCGCCACCTGCTTGGGCACATGCATCAATTGCATCCTGAAAGGCTTGAGTGTTATCGGTTTTGCCATCACCTTTGGCTCCGAATTCGATGATGTCCAGTGCGAAGAGTTTGGATGAAATGAAGGTACAAAGTAGACAAATAAGGAAGATCGTTACACGTTGCATGTGACAAATCCTTTGTAATAGGGCGTATTTATGTGATGTTGGTATTTTAAATAAGGATTTGTGATTTTTGCTCTCTCATTTTTGCATTTTAAGAAAGAAATATTCTTACTCGGTGAGCCGTGTAGTTATTACAATGGTGAGTATGAATGACTATGAGAAGCTTTCCGGGAGTGGGCATCGGCCAATGCGAGATTTGTTACGTGTAGTGGGGCCTATTTTTATCGTTATTGGTGGGATTTTTTTGATTATCGCATTGGTTGATTTTTTCAGTGCTTTTGGTGGCGGAGGTATGCCGAAGCTATTCTGGATGGGGTTTGTGGGGATGCCGTTGTTGGGGATTGGTGTGGGGATGAGCAAGGCTGGTTATATGGGTGCGATCATGCGGTATCAGGCATCGGAGATGGCGCCGGTTGCTTCGGATACTGTGAACTATATGGGGAAGCGCACGAAGCCGGGGGTGAAGGCGTTTGCGTCTGCGATTTCAGAGGGTTTTGCTGAGGGCGCGGGTGGTGTGAAGGTGGATGAAAATGAAGTGAATTGTCCGCAGTGTGATGCGGGTAATGAGGAGGGATCTAAATTTTGTGATCAGTGTGGCACATCGCTGAAAGATATTGTTTGCTCAGGTTGTGGAGTGAGTAATGGGTTGGGGTCAAAGTTCTGTGATCAATGTGGTCAAAAATTAAGCTAATCAAGTGTTAGATAAGGAATGAATATGTCTCAGATAGATAATCGTTATTCGCTTAGTGAGTTTGTTGAAAAGACGCGACAGAAAGATCGCGGGCAAGGTTTGTTTGAACTTGAGAGTGAACGTATTCTCGAGGTGAATCTTGATAGCATGATCTGGACGAAGATGGGATCGATGATCTCGTATCGTGGTGAAATCAAGTTTACACGAGAGAAGATTTTGGAGCATGGCATTGGTAAATTGCTGAAGAAAGCGGTATCTGGTGAGGGGACGCAACTGACGAAGGCAGAGGGGCAGGGACAGTTATATCTTGCTGATGAAGGTAAGAAGATTTCGATTTTGCAGCTGAATGATGAAGCAATTTTTGTGAATGGTAATGATGTGCTTGCGTTTGAACCAACGCTTGATTGGGATATCAAGTTGATGAAGAAAATGGCAGCGATGCTGTCGGGTGGTTTGTTTAATGTGCGTTTGGAAGGGACGGGTTTGTTGGCGATTACATCACATTATGAACCGCTGACATTGCTGGTCGAGCCGGGACGTCCGGTGATTACCGATCCGAATGCAACGATCGCCTGGTCGGGAGATTTGATGCCTGAATTTAAGACGGATATTTCTGTGAAGACATTCTTTGGGCGTGGGTCTGGTGAATCTTTGCAGATGAAGTTTGAAGGTTCGGGTTTTGTGGTTGTGCAGCCTTATGAAGAGGTGTACTTCCAAGCTAGTTCATCTTGATAATGAATTAAGACATATAAAGACGCAAAAGCCCTTGTTTACAAGGGCTTTTTTGATTTGGATGTTTAGTCATGAATGGGAGCTTGATGTATAAAAAGAGATATGAAGATAAGAAAATTTTGATGAGTTTAGTGGTTGTGCTGACGTGACTCCATACAATTTTGTGTGAATATGGAGTAGGCCATGATACAAAGCCAGAGCCAGTATTCGTTAGAAGACATCGTTTTGCATGCTCAACAAAAAGAACAGCATTACGGTTTGTTTGAACTTGAATCGCAGCGTATGTTGGAAGTGAATCTTGATGGCATGGTTTGGATTAAGATGGGGTCGATGACAGCGTATCGGGGGAAGCTGAAGTTTACTCGTGAAGGGATTTTAGAGCACGGTATTGGAAAGATGCTTAAAAAGAAGGTGTCTCATGAAGGGACGCAGCTGACGAAAGTGCAAGGGCAGGGGAAGATGTTCCTTTCGGATTTGGGTAAGAAGATCACGATTTTGCAGCTTAGAAATGAATCACTGTATGTAGCGGGGCATGATATTCTTGCGTTTGAGCCAACGCTTAAGTGGGATATTCGGATGATGAAGAAAATGGTTGCGATGCTATCGGGTGATTTGTTTAATGTGCGGTTTGAGGGTGAAGGGTTATTGGCGATTACATCTTATTATGATCCGATGGTGCTGATTGTTGAGCCGGGTATGCCTGTTTTTACAGATCCAAATACGACCATTGCGTGGTCAGGTAATCTGCAGCCGAAGCTGAAGACGGATATATCTGTAAAGACATTCTTTGGGCGGGGATCGGGTGAGTCGTTGCAAATGAAATTTGAGGGGGCTGGATTTGTTGTTGTACAACCTTTCCAAGAAATATATACGTCGTAGTTGAAGTTCAGTTGATCGTTAGGTTCAAAGCAAAAGCCCTCGCAATATGTGAGGGCTTTTCAGTGTGAGTGAGAATGTCTAATTGAGTATTAGTCACGTTTACGGTTACGTCTGGCAGTGAGGATACCGAGCATGAGGCCGCCGATGCCGAGAGAGGCGGGAGTTGGTACGGCAATGTTGTTGGGTAGATCGGTTGGTGCACTAGTGTCGATATAGCCGAAGTCAACGAGCCATTGATATTCGCCGATGGCATTTGGAAAGTCCCAAAGTCGGTCGAATGGTGCGACGCCGTTGGGGCCGGGGTAGTAGTTTGCGTAGACAGTGTTGTAGTAACTGTCGCCGTATGAGATGTCGCCGCTGGTTGAATCTTCTGTGAAGCTTTCACGTACGAATCGATATTGATCGCCATCGGTACTGGTGAGTGTGATGCCGTAGTTCGTGCCTTGTTCAAGTTCGATTAGGTTGTCGAGTTCAACGGTGCGCCATTGATCGGTGTCGGCAACAGACCAAACTTGTGCGAGTATCTCATTTGTGTCTGCATTCCAAAGCGTGATGAGATCGTTGTTGCCGCTTTCACCGGTGAGTGTAGAGAGTTCATTAATGGCAAGGTTTTCGGAGTTTACTTGGAACGACCAGCCGACGGTGTTGAGGCCGCCTGAGCCGCTGATGGAGTAGTGTCCGCCACTGTTTGTTTGGTCTTTGAGTACACTTTCAACTGTTGACGCTTTCGCTTTTGAACCCGCAAAAACAGCGGCTGCGCCCATCATGGCACTTGTGAGCATTTTGCGCTTTGTGCCTTCGGCGTAGGAACGTCGTATGACTAAATCTCTGAGCAATTTCAAACCTGAGTCTCCTCGATAAAAGGGCTACCAATGAAGGTAGATGGTGTTGAAGGATTGCATGCGTTTTTTAGTATTGAAATTTGGATCCGTCTGAGACCTAAATTACTACTACAAGTGGATATCAAATGCATGTGCTAGTGTTGAATCAAGTACTCAAAACCCGAGTTGTTATCCGACGAATCCCTAATGCCCTCGATATGATTGAGATGTAAAGGCGCATAGAAAAACCTACACCCTCACGTATGAGGATGTAGGTGATTGGAAAAGTGTTCAAGGTTAAGTTTGTTTATTACGGCGAAGTGTGAGGAGTCCGAGCATGAGGCCGCCAATGCCAAATGCTGCGGGAGTAGGGACCGCTGTCGGTTCATTGATGTTAGCTTGGCTTGAATCAACGAAACCGAAATCAACGAGCCATTGATATTCGCCGATGACGTCTGGGAAATTGTTAGCATTCTGAATTGGTGCTACGCCGTTTGGGCCTTGGAAATAAGGGGCATAGCCGGTGTTCCAGATACTGTTGGTGTAGGTGATGTTTCCATCAGTTGAAGCTTCGGTGAAACTTTCTCGTACGAAACGAAAATGATTACCGTTGGTTGTTGTGAGTGTGATGGCGTAATTGCTGCCATCTTCGAGGCTGATTGCGTTGTCGAGTCCAACGGTACGCCAACCATCTGTGTCTGAGATGGTGCCAACTTGTGCGAGCAGTTCGTTTGTGTCAGCGTTCCAAAGTGTGATGTAGTCGGTATTGCCAGTTTCACCTGTGAGTGTTGAAAGTTGGGTGATTGAAAGGTCATCGGAATTAGCTGTAAATTCCCAACCGACTGTGACGAGGTTGTCCAAGCTGCCACTGATTGAGTAGTGGAGACCACTTGAAACCTGATCCTGCAGAACGCTGTTAACGTTGTCTGCATAGGCATGACTACCGATCATGGTTGATAAACCGGCAGCCGTGAGGGCCATTGTTTTGTTTGGTCTGCGTCTCCAGTGCTTGTTGTGTAATAGTCTGAAAAGCCACATATACATCTCCGTAACAATAAGACAGAATAGCGTTGCATCCATACAGCGCCTTATACGCGTGGTTGGTTGTATATCCTGCTGTTGTGTTGCTGAAGAGCTTATGAGCCTGGCACTCTGTGTGTGATTCAAAAAAATACAAGAGCACGAAGGTGTGCTCATGTGATGCGAGGTATTCAATGGAAGATTTTGTGTAACGTCAATTGCTGTGTTTTTAAGCATTGTGAGTGTGGTCGTGAAAGTAACAAATGTACTGTAAAAGAGTTGTTTTATATGCTTATGTTCTGAAGAAAAGTCATGTAGACGGAGCACAATACCGCAATGAAATTGGGTTATTCCTTTTGGAATACTAAAGTTCGAGAAGTGACTAAGTGACGGATCAGCGAAAATTATTGTATTGGGCGAAGCTTGGGTTTTCCCTTCATCTGTATAGTGAGCGGGTTTTGAGGTGGTTGAGAGGCATATTATTACGCTCGACTAGTTAGTATCTTTATACCGATAGGAATAGAGGTATTGCGATAATAGACAGGTTAAATGTGAGATATAAGTAATGCGATACAGACCATTGGGAAATTCAGGGATACAGGCATCCGTTATCGGGTTGGGTACATGGGTGACAGGTGGGTCGCCGATTTGGGGTGAAGACCCGGATGATAAAGAATCTATTCGTGCGATAGATGCTGCATTGGATGCTGGTATTACATTAATAGATACGGCACCGATCTATGGTATTGGGCGTTCCGAAGAAGTGGTTGGTCGAGCGATCAAAGGAAAGCGTGATCAAGTGGTGCTTGCGACGAAGTGTGGCTTGCGTTGGGATGATGCTTCGGGAACGTTTATGGGTCATATGTATGGTAAGGATGTGTATAGGAATACGCGGCCGGACTCAATCAAGTTTGAGATTGAACAGTCTTTGCAGCGCTTAGACACGACGCACATTGATTTGTATCAGGTGCATTGGCCAACGGTTGATCACATGACGATGCCTGTGACGGATACGATGGCAACGCTGATGAAACTGAAGGATCAGGGTAAGATACGATCGATTGGTGTGTCGAATGTTTCAGTGTGTGAACTTGATCAGAATTTGAAGTCTGGTGATGTGATTGCAGATCAGGCACGGTATTCGATTTTGTCGCAAAAGCAGGAGCAAGCTGTGATCAATGAATGTCGTGAGAAGCATATTGCGTTTCTTGCGTACCAACCGTTGGAGCAGGGATTGTTGACGGGGAAGATAACGCGTGAGACAAAGTTTGCGGATGATGATATTCGTAATAATGCGGATTGGAATCCCTGGTTCCAGCCGTCGGTGCGTGATCAGGTGATTGATGTTCTGGATGCTTGGGATGAGTTGACGACGAAGTATGATTGCACGTTGGCACAGTTGGTGTTGGCGTGGACGGTTGAGCAGCCGGGCGTAACACATGCGCTTGTTGGAGCAAGGAATGTGCAGCAAGCAGAGGCGAATGCGCGCGGCGGAGAAGTGATCCTCGGTGATCATGATATTGATCGGATGACTGCTGATGCGAAGAAGCTGCATGCGCTGGTGTGAGGCAGGAGACAAATGAAGAGATAATAGATGCCATCTAATCGTCGGTTAGGTGGCATTTTTGTGAGTCATGTTTGTTGAGATGTGTGTGTGGTGTTCAGCGAGAAATGGAAATGGGTGTATGATATGGCCATGATTGATATCAAAGAGAAACCGAGTCACCCGTTAGTTGCTGTTTCGATTTTGTCGGCAGACTTTGGCCAAATGGCTGTGGATTGCCGCGACGTAATCGAGAAGAGATCGGATTTATTACATGTGGATGTGATGGATGGCCATTTTGCACCGAACCTGACGATGGGTGCGGACATGTTGAAGGGCGTCCGTAAACATTTGCCAAATGTGTACTTAGATTCTCATTTGATGGTGGAGAAGCCACAGGATTATGTGGAGCAGTTCGCAAAGGCTGGGAGTAATAATTTCAGTTTTCATTGGGAAGTGACCAGCGATAATCCTGAGCGTGGGGCGAGCGGTGTGGATGCTGCGGACCTGATCAAGATGATTCACGATCATGGTATGGATGCGGGGTTGGTGATTAATCCGGATACGCAGGCTCAGGTGCTGGAGAAGTATTTGGGTGATATTCAGGTGGCGTTGGTGATGAGTGTTTGGCCTGGCTTTAGTGGTCAGAAGTTTATGCCTGAGGTGCTGGAGAAGGTGAAGTGGTTGCGTGAAAATGGACCTGACGCGATGCGTGTTGAGATGGATGGCGGGGTGTCGCCTGAGACTGTAAATGATTGTGCAGAAGCAGGTTGCGATATGATGGTTAGTGCTAGTGCGGTTTTTGGATCAAATGATCGGGCAGGGGTGATCGAAGCACTGCATGAAAGTGCGAAGCATTGGTGGTGGACGAAGTGAGTCGGATGTCTGCAAGTAGTTGTAGATGAATGGTTTATGGCTAAGGTAAAGCAGAGTGTGCATCGCTTGTGGATGCAGAATATCTGTTTGACTGAGATTGGGGACACTAGTAGGATACGTAACTCTGATGAAGCGAGCAGCTGTTAGTTGTGAGCGATTTGGAAGTAACGCAAGCTTTGATACTGACTTGAGTTACAAAATAATTTGGCCCTTGGTGTAATCGGTAGCACGAGTGGTTCTGGTCCACTTAGTCGGGGTTCGAGTCCCTGAGGGCCAGTTTCCAGCCTAAAAGCTGGAGCATGGCACAGTATTGAAGACCCGTATCTGTTTTCAGAGACGGGTTTTTTTGTGGCCTGAGCGTAGGGTGAGAAATATGAATACAAGAAAAAAGCTCACGACCTTGATGGTGCGTGAGCTTTGTTATTTTTATGTGGAAGAGATTAGCTTTCCTGCGGCCCTTCAAGTGATGACTTGAGTTTATCGAGGAACGCTTGGTCGGATGTTTTGAGGCTGGCGGAGAGGCCCCACTCGTCGTGGCTTTCAATGACTTTGACGAGGAAGTGGTTCCAGCCAGTTTTGAGTTGTAGTGCTTCGATGCAGAACTCGCCGCGAACAGGTCTTGCTTCACGAATTTCTTCACTGATCTTTTCGCCGTTAAGCCAGAGCATGTATGAGTTATCGACCGACAGCATGAGGTCAAGTTGTGGCATGTCCGGTTCAGCAAGCAAATCATCGAGCGGTCGTGGGCTCCAGATCCAGAAGCTGACATAAGCAACTGGGAAATCGTCTTTACCCTTCATGCCCATCGTGTTGAAATCGAATACGCCGAGTTGGTCGGTCTTGGATTTGAACCATGTATGTTCACCGGCTGGCATTTTGTCGACAGGTCGTATGGATGTTTCGGGGACCCATTCACCTTGCGATGCAGCACGCATGGTTGCACCACCGAATCCACCAGCGACGATTGCTCGGCGGAGTCGGCCATTCGTATCGAACGCGCTACCTTCAGCAAGGATTTTGCTTTGATCGGATTTGATGCCGATGTTTGTGAAGATTGTTCGTAGGACACTCGTGCCTTGTTCAGTTGAAGTGATGTTGCAGAGTGAACAAGCAACGATCTTGCCTTTACCTGATTCGAGTTCAACGAGAACATGCCCTGATTCTTTTGCTTCGTGTTCGCTGCGTAAAACTGAACTTGCTTTGATCGTTTCAGAGACTTTGTTCCAGCGAGGCCAATCAGTGTTACATGCGCTGATTAGAACCTTGCCTCGTTCTGCGAAATCACCTGCAATGCCATGTTTCATCGCTGAATCTTTTTGTACTTCGCAGAAGTAAACATCAGCATGTGTAAGTTGGCCGAGTGTCGAAGAGCTTTCATGTGTGAGGAATGAAGTTGCTTCACGATTGGTCAGTTCCATTGGTGTCGGCAAGATTTTGTTGATCGTGTCTAAAGCTTCAGGAATTGGTGACCAAACAAAGACAGTGCCGCCTTCTTCGAGGATAATTCTGACGCGTGCTGCAGCAAGATTTGTTTCAGGAGTTGATTGGCCATCGATGATCAAGTGGTGACCCATGCCTACTTCTACTGGCGTAATGCCAAGCATATTCAATTCGCTATTCAGGCTGGATTCGCCGTTGCTTAAAACTTCAACCGGCTTCATCTCAACATCTGGATATTCTGGAAGTGCTGCAGGTTCAGGTGCATTTTTCCACTGACTTTCAGCAGGGCCGCCATCAGCATTTGCATCACGAATTGCTTCCCACATCGGCCACGGCTTGAACAGTGGTAAGTTCGGATCGTAACCAGGATTCAAAGTTGCACTGTAAGGGCCGAGACGTTCGGGCTGATAGCCCGGCTTGTTCTCAACATAATCTGCAAAGTGCACACCGTCTTCAAGTGTTGGTGCATGTGATGTGTCATCCATCCCAAGCGGCAATGGTTGCAGTGAATACCATGCGAGATTAAACACAGAAACATAGGACGCATCACGTTTACGCTGCATTCTAATCAAGTCATAGACTTCAACAGCAAGGCCTTCCATTCGGCCTTGCATCGATTCATATGCACGCAAACCATTGAATTTTGAAACTTGTGAAGGCGTCCCGTAGTAAGCCATGCTATGTTCGCCGATCCCCCAAGGCTTGCCGCAGTCCGCCCATTTGCTCATCATGTTGTCATCACCGTAGTGACCAACTGTCGCACTGAATGCGCCTTCACCATCCTCTTCACCGTCGCCGGTAATCCAAGGCCTTGTCGGATCAAGCTCGCGAACGATCTCAGCCCAACGGTACCATTCTTTAATCTGACGTGGTAACAAATCAGCTTGTCGCATCACGTGAACGATCACCGGACGGTTTTCGTTACATGTACTCCAACCATAAACTGAAGCATGATTGCGATCACGTTTTACCAAGCCACGCAGGTGTTCAGCACTTCTTTCCCAGTAAACTTCTGTGTCAAACTTAGGTCCGCCATCACTCGCCCAGTTCGCAGTCTCTGAAAGAATCGCGATTCCCATTTCATCAGCGACTTCCATGAAGAAGCGTGGATAGATTTGAGCATGTGGACGTGCAGCGTTGCCGTTAGCTTCTTTAATGGCTGTGTACCATGCCCAAGGATAGCGGCGTGTCATCTGTGTCACACCGAGGCAATGCCACGAGTCGCCCTTCAATTCATAAGGCTTCCCATTCAATAAATGTTTGTTACCTTCAATCGTCCACTCACGCCAACCAAATCGTTCATATTTTCGGTCAGCCAGTTTATCATCAATCTGCACATCAAGCAGTAATGCATAAAGGTTTGGCGTATCAGGTGTCCAAAACAGCAATTCATCTTTTACTGCAGTCTCAACAGTGATAGACACTGTTGCATTTGCTTCAACAGAAACAGATGCCTGATCAAAACTCAACGCATCGTCACCTAACGCCCAGTTAGGCGCTGCGCCAGTCTCGCGACTATCATCTGCAAGGTTCAACCATGCTTTTACAAGACCATCAATCGTAACGTTAACCTGCTTGTCAGTGTCATTGGTTACTTCAATTTCAAGTTCCAATTGACCCTTAGAAACAAGTGGTTTTACGAAGACATCAGAAACACGCACCGGTGAGAAAGCATGCAGATAAACGTCTTGCCAAATGCCTGCGATTTCTTGTGCCCACATTGAGCCACCCGGGAACGGACGATGCCCACATGAAGTAGCATCTTCAAACATACGCGGACTACGCACGCCAACTCGCAGTGTATTAGTTTCGCCAACTTTGATCTGTTCAGTCACATCACAATCAAACGGTAAGAATAGATCGAAATGTTCGCCAACCTTTTGATCATTCACATAAACTTCAGCAAAGCCGCATACCGCTTCGAAATGCACAAACAGTTTTTGCCCAGCCCAATCCTCAGGTACAACAAACTCGCGTTGCATCCAAGCCATTTCCACTTCTTCCCATTCAGCAGGATAGCTCGGGTACGTGCGATTGTCCGGCCCATCAGATTTTGCAAAAACATTCACATTCCAAGGCGACGGAATTTTAATCTGTGTTGATTCCCAACCACCCTGATCAACTTCGCATAACTCAGGCGCAATACCCTGACGTGCAACCCAACCCTCAGGCAATGCGACAGATTGAAACTGCCACCTTCCATTCAGGCACATTTCGCGTCGATATGGTTGTTCTGGTAATTTTACCAATCCCTCTTGAGGCGCAAATACAATCGCCGCCTCGGACGTGCTAACAGTACTGGTCGACATATTTCTTCCAATCGTTGGTACACGAAATGCTCTGGGATCTTTCATCACATCACTTCGTGTATTCGAATGGCCGCCCTTGCTTTTTTATCTTCACAACGCGGCTGGCTGGTTACAGTTACGAACATGTCAAGTCATACTGTTGTACGGCATTATATTCTATAATCCGCGATTTGCAGCAAATAATACTCTCACCCACAAATAATTCAGATTTTCTTACTCTTCGCAGTTTAACCTTTTAATCCTAAACCTCTTTCTGCACTATTGTCCACTCACACGCTTTATGCTAATGTTCGCCAATGATACTGACTTGACACCCGCCTGTGTCGTACCGCCAATATGTTCAAACTATTTGTATTATCAGTATTTATAAACTCGATTGGTAGTTTCTAATGACATCCAATTCCTCCCGCACGACCGCCCCTTTCAGCGTCATGGGACGCTATCCCCGTTACACCCTCGATCGTATTCAACAACTAGGCGATCGACTTCAGGCAAAAAATTACCCTGAAAAAATTGCTGCAACTTCAATCGAATTTGCAGGCCCCGTTGATCGTATCTCTCATGATCAAGCAACTCAGCTCACCTACCGTCCCGCTTCACTGGGTGAATCCCTCGGCCCAACCTGGGCAACCTTCTGGTTCAAAGTCCAATTCCAAATCCCAGAGTCATGGGTTGGCAATCGCGCCGACTTCATCTGGAGTTCAAACTCAGAGGCGCTTCTCTGGATCAACGGCCGCTCCATTCAAGGCCTCAACAGTAAAGCACTCTTCGACGATCCATGCCGCAAAGAAGCAATGATTTTCGATTCAGTATCCGAAGCTCAAACGCTTGATCTCATGATCGAAGTCGCATGCAACGGTATGTTCGGCGACGAATATCTTGCAGGTGGTAATCAAACCAGTACCGGTCTTCGTAGCCCTTATTGGCTCGAAGAATGTGAACTCGCTCAATACGATCAGCTCGCATGGGATCTTTACCACAACTACAACGTGCTGCGTCAGCTTATTAAAGATCTTGCACCCGAAGATGTTAAAGACGGCGAAGCAATCAAAAACGTGTCAGACCCTGCATGGTTTGGCAAACTCTTCTATGACCTCAATCATATTTGTAACATTTATAAAGCAGACGATCGCAAGACGTGGCATGAAGCCAACATGATTCTTGAAGAATTACTCCAAAACCGCAACGGCGGCATCGCTCACGAAATGTCCGCCATCGGCCACTGTCATATCGATACTGCTTGGCTTTGGCCGATCGAAGAAACGCATCGTAAATGTCAGCGTTCCTTCAGCACTGCCGTCAACTACATGGACCGTTACCCCGAGTACATGTTCACTTGCTCGCAAGCTTATCAATACGACATCGTCGAAAAGCTCAACCCTGACCTTTTTGCACGCATTCAGGAAAAAATTAAAACAGGTCAATGGCAACCAGTTGGCGGTGCATGGGTTGAACCTGACTGTAACCTCCCATCAGGTGAATCACTTTGTCGTCAGTTTCTTTTCGGCCAGCGTTACCATGAATCAAAACTTGGTAGTCGCGCATCCGTTTATTGGGTACCCGACGTTTTCGGTTACAACGGGCAGTTGCCGCAGATCATGGCGCTCTCAGGCATCAACTATTTCCTCACTCAAAAACTCTCATGGAACCGCTTTACCTCACCACTCCATCACACCTTCAATTGGCAGGGCATCGACGGCACCTCCATCCTCACGCACTTCCCACCATCCGACACATACAACTCAGTCGCAACCATTAAAGAGATGCGCTATCACGTCTCTAACTATAAAGATTCCGATCGTGGCTTAGATGCATACTACGTCTTCGGTCACGGTGATGGCGGTGGCGGTCCAACGCTCCCAATGCTTGAAACACTCAGACGGTGCAAAGATCTGCAAGGCGTGCCGCGCGTCACATACCGCTCACCGCAAGACTTCTTCGAACGTCTCGAAAACAACACGCGCGACATCCCCACAACCGTTGGCGAACTCTACCTCGAAATCCATCGCGGCACGTTCACGACCCACAGCCTTACGAAAAAACTCAACCGCAAATCAGAAAACGCGCTTCACGATGCAGAGTTTTTATCTGTAATTTCTGATAAAAACGATAAAGCCAAACTCGATGAGCTTTGGAAACTCGTTCTCGTCAACCAGTTCCACGACATCCTCCCCGGCTCTTCAATTAAAGAAGTCTATGTACGCACCAATAAAGAACTGCAAGATGTGTGCGATGATGCAACAACATTATCACAAGATTTCGCAACAGCTTGGCTCGACGGTTCAGACGTACAAACACCAATCAACACCATTGGCTACGATCGTACAGAAGTCACCGAAAACGGAGACGGGAAACTCGTTTTCATCGAAGCACCTTCCTACGGCTCAGGCAAAATTACTTCCACCGATGACACCCCAACGCTCACTCAAGCAAACGATCAATATGTGCTTGAAAACAAACACATCCGCGCAACCTTCGCTGCTTCAGGCCAACTCGTGAGCCTCAGCGACAAGCAAACCAACCGCGAGTCACTCACCGCCCCCGGCAATCGTCTACGTCTCTACAATGACAACCCAACCATCTGGAGCGCATGGGACGTTGACCCATCTCTCCTCGAATCAGGTGAAGACCTCGTTCAGGCGGACAGCATAAAACCACTGAAAACACAGTCCGATTTGCGTCAAGGCCTCACCCTCACTTACGCTTTCGGAAACGACAGTTCCATTGCGCAAAACATTACAATCGACGCAGACGCAAAGCATCTCACATTCGACACTACCGTCGATTGGCGTGAAGATTGTCGTATGCTCAAAGCTGAGTTCCCCGTTGATGTTCTCTCAGACACAGCAACCTACGAAATGCAGTTCGGCGTCGCAACACGCACAACCCACACCAACACGATCACAGACACTGCTCACTTCGAGTGTCCCGGCCATCGTTGGGTCGACCTCTCCGAAGACGGCTACGGCGTCTCTCTATTCAGTGACTGCAAATACGGATACCTCGTTCGCAACGGTGTTATGGGCATCAGCCTCCTCCGCGCAACCGGCTACCCAGATGCGACTGCTGACCGCGGCGTACATCAATTCAGCTACGCCGTCATGCCGCACGCCGGTTCATGGCGCGATGCGAAAACCCCTAAATACGCAGCACTTTTCAACTCACCCGTCACATGGGCCAAGGGCGCATCAAACTCAGAATCACAATCCCTCTTCAACTCATCCGACCCATTCGTAGTCATCGACACCATCAAACCAGCCGAAGATGATGACGGTTTTGCCATGCGTCTCTATGAAGCAGCCGGAGGCAAGCGTTCAAGCACGATCAACGTTGCACTCCCTGTCACCAAAGCGTGGCTCTGTAATGTTCTCGAAGATAAACTCGAACCACTCACTCTCGTCGATGGTAAACTCGATATCGAACTAAACCCATTCGAAATCAAATCCATTATTTTCAAATAAACCACAATAATTAAAAAAAAAACGCTTTTGTGTGAACAGCCCTCACAACACACAAAAGCGTTTTCTTTTGCGCCCATCCTCAACTATCATAAATAGATGCCAACCCGTTGGTACATTTACATTACACTTATCGCGATCTTGTTCATCATCAATTTGATCGCATTCTTTACCTATGGCTATGACAAGTGGCGAGCTGTTCGTGACGCAAATAAATCTCATTCTGAACGTATTAGCGAAAAAACACTGCATAAATACATGTTTTTCGCACCTCTCGGCAGCGCCCTTGGTATGTTCATTTGGCGGCATAAAACCAGAAAATGGTCATTCAAATGGCGCGCAATCCTCATCTTCATACTCGGCTCATTACTTTATATTGCTCTTTTCACCATCATCGCTTACTTGATCTCTCATCTCATGTAGAATACCCACATGGGTTTGATCAAAACATCAATCAGAATGTGGCTTTGGGCTATCTACTCATTCGTCTTCCTTCTCGTTGTCGGCGGTATGGTCGGTGCAATGAAATACATGGGTAGACTCTGGTGGTGCGCATGTGGCCAACCTCGCCTTTGGGGTGGCGCAGTCAACTCCGAACATAATTCACAACACCTCTTTGATTGGTACTCATTATCTCACGTTCTTCACGGCTTCATCTTCTATTGGGCGCTTAGTCCCATCAATAAAATCCCCGGCATCAAAATCGGTAAACGCTGGCTCTTCCTTGCAGCTATCACAATTGAAGCCGCATGGGAAGTACTCGAAAATTCACCCATCGTCATTGACCGCTACCGCCAAACTATCGCACAAGGGTACACCGGCGACACCGTAGTCAACTCACTCGGCGATCTGCTCGCATGTGGCCTTGGTTTCTGGATCGCCTATCTTTTAGGCTGGAAAAAGACGCTCATCATCTTCATCATCATCGAACTTGCCATGCTCTACTTCATCCGCGATAACCTCACCCTCAATGTCATCGCCCTCATCTATCCCATGGATAGTCTCACCCAATGGCAACAGGGTGGTTGATAAGTACATAACTCAAAACGATTCTCGGAGGCATTTGTATGTACGGCACTAAAATTAAAACTCAGCATGAATACGACGAATCTATTGAAATTCACTGTCCGCTTTGTAAAACAAATAATGTCGATGGATATCCTTTCGTCTATGTAGAAAAAGTTAAATGGCTTATTGTAGTGACAATAGGCGGTAAACAAACCCCCTTCGTTAAATGTAGCAAATGCAACGGCAAAATGATCTCGAAAATGTCGATCGATGAACTACCCGCTTATACAGCTGATGAGTTAGCCCCTTTCCTTATACGTGAAAATGGATTTGCTGGCGGCGTCCTTGCGATCTTCGCACTTGCTCTTTCTTTTTTGCCAATAGTTGGATTACTGCCTGTTCTTGCTTCACTCGCGATTAACTACAACCGAAGTGGTTGGCAACGTGTTGTTACGCTTATTGCTATAGCAATTCAGTTTGTTTACTTTATGATGATGATAGGTGTGCAAATCACAGCTCCTAATTCATAGTTTCTTTAAAAGTTTTTTTAACCCCACATCATAGATCATTTGTAATGTATACATACTTGATCACATAAATGAATATTAATTTCCGGATGGCAAAATGTATTTAGGAACAAAAACAGAAACATATACAGGCGAAGACATTGAAATTCACTGTCCTGTATGTCGCAAAGAAAATGTCTTATGTAAACCACGTCTGGAAATAGTTACAGATACGTATATGTTTTTTATTTCGATCGGGCATAAACGCCAGACATTAATGAATTGTGGCGCATGTAAAGTCTGTTTGAAATCACGTGTGCATTTTGAAAAATTGCATCGTTATACAGCCGACCAACTAGTTGGTGATATTTATCCTGCAAATGGATTTTCAAGTGCATGCTTTGCGCTACTTGCACTACTAATTAGTCCAGTCCTTTTTATTGGAACAATCTTCATTGGCATCTCATTGCTCTTATGCTATTGGCGAAAAGGCTGGCGGCTAAAAATGACATACATCGCGCTTGCGATTCAAGTCAGTACATGGATTATGTTTTACTTCTTTGGCTATATTCCATTGATGAATTTATAGTTAGTCATAGCAGGTTTTAAACCCTGTAGAAATTGGCGGCAAAATGCTTATTACACAAAAGAAAATCGATATTGAGCAAGGTGATGATATTCTGATTCACTGTCCTGTTTGCAAAACAAGAGAAATTGTCGGCGAGCCATACAGAGAATATTTCGAAAATAGAATTTTGTATTGCATTACACTTAGCAAGTTTAATCGTGCACATGTTAAATGTGGACAATGTAAAAGCAAACTCATGACGGCTTTAAAATACGACGCATTGACTCAATTGCCAGCAGATGAACTTGTAGGGAATATTTATCCGTTGACGGGTGGTTTTACTTCGGCTCTAACCGCGATATTTGTGTTTTTAATTGGCTTATTAGCTATTGGTGCAGTGCCTGGTGTCTTCATAAATATTCCGTTTTTATTGTTCGCATTCATGTTTAATTGGAAACGTGGTGGTTGGCGGATGTTTATTATTTGGCTCGCATTTTTAATGACGATTGCTGGGGCAGTCAGATTACTACTGGCTTGATTTAATTTGTCATGATAAAACGTGAAGTGTTCTGCTCTGTTACATATGCTCCGAGAAGTCAATGGTTAGTGCGAAACAATCTAAAATAGTCGCAATGAATAAAATGGTGAAGATACATTGCCCTGTTTGTGAAGCGAAGAATGTTCAAGCCAAAGTTCAGTTTGCGGTTACACAAAAATATTTGTTTTATGTGATCCCACTTGAACAGGTGCGCCGGACTTATGTGCATTGTTCAGCCTGCAATAGTCGGCTAGATTCAGAAGTGCACTATGATGAAATTACCAAGTATACCGCAGAGCAATTAGTGGGTTACATTCACCCCGGATACGTCATCACAACAGGTATTTATGCAGTGCTCACTCTTATATCTGGTGCTGTTTTTCCAGCCGGTTTTATTTTCTTTTTAGGTGGGTTGGCTATATGCAAGCCAAGAGGCGGTTGGCGAATGGTTTTGATTTGGTTGTCTTTACCGATTCAATTAATCGCCACGCTCATTTTTATCATTTATAAATACACATTGT
The DNA here is from genome assembly GCA_016350165.1 of Planctomycetota bacterium. Taxonomy (GTDB): domain Bacteria; phylum Planctomycetota; class Phycisphaerae; order Phycisphaerales; family Phycisphaeraceae; genus Poriferisphaera. Next base: position 1,983,992 of record CP066225.1, on the reverse strand, counting down.
TCGTGGACATTATTCGATTTTTTGAAAACCTGTAATCAGAAAATATTTATTTCTTCTGCAATATCAGCACGTTATCGAGTTGTGAGCCGAACTTGATCGGGTAGGTGATGTCGTGATTGAAATCATAAGTTGCGAGCAAATCAAAATCAGGTACGGATGTGAGCAGTGATTTGAGCTGTTTTAGGTTATATGTTCTAAATGTCCAGGATGATTCGTAGTACTGCGAATCTTTGGTTGGTTTTACTTTTTGATTTGGATTGGATTCACCAATCGCAGTAGAACCGGGCAGAGGTGTGACAATCAATCGCGAACGAATTGCTTCAGTGCGCTTACGGTAATTCGGTGGCCACGACTGGATATTACATGTCACATGCACACCATCACGGTGTGCGGTCCATCGCTCACGCAGTTTTGTTAATTGGCGAGGTGGTGTGAGGTGTAAACCCAAAATATAAATCCCGCCGGGCTTAAGTGAATCCGCAACCAATTGCAGGTGTGTACGTGCATCTTCTTCCTCAATCAAGTATTTAAAAGTCGATACAACACAGTGCGCGACATCAAACTTTTTGGACTTTGGATATTTGAACGACGTCATATCCTGTACAGATAAATGTGCATCGAGTTTGTTCTTTTTCAATAACTCATTCGAGTAATCAATCATCCCCGGCTCAAGATCGAAACCGGTACAGGTGTGCCCACGTTTGGCGAGTTCGAGGATGAGGCGAGACGAGCCGCAAGCTGGTTCGAGGATTTTTAAGTTTTGCGGGTCACGCCGATTGGTTGCGCAGTACAATTCAGCAGCAGCTTCAATAAAATCAGCTTCGTCTTGTGTTCCCTCATCAAAGATCATGTCGTAGTAGAGGGGCGTGCGATACCAGTCGAATGGTTGATATTTGGGCATGTAGCTAGATTAATGAAGATCACCAGATGTGTCTAATGGATTGTCGCTTTGCTCTTGTTCTAATTCTTCTAATGCTTTGACCCAACCCGATTCTTCAAGATAAATTGCCTGAGCTTCTTCGTAGGTTTTCTTAACAATATCTTCAGGATACTGTTTGCGAATTTCTTCCATCATCACTGCGTTATAGGTGTCGTCTGAAAGCACCTCATTGTTCGAGTACAAACAATAATACTCATGTTCGATATGTATGTTGTATTTATCCTTCATTAATTTCACGTAGATATCATGATCGGAAAAGCGCATACCACGTGATCGGAGCGCAAGGTGGTTGTTTGCTAAATCTTCTTTTGCTTCAGTGATTGCTTGTTGCTTTATCTCAGTTTCAGTTTGCACTTGATCAGCGAGTTCTTGCTTAGATTCCGACTGTGTACATGCGGAAAGAAGCATCACGAATAGTGCTGTTGTGAAAAAGCATAAAAGATGTTGTGATTGTTTACCCATGATGAATTTAGTTTATTCGCTGTGTTTCGTGTTTTCCAGAATTGAAAGTGCATCGGCTTGTAGCCACGCATCATTAAGGAATGTTTTACCGTACACTTTTTCTAGAGCGGGCAGCATAATTGCATTGTAGTCATCAGCTGCGATATGTATGGCATTTGTCACACGGCAACCTGCAAGGCGAATGACTTTCGTATCATATTTATCACGCATGATGCGTTCGAATTGCTCTTCGTTCGCACGCGGTTGGCCGATCAGACGATATTCGTAGTGATTTTTGGTGAGATCTTGTTCTGCTTGCTTTTTTATAAATTGTTGTAGAAGTTGTTTGGCTTTGGTGGGCATTGGGGTAATGTTGTTTTCAATGATACGATCAGTTTTCGCGATCAGGTCGAGAGTGGTAGCTTCTTTGTGTGTGTCTTTAAAGACGGTTGGGCCGAAGAGATGCTTGATGTGATCGCGCATGACTTTGTTGTAGGCTGCAGCGTAAGTGATGTTGGTTTCAGTGGGAGAAACGACGTGTGAATTGCGGATGTGGTAGCGGTTGAGTAGAAGTTGATCGTAGATGCGTGCGGAGGAGGCGCGTTTGCCGAAGGGGTGAAGTTGGAGATTGGCGTGTGTGATATCACGCTGGGCGTGTTTGGTTGCAAGTTTTTGGAGGTCGGCTTGTTGTTGACTGGTTAACGGAACGTATGGGCTACGTGAGTCATCGGGTTTGGTGACATCAATGAAGTGTTGTTTTTCAGCGGTTTGTTTATTCGTTGTGTTTAAGGTTTGGGATTGAGTAGCTGTTGATGCGATAATGGGGGGTGATTGGTTCAATGATTCAGTGGTTGGGGATGTGGTTGGTTGGGGTTCTGCGGAACATGCGATGAGGGTGAGGGACGTGAGTGTGAACAGGATAAGTGGTCGTGGAAATTTCATGTGAACGTCCTTGGGTTGGGGTTGTGTTAATGAGTTGGACGTGTGGGGAGTGGATTGGTTCTGGGAAATATGCGTTTGGGTTAGATATTGTGGTGGACGGGTTGGTGTTGACGGAGGATTTGGCGGGAGTTGGCGACGAGTTGGTTGGTGGTTGGGTGGTCGATGGTGCGGTTTGCGACGATGCGCGGGATGATTTCGGGGTTATGGGATTTGAGGTGGTTGATGAGGTGGTTGGCAGCGTTGGATTTACCGGTGCCACGGGAGAGGATGATGATATGTGGTGCGTGGGCGATGGCGTGGGTGATATCTTGGAAGTATTGGGGGTTGATGGGCGCTTTGGGGGTTTTTGAGCCTTGGGATTTTTGCGCGGGTCTTGTGGGGATGTGGTTTTGGTTGCCGTTGTTTGAGGGATGGCGGTATTGGGGGAGATTGTCGGGGGTGATGATTTGGGTGTCGTAATTGTCGGGCGAGGTGAGGGAGTAGATGGTGGCTTGGTTGTGGTCGATGTGAAGGATGATGTCTGGGTTAATGTTACGTATCATGTCTGGTCTCCGATTAAAGGTCGGGGGATCATAGGGGGGGAGGAGCGGCGGGTGGGTAAGGTAGGGAGATTTGATATGGGGGATTACGTGATGTGATCAAGGAGTTTCGAGATGGATGACCGGTTTTCGAGAATGCGATGGATGATTGGGGATGAGGGGTTAGCGAAATTGCAGAGCAGTTTTGCGGTGGTTGTCGGTTTGGGCGCGGTAGGTAGTTATGCGGCGGAGACGCTGGTGCGCGCTGGGGTGGGAAGCGTGCGGTTGGTGGATTTTGATGTGGTGGGGGAGAGTAATCTGAACCGGCAGCTGTATGCACTTGAAAGCACGATTGGTGAAAAGAAAACGAAGATTGCGCGGGCGCGGTGTCTGGATATTAATAGCGCGTGTGATGTTGAGGTGATGGACTGCTTTTTTGAAGAGGTGACGGCGGATGATGTGCTGGGGGATGTGGTGAGTATGGATTTTGATGGGAGCGGTGTGGTTGTTGATGCGATTGATTCGTTGGGCCCGAAGTTGGATTTGGCGTGGGCGTGTCATGATCGTGGGTTGCGGTTGGTATCGAGTATGGGGGCAGCGCTGCGGTGGGATGCGACGAAGGTAAGGGTGAGCCGGCTGAAGGATACGCGGCGGTGCGGGTTAGCGAAGGATATGCGGAAGAAGCTACGGAAGCGTGAGCGTGAGAAGACGAGTCGTGGAGAGTATTTTAAGCCGATGAATGGGCGAGGGGTTGTGGATCATTGGTGTGTGTGGTCGGATGAACTGATGGGTGAGGTGAAGGGGGATCGGCTTGCAAGTATTGAAGAGAGTGGTGATGTGACGCGGGGACGGAAGCGGCGATCGATGGGGAGTTTGCCGACGTTGACGGGGATGTTTGGTTTGACGGTTGGGCATACGGCGATCGAGTTGTTGCTGGGGATACGCGAGGACTAAGTTGTTGCGGGGGGTGTTTGGGGAAGGGTATGCGCGCATGAAATGAATTGGATTTGGTTTTTGGTGCGCGCATGATTGTGGTGGGATTTTGATGTTTTTTTGATTTTTTGGCTGAGTGTTTGTGGGGTTGGCTTGGTAATAAAGGCGTTATGAATGATGGATGTAACAAAGGCGCGCGTTTGCGCGCGCATATGCGGTTTTTATGTGGTTTTTGGGTGTTGAAAATGGTCAGAAATTGGGTGGAAATGGTTAGAAATGATGCGGAATGAGTAAGAAATGGTCTGGAATGGGTTAGAAATTGAAGGTTTTAAATTCGTTGATTGCGTGTTTGTGCGCGCGGATTGGAAGGGGGTTGGGTTTGGCATGTGGTTTGCGCATACGGCGTAGTATAGGAAGTGAAATTTGCTGTATCCTCAAGGGGGCCGGATGGGCCTTTGGGGTGGTGAGCGGAGGATTTGGTTTTAGAAGGGGTAGCGGCGTGAGGGGATGTGAGCTTTGAGTGAGGGCTGGGGGCATGGTGGGTTGTTACACTGAACGTATCGTAGGTTGGGTAAGTAAGGTTGAGTTGTTTCACTGTAGCGTATCGTCGAATGGCAATGCGTACGTGTTTGTGGTGTTGTTTCACTTGAGCGTATCGTTGGAAGAAGAAGATTGAAGACGTTCGTTTTGGTTTTACTCGAGCGTATCGTCGGTTGAAATGTTAAAGGTTGGTTTTAGTTGCTTCGCTGTAGCGTGTCGTTGGTTGGGAGATTGAATCGTGTGGTGGGGAGGTTTGAGGAGATGGGCACGGCGAGCGTGGCTCGCCGGCTGTTGTGGTGAGATGTTTCACTTGAGCGTATCGATGTAAGTTGTACGGAGGGTGATTGTTGTTTCGCTCAAGCGTGTCGTTGGATGAAGAAGATTGAAGGTGTTGGTTTTTGTTTTACTCGAGCGTATCGTCGGTTGAAGTGTGAGAGGTTGGGTTTAGTTGTTTTGCTGTAGCGTATCGATGTAAGACGTATGAGGGGTGATTGTTGTTTTGCTTAAGTGTGTCGTTGAATGGCGAAGATAGAATCGTGTGATGAGGAGGTGTGAGGTTTAGATGTTGTTTTGGTGCTGTTTGTGATTGGTTGTGGAAGTTGTGGGTGGTGTGCAATTAATGATGTTTGGGTACGTCTATATGGATGTGGGTGAGGGATGAATGGCAGACGGCATATAGATGAGGGCATGCGATGGATAGTCAATGGATCTTTTTGATGTTTTGGTTGCCTGTGGTTTTGGCAGCGGTGATGTTTGGTTGGGTGGGTTTAAGAGGGAAGCTGATTTGGAAGAAGAGCAAGCGCAGGGGAGAGGTGCGGATTGGGAAGCGATACTGTGGGAAGTGTGGTTATGATTTGCAGGGGATGAAGGGAGATGGTGGGGGGAATGGAAATGCATGTCCTGAGTGTGGGTTAAAGTTGGTTGTTGGTGTGAATGTGCTGCAGGGTGAGCGTGGAGTTAAATGGTTGTGGGTTGGGATGGCGGGGTTTGCGGTGGTTTGGTTTGGTGTGGTTGATGTTGGGATGCGCGGGGCTGCGTGGGTGAAGGGTGAGGATTATGGATATCCGAGTGCTGAAGCGTATATGGAGATGAGTTTGGAGGAGCTTGGGGAGAGGCATGCTGCGTTTATTGAGGATCGCGATTGGCGGGTTGGAAGTCCTATGTTTAAGGAGTTTGAGCGGCGGCTTGGTGAGGGTGAATTGAATAAAGCGTTTGTGAAGGGGGTTGCGGAGCGTGAACTTGCGAAAATGAAGAAGTCGGTTGAGGATTGGGAGGGCGGATTGCGCGTGAAGGATGCGGAGATGATTAAGGATTGGCGTGAGGGGCAGTTGTCGATGTGGCATAAGGCGAGGATGTTTTTGGGTCACGCGAATGAGGCGGGGATGTTGGATGATGATCTATTTGTGAATGTGATGGCGGGTGAGGGTGGTGTTGATCGTGTGGAGGCATTTGAGCGGATGAGGGAGGGAAGGCATAAGTGGGATATCCGTTTTGTGTGGGGGGTGAGCAGGTATGGGTCGGATTATATTGCAGCGCTTTATGCAAGGGAGATGAGGCTTGATGGGAAGGTTGTGGAGATACGCGGGCAGTCGAAGAGTTGGAGTGGTTATTACGTGACGATTGATGAGGAGTTGGCGGCGGGGTGGCATGATTTGGAAGTGGATTTTGTTATGCCGGTGGTTAAGGACCCGCAGAACAAGTTTCGATTTAAGTATGAGTTGAAGGATGGACTGGAGAGTTTGCGGAAGCATGCGCAGGTGAAACGGATTGTCGGGGATGAGGGGAACTGGTTGCGTGAGCGGATTAAGAAGCGGTTTTATGTATATGGCAAGGATGAGGTGGCGGTGCCTGTGAGTGTGGATGCTGCGGATGAGATGATTGAAAGTGGGAATTTGAAGTTGATGCGGGTGAACCGATTGGATTGGCATGCGGATCATGGGGGGAATGACGAGGCGATGGGTGTGATGTTGAAGTGGAAGGTGCCTCGCGATGGGACGTGGTTTGGGCATGATTGTGTTGTGGTGTTGGGTGAACGTGAGAAGAAGTTGGGGCGGATTGGTGGGCAGGGGGCGCGGTATGGTGATTTGGTTATTGAGGAAAGACGGTCGTTTAATATTCCGGGATGGCAGGTTTTGGAGTATCGGGTTGTTTTGGATGGGGAGGATCGTGAATGGTTGAATGGTGGTGAGGGGAAGGTTGTGGTTGAGCTTCGGCCGAATGCGAGGTTGGTTGAGGAGAAGCCTGAGGTTGAGCGGGTATGGGGGAAGGTGATGCGTTTTGAGGCGGGTAAGGATTTTGAGTTGGTGGATTTGAGAAAGGGCGGTGAATGATGATGAATTATTTTGCAGATATGTTTGAGGCATGGGGATTGAAGGATGGGACGGTTTGGATGTGGGCGGTGTTGTATGGGTTGCCTTGCTGGGTGATGGGGATGTGGTTAGTGGTGAATGGTTTTTGGGGAAGAAGGCGGCGTGGTGTGGTTAAGTGTGGTGGTTGTGAGAAGGTGCTTGATGGAGGAATGGATGAGGGTAGGGATGTGTGCGAGGGGTGTGGTTATGATTTGTGCATGAAGAAGGGGGTTGTGTGGGGGCGGATGCGGAGTTGGCGGGTTGTGATGTTGGGTGTTTTAGTGGGGGCGATGCCTTTGGCGAGTTGGGGTGTGATGCTGGGTGTGATTTATTATCAGATGCAGACACGCCAGCACCGGCCGGCTTTGTATATGAAGCACATGAGTGATTATGAACTGATTGATGAGTTTGCGGATACGAATGTTGATGGGACTTCGTATGGTTGGCTGGAACTGATCAAGCGTCAAAGAAATGGGCGATTGTCTAATCAGGAATTAGAACGGTTGGCAGGTGTGTTTTGTGATGCGAGAGTGAATACGTATTCGACGAACTATGATGCTGGGATATTGTTTTTGGAGGCGCATGAGAAGGGGATGGTCACGGATGAGATGGAGTTGAAGTTATCGGAGAAGGCGTATGCGTTTAATAATAAACGTTGGCAGTTGGGTGAGTTGAAGATTGAGAGAGTTGAGGGAGGCGTTGTTCATTGCAAGATGCGGGTGCCTTGGGTTTGGGGGTTTTTGATGGCTGAGCGATTGGTGGCAGTGAAAGAGGTGAAGGTGGATGGTGAAGCGATTGGGTTTGAGATGGATTGGGAAAAGAGTGGTGAGATGTGGCGGGTGTTGCGATTGAAGATGAGTGAGTCTGACTTGGCGGAGAAGAAAGATCGTGAGGTGAAGATGAAGTTGAGGTTGGCGTATATAGGGTTACTGGAGAGTGGTGGTGTAGATTGGCGGACGAAGGAGGAGGATTGGCCTGAGGTGGTGCTGAGCGATGAAGAGGTGGAAGTGATGATTGATACAACGTTTTAGTGTGGTTTGTTTTTCATGTAGCATGTTGTTGATTGGCGGGGATGAAAGGGTTGGGGTGTCGGTACGCTTATATGGTGGATGGGTATTGTTGAGGCGAGGTTTTGATGAGTGACTTGATGGTGATTTTATTGATGTGGTTGCCGGTGGTGTTGGGGGCGGGGGTGTTTATGCGCTTTGGACGGCGGGGGAAGTTGGTTTGGGTGAAGAAAAAGAAGGGACAGGTGGATGTTGGTGGGCAGTATTGTGGTGGGTGTGGGTATGACTTGCGAGGGACGAAGTTTGATCGGATCACGCGATGCCCGGAGTGTGGATGGTTCTTGGTTGATGGGGTGAATATTTTTAATGGGATGCAAAGCGTGAGGTGGAGTTGGATGTTGGGGGGCGTGTTGGCGGTGGGGTGGCCGCTGGTGTTGTATTTTGGGTTTGGTATGTGGAGTGTGTGGTTTGGGTATGGGGTGCAAATAACGAAATATCATACAGATGCTTATTACGATGAGATTAGTGTTGCGGAGTTGGTTGAGCATGTGAAGGATGATGAGTTTGTTTTTAAGCTTGCTGCGTATGAAGAATTGAATGAGCGGGTGTTGCGTGGGGAGTTAACGATTGATGAGGGGGAGGTGGTGGTGAAGCATCGGATTGAAGTTTTGGAGGAGATGCTTGAAGAGCAGTTGGAGGCGGGCGGGATGATGCGGTTGGAGCATGATGGGTCGGATGTGTTTTTGAGGACATTGGTTAAGAAGCATTTGATTGCTCATGAATTGTTGGTGGATTTGATTGTGGCTGAGCGGGGGGTGAGTGGGATTACAGATAGGGGGATGCGGCGTGAAGGGCGGGTGGATATGGATGTCAATATTGTGATGAATGAGGGGTTTAGTTTTGGGCATCATGTGCTTTTTGATTTTGAGAGGGTTTGGGTGAATGGTGAGAAAGTGGAAGATTGGGTGAAGGAGCGAAGGAGTTATGAGGGGGTGGTGTCATTTAGTCGAAAGATGGGGCAGGGATGGCATGATGTGGAGGTTGAGGTTGTGATGGGTGTGGTGGATGATTTGGTGGGTCATACGTTTAGTCGGAAGGCGTTTGGGGAGTGGCCGAAGGTGAAGGGGGTGAGGCGGAAGCGGGTGAAGAAGCGATATTACATTTGGGGGAAGGATGAGCCGTTGGTTAAGTTGAATTTGGATGAGGCGGATGATCCGGTGAAGAATGGGACGGTGAAGGTGTATCGTGTGAACCGGTTGAAATTTGGGGAGAGTGAAGCGTTGGGTGTGATGTTGAGGTGGGATGATCCTCTGAGTAGTGAATGTTACTTGAAGGTTGATGAAGGTGAGGGGCGGAAAGCGGAGTTGTTGAATCAGTATGTTTTTAGTGGTGGGAAGAAAGCGTCTGCAAATGCGAAGCGAGCTGGAACGTGGATGAAGGAGTACCGGTTGGTTTTGAATGAAGAAGAGGTGGAGCGGTTGCGTGATGGTGAGGGGAAGGTTGTGATTGAGATGCGGCCTAATGCGATGATGCATAAGGATGCGAAGATACTTGTTGAAGCTTGGGGTGGGGTTGTGGTTTTGAAGGAGGGTGAGGATTTTGAAGTGGTGGATATGCGAAGGGGTGAGGATGAGGAAGGGGTCGAGAAATGATGAAGTATGTTTATGGGATGATTGAAGAATTTGGTATGGATGGATTGTTTTGGGCGTGGTGTTTGATGTTTGCACTGCCTTGCGTGGTGATGGGTGGGAGGTTGTTGTTGTGGAGTGTTTTGGGAAGGAAGGGAACGGGGAAGGTGAGTTGCAGCAAGTGTGGCGAGCGCGTTGATGGGAAAGGTGGAGAGGTTGTTGAGTGCGTGGGGTGTGGAGCTGATCTAACGAAGAGAAGGGGTATTGTGTGGGAGAGGCAGTACTGGTGGCGGGCTGCGGTTGCTGGGATGGTAGTGATGGGATTGCCATTGCTGACGTGGTTTGGGTTTATGTGCGTGTATGTGGTGGGTGTGGTGAATGGTGATATTTTGATGAAGCGTGACTTGAGCTTGATGAGCGTGAGGGAAATGGTTGAAGAGTTGGAGGAGCCGGGCCAAGCGTTTGATGTGGCGGTGTGGCGTGAACTTGAAGAGCGGTTGGATGAGGGGGAAGTAAGTGAGGAGATGATTAAGCGGGCAGTGGATGCAATGCTTAAAGAAAAGCGGAGTGAGAATAAGCGGTATGAGGTGCATCATGCGATGTGGGAGATGGCGAGGCGTGGTGCGATGAGTGATGAGGTGGTGTTGAAGTTGGTGAAGGATGCTCTGGATGAGGATATTCAGTTGGAGGTTAGAAAATGGGGAAGGTCTTGGCTTGGGGTGGATGTGTATTTGGGGGAGAATCATCAGGATTTGCTGGTGAGTAAGCGTAATGGGTGGGTAGAGGAGATGCGCCTGGATGGTCAGTTGGTGAAGTTTGAGTATGTCGAGGAGAAAAATAGGGGTGTGATTATTCGGGGGAAGGTGCTGTTGCCTGAGGGGGTGAGGTTTGATGATGAGGAGGAGCATGTGCTGAGCGCGAAGGTGGTGATGGTGGATTTGGGGATACTTGATGGGGCGGGGGTTGATGGGAGAACGAGGCGAGAGGATTTGCCTAAGCGCGTATTAGAGGTAAGGGAATTGGAATTGAAGAAAGCGTTTTAATGTGGATGTGTGAAGTCTTGTTTCTGGGATTTTGCTGAAATTGGATAAAGGTTGGTTGGTGTGAAAGGTTTTGGGGGTGAGTTCGTCTATTTGGTGTGTGGGCAGTGTATGAAGTGAATATTTGCATGATGGGATGAATAACTGAGGGCATGTTATGGGTTCCGGGCTGTTATTGTTTTTTTTCTGGTTGCCAACGATTGTGGCAGCGGTGGTGCTTGGATGCTTTGCGCGGCGAGGCAAGGTAAGGTTGTGGAAGAAGGGTGAGGGGGGAGAACTTGTTTATTGCGGCAGAAGTTGTGGTGGGTGTGGTTATGATCTGCGCGGGATGGCGGGTCGGAAGTTTGAGAAGTGCCCTGAGTGTGGTGAGGCGTTGATGGATGGAGAGAATGTGGTGAATGGGGAGTGTGGAGTGAGATGGCGATGGATGATGGGCGCGGTACTTGCTAGTGGCTGGTGGATTGTTGTGGGTGTGGGAATGATGCTGTGGGCGATGGTGGGTGAGGGTGATGGGAATAATAAATATATGACCGATGGGTACTACGACGGGCTGAGTGTGGATGAGCTTGTCGGGCATGCGATGGATGAAAAATTTATATGGAGTGGGTGGGTGTATGAGAAGTTGTACGATCGTGCGAAGCGGGGTGAGGTGGATAAAGCGCAGTGTGAGAAGTTGTTGCGGTATCGGATTGAGCAATGTGAGAAGCGGTTAGAAAAGCAATTGGCAGATGGGAATGATGTGGGTTATGGGAGTGATGGCTCGCAGGGATTTTTGGGTTTGATGCTACAAAACAAGGGGGTTGATGATGAGTTGGCGGTGGATTATCTGGTTGCGGATATGGGTGTGTTTGGTGTGGAGGAGGATCGGCGATACCGTGAAGGTGATGGGTTGGTGTCGATGCGTTTGATGATGAATCGTGGAGAGATGGGTGGGTATGGTGTGTTGTATGACTACAGGAAGGTTTGGTTGGATGGTGAGGAAGTGAGGAGTTGGAGGCCGATTCGTGCAACAAGATATGGTGAGGTAACGTTGTATGGTGAGATTGGGAGGGGATGGCATGAGATGGAGGTTGAGTTGGTGATGGGGCCTACGAATGGAGGGGTGAGGAGTGAAGATTTGCAGAAGGGCGAGAAGGGTTGGGTGACGGTGATGGGGAAGCGTGTGAAGAAGGTGAAGAAGCGGTTTTATGTTTATGGTAAAGATGAGCCTTTGATTGAGCTGAGCATGGATGAGGGGGATGATCCGGTGAAGCAGGGGGCGGTGAGTGTGGTGAGGGTAAATCGTTTGCGGTTTGATGGGAAGGAAGCTGTGGGCGTACTGGTGCGGTGGGATGGTGAGATGAGCAGGGATTGTTATGTGGGGATTGGTGATGGAGAGATGCGTAAAGCGGAGCAGATTGCGAGGCATCAATATGTGGGTTGGGATTTAAATGATCGTAAAGGAAATGTTAAGATGTACGAGTATCGGTTGGTTTTAAATGAAGGTGAGGTGTGGGGTGAGGTGAAGGTGGCGTTGCGTGCAAATAGTAAGTTGGTGGAGAAGAGGAAGGACGTGAGGAAGATTTGGGGTGGCGTGATTGAGTATTGTGAGGGGGAAGATTTTGAGGTGGTGGATGTGAGGCGTGAAGAAGGGGGGGAGAAATGATGCGGTATGTTGAAGGAATGATTGAGGTTTATGAGGTGAGTGGTGAGATGTTATGGATGTGGGGTTTAATGTTTTTGCTGCCTTGCATCGTGGTGGGAGTGGGGCTTGTGCTTTATGGGGTGAGAGGGAGGAAGGCGAAGGGGCGAGTGAAGTGTGCGGGGTGTGGTGAGGTGAAGTTGATGGAGAAGGATGAAGCGAATGAAGGGGTGTGCGAGTGTGGTCAAGATTTGAAAGTGAAGGGTGGTGTTGTGTGGGAAAGGAAGCGAGAGCTAAAAGGAGTGGTTTGTGGGATTGTGGTGATGTTGCTGCCACTGCTCAGTTGGGTGGGGATGACTTTTTGGTTTGCGTATGAGTTTGAAGTGAAGGGAGATCATCTGTATACGCAGGCTAAATATATGACGGTTAAGGAACTGATGGTTGAGTTGGATAAGGCTGGGCAATGGGCGAATATGGCGATGTGGGGTGAGTTGCAAAAACGCTCGATTGCGGATGAATTGAAGGAAGACGAGATTGCTGAGCTGGTGAATTTTGTGAGCAATCAGCGGAAGATCGGGAACTTGATGTATGAGTTTGATCGGACGCTTTGGGAAGGGTATCGGCATGGGAAGATGAGTGATGAGGTGGTGTTGCAATGGCGTGCAGCGATTTTGGATGGGGATGTTGCGTTGCGCGTTTATGATAAGAATGATAAGACGATGGGTATGAGTGTTATGTTGGGGTTAGAGACTGATGGGATGAGTAAGCGGTTAGGCTATGTGAGACGGGTATTGCTGGATGGGCAAGAGGTTGAGTTTGTGCGTGAGGGGGAGAATAATCGTGGGTTGATTTGTTATGGGCGTGTTACGTTGCCTGAGCAGTGGCAATGGAAAAAGGGAAAGTCGTATGAGTTGAAAGCTGAGGTTGAGGTGATGGAAATTGGCGTGCTTGATGGTGTGGGGATTGATCATGAGACGAAACGAGAGGATTGGCCTGTGGGGGTATTGGAGAATGAAGTGATTGAGTTGGAATTGGAGATTTAATGCGCTTTGCGAAAGTATATCTTCGTTGATCAGTGGGTCGTTTCGTGAAATGTAGGTGATGACATTGAACTACTGGCGAAACATGTACTTTTCATACGGGAGATGATTATGCAAGCTGTGGTATTTATTCGATTGGGGTTGTGAATTTTTCAGTTGGTGCAGGTGGACAGGGAGTGAGTCCGCAGATGCGGTAGGTTGCGTAAGCGTAGGTGAGGGTGATGGTGAGGATTGCGATGATGAGGATGTGCGCGGGGTAAGTTAGGGGACGTCGATTTTGTACTTGTTTTGAAGAGGTTTTTGAGTTGGTGGGGTGAGCGTTGGTGTGACGGTCAAAGAAGAAAATGAGGGCGAGGAGAAAGATGATGATGGAGAAGAGGATGAAGGACCATGTGTAGAAATGTAGTCCGAAGACTGGGGAGCCGAAGGTTGGGGTGGAGGGGAGGATGTGAAGGAGGACTTGTCGTGCGGCGACGGAGATGCCGAACAAAGCGCTGAATAGAGAGATGGCGTAATGGCGTGGGCGAGTATGAAAGCGGATGTTGAGGATGGGGCCGAGGGCAACGCCTAGGAGGGCGAAGCGTTGAAGAAGACAGAGCGGGCAGGGGAGTTCCTCTTCGCCGAGTTGGAAGACGAGGGGGAGAAGAAGAACGATGACGGTGAGCGTCAGTAAGAGAAGGTTGAGGTTGCGTGAGGTGAAGGTTTTCATGTGGTGTTAATGACTGGTTATTGATTATCTAACTTGTTGTTAGAGTTGGATGTCGAGGGTGGAGGATGCGTGGTAGGCGAAGAGGGAGGCTGCGTAAATGAGCGAGATGAAGAAGAGGATAATGGAGGATCGGTACTGCCCGAAGTAGGCGAGGAGGAAGGTTGAGAACGCGAAGATGTAGAGCAAGAGCATCATGTGAAAAACGAGCCTCAAAGTAGGTGCACGCTGGAGACGCTTGTGCATTGGCTTTGGTTGAGGATCGGTTTTTAGAGGTCTTTGTTATTGGAAATTGGATGTGGGATAAAGTTATGGGGCGGGGAAGGTTAGGGTTTGTGTTTGGTTATTTGTGAAGATGAGTGGGTAGGTTTTGTTGTTGGCGAGAATGGTTGTGGGGAGAGATGAGTGGGAGGTGATGGTGAGGGAGGTGAGGTGTGAATTTTTCCAAGTCATTTGATCGATGGTGAAGTTGCCACGGGCGCGGAGGCCTTGCGCGGACCCGGTGTGGAGCTGATTGGGTAAAGCGGGGAGGAGTTCGATGATGGTGTTGTTTTCAGGTGTTTTTGCGTTGGATTTGATGAGCAGGTGGGCGATGCCGGCGGTGGCGCCGAAGTTGCCGTCGATTTGGAATGGGGGATGAAGATCAAAGAGATTGGGTGAGATCTTCATCTTGAAGAGACGTTGAATACATTCGAGGGCGCGGTCGGATTGGCCCAAGGTTGCGTAGAGATTGGTCATCCAGCCGAGATTCCAGCCGGTATGGTCTTGTGAGTGTTCGAAGCGTGTGTTGAGTGATTTGAGTGCTGCGTTGGTGAAGGCTGGGTTTTCGAGTGTGTTGTATTGTGAGCCGGGGAAGAAAGCGTAGAGATGAGAGAGATGACGGTGGTCGTATTCACGTTCGATGTATTCGGGTTTGCGCCATTCCATGACACGGCCGTCGGGACCGATGGGGGTGGTGGGTGCGAGTTGGTCTAATGCTTGATTAGATGCTGAAGTGTATTGGTTTTGAATATCAAGGATGCGTGCAGCGGTGAGATAGTTGGTGAGTGATTGGTGAGCGAGTTGTTGATCGTAGGTGCAGCCGAGAGATAGGCCGACTTGATGTTTCTTGTTTTGCTTGTCGTAGAACCAGAAAGAGTTTTCGGGTGAAGCACCGGGGCCGGTGAGGAGGAGGTTTGTATTTGGATCTGGTTTTAGCCAAGTGAGAAAGAAACGCGCGTTTTGTTCGAGGACTGGGAAGGCGGAGGCGAGGAAGGTTTTATCTTGGGTGAACTGGTAGTGAGTGAAGAGATGGTCGGTGAGCCACGATGAGGAGGTGAGGGACCCGCCCCACCATGTTGCTTTGGTCATGATGCGTGATTGGAGGAATGCGTCGGTGGCGTGGCCGGTGGTGAAGCCGTCGTAGCCGAGGGTTTGGGCGAGCGTTTTGCCCTGTGGTAGTAGGCGTTTTGTGAAATCGAGGAGTGGTTTGTGGAGGGATGAGAGGTTGGTAACTTCGGCTGGCCAATAGTTCATCTGGAGGTTGATGTTGAGATGGAAGTCGGCGTTCCAACGTGGGTAAAGATGAGGGTTCCAGATGCCTTGAAGGTTGGCGGGGAGAGTGTTGGGGCGGGAGGAGCTAATCAAGAGATAGCGGCCGAACTGGAAGAGGTCTTCGATGAAGTCGGGGTCGATGTTGGTGAGATGGTTTTGTTTGAGATGCGCGAGACGTTTGGGGGTGGTGAGTTGGGTGAGTGATGAGGGAGTTGAGCCGAGGTCGATGTTGCAGCGCGACATGAGGGATGCGGTGTCGTTGGTTGCTGCGGTGAGGATCTGGTTGAAGGAAAGGTTCTTAGCGCTGATTAGAGGTTTGAGGGTTTGTTTGTTGAAGTTGGGGGTGAGAGGGGCGCGCGGGTTGTTGTAGTTGTAGTCGGTTGCTGCGGTGATGAGGAGTGTGAGGGAGGAACCGCCTTGAATTTGGAGCTGGTTGTCGGGGGTGATGGTGAGGTTGGTTTTGGATGTGTTGATGATGGGGTGAAGGCGAGCTTGGAATTTTGTGCCTGCGGGGGTTTTGAAATCGGATGTGAGGACAGCTTGCCCGGTGATGAGCAGGTCGTTGTGATCGGTGGAAGTTGATGCGCCAGCGGGGCGAGAGAGTGCGAGGGTGAGATCGAGCCCTTGCGGTGTGGTGTTGGTGATGTTGAGGGCGATGAGGTTGTGGGGGTGGGAGGCGATGAGCGTGCGGGTGATTTGGCCTTGCGGGAGGGCGATGTTGGTGGTGTTGATGCCACGATAGAAATCGAGGGAGCGGGTGAGGGGTGGGGTTGTTGTGAGGGTGGCTGGCGCGGGGAGCGGGGTGTCGGTGGAGATGTTTTTGTAGGTGATGAAGATGGTGTTTTGGCCGGGCTTGAGGAGGTGGGTGTTGGGTGAGGTTGGCGGGGTTGTGGGGTAGTTGGTGATGGGGTTCCATTTGGAGGATGAGCCGAGGTGCTGCTTGTTGAGGGCGATGTCGAGGAAGGCTTTGGTGCGAGGGATGACAATGGTGGGGTTGATGAGATTGGGGTATTGATCGGGTGGGATGTCGATGTGGGCGGAGAGAGTGATGGTGTGGCGAGCGGGATTTTTGGCGCTGATCTGCGTGTCGGTGATCTTCCAGTTGGAGAAGGTGAAGGTGGGAGAGGTGGCTTGTAAGTTATGTTTAATATTGAGGTTAGCGAGGAGTTGATAAGCGGATGGGCGTGCGTTTTGGGATTGAAGCTTTGAGGTGTAGAGCTGGTTAGCGAGATGAGGGGAGCCGTCTTGGATGAGGGTGCGAGCCTGTTCGAGGATGGCGCGAGCGTCGGTGGGGAGGGGGGTGTCGGGTTTGCGTTCCCAGACGGTTTCTTCGTTGAGAATGATGGTTTCAGATGGGAATGAGCCGAGGGAGGTGGCGCCGAGACGCCCGTTGCCAACGACGTAGGCCTGCTCCCATTGTGGCGCGGGTGCGGTGTCGTGAATAAGAAATGGTCGGGGTGGTTCGGGTGGTTGGTTGGATGCGAAGGTTGTGGCGATGAGGATGATGGTTGAGAGTGCTGGGATGAGATGGCGAATGCTGGACACGGCTATATCCTCGAATGGGTTGGTTGAGGCTTTATTGTAAATGAATCGGAGCGATCCGAGAAGGGTTTTATGCCAAAAAAAGGGTTGGGGTTATGTGAGTTATTTGTATTGTTGGAGGTGGATGGCTTCAGCTTCCTCAAGGGCTTGGCTAAGTGCGTCTGGGCCGAAGCGGCGGGCGATCTCGACTTGCATGATGGCGTTATAGGCTTTGGAAGTATTTGCCTTCAATTCAGTGACACGGCAGAAGGCGACGACATTTGTGTGGATCTGATAACGATCGAGGATGATTTGCTTGTAGGTATTGGACGCTGGGGCAGGGGTGCCATAACGACGCAATTCCAGATGATTGTGGGCGATATCGTCGTGGGCTTGTTGAATGGCGGCTTGGACTTTGGCTTGAAATTCCTCAGGGGTGAGTGGTTTGAAGAGACCTAAGCAGTCGCAGATGAACGCGATGGTGCAGATGAACGCAAAGTAAATGAGTACGGCGATGACTGGGATGCAGCAGAATATGAGAACTGTGATGATGGGGTTGGTTAGGATTTTGATCATGTGCTTGCCGATGTGGGAATTGCGATATGAGCGGATTTTAGCTTGGGAGGTATGTTGTGGGAATGGGAAAGTGGCTGTACGGGTGGGTGAATCAGGATTTTTGGGTTTCTGTGGATTGGGGTGATGCGAGGAGGTTGAGGCCGAGGAGACGGAGGGCGGCGAAGAGGAGTCTGAAGGTGATCATGAGGATAGCGTCGAAGAGGGGGGCGAACGCGAAGGCGAACAGGACGACCATCAGGAGGATGAATATGGTGGAGAGTATGTCGGGCATGGTTGAGCCTTTGGGGAGGGGTGTTGTTTGGGGTGATTGTAACTCGGGTTGGGGGGGCGGGTATGAAAAAGTGGCTGGTTGGGAGGTGGGGGCGAGTGATGCTACAATAATGAGTCTATATAGAGGGTGGGCGGATTGTGACGAAGTTTGTGGGGGGAGACCATGAATTAACTTTGGTATAGGTTGTTATAAGTCCATGAAGATTCGGAACTTCTGCATTATTGCGCATATTGACCATGGTAAAAGTACGCTGGCTGACAGGTTGCTGGCGAGTACGGGGGCTGTCACTAAGCGCGAGGAGCGTGAGCAGACACTGGACAGCATGGATCTGGAAAGGGAGCGTGGGATCACGATTAAGGCGAGTTCGGTGAGTGTGATGCATCACTATGAGGGTGAGGATTACATGCTGAACTTTATTGATACGCCGGGGCATGTGGACTTTCACTATGAGGTGAGTCGGGCGTTGCAGGCGTGTGAAGGTGCGATTTTGGTGGTGGATAGTGCTCAGGGGGTTGAGGCGCAGACGGTGGCGAATGCGTATTTGGCGATTGAGTCGGATCTTGAGATGATTCCGGTGATTAATAAGATTGACTTGCCGGGGGCGCGGCCTGAGGAGATCGCGTTGGAGACGGAGCAGGTGTTGGGATTGCCTGCGGATGAATGTATTTTCACGAGTGCGAAGACTGGTGCAGGGATCACGGAGTTGCTGGATGCGATCTGTGCGAGATTGCCTGACCCATCGCCTCGGAAGTCGGGTGATGAAGCGCCGAAGAGTGATGATGAGAAGACGAGGGCGTTGATTTTTGATGCGAAGTACGATGATTACCGTGGTGTGGTGGTGTACTTCAGGTTGTTTGGTGGGAAGCTGAAGGTTGGCGATAAGATTCGGATGATGGGGACGAAACGCGGTTTTGCTGTGGGTGAGTTGGGCAAGTTTAAGCCTAAGATGACACGGCAGAAGGAGCCGATGTTGGCGGGGGAAGTGGGGTATATGGTTGCGAGTATTAAGACGCTGGCGGATGTGAATATTGGTGACACGATTACGTTGGATAATGATCCGGCGGAGTGCGCGTTGCCGGGCTATCAGGAGCCGCATCCGATGGTGTTCTGCGATTTTTATCCGAGTGGTGAAACGCAGTTTGATGATTTGCGTGAGGCGGTGACGAAGCTGCATATTAATGATGCGAGCTTTACGTATCAGCCAACGAACAGTGAGGCTTTGGGTAGTGGATTTAGGTGTGGTTTCTTGGGTATGCTGCACATGGATATTATTCAGGAGCGGCTGGAGCGTGAGGGGAATGTGAGTCTGGTACAGACGGCGCCGACGGTGACGTATGAGATTGAACAGAGAGATGGGACGGTGTTTGAGATTACGAACCCGGCTGATTTGCCTGACCCGTCGCTGATTAAAGAGATTCGTGAGCCGATGATTACGGCGGAGATCATTACGCCTAACAAGTCGATAGGAGACTTGATGAAGTTGTGTGATCAACGTCGTGGTGAGTATAAGAAGCAGCAATATTTGTCTGAGACGAGACAGATTTTGGATTATGAGCTGCCTTTGGCTGAGACGATTTATGATTTCTATGACAAGCTGAAGTCGATCACAAGTGGGTATGGGACGATGGACTATCAGCTAAATGGATTTAGAAGAGATAACCTCGTGAAGATGGATATCTTGGTGAATGGTACGCGGGTAGATGCGTTATCGGTGATTGTGCACAGGGATAAAGCGGAATATCGTGGACGTGTGTTGCTGAAGCGGTTGAAGCAGGAGATTGATCGTCACTTATTTGAGATTCCGCTGCAGGCTGCGATTGGTGGAAAGATCATTGCTCGCGAAACGATTAAGAGTGTGGGCAAGAATGTTACAGCTAAATGTTATGGTGGTGACGTGACGCGTAAGCGTAAGTTGCTTGAGAAACAGAAGAAGGGTAAGGAACGCATGAAGCGTGTGGGTACGGTTGATATCCCACAGGAAGCGTTCATGGCTGTATTGGATACAGGTGAATAGTCTAATCGTTGGTTAGGTGATGGGAGTGTTGTTGTATGGAAGTTAAGATGGATGCTTCGTTTGGTGTTGTGCCTATTTATGAAGATGGGAGGGGTGGGCGTGAATATTTGCTGGTGAAGCACCGCAAAGGGCATTGGGGGTTTCCAAAAGGGCATGCGGATGAGGGGGAGACAATGCTCGAAACGGCTAAACGCGAGTTAGCTGAGGAGACGGGGATATGTGATGTCGATATTGATGAGGAAAAGATCTTTGAAGAGTACTATGAGTACATTTCGAAGAAGGGGAAGTTGATCCGTAAGACAGTAACATATTATGTTGGGGTAGTGCATGAAAAGCATGTGACGAGTCAGGGCGGGGCGGTTGAGATTCAGGAAGCAGAACTGCTTGATGCGCAGTGGGGGGATGAAGATTGGGTGAGAGAGCGGATGACATTTAGAGAGGGTGTTGCGTTATTTGATGAGGTGTTTGCGTATCTCGAGGGGATGAATCTTTAATAAGAGATCTAGATAAAAATTGTTATTGAAAGCATGCTGATTGGCGTGCTTTTTTTAATGCGCAGATGGCTAAAGATTATGATATTGCAGTAAGTGACGGGTGATAAGTAAGTGAAAATGGGTGAGATTCAGTTAAGTGAGTACTAATTGTCGATTTTTAAGATGGTTGCGAATGTTAACTTGTGCGGATTATAAGGGCAAAAGCGGGGTAATCATTGGTTAGATGTAGGGGTTGTATTGGGTATGTGTTGTGGGCAAGTGTGATGAGGTAGTGAAGTGGGAGAAAATGAGATTGTGTGTTTGCATGGTGGGGAGAGATATTGGTTACTGAGATTGTTGTCAGCGTTAATCAAGGAAAACATTGAGGCTGATAATGATGAGTAAAGGCTGCTTAAGTAGTGAAAGCAGTTAGACGAAAAGTAAATAAAGCGGGCTTGTAAATGGTCACTCTCCAGGATGGAGGGGAGTGGAAGCCAGGAGCAAGCTCATGAGTGTAGTGGGTCGTGTTGGCCTGCTGGAGCGAGCATTAATAACAGCATTGGTTGGTCCCAATCATCAGGAGAGTGAACTATGTCGGCACGTAAGGTAATGAAAAAAGGTTTTACGCTGGTTGAAATTTTGATCGTGGTCGTGATTCTCGGCATTTTGGCTGCAATCGTGATTCCACAGTTTACAGCGGCGAGTGAAACAGCTCAGGCGTCAAGTGCACAATCAACATTGCAGACAGTTCGTAGTCAGCTTGAGTTGTATCGTGTGCAGCATAATGGTGACTATCCTGAACTGACAGCAGCAAGTTGGGCTGCGTTGACTGGAAAGACGAATCGTGATGGTACAACGACAGGAACACCTTCATTTGGTCCATATTTGCCTAAGCCGCCTGTGAATCCGTTTACTAATGGCTCAGTCATCGGTACTGACTGGACATACGATAAAGCAACTGGCGTGTTTAAAGCTCAGCTTCCTCCGGCGATTACAGCGGCTGAAGCTACGAGCCTTGGTTTGGATACAACCAACGACTTTGTACCAGCGACACCATAATCGGCTTAGCAAGCAAGGAAATGAAAACTGTCTTGGTGAAAGCTGAGGCAGTTTTTTACTGGGGGAGCGTGATGATTATCGGGTCTAGTTTGGGTTGTGATATGTGAAGGTTGGAAAATTATGGGATTTGTTCGGCTTGAGCATATTGAGGGCCGGTAAATGCCGATGTGAAGATTGAGTCATTCTGCTTGTACGGAATCAGAGGAGACTGATATGAAGCGGTCGTTAGTGTATTTAAATTCGGTATTAAGTGTAATTGCAGTTCTATTAACGCTGAATTTATGGGCGATGTGGAACACAACGCCTGGTGGACAGATGGTTGGCATTGCTGAGCAAGCGAATGCGCAAGGAATCGCAAATTCAGGTGCGCAACGCAAGATGATTATCGATGAACTAAAGATATTGAATAAGAAAGCATCTGCGATTGGCGAGATGATGAAGAGTGGCAAGGTTGTCGTGCAAATTCGTAATCCAGAGTTCAAAAAGAAATAAAGAAAAAGGGGCAGGGAAGAAAGTCAGCATGTTAAGCAAGCATCGAAAACATGATCGCACTGGTGTTGGTTATACACTGATCGAGGTGTTGATTGTAGTGGCGATCATTGCGGTCGCGGGTGCTGTGGTTGTGCCGACGATGGTGGATGTTGGAAGTATGGGGGTGCAGGCAGCAGCACGTATGGTGATTGCTGACATGCTGCATGCGCAGAATGATGCAATAGCAAAACAGAAACCACGTAAAGTTAAATTTGATGTATTTAATGATGTATATTCATTGATAGATGAAGCTGGCAAGACGATGACGGTTGCGTGGAAGGGGAGTGAAGATGGAAATTATGTAGTAAATTTTAAAGATGATGTTCGATTTAGAGGTGTTGATATAAAGCGTGTTGATTTTGGTGGTGAAGTTGAAGTGATCTTTGATGAGTTGGGTACGCCAAGTGATGGTGGGTTTGTTGAATTGGCATATAACGGAGAACTGTATCAGATTAGAGTAGCTGCTTTTACAGGGAAAGTCACGGTTGAAAAGATTGAGTCGTAGAAGTTTGGAGATTTCGTTGCTGATGCATAACGAAGTCTAATAAGAGGATAGAAGAGCGATTAGAAAGGGTCCAGGGATCAATATGCTGGGAGGCTACAGCAAGAGGCAGAGGAATCCTATTGGGATTGAGATTAGTGGTAAGCATGTCAGAATGCTGCAGTTATCGCATGGTATAGGGTGCACGCACTTAGGGAGTGCAGTTGAAAGATTGATTGATGGGAATGGTATCGCTGATGGTAAAAGTAGTTATACAGAAGCACTTTCAGTGGCGCTTAATGAAGGCTTGTACGCAGGTGGGTTTGTTGGAAATCATGTCAGTATTGGTGTTTGTGGTGAGAGAGTAATGCATAAGCATTTGAGATTACCACGTATGCCTGCAGATGAAATTAAAGGTGCTGTTAAGTGGGAAGCTGCGCAGCGATTTGGCTTTAATGAAGATACTTATTCTTTGCAGTTTTACAATGTCGGTGAAGTAATGCAGGGCGATGAAGAGCGGCTTGAAATTGCTTTGTTCGCAATGAAGCATCGATATGTTGAAGAGTATATCCAGGCTTTGGATATGAGTGGATTGAAGGCAATGAATTTGGAAGTGTCATGTGCCTCACTCAATCGATGGTCGAAAGTTGTGATGCAAAGAAAAGCAGATGAGGTTCAGGTTGTCATAGATTTGGGGAAAGATCGTTCGCAGGTGTTGATTCATCGAGATGGCAGGGTCTTGTTTTATAAACTAATCGATATTTGTGGTTATGATTTTGATAAGACATTGTCGAGGCAAATGGGTGTTGGACTTGATGAGGCAAAAGCACTACGTTTGAAGTATGGACAGGATGATGTGCGAGATGATCTTGCGATGAAAGTACGGAGTAGCTTGCGTCAAGAAGGTGGTATTCTTGCTAGAGAAATAGGTTTGTGTTTGCGATATTACGGTGTGACTTTTAGAGGTAGTCGACCACATTGTGCGGTATTGGTTGGCGATGAAAGTCGACAGCAGTGGCTGCATGAATTGATTGAAGAACAAACTGGCCTGTTGTTGCAGAATGAGTGGTCTTTGGATTGGTTGAGCCCAAATGAGGCATTGGGGAAATTGCGTGATGTTCAAGTCGGGGATGTGTGGTCAGGTAGCTGTGGTTTGGCTTTGTTTGGGCGTGAACAGCTTAAATGGAAGAGAGGGGCGGCATGAATCAGATTAACTTTCTTCCTGAATCATATATGAAGCGTTTGATTAGACGACGTCGAATTATACGTGAATTAATCTTAATAATAGCTCTTTTATTCGTATTGCTAGGGTGTTGGGTTTCCGGTGTAAAAAAAATATCAGAAAAACGAATGGAAGTGGTGCAACTTACTCGTGCGATAGATCAAGCTGTAAAGCAAGAAGTCGACTTAGTGAAGCTTGAAAATGAAATGTTGCATCTCGGAATGCAGATTAAATTAGAAAGAGAGTTATCGCAATCAGTTAGGCATACACAAATACTCGCGAAGTTGAGTGAGCTGCTGCCTAGTAGTGTTGCGTTGTTGGAAATTGAAATGGTGACGAAACGGCCCGAGCCCATGACAAGAGAAGAGGCAAAGAAGAAAGAAGAAGCTAAGAAAACAAAAGGTCGGCGTATAGTTGAGAAAACGAAGAATGAAATTCAAGAAAACTGTATTGAAATGCAGTTTGAAGGCATAGCGCCAGATGATTTGGTTGTGGCTGAGGTGATTGCTTCATTAGACGAATGTGATTTGTTTGAATTTATTGAGATGCGATACAGTCGAGAGATAAAACATGAGGAGGTGGTTGGTCGTAAATTTAAATTGAACATGCAAGTTGATCTATCTTGTAAGTATCTCAATGAACAAATAGAGGGGGTTGCAAATGCGAATTGAAAAAGATCAACTTAAAACATTAATCGCAATCATTGTGATGGTGAGTTTATATGTGGGAGTTGGTTGGTTGCCTCAACGCGCTAAGGCAAAAGTACTAGATGCTGAGATTGCAAAATCGGAGGAACGATTGGATTTCTATCGAGGTACGAAGGAGGATTTATCTAAGAAAGAGTTCGAAGTCAGTGAGCTGCGTCAACAATCAAAGGGTGCGCAACGATATGTTCCGACACGTGATGAATTATCCGAAGTTTTGAAAGGACTAACACAGGCACTACGCGCAAATGAATTGAAAGAGCAGGAGTTCGTGACACGTTCTGTGAAAGAGTATGTTGAGTACAGTGCTTTGGGGCTCAGGATGGAATTTGATGCTGCTTTTCCAGAGGCATATGGTGTTTTGAAAGATATTGAAGGTGGAAGTCGATTGATTCGAATTGATCGTTTAAAGATTGGTCAAGGCGATGGTGATGAGAAACTGCGTTTGGAGTTGGATATGAGTACATTTTTTGCTGAACTTACTTCAGGGAATGAACTGTGATGAAGAAAATTTGGTTACATTTTCAGCAACATATGTTGGCAGATAAGAAGAAAACAATCAGTATGTGTGGTTTGTCTGTACTGGGGTTATTGCTTTGGGGAAGGTTGTTATTGAAGGAAGTGCCGCATACAGCAACTGCAAAACCGTCAGAAGCGTTACAAGTGGACGCATCGCATGAAGATGCAAAGATGGATAAGCATGAGGTAATCAAGACTGTAGAAGTTGATTTGCCAAATAGGATTAACCGGAATCTGTTTCACTTTGATAACAGTCGATACAGACGGACTGTAAGTAGCGATAACATTGGGGAAAAGGGAAAGTTGGGCAAAGATGAAGACGATGTAGTTATTAGGATCGCAGAGGTTCGTATTGCAGCTTCGCGATTGGAGCTAAGTAGTGTCGTGACTGGTGATCAGTCACGTGCAGTAATAAATGGAATCGTTGTCGTACCTGGCGAAAAGATTGCAGGATTTGAACTTCGCAAGGTATATGAAAGAACGGTGGTCTTAGCAAGGGACGGTGTACTCGTGCGTCTTGGAATGTAACCACCACAATGTGAGGCAAGAGAAGGAGTCGAGCATGGGTAAGCTGAAAAGCAGCTTCTGGCTAGGCATTTTTTTATGCTCTGCGGGTATGGTTTATACCGGTCCGGTCGGATTGGTAAATGCGCAAAGCCAAGGGACTTTTGGGGATAATGCGGGCACGCAGCCTCAAGTAATCGATTTGTATGAGCAAAAAGAGCAGAGTGCTACTGCTGAGGATCTAACTGTTGAGGTTGGGTCGTTCGGTGAGATTAGCATTCATACTAAGCCAATTGAGATTACAAAAGTTCTTCAGTTACTAAGTATACAGAGCAAGCGAAACATCATTGCAAGTCGTAATGTTTCGGGTGAAGTATCTGCGAACCTGTATGGTGTGGATTTCTATGAAGCTTTGGATGCAATCTTGGAAAGTAACGGGTTTGGTTACCGAGAAAAAGGTAACTTTATCTATGTATACACACAGGATGAGCTAAAAGTTCTAGACGAAATGGATCGCAGAGTTGTGACCAAAATCGTCAAGTTGAACTACATGAATTCAGCTGATATGAGTGCATTCTTACAGCCATTGTTGTCGCAAGCTGGTACTGTTACGACAGTAGGTCCTGTTGCTACAGGATATAAAGCGACACTTAGTGACGGCGGAGCTGATTCATTTGCAGATACAGGCACGATTGTAATTCGAGATTACGAAGACAATATGGAGCAAGTCCTGTCTCTAGTTCATGAATTGGACGTACGGCCTGCTCAAGTTCTGATTGAATCATGGATTTTGCAAGCAACTCTGGATGAAAACAATGAGTTTGGTGTTGACTTTGCGATTTTCACTGATGTAAACATTTCTGACTTTACCAATCCGTTGAATGCTATTAATGAAATTATTGCTGGTGATACAGCAAATCCGGTGAATAGCGGTCAGGTCATAACATCTCAGGTTGGTCAAACTAATCGTGTTGGCGGTGCTAAGTTAGGTTTCTTTGGCAGTGATTTTTCAGTCTTTGTGCGAGCTTTAGATCAGGTAACTGACACGACAGTTTTAGCTAAACCTCAATTGTTGGTATTGAATAGACAGAAGGCTGAGCTGCTTGTTGGTGAAAAATTAGGCTACTTGTCAACGACTCAAACGGAAACGAGCACAACTCAAACGGTTGAATTTCTGGATGTTGGTACGTCGCTGAATGTTAGACCTTTTGTTTCAAACGATGGTTTCGTTCGTATGGAATTGATGCCTAAAATCAGTGAAGGTTCAGTTTCAGATGAGACAGGTACAACGATTCCAAATGAATCTACAAGTCAAATGACGACAAATGTTATGGTCAAGAGTGGTCAAACGGTTGTTTTAGGTGGGTTCTTCCGTGAAAGTAATCAGATTGATCGTCGACAGATTCCTGGCCTTGGTGATATTCCAATTGCCGGTGCTGCGTTTAAAGGTCAAGATGATACGATTCGCCGTGATGAAGTGATCTTCATGATTCGTCCAACTGTTATTAAAGATAAACAATTAACAGTGATGGGTGATAGCGCACTTGATGGAGCTCAGAAAGCTATTATGGGTTCACGTGAAGGCTTGTTACCGTTTAGCCAGGCAAAAATGAGTAATGCTTATTTACGTGATGCACGTGAGCAACTCGCGCGTGGCGAAAATGATAAAGCTATGTGGGCGGTAGATGCTGCATTGTATGTTTATCCAAGCAGTGTCGAGGCAATGCGTTTAAAAGAACAGCTGACAGGTGCTGAATTCTATTACAGTTCAAATAGTATTTTAGATTCAGCAATTGATTCAATGATAAATGCTGAAGTTCAAAAACAAGTGCAAGAGGAAAGCGTAGTCGAAGAAGAGCATTCTGATCATGTGTCAGTAGAACCTTTAGATCAAGAAGCTGTCTCTGAGGAAATCGCTTTTGTTGATGATAGTCATGAATCTGAAACAAAACGAGTTAGCATCATTGGTTTGGATTTGGATCAACGTACTGAAGAAGAAGCTGTGTCTGAAGATTCGGAAGTTGATGAAATTCTTGCTAGTCTTCGTTCAATTGAAGGCAATGAGATGGATCCTGTTGTAAAACAACATATTATTGAAGAAACAGAAATCGAAAGTGATCTGATTGTTCTAGAAGAACAAATGGCAGATGAGTCAGAATCAGTTTTTGAAGAATATGATACATATTTAGCGGAAAATGAAGATGAATTTGGTGACAACGAAGTATTGAATGTATTTGAATTTGTGAAGAACACGATACCAAAGCCAGTTGCTGTGGAATCTTCTGAAGATGAAGCACTCGTTGAGGTCGATACGGATTCACAAGAGAGTCCGCTTAAATAATTGAAGGTGATTCGCGACTATCCTTTAACGGGGATAGTCGTCATTAATTAGTTATTGATCTTCAAACAAGGCAGGGAGAAATAATGAAGATCGGAATTCAACGAACAATATTTCTTAGTTTAGTGCTAGGACTTTGTGTGTTTGCAATCGGTTGCAAAGCTGGTGATAACAAAACACATAAAAAATGGGTTAGTGAAGCCAATGATAGATGGCATGAAATGCGATCTGGCATGATGCTGCAAATGGCAACACAGCAATTTGAAACTGGTGATCTCGAAATAGCAGCTAAAACAGTCAATGAAGCAATGCGCATTGATCAGAATAACGATGGCTTGTCCCTATTGGCGGGCCGTATTTCTCTAGAAAAAGGACAGTTAGAGAGAGCATATCATTGGTTCAATCATACAGCTGATCTAAATGATAAAAACTCAGATGCATACTATTATCGTGGTGTAGTTTTGCAGCGATGGAAGAATTATGAGGACGCACTGGTTAGTTATCGTTATGCGTACAATTCTCAAAAAGATAATCCATCATACTTGTTAGCTATGGCTGAGATGATGGTTCAGCTGGATGAAATAGATGATGCTGTAACAATGCTTGAAGGTAAGTTGTTGTATTTCGATCAAGTTGCGGGATTGAGAAGTATTTTGGGGCACATATATCGTTTGAAACGAAATTATGCGAAAGCATCAGATTATTTTGAGCAAGCGTCACTTCTTGAGCCAGAGAATTTGAAGCTTCGTGAAGAAATGATTGTATCAAAGGTAGCTGCGAAAAAGTATCTTGATGCAATACATGCTATCGAGGTTCTACAGCAGGAAGATGGGTATTCGAAACGTTCAGATATTAAACGTTTGAAAGCTGAATCGCTAGCTGCAATAGGAAGGCATGCACAAGCTAGACGTGTGTATGTTAAGCTCACAAAAAGTATTGATGCAACTGCAGAAGATTGGATTAAGTTGGGTGAGATGGCATGGAAAGAAGGTGATTTAGGTGGCGCATTGACGGCAGCAACTAGGGTCATCAATATGCAGCCAGAGCGACACGATGGCTACTTATTGGCTGGAATGGTGTGGCAGAAAAGAGATCATTTGGAAAATGCGTTGAAGAATTTTGATCGAGCTGCGGAACTTGCTCCGAACGATGCGGTGCCTTGCATCCTAAGAGGGTTATCACTGCAAAAATCAGGACGCACATCAGCCGCAATTGCAGCATATGAGGAAGCGTTACGACGAGAACCAAGTGATGATCGGGCTTCAAAGCTACTGCAGACATTGGTTCCAACTAATTACTAAAACAGGATTGATGGGGACGATTCAGGGGAGATGAAAGTTTGTCATCTTTTAAGAGGTATAGTTTACTAAATGCATTTGTTAGCAGCTTGCTTGTCATGCTGTTGATGCTGTTGGTATTTAGTTTTAGTGGGCTTACACTTCTTGGTTGGATTACTGTAGCGGTTTCAGGTGGTGTGGTCTTTCTAATTCTACAAATAGTGCAATGGCAAATCATCAGCCGATCAGAAATGGAAGTAGCCGAAGCAATTGCTCATGTTGAAATGATGTCCAGTGGTGAATATTCAGGTAGTGATGTGCGTAGTAGCTTTGGCGTCGGGCATTTAGTTGATGTTGTTTCTGAATCTGTTTCGAAGATTCAACAGCAACATAATCAAATACTGTTAGAGAAGAAAGAATTAAATATTCGTTTAGGTATTGCGGATGCTGAAAATAAACATTTAACTTCAATCTTAAATACACTTAACGATGCTGTTGTTGTAACTGATAGTTTTAATGAAATCGCGATGGCAAATTCAGCAGCATCAAAATTATTTAGATTTAATTTAGATGAATCTAAGCGATTACCGGTGGATCAGATTATCAATGACAGTTCCTTGGCGAAATTAATCAAGGATACTCGCGAGGGGCAACATAAGCATACACGCCGTTTAGAACAGCGGGTTGTTAAAGGTGGTAGTGAGTCAGTTTATGATGTAACACTTTCCAGTGTTTACACAACCAATCAAGCAAATAGCAATATTGCATCTCAAAATGTTAATTCCGGTGTAGTAACTATTCTGCGTGATGTGACACGTGAACGTGAGATAGCTGAAACTAAAAGTGATTTTGTTTCAAATGTTTCACATGAACTGCGCACTCCATTATCTAGCATTAAGGCATATATGGAGATGCTAATTGATGGAGAGGCAGAAGACGAGAAAACTCGTTTCGAGTTTTACAATATTATTCAAGGTGAAACGAATCGTCTTTCAAGGTTGATCGATAATATTTTGAATATTAGCCGAATTGAATCCGGTGTAGTTAGAGTACAGCGTGAGCATACTTCTTTAATGTCGATTGTTACAGAAGCTGTGAATATCATGCTGCCTCAAGCACGTGCGAAGCAAATTGAGTTAGTGGAAATACCTTCGCCTGATTATTTTCAGGTTTATGCTGATCGTGACATGATTCTTCAGTGCGTTCTAAATCTTCTTAGTAACGCGATTAAATATACATCGGATGGTGGTCGTGTAAGTGTTTCAGTGAGTGTTGATGATTCATCAGAAATGGTTCGTGTAGTTGTTAATGATACCGGCGTCGGAATACCAGAAGAGGATGTACCGCATTTATTCGATAAGTTCTATCGAGTTGCTGACCATAAGAAGTTAGCTAAAGGTACAGGACTTGGTCTGAATCTGGTTAAGCATGTCATCGAAACGGTTCATAATGGCGAAGTAAATATTGAAAGTGAAGTCAATCATGGAAGTACATTTACGTTCGCTTTACCGATTGCCGAAGATTGATATTGGAGAGCCGGAGAAAATGTCTGACTGCAGAATATCCGGTAGATGTAAATGTTAAATGACATGTTGCTTGAGCAATGTGGTTTTTACTTTTCTGTATAAGTAGTAAGAGGCAGGAGTGGTTATGAGTGAAAAGAAAACCATTCTCGTAGTTGATGATGAAACACACATTTTACATGTGGTTTCTTTGAAGTTGCGGAATGCTGGCTACACCGTGATTACCGCAGAAGATGGCGAAGAAGGCCTAGCTACCGCTATCGATAGTAACCCAGATTTAGTTATATCTGATTATCAAATGCCTTATATGACCGGGATGGAATTGTGTGTGAAGCTCAAAGAACATGAGCAAACACAACACACGCCAGCTCTTATGCTGACAGCAAGAGGCTTTAGTTTGTCTAATGAGTACATAGACAAAACAAATATTGTTGGGGTTATAACAAAACCATTTAGTCCGCGTGAAATACTCGGTCGAGTAGATCATTTGCTTCATCATTGCTCCTCGATACAGGAGGCTCGTAAAGCAAGTTGATATCTGGCATCGCACAATATGACCTTGGCTTATCGCCTCAGATTGCTCAGCGAGTACATCGCTTGGGCATGTCTGTGTTTGATATCTCGTCCGAGGGTATTGTAACACCAGTTGGCAATGTTCATGAGGGTGTTTATTTTCTTCTAAAAAGTTCGCGATTCCAAAAAGACATTGTTGCTAATTGGCATGATATAAAAACATCAGATCGTACTGTGAACGAAGTATGGCCTGGTTTGATGCTTGTTAATATTCCGGTTAAACGCAGACGGCGAGTAGGCGAACGATTTAGTGAGCATGCACTGGTCATTGTTATGATTGGTGAAGATTTACTGCATTGTGATGAGATTCAAGCTGTTTCAGATGAGTATGAAATTGAATCAAGAAATATACTTGCAACACTTGAGCCAAGTATGTTTGTTGCAAAAGGCGAAGCCGCACGCTTAGCAACTATGCTTATTTGGATGCAGGAGGATATTACAGAAGTAGATCGCCGCTTGAATGAATTGCAGTCAATGAGTTTAGAACTGAGCGAATCATATGAAGAGCTTAGTCTACTTTATAAATTGTCTGCGAATATGCGAGTAAATAAAGAGCCTGCAGATTTTTTACAGAATGCATGTAGTGAGTTGCAGCAAGTACTTGGCGTTAGATGGCTAGCTATTCAATTAATAGATAACGATCCGAGGTTGGAAGATCTCTCAGGTCAGTTAGTTACAGCCGGCGAATATGATCATAAAATTCAATGCATACAAGAAATTGGCAAATACTTAATGCTCCGAATGTGTGATGAGGAGCACTCAGTTGTTTATGAAGATACCGCAATCTTAGATGTTCCACTGATCCATAAATTAGCTAAAACATTGTTGATAGTTCCGATTCGCTTTGAAGGTAAACAACTCGGAATTTTGTATGGTGGAGAAAAGCAAGAAGGTACACATATCAATACTATTGATGTGAAATTGTGTGATTCGCTTGTAAATAGCATGTCAATATTTCTTGGCAATATGATGCTATACGAAGATGCACAAGCTATGTTCTTTGGTACACTTCATGCGCTGACTAATGCAATCGATGCAAAAGATTCATATACCCATGGCCACTCAGAACGTGTGGCATTGATGAGCCGAAATTTAGCTGAAGCTGCAGGTTTAGATTCACATACTGTTGAACGTACATATATTGCTGGCTTGCTCCATGATGTAGGTAAGATTGGTGTGCCAGAATCTGTTCTTTGTAAACCAGGTCGTTTGACGCCGAGTGAATTTGATCAAATAAAAATGCATCCAGAGATTGGTGCACGTATTTTGCAAGATATACGTCAGATGAATGATCTGATACCTGGTGTTCTTTGTCATCATGAGCGGTGGGATGGCCTTGGGTATCCCAATAATTTAGCAGGTGATCAAATTCCGCTTATGGGCCGTGTTATTGGATTGGCTGATGCATTTGATGCGATGAGTTCAAATCGTACGTATCGCAGAGCTTTAGATTTAAATCAGGTACTAGATGAAATAATTCGATGCAAAGGTAAACAGTTTGATCCAGAGTTGGCTGATATTTTTGTCAATTTAGATTTTAAACCATTCTTTGATTTAATTAATAAACATCAGGAGCATCAAAAGATAGCATCCTGATGAAAGGGCATTTTATCATCATATAGCTGGGGAGGCCCAGGGAGGAGGACGATGATACGTTTGAGCTGTGAAAGCCAGGACCACGTTGCTATCATTTCTATTAACGGCGATTTAATCGCATCCGTATGTGATAATCTTCGTCAAGAAACAATCAAACAAGTAGAACTACGTCTACAAGATATTGTGCTTGATTGTAATAGTTTACATTACATTGATTCAGTAGGTCTAGAGACGTTGGTTTGGCTGCAAGATTATCTTGCTGAACACTTAGGTGAGCTGAAATTTATTAATTGCTCAGAACAGTTGATAACTATATTTGAAATGACAAGGTTGAAGCTCCGTTTTGAGTGCGTCGAGTCACTACAAGTAGCAATAGGTAGTTTGTCTTGCGGGGAGGTTTTTGATGATTCAAGCTTGTAAAACAGTACAACAATCAACACTTCGTGTTGGTGATTTGCTGCTTGAGCGTGGTTTGATTACACAAGAACAGATCGAAAGTGCCTTGGAACATCAAAATAATGATGATAAACGTCGGCTACTTGGCGAAGTACTTGTGGAACTTGGCTATGTTACGCAAGAGCAAGTAATGGCCTCATTAGCAGATGCTTATGGAGTGCCTTTCGCTTCACTAAATTCACAAATCGTCGATCCAAATGTTTTTGAATTATTAGATGATGAATATATTCGTAAACAGCATGTACTTCCATTATTTAAAATTCATGGGAAGCTTACTGTTGCAATGAGTGAGCCAGCAAATGTTTTCGTTACAGAAGAAATTGAACGTAAGACAAATTGTGAAGTGCAGGTGGTAGCTGCAACTACTCAAGATATTAGCCGAACATATACATCCAAATCATCTGCAAAAGATATTCTAGTAATCGATGAATTGGTTGACGATATTGAGGAAGCTGATTTACGATTAACTGAACAAAGCGTAGAAGAAATATCAGACATTGAGCATACTGCAAATGAATCACCTGTTATACGCTTAGTTAATGGAATCATATTTGGTGCAGTAAAAGAAGTTGCAAGTGATATTCATATAGAGCCGGATGAGGACCAGCTGAGAGTGCGCTATCGCATTGATGGGAGGTTGTTTGAAAAGGCAAATCCACCAATAGGTATGTTGCCTGCGATTGTCAGCCGTATCAAAATTATGGCAGCAATGGATATCTCTGAACGCCGTATTCCGCAAGACGGTAGTATCAGCGTGATTGTCAACAAAAGACAAATTGACCTTCGTGTATCAACAATGCCTGGTAAACAAGGCGAAAAAGTTGTTATGCGTATTATTGATCGTAGCAATGCGCAACAAAATTTATCGCAGCTAGGTTTCTCGCAAGAAATGCTGTTTCGCTACGAACGTATCATAAATCAACCTAATGGCATTATTCTAGTGACAGGTCCAACTGGCAGCGGTAAATCAACAACCTTATATGCGTCATTAAACGAAATTAATTCAGATGAAATTAATATTTCTACAGTTGAGGATCCTGTAGAGTATTCAATCAAAGGTATGAATCAATTTCAAGTGAATGATAAAGCAGGCTTCACTTTTGCGAATGCGCTTCGATCTTTGTTACGTCAGGATCCTGACATCATTATGGTAGGTGAAATTCGTGACAAGGAAACTGCACGTGTTTCAACACAAGCTGCACTTACAGGCCATTTGGTGATGTCAACTCTACATACAAATGATGCTGCGAGTGCTGTGACGCGTTTGATTGATATCGGTATTGAGCCATACTTGGTCGCAGCAACGATACGAGGGGTTTTAGCACAAAGATTAATTCGCAAAGTTTGTACGCACTGTAAAACAAAGATTGATTATACAACCGAATCATTGAATGCGATCGAGTTGTTAACAGCAAGTAAGCATCAGATGATCGATGCGTATCATGGAGTAGGTTGCAGTGCATGTCGCTACAGTGGCTATGCAGGTCGACTAGGTGTTTATGGATTACTTACACCAGATGAAGAAATTTTAGATTTGATAGCAAAAAATGCAGGTCTACAAACATTAAAACATACAGCAATTGAAAACAATTCATTTATCACACTACGTGATGATGGTGTAGAAAAAATCCAAGCAGGTTTAACAACGATTGAAGAAATTGTCAGAGCGACTTCTGCTTAATTCAGCTAAACGGTAATTGTTATGGCCCAGTTTAAATTCAAAGCTCGTGACCAAAAAGGCAAATTGCACACAGGATTAATATCTGCCTTGTCTATTGATGAAGCAAGTGTGGTTCTGCATCGGGAAGGCAAATTTATTGTTGATTTGCAGAAACAGCTTTCTATAGATTCAAATCAAAAACCAGAAAATTTAAAGAGTAAAGGTAAAATAAGAAAAATTGATGTTATTACATTTACACATCAGTTGGCGGTAATGATTGATACGGGTGTGCCATTGTCTGAAGCATTGGATTGTGTGAAAAGTCAGATTGTTAATCAAACGTTTCAGCAAGTTGTGTGTAATGTCACAGATAAAGTTCAAAGTGGATCGGATTTTAGTAAAGCTTTGTCTGAATATCCCAAAGTTTTTCCGGATGTAATGGTAAGTCTTATCCGAGCGAGTGAAGCATCAGGAACATTAGGTTCAATGCTTGAACGTATTTCCGTTTATATGCAAAAAGAATCGCAAACAGCAAAGAAAATTAAAAGCGCTCTCATATACCCTATCTTTATGATTGCGGTTGCGATAGCGGTAACTGTTTTTCTATTAGCTTTTGTACTTCCTCGCTTTACAGGGATATATGAATCCAAGGGGGCAACGTTACCTCTTCCAACACAAATATTAATGAGTGCAAGTGGAGCATTAATTAATTATTGGTGGATTTGGGGGGTAGCAGTTACCTCAATAATTGTTGGCCTGATTGTTTCAATGCAAACTCAATCAGGACGTATTGCGATAGATTATTTGAAAATTAAAATCCCAATTGTAGGCCCTCTGTTTAATAAAATGTATATCACGCGGGGCTGTCGTACCATGGGGACGATGCTTAATGCAGGCGTGCCAATTCTTGATATGGTTGAGATTGTAAAGGAAACGACAACTAATAATCTGTACGAAAGATTTTGGAATCAGGTAGACCAAATGTTAAGACGCGGTTCGCAATTAAGTGATGCGATGTTTGATAGCCCATTGATTCCTAAAAGTGTATCTCAGATGATTTATTCTGGTGAAAAATCAGGTAAGCTCGGACCCGTAATGGAAAAAATCGCTGAATATACAGAGTTGGAATTTGATGAGCAAGTAAAAACCACAACGCAATTTATTGAGCCAGCGATGATAATTGTGATGGGTGGGTTAGTAGGCTTCGTTGCAATCGCATTACTTTTGCCAGTATTCTCAATTGGGCGTGTAGTCTCGGGTGGATAGTAAAAGCCTACCATTTATAGATGGTAGGCTTTTTGTTTGTATAAAAATCAATCGTTTCTAGACATCAAGGTCGTCAGCGTCCTCTGCATGCTCCATAATAAAGGAGAATCGTGCAGATGGATCTTTGCCCATCAAATCATTCATGATTCGATCAGCTGTCAAACCATCAGTGATATCTACCCGGAGCATACTACGTGTTTTAGGATTGAGTGTTGTTTGCCAAAGTGTTTTAGGCATCATCTCGCCCAAACCTTTAAAGCGAGTAATCTCAACCTTCGCATTACCCTTCTTGTGATCTTTCAAGATCTGCACACGATGGTCCTCGTCAGCAGCCCAATAAGTTTCCTTGCCAATATCAACGCGGTATAGAGGTGGAACAGCAATATACACTTTGCCTGCAGTGATTAAATCCTTCATATGTCTAAAGAAGAACGTAAGCAGAAGTGTCGTAATGTGATGGCCATCCGAATCCGCATCTGCGAGCAAAATAACACGTGCATATCGCAATTTATTTAAATCGA
This sequence comes from Planctomycetota bacterium, assembly GCA_016350165.1. GTDB lineage: Bacteria > Planctomycetota > Phycisphaerae > Phycisphaerales > Phycisphaeraceae > Poriferisphaera. Next base: position 1,947,670 of record CP066225.1, on the reverse strand, counting down.
AATCTTTGCCAATGCCGCATCCAAGTGCAGTAATCAAATCAGAAATTTCTTTATTAGCCATGACTTTCGCCAAGCCAAGAGATTCTGTATTCAGGACCTTACCACGCAGAGGCAAGATCGCCTGGTGATTACGATCACGCCCTTGTTTTGCAGAGCCGCCCGCCGAATCGCCTTCAACAATAAACAATTCAGTATTGTTGCGATTCGATGTTAAGCAGTCTGCAAGTTTGCCCGGTAAAGTTAAACGATTCGTAGTGGCAGATTTTCTCGACACCGAAGCAGATGCGGCACGCGATGCTTCACGTGCTCTTGCTGCCGCAATAATTCGTGACACAATACCTTCCGCAGAAGTGCGATTTTGATTCAGCCAATGCTCAAGAGCAGGGCGAACCGCATTGTCAATAAACGATTGAACTTCTGAGTTGTTTAAACGGTCTTTCGTTTGTCCTTGGAATTGAGGGTCAGCAATAAACACTGACATAATCCCAACAATACCTTCGCGTATATCTTCGTGTGTTAACTTAACACCGCGTGGAGTCAGGTTATGTGTATCAATAAAGTTTCTTACTGCTTTCGTGATACCCGCACGCATTCCATTTTCATGCGTACCACCTGAACTTGTTGGGATGCCGTTCACATATGATCTGATCACTTCATCCGTTGCTTCGGTCCAATGGAAAACAACTTCACACTTACCCTCAATGCCTTCCTTGCCCAATGCAAAGACAGCATGATTTAAAGGTTTTGCATTATGCTCCTTGGTAATTTTTTGCAGGAAGTCAGCAATGCCATTCTTGTTTTCAAAAACTTCAGTCTTTTTGTCGACCTCGTTATGGAATGTGACTTTGACGTTTTTGTGAAGAAAAGAAACGATTTCCAAGCGTTGGCGAATCGTATCCGGATTGAAACTGGTTTTAGGGAAGATCGTTGGGTCTGGGTGAAAATAGATCGTTGTACCCGAGCCACGTGCTTTACCAAGCTTCTTGATCTTGCCTTCAGCTTTGCCCGTTTTAAATTTCAGTTGCCACTCTAAACCATCACGTTTAACAGTCGCGATCAGTTTGGTTGAAAGTGCATTGACAACTGAAGCGCCGACACCATGCAAGCCACCTGATGTTTTATAGTTTGCATTTTCAAACTTACCGCCAGCATGCAGTGTCGAAAGAATAATCTCAAGGGCAGATTTTTTATGCTTTGGGTGTATATCAACAGGAATACCGCGACCATTGTCCGAAACAGAAATAGATGTGCCATCTTTATGCAGTGTTAAGGCAATTTCTGTTGCGTGACCATTCATCGCTTCATCAACAGAGTTGTCTAAAATCTCCCAGACCAAGTGGTGCAAACCAGCAGATCCAACACCACCGATATACATCCCCGGCCTCTTACGTACCGGATCCAATCCCTCGAGGACTGTAATGTCCTTCGCAGTATATGATTTAGTTGACGCTGTTTTTTTCTTGGCCATTGCTTTTCGTGCCACTCTCTGTCAATGTTCAGTCAGCAATATTTACTGATGAATGCTTGTATTTACTTACTCACCGAAACTTTGCCATTAGGCTTGATCGTGAGCTTAATCGGTCCTTGATACGCGCTACCAAATTGGTCCGAAACTTTGATCGTTTTTGAAGTACGATCTCTATTCATCTTCGACCAGTGCAAACCAATCTGTGATGGCAGGTAGTCGTTCTTTAGTGTTTCAGATCGATCCTTGTCGATTGAGCCATAACTCATCGGCTTCATTCTTGAATCGCTACTATTTATTCCGACATCAATAATCTTCGCGCCGGTCTTATTTTTAACTGTAAAAGTAATTTTTTGAGGTTTATCTGCCTGTGTCCCCGCCTGCTTTTCTTCACTTTCACCTTCATTGCTGCTGCCACAGCTAGCAATCGTTAAACAAGCAACTAGCAACAAACGTTTAAACATGACAAACCTCAATTCAATACTTAGTGCAGTCGTTGATTAGTCTTCTTCAATCAGTAGTGGTGGTGCAGGTTCTTCAGGAATAACAGAAACAATCTTGCCATGTTTTTGTAATTCCGTACCCTTACCGCCACGTGAAGTTGTTTTGTACTTCGCGGTCGAAACAGTCTTTTCTGCACCACGATTCGTCTTGACTCTCAGTAAGTCTCGATCACCCGATGATGCTTTGAATCCGACGAGCTGATCATCTTTTGCGAGCTTAATCAACTGTACGCCCTTACCTGGACCTGACAGGAAGTTCACTTCTTCAGCTTTACAGACCATCGCTCGACAATTTGCCGATACAGCCAGAATAGTCTCAAGTAACTTCAATTTTGTACGTGGCTTCGTCGTTACCAGTGATGCGCCTATGACCCTCGCACCCTTTGCAGGTCTCGCATACTTACGACCAGCTTTTGTTGACGGCTCAATATAATTCTCAATCGAGAATCGTAGGGCATAGCCATCCGATGAAACTGCAAGTGCATGCTGCTTCGGCCACTCAAGCCCAGTCTTCTCGTCTAGTTTGAAGTCAGTGTATTTCTTATCTGTGCCCAGTGCTCTTGGATCAAGTGAGAACGCAGCGATAATCCTCTCGCCGTCTTTCAATTTGAAGAGCTTCTGAATAGGCTCTCCATAACCAGTTGTCGCAGGTATATCCAAAACACGTGCCGTGTAAGCCGTTCCAAGGTTTGAGAAGAACACAACCGTGTTTCTTGTTGAACCTGCAACACATGCAAGCACTGAGTCGCCTTCACGCAATCTCGTGTTTGCAGGGTCTTTGATTTCCTTCTGACGTTTCACCCAACCATCAGTCGTAATCAACACGTGTGCATCTTCAGCAACGATAAAGTCTTCTTCAGAGAACTCGGGCTCATCGTCAACTGATGCAATGATCGTGCGACGCTTGTCACCTTTACCAAATCGTTCTGCAATGGCTTCAACTTCATCACGTACGATCTGCCAACGCCCAACAGCACTCTCATCCTTCAGCAATTTCGTGATCTCACGTGCACGCTTCTTCTTAGCTTTCAGCTCATCCTGAATCACCAGAATCTCAAGTCGCGCCAAACGGTACAACTTCAATTCCAATATCGCATCAGTCTGATCATCATCAAGTTTAAACCGCTTGATAATCTTCGCCGCCGCATCCGCCTTGCCTTCTGATTTACGAATGATCTTGATAATCTCATCAAGTGCATCGAAGACCGTTACAAAACCTTCAAGAATATGAATACGTTTATTTAGCGCATTCAATTCATGTTCAAGTCGGCGTGTTACTACTTCCAAACGGAAATGCAGGAAGTGCCAAAGTATCGACTTGAGATCCAAGCGATCCGGCGCACAGACTTCAGGATTATCCGTTGGCACCAAACACGTCAGATTCACCGAAAAATTCGACTGCAGCGGCGTGTTCTTATATAGATATGCCAATACCTTGTTCTCATCCGCATCCTTCTTCAGGTCAAGTTCAATGCGAATGTCATCAGCCGACACATCGCGAACATCCAACAGCAGCGGCATCTTTCTCGAAACCACGACATCTGCAATCCGCTCAACCAGCGTCGATTTATTAACCATATACGGTATCGACGTGATGTAAATCTTCTTCGTTGAACGCGTTGTCGGTCCCGGCGAACACGTGCCCCTCGTTCTGACTGTTCCCGACCCCGTTTCATAAATATTCTTTAGCTCTTCACGATTATTAATGATCTGCCCGCCCGTTGGGAAGTCTGGCCCTTTCACAGTTCTCGCTAACTGTGCCGAGGTTAATTCAGGATCATCAATCAGTCGCACCAGCGCTTTACACAATTCACTTAAATTATGTGGCGGAATGCTCGTCGCCATACCCACCGCAATACCCGTTGCACCATTCAGCAACAAGTTCGGTAACTTCGCAGGCAAAACCACAGGTTCACTCTTCGTCCCGTCATAGTTCGGCCTAAACGTAACTGTGTTCTGCCCAATCTCATTCAGCATCTCAACCGCTGCCGCCGTCATACGACATTCCGTATAACGCATCGCCGCCGCCGGATCACCGTCTAGCGAACCAAAGTTCCCTGAACCATCAACCAAAGGCAACCGCATCGCAAACGGCTGCGCCATTCTCACCAACGCATCATAAATACTAGAGTCACCGTGCGGGTGATAATTACCCATCACATCACCCACCACCTTCGCACTCTTGCGGAACTTCGCCTCATGCGTCAGTCTCTGCTGCCACATCGTAAAACCAATACGTCTCTGCACCGGTTTCATCCCATCGCGCACATCTGGCAACGCGCGTGACGTAATCACACTCAGCGCATAATTCAGGTATCGCTTCTGTGCCGCTTCATGCAATGAAATCTGTTCATCCCCAGCACCACCTGCTTCCCCCGCCATATCCCCAAACAACAGCCCTTCGTCAGCTGCTTTTGATTTCTTTCGACTCGATGACTTACGCTTGGCCAACCTGCGGCCCTCCGTGGCAATTCCTGATACCTCGACCCTTCCACTGGGATTCAAGGTCACTTCTTATTCATATCAACATAATCACGCAGCTCGCCCATGACAAGCAATTGCTGCAACGCTTTATATTAAGCATAATCCGCGTTCTCTGCTTGAAAACTTACCTTTTCAACACCCATCCGCTATCCTGTACCCATGACCAATCCCCCCTCACATGCCACTCATTCACACAAAACCCCCTCCAGCGACCTTTCCGCGCCCTCATCCACACGCATTCTCGGCATCGATCCAGGCCTCCAAATCACCGGTTACGGCATCGTCGATCTTCTCCCCAACCAACTCGAACCAGTTCTCATCGAAGCAGGCGTTTTTAAATTTTCCTCAAAGCACTCCGTCGAGTCTCGCCTCGTCTCTCTCTACGACGATGTCACATCCCTCATCACCGAACTCAAACCGCAAGAACTCGCAATCGAAAAACTCTATGCTCACTACAAACACCCCAATACTGCCATCATCATGGGCCACGCCCGTGGTACCATCCTCCTCGCAGCCAAACAACACAATCTCACCATCAACCATCTTGCTGCCAACGAAGTGAAAAAATCCGTCACAGGTTACGGCCACGCCTCAAAATCACAAATGCAACTCGCCGTGCAATCACAATGCAATCTTCCTCAGCTCCCCGAACCCCCCGACGTCGCCGACGCTATCGCCGTAGCACTCACTCACGCACGCCGTCGCGCATTCGAAAATCTCTAAATATGTTTACATTTAAGCATTATTTACACATATCCTGCCTCTCTCGCTTAACTTTTTCGCGCGATCCCCATACCCTATCTACATGATCAACCTTCCCCCCGCCTTGCTCATCGACCTCGATGACACCATCCTCGACACCACTCCCTCCGCTGATCGCAATTGGCTGCAAACTGCCGAGCGTGCTCATGCCAAAGGCATCGATATTGATCCAACTCATTTCGTCACGCACATGGATGATGTCCGCGAGTGGTACTGGTCCGATCCTGAACGTTCTCTCATAGGTCGTCTCAATCTCGAACAGGCACGCGCCGACATGATCACCGAAGCGCTCACCCGTATGAACTGTTCTCAAAACATTGAGCCACTAGCAAGGGAGCTCCAGCAAGACTTCACCGCCAACCGCATCGAAGTCATGCAACCTCTAGACGGCGCAATTGATGCACTCAAGGAAATTAAAAACCGAGGCATCAAAACAGCTCTCCTCACCAACGGCATGGGCCCCACACAACGTGCCAAAGTCATAAAATTCGAACTCGAACAATACTTCGACGGCATCTACATCGAAGGCGAAATCGGTATCGGCAAACCAGAGCCCAAACTCTTTAAACGCGTGCTCGCTGATCTCGGTGTGACCGAAAAAGATGCCTGGATGATCGGCGATAATCTCGCATGGGAAGTCGATGCCCCTCAAAAACTAGGTATAAAAGGCATTTGGCTCGATTGGCGCAAGCAAGGGCTCCCCGCCGATTCCGAAATCATACCCGACCTCATCATCCACTCTCTCGCTGATCTCCTCTAACCAGAACACGCTATACTACAACCCTGTTTCAGTGGTGACGTTTCTTGCAGTACAGATTAATTTCAGGATTACATCATGCAGCGCATTAAAGACCGTCTTCAATCAGACAAACCAATTACATGGCTTTTCTACGGCGACTCAATCACACACGGCCTCTTCCATACCTGCCAACAACGTAACTACGTCGATCACTTCCACGAACGTATCCGTGGCGAAATGATGCGATTCCAAGACATCATCCTCAACACCGCCATCTCAGGTCAAACGACCCGCAATCTTCTCGATGAATATGATCACCGCGTTGCCAAACGCATCCCCGATGTCATCTTCTTAATGATTGGCATGAACGATTGCGCACAAAATGAGCTCAACGTTCCCATCGAGGAATTCAAAAATAATCTTCACAAACTCGTCGACCAGAACGAAGCACTTGGCGCCGACACGATCCTCCAAACCACTTGTCCCGTAGTCCCCGGTGGCTTCAATCTCGATCGTGAGCATTCCTTTAATAGCTACATGGAAGTCATGCGTGAAGTCGCACAAGAACGCAATCTTCCACTCATCGATCATGCAAAGCTTTGGCAATCCGCAACAGCCTACTCTCACATCGGTCGTATGTCCGATCCATTTCATCCCAACGTTTACGGCCACGCCGCCTTTGCTCACCTCATCTTCACTGAACTCGACATCTTCGACCCAGCATGGGGTACCTGCCAATTCGCAGCCCAACACCGCATGGTCCCTGAACTCTCTAATGTATAGTTGACCAAAAAATAAAAAATAAACCTACGCCTATAAACGTGGGTTTATTTTTTTGTTTCAGCTAGCACTATATCACTGTCTTCTTTTGCTTGACCAGATAATCAATAATTGCCCTGCAGAATTGTGGCAAATCATCAGGTCGCCTCGATGATATATGATGCCGATCAACCACAACCTCAGCATCCTCCCACTCGGCACCAGCATTCGTCATATCATCTTTAATCCCCGGCGTGCTCGTGTACCTATACCCCTTTACAACATCAGCACTAATATTAATCCACGCACCATGACAAATCGACGCAATCATTTTCTCTTGCTTCTCGAAGTCACGTACAAATTTCAGCACTTCTTCATACCTTCTCAATTTGTCAGGCATCCATCCCCCCGGCACAATCAACCCATCAAAATCAACCGCACTTAAATTCTTCACCGCAGCATCTGAAACCTGCGGATAGCCATACTTTCCGACATACTTCACGCCCTCTTCTATCCCAGCAATCACAACCTCCGCAGCAACCTCACGCATCCGATACTTCGGATACTGCAATTCCAAATCCTCATACTCATCACCGACAAACATTGCAATCTTTAGATTCTTAAGTACCGGCATTCGTGACTCTCCATCATTTGATTTTTTGCGTAACTTTGCCTTCACTCAATCATAGTCGCCTATTCATCCCTCTGACCACAACGGGGAAAGTCCTCACCTGCCTGTTCTTTACATCAAAAAATAACCCTGCATTCGCATTTGGATTTGCAGGGTTACTCGTTTTCTTATTGATTGGTAAAGTTTTATTCTTTTTCCATGATAACCCACACACTGTTCGCATATCGATTCACATACCGATCATGCGAGCCACTCAATAGTTTTCTCACGCTCTCCTTCAATGCGCCACGTCTATTACCAACCGCATAAACATCCAACACCTTCAATCCCTGGCGTTTCGCTCGTTCTACGAAGAAACCTTCAATATCAGCACAATTAAAGAACCAGCGGTGACGGTCAGGCGCCTCGTCAGCAGGCAATCCATAGTACAAAACGTTTCCCTCACCCTTTTCAATTGGTCGTCTCAGTGTACGCCAACAGTTCGGCAGCGAGATTACAATCGTTTTATTTGCAACACGAACAATTTCATCCCAAACTTTGTAAAGCTTATCTAAGTGTTCAAGTACCTCTGTGCACACAACCGCATCAAATTCCCCATCCTCAAAAGGCAATTCAGGTTTCTCATCTAAATTCACCTTAATATCCGGCTCGCCTACAAAATCGATCCCTAAATATTCAACCCCTTCAGGCAATGCTTTTTCCAAGCCCCGATCATAACAACCAATATCCAGCACTTTGCCTTTGATCTTCTCTGCATAACGGTCAACCACATACTTGGATCTTGAGTCGTTATCTTTATAAATCATTTTCTCATATCGCATGAGTTGGCTCATCCTTTATGTTTAAAACGCTCTTGTGAGGTTGAGGTTACGCTTCCATATGGAAGGTATTATATTCTCATAACATATTTATTTTTTACTACTCTCAATATTTACCATTGAAGTTCAACATTGTAGCATTTATCCAAAACTATTTTGAATCCCAATTTACCGGTAAATTTCCCCTCACACAAAGGCCGCCCCCTATGTCATATTTACTAGGCATCGACATCGGAACTTCTGGAACCAAAACTCTCATCTGCGACGCGCAAGGCAAAGTCCTCGCAACCGCAACCGCACCACACACACTTCAATCACCCAAGCCCAGCTATTCAGAGCAAAACCCCGACGAATGGTGGGACGCAACTTGTAAAGCCACCAAAGCCGTACTCCGAAAAGCAAAACTCAAAAAAGCCGACGTCAAAGCCATCGGCCTCTCCGGTCAAATGCATGGCTCCGTCTTCCTCTCAAAACAAGGTAAACCACTCCGCCCAGCTATCCTTTGGAACGATCAACGCACTGCCGCCGAATGTGTTGAGATCGAATCACTGGTTGGCTCACGCAAAAAACTCATCAAAGCCGTTGGCAACCCAGCCCTCACTGGTTTCACAGCTCCCAAAATTCTCTGGGTTCGCAAAAATCAACCGCGCATCTACAACCAGACCGCACAAATCCTCCTCCCCAAAGATTACATTCGCTTCCGCATGACCGGCACTTTCGCAACCGACGTCGCCGACGCATCTGGCTACCTACTCCTCGATGTAGCAAAACGTAAATACAATCAATCAGTACTCAAAAAGCTCGACATCGACCCAGCTCTCCTTCCTCCCACATTCGAATCACACGAAATCACTTCCGAACTCTCAGCCGAAGGCGCAAAAGCACTCGGTCTCCAACCCGGCACACCTGTCGTCGCAGGGGCAGGTGACAACGCCGCTGCCGCCATCGGTAACGGCGTAACTTCCTCTGGCATCCTCACCGCATCCATCGGCACTTCAGGTGTCATGTTTGCCCACGCCGACTCACCAACTCTCGACCCAGCGGGCCGTGTTCACACCATGTGTTCAGCCGTCGATGGTAAGTGGTGCGTCTTCGGCTGCGAACTCTCAGCCGGCGCATGCCTCCAATGGTTCCGCAACAACCTCGCAGAAGACATCATAAAACAAGCCAAAAAACTCAAGACCGACCCATACAGACTACTCCTCGAAAAAGCCGCCGACATCCAACCCGGATGCGAAGGTCTCTTCTTTCAGCCTTACCTCACCGGCGAACGTTGCCCACACCCAGACCCCGATGCAAAAGCAGCATGGATCGGCCTCTCCATCCGTCACACACACGCACACATGACCCGCGCACTACTCGAAGGCGTAACCTTCGGCATGACCGACATTCTTCAAATCATGCGCAACATGGATATCCCCGTTAAAACAATCCGCCTCACAGGTGGTGGCGCTAAAGATCCATTCTGGCGTCAAATGCAGGCCGACATCTACAACGCAAAGACCGCTATCGTCAACGCCGACGAAGGTCCCGCCTATGGCGTTGCCCTCCTCGCAGCCGTCGGTATCGGTCTCTACCCCAACGTCACCGCCGCTTGCAAAGCTGCGATCACACAAACCGAAACTCTCAAACCAGCACGCAAGCTCGCCAACTTCTACAAGAAGCAGCACGCTCAATACCAGCGTCTCTACACCGCCCTCGCCCCCGAATACAAAAACATTTCAAAACTCATCACCACATAAACACTCACGCGCAAATCTAATCAACCACTGTACGCAGCGCTCTTTTTACAACAAAGATCGCTGTTTTTGCGCACCCATACGGGTATTCATCCCCAATCACTGCCGAAAATGTTTATGGATAAATCCGCACAAAAAGCGGATGTTTATTAGTAACAGCAATCATTCTTCCGCTGTCCCTGCGCCCTCACCATCTGCGCACCTAAGATTGTGCTAACGGATTAGCACTCGCCTACTAAGCGGAGCCGACCATGGCCAACATCAAAAACAAACACTTCATCTGGAACGACCTCCCAAAACTCGACCCCACACCTCCTGAAGCATACTTTAATCGTCGCGCATTCATCAAAGCTCTCGGTCTCGGCTCCGTTGCCCTCGCTGCAACCTCACCACTCACACTCTCTTCTTCCTCAGCTTACGCGCAAATGGGTCGCGCCCGCTATTCAAAATCAGAAATTCCCACCATCGAACGTCCCGGCCTCACCTCCGACTTCGTTCTATCAAAATTCCCCGCTAAACAAAACCCCGACTTCGTCACAATGCCTGGCAACGTCACAACACTCACGCCCAAACCCATCTCCATGGCATACAACAACTACTACGAATTCACCACAAATAAAACAGAAGTCTGGAAACTAGCACAAGATTTCCAACCCGATCCATGGTCTATCGAGATCACCGGCGAATGTAATAAGCCAGCAAAACTCGACATCGACGACATATTCAAGTTCCCAGCCGAACAACGTAACTACCGCTTCCGTTGTGTCGAGGCATGGGCAATGGATGTACCTTGGACCGGCGTCCCCTTCCATAAAATACTTGAATCCGTCGAACCGACTTCGAACGCAAAATACGTCAAGTTCACATGTGTTGAACGCCCCAAACAAATGCCAGGCCAAGTCAACATGCCTTGGTATCCTTGGCCATACTTCGAATCATGGCGCATCGATGAAGCGATGAACCCGCTTGTTCTCCTCGTCACTGGTCTCTACGGCCAACCACTTCCACGACAAAACGGTTCACCCTTCCGCATGATTATTCCTTGGAAATACGGCTACAAAAACCCCAAAGCTTTCGTGAAAATCGAACTCACAAAAGAACGCCCACCAACTTTCTGGAACTCTATGATACCCAACGAATACTCATGGCTATCAAATATCAACCCCAAAGTTCCACATCCACGTTGGTCACAAGCAACCGAAGTTCTCATTGATAACGGCAAGCGTCGCCCAACACTTCTCTACGGTGGATACGGCAAATACGTTGCCGATCTCTACAAAAACGATAACGCATAAAGCTAATACACGGTTAGATACAAAAAAAGCACGCTCATTATCTAGCGTGCTTTTCTTTATATTTTACTTACAAGCTAATCAACATACGCATCATGATTACGCTTTTCTATAATCGTGTCCCCATTACGCGACGTCTTTCGCTCTCCTTTATTCGCTTTCATTCTTCCGACTCGATGCCCATCCAACTCAAATACACGTTTCTGTATCATGCCACGCATCGGCCGTTCATGTGCAACTTCCTCAGGCACCGGCTTTTCGCCTGTCTCAACCAAAAACTGCACGAACGAATAACTACCATCCGCCTGCTTCATCTCATATGAAAGAATATGTCCGCCTTTTTCCCTTATACTAACCTCAACATTTTCATACCCTGCCGGATACTTCACGTACCGTTCAAAATCTAAAAACGTCTGAGCATATTCACCTGTTTCGTAATGGTATTTCAGAAAACCATTCTTCAAATGATTCGCACTACGTAACTGCACATTCGCCTGTACCTTCTTATTGTGCTTGCTCGTCTTCGTAAACGGATTGAGAACACAACCACTCGCACCCAACACCACAGCAACCACAATGACCGCAACCAACCGACCTGAGATATGTTCTTTCTTCATACAATTATTCGTCGGCCTCAACCCCTTACGCGCATAAAAATCGGACGGTTGATGATGTTTAGCATCAGCCGTCCGGGCGTTGGATGGTAGATAGATCTGTTCCCCTGTCCCCATTACCTCAAAGTGTCCCCGCCATTAGCCCTATCACACTAATAGCATTCATCAGGTTATTCAGTCGTTTTGTCTTTCACTACTACAGTTGCAGCCTGACGCTCTTCATATGCATGTTTCGTCAAACCGAATCCAATCATCAGCATACCCATCACTGCAAGAACATGACTCATCATCAAACCGCCTTCATGCCCAAGACTTACATACAAAACGAACACAATCGTAATGGTCGCTGCAATCAATCGGATCATCGGATTCATCATGCCTCCAAGCATTTCAAGATACTGTAAAAGTGTTAACTGGATCGTTAGTAAAAGATGATATAACCCTGACGGACGCAAATGATTTGCCTTAAAAATCCCATATTTTTTAGCACTTTTTGATTTTTTACCATACCCTGCTCACGCGCATGTAAACCTTTACCGCTTATGCCGTCTGCGTAAGCTTATTCTCATAGTCGCAACGTCCGTATAATCAACATGCCCCGTCAAGATATGTCTATTCACTCAATAGACCAACCAGCCGCTCCGCATTTGTGCGCAACCAATTCACCTTACGCTGCACCATTTGTAAAAACGCAACGCCATCCATATTCGCAAACTTCCCCGTCGCAGCTACTGGAATCGTTGACTCCGCAATCAACGCTTCAATCATCAGCCACGGTATCGCCGCAACCTCCGCCTTTGAAAGTACGCAATTCGGCACGCTTTCGTAACCACGCATAAATCGCTTTAACCGCGATTCATCCAGATACTCAGGCCAAGCATCCGGATTATCACTTCCACCTAAAATCGAAAACTGTAAACCGCCATTCGCAACATCCATGACCCGTTGCTGTAACCTCGCTGCATCATAATCAATCACTGCAACAACGCGCTTATTACGGTACAGCAAATTACCCGGGTGCCAATCCGAATGCACCACTTGCCGCGGCCACTCATCAATCCCCAACTCTTTCGCCTTCGATTCGGCGCTTAGATACGCTTCCCTCAACGCCCCATTTAAATCCAACACCAATTTTTCGCGCGCTTCACTCTGATCCACCTCAACCTTACTCATCGTATTCGGTATGATCCCAAACGTGCTCTTCACCATCGCCGAATCATGATACGCGCCTTTTGCAGGTTCAAATTCAGTTTCAAAGTCACGCGTTAACCGGTGATACAACCCCAAAACCTTACCGCCCTCACTTGTCGCTTCCAGACTTCCGTCATATCCCGTCCCTTTAATGTACTCAAAAAGCTCGTACACTTTCCCATACGATTGCAGCATCGAATTATTGTCTTCGCGCGTTCCAATCAAGTGTGGTAACGGAAACTGTTTATCCGTCAAATGCAACTGCAACGCATGACAAAACGCAACCTTAAACGGGTCATCCTTACCATGCGCTCTTCGTTTTAGTAAATACAAACCACCATCAGTTCTAATCAGCGCTTTGGGTGCTTTTCTCGAACCTCTTGGAAATTCTTGAATCGCTCTGATCGTTCCTACATTGAAATGCGACATCACAATCGCCAACTCATCCGCTGCAAAACGAATCCGCCCGCCTTTACCTTCACCTAATCCTTCAAACCCACCACTGATATCGCTTGACAGTCCAATCCGTCCGCTACCTTCTCCACCAATCAAATCCTCTGCAGACGACAAGTGCATGTGAGGCCACGCATCCTCGCGACCTTCATCTCCGTCTGAAGACATTGCTTTCCCGGCCAAGCTGTCTGACATATCACTCATCTTATCAACTATTCCCCTACCTCAAAACAACTTTTCAAAACATCTAATCAACCACTGCAACACACCCCATATCAGTACGACAACTCCAGTAGCCGCGGGCTAACAGCCCGCCGGTTTCCGCTACTCGACGTTCTGCACTTGTTCCTTAATACGGTCAATCGCGCTCTTCACTTCAACAATCGCGCGGCTAATCGTCGCGTCATTCGACTTCGATGCAATCGTATTCGCTTCACGCAGTAATTCCTGTGCAAGGAAGTCCAGCGTTCTACCCACAGGCTCCGCATCATCACGACCAATGATCTGTTCCAACTGATCCAAGTGGCCAATCGTACGCGTAATCTCTTCACTGATATCAGAACGGTCTGCATAAACCGCAACTTCCTTCATCAGATCACCTTCACCAACCGACAGCTCCGCTCTTGCCATCAACTGGTCAACACGCGAACGCAAGCGATCGTGATATTCTTCAATCACAACCGAAGCGCGTTGCTTCACTTGTTCTGTTCTTTCAAGAATAAACGTGCGGTGTTTCATCAGATCCGCAGCAAGTGATTCACCTTCAACAACGCGCATCTGGTTCATCTTCACGATCGCGTCCTTCAGCAAATCCTTCAGTACGCCACGTGCCTTCGCCATGATCGTCTCATCATCTTCCGCAGGCTGCAGAACGCCCGGTAGCGCAAGCAACTGAGTCAAATCAATGTGCACTGAATTATTATCATCAATCTTGCTCTTGATCGTTTCGAGATGATCTAAGTACGCCAGGATCGCTTCATCATTCACACGCGATGCCGCATTCGCATCCGACATACGCATCTTGATCGTCATCGTGAACGAACCGCGATGCACTGATTTTCTAAGCGCTGATTCGAGCTCCGCTTCAAGGCCAGCAATCTGTTCAGGCATACGGATCACAGCTTTAAAATACTTATTGTTCAAGCTTCGCAGCTCAAGTGCATAATGCACGCCGTCAATCTCGCCTGCCGCATCGCCAAAGCCCGTCATGGATCGAATCATTTGTATCGCCTATTCAGCACCGTAATCCGGTGCCCCTGGTTCTGGTTTCTTGGTTACTTCTTTTAAGTCGTATGCAAATAATTGCATGACTTACAGTAGTTTATCGTCACTGCCACGTAACGATATAACAATTCCCCTCATTCGTCACATACATCCCCGCATCTTTCCCCACACGACCGGTTTATCTTCACATCCAGCCATCTCATCCAGCATCTCATCCCCCAACCTCTACAATCTCAGTCCCAATAAAAAAAGCCGCCAGCTCACACCGACGGCCCTTCAATATCTTTATGCTTTACAACCAGCCTCATGCCACCATCAAAGACGTAACTTATTGATTCGTCTCGTCTTGTGGTAGCGGAGCAGGCACAGTTTCATCAACTTTGCCTTCTTCAGTCACCGCACCGGCAGGTGCTTCAACTTCTGGTTTTGCTTCAGCGCCTTCCGCAGCAGTTTCAGCTGGACCCGGAAGTGTTGCTGTATCAGCAGGCTGTGCAGGATTTACAGCTTCATTTGCCAGATCGTCTTCGACCTGTGCCGCTGTAGGTGTCTGGTTGCCATTCAATTCTTTTTCGCGCTCGTCGTGGGTGCTGTTCACAATCAGGTTCAGTACGATTGCCAGTACCAAAAAGCTTACAAATGAAGCGATCGTGATAATGGTCAGCACATCGCCTGCTTTCGCACCGAAAGCAGCACCTTCAGAACCGCCGCCGCCGCCGAATGCTCCACTAAGACCGCCGCCTTTTGGCTTCTGGATCAGGATGACCAGCATCATAAAAGCCGCGATTATTACAAATAACGCCATCAAGAAGATAATCAGGCCGTAGCCTACACCAAGTGTCATCATGCTCGTAAATTCCACATTAAACAGTGTTTAAGCGTGTTACATCTCCCCGCTTTGCCCCAAATTCCTGCAATATTATGTGCACAATTGTCACACAAACAATGCAAAACAGCCTCACATCAGTGCGGCGTGTCCAGCATGATACCGCGCAACGCACAATCTAACCAATTTTAGTGCCCACAAACCCACATTTTACTCACCTACAACCATTATCCCCGACCTACCAACATTTTAATTTCTACTCATCCACCTTCAGGATTCAGTACCTCCAATCATACAACCAGCGATAAGCATGGATGATAATTGGTGAGGTTATCTGATTTGAAGGTCGGTTCGCGCATGTAAAAAGCGGCTGAATCTGAGATCCAGCCGCTTTTGATTTTTTGCATGGTACTGCTGATTCCGACAGGCGGAGTGAGCAGTTCACGCTGAGGTGCGAGTGCACCTTAAATAATTGGGATTCAATTATTTAGCAGCGTTGATGATGCCCATGAATGCGTCAGCTTTGAGAGCTGCGCCGCCGATGAGACCACCGTCGATGTCTTTTTGACCCATGAGTTCGCCAGCGTTATCAGGCTTCATTGAGCCGCCGTATTGGATACGGACACCGTCAGCAACTTCCTTGCCGAACATTGCGGTGAGGTGCTCGCGGATGGCTTTGTGAGCCTTTTGAGCGTCTTCTGGGGTTGCAGTTTTGCCTGTGCCGATGGCCCAGACTGGTTCGTAAGCGATGACGACGTTTGCCATTTGCTCGGCGGTGACGCCTGCGAGGCCGTAACTCATTTGAGCAGCGTTGATTGCGTCGGTCTGACCAGCTTCGCGCTGTTCGAGCTTTTCGCCAACACAGAAGATGACTTCCATGCCAGCTTCGAGAGCCTTGAGGTTCTTTTCGTTGATGAGAACGTCGGTTTCGCCGATGACGTGGCGACGTTCGCTATGTCCTGTCAATACTACAGTTACGCCAACATCTTTGAGCATTTCGAGGCTGATTTCGCCTGTGTATGCACCGTTACCTTCGGTCCAGAAATCCTGAGCACCGAGCTTGACGGCTTTGTTGCCAGCTTCGCAGAGTGCTTGGCTGATTGCGTCGAGGTAAACAAATGGTGGGCAGATAGCGACTTCACAAGGAGCAGCGTCGTCAACCAAACCGGCCAATTCCTTGGCGAGTGAGACGGCTTCTGCCTTGTTGAGGTTCATTTTCCAGTTACCACCTACGTACTTTTTACGGCTTGCCAAGGCTAGCTCTCCCTTGTGTAAATAAAGGTTATTTAATGGTTTAGGTTATGAACCCGTGTTGTAAGGGTCGGGTTCATTTTGTGCGGCGGATGCGAACGGGCATGGCCGCGGATTGAGGCCCGGAGGGAGGTTGCCAGGTGCGGCGGCTCCGGACTTAAAATCCAATTGCCCTATTGTAGGGATAATTGTGTCCTTTGGCATATTTGGGGTCGTGTGGTAAAGATTTGAATTGGGTTAGCGATGGTGAGTTAGGGGGAGAAGTGATGGTTTGAGATGTTGGGAATGGGCTCGAAATGCGCGCATAAAGCTGCACTAATCGATGGATAGGCGCGCGCGCAAAAATGAAGATTTATCTACATATTGCTGTAAATGTTTGGTGATGAAATAGTTGCGGCCGCTGCACGCACATTCGCGGGATTGAGAAAATCGCATGTTTTGGACAGTTTTGGGGTAAGAATGGTTAGAAACGGTTCAAAAATGCGAAGAAATGGTCAGTTTTGGGGCGGAAATTTGGGGATATGTGTTGAGAAGTGTGCGGTTTTGTGCGCGCGGTTGGAATTTGCTGTGTCATCTATGAGGCCGAACTGGCTATTGCGGAATGAGCGACCAAATGGGGTGCAACGTGGGGGTGAGTGTTGGGGGATGGTGAAGACGAGTGGGTTTGAGGTTGAGCGTGTTAGTTTTACTACAGCGCATCGATGGTTGATAAGTTGATGATAAAGGTGAGTTGTTCTATTCCAGCGGATTGGTGGTTGGTGAGATGGTTCAGGCGTTTGAGTTGGTTGGGAGGTGGGGTTGTAGGGATATGTCGAAAATGGGGGTGGGCGCAGGTTAGAAAAAAATGATTTTAAAGTGGATCGACGATTTCTGAATTGTAATTTACTGATGTAGCAAGTTCAGATGCATGGTTTTCTGAAGGTGTTATGTAGTCGTGTTGGCTTTCGTGCTTGCGCTTAGGCATGGATAGATAGAATGATGCAGCGTGTATGGGCGTGCTGCAAAATGTTTGAGCGAAGAGACAGACGCAGGAAGCTGAATGGATGTTGATGCGATGTGGAATTGGATCGCGTTGACCTATTTGTTTACTCACTGGGTTATCAGTTGAGAGTGAGTTATTGTGAAACATTTCAATTTTGACGGGACGCTATTCAGCGTAGCGAGTGCTATTGGTACAAATCGGTTTTTGTTGTGGGTGATGAGGTTGGCGGTGTTGTTGTTGGTTGGGGTTGTTATGTGGGGATGTGGCTGGTTGTGGGCGGGAGAGATGCGTGTTGATGAATGTTATGTGGAAGAGGTTGAGGAAGAAGTGTTGCTGAAGGGGGATGCGGTGGTGACGTACGGGCTTAGTGAGATGGGGGAAGGCGTGGATTATGACATTGATGAGTTGTTGAATAATGAGGAAGCGATCATTGATTTAGATAATAGTGGTGATTTTGATTATCTTTTTGATGATAATTCAGAGATTCATGCTCGTGTTGTGATGATTGAAGTATTAGTTTGGGCGCGTGGTCTGGTGGGATGGTTTGTTGAAGAAGAGGCGGGTAAGGAGGCGGCGGATGTTGAGGAAGAAGACGGTTGGTTAGGGATTGATGTTGAAAATCTATTGGCGATAGGTGGTGCGGCGCGAGATGAGATTGATGCTGCTATTCAACGATTAGATGAGAGAAATGGGCTTGCGGTCAGGGATGCGGTTGTAAGGATGGTTTTGGTTGGTGATGTTGCGAATGGAGGTTCTAGCGGGAGGCGAGAAGGTGGTGGTGTGGGGATTGGTGAAGGGTATGTTGATTTACGTGTGGTTGAAAATGAAGAGGGATTGGCGGTGAAACAAGGCTTGGGTGGTGTGGTGCATGTCGCGGATGGACATGGGGCAGGTGGTGTGAATGAGGGTGTGTTGGTGGAGGGGCAGGTTGCTACGGGAAATTTACTTGCGGGTGATGGTGAAGGGGGTGAAGCGATTGATGGATGGGTTGTGCCAGAGGAGGGGACGCTGATATTGCTTGCGGAGATGTTGTTGGTGTTGGGTTTATTGCGGATGCGGAGTAAACGAGTTGGATAAACGATCAGGGCAATGCCCTTGGGGGGAGTTGGGGAGAGGCGGGGAGAAAGCGGGGGCAAGAGCTTGCTGGAGACGGCAAGCTTTTTTGTTGTGAGTGTGGTAGTGAGTGAGTATGGTGTGTGGTGAAAAAAGCTACAAATATAGGGCAATTATTATGGGCAATGGACAGGTAGTGAATTTTGAATTATGAAAAAGCCCTGCAATTGCAGGGCTTTTGTAAAGGGATAGTCATTAAGTTTGTTTAGCTAACGTTCCCATACACCGTTGTCTGCGTTGGGGTCATAAACCCAACCGGAAGAGGCGTGCATGGTGCCGAGGCATTCATCTTCATAAGGGCTTTGGAGGTCTTCAGGATCGCTGACAGTGTAGACTTCGACGTGGCCATCTGAGAAGCCGACGCTGAGACCGTTGTTGCGGTGACGTGAGTATGGACGTGAACGATTATTTTTCTGTGTGTCTTCGACGGTTGGTGAACCTCTGCCAACGGTGCCGCCGTTTTGTTCTTCTTTCCATGAGACTGTGGCATCACATGCGAGCAGGGTGCTTGAAGGTTTGGTGAGTTGAACGAGTCGAGCTGGTTTATCTTTTACACCTTTTTCTTTGGAGTAACGACGAGACATGCCAATGTTGTTGTAGTTGTAGCCGAAGGATGTTCGTTGGCTTGCGCCATATGCTCTGGCCCAGCGCGGCTCGAAGCCTTGGTTGATGCGGAACTGGATTGAGTCTTCGATGAGTCCAGCGGTATCGTCATCGCAGGGGCAGCCGAAGGCGTCGTAGAAGAGGTTCTGGTGATATGCGACCATGCCAGCCCATGAGAGTGAGTTACGATCGTTGCCGCTGAGGTATGGGATGCCGGTGACTTTGGCGTTGTTGACTTGTGATTCGCCGAGAGGTGGGAAGAAGCCGTCGTTTTCGGTGACGTACGTGTATGTGGCGATTGAGACTTGTCTGAGATTGCTGACGCAGTTGATTTGTTTAGCGGTGTCGCGAGCAGCGCCAAGGGCGGGGAGTAAGATGCCGATAAGGAGGGCAATGATGGAGATGACGACGAGCAGTTCGATGAGCGTAAATGCTAGGCCGGAACGCTCCGATTTTTTACCAAAAAATAAAGTTGCCATGATGTGATCCATTGTCTGAAAAAGGTGATTGATGTAACGAATCAGATTCCACAGACATGATGCGATTGCTGTGGTAGTAACGAAATACTGACGAAATGGCGAATAAAAAAATGAGTAATCAGTATTGCAAATGTGAATGAAAAACTAATCTACAGCTTTAGAGTAACAAATTGGGAATGCGTGGGTCAATGGTTTCTTGGGTGAGGTGAGTGATTTTTTGATGGTGTGGATTGTGTGTGGTGTGGTTATGATGAGTGGATGTTGAGTAGGCGGCAAGAAATTCTGGGAGTTGAACGGGCGTGTGATAGTGAGGCAAAGTTTTGCAAGACATGTGGTTATGCGCTGGTTGGGTTAAAGAGTGAGCAGTGTCCGGAATGTGGTGAGGGGTTTGATGTGAGTGATCTGGGGAGTTATGCGACAGCACGTGATTTGACCTCGCTGAGGGTGAAGTTGGAGTCGTACATGTCGTTATTGTTGGCAGTGGTGGTGATGTTGTTGACGCCGATGGGGTTGCATCATTTGAGTGTTTGGGAGCTGATTGTGTGGTCTAGTTTGGTGGGGGTGGGGTTCGTGGCTGGTGTGAAGGGTGTACGAAGTCGTGGGGTGGTGAATTTGAGTATTGCTGGTTTTGGTGTGGTGATACATGGATATTTTATTGGGATGGTTATGATAGGTGGTGCGTATCAGCTGTATGGATGGGTTGTGAATATTTAGAATGCATGGGAGGCAATGATGCAGTCGTTGATTAGATGGGTCGTGATGAGTGTTGTGATGTTTGGTTTGGTGGGTATGGGATGGAGTGTTGATGTGGTTGAAAGGAAGAAGAAGGAGGCGGAAGTGGTGCGGCTAAAGGTGATGAGTTTTAATATTCGGTATGCGACTGAGAGTGATCGAGAGAATCAATGGGAGTATCGCAAGCGGCTGGTTGTTGATGTGATTAAGAAGCAGGACCCGGATGTGTTGGGTGTGCAGGAGGCGCTGAGTGAGCAGTGGAATTATTTGCGTGGGAAGTTGAAAGGGTATGGTTATATTGGTGCGGGTCGTGATGATGGACGGAGTCAAGGTGAGGCGTGTGGGATTTATTTTAAGCGTAAGCGTGTGAAGTTGATTGGGAAGGGGCATGTGTGGTTGAGTGAGAAGCCAACGAAGCCTGGGAGTAAGGGTTGGGATTCATCGCTGCCTCGGATGTTTACTTGGGTGAAATTGAAGGATGTGAAAGCGAAAGAAACGGTGTGGGTGATTAATACGCATTGGGATCATCGCGGTAAGAAGGCACGTGAAGAGTCGGCGAAGTTGATTACGCAGTGGGTTGAGAAGGCGGTAAAAGGAGAATGGGGCAAGAAGCGTGTGGTGGTGATGGGTGATATGAATTCTACTGAGACGTCGAAGCCGATTCAGGTGATGAATGAAAAGTTTGCTGATGCGTATCGTGAGTTGAATGAGAAGTCTGCTGATGAAGGGACGTTTAATGGGTTTGCGGAACTGACGGATGGGAAGCGGATTGATTATGTGTTTAGTGATGGCGGGTTGAAGGTGGTGAGTGCGGTGGTTGACTATACTTCGCAGAAGGATGAACGCAGTGGGAAGACACGGTTGCCTTCGGATCATTATCCGGTGGTGGTAGAATTTGAGTATGTTGAATAGATAGATGATTGTGTAATAGTAAGAAAAACGCATCGGTATTGATCGATGCGTTTTTTGCTAATATTAGATTGTGCAGCGGATAGTTAGACGCGGAGGTAGATTTTTTTGCGGTAGAAGATATAGAGGTATGTGAGTTGTGTGAGGAGGATGAGGCCGTAGATGAGAGCGGAGTGATATGAGGATGGGAAGAGATTGATGATGGGTGAGAAAATGGATTTGCAGAGTGCGAAGATACCGATGGCGGGGCCGATCATGTAGACGGCGAGTGCGTTTTGGCCGTAAAGTTGAAGAGGAAAACAAAGTTTTCGGATGATTGGATTGTTGGCAACATCGATGACAAGGTAGAAGGTTGCGGTTAGAAGGAAACAGTAGCCAGCGGCGGCGAGAATGAATGATGGAGTCCAGATTTTTTTGATGAGTGGAAGATGTTGTGAGCCGAGAAGTGTTTCGCTTGACCATGTATATGCAATGAGAAGGCATGCGATACTAGTTGCGTAGAGGAATAGAGCGCGGTGGATGGGTTTTGTTTTGATGTTGGTGAGGATGTAACCAGCGGCGACGCCGAGCATGGCGAGGGCGGAACCAGAGATGGCCATGAATGGTCCTTCAGGATCGTAGGCTGGTCGTGTTGGTGTGATGCCTTTGCGGATTTCGAGACCTTGGGAGAGTGTGTGTTTCGCGGGGATGATGAATGAATCTATATATGAAGCAAAATTTGATTGTTCGGTTATTGTGCCGGCGGGGTGGCCGTTGAAGGGGATGTATTTGATTGCGATGAAGTATGAGAGTAATGCAGTGGGGATGTATGCGATTTGGATACTGCGTGGTGTGTAGATGGCGAACATGGCGGCGATGAAATATGAGACGCCGATGAAGCCGAGGACGGAAGGCCAACGAAGGGGGAGGCCGTGGATTTGGTGGATCATGCCGAGGATGATAAGGAGTAGTGCGCGACGTATGCAGCGGATGGTTAGATCACGTTTCGTTGCACGGCCTGACTCGAGTTTTGAAGTGATGGAGAGGGGGATGGTGATGCCGGTGAGGAAAAGGAAGAGTGGGAAGACGAGGTCGTAGAATTGGAGGCCGATCCAATCGACGTGTTCGAGTTGATGGAGAAGCCAATGCGATCTTGCAGCGGAGCGGTCGGGGATGACGGCAGCAGCAACGCATGTGAAGATGACAAAATATTTGAGGCCTGTGATCCAAAGCATGTCGAATCCGCGCAGGACGTCGATGGAGAGGAGGCGTGGTTGTTGTGATGATGAGGGGGGAGAGGATTGTTTGGTTGGTGTGGGTTTTGTGCTGATGGTGGGCATGAATTTGCTCGCTTGAATGAGGGTTGCAGGCTGGTGCGATTTTATTGGGAAGGGGAGGGGGTTGCGAGGCTAAAGTTTGGAGGGGATTTGAGGGTGGAAAATAAAAACCGGCATACATCAGAGTCGATGAATGCCGGTGTACGGGTATCTGGTTTATCTAAATTCTTGTTTAGCGTTCCCACACGCCGTTGTCAGCGTTTGAATCCCACAGCCAACCTGATGAAGCATGCATCATGCCGAGGCAGTCATCTTCGTATGGGCTTTGTGGGTCTTCTGGATCATTGACGGTGTATGTTTCAACGTGGCCGTCGCAGAAGCCGATACTCATGCCGTTGTTGCGGTGGCGAGCCCATGGGCGTGAAAACTTGTTGTTTTGCTGATCATGCAGGAGTGGAGAGCCGCGTCCAACTGTGCCTGAAGCTGATTCGTTGACGGAAACGGTTGCATCACCGTAGAGGAGTGTACCTGAAGGGCTTTTGAGTTGGACGAGTTTAGCAGCCATATTTTTGGTGGTTTTGTCGGTTGAGTAACGGCGGCTCCAGCCGATGTTGAGGTAGTTGTAGCCGTAGGAAGTACGTTGGCTTGCACCGTACGCACGTGCCCAACGAGGTTCGAAGCCCATGTTGATACGGCCTTCGACTGAGTCTTCGATAAGGCCTGCGACTTCATCATCGCATGGGCAGCCGAAGGTGTTGTAATCGAGATCCTGAAGGTATGAGACGAGGCCAGCCCAGCTGAGAGAGTTTTTGTCGTTGCCGCTGAGGTATGGGATGCCGGAGGTTTTTGCGTTGTTGTAGAGCGTTTCGCTGTATGGCGGGAAGTAACCGTCGTTGGTGGTTGTGTAAGTGTATGTCGCGATGGAAACCTGCTTGAGGTTGCTGAGGCATGCCATTTGTCTGGCTGAGTCGCGAGCAGCGCCGAGGGCGGGGAGCAAGATACCGATAAGTAATGCGATAATAGAAATCACGACTAAAAGCTCAATTAACGTAAACCCCTCTTCGGAGCGCTCCGAAGAGCTATCTAAAAAAATACGGGTCAACATGGATGACTCCTGTAAAATGAAAAGACGTAATCAGAATAGATAAACGCAATACTGAAAAATTAGATTGTCAAAACCGTTGTGTTGCGTAATTGAGAGTACAACAGTCCGCAAACTCTCGTCAAACACATCAGGAATAGCTTAGGGGAATCGTTTTAGTAATGCAATACAAAACCAGTAGAAAAATCAGATATCGTAAAGCGATATTGAAAATGAAATGTGAAAGTAGGTTGTGGAATACATGAGTAAAACGGTGGTTGCAGCGTGTGTTTATGTGAGGTGATTGATTGTAGGATTGAAATTGTACTGATGGTGTGCGGCGAAAAGGTAAGTGCTTTTATCATCATGTAAAATCGAAAGTTATGGTGGTTAGGTTTGTGCTGTGTGGTGTGTATCTAATTATTGAATAGATGTTTGTGAGTGTGTCATGCTTTTGAAGTGTGGATATGTTTTTATGCTGATTTATTATGTTAGTAAAGTGTTGATAAATATTAAAACAAATTTATAGGACCTTGGTTTAAGGGTGAGTGTGGTGGTGTTCGTGGTGAGTTTTTTGGGCTTAAGTGAGTAGATGCTAATGGGTTTAATGAGCTGGCTATGTTGTGTGGAATGGTTGTTATTGGGGAATTGAATGGGCATAAAAAAAGCACCAGATGTGAACTCTGGTGCTTTTTGAATTTTTTGGTTTGAATTTTATGCGTTGATTGTTTGAGCATGGAGCAGGTCGGAGGCGCCTTGCTCTTTGAGGTTTTTGACGGTTGCCTTGATAAGGCGACGCAGTTCTTTGGTTTTTGAGGTTTCGTCGATTTCGAGGCATTTATTGCCTTCGGGCGACATGATGCGGATGCGAAGGCGATAGGTTTGGTCGCCGACGCGTTTGGTGAGTTCTTCGCCTTGCTCGACAGGTTCTGCGAGAACAGCGATGGCTGAGTGGCAGTCCGCTTCGAGGGCAGCGAGGATTTCGCGTTCAGCGTGAACGGCTGTGGATGAAGCGGGGTTGTTGAGCGGGAGGCAACGCGTGAGTGTGACGTGGTCATCGGAGCGGCACTGGATTGCGAGTGCGGCTTGGCATGCTGCTGGGAGGATAGTGTCGGTTGGGATGGTGAGTTCTGCGAGTTCGAGTTTTTTGAGACGACGAAGGCCTGCGGCTGCGAGGAGTGTGGCGTCGTATTGCGGCATGTTTGGTTGTGGTACGAGTACTTTATTGATGCGCGTTTCGACGTTACCTCTGATGAGATCGATTTTGAGGTCAGGGCGAGCTCGGAGTACTTGTGATGCGCGCCGAGGTGATGAGGTGCCAAGGATTGCGCCTTGAGGTAGTTGATCGAGAGAGGTGAGTTTATCGCGAGTGATGAGGCAGTCGTTGACGACGGTGCGTTTAGGGACTGCTGCGATCATGAGACCTGGGGTATCACGAGCGGGAAGGTCTTTTAGTGAGTGAACGGCGATATCAGCTTCACCTTTGAGTAGAACGGACTCAATAGTTCTGGTGAAGAGGCCTTTTCCGCCGATATCTGCAAGAGATTGGTTTTGATGGATATCGCCCTCGGATTCAATCCAGCGATATTGGACTTCAACGTTAGGATGAAGTTTGCCGAGAGCACGGCCGACCATTTCGGCTTGAGTTCTAGCAAGCAGAGATCGGCGAGATGCAATAACGATTGGTTTACGACTTCGACGCAATATTCTAAGCTCCGTGGTAGAAGCAATAATATAACTATTTATGCGCGTTTGTGTTATACAAGGGGGTGTAAATGAGGCAGGTAGAAAAAATGGGTGATTCATCCACACAGATCGCCTTAACAGGCTCAACGGGGTTTGTAGGATCACACATCCTGCGAAATTTGTTTGAGAGAAATTACACCGTACGTACCCTTGTGAGAACAACGCGTCCCACAATAATGACCCAAATCTCCTCCGATTCGAATCCCCTATCAACCACCTCGCACGAAGCTGCCACACCGGAGAAGACGATCGTAGAAGATCGCAGTCATGAAGGTGATGCAGAGTGTCCAGTTGGGGCAGATCAGGAAGAAAAGCCCATCGGTTCTATCCCAGACACTGAGCAAGGTAATCCCAACCCTTTCAATGCCGACGATCATGATACCAAAGAAATCGAGGGTGATCTTTTCAACAATGGTAGCCTTGAAAAACTTGTAGAAGGTGCAGATGTGGTTGTGCATCTTGTAGGGATTATCAGGGAATATCCACGTCGAGGGCAGACGTTTGGGCGGATTCATGTGGAAGGAACGAAGCGATTGTTGGTTGCAGCGAAGAAGGCAGGGGTGAGACGTTGGATACAGATGTCAGCTTTAGGGACAAGAGCGAATGCAAAATCGGCGTATCATCGAACGAAGTATGAAGCAGAGCGAGCGGTGATTGAGAGTGGGTTGGATTGGACGATCTTCCGGCCGAGCTTGATTCATGGGTCTGATGGTGAATTTATGCGGATGGTGAAGGATATGGTGAGTCGCGATGTGATAAAGGGTGGATTGCCGTTTGTGCCGTTCTTTGCGAAAGGCGGAGTGTTTGGACGGTCATATGGTGGTAAAGTGCAGCCTGTGTGGGTGGAGGATGTGGCGAAGGTATTTGTCGATGCGATTGAGAATGAAAAGACAATCGGTGAGATTTATGAGGTGGCAGGGCCAGATCGGTTGACGTGGCCTGAGTTGTATGGGATTTGTGAGCGACATATGTCTGGTGCGAAGTCGCGAAAGGCGATTGGTGTGCCGAGTTGGTTGGCGAAGGGAGTGGCGCAGGTGGCTGAGGGTGTTGGAATTACGGGGTTGCCGTTCGGATCGGATCAGGTGGTGATGGCTGGTGAGGATAATGTGGCGAGTGATAAGGGGTTGGTGCAACTAGATGTAGATTTTGGACTTAAACGTCAGGGATTTGAACAACTTGTGGGAAAATACGGCCCAAGGATGACGTAAATCCCGAAGTAGATGAAAGACACAGTGTTTGCCTAAGATCGCGGAGATCATGTTTGTACTAGCTTGATTTTTAATGGCGTTTGCGTCAGGCTGTAGGCTAAATAAGAAGCATAAAAGAGAGTCGGCTGTGTTGTATGCCGACACATCAGGAGATGACATGTCGGAACAGAATCAGAATAATAGTGCGCCGATTTGGGCGATTTGGAAATGGGCACTCCACTGGCAAATTTTGGTTGGGCTGATTCTGGGCGGATTGATTGGGTACATATCAGCTAAGTATTACATTCAGGTTTGGGAGATGGCGAAGGATGCTGAGACGACTCGCGCACAAGCAGCGGGTGAAGCAGCAAGTTTGCCAAGCTTGGAGTCAATCTTCAACAACTCATTGATGTACATGATTTTTCAACTGTTTGGTGATATTTTTCTGAACGGTTTGAAGTTAGTTGTTATTCCCTTGGTCACTAGTTCGATTATTGTTTCGATTATTGGCATTGGTAAAAGCGCAGGTTTCAGGCGTATTGGTTTGAAGACGCTGACGTATTATGCGATTACGTCGACGGTTTCGATTCTGATTGGTTTGTCTCTGGTCAATATGTTGAAGCCAGGTGTTTCAGCGAGTGAAATGAATGCACAGGGGCAGATGGTGCAAAAGGCGCCATTGCTGAACACTGAGAACATACAAATGTTCAGTGAGGAACAGGCTGCACTTCAGTCTAAAGTCGGTTCATCTGGTGCGGCAGATTTTTTGGATGTATTCAGAAAACTTGTGCCGGACAATCTGATTACAGCAGCAACAACAAACAATTTGCTTGGCTTGATTGTGGTGTCACTCTTTGTGGGCTATCTGGTGGTTAGAATCAAGCCGGAGCCTGGAGAAGTACTTACTTTATTTTTCGATGGCATGTATCGGGTGAGTATTCGACTTACGAATATCATTTTACGATTTGCCCCGATTGGTATTATGTTCCTGATCGCTACAACTGTGACTCAGAACTATGCGAAACTTTCACAAGAAGCGCGTCTTGCTGAATTTCTTGGATCATTGATTTTATTTGCAATAACGGTTGTTGCGGCTTTAGCAATTCATATATTCATTGTGTTGCCACTGTTCTTGTGGATCTTTACACGAGTCAATCCATATCGCCACCATCGTGCGATGGCGCCAGCGTTACTTACAGCATTTTCAACTGCAAGTAGTTCAGCAACATTGCCTGTGACGATGGAATGTGTTGAGCAGCGTGCCGGCGTGAGCCGAAAGACGGCATCGTTTGTTTTGCCGCTTGGTGCAACGGTGAATATGGATGGATCTGCACTCTATGAATGTGTGGCTGCTATCTTTGTCATCCAAGCATTCGGTTGGGAGCTTACGATAGCGCAGCAATTCTTCATCGTTGTCGTTGCACTTCTAACCAGCATCGGTGTTGCCGGCGTACCAAGTGCTTCGCTCGTTGCAATCATCGTGATTCTGCAAGCAATTGAAACGCAGTTAGCTGCACAAGGTATTGATTTGCCGCTAGTTGCTGGCTTCCCAATTCTTTTGATCTTTGACCGCCCATTGGATATGTGCCGCACAGCAGTCAACATCTTCAGCGATTCGGTGGGTGCGACAATCATTGCCAAAACGGAAGGGGAGGAAGGCCTGCTCCGGCCAGAATTATTACAGGGGCACGAAACCTTCGAGGAAGATTGATTGTAACAACATCAAATAAACGGCAGGCTGTGGCGATATGTCACAGCCTTTTTTATTGGCCGATTCTAACGTGACTGTTATTAAAATTATTCAATACCAAAATTGGGAAGAGAATGTCTGAGCAGGTTCGATTGATTAAGAAGGTTATGTTTTAGTTTGTATGGCTGTGCTGATGGGGTTGTCATGGTTGGTAATCAATATAAAAAGCAGAGTAAGTGGTGGATGGTTTGGCGATGGGCGTTGCATTGGCAAATTTTATTGGGCCTTATTTTTGGCGGTCTTATCGGATACCTGACTGCTGAGCATTACATCGGTGTGTGGGAGAATATACACGCTGAGGCAATCGCAGAATCAATGAAAGCTAATCAAACGCCACAGGAAGCAGGCATTCCCGGTGTCGAAACTGTTGTTGAATCAGCTTTCTTCTATATGGTGATGGATCTGTTTGGTGATATTTTTCTAAACGCATTAAAATTAATTGTGATTCCGCTTGTGACGAGTTCGATCATTATCTCTGTCATCGGCATCGGCAAACAATCTGGGTTTGGGCGCATTGGTGCGAAAACATTGTCTTACTATGCAGTCACTTCACTCGTTTCGATTCTAATTGGTTTGACGCTTGTGAATCTTGTTAAGCCCGGCATTGTGCAGGGCGGTGTGTTGCTAACTGGTGATAATGTTCAGCAGTTCAGTGATGTTGCAGGTACGATTCAGCAAAAAGTAGGTGGCTCAAGTGGTGCGGATTTTTTAGATGTATTTAGAAAACTCGTACCAGATAATATCGTGACCGCAGCCGTTTCTAATAATCTGTTAGGCCTTATCGTCATATCACTATTCGTGGGATATTTGATTGCCAGAATCAAGCGTGAGCCGGGTGAAATACTCACGTTGTTCTTCGATGGTTTGTACCGTGTAAGTATCCGGCTAACGAACATTATCTTGAAATTTGCACCACTAGGTATCATGTTCCTTATTGCAGCAACCGTAGCGGATAACTATGCAAGATTATCACAGGAATCACGCTTGCTGGATTTTCTGAATTCACTGGTGTTGTATGCTGCGACAGTTTTAGGTGGATTATTGATTCACTTTTTGATTGTGTTGCCATTGTTTGTATGGGCATTTACAAGAGTAAATCCATATCGCCACATTCGTGCTTTGGCGCCGGCGTTACTTACAGCATTTTCGACAGCAAGTAGTTCTGCAACACTTCCAGTCACAATGGAATGTACAGAACAAAGAACAGGTGTGAGTCGTAAAGTGTCTTCATTTGTTTTGCCGTTGGGTGCTACAGTCAATATGAATGGGTCGGCACTTTATGAATGTGTTGCTGCGATCTTTGTCGTGCAGGCTTTTGGGTGGGAATTAACACTGGCGCAGCAGTTCTTTATTGTCGTCGTCGCATTGCTGACAAGTATTGGTGTTGCAGGCGTACCAAGTGCTTCACTTGTCGCAATCATAGTGATTTTGACATCAATCGAATCACAGTTGGCAGCAAAGGGAATCGATTTACCACTCGTGGCTGGAGTCCCAATGCTCTTTATCTTAGAACGTCCACTTGATATGTGCAGGACTGCAGTCAATATTTACAGTGATGCGGTGGGTGCGACGGTGATTGCAAAAACGGAAGGTGAAAAAGGTTTGCTGAGAAAAGAACTTCTATATGGTCACGAATCGTTCGAAGAAAATTAATGAAAAAATTTATTGAATAATACATATAAAAGAAGACCGTGTATTTCTACACGGTCTTCTAGCAATGACCAACACAGGTCAAGGCCAAAGTCAAAGGCCATGGACGAGCGAGTCCATGGCGTGGCGTAAGATCAATTTGTAATTAATCCAGATTGTCAAAATCATGGATATCTTTGCCTGCTTCTTTGGAGAGAATATCCAACGCTGCTGCAGCGCCATCGCCAGCAGAAATGATGGCTTGTATTTTATCTGGTCGCGTTGACCAGCCTATAACATAACAGTTCTCGATTTCGCTACACCCGTTACGATCAGCGTCAATCGTTTGCTGTTCATTGATTGTTAAACCGATAGCTTCTGCAAATTCAGGCTTTTTGCCCGCTGCAATAATCAGAAACGGTGCTGAATTAGTTTGCCCGTCTATCGTAGTGACGGTGAAGCCAGTGTCGTTTCTGTCGATTGAAGCAACTTCGTGGTCAACCAGTTTAGCCCCCATGTCTGTTACTTGTTCACGTGCAAGTTTTTGGAATTCAGGGCCAGTAATCTCTTTGATGCCGAGATAGTTGTATACCATCGCATAATGCATCGGCGTTTTATCTTGTCCATAAACAACAGCTTCACTACCTGCTTTTGCAAGGAACAATGCAGCGCTTAGACCCGCAGGGCCATCCCCGATAATAATCACTTTTGGCATAATGAATCTCCTGTGCTTAGAGAAATATATAGCACAACACGCTAAGGATTAAGCGATATGAATATCGTTTGATTTTTCGGGGATAAGTTTGAGCCACTATTTTGTTAGACGGCTAAAAAACGCTCAAAGATAAAAAGTTTAATCGTTGATTTATAGAGATTGGCAATATGCTTACGGGGCAGGTGGGTATTCGCTCTCGCGTGGCCATTTGTCATGGCAAACTTTTGTTCTCTCTTCGCGACTTAATTCTTCCCAAGCCCAATCATGTGATACAAATAGTTTATAAAACTTCTCAGCAGGATTTCGATGCTCATGATCCCACTGTGCCTCAAAAATCTCATAGTTAGCATTGTATGCTCTTAGCCTAACGGTCTTAGATTCTGATATCTTTTTGAGTTGATAGGGTGCCAACTGATAGAAGTACCATTTGCATGTAACATAATCAAATTCAGGCAAGCCAGATACTGATGGATGTATTTCCCTTAACTCAAAGCTAGTATCATCAAGGATAAACTCGACATGAGTTAAGTCGATATCATTGCGTATATTGCTTGGAGGACCGAGAAATGTTTTAGGTGGATCCAGTTTCTCATCTTGATAAAACGTACTAAGTTTCAAATAATAGCCCGGCGGCATTGATCGTGGCACATCGTACCAGAATTCAATTTCTAAATCATATGTCAGTTCAAGATCTCGTCTAAGCCATGGCGTGCTACCATCCGCAACATCCATGATCACACGTTTATGGTCCCAAGTACTATGATTAATCATTTTGCCCGGATGAAAACCCATCCAGTAAACACCACAGCCAGAACAAAGTGTGGTTGCCATGGTTAAAAGTAAGGAATATATAAGTCGCATAACATCCTCCGGAAATGGAATCGCTGGCGTTAGTTGTTATACCGATCAATTGAGCCGCATGACGCGCCGTCGCCTTGCTGAGAAGACGACATCGTAATCATATTATCATCATCACGTTGTGATTCGTCATACGCATTTTCTTCATTTACATGCAATTTTGTAGGCCCAAGTAGTTCACACCTCGCATTTGCATTGTCAGCACGTGAAAGAATGCCCGTTATGCCATGCGTTAAATGCTCATCTACACAAACGCGCATTGAACGATTCTGTACAGTCACAACTTTACCGCCCTGATGCAATTCAAAACTCACATCAGCGGATTGTTTGCTGCCACGATTGGCAGCTTGACGAAGAATTTCTTTTAGCTGTGCAAGTTCACCATTGTAAGTTGTTCCATCTGTCGGTGCTGTAGAATCCGAGATGATAATTTTCACACCACGTGTCAGTTCAGCTTGCGCTTCCTCAGCAGGAATCACACGTTCGACAATAATGTTTGGTTCTTCACGTCGACGATCAACCTTGCCTTCGATAAATACAATTTCATCTTTCACAAGGAACGCTGAACATGTTTCAAACGTACGTGGAAATGCGACACCATCAACCTTGTTCGATTTGGATTCGATCGTGATCATTGCCATCTTTTCGCCCTTCTTCTTCGTGAAGCAAGGACGCACTCGTGTTAGCATGCCGCCAATGATGACCTTGGTCTCCGCTGCAAGTTCGTTGATGTTCTCAATCGCAATATTAGAATACCGGTCAATCGTATCTGTCAGTTCGTCTAATGGATGACTTGATGCGTAAAGACCCAAAGCTTCTTTTTCAAACTCCAGCATCTCACGCTTTTCCCAAGGCGTAACATCAGGGAGTTTGAAATTATCCTCTTTATTGCCTGTTTCTCTCTCTTTTTGGTCAACTTCACCAAAAAGAAAATCGTCTGAAGCACGTAAATTAGATGCTTGTGAGCCAGCACGCATGGCGGCTTCAAGTCCCGAAACCATCGCAGCGCGATCATCAATTGTGTGCACCGAATCAAAGGCGCCGCACTTAATAAGTGCTTCAGTCGTGGATTTGTTTGCAGCAGAGGAAGGTACACGCTCGCAGAAATCAGCAAGTGATGTGTAAGGCCCAGATTTGTCACGTTCCTCAAGTATCACATTGATCGCTTTTTCGCCCACACCTTTAACAGCAGACAATCCAAAGCGAATGTGACCAACACTTGGCGTACGTTCTTCCTCAGGGTCGTAAACAACTGCGAAAGCAATGTCGGACAAATTAATATCCGGTGGCTTCACATCAACGCCGCGCTTACCACTCGGCAACAACACTCGCTTACACTCGTCAATATATTCAACGACCTTCTCAGTACTCACACATTCAAACGTGAGCAGTGCAGCCATGTAATGAATTGGGAAGTATGTCTTCAGATACGCAGTCTGATACGCAACAATCGCATAACCTGTCGAGTGCGATTTGTTAAAACCATAACCAGCGAACTTCAGAATCAGATCAAACAAGTCGCCCGCTTGCTTCGCCGTTACGCCCTTATCGCCAGCACCTTCAATAAACTGCTCGCGGTTAGCGTTAATGACCTTCATCTTCTTCTTCGAAATCGCTTTAATCAGCGTATATGCCTGACGCAACGGAATCGAGCCAAGCTGATTGACGACCTGCATGACCTGTTCCTGATAGATCATAATGCCGTAGGTTTCAGCTGTCAGCCGGTCAACAATTTCGTGTACCTTCGGAACTTCTTCGCGACCATGTTTACGGTTGTTATAGTTCGGAATCAGTTCCATTGGCCCCGGACGATACAGCGCGTTCGCTGCAATCAAGTCTTCAAGACGGTTCGGCTGCATTGCCATCAATAGACCACGCATACCACCTGATTCAAACTGGAACACGCCAGCCGTCTCGCCACGTCTGAACAAATCGAGTACTTTTGAATCATCGAAATGCAAACGCTCGAGGTCCATCGGGTCCCAAGCCTTCGGCCTTTCAGATTCCGGATCAATATTACGACGAATCGTATTCGGCGGCAGGGACTTCAACACCAACTGTCTCGCACGTTCAATAATCGTTAGCGTGCGAAGACCCAAGAAGTCCATCTTCAGCAAACCGATCGCTTCACACGTCGGGCCATCCCACTGTGTAACAATCTGTTCTGTTCCTGATGGCTTATACAGCGGAACAATATTATCCAGCGGTTGCGTTGCAACAATCACGCCCGCAGCGTGAACCCCCACGTGTCTCGCCATGCCTTCCAAGCGACGACCTGTGTCATACACTTCACGAACCAGCTGATTCGAATCATATAGTGCTTTAAGATCAGGCTCTTGTTCGAGTGCCGAATCAAGTGTGGTCTTAAGACCATCACCAATCAACTTACATAGATTGTCAACGTCCGGCAGCGGCATATCATGCACACGGCCAACGTCACGAATCACCGCACGCGCCTTCAGTGTTCCGTACGTGATGATCTGCGCAACGTAACCATATTTATCACGCACATACTGAATGATCTCTTGCCGACCATTCTGACAAATATCGATATCGATATCGGGATACTCTGTTCGGTCAGGGTCTGTGAATCGCTCAAACAGCAAGCCGTATTTAACAGGACATGCATTCGCAATACCCAGTGCATAGCCAACCATCGTACCCACACCAGAACCACGAGCATTCGAAGGCATGCCACGTGATCTCGCTTCATTCACAAAGTCCCAAACAATAATGAAGTACGCACTGATCAGCTTATCCGCAAGTACCTGTAGCTCGCGTTCCATTCTTGCGCGTTTTTCTTCATCAACACCGTCACGCCCATATCGCCAAATCGCACCCGCCTCCGAAAGCATACGTAGTGCACCGTCACACTGCAGCTTCAATTCATCTTCAGATTCAGTATCCTTCTCAGTGTTATAAGGCTCAACCGCAAACTGAGCACAAAAATCCTTATACCACTCCGATGTCCCAACTTCATGATCACACTTAAATGCATCAATCAGTTTAAGTGCCCCCTCAGCATCCGTCGGCAACTCTTCATACGGCGATTTGACCTTCACAACCGGCGCGTGATTCGCATCAAAATCCAACTCAACGTTACAACGATCCGCAATCTTCGTTGTATTTTCAATCGCATCAGGTAACTTCAGTTCATCAACAAACCGCTTATGCATCTCCTGCGGCGACTTAACATACAAATCCTTCGGATAATGTAGACGATTTTCATCATGCTTGATCTTGCCCATCGAGATGCAGCAAAGCGAATCGTGCGCATCCCAATCGTCAGCCGTCAAAAAGTGAGCATCGTTGTCACATACAATCGGAATATCTAACTCGCGTGCCAACTTCACTAAGTGCGGATTGATCTGATCCTGCAACTTCTCTTCATGTGACTGCAGCTCAATATAAAAGCAAGGTTCCCCATTCTCATTAACCCCAAACGTTTCCTTGTGCCAAATCGCTTCCTGCTTCGCACGTTCATACATCGACTCGTCTTTGGTCTGCTCATACTTGACCATGTAAAACGCAATCGACGAACCCAAGTGACCATTGATCGCAATCAACCCCTCGCGGTGTTCCGTCAGCGTCCCCTTGTCCATACGTGGCTTAAAGTAAAAACCATTGATGTACGCATCCGAACTCAGCTTCAGAAGATTGCTCCACCCTTTCTGATTTTCAGCCAGCAACACCAAGTGGAACCCACCGTCCGACACACCTGTAAACTCACGTTTTGTCCTGTCAGACTTCCCCGTCACATCCGGCGCAACATAAGCTTCGATCCCCAGAATCGGCTTGATCCCCGCTGCCTTCGCTTTCTTATAACAATCTGCCGCACCAAACATATTGCCATGGTCTGTGATCGCTACAGCATCCATCCCCAGTTCTTTCACCTTCTCCATCAGTTTCGCAGGCTTATTTCCCCCATCCAGCAATGAATACATCGTATGCAGGTGCAGGTGAACAAAAGGCATCGTTTTTTTCGCAGTATCTGTCATATTCTCAGCAATCTTTGGTCAGCAGCTATCCGAAAACCGCGATTTCCTCACCATCAAGGCAATACAAAATCGTTACCCCATTTTAATCTCCAAGGCCTCCCTTGTGTGGATTTTACAGCCATCGTTATAAGTTACTGCAAACCCACATCTCCCTCGTGGATAAATCAAAATATATGTTTAGTAAAAAGAGAATGCACAATATTGCGGCCCGATCCTCAATTGCGATGATGTGTCTATGACCGATCAAACGACCCCGAAAATCGAATATCACCTCCAAGGTAAGTATTCTCATGAGCATTGGAAAAGGATAGTCAAAGCGATCAAAGTCAAAGAGCATGAAGAACAGGTCAAGCAAAAAGGCTATTTCAGTCTGCTTCCAGCTCGTTGGAACTTGCTAATAAAAATGCCCGATTGGTTGAAGTCATTTTTCTACGCATGTTTTTTGCTCGTGTGGGGCTTTACGATCATTAAAAGTGATACCATCTTGGAACGCTTCTTCATTCTTGCCCTGCTTTTTCTCTTTGGATACTTAGCAGTTTTATGTCTAATAAATGTCTACAACAAACTGCCATGGAATGAGCATAAGCAATATCGCCAAGCTGGCTACATTGATGAGCACTTTAAAATATCCATCAATGATCACGGCATCAGCTTTGAGCAATGTCAACTAAAAACGATTGCTGCGTGGGACCTTATAGATCATGTCTGTTGGTCTAAAGGTAGCCTCATCATCTACGGCCAAACCTTTCAGTGTCTGGTTATTAAAGATCATTTCAATGATCAATCCCAATGGGAATCATGTGCCATGATGATCTATCGTAAATTTTCCAACTGTTCACAATGCCAATATGACCTTACCGGCTCCACTTCCCAAACCTGCCCCGAATGCGGCGACGATCTACTAAAACAAATAGAACAATTAATCCGCTGAAATAATATTGCGATCGTCCCCATTCTCCACGATCATATCTCACATGACTCAACCCACGATCACAGAATTCAGCTACCAGGCGCAAGGTGAATACGACCTGTCTCACTGGAGGCGTTTGCTTCGTACGAAAAAATACATGTTTGAAGACAAACCCAGCTTCTTCAGACTTCGCAGCAGCTACAAATCGAGTTTCCCAATCCTGCCACTCATCCTTCTTGGCTTTATGTTCCATGCCCTATTCACAGAATCCGTTAGGGATCACGAACACTACCAAATCACACTTGTTCTTATGGGTTTCCTTTCCATTTTTACCTTTGAATTGTTGCGAGGCTGTTACGTAAATAGCAGCTTCGTCGATAATCGGATCGCTAAAAAGCGATATAAAAACAAAATCAGGTACACCGTCAAGATCGAATCGCAAGGTGTTGATCTACGTGAGTTCAATCAATTCACATACACACATCTGCCATGGCAATCAGTCCGCAAAATCAAATGGGTCTACGACGGCGTCTGTCTAGCAGCCAATGAAAACACAATAATCCTTATACTCAAAGAGCATTTCGATACCCCCGATGATTGGTACAATTGTGCTGCCTCTATCTACCGTAATTTCAATCACTGCTCAAATTGTAAATACAACCTCACCGGCTCTACATCTCCAACTTGTCCCGAATGTGGCGACAACCTCCATGAGCAAATCAACAAATTAACGCACTAACCCATTATGCAAGACCAAAACGAAATATCACAAGACGCTGAATACGAACTAGACGAAGATTCATCAACACCCTTCATCCCTCCTTTTGCATCTAAGCACCCCTGGGACTGGGATGAAGGCGAAGTTATCGTTACAGGCCAATACAACGTTGATGACTACAAACTGCTTCATCCTATTATTCATGACTCCGAAGGCAGTATTTTTTGGAACATTATTTCAGCCCTTTTTTTAATTTTCTTAACAATCGCTCCCATGGGCTATGGCATCAAATACCTGTATGAAAACAAAACAGACTTCGGCGAAATCATGGCCTCCGTCGGTGTTGTCTTTATACCCATCTTTCTTGTTACACTTCTGTGGACTAAAGTAATTTCCAAAACTTGGGCCAAGCAAAAATCACGAGTCATTAACTCGCGTCTTGTTACCATTCCCAGCACAATTACAATCAATGACGAAGGCATTACTTGGGAAGATGATCGTATGTCAGTTACCGTCTTCTGGGAATCACTGTTAGAAGTACACTACAAAAAAAATACCATCTATTTCCAAACATCAAGCGATTACATCGTTTTGCCTAAGCACTTTTTTGATTCGCAAAACACATGGGATCAGTTCCGCCTCAAACTATATCGCCGTGCGCACTATTGCCAAAAGTGTGAGTACGATCTCTTTGCCAGCGAATCAACAACCTGCCCCGAATGCGGTGACGACCTTCATAAACAAATTCAAAAATTTGCAGGCGAAATCAAGTAACTAACTTTCCGGATGCGCAAACAATGTCAAAACACTTTCTATTGTGATATATTGCAACAAAACATCAAAGTTAAAAACGCCAAATAAACACATCGAATACTTGCCAGTATCAATGACCTGTCATCATTAATTGCAAACCCAAAGTAAAAAAATGATCCACGACATTACCACAATACAAGCAACAGGCAGGTACAATCCCGAAGAGTATGAAC
Source organism: Planctomycetota bacterium (assembly GCA_016350165.1). GTDB lineage: Bacteria > Planctomycetota > Phycisphaerae > Phycisphaerales > Phycisphaeraceae > Poriferisphaera. The sequence continues at coordinate 1,909,270 of CP066225.1, read as the reverse complement.
GTGTCGCAAGCTTGCTCACATCCGACAGTGAAACAAACATGCGTATCGTCATCGGCTTGATCATCGCTGTATTCTCGTTGACCTTTACGTTGCTACTCATCATCATGTCCATTGGTAAGGCGAGCCCAATAGTCGCAATCATTGCCATCCCTATTGAAATATTCGTATTAGCTTTATCTTATAAGCTCATGTCATTCCCAAACTACAAGCATCGTTTTGAATGCACACCCTATTTACAACAAGAATTCAACATTACCACCGACCAGGATGGTATTTCAATCAATACGCCATTGAAAACCACAAACTATAAATGGGAGCATTTGAAATGGGTGTTCTATCGTAAAGACATGTTCTTCCTCAGCACGCAAGACCATAGTATCTGCCTTTTCCCTAAGCGTTTTTTAAAAAACGAACAGGATTGGCTCGATTTAAAACTCATCATCTACAAAAATTTCGCACGTTGCACCGACTGTGAATACAGACTCTACGGCAGCACAACGCAGCAATGTCCTGAGTGTGGTAGCAAATTGCATTCACAAATCATTCATTACGAAAAACTCATGACAAAAATCGAATTCGTCGGCGACTGCAACTCTTTCGACCTAAACTGCTGCAAAGTTGGGCTCTTCACCTCGTAACGCCGCATCCACATCACGCACCACCCATGACATATTCTCTAATGCCTGGTTAGTCCGCGAAGCAATATGCGGCAGCAGTCTCACATTCGGCAATCCACCCAGCGCATAATCAACAGACGGCGGCTCCGGATCATGCACATCCAAAACAATTCGCGATTCAGGATGCGCCTCCGCATACGCCTTCATTTCTTCATTATTCTGCAGAAATCCCCTCGCTGCATTGATAAGCAAAACGCCCAGTTTCAATTGTCCAAACACTTCCTTATTCAACATCTCCCGATTTTCCTCCCGCCCATCAACATGCACGCTCACAATATCCGCCTTCGCATACAATTCATCATGCGTTACATACTCAAACGGATACTCAACCGCACCACGCAATTTCGATTCAGGCAAAATCTCCGCCACCATCAACTTCATCCCAATCGCATGTGCGACTCTTCCCAGCCTCTTACCAACTCGCCCAAACCCAACAATCCCAAGCGTCAATTGATCCAGTTGCAAGCCAATCTCTGTTTTCCTTAACCCATGAAACGTATCCGCATCACACCCCACAGGCATATCTGTTCGTGGCCGCAGCTCATCCAACATCAACGCAATCACATACTCCACCACAGCCTGCGAATTTGCATCAGGCGTATACACAACCTTCACCCCAGCCTTCTCACATGCCTTCAAATCAAAATTATCCAAACCAACCCCAGCACGCCCAATCACTTTCACATTCGGTGCCTTCGCAAGCAGTTCTTCATTCACCTGTGTATATGTTCGCACCACCAACGCATCCGCCGTTGGCAATAACTCATCCAATTCTTCTTTCTCTGTATGCGGGCACCAAATCACATTCCCCCGCTCAGCCAACCACTCCGCAGGCTCATCCGACAACGTCTCTGTAATAATGATATTCGGTGCACTTGTTGCTGATTTTGAATTGGTCATGTCAAATAGATTATCCCACCAGATGCTGTAGGTCTAGTCATTGCCAACCCTTGATACGAGTCGGCAGCCATAAAAAAACGCTAAGATGTGATATCTTGGCGTTTGTATGTTTCAGGTCAGTTGAAACCTGTTATTTGGCATTCTCATTTTTCGGTATCTGCTTCAACTCCACTTTGATAACGCTGGCGTATTCATTCCAGAGTGATTCTGGCATCTCAATAATCAGATCATTATTGTTTACGGTGTAAGTGACAGCTACATCCCGGCTCTTTGCAGAGATTGCAGCCAGAGAAACAAATTGCTCCGCATAACCCTGAAGGGCAATCTTGTTATCTTTCGGCAGATCGAACAGGTGTAAATATAACGCTGTATTCCCATTATCTAACGTTTTGGTCGTCGAACGCCCCCATGCTTTTTTGCCGAGAACGCCTGCCTGCGTGCCGTAAATCGCCTCGCCATTTACTTCAAGCCATTTGCCGATTTCATTCAACCGGTCAATGGACTCTTGCGGGATTGTGCCATCCGCTTTCGGTCCGACGTTCAGTAAGTAGTTTCCGCCTTTGCTCGACGCGTCAATCAGCTGTCTGATGAGCGTCTCGGTGGATTTCCAATCGTGGTCATCCTTGCGGTAACCCCATGTCTTGTTCATGGTCATGCATGTTTCCCAGTAAACACCAGGCTCAAAACCATTCGGTGGCAGTTTCTGTTCAGGGGTTCCAAAGTCACCGGAAGAAGGCATCGCAATTAACTCAGTCGTAACGATCGTCTCCTTGTTCTTTCTTTTGTTCTTTGACTTGATTTTTTCCTTTGTGCGCTCCTTACCCACACGGTTGTTCACGATGATATTCGGGGCAAGCTCGCGGATGTATTTGTACAAATTGTTGCCGCGTTCATCCGTCCATGTCTTATCCCATTCGCCGTCATACCACAGGATGTCGATTTCACCATAGTTAGTGAGTAGCTCTGTGGTTTGGTTGGTCATGAACTCAACATATTTCTCAAAATCAGGATTCTGGTTCTTATGCTTCAGGAAACCTTTTTGTGGCGCGTAATTAGGATTATGCCAGTCGAGGATCGAGTAATACCAACCGACTTTCACGCCCTGCTTTCGGGCTGCAAATGAAAGCTCTTTCATGATGTCACGGTCGTTATTCAGGCCAAACGGCGTGTTCGTGATATTAAATTCGCCACGCTTCGTCCGGAACAGCGAAAAGCCCTCGTGATGCTTCGTTGTGATCACAAAATACTTGGCGCCCGAATTCTTGATCACCGACATCCACTCATTGGCATCGAACTTCGTAGGGTTGAACTGGTCAATCAGCGGGGCGTAATCATCAATCGCGATCTTGCCATGCCTGATGATCCATTCGCCATAACGTGGTACCGTCTCACCTTTCCACTCACCTGCAGGTATCGAATACAAGCCCCAATGAATGAAAACACCGAAACGTGCATCGTTCCACCATTTCATACGTTTTTGGAATTGTTCCTTGGTTTCGCCTATAACATTGACGACTTCTTGTGGATCCTGTGCTGCCGAATACTCTTGCCCGTAAAGCACGGTGCCCAGGAGTGCGGCACAGATTAAAAATGGTCGAATCATCGAAACATATCCTTCGAAAAAAGATTGAATAAACATCGTGGACTAAGCACGCTAGACAGTGATTCCAATATGTTTGCTTGACTCGTACCCCGAATCTAACGAATTGCCGGAGCATAGTAAAGCCACGCATGTATGATTTTCTACATAGCCGATACGCTCACACCGACTAAATAAAAAGCAGCTCGATGCTTGTGCATCGAGCTGCTTTTTATTTAGTTTGCGATTGAGTGCGCTGTTTAGCCGTAGAACTCTGCGTTCTTCTCGACAAATGATTCCCACTCTTCCGGCAAATCTTCCTCTGGGAAAATCGCCTTCACTGGGCATTCATCAACACACAGACCACAGTCAATGCATGTGTCTGGGTCAATGTACAGCATATCTGCTGATTCAAACTCTGGTTCATCCGCCGTTGGGTGAATACAGTCCACCGGGCAAACTGCAACACAAGCGGTGTCTTTGGTGCCGACGCACGGTTCAGCAATCACGTGTGGCATGACTTCGCTCCTTCATGACTTTAATCACGCCCGCATAAACAGTTCTGTGACCCCACAGAGCGGGCGAATGTGAATTAGTATAGAACCAGATCGACTCTCCGCCAACCTTTACTCACCCTGCTGAAACTGATTCTCAACTACATTGCCAACCCCCCGCCATTCGCTAATATCCCACTTTTTATCCTCTGCCCATTCTTGACATTCGGGGATAACCTCATCTCTATTTTACTTACAGCCAACCCTTCTGGAGAAACTCCACACCGTCTCTTTCAGCTAGCGCAAACGGGCTAACCATATTATAATCTCCCCATGTCCAAGGCCGATCAACAAACATCCGTAGGCAAATCTCCACGCAATCGTCTCTTCCAAGGCGATTGCCTCAAAATCATGTCGCGATGGGACGACAATTCCCTCGATCTCATTTTCTCAGACCCACCCTACAACATCGGCTACAACTACGATCACTACGACGACAACCGTGAACACGAAGACTACGTCGCATGGACCGAGTCTTGGATCGATCAATGCACCCGTCTTCTCAAACCCACAGGCTCCATGTATATCCTCATCGGCGACGAATATGCAGCCGAAACACGCCTCCACCTTCGCAAACTCCAAAACGAAGGTAAACTCATGTTCCGCAACTGGATCATTTGGCACTACACCTTCGGCCAGCGCTGCAAAGTAAAATTCAATCGCTCACACGCTCACCTCTTCTACTGTGTCGGCTCCGCTGCACTCACCGCAAAATCCATCACCAAAAACCCACCCTTCGCATTCAACCGCGACGCCATCGCACTCCCCTCAGCACGCATGACCACCTACGCCGACAAACGGGCCAACCCGGCAGGCAAACTCCCCGACGACACCTGGTACCTCCGTCACTTCCCCGATGCCGCGCTTTGGCACACTCGCCCACAAGACGCATCCGAAAACACCGAAGAATATTTTGCACCAGACTCCGACACATGGAACCAGTCCCGACTCTGTGGCACATTCAACGAACGAACAACCTGGCATCCTTGCCAGCTTCCCGAAGCACTCCTGCACCGCATCATTAAAGTCTCCTCAAACCCCGGCGACATCGTCTTCGACCCATTTACCGGCTCAGGCACAACACTTGTCGCAGCAAAACAACTCGGCCGCGACTACCTCGGCACAGAACTCTCCAAAGACTACGCAGTCAACGCACGTAAACGCATCAAAAAAACTACCGTCGACCAGGATGCCATGCAAACCACCGCGACGGCCACTGACAAAGTCGCCCGCAATCTCGCAACAGTCGCCGTTTAAATTTTCCTTAACACAATTTGCCCGGGCTAATACCATATCCCTGTTTAGTTCTTCTCGTATCAATCACGACTCGTGCAGCTATTAAAGATTTGGCAGGGCAAAATGAAAATCATCGAACTCGATTCATCTACCGTTATCGATCAGGCGATCCAATCTGCAAACACCGAACAGAAGCTCATCATCCTTGGCAATCCCCAAAACATGGAAGATTTTCAAGGTGTGATCAACGACCCATCAAAAGATGTCAATGCAATCCTGCAGGAAGCATCAAACATCGATCCGCAGCAATGGTTCGAGCAGCAGGGTTATGAAGATGGCATTGTTGATGAGTGGCCCGATTACTTAGAATTTCCAAACGATCCAACGCAACTTGATTTCTCCATCCACAAAGAAACACTCACAGGCAAGTTGCTCGCAAATCTCGTCGGCGTCCAAATCACAACAACACATTCCTATCAAGCATTTGCACACTTAAACTTCGGCGGTTGGAATGATTGCCCAAATCCAGAAATCCATTGTGCCATCTGGAAAATGTGGGAAGAAAAATACGGCGCAAAAGTCATCGCCATCGGCGTCGATACCGTCGAAGCATACATCCAATCACCACCCAAAACACCCGAGCAAGCCAACGAACTAGCCGCACAACAATACATGTACTGTACTGACATCGTCGAGCAAGGCTGCGAATCAGTCGAAGTACTCGCCGCAGGCCTACTCAACAATAACCAATGGTTTTTCTGGTGGGATTGATACAAACCTCTCGGTTTGACCTGTTTTTATAGTGATTTTGTGACCAATTCTTTCATACCACTCCCTCTCTCTGTTATCATATAACCTCCGCTATACTCCGCTTCCACTCACGTTGTCCGGGAACTTGGGATGTTTCTTAATCACACCATCCTCGAACTATTGCAAGCCATCGCATACATGGCCGTCTTTGTCTGTATCCTCACCGGCATCGTTCTCATCCTCCTCTCATACCGTGGCATGCGTCTCGACAATCACCCCGTCTGCAGTAAATGCAAATACGATCTGCAAGGTTCCGAACGCCCTTTCACGCGTTGCCCTGAATGTGGTACATATCTCAACAAAAAACGTGCCACCAAAGTAGGCAATCGTGCAAAGTCACCTCTCCTCTTTTCCATCGGACTCATCCTTCTTCTCCCCGCTTCAACATTCATGGCTCTTGATCTCTACTCTCACCTCACCGGTGAACGCTTCAACGCAATCACCCCTTCAAAAATGCTTCATTACAAGCTTACACGCACCGATCACGATCATGAAACGCATCTCATCGTCCTCGATGAACTCACCAAACGTGCAGCCAAATCCGAACTTTCTATCAGCAACCATCTCAGTCTCATCGATGAACTTCTCCAACTACCACGCCACGAACTCGCTGCTCGCGAACCTATTTTCTCCGCAGCTTTCTTCGAAGCTCATAATCAGCAAATCCTCTCAACGAATCACTACGAAAAACTCTCATACCTCATGCTCCCTAACCTTCAGTTAGACGTGGCATCGACCATTTATGAAGGCAGTAACCTCCCTATCAATCTTGTCGCGCAAGGTAAGCTCCTCGGACTCAACGATCCTCAATCTCCACTCCAGCTTCAATACACCATCAAATACGCATTCGACGATCACGACACATTTGTTCGCTACAGAAAAAAACGCATCGCAAAAAACACGTTCGATCTCAATGAAAGTCTTCACATCGCCGCTCGAAACATGTGGCGATACGACCTCAAACCCGATCAGGACCATACCTTTAATATCATCATCGATGCAGAAGTTTTCGATACCGCCACCGGCCGCCGTCTTTACAATTGGAAACAAAACATCAGCAAAAAGTTTTATCTCAAATCACGCCGCGTCAAACAGGATTTCGATCGTGGCCAATATCTCACTGTCCGTCGCGCTCTAACTTCACCCTTCCGTGACTACACCTCACCGCTCGCCATTAAATTCGGCGAAGACATGATCTACACTTCATTCAACTGTGAGCAACTTGAAATCCCCATGTATCACAAGCTTGTTGCGCAAATCGACAAAAACTCACCACAAGACATCGCCTTTATCAAAGGCACTGGCCCATGGGAACTGACCATCGGCATCCCCAACTACGACTTACCTCACCCCGATAGCATCAGTCTTTATCTCACGCCATTGTTCGATGACGCCGAACAAGATCAGGATATGCACACCATCTTCACAGGCTACATTGAATTTCAAGTATCACTCGAAGCAATTCACGATCATCCAGAAGATACAGAACATCACATCACAGATGAATTCACCGATAATGAAGATCACCCAATCGATCAGAATGAACTTGATGAATACGAAGCACTATCGAATGATTAGAATTTGTATTTCTAAATGAACTGCAAGTGCATCGCCAATCCAATCGCTATCGTCAATAAGAAACTCACCATCAATACCACCGCCGACACATACCACATCGGTTGCCAATATTTATCCAGTCGCTTCGTGTGCTTCCAGAAATAGCGAAAATGCACAACCGCTGCCAGCATTAAAAACAACACACCAATCCACATCGCCTTAAAACCATAAACCTCAATCTTAAACCACCCAAATGCACGGCCATAACCGTACGCAATCAAATGCTGCGTCACGATCACCCACACTCCCCACAACGTCATGATCACCGAAAACGCGACACCAATTAACCACTTCTTCCAAAAGTAATCAGCCAGTGGCCCCGCTAGTTCATACGTTTCCTCGCTCATCGCTTCATCATACATCAATCAAAATCGCAAACGAAAGAATCAGCCGCTTTATAATCCCACAAATAAAAAAGCTCGAACAATCGTCCGAGCTTTTTTAATTCTAATTTTTGCAACTGCCTCTAGCCGCAGATCTACGGGCCTCTGAAGCCTCACCCCTCATACCTTAATCCTTCTTTTCTTTACCCCCATTATCATCATCTTCAATAATCGGGTTCCCCGCATCGTCTAGCTTGATGTTCGTCGGAGCGCCAGTAATCACCACTGCCCCCGGTTTATGCTTACGCCAAGGCTGATTCTTCGTCAGTTTCTGTGCCGCATGAACACCCAAAATATTCGCACGACGTTCTGTCGAACTTAGCGGTGTTTGCGATGGATGATGCATCTCATCCTTATCTTCATTATAAAGATGCAGCGTTCTCGTCGGGAACGCAAAACTCACACCCAAAGCATCCGCCAGCCTCACGATATCTATAAACAAACGCTCTCGCTCACGAAGTTCCGTATTCCAGTCAGGCACTTCAAAGAACACATAAAGTAAAATATTCAATGATGAATCGCCAAAATCATTACAGTAAACCTCGTAATAATCTTTCCGCGTATATGGATGTGTACGAATCAATTCACGCACACCCTCAGTAAACGCAATCAACTGTTCAGGCGTCGTATCATACTGAACACACAAATCAGTTTTCCATCTGCGGTATTTTCTACGACCATAATTATCAACCTTTGCTCTCACCAGATTCGCATTTGGAATCGTAATCTGTGAGTTATAGAAAGTTCGGATACGCGTCGATCTAAAACCAACCTGTTCAACAATACCTTCCGCCGCATCAATCACCACCCAGTCTCCCACATCAAACGGCCGATCCAGCAGCACCGCCACCGAACCAAAGAAGTTCTCTACCGTATCTTTCATCGCAAATGAAATACCAACAGATGCAATACCCAGCGAAGCCAGCAGCGGAGCAATCGGGATATTGAGCGCATTTGCCGCATAAACCAAACCAATTGCAACCACGAACACCTTAAATGTTTTGCGAAGCAGCGGAATCAAAACATCATCAAACTTCGTTGACGTTTGTTTCGCCTTCGTCTCAAAGTAAATCGCACATAAGTCAACAAACCGCCACGCTGTAACCGTACCGATGACCGCGATATAAATTCTTAGTGCTGAATAAAGCACATAAGCTGTAAAGTTCTCATCAGGCGTAATCTTCAGCGTTAACTTCAGCGTCACAATCCAGAAGATCGCTGCAGCCAGAAGTCCAAACGGCCTCGCCGAATACTTCACCGTCTCACGCATATCCTCAGTAATACGACCCTTCTGCATCACCTTCTGCGACGTCGCACGCACAAACGTTCTGAAAAACAGGTCAATCACCAAACCCAGGAAGATCAAAATCAAGATCAGCAACCACTGCCAATACTTCACCCCAATAAAATTCCCCTCAACCAATGACCTTGGTAACGCCGATTCAATCAACTCACTCACCGACTCAATTGCATGCCCCGCCACCGGCTCCAGATCTTCATACTTTTCGTACATCGCAATCGCATTTTCAACAGTCTGCTGATCAAACTTCCATTGCATCATGTCATTGCGCTCAAGCGCGATCCGACCCACATTATCTGTATCAATCCCCACACTTTGCAGCTTCTTCTTAAACTCCGTTGCCTGATCATCTCGCGGGAACCAGACAATCTCATATTTCCCACGACCTTCGTCCCGGTAATCTTTATTGCTAAAGTTTCGAGTCTCTTGTAACTGATCAAAATCGATCAGTTCAATACGATTCATCGTACGATATAGCGCTGTCGCAACCCGAAGAGCCGCCTTGCGATCATCTTCATATTTCGTACCCGCGAGCCATAAACACGCAATCGCATTGTCTTCAAGATTCTCTAAATCTTCAGAAGTTAATGCAGCCGTTTCAAGGATGCCCGTACTGTCATACATCGATTTAATAAACGTCGTGATCGTATCTGCAGGCGTGTCCAATTTCGCTGTCGGCTTCTCACCCGCTTCCTCGATTTTCTTTTCCGCATCAGTCAAAACCTGCGTCACCTGCTTAGTTGAAGGTGTCGCGGATTTACTGCTTGAGGATGAGCCGGAGTTGGAATTGCTGTTCTGTGCAAACAGCATTGAACTGCAGAGTAATAAACTCAATAGCAGCATGCAGATAGCACTGAGAGGGCGGGATTGCTGTATCAGCCTGACGATGGATGTTACGGATAGCGTATTCATAATGGGACACTGTACCGAATCAGAGGAAATTGATGAAGTACCCAACCCGCCTAATGCCGTAAATCTTATCCATATCTTACTTTGAGACTGGTAGTGAATGGGGTTAGCGGTACAATGAATGGGCATCTATAGGAGAAGACGAACCTGAAGTAAATTAGTCATGTACTGCATCGCTTGCTGCTTGGGAAAGTAGCGGGCTGTTGTGCTTTATTGCGTGGTGCGGGCGATATGCTGATTGATATATGTATAGGCATATCAAACGATTAAGTGATGTTATATCGCATGCTGGTTAAGAGATTCAGTGAAGGATCAGCATGTGTGAAGAGGCGAAGAGGCCATGATTGAGGTTCGTAAGTACGGTGTAGGTATTGGTGGGAAGGCGAAAGAAGTGTTAGTACTTCACGGCGGCCCCGCGGCTGCAGGGAGTGCAACGCCTCTTGCGCAAAAGCTTATGCAAGATGGGTTTAGAGTTTATGAGCCGATGCAGCGGGATACGAGCAGATTGGCGGAGGGGCAGACACTTAGCGTACAGTCGCATGTAGATGATCTGCATGAAGTGATCCGAAATCGTTGTGATTATGGCAGCGTGCTAAGTGGTGGAAATAAGGGGAAAAGTGCTCGGAAACCGATTCTGGTTGGGCACTCGTGGGGGGCGATGTTGGCGTTGGCGTATGCGGCGCAGTATCCGGAAGTCGTTGGCCCGATTGTACTTGTAGGGTGTGGTACCTATAGCGAGCAGACTCGTAATATTCTCAAAGAGCGGATTCAGGAACGGATTGATACGGAGCATGGGTTGGCTGGTCGTTTGGCGAGGCTGGATGTCGAGGTTGAGAACCCGCAGAAGCGTGCAAACGAAAAACACCGCCTGACGGAGCGGCTATATTGCTATGCAAAATTGGGTGAAGATGTGGTCGGTAAGGTGGATGTGGAATTTGATCTGCGCGCACATGAGCAGACTTGGCATGACATGATGAGAATGCAGGCGGAGGGCGCGTATCCCAAGGCGTTTGAAGTAATTAAGTCGCCGGTGTTGATGATTCACGGCGCACATGATCCACATCCGGGGATTGAGACCTATGAGTTGTTGAAGCAGTCGATGCCGCAGCTGGATTACCACGAGCTGGAGCGATGTGGTCACAGTCCGTGGGCGGAGCGATATGCGAGGACGGAGTTCTTTTCAACGATGCGCGGTTGGCTTGCAGGTCGTAAATAAAATCGTTGTCTAGTGATCGATAGATGTGATGGTTTGAGCGATTAGCTGTGTGCTGATCGTGTGAGTTTTTTTGTGCGCATAAATACATCTAATCATGAGTTAGATAGCGCACGATTCGAATTGATTACGAACAAAAATTGAAAGTAGTTTGAGCGCGCACAAAAGTGACGATTGTTTGTTGAGATTGAGATAAGTGGTTATGGACGCGTGAGTAAAAAGAAAAAATGTAAATGGTTAGAAATGAAGCGAAAATCGTTGGAAACGGTCAGTAATGGGATGAAATGAGCGCGTTTAAGGTAGTAAATCGAGTTATACAGTGGTTGTCCACAACTAAATTTGCGTACGTATGTGCGCTTCAGTTTTTTATTGTGCGCATAAAAGCGGTGTTTATAGTCTAACTTATGGTTAGATTTGATGGGTATTAGGAAGGTTAACCTGTTTTGTGGGTAATGGTAATTGAAAAAATATCTCTTGCCTACACGTATGGGTAATGGTATTTCTTAGGTCTTAAATTCTAAATATGATTTTTATGCCACTAGTGATCCAGGGTGCATAATTCAAATCTTGAGCATGATGTTTAAGAACTTCTAATGGATAGAAGTTTGTCGTTATCTATTTTTTGTAAGGTGTAAACATATGTTTAGTTCACTTCGTAAGTTTTCAGGTCTTTTAGTTGTTTCAGGTTTTTGTGCTTCGTCACTTTTCGCGGGCGACATGACGGTTACCAAAGAGTTTGATCAGACGTATGCAATTGCGTGTAGTGAGAGTCTTTTTAATCTTGACGCATTTCCGTGGAATTCTTGTTACGACGTTGATACTTATACTTTGAAAGTGCCTATTGGGACGTTTAATGATCCTAATAAAACGCTGAAAAACGTGACGGTTGAGTATAAAGATGCAAAGATTGATGCTTATGCATTATGGAATTGGGGTTTGATTGGTATGTCACCGGTTCAGGTGCCGAATGAATCATGGTCGCATTTAACAATCAGGTTTGGTAATTATTCGAAAGGTATGAAAACCGGTTTATATTTTGAAGAAGAAGGTAGCACGATGAAGCAGCACGAATACAAGTATTCTCTGCTGAAGGGAACACTTGGTTCACATGATAATGTGTCTAGCTTTAGTTTTGATGCAGATGGTACGTTGAATGCTGAAGTTGAAGTGAAGCTGGATATCGGCGCATCATTGGGGATTTGGGCTGAAGGCAATCACTTCCTCCAAGGATATAACAATACAAGAGTGACAGGCAAGATTGTTGTTACTTATGATTATGAGTGATCTGAATAAATAGAAAAAAATAATGCAACGGATAGGTTATGCCTGTTCGTTGTTTTTTTGTTTTGGCAATTCAGTAGTATTGGCTACTTAAAATGTGGAAGTTATTTTGATAGTTGTGTCTAATGGACTGTTAGATAGTGTTATTTATGATGATGAGTTAGGATCTGCCGCGGGTGTGAGGTGTTTCACTGAAACGAATCATGGTTGTGTGGAGGGTTGGGGATGCGAAAGGTAGTGTTTAGGGGGTATCAATTGTGAGATGGGGCGTGAGCGTGGCTTGCCGACTATTGTTGAGTTGTTTCACTGTAGCGTATCGTTGATTTAAAGTGCGATCGTGCTGAGGGGAGTTGTTGTACTTGAGTGTGTCGTGGATTGGTGGTGTTGGTGTTTAGGGGCGTGACAGTGAAATAAAAACAGCGAAGCTTATGGATGGAAGCTTCGCTGTTTATATTTGGATGGAGAGTGTTTACTTGTTTTGCTCTTATGGTTGATTAGTCGCGGCGGATGACTCGGACGTTGCGGCGGCCATCGGAATCACTGCGTGGTGGAGTGTGCGATGATGAGGAATGTGGGGGAGATTGGTTGGTTTGATGGGGAGCACTATCTGTTGAATAGGTGGATTGTTGCTGATTTTGTTGTTGAGGGATGGAAGAGGGCTGGCCTGTGAAGAGGGCAACGAGAGTTGCGAAGGCTCGGGCGAGGAGTGCGAGGATTGTGAAGACGACAGTTGCAACGAGGATAGCTGCGATAACCAGGATCGCGATGGGGATCACGACTGCGAATATGAATGCGAATGCGGCTGCTTTGGTGACCCATGAAGGTTGACGTTCGATGGAGGAATAGTAGCGGCCAAATTTGGGGTGTGATTTTACGTATGCTTTCCAAACCATGGTGGTTTAATCTTTCTTGATTTTTAAAATGCGTTTAGCGAAATTGCGATCTCGTTGACCAGTCGGTCGTTGCGTTGATGTGTACTTGTTAGTTCAACCTGTTGCTAGTGTTTAGGTCGGGCAATCTCGCTATTTTTGCATCTTATTGTCTGGGCTTTTGTGGGGGTGGGGTGATGCGATTTAGTAGTAGTACGACCTAAATAGTGAGGTCGTTCATTGATGCTAGCGGGTAAATGTGGGCAGGACAAACGCGTTTTGGTGTTTTGTCGCAGGTTGGGGGAATTAGGAAGGCGGATTTGCAGGAATGAGGTGGGTGTGGGGAGGGGTCGGTGTGTGAGGATTGGGGGTTGCGGGGAAAGTGGGTAAGTGTCGTGAAATATTGTGATTATGGGTCTTTATTTGTGGCAAAAGTAAGGTCTGGTTAAGTAGGGGGGGATGCTGGTCGATATGAGGAGTAATAACAATGTAAGGAGCGAGGTACAGATCATGTCAGAGACGGGTTTAGCGACCGATAATGCTGAAGCGAATGAAGTGATTCAATCAGCGATCGCGGAGATCAGCCACATCGCCACGTTACCAGAGGTAACGATGAAGATTATCCAGTTGGTTGAAGACCCTGATTCGACTGCACAGGATCTGAACAAGGTGATCTCGAACGATCCGGCGTTGGGTGCGCGGATTTTGAAGGTGGTGAACTCAGCTTTTTATGGATTGCCGGGACAGATTGGTTCGATCAATCGCGCGATTGTTTTGCTGGGCTTGAATGCTGTTAAGAACATTGCGATTGCGGCGTCGTTGGCGAAGTTATTTAGGGGTGGGAAGATCTGTAACAATTTTGACGCTCATGACCTTTGGAATCAGGCGATTGCAAGTGCGACGGCGACGAAGTTGTTAGGTGAGAAGATTGGATTGGGTTTGCCGGACGAAGCGTTTTTGGCGGGTCTGATTCATGATATTGGGATGATGGTGGAGATACAGGCGAAAAGGCCTAAGTTTGTAGAGGTTATGCAGAAGCTGGATGAAGATGAGTCTGGGAAGCTGCGTGACTATGAAGAGCAGATTATTGGTGCGAACCATGAGCAGTTTGGTGCTGCGTTGTGTAAGACGTGGAAGTTCCCACAGAGTTTTGCTTATGTGACGGGGTTCCATCACCACCCATGGGATCTGCCTGAGAAGCATCGCACCCTTGCAAGCCTTGTACACGTTGCAGACATCATTGTCGCTAAGCTCGGCATTGGCTTTACACGTGGAACGGAGCATGCAGAAATTTCGCCTAGTTTATTAGAAGAGTTGAAGCTCTCGATGGAACAGGTCGAAGAAGTAAGTACGAAAGTACCTGAAGCAATGGAAGAAGCATCAACGATCTTCAGCTTGGGTATTTAAGAACGTGAGTTGCGACGGAAACAGCAACTTCCCTTTGAGTTCTCCTCGGAATGGCGAGTGAGTAAAGAAGGGTGACATAAATTTGGCGTCTCTCTTTTCCCTCCGGGCGACTTAGCATGAGCTTAGTCGCCTTTTTTTATGCGCGCGGCTGAAGGTGCGTTGGGGATGTAAGAAGTATGAATGTCGCGAGATGGGGGTTGGGTCATGGCGTGAATGGGGATTGAGGTTGCGAAGAGTGCATTTGTGGTAAATTATGGGGAGAAAGGGTGGTGGTTCGTTTATTAAATGGTTACAAAGGATTGACTCTTATTAGTTTGTGAGTTTTGGTTAATGAATATCTTTGGGAGCAGTCGGATGATCTGGAAGAAATTGCGCGGCGAGTTGATCGATATCATTGAATGGTTGGATGATACGAACGATACGATGGTGTATCGGTTTGAGCGATATGGTAATGAGATCAAGTATGGTGCGCAGTTGGTTGTGAGGGAGGGGCAGTATGCGGTATTTGTGAATCAGGGGAAGATTGCAGATGTGTTTACGCCGGGGCAGTATAAGCTTGAGACGAAGAACTTGCCGTTGCTTTCGACGTTGATGGGTTGGAAGTATGGATTTGAGTCGCCGTTTAAGGCTGAGGTTTATTTTGTCAGCTCGCGTCGGTTTACAGATCTGAAGTGGGGGACGAAGAATCCGATCATGATGCGTGATGCGGAGTTTGGGCCAATTCGGATTCGTGCTTATGGTACGTATGTGATGAAGGTTGATAAGCCGGATGTGTTTATCAAGGAGATTGTGGGGACGGATGGTGAGTTTACGAAGGATGAGATTGATGGTCAGCTGAGAAGTATTGTTGCTTCGCGGTTTGCGGATGTTGTGGGTGAAGCGAAGATTCCTGCGCTGGATATGGCTGCGAATTATGATGAATTTGGGAAGTTTTTAACTGAGCGAATTCAGAGTGAGTTTGATACCTATGGGTTAGAGCTAACGAAGTTGTTGGTTGAGAATATTTCGTTGCCTAGCGCGGTGGAAGAGGTTCTGGATAAGCGGACGAGTATGGGTGTGATTGGGAATTTGGATGCTTATACGAAGTTCCAGGCAGCGGAGGCGATGGAGAAGGCGGCTGAGAATCCGAATGGTGGTGGAGCTGCGGAAGGTATGGGATTAGGTATGGGATTTGGAATGGCGCAGCAGATGATGGGTTCGATGCAGCAGGCTTCGAATAGTGGACAGAATGTGCAGGGGAATCAGGCTGGTGGTCCCCCGCCGCTGCCGGGTGCGAGTGTGCTGGCTGTGTATGTTGGTGTGAATGGACAGCAGGCGGGGCCGTTTGATGAGGGCGCGTTGAAAGGGATGATCGGGCAGGGGACGCTGACGCCTGATACGCTGGTTTGGATGACGGGGATGAGTGGGTGGAAGAAAGCAAGTGAAGTGGGTGAGGTTGCAAAATTGTTTGGCCAGGCGCCGCCGCCATTGCCGCCGATGGGGTGAGGTGGTGATTGAGGGGGATGGAATTTAGCTAATCAGTGGATAGATGCTGATGTCTAAATGTTGTTGAGTGAATGTTGAGTTAATATCTAATCGAGAGATAGGTGATTAGGAATGAGTGAGCAGGTGCCGCCGCCAATGCCGGGTATGGATGGTAAAGGGAACGATCAGGGTGAATCAGGTGGGGTGAGGGGTGAGGTGCATGAAGGGAATGGGAGTTTAGAGGGGCAGGATAAGCAGTTTGAATGTGGATCATGTGGGGCGGATCTGGCGTTTGAGCCGGGGACGACGATGTTGGTGTGTCCGTACTGTGAGCATGAAAATGTGATTGAGCAGTCGGATGAGGTGGTGGAGGAACAGGATTTTCATGCAATTCTGGCAGAGATTGAATCAGGTGAAGAGACTGTTGAATTGTTGATGGTGAAGTGTGAGGGGTGTGGTGCTGAGGTTGAAAAGCCTGAAGGATTGGATGCGTTTGATTGTGCGTTTTGCGGGCAGCATATTGTTAAGACAGGTGAGTCGCAGCGTGTGATAAAGCCGAAGAGTTTGCTGCCGTTTGGGATTGATAATGATGAGGCGAGGGCGGCGTTTGGAAAATGGGTGAAGGGGTTGTGGTTTGCGCCTAATCAAGTGAAAGAATATGCACGAGCGGATCATGCGTTTAAAGGGGTGTACTTGCCGCATTGGACATATGATACGGATACGACGACGAGCTATACCGGGCAACGGGGCGAGCATTATTGGGTAACGGAGTATTACACGACGACGGATTCGAATGGTAAATCGGTACGTAAGTCGAGGCAGGTGAGGAAGACGCGTTGGTATTTTGCGAGTGGGACAGTGTATGTTGATTTTGATGATGTGTTGGTTGTGGGAAGTCGATCATTGCCGGCGAAGTATGTGAAGGCGCTTGAGCCTTGGGATTTACGAAGTCTGGTGCCTTATCAGGATGAGTATTTGTCGGGTTTTATGGCTGAGCGTTATCAGGTTGATGTTGAAGAAGGGTTTGGTGTCGCGAAGGAGATGATGCAGCCGAGGATTAGATCGACGATTAAAAATGATATTGGTGGTGATGTGCAGCGTATTAGTACGACGAACTCGCGGTACGATGATATTACGTTTAAGCATGTTTTATTGCCGGTGTGGACGAACTCGTATCGGTATAAGGACAAGGTTTATCGGATTGTTGTGAATGCTCGGACGGGTGAAGTGCAGGGTGAGAGGCCTTGGAGTTGGGTTAAGATTTTATGTGCTGTATTAGCGGGATTAACACTTGCTGCAGTTATTGCACTTGTGGTGTTGGGTATGCAGGGTGGTAGTGCGATTCGTTTATAGGATTGAATAAAAAAGAGAACATGAAAAAGCTGCATTAACGTGCAGCTTTTTTATTGGCGTGCGGTTGTGGTCGTTGGGTTGTCGAAAATATGTTTGCGACATGTGAGTATTCCGTAAGCAGATTAGGGCAAGTGATTGTTTGGTCTTAACGATGTTCTAATAAATGACAGAATGTTTACCTTACGCGTGCATTGAAGCGAATGTTATTGGTTGATTCACATAAATTTTACGGAAAGAAGACGTGGTTTGGTTATAAATTGTCAACGCTTTGAAGAGAGGGCGTTCGTTGTTTGGATGATGAAATTTGTATGGGTTTGTGGGTGTATTTTATTTGCTTCACGAAATCCTGTCCTTGTTGATTAACTGGTGTGTGAAAAGTTTAGGCCAAGGTCAGCATGATGACGATTTTTGGGGTTCGACTGTATGGGAAATAATCGCGTAAAAAGCGGTAATTTGATAGATGCAGATCTATATAAGTATGGGTTGCCGGTGAAGGGGCAGATTATGGAACAAGCTGGTTCGGTTCGCATGAGTGTATTGATTGCGGGCGAGGGTTATTTGCAGCAATTAACAATGCATCATCTGGACGGGTTGGGAGTGCGAGCTAGGTATTGTGGATGGGAAGATGTATTGGGGAGTTGTGAACAAATTGGGCCTACAGTAGTGGTGCTGGTTGTGGATGCGAATGATGGGGAAAGGCTTGCGATAGCAAAGCGATTGAGTGTGTTACGTGAAGAACATAAATGGGTTTGTAGTGTTGTTGTGGTTTGTCGAGCGATGATGCCTAGTGATGCTATTCAATGGTTAGATGTGGTGGACGATATTTTTGATGGAGAGAGTGTGACGAATCGGGGTTTGTTTTTGGCGCGTGTTCAGGCAAGACTTCGGTCTCGAGGGGTGCGTGTGCAATGGGAAATGACGGGGGAGAAACGTGGAAAAGATATGGGGCGGAGTGAAGAAGTTTGTAAATCAATGCGTGTGGGTGAGATTGCGATGTGGCCTGAGAAGTTTGAGGTACAGGTTGGTGGGAAGCGAGTTGTATTGACGCTGACGCAGTTTAGGTTGTTGGAGCTATTGATGAAACGCCCGGGCTGGATATTGACGCCTGAAGTGATCAGGCAGACGCTTAATTTGGAGTCGGGGGAAGCGAGGGATTCAGTTGTGAAGAATCATGTTTATATGCTTCGTCGCAAATTGGGAGCATGTGCAGCGAAGCAAGTTGAGACTGTGAGGGGAGTTGGGTATCGGATTCGGGAAGTGGGAGTTACTCAGGATGCAGTGGTGTAGTGTTGGTGTTATGGGATTCTGACATAAGCTGCATTGAAAACTTGTCTCATCGTGACCAAAAGCAGACCGACGCTGGTCAGACTATGGCCAGTTCAGAAACCGGTCTTACTAATGGAGCTTTAAGCAATGCATAAAAGGCATGGACAAATTGGGATTTGGGGTTTTACCCTGATTGAGTTGCTTGTGGTGATATCAATTATCGCTTTGTTGATTGGCATTCTTTTACCAGCACTCGGTAGTGCACGATCAGCAGCAAGAAAAATTCAATGTGCATCAAATATGCGTCAGGTTGCAATCGCAATGGTGACGTATACCGCAGAAAATAATGGGTTTTATCCTGCATCATATGTATACGGCAGTGATAAAGAGACGGGCTCATGGCGATGGAACGAACAGTTTGGTACGAACCCATCAAATGGTTACGTCCACTGGTCGTACACACTGTTTAATGGTGGTGCGGTTAATGAAACAGCGTTTGAGTGTGCAACGATGGACAATGGTGGACATCCTGCGACAAATCCACATGACGATGCGACAGTAGAAGGTCAAGTCATGGGTAATGGTAAAGGTTCGGGAGCAATTGACCGTCAAGCGAGATGGATGGCATATGCTGCGAATGAAGCATTGATTCCACGAAATAAGTTTGTGGGTGGTACGCCACGCCATAATCGTTTGGTGCGTGCATCTGAAGTGATTAACGAATCAAACACAATTGTTTTGAGTGAATATGCAGATAGCTATACAGCGGTTGCGACGAGTGGTGGTGGCGGTGGTGGCGGTTTGTCTAAATCACACCGTCCGATTAATCCGTTTTTTAATCCAACAGGTAATCACTGGAATGCAGTTCAGTACACGCCAACATCAAAGTTCTGGCGTCACCCTGTTAAAGATGAGTTTGTAACTGATGAAGTGCACCGTGATGCCCCGGGCTTGTTGACATCGACTTCAACAGGTTTGAATGCGATTGGCCGTCATCATCAAGGTGGCAATGGGTCATACGGTGGTGTTGCGAACTTTAGTTATGCAGACGGCCATGTTGAAACCAAGCATGTGATGGAAACAGCTGAGCAAAAAGAGTGGGGTGCATACTTCTACTCATTGAGCGGCGAAAACAAGATCATCATGGATGGTTATGACTTTGAATGATTGACTCACCAGCGGCGTGTTGTGTCGCAAGGATATGGCACGTCGTGTGACAGCAATACCGGGCTGAGTTGTGTGAGCCCGGTTCAATATAAATCAGAAGTAAATAAGTATGAGGTGTATCGCTGTGCGTTACGTCTCACTGGTGAGTGTGACTAGGGATTCCAGACACATTCTAACTCGGAGATAGAGATGGATAGCAAAGTGAAGATCATGAGTTTTTCAACTGCGGCATTGCTGAGTGCAGTGTTGGCAGGGCCAGCGATGGCGGCACCGGATCATGTGATCAATATTAGTGGTGCGACATTGTTTGAGCCTTTCTTTTTAGCACCTGCGAGCACATCAGATTTTATCGATGTTGATGGCAATGGTGTCGTGACAGACTTTACACAGGTTCAGTTTGAGCAGATTGCTAAGGACAATGCAGCGAACTCATTCTGGGCTGTCCAGTATCGTGCAGTTGGTTCGGGTAATGGTTTGAAGGATTTGGTTAACTACGGTCAGGTGCCTGCAAATGTAGCGGGTAATGGTCAGTTGGCTTATCCAGACCCAGGCCGCATTAATCGTTCAGAATTTTATAACGGTGGTGTTGTTGGTGTAGGGAACGCCGCAAATCCTGGTGCGATGCCATATTTGAGTGCTGGTGGCGGTGTGCAGATTGATATTGCTGTGATGGACGTGCCAACGAAGTGGTTTGTGACTCAAGGTAATGCATCGCAAGCTCGATGGAATGCTGCACCGACAACAGCTGGTTATGGTTTGAATCAAGCCATTTCAAATGCTGTTGGAAGTGGTGCAGGTAATCAAGAAGGTGGTCAGGCGAATTTATTGAAGTCGCTTGGGGGTTTGAACACAAATACGGATGCACCGGATAGTAACACTGTTTTTGATAACTCGATTGCTTGGGTGCCGATCGCGTTTATTGCGAATCACGGTACTGGTATTGATGCTGACTTTGATGGTTCAGCTGATGGTAATGTGAAGAAAACGCAATTGCAGCACTTGTATGTGACTGGCCGCATGAAGAATGGTGAGAATCTTGTTGCGGTTTCACGTGACTCAGGTTCTGGTACACGTAATGGTGCGATGAACTCATTGGGTGTTGATCCTTCATGGGGAGTGGGTGATAACGTTGGCAAGAAGCATGCGAATAAGTCTAATGACAAGATAGGCGCAGAGTTTGTTGCAACGAATAAAAATTCGTCAAGTCGTATGGAGCAGACGGTGAGAAACCATCGTTTGGCTGTTGGTTATACAGGTTTGGCTGGTAACTCAAAGGCTGCTCGTGAATCAGCTGATAACCAGTATGAAATTCTGAACATCATGAACGACACTGATGGTGGTACGCAGTATGTGCGACCAATCATGTCGAATAATGGTCAGGGTGCTGCGTTTAATAACGTGATTTGGAATGGTGATGCAGATACTGGTTGGCAGATTGGTGGTGCTGAGACGTTTGCGACGATCGGCAACCCATATGCGAACAATATTAATGCTGCGAATCCTTCAATGAGCGGCGATCCAGCGATGGCGAATGTGCAAGCAGCGGCTTATCTGCGAAATATTCTTGAATCAATTGCAGCGTTTTCAGCTGCTCCTGGTGATGCAGCGAATGAGGGTACACCTGGTCAGTATCTTGCGACGCAATATGCATTGCTTGCTGCGATGGAAGCTTTGCCAACGGTTACTGATCCGGGCAATTTCGAGTTGCAGAATCCTGCAGATGTGAATGCCAATCTTCGCAATGCATCGTTCCTGCCAACGGAATCAACTTTGCCAGATCAATATGGTGACGTTGGTTTTGGTTGGGTTTCTGAACGTTTGAGTGGTGTTGCTTACTCTGACGGTGTTGCTGGTGGTACGAACTACATAACTAACGATGGCACGGCAATTGCGTATAACGAGAAGATGGTTACCGGCAATGCGATTCATGAACGTAATGCAATTGCAGGTGATTTTGATGGTGATGGTGCACGAAATACTGCAGATATTGCTGCGATGATCAATGTATATCAGAACGTTAACAACCGTGCAGCTCTTGCTGGTACAGATGCTAACGCTGTTTTGGAATTGCTTGGTGATTTTACCGGCGATGGTAACTTTGATGCTGATGATGTGCGATACGGATTGGATGGTTTGTTTGCAGCAGGTCGTGCGGGCAACATGCTTGATCGTAAACAAAATTTTATTGACGGTGATAATGCTTTTGGTGGCAACCTGTTCGGTACCACAATTGCAACTGGCGTGACCTATATGAATGGCGACTCTCGTGGTGATGTTGCTGGTAGTGCAGTTACGAAGGGCGCAGCAGCGAATGGTGCAGACGGTGTTATTGATGCATTAGATATCGACTATGTGTTCTCACAGTTTGTCGGCTTGGATGAAGACAGTACAGGTGGTGTTGAGTGGTCAAACCTCAACGAAGCTGTGTTCTCAGATCTTTCAGCTGACATTAACGGTGATATGAATGTTAACAAAGCAGATGTTGATGAGCTTGTGTTTGATATTCTCGGCACAGTTTACGGTGATGCGAATCTTGATGGTTCGGTGAATCTGCTTGACCTTGATGCACTTTCAACTGGATATGGTGCTACAGGTACATGGGCATCAGGTGACTTTAATGGTGATGGCGATGTTAACTTGCTTGACCTTGACATTCTGTCGAATAGCTATGGCTTTAATGGTGTACTGACTGACGAAGATGTGATGGCTTTGCACTCATTTGTGGCAGCAGTTCCTGAGCCTGCATCATTGGTACTACTTGGTATGGGCGGCATGATGCTGCTGGGGCGTAAACGTAAGAACTAAAGATATGACTACAAGCCCCGCTGGTAGGGGAGAGATATTTAATTAGACACAACTCTTAGAAACGGAGAGACCGATGAAATCAATTTTTAAATGTTTGGCAGCTGCTGCAGTCGTAGCGACAGCTGGTACAACAGCAAACGCAGCACTTACAGGTTCATTCAGTTTGGTATCAGAAGGATTGGGAACTTTTGATGGTTCATTGCAGGCAGTGTCAGTTGATGTGTATCACTTTAGTCTGACCAATGATACTGGTTTTGATATCAGCTCAATCGAAGCTTCGTTCTCAGGTGCTTTTATCAATAACAGTACGACATCGCTAGTAAGCCAATCTGGTATTGAGTTTCCAAAGCTGGCGACATTCACATTTGCAGATACCTTCTTCACAAATGATGGTGAAGCTGCAACTTTTGCTACCTCAGTTGATTCATTCTCTGAACTTTCAGGTTCAGGTACTGTTCTCGGTAACGGTAACGCATGGGTCGATAACGGCATGACTGAAGTGATTGCTGTTTTGAGTGTTGCTGCTGGTGCAGAAGCTCCAATGTTCAATAGTGGCCAGGCTGCAGTGAATGGTGAATTGGTCAATATCGTCATACCAGAGCCAGCAAGTGTCGCTTTGCTCGGTCTTGGTGGTATTGCTCTGATTGCTCGTCGTCGTAAGGCTTAAAAATTTGACTACTTGGGTTGTATTTGTGAAAGCGAATACAACCTTTTATTGAAAAATAAAAAAGGTTCGCCTCGTTGTGGGGCGCATGTTAATCATGATGGAGAACTGGTGAGATGAATAAACAACATGATCAGCGGTGGTATGGGTTAAAAGGGTTTACATTAATTGAATTGCTAGTAGTCATATCGATCATTGCATTGCTAATCGGAATTTTACTGCCAGCCCTTGGCGCGGCAAGAAGAACGGCTAGAGGTGCGATGTGTTTGGCGAATTTGAGAAGTTATGCTCAAGGTATGGCGATTTATACGACTAATAATGATGAATGGCTAGCGGGGCCTAATACATCAGGTTGGGAATTGAATGACAATGCACATACTTTTCAAGATCGTGCGACTGAGCCTGTACAAAATCTCGACTGGGTTTCACCCACGATGGGAATGGAGCTTGGTTTGCCGGATGATCGCGATGAGCGTATGTGGCAAATTTTTAATCAAGATGTGACCTGTCCTGAGAATGATCAGAGCTACACCGGCGTGTTTGGTGGTGGCAGTTTACCTAGTGGGATGTTGATCGAAGATGTTCGCTATGGCAGTTATGCAGCTGCATCTGCATTTCACTTTGTTCAGGATGAAATTCAGAACGTGAACATAGGTATGAGTGGTACACAGTTGGTCAGGAATGCGATTGAACTGCCTCGAAATTATGGGCCTCGTGTAAGCCTTGTTGGTTCAAACTCATCGAAGGTCTATGCGATGGATGGTGTTCGCTATGTGAATGGTATGGATGCGAGAACATTCAACTACTTCATTAAGCAGCGCGAGGGTGGCAATTTCATGATCTATGGGCCTGCGATTACTTCAAGCGGCGATCCGTTCCAGTTTAATGCGGATGGTTCTCTGACGGATGTCGCGATTAAGCACGCATTCCGTCATGGCGGCAATACGATGAATGCTTCATTTTACGATGGGCATGCAGAGTCGATGACGGCAGAGGTTGCCATTGATCTGAATAAATACTTTCCAACGAACAGTATTGTTAAAAACGCAGTCTTTACCAACGATAAAGACTTTCCTTCGAATACAACAATTGATTAATCAACTAATCGAAGATTAGAACAAACATATTGAAAAGGAATGGAAATGAGAAAGCTTACAGCAGGCACGTTGCTGACGGCAGTGATGGCAACGCCAGTGATGGCGAATCCTACAGGCGGCTTTATGGCTGTGTTGGATGTGAATAAGAACCACACAGATGCTCCAAGCTCAGTTGTTTTCTACGACACCACAAACATGACAGCACCTATGTTTGCTGTGACTTTGGGTTTTGAAAACGGCGGTTTGGAAGATCCAGATGCGATGACGATCGACAAGGCGACAGGTAATGTTTACATTGCTGCGTTTGATTCTGGAACAGCTGGTGGTGTTGAAGTTGAGATTGATGGCGATCAGGATACTACCGGCGACATCGACTTATTTAAAATTGATTTCAGTAGTGCATATAACCAATGGGTTGCTGGGGGCATGAACTACACAACCTACGGTAGTGATGCGTTTGATGGTATTGGCAGCACATTGTTTGATAGCAAGCATACTAATCCGCAAGCTTTGCCAGGTGTTGTGAACAAGATTGGCGAAGTGGCACGTACAAATGCAGTTGCTGATGAAAATGGTGACTATACAGATATGCATCTTGAGTTCGTTGATGAGAATAACTTGCTCTTGATTGATGGTAGAAATGATAACACGACGGCTGCGGGGGATCACCAGATCCGTGTATTGAACCGTGTTAGCGCGACAGCAGGACAGTCAAATGTATCTGGCCAAGAGGGTGGTTACAACCGCGGTACTTCTGAGTCGTGGCAATCAAAGCAACTCGGCCTTGTGAATCTTGAATATAACACAGATCTTGGTGAAGTTGCTGGTAGCAGCGATATTGTTGGTGCTGCTTATGTGAATAAAGATGGTGTGCAGGGCCTTTGGATTGTTGAAGATGATGGAGAAGGCGATGATGTTGCGTTCTTTGAAATTGGCGACCTGACTGGTGCTGACAATTCATTGAACAAGTACAAGGGCTTTAATGTTGGCGGTGGTCCGGACTACCCAACACAATTTGCACTGGATGATGATCCGACGGTAGATCCAACTGCTAATGATGGTACTGCAGACAAAGTGTTTGTTGATCCAATGACGGGTAATCTCGTGATTGTGGAATCGGGTTTCTTTAATGATCCGCAGCACGAGCCAAAGGTTATTGTTCGTGAAATCGATAGTTATAACGACGATGAAAACCTGATTGATTTTGGTGCATGGCAAACGCCTGTGACATTGGATACATCTGGTGCACTTGATGACGATAGTTCTGTGACCGATGGTCGCTACTCAGCTTACGATCCATATACCAATACTGTTTATTTCTACGACAAAGATGGTCCAAATGATGGCGTGGCATATAACCATGACTGGTATGCTCTGAATCTCACAACAGGTCAACTTGATCTTGTCGCTCTTGATGCGGATGCTTCAACTGGTTTATACGGTACGGGCGATCAGGTCGAATTCTTCCAACTCGCAGCAGCTTTGCTCGGTGATTTTAATAACAACGGCATGCTCGAAGCTGCAGATATTGATCTACTCTTTGGTGCAGTTAACAGTAACTCAACTGATGCGATGTATGACGTTGATGGCGACAACGATGTTGATGCTGATGATGTCGCTCATTGGATTCAAGCTTTGAAGGGTACGGTCTTTGGTGATGCTGACCTTAATGGTAGCGTTGATCTGCTGGATCTTGATGCACTTTCTAGCAACTATAGCTCTGCAGCAACTTGGGAGGGCGGAGACTTCAATGGTGATGGCACTGTAAACCTTCTCGACCTTGATGTGCTCTCAAGTAATTATGGCTTCGCAGCTGTTCTTTCAGCTAAAGATTTTGCTGCTCTTGAGGCTGCATTTACATCAATCCCTGAGCCGACATCACTCGCCCTACTTGGTTTGAGCGGTTTGGCATTGCTTAGCCGTCGTTCGGCTTGATGTAATTAACGTGACATAATCCGTATCATATGTATTGATATAAGCTCGAGGCTTTAGCCCCCTCGAGCTTTTTCTTTTCTGATTGTGTGGATTTTAGGGGTGGGATCAGCGGAGAATTTGGCTCCCCGTATGAGTCAGGTTCACCCAAATCGCAGGTTGTGCTATGATTTCACATCTGCCTTCACTGGCGCTTAGGGGTGATCAGGGACATATTTAGCTAAAGAAACAGCTGTCGACAACCCTAACGTCGGCACAGTACAGGAATAATAGATCATGGCAAATCAGTCCGATCCAAAGAAAATCGTCCTCGCTTACTCAGGCGGGTTGGATACTTCGATCATTCTTCCATGGCTCAAAGAACGCTACCCAGGCGTGAAGCTGGTTTGCTTCGCTGCTGAGCTTGGTCAAGGTGATGAACTCAAAGGCATCGAAGAAAAAGCATACGCTTCAGGTGCTGATGAAGTGGTTGTTAAAGATCTCCGCAAAGAGTTTGCAGAAGAATACTGCTTCCCAATGATCCGCTCACACGCGATCTATGAATCCGACTACATGCTCGGCACATCCATTGCTCGCCCACTGATCGCTAAGTATCAGGTTATGGTTGCTGAGCAGACCGGTGCTGACGCAGTTGGTCACGGTGCAACTGGTAAGGGTAACGACCAGGTTCGCTTCGAACTGACCGCTCGTGCTCTGGCTCCAAAACTTCAGATCATCAGCCCATGGAAAGACCCTGTCTTTATTAATGATGGCTTGACTGACCGTGAAACCGCGATCGATTACGCTAAAAAGCACAACATCCCAATCGATCAGACCAAGAAGAAAATCTACTCACGTGACCGCAACCTTTGGCACATTTCGCATGAAGGTGCTGAAATCGAGCATCCTGACCAAGAACCAGATTGGAAGCACTGTCTCGTCATGAGTGTTCCTGTTGAAGAAGCTCCTGACCAAGCTGAGTACGTTGAAATCGAATTCGACAAGGGCAACCCAGTCGCAGTCAACGGTCAAAAGATGGCTGGTCACGATCTCATCGCACTTCTCAACGAAATCGGCGGCAAGCATGCAGTCGGCACAACCGTCCTCGTCGAAAACCGTCTCGTCGGCATGAAGTCACGTGGCGTGTACGAAACTCCAGGTGGCACAATCCTTTACGAAGCACACAAAGCGCTCGAACAGCTTTGCATCGAGCGTGATCTTTATCACGAAAAACTCAATCTCGCGAATCGTTACGCTGAACTGACTTACTACGGCCAATGGTTCCACCCACTCCGTGAAGCAATCCAATCCTTCATGGACAAAGCCAGCGAAACCGTCACCGGCACAGTTTCAGTCAAACTATATAAGGGTCGCGCACTGGCAACTAAGGCCAACTCAGATCTCTCACTTTATGACGAGCAGCTCGCATCTTTCGCGATGGATAACTACGACATCACCGCAGCTCGTGGCTTCATCGACCTCTTCGGTCTGCCAATGCAGGTACGTGGCCTCAAGCATAAACCTCAGGTATAAGACCTTGAAGAATTGTTGAAGCCGAGCAATTTAAAACAAACAAAGCTGCCGCTATTTGCGGCAGCTTTTTTAATTTAGGGGAGCTGTAACACTTTGCCATCTACATCTTGCGTATTCGGGGAATTGTCTACATGATATTGGGCTACCTACAGGACAATACTTATATAACATAGTATGATACCCCATAATACCGAGGTGATAAGGATTGCTAGCAACAGTAAGGCAATCTTTATTAATCTATTTTCACATACACTCCAATTTATTTTTTAAGGAGCGAAAAGTGAGACGCAACGCTTTTCTAATCGCTACCGGTGCAGCTGTCATGATCGCCGGTCCTGCGATGGCAGCAACAATGGACATGACAAACGTTGTCAAAGATGAAAGCTACAAAGTCAGTGGCCCATCAGACAAAGATTACTACCTCAACATCCAAGCTGAAGGTGGTGCACACGATTCATGGGCAGCAGCTGAGTGGGATCTCGATTTTGGTGCTGATTCTGGCAAAGCAATTGTCGTTGACAGCTTCAACTTCCGCCTCAACGTCGCTGGCTTAACTGGTGACTACAGCGCACCTTGGCAAAAAAGTGGCGACGTCGAAGTCTATCTCGTTTCCGATGAATTCGACCTCACCGCACACAACACCAATTTCGACTGGGAAACCCTCGAAGCAAAAGAAACTTCAGTGAAGCTGGGCCAGTTCGCCTTTGTCGCACCAGAACTTCGTGAAGACATGGTCTTTAACGTTGAGATGAATGCAGACGAAGCAGCACAGTTTGCAGCATCCGCAGCAGATGGCAAGCTCAAGCTCGCTTTCCATGGCATCGCAGATCCACTGAACGGTGTCGGCGTCGCAATCGCAGGTTCAGGTGCAACTAGCAAGTACTACGATGCACCGGCAATCGGCTTCGACTACGATCTCGCAGCTGTTCCAGAGCCAGCATCCATCGCGCTGCTCGGTCTCGGCGGCCTCGCAATGCTCCGTCGTCGCAAATAATGTGAGGACGCATAAAAAAATAAAAAGCTGTCGCTTCACGCGGCAGCTTTTTTTATTCTTCAAATTCATATTCATCGTTCTTGTTATTTCAATCACTTTCAAGTCGTAGCCATGTCTCCTGATAATCTACGAAAAGGCTGCGTATCGTGCGTAGAAAGCGTATGTTATATATTCTCATATGAGTGAGGAAATAAAAATGTGGCTTTATCAGTACTGATTGCATGGATCTTATTGAACCTTCGTATTATTCTGTTTAAACTAGAAAATGATGATTTTTTGCCATCGTGAGGCAAAACCCTGTCTTCCGACACGTCGTTTTTTCGGTTAGAACTTAGACGTTTTGACTCATTCGTAACTTCTACATGATCTTTTGGAGAGAAAAGAGAGATTCTTTCCAGACGTTTACATGATGAAGAGCAGTTCTATTTTTGACTATATCTTTCTTCACGCCATGTATCCATACACAGGGCTCCTACATGAGAACATGTGTTCTCGCCTGTCGGATACATCAATCACGAAAGCCCGTTCGGGCTAGGAGGCGATCAGAATGAACTTCGCAAAGACGACGCTATTAGGTGCTGCTTGTGCTTTTGGCATGGCCAGTGTTTCCACTGCTGAACTAGTTGTGGATTTCGATGGTGGTTCTGATGATGCAACTATCACTGCATCATTCCCTTTGAATACTTTCAGCAGTCCTGGCGATGGCTGGGGTGTTTATGTTAACGATACCTCCAGCACTCCTTGGAGTTTGTTGGATGAATCCGCAGACAATGCAAGTGATAAGGTTGGTATCTACGATAGTAGCAAAGCTGATGCTTTTTTTGGTGTTGTTGATACAGTCAATAACGATATTTCAGATGAAGTCAGTGTAACGTTTGATTTCGATGTGTCAGCAATGGCTGGAGCTGATTTGGATGTCACCATTGAGATGGGTGCTATGGGTGATTTTGAAGCTAGCAGTGACCTCCTAAACTGGACTTACAGTGTTGATGATGGTGCTGCGCAAGAGCTCTTCGCAATCACCATCGACGAAGAAGCTACACATACATATGCAATGGAAGCAATCACTTATGATTGGAACGATCCGGCGTTTATCGGCGACACTATGCTTACGAATGTAGTACAGGATTTCACAAAGAGCGTCACGGTTGCGCCAGGAGCGACTTCGCTGAAACTGACTCTCACTGCTAAACTTAATGGTGGTGAAGAAGCATATGCATTCGACAATATCCGTGTTGCAGCCATCCCAGAACCAGCTTCACTCGCACTGCTCGGCCTAGGTGGCCTCGCAATGCTCCGTCGTCGTAAATAAATACGCGATATACATATGAACTATAAAAGCTGTCACTTCGGTGGCAGCTTTTTTTGTATGCATGCTGTACTTTAACTATTTTACCTATAGTGAATGCAAATAAATATTTGTATACAAATCGTTTATAGAAATGTGGACACGATGGCAAAACAGGCTAAACTACTTGTCGGAAAATTGTCACGTTGGTGATGTGATCAATCAGTTTCCGTAAATGTAGTTTAGGAAATGCAACGTTAGATTTGTTTAATGCCATAGATTACGACACTGGTTCATAGTTCAGTGTTCTATTATCTGACAGATAATGGCTGATTGGTTAGCTCTGTACTAGGAGGTGAGTAGAATGAATTTTGTTAATACAACGTTCTTAGGTGTTGCTGCAACATTGAGTGTTGCTGCAACTTCTTCAGCTGCAATAACCGCTACTTATGGCTGGGAAAATAATGCCCCAGGCTACTTTGATACCTATGGTAAAATTAAGGTGGTTGGCGCGAAGACAGGTGAATTTACAGGCACCGATGGGACTAATCCACTTACAGTGACTCAAGCTTCTGAAGGCGAATCATATTTGCATCTTCAGGAGTCACCTATCGGCGGCACGCCAAATGCTACCGTTGCTTATGTAACAAACCTCAATGCAAACGATAATATCTCTGTTTCTGTTGATGGTATTGATTTTTCTTCCACCGATGATTATCGATTCCGCTTTTGGTTTTGTGAAGTTGATGCTGAAGGTAAATATGTAGACTCAGTTGCTTCCGGAGCAATTGAAAATGGATTGATCTACTCCGAAGGTAGTGATGATATTGATAATGGATGGGTCAGTTTCAGTAATAGCGTTACCGTTCTAGCCTCCGACCTATCAAATGAAGAGACCGTAGGTATTGGTATTAAAATCAGGATTTATAGTCCAGCATCAAATACTGAAGATCATGTCGATTTCTTCTTCGACAATCTTTCTGTCACAGTCAGCAATGACAACGCAGTCATCAATTTCCCAACTGCAATTCCAGAACCAGCATCACTCGCGCTGCTCGGCTTGGGCGGCCTCTCATTGCTACGTCGTCGTAAATAATAACGTCACATAAAGCGAACTTCAAAGCTGTCACATTACGTGTCAGCTTTTTTATTTGCCCACAGATCCATCTCCCTGAAGTTTCGCAGGGTACTTACTTACACGTCACTATCAAAATCATGACACGCTCATGTGAATCTAACTTACACATGACGCTGCACAAACATCTAAATGCCATCATGTTTCCACCTGAATTACAGATCGTTTATTTTTATTGTCTATGGAGCCTACCAATGTCTTCACATCAAACCCGCGCACGTGCCTTCACACTTATTGAATTGCTTGTAGTTATTTCAATCATAGCATTGCTAATCGGTATTCTTCTTCCAGCCCTTGGTTCTGCTCGTAATACCGCACAGGCACTCAAATCAATGTCCAACTTGCGGCAGTGGGGGCTCGGCATCACCATGGCCACGCAAGATGAGCGCGGTCTCGTTCCGTGGGAAGGTGAAAAGGAACCCGGTGCAGTCAAAAAAGGTTATAACGGGCTTACTCACGATAAATGGTGGGGTAACCTTGTGCCAACCTATGTTGGTCAGCCAAAGTACCGTGAAATTTCTGCAAAAGCAGGCACAAATTCAGATCTTATTCTGACCGAGGATGATTCAATCTTTATCGATCCTTCAGCAACACCACCAGCCAACGCACCATACAATGCAGGCTCTGGCTTCTACTACTTTACATACGTTGCGAACTCAGAACTGAATAATTCAATTCCAAATCGTCGTAACCAATCCTCATCCTTCAAGCATAACCCAGAGTGTCGTGTCATGGTCGACAACCTCCTTAATGCTTCAAGCACTGTTTTAATGCTCGAATTACGCACCACAAAGGAAGAGGTTGATGCAGATAATCCATACTTCGATGATATTGATGAAAGCGAATTAGGCCGAGGGCGTGCTGACTGGAAACGTTTCGCGGGTCGTCATAACAACGGCGGGCACCTCGTCTTTGCCGACGGTCACGCCGCTCACTTTACACAAAATTACGTCATCACACGTGAAGATGAAAATCTTAACGACTGGAATAAACGTGATGTAATCTGGGAACCATACTCAGCAGCAACAGACTAACTCTCGGTTAGGCAATACAAATACGAAGATAAATTCGCTATGAAAAAAGTATTACCATTCATCGCGCCTCTGATTTTTATCGCATCAACACTTGCTGCTCAATCAGCGATAACTGTTGAATCGATCAAGACTATCAATGTCTCCGCATTCACAGCTGAGATTGTTCAGTACTGCAAATCAGAAAACCTTCTCGCGGTTACTAATCCTCATTGGAAAACTCTCGATCTTTATCAACTCGATGACCCTGCCAATCCAAAGCTCATTGAATTTGATTATGACGATGAATTGCCCGGCAACCAAGGTCCATTCACCGTCTATGAACCAACCAGTGTTGCAATTCATCCACAATTACCCGTCGCATTTGTTGCAGTATTAAGCAGGCAAATCGGCGAGCCTGGTAGAGTCATCGCGTTCGATCTCCGCGCTTCATCCAGAGGTAAATGGCTTCTCAATCAAACCGTCGGCCAACATCCTGACTCAATCGCAATTTCACCAGACGGCAAATACGCAATCATCGCCTGTGAAGCGGAGGGCCATCCCGAAACAGAAGCTTCTATCCAGTTAATAGACCTGACAAGCTTCGATTTAAATCGAACCGCAGCAGATCCAGATTTGCCACTGTTAACACTAGCAGATTTAGACAAACACCTTGGTCGTCCACTCGGGATCATCGAGCCTGAATTTGTCGCGATCGATCCCCAATCTCGCTTTGCTGCAGTGACATGTCAGGAGAACGACGCTGTTGTATTAGTCAATCTTCAAGGCAAACCACAAATAGCAATTGCCTCAGCCCTCTCCATCAACAGCGGCCCTGATGGTCTCGACATTATCGACAACGTGCTTCATCCCAATAACCCCAATCGGATTGGTTGCCTGATTGCAATCGCAGAAGAAGGCAACTTTGATAAGCTCGGTAACCTCGGCGGGCAATCATGCCAACTCATCTGGGTTGATCCCAATAATCTCAATCACGATCCTGTATTTCTCAAACGCATTGATATTCGCCCTGATATCTCAGCAAAAAAGCCAACCAAGAGACGCGAACCCGAAGCAGTTAAACTCGCTCGCCTCGGTTCACGCATGATCGCCGTCGTCGCTGCTGAACGTGGCGATTGTCTGGTCGTTTATGACATCACAAACCCTTTAGCTCCTGTATTCATTGCAAAAGCTGAAGTAGGCGATCGTCCCGAAGGCTTAACGCTTCACCGTATCAATGACCATTCATTAATAGCCATCACCGGCGACGAAGGTAAATACGGCCCCGGTACTATCTCATTTGTACGCATCTCTGCCAATCCTTAACCACTACATCCCAACTTTCTACGCTTGATTTCTTCTCGCTCCCAGTTATTTTTATTGCTGTGGTGTAATATCACATAAAATACGCTCGTCTTGCAGTGCCTGTATTTCAATACACAACACGCCGCAAGCCGATAATACAACAGCAAATTCTGCGATCTGGAAGGAATCCGCATGACCGATACAATCCCAACTCGTCATTATGTACCACAAGATCTTGACTGCTCAGATTGGCAGCAGATCGAACCTGTTATTCAGCAACTTTTGGATCGTGAAATCACAACGCTCGAAGAATTCGAGCAATGGCTAACTGATAATTCCGAGCTTCAAGCCGTGCTCGGCGAGTACGCGTCACGTAAAAATATTGACTTTGCATGTCACACCGATGATAAAAAAATCGAAGAAGCATATATGCACTTCGTTGAAAATATCGCACCAAAACTTAAACCACTTCAGGATCAATTCCATCGCAAATATCTCGAATCCCCATTCCGTGAGCAGCTAACCGATCCAAAGTTTGACCTGCTCACACGTGATTGGAAAATGGATGTTGATCTCTATCGTGTAGATAACATTCCCCTGCAAGTCGAAGATGCAAAGCTCAACAAAGAGTACGATCAGACCATCGGCGCAATGACCGTTGAATATCAAGGTGAAACATATACCCTTCAACAGATGGGGCGTTTCCTCCAAGATACTGATCGTCAGGTACGTCAGGATACATGGGAACTCACCTCTAATAGGCGCGTAGAGGATCGTGACAAAATCGAAACGATCTTTGAGAATATGCTCGAAAACCGCATGAAGATTGCATCTAATGCTGATTGCGAAAACTACCGTGAATATCTTTGGAAATCGTGGTGTCGTTTTGATTACACACCTCAGCACTGCCACGACTTTGCCGATGCAGTTGAGAACGCCGTTGTTCCATTAATGAAGAAGCTGCACGAACAACGCGCCAAGCAGCTCGGCTTAGATACTCTTAAACCATGGGATGTATCAGTTGATCCATTAGGCCGTGAACCACTTCAGCCTTTCGACAGATCTGACGTTCAACGTCTCGTTGATGGCTGCAAAACAATCTTCCACCAAATCTCACCATCTCTCGCCGATGATTACTCAATGCTCAAGATGGGTCGTAACCTCGACCTGGATTCACGCAAAGGCAAACGAGCCGGCGGCTTCCAAGCTTCCCTCAGTGAATCCAAGCAACCTTTCATCTTCATGAACGCTGCAGGCCTTCAACGTGATGTTGAAACCATGCTCCACGAAGCAGGCCACGCTTTTCATTACATCTGGGCATCACAAAACGAACCACTCGTATTCCTGCAACACGCACCACTCGAATTCTGTGAAGTTGCATCCATGTCCATGGAGCTTTTCGCTGAAGAGTATCTCGAAGAATTCTACCCAGATAAAGTCGATGCCGATCGCGCGCGACGTGTGCATCTTGAGGGTGTTCTTTCAGTTCTGCCGTGGATCGCGACCATCGATCAGTTCCAGCATTGGCTCTACACCAACCCAAACCACACACGCGAGCAGCGTCTCGATGCCTGGCTAAAAATACTCGATCGCTTCTCCACCGGCATGGTCGATTACACCGGCAATGAGGCTGCAAAAGAAGCGCGTTGGCACGCACAACTTCACCTCTTCCATGTACCGTTCTACTACATCGAATACGGCATCGCCCAACTTGGTGCACTCCAACTCTACAACATTTACCTGCAAGATCCCGCACGTGCGCTCCAACTTTATCGCACTGCGCTCTCTCTCGGCGGCACACGCCCTCTCCCCGAACTCTTCGCCTCAGCAGGCATACGTTTCGACTTCTCACTTGAAACAATCAAGCCGCTCATCGACCTTGTCGAAGCCGAACTCGATAAACTCCCTGAATAATTACATTCAACAAACAAACACAACGCTCCTTAATTTAAGGGGCGTTTTTTATTGCACACTTCAAACCCACACGCATATCATGACACAATACAAGCGTCATCCTCATGAATCCTTGCACGTGATTTCCTACATCGTTCGATAATGAATAAGAATCACAAAGCAGATTTACAAAGCAATCATATGATCATTCTTCCACAACCCGATAATAAACTTCGCATCGTCTTTCAGCCAGATCATGCGCGACATACTGCTTTGCTTGTAAGAAACTGGGTCAAGCCAAATCAAATTCCTGATAATCTTTGGGAGCGTCTCATTGCTGCAACCGAACATCATGATGACGGTTGGCATATGCATAAATACCAGCCCCTCATCAATGAACAAGGCGAACCCTATTCTTTTTTAAACTTACCCATCGAAACGCATCTCAAATATCTTCACTATTGCACCGACTCAATAATGAAGAAAGATCTTTATCAAGCACTTCTAATTACACTTCATTTTCGTTGGATTTTTTCAAAGTCACCTAAAAGCAATATCTCCGATCAAAAACTTGTTGATGAATATCTCTCGTGGTCCGACAGTATGATAGATCGATCCATTGAAAGGCTGCGCGATGAAGAACCACCTGAAAATCATCAAGCCTTAACACGCCCTATCTTGCGCTTAGCTCAACGCATTCTCTCCTTCAATGATCGTGTTAGCTTAATGCTCATCGGCGCATTGCCATGGGCGCGTTTCGATGAACCTGTTAACTATTCAATCAACGAAGTCGTCATGCGCTACAAGCATGATGAGTGGGGCGTTCGTCTCGATCCCTGGCCATACAAACCACCATTCTTCTCAATCAACATCAATGCGCGTAACCTCGATCATGATCATTTCGAAACTTCAGAAGAGCTTTTTGATCAGCTCGGCAACGCGCCAACCTATCGCATTGTGCATCGCATTATGCCCTATTAATACAAACTAATATTTAATAATCTTTTATTATTTAACTGTAAAAATAGATAAATTCGCTCGTATTGTTACGCAATAATATGAAGATTATTGTTAAAAATACAGACAAAGCACTTGAATCTCGGAATTGCCCGATTACACTACTCTCCATAATGGCTGGGTTGCTAGGAGAAGAAAGACCCCGTCTAAAAGTAGTTTTGTTCTTATAACTAAAATTGAAAACACACTGCTTTTGCCGTGTGATGTTATTACGTCAACATCGAACAGTAAATGCAATCGCTATCAGTCTAGCTGCTGATACCAAACAACGATTCATAATTAAACGTCTTTATTCTGTAGGAGGAAACCATGAGACGCGCTATCCTTTCATCTATCGTTCTCTGTGCAGCCGCAATCCCAACAACCGCAAGCGCAATCGACTTCGATCCATTCGTTATTCGTAACGCGAACGGTACAGGCGACGCTCCAAGCATCACTGAAAATTTAGCTCAAGACGGTGCGCTCTGTGCAACACCACTGGGTGGGCAAAAAGTCGGTTACGGTACGAGTTACTTTGATGGCATGTCCTTCGACTCAATCCAAACCGTTGACTTTGATCGAGTATCAGGTCCAACCAATATCGTGCCTTACGTTAATGTCTGGATTACAAACGGCTCCGGCAAGTACGCGATCATCTCAACTGAAAACGACTATCGTGGACAGAACTGGGCGACCTACGATCAGTTCAAAGTTTTTGAAACTGATGAAACCGATCTCGACTGGATTCTTGGCGATCCAACCGTAGGTCAGGATGCACAAAAAAGCGGTTCACAATACCTGCAAAAATTTGACGGCGTTAACTGGGTAAACGTAACCGGTGCTGATATCCTCGCTACAATCGCTGACCCAGGTGTATACCCATCACCTCCAATCGGTACAGGTGCACCTAAAAACGGTACAGGCGTCAACATCATCTGGGGTGACACTGCTTCAAATTATGCAGGCGTTTACCACTACGATAACCTCACCATCAACGGCATGTCCGTTCCTGAACCAGCGTCACTCGCTCTTCTCGGCCTCGGTGGTCTCGCTCTGCTTCGTCGCCGTAAATAATCAATAAACAAAAAGCATACTAACTACATTTCTCCAAAAGAGAAAAGCCTCACAGCGATCAACTGTGAGGCTTTATTTTTTGATTAAATGTTACGAGAAATTATGCTGCGTTCTCTTCTTCCTCTTCTTCTTCCTCTTCATACTCATACTCTTCATCGTTTTCTTCCTCCTCCTCATCATCATCTTCTCCCTCTTCTTCTTCCTCGTATTCATACTCCTCTTCATCATCCCCTTCTTCTTCTTCTTCTTCTTCTTCTTCGTACTCTTCCTCGTCTCCCTCTTCTTCTTCCCCCTCGTCTTCTACTTCTTCCTCTTCCTCATCTTCAACTTCAAAAGGCTCCTCGCCTTCTTCATAAACACTATCTTCTTGGTTCGCATCTTTCTCAAGTTCCGCAGCTTCCTGATTCGTCACAGGTCTATTCAGCGCTTCGGCCTCTTCCTGTTCCTTCTTCATTGCTGCTTTAATCGCCTGCCACTCTTCAATCGTCATGAATACTTCACGAGGCTTGCCTTCCTTAAATTTACCAAGAATGCCAGTCTCTTCCATCATCTCAATCAAGCGAGCCGCACGGCCATAACCAATACCCAATCGCCGTTGCACCAGCGATACACTGCCACGCTTACTTTCAAGCACAACACGCACCGCATCATCAAACAAATCATCATGATGCTCAAGCATCGACTCTTTATAACCAGGCTTATTGATCGGACGCTCTTCCATCTCACGTGGGTCAGGCACCGTACCATCTGAACGAATCTGAACCAGTGCAGGCTCAAACGATTGTTGACTGATCGTCTTCAGGAACTTAACCGCCTTGCGAATTTCAAAGTCATCAACAAAGCAACCCTGAGCACGCGTGATCTTACTCGTCCTCGGACTCAAGAACAGCATGTCACCATGACCAAGCAGCAACTCGCCGCCCTTCTGGTCAAGCACGATACGTGAGTCCATACCCGACGCAACCTTAAACGCAACGCGGCAAGGCATGTTCGACTTAATCAAACCAGTCACAACATTCGCCTGTGGCCTCTGCGTCGCCAATATCAAGTGAATACCAACCGCACGCGCCTTTTGTGCAATACGAACAATCGCGCCTTCCACTTCCTTGTTCGTCATCATCAAGTCAGCTAACTCGTCAACAACAATCACAAGGTAAGGCAACTTCTTCGGAATCCGCGCTTCCGCCTCAGGCGTCGCCGGTTCCATCCGTTCCTTAATCTCATCCCACTCCAATTTATTGTAAGACGCAATATCACGAACACCGCACTCCGCAAGCAGTTCGTAACGTTCATCCATCTTCGTAACTGCCCACTCAAGAATCGCAGCAGCCTTACTCATCTCCGTAACCACCGGGCACATCAAGTGCGGTATATCACGGAACATACTCATCTCAACCATCTTCGGGTCAACCAAAACGAGTTTCAATTCGTCAGGCCGCTTCGTATAAATAAACGAAGTAATGATCGAGTTCATACACACCGACTTACCAGAACCAGTCGTACCAGCAATCAGCATGTGAGGCATCGCATTTAAGTCTGCAATCAATGGCGCACCCGATGCGTCCTTACCCAGGAACATCGGCAACTTCATCTTCTTCACACCTTCATCAGGCTGCGTCATCAACTCTTTAATCCGAACAACTTCCTTCTTAATGTTCGGCACCTCAAACCCAACCGTATCTTTACCTGCCATATTTGAAACGATACGCATGTTCTGCGCCTTCATCGCGCGAGCCAAGTCACTTTGCACCGCATTAATGCGTGCGACCTTCGTACCCGGCGCAAGTCTCACTTCAAACATCGTAATCACAGGGCCAGTATCAATACCAACAACCTCGCCCTTGATTTTATATTCTCTAAGCGCTGATTCGAGATGAATCGCTTGCTCGCGAACAATCTGTTCCTGCTCATCAGTAAAGCTACCCGTCGCATCCTGTAGCAAATCAAGACCCGGGAATTTATAACCCGTCAGATCCATCTCCTGACTACGTGGTGGCTCCGCCGTTCCCTCACGCGGTTTCACCGCCTGATTGATCGGCATGTTCTTGATCTTCTCACGGATCGACTCAGGATCAAACTTCTTAGGCTTCTTCTTGTTTTCTACATAAGCGCCCGGTGCATCAGCACCATCTTCTTCTTCATCTTCATATTCGTACTCATACTCATCATCACCCTCCTCATATTCTTCATCCTCATACTCATATTCGTACTCATCTTCCTCATCGTGGTGTTTCTTCGGACGCAGACGATTTACATCCGCATCAAACGATTCAACGCCAGCATACCCACCTGCGTCTTCATCAATCTCATCAAGATCAACGCGTTTCTTCTTACGTCTCAAGCCGCCGCCAACTTCGCCCGGACCAGCCTTGCCTTTCTTCTTGAACAAACTGCTCAGACTAAAGCGTGGCTTCAACTCGCGAACCTTCTCACCCAAGACCTCTGTTGGAATCTCGACTTTCGGGAACACAACGTTGCGCAATTTGCTGCCCAACCAAATCGGCACAGCAAGCACCAACTGATCCGCAGTCAAAACCGCACCCACCATGAACAGCGTCAGCATAATTACCAACGTGCCCGGCGTCGCAAACGGTCCCTCCAGCCATTTCTCAAACACAACGCGTGCGATGGAGCCACCAAAACTTGATTCAGGTTCCATCGCTGGGTCCCAAATCTTCGCGCCAACCGCAGTCGCTGTGCAGCTCAGTGCAAATGCCATCAGCATCAAACCAAGTCCGCGAAGAAGAATCTGATTCACGGATTTGCCCACAGCCATAATTCCAAGCCACAAGCCAACGCCGATCATAACGACCCAGCTACCCGGGCCCGCATACCAGAAAATCTTGTTACTCAGTGCAGCACCGAAACTTCCGATCCAGTTGTGAGGTGTCGCGTTGGGCGTGCCGTATCCAGGGTTCGGCGGGTCTGCCGGGCTGTACGATAACATCGACGCCAATACCAGGATCCACACCGCACCAAGCGCTACCCAGCCGATAAACCGATACGCGGTCAGCTTATCCTGCCGTTCCTGCTCTAACTGCTTTTTCGTTTTACGCTTTGTTGCTTTCTTTTTTGCCATCTTCTTGCAAATCAATCATTTACATCTAATTCAGGCAGTACGCACGTACCGCGCTCCGAATACCAATTATCGGCCACATCCAGCCGATAACCCCAAAATCCCCCAATCTAACTCCATCATCGCAAACCGTCTGCGAATCCTTGTGAATTGTGTTTAAATTCAGCATCTGCATCGCACTATTGTCCTGTGATTTGATCCAAATCACCTGCCGGTATCTTGCCCATCTTTACATCCAATTACAACTTTGAATCGCTGTTTTTCAGCTCTGAAAGGGGCTTAAAATGGGGTTGATTTGGTACTGTAAAAGGTTTTGTGATATGCAATATCTGGTGTAGCAGCATGTGCGCGCCCGAATATGTGCTGCTATTTGGGGATGAACGGGGGGAAACTTCCAAAGCAAGTGGACGGTCTGCACCCGGTCCATTTTCGTGCTAGAATCACAGCCCCGCCCCGATTTCATATCTGTGCTGGGGGAAAGCGAATCGTTACGAGTCGATTTGTAGATTTAAGTGATGTGTGAGCAGCAACTTAACGCATCTCTTGTTAAACAAAACAATCTGCAAGCAACAGAATCGTACTCCAATGTTTCGTAAATTGACCCCCGGTGTTTCGCAACATCAGTAATAGCAATCGTTAACACAGGAAAAAGCTCGATGGAAATCAAGCTCAAGTACGGCTGTAATCCAAATCAGCCCACCGCTCGCGTTCTTTTTGACGGCGACACATGCCCGCTCTCCGTCGTCAATGGTTCACCTTCCTACATCAACCTGCTTGACGGCCTGCGTAGCTGGCAATTGGTTCGCGATTTGAAAGCGGCCACAAACAAAGCTGCTGCAGCATCTTATAAGCACGTTTCACCAGCAGGTGCCGCGGTCGCAGGACAGCTAACCCCAGAATTCCGCAAGGCGCATTTTTACTCTGACGCGGAGCTTTCGCCGGTCGCAACAGCGTACGCAAAAGCGCGCTCATCCGACCGCGTCGCATCTTTCGGCGACTTCATCGCTGTCTCCGAAATAGTCGACGTTTCGCTTGCAAACCTAATTAAGCCAGAGGTTTCCGACGGCATCATCGCGCCGGGTTATGAACCTGAAGCACTCGAAATTCTCAAAGCCAAAAAGCGTGGGAATTATGTGATGTTACAGATGGATGAAAGCTACTCACCGCCAGAAGTTGAGTCCCGCAAAGAGTTTGGGCTCACACTTGAGCAAACCCATAACGATATCGCGATCACGAACGACACCATCACCGGCAACGTCGTGACTGACAACAAAGAACTTGATGCGAATGCGATCGAAACCGCAGTCGTTGCGACGATCACATTGAAGCACACACAATCCAACTCGATCTCCGTCGGCGTTGACGGTCAGGCGATCGGCGTTGGGGCAGGGCAGCAGTCACGTATCGCATGTACTCGCATCGCATGTGACAAGGCTGACCGTTGGTTGCTCAAGCAGCATCCAAAAGCACTCGCGCTGACATTCAAAGACATTCCTAAGTCTGAAAAGGTCAATGCGTTAGAAGGCTTTGTTCGCTGGAACGAGTTGAACAATGACGAGAAGGCAGCAGTCAAGAACGCGCTTGATTGTGATGTTGATCCGATCACTGCAGAAGAACGAGCAGAGTTCCTCGCATCCAAGACGGGCAACGTTGTTCTTTCATCAGACGCATTTATTCCTTTCCGTGACAACCTCGACCGTGCTGCTGCATCGGGTGTGAAACTGGTTGTTCAGGCGGGCGGTTCCGCACGCGATCAGGATGTGATCGATGCTGCGAATGAACACAAGATGGCGATGTCACTCACAGGTATTCGCCTCTTCCTTCACTAAATCATCCCCCCATTATCCCCCTGATTTAGTGAACATATTGAGAATTGATTTCAACCGTGAAGCGGGTTTGTGCGCACAAACCCGCTTGTTTTATAGGTTTTTCGTGATTTTCCCTTATCGCGACTGTCGGGTTTTGGGCTGAAACGAAGCAGTTTCGACGAGTTTTGAGCGAGTTTCGTTGAGTTTTGTGAAGGTTTGAAATGCGATTTCCGGAAGTTTTGCGTGTTTATGCGCGCGTGAAAATTTATTTGATGAGTTGCATATCGTGGCACGTGTTTTGCTTATAGACTGAATGTTGAAGCGTAAAGTTTTGTGAAGTAGTTCGATCCGGAGGCGTGGTTTGCAGGGCAAAGTTTTTGTTAAAGATCTGTCGCCTAAAGCGTATATCAATGATGATATTTTGTGCGCATCATGCCGTTATAACTTGCGGTATCAGCATCCATCGAAGATGTGTCCTGAGTGTGGGTATTCGATTGTAAAAACACTTCAGCATGGGAAGTTGGTGGCTGCGGACTTGACGTATCTCAAGAAAATTGAAGCGAATGTGATGCGCATCATGATTTCGTTTGTGGTTTTAGCTGCCGCGCATTTAGTTCGGGATGTTTTATTATTATGTTTTAGGGGGAGAGCTTTGGGGATCGCGTTGGACCCTGCAATGACAGGGTTCTTGGGTGTTATATGTTTGAGCGCATTCCTGTATTTAACGTATGCGAAACATGAATTAATCAAAAAAAGCGTTTTTCGTCCGAGTGTTCGATTTGTGTTGTCGGCG
Organism: Planctomycetota bacterium; assembly: GCA_016350165.1. GTDB lineage: Bacteria > Planctomycetota > Phycisphaerae > Phycisphaerales > Phycisphaeraceae > Poriferisphaera. The sequence continues at coordinate 1,865,903 of CP066225.1, read as the reverse complement.
ATCAAGTGTTGGTTTCTAGTTTATTTTGGTACTGCGTTATTATTGACTACCGTTGTGTATTTGTCGCCGATCGCGGTTCTACCTTTAGTTGTGATGGTATATTTTGTATTGTTGTTTTTATCAAAATTCGATTTAGGGCGAATATCGAATGTTATTGCAATCAATGCGCATATTGCGATAGGTTTTTTGGTTTTATCCGTCGTGTTCATAGTTATAGCAATATATCAAAAGAATGAATTTCTACTTGGCGTAGGAGCATTTGGTTTTTGTGTTCTTCCGTTGTACATGTTGTTTTTATTGAACTTATTTAGATTGAATCTTGCGAGATTAATTAAAAAGAGAGCAGCAGTCTAACTGTTGGATAGTTTAAGTTTAACTGAGCATATCGTTGGTTGGTAAATTGTAATGTAATGTGAGGTGAGGAGGCGTGGGGGATGGGCACGGCGAGCGTGGCTCGCCGGCTATTGTTGAGTTGTTTCACTAAAGCGTATCGTTGGGTTGGGTGATGTTTTTGTTGTGGTGATTAATGCTTGTTGAGTAATAAAAAACCGTCGCGGGGTGCGACGGTTTTGTTGTTTGTGTTGTTGGTGGCTGATTATGCTTTGCGGCGAAGTAGGGCGAAGGAGCCGAGGGTTAGGAGGAGGAATGAGGCTGGTTCTGGGACGGCGATGAATGAACTGAAGTCTTGTGAAAATTCGCCGGAGGACCAGACGTTTGCTTGGCCGAAGGATGATGAACTGCCGTCGTTGTAGTTTACGACGTCGAATGGGACGGTGAGTTGGCCTTCGTATTTGAAGACTTCTTTGCTGTTGACGCCGCCGGTTGCGCCGCCGGTGTCTTCACCGATTGGGCCGAAGATTGTGGCTGCTGATGCGTCAGTGAGTGTGAGGTTCCAGCTATCGTTGCCGACAGAGAAGATACCGTCGTCATTGGTTGTGAATGATGAGATGAGTGATGTGTCGCCTGCATAAATGTGTGCCCAGTTATCACCCGATGCGAAGTTGAGTGACGTGTCTGAACCGTTGACGATGTCGGTGCCTGCTTGGCTTGTGATGACGTCGTTTTCAGCGAAGGTGAGGATTGTGCCTGCGGTGAGGTTTGCCCAGAAGGCGTCGTTTGAGAGTGTGAGTGTGCCGTTGGTTTCTTCTTCGACCCATGAGAGGGTTGCGCCTTGAAGGTTAACGGTTGAGCCTGTGGTGCCGTCGCCGAGTACGACGAGTTCAAACCAGTTGCCGCCGTTACCGAGGATGCGGCCGAATTGTGTGTCTGCTTTGTCTGAGTCAGCGAAGTTGGTTTCTTTGAGGTGTTTGGTTGAGCCGACGGCGTTGTATTCGTTGAGGATGACTGAAGGGCCTGAGTATGCTGCGTATGAGGTTGATGCGATGGCTGCTGCTGATGCGAGTGTTGCAAGTTTTGCGATCATCTTTTTGCTCCGATTGTTTTGTGTATGACCCGTTGTGTTGAAGGGTCGCGATGTTGATGAGGCAAAGCATGACACATGTGTGTGTGAGAAACGTCACGGAAGTGTTAGTGCTGCGTGAAATGGAGATAGGTAAAGAAAAACCGCCGCGAGAAGCGACGGTTTGAGAATTTAGGTTGTTTTGTGCTGTGGGATTTACCAGTAGCGTTCGAAGATGATATTGCCGTCTGGGTTTTGTCGGTTCTTTGTTGAGAAGCCACGCTTTTCGAGGTCTTCTTCAACCATGTCGATCATTTGTGGGTTGCCACAGATGAAGACCATTGTGTTTTCGGGGTCGAGGTCGAAACCAGTGAAGCCTTTGAACTTGTCTTCAGGGAGGATTGTTTGAACGCGGCCACGGTTGCCAGTCCATTCTGAATCTTCGGGGTCACGTGTGACGGTCGGAAGGTACTGGAATTTAGGATCGGCTTCGTCGCATTTTTTGAGGTCTTCGTAGTAGCCGAGGTCTTCAGAGTAGCGGCAGCATTCGATGAGAACGAACTTGTTCCACTTGCCTGAGTCTTTGTATGTGTTGTACATGGAGCGGAAAGGCGCGAGTCCTGTGCCTGTACCGATCATGACAAGGTTTTTGCCATCGACTTCGTCGCCGAGTGTGAAGTGGCCAGCGATTTTTTCACCCATGAAGAGTTCGTCGCCGGTTTTGAGTTGCCAAAGTTTAGGTGTTAGTTGGCCTTCCTTAACGAGAACAATGTAGAACTCGAGGAAGTTGCGTTCGTTTGAACCGGAAGCGATAGAGTAAGCGCGACGGATGAGTTTTGGTCCGCGCCATTTACGGCCAGCTTCTTCGACTTTAGCTTTGTCGGCGAGAATTTCTTCTTTGGTAGGAAGAAGGCCGAGTGTTGCGAATTGTCCTGGTTCAAATTCTGGTACGCGACCATCTTTGAATGTAACACGGAATAGCGCGAGCTCAGGGTTGAGGTCGATGCGTTCGGTGACAACGGCGTTATATGGATTTTCTATTTCGATATCAGACATCGCTACTTTTTGTGTTGCTTCTGACATAGTCAGTCTTTCCTGGATATCAGTTGTTTGGAGGGTCACAGGCAGCCCGTCGACAACTGTTGTTGTGGCTAGTCGTAACGTCTATGCACAAGTTAGCTCAACCCGAATTTACCGTTAGACCGCAACAACCAACGCAGTTGCAGCAGTGCGGCAATTGTGACATGACACAGACGATAGCCGACAAAAAACTCCTTTGTTCGATCCCGCCCATCGTACATCAATCCGCCCACTCCAATCAAGTATAAGAGTGATTCTGCAAAATTGTCATGTCACAAATAATGTAAACCTGTTTTGATGCGAATAACAGCGATTTAACCTTGTATACAGGGATAAAGTGAGACAAAGTCACGTAGAAAATTAGCTAGTTTAATGCTTTGTTTAGCACTTTCTGACACATTAAGTCTATCTGCGCGAAGCGTGGATGAGTTACAGCGAGGGTTGGGGTAAGTTGAGTGGATGAGGTTTTTGTACAAAGGATTGATTGTCTTTTTTTAATGATCGGCTTTTTGGTGTTGGTTGGGATAAATGGCGTGATGCAAAAATGTGAATGGTTGTGGATGTGGTTTGTGGGATCTTGCTTTAAGTGGTCATGAAAAAACCCTGCAAGGTGGTGCAGGGTTTGTGAGTGTTTGGAATTTTTGTTTTGTTATTTGACGGTGACCTGATCTTTTGAAGAGACGGTCATTTGAGGTACGCCTTTGTAGGTTGAGATGCGTCCTGAGAAGTGGACGAGTTTGCCTTTGAAGTAATCGGCGGGTGAGTTGTTGGGGTATTGTGTGTAGGCGGATTTTGGAACGACGACGGTGAAAGTATTGCGGAAGTCGTGTGAGAAGTTGATGAAGGTGCGTGAACCGATGTCTTTGGTGAGCAGGACGGTGCCTTTGATCGTAACTTCTTGGTTTACATAGTTTTGAGCATTACTCCAGAGTACGGCTTCGTCGGAGGCGCCAGTGGTGATGCTGTCGGAAGCATCGTGAACTTTGATTTGTGAGCCTGAGGTGAGTTCCATCTGAGGAGTGCCTCGGTGAGAAGCGACTTTGCCAGTGACGGAGACGACTTTGTCTTTGAAGTAGACCCAAGGTTTGCCGGTGGGAAATGCGTTGTATGAGTTTTGTGGGATGGTGAGCGTGAACTTGCCACGGAAGTTGCGGTCAAAGTTGAGGAAGCATCGAGAGCCGATGTCTTTGCCGAGTACGACCTTGCCTGAGACGGTGATCGTTTTGCCGATGTGGTTTTTGGCTTCGGCCCAAGGGATGGTGCCTTTGATGGTTTGTTGTTGAGCGGATTTCCGTTTTGATGAAGAGGTTTTGCCGGTGGCGTCGAGGATGACGATCTGATCGGCATCGCGAACGGCGATTTGAGGTGCGTTTTTGTGTGTTGCGACGGTGCCTGTGACTTGGATGTTTTTGCCGAGGTAAGCGGATTCTGGGTCGCCTCCGACGATATCTGAGAAGACGGAGCCGTAGATGACGACGGAGAATTTACCTTTCCATTCGGTGTCGAAGTTGAGGAATGCGATAGTTCCTAAGTTCTTTGCTGCAACGACTTTGCCTTGTATGGTGATTTTTTTACCGATATGGCGTTTTGCTTGATCCCATGGGATTGCGTTGTTGACGATTGGGAGATCGCCTTTGGAGACTGTTGGTGGGGGCACGATGTTTGGAGTGACGAAGCCAGCGGGTTTTGGCGTTGCGTGCGTGCCAACGATTTTGATTCGACCACCTTCATGAACACCGATTTGGGGTTTGCCACGGTATGCGGTAACGCGGCCGGTGATTTGGACGGTTTTATTTTTGTATGCTTCTTCGGGTTTACCAAAGGGGGCGGAGTTGTACATGTTGCGGTAGCAGACGACGGTGAAGTCATTCATTTGGTCTGTGAAGTTGAGGAAGGTGAGGTTGCCGATGTCGTTAGCGCGAACGATGTTGCCTTCGATGGTGATGGTGCGGCCGAGGTGTAGTGGGGCTATGTACCATGGGACGACTTCGCCTTCGGATGGTGCGGGTTCGCGTTCGGACTCGAGTGGCATGAGTCTGCGTACAGGGAATGGTGTAGAGATGTCTTCGCCGGGCTGGACGAGAGGTGAGCGGCCGACCTTGACGATGTATGGTGCGGCTGAGGCGGTTGCTGTGATAAGAACTGAGAGGCAGACGGCGGCAATCGCTAGGCTATAAGTGCTTGTATACAGGCTAGTTAATGTGCTTATTGTGGATCGCAGTTTAAGCATCATCCATATACTCCTCTTTGGATTTGAGATGAGTCGCGAGGGGCAATGATACCAAATTTTTACATCGAAGAGGAGGTTTATTTGTGATCTTTTCTGTGCGAGATAGTCGCATGTATGGGTGTTTTTGGTCGATGTAATTCAGGTAAGGGTAGAGGGTTATGCGTTTGGTTATGGGGTGATAACTGCTGGTTGAAGGGTACGAATATGAAGGTGTTGATTGTTGGTGGTGGCATAGCGGGTTTGACGTTGGCGGGGTTGCTGCAGAGGCGGCCAGGGATGGAGATCGTGTTGGTTGAGCGGGCGGAGCGGTTTGAAGAATTGGGCGGGTTTGCGATTGGGTTGTATCCGATGGGAAGTCGGGTGATGCATGGGCTAGGTGTGTTTGATGAGTTTGTGAAGCGAAGTCGGGAGATGAAGGGGTATGAGGTGCATGATGATGCGGGGAAATTGGTGCGGCGGTTTGATTGGGAGAAGGTGGGAGAACAGTATGGCCAAACGCGATTGATTGCGCGAAGTGAGTTGGTGAATGTGCTACACGGTGGGGTTGGTGATGGGGTGGATGTCAGAATGGGGCGTACGGTTGAGACGATTGATGAGAAGGAGAACATGGTTGGCGTTAAATTTGATGATGGGGTTGAAGAGGTGTTTGATTTGGTGGTCGGTGCGGATGGGCTGCATTCGAAGGTGAGGCAGATATGTTTTAAGAAGGGTGAATCGTTTGATCCGGAGTGGGGTGGCTGGGTGTGGTGGATGGACCTGAATGAAAAGGGGAAACATGGGGATATTGTTGAGAATTGGGGAAGAGGCCGATTTTTAGGATTCTATCCGACAGATAGACGGATGTGTATCGCGGTGTTTGGCCCTAATCAAGAGATAGAGATTCATGGTGATGGAAGAAAGGAAAAAGTGAAGCGGTATTTGGGTGGGTTGGGGGCAGCGTATGAGGGAGTGATGGATGCGTTTCCGGAAGATGAAGATGAGGTGGTGTATTGGCGATTGAAGGATTGTTGGAGTAGGAAATGGCACACGAAGCGGGTGGTGCTGGTGGGAGATTCGGGGAGTGCGGTTTTGCCGACGGCTGGGGCAGGAGCTTCGATGGCGATGGAGAGTGCTGCTGTACTTGCGGATGAACTGTTGCGTGTAGATGAGGTGTGTGTGGAGAGGGCGCTGATGTTGTATGAGAAAAGACGTAAAAGGCAGGTAAAAAAGGTTGTGGATCAGTCGCGATCAATTGCTGGGATGATGATTAAGACGACGGATTGGGCGATGCGGATGCGGTTTTTGAAGATGAGAGTGCTGCCTCGACGGTTGATGACACGGATGGTGGTGAAGGGATTGAGGGAGCCGATTTGATGGGGCGGGGAGACAGGTGAAGGAAGGGGGATTATGATGGGGGTATGGACAGAATTCAAGGACAGAGTAAGGCGGTGGGTGTGTTGGAGGCGGCGTTGTGCAGTGGGAAGCTGCATCATGCGTATATGTTTCATGGGCCTGTGGGGGTTGGAAAGTACAGTACGGCTGTTGCGTTTGCGAAGGTGGTGCTTTGTCTGGATCAGGTGGTGGATTTGCATGGGAAGGTACATGCGTGCGGTCATTGTGAGAGTTGCAAGTTGTTCAAGATGGTGGACGATGCGACGTTTGATGGTGGTTTGAAGGAAGTAAATAAGAAGGGTGAGGAAGAAGATGAGGGCGGTTTGAAGGGGGCGCATCCTGATTTGCATGTGGTGGTGAAAGAGCTTGCACGGTACAGCGATGATGCGAATGTGAGGAACAGGAAACTGACGAGTATACCTGTGCAGGTGATTCAAGAGGCGGTGCTGGAGAAGGCGTATCATAAGCCGGCGATGGGGAAGGGGAAGGTTTTTATTATTGATGAAGCGGAGTTGATGAATCCGTTTGGGCAGAATGCTTTGCTGAAGACATTGGAAGAGCCTGCACCGGGGAGCGTGTTTATTCTGGTGACGAGTAGTGAGGATCGGTTGCTGCCGACGATTAAGTCGCGGTGTCAGCGGATTGGTTTTGTGCCTTTGGATGATGGTGTGGTGAGACGATGGTTGGAAGGACATGAGACAGAGACTATGCGCGGGTTAGACGATGCGATGCGTGAATGGTTGATTGGTTTTAGTGGTGGAAGTTTGGGTCGCGCGGGGATGACGATCCGGTTTGGGTTGATGGCGTGGGCGAATGATATTTTGCCACGGATTGAAGGGCTCGCACAGGGGAAGGCTGATGGTGAGTTGGGTGGCATGATGGCAGCGCGGGTTGATGAATTTGCAAAGGGTTGGGTGGATGCGCATAAGGGTGCGAGTAAAGAGGCTGCGAATAAGATGGGGGCTGGGCTGATGTGGGGAATGGTGTCGGAGCATGCAAGAAGGAAGATGATGGGGAATGTGGATGTTGTTGGTGTGGGTGATTTGGAAGGTGGTGAAGGGGTGATGGGCCCTTGGGTGAAAGTGATTGAAGCGATCACGGAAGCAGAGGATTTGTATCGGTCTAATGTGAAGATAGATATGGTGTGTGATCACTTGGTGATGAAGATGACGCAGGCGATTTATCGTTGCGAAGCAGGTGGGTGATTGTGTTTGGAAGGAATGAGGTGAGGGTTGTTTGATATTGAGATGGTGGTTAAGAGGATACGTGAATTATCTGAGAAACTGTCACGCCCGGTTTTGGTTGGTGTTGATGGTGTGGGCGGCTGTGGTAAGAGCACGTTTGCGAGGGAATTGGCAGAAGCGATTGGTGAGCCGATTGTTGGGATGGATGATTTTTATCGTGTGATGGATGAAGAGAAGCGAGCGAGGTTATCGCTGGAAGAGGGGGTGTGGCGGTACTTTGATTGGGAGCGATTACGTATTTCAGTTGTTTTTAAGGCTCTTAAGGGTTGCAGACATCTTTACTATGAAGCGTATGATTGGTCTAAAAATCAGTTAGGTGACATACGTGAGATCAATATTAAGGATGTTCTTATTGTCGAGGGAGTTTATTCGTGTTTACCAACGATTGCGGTGTATGATTTAAAGATTTGGATTGATGTGCCACGTGGGGTGGCGACGCAAAGGGTTAGAGATCGCGGTGAAAATGAAGAGGTTTGGATAAAGCGGTGGGCGGCATCAGAGGATTGGTATGTGGAGCAACTGGTAAATTTAGAGAGATTTGATTTTGTGTATAGCGGCGAGAGTGGACAGTTGGTGCGATGTGAAAATAATGAAAAAACCTCCTGATAATAGGAGGTTTTTTTTGTTCTAATAATGTGTTAGATCAGATGACGGATGTTTGTGCTTGTGTGTTGATGTTTGTGTTGCTGAAGGGGCCTTGCTCGGCGGTGTATGAAGTGCTTTGGAGTTCATCACTTTTTTGTGGGTCGGGCAGGTTGATGTGGCGACAGAAAAGTATGCTGAGTTGGAATGCTGCATGTTTGTATGCGATTGCGGGGATTTGGGAATCGACTGGTCTTTGGTTTTTAATGTTGATGAGTGTGCGTCCTGAGATGTAGAGGATGGCTTGAGTCCAGAAGATGTTGATGAGGAAATGTATTTCGCCGAGATTTGTGTTTGGGGCAGCGGGTTTGATGTAATCAAATAATAGTTGAGGAATTGTGTCGGGCACATCAAGAATGATTTGTTGTGCGGCTGGTTGTTGAGAATAGATTGCACGCGCGAGCAAATCGACGAACTGCATTTTATGATCTTGGATTAAGTCCATCATGAAGTCGTTGAATGTGTTTGCGATTGCGTTTGCAACTTGCAGTGGATCAGATGGATCATGAGGTTTGTTTTTCGCAATGATTGAATCCTGATTACGGATTTGCGAAAGGACGTAGAGAAGCGTTTGGTTATAAAGATTTTCCTTTGATTTGAAATGGTACATGACGGTGTTGAGTGAAACGTTAGCGGCGGCGGCGATTTCACGGATACCAACGGCGTCAGGACCTTTTTGTGCGAAGAGTTGAATGGCGAGTTGAAGAATACGAGGTTTTGTGTCGAGGGTGGTATGTTCAAGATCGGACATGTTTGCCTCAGTAAAAGAAGGTCGCGGCGGATACAAAAACAACAGGCGCGGAAGCTTGATGTTGTGTGAAGCGGGAACATGTTGGCCGAAGCCAGTGGGTAGTATTGTGATGTGCTGTGTAAAAAGCTGCAACCTGAATAGAAGAGATTTTATGTGACTAATGAGAAAAAGCGCGTGTGTGATTTGTAGGGAAAAATGCAGTGTTTTTATAAGTGTAGATAAGTCTGGACTATATGCGCTGATTAGGTTATATATTATACGTTCGTTCAAATTTTGATTAAAAAGAAAAATGTTTTGATGTGTGTATTTGTTTGAGTGGAAGTGTAAATAATTTTGACATTGGTTGTGGGTATATTGCATTTTGATGATGATTGCAGGTTGGTATTAACGAATCAGGCGGAATGGGATTGGACTCGAGGGGTCCGGGGGGCTTATAGATGTTTGTGGGAGAATATGTGGTTATTTAGACGAAGTTGTGGAAGGTGAGAGGGAAGGGGATAAGATGTTGAGATGTCTTGTTAGGCAGGTTGTGTAATAGGACGATAGATTTTGTGTTGGGGGAGATGAGTGGGGATCAGCGGGGGTGAGTGTGATGCCTCTAACATTGTTAAGAAATCTGGGCGGTTAATTGATGTCGTGGCTGACACTATATTTTGTATTTGAGTGGGTGCTTCGGATAGTGATGGCGGTAGTGATCTTGCGTAAGCGGATGTTGCCGGGAGTGATGATGAGTTGGCTGGTGGTGGTGTTGCTACTGCCTGAATTAGGTTTGATCTTGTATTTGATTTTGGCGGTGGATCATTTGGGGTGGCGAAGGAAACAGGAACATAAGTATGTTTTGGATCTGGCGAGCGCGCAAAGTCAGGTTGGTATCCATTCGAAGATGCAGAAGGATAAGGAAGCAGGCGGCGGTGGTGGTGAGGTGTACAAGGTAAATCCTGAGCAGAAAGCGATGATGTTGCAGGCGAGGAGTATGAGTGGGAATCCGATCGTGACCGGGTCAGATGTGAGATTTATCTCGCAGACTAAGCGCTACATAGAGCTATTGGTAGAGGATATTGATCGGGCGAAGGATCATGTACATTTGCTATACTATATTTTTGTCGATGATGATAATGGTAGAGCAATTATCAATGCGTTGATTAGAGCAAGGCAGCGGGGGGTATCTTGCCGGATGTTGGTGGATGCAGCGGGGAGCCGACGGTTTGTGAGAAGTGCAGCATTTAGTGAACTGACAAAGAATGGTATTGATGTACATGCGGTTTTGCCTGTAAATCTGATCAGGCATAAATTGTCACGTATTGATATGCGCAATCATCGTAAAATCGCGGTGATTGATGGCGAGGCGGCGTATGTGGGGAGTCACAATATTGTTGAAGAGCATTATGGGAGTGAGAAGAATCCAAAGTGGGTTGATTTAAGTGGGCGGTTTGAAGGGCCAGTGGTTTGGCAATTGCAACGCGTGTTTTTGGATGACTGGGTTTATAAAACACAGCGACAATTGGATAATGCGAGTTTGTTCCCTGAAGTGAAGAAGGTTGGAAGAATTAGTAGCCAAGTTGTGCCGACTGGCCCTAACTATGAGGCTGAAACTTTTAGGCGAGTGTTGATTGCGGCTTTAAACAGTGCGCAAAAACGTATTGTGTTGACGACGCCGTATTTTGTGCCGGATGAGCCGACGTTGTTGGCGCTGAGTATGGCAGCGGATCGTAATGTTGATGTGCGCGTGGTTGTGCCTAAAGAAAATAATCATCCGTTGGTGAAGGCTGCTGGTGAGTATTACTACGAATATTTGCTGACGTCGGGTGTGAAGATATTTGAGTTTGAAGGTGGTTTGCTACATTCAAAGACGGTAACGGTGGATGATGCGTTTGGATTGTTGGGAAGTGCGAATATTGATATGCGGAGTTTTCATCTGAATTTTGAGGTGAATGTACTTTTGTATGGCGAAGAAGTAACGAGGCGGCTACGTGATGAACAGAAGTCATATATGACTTATTCAACGATGGTGCATTTGGATCATTGGAATGATCGTAGTGCTTGGAAGCAGTTGGGTGAGGCGGTGTGTGCGTTGGCGTCTCCGTTGTTGTGATGTAGGGAGAGGCGTATATGACAGGGGTATTGGTGGGGATTATGATGTGGGGATGAAATACGAGTTGATTGCAATTGATATGGATGGAACGCTGTTGGGTAAGGATGGCGTTGTGAGTAAGACGAATCGTGAAGCGATTCGTCGAGCGGTGGATGCAGGTACGATGGTCGTGCCTTGCACGGGGAGAGGGTGGCGTGAAGCGAAGTATTCACTTGATGAGATGGAAGATGTGCTTGAGTTGGGGATCTTTGTGACAGGTGCGATGATCAACGAAATCTCAACAGGTGCAAGTATTGAGATTGCTGAGCTTGAACCTCACCTTGCGCATGATGTGATTGATTTTTTGAAGGATGAGCCTGAAGCGATTTTGTGTTTTCGTGATGCGAATGTCGTTGGGCATGATTATCTTGTGACGGGGAGTTGTGACCTAGTTGGAAATAGTGCATGGTGGTTTGAAGTGACGCAATCACGTGTGCATACGCAGGCGAATTTGAGTGTTGAAGAATTACGTGCAGTATTGCGTGTTGGTATGGTTGCGTGCGGGCCACGATTGGGTGTGATGGAAAATAAAATACGCGAACAATTTGGGGATCGCGTTTTGGTACAGCATTTTATGGGGGTGCAGATGCCTGATCCGGTAGACACGGTATATATTCTTGAGGTGTTTGCGAACGGGGTTGATAAATGGCGGGGTATTAAATGGCTTGCTGAAAAACGTGGGATATCTCAGGAAAAAATTGCGTGTATTGGTGATGAGATTAATGATATTTCAATGCTGTCTAATGCACAGTTAGGAGTAGCAATGGGGAATGCTGTGGAGCAGGCAGCGGTAGTGGCTGATCAGCGTACTTTGAGAAATGACCAAGATGGTGTAGCGTTTGCGATTGATAAGATGCTAAATGGTGAATGGTAGTTTGCTAATGTTTGAAATTTATAGTGATTTGAAAAGATCATGAGAGGATATGGATGATGGAAAGTGTTGAAGTTGAAACGGTGAAAGTTTCTATTAAGCGGTTAGAAGGTAACGTGGATGGGAAATTGCCTGAATATCATAGTGAGCATGCGGCGGGAATGGATGTTTATGCGAAATTAGATGATCCTATGGTCTTGAAAGCAGGTGAGATAGGTTTGGTGCCCACAGGTTTTGCGATGGCTTTGCCGATTGGCTGGGAAGCACAAATTCGCCCACGAAGTGGGTTGGCTGTGAAGCATGGGATTGGTGTGCCAAATGGACCGGGTACGATTGATGCGGATTATCGTGGTGAGGTGAAGGTTGCATTGGTGAACTTCAGTAAAGTAGATTTTGTTATTGAAGATGGTATGCGTGTTGCGCAGATGGTTGTGAAACGTGTGCCAATGGTTGAGTGGGATGAAGTAGATGAACTGCCTGATACGGAACGTGGAGCAGGTGGGTTTGGGCATACGGGGCACTGATTTTATCGTATTAAATATATTTTATAAGCAGTAGGTCAGTTGGCTTGCTGCTTGTTTTTATATGTACTAATCGATGAATAGAAAAAGCATGACTTATCATATGATAGGTCATGCTCTACTCTTTTTCACACGTTACCACTTGCAGTTATGTGCGTGTGTATATCTAAATGAAGGATCAGGCAGCATCACTGACTTTAAACTGGCCGACGAGCTGTTTTAGGGATTCAGCTTTCTCGGACAAGCCGGCAGCAGCCACGCTGGCTTGTTGTGTGCCTTCTTTGGACTGGTGAGTGACAGCAGCAATGCTTTGAATGTTCTTAGAGATTTGCTCAGCGGCTGCTGATTGCTCTTCGGAAGCTGCAGCGATTGACTGCACCATTTCCGCAACATTCTCTGCACTACCTACGATATTGTTGAGAGATTCTCCGGCTTGTTGAGCTGAACTCACACCATGTGAGACGATTTCCGTGCCGCTACCCATTTTTTCAACCGCAGCATGTGTTCCAGATTGGATGCCACTGATCAATTCACTGACACCATCGGTTGCTTTGGTTGTTCGGTCAGCAAGCTTGCGAACTTCATCAGCGACAACAGCGAAGCCTCGACCATGTTCGCCTGCACGAGCAGCTTCAATTGCGGCATTGAGTGCTAAGAGGTTGGTTTGATCTGCGATGTCGTTAATGACTTCAATGATCTCGCCGATGCGTTCGCCTTGCTTACCGAGTTCGCCAATGGCACTGCTGGAATCACGGACGACGGTTTCGATTTCGTTCATGCCAGACATTGTTTGGCCAACGATCTCACCACCTTCGAGTGCGACTGATTTAGATTCACCAGCACTGCTATTAGCTTCATGACTCTTCTGTGCAACTTCTGTGATCGAAGAACTCATCTCCTCAACAGCAGTCGAGATTTCCTGGACTTGGCCAGCCTGTTCTTCCATACCTGCTGCAATTTCTTCGCTGGATGCAGCAATCTGTGTTGATGCGCTTGCGACGTCGAGTGTCAGACGCATGACGTCAGCGATCGTGTCATGAACTTTTTCGACGAATTGATTGAATGCGTTTGCGAGATCGCCGAGTTCATCTTTAGAGGTTGCGTTGAGTCTCACGGTCAAGTCGCCTTCACCTTGTGAGATTTCGTTGAGGTTGTCGACGACTTCACTAATAGGGTTACTGATCTTGCCAGCGACAAACCACATGAGGAAGCCAGCACCGATCAGGCATATGATGCCGATGCCGACTATTTTGATAAGCGCAGCTTTTGCGGGAGCCACAATAACGCTTTCAGAGATACGCATACATGAAACGATGTATTGACCCGTTTGGCCAATTTCGAATGGGTAGTAAAGTACAAGGTCACCCGTTTTAGCCCATGCGGAAAGTGCTTCGCCGCCAAGTACGCGATCTTTCACTTCTTTATAAATATCACTGAATTCAGAGAGGTCTTTGCCAATGCGATCCGGATTGTTTTTATATCCCATGATCGTGCCTGATGGCGAGAGCATGATTAACGCTGCTTGTCCATCAAAATCATCACATCCGTCAGCAACCACTTGCATTTGATCCATGGAGATATCCATGCCACCAACGCCGATGATTTTGCCGTTATGATGAAATGGTGTCGCAAGACTTGAGACGAATCTATTGACGCCGTCGCCGTAGTCCCAGAAATAAGGCTCACTGAAGTTCGTGCGATTGTTCGTTACTGCATCATGAAACCAAGCATCGCTTGCTGCAACAGTTCGATTGACACGTGTAATAACTTTGCTTTGACCTTTATCTCTTGTGCCAGAGATTGAGAAGATTTTGTCCTTGTTTATTTCTTCATCAAACTCTAAGCCTGCTAGGTCCACTGCTTTAACGTTGATCCATGACCATGCACCAAACACAGAGGGGTTTGCTTTACAAACACGCAAGGTTAGCTCTGCACCATGTTTACCTGAAATGGGCGTTGTTAACTCAGCGTCAGAAAGTGTGGCAACATACGTCTCGACAGCTTTGACCTTGCCATCCATGTCACCCTTCATTTTATTGGCAGCAGCTGCAGCAATTTTCATTGCTTCCTGCTCTGCCCCAGCTTTGGTTTCCTCCCATATTCGGTAGCCAGAGAAGCCAAAGCCGCAAGCCATGGCTACCAGCATCGTTAAACCACACCACACCACAACCTTCATCCGTATCGATAGATTACGCATTTCATTGCCTCCACACAGACGCGTACAAGAAACTAGATTTTGGCAAAATCCCCAAAACGGTTAGGGACTTCACCTGTATTCCGGTATTCGTGTATCGGAGGTTTCTACTTTAGAACGAACGTAAAAAATCAGGTAAAACTGAGAAGTGATTTCCGGCTTAGTCGCATTATCTCGTCAGGTTTAAGTAAATTAGTGCTGTTGCACCCGATAATAACTGGCGATAATTTCATCCACGGAATCTGGGCGAGGATCTTCGTTCATGATCATATCGATCCTTTCCATTGCTGCGATGCGATTCTCACCAAGCTCGACCAGAACACCCAGTGCATCGCGTATCAAATTACCACTACTTGCAGCTTTTAATGTTGTTTTCTTTTCTGCGCTTGGTTCAGTTTCGAGGGTCGCCACGACCTCGCCGTCACCTTCATCCATAGGATCAGCCAACTCAGCTTCACGTGCTGGAGCGATATAAGCATCGACTTTGCCTTTGAGCGTGACCACGATCGTTTCCGCTGTTCGCTTTCCGATTTCAGGCAGACTCTGCAGCGTGGCGGTGTCGCGATCAGCAATTGCACTGGCGATCTGATGACTCGCAAGGGCCATCGCTCTCAATGCTTTACGGTTACCAATGCCTTTGACTGAGGTGAATAGCTCATAAAAAGCTTTATCCTGACGCGTGAGGAAGCCTGCCAATCTTGGAATGAAGCTTGTTCCCTGACCCTGACCTTCAAGATAGTGCATGGTATACAGTCGCACTTCACGTCCGATCATTCCACCTAGCCGGTTTACGACAAAAGTGGGCAATAATACCTCATAAATCATGTCACCCTGCATTTCGACCAATGCTGAGCCGCCATCGATTCCAACTAATTTACCTTTGATTTGCGCTATCATCGTTACAGATGATACCTTGGGTGAGTCACTTCGCACACCCCCGCCGTCTTCTCCCCACATGGCCGCAAGTTTTGACCGATCATTAACCATAGCGGTACATGGCTGGGGGCATTTTCGATTGGCTGGCTGCAATCAGCTTCAAATAATGAGGAAATACTCACCAGCGGGTCAAGTGGTAGGGATACAATCTACGTGCGATTTCTGAGTCTGATCATCATCGTTGGTCTGGTGGCTGCCACATTCCTTGGCTGGGGTGTGTTGCGTATCCATCATCAATCACACCTGATCTCGACATATGAGCCTGCGCGTGCTGTTGTTTTACACTCGCAAGCTCAGCGTGACGGTTTCGGATTCTATGCCCCTTACATCACCTACCGTTACCAGATCGGCAGTCGCTTATATTCCTCCTCCCAATACGCACCGCTCCATCTAGTGGGTTCCAGGCGTTGGGCTTCAAGCATCACATCCGGCTACGCGATGGATAGAGAAATCACTGTTTTCGTTTCACCAGATAATCCCACGCTTGCTTACCTTTCTCCCAATGCATCGTTTACTCCATACGTTGCAGTGATCGTCAGTATCCTGGCCGTATTCATCACGCTCTTAGCAATTAGAAATGCAGGTGTGTTCTCCGCCAAACCGCCACCACCAGCATTGCCCGGACAATTTCAGTGGTATCAACTGATGCCCGAACATGTTCCGCAACTGTATGCCGTTGCCATGATTTTGATACCACTACTATGTTTCGCGCTGGTGATCTTGCCGTTGATGCACTATTTGATTTTTGCTTTCTCGCCTTATATCCCAGATCCACTTGCCTTCCCGATTACGCTCACATTCATCGCTTCAGTTATCACATTGATCCCCGCATTTATGGGTTTCCGCTTGATTAAGCTTGCGAAGTATGTGAAAGCTGTTCATGCGTATACCAGTCTGCCTGCGATTCATTTGTCCTCACCGATTGCAATGCGGGCTGATCTGTTCTTTGTGCATCATGTCACGATCAAACGTGTTGACCTCGCACTTGTCTGCAATCGCCTCACTGGCACATCAAAACAATTGCTTTACGAAGACATACACACCATACAACATCACACAGTCGTAAAGCCCGGCCAAACTTTTGCTGGATCAATCCGTGTCGCAATACCAAGTTCCAAGCAACGTCCAACCACGCCATACTCACGCATTGACTATCCGCGTATCGAGTGGCAAATCCAAGTTCGAACCGTATTTAAAAATGATCACACTCTCATTTGGCAATTCCCCATCGACGCAACGCGTCACGCACGATGAAGCGTGGCGTGAAATCTTTTTACTTGTCACAATATACGGAATATTCTGAATTAAATGATTTTGTGTTCCCGTCGAAGGAATCGTATCCCCTTGACAAGATATAATTAGCCTGCTAATTATATAGGTATGTTTCTACTTCAAGACCTACCCGATCAGGAGACGCTCGATAACGCGGAGCAAATGTATGGCCCCGTTAATCAGGATGGCGTCTTACTTTTTCTGAAAACTTTAAAAACCGGCTCTGATCTTCTCAATAATCTAGATCAATTTCTTGCTACATACGGCCTCAAGCACGGCCGCTGGATTACATTGGTTCTACTTATCCGCGAACCAATGCGCACGACGACCCCATCAGAGCTTTCGAAAAAGCAGGGTGTTACTCGCGCTACAATGACAAATCTGCTAAATAGTCTTGAAAATGACAGTTATATTAAACGTGTCGAGCATCCGGTTGATTCGAGAGCGACACAAATCACACTCACACGCAAAGGTGTGCAGCTACTCAACAAAATCATGCCTCAATACTATGAGCTAATCAATAAAATCACCAAAGAAATTTCTGAAAGACAACTCAAAGCTACAGCCAAGCTATTAGAACAGTTATCGCAAAAGACAGAAGAATATCTTTCACATTAAGGTTTCGGTTGATGTAGGGGACGCATATGTTTGGTCGGATACAAGAGACTGTGAATTCAAATTTTATTGGCCAATATAATTAGCAAGCTAATTAAAATATAGGCACTGGGAAATATTAAGGAAATAATGATGAAAATGACTACGCTTGGAAAGAGCGGCCTCAATGTTTCGGCCATCGGTTTCGGCTGCATGGGGCTATCCGAGTTCTATGGGCCTACATCAGATGAATCTCATTCACTTAGTGTTCTCGAACATGCACTCAGTCACGGTATCAATTTCTACGATACCGCTGATATGTATGGCAGCGGACACAATGAAAGACTGCTTGCCAAATTTATGAAAAACAAACGTGAGCAAATCATTCTCGCAACCAAATGCGCAATTGTCCGCAAGCCCGGCGCCTACACACGCGAAATCAACAACTCGCCTGAATACATCCGCCAAGCATGCGACGCTTCGCTAAAGAGACTCGAAACGGACTGCATTGATCTGTACTATATTCATCGTTTTACTGGCCAAACGGTAATCGAAGAAGTCATGCAGGCGTTAATCGATCTGCAGACGCAAGGAAAAATCAAGCACATCGGTCTCTCTGAGGTTTCTTCAGAAACTCTTAAAAAAGCTTGTGCCATCGCGCCCGTTGCAGCACTACAAACTGAATATTCACTCAGTACACGTGATGTTGAAACAGGCATTCTTCAAACTTGCGATAAACTTGGTATTGGTTTTGTCAGCTATTCACCACTAGGACGAGGTCTTCTTACAGGTCAAATTACCTCGCTCAACGATCTTGACGAGAAAGACTTCCGTCGTATTGGGCCTCGTTTTTCAGAGAAAAATCTGCAGCAAAATCTTAAACGTTTGGATACCCTCAAAGAAATCGCAGCAATTAAAAACTGCACACTCAGCACGCTTGCAATCGCATGGCTACTTCATCGTCCAACATCCATTATTCCAATACCCGGCACCAAACGTATCAAATACCTTGACCAGAATATTCATGCAACCCAAATTCAACTCACTGCAGATGAAATCAAAACACTCGACGATAGTTTTCCGATCGGTTTCTTTAGCGGTGGCAGATACCCAGAAGCGGGTATGATCGGCATCAACGTATAAACGCCTAATCATTGATTAGTAAAAAAAGTACACCACGTGATAGTGACCTATCGCGTGGTGTACTGATCGTTTTGAAATTGAATTAGCAAGCGTGGAAGAATTCTTCTTGCACGATTTTACCGTTGTTAACGGTATAGAGTGCAACTTCTTCCATCTTTGATGTTTCCTCTGTTTCTTTATTTTTTGCAGTCAAGCAAAATGCCAGTGCAAAGCGATCTCCGTTAGGGTAGGGTCCGTAAACAGTTGATTCAACAACTTCAAAATTGTCGATAAACCATTTATTCTTATTCATCACATCCTGCTTCCCTTCTAGACGTGCAGGCATTTCCTCAGTTCCTACCGGCTCAAGTGAAACGATGTTTTCATCGTATAGCGTCTCGACAGCTTCGATGTACTTTTCTTCGCGGCAAAACTCCGCCAATTGATTGGCGATATCAATCGTTGCAGTGGTCATACAAATAATCTCCTTGTGCTGGGGATCGCCCCATCTTGTTTGGTGGTTATGAAACCAGTGAATCGACATCTGTTTTATCGATATCCAACTATTAATTGTAAGGTGTATGTTAGGTATCGGGCGAACATCATATCACGTACGTTCAATAGATGCAATGAGATAATTTCGCGATAACGAAAATTTAATGCCAATGCAAAAATAACATGCTATCGCAGCGATTTGTTTCTCAGTAGTTGTATGTATTCACCGATATCCCGGCATGTACTAACGCACGATTAGATGAAATGTTAGCTTAGGATGAGAAATGTTCAGCAAGTGAATCTAGGCAGCCCTTCCAGCCTTGCTCGTGATCGTCGCAAGCATCTTGGTCAGGGAATCCGGTATGAATGAACGTCAGCACTGTCTGGTCGGGATCTGTAGTAATCGGATCAAACAGGACTGTGCAGATCGTATCGCGTATCCCATTTTGAGGCAGTTCCCACGACCACGTAAACGATAACGTGTTTGGTTCGTCCAGATCAATAAAATGACCCGTCACAATATAGTGTTCACCAGTATCTCTATTCAGAAGTGTGATCCGAAAAATCCCCGTCTCTGTCGGATTGATTTGGCAATCATCACAGTCAAGTACAGGTTCAGGCTTAAACCAAGCCGCAAGCGTATCCGGGTTCAGCCATGCATCGAATAACTCATCCGCAGACGCATTGATCGTGCGTTGTAATTTGAGTGTGAGATCCTGATTGCTGGTTGTTGACATGATGGAGCTCCGGAGCCCTTCGCTTACCGAAACTGCTGGCTTATATATAAGTAAATAGTCAAAATACTTTTACTCTATTTTCCCACTTTAAACACATAATAGCAATCATTTTTCTTGCGATTCTCAGATTTACAACACGCAATTTTTCTACTGATTAACCCCATCTTTTCACATATTCACAATTTATTATCAATAAAAAAAAGCCCACCTCTTCAGGCAGGCTCTTCATTCTCATTTTCATCGCAGCAGGATCAATCAATACCCTGTTCCGCCAGCCATCGCTCAGCATCAATAGCAGCTTTACATCCCATGCCCGCTGCGGTGATCGCCTGCTTGTAAACATGGTCAGCCACATCGCCTGCCGCAAACACACCTTCGACCGATGTATACGAACGGCCCGGATCAGCTAACGTAATGAATCCCGTTTCATCAGTATCAACCTGTCCATCGAGGAATTCAGTAATCGGCGTGTGGCCAATCGCCATAAACAAACCCGACAGATCAAGATCACGCTGCTTACCAGTCTTCGTATCCTCAAGCTTCACGCCAGTGATCTTCTCTTCACCATGAACATCAACCACACGTGTATTCCAAAGTAATTCGATCTTCGGATTATTCTTTGCACGGTCAGCCATAATCTTTGATGCACGCAATGCGTCACGTCTTACGATCATGTAAACCTTCGATGCGAACTTCGTCAGATACGATGCTTCTTCGACCGCTGAGTCGCCACCGCCAACTACCGCCAACGGCTGATCGCGGAACATCGGCAACGCGCCATCGCACACAGCGCATGCAGATACACCGCCGCCACTTTGTGCGAGTCTTATTTCATTTTCCAAACCCAACCAGTTCGCCTTTGCACCCGTCGCAACGATTACCGACTCAGTCTTTACTTTAACCCCATTGTCACCCTTCACGGTAAACGGCCGCTTCGACAGATCCACCGAAGTCGCATTCTGGAACGGTGTGTACAGTCCCATGCTAATGCCTTCCTGATCGACAATCCCTTTATCCGTCACAATTCGTGTTCCAAATCGTAACGCCTGGTCAAAAAACTGCTGCATCATCTCAGGTCCCATCACACCCTTCGGGAATCCCGGGAAATTTTCTACGTCTGTCGTCAGCATTAATTGACCACCCGGCAGCAAATCCTTGCCAACCGCTCTGCCCGGAAAGACTAACGGATTGAGATTCGCTCTGGCTGCATAGATCGCCGCAGTCCAGCCCGCCGGGCCAGAACCGATGATCACGACTTTTTCGACTGATTCTGTTGATTTATCGCTCATGTGCATGATTGTACGGGGTTGTTCGAGACTGGGAAAGTAGCACAGCCAGCCCGACCACTCTATATGATCGGTTACGCCTGTTGCATTCGGCTACAACGTGTCCCCCACGCTTAGAGCTAATCCTCATTCCCCAGCTTTTATTTCTTCATATTCACGAATTGTCAGCCGAATTTGATGTAATGGTTGCCTTGGAAATTCCTTTCCCTGTGGTGCATTGTAAAACGCAACGTTCGATGGGAATGTGAATGTAAACTCCGTCGGCGAGCCCGCCCCAAGTTCCGTCCAATACTGATGGTCATTCGTTGATGTATTCTCAACATTCCCACCCGAATTCGTAAACGTATACACATGTGTTCGGTGTTTCCCACCAGCCCTCGCTATCAGATTTTCATTCTCATCAAAAACCTCAAGCGTATATCCCTTGATCTTAATTGGTTTCTCCGAAACCATCTGCATCCTCAATCGCTTCACACCAACCGTCTGCGATTCTTCCCACGCCACAGCGCGACCAACCAACCCAAACGCTTTACCTTCATAGATCGCATGTACATTGCTGTAAGGTTGTTTTGCTTTCGCACTCAAAACTTGTGACGCCCTTGCCATGCTCTCATGTCCAAAATGGCATGCAGTAATTAAACCGACTACCAAAATGATTGATGCGATGATGTATTTCATAGCCATATCCAATCTAAAACCAAATCGCAGGCGCACGATAAAGGGTTTGCTAAACTACAGTTTCTTTGGTCTTATGTAAAGAATCGCAACCCAATATTTCATGTATATGAATAACATCTAATCAACGATTAGTTGAGTAAATTTTAGATATATTTTTATGAACTAAGATTATGAACTGTTACACTACGATATGCCTGATAAAGAACTGATCTGAAATTAGACAATTTCAGATTTACCTGGAAAACAAGCGATTAAATGTTATTTAGGCTCACTGCTTGCTGCAGGCTGTGGGTTCGTTGCCTCTGGTGCAGGTACACTCTCTGTACTTGTCGCTGAAGACTCTTCGCTCTGTACATGATCATATAGTGACAGCAAACCAATCAGCCAAACAGTTGTCGATTCTGCTGATTGATTCTCCGATACACCATGTGGTAATAGTACCTCAGCACAACCACCGGTCGATGGATCGTAAAGCGGTTGATGTAAATCGTTATCACCCAGGAACCAATTTAAGCAGCCATATGCTCTTTCTAACCACGTCTTATCATTCGTGACGCGATATGCTTCGAGTGCAGCATTAATCATCCCCGACGCTTCAATCGGTAACTGATTAAACCTTGCCTTATTGTGATTCCTTCTCAGCCAACCATCTGAGCCAATCGGTGCAAAATGATCATCCTCACCAATTTGTATGTTATACAGCCAATCCAAAACACGCAGCGCCATCTGAATCATCTCATTATTAAACATCCATCGCCCAGATAGTAATAGCGCATGTGGTATCTGCGCATTCGCATACGTCAGCTTATCCGACAGCCAAGGCCAATCATCATCCATATGCGATCTGAACGCCGTCATCAACTTATCCGCAAGCTGTTCCCTCAACCTTCTTGCGTGCGAATCCCCTGAAAAACGCCTTAAATAAGCATGAATTCCAATCAACGAATACGCAATCCCATGAGGCGTTTGCAGCTTTGCGCACGTATCTAAAGCTTGCTGGAACAGATTCGCAGCAAACGTCATATGACCGCGCATTGAAGATCTTGCAACCGTCTCGCCTAACGCCCAAATAGACCGTCCGTGTGATTCTTCAGACCCAACCTCATCTTGCCACTGTCGCGCATAATTCATGCGATGTCTGAATCGACCCGTCTCAGAATTAAATGCATGACCAATGAACGACAGATACCTCGTCGTTAAATCCTCCAACGCGTTCGGCACAAGCATCGATGATTCCACCTGTGCAGCAGGTCGCAGTCTTCTTGTTGCTGGAACGTTTAGCGTCGGCAAGTGATCTTGCGCAATGATCGTTGCAATCAAAGCTCTTGCATTGTCATCCGTTGTATACCCAACATGTCGATCCGGTATCGTGGATTGTGCAGCCTGTATAATCCCCGTGCCATCCGTCAGATTAATTAATTGATCAAGCTTTATCTCTGTCAGTTCAGGCGTTTTTAAATTCGACAACCCTGACGGTCTGGCAAGCAGTGTTGGCTTCGGCGAATTGTTTCGATGCTCTCTCACTGTTTGGAAAAGATTCAAATACTTTTGCGCAACACTCTTCCACGCCATCGGCCGCGTATATTGATACGCCCTTTTACGAATCGCATGTCGCTCAGCTTCATTTGTAAATAATTCATTCACCGCGTTCGCTAACTCATTCGTATCACCAAACGGCACCAATTTCCCGCGACCATCTTCTAGCAACTCTTGTGCGTGCCAATAAGGCGTTGAAACCACCGGCTTCCCACACCCCAACGCATAGCACAACGTACCTGAAGTAATCTGCGCTTCATTCAAATAAGGCGTCACATAAACATCCGCAGACCCTAAAAATTCCAACAATTCATCCAGATCAACATACCTGTTCACCCAAATAATATTGTCCGCAATACCCAACTCCTTAGCCCGACGTTGCAAGCCCAAACGATACTCTTCCCCTTGATGCGCGATCACGCCCGGATGCGTCGCACCCAGTACGATATAAACCGCATCAGGATGCTGCTTCACAATCGCAGGCATCGCCTCGATCATGTTTTCCAAACCCTTTGAAGGCCCGAGTAATCCAAACGTCAGGATCACCTTCTTACCTTCAACTCCAAACAAATCCTTGTAATAGTTCGGATCAACAAACGGCACATCCGGTATCCCATGCGGTATCACCGTAATCTTGTCCGCAGGTATCTTGTATATGTCCCTCAAAAACTCCTCAGCACGATACGCCATTACTACAAACTGATCAGACAGGTCACTCAACTGACGCATCACGCGCAACTGCCCATCCGTCGGCTCACGTAGCACTGTATGTAATGTCGTCACCACAGGCATTCGCAGCCGCCTCAGCAACTCCAGTATGTACGCACCATCATGCCCACCAAAAATCCCAAACTCGTGTTGCAGCGAGACCACATCCACAGATGACATATTCAAAAAATCAGCCGCTAACCGATATTCCACCAGCCTTGACTGGTTTACTTCAAACCACACTCGTTTGTTGTACCGATATCCCTCCGGCCGATCATTCATCGCCACAGCCGTCGTGTTTATCTTCGGAGCCGCACCACTCAGTGCCTCCGTTAGATCATTTGTAAACGTCGCAATACCGCAACGCCTGGGTGTGTACGTACCGATCAACGCCAGCGTTTCTAGCGCGTCCCATGAACTTGGTTTGGCTTTTTGGAGCATGGTCATTGGGTTCCGTGAACATATCTCAGCAGCGACCAAATCGTGCAACATCCAAAATACAAGCGAACTCAATCTCTTCGCTGCAGCTTCGTTTCCATGGACGATCAGGCGTGCTCGTCACCCCAGCTCTAACACAAAAATCCAACTTCCTCGCTAGGGCTCGGCCAACTAAGACTTGTGGCCATATAGATCCTCTCATGATACGTCTAGCATCGGCAGTCCGTAAAGAAATTCAATATGGCGATGTCTATGTATCAGGCGTACTACTAAGTACTTACAGTAATATGACCTGATTGCATCAGCACCCCTACTTATCTGTCTCAGGCGACACCAGCGCCCTTCCTCTACCCCAACTAATATCTATGGTGGATAAGTTGCTCACATGCCAAAATCATCTCGCCGCCACATAAGGCCGACAGATAACCTCAGGGGCGGTAATATGTCTTCAGGCAGACAAACCTGACACGCCATCCCCCCCCCCCAATACTCAAAGGGCTACGATTGCACCAACACACCGAACAGCTCACAGGCATCATCCTTGCAGGTGGGCAAGGTACGCGCCTCAAACCGCTCACCGATAATCTCAACAAGCACTTGCTCCCCATCGGCCCCCATCCCATGATCTACTACCCTCTCCAAGCTCTCGCCAACCTCAGCATCAAACGCATCATCATTGTCACAGGTAAAGAACATATCCCAGCTTTTCAGGACGCCCTTAAAGATGCTCCTGAGCAACTAGGCTTCTCGCAGTTGGACTTTATTCCCCAAGACAAGCCAGCGGGCATTGCAGACGCTTTACTCCAAGTCGAGAGCCACGTTCAAGGTCGACTCTGTGTTATGCTTGGCGATCAACTTCTTGGCTCTAACATTGCTCATGCTGCTAACGCATTTTTAACACAACATAGCGGTGCACTTGTTTTCATTAAGCAAGTACCTGATCCCTCACGTTTCGGTGTCGCGCAAATCCAAAATAACAAGCTTATCAACATCGAAGAAAAACCAGTCAATCCCAAATCAAATCTCGCCGTTGCGGGCATCTACTTCTTCGATGAAAGCGTATTCAAAATCTGTAAATCTATTCAACCATCCATCCGTGGCGAATATGAAATCACCGACGTTAACAATCATTACATCAAACAAGGTAAAATGAATTTCGTTACACTCGAAGATTGGTGGGCCGATGTAGGCACTTTTGAAAGCCTCGATTACGCCAGACAAATGGTTCAGTCGCAAGGCATAAACAGGATGAATAAATAAAAACATGAAGCCTCAGCATCATATAAAACATATTCTCATAACTGGCGGCTGTGGTTTCATCGGTACAAATTTTGTACGTTTTATTCTAAAAAACAAGCCTAAGATTAAAATAATAAATCTCGATTTGCTGACATACGCAGGTCAACGGGAAAACTTAATCGAATTCGAATCATCAGATCGCTATCAATTCGTACAAGGCGATGTTTGTGATTTTGATTTGTTAACTGAACTCATCAAACCATGCGACACCATCGTTCATATGGCCGCTGAATCTCACGTCGATCGCTCAATTGCCCACGCAAAGCCTTTTATTCAAACAAATGTCGTAGGCACACAGACAATTCTTGATGCGCTTAAACATGTCGATCCACAAAATAATAAACGTCTTCTTTACGTTTCAACTGATGAAGTTTATGGCGAGCTTCCTTTAAACACTGCTGAAAAATTTCACGAGCTTTCGCCCCTTCAGCCACGCAGCCCCTATGCTGCAAGCAAAGCTGCCGGCGATTTAATCGTTCACGCAGCTCATCACACTTTCAATCAGCAAACGCTTATTACTCGTTGTTCTAATAATTTTGGGCCGTACCAATACCCGGAAAAAATCATTCCATTGTTCGTGACGAACATTTTACAAGGTAAAAAACTACCTCTTTATGGTGATGGCCTCAATGTCCGTGACTGGATTTACGTCGATGATCATGTCAAAGCCTTGTTATGTATCTTGGAATTTGCAGAAAATGGAAGCATTTACAACATCGGTGCGAATTGCGAAAAATCAAACATTGAATTAACACATCAAATTTTAAATTTACTTAACGTAAGTCAAGAGATGATTCAACATGTTGCAGATCGTTTAGCGCATGATCGGCGTTATGCACTTGATACAAAAAAACTGCAAAACGAGCTTAATTGGAATGTAGATTCTTCCAGATTCGATCAACACTTAACAAATACAATCAATTGGTATAACAACAACACCAATTGGTGGTCATCTCTTAAAGATCAACAATCCTCTTAACAATTAACAATTTGCAAGATATTTATAAACATCTAAGAATATGTTTTGCATTTATACGGTTTATCCTGTATCAAATACGATATAGGCATCAGTTCTGAAGTTTTTGTTTGAAGAACTCTTGTGGTCAAAGCCTTCTAGGCTTGTATGAATTTGATTTGATTCGCGATTTGAAGCACTTAATTAATCGCACCATGTTTTAGCTCGATGTGAACGACTTCCCTTTCAAAACGTTTACTTAGATGAAACTGAGCAAATCTTTTTATTGAATCTATCCGTGGGCATGTGATAGTTTGTTACGCTAGCCTTTTGCTGGCTCGGAATCTGTTTTTGTGTCTTTAGTTTTGGCAGGTTCTAGTACATTAAAGTTGCAACGTCGATTTCTACCTGTCTCGTCGATTATGCAACTGAATCAACGGAAGAGAACTTTTGAATCATATTGCCGATCATCCTCAAACTACAGCCATCGATCTGGACGCAAATGACGCGCCTCAACTCGATCAGTGCTGCATTAAAAAACGCTACCCCATCACCCGCGTTGATGGCCTCAATACCTCCGAGCAAGATTGGCGACTTCACCTCCTTGCAAATTCACCGGCACATCTTTTTCTCATTGATATCGAACAAACCATCATTCATATCAACTTCATTAAAATCGCTTTCGAACCCGAACAAGTCATAGGCAGTAAGCTTCGCGATTGGATTTGCGAAGAATCATTACCACAATACGACTGGGCATATCAACGTGCTTCCGAATCAAACGATGTCATTCGTGTCATGGTTCGTTGTAAAGATGAATGTTGGTGGTGGTTTAGTCTTGGCCCATGCAGCACGCTCAACAATCAAAGCGTTTTGAGTGTTCTAGCAATCGACATCACAGAACAAAAACTCGAAAACGACGCTTCAACCCGCGACCGTTTTCACATGGCCACCCTCAATAAACTCATGCTTGCAGGACAAATGTCCGCCGCTGTCTCACACGAAATAAACCAACCCCTCAGCGCTATCGCTAACTATCTCGACTCAACCATACGCACGCTTCGCAATAAATATGACATCGAGGAGCAAGACCTCAGTCCGCTAACGCACTCACTCGAGCTCGTCGTTAAAACTGGCGAAATTACTAAGAGTACACGCTCACTCATGCGGAAAATGAACGTCAAGCCTGAAGTCGGCGAATTGAATAAAGCAGTTAAACGAGCCACGCGTATGCTCAAAGAACTCGCTTTTGCCAAAGACGTTAACGTCCGCCTTTTTCTCTGCGAAACCAATCCCCTCGTTCATGGTAGTAACATCATCATTGAACAAATCGTCTGTAACCTTCTCACCAATGCCATCGATGCGATCGATCACGGCCAATGCTCCGTCCGTGATATTGACATCCGTTCATCCGTCCAAGACGACGGCAGCATACACCTCACCATTGCCGATACAGGCACAGGCATTAACCCCGATATCGCTTCGGTCCTCTTTAAAGCTTTCCATACCAGCAAACCTGAAGGCCTCGGTATGGGACTGTGGATCTGTCGAAACCTCATCCGCCAAAGTGGTGGCGACATTTCTCTTGTTAAATCAGACGAGCAGGGCACAACATTTGAATGCCTGTTCAAAACCGCACTTAAAAACCACTCATAATTCTCGCACATACGGTTTTTGAGTCTAATCACCAGTTAGTTATATACGAAAGTTCATATCAAGATGTTAAGTAATAAAGTACCAACCAGAACTTGTATCGCTCTTGTCGAAGATGATCCTGAAATGTGCATGTCCATCAAAGCAATGATGGCCTCTATCGGCCTCGAAACTATTGTCTTCAACGCTGGTAGTGACTTCCTTGATACTCAATCACTTGATTCCATCGGCTGCGTCGTCACCGACCTGCGACTCCCCGATATCAGTGGTTTGCAGGTCGTCGAACGTGCTATTGAAAAATTCGGTTACTGCCCGCCAACCATCATGATTTCCGGCTATGCAGATGTACCCACCGCCGTCTCTGCGATCAAAAACGGCGTCATCGACTTTCTCGAAAAACCTTTTATCCCGCAAGACCTCATTGATCAGGTTCAGAAAGCACTCATGATCGATCAGGAAAACCGCTCTCTACATGCACTCAGTGAGCGCATTTCCAGCGGCCTCGAACGCCTCACCATCCGTGAACGTCAAGTTCTCAAAAGTCTCCTCGACTGCAAAAGTAATAAGCAGATTAGCGCTGAACTGAAGCTCAGCAGCAAAACCATTGCATCGCACCGTGCCAATATCCTTACTAAATGTGAATCTGAATCACTTCTTGAATTAGCAGGTAATATTCAATCCTGTAAAGTTGATATCTAATGGGCGATTAGAACGTTTTCGTATTTCACCAAAACGTTATGCATAAATAAAAGATACGCGAGTTGGCCTATAGCCAGCAAAAAACCCGCTTCAAAGAGCGGGTTTTTTGATCTTCATTTTTATTCAAGCTGATTTAGCCAAACAACCATTTCACGACATAAATCGCAAGCAGAATCGCAGTCACATCAGCGATCAAGCCAACGACCAATGCGTGACGAATCTTCTTAACGCCAACAGCACCAAAGTAAACCGCGATTACGTAAAACGTCGTCTCTGTTGAACCAGAGATGACCGCAGCCATACGTGAAATCAATGATTCCGTGCCGTGTTCATTTACGATATCAACTAGGATCGCAGTCGCACCAGACCCCGTCAAAGGCCGTGCAATCGCCATCGGTAAAACTTCTGGCGGTATACCCATCGCCATCAATCCAGGGCGTAGCATGTCCATCAGGTAATCCATTGCACCGCTCGCTCGGAACATCCCGATCGCAAACAGAATCGCGACCAAATACGGGATGATCATCACCGCAATATCAAAACCTTCTTTCGCACCCTCAACGAATACCTCATAAACAGGTACCCGCTTAAAGATCCCATACACCGGGATGAACAATAACATGGCTGGGATGATGAACAGTGAAGCCATGTTCAGTAATTCTTTAATCGAATCCATTTCGCTTATTCCTTCTGACCGTGGTCAGCTTCTTATTACTTTCAGATCTCTTCGTTTGACGATTCAATCAGCTCTCACTCAAAGAGCTTTTAAGCTGTCTAATTATTAAATTAGACTTGCTGGCATTCACTCAGGCGTCCACCGTCTCCGGCTCGTCCTTTGCTTCCTTGCTCTTTACAATCCGTCCACCCTCAGGGTCATCACCCGGTTTCCAGTCGATATGACCCGGATCGGTTTTCACAAACATTGGAAGCTTGCCCATCAAACGTGCTGTGATAATTGCAACCACAGCCGAGATTCCTGTAACAATCAAAATCGCAACCAACAGGTCAGCTGCTGCAACACCCAGAACCGCAAGCAATGTCGCCGATGGTGTGATCTGCAAACTCGCAGTACTCACCGCAAGCAACATAACCATCGAGTTCGTTGCTGTG
Organism: Planctomycetota bacterium; assembly: GCA_016350165.1. GTDB lineage: Bacteria > Planctomycetota > Phycisphaerae > Phycisphaerales > Phycisphaeraceae > Poriferisphaera. The sequence continues at coordinate 1,835,951 of CP066225.1, read as the reverse complement.
TCTTTTTGCTTACTCAGCTTCTGTAGCTCTTCCATCGCCTTGATGCCCATCGGCGTCGCGGCATTACCTGTGCCCAATGCATTTGCAGCACAGGCCAGAGCGAGCATCCCGAATGCCGGGTGACCCTTTGGTACCTCTGGGAACAAAGGCCGTAGGATCGGCGAAATCAGTCTGCAGAACGCATTGATCAAGCCCGCTTTGTCAGCGATGTTCATCAGGCCCAGCCACATCGCCAGGACGCCGATCAGGCTGAGGGAGATGGTGACTGCGACATCTGCGAAATCGAATGCTGCGTCGGTGATGTTTTTGATACCCAAGAAGCGGGTTGGGGTGAGTGCCATGGTGGCCTCGCCAACTTTGCCTTCAGGGATGCTGTCGAGTTTGGTGAGGAAGTCGCCGTTTTTGGCTTTGTTTTCGAGGTAAACAGTCGCCATTGGCTCAGGCAACTTTGTGCTGTTCAGTGGGAAGCGAAGTTCATAGGCACCACTCTCTGTTTGTGAAACCTTACCTGTAAAGGGTTTATCAAAAACAGACTTGAGAGCGATCAGGTCAGCTTCTTTCTGTTCAGCAGTTTTACCTTCATCGAGGTGATAAAAAGTCATGTACTCTTCAGCATCGATGTGGATGGTTGCTTGTTGTGGCCCTTCTGAGAAATCGTTATCGACCATCTCAATATTGATTGGGAAGGGGACCTTGTTGCGGTATTTATCAGAGGCTAAGTCGCCGGCGTCTGCCCAGATGGCAAACCCGAGACTCATGACGATTAATGCAGCCCAAACGTAGTTCATAAAATATCCGTGCTAGACCTAGAAAACGATTAAGTGACGTACTGAACGCGGGTTATATGAATCCGGCGGCAGAGCGATTGATCGCTTCGACGCTACGGAGCGTTTCTGTAATGCGCTTGTTTTAAAAGTGATACAGGCGAAAAAGCGCAGGTTTCTGTCACACATGCAGTTATAACCTGCCTGAGGAGGGCGGATTATATAGTTTTATATAACATTCGAGGGCTGTTTGTGTCAATGAAGAAATGGGTAATGAGCCGGATAATGGGCTTTTTAGGTTAGTAATGAGGGTGGACTTAAACTGGGAATGTGACAGAAGTAATGTGTGCAAAACTCGTTGAAATCTGTGCGTCGCATCTGAGGTTGGCAAGGAAGCTGAGTAGGTGTATACTTTGAGCCCCTGAATAAGGAGGACCATTGGCGCAGTTGGCTAGCGCGCCTCGTTGACATCGAGGAGGTCACTGGTTCAAGTCCAGTATGGTCCATCAGACGCAACCCCTTGTAATAGCAAGGGGTTATTTTTATGAGATTCTAGCGGAATAGAGAGGAATTCTGAGTTTTCGCCTTCCTCTTCATTCCCCGTGAATCCACCTAACAAATGCACATTTTGCACCGGATTTTGCAGCGCGCTTTTTTCATCAAATTCAGACAGGCTGGATTCCCCACTTGTGGCCTGTGCGAAATCTTCATTCAGGGTCATGGCGTAATGCTCAAGTGCCACATCGGCGCCGCGTCCGATCCAGTCGCTCTCGATATGTGGTCCGTATTGCTGCAGGATCTCCGTTGATCTGCTCGCCCTCATAACCTTCCACCTGAATCCCTCTGAATTGACCAACTCTGCACGCTTCGCCAGCCGCTTTAATGGGGTTCCAAGGTTGGCGTGTTTGGTGATTTCCTCGCTGAATACGTTAACGCGCCTCTCAGAGGTCGCCTCGTAGATGTTCATCAGCTCATCCCTTACCTCTGGGAAGATCGGCACAATCCGTTCTGTACGAGTTTTGGGAGCGTACACCCTCAATCGGCCCTCTGCGAAATTCACATCCCCCCACGTTAGCCCCTTGATCTCGCTCGGCACACGTACTCCGCAGTATCGCCCCATCAGGATCAACAGCCGCCATTCGCTCGACTGAGCATATTTCAGCAATTACGCAATCACATCATGAGGGATATAGGTTCTGTCTTCCTTGTTGCCTCGAATCGTTACCTTAATGTCCCGATGCTTGAATGGGTTGGCTTCAATAGAATTGTTGGACTAGTGTCGTTGTTTGTTAGTAGCCATGGTAATAAAGAGCGGTTGCTTTGATTGGTGTTGCTAGAATCGTTTTGTATGTAATCTTGAGCTTGCGAAATATCTATTGCATCTAATATTGATTGGGAAGCAATGTTAAGGCATAGTGGGCAATGCTGATCGTATATGAAAATTGTTTTTTCTGTCTTCGGATTTGTACTGCTAAGTGGATTGGAAATATTCAGCGATGATATTTCAGGAAAATTTGTATTGTTTGTGGTAGATGTTTGTGCGGGTGGAGTTGTCGCTTTGTTGAGTTGAAAGTAAATGGTCGTTGCCATCAATGAAGCGGCTATTGTGATGCAAGTAGGGGTTAACAGTTTTATGTTTTGATCGTCAATTTGTTTGATTGCGATTAAGTATATAAAAACTGAAATATCAAATATCAGCGTAAACCATGGGTTGATGGTGATTGCTCCGAGGCAGCCGCAGTCATTGTTGTTTTGAAAAATGTTGGTTGCGGTGTATATCGAGAATGTGGCAAATAAGAATAGTAGTGTCCAATGAGTTGCGTTTAGTTTGGGACGTAGTAGCGAAAATACGCCAACGATAATTTCAAGCGGTACAACAAGCCACAGGTTGATGGTAGATTGATCAGTGAAAAACTTGAAAGCCCCGGTGCTGATCAAGAATAGGCCGAGTGCTTGGATGATGATGCTATGTTTCTGCATGGTTGTGATTTTATATAGCAACTAGAGTGCGTCGAGCAATTACGGTAGTCGTAAAATTTTGTTTATTGAAGAGATGAGAGGTTAGCTTGTTTGTGGTGGATGTATATAAGAAAATGCTTGAAATATCTTGCTTGCTAAAGTAAATTCATAACCATCTGTAGAATTTAGTCTGCATGTAAATAGATTATTCTCTAAGCGAATTTAGGGCAAAATGGCAAAGTATTTAATTGTTCTATTAGTGGCATTGCTGGGTGCGTCTTTGTACGTGGGTGTTTTAGGTTTGGGACAAGGTGCAAAAGAAGTAATAGCTAGTGGTGATGTGTATCAGAAGGTGATTTGCGGTAATACGAATGATGCTGCGGTTCGAGATTTAGCGAAATCGAATTGGGGGCAATATTTTGATGGTGGTTATCAGGGGCTGGCACAGCATTCTCCGAAAAATGTTCTCGTAGCCATATTGGGTGGTTCAACGTTAGTTACAGAAGCCCAGCGAGTTATAGCGTCTGATGTGATACATGAATATCTTGATTCAGAAGAATTTCAAGCCAGTGTTGGTTCGGATATTGAGCGTCGGCAGTGGGTGATTCTATGTTCTTTCCTTGATGTTATATCTGGAAAATCGTTAAAGCTAGAATCATTACAATATAGACAAGAAGAATTAGTAGATTCAATTAATCGGGGGCCGGAATTGGGACGAGCGGTTTTGCCGCTGATAGATGGTTTTGACAAGGATGAGGACCGTATTCGGGTGGACAGTACGATTCTCGCATTTCTTAACCCGTTCTGGCATGAAGATATACGTAGCACTATCGATGATAGTGCTTGTCCATATTATCGAGGTTTGGTGTCACCGATACGCAAGATGAATCAATACGCAGAAGCGTATTTTTTGGCATTAATGATTACAGATATCGAAGATTTTGTCAGTTCGGTTGATAGCTTGGAACGGTTGGAAGACAGGTTGGTTGGGTATAAGCTGGCGTCTCATTTTTATACTAGACAAAAAACCATTTTTAAACGCGGTAAGGGTACGGTTGTTGTTTCTAATGCAACAGAGAGTTATCAGAAATGGGTCGAGCAGATTCAGAGTCGGCTTGATGCTGCGACTAGTGATGAAGAAAAGTACATCTGGTTGCAAATTAGATCGTATACCGAGCAGATAAATTCTTACGCGCCGCGTGCTTTGGCGGGTTTGGAGTGGGAAAAGAAAGCGATCGGTTTGTCTGTGTCTGAAGTTTTGAAACAGGAAGCATTGCTAAATCAGATTGAATCGTATTCAGCATTGCGTGATTTTGATAATGCAAGTCAGCTAAGTGAAAAAGTAACGACGACAGATCCTGCTATTACTGAGCGGTTGGAAGGTAATAAGCAAAATATAGCCTATTTGCGTGATCTTTATGCTGCAGAGCAGAAGCAGCAAGATTACATGCGCCAGTACAACGAGATTGTGGCCAATCTGAAAGTTGTCAGGCAGCAGATAAAACGTATCGAAAAATATGACCCGACCAACGAGGAAGGTCTAAAACAGTTAACAAAACGTTTGCATGAACTTAAAGCGCAACTTAATCATCTTGAGGGGCCTATCAGATGAAAACTTCAAATTTTGATAGACAATCACATTTATCTGTAATTCACTTTTATTTAATTTTGATAGGATCATTTATTATCTCCTTGGTTGGGGGTAATGAACTAAATGCTAAGCCTTATGGTCAGATTGGCCATACGCCGAGTATTGATTCTGGTGATGACGGTTCTTGTGAGGGGAAATCAGATTACCCCGTTACTTTAGGGTCTGGTGGAAAAAATATCACAGCAGTTGATGTGGCAGATCCGTTGGGAATGTCGCAGTTTGGTATTACTAGAATACATCCAAGTGATATAAAAAATATTGATTATAATGATCCTTATACTGTACTTACCGAGAATGGGCAGGGGCATGTTGGTGCGGGATGGTTTCTCACGCAATGGCCATATCTTTATACACCGGGGATGCCACGTATAGGGGAGAAAACGCACAGCAGTAATCAAATAGTAGATATAAGTGATGGAGATAAAATCTACATCACATTGCATCCTTATGGAACTAAGGTATTTGTGTATGAGAACGGTGCCTATACATTAGAAGGCGATGGCGATGGTATTTCATTAACACATGATATCGTACGGCATGAATATATATATCAATATAATGGTGGTAGATATATTTTCCGTGATTTTTATGATGATGGCGGTGATGATGGTGATTTAGACGACCCGTCAGGGGGGTTCGTATCAGATAAGGCTGAATACGATGGTTATGTAAAGCATGATAATGGCGAATTAGGTATTACTGATCATACTCCTGTTGGAACCTTTCTAAGATATGAAGATTCAAGTGGCATAATTATAGGTGTGTCTGAAAGAACATATGATCAGGGCTTTATTATCGAACAAATTCCGTGGATACGCGGTTTCCCAAAACAGTTGAAGCGAATATTTCCGCATGATGGCGTTGCGTATGACCTAATTACCTATAGCTACGCTGATTTGTATGATTTAATAACGGCTTTTGGCTTTACGCTAAAAGAAGCCTCAATGAGCCGTTACATAAAAATCAATGATGAATATCAGGAGATGAAAATTGGTAAAGTAGTGTACTATTTAGGTTCGGAGTTAGGTGATTATGAGGATGTTGTGAGTGATCATCAATATTTTATGCTTGAAAAGGTGGAAGTATTTGAGCCTAACTCTGCGCAAACAAATTTTCAGGATACCGCGTCAAGAATATCAATGTATAAATATGATGAGGGCAAATACGCCGGCGGTGATGGTAGTAACTATAATCTTGCTAGAACGCAGATAAAATACATTATTAACTCAGACGCGTACCGACAGATGTCTGTAGAGAGCAGTGGTGTAAGTAGCATGCAATCATTAGGTTTGATGGCAAATGCTACACAAAGTAGCAATACTATACCGCTTGCAGAGTGGTTGAAATTTGCAGACTACCAATTTGAATATGCCCAAGATAGTTCCGCGAATATGTTTTATAAGAGAGCAATTTCGAAAGAGATTGCCAAGGCAGGTTGTGGTTCTTGTTCAGGTAGTTCAGGTGGTACTAATATTTTAGGAGATCAGTTTAGTTATACGAATATGAACCCGTATCCCAAGATGCAAACGTCAGATAGTGCATCGGTGAGGAAAGGTAAGTATAACACAACGATAAATAGCACATCAATGTCATTACCACGAGGTACAAGTAATGGGGGTACTGGTGGGATCCTGCCGCCGCGAACACAAACTACATTTTATGGAAATCTAAATAATAGACCAATCTACCGGTCAAAAAAGGTGAATCATAAATTGCCATCTGGCAGCAGTAATGATTATCAAAGTATTAGTACTACAACTTTTTATGAATATAATTCGAAGGGTAAAAAAACAAGAAAGATACATAATAGTAGCATTAACTATAGTTCTATGCCGGTAGATTGGAACGCTAGCCATGTGATGGAAAAAGAAACCGATGGAAATGGCGAAGTTATAACAGATGACAAAGGAAATCCACTTTATACAAATTTAAAGTCAAATGATGGGATTATTGAGCAATTTGAATACGGTACTCATGGCAAAATAGAAAAACGTTCATATCAGAAGGGGCAGGGCTCTTACGATGGTGGTGTATATACTGCACCAACAGAGATCTTGAGTGAAAAGAGAGAATACGAATCTCATTATCCAAAAGATGATCAGGGTAATGTATTAACAGGTTATGAACCTGTGGTTCGATTGAAGAAACTTATCAAGTACCCAGATGCTGATGATCAGTTGGTTCAGAATACAACTGAGTATCAGTATGTTTTGCATGAGAATTCTACAAACATTAAAGAACGTATTACGATCTTGCCAACCGTTATGACAGATGAAAACGGTTCAGGCGCGGTCGTTCAACGTTACGAGGCATTCGATCGATTCGGCAATTTGACATGGCGAAAAGACGAGAATGGTGTTGTTACATATATCGAATATGACCCGTTCATCGGTAAACCCATCAAAAGGGTTATAGATCCGATCGTGTCATCACTCGGTGTTTCAGAACATCCATCATGGGTCTCCAGCAGCTACGCGGGTTTGCATCAGGGATGGATCTACGAGTATGACCATAAAGCCCGTTTGACTTACGAAGTCGGGCCAGCACATGAAGTTATAAAGTCGGGTACAGCAACTAATATTCAGAGTGTCACGCATTATGTGTATGTTGATAGTGCATATAACGAACTAGATCAACTCAGAACAGCACAGGGATATAGTGTTGCAGGTTCAAATCATGAAAGCTATATGTCTGAATCATTCACGATACAGTGGGTAAGCAAAGATGGTAAGCGAGTGCATAAAACGCTTGTTTGCGCAGATTTGGCAGATGGTGGAATTGATGGCTTGAATCCGACGCCCGCTGACATTGAGTCATGGACAGAGAATTTTTACAACGATAAGAATCAGCTCGTTACAACAAGAGTTTATCATGACATCCCAATGGGCAGCGAAGGAACAACTGGTGATGGCCAGCTTGGCGTGAGCAATAATTATCTGGAAACGTATTATGAGTATGATGCGGTTACAGGTAAGAAAGCTCGCTACGAAGCGCAGGATGGTACGGTGACGCGTTATGTTTATGATGAACTAGGATATCTAGTCAAAGAGTATGTTGGCACCGATGATACTGGCGCAACATCAGCAGATCCTTCCGCTGGTGGTGCATCAAATAATGATATGCGTATTGTCGCGGAATATGAGTACGATAATGGTACATATTCAGATGAAGGGCAAATCACCAAGATCACTCGGTACGCAAGCGATACCGATAAGCTTGTTACTGTTTACGATTATGACTGGTTAGGTCGCCGTGTTGTTGAAGGTACGGGTGCTGTCGATCAGAATCAAGATGGCAATTTTGATGATAGTGACACATATGCACGTTATGCAAAGAGTACGTACGACAATATTGGCCGAAATGTACAAACGGAATTGTTAGATAAGGTAGAAACGACTTCAACAGGCACGTTGTTGAGTAAAACAGAGTATGGGTACGATGCTCGTGGTCGTAAATATCGTGAAACCAAGTTCGCGGTGAATCCGGATACAGGTGTTGTGGGTAATAGCCTGTCATCTAACTATTGGTATGACGATACAGGCAATGTTATCAAGTCAAGAAATGCAGGTGATGGCGTACGGTTTGCAAAGATCCAATACGACGATCTTGGTCGCCAAGTTGCGGTGTATAGTGGATACGATAACTCTCCATCGGAATCGGCATACCCAGAGGTCAAGCTGACAACAGGAGACACAATTCTTACGCAGACGCAATACGCATACAATATTGCGGGGCAACTTCTATCCAGTGAAACATATTCACGTAAACATGACGATCAAAGCACGGTGGGTGCTCTGGATTCTGCGAATGCCCATGCGACCTATCTTGCGTATTGGTATGACCAAGAAGGCAACCGAATAGCGAGTGCGAATTATGGTGACAATGATGGTGCTGCGTTTACACGTTCAGCATCAGTCCCGTCGTCGACTGCAAGTGTTTTGGTCTCAAGTCATGAGTATAACACTCAAGACATAGTTGTTCGGGCTCAAATAATGACAGATCCGGAAGGGGTCAGTACAAAAGTCATTTTTAATGATATTGGTCAGAAGATTTATGTCATTGAAAATTACCAGTCTTCTACTTGGAATTCATCCAGTAACCTGCCGATGAGTCGTGATAATGATGTCAACCGCGCTACGAAGTATACGTATACGGCAGGTGGTAAGATCAAAACGATTACAGCCATCGATCCTAATGCAGATGGTGATTATTCAGATGATCAGGTGACAACATATGTCTACGGCACGACTTTGGCTGATTCTGATGTTGCAAGCAATACACTGCTGACAGAAATTCAATATCCAGATTCAGAGGATGCTAATGACCGCGTGAAATTGACGTATGACCGTTTTGGCCGGGTTACGTCATCTAAAGACCAGCGTGGTGTTAAGCGTGAATTTGAAAGAGATATCCTGGGACGTTTGCTGCTCGATAAAGTGACGGAATGGGATAGTGCTGTTGATGGTTCAGTGGAATCATTAAGCTATGGCTACAACAAGCGTGGTTTGTTGGGTAAAGTAACGAGTTACGATGATGCAGATCCAGAAAATGGTACAGCTGTTAATGAAACAGTATATTCATATAACGATTTTGGACAGTTGACATCAAATACTCAAACACCAGATTCAAGTGAAGATGGTTTTACTCATACGGTATCTTACGAATATGAAGATGGATCAGACACAGTTAAAGGTGTGCGTCTAAAGAAGATTACGTATCCGAACGGCCGAGGTGTGCATTACTTATATAGCGATGCAGGCGATGCAAATGGTCTTTCTCACTACATTAACCGTATTACCTCCATCTCAGGCAATGCAACACGTGGGACTGATGATGCGAACGTGATTGTCTCATATGAGCGTGACGGTGATGGACGTGTGATTGCCAAGGCCTATCCGAAGCCACAGGTACGTCTTGATTTTGCAGGCTCTACTGGTGATGAACACCTGGATCGATTTAGCCGTATCAATAAGCTCAAATGGGAACGATATGATGATAACGGTGATGTGGTGGATGATATTTTTAATATTAATCACGCATACGATAGAGCATCGAATCGGCTCTATGCTGACCGTGTTGAGTATCCAAGAGCATCGCACCTTTACAGCTACGATGATTTACACCGCCTGAAAGGTTATGAAGCGGGTACCATTACAGGTTTACCAACATCACCCGACATTAAGAAGGTTGGTATTGTTGACCTGACAGAATGGAAACTTGATCAACTTGGTAATCAACTGGAAATCAAAAAGCTTAATGTTTATAAGGATAGAGAAGTCCGTCATAAACAAGCTGTAAATAAAGCCAATGAATATGAGTACCGCAAGACTTTGGCAGGTCGTAATCCACGTTTTGTCTCGGGATTCAGCAATACAACCCAAGCAGCTGATTGGGAGCAACTAGATGTCAGCGACCAGTTCGTCTTTAACTCCGGCGGCTCAAGTATGCTTGAGGTTACGAATGTTGCAGGTTCAGAGGCGACGATTCTGCTGGCGATGCCGGAAACAGGGCAAAGTAATATCGGCTGCTATACACAATTCCCAACAGGAACTGTTGACGGAGCTGAAGCGGGTCTTGTGTTTGGCTACAAATCAGTGAATGACTATTGGCTTTATGTCAGGCAGTACAATGCGGCTCAGTCATATGTTAAACTTTACCATGTCGAGAATGGCGTAAAGAATGAGGTGCAATCAGGTAATACCACAGTCACGCTCAATTCGAAGCAGTTCCTTTACACCAACAGTCGGGCTCATTCGATTAAGATGTGGCGAAGTATACCTGATGGTTATCCAGCTGGTCGTGTTGGCTTGTTCACGACGCAAAGTGGTGTAAAGTTCGACTCCTTCCTGCATATGGATAGTTTTACCGCTCAAGATTTCTTGGGACGTTGGGCGAACTACAGCCTGATGCCACTTAACACAGAAGGCGGGAAGAACCGAGTTCAATTATCTTGGAGTTATGGCTATCAAACATATCCACTGCTCATGAAGGGTTCATACCTTGATGACTTTGAAACAACCTTCAGTTTTGAGCGTAAAACAAGTGATACCCATACCCACATGATGCAGCTCGTGTTTGGTGCAAGAGATATCAATAACTTTAAAGCACTGATCTTCTCACATAATGATGTGACCAAAAAAACGAGTTCCTCGACGATACGATCCTACACAATCGATAATGGCGGAACAATTCAATATGCGAGTGGTACATATACCAGTGCGAATTACCCAGATGTCACAGAGTCCGACAAACTGTGGGTTCGCGTACAGCGTGTGAATGGTGTTATCGAAGTCCGTATCGTGAAGTCAGCAGCATCAGTCAATTATGATGCATCGATCGATTCAGCTCTGAATAGTGCTTCTGTTTGTTATACCGTTACAGGTCTTGGCGATGAAGGTGGTCAGGTTGGCTTGCTCTCAACAGGAGCCACCTCTTATGTTGATGACTTCTTAGTCCGTACCGATTCCAATGGTGACGGCACTTTCGACCGAGTTGAGCACTTTGATGATTTTGAAGTGACCGATAGCTATGCTCAAAACACTTATGAATATGATGCTGCTGGCAACATGACATTCGATGGTGTGTATGCATACACTTACGATGCTTGGAACCGCATGACTCAGGTCTACAAAGCTCACCGTAACACGTTAGGCAATGTAGAGAATGGTGCACTTGTTCAAAGCAATCAATATGATGCACTTGGTAAGCGTATCATCAAGCAGGTGCATAACAGTGATAATCTAGACAATACATATCACTATTACTACGAAGGTATGCGTCAGATCGAAGTACGTGATGATAGTGATGAAATCCTCAAGCAAAATGTCTGGGGACTGAATTATGTCGATGAGCTTGTAGAAAGTCGCACCGTTAGAATTTATTCTGGCTTTGAGATGGAAGAATATATCACGACATATGCTTTGCAGGATGCCAATTACAATATTCTCGGCATTGTAAACCCATATGGTACTTTGATTGAAAGATACGAATATACGCCATACGGAGAGCGAATTGTATTTACGTTCTCAAATACACCAGGTTATGCGGATGAGCCATTTGGCTTCTATTCACCGAGTTATCCGGGTAGTGTGGATAATTTGAAGAAGAGTGATCCGAGGCTGACAACACAAATCTTCAGATCGCAACCGACACGTGGTGATGGCTACGTTAATTACATGGCTACGCTCAATGAGTTTGGTCATCAAGGCTTGATGCACGACGAAAACCTAGTCGGCATCAAAGGTGGCCTAATCTACAACCGTGCTCGTACGTTTAACCCAGTCAAAGGTGAATTTAAGTTACGCGATGTACTCCAACGTTATTCTGATTCAGATAAAGATAAATAGATGATTTACTGGGTATGGTAATATTGTACTAATTGTAAAGAACGGTCAGAATCTTCTGGCCGTTCTTCTTTTGGTGAAAGTTCGTGTGTAGTAGATTAAAGTTGGCACAAATCTATTCAATTGTTGAAGAATATTTATGCCATAAGAGTATTCGATGTAAAGGTTATGTAATTGCGTACTTAGAGTGTTTTTTATGAGGGAGTATGTAGTTGCTTTATGTAATACAATGTTTATTGGCATAGTGACGGTTTAGTTACATTTAAGACCAAAGGGAATCGTTAATCTATACAATAACGCATCATCGATGCCGGCAAATAATACGAGAATTGTTTAATTCAAGAAATTTCTATATGGTTTTCGAATTTGTTTGGCTAGATGATTGTTATAGCATGATCAACACTAAAGCGTTTTGCTCCAGTAAAGGCGAGGACAAGAGTTGCGCCAAGCATAATGTAGTTGGTGTGAAATGGAATATGTGCATCCGGCGTCGCAGCGATGCCGAATTTGCAGACTAAAGCGATCAAGAACAATAGACCTTTAATATAGAATTCATGTAAAGACGACAGAAGAGAAACTACATGCAATCTCGCTTTGTGAGGGGTGTTGGTCGTTTGTTGCTGGAAACAGGGATCAACTCCGTTTAATACATTCATCGCGGAGGGTGAATTGAATGCACAATATGCAGATCTTGCAGGGTAAAATGTCATCAATACTCCATTGCTTACATTACCTTCGACTTGGTGTTATGCTGCTATATTCAACTTGGATGATTTAGGTGTAAGCCGCGCTATGAGACCATGCTCTATCAACTTGAAGAGTATTTACTAATGGATTCAGAAATGCTGACAACCTCATTCGAAGTTGATTCGCATAAACGTACAGCTATAGGTTGTGCTGTTGAAAGTAAGCCGATCAAACAGGCGATCAATGATCTTGAATTGCAAGGTATTATGGTTGGCGGTATTTGCCCAGAGATTGTGCTGGTTTATCAAGCTTTGACGGATCAGAACCAGATCAAACAAAATCATCAGTTTTTGTTGCTGCGGGATGTCGGTGAGGCAATTAGCATACTTCAAATGTATGATGGCAAAATTATACGTTGGCATCTTTATGATTCAAAAGACATCTTAGATCTACTGCGAGAACAAGTTCATGTTGATAATGAAATAATAAGTATAAGGTCTTAGAAAGCGAATCATGCTTTAAGGTATGTTTGGTCCTGTGAAACAAGGCATAAACCGATACTATTGCCGTTCCCGAATCACAGAGAAGATTTTCAGGCATCTGATCAAAGTATTTTCAATGGATCTGACCGCTATCCAAGCTGCTGAATTTACCGGTATGTCTGTGCGTTCAGTGAACCCGATCTGCCTCAAAATCCGTGTGCGTTTGGCCAAATTTTGTGAAGGCCAAAATCTCTTCCCGGGAGAAATAGAAATAGATGAATCTTACTTTGGTTCAAAGCATGTGCGTAGCAAGCGAAGCCGTGGGGCGGGTCGCAAAACGCAAGGGTATTACGAGAGAGCGTGTGAAGCAGATCCAAACAATGTTCAGATTATCGGCAACTTTACACGTAATTATGTTCGGTAAGGTTTGAAGAATGATCAGTTGTGAGAGTTACTTGATGAGATCGTTTTGCGTGATAGTCGTTCAGATTGGATCGAATGGGCGAAAGAACAAAGAATTGTTATAGGAAAATAGAATAATTTAGAAGTTTAGATATCCATGAAGTTATAAGAATTAGTATTGGGGTTGTTGGTTGACTGGGGACATTGTAATTCCATCTGTCGGATATCAGCGCACACAGCTTTGCGTTAAATGCCAAGTTGGTTCTCTATGGCGAATCAAAGAACATCTGTAGCCACTTTAAAACAATTTTTCGCTCTGCGGAGCAAAAGGAATCAACGATTCGAGCTATTTGAAGTGTCTGTTTTGAAAATGCACCGGATATTGCATTGTCTGAACTATGTTGATTGCTTAATCTGCTGAAATTACAGTTTTTAGATGGATTGGTTCGAGTCCAGTATGGTCCATTAGTTAGAAAGACTTGCCGTCACTCGGCGAGTCTTTTTTTGTGCGCTAAATTAAGGGTATTTGATCGGCGTAGTTATAGGAGATTATGTAAAGAAAGCACTTGTGGTTACCACAAGTGCTTTTAGTGAATTGTAAATTCATGCTGATGTTTTTCTGTTGAGCAATCTGCGATTATGCACGCTTGCGACGCATTACCAGCAACCCAGCAGCAGTGCCCAACAAAAGGCTCATTCCGGGTTCTGGCACTTGCGCGAACCAGTAGGTTTCGCTGTTGTTTGCGTCGTTGCCACGACCCCAAAGCCAGTTGCCATCATCGCTGACGTAAGCGTTGTCGAAACTCCAGCCGTCGATTTGATCGGCTAGCCCTTGGGCTTCGAGCAGTTCACGTACGCTCATCATGCCCTGATCCGTAATCCAGACGAAGCCGGTACTCCCATCATCGTTATAACCGATGCCTGTCACAATATTTCCATCATCTGAAAGGTCGTAAGCGTGGCTGTTATATTGGCCGCCATCAAGGTCGCCGAGTCCGATCATGCCATCATTTTCGGTCCAGATGAATGCTTCTAACCCGAGTTCAGATTTTGATGAACCGGTGACGATATTGCCATCGGAAGAAACAGCGCTGGCGTGGCTGTATATGCTACCGCCGTCGAGATCGCCGAGGCTGACACCGCCGGTTTGGGAGGTCCAGCGGTAGGCTGTGTTTTGATTGTTGTTGGTGTTGAAGCCGCGTCCAACGATGACGGAACCGTCGTGTGAGGTATCGAAAGCGAATGAGCAGAAGTAGTTGCTGTCTGCGCCATTGAGCAATTCCTTGTCGTTGTGGGCAGTCCAGCGATAGGCGCGATTGAGGTAGTCATCCTGAAATTGGTTGACGGTGAAGATGCTGCCGACAATGGTGCTGCCGTCGCCAGAGATATCTGATGACCCATTTTCTTGCGCGCCGTACCATTGCCCATTGTGCATAAAACTTGATGGGATAGTGGGATAGTTGAACCCATTGTTTGCGGACCAGCGGTAAGTTGAGGATTGACCACCGTCGAAAGCTTCGGAGGCAAGGGTATTGCCATCGTCGGAAGTGTAAACGCTTGGGCTGCTACTGGCATACAGTGGGGCGTCCTGATTTGGTAAAACGATGGCACCGGTTGATGGTGTCCACTTGTATATGAGATTGCCTTGTGGAGTTTGTGTGCGGCCGACGATGATGTCGGGGCCTTGATCGGAGGTGACAAGGTCATTGATGGTGTATGAACTATCAATGATGTCATTAAGGTTGGTGAATGTGTAGCTGTAAGTAACTGTGGTTAAAGAGATCGCTGCAGATACAGCGGCAGCTTTGCCGATCCGGCTTGGTTGAATCATTCTTCTCTCCTCCAAGAGATAGGTGTTTGAGTTTTAAAGATTAGCTGATGTTTCTGCCTGGTTCTAATCAATTTGGAAGTTTATAGCGCATTTTTAGCAGTGTGTGTGTTGTGGTTCGTGTGCTCGTTTCAGATGGATTTTGCGGGCATGGGAAGATGGGTTGTTTAAGGTGATCAGGTTGGTGTATGTGCGGTCTAACTGGTGGATAGATATTTGTTTTTGTTGATGTGCTGACGCGCAGAAAAGCGCGTTGGGGCGATGGGGATTTGCGCACGAAAGCGCGCGGGGGAGACGGGTTTGCGCGCATAAAAGTGCATTTCTAGGGGGTTTTACGGAGCCAAGAATCGCGCGCTTTGAGCTGAAATGGGTTGGAAATGAGTCGAAATGGTTTGGAATCGGTGAGTTTTGTGCGCTTTTGTGCGCGCGAAAACGATGGACGGAACAATTTGTGCGCACAAATGTGATATGGCGGAGTGAGTGAGACTCAGATTCATATGGTGTTAGCAGTTTTCGGGTTAGTTGGAAGTGTGGCAAGGCGGGGTATGGTGAGTGAGAATCAAGATCATTTGGTAGCGACTAAATTTATGGCTGAAGTTTTTGTACGTTGTTTAGGGAACTGAGTTGTATCACTGCAGCGTGTCGTTGGTTGGGAAAAAGAGAAGAGAAGTCGGACGAGGGGTGGAGAGAATGTTGTGAGGTATGCGGTTGAGGAGTGATGCGTTGTTTGGGGCTGAATTGTTCACTGTAGCGTATCGTTGGTGGTTGGTTGGTTGAGAATGGGAAATGTAGCGGCTGATGGTTTTGGAGGGCGAGGTTGAGGAGTGGTGTGTTGTTTGGGTTGTGTTGTATCACTAGAACGTATCGTTGGTTGGGAAGAGGGGATGGCGTGTAGGGGAATGAAGGTGTTGGTGGTGGGGTGGTTTGTGCTTTGTGAGGTTGAGTTGTTTCACTAGAGCGTATCGTTAAATGGAGGGATGGGGTTTTGATATATTTTCAGGTGGCGGTGTGATCGTGAAGGTGAGGATGTGTGGGGGTGTGTTTTAAAAGGTTTTTATAGGGGGAAAGTTGTTCACTAGCTTGTGTCGTTATTTGAGAATGGCAAATGTTGTGGCTGATGGTTGTGGAGGGTGAGGTTGAGGAGTGGTGTGTCGTTTGGGTTGTATCACTAGAACGTATCGTTGGTTGGAAAGAATGGATGACGTGCAGGGGAATGAAGGTGTTGGTGGTGGTATGGTTTGTGTATTGTGAGGCTGAGTTGTTTGATTAGAGCGTACGTTAAATGGGGGGATGGGTTTTCGGTATGTATTTTCGGGTGGGGGTGTGATCGTGAAGTTAGGGATGCTTGGTGGGTGTGTAGTAGAAGGTTTTTATGGGGGGAAGTTGTATCACTGCAGCGTGTCGTTGGTTGGGTAAAAGAGAAGAGAAGTAGGACGAGGGGTGGAGAGAATGTTGTGAGGTATGCGGTTGAGGAGTGGTGCATTGTTTTGAGTTGAGTTGTTTCACTACAGCGTATCGTTGGTTAGAGAATTAGAAAAATAGGGAAATAGGGAAATAGAGAGATGGGAGGATGGGGAGATGGAGGAGTGTTGATAAAGGGTGGGGAGGTGAGAGGTTTTATGATGATGAGGGGGATGAAAACTGTGCGGTAGAGATTTTATAAGAGAGATGAGGTGGGTTGAACGTTTTGAATGTTATAGGATTGGTCTGTGTTGATGGTGGTGGTTCGTTGGTTTAGTGGTTGAATTGGTGGTTAGGAGTGTGTCTAATGGTGTATTAGATGGATGAATTATGAATGGAGAGAATTAAAAAAAATGAGGTGCAACTTGGGGGGTACCTAAACGTCTTGGTTATGTGGGGTGGGTGGATTGGTGATGATGTGGGGCTAATTGAAGTTTGAAATGAAGCTGGGACCAAGTGATGGCAATGGTAATTCTGATTGTGTTTATGTGCTTGCTTGTTTTGGGGTTGTTGATGGTAGTGAAGGGATTGTGGGGTCGCAGGGTAGATGATCATCCGATTTGCAGTGCGTGCAGGTATGACTTGTCGGGGATGAAGGTGGATTTGCGAAATGTGTCGAAGCGTGAGGGAGAGGCGTGCGCGGAGTGTGGTGCGGATTTGGGAAGGAAGCTGGGGGTGATCGTTGGACATCGTAAGAAACGTAAATGGATGTTGGGTTTTGGTGTGATGGTGCTGATGGTTGGTTTGCTGGGTGGTGGGGTTATTGGAGGCGGCGTGATGAAATTGTCGGCGGCACATAAGGTGAAGCCGACGTGGTTGTTGGTGTGGGAGATGAAACGACCTGAATATAGTTTTGACGTTGAGGGCGCGAAGGAAGAGTTATGGGCGCGGGTGTTTAAGGCGAATGGGCTTAGCAGGGAAGAATGGGATTTAATCGTTGCGGGGATGTTTGAGATGGGTGAAAAGGTGACAGGGGAGAGTGATGGTGGTGGTGAGTTGTGGGGAAAGATTATGTATGAAGCGATTATGAATCAGGGGCTGTATCCGGAAGATCGTGAACGGTTAAAGAAACTGTTTATTGGTTTGGCGAATGATACGCAGGTGCAGTGGCAGCGATCGTGGGGTAAGTGCATGCGCGATTTTGTGCCGATGTATGGGAGGACGCATCCGAAGGTGATGGCGGGTTATGCTGATGCGATTCTTAAGTTGGGTGAGGATGCGAAAATTGCTTGGCAGGGTGAATGGGGGCAGGCACTATTGGCGCTCCATAAAGAGGGATTGTTGAATGATGAGGAAAAGGGGCGTTGGGCGAAGATGCTTTTGGATGGCTGGCGTGTTGAGTTTCCTGATGTTGTGAATGTTGATGATATGGAAGGGGTGCAATTTAAAGAGGTTTATGGTGGTTCTAAAGATGATCGGGGTTGGTTGGGGAATGGGCATCCTGAGCGGTATCAGTATTTGCTGATGGCGGAGAAGCGAAGGTTGGTGTGTGATGGTGAGGTGTTGAAGGAGGAGGAAGTGGAAATGAAGCGGGGGCTGATGTTAATGAGTAAGTTGACGAGTTCGCAGCCTTTGATTGCGTATCGTGATGAATTGGCGGCGGTTCGTGGTGAGGAAGAAGAGCGTGAGGTTGAGTTGGGGATGAAAGTGGAAGTTGAATTGTTTTCGAATGTTAAGACGCTTGCGTTTAAATATGAACTCGTGAGTGATGGTGTGAAGGTGAAGTTGGGTAGGGAGACGCCTGTGGCGAAGTTGGTAATGGATTCGGAAGGTGCTCGGCAGGTACGAGAGAATTTGGTGCCTAGCAGTCAGATGAGGTTGATGTATAAGGGTAGTTTGAGTTTTGGTGAGCCTTATGTTGCGGGTTACACGGTGAGAGATGGGCAGCTTGGTAATAAGAAGGTTTTGAAGTCGTGGTCTGGTGCGAGTTATGCGCATCATTTTTATTTTGTGGTTGCGATGAATCAGGGGCAGCTTGGGAAGGGTGATTTGAGGGATTTAGCGATGATGGGTGTTGATGAATCTTTTGTCGGTTTGGGAAAGATTAATTGGCCGATGTGTTATCAGGTTGTGATAAAGGTTGGTGAGGAGGCATATGCGCAGGATATTTATGTGACGAGTGATGGTAAGGGGAGGTTGCCAGCGATGATGTTGGGAAGGTATGTGCTGCCTCATGGGGTGAGTGCGAAACAGTGCGATTTGATTTTGAGGCCCGCACCGGAGTATGCGCAAAAGGTGGGAATGAAAGAGATTTTGGGGAATGAGATTGTTTATGAGGATGTGAACGTGTTGATGGTGAGTGATGACGATATTGCGCTGGTGAGGGAGAATGATGTGGTTGATTTGAAAGAACGTGCAAAGAAACATTTGGTTGAGGTGGGCGAGTATGATAGTTTGGAGGAAGTTGAGTGAGGGGGTGAATGTTAAGAAGTAAGTAAAATTTCGAGGGAGCTACTGATGTATTCCATGTTGTTGTTGTTTTTGCTGTGTGCGATTGAATTTGGAATCATTTTTGTTGGTGTGTTTTTTATGGTTTGGGCGTGGCGGGGGAAGCGGATTAATGATCATCCTTTGTGTGGGAAGTGTGGTTATGATCTGGTTGGGATGACGAAGAATATGCGGTCGTTTGCGAATCGGCAGGACGCGAAGTGTACGGAGTGTGGGCATGAGTTGGGTGATCTGAAGTGTGGGGTGAAGATGGGGCATCGCGTGAGGCGGGTGTGGGTGTTTTGGGTTGTAATTGGTTTGGCGTTGGGATGGCTTGTTCCGATTGTGATGACGAAGAAGGGTTTTAGTTGGAATAGTTTGAAGCCGGGGGGGATGCTTGTGGATGATGCGACGGCGACTTACCGAGGTGAGCTTTGGTATTGGTCGATGTTTGAGTTGGATCGCAGAGTGTCTATGAATGAGTTAGATGATGAGGATTGGGCGAGGCTTAAAGAACGGTTGATGTTGCGGTTGAAGGATGAAGAAGTTGAGTGGATCTATGAGTTTGGTGCAATGATGTTGCAGTTGGATCGTCGAGAGATGCTTAGTGATGAGGATTGGGAGGAATGGGTGGGTCGGATTGAAATCAAGAATGAGTTAAAGTGGCCAAGTAAGCTGTCATGGGAAGCGTGGAATGATAGTGTGGGGTATGGTGAGTTTAATTTTCAGAAGTTCTATGATGGTGGGTTTTCGGGGTATGCAACGAACCCGATTAAGTTTGTGAAGTGCCAATTGTTGCTTGATGGGAAGATTGTAGGTGATTGCAGATTGGTGGGGGATGGTGTGATGGAGCGAAATGATGGTGATATTTATTGGTTGCCTAAGCGCGAGTTAGTTGAGGGGCTACGTGACCTAGATAAAGAGGAACTGCATGAATTGCAGCTTGTTTGTGATGTGGAGGTGCAGCCGAAAGAGGGTGGGGCGGTGTATAAACGCCAGGCTTATTCGAATAAGTTTATGTTTGAGTGGGTGGGGAATGGGGAAGCGGCGGCGGATCTTATGCTTGTTGAAGATGCAGAGGAGGGTGTATATGAGGAGTATGATGAGATTACGTTGCGACCTGTGATTGCAGCACATTTAGGTGTTGAATATTATAAGAATATTTCATGGAATTATTATTTGCTTGGTGGTAGTGAAGCGGTACAGAAGCGTCGTCGGGAGGGAATAGAATATTGGCAGAACGAAAAGAATGTAACAGGTGAGTATGAAGATCTAATTGTGTTTGATGCGCGTGAGACGTCTAAGTATGAGATAGGGGCGGATTGTGTTGATGGGTTTGTATTATTGGTGCCTGAAGGCGGGGGGCGTAGGCCGTTTTATGAACGGTTTAATGATGAGATGAGAAATGGTACTACCGGCTCTGAAATACGGTTTATGGTTGTGGAATTGGAAGAGCAGGAAGAGCAGGTGTGTTATCAGGTGGTACTGCGTGTTGGGGAGGAGGAGTATGAGCAGGATGAGTATGTTATTTTGAGTAGCGAATTGTGGCAAGGTCGAGATAGTTTTGTGTTGGCGTCAGAGGGCCTTGTTTTGCCGCAGGATTTGGAGGTTGAAGAGGTTGATTTGATACTGAGGCCTGCACCGAAGTATGCGATGCAGAAGATGCATATGGAGTATATTGCGGGGAATGAGATTGTATATGAGGGGTTACATGTTTTGAGGCTGAAACAAGAGGATTTGGATCGTGAGACGCTGGGGCTTGTGGAACTTGGACCTCGGATTTTGAAGCAGCTGGTTGAAAAGGGGGTTGTTGAGAAGACGGAAGAAGTTGAAGCGTATATTGAGACGGATGGAGTGTATGTTGAGAAGGATGAGGACGAGGATCGAAATGGCGGTATGGGGATGTTCTTTTAATTCGATAAAACTATTTTGGGATTAATGGGTTATGGATTTGATATTCTGGGCATATTTTCTTGTGAGCTGCGTTGTCGTGGGGATGTTGATGTGGGTGATTGGGTGGTGGGGGAAGAAGGTTGATGATCATCCTGTTTGCAGGAAGTGTGGATATGATTTGGTGGGGATGAAGAAGGATATGCGTGAGGCTAATCAACGGATAGGGGAGGTGTGCGCGGAGTGTGGAGCTGAGCTTGGTGAGAAGCGGCGGCGTGTGCGAGTTGGGAATGTGAAGAAAAGGAAGTGGGTGATGTGGTTGGGTGTGTTGCTGCTGATGAGTGGAGTTGGTGGGATTGGTGTGATGGGTTGGGGGTATTGGAAAATGAAGGGTGCGCATGGGAAGAAGCCTGTGTGGTTGTTGGTGCTTGAGATGCAGAATCCGACGCTTAGTTTTGATGTTGATGGGGTGAGTCAAGAGTTGTGGAAGCGTGTGGGTGTTGGGGCGGGGCAGATGAAGGTGGAGGAGTGGGGTTTGGTAAGAGATGGAATGCTTAAGATTGCGCGGGCGCATGATACAGAGGCTGAGACGTGGAAGTGGTGGGGGGCGATTTTGAATGATGTGCTTGCGGGCGAGCCAAAGGGGGATACTTGGACGTTGGATGGGCAGTGGGGTGAGGTGAATGAGACTATCTTGCGCTTAGCAGCGGAGAAGGATTTGGAATGGGATGGATCGTGGGGTTTTGTGTTAAAGAATGGTGTCGCTATGTGGGGTGGGAGGAATGATATGTTGTATGAGGGGATGGGAAATAAATTGCTGGACTTGAGTGAAGTTGAGGGAGTGACTTGGGAGAATGATTGGGGGGTAACGCTTTTTGAACTGCATGAGAAGGGGTTTTTGAGTGAGGAAGAGCAGAAGCGGTGGGTTGAATTGTTGTGTCGTCATTGGCAGGTGAGGTTGCCTCGTAAGGTTTGCGCGGCGGATTTGTATGAGACGCGGATGAAAGTTCATAGTCAGTATATGAATGGGGTGAAATCGTTTGTGGATGGTTGGTATGAGGGGACGCCGATGAGTTTGCGGATGCGCGGTTCGGCTGTGCGAAGGGGGAGTCGATCAACGAATGGGAGGAATTGGGGAGGTGTTGAGTGGCGTATGAGATTGAAGGGATTGAAGCTTGGGGATGAAGTGATTGAGGTGGATGAACTGAAGGAATTTCAAGCTTCAATTGTTGGGGTGAGTCGGTTGGATGAGGGGGAATTGATGCGACAGTTTCGTGATGGGATTAAGGATGTGGCTGCGCGATCTAAGGGTGAAGAGATGCAGATGAATTTGCTTGTTGAGGTAGAGTTGGATTTGGGTGGGCAGACACAGGTGATTAATCATGTTGTATTGATTGATGGGAATAAAGTCGAGTTTGTTGAAGAGAAGCCAGTGGCGGAGCTGGTTGATGATGAAGAGAAGGCGGTGAAGGTTCGAAAGCAATTGAAGTGTGTCAGTGCGATGAAGATACGGATGGATAAGCGGGTGGGCGATACGGAGTATTATGCGCCGTATGCGCATAGTGGTGATAAGTTTGTGATGACACGTCGTCAAACAGAAAGTGGGTGGTGGTTGACTGATGGTAAAGATTATGAGTGGCATGCGGATTTTGTGCTTGCGAGAAATAGTACGAAGCTAGCTGATGTTTGGAAGAATTGTGAACATGTCACGTTTAGGATTGAGAGACGCGTCGAGTCTGATTGGTGTTACCGTGTGTTTTTGCGTGTTGATGGTCAAGAGTATGATCAGTATTCATATGTCACGCATCATCAGGGGCGAGTGGGGCAGGAATTGAAATGGCGCATGAATGGGTATCGTTTGCCGAGCGGGGTTGAGGCGAAGAAGTGTGATGTTGTTTTGAGGCCTGCACCGAAGTGGGCTTATAGTTATGAGCATATGGAGAAGATACTGGGTGAGGAGATTGTGTTTGAAGATGTGAATCTGCTTATGGTGAGTGATGAGGAATTGGATGCTGCGATTGGTCGATGGGTTGATTTGAGGGATCGAGCGAAAAAGCATTTGGTTGAGGTGGGTGAGTACGCGAGCTTGGAAGAGATCGAAAAGACGATATCGAAGTTGGAAGAATGAATGAAAAGAAAAAACTGTGCAGTAAATACACAGCCTTTTCGGGGATAGATTAATTGTTGATTCGATTTAGTTGGCGAGCAATTCTTCGAGAGCGTCTTCATCGTGTGACCGTTCAATTGGGCAGCCGAGGAAGATGTTTTTGAGGTCTTCGATGATGACGTAGAGGCATGGGACGAGGACGAGTGAGATAAGTGTTGCGAAGAGGATGCCGAAGCCGAGTGAGATGGCCATGGGGATGAGGAATTTCGCTTGAATTGAGGTTTCGAAGATCATTGGGGCGAGGCCGAAGAAGGTGGTGAGGGTTGTGAGCATGATTGGACGGAAACGTCGAACACCTGCGAAGGTGACAGCATCTAGAACACTGTATCCTTCACGGTGAAGTTTGTTTGCGTAATCGATGAGGACGAGTGAGTCATTGACGACGACGCCGGAGAGTGCGACGATGCCCATCATGGACATGATTGAGAGATTGTAGCCCATGATGATGTGCCCGATGATTGCGCCGACGATACCGAATGGAATTGCAGCCATGATGATGGCTGGTTGGAGGTATGATTTGAATGGGATGGCGAGTAGTGCGTAGATTGCGAAGACGGCGAGGACGAAGCCAAGCATGAGTGCTTTCATGGAGTCTTGCCGATCCTGTTCACGTCCGCCGAAGGAGTAGTTGAGGCCGGGGAATTCGTGAGCTAAATCGGGGAGCGTTTTCTCAGTGAGCGAGGTAATAATTTTTTGAGTTTCTGCATCGGGTGTGACGTTTGCGGTGACTTTGATCATGCGATGGCCGTCACGACGATCGATACTGGTGTATGCGCGACTGGTTTCGACACTGACTGCTTCTTTGAGTGGGATGTCGTAACCGGCTGGTGTACGCAAGAGCAGGTTGTCTAACTGATGGATAGATATACGTTCTGATTCGGGGAGACGAACCATGATTTTGATTTCGTTACGGCCACGTTGTTGGCGAATTGCTTCGGCGCCGTAGAAGTTGTTACGGACTTGGCGAGCGACGTCGGCTGAGGTTAAACCTGCGGCACGACCTTGTGGGGTCATGGTGAATGAGAGTTGTGATTTACCTTCCTGGAAGCCATCACTGACACCAGAAGCGACAGGGAATTTTTCGATTTCAGCTGCGAGTTTCGCACATGCTTTTTCGAGCACGTCGAGATCAGTGTGAGAGAGTTTAACGGTGAGTGATTTGCCGGAGCCGGGGCCTCTGAGGTCGAATGCGAATGAGAGGGAGTCGAGACCGGGTATTTGGCCGACCTGTTTACGCCAAAGTTTTGTGTATTCTTCGGTTGAGATTGGTCGTGTGTCTGCATCGGTGAGGATTGCGGTGACGGTGACCGTGTTATTGTTGATCATTGCGTGAGAACGTTCGAAGAGTTTTTCGCCACCGTTTTTATCAGCGACTTTACTTGCAGCTTCAACAATTTTTTCGCTGATTTTTTGGGATGATTCAAATGGGGAACCATAGGGAAGAACGGCGACGGCTTGCGAAACGTCGGATTCAACGCGTGGCATGAATGTCATGGCGATGCGACCGCTGCCGATGTAACCGAAGAGAACTAAGAGTGTTGCTGTGCCGATTGAGAGAATGACGTAGCGATTGTTGAGGCAAAGTTTGACGAATGGTTGGTAGGTTGTTTTAACAGCTTTAACGAATGCATGGCTGAAAGCCTGCTGCATGTTATGGATTGGTTTGCCGAATCGTGATTGTTTTTCCTTCTGGTGAGCAAGGTGAGCAGGGAGGATGAAGAGTGATTCGAAGAGTGAGATTGCGAAAGTTGAAATGACAACGAATGGGATGACGCGGAAGATCTTACCCATTGGTCCAGGGACGAGAGCCATGGGGATAAATGCGACGATGTTGGTGAGTACTGAGAAAGTGATCGGTATGGCGATGTCTTTCGCGCCTTTGATAGCAGCGTCTTTGAATGACATGCCTTGCTGGTGGTACTCGTATACAGATTCACCAACAACGATCGCGTCATCGACGACGATGCCGAGTGCGATGATGAAAGCGAAGAGTGAAATCATGTTGATGGAAATGTCGCCTGCGGGGAGAAAGAGGAATGTGCCGAGGAATGAGATTGGGATGCCCATCATGACCCAGAAGGCGAGGCGGATTTCGAGGAAGATGCCAAGGAGGCCAAAGACGAGTGCGAGGCCGATGAAGGCGTTGCGGAGAAGCAGGTTGATACGCTGTTTGAGAATGATTGAATCGTCTTCAGATACCGTGATTTCGATGCCCTCAGGAAGATAGGCTCGAATTGCATCGATGCGTTCGTAGGTTGCGGCGGAGACTGCAAGAGGAGACTCATCGCCGACTCGGTTGACGGTGATTCCTATAGAAGGGACGCCGTTGTTGAGGAACTGGATGTCTGTGTCTTCGAAGTCATCGTAAATGGTTGCAATGTCGCGAAGTTTTAGGATTGAGCCATTGGGAGTTGTTATGATTGGGATGTCGAGGAATTCGGTGCCGTAGTCACGACGTTCATCCATACGTAATAGGATTTCGCCTGAGGAGGTTTTGATTGAACCGCCGGGAAGTTCGATTGCGCTGTTGCGAATGCGTGAAGCGATTTGGCTTAAAGTGAGGTTGTATGAGCGAAGCGTGTCATTGGGAATTTCAATGCGAATCTCATGATCCTTAATCCAGTTCATTTCAACTTGCGTGATCGTGTTTGATTCGAGCAATCGATAACGAACGGTTTCTGCAGTGTCGCGAAGAATGGTATCGCTGACGTTGCCTGAGACAACGACATCAAGGACGCGATTGCGTCGCGCGATGATTGAAATGACGGGTTTTTCAGCTTCTTCGGGAAGTGTTGTTACACGGTCCACGGCAGCTTTGATGTCCTGATAAACTTGCTGCTTGTTTGCAGAGGTGAGTACTTCAGCTTGAACGCGCGCGGAGCCTTCATTGGCGTAGGAATTGACTTCTTTGATGCCGTCGACGCCACGTATTGCTTCTTCGACAACGAGAACGATGCCGTTTTCAACTTCTTCGGGTGAGGCGCCTGGGTATGCGATGGTTACGCTGATGTAATCAAGTTCGAATTCAGGGAAGATTTCCTGTTTCGAGTTTAGCATGAAGACGATGCCGCCGATGAGCAGAACGACCATGATGAGGTTCGCTGCGACAGGGTTTGTAGACATCCACGCGATTGGGCCACGTCTTTCGCTATCATGTAGTTTGGGCTTTTTCATGTTGATCTTTCGTTGAGTAAAACTGTGTCATGGAGCGTGGTGTCAGATTACTTGGCGGGTTGAAGTTTCATGTCTTGGATAGGTGTGATGATTTGGCTGACGATGAGTTTTTCACCGTTGTTGAGGACGTTTTTAAACACAGTGGTGTTTTTGTCCTGCCAAATCGGTGTGATTGTGCGAATGTCCAAGGTGCTGTCTGGCTTGAGAACCCAAATGGTATTGTTGTCATGAACGGAGTTGTTTGGGATGGCGAAGACGTCATGAAGGGTTGAACCCTGAATGTTTGCGCGGACATACATGCCGATGAGTAGTTGTGGTTTGTTTGCGTTTTCAGATTTGATGGTGAGTGGATCGTTGACGTTGATGAGTACTTGAGCCATGCGTGCGCCGTCATCGAGATCGGTGACGAGATGCATGAGTGATGCGTCACGACTTTGGCCGTTCCATGCAAAGTCGTTGAAGATATTGATCTGTGGGTCGGTAATATCGCTATTGATGAACCACTTGAGATCACGTGTCGGAATGAGAAGACGAACCCAGAATTCATCGGTGCCTACAACGGATGCTATGTTTGTTGATTGTGAAGCGAGTGTGCCGAGGTCTGCGTTTTTAGTGCGGACGATTGCGTTGAAAGGCATTTGAATGGTTGTGCGATCAAGATTGAGTTGAGCAGACTCAAGAGCGGACTGTGCAGTGAGGATGTTTGCTTCGACGGTTTGAAGTTGTGGTTCTCGGAGAATGAGTTTCAGATCTTCAGGTGAAGCAGATTTGTTGAGGAGGTTGTATTCACGTTGTGCGACATTGCGGCGGCCTTGCTCGATGGCAAGTTCGTTTTTGGATTTGATGAGATCAGCTTGTCGCTGTTTGATGGTAATTTGGTAATCAGCTGGATCGATGGTGCAGATGACTGAACCTTTTGCAATGCGTCCGCCTGGTACAAGGTCTTGGTTGATGTGAGTGATGATGCCTGAGACTTGAGGCTGAATGTTGACTGAGCGTGCAGCTTCAACGGAGCCAAAGGCTTCGATCTGGACGGTGAAGTTAGTTGTGTTGACAGCATGCGTCTGTACGAGGACTGGTTTTACTTCGCGAGCTTTTTTATCTGCTTTTGGGGCAGTCATGAATAGGTATTGAGCGGCGAAGAGCCCACCTGCGATAATTGCGAGTGTGATGAGGGTTTGAATTGTGATTGCGATCGCGCTTTGAAAAACGTTTTTCTTGCGTTTTGGTTCTGTGTGTTGTTTGGGGGAAGCTGTAGTTGTCATCCGTATGCTCCGTGAGTCATCTTTTATATAGATGTATTCGTTTTATCTTTTGTTGTTTGTTTTTAGTTGGTTTTGGTTGTTGTGAGTGGTTGCGGTTTTTGCATATCCCATCCGCCTGCGAGAGCGCGGCAGAGTGAAACGCGGTGTTCGATGAGTTGTTGGTGTGCTGTTGAGACTTGGCGTTGCAGGTTTTGTAGCGACTGTTGAGCGTTTAGGACTCGGAGGAAGTCGCCGTTACCTTTGTAGTAGTTGTTTCGCGTTTCTTCTTCGACAGCAGTTGCGATTTTGAGTTGTGACCGAAGAGATTCGAGATAGCTTTGCTGATTCTTTTCCTGAACCAATGCGTTTTCGACATCTTGAAGAGCTGTGAGGATTGTCTGATTCCAAGATGCGAAGTTGATTTCGTTGATTGCTTTTTGCTTGTCGACTTCAGCTTCTTTTCGGCCTGCATCGAAGATTGGTTCGGCGATGTTGGCGGCGAAGGTTGCGAGCCAATTGTCGAAGAGGTCTTCGAGATGTGCAGCGTCTGTTGAACCTGAAACAGTAAGGCTGAGTTTGGGCAGACGATCAGCGATAGCTGAAGCTATTCGATAGTTAGATGCTTCAACACGCATGTATGCTGCGAGAACATCAGGGCGACGGTTGAGCAGGTCCGCAGGGATACCTGTATTTGGAAGTGGTGGGAGTGAGGGGAGATTTTCGGGAACATCGAAGGTCGCTTCATTGGGTGGGTAGCCGAGCAGGATGGCGAGCTGATTTTCGATGACTTCAATTTGTGAATCGACCTGATAACGTGAAGCAATGGTTGATTCGAGAAGTTGTTTCTGTTGAAGAATGTCTGGAGCACCGATGAGGCCTGCATTGAATCGGACTTGCAGAACTTCGAGATGCTTCTCGTTGACTTCGATTTGCTGATTGAGGATGCGTCGTTGCTGATGCTGATCGATCAGCTTGTACCAGTTACTTGTAATCTGTGATGAGAGTGTGATTGCTGCGGCTTGAAGATCGAGTTTTGATGCGTTGAGTTCGGCAACAGATGCCTGTTGGGATGTTTGGATGCGACTCCACAGATCGATTTCATATGAAGCAGCAAGACCTACTGAGAAAGAGTTTGAGTAGGTGGTGTTTGCTGGTTGGCCGGGGGAGGAGGGTGAATTGATTTCGTTGCGTGTACGTGAACCTCTGCTGGTGAAATCGACATTCGGATATAGTGCTGCGCCTGCCTGGATTGCAGTAGCGCGAGCTTGTTCGATTCGCGCCCATGATGAGCGGATGTTGAAGTTGTGAACAAGTGCTTCTTCAATGATGAGGTTTAGAGCGGGGTCATTGAAGGTTTGCCACCACTGGTCGGGCAGAGGGGATGTTTGCTCGGCTGTGGTGGTTTGCGAGTAATCTTGTGGGAGATTGAGTGGAGTGTCTGGAATGGGGGTCGTGAAGTTGCAGCCATTGATTAGAAGGGCTGAAGATAGCAGCAGGAGTGAGGGCTTGGCTGGTTGCAAGCGCAGAATAGCTGCAAATATATTATGGTTTCTTTGGCAAGTCATTGTGTTGTTCTTCCGATTCATCCAGGCGAGGGTTTGAGGAATGAGGTATAACGCGTGATTGAGTGTTTTATTGTGTTGTTATGACAATAATATTTATTGTTTACGAGTCAGGTGAGTCATTTGTTTGCTTGCGCTTTGCAATTATGCGCTTGCGTGATTCGATACCTGCGAGTGAGAAGTCAATGACATGCTCGATGATGAAATTGACGTCAGCAACGCTTGGTCGGTATTTGAGTAGTATTTTGCGAACGTGCATGCGTAGTAGGGGGGAGTGGCATTGACTGATGATGCTGAATCCACAGAGGTGGACGTCATCTTGGGTGCAGTCGGGGCCGAGCAGTTCGCGAAGCATGGCATGGAATTGGTTTTTGAGTGGTTCGAGTACCTCTTTGACGAATTGATCGAAGAGGCCTGTGGGTACACCCATTTCCCATGCGAAAAGTTCTTTTGTGTAGCCGGCTGGTCCGAGGTCGAATGAGGGGCGGATCAGCGCGGTGATGCGTGCGGTTAGACGGTCACGTGCGGGGGCAGTTTCAGGGAGGTTGCCGTTGGGATCGTATTTGTCAGTGGTGATTTTGAAAGCGTATTTGATCGTTTGCAGGTAGAGGTTTTGCTTGTCGCCAAAGTGATAGTTAACGGCGGCGATGTTTGCTTTTGCGAGTTTGCTGATTTCTGAGATTGTTGAGTCGTGGTAGCCGTTTTTGGAGAAGACGTGGCAAGCGGCAAGTAGAAGCCGATCACGTGTGGGGCTTTCCGGATCAATTTCCGGCTCTGGACGATTCGCTTTAGCAAATTCGGGCGAGAAGATCTTGATGCTTGAGCCTTCTTTGAGTGAATCTGTGTTGTAGGGATCTAATTGCATAATTGAAATATACAATTCAAATAATCATTTGAAAAGGAGATTTGAGGTGGGCAGGAAGGTTTTTTTACATGAAATTTGGGTTGGAGATGAATGTAGAGTGGAGTAAATAGTGGTAAGTATGTTTTATATATGGTTTTAGGGATATAAAGATTTAAGGTGTGCGGGAGGTAATATTTGCAGGGTTGAAAAGTAGATGGGCAAGATATTAGCATTGGGCGCGATTTTGTTTGGTCTAGATACCTGAATTGGGGTTGTGTGGCTTGTGGGATACTACCGCGTTGTTTGTCTTGAAATGCGTAAGTTGTTGCAGGGATAAATGATGGGATTTCGCTTGCGAGCTTCGCCGCAGCACGGCGCCTCCGGCAAAGCCAACTTCGTTTTGCTTGTTGTCTGCTATAGGTTCAAACCCATCTTCGATATGCGCACAAAAAAACCCACCTTATGGTGGGTCTTTTTGTATAAGTCGGGGTGATAGGATTTGAACCTACGGCCTCCTGGTCCCAAACCAGGCGCTCTGCCAAGCTGAGCTACACCCCGCTGGGTGAGCGAGAATTATAGCAAAACCTGAAGAAAGCTCCAATTCGGGAAGAAGAGATCCTTTGAAAGCCAGTTTTCCCGAAGGTGTTCACTTTTTTGTGGATGAGTGGGTGAGTAAATGACGGATATTGTCGTGAATGGGAGGTGGTGTGAATGATTACTTCACGGTTTCGAGGTAAGTTTTGAGCAGCTTGATGCCTGCATCGACGTCATCTCGGTGGATGGTTTCGGTGACGGTGTGGATGTGTTTCACTGGTGTGAGGAGGGTCATGATGCGGTGGCCAACGTCTGATTTTTGCATTGGGCCTGCGTCTGTACCACCTGAGTAAAGCATGGATCGTTGCGCTTTGATGCCGTTGGCGTTGGCGAGTGATTCGAATTCTTCAAGGAGTTCGATATCGACGATTGCAGCACCGTCCATGATGGTGAGTCCGACACCATCGCCGAGGATGGAGCCGTAGTCTTTGGATGCAACACCTGGGATGTCGCAGCAACATGTGGTATCGAGTGAAATCGCAATGTCAGGGCGGATTGCATATGTGGCTGGGCCTGCACCACGAAGACCAACTTCTTCCTGAACGGTGAAGACCATGTGGATTTCACAGTCGTTGTTGTTGACTTGTTTGAGTGCTTCAGCTGCGATGTAGCATGAAACACGGTTGTCGAGGCACTGTGCAACGATAAGGTCACCGACTTCGTAGAGTGGAGCTTTGAGGATAGCCATGTCACCGACTTTAAGTTTGGCTTTGACCTGATCGATAGGGAGACCTGTATCGACGATGAATTCTGAAACTTCTGGGATTTTCTTTTGTGATTCAGGGTTGTTACGTGAGAGGTGGATGGGGAGGCCTGAGGGGTTCATGGTTGCAGTGATATCTTTGGATGGATCGTTGAGATCAGGGCAGATGGTGACCATGCGTGCAAAGAGGTTGCGTGGATCGAACATGCCGATGTTTTGGAGGTAGACGTAGCCTTTGTCGTCGATGTGACGAACGAAGAAGCCGATCTGGTCCATGTGGGCAGCGATCATAACTTTTTTTGGTGAGGGGTTTGAGGATTTTGAGCGGATGAGGCCGTGGAGATTGCCTATGTCGTCGACGCTGGTTTCGTCGAAGATATCTTTGGTTTGATCGAGGATGAACTGGCGGATGCGGTGTTCGCGACCTGCAACGCCTGGAATGGTCGTTAACGTTTCAAGAAGTTGAGTATTCATGGTGACAATATATCGCAATGGTTGGGGTTTGCTATGTTTTTTTATATGAGATTTTGGGAGTTTTGTGCTTGCCTGATCGGTATAGATCGTACGGTTTTACATATCGTGGATAAGTGGATGAAATTGATTTTGCACGATCTGCTTCTGAATTGGTTGATTGAGATGATTCAATAATCTGTGGAGGCATTCTGGTGCTAAAAGATCAAGGGTATGTCGTAACCGAATATGGTGTGCGCAAGCGATACGGTTTTGGGAAGTGGTTTGTATATGGGCTTGTTGTTGTGGCGATGATGGTTGTTGTGGCAGGGGTGACGCTGTACACGCTGATTCGTAGTGAGCCTGCGGGTTATCGCGAGCATAAAGCGTATTTTGAAGAGACATCGGTTGTCGAGCGATCGGAGATGATCGATGATCTGAAAGAAAAGATGAATGCTGTCTTTCAGAAAGATTTGAGAGATACCAAGAATGTTGTTCTTGAAACGGTTGAGCAAGTTGCGTCGAAGCAGGATGCAAGGGTTGATGAACAGGTGGTCATGAGTGATCGCCAGTCTGTGAAAGAACTTGATCAGATTTTGAATCGTGAAGAAACTGCAGAAGTAGAGAATATTGCTCCGGAAGATAAACGTGTTAATCGTGTAGAGCGAATTAAAATGTCTCAAAGGCAATTGAACTTGTTAATGGAAGAACAGCTTGATGGTTGGCTTGATACGCGTGGCTTGAAGATGCCTGAAGAAGTTGAGCATCCGATGCTTAATGTGAGTGCAGATCGATTAGCAATTACTTTTGAATATGTTGATGATCATGTTTCGCAGAATTTTACTGTTCACCTGAATTATAAACTAACACCACGCGGCGTTGCTGTTCTTGAATTGTTATCAGTTGATGCAGGTCGTTTGCCTGTTCCTGCAAAAAAAGCTACGAAGTATGCAAAGGGTAGGGCGGGTGATTATGAAGAGCATCTGAGAAAGGTTGAACGTTGGCTTGAAGAGCTTAGATATATGGAAATTAAGCCTGTATTGGAGATTGAGAATCGCAGGCGAGCAAGAATTGAGAATGTGAAAGTTGTGAATGGTGGTGTTGAGTTGTCATTCCGTGTGCAGGATCATCAAACCTATCGTGAGACCAATCAACAAATGGCGTCACGATAAGGATGCATAATACTAAATTGTTTTAAAAGGTATTTAGGCTTTATCTGTCCAAGCAAGGTGTTCGATACGCTTGGCCATATCGATATCTTTTTCGGTTACTTTTTTACCAGCATCGTGTGTGTTGAGAGAAATTTTTACAATATCATATGTGTTTTTAATAGTCGGATGATGGTTGACTGATTCGGCTTCGAATGCGACACGAACGATAAATGAAACAGCTTCTTTGAAGTGTTTGAAATGAAATTTCTTGGATATCTTACTGTCGTCATATGACCAGCCGGATAGTTCGGTTAGAGCTTGGCTAATCTGATTTTCATTTAGTGGGGTACTCATCTCTTATCTCCAAAGTACGACGTTGGTTTTCATTGTATTAATTGATGTATTTGATTGGTTATGTGTTTAAGTGTTGCGTGAAAGTTGTTGTGCTTTTTCTTTGATCGCTTCGCAGCGTGATTCAATGAGTGAGTGTAAGTATTTATGCATGAAGCCAACTTCGAGTAATCTACCGATGGCCCACATTGGAACTTCGTAAGTGACGATGTCAGTCATGCGTGTATGCGATTCATCGATAGCAGTAAAGTGGTGATCATGAACATAACTCTTAAAGGCACCTTCAATCATCTGGTCTTGAAGGAATTTCGGCTTGTCGAATTGGGTGATTTTAGAAATAAATTTTTGTTTGATACCGAAGTGTGTTGATTCCCAACACACCTCATCACCGAGTTGTAACGAGCCGGTCGTTTTGCCGCCGATAATTCGCTCTGCACTGGAATCAAGACTTTTGTGAAAATCAATACTACATGCAAGATCAAAGCATGTTTCAGGCGAAGCAGTGATGACGGTTTGGATTTTCAGTTCACTTGCAGCGATGATAAAGCTCCTTTACATGAAGTGTTTGAGAAAAAACAGCTGAAAGTGCACGGAATGTCAATCTGTCAATAACAATAATTACCTTGATATTGTCCAATGGGCAAGGATTTCTTGATGATAATGGCAACGTTCAAGCAAGTAAGTTGTATGAAATCTGTTTAGAGGTAATCAAAACACAATATGTAGGGTGAAAATACTTATAGGAGAGTAGCTTGGGGGAGAGCTTAGAAAGTCCGATTGACTGAGTATGGAACGTGTATTTTTCCATAGGCGGGTTGATCTCAAAGCGGGTTGGTTGACTTCACAACGTCACGGCTTCCTTGCCACTAGGCACCAATCGTTAGCATTGATGTTAACGATCGGGCTATTGCTGCTTGCACCAATTGTGTGGGGTTGGCAGATGATGATGTTTGCTGAGTCGCAATTGGGATGGTGGAGCGGATTGGCAATCGGTAGCCTTGCTATGCTTGGATTACTCGGTTTCTATTTGTATAGATATATACGCTATCGCATGATGGGGATAGAAGAACGATCACAGTGGGGAGATTTACTTACGCAGGAAATTACGCTCAATAGACATGGCGTTCGTTTTACACAAACCGGTATGCCTCAACGATTTTATCCTTGGTGGCAAGTCGGTTTTGTTTGGCAGAAAAGACGTTTGGATCTTCACCTCTTCATGGTAGGACTTGTATTGCATCTGAAATATTCAGATTTATCACCAAAACAAATTGATCAAATCAGGGCGTGGATAGAAGCGTCAAGTTCGCCGTATTCTCGATGTAAAAAATGTGGTTATGATCTTCGCGGTTCTAATGGTCCGTCGTGTCCTGAATGTGGACATGATATGCCTGCTGAACATATCCCATCTTTCTAACTAATAACCGATCGAATCTAAGGAAATGATTATGTATTGGTTTGCCATGGTGCGACTGAGTCGCCAATGCCGCAAGCTAGGTATCCACCATCAATAACAATAGTGTGTCCGTTTACGAAACTACCTGCTTTACTAGATAAATACACAGCGGCACCAGCGATTTCCTCGCTCGTACCAAATCGATTCATTGGTGTGGATTCAAGAATACGTCTGCCACGATCAGTGCCTTCGATTAATTTTTTGTTTAAATCAGTTGGCACGAAACCCGGTGCGATCCCATTCGTTCGAATACCATACTTTGCCCATTCATTGGCTAAGCTTCGTGTAAGTCCCATCATTGCACTTTTTGCAGCAGCGTAAGCAGTGACTTCAGTTAATGAAACATATGAAGAAATGGAGGCAATGTTAATGATGACGCCGTCATTTTGACTTGCGAAGATTGGTTGGACTGCTTGACTGATACGTAAAGAACCAGTGATATGGATGTCGTATAGTTTGTTAACGTCATATGGTGCTAAATCAACTGTTGGTTTTTTGCACATGATGCCAGCAGAGTTAACGACGATATGTAATCCACCTAACTGATGAATAGTCTTATTGACTGCATCAGAAACGCTCTTGTCATCAGTGACGTCTAAGCTTACGCCAGCAACGTGATTTATATCGTAATCTTCAGAAAACTTAGCGACCGTTTGTTCAACATTGGCAAGCGTTCTTGAGCCGATCATAACTTTCGCGCCATGATCAAGAAATGCCTTTGCAATAGCTTTGCCAATGCCAGTTGCACCGCCAGTGATCAATGCGACTTTTCCTGTCAGGTCAAATAGATTCGTTGAAATGCTCATATTTAATACCCATCCATAAGTGCTGAATTTATATCCATCAGCATAATGCATTCAGAAGTTTGTTCCTATCGGGATTTGAACGTGTGCTCGAATTGTTAAAGGTTTGGTCGAAGTACTCAAAAAAATGGGCGAAAGTGCATATTTATCATATAAAAACGGCCCACTGAAGAGTGAGCCGTGTCGAATTCAATTGATTGGCGATTTTAGTTGCCTTGATCTGCAATGGTATTTTTATGTGCCGTGTGATCCGTTGGCTTGCGGTATTTGGAGAGGTCCAGTGAAGCAAAGTACTCAATTGTTTTTCCAAGGCCTTCTTCAAGCTTAACCTGTGGCTCCCAATCAAGATGCTTCTTTGCCAACGTAATGTCAGGCTTCCGCTGTGTTGGATCATCTGCAGGCAGCGGCATATGGATTAACTTGGAGTTAGAGTTGGTTTTTTTGATCACCATCTCCGCAAGTTGCTTGATTGTGAATTCACCCGGGTTGCCAATGTTTACGGGGCCGACGAAATCGTCAGGTCCGTTCATAAGCTTAAGAAAACCGTTGATCAGGTCATCGACATAGCAGAATGAGCGTGTCTGAGCACCATCGCCATAGATGGTGATGTCTTCGCCTTTAAGTGCTTGAAGAATAAAATTCGAAACAACTCGCCCATCATATGGGTGCATACGTGGGCCGTAAGTATTAAAGATACGCACGACACGAATATTGACATTGTTTGAACGGTAGTAATCAAAGAACAATGTTTCTGCTGCACGCTTACCTTCGTCGTAACATGAGCGAACGCCGATTGGGTTGACGCTGCCGCGGTATGATTCAGGTTGTGGGTGCACATCGGGATCGCCATATACTTCAGATGTCGAAGCTTGGAAAATCTTAGCACCACATCGTTTAGCAAGACCAAGCATGTTGATCGCGCCCATTACCGAAACCTTCATCGTTTTGATTGGGTTATACTGGTAATGTACCGGCGAGGCAGGGCATGCAAGGTTGTAGATTTCATCAACCTCAAGCCAAATCGGATGAGTTACATCATGACGAACTAACTCGAAGTTAGGCGCTTGTAATAAATGTACGACGTTAGATTTCTGACTCGTAAAAAAGTTGTCGAGGCAGATCACATCATGGCCAGCTTTAACAAGCCTGTCACAAAGGTGAGAGCCGAGAAAACCGGCGCCGCCAGTGACCAGAATTCGTTTCATGATTTCCGACATGGTGTTTGCTTTCTGATGAGCGATAAATGATTGCGTGATGAACAGATGTTACTTCGATAACTCGAAAGTTGAGCCAGGCTTAACATCGAAGCTGACATTCTGGCCAATCATAAAATCGCCAGCTTTCTGAAGGTCCATGAGTTTCGCATGAACAACAGCGCCACCAGCATTGACGATAATCACGTTTGCAGCCACATCGCCGCCAGTGATCATTCCCTGTACACGACGTGGGCGACCATACACCGGCTCAACAAATTTACCACCAGCAGTAATCACATCCACACGCTCTGCTTGAGCGCTGATAATGCCGCTGATCATCTCTCCGTTGCTGGAGGTCGTTTCACCTTTAGGCACTAGCTTGAACTGATAATCAGTACCAGGCACCTTAAGCGTAACCATGCCATCGTCTTCTTTATTTAGTACACCGACTGATTTTGGGCCGGTGATAATGGGAGCATCGCTCATTGATAAACTCTCCGATTGTCTCAAAATTCTGAAATTATTCCCCTGCAGGGCATCAGAGCCCATATTAGCTTTTCACCGAATAGGATATCGGCTCATACGACTGATGGACAATCATACCTTCTTGTAGCTTCTTCGGGTGTGATTCACCTCTCATCGTGCACAAAATGGGGGTTATTTGGCTCAAATTACAGCTTCCCAATCCCCAGTCTGATTTATCCGTTCTCACAATCCACTACAATACCCTCGCATGGTCAGTTTCACCCTAGGGATCGCCTATGTCTAACCCCCTCGATCAATCTGCTCAGAAGCAGGTCAATCCGAAATATTGCACCGACAAGCTAGTGACCAGCTACGCTCACGTCGGCCTCTATGACGCTTTCGAACGTCATGCCTGGATTGCCAGAAAACGCATCGGCAATAACCCAATTCGCGTTTCGCATGCTCGCTTACTCCTTGGTGGCACACAAGATACGTCTACCGTCTCCAAGGATCGCTTCATCTGTTACTGGTTCCATCCCCCAAATACTGGCGAAGGTTATGTCCATGGCTACCCCATTGAATGGGACGAAGGCCACCTCATGGTTCGCCTCGATCCAAACTGGGATTTCCTCACCTCCACCTTCCTCTCACCTACTGACACCGCGCGTATTGAGAAGAACATCGACAACCAGATCAAATTCGCCACGCATCTGCTCTCACTCTACCTCGAAAGCAGCCCCAAATACCCACTCTCACTCCACCTCGTTGGTCCCCGCGCCACTGACTCCATGTTCTACCTCAAACGACATGACCCCAATGCACCCGATGAGGATGAGTTATAGCCTTAAGATAACCTAATCTGTCTCATCAAAATTCCGTTGGTATAACGAATCTAACCGACATCTACAAGGCCGTATATGCGATTGTGTATGTAGTTTTTATGAATTGATCGTTTCGCAATTTATTGTCATTTCAGGAGTTACAGTCTTGCCTCATCAGTCCGCCCCATACCCCGATCGCTCCTTGACGGCTGCCGAGCTCGATTGGCACTGTCATGCCATTTCACGCATCAACGCTGACTATCAGCGGTCTGCCGACACCCATCTCCTCAAACTCCAGCTCCCCTGTTTCCAAGGTTCCACCCTTTATCTCAAAGATGAATCCATTCACCCGTCAGGCTCACTCAAGCACCGCCTCGCTCGATCCCTCTTCCTCTTCGGCCTCGCCAACGGGCATATCAAACAAAACACTCACATCATCGAAGCCTCCTCAGGCAACACTGCCATCTCTGAAGCATACTTCGCTCAATTGCTCGGTCTCCCATTCATAGCGGTCATCCCAAAAAACACCGCTCAGGAAAAGATCAAAAAAATCGAGTTCTATGGCGGCAAAACCCACAAAGTTCCGCCACACAATATTTACGAGGAAGCAGCCAAGCTAGCCCTCGAACTCGACGGCCATTACATGGATCAATTTACCTTCGCCGAGCGCGCAACCGATTGGCGTGGCAGCAATAACATCGCAGAACGACTTTTCGAGCAAATGCAGCTTGAACCTAACCCCAACCTCGACTGGGTCGTCATGTCTGCTGGCACCGGCGGCACCTCCGCCACCATTGGTCGCTACATCCGCTATCAGCACAATCTATATAAGAACACACGCCTCTGCGTCGTTGACCCCGATCATTCCGTCTACGCTGACTATTTCTCCACGCGCGATTCCGAACTTCGCTCATCTCACAGTTCTCGCATCGAAGGCATCGGCCAGCCGAAGCCGCAACCCTCATTCGTCACTTCAGTCATCGATACTGTCCTTAAAATCCCCGATCCTGCATCAATCGCCACCATCCATTGGCTCGAATCCATCCTCGATCGTAAAGTCGGCGGCTCCACCGGCACCAACGTCTACGGCTCCCTCCAATACATCGCACATGCATCTCAGCAATCCCAACCCATCAATGTCGCCACCGTCATCTGCGATCCCGGTTCCCGTTATCTCGATACCTTCTACAACCCCGATTGGCTCAAATCTAACGACATCGACCATGCCCCATACCTCGATCAGCTCCGCAATTTTGAAAACACTGGTCAACTCATTCCCATTAAATTCTGATCCTATCCACCACAGGCCAGAATCCCCTATTCCAGCTACAATGACCCCATGAGCAATGAAACTTCCAAATCGTCACCAGTCGTTAAGCCTTGGGAACACGCAAAAGCAGGCGAAGGTTCTGCTGCCGACCCACTTGCCGCTCGCTTCGTAGCCTCACTCGACTACGACACCCGTCTATACAAACAAGACATCGCGGGCTCACTCGCACACGCAAACATGCTCCGCGCTCAAAATCTTCTCACGGATCAAGACCTCGCCGAGATCACACGTGGCCTCACCGAAATCGAATCCGAAATCGACGAGCAAGGTGACAACTGGACTGGCTGGAACGTCGAACTCGAAGACGTACACATGTGTGTCGAAGCTGCACTCGTCGCCAAAACAGGCGATGCAGGTCGCAAGCTCCACACCGGCCGTTCGCGTAACGACCAAGTTGCACTCGATCTCAAGCTCTGGATCGCAGACGCATATCACGAGATCGACAAGAAATACACCAACCTCATTGAAGCCTACGTTTCCCTCGCCGAAAAAGATGGCGAAGTCGTCATGCCTTCATACACTCACCTCCAACGCGCTCAACCCATCGTCGCAGGCGGCGAGCTCATGGCTTGGGTCGCAGCAATCGACCGCGCTCAGCAACGTCTTTCTGCTCTCGTTCACTCATACCCAGAAAACCCACTCGGGTCTGGCGCAATTGCCGGTTCGTCACTCCCACTCGACCGCAACATCACCGCGGACGCGCTCGGTGTTGGTCCCGCATCCATGAACTCAATCGACGGCACCGCATCGCGCGACGCTGGCCTCGATTTCGTTTACGCGCTTTCCATGACCGCAATGACCCTCTCGCGTTGGGCAGAGCAGTGGATCATCTACGCATCCACCGAATTTTCATTCATCAAGCTCGACGATCTCTACACCACCGGCTCATCCATGATGCCGCAAAAGCAAAATCCAGACATGCTCGAACTCGTTCGTGGCAAAGTCTCCGGCGTCTATGGCCAGTTAGTTGCACTCTTAACCATGACCAAAGGTATCACCGTCGGCTACAACCGTGACCTCCAAGAAGACAAGCGTTTCATCTTCACAGCATACGACGCTGTCTGTGACTGCCTCGACATGGCAACAAACATCGTCAAAACAACACGCTTCAAAGGTGAGCACATTGCTAAGAAACTCAACGAAGGTTTCCTCGATGCAACCTCACTCGCAGAATACCTCGTCAATCGCGGTGTCCCATTCCGCACCTCTCACCAGGTCGTCGGCTCACTCGTCCGTAAATGTCAAGCCGACAACCTCACCGAACTCTCCGATCTCACCATCGAGCAGATGGCCGAAGCAACCAAAGAGTTCAACGTCACCTTCGACAAAGACGTCTACGATTGGCTCACCCCACAAAACGTCGTTAAGCGTTACCAGTCCTCCGGCAACTCAGGCCTCCCCGGCTTCAAAGCCCAACTCGCTCACTGGAAAAAAGTGCTCGCGAACGACTAATCATCAGTTAGACTGTATCGCCCACGCCCCAGCGGCGTGGGCTTCTCATAACCTCATCCCTCAATACCTCAACTAGCACTAGCACTAACCACTAGCACTAACTTGGAGTTAGCCTTGCTCGTATTGACCGTATTACAGGGACCGGAAAAAGGTCGTCGCTTCGAACTCCCAGCCAACGAGCCGCAACAGATCGGCCGTTCTTCCGAGGCACTACCACTCAACGACCAAACCATCTCGCGTCGTCACGCTGAACTCACGCCCGATGAAGGTTCGTGGATCATTCGTGACCTCCACTCATCCAACGGCACGTACGTCAATGGAACACTCGTTGGCTCCAAAGTGATTCTCCACCCCGGTGACCAAATTAGAACCGGAACGACACTGCTTCTCTTCGGCGACGAACCACAACGCAAAGCCGCGCCTGTCCGTCTGGCGGGCCGCGATGAAATCGACATCTCTGTCGAGCATACCGTTGAATCCAATGATGATTCAATGGTCATGTCCGTTCCCTCCCCCGGCTCCGATGCAGAATTCCAACTCAAAGTTATCTACGAACTCACCTCACTCATCGGTACAGTCTCAGATCGTCAAGAACTACTCGATAAAGTCATGGACATCGTCTTTAACTACTTTGACGCTGACCGCGGCTTCATCCTCCTACGCACAAACCCAGACAAAACAGACGAAAACTACGATCCCGTTGTAATCCGCACCAAAGCGGCCGGCGGTAAACCCGGTGAAGAAGCAAAGCCAATTGCTATCTCTAAAACCATCGTCCGCTACGTGATCCAGAAAAAAGTCGGCGTCCTCTCCGCCAATGCCATGAACGACCAGCGTTTCGCCACCGGCGACTCCGTTCAGTCCTACGGCATCCGCTCCGCCATGTGTGTCCCCATCAAATTCAAAGACAAAATCTATGGCGTCATCCAAGTTGACTCCATGATCAAAAACTACACCTACACCGAAGATCAACTCGCACTTCTCACAACCATCGGCGTACACACAGGTCTCGCCCTCGCAAACGCACGTCTTTATGAGGCACGTGTCAAAGCTGAACGCCTCGCTGCCGTTGGCCAAACAGTCGCTTCACTCTCACACTCAATCAAAAATATTCTTCAAGGTATGCGAGGTGGCGCCGAAGTCGTCGAACTCGGCATGCGCAAAAACAATATTACCGTTCTGAAAAACGGCTGGGACATCGTCGCACGCAATCAGCAACGCATCTACGAACTCGCCATGAACATGCTCGCGTTCTCCAAACAGCGCAAGCCAGAAATTGTCATGACAAACCTCCCTCAAATCCTCACCGAAATCATTGCCCTCATGCAGCAATCGTATGATTCAAAACAAGTTGCTCTCATCTCTGATTTCGACAACGACATGCCTCCCGTCCCACTCGACCCGGGCGGTGTTCATCAAGCTGTACTCAATCTTGTGAATAACGGCCTCGACGCATGCGAACCTGAATCAGGTGTGGTTACTCTAAAGGCAGAATACATTCCCGATAAGGAAGTTGTGCTTATTCAAGTCCGTGACAACGGCATCGGCATCCCACCTGAAACGCAAAAACGTCTCTTCCAGCCATTCCACTCAACCAAAGGCTTGCGTGGAACAGGGCTTGGTCTTGTCGTTACCAAAAAGGTTGTCGAAGAGCATGGCGGCAAAATACAGATCGATACTGCCGACGACAAAGGCACAACCTTCCGCATCATCCTTCCAACCAATACCGAGCAGCAACCTCACTCTGCCGACACGCAAGGCCCATATTAATTCCATTGATCTTTTATTTGAGAATAGGTTACCCTGTATGGTGGCCACATGCTGAATAATATGGTTTTAGCCCGTTTTTGTAAGAATTTCATATCAACAATAATTGCAGCATCATCTTGGTGATGCTGT
This sequence comes from Planctomycetota bacterium, assembly GCA_016350165.1. Lineage (GTDB taxonomy): Bacteria > Planctomycetota > Phycisphaerae > Phycisphaerales > Phycisphaeraceae > Poriferisphaera. The sequence goes on along the minus strand of CP066225.1, from coordinate 1,793,395 downwards.
TTTGTTTCATATATAAAAAAAGAGATGCAATCAGTGGGCATACCATTGCATCTCAACGGGGGCAAATATTTGATTTAGCGTAAGTGAAGTTTCGCTTTAACCAAATATGAAACTGTCAGTTATAAGTTGTCGGCATTCATATCATTCTGAGCTATACAGCTTGTAAACGTCGAATTGAAATACCTAAGCAGCAATTCATCTATTTGAAATTCATATTTTACTCTGATCGAACTTGTACTTTATTTATTCACTTTTAAGCAGATTGTTTGCTGCCGTCTTTTGTACCTCCATCATCGGCAAATAGCTTGCACACATTAGAGTATCTACTTAAAAATACATAAAACTTTTAGATTTTTTTGCAGGGCGCTAATATATGCTTAGATTAGCGCTAACTCATGATTAGATCACAAAACCCTTAAAAATTAGATGTTTAATGGCTTTTTCGATTAATTTTTATTTCAAAATAATTGAAACGATTAAAAAATGGCCATGTGCTATCTTTTTCGGTAAAGACATGTCTGATCTCCAAGCAGTATCTTTTTTGCAATATCAATTCATCAAATTCGTTCTATCTATATCTCTGTTTAAATAACAGGAAATGCGATATGAATACCAACACATCTCTTTTACCGCTTGCTGATTCAGAGTTTAAATGGTTTCAAGCGAGGCATCTTCTTTGGCGTGCAGGCTTCGGTGCGACAACAGATGAAGTCGATCGTTACGCCGCACTTGGCCTGAAAAAGGCAGTTAAAGAGCTGGTAAACTACTTCACCATTGATGACGGCAATCTTCCTAGTATTGATCTGAACCCCGACGTCATGCGCCCTCCTTCGCGGCAAGAACGCATGATGATTCAAAAACTACGCAAAGAAAAAAAAGATAAAGAGTTAAAAGAACTACGCAGCCAACGAAAAGATCGCATTGGTGAAGATCGTGATATGTTTTCCGAACTTCAAATGTGGTGGCTCAAGCGTATGTTCGCAACCCCTCGTCCACTCGAAGAACGCCTCACACTTCTTTGGCATTCACATTTTGCTTCCAAACAACAAAGCGTACGTGATGCATACCTTATGTATCAGCAAAACAATCTCTTCCGCGAAAACGCATCAGGTTCATTCGCTGATCTCGCACGCGCCATCATACGTGATCCAGCCATGATCAAGTTTCTCAATAACAATCAAAACAACAAAAGAAAACCCAACGAAAATCTCGCTCGTGAGTTGATGGAACTTTTTACATTAGGTGAAGGGCATTACACCGAAGACGATATCCGCGAAGGCGCACGCGCTCTTACGGGTTTTACATTTAATGACAATGATTTTTCATTCAATAAACGCAATCATGATTCACAAACCAAAACCATTCTCGGCGAAACCGGCACTCACACCGGCGATGATTTTGTCAACTTGCTGCTGAACAATATTCAGTGCTCACGTTTTATCGCATTTAAAATCTATCGTCATTTCGTCGCAGATATAACCGATCTTGAATCAGATTTGACGACCGATCAACAGCAAGTCATTGGTCAACTGGCTGCAACATTACGTAATAATAACTATAAAATCTCCTCAGCCTTGACAGTCCTCTTCGAGTCACAGCATTTCTACGATCCAAACATCGTAGGCCGCAAAGTAAAAAGTCCTATCCATTTACTCGCAACAACAGTTCGTTCTCTCTCAGTAAACGTGCGTAGTGATCGAGCACTTCGTTATGCAACCAAAATGATGGGGCAGCAGCCTTTCGAACCCCCCTCAGTCGCAGGTTGGGACGTCGGCCAATCATGGATCAACACCTCAACACTCGTCGCTAGGCATAACTTCACGACCGCTATGATCGCAGGAACAAAATTTGGCCGCAAAAAACATAAATTCAACAACACCAACGCATACGACCCCATGCCGCTTGTGAAGAATTTTGATTTATCAAGCACGCCTTCTCGCACTATTGTTGATCATCTCGCAAATCTAACGCTCGGCGACATCCCCGCCAATCGAAAACAACCACTATATAGCTTCGTTAGCTCACAAGAAAACCTCGATCGCCAATCACTCATCCAACTCTTATTACTCCTGACAACCATGCCAGAATATCAACTTTGTTAGTGACCATTTTAGTACTATTCAACGATTAGATATGACCGACAGTCTCGGAGCCTGTGAAAATGACTGATCAAAAAGTAAACAACTACACACGTCGTCAATTCTTAAACACAAGTCTCGTTCTTGCATCAGCCGCAACGACTGTCCCCAGCTTTTTGATGAGTAGTTCAAATCTACTCGCCGCACCTTACGCTGATGCTGCAACATCTTCACTTCCCGGCGTCCCCGAGGATCGTATCCTCGTTGTCATTCAACTCTCAGGCGGTAACGACGGGCTCAATACGCTCATCCCTTTCGGCGAATCCGCATACTACAACGCAAGGCCTCAAATCAAAATCAATGAATCTGACATCCTCACGCTCGACCAAACCCAAGGGCTCGGCCTCAATCCCAACATGTCACATATTCACGAGCTCGCACTCTCTAATCAATGCGCTATTCTCCCTGGTATTGGTTACCCTAATCCAAACCGTTCTCATTTTGCATCGATGGATGTTTATCATGCAGGCGATACCAATCCAAAATCTCAAGGCTGGATCGGCAAAGCTTTCGACGCTTCCTTACCAAAAAACAAACCACTCACAACTAACCAGGCGCTCTCAATTATTAGTATTGGTGCGATCGCGACAACTGCCGTACAAGGAAAACGTATCAAACCAATCGCATATCAAAACCCCGAATCACTCCGCTGGATTGCCAAAGGTTCAAATAAATCTCTTGATAAGTACTACGAACAAATTCAAAATTCGAATCTCACAACGAACAATCCAACTCTTGATTTTATTTACAGAACTTCACTCGATGCGCAGATCGCATCCGACCGTTTAGGTAAAGCGGTCAAACGTACTTCTAAAACAAAGTTCCCCCAAACTAATTTCGCCAATCAACTCAAACAAGTGGCTGCAATGATCGCAAACGATTTACCAACGCGCATCTATTACGTCACACTCGGCGGCTTCGACACACACGCCAATCAAATACAAAAACAAAACACACTACTCAAAAACTTTTCCGATTCAGTTAACGCATTCCTCAAAGAACTAAAGGCCACAGGTGATCAGGATCGTGTCATGACACTCGCATTCAGTGAGTTCGGCAGACGTGTTCAACAAAACGCTTCAGCAGGTACTGATCATGGAGCAGCCGGTCTCATGTTTCTCTTCGGCAACCATCTTGCATCATCACCCACCGGCATCCACGGAACTTATCCATCACTCACTGACCTCGAGAAAGGCGATCTGAAATTTAATCGTGATTTTCGTTCCGTTTATGCCGACCTCCTCGATAATTGGCTCGAACTTGATTCTAAAGCAGCTCTCGGTCAATCCTTCAAACACGCAGAAGTAATCCATATTTGAAACTATATATAAACTGCCTATAACAATAAATGTAAATACCCAGAGCCGTTCCTTAAGAAGTATTCTGAATAGTCTGCGCAAATGTTGGAATGATAATGGAATGAATGTGCGGATTCCTCACATTCTCGAGCGATCATTATCATTCAGACTTTGAACGGGCACTCGATACACTTGCATCTCGTGGCCCTGATGATCGTGGCATATGGGCCGGCTCTCTTTCACATGGCGACGCTGATGTCCAGCTCGGCCATCGTCGTCTTTCAGTTGTTGATCTTGAACATGGGCGTCAACCCATGATCACATCCGATGATCGTTACGTCATCGTCTATAACGGCGAAATATACAACGCTCCTGAACTTCGTAAGCAACTCGTAAAGCAGGGCGTTCAATTTCAAACGCATCACTCTGATACGGAAGTTCTGTTACTAGGCTTCGCTCACTGGGGCTTAGATTCACTCCTCCCCAAACTTGATGGCATGTTCGCCTTTACCATCTACGATCGTAAAACACACACGTTTCACGCCGCAAAAGACCGCTTTGGCATAAAGCCTTTTTACTATTCCACTCATCAAGGCTTCATCACTGCTTCAACTCTCGCGCCTTTTTGGCAACTCGCTAACTTCCCACGCAAACTCAACTATCATGCGCTTAGAGAATATCTCGCCTGCCAATCCATCCCTTCGCCACTCACCATCCTCCGTGATGTGCATTCCCTTCCGCCTGGCCATTCACTGACCTATCACAAGCCATCCGCCACACTCAAAACAAAACCCTTTTGGTCTATTCCACAATTAGACACCGGTCGAGATCCTTCTCCTTTCGAAGATCTCGTGGAACAAACTGATGCTGCACTTAAGGAATCCGTCAAACGTCAAATGGTTTCTGATGTTCCGCTTGGTGCCTTCTTATCAGGCGGTATCGACTCTTCGCTCATGACTTATTACATGGCTCAAGCTTCAGGCTCTAGTCGAGTGCAAACTTTCACCATCGGCTTCCCTTTTGGTAAAGGCTATGATGAAACAAAATATGCTCAGAAAGTAGCTGAGCAGCTTGGCTGTAAGCACCATCTTCTTTCAGCAAACGAAATCGACGCTACCTTTTTCGAGTCCGCAATCAAAGATCTTGATCAACCCTTCGCTGACCCCGCATATTTACCTTTAAGTATCCTCTGCCAACTCACCAAGCAGCACGTCACCGTCGCCATCGCTGGTGATGGAGGCGATGAGCTTTTCTGTGGCTACAATCGTTTCCTCGAAACCGAAACCAAATACCCCCCAACACTCAAGACCAATATTCTAAGCGCACTCGATTCCATGCATATCCTTCACCCATCACTTCGCCGCCGCGCTCTCTCAGGCAAACAAAAACTTCTCTGGGATCGTGTTAAGCTCGGCCCATTCCCCGGTACACGCAAAGACATGGCTTCTCTTCTCGCAAAATCGTCAATAAAACAAGCAGATATATCACGTACTCTCAATGATTGGTTATCACTCGCCGCTTCATTCTCAGACCCAATCGACATCGAAGCACTGACACGGGCAGATCTCCATACCTATCTTTCAGAAAATTGTCTCGCAAAATCTGATCGCGCGTCCATGGCTCATTCGCTAGAAGTCCGTGTCCCATTCCTTGGCAATCCCGTAACTGATCTCATCCTCACTCAGCCTGCTTCATCCAAATATCACAATCAAACCTTTAAAGCGATTCTTACTGAACTTTCTCGCCGTCATCTCCCACGTGAAGTATGGGACCGCCCTAAGCACGGCTTCTCCGTCCCAGTCTCCGACTTCATCTTTAAACAATGGTCAGGCCAAACGAATCAATGGTTAGATCAAGCCGCCGACATCGCACCATTCCTCAATACTAAAGAAATCAATCGACGATATCGTAAGTTGCAACAGCGGCGTGAAGATTCACGCACCGTCTACACAATACTTACTCTTCTTGGTTGGCTTACCACGCACCCCATCGACTCAGATACTAATCTTTCTGCTTCAATACCGCCTCAAGCGCCTTCTCATACCCATCAATCATCCGAGCAACCGAGTAAACCTCTCGTTCCTGCTTCGCCTTAGCCTGATACCCCGCCATATCCCCGTCAATCATCCCCTTCATTCTTTTTGCCAACTCATCAATATCATCAAGCTTAAACAGCTCTCCAAACCCTTTGCCGTCAACCATCTCAACATGTGGCCCAATATCCGACGCAAGCACAGGCAATCCCGTTGCAATCGCTTCTATTAATGTATTAGGCATCCCCTCCTCACGTGATGTTGAAACCAGTAGCCGCGCATTCTTTAATAACCAATATTTTTCCAAACCGCCAACAGTCCCCGTAAACATCACCACACTTCTCACCTTTTTCTCATCCACCAACTTTTCAAGTCGCGCTCGATTCGCACCATCACCCGCCATGACAATCTTTATCCCGCGCTCTTTCAGCCACCCTTTCAGTTTCACAGCAGCATCGATCATCGTCTCTTGACGTTTTACCTCCGCCAACCGCGCAAGCATCAGCACGTATTTCCCAGCTTCTACCCCTTCAACCGCCGCATCATCACACATCGCCAGCTGCTGATCATGCTCTTTCAGATCAATCCCGTTATAAACCTGATCAATCGTCGGATGATTCTCCCCGCAAATTTCTTCGATCCGTTCTATTAACCAGTTAGACATCGCAACAATACGATCCGCTTCCCCATACCCTTTCTTCACAATCCCTTTTACACGCAGTTTCTTTAGCCCATGAAAATTCGGATACAAGTCGCCACCCCGAGGCGAGATTACCACCGGCACACCCGTCATCTTTCTGGCTATATTTGCAGCATACCCCGTCGGATATGCATAGAACGCCAATACCACATCAAAATGATATTTCTTGTGCGCCTTAATCAGCGGCCACGCCAACCCTTCCGCAAACACATTCTGTTTCGGCGGCCTCGTATACTGTACAAACCGAAAATCAAAATCAGGCACCCCCGTCTTACGATCACGTGCTCGCTGCTTCCCGCCCAACACCGTCACTTCATGCCCACGATCATGCAGCCGCTGCGCAATCGTCAGCGCCGCCTTCTCAGCACCACCAACCGCAGGATAAAAATTAGGTGTAAATAAGCAGATCCGCATCGTACCCTCTTGATTTCCTACAATGCCCCCTCTTTTTTGTAGTTATTGACGTTCAATGCCTGGTACCAGATTCTTCAGTATAAAATACTCTGCTAATAACCCCTCTTTGTTCATCTTACGATAATCATCTTCACAATCGTAATAGTACTGCGTCTGGTGCACATATTCATTCGTCGTTGTGTAAGACATTTCAATCACACCCCAGTCCCCATTGTGATCCTTAATAAAATCGTACCCCATGCAGTCGAAGCCATGATCCTTCGAGATCTGATACGCCAACTCCATCACTTCACGTGGCACATCTTCCGGGTACTCATCTTTACCCGAACCTGAAGCACGAAAATCATTTTCTCTCACATACCGCTTATATGTCATCGCATATGGCCCAATGATATTCACTTTTAAATCACTATCATTGTTCGACCAAAAATCCTGCACAAGGCACGGATATTCAGTATTCTCACTTTCAATTAAACTCACACATGTTGACGCAGCTCCACCCGGGTCTTTTCTTACCAGCGGAAAACTCAATCCCTCTTTCTTCATAAACCCATTTAGTTCTTCCGCATCTTTCACCCACGCCTGAGCCGGGCAGTTATACCCATTCTTCTGATACGTTTCCATCTGCTTCACTTTGTCATCGTAATACCAAAACGAGTTGTAATTCGGGAACATGTGATCGTCACCAACCAAATCTGATATTTGTTTGTATACAGGTATCAGCGCCTCGTGTCTCTCCCGATTAAATCTGCAAACAAAATAATCCCCTGGTTCATACACTTTTCGAAGCTCTCTCATGAACTTTTCAGGTGATTTGGGCCGTTTGAACATATTGTCGAACTTTACCCATCGGTACTCAATCCCATTATGATCCAAAATTTCCGCAAAGTGGTTCTGCCACAGTTTACAAGCCCCAACTGAATCGCGGTATAAGAGTACCTTCATCGTAATATCTCAATGTCCGTAATAAGGATTTAAATGAAGCAAAAATACAAATTGAATCTAATTTTTATTGCGGCATCTGTATATCACCGGCACTACAATAAGCTCTGATGTATTTCTTACTTGTTATGGCTGCAATGCGGCTCATTCACGTAATACAGCCCCTATCAACGCAAAGGTCAATTATAGCATCCAATCGTATCTTTGTGGGTTCTCATTGCATACCAGTCCTCCAATCAGGCTATATTTAGGAACTTCGCACCAATATTCGCTATCATGATGACTATGATCAAATTGGACAAGCCAGCATTCATTAATCTACTGCAGCAGAAGTCTTTACAAATCTTTAAAGACGACAAACGCAGCAAGGTGTGGCTCGTCGAATACGAAAACCAAAAATTCGTTATTAAGCAATTTAGAAACCACCCCTTTCGGCAATGTCTGACATGGTTTATTCAATATCATCCTGCCCAACGTGAAGCACGTATGGCTTCACATCTTGCAAAAAATGAATTCCATGTTGCTCCTGTCTATATCACAACTCTACACAAGAACACCGCATACTTGGTCACTCCATACATAGGCAAGCAGATTTTTGACCGCTTTTTCTGGGGTGATCTTACAAAACCTGAATCACGCCATAATATGATCCTTAAGGTCGCAACTCTTATTAACTACATCCTCTCAAAAGGCTATATCTTTCGTGATTGCAAGCTTTCTAATATGGTATTAGATGATGATTCAGACATCCTTCACCTAATTGATGTCATGAGTTTTAGCAAGACCCATTCGTTTTCTCGTATCTATAACATGCTTGACGTCTTTAACCGTACTGCAATACACGCTAAATGGACCTCAGATGAGCGTCGAGCTTGTTTTGAAGCCTTAAATGTTTCTGCATCAATAAAAAATAAGCTACTTGATGATTGATCAGTAGCTTAATGTTTTAGTAAATTGTTGATGTCATTTATCCATGAAATCCATGCCTTAAAACCTCAGCATAAAATCTCGGATTCAGCCATCGATTAGGCACCTTCGCAAATCCGCCATGCTTCTCAACCAATTCCTTCATCACCTTCGGATGTGACCCCGTAAACTTTTTCAGGTACGGATATCGCTCGATAAACCGCCCAAACTTATTATTCTTGCGTCGCTCTTTTTCTTCTTCATCCAAAGTTCCCCACCACAAACTCTCAACCATCTGGAACTTCTCATCCAGATCTTCCTTCGTCTTCACCCAACCATAGTGGAACACGCGTGCCTTCTTCCCAAGCACATTATGCCCAGGTTTTGCAGGCGTTGCCGCCCATTGCACATAATTCCCCAAGTGATTCTTATCAAGGTACCCATCATTCTTAGGTCCTTCATAATTCGGTAACCCCGGTCCACATGCATCCCCAAAAATCCGAGTCGAACCATCCAGCCGCATAACCCGACAAGCCTTGTGATACATCCAAGGATCAACCGTCTCATAGTCCAGCACAAAGTGGTGATACCGAAACTGCAACGCCTTCACATCCGTCTTATCTTTCCAGTACGTCATCGAATCCGCAACAGCTTCAAGGTCATCCTCATGAATCACCTCATCTGCCTGAATATAAAATCCCCACGTCAATCCATTCTCTTTCGCAACTTCCTCAGCCGCGTCTAACGCCTTGTTAGCCTCAATCGAAAGCACCGTTCCATCAATCTGCACCGCAGGCCATTCAGTCTCAACAATCACAAACCGTTCTTTAGGGATCGGCAACTTCGGATCATTCTTAATCGACAACACACGCTCCATCGTGTCGTCTTCACTCTTCCCAACTGCAAACACAAACCAGTCACACACCGGCAACACCGACCATACAGCCGCCTCTACCGGATACTTCAGCTTCGTGAAATTGCAACCAAAAGAATACCCACACACACCGCCTCCCCCTTGGACCGCATGATCACTTCCACAATTTGTACCTGGCTTTTCACTCATTCTCTCATTGTACTCAACCCCTCCCACCCCTGCATCCTCACGCCTCACTACCTCACCTCACCCTTACATCAAATTTCCTCCGACGGTACAATAGCCATCACATTGGAACAGTGTGGGCTCTAACTGGCATCATTTAACGACTCCCTCAAAGGTAGCCAATCATGACATCCTTACGTTTTATTACCGCCGCAATCTCTCTCACTACGCTCATCTCCTTCGCCTCCCCACTCGCAGCCGCCGAAAAACAAGCCGACAAAATCCCTGCTAAACCAACAACCGACAACAAAACCACATACCTCCTCACTCCCGAACAAAACGACCTCCCACGTTACCACACCTCGCACTTCTCATCCTTCAGCGACGACGTCCCCGGCTTCAACCAACTCGTCCTCAAAGGTATCGACATCGTTCAAGCCTCAGCTCCCAAAGGCGGTGGCTACTTCATCGGCATCAAAGCCAAACCAACTGAATCGCCCATCGGATACGACATCGAACTCTTCGGCAGACCACTCATTAAAGCGCCCAGAACAACCTCATACTGTTCCGGCTCCTCATACTCAGCCTTCATCGAAGGTCTCAACATCTACTTCAAACAGCACAAACCAAAAGAAAAACTCACGTCAACTCGCCTCGAAGCCATGCGCATGCAGGAACATGACGGCGGCAGACGCAACGACGGCATCAAAATGTGGGGGCACTGGAACGACGACGGCTACGGCAATCATTTCGCTCTCGTCCAATACACCAAAATGGGCACCGTCATCGACCCAAACTACGCTCGACCCGGCGACTTCATGAACATCTCATGGAACAATGGCGGCGGACACTCCGTCGTCTTCCTCGGATACCTCGTCTCCGAACGTCTCAAAGCCGAAGGTAAACCTCACCACTTCCTCCGTTACTGGTCCTCACAGCGTTCAACCAACGGCCTCGCCGACCAGACCGTCTCACTCGCCAACATTAAAGAAGTCAAAGTTGTTCGCCTTACAAACCTCGACAACCTCTTTAAATTCAACCCCAAACGCAAAGTCAACGACAAAATCCCCGGCGACAAAATCACTTGGCACAAAGAAGAAAAATAAGTCTTTCCTAAGTCAAACCTCACAAAGCTGCGACTCATCATCGCAGCTTTTTTCATGCACACCCCACAAAACCACGACTCTCTACATTCACCCTCACACCACCAGCCACCAACAGCCGGCGTGCTCACACCTCACTTCTCCTCAACCTCAAACATCTACACAACCACCGATACGCTACAGTGAAACAACAACGCATAATCCTTAGTTCGTTATTTCAACGATACGCTTGAGTGAAACAAATCAACATCTCCCCGACCAATGAAATTTCTGCAACTCAAGTAGCCGCGACCTGACAGGTCGCCGGTCTTCCGTAACCACCAACCACCGACACGCTCAAGTGAAACAACCCACCAAGTAGCCGCCGATCCACGATCGGCGCGCTCACAACCTCACGTCTCACCCAACGCACCTCTCACCCCAGCCCCCACTTTTCCACCACATCCCACATGCCGAAACATCCTCACCCCCACAATCCCACTCAAAACATTCTCCTCTTCGCCCCGTGACAAAACACCTCTTCCACGCAATAATAAACAGGTGAACATATCCGATGTTCGCCTGTAGTTATTTCCTGAGCAAGATCGGCTTCAAATCCCATTACGCGACTTTTTTCTCGCGACTTAACTCGCCACTCTCGCTCAAACACAATTCCAAAGCTTACAGCCACCGTTCAGTCTCGCCTGAACTCCAACACGCATGAAAGGCTTCGCAATGGACAACATCATCGACTGTCACACACATATTCAAGACGGCTCCTTCTCTCCAGACCGCCAAGCTGTCATCCAACGCGCACTCGACGCCGGTATCACACACCTCGTCGTCAACGGCACATCACCCGAAGACTGGGACGAAGTCCTCGACTACCCAAATCAATTCCCCTCAGTCATCCCATGTATCGGGCTCCACCCCTGGTTCATCAACGAAGTAGATGACAATTGGCTCGACCTTCTCGAACAAAAACTCAAGTTATCATCTAACGCACAGATAGGCGAAATCGGCCTCGACCAATACATCGAAGATCGTGACGAAGACACAATGGAAGGCGTCTTTCGAGAGCAACTCAACCTAGCCGAAAAACTCGGCCGCTCAGTCTCCGTTCACTGCCTCAAAGCACACGGATGGCTCCAATCCGTTCTCGCCGATCAAGGCATTCCATCCGCAGGCATGATGCTCCACGGTTTTTCAGGCTCCGCCGAAATCGTCAAGCAACTCTCCAGCAAATACGACAACCTCTACTTCTCATTCGCAGGCAATGTCCTCGATACATCACGCAAAAAATCACGTGAAGCAATCAAAGCAGTTCCCGATGATCGTCTCCTCATCGAAACCGATGCGCCATATATGATGCCCCCCGACGAATACATCATTGAAGGCGAAGACCCCGAAGGTAACACGCGCAACGAACCTTCCAACCTCGCTCAAATCCTTCCCGGCATCGCCGACATCCTCGGCATCCATCAAGACGATCTCGCACAACAACTCTACAAAAACACCAAACGCCTCTTCCCCCTCAAATAACCAAACCAAAACTAAGAAACATCAATAACACACACTTGTTGTATCAACGACACGCTTCAGTGAAACAACTAAATCTCTACGCGCGCATACCAACGATACGTTCAAGTGAAACAAATCAACATAGCCCCAACCAGTTACATTCTTTGCAATTCAAGTAGCCGCGACCTGACAGGTCGCCGGTCTTCCGCTATCACAACCAACGACACGCTCAAGTGAAACATCTCACATTAATCCCTATCAGCAAATCCCATACCAAACCAACCCTCTTCCAAAACGCGCGCACATTCACGCATTCACCTTAAAAAAGCGCGCAATTCTCTGACCATTTCTAATCAGTTTTACCCCAAACCTCGCCATTTCTATACGTTTTTAAGCTATTTCTAACCATTTCTAACTACGGGTAAATCATCGAAAATCAAAAACCGCGCGCACGTTTGCGCTTCACAACTCCAGCTTTTATCACACTTCTTCCGCATCTCGTACAAACAGCAATACAAACAAACGCAATTCGTCCAAAATCAAAAAACACACTAAAAAAAAACCTCTATTTATGACCATCTCAAAAACCAACTTCCGAAAAATTCATGCGCGCAAAACCGAATCTCCTTCACGTTCAACCATCCGCATTCTTCCCAACCATCTTCACATCACACACATTAAACCCACTTTTTATCAGTCATTTTTCTAGGGTTTATCATCGCGATCTGATCACCAAAAATCTCCGATTGTCTTATTAGGCAAGTGCGGGAGGATAGGGTTTGCCGTATAGATGCAATGTCTAGCGGCCAAACGGCAGGGGCCCACATAGGATTGGTGGTCATGAGAAAGTTTTTGCATTCCTCTAAAACGCGACATTTATCTAACCTGTTCGCGCTGGCAATCATTCTGTCAGTAATCACAGGTTGTGGTTTCAATAACCGCGTTAATCCATCATTCAATACCTCCTACGACGATGCTAAACAGGAACTCGCCGACATGTCCGAGAAACCTGTCGTCCTGAAACGTCCCGTCGTCGTACTCGGCGGTTGGGGTGACCCAGGTTTCGTCCCAGCATCAATCGCAAAACGCATGCAACTCGCGACAGGCGATCAACGCGTCATCGCAATCAACTACTTTGGAACAGGTGGTTTTGATGAATCCGCACGTAAAACCATTAAAGCCGTTGAAAAAAACTTCCCATCAGAAGATCCCAACGAAACAGTTGAAGTCGATGTGATTGGTTTCTCAATGGGTGGCCTCGTCGCGCGCTACGCTGCGATCCCAACTCATGAAACAGGCGAAAAAGCATTCCGCAAACGTCTGAATGTCAGAAATCTCTACACCATCGGCACACCTCACAAGGGTGCAGCAATGGCATGGACCGCATGGTGGGACCCATCTGCGCGAGCTATGATCCCAGGCGGCGATTTCATCGTCCGACTCAACCGTGATTTTAAAGAAAATGATCGTTATGACGTTGTCGCATACACACGTCTGCAAGACATGATCGTTGGCGAAGAAAACGCTGCACCTGAAGGCGTTGATCTTTGGTGGGTTGATAATCGTCCATTCCAGACAGCGCACGGTAACTCGGGTACTGATCGCCGCTTCCTCGCGGATATCGCGAAGCGTTTACGTGGTGAGCCGCCACTGGCGATTGGTGATCCTGCGCCATTCCCTTGGGAGGTATCGCCGGTATTGCCAGAAGGAACCACACCGCCAACAACAGTACTTGTGAAGAAGCCTGAATCGATTTCAAGCGAGCCACAAGTTGCAGCAGAATACAACGCATCACCCGCACCACAATCTGATTCAGGTGGTTGATCGATGATTTCGATTAGCGTGTGATGTAAATGAATTAGTATCACATTATGTGAAAACTTTTTAACATGACCAGCCGGCAACATAAATTGTTGCCGGTTGTTTTTATGTAAATGTTTGTCATCGTTATCAAAAAATCATTCTTGTATTGGCGACAAACAAATGTAAATATGTGCAGAATATACGGGTTGGAAATAATCTCCTGAAAATGCTCAATAAAAATAGTGAATAAAGCAGAGCTGGGATATCTGCATAGGTGCGCGTTTATTAGAAGTTGTTGTTTGCGAAGAAAACAACAACTTCTTTACTTGATAAAATGAACTATTTTTATAGTACAAAATGAATAGTGATTGTAGATATGTTTTAAAGTGTTCTACTTGTTAATGGTATGCTGAAGGTGGGTTGGGCGGTAAAGTTTATCTATTCTTACTAGTTTGCGTGGTTGGTTTAAGATAGAAAATTAGATCATTTTAGTGTTAAGGGAAAACTTGATTATTTGTTCTTATTTCAGCACATTTGCTTGATTTCATAGTTAGCACGTTGTACTTTTAATCGCAGTGGAGTGAGAAAGATTCCACATGAAATTGAATAGCGATAACAGTGATATTCAGATGTGTATTGCAACGATCCATGGAGAATGTCGCGCGTTGTTATGTGCTTATTTGTTTTGTGTGTCCCTCCTTAAAGAAGTAACCGCCTAGATATTAAAATTAAACTGGGGCAGATGTGTGCTGCTGCGATGTTGTGATGACATGTGTCAGTGCACAGATGCGTATTATTTATTTGCGTCTAATTTTTTAGGAGAAAGATGATGCAATACCGCGCGATTTCTACGTTCGTACTTACTGGTGCTCTTTCACTTTTTACATTTGCCAATGCTTCAGCTGATATGGTGTCGCTTGATGGCAAGTTGGTGAAGACAGACCATAAATCGACGACACGCGTTTATAACAACTGGGGTAGTTATGATGCGATGATCACATTGGGTGTTGGTGATAATAATCAGAAACCGAAGTTCTCGATTGACTTTGAAGATCAAGCGAATGTTGAAGTTGATAAGGCATTTAATGCGGGTCTGGTTTTGCTTTCATCGCAAGCGAATTTGAGTTCAACATGTACTGATAGCTTTGATATTGTTTACAGCATTGAGGGTCAGGATGTTGCGTTTACGGTTGATGTTGACGCGGCTGCGGATCGTATGACTGTGAGTGTTGGTCATGGTACGGGGCGTGGTGTGGTGACGTTGGATGGCCAGGATTATGCAGTTTCATTTGCTGGCTTTGACCTGCGTAAAGATTCAACAAGCAAACGATTTGATTGTTTTGCAGACATGACAGGTGATATGAAGCACACGGCTGCGGATATGTATTTGAGCATGACCGCGGTGCCTGAACCTGCATCATTGGCGCTGTTTGGATTGGGCGGATTGGCATTGCTGCGTCGTCGGAAATAAATGAATTAGAAGATGTATAGTGCGGGCTGCAGTGTTTTCCGGGATGCTGCGGCCTTTTCTATGCGCATTTGGTATTGAAGAAGAAGCACGGAAAGCTCAATGATGAGCACGGAATTACCAATTTCTTGTTTGTTATTAGGTGGGGACAATTTGGCATGAAATTGGGATGTGTGTGGTGGTAAATGGGCTGATGTGAAAATAGCGAAGGTTGGGCGTGGGAATTGCCGCAAAGCCTATAGAAATCCTGTGGTCGGGTAAAAAACATCTTGACAATTGTTCAAATTGTTACATATTTCTAATTATAGAATTTGTTATATTGTGGAGACATTTGAAAGTTTTGTGTGAGAGT
The DNA here is from genome assembly GCA_016350165.1 of Planctomycetota bacterium. Lineage (GTDB taxonomy): Bacteria > Planctomycetota > Phycisphaerae > Phycisphaerales > Phycisphaeraceae > Poriferisphaera. The sequence goes on along the minus strand of CP066225.1, from coordinate 1,777,699 downwards.
GTCCGCCAGCTCCTACTGATAACACGATATTACGAATTTGGCATTTTGTGATGCATTTTGACAAGAGAGGAAGGCGATCGAGCCTTTAGAGATTAGAGAGACCCAAACCAAGGAGACCCTCACGATGTTTAACATCTCCAAGAGAGACCGCCGATCCCGTATGGGGTTGGGAATGCTGATGGCAACGGGCATGATGGCTTGCGTGATGAGCACGAGTCTGATTGCGGAAGACAATCCATACATCTACGGCATGCACGATCCGGGTGGAGAGCACCTGATGGGTGAAAATGGTGGATGGCTGGTTCATACAGAAGAAATTGGTTTAACCGGCGCACAGGGTAAAGATTTTACTCAGTACAAAGACAAAAAAATGACGAATATTGTTCGTTTGAACTATGGTTACGGTTCAAAGGGTACTTTGCCATACGAGAAGGATTACGAGCAGTTTGCGCAGAATGCGGCAAACTACATCAAGAATTCGAAGGGTGTTGATTACTGGATTATTGGTAATGAGACAAACCTTCCACGTGAGTGGCCGGGTAATGATGGTTGGAATGAAGGTGTTGGCGAAAAGATAACAGCAGCACGCTATGTGAAGGCATATAACAAGATTTATGACAAAGTTGATGCGATGAATCTGGCTGAGAAGCCAAAGATTTGTCCTTCGCCTTCAGGTACATGGGCACCACCTTATGGCGGGATTGGTGACTTCGTTCATTATTGGCGTGATATTCTGGATGGCATTGGTGCGGATCGCGTTGATGGTATTCCACTGCACGCTTACACGCACGGTGCTGATCCGAGTCTCGTGACAAGCGATAAGAAGATGAACGATCCATATCAGGATAAATATTACAATTTCCGTGTTTATAAGAACTATATGGAAATGATTCCTGAGAGCATGAAGGATAAGCCCGTTTTTATTACTGAGTGTGACCAGAATTCTGAGTCGGGTAAATGGGTTGGCGATACATTCCAGGCTTGGAAAGACGAGAATAATGGCTGGGTCAAAGCGATCTATGAAGAAGTAAACAATTGGAATATGGTTGATGATAACCAGAAGATCCGTTGCGTTGCGATGTATCGCTGGCCTGCGTATAAAGAAGGATCAACGTCATACGGTCTATCTGAATTGCTAAATGTCCAAGAAGATTTCAAAGAAGCAGTTGCTATGGGACGTACATGGCGTGAAGTTCCTGAGCCAGCATCACTTGCGATGCTTGGTCTTGGCGGTTTGATGCTGATGCGTCGTCGTCAGAGAGGTTAATGTGAAGAGTTGCATGATTTGAAGTAAATAATGCGACAAGTGAAAGTATTGATGGCCGGCAATCACGATGTGGTTGCCGGTTTTTTGTAAGTGCTGCGCGGTGGTTTGGAGTTTGGCAATGGTTTCGTTGGTTTCGTGTTTATGAGGCGTTGGGTTTACAATGTGGGCTGAATTGTAATGACTTGAGATATGTGATTCCGGAGTTAATCATGCGAAAAATGTTTGGCTGGTCAATGGGCTTGTTGTCATCTGTACTGATTGCGGTTGGCGGCTGCGCGAAGGGACGTGTGAATCCATCTTTCGCATTGCCTGTAAAGAAGGCTAAGCATGAGTTAGACATGATGGCTGAAAATCCGAAGCAGTTATCGCGGCCGGTGATTGTGCTGGGGGGATGGATGGACCCGGGGTTTTCGTCTGAGGGGATGGCGAACTTTGTTCGTAAGACCACGCAAAATACGGCAGTGATTCCGATTGCGTTTTTTGGATCTTCATCGTTTGATGATTCTGCGAATAAGTTGGTGAAAGCTTTGGAAGATGAGTTGCCTTCGATTGAAGCGAATGAGACGGTTGAGGTGGATGTGATTGCGTATTCGATGGGTGGTTTGATTGCGAGGTATGCAGCGATCCCGCCGCGTGAAGCGCCGGTAAGTTCAACAACGTTTGGGACTGTGGTTGCGACGACAACAAGGAAGCGGTTGAATATCAGGAATTTGTATACGATATGCACGCCACATAAGGGTGCGTCGCTTGCCTGGTTGGGTTCGTTTGATCCGAATGCTAGAGACATGAAGGCAGGGAGTGATTTTCTGATGCATCTCGATCAGGACTATTCGATGAATAGAAGGTTTGAGTTGCGGACGTATGCGAGGTTGGATGATGTGATTGTAGGTGAAGAGAATACAGCTCCTGATGATGTGCCGATCTGGTGGGTGGGGCGTGCCGCGATGGGTGGCGGACATTCATGGGCGGAGCAGGACCCTCGAATTTTGGCGGATATCCTGCGTCATATGCGCGATGAGCCGACGTATACACAGATGCCACCTGCGCCATTGCCTGATTAATCTGGTTTTATATTCGTAAATGGTTGTAGATAATATTGCCTATTTTAACAGCGGAAATTCACATTTTAGTCACAGTCGGTATCGGGATAACTTCAGCGTCTTATACAAGACTGTCGCGAATATTTTATGTAATCGTGTGAATCGTTATAAGTAAATCAGGTGAATCTGAAAGGCGCTCGGGTATTGTTGCGTTGTTTGGCTAGGAAAAATTTTGTGTACTAGATTCGTTTGAATTTGCCTATTTTAAATGATAGTCTTTGCTGCGAAGTTGAGGTGAGAAAGCCCCTTCGATAAATGTATTTGTTTTGATCAATGCCATTGTGATTGAGTGGTTATGGGTGTGGGTAATCACATTGATAGGTTGGAGTGCTTTTCGTGAGGAAGAAGATGTCACGCAGAATAATGCTGATGTTATCTCTGTGTTTGTTGTTGGGGGGAGTAATGATTTCCCAGTTGCAGGCAACTGAAGGTATTGCTGTAGATGTGTCGCAGGTGATGAAAGATGAGTTACTGGATTTGAGTTTGGGTGTTGAACCTGCGGCAGTTGAGCCGTTGATGTTGAATCCGATTGATACAAAGCCAAAAGATGACACGATCAGTTTTGTGCCAGAGCCCGGATCATTGGTTCTGATATTATTGGGGACGTTGGCAATTATGCGGCCGAAGAAATGAGTTGCTGGTGAAAAATGAATGAATTTAAAAACCCTGCATTCGCAGGGTTATTTTTTTTATACGTTAAATGTGTTGATTAGTTTTTGTAGCGTGCAAGGCGCGTTTGCAAAAGTTTCTGTAGTTGGATGTGGTTGAGTGGTGATGCGTAAGTTTCGTTTGTTTTGAGGTTGACGAATTTGATGAGGTCTTTGTTGCGGAGTGATTGGTTGACACTTGTTTGGAAGAAAAGGACTTCGCTGCTGGTGGTGATGAAGTGGTAGATGTCTTCTGAGTCTTTAGCTTGAAGGTAAGCGTCGAAAACCTGCGTATCGGGGCCGTCGTGGTGACGGGTCATGTAAAGGGTTGAGTCTGTTGGTTGCTCAAGGGTTGCGTTTTCGAGGAGGAAAGTTGAGGTAAGATCTTTGAGTGGTACTGGGTTTGGATGATTTTTGACTAAAATAGCAATGTTTTCGAGTGTTCGCGGGTGAATGAGGCTGTAATCAATGGTGATGGAATCGATGTACCAGAGTTCGTTTGTTGGGTCGGCATGGTTGGCTGTTGCGTGAATGCCTTTGGCTGAGAAACGCCAATTGGAAGTTGGCGGCATGGTAGCGAGAGGGTTGCTTGTTGTTTGGATGCAAGCGGAAGTGAGGGTGATGAGTAAAAGTAGTGCGATGGTTTTGATGGATAAGTTGTTATGCATGTTATATCTGCCGAGGAATGGGATTGGTGACGCAAGTTATGAGAAAGATTGTCGTGGGGTTGCGAGCGGTGGTCAAGTTTAATTATTGGTGTGATGTGCGCGCAGGATCATTGTACAGTGGTTGATTAGATAGGTTGGCTGGTAGAGGGATCAGGATGGGCGATAGGTTGCGGTACAGTTTGGCGCTTCTGTAGTGGTGGCGGAGACAAGTTTGATGTGTGGTGGGAGTTTTTTTATGAGTTCGAGTGCGATGTATTGGATGACGCGTTCAGCGGATGGGTTCCATGTGTCGGGGTTTGTGGTTTGGAAAGGTGGGAGATCGTTGAGGTGGTGGCCGTCGAGAGGGGAGACGACGTCTTTGAGGTATTGTTCGAGAATGTGAAAATCCATGACGGTTTCGATTTCGTCGAGCTGCTCGGATGCAATGGTGGCGGTGATGCGCCAGTCGTGAGTATGGATAGGCTCGAATGAACCATCGGGGAGGCGGATGGTGTGAGATGCTGCAAAATTGGCTTGGACTGTGATTTCGAACATTTTGCGGTTTTCGGCTGATTGGGGGTTGGAGAAATAGCGGGAACAAAAGGGCGGCATGAGGAGATTGGGGGGGATGAGCAGGCTTGATTGGGTGATGTGTGGTGCGGGGTGGAGTTCACTATAATGTTTGAGTAATTGAGAACAAAACTCAAGATCTCGGGGTTGTATAAGGGATCTGGAGCTTTTTAGGAGTATAGCTTTGAGTCAGGAACTCATCATAGGGATTGATCTTGGTACGACCAACTCGCTGGTCGCGTTTTGTGATGAGCATGGCCCACGGATTCTGGGGGAGAGCTTGCCTAGTGTGGTGAGGTTGGGTGATAAGGGGACGGCGGAGATGATTGGCGAGGAAGCTCGTCGCCATGCGGTGGAGTATCCAGAACAGACGATTCATAGCGTTAAGCGTTTGATGGGTAGGGGTTTAGGTGATATTGAAGGAGAGTTGGGGTACCTGCCTTACAAGGTTGTGGGGGGTGCTCAGAATACGGCTCGTGTGGATGTTGGCGGAGCGGTTGTGAGCCCACAAGAGGTGAGTGCGATGATTTTGGGGGAACTGAAAAAGCAGGCTGAGCGGGAGTTGGGGCAGCGTGTGAAGAAGGCTGTGGTAACTGTGCCAGCGTATTTCGATGATGCTCAGCGACAGGCGACACGTGATGCGGGTAGGTTGGCGGGACTGGATGTGGTGAGAATTGTGAACGAGCCGACGGCGGCAGCGCTGGCATATGGTTTGGGCATGAGTGGTGATGAGGCAGAAGCTGAGAAGGGTAGCATTGGTCTACCGATGGCGGAAAAAACTGGGGTGGGTACGGTGAGCTTGAACGTGAAAGTTAATCCGGAAGCATGCTCGGATGGTGCGGCGGATGGAAGTCACGAGGGGCAGGGTGCGGAACATGGGGATGGCGTTGTTGCGGTTTACGATTTGGGTGGCGGAACATTCGATGTTTCAATCATGCGTTTGAATCGTGGTGAAGAAGGACGTGTCGATCAGGTGTTGGGAACGGCTGGCGATACACATCTTGGCGGCGACGATGTGGACCGCATGTTGGTAGAACTGATGCAGAAAGAAATACGCGAACAGTTCTTTGAGGGTAAGCAGGTTGAGTTTCCGGCAAGTACGAGACAAGCTTTCCGAAATTTTGCAGAGGCGATGAAGATTCATCTCTCGAATGAAGAGCAAGCGGTGGTTCAGGTTGAGGTAGGTGAAGGCAAAACATATGAACGAACTATTACGCGCTTAGAGTTTGAGCAAATGATTGAGGGTTGGGTGAAGAAAACATTGGATGCATGTGGCGTTGCACTTAAGGGTGCGGACATGATTGCGGATGATGTTGAACGCGTGGTGATGGTAGGAGGCTCGACAAGAATTCCATTGGTGCGTCAGAAGGTCAGTGAATATTTTGGCGTACAGTGTTATACGGCTTTAAATCCTGATGAAGTGGTTGCACTTGGTGCTGCGGTGCAAGGCGCGATCATGATGGGTGTGAAGCAGGATATGCTGCTGCTGGATGTGATCCCACTCGGCTTGGGGATTGAAACAATGGGCGGCGCTGTTGCGAAGTTAATAACCAGTAACACGACGATTCCAACGCGCGCAACGGAAATGTTCTCAACGTATGTTGATGGGCAGACGAACGTAAAGATTCATGTTTTACAGGGTGAAAGAGAGTTGGTTGAGGATTGTAGAAGCCTGGGTGAGTTTGAACTCAAAGGTATTCCACCGATGCCTGCAGGTCTTCCGAAGATCGAAGTGATGTTTCTGGTTGATGCAAATGGCGTACTGAACGTTATGGCAACAGAAATGAGAAGTGGCAAACGTGCTTCAATTCAGATCATTCCGAATCATGGCTTAACACGTGAAGAAGTTGAGCAGATGGAGAAGGATAGCTTTGAGCATGCACTTGAAGATATGAATGCGCACCGCTTGATTGATCTTCGTATGAACTCGAAGCTGGATATCCGTAATATCAAGAAGCAGCTTGAACGTGTGGCTGATGAGATTGATGGGGAATATAAGCAGCATATTGAGTGGCATGTCTGGAAAGTCACAGAGTTTATCGATGCGGATAACCCAGATGCGGATGCTTTCCAAAAAGCAATGACAGAGATGGACCATGCGACAATACGTCTGGCTGAAATGAATATCAAAAAGACATTGCGTGATGAAGGTTTGGATAGCAAGTCAAATTGATTAGCAGTATCATCAATGCTGTTGAGTTAGATAGATAATTCCGGAGCATTGTGTATGGCTGCTTATAAAGAGATTGATAGAATATCCAGATTACTTGTGCATCAACGGTTTGCACTTGTTGGTTTGCTGTGCATGTGTTTGGTTGGTGTGGCGTTCGAAGGTGCATACGCTCAAAGAAGTCAGAATCGAGAGCAAGCAACATCAAGAAGAAAACGTGCGATTACAAAACAAAGCATGACCAATTGGGAGAGTAAACATTACAAGGTTTATACCAATGCTAAGCGGGAAGATGTTGAGAAGTATGTTGAGCATTTAGATACTGTTTTTGAAGCATATGTCGATTTTTTTGAGGGGTACAAGCCACGAAAACGTGCACGCAAGAATGTCTATATTCTTGAATCGTGGCAAGACATGGTTGACTTTCTTAAGCATTATGGTGTGGATGGTCGGCATGCGAGTGGTTTGTTTGTGCAAGGCGGTAAACTGGAGGGGTTGGTTATTTTCTTGGGAGGTCACTCAGAGGGAAGTGTGAAGGCGTTGTTGCGTCACGAAGGATTTCATCAAGCAGCACATCATTTTATGGGTGATGGTTTGCCGACTTGGATGAATGAGGGATTGGCTGAGTACTTTGAAAATAGCTGGGTTGTTGATGGACGTGTTGTTAAGGGTGTGGTGAATATGATGCGTGTGGCTAATATGAAAGCTGCGATTGAACAAGATAAATACATGCCTTTGGGTAATCTGCTTCAGATGTCAGGCAGGCAGTGGTCTGCAAATATGAAGCAAAACATCGGTTCACGTCGAGCAAAAAGGTCGAGTAATGTTACAGGGGGTGGTCATCAATACACGCAATCATGGCTGGTTGTGCATTTCTTCAGACATCATGAGAAGCAAGTGGTACGTGATGCGTTTGCGAAATATATGAAAGCCATCGGCAAAGGGAAAACGCATAAACAAGCGTATAATGCTGCATTTACAGGGGTAAAAATGCGTGATCTGGAAACGTACTGGAAGGAGTATGTTTTAAATCTTGAGCAAGATCGCTTTGGTGAAGCACGATTTGAAATTGAATTTTTGGCGATTGTTGTTAATCGATTTGTGCAGTCCAAGGGAAATATGCTCTATAGATTTAATGATCAGCAACTGCTTAGCCAATTGAAGGATTCAGAGGTAACAGAGAGTGTGATGGTTGATCGCCTTGATATGCGGTACGTTTCAACAACAGATGAGGATGTATGGTCTTATCGTGATGAGGAAGGCAATCAAACCCCTTATAAAATAGAGAAAAAGAAGATTGCTGATCGTACGGAAGTTTGGATAACAGCAGAAAAAGTGAAGCCTTCTATGCGAGCAAAGATTGTAATTGGTCAAGGTGGATTGAAGCTGGGGTATAAGCTTGACTATGCTTGGGATGGCTTTGTTTATAAACGTCCTGAAGAGAAGCGTACACGATGATAAGACGTGATGTTTACGATAATGGTGTTGTCGTGTATCGATCGACATTAATCGAATCGTTTGGCGGCGATGCTGTTTTGCATGGTTTTAGTACACGTCTTGGAGGTTTGAGTGAGGTTGGGGATGCAGGGGAAGATTTTGCAGGATTAGATTTGGGGATTGAAAGTGATAGCCGAGTTGTTGCTGCAAATTGGCGACGATTACGCAAATCTATTGAGATGCAGCGGATGATTAGGCGCGAAGTGAGACAAGTTCATGGTAGTGCTGTAAAAGTGTGGCAACAAAATGACAAGCCAATGGTTTTGCGGGATGCGCCGCAAGCTGATGGAATGGTGAGTGCAAATGCTAATGAGATGTTAGCGATACGAACAGCTGACTGTGGCTCGGTGTTGTTGGTAGGTAAAACATCGGAGAAAAAGCTGATTTTAGGTGCATTGCATGCAGGCTGGCGGTCGGTGGTCTCGGGTATTGCAATTCATACGGTGGATGCGATGATCGAAAAAGGTTGTCTATTAGAAAGTATCGTATGCGCTATCGGGCCTTGTATCGGTGTTGAAGCTTTTGAAGTAGGGAATGAAGTTGCTGAACAGTTTGAGAGTATTGGGTTGCCCGATTGTGTGGTTAGACGAGATGATTGGGGAGTGTCATCAACAGGTAGACCGTATATTGATTTGTCGCGAGCAATACAGCAACAACTACGGCGTCTCGGCGTGTCTAATGATCGGATAGACGTTTGCGATCAGTGTACTTATACCAATACGGAAGAGTTTTACAGCTATAGACGCAGTGTTGGGCACAATAACGCAAAAGCATGCGGCCGCATGGCTGCCGTCATAAGTTTTACAGATTAATTGGCTATAGGATTATTTATCTGTATCTCTACTGAAGAAACGCAGGTGAATCGTATAGAAGGCCGCAGCTATAAACAACGTTTGCAAAACGTAAACCCACCATACGCGCATCGGTACAACATAGATTTGTGCGATCGTAATATTACTGAAAATCCCAAAGAAGATGGCGGTAAGGTATTGCAGAGATTTTTTATTTGATGGGGCAGGATGATCACAGGCAAGCATCATATTGGAAACCTTCATGAAGAATAAATATCAATGATCCTGTCTGTATAGAATCGTATCGAAAATGACTGGGAGTTGAAAGATTATTTTTAAGTGAGAAGTGGTTATTACGTTTGGTGTAAAATTAGTGAAATGTATTAATAAAGTTATTAATTTGTCTTTTGGATTTAAGGACAATGAGTTTGTCCTGAGTTTGAGTTTGCTTTAGAGCTTGCTCAAATTTGGGGTGCATTCGTTTTTTGAATCTGTAAACATAGCGGTAAAATGCGAGATCAGAGAGCGTCTTTTGACGTTTGGTTTTATGTGCTTCCTGAATGCGTTTGGGTAATGATTTTTCAATGTTTAAAAATTGCAGGATCGAGCGTTTGGAAATTCGGAATAAACAAAACCATGTTGGCAAATCGATGTGAATGATCAAATCGGATCGATTAAAACGCTCTGCTAAAAGTGTTGCTGCATAATTTGAATCAATGATCCATTCATCATCTTCGATGATAGGCGCAAGTACTGCGGGCTGTTTTTCCTTAGGAGTTAAAACCCAATCTTCATGCCAAAAGAGGTCGTCGAGGTCATGGCGAGGGATGGAGAGTTTTTTGGAGAGATGTTTTGCGAGTGTGGATTTACCACCGCCGCAACAGCCGATGATGGTGATGCGATTGATTGAAGAACCGACTGTTAAATGTGCTTGTTTCATGGAACTCGCAGTGGTGATTGATGTTGATAGATTGTACGATATAGTATTATTTTTTTGTATCAATAAAACTTTCGGGAGCGAATGATGCGACTTCTTACTTGGCGAGCACTCGCACTCTTTATCGATCTATTTGTCGGGTATGGTGGCTCGATCGGCATTTATTTAATCGTTTCCCAATCATTACATATGATCGGCGGTGAAGAAGTTGGATTAAATGAGATTTTAGCAGGAATGGCGCTAGGTATATTTGGCTGTTTGTTATTAATGCAGATTCTTTTGATGCCATTGATTTATTTCCCATTACTAGCAGGTGCAACTGGTACAACATTGGGAAAGAAAATCTGTGGCCTCCGCTATTTCCCAATCTATAGTCAACGTATGGGCAAAAAAGAGTTGATGTTGCGTGAACTGTATAAGGGGCTGACCATTTTTACAGGTGTTGGCTTATTGCTAATTGTGCTCGCGGTTATTCTTTCAGGTAGGCCGTGGCATGAGGGAATTACCAATATTTCAGTCGAAAAATGTCCGAAATTAACTGCATCACAAAAACGTTTCCGACGTGATTATGTAGATTCGCGTTGAGACGGATTGTTGGTAGTCCGATCGTCGTGGATTATTCGGAATCATCATGGTCAAATTCATGAACGACAAACGAATCACGGTTTCTTTGTTCTGACGTGTTTGAGCGATTAACGATTCGCATTAAACAATATGTAATAAAAAAAGAAATGAACATTGCGATGGTTATGATTATTTTGATCGTATCCAGTTCGCTATCTACTGTATCGTCGCCAAGAATGATGGTCGCAGCGAGTAGTGTGCATGAGAATATGAGGCTTATTAGGTATGTGTATCGAAAGCGCTTTTGATGCTTTCGTGTTTTAGTGTTGGTCCAAATGTTTGGCTTTAATAGTCTGTTATTCATCTGTATCTATTATCTAGTGTGTGACAGATCGAATACAAGACGTATTGCACACAGATTAGCGGAAATGGATTTTAGAGAAATAAAAAACCCACGTATGCGAACGTGGGTTTGATAATTGTTTTGTTCTAATCGAGTGTTAGTCGAGTGGTGTGAGTGGATTGATGACCAAACCGGTTGCGAGTTTCGGGAAGAAGTAAGTTGACTTGGCTGGCATCACTTCATTGGCAAGTGACACACCCATGACTGATTGCAGTGGAGTGTATTGAACGATGATGCCGAGGCGTGGTTGGCCGTTGTCGTCGGTCTGGTCGGTGAGGTTTTTGAAGTCTTCGATGTTGGCGGTGTATTTGTAGCCGACGTTGTCGGGATTTGATGCGAAATTTGGTTTGAGAATTTGTTCGACGAGCATGTGCTGAAGGATGGCAACATCGAGTGTGCGCCAGACCTCTGGTTTGTCGGGTGTGATGCTGGCTAGTGGGTCGGTTGACTTGGTTGAGATGGTGTAGGTGGTTTGAGTTTTTGGATCGTAGATGCCCATGGCATGATTACCGACGCCGGGGAGAGTGGCTTCGAGCTTGTCGAGGTTGTCTGGGGTGAAGGTCGTTGCGTGGACGACGATATCTTCTTGTTGAGCAGCGAGTTGGACGAATTTTTCGATGGAAAAATCGGTCATGCCTGTGATGACGCGGTGCGTTGGGAGGACGATCATGCCAGGGTCTTCGGCTGCGACGAGGACGAAGAGGCAGGTTGATGCGTCAGGATTGTCTGGGTTGTTTTTGTGGTAGTTAAGGGCTGTGGTGTAGCGGTGATGGCCGTCTGCGATGTACACAGGTGCTTGTTGGAAAAAGACTTGCAGTTGTGCGATGAGTTGTTCGTCGTCGATGATCCAAACGCGGTGCAGGACGTTGTCGTTGGGTGTGGTGCCTGTGAATGAGGGGTCGGTGGCGTAGATGTTGTCGAGGAGATCTGAGACGGTGTTTTCAGCATCGGAGTAGACGCCGAAGATCGGGGAGAGCTGCGCCTTGGATGCGTTCATGAGTTTGTAACGGTCGTCGAGTCCGCCTTGGATGGTCATTTCGTGACGGAAGATGCCGTTGGGCTGATTGAATTCTTCGAGCTTTAAAGCAGCGAACATGCCACGTCGAGCGTACGCTTTGCCGTTGGTAACATATTGCTGTTCATAGAGATATATTGCTGGCTTAGATGATTGCTTGAGGATGCCTGCTTCGATCCACTGGTTGAAAAGGTCGGCAGCTTCGTTGTATTTTTCGTCTGGGCCGACGGTTTTTGGGGGTGTGACGGGGAGATCGACAGCGACGATGTTGTTGGGTGATTGGGAGAGGAGCTGCTGTTTTGGGCCTTCATCGAGGACGTCGTAAGGAGGGGCGATGAGGTCTGAAATATCTTCGCCCGAGCCGACGGAATAAGTTAGGGCTTTGATGGGTTGTAATTGTGGCATTGCTGAGCTCCGCAATCAGTAGGTATGTCAGGTAAGCTCATAGGTTACACATTGGGCGGTCAGGGGGCGAATGGGGTGGGTGATTATCCAGAGTTTTCATGCATTATTAGCAGAAATTGCTCATGGAGTAATTGTACTATAGGTGCGCAAAGACTTAGAGATAAATGAGTTAAGAAATCAGGTCGGAGGAGCTTTAATTAGCATAAAACTGATCTGATCTGAATATTGTGGTCACCAGGTGGAGAGATGATACTGGCGAGAGCAAGTGGGGAAGGGCGATAGTTTTATTAGACGGGATTGGGTGGATGGATGTGGGGATTGATGTCTTTAGGAGGCGTTGTAAAGGGCAATTCCTAAAGGAGTTATGGAAGCTACGATGGAATTTGGCATCGTGCTTGCAGGTTAGTAAGGGAGTGGCATGGAGTGATGGCCACGGATTGAGTATTTTTAGCAACGGTAGGATAGGAACATGGTACGCCAAATAAAGAAAACTGAAATGGAGAAGCAATTCAAACCACGCGAGTACGCGCGTATCCGCAGTAAGCAACTGGACTTAGCAAAGAAGGGTCTGGTACTTGAGTCAGCGAGATACGCGATTGAGGCTGCGAGGATTCGGGATAACAAGCGTATGTATGCGTGATTTTATGTAACTCTCATCCTGCCATTGCTTTATGAGAAATGGTGAGGGTATGAAACGGTATTATGGGTTGTGAGTCATGTAGTTTGATTTAGAAGAGCGCAGGTAGCTTAGCTGCCTGCGTTTTTTTGTGCATGTAAAGAATTGGTTTTGTGTGCAGTTTGAGTGTTCAAAGTGGGGTTGATTTCGTGCGCGAAAATGGGTCGAAAGGGGTGAAAGAATGCGCGCATAAAAGCGCATTGTGTGGATTTGTGCACGCGCACGAAATTTCAGATTTATCTACATATTGATGTAAGTTGTTGTGATGTTGAGGATTATATGTGTTGCGCGCACATTCGCAGAATTGAGAAGATCGCGCGCATTGGGCAGTTTTGGGTCAGGAATGGTTAGAAATGGGTCAAGAATGGACAGAAATGGGCCGTTTTGGATTGGTTTTTCGGGAAGCGTTGTTTGGGAATGTTGTTTTTCATGCGCGCTGCCGAGGGATTGGTTTGGTGTTGATTTGGTGGGCCCTCAATGAGGCCGGGCGGGCCTTTGGGGGGTGAGCGAAGGATTGAGGTGAAGATGGGGTGGCGGGGTGAGGGGGTGGTGCGTGTGTGGCGGATTGAGGTGGGTAGGTTGTTTCACTGTAGCGTATCGTTGGTTGGGGAGTTGGTGGGATGAGAAAAGGATTGAGGATGAAGGATGAAGGGGGTGTTGATTGGTGGTTGGGTGGTGGTTGGTTGTGTGGGGGAAGTGAATGTGTTGATGAATGGGGGGAGGTTGTTACCCTTTAATGCGTTTTGCGAAATATTTTTCTCGTTGACCAGCAGGTCGTTGCGTCGTAATGAAGTTCGTGTGGATCTGCTGCTGTTGAAAGTTGTGTTGTTCAGTCGGGAAATATTCTCGCAAACTGGAGCCAATGATGACAAAGCTAACAGTTCCAATCATGGTGTATGAACTTGAACAAGGTCTTGTTGATTCTGCGAAAGCGGCGGCAGCGGGGGCTGATCTTGTGGAGTTTCGGATTGATCATTTCACGGAAGACATGCTTGCGATTGGCGATTTGGTGAAGGGTAGTAAGTTGCCTTGCATCGTGACGTGCAGGCCTGTGTGGGAGGGTGGTGAATATGATGGGGATGAGATGGAAAGGATGAGCGCGTTGCAGCATGCTCCGGGCAGGTCGGTTGAAGAAGGTGATGAAGTAGGGGTGGATGATCATGGGGTTGGGCCTGCGTATATAGATTGTGAACTGCTGGCTTGGGAGAAGAGTGCGAACATTCGGCAGAAGGTGATGAATGCGGTGCGTGGAGGGAGTGGATTGATTTTGTCATCGCATGATTTCAAGGAGCGGCCTCGCGATTTGATGCAGCGGGTTGAGAAGATGGTTGAGGCGGATGAATGCCGCGTGATTAAGGTTGCTTGGGCGGCGAAGAGCTTGCGAGATAATCTTGAAGCGTTTGAGATTATTGAAAGGAAGTGGAAGCCGACGATCGCGCTTTGCATGGGTGAGTATGGTTTGGCGTCACGCGTACTTGCGAAGAAGTTTGGCGCGCTGCTGACGTTTGCGGCATTGGGGAGTGATAAAGGGACGGCGCCGGGGCAGCCTACGGTTGAAGAAATTAAGGGGCTCTATCGGTGGGATAGACTGGGAAAAGATACGAAGGTTTATGGTGTGGTGGGATATCCGGTGGGGCATTCGATGAGTCCGCAGATTCATAATGCTGGTTTTGATGAAGTGGATTTTGATGGGGTTTATTTGCCGCTACCTGTGGGGCCGAGCTATGAGTCGTTTAAGGCGACGATTGGGACGTGGTTGGATTATGAATCGCTTGATTTTAAGGGGTGTTCGGTGACGATCCCACATAAGGGAAACTTGCTGGACTTTGTGAGGGAAGAGGGCGGAGAGATTGAGGCGTTGACGGAGAAAATTGGTGCAGCGAATACGTTGGTGAAAAGGGATGATGGTTCGTTGTATGCTTTTAATACGGATTATGCAGCGGCGCTGGATTCGGTGTGTGATCGTATGGGGATTGAGAGGGATGGGTTAAAGGGTAAGAAGGTTGTGGTGTTAGGAGCTGGTGGCGTATCTCGCGCGATTGTTGCGGGGTTTGCGGGGTATGGTGCTGAGGTTGTGGTGTACAACAGGACTGTTGAAAAAGCGGAAGCACTTGCGAAGGAGTTCGGCGCGAGTGCGAAGGCGATGAGTGAAGTTAATGCGATTGATTGTGAGGTACTGATCAATTGTACGCCGATGGGGATGCATCCGAATGAAGATGAAATGCCTGTTGAAGCGGATGTGTTGAAAGCGGGGATGGTTGTGTTCGATACGATTTACAATCCGCTTGAAACGAAGTTGCTTAAAGCTGCGAAGGCGAAGGGTTGTTTGGTTGTGAGTGGTGGTGAGATGTTTGTCAGACAGGCGGCGGGTCAGTTTGAAGCGTGGACAGGGAAGAAGGCGCCGCTGGATGTGTTTGAGAGAGAACTTCGAAAACATCTTGATTTGTAGTGGTTTTACGCGAGGTTGAGGGAATTGTCTTGACATGTAGGCGAGGAATGAGGGAGACTGGTTGTAATAAATTTATTGTGCGTGTGAGATGATTGCGGATGAATGATCAAGTGAATGACAAACCGGTTGAGGCAGAGGTAGAGCAGGGCGATCGTGTGGTTGCTGAGGGTGGTGGAGAGGTGGTTGAGAAAAGGCGGGGCGGCTTTCGCAGATTTATGATGGGGATGATGATACTGGCTGTGCTTATTCTGGGCGTGGGTGGTTATGGTGTGTTTAAGGTGTTGGGTAAGGCGAGTGAGTTTGTCTATTCAACGACTGCAAGTAAGACGGTGACGGGGATCATTGATAATCTGAGGGGGCAGAGCAAGTATGTGGTGTATCTGCATACTGTGGATGTGATTATCGAGAAGGAACAGGTGACGAAGTTTATTGGGGAGATTTTCAGTACGACGAGTACGGCGAGGGTGAAGTATTTTAAGAATAAGGTTGAGTGGTGGGTGGATTTTTCAGAGCTGAGTGATGGGGATATTGAAATTGATGATGAGGGCAAGAAGATATTGGTGAGGATTAATGAGCCTGAGATTAATCTTGAGATGGTGGTGATTCAGACTGATCCTGATTTGATACAGGTTGAGATGGATCGTGGTTGGGTGAGCTGGCCTGGGACGCCGAAACAGTTGGCGGAGGAGGCGAGACGTGAGATCAGGGCGACGATCGTAGATCAGGCGAAGGTTGAGGAGAATATGGAGATTGCGAGAATCAGGGCGAAGGAAAGTGTGACGCGGTTGCTTGAGGCGTTGATGGGGACGAGCCATGAGGGGTATGAAATCGAAGTTGAAGTGAGGGAAGAAGATGAAAGTAAGTGAACAGGTGAATGATGGCGTGAAGGGAAAAGTTGTGGGGAAGCCTGGGTTTATTAAGCGTGTGATGGCGGGGATAGGGTTGATTGTGTGTGTGGTTTATTTGCTGAACTTTTCGTTTGGGTTTATTGGTGAGATACCGGATAACCTGCCGGTTGTTGGTAATATTGACGAAGTGTTTGTGAGTATGATTCTGTTTACGTGTTTGGGGGTGTTGGGTGTGAGGTTGCCGGGGCAGTGGCGGTGAAAGACCGGCGACCTGTCAGGTCGCGGCTATTTGATTTAATAAATGATTAATCAGTAGATAGAGTGTACAGCGGATGGTTAGAGCCAATTGGTTGCGGCTGTCTGTATGGCGTCTTTGTAGTGGTTGATGGTAGGTGAGGCAGTGATTTTTTCGGGGAGTGTGACGGTGATGACGTCGATGCGGATGGGGTGGAGTTGCAGGTTGAATTTCTTTTGAATAACTGAAGCGAGTGTGATGAGTTTCTCTTGTTTTTCAGAGGTGATGTGTGATTCGGGAGGGATTGCGTCAGGATCGTTTGAGATGGTTGATTTGACTTCGATGAGGACGATGGTGGAGCCATCGGGGTCACGTGCGAGGATATCGACTTCGCCTAGACGGAGTTTTAAGTTGCGTCTAATAATGCGATAGTTATTTTTGCGAAGGAAGCGAGTGGCGGCGGTTTCACCTCTGTAGCCGACGGTATGGATGTGGGTATCGCGACCTGTGATTTGTGTAAGAATCCATAGGGTAAGTGAGGTGAGTTTATTTGGCATGCCCGCCCCTTTTGATGGATGTCTAGTGAAGGCTACTCGGGTTGTGCGTATCGGTTCATGGCGATCTGTATGAGTGTGTTGGTCATATCTTCGAGGTTGTCGTAGCTGCCTTCAATGAAGAGGTTTTCGTTGTACTGTTGAACGTGTTTTTTGAACTGCTGATCGCGGAGTTCTTTGTCGATTGGGATTTGAGCATCGCGAAGTGAGAGTGCTTTGTGTTTTTGTAATTTTTCGATGCTGAGGAACCAATGAACCTTGCCGATTTTGATTGGTTCGGTGGTGTATTCACCTTCAACGAGTTCGACAAGTTTTTGGTTGAGCAGGTCGAGTGATTTTGTGAAAGGTGCGTCACCTACTTGGTTTTGGAAGAGGCCGCCGGAGATGCGAAGGCGCTCGTTGAGATCGCTTTTCGCGATGTCGGCGAATGATGTGCCTTTTGAGAGTAATGATTGAACTTGTGAAGCGGCTTGAGCGGTTGTGACGCCGATGAGGCGGGTATCGCGAACG
Source organism: Planctomycetota bacterium (assembly GCA_016350165.1). Lineage (GTDB taxonomy): Bacteria > Planctomycetota > Phycisphaerae > Phycisphaerales > Phycisphaeraceae > Poriferisphaera. Next base: position 1,760,414 of record CP066225.1, on the reverse strand, counting down.
GTTTTGGGATTGAAGATTTCTGGATGATCGCGGTAGTAGCGTTCGATGTCACCACGTGAGACGTTGACGAGCGGTGTGATTTTGCTGTCAACGTAGCGTTGAATGATGAAACGGCGGCGTTCGTTTTCGAGAACTTCTTCGATGCCGATGCCACGATCCTCTTTGAGTGTTTTGTCAGCGAGTGCGTACGAGCCTTGGCCGTGCATGCGGACGAGAAACTCGCGGTTTTTTTGTGTGTACATTTTGACGACGTAGCGTTCGTTGTTGGTGAGGTTACGCTCGGCGTCGCCGTAGATGAGGGCATTTTGTACGATTGAGGTGATGTTTTGCTGGATGATGCCGGGTTTTTGAGGGGGGATGCCACGAATTTCGGTGAGGAACTCTTCGCGTGAGAGGCGTTTGCCGAGTGCGGAGAGCTGATCGTGGATTGGTGAGAAGACTTCGTCAGCGTAGATGGCGTTGCCGTTGACCTGGCCGATCATGGCGTTCATGACGAGTGTGTTTTGCTGATCAATGACGATTGGGCCTGCAGAGAGCGCTTGTGCACGTTTTTTCTCGCGACTGCGATATTGTTTTTCGATTGCTTTGAGCTGTTCGGGGGTGGGGCCATCGTCATCCTCGTAGAAGAGAGCGCAGCCAGCAAGATTGATGCAGGCTGCTGCGGTGAGCGTAAGGAAGCCGATTTTGCGGAGTTTCGTCATGGGTACCAGTGTAAATAAGTTGTAAACCTAGATCAACAATTGATTTAGCTAAAGTGTCTAAAGTGTTTTAGAGTGCTTGCGGTGTCGCGAGTGAGATGCGCCTGAAGGTGATAGAGTAAATAAGGTGGCGTGAGATTCAAGTAGGGGCTGAGGAATTGGGGCATTTGATGTGTGGGTTGGTTGAGGAGGGGAGTGAGTGAGGTGGTGTTGGGGTTGAGAATTTTGGTGTGAGTTGCTGGGATGCGCGGGGTGGAGCATTGGTGAGTTTGAAGTTGAGTGATGTGGGTTTGAGGTTTGCGACGAGAGTTAATATCGGCAGGTTGGGTGATGTGTGAGTAGTTGTGTTTTAAGGTTGCGGTTTGATGTTGCGAGTGATGATGAAGTATTTGGTAAAAGTGCAGCGCGGTTGTCATTGGTTAGCTTGTTGTTAAATCATTTATCTAACGAGGGGTTAGATATTCACAATTCATAAAAAGATATTTTTTATTTTTATTAAAAAGGTATAGTGATCTTTAAGTCATATTACTTATTCATTTTTGTTTTAATGTTACTTGTCATCTTTGCTTTTGTTTTATTGATTGGTGTTATTGATAAATAGTTCGAATTGAGTTTGTGAAGTTTAGTTGTGAATAGCAAGTGAAGATGCTGTTGCATTGTTATGCAAGTAATGCGATTTGAATTGTGTTTGTTTGAATTGTTTTTTGGGTTCATGTGTAACAGTTGTTGTTTTATGTTTGTATGTAATGAGTTTTCCACGAATAAACATGTTGTTAAGAAGTGGGTTGAAACAGAGAGTGAATTTTTTTTTATATACCTTTGTAAGTGGTGATACGTATATGCAGAAATGCGTTAATAGAAATGAGAACCAATTCGTAATTGAATTGGGGGCGAAAATATAGGTTTAACGCGAATGCGTAGGGGTTTTCTATGTAGGCTAATTTAATCGTATTCTATGGATAGGTTTATCTGAATATGTAAGTGCTTTTGTGAAGTGAACATGGGAGTATTAAGTGTTGTTGAATGATGAAGAAGATTGGATTGTCAGAGGAAAGGTTTGACGTTATCCTCGGACGCCACGAGGAGCGCTTCATTTCGCGCATTAGTAAGTTTGTTTTTAATAACACGATGTATGTTTGCAGTTGTGTGCCGAGGTGCGCATCTGTATACAACTTGGCTTGTAGAACATGCCAGAGAATCAGGTTAAGAATCGTTATATTTTCCCAAGGTGGGTCAATTACCTGCTGCCGATTTTAGTGATCGTTGCAGTTGGTGGAGCGCCGTATGCGGGCGTAATTGTGAACTATGGGATGTCAGCGAAGACGTTGAACATTGGTTATGCACCGGAGCAACCGGTGCCTTATAGCCATGAGTTGCATGTTGGTCAGTTGGGGATTGACTGCCGGTACTGTCATACGACGGTGGAGGATGCAGGGTTTGCGGCGATACCGCCGACGAGCACATGCATGAATTGCCATAGTAGCCAGGACGGTGTTAATGGGGTGAAGAAGCAGAGTCCGAAGTTGGCGGCTTTGTATGAGAGTTATGCAACGGGTCAGCCTGTGGAGTGGGTGAAGGTTCATAACTTGCCAGATTATGTTTACTTTAACCACTCGGCTCACGTGAATAAGGGCGTGAGTTGTGTGAGTTGTCATGGTCGCGTGGACAAGATGAAAGTTGTTCAGACGGTAGAGCCGTTGAGCATGAGTTGGTGTTTGGAATGTCACCGCGCACCAGAAAAGCATTTACGTCCGGTTGATGAAGTGACCAATCTTGGATGGAAGCCTGCAATGAATGCGGGTGAAACGTTGGAAGAGGCACAGCTTCGTGTAGGTACGGAGTTGAAAGCCAAGTATGAGATTCACAACAAAGCCTACATGACGAGCTGTTCAACGTGTCACAGATAATCCCCCCATCCTCCCCCAATGTATCCGCCTCTTCCGCTCCATTAAGTAGCGGTTCGGTGAATGATGCTGCGGAAGAGCAGGTCACAGGTGCTGTGTATTGGCGTAACTTGGAAGAGTATGCGAATACGGAAGCGTTTCAGACTGCGCTTGGTGATGAATTTGCTGGTGGGTATGAGCCAGAACAAGTGTTGTCGATGAGTCGTCGCCGGTTTGTTCAGTTGATGGCAGCGAGTATGTCGTTGGCTGGTTTGTCGTTGAGTGGTTGTAGAAGATATCCGGAAGAGAAATTGGCACCGTTTGCGGCGAGACCAGCAGGTCGTACGCCGGGCGGTTTGCAATATTATGCTTCGATGATTGAAAGGGGCGGTGTTTCGGATGCAGTTGTCGTGACTGCGTTTGATGGTCGACCAATTAAGATCGAGGGTAATGAAACGCATCCGTTTTCACTTGGCGCGACTGATGTGTTTGCGCAAGCGAGTGTGTTGGAGCAGTATGACCCGCAGCGTATGCGTTGGGTTTTGAGAGGAGAGGGGAAGAGTAGTCGCAGTACGTGGCCGGTGTTTGGTAAGGCTGCAAAAAATGCGATGGAAGTTGGTGGTAACAAGGTTGCGATATTGAGTGAAGCGAGTGAGAGCCCGTCTGTATTAAGGATGAAGGCGAAGCTGCTTGCGAAGTATCCGGGTGCAAAGTGGTATACATGGGAATCAATTAATCGTGATAACTCGATTGCAGGTCTGAAGGGCGCGTTTGGTGGTAAAGGTGCGCGGCCGATTTATGACCTGAATGATGCGAAAATTATTGCGACGTTTGGTGCGGATCTGCTTTGGGGGATAGGCGGCTCGATCCGTTATGCAAAACAATGGTCGAAGGTGCGTGACGGGGTTGATAAGGCTAATGGAAAAACAAGTAATCGGTTGTATGCAGTTGAAGCGACTTTTTCACAGACGGGTTCAGTTGCTGATTACCGGTTAGCGGTTTGTAATCGTACGATGACACTTGTTATTGGCGAGGTTGCTGCGATTGTTTTGGGTGATGGGAAATATCGTGTTGGTGAGCTTAAGCCTGAAGAGCAGAAATTTGCTGAGGAAGTTGCGGCGGACTTGTTGGCTCATCGGGGCGAGAGTTTGATTGTGGCGGGTGAGGGGCAATCGCCTGAGGTGCATGCACTGGTTGCGGTGCTGAATGATGCGTTGGGTAATAGTGGCAAGCAAGTATTTTATGTTGAAGAGGGTAGTGAGGGGGATAACCTTGGTCAGATTCAAGAACTGACTAAGCGCATGTTAGGTGAGGAGATTGAAACGCTTGTGATCATTGGCGGGAATCCAGTCTTTGATGCTCCTGCGGATGTTGATTTTGGTGGTGGACTGGCAAAGGTAAAGAATAGTGTTCATCTGACGACGTACTTAAATGAAACAAGTGTGAAGTGTGGATGGCAGTTGCCTCGGGCGGGGTATTTGGAGAGTTGGGGAGATGGCCGTACGTGGGATGGTGGTGTGAGTCTGCAGCAGCCGTTGATTTTGCCGCTGTTTGATGGGAAGAGTCCGATTGAGCTTATGGCGATATTGGCGGGTGAAGACGAGACTGATGGGTATAGCATTGTCCGTGAGACAGCTGTTGCAACTGGTGTCGCAGCTGCTGGTAATCAGGGTGCATGGCAGAAGGTCTTGCAAGTTGGTTATAAGGAAGGGACGGGCTATTCAGCGCTTAGTGGCAAGGCGAAGTTGATTGGTGCTGCGACTGCGAAGCGTCCTGAGGGTTGGGAAGTTGAGTTTGTGAAGAGTGGCCAAGTTTATGATGGCCGATTTGCGAATAGTGGTTGGTTGCAGGAATTACCTGAAGCGATGACGAAAGTGACGTGGGATAACGTCGCGATCATCAGCGTGAGTGATTCACTGCAGAAGCTGGGCATTAAGAAGGATGGCCAGTTGGTGAAGTTAAATGTTGGTGGTAAGAGCGTGACGTTGCCGGCGTATCGGATGCCTGGTCAGGCTGAGGGTGTGGTGACAGTTGCGATGGGGTATGGTCGGAAAGAACAACGGGCTGGTACGTTTAGTATTGGTCATGATGTTGGTGTGAATGTTTATCCGGTTCGTACAAGCGGATCAATGCATTATGATGACATTAAGCTTGAAGTGACGAGTGATCGTCAGTCATTGGCATTGACTCAGAATCATTACTTGCTTGATGCGATTGGGATGAAGGGCAAGCGTGAGCGTGTTGGTAATAAGTTTGCGAACGGTTCGATTGTTCGTGAGAGCACGCTTGAAGGTTATGAAAAAGATCCGAAGTTTGCGACGAAGTCTGATCACTTTGGAACGATACCGCTTCAGTTGTGGGAGCCGCCATCGACGAATGATGATGGATCGGCGAGTTACAATGCGGAAGCGAAGAACGTGCCTGTTGATTATACGGATACGCATGCTTGGGGCATGACGGTTGACATGAACAAGTGTATTGGGTGTAACGCTTGTATTGTTGCATGTCAGGCGGAGAACAATATTCCAGTTGCTGGTAAAGATCAGGTGTTGATGCATCGTGAGATGCATTGGATTCGTACGGACCGGTATTTTAAGACTGATCCGAAGGATGAATTTGCAACGAAGCCTGAGATTTCGCACATGCCGATGATGTGTCAGCACTGTGAGAATGCACCATGCGAGCAGGTATGCCCTGTTGCTGCGACGGTTCATGACAGTGAAGGTCTGAATACGATGGTTTACAACCGTTGTATTGGCACTCGTTATTGTTCGAATAACTGTCCTTATAAGGTTCGCCGCTTTAATTACTTTGATTATCATTCAAAGAATCCGAGAGGGATGGCGAAGCCTTGGTTGAACTGGCCTGATACTCAGCAGCGTGATGTTGTGAATGAGATCAAGAAGATGATGTTCAACCCGGATGTGACGGTGCGTATGCGTGGTGTGATGGAGAAGTGTACGTTCTGTACTCAAAGGATCGCGAGAGCGAAGATTGATACAAAGAATGCGTGGGCGAAGGGTATCACGAATAATGATGCGAATGCGCCTGCGAAGCCAACGATAGCAGCGGATGCAGTTCAAACGGCATGCCAACAGACGTGTCCAACGGATGCGATTATCTTCGGTAACTTGTTGAACAAGGAATCAAAGGTGAAGAAGAGTATGTCTCAGGAGAGGACATATCCGGTGCTGGCGCAACTGAATACTCGTCCACGTACGCAGTACATGGCCAAGATACGAAACCCGAGAAAAGATGATGCGGGAGATCATCGCGGGGAGATCACGCAGGATGTGACACACACCAAGGCGTGACCGGAACGCGTTAGAGTTGCAGCCAGTGAGAACTGACTGCAGCGATTGATTAGGCAGGAGCTTGTGAAGTAAGCAAGCGAAACAGAGAAGGCGTTAGATTCAATGTCAACGATTTCGAACAACGCGCATGACTCGTATGATAAGAACCTGAGTAACGATCCTCGTGAAAGGGCGCCACTTGTTACAGGTGGTAAGGATTTTGGTGCGGTCACTTCGACGGTTGCTGATTTGGCACGTGGATGGCCTAACGTGTGGTGGTGGATTGCGTTCATGTTTTCATCGACGTTGCTTGCGATGTTTGGTGGACTGCTGGGTTATCTGTTTGTGACGGGTACGGGTATTTGGGGTAATAATCAGCCGGTGGCTTGGGGCTTTCCGATTGTGAACTTTGTGTTCTGGGTTGGTATTGGTCATGCGGGTACGCTGATCAGTGCGATTCTGTTTTTGTTTAGACAAAATTGGCGAACAGGTATTAACCGTTTTGCTGAAGCGATGACGATTTTTGCGGTGATGTGCGCGAGCGTGTTCCCAGGTGTGCACGTTGGACGACCTTGGTTGGCATTTTGGTTGTTCCCTATTCCGAACCAGATGGATATGTGGCCACAGTTTAGAAGCCCGCTTTTGTGGGACGTTTTTGCTGTGGGTACTTATGCGACGGTATCGACGTTGTTCTGGTTGACAGGGATGGTGCCTGACATGGCGACATTGCGTGATCGTGCGAAAAATTCGATTGCGAAGTTTGGATATAGTATTGCGTCATTGGGTTGGACGGGATCGTGTCGTCACTGGCATCGTTATGAAAAGGCGTATTTGTTGTTGGCAGCGCTGGCGACGCCGCTGGTTTTGTCTGTGCACTCGGTCGTTTCGTTTGACTTTGCTGTGGCGCAGTTGCCGGGTTGGCATACAACGATCTTCCCACCTTACTTTGTGGCTGGTGCGATCTATGGTGGATTTGCGATGGTGATCACGCTGGCGGTTCCTTGCCGCAAGCTGTTCGGTTTGGAAGACATCATCACGTGGCGGCATGTTGAAAACATGTCGAAAGTGATGCTGGGTACTGGGATGATTGTTGTATATGCCTATGCGATTGAGTTTTTCATCGCTTGGTATGGGCAGGTCCCGGAAGAGCAGTTTGCGTTCTTGAATCGAATGAAGGGCCCGTATTGGTGGGCGTTCTGTTTGATGATTTTCTGCAACTGTATTGGGCCACAGGTGCTGTGGTTTAAGCGGGCACGAATGAGTGTTTTCTGGGTGATGTTTGCAGCGATGTGCGTGAACGTTGGTATGTGGTTTGAACGTTTTGTGATTATTGTCACGAGTTTGGTTCGCGATTTCTTGCCTTCGAGTTGGGATCTGTTTGTTCCGACTTGGGTTGATATTTGTATGTTCATTGGTTCGTTTGGTTTGTTCTTCACGATGTTCTTGTTGTTCTTGAAGTTCTTGCCGACGTGTGCGATGGCTGAGATTAAGAGTGTGATGCCAGAGGCGCATGCACATAGTGGTCCGGGAGGTGAGGCGATGGGGTCGGAAGGTCGATCTGATTATCAACCAGATTGATGAGTGTGGGAGCCTGTGGTTAGACGAATGTGTTGTTTGCCGAAATACTTGGCGGAGAGAAAGCGGGTGGCGAACAACGGGGTGATAGTTTTAGGGAACAGGAGGAGAGGGATAAGAGGAAGAGGGAATGGGGAGACGTGAAGGGAGAGGGGAGAAGATTGCACGATCTGAGCGAAAGCTTGGCTGGTGCTTTAAAAGAGACTCGTTGTGAGTCTTGAAAGAGTAAGGCTTACGCAAGTGAGTCCAGTGACAGAGTTTGAGCGAGAACCATGAGCGAAGTCGCTGCAAATGAATCCAAAGAATCCCCTGAAGCCAAAGGGCGCGTTGTCGGCATCATAGGCGAGTTTGATGATGTTGATGTTTTGATGCGTGCTGCGAAGCAGATGCGAGACAAGGGTTTTAATCGTTGGGATATTTATTCGCCGTTTCCTATCCATGGGATAGATGATGCGATGGGTATTAAGTCGACGATTTTGCCTTGGATTGTGTTGATCTGTGGGTTGTCAGGATTAATGGCAGGTATTGGTCTGACGATCTTTTCGATGTCGACAGATTTTTACACGCCGTTGATGCCGGGCACAGAAGTTGTGGGTTACAAGTTTATCATTTCGGGTAAGCCGTTTAACAGTTTGCCTGCATGGATACCGGTAATCTTTGAGTTGACGATTTTGTTGTCAGCGTTTGCCGCAGTATTTGGGATGTTCATATTGAACAAGTTACCGATGCTGTATAACCCGCTGTTCAAGGTTGATCGGTTTATTCGTGCGACTGATGACCGGTTCTTTATCGGTGTTGAATGTAAAGATAAACAATACGACCGCAAGGAGACGGAAGCTTTGTTAAAGAAGCTTGGTGCGACGGCGGTTGATGAGATTGTTGATTAAGAAGTTTTCAAAACGCTGATTAGTGTCAGCGAGGAATGAATCCGGATGAAGCTGATAAAAGATTTCATCGAAGACATGTACCTGCCGAAGATGCCGTTTTGGTTGATAGCTATTGCGGTATTGGTTGTTGTGGCTACGTGGGTGCCGTTGGCGTTTATTGCGAAGGCAAGGACGACGACGTCGGCGAAGCCGCCGGTGCATATTTTCCAGGATATGGATTTGCAGCCCCGGTTTGATGCGCAAGCAATCAATCCGATTTTTGCAGACCAGAGATCAATGCGTGCCAATCCAGCTGGGACGGTATCACGTGATGCAGTGATCAATGATGATCATTTCACTTACGGATATAAGTTGGATGCTGCGGGCAAGGCTGTTGTGGTTGGGCCGACGGAAGAGGGTGGTGAAGCGACTTTGAATTTTTATGCTGGTTTCCCAAAGCGAGTAGAAGTTGATGATGTGTTTGTGAAGCGAGGTCAGGAGCGGTTCGACATTTTCTGTTCGACGTGTCATGGATATGACGGTCAAGGGCAGGGGATGGTGAATAAACGTGCACTTGAACTTGTGAATATTAATAGCACATTGAATCAATGGACGCCTGCGTCGAACATTTTGGCAGAGAATCCTCAGACGGGGAATCTGCTTTATGGTGAAAAGGAATATTCGAACGGGAAACTATATAACACGATCACGAACGGTATCCGAAACATGAAGGGTTATGGGGAGCAGTTGTCGGTTGAAGATCGTTGGGCGATTGTGGCTTATGTTCGCGCATTGCAAATCAGTCAGCACGCAAGTGAAGCTGAAATAGCTGAGCAGCCTTAGAGTCAGGACTCGAGATTGCGGGGATGGTGTTGAACTGATTTGAAGACGATGGGGTAGGGAGAATGGGAAAAGGGAGGGCGGAATTCGCAGTGGGCTGTTAGCGCAGTCTGCTGGGTTTAGAGAAAAAGAGTGTTCATTTGTTTGGGCACAGGCCGTGAGGCTATGAGAGTGAATGATAGCGAAGCGAGAAGCTTTGCTTGAGTCAAGATGACGGAGCAAAACTGTGGCAGAACACGGTGCTTATCTCGATCCGATTGATGCGAAGCCGCTTGGCAGTAAAGCTAAGGGGGCGGCGCTGTTTTGGATAGCGATCGGTGTAGTCGGTTTGCTTGCCGCTTTTATATTCTCGTTTGCAACTGAAGGAAGTGTATTCAGTAAACATATGCAGTTTGCTTACTTGGCAGGTTTTGCATTTGTGCTCAGTATTGTGTTGGGTGCACTGATCTTTTTGATTTTGACGCACTTATTCAGAGCGGGCTGGGCTGTTGTGGTGAGAAGACCGGTTGAGGCGATTGCGAATGCGATGCCTTTGATGCTGATCTTGTTCTTACCTTTGGTTGGTTTAGTGTTGAGTGGTAGCGGCGAGTTGTATCCATGGGCAGTATCGGCTCATCATTGGGAAGATCAATTAGAAGCTGGCGGTGGCCATGCAGCGGCTAGTGATGTGAAGATCGTTACGGTTGCTGATACTGTAGAAGATTCGCATGGTGAAGTGGCTGCGGGTGATCATGGCGAACATTATTATCCGCCTGAGATGATGATTGCGAAGCGACCTTATTTGAATCCGATATTCTTTGTGATTCGATGGGTTGTATTTTTCTTGCTTTGGATTATGGCGGCGAAATTCTATTGGCGTAATAGTACGAAGCAGGATGATGGGGGTGACCACACACTTACGAATAAGATGGAAGGCTGGGCGCCGATAAATACTTTGGTGTTCGCTTTGACGATTACGTTTGCATCATTCGATTTGCTGATGAGTCTTGATCCGGTTTGGTTCTCGACGATGTTTGGTGTGTACTACTTTACGGGTGCGTTTCTTGGCGCGGTTTGCTTGACGATTATTGTGATCATGATCGCTAAGAAGTTGGGCGTGTTGATTTCGGTTAATAAAGAACATATGCATGACTTGGGTAAGTTGCTGTTCGCGTTTGTATTTTTCTGGGGTTACATCGCGTTTTCGCAGTACATGCTGATTTGGTATGGCAACTTGCCTGAGGAAACTGCTTGGTACGAAATTCATGGCTGGACGCAGGTGCCTGATAAGGTGAGCGGCTGGTCGTATGTCGGACTGATATTGCTTGCGGGTCAGTTGCTGATTCCGTTTGCAGGTTTGCTGTCACGACATGTAAAGAGAAATATGGCAGTGCTTTTCTGCTGGGCTGTTTTTCTGATGGTGATTCACTATGTTGATGTTTGGTGGATCATTATGCCAATGTTTGATTCTCATAATGTCACGTTGGGCGTGATGGAAATTGGATGTGCAGTGGGCATGTTTGGTTTGCTACTTGGTGTGACATTGTTGAATTTTGCGAAACATAGTCCTGTACCCGTGAAAGATCCACGGCTTCACGATTCGCTTGGTTTCCATAATATCTAATAGAAGGTTAGATGAAGTGAGATAAGTTGTGGCAAGAAAGTCAGATCAATGCTCGCTTTTACTAATGAGCGAAATGAGTAGGGCAGGAAAGCCCTTAACGTATGTGACAATAGACCTTTACTAATATTGATTGAAATTGGTATGTCATTAGAGAAAGCAAAACATGAAAACAGGGACACTAATGTTGGCGCATTGGTGACTGTTGTGATAGCGGGTGTGATGCTTGTCTTGATCATTTTTGTAGGCATGATTGCGTGGTTGCAGACTGAACGTAACTACATTTTGCAAAAGCGTGTCATTGAGGCAACGTATCCCGAGGTTGAATCTCTGAAATCAGAGCAGCTTGCGAATATCACCATGGAGGGGAAGGACACGAAAGGTAACGAACACATTCCGATCGACCAGGCTATGGAGTTGGTTGTTGAGAGGAATGCGAAGTAAATCGTATTTGTTATGAAAGCATCATATTCGAGTGACAATCTGTTTTGCCTGTGTCTGAAATATGGAGATCAGACTTTGATTGTTCACAAAGCTGTTATTTTGCTTTCGTTTTTGTCTGTGATGCTGAGTGGGACGATGTTGTCCGCACAAGGTTATTACAGACAGGGAGAGTTGCCACGCAAGGAAGCGTCACCTGAGATTTTTGATGAGGTGACACTTGAAGAGAAGCTTGGCGATGAAGTGCCGATGGATCTTGAGTTCACGGATCAGAATGGCAATAAGGTAAAGCTTGCAGACTTTTATAAGGATGGCAAGCCTGTTGTGCTGAATCTTGGATATTACGAATGCCCGATGTTGTGTGGCGTTGTAATGCAGGGTTTGACGGACAGTGTAAAAGAATTGAATTGGAAGCCGGGCGATGAGTATCGGATTCTCACGGTGAGCTTTGATCACACAGAGACTCCGCAATTAGCTCGTGATAAACGTGACACGATTCTTGGAACACTTGGAGGTGGGAAAGATCGGATGCCAGAGGATGGCTGGGTCTTTCTTACAGGTGATGAAGAGAATGTTAACAAGCTGACACAGGCGACTGGGTTTGGCTTTAAGTGGGATGAGGCATCGAAACAGTTTGCACATCCTGCGGCAATTGTGATTACTTCGCCTGAGGGGAAGATCACGAAGTACATGGCAGGCATCGTGTATCCGCCGACACAGATGAAGTTGGCGCTTATGGATGCTTCGAAGAGTAAGGTCGGGTCGTTTTTAGATCAGATCGTCATGATGTGCTTCCAATACGATCATACGTCAGGCCAGTATACGCTGGCGGTGACTAGATTGATGAAGTTTGCAGGCTGGGTGACTGTGTTGATCTTGGGTAGCGTAATCGGTTTGTTACTGTTACGTGAACGCAAGAAGAGGAAGGGTGAGCAGTCGCCGCCGAGTATGCCGTCATGATAAGTGAGGGCGATTAAGGAATTGAATGTCGGTTTGGAACAACAAGATCATGAGCTGGGAAGTGAGTGATCAAAACGCCAAACGCAAACAGGTATACAGATGATTAGCATCCTTGCACAAGCTCAAACCAAAGGAATCTCTCTGCCAGAGGGCGCTTCCACATATGCAGGTCAGGTCGATTGGCTTTGGAATTACCTGACGTATGTGAGTGTCTTTTTTACGGTTGTGATAGCCGGGCTGATGGTTCTGTTTATTTTGCGTTTCCCGAGAAAGCATCCGGATGATCAGCCACATGGTCATACACACAATACTGCATTGGAAGTGACGTGGACGATTATTCCATTGATTATTGTGATGTCGATTTTCTTATGGGGCTTCCGTGGCTTTTTGGATATGGCGACACCGCCAGCAAATAGTTATGAGGTGTTGGTTACCGCCTATAAATGGGGTTGGAACTTTACCTATCCAAACGGTGCAACATCGGAGCAATTGCATGTGCCTGCGGATCGGCCGATTAAGGTGGTGCTTGAATCGAAAGATGTGATTCACTCATTCTATGTGCCTGCATTCAGGATTAAGAAGGATGTGGTGCCTGGTCGGTATAACGAAACTTGGTTTGAAGTTGATGCGACTAGGAATGGGATCACTTTAGATGCGCCTGAGAAAGAATATGATCTGTTCTGTGCTGAGTATTGTGGTTTGAATCACTCACGTATGGTCAGCAAAGTTGTGGTGCACACACCAGATTCATTTACAAGTTGGCTTGAAGCTGCTTCAGATCAGGGAGCAGGGCTGACGCCAGTTGAGTATGGTGCGAAGTTATACAAGTCTAAAACTTGTGCACAGTGCCACTCATTGAATGGATCGAAGCTGATTGGACCAACATTTAAAGATGCTTATGGATATCCAATCGAGCTGAAAGATGGCTCATCACCAATCATTGATGATAACTTTATTCGTCAAGCGATTGTGCAGCCTAACTCGCATGGCGTGAAGGGTTATCAACCTGTCATGCCTGCAATACCACTGAGTGATCAGGAAGTGACAGCACTTGTGACCTTTATAAAAGCACAAAGTGATAAGTATCAGCCAGAGGGTGGTGGAGAAGAAGCTGAATCAGGTGATGAAGCGAAAGCTGAGCCAGAGCAGTAATAATTGTGAAGATCATCGCTTGGTTTGAGGAGAGCTAAGCGTGAGATAGATATTAGCGTTAGTGCCTGTGTAAACGGGACGAACTCTAAACGCGAGGTAAAAAATGTCGGCAACCCAGCCAACACAACAGACTGACATCTTCGGTAAACCCGTTGATGAACAGCACAAAGATAATTACCTGACGCATCAGCGTGGGTTAATGAGCTGGCTGTTTACGCTTGATCATAAGCGTATCGGTATTATGTACATGATCGCTGTTTTGTCCTTCTTCTTTGTCGGCGGAGTCTTTGCGATTGTTTTGCGTGTCATGCTCACGATGCCGATTGCTGATGCAAGTAATCAGATGCGTTTTGAAATGAACGATACACGCAATATCGTGGAAAGCTCTGGAGCGACGGTTCCAGAGGAAGCGATAAAGCTGTTGTATGAGCCGGGTGTTACTGATGCTGAGGCACAACAACAGAAGATTGAAGTCGTATTAACGGATGCAGCAAGTAGTGCTGGTGCGGGAGCAAAGGTTGTTGAATATCCTGAACTGATCAATGCTCGGGATGCCGCGGCACAGAAATATACACAAGATCTTACGAACCATAATACGTTCTATAACCAATCATTTACGCTTCATGGCGCGGTGATGGTGTTCTTGTTTATTATTCCAGCCATACCTGCGATCATTGGTAACTTTGTGTTGCCTTTGATGCTTGGAGCGAAAGATGTTGCGTTTCCGAGATTGAATCTCGCCTCGTGGTATTGTTACATGGGTGGGGCGTTATTCTTCTTATGGGTGCTAGGTAAAGGTATTTTGAATTTCCTTGTGCCAACACTTGAAGGTGTTTGGGGTGGTGGCGGTTTAGATACAGGTTGGACTTTCTATACACCTTATTCAACTGAAACGAATACTGCTGTTGTAGCTGCAACGGCTGGCGCTTTTGTGCTTGGTTTCTCGTCGATTCTTACAGCGGTTAACTTCATTGCATCGATTCACATGTTGCGCCCTAAGGGGATGACATGGTTCCGCATGCCGTTGATGCTCTGGGCATTATATGCCACGGCTGTGATTCAGATTCTTGCGACGCCAGTGCTTGCAATTACATTGTTACTTCTGATTGCAGAACGCGCATTTGGAATTGGTATCTTTGATCCAGCTTTGGGTGGTGATCCGATTCTTTATCAGCACTTCTTCTGGTTCTACTCGCACCCAGCGGTTTACATCATGATTCTGCCTGCGATGGGTATTGTTTCTGAAGTGATCTCTGTTTTCTCACGTAAGCATATCTTTGGCTACGCATTTATTGCTTGTTCGTCGATGGCGATCGCGATTCTTGGTTTCCTCGTATGGGGTCACCACATGTTTACATCGGGACAGAGCGAATTACTGAACGCAGTGTTTTCGATCATTACAATGCTCGTTGCGATTCCGTCTGCGATCAAAGTCTTTAACTGGCTGACAACCATGTATAACGGATCGATACGACTCGATTCACCGATGCTGTATGCACTTGGTTTTATTTGGTTGTTCACGATTGGTGGTCTGACGGGCATTTATTGTGCGACTTTAGCAGTGAATATTCATATTCACGATACATACTTCATTGTTGCGCACTTCCATTATGTAATGGTTGGATCGACCTTGTTCGCTTTCTTGGCGGGTATGCATTATTGGTGGCCTAAGATGTTTGGTAAGAATTACTCAGAACGCTGGGCACGATGGGGTTGGTTGCTTGTCTTTGTTGGCTTCAATATTACGTTCTTTATTCAGTTTATCATGGGTGCGTTGGGTATGCCCCGTCGCTACGCAACCTACATTGATAAGTACACCATTTACCATCACATTTCGACAGGCGGATCATTGATCCTAACTGTTGGTTTGTTCCTTGTATTGTTTGTGTGGATTCACTCTTTACTTAAGGGCAAGCAATCCCCCGCAAATCCATGGGGAGCAAACTCATTGGAATGGCATACGATTTCACCGCCACCACATGCTAACTTTGACCATGCACCACCAGCGACTGATCCTTATGATTACTCGCATTGGCGTTGGCGGCCTGAGATTGCTGGGTATGTGTTGAATGAAGATAGCGAGCCAGAGGAGAAGGATGCGATGGCTCGTAACGATTCTTAGTTGATGAATGATTTTAACGACCATCAATCAGAGGCTGAGTTCTCTGATTGAAATTCAGATTAATGTAGTTGTGTTTGAGTGAGACATTAATCTCAACGACAACAAAAGAGATTGTCCATGAATAAGGTTGATGATAACCACGATCCACATTTGGCGCATCATTTCGATACGCCAGTTCAGCAGTATAGCTCTGCCAAGATTGGCATGTGGGTGTTTCTTGCTACCGAAATCTTAATGTTTGGCGGCTTGTTCTGTGCTTATGCAGTTTATCGAGGGACACATCCAGATGTTTTCCTCTATGCGCATCATTTTCTTGATACAAATCTTGGCGCTATAAATACAGTTGTTCTACTTGCTTCATCGTTGACGATGGCGTGGGGTGTTCGTGCTGCACAGCTTGGTCAAAAACCAATTCTTGTGATCATGTTGCTGCTGACACTGCTCGGCGGTGTTGGTTTTATGGGTATTAAAACCATTGAATATTCTTCAAAGTATAGTCATGGTTTGTGGTTTGGCTCGGATAATGCTTTTTACGTCAAATCAGGTAAGTATACGAATCCTGAAGAATTGACAGGTGCGATTGAATATGGTGAATCTCACGCAATGCCTCATGAAGATAAGGGTGAGTTGACTGATGAACATCTGGAACTACAAGTAAAAGATGCAGCGACTGAGGATGTACTGGATAATCAAGCAGCGGGTGAGGCACAAGATCAAAGCTTACCGGCCAGTGCGCAATCAAATATTGGCAATGCGACAAATGCACCAGCAGGTTTGTCTTCAAAATTTGCTGAAGTTGAGGGAGATGGCTCAGCATATGTGACCTCTGAAAAGAAGCCATTAACTTACGAAGATTTAGATCCGCAACAACAAAAACTGGTATCGCAGTTCTTCCAGATTTATTTCTTGATGACTGGGTTGCATGGTATACATGTGTTGGTTGGTATGGCCTTAATATTCTGGCTGTTCATCCGTGCACTTCGTGGAACATTTGGTCCGAAGTATTTTGTGCCTGTGGATTTGGTCGGATTGTATTGGCACATTGTCGACTTGATCTGGATCTTTCTTTTCCCTCTGTTGTATCTCATACACTAATAATCGCATAGACGAGTTGTAGTGCTCAAGGATATTAATATGAGTCAATCAAAACATGCAGAATATCATGTTCATGTCGTGCCTCTTCGGGTCTTGTTTGCGGTGTTTGCAGCACTGATCATTCTCACAATCCTGACGGTTGGTGTAACCAAAGTCGATTTGGGTGGCCTGAACATTTGGATAGCGTTGGGTGTAGCTGTTGTTAAAGCCGTCTTGGTTGCACTTTACTTTATGCACTTGCGTTGGGATTCCCCCTATAACGGTTTGGCATTGGTTGTCGCGTTTGTCTTTGTTGGTGTATTCATTGGCTTTGCCCTCAAAGATTCACTTGAATATCAGAAATATGTTGAACGACCTGCGTTGCTGGATCGATTGCAACAACAAACGATCCCTGCTGCTGTGCCGTCGGAGGAAACAACTGAGGAAAGTAGTTCAGAGCATTAGAGGGGAAACCGGACTTTATTATCAGACAAAAAAGCCTGCATATAGGTGCAGGCTTTTTTTACAGCTGCATTGCTCGTCAAACCTAAGCAAATTCCCTCTTAGCCAATTGTGGTTTGTGATCCCTAATATTATGTGATTCAGTATTAGTAGTAATGCGAGAGCTTGATATGTCATTTAGAAACAAAGCGGATAATGTTGACCGTCAAACTCTTCGTCGTAAGCCAGTGCCTTTGCGTACAGGCACGTTTGGCATGCAACTGTTCTTGTTTTCGATAGGCATTCTATTTCTTGCATCAATGATTGGGTTCTTGATCATTGATTTTCAGATTAGGCAGCCTTATGACGTTATTGCATATACCGATGGGTCACCAGAGAATCGCACGATTACACCTGATATACCAAATGTGCATATGCCATACTTGTTGTATCTTTCTTCGATATTGATCATTGCTTCCTCGTTTACAATGTCATCGGCACTTAAGCATGTGCAATATCAACGCATTCCGCAATTTACGAGAATGATTAAGATTACGCTATTTTTGGCAATTGCTTTTATTTTAGTTCAAGCACCCGCTGCCGTTGAACTTTTAGAACAACATCGGGCGATGTTAGCTAATTCGCCTGCGAACGATGAATTTATGAATACTCGGCAATTGGCTTTGTTTGGTTTTATAGTTTTCTTAATCGCATTGCACGCTGCCCATGTTATTGGAGGCATTATTCCACTTGGGCTAATTACGCGCAATGCTGTCTTTGGACGATATGATCACGAATGTTATGGCCCGGTGAAATACATCACGATGTATTGGCATTTTCTCGATGCAGTTTGGTTAGTGATGTTCGTCGTTTTATTGGTAGCTGTTTAGGCCTTGTTTTAGTTGGTTGAAAGTTGCCAATCCTCAGGAACGACCATGGGTCCCCTGTACGTTGGGCGACTGTGATGAAATTCTCGAAATATCATCGCATATTCGTTGTCATTGCGAATGCACTGTACGAGTGCACTGTCGTACCAACTCCAGAAGTAGTCGGTTTGTACAAACTCAGGCGACACTTTTTCTTCGTTGCCATATGTCCATTTATCGTACTCATTGAGAACAGGAACGTTGACGAATTTCCATTCGTTATCAACTCTTTCGTGGCCATGCTTGTGCCATGTTCCTAACCACTCAAAAAATGGTATGCCTGTGTTGTAGCTTGTTTTGAAGACAAACTTTATTTGCGACGGAAAGTCTTCAAGCATTTCGTTTGTGTATTCGTATGTTGTTCTTGATCGTTCTTTGACTGCGTTTTGAAGTGCCATTAAAGGTCGGTTGGCAGGTTCTTGTGACGTTCTGTATTCAATTTTGTCAGCATCACCGCCTAAGAAAGCGTTGTTTAAATCCTCGACTGTTTCAGGGCCCGGTGCACGATAGGCTTCCTTCCAGACGATATAACGATCCATAATAGAAGTGCGTTCAGTACGAAGCATTGATAAACCAAAAAATACAACAAGTGCAAAGATAACAAGAACCAATGGCATGATTAACACTGTTTCAGCCATAACACCACCGAATGTTCGATGTTTTTTACTTCTTGTGTAGTAGTTATGTGTTTTTTCTTGTGACACGATTAATGCCTCCCAAAATCAGACATTGCTTTTACACTCTCTAGGTAACGTCCAAGTTCAAACAGTACTTCTGGGTCTTCATGCTCAATATTTAGCACATCACCTTCATTGTATTCATCAGCCCAAACTGCATAGTCATTAATAGGCTCTAATTGAGCATGCCACATTTGCGTCCATAAATCCCAAGAATGATTGTTAAATAATTTAACTTGTGACAAGCCAACCATATTGCCGTAAGGACGATTGCGATCAAACCGCTTTGGCCAAACTTCAGCTTGATCATTTTGGTAAGTGATACAAAGCATTTGTAATCGTTTTTTAGTTGTATCTGTTTCTGGTGTCATGTTCTCGTGCACGAAATCAACTGGTGCAGGTGAAGTTTCAAGCTCAGGATTAAAGCCTGCATGCGGATTTCTGATCTCAACAGGAGGTAGTGTGGGCCAATTGGTTGCTACATACACATAGTAGATATTCCAAAAAACAGTCTGCGCTGCATAGACATAAGAACCATCCGGATTTCGACCAATGATTCTTGGCGGCAAACCAATGTCAGGATCGCCACCATGTTCGTACCCTTCAGGATTAGTCTGGTACCATGCTTTAATCTGATAGACATGTTTATTGACAGCCTTCTGAGATCGGATGTATTGACTGGGAATTTGCTGCGGCCCATTAGTGCGGTCAGGGTGATAGCTGTTTGCATAGGTGAGATAAGGATAAGGCACCATACTTCGATCTATAAAATTCCATGTTTGGCCTTGAGCTGATGACAAGCCAGGATTGGTGGCAAAACGGCTTTTCATTTCACAAACAAGATAAAGGCTCTTGCCTGGAAGCCCTTTATGCGGCACTTTATTTTTTTCAAAATCATCTCTGCAATACGTATTGTTATCACCTATACGTGAGTCATCGCTACTAATATCGATTTCCCAATCAGGTTTGAGGACCAATTCGGTAGGACCGCCAAAGAGCATGTTAAGTTTTACTTGTGAATATGAACTGATGTATTCATCTAGTAAATGATATGCACCGGGATGTTCAATGCTTGAGCCACCGTAAAGCTTGCCTCTTAGCCAAGCTTGTGGTCCACTCACGGTGTATTCTGTTGGCTCTTGATATTCACTCGTGATTTGCCTTCGTATTGGAGGTGATCCGGGGCCACCTGTAGAAGTGGATACTCCAGCGTCATTTCCATTAATACGCCGCCAGCCAAATACTGTATCCCAAGGCCCGCGATTTGTTATTGAATCGTCTGTTTCACCAAACCCAATGTAAATACTATCTGCTATTAATGGATGTCTACGATGCTCACCTGGCAATGTGCCATATCGGATTGGGCGTTCAAAATCATAAAAATGCCCTTTCATGATTGGCACTTGCAATGTCAATGGAAGAATGACACCTCCTGCATCTCGACTCGTACGAATATTCGATCTTGCTGCTTCCCATGTTGCAAGCTGCATACGCTCATTCAATGAATCCAGCATTCCCATATTCTGGTTGTACATTGAATAGATTGACTCCCACATATCTCCATGAATATCAAGCGATGGATGCTTGTAATGTGTGAGTGCTTTGATGTTTTCGCTTTCTACAGTATAAAGATTTGTTAGTTCAAGCAGTTGAGGTAGTACTGTACTTGTACTCGCGCGATGTCCCATCAATGCGCGTTGCAAAAGCGCTTTATACCAGACATCATGCGGCCCTTCTTCATACAACTGATATTGTAGGACAGTATGAAGAGCCGATAAGTCGCCTTGCTCTTCTTCATTTGTTGTCGTAACTGTAAAGTCTAAAGAACGTGGGATTGCATCGATAATATTGATTGCGGCTAGCTTACGAGCAATTTCAGTATTATTCATCGCAATGGTGTTGAACGTTCTTGCGATTTCAGATGCACCCGCGAGTGCAGCAGCGTCCGTAGCATTTTGAGTCGAGACTCGGCCCTGAATATGCTTGCCAACGTTGAGTACATAAAAAACGACAGCAGCTATCAAAGATAAAGCTAATAACGTAAGCACAAAGACAGCGCCTTGTTTATGGCAAGTGAAATTAGATTTACGTATTGGGGATACTTGCGTACTCATACTGCTGTCAATGTCTCCCATACTTGGCCATATTTTTCACACTCTTTAGATAATATGAAAGCTCTGACATTGTACCATGGTCTAACGTTTGAATTTGAGAAATATTGCGATCGCCCAATTCATCCATCCAAACGGCATAATCACTAATCGGTTCAAGCTGAGTGTGCCACATCTGAGTCCAAAGATCCCATGAATGATTATTAAATATTCTGGCTTGAGATATGCTAACCATTTTTGGGGTTAGGCGGTTTTTATCGAAGCGTTCAGGCCAAAATTCAGCATAATCATCCTGATATGCAACACTTAAAAATTGAAGCCTTCTTTTGGCTTCAGTGGAATTAGGTGTCATATAATGATGGACAAAATCATAAGGCGCTGGTGATGAAGCTAAATTCATTTCAAAGCCATTGTGTGGATTCGTAATAGGTTTTACACCCTCTGGTATGTCATGAAAATCGCGTGCAATGAAAACATAATAAATTTCCCAAAATACCGTTTGAGGAGCATATGTATATGTGCCGTCTGGATTACGTCCTGTGATTCGAGGTTGTAATCCGATCTCGGAATCGCCACCATGCTCAAAATTGTTTGGATCAGTTAAATATTTCGCTTTGATTCTATAAACGTAATCATTGAGATAGTTCTGAGATCTAATATAAGTATCATTAATATATTCAGGTCCATTTGTTCTATTGGGGTAATATTTATCAACGTACCCAACATATGGATATGGCTTCTTATTTCGTTTCACATAATTCCATGTTTTGCCTTGGGTCGCAGGTAAGCCGGGGTTGGAAGTAAAGCGACTTTTCATTTCACAGACAAGATACATTGTCGCGCCTTCTTCCCAGCGATTCTTCATCTTTGACATTTCTTTGTAATATTTTTTGAGTGTGTAATCGTTGTGATCACGCATTCGTACATCGTCACGAACTAAATCTACCTCCCAATTCGGCTTATACATAAAACGAATCTTCGGCTGTGGGCTACCTGAAAACAAATAATCTAATTTATAAGATGAAAAATCACGTACTCGTTCATCGAAAGGGTGTAAAGCACCGGGTGAGTTCATATCGTAACCATCAAAGAGCTTTCGAATCATCCATTCTTGAGGTCCATATGTATTGTATTTTGAGCCATCAGAAGCTCCTTTGTAATACTGCTTGCGTCTCGGAGGTTGAGCAATGCCCGTCGTAATAATTTCATCTTTTGTATTTTTACGATCAATATCTCTCCAACCAAACAATGTATCCCATGGTCCGCGATTTGATGCAGGATCATCAATATCACCCAAACCAGTTCGAACATCATCATTACGAATAAAATCTGTATAGTCATTGCCTGGTAAAAGCCCGCGTTTTAAAGGTCTTTCGAAGTCACTAAAGTGTCCCTTCATGATCGGAACTGGTAGCTCTGCAGGCAATATGAGGCCGCCCAAATAGGTTTTCGCTGGCATATTAACACCAGCTGCTTCCGACGCTGCTATTTGCATTCTCTCATTCAGGGTTTCTAGTAGCGTTTGGTTTTGCTGTGACATGGCATAGATTGATTCCCATATATCACCATGTCTATCTTTCTTTGGATGGTTGTAATTCGTTAATCCTTGATGACGATAAAGATCGTGGCAAATTTGTTCGTTAAGTTCATGCAGTTTCGGTAGAACAACACTTGTGCTGCCGGGGTGACCTTCCAAAGCTCTTTTTAATAGATTTTTATACCAAGGGATATTGGGTCCGCACTTATAATATTGATATTCAAGTACATGATGTAATGCTGTTAGGTCGCCATCTTTTCTTTCATGAAAGGAAGTGATCGTATAGTCTAATGCTTGTGGTACTGAATCGAGTATGTTAATTAATGCGAGATTGCGAACACATTGCACATTGTTCATTGCAATTGTATTAAAAGTACGTGTTATTTCGGTTGTGCCTGCAATTACTGCAGTATCAGCCGCATTTTGTGTAACCACGCGCTCTTGTACGTGTTTGCCAACATTTAAAACATAAAACACAACTGCAGCAATAAGTAATAAAGATAGAAGTGTAAGAACGAAAATCACTCCACAAGAACGATGTAGTAATGCACTGATGTTCTTATTTTTAAATGCACCATTTGTGCTCATTTAATGCTTCCCGTAATCAGACATCTTCTTGACACTCTCTAAGTATTTGCCAAGTTCAAAAATGACTTCCGGATCTTCATGAACAATATCTAGCACATCACCTTCATTGTATTCATCAGCCCACGTGTCATATGACTGCACAGGCTCTAATTGCGCGTGCCACATTTGTGTCCACAAATCCCATGAGTGATTGTTGTATATTTTTGCTTGAGCCACACTAACTTGATTAGGGTAATGACGATTACGATCAAATCGATCAGGCCAAATTTCCGCCCGGTCATCCTGATAGACAACGCTCAAAAATTTCATCCGATCTTCTGTTTGCTCATTTCCGGCCGGCATCGAACCTTGAATGAAATCATACGGTGCGGGAGATGATGATAAATTGCGATCAAAGCCTTCATGGGGATTAGGTATTGGTAAGGTGCCTTGTCTAAGATCATGAAAATCAGTAGCCAAAAATACACGATAAACCAGCCAGTAAACCTTTTGTGACTTGTATTGGAATGAGCCATCAGGAAACCGTCCAACGATTCTTGGCGGCAAATTGATTTCAGAGTCCCCGCCATGTTCAAAATTGTTGGGATCAGTTTTGTATGAGCTTATGTATTCTTCAACGTGTGGGTTTATTTTCTTATAAGAAATAGGCGTTTCAGGCTGAATTAACGCATAACCTGTTTTACGATCTCTAGTGGATGCTAAGTATGGATAGGGGAGTTCGTATCGTTTGATATAGTTCCACGTTTTACCTCTTGTTCCCGGTATGCCGTAGTTGAATGCGGTACGACTTTTAATTTCACATATCAAATACAGTGAAGCTCCCTCGGCCCATGGTGGAGGCGTAATCTTCATTTCTTGATGGTACTGTTCAATACTGTAAGTATTGATGTCATGCATTCGCGTATTATCAACAACTAGATCTATCTCCCAGTTAGGCTTATACATTCTACGGATCTGCGGAGCACGATCGCCCGGAAATAAATAATCGAGTTTATACGATGAAAAATCTTTGATACGTTCGTCAAAAAGTGTATATGCTCCGGGGGAATTGATGTCATTGCTGCCAAATAACTTATTAATCATCCATTCTTGAGGTCCGTATGTACGGTACGCTGTTTTAATATGTTCGCTCGTAATATATTTACGTCTTCGTGGTGGTTTCCCAGGTGACGCTGTAATAATCTCATTATCATCAAACTCCTCACCCTCAAGTTCACGCCAACCAAAAAGTGTATCCCAAGGCCCGCGATTTTCTATGGGATGATCTACATGTCCAAAGCCCGTTCGTAAGTCATCGTTTCTGATAAATTCAGTATAGTCAGGTCCCGGCAGCATTCCCCTTTTTAGAGGACGTTCAAAATCATCAAAGTGCCCGATCATAATCGGAGTTCGAATTTTCACAGGTAGCAAAATCCCACCTGATTCTCGACTTTCACGAATATTCGTCTTTGCGCATTCCCATGTCGCAAGCTGCATCCGCTCATTTAAAGATTTCACTAACGCTGTATTTTGGCGATGCATTGTATAAATGGATTTCCATAAATCACCTCTGCCATGATCTCTATACTTAGTCAGTTGATTAATTTTGCCACGTTTCCCAATATACAAACGTTCTAATTCTTGGATCTGTGGATATACATTTGTTAAGCTGCCACGATATCCATATAGCGTACGTTTCAGCATCGTGCGATACCATGGAATGAATGGCCCTTCTGAGTGATGCTGATACCATAGCGCATTAAAAACTGCTGTTAGGTCACCATCTTTTTTTTCAAGGTCAGATGTGATTGTGTAATCAACAGCTTGTGGAATCGAATGTATTAAATTGATAGCAGCTAGATTGCGAACAATTTGTGTGTTGTTCATTGCAATCGTGTTAAATGTTCTTGCAACTTCAGATGCCCCAGCCATGACCGCAGCATCCGCAGCATTTTGCGTTACCACTCGTCCTTGAATATGTTTACCAACGTTTAGTACATAAAAAACAACAGCAGCGATCAATAACAATGACAATAAAGTTAAAATAAAAATCGCGCCATGATAGCGATGACTCACATATCGGCTAAACGATGGTGAGATTTTGTTCAATTGATTTGCCCCTAATTCCTCGCGATATACGACCACAAATAGTTATTCGTTAGTTCACGTTTCAATGAAGGCATCGGCGGTAATTCCGTACGTATACCTTCATTTACAAGCAATGCATGACCAACAATTGATGCATAAGCACCATCACCCGAGGCATCCTCTAAGCGACCATCCGCAAACAGGGCTCTCACATAAGGCACGCCCAAATTGAAATCATGTTTTACAAGCACGCCTACCGGATCATGTGGTCCGTATGTATGCGTGCCCTTCACAATTTCTAAGCCATCATAAAAGTCATCAACCCCAACTGGTGCAACCATTTTCAAAACTTCAACTCGAGTATGAGCTGCTGCATACATTACACGACCCGGAATCAACGTTTCTACCCAAGGCGGTGCTGAATGCCCCATTAACACATAATGCTCATTCAATGCCTGAACATACTCATCCACGTCAATATCAACATCAGCAGGTAATGAATCACGTTGTCCACTCACAGGTATCATCGCTAGGTACGCTGCATCATGAATCGCATCGTATTTCTCAAACCCCTTCACTGTCACAATTGAATTCGGGATCGTACCATCACCAAGATCCGCAGGTATATAAACGATCGCACTGCGTGCTGCCGCATAGGCTGCGTAATGAACATAAATATTGCCAGTCAACAAGAACATTAACTGTAGTAACAGTAAAACCAGAAACAGTAAGATCGGGAAGACCATCAGAAATTCAACTGTTGCAGACCCATTTTCACCACTTACCGATCTGCTTTTTGCTTCAACAGTAAAACGATGCAGCCGATACATCCCTCGAAGCATCACCATAATCAGCAGCAGAACCGTGAGCACGCCGACCGCATACCACCACCCACCACTGCTATTAAGCAACGGATCCCACCATTGGTACTCAACCCGATCTATCATTTCTTGCCCGGGCATAAGACTCCCAAATTGTTAGGGTGTTAAATCTCATCCGCAACCATCACCCAGCCTACAACCTTTTATCGGCTTACTTCACCTCAACATATCATCGGTTGCCGATAATCCAACCTCTATCGCTTGCAAAACCCCAATTTCTTTCTATCTCTTTGCTGCTCCACACCACTAACTAAGCAGCAAAAACCTCCTGCGCTTCCCCGCTCTATATGTATGACGTACTCGTTGCCATTCTATTTCACACAGCTGTCCTCGAATTGTAAACAAAGCACAATAATCTTACGTGAAAACCACTTTATTGAAGATGCAACTTACGACATATCAAGATGTTATGGCCTCTTTATCTTCCATTATTTATGCAGATATTCTATTACTTTCACAAGATTCATTGCCGCAATATAGAATCATTCTTGTATAATGAGCCTGAACATGGTGTGCTAAAAACAAGTGATCGTGGAGCGTTAAGTCCTTTCGTTTTGATCTGCTCTACACGTACAAGCAAATCTCAGCTTCACCACCTGCACATGCTCCAAGCATGTACGCCTGTAGTTTCTCATCATCTAGGGCACAACCCTGACGCGTTTAAACGCTCTAAACCGCTGTAGAACGTCAAGTACACACTAAAAAACGCGAGAACTACGCACACCACAACTATGATTAACTAACGCTACTTCAGGATGATTCTGACTATGGTTATCATTCGTCCAATCGAAATCTCGGACTACCAGGAATTTGTTCAACTCGTCTCCAAAGCCGAGTTCGGCATGACTTCTCTTACAAACGATCCCGAATACCTTGAAAAACGTGTCAACGATTCTATACGTGCATTCGAGCGTATTGACTACAAGCCAACGCCCGGCGAAGCCTTCATGTTCGTTATGGAAGATCTCTCCACCGGTCGCATCGTCGGCACCTCCGGTATCGTCCCCAAAGTAGGCGGCTTCGAACCGTTCTACGCCTTTCGCATTAAAACAGGTGTTCAACGCTCCGATCTCATCAACGTACAAAAGGAGATTCGCACCCTTCATCCATATGCCGAACATAACGGCCCATGTGAAATCTGCTCACTCTTCTTAGATGAAGATTACCGAAATTCAGGCAACGGGCGTCTCCTCTCACTTTCCCGTTTCCTATTTATGTCCGAACATCCAACGCACTTCGATCCAGAAATCATCGCTGCACTTCGAGGTGTCATCGACAAAGACGGGCACTCACCTTTCTATGATGCTATTAGTCAGCATTTCTTCGACATCGATTTCCTTGCTGCTTCCAAGCAGTCCGTCTTCGATAAATCATTCGTAGGTGATCTCATGCCCAAGCACCCCGTCTACATCGCAGCACTTCCACAAGCAGCCCAAGATGTCATCGGCGAAGTCCACCGAAACACCGTCCCTGCGCGTCGTCTTCTCGAACAAGAAGGCTTCGTCTTCTCAGGCCTAATCGACATCTTCGAAGGCGGCCCAATCTATACATGCCCACGCAATAAGATCCGTACACTACGTGAATCCTCATCGGTCATCGTCGATCGCATTGCACCAACTATCAACAGCACTAGCGAACATATCATCGCTACCTCAGACCCATCCTTCCGTGCAAGCAAAGCATTCGTTGACTTCAATTCGCAAGAGTACATCACTGTTGATCCCGAAACTGCAGACGCTCTTGAGCTCAAGCTCGGCGACTCTGTACGCGTCGCACCAATACGCCCCGCAAATTTAAAACCTTCACATCAGACAATATCGCAAACAACCTCTTGATCTATTCATCCTAAAAGCATACAACACCACAAATTGTGCTTTTGATATTTATTTAATTCCCCTCACAATTAATGAATCGGGCAGTACATGAGTCACTACATTGCTAACCAATGGATGCAAGGGCAGGGCGAGCCCTTCCAATCTATCGCACCATATGAAAACACATCAATCTGGTCTGGTAATTTCGCCACAGAGTCAGAAGTAGATATCGCTGTAAACGCAGCATATGACGCATTCGAAAAGTGGGCCGACCTCTCATTCGACGATCGTCTTGACTGTATCCTTCGTTATCGCGAAAAGCTTGAAGCCAATCGTGATCTCCTCGCACAGCTCATTGCTCAGGAAACTGGCAAACCACTTTGGGAAGCCGCACAAGAAGTCGGCGCTATGATCGGCAAAGTTCAGCTTTCATACGATGCAAATAACGAACGTTGTGCCGAACAAACGCTTCCAGTTGGTGACGCGACTGGCGTCACACGTTACAAGCCGCACGGCGTCTGTGCCGTTTTTGGCCCCTTCAACTTCCCCGGCCATCTTCCCAACGGACACATCGTTCCCGCGCTACTCGCAGGCAATACAATCGTCTTCAAGCCTTCAGAAAAAACACCTCTCGTCGGCCAGGAAATGGTCAAGTGTTGGCATGATGCAGGCCTCCCAAAAGGTGTCATCAATCTCATTCATGGTGCTGCCGATACCGGTAAAGCACTCGCACTTCATCCTTTAGTTACAGGTGTTTTCTTTACAGGTTCCTACAACGTTGGCCGTGCCATCAACAAAATGCTCGCTGATCATCCTCAAAAGATCATCGCGCTTGAAATGGGTGGCAATAACCCGCTCGTCGTCCACGAAACACTCGACGTTAAAGCTGCCGTTTACCTCGCAATCCTCTCAGGTTATATCACTGCTGGTCAACGCTGCACATGTGCACGTCGCCTCATCGTCCCGCAAACACCGCAAGGCGACACCTTCGTCGAGCAACTCACTACCCAGCTATCCAAGCTGTCGGTCGGTGCATGGAACGCTGACCCCGCACCTTTTTATGGTACAGTCATCGATACCGCATCAGCCAACCATCTCATGGCTGCTCAACAAAATCTCATTGACGCTGGCGCTAATCCACTCCTCAAAATGACTCAACACGATACGATTAAACCACTTCTTACTCCAGGACTCATCGATATAACCAACCTCGATTCAGTTGAAGATAACGAGTTTTTCGGCCCAATCGTGCAACTCGTCCGCGTCCCAGATTTTGACGCCGCTATAAAAACAGCAAACGCAACTTCTTTCGGCCTTTCCGCAGGATTGCTTTCGGATAATCAAGAGTTATACAACCAGTTCTATCGCCGTATTCGTGCAGGCATTGTGAACTGGAACCGCCAAACAACCGGTGCCTCAGGCCGCCTCCCATTCGGTGGCTGTGGTTGTTCTGGTAACTACCGACCAGCCGGTTTTTATTCATCAGATTATTGCGCATTTCCCGTTGCTTCACTCGAAGCAAAATCCCTTGTTTTCCCAGAGAAAACAATGCCCGGGACTGGCTATTGATCTGAAATATTGTATAATACTTGTCCCACACCACCCCCATCCCAGAAGCTCGCTTTCTTTGCGAGCTTCTCTTTTTTTATACCTAAAATTAACAAAATTTAAGACGATAATCGTACATGTTGCGCCATGTCTTTTTGCGATGGTATCGTGCCATTATTTATTCACTTATCGCATTTATTTAGCAATATTTCACATGTTTGCATTATATAGCCAGTCCTAATAATACGAGTTTCGTATGAGCTGTTATGTAGTTCGTTAGAAGTCTCACGACTGTGAACATAAATTAATAAAGCACTCATGGACATGAATGTCCGCGAGTGCTCTATAAAACTTTCCACAAATGTTAATAAATTATGCTTTTTGTCTATCCGTACTTTCGAAAATCTTATCAGCAGATTGTGCGACAAAACCAGTGAATATCTCACCGTCAGCCTTCGGATACCTTCGGGCAAATTCATAATAACATGAAGGTATTACAAACTTACCGTCTATAAATTCAACTTCTACCTGATCAGCCAACGTTGAACTCTGCTCAAGCAGCATTTCAGGATTACCTTTGATCTCACCACCACTCGTATTTAGTGGATAACCATTGTCTTTGAGGAACTGATTCATTTCTTCAAGGCTGCCAATCGTTGTCAACGCATTGATATACACCGTAAAGTGATTCGCGCGATACCCAAAAGCTGACAGCCAGCCAGCATATTCCGATTCATCCGCCAGCTTCTGATAAGTTTCATGTGAAACTTTCCAAGGCTGCCCAACACATGGGAAATCATCACGTTCATAAGTTGCCGCATCAATCTGATCGACTAACCCTTTGATCGTCGCTTGCAAATCGTCACTAAATTCTTCAGTTTTCAATTCACTAATAAAAACCAATGGCAACTTCGGATCTTCATGCTCAAAGTGTTTAGCCCTAAGTTTTTTAGCCTTAAATTCATACTCACCGCATGCCTTATATCCAAATTTCTCAAAATACTTCGCCAGTGCTTCAACACCAACTCGCTTGTCGTTATAAGTACGCAACGCAATGTGGTCATTTTCAACCTTATCGCCACGTGCTTCTAATAAAGCGTGAATCTCTTTTGTCTGTGGAATCAGATTGCTGTAATCAGCCCACAGCTTAGCTAATAGTTCATGTGCGTCTTTCATGTTTTCTCTCCGTGTTCACGAGTAAACTCAGCGATAGAATTGCGTAACTTCAGCTCGAAATCTTTAGGGCTGTACATCAAACAAAGCAAGCCTTGCAGCTGCCTCGTCACGCATAAAACTGAATAGTATTTTTCTCTTAACTTTAAAATCCATGTTTAGTGCGTTTAAACACACATCGCGATCTCCAGCGCACATGAATCTTTTAGTAAAGAGGAGTCAAACAACCAAACCAAAAAAACGAAATACTTTGAAACTTATGTGAATTCAAGCAGCCAATTTTCATCGACTGCTTGATAATAATCTTTATGAAAGCTTGTCAGTCTATCATACGACTGCATCGCCATATTACACATACTTTTTGTAGCTTTTCAACAACAAAAAGCTTTCGGTCGCAGAAATTCCATCGACCTGTGGCAACGTCTCAGTCAAAAACTGAACCAAGCCTTTATTCGAATCAATCAGCAACTCAACCAGAAGATCATAACGACCTGACACAACCGATACGGAAAGCACGCTTTCCAAATCCGAAATGTCACTCGCCTTCTGATCCAGCAATCGCGATTCTTTAACATTAACGCCAATCACCGCAATTTGCTGATTATCCAAAGCATCAGGGTTAATCAAAGCACGTACTTTAAGAATCCCTGCTTCCTTCAGACGTTGCACACGCTTTCGGACCATGCCTTCCGACACACCCAATTGTCGCGCAATGTGGTTATTCGATTCATAACTCTTTCTGAGGATCTCGGTGATCTTCCAGTCCGTTTCGTCAGGGACCATAGCAAGGCTCCAATTACATCAACCCAATAAAGTGACCCACTCAGCAGCAATCTGACTGCTGGCACTTCTCGCTTCCGCGATTTAGTACAAAACTTCTTCCACTGGTGTGTATTCTAAACCAAATGCTTCAGCAACACCTTCGTAAGTGCACTTGCCATCCAGAACGTTTACACCTGGGAGCAATTCCTTGCGTGCCTTACATGCTTCAGCAAGACCCTTGTCTGCCAAAAGCAATCCGTAAGGAAGCGTTGTGCTCGTCAGTGCTAATGTGGAGCTTCTTGCAACTGCGCCTGGCATGTTCGCCACGCAGTAATGAACCACATCATCAATGATGAAGATTGGATCGCTGTGTGTTGTTGCTTTTGTTGTTTCGATACAACCGCCTTGGTCGACCGCAACGTCAGCAATCACTGCGCCCTTCTTCATCATCTTCAGATGTTCGCGCTTGATCAGGTGCGGTGCTTTCTTCCCTGGCAACAAAACTGCCCCGACGATCAAATCGCTTTCTTTTACAACCTTTTCAATATTTCCGTCATTGCTGTACAGCGTTGTCACGCGACCGCCGAAAATATCATCCAAGTAAGCCAAGCGGTCCGCTGAAATATCCAAAATGGTTACTTCTGCACCAAGACCGACAGCCATCTTCGCAGCGTTCAAACCAACTTCGCCGCCGCCGATGACCGCAACCTTGCCACGCTCAATACCTGGGACGCCACCGAGCAATACACCACGGCCGCCATATGTCTTCTCAAGGTACTTCGCACCTTCCTGAATCGACAAACGACCAGCAATCGCACTCATCGGACGAAGACATGGCAACCCACCGTTGGCCGTCTCAATCGTCTCATATGCAACGCCCTGAACCTTCTTCTCAAGCAATGACATCGTCAGCGGCTCGTCTGCTGCAAGGTGCAGGTATGTATATAGAAGCTGGCCTTCACGGAAGAGCTTGCATTCGTCTGCCTGTGGCTCCTTGACCTTCACAATCATCTCTGCTTCAGCAAAGACAGTCTCACGATCCGCAACAATCTTGGCCCCCGCTTCAATATATTGCTCGTCAGAGAAACCAGCACCTTCGCCTGCGCCCTTTTGGACCATCACTTCGTGCCCACGGCCAACATAAGCCTTCACGCACGCAGGAGTAAGACCAACGCGGTACTCATGTGTCTTAATCTCGGTTACTGTTCCTATTTTCATAACTATTCGCCTTATTTATACGAAAAACGTATCATTAGTTATATAACGATTCGGATATCGTATCGTTGTGTTTCGAAATTTAAACCCAATTTTGTCGCATTTTGCATTTTTTTTGATATTCGGCTTAAAATATTCCCTTGTAAACGATATTTTCCACCTAAATACATGCTCTAAGTATCGTATTTCGTAATATTTAAGCTCGAAAATGCTATTTATCGTAAAATTTACGATTTTAGAAGTGCTCGATATCTTCTTTTCCACCGATCCATCCACATCTCATTTTTTCCGCATTCAAAAACAATCTTATATCTTGCCCGCACGACTTCTACATTATCTCAAATCACACCTTCAACTTCTCTCAACCACTACATATGCTCATCCCCAATTCGCGCATTTGCATATGTCGATTTTGCCCAATCTGAAGAGAATATACCTTAGTCCTTTTTGTCAATTTCCCGACTCTTTAACACCATTTTCATACCCGCTAACACGCATTTTTAACTTGGTTTCATCTTCACTTTCGTTTATCCTCTATGGCCCGTTATTTGCGGCCAAGTAGTGGTTTACACCCCCTCATCCCTTGCCCAGAAGGTCGGATAAATGTCAGATAATCAAACGCTTACTCAAAGCCCGGACTCCTCGTCGGGTCAGAATTCTGATGGAAAATTCATCATTAATCACTCTCCAGGTTTCCGTAAACGTCGTGGACTCAACTGGTTTGCGTTAGGACTCATGTACGCAACCTATTACATGTGTCGCTATAACTTCCGTTTTGCAACACCAGGTATGCGTGACGAGTTTGGTTTCACTGATACGCAACTCGCAGACCTTATTGGTGTATGGGCGCTCGCTTACGGTACAGGTCAACTCATCAACGGCCTTTTCTCCGACCGTCTTGGCGGTAAACGCTGTATGCTTATTGGCGCGATCGGTACCATAATCGTTAACTTCACAATTGCGATTAACTTTTCATTCTTCTTTTCTAT
Organism: Planctomycetota bacterium; assembly: GCA_016350165.1. Taxonomy (GTDB): domain Bacteria; phylum Planctomycetota; class Phycisphaerae; order Phycisphaerales; family Phycisphaeraceae; genus Poriferisphaera. The sequence goes on along the minus strand of CP066225.1, from coordinate 1,727,181 downwards.
GAAATATATGCCGTGGATCAGTGTTTTTACAACGTTCGCCACGCTCTCTCTCATGAACGGCTATCTGCAATCATTTGGTGCGCCCGGCATGGTGAAAATTAATGCCGCATGGTTCCACCGAACTGAACGTGGTACGTTCTCAGGTATTTTTGGTGGTATGATTCAGCTTGGGCAAATCGCCATCAGTTACGTAGGGCCGTATCTTCTCACATACGGACTTGTCATTTTCGGCGTCGTACTTGCGGCCAAAGGGGAGTGGCGCAATCTCTTTATCTATCCGCCATTATTCACCGCCGTTGCTGCAACCTTTATGCTTATTGTAGTGAAACCCACGCCAGATGATGCTGGATACCCCGGTGAAATCGAAGATGAAGTCGATAACACGCAAGGTACGACAGTCCCGATCTTGCACTCACTTAAAACAATCCTCACTCACCCGCTCGTCTGGTTCTATGCTCTTGCATACGCTTGCACCGGGGGTGTTCGTCACTCACTCGACAACATCTCAATTCTTTACTTTGTGGATGAACTCAAGTTTGATATGAAAAACGCCCCGCCAGCAATGGCTGCAGCTACGCTCATGGCCATGCCTGTCGTTGCCTTCCTTGGCTCACTTGGTTCGGGCTTCATCTCAGATAAATTTTTCAAAGGTAAACGAGCTCCAGTCGCAATTTGCTTGTACTTCGGTGAAGCATGCGTTATTGGGTTCTCAGCATTTATTCTCTACTTAGGTTGGGTTAGCCCTTCAACTTTCGGCATCGCTGTAGGTTGTTCAATCCTTGTCCTGATCGCCCTCACCGTGAACTCTACTCACTCACTCGTTGGTGCTGCAGCTCCAATGGATATTGGTGGTAAGAAAATGGCTGGCTTCGCTGCCGGCGTTATTGACTCATTCCAATACTACGGTGCTGCCATCTCACTATTCATCACAGGCCGTGTCCTCGACGCGACCAAAGCTGAATACGGCTATCTCTTCTGGTATATCATCATGGCTGGTTTTGGCATTCTCGGTGGCTGCTGTATGTATGCCCTCATGATTCGTCAGAAACAACTCAAACGTCAAGGCCGTATCGTCACTGGCTAATACAAAACAACATCCTAAAACCTACAAGGCCGCACTCCTCGCGAGTGTGGCCTTTTTCTATACCCACTTCTCATCACCAGTAAACGTCACTGATAACCACAATGTCCCCGTCAAAAAACCAAGCGATTGCTCAATCTTCTCCCTCACCTCATCTAGCTTCTCAACCGTCCCAATCTCATACTCTCGCGGTAAAACAATATCCAACTCCACCGTCACCATGTCCCCACCCTTCGTCGCCCTTAGTACATACGTCTTCACGTCATACGCTTTCAACACATCCCTCACAGTCTCATCCACACGCTCCCTCATCTCATGGCTCAACCCAATCATCAATAACTCGCCAACCCCCTTCAACATCTGCACCAACGGCATCGGCGCAAACACCATACAAGCTAGCAAAACCATTCCCGAGTCAATATATAAACTCAACCATGCCCATCGCGTTGGTTGTATCGCTAGATCAATCAAGAATCCAATCAATACAGCCGCACTCAGCATCGTATCCAGCAACCATTGATGGCTCTCCACCTTCACCATCTCACTGCCACTCTTCCGCTGAACCCCTCGCAGTAGCAACCAAACAATCAAACACCCCGAAGTTGATAGTGTCGCATACAACGTTGCTGACTTCGCATTCACCTCATGGCCTCCCGAAAGCATATTCAGCAGCGCACTAATCCCTGCGTACAAACACAAAAACAGTAGCACACCAGATCTCATTGATAACGCAAACGGAATCAGTTGCTGTCGTCCAAATGGAAACCGTTTATCCTCCGGCTTCCTCGCCAGTGTATTCACATATAAAGCTAAGCTCGTCAGCGTCACGCCCAAAATCGAATACAGCCCATCAAACAAAATAATGTTCGACCCAATCGCCACGCCCCAGCCAATCCCCACCAGTGCATAAAACAAAGCCCCCAGTATCGATAATCGAAAAACAAAATCCTCTAATTTTTCCTTATTTTTGGCCATTTATCGCACCTAAATCCCAACCATAGGCGTGTTACAATCCAACTTCCACCTCAACATCAAACATCGGCTATAACCGCATACATCCCCCCATCAATACCTCAACTAATTCAACCGAAACCAACCATACACGCGCCTAGAATCACACGACCTCCTCGGTCCGTTAACTGATTCAATATGCCCAATAAGAGAGACTTCCCAATGTCACTCATCGAAATGAAAATTGAACACCACATCGCAACCCTCTCGCTCAACGACCCCACAAAACGCAACTGCCTTTCAACCGAACTCATTCAACAATTGCTCCACGCCTTCGACGCCTGTGAACATCAGCACGTACGTGTCATCATCCTTCGTGCAAACACAGGCAATAAAAAGCCCGGCGTCTGGTCCGCTGGCCACAATGTCAAAGAAATACCGACCGATAAACAAGATCCTGTCACTTGGAACGTTCCATACGTCACATTACTTCGTAAAGTCCGTCATTCACTCACGCCCGTCATTGCTCAAATCGATGGCACCGTCTGGGGTGGGGCGTGCGACCTCGCAGTCAGCTGCGATATGATCGTCGCAACAACAAACGTAACCTTCGCTATCACACCAGCCAAACTCGGGCTCCCATACAACACCGTCGGCGTCTCTCACTTCCTCGGCTGCCTCCCCACACATATCGTCAAAGAAATGTTCATGACAGCTCAGCCACTCCCTGTTGAAAAAGCTCACAATTTTGGGCTCGTCAACAAACTCGTCGAGCCCGATCAACTTGAACGTGAAACAAAACATCTTGCCGCACGTGTCGCATCCATGGCTCCGCTCTGCATTCGTGTACTCAAAGCCGAGCTCGCAAAACTCTCCGATGCAATGAACATCTCCGCCGACGACTTCGAACATATTCAAATGCTCCGTCGTGAAGCCTTCCGCTCCGTAGATTTCCAAGAAGGCATCAATGCTTTCCATGAAAAACGTGAACCAAATTTCAAGGGCTATTAAATGATTCAGCCATCAAAAGAAAAATCACCCACAACAAGCATGGGTGTTGTCGAACTTTCAATCGAAGATCAAGTCGGCTACATAACCATGAACGATTACAAACATCGCAATCGTTTCAGCGAACAGTTTAGCTCCGCAATGCTTCAAGCCTTCATTGAATGCGAACAATCCGATTGCCGTGTTGTCGTCATTCAAGCTTCACCCATCGATATCCCCGATGATGATCAGCATAAACATCACAGTCGCTTCGTCTGGTCCGCTGGCCACGACATACACGACTTCCCAACCGATCAAAAATCCGATCCGCTCATCTGGGAAGAATCCTATCGTCAACTCACTCGGCAGATCCGCAATTCGCACCTCCCTGTCATCTGCGCTATACAAGGCTCCGTCTGGGGTGCAGGCTGCGATCTCGCTGCGTGCTGTGATTTCATCATTGCTACCAATGACGTCACTTTCGCCATAACACCTGTAAAACTAGGCATTCCACACAACCTCGTCGGCGTCGCTAATTTCATCCACGCATTCCCAGATCATATGCTCAAAGAAATCTTCCTCCTCGCCAAACCCATCAACGCGCAAACCGCTCAACAATTCGGCTTCGTCAATCGCATCGTTCTGTCTAAGAACCTTCATTCAAAAACACGCGAGTTTGCTGAACAACTTAAAACCGTCGCCCCGCTTTGTGTAAACGCTGTAAAAACCGAGATGAATATGCTTCGTGATGCAACTGCCATTACAACGGATCAAGCCGAACATCTCGCCGCAATTCGCCGTCGCGCCTACCGATCAAACGACTACATCGAAGGCCTCAGTGCATTCTTCGAAAAACGATCGCCAATCTTCAAAGGCTATTAATCGATTAGATGAATCGAATACCGCTGTAAAAATAGTCAATTTACACGGCATGTCATATCATATACGTAAGGCATATCAATTACGCCGATTGGTAATATGCTATTATTTTCAGTAAAATAGCTTCGATCGCTTGTTATATGATTTTCTAATACAGCGAAGTAGTTGTATGGTCTTTTAAACTTTGCTTCAATTTCCCGTTGCAAAGTAAGCATGCTCGGTCTGATCACCATCCCAAAATTAAGCACTGTTAAGTGTTTTCAAGTTATTTTGCCTCGTTAGGATCGACTAGCTCCGGGACACTTTATCCTACAGATCAAGGCAATCAGCAGACCAGCCAACTTAGGTTCAATATGTACACTGACGAACAGTCGTCTACTCGCCCGTCCCAACAAACCAATATCGCAAGTCAGCATCCACAAGACGTCGAAGTACCCGAACTGCCCTCCGTTAACTTCGGCCCGCACTTTGAAATGCACCCCGTCGTCTTCCCTGTCGGTGCCCTCATCGTTCTCGCACTCGTTGCTCTCACGCTCCTTGTTCCCAACGAAGAGCTTAAAACTTTCTTCGTCTCAATCCGCAATTGGATCGGCGAACACGTCGGTTGGCTCTACGTCCTCACACTCACCGGCTTCGTCCTCTTCTCATTTTGGCTCGCCTTCTCACGTTTCGGTCGCATCCGACTCTCCAAAAACGGCGAACCCCCAGAATTCTCAACACTCTCATGGTTCGCCATGCTCTTCTCAGCAGGTATGGGCATCGGCCTCCTATTCTGGTCAGTTGCCGAACCAATCTACCATTACAACAGCACACCTCCCGGCTTCGCCGAAGGCTTCGACAACGAACGCATCGCCATGGCCGTCACCATCTTCCACTGGGGCCTTCATCCATGGGCACTCTACGCTGTCGTTGGCCTCGCCCTTGCATACTTCGGCTTCCGTCGTGACATGCCCCTCTCATTCCGCTCAATCCTTCACCCAATCCTAGGCGATCGCGTTTGGGGACTGACCGGCGACGCCATCGACGTTCTAGCAATCATCGCCACGCTCACAGGCGTCGCTACCTCCCTCGGCATTGGCGCGCAACAAGTCAACGCTGGCCTCTCATTCCTCTTTGGCACAGACATCACACTCAACATTCAGTTCATCATTATCGCAGCAATCACCGCCGTCGCGACCATCTCCGTCGTCACTGGACTGGGCACAGGCATCCGTCGTCTCTCTGAGCTCAACATCGCACTCGCCGCAATCCTCATGCTCATCGTCATCGTCGGGTCAGGCATCATCGCCTTCATCTCATCAACACTCGACAACACCGGCGCCTACCTCCAACTCCTCCCCGTTTCATCATTCCGCACCGGCGCTTTCTCCGAAGAAGGTCGCAACTGGGCCACCGCATGGACCGTCTTCTATTGGGCATGGTGGATCTCATGGTCGCCATTCGTTGGCATGTTCATCGCACGTATCTCCAAAGGACGCACCATCCGCGAGTTTATCCTCGGCACACTCCTCGTCCCCACAGCCGTCGGTATCATCTGGATGACCGCCTTCGGTTCAACCACACTTCGTCAACACCAAAACCACTTAGAATACGAGCAGAAAACTCAAAATCCTGAGCTACGTGAAACACTACCAGCCGAGTACCTCCCAGAATTCAACGTAGGAATCAAAGACGCTAAAGGCAAACTTCTCATGAACGATGACGGCACATTCCAAACCGAAACTCAACAACTCACCGCCGCAGAATATCTCAACGCTCCAATCATCAACAGTGATAACACGAAAAAAATCGATACCTTGCCGACCGTTCTCTTCGCCATGCTTGATGGCCTCTTTACCTCCAAAATACTCATCGTTACAACCGCTGGCATCGCAACCCTCTGTATCGTTCTATTCTTCGTCACTTCCTCAGACTCTGCATCGATGGTCATCGACATCATCGCATCAGGCGGCAACCCCGACCCACCCGTCGGTACGCGACTTTTCTGGGCGATATCAGAAGGCTTAGTCGCAGCACTACTCCTCGCTGCAGGCGGACTCGATGCGCTCCAAGCCGCATCAATCATCGCTGCTCTTCCATTCTCAATCATCCTCCTTGCCGCAGCATGGTCACTCTTTCGCACGCTTACCCGCGAAGAAGTCCCCCGTCTACACGCTCATCGCCCACGTAAATAAAAGCCAACTAACCACAAGTTAGGAAACAACAACGGCGTCACTTCTTCTCAAAAGAACGTGACGCCGTTTTTTATTGTCTTTAAATTAACATCAATACCGCTTACTCAAAACATCCAAAATTATGATCCACCCAAATAAATCACTTCAATCTTCTCTTGTTTATCAATCAGGATCACAACAAATTCACCACTAAAATCCACAAAATGATTTTGATTTAAATCCGCAACAATCACCATTTCCCAAGCAGATCGATCATCAGGATACGTATAGCCAAAGTAACTCAAAAATTTATTGTTAACTAACTCTTCTGACTTAATCTCACGTACATGCCCACCTTGCTCCGACCACATGGCCTTCCCATCCACCCGATCCAGCCTGCCTTGAATAAACATATTGTCACCTTGGATATAAGCTTCAACAACTTCGATCGGATCGCCCACCTTTATAGCACGGTATTCATCAACATACCCGCTCGGAAATACATTGAATACCCTAAAAATGATCCCTAGGAAAATGCATGACCAAATGGGCGATGTGAGTATCAAGCCAATAATACTCAAGATGATCGTTAGTTTTTTTCTGCGCATTTTTGTGCTTCACTAACCTCGTCTCTCGTACGCCTGTAATATTGCCTCATCCGCCATGCATTGATCCCTGTAATCCCCATCATCAACACAAAGAAGAACGCCATCCACAACGGTACAACCAATCCAGACCAACCGACATCCTTTTGTGTTCGCAGCCACACCGCCACACCGATACAAATCAAAATGAGTATCCCCGAAATTATTAGGCCCTTCTTACTTTTCTTCCGGTTATCCTCCTCCAGATATTCAATCTCCCAATTCCCCTTCTTCCACCACTTCCAAACGTCAGGCGACTGCAATCTGACCTCATCAAGGTTCGGCAACTCCCACCCACACTCCGGACATCGCTCCGACTCAATATGTACAACGTCATAACCACATTGCCCGCACCTTGTCGGATCATTCTTATACACGCGTACATAATCAATCGGCTTCGCCTGCTTCGTATACGCTTGATAAGCACTGATTAAAAACATCAATGCGCCAAATAACCACATATAAGCAAAAAACGATATCGGTTCATCCGGCTTTGCTGAAATATTCATCACCACCATCACACCAAACCACACCGCCATCACCAGGTTATACCAAACCGCATTCGACTTCTGTTTCTCAATACGAATCTCACCCAGCTGTTTCTTATTCTGATACCGATTGCTATACCACCCGGCGCTAACCATCGTGACGAGAAAAAAGATTAACAGCAAAAACATAATACTCATCGGTCATACCCTCGAAATAGCAGAAGCAAGTGATATTTAATATATCATCTTGTTCAGTATTTAACATCACAGACAGGCTTTTAAAGCGCATTTACTTCGAATAAACCCGGTTACTACCCCGCGCCACCCGGCTCCGCCACACGTATCTCTTCCAATTTGTGGTCAATAAAATAGACACGTTTCCCTTCGATTCCCACAACCTCCAGCCGTGCACCACGATATGCATCCCTCGCAGCACCAAATCTCATCGCAACAATCAGACCGATCAGAATTCCCAGTGAAAAATTTTTCATGACAAATCTCCTTTCATTATTTAAGACCCATCCTAAATCATAAAAGTTTTGATTTGCTCAAATTTGTCTATTAACCAGTTAGACCATCCCTTGCGCAACACGTTTACCATATTGCCACACGCGAACTGCCTGCAATACTTGAAAAGAAACCGTCGTCATAACAATCAGCGGTATTGCAAAAAGAGGTATGTAATACGCATAATCCATCCCCTTATCTTTGTATAAAAGATATTGCGCAAAAATCAAAACTATCAAAATGATAAAAAACAAAAACAGTAAAAACGTACCCAACCAAAAATCTTTCACCGTACTAGGCTCCAGATAATCAATACGCCAACCTTTCCAAAATCGCCAAACCATATCCGATTCTATTCGCACCTCATCTGATCGCTTCATCTCCCAACCACATTCAGGGCAAGCCTTCGATTCAATGTGCTCAACGTCATATCCGCATCGTCCACACCGCGTCGAATCATACTCATACGCATGCACGCAATCCGTCTCGCGCACAGGCTTGCTCAGCATCATAATCCCCTTGCCAAAAAAGACCATCGCGCCAAGCGTCCAAACAATCATTTCAATCGGAAGCTGTTGTTCTATTTCCCCTCGAATATTCACCATCTCCCCAAACGCCAACCCTGCATTCGCAATACCCAAAATCAGAAACATCATTGCCATTTGGCTCTGTGCTTTTTGTGCACAAACCTTTCCCTGTTTCTGCTTTGCGTTAGAACGTAAAGCCCACCAGATCATGACACCAATCGCAACAAAAATAACAATCACAAGTACAACAAAAGTAGTAATACTGCCCGTCGTCATCTCAATTCACCCTAATAAACAACATCATCAACCCAGCATGATTCACAGTGTTTGCAAGAACATCTCCATCATACGATCATATCCACTCACACAATAGGATTATTTGGAGCAGTACCATGACCGCAGTATCTCAAACCAAAAAGCAGCAGATCATAGATCGTCTCAAAAGCGTTGAGCAAAATCACAACGTAAAAATCCTCCTCGCGATCGAGTCTGGCTCACGTGTTTGGGGTATCTATTCAGAAGATAGTGACTACGACGTACGCTTCATCTACGTCCGTCCAACCGAGGACTACATCTCCATCCGTGAGATGCGCGATGTCATCGAAGCCGAACTCAACGAAGAATACGACATCGTTGGCTGGGATCTCAAAAAAGCAATGCGTCTCGCATCCAAGTCCAACGCCAACTACATCACTTGGCTCACCTCAACTATCAAGTACACCGAAAATAAAGACTTTACTGACCTGGCGATCAAAGCCCTCGAAGGCAACCTCAATCACCGCGCCTACTGCGAGCATCACGTAGGCGTCCTCAACACCACGCTCACCACTTATCTCCTCAAACCAACCGTCGCGCCAAAGAAATACTTCTACGCCCTCATACCCATGGCTTCCGTTGACCTCTTCCTCCAACACCAAACCCTCCCATCACTCGACTTCAACACCATGATGCAAGGCGTACAAAACATCGACAATCCTTGGCCAACTGAAGTTCTCAGCACCATCAACGATTTACTCGAAATCAAACAAGCCGGTCATGAAAAAGACAAAATCCCAACCATCAAAATCCTCGATGACTTTATCACCAATTGGTATAAAAACTTCACGCACGTTCGCCGTGACACCATTCAGTGCAACGCCGTCGACCCCGAACCCTTCGATCAGCTCTTCAAAACCTTCGCAATGACCTACGGCAATCTCGAAGGTATTGCGTAATCTGCCCAAATGTGATTTGTCATTTTCGTCACTCAAATGACCGCTTCAGACCCCAAACGCGCTTTTGTGCGCGCGCTTTGCTCAGCCCGCATACATCAAAGCGCGCACGAATTGATATTAATTGCCCGTTTCTAACATTTTTGAGACCAAAACACGCTGTTTCGGACCAGTTCTGGCCATTTATGGCCCAAAACTGGTAAATCAGCGAAACTGTTAAAAATATCGTAAATCATTTATGATAAATAGGTTGTATATTGGGTGATTGTAAGTATGCGCTCACGATATATGGGTGTGACACTTGTAGTCATACTGACTCGGGTTCGCCGATGTCATGAAAATGACATTCCACATCTGAGAATATGACTCGCAACCGACCCCATTTTTCCGGTAACATCCCGTACAATCACTCCATGACGGTGCTCACAGAGGAACCACGCTTGGCCGAGAAGATGACAGACGAGCAATTGGTCGCAAACTACCGCTCCGGGCAAACTCATTGCTTCGAAGAACTTATCGAGCGCTATCGTCAGGAACTCTTCCACTTCCTCATCCGTTTCTGTGGCAACCGCGCCGCCGCCGAGGACATCTTCCAGGAAGCATTCCTCCAAATACACCTCTCAGCCGATACATTCGATATAAATAAACGATTTAAACCGTGGCTTTTTACAATTGCAGCGAACAAAGCACGGGACTACTTACGTAAGAATAACAGGAGACAGGCCGCGTCTCTTTCAACCATGATCGATAGCAGTGGCGATGATAGCCGCTCGTTTGTGGATCTTTTGGAAGCGGATGTGCCGATTCCTGATCAGAACGCACTGGACTCAGAGCAGAGGGAGTTAGTGCGTAATGTAGTGCAGTCGATGCCGGATCATTTGCGGGAAGTCTTGACGCTGGCGTACTTTAATCAGTTCGCGTACAAGGAAATCGCCGAAATCCTTTCGATCCCGCTTGGCACAGTTAAGTCCAGACTGCATGCAGCTGTTGGGACGTTTTCACAGCTATGGAAAGCGCGTTATGACCGAACCGGATCAGGGGGTCGTGAGTCGTGAGCAATATGCCAGAGACACCTAAAAATTCGATGCCAAATCCAGATGATGTAAAGATTTATCATCTCTCGGAAGCTGATGCGGATGTTTTGGATTCGCTGTTGGCGAACCGGGCAGCCGGCAATGCGAGTAGTGCTGAAGTGGGGTTCAGCATCACGAGCGGGCCGATGCCAGCAGGTTCATCAGAGCGAGCAGAGAAGATCGAAGATCTTCTGAATGTCTTTGGTCAGTATCCGGATGAAGAAGTTCCGGAAGATCTGACTGCAAAGACGATGTCTTTCATCAAGCAATCCGAGCAGCGTGAACGTTTTACTGCTCAGATCGATATGCTTTCGCAGCCGCGCCGTTCATTGGGCGTGTCGTGGAAACAGATCGTGAGTGCTGCAGCGGTATTCATTCTTGGATTCTGTTTGTTGATGCCTGCGGTTCAAAATAATCGTCAGACAGCGAATCGTGTTGCATGCAGTGCGGCGTTGTCGGGCATGGGCAGCGCGATTGGTCGATATGCTGAGGACAATGGTAATGCACTTCCTTCGCTAGCGACGCAGCCTGGCGCGATGTGGTGGAACGTTGGCAAGTCGGCGCGTGAAGATGAGAAGGTTACTTCGAATTCAGCGCATTTGTACTTGTTGGCGAGAAATGGATATGTGAAGCCGCATGATATGAATTGTGCGGGTAATGAAAATGCACCTGTTGAGGGTGAACTGGTTGCTGGTGATTTTGATTGGAAATCGCCTGCACAGGTTTCGTATTCGTATCAGAATATGTATGGGATGCGTCCAGCACGTATTGAAGCACGTCCGCGTATGGTGATTCTTGCAGATAAGAATCCGATGTTTGTGTTTGATGCACGAACGAATTCGCTACGATTTGATCCGAATGTTGGTGTGGCTGCATCATCGAAGCTGCATAATGAACGAGGTCAGACTATCTTGCGATTAGATGGTAATGTTGAGTGGATTGAGACGCCGTTTGTGGCGCAGGGTGACGATGATAAATTGGATAATATCTGGGGTGCGTTTGGTGTTGAGAAGTACACTGGAACAGAAACACCTGCATCAGAGGAAGATGTATTTCTGGTGCCTTGATAAGCGGCTGATAAAGCGTTTGCTGTTTGTCAGTAATAGATGAATTTACATGGAACCCGTCTTTTGGCGGGTTTTTTTGTTGCAAGAGGTCGGTTAAAACTGATAATAGGAGAAGAGAGTCATGTTAATTCCGTGATTAGCGATAATGCATATTTCAGTTCATTTTCAAGTGTTTTTTTGAGATTTCGGAAGTGGCAATTGATTCGCGGGTTGATATTTGTGAGTGGAAAAAAGCGGTGAATCAGGGGTGAATTATTGAGGGGAAGTGCGTGGTTGGATTTGTAAAACGCGCATGTGTTAATGAGTTTTGAGCGTAATTCCGGGTACAGAAGTTGTCGTACATGCTTGTGTTGTGAAGTGCTTTTTTAGCGCGTTACCTTGCCCGGTTTGTTTGGATTTTTAATTCAGAGCAGATAGGTACTAGTACGTATAGATAAGGCGTATAGTCCACCTAGTATTACTAAGGTATCACCAAGTTACCCGCTATAAGTCAGGAAAACGCGGCGCAAGGGAATGTGGCTGAGACGACGAGTCAGAGATTAGCGAAGCGTTAGCGGGCGGTGTGAAATGAAAGGGGTTTTTTGATGTATGGCACTCACGAAATATCACGTGAAATGGAACGGCTGAATCGCTTGTTTGAGCAGGAATGGCGGTCATCAAAGACGATGGTCGCGGATTTGCTGGGCGAAAATAATGCGCGGCTGGATGGGACGAGGTGTACACTGTTGAATTCGATGAACGAGTTGCTGCATTTGGTGCAGCAATCGCATCACGCACCGATGTCGCAACATAAGCAGGCAGTGAAGCGTGTATTGATGGATCATGATTTTGTTGCGTTCCAGACGGGCGATATTCATGGGCGATTTGATGAGCAGAATACGAGTCGGATCGATCAGCTGTCGAGCGAGTTGGTTGAACTGCTTGAGAAGGTTCGCCAAAAAGCGATCTCGACGGGAAACTGGTCGGATCGATTGAATCCGTTGGAGTTCTTTGGCTAAGAGAATTCAATGGTATTGATGGGGCAGGAGGTTGAGTACGATTTGTTTTTTGCATGTATATAGATGGCCCGGCCATGTTGGTCGGGCTTTTTTTTTGTGTGAATGCTAAGCGAGATCAGTGGAGGAGTGAATAAAATACTTCCATAGCTGGCGGTGTGGTGGTTATGATGTACAGGTTATTAATACGTATATGTTTATGTAGATTTGCTCAGGTTGTTGTGAAGTGTGAATGAGCGGATAAAGAGAATGAGATTTCCGGGCTAATCGATGAATAGTCGAGGTGGACATGAGCGATCGAAATGAAGCTACTCAGGGTGGTTCGAAGTCGGGGGAGATGATGTCGATGTTGCCGTTTGCGGATCATCGGGATTTGTATCTGCTGATCGCGGGGTTATTGATTGGTTTGGTGTTGGGGCCGGGCGTGTTGAATAAGTTTGCGCCGAATGTGTATCGAAGTTTGTTTATTGGGAATCTGGCTCAGGTTCGTGAGTTGTTTGTGTTTGATAAGAAACAGGCGGCGGTGGAAGCGGAGATTCGGCCTCAGCTTGAAGAGCAGTTGAAGGCGAGGGGTGTTGAGGATGTTGAAGGGGCGATGTCGAAGATGTTGCCACAGGCGATCGAGACGGCGAAGGGGCAGTTGAGTGTTAAGGCGAGGCAGGCGGCGCTTGCGCATCAGTTGCAGTTAATTGGTTTATTGAATGCGCTGGTCATTGGTGTTGTGTTGATTTCGGTGATTGAGACGCAGGTATTTCCAAAGCGTGTGAAAGAGGGAGTGGAACTGCCTGCTGCGTTGGGTAAGTTGAAGACGATACGTTTTGCACTGTTGGCATGTTGGATTGCGATTGTGGTTGCGAGGCCTGAGTTGGTGATGACTGTGCCGGTGGTGTTTACGATAGCGCTTGTGTTGATCGCGCTTGCTGTTGGCTTTGTTCCGTTGGGTAAGAAGAAAGCATGATGTCTAATGGATGATTAGAAGAAGTGGATGTCGTGATGATAGCAAAAGCGAAACCAGAAAGTTTTGATGACGAGCCTGATGATGGTGTTGGTGATATTGGGCAGATGGGCGGTGATGGCAGCCAGGGCGGCGAGGTGATGCAGAGTGATTTTGATGAGCCTGTGAAGGAGTCTGGTGAAGTGAAAGAAGATGATCCTTTAACGCATTGTTCGACGGATGAGCATCCGGAGTTGTTGCCTCGGCAGTATGACGAGCCTGCACATGTTGAACCTTTGGTTGACCCGAAGGTGTTGTGGGAGATGGCGCAGGAGAATGAGGTTGAGGGGCCGCTTGAGGATGAGGTGCACTGCCAAAGCGGGTATGCGTTTGTTGATTGTGAGGATGGTGGAGGCGGCGGTGATGTAGAGAAGATAAAGCATGTGGATGATGAGCCTGTGGTGATATGTCCTGTGTGTAATGTTGGTGGTGAGGAGAAGAATCAAGCTTTCTATTGTCCGCAATGTGGGATGCTGTTGCTGGGATGTTGTGATTGATCCCCGGAAGTGAAAAGAATCTAATTGAGAGCTAGATGTTCCGAGGGTGAATGATGGTCGGCCAAACTCTGAAAAAGAAAAGGTCATTGATCCGTCGTATTGCAATGCGGCGGGTGACGAATCTGTACGCATTTGTTGGGGGGATATTGCTGCTGATGAGTGGTGCGATGGTGCTGCGAGGTGGGATCGGGATGCGGATTGGTTTGGGTGTGAGTGTTGTAGGATTGCTCGTGTTTGTCTGGGGCATAGCGTTTGCAAAAGATAATGCGCATCGTGGGCGGTATGTGGTTGCGGAGGCGCATGATCGCAGTGTGATGCAGAATGTGAAGTTGGGTCTGGCGATCATGACGTGCGGCTTTGGGGCGTGGTATATGACTGGGGCGATGAATGTTATGGTTTATTTGGCAGGTGGTTTTGGTGGATGCTATTTACTGGTTGGTTTTGCATTGTATTTGAGAGGGCCTCGTGAGAAGCAGTATTTGTGGGCGTATCGTGAAGATCCGTTGCATTGCGGTAAGTGTGGGTATGATGCTTTACATGTGAGTGAGAATCAGTGTCCTGAATGTGGATGGTATTATCCGCCGGGTAATCTTCTGGTGGAGACACGTTGGGTTTGGTGGTGGTGGAAAAATTGGCGAATAATCTACTTGGAACAGCCTAAAAGAAATCTGGTCATGCTCAGTTTGCTGGGATTGGTTTTAAATGCGGTGGTAATGACGGCAGTTGTGATCATGTTGACTCGGCAATTTGATGTCTATGCGCTGGTTAGTTTGATCGTGGTACTTACTGTGTCATGGTTTTGGCTTCACACGAATATTAATCTTGTGCGTGTTGTGCAGTATTTGTGGAGTTAGTCGCTTTGAGTTTAGGTGAGAGTGAAGGTCGTGATGAGTCAGAGAGACGAGATATGCGTGCTTATTTTGATGAGGAGAGGGCGAAGCGTCGTGCGTGGTTGGATCGCTTGTTGTTGAAAAGAAAAGGTCGTGAAGTTTTCATGTGTGGGGTGTTTGTTGCTTTGCTTGCTGTTGCAACGTTGGTGTTTTGGTTTGCTGCGATTGAGATTTGGCAGTTGATGTTGGTGATGAGTGTGGCATATGCAGGGTATTGGTGTTTGCTTTGGTATAGAGCAAAGGATGAACATGTATATGGGCCGAGTGGAGCGAGGGGAATAAAACGTAAGCAAGCGGTTGATCGTTTATGGGTTGGGGTGTTTATTTTGAGTGTGATGATCGTGTTGCCCATTTTTAAAGGATATGGAACTCACTCATGGTTTTCGCTTTTTCTTGTACTCCTTCCAATGATGCATTTTATACAAGCTTATCAATTGTGGGCTAGGGACGTGACGGAAAAAGAGTGTCTGCAATCACATCGTGAGAATACAGGACTATGTGGTCGCTGCGGTTATGATGTTTCACGCAGCCAAAGTGATTGTTGTTCGGAATGTGGCTGGAAACTGCCTTTGAAGGACGAGATGTTTGACGAGTTGTATTCCAATCAACAAACTAATCGTTGATTAGAGATTATTTTGCGACTAGTTTTTTAGCGTGGCCTTTTAGGACGTGGGCGCGGAGGCGTGGGAAGAGGGTTGCGAATGAGACGCCCCAGTGAACGGAGCGCATGGGCCAAACTTCGGCACACGGTTTTTGAATGGCACGGGTGATTTTAGTTGCGACCTGCTGTGGGGTCTGCATGATGTGTTTGGGTGTGTTTTGAGCGGCTGGTTTTTCGGCTGAAATATCATCAACGACATCGAAGAATTCGGATGAAGTGCCAGCGGGGTGGATGGAAGTGACGTAGATATCTTTGATTGCCATTTCGGCGCGGAAGGCTGAGGCGAGGCCGTCTTGAGCGGCTTTGGTTGCTGCGTATGGGCCGAACATAGGGATGCCGACTTCTGAGACGACGGATGAGGTGATGAGATATTGACGGAGTGAGTTGGGTGTGTTTTCGAGGTATGGGAATGATTCGTGGATGGTGCGGACGGTGCCGAAGTAATTGACTTCGAAAATGTGTCGGTGTTCTTCGGGTGTTGTGTCCATGACTGAGGCGAAGATGCCGTAACCTGCGTTTGCGAAGACGACGTCGAGGCGGCCGAAGTGTTCGTTGGTTTTAGCGAAGAGTTCTTTGACAGGTTCATCGTGAGCAACATCGCATGGGATTGCGAGAGCTTGTTGGCCTTTGGATTTAATTTTTTCAGCGACGATTTCGAGTTTGTCGGCTCGTCGTGCAGAGACAACAACGTTCATGCCGAGGTCAGCACATGCGAGTGCGGTAGCAGCACCGATGCCTGAAGAGGCGCCGGTGATGACGATGACTTTGTCGTTAAGATCTCTTGTCATGATTACCAGTATGGGTTTGAATGGGGGAATTTCGCAACTGGGGGGTGTACTTATGTGTAAAAATGCGGAAATGTGTTAGTTGAGTGTGAAGCGAATGATAGGTTAGGGTGTGATGGAGGGTGGTTGGTTTGAATCGAAGTTGAAGAGGCCGGGTGGCGCATTTTGGATTTGTGTTTGTGTGAGGTAGGTGCCACATTCAGGGCAGCGTGGTTCGAACAGGCCGACGAGTGTGTGCGAGCATTTGGAGCATTTCCATGCCAGGGCATGCTTTGGGCGGAGTGAGTGGCGGTAGCGTAAGACGAGTAGACCGATGCCGAGGGATACGATGAAGGGGAGGGCGGCAATGATGTCGCTGTAAGGCGGCTGAGTATTGGTGTTTTCGATGTAGATGCCAGCAAGGACGCCGCCGACGAGGATGATGGCGAACATGAGAATGAATGTGGAAATTGAGATGAGTGCCCCGGTGATTTTGGTTTTGAGATTCATAGTTGAGCATATTGTAGAGTTTTGAGTCTGATTGGGTTAGTGTTTTTTGGTGAGGGCAGGGGGTGGTGAGACGGATGGGGGGGAGGACTGTATACTTTGGGCATGAATCACGAAGAATTAGCAAATCGGATTGCGGAAGTGGCATTGCTGCATGGCGATTTCACGCTCCGTAGTGGTCGTAAGTCCAAGTACTATCTCGATAAGTATCTCTTCGAGACGCAGGGTGATGTGCTGGAGGCGTTGGGTAAAGCTTTTGCTGAGAAGGTGAAAGCGATTGAAGCGGCAGAGGGGATCACGGTCGATCGTTTGGCTGGCGCGGAGTTGGGTGGGATCCCGATAGTGTCAGCGACGGCGATTTTTTCAGGTAAGCCAACGGTTTTGATTCGCAATCAGAAGAAAGATTACGGCACGGCGAAGCAGTTGGAAGGCAAGATCGAAGCGGGTGAGAATATTGTGATTCTCGAAGACGTAGCGACGACAGGTGGTCAGGTGCTTGAAGCTGCGAAATTGCTTGAGGGTGAGTTCGGCGTGAAGGTCGTGAAGATCATCGCGACGATCGATCGCCAGGAAGGGGCACGTGAAAATGTTGAAGGAGCTGGGTATGGTTTCGATGCACTATTCACAAAATCTGATCTTGGTATCAATGAATAATTATTGATTCGAATGAAATGAGACAAAAAGAAAAGCGACTGCTTGATGCGGTCGCTTTTTTAGTTTTATGTTTGATTGTTACTTGTCTAGTAGTGGTGGTAATTCTGAGCGAGCATCGCGTATTGTGTTGAGGTGTGAGTCGATGTTACTGGAGGTAATTTGGCTGCCAATATATGGGGTATTGGTAGATGGGGTAGCCTGATTAAATATAAGGTTGAGAATGATATCGCCTGTGGTTGAGGTGATATGGATCTTGTCCCAGAAATACTTCATGCGAGAAGTGTCTTTTGGTGATGGGATGGATTCTGTTGAGTAGGTGTTGATGGTTGCAAAATCCCAGAGATCAATTGTTGGCGAGTCTAGTGATTGTTGGTTGAGACGTTCGACTAGTTGCACGAGTTTGCGTTTGCCTTGCTCCCAATGTTTTAAGCTGTAGTCATCCATGCGTTGGATGCTTATTGCATGCATGGGAGGGAGGGCGATCGTGAGTTTGATGTTGTTGTTTTGGCTGGTCGTAATGAATTCTTCAAGCCGTTTCAGGTTTATTTGCTGTGACCAATCCGCGTGCTGTTTATCGTCTGATGCGAGCGCAGAATGTTTTGCAAAAACTTTGTGTTGTGATGTGCTGGGCTTAAGGATTGGTTTGACTCGTTGGCCAAACGACGTGTATGCAGGGGGTGTGTCGTTGAAGTAATTGATCAGGATTTTATTGGTGTTTTCGATCGTACCAAAACCAAGCAGATTGGATGCGTGGTAATCAACCAATGAGTAATCAGGATTAAGCGGCGACTCTTTGTATGAGTTTGTGATCGGTTTTGCATACCACAACCAATGGTTGTCGAACGTGAGCATGATGCGCTTTATAGGATGCTTGTTTTCGAGCATATATTCGAATGCTGCTGTTATTTCAGGAAGCGTTGTGCCGTTGAGAGCGATGTTGTGTGCGTTTCGATCTGAGATATTTGAGTTAGCAGCGTCAAAACCAACTTCCATAATGGATGAACCCATTAAGAGTGTTGACCATTGATTTGCTTGAATAGATTCGGCGCGGCCTCGCTGATATGCACCGGCAGCGCGTGCTTTATTAAACATCGATAAATGAACAGATGGGTATGCGTTGTATGGATCGAGGAGCATGTTATAGCTCACAACGCAGGCAATGAGTATTGATGCGATGATGCTGAAGGTGAGAAGATGTTTTTTTGAAAGTCTGTTCATATTCAACGATGAATCGTTTGTGTTATTGTTTGTATTTAAGTGTGATTAGAAACGGTAGTAGATAAATTCGCCGCCTCTTGAAATCTGTAATAAACAAGCAACCAGAAGGAGTGCTTGCACGATTGTCCAGAACGTGTCTGGACGCCATTTCCATCTATTTAATGCTGGGTTGCCATCCCATTGTAGTTTACGACCAAAGTGCGGCCGATGATGACGCATCATGGTTTGAACGTTCGGTAATACGAAGACGCAAATGAGTGCAGCGATGATCAGAATGATCTGTGCGTTTTTATATGGATGGCTTGTGAGTGAAGTGTTGCCGAGGGCGAACATGGCGTGAATGAAATCGGTTGCTTGTGCGAAGTTGTCGGCTCTGAAGAAAACCCATGCGACGACCACAGCAATAAAGGTCAGTGATCGTGCGAAGATCAGGTAAGGCAGTTTGGGTTCGATGGTTGGATCGTGCTTTGTGATTTTTCTGAAAGCATGATTGATGACGAGATAAATGCCATGTAAACCACCCCAAAGCATGAAGACCCATGACGCACCATGCCAGAGGCCACCGAGTAACATGGTGATGAAGAGGTTGGTGTAACGCCTTGCTTTACCGTGTCGATTGCCGCCGAGCGGGATGTAGAGGTAGTCACGCAGGAAGGAGGAAAGCGTGATGTGCCAGCGACGCCAAAAGTCGATGATGTTCGTTGCTCGGTACGGTGAGTTGAAGTTGAGTGGCAGCTTGATGCCGAAGAATCGCGCGAGCCCGAGTGCCATGTCGGAGTAGCCTGAAAAATCAAAGTAGATTTGAAGCGTGTATGCGATCGCGCCAAGCCAAGCGGTTGCAAGTGATATGCCGGTTGTGTCACTGGTGAAAGCTTTGGTGGTGAGCAGGGATAGTTCATCAGCAATGAGCACTTTTTTGGATAAGCCAAAAATGAAAAAGCTCAGCCCGATGGAAAGGTTAGGAGCTGTGATCGCGAGTTTGCGGTTGTGAAACTGAGGCAGAATGTCTTTGTGATGTACGATCGGGCCTGCGATGAGCTGCGGGAAGAATGTAACAAAGAGGCAGTAGTCGATGAAGTGGTGCTCACGTGTGAGGCCACGACTGGCATCGAAGAGATACGCAATCTGTTGAAAGGTATAGAAAGAGATCGCGATCGGCAGGATGATTTTGGGGATCGTCCAAGTGAGTCCAAAGAGCGTGTTGGTCGTTTCAGTCAGCATGCCTGTGTACTTGAAGTAACCAAGCATGGCGAGGTTTGCTGCGACGCCTAAGACGAGTAGTAACTTTGTATGTTTATTTTGCAGGTGATTTTTTGTCAGCAATCTGCCAAGCGCGAAGTTGAATGTGACAGAAGCTGCAAGTGGGACAAGATCATCAATTCGCCAGTAGCCGCAGTAGAGTAGGGAGCAAAGAATGAGCCAAACAAAAGGCAAGCGGCGGGAAGGTAGTTTGGTTGTTACAGCAAATCCGACCAATACGATCGGAAGAAACAGCAGAATGAATGAATATGAGCTGAAAACCATGAACTATTAACACTTCGTATGGGTGAATTTAAGGCGGCTCACCATACTAATAGATCGTGTGATGTAAGCAAAATGAAGGTGTGCAAATAGATACATGTCATATTTAATCACATGCGGGGTGAACATATAAGTATTGTGGCTTCAGAAATCTTGCGGACAGTGATTTGCCGATTGTGATAGGTTGCGTCTTATCCGATGAGGTTTTTGCCTTTAGGATCATCTTCAGAAACTTTGTTGCCGTGGACGATGATCGGGTCGATTTCACCTTCGATATTGACGTTGCCGTTGCCATCGACGACGCAGACCGGGATTTTGTTAGCTTTCCAGTCAGCGAGTGGCAAGAGCGGCCAGCGTTGTGGGACATTGCGTGAAGGTTCGACAGTGATGTAAGCGCCGCCCGGTGCGAGGCGGTCGATGATGAGCCGTGGACCTGAAAGCAGGTAACCCATTGCGACCGCGCCACGAGGATAGAAGGCAAGTTGATTGTTGACGTACGTGTCGATGTAGCCGAAGGACTGGTAACGCACGTTACTCATGAGTTGCATGTCCCAGTAGCACTGAGCGTGGCCGGAAGGCATGCGCAAGTAGACCGCAAGATGGTCACGCCACATGTTTTGGCTGACCCAGACATTATCCGGTTCATCAGAAGTATGTCCGTTGCCATATTGTGAGTTGTTCTCACGAATGGCAGCGGTAATGTCGGTCTTCACACGTTTGAGGTCAAGAATATCAGGCTGCCCAATGATGTGAGGCAGGAAGGTGCCGTTCGCGGAGTAGATCGAGTAAGCATCCCAGCCGGAGTCCTGATCGAAGGAGATCATCTCGCCAGTAGCATCGTCGATCATGCCGAAACTGTTTTTCTCAAGACAAACCGCATAATGATCACCCATCCAAGCTGAACGCTCAATCTTCTTGATCGCATCTTCTGCAATCTCTTCGCATTCTTTAGCTAGGTCTTCGTTGCTCGCATGCTGAAGAAGCGTTGAAGCTGCACGGAGTGCTGCGACACGTTTTACTGCGAGGTATGTCTGTTTATTGGCATACTGTGTTGCATGGTTCGCATCGTCGATAGTGTTCGCATTGCCTTCGGAAGTGAAACCTGAACCATCACGGTCAGCCCATTTGAGGTATGCAGCCAACTTTTCAATGAGTGGCTTGTGACGATGTGCAACCGAACGATCAGCCGTCCAGTGCATATATGTCTGCAGGATTAGCAGGTAATTGGATGCTTCTTCAACAGGCATGTCATGCGGGTATGCTTGGCCGGTGATGTGCGTGCCAACACCGATATCGTGCGACATGTAAGCACCGCCCGATGGCTCATGCTCTATTCGGAAGTTAGCCCACTGGTCGATCTGCATCGCAAGCAAGCGTGGCCAGAGTGTTAGGTACCAAAGCGTTGTGTTGTACTCAACGTCAATCGTCGAGTGATAAGTACACGTTCCTTCCCATACCGAGAACCACTGCTTCATCGGCCCCTTCTGGTCACGAATATCACACCAGAACGTGTTGCCAAGGAATGAGTGGAACGATTGGTTGATCAGGTGACGACGCGCACCACGTAGCGGCGCCTGGTCCATCAACTTTTCGAAACGACGTGAGTGAGCAAGCCAATCGTCACGGTTTGCAACAGCGTCGGCCATGACTTCATTAACGTCTAACCAATGGCTGCAATAACGGAAGGTCGCATCACGCAGTTCATTTTTATCTTTAATCTTCAGAATCGGGTCACGCGTGTAAGCAGCCCAAATCAGTCGCCACTTAATACCTGAACCTGTTTCTGAAATCGGAATTTCGTATTCAAGTCCTGCACCATCTTCACCTGCAAGCTCTTCGTTCATGACAGAGCAGCCCGGATTCAATGAAAGGATTCGCTCCTCGACATTGACTGGCGGAAGTTCTGCTGGTTGACGTGAAGCTGGGCCTTGTTCAGGTTTAAGCTCGTTTTGATATGCAAGATTGATTTGTGCGTTTTTGCCGCCGTCGCCGACTTTGACTGAGAGATCAGTGTTCGGCCGCTTAATGCGAATGAAGAGTTTAACTTTGTCCGGAATTTCTTTACGCTCTTCACGCCAACGCCAATTCTTGATTGGATTGACACGCATTTCGAGATAGAAAGCAGGAAGCAGGCAGAGTTTTTCGTCTTGGGGATAGAAGATCGAATGGATGTTGAATTCGAAGCGGAGGCGGTAATCTTCAGAATAGCCTCGATAGGTGATGGAATTGACGCGTTCGAATTGTTCGCAGTTGCAAAGTTCTTTGCCATCGATCGTGAAGGGCAGGACACGTTTGGTCCCATCCGGCTCTACCAGACCCACCATCAGGTCCAGTGGCTGGTCGAGAAGCCGCCCCATTGCACTATGGAGTACGCGCTTCTTATACGGCTCAAACAAAAAACCGAATCGGCTGCCCAGCCTTGCCATTGTCCACGTCATTAACTGCATTGATCTGATTCCCGAGGCCCTGGATCTATCCCATTAAATGCCAATTACCTTCTAGGGTACTTTATTGCTGCTCGTCCGTCACGTTGTAAAACGTGAAACACGGAATACTCACATGAGCCTGAAAGATTCATCGTCCGTATAACCAAGTTGATGCAATCATAATCTGCCGAATTGTAAAAAGAGCAATGAGCTTATGTGTCTATCTATATAAGAGTCTGTGGTGTTGTGTGTGATTGAGGTTATTGCCTGATCATATGGGCATAGTCTTCTGGAGTCTGCTCACCACATCCACCACAATCCCGACAGCCTTCTTAAGTTCCGTTTCAGTCGTGTACCGTGAGAGTGAAAAGCGAACCGACCCATGAGCCAGTGGTTCTGGGATACCCATCGCCATTAATACCGGACTTGGCTCCAGCGACCCACTCGAGCATGCCGATCCAGCCGACGCGCATACACCTTTTTCTGACAGTCCCACCAAGATCGCCTCCGCTTCAATCCCACGAAAAGCAATATTCGTTGTATTCCATAATCGCTCAGCATTCTTGCAGTTGATCACTACCTCAGGCTTCACATCATCTGTCACCAGTTCTTCAACCAAACGCTGCTCGAACCAGTCTCTCATCCCCCGAATTTTCTCGACCTCTTCTGAACTTTCCACAAAGCTCCGCGCCAACTCCGCAGCAACGCCAATCCCCATAATCCCAACCGAATTCTCCGTCCCCGCTCTTCGTTCACGCTCCTGAGGTCCGCCCTTTTGTTGAGCTTGCAACCGAATCCCCGTTCTCACCCAAAGCGCCCCCACGCCCTTTGGCCCATGAAATTTATGAGCCGCCAACGTCATCATGTCCAGCGGCAACTCTTTCAAATCCACATTCAACTTTCCCACTGCCTGCGTCGCATCCGCATGCAAAATAATCTTCGTTTTCACACCCCGCTCATCAGCCTCATCACGTGCAGCTTGAACTGCTTCCGTGATTGCTTTCATGTCCTGTATCGACCCCGTCTCATTATTCGCCCACTGCACCGACACCAAAACCGTCAGCGGCGCCTCATTCCCACTCACCGCGACACCGATCGCAGCCTTCAAATCATCCGCATCAATCAGCCCATCCACATCCACACCCAGCTTTACCACCCGGTGCCCCAACTTCTCAGCATAATCCGCAGGCCCATGCACAGCCGAATGCTCAACCACCGTCGTAATCAGCGTCGAAGCCTTCTCAAACTGAGGCCCAAGTAGCCCCTGTATCGCCAAGTTATTTGCTTCCGTCCCACCAGACGTGAACGTGATCTCATGTGGCCTCGCACCAATCAATCTCGCTAACTGTGTCCGCGCTAACTCAATTCGTTGTTTTACCATCTGACCAAAACGGTGTACTGACGAGGGGTTCGCCCACGTCGTTTGGTTCATTTCACCCATCGCTTCAGTCACTTCAGGCGCGGGCATTGTCGTCGCATTGTTATCGAGGTAAATCCATTCCATACATGTAATTGTAGCCACAGCACTCAAAATGCCATAATCCGAACATTTTCAGTCCCATTACGCTTCGCCCCCTCCGCTTAAATCCCCTCGCCTTGACTCACCTGCGGAGCAGCATCAATCGAATCAATCGGAAACGCGATCATATGCGTCGTCACATTGTTCTCAGTCGTCAAGCTGCACTCACCGCCCAATTCATACTCAATGAACCCCGTCACCAATTCTTCAGCCAGTTCATTACTCGCTTGCCGCGCCTCAGTCATCGGTAACTCAGGCAGCTCGCTCAGATCCTGTCGCCACAACAGCTTCAACCACTTTCGGCCATCCCTCACCTGCAACTCCCACTTCAATGTAATCGTCCCGCGCAGCGACTTAAGCGGCAGCGTACTCCCATGAACGTTATAAATCTCCATCAACGTGAATACCAACGGCATCACCTGTCTCGGCATTAACATCACCGAAGGACCATCCAGCTTCACCTTCACATTCGGAGGCGAATCAATCGAAAACAACATCGTGTGCACCAAATCTCGAAAATCCAGTGCACGCCAATCCTGCTGCGCCAACGCATCATGCACCACACTCATCAACTCAATCCGTCGTTTCATCGACCCCGCAAACTTGTCAACCGTCCCGCACCGCGATTTCGTCAACTTAATCAGACTCAACAAACCAGCTAAGTTATTCCTCACACGATGATTCACTTCCATGACTAACTGTCGATTAGACTGTGCGAGCTGCTGATAGTGATTCTTCGAATCGCGCAACGCATTTTCAACCGCAATCCGCTGCGTCACATCGCGGCAAATCCCCACTGCATGTGTATGCTCACCTTCCTCATTAAAGATCGGATTCGATCGACACCTGAACCAAACCAGATTCCCCTCAGCACCAAGGATGCGGTAATAAATATCACATGACTGTCCTGCCATTACTTCCGCATATAAAGCATCAAAGATATGAAGGTCTTCATGAAACACCATGTCGCGCAACCGACCAAAGTTCGCAATGATTTCCATCCGATCATGACCAGTGATCTTCGTAAACGCCGGCGACAAATACACCGACTTCTGTTCCTTCACATCGAATATCCAAAACACATCATCGATGTTCTCAATGAGCATCTCAAAATACTTCGATTTGTTGGCCAGAAAATCTTCGAGAGCCATCGTTGTCGTGATGTTCAAATCGGCCTCATCCCGATTGCCGTATCTTGACATATCACCTCTCCCTGATTGAACCAAACTCAGCTTGCATTGTTCTCATCACAGATGCAATACAAGTACACGCATACTGCATCTTCAATACATCACCGCCTCACGGATATACAAAGCTGGGTATCCCCGCCAAGCCTTTTCGAGCTTACATCAGCATTAAGTCTTGCCACACCGACTGATCGTCTCGCCCTGGAATGTGACTTACATCCCAAACTTATCATCCTACAACTGTACGATATCTTTTGGCAATCAAAAAATACAAACCATTACCCATTTTTTACGGGTAAACCGTTTCAGATTAAGCATATATAAACGATCGTTTTGCCTTTTGATATCGCCCCATTTCCTCCGCCAACTCGCAACAACCGCTCCCTCTGGTATCATACTTCTGCTTGATCACGTGTACTGCCTGCGTGCAGGGGATGGCACCTGATACAACAAGCTCAACCTAGTTATTTCTATCTCTGTTGGTGTGGACGACAGAAGGATACATATATGGACTCATTCAACTACAAAAACGGCTCACTCTTCTGCGAATCCGTTAACGTCGACAAACTCGTCGATCAAGTCGGCTCGCCTGCCTACATCTACTCCGCTGAAACATTCAGTAATCACTACACTGCATTACGTGACGCTTTCGCCGAAGTTGACCCAATCATTTGCTACTCAATCAAATCCTGTGGCAACCTCCACATCATCAAACTCCTCAACTCACTCGGTTGCGGCATGGACACCGTCTCAGGCGGCGAAATCTTCCGTGCTAAACAAGCCGGCGCCGACATGTCCAAGATCGTCTACGCAGGCGTAGGCAAAACCGACGCAGAGATCACCCTCGGCATCAACGAAGGCATCGGCTGGTTCAACATCGAATCAGAAGAAGAATTCGAAAACATCGCACGCATCGCTGAAACCCTTGGCAAGCAAGCTCATGGTGCTCTTCGTGTAAACCCAGATATTTACGATCCAAAAACGCACGTCAAAACAAACACCGGCAAGAAAGAAACCAAGTTCGGCGTTGACATTGAACGCGCAAAACAGTTTTTCCGTTCCTACGGCAAAAACCAACACTGCCGTCTTGATGCAATCCACCTTCACATTGGTTCACCGATCTACTCACCTGATCCATATGTGATGGCCATTGAAAAAGCACTCGTCCTCATCGACGAACTCCGCGCCGAAGGCTTTGAAGTCAACACACTCGACATCGGCGGCGGTTACGCAGCTGACTACGAGTCCGGCAAGTCACCTTCATATAAAACATACGCCGACGCAATCGTCCCACTCATCAAGGACAAAGACCTCAAGATCATCATCGAACCAGGTCGCACAATCTCCGGCAACTCAGGCATCCTCGTCGCTGACGTTCAGTACATCAAAAAAGGCGGCAACAAGAAGTTCGCAATCCTCAACACAGGCATGCACCACCTTCTCCGCCCAGCCATGTATGAAGCATTCCACTTCGTTTGGCCAACCGCTGTTGACGCAAAGTTCGAAGTCACAGCTCGTGCCGAGAACATGCCTCTTGAAGGTCTCGAAAAGTACGACGTCGTAGGCCCAATCTGCGAGTCATCCGACACCGTCGCCAAAGAGCGTATGCTCCCACCCGTTAAGCGTGGCGATCGTCTCGCAATCTTCACCGCCGGCGCCTACGGCATGGTCATGGCTTCAAACTACAACGCCATGCCTCGCCCCGTCGAAGTCCTCGTCGATGGCGCCGACGCCACCATCATCCGCAAACGTGAAACCTACGATGACGTCGTCGCTCATGAACGCGAAACAGAGCCAGTCCAGCTCTAATCAATAATTAGACCACTCCAAAAGCTCGCTCCCCCAAGCGAGCTTTTTTCATGCGCCCATCCAACCAACCCATAAATGATGACTCATTAATTCAAACGATACGTTTGAGTGTAACAACTCACCATTAGCCGCAGACCTACGGGCTGCGGAAGCCTCACCCCGCACATCTTTTCATACAACGACACTCCCATCACCAACCAGCACAATACCTGCAACTCAAATAGCCGCGACCTGACAGGTCGCCGGTCTTCCCACGCCTTCAGCCATCGACACGCTCAAGTGAAACAACTACCCGCCTCACACCACAAACCCTCACCACCCCCACACACCGCCACCCCATCCTTACCCTCAATCCTTCGCTCATCACACAAAGGCCCGCCCGGCCCCGTTGAGGGCTTCGCAAACAAACCGCGCGCACAAATACGCAATCACTCAAAATTTACCTGCCATTTTTAAGCCATTTCTAACCATTCTTAACCCATTCCGCGCCGTTTCTAACTGTTTTCAGCCCATTTCTTACAATTCTTCAATGCTAAACACCGCTTTTGTGCGCGCAACATGCACTTTCGTGCGCACAAACCCAAAACAATTTCCCATTTCTGCCCAATTCCAAACCATTTCACCTCATTCCTCTTCATTTTTAGCCATTTTCATCAAATTCATATTTCCAAAACATTCAAATTCCTCCACATTGATGTGCCTGTTCAAAACCAACTTCCACTCATCTCGTGCGCGCCCACGCACGTTTCCACAATCAAACCCACAAATGCATCTCAATCAACCCTCATTCTCCGTTTTGGCATTCCCTCTTGCATCGTTCAGCTGAACGTGAAAAAATACATATCGAGGACATGCTGCAACATCTCGCCTGTTTGTGCGTCATACTACATGTCTAGCACGCATTATCTCGTGCATCTTTATTTATCCGGGTCTCAATAACGAAGAGGACGTCATGCCACATCTTGAAGTTGCATTACCGCAAGGGATCAAACGTATTTCACTCCCAACGACGTTTGGTCAAATCGTCACCATTGGCCGCAGTGTCGACAACGCCATCGCGCTCGGCCACGACAATCTCGCCTCGCGTCATCACGCTTCCATCACCCTCACGCCCGGCGGGTACGTGCTCTCCGATCATAACTCCTCCAACGGCACTCTCATCCAAGGCTTCGAGATCATCAAAGTCGATCTCAACCACGGCATGTACTTCCAAGTCGGTAACACACAGTTCCGATTCCTCGAAGCAATCCCGTCTCAAGTCGAAGCATTCCCAGATCCAATGAGTGCTGCCGACCGTCTTGCACACAATCAAGAAGCGCAGCAAGCCGCTTCAACCGTCAACGCTGCCGAGGTTCCATCCTCAGCCGAGGCCCGTTCTGCAGGCGGGATCAAGCTCAACCTCTCCAATGCGCCTGCATATACCGACGATGAGCTTGCCACCGATCCATACACCGAAGAAATCGACGATGACGATGAGCCAGATGCAACCCCGACCTATGCCATCGGCTCTGTCGATGCACTTGCGTCCATCGGCCGCCATGTCCCATTCAGCGCCGCCAACATCGCACTCGTCAATGCACGTGCTCAGATTGTGCACGATGCCGATGAAGGCGACCAAGCCACCGCTGAAGTCCTTCACATTCTCCGAATGCTCATCTACGGCTGTATCCGCTCCGGCGCATCCGACATCCACATCGAGCCAAAACGTGAAGATTCACTCATCCGTCTGCGTATCGACGGTGCGATGGTTGAAGTATGCGGCATCACCATGGACGTCATGCGACGCATCTTCTCACTCATCAAAGTTCTCGGCGATATCGACATCTCCAAAAAAGCAATCGTGCAGGAAGGTCACTTCTCAACCAAAGTGCCCGGCCGCCGTATCGACTACCGTGTCTCATTCACCCCATCCATGCACGGCCAAAAACTCGTGCTGCGTGTACTCGACCCTGTGAACTCACCTCAGCGTCTTCGCGACCTGCAGCTTCCCGGTTGGATGTTCAACGGTATTAAAGATGTGTCGCGTCAGAATACGGGCATGGTCCTTATGTGCGGTCCGACCGGCTCTGGTAAGACGACTACCTTGTATGCGATCCTCCGCCAGATTAACGCGCAAGTTCGCAACGTCATCACGATTGAAGATCCGATCGAATATGAGCTGCCCGGCATCACGCAGATCCGTGTCGATGATGACCGTGAACAAACCTTCAACAATCTGCTGCGTTCATGTCTGCGTCAGGACCCGGACGTGATCGTTGTTGGCGAAATTCGTGACGCTGAAACTGCAACCACCGCAATGCAAGCCGCGACCACCGGCCATCTCGTTCTCTCAACCACTCACTCCAAAGACACCGTCGGTACAGTCTTCCGCCTGCTTGATCTCGGTGTTGAACCATACCTGGTCGCATCGACCTTGAATCTTGTATTAGCACAACGTTTGGTTCGTTCACTGTGTCCACACTGTAAGGAACCACGCAAAGCAACATCGAACCAAATCCTGAAGATCGGCCGCACTGTTGAAGGTGTGCCGCCACTGCATGTGCCGATTGGTTGTCCGCAGTGTTTTGGTACTGGGTATTCAGGTCGCCGCGGTGTTTATGAGTTGTTACAAGCGACCGATGAATTGCGAGACGTGATTCTCAATAACCCGAATATGACATCGATTCACAAAGCACTTGAAATGACGATGTTCCAATCGCTTCGCAATGCGGGTATCGATCTGATTATGAAGGGCGAAACGTCATGGGAAGAAGTGGCACGCGTTGTTGGGTTTGATTAATTACGCCAAATTAACATTAACAAAGATATTGAAAAGGTCGGATGAAGGTCCGGCCTTTGTTATTGCCATATAACTAATAATGGACCCTTAATTGATTACCCGATTTTCATGCAAAAATCCCCTTAAATCGCGGTTATCGCATAGCACGCAATCAGGAATAAACGTATTATCCACCATCTCTCCACCGCAGCCTGGATTGGCTAACTTAACTAATTAGTGTGATTCATAAAAATTACAAAACAAATGAATGGCTAAGCACAAAATTGAATCATTTTTGCCCTGTAAATGCAGTAAAAACCGAGTTTAAATAAAGTTAGGGTGTATCACAGGATTTTACTAACTTCTATTTCCTTTTTTGCCGAAAAAACATTTGCACGGCCTTGTTTGCGCTATTAGCATTGAACTTGAGGAGTTAGTTAATTGACAAGTTTCATACCACAATGGGGGTTGCTATGCAGCTAAAGATTTATTGGGACGAACGGGACCACGATTGGCTTTATGAGCTCAACGATGAGCCGCCTAGACGTCTTGCATCTACAGGCATTGAAATGCCCCGCGGTGCGATCAAGTCTGACTACAGCCACGCAGCAGCTCAGCTTGCTGAGTACCTTCACTACGATGCGGATGATTTTGATCATTACCGTAAGATGACGGTGTATCATGGGCGTGAGAAAGTCGCACGTTTCCGATACAACGATGATGCGGACTGGTCGATCTTGCCGTTGAGTATTAACTAAATCATCCCACAGGTGTTGTCGCACTCGTAAGGGTTCGACGCAGTTTTCCTGACTTGGATGAGAGTTGTCATCCCAACTTATTAATCATGCTATACCGCAACATCGGTTTCGCACCGGTGTTGTTTTTTTATGCGCACAGGGCAGGGGAAGCTGTTTCTGAGGTGGGCATGGCTACTACAGAACCAATCCGAATATCAGGCTCCCCATACCCCTAACGTTTTGCTAAAATGCAGCCTGACGAACTGGTTTTTCGACGTCTTCTCACCGATTGAGTACCCATGGCCAAAGAACGATTGATCTCAGCATCCACAACGACGCCGCAGGAGGAAACATTCAACCTGTCGCTGCGTCCCGAATCGCTCCATGATTATGTGGGGCAGCCGAAGCTTGTGGAGAAGCTTTCGATCACGCTTGAAGCGGTGAAGCAGCGTGAGGAGCCGATGGAGCACGTATTGCTGCACGGGCCTCCGGGTCTTGGTAAAACGACGCTCGCGCACATCATTGCGAATGAAATGAATACGCATGTCACAGTGACGGCTGGTCCTGCTTTAACGAAGCCTGGCGATTTAGTTGGGATTTTGACGAAGCTGCAGCCACACGATGTGCTTTTTGTTGATGAGATTCATCGTCTGCAAATTTCGCTCGAAGAATATCTGTATTCAGCGATGGAAGATTTTAAGATTGATGTGCAGATTGATCAGGGGATGCATGCGAAGACGATTACGCTGCCGCTGAAGCCGTTTACGCTGATCGGCGCGACGACGAGGGCTGGGATGATCTCTGGTCCGATGCGTTCACGTTTTGGGATTACGCATAACCTTGAGTTTTACTCTGAGGAAGATTTGCTCGCGATTCTTGTGCGGTCAGGTCGTTTGATGGGTTTGATTCCGTCTGAGACAGACTTGGATAAGCCGGGCGATTTGAAGGGTGTTGAAGACGAGATTGTTCAGGCATTGCGTGCGATTGCATCAAGATCACGTGGTACGCCTCGTATTACAAATCGGCTGCTCAGACGTGTGCGCGACTTTACACAGGTGAAAGCTGGTGGGAAGCTGACACGAGAAGTTGTTGATGCAGCACTTAGTCTTGAGGGCGTGGACAATCTTGGGATCGATGAACTGGACCGCAAGTACATGCAGGTGATTGCGGATGTTTATGAAGGTGGACCTGTTGGGCTGGAAGCGATTGCTGCGACAATTGGTGAAGATGCAGGAACATTGGAAGAAGTGGTTGAGCCTTACTTACTGCAGATCGGTTTTTTAGCGAGAACACGTAAGGGTCGTCAGCTGACGAATACGGCAGCGCAGCATTTGGGTATTCGCTTGGCTTCAAACCAAACGCCTGCTGATCTGTTTGACTAAAACTATTTAAATTGCAGACGATCAATTATCATTGAAGCAGACCCGTTAACTTCCGGAGTTGCTGCTATGCGATATCTATTGAATTTGTTGCTGATCGTTTTGGTGGGTGTGATTGGGCTGAGTGTTGTTGTCGAAGTGCATGCTGATGGGAAGGTTTTTGCGCGGCCGAACTATGCGAAACTGCCGGTGCCTGATCAGCAAGCAGTGATCATTTATAACGATAAAACCAATACGCAATCATTGATTATTCAAACGCACTTCACGCCTGAAGTCGCGAAGGGTGTGCAGCTGGTTGGTAATTTGGATGAGGCAACTCAAGATCCAAATGAGTTTGCTTGGGTTGTGCCTCTGCCGAGTAAGCCTGAAGTGACACAGGTTGATCCAAGTATTTTTAGAACGCTTCGTGTGAGAACCAGACCTTATGTTTATCCGAGTAGTGATGAATATTTGGGTTTGATTGCGCTCGCCTGTTTCGGGCTCATCTTTTCGCTGATCGTTGTGCGTGTGCGTTTTGATGGTACTGAATACGGTAAGGTGCTTCGTAGAATTCAGTATGTTACGATCTCATTGATTTTAATTGGGTTTGTCGTTCTGTCTCTTTTGCCAGCGTTGGGAGCAGCGAGAGCAAGCATTGGATCGCCGCAGAATATAGGGATTGAAGTGACATCGCGCCAAAGTGTTGGGCCTTATGAGATCACGACGATCAGTTCTGAGAATCCAAATGCGCTGGTTGATTATTTGAATGCGCAAGGGTTTCGAATTCCTGATGAAGCAAATCCTGTGATTGAAAATTATGTGAAGAACCAGTGGCAATTTGCATGTATCAAGTTGAACCCGGAGGTGTTGAAGTCAGAAGGTACAGTTTCGCCAACGCCTTTGAATTTTACTTTTAATACTGAAAAACCAGTGTATCCGCTCGCACTGACGGCTGTTGAAAATGAAACGTGTGTGATCGATTTGTATGTCATTGCGAATCAGCAGATGACGATCCCAGCGTTTGAAACCAAACGTGCAGCACAACTTTCCTATCATGAAATTACTGGGTATCGTGCGTACGGGACGCGATCAGGCAATCCAAATGAATCGTATATCCCGATTTATTATGAGCAGTATAAAGATGTGATTGATCGCGTTTTGCCTGATGATTCGAAATCTGAGATTGTGTTGACGAAGTTGTCACGCAGGTTTGAGCCGGGTGAAATGAAGGATGATGCTTATCTTCAAGCTACGGACTTTAATGCATATATGCCATCGTTTCATACAAATAAAACAGCTAAAAAACAGGCGTTATACGTAACAATGTTGTCGGTGGTGATCTTGATGATCATCGTTGCGTGTGTGATTAAATCGCCCGTTCCACGGTTTAAGTTTGTGCCCGTTTTGTTGCTTTTGGTGATTCCGGCTGCTGTATATTTGACGATGTTTTACTCGGCAGCACGCATTGAATCGGTAGAGTCTATCCATCCCTTAGAGTTTCGGAGAACTACAAATCTTTACTGTGATTACGCGATCAAAGCATATCATTCGCACGTTAAGAAGAGTAAAGTGAAGCCAACGGTTGAGGGTGCTCGAAAGTTTGTCGCAGATTACTTTGCAAATCCAAGTGATGAAGAATTGGTTGAGTACCTGAAAGTAACGCCAAAGATTATTGCAATTATGAACCCATCCTATGATATGGATAGTCAATCGATGCCTTGTAAGCATGAGCCGACGCCCGGAAATTATGTGATAGTTGAACGTGACAATGGTGACATTGAGATGGTTCTTTTCAATATTGTTGGCGAGCCGGAATATCCAAATGCGTTATGGAAAGCTTCGAAAAACTAAACGTAAAAAACCTGTCATTTGTGACTGAAAAATAATTTTACAACTATACTAGACAGTGAAGTTGGGATGCCTAAACTTTGGGCCGATCACCCGAAAAGCACCTGCAAACATAGTGTTTGTAGTATGGGTGAATGCTTGAAAGGAGCATCCTAATGAAAAGGCGAAAATGGTTCACTGAGATTATTTCCGCCACGACTTATCCCCGTATGCGTGACTATAAATTTTCATTCCCAGAGTTTGATAAACACCTCACGGATACGGACACGCATGATAATGAGGAAAAGAAAAATGAGGAGCTAAACATCAGGCCCCAAATGCTGCATACGCCTCATAAATATATACAGGAAATGCAGGAACGACGCATCAACTCACACCGCACGTTTAAGCAACACAGGCGTCCTCATTAGAGAACATATACTATTTTTCGTTTGAACAATTATTGACATGCAAACAAATCTAAAGCAAAAACGCCGCATTCAAGCGGCGTTTTTTTTATGAATTGGATTTTATATCAATGCCTGTTCCCCATGACAACGTTGTCATCCAGCTTGTGACTCACTACAGGTTCACACTTGCAGGGTTTACGTTTCACTGCTTTCTTTCTGACGCCGTTACGCCAGAGTTGTTCGACAGCCAGTTCACCTAACCGCTGAATAGCTGGCTCAATGCGTTCGCTCCAAGGTAACCCGGTGTTGATGCGCATGCAGTTAAGAAAGTCATCCTCACGCGGGCTGAAAATCGGTCCCGGTGCAATTGCAATACCTTCACGTATCGCTTCATCGTGCAGCTTCATGGAGTCTACACCTTCAGGCATTTCGACCCAAAGGACGTGCCCGCCACTTGGCTTACTGACTTTCGTGCCTTCGGGGAAAGACTGCGAAATGTACTGCAACATCAGGCTTGTTTGCTGTTGATATAGTTTGCGAAGTTTGCGCAAGTGGCGTTCGTAACCGCCGCCGTTGAGGTATTTGGAGATCGCGAGTTGGCCGAGTGTTGGGGCGGCCTGATTGATTGCGAGTTTGATCTGTTCGACTTTGGATTGATATTTGCCGGGCACCATCCAGCCGACACGTAGGCCGGGTGATATCGTTTTGCTGAATGAGGAACAGTAAATCACATGATCGCTTTTATCGTAGGCTTTGACAGTCTTTGCACGTTCATCACCGAAGCAAAGGTCGCCGCAAATGTCGTCTTCGATCAAAGGAACATCGTGTCGCTCCATCATCGCTGCGAGTGCTTTTTTACGTGAGTCACTCATGCAAACACCGAGTGGGTTACTGTAGTTTGTGATGAGAACGACTGCCTGAACCTGCTTCTTTTGCAGTGCGCCGCCGAGACAATCAAAACTTACACCGTCTCTTGGATTGGTCGCCAGTGGCAGAATTTTCAGGTGCAAACTTTCCAGTGTAACGATCAGGTCGAAGTAAGTTGGGCTTTCAACTGCAACAGTGTCGCCGGGCTTTGTGACAGCTTTTAGTGCAAGATAGACACTTTCCTTCGCACCGTTTGTGACCAGCACATCATCGGGGCCTGCTGAGATACCTGCATACATCATGCGTTTACAAACAGCTTTACGAAACGCTTCCACACCACGTGGCGTGTTGTACTTGTGAGCTAACTCACTTTCATCACGCAATGATTGGCCGATCAAACGGTTGATCGTTTTTTGAGGAAAATCATTTGTACTCGGTACAGCAGCGCCTAACTGCAAAATAGACTCGTCCTCGATCGATAACTTGAGTTTCAGCGACATCACACGATCGACCTTGACGGCTTCGTGACTTGGGCGGCTTTCACTTGGCTCTTCCAGTTTCATTGCTGGATTTTCACGCACGTAGTGACCGCTTTGAGGGCGTGCTGTTACCAAGCCACGATCTTCCAGCAATCGGCATGCTTCGAGCACCGTTGACATGCTTACACCAAATTGCTGCTTGAGCTTTCTGACGGAAGGCACGCGATCGCCCGGCAGCATTACCCCATCTGCGATCAATCCTTCGATTCGATCTGCAAGCTGCTCGTACAATGCGCCACCATCTTCACGATTCAGCGGACTGCTCTTTTTCAATGTCGCCATCGGGCTCATAGCTACCTGCCTTTCATCCACATGACCCCATCCCCCCGTTGGTCCCTCATTACCACCTCAGATCCACTTGAAATCTGTCAAATCATCACACCTTCACATCCTATGTTCCTGCCTGTTGTCTACAAGACACAGTTCGCAGTATGTGGAACCGGTACAGTTCGATTTATCCAAGCTGTACTGGTAACAATTTTACCATACTGTATCTGTTATGGAACACTGTTCTGATTGCTTTCCAAAGTTGGATCTGCGTGTCATGAAATGGGCGTAAAACAGCCTTTCGGTACACCTCGAAACCTCCTCTACCAGCACAGTTGCAAAAAATCGCACTGTATCGGTTGAACTTGCTGCGACCTGCATCTGTTTCTGAAATCTCAATCTCGCACAATAGCAGGCATGGAAAATAACCCACAAAAATCAGAACAGTCGTCTGCAGTTTTGGCTGACTCTGTAAAGGAGCAACCAGATTCTGCATTGGAATCGAATCATGAACGTTGGCCGAAGGGCCCGCCGCCGACTTATTTCCCACCGTTGCAATTGGGTTCGATCACAGCCATCATCCGCGCGTTGCGATCACCCAAAGGGCAAACAAAAAAAGCCGACGCTAAGGCCGGCTTTCGTTTACCTTTTAAATTGCGATGATTAACTCATGCAAGATGTATTCGTGTTTATCAGCTACCTGTGCCGCCACCACCCGTTGCGATCCAGTACTGTAGCGCGACAAACACAACGTATGCTGCAACCAATGGCACGCCCATCCATCTTCTGAACGATCCACGCTTCACGCTGCCTGCGATGTACAGACGCATCAAAATCAGCATGCCCATCATCACAGGGATATGCAGGTACAGGAACATCGTCGGCGATACTGCATTCTGATCCACGATATCAAGCGGTGCAGCCAATGCGCTCACGCCAATCACAAACAGCACGTTCAGAATGTCTGCACCAATCACGTTACCCACGAGCAGTTCAGCGTGTCCCTTTCTGATCGCCGTGATGCCGACCACCAGTTCAGGCAAGCTTGTTCCAAATGCGACCAGCGTTGAAGCGATCACTACCTGAGGTATTCCAGCTTGCACAGCAAGTTCACTGACTGCTTGCACCAAGCCATCACCTGAGAACACGACGATCACTAATCCGATAAAGCCCAGCCCCAATAAAGCCAGAACACCACGTTCGCGATGTTTTGGTTCTTCAAATCCTTTTGCAGTGACATCTGATTCTTCACTGTCTTTATGACCATTTTCAGCAACCAGTCGAGGTTCGCCGTGCGGATGTTGTTTGGACCATCTCACACTAATCAAGAGATAGGCTGCTAACAGTACGACAAAGACAATCCCTACGCTTCGTCCCAATGTCGCATCGTCGCCTGAAGCAAACCATGCTCCAAGGCATGCGAAGCTGACAATCAATCCAGCACCAAACTGCACCCAGCCCTGACGACTGAGTACGAATTTGTCTGCAGGTAAAGCGCATAGCAAACAACCGACGCCGAAGATCAAACCTGTATCCGCAATAATTGAACCAACACCATTACCCAGTGCGAGGCCCGCCTTACCGTCCCAGGCTGCAAGCACGCTCACTGCTGCCTCAGGAGTCGTCGTCCCAAGACTCACGATTGTCGCACCAATGATTACCTCAGGCATCCCCAACTTCTTCGCAATCCCCGCAGCTCCTTCAACCAACCAGTCAGCACCTTTGATCACCAACACCATCGCGACCAGCACAATCACCAGTAACATTGACCAGTGTGCACCGGCAAACCAAACAGGCGGGAATAGATTTCCTAAATTCGTCATGTTGAAGATGATAACAAACCTCGTCTAACACTTCCGGCTTTTCCCCCATGAATCATCGCAATTTTGCAGCCGCCTCCATGCCTATCATTTCCAGGCCACCCCTTCGTGACAACTTACTTGCCGAGATTCAAACCCTTCTCGCCACCCACCATTGTCATCCCTTTACTATTTGCGATATCCTCACCAATCCCTCTTATTACTTTGTCACCACACAGCAGCCATGCACGTTTATTCAATCGTTCAGCAAGCTCACGATCACCATATCGTTCCGCTCCGATTGCCAACAATCTATGCACAATGCCGCACTGCATCGCAGGTAGTAATTCAACCAATTCAAGTTTCGATTCAATATTCGCAACCGCTGCCCCATAATTCCCAGTCATCACTTCATAACGAATTTGAAGTGACAATCTTTGTAGTGCTTCAACCAGACTCACCTTCATGCCATACAACTGACTAAGCGATGAATAGGCTGTCCCCATGTCACGAATTTCAAGCGACGCTTCAGTCAATATCAAAAGCAGATGTGCTCGCGATGCTTCAGCGGGGCCTAATGAATATTCAAGCACGCCACGACAAATCGCAGCAGATTCCGCAAAATCCTGTTCACGGTGACGTACGATTGCAAGACGGTGATAGATCATCAATCGCACCCAGCGCAGCAGCGGCTTCCGCGCCAGCGCCAATGCAATCCAACCCTCAGCACGTTTCGGGTCCTGGTCCAGCACCATCGAAACTTGAGCCAATTCTCTGCCTGTTTTTGCATTAATCGAGTTTAAACCCAGCCAACCCATAATCAGCAGAATCATCACCAACCCGCTACTGCCTGCACCAAGAACCGGATTCAGAACAATAAACCAAACGAAGATCGCAGCTAAAGTGGTGAACGAGCCCCAGCGTATCCAGCCATCCCAAGTAATCTGTTTGCGCAAAAGCTCATCGTTGAAGCGTGGCAACGTTAATTTGATGCCACCTCCACGCATTGCTTCTTTCACATTGTCTTCGTTTACTCGTTTCATCTCTATTTTCAGAAACACTTAGGATCGTTGTTTCATTACCTCCGGCGGCATCCGATTCATCAAATGCTCTTCCTTAATTAAACACGTCGCATACTCCCACCACTTATTCGCTTCTTTCTCAAGACGCGCTTTTTCTTTTTCGTCTTCAGTTCTTAAAACCATTTCGTGGTAACACGTGGACATCATCGCATATGTATAGCCAGCTTCAATCCCCAATGGCCGCATGTCGTTTAATAATGTCTCAGATAACGCAACACCTTCATCGAAGTGATACGTCTTCACGCACTGCAGTAATTCTGCATATGTATAAGCACTTGCAAGAGCCGTGCCTTTGAACTCACTTTTTACGCCGCGTAAGTGACGCAACGTATCATCCGCATCGGCAAGGCGGTCTTCCATTAGCCATGAGATTGCGCGGTATACGCGTAACTGCTTTACGCCCGCGCCTTCTAAGGGCAAATGGTCGATCAGAAAATCATAAGCTTCCGCAGATGCTTCATGGCACTTTAACTCACTTAAACAATGAGCGATCACATTCGACATCCGCATGTATAGCCCATGTCGCTTACGTGACTTGGGAAGTAGCACCCATGCAGATCGTAGTGCATCAACATAACGCCGCTGCATCGCCCATTCATCAACCTGCACGCCTTGCGCTTCGAGTTGTTTCAAATAGCGTACGCGCATCATCGCAGCAATGAAGACGCTGATGAATGCCAACCACAACATCATCGTGATCACAGCATTGTCCACCAGCAGTAAAATCCCGACAGCACCGAGCCCGATGAAGAGAGGAAGCCGCACCATCCACAGTGAATCCTGAGTTGGCCTGTTTTCAGTAAACAGCCCTCGCACCTGTTCAGCTGTAGGTGGCGTAAACTCCAACTTCGATTTTTTCTCTGTCTCAATACTCAATTCACTTCATTCCATTTTCATCCCCATCATCCCCCCCATCATCCCCCGTTATCCCTCCTCCATTTCCCTCTCCCATTCTCTATCCCCAAACATTTCGCCCCTCAATCCTATTCTGCATCAAAGCTCTTCATCGGCCATATCGCGATTTTATCGCCCCCCTCGCCAAACGAATCGAATCAGATTTTCTTCCCAGATCTTTCTGAAAAGTAGCAATGACATGCAGGCTTGTGCGCACGTTTTGTTCAGGTTTTGGTTTTTGAGCCAAACCAAACTTGCTCAAAACTCGCAATTTCGCTTCAAATTGTAAGCAAACTGCGTCAAAAATGGTGAAAATTCGTCATTTTTCAGCAAAAACCGCTAAAAATCCAAAATCATGCCCATTTACATAACTAAATATCCCGGCAGCAGTTAACAAAGATCCGTCATTTTCGTGCGCGCGCACACTCTAATCAGCGCTTAGTAGCACTTGATTAGATTTTGATGCCAAGATCGTGTTTTTTTGTGCGCGCTTGCGCACGTTTGGAAAGCTTATTGGTTAATCAGCCGCTCGATGTCAGCCAGGATCGCACTGCGGTCTTCCTTCTCATTCAGGTCGTAGTAGTTGTAGATTCGCCCCTGTTTATCGACCAGCACAAACTTCGCGCTGTGTGCAATCGGCATTCCCTCAACCTCAGGTTGCTCATCCACTGGCAATAAAAACTGTTTGTCCACTAGAGGCCAAACAGTTGCCTGATCACCAGTTACGAAATGCCACATCTCGGGATCAGCACCAACCCCACGCTCCGGATCGTATCCATACTTCTTGAGCACCTCAGGCGTATCATGCGCACCATCAATCGAGATGCTCACGATCTCGACCTTATCCTCAGCGGTCGTGCCTTTGAGTGTGTTCTGGATGTCAGCCATCTGCATCGACATGATCGGACAAACCAATGCGCAACGTGTGAAGATAAAGTCGTAAATCATGACCTTACCCTTGAAGTCATCATTACTTACAGTTTTGCCGAAAGCGTCGGTGAGCTGCCATTTCGGTGCGTCCAGAAGCAGAGGCTGCTTGCCATCGACACTGGTGTCATTGAGTACATTTCGTTTGCCGGGTGCGCCGCCGATGAGTACATCGACAGTCATTACCGCAGCTGCGCCCAGTGCCACGATTGCGATGATCCAGACGACCAGACTTTGAACGCCTTGGATGCCACCTTTTGGGGTGGATGGATGCGCAGATTCATGGGTCTGATCGCGCGATTCACTAGCTGAATCATTTGCGCTTTGTTCTTTATCAGATTCGTTTTTATCTTGGTTGTCTTCAAACGGTTGCGTCATTTACGCCCCCAAACTCACAGGCGATTGTGCGTTTGATTTGATTGAAAGTTCACAAAAAATGCAGCTGCGATTGCTCGAAAGACTCACTTTTCTCATGCAGCTTACAAAACACATTAACGCTGCCTCTGTGAAACATCCAGTGTGAATAACCCGATTCGCAACTTATTTGTTTTTAAAGAGTTAGCAGGTCATGCTCATGCTTGTTTCGAGGCGACACGAACGCTCAGCCAAACGAGCAGGGCAGTGAAGCCGATCATGATTACCCATGCGATGGAGAGTGGGATGGAGTGGTTTTCGGTTCCGATCAGGTGAGCGGAAACGACGGTGTAGCCGTAGGTTAGCGGGTTGATGAGCATGAGTGCTTTGAGTCCGATGGGTGCGCCTGAGAATGGGAACAGTGCGCCGCAGAGGAACCACATGGGCATGAGTAAGACGTTCATGATGCCGTGGAAAGCGGCAGTGGAATCCATTGGCCATGCAATTGCTAACCCCATTGCAGTTAATGAGATAGCGACGATGATCATTGCGATGGCGGCTGGGATGAGCCCGAGGAATGAGGCGTTGGGGATGGTGAGGGTGGGCCAAATAAGGATGGTGAGGATGAATGCTTGAACGATGGCGACGGTTGCTCCGCCGAGGATTTTGCCGAGGACGATGGCGAGTCTTGAAACAGGTGCGACCATAACCCCTTGTAGAAAACCTGACTTACGGTCATCAATGACACTGATTGTTGAGAAGATCGCGGTGAAGAGCAGAACCATGACAATGATACCGGGGAAGAAGTAGGCGAGATACCCGATATCAGCGGCTTGCGCTTGGGCTGCTGCGTCAAGTGAAGTGCTGATGACGTCAGGAGTTGCAGCAGTCTCGCCGCTTTGAGGTGCAGCGGTCTGGATCTGGAATGAGTTGTTGAGACCGAACCCGAGCATGAGCCACAGCATGACTGGAAAAGCGAGCGCGGTCGCCAATCGACTACGTGTTCGGAAGAAGGTCACCATCTCCCGTTTCCAAAGTGTGAAAATCGCAAGCTGAAAGCGTTTGCTGTCAGATGCCCCGGATGAATCTCGATTCGCAGACGAACTGATAGCTGCGCTGGATTGGGATGAAGGTTCGTTGCTTGTGTTCATGATGCGGTTCTCGCGTTTCTCGTACACATCATTTTAACAGTATCAAAGCTAATAGTAGAGAACTAGCTGAATTTCAGCGGAGTGATTTGTCTTTATGTGGGAAGTTTGGCAAATGAGCTGGTGAGGTGATGAGAGGGTGTGATGAAGTTGTATCTATATATAGGTAGGTGTTTAGGATGTTAATGTGATGGGTTGGATGTTGAGGCAGTCGCTGAAAATGCTGAGTAGTCTAATCAAGTGTTAGAGGGCTTGTGCCGTTGAGAAAGGTTTGGGTGGTATTTGTTAATTGAGATTGATTTTGGGTGGCCAGTTTGGGAAGAACCAGTCGGCGTAGGTGTAGTGGAAATAGAAATTGAGTAGTACTAGTAGTGGGAAGGCGAAGAGCCCGAGGAGTATGAGGTGGATGATGCGCATGGTTTTTGCATCAGATTCTGGGAAGGTTTTGTGGGCGATGAGGAAGGTGTAGATGCTGAAGAGGATGGCGGCGATGGTGATGACAGTCGCGGTGTAGTATTCAGCGTGTTGCCTGAAGGGGCGTGCGACCTCAACCATAATGATGTAGACGAATGCCAGTGCGAAAAATTCGATGCAGGTGACGATGTAGTACAGCTTGGCTTTGTTGGGCGCGAATGTGGAGAGCGGCGGTGTGTGTATTGGCTCATCGTTATTGTTTGGGGGTATTTGGTTGCTCATCGTTTTGATTGTCTGGTAATTGTTTGATGTCGTATGGAACGAGATCGCTTGAGTTTTCAGGTTGTTTTTGATGATCTATTTCGTAACGCATTTCAGCAATGGAAAGAATTAGTCCGTTGCGGTCAGCGATGTCAGCATCAATGGTTGGGGGGAGATGATCCCATGAAGGCGTTTGGCGGCTTACGAGATAATATTCGGATGAATTATCAATGAGATGTTCACAGATTTTGTATTGGTATGTTTTGTTTTCTGTTTCAGTTAATAGCGCATTGAAGAATTGGATTGTACGGTAACGATCATTTTCGTGTAGGAAGGTAAATCGCCAAACTGGGTAATGTGGGATGGGTGATTCATCGAAATATTGATGATCATCGAGCATTTGCTTGAATTCGTGTGGTTTTTCAAAAAAACGCAGTTGAACGGCTGCATTTGTTATGACAGCGTTTTTAAGTGTTTTGTGTTTGTCGATCGGAAACTTGCTGAGCGCTTGCTGGAGTTTGTGCAACTGGTCAGAAGTGAAGATGTTTTGGTTAAGGCAGTGAAATATATATGGTGCGGTATAGCGTGAATTCAGTGAGC
This sequence comes from Planctomycetota bacterium, assembly GCA_016350165.1. Classification (GTDB taxonomy): domain Bacteria; phylum Planctomycetota; class Phycisphaerae; order Phycisphaerales; family Phycisphaeraceae; genus Poriferisphaera. Next base: position 1,683,729 of record CP066225.1, on the reverse strand, counting down.
GACGAACGAGAATGCTGACATGGTGAGGTTCGTAAATCAACGTGTCTGCAATTTTGATGAGGTTGATCAAATCCTTATGAACTGCATCGTATTGTTTGTTGTGGATGTTGATATAGATGCGCAGGTGTAAGAGTTTTGAAAGGCTGCGAAGTTCGTTGAGATGTTTAAGATGCGATTCGGTATGGTCATTGAATTTGCCGTCAAAACGAAGTGAGCCTTCATGGGGAAGTTGATCAATGAAGTTGATGATGGTTTTGTTATCTGTAAGAAGAGATTGAGCTGCTTGCAAGACATCGGGAGACATGGGCGTGGTGAAAGAGAGTTGGTGTTTGGTTTCGTTGTTAAAGTTGCTTAGTTTTTCAGTGTAGTTTTTATCGAGGTTGAGGTTGGCAAGAAGCTGACTGAGTATGCGCCCGTTATCGAGGTCAGCGTTCTGATCGTAGGACATACTGATTTCAGTGAGGGTTTTGTAGGCAGGCATGTTGCGGAATGCGTGCTCGGCTCGGATGTACAAGCTGAGGTGCGTGAAGAGGTAGAGAAGGATGAGTGATGTGGGAATGCTGAGCAGGGCGAGGGTTGTTTTGCGATGGTATTTGAAGCGGTATAACCAAAGTTTGCGGTAGGATTCGATGATAGGCTGCGTTTTCGTGGTGGGCTTATTTGGCTGAGCTATTTTGGTTTTTGACACGATGGTTGCTCCGGATGATTCATTCATGGAATTACTAATATGACGGAATGTAGGGGAGAGCATTTCAGTAAAAAATATGATAAGCGGTGATGTGTAATGGTGGCGGAGTTGTTAGGATACTGGTTGGGCTTGGTGGGGCGTGATTTATGAAGGGCAGAAAAGCTGCAAAAAGAAAGGGATTGATGTGCTGAAGCGAGTGATAGCTACGTTTGTGTTGAGTTGTATGTTGGTTGTTGGTGCGCGTGCTGAGGGTTTGCGTGATTATGTGCCTAGTGATGCGGTGACGTATGTTGGTTGGAAGCAAGTGCAGTCAGCAGGTGAATTGTGGGAGCAGTCGTATGCGGCTGAGGTTTTGGAGAAGGTTGATGCAGCGAAGTTGATGGATTTTATGGTGTGGGAGGTCATGAAAGGTGAGATGACGCCGGAACAGAAGCCGATTCTTGATACGGTGACGATGGCACTTCGTGAGTTGTTGCAAGTCAATGGGGTGATGTATTTACGACGCGGTGAGATGATGGAGATGCCGATTGAATTGGCGATTATCTGTCAGGGTGATGAAAAGAAATTTCAGTTGCTGCAACGTGCACGGATGTTGCAGATGATGAGCGGCGGTATTTTGCAGGTGATCCAGCAGGACGATGTGTATGGTGTTGCGATTGGTTTTGAGATGGGTAAAGGTTTTGAGAAATTAGGGAAGGGGATGTCGATTGAGGCGAATGGTGGGTTCATGGCCATGATGGAGCGTGCGAAAGGTTTTACGCTTTACGAGATGTACATCGATAACCGGTTGCTTTGGTCGACGTTAGATGAAGTGGGTGTTTTGCCGATGGAGTATTATGGCTTTGCGGAGCCGTTAGGTGTTGAAGACGCTGAGGGTGCTGGATGTTTTATGGGTTTGGTTGGTAAGAATTGGGAAACATGCTTCTCATTGATCGCACGAGATGAACGCAATGGCATACTGAGTTTTATTGATCAGCCAGCGATCACGATGGATGAGTATAAGGCTGTGCCAAGCGGATCTGCTTATTTAAAAGCTATAAAATTTGATGTTCGTCACAGCTATGACCACGTGCAGATGATTCTTCAGCAGTTCTTTGCTCAAAAACAGATTGATGAGGGAATTGCAATCATGAATGAGCAAGCTGGTTGCGATGTGATTAATGATCTGATTTTGAACTTTAAATCAACCGTGTTCAATTACACTGATCCTGAGAAAGGGTACGACAATTTCAATGGCATGAGTTCGGTTGCATCAATTGAAAATGATAAAGTTGTTGATGATGCGATGAAAGTGCTTGTTGAGAAAGTCAGTTCGCTTGCAATTAATGGCGTGGACATCTTTAGTCGCTCGAACAGTAAACAAGTTGATGGGAAAAACATTCATCGGTTTGGTATGAGTGAGCTTGGTTTCAGCACGTTGATTGAAAATGGACAGATCATGTTGTCGATGAGTGAAGAGTCATTGATAAAGACAGCTGCCTTTGTTGAGAAGGGGAAGGTTGCAGTTACGAGTGATAAGAATTTCAAGACGGTGTATGCGATGGTGAAGGGTAAGCCTGTGTCGTATTTTGAGTACATCGATTTGACGAAGACGGGTCCTGAGTTTTACGAGCGGTACATCAAATATTGGCCTGCACTTGAGAATGTTTTGCCTGAGTATGAGGTGCTTGCACCATATATGAAGCCGATGGGAGCCTGGGGCTGGTCGGATGAGGTGGGATTGCATACGACGCAGATCTCATCGTTCCCACTTGCGATTTTGTTGTCGCCCAGCATCGACTGTGCGAAAGAAGAAGCGGCTGAAGATATGTTCTTGGAAATCTTTCAAAACATGGAAGGGCCGTTCCTTGGGGCTGGTGATGATTGGGAACCAGAGGATTTTTGATTCTTGGTTTTTTGGCTATTTTGAGTAGTTTTGTGATGTTAATTGGTTCACACACGTTTGCAGGTGTGCGAGTTGTGCTGTTTAGGTATGCATATGTGTGGATTTAATGTGTGTGGTGGTAGGTGGGTATAGCGGAGGGTGGGGCCCAGCGGTTATCATGCACCGGTGAGATTGGAGGTATGTGGGAACTGGGCCAGCAAGGCTGGTCTGTATCCGGGTTTCGTAGCATCCTTTCTTTGGGTCGTGACTCTTTTTACTGTTCTGGGAGATTAGCAGATGCGAATTTTGGTTGCATGGGTATCGGTATTTATATGCGCTGTGAGTTTAAATGCAGCAAGTCTTCGTGATTATGTGCCTAAGGATGTGCTTGCGTATGTTGAATGGCGGAATGGTACATCGCTTGGTAAAACGTATAGCCGATCGACGACTTCCAAGTTGGTGCAGCGAATTGAGTTTGAGCAAATGCTCGGACAGATGATTCAGCAGGCAAGTGGTATGGCCATGATGATGGGTGGTGGCCTGAGTGATGATATGGGCGGGGACATGGGTGGCATGAATCAAATGATGGGAATGACGCAGATGATTACGCCGATGATCGGGGCGTTGTCTGATGCTGAGGTTTCAGTTTATGTTGTGAAAAGTGATCGCAAAGATATTCCAGTGAAGGTTGGTGTCATTTGCAGAGGTGGTGAAGGCGCAATGATGTTGCGTCAGCAGATGCAGATGATGGTGCAGATGGGGCAGGGTATGGCTGCTCAAAAAGGTACTGAAAGTTTGATCGAGATGATCGAGGGTGAAGAAATTTTCGGCGTCATTCTCGGTGGTTCACGCTATGAATCCTTTTCATGGGTCGGCGAAACAGGCGTTGTTTCTAATCCTAAATTTAAAAAGATGCTTGAACAGAGTGGCGGCGAATCTGTGATGGCAGCTTTTGTTGATGTAAAAGCAGGCCTGGATTTTGCACTTGAACAGCGTTGGATCGATCAAATACATCTTGAGCAGATGGCTGAGTACGGCTTTGGTAATGTTACCGCAGCAGGTTACATCGGTGGTATACACGGTAAAGATTGGGTCACACTCACTGCTCTATTCACTGAAGGAAAACATGAAGGCATTCTGAGTCTTTTTGATCAGCCAATGATTGAGTCGCAGGATTTAGCTGTTGTACCGATTGATTCACCTTACATGAGCGTTGTGAAAATCGATGGCGATAACACTTTTAATAAAATGCTTGAATTAGCAAGTCGTTTCGATCCTACTGGGCAAAACAGTATCGAAGCTAATCTTGAAAGCATGAAAGATCAGATGGGCATTGATCTGAAAAATGACATTCTGAAACAACTTAAAAATGGTGGTGTGGTTTATTTTGATCCAGCATTAGGCGATAAAGCTGAAACGGTTATGGATAGCGTTTGTCTTGCAGTTCGTGTGACTGATGAATCCGCATTCATGAACACACTTGAAAAAGCGTTTGCGATGGTGGGTCAGATGTTCGAAATTAAAAAGACGATCACAGATGATGGCGTTATCATTGAGCTTGCGAACCCAATGAGTTCTCAGTTTGTCGGAATGAGTAAAAAATGGGTTGTTGTAACGTCTAAGCGTAAGTTAGTTGAAGGTGCGCTGGATCGTATTGCTAACAACGGCGAATCAATTCTTGCAAATGAGATATTTCTACGTACGCGTGATGATTTTGTAAGCGTACCGATGTGGCAATTCACTTATGCAGATCTTATACAAACCGCCCCAGCGATGTATTCTGCCAATGAAGGCATGATGAACCCCATGTTCCCAACACTCGGTACATTGGCGCGATACCTCGACCCGATGGGCAGTGTCGTTTGGTCAGATCGTGAAGGTGTGTACGCCAAATCCATCTCGCCATTCCCATTCTCATTTGTACTCACGCCACAAAGCGAGATCAGCAGCAATCTGTTTGGGATGTTCAGTAAGTTTGGCATGTCACAATCAATGCCGGGCATGCCGATGCAGCAGTCTCAGCCGCAGGAATTTGATAATATTTGGCAACAGTAAAAAATAATAGTTATCTAAATAATCTTATATAGAAGTAAACTAACTCAATTTTTGGGAGCTAATCGTTGAAGAAAATACTAACTTCATTACTGATGGTGCTTCTGTGTGTAGCGACTGCTCATGCGGAAAACCTAAAACGTTATGTGCCCGTAGATGCGATCGCATATATCGGCTGGGAATGTACCGAATCGCTGGGCGATGTCTACAAGAATTCAAACACCGCTGCTGTTTCTGAGAAAATGGATCTCGAAGGCCAGTTTGAAAAGCTCGCAGAGATCATGGCGAGCCTCATCGAAAAAGAAAGCGGCGACCCACAAGCTGCAGTCAAAGCACGTATGGTCAAGCAGTTGGTCCAGGCTTTGGCGAAATCTGACATCGCAATCTACGTTCGTCCAAGCATAGGTGGCGAAGAGCCAATCGAAGTCGCAATCATCTGCAAAAGTCTCGCTGATAAAGCGGTACTCAAAGGCAACATGGAAATGGTCAGCATGATGGTTGGCGATGATGCCAGCGTTGTCGAAGATGGTGATGTCTTTGCACTCATCCTCAGCGATGAGGTTGTCACCGAGCTTGTTAAATACAGCAAGCAAGATTCAATCGAAGGTAGTGCACAATATCAGCAGTGCATGAAGAACGGTTCAGGTCGTCAAGCAATTGCAGCATTTGTTGACCTTCAACGCGGCCTCGACCTTGCTGGTGAAATGGGTGCTTTTGATGCTGCACCAATGCATGGCCCAGATCCACTCCCCATTATGGATGAAATCGGTTTGCTCAGTCTCGAAGCTGTCGGCTTCCGTGGCGCGATCGTCGGTAAAGACTGGGAAACAACGACAACTGTGATGACCGAATCATCACGCAAGGGTTTCCTGAAACTTCTTGATCGTTCTCCAATCAGTGATGAGGATCTCAAAGCTATTCCAGTCACTGCAACTTACATGCAAACGATCAAGTTCGATACCGGCGTTGTTTTTCAAGCTGTCAAAGATATTGTCGCGTCGATGGATGAACGTGCTTCGATGCAAATGACTCAAGCAATCGGTATGGGCAACGCTATCCTCGGCATCGACATCGAACAAGACTTCATCCACAATCTCGGCGACACTTGGATTGCTTACACCGATCCAAACGTTGGTATGACCAACTTGCTCGGTATCTGTGTCGTCAACAAAGTCGACAACGGCAGCAATCTCGCCGCTGCAGTCGATAAGCTCGTTTCTTTTATCAATATGCAAATTGAAAAAGAAACGAACAATAGACCAAACAATCTCCCATTCAAGTTGCAGATTGTTAAGCAGATCGACAACGGTACAACAATCTACACAATTCCAGCCATGATCGTGATGCCTTCACTTGCTGTGAAAAATGATCACATGATCTTTGCACTCAACCCAGCTGGCGTAATGGTCGCTGGTGATCAGATTGCAGAAGACAACGGCTCAATCATTGATAACGTCAAATATCAACAGGTCCGCAAGCAACTCAATCAATCGAACGTAACCGGCATTTCATTCTCTGATCTTCAGCAAACTGCCCCTGCAATGTATCAACAGTACATGCAACTCTCGCAGCTCGCGATGAGTTTCAGTGGCATGGCTGGTGACAACAACATGATCGGAATGCTCCCCCCTCTCGGGCGCATCTCTCGCTACCTCAAACCAGCAGGCAGCGTCAGTTGGTCGGATGAACATGGTTTCTACACCAAATCCATTTCACCATTCCCCGGCGCATCAGCATTGAGTCCAAATGGTGCTTTAGCTGGCGGCGTCCCCGCCGGTGCACTTGGTGCAGGTGTCATGCTCCCAGCCCTCGGTGCTGCAAGACGTACCGCAAGACAAATGCAAGACAACACGCAATGTCGTGGTATTCACCAAGCACTCGTCATTTATTCTCAAGCGAATCGTAGCAAATACACCAACGACATCGGCGAACTTTTGGTCGACGGCTACTTCACGCCCGAATACATCGTCTCCTCTCGAAAGAATAAGCCATCTGATGAATATGTTTATGGGCTTTCAGAAGAGCAGCAACGTCAGTGGGCTCGCGATAACACCGACTTCATTATCGTGCCAAACCTCAAAGAAGATCTCAATACGCTCCGCATCGCGGTCTTCCTCGATCCAAACGTTACCAATTTCGAAGGTGGTTGTATTGCTTTCAATGACAATCACGTCGAGTACCTCAAAGGTGAAGATTACATGGAGATGCTCGAGCAAATTGAAGTTCAAACCGGCGGCATGACTTGGCAGCAATGTATCGAATCGACACGTAATCCCAAGCCATGGGACAAAGCAGAGCACGCTAAGCACCAAAAACACATCGCTTATTGATACTTCGTTTTCGTTAGACTAGATTGAAATATCACCAACTGACCATGATCTGATCGTGGTCAGTTTTTCTTTTGCCATGTTCCCGGTTAGATTAACCTATATAACTCTAGTTATAACAATCGGTAACAATAATATTAGCGGTTGGTGAAATATTTCATTGCATGATACTGGTTTGTACTGTAATATGATGAAATATTTCATCGGGTGATATTCTCTTTTTTCGCCGCCTTGAGATGCCCATAACCGCAAACCCAGCTACACCCTCACCACAGGTAGTTCAATATGAGTAAGGTCACAGAATCCAAAAAAGCATCCACCAACGTCTCCATCTCAGACGTTGCCCGTCATGCAGAAGTCTCACTTGGCACAGTCTCGCGTGTGTTGAATCGTCATCCTTCCGTCGCTAGCGAACTCCGCAAAAAAGTGCTCGCAAGCAGTCGCTCCCTTGGCTTCGTACCCAAAGTCGCACATCGTTGTGTTGCTGTCATTACAGGCAGGTACAGCCCCGCCATGCCAATCGGTTACGTCTCCGCCATGACCTCACTTGTCTCGCAAGAACTAGCGAAACGTGGGTTAGCTGTTGAACTCATCGACATCGAAAACATTGAACTCGCTTATGAAGCACACATCGACGCAGTCGTCGGCATCGTCTTCGATGATCGTCTCTCTGAACTCACTTCAATCCCCAATCTTCCGCTCATCACCATCAATAAACCCATGACCGAGCAAGGCATAAGCAGCGTCTATGCCGACCACTACGAACAAGCCAAAAAAGCTACGGAGTATCTCATCGCACAAGGTCACCGTGACATCGGGTTCATGGAAATCGAGCCCGGCGAATGGGGTTCCGAGCAACGCACACAAGCTTTCAAAGATGCGCTTACAAATGCAGGTATTACCGTTGATCCTTTACGCATCTGCTATACAACGCAGCAACCTGTTTACGACATTCTTTCACGCTGGTGCCAACGCGACGTCACTGCCATCCTCAACTTCAGTGAAGATGTTTCACTCGAAGTCCTGCACATTCTTTCCAATGTGCTAGGCAAAAAGATCGGCAGCGACATTTCAACCATCAGCCTCGAAGACGTACCTATTTACCAATATCTCTCGCCACCTCAAACCGTCGTCAAACAACCCATGGCTGAGATGGCGAAAATCGCTGTCGAACACATACTCAATCAAGTCGCAGAACGTAGCAACGACATCCTCGATATCAAATTAGACACACAGTTAATTGAGCGTGACTCAGTTAATACTTTAAATCAATAAACGTTTCTTTTTACATGATTCATTTCCACTCAACTAATCGTTGAATAGGAGGACTGGTTGATGACGCATTTTGATATGAGAAAGATAGGGTGCATCGCCTGTGCCGCAATTTTTACAACAAGTTTTGCTTCCGCCGCCGTGATTGATGATATGGATAGCGCGGATCATTTTCACAGCCCATTCGGTGCTGCCGCAGTAACCGCTGATACTTCAGGTAACGTTGCTTTCAGTAAATCCGCTGGTGAAAACCAGGATTCAGGCATCATCTGGAGCGATCTTGGCGGTGCTAAAATAGATCTCGCCAAGAGCCTTGTCACAATCACCGCTTACGAACCTGCGGACAATGATTACATCAACGTTAACGCGATCTATTTCGACAACGCTGGTGCATACATTGGGCAAACACTTGTACTGACTGACACCAATCAAGAAACGCCGATCTCTTTCGACGTGAACGCCGTTGCTGTTCCAGCCGGTGCCGAATCTTTTGTTCTGCAGATTCGTATCTTACCTTTTGGTGCGGCCGACGCCTCATACACATTCGATCAAATCAAAGCCGAAGCAATTCCAGAGCCCGCATCACTCGCGCTCTTAGGACTCGGCGGTCTGATGTTGCTCAGGCGTAAACGTAATTAACCTGACCGTTAAACAGTGGCTGCTAGTTTAATGGTTGATAATTCAAGCTACAGCCGCTTTTCCCCTATTTTTAAGATCAATTATGATCAAACCAATGTTACAATCGGGTCTGGGAGTGTGAACAATATGATCTTCTCAAGATACAAACCAAAACCATCTGCTTTTACCTTAATCGAGCTTCTTGTCGTTATTTCCATTATCGCCTTGCTCATCGGTATACTCTTGCCAGCACTCGGCGCAGCTCGCGCAACCGCAAGACAAATCACCTGTGGCTCAAACATTCGTCAGATCATGACCGCTATGTTCGTTTACGGCGAAGAAAACAAAGGACATCTCCCTTCAATGAATATCGTCGGTGTCGGCAAAAACATCGACTGGTCACAATTCATGATCGATCAAAATCTACTCGGTGATGGCGCTGTCTTTGAGTGCCCAGATGATGATGTGGATCGTCGTGATGATCTCTCTGATATTCCCAATCGTAGTTTTGGCGTCAACTCCATGAAATGGAATCACGCTTGGCTTTCTGATCAGGGTTACAAATCTCCGTGGCCAAACTACACATCCGTCGGTGTCACTTATCAGGATCAAGGCACCGCAAAATTTGAAGATATACCGCTGCACATTTTTATGATCGGTGAAATCTATGATCGTCCCGGTATCCCCGGCTCTGCCACAAAAGTAGGCGTTGCAGAAAATGAATCAATGGATTTTCTCCCCGCAAATGTACACCCTGATCGTGGTGGTAACTACGGCTTCAGTGATGTACACGTTGAATTCCTCATGTTCGATGAAGTCAACGCATATCGTGGCGATACACCTTACGGCAATGATCTCGGCGATCACTGGAAATGGAAATAAGGAATCATACATATGAAGTTACAGTGGTTGATTAGTCTCTCTGCAGTGCTGCTGATGAACGTGGCTACGTTCGCTGCAGAACAATCCAAGTGGAACCTCGAAGGTAAAGGCCCGCACCTTATCGCGCACTACATGCCTTGGTTTGAAGTGTATCCGCAAGGTCAGCAAGCAAACAAACATTGGCGACATTGGCGATGGGATGATCAAGCTCATCGTCGTGACCCTAATACACGATTAGATAGTGGCCAACGTCAGATCAGTTCCGTTCACTACCCGCTCGTTGGTCCATATAATTCATGGGATCGCAGCATCGCACGTTATCATCTCAAAACCGCAAAAGCAGCTGGTGTACAAGCCTTCGTCGTAATCTGGTACGGTAAGGATACGCCAGACTCCGACGCACAAATCCCCATGCTTCTCGACGAAGCGCAAAAGCTCGGCATGAAGATCGCGATTTGTTACGAAGAAAAAATCAATTGGCCTCACTATCGCAAACCCAAATCACGTGAAGACATCATCAAAACTGCAGCTGAAGATCTGAACTATCTAATCAACAGTTATGGTACACACGATGCGTACCTAAAGCGTGAAGGCAAACCATTCATCATGCAGTTCAACTTCTGGGGTGAAGATGATCTCGGCCCACGTCAGATACTTGCAGACGAATGGAAACAAATCTTCAGCAAGCTCGACGGCGAAGTTTATTACTGCCGTCAAAACATGGACCGTGCCGATGTGCATGGCCCAATCCAATCAGCATTCATGTGGTTCAAGCCAAACCACGAACATTGGGATCAGGATTTTAAATACTTCAGCCAAACCGCAGACTGGTTAAAAAAAGAGAAGCGACTCGATTTCTTCATGACCGTTGTGTGTCCAGGTTTTGATTCGACAGGTGTTTGGGGTTGGGGCGGCGGACCACGTGTTCTTGATCGTAACGGCACAGATATTCTGGAATATACGATGAGCCGCGCTCTCGAGGGTGAGCCAGAATTGGTGCAGATCATGACATGGAACGACTGGGAAGAAGGCACTGCCGTTGAACCCAGCCGAGATTTCGGATTCACATATGTGGATACGATCGAGAAATGGTGGGGAGATGTGACTGGCCGTGAAGTGAATCTGGAAGATAATCGTCAGGGTTTCGAAGGTTTGCTCGGGGAGCTGAGCGAATTTCAATCAGACGAATTGCCAGAGTCAGTACGAGCCAAGTATTTAGGGCCTGATAAAAACTGACGCCTGGTAACAGGAGTCGGGTCGGTGGTCGACAGAAACCTGCATCCGTGCAGGTTTTCTTATGCGCGTGACGAGTTTAAACAACCAGATTACAATCTGATTGCTTTCATTAATTAGAAATTCAGGGGAATTAAAATGAAGAAGCTCGTTTCACTTTTTGTACTAGCACTTGTGTTTGCAACGAATCTTCGTGCTGATGACATACTTCACTACGTGCCAAAGGATGTTGATGTTTTTCTGCATTGGCGTAGTGGCAAGGTTGTTGGTGATACATTCAAGGAGTCAAACCTCGGCCGCATATCGAAGCACTCAGATTATCAAAAATCAATAAAAGCAATCGTAGGCACCATCAAAGATATGGCCACGGATGACGATGGTTTTAGCGGTTTTACTTGGATGTTCCCATTTCTCAATGAGTTGGAAAATATAGGGGAAGGCGAGTTCGTCTTTTTCCTTCGTTCATTGGAAGAGGAAGAGTACGAACGCAGTCCTGTGCTGATTCAAATCGGAATCATCTGCAAAGGTGGTGATGGTATGAAGGGGATGCGCAGATACCTCAAAGATTTTGCAGCTCAAAGCACGACCAACATAAGAGTGACTGAAGAGGATGATGTTTACGGCGTTCTTTTTGGTGGCGACCCAAAATCTGTCCTACGATGGGAGTCTGAAGAAACATGTGTGTTGAGTAATCCGTTGCATCAAGAAATTTATGCGTCTGATGAAGTTCAAGTCATGATCGCTGGATTTGTTAACACAATGGGCTTGATGAACGCGATGTTTGATGTTGGCTTCATTGATCGTGATGATGCTATAAGCATGAAGGAGATGGGGTTGTGGGGATTGCGAGCTATTATATTTAGTGAGGGATTCAATGATGGGCGTTGGGATAGTAACGGCGTATTTATCACTGTAGAAGATAGAGAAGCAATGTTGCAGATTCTTGATGGCCATAAGGAAATCAATCAAGAAATGTTGAAAGTTGTTCCTGTCGATGCGATTTACGTTAATACTTGGCAGCTAAATTTAAAAGATTATTTTCCGAAGATGGTTAGCTTATTGAGTCATCTAGATAAGCCTATGGTTGCAGAGTTTACACTCGGTATGGCTTATATAAGTTCAGCTTTAAAAATCAACATGATGACCGATGTTGTGGCTCAAATTCAAAATGGATACGTCACTTATTGTGATCGTGTGAAGGGTTATGATTTAGGGTATGGCATGTGTATTGTCAGTCAATTGGATGACCCCGAATCAGCAAACAAAACAGCTTATAAAATACTACAAAATTTGAGCAGTTTTGAAATTACGCCCAAACAGTGGGAAAATGAAGATGGTTTGTTTTGTGAAATCGATGAGACATTTATTGGCATAAGTTATGGACATTTGGTCATTGCGTATGATCGTGGCGTATTGGATCGTGCTGTCGCACAACTAAAGAGCCCATCAACTTCAATTTTAGATAATGAGAAATTTATTGAATCACGCACTTACTTTGGTGATTCCAATGGAACATCTCTGATATTTTCAGATTTAGAAGCAAGTGCTCCAGAGTTTGCAGCTTATTATCAGAAAACTGATCGTGCAGCTTCAAAAATTCGTTTACCCTATCGAAGAGTTGCTCGTTACCTTGATTACATGGGGGCAACGGTTTGGATCGATGAAAATAGTTTGGGATGGTCAATGGTCTCTCCATTTCCGTTTGCTTATTTCTACAGCCCAATAAGTTTGGATGACATTGGATTTGTTGGTATTGATAGTGTCTATGGGATTTTTGAAGCAGGTTTCGATGCTGGAAATGCGACGGGAAAAAGACTTGAGCGTGAACAGAAGGCTAGGCGGGAAGCTGAAAAAGCGGCGGGGTCGGTTCCGGATTCAAATCAAGCAACTGAGCCGGTTGAATAAGGACTGATAATAATTGCGGTGGGCTTGAATGAAATTGGATATTGAGTTGAAAAAGCCTGCGAAATGCAGGTTTTTTTATGCGCTTTGGACTTGGGGTCGCAAGAAATTGTGTGGATGAGATGAAATATGCTGTGAATCAGGGAAGTTGATTAGGTTATTGGGACCTTAATGTATCAGGCAGATAATATTGGGACCGGGTATGATTGTGGTCGATATAAGAATATCTCTAGAGCGCCTTGTGGTACGACTATCTCGTTGACCAGTAGGTCGATAACGAGATTGCAGGCTGATGCTGTTCATAGCTGCTTTTGCCTGAACGCAAGTCCTGTGTTTTACACAAGATGCTTTGATTTGGAAGATTTCAGGCGATCATGCGCTAAGTGTGGATCGCCTATCAGGAAGATAAAAGGAACGAGAATGCCACTGGTACCGACAGTAATCGAGAAGACAGGCCGCGGTGAGCGGGTTTACGACATCTATTCACGTCTGCTCAAAGACCGCATTGTGTTTTTGGGTGGTGCTGTGACTGATGAGACAGCGAACCTGATCGTGGCACAGCTACTTTTCCTTTCGAATGAAGATCCGAATAATGACATCCATTTTTATATAAATAGTCCTGGCGGATCAGTCACGGCTGGTATGGGTGTCTACGATACGATGCAGTTCATTCGCCCGAAGGTGCAGACGTACTGTATCGGGTTGGCTGCGTCGATGGGTTCGGTATTGTTTATGGCTGGTGAGAAGGGTATGCGTCATATGCTGCCGAACAGCCGTGTGCTGCTGCACCAACCACTGCTTGGTGGTGTGAGTGAAGGGCAGGCGACTGATCTTTCGATCCAGGCTGCGGAAATGCTCAAGACACGTGAGCGTCTGTATAAAGTGATGGGCGATCACACGGGTCAGGATTACGACACGATCTCACGTGATTGTGAACGTGATAAGTGGCTGGACGCTGAAGCAGCAGTTGAATATGGCTGTGCGGACGATGTTCTCAAGCACCTGCCAATGGACGACTAAAATTAAGTCTCAGTGATGAGGCTTTCCAATGGTAAAGGGAATGGGATGAAGCTTGTGAAGTCACACCTTCGAAGCCGAGAGATTGGTGATTGCATGAAGTTTTTTAGCTTGCTAATCATTAGTGCGTTGTCGTTGTCACTTGTTGGCTGTACGGTCAAAGTTGGCGGCGGCAGTAAGACGGTCAATGATGTGGTGACGGAGAATCTGGAACTTCGTAAAGAAGTGAAGGAATTGAATGAAGAGCTGGAACTTCGCATGGCAGAGGTGAAGGCGCTTCATCAGCAGGTTCAAGCAGGTAAGGAACCGATTCCTGGCGCGGAAGCTCCGGTACTGAGCCGTATCAAGTTGGGCAGATATAGTGGCCCGATCAGTACGGAAGGTCAGGGAGGTGATACGCAGGTTGTGGCGTATGTGCAGCCGGAAGATCAGTTGGGCCGGATGTTGCCTGTCGCGGGGATTGGGACTTTGCAGGTTGTTTATATACCGGATGAGGGTGAGCCTCGGATGGTGATTGATAAGCGATTTAATGCGAAGAGTTGGCAGGAAGCGTATCGTTCGAACTTTACTGGGACGCACTATACGTTGAAGGCTGATTTGCCGAGTGATATGCCGCCGGGGACGTATGACTGCACATTGCGTGTGACGTTTCGGCAGACAGATACAGGTGCGGTGTTCTCGACGCAGTTACCGATCAAGATCATGCGTGAAGCGTTTACGCCTTTGAATGAAGGTGAAAATGTGAATGCGGCAGGAACGGCATCAGGTCAAGCGGCGCAGGAGACTGTAGCGGATGAATCGGAAGCAGTGAATGAAGCTGCAGCTGATGAAGCGACTGGTGGTGAGATGGCGGAGCCGGTGCCTGAAGATTTTCAGGGTAATGATGCTCGGCCTGAGGATGCGCAGTAGGTGATTGGTTATTAGAAAATGAATGCACCCGTGAGCGTATGCTTGCGGGTGTTTTTTGTTTGAGTTTATGAGATGGCGAATGGTGGGGGTTGGTGGGAGAATTCGGTTTTGTGCGCGCGTTTTGCTCGGAAGTTGGTTTTTGAGGTGGTCTTAAAATGGGGTTTTGAAAATGTGTCTATGCGCGTATTAGTCGGATTGATGAGCGGTATTGTTAAGTTTGGCGAAAAACAAAGGAGTTATGAATTTTGGTTTGCGTGTTTGTGCGCACGTTTGTGAAGGTTTATTGTTTTTCGGTGACTTTCCCGTAGTTGGAAATAGGCTGAAATGAGTTGGAATGGTTAAAGAATGGTGTGGAATGGGTTGGAAATGTGCTGGAATTGATGGAGTTTTGGGGGACGATTGCGTGTTTGTGCGCGCGGTTTGTGAAGGGGTTGGTTTTGGTATGCGGTTTGCTGAAGGGGGTGAGAATTATGAAGAATTAATTGCGGTATCCTCAATGAGGCCGGATTGGCCTTTGGGGTGATGAGCAGAGGATTCGGGTTCAAGATGGGGTGGCGGGGTGAGGGTTGTTGTACTATAGCGTGTCGTCTGTTGGGGAGTGGGTGTTGTGTGGATTTGTATCACTTGAGTGTGTTGTTTGTTGGGGGTTATGTGGCGGTTTGATTGCAGTTTGTATGTATGTTGCGTTGTGAATTATTTGTTATAGCGTGTTATCACAAGGTGAAAGAAAAGTGGTTGTTTCACTAGAGCGTATCGTCGGTTGGAGGCAAGTGCTTGGTGATAAGTTGCGCTGTCGCGTGTCGTTGGTTGCATGAAGGAGGTGATGATAAGTTGTGCTGAAACGTGTTGTTGATTGGAGATAAGTGTTTGGTGAGAGGTTTCATTGTGGCGAGTCGTTAGTAAGTGGCTGAGAAAAATGGACTTTCTATTCAAGCATATAGTTGGTTGAAAGATGCGCTTTAGCGTTGGTTGGAAATGTGTATGGGTGATTGGTTATGTGGTGAAGCATTCGATGATTTTTGGAGAAGTGGATTGGATGAGTTGGTGGGTTGATTTTTCTGGGCCGATGAGGTCGATTTTACGAGCAGTTTCCCATGTGAGGTTGATGCTTGAGTTTTTGGCTGTGATGAGTGCGGAGGTTAGTCGTGGGAGGTTGCCGCCGTTTTGGTGGTGATCGGTGAGGGCGATGATGGGGACTTTGATGTCGGCTTGATAGGGTTGGATGTAGGACTGTGTGATGAGTTTATAGTCGAGTTGTTGGAAGTGGAGATGGCGAACGTCGGAGAATTTAATGGGAACTTTGGAGGATCGGAGTTCGAGCCAATAGAGTAGGGGGTCGAGTGGGATGAAGAGTGAAAAGATTAAAGCCAGGATGGAGGGGAAGATGGCTGCGGTGATGTAGAAGGACATGATGAATCTCTATGATACATGTTGTGAGGTTGTGGAGGGGTTATGAGGTGAAGCACTCGATGATTTCTGGAGAGGTGGTTTGAATGACACGGTTGGCGGATTTATCTGGGCCTATGAGATCGATGTCACGAGCTGTTTCCCATGAGAGGTCGATGTTAGATTTTTTGGCTGCGATGAGAGCGGAGGTAAGGCGCATGATGTTGCCGCCGTTTTGGTGGTGTTCGGCGAGTTGGTTGATGGTGACTTGGATGTCTGCTTTGTAGAGTTTGATGTAGGATCGTGTGATGAGGTTGATGTTGATACGCTGGAAGGCCATGCCTAGGAAGTCGGAAAATTGAACGGGTACGCCAGAGGCTTTGGCGGTGATGAATGGTCCGGCGATTTTGAGTTGTGAGTACAAGATGAGGAGGAAGATGAGGCCGAAGAAGCAAGCGAATGCTAGGATGATGTATTCCACGATTCTCCCCTTTGGAGTTGATTTTGATAGGCGCATTATAAAGGCTGGTGGGGGAAGCTGTCTTGTGTTTTTTGTGGTTTTGATTGGAGCCCTATGAGGACTGATTGGCCGGTGAGGGATGGGTGGAAGATTTGGGTTGAAGATGGGGTGGTGGGGTGAGGGCTTTGGGCGAGGTTTGGGGGGATGGTGGGTTGTTTTACTAAAACGTATCGGCTGATGAAGAAAGTGGTTTGAGTTATTGCACTGTAGCGTATCGTTTGTTGGGTGTGATTTGTGAGGTTAGGTGCTGTGAGGTGGTGGGCACGGCGAGCGTGGCTCGCCGGCTATTAGTGAGTTGTAGGAGTGGCGTGGGTTGGATGTATGAGATATACGAGGGGAGTTGTTGTACTCAAGCGTATGTGGTGGGACTTGGTTGGAGTGCTATTGCACGAAAACGTATCGTTGGTTGTATTTAGTTTGAATAAAGTTGGAATGAGAACATAAATATGGTGGGATAATGATTTTAGGTTGTGAGTCATTGTCGATTTTGATTTCAACTTAAATTAGTATGGTTAGTATTTGTTTTGTGAAAATGTATGCAGGAGTTGGTTCTATGAATTTTAGTATTGAAGATACGATTTATTATTTGAAGAACGACTTGGCGGAAAGTTTGGAAAGGAATTTTGTTGGTTTAGCTAAGAAAAAAGATAGAGGTCGGGATGATAGGGATATCCATAGGCAAATGATTTTACATCAGATTAGTAATGTCATTATTGTTTGCAGGTTTGCTTTAGAGCGTGATATACCGGAAGAGAATTTTGATGATTTTGTTGTGGTGATGAAGGTTTTTAAAAAGAAAATGAAGCAGCTTCATAAGTATAACTTTGAAATACCACAAGATATTCATCAGGCGATTCGCATGATTGAACGGCCAAGTGATTTTGATTGAATGCTACTTTGCTAAGAGTGTTAGACGGATTTTTTGCGTAGCCAGGAGATTTCTTCAGCGCGGGTGAAGAAGGCGGCGGCGAGGTAGATGATGCCGCCGAGGGCGACGGTTGCGAATAAGATGATGGCGGATTGGGTGCGTGATTGTGTGATGGGTTGGAAGTAGGTTAGGAAGCCGAAGACGGAGACGGCCATGAGGAAAGTGAGGACGATGGTGTGGAGGATGCCGACGGCGACTGACTTGCTGATTGGCTCGAAGCTATACGCTTTGATGAAGTAAAGCAGGAGGATGACTTGGATGATGGCGCTTGCAGCGGTTGAATAGGCGAGGCCTGCTGTGCCGAGGGGCCAAATGAGGGTGAGGTTGAGGAGGAGATTGAAGATGACCATTGAGACTGAGATTTTGAGGGGTGTGAGTGAATCTTTGTGTGCGTAGTAAGCGCGTGTTAGAACGTGGATGAGTGAGTATGCCCAGATGGAAATTGCGTAGCCGACGAGGATGTGGGCGACGCGAGCGGTGTCGGCTGCGTTGAAGTTGTTGTACTGGAAAAGTAGGCGAACGAGTGGTTCACGAATGAGGATGATGCCGACGGCGGCGGGGAGGCCGAGGAAGATGGTGAGGCGGATGCCGTGATGGAGGTGTGTTTGGAATTGCTTGCGATGCGGTTCGGTTGGGTCGCCTTTGCGTGAGGCTTCGATGATGCGCGATGCGGTGTGTGAGAAAGCTGGGAAGATGGCGGTGGCGATGGCGATGCCAAAGATTGCGAGGGGGAATTGGTAGAGACGCTGCGCGAAGTAGAGGGCTGAGACTGAGTTGGCATCCATGGGGTATTCGATTGAGGTATTGAGGATGGTGGTGGATGCGGTTGGGTCGGCAGTGAGGTCGGGCATTGAGAAGAAGAGCGCGATGAGGGTGTCGAAGAGCGTGTTGATTTGGAGGACGGCGAGGCCGATGAGCATGGGCATCATCATGAAGAGCATTGAGCGGATGTGTTCGGCTGTTTTTGAGAAGTTAAGTGTTGGGCGAGCGAGATGGAAGAGGGTTGGGGTTAGGAATGCGACTTGGATGAGGCCTGCGGTGAGGACGCCGAGTGAGATGATGGTGACGATGCGGGGGCCGAAGTGGTCGATGTTTTTGGAGTAGAAAAGTCCTGCACAGACGGCGAAGCCGATCATGGTGAGGTTGAGAATGACGGGTGCTGCGGCAGGTGGGCCGAAACGGTGATGAACTTGGAGGATGCCGCCGATGACGGCGACGAGGCAGATCAGCGGCATGTATGGGAGCATGATCATGGTGAGTTTGAGGATGAGGTGTGTGTTTTCTGAGTAGTTGCCGAAGTGGTTGAAGAGGAAGAGGCCGAGCTCGCCGAGGAGAGTGATGGAAGCGAGGAGTGTGATGAGGAGTGAGATGACGAGGTATGCGAAACGTCGTGCGATGACGGGGTCGGACTGGGTGAGGCGTGTGTAGTGTGGGATGAAAGCGGCGGTGAGAGCGCCTTCGCCGAAGAGACGACGGAAGAGGTTGGGTATGGTGAATGCGACGAAGAATGCGTTGCCAACAGGGGAGAGGCCGAAGGCCCAAGCGAGGATGGAGTCGCGTATGAGGCCGAAGATTCGGGAGAGGAATGTGAGTGCTGAGACGATGAGTGCGTAGTTAATGAAATGGCGAGGTTGTTGTGATGCGGTGGATAATGGCTCGGTGGTGATGAGTTTTGGTGTGTAGGTGAGTGGGAGTTTTTCTGATGTTGATTCGGTGAGTGAGGAGAGGCGGAAGGAGCGGACGGCGGCGTAGATGGTCCATGCGATGAGGACGAGGATGAAGCCTTGCATGTGCTTGAAGACGTCGGCGAGATCGAAGCCGCGGCCGGTGAATTTTTGTACATGTTCGATAACGGGGGCAGAGATGCCCATGATGGCAATGGTGAAGAGAATTGAAAGTTTGGGTCGGCGGCGTCCAAGTGGGGTTGAGGCTGCGAGTAGCGCGGTGAGGATGATGGCGAGAACAAAGTGTGTATCTTTGTCTAATCCCGGATAAGTTTGCATGAATTGGCGATAGATCCATCCAATTACACGGTTGCCTTGGCGGAGTATTGTTAGAAGTGTGAGGGTCGGTGCGATGATGAGCCAGGTTGCGCGGGCTGGCCAAATGCGCCAGTTGATTTTGCCGGGGTAGGGTGGTGGTGCGACTGAGAGTAGGTAGACGGTGAGGATGCCAATGATGGAGGCGATGAGGTCGGCGTCGGAGACTTGGCGGCCGACGTATGCTTGGGTGAACTCGTCGATGCATGCATAAGTTGATGCGAGGATGAGGGCGGTGAGGCAGGTGAGGGCGTAGGAGGCGTGGGCGGTGAGAATGCGTGCCCGAATGATGAGGTAGGTGAGGAGGCCGAAGGCGAAGACGTGGATGATCTTGTCGTGCTGAAAAACGGTTGGCTGACCCGGTTCGAAGAGTTGAGGGTCAGGCATGTGGGTGCTGATGGCGAGGAGTGGCCAATAGATGAAGAGGATGAGTCGCGCGTTGCGTGTGAGAAAAGCATCGAGTCTGCCAAGGATTGCATGAGAAAGCGAGAGCCGAGGTGCGGCGTTGGGTGAAGTCTCGCAGGTTGTGGTGGGGGAAGACTCAGGGTTGCTCATGTGCGGCTATTGTAACGGAATTGGGTTGTGGAGGATGTACGAAATTGCTGAATGTGGTGCGTAAATCGTTCGCTTTACTTGTTTTGCACAATAGTCGTGGCGATGGGGATGACGTGATGGTGTGCAGTGAGTGAATAGTGCTAGAATAGCGGGATCAGAATGTGATTTTTAAGGCAGCAAGGGACATTGCGCATGATAGTTGTGACAGGAACAAATGGGTTCATCGGTGCGAACATTGTGAACACGCTGAATGAACGCGGGCAGACGGATATCGTGGTGGTGGATGATTATCCAGAGTTGCGTGATGGGCCTGCATCAAGTGTTGCGCCGAAGACTGATCGTTATACGAAGGATATGAAGGTGAGTCTGTGGTTGGATTTGCATGATCTGCATGCTTGGCTGAAAGAGCAATCAGCGGAGACGGTTGAAGCGATTATTCACATGGGGGCTTGCAGCGATACGACGGTGACGGATCGTGAATACGTGATGGGGATTAATCTGAAGTACACGACGAAGTTGTGGGAGTGGTGTACGAAAGAGGGAGTTTCGTTTGTGTATGCGTCGAGTGCTGCAACGTATGGTGATGGTGGTCATGGGTATTCAGATGAGATTGATCCGAAGGTGTATGAGCCTTTGAATTTGTACGGCGAATCAAAACACTTGTTTGATTTGTGGGCATTGAAGCAGGCGAAGACGCCACCACGTTGGGCGGGGCTGAAGTTCTTTAATGTATATGGCCCACGCGAACAGCATAAGGGGCGGATGGCGAGTGTTGCGTTCCATACATATAACCAGATTAAAGAGACGGGGAAGATGAAGCTGTTCATGTCGCATAAGGATGGGATTGATGATGGGTGTCAGCGACGTGATTTTGTGTTTGTGGATGATGTGGTAGGGATGACGCTTCACTTTTTGGAGGCGGCGGTGACGGCCGATGCGGCGAATGGCGTATACAACGTGGGGACAGGGAAGGCGAGAACATTCTTGGATTTTGCGAAAGCAGTATTTAGTGCGCTCCAGTTGGAAGATGATATTGAGTTTATCCCGATGCCTGAGGATTTGAGAGGTAAATATCAGTACTTCACGCAGGCGACGATGCGTAAGATGTTTGTGTCAGGGTATGATGATCCTATCCATGAGATAGAGAGTGGTGTGAAGAAGTATGTGGCTTATCTGGAGTCGTTGCAGGGATAATTGTTGAGGTTTTTGGGGGAGGTTTGATAGCAAAATTGCGAAATAGAAGCGGCGAATCTGCGGATTTGCCGTTTTTTTGTGGTTGGATGCAACAAAAATCTGTGTCGAGCGTCATACATAGTGAACAGTGCGTGAGATGTGTTTGGTTGCACTGCGGCGAGTGAAAAGTGATGTGAGCTAGCTGCACAGGTTTTCGTGATCAGGTGAATAACGATGAGGTTAGCACGGATTGCGGAAGTATGGCAGAAAGGTACTAAAATATCTTTTCATCTTGCTGCGGTTAACGTAAAATATGGCACAGATCTTTTGGTATTGTTTATACTGTGATGTCAGGTTTCGATCTATTAGCATCACAACCACAGAATTATCTCAATTGTTCGCTTAAACGTTATTGATAATCAGATAGGTTCAGTGTCACATCGATAGAGCTGGGCATATGACGGGGCGTGTTCTGGGAGTTGATTGAACACAACGTAAGTTTGTACAGGCTTGTATGGGCAGGCTGACGGATTTCTTGGATACGCTTCGAAAATGAGTTTTGTCGTGTGACGTTACGTAGTCATTTCTATTGACAGGAGCGTTCTTATGCTTCAATTGCGAGACACATGCGTTTACGTTGTAAAGAATCAGGAAGAAATCGTTTTTATTGGGACAACAGATGATATTGATGGGGCTGAGAAGAGGCACATCGAGACAGATCAGCAGTTTACAGATGTCGTTGCGGTGACAGATGATCTGACAGCAGATCAAGCTCATCAGATCGCTGATGATCTGATGACGGATTATGTTGATGCGAATGAAGGGCAGACGCCGTTGTATAACAACTGATTCTGCTGCATTCGTGAAATGTAATTGCGTTGAGATGGTTTATTCACAGAATCGTGTGACGGGTTATCCTGCGTGATTGGGTTGCGCTGGATGGGCGGTTGCGCGATTTATTTTTGCGCTGAGGGAGGGGTGTTGAAGTGAGGTGTGAAGGAGAGGAGGTGGATGCGGTTTATTTGGGGTCGTGGTGGGTGTGGTGAATAATGAGATGGTGTTGCTGTGGACGAATGGCATGGTGGAATAGCGGAGAGATGGGGAAAATGAAATAATGGTGGGTATGGGGTTGTGCAGAAAAAGGTGTGTGTGGGAAGTGACAATCGGTATGGCGAGTGAGATGGTGAGGTGGGGTTGCCTGATACACTTGTTGGCTGCAACCTGATAACATACTGTGCTTAAGGCAGATATTGGCCGGCGTTGGAGGGGGGAGCTGAGCCAAGTTCACAAAGATCGCTCAATCTCAGGAATCACACATGAGCTTCAAGCAGCCAGACATTCAACAGGTAGAGACATATCTTCGCGGCGCCCTCGGCAAGAAAATTGCGGTGATTGGTGATGCGATGCTTGATGGTTATATCATTGGCCGGATTGACCGGATATCGCCGGAGGCACCGGTGCCTGTGCTGGAGGTTGAGTCTGAAGAGTGGAAGCTGGGTGGGGCAGCGAATGTGGCTCAGTGTTTGGTGGCGTTGGGTTGTGATGTGAGAATGTGCTGTATCACGGGTGATGATCCGGATGGGCGGCTATTTTGTGATGAACTGAAGAATCTAAAGATTGATCCAGTGGGTGTGGTTGCGGATGCATCGAGGCCGACGACGAGGAAGACGCGCGTGATCGCGAAGCAGCAACAGGTGGTGAGGTTGGATCATGAAGTAACGCATGTGCCAGTGGCTTCGATTGAGAAGAAGTTGATTACACAAGTAAAGGCAGCGGCGAAGTGGGCGGATGCAGTGATCTTGTCAGACTATGACAAAGGTGTGCTGACCGAAGCTGTATGTCAGGCTGCGATTGAGGTGGCGGATAAGAGTGAGACGCCGGTGTTGGTAGACCCGAAGGTGCGGCCTTGGACGAAATACAAGAACGCGACGGTTCTGAAGCCAAACCGTAAAGAAACAGAACAATACGTTGGGTTTGCGATCACTGATGATAAGACAGCTGAAGAAGCTGCGAGTGAACTGGTCAAGAAGCTTAAGACGAAGAGTGTTTTGGTGACGCGTGGTTCAGCGGGCATGTCGCTATTTGATGGCAAGCCTCGTTCACGTTCGCTGACAACGTTTAAAGCTGAGCAGCATGAAGTGTTTGATGTGACTGGTGCTGGTGATGTGGTGATCACGGTGTTGGCAGCATGTTTAGCTGCTGGTGCAGATACGCCGACGGCGACTTGGCTTGCGAATGTTGCGGCTGGTATTAAGGTGCAGAAGTTTGGTGCTGCAACAGTGACAGGGCAGGAAATACTTGAAGCGATTGAAACGCAGTCAGTTTCAGCATCGAAAGAGCTTGATTACGAGCGTAAAGTGATGACACGTAAGCAGGCGGCTGCGTTTGCGAAAAAGCAGCAAAAGCAGGGTAAAAAGGTTGTGTTTACCAATGGGTGCTTTGATATTTTGCACTTGGGTCATGTGACATATTTGGAGAAGTCACGTCGCACTGGTGATGCGATGATTGTGGGGATCAATACGGATGATTCAGTGAAACGATTGAAGGGGCCAGGACGTCCTGTGCAGAAAGAACATGATCGTGCAAGGATTATTGCATCGCAGGCATGCGTAGATGGGGTTGTGCTTTTTGATGAAGATACGCCTTACGATCTGATTAAGACGGTGAACCCAGATATTCTGACGAAGGGCGCGGACTATAAACGCAAACAGGATATTGTTGGTTGGGATATTGTCGAAGCTAACGGTGGGTCTATCAAGCGCATAGAGCTTGTTGAAGGCAAATCAACAACCAATCTGATTAATAAATCAAATAAATAATATTTGTTTTATAGGCTGAATGTATCAACTGGTGTTTGTGATGCGATGTCGCGCATGAGTTGCCAATCGCCAATCTGTTGGCCATAGTGACAGATTTTATTGAGCTTGTCGTATGCGCCTCTAATACCGCGATAGGTGCGAACTTGTCCGAGCTTGCCGAGTGGTAGCTTAGGTTGCTGTGCATCAAATTCCCAAGGATGGAAGTAAAGGACAGCGGGTCGTTTGTGTTGTTTAGCTTGTCGCATACCCATCTTCATCATAGCGAGTGGGAATTGACGGAAATAACCGCCGCCTGCGACTGGGAGGTTTTTGTTTTTCCAGATTTGCCAGACACATGGTGGGAGTTCAATGAGTTGCTTTTGGTTTTTATCCCTTAAAATATAGGGTTTAATGGGAGCACTGCTGACGCCGTATTGCGGATGCTTGACTGGGAAGATACTAGCATCGTATTTGAAACCCGCTTCGAAGATGACATCGATTGCCCAGTTTGTTTGATGTGTGACAGACCATGTTGGTGCACGATAGCCGAGAACGGCTTGGCCTGTGGTATCTTCTAATCGTGACTTAGATGCTTTGAGATCGTCTGCGAATTGTTCGGGGGTAAGGCGATGTAGTCGCTGATGCATATTGCCATGACATGCGACTTCGTGACCTAGTTCAACGAAACGTCGAACTAGCATGGGGTGCTGTTTTGCAATATAGCCAAGTGTGAAGAGCGTGGCTTTGATATTGTGTTCAGCGAAAAGGCCAAGGAGCAGGTCCATTTGCTGTTCAACGCGACTTTCCCATTGCCCCCACTCTTCGAGCATGACAACGCCATGCCCAGCTTCGATCTGGAAATACTCTTCAACATCAATCGTCATGCATGCAGCATAGCCGCCTGAATAAGTTGATTGCGAGCTTGTGTTTGTGTGATTGTCTGGGTGCAACTGAATCCTCTTTCCGAATGCGCGTGCAAAGGCTATTCTCCTCACGGTAGTATTATCGGTAAATGGATGGAGGTGGCGTTGGTGAGGTTTTTGCAGTGTTTTATCGGCCTAAGTAAAAAAAGAAGCCTCACTCGATTGAGCAAGGCTTCATCATTGCAGGGAAAAGTAACAGTGATTTAATATCGATTGCGTTTGAATCCAAGTAGACCAAGTAGTGCGAGGCCTGCAACTGCTGCACCGGGTATTGGTACAACAGGGGTATCAGGAGGGTCAATTGGATTGTTGGGATCATCAGGAGGCGTTGGATCAGGTTGTTCAAATAGTTCTGGGCTAGAAACGCCCGCTGCTGCGAGGGGCACGCCCCCACTTGAAGTTGGAAGAACGACGAAACGTGAGCTACCTTGCAGAGGTGCAGTTCCAGTAGAGAGCGTGCCGCTTGTTTCAACTTCGTTGTCGAAGGTCGATGCAGGTAGGGCGATATCGGTGAATACAGAAGCTAAAGGCTTAGCTTTCTTATATGTCACGTTGTCGATGGCACCATCTTTTGTGGCAATGTGTAATTCAACGCGTGTGAATTCGACCGCATCGACATCGTCTGCGGTAATTGGTCTGATACGGTTCGCTGTACGATCGCCGTATTCGATGGTTGGGTCATACAGATCTTTTGTCGGGTTGATGAAGTCGTTGAGTTTTACCATACCGACAAGATCATCGCCGTCATAAAAGGCAATGTGTGATTGCTCATCATCCTCGGCGATGTTAATCACGTCGAGGCCGAATTCATCGACGGGGTGTGAAAACTCAAAGCTCACCGCTGCACGCATTTCGTCATCAGCAAGGCCTTCGTGTGGCATGATCGCCAATGCTTTGCCTAGGACAATATCATGTTTGAGGTTGCCGCCATTCCATTGACCAGTAATACCATCAGCTCCTTCAAGGCCTGGGTACTCGCTTTGACGGATACGTGTATCGAATGCCCGGATAGAGTATCCAACGTTAAGATTGGTGCTAGCGACGGAAACACCGTCTAATGGCTGGTCAACAATTTGGCCATGCTTTAACTCTTCAAAGTGCAGCACATTCAATTCGTTTGTTTGACTATATGCAGTTGTACTACCAATGCATCCAGCAAAAATCGCGGTGATAATCTTACGATACATCACACCTCCAATGGCTTCCCTGCCAGTTTCAGTCTCCATTACATCGGCGCAGTCGAAGCGCGTGCTATGAATACTGATACGGCAAACACAACATCAGGCCTATTTCTAAGCCATGAATAGTAATCAACACACATCGACGCATGTGTGTATCACAAACTGATTATTAAGAATCCGATGCAAACCTATTTTTGACACAACTGTGTCAGATGCTGACAGCACTCGTCTAACCGAAATGATGATGAACTGATATCACTCATGCTGTGAACAGTATTTTAAGTTGGAAGTTCGAGCAATCCAAAAGGAATTTCCTACTCACTTTCACACCCCCTGTCATTCTTGCCAACTGTTTCAGTTGTCAATGAGCCAAATCAGCGTTTATTCCGCAAAGTCACGTGCAATTGGGCGCATTTAACGTATTAGCTGACAAGATATTAGCTACTTATCTATTTCAAAGGCTTTCCCGATCCAACCTATGACATCCCTTGGTTTGTGGCTCATTTATGACTTAATAAAACAATCGACAATAAAAAAGACCTCCCAACGTAGGAGGTCTTTTGTTCTTTTATTAGTGTAAAGATCAATCGCTCATCTTCTCGTCCATGAACTTCTCGACCTGATCAATGTTGATGCGTGTCTGTTCCTGTGTATCACGATCACGTACGGTGACAGTCTGGTCAGTCAGGGTGTCGCCATCAACTGTGAAGCAGTATGGTGCACCCGCTTCGTCCATACGGGCATAACGCTTACCAATCGACTGCTTCGCATCGTACTGACATGTGTACTTCTCACGCAGCTTCATGTAAAGCTTCTGTGCAACATCTGGCATACCATCTTTGTTCACCAGTGGGAACACACCAGCCTTAACCGGTGCAAACTTAGGCTTGAACTTCATGTACACCTTCGATGCACGTGTATCGTCTGGTGTGAATGCTTCACAAAGTAGAACCAATACAGCACGCGTCAAGCCACTTGCAGGCTCAATGACGTTCGGAATGTACTTGGTACGTTCTTTGATCTCAGCCTTATCAACACCTTCCTTCTGCAGGCGAACCTGAAGATCCTGGTCGAAGTATTCCATTTTGGTCTTCGAGTGAGTCTGGTGTTGAGTCAGGTCGAAGCAACCACGGTGCGCAACACCTTCAAGCTCGCCATATTTCGGAGCAGTGAATGGATACTTGTACTCAACATCAACACATGCGTTTGAGTAGTGAGCTAACTCGTCTTTATCGTGATCACGGAAGATGAGGTTTGCTTTTTCAATACCCAGTGATTCCCACCACTTCATACGCTCGTTCTTCCAGAAGTCGTACCACTTCAAAGAATCTTCTGGCGGACAGAACCATTCCATCTCCATCTGTTCAAACTCACGTGAACGGAAGATGAAGTTACGTGGTGTCACTTCGTTGCGGAATGACTTACCTATCTGTGCAATACCGAAAGGCATCTTCACGCGCATCGTATCCACGATGTTCTTGTAGTTCAGGAAAATGCCCTGAGCAGTTTCAGGTCGAAGATATGCTTTCGCATTTTCATCACGAATCGCACCGACGAATGTTTCAAACATCAGATTGAATTCACGAGGTTCAGTCAACGTACCAGCTTGTGCTGCATCAGGACCCCAAACCATCGCCTGTTGTTCTTTGCTCAGCAAGTTGTATTCAACCAGATCATCATGCGTCACTGGAAGCAGGTCGCCGCCACCGGTCTTTTTGCATAGCTTGCCTGCACGTTTTTCAAAATCAACAACAGCTTGATCGCCATCCATCACAGCCAGGAAACCAAGCTCGCGGACTTCGCCTTTGCGCTCAGCCTTTGCAATCGCACAAACCAAGTGGTCAGCACGATAACGCTTCTTAGATTCGGTACAGTCGACCATCGGATCGCTGAAGCCACCCACGTGGCCGGATGCTTCCCAAGTTTTCGGATTCTGGATGATTGAGCTGTCCAGGCCCACGATCGACACCGGCTCACCGTCCGGACCAATCGGCGGACACTCCACCATACACTTCCACCACCAGTCGCGGATATTGTTCTTGAGTTGCGTACCCAATGGGCCGTAATCCCAGAAACCGTTCAATCCGCCATAGATTTCACTTGCTGGATAGACGAAACCACGTCTTTTGCAAAGCGAAACCAGTTCTTCCATCGACTTTTGTTCGGGAGCTATAACTGTTGACATGTCAGTCACTTTCGTATTAGGAGCCAGCGCCAGACAGTGGCATATGTCCGCCACGCTCGCCCGTTTATCAATTCAGTCCCACATCTTACCAGCAATCAGCTTCATAAGCATATTTAGCATCCATTTCGATCTATATTCTCTGCTCACTTATGTATTTATGACAATTGCCGCTATATCTTGCCTCACTTCACAGCTCTCAATCAGCCTCCACGATCTACTTGCCAATACCTATCATCAAGCGGGCATATCCCAGCATGCAAAATCTTGCAGGAATAAGACCATACATGAACACAGTTATGCCTTCGCCTCTCCTTCACTCAAACCGAAGCCGAATCAACCAAAACAGCGAGCCGACTCATCATGACAAATTCGATTCACCTTCCCCTTTACGAGCAGCCCGACCTCTTCGGCCAGCAGCTCGAAGCCAGCGATCAAATCTTAACCCGTGACACCCTCACAACCCTCCAACTCAACCTCGGCAAGATGTGCAATCTCGCCTGCCAACATTGCCACGTCGAAGCTGGACCCAATCGCACAGAGATCATGTCACGTCAAACCATCGACCACATCCTCGAGTGGTATGATCAGCATACCCCGCAACTTGATATTCAAACCGTCGACCTTACAGGCGGTGCTCCTGAAATGAACCCACATTTCACATACCTCATCACGCAGCTCAAAGCACGCAATCTCCATATTATCGACCGAAGCAATCTCACAATCCTGATGCTCTCTGAATATAGTGGACTCGCTGAATTTCTCGCTCAAAACGAAGTCGAAATTTCTGCTTCATTACCTTGTTATCTTCAAGAAAACGTCGATAAGCAGCGAGGCAAAGGTACTTTCGATGATTCAATTCAAGCGCTACATCTTCTCAACGAACTAGGTTATGGCAATCCATCAACTAACCTTCGGTTAGACCTCGTCTATAACCCAACAGGCTATGCGCTTCCGCCTGCTCAACCAGAGCTTGAATCAGCTTATAAAAAACAACTTGCCGACAACTTCGATATTCATTTTAATACACTTTGGACTATCACCAACATGCCTATCAAACGCTTTGAACATGCTTTGGTTAGAGATGGGCAGTACGACTTTTATATGCAAAGTCTACAAGCAGCACACAATCCATGTAATGTGCAAAGTGTCATGTGCCGCTCACTCGTCTCAGTTGGCTATGAAGGAGCAGTCTATGATTGTGATTTCAACCAGATGCTTCAAATGCCACTCGAAGGTCCAATGCCTCATCACCCTCATCCATCTGAGGGGCAATCAGCTTTCATTCAGGCCGAGCATGATGTCGAGTGCACCAGTAAAAAGCTTTGGCAATTCACCCCTCACGAACTCATCGGCCGACATATCCGCACGGCTTCTCACTGTTTCGGTTGCACAGCAGGAGCCGGCTCCTCTTGTACCGGTGCGCTAAACTAACTAATACCTATTTAATTACTTACGGTCGCATTTAAAATATCTAATTATTCGCTATGCGGAACGCTCCGAAAATGTTATCATAACACCCGCACATACATCGAAATCATATAGCCGCATGACAGATTCGCACTGAATCCGGAGTTATACCATGATCGCAAGGCGTTCCTTTCTGAAATCCGCAGCATTACTATCAACAGGTCTAGCAACACTACCCCTCACAAGGCTCGCTGCTCAAACCACACCACAATCAAAACCTAATGTCGTCGTCATCCTTCTCGACGATACCGGCTACGAGTGCTTCGAAACCCTTGGTCAATCCGAGTTCAGAACACCCAACATCACAAAATTTACGAAAGAAGCTGTCACCTTCCCGCAATGTGATGCAGCTCCGCTCAGCACACCATCGCGTGTTAAGCTTATGACTGGTCAACACAACTTCAAAAATTACGAACGCTTCGCATACCTCAATCCAAAATACAAAACCTTTGGCAACCTCATGCGTGACAGCGGGTACAAAACTGGTGTCTTCGGCAAGTGGCAAATGTCCATGGCTCACGAAACGCGTGAAAAACTCAAGAACGGTTCGCCACAAGATTTTGGCTTCGAAACATACACACTCCACGCCTACTTCCCCGGCAACACACGTGATGAAATCAAAGAACAAGGTCGTCGTGCAAACCGATTCTATGATCCAATTCTTTTCGACAATGAAGGCGAAGTGCCAAACCTCAAAGATCAATACGGGTCAAAAATCGTCAACGACCGCGCACTCGAATTCATCGACCAAAACAAAGACAAACCATTCTTCCTCTATTACCCCATGATGCTTGCGCATTGGCCTTTTGTCACAACACCATTCACCGACAAAGACGGCATCGAACCTGATTGGCTCGCACCAAAAGACGCCAATGCCCGCCAAAACTTCAAAGACATGGTTTATTACGCCGACCATCTCATCGGTAACATTTTCAAAAAACTCAAAGAACACAATCTCTACGACAATACACTCGTCATTATCACATCCGACAACGGCACATACCCTGGTGTCAGCTTCAACTACAACAGCAATACCTTCTACGGCGGTAAAAGCTATCCGCAATTCTCCGGTTCACGTGTACCACTCATCGCTAAATTCGGCTCAAAAACCCTTAAACCGCAAGTCAATAACTCACTCATTGACCTCGCCGACGTCCTCCCAACCATCGCCGATGCAGCCAACCTCACCATTCCTCAGGAATACCAATCCAACGGCCAAAGCTTCCTTCCGCAAGTGCAAAACAAAACAGGCAACCCAAAACCATATATCCTCTGTTACTACCCATCCATCAACATCCGCGCCGAACGACGTTGTATCTACGTACGCAACCACGACTTCAAACTCTACTCCGATGGCCGTCTCTATGCTGAATCTGATCGCGAAGAACTTAATCCAATCTTCCCTCACGACGATACCCCCGTTTCATCCAAAGCACGCAAACAACTCGCCAAAGCGCTCAACGATAGTTACGCAAAATATCCAAAACTTGCTGAAAAGCGAGATGAAATCATCCAAGAATTCAAAGACAAAAAGTTTGGTCTAGTCATCGGCTCTTCATTTCTCGAAGATCGTGAATACTACACACAAGCCAAGCTCGATATTACAAACTTCATCAAATCAAACGGTGAATACTCATTCAAAATCCAGCAATTCAAAGGCAATGGCGATCTATACATTTCCGATGTGAAACTTCTTGCTGATGGCAAGGAAATCTCAAAGGATTTTCATCTCGCAAAAAGTCTTCAAAAGCAGGGTAGTAGTTACATCTTCAGGCAAAAACATCACAACACAATCTTTAGCCTGAAAGTAACTAACTATAATCCAAATAAAACCTACACAATTGCAGCTCGTATTGAGCAACCACAAGGTAAACAAGCCATCGCACATTTTCGCTTACTGGACTAGCCCCCATCAAAACGCGCATATAAAAAGAGGCATCGTGATGATGCCTCTTTTTATTAATTCAATATTATCTACTCCCAGCCAGACGCTTTCACGCCTTTCTTATGCTCAGAAGTATCTTTAAACACAGTCTCATAATGCCCGCTCACCGTCTTGCGAACAAGCCCTGAATACATCTTCCCGCTATACGCCTCCGTATCAATTTCGCTCGGCTGATCGCCAATAAACACATGATCAATCACATTGTTATCGCTTTTCACGACTACATCGATCATGCCATTTTCCCCTTCGACCAGTCGCGTTTCAATCTCAGGCTTTTCGCCTTTAAACGGCTTCAACAATGTCACAAACGTTGCAGGCAACTTAACCTTCTTCGTATATTTCACCGCAGGTCGCTTCGTCTTCTTGTTGTATTGATACGAAACAAACGAATCCGCTAACTGTATATCAAGATCATCTTTCTTGACCGCTTGAATCAGAACTTCACCTAGCCCATCATCATTCTTCGTCCACATCGAAAATTCATCAGTCGTATTCAACGCAAACTTCTTAGTTGGAAATGTGTGCCAATACTGTTCGAGCTCATGCTCACCTTCACCAGTCAATCGGTCTACAACAACAAAGTAACCGTCATTGTTTTTATCAGGGCGTACAAACATCACCTGTCGTCGATGTGTCATATCTTTATACCCATTCTGATACCCATCAATGAACGACACGCCACCTTTTCGTGCGAAGAATACAAGTTTACTGCTAGCTTTACTCTGATTTTTTCCATCAACCACAATCGTATTATGCGCTTTCGTCGCTCTCGCTTTTTCGCTCTCAGGCCGAGCATATGTGTACTTGCCCGTATCATCCAGCAATACGCGACCATACCCATACATAATCAGATTCATCGCATCATAATTCGAGTGCCCACCACCCCAGCTATGCGTTAAATCTGTCAGCAAATACAGCGCATCTTTCGATTTATCATCCACCCACTTGTTGCGCATCATGTAATACCCAGCCTTAGGCAGCGCAGTATCCAGGTAAGCAGGCTCCACGCCTTCCTCTCCCCGTGTCCCTACAAATTCCATGTCCTTTCGATCAAAGAACTCAGCCCCCTCATTCATGAATCGCGTCACCAATGCCTGAGCACTATGCCCAATCATCGGGCGCTGCCCATCCGGTAGTGCAGCATACAACCCATACTCAAACATCTTTTCAACTTTCGCCCAATACCCCTCAGGCATCTCATGTCCGAGTACTTCTAATCGCTGCTTAGCCTTCCTGAAATCATTCATCACACCAAAGTGATAACTGAACGTCAACTCACGCTGTGCCCCATCATCAAAAACCTCACTGTCAAGGCGGTCCTCATAAATCTCCGCAGCTACTTCCTTCCACATCTCTGCATTTTTAAACTGTGGGAAATTTTCAACTGCAGTCAACACCCCATCATTCATAATCAAACCAATGTTCGCGATCCTCGTCCCCTTCAACGTTCTGTCCCAAGGCATCAAGAACTGAATATGCTCAAAATAAGCATTCATGAACACAACATGATCTTCTAATCGAAGATTAGGTGAATTGATAAAGTTAAAATACGAACTTGTCCATCGTCTTGCTCTCGCGCCGCATTCAATAGAACGCCAGATCACATTAATCTTCGGGTCAGCCTCGCTTACCCAGTCTCTCATCGTCTCAACCCACTTCTTCGCATACCGTTCATCCCCATACTTCCGGTACATCAATCCCATTGAATGCCAGAAGTACATACGATTAAACTGCCATGTCCACTCCTTGTCCTTATTTGGCGTCACATTGATCGTCCAAGGTAAATCATCTGGAACCTTTAAAGGTCCATATGACCGCTGTCCAATGAACTTATTCTCCAGTGCGGATTCAGCCCAAAGCATATCCGTCTCATTCGGCTCCCAAAGATCAATCCCTTCCCTCTGGTCCGACAAACCTTGCGTATTATAAAACGCATTCATAGGCAGCTTACGATTCTGCAACACCTTAACATATGCAGCCGCCGCACCAACCCAATCTTTTTTATCAGCTTTCGTCTTTACTCCTTTCATATCATCACGTACAAGATCCAACCGACTCACAAGTAACTTGCATTGTGCATCCAACTCCTTCTCGGAAAGCACTTCTTTCGTCACCTTCCCCAGTGTCGGCCACGTAGCATCCCCCGTAACCTTCGCATAAGCTTTCGCCCTGTCACCCAAAGGCGGATACTCAGCCGCCTCCGTACTCTGCCCACCAATCACACTCGCCCCCAACAAACATGCCGCCCCAAGTAACATCTTTTTATTTTTCATCTCAAACTCAATTCAATTTAAGTTATTTCGATACTATTTAATCTCACGAACTGAAAATACTTCACTAAGACCATCACTGCACTTCACAGAAACAATCGTCTCATTCTCTTTCACTCTCACCTCCACACCCTCATACTCCCCAGCAAGTTTCCACTTCCCACGCAGCGTCACTTCCAACTCATGCACCTTCGCAGCCTGCTTCGCATACTTCTTCGCCCCATAATTCAGTCCACCCAATTGCGCATCAGTCTCGCTACTCTCCCAGCCAATATCAGGCACACTCACACCAATCTTCACACTTTCTCCTTCATTAACCGTCATCACACAAGCTTCAATATTTACCGATTTTACTAGCATATTCTGTGATGTTTCAGCCAATTCATAAAACCCATACCCCGTCACCCCATCCTTTGGAAATTCAATAACATGTACACGCTTATCTTCCACCACATTAGAATACGCATCAAAATTACTGCGCAACTCACTCAACGCATCCCCATCCTTATCTCCCGGCATAACAACGTAAAAATAATCATCACCCTCAGGTTTAATTCCATGATTCAAATACGCCGTCGCATAACGCGCCTCCGTCTTTTCAAACCGAGGTGTCATACTCTGCTGTATCCTTCTTTCAAAAACTAGCTCATTCGTACTATCCACAAGATAGAAACTATTACCAACACTATCAATTAACCCAACATCTTTCCCAAGCATTCGGCTATACGTATCACTAACGTGCTTGTTTCCATCAACCACCGTAACATTATTCTCTTCCGTTAACTTCGTCTGGAACAAAGTCGTATGCGTTTCGTCTTTATCCGTTCCGCCTCGAATATCTCGTCCCATCGCATACACTTTCCCACCAACAAAGAAGTAACTCTTCCTCGCCCTTAAATCATTCGTTGAATAGAACGGTACCCCTTCTAATTCCATCACAAACATCCCTGCATTACCCACACTCACGCCTCCCACATATGTCTGTCCGCTGTAATGACGATGCACATCTTTATGCATAATCCCCGCCGCCTTCTTTTGTTTCATCACTTCCTTCTGCGATCGTTCTTTAATCGGATAATGGCTCGCCGTCGTCCCCGGCACGTGATACCAATCCCAACCATCCATCATGTCGCATCCCGAACCCACCTCACTCACAGGCTCCCCAGCACTAAATACCTGCAGCATCCCATACGCCCAGTTCTGCCCAAAACTATTCTGTCGTTTCTTAATCGGCCCTTCATAATCCCAGAAATACTGACTGAACCCTTTCGCAACAACCAACCAATCATCTTTTCTGAAGAACGCCGCTGCCGCATAAGGCTTCACAAACGCGCCCTCAGGTACATCTGCTTTCTTAATATCCTCTCCCACTAAATCACTAATCATGCGATAGATCCCCAAACCCTTAATCGCAATACCACGATTCCCTTTGAAATATTCTTCCATCAACTCACCATGCAAAAACACATCTGCATCAAAATACTCTGTAAATCGACCTTGCATTTGCTTATCACCAAACCCACCATCATGTGCAAGCAACGCCATCGCTTTCGTAATTACCATCGCTGCGCCTTCATTACCACCTTGAATCAATCGCCCACGCAGCGCTCCCGATACCTGATATTTCTGCACCATCACACGAAACGTCTCAATCGCATACTTCACAACCTCAACATTCTCTTCATCAAAAACATCCATCTCCGATACCAGATACAACAACTGTGCAAACGACTCCAAAGTTTGCGGACTATAGCCACCCACATACGCTGTCGCATGATGGAACCCCGTCCCATCCGGCTTGATCGTATCCTGAATCCCAACCTTCACAGCCAAATTCGTATCAATCACCCGTGCCAACACCGCATCCATCTCCTCCAACTCTTTCTCATCTCTAATCATCAGATAGTAAGGCACGAAATAATCGACAAACAATCTCATCCCATCCGCATTGATCGTACCCTTCGAATACTTCTCGGGATTTTTATTAAACACAAACCCCGCATCATCTCTCGCATACTCATAAAACCCCGCATACATAAGCCCATTATTGATTGCCGCATTACGCAGCACTTTCACATACTTCTCAATCAGCCCCGCCTCTTCCAACTCCCCACGCATCAAAAACACGCTCTGCACAAATCCGCCCATGTGCAAACTTACACCAGAAAAATCACCACTCTCGCGTACCAGCCCCGCCTTCATCGCCTTATGACTCGTCTGCGTGCCATGATCCGGATACCACGTTTTCTCATCCAGTCCTCTGCTGTAGCAATACTCAAGCCCCTTTAAATAAAGTGCCAAAACCTCTTTATTTTTATAGTATGGATTCGCCCCCTCTTCCGGTCCCGGCACGAGATACGCATACGCAACCATCGGCAGCGTCGTCGAAAAATATTTCTTAAACCGCTCATTCTCCTTCGCCTGCTTACGTTTCGCCTCACTCGCCTCCGTCTCAGCATTCAATTTAAAATCAAAATAAGCAAGCTCGCCTTCATGTTCATACCCATACCCCTTCGCATTTTCCACCGCATTCTCAAACAGCGGCAGCAGTGCTTCTTCAAACAATTTCACAGCAAAATCCAACTGCTCATAATCTTCTGACTTCAGCAGCAAGTAATCTTCATACTTCTCAATCATCCGCCCTCTCGCATCCCAATCCACCGCATGAACATTCACAACACACAACAAACAAACACAAAGCGACCATACCCAATATTTCATCACATACACCTTGAGTTAAAGTAAACTTATCGCTGCAAAGATTGCAAAAAACACTAGAAAATACGTATATTTGCAGCTTAAACCACTCACGCTCAAGCTTCAAGGAAATTGCAGTTTACTTAAACTCTACGCCTTATAAGTCGTATCTCATTCACGACATAATCAGCCCTATCATCCATACAACGACCAATCTCCTATTTGTCCTCTTTTCTATAAAATTAGCTACCGTCTAATCATCCGCTGTATATTATTCGCAACACATCAAATGCCATTCC
Source organism: Planctomycetota bacterium (assembly GCA_016350165.1). Classification (GTDB taxonomy): domain Bacteria; phylum Planctomycetota; class Phycisphaerae; order Phycisphaerales; family Phycisphaeraceae; genus Poriferisphaera. The sequence continues at coordinate 1,646,599 of CP066225.1, read as the reverse complement.
ACTTTAAATCACTTATGAAACTTACATTTCACAATATTCTTCAAATCGCCAATTTCTCGAAATAAAAATAAGTAACCAATCAGTTACCTAGTCATTATGAATCAATTTACACTTTCCATCATCGCTTTCATCGGTGGCGTCTGCCTCGCCGCGCAAGGTGGTCTCAACGCCCACCTCGGCGTTCTCCTCAAACATCCACTCCTAGCCTCCGTCATCGCATTCCTAAGCAGCTCCATCATCGCCATCGTCCTCACCTTCTTCGTACTAAGCACCAAACACATCCCATCACTCACAGAGCTCAAACAAATCCCACCCTACCTTTGGTTCGCAGGCGGCCTCTTCAGCGTCCTCGGTATCAGCCTCTACTACTACACCATCCCAAAGCTCGGTATCTCCACCATGATCTCTCTCGGCCTTTGCGGCCAACTCGTTTTCTCTGTCATCGCAGGTCACTTCGGTTGGCTAAACCTTCCCGTCGAGCCCATCACTCTTAAAAAAATCATTGGCATCTCCGCAATGATTGCTGGAATCCTTCTCGTTAATCACAAATAATAAAGCCATGCCAAACACCAATAACATCATCCAGGCCAACATCGATAACCTCACCTCGCTTTGGCAAGCTGTCTCCGCACCCTTCAACTCACTCCACACAACACCCGACTATCAGTACAGTCTCATCGATGATTCTGATTGGCCCAACCGTCTTTGGCTTAACCCAACCTCAAAACTACTCACCCCTGAACTGCTCGCAAAAATTAAAACCCAACTAACGTCATCGTCAAAACCATTACGTTTTCCGCTATTCGATACACCATTCAATCCAACCGATGAAGCGCTACTTGAATCACATAACTTCAATCCTCAGTTCGAACAAGCAGGCATGACTCTGCAGCTCACCCAATCTTTTACAACCCAAACCAACCTCAACATGATCCGCGTCACAACCGAATCACAAGCCAATCAATGGGCCGACATCTACCCCTCATCTTTCAATTATTTTATTCACCCCAAACTGCTTCTCGAATCCAAAGACGTCGACTTCTACCTAGCCACTCTCAACGACCAACCCATCGGAACAGCAGTTCTCTACACACAACCCGAATCAAAAATCTCAGGCTTCCACTGTCTCGGCATCATCCCCTCCGCACGACGCCAAGGCCACGCCGAACAAATCATGCGCCACCTCCTCAATATCTCCCTCTCGCAAGGCTCCAAATACGCCACCCTCCAAGCCTCCCCCCTCGGCCTCCACATCTACCAGCGCCTCGGCTTCCAAACCCAATACACCATCAAAAACTATGTACTAATCAACGATTAGATATAATCTTCAAGCACGATAAACCCATCCTACGCAAATGGTTTGACAATCTCATACTTATCAACCAACGATACATTATAGTGAAACAACTCAACCAAATCGTTCATCCATCAACTAACGATACGTTTAAGTGAAACATTCTCTCTAAATAACAAACACACAAACCTCAAGCCCAAAATCCTTACCAATCTTTCGCTCACAACCTCAAAGGCCAATCCGGCCTCGTTGAGGATACTGTATTTATTGATAGTTATTTTAGTTATGGAAATTGATAAAAAGACCTGTCAAAGACAAGTCTTATGTTATTAATCGTTGCTTAGATGGCGTGTTATACTTCTTGTGATATTTCTATATATCTATTTAATGATTCAATTATTTGTTCAGAATATGCATATATATCATCAACACTGTTTATCGGCTGCTTTGAAGTGTTTTTACTATCATCAATGATACCGATTTGTTTTTTAGATGTATTAAAGTACAGTCGGCATATTGGCTTGCGGTTATTGTCATCAAATAAAATCCCACAATAGCTTTGAGTATCGCGCATAACTATGCGATTAACATCAACATGTTTGGCGCATATCGCACGGACAATATTAAATCCTAGTAGTTCATCTGCCGTTGTCTCAATAGCAGACTCTTCAACCTGTGAGTTTTCGGTATCTTTTTCTTCGTTTTGGTTTTCTGATTTAGTTGTTTGCTTGTCCGCGACTTTTGCTGCATCTAAACGTTCGTTAATTCGTTCGCTCACAAATTCACTGAATGCACTCTTGACAATTAAGTTGAATTGCTGGAGAACAGTTTGTGTTAATCGACCCGAAAATGCTCTGCCTGTCATCAGCCGTACAAATTCCTCACTTGGGTTTACCCATTCTTCAGCAAAATACCGTTTGATGACCTTTTTGTATTTCAACTCAGATGCATTAGATAGTATGACATCTAAATTAAATGACGACCTGCAGAATTTTTTAATTTCGGTGATGAGATGATCATTTATATCTGAAATACTGAAATCTAAAAAAGCACGTTTATCCATAACATTCGGCGTTTCAAGATCAGAAAAGAATTGATATTCCTGACCATTGGTAAGTACACCAAAGCGAGCTTTAGTAGTGTTGAAGTAGCGGTATAGCTGCGATGCATGACAGTCTGCCAGATCAGTACCGAACTTTTTACACTCTATCAAGATCATTGGTTTGCCATCTATAACAATGGCATAATCAACCTTCTCCCCTTTCTTGATGCCAACGTCAGCTACAAATTCAGGTACAACTTCTTGTGGATTGAATACGTCATACTCCAAGGCAGCAAGGAATGGCATAACCAATGCATTCTTTGTGGCCTCTTCTGTTGTCAGTAAGTCTTTGTTGGCATTCAGTCGTTTGGATATATCTGCAATGCGATCAACTAAATCCATCGTATTTGACCCCTATGTGGTATGTGAATCGTCATGATTGGTGAAGAACAAATTAACAAATTGAGAAACCAAAATCTATTAGTTAATTATTTAAATTTGCGGCTAAGTGCCAGTGGTAAATAAAAAGCGCGCACAATCCACCGATCCCTTCTGCATACCCCGCGCGCACGTTTTGATATTGACTGTCCGTTTCTCATTAAAAACTCACCATTTCTAGCCAAACCTGACCTGTTTCCGCACGTTTCTGATCATTCTCTGCCCATTTCGTGCATTTTCTAATTTTCACTTCAATCCCCATTGTCGTACTTTTCCCCAAACCGCAACCCAAAGCAAACACAAGGTTTATAACATCATGTGAGCGCCGTGTGGAAATTTTGTGCGCAAAAATGCGCCGCCTTCAAACCCCAAAATCCACTCGCTCATACCGCCGTTCCACCGCCCCGCAACTTTGACCCAGCCCCCTCAGCCGAGTATATTCCCACCTCAACTCGGCTCGAGTTAGTGGGTCGGATTGAGGGGTTTTATCTCGGCGGAGAAAGATGCCACCGGGGTGGAATTGAGGGGGGACAAAGGCGGGGAACTGGAGGATTCAGGAGGAGAAATGGGATGGGTGGTGCGTGGCTTAACTATTGCTAAAACAATAGGTTAAGTAACAAGGGGATCTACGGGGATAGCCTCGGGAGGGGAATCAAGGGTGGGCAGGGTGGGATCAAAAATCCCAAGCAAACAGAACTGACAATCATCAACCCGCTCTGCGGATGCGGCCGGTATCGCTACTTTCTCATACCTGCCAGACACCGTAACCGGCTGATATCACTGTTTTTACATTCAGTGATCGCCAAACACGGCTTCGCCGCCCGCAAACCAGACACCGCGCACGATTCGCGCAGGAGATTGACCGCCAAATGTTCAGCTTATTCTTCAAACAACCCGCATCTTATAAAGATGACATCCTCTCTGGCATCACTGTCGCACTCGCCCTCGTTCCCGAGGCCGTTGCCTTCGCCTTTGTCGCAGGTGTATCGCCATTAGTCGGGTTGTATTCAGCATTTATGATCGGGATTATGACGTCGATTTTCGGTGGCAGACCTGGCATGATCTCCGGCGCCACCGGCGCCATGGCCGTCGTCGTCGTCTCCCTCGTCTATATGCATGGCGTCGAATACCTCTTCGCGGCCGTCATTCTCGCGGGTCTGATACAAATCCTCATCGGTATCCTCCGGCTGGGTAAATTCATCCGAATCGTTCCCCATCCAGTGATGCTCGGGTTCGTCAACGGCCTAGCTATCGTCATCTTCATGGCTCAATTCGAGTCCTTTAAAACACTTGGAACTGATGGTCTGAAGCATTGGCTGGCAGGACCTAACCTATGGCTAATGCTGGGGTTAGTGATCATTACCATGGGCATCATTTTTGGTCTCCCCAAGCTGACTCGCGCGGTTCCTGCGTCACTCGTCGCCATCCTCGTCGTCACCGGCATCGGTTTGGGTGTTAACGCATATCAGCCCTTCGGCGAAACCGTGAAAGCAAACACCGTTTACGATGTGCTAAACGATTCAGTCAAAGCACAGAACGTTATTAAAGAGCAGCGTAAAGCTGAAACACATGCTTTGGAAGTAGCACACGAGCAAGGACTTAGAGCAGCTGAGGGTTTGGATCAGCTGAGCGAAGCGCAGATCGCAGCTGCGATCGAAGCGACCCCGGAAGAGAAAATCAAAGGCGGTCTGCCAATGCTGCACATTCCGCAGATTTTCCCAGATAACGCCTTTACAGTTAAAGGGTTGTGGGCTGCGATCATGATCGTGCTCCCATACTCATTGATCCTCGCAGGCGTGGGTTTGATTGAATCACTGATGACTTTGTCACTGATTGATGAGATCACCGAAACCCGCGGCCGCGGTAATAAAGAATGTATTGGTCAGGGTTTAGCAAATGTTGTCTGTGGTGCATTCGGCGGCATGGGCGGCTGTGCGATGATTGGTCAGAGTCTGATCAACGTTAATAGTGGTGGTAAGGGCCGTATGTCGGGCATCGTTGCATCACTTGGTTTGTTGAGCATTGTTTTGTTCCTCGGGCCTTGGATTGAGATGATCCCGATCGCAGCACTTGTGGGCGTGATGTTCATGGTTGTGATTGGCACGTTTGAGTGGGCCAGTTTGAAGATGTTCAACAAGGTGCCACATGAAGATTTGTTCGTGACGGTTTTGGTTGCAGGTTATACCGCGATCATGCACGACCTTGCGACGGCGGTGATTTTGGGTGTGATTGTTTCAGCGCTTGTGTTTGCATGGAAGCATGCGACGAATGTTGGTGCGGATGTGAAGTTTGATGAGATGGGCCAAAAGGTTTATCAGATGCATGGCCCGTTGTTTTTTGGTTCGGTGCATAGTTTTAGATCAATGTTTGATCCGAAGAGCGATCCGCAGATGACAATTATTGATTTCTATTACTCACGGGTTTATGACCAGTCGGGTATGGAGGCTATTCATAAATTAGCTGAGAAGTATCGTGCGGAGGGTAAGGAATTGCACCTGCGTCACCTGAGTGAGGAATGTCAGGCGTTGCTAAGTAAGGCAGGGGATCTGGTTGATGTTGATGTGTCGGGCGACCCGCACTACCACGTTGCGACGGACAGGTTAGCCTAGTTTATTGATAACAAAAATGATAGCACATAACGTTGATAAGGCCGCCAATACTATTGGTGGCCTTATTTATAGTGTTTGTCGTATGTGCAAGATATTGTTGGTTTTGTTTGTTGTTATCTTAATATATTAAATGTTAATAATTATAGGTTTAGATTTCTGGAATATTATGAAAATAATCGGTGAATGCTTATTCATAAATTCTTCTTGCGAAATGAATTTTGGATGAATATTATCGGTGTATTGTTATCAGTTCTTCATTTCATTTAGATCTATTATGTATTTTCGATAAGGGGCAAAATATGATTTTGCATCGCTATCCTATTTCCAGTTTATTGGCAGTAGCGTGTTTAGGTTTGTCTGTTTGTGGTACTAGTGTACTTGCAGAGAATGTGAATGTGCCAATATTTGATTGGGGTGTCAGAGGTGAATCTGCAGATGAGGTTACACCAATTCCTCATGCAGGGCATGACTGGGGTGCACTATATAGTGGCTATACAGATTTTTGGCAGGAGCAGCATGATATTGGTGGGATTGTTGGTGTGATGTTGCGCAATGATACGGGGCCTTATGATGGTACAAAAGATAAGGATGCTTTGAGTAAGATTATTAATTGGATGAGTGATAATGATATTGAGTTGGACTATGTGTTTTCAGATTTTGAAAGTGATACAACGTGGGAAAATGTTGATGCAATGATTAGTTTGATTCGTAATCATCCGAATCCATTAATTAATAAGGCAAAAATAGGGCAATATAGTGCATTTGCGGCACCTGTAGATTTGAGTCGTCATTGGAATAATATGCAGAATCCAGATCCTGCTGAACGTAAAAATGGTCATACGCCAAATCGAGTGAAGGAACATGGCCTGTTCATGAAGGCTGCGCAGTTTAACGTTGATGTGTCTGGTCTTAATGTGGCGATGCCCAACCCTTATCCGTACGAATATTTTTCGGTTCATAGTGGATCTTATATATGGGATGATTATAAAACTCCGAATGTCAGGAGTAGCGTGTTTTGGGCACCAATTGAGCGATTGTCATCAGCAAAGAAGAATTTGCCAGAAGGGCAAGTGTTGATACCGTGGATTGCAGGTTTTGTGTCATGGGATAATTATGATGCTCCAGAGCCTAATGTTGAAGATCGTAAAGCTCTGTTGCAGCATATGAGATTACGGGGTGCTGATGGATATTATTCTTTGGCTTCGGGAATTCCGTCACTGACTAATTCCGAATACCGATTAGAAATGAAAGCAGCGTGGGAAGAGTTGGATGGCTTTTTTGATTCTACGAGTGATAGTGAATACTTAATTTTAGATACAGATAAGACAAGCGGCGTAATATATTCGGCAGTACGAAAAGGAAATGTTATTCGTTGTTTGGTTTCTAATCTGAGTGATGCTGATCATATTGTTAATTTTCCAGAGCAAATTCCTTATGAATTTGATGAAGATCAGATAATAGCAACGGGTACACATAAGATGTTCAAGATATTAGTATCAAGTAAGATGGATGTTGATTTTGAAGAATTTCCTATTGGATGGCAATTGGATACTTTAGGTGTAAATGGTCCTGATGGAATAGAATATTGCGTTAAGAATTCAGCGTATTCAGGACATAATTCAGACAAAGTGCTAACACCGGTGGATAGTGGTTATACGCCTAAGGCTTGGGTGTTTGGTGGCAAAACTGGATTAGAGTCAGATGATATAGGCGTTTATTATGCGAAGATGGTAGGGGGGAATGGTGTAGGTTTTGCGCCGGTTGTGATAGATGAGGATGAAACCGAGAATCCAATTAATGGAGTTGGCTGGCAACGGCAGGGACCATTAAGTATTTTTTATTGGGGATCTTTTAAAGTACGGCCGTTTATAAGTAATGGCGATATGTATAAAGCCAATAATTATAGTATTAATGCCAATAATTGGTATGAAGTTAAATTAGTAGTTGAGCATCCAGAGAATACTGTTGGAATTGGTAAATGGTCGATTCGAAATTTGACCTTGGGAGAGACTGGTTGGACTGCCTTAACTTTCGATAATGAAGCAACGGATAGTGTTGTGGAATATTTAACATCAGTTCCATTGCATCTATCTACAGGTACGAGTAACGATTCATTTAATGGTTGGTATGTATATGCATATGATAAAAATAGTCAGATTGATGATCTAAAGGCAAGGAATTATATCGAATAATATAAATGATCTGTTAAAAGGTAATAAAGGAGGTTGGTAATATTCCAGCCTCCTTTTTAATTTGCCGTAGAATCCAGATAGAATTAATCACTAAATTGAGATTGATTAAGATGATGGGTTGTAGTGAAATAGTGATTGTCTGTTATGGATAATAGTTTAAGAATTTACAAGACTTGAATATGATGCATATCGAATGCTCATAAAGGATGGGTATTCTTCTCGTCGATAAGGTTGTTGGAAGGGGAGGTTGGGTGCGGTTTGTTTGGGGGTGGTGTTGGTCACTGATGACAAGAGAATAATCAACGGTTAGAGATCAATGCTGATTTGGATAGTCGCTTTGATTGAAGGGCTATTGGTCTTTTTCGGTGTGCTGCGTGTGGCGGCGGTTTTGTGATTGTTTGCAGGATCGGCGCGGCGGATGCGCGGTTGTTGATACGAAAAAACAGGAGATACGATTATGTATTTTGGAAATAACTTGATGGGTGTTGTTGAATCGCGAGCAATGATGGATGCTATGCGCGAGTTAGATGGTGCTATGGTTTGGTGGGTGAAGGGTAAACGCGTGAGCGATTTGAAGAAGTTGCTGAAACGGAAGCCTAAAGTGGTTGTTGAAGAACAGCAATGCCCGTCTTGTAAGGGTGAAGATCTGACAGAGATGGGTGCTGCGTTAGGGCGATGCGCAATGTGTGCGTGAAATGAAATTGAAGTGATAGTTAGGGAGCCGCGGCTGATTAGAGATCGGTTGTGGCTTTTTTGTTGTATGTAGGAGTGGGTTCAATACAATTGCATGGATCATGTTTCGGTTTTTTGGCAATGTCTCGAGAATAAACCATGAGTTATGAATATTCTTTCTGGAAGCAAAATGCGGCAATGGATGAGGCGGTGGTTGTTTATGACATGCTGCGTAAAGATTGTGGTGTGATTGATACGCTGGATGTTTTGCCTTTGGATGAGATATTTGAGTCGATGAATGATGCGTTGGTTGAGTATGAAATTGAATTGGGGGTTGGTGATCGTGATATGCTGATTGAGGTGGATAAGGGGAGTATAGAGATCATTGCGGGCCGAATGCGACAGGATCTTAGTTTTTATTTTCGTGGCTGGATTAAAGAAAAGGTGAAGTCGAAGATCGTTGGGGTGATGGCGGCATATGGTTGTCCGCTATTTGATCCACAGATTAAGAGGCGGTTTGATTGGGTGGATGGTCTTGAGCTTGGTGAGTTGCCGGAATTTGATTTGGATGGTGAAAAAAATTCGGAAGCGTTAATTTTAATGTCAGATGAAGTGGATGAGGGGATTAAGATTATTGCAGATGTAATGGGTACGCTAGTTGGTGAGGAGAAAAAACAGGCGATATACGTTGAGACGATGCGGCGTTATGAGAATGGGTTGAAGGAAAAAAAAGAGAGGAAGCGAAAGAATGAAGAAGCGTGGTTGGATAAAACACAACGGTGGCGGCGATTAGGGATTGATGTTAAATGGCTTGATATCGCGAAACAAAATTATGAACATTATGAAGAACGTCATGGTGTTTATGATAAGAATTTTGATCAGCAATTTTGTCGAGAATCAGATGTACAGCTAACTGCAAGTATTTCAATTTATCATCATTTAGAATTACTTACATGCGGCGAGGGAATGCATTATGGTGAGCGAGCTGTGGCGTGTGTGATCGAATATTTATTTGGCGGTTGGCGTGATGAGCATGTAGGTTTTTTGAATGATTTTGATGATGAAATGCGGAAGTGGAGTCGAACTGATTGTCGAGTGGAATTGGATTGGAGTGAGACGTATCGTTTGGGGTTAATGTTTGCGTATGTGTTGGGTGATGATGATGCGATTGGAAAATTATTGGAATGGCCAGGTGAAGATTTGCCGTTTGATGAGGGGAATTATGCTGCGAAAAAAGCAGAGTACTATTTTAATATTCTGTTTGCGAAGTGTGAGTTGGGTGAAGGGCAAGAGGAGTCTATGCGACGATTAGAGAGTTTGCTTGTAAATAGTCGATCGGCAAGGGGGAAGATGTTGTGGAATTGTTATCGAGCGATATGTGAGGGAGATCAAAAGGGGTTTGAGAAGTGGTTGAAGAATATAGCGCAGTTCCAGAGGAGCCGGGCGTTGGATTATTCGTGCTTAAATGCAGTGATGACGGAGGGGACGGTGTTATGGCATTTGGCGAAACGAAAGGGGTTGGATGTTGATGTATTTGAGGAGAATGTGATGGAACGCTTGGTGCGCGTAGAAACGTTGAAGGATAAGATCTAATCGAAGATTAGGGAAGGTTACCGACGAAGAGGGTCCAGGCTGTTTCTTCGGATTCTTCGTAGAGTTCGGGTTCGAAGCCTGCTTGTGAGAGGAGTGAGGCCCAACGCGGGATGGGGAAGAGGCCACAGGTGTGGATGTCGCGTTCGACGGAGGTTGAGCCGTCTTTGAGATGGGTGATGTGATATTCGAGATGCATCTCGAAGAGATCGTCGTCGGGATCAGGCTTGAGGACGGTTGTGGTGTAGGTGACGTCTAACTCATGGCTAGACTGGCGGTCGGTTGCTGATTCGCCTGCTTCGAATGATTCAGTGGTGTAGGTTGGTGCGATGATGAGGATGCCTGTGGGGGTGAGGTTTTTACGAGCGTTTTGAAGAGTGGCGAGGATGTCGGCTTCGGTGGTGAGGTAGTCGATGGCGTCGTGGATGAGGATGGCGTCTTGAGGTTCTGGGAAGGTGACGGTGCGCATGTCGGCGCAGATGGTTTTAACGTTGGGGTTGAGGATGCGGCAGTGATGGAGCATGTCGTCGGAGATATCGACGGCAGTGCAATCGAAGTGATCGCGGAGATGGAAGAGCGCGTGGCCTCCGCCTGCACCCAGTTCAACTACTTGTAGGTTTGAGTTGGATTGCTTACCTAGTTTGTCGCTGATGACTTGGTGGAGTGTGTTTGTTTCGGCGATGTAGTTGTCGGGAGGAGAGAGTAGCGGCCAAAGGTAGGCGAGATCGTGGTAGAGCCGATTGTGTGTGGGTTTGGACATAATATGATTTTAGTTGAGGATATTTTTTAGGTCTACTTGTTGGCTAGAGCGTATTAGGCAGTTCAAAAAACCAACTTGGTGGTTTGGTTGTTTGAGGTATGTATTTGAGGGACCAGCGGGACATGGCTTGGAGAATAGCGATTGTATCTTTGCCTTTATCGGTGAGTCGGTATTCATAGCGTTTGGGGATTTTTTGGTAGAGCGTTTTGGTGATGAGTCCTTCGGCTTGGAGCTTTTTGAGTCGTTCGGCAAGTCTGTTGGTGGGTATGTGTTCCTCATTGTCGGCAAGTTCGCTGTATTTTGATTTGCCAATATGTAAGTCACGTAAGACGAGAAGTGTCCATTTATCGCCAAATAAATCTGTGGCAGTAGCGATAGAGCAGCTAGATCTGCGTTTAATTGATTGTAATGGGCTTTTTCGTTGAGTCATGATGGTGTTCCTGTCTGTTATTTTAGCAAGTAACTTACGAAATTGAAATTACTGGTTGACAAGTAACTTCAATTTCGTAAGTATGTATGTCTGTAGCAGAAGCTACAGTTCATAATTTGGCAGAAAATATTGAAAGGAAAAGGCAATGCCGAAGATTATTCATCAGATTGGTGTAGTGGCGAACGTGAATGAAGTTTATGATGCGGTAGGAGAGGCTGAGGCGTATTCGAGGTGGTGGTCAGCGAAGTCGTATGGTGAGTGTAAGGTTGGTGGTGAGCTGACACTTGAGTTTCCTGGGTATGCGACGCATGTGTGGAAGTTTGTTGAGATGAAAGAGAATGAATTAGTTGTGTTGAAGAATTTGAGTGGACCTGAGCCGTGGCGGGGCTCCGAATTGCGTTTTGAGTTAAAAGAAGGCAGTGGTCAGGTTTGGTTGAAGCTCATTCATACTGTTTGTGATGATTTGAGCGAGGACGAGGTTTTGTATTTCAATACAAAATGGCCTACGTTTTTGGTGAGTATGAAGATGTATTTGGAGCAAGGGGAGGGGAGGCCGTATCCGGGTGATGTCCAGATTCAAGGGTAGTAGATTAAATCAGTGAAAGGGAGGGGGTGGTTGTTACAATTAATGTGTGTAGACTGGGAACAGTTGTAGCTAAGGAGTGTGTGATGGTTTTATTAGCTGAGAAGAAGGATTGAGGTGAGGCATGATGCAAAATTTGTCTCAGGTGACGAATGTGCAGCCACAGGGAAGTATGAGCCCGTTGTTGTTGCTGATTGTGTTGGTGATTCTTTTGTTGGGTGTGTGGATGATTCTTAGAGGGTTAGGAAAGAATCGAAAGAAGGCTGAGGGGGGCGAGGCGAGTTGTGGTCATTGTGGGTATATCGTGCTTGGTTTGGAGCGATTGATATGTCCGGAGTGTGGGAATGATTTGAGGGAAGTGGGGATTGAGAAGCCACGGGCGAATGATGGTAAGGGACTGATTGTGAAGGGGAGTATTTTGATGGGGATTGTGTTTTTGTTGGTCGTACTGCTTTGGTTTACGGTGGCGTGATTGTGTGAGTTTTTGATTGAAGAAGCGATTGTGAAAGAAGGGCAAAGAGATTTATGGGGCTGCTTGTATTAATGATTATTGGCGGAGTATTGCTGGTGACATTTGTTGCGGGTGTTGTGATGGGTGTGCTATTGGGGAGTGGGGTGTGGGGCGCGTCGGTGTTTGGATGGATGATGTGGAAGAAGCGAAAGCAAGAAGATGAAGGGGAGGTTGTGGTTGATGGTGGGATTGCTGATGGTGGCATGGGTGAAAGTGAGCAGGGAGAGGTGGATGAAGCGGAGGTAGGAGCGGTAGGTTATGCGCTGATGATGCAGGATGAAGAAGATGGCGATGGTGGTGGGAGTGGTGGAGGAGAAGGTGGGGAGTGAAAAGAAATGCGATCGAGTACGTCTATTTATGTGAGGCAAGGGTATTGGTACGCATGGATTGAATGAGGATCAATGAAATGTCGGTGAGTGGGTTACGTCTGTATAGTAAGGACGTGTTGAATTTAGTAAGGAAACAGCAATGGCATCATCGATAACTTGGGCAAGCATTCTGGCTGTTGGGGTGTTGGTGGGGATATTGGTGTTTTTATTTGGTGGTGTGATGTTGATTGTGTTGGGTGTGGTGATGAAACGTGAGCCTGGCCGTGGTGAGGAGGCGGAGGCGAGATGTGGTAGTTGTGGGTATATCGTTTTGGGTTTGGAACGGATGGAATGTCCGGAGTGTGGCAATGATTTGAGGGAGGTAGGGATTGAGCGGCCTAAGGCGAGGCGAAGGGGCGGGATGATTGTGATGGGGAGTATTGTGGTTACGCTTGCATTGCTGATGTTTGTGGGGGCGGGGGTTTATATGTTTGTTGGTAATACGCAGAAGGGGCCAACGGTGATACGTCCTATAAAGAGAACTTTGAAGACGAGCAATACGTGGACGTATACGAAGAATGCAATGGGTAATACGACGAGTACGCGAACGAATGTGACGACGGGGATGCAAAATATTGATCAGCAGGTGAAGGATATGCAGAAGCGTGCGGATGATGCAATAGCGGAGAGTCAGCGTCGTTTGGATGAGATAAGGGAGAGAACACGCTCGCATATGGGGCGTGGCATGAGTGGATTTGAGAGTCGGGGGATGATGGGTGGCGTGATGCATGCTGAGTTGCTTGATGAGGGTGAAGAGGTTGAGGGTGAGATATTGGATAAGGGTGAAGAGTAATGTTGGCGGGGCCTGATTTAGTTTTGGCAATCTGTATTTTGGTGATGGTTGTGCTGTTGCTGGGTTGGTGGGGTGTTGTGAAATGGGGAAGTGGGTTGCGTGATGTGGATGAGATGGGGCGATGTGGTGAATGTGATTATTTGGTGGTTGGGTTGACAAAGATGGTTTGCCCGGAGTGTGGGAGTGATCTGAGGGATGTGGGGATCAAGTCAGGGCAGCGAAGTGTAAGAATGTGGATGAATCAGAAGGGGAAGGTTGTGGGGTTTGTTGTTGTGTGGGTTTGGTTGTGTGGCACGATTGGTTATTTTTGCGGGCAGGCTGTGGGCTGGTCGTTTTTTACGCGCGCTGATGTTGTGATGGAGCGAACGATGAGTTTTTGGAGTGGGGAGGTAAGAAATATGGGTGGTACGCTTGTGGTGGATGGGCCGCATTTGGGGATGAATGCAGAGTTGAGTGCTAAGTTAAATGATGTGAATCTGAGGAAGGGTGATGATCTTTGGGAGAAGGTTGAGGATATTGAAGCGAGTGTTGAAGGTGTGCGGTTGAATGCGAAGGGTGATGGTGAGCTCTTTACAAGTGTGCTGCATTTGAATGTGAAGACTGGGAAGTGGTGGTTTGTGTCTTTGAATGGGAAGAAGGTGAGTGGTGATGTGTTTGGCGATAAGCCTGTGATACGTTGGGTTTCGGATTGGAATCAGGGTTATGATCCTGATTTTTTAGATGAGCATGCGATGAGGATTGCAGCCGCGATTGAGAATTTTGGCGTCGAGAAGGGTGGGTATGAACAATTGATTGCGAAGCAAGGGGTGAATCTACAGATGATGAATCTTTATACACAGTTTGATTGGAAATTTGCGACGGGGTTTAATGTTGTGTGGTCGATGTGGTGGGTGCTGATATGTGCTTTAGGGTTGTGGGTTGGTGTGAAGAAAATAAAACGTGATGAAAGTAAGCGTGTGGAGTTGATGCAGGAAAGGTGTGCGTGATGATAATGGGTGTGAATATTGGCGCGTTTGTGTTTTATATGTTGGTGTTTTGTGTGTTGCCGATTACGTTTGGGGTGAGGCGTGTTGTGGGTGGAAAGCGAAAGTTGAAGGCGAATGCTGGGGGTGAGGGGCGATGTGGGCAATGCGGTTATTTGGTGGTGGGGTTGACGAAAATGATGTGTCCGGAGTGTGGACGAGATTTGAGGGAAGTGGGGATTTTGCCTGGCGGGAATGATCGGAAGCAATGTGAGCGATCAATTCGTGTGGGACGATGGATGATTCGAATTGGTGTGTTGCTTGGATTGCTTGTGATTTATGCTGTGATTGCAGCTTCGTTGCAACGTGTTTGATGAACTGAAAATGGGTTTGTTGAAAGGTGATGTGATGTTGATGACAGTTGGTCTGGGTATGCCGGGCGTTGCCGAGATATTGATATTGTTGTTGGGATTAGCGTTTTGGGTGATGTTGATCGTTGGTTTGATTTTGATTGTGCTTGGTTTTGTATTGACTGAAGGTAAGCAGGGAGATGGCGCGTGTGGGTCGTGCGGTTATTGTGTGATTGGGTTGACGCGGATGATATGCCCGGAGTGTGGGAATGATTTGCGTGAAGTGGGGATCGTGAGTGATACACGTAAACGATGGGATCTGGTACGAAAAGGTGTGTTGGTGATATTGCTGCCGATTGGGCTATGGGTGGTTATGGGCGTGATTATGCTGGTTAATTCGATGATTATGAATTGATACTAATCAATGATTAGTCATTGTTAAGGAATGGGGCGGTGAGGGTTTGGTAGAGGGTGAGTGATGTGAAGGTTGATGAGGGGCCGAGGTTGGTGTCGTAGTCGGGAACGTTGATGAGTGTATCGCCGACTTGTCCGAATTTGTCGATGAGTATGTCGCCGAGTGTGTCGTGAGGGAAGTCGGTGAAGTTGTGATTAGCGCGACGAAGTGTGCCTTTGGGTGTGTTGTAGGATTCGATGATCCATGCGGAGCCGAGGGGGAATTGTTTGATACGGTCGATTTCTTTGTATGAGCCAAAGTACTCGGAGTAGGCGGTCTGATGGTCAGCGATGATGATGATAAAGTCTGATTTTTTAGGGGTTTGGTTACGCCACGGGGTGTAGATGGATGGGTAGTTGGGGAGTGAGGTAATGGTGCTATTCAATGAATAGATGGGTGAGAGGTACTGGATGAATGGGCCTGATGCGTTGATGAAGATGCGCGAATCCTCAGCGGTGGCGATGCTCATGCGGTCGATGGTGTGTTCAATATTATCGAAAGATGCGGTTTGGAGATCGCGGGTGATATTTTGTAGTGTTTTAAGGTATTTTGCGCCGAGAGCCATGGGCTTGACGGGGTCGGGTGGGAGTCTATCTGCATGATAGGGTGTGTGGATGTAATCGACGTAGCGAAGTTGTCGAGTGTCGAGTTCGAATGACTTACGAACAACGGGGATGTTGTCGCGGAAGTGACGTGTTGAGGCGCAGAATAGTTCAGAGTAGTAAGTCCAACCGGCGGGAATGGCGGTATTGTAGGTCGGGAGTGGTGATGGGGTTTGTGGATCAGGTGAGATGTCGATGAGGAGATCGTGGGGGATCGTTTCGAGATCGATGTTGAGTTCTTTAATGAGGTTGAGTGGGATGAATGAAATGAGGAATGAGCCTTTGGCTTTGTGGGTTTGAGCTTGCTTGATCAGACGTGAGAGATCAGCTTGGAGTTGAAGCTTGATGACGGTTTGTTGGTCAAGCGCAAAGTCATCATTAGATTCGGGCATGCGGTAGGTTGGCGTATCGGGAGTGAGGAATAAGAGGGTGACGTCGTCGGATTTTGGTGCGTTGTTGTGGGTTGGATTTTTAGTGCGTGATGCAAGTAGAGCGCCGGGACGATTGGTGAACTCGTTGTAGTAAGGCGAAGGGCGCGTGGCTGAGGTTGAAGGGGCAATGATGTGAATAGATGCTTTGGGGTTGCCTGCGAGACGAAGTGCTGTTTCTTCAGCAGCGACAGCGATGGTTGGGAGTTGCTCGTCTAGATATTTGAGTGAAGCGTGGACAGCAGCGAGGTGATTTTCAGCAGCGATGTAGGGTGAGGTTTTGGGTTGATCCGGATTGGGCGCAGCGGCAGTGATGGGTGTAGCGGTATCAGCTGCCTGTGCGGTGGTGAGTAGTGCGAGCAGGAAAGTGATGTAGATAAACCAATTTGTGGGGATGCGCTTCATTTTAAACCTCTTTCGAGTTTGGTATACGAGGTTTGTATCGGTTATTCGGGCGTGCTGGTTAAGGAGAGCTTGGGTAGTATGCGCATAAAAAAACAGGTTGTGATTTGCAACCTGTTTGATTGTAAGTCTAATTTTCAGAAGGATTTACTTCTGTGAAACACGCGAAAGGTATTCACCCGTCGTCGTGGAGACGCGGACGACTTCGCCTGTGTTGACGAAATCTGGAACACGTGTTTTAAGGCCTGTCTCGAGGGTTGCTTCCTTCATCACGTTGGTGACGGTTGCATTCTTGACGCCGGGAGGGGTATCGGTGATTTCGAGATCGACAGCAGCAGGGAGTTCGATTGAGAGAACGTTGCCGTTGTAGACGAGGCCGAGGATTTCCTGGTTAGGCTTGGTGTAAAGCAGTGAGTCGCCGAGAACATCGGTCGCGATGGTGGTCTGGTCGTAGGATTCGAGGTCCATGAAGACAGCACCCTGAGCTTCAGAGTAGAGATACTCCATCGCACGGCGGTCGAGGTTCACGCCTTCAACGTCTTCAGCAGTGCGGAAACGTTTTTCAATGTTTGAGCCTGTCTGAAGGTTCTTCATTTTGGTTTGGACGAATGCTGGACCTTTGCCGGGCTTGACGTGGTCGATTTTAACGATTTGCCAGAGTTGACCGTCAACGATCAGAGCCATGCCTGGGCGGATGTCGTTTGCTTTCATGAGTTGAACTCCTGAGTGAACAAGTGGGCATAGGCCCGATTTTGGATTCTAGTTAAAGGTTGGGTCTCTCAGCTGGGAGAGAGGGGTATTGTTGCAGGAAATCACGTTTTGTTCAACGTGACGGGGTGATTTGCGTGTTAAGAGGGGGTGAGTTTGCACGTGATTGTGGGTTGGTTTTACGTGTGAATGGATCAGGAGGTTCGGGGAAGGAATGCAGATGTGAGAGATTACGCTAGTTGGGGTAAAATAGGGGTATGAGTGAAAGAGACGACATTTTAGCCAGTCCTATTAGTCACACGAAAGATCAGGTTCGTGGGGCTGTCCGTGAACTTCGCAAAGAAATGGGCGAGGGAAATCGGGCGGCTGCGAGTCAGACGATCTGTGAATCCGTGTTGGAAATGGGTGCGATTGAGCGAGCAGAGACGGTTTTTGTCTACGTCGGCTATGGCAATGAAGTGCAGACACTGAGTTTGATCGAAAAACTGCTTGAAATGGGCAAGCGGGTTTGTGTGCCTAAGCTTGGCAACGCGAAGGGGATCGTGAAGCCGGGTGCACCGATGAAGGTTGTCGAATTGCAGGGGATGGATGTGCTCAAGGAAAGTGATCAGGGGATTCTTGAGCCACGTAAAGGCAAACAGTATCCGGGCAGTCCTGATGTAACGATCACGCCTTGCGTTGCAGCGACGTCGTTCGGTGCGAGGCTTGGGCAGGGCGGCGGTTACTACGACAAATATTTTGCAAGTATTCCGCTGACAGTGAGGGTTGCGCTCGCATTCGAATGTCAGATTCTCGAAGACTTACCCGGCGGCGACAGAGATTGCGTCGTCGATCTGGTCGTCACTGAAAAATCAATCTATCAACGCGACGAAGTTGCAATTGATGAAGACGATCTTTGGGAAGAAACATAAATAATGTCGGGAATAAAGTTGGGGTTGGGATCGTATTAGTCAGGGGATGCATGTTTGACTAATCGTTGAATAGAAGTGTCTGTGTTAATCAGTAAGGTCGTTTGATGAGCAGTTTTGGTTCAAGTTGTGAAGATATGCATGTAGTCAAAGTGGGTGGCAGTTTGCTTGACTATGAACGTCTGGTCGAAGTTGTCGAGCGCTTTATTGAACTTGAGGGCGGCAGCAAGGTGTTAATCGTTGTTGGTGGTGCAAGATCAGCAGACGCAGTACGTACAATTGATCGCAATTACGGTCTTGATGAAGAAAGAGCACATTGGCTTGCAGTACGTGGCATGTCACTTAATGCGTACTTGCTCGCAGAAGTACTTGATGGTGCGGAGTTGGTTGATCAGATTGGAAGATGCGAATCCGTTTGGGAACAAGGTGGTATTGCGATTGTTGAGCCTATTGCATGGTTAGAATCAGATGAAGCAAATGGGTGCGGAGTCGAACATTGCTGGTTGTTTACAAGCGATTCGATTGCTGCACATGTTGCGAAGCAAATAGGCACAAAACGACTCACAATGCTCAAATCAACATTACCAGTAGAGCAATTGCAAGATGCGGAGCACGCTGCGAGTATTGGGTTAGTCGATGGTAGATTTGCAGAAATTATTCCGGGAATTGAGAACGTAACTCTGATCAATGGCCGTAGTGAAGCGATGGAAGCAATGACTTTAAACGCAGGGGTGCATGTTTAAGTGTCTGCTCGCTGGACGGCAACAGCAAGATGTGTCAATGGTTTTGTTGGTGTAGGTCGTTTGACGCGAACGAGGTGTGGGATAAGTTTGTTTTTCACTAAATGCTTGATGATTGTCTGGTGATGCTCAAAGTAGCGAATGGGTATTTGCTGCTTATTATCAAGTCGTATTGTGTTCTGGTATTTATCTGCGTCCGGTATGGGTTTGTAAGTCGTTTGATTTTTGATAATACCGTTTTCTTGTACAAATTGTTTTTTGAGTACAGGTGACGTCATGGTGTAGATGATCGCAACACCATTGGGTGTCAGTGTGTCATGGATAGATTTAAAAAACGCTTGGCGGTCACCAGGATTGGTCAGGCAGTGTAAACATAAACCATCAATAACGAGATCGTATTTACCATGGTGTCGTTTCGCGAGGTGCGTCACATCACCTTTTTGAAAAGAGATTTTAGAGATTTCGTTTGTTGCTTGGCAAGTTTGATCGCTGTATGACTCACATCAATACCATGCCCGCTGCAATTAAATCGTTTGCAGAGATAGCGAAGCAGCTGACCGGTTCCGCAACCCAGTTCTAACACGCGGTTCGGTTTCGCTATTGATTTATCTTCATATAAATCATCAAGAAAACGAAAGTACGCAGGTTCGATATCGGGGTTGCCGATGTGTTCGTTCCAAGATTTAGTATTATTTTTCTCAATCGTTTTGTACACATCTTCGTGCACAAAATAGGCAGGTTTCTTTGTTGAATCAGGCATAATCATCTCCCAGAAGATATGAAGATGACGCCATTCTAATCGGTGGTATAGGAGATTTGAAGAATAATCTATGCGACCGTTGTGTGAATGAGAACTGAATCAGTTCTTCATAATTTCAGCAAGAATATTCGTCGCAAAGGCGCCGCGTGGCAGGTCAAATGCGAGGCGGATATAGTTGCCATGCTCATCTGCACCACCATCCATATCAAGGTTTTTCATCTGTATACGTAGTGGTCTTCGTGCACCTTCAATATTGAGTTTGCGGTCAGGTACTTTCAGTTGCTCGATACTGAGATTTTGTCTATTCAGCGCTTCGATCTCAAGTTTAGATACTTCATCTTGAGTTTGCGTCATGCTAGGTCCCCACATTGGCCCTGATGGCGAAATTTCGAACATGCTGATGCGGCCATCAGGTGCGTTTTCTTTTTCTGCTGTTTCCTTGTCAACAGCAAACACTGCGCGATTGCCATGTAGGAACGCAAGATCGCCCGGCAATAATTTGTTGAACGTGCCGTTTGCAATGCGGCTTTCAAGTACATCATTAAAAATCGCTGATTGTGTCGCAGAAATGAGCAGATTCAGTTGAGTACGATCCACCGATAACGCAGCTTTCTTAATTGACTTGCCTTGCCTTATGTTCTCAATTGCTTGCCGATCAAATCGCAATGACTTCGGCCACGCTTCAAGCGCTGCTGCGTAATCACCTTCACGATACAACCGTCGCGCCTCTGCAAGGGCTGGCGTATCTAACTCAATCCCATGTCCCAGCATTTCATCCATGAACGCTTGATATTGCTCAGTCAGTAACTGGTATCCAAGCGTGTGCGAATTGTGGCGATATCCAAACCGCTGCAAGCCAAAACGGTTTGGCACACCTTCCTTCAGCAAAATATCTAATGCCTTCTTCGCACGTAGAATCGAGTTGATCTCAATATCACGGATACGCACGACAAACCGGTTTCCACCATGATGTCCACGTCTTAATTTATTCGCATGTCGATCATTCCAAAGCAGCGTCATGTTTTGGTGAATCAGTAGATTCTTTAGTCCCTCTTCCTCATTGTCCTTTTTAGGCAGGTACACAGAAAAATGCTGTCGCGTGATCGCATGCTTATCTTTTAATCCTGCATAACCAACATCAGATTTTCTCACATGAAATGCACGTGCGATTCGTCTCGCCACATCAAGTGTCGTCATCTCACGTTTTTCGATGAACAGATAGACATGCTCCCCTTCGCCGTTCGGTTCATACAGCGGCAACTCTTCAACCAAAAAGTCCTCTGGACGCTGTTTAATTACACCCCCCGTCCCCTCAATTTCTGCTGTGAGATAATTGGGCGTCGGTAACGGATTGGCTGGATATTGCTCTGATGATTCACTCATACAGGTATTGTATAAAAAGAAACCACACTCGTTGAGCGTGGCTCCTCCAATTTCATCTTCTACTATTTATCAATCGTCCCAGTGCATTAATCTTCAGGTGCATTTTCAGCTACCAGATTCTGGAAAGCTGTTCTCAGCTCATGCGTGATCTCGCCCGGCTTCCCATCACCGATCACACGGTTGTCGATTTTCGTGACCGGTATGACTTCCGCAGCAGTACCTGTCAGGAAAATCTCGTCAGCTGTATACAGATCATGCTTCGTCAGATTTTCTTCACGGAACGGGATATTCAATTGTAATGCCAACTTAATAATTTCATTACGCGTCACGCCTTCCAAAATCCCAGCAGAACTCGGCGGCGTAATCAGCGTCATCGTCCCCAGATAATTGCGAACCACAAACAAATTGTCCGCAGTACACTCCGCTACAAATCCCTCATGGTTCAGCATCACCGCTTCCAATACACCCGCATCGATTGCTTCAATCTTTGCAAGCACATTGTTCAGGTAATTCATCGATTTGATGCGAGGTGATAACGCATTCGGATGATTGCGAATCGTCGAAGCTGTGATGATATCCAAGCCAGTTTTGTATAACTCAGGTGGGTACACACTGATCTTATCTACGATCAGAAATACATTTGGCACGCACTGATTAAACGGATGAATTCCAAGCGTCCCAGCACCACGCGTCACGCACAGGCGGATATACCCATTTTCCTGACTATTCGCTTCAACCGTCTCACGAGTCGCCCGATCCAGCTCGTCGATTGTGTACGGTATCTCCAGACGTATTGATCTCGCTGACTCGTACAGACGTTTCAGGTGAGTCTGAGATTTGAAAACGCGTCCGTTATAAATCCGGATGCCTTCAAATACACCATCACCATAAAGCAGACCATGATCGTAAACCGAAACAGTTGCCTGGTCGGCTGGCACAAGTTTCCCATTGAGCCAAATCTGACGTGTCACTGTATCGGTATCGGTTGAAAGCTGTTCAAGGCTTTGTGTCGTTGTAATCATGGTTTACACCTGAATCTGTTAATTATTTCAAATACCCTTGAGGCTTTGAGTGTTAGGGCTCGCTCGCATTTTCAGGTTCATTGCTCCGAACCAGACTGTGGAAATGCGAAAAACGTAAATCGGATTGTACCCTAATAATCTAATTTACAGCCCATAAATGCATCTGTAATGTGGTAATACGGTAACAATTGCTTGATAAATGGTTATATAAAACTAACTGTACCGGTAAATACGTACGAATAGTGTTCCGGTACGCTTGGGGTACAGTTCAATTTATCTGCATAAATGACAAGCCCGAACGCATCAGCATCCGGGCTCATAGATTTTGTATTTTCAGCTTCGACTCAGCTCACTCTACAGGCACAAGCTCCGCCAGCGGGTTCTCTGACTTCGGGCTCAGTGCCTCATGCAGAAATATTGAGAACTCGTTCACTGCTTCGTTGATTGCGTCCAGATAATAGCTCTGATACTCAGCATCACGTGTATCCGCTATTTCCGTCCCCTCAGCTATCGGCGTCGTCGTGTGAATCACCAATCGTTGTTGAGCGTCCGGGTCCAGAAGTCGCCATGTCCCCTTCACCACATGCTTCGATCCCATCGGCCCCATCGTCTGTTTCGTCAACTCCAATGTCACATCGATCGCTGTATCCAATCGATATCTTTGCATGAACTGAGAAGTATGCAATTCATTTGTCGAGCTAATCATCGGCTTCGCCTGCTGAAAATTTAGCAGTGACGAAACTTCCGCATCAGCACGCTCACATAACGCTTCCGTAATCGTCTCCTCAAATGCTTTCATCGTGCGCGCCTGTTCGTACGTCGGACGGTTATCCCGCTCTGTCATCTCATCTGCCTTGCCTGCAATCCTCATCGCCATCTTCGCATGATGAGAACCAAACATGCCTGAATGATCGAAATTTCCCGCATGCAGAATCGTGATATTCACAATACCTGTACTGGCTTTATCCTCCGCTAACGCATGTGTGTACTTCGCATCATACTTCTCAATACCATGTGAAGTCGTGCAGCCGAGTGTTAGAACAATACAGCCAACCAACAGCCCAATTAGCAATAAATGACGCATAATCACTCCATATTTTATTGATCGGTATCAATAAATTTTTGTTGTTACTCAAATGTTGGAACCGACTCAGGACTAAGCGCCTCATAGAGGTGGATTGCAAAATCAGTTACAGCTTCATTGATCGCATCTTCATAATAACGCTGGTTTTCCAAGTCACGTGTGTCTTTGACATGTACTTCGTCAGGCAAAATATTCACCGTCTTAATCGATAACCTCGTATTGCCGCTCGGGTCAATCAAATCCCAATGCCCATAAACCGCAGCTTGTCGCTTGAACATCGTGACATCTTTATGCCCAAGGTAAAACGTCACATTCAATGCAATCGACAATTGATTATTTCTGACAAACGAGACAACCTGTTTACCTTTTTCATCATTCACCGTTGGTTGCAGTTTCTCGAAATCCATCAGCGGCACGATCTCATTCGGCAACCGTTCTTTTAACTTCGCAACAACCTTCCCATCCAACTGCCGCATGTTTTTAACTTGTGCTTCAGTTGGTTTATTATCATCCGTCAAATTCGTCAGCCAAAAAACAGATGCAGACAGTGAACTGAAATCCGATTTGGCATTCAAGATATACTCAGCGCTCTGCGTCGTTTGTGGCCCATAATCCATCACACTCGACGCATTCCCTGTATGCAAAACAGTCACATTCGCAAGCCCGACTTTCGCCTGCCGATCAACAAGTTCACGCATATACTTTGCATCATGCTTCGTCACACCCAAAGGCGAAGCGCAACCCATCGAAACCATAATCAACAAACCAACCAACGATAATAGAAGTGAACGTTTCATACTGCCTCCCTGTCAGATGATCCGTCCAGTGTAAGTCTGCGACGCAACCACGGGTATAAGAATCAACCCCAAGCAGTATCAATCTATATTTCTCTCGCGCGTCTTGGAAATGCTTTATTTATCTTCAGTTTCCGGATGCAATGCCTCTTCAAAAAATACTGCAAAATCCGTTAACGATTCTTCAATCGCTTTGAAGTAATGTTCCTGATGCTCAATATCACGCGTATCCTGAATCTTCATCCCCTCAGGCAACATGTTTTTCGTATTAATTTCCAGCTTAATTTTACCCTCAGGTCCAAACAATGTGTAATGACCTCTCACCACATACTTCTCACCAAACAAACCATCAGGCACGCGCGTCAGATGATAATACACATAAAAGCAGCCTGACAATTTTTCAGTCAAAATAAACTGTCTGATATTTTCACGTCCGGGCCAAGCTACCTGTTTTTCAGAAGGTTGGAAATTGATAAACGAATCAACTTCATGTTTAAATCGATCTTGAATAAATGCACGAACGCGATCTTCAAACTCAGCCATGTAAATCAGCTGTTTATCCGAAGGTTTATTCAACCCCATCAACCAGCCGACCGCGCCGACATTTGTTTCAGAGGACACTGAAACCCCATGTTTAACAAGTGTGCCGCCGTTGTAATTGTCACTGCTCGCGGTAATCGTGTGCGAGTTCATCGCTTTTTGATACTCGTTTTGAGTAAAGTTTCCATCATGCATGACGCTCGTACCGATCATGCTGATCTTAATATGATCCTCAGCCATCATCTTCGTGTAATTTGATTCAATCCGATTAATGCCATGTTCAACCGTGCAGCCAAAAGAAATACTTATAGCCAAAACCAACATGATAGATTTGATGATCGTTTGCATGCCCATAAGCCTCCCGTTAGAACGTGTGCAGTTCTTAGCCTATCAGAATCAGACGCTCTGAAAAAGGTTTTCGATTTAAGTCCTTGCCCCAATACTGCACATTTATTGATATTGCTTCATTTTCTGAACATTCGGATGCAGATCACGTGGTATCGGCTCACCCATCGCCCAGATATGCGTTTGTGTAATATCCTGTTGATTTCCAGGCTCTGAGCCATTAAGCATCTTTTCTGGCAACTGTATTGTTACGCTCATATGTGATCCTGTCGCCAATTGAGAGATCATCGAAAAAGTGCCCATGCCCGGCACCAAACTTGCTGCAGTTAAAATCTTCTCACGTCTTGTATGTGGAGGCTTAAAATCTGCAGGCTTCTTAATTTTCTGATAATCATGCGTTCGAATAAACTTGCCATGCCCCTCGGGTAATTGTGTCGTACCACCCAGATACCATGTGAACTTGGTACCAGCCAATTCTTCTGGGTAATCCACTGGCAGATGTATTTGCCCGATACATGCAGGTAAACATTCGATCTGAATGTGTTTGAAGGTTAGTTGTTTATGTTGCGCATTTTCTTTTCCCGGCAATATGCTCAAGTCGAGATCTACAGGCCGATCAATTTTGTTCTGATACGTTACAATCATAACTAAGCCAGCGTCTGTACTATCATAACAGATGTATAGTTGTACCGGATCGCATTCAATGATGTGGTTGCGGAAGTCATGGAGAATGTCGGGGAGGTTGTCACGCTTGAAATGTAAACGCAAAAGTGTAATCAAGCTTGTGGTAAAAATAAGTATGCCCATAAACCCCCAAATGTAACGAGATTTATGGTTTTGGCTAAAACCATCGTTTATGGCCAAATAATATATAGGTATGGTCGAGATTATGATGAAAACCGATAGCACGGTTTTAATCGATTCTTTGTTCATGATGCCTCCACGTTATTTCACGTTGCAGCATTTTAATAGAATCGGTTTAATATCGATATTAAAAAAAAGCTCTAAGCAATGCTTAGAGCTTTTTTGATTCTTTAGATTCAAGTCGTATGTCTTAGCCACCGATTTGGTAACGGACAAACTTCTTGATGGATACACCTGCTGGGAGGATATCCTTGATCTGCTTCTTGTCGTCCTTGACGAACTTCTGGCGCATCAGAGTCACTTCGTCCAAGTACTTGCGGATCTTGCCTTCAACCATTTTCTCAGCAATTTCTTCTGGCTTGCCAGATTCCATGGCTTGAGCTTTGGCGATTTCGCGTTCCTTTTCGAGGATGTCAGCAGGAACTTCGTCTTCGTTCACGCCGAGTGGAGCAGGGCTGATCGCTGAAACGTGCATGCAGAGATCTTTGCAGAGTTCTTCAGATGCTTCGCCTTCGAGTTCGATCAAGACGCCGACTTTGCCGGTGAAGTGAAGGTATGAACCGATGGTAGCGTTGTCGCCGCCGAGGACCATGCCTTTGCCGAACTGTGCGTTTTCCTTGGTGGTCACGCGGATGTCGTCGATGAGTGTTGTGATTGAATCATCAACAGCGACTTCGCCGAGATCATTCGTCAATGCTTGGTTAGCAATGATCTGAACCTTCTCGATGAACATGTCGTTGTTAGCGGTGAAGTCGGTTTCAGTGTTGACCAGGACGATTGCGCCCTTCTTCTTGTCATCAGAAACAGCGATTGCAACTTTACCTTCAGCAGATTCGCGGTCTGTGCGGCCGTCCATCTTTGCAAGACCCTTTTTACGGAGCAGTTCTTTAGCTGCTTCCATGTCGCCACCGGTTT
Organism: Planctomycetota bacterium; assembly: GCA_016350165.1. Lineage (GTDB taxonomy): Bacteria > Planctomycetota > Phycisphaerae > Phycisphaerales > Phycisphaeraceae > Poriferisphaera. The sequence continues at coordinate 1,620,056 of CP066225.1, read as the reverse complement.
CGGTGAGAGCCTTCTTAGCTTCCATCATGCCGAGGCCAGAAGCCTTGCGGAGTGCCATTACGTCCTTGGCGGTGATTGTCGCCATGGTTATCTCCTTGGAGAAAACAGGGTTGATATCTGGTGTTTAAATCAGTCGCAGCGAATAGGCAGTGACTGAGTTGTTTTACTGATCAGTGTCCGAATGCGTGTTGTGGTGTTGAGTGTAATGAGCTGATGTTATGCGTGTGTGAGTGAAGCGTCGCAGTGGACAGGGGGAGGTTTAAAACAAACCCGGCTGCGATTGGGCAACCGGGTTGTATTGGTCATTGATTACTCAGCTTTTTCCGCTGGGGCAGCTTCAGGAGCTGGTGCGGCTTCGGCTGGCTTAGCTTCGGCTGGCTTTGCGTCAGCAGAGAACTGTGCACGGTTTGAGCGACGGCGTGGCTTAGGAGCGTCGCCGCCCTTCTTGTCCTTGCCTTCGTTTTGAGCAGTGCGAGCGTGCTTGCCTTCAGCGACTGCAGCACAGAGGCTTGCAACCACAACGTCGATTGCACGCATTGCGTCATCGTTACCTGGAATTGGGATGTCAGCAAAATCAGGATTGCTGTCGGTGTCGATGAGGCAGATGGTTGGGATACCGAGCTTGCGGGCTTCCTTAACAGCATTGTGCTCTGTACTTGGGTCGATGACGATCATCGCACCAGGGAGCTTGTTCATGTTACGGATGCCTTCGAGGTTGCGAAGAATCTTTGATTTTTCGCGACGAAGCTGTGATTCCATTTTCTTCGAGTAGTTAGCGATTTCGCCAGACTCTTCGATGCGCTCGAGTTCTTCGAGTCTTTTCAGACGCTCACGGATTGTACGGAAGTTGGTGAGCGTACCACCGAGCCAACGTTCAGTGACCCAGTGCATTTCGACATCGCCGACATGCTTCTGGAGTGAACCGCGAGCTTGACGCTTGGTGCCGACGAAGAGGACATCTTTGCCGCCTGAGACGGTTTTGGTGATGTACTTACGAGCGAGCAGAAGACCTTTGATGGTTTCTTTCACGTCGATGATGTGGATTTTGTTACGTTTGCCGTAGATGTACGGCGCCATTTTTGGATTCCAGTGAGTTGCACGGTGTCCGAAGTGTACACCAGCTTCAACCAGATCCTTGACAAGTGATGCCATCTGAGAAACTCCTTGGTAGGGGCCCTTGTAACCAGCTTGCCATATCGAGCTGATAAACCTGCGCTACCGGATTAAAGGGCGTTGAAAAAGTTTAGTGATCGCGGCCGAGGCTCCCTTGGATTGCATCATGCAGTACCTGAAAAGGAGGGATCGGTCTGAGCGATCTTGAATATTTAACAATATTGAGACAGTCGTTCAGCGGTCCGTGCTGAGAAACTGCAGTTACAGCCATGCCAGGAGGCTTTGGCCGAATGATAATTGTAGCAGTCGGGGTGCTGGCTGCAAGTTGAGGGGGTAGGGAAGCGGGTGTGGGAGGTGGTTGGGCTGAGTATGTGCGGGTTGGGGAGAAGGTGTGGGTTGCGGGTCATTATGATAGATGTGGTTTGAGGTAGTGGGTTGGTGAGGCGCGCACGAAATTTCTGGAAGTTGGTTTTGGCGAGGGCGATTTTGAGGGGTAAAAAAATGAGCTTTGGGAGGCGGAATGTCAGGTTTTGGGTGGTTTGGGTTTGGAATGGGGTGGAAATGAGGAAAAACAGGTGAGAAATGGTGTGTGGATGTCGGTTTTGTGCGCGCGTTTTGAGTGATTTGATGGAAAACCCGTAGTCAAGAATGAGCAGAAATGGGGTGGAAATGGACAGAAACGGCGCGGAATGGGTTGGAAATGGTCAGAAATGGGCGAAAAATGGAGCGGTTTTTGAGGGGGATGCGTGATTTTGCGCGCGGTTTGGTTGGGGATTGCGTGTTGGGTGGGGGGATGGTGGTTTATGTGAGGAAGATTTGATGGGGCCCTGTATGGAGCCGGGCGGGCTATTGAGGGGTGAGCGAAAAACATGGGGAAGGATGGGGGTTGTGTGTTTGAGGGGGTGGTGAGTTGCTGCGGAGTGAGGGTTGGTTTTTGCACTACAGCGTATCGTGGGTTGGTGGTTGGGAGTGGAGGTTTTGTTTCACTGAAGCGTGTCGCTGGTTTGGGGTTGTGGTGAGGGGTGTTGGGGCATGAGCACGCCGATCGTGGATCGGCGGCTACTTGAGTTGCAGGGAGTGTGTTGGTTGGGTTTTTGGGGATTGTTTCACTGTAGCGTATCGTGGGTTGGTGAGTGGACGTGTGGGTGTTGCTTCACTAAATCGTGTCGTGGGATGTGCGTGGGTAGGGAGAGAGTTGATGGGTACTTGGCTTGGTGGTTGGTTGGTGGGGGATTTGTTTGGGTTTTGGGAGATGTTATGCTTTGGGGGTATGGCCTTGGAAGAGTGCTAATTGGGGGGGACAGGGTCATGCAGAATCGCAATCAATCAGTCATTCCTAATGCGATTTGCGAGATTATTTCTTCGTTGACCAGTGTGTCGTTTCGTGAGAAGCAGGTCCTAACTGTGAACTGCTGGCGAAACATGAACTTTTCATACGGGTGATGACCACGCAAACTGCGATAACAGTGTGAGCGTTTATGTTTGAGAAGATCTTTAAGCTTTCGGAAAACAATACTAATGTTCGTATCGAAGTTGTGGCGGGGATCACGACGTTTTTGACGATGGCGTACATTATTTTTGTTCAGCCGACGATGATGAGCCACTCGGGGATTGATTTTGGGGCGGCGACGATGGCGACGTGCTTGGCATCGGCTGGGGCGACGTTGTTGATGGCGTTTTGGGCGAAGTATCCGATCGCGTTGGCGCCGGGGATGGGCGTGAATGCTTATTTTGCGTATACGTTGGTGCCGGCGTTGGTGCAGGCGGGGTATGACGAGCCTTGGCAGATTGGTTTGGGGGTTGTGTTTGTTGCAGGGTTGATGTTTATGTTGCTGACGGCGGTGGGCATACGTGAGACGTTGATGAATGCGATATCGCTTTCGATGAAGAACGCGATTGCGGTGGGTATTGGGATGTTTATTTCGTTTATTGGTTTAAAGAATGCGTCGGTGATTCAGCCACATGATGCGACGTATATTACGCTCACGGATAAGTTTTTGAGCCCTGACTTGTTGGTATTTTTTGTTGGGCTATTGGTGGCGGCGGCGTGTCATGATCGTGGTGTGAAGGGTTCGATTCTGATTGGGATTATTGCGTCGTTTGTAACTGCGGTGTGTTTGAAGTTTGGTTTGCCTGCGATGGGTTATGGTGATGCTGAGTTTGTGGCGCAGTCACAGCTAATGACGAGTTTTCAGTTGGATGCGGTTGTAACGAAGGGTGTAGTGGAGACGCCGCCGAGCATTGGGCCGACGTTTATGGCGATGAATATTGGTGATGTGTTTACGCAGTTTGTGTTTCCGTTTGTCATTATCTTTTTGTTTATTGATATGTTCGACACGATGGGAACGCTGATTGGTGTGTCGGAGCAGGCTGGTTTTACGAAGGATGGGAAGATACCACGCGTGGGTAAAGCGATGGGCGCGGATGCGATTGGTACGACAGTGGGTGCATGTCTGGGTACATCGACGGTGACTGCGTATATTGAATCTGCGGCTGGTGTGGAGCAGGGTGGACGAACTGGTTTGACGGCGGTGGTTGTTGCGATTGGATTTTTGCTGGCGATCTTCTTTACGCCTGTAGTTGAGATTATTGCGAGTTATCCGGCGATTACGTCGCCTGCATTGGTGATTGTTGGCGCGATGATGATTCGTAATGTGACGCGGATTGCGTGGGATGATTATTCAGAATCGATCCCTGCGTTTTTGATTATCGTGGGGATACCGTTTTCATTTTCGATTGGTGATGGGATGGCGATTGGATTTATTGCGTACCCAATCATTAAGTTGTTGGCTGGGAAGGTGAGGCAGATTACGCCTACGACTGCGATACTTGCGGTGCTGCTGCTGGGTTACTTTATCTTCTTGAGGGCTAAGTTCTAATCGAGGGATAGATGATTTAGTTTTCGTTAGGGCCTACGAGTCGTGGGGCGGAGTCGTGCGTGAAGTTTGGGTTAGCGGCTTTGGCTTTGAAGCGGTCGCGGATATGTGGAGGGAGATATTGGTTGAGTGCGAGTTGTGTGTATTCGGGGAGCCCTTTGTCGGGGAGGTATTTGAGGCGTGCGACTTTGTCGATGGACCAGTCGGGGCATGGGCGATCGGTGAGTGTGAGTGTGTCGGAGGGTGAGATGGTACCTGTTTGGAGGACTCGGCAGTACCAGCCTGCGTAGCCAGTTTCCTGAACGAGGGTGGGGAGATGTTTGATGCGATGAAGACGCGCGAGTTTCCAACAAGGTGGCCGGGGTTGGGAGACTTGAATGATGGTGGAGCCGAGGGTGAAGGTGTCGCCTATGCAGATGGATTTTTCGGTGAAGTTTGAGACGGTGATGTTTTCGCCGAAGGCACCAAAGGGGAGGGTGGGGCGGTCGAGTTGTTTACGCCAGAATGGATAGTGGGTTGAGGAGTAGAGAAGGAGTGCACGATGGGGGCCGCCGTGGTTTTTGAGGTCGGCTTGAGCGTCGCCTTGCAGGTTTTCTTGTGAGAGTTGAATGGGTTGGTGAACGGGTTGCTTATGAATGGCGGAGGTCCATTGTTTTTGGTGCCAAGTTGAGGCGGAGGGGGAGCCATAGGTTTTGGGGAGGCTGGCGAAGATGCCGAGGATTTGGGCGGTATTGGGTGGAATTGTTTCAGGCATATTGAGATTATATGAGCATGGGGTGAGGTGAGGCTAGTGTTGTGGGTTTGGGGGATTTGTTCGTAAAGGTATTGCAGGTAAGATTTGTTTATGAATCTCAAGTTTTTTGTTTATAAATACAGGCAATTGAAGCATTGGTACAAGTGGCGGTACGTGTATAAGGTGAAACAGCTTTTCTATAACCTGAATTTTTATGACAAGGATAATGGGACGCTAGTTGATGAAATTCAGTTGCAGGGGGTTGATATGGATCTTATGCGAGAGGTTTTGAGATTGGAAGAGGGTGAGGTGATTGATGGTTGTTATAACATTGACGAGAGAATGTATGAGCGGTTGAAGGCTTATATGCCTCGTGAGCCGAAGTGTCGGTTTGAAGAGTCTGAAGTGCAGTTTGATATAACGGCTGAGTATGAAGGTTGGGGTGAAAATTAGATTTATGAATATGGGGGTAAAGGAGCTTGTGTTGTTATGAATGAAAGAGAAGATGGGCCTAGACGGAATCGGCATACGGGCGAGGTGTGTCCACGCTGTCATGAAAAAACAGCGATGCATACGAAGAAGCAGTACAACCATAATCATCCGTTGGGGGTGAGGGAGTGCAGTGAGTGTGGATTGGTTTGGGCACCGCGGATTGAGTTTATGGGTAAGTTGTGGCTGATTGTGTTGGGTAGTTTGGTTTTGTTTTTGGGGTGGGTGATATGGAAGCCGAGTGATTTTAGTAGTGCGGTATCGATTACGTATATGTTGTCGTTGCCGTTTGTTGTGATTGCGCTACTGGTGTTGCAGATTTTGAATCCGCCGCGATATGAAGAGGGGCAGGGAGATTAATGGTTGGTAAAGGCGGTGATGCGCATAAAAAAACACGCTCGCAGTTCAATGAAGTACTACGGGCGTGTTTGATCTATCTACACAACAGGTTGAAGCAGTCGGTCCTTAGCCCGCTTGCTACATTCGCGAGTTGTAAAAAGCGGCTGGCTGCGAGCGTGCTAGCAATGCGTCCGCTACCAGAAAATAGGGCTGCGAGCCTGCTGGGATTTCAAAGAATCACCTGCTAGAAGCGGGTGTTTTTTAATGCTGTTGATTCACTTTAGGAGGGGGATTGAGAGAAGTCATCTGGCAGAATGAAAATAAGTGTATGAATAGCAAAATTCTTTTGATGCAGTTTTAGAAGTAAATACAAGGGATTTTGGGCGTTTGGATGACTTTAGTGACAAGGTGGAATTGCAGAATGAGGGTGGGTTTTCTTGGAATGAGAAAAAGGGATAGCGTGATGAAAAGTGGCTGGAGAGTGGGTTATCTTATTGTCTGTAGGTGGGAAGGATTAGACTTCTGGTTCGGCAGGAGTGGAAGCAGACTCAGCAGTTGCAGGGATAGGTTGTGCAGCTTGTTCTGCGGCTTCCTGTTCTTTGCGCATTTTGTCGAGGAGAGCGAGCTTGTGGCCGTATTTGTAGGACATGACGAGGATGTATGTGTAGATGAGTGTTGCGACGACGAGCATGTAAGTCCAAGCGAATTGGAGGTAGACCATGCCGCAGCCGATGACGGCGAACATTGTGGCGATGGCGTACATTGCAAGGACCGATTTTTTGACAGAGAGGCCTGAACGACGGAAGAGGTGGTGCATGTGCTCGTTGTCAGGAGACATGATTGGTTTGCCACGCATCTTGCGTCGGAAGATGGCGAGTGATGTGTCTGTGATGGGGAGTGCGAAGATGATGAGTGAGGCAGTGACGAGCTTAAGAGCTTGGTCGCCTGTCTTTGAGAAGAGGAGGATTGTGGAGATGCAGAGGAAGCCGAGTAAGAGGGAGCCGGCGTCTCCCATGAATATGGATGCGGGGTTGAAGTTGTATGGGAGGTAGCCAAGTGTTGCGCCGATGATAGCGAGACACATGACGAGGATGAGGCTGAATTCAACGGCGTCGTTTGCGGAGAGACCTGCAAGAATGAGGAAACCTACAGCAGAGATTGCGGTGACACCACCGGCGAGGCCGTCGAGACCGTCGATGAGGTTGAGAGCGTTACAGCCACCGACGACGAAGATCGCGATGACGGCTGTTCCAAGGATGTATTGAATGTGGTATGCACCGGTAAAGTCGGGGAGGCCGAAGATGGCCCATGTGTTTTCGACGAGGTGGATACCGATTTTTTGATGAGCGAGAGCAGCGGCGGCGAAGAGTTGGCCACCGACTTTGACGCGTGGGCTGATGCCATAGACGTCGTCGAAGAGACCTGTGAGTGTGATTGCGAGTGCACCAAGGATGATGCTAATGAGCATGCCGAGGTCGAGGTGTGCGTTTTCTGAAGCTTGAGTGATGTAACAGAAAGCAACGCCTGCGAACCAACCGAAGAAGATGCCGATGCCGCCGAGATAGGCGATGGGCTCGATGTGGTTTTTGCGATGTAAGTCAGGCCAATCGACAATGCCGTTCTTGAGTGCGAGTAAACGCATGAGCGGGGTGGCAATCAATGCACCAAAGAAGGCGATGAAGAACACACCCATGAATGGCTTGAGAGTAGCCAATATGTTCATGGTGGTATCGCCGTCGATGTTGGATTGTGCCAGTGCTGTTATGCTCAAGTTGTGTCCTTAGTGGTTAGCTGACGAGTTCTTCCTCGAGAGACTTCTGCTCAAGAGCGACGAGCTCTTTGATCGTGTCTTCGAGTGAGTATTGAGGTTTGAAGCTGATTGCGTCTTCGACTTTGGATGTGTCGGGTAGACGATGCATTGGGTCTTCAAAGTTTTTGCCGTAGATTTCTTCGTAAGGAATGTGCTGCTTGCCTTGATCGCTGTCGGCAATTGTGTTGACCATATCAGCGAGATCATTCATGGTGATCTCGACGGTAGAGCCAAGGTTGTAGACTTCGCCGTAGCATTTTTTTGATGCCATGAGTTCGGTCATTGCGCGAGTGATGTCGCGAACGTTGCAGAAAGCGCGAGTTTGTTTGCCATCACCATAAACGTTGATGGTTTGCTTGCGAACTGCACGCTGAACAAAGTTTGGAACAACCATGCCATACATGCCGACTTGGCGTGGGCCGATGGTGTTGAAGAGACGAACGGTGACTGATTTGAGGCCACGATTACGGTGGAGATCAATCGCGAGATGTTCGTCGATGGCTTTGCTCATGCCATAAGACCAACGTGAAGCGGTGGTTGGGCCGTAGACAAGTTCCATGTCTTCACGAAGTGGAAGGATAGGGCACTTGCCATAGACTTCGGAGGATGAGGTCACGAGTACAGCAGCGTTTGCTTTTGCAGCAGCTTCAAGAACGAGGGTGGTATCGTGAATATTGGTTTGGATCATTCCAGTGGGGTCATCGACAACGCGCTTGACACCGACGGATGCAGCGAGGTGATAGACTTCTTCGACGTTATCCATGATGGATTCGTCTTTGAAGGCTTCGCTAACATCCTGAACGATGAGCTTGCACTTGTCATCAAGCAGTGCTTCGACGTTTGAGCGTCTGCCTGTCGACAAGTTGTCGATGAGGATCAGGTTGCGACCTTGAGCTTTAAGTCGCTCGGTCAGGTGCGAACCGATGAATCCTGCACCGCCAGTAATGATTGTTTTACAACTCACTAAACACCTCGATCATGAGTACTGAATAATGTCGAAGATATCAGCCTAAATTAGGCATTGTTGTCGGTTTGATCCTGCATCGCTGTAACGGCAGCCGCACGGCTAACGTTGGATGTCTGAGAATCAGAGCTATAGCGATGGAATGCTTCGTAGTTCTTCTTGAAGTAGCCACCGACACTTGATTCAACAGCGTTGAGGATGATGCCAAGCAATTCTGCACGATTGCCACGTACTTTGTTTTGTAGGCGTTCAACCATGCCACGTTTATCCTGTGAAGCATGCACAACGATTGCAACAGCATCCACGTACTTACAAAGGATCTGACTTTCAGAAGTCAGGAGTAGTGGTGGAGCATCGATGATGACGTAGTCATAACGAGCTTCAAGGTCTGTGATCAGTTTACGGAAAGCTTTGCTTTCGAGCATTTCAGGTTTGATGTTGCCTGAACCAAGAGCGAGAAGACTTGGATCGCCAGCTTGGCCATCTACGATCGCAGTTGAAATGTCTGCGTGACCGGTGAGGATATCTGTCCAGCCAAGATCACAGTTTGTATCGCAAAGAATGTGCTGTGAAGCTTTACGGATGTTGGCGTCTAGAATGACGACGTTTTTACCGTTGGCGCTGAGGCTGCAAGCAATGTTGTGCGTATTGACTGAAGCTCCACTACCGGGCTGAGTTGCTACGATCATCAGTGATTTGTAGCCGCTGCGTTCCATTTTGCGGAGAATATTTGTGCGTGTCTGACGATAGCTTTCAGCGAGAAGGCTGGTAGGTTGTGTGGAAACGATACGTTCAACCGCTGCATTGCTTTTCTTGTCTTCAGTTGAGTTTGGAATGACGCTTAGGAGTTCAGCGTTGGCAATAAGCTTAACGTCGCCTGGGCTCTTGACATGCTGATCGAGCATTTCTTTGAGGAAGATTAGACCAACTGTGAGGCCTACAAGTAAGAAAGTAACGCCCGGAACGACGACCAGTAATTTAGGTGACGTCATTTCTGGCTCAGTTACGTCGCCAACAGCATCAATTCGATTCAAGTCTTTGCGGCTCTTGGCAAGGCGAAGATTACTGAGAGCTTGCTTGGTCAGTTCTTTGTTTGCATTTTCGGTGTCACGTTCTGTGAGCAAATTCTCGTAAATCTGAATATTTGCACTGAGGTCAGCTAGCTTTTTCTCGGCTGCTTCAAGCATAGGACGTAACTCAGCCAATTGATTTTGCAGGGTTTCTATCTGATTGGAAGTTGCTGAGATAGATGCATCTTGGAGTTCGCGTAGTTTTTGATCACGCTCAATGTTCAATTTAGCGAGCATCTCGTCGTATTGATGTTGCTTATAGCGTGAGGTTTGATGGTTTTTGGGGTACATTTGCAAGTGAGCTTTAAGATCACTTTCAAGATAATTAGCTTGCTGCGTAAGGCCTAAGATAAGCGGATCTTGTTCAACAGTCGATTTATCTTCAGGTGAATAATCACCAGTTAATTGCTGAGAGATCAGCAAGTCGTAGCTCTTTTTCATCATGGCTAAGCCAGATTCAAGCTGTACGATTTGCTCTGTATAATTTTTAATTTCTAGGTCAGCAGTAGATTGACGCTTAATAACGAGGCTTTCGTCAATAGCATATGCTTTAATGTTTTTGTTGAGCCTGTCGATAGTTTGGTTAGCTAGCTTAAGTTCTTCAACAAATGCAGCTTCGGATTCAAGTTGATTATTTTCATTACTTGATCTAATACTACGAAGGTATGCATCTCGAACCGCTGCAAGAATAATGCGGCTGTCATCTTTATCTTTTGTATTGGCTAACATTGCGATATAGAGTGAATCACGCGGTACAAAAGCGTTGATGACATCTTCCTCCAATGATTCAATCATTTTTGGCCGATTTTCATTGAAGCTTTGATACCATTTCGTTTGTTTGATATCACGCGAATTTAGAGCACTAGAGAAAATTTGCTCAGACTTCATACGCATTGCTTGCGTTTTCATGTAAGCTTCGACGATATTTATTTGGCTACCAGTGAACGGGTTGATGTTTGTATCACGTACATCACCACCACCAGCTTGTACTTCAAACATTTGCTGGCTCGTCCATTTTGGCTTCACCGTCATCCATGTGAACCACACCCCGCCACCAATGATTGGGCTTAATAAGCACACGGGGATCAGTAGCCAGAGATACTGTCTAAGAAGTTTAACAGGATCGACCGGTTTGAATTTGTTGCCAAGCGGATTAGCCGCATTGGTTGGAACGTTAGAGCTATTGTTGTTTATCACAGCATTCATTCCCATAAGCCCTCAGCGATAAGTTTATATATTGCAAAAGTTGCAGTTATTTCGGTTATTTACTGACCCAATTGTTTCAGGAGCTCATTGGCTTCCTGAGCGATTTCTTCGGAACCATTTTTATTTGCGAATTCAACAGCTTGATTTAATGTGTTTATTGCATCGTTCAAGCGGCCGAGTTCTTTGTAAGCCATGCCCAAGTGTAAATAGCCTGGAGCAATCGGCTTGATTGCGACACTCTTCTCGAGAATCGATTTGGCTTCTTCGTGCTGACCTGCGGAGAACAATACCCAGCCATAGGTATCAAGGATTTGTTCGTTTTGTGGTGCCAATTCGTATGCACGTTTGGCGAGAGGCAGTGCGGGTTCAGGGGTTTTGAGGTCGTCAGCTAGTAGGTAGGCGAGGTTGTTTAGTGTACCAAGATCATCAGGATATGCCTCTAAAATTGTTTCATAAGCGTTTTTAGAGGCGGTGAAATCTTCCTTCATGTAGTGAGCTGTCGCAATAGTACGTAGTGCGCGAAGCTTGAGAGCGTCTGTGACAAGTGGCAGGACGCTATTTGAGAGCTCGATAGCTTGATCGAAATCTCTTTGGCTAAGGAGAGTTTCACCAATGATGATCTGGCCCCAAGCAGCTTTTTCAGCATTATCTTGGTTTGTGAGTTTTTGGAAGAGATACTCTTGGCCGAGTGCTGCTTTTACTTGTGCGCTGATAGCCATGAGTTGGCCGAAGTTTTGGCAATCATCGAAAGCCTGATCGAGAAGTTTGGTGCCTGACTCGGCATCATTGAGAAGTACCAATGCGCGGCCACGATGTGCTTTGGCAAGGATGTTGGTTGAGTATTCGTTGTTCGAGTCATAGATTTCGATGAGTTTGTCTGGACGATTCGCTTGGAAAAGCAGTTCGCCAATACGTGTCATAGCTTGATCGCTTGGTGCTAGGTCAAATGAGACCATTTTGGCTTCAACAGCAGCTTTATAATTGCCGTTGACTGCTTCCAAGTCGCCGAGCATTGAATACCAACGTGGGTCTTCAGGAGTGAGTTCGATCGCTTCCTGTGCAACGGTCTTTGCCTCGAGAATTTTCTTTTCATCACGTAGAACTACGAGTAACTGACGTCTTGCAGAAGCATCTTTTGGATTGATTGATAAGAGATTTTGCAGTTCACGAATAGCTTCGTCTGGACGGCCACGTCTTTGCTGCAATGCTGCCAATTCGCGGCGTGCGATCATTAAGTTTGGTGCGTATTGAATCGCATTGTTGTATGACTTGATTGCATCTGAAGTGCGATCAGGGAGTGTGCTGAGCATTCTTGCGAGTTGATAGTGAAGGCGGCCGTTTTCGCGGTCGTTTCTTATCGCTTGTGTCATGAGGCGGATTGCTTCTTCAGATTTATTCTGGTTGAGAAGAATAATTGCTTGAAGGTTGAGACTTTCAGATACGCCGACTTCAAGTTTGTCTGGATCCGCTTTTGAAAGTACTTCAGAAGCTTTATCGAAGTTATTGCTCTTGATGTAGGTTTCAGCCAAGCGAAGTGCAACTCTGACATCATCGGGCTTGCCTTCAGAAATAGCCTTGTAGATTTCAGCAGCTTGTGGGTACTGGCCTCTTGAGAATAGCAAGTCAGCGAGTTCACGGCTGGCGACTCTTGTTTCAGCATCTTCGATGTCGATAGCATTCTGGTAAGCAGCGAGGGTTGCCTGGATGTTACCATTTTGCTGAGTAAGGTAGCGAGCCAAAACGAGATGATCTGCGATTGTGTCTTTGTCGATGAGACCTGCGATGTATTGACGGATTGCGGTTTCACCTTGATCAGGTTTGCCGCTCAGAGCATAAACACCTGCAAGGATTGAGATGTTTGTTCTGTTTTCACCTTCATCTTTGATGAGTTGGTGTGCTAATTCGATCGCATCGTTGAAGCGTTCCTGTTCAGCATAAAGACCTGCAAGAGCGCGACGATTTGTAATATCAGTTGGGTTTGCTGTGGCGATCTTTTCTCTGATTTCGGTAGCAGTTTCTTTGTTGCCGAATTGCTGTTCAAGCTGTAGGTAGATGTTGAGAATATCAACGCTACGTGGAGCATAGCGGCGAGCCGTTTTGATCTGGTTTAGTGCATCAGCACCACGGTTAAGCTGGAGGTAGACAGTCGCCAAGCCGCGATGAGCATTGACATTGTCTGGTTTTTGTTGAACCGCTTTTTTGAATGCAGATTCAGCTTCATTGAGTTTCTTGTTGTAGACAAGAACTTGGCCGTATTTAACCCAAAGATCTGAGTTAACTTCGACAGTGGCTAGTGCCCGATCATATGCTGCTTCAGCGAGTTCGAATTCACCTTTAGCTGTTGCAAGTCTAGCTCTGTATGTGTTGCCTTGTGCTTTGTCGATGTTTTGTTCAATGATGTCTGGCAAGAGTTGTTCAGCAGCATCATATTTTTTGTCAGTAATTGCGATGTTGAACTGAAGCTTCAGAACATCAGGGTGCTTAGGCTCCAACTCTGCAGCTTTTGCAATGGCTGTTCTTAAAGAATCTAGGTCGTTGCTGCGTGCGTAGACTTGGATTTCATTGATCAACTTAGTGAAAGGATCATCGACGCCTTCGTTTATGCGTGAAGCGAGTTGGGTTGGATCAAGGTTCTCAAGTTTACCTTGTTGCTTGTCTGCAATCAGGTTGAGAGTACGCTCTTCAGCGCCCGCATCTTTCGCGATTTGAATGAGCAGATTTTTTTCATCTTGAGTATCGGTCAATGAGAGGGCTTTTTGCAGTGCGTTGAGGTTAGTTGGTTCTGCTTCAAAGTATTTGTATGCAGATTCTCTTGCGCTGGCTGTATCTTTCTTGGCAAGATATAGTTGGGTGAGCATGTCATAGAACGCTGGTGTTTTTTCAGGATCGAGTGACTTATAGATTTCAATCGCTTTGTCGATCTGATTTTCGTATGCGAGCACGGTTGCGTGTAGCAGTAGGAAAGTGCGGTTTGTGTTGTCGATTTCGAGTAGCTTGTTAATGATTGGTCTAGCTTTTTCACTCTGTTTGTGTGTTGTGTAGAGGCTTGCAAGCTTCAATGCAATACGTGTGTCGGTTGGGCGAACTGTGAGGTAATCCTCGTAAATTTGAATCGCGGCCCCCCAGTTGTTTTGCTTGAGGCGTGCTTCAGCAGTCATCTGCATAAGCTGCGGATCTGTGTTACGAGTTTGTTTATATGCTTTTTCGAGAAGTGGTGTTGCTTCTTCAAATTTGTTTTGTGCGTAGAGAAGTTTTGCTTTGAGAATTTCACCTAATGAAGGTGAATCTGCACGTTTGTTGATGTAGTCAATTGTCTTTTCAACTGAAGCAAAGACCTTATCTTTTTCAGATTCATCCTTAGCTGATGCGGATTTTGCGATAAGTAGTTCAGCGACATTCTTAGCCGCGTTGAGTTGGTATCTTTGGTCTCGCAGGAAATTCATTGCTGTATTTATGTTCGGAAGGTTCATTGCTTTTTCAAAGAATGGCAATGAAGAATCAATCTGTCCTTGCATGCGGTATAGGTTACCGAGTTCATGAAGAATCATGATATTGTTTGGCTTGCTTGCGAGTGCGCTTTCAAGAAGCTGTACTGAGGTCACGATGCCTTGTGGAATTTGACGATCATCAACCTTGACTGTTTCAGGATGGGTGCGACGTAAGAGGTTTGTGATCTTAATCAAATCGTATTGGCTGATGATTTGATTTGCATTGGCTTTTTCGACGAGGTTAGCGATGACAGGTTTAGCCATTTCGATACGTTCAGCGTAAAGCTTGTTTGCGGCATCGATGGTGCTTTGATTAGCCATGGCTGAGATACGAGGAATGAAATTGGGGTTGATGATTTGATTTGCATAACGGATGAGATGCTTCGGATTGTCGCCAGCGAGATCATGAAGTTGATCGGTGTACTGTTGTGCTTCGTGGCGGTATTGAGCGGCTAGCTCACGATTGCCTTGGTCACTGTCTAGAAGCGAGCATTCGAATAGTTTAAGGCTTGATAAGAAGTAAGGAATATCAGCATCTTCAGGGAATGCTTTGGCTGCGGCGGTTAGATCTTCGAGAGCCTGAATACGATCGCGTTCAGGTGTGTTGAGATTGAACTGCATTGTTTGGGCGATACCACGATATTTTATGGCGACAATGTCATCAGGGACACTGTTTAGCCATTCATCAGTTTCAGTGAACAGAATGTTTGCAGCTGTAGCGGAGTTGTAAAGATTGCTATAGCTGAAAAGCAGTTCGTAGTAATCGATCTGTTTTTCAGTTGTATCGTGCGTAATCTCAGCGAGCTGCTTCTTGAATGATCTTTCTTGGTTTAGATACAAGCGAGCATCAGCAGTGAGATCGATTTGCAATTTTGGGAAAAGAGCGATGTATTTTTCGATGTATTCTTTATTAGTTGGTTCTTTGTGAACAGCTTTGCCATATTCTTTTAGCGCAAGGAATAACTGGTTTTCTTCAACAAGCTGATCACCTTTTGCTGCTAAGTTAGAAGCGCTTTTGAGAACAGTTTTGTAATAGACACCAGCGAGTGCGAGCACCATGAATATGATGATAGCACTGAGCATGAAGACGAACTTTGTATTTACGCGACCGGCCATTAACCGACTCCTCTTTGTATCCTCAACTTCGTTTATTACGAAGATTAAAATCAATGATTATGAATAATCGTTATTTGGGCCATTTATCATCTTTAACATCCTTCCAATCTGGAAGGCAGGCCATGATTTCAGGCATGTAATCTGATAAGAATGACTCAGCAGCTTCTTTGGCACGATCAAGGTCGCCGGTTTGCACCAAGACTTCGATCTTGCAGTAGTAGCTATATTTATCGCTTGTTTCTGTACCTTTAAGACGCACTGCATCAGGGGTGGCCAAGAACTTACCGTTGGCCGCAAAGAAGTACATGACAGTTGCTTTGCGTTCCTGCCCTTTCGGTTGGTTCGCAGGCGTGAAAATCATGTATGATGCAGGAATGTCTTTGGTTTGTGGGATTCGGACTTCACCTTTGTGAATCGTACTGTATGCAAGCGTTCCACCGGGGATGTCTTCATCTTTGAAGTAATCCATATTGCTGATAGATAACTTTGCGATTCCTCTTTTATTTGCTTGTGCACCACCTGCGACATAACAACGATCAGGGACGTGCGGCACTGTATCGACTGTGCCTGTGTAATAGGCAGAGTGGAAGCGTACATAACGTTGTGGGTCATCAATACCTAGTGATGTGTTTTCGTAATTGCGGCTGACATAATTTTTAGTGCCAAGTTCGCTCAGAATTTCTTTGCTGAGTGGCGGGTCTTCATGTTTGAGTTTCCAATCAGCAAGGTTACGAGGTACGACCATCAGTTGATGACGTGGTGGAACAGCTTCTTTAAACAAGACTGAATCTGTGTATGCATTGATGCTTTCCAAACCAATGAACGCAACTACGAGAACACCTGTGATGTATGCAGCAGTATTTGCAAGCTTAATATTGCGGATGTTGTTGTCACTATTTGTGGAGAGGAAGCGGTATGCGATAATGCCAATGCCTAAAGCAACAAAAGTTGGTGGTAGTAATGTCCAGCAAAGTTTTACCAGGGCGCCAGCCAAAAGGCCTGCAGCACCACTTAATGGCAATGCTGGAGGGGTGATTCCAATCATTAACAGATATAGGCCACTGGCTGCTGCGATACTGATGACGCCAGTTACTAACCATGTTGCCAATTTAGCAATGTTGATTTTGTCAAGTGGAACACGCTCGGAAGCGAGTTGTGCGGCTTGACGTTTATAGGTTTCTTCAGGATCTTCCGCAGGCTTTTCTTGTATGACGATGTGGTCCATGATCCAGCCAAGAAGCAGGTAGAGGCCGAGAGCAGGAACAAGCATGAGCATGCCGATGAAAAGGTGGAAGTCACCTTTAGCTAGCTCAGGATTTATAAGTGTCAGTAAGCCAAGAGCAGCGACACGGCCAACGTTTACGGCGACTGCAATTGGAACGGTCATGAGGACCATGATGATGCGTTGCCACGTTGGGCGTTTCCAAAGAAAAGCGGTTGCGACACCGAGGGCGAGGAAAGCCATGAGCATGCGTAAGCCTGCACAAGCCTCAGCAACATTGAGGCTTTCTGTAAATGGCCTGAGCATACCGCTATAAGGATCAATTTTGTTTTGAGTCAGGCTAATAGTCGTGCCACTGTTTGTGACTTCAAAATCCATGAAGATAGAGAAAAACTTCAATGTTACTGTCGCACAGTTGGCGGCGATCCACTGGAGTTGTACTGCGATTTCTTCCCAGATTCGTTGAGATACCTTAACGCCAAAGCCTAGATAGAAAATGGGGAACCAAAGTACCCGCATTATTTTGGGGCCGAGTAGGAATAGCACGAGGCCAAAAAGGCCAAGAATCATGCCGTATCCTTGGAGCATGAAATTACGAATTGGATTAACACCAAAGATATAACTAAAGATGCCAAGGATAAGGAAGGGCAGGCCCCACAGGCAGACGCGTGCTTGGGTGGCCATGAGTCGGTTACGATGTTGGAATATATAATAGAGTGAGATGACTGGCACGATTAATGCGTGTGACCAGTTGTTATCTGAACGAGCGATCAGATACATACGCCAAAGGAATGCCCAATGTAGCGCAATAAAGCTGATGGCAATCGCTATGGCCCAAGGCTTAAATTCATTGGGAATCAGCGAAGCGTTAGCTAGTGAAACTGATTTGGGTGTTTGTGTTTGGATCGGGTTGTCCATCCTCTGACTGCTCTACTCGTTCCTCATATGATGCTTAAGAAAATGCATGAAAGTCATCTGAGGCTATTTGGGTTTCAGTGTTTGATTGACCCTCTGATCTTTACGAGATCGTATTGATACGGGTTCAAAAATAAACCTTCGGCTACAGCACACGCTGCAGTCGTAAACCTTCCTTGGATGTTGTCTTGTTGGTGCGGAAAAGAATGCATCCTGCCCCGCACTGGGCGATCCGTGCCCTACGTGCCATCTGAAAATTGAACTTGTTTAAGTTCGTTCCCACCTCAGATGGCACCTTGAAGACTGATTCAAATTTCGAATGTGACGGCAAGATCGTTAAATCTTGCCGCACTAATTGTTTTGCTAACTATCTTAGTTAGAAATTATTGAACTGTGTCAATTGGGCCAAAGACGTCTGGGCCGAAGTTACGGTCAAGGATGAAACCGAAGCCGTAAGTCATACGGAAGCCGTTACGGAAGACTGCAAGTGGCGTCGCAACGAAGTTGGTGCCCACATTGATCAAGTCATTTGGCTTGAGGTAAAGGTCAGGCTCTGTGCCTTCGAAAATTGAGCGAACATTCATACGAATGGTTGCTTCTTCGCTATCAGCAATACGTCGAACGAGGTCTACACGTTCAGGGATTGCGAGCTGTGAAAGGCCGCCAGCAGAAGCGATGAGTTGCTTCACCGTGAGGTCTCTTTCACCAGGAACGGTGTATGCACCGGGACGTGCAATTTCACCCATGATGTAGACGAAACCAGCAGTTGGGTCTGGAACGCGGATGACGTCACCACGACGGATGACGATGTTGTAACGCATGTCACCTTCTAGAAGCTGATCGTATGGGATTTCGATGATACGTTGCGTGATCAACTCGCCGAGTGCATCCGCTTCTTTAATTTGTTCGGTTGTCGCACCGTCAGCAACTGTTTCGCCTACTTTGATCCACTTTCCACCAGCGAACACCCATTGTGGGCTGTTGTTGCTGCTGTCGAGACCACCTTCGATTGCTGCGGGTGCTTCTTTTAAAGGAGCTTTGGGTGCAGCAGTTTCGGTTGCAGAATTATCATCGATGCCTTCAAGAAGTTCATCAATGAGCTTCGACGGATTGCTTGGTGCTGGAGCAACGGGTTGCTGCTCAGTCATTTCATTTTTCTGCATATCAATTTCGCCAGCGACTTCAGCTGTAAGTGGAGTTTGGCGGAAAATACGCAGACGCTTTGTACGGCCGGGTACACCACGTGCCAAAGCCAGAGCATCCAAGAGACGGAAGTCAGGTTTTGGAATCACGTACGTGCCGATCGCGGTACCACCCTGAAGTGGTTCGCCGATGACGCTGAAAGTGTTCTGGCGGGATTCCTGAAGAATAACGCTGACTGTTGCGTTGCGAAGAATGTTCTTCTCTTCAAGGATTTTACCGATGGTTTTTTCAAGCTCACTGGAGCTAAGACCTGCAGCACGGACAGGGCCGATGATTGGCAGACGGATCATGCCGGTTTCATCGACACGACGTGTCTGTACAGACTCGACGCCTGGTGAGACGAGTTCGAATACGGTTACGGTGAGCAAGTCGCCCGGGCCGATGACGTATTCGCGAACGTCTGGTATGAGGTCTTCTGGACGGACAGAAGTGACAGCAAGTGAAGAAGTATCCTCGCCCTCAATAACATCCAGTCTCTCTAAAATTGGTAATGAGACGGGAGTGTGCTCCCAGCGACCTACGACTGCCGGATTGAAAAATGAATCCGTCTCGCACCCGCTCAGGAAGGTCACAATCATCGCAATTCCCAAAATTGCAAACTGTACGCCTCTCCGAATCTTCAAGTCTCGACTATTTGTCAACGTCATGCTCCTGAATCGGTTGTTCCTGACTTTGTGTCCTCACGGGTGGAAAATATTGCTCACCCCATGGATATGTGCGCCTATCTTAATAAATAACCCAGATTAACGCACCTAAATCTTGCGACCAAGTAAGTAAAAAATGTTTGAGTTTATGTGGCTTTAGTTAACTAAATGGCACTCGTGCACCTGCTACAAAACTCAAATACGTTCGCCATGAGAACGTTGTCTCTGCATTTCTCGGCAATTAAAGCTGGTCGCTCTATTTCTACTTTTATAAATCTCTCATATTCAGGCGATTAACAGCCCTAAACGCGCCTGAGATTTAAACATAAATTCTCAGTCGAATGAGTTGGTAGACATGATACGAAAGATATATGGGTAGTGGTTCATATAATTTGCGTCAATTTATCAGATCGTAATCTTCCACACAGCTTGCCAGTATCCCTCGAAACTATCAGAATGACATAGTCTTACACCCAGCAGCTTGCCGCCGAGGGTAGCTGCTCTATAAATCTGTGTGAGATGCTGTGCGGATCGTCGAAGAGACATAGAGATATCGAGAGCCCAAGCGAAAAGAGTTGATATGACCAAAAATATTACCATCATTGGCGATGGAGCAATGGCGACAGTGTCGGCGTTACTCCTTGTCAATAAAGAATATAACGTAACTATCTGGGGAGCATTTGCGAATTACACCGCTGAAATGATTCAGACACGTGAGAACTCGCGTTACCTGCCAGGCTATAAGCTACCTGACACGATTAAGCTCACTGCTGAGGATGACAAAGCATTTGCGGATGCAGATGTGATCATCAGTGCGGTACCAACACAGTTTGTGCGTAGTGTCTGGACTCGTTTGCAAAAATATGTTCCCACTGGAGTGCCAATCGCGTCACTTTCAAAAGGTGTAGAGACCGAGACACTTCTTCGTCCAACTCAAATCATTGAAGATGTGCTCACTCAGGTTGGAAAACAAGATCGTTCATTGGCATGCATTTCCGGCCCATCAGTGGCAGATGAATTAGCAAAGTGTTTGCCAGCAACAGTTTGCGCTGCCTCAAAGGACGAAGCCTTTGCCGTAGAACTTCAAACGATGTTCAATACACATTGGTTCCGTGTCTATACCAACAATGATTTACTTGGCGTTGAGCTTGCCGGAGCAACTAAGAATGTCATCGCATTAGCAGCAGGTATGTTAGATGGGTTGCAGGCAGGAATTAACGCAAAATCAGCTCTCCTCTCAAGGGGTTTGGCTGAAATCACACGTTTGGGTTTAGCGATGGGCGCAAGTCGCGAGACTTTCTTCGGGATTTCTGGCGTAGGTGATTTGGCAACAACTTGCTTTTCACCAACAGGTCGTAACCGTACATGTGGCGAGCAGCTTGGTCGAGGGCGAAAACTAGAAGAAGTTCTCGAATCTATCCCCGGTATTGTTGAAGGTGTACCTACAACCAAATCAGTGCTTGAGCTATCAACCAAGTATGAAGTTGAGATGCCGATCACTCAGGCACTTAATGCAGTCCTGTTCGAAGGGCTTGATCCACTAGAAGGTATTACAAAATTGATGAGCCGAGGTTTGAAGGCAGAACAGATCAGCTAATCATTCTAAAATTCCAAGGCCGTTAAAAATCTAAAAGCACACGGCAATTAATCGCCGTGTGCTTTTTGTTTCCTGCTGTTGGCTGTCAAGTTTTATTGTTGTCTTCACAAAATCGGACCTACACGTAATTTGAAGTGAATGAAGATTATTTGCCAAAATGTTAAATAAGGTAATATTGGTAAGTGTGAGAATATTCGGCGTGTAAGGTTTGTAACGATTTTTCCAGCAATCTATGTAGTGATTAGATATGTTTACGCTAGTTGTATCAATAAAACTACTCTTAGGGCCTCGCAAGATGTATAATGTGATTAAGAGAGGCTTGCATTTAGCACAAAATCGGTTTTACTTTCCATGTTCAAACCCTTGGAAGTTTAGGGGACGGGATTGCTGCATTGTCGGTGCCGATAATGTTGCGGGATAACTTTCGGTGCGTGGTTTGTCATTTCTTGAGCGTTGCTGTTGCTCTGAGACGACATAGTAATCATGGGAAGTCGATTCGGAGAGACACAATGAAAAAGATCACAGGATTAATGGGGGCCGCAGTTATTATGACTGTCGGCTTGGGTACCACTTCTCTACAAGCAGCACCGTTTGCAGCTGATGTCGCTGTCAATGGCACGACTTACCAGTTCCAGTCTGTTCAGAATTTGCTTGGTTCAGTACCAAGACAATATCTGGAGCCTGTAACTGTAGGTGCAAATTACGGCGTTCTGGGAAGTGCATCAGAAAGTCATACACCACTAGGTCAGCTTATTCGTATTGATGAGCTTTCAAATGGTGTTGCCGAAGTTTATGCAATTTTCGATAAACTCGGATCGGTACGTACAGCTACGCTTTTAGGTGTCAATGAAACACCTGTTTACATCAACAGCCGATTCCTTGGGCAAGCGCAAAATGCTTATCGTCCAGTCAATGTTGGTGGCCCAACGAGTGTAGGTGCAACGCCAAATGCTCGACCTGACTATAGTTTTACATTGCCGCAGCCACCAGAGCCGCAGCAACCTCGAACTGGTAGCCCAGTTAATCCAGTCCCAGAGCCTGCAAGCCTGATTCTTTTTGCAGCGGGTGCCCTCTGTTTGGCAAAACGCCGCAAAGGCTAAAAGCTATATAGCATTAGAATTGATATTAAGCAGCTCAATGGGCTGCTTTTTTTTGCGCAATGATTATGAATAGATTTGTGTAACTGGATGTTGGCTGAAGATGTTTTCACGTTTTTGCTGATTGGGTTGTAACGGTTGTGGCGATTCTAGCAGACATAATACCTATACAAACTAGCTTGTTCAGGTAATGACGCTTGACTTGAGGTTGATCTTATTCGTTCTTTGGCTGGGGCCGATATTCGTTTCAGTGAACGGTGCATAGTGCGCCCATATGTGTGCTGTGTGCCCGATCATTAACGCCTTAGGTAGAGAGCAAAGAATGGATCTCGACAACATCCTCACGACAGCACTTGAACACGATGCTTCAGACATTCATTTGGTAGCCGGTCATCCACCCATGGCTCGTGTGCACACCGTCATGATGCCTATGGATTATCCAATCCTCACACCTCAATCTACCATGGCCATGCTCGAACATATGGCAACAGAAGAGAACATGAAAGTCTTCGCAAAAGTTAAAGACGTTGACTTCTCATATGCAATCAAAGACACCGGCCGTTTTCGTGTTAATGCTCACTACCAACGTAGTACCGTTGGCATTTCATTGCGTTCAATCAAAACAGATATTCCAGAACTTTCGCTTCTTAACTTGCCAGAAGTAATCACGAGGCTTACATACTTACCGCGTGGACTCGTTTTAGTAACCGGTGACACTGGTTCAGGTAAATCTACTTCGCTAGCCGCGATGATTGATGCGATGAATCATCGTTATCAAAAACACATCATCACACTTGAAGACCCCGTTGAATACACGCTAACTTCTGATCGTTGCATGATTGAGCAACGTGAGTTAGGTGAAGATACACCTTCGTTCGCATCAGGCTTACGTCATGTTCTTCGTCAAGACCCTGACATTATTCTCGTCGGCGAAATGCGTGATTTGGAAACAACCGCTGCAGCAATCACTGCTGCAGAAACCGGTCACTTAGTTTTCTCTACCTTGCACACAGTCAATGCATCGCAAACCGTCGAACGTATTATCGATATGTATCCAGCTGATGAGCAAAACCAAATCCGCTCAATGTTAGCGAACACATTGCAAGCAGTTGTTTCGCAAACTCTCTTTAAACGTATTGATAAAAAAGGTATGGTTCCAGCTGTCGAAGTGATGCTATGTACACCAGCTGTTCGTAACCTGATTCGTGAAAATCGTGCGTTTGAAATTCCTAATGTGATTGAAACCAACCGTTCACTTGGCATGACTTCACTTGATAATGCTATTGCTGAACTCTACTTCAACGGCATGATCTCACGTGAAGACGCAATCGCACAAGCTGCATACCCTGAAAAACTCGAACGCGCATTAGCGGCATAACTAATCATCGATTAGCTGCTGTCAGTTAAACATGAATCATCGTTGTATATGAATTAATACAGATCAGTCAACGGAATAGTGGATAGATGCCAACCTACCGATACCAAATGAAGAACTCAACCGGCGAAACTTCCGTCGGTATCATGACTTCGGACAATGCGCTTACTGCTGCTCAGCAGTTGCGTAACCAAGGCAATATTGTTCTCCAACTGACGCCAGTTTCGAACAAATCTACCGCTTCACTTGGTGATCGTCTCAAAGCGCTCAATTATCAATCTGGTCCAACCCAGCGTGATGTTCTTAACTTCACGACACAACTCGCCGTTATGATTCGTGCGGGTATTTCTATCCGTGCTGCTCTCGAAGGTATTGCTGATCAAGTTGAAAATCAAAAATTTAAGAATATCCTTCACGAAATCAAGCAGGATGTAGAATCCGGTAAACAATTTTCAGAAGCATTATCGAAGCATCCAAAACTTTTTGGTCCGTTGTACATTAACATGGTTCGCGCATCTGAAATGTCTGGCTCATTCTCTCAAATGCTCGAACGTATCGCAGCTTATTTGCAACAACAAATTGAAACACGTGCAATGGTCATCGGCGCAATGATCTATCCATCCGTGATTGGTGGCCTTGCTGTATCAGTTACAATTTTTCTGCTTACATTCGTTTTGCCTCGTTTTGCAGCAGTATTTGAAGGTAAAGAAGCCGCAATGCCTTGGCCAACCATCTTTCTGATGAATCTCTCAGAATTTATGGTTGAATGGTGGTGGGCTGTTATTCTCGCCATGATCGGCGGTCTTGTTTCTCTGCTTTTCTTTGTAAAAACAGAACCAGGTGGATGGTGGTGGGACTCTATGAAATTGCGTATTCCAATTTTCAAAAAAATGTTCAAAGCGCTTTATATCTCACGTTCACTACAAACTATGGGTGAACTTGTGAACGCAGGTGTACCGATGCTTGATACGCTCGCAATTACAGGTGAGATTTCAGGCAACCGGCATTTCCGAAAACTTTGGAATGCCGTGCATGGCTCAGTAAAACAAGGTAAAAAAATTGCTCATCCTCTGCAAAAAACACCACATTTGCCAAAATCCGTTGTGCAAATGGTTTCCGCAGGTGAAGAGTCAGGTAAGCTCGGCGAAGTATTAGATGAAGTTTCTTCATATTACGGTCGCCAACTCAAAGAAGTCATCAAAACTGTAACCAGCATGATCGAACCCGTCATGATTATTCTCATGGGTTCGGTTGTTGGTTTTATCGCAATGGCAATTATCCTGCCAATCTTCAAGCTCTCAACGCTGGTGAAATAAGCAAGTAGCTGAATGTGGAAACTTGAATTGGATTTAATTTGACCCGAGCAGCAACACAATCTCATAGAAGCGTTAAACGCCGACACTCACACAGAAGTGCCGGCTTCACGCTCATTGAAGCTGCGTTAACAACTGTCATTGTAGGTACAGGTGTGCTCGCGATCGTTGCTGCTCAACAAGCATATCATCAAAAAAATGATTGGGCTGCAAAATCAGGCACTGCAATGTTACTTGCAAATGAAGTACGTGAACTGACTTTGAGTTTGCCTATACATGATCCGATTACCGGTGATGCGATACTTGGTCCTGAATCAAACGAACTACTTTCAAATGGCAAACCAAACATCCAACGTATGGATGATTTGGATGATTTTGCAGGGAAAATGATTGCTGTGAATGGCTTAGGTCAGCAGGGCGAGGGGGTGGTATTTTCTCCACCAATAAACGCACTGCGTCAAACGATTCCGGATATGGGGAACTGGTCGCAGGTCGTTAAAGTTGTAAAAGTTCGTGAAGATAATATTGGTTCATCAATACCACTACCTTTTACAGTGGATTCCGACATATTACGTGTAACCGTTGATGTCTTATACACTGATCCAAACACAAAGAATCAGGTCAACGTATCCAATCTGAATTGGATAGTAACGCGTAAGTGACAGCTTTTAATAATCGGAGGCTTTAGGTTTTAACCAATGTATCAATATAAACATACTAATTCGTATAAAAATAAACTTCATTGCCAACGTGGTGCTGCAGTTGTTTTAGCGATGATGTTTCTTGTGATCTTTGGTTCTTTAACAGCAGCGATGGCAATTCTTTCCCAAGGAAATTTATCGACTGCTGACTCGCATCTAAAAATTAGCCGTGCATTGGCTGCAGCCGAAACCGGTATGAACTACATGCTCTACCGTTTGGATCATGCCGCAAAAATCGTTCAAACACGTGACGGTATTATTGATGACAGTAATGCAAGCGATCTTTGGATTGCAGTGCGTGATGAACTAGTAAACTCAATCGTTCATGATTATCAATATCAATCGAAGAGTTGGGGGTTTGGTCAATCAAACAGCGTCTTTTTTGGTGAAATCGCAACAGCGCCAGGTGCTCCTACATTCCAAACTTCATTTGCACAGCATCCACTCGCGAATGAAGACTATAATTCCAACTATTACCAGAGGCCGCCATTCTCAACAATGGCAACGCCTGTTTCAAAAGCAAATCCACTAGATAACACATGGATTCGTTTAACCGTCAAAGCGCACGATGGTCCTGAAGGTCCAACACGTGTAACGCGATCAGTCAAAATTGATCTGAAGATGGATAAAAAAATTCGTTACGCGATTCTTTCTCGTTCTCGAATAATGGTTGGTCGTAATGTTATGATCGACGGTCCAATTGGCTCAAGATTTAATGAAACAAATCTCGATAATGGTCATCCAATTCAAATGGTTTCAGATTTTCGTGGTTTAAATGCTGCCCTTGATGCAAAACTTGATGCGCTCGTAGGGTCATTGATAGGTGATGATGATAACCACGATACAGATGGCGATAATCGGATCAATATAAATAACCCAACCGAACTCGGCGATCTTGATAAAGACCTGGATATAAATGGCGATGGCTACATTGATGAGTTTGACTTGTTTTTAAAGCAGTTCGGCAGCATTGACTCTAATACTGGTCTAGTAACAGTCTCGCAGTCAGGAATGGAATCAGATGGAGTAGTTACAGTCGATGCACTTCAGTTGATAGAACTCATTGATACGTTCGGAGTCCAAAATCGTGAAGGTTATAACGATGGCGTCATAGATACACGCGATCGTTATACCAAGATCCGTGGCGAAGTTTACATTACCGCCAATCGTGATAATTGGAATGACGGTGCTGCTAGTCCCGATGGTGCAGATACTGAATATCAAGATTATTTCCAGGGTTCCATCACTCCGGACTACCAGGAATCACCACTCACATTTAATGCATCGGAAAATGATGCATATCAATTCGATGCAGATAGTTTTGATGTGACAGTGTTTAGGAATAAAGCAACCGGCGATCTCCAATCTCAAATGCTTCAACAAGTAAACTCAAACCCATCGCATGATCCTGATAAAGCGATATATAACTCAGATGGCGTCTTCGAAGCTGTTCCTTATGGTGCAGCTCACCCATACGATTATTTCGAACGTCCAGTCTATGAAAATATGCTTTTCACTAATGTACGTATCCCAAAAGGAACCAATGCACTCTTTAAAGGCTGCACATTCCGTGGCGTAACATTTGTTGAAACCGCAACTGTTAATGTAGACCCCAACTACAACTATGCAGGTATGCAGGAAAATAACAAAGACTACAAACACCCAGATAAAACAGTCACAGTTAATGGCGTTGAAATTGATTCAGAGCAAGGATCAAAAACAACTGCAAATAATCTACGCTTTGAAAACTGCCTTTTTGAAGGTGCTGTCGTCTCAGATTCACCCAAACAATATACTCACACACGCAACAAAATTGCTTTCACAGGCTTTACACAATTTAAAATTGATGACTCGACATACCTTACCGAAAGCGAGAAGAAACTCTTTAAACGCTCAGCTATTCTTGCACCTAATTTCTCAATCGAAATGGGGACATTTGTCGCTCCTTCAGACTCTAATGAAACCATTGAACTTTCAGGCACAATTGTTGCTGGCCTGATTGATATGCGTGGTCAGGTAAAAGTTACTGGTTCAGTAATCACAACCTTTGCGCCCCAATCAAATACAGGCCCTGTATTGGGCGATACTTCACCGCAGTTTAATACAACACTTGGTTACTTTTCCTCAGTGAACGGCGATTTAGAAGCTGAAGTCCCGCCAAATGGTGTTGGCGTCATTCAAGTAACCTATGATCCAACCATTCCACTTCCAGATGGAATCCTAGGCCCTGTTGAATTGAAACCTCATTACGCAACCTACACCGAGGGTGGTGTGACAACATGGTAAATCTCATTACAAAGTAGCATGATGCATAATAAACGTTTAAAAAATCGAGCAGTGATACATCGCCAAAGAGGCCTTTCTCTTGTTGAAATGCTTCTCTCTTTAGCAATCACTGCAATGCTTCTTACTGCAACGATGGTCGCTATCGATACGTCATTTCGTGCATATGCATCGGCTGCTGAATCTGCATCAACACAAGCAGCAACACGTATGGTGATTAACCGTCTTCTTATGATGGTGCGCAACTCGACTGCACATGGCCCACTAACATTAACTAGTGCGCGTTCAATTGATGCTGATGCCACTGAAAGCGATAGCACCATAAGCTGCAATTACCTTGAAATGCTCGATTCCAAAGGACGTCTCGTTAGAATTGAATACAACAAAGATGAGCAGCAACTATACGTTCGTTTGGATGATAATGGTAACTTCATTTTCGATTCAGATGAAACATATCAACCACTACTAGGTGGAGTTACGCAAGCAGTCTTTCATGTAAGGCATCGTATCGATAGGCAAGGCGTTCTAGTGCTTGAAAGAGGCTCAATCGATCTGACAGTCATGCCGGATCGCGATAATACGCTATCGATCGAATCAGCGGAGCAATCTGAAATACGAGTCATTGCCTCAACAATGCCGCGACGTGTTGAACGCTAAAACGTAATACAGCTGATGTAAAAACATAGCACGTGTAGTGGTTAGGTAAAAATGCAATTCTCTAAATTACCAAATATCACTAGCCAGCAAAGTTGTTATTTCGTAACTTTCAATTCAGTAACGTTGGCATGATTCAGGTACAGGCCAAACATAAATCAAAGGAATGAGGCTAACCCTATCGGAGGCACCGAAAGGGTATCGTATGTATAAAAAAATAAGCTCTTTGGCCGTTGCCACGACATTATTGGTTGGTGCTGCAACGACAGCAAATGCAGACCAAATCGAATTGCATGGTGTTGTGCGAGATTTTAAATCATCACACCCAGACTTCGAATCGTTTGGTCACTGGCAATTCTCACAGTGGTATGTGCAGTCAGGCCCATCACGATATGTTTACAAAAATCTAGTTGAACAAACATTAGGTGAAGATGGTGTTCCACATCTGAACATGAATTACTTTAACGATCCATATCGTAAAGTACCGTTCTCTTCACCAGAAAATTTTGACCAATGGTTTAAGAATACACCGGGTGTCAATATCGCCATCCCAGTGAAGATTACGCTTGATAATAAGCAGGATACGCCAGGCGGTGTTTATACCTTCGCAAAGGAACGTCCTACCTATTTCTTCCCAATCGATAAGCAAGGCTTTGGAAATTCAGGTCGCGCTAAAGATGGTAAGCAGCATAACTTCCACTGGACTTTCGAAGTTCGTACAAAGTTTACATACACCGATCCCAACGAGCGTGACTATGCAATGGTCTTTAAGTTCACCGGTGACGACGATGTATGGGTCTTTATCAACGGTAAACTCGCGGTCGATCTCGGCTCAATTCACCCGCAAGCATCAGGTTCAATTAACCTTGATTCAAAAGCCAAAAAACTTGGCTTAAAGCCGGGTAACGAATACACATTAGATGTATTCATGGCCGAACGTCATACCGATGAATCAAACTTCCGCATCGATACGACACTTCAACTTGAAGAAGTCCCACCAACAACCGTTAGCCCGCTGTATGACTAATAGAACAAGAGTGGGTGGCACGAACTGTATACCTTGTCGGTTCAAAGGTTCGAGCTACAGATGATGACGGACCGACTGATCTGTTTCTGCACTGCAATGCTTAGCCCCATTGCAGTGTTTTTTATGCATCATTAAAACGGCCAAACAATTGGCGTCAATATGACAGACATGGTCATAAACATCAGGTTCAACGGAATGCCAAACCGCATATAGTCAGTAAACTTGTATCCGCCCGGGCCATAGACCATCAGGTTGGTTTGATAGCCGATTGGTGTTGCAAAACTCGCACTGGCCGCAAGCATAATCACAATCGCAAACGGCATGAAATCGACATTTAACGTTCCAGCCGCAGCGTATGCAATTGGAAATACAAGAACTGCTGCAGCATTGTTGGTAATGATTTCTGTGAAAAGCATGGTCACAAAGTACACGGCTGCGAGTACAAAAATTGGCTCGTTGCCAATCACTGTTATGATTTCATTCGCAATATACTCAGCCGCACCACTCTTGCTCATCGCCATGCCCAGCCCCAACGCCGCTCCAATCGTAATTAGAACCTGCCAGTTAATACTTCTTCTTGCTTCACTTGCCGTGCAGCAACGAGATGCAATCATCAAAGCGCTTGCTAGTAGCGCACTCGTTAACATATTCAACCAGCCTGCGGTTACTGCAATAATCATGCCGATTAAAATAACAATCGCGATCCATGCCTTGTTGTGCCGAACAGGATTCGATCCTTCAACAGCACTGACAAGGAAAAAATCTTTTGAATTTCGTTGCGAATCAACAAACGACTGTGAACCTTCAAGTAGTAATGTGTCACCGGGACGTAATTTAATATCGCCAATTTTCTGTGCAACTCGCTCGCCAGCACGCCCCACAGCAATAACCGCTGCACCATAACTCGTACGAAATTTCGCATCACGAATCGTTTTGCCAATGAGTGGGCATCGATTCGAAACAACAGCTTCAACTAACTGACGGTTAGCCGCTTCATGATCGAGCTTAAATACCTGATCTGTAGCCGGCACCAATCCACGCATTTTTCTTAATTCAACAACAGATTCAACAACACCCGCAAAAATCAGCCGGTCATTAGCCTCTAATACAACACTCGATGATACTGCACACATAAGCCGATCGCCACGGTCTATCTCCGCTAGATACAAACCGCTCAAATGCCGTAATCCCGCTTGGGCAATCGTCTTGCCAACCATTGGCCCATTCGGATCAACTAACATTTCAACCGTATACTGTCTCGGATCATCATCAAGCGAAACAGCCGGCACGCGGTCAGGCAACATCCATCGTCCTGCAATTAAAATGTAAGCCAACCCTAAAATCGCGCAAGGCACACCCACCCATGCTAAATCAAACATCCGAAGCATTGGCAACTCAGGCTTTTCAGCCATCATCCCATAGACAATTAGATTCGTACTCGTCCCAATTAGCGTACATGCTCCGCCAAAGATCGACGCATAGCTAAGAGGAATGAAAAGCTTCGATGGGTTGAGTTTTACCTTCTTACACCAATCGTCAATCACCGGCATAAACATCGCAACGATCGGTGTATTATTCAAAAACGCACTCATCCCTGCGACAGGGAAAATCATTCTCGCCTGTGCACTCAATGGCGTCTTAGGCAGCCCAAGTAACGGCCCCGTCAATCTCGCCATTGCGCCTGTCTGCGTTAAACCTTCCACCACAACAAACAACACGCCCACAGTAATCATTCCCGGATTCCCAAAACCAAGCACTGCCTCCTTATAGTTCGGCAGCATATAACTTCCACTTACCGACCCGATGACCATTATCACAGTTAAGCCACCCAATAACACAATGTCTGCTGGCCCGATATTTCGAGCCAACATGATTAGCGTCACAATAATTACACTTACAACAAACCAGGCTTCCCACGTCATAACGTTTCTCGTTATCCCTTTTAGTGATTCACGTCATCTGTAAACAATTCTAATCGGCCGTTAGTGCATATTATTCCCAAACAGCCTCTGGTGATCACTTATTCAATTAAAAAAAGAGCAGCCTTCTGACTGCTCTTATCGTCAATAATCAATGCTGTGAGTCAATCAGACTTTTTCGATAATTAGCGTGTCATTTTGACCGCCAAAACCAAAGCTGTTTGTCAGACACACTTCAACCTTCTTCTCACGGAATACATTGGGAATGTAATCAAGATCACATTCTGGGTCCGGATTGTTTAAGTTGATCGTTGGTGGCAACTTCTGGTCACGAATACCAAGCACACAAACGATTGCTTCGCAAACACCTGCTGCTGCAATCAAGTGGCCCATCATCGACTTCACCGAGCTGATCGGCACGTTCGGTGCATGTTCACCAAACACCGCCTTAATACCTTTCGTCTCGATCGAGTCGTTTTCTTTCGTACCTGTGCCGTGTGCTGAAATATAGTCCACTTCAGCAACACTTCGGGCTGCATCAGTGAGTGCACCTGTCATCGCACCTCCTGCACCACGACCTTCTGGATGCATATCCGTAATACGATAAGCATCGGCAGTTGAGCCGTAACCAGCAATCTCAGCCAAAATCGTTGCGCCGCGTGCTTCTGCATGCTCAAGTGTTTCAAGGATCATGATCCCTGCACCTTCACCTAACACAAAACCATCACGGTCAAGACTGAAAGGCCGACTAGCTGTCGTCGGATCATCGTTACGATTCGACAATGCAGTCAAGCGGTTGAAACCAGTAACACCAAACGGATGAATCATCGAGTGGGCACCACCAGTGATCATCACGTCAGCATCACCACGACGCAAAATATCTGTCGCTTCACCAATCGCTTGTACTGATGCAGCACATGCAGTCAAACAGTTATACGCAGGGCCCATCGCGCCAAACTCCAACGCCAAGTGCGTCAGTGGCATATTAGGTTCCTGCTCATTTTCACAGACCGTCTCGAATCGCTTCTTCGCCATCTCTGCCCAGCTAACTGACTCGATCTCACGATCATCAGCCGACCAAGCTTGGAGGTTCGAACCAACATAATTATCAAAGTCCAGCGATCCCTCGCCTGAACCAAGATAAATTCCAAGACGTTCAGGGTTCAACTTGCCCTCAGCTTCAAACTCATCAAGGCCTGCACATTTCCAAGCCTGACCAGCTGCACCAAGTGCGTACGCCGTATTTAAACCAACACCCTCATGCACTTCAGGATGCTTTACATACTGGCGATAGTCATAATCCTTCACCTGCGCAGAAAAAGTCGTTGGGAACGTACTCGCATCGAAATGCTTCGTCTTCCCAATACCACTCTTACCTGCCAGCAGGTTCCCCCATACTTCTTCAATACTGTGACCGAGTGGCGTGATCCAGCCGATGCCGGTCACAACCACACGCTCACTCGCTTTTCTTCTACTCACTCTTGCGTTCCTTCAGAGAACGGATCAGCCCAGCCAGCAGCTTTGCTGACTCGTCATACGCATCGTTCATCACTTCGTAACGTTCTTCGTCAATGTATTCCAACTTCTCGGAAAGCTCGACGAGGTAGCCAACTTCACGCAATGCACCAAACGCAACCGTCAGGCAATTGATGTACTCACGCATTGTTGAACGAGCGCAACCGTCAACAATGTTTGTAGGAACGCGAATCGCTGCATTACGAAGAATGGTCTTCAAACCTTCTTCTGGGTAATCCGCTGTTTCCTTGTACACGACCTGAGCGAGTGTGTCTGCTGCCTCGAATGCTCTTAATTTGCGATGGTCTCTGCCCAATGGAAGCTCCTTTCCAGGCTATTTTTAAGCCCTGTGTTTCTTGAGTAAAATCGCTGTGTTCTGTCCACCAACACCCGTGCTCAGCACCAATGCGCAACCAATCTCTTTCGATTCGCTCGCATTACTACCCTTAACACCGGCAATCGGATTCTCGCGGCCTACGACCGCTGGTATTATGCCTTCCTTAACGCTCTTCGCCGCAATACATACATCCAACGCGCCGCCACCAGCGCCACAGCTTCCCAATAATGACTTCATCGCCACCACTGGGATCTCTGATAAACGCTCGCCGAACACAGCCTTCAGGGCCGCAGCTTCACCAGCATCATAATCTGGCATGCCGCTGCCGTATGGGTAAATCACGTCAATTTCGTCTGCTTCAACACCACCTTCACGCATAGCCATCTTGATCGCACTGGCAATCGAACGTCCTTTCGGATCAGTCTTCCAGTTACGACTCTCACGATGCACCGTCTGTGACGCACCAAAACCTGCAAGCTCGCAATAAGGCTCGTGGCCTTCTGACTTCACGCGCTCTTCATAGGTTTCCAGTGCTTCAAGAATCACAATCCCTCCGCCTTCACCAAGCACCATACCAGTTGATGCTTCGTCGAATACCTTCGCAACACCACCATCAATCTCATTCAGATCATTACACAAACGATCACTGATTTCCTGACGCATAAACGCCATCAGGTTGATCTTCGATTCAGCACCACCGCAGAAACCAGCATCCGCGCTACCACGTTGAATCACACGCATGCTCTCGCCAATGCTCAAGCCGCTTGATGAATCACCACAAGTAATCGTATTGCTCGGCCCCTGTGTGTCATGAATAATCGCCACATGACTCGCCAGCATATTCGGCAAGTACTTCAGCAACCACAACGGCGTCAAATGCTGCATCCCCTCTTCGCCCCATTTATGAATATCAAACTTGCCGTCAGCATCTTTCGATTCCGCCAACGCCATCGTCAATTCATTGATATCCGCAGCAATCAAACCAGCACCAATCTGAGCGCCAACACGCGCCGGATCATACGAACATTCATCGCCATTATCCAACGTGCCAGGCGTTGCCAGTCCCGCATCCTTTGCCGCAAAGTCCGCAGCCACAACCGCCATCTCAATATCACGTGCCATCACCTTTGTTGCCTTGCGGTAACTCTTGGGCACAAATTTTTTCACCTTCAGTTCTGCTACTTCTGCCGCTACATGGCATGCAAAACCACTCGGATCAAAATTCTTTATCCGTCTAACGGCCCCGCGA
The DNA here is from genome assembly GCA_016350165.1 of Planctomycetota bacterium. Classification (GTDB taxonomy): domain Bacteria; phylum Planctomycetota; class Phycisphaerae; order Phycisphaerales; family Phycisphaeraceae; genus Poriferisphaera. The sequence continues at coordinate 1,585,801 of CP066225.1, read as the reverse complement.
CCTTCCGTCGCCGCTGACCAGTTTTCATCAATGCCTAATCCCAGACCGCTTACCGGTCCAAGACCTGTTATCAGAACACGTCTACTCATATCATTCCTGTTCCAACAGTCTCAACTTCTTCGTTGTTCACTGCACTCATACAATCGTCAGCTGCAGAATACCTTTTATTCCGCTGCCGATTCGTCTCATTTTTACGCTCAACTCAAATCGCTCGACCCACGACCCGCTCCAATCCATATCCATGCGCTTTGAGTTTTTCGAGCCGCTGACAGCCACTCCCCCTCACCACTGTCCCCTGTGTCAGCTTCATACATCTGTTCGCGTCACATTGTAGCCAATCCACGCTCTTTTTGGTAAATCTCTCCACACTTACTGAAGATTATCTCATCCCTATTTTTTGCTATCTACAGGCTTTCCCTTGCTCCTCCTGAAACCTTACCGATACCACTCTTTTTACCCCCTATCAGCCTGGTCCCACATCTCCCTATCAAATAAAGACATACGTCATATTTCCCCCATCAAGCCTTTCTCTCCATAAATCAAAAGGCTGCTCCCTAGATTTCTGCTAGGTCGCAGCCTTCTCATCAAACCTAATATCAGCTCAATTATTCCATCGTAGAGCAGGGCATCCCCCCCCCTCTATTCCCCTCTTTACAACATCAATCTTCTCACCAAGGGTTCGGCTTCGCATTCTTAACTTCAAACCGCCTCATCACGCCCACAACCTTCACACTCCTCACATCGTTCGAATTCTTCACAGGCACCCACTTGGTAAACTCACAAGTCTCACCCGGTGCCAGCTCAGGCGTCGTATAAACAGTCGTACCAAGCAGCGTTCCAGTCTCCGGTATCCCCTCAACCTCTTCCTTACCCACCACAGCAAACTTCAGGAAAAATTTCCCCGTTCTCTCACTTGTATTCTGGAACATTGATCGCACACCAATCTTCTTCCGATTGACACTCCAAAACCGCTGTGTGCTCGTCTTCCCATCTTCATGCTGGAAGTACATTTCACCCATCTGCTCGTCTCTCATCAGGTCATATCCCCACTCCCATTCTGAATCCATCGCCATCCTGAGTGCTGCCACACTTTGGCGTGCTGCCGATTCACCAGACTGTTTTGCCGACCGGGTCATGTTCAGCATCTGCTCACGCATTTTCTCAAGTTCATCATCCTTCTCATTTTGTGAATTCTTGATCTCACGATCCATCGACTTAACTTTGTCAACAATTTGTTTGTTGATATTTTCTTGATTGCTTAACTGACTTTGTAGATCATTAACCTTTCGACGTAAGCGATCATTATCATCCTCTAAATCATCAACCTCATTTTCTAAATGCCTCACCCTCCGACTATCCGAATCGTAAGTCACCGTCGATGTTCGGTTAGGCAACTTGATGATAAAATCAGCATTTTCCTTCTTTTTATCATCTTCCTTTTTCTTCTCTTTTTCTTTATCTCCATATTTCACAGGGGTCCTCGATGTATCACCGCCAACCGAGATACCCGGATTCTTTTCTTCTGCCATCCCCATTGAAAAACTCAACCCAATCACAGCTACCATCACACACACGATCGCCTTTAAGCCTGTTTCTTGCATGCTTTGCACCATCATTATCTCCTTTCAATGTCTTAGCTGTCTGCGTCATCGCTCTTCTCAATGCCCCGAAATCATTACAGCTAACACTTAAGACGTCTGCAATCATATTTCAGACCTACAACTGGTCTTAACATTGAGAATTCAATTCAAACGCATTGAAACGCGCCCGGCCCAACCATCACCTCAACCTGCAACCACACCCTGACATCCCTTATCATCTCACCTACTTATCGTTTTCGTACGGCGCACGAAAACCATCTATGTTTGTAACATAACCCGTCAAATAAAACCAGATTTTTTTACATTCAAACTGAGCTTGCCGCACAACATATCTATCACGTGCTATCGATAAAACATCATTCCGAATGCAGACTCTGTCCGCTATCATCCGTAAAGCAACCAACAAGGAAAAGCACCGCCGCTGCGACCGCTGCAATAAACATCATCGCAAACGCGATGTTCCATCCATACTTCTCAACCATCCATCCTAAGAAAACGCCCGAAATAATCGTTGAAAGATAAGCAAAGAATCCCGTCATACCCACAGCCGTACTCGCAGCACGTTTCGTCGCCAAGTTCGCAGCAATAACCGACACCAAACATTGAGGCCCATAAATGAAGAACCCCGATGCAATCAAAAATCCAACCTTCACCCCAATCATCTCGCTCGGCAACTGCCAGAATAACAACAACGCCACCCCACAAAAAACCATATAAACCAGGCACGTTCGTGAAGCATGTCCCTTGAAAATCAAGTCCGTAATATAACCACTCGCCACCACCCCAATAATCCCCATGACTTCAAATAACGCAGTTAACCCAGCCGCAGCACTCAAATCAAAACCACTATTCTGCTTCAAAAACGTTGGCCCCCAATCCAAAATCGCGTACCGCATAATGTATACAAAAAACATCGCGGTACTCACCATCCATACCCATGGATTCTTAAACACATGCTTCATAATGTACGCATTATGTTCTTTCGGACTTAAATCCTCATCCGCTTTCTCCAACGCTTCCTCTTCCTCCTCACTCACATCATCCAAACTATCAATCTCGCCTCGTCTAACCTTCTCATAGACATCCACCGGAGGTAGCCCCACCGTCTCTGGTACATCTCTCAGGCCTATCAACAACAATACCGCATACCCAATCGCGATCACCCCCGGCACATAAAACGCATATCGCCATCCATAAGTCGTCGTCAGCCATGCCGCAAAAACCACGATAATCGCAGCACCCAGCGAATGCCCAATATTCCAAATTGAAAACTTCGTCGCACGTTCCTTCAGCGTAAACCAGTGTGTCAACATCTTCACGCAAGGCGGGAATCCCATCCCTTGCGTCCACCCATTCACCATCCAGAATAAACCCATCAACCAAACCGCACTACTCATCCCAAATCCAAAATTCATGATCGCACACAAGATCAAACCCAACGCCATGAAGATCCTCGGGTTCGCTCTATCCGCAAGATAGCCGTTTACCAACTTTGACGTGCCATACAACAACCCATGCATCGTCAAAAACAAACCCAGCTGTGTCTTTGAAATCCCAAGATCAGATTCAATCCCAGGCATCGCTGCGCTGATATTCTTCCTCACAAAATAAAAGACCGCATACCCCATCATACTCGTGATCAAAATCTCATTACGCCAGAAAAAATATTGGCTCCTGATCTTCCCAACATCACGCGTAATAGGTTTTGCTTTCGCTGATTTGATCCACCACCAGAACGATCCGCTTTTTTGATCAGCCATCTTTATTATCCGCTATAACCCCGATTCTTTATCGGTTTCAAGAGAGCTCCCACCCCAATCAATAGGACAATAGCGCCAAGCGACGAACGAGTCTCCTGACTGGGCCTATAAAAAAAGCTGCGAACCTCGATTCGCAGCCTTTATCATCTTAATTTCATAACACCTTCAGTCGTCGCTCAACCACTTACCGCTCATTGACCCATAGGTGTTGTATAACCTTTCACATCAACCACCTCAACAAACTTCGCTCGTGTTGAATGATCCATACGAATCCATTTCGTAAACTCATACAACTCGCCCGGCTGTAGCACAGGTGTACTCTCAATCCCCGATCCCAACTCATCTCTCGAGTCAGGCCGACCACCAACACGTTCCTTACTATACACCTTCATCGGTATCGTAAACCGCATCGGCACCGAATCATTATTCTTAAACAACACACGCACACCAACACGTGATGGATCAGTTATCGTACGATCTTCACGATAAATACCACCATCATCATCAGGGTTACGCACTTTTACTTTCTTACGATCCCACACCAAATCATACTTGTACTGATACTTCGGCTTCTCAACAACATTCCCATCCGTCACTGCAACCTCGCCACCCTCAGTAACCTTCCCATCACCAACCAACGTTTCAAGCACAATCAACCTCGACTCCAATGACTGCAAACGCTCAAGCTCCTTTTTCATCTGCAGCATCTCTTTCTTCAGGTTCGTATTCTCACGCTTTAAATCTTCCACCTGTATACTCAGCATGTGCACGCGACGATTGGCCTGTGCATTGCCTTCTTCTTCAGCCAGCTGTGCTTCATTGACCTCCGCACTCTGCTGTACCAACTGAGTCGCACCAACTTCCTCAGCCGCAAAACTAAGTCCGCTAATACCACCCATCGCAAATACCACCACACAGCTACCGATCAGATTACTCACGCGATACGCCATATCAAAACTCCAATATCAAATGTATTGATCTCTTTCGTGTTCCCAATCCATTATTTTGTAGGTTACCTACCCCGATTTCTTGTAAGACGTTTGAATTGCCTACTTAGTTCCAACCAATTTCCTATTTCGCATCTTTACTTAAATTGTCCGATAAATCTTATGTGCGACATATAAAACTTACGTGACATTAAAGACAGGGTTATCCTTAGACGATGTAAAACTCGTCGCATAGCTTCCAGTTTTGAACCACGACCGTTCAACTCAAACAAACATGCGACAGAAGTTCGTTCCATTCACGATCGTATTTCTTTCCGTGGGTTTCCGTGGGTCGGGAAGGGGACTCTAATCCGTACCGTCTGTGCTGCTTCTTCAGCTTCTCCGTGGGGCACTCCACCCTTTGCTGAAGTCGATATTACATTCCGGGGAACCAGCCTTCCGGAGGCATAATAATCGGGGGCAAATTCCGGGGCTTTGATTCCGGGGCAAAGGTTTCCGTGGGACATGGATTCAATCGTCGTCTGCTTGCAGACAGAATCCAGATTGGGCTCGATTCATTCAGATCCAGGGTGAACCGCACTCAAGCCGTTGTTGTTGATGAGGCATACTGTCATTACTTCCGGGTTCGCAAGACAGCATCAACCCCATCAACGCGTTGAGAAATTGGTAGCACGCAACGATGTATCCAGGGCAAAGGTACACAGTATTAAACGTGACTCAACCAACGACTCAATTTGATTCAAAATCACATAACCAGCAGCTACAAGCCTCAAGCACGTAGCAAAATTTGAATCAAACAAAACAACATACGATTGAATCCAAAATCAAAAACAGGCAGGCGCACTTCAGTACGTCTGCCTGTTTTTATTTCTATTCATTTCATTCTAAGCAACCAAGCCCGGCAAAATTTCAATCACCTCATACGTCCGTCCATCAAAATTCTTCACATCAGCCTGTGGCATCCCCTTTAAATGAAAATCCCTCTTTATCACTGGACCCAAAGGATAATCACGCTTCTCAAACTTCAAAAAGATTCGATCCTTCTCCAATTCCTCAAACGCATATCGCATCAAACGATTGCCCAACTCACGCGCCATATGATGATTCCAATTTGGCTGCGTTAAACAAATCACTAACTCAGTATCAGCCGCAGAGAAATCAAAATTTAAATGCACTAGCCCCGCAAATCCTGCAAATTCCTTGTCACTACTTCGTAACACAGTAAACACCGAATAACCAAACGCATGGTAATGCCATCTCGCCAAGTTAAATCGATGCCGCGCACGTTCAGGTGTTACCGGCCCACCAAAATATCTCATCAACACAGGATCTCTTTGAAACGCAACAATGTGAGGTAAGTCATCTTGATTCTGTGGACGCAGCACATAATCTTCCGTCGAGATCACAGGCATCGTTGATACCTTCGAGACCTTCCTCGGACGCAACGGCGACAACTGCGTAAAACGATCATCCAAATATTCAGACAACCGATGCGGCGACGTATTATGCGTTCTTGACCTTAAAGGTGATTCCTCTCCCTGTTTCATCCGATTTGACGAAGTCTTTGATGCTCTCATTTTGCTTGAACCCTAATTTGTGTTTGTGCCACGAACTTGTCAATGCATCAGCAACATGTAAATCTTCAAATCCGACTGCTGATTCATACAACTATCCTATGCACTGAATAGCCCGAAAATCGACTAACACGCATAGAAAACTAACGCCATTCGCGTCATGCATCCATGCAATAACTCAGCACGTTTGCCTCACGTGCTACGCTCAATACACACACTCAATGTTCTTGTCTACCGATTAAACTTCTTAAATCCCGGTTTTATTCTCGCTATCCGCCCCATCCACCTTTTCAACACATAACTATTGGACGGAAATTACTATCTGACCACTGGGAAATACGCAACAAATCATCAGGGTTAATAAATCCTCATGCTTAGGGTTTAGGAGAGTTCCCCCTGAGCATAACCCACTACACCTAATATTTTGGAAACCTCCTTTTCTTACCCCCAATTCCATTTAGCTATAAAAAAACTGAAGCACATCATCGTGCTTCAGTTCCTATAGCCGTATTAATTCACTAACGATACATTCAACTCAATTTACAAATGTTAGTGAGTTTTTATCTACATCATGTTTACATTAATTTCTGCGACGTTTGAGTAACATCAAACCGCCAAGACCCATCATCGCCATTGATGCTGGCTCAGGTACTGCCGTATAGTTGTACGTGATCGAAGCAATACCCGTTGCCTTCAGCCCAATCGTATCCAGTGAAAAATCAGGTGTGCCTTCACTGTATACAGGACCGTTATAAGCAACGCCGCCACTTCCATGCGCGAGTAATGAGATGTTTCCATCACCAATGTATGTTTCCAATCCACTCGCACCGGGTACGCGTGGCGTCACAACGACACCTGAAATGTACTCCGATGCCTCTTGTTCTATAGTCGAAATCGTAAATTCACCATAGTCCGAACCAGAACCTGCAACACCGTCAGACGCTCCCAATGGTGCCGCTGTCGAGCTAGTCATCGTTATCTGAGGTGAGTTCGCCTGCGTATAAGGCCCAAGCAATCTCACGCTTCCCGTCAACAATAACTCATTCAAACTCAACGCAAACGATGAGTTATTCTCAACTTCAATCTCTGCCGACAAACTTCCAGTAATCGTTACGATCGCTGAATCCAACTCACCCAATGATTTGTCAAACTGTGGTAATAAAATCGGCACCCCACCGTCCAATGTTCCACTTGTCGCAGATAGCGAATAACCAGAATTGTAAGTTACCTCTGCAGCGTGAGTCGTTGTTGTGATAATGCTCGCGGAAGTGAGTGCAGCCGCCATGAGAACAATCTTTGCCTTCATAGTTTTCTCCTATGTCATAGGCTGGGGGTTGAGTTGAATTACTCTTCTGGCTATTTGTGTGTTTTTCGTGACTTCGTTGCCACAATGTAATTTGTTGTGTGTGCAAACCGAAGTCGTTTTCTTGCTTAATTCGTTAATTCGCGAATTATTCTTTTGAGCTGGTAGATTCCCATGATTTGAATTTCAAAAGCTCAAACTGAATTAAGCATAGCCATGTCACACCCTAACTTGCCGCATTAACAAAGCGCATAAAAGAAGCCGAGACTCCTCCGTCTCGGCTTTCGCATGGTAGCGTTTGAATCCATTTCGTTTTATTTCTTCCTGCGACCAATCATCAGCATACCGCCCAAACCTATCAATGCCATTGATGCTGGCTCCGGAACCACGTAATCATAAGTCACCTTCACTTCACCCATACCGTTTAAGTTCGATACCTTCAGCGATGAATCCGTCGTGCCCGATACCACAAACCCAGCACTACCTATGACATCAACATCAAACTCGCCCGTACCAACAAAAGGTGCAAAATTCATCACAATAACACTGCTGTTCGTATCTTCAATATCAATCAAACCATAATCATGGAAGTCACTGCCTGAACCTTTAGTTCCATCAGTCGGATCAAGACTTGCTGACAAACTATCATTCATCGCAACAACAACATTCGTACTTGAAGGTGCCGCCGCACTAAAGTTCGAAGTGATTTCCAATGCAGCATCAGGAGCAGCCAACACCGAATCATTCTCAACCGTAACGTTCGACTGAACCTTGCCGGTAATCTCAATCTTGATCCAATTCAAAGTACCTAGTGAATCATCAAACTGATCCAACTGGACTGTCTCAGTACCCGGCGACAGTGGGAAGCCAAAGCTCGCAACATCAGTAATCTGTGCCGCTGAAGCCATACCAGTCAAAGCAAGTGCCGCTACAAGTGTTGTAATCTTTTTCATCATCTTTCTCCTCTGCACATTACCCGCCAACATTCCTACAAGTCAGCGACCAATATCGTTGTCTATAGTTTTAACATGATCCCACGCCCCATTCCCGACGTGTGCATGAAAAGTACCCCACAGATCACACCTCGCAAAAAGAAAACATACAATTTTCATTCCATTCCCCCTGACCACGATCACCTTGCAGGATCACAGCACCTTTACCACATATGTAAAATAGGTAATTTCAACAAAACCGGATTTAGCCTATCCATGATCCCTGTTTTAAAAGCCTTGTATGCGCACAAAAAAAAGCTGACACGCATCGTGCCAGCTTTTTCTTATCTTTCGATTTAGCAACTATTTCAGCTTACTTTTTGCGGCGAGCCAAAATCGCTACGCCACCCAAACCCAGCAAAGCCATTGATGCAGGCTCTGGAATGGGAATGTAATTGTAAATCACAGTCACTTCGCCCTCACCAGCGAGGTTTGAAATGTCCAATGATGAGTCAGTCGTGCCGCTGAATGAGAAACCAGCACTACCATTAACATCAACATCAATCGTGCCTGTACCAATATATGGTGCCAAGCCGCTGACGATTGAGTTGCTGTTGCTGTTGTCATCTGACAATGTGCCGAAATCATGGAAGTCAGCACCTGAACCAGGAACACCGTCTGTAGCGACCAGTGCCTGTGCCCATGCATCGTTCAATGCTACCACTGCTGATGTACCAGGTGCAACTGCTTCAAAGTTTGCAGTCAAGCTGATCTGGTAACCCGGTGCATCCAAAACTGAATCGTTCTCTGCAGTAATATCTGCAGTCACTTCACCTTCAATCTCAATCGTTACACTGATTAATGTACCCAATGCAGGATCAAACTGATCAAGTGCTACAGTCTGTGTCGCAGGTGACAGTGGGAATGCAAATGGTGCAGAATCATCAATCAATGCCGCAGACGCTGTCGCCGCGGTCAAACCTGTTGCTGCAATCGCAGCTGCAAATGTAATTGCCTTACGCATAAATAATCTCCTCTTCTTTAGTGACGGTTCAACACAAGCGCCACGGAATGGGGTGGTGTATAAAGGCAATAGCATCAGCTACGCCTCTCTTTTCTTCTGTTTTAAATTGAAATATCGCGGAACGAATTGCAATACCACAAACACGTTCAATGCATCAATATATAGCATTGAACAAACTCATAGGTTTGCCGCCCGGTGTGTTTGCTTGTCATCTCAACAGGTGAGTCCTACTTCTCCTCCCAGAGAAGTGTTGCGCCAAATGTATCATGGTGTGAATTTATGTCAAGCGTGTTCATCTAAGTGTTTTACTAAAGAGGAAATAGTTTTTTTATAATATATCATTTTTTTTGTAGATAAGATTCTACTACATCACATAATCTGCTTCGAGATGGTGAAGCGATGTAGCGTAAAAAAAAGTACTGTAAAAATAGGATATTTGTTCGTCTAATCAATCACTGTATTGGCCACTTAGTTGTTGCTTGATAATTTTTATTTTCGCGAATGAAATCCCAACAGCAAATATGTTTATTAAAACCATATATAAAAATTGCGCATAATTATCATTTGGATAAATTACATAACAATGCATGTTTCTACTAACAAAAAGTGATTCAATGTTCTGTCAATTTAAAGACAGTCTTGTTTTTAATTTGAATCTCAAATCTTGAACATTAGGCCAAATATGAACCCCAGAAAACGCTGTCAGTTATTTCTTATTTTTTGCGCATTATATCGCAGGTTCATTGCCATTTACTTCATCAACTCATCAGCTAGTTTTTCGCTCTAGAGCGATGTGAAATTGAAGCAACATCAATATCCATGGATCAACCATCACTTTTCTGATTTCCTTTTGATATCGCCTCCAATTGAAATTGCATCTCACTCATGTGCCCGCGTCGGCTTTTTGCGCACGAAAAAAAACGCAGGCGCGCATTCGTGCGCAAATTTCGTTGTGGATACGCTGTGTTTTTAGCTCTTTTCAATCCAAAGCGCGCCATTTCTTTACCATTTCACGCTGTTTCTAACCATTCTTAGCCGTTTTAAAACCTTTTTGATTTTTCGCGTTTACTTCAGATATATCAAACACTTACCGCAATTACAGCTTGCATTCACTACTTTCGTGCGCGCTCAAACCATTTTCAAAATTCGTTCGCAGTGATCCAAAATCATGCGCGCTGCTCATGTCGATTCTCATATCTTTTCATGCGCGCCGTTCACGTCCATTAGCTAAACGCATTCCTTCCTTCTCATCTCTTAAATTGCCATCGTCCCACATTCATATACCTGGTCACTTGCCCGCCATCATTCTCCGACTGGCCAATCTAATCACCCGCTAACCATCAACCAGTAAATCAACCAACCGACTAACATTCCTTCCTCCCCCTCCTCACCCCCCTCACCCCCCACCTTTCTCAATCCCTCTCTTTCAATCATATCCATTCTCAATTCATCCTTTCATATCCACCCACCCAACCAACCAACCAACTCAAAATATAGCCTATCAACACAGTTGAAATTGAGTCAGAACCGCTTTGAATCAAGCTATATAAAAAGCTCGCAAACATATGTCTGCGAGCTCGCATGTATTTTAAATTTTTACCATTGCTAACAGCTGCGTTTAACAACCTTTAAAGCAATCAGGTGTGTGAACGCACAACCTTAAAGCAACCAGAAATTAATTTAGACAGTCAGCGGATCAGCAGGCATCATACGCATCGGCAAGCCGGCTTTCGCTAAGTATTCCTTGGTTTCTTGGATCGTGTACTCACCGTAGTGGAAGATGCTTGCAGCCAGTGCCGCATCTGCACGTGTCTCAGTCAATACCTGACGCATATGTTCAGGGCTGCCGCAGCCGCCAGAAGCCACCACAGGCACATTCACCGCATCGCCGATCAACTTCGTGATCTCGATGTCATATCCATCCTTCGTGCCGTCACCATCCATACTCGTCAGGATGATTTCACCAGCACCAAGCTCAACGACGTACTTCGCAAACGCGACCGGGTCCAGGCCGACAGGCTTACGACCGCCGTGTGTATGAATCTCAAATCCATACCCAGGCTTGAGTTGCGACTCAACCGGGCTATCAGTATTCGTGCATCGAGCACGTAATTCTTCCATAGGAACGCGCTTTGGATCAATATTCACGACCGTTGCGCAGCGACCAAAGCGGCGGGCTGTCTGCTCCACAATCTTTGGGTTCACAACCGCAGCCGTATTGATACTGACCTTCTCAGCACCAGCTTGAATCAAGCGGGTCACATCGTCGATTGTACGGATGCCACCGCCGACGGTGAACGGCATAAAGCACTCTTCAGCAACCCGCTTCACCATGTCCAGCGTAATATCTCGCCCCTCATGGCTCGCAGTAATGTCCAAAAACACTAACTCATCAGCGCCTTGTTCATCGTACTTTTTCGCCACTTCCACGGGATCGCCCGCGTCGCGCAACTGTACAAAGTTCACGCCCTTAACAACTCGCCCTTCATTCACATCCAGGCACGGAATTATTCTGTTCGTAATCATAAGGTCGTCTATTCTACCACCTTACGACTGATACACCACATGACTTGCTTTCAGTCAGAATCTACCCAGCTGGAGCGCGAAAATAGCCAGTCAGTTTCAATAATATGCTGTTGATCCTAGGTGAATTACAGGTATTGCTATATTGTGCTGTAATCCGCAACTGTTTGTAATTTAATAAGTTAACGCTCGGTGATTTTAATATCTTTGAGGATAAGGGTTTCATCGAGAAAATCATTTTGATCGGTTGATTCGAAGATGATTTTCACATGTGGCCGGAGAATGATGTCCAGTTTCTCACGTTCCCCGACAAAAGACGCTGGCACTTCCTCATGATACATATGCCCCGCTTTACCCTTCTTGCTGACCGTATAAGCGCCGATGCGTTTCTCCTGCTCGCCATTGGAAAGGTAGACATCGTGAGCCAACCCCGCTGGTAGCTCATTGAAGTTGATAGTCGTAACCAAACTGACGTATTCGGGGTTTTCTTCCTCATCATCACTTGCTTGGCGGGTGATTTTGATTCGCTTCGCCGCATTTTCCGCAGCCGCTTTATGCTCTGCGCCTTTGACTGTGCTGGTGTAAGTGTCGATTTGGTCAGGTGATATGACGTTGACTTTGAAATTGAGTTCACGATGCACAATTGCGAAGGGTTTATTTTCGCCATCATAAAGCGAGGGCGAAAACTTCAGATTCAGTTTCAGATCATGTTCACCCAGCGGCAACTTGCCTAGCCATTGATCGCTCAGATGCAGATTCATATAAAAACCCACATGCTCCACCCCCGCGATCTCCCCAAAGTTATGTGGTTTATTGTTTCCAGCTGCGGCGGTGACTTCGATTGGTAGGTAAATCGCAGCACTTTCAATGTGACCACGATCTTTGTTCGAGCGAATTGAAATCGCGATGACATGGTCCTGCAAAACCGTTTTGCGACATTTAACAATCAGTGAATCCAAAAATGCTTGAGCATATTGCTCTGCTTCTTCAGTTGAAGCGAGATTCTTTTCAAACACATGAGCGATGACATCACTCCATAAATTGTCGTAAAGCACATCATCGTTGCGGATCATCTCGATTGCATCATCAAAAGCTGCAAGTGTTTGCGCGTGTGATGTCTGATCAATGCTGATGTAGCCTATTAATTGCAAAAGCGATTTTCTGGATGTTTTGAATTGATCGGGATGTTTAGCTTCAAAACGTAGAAGCCAAATGGGTTTTTGTGCGGTCCAGTCGTAGTTGAATGAAGCCCAGACAGGCAGGGCGATGATTGCGATGAGGATAATAATACTGCTGATGATGAGCGGTTTGTTTTTGTGTTTGTTGCCGACTTGGATGTTTGATTGGGAAGTGAGTGGGTGGCCACATTCAGGGCATTTGAGTGATGGTGAGGGGAGGGGGTGGTTGAAGCCGGATAGATCGTATTTGCATTTCTTGCAGACGGGATGATCGTCGAGTGTTTTGCCTTTGATACCCAACCAAAACATAAGGAATGTAATAATGAGGCTGGCGGTTATGATGGCAATGATAAGTGATAGTGGCAACATTGAATGAACCCGAAAGATGCTAATGATGTTTCTGTTGTATTAGATAGACGCATCTTAATGGAAAGCGTTTCAGTGTGTTATTAAAAAAGCTCGAACAGAAGTGTTCGAGCTTTGTGTTTGTAATGTATGGCTAATCGTTGATTAGGCTGTATGCTTGCGACGACGTAGGAATGGGATAGCTGCGAGTGAGAAGAGGGTGAGGGTTGTGGGTTCGGGGATGAGTTTGTTTTGTAGTTCGGTGAGGGTGAGGCCGGTGTTGTGGGTCATGAGTAAGAGGTCGTCATCGTTGACTGTACCATCGCTGTTGAAGTCACCTAATTGCCACGCTGAGAAGAAATCAGGTGTTTCTTCGTGAGTTGGGTAGGTAATTGATGAGAGGTAGTTTTCAGCAATATATGTAAAATCGAGGTCATTGATGACGCTGTCGAAGTTTGTGTCGCCGATGAGAGTAACTCTGGCGATGACGTCGGCAAGTTCGTAATCGTGATAAATAGCGAGGGCGAGGGTTTCATCGATGATTGCGTTCTCGGTTGTTCTGAATGCGTTGATGAGTAGGTTTGAATCAATAAGTGTTAATTCATCGCCTTCGTTGAAATCTATTGAGTCGAGATTTGTAAATCGTGCTGTGCCAAAAGTAGACGCTCTCTCTGATGCGTGAATGGTTTGGAAATTGTTCAGATCAAATGTGAGGCCACCATTGTTACCTACTGCGAGTATTTCTGTTGCTAGATTGGTGGTTTGCAGGAAGCCGTCTGTAACGATAAGTCTTTGAGTCACATTACGAGCATGGTCGTTGATGTCTGGTGCATTTTTGAGGTTGAGATACCATGTGTTCTGGTTTGTTGAGTTAGCGGGGTCTGAGCGAATAAATACAGAATCTATGCCGTGAAGGTTATCGTTGAATGAACCAGCACCTGAGAGGTATAGCGTATCAAAGCCAAGATTGCCGAGACGGATATCGCCGATGATATTCGCATCGGTTTTGAGCTCAACTATGTCGCTGTTTTCGTTTGTTTCGACCCAGTCGTTGATACTAGTATCGTAGCGTTGAGTTGTGATTGCAGCAGCGATTGCGTTCGGTTGTGAAGCGGTTGCAGAGATTGTGCCTGTGATATTTCTCATGTCAAGCGGTTGATCATGAACGTATAAACCGTAGACGTAGTTGGAGCCGGATGCTGTGATGCTACCGGAGAAGTTTTCGATTTCGCAGTCGTATGCTGTGATGCCATAAATGCGTTCATCACCTTGAACATTTATTGAGCCTGCGAAGCTATCTACGATATCTAAATCTTTTGAGTAAATGCCAACTTGTGAATTGCCGTTGCCTTGCACGTTAATGTGAGCGTCTTCGGCAAAACCATTTATGTATATGTGATCTAAACCAACAATGCCGGAATTGCTACCACTATAACCGTTATTTTTTCCAATAATGTTGATTTGGCCAGCATAACCTTCATCCACCTGGATGTATCTTGAACCTATGCCTCTTAAATAGCGGTAGCCTGTCACATTGATCTGTGAATCGCTTGTGACTGAATTCAAGTAAATCGCATCTTCGGCGTACATGCCTGCTGCATAGGAGTTACCATCGAAGTCTTTTCCAGCATCTACTGTAATATCGCCTGCGAAACCATAAAGCGTGCTAATTTCAGAATTAATATCTTCACTACTGGTGTGAATACCATAGACACGTGAGCCTGTTGCAGTCACTTGGATGTGGGTATCACTGGAGACAGATTGGAAATGAATACTGCCAGTACCCTTCATGCCATAAGCATGAGAGTCGCCATTTTGATCTGCTTCAAGTGAGTGATCTGCTGTGACACTGATATTTGCATCAAGATTATCTATGTTGATGTAATTACTTTTTATGCCGTAGGCATTGTGTAATCCGGAAACCAACACAGAACCGGAGAGTTGGCCGTTTGAGCTGAAATTCTTCTCTGCATTAAAACCATAAACATGCGAGCCGGTACCAGTTACTTGGATGAATGCGTTATCGTTTGTTGTGTCATAATTAATTGAGCCAGTAGATTGTATGGCTGCAGTATTAGATTGATTTAAGTTATTGCTGCCTGCGTTGATGATGATTGAGCCGCCATTATTGTCAAGATTGGTTGGTGTAGCTTGTTTTGTATTGATGCCATACACATCGGAGCCTGTACCGGTGACTTGAATGGTACTGCCTGCGTTTATAGATCCTTCGAAGCTGCCTGCGGTGATTGCTGATGCGTTTGAGGAGCCGTCTGCATTGTGACCTGCAGAGACGTTGATGTTGCCTGAGTGGTTTAACGAAACGTAATGATTTTGGTATTGGTTGTAGATTGCGTGAGCGTTTGAGCCAGATGCTGTAACGTTAATTGAGCCGGATTCTGATAATTTGTTGATGTATATTTGGCCGGAATTCGTATGTAAACCATAGGCATTAGATTCATTATTACTGTTGCTGCCTGCGTTAATGGTGATGGTGCCAGAGAGATGAGATTCGAGACTGCCTTCGATACCTAGATGTTGATTAGCATGTATGCCGAAAACGTCAGAGCCTGTGCTGGTGACAGATATTTCGCTGTCTTCAGAAATTAATCCCAGTTGAATACTCTGGTTTGAGTAAATGCCATATGCGTTGGACTGCTCTTGATCATTTTGGCCAGCGTCAATTGTAATATCGCCGTAGTAACCAGAGGCGATGTTGCCAGCCTGAGTGGTTTCGTCTGAAATTGCGTGGGTATCGAACTCTAGCTCGTTGCTATAGATGCCTGCGATATCGCTGCCGGTTGAGGTTACGGAAATGTGACTATCGCTTGTGAAGGCGTGAGCGTCCATGTCGCCATGTATGCCGTATGCGAATGATTGGCCTTGTGAGTTTTTGCCAGCATTAACAGTGATATCGCCAGCAAAAATATCTGCGATGATGATGTTGTCTTCGTTGTCGGATTCTTCGCCAGCTTTTATGCCATAAGCGTTGGCGTTGGTTGATGTAACTGAGATATGAAGATCTGAAGAAGCTTCATTGATATTGATCTTATCTGATGCGTATAAGCCATATACGTTGCTTGCGCCGGACGTTGTGATTGTGCCAGCGTATGAGCTGTATGTTGTGATTTCGTCAGCTTTGACGCCATAAATATTTGAACCTGTACCAGAAACGATGAGGTTGGTGTCTGCAGTCGTTTGATCGATCTCAATTCCGTCGTCGAGGTAGTAGCCAAAGGCATTGGATTCGCCCAGATTATTTGAGCCTGCTTCTACATTAATCGTACCGCCACGATGTGCGAAATAGCTAAATGCACCGAGTTGTTTGTGTATGTAACGGGCTTTAATGCCATAGACATCGCTGCCTGTACCAGTCACTGAAATTGAGCTACCTTCATCGAGGAGGCCAATGAAGATGTCTCCTGTAATACCTGACGCATTGGAGATGCTATCAAGATTCTTGCCTGCTGAGACAGTCACGTGGCTAGAGTTATTTAGTGTTACGGATGATTCTGGTGCATAGAGTGCATGTACGTTTGAACCCGAGCCTGTGACTGAAATCGAACCGGTATCTGTTAATTGGCGAACAGACAACCAGCCATCTTGTGCGTGGATGCCAAAAGCGTTGGATTCATGATCGTCATTATGACCTGCGGTAACGATAAGGTCGCCATCAAAACCGTCAGTGACTTGATGAGTATACTGATCGAAGAATCTATATATAGAAACATTGTGTTTGGCAAAGATACCAGTTACATCAGATCCTGTACCAGATACTGAAATAGTGCTGTCTTCGTGAGTTGAGTATAACGTGATAAATGAATCAGCATAGATGCCGTATGCGTTTGATTGCTTCTCATTGTTATGGCCAGCCGAGACAGTGATATCACCGTGGTAGCCGAGATGTTCTTGAGTCCTTTTCTCATCAGGTATGGAACTATAACTTTTATGCCCCACTATAAACGTGCCTGTTTTAATTGCTGCAACGTCACTACCTGTTGCTGTAACAGAAATGTGGCTCTCACTTGCTACTTTAAAAGTGTTTAAGTCAGCGTGAATGCCATAGGCGTTTGATTGGTTGTCGTAATTATTACCAGCATTAATCGTAATATCGCCTGCAAAGAAATCAGTGGCGGTGATGCCGCCGTCACCTTCGTCGGCGTATATACCGTAGACATTGCTGCCTGCGCCGGTAACAGATATGTGGCTGTCACTGGATACAGATTTTACATTGATTCTTAATTCGTCGTCGCTGTAGATGCCGTAAGCATCAGAGGTACCACGAGGATTGAAGTGGGCTGGGTATTGTGATCTGGTATGTCCTGCATTTACTGTGATGTCGCCAGCGAATACTTTGGTTGGTTCTTCAGGTGGCTGATCATAGTACTCATGTTCTTCATATAGATTTAGTTCAGATGCATGAATGCCGAATACATTTGATCCTGTACCTGAAACATTGATATGTGCATCAGCGTTGAAAGACTCCATATCAAGACGATCGGCTTTTATGCCATATGCATTTGAGTATGCGTCATAGCTTTGGATTGTGTGACCCGCTTGAACCGTGATGTCACCAGAAAAACCGTCAGATGGGATATACACCTCATAATGATTGTCATCCATATCACGTATGATTTCTAACGTGCCAAGTGTGTATAGGCCATATACATCACTGCCGGTGCCAGTCACACTGATATGGCTATCAGATGCAACGGAACCGATAATGAAATCATCCGCATCATGGCAATAGATACCGACCGCATTGGAGATATTATCGTCATCGTGATCAGCGTTTACAGTTATGTCGCCAGCATAGCCAGTGAGCTGATGGTTAGGGTCATCTTCGAAATAATACTCGCGAATTTTAACTTCAGATTCACCATAGATACCGTATACGTTTCTACCTGTACCTGTGACGCTGATGTGGCTGTCTGAATCAACTTTCGCCATTCTTATATGGTTAGCTTTGATACCATAGGCATTGGATTCCATGTTACCGTTTTTGCCTGCATTTACAGTGATGTCGCCTGAAAATTGTGGCGTTACCACGTATGGCGTTGTCGTCGTAACGACTTTCTCAGAAACTTCAAAATCAGAATAAAAAACGATTGTTCCAGTATTGATACCAAAGACATCCGAGCCGCTTGCATTGACTGAAATGTGCGAATCGTTTGTGATGGAGTAGAAACGGAATGATTCAGATTGAATGCCCGAAGCGTTTGAAACATTATCGCTATCATGTCCAGCAGTTACGTTGATGTCACCTGCAAAATCTAAACCTTCTGATATAGGCCAATTGTTGAAGTTACTAGGATTGTATAAATTTACTTGTCTATCTGCATGTATGCCCGCAACGTTTGAGCCTGATGTATTGACATTGATACTGGCTGTATTTCCTGCACCACCTAAATACATATCTCTTGCGTGAATGCCTCTGATGTTATTGATAAATGGTGAATGTGTCGTTGGATCGCCTGCTGTTACCGATATCTTTCCATTAAAATCACTGATAAGTAATAGGTTTGCATCAATCCCATTTACATCGTCGCTGTTTGTCGTAATCGAAATATGACTTGTTTCTGCGACCGCTTTCATACGTACAAGGCCAGCTTCAATCACTGCATGATTTACGATGTCGTTACTATCTTTTACATCCGAGCTATTTGTAACAACAATATCACCAGCGAGATTGTTAAATGAAAGAATGCCCCTGTTTTTAATCGCGGCGGATTTGTAATGTGAAAAATCAAAATTGAGTGAACTGTCAGCATTATTTAGATTGATCTGTACATCGGGGTAGAACTCGATTTTGTTATTTGGCAGGTAATTAGATAACACCGGCGTATTGAATTTCACGCCTACTTGCGCGAGGTCGTTATATTCAAAATTTAGGTATGTGTGGCCAGAGAAGTTTACTACGTAAGGCTGCTCTGTATCTTCGGAAGTATTGTTGAGCCAAATGGTGTCAGTGAAGCTCGCTGGGGCATCACCAGAAGACATGAGACTCAGGATATCTAGCGTCGTGACATCAGTCGTCAACGTAAGCGGCGACGTATTCGATGCATCGTATGTATATGAATTGCTGCCCGGACTGGTTTCGTTGAAGCCAGCAAATGATGGCGTTGTAAGTGTTAACGCTGCCAAAGCTGTAAGAAGCGTGTTTGTGCGATATCTATATATAGTTGTCATTTTTGCCTCGGTGATGTTGCTGTTATGGCATTAAATGCTTGGTGATGCGATAGATTCTAGACGTATGTTTACGAAAGATTTACAGATGAAGCTATAGAGCATTTAACTCGCAAGCTGTATCGTAAACGTAATTTCAATACGATTTTTCATGCCAACTAATGTTGTAGATGCGAACAGAAATGCGTTGCCGCCGGCATATTAATCGTTCAATCATAATTGTAATACATGTAGTACTAAATCCAAGCGAAAAGAAAACATCATCAGAAAATACGCATTTTTTACATGCATTTTCTCCGATGATGTGAGCTTTGGCTATTTAGAAGATTTAGAGAGAGTTGGCTGTGATCTAGGCAAATATGCCAAGGATGGCAGCGATCTCTGTTTAAGCTGAATATTTACGGCGACGAAGTAGCGGAACTGCAGCAAGTGAAAATAGTGTAAACGTTGTAGGCTCTGGAATTGTAGAGATCATGTTCTGTAATTCCGAGAGTGAGTAACCTGTGTAGGCTGTCATGAGTTCGAGGTCCTGATCGTTTACAAGGCCATCATAATTGAAGTCGCCTTCCGCCCATGTGAAGTTGTTATCTGTGCTGAAATAAGATGCTGCGATGTTGGCATAATCTTTATCATCAATGTGGCCCGAAAGATCGGTGTCACCGTTGTAAGCTGAGAAGCCGATGACCGAGGTTGGAGTGTATTCAATAATCAAAGTTTGGGCAGCATTAAGAGCAACATCGAGATTGTCGAATGTGCCTGTGATCGATTCAGCTGTAAGTAATGTGTAGGTTTGATCTGCATCAACAAAATCATCAGTATCTGCATCAACCAATAAGTTGCCAGCAAGTGTGATGTTTTCGGTGACAGCAAAAGGTGTAAATTCATCATCAATATGAATATAAAAGCCACCATCTTCTGAAATGTTCAGATAGTTCGCCAGAAGATTCTTAGATGCGAAATAACCATCGTTGATATTCAGCTGCTCGACAGTATTGCGTTGATAGTCATCAGCATCAGGTGCAGAGACTAGGTTTAGTGTCCATAAACCAGATTCGCCGTTGTATGATTCGACATTGATCGTGTCAATGCCAAAGAGATCATGGTTGAAACCACCGTTACCTGTAAGCTTAAGCACATCACCTTGCTCAATCATATTGTCTTGGTCATCGGTACGGTGGAACCCGAGACGAATATCACCAATGATGTTTGCGCCTGAATTCAAGTGGACAAAATCATCACTGATATAGCTTCGCCAAATTTCAGGTATATATAGATACTCAGTGGTAATAGCAGCTGAGGATAATACTTTGTCAGAAACGTTAACCTTAATAGTTCCGGTGATGTTTTTAAGATTTAAATTGGATAATGAGTGAATTGCGTAGACTTTATCCTGCAATGACTGGGCGTTGGCTGTTACAGTCCCAGAAAGATTGTCAATATCTATTCCGTTGGTGCCAAAAATTCCATAGACACGGCCATTACCATGCTTGTCTTCATGACCGGAAATAGTTGAAGTGACTGTTCCTGCCATATGTTCAATGTCAATTTTATTGTATGCATATAATCCAAATACATTTGGGAAAGGATATGAGTTGGTTGCTTCAACGCTTATTGTAGATTGGTGACCAATTGTCTTGATTTTAATATCACGTGTTGCAGCGATCGCTGTTGCTTTTGGACCTTCTGGGTTTGTGACATCAATGTCTCCAGCTAAAATACCTTCAACAATAATATCTGAATCAGAATTTGCGATGCCGTTTGTATCTATACCTGCCACGATGCCGCAGGGGCCGCGTGACCCTTGATTTCCTGTGACCGAAATAGTCGATTGCTCGGATATATTATTGAACTTAACAACTCCTCCGATAGCTGCTATTGCCGCATATCCATTCTGTACTGAAATGTCGCCAGCAAACGTATTGTTAAAGAAAATTCCATTACCATTACGATTGGTTTCAGCTGCATATAGGCCATACGCGTGTTCATATGTATCGCCACCATTTGTAATATTGATTTGTGCAGTTTCAGTAAAATGATCAATATGGATTGCATGTGCAGATTTTATTCCGCACATACTACCGCTCCCGTCTAGGCTGATACCTCCAGAGAATGTGCTAATTTCTACATCATCATTCTGGCTATGTATCCCATGGATGTTGCCGTTCTCTTGTGTGTATAGGTGTATATTACCTGCGAACGAATCAATTTGAACTTTTTGGTTGATAGCTTTGAGACCAGTTATTTCGCCATTTGTAGCATTAATATTAATAAGGCCTGTATCTGCGAAATCATTGATTTTTATGAGGCCATGAAAGCTTTGGATGCCACTGACTTCGCGAGCATCTTCTTTAGTATCAATTAGAATTTTTCCAGCAAATGAATCATTGATAGACAGGCCCATAATCCCATTTATTGCAGCAAAATCATCTTTAATGTTTTTGAGTTTTATAATGCCGGTTTGGCTGAATGTGTCAATATTGATGTTGTCGGCATACATGCCACCACCGAAACTTATTGATGAGTTATTAGTGTATAGATCAATCTCACCATCGTAGTTCTTGATATTTAGGTTTCTTGCTCTTAACCCATTCACTACACCTTCAGCTTGGATTGTTATTTTACCTGCATCTGTGAAGTGATTGATTTGAATGGTTTCTTTTGCATACATTCCTGTTGCACTTATTGAATCTTCACCGTTGTGTCCACTAACAGATATATGGCCAGCAAAATTATCAATGATAATATTTTGATCTTGGTTGTAGATTGCTCGTGCTAGTGGATTTTTGCCACCATGTTTGTAGGTTGACAAAGAGAGTGTGCCAGCAAGGTTTGAAAAGTGTAAATCACCACCAGCCTTGTCGAATAAAGCAGCGTTTACGCCATAGCTTGTGAGATGCAAAATACTATTTGGAGCAACATTTACATTTAATGCTCCATCGGTATGCGATTTGATCAACGAGAATCTATTAGTGAAGCTTGATTTGGAATTATCGAACAGACTGTTCAGCGTGTCGCCATTAACGATAAATGACACCTTGCCGTCAAGATTGATCGTCGTTGGCGTGACCGTATTGATCCAGTGCAGATTGGATGGAGCAATTTCAGCTAAATTAATACTGTAAGGCGTATCGTTTGAATATGCTGGGATATCAATGATATAGGGCGATGTTGAAGCTGGAAGATCAAGGGTCATTGCTCCATTCTCATTGTAGAAGAAGACCTGATGCCCGTTGGGCATTTGATCAAAACCAGCAAACGATGATGTTGTGAGTGTTAAAGCCGTGAAAGCTGACAGAAGTGTGGCTGTACGATAATTGTGTGATGTGTTCATTGTTATGCCCCAAATGTGTGGGAATATATCTCTTTTGGATAATCGATAGATTCAGTCTATGTGCAATTAGTAACTGCGCATTCAATACTTCGGGTAGCTTTTGCGAAAAATCAGTGTGGCTGAGAGCCAGGAGTTGAAATTCTTCCCGGAAGTGCATCACGAGCCGTAGGAGTGCTCGAGGACGTTTTGCATTATCAGCGATTGTATTGAGATGAAACTTAGTATCCAGTGGTTTGTCGGAATTTCATGTTTTTTGATACTAATTGGTAATTTAGGTAATTGTTGGGGCTGTTTTTGAACCTGAACGTTAACGCAAAATCGATGCATGGCTGACGATCTGTGAAAGCTGTTCATTGCTTAGCACATGAATGATCCCTTATATGTGGTTTTCTGGTCGCGATTAGGTTGAGAGCAAAATAAGGGATAAAAATGTCGGAAATTGGGCGTGAGTCGCTATAATCGGGGTTCATTCGCTCAGGATGGGCATTTGAGAGTGGGGTAGAGGGGTGTCAAGATGGGCAAGGATGCGAAAAAAAGGTGCTGTTTCTGATTACTAAGCTAAACAACTGATGGAGGTTATGGTAAGCTAGCGTAACACGCCGAAACGCGTGTTGAGGGGATAAGGGGGATGGGACAAGCAAACAATGCAGCACAACACCGGTGACGTCAGTCACTCGGGCTGCAATCGCCCTGACAATTGATGAACACACCATGTTAACGAAGAGGTGATGCTCTTGAGCGAAGTGAAGCATGCCGAAGAAGCGGTGGGCGCAGATCATCTTGATGATCGTCGTTCGATGGCGGATACGGATTTCTTTAAGTATTTCGAAGCGGCTGTCCGTTTTGAAGCGTCGGACCTTTTGATGCGCGCAGGGCAAGTGCCAAAGCTGCGTCTAAGAGGCTCACTAAAGAACCTGGACGTTCCCGCTATTGAAGTCGCTGATTTTGAACGACAAGTTGAGGCGTCGCTTAGCCCCAAGCAATGGAAGCAATACGCTGACAAGGGCTCAATCGACTTGGGTGTTGACTTCAACATTAAAACGCCTAAATCTGGCGAGTTTGAACTCCACCGTTTCAGAATCAATATCTTCCGCACACGTGGTATCAGCGGCCTCGCTGCTCGCCGTGTGAACAACACCATTCTTAACTTCGAAGAACTGCACTTGCCCGAATCCGTTGGCAATATGTGTAAGCTTCATCAAGGCCTCGTTCTCCTCGCTGGTGTTACCGGTTCTGGTAAGAGTACCACCATCGCTGCGATGCTCGACCAGATCAACAAGGATCGTGCTTGCCACATCCTCACCATCGAAGACCCGATCGAGTACCTGTTCGCTGATAAAAAGTCTATCGTCAACCAACGTGAAGTTGGCATCGACCTTCCTGACTTTGATACTGGTTTGCGTGCGCTGGTTCGTGAAAACCCAGACGTCGTCCTCATCGGCGAAATGCGTGACAAAGAAACTTTCGAATCTGCGTTGCGTGCTGCTGAAACTGGTCACCTCGTTTTCGGTACCATTCACGCGTCATCTGCTGCCCAAGCTTTCGGCCGTATTTACGACCTCTTCCCTCAAGAAGAACGTGAAGCGATCCGTAACTTGCTCGCTTACCAGATGCAAGGCTTCATTTACCAGAAGCTGCTCCCAACTCTACTCGAAGATGTACAACGTGTGCCTGCAGTTGAAATTCTGCTTCAGTCACCACCAACCAGAAAGTACATCATCGAGGGCCGCGAAGATGAACTTCCTGAGGTCATGAAAGAATTCCGTGAAGCTGGTATGCAGACCTTCACTGACAGTCTTATTGATCTTGTGCATATGGAAAAGATCCACCCACGTGTCGCTCAAGAAGTCGCACCGTCGCCTGAAGAGGTCAAGATGCGTTTGCGTGGCATTAATGCATAAAGATAGTTAGAGGCGGGGGTCGCTGGGTCGGTGGGGGGAAGGTCAGTGCAAACTGACAGTTACTAACTGTGTACTTTATAAGAAGACGAACCCGATGATGAACACATTGTTGCAAGCGGATAATGTATTTCTGATGAGCTTGGTTAATCCAGTGCTATTCCTGATAGCTATGGGTTGCTGGGCATGGGTGGTATCACATCTGGACAAGGACGCGGAGTTCTACTACCTCCCTCGTCACTGGACAAACCTATTCCTCATCGGAATGGGTATTGTCGGTCTAGCTCTGATGCTGCTGATCCCGATCTTTGCTGTAGGCTTTGTTTTAGGCCTCTTCCCATTGATCGGTGGTGTCGCAGCCTACGCATACTACCGAAACACCAAAGTTCCTGAGAAAGAAAAGTGGACGCTATCTATGGATGCGATCCGCGATCACTTCGATCAAAAGGCTCACGCCAAAGCTCAGAAAACTGCAACGCTTTCTCTTATCGAAAAAGATGGTGGCTTCATCGAAGTGCCTAGTGGTGGCCATCCAAACGTGGCTGCTCACGAAACACTCGAAAACGTTCTCGACTTTGCCGTACCTCGCCGTGCAACGCAGGTTGACCTCGTTGTTGACGCAAGCAAAGCCGCAATGATCGCTCGTATCGACGGCGTCAAATATCCTCAACCAGCTCTTGAACCACAAGTCGCGCTCAAGCTTATCGACTACGTTAAAGAAGCAGCTGGCATGGATGTTGAAGAACGTCGCAAAAAACAAGTCGGTACGCTCAAGTTCAACCTTGATGATTACGGTCAGCACGAAGTCTCCATCCTCACCATGGGTTCAACTCGTGGCGTCACCTTGACACTCACGCTTGATGACAGTCGTGCTACATTACCACTCGACGACCTCGGCCTCATCGAGTCACAAGCGAAACAAGTTCGTGACATCATCGATCAGCAAGGTCGTGCAGTTCTCGTCTCAACGCCTGCAAAGATGGGTTCAACTACAACCCTCTATAGTCTCACACAGGTTCACGACCCATACATCCAAATGGTCGTGACGATGGAAGACCAGGAAATCTACGAAATGGAAGGCGTCTCACACAACGAGATCCCATCCGAGATGACCGTCGAAGAATTCAACCACAAGCTCCGTGCGACGCTGCGTAGTGACCCGAATGTGGTCATGATCAACCGCGTGCCTGACGCTTCAACTCTCGGCGAAATCGTTGACCTCACCGAAGATATCCGTTTCTACCTCGGTGTTCCCGGCAACGATACTTTCTCAACACTGCGTACTTGGGTCGATCAAGTCGGCAACAAGCGTAAAGCAGCTGAAGCCATCGGCGGCATCATGACTCAACGTCTGATGCGTAAACTATGCGATACTTGCCGTACCGCTTACACGCCAGATCCAGCAGTTCTTAAGAAGATGAATTTGCCAGCCAACCGTGTTGGTAAGTTGTATAAGGCATCAGGTCAGGTTGTCATCAAAGATAAAGCTCAGACATGTCCTATGTGTCACGGCATCGGTTACCGTGGCCGCTTGGCTGTCTTTGAAGTGATGCCAATCGACGACGTGGCGCGTCACCATATCGCTAAGGGTGATATGGATAAACTCAAGAGTCACCTCCGTAAGCAGAAGATGCTCTGGTTGCAGGAAGCTGCTCTTGCGAAGGTTGTTGAAGGCGTGACCGACATCAAAGAAGTCACACGTGCACTCTCTGAAAAGAGTACCGCTGCCAAGCGACCAGCACGTGCAAAGGTCAAAGCGTAACTCAGTAACTTAGTTCCGTGTCACTAACCACAGCATCTAACATGCTGCTTGATTAAAAAATAACTTCTAATTGGCGAATAGATTATGCTTTATGTACTCAACATTCTCTTGATCATCTTTATCATCGGGATGATTTACATGTGGAGCGTGCAGGGCTTCTTCTCAGCCTTGATCCATCTATGTGCGACAATCGCTGCGGGTACTCTCGCTTTCGCACTCTGGGAGCCACTCTCCGGGATGGTCATGATGTGGAAGCCTACCATCGCGATGAGCGTTGGCCTCATGCTTCCCTTCGGCTTACTTCTGATCATCATCCGTATGTCCCTCGATAAGCTGATCCGTAAGAACATGCAGTTCAATCAGATTCTCGGTGGCGTCGGTGGTGCAATCTGTGGTGGCATCAGTGCCGTCCTCACCGCTGGCATTCTTGTCATGGGCCTCGGTCTTCTTCCTACCGGTTACACAACCTTTGGTTATCAGCCTTGGGAAGCCGAAGGCGGCGGCCGCGTCACTAAGAGTGACGGTGCTAACCTCTGGATCAAAGTTGATGATTACTCATACGGTTTCTTCCGTTTCCTCTCACGCAATGCGTTCTCGCCTACCTTTAGCGATGTGAACCTTGCTAACGCTCGTCCTGAACTTCCAAAGATGATCGCGATCAACAAGCAGACAGCTAGTGACAATGGGTCAATCGTTGCTGCTCACGATGACATCTCAATCGGTAAAGTTTACTACCGTCCTTCAGACAACACCGGCCTCAGCACTGCAGTCAACACCGCTATCGGTGATTCACTCAACTCCGACGGCATGCAGCTGATCGTCGTTGATACAACTGTTACGAAGCCAAGCGGAAAAACAGTCGGCACCTTCGATGGTGATGGCACATTCCGCATCCCTGCTTCACAAGTTCGTCTGATGACCAACAAAGGCATCTACGCACCAAAGGCTTTCTCAAAAGCTGACGGTGATCGTCGCTTCTTTAAAGCATTCGAATCACGTAGCGATCAGGCATGGGGCTCCGATAGAGATACCAGCATTGCTTACATTTTCGTCGTGCCAAGTGCTAACAGCGAAGAAGTGAAATACCTCACCATCCGTAACCTTCGTTTCGAAGTTCCTCGCAAGAGTGCATGGGAAGAGGATGTTGATGTTGTCGCTTCAATTGTCGGTGCACTTTCAGAAGGCGACGCCGCTAGCGCATCAGCTTCTGATGACAATGAAAGCTCCAACGAAGTTGGTGATCCTACCGGTTCACGTTCAGGTGCGATCGGCACTTGGGTCGAAATCTCAAACAAGCTTCCAAAGGCTGTCAGCAAGAACTTTGCTCGTAACCTGACACTTAACGGCAATGCTATCCTCAGCGGTAAAGCAACTGTTGAGAAGGGTAAGACTGCAAGTCGTAGCAACCGTATCGACAGTTTCTATGTCCCAACTCACCAAGCAGTGTTGCGTATCACGCTCACACCAGATCGTGCTCGCTCAATCTTTGGTAAAGCAATGGCGTCAGCCGGTGCACTTGGTCTGCTCGGCGTGAGAGACAGCAACGGCAATGTTCATAACGCGATTGGTTATGTCTGGTCACAGAGGAAGAGTGGCAGAACTGTTATCGAAGCAAGAGAGCTTCAGAGAGCAAAACAGTTGCCGATCAATAAATTGGGCAGCGACGACAAGCTTTATGTTTACTTCAAGGTCAACCGCGGCCGCGTAATCAAGGAATTGATCGTCGGTAGCTCAGAGCAGGAACTGAACATCGACGTTCCAAAGGCTGCACCTAAGAAATAAATTGCTGAAATGAAAAATTAAAAGCGTGATGACAAATCGTCATCACGCTTTTTTCATAGGTATGCATTGCGATCACGACGGGGTATCATGAAGTACAATGAGATTGAGTGTGAGGGATCGATGAATGTGATTGCATATGGAAAAATGCTTTGATTGATTTCGCAGATAAACAAGTTGTCGTGATGGGGCTGGGCCGCTTTGGCGGCGGCGTAGGCGTAACGAAATGGTTGATCGCACAAGGCGCGGATGTACTTGTGACGGATATGGGTGATGCGGAATCATTAGCAGACAGTGTTGCGGCGTTGGATGGATTAGACGTACAGTTTCGGTTGGGTGAGCATAATGTGAGTGATTTCACAAAAGCAGATGTGGTGGTGGTGAACCCGGCGGTGAGCCGCGAGAATAATCGATTTGTACGCGCGGCAGATGCAGCCGGCGTTGTAATTACAAGTGAAATCGAATTGGTGATGGAGCGTTTACCTAATAAACGTAACGTGATTGGTGTCACGGGTACAGCAGGTAAATCAACCGTATGCGCGATGTTGGGTGAGGTGTTATCCGAGTGGGGCGAAGTGGGTGGTGAAGCGAAAAGTATAGTAAATAAAGGGGTAAATGGATTTAAGTGTTGGGTCGGCGGTAATATTGGTGGATCACTTCTCGGGCAATTAAGCGAGATAAGTAAAGATGATTGGGTGGTTTTGGAGCTGTCGAGTTTCATGCTCGAAGGCATGCGCGGCAAACAAAGTGCATGGGGCGGACAACGTATCGCGATCATCACAAGTTTTGGCAGCAATCACCTCGATTGGCACGGTCATGTCGAAGCATATCGCGACTCGAAACGTGTGTTGCTCGACGGTTTGGTGGATGGTGGTGTTGCGATATTGGGTGAAGGTGTTGTGGCATCGGGATTTAAGGTGAAAGATAAATGTGAGTTGGTTGAGGTGTGTGCAGCGGATGTGAGTGGTGTTGAGATGGTGTTGCCGGGCGAACACAACCGCATGAATGGCGGTATTGTGAAAGCGGTGTGCGATGCGATCGATGTCGATGAGTTATGGGAAAGCGTTGGCAAAGATGTGGTTGCGCGGTTCAGTGGTTTGCCGCACCGGATGCAGTTTGTGGGAGCGTATGCAGTTGGTGATGGTGATGAAGTGAGGGTGTATAACGATTCGAAATGCACGACGGTGGACGGCGCGATTTTGGGGATGCACAGTTTTGAAAAAGACACGGTACACGTGGTTGTGGGAGGGTATGACAAAGGTGATGATTACGAGCGATTGGGGTTTGAAGCAGCTGCGTGGTGTAAAGGTGTGTATGCGATTGGGGCGGTGAGTGAACGGATTGTGAAGGGGGGCGGCGCGGGTGTAATTTCGTGTAGGGATTTGGATGCGGCGGTGCAGGCGATTGCTGAAGGCGTGGGTCATGAGGATGTTGTGCTGTTGAGTACAGGGTGCGCTTCGTGGGATCAGTTTGCGAATTATGAGGAGCGCGGGGAAGCGTTTATGCGGCTGGTGGATGAAGTTCTGGGGTGAGTGGATTCGGTTTTGTGCGCACGTTTTGATTGGAAATTGGTTTTTAAGATGGTCTTAAAAAGGCTGTTTTGAAAATGCGTCTATGCGCGTGTTAGTCTGATTGATGGTTGGTATTGTCAAATTAGAGTGAAAATAAAGGAGTTATGAAAGTGGAGGCGCGTTTTTTGTGCGCACGGATGTGAAGGTTGATTGATTTTCGGTGATTTTCCCGTATACGGAAATGAGTGGTTTTGGCCTGAAATGAGCTAAAAATGGCGCGTTTTGCGTTGGTTTTAGTTAGAAATGGTGAAGGTTTTGAAGGGTGAAATCGGTTTTGTGCGCGCAGTTTGAAGAGTGGTTGGTTTTGGTATGGGATTTGCTAAGGGTGTGTTTATGATTGGGTCCTTTATGAGGTCGAACTGGCCATTGAGGTGTGAGCGAAAGATTTGGTTTAAGAAGGGGGTGCGTGTTGAGGGGGTGAGTGGAAGGGTTTGTGGGGTGGCGCGGCGAGCGTTGCTCGTATGGTTGTTGCACTAAAACGTATCGTTGATTAGTGAGTGAAGAAGAGTTGTTTTATTAGAGCGTATCGCTGGTTGTATGAGTGGGGACGATGTTGGGTTATTGGAGTAGGTTTTCGAGGGCGGGTTGGAGGTTGGGGTATTGGAATTTGAAAGGGGTTTCGGATTGAAGACGCGTGGGGATGCAGCGGCGGCCTAGGAGGGCGAGTTCGGGGTCGGTGTTCATGATGAAACGAGCGCCGAATTTGACGGCGAGTGATGGAACGGGCGGTGACCAGGGGCGACGGCAAACTTTGCGAAGCGTTTGCATGAATTGCGTGTTGGTGACGGGGTTGGGTGAGGTGATGAGATATGTGCCAGTGTAGGTGGGGTCGTCGATCGCGCTGACGATGAGTTGGGTCATGTCAGATTCATGAATCCATGAGATATATTGTTTGCCGGAGCCGAGTTTGCCGCCGAGACCGAGACGTGTGAGGGTGGCCATGCGTTTTAGTGCGCCGCCTGTTGAGCCGAGGACGAAAGAGGTGCGGAGATTGACGTGACGTTGATTGGGTAAGAGGTTTTTATGGAGTGCTTGTTCCCATTGTGCGCCGACGTCTGGGGCGAAGCCTGTGCCGAGGGGAGAGTTGTCGGTGATGATGGTGTCTTGAGGGATTGGGTCGCCGAAGATGTGTGCGGTGCCTGCTTGAATCCAAATGGGAGGTGGATTGTCTAACTGTCGAATAGACTTGCCGATAAGGTTGACGGAGTCGATGCGAGAGCCAAGGATTTCTTTGCGCTGCTCAGGTGTTTTTCGGCAATCGACTGTGCGGCCAACGAGGTTGATGATAGCGTCGGCGTTGTTGAGTGAACTGGACCAAGGGCCAAGGGTTTGGTTGTCCCATTGATGCCAGTTGAGGTTTGAATGGTTATGGTTTTTGGGTTTTGAACGTGAGAGGATGGTGACGTGGTGTTGGTTGTCTAATAGATAATTAGACAGGTTTTGTCCCATGAAGCCAGAACCGCCAGCGATGACGATGTGTTTGGTATTCATGTGTGACATGATAGTGGAGGGTTATGAGTGAACGCAAATACCTGTTATTAAAGGATATTTAGGTTTTTAGTAGCCTACGTAACGGGCGCCGCGGGTGATGCGGATTGCGAGGAATGTGAATAAAGCAGTGAAGGGGAGGGCGAGAGTGAAGGCGGCGAGCCAATTGAGGGTTTCGATGTTGATGTTTGTTGTTTTGTCTGCGAACCAGAAACTGCTCATGACGATGAGGTATGCAGCGATGGCGATGTATGGTGAGAGGTAACGACCTGCGCGAATGGTGAAGCCGAGCAGATTGCGTTTGGTTTGGTGCGAGTAGTAGAGGCCGATGATCCAGAAGAGCAGGAGGCTAATCGAGAGATAGAATCCTGTGGCGGTGGTGACGAGGTTGATGCTTTGGTAGAGAGGTGAGAAGAAGAATGTGTTGGCGGGTGATGATGGTGCGTTTTGTGTAGGTGCGATGATGCTGTGGGTGAGCAGGGTGAGGTAGATGGCGAGGAGAAGGAGGAGGTATGAGAGTGTCCATGTTCGGAAGACGTTTTCGCCGACGCGCATGGTTGCGATGCGTGTGGCGAGTGTGTTGCCGAGGCTGCCGCATTTGATCCAGCCGATGAAACAACGATGGAGTTCATGCTTGAGGTTGGCGTAGCGCCATACGGAGAGTTGTTTTTGTTCGTCGAATGAGTCGTACATGCGTTTGCCGCATTCGGGACAGGTTGAACCGTCGTCGAGGCCGAGTAGTGAGTAGCCGCAATGTTGACACATACGAGGCCACGCGCACGCCATGCCGAAGACTTCTTCGGAGACACCTGAGGAGACGTCGCGGTAGCCACCGATTTCACGACGTTCGTTGCGCCAGGAGATGATGGCAATGATGCGCATGGTGATGAAGGTGAAGAAGAGTGTCCAGAAGATGATGGAAATTTGACGCCAACTTGCGTTGTGTTCGAAGATGACACGTTCGAGATAAGCCATGATGATGAGCATGAAGCCGAAGCGTATGATGAAGTAGCTTTGCAGAAGGACAAGACGTGTGACGTTGCGTTTGAATGCGGTGGATATGGGTTCGTATGCGCGTGAGCCAGCGCCTGTGAAGAGGAAGGCGAGGAAGAGAGTTGCGGAGAAGACGATGAGTTCGCTGATTAGGAAGTAATCCTGGGATTGGATTCGTTTGAGAAATTCAAGGAGGAAGCCTTCCTGGCTGCGATGGGTATTAAATGTGGCTTTGAGAACAACGTTGAAGCATACGTTGGTGAACATGAGTAGTTGGGAGTTGATGACGAGGAGGGTGAGGATTTGGTACCAGCGAAGGTAGGGTCGATTGAGGCGACGGATGGCGACGTGTGGAAGGATGAGGCTGATGATGGCGCAGTACCACCATGGGCGTTTTTGTTCCCAGTCGTCACAAGTGTTTTGGATTTCGCCCCACTGATCGACGAGGTTGTTTTGTAGTTTGGTGATTTGGTCCATTGTTCTGAGGTTTGGGTATTGCGGCTTGTTTTAATATAGACGTAAAGCGGGGGGAGATGTTGCAGGTGGGGTTGGATATGGGTAAAGAAAAAGCCTCGCGATTCGTGCGAGGCTTGGTAGTCATCTCGTGCTGGGGGGTTGTGATTTAGAAGTTGTAACGGATGCCAGTCATGATTGTGTGGATGACAGGTGCTTCCATTTGGACTTCGTCGAATTCGATGTCT
Source organism: Planctomycetota bacterium (assembly GCA_016350165.1). Lineage (GTDB taxonomy): Bacteria > Planctomycetota > Phycisphaerae > Phycisphaerales > Phycisphaeraceae > Poriferisphaera. Next base: position 1,552,908 of record CP066225.1, on the reverse strand, counting down.
TGTGTTGAGAAGAGGCGGTAACCTGCGAAGACTTCGAGTTTTTTGTTGAGTTTGATGTTGAGGCCTGTGTCGAAGTGGTAGCCGAAGACGACGTCGTGTGTGACGTCATTGAAGTCGCTGCCGATGACGGAGACGTCGAAGTCGCCACGGTAGATTGAGCAGCCGGCACCGCCGCCGAGGTATAGGTCGATGTTTTCCTTGATGGGCATGTCGTAGTATGCATTGATGAAGAAGTTGTAGTTTGTGAGGTCGGTGTCGAGTCCGTTGATGCCGACGGTTTCTGAGTAGCCGAAGCGCTGTACGGAAGCTTCGAATTCAGCGCGCCATTTTTCTTTGCGAAGACCGAAGGCGAAGCCTGCGCCGATGGCGTTGTCCATATCGACTTCATCGTTTGAGAGTGTGCCGATGCCTGGGAAATCTGCGGTAAATTCAGATTGGTTGGTGATGCCGAAGGAGCCGAAGACTTGAGCGTAGGTTGTGACGCCGTCAAAGAAAGGTGCGGCTTCGTTGGTGTTAGCGAGATCGAGTTCGGCATTGTATGCAGGTGAATCGTAGGCGGTTTTGTAATCTGACAGATAATCTTGAGCGTGAGCGGCGGTTGAAAGAAGTGTGACAGCACAGAGGCTGGTAAGGATACGGCGCATAGGAAGTACTCCCTTGATCAAGAAATGAGCGGCAGGGGCGCGGCGGATGCGTGATGTTTGTATAAACGCATGAAGAGCTGTGGACCCCGAAGCTCAGGTTTTGCATGTGTGGATTGCTACAGAAATGAGCGGAAGAAAACTGAATGAGCCTATGTATGTGGCTGCTGCCCGCCCGGAAACTAAAAGAGACGAATCCCAGAACATGCCCGGTTTGTGAATGTTTAGAGCGTTGTTCGAAAACGGATGCTCTAAATGACGAGATTATCTTAAATCAAAGGTTAAGAAGTGGCAATGATTTTTGGGTAGAGGTGTGTGAGGGAGGGCGAGTTATGGAAGGTCGTCGGCGTATTCGTTGTTCATGGGGAATGAGTCGCCGAAGTCGAGCATTGGGAGTTTGGGAGTGAGGTAGATTGCGATGGTGAGGCCTGCGGCGAGGAGGAATAGTGAGATAAGCGCAGCGATGAGAAGTTCAGGTGTGTGACTGATTCTGCAGTGTGAGCCGATGGCGGAAGCAGGAGGATGAGAGTGAGTTGTGCTTTTTTTTTGTCGTGTGTAGGGATGGTTGATGCGGTCTTTGGGTGGATAGAGAAGTAGAGGTTTGAGGTTGTGATCGACGAGCCAGTGGATCATGGGGAAGCCTGCGAGGAAGCCGACGATTGCTGAGAGCTGCATGACGAACCAGAAGCGGATGAGGGTTGGGTGATCGGCTTCTGGAATGACGGTGAAGCAGACTGAGATGACGGGGAAGATTGCAGCGAGGACAAAGTTGAGTGAAATCCATTCAGAGAGGATCGTTTTGTTGATTGCACGGACGTATGAGTTGTATGTGTTTGCGTGGTAGAGGCCGTGAAAGAGGAGGATGGCGAAAGCGAATGAGAGGATATATTCGAGAATGAATTCGAGCCAAGTCGGCATGCCGAGGATTGAGGCGATGGTTGCAGCGATGATGATGCCGGTGGATGCGCCGGTGACGCAGTGGACAGTTGATGCGGAAGCTTTACGGAAGTTTGAAGCGCGGAAGCGTCGTGAGTGTTCGATGAGAGGTTTGCTTGATTTGCAAGTGAGTTCGTAGACGAGGAGGCCGAAGATACCGGTGTAGATGCAGATGAGAATCCATGCGGGTTTCATGAGGCGAAGTGCGGGGGATCGGCGCGGAAGATCGTTGTATACCCAGACTGAGATCAGGGCAGAGATGATGAGCCAAAAGAGTAGGAAGAGGTCTCCAGGGTTCATAGTGTTTGTCAGTAATAACCGCTTTTACATGTAGTGATTAATCGACAAAATGAGTTCGAGTTAGTAAATCACGATGCTGAGTGGTTTGATGTAAGTCTGGGTGCTGTGTGTGGGTAAGGTTATCGGGTGAGGTGGTGAGTTAATTGTGCAAAAGTCGTGGTACGTCTTACGTATTTTTGAGGTGCGAAATTATAGGCACGGTGTTGTGGATGGGCATGAGTGTCGGGTTGTGGATGATGAGGTGGATTGAGGTTGAGAGGTGGGAGATGGCTGAAAATGAGGAGTACGAGATTCGAAAAATAACCGCGAGGAGGAGGAAACCTCGCGGTTTAGGTGGTGCGTTGAAAGAAGAGGGGTAAGACGGTGTGTGCAGATATCTGGTGAAGTGATGTTATATGGCCATACAGGTATGTTCATGAGATTGAGGGGAAATGCTTTTGAGAAATTGCGATTATTGTGATTAATGTGACAGTGGTTTGTGGATGATAAAAAAGGCTCGCGATGGGAGCGAGCCTTGGAGGGGGAGTTGAATATCGGTTCTAATCAATGATTAGGTGTTATCTCATTTGAGAGAGTTTGGCGATGCGGTCTTCGGTGCTTGGGTGAGTTGCGAAGAGTGATGAGAGTGCTTTGGTTGCTGAGAGTGGTTGCACGATGAACATGTGGTTTTGGGCGGGTGTTTCGTTTTCGAGAGGAATGCGTTTGGCTGAGGCTTCAAGCTTTTGTAGGGCGGAGATGAGGCCGTTGGGGGTGCCTGCAATTTCAGCGCCGTCATGGTCGGCGACGAACTCGCGAGAGCGTGAGATGGCCATCTGGATGATTCCAGCGGCAATTGGAGCGAGGATGAAGACGCCGATTTTGACGAGTGGGTGTGCATCACGATCCCATAAGAACATCCATACGACGAATGAGATTGCACCGGCGATGGTTGCTGCGATGGTTGAGGTGAGTGTGTCACGGTTTTTAACGTGAGCAAGTTCGTGGGCCATGACGCCTTCAAGCTCATCGTAGGTGAGCAGCTGCATGGCGCCTTGAGTTACGGCGACCGCTGCTTTTGAAGGGGAACGGCCGGTGGCGAAAGCATTGGGTGCTTGCTGCGGGCATACGTAGATATCTGGTGTTTTAGGGAGGCCTGCGTTTTTAGCGAGGCGCTCGACCATTGTGATTAGGTCTGCATCGCGTTGGGGGTCTGCAGGCTGGCCACGCATTGAAGCGATGGCGATTTTGTCTGAGAAGAGGAATGCACCGACGTTCATGATCATTGCGAAGATAAAGGCTGGGAGGAGTGCCTGGGTCCCGCCGATGAGGGCGCCGATGCCCATAATCAGTGCAATCATTAAACCGAGAAGGATTGCAGTTTTCGTGTTGTTCCAAAATGCAGTCATTGTTTGAATCCCTATGTGTGTGAACTACTTTGTCGAGGTTTTGTGGGAAGTGCGGGGCTGTATTCAGAATGATATACGCCCAAATCGAGGGAATTGTTTCATGAGGTGCAATTTATGTATCGGTTTTTCGCATGAATGAGGATGCATAGGGATAGATATGCAGGGATGAGAAGGTGTGAGAAAGCTATGGCAGAAATGGCGTTAGAAAGGGAGGGGGAAGTCAGCGAGCTTGTAGCCTGCGACGAGGAGCAGGATTATAAAAAAGATACGAATGTATTTTGTTGGAAGGGTGTGGGTGAGCTGGGCTCCCATGCGTGAAGAGAGGAAGGCGACGGGGATGCAGACAGCGGCAATGGTGAGAGATTGGCGGATGGTGTAGGCGTCATTGAGCGTGTTGAGTGAGAGATTTTTGTATGTGGCACCGACGGCTGAGGAGAAGATGATGAGTGCTGAGGAGTTGGCAATGCAGTTTTTGAGTGGGAGCTTTAAGAGAACTTGTTGAGAGGGGACGGTGATAGCGCCGCCGCCGATACCGAGGAGGCCAGCGGAGAAGCCGTTGAAGATGCCTACGATGATGGCACGTAAGCGGTAGTTGAGAGGCTTGTTTGGCGTTTGCTCGTCTTCAGGGTGAATGAGTTTTTTAGGAGGAGTGAAGAGTCTTTTGATGTTGATGATGAGCACGTAGGCGAGGAATATGGCGAGGATACGGCCGAGGATGATGTTGCCTTCAGGTCCTTTGAATAGGTTTGAAGTGTAGACGCCTATGAGGACGAAGGAGATTGAAGCGGGGAGCATCCATTTGATATGCTGCGGGGTCATGCCATGTTTTTTATAGTGTTTATATGCAGCAGGGATGGCGATGAAGACGTTGATGATCATTGCGGAGGCTTGGAAGAGTTGTTGTTGTGGGCCGAGAATGAAGTAGAGGCCTGGGATGATGATGAGTGAACCGCCGACTCCGAGCATGCCGCCGAGGGTACCAGCGAGTAGCGCAATGAGTGCAATAGCAAATAATGAAGCAGGTTGGAAAAGTTGGTCAATCAATGTTCGAAATTCGTCGAGTATAAGGTTTAACGGGTGAAGTTGAGGGAATGTGTTGAAGAATGAGAGAGTGAAAGTGAGTGTGTGTGTGAATGAGAAAGCGTCGGGTAAATGTTATCGGATATGTGAGTATGATGAGTACGAAATCTGCTCCAAGAAAAAAGGTTTTAAAAAGCGACCCGATAATGTTTACGGATTATAGTGTGGTGGTTATCCTTGCCGAAATTGGCCGGGAGGCGTGTGTAGATAATCAATGATGTGCTGAAAGGTGCATGATTGGAAATAAATTACTGGATGGTGGTAGAAGGTCTGGATAATTACATATTATCTGGTATCTTCTTTCGCCAAGTTACGGGTCAAGTTTTTGATTCTGAAGTGATGAGGAATTGGATGAAAGTCGCTTTAGGAGAAGAGGACGTGGCCGGGCGTGACGCCTGCGAGAGCGGGTGAAACATTTTCACGGTTCGTAATTTTGGAAACACATCATGGCTGGGCAACCTAACTGGCCGAACGGAACGAACCTCGCGTACGTTGAACACCTCTACGAAATGTATCTGAGTGATCCTAATTCTGTGGACGCAGAGTGGCGGGCTCATTTTGAGACATGGCAGGGCGGACCACGGATGCATGTCAATGAACGGCTGACTCCACGCTTTAAGGCGCGGAGTTTGTTTAATCCTGTACCGATGACGAACGGTAATGGGAACGGTCATGCAGCAGAGGTCGTGAAGGGGAATGGTCATACAGCAGAGGCATCGAGGCCGTCGGTTAATGGAAGTGCTGCAGCAGATGCTTCATCTTTGCAGCATCGTCTTGACCAGCTGATCAGAAACTACCGAGTGCGTGGTCATATCGTTGCGAACATTGATCCGCTTGGTATTGCAAATGAGTCGCCGACGGAATTGGAGCCCAGATATTATGGGTTCTCGCCTGAGGATATGAGTAGTCCGGTGTTTATCTCGAATGTGCCGGGCGAGACGCTGAGTGAGGTGATCTCGAACCTGAAAGAGACTTATTGTCGAAATATTGGTGTGCAATTCATGCACATTGATAATCTGCAGGTTCGTGAGTGGTTGCAAAGAAAGATGGAATCGACGCGTAATCGTACGAAGATGACGCGTAAGGAACAGATTCGAATTCTCACACGCCTGACTGATGCGGTCATCTTTGAAGAGTTTATTCAGAGAAAATTCATTGGTGCGAAGAGCTTTAGTCTGGAAGGTGCGGAGAGTGTTATTCCGCTGATGGACATGGCGATGGAGATGGCGGGTGATCAGGGGATTCGTGAAATCAGTATTGGCATGGCACATCGCGGTCGGTTGAATGTGCTTGCGAATATTATGGGTAAGAGCCCTGCGAAGATCTTCCGTGAGTTTGAAGATGTTGATCCGAGACGATACTGGGGCGGCGGGGATGTGAAGTATCACCTTGGTTATTCAAGTGACTGGCGAACGCGTCATGGTCACAATATCCACTTGTCGCTTTGCTTTAACCCGAGTCACTTAGAGTATGTGAATACCGTGGCGATGGGTCGTATGAGGGCGAAGCAGGATAAGAGTGGATTGGGGACACGCGGTGAGAAGGGGATGGTGCTGCTGATTCATGGTGATGCCGCATTTGCCGGCGAGGGGATTATTCAAGAAACATTGAACTTGCAGAGTCTGCCGGGCTATACGGTTGGCGGTACTTTGCATCTTGTTATTAACAATCAGATCGGTTTTACAACTGGTGCAAAACAAGCGCGTAGTAGTCGTTATGCGACAGACGTTGCGAGAATGCTGCAGATCCCGATTTTCCATGTGAATGGTGAAGAACCTGAAGCAGTGGCTCAGGTCGTGCGGCTTGCGATGGAATTCCGTATGGAGTTCAAGCGTGATGTTGTGATTGATATGTACTGTTATCGTAAGCGTGGTCATAATGAAAGTGATGAACCTTCATACACGCAGCCATATATGTACAGCAAGATCGCAAAGCGTAAGCCTGTGCGTGAAAACTATCTCGACCACTTGCTTAAGCTTGGTGGTGTGACGCGTGGAGATGCAGACCGTATTGCGCAACGCCGAACTGAGCTTCTTGAAAAGGATCTGACGGCTGCACGTAGTGATCATTATGTGCACGATAAGCTTTGGGTTCTTGAAGGGAAATGGGCTGGTTTTTATGGCGGCCCTGAACGTGATGCAGATGATGCTGTAACGGGGATTGAAAAAGAAAAACTCTGTGGTTATCTGAAACGGATGACACAGGTACCTGATGATTTCAAGATGCATCCGAAGTTGAAACGCTTCATGTCGAATCGTCTTGAAATGGCAGAAGGTAAACGCAAGTTGGACTGGTCGGCTGGTGAGTCGTTGGCTTATGCAACACTGTCGGCTGATGGACATCGGATTCGTATCTCAGGGCAAGATGCTCAACGTGGTACGTTTAGTCACAGGCATGCAGTGCTAAGTGATTATGGTGATGGACATGAGTATAACGTGCTGCAACATGTCGCTGATGAACAAGCAGTCATTGATATTTATAACAGCCCGCTTTCGGAAGCTGGCGTGTTAGGTTTTGACTATGGATATAGTCTTGAAACGCCTAATTCGTTGGTGATTTGGGAAGCGCAGTTTGGTGACTTTGCTAATGTTGCGCAGGTCATCATTGACCAGTTTATCGCGAGTGCTGAGGATAAATGGCGTCGTTTGAGCGGTTTGGTGATGTTGCTGCCTCATGGTTTTGAAGGGCAGGGCCCTGAACACTCGTCGGCACGTTTGGAAAGATTTTTGGCTTTGGCGGCACAGGATAACTTCCAAGTTGTTCAGCCTAGTACACCGGCTCAGATGTTCCACTTACTGAGAAGACAAGTGGTGAGAAGGTGGCGTAAACCGTTGATCGTGATGACGCCGAAGAGTCTGCTGCGTAATCCGAAGTGTGTGTCTGATATGGATGAACTCACGACGGGCACATTCAAGCGTGTTATTAAGGATGATTTGGCGGATCGTAAGAAAGTGACGCGAGTACTGCTGTGTTCTGGCAAGGTTTATTATGACCTTGTTGAACGACGTGAGCAGTTGGGGCGTGATGATATTGCGATTGCAAGGATTGAGCAGTTCTATCCGTTCCCGGAAGACGAGTTGCGTAGTTTATTGATGCGTCATTCGGATGATGTGCCTGTGATTTGGGTTCAAGATGAGCCTGAGAATATGGGTGCGTGGCCGTTTTTGAGAATGAAGTTTGGTGATCGTATTTATGATCGTCAGAGATTCTTGGCTTCGACACGAGCAGCATCGGCAAGTCCTGCGACAGGTTCGCGATCTGCGCACTTGCTTGAGCAGGAAGAATTGATCAGTGAGGCATTTTGTGTCGGGCTTCATTAATATGAATGTTTAAGCCTATTTATATAGGCTTTTTAATAGATGGTGGGGTTGTGTGGGGTGAAAAGTGTGAGCCTAGTAAGGCTTGCAGTAACTAGTGACTATCGGCCAGTTAGAAGGCCATAGAAAGCAGGTTAGCGAGATGGCTGTCGAATTAATCGTACCTGAAGTCGGTGAATCGATTACAGAAGTTCAGATCGGGCAATGGATGAAGAAGGAAGGGGAAGGTGTCAGTAAGGATGATCCGATCGTAGAGATCGAGACGGATAAAGTGACGCTTGAACTTCCAGCTCCAGCATCGGGAACGATCACGAAGCTGCTACTCGAACAAGGTGCAGAGGCGAAAGTTGGCGATGTAATTGGCTATATGGAAGAGGGTGATGTTGCTGTTGGTAGTGGTGGCGATGAAAAGCCTGTCGCCGACGCAGTCAAAGAAGAGCCTAAGTTAGAAGAGAAGAAAACTGAATCTGTTGAAGCGAAAGATGAAGCATCACCTTCACCTGTTGGTGTGTCCAAGCAGATTCCGGGAAGACAGGATCCACGCGTGATGCCAGCGGCTCAACGCTTGCTTGATCTTTATGGGATACAAGCTGCTGATGTTGAAGCGTCTGGTCCGGGTGGCCGTTTGCTGAAGGAAGATGTTGAACGCCATGTTGCCTGGAAGCGACCAATGCAAGGTGGTGGTAATGGTCCAGCTCAAATGGTTAGTACGTCAGCTCCAACACCTGCTCCAACTCTGATGCCTGCAACTGAAAAACGTGAAGTAAGTGTTGAACCGGGACGTGAAGAAGAACTCGTCCCAATGACACCAATGCGTCGTCGAATTGCAGAACGTCTGGTGCAAGCACAGCAAACAGCTGCATTGTTAACGACATTCAATGAGATCGACATGACGAATGTGATGGCGATCCGCAGTCAATATAAAGATGCGTTTTTGAAGAAGTATGAGACGAAGCTTGGCTTTATGTCATTCTTTGTGAAAGCATGCGTTGATGCATTGAAGCAATACCCAGCTATTAATGCTGAGATTGTTGGTACAGATATTTTGTATAAGAATTACTGTGATATTGGCATTGCAGTTGGTGGTGGTAAGGGTTTGGTTGTGCCAATCATTCGTAATGCTGAGCGTTTGAGCTTTGCTGAGATTGAGCAGACGATTACAGATTACGGTGTGGCTGCACGCGATAATAAGATTAAGCTTGAAGATCTGACTGGCGGTACATTCACGATTACGAATGGTGGCGTGTATGGTTCGATGATGTCTACGCCGATTATTAATCCGCCTCAGTCCGGTGTGCTTGGTATGCATAACATCGTTCGACGTCCGGTTGCTGTCGGTAAGCCTGGGCAGGAAACAGTCGAAGTGCGTCCAATGATGTATATTGCGTTGACTTATGATCATCGTATTGTTGACGGCCGTGAAGCGGTTAGCTTCCTGATTCGTATCAAGGAAACACTTGAAGAACCTGCACGTATGTTGATGGAAATTTAAGTCGATTAAAATGATTGTATTAATTTGAGCCTATATTTATAGTGTATTTGATGGGGAGGGCACGGATGATATACAGAAGCTGTAAGCTAAGATTGGAAGTTTTATGAGCACAAAGAAACATCAGATGATCGTCATCGGTGCTGGGCCAGGTGGATATGTTGCTGCGATACGAGCTGCACAATTGGGGATGGATGTTGCAGTTATTGATAAAAATAAAGTTCTGGGTGGCACGTGTTTGCGAATTGGATGTATTCCATCCAAGGCACTTCTTGAATCTTCTGAAAAATATGAAGAGATTCAAAAGCACATTAGTGTGCATGGTATTGATGTGAAGGGTGTGTCGCTTGACCTTGAGAAGATGCTAAAACGTAAGGATAAGGTTACACAAGGTCTCACTAAGGGTATTGAAGCACTCTTTAAGAAGAATAAGATTACAAGATATCAAGGTGAAGCTAAATTCACGAAAGATAAGACTGTTGTTGTTGAATCGGGTGGCGTGAAGGTTGAAGAGCTTGAAGCGGAGCACATTATTATTGCGACTGGTTCAAGACCAGCAACTATCTCTGGTGTCGAACTCGATGCTGAAGGTGTTGATACCTCAACCGATGCACTGTCGTATAACGAAGTGCCAAAGCAATTAGCAGTGATTGGTGCTGGTTATATTGGTATTGAGCTTGGTTCAGTTTGGCGTCGTTTGGGTGCTGAAGTAACTGTTGTTGAGTATCTTGATCGTATTTTGCCGGGCATTGACGGCGAAGTTGCGAAAGAAGCACAGAAACTGCTCACTAAGCAGGGTTTGAAGTTTGAACTTCGTAGCCGAGTGCAGGGGACGAAGATTGAAAAAGGCAAGGTAATTATTGAGCGTCGAAATGGCGATCCAATTGAAGCTGACCGTGTGTTGGTTGCAGTTGGTCGTGCACCATATGCTTTGAATCTTGGCTTGGAAAACATTGGCGTTAAACGTGATGACAGAGGTTGGGTCATTGTTGATGATGACTACAAAACTAGTGTCGAAGGTGTTTATGCAATCGGTGACGTGATCCCGGGCCCAATGCTTGCTCATAAGGCTGAAGAAGAGGGTGTTGCTTGCGTTGAGAAAATCGTGACTGGTTTTGGTCATGTGAATTACGCAGCAATTCCAGCCGTAGTTTATACGCATCCTGAGATCGCAGCAGTTGGTAAAACTGAGGATGAGTTGAAGGATAAAGCAATTGAATATCGCAAGGGTAAGTTCCCGTTTATCGCGAATGGCCGTGCGAAAGCAATTGAGTATGCAGAAGGTTTTGTGAAGATCCTTGCCCATGCAAAAACTGATCGTGTTCTTGGCGTGCATATCATTGGCCCTCATGCAGGCGACTTGATTGCTGAGTGTGCTGCTGCGATGGAGTTCGGTGCAAGTAGTGAAGATATTGCAAGAACATGCCATGCTCATCCAACGCTAAGTGAGGCTGTAAAAGAAGCAGCATTGGCAACAGAAGATCGTGCGATACATATGTAAACATGATCAGGGTAGGGGAGATATTAAACAATTAAGAAAAATAAAAGACCTCATGAATATTGCATTCATGAGGTCTTGCTTATGGTGGGTAAAGTGTTGTTCTTTAGATATTAGTTTGTGCGACGACGTAGGGCGAGGATTGAGATTGAGCCGGTAAGGATGAGTAGTGCGGATGGCTCAGGTATGTTTGATGCCCATGCGTTGAATGCAGCGATTGCTGTGTTTGGAGCAGAAACATCAATAAGCTTATCGCTCATCAGGCTAACGTCGGTTGCATCGACGAGGCCGTCGCCATTAAAGTCTGCAGATGCGTTGAATTCGGTGTTGAGTGAGTTGAATACATTGATAAATGCATTCACATCATCAATGTCAAAGTTCTTGTCGTTATCGAGATCACCCAAGCCAGCACCGATATATGACTCAGTGAAGAAGCCTGTGAATCGCTGGATGTTGTAGTTGCCGGTTTGCTCGAAAGTGATCAATGTGATTGCATGATTACCTTTGCTAACGCCGAAGATATCTTTTTCCCATTGATCGCGATCGGTGTTGTTCGTTTGTGAGTTGCCATCAAGCATTGCAAGAATCTGTTCGTCAGTCAGGTTTGCACCCAAGTCGAGGAACACATGCATGTTGTCGGCAGTCTTGTCAACGGACTTCATCACAATACGGCGATTCTCGTTTGAACCTTCTGTAATAGGCGCAAATGCAGCAATGATTGATTCAGGCGGCAAGCGGTCAATATATACAACCTTCTTGAAATCTTCGAATACTGCAGGAGCATTACCGTCGTCATTGTGACGGAACGCACGGATTGTGATGTAGTGTTCGCCTTCAGAAAGTAGTGTGGCATCGATTGACTGTGAGTAGTAACCGTTGCCGTCAGCAGCGTAGAAACCTGCGTTGGCTGTTTCGAATTCTTCAAAGCCGTAGGTAACTGAATCTGGTGTGACATGATCGACGTAGCCATTACCATTCATGTCGAGGCCACCATCAATCTTGAATGCAGCATAGTCACCGTCTGCGTTTTTATCATGATAGTTGCCAGCAAGTATAACCTTCTCGGTGTTCAATGAGATGTCAAATGTATCATCAGTAATGACATTAAGATCGGTTAAACGTTTGGTTGCATTGGCGTAGTTTTCAGCGACATCATTGCCGCCTTCGAGTACTGAACTGATGTTAGAAAGTTCAATGCCGCTGGATGATTTAGGCTTTGCAAGTCCGTAGATCAAATAACCTTGATCTTGTCCATCGTTACGAAGGAATCGAACGTTAACGTATGAGTTGCCATCATTGCCGCGGAAGACTTCGAGGACTTCGCTGATGTCGCCACTCTTATCATGATTGCCAGTGAGTTCGACAAGTCTTGTGCCAGGCTCAAAATCTACCTGAAGTGTGCGTGAATCGTAACCGCCATCAGTGCGATTGTTGAGTAGCACAACTGAAGTACCTGAACGTTCGAAAGCAAGTAGTTCTTTTTCAAGCCAACGTTCACGGTAATCACCGCGGCCATGAGTATTGCGGATGTTGTTAAGCGTTGTGATCGTATCGCCCCAAACGCCGCCTAAAGCGTCACCGCGTCCATCCTTCGGGAAGTCGCGGCCATCGCCAAATTCTTTAGCATTGAAATAAACAACTGCATTGCCTGGCGACATCAGTGTATAAGCGTGCGCAACGTTACTAAGATCTGCACCATGCTCGTCATGGCTTGCAACAAACTTTACGCCTGATGAGCCGTTAATCATGTGGTCATCGTTGTAGTCCATGCTTTGGTAGACCACGTTATAAAAGCTGTTGTCGTAGCCGTTGTTGCTGAGGTTGCCTTTCATCGCGAAGAATAATGAGAAGTCTAATGCATCACGGTTGCCACCAGCTACGCTTCGGTCGTTTGGATTGATGTCTTTGCGAACGTATGAAAGAAGCTTATTCATGTCGCCATCAAAAACTTCTGAGTATGAGAATACATCTTGCGTTGAACCGTCAAGCAGCTTGCGAGGGTTTGCATCGAATACAGCCGCATCGAAGTAGTCCATGACCCAGCCTTCAAAGTGCTTGGCTGCATCAAGACGGAAACCATCCACGCCAACTTCAGAAACTAGCCAGCGAGCATTACGCATCAAGTAGCCAAGCGCGTTTTCTTCTACCGGATCGCCTGCGGTCGGATCATTTGAGTTAAAGTCGTAGTATGTGAAAGTTTGGCCAGTACGTGGCTCATAGTAAGTTTTGCTGCCAAGACTTGTATCACCATAGAAGCGACGGTTTTCTTCCGTCGCAACGTTCGCAAGTTTGCCCCAGTAATCTTGAGTACCAGCAGGAAGATTGTTGTAACCCGGTACAGGATTACGGACATACATGTTGTTCTGTGAATGATCAATATCAATCAAACCGGAAACGCGGCCGTTCAGATCGCCACCTTCATAAGGCCCATGGAAATCGCCATCATATGAGCCTTCGCCCAAATAAAAACCTGGGTAACCACCAGAGTTAACGAAGTCACTATTGCTGCGATCTGTAAAACCATTGTGGTTCCAGACCAAGTCGATATGTAGATTGGTACCGATTTTGTCGAGAGTACTAGCCAGTGTTTTCAGGCCAGTTTCTGTACCATAAAGAGTGTGGTTGCCAGCAGAGCCAAGATCAAAACGATCGTACTGATCGTAGCCAACTGAATGGTTGCCAGAATCCGCACGTCCCGGTGGAGGTGTCCAAATGTTGCCATAGCCAGCCATGAATATGTCGCTGGCACGAGTTTCCATTGACTTGTACGAGCCATCAAACCATTGAAGAATGGTTGGTGCAGATGTATCAACGGCTTGTGCTGGAGCATGTATCATTGTCATGCCAGCAAATGCTGCAATTAAAGCAGCCGTTGAGAATCTGAGGCCACGAGCAGTCACGGATGCTCGATTGCGATTACCTGAAAAGTGCATCATCTAACCTCCAATATATAACTTGTCATTCACAAAGACTCTCCTGTACTTTGTGAAATTCCGCTTTGTATCACGGTTTTCTCTGAATTAACCGGCCGAAGCCCTCTATCGAGACGTCGCTGTTAAGCGGCGTGGTTTAAGCTTTAAATAAAATACGGGACGCGTCAGCAAGTTGGCCGACGCGTCCCGCTACCGGGGTCTAATAGTGTATTAGATTATCGCGTCATTATGTGAATGACTTATTTGCGACGGCGAAGCAGCATCAAACCACCAAGACCGAGCAGTGCAAGACTTGCTGGTTCAGGGATGACGGTTGCGAACAAGCCGTTTGCAGCATCAATGCGGAAGGTGACAATTTGATCAGCTTCAGTTGTGGTGAAGTTGATATTGCCTGGCTCTTGATCAGGAGTTTTATGGCCTATATCGCCAATTTGTGTGCTCCAATCACTGTCAGTTTTAACTGCTTTCCAGCCATGGTCGCCAGCTTCAGCAACAGCGAACTCGAGCTCCCAGATGTCGCCGCCAATGTTGGTCATGGCAGTTTCTGGATTATTATTGTTCCAGCCTTGGAAGCCGCCAGCAACGGTCCAGCTGTCTGGAAGTGCTGCAGGAGCTGTATTTGGGGCAGCTGGTGGTACGCTTGTTGGTGATGAAACTGCTGTAAAGGTTGTGTAACCATTATCCCAGCCAGCAACAAATTTGGTGTCTACTTCTTCGTTGACAATGTTTGAATCGTAGTAGATTGTCAATGTGCCGTCGGCTGCAACTTCTGCATGTTGATTTGCAGTTGTGATCTGGTTGTCCCATGAAGCACCGTTAAGTACTTTGTAGCCGTGAACGTCAGTGGCGGTGAGGTCAGTGAATGTGATTTCAAAAATATTATCACCATCAACGTCGGTCATTTCATTACCGCCTGCAGCTGGCTGCCAGCCTTGCATATCACCTGCTACGAAGAATGCAGCATTTGCTGATGTGCTAATCCCGATGAGTGCAGCTGCTGAAATTGCGGCCAAATTAAGCGTCTTCATAAAATCCTCCTTTAGAAGATGTATAGAGAGTAGTAGTTTTCAAAGAATACAAATGACAAAATTTAGAAATACTAAACAGGAAAACCATCTATCGCATTTAAGCGATAGATGGCGATTGATTTTCAACTTATTTGTTGACCATTGGGGAGATATAAACATCTTCCCAGCTACCGTCTGCACTAGCTGATGCGCCGTGGCCGTCACCAAACGCGATGTTGATTGAATCACCATGACGTGCAACAGAATCTAGTGGGAGGCCGTCCATTCCGGTTACTTCAGGATGGTTGATAGGAATACGTGCCTTAAGCCAGTCCGTTTCATAAACATCTTGTAGAGTCGGGCCCTTACCCCAGTTCGTGGTGTAGTAGGTTGAGTCGTTACGGTCTTGAGTAGAACCATAGCCTGTAGCTGGTCGAGTACCGCAGTCTGCATAGAGCAATGTGCTTGATGGATTGTCGATTGCGTTGAGGTTGCCGCCTGCTGTTGGATGCAAGCTGCCGGTGTCGTCGTTTCTAACACCAAGTGTAGCGCCGCCAGCAAAAAGGCCACCTTGGCCATTATCTGTTGGAATAGAGCAAACGTCAGCGTTAACGCCGTATGAAATTGGCTTGTAGTTGTAACCAATGTTAATTACGACTTCATAGCCTGGGTTTTCCATGAGGAGTGCTGCATCGTTAGGGCACTGATAAAACTCAGCCATTTGCGGATCGACGAATGTAAAGTCTTCGCTGCCTGAGCCACCAAGATAAGGGACAAGTGCTGAAGCCCAGTCTTTCATGATGCCTGTGTTGTTGCTGATTGCTTGATACTTATAGAATCCAGTGTTCTTGACGTTGTAATCTTCACTTGTTGCTTGCAAGTGATCGTTACGATCTACAGAGAACATGATGCCTGCTTGGCCGAGGCTGCGTACGTTTGCGAGGCACATTAACTTTTGAGCCGTGTTGCGTGCTGCGCCCAATGCAGGAAGCAAAATGCCAATCAACAGCGCAATGATGCTGATGACGACGAGGAGCTCGATAAGAGTGAACGCACCCTTGCGTACCATTCTCTTTGAAATATTCGTGGCAGTGGTCATGGAAACCTCCAAATGTTTGACTTTGTTGCCTTTGTTGTTTAAACGGTTTACCAGTGATTCGTTTAATAGAGTTGCGAACTTCCGCAACAGTATTCAAATTCCAATTCATCCGTTGTGCTTACGTCATGGAACCCGAAAGGAATGCCTGGTAAGTGCTAAATGTGCCAGACAACGAAGACCCATTGATCCAAATATAACTCTAAAATAACGCTAGTCAACGGTTTTTTTAATCTATTTGTTAAGATATTTATCTAACTGATGTCCGAGCTGAGGGACGAAGGGCTTTTGTGAGCTAGAGGCTAGGTTACGTGGATACCCCTATATATTGCCGCTGAGTTTTCTCAATATTCCCTGTCTAGGGGGTGCAGTAATTATTCTCTATCTTGTCTAATTTAATTTTCAGGTCTGTATATCTTTTGAATTTCTTTTAAATTGTTTAACGATTACTTGATTGTGTTAACCGCTATGGTAAACTGTTTAACCGTAATGTCAAGCTCTTCAAACGAATATGTGGTAAAAGTTAAGGCTGGTTCTGAGATCATGGCTCAGATCATGGCCGATCAGTCCGGCAAATCGTCGGAATCGAATGTTGCCACATCCAAAAAAATCAGAAAAAAGCGTTCAAAAAAGCAACAAGGGGCTTCTGTGAGTAATAAGGGTACAACTAGTTCCGGGAAACGTGTCGGCATTCGTGAGATCGCAAGGCAGGCAGGGGTTTCTGTCGCGACCGTATCCATGGTGCTTAACAATAATCCAAAGATCACTGAGGCTACACGCCAAAAAGTGAATAAGGTCATTGATAGAGTCGGCTATAGACCTAATAGGTTAGCTCAGAGCCTCTCAGGCCGATATACACGCGTTATCAGCATTCTCATGCCAACGCTTCGTCACGCCATGGCCGACCCTTACTTCGGCGAATTGATCAGTGGTATTTGTGACCGCGCCGCTCGTCTTGGCCACAAAGTCATGCTTGAGCATGCTAAACCAGACTTTATACGCGAACGTCGCCATATAGAACTATTTGAGCGTCGTTTCGTTGATGGCGTCCTCTGCATCGGTTTTAACGACCGTCATGCATTTATGAAGGACTTTATAGAGAACGATCACCCGATGGTCGTCGTAAATAACATGTTTCCGCAATGGGGCCTTGATCATGTGGTCTGTGACTACCGTTCAGGTGCTGAACAGGTCATGACCTATCTTCAGCAACTCGGCCACAAAAAAATCGGCCTTGTTCACGGTGCACCCGAAGTTTTCACCGCTCGTGAAATCATCGAAGTCTATAAACGTCGTATGACCACAGTCACCGGCGGCTTCGATACTTCATGGATGGCTGATGGCCGATTCACCGAAGAGCATGGTGCTGAAGCAACCAAAAAATTACTTGAAGCTCACCCAGACATGACCGCTATTTTTGCCAGTAACGACAAAATGGCCATGGGTGCGATTCACTATGCCAACCGTCATGGCCGCTCTGTTCCGAGTGACCTTTCAATTGTTGGCTTTGACGATATTCAATACACGGCTTTCGTGAACCCAACATTAACAACGGTTCACTTGCCGCTATATGAACTCGGCGTCCTCGCTTGCGAACGTCTTGTTGAACGGATTCGTGGTAAATCAGAACGTGTTCGCGAAGTACTTCCGACACACTTGGTTCTCCGTGAGTCTACTTCACTAGCCGCAAGTTACGCGCCTGGTGTGGGGTGATTGACACGTATTAACTAACTTGGAGATCGATGATTCCATCGAACGTAGGTTAATACGACTTGAGTGATATTTTCAGTTACGTTGTGCTGAGCTAATGCGTGGGGTGTTAACAGCATGACCTGAAAATCAGTGGTGAAATTAGCAACTGTATTAATAGTCATACTACTGATGACTACGATTGGGAGTCGGAATGTTCAATCAAACAGGTCTTGGCAGGTATAAGTGGAGCCTCATCGTTATCGTGATGTTGAGCTTTGTTGCGTGTGTGGGGGCAGCACCTTCAAAATTCCAACACACCTTCCGTTTTAAACCCGAAAGTAAGATAGATACCGTTTCTGTTGTTGGTTCATTCAATAACTGGGATGATGAAATCGGTGCGATGACTCGTCAAGACGACGGTTCGTGGACGCTCGATATGATGCTTGAAGAAGGCGTTTATCACTACAAATTCCTTGTTGATGGCACCAAATATCTCGAAGATCCAACTACAGACAAAAAACTCACCACAGGTGACGGTCATGGTGGTCGCAACTCTGGTATCGCCATCGGCCTCGCAGCTGAAAAAGTCGAACTCACAGGCTTCGAAATGAACGCCGTTCTCGACACAATGGACCAAATCGCAGGTGAAGATGTCCGTCTTAAAAACGGTAAATATCTGCATAAATTTGTCTATATTCCAAGCAAATTCATCAAAGGCAGTATCGATTCTGTTTCCATCGCTGGTTCTTTTAATGGGTGGAACAGTGAAGCTGATCCTGCTGAAAATCTTGGTGATGGTGTTTGGGCGGTTTCAGTTCCACTTGAACGTGGGATTCATTTCTACAAGTTCGTCGTTAACGGCAACCGCTGGATGAATGACCCTGCAAGTGATAAAGAATTCGAATTACCCGACGGCCATGAGGGCGTAAACAGTGCCGTGCTCATCGGTCCTGATGGTCGCGATCTTCCCAAAGTCAAACCTAATCACATCAACACCAAAGCACTCGTGCTTGATGGCTTCAACGTCTATCGTAAAAACAAAGCGCTGATTAGACTTCGTACACAAGCTGAAGATATGCAGCACGCAGTCCTCGTCTATAAAGCTTCAAACGAAGAACAATGGCACGAAGCTGAAATGGAAGTCGTTGAACGTGCAATGGGCTTCGACGTTTTCAGTGTTAATATCGAAACCAAAAACGATGCGACCGATGTTGAATACTACTTCAAAGCAACCGATGGCAATGCGTCCGTCTATCTGTCAGATAGTCTAATTCTAAAATCAGCACCAACTGCAGACGATACAACATACTTCGCGAGCATGGGCTACAATTTCGACGTCCCTGAATGGGCGCAGAATGCAATCTGGTATCAGATCTTCCCAGAACGTTTCCGTAACGGCGATCCTTCAAACGATCCGAAACATACCAAGCGTTGGACCTCAAAATGGTTCTCACAATTACCAAGCGAAGATGGCGGCAAAGACGACTTCTACACCGGCATCGGGAATGTCTGGTGGCGTAAATATGGCGGCGACGTTCAAGGACTCATCGAAGCTCTCCCATATCTTCGTGAACTCGGCATAACCGCGATCTATCTCAATCCAGTCTTCGAAGCTGAATCAATGCACAAGTACGATGCGACCGACTACCGTCACATCGACGACAACTTCGGCTTCAAAGGCGACATCGATCAACTCGAAGGTGAATCACTCGATCCATCAACTTGGAAATGGAGTGAAACTGACAAGCTCTTCCTCAAGTTCATTGAAGAAGCGCACAAACAAGGCTTCAAAGTCATCATCGACGGCGTCTTCAACCACGTCGGCCCGAAACACTTTGCATTCCAAGATGTTCTCAAGAACGGAAAAGACTCTATATATGCAGACTGGTTCGATATCACCGATTGGGGCACAGGCGGCGAACCCGGTAAACCAGGTGGTCTGCAGTGGAACGGCTGGGGCGGTAAAAATTCAGGTCTTCCTGCATGGAAAAAAGATCCAATCCTCGGCCTCGCTGAAGCACCATCACAACACATCTTCGATGTAACACGTCGATGGATGGCTCCAAACGGCGATCCTTCAAAAGGTGTTGATGGTTGGCGTCTCGATGCACCAAACGATGTTCCACACGCATTCTGGAAGCGTTGGCGTAAAGTTGTCAAAGAAACAAACCCAGACGCATACATCTCCGGCGAGATTTGGCACTGGGCACAAGACTATCTGCAAGGCGATGAATTCGATGCAGTCATGAACTACCTGTTCGCACAAGCTGCACAAGATTTCTTCGTCGATGTGCAAACACAAATCCCACCATCAGAACTTTCAGCTCGTCTGAATCGCATCATCTACAACTACCCATTCCAAGTTGCACTCGCGCAGCAAAACCTATTCGATTCACACGATACCGACCGTTTTGCATCAATGTTCGTCAACCCCGATCTCCCATACGACGGTGCAAATCGTCTTCAGGATACCGGTCCTGACTACGATCCAAGACGTCCAAACGCCATCGAATTTAAACGCATGCTTCAAGCATTCGCATTCCAAATGACATTCGTTGGCTCACCAATGATCTACTACGGCAACGAAGCCGGCATGTACTCACCAGACGATCCTTCAAATCGCCAACCAATGACTTGGCCGGGCATGAAATTTGATGATCCAAAGGTCGGCTTTAACCAAAACGTTTTTGATGGCACGCAAAAGCTCATCGCAGTACGCAACGCACTCGCACCACTTCGCACAGGTTTCTACAAACCAATCCTCACCAATGATAAACGTAACCTATTCGGCTTCGTTCGCGAGCAGGACGACCAACGCGTTTACGTCATCATCAACCGCAGCCCTCGTAACCAACTGATTAAATTCCCTGTTTCAGCTAACGATTCAGGTAAGACTTTCGTAGACGTGCTTGGTAAAGATCAATCTATTCTCAAGATAGATGAAAACGATCCAGCCTCGCGACCACTAATTGTGTTGTCCAAGCACGCAAAGAAACTAATCGCTGAAGGCGACACCATGACCGTCCGCCTCCGCGCATACGAAACTGCAATCATTGCTGAACCTTCAGCATTTGTACAAGAATAAATCGGCTCACGTTATTTATGGATTTATAACGTAGCCACCGTAGCAACCTTTTGCGTCAATAGTTTCCCCAAACAGCGGAAATGTTGGCAGCAAATAGCGAGCAATACCTGTGATCGCGTGATCGACCTATTGGTCAACAAGAACGTGATTCGCAAAACGCACTATAAACTCAAACATCGGGGTAGATAGAAGAAATGAGGTGCAAATGACAGTGGGAAAAGCACTTCGATCGCTGCTTGTGATCGCCACACTACTATTGTGCGTGTGGGCATTCATTGACGTAGGCGTTCGGATCGTCAACAAACGTGCAGAGATGTATCAGCCCGGCAAGACCGTGTTGACCATACTCCATTGGGGCAACACGGAAGAAGAAGAGATCGTAAAACAACTCGTCCGTGAGTTCGAAGCCGAACACCCTGATATCAAAGTCAAACGTCTTCACGCAAACGACTACGATACCAAGCTCAAAACCATGCTCGCTGCAGGCACACCCCCAGACCTCTTCTACCTACGTTATGAAGACGTCTCAGAGTACGCCGATACCGACATGATCGTGAACCTCACGCCTTTCATCGAAAAAGACCGTGAGAAAAACAACGGCTACGCAATGACCGATGACTTCTATCCCATCCTCATTGACGCTTTCCGTTTCGACAAAGAAGCTCAACTCCAAGGGCAGGGCGATCTCTACGGTATCGCTAAAGACTTCACCACTTGGATCATGTACGTCAACCTCGACCTCTTCAAACAAGCAGGCGTCGAAGTTCCTTACGATGGCTGGACATGGAACGAATACCGTGCAGCCATGAAAAAGATTCGTGCACTCTCGGATTCAGAAGATGTAAACAAACAATACTACGGTGGCGTTCTGAAAACATGGCCAACCGTTGTACGTAATCTGCTCTGGACCAACGGCGGTGATTACTTCGGTGGCGAAAACCGTAACGACTTCACCAAAGTCACCCTCGGCGAACCTCAAGCTCAAGAGATGCTCAACCTCATCCGCGCCATGCGTATGGATGACGATAGCGTCTATAACCCAACCGGTATCAGCCAATCTGAAGATGACATGTTTCGTCGCGGCAAGATCGGCTCCATCGGCCCACTCGGTCGTTGGATGACTCCTCAGTATCGCAAGATTACCGAGTTCGATTGGGACGTCGTCCCAATGCCCTATGGCACGCAACCAATCAGCGATATTGCCACAGTTTCATGGGCCATTGCTTCAGGAACACAACATCCTGACGAAGCCTACACACTCCTCAAATTCCTCTGTGGCAAGAAGGGGCAAACACTCACATCCGAGCTCGGCCTCGCCATGCCTTGCATGCCTTCAGTTGCTAACTCTGATGCATTCCTCTCACCAGGCCAAAAACCTGCAAACGCTCAACTTTTCATCGACATGGTCGATAAGAGCCACCTTCCTCAAAACCCACGCATCAAAAAGTTCACAACAATCGTTGACCGTGAACTCCAAAAAACACTGCAATTAGACGAAAAAACACCTGAAGAAGCTGCACGTGACGTTGCTGTTCAATGGCAAAAAGAATACGAGTCGCCACTCTACAACAAACAATACTCACGCATGCCTTGGATGCAGGTCATTATTGCCACACTCATCCTCTTAGCTGCTGCCATCGCCATCCTTTGGTGGATCGCACGCAAAGAAAAACTCGGTGCTCTCGACAAAGCTCAAGAACGTACCGGCTACCTCTTTATCTCACCTTGGCTTCTCGGCTTCGTCCTTCTCGTCCTCGGACCAATGATTCTTTCATTCGTCCTTGCATTCACCAAATGGACAGCCATGTCGCCTCTATCCGGCGCTAAGTTCGTCGGCTTCGACAACTTTAAACACATTTTCAACTACGACAGCGACTTTACCCAGTCACTCTGGGTCACCGCATACTTCACAATCCTTTGTGTACCAGTCACTCAAGTCGCAGCTCTACTCGTTGCACTGCTCATGAACGTCTCAGCCAAAGGCATCACGTTCTTCCGCACCGCTTACTTCGTGCCATCCGTCGTCACAGGCGTCGCCCTCGTGACACTATGGATCACGATCTTCAACAACGACTCAGGCATGCTCAATCACTTCCTCAACATGTTCCTTCAACCACTAGGCCTCGAAGCTCCCGACTGGTTCGGCGAAGATGCCAAGTGGTACGCAATGCCTGCTCTTGTCATCATGTCCCTCTGGGGCGTCGGCGGCGGCATGGTCATCTACCTCGCTGGTCTCAAAGGCATCCCTCAATCACTCTACGAAGCAGCAACCATCGACGGCGCAGGACCTGTCAAAAAGTTCTTCGCTGTCACCATGCCAATGCTCTCACCACTCATCTTCTTTAACCTCGTCATGGGCATCATCGGTTCCTTCCAGATCTTCACACAAGCCTACGTCATTCGTGGCTCATCTGGTGGCACCAACGAAAACCTCATGTTCTATGTCCTCAACCTCTACGATGCTGCATTCAACCAACACCGTATGGGCTACGCATCCGCACTCGCATGGATCCTCTTTATCATCATCCTAGTCATGACGCTCCTCGTCTTCCGCGGCTCGAAGAACATGGTGCATTACGAAGGCCTTAAATCATGAGCACACTCACAACACAACAACCAGACATCAAACCCCCAGCATCGAACAAGATGCCATCACCCACACTACGCAACCGCTCTCTAAAACGCCAAAAACTCTTCTACAACATCTTCATCTATACGATGCTCATCGGCGGCGCAACACTCCTCATGCTCCCATTTATTTGGCTCGTCAGTAACTCACTTAAAACTGACCAGGAAATCTCAATCATCAACCAGTTCTTCCCAAAGGTCATCCAATGGGAAAACTACCCCAAAGCACTTGAAAAGATGGGCTTCGTCATTGAGAACGGAGTGCCACACTTCCCAGCTCTCGCCAACACCATCGTCATCACAGTCCTTTGTGTCTTTGGCCAAGTCATCTCTTCCTCACTCGTCGGTTACGGCTTCGCCCGCTACCGATTCCGAGGCCGTAACATACTCTTCATGATTATGCTCTCAACGATGATGCTCCCAGCTCAAGTCACCATGATCCCTGTCTTCCTGCTTTTCCGTTCAGTAGGCTGGATCGACTCACTCCTCCCACTTATCATCCCCGCATGGTTCGGCACACCATTCTTCATCTTTATGTTCCGCCAATTTTTCTCACAAATCCCCGAATCACTCCTCGAAGCTGCACGCATCGACGGCGCCTCAAACCTCCGCATTTACTTCACAATCATGCTCCCACTCTCAGCTCCTGTCGTCGCCATCGTTGCCATCTACACATTCATGTTCGCATGGAACGACTTCATGTCACCACTCATTTACCTCAACTCGCCTGAGATGCGAACCCTCGCTCTCGAACTCAACACCTTCAACGGTCAATATGGCGTACAATACCGCGAACTACTCATGGCCGCTTCATTCCTCACCATGCTCCCATGTATCATCCTCTTCTTCGCAGCTCAAAAATACTTCATGGACAACGCAGCTTCTTCAGGCATGAAAGGCTAACTTCTCACATTTATTCATGCTCTCAAAACCTCAAATAAAACTATATATGAAAACTACATAGCCTATTTAGGCATACACGAGAGATAACCCCGCAAACGCGGGGTTTTCTGCTTTATATAAAGACCTTTAATTTTTTTAACATCAATAACCTAAGCAGAAAAACGTAAAAAATATTAATAAAAATGGTAGTAACCGGAATAACATCTCTTTATCGTACGTTTTAGCAATTGAGTTGCCATCACATACCGGGACCAGATGTAAAATCATCTATGGACTCGAGGACTCGGGGATCGAGGAACAGAGGGAGTCGCACCATGACCGTGCTTCTCTCTTTTTTAGTATCTACTTCTCAATAACAGCAAATTCCAACCACCTAAGCTCACAACTTCTTATCCTCAATCGCACTCACATCCCATGTTAATTCATCATCCACCCACCTCGGCAAACACTCAAGTTCTCTCATCTTCTCAACCATCCCCTTCTTACACTCCCCGCAAGGTGACCACTCATATATAAACATTATCAAATCAACCAACTCCGCATCTTTCTGTTCATGCACTAGATTCACAATATCCAGCATCTCCCCATGTAAATCATCAGGATCACCAAACACCCGCGCCGCCTCACGTAACAACTTCTCATCCCCCGCCTTCATATTCACCTTAAATAATCGATACGCCCCATCCGCCAAATCCTCACCCGCTTTTAACTTCCTCATCCCCCACGCCCTCACTCTTTCATCCTTCACATTCCCCATCATCTCATACGCTAGTTGTCTCACCTCTCTATCCTCATGCCCCATCCAATCAATCGCCTTCTGCTCAACCCGAGGCAGTGCTCTTAAATCAAACACCCACATAAAATCCTTTAAAAACCCTTCATCCACCTCCTCATACATCGCATCCGCCACAACCTTCAAATCCTCTTCATCCGCACGCATACCCCAAAAACGGTACCCCCGCTTCAATGCTTCAGGCGCATTCCGTTTACTTCGGATCGCCTCAACCATCTCCTGACCACTCAATCTCTCCCACCAATGTTTCCTGCGTTCTTTCTTCTCACTCACATCCTCTTCTTCATCTTCAATCACCAACCGTTCCAGAAAAACGCGCACACCTTCTGACTCCCCAGACGCACTATCTAATACGTGCTTAGCCTCACCTTTGCCATACATTTCATCATACATCTCTAAGACCGACCCATCTTCTCGTCGATCTTCATTCTCCATAAACCATTGTCCAAGCCTTTCGCAAACAAACAGCAAACCCTTCTCGCCATCAACCTCAAACAATTCTTCCCAACCAAAGAAATGATAAAACGCTTCATGTTGCCTGAAATTGTCATACAACCATTTCTTTAATCGCTCACCCAACTCAACATCACCTCGCTTCATAGCGTAGTCATATAATTCCTTCGCTATCTCACGTCGATGCTCTTCATGCCAGTCATTACAAGTCCACACATCGCCCACGCGTTCTTCTGCCAGCAATCGTTCTGCAACAACATCAACAATCCCCGCCTCTTCCGCCATCATCAGCATCCACTTCGCACGCCGCCAATCAAACAGCGGATTTAGCACAAAGCTATACAAACACCCTGTCAAAATCATTTCCGTCAGATCACCCCCATCACGATCTTTAACCCCATGTTCGCGCACATGCAAAATCGCCCGCCCCAAACCTTGCCGCATCGCCCGCCAAAACTCATCCTGCCCCAGCGGCAACTCAAACGCTTTCCCAAAATCTTTATGATTCAAACATCATTCCTTCAATGACATAAACGCAAATATCCAACCCCCAACATACCGCAATCCAAACAAAAAATCACGGTAACGCAACACCCACCAGCATCACAACTAACGATGTGCTTCAGTGAAGCAATTCCAATAGCCGCCGATCCACGATCGGCGCGCTCACCCCTCACCTCCATCTTTTACTCACAATTCTCTCTCCCATAGCAAAACTCATACCAAAACCAACCCCATCACAAACCGCGCGCACAAAACCGATTCCCTCCTTCGAAACCTTTATCGTTTCTAACCCAAACCATCCCAAAACAAACCATTTCCGCTTCATTTCAAGCCAAAACCACTCATTTCCGTATACGGGAAAGTCACCGAAAATCGATTAACTTTCACATCCGTGCGCACAAAAGCGCCGCGCACCATTCATAAGTCCTTTGTTTTTCATAAAACTTCACAATACCGCTCATCAACTTGACCAAATCGCGCACAGCTCGATTTATAAAACCCCTCTTTAAGACCATCTCAAAAACCAACTTTCAAACAAAACGTGCGCACAAAACCGAAAACATTCAACACTCAACACGCCACGACCACATACTCAAACAAAAAAACCTCGCGAAAATCGCGAGGTTTTTAGTGTGCTTTAATTTATATGCAATCGGCTTTACGCGGTCACTGCTTCTTCAGCACCAACCAAACTGATGTTCTTGCCATACGTGCCCGGCTCAAAAATGTGAACCTTGCTGATATCAACATACATCTTAACCTTGCTGCCAAGATCAATATGCTCAGCCTTAACACGTGCAACCAAACGGTCACCCTCAGATGTATCGAGGAACATGTCCATCGTGTCGCCCAAAGGCTCAATCACGTTCACTTCAAGTTCAGCAGTACATGCTTCATCATTAGCATGTTCATTTGCATGCAGGAACAAACCTTCAGGACGCAAACCCATCGTTGCCTTTTGGCCAACATGACCCGCAACCTGCTCAGCCTGTGCCGTACTTAACTTCACAGACACGCCGCCGCCCTTAAAGAACACATCGCCGCCGTTACCTTCAAGTGCACCTTCAATGAAGTTCATCGGAGGCGTACCAAGGAAACCAGCCACGAAGCGGTTCACAGGACGTTCATAAACAGTCAGCGGTGCATCCACTTGCTGAATCAGACCTTCACTCATAACCACAACGCGATCACCAAGTGTCATCGCTTCTTCCTGGTCGTGAGTAACATAAATCGTTGTTGTCTGTAGTTTGTGGTGCAAACGCTTCAGTTCTGCACGCGTTTCAACACGCAGTTTTGCATCAAGGTTTGACAGTGGTTCGTCAAACAGGAATGCAGCCGGTTGACGCACGATCGCGCGACCGACAGCAACACGCTGACGCTGACCACCTGACAAAGCCTTCGGCTTACGCTCAAGCAATGTATCCAATCCAAGGATGGATGATGCCCAGCGAACGCGCTCATCAATATCTTTTTTGTTCATCCCACGCAGCTTCAAACCAAATGCCATGTTCTTATACACAGACATGTGTGGATACAGTGCATAGTTCTGGAAGACCATCGCGATATCACGATCCTTTGGTGGTACGTCATTTACAACGCGATCACCAATGTAGATCGATCCGCCACTAATTTCTTCTAGACCAGCAACCATACGCAGCGTGGTTGATTTACCACAGCCCGATGGGCCAACGAGAACGATGAATTCTGAGTCATGGATATCGAGATTGATACCTTTCACGGCCTGAAAACCGCCTGGGTAAACTTTCTCAACGTCTTTGATAATGACCTCTGCCAATGTGCACACCTTTCGCATATACCCAATCAATTGGATATGTAGAAAAACCAAAATCGTACGCTTGGTACACGTAAAAACCACTTGCCGAGACAGCCCACCCGTCAGCGGCATACACGAGAGATAACAACAGTTTAACAGAAATTCGCTTACATATACAGATTGATTGCGGTTCTGATTCGGGTTTTATATTTCAGCCTGTTTGTACTAAAAATGTTAGGGTTATCTGTGTGTTACATCTTGATTCTCAGCGATCTGAATTGCATTCAGTCATCTAAGTCATGTAATCCAGATCTGATTTGATACAGACTGATTTCGCTAAACAGGTGCGCAGATAATTCGAAATACAGTCAATTAAATGCGATTATGAAAGTTACTGGTTGATGTGACAGGCAGGCAAAAAATAGCCGGCACGTTACGAAGTGCCGGCGAAAGGGGTAGAAGCTCATGAGTTATTTGCATCAAATCATGCTACAGCGTGACGTTTGCGTCTTGGTGTTGTGATGAAGGTGATGAGGCTGAGGGTTAGCAGGGCGGTGGTTGGTTCTGGGATGATAAGGGTGTTGCCTTCGATGTCGTCCCATGCGAGAAGGTTGGATTGTTGGGGTTGAGTGAGATCATTCCATGAGCCGGTGAGGTTGAGGGTGTGGAGGTTCTGCATGTATTGATCGTCGAAGACGAGGTCGATATTGGTGAGCTGAAGATTGGTTGCGTTTTGGATTGATAGAGTTTCAACGTGGTTTGCGATTAGGAGTTCGTTGAGATCGGTTGCGTTTTCAAAATCGACTTCATCGAGGATGATGTTACGAAGTGTGTCGAGGTTAGTTGTGCCGTTGAGGGTGTGGTAGAAAGAATTTTGAGTGAAAGATGCGCGTGTGAAGTTGGCGGACTCGATTGGGTTGCCTGCAACTTTGAAGCTTTCGATTGAGTCGAGCGCAGCGTCGGTCATATTGAGATTGGTGATGTTGTTGTAACGAATGTCGATACGCCAAGCGGTGCCGAGTGTACGGAAGGTACCATCTTCAAATGAGTTGCCGAGGAAGTTGTAGCCTAGTTCGAGCTCTTCGATTTGTGTGAATGATTGGAAGACATCTTTACCAAGGGTTTCGAGATCGTTGTAACCGACGTCGAGGTGTTTAACTTTGGAGAGGCCATCGAAGAGTCCATTTTGTAAGGTGTTGAGGTCGTTGTTTCGCATGAGTAGTTCAGTGAGTTCGCTGAGGTTGTCGAATGCGTGTGTGTCGATGTGTGAAATCTGGTTGTAGTTCAGACGCATGTTGTCGAGCTTGGTGAGGTTTTGGAAATCGTTGGCAGCGATAGTTGAGAGTTGTGTGTCAACGAGGTCAAGATGCCAAAGCTTGTCGAGATCGCTGAAGATGCCGGGGGCGATTGTGCTGAATTTGTTATAGCCAAGACGGAGATCGCGAAGGTTGGTGAGACCTTTGAATGCATTAGCATTTAGGATTTCGATTTCGTTATAGCCGAGATCGATCTTGTTGATGTCCGGAAGATTTTGAAAAGAGTTTGCTTCAACCTTACGGATGTTGTTGTAACGCAGATCGACATCGTAGGCAGTGTTCATGTTTACGAATGTGCCTGTTTTTACGGTGTCGATGTTGTTGTAGAAGATGCGGATGTCGGTGGCTGTGAGTTGATTGGCGCCGTCGAGATCTTCGAGGCCGATGTTGTTGAAGTGTACGAAAGCGTCATCGGTGTAACTTGCGAAGTTTTCGATTTCGTTGAGGTCGAGGAGGCCATCACTGTCGAGATCGGCTGCGTTAAGGTTTGTGGTGAGGCAGGCGAAGGTGAACAGGGTGATAGATAATGGTTGTTTGTATTTGGACAGCATGCGTTTGCTCCCTTAAAAGTTCTCTCTTTGGATTGGGCACTTTTGGGAAAAGTTAAAGTGACGAATGAAAGATATCATGCTTGTTAAAACGGTTCAATGAAAGTTGCTAAAGATCAAAGAGAATCGAATTGTTTTTTTGCTAATGTTAATTTGGGTAAAGGCGGGGTGTTGAAATAGAAAAACCATTTGGGCTGCACATAGTGGTGTGAAATCCAAATGGTTTTAGATAAGCGGAGAGGGAGGGATTCGAACCCTCGGTAGGTGCAAGACCTACACTGGTTTTCGAAACCAGCACCTTCAGCCGCTCGGTCACCTCTCCAGTCGGCTGTGGAGGCCATTTATTGGGCTTTGAGTGTAGGAGATTCATTAGCGGCAGGCAAGCAATTGAGTGTGAGGGGTCTGTTTGGGGAATATGTGGGTTTTTCTGGGGGGGAAACTTTTCATAGCTCGGCATTTGATATATGTTTATGACGAAACCTACAGGAGCAGTTTGCATGAACCAGGCAACAAACTCATTCAAAGCTGGGCAGCGTGTGGTGATCACACAGCAGATACCTCGTCAGCAGGAAAACTGGAATACGACCGTCGAAGGCACTGTCGAGAAATATGAGCAGCGTAAAACCGGCTCATGGTTCGCGAAAGCTAAAGATGACAGGTTGTGGCTGGACCGTCTTGTCGTGCGTAAAGACGACGGTGAGATCTATGTTTGCAACTTAGATCAGTTCACAAAAGTTGAAGTGAAAAGCTAATTTGTGAATGATGAAAAATTGTTATGAAGATTATGAGCGCGGCGTGGCCGCGTTTTTTTGTATGATGAGGCGAGACTATTGCGCGTGTGTTGCTAGCGAACCCGTAGAGATTTGTTTAAGACCCTCATTGCAAAATGGCTGGCTTGCGTGAATTATTGAATGAGCAGGAAAGTCAGGTTATGAACAAATCCAATCAATGCAATACAGGTGAAGATGGAAAGCAACGCGGCTCGTGCGGTGGTTGTTGGGCGTTGCGTATCAGTTTGTTGCTGGTGGTGTTGCTAGTAGCTGGTTATGTGATTGATATGGTCGTGATGGGGAGAGCGGCTGACAAACAGAATGCGAATCAACAAATGACAACAATGAGTTCACTTGATGAAAATGGTTTGCCACTTGGGTATCCGTTCCAGCCTGACTGGGAGGTGACACCACGTGAAGTGAAGGCAATGATGGATCGAGGGGAGGATATTTTGTTCTTGGATTGCAGAGAGCCTGAAGAGTATCAGCGAACACATGTTGAGGGTACAGTGCTTGTGCCGATGGGTGAGATTGCGAATCGTTTGGAAGAGTTGCGTGAGTATGATGAGAGGCCAGTGGTGGTGATTTGCCGTTCGGGTAAGCGTTCGTTGATCGTGGCAAATCAATTACGTTTAAATGATTTTGATGATGTGAAATCGGTGGCTGGTGGTACGAATCTGTGGTCTCAAGCGGTTGATGATTCAGTTCAGCAGTATTAGCGTTAATCGCATTTTTAATATAGATTTGATACAAATTGAAACTAATGAGAATCGTTATGCGTCTATTTATATAGAGCATACGTCTTTGGCATATTCCAATTTGGAGCAGATCCATGAAACATCTCTCGATAAGCATTATTGTTGTTGCATTCGTTTTTATGATCACATCTTTAACAACTGCACAGTGGACGAGTTCATCGCACAAGACGGTTCGCTTTGATGATGAGCCTCTGATTAATAATGAGCCATTGATCACAGGGCGGTTGGAATACTTGATTATGGAAGATGGCGATAAGTATCGTTCAGGTGATTTTGATGGGGCGAAGCATGTGTCGGTTTATCAAAATTGTGTTGTTGTTCGTAAAGGTTCTGGAAGATCGGCTGCAGTGATTGTGCCTTTTGATAATCTGAAATATTTGGTACTTGATTGATTAATGTGTGGCGATAATTGATAGTCCCGATAAAAGGTTGCTGAGGCGTTTTGCAAAAGAGAATGTGAAACGCTTTTTTATTTTGTGAGCGACGCAGGGCGAGTGAGTAGTTAAATTCATGTGGTTATGTGACGATGTTAGCAATACGTATGAGAGTTGGTTGAGGCTATTTGTGCCGATAAGATTTTGCAGGGGAACGTATGTATTGCAAACGTATTGATCATATGTGGTTGGCAGTTGTATTGTGCGTTGGTGCGGTTGTATTGATGGCAGGATGTGAAACAACCTACCGACGTGTTGAGTATTCAAATGTCGAGCAGATGATTCAAGCAGGATATCCTAACACGCAGATAGACTTATCATCTCCGTTACTAAAAGAACGAAAAATTGTTTTGACGACAGATTTAAATTCGTTATCTGCTCGTGAGGTGATATCGCAATTATTGTATTTGGATACAACAGATCCGGGCGAGCCGATTGATTTTTATGTGAACACCAATGGTGGTGATCTGGATGCATGTCTTGCAATTATTCAGACATATCGTCAGTTGAAGTCGCCGGTGAATACACATGCGATGGTTGATGTGAAATCAGGTGGGGTATTGTTGATTGCTGCTGGAACTGGGAAGCGATATGCATATCCAAACTCATTATTTACGATCCATGGCGGCATTGCATCATCGGGTACGCCTGAGGATTACAAGATGAAGGCTTTGGCGATTTACGAGCGTGAAATGATGATGACAATGCGGTTGCCTGTGGAGTGGTATCCATTGATGGGGCAGGTCTTTCATACCATGACCGCACCACAGGCTTTGCAATACAAGGTCGTGGATGAAATTGCGAAGCCTGTGCAGCGGAGTAACGAGAGATAGAAGCACAATTCACCGTGACGTAAGAGGTTTGTGACGCGGTTTTTATTTAACCGTTACAGACCTACCTTGTTACAACAGTCGCAAATGTTATGACCATCGTATAGAGCCTCAATTGCCAATAAAAAGGGGCCTGGAATTCCTCTTTCCTTGATCCAGAGCGATGTTCGGACGATACACCCCAAATGCAAGGGAATACGTAAACCCTTGTGCTGCTTTACTTTGTCTCGTCGGAGCATAGCATTTCATGATGGCTTCCACACCGGTAAAGACTCAATCAGGGCAAAGCTTTGAGCCGCCGCAAAACACTCAGTTCAGTGTCTTTCTCGACAATAGAGTCGGTAAACTCAACCAACTGATCGAGGTTATGAAGGCACCCGCGCTCACGCTTGCTGGTTTTTCAGTTGTTGATGCAGCTGATCATGCTGTTGTCCGTTTACTCACTTCACGTGCAGTTCTCGCTAAGCGAATCCTTGAACGTAATGACCTTGCGTTCTCGCATCACAACGTTCTTGTTGTTGAACTCTCTAACGGTTCCACTCTTCAGGACATTTGTACATCGCTGCTCACTGCTGAAGTGAATATCTCATACGTTTATCCATTGCTTGTTCGTCCTCGCAATCACGCTGCTGTTGTTGTGCATACAGACGATATCACATTTGCAACACAGTACCTTCGTCAGCGCATGTTTACATTGCTAGGCGAAAATGATCTTGGTGAAAATGCATCACAAAACTCCTCAGGTGATACACCTGATTCACCTCCCATAATCCCGCCACCACCTAACGATGATTTTGGCGATGACTTCCCAACAGAGTTTCGCAACTGATCGGGCAGGGCGGTAAAATAAACCAATTAAAAAAGCTCACACGTTTAAACATGTGAGCTTTTCTTTTTATTTTGTCTAACTTCGAATTAGAAGAGTGAGACGCCGGTCATTTCCGCTGGCTGATCAAGTTTCATGAACTTGAGTGCAGTTGGGAAAATATCAGCAAGCTTGCCGTCTTCTTGCAGCTTCGTGTTCTTTGGAAGATCAGGGTCAACCAAGATGCATTCGACATCATAAAGCGTGTGAGCTGTATGAGGTGCGTCAGTATCAGGGTTGAACATCTGCTCTGCGTTACCGTGGTCAGCTGTAACAATCAGCTTGCCGCCGCGTGCTAGAACTGCATCAACGATTTCACCAACACACTTGTCAACGGTTTCAACTGCCTTGATCGCAGCATCAAGTTTACCTGTATGGCCAACCATGTCGCCGTTAGCGAAGTTGACCAAAATGAAGTCTTCACAATCTTCAGCATTTACGCGGCCAAGGATAATATCCTTGATTTCATAGGCTGACATCTCAGGCTGCAAGTCATAAGTCGCAACCTTTGGCGACTGTGCCATCTGACGGCCTTCACCCGGGAACGGCTCTTCACGGTAATCATTTGCAAAGAAAGTAACGTGTGGGAACTTCTCAGTTTCAGCACAACGGAATTGCGTTTTGCCGAGTTTAGAGATGTATTCGCCGCCGATGTTGATCATCTTCGGTGGTTTTAAGTAAGCGACTGCAAGGTTAGGCCACTTGATGAAGCTTTCATCATAAGCCGTCATGCAGACGTACTGAAGGTCAAGCTGTTTACGCTCAAAGCCCTTCGCGCCACTTTCAGGTGAAGGCAATACATTGCCAAAGAAGTCAGGTTGCATGAATGCACGAGTGATCTCGCGAGGTCTATCGCCACGATAGTTGTAGAAGATCACGCTATCGCCATCTTTAATACGCGTTGCTTCTGCGTCACCCACTGTGCGAGGCATGATGAACTCATCGCCATTTTGCGAATCATTCGTTGGGTTATCGTAGTAGTTTTGAATTGCTGTAAGAGCATCATCAAAGTTAGGGACGACTTCACCATCAACTTTACCAGTTGTGAGCAGGTCGTAAGCCATCTTCACGCGTTCCCAGCGATTGTCTCTATCCATCGCATAGTAGCGACCGATGACACTCGCAACACTACCAACGCCAAGCTCTTTACATTTGTTGATGATCTGCTCAACGTAACCCTTACCAGTGTATGGTCCTGTATCACGACCATCGCCGAAGAGATGGATTGCAACTTTGTCTTGGCCAAGTTTCTTGCAAAGTTCAATACATGCAAACAGGTGAGTCAGCATACCGTGCACGCCAGCATCAGATGCGATACCCAGCAGGTGAACGTAGCTGCCTTTTTCTTTCGCAGCTTTCACTGCATTGACCATCGCTTCGTTTTCGAAGAACTCGCCATCACGGATTGACTTGGTGATGCGCACAGATTCCTGGTTCACAACGCGGCCAGCACCAATGTTCTGGTGACCAACTTCACTGTTACCCATTGTTCCGTCGTTCAAACCAACTGGCTCGCCACTGGTATGGATCAAGGTCCAAGGGTACTTCGCAAGCAATTCATCGCCGCGAGGTGTGTTCGCGAGCTTAATCGCATTGAACTTGTCATGTTCTGGATTAGGATTGCAACCCCAGCCATCACGAACGATGACCACAACCGGTTTCGGACTATCTGACACGGCTAAATTCCTTTCTCAAATCAGAACGAACCTCGCTCTAATTTATTGATCAATTGTCACACTATGGGATCACAACACAAGCTGGCACAGCTTTTCTCGCAATCAACCTTTTGAAATGACATAACTAACTTTTTGTAAACCAAGTAGTTATATCAGCTTAAATGCTTCATGCAATAGATCAGGCAACCCTTTCAGGTCACTCTAAACCATGCAGATTGTAGGTCATTTCCCTTCCCCTGTCATACCCGCCACCCCCCCATCCAACTCAGCTTCAATCGACTTTCAGCACCTTCCCCAATCACTCAACAAAGCAATATTTCTTGATGCATAGCTAGGCTGAATTTACGATTCATTGAAATAGCAGTCAGTTTGGCGATGTTAAATACCTGCAAAATCTGCTATCAACCAGGAGCTATCATGGAAGCCAAGACGCCTGAACAGGACAATCGCGGGGAAGCTCGCAAAAAACTTAACAAGATTGACAAGATCATGACGCTCATCGTTCTTGCAATCTTCATCCTCGTTCTTGCGTTCATGTTCGTGTTTTACGCTTTCACCTGAAACACACTCTTAGCCGCTTCGTCTTATTTAGTAGTAGCCGCTTTTGCTCCTTCACAGGCAAAGCTTTGCACAATAATCCCTGATCCCCCATTCCATACTCTGCCTTATGACCAGCCAAGTTTACGATACATGCACCAAATGCCAATACGAGTTCACAGGCCTGCCTGAACGGGGTAAATGTCCCGAATGTGGTAATTACTACGACAAGTCCACCGGCAAAGGGGTCGGCTCTGAATATCGTAGTAAAGCCCAGAAATTTGACCGCTTCATGGTCCGCCTCAGAACCATCTTTCTCGCTTCCATTGCGGTTATCATTTTGCTTATCGGGATGATTATTTCGATGAATTCTGATGCTGCGGGTATTCCTATATTCGTATCAGGCCTCATCGCATTCGTCTTCATTCTCGCTGCAATACTGTCATATCTAAACGAAAAACCGTGAAATAATCGGACTTTTACGACCACTTCCTCTACAAGCTATCCCTCGGATACGCATTACGGAAAAACCGGAAAAAAATTTTCGACATTAGGTGCAGGACACTTCACTTCATGTCGATATCATCCCTGTGAGTTGGCTGGGAAGAATATGTGCTGTTTGTAAAGGAGTAATCGAAATGAAGACAATTAAAACAGCCTTGTTTCTATCTCTGGTGGTGAGTCTTTTAGCTGTTCTTGCAGCTTGTTCTACTGATCAACCAAACGTGACTAATTCCTTCGGGACAATCTCAGGCTACATCGATTCGTCGCCTACGAATGTCGCCAGTGCTACAACTAAAGCACTTGGAGATAAGGGATATCGCGAGATCTCGAAGAACGAAACTGATAACACTGTCCGCATGGTCGGCCGTGACCAGGATGACACCAAGATCGATATTACCATCGAAAAGATGGGCAACAACGTATCCAAGCTTGAAATCCACTACGGCGCCTTCGGCAACGAAACCAAGAGTATCGAGTTATATGACGCAATCCAAAAAGCGCTCTAACTCTCATGAAATATAGTGCGGGAAGGTGGTTCCTACTGTCAAGAACTGAGAACACTTAAAGGATTAAGTCAATCAGTTCGGGAGCAATGACAGTAACAAGTAAACAAATCCAAGGCTTGCTTTGTTTACTCTCACGTTCACGGATGAACAAACTTTGGGAAGACACCGTGCCATGCTCCACGCCCTGTCTGAGTTAACGCTCGGGCAGGGCATTTTTATTTTTCCCTCATATCAAGCTACTGTCCATCACTCTCATTCTGAATCTCAATATCTTCAATCAACACTTCTTCACCCACGATCTCCATTAACCCAACATGACGATAGGCTAACTCACGGTTAGGCTTCATTAGTAAATCCACCGTCTCTACACCCTCAAGCTTTTTAGGATCTAACCAGCAATTCCTTAAGTAATCTATTTCATTATCACCTTTATCACAGATGAATTCGTTCAAATATATCTCTTCATTATTCGGCAACACCATATAGCATTCATACGCAAACCCATGCAGTCGTGTAGCAAAAATAATATTCAATGAATGTTCTTGCTTATTTAATGACTTGCTAAATCCTCCCGGCTTTATTTCAATTTTTTTAACCGAATTTACAAAACCTTTTGCAGCCTCTTCTGTTTTTACTTGCTTAATCAACTCAAGCCCACGTTCCTTATCCACCACTTCAATCTTGTCCCTAAAAACAAAATCCTTCTTAGCAAGAGTACGTTTCTTCCCACCCACATCGATTCGACACTCCGCCGTTATCGTCCACTCAAGATCGTGTATTCCCAGCTCAACACGCTCCCCTTCATCCGCTATATCCCACAAAAAAAAGCCTTCCCAGTATTGGATATAGTCGCCGCTTAAATAGTCTCGTTTTTTGACTTCTCGACGATGTTTCCCAAGCTTGCTGCGACTGTTTGAAAAAAGGAATTCCACACCACCTTGTGATGTTATCCATGTACCCGCAACCTTAGGGCCAAATCTTTGAGTCAACCCACGTCTATCTAGCGGGCTATCTAACGCCAATTGAATCTCACTCTCGGGGAGTACATAAGTCGGCCGCCGCCAAACCGCATGACGCATCATCGCATCCAAATACTTCTCTGTCTGTTCAACACTCACCTTACCCATGACAGCCGCTTCAATAAACACATCACCCCATGATGCATCATTACCATTCACAACCCACAAACGTGCAGGCCCATCAATCGCGTCAATTGCATCGTCCACCAGATCACTAATCTGCTCTTTACTCAATAAATCATATTGAATTCGATAACACAAAACATTCAACGAACTATCCCCATATCTCAAAAGGGCAGGGTAATTAGCCTCTAATTTCAGATACCACGTCGGTAAAAATGTTTTAAACCCAACATTTCTCGTTATTGAATAACCCGCACCTCCTATAATCGACAAACAAATCACAAATGAGATCAACCCCAGTACTACTTTAAACTTCGATCGTTGACGATTGCCAATCCGTATATCTTTTTCGTTATGCAACCATTTCCCACACTCCGAGCAAGCTTGCCCCCAAAGCGCGTCTAACTCACCGCTGCACACCCCGATTAAATCATACCGACACTTCCTGCAAACAGGATGATCATCAACTTTCTTGCCTCGCCACCCTTTAGCCAGCCAATAGAAACCAAAGCCGCCAAACACCACCGGTAGCAACAGCACAACAATCCCAAGACCTGTAAATGCAACCATCTAAACCTCCGGAACGATTTATATGTTGATTAGTCCCACCCCACAAAAAGTATCCCTACTCACTCTTCTTTAGCTTCTTGCCCTTCATCCCCCAGCCCACCTTGTTCTCAGTCCCAGCCTTCAGCCGCGAAATGTTCGCACTGTGCTTAATAATCACCATCGCAGCCAATGCGCCCGTTAAGCACGCATAAATCAATGCCTGCTTCCAATCCCCGCCCAACACAAATGTCATCGCCACGCTCACCACCGGCAAGCTCGCCGCCGCCAACACGGATGCCAGCGACACATAAGCCGTCACATTCACGATCAGCAACCAAGTCAGCCCCGCCACAACCCCAGCTACCGTCAGCACGGGCCAGAACCCCAGCAGTACACCCAGTCCCGTTGCCACACCTTTACCACCCTTAAACTTCAGCCAAACCGGGAACATATGGCCGCACACCGCCACCACCGCAATCGCCAACCACATCAGTTGGCCCGCCACAGTCAATTCACCAGCACTTGCTCCAGTCACCAGCCCATAGCTCAGCACTGGACCAGCACCCTTCAGCACATCCAGCAAAAAGCACAGGATGCCCCACTTCTTCCCCAGCACACGGCCAGTATTCGTCGCACCAATGTTCTTCGAACCGTGCTCACGAACATCAATACCCTTCATCTTCCCAATCAACAGCCCAAACGGAATCGCTCCGCACAGGTAGCCACCAATCAGCCAGATGATCCAATACGTCATTACTTCGTTCGGCATCGCCACATCCTACCGCCTTTTAGCTCCGCTTAACAGTACACATCCCCCTATCATCCCCCTCATCTCCACACTCCTCCACCTCCTACTTGCGAATCTATCTTTCTATAACCAACCTCTCTAACTGACTGTAAATACAATACTTCGAGTCTTTCTTGTCTTTTTTTCTCCCGCCTCGCTACCTTTCCGCACCAATAGCAAGAACTTGCGTTTACACAGGCCCTTTCAATCTTTATCATGCACGTATGAATTTCACCAAATTGATGACGTTGATCGCTGTCACTTTCATGACCACCGCTCCTGCCCTCGCACAGGTTCAGAGTGTCGATGACGCCCCAGCAGGCCAGATTTGGCTCACCGTTCTTCTCGGTGTGGTTATGTCCGCCCTCATCATCGGCGCCAGCTTCCTCTGGTCAAAACGTGGCCATCACGATTAATCCATCTGTAGCATAGCTTTATAACGACATGTCATTATTTATCGTACCCTCCTGTCGAGCACCACTCGACTTCGCCGATAATGACATTATTCACGTGGCATCACTTCCGTTTTGCCCGATTTCTTTAACTTTTTAGCACAGGGAGCGTCTGATGAATCGACGATCTTTGGCAGCATTAGTTGTATTGAACCTCGTGCTCGTCGCAGCACTCGTTCTCTCTTCTTTCACTACTGAGCAAACTTTCGCTCAGGAATTCGGCGCCAACGGCGGTAACTATACCATGCTCTCAGGCAAAATCTCCGGTCGTAGCAAAAATGATGGTATCTACATCATTCAGCTCAACACCGGCAAAGCCATCGCCGCTTACTACGACGGATCAAGCAAAAAATTCAAAACCATCCGTGGCGTAGACATCGCGCAAAAAATCTCAGAAGCACCTGTTAATCGCTAATTATCTCACTTCTGAGTCCAAAAACACAATCAACCCCTTCAAGGGAGATTTAATATGAACCGTATTCAATTAGCATGTTGCGCCTTGATTGCCTCAGCATTCGTTCTCTCAGGCCTTCTCGTCCTGCAACTCGATAAGAAATTCGAGTTCGAAAACAAAGCGAACGCCGACATGGTCAACCACCAAGGCAATGTCACTTACCTCACTGCACGCATCCGCGACAACGAAGACGCTCTCTTCGTCCTCGATGGCTCACAAGAAAAACTCGCTATCTTCCGCACCGACACAAATAGAGACACCATCGAACTCGTCCAAACTCAGGACGTTGCATCTCTCTTCGACAAAACCGAAGGCAATGACACCGACAGCAAGCCAAAAACACGTGGTCGCCGCAGTCGCTAATCGCCTCATAAATGACAACTAAGAATATCCAACTCCGGTGCATCTCGTGCCGGAGTTTCTTTTTACCCACACTCACCCACGCCTCTCCCTTCAACCCCTCACTCTCCCTCACTGGTAAACAAGCTTCACTTGGTGTATAAACGCACTAGCAGCTTGCTTGAATATTCCCCGATCCATACGGGAACTAAGCTCGCAAAATGCTTTAAAAATCGTCCTGTGTTGTAGTACCAAATTGACCGAACCCACAACCTCTGGATTCAGTATCTCCAGCAGTTGCTCTTCGCCCTCACTCACTCACAACGTCTTTCACCCCTCTCGCGACTCCTCTCAGTCAACTTGTCTACGCAACCTGAATCGAGTTGAACCCATGAAAAGCAAACTGCCTTGCGGTGGCAGGACCAAACTACTTTCATTCAACTTCAACTCAACCAAAAAATGACCGGGTTTTGTTTGATCGTTCAGGATCAATCTCAGCTAGCTTTCTCTCGCTGACCACACACGCCGCCTCCTGAATCAACAAACAGAACCTTCTTTATTCAAGAAAGTGAGAATCAACGATGATTCGCCAATCTGACACCGGGCTCAACCAATTCATTATGGACACAGCCCTGCAGGTCCTTTCAGGAACCCTCATCACCCGCGAGCAAGCCACGCAGCTCACGCAAATCCCAGACTCAGACCTCCAAGATCTCTTCTTCTGGGCAAACAAGATCAAACAAAAATACATCGGCCCGCACATCAAGTTCTGCTCCATCGTCGCAGGCAAAGTCGGCGCATGCCCTGAAGACTGTACTTACTGTTCACAATCAAAACTCTACAAGACACACGTCACACCCGACAAAATGTCCGTAGAAGATATGGAAGAAGCCGCACGCGAAGCAGCCAAAAACGGCGCCAACGCCTTCGGCATCGTTAACTCAGGTCGTGGTCCATCCGACAAAGAACTCGACTGGATGGAACCATTCTTCCGCAACACATCCGAAGGTAAAAACGGCAAGATTAACCCTTGTGCAACCCTCGGCATCTCAACCCCCGAACAAGCTGAACGCCTTCACGACATGGGCGTCAAACGCATCAACCACAACCTCGAAACCTCAAAACGTCTCTTCCATAAAGTGACCACAACGCATACCTATGAAGACCGTGTCAACGCTATTAAGACATACAAAGACGCAGGCATGCACATCTGTGCCGGCGGCATCTTCGGCATGGGCGAAGAATGGGAAGACCGCATCGACATGGCTTTCGAACTCAAAGCCCTCGGCGTCGATACCGTCCCCGTCAACTTCCTCTACGCAATCCCCGGCACAAAACTTCATGGCACCATCGAAGAACTCCCTCCAATGGAATGCCTGAAGATCATCGCCATCTACCGCTTCATCCTCCACGACACACACATCAAAGTCGCAGGCGGACGTGAAAAGATCCTTCGTGACACACAAGCACTCGCATTCACATCCGGCGCCTCATCATTCCTCATCGGCAACTACCTCACCACCTTCGGCCGCACACCACAAGCCGACCACCAACTCCTCAAAGACCTCGGCCTCAAATACATGGACGACGAAGGTAACGTCTATGAACCAGATCCAATCAACGCAACCGTCATCGCGCCAGGCGCCGACTCCGCACCCGGCACACCTGAAATGATGTCACGTCGCGAAGATTCAATCATGGCTCTCTCCGTCCTAAACTCAGGCGAAATGCCAAAAGAACCAATCAACCGTTCAGCCGCAGGCCTCGCCGCCGCATCCAACGGTGTTGGTGGCAACGGCTGCTGCTCATAACTGAGCGACTCTAACTCCAATAGCCGCGAGCTGACAGCTCGCCGGTCTTAAGTCGCTTAACTCCTACAACTCAAGTAGCTGCGATCTTACAGGTCGCAGACTCTTCACTCTTTACAACCTACGATACGTTTGAGTGAAACAACCAAACAAACAACAGCAAAGCCTCGCACCCACGCGAGGCTTTTTTTTTACACCAAAGTATTTAGCAAATACAAATTAGTACAGCCATTCAACATCAGGTTCTGTATTAGAAAGTATCTCAACACAATCGTTAGGTGTTAATATGAAGTAATGAATAATCTTGCAGCTAGATTCCGCTTGCTCGTCGAATGGCTGATTATTCCTATACCATTCAAGATATTCAGAATCTTGTACCGTCCATAAAGGCCATTTCCCTTCGCAGTTTTTTAAGTCATTGTGCAAATACATCTCATCAGTATTTCGATATGAGACTGCCCCTTTGAATTGTATTTTCAATGTCTTAGCTTCATCAGCTTTCAATAAAATACGAAAACCTTCATCATCATCGCGTAATGCAATAACTTCCATAACTTTGCGTATGTAACTTACCGGTTCCCATTTTTTGAAATACATTTTGCCCGCCATTCTTATTTGTTTCTTCTGATTCGCACTTATTCTAATCCACCAATAGCCGGCGATCCATGATCGACGGAAGCCTCATAGCTCCTCATCTCACAACTCAGAACCCGCCGCTCACCACAACCACTCAAACAGCGCCCCACCCCCAAACGAATACGCCGCAATCGGTATCGCACCACCAACTGTAAAACCAATCAAAAACTTCCAGAACGAATACCGCAGCGCCCCAGCTAAATAACAAATCACATCATCAGGCACCAACGGAAATGCAGACCACACCGCAATAAACCATCCGCCATGTTTCTTTATCCCAGGTCGCATCCTCGTAATATGCTTCTCATACTTCGCCTCAACAATCCGATCGAACCCCATTAAATACGAAGCAAAATAAACGCCCGCACCACTCACAACCACACCCACCATCGACATCAAAAACACGCTCATCGGCGTAAACACCAACAGCCCCGCAAACGTCAGCACCGTTCCCGGCACCAAGATCACCGGCCGCACACAAACCAACACCAAAAACATCACTTCTGCCATATGATGATGCGTCTTCAAGTACTCACCAATCGCTTCAACCGAAAACGACTCAGGCCATACCATCCTCCCACCCAAAGCACTCCCCAAAATCAAAATCCACGCCACAATCGCAATCTTCTGATAGATCGCAAGCCCTCGCGTCTCCTCTATCTCTTGGCATTCTGTCGCATCACCTTTGTCTAGCAAATCAAACTCCTCTTCAACCCAGATGCTTATCTCTGCACAATATTCTAATACCCAAACCCCCTAAAGCCATCACACCCTCTCAACAACTAACGATACGCTAAAGTGAAACAACCCATCACACCCCAAACTTCATTCAAAGCTCACACCCCCACAAACCCCAACCCCATCCAAAACCAAATCCTTCGCTCACCACTCAAAGGCCCATCCGGCCCCATTGAGGATACCGCAATTGTAACTCTCCCAAATACATAACATATGCAAACGTCATACCAAACCCAACGACCAAACAAACTGCGCGCACAAACACGCAATCGCCCCTTCAAAACCAGTCCATTTCTAACCATTCTTTACCCATTCCGCGCCATTCTTAAACATTTTCACACCATTTCTGTACATTTCTTACTACGGGAAAGTCACCGAAAATCAATAACCTTTCACATTCGTGCGCACAAAAGCGCGCCTCCACTTTCATAAGTCCTTTGTTTTTCCAAAAACTTAACAATACCGCTCACTCATTCGACTAATACGCGCATAGACACATTTTAAAATCCACTTTTTTGACCATCTTAAAAACTAACTTTCAAACAAAACGCGCGCACAAAATCGAAACTCGACCCCACATCACCCCACCTCAACAAACTCAATCGGCACACCATTCTCCTCAACAAATGCAACCACCAACCCTTCACTCGGCGATGTCGGTTCAATAATCACCTTCTTTCCACGAATAGCCTCCGCCACACTCTCCACCTCAAACGCGACATGCGGCACCGTCCTCACCAACTCAGGCAACGCGCACTCCTCCTCAAAATACATCCACTCAACCTTAAACTCACTCTCCTCATACCCGCACACCCACATCTTCAAATCTGCCAACCGCCGCATCCCTTCCTTCTTCTCATTCGTCGGTATTCCCATATGGTGGTATCGCAGCATCGCCTGTCCTTTCTGTCACATTCCCGTTCTCGCCCCAAATCATCACACACCCACTCAACATCATATCCACGATCAATACCTCCAATCACTACAAACCACCTTTTTGACCCCGCTAGCCCCGTTTTTGAGCCCCAACTTTCAGGGTGAATATGCTTCCATCCTCCCAACCTGCTATCATGGCTCACCT
The DNA here is from genome assembly GCA_016350165.1 of Planctomycetota bacterium. Classification (GTDB taxonomy): domain Bacteria; phylum Planctomycetota; class Phycisphaerae; order Phycisphaerales; family Phycisphaeraceae; genus Poriferisphaera. Next base: position 1,508,664 of record CP066225.1, on the reverse strand, counting down.
AGCGACACCCGTTGTAACAATTCCACAACCCCAAAAACCGACGACAGAGCAACATGGGACTATTTAAATCCGTATTCACTAAAATCAAAGACGGCCTCTCCAAAACTCGTGAGGCAGGCCCTACCGCGCAGCTCCGCAATATCCTCGTCGGCAAAGCTCTCTCCGCCGAACTCATTCGTGATATCGAAAAACTCCTCATCCAGGCCGATGTCGGCATCAAAACCGCCATCGAACTCCGCAAGGACATCCAAGCTGGCTGGGAACGTTCAGAGATCAACACCGGCACCGAAGCATGGGAATTTCTCAAATCCCAACTCATCGCCTACTTCCCAGATGAAGACCGTGAAATCCACTTTGCAGAAACTGGACCCACCGTCATCCTCGTCGCAGGCATCAATGGTGCTGGCAAAACCACCTCCATCGCCAAGATCACCAAGTCACTCCGCGACGAAGGTAAAACTGTCCTTCTCGCTGCATGTGACACCTTCCGCGCCGCCGCTGTTGAACAGCTCGAAATCTGGTCCGACCGACTCGGCGTTGAAGTCGTCAAAGGTAAGCAGGGCGGGGATCCAGCCGCTGTAGCATTCGACGCAGCCGACGCTGCCGTTGCACGTGGTGTTGATTGCCTCGTCATCGACACTGCTGGCCGTTTGCATACCCAAGAACACCTCATGCGTCAGCTGACGAAAATCAAAAACGTCGTCGGCAAAAAAATCCCAAACGCGCCACATGAAACCATTCTTGTCATCGACGCGACCACAGGTCAGAACGGCATCAACCAGGCGAAAATCTTTACCCAAGCCTCAGATGTCTCCGGCATCTTCCTCTCCAAACTTGACGGCTCCGCTCGCGGCGGCATCGTCATCGCCATTCGTGAAGAACTGAACTTGCCGGTCAAATTCATCGGTGTTGGCGAAACACCTGACGACGTGCAACCCTTCGATCCTCCAAGTTTTGTCGAAGCGATGTTCGCTGAATAAGCAGCAGATCAAACATCGTTCAAATTGATTAATTACAAAATCCATACATTATGTATGGGTTTTTCTATGTTCTGTCACGAATTAGATTTACCATATAGTTAGGTATTTTCTTTCAGGATCATTACGCACATCACTTGAATGATTGGAAGACCTGATGCTGACGGATGCTGCCAAAGAGAAGATGGATGCGGAAGGTATTGACGCGACTGTTGCATATCTTAAAACGAGCGATGATCTTGTCGGGGCTTTGGATGCATTTGATGAATTGATTCGTAAGGCATATTGGCAGGATAAAAATCTCGATGCGGTGCTGACGCTCGGCAATGCTGCGATTGCGATGGGTGTGGATGATATTGCATTTAGTAGTGATTCAGATGAATTAGCAGATGAATATGTTATTGAGCGGAAAGTGAAGACGATTGCGTATAACATCGCGTCGTTCTGTTGGGTTGGCTGGGATGAGCCGGGCATTGAGATTTCAGATGATGCGATTGAAGCGGGGTTGAGTGCAGCGAAATTGAATATGAAACTCGCAAAAATTTTGCAGGTTGATGAACTGCCGATGTCGCGCGCTTACTGGATGCTTGCTGCGAGTGAATTAACGCAATTCAATTTTAAAGCTGCAAAACAAGGGTTTGAGATCGCATCAGAGATGGCGGGTTCCGCTGGAAGTGAAACCGAACAATTACTATCAACCGGCTTTGCCTATCTGACCGAGATACTTGATCCGGAAGTTGTCGATGTGAGCACGCAGGCAACACAGTTGAATGTCATCAAAATGAAATTGCGATTTACACAAAGCGGCGCTTCATTTGTAGATCAATTAGAAACAGCCGAAGCGGTGTGTCGCAAATTGGTTGTATCCAGTTAATGTGTGTCTAACGATGATTGTTTATTGCAAATCTTACGAATGAAATGCCATGTACCAATGATCAGTAATGAGAGTAATAATCCTGCGCCACCACCTATGAGTAGAAATAGTTTGTTGTGGCTTTCAGGCCACGGTGTGTTTGTCGCTTGATAAGTTAAGGCGACCCAAAACAGAATAACGATCGCACCACATATTGTGCAGAAGACGCAGAATAAGGCTTTCCATGCGAGCGGAGTTGTTTTGGTTTTCGTCATTGTTCAGAATCCCATTTGCTCACTGTCGAGCCAAATGGTGACGGGCCCGTCGTTGTGAATATCGACGTCCATGTGTGCGCCAAATTTTCCACCTTGCACGTTTTTGATGCCGAGCTTTTTGAGTCTATCCATGAAATAGTCACAGAGCGAGGCCGCTTCATCGGGTTTGCCTGCGTTGGAGAAATTGGGGCGACGACCTTTTTTACAATCTGCGAAAAGTGTGAACTGTGAGACGACGAGTGCTTCGCCGTGGATGTCGAGGAGTGAAAGATCGAATTTGCCATCATCGTTATTGAAGATGCGCAAGTTGACGATTTTGTCAGCCATTTTATCTGCGATCTGTTCACTGTCGCCGTGCCCGACACCGAGAAGGATGACGTATCCCCGACCTATTTGACCGACGATTTCGTTTTCGACAGTGACGCTACCTTTACTGACTCGCTGCAACAATACACGCATTGCAAGTACTCCATAAATCGTGCAGATTAAAGATTATGCTAGTATTGTTGCATGGCATCTGCAGTTGGGCAAATAAACTCCAGTAAAATTATGTTAATAAAAAGGGACCAAGACATTCATCTTGATCCCTGTGTCATTGTTATGTGATTTGTATATGTTCACAGATTTTAGTTGCGTCTACGTATCATGATCAGACTGGATAGGCCGAGTAAAGCCAAAGAAGTTGGTTCAGGTATCGATGAAACTGATCGACTCATGCTATAGGTATAAGAATCAAGGGAAGTCATGAATTTTGAAATTTGGCTGCTTTTGTTGTTAGGTACATAATTACGTTTCAGTAGCAGTAAATCTGTAAAATCAATCCAGCCCCTACCATCGAAATCTCCATCGACCCAGGTGCCGGGTTGTTGGTAGTTGCTTATGAAAATATCGACATCAGTTTCGTCAACCACGTCGTCAAGATTGAGGTCGCCATATAACGAAACGCGTGCTGTTACGTCATCGTTGCCGTATTGATCAAATAAGAGAGCAAATGCGTGGTTGTAGTCGACTTCGTTGAGCGTTGTATATAAAGTGCCGGTTAGGTTTTCGCTGTCTATTAATGTGTAGATATCACCTAATTCGTAATTAGTATTTTCATCTTTAGCTATTACTATAGTGCCACTAACATTTGCATCCTGTGTGGCGACAATAGTAATCTCATCATTGAGGTCAGCAAGATTGTAATGAAGATTACCGCTTAGCATGTTGAAGTTTTGCGTTTTAATATTACTGTTAATATAAACTGTACTTCGATCGATTGTGATATTTTTAAATGAATTACGGTTTGCGTTTGGCGCGTTGGCAAGATTGAGGTGCCAATTGTGGTATGCTGTGTAATCAGCAACAATATTAAGGTTTTCAACGTTATACATATCGTAACTGAAAGTACCTTGGCCGGTTAGTGAGATCGTGTCACCTCCGTCGGCGGTGTTACCACTGAGATCGATATCGCCAATGATGTTGGCTCCATTGCCTAGTGTGATAGAGTCATTTGATGTAGAAGTGTTTTTAACTGCAATAGCAGTCGCGGCTTGATTAGAGTTTTTTAAAGCTTTTATTGTTCCGGTGATGTTCGAAATATTAAGTGAATCATAGGCGTAGATCCCATACGCAGAGTCACCTGTATTTTCAGCGTAGATGGTTCCGGACAACTCACCATTGATGTTGATATTGCTTCCGGATATACCATAAGCATAAGAAGTGCCTATTGCATTAATGGTACCAGAGATACCGTTTGAAATTGTAACGTTGCGACTCCCATGTATTCCACGTGTTCTTACACTATCAGCTTCAATGTTTCCCGCGATATCGCCTTCTATTATCACATCGCGACTTGATTGTAATGCGATGGCGTAATCCTCGGAAAATGCTTCCACAACAGCGTCTGAGGAAATATCACCATTGATTTTTATGTCAGATTGAGCGTAAAAGGCTCTGACGAAACGATGGCCTTTGGCTGAAACGGTACCTGTGATGTTGCCATCTACTGTGATGTTGCCGGAGTTGTCAGGGTCGCTGTAATCGGATTTTAAAGCTCGAATGGTGTATGCATCGCCAAAATAATTAAGTGTGCTTAATGTTCCGAGGATGTCGCCGTTGAAGCGGATGTTGCCGCCAGCATTCCTGATGAGGCCGACCTCACGATTTTTGTTAGAAAGAGATGATTCCTGGAATCTGACTTCAAGTACTTCAGCGGTGTTATTGTTGGCGGAATTCGTAAGATTAATTGTGAGTTCAGGCGTGTCGTTAGTTAGGTGTCCAAATGAGATTGCATAAAAGGGGAGGCCTGATTTTACGTGAGTATGGAGATAAGTTTTGCCGGTGTACGTGACTGTGTTGTTGCCAGAGCCAGTGTTGCTTAACCAATACATGTTGTTAGAACCAAAGTGTACTCTGTCACCAACATTGGGGATGGAGCCATGTACCTTTGCCGAAGTGCCGGGGGCGATATTTTTATATTTTGTGCCGACGTCCGAACTATCGTAAACCCAGTTGCCGGTAGTACCTATAAATCCAGCGGATGCGCTAGATACAAAACATAAACTACAAAAGGCTGTTGATGTGAAGTAAGTCAAATGCTTTTGGAATTGCCTCATTGTAAGTGCCCCATTAGAAGAGTGACTGTTGATAGACGGATAGATTGCCTGCATAAAAAGACTTGTTGCAGATTTATACGTTTTTATAGGTTTAAATAAATACACTTATCGGACTAAGTGTACGCTGAATGTAATTGGTAGTAAGCATTCGTACAACAGAAAATTATGAATATATTTTTTATAGGAGGCGAAATGGCTTCTGGTATCGTTGTACGGTGGTATTACTGAATTAAATAAGAATGATTCAATAAAACGAATTGTTGAAAATATGTGTAGTATGATAAAAGACAAGTTAACCTGTAAATGATTAGGACTAAAAACAGGTATAGATATTAATATTCATACGTTGTTAATCGATGGGTGATCAGTCGTGTATGTAAGCGCAGGATGTGTGTATATGATGGCGGAGGAAGAGCGTTGCTTTGAAGAATACAACTTGCTTACAGCTGCTTAGATGTGTAAACAATATTAATAAACGGTCTTCATCTTGAAGCGGTTGCGGATCTTGGCGATCTGGAGTTTAAGATCGTTGGTCATGCCCTTGCGGAGGATTTCGCTGTAGAGGTGGTGGAGTTTCCAGAAAGCCCAGTCGTAGGCGATTTGGCCTTGGCCGCCTTGTGCGTTGCGGAGGTTGCGGTTGAGTGTGAAGTCAACGGGTTGGCCGTTGTTGTAGCCCATGACCTGGATCATGAAATCGTCGGACCGATTGAAGCGGCCGAGGATTGAGAAGCGTTCGCCTTGATGAATGTTGGCGAGGTTGATTGGGTACACTTCACTGACTGTCTTGCCTGCAACGTTAACTTTAAGGTCTTTGATGATCGGATAACGCAAGCGGCTCATCATGTCGGTGACTACGTCCATCGTGAGGCCACGTTGCTCAACGAAGAGACAGTAACCTTTGTTGCGATAAGCGAGGAAGTTGAGAAGTTCGCGGTTTTGTTTGCCGCCAATACCGATGCAGTAGATTGATGCGTTGAGGTCGTTGTTTTTGGTGATGAGGTTGATGAGCTTACGTGTATCCATGACACCACGAGTTGGCATGCCATCGGAGATCAGGACAATGTCATAAACACGATCGTGATTGATGTCACGGGCAAGCATCTGGCTAAGCGCTGCGTTGACGTCGGTGGCGCCTTTGGCTTCGGTATTCCAAATGAATTTGGAAGCACGTTCGATGTTGGCTGGGGTTGCATCGACTAAGCCAGTACGACTAAAGAAGCGTATTTTCTCGTTGAAAAGTACGATGTTGAAGCGATCGCCCTCGTTCATCATACGAAGTGATGGGCCGATGCCACGCATGACCTGATTGACCCATTCCTGATCAATACTGCTTGAAGTATCAACAAGGAAGACCACATCTTTTTTCATCGTCGGCAACTTCTTGAGGCTACGTAATGCAGAAACTTCGACTTCAAAATAGCCATCTTCGTCATTCGGATCATAACGCGTGACGAGATAGTCGAAGTCGGTGTCGAGAGGTTTTGGTTTTTGGAAGATCGCAAGTGCGTCATCGTCGCCAATAGGGTCGGGCAGTTCGATGAGCATGTCGAGTGGGATCTTGTCTTCTTTGATTTGACGATCAATGAAGCGGCTTGTTTCTCGATCGATAGCATCTTTATGTTCACGTCCGATGCTGCGGATACGTTTGTAACCATTGCCTTCACCAATGCCACCTTGTCCAGTACCACTACCGATACCGGGCCCGAATGCGGCGCTGCCGGGGATGTCATTGAGCATTTGTGAAGCTTGAGCCTGACTGCTTTGGACATTGATTGCTTCAGCACCGAGGCCGATGTCGTTGACATCTTTGAACCCTTGGTCAGCTATGAGCTGTTCATCGATCTCTAATACGTCGTTAGGCAACTCGAAAGTTGGCAGTTCGATGGCGAGCATGTCTTCACGCTCTTCGCTTTCGTCTGGGTTGCGAAGTTGCATGTCGAGTTGTTCGATGGTTTTGTTGATTGGCGCATCAACGTTTTCAAGTAAATCGCGGCCTTGATCAGTTATGTCTTTCGGTAGCTCATTACCCGTTCCGTTTTCGCCACCACCATTACCGCCTGCTGCATAGTCGTCAATGACTTTGTCATATGCTGCGCGTTTGATGCGGACAGGGCCGTTGGTCATTTCAAGCCATTCAGGATCGACGTGGCCGAGTGGGCTGTCGAAGAAATACCACAGGATACCTGAGTGCAACGCACCGCTGCACAAAACCCCCACAAGCACGACGAGGGTTGGTAATCTCACCAACATACTCGCTTGATATCCACGATCACCACCACTCATCGTTGAGCCCCCAATCTGCCCGCCAGCAATTTAATACGATTTTCAAGATACAGATCTTGCGTGTTTTCAAGTCTACTTACGTAGACTTCTGCATCGCCGAGTTTACCCATGCGTTCAGCAAGCAATGCTTTGGCATAAGTCGCGTACTCGCTGTCAGGATATTTCTCTGACATCTCAGCGATCAGTTCCAACTCACCTTCATTATTACCCATGACATTCTCGATTGATGCCAACTCAAGATACGCTTGTTGTGGCAACGGTGAGAGTTCCTGGTATGGGTAAATCAAAATAATACGCTTCAGCAGCATGACTGCTTCATGTCTTGTTTTCTTCGCACTGATCGATTGGTCGTCGAGCATTTGTTTTTGTGCAATTTTTCTGCAGATTCTCGCACTTTCAAGCAATGCCTTGGCTGCGATGTGACTCGCTTCACTGCTTCGCATGTCTTTGAGTTCAGCAAGTGCTTTGGGGAGATCGCCCATCTCGCCGATGACTGCAGCGAGTTCAATGCGTGAATCAAGGTCGTAACCTTTACCCAACGCGATCACGTATTCGAACGATTCTTTTGCGGCTTCAAGCTCGCCTTCTTGGCGTTGTAGTTGGCCGCGGATGTATAAGGCTCTTGCCATAGCGCCGCCGCTGACAGCTTCTTCGTTTGCTTCACCCCAGCCGATTAGCAGGTCGAGGTAGCCGATGGCTCTTGCATATTTTTCAGCTTCATCATGCGCATCTATACTCAATCGCTCAGCTAACCAAAGCAGTTCGTCCTCTTGGAGATTGTTTTTGCCGCCGAGGTCTTCCATTTGTGCAAAGACGTCTTCAGTCTGATCGCCTTCTTCAAGCTGACGGTAGTAGACGCCGAGCAAACGCAGTGCGTTGATTCGCAATTCAGTTGGCAATGTTACAAAACCAGCTGCTTTTTGTAATGGTTCGATTGCTTCGACTTTGTTGCCGCTGCTCATGAGGAGGAGGCCGCGGTAGTATGTGCCATAGGTTCGGTAGGCGTGCAGCGGATACTTAGACTCGAGTTCATCGAGTGTTTTAAGTGCATTATTATGCTGATTGAGTTTAATCTGTGCGAGCATTAAACGGAACATGGCTTCCTGTTCAATGCCTGGCTCAAGGCCTGTTGGCTGCTCGCCTGGATCTGCGTCATAACGAAGCTCAAGCATTGATTGGGTGACAGTCTCAGCTTCGGCGTAATCACCCAGTTGATATTTGAGATCAACATACTGAAGTGCAGCACGCATGACAGCGGGGTTATCAAGTTTGCCGATTTGTACGTAACGTTTGTAGTCTTCAGCAGCAGCTTCAATTGCGCCGTTCTGTTCATACAATCTTGCGCGACGCAAAACAGCTTGATGATAGTAAGGATGGCTTTCACCCTTATCAATCATTTCAGTTAATTTTGCGGCACCAGCGGTGACATCGCCACGTTCGGCTTCTGCAACGGCGATGAGGAACATTGCATCGGCTAATAATTCTGATTCTTTATAACCAGCTTGTAGTCTTGCGACGGTCGCTTTCATCTCGCCCATCCAGCCGAGTTCGAATTGACTGACAGCTAAACGGTAGAGGACTTTCTCTTCCATAATCCCCTTGCCGACCAGGCCGAGTGCTTCATTCATCAACTCAACAGCTTGCTCGTGATGATCCGCTGCTGCAGAACTGGCGCCGGAGACATAGAATGCTTCGCCCATCTCATTGGGCTTTAAGAAGCCTTTGTATTCTTCGAGTTTTTTGAGCACGATCTCATAGCGGCCAGCTGCATGGTGAGCCCACATCATGCCTAGCACACTAGTGCCAAACTGATCAGATGTCTGATGTTCTTTCAGGACTAGATCGTAGAACACGACAGCCTGATCGTAGTCGCCGTTGCGATAACTCAGGTCACCAGCCATGCGAGCTGCTTCTGCTTCGTATTCCATGGAATCCAATGCAAGGCAGCGCTCTAACTGTTGAATAGCACCCTTGGTGTCATCGAGTTTGGCTAGTACACGTGATAGTTCAATGATCGCTCGAACCTGAACATCACTCTCAAACTCAGCACATTCTTTCAGCGCTTTTGCCGCGGCCTGCATGTTACCCGCACCACGATATGCCTTACCTTTAAGATAAAGTGTCGCAGCGGCAGCACCCGGTTTGAGTTTGGCGACATCCACTTTTTCGAGAGTCAGTAGAGCTTCGTCGTACCACTTCTCTTCGAGCATGACTTGTCCTTTAAGCAGATTGACTGCGCCCTCAGGAACAAGTTTGGTGGCTTTGATTTTTGAGAGTTCTCGTGCAGCAGCAGAGCTCTTGCCTTCGTGTTGGTACAGAACAGCACGGTAGTAAAGTGCATCGCCTACTTTGTCAGCTTCGGGGAATTGGTCGATGTACTGATCGAATGCTTCGCCAGCCAATTCAGTTTCACCGCGTTGCATTAATTTGTATGCAAAACGGAATTGCTGAAACTCTGCGCCACTCTGCGCGCGTATTTCTCCTTGAGCGAATAGCAGGCTACTACAAACAACAGCTGTGACTAAACCACCTTTTAAGATCTTCCCCAACCGAACGCCTAACCCCGCAGCAAAGCTTTCACGCTTTTCGCTGCGTTGATTCGATAGTCCGCTATTCATCCTTGACTCTGTCACGACATCTCCCGATTCATCGCCCCCGAAAAATCCCCGAATGTTTTAAACAAAAACCCACTAGCAAATCAGCTGATTTGTTATGTACTACTCCAGGCTAGAAATTGCGCTGGCTTTTTTAACTTCCGCAACACGAACATCTTTGATGCCCTTTGCCTGAGCAAAGTCCATGATTTCGATTGCAACGCCGTAACTACTGTCACGGTCACCACGCACGACCAATGTCTCATCTGGGTAATCCGTTGCGATCTGCATTAAAACTTCACGCAACTGCTCCATCGAAACCGCACGTTCGCCCAGATAGATCTGGTTGAGTTTGTCGACGGTGACAATCGTCTGCATGGCATCAATATTCGCAGCTAATTTCGGATTTTCGCTGCCGGGCAGGGTAACGTCCATTTGCAATTCCTGATCACGTAACGTGCTCGCTGTCATGAAAAAAATCAGCAGCAAAAACAGCACATCCACCATCCCCGCTAAAGGGATCACAGGTCTTGCTCGTTCACGACTCTCGCTGGCAAACCCCATTTACGCATCCTCCCCTTCGCTTGTCTTGCGGCGGGTTTTCTTCTTTGTCGCTGTGCCACCACCTGAGGCAGATGCTTCTTCAGCATCACGTTTAATGTGGTCAGCGATTGAGTGCACAACCTGTTCAGCTTCAGCAAGTGTGCGAGTCGCACGACCTTTGATGATTGAATAGAAGATTGTCGCTGCAATACCGACGACCAAACCGAACATTGTGGTCGCCATAGCTTGGCCAACGCCAGTACTCAAAATTTTTGCATTGATGCTGCCAGTTTGTTGTTCGAGGCCGAAGAATGCTGTGATCATACCGACCACTGTGCCGAGCAGACCAAGCATCGGAGCTACATTTGCGATGTCAGATAAATAACTGATTCTGTTCCAAAGCATGTCTGCACGACGTTTGCCTTCAGAATCAATCATGTCCATGATCACGCTCTGTCCCTTGCCAGCATTCTCGCAGCAACGCTGCACAACACTCGCAACGAACATACCACGATTCGCACGACACAAATCCGCTGCAGCGTCATACTTCTTACGCAGCACCAGCTTCATCACTTCATCAACAAAATCGCCAGGCACCATCGTCCGTGTGCTGATCCCCAACATGTACACCACAAACAACAACACCGCAATCACTGACAGCACAGCGATCGCACCATTGATATATGGCGAGAACATGAACATTTCCTTTAGCGTCGGCAATGCACCCGTTGCAGCATCGATCGTGCCACTTTCATTCACCTGACCAAATGCCAATTCAGGCATCAACCCAGCCACCGCAAATAAACCCGCTCCGCTCAGTACCATCAATTTCTTCATTAGTCACATCCCTGCTTACGCAACTCGTAAACCGTGATTCATATTCTTTATGTTCAAAATCTTCGCGCACATCGTCCCATGATGCTACGCGCTTTCTCACACCAGCATTCTCCCCAGTGGCCCAGCTTCCCGCTCCATTGTCTTCTATCCAACACCACCACCAGCTATAGACCCCAAAAATGCATGCCCCGTTTCGTCGCTACTATGATAATCGACCTTGCCCATTCTCACACCCCCGCAAGCTCTTTTTTCACGCAACATTCCAATCTTTTATTCAGACACATGCTCTTTATGCAAACAACACCAATCGCACGCCCCGCCACGTGACACATATAAATATCTATCACGCATTCCACTAGCGAAACCGCAATTTATCATCTGCTTTTTGTACAAATTCTTACCCCTTTGATTATCCAGACGTGCCCCAACCCCGATTCGATCTTTTTCTTATCAAACAGTCTTATAACCCTGATTTTCTCGACTCACCCATCTCGATCATTTTTACGCAAAGTGCGATTAACTTCTCTCTCACAATCGGCTTCGTCGAATAATCATCACACCCTGCCTCTAGGCATTTCGCACGATCGCCTTCCAGTGCATGAGCCGTCAGCCCCAGAATCGGCACCGTCTCGCCACGTTCTCTCGCCTCACGTGTCGCCATAAATCCATCCTTCACAGGCATCTGCATGTCCATCACCACCAGATCAAACTTCTCAGGCTCCGCTGCAAGCTTATCCAATGCCAATTGACCATTCTCAACACCCACAATTTCCGCCCCAGATTTCTGAAGCAGCAGCGTGATCAGCTTACGATTGTCTGCAGCATCCTCAGCCAACAGAATTCGTTTGCCTGCCAATCGTTTATCCTTCGACCATCCTTCATCCGCTGTTTGTCCTGCTTCACTCACATGCATCAACGTCGGCCACTCAACCATGCGATAGCTCGTGTCCGTCAAAGGCAAGCTCACTCTGAACACCGAACCTTCCCCAGCTTTACTCTCAAACGACATCTCACCACCAAGCAGCGAGCAAACACGCTTCGTGATCGACAATCCCAAACCAGTACCCCCAACCTTTCTCGTCGAACTACTGTCCACCTGACTGAACGGCTCAAAAATCATCTGTTGCATCTGATCATCAATACCAACGCCCGTATCACCCACCTCATACACAAGCCATCCACCCACACCTTCAGGATTCTCCTTCCCCTCGCTATCCGTACACCTCACCTTAATCCATACCTTCCCTTCACTCGTGAACTTGATCGCATTGCTTACCAGATTTATCAAAATCTGCCTGATCCTCGTCGCATCATTCGTAATCTTTTCAGGCACCAAGCTCTCGATCTTCACCTCAAGTTTCAGCCCCTTCTCGATTGCCTTAGGCCGCATCATGCTCGCAACCTCACCCAGCACCAATATCGGCGACATGCTCTCCTTCATCACCTTCAACTTCCCAACCTCAATCTTCGAGAAGTCTAGAATATCATTGATAATACGCAGTAAATGCTCACCATTACGATGGATCGCATTCACCGCATCCTGCACCCCACCATTACTCGAAGGCACGTTATCACCTAAAGTATCCGCATAACCAAGAATCGCCGTCATCGGCGTCCTGATCTCATGGCTCATGTTCGCAAGAAACTCACTCTTCGCTTCGCTCGCAGCCTCAGCCGCATTCCTCGCATCAATTAACTCCATCTTAATCTTGTTCTGCTTTGCCCTGTTCCAGAACTGCATCACCACTAAACCCGCCAACAGCAACAGCGTCAGCGTCATCACAAGGTTCAGCATCTCAACGCGATACCGCTCCTGATCCAACCACTGATCTCTCGCGACCAACATGATGTGCATGTTCGCACCAAGCATCTCGCCCGGCCGCCCCAACGAAAAAATGTTCAAATAAAAGTCATCACTCCTGGCCAGCAAATCATCCGCATCCTGCTCAACCAGCGGCGCAATCAAATCCTCCAACTGCTGCGCATCCACAGGCGGGATCGCCTCACCACTCATAATACTTTCTGAAAAATACTGACCATCATCCGTAATAAAGTAAATACTGTTTCCTTCATTCAAAAAATGCTCAGCCAGTATCAACTGATTGATTCGATTGAACCTCAACCGTGTACTCACCACGCCAATACGCTCACTCGTATCAGGCTTAAACACTGGCACACTTACCGCGATGCTCAAACCTGCCGAATCAAACAACACCGGCGCAATTCGGCATTCAAACTGAAATTCAATCTGCTCCATCGTTTCAGTATTCGTCAGGCACTCCTTCACACCATTGCCTGGTGCTGTCATCACCTCATAAAGTCGCTTGATTTCCTCCTGATTATCGTAAGGCACACCCATGCTGTTTACGCTATTCAACGCAATCAACTTACCTTCACGATCATGGATCGCTATCGCATCCACATCCATCGTCATTTGAATCAGTTCATTCACCCTGCCAACCAATTCACCCATATCGTCTGCTTCCAAACCCCGAATAATCCTCGGGTCCTGAGCAAACATCCGCGTGCGCAATAATGCCGGATCAATCTCATCATTTATCTGGTCACGCAGGTTCACCCCGACATCATTCAGATATGAAAGTGCAATACTCCCCGTATCCTTCTGGATCGCATATAGCGTCGTGTAAACCATATATCCCACAAGCAGGAAGACGCCAATAATCAACAACTTTAAAAGGCACTCGCATTTAAGAAAACCCATCACTCTATGAGTGCGCATACAAACAGCCTTATTGCTGTCCTCCTTGCCGCAACTATTCATAGAATAGATGTTTTTAGAGCTCATGAAGCATTCCCAGTTGCTGCCGCGCACCAAGCAGTGTGAGCACAATTGATCTGCTCGCACTAGTTAACTTATCGCTCTGATTAGCGGTGCTCTTGATGCCAAATAACCGCAGCGTTTCCGCTGTCTTCAAATCCTACTGTGTGTTTTTCTCAGAGTCCGCGACCTATAACGGACTCCCTAACCGTCCGACGTGCCTTACTCCCCAATCTATATCTCTTTCATGCGTGATTCTAATCTTATCCCCAATTTTCAAAACAACACCCCCTCGCTTTACCTTGATACTGACGAATATCCCCCGAAATACCCGTTTTTTATAGGCTTTTCATGTCCTCATATTCACCCTCAGACATCCACTTCATCACATAGCTGCCTTTTTAACCCCCATACATTCCCCCTCATGACTGAACCGTCAGTACATACAAAAACGCCCGACTTGATCAGTCGAACGTTTTCGTGTTCTCGCGTTGTTCTTTTTATAAGCTGCTTTTATTTCATACCCATCACACATGCGTCTCTTGATCTTGTGCTGCTTCTTCTTGCTCTTCACGTTTCTTCGCAGCTTCCTCAAGTGACTCCGCATCCCAAACCACCGCTTCACCCGAATCATCATCTAAATCCATCACGACATAAATATCACTCGGGTTCAACGTCCTGCTACTCCCCGTTGCCCAATCTACTAAGCCACCCACACCACCAATGCCACCCGTCGCAGCAGCGACGCCGATATTACCTAGCGATACAGGATTAAAGCCACGTTTAATATGAACTTTTGCTGGCTTATATCCCATCATCATCAGCGTGATTACATGATCCTTCTTTCGGCTCAGTTTCAACGTCACTGGCGTATGCGTCATTAACTCATCAACCATCACAATCGCCCCGCTAGGCTTCGTATCGACCGTTACTTCTTGCGTCGTTCCATTCACCACGGTCGCGCAGCCAACCTGTATGACCACCATCAGTAATAAACAGCCTAATACCAATATGTTTTTCATCCAGTTCATCACAATTCCAAACCTTCATGGATTTGCACGCGCAGCAAAGCTCAACACAAGGCATCGCTGCTTCTTGATCAATCGCTCATCTAACTGTTGAATAGGGGGATGCTGGAACACATCACTAAATCACTGCTTAAAGCGTGATCCACCGATATGTTCAATTACCAAACCGCACTTGCCAGAGACGCGCAGTATAAACCAATCCATGACCCAAACCTAATCCCATGCTCAGTGCTATCCCATTCGCGACTCACACCACCAGACACATCCGACTTACGTCGCATCACCCGAATTAATTGCCTAACTGCCTTTCGTTTTTATGCGCACAGAAAAAAACTGAGGCGCGCATTTGTGCGCAAATTCCGTTGTGTATAACCACTGTATAACTCATTTTCTTAACCAAAGTGCGATCATTCCTGACCGTTTCTCGTCGTTTCTAGCGGTTTTCTGTCCATTTCTGACCATTCTTGATTTTCGCCCTTAACCCAATCATTTAAAGCACTTACCGCAAAAGGCGCGCACGAACATCGCTTTTGTGCGCGCTTAAAACACTTTCAAATTCAGTCCATCTTCACCAAAAAACATGCGCGCCTGCGCACGAAAACGACATCATCTCGGCATCTGAAAAACACACGTTTGTAGCAGCATCTTTGCACCTGATGCGCGCATAAAAAAACTGCTGATGCCCCGGTGCCTCAGCAGTTTTTTTAAGGAGGTTTGATCCGTTTTTAGATCAGGCAAAACTTCACGCCTGCCATCCTCCATCCATGATCCACTGAATTAGCGTACGCCCATCAGCAGATCGAAGGTCAGTTGGTCTAACTCTTCGTAAGGCAGTGGCTTCGCTGCCATCGCTTTACGATCAAAATCATAAGCCAGCAAATCCTTCATGCTCTTTTTCGTGAACTTCTTAGTCATTGTCTGCAGCTTGCTGTTTTCGCGGTTGATCACATTCAGCAGTTTCTGGATTGCCTTGTCGTTATTGAACTTATGTGCCTTCGCTTCCAGAACCTTGTAAGAACGCATGGAGCCTTTCGCGAACTCAATCACATCCTTCGCATCTGACTGGCGGTATGCATGGGAATCGAAGTGCTTGCAGCCCTTGTACTTCGTATCGATAAGCAGCTTCGTCAGGAAGAACGATTGCTTGTAGCTATTGCTGCCAAAGCGGAAATCCTGGTCATATCGACACATGACCTGATCGTTTAAGTCGATGTGGAACAGCTTTTTAGCGTCGATCGCTTGGGCTACGTGGTGGACAAAGTTCAGGCCAGCCATGTTTTCGTGAGCGAACTCAGGATTCACGCCCACCATTTCTGGGTGGTCCAGTGTTTCGATGAATGCAAGGTATGAACCCGTCACCGCAAAGTAGATATGACCACGTGGTTCATTCGGCTTCGCTTCCAGTGCAAACTTATATCCGAACCCTTGATCCTTGTTGTACTTACAAAGGAAGTTCACCGCTTCGCGGAAACGCTTGCACGCCAAAACCGGATCTTTCGTCGCATCCGATTCCGTACCCTCGCGGCCGCCCCACATCACATAAATCTTTGCACCAAACTCCGCACCCAACTGCATTGACTTCATCGTTTTATGAATCGCATACGCACGAACCTCAGCATCATTTGATGTGAATGCACCGTCCTTAAACACAGGATCAGTGAACAGGTTCGTGGTGGCCATTGGCACTTTCAACTTATTACGACGCAATGCTTTGCGAAAATCCTTTTTGATCGCGTCAGCTTCCGCTTCGCTCGCATCAATTGGGATCAGGTCATTGTCATGGAAGTTCACGCCGTATGCGCCGCCCGCAACGCCGATCGCATCAACAATCTCGGCTGGTGTGAGAGGGGAGCGGGTGGGTTCACCGAACGGGTCACGGCCCGGATTTCCAACAGTCCACAGCCCAAAAGTGAATTTATCAGCTGGGGTAGGCGTATATAGATCGGTTGGCATGATCGTCTCCTGAGTAACTGATTAATGCTTTAAAAACAGTTCTAACCAGAGGTTAGAGTTGCGTGGCTGCAGTTTTGGAAGAGAGTCTGCGAGCCGTAATTTACATTTGTATCCTATGTGATACAAATAATTGTTTATGTGATTTATAACCGCAACGGGCGATTTTTTCACGGCTTAATAGGTGATTCTGGAAAGAATTTGTGCATCAGTGGTACTGAATACGGTTTGTAACAATGAGCAATCGTGCATATTTGTGTAATAAGCCACGAATATAGGTGGAAATCGGCGCGAAATTATCCCAGTGTTGAAAAACTGCCGAGCAAAAATTGCAATGATGTTAGAAGTCGGTTGTTGTAGATGACATAGAGCGGGCAGTTGATGTAGGATGTGTGTATTGAAAATTTCAGAAGGGCGACAGGGCAGTCTGCAGTTGCAGTAGATAAGTTCCTTGGGCAATGCATGTTTAAAAGATGAATCAACTTCCAATCAGTGGTGTGAATTCAAGTCAACGAATCAGGGAAGTTAAACAGATATTGTGCAGATGCTTGAAGAATGCATTTGAAGTTAGTTTAAATGTTATTTTTCAATGATTTTGATTGTTTTTTATAGAACATATGCGCGGGGGCTGCGTCATATATGTAGCAGGTGAGGGTGCACTTGTCGTACAGGGGTGTTTGGTCGTCATTGGTGTATGGGTGTGCATGGATGATTGAAGAGAGATGGGAGTCAGGTCGGTGTTGATGGTGATGTGTTACAGATTACTGTTGATGCTGAGCAAGAATGATGTGGGTAATGCGTTATCTATTTGTGTAATGGGTGACGATTGGTGAGTGAGGGGATTGGGTGATTGAGGGGTGGGATCATGTGCTTTGGTCGTTGAAGAATGTGCTGCAGAAGCAGGGCGAAATAAAGGGCAATGATTAAAAAGAGTGCATGTGTAGCCTATGTGTATTGGCTGGGCGCTTGCAGTGCAATTGGATTGGCACTGTGGGTATGAAGAGGTCAATTGGTTTATGAACAAGTCTTTTATATGAAGACTTTGCGGGTACAGAGATATGAAGATTAAGGTTCAATGTGAACATTGTATGTCGGTGATTGAGTTGCCAAAGATGTTGGCAGGTCAGCAGGTGAAGTGTTCTTCGTGCGGTCAGGCGATCGTTGCGAAGGAGATGAAATCTGGCGGGAAGCAGGATGCGGACCTAGGTGGCGCGTTGATGTCGGATGATTTGTTTAAGAGTGATCAGATGCAGCCGCAACAACCGAGTGGGCAAGGGCAGACGAATCCGTTTGGTGTGCCGATGGGAGGCAATGCCGGCGGTCAGGGTGCTGATCAGAGCGGTTTGATGCCGGGCGGGATGACGGGTGCTGGAGGTTCGGGTGGATTTCCTGGTGCTGGTGGTACGGCGGACATGAGTGGAAAGGGGAAAGCCAAGATTGGTTCTCGCAAGGGAATTGCGATGGGGACGACGGCGGACATGGCGTCGAATAATGGGGGCGATGATGATATGCAATCGCGTATGGAACGCTTGTATGGGATCTATGCTGGTGAGGAACTGAATAGGGGTAAGAAGGGTAAGTTTACGTTAGGGCTTGGTATTTCGTTGGGGGTCGTGCTGATTGGCATGGTCGTGGGTGGTAAGCTTGCGTGGGATGCGATGGGTGAGAAGAGCGATGATATTACGCTGGTAGATGGTGGTGATGACACGGGTAATAGCAGTGTGAATTTACCGATCCGTAGTCGAGGTGCTGATTCAACAGTGAAGTGGGAAGCAGTAGGCGCGGATGGGTTAAGTGAGCTGCGGATTGAACGCGGTGAGATTTATGTGAGCAGAGAATTGGATGGCAGCGCGTATGATTTTGAATTGCGCGTGCGTCCTGTGAAGGAAGATAAGAGTCAATACAACACGACGATGAAGACGGTGTTGTTCAGGGCTGTGGAAGAGGATGGTGAGTTTGTGCAGGTTGATATGCAGCCTGTGGGTAAAGTGAACTCGGTTACGGGCGAGTATGTTTTTGAATTGCACGATGGTGGTTTTGCGGAAGTGCAGGGGCTGAAGAATCACTTGTATTACAGGTTGAATGTTCTTGATCCTGATGGGAAGCGATTGATTGAGACGCCTGTTGCGAAGTTCCCGATGATGAAGATGCCGAAGGTGAGGACGAATCGTGTGACGTGGCGTCCGAATGATGCTGGGTCTGAATCTGATGAGATGAACGTGCTGTTCTATTTGGATATTCCGGACTGGGATGATGTGTTGGTGCATCGAATTTCGAAGCGTGAAGAGATTGATGAGGTGGTGCCACAGTCGCAGTTGGAAGTGCCGATGCGTGTGATGGCGAGGATTGTTGTGCCGATGAAGGCTGATATTTCGGATACTGGTGCGGTGAATTGGCAAGACCAGATGATGGAGTATCAGGTTCGCACGATTGCTGGTATTAATGGGAATGATCCAGTTGGTTTGATTCCGGTGTTGGGTGATGGGCCGGATGTTGTGAGGATGTTGCCGAATGTTAAGGAGTTCCAGAATCTGACGGTGGAGCCACGACGCGATTTGCGTGGGCAGTTGGTTGGTCAAACGGTGATGTTCAAGGCGAAGTCAACGGGTGAGTTAGAACAGTTGGATTTGGTTTATGTTGGCAGTCCGAAACAGATGACGGTCGTGCCTTATGATAATCAGGTGAAGGTGAGTTGGAATGGTGAAAGTGTGATTGCGACGGCAGATGCTTTTGAGGGGCCGATTGCGTATGCGGTCTATCGTGTAGATAGAAATGGTTTACGTGAACGCATTGCTTTGCTTGATCCGAATGTAACTGAATATCAGGATACTGATGTGAATGTTGGTGAGCGGTATCAGTATGAGGTTGCGGTGGTGCCGGCGGGGTCGCCGAGTGATGACTCGTATGTGAAGACGAATGGTTGGATGGCAGGTTTTGGTACGATCCCGATGCTTGTGAAACATCGTCCGACAGTTAGTAGTGGATTGGTGACGACGGAGGCGGGGTTAAGTCAGTTGAATATCGTGATGGGGCAGCCGGAGCTTGTGTATCCGGGGACATGTCGTGATGCGATTGAAGGTATGAATGCAGTGGTGAAGTTGCTGCGTGAAGAGGGTGGTGTGACGTTGATTGATCGTCGTAAGGCGATGGATTTTTATGAGGGTTCGGACCGAAGCGGGATGAGTGTGCGTGAGGTTTGGAAGGGAACACCTGCTCATTTGGAGTTTGCGTTTGTTGATGAGACAACGTTGGGCGGAACGATGGTTTCGCTTTGGGTGAAGGATTTTGTGAGTGGTGGTCAACATAAGATTTATGAGGCGAAGTCTGGTGAGATTTCGTTGATGGACTTGGCGATGGCGGTGAAGAAGTATGTGTTGCCGTTGAAACGCGATGGCGGTGGTGTTGCTGTAAGACAAACTGGTCGGCCTGAGAATGTGGTGGTGGAACCGTTGCAGATCGCTGATCAGATGCGGAAGTATTATGGTGTGGGTAAGTTGAATAAAGCGATTAAAAATGTGCTATTCAAGGAATTGGATGGTGCGAATGTGGTGTCCCTTCGTGAAGCTGGTGGGGTTGAAGCGAATGGTACGATGCTGATTGGTGGTCGCGCGTGGCTTACAGAGAATGATGGTGTTGGTGTTTCTATTCGTGCGATAGATGTTGCAACGGGTGAAGTGCGTGGCGAAAAATTTATTGCTGAGATGAATGAACAGTCTATTAAAGAGATAGGCGCTTGGGCAGATGGATTGGAAGTCGTTAAGGAAACGATGCAACGCGAAAATTCGGTATTACTGTCGAAGGAAATGCGTGTTGAGCGTTTGAATGTGGTGTGGTCACAGATGAGTGGCGCGAAGTTGTCATGGCGTGACTTGCCGCGTGGAGATTTGGATAAAGAAGTGGTTAGCTTTGGTGCCGAGATGCCTTGCCGATTGGAAGGGGAGGGCGTGCGTGAGAATGATGACTTGTTGTCGCGTGTAAAGCCTTATGTGTCGGTGTGGTGCCCGCAGACGTTTGATGCATGGACGGGGATGTATGCGAAGTACTTGGAAGCTGATTACAAGGGGTTTGAGAATGGTTATAAGAAGTTAACGCGTCTTGAGGATGGTGTGCAGGGGAGTGATGTGAAGTTGTTTGTGCGTGGTCGTGTGGTGGGTGATGGGGGGAGTGTGAATATGGGTGGTAAAGCACGTATTACGGAGAGGGATGTTGTGCTGGGCAGTGTTCTGCCTGGGAATGGGAAGCGTAATGGTGTGCTGGATTATTGGCGTGAGTTGTCGCAGCGATTTGAGGATGAGCCTTATGTGTGCAGTGAGGCTTGGGGGAAGGTTGATGATAAGGTTGCGAGAGCGTTTTTGAAGGGCGTGATGCATCGTGTTCAGCATGGTCGTTATGGCACGTTGGAGAAACGTTTGAAGCGTCCGCCGACGTTGGCGCGGTATGTGGCAGCGAAAAAATTGTTTGGAATGAAGGACCGCGAGTCGTATGACTTTATAAAGGAAGTTGCACGTGTTTGTACGTTCGTGCAAAAGAATTTTGATAAGGCGGATAATCCGAATGAGCGTTTGCTGGTGCAGAATGCAATTTTGATATTGGTTTATGAGAAGGATGCGACAACGATTAAGTTGCTGGATAACAAATCGAGGCGTCGTCAGTTTTTTGAGCGGGGTGAGGTGAATGCAGATATGATGCGTATGTTTGTTGATGCATCGGAGAAGGCTTGGGAGTGGGATGAGGCTGAGTTTTTGGCTGGGGTTGATTGGCGTGAGTTTAAGTGGAAGAGTGTTGATGAGATGCGAATGATTACGGATGAGAAGCCTGAACTGTTTACGCGTGAGCATTATGAACGGATGCGTGAATGGTTGGGGGCGCCGATGGTGAATGGGTATGTGAGTTTCCGTCGTTCGTATCCTGAAAAGACTGAGGCAGTGGTTGTTGAGGAAGTGACGGAGAATGGGACGGCTGTTGAACGAGTGGAACCTGAGGAGGAATCGGAGAATAGTTTTGATTTCCTGAAACGCAGGTAAAAATAAGTGAAGAAATGAAGAAGCAGTCAGCGAAAGTTGGCTGCTTTTTTTGTGGATTGTGGTGAAGAGGAAGTGAGGAGTGGGTATGATATGGGCTGGTGGGATGTGAATGAACTAACCATGAGATAGGAGTTTTGTGTGATGAAACATTTGAGAGAAGAGTTGTGGTTCGATATTCCGGAGCGACGTGGGTATATCAATATTACAAGAGAAGTTGAGGGGTTGGTGAGAGAGTCAGGGGTGATGAATGGGTTGGTGCTTGTAAATGCAATGCATATTACGGCCAGCGTGTTTATCAATGATGATGAGCAGGGGCTGATTAGTGATTATGATAAGTGGTTGGAGAAGTTGGCACCGTTTAATGCGAGTGGAGATGTCTATCGGCATAATAAAACGGGTGAAGATAATGCTGATGCTCATATGAAGCGGCAGATCATGGGGCGTGAGGTTGTGGTTGCGATAACGGATGGGAAGTTGGATTTTGGGCCTTGGGAACAGATTTTTTATGGGGAATTTGATGGGCGTAGGAAGAAGCGTGTGTTGGTGAAAATTATAGGTGAGTAGCTTTATGCGACACGGAAGTACGTGCAATGGATATGAATGAAACAGACTATCTGATGGTTAGAGTGGGGCGATGGTGGGGGCGGTTGGTGTTGTTGTGTATTGCAGTGGGTGTTGCGTTTGGGTTGTGGGCGCGGTGGATACATATTGATGGGGGGAAGTTATTTGTTGCGTGGTTGGTTGTGGGCGTGGTGTTTTTGATTAGCAGTGTTTATCAGTTGGTGGAGATTGATGGGGTGAGTCGTGAGGTGAGGTGGAAGTGGCTATTGTTTGGTTTTTTAGTGCTATGGACTAAGAAGATGGGGTTTGATCGCGTGGATGGAGTGAAGATGGTGAAGGATTCGCGGGGAAGTGGGGCGGATGCATGGGAGCGGTGGACGGTGGCAGTGATGTTGGATGGGAAATATGTGGAGGTGCAGAGGTATGAGGATTTGGAAATGACGGGGGAAGGGCATGATAAGGCGGGTGAGTTTGCGAGGGGGTTGAGTGATATGATGCGGGTGCCACTGACGTATGGGTTTGAGCGAGGGGGAGAGTTGGCGAGGGGAGATGAGGTGGATGATGATTATGATGACGATGAAGGGGCGTGGTTGTAGAGGGTGTGGGGTTATGAGGTGGCGATGAGTTGGTTGAGGGATTGGATTTCAGCGTTGCATTCGTCGACGAGGTTGGTTTGGGACATGTATTGGATTGTGTTGAGGACTACTTGCAGTTGTTCGCGAGTGAAGAGGTGCATGCGCTGGTTGTAGAAATCAATGTGTTTGGGATCGAGGGGGCGTTTAAATTGGCTGGTGAGTCTGAAGTGGATTCGCCATGTGTCATTAGGGTGGTTTATGATTGCTAGCAGATATGCTGGGGTGAAATATTGGAAAGCTTCGGGTTCGAGGAGGTCAATGTGGTCCTCGTCCTGGATGAGGATGGAGAGTGGGCATTTAATCCAGAAGACGTTTTTGAAGTTGGCGTTGATTGTTTGCCCTTCACCGAAAATGTCGGGCTTGGCGAAGCATGATTTTGTCGGGTATTTGTTGGATTGGAAGGCGTGGTGGATTTGGTCGATTAATTGCTCACGCGTATTCATGATTGGGCCTATGGATGGGAGTGATAGCATAAGTATAGGGGTAATTTGCGCACAAGAAAACGGCAACCGGTGGGGCTGCCGTTTGTTTTGTTCTATTATGGAGGTCAGGGGTGTGACTTCCGGTTGGAAGTGGTCAAACTTCCGGGCGTCAGGTTATGCGCTGATTTTAGTTACGCGAACCTTGATGTAGGACTGACGGTGACCGTTGTTACGGTGGTAGCCCTTACGGCGCTTGAACTTAACGACGTTAATTTTATCGTCGCGGCCTTCTTCGAGGATATCAGCTTCAACTGAAGCACCTTCGAGGAGTGGAGCACCGATTTTGGCATCGCCTTCTTCGCCGCCGACGAGGAGAACCTTGTCGAACTTGACGGATGAAGCGTCATCTGCGAGATCGCGCTTGTCGATCTTGATGACTGAGCCTTCGGAAACTTTGATTTGCGTGCCGCTGTCTTCGATGATTGCGTACATCTTCAACCTCTGGTCTGGTTGTGAATAATTATGTGTTTACACGTTATTTTTGCGTGTCGAGCGGGATAGTGTAGCTGAGAATGAAGTATTTTCCAAATTGTGGAGGGGTTGCCGATAGGATGTGGGTAGGGAATGGGGGAAGGTGAATGTATTGTGGATTGTAAGTGTATATTCAATAAAGAGATGCAGATTTTGGAGATGTGGTGATGGCTGAACGTGAATTTGAGATAATTGCAGAGGTTGGATGTCAATTGGCGGAGGGTCCTGTGTGGCATGAGCAGGAAGGGGCACTGTATTGGACGGATATCATGCGGGGTCAGATGTGGCGATGGGAAGAGGGCAAGGGGTCGGAGATCGTGTATGAGGGGCAGCGTGTGGGTGGGTTTACGGTGCAGGCTGATGGGTCGCTGCTGCTGTTTCGTGAGGGGGGGAATGTGGTGATTTGGGATAAAGGGGAGGTGAGGGATGTTGTGGTTGAGGGGATTGCTGGGAGTGATGGGGAGCGGTTTAACGATGTGTATGCGGACCCGATGGGGCGGGTGTATGCGGGGACGGTATGTGAGGGTGAGATGGGGCGGCTGATCAGGTTGGAGATTGATGGGCAGTGGCATGAGCTGGTGAGAGGTGTTGCGTGTTCGAATGGGATGGATCTGACGCTGGATCAGGGGCGGATGTATTACACGGATAGTAAGATGCGAACGATCTGGTCGTATGGGTATGAGCAGTCGACGGGGGCGCTGCATGATCGGCAGGTGTTTGTTGAGGTGAATGAAGGGGAGGGTGTGCCTGATGGGTTGACGGTTGATAAGGGTGGTGATGTGTGGAGTGCGAGATGGGATGGCTGGGGTGTGTACCGGTATGGTGATGATGGGAAGTTGAAGGAGAAAGTGGAGCTGCCTGCGAAGCAGGTGACGAGTGTTTGCTTTGGTGGGAAAGGTTATGGGGATTTATTTGTGACGAGTGCGGGGTGTGGTGGAGGATGTCAGTTGGGTAAGCATGCGGGTTCGGTGTTTAGAGTGAAGGCAGATGTGGTTGGGAAGCCGAGCCATTTTTCGAGGGTGTGTCTTTAATATAGATAAAAGAAAACCTGCCGATGAGAGGCAGGTTTTTGAATGCATTGATTTGAATCTAATGGTTGATTAGATTGCGTTAGTTTTTATAGGTGAGGTCGGCTGATTTGATTTCGAGTTTCCAGTCGTGAGCTTTGGTTGAGAGTGCGGAGGCTTCGAGGTATGTGTTGATTTTTGGTTGAAGCGTTCGTTCGCGCCAATCCATTTGAGGTTTGATGGGCATGCCGTTAGCTTCGAGGAAGATGAAGCGGTATTTGACGGCCATGAATTTGTCTGCGAGAAGGCGTACAGGTACGGCGACTTTGAGTGGTTGTGTCATTGAGGATTGTTCGGAGGGCATGCCGTATACGACCTTGGCGGGGAAATTGCCGATGAGGGCGATCTTGGGGTAAGACTGTTCGGAAAGTTGATCGACAGTTGCACCTTTAGGGGCTGTGTTGCATGCGGTGAATAGAAGCGTGGTTGTGGTGAGCATAAGGATTGTAAAAAGAGTCTTAATGTGTCGTGTTTTCATGTCTAACCTCGCTTTGGATTATTGATTGTCTTCTTGCTCTGGGGTTGGTTGTTGGGCTTTGAGGTATTTTTTCAGGAGTTGAGATTTTGGATTATATGGTTGGTGAGTTTGGTTGAAGAGGCGGTTGTAGCCGGTGGTGCCTGGGATTGGTGAGACGAGTGAGGAGCCGCCTTCGAGGATGTGTGCGTGAGAGTAGCCGCGTTGGTCTTGGCGAGCAGTTTTGATGTTTTCGGCGTTGTAGAAGTCTCGCAATTTGGATGCGAGATCGTATGGGTAGTCGGCGATGTTTTTATCGGTTGGTGTGCGTACGTCGGTGCCTCCAAGTATGTAGGGGAGGGCGACTGTATTGGTATCGGTCGAAAAGTCCGTTGTGTAAACAGGTGGATTGATTGCCCATGTGGGTGGAAGGTTGTCAGCAGTTCTTGTGGGGACGAGTGAGACGTAACGGAATTGTGCTTGGTTTGTGTCAGGTGGTGTGAGGTTGCGGAGTGTGATGCGAGTCCATGGTTTGTCTTTGATTTCGAGTGTGATGTCGGTTTGGCTATCCGTGAGATAGAGTGGGACGAGGTAGTATCGTTGTGGGAAAAAGTCGTTGTAGCGGGTGTCGGCGCGGGCAGAGATTTTTGTGAGTACACCTGCTGCGACACTTGCGATGCCTGCGTAGATGGTTTCGGAGTCGTCTTGGTTATCCCCGATGTGGGCTGCGATGAGGCCACCTGCGATTAGGATGTCACCGGCGAGGGATTTGGCGAGACGGAAGTTTTCAGTTGCGTTCCAGATATGCTCTGAAGCCATCCTGTTGACGTCATGTGCGACGGGGTAGAGTGTGGTGGGTGCGTTTGAGCCTTTAAATGAAGGGTTTTGTGTGGATACGCGTAAGGGAAGGGTGTCGGAGGCGGTGCGTGGGGTGTATTTGGCGAGGACACGGTCGGGGCCGTAGGCGATTTTTTCTGGGCCTAAACCATAGGCGACAACGAGGACGGTGTTGTAGGGTTGTGTGTTGAGTTGATTGACGATGGGTCTGACTTTTTCGTTGTAGACGATTGCGTTGTTGAAGTTGTCGGCGGCTTCTTCGGGGCGGCCTAACTGTTGATTAGCGATGCCGCCGAGGAGGTAGCCGAGGGTGAAGTTGGATTCACGCGCGGTGTAGCCGAGAGATTGACCGTCGAATGATTTGAGTGCTTCGTCTGGATCTTCACCACGTGCGAGTGCGTCTTCGTATGCAAGTGAGCGAGCTGCGATTGATTCTGTGTCGAGTGGTGGGCTTTCAGGGTCTGCGGAGAAATCTTGTAAGTAGAAGAGTGAGTTTTGCGAGGCGGCGCGAGCGTTGTCCCATGAGCCGATGGTGGCCTGTTGCATGCCGTAGTAGAGGATAGTGAGTGCTTGCTCGAATGGATCGCCCTTCCAGATTTGGATGTCTTCGAGGACGACGGCTGAGGCGACGGTGCGATCGTCGTTGATGCCTTGGGTGCGTAGGAAGTCGTAGACGTCTTCGAAGACGAAGCCGGCTGATTCGGGGTAGCCATCGGCGAGAGTGATGACGCCAACGCGTGAACGATCAAGGAGGTAGTTGCGGTTGCTACGCTTTTCAGGAAGTTTGTCGTAGAGGTTTGAGCGAACTTGGCCGAAGTCAGCGCGTTTGATGGCTTTAGGCGTGTTCATGTCGGTGACACAGCCTGTGGCGATGAAGGTGAACATCGTGAGTGTGATGCAGGCGAGTGTGTGTGAAATTTTGTTGTGTTTGTTGTTCATGGTTGTGTTGTGTTAGTTGCGGATGTTGCCGACGGCTGCTCGTTTTATCTCGAATTTCCCAGACCAAACGATGGTGCCAAGGTCGGAGGTGTCGCGTGGTGCGTTGGGATTGTCACGGTCGATTGGGGAGGTGAGTTTGTCGATTTGGAAGAAGAATGCGTAGAGGTCGGTGCGTTGTTTTTTTGTGTTGCGTGTGACGGAGTTGATGGTTGCGGTCATGATGTGCGTGACTTGACGCTGTGAGCCGAAGTTGTTGGCGGCTTCGTCGTTGATGTCGGTTTTGGCGATCTCGCGTGTGCGATCGGATGGGAGGATGATGCGGATGTTGAATTGATCTTCGAGTTGCTGAATGGGCATGGCTGAGAAGATACGTTTCATGATGGCCCATTCTTCGGCTTGTGTGAAGATGTCGCCTGAGAGATTGGTGACTTTTTCGAAGGTGATGTTCATGGGTGGTGAGTAGGGGGAGCGTGAGCGAAGGAAGTCGGAGGCGGCGAGTTGAGCGGTGATCTGGTTTGAGACTTCGTTGAAGTCGTCGAGTTGGAGGCGTGTTGAGTGGGCTGTGGATATGCAGCCGCTGATTAGAAACGTGAGTGTGAGGAGGATTGGTACTAATAGAAGGTTAGATTTCATGGTACAAATTGGGTTTGATGTAAATACGAATCGACAGCGGTTAGGCTGCCGATCGTGTTGTTTTTGGGGTGGTGTGACTTATTGGCCACTAATGGATTTGTATTCGGTTGATGATGAGAAGACGATTTCGTTTGTGCCGAAGTTGACGAGCTGGAACTCAAAGTAGTAGAGGTTGGTTCTTTGACGTTTGAGTCTGTAGAAGTCGCCGTTGAGGGTGTATGTGGTTGCTGGGTCGTATGCGGGTGGTTCAGCAGGTGTTGCAGCTGTGCCGATTTTTTCACGTTCAGCGAGAACGTTCATGCGTGAACGTTTTTCAACAAACTTGAGTTTGTTTGATGCGAAGGAGTTTATGAGGTCAGAGCGGATGCGCTTTGCGAGGTATTCGAAATCGTTGGTTGAGGTTGTGCCAGTTTTGTTATCGAAGTTGCCCATGATGACAGTGACTTTGCCGGGGGTATTGACGATGACTGGTGCGGCAGCGATTTTTTGGTTCATGTCTTGCGCAACCTGATCGGCAAACTGACGCATTTCGATTGGGTTGGCTTGCGTTGATTCTTTTTCGGCTTGCGTTTCTTGATCCAGTGGGATGCGGCCGGTTTGTTGGCAGGCTGGGAGCAGAAGGACTGCGAGCAGCAAAGGTAGTAATGTTTTAAATTTCATGGTTGTCTCGTCCGTGTTTGTTTGTTTATGTACCGTGAATAAGTGGGGTGGTACGCGGTTTTGTAATAAACGTCATTCTAAATGTTGTAGACGCTTGCTGCGAGTTAAAGTTTTAATGCGTTTTGCGTAAATGTTTACTCGTTGACCAGTCGGTTGTTACGTGCAAACGCGAATGATGTTTGACTGCCTCTGAAAATAGGTTTTCAGGGGAGGGTCTGTCCATGCGAAAAGTGGTTGTGAATATTTGCTTATGTCGTGAAATTGTGAATGTATGCGTTAGTAGGGGTTTATGAGCCGATTATTGGGCGGATTATCTGTGATAAATAGGAACGCACGAGTGGCGGAGGGATTGCGTTTGAGGTGAGCAATGTGAGTTATTTTTTGACGTGCTTGGTGAGGACATATGTGCGGTTTTTGAGTGAGATGGCAACGCGCGAAGGCATGAACACGGCTTGTCGGAGGTTTGAGTAGAGGGATGTTGTCATGAAACGGATAGTGTCGAGTGTGCTTGCGTCCTTGGGTTCATCAATGAAGAAGATGAAGAAGAAAGCGACGACGCGCAATGCGACGGAGAGGATGAAGAGGATTGCGATGTAGCCGAAGGGGTGATCGGAGATTGCGGGGATGGTGAATGTGAGTGTCTCGTACTTGGATGCTATGTATGCAGCGAGGAGGCCGGAGACGCCGCCGGTGATTGCAGCGACGAGTGAGTTGACGGCTATGAAAATGGAGCCTTCTTTTTTTGTGCCAGCGATGCTGATGAGAATGTTGAAGTTGGAGAGATCGATGCCTGCCCAAGTGAGAACGCTGATCATGACGATCGCGTAACCAAGCCAGATGTTGTTTGGATCGCAAAGAAGCCAACCGAGCGTTGAGATAGTGGAAATCATGCCAGCGATGATGAGCACTTGCTTCTTGCCCATGTGATCGATGATCTTGCCCCAGTATGTGAATGAGACAGATTGGAGGAGAAGTGGGATTGTGACGAGGAGGAGGTTTGCTTTGCTGTTTGAGAAGTTGAGTCGGTTGAAGCAGTAGAGCCAAATGTATTGGTTGATAAAAGCGAGGCCGAGGGTGAAGAGTATGTTGAATGCGATGAATGGTCTAAACCCAGGGGTTTTAAAGGGTTTACTGAGGTTGCTAAACCATTTGATGTGTTCATCGGGTTTTGGTTTGTCTGGGCTGAACTCGCGCAGGTAGCCGGTGGCTTCGATGACGCCACAAATGCCAGCGATGATGAAGATTGCTGAGATGATTGCGAGAAGAACAGTTTGGTCTTCGGATAGTTCGAGTAGTTCGCCAACACATAAGGAAGAGACGACGCCGACAAGGAGTGATAGTCGTCGCCTATTGCCGATGAAACGACCCCGTATGCGTTCGGGTACAAGGTCAGCCATCCATGAGATCCAGCCGGGTACGCCGAAGTTGAGCGTTGCCCATGAGAGACCTACTAAGACAATCATGGCAGGCCATGCAAGAGACTTGGGAAGAACCCAAGGGACGAGGCCTATGAGTATCCAGCATGATCGTGAAGCAAAGATGCCGTAGATAGTGGTCTTGAGTCGGAGTGAATGTTTCTCAAGAAAGTAAGAAGCGGGGAGTTGGAGCATGCTACCTATAAAGGGCAGGGCAGCGAGTATGCCAAAGTACTTCTCGGGCATTTCGAGGCCTTGTGCGAAACGTGTGAGCGCAGCACCAGTGATGGTCCAGAGCCAGAGGGAGCCGGGGATCCAGTAGTAATTGATGCGCGTTAGTTTGCCACGCAGGTCGGAATGTTTGGGTGCTCGCGTGAGGGTCGCGAGTGATTGGGGGGGCACACTTCACCGTCCTAAGGCTAAGCCTTAATGATTTATTGCAGGACTAAGTTGGGCATTATCAGGAGTCGGCGAACATGCACAAGGGGGTATGGACTCAGAATGTATTTTTTTTTGGACGTGTTGCTTTTTTGCAGCGTTTTGCAAAAGGGTGATGTGGTGTTGGTGCAACATGTGGGCGCAGTTGGAAATGAGTGACGCAGTGGTGTTTGATGCCTAAGTCTTTATTAAGTAATAGGATATGGGTTTATGGCATACTTGCGGAGATTTGGCACAGGGGTTGTTTAAATAATCGCGTTGCCCGGAACTTAACTGAATTGAGACGCGGTTAAGAGACAAAATCAGGAAGTGAGACGCCTGATTATGACAAGGAAAAGAGAATGGGGCGGGATAGATTGCATAACGCAATGCAATCGAGAATGACAAGTAAAGACGCTGAGAGCTGATTGATGAGGATGTCGCCCGTAGGAAGTGAGACGCCTAAGGAATCCAGTCAATCAGTTGCATCGAAATGAGGGAGGGCTTTTACCTTATAACATAGAGGCAGTAGTTAAAGGTAAAGATTCATCGGCCTGGAAAAGGTCGAACAGAGACCCGATCTGGCTTTGAATTGGTCAAGCGATTCAAAGCATTCGTTAGGCATGAAGGAGAGCTGGTTCGTAGTGTCGCCCGAGAGGAAGTGAGACGCCCCACGAGTGAAGAGCCAGCCATTCTTCAGTTTTTAATTGCGATGCTGTTCACTGTGATGTTTTCAGGCGTTAGGGGTTTGAAGCGATGTGAACGAGTACTTCTTGTAAGGACGCAGTCGTAATGCATCAGGGTAAAAAGTAGAGAAAAGCTACAAAAGCAAGTTAATAATTCAATGTGATAGTCGGCGAAAGCTGGTTCTCACGATTCGATTGAGGTGATCTTAATTGTCATGGGTTGGCAATTGAGAGGATGCAGAGCATCGGTTTTGGTAAAGCTGATGATTAAGGAGAGACGCTATGGAATGGTGTAAGTGCGCGATAGCTGCGTTGTTCGTCATCGGCGTTACGGGTGGGACTGCTTCCGCTCAGCTAACAAGTGATGCTTCAAAGGTTATTACGTTCCGTAACCCGGGAGCTGGTGCACATGAAGCGCCAAGTCAATCGGTGAATTATTACCCAAGGTATCGTTTTAATAATCAAGCAATTAAAACGACACGGTTGGTGCAAAGAAGAATTGTTGATTCATCATCGCTTGTGAGTAATGGTGTTGCTAAACAACCTACGTGGCCTGGCTTCGCTGAAGTAAGGCAGGGCAGCATTACGGTATATGTTGACCCGCATGATGTTTTACTAGGGCAACGAGCGTATGAAAATCTTGTTGGTGGAATTGATGATAAGCATTCATTGCGGCGCGCTCAGCGTCTTTTCAATGCCCTGAACCAGAAGCCTCAGGTAATCGTATATAGAAATGAGAATGCGGCATTGGCGAGATGGCCTAAAGAACGATTTACACCAAAATCGATCATGCATATCCCTGTTCCAGATAAGTTCAAGAAGCAGCGTAAACGACCTGGCAATTATGTCGAGTTGAAGCAGAAAGTCGCCAAAGCCGACAAACGCTGAGAATATCTAATTTTGACCCCTGATCGAGTGCGACCCGGCGTATCCTCTGCCCGGGTCGTACTTTTTTGATTATTCATATCGTTCTAATGATGCGGTAGATGCCTTGTTAATTAGCTGATAATTAGGTGTGGTTGTTACACCGTTTTGTAATAATTCGATCATATCAATCGGTGGATTGAATTTTTCAGAAAATATGATTGGTCTGTTTTTGTTATGAATTGTTAATAAATACTCATTTTGATAATTCCATGATCGCCAGTCCGATGTGGCGGTGCTCAAATCAATTTCAAGAGTGTAAATGTATTTGATAAGTTGTAGCTTTTTTTCGGTGTTATTTATTTGTGCATAGAGATGATCCATCGCTGGCAGTGCATCTGTACCGAGTGAAAAAAGATAGTCCAAATCAATATCAGCACCCTTTTGTGTGATTTCCTTGCAATGACCTACATTGTAATCGGCTATGAATTTATCAATATTTATAGGTATACATGCGATAATAATGAGATATGTGTATAAAAAACAGAGCCTGATGAGCCAATAGTTTGTGCGGTGTGAAGCTATTTTTATGATGAGTGTAATTAAGCCAAGAGCGACTAGTGTCATCCAAATAGCGGCAGCGATTCGCCAGCGTGTTAAAGAGTAAATCTCGACGTACAAGCTGAGCCGATAGCCCGCGTTTGAGATTAGTATGATGTTCTGCGCAATCCAGAAATAATTTAATAAATGTATGAGTCGAGAGTGTTTTGTTCGTCGGATCTGATTTTTGCCACTAGATATCATCGTAAACAATCCCGCCAGTAATGCAGCAGCTACAAGTGGGTAAGCGGCGCGATGTGCATAGTTCGCGTATGTCATACCTTCAGGAAGTTTGCCATCCATCCATAGGTAATATACATCCATGCTTGTTTGAGCAAGGAAAATTAGATTAAAAACGATCAAGCAACGTAATACCACAGGTGTTGATAATATTAATTGAACGAGGTTTTGTCGTTTACATGAGATGGAGGACGTTGGCTTGGTAAATTTGCGTGTTATGGATCTACATTTAACACGTAAAAGAGCATAGATTGTGAAGCCGGTGATAATCCAAAATACCATTCTGAAAGGATTAAGGTATGTGAAAATGTTCTCAAGCGTATCTCTAAGGTAAGTGAAAAATAATATAGTGTATTTTGAAAAAATTGGATTTGCTTTTGAAAATAATGCGATAAAAATAGACCCGAGTAAAAGTGGTAAGATCCAATAGACTAAAAGTTTTAGCGGGTTATTGTAAGTTTTGAAGCGAGCTGAAAATTTGAAGTAAATAATGAAATCAGCGATTGGTTGCTCGATTGTCCGGATGATGAAGTTGAACCAAGATGTTATAAGATTTGTGATTGTTTGTGGAATTTGGCTACGTGTTGTAATTGCGTAAGTAATAAGTGTGATTGGGGTAAGAAGAAACAAGATAGGTGCCGTCGTGGCGACACTGCATATGCTCAAAAACATGAGACAACTGAGAAGGAAAATGTTCTGATACTTTAAACGATTCTTATTACTCCGTGAAAATAATAATAGTGCTATAAATAAAGTGTAAATACCGATAAGCCATCCCTTGGCATGGCTAAAGAATAAATAATCTGTAATCAGAATAGTTAGCAATGTAGTGGTAATGAGATAAGAAACACGATTCCTAAGCGGAAGAATGTGCATGATAAACCTCGGAAGCTTTGATGTTTCAGGTTATTTATGTTATATACGCAAGGGAGGTCGTATGAGTTCTATTGTTAAAAAAATAGGCGATTCAGTGTTATGGCGAAAAATAAAGTAATATTCTGGGCGATTCTAGCACTTGTTTTACTGATACCAATTCCCAGTTTAGGCACATTGAGTGGAATGATCTGGTTCCCCGATGAAACGATCGGCAAAGTGCTTTTCATGGCAAGCAAAGTATGGATTTTGCTTTTGCCTTTGCTGTGGCATTTAAAAGTTGATAAAGAAAAATTGAGTTGGTCGCCAGTGAAAAAAGGTGGATTGCTACCGGGCGCTGTTTTGGGTGTTTTGATTAGTGTTGTAATTTTTGTTGTTTATTACACGTTTGGTTCTAAGTTAATTGACCCCGAGCACGTTAAAACCATGGCTGCAAAAATTCAGCTTGATAGCAAATTGATTTATCTTGTCGGCGCCTTGTATTGGATCACGATTAATTCAATTCTTGAAGAGTATGTTTGGCGATGGTTTGTCTTTCGCAAATTTGAGATTTTATTTGGTGGTATAGCGGCGATCTTCCTTAGTGCTTTCGCGTTTACGATTCATCATTTCATTGCTTTGACGCTTTACTTTAATCTTGGTTTAAACTTGCTTTGTTGCTTAGGTATTGGCATTGGTGGATTAACATGGTCGTGGTTGTACTTGAAATACCGTTCTGTTTGGCCTGGATATATCAGCCATGCAATCGTTGATGTTGCCGTGTTTGCGATAGGTTATGTGCTGTTTTTTGTAGCTTAAATATCAGCCCTATCCGACGAATAGATGCCTAACAGAAAGCTTTTGAGTCGATTTGTTGTCACTGAAAAGTCTTTGTGGAGTTGGGTGAAGGGATAAAATATTTTTCATTTTAATGGAAAACCCTCTGTTGCGTAGATCGTTTCAGGTGCTAATATCGCAGCCGTTCAGCACTGATCCTGCTGAATGGGAATAACGGAGGTGAGAGCATCTTTTGGCGAAGATGAACCCCACCTAGACAATTGAATCTATATTGTTTGTAAAAGCTATTGCTGCGCTTTTCTCGGAGGAAAAGAATTTGCCGCATTTTGCTTGTAACATCGACGCTTTTGAGCGTCAATGATGTCTGCTTTAGCAGTGTGTGTAAAGATGTTCAGTATGCTCAAAGACTTAGTTTTTCAAGTTGATATGCATGCTGAAGTGCAGGTATGGTCTGAAAGTTATTCAATGGACCATCAAGCAAATCACCTGATGAATGTACTTGTAGGGAGTAACATTTCAATCAGCTTCGAGAAGCAGTTCAAGATAAACCTGTTCGATATTTATTTAGAACAGGAGGAACGTCATTGCTTTGCATGGCGGAGTGAAGAAAGAATTAAATACATAGTTTTGGGATATCCTTTGTTCTCGTGATTAGTATTCGAGATCTGTGTGATGTGCCCACCAATTTTTACCAACGGCGATGCGCAACGCATCTAGATGGATACTGGTGATGGCTGGAGTGTTTAGTCTGATCCGGAGATTACTGGTCTTTGAGTTATGCAGGAGGTAGGAGCCTTGCGTAGCAATAAATCACTGTAAATTGTATTAGTTTTGATCAAGTTGAAGATGGCGACAAGTAGGAAGAGAAAGTGATCATTAGTGTCGAAGATGAAGTAGGAAAGAGAAAGTGATCAAGTCGCGGGAGGAAAAAGCATAAACATGTTTTTTGTAGTTCTCCCTGGAGAAGAAAGATGTAGTTAGTACTTGATTGTTTTTGAGAAGCTTAGTTCATTTGAAATGAAGTCTCTCAAATCCCTCCATTCGTGGAGTAGAAAGATTTAGTCGTCAGAAAGATGTGAAGTTCAGTAGTACCCAAATACACGAAAGTGTATTGGTGGAGAAAGATAGCTGAAAACGGCCGCAAGGCCTCTCTCTTAGGTAGATTTAGTAAAAGTGTCTCTCTATTAAAGTCTCTCTTGTAGTGAATGTAGTACCAACAATTTACAGATAAGCGATATAAGACCAGTAATTAATTTGTCATCTTCGCCGCACTTGATCAGACCGGCTTGCTGCAACGGCAGGCCGGTCTTTTATTTTTTTATCATTGTGCTTTACCCATTCATATTTGCATCTTTCATGTATACTCAAAAGCGATTTTGCTCTGAAGCTATGGTGGTTTTTGATAACGTTTTAGGATGGGTCATATATATGTTTGATGTATTCAGATATTTGGCATGTGTAATATTCTTAGCAAGTATGATTTTTTTCTTACTTGTTCAATTTATCTGTGATAACAGTTTGTATGCGAGTGATTCATCGCAATCTGAAAGCATCGAAAAAGATTCAGAGATCCCGATGTTTGCTTGTTATTACACGTGGTATGAAACACCATATGGGCCTGAAAAGACATGGACGCAATGGAAAAACTATATAGGTCATGGAGATCCGCCGGGCGGCTTGAATCCTGACGCAATTTTACATAAAGAAAAATTACGTGATATCAGTTCAGAGTTTTATCCATATGTTGGTGTATATAGTAGTTTGGATCGAGCTGTAACACGTTGGCATATGCAATTAGCTAAGAATGCGGGGATAGATGCTTTTGTGATTGATACCTGGGGGCCTGGATATCCAGGAGAAGTGCCGGGGCTAACGCATCAAGTTTTATTCGATGTTATCAGGCCAGAAGCTGAGGCAACTGGATTAAAGTTTTTTGTATTTGATGAAACTTCTGAGTATTCACCACATTCAGTCGAAACAACAGCCAAGAGGATGGCTGAGATACTCAAAAAAGTAATCGATTCACCAGCTTATTTAAAGATTGACGGCAAACCTGCACTGATGATTTATCAATTGTGGGAAGGTCATTTGAAACCAGCGGAACTGACTCAATATATTGAAATTATTGAATCAGAAATCGGCCCTATATATGCAATGGTTACAAAGTTGCGTGATCAGCCGTCAGTAAAAAATGGCATAAAACAGCATCGTCTATATTTTCCTGATCATTGGTTAGAGCACCCGGATATAGATTCAATCGGCGGTTACGCAACTTTTTGTCATGCCCGCGTGGAAGATACGAAAGATTACAATAAATTATATCCGCCGTTAGTTGAGTCAGCGAAGAAGCATAATAAGACGACATTTCTGCCTGTTCATCCCGGCTTTAGTAATAAGAAAATATCTAACGAACCATGGGAAATGTCGCGTGATAATGGCCGAACATTAAAGGACTATTTACAGGCTGCGAAAATAGCTGAAACAAGTTTTATTCTATTAACCTCATGGAATGAGTGGCCTGAATCAACAGTCATTGAACCCTCACAATCGTGGGATGATCCATACCAATATTTGCGAATCATTGCAGAATTTAACGGCATTGATTTTCAGCCGATACCATTGCCTAAGATGCAATATCCAGATTCGCAGTTAATAAATTGAATCTATAAGCTGATCGGAAAAGTAAGCAATAAAAAAAGCCCAAGTAATCTTGGGCTTTTTAACTTCTAACTTAAAGTTAGTCGGCTTATTTAGCGAGTTCTGGGAACATCTTGTTGACGATATCAACGAGTTCCTTAACTGCTGTGATGGATGTGTCCATGTAGCCTTTTTCTTCTTCGTTGAGGTCAAGTTCAAGAACCTTCTCAACACCGTTTGCACCAAGGACTGCTGGGACACCGACGAACAGGTCTTGTGCACCGTATTCGTTGTTGCCACAGAAAGCAGCACATGGAAGGATACGCTTCTTATCCTTGATGATTGCTTCAGCCATCTGGACGGAACCGGATGCTGGTGCATAGTATGCTGAGGTACCCATGAGCTTGACGATTTCGCCGCCACCGACCTTCGCACGATCAACGATTTCGTTGAGGCGTTCTTCGCTGATGAAGTTGGTGATTGGGATGCCGGAGATATTAGTGAAGCGTGGCAATGGAACCATTGTGTCGCCGTGGCCGCCGAGGAGAAGAGCGTTAACGTCTTCAACTGAGAAACCAGTTTCCATCGCGATGAATGCTTTGTAACGTGCAACGTCCAAGCAGCCAGCTTGACCCATGATCTGGTTCGTTGGGAAACCTGTTGATTTCCAAGCTGTGTAGACCATTGCATCAAGTGGATTTGAAACGAGAATGATCTTCGCTTCAGGAGCATTTGCTTTGATGTTTTCGGAAACGCTCTTGACGATCTTTGCATTAGTTTCAATTAGGTCATCACGGCTCATACCAGGCTTACGTGGAAGACCAGCTGTTACGATGATTACGTCAGAATCAGCGATATCCTTGTAGTCAGCAGTGCCAGTAATCTTCGCGTCGAAACGCTCGAGTGGTGCACACTGGAACAGGTCGAGCATTTTGCCCTTAACCATGTTTTCAGCCTGAGGAATGTCGAGAACAACAATGTCGCCCAGCTCTTTAGCTGCAGCCCACATTGCACATGATGCACCGACGTTACCGCCACCGATGATAGAAATCTTTGCGCGTTTTGGCATGGATCAGATCCTTCATAATAAAGGGTGAAATTGTCTGAATTCAGATAAGAGCATGATAGACAACTCAGCGCCCGCGGCAAGCCGTCCTCTCCAGATTTTGTATGCCGGACCCTGAATTTCATTTCCCGGAAGCTTCCTCGTCATTTACACAACCATTCCTCAATCCTATATATAAAAAACTCACACAAATCGCGTGAGTTTTCCATATTATTTGGATTTTGCTCGCTATGCCCAGTTTAACCGCCTGCTTCCATCCCAATCACTTTTTCAAGGCGGCGAACATGCCTGTCTTCGTTCGAGAATTTTGCGTTCAAAAATGCTCTCACTAGCTCATCAGCCAACGCTCCACCCACAATTCTTGCCCCCATACATAGCACATTCATGTCGTCATGTTCTACGCCTTGATGAGCTGAATATGTATCGTGACAGATCGCAGCACGTACGCCGGTCAGCTTATTCGCTGCAACAGATGCCCCGACGCCCGAACCACACAAGAGTACCCCACGATCAGCCTGGCCGTGTTGAATCGCTTGCCCACAATACCTTGCAAAATCAGGGTAATCGTCGTCTTTGTCGTACTGATGTGCTCCCAAATCCACAACTTCATGACCCAGTGATTTGATCACTTCGATCAGTTCTTGTTTCAGTGGAAACCCACCATGATCACATGCAATTGCAACTTTCATATTCTGGCTCCGGCCCCTCGGTGCTTCTTCTCGCAACGACAAGGCTGACTGCGACATCTTTCGACACAATATTATTGACGACGCCAACTCTTTTCGCGTCATCCAGTCAATTATGTCAGCTGCCACACCATTTTTCGCCAAAATTCACAAGCGATCGCGTGGCATCAGCCTTCTATGCCTCGTTATAGCACAAAGTCGCAACCTTGGCAGTCCCCGAAACCCGCATCTTTTAAAAATTCCCCACAACCAGCATTACTAATCCACATGATTCTCCCACTTTTATCCCTCAGCTTTTGCACATTCCCAGCAGGCCCACAGTCCAATTAGGCCTAAGAGTGCAATATTGCAGAATAAAAGTGGTGCAAAAATCGGTGCTCCGAACACAAAATTATCCCACATCTCAGCCGCTGGCCCTGCCAAATCCGCCACGCCATGCAAATAAAATCCCAGTGTTCCGATCACCATTTGGAGCAACATAACCACTAAAACGACCTTCATATATTCCTTCGTTACCGCCTCCCATGTCATCGGCACGAGCACGCCGACCGCCAGTGCCGCCGACGCAACCGGAATCCATTCCGTCCATTCATAAAAACCATTTTGCGCATGGTCCAGCACCGACAAAACAAAGTTCCCCGCAAAGCCGCCCAGTGTCAGGATCATTACCCACTGGCTCCACGCTTTCGTTTCAAACTTCACCATTCTATTCATGACAAGCAACAAACCAACACCTGTATAAGATAGCGGCGCAACAAACGGAGCTGCATAGACC
Organism: Planctomycetota bacterium; assembly: GCA_016350165.1. Classification (GTDB taxonomy): domain Bacteria; phylum Planctomycetota; class Phycisphaerae; order Phycisphaerales; family Phycisphaeraceae; genus Poriferisphaera. The sequence continues at coordinate 1,469,149 of CP066225.1, read as the reverse complement.
AATGACTTTAATGTCATTTCTTCAAAGAACCGCGATTCTAAATGCAGGATCATTCCAGCAATACCCGTTGCAATCGAACCCCATCCAACGATGTGTCCCAGTATATTCGCTGTTGGCTCATTAGGATTTAACTTGCCCTTAGCCATACCGACTAACAGTAAGATAGATCCAACAATTGAGAAGTAGAACGGTATCCACTCTGCATTCAATGCAAATTCATTAATCGAATGCGCAAGATAGATATCCACTGTCAGAAAAGCCAGGTTCACAAACACAAACAACTCAATCGCTTCTGCAGGCCCGACAGGTATCTTTGCTGTGATTTTCGCCACAGCATCATCATTACTCTTCATTGCCATGCTCTTCCTGCAGCTTCTTGGCTAACTCATCCAAAATTACCTGCGAATGTAGCAGTTCATAGTTGCCATGCCATTGCACGAAGTCAGCACCGCCCATGAACGCGCCATGCTTAGCTGTTCTACCGAAATAGTGCCACATATCGAAGTAAACAAAATCAATTTCCTGTGAGAATGGCGGATGATTCAGCAAACCCTCATCCTTCAACTTCAACATCAAGGCCTGTGCTTTGCCAACCTTCACATTCGTTTCTTCAACAACTGATTCAGCTTCCTGATAGAACCGCTCAACATACGGCGCCGTGTGGCACTGCTTACATACATCCTGCATATTCGCCTGAGCTAATGTATAGCCCGGCCGTTTTTTCGATACAGGTGCAAATAGCCAGTATGACAATCTTTCAGAAGTATCATGCGTAGACTTCAGCCCATTTAGTCCAGACATATGACAAGTCGCACACGTCGGCACAGGCATATCACTTGTTGTCAATGTGCCGGGCTTCGCATTTAAATTCATCATTGCGCGTTGCTGGTTAAACAATACGCCGTGCTTCGATTCTTTATAAATTTCAATTTGTGAATGGTCAGGACCCATGTGGCACTGCCCGCATGTTTGTGGCAATCTCGCCAATTCAACCGACGATGCATGCCGCGCGTGACACGCAGTACATGTACCAATCGAACCATCATCATTAGGTTTACCAATGTTATGACATTTCGCACAACCTACTGCAATCGCAGGTCCACCTTCCAGCTCAGCTAATTTATTTGCTGGTCGCTTCACAGTACCTTCATGATACTTCTCCGCAAACAAGATCTGTTCAGGCGTGAAATCGTCAGGTCCTTTGACTGCCGCCCATGATGGCGCAGCATGTCGTGATCGCAAAAATTGGTCATATTGCTCAGCATGGCATTGCGAACAATTCAATGATGTCAATCGTGAAGCAATGATAAACCCGCGGTGTTCCATCTTTGCTTGGCCAGGCAATGCTTGGTGGCAATCCAAACAATTGATCTTCGCTTTCGCATGACCTGATAGTGAGAATTCATATACGATCGCATGCGTCTCGCGTGAGTGGCATTCCGCGCACTTCCCCGAAGCTTTCACAAGATCAACCGAAGGCTGCTGCGTTTCAACAACAGGTCTTTGTTTGTTCACCATTAAAACGACTAACAATAACGCTGCCGCTACGATGACCGCTGTAAAGATTGCTCGAAATGTCACAGCAAGCCTCCCTGACTTGTTTCCAAATGGCCCCAAACCATTACGCGTATGATCCAGTATGAAACTCACAAGTCGTTGCCATGCGATACATCAGAAATGCAATTAATACTACAAAAACAGACTGATTCAATGATTTTGCTTCATTGCCAATCGCGATGAAAAGTTAAAACGATACAAGCGAATAACTTTCAATCAGCTAAATAACAAAGAAGCTCGATTAGACCTGCAGCTATATAAAGCTGTCGTTAAAACAACAAAGTCATCACAAATCAATACAAATGAATCACAGGCACGACATGTACAACAGGAACGCCTCGTTCCCGCATAACGATATTTAAAGATATCCTACTCTGTAATGCAACCATTTTTTTAGACAACATTATCTTAACTTGTTGCGTGGAATGAGATTGAGTCGCAACTATCGAGGTTTCGTAAAATGTCGCATTGAAAAACCGTCGAGCGAAATAATTTGCTCGACGGCCATTGGGTTGAGTGGTCTAAGTTTTATTCGAGTGTATTACTGATAAACACTCATGTGTCGTCAATTACTTACGACGACGCAGCATTGCCAAGCCACCAAGACCGAACAGTGCCAATGATGCTGGCTCAGGAATTTCGATACCAGTTGCATCTGCCCATGTCGTTGCCATGGTTGCTTCGTCAAAGTAAACGATACCTGAACGGTCAGGGCTACCCAGCATCAGTTGTGACAATGAATCATTACCAGTGAGGATATCGCCAGTGTAAACACCTTTGAATTTTGCAGTACTCTCAGCGAGTGCCTCTGTTGAGAAATCTGAGGTTGATGGAGTGGAATCTGTTCCACCTGCGACATACCAGCTTAATTTGTCTTGTGTGCCGTCAACATCAAGTTCGAGTTTCATCAATGTTGTGAATGTTTGAGCATAAGTTGAACCTGTGGTGGCAAGAATTTCTTGAGTACCTGCCTTGATAACCAAACTTGGTAGTGCATTTTCTGTATCGTCAGCATGGAAGGTATAGCCAATTTTCACACCTTCGCTATTTTCAGCATTTGCAAAACCCATGGTCGCTTCCATTTTAAGTTCAACGCCTGGGTGATCATCAGTATATACGCTCTCAGCTGCCCAAGAGCCACGACGATTTACAAAGCTTAAATAATAAGTGTTTTCAGCTGTGTAGCTTGCAAGATTACGTTCTACATGACGATTGTAAACGTTTGATCCGCCAGGCCATTTCACAGCACCTACAGAACTTGGGATGATTGCAATGGCGGTGTCATCTACCGAGCCAGCAATTTTGTAGCCATTTGTTGTACCTGCCCATTCGCCCGCAAAACCAACGGATGCTGGCTGTTGTGTGCGAATGTCGCCGTCAGTGTAAGCATCAGCGCTGAAACCTTCATGTGCAATAACAGCTCCACTTGCTTGAGCCGTCAAAAGCATAGCTGCGGATAAAAGCGCCCCGGTTGCGAACATCTTTTTCATAAGTATCGCCTCTCTCAAATTTAGAAATGTCTTCCAATCTCCAATCCGCCGGAAATGCGTGACGGATTACTAGTAATTCACTTTGTTGTTAACTAACTAGCTGCGGAAAAAGAAATGCAGCTTAGTACTTATTAAAATAGCATTACATAGTACTTCTTACAGACAATGCACCTAAATACTACCACGTAATCTTGCGATGCCAAGAGCAAATTATAGAACATCATTCAAAATCTTATGCTTTGATCGATGTGGCCATACCGGAAGAGTTTCATCTCTTCGTTCAATGAAGTAATTGCTATTTGCGCTTTTTCTCTAAATATTTGGAAATATAAGTTTTACGCGAGCGCAGTTCATTGTGTTTGTTGAATTAGTATTTTTAAGATCCTAAATGCTGGCATGGAAAACAATTTTGTATTTTTTTATTAGCACATTTAAGCATGTCATAATATTGCTCGTGATTGGGAAGATTCGAAAGCTATCTAGGCATAAAAAAACCGTCGAGCGAAATAATTTGCTCGACGGCCATTGGGTTGAGTGGTCTAAGTTTTATTCGAGTGTATTACTGATAAACACTCATGTGTCGTCAATTACTTACGACGACGCAGCATTGCCAAGCCGCCTAGGCCGAGCAGTGCCAGTGATGCTGGCTCAGGAATTGCAGCACCATCAGTGATAACGAAGTTATCAAAGATCATCCATTGGCCCATAGGTGTTGAGTTAACACTTGACCAGTAATCTTCGTAGCCAAGGTATGCAAAACCATTAGCAGAACCAGTATCAAAACTATCAAAAATCTTCACACCATTAGCTGAGAGAGTGATTTGTTGGTAGCCAACTTCACCTTCTACAGATACTTCCCAGTGTGTCCATTTATTCTGGTACATACCAGCTTCTGGATAGCCGTTTTCGCCGCCAGGGAATGCTGCTTGTGAAGCATCACCTTCAGTAGCTTGCTTCGCGATCAAAGAACCATTAATTGCGAAACGGTGAGCATCGCCGCCAGCAAGTGTGTAACCGTCGCCCGAGCTTACGCCCCATGAGCCATCCCATGTGTCTGAATCGGTACCGTAACCGTTGTGATTCGCGGTGTCTTGGCGTCCAACACCCCACTGGAGGAATTCAGTACTTGATGCTGTTCCGGTAGGAATTGATGCGTAGGAATCCCAGCTCATTTTATAGGTACCAGTGAAGTTAATACCTTCACCTGCAGCATTTGCTGCGTAGAACTGTAAACCTGATGTGGCGCCGCCAGTCATATTTGCACGGACGAGCATGCCGGTTGTGCCTTTGCCAGATGCCGCTACGCCGAGTTTGAAGTTTTCGGATGTACCAGCTTCAGTTGGATGTGCTACATTGAAATTTGAGTAGTCAACAAACATAGTTTCGACTTCACCTGTTACAACATTAATCAGGTTGGCGTCTGCTGCTGAATCAAAACCTTCTTCAAAAAGAACTGCTGCGCTTGCTGTGCTGGTGATGGTTGCTGCTGCTGTAAGCAGTGCAAGTGTGCTAAATGCTTTTCTCATGTCTCGGTCCTCTCTTTTCCTAAAAAAGAAATGTACTCTCTTGCGTTTGCTGAAATGCATTGCAAACCGGAAATATGTTTTATTGTTATGACTCACCTCTGGGTAGGCAGTTGTGAGTCCACGGGTAAACTTATATAAAAAAGCTCGAATTGATTACTTATGGGTACAAATGTTAACCCATAAACTCTGTTTGCCAAGTGTTATTTTGAAGAAAATACGTATATTTTCTTAAGTCGCTTGCATGTGCTTGATGGAGCGTTTTGGGGTACGTTTTTCGTATTGAATTGCTTTAGATAAAAATATGTGTAACTACTGTTGATTAAATAAGATGTAACTGATCGTACATGTATGTTGAAGAGTGAGAATATATCACCTATTCGGATCTGGTACGTAGGTTAAGATAGGCGGATTAATGAAATAATAATAAACAAATCTCTGTTTATCTGTGATACGTACGAGTGTTCAATATGTTTCTTGGGGTATACAAAAAAACCGCCGAGCAAAATTCGCTCAGCGGCCATTGGGTTGAGTGGTCAGTTTTGATTGATGCGACCTCAGATTGGCCGCATGCTACTCAGTTACTTATTTGCGACGGCGTAGTAGTGCCAAACCGCCAAGACCGAGCAATGCCAGTGATGCTGGCTCAGGAACTGCTGCACCATCGACAATCTTGAAGTTGTCGATCAAACCCCACTGGAAATCTTCTTCAGCAGCGATTGATGCATAATGGTCGGTGTAGAAAAGGCTGGCCGAGCCTTCTGTAAGTGCGTTTTCAGCAACAAAGAATTCTTCGCCATTGACGAATGTTGTTGCAACACCATCTTTGACAACCAATTCGACATGTGACCATTGGAAAGCAGGAACGCCATCGTCACCAAAAGCTTCTTTTGCTTTGTCTTCTTCTGGGCCAAACTTGTTGTCAAAAACTAAGCCGTCAGCATTGAAGTACTTATTACGGAAGCTGTTGGCGGAATATCCACCATCACCGACCATGTAGTAATACAATTCTTCTTCGCCCTCAGTAATTGACCAGCCACTGGCTTCGGTTGTGCCAGCCGAGCCTTTGTAGCTCATGTAAACATCGTAAGACAATGTGTAGTCGCCTGTCACTTTTAGGCTGTTACCTTCTGAGTCCTTAGCTTTGATGTAAACACTTGCTGCAGCACCCTTGCCATCGTCACCTGCTGTGTAGTTCGTACGAATCAGCAATGCGTTTGATGAAGTGTCTGAAACTGAGAATGAAGTGCTGTTAACGCTGAATGCGTTTGCATCAACAATTTTGGTTTCAGTAACACCACCGTTAACGACGAGTTCGATGTTAGCTGAGTCAATTGAATCGAATGTTTCTTCGAAAATTGTTGCCGCAGATGCATTACTGGTTAATGCGACTGTAGCTGTCAAAAGTGCACATGTTGTAAAAACTTTTCTCATATTAATACCTCTCTCTTTTCAAATTCTCCGTTGAGCTGCCTGCTTTGGACATGATTTGCGGACGGCTCGATCGAAATATACTGCGTCTTGAAAGTTATAGAATAAAAGCTGTGATATGCGTGTAACCATTTAGTGGAAAACGCCAAGCACAATGATAATACCCCTTGAAAATTAGGTTGCCAAGAGAAAATAGACGTGTTCTAGAGTAAAATTATTATATAATAATTTGTAGCCAATAGGAGTCAAATTTTGTGCGATTTGCATCGGGATTTGCTTCGAAATTCGTGTCGCAAATCACCTTTAAAATAAGTGGTAAGCAGCATATTTATTTGTATCAGACATGTATGGGTACGAATTCAATACTGGTTTTGTACGACCGTTAAGATGGGGCCTTTTCTATAAAATTTTCAAAAAGTGTGTCGGGTGAAATTTCACATAAAAGAGAAAAGCGTAGTAATCAATAAAAAACCGCTGAACACGATTCGTGTTCAGCGGCCATTGGGTTGAGTGGTCGATTATTAGTTTACGAACAATCTCAGATTATTCGTATATGTAACCATCCTTTACTTGCGGCGACGAATCATTGCTAAAGCGCCCAGACCAAACAAAGCCAAGCTTGCTGGTTCAGGAATGTCGGTGATCTTAAGATCATCGAATATGCCGTATTGGAATTGACTATTGAGAGCTACAGAGCTGAAGAAATCACCGTAGTAAACACCTGCTGTACCTGCAGCTTGTCCTTCATGTGTAACAATTAACTCATCGTTCATATACCACATTGTGGTGCTACCATCTACAATTGCTTTGAAGTCAATCCATTCAAAAGCACCAGCGCCATCTTGGACTGCGGTATCGCCGTTACCAGCTGTTACCTGCGCTGCAGGAGCTAATTTCCCGGTACCTAAAATTCCTGCTGTAGCTAAATCCGGAGCATTGAATGTTGTTAAAGCGGGACCATGAATGCCTGTTCCAAGGTCATTTTCAAGTCCTCCATCGACGTATGTGCGAAGATCCGTTGCTGACCCACCGTCACCTGTGACAATTGTTAGATTGCCATTTGTGCGGCCAGTAGATGTGCCGTCATGATTTGCAACACCGCCAATAAATTCTGTTGTAGTGTTGTCGCCATCGATTCGAGAAACATTGGCCCATGCCTTGAATGACATGATAAATGAGCTTGGTAGCGTGACTGATGTTGCATCAACAACAACCAAAACTTCCTGTGCGTCCGCAGGTGCCGCAATATTCGCATCAATGCGTAGGCCAGTCGTGTCTGCAGTACCTGTTGCTGAAGGGATGCCCATTGCGCTGTAATCAACACCGAATGTAGTCGTTGTATCTCCTGCATTAGTTGTGATTACACTCATATCTGTGCCATCATCAAAACTAGTAGAGAATAATACTGCCGCATTCGCATTGCCGAACATTACACCTGCAGCTAAAGCTGTCCCCATTGCAAAAAACTTAGATTTCATGTTTTCGTTCCTCTCTTTAGATGAGTAAATAGTCTGTCTCCCTGGCATCCTTCTTGGTAGGAATCGAAGGATTACCAAAACGTTTTGTTTCCCCGGAATACAAAATAAATATCGATATACGTAGCATTGGCTACGATGTCATTACATAACAAACATAAATACATAGTTGTACTTATATGCTTGAAAAAAGCTTTATTAATAAACAAATGAAATCAAATCTATGATCAGAACATATAGATTTTTATTGATCCGTGAACTACTTCGGTGATTGTGAATGAGTCAAAAAAATTAAAAAAGTTCACACAAAAAGAAAATGAATTTACAACACAGGTGAACTTGATAAGCAAAAATTAGTTTACCCCGTGTTATACTTTGCGCCAACAAGAATTATAGAATCTGCTTTAAAAATAGGGGAAATACTTCATTTTATTTGTTACCAAGTGTATACATATTAGCATCCTCTTGTCGTATTTTGCAAAGGCTTTTGGGGTTAGAATTTAAGAGATATATAACACTTTTATTCACTAAAATTAATTCTATTCAATAGTTAGGATATGTTTCGTATATAAAACAAGCTGCGGTGATATGCGCAGCAGCTTGTGTGGGTCGTAAGAATGTTTTTTGCAGCATGTTTTAATTTTCATGCTTTATTATGATCGGCGACGCGGCATTGCTAAATCACCTAAACCCAAAAACATCAAATCAGGGCATGGGCAGATTGATGTCAACAATTTCTTGGTAGTACATACCGGTATTATTACTAACTGATAGGTCGTCGTTGTTAACTAGAACAATCTCCTTAGTACTCCAAAACTAGTGCATGCAGGCATACCATTTGTAGTTTGCAAGTTGTATTGATGACCTTCATATTTCTAAAACTCTGCTTGAATTAAATGCATATAAACACTGGTTTATCTGTTGGTAAAATCGTTACTAAAAAGCAAAAATATGAATTGTTAGATCAATGCTGAAACTTCTGATGAGGAGGTAGTTGATATATGAATATGTTCGAAAAACAACTTGTTTATTTGTGATAAAGGCGTGATGGAAATTCAGGATCACAGATATAGATGTAGACTGAAGAAATGTATATTTCGCATGATGCAGGTTATCTGTTACTACTAGATGGTTTGAATTAACTGTTAATAAAAAAATGTGACAGCTGTCGTGTGGCGATTGTGTATATGTGTCGACAAATTGGTGAGTCTATGGTGCGATTAGTTTGGGCATCAAGCATCTATGAGGGAATTTGATTCAAACGTTATTAGGTTTGCGTTTCGCTTGATGGAAATATCGTGACGAACGTAGTGGGTTGTTGAGGTTGTGCTTGATTTTTGATCAAGCTGTTAATTTGGGAAAGGTAATGGGGGTGAGAGAGGGGATTCTCACTTTAATTGTTTGAACAAGTGAATAAGGCTTGTGATTGGTGTAAATCGGCTTATAGTTCATGTAAGAAATTCTTGGGGGGCGGAGAGTGGTGGCGGTACGGTTGAACGGGGCGTAAGGCGTGGTGGCATGTGTGGTTATGTGGAGTCGTGTGGCACGAGTACTGATGAAGTTGTCAGTACAAGCTGTTTTGGCGCTCATTCGATGGTGACAAGTTGAGTTGTCCGTTGCTGTTTTTGTTTGTGAGTGATTGCAGGCAGGGAATTAGCAGGTCGCGAGCGTTTGGTCTTGATGTTCAAGTGAGGGAACAAGCAGGATGAATACGAGTCGCTCTTTAAGTGCTTTTTTGGCAATGGGTTTGGCTTTTAGCGGGGCAGGGGTTGCTACGGCTGGATTGCATGATTCGGATGCTGATTTTTACGGCAGAACCGGTGATGTCATGGCAATCAATCTCGCGGCAGTCTTTGGTGGCAGCAGTTTTTCTGGATTGACGTTTAATGGTGCAGGCGGATTTGATGTGCCGAGTACGACGAACTGGACGGGCAATAGCTTTTCCAGCACGGGTCAGTTCTTTTTGATCCCGGATGTAGATGGTGGTTCGAGTAACGATCTGAATATTAATGCGAAGGGTTTTCAGGGCACACTACAGGGTAATGTGACGGTAGATGGTGTTCTGAAATCGTTCGAAGTGACTGTCCGTGAAGGATATACGGGTAATGGTCGGGGTATGGTTGTTGATGCAGGTGACACGGTTTCAGTTGCAGGCCAACAGCACCGTTTGAACTATTTAGGTTATCCGACCAAGGGCGGCAGTTCGTTGGTTGTTGATGGCGATTACGGTCCAGCATCGACGAAGGCAGTGCAGTTGTTCCAGGCATCGTTTGGCAATAGTAAGCCGAGTTATATGGATGGGGTTGTTGGGCCGAACACGACGAAATGGTTGAATTCTGCGAATGCTCCGCAGTGGGTTGAACTCGTAGATCCTGATCCACAAACGGGTTACTTCGATCCGTATGATGGCAATGGTAATTTTGATATTTTGCCAGGCACAGATCCGGGCGGTGGAAGAAGTGGTGCAACACCTCAGCCGGAACGTTGGGCAACAAACTGGGCGGTGGAGACGATCAAAGCTGCGAGCGCGGCTGTGAGCGGTACTCAGGTGATTAATGGTATGTCGACCGATGATGGCTGGGGTTCTTCGAAGTGGCACCAGACGCACCAAGCGGGGATGGATATCGACTTGAATGTGCCGGGCAGTGTGATGAACTACGGCAACGGTTATCTGAGCAGCAGCGAGCAAGGTGTTGTCAATGAGATGGTTGCGTTCGTTCAGAATGCGGCTGAGGGATGTGAGATTTACAAACTGATCATCAGTAACACGGATGTCCGTGATGCGTTTAATGACAAGATGGATGATCTTGGTTTGAGCGCGTATGCGGTGGGTGACTCGTCGGGCGTGCACCTGAATCACGTGCATATGGACTTGCGCACAACAGGTGCGACGACAATGACAGCGGATGCAGCGGGTGATTTTGATATCAGCGGCGGTATTGACGCGTTTGATATTGACTTGCTGTACAAGAACTTAGGTGGTGATGCATCGATCTTTAATCTTGCTGCGACGAGCACGCTTGTGACGCAGAAGGATGTTGATTATCTGGTGCGTGATATTTTGGATACGCAGTATGGTGATGCGGATCTGGATGGTGATGTGGACTTTGGCGACTTCAGCGCACTAATGGATAACTTCACTGGTGAGCTTGGTTTGCGTGAAGGTAGTGAAGGCTGGGCGACTGGCGACTGGGACGGTGACTGGGATGTTGATGCGGCGGACCTTGCGATGTTTGATCTGTATCAGACGGCTGGGTTCAACGCGAGTCAGCAGGCAGTTTATGACGACTTTGTTGCGACGATGATTCCAGAACCATTGAGCGGAAGTCTTATGATTCTTGGTGGCTTGGGATTGCTGATGCGGCGAAGAAATGCGTAAACGTGCGCACAAACGCGCATTCGCGCGCATGAAAGTGATTTCAGTGAAATGAGAAAAAAGCCCCTAATTATAGGGGCTTTTATAATTTTAGTTAGTGTTGTAATGAGTTACGTGCAATCGATGTTTTTAGTTATAGAAGTGATTTGAAAACGAGTGTTTCACAGGAAAATAATTATGGTCAAAGAATGGCTAACTTTGGTTAGAAACGATTGAAGAATTGATGGAAACGTTTCAAAATGGTTAGAGAATCGCGAGCTTTTTGGGGCGTGATTTTGGTTATATAACCAAGTGTTTCATCGTCGGGGTGGACGATCGGATTTCGGGACATGGCCTGTGTGATGAAAGGATTTAGTGTGAGTGATCAACAGGTTCAGCGATGCGCGAGTGATGAGTTGGGCGTTTTTGATGATGTGATGTGGACGCAGTTGGGTGAGTGGATGAAATACGATCATCACCGATGCGCACTAGCGAGTGGTGTGAAGCGGCTGATTGAAAATGCGGCGCGTAATGAAGAACGACTTGTCGGGATTTACTTGGGTGGATCAATCGCGAAGGGGAAAGAACGGGTGGACTCGGATGTGGATGTGCTTGTGGTGATGGATGATGTGGATTGGGAGAAGCGACGACAGCGGAAGGATGTGTCGTTTATCTGGTTTGATGTATTGAAGGGTTGGGATGGGTATCTGGAAGGACGGTATCTGCCTGAAGGGTATGTGCGCGAGCTTTTGGAGAGAGGGAGTGAGCCGGCGCGGAATGGGTTTGTTGGCGCGAAACTGGTTTGGGGTGAAGCGGTGTGCGCGGAGGGTGATGTGGGTGAACTGGTGAAGCGGTATCCTGAAGAGGATGTTGAGCGGAAGGCTGCGTCGTTTATGGCACAGCTGCAGGGATATCGTTGGTCTTTTTGGCATGAAGCGATGCGGATGGAGGATGTTTATCTGCTGAGTAAGAGCGCGTTGGAAGTGGTGACGTTTGCGGGGCGGTTGGTGTTGCTGGAGAACCGTGTGTTGTTTCAATGTCATAAGCAGATGATGAGGTTAGTGGGTGGGGTGGTGAATAAGCCGACGGATTTTGAGAAGAAAGCGGAGCGGTTACTGCGTGAACTGAGTGATGACGCGATGCGCGATTTTTATGATGGGCTGCTGAAGTGGTGGGGTGAAAAGGGGGGGAGGGGAGAATTGGAGTCGAATGAGATGGTGGCTGTGTTTCAGTTGGATTGTGAGATGAGTTGGTTTACGGGGACGCATGCGGTGAGTGATTTGTAGCGTGTTCGTGATGCGAGGGAGAGGGGAAGTCATGGTTAAGGATAGGGGGTGTTGTGACGAAGTTGCTAAAGGTGTGCGCGGATGTGGTGGGAGTTGTTGCATGGGGTTATCGGTGGTGAGCGCGAGCGGGTTGTTGGTTAATCAAAAATGTCATGCGTGAAAGGTTGTGTGATGGGTGTTGCAGATGCTGTTCGGATTACGGGTGTTGATGCGATTGAGGTTTTGGATTCGAGAGGCAATCCGACGGTGCGCGTTTATTTACAGACGGGTGATGGTGGGATGACGGGAAGCGGTCGTGGTGTGAGAGTAAGATCGACAGTGCCTTCGGGTGCATCGACGGGCGAGTATGAAGCGGTGGAATTGCGCGATGGTGAGAAGTCGCGGTATGAGGGAAAGGGTGTGAAGAAGGCGGTGAGCAATGTGAAGGATGTGATTGGTAAAGAGTTGATTGGGATGGATGTGAGAGAGCAAAGTAAGATTGATCGGCTGATGAATAAGATGGATGGGAAGGAGAACAAGGGGAAGCTGGGCGCGAACGCGATACTAGGTGTGTCGATGGCAGTGGCGAAGGCTGGGGCGATGGCGACTAATCAGCCGCTGTATCGATATTTGGGCGGTGTGGATGCAGCGAGATTGCCTGTGCCGTTTATGAATATTCTGAATGGAGGCGAACATGCGGATAACAGTGTTGATTTTCAAGAGTTTATGGTGGCTCCGATCGGGGCTGAGTTGTTCTCTGAAGGGTTGAGGTGGAATGTGGAAATATTCCATGTTTTAAAGGGTATTTTGAAGCACAAAGGGTTAGCGACAAGTGTTGGTGATGAGGGCGGATTTGCGCCGAATCTGGGGAGTAATGAGGAAGCATTGGAGTTGATTGTGAGTGCGATAAAGAAAGCGGGGTATCGGCCGGGCGATGATGTGGCGTTGGCGGTGGATTCGGCGGCGACGTCGTTTGTGGTTGAAAAAGCAGATGGGATGTATGACCTGAAGTGGTCAGGTGAAGGGAAGAAAGATCGAGAAGAGATGATGGACGTCTATTCAGCGCTTATATCGAAGTATCCGATCGTGCTTTGGGAAGACCCGTTTGATGAGAAGGATTGGAATGGGTTTAAGATGTTTACGGATAAGTTTGGAGAGAAGATTGAAGTCGTGGGTGATGATATCTTTGTGACGAACACGAAGTTTATACAGGAGGGGATTGATAAGGGGAGTGCGAATTCTTCGCTTATTAAGTTGAATCAGATTGGGACGGTGACGGAGACGATTGAGGCTGTGAAGATGTGTCGTAATGCGGGGTGGCGGTATTTCTTGTCTCATCGTTCGGGGGAGACTGAAGACACGTTTTTGGCTGATTTTACAGTGGCAATGGATGGGGGGCACTTGAAGAGTGGGTCGGCGTGTCGTAGTGAAAGGATTGCGAAGTATAACCGGTTGTTGGAGATTGAACGACAGCTTGGGAAGGATGGATGTTATTACTGGAAGTAGCGTCTAATCGAAGGTTAGTCTTTTGGTATGGGCAGGTTGTTGAGTTTAAGGAATGATAGTTTGTCCCAGTAGCCGTGTAGTGTGATGATTTTGTTGTTTTGAATGTGGAAGATGCCGCAACCACGGAGGCCTGAAGGGTCTTCCCATTCGAGTATTGCGTGGTCGCCATCGGTGAAAATGTTTTTGACGATGCAGTGCATGTCTGCGAGGGCGAATTCTTTGATAAAGAATTGTTTGATGGCTTGCTTGCCTTGGAGGGGTGGCTCGGGAGCTTGATGATTGATTGCGTTATCAGCGTAGAAACTGACTAGCTTTTCAGGGTCAGCTTGATTGAAGGCTTGGACCCATTGAAGTAGGAGTTCTTTGAGATTCATGGGTGATTGTAGGCGGATGTGGCGGGATTAGTATGAGCGGATTTGGCGGAAGAGTTGGTAGTGTGGTCCGACGTCTGGGATGTCGAATTTGTCTGAGACGGGTATCCAGCCGTGGTTAATGTAGAAGGGTGTTGCTGATTCACGAGCGTTGCACCAGAGGTTGCGTGTGACGATAGGGAGTGCGGATTGGTGGGTTTCGATGTAGTTGAGAAGGAGTGCGCCGACGCCTTGTCCACGATTGTTTGGGTGTACAGCCATGCCACGCAGTTGACGAGCTTTCATGCCGACGGTTGAGAGGAGTTCGGGGTGAGCTTCTTTGAACTCGTTGGAGATGTTGGTGGACTGATCGATGATGAAAGGTCGGTCGAGTAGGGTGGCACAAGCAACGAGGTTGCCATCGTCGTCGAAGGCAGCGTAATGGACGGTGTCGAGATCTTTATCGCCTTCAAAGTGAGTGGATTCGAAGGGTTGGTTTGGGCGCAAGACGAGGTGTCGAAGTTCGAGGATGTCGTCGGCTTTGACGTTGTGGATTTGGATTTTTGGACCTGAACGGAAGTAGAAGCCGTCGAGGTTGTATGGGTTGGTACTCATGGCGAATTTGTATGCTCAATCAGGCTGTAAGTATCTATCCCTGCAGTGCCCTGGGAATGTATTTTAAGATGTTATCGGTTGGGATGTCATGAAGAATTGCGTTTACGAGGATTAAATTTTGTACGAAATTCGGACGAATGAGTCTGGAAAATGAGGGAAACGTGAGGATGGGGTAGTGAGGGGGGAGGGGATGAGTTGTTAGAAGGGGAGGCCGATTTGATTTCGTAGTTCTTCGAGGATGCGCGTGACGCGGAGGGTGAAGTCGGGGGTGATGAAGAGGGGTTTGTCGTTGAGGACTGAGTCGGCGAAGGCGTCGGCTTCAAGGGCGTAGAGGGGCTTGTTTGCTGACACAGTGAAGGGTTGGGTTTGTTGTGTGGGGAGAGGTTTTGTGACATCGGATTTTGATTGTTTGGGTGTTGCGTTGTTGCCGAGGAGGAAGGTTGCTTTGTCGGCGGGTGGTTTCCAAGGGATGGGGATTTCGATGAAGCCGTCGGTGCCTGAAATGTAGGATGCGTTGTTGATTTGAGCAGTCATGCCGCAGGTGAAAGAGGCGATGAGGCCGTTGGCGAACTGGAGGTTGACGGCGGCATAGTCGTCGATGCCTGAGGGGTGGATGTGCGCGGCGGCTTGGATTTTGGAGGGGTATGAGCCGGGGGTTGAGATGGTGTCGGCGACAAGTAGGGTGAGTGTGATGCAGTAGCAGCCGATGTCCATGAGGGAGCCGCCTGCGAGAGTGGTGGAGAAACGTGAGTTATTGTCGGGGTCGGCGACGCTGAATGAGAATGAAGAGCGGATGAGTTTTGGTTTGCCGATGGCGCCAGATTTGATCTGGTCGATGTATGCGTGGGTGAGTGGGTGGGTGAGGTACATGAATGCTTCTGCGAGGAGGCGGTTGTTTTGTTGTGCGGCTTCAAACATTTCGATGGCTTGCTGTACGCCGATAGAGAAAGGTTTTTCGCAGAGGACGTGTTTGCCAGCGTCGAGTGCGCGGATGGTCCATTCGTGATGATAGTTGTTAGGGAGAGCGACGTAGACGGCATCGACGTTGGGGTCTTTGAGGAGGTTGTCGTATGAGGTATGAGGGGCTGGGATGTTGTATTGTTTTGCGAACTCGTCGGCTTTGCGGGCATCGCGTGAGGCGACGGCATGGATGGTTGAGAGGGTTGCACCGGATTGAACGCCTTGGGCGAATTGTCGAGCGATGTTGCCGGTGGAGAGGATGCCGTAGCGGAGTTTTTTTTGTGCAGTGGTCATGGTGTAAGTGTTACGGGGATAGGGTGAAAGGTCAAGGGGGAGTTGTGGGTATATTTTGAGACGATGGGGGAGGGTAATATGTGTAGGAAATAGAATGTGAATGAGTCTAATAGATGATTAGGCTTGGCCACGGAGGCGGTAGCGGAGTCCGAGGTTGATGATTCGTTGGAGGAGTTTTTCGTAGGAGATGCCTGCGGTTTCTGCGGATTCAGCGAAGTCTTCGCCGTAGGCAAGCTCGGGGTTTGGGTTGGCTTCGAGGAGATAGATTTTGCCTTCGGGAGTGAGGCGTAGGTCCATACGTGCGTAGCCAGAGAGAGTGAGCGCTTTGTATGCGCGCTTGCAAAAGTGTGGGATTTCTTTGAGGAGATTTTCGGGGAGGTCGAGAGCGAGGCCTGAATCGATGCCGGCTTGTTCGCGGTACTTGAGGTCCCATTTGATGCGGCCTGTGGCGATGCGTGGCGCGTCTTCACGGAGTTTTTTGAACTCTAACTCCCAGATAGGGTAGGTTTCGAGTCGGTCGTTGCCAGAGACGGCGACGTAGAGTTCGCGGCCTTCGATGTACTGTTCGACGATGGCGTCGGTTTCGAGTGTGCGGTGAATGAATTCGACGCGTTCAGTGAGTGCTTCATCGTTATGGACGATGGAGGCTTGCGAGATGCCGACGGAGCCTTCTTCGGTGAGTGATTTGACGATGAGAGGAAATTGGAGTTTTGAGGGGCGACGGACTTTTTTGTAGATGGGGAAGACGTGGAATTGAGGGACGCGGATGCGGTGATAGCGGCAGATCATTTTTGAGATGGCTTTGTTGTGAGCGAGCATGAGGCCGCGGGGGTTGCAGCCGGTGTATGGGATTTTGAGGAGTTCGAGGAATGAGACAACGTGGGCATCGTAGACGCCTATGCCGTGGAATTCTTCGAGGAGATTGAAAATGATGTGGGGTTCGTGTTCATCAACAGCATCTTTGATGAGTTCGAGGTTTGAAGTGACGCCTAGTGGTTGAACGTCGTGCCCCATGTCACGGAGTGTGGCAGTGACATCGAACTCAGTTTTGTATGGTGCGACTTCTTCCTCGGACAGGCCCTTGATAGAGTCGGGTGGGATGAGGTCTGAGTGCATTAAGATGATGATGCGTTTTTTTCTCATAACGTTTTGTGCGCAGCGAGCTTGGCTACGTTTAGAGCGATTTTCGTAATACTTGCTGCGTTGACCTGTAGGTCGTTGCGGCGGCATGAGATATCACATTACTATGCTGCCGATTGTGGGGTCCATTATTGCGGCAAGAAATCACGCAAAATACTCTAACCTACCATTTTAGCTTAAATATCGGCAGAAGGGGAGGGTGATGTAAGTAGGTGTTAGAGCAGGGTTTGAGTGATAATTAAGGGCGTGCGATAAGTGGGTCTCGATAAAAAATATTATCGGTTTAAGTCGAAGTGATATGGTTCTAATTGGGAGTTAGGCGGTGGATAAGAGGTTAGTTTTATAGGAATGAGTGATGAGTCGAATAGACTAACTGATGGTTAGAGGGGGACGCGGAAGTGGCCGGAGTGTATGTAGTTCATCGTTTGTACGGTGAGCATGATGTGGGCTTGAGAGCGGGTTAGGTTGTCGGCGTGTTTGCAGTGGAGACGAAGCTCTTTGCAGCGGTCGATCATGTCGCGGAGGACCTGGTCGATGGTGTAAGGGTGAGCGGCTGTCCAGTGAGCGACGGTACTGCGAAGTTCGGGGGCGTAGTCACGGAGGAAGGAGGCAGCGGTGCGGCGGTTCTTGTATTTCGGTTCGTTTGAGAAGAGCTTGGTGAGGTCGGTGTCGAAGAATGAGGGGAATTCGTCGGCGAGGGTGAGGCGACGCTGACGGTAGTGCTCGCGGAGGGTTTGGGTGTTGGATTTGAGGGGTTCGACGTGACGTTTAGATCGTACCTTGGTGGGGGTGCCGACGATCTCTTTCATGATGGTGTCGACGTATTCGAGCTTGTGGATGGCTGGCCAATTTTTGTAATGCTTGCGCCAATTGGATTTTGGTGCGAGCCAAACTGCGAAGGTTTCGGCGAAGTCTTCGGCGGGGTGGGCTTGTGCGTACCAATAATCGAGATGGTGTACGTATTTTTGTGAGTTGGGTTTTGGTTTGTAAGTTTCGGGGTATGGGTCGGCGTATGAGCCGAAGAGTTGGCGATAGGCTTTGCGGTAATGAAGACGGTAAGCGGTGTTGATTGCGTGGCCAGCTTCGTGACGGAGGATTTTGAGGCACTCAGATTCTGGGTTGCCCTCGGCGGAGAGCATTTGTTTTTTCTCGAGTTTGGCGAGTTTTGGATGCGCGAGATAGAAGGGGAGAGCGATGCCGGGGACGCCGTCGGGGGAGAACCATTCGGTGGAAAGCCAACAGTGTGGTTTGAAGTTTGTGAAGCCTGTGCGGTCGAGATCGTGGTAGAGGCGGTCGATGCGGTGACGTAGTGGCGCGGCGGATGGTGAGTTGAGTGTGAGGTCAAGATCGCAGAAGCGAAGATCGAGGATATCGTTGAATGACCAGCGCGCCCAGTATGGAGCTGGGGAGGTTGTGGGAGTATGAGAGATACAGCGAGTTTTGCGGCCGTTGGTGGTCATGTCTTACCGTTGATTAGACGCTTGTTGTTTCATTAATGTTGGTGAAACAGTTTAGGTCATCGGCATGGTGGAGGACAAGCTTAAAAATGTGATTGGCATGTTTCAGTAAGAGGTTAAGAAATGAGTGTTATTGTAGTGCTGTGGTGAATCGATCGGATGCGAATTCGTCGTTGAGTTGTCCTTTGCCGAAGCCTGGAAGAGCGCCTGCATCTTCGGCGAGTTGCTGTGCTTCTGAGAGGTCGGAGATGAGGATCATGCGTGGGGGTGAATCGGATTGTGAGAGTTGTTTGATGAGTTCGATGCCTGAGTCGGTGTTGAAGGAGCCGGGCAGGACGCGATTGACGAGGAGGAGTGAGTCGGGGGTGGCGATTTCCTGGATGTCCTGATCGTTATTGGCTGATTTTATAGGGGTATCGGTGGATTGTTGGATGAATGAGTAGAGGGAGCCGGTGTCGAAGCTGCAGTGCCCGACGAGGACGATTTGATTGATAGGCATGTTGCGGTGTCCTTGGTAATAAATGAAGCTGCGAGATTGAGTCGATGCGTAAGGGCTGCAGTGATAGTTTCGAAAAAATTGGCGCACGGACTGTAATAATCGAATCGGCATGGTTCGATTTTAATGTGCAGTGTAGGCGGTGTGAAGAGGAAAGATTTGAAGAGATTCTTGGGGAGGGGGATTAGATGGACTCGACGAGTGCGAGCATTTCGTGCATGGCGTTGTAATCTTCAGTGCGTCCGCGCTGATCGAAGGATTTGATGAGATTGAGGATGATGCGTCGGAGCCATTGTTGGTTGGTAACAGGGCGGAAGATGTCGTTGACGGCGAAGGTTTGGCCTGTCATTTTGGCTGCACGGCGAGTGACCTCGTTGCCTGTCATCATGCGGCCTGAGAAGAATGGGTCGATGAGTTGGATTGAAGGAGGAGCGTTATCGATTTCGGCGACGGTGACTTGTGTGATGAAGTGGCCGGGGACGCCGATGCCTTCGACTTGGAGGCCGAGCTGTTCGATGATGTATTTGTAGACGAGTGAGAGAGTGTTTGGAAGTCCACGACGTGATCGGACGACGTAGGGGATGTATGAGTGTTTGGGATTGTGGTAGTCGTGGCGGCAGCCTTTGAAGCGTTCTTCGACGAAGAGGACTTCGTGAGCGTGTGCGATGATTGCGCGATGGTGTGAGGAATTGAGACGAGCTGCGATTTTATTGGTGAGTTGAAGTAACTCGGATTCGATTTCGGTAGGAACGACGTTGTCTAACTCATGCATAGATACAGCAATTGCTGCACGCAAGAGGTTTTGCGTGCAATCGATATTTTGAAGCTGATCCGCAAGGTAGTCGTAAGCTTCAACACGGCAGTGCATGGGTTGTGGTGTTGGAGTTGGAACACTCATAACGTCGTTTTTCTCCCTCGCCGGAATAAGGGGTACAACAATATTATTGCACACATTTGTGAGCTTGTCAGGTCGAGGGTAGAGGTGTGAGATGTTTGGAAGGGAGATATTGGTGATCGAAGTTAAGCTGAGAGGTGAGAATGAGGGTTGTGGGGGATGAAAGTGTGTATGAAAGAGTAGAGAAGGGGGAGAGTTTAGAGCGTTTTAAAGGGGGTATTGGTATGGGTTTGGAGCGGATTAGCTGTTATTCTTGCGAAGAACGCGTGCTTTGAAGAATGAGATGAATGTGGTGATAAAAAAGGCGAGGGATAGGAGTGAAATGAAGGTTTTTTCCACGTTGGCGAGCGGTTTGTCGATGGTTTGATAGCCTTCGGCAGCTGTGAGGTAATCGATGGTTGGGGGGTATTTATTGAGGAAGGCAAAGAAGAGAATAATTGAGAGAAGAGCGAGGATGTGCATGACATGCATGCGGAGTTGCGGTTTGAGTGAGAGCAGGGCACCAATGAGGAAGATGATTGCGATGACGAGTGGTGGGATGAGTGCGGTGATGGATGAGAAGTTGATGATTGCGTAGAAGGAGATGCCGAGCAGGAGGTAGAGTGCTGCGAAGATGAATGTGATGATGACCATGGTTGTTTCCGATTTTTTTTGATGAATCTGTAGTAGTTAATCGGTAAACAGTTTGTGAGATCATATTATTTCACGGCCATGGAAAGGAGGGGGCTCAATTTTTAGGGTTTGTATGGATTTGAGCCAATTGATGTAGTTTTCGGGGAGATTGTGGGTAGTGGCACCACGAATGATTGTGTTGAGGTAATGTTTGGAGGGAGGATGATGGACGGCTGGTGCAGGGCGAGGGATGGCGAAGTATGTCCATGCAGTAGTGATAGATGAAATATTGCTGAAATGGGGAGGTACGTGAACGCTGATGGTTGATCGGACGTAGGCATTGAAGGCGAGGCCTTCGTATTGGTCGAGCCGATGGAGGTCGTTATCGGAGAGCTGATAGAGGTAGCCGTGAACCTGAAGGGGTTGGTTGGGAAGTGATATTGGTTTATCGGTGATGGGCTCGATGGAGGCGACGCCGCCGTATTGGGGGTCGTCATAAGTGCGAGGGAAAGTGAGTTGATAATCGGTTGTAAAGGCCGGGGCGAGAGGTTTAATGTCGGGGCATCGTCGTTTGAGACGATCGGGGCAGATGTTGGAGCCGTAGGCGAAGTAGGTGTGCATGATGGGGATAATATACAAATATTTTGAGAAATGTTGGGTGAAGATGGTAGGTATAGAGGGAGAAGAAGAGCGAAAGTCGGGTTGATTGAGTATGATAATGTATCTCGGGATGGGGAAATAAGAGATATGAAGCTTAAGTGTCGATAATATGAAGCCGGTGAGAAAGTAACCGGATAAGAATTATAAGAACTGGAGAACCAGCATGAAGATGAAGCAATTGGCAGTTGGTGGCCTGCTTGGCCTAATGGTGGCGGGAGCCCCGCTACTCGTTTGGGCTCAGAATGGTCAAGAAGCAGCGCCACAGCAGCCTAGTGAATTGAATATGCAAGAACTAATGGCTTCAATGCAAGCGCCAGAAGTTGACATCAAGAAGGCAAGCTATGCTTTGGGTTTGAATGTTGCGATGCAACTGAAGGCACAGGAAGCACAGTTCAAGCAGATGGGTGTTGAATTGGATCTTGCAGAAGTTGTGAAGGGCTTGGATGCAGGCTTAGAGAAGCCTGAAGAAGAGTGGGCGATGAAGAGCACTGAAGCTCGCGATATGCTGCAGCAGTTTTCACAGATGCTGATGATGAAGCAGATGGCGAAAGCTCAGGAAATGCAGTCGCAGATGGAAGCTGAAGCAGGTTCTGATGCAAGTACACAATTCCTTGCACAGAATAAAGAAGCTGAAGGTGTTGTCGCTTTGCCAAGTGGTTTGCAGTACAAGGTAATCGAAGAGGGTGAAGGCGAATCACCAACAGCAGCGGATACAGTTGTTGTCGATTATGAAGGTACGCTTGTGAACGGTCAGGTATTTGACAGTTCATTTGAGCGTGGTGAGCCGATTGAGTTCCCACTTAACGGTGTGATTCCTGGTTGGACCGAAGGTGTTCAGTTGATGAAGCCAGGTGCGACATACATGCTGTATGTTCCAGCGGATCTTGCGTATGGCAAAGAAGGCCGTCCACCTCAGATTCCTGGTGATGCTACTTTGATTTTCAAAGTTAAGTTACATGAAGTGAAGAAAGCAAACGCTGGCCAATAAGTCAGATTTGAATTCGAAAATAAAAAGCAGCGGCGTAATGTCGCTGCTTTTTTAGTGCGCTGCTTGTACTAAGTGTGAGTTGGTTTGGATTCTTTAACGATTGGTTTGCAGAAAGAAAACGCTGTGTTTACAGAGTTAGAAATGAGTGAGAGGTCGTGTTTTGGGGTTGTTAACAGGGTAGACTGATATCGTGAAATGGAAGAGTATTAAGGGTTTTAATGATAGTGGAAACAGGAGGCTGGCTATAAGCTGGCGGATCATATGAAGCTGAAATTCAGAACGGTTTTTATCTCCGATGTACATTTGGGAAGTAATGGTAGTCAGGCGAAGGAAGTTGCGAAGTTTCTGAAGTGCGTTTCATGTGATCGTTTATATCTCGTTGGTGATATTATTGATATGTGGCGGTTGAAGCAGCGTTGGTATTGGCCGGCGGAGCATAATGAAGTGGTGCGTCGTGTGCTAAAGATGATTAAGAAGGGTACGGAAGTTGTGTTTGTGCCGGGGAATCATGATGAAGCTGCGAGGCAGTATCATGGTTTGGAATTTGGTGGTGTAAAGGTTGAACCACATGTGGTGCATGAGAGTGCTGATGGTAGAAAATACCTTGTGATTCATGGGGATCAATTTGATTTGGTCGTGAAGCACTCAAGGGTGTTGTCGGTGTTGGGGAGTGTGGCATATGAGTGGTTGCTTCGGATTAATGCGTGGTATAACAAATGCAGATTGTTGCTGGGTTATAAGTACTGGTCACTTTCTGCGTTTTTGAAGTTGAAGGTGAAGCATGCTTGTACGTTTATTAGCCGATTTGAAGAGACGTTGATGAATGAAGCGAAGCGGCGTGGGATGGACGGTGTGATATGCGGGCATATTCACCATAGTGAACGAATTGAGGAGGATGGCGTTGAGTATCTGAACTGTGGTGATTGGGTGGAGAGTTGTACAGCGATCGTTGAGTATCAGGATGGGCGGATGGAGATTGTAAATGGGTTAGATCTTGTGAGGGAATGGGAGATTGAAAAGGATTTGCGAAAACAGGAGTTGGAGGCGGGAGAGTTTGCCGGAAGTGTGGCGGATGAGAATGAAGAGGATGAAGAGGGAGATGATATGCTGATGCCGATGGGAGGGCGTTGGCGATATTTGCTAAAGAAGTAAATCAGTGAATGTGTATGTTAGATGTGATAAACCTTGAGCAGCATTACTAAGGGGATGATGCTGCTTGAGGTGTTTTATTGTTGAGAGTGGTTTTCGTAGTGATGGTTGGTATTTCGATTGGCAGTTCATTGAGGCCGATATTTGATGCGTAGGTGGCAATTAGCTGTTCGGGTGTCATTTTGTACGCATTTTTAAGTGCTTTTTGCCAAGGTGTGTATTGCTTAACGGTGCTGAGAAATTTGATGAACTTAGTTTTGTCGGTTGTGGTTAGCATTTTGGTGAGGGAGAAAGCGGTGCCGTAGAATTCTGGTTTAAAGCGATAATCGCTGAAGAAGTCGGCTGGTAGATATTGTGTATTGTGAAGGAACTTGCGGCTGAGTTTTTGCTTCATGCGGAAGGTTGGCGCATCACCTAATAGTTGATTAGCTGCCCATTCAGCAATGCCTTCATTTAGCCAGGTTGGGATACGTTTTGGAGTTTGATAGCGATGTACGATGCCGTGCATCATCTCGTGGATGAAGAGTTGGCGAAGAAAGAGCGAATCATCCATTTCGTAAAGAGCAAGTCGTACTTCGCCTGTGTAGTGCTGATGGCAGAGTGCTGCTTCGAATGAAATTTTGTTGCCATAGAATTTGTCTTCGAATTTGATGAAATCAGCTTTTTTATCGAATAGGTATATCGAAGCTTTACCTTGCCAAATATTGCAGTTAGCGGGGAGGTCGAGTAAGGCAATAAGACGACGGTAGATTGGATCGAGTTTGATCTGCCACTTAATTGCTTGTTCTTTTGGGATGTCGGTGTAGAGTTCGAAGAACGTTGTTTCGTAGCGAATAAGATTTGTTTTTACAGTCTTGTTTACTTTTTCAGCATAACGATGCTCTTGTGCAATGGCCAACTCATCGGATTTTACTTTACGTGGTTTCCATGTGTAGGTTGAGCTTGTGGCTGCTGATAACTGTGCTGCTCCAGTAAAGAGGAGGCAGATGATGGGTAGACAACTAAGAATGAATGATCGCTTTGTTTGCATGTGGGTTGGATCACATTGCAAGAAGGCAAGCGTATTGCTTTCATGCGGAGTTATTGATGTTGATCAACCCGAAGCAATGGTGTGGCCGAACGTTGGCTAAGCGAGAGATAGAAGAGATGGTGCTAGATTTCTTTCTCTCTGTGCGATGTATTGCTCAATGACCCAAAGAAGTGATGCGATTATAAATCAGATTCGCATAAACCCCTAAAGGATTTATGAAGATACTAAAAATGCCTTGAATGGGGGGTGACTGTTGTATTTTTTGCAGATTTATGCATGTTTGGCTATGTGACTATTTAGTGCATCGATTTAAAGCTGCGCATAAAAAAACCTCTAAAACAGAGGTTTATGTGCATTCGAATTTTGTTATCTTCGACGACGTTTATTGCGTGAACGAGAGTTTGATTTTGAATTATCTTGCTCGATGGGTAGTGCATCGTCGTATTTGAGATCTGGTTTGTATGGGATTGAGCTTTGCGTTTTTTTGGTTGGTGGGGTCATGCGCTTTTTGTTTTCTTTGAGATTAAAGATGCCGTCTTGTGGAGCACGTGGGTCCCAGATGACGTTCCCTTTGATGTCGATGTAACCGAAGTTGGGGAATTGAGAGACGCGAGCAGAGTCGAAGTAGTATGGGGAAGCTTCATTGAATTGTGGTTCAATGATGATTTTACCTTCGCGATCGATGAAGCCGTATTTTTTATTGATTTTGATCATAGCAAGGACTTCCTGGAAGTCATATGCTTCATCAAAAGCTGGCTCGATGATGAACTTACCTTCTTTGTCGATGTAGCCCCACTTGCCTTTTGACTTAACAGCAGCGAGGTTGCTGTGGAATGGACGAGCATCTTCAAATTGTGGTTTGATTGCAGTTTCAAATTTGTTGTTGATGTAGCCCCATTGATTGTCTTTGCAGACAGCAGCGAGATGGCTTGAAAAGCTGGTGAGTTTGTCGAACTGATCGTTTTCGATTTTGAAGACGAATTCACCTTTGCGATTGATGTAGCCAAGGGAGCGGCTTTGACGCGTTGTTTCACGAGCGACCGCGACGTTTTCTGCGAATGATCGAGCCATATCAAATTTTGCAGAAATAACGACTTTTCCTGCAGAATTGATGTAGCCAATGCGTGTACCTTTTTGAAATGCTGCGAGGCCTTCACGGTAACGTAATGCGCCATCGAGTTCGAGAGGCGTAGTTTCGCTGCCAAAGCGATTGATGAAGCCGAATTTGTTTCCGTCTGAGATGATGGCGGAGCCTTCGGCGAAGTGGTCAGCCCAAGCATAGATTGGTTGTATGAGCCACTCTACTTGATGGTTATTTGTGTTGTAAGTGATGAAACCAGTGCGGCCGCCGACGATGACGCGCATGATGCTGGCATGTTGTTTATCTGCCCAGTCATATTCAGGGAAGATTGTGATTTCACCTTTTTGGTTGATGTAGCCCCATTTGTTGTTGATGTTGATTGGGTAGAACTCATCGTCCCATTCAGCGGTGTTGCGATAAGCGCCGTCACCGACAAACTTACTGCCGAAGATTGGTTCGGCTTGTGTGCTTTCCTGGGCCCAGAGTGCTGAAGAGAGCAGGGCACAGAGCATGATGATTAGCGAGAGTTTTGACTGCATGATCGTTATCAACACTCGGTGATCTGAGGGAATGAACCAATCAGATCTATATAGAAATATTCTGCCACCAGCTCGGGGCACAGTTGTAGAGGCACAAGCCTGAAGAGTAAATTGTCACTCGAAACCCACATGAGAAAATCAACTGCGACCAAATGAAATGCCAGTGAAAGTGCTAGAGATTTAGAATCTGGCATAAATGAGCTGAACGCCTTGCCTGCTATTGTAACAAGTTATCAAAGAGAGTGGGTGTGTGATTTGTTGAATTTGATGGGTTAAGTTGTTGTGAATTGGTGTTTTGTGAGGATTTGTCAGTTTGAGGTAAAGCGGAGGAAATGTAGTTTTCCACTTGCTTATCGATCCAAAGATCAATGGTTTGAATGAGATATGCGACTTGTTTGGGAGTTAATTGTTGGTGTTTAGGAATCTTGTGCCATTTTAGAAGGCATGATCGGCAGCAACAGGCTGTGGCGTGTTGAGCGATAAAGACAGGATGGCCACGCATGGGAGTTTGTTTACCATCGTTGTGCGGGTTGTCTGGAGCAAGACGTTTGTTCAAAAAATCCTGAGCGTGTGCTCGGATGGCAGGGCGGCCTTTAGTATGGATGTAATGCAGGTCCTGTTCAGATAGCTTGAAGCGGCTTCTGAAATTAGAGTTAGCCAACGCGGCAAAAAGAGTTTTGAGATCCTGCATGAGGGCATTATACGTTAGGAGGTTTGGAGCCGGTAGGATCTGAGGGTGAGTGAGAAATAGCTGCAGTTCGGATACTCCTTAGCGTTGTGCGTGTTTGTGAGGTCGAAGCCACAGTAAATGCAGATATGAGTGGATTGTTTGAGGAAATTTTGCGGTATCGGGTGGTAGCATTCAGGGCGCATCGGTTTGCAAAAAGTATGTGGTATTGACCTAAAAGTTGAATGAAGGGGTGATACCGATAGTTGTAACTGAGATAGCGGGTTTATTATTCAAAGCTTATTCGTTTGTTGGTGAGGAATTTGAGGCATCTTCTGAAACGTCATTTGCTGGTGATTTTTCAAATGATGCTAGGTATGAATAAGCAGTTGGAATCACTATGAGTGTTAGAAGCGTGCCAAAAGTGAGGCCACCAATAATCACCCAGCCAAGAGGATGGCGAGTTTCAGAGCCGGCACCACCTGCGAAAGCTAAAGGAGTTGCACCTAATACCATCGCACCTGTGGTCATTAGGATTGGACGCAAGCGTAGCTTCGCACCTTCAATTGTGGCTGTCATCACGTCATAGCCTTGTGTACGAAGATTGTTAGAAAACTCAACAATTAAGATGCCGTGCTTTGTAATCAAACCGACAAGGGTTACTAATCCAATGTTAGAGTACAGGTTGAGAGTGCCGCCCGTAAGTTTGAGTAAAACAAGGGCACCAAACATAGAGAGTGGGACAGTGAGCAAAATGATAAATGGATCAACAAATGAATTCATCATAGCTGCGAGAATCAAGTATACGATCAAGAGTGCGGCGCCGAATATGTATACAAATTGGCCGCGCGATTCGTTGAAAGTGTCAGAATAACCTGTGAAGTAGTAATCCGTACCGGGAAGATTTTGATTTATATAGTCGCGTAAGTAATCGAGTGATTGGCCGAGTGATTTGCCGGGTGCAACGTCTGCATTAATCGTAACACTGCGCTGGCCATTGAAGTGGTTGAGTTGTATAGGGCCGATGTAAGGTTCAAGCCATGCTATGGAAGACATGGGTACAGCTGTGCCGGTTTGTTTGTTGCGTACGTATAGTTTTTCCATGACGGAAGGATTAATACGCTCGTTGTAATCCATTTGAACGAATACATCATAATTACGCCCATTTTTGATAATTGACGTTACACGAAATGGCGCGAGTGAAGCTGCAAGGTTCAGGGAAACATCCCGAGCATCTATCTGTGCGCTGTACGCTTCTTCACGATTCATCATTGCACGGAAATTCATAACGTTGAGATTAAGATCGGTTTGATCATTCTGTATGAAATTTCTAGTTATCGGATCAGTGAACAGTTGTTGTTGTGCATCATTTAATGTGTCGTAATCATCGATGGTTGTCATGACAAAATTGATAAGTTGATTGCTACTTGAGCCAATTGATGGAGGTGGTGGGTTGATTGGCACAGCCTTAACAGCAGGGATAGTTGTGATGATGGGAAATAGTGATTTTACAATTTCTTGCTGTGATCGTTCGCGTTGATCTTTAGGCTTCAACACAGCAATAATTAAACCTTCTGATGTTGAACCTGTGCCAGCAATTCCCAGTGTACGAATGCTTTCAGGGACGTTTTTTGCAACAAGTGATTCGATATGAAGTATATATTTTTGAATGAAGTTGAAGTTGGCTCCATCAGGGCCTTTGACAAATACAAAAACAAGGTTTTGATCTTCAACAGGTAAGAACTCTGTCGGCATCCATTTGTAGATTACATATGCACCACTACCAATGGCAATCGCCAGAAGAACGACAAAAGGCCTGAATTGCTTTAGAGTTAATCGCAAAAATGCTGCGTACCAATCAAGCATTTTTGACGTATGCTCTTTCTTTTTCTTCGGAGGTTTTAGTAAGCGCGAGCACATCATGGGTGACAGTGTCATCGCGATGTAGCCTGAGATTAGAACAGTGCCTGCGAGGGTAAAGGCAAATTCTTTGAAGAGTTGACCTGATTGTCCGGGTATAAATCCGATGGGAATGTAGACAATCGCAAGTACAAGAGTGGTCGCGATAACAGGAAAAGCAATCTCACGGATTGAAATAATTGATGCTTCGACAGGATGAGTACCTTCTTCAATATGTCGGTACGTATTTTCAAGTACAACAATCGCATCATCGACTACAAGTCCGATCGCCAATACTAATGCAAGTAGAGTTAAAACATTGATGGAAAAATCCATCATATACATAACACCCATTGCACCAAATAATGAAAGTGGAATCGTAACGATTGGAATGATCGTTGCTCTGCCTGACCATAAGAAGAGTGATACTACAAGCAATACTAGAAAAACCGCTTCAAATATTGTTGTGATGACTTCATTGATTGATTCGACAATAAACAATGAACGGTCATTGCTAACAGTAAACTCTAGATCGGCAGGGAGACGTTCATTTGTTTCAGCCATGAGTTCTCGGATATCACGTGAAACTTGAATTGCGTTAGCGTTTGCAAATATATTGACAGCAATACCAAGCGTACGTACATTATCGCTCCAGAAAGCCGAGGATGGTGGCTCAAATTCACCGCCAAGCTTAGCTTCGCCAATATCTTTGAATCGAATCGGGTAGCCATCTCTGTAAGCGAGAATCATATCATTGAATTCATCAGCTGTATTGAGACGTAATTGAGAAACAATAGTGTATTGTTTGAATTCATTTTCGATTGTGCCGCCCGGAAGTTGTATATTTTGTGCTTGCACAGCTTCAATGACGTCTTGTGGTGTAAGGTTATATGAGGCTAATTTCTGTGGATCAATCCAAAGCCTCATGCCATACTGCATGCCGAAACTTGAAAGTTCTTGAATACCTGTAATAAGCTCATAACGAGGTCTGATCGCTAGCCAAAAGTATTCTGTGAGTTGTGTGATGTCCCATTCATTGCTACTTATTGCAAGATACATAATTGCACGACTTGATGATTGTCGTGTAATGACTGGCTGCTTCGCATCTAAAGGGAAATATACACTCGCAGCTTCAACTGCAGAGCGGACTTCACTCGTTGCATATTCTAGGTTAGCATCAAGATTGAAAGTAAGTGTTAATACACTTGCATTTTGTACGGATGAAGATGTGAAATAGCGTAATCCTTCGATACCATTGATTTGCTGTTCAATTGGAATTGTAATCTGCTGCTCAATCAAGGTTGGATCTGCACCTACGTATGAAGTGCTGATGTTGATGATCGGAAGAATAATATTAGGATATTGACGAACAGGTAGATTTAGATACGCGAAATAGCCAAGAGCAATAAGTAATAGATTGACAACAATTGCAACGACTGGTCGTTTGATGAGCAGGATCAGAACATTCATCGTTCGATTTTCTCCTGCTGAATATTCTGTGTAGGCTCTTTACTTTTATTGATTGATGCATTGTCTAGTTCATTTGGAGTGGGTTGTATGATATCCTCTGATGCACTGTTGTTTTGTTTAATTAACCCCTCGTTATCAGGTGATTGTTCGTAATTTTCTTCGCTTGGAGATTCATTTAAAATTTCTTCTTTACCTGATTCAGGCTCAACAAAGCTGGATACACGTGGTTCAATCCATGTGGTTGTGGGCGTTTGTTCTGTAGAAATAGTGGGCACAACATGAACTGGTACGTCATCACGGAGTTTATCCCACCCGGTTACAACAATTTCTTCACCAGGCTGTAGTCCTTCTTCAACGACGACCAAATTTCGAAAAAACTGGCCTAAACGAATAGCTCGTATTTCAACGAATTGTTGTGTTGATGAATCTGATTGCTGCTCGTTTGATTGTTTTATGACGTATACATTGGCTTCATTTGTATTTAGTGCGACCGCTTCCTGAGGTATTACCATCTTGTTTTGAAGAATACCGATTTGGTGATTTACAGTCACGAATCGACCTGAAGCTAATTCATGATTAGGATTCGCAAAACTTGCGCGTACCTTAACGCTACGTGAAAGTTGATCAATCAATGGGTTGACAGCATCTACTTTGCCCTGGAAGGTTTTGTTTTCATTAGGGAATTGAATAAAAATGGGTTGCTCTGTTTTGAGCAAATCAATGTATTTCTCGGATAAATAATAATCCACGAGCATCGGATCATCATCGACGATATCGACGATAGGCGAACCTTCTGAGAGATAGTCACCAATATCAGGGACACGTATTGATAATCTACCATCGTATGGAGCGACTATCGTTAGTTTATCTAATCGCTCACGTGCCTCTTTTACGAGTGAGGCAGAACGGTCACGCATAAAACGAGCTTGAGTGACTTCATAGTCTGTAGCGGCTTGTGCTTTATAAAGCTCGCGTGTTTGCTGGTATTTCCATTCATTTTCCTTATAGGCTGCAACCGCAGCTTGATATGTAGCTAACTCCGTCCGGTTATCAATTACTGCAAGCACGTCACCTTCGCTTGCATTTTGCCCATCGGAAAAGCGAATTTCCATTAAGCGGCCAGGTAGCTCAGGTGCGATGGTAGATATTTGATTAGCTCGTAAAGTTCCGACAGATGGTATTAATTGTGGTATAGATTGAGTTTTTACTTTTGTAGTTGTGACTGCAATTGAAGGGATACTAATGTTTTCTTGATTGTTTGCGTTGCTACAGCCGAGTGATAGCCAACATGAAAATGTTATAAAGAGGCAACAGAAACTAACGAACCACCGACGACACATGTGCATGTTACATATTTGCATACAGATTGACACCTGAAAGAATCTGTACATGGTTGCCAATAATGCGGAAACAATCTTCAGGTGTATTGATACTATCGTCCTGAACAGGATGCTTCATTGTTATCCGATACGATGGTTTTGTTAGAGATTAGCCTGTGTTATCAGGATGTTTATATGTTAGCTGGCAGAGGTTGCATATTGTAATGGTCTTGCTTTACGTCGTCGGCCAGCGTGTCTTGATAAATCTTGTTTGATGTGGGTCAGAATGCTGATATTTGTGTTGATTGATTCATTGATATCCGTGCATGCTTGTGTGGAAAGTCGTTCATTTGAATTGGTTTGTTCAAGTGTCTCTAAGATTTTAAGCATAGTTTGCATAGCTTGAATTGTTTGTTGTTTTGCATCATCAATAAAATTACCCGGTATGTGATTGGTATTAGCCTCATCGTGATCATCAATCCAGTGTATTGATACAGGTAAATTAGAAGTAATGGCATCAAGTAATGCTGCTCGAACACGTTGGTCTTCGATGCGATGGATCAAGGTTACATAGTCATTGATGTCAGGATGCGACTTATTTTCAAGCCAACGATATATCGTCGAGTTGCCTCGACCTGTTGCTTCTTCGATTTCTTTAACGGTGATGATCTTTCGATCTAAGAGTTGCCGCAGACATTCAGCAATCATAAGCATCCTCCAATCAGCGACATTGATGTGTGTTCAATCAATGAAGTGATCAGGCTTCCATTTGAATAAACTTTTGCTAATGATTCAAACTTACACTCTTGTGTATGTGAATAGATTGCACAGAGTGGAACAGGGTTTATGACTTAGATTTCGCTATGAACAAAGTTAATTAAGCCATTAAGCGCGATCTATTATTGAGCCAAATGATAATGAGCAGGAAATATGCAGTGCTCTTTCTACAATCAAAATACATTTCAAAACAACAACAGTATCTTTACAACTAGAATGACTTCACAGAGCAAAAAAGAAAATCGGATATTCTACGCACTATTATACGGGCATACCTAATATTTCGATTTAGGTAATCATCATGATCGTGATGTGTTTCATAGTGTTATTTGTCATCAAGATTTAATGAGGCAGAGTTGATGCAGAAACGTTTCCCAGTGGGGGCAGGCCCATCATTGAAAACGTGCCCCAAATGGCCGCCGCATTTTGCACAATTGACTTCAATGCGAACCATGCCGTGCGACATGTCCGTTTCAAGTTCCACGCGTTCGGGTGAAACTGCTTCAAAGAAACTTGGCCAACCGGAGCCTGAATCAAATTTCGTTTTTGAATCAAACAGTTCCGCGCCGCACCCGGCACAGCGGTAAACACCATCTGTCTTGCAATCCCAGTATCCGCCAGTGAATGCACGCTCAGTACCTTTTTCACGTAGGACATGATATTGCTCAGGGGTTAACTGTGCTTTCCATTCTTTTTCACTTTTATTGATCTTGTCTTGCATCGTAATTCATTGTCTCCGCTAAGATCGATCTGGTTCCCCCCGCTTTTAAAATTGCTTCACAATACGCTATCATTGTCACGATATACGCACAATTCCACAAGTATTTCCCAGATTTTTCGTAATCGGATGTGATTGGTATAGGCCATATGATTTATTGGCCACATGTAAACTGGTGTTTGGTTGGTTAAAGAGGTCGCACTGATGCCTTCAGAAATAGATATTTTGTCAAAATTAGACCAGCTCTCCGTTGATGTATTTTTAATCAGCGAAAAATACGATTTGGATCAAGCTTGGGGCCAGATAAAAACGCTTCTCATTCAAGCTGGTTGTGACTCGGATGTCTGTAAACAGATTGTCTCAAATCAGGATATCGATCGTCTGACCGATGCTATTGAGCAAATACGTTCCCCAGAACAACCAGAGAACGATTTGGTGCCCGGAGGTATTGCGACAACGCTGTCAGCATCAGATCTTCCGCCATTAGCTCCGATTGGGGCTGGAAACGAATATGAGAAAGTTAGCGATGAGGATATCGACTGGCTCTCAGATATGATGTTGAAGCAGGCAATGCGTGCATTTCGGCGGCGTCTAAAATTGAAACTGGATGCTGCAACCAGTCGGGAAGCTGAGCGTATTTTTGCTATCCAGCCGCCCACGACTTATCCCGATTATGTTTGGGATGAGTTAGTTACTCAAGGCAAGCTTCTGCGGGAGGGGAAGGGGTTCTATAGACTTCCGCAATAGCCTAGCATTCAGATGCAAATATGAATCAAATCTCAAAACGCACTACAATACTCGCTCTTTGAACAATGTAATTGGAAAATAGTCATGAATATGATTGCTGGAATCAAACAACGCGTTCGCAAAGCAATGCTTGAGCGTAATGATTTTGAAAAGAGTATTTTGAAGGTTGCTTTGGGTGATCTTGAAACCGAGGCTAGCCGTTCCGCTGATGAAATCACAAACGAGCGTTGTGAGCAAATCATCCGCAAAATGGTTAAATCAGCAAACGAAATGATCAAGCTCTCTAAAGATGAAGCGATGATCGAAAAGTGTAAAGCTGAAATCGTAATCCTCGAAACATTGTTGCCCAAAACCTTGTCTGTTGATGAGATTGTCGCAGCTTTGGAATCCGTGAAGGATAACGTTCTTGCTGCAGGAAATGACGGGCAAGCAATGGGTGTTGCAATGAAGCACTTGAAATCATCAGGTGCGATTGTTGAAGGTAAAGATGTTAATGCAGCGATTCGTAAAATTCGTTCATAAAAACAGATGCTATAACGCATAGCAATATAAAATAGATAAAGCCCTTCGCATGTGCAAAGGGCTTTTTTATTACTTGCTTGGCCAATGGCCGAGTGAGCTAGCTCATTATGGAGTTTGGATTGGGCTTGCGCCGTCACCTGGCTGCTGAGCTTGTGATTGCTGTGCCTGGATATTTTGAGCAATGATCTGGGCAGCAAAAATCTGTGATGCAGTTTCCATCACTGCAGGGTACTTGTCGAATGCTTCGAAGTATTGTTTGCTGGCAGCTTCATCTTCTTTGCCCTGAGATTCAAGCATGAATTTCTGGTGGATGAGATTGAGTGCTTCTTGGAGTTGCATATTCGTTCTCGCTATTGATTGAAATCGCTGAAACTATTGTACAGTTTACATCCGTGCCAGAATTTCAACCTTTTGACTGAGCCTCAGTCACGGTCATTTCGCTGGCTCCGGGTCTGAAAGTATAACCGGAATTCCCTTCAGGGTTGCTCCCACGCACGCTATTCACCCCGATTTAGCAGAAATTTTTCCATTTCATGCCTTTTCTCAGGTCATTCACCACGATTCAAGCCCATTAATCGCTCTCGAATGCGACATTCTGCCCACAATAACTCACGCCGATTAAGTGTCACAAAATGATTTACGCAGCTTTTAGATCGGTGCCGAGTTTAGTAGAGTGTTCCTCTCAAAATTTACCTCATTATCGGTAGCGCCTAATCACGTCACAGAGCCACTGTGTGATCTTCAGGATAATCCTCCTCAAAGTCATCTCTGCTTTTGCCGATCATTGAACAACGACTCAATGCCGCATTGATCTACACAAGGAGATCTCTGTGAACTATCTCAAGACAGCAAAATGTTATATCTATGTTGCCGCAATTGTGTCTTTCGTTTTTAGTGTAAGCCTTTGGTTTACACACAACAGAACAGAAGCGCTATTCGTAGGCCTGTGGGTGCCATCCATCCTTTCTTTCGGGAATTTATATTTGTTAGGTAAGGAGAGGCACTAGTAATGGATATACTGATTTTCCTTTTTGGCATATTCTGTGTTCTGCTTGCAGTAGTTGTAGCAGTTGCTGTTGGCAATGTTGAATACAAAGATTGTTATCGCGATAAAGCAAAAGAACCACCAACGCCAGATTCTGAGAAATGATATTTTGCTACGAGCATGTGGTATTGTTACACACCAATCGCCCGCAGCAAAATTATCACTAATCCGCGCTTAGACAATGTTTTGAAGATCAAAATTGCAATCAATTAGATCGTTATAGTGATCTTGTTTCTATATCTCTACATACATATAAATATGCCTGAATTTTTACTATTACTTAATAATCAAATGGAATTGTTGGCCCTCTCATTGGTAGGTGATCAATGGGGAACGGTGCATGCACCAATGGTTTCAAAATTAAGCCCAGTAATTGCAATTCATCATCATCACCAGCAATTCGATTTGCTTTGATTTCACCACAACTTTCGCATCGATGGACGATCGCCCACTCGCCATCATGTTTGGTTTCAACAGCGATCGGTCGCATACCACCATGGCATGCACTGTTACGATCGCCCGGATGTTCATCAACATGTTTAGACCACAAACAGTATGGGCAATGATTGCGATGCTTCGTTCCATACGCAGTAGCCTGAATAGGCTGCTTGCAATGAGTGCAATAAAAATCCTTGTTTTTACGCTGTTTTCTCGACATATGCTTACAGAAGCCGATTGCTTCTGACCTTATTAATAACTTATATGCGCAGCGATATTCACGATGCGCATTAAAAATCAGTAGTACATCTTTTCTATTTTTAGTTGTATTAAAAAGTCGATTCGCCACGGCTAAGCGATAAGAAATGCTGCGGCAATTGCGCGCAGTTTAAGCCTCTGCACCATACTCTCTTACTTTGAAATATGTAAGTGAGTGTTACAGAAAGTTCGCCGTTATGTTCAGTGGGTTGTTAGCATGAGCCAATATTCTATCAATCAATTTTCTAGCGTCAATATGCAAATACCAAAAGATCAATTTCTAGACTATTTTAAATGCAATGCTAACCAAATCGTTTTCTCATGATCACTTGTCCAATTCACGCGATGCCGTCTCATCGCATCAATCATCAAATAATCACCAGCTTTTAAAACGCGCTCCTCATCTTCATCCTCAAACTTTACCCCAGCTTCACCCATTATCACAATCACCCACTCTGCCATCTCTTGCTCATACCAAAACCCTTCAGGTGATGCCTGTCCATCCGAAACAATCCGCTCAAGTCGAAACCCACTCTCTCCCTCAAGCACATTTTCAAACACTTCATCATCCAACTTCCCCTGTAAATTCCCCAACAATTCCAGCCAATTCCCAGATTCTTTATTCATCATGACATCCTCACCATTGGCCACTCATGTCTCACCAGCATATCACAACCTCACGCCAAAGGCTTCATCTCTCTCTGCTTGTGATTCATCTCATCCACATCCAGGTACAAACCATTTCCTTCGCCCGGCATTATCGGCATCGAATCCTTCGGCTCCCCCGGTCCCTCACTACCATCAATACGCGAAGCAACACTATACAACGTCACATCGATCCCCACCATGATCAAACCAAGTACCGCCACGAGATGCCAATGATTACGCATACACAACCCCAGACCAACCAATCACCTTAATTCAATACAAACAACCTCGCACCTCATCTACTAACATCGGCTCCCCAAACCCTCTCCCATAACCCCCGATAATGGCAACTCCCGTTACGTGTCATCACTTATCACATAAAAAAACTCACCGGCAATGCTCCTTCATTTGCCGGCGAGTTATATAGATTCTCATCTTTACTGTGCCCAACAATAGGCACCTTTTTTCATAGAGTAAATCCATCTACCCCATTTCTTTTTCAGCAAGCTTACCAACCCGTCTGATCAACACCCTGATCGGTTGAGCCCTGACCTTGATTCAAGCTGCCATCATGGATACCGCTTTGATCCGTTTGATCGCCACTGTATTCATTATCACCGCTTGAATTGTCAGCATCAGTTCGGCCTTGATCCTGATTCTGATCCTGTGTCACAGCATCTTGCTGATCTACATTCGCCGTACCCTGATCGCCGATCACGCCTTCATCCTGAGCAAAACCAATCGAGTCCGACTGATCCGTTGCATCCGCATTCAAGTCTGCATTCGTATCATCGCCCGGCACGTACCCAATATCATCTTGCTCAATCACTATCGTGTCCTGATCAGCATTAGGCTGCTGATCAACATCACTTGCCCCCTCATCAATCACAGTTGGCTGATCTTGATCTGCTTGCTCAGGAACAACAATCGTTTCCTGTTCAAACAGCCCGTCGGTTGGCTCATAGTTCTGGCCAAACAAAGCTGAAGGTGCAGCAATCATCGCAGCCACTACACTCGTGCCTGCTATCCACTTGATCGATCTACGAATAACACTGTTCTTACTCATATTTATTTACTCCCTCTAACTAAGTAGAGTGAATTTACCAATCAAGACAGCAGCTACACATCACATACGTCCGTGCGCTGCTTAACATTGATTGTGTTGATGGTGTTGTTTAATCAGACGACTCAGCCTGATTTGCCGGATACTAGCTGCCACTTACCACCTAGGCGAGACATTAGACCATACTCGTTTTCCTGTATTTTTAGTATCTATGTCACATATGCACATAAAGTCATGTCGTAAAATACCATCGCTTTTCACACTTCCCCGATTCGCGCATTGAAAAAGCCCTCGCCCGAAAGCGAGGACTATCTATGCACATGCTCTATCTATTGACAAGTTAGATCACTTCTTCATCAGCTTCTAACTACACCACCTTTATGATGCGAATCACAGTGTAATTTTGGTAGCAGCTCGCATCATCCCACAAGTCTCAGCGAGAGTGGTTCTGGCTGAGGCGGAATTGGTTTAGGAGGTTCCGGCGGGGCCGGGGGCTCCTGAGGTGGTTGCGGTGGAAATGGAGGTTCTTGAGGGGGTGAGGGTTCAGGTTCCGGGGCAGGGGGATCATCTTTTAGAAGCCGACGTTCACAATCCAACGTGCCTGCAAATTGTAAACGTACTTGAGATGTTGTGTGTTTAGCGAGTGTACTGTCCGTGGTACATATCACTGCGTTTTTTGCTGTGATAAATACTTGAACTAGCTTTGTCCTTTTCGCGGTCCATACGCTTGTCCATTTCTTCCTTGTTCTTGTCCCACTGATCGCGATTTTTGTCCATCTGCTTGTCCATCATCTCAGGTGAAGCATTCTGATCTGGAACACCATAACCTGCCGTTGGCTCTTCTTTCTTACAGCCAATCAGTGACAAGCACATAACGATAGCGATTGCAGAAAAAGCATAGATCTTCATAAAACGACTCCTAACAAATAAACGTTTATTGAGCATGTCTGCTCGTACCGTGCTGGAATACACACCAGCCCTTGCTTGATTTTCCAGTTGGCTAACCATCGGTTAGTTCGCCACCAAGTTAATCAACGTTGTATATTAGGACTCGAAGTTTAGACCTTTCGACATAGTTTTTACCCATAATCTCCTACTCAACGTGCATGTTTTGAGTATATATAAACACGTTTGTAGCCCAAAATAAGCGTGGTTATACGGCCGTTGGTGTATACGATTATTCTAATCTGGCTTTTTGTTTAGTGAATGTAAGTAGGACTAGCTCGTTGTAACATGGCAAATTTCAGATGTTATTATTTTGAGGATTTTTTTGGACTGATTTGTGAGACAGGAGTAGGTTTGGATGGTGGGTTGGTGTTTACTTGTGATCCTCTGGAAACTTTATGTATGGGTTTGCTGGTATTCTTTGGAGGTGTTGGTGGTTGTTTCTTGTTCATTATTGTTCTCCTTACTAGGGTTATCGTAGTTTGCGTATTCAAAGCGAATACGCGATATGGTATCTGTGTTTGCAAAAAAAACGCAATCTTCTAAAGGCCAGCGGAAGTCGTTGCCTTCACTGTCGTACTCAATAACTTCGGATAATGAAAAAGCGCGTTCTGTTGTAATGTCACTGAAATACTTGATTTTGCCCTTAAAAGTACTGCCGTTGCTCAAAAAAACGATTGCAAAATAATTTTCCTTATGGTCCGCAAAAGTATGTAACCAATTGCTTTCATGCTGTGTTTTGGATGTGAGGTTGAGTTTTAAGCCCAAAATATGGATGACTGGGTACTTGTATAAAAACAAAATTCCAGTAATTGATAGTGGGATTGAGAAAAAACACGCTACAGCGATGACAGTGATAGTTTTTATAGAGAAAGCATCGTCCAATGATTGGGTTGCATTAATTAACGTGAGCTTGGCATCGTAAAAATGAAATAAGCTACCAAGAAAACTAAATAAAATAAAGGTTGGGATATAGCAGAATACGGACATTGTGATCCAAATAGGAATTAATAGAGACCCACTTGGTTTTTTTGTTGGTGATAAAGCGCAAAACAGGTATGTGCCGAAAATGCCCGGTAATGTCATAAGAATGAGGGTAATAAATGGTATATCTTTCACAAGACTAGTCCCTATAAAAAAACGGCTATCGCGAATTAACGCCATAGCCGCATATTTTTGCCTAAATGCAAATCGTTTTTGTAACTAACTCAATGTTAGTCTTTCGATTGATTAGATCAATCTATTTCTAAATTGTATTTATTTAGTAGCCCATGCCGCCCATGTCAGGTGCACCAGCATCAGCGTTGTCGCTCTTGATCTCAGTGATCACTGCGTCAGTTGTCAGCAGCAGACCTGCGATTGAAGCAGCATTCTGAAGTGCAGCACGTTCAACCTTGGTTGGAACGAGAACACCCATCTTGATCATGTCGCCGAACTCGCCAGTCAAAGCATTGAAGCCATCCTTCTGCTTGCCAGCAATGACCTTCTCGCAGATCACTGAACCATCAAAGCCAGCGTTCTCCGCGATCTGCTTAACAGGAGCAGTCATTGCGCGACGTACGATGTCAACACCGATTTCTTCATCGCCGATCAAGCCTTCAATCGTATCCAAAGCCTTACGTGCACGCAGGATTGCAGTACCGCCACCAGGCAGAATACCTTCCTGTACCGCAGCGCGGCATGCATGCATCGCATCTTCAACGCGAGCTTTCTTCTCTTTCATTTCAGACTCAGTCGCAGCACCAACATTGATCTGTGCAACGCCGCCTGAAAGCTTCGCCAAACGCTCTTGGAGTTTTTCACGATCGTAATCTGAACCAGTCGCATCAATCTGCGCCTTAATCATTTCAATACGACCCTTAATGTCGCTTGACTTGCCAGCACCTTCGATCAAAGTCGTTTCGTCCTTTGTGATGATGACCTTCTTAACGCGGCCAAGATCAGACAACTCCAACTTCTCAATATCAATGCCAAGCTCTTCCATAATCGCGCGGCCACCAGTAAGCGTCGCAATGTCATTCAGCATTTCTTTACGACGATCACCAAAGCCCGGTGCCTTAACAGCAGCGACACGCAGAACACCACGCAAACGGTTTACAACCAAAGTTGCCAACGCTTCACCATCAATATCTTCAGCAATAATCAAAACCGGCTTACCAGCTTCAGCGATTTTGCCAAGGATTGGGACCAAGTCTTTAGCAGAAGAAATCTTCTTCTCGTGGATGATGATGTAAGCATCTTCCAACTCGACTTCCATCGACTTAGGATCAGTTACGAAGTGTGGTGACAGGTAACCCTTGTCGAATTGCATACCTTCAACGAGATCAACATAAGTCTCAAGGCTCTTGCCTTCTTCAACTGTGATCACGCCATCTTTACCAACCTTGTCCATCGCGTCAGCAATAATCTGACCGATAGCAGCATCTTGGTTAGCTGAGCAAGTGCCAACCTGTGCGACTTCTTCCGAGTTCGCCACCTTCTTTGACTGCTTCTGCAGGTTTTCAACCAATGCGTCAACAGCTTTATCAATACCACGCTTGATCTGGTTTGCATTCGCACCAGCGGTGATATTCTTCAAACCTTCAGTGAAGATCGCTTCAGCATAAACGGTCGCAGTTGTTGTACCGTCGCCAGCATCTTTAGATGACTTGGAAGCAACTTCCTTAACCATCTGTGCACCGATGTTTTCCAGTGCGTCTTCCAGTTCAATTTCCTTCGCAACAGTCACACCGTCCTTAGTGACGGTTGGTGAGCCAAAGGATTTTTCCAATACAACCACGCGACCAGATGGGCCGAGTGTTGTTTTTACAGCTTTTGCAAGCTTAGACACGCCACGACGAATCGCCTCGCGTGCTTCATTATCAAATTTAATGGACTTTGCAGCCATGTTATTGAACTCCGATTATTTGAGTTTTTATTTCTGTTTAAGTAATTAGAAGCTCTAATCAACTATTAGCCAACAATAGCGAGAACTTCGTCTTCAGCCATGACCATGTATTCTTCACCGTCGATCTTCACTTCTGTACCACCCCATTTATTGAGGATGATCACATCGCCGACTTTAACTGAGAAACCTGCACGCTCACCATTCTTGAGCAGCTTGCCATCACCAATAGCAATCACGGTTGCCTGCTGTGGTTTTTCTTTCGCTGATTCAGGAAGAAAAATACCGGAAGTTGTCTTTTCAACTGCTTCAAGACGTTTGACGAGAATCTTGTCGCCGAGTGGTCTAACTTTCATCTAAATAATCTCCTTGGATGGTTATTGTCTTTTTATACCCGATCAAGCGGGCGTGATTTCTATGTTGTATTTCAGGTTTACATTCACCTGAAAATATATGTCTACCTTGTGATTAGTTTCGCTCCCCCGAAACGCCCGGCCACTGTCCATCGTATTGCCGTTGCAGAATTCGTTGAATCACCGTTAATAGCTTCTCTAACTCCACAGGCTGATTGATTACAGAAAATGCACCAAGCCTCAATGCATCATGTAAAAAACGATGGATTTG
Organism: Planctomycetota bacterium; assembly: GCA_016350165.1. Taxonomy (GTDB): domain Bacteria; phylum Planctomycetota; class Phycisphaerae; order Phycisphaerales; family Phycisphaeraceae; genus Poriferisphaera. The sequence continues at coordinate 1,427,257 of CP066225.1, read as the reverse complement.
TCGCGGCGTATACGTTCTCGAATTCACGATCACAATCGGTAAATTCTGTGGCAACCTCGACAGCACTTCCAGTAACCAAATCCCACCTGGCACACCTGACGATGTATACGCACGGTTCATTGCATCTTGTGGCGTCGCTAAATCAATCACTGCTGCATGAATATCAGTTCGGCTCGTTATATCAATCGCCTCACGTCCGGTCTTCGCGACGATCGCTTCCACTCCCTGAGGCCCAAGCAGTCGTGGCAACTGATGCGTCCAATGCTCAATCGCATGATCACGATCTTCCGTCAGCAGCACCTTAAACCGTGACCGCTCCATTGGCGAATCATAGTGATCGCCCCCTCCGAGCGCACCGCCATCACCCTCGCCAAATTCAGCAAAGCGTGATCCCGGATGAAATTGTGTGCGCAGATTCATCATGATGCCATATTCAAAGCAATCGAGATGCCAAAAAACGGCAGATCGATTGCTTGCATAAGTGCTTGTTAATTAAAGGCTAAGGTCTTATGGGCGTGGTAATTCACCAGCCCAATCCTGCCGCTCTCGCCAATCCTCTCCGATCAAGGTGCCGCTTTGGCAGGTCGTTCAATTCTTCTTGAAGCTCTTTTATTAATCTCTAGTACCTTCATTTCATACCAATTTGCCAATATTATATGACAACAGAGTTGACAGATTAGCAGTGCAGATGACATAATGGCAATAGGGTTGCTGAAACTTGGCACTGCACCGCCTAAAATCATGCGGCCCTTTCCTTAAAAATCATTGGGCGATCAAGGTTCGCTCTTTTGAGCAAAACCTCTCGCTGTGAATTGATAAATGATGGACGCAAATCAACCCACCCACACAGACTCACAACCTCAAAAAGCCGATCAGCAAGCTGCTGCGATTCGTGCATTCATCGACTCGGTCATCACGACCTTTCAGCGTCTTCGCTCAGTCGGTGAGCAGCTCCATGGCAACACCGGCATTACACCTGCCATGCGATTGATCATGCGTACCATCGATGAAATGGGAGCAATGACCGTTCCTCAAATTGCTCGCGAAAAACCTGTTTCACGCCAAGTCGTACAAAAGCAGGTCAAAAGCCTTCTCGACAAAGGCTACGTTGAGCAAAAACCCAACCCCGCTCATAACACTTCGCAACTCATTGACCTCACCGAGCTTGGCCGCGAAGAACTCAAAGAGATGAATCGTCGTGAGATGACCATCTTTAAACATGTTGAAACCGCCATTGATGTCCCGAACATGCTTGCTTCGGTTCAAACAATCGAAGCCATAGAACGGCATCTCGCCTCCCGCGATTGGACCGAATACCTCAATGCTCTCGAAGCTGGTATCGATCCAGAAAAACCAGATGCACACCGCAAATAGCATCTACCTTAAATTTTGGAAACACACTCCATAGGTCGCCCCGTTGATCACCGGGCGGCCTTGCTTTTTATATATTCACACACAAAAAAAATCGGACTACTTTACAGTAGACCGATGATTTTATGTCTAATTTTATAGTACTTTTAAAATTTCCAGCCCTCGATCGTCTCAACAACAATATCAAGCATCGTCTTGAGATTCTCATGTGACATCCCCGGCATCGGCATCATCACAATAATGTCACCCAGCGGCCGAATGATCAATCCCTTTTCACGCATGGACAAACAAACATCCGTCGCAGTACGCTTCGAGAAATCAAACGGCTCAGCGTTATTTCTTGATGCACACAATTCAATGCCTGTCATCAAACCACGTTGTCTAATATCCAAAATATTCGGATGATCCAACAACTCTTTCAGCTTCTCTTGAATCATCTTGATTGATATCTGCGTATGTTCAATCGTCTTGTTTTTTTCAAACAAATCAAATGTCGCAAGCGCCGCAGCACACGCAAGCGGATTCCCCGTATATGTATGTCCGTGATACAGCGTTCTTCTCTCAAGCACATCATCACCAGCAAACGTCTTATCAATTTCATCGCTCACAACCGTCGCAGCCAGTGGCAAATACCCGCCCGTGATCCCCTTTGCTAAACAAATAATGTCAGGTTCCACCCCATCATGATCAATCGCAAACATCTTTCCAGTACGACCAAAACCAACTGCCACTTCATCAGCAATCAGTAGCACGTCATACTTCTTCGCCAGCTTTTCAACACCTTTTAAAAACCCCTTCGGTTGGCAAACCATCCCCGCAGCCCCTTGCATCAAAGGCTCAATCACAATCGCTGCAGTCTCATTACCATGATCCTTCAACATCTGCTCAAGCTTATCCAAACAAAACTTACTCAAAGCCTCGTTAAATTTCTTATCCTCACTTGGCCAATGTCCCTTCCCATAACAGTCAGGCATCGGCATCTCAAAACCATGTGGTGGACGACATGTGTCAGGCGACGGAAACGATGTCACCGAGAACACCATCGACAAAAACGGCTTATGAAACAGGTCTGAATACCCAACCGACATACTCCCCGTCGTATCACCGTGATAAGCACCAGCCAATCCGATAAATTTTGACTTCTCAGGCCGTCCCTTATGGAACCAATACCCCACAGCCATCTTGAATGCCACTTCCACCGCCGTCGCACCTGCATCACTAAAAAACGTCTTATTCAGCTTGCCCGGCAACATTTCTGCTAACCTTTTTGCAACCTCAATCGAAGGCGGCGATGCCAGCCCCAACAGTGTCGTATGTGCAATCTTGTCTAACTGGCCACGGATCGCATCATCAATCTCAGGCACACGATGTCCATGTACGTTGCACCACAATGACGACACGCCATCGATATATCGATTCCCATCCGAATCAATCAAAAAGTCGCCTTCACCCTCAGCAATCACCAAAGGCTTCTGCGATCGCCAGAACTTCATCGGCGTAAATGGATGCCACACATATTCATGGTCCAATGCGATCAATTCTTCTGTAGTGTATTCTTTCTTCATGATTACAAGGATAGCACTCCGCCTCTCACCATGCACAAATCCGCAGCTACCATCCTTTTCTACCCACCACCTCTCCCCCATTTCTTCGCATCAAGCCCCATGTTATCGGCTCAGAACCCTTTTATTCTGCTTCTCACTCAACCTAACACACGCTAATTGCGGATAAAACATGTACACGGGATCTCTTTTATCTCGTCATACTGATACATATACTTACAGCCTCAAGATTTGCTTTCTGGTATGTAAGTCATGACAGACTAGTACGCGCCAGCTACTATGTATCAGTCGTTCTCATCGCATTCCTTATAGTAAGGTCGATTATGAAGCTCACTGTCGTCATACCGGTATTCAACGAAGTTAATACAATCGAGATGATTCTCGATCGAGTGCAAGCTGTTGAAGTCGATAAGGAAATCATTCTCGTTGACGATTATTCAACCGATGGGACACGCGACAAACTCAAAGAACTCGAAGAGAAACACGAAAACGTTCGCACTGCTTTTCATACATATAACCAAGGCAAAGGTGCAGCACTCCGAACTGGCTTCAAAGAAGCACGTGGCGACCTCGTCATCATTCAAGACGCTGACCTCGAGTACGATCCACAGGATTACCATAAACTCCTCGCGCCGTTCGAAAACAGCGATGCCGATGTCGTCTACGGCTCACGTTTCGCTGGCGGTGAATGCCACCGTGTCCTCTACTATTGGCATTCAGTAGGCAACACCTTCCTTACGTGGTTGTCAAACATGTTCACCAACATCAACCTCACCGATATGGAAACCTGTTATAAAGTTTTCAAACGTGAGATCATTCAAGACATCGATATCAAAGAGAACCGTTTTGGCTTCGAACCTGAAATTACTGCCAAGGTCGCACGCCGTAACTGTCGCATCTACGAAGTTGGTATCTCATACGACGGCCGCACCTACGATGAAGGTAAGAAAATCGGGTGGAAAGACGGCGTCCGCGCCATCGTCTGCATCCTTAAATACAATCTCTTTAAATAAGTACCACGCACTGACTCAAACCAATATTCATTCAATACTGAAAAAATAGTACTTCACACAGGTTAAGTACGACAGGGGAGGATCAATGAAGCTCGCAGTTGGTTCGCGTTTACTCAATTGGTTCAGAACATACTGGTGGGTCATCGCACCGCTTCTGTTCATCACGCTGTACTGCATCCCACTTGTCACCTTTCTACTTCCCGCAACCGAAAGCTACTTCGGCGAAACATATCAGCCACTACGCGCTCTGAAGTTCTTCGCATCCAAAGGCCAGGATTATCACAAATATGGCCCACTCCCAAACTTCCTTCTCGCGCCTACCTACACACTCACACTTGCAAACTGGTACATCCTCGGTACCTTCACTTCGCCATCTACCGACTTCCCTTACGGCTTCGAAAATCCTCTTCGGCAACTCTCCTTCCTTATCCTGCAGGGCAGGGTCCTCTTCCTCATCCTCGCACTCGTCACCTTTGCGATAACACTTCACCAATTTACCTGCATCACTAAGCGAACCTACCTCATCGCACTCGCATTCATGCTCCTCATTGCAACCAACATTAACGACCTTCTCTATTCAGTTAACACGCGCCCCGATGGTCCAATGGTTTGGTTCGCACTTCTCTCCCTTCTTATCTATTGCAAAATTATTTTCGATAAGCTTACTGTCAAACGTGCCTTCTGGATGTCAGTCTTCGCATCACTCGCCATAACATCCAAAGCACTCATTGGCCCAATGTTCCTTCTCCCATACCTCGCTCTTGGCATTCAGCAATACATACACTCACGCAAAAACCCTGAAAAACGCAGTTTGTTTTGGCGATCAATCGCATACACACTCGTCGCAGGCTTCGGCACATACCTCTTACTCAACGTCATCTACGCACCATCAACATGGTACGAACAAATGACGCACTGGGTTGGCGGCGAAGGTACATCTTCCGCCATCTGGGGCGGCGGCCTCGCTTCCGGTGAACTCTCTTACACAACCTATCTCACTCAAATCGCAATCGCCATTCTCAACAACCTTGGCCCCGGTGGAACCATCGTAATCCTCATCACGCTTATTCTCTTCCCCTTTATGCCCGGCAAGTATTGGTACATGCTCATCATCCCACCCATCAGTGTCTTCTTCCTCGCACTCCTCCCCCTCGGTTACGTCGTCGATCGTTTCTACATCGTCTTCACACTCGCACTTCTCCCCTTCATCATCAGTCAATTCGATTCGATATCAACGCGCATACACCGCCTCCCTCTCAAATACATCATCAACGCTGCAGCACTCATTCTCCTTGTATTCAACATGTACTGGGCCACCTTCGCATTCATCCGCCCGCAAGGCAACCCGCAGGCCATGATCGAACACGACTTGCAGAACAACGTCAATAAAAACACATCAATAAACATTCTTTCACTTCACCCCCAAGTCCCCGGCAAGAACCGCCTTTACTACCTTGGCTACAACCTTAACACACATAGCCTCGCACAAATCATCAATGATTCACCCATCACCCGCCCGGGCATCATCTACGCGAACAAAGGCCAACTCGATTTCATCCTCGATGCACAAAAATATCCACAACGAGCCCAGATGCTCATAAAAGAATCCGACCTCGACATTGGTCAATTCACATCAATTCAATCACTAGGCTATCAATTAAAAAGAGAGGTTTCCCCTACCACGCCCATATGGTTTAAGCTCGATTTTATGCCCATAGTCCACGATTGGCACACCAGAAATACGCTTCTCGTTTTCGAGCGCATCAACAACACATTTTAATCGACATATTTAGAAAAATACAGAAAAATCTTTTGTTTTTCACCCTCTTGTAATCAACACGTTTTCCCCTTTAAAAACACATCTTTTTTCGTTTTTGCTCTTATTTAATTCATGCATTTTAACCCTTGGCTAACACTTTTCAGCCGCCTATACTGGCATGGTCCGACACGTCACTTTTTCATGTTCTAATCCATGCAAAAGGAGTGCGTCAGGAACCCGCGAGGAGACGGCTGCGAGGTAAAACTTCGTCTCTTTATTCGGGATTGAAAAGTTGTTTATACCTGCACACATGCGTGTCGAGATTGCGTATTTGTACCTTCTACGAAAACCGTTCGGTAATCTTTTTTATTGGAGTTCAATATTATGCCTTCTTATACCACCTCTGACATCCGCAACTTGGTCCTTGTAGGTCACGCCAGCTCTGGCAAAACATTGCTTACAGAAGCACTGTTATACAAAGCTGGCGTGCTCGGGAATATGGGTTCAATCGAATCCGGTACGACTGTCTGTGACTTCACCGACGAAGAAAAACATCATCATTATTCACTCACTTCTGCTATCACTCACTGTGATTACAACAATAAACATATCAATATTATTGATACGCCTGGTTCAACAGATTTCATGGGTCTCGCTCTCTCAATGCTGCCCGCTGCCGACACTTGCGCTGTCGTGATTAATGCCGCGCATGGGATCGAGCCAATGACCCGACGCATGATGGAACGTGCCGCACGACGCAAGCTCTGCCGCATGATTATCATCAACAAAATTGACGCAGATAACGTCGATCTCGACGAACTGCTCGAATCAATCCAGAAAACCTTTGGCAAGCAATGCCTGCCTATCAACCTCCCTGCTGACGGAGGCAAAAAAGTCGTCGATTGCTTCTTTAATCCAGAAGGCGAGTCAGACCTTGGCTCAATCGAAGATGCACACACCGCCATCGTTGATCAAGTCGTCGAAGTCGACGAAGAACTCATGGAACTTTACCTCGAGCAAGGCGAAGTCAAACCCGAACAACTGCACGAACCTTTCGAAAAAGCACTTCGTGAAGGCCACCTCGTACCAATCTGTTTCACATCTGCACACCCACATGGTGGCGGCGAACCGATCGGCGTCGTTGAACTCCTCGATGTCATCACAAAACTCGCGCCAAACCCAACCGAAGGTAACCCACGTCCATTCGTCAAAGCTGGCAACGGCGATGATGAAATCCATGCAGAACCTGATCCAGCCAAGCATGTACTCGCTCACTGCTTCAACATTAAGATTGACCCATACGTCGGCAAACTCTGCTCACTTCGTGTTCACCAAGGCACCGTTTCCAAAGATTCACAACTATACATCGACGATGTGAAAACAGGTGCAAGCAAGAAACCGATTAAAGTCGGTCATCTCTTCAAACTCCAGGGTGCTAAGCACGTAGAAATCAAAGACGCCATACCTGGCGATCTCATCGCACTCGCGAAAATCGATGACATTCATTTCGATGCATGTCTACACGATTCGCACGACGAAGATGGCATACATCTCAAACCAATCATGTATCCAGAGCCACTCTCTGGCCTCGCCATCACCGCTAAGAAACGTGGCGATGAACAAAAGATTGCAGATGCAATTAACAAGTTCCAAGAAGAAGATCCATGCTTCAAGGTCACACGTGATTCAGCGACCAAAGAAACTGTTATCAACGGTCTCGGCGATCTTCATCTACGCGTAATACTTGAAAAACTCAAGAACCGTTACAACGTTGAAGTTGATACCAAACCACCGAAAATTGCTTACCGTGAAACTATTCTTGGTAAAGCAGAAGGTCATCATCGTCATAAAAAACAAACCGGCGGCGCTGGTCAGTTCGGCGAAGTTTATCTACGCGTTGAACCACTTCCGCGTGGCACAGGTTTTGAATTCGCAGACGACACCTTCGGCGGCTCAATCCCTCAACAATTTATCCCTGCCATCGAAAAAGGTATCCGCAAAGTTCTTCAAGATGGTGCCATCGCTGGCTACCCAATGCAGGACATCAAAGTCTCTGTCTACGATGGTAAATATCATCCAGTTGACTCAAAGGAAATCGCATTCATGTCCGCAGGCAAGACTGCTTTTGTCCAAGCGATCAACGATGCAAAACCTGTTCTTCTTGAACCACTCGTTAATGTTGAAGTCATCGTTCCTAATCAATTCATGGGTGACATCACAGGCGACCTCTCAGGTAAACGTGGACGTATCCAAGGCACTGATATGCTGCCCGGTAACCAAGCCATGATCAAAGCCATCGTTCCGCTCTCAGAAGTCACTAATTATCAGTCACAACTCAAGTCCGTCACCGGCGGCCAAGGTACGTTCGCGATGGAATTCGACCACTACGATGCTGTTCCTTCAAACGTGCAGCAGCAAGTCGTCTCTGAGTACAAACCTCGTATAGAAGAAGATTAAACTCTTCATGTTCAATACATGACTCGATTCATTAGCAACCATCTCAGACTGCTGCATCTTTCATGCAGCAGTCTTTTTTATCCATTTACATCCAATTCAACACCCAAATTACTTACTTTCAAACAACCAACCGCAACCATGTTGCCTTTAATACCACTTCTTCATGCCGACATGCCATGTATAGCAAACATTTGCATTAAGGTTCACTCGAAACAATACAACATCATCTCTTGCCAACTATATGTAAAACAAACAATTACGTTGATATCATCTCACCCGATTCATAACGTGACTCTTGTATAACATTCATACACTCAGTATCTGTTTTCATCTCATTTGCATCACTTCAAAACGCTTGCATGAACGACCATAATCATTAAACACATACTCCATTCACATCAATCAACTTCACATCGACAACACAAACTCGTTTCAAAAACATCATCAAACCGTAATTACTTCATCATGCACATAAGCTTTTTGTATTTCATTTCATTTTTTATGATAAAAAACGCGTCCGTATAAAAGAAAAATGAAAATTTTTTTTACCGTTTTTTTTAGCGATACCATCACTTATGCTTTTTGCTTTCATTACGCGCTTATTCATTCTTCAGCAACACTACATTGCAACATCATCAACATAAAAACATCAAAACAAACCAACATCAAACATCATTTTGTATAACGTGGGAACACTTCGAAACTTTTACCCCGTTTTTGGGAACGATTAAACAGAAAACCGCGTTACTCGCATGTAAATGCAGTTTTTGAAACACTTAACGATTACTTTAATTCGCAACGAAACGTCTTCAAAACATCAATTCAACACATGATTCATCACTTGCTTCGCTTCTTTGTTCATCAAACAACACATGCAATACACTTACTTCGTTTCATCATTGCAACGCTTCATTCTTCACACGCTTTCGTGTTTTAAAACAACTTCAAACATCAATAACGACTGCTAACAAACCATACATACTCAAATTACGCTCAAGAGATGTAACTTTTCATGCCGATAAATTTGGCGCAACAAATAATTTTTGTTGACTTACTTTTTGTATACTAGTTACATTTGACAAATCAACTAGCTCCGAAGGTTGATTGAAAGGAATTAAAGCCATGGCTAAGAAGAAAGCAACCAAGAAAAAAGCATCCAAGAAAAAAGGTGCTAAGAAAAAAGTAACCAAGAAGAAAGCTACTAAGAAGAAAGCTAAGAAGAAAGTAGCTAAGAAGAAAGCAACCAAGAAGAAAGCTAAGAAGAAAGTAGCAAAGAAAAAAGCTACTAAGAAGAAAGCTAAGAAGAAAGTAGCAAAGAAAAAAGCTACTAAGAAGAAAGCTAAGAAGAAAGTAGCGAAGAAAAAAGCTACTAAGAAGAAAGCTAAGAAGAAAGTTGCCAAGAAAAAACGCGCAACTAAGAAGAAAAAATAATCTGTTGTAGACTAATTCGCCGGGCTGGTGCTCGGCAATTGAGCGAATTGCTCTAAAACGAATCAAAATCTGTCGCTCCGAATTTTCGACAGAAGCATTCAATTTTCTCAATTCGCCTCGGAGCTAAAATCAAAATAAAGTGGCCACACGTGGGCCACTTTATTTTTTGCCCTCATCATCCCTAAACCCATTTCTTATCGGCATCACTTCTCCTTAGGAAAAATCTTAAACATCAACACCTACGACCTTCACGTCCAATGAAATAATCACGCTTGCGCATATCCATTTGCTGGTGAGCCACGTTTGCCGTGTACAACCCACGTCATCTCACGATAAACACCATATTTCACACGACCTTATCCCACGCTTCGCTTGCGCCAGATCTATCGCTGAAAACTAGCATTAGCCCTAATAAAAAACCCACACACCTGACGGTGTATGGGTTTCGAATTCATACTAATCGAGTCGTTCTACGCCCCGATGACTTCCATAAATTTATCCGCCGATCCCTGGCTAAATACGCGAGTTTGGAACACATCACAAATCTCTTTGAATGCCTTCACCTGCCCGTTACGTGCATCACCTTCCTCCATCAAAGGCAGCAAGGCTTCGACTACAGGTTGAACCTCACCGAAGTGTGGAATCAGCTCTGTCGTTGCGTTTGCACCAATGATATGTTGGCTCAGCAAGTTTGGTAGTGTCAACGGCCGATTGCGGATCAACCAGCGACCCAAAATGTTCCAACCCAGCTTCGTCACGTTGTACAGCGACACCATCGGCGTGTGATGCGTCACAGCCTGCAACGTCGCAGTGCCCGACACAATCAGCCCAACGTCCGCCCAGTCGAGCACAGAGCCCGCCTTGCCTGTCTGTATGTGCATCCCTTCAGGCAACTCGCTATTTGGACACAAATCGATGATCGCCTTCTGACGATGTTCATCGGATGCAGCAACAACTGCTTCCATCTCCGGATACTTCTGTTTTAACTGCACGTAAGCATCCAGCATCGTCGGCCAGTTCTTCGTTATCTCACTAGGTCTCGAACCTGGCAGCAACGCAAACTTCGGCTTACCTTCATAAGCTAAAACCGCATCACCTTCACCTTGCTCTAATTGTGCATGTTCACTTTCAAAAAGTGGATGACCAACAAACGTCGCATCAACACCACGTGAACCAAACCAATCCGGTTCAAACGGCAACAAGCACAAAACATGATCCGTTAGCCGTCTTAATTTCTTAATACGCCACGGTGCCCACGCCCATAACTGCGGTGCTGCCAGATGAACAATCTTTGCATCAGGGCAACGCTTTCTAACCTTTTTGCAGATCCCCCAGTTCGCAGCTGGCGAATCCGTAGGTACAAGTGCATCGATCTTGTTTGCACTCAACCACGCATCAACTCGCTTTAACCGTTGATGATGTTCATGTGCATGCTTCAATGCGCCCGCCAACATCACTGCATGTTCTGTTGTCGTTTCAATGAGCTCTGCACCTGCAGCTTTCATACGAGGACCGCCCAACGCCATGATCTTGCAATCAGGATCACGTCGCTTCAATTCGGTAATCAAACGCGAAGCCAAAGCATCACCGCTAGGCTCAAACGCGCTAAACAAAATGGTTCCGTTTACTGGCATACTAACTTACACAATAACAAAACTTCTTCGCCGCATCACTATCACCTATCTCTAACATGTCGCGCAGCAAATCGACACATCGTGAAACGCACTCCTACTCATACGTATTCGCACACATATAAGTTTTTACTCGTTTGCACATCGGCAAAATCAAGCCAGAAAACACAAGCTTAATTCATACATCCAATTAGGTGCAATGCACTATTAAAGCCAATTCAAATTAGAAGTCTTTCAGTTCAAATACATATTCACCGCAATTTATTCAATGATCATGCAAAATGGGCATAAAAAAAGCCGCCCAGTGGGCAGCTCATTTTCATCCTCTTGTAATGCCGGAGGTGGGACTCGAACCCACACTCTGTTAACCAGAATCGGATTTTGAATCCGACGCGTCTGCCAATTCCGCCACTCCGGCTAGAGTGTCCACCAATTCTACGGATCATGCGTTTCTTGGCAAGTATCCCCCCTTGAACCTCAAACTGTGTGATCTTTGTGGACTAAACACCACTGAACAAGATGCCGTCAGCACTATAAAACACGATTAAACGTGATTTAGCCCTTTAGGATCAGGCTGCGACCGTTTTGGGTTCATTTTGTGTGTCGCATGTGACACGATTACGACCATTTTCTTTGCTCTGATATAGAAGTGAATCAGCTCGATTAATGAGTGTTTCCGTGCTGTCATTTTGCCTCGCCATCGTCACCCCCGCAGAGATTGTGACGACGAGTCGATCGTCATCGTGCAAGATGAAGGATTGTGAAACCAATGCGCGCACGCGTTCAGCCGTTATTCGCATCTCTTCTTCGTCTGTATGTCCAATGATAATAATGAATTCCTCGCCTCCCCAGCGCCCGACCATGTCATAGGTTCTGCATGAGTGCTTCATGGTGCGTGAGATGAGTTGGAGGATGCGATCGCCGACGGAGTGGCCGTGCATGTCGTTAAATTGCTTGAAATGATCGACATCGATGAAAATGATGCCGAAATTCCAATCGTTGCGGGATAACTCCGCGAAGCGGGCTTCGATGTTTTCGGTGATGTGACGCCGATTGGCGAGGTTCGTGAGTGGATCAAGCAGTGCAGCGGCTTCGAGAGCTTTAAGTTTCTGTTTATCAATGTTTTGCGCGGATTCATCTGAGAAGATTTCGATGCCGCCGACGATGTGGCCGTTGTGATCGCGGATGGGATTGGTGTGGACGTTGACGGGGATGCGGTGCCCCTTCTGATGGTGAAGATAGACGATACCGTTGCGGACGATGCCGTCGTCGATGGTTTGTTTGAGTGGGCAGTCACCTTTACAAAGGCATGTGCCACAGTCATTTACGTGCATTAGAATGTTTTGATAACAGTGGTGTCCGAGAACTTGGTCGGCTTTGTAGCCGGTGATTCGTTCAGCCCCTTTGCTCCAGAAGGTGATTCGGCGATCACGATCAACGACGTATGCCCCGTCGGTGAACTGGTCGAGAATTCGACGTGGAAATGAGTCATGCCTTGACATGCTTGCCCCTTTGTAAATGTATGCCTTGCAAGGGGTAATGGATGTCGCTGCTGGTGTGCGGAGGGTGAGGTATGTGGAAGTTTTTAATGAGTCGCTGAGGTGGTGCGACTGGCTCCATGTTAACCCTGCATTATTGGGGATCGGATGGTTTTGTATGTTGCTTGAGAGAAGTTGCGGTCAGGCATCAAATTTGTCTGATATGTCGTGGGAAGTTTGGCTGAAATAGGATGTGATTGTGCGTTTAGATTGAGATTGGGTTTGAGTTGGATTGGGGGAGATGAGGTGGGAAAGCGCACAATAGCGGTGCGGGGAAACGGTTTTGTGCGCACGTTTTATTCAAATTAGTGATTTACCCGTAGCTAGAAATGGTCAGAAATCGTGCGTTTTGAAGTGGAAATGGATCGAAATGGGCTGAAACCGTTGAAGAATGGTCAAGAAATGATGGGTAAATCGGGCTGAAAATCGCATTTGTGCGCGCGAAAAGTTTTTTTTTGAGGTGTATCTATTGTGCTAGCGGTAGGTGTAGATGATTGTGTTTGGGGATGTATTTACAATATAGAACGTTTAGTATAAACTAAACGATATAAATCAGGAAGTGGCTTTAAAGGATGAAATAGTGATGTGAGATGTGAGATGGGTTGATTGGCTGAGAGTATTGGAGCGAATGAAATGAATGATCAAAATGAAATCAATGATGTGAATGATCCCAATGAAGAAGCAAAGGCGCACTTTATTGAGGGTATGTGCAGGATTGCACAATTCTGGGGATTCCCGAAAGCGATGGGAGCGGTTTATGGCGTGGTCTATCTGTCGGATAGGCCGGTGGGTTTGAATGAGTTGGTTGAGTTGTCGGGGGTGACGAAGGGGGCGGTGAGTACGCATGTGCGTGCATTGGATCGGTTAGGGTTGGTGCATAAGAAAGTTGTGGTGGGGGACCGTCGCGATTTTTATACGGCTGAGACGGACTTCTGGAAGATTGTGCGCAATGTGCTGAAAGAACGTGAGAAGCCTGAGTTTGATAGTGCGTTGCGGACGGTGAGTGAGAGCCGCGCGATGTTAGCGAAGCAGGGGGATGGTCATGGAGGTGATGCAACCAACTTTTATGATGAGCGGATGAAGAATATGGAGGATTTCTTCAAGATGTTGGACAAATTGGTGGCGACGGTTGTGGCGCTGGATGATTTGCAACAGTCCACAGTCGGGAAGGTAATGGGTTTGTTTAAAGGTGATAAATTCTAATCGTAGATTAGATAGTTGTGTTGTGTGATGATGCATGAGTGTTGTTGCACAAGAGCGTATCGTTGAAAAAAAATTGTTGAGAGACAGAAGATGTGAGTGGGGAGTGTGAATTACGAATTGAATAATTTTTGACGGGGTTTTGAATTATGAATGTTGAACGTAAAGAAATACATGCTGTGACGGGTGTTTTTGGATATTCGGGTGAGTATATTGCGAAGCAGCTTTTGAGTAAGGGGAAGAAGGTTGTGACGCTGACGAATAGTGTGGGGCGGTATAGTGATTTGAAGGAAGTAGTTGAGGCAAGGCCGCTGAAGTTTGGTCGGAAGGATGTGCTGGTTGAAGCTTTGCGCGATGTGAAGGTTTTGTATAACACGTATTGGGTGAGATTTAATTCGAAGCGTCATGGGTTTAGTCATGAGCAAGCGGTGGCGAATACGCGCGTGTTGTTTGAGGCTGCGAAGGAGGCGGGGGTTGAACGGATTGTGCATGTGAGTATTACGAACCCGTCGATGAATTCGAGGTGGAGTTATTTTCGTGGGAAGGCGGAGCTTGAGAATACGCTGATGAATTTGGGTGTAAGTTATGCGATCTTAAGGCCTGCAGTTTTGTTTGGTGGTCGGGATATTTTGATTAACAATATTGCCTATGTTTTAAGGCATTTTCCGGTGTTTGGTGTGTTTGGCGATGGGCAGTACCGGTTGCAGCCGATTCATGTGGAGGACTTAGCGGAGTTGGCTGTTGAGCGGGGAGGTAAAGAGGAGAATGAAGTTGTTGATGCGATTGGGCCTGAGAGTTTTACGTATGAGGGGTTAGCGCGGGAGTTGATGGGGATTATTGGTGTGAAGAAGCGTGTGATGAGGGTGAAGCCTTGGATGGGGTTTGTGGTGGGATGGTTGTTTGGGAAGTGGGTGGGTGATGTGACGATTACGCGCGATGAGATTGGGGGGCTGATGGATGATTTGTTGTATGTGGAGAGTGAGCCAACGGGGAAGGTGAAGCTGACGGCGTGGGCGGAAAAGCATAAGGAGGAGTTGGGGCGTGAGTATCAGAGTGAGTTGGCGCGGCGGCAATAGTTGATTTGGTTATTGAGCAAAAGGCTGCCCAGTTGTGGTATTGATGGTGTGAAGAATGCTTATGTGTCTAGAAGTAGATCGGGTTTACAGATTACAAATTTCTGGTTTCCCACAAGATAATCAGAAAGATGCCTGCAACAAAAGCGAATATTACAAGTTGATAGAAGGCGGGAAATGCGCCGAAGTAATGTGCAAACATGGATTGATTTCCAGAAATTAAGAGTTTTGCACATTATACATCTGGATTAAGGGCGTTGAAGTCATCGTCGAATTGTTCTTCGGGGTTTTCTTCGCTTAGCTTGTCGGTTTTGTCATGTTTTTTATGTGAGGGAGATGCTTCTTCGTGTGCGAGTTCGTAGATATCGCCTGAACCGGTGAGGGCATTTTCTTTGGTGAAAGCGCTGTCGTTCCCGGAAGCGGTTTTTGTTTTACTTGAGGTCGATGGGTTCGGTTGGGTCGAAGGGTTTGTCTTCTACGTTTGATTCGGTGGGTGAGGGGTGCGGTTCGTTTGCGGTGATTGCTGTGATGGTGATTTTCTTACTCATTGTTGGGGGCCAAAAGTTGATTCTTTGATTTAGTGAAGAAAAGTTTGTGAATGATGACGATGAGCAAGTTGATGATGACGATGGCATAGGCGAGGAAGAGGTTGAGGTAAGCGGAGGTGCGTTCGAAGGATGCAATCCATCGGCCTGTGTCGTAGCGTTTGACACCTCCTGCATCGACTAGTTGTGGGAAATGTTCTTGAACGACATCGACTTTGAAGGCTTGTACGCGATCGAGTGATGTGACTTTGGTTGGCCCGCCGATAGTGCTGAACTCGGTGAAGACTAGTGCGAGGGTGAAGACGATGAGTGCGAGGATATTGATAACGATGAGGAACTTGTGCATGGTTGGGATTCCGGAAGTTGATTCGAAGGGAATGATGGGGTTGTGAGGCTACCGCGGCCCGTAGGTCTGCGGTTACTTGAGTTGTAGAGATTTTGTAGGTTGGCGTAATAGGTTATGCGTTGGGGTTGGGGGCGTTGAAGTCGTCGTCGGATTCTTCTGGA
This sequence comes from Planctomycetota bacterium, assembly GCA_016350165.1. Taxonomy (GTDB): domain Bacteria; phylum Planctomycetota; class Phycisphaerae; order Phycisphaerales; family Phycisphaeraceae; genus Poriferisphaera. Next base: position 1,411,170 of record CP066225.1, on the reverse strand, counting down.
TAATCTTCTTCGGATTCATCTTCAAGTGAATCGTCGGATTGGTCTTGTTCTTCTTGCGGGGGGGATGGTGGGGATGCTTCTTCGTGTGCGAGGTCGTAGAGGTCGCCGGAGCCGGTGAGGGCGTTTTCTTTGGTGAAGACTTTTTCGCTATCACTACTGGGTGATTCAGCTGATGGTGTCGATTGTTCGGCTGACTCAGTTGTGTCTGTGGGTATGTCTTCGCGTGGTGGGGCGAGGTCGATCGGTTCCGTTGGGTCGAAAGGTTTATCGTCTTCTTTGTGTGATGGATGAGGTTTGTGTGCGGGGATTGCAGTGCCTGTGGATGAGGTAGGGGTTGAAGGTTTTTTGTGTGCGGTTTCTGGGTTGTGTTCGCAGTATGCGTCGGGTGGTTCGACGTGTGCAGTTGCGTCGGCGCTGCCTAGTGCGAGTTCGATTTTATTTTCGATGGATGATGCGAGGTCGTGTGATTGAGCGACGGAGAGTTCAGGGTTGACTTGGAGGTGCATATCGACCCAGTGGAATGAGCCGGTGTGGCGGTGTCTAACCTTGTGATAGGAGATGATGGTTTTGTTTTCGACTTCGAGATTGAGGATGTTCTCGATGAGCTTTTGGTCAGCTGGGTCTGAACGATCCATGAGTCCTGAGAGGGATTGCCAAAGGAGGCGCCAGGACATTGGAAAGATGATGCCTGCGATGATGAGGGCGATGATGGGGTCGAGTCGCGTCCAGCCGGTGATGTTGACGAGTATGAGTCCGAGGAAGACGCCTAGGGTTGAGAGTGCGTCAGTGAAGAGATGTTTGCCATCGGCTTTGATGACTTGGTTGTTCGTGCGTTTGCCCATGGTTGTGACGTAGAGGGCGAGCCCGGTGGTGAGTAGGCCGATGACGAAGAGTAGGCCCATGCCGATGGAGAGTCTGTCTAGTTCGAGTGTTGGGGTGAATAGTTTGGGTATTGCTTTGAAGACGATGATGATGCCCGCGAAGAGGATGAGTGCGCCTTCGAAACCAACGGCGAGGAATTCGATTTTGCCGTGGCCGTAGGGGTGGGTCTTGTCGGCAGGCCTGTTTGAGTACCAGATGGTGTAGAGCATGACAGCGGCGGCGACGATGTTGATGATGGATTCGAGTGTGTCGGCGAGGATGGCGACGGAGCCTGTGAAGATGTAGACACAGAATTTGAATAGCGTGATGAGGATGCCGAAGGAGAGGGCATAGATGGCGACTTTGAGGGTGTCGACTTGGTTTGGATTTGGTTGTGGGTCTGGCATGAATATAGGGTAGCGGGGATATGTGGGAGGGTCTAGGGGTGAGAGGGGTTAAAGTCTGTATGTCGATGAATGGTTATTGATTGGGTCGCGATGTGAGTATGAAAAAAGAACCCACTCGTGGCGCGTGTGGGTTCTTTTGAGTTCTATCTCACTGTGTATATGCAGTGAGCGTATGTTGTCTAAGTAATACTATCGGGTGGATAGGATTAGAGGTTTAATTTCTTGCCGGTGATGCGTTCGTAGGCTTCGAGATATTTGGCAAGTGAGTTGTTGATGATTTCGTCAGGGAGGACAGGGGCGGGTGGTTCTTTGGCCCAGTCTCCTGCGTCGACGAGAGTTTGCAGGTAGTTGCGGACATACTGTTTGTCGTATGAAGGTTGGTCGTGGCCGACTTCGTATTCTGATGCTGGCCAGAAGCGTGATGAGTCTGGTGTGAGTGCTTCGTCGATGAGGATTGGTGTGCCTGAAGGGTCGTCGAGTGGGATGCCAAATTCGAACTTGGTGTCAGCGAGGATGATGCCGCGCTCTGCTGCGTAGTCGTGCGCCATTTTGTAGATGGCGAGTGAGAGGTCACGGAGTTTTTCCATGAGCTCTGTGCCGACGGTGTCGCATGCGACTTGGAATGAGACGTTTTCGTCGTGAAGGCCTTGCTCGGCTTTGGTGGAAGGTGTGAAGATTGGTTCAGGTAGCTTTTGACATTCTTCGAGACCTTCTGGGAGTTTGATGCCACAGATGGTGCCTTCGCGTTTGTATTCTTTCCAGCCGGAGCCGGTGATGTAGCCGCGGACGATGCATTCGACTGGGACGACGTTGCAGCGGCGCCCGACCATAATGCGACCTTCGAGATCTTTGGCTTGGTCGGAAGTGATGCCTTCTACGTCGGTGGGTTTGTATGAGATGATGTGGTGTTCGAGTTCGCCTTTGAATTTGTCGGCGATCATATCGAACCAGAAAGCTGAGATTTGTGTAAGGACTTTGCCTTTGCCTGGGATGCCGTTGGGCATGACGACGTCGAAGGCTGAGATGCGGTCGGACGCGACGATCATCATTGCGTCTTGGCCTGCTTTGGTTTTGCAAAGATAGATATCGCGGACTTTGCCTTGGCGTTTGCCGGGGAGATTGAGGTTGGTCTGCATGATTGGGGCAGAGCTGGGGGGAGTGGACATGTCTGTTGCTCCTGATTGTAAATAAGCGAATTGAAATCACAGGTCGGGGTAGGTGGGGGTGCGGAAGTGAGTGAAGAAACGTGGTTGCGACACGCTCATGGCAATAGGGTAGTGGGTTGAGGTGTTGGGGTCTAGTTGAGGTGAAGACAGTTGTGAGAGGTTGTGGAGGGGTGGTCTATTTGTAGGGATTGTGGTGCTGCGAATTGAATTGCTTCACTAGAGTGTATCGTTGGAAAAACAGTTGGGCGTATGGGTGATGAAGTTGGGTGGGTTGGGTTTGCAATGAAAAAACTGCGATCAGAGGAGATCGCAGTCGTGTGTTGATTTGGTTGATCTATTCGAGGATTAGAACTGGCGGAGGAAGCGGGTGTCGTTTTCGAAGAGCCAGCGGATGTCTTTGATGTCGTACTTACGCATGGCGAGGCGTTCGATGCCGAGGCCGAAGGCGAAACCGGTCCATTCTTCGGGGTCGTAGCCGACGTGTTTGAAGACTGCAGGATCGACCATGCCGCAGCCGCCGACTTCCATCCATTCTGGGCCGTCGCCGAAGTCCATTTTGATGTAAAGCTCGGCTGAGGGTTCGGTGAATGGGAAGTATGACGGGACGAGTTTGATTTCTGTGTCTGGTCCCCAGTAGGCGTGAGCGAATTGGATGAGTGTGGTTTTGAGGTCGGCCATGGTGACGTTTTTGTCGACGTAGAGGCCTTCGATCTGGTGGAACATTGAGTAGTGTGTGGCATCGTGTTCGTCAGGGCGATAGACGCGGCCTGTGGAGACGATACGGACTGGGGGTTGGACTTTTTCCATAGTGCGGATCTGGACGGTTGAGGTCTGTGATCGCATGAGGAAAGGGTTTTCGCCGTTGGGGTCGGTGAGGTAGAAGTTGTCGAGTGGGTCGCGGGCAGGGTGCTGCTCGGGGATGTTGAGGGCGACGAAGTTGTGGTATTCGTCTTCGGTTTCGGGTCCTGTTTCGACGTCAAAGCCCATGCGGCCGAAAACGTCGAGTAGTTCGTCAACGGTCTGGGTGATGACGTGCTTGCGGCCGAGTTGTGGTTTGAAGCCAGGCTCGGTGATGTCGAGTTGTGGTTTCTTGGATTTGGCTGGACCTGTGGATGCACCGAGGTTTGATTTTTTGTCTTTGAATGATGATTCGATGGATTGGCGAGCGGCGTTGGCTTTTTGGCCGAAGTCGCGTTTTTGCTCTTTAGGGATGTCCTTGATCCAGGTCATCATCTGCTTGGTGAGACCTTTGGAGCCAAGGTATTTGATGCGGAACTGCTCGAGCTGATCGGGTGAGGAGACAGCGTCGAGGTCGGTCTGTGCTTCGCTGAGAATGTCGTCAATTTTCTGAATCATGATGGGAGAATGATACCCGAAAGCGGATTGAAACCCCAATTAGGGCAGAGGTGGAGTGGTTTTTGGGTGGAGGGGAGGTGACGTGATGTGGATGGCTGAATATCTGGGCAATTGCCTGTAGGGGTGGGCTGAGTTTCGGTAAGAGAATGGGAGTGAGGGGGGATATGGGGCCTAGAATGGCGGGTAATGGGTGTGAGGAGCGAAAGCACGTGTGCGGTGAGTGTGTATGGGGAGTGGGTTGAGACGGGGTTGTGAGCGGTTTGTGGCTAGATTATGAAGGTGAATCAATGATTGAACATCCAATTAAGCGGATTGTTGTGTTGAGCGGGCTGTTGGTGATCTGCGGTGTGGTGCTTTTGGCATCGTTCAGCATGGTTGAGGGTGTGAATGAAGGGGATCAGCCAAAGTTTATCGCGCATCGGGGTGCGTCATATGAGGCACCTGAGAATACGTTGGCGTCGTTCAAGTTAGCGTGGGCTCAGCATGTAGATGGGATTGAGGTGGATGTTTATCTGACGAAGGATGGGCAGTTGGCTTGTGTGCATGATCAAACGATGATGCGCACGGCTGGGGTGGATATGCGCGTTGAGGATTTAACGCTGGCGGAGTTGAAGGGGATGGATGTGGGTTCGTTCAAGGATACGGTGTATCGAGGGCAGGCGGTGCCGACGTTGGGCGAGGTGCTGAAGACGGTGCCTGAGGGGAAGGAAATTTATATTGATGTGAAGGGTGATGAGAAGTCACCTGAGGTTGTACCTGTGATTGCGGAGGCGGTGAAGCAGTCGGGCTTGCAAGACGACCAAGTGAAACTGGTTGTGTTTAATCCAGAGGCGACGCCGGTTGCGAAGCAGGTGATGCCGGGGGTAAAGGTGTTTGTTGCGATTGAACAGAATCAAGATGAGGTGACGGATAATTGGACGCCTTCTGCGGATGAAGTGATTGATGTACTACGGGCATATGGCGCGGATGGTGTTGATATCAGCGTGTCGCCTGCGATTGATAAGGCGTATGTGCAGAAGGTGAAGGATGCGGGGTATTCGTTTCATGTATGGACGATTAACAGTCCGCATGTTGCAAAGAAGTATGCGGCAATGGGCGTAGATTCGATCACGACTGATCGTGCTGCGTTTTTGCGTGATCGTTTGAATGGTGAAGAGAAATACAAAACAGATGAAGCAGTGGAATTGATTGAGCCTTAGTGCGAGGTTGGTTGCTGCGGCATCGTAAGCATAAGTGAGTATGACTGATGAGTAATGCAATTCGTTTGACAGTGATGTTGATTATCGTTGTGTTGATTGGTGTTGCTTTTTTAGGGATATCAAGAGGTGTAACTGGTCAAGAGGCTGATAAGATGCCGCTGATTATTGCGCATCGAGGCGCTTCCATGGATGCACCTGAAAATACGGTTGCATCGTATAAATTGGCGTGGGAGAGAGATGCAGATGGTGCTGAGACGGATGTGCATGTCACTAAGGATGGGAAGCTGGTGTGTATCCATGATGATACGTTGGAGCGTACTGGCGGCGATGGTGGTGCTGTGTCTGATATGAATTTTGATGAGGTGAGAAAAGCAGAAGTTGGTTCGTTCAAAGATGAGAAGTATCGCGGCGAGAAAGTACCTACATTGACAGAGGTTTTGCAAACGGTACCTCAAGGGAAGCTGTTTTTTGTCGAGATTAAGAAAGGCAAGGATGCAGAGAAAGCTGTGACGTTGGTGAAACAGGATATTGCTGCGTCTGGTATTAATCCGAATCAGATCGTGGTGATCTCGTTTGATCCTGCAGCAGTGAAGTTTTCGAAGCAGCAGATGCCTGATATACCAGCGTATTTGCTGTTGGAATTTAAGCAGAATGACTCGACAGGGCAGTGGAGTCCGACGGCTGATGAGATTATCTCGCAACTTAAAGCGGTAAATGCGAACGGTGTTGATATTAATACGAAGTATAAGGTTGATAAGGCGTTTATCGATAAAATCAAGAGTGCTGGTTATTCGTACAACATTTGGACGATCAACAGTCCGCACATTGCGAAGTATTATGCGGAGATTGGTGTTGATTCGATTACGACTGATCGACCTGCGTTTATTCGCCGAGCACTTGAAGGAGAGCCGAAGCAGAAGCCAACGACGATGGATGCGATACCACTTGAGCCGGCGCGTTGAGATGATTGAAAATGGAATGAAACGAAACACCCTGCGTAAAAGTGGGGTGTTTTCTATTGTGGATAGCGGTACGAGAAGTGATGAGAGAGTTGGGTAAAATTGCTATGGCGCGATGGAGAGGCAGGAAGTGCATATTCGTTGCGCGGCAAATTATCATGTTTTTCAGGGTTTTGCTAAAATGTACGGAATCAATCGTTCCCTGATTGGAGTCATAGAAGAATGAGTCATCAAGAGAAAAAGCCTTTGGTTATCGCGCATCGTGGCGCGTCGTATGATGCACCTGAGAATACGATCGCAGCTTATAAGTTGGCGTGGGAGCAAGGTGCGGATGGTGCGGAGACGGATGTTCATATCACGGCAGATGGGAAGTTGATCTGCATGCATGATGATGATGCAGAACGTACAGCTGGTTCTGAAGTGAAGATATCTGAAACGAACTTTGATGAACTAAGGAAACTAGAAGTTGGTTCGTTCCAAGATGATCAATATGATGGCGAACAAATTCCGACACTGGTTGAGGTGTTGGATACGGTACCTGAGGGGAAGCTTTTTTATATTGAGATTAAGTCGGGGATGGATGCAGCGAAGGCTGTACCGTTGGTGAAGGCTGATATTGAGAAGTCAAAGATCGATCCGAAGCAGATTCGTCTTATTTCGTTCAGTGATGAAGCGATTAAAGCATCGAAGGAACAGATGCCTGAGATTGGTGCATTTTTGCTGATCTTTTTTGTGCATGACAGAGTGAATGGTACGTGGTCGCCGACGGCGGATGAGGTGATTGAGAAGCTGCAGGCATGTGACGCGGATGGCATGGATATTAATGTGGTGTATCGAGTTGAACAGTCGTATATTGATCAAATCAAGGCGGCTGGTTATTCTTATCATGTGTGGACGATCAATAGTCCGCATGTTGCAAAGCGTTATACGAAGATGGGTGTTGATTCGATTACGACGGATCGGCCTAGCTTTGTGAAACGAGCAGTACATAGCTGCTAACTCAAATCGGGGCGGGACCTGGTTTGACGGTTTTCAAGCACCGCTCGCAATTGTGGGCGGTGTTTTTGTATGCGCATTTATGGGATGTGATTTGGTTATGGGATGCAGACTATCGTTTTGAGATGACGTAGTGTAAGGGGATTCATTTTGAGGATAACTGTTTCGGGCTGTAAATATAGGGGCTAAATGATTCGATGTGGAGGGGGGAGGCATAGCAAAGGTGTAAATGATGCAAGGGGGGAGGTCACTAGTTAGTTGGCGGTTGAAAAATGGGGTTGTGTTGTATGAGTACTAAAGGACGTGGTGGATTTTCAATCATAGAAGTTGTGATCGTATTGGTCGTGATTGTGGTTCTGATTGCTCTTATCATTCCTGCAATTTCGATGTCACGGGGTGCGATGCGGCAGTTATTGTGTAGTGCCAATTTGAAGAAGCTGCATGTGAGTTCGCAGTTGTATGCGATGGAACATGACGAGATGTTGCCGTTGAATTACGTGATGGATGCGAATGGGATTGTGAGGAATTGGGAGCAGCTATTGGATGAATATATTGATGTGAAGGGAAGGGGTGTGGCTCCTGTTGCATCGCAAAAGAAATTAGATTTAAACTTGCCGAGCTTGTTCTGTCCGTTGAGTCAAGATGAAGCGAGAATGCAAAATAAGCTTGGGTATGCGATGAATAGTTTTGATGGATCAAAATCATGGCAAGCTTATTCGGGGTCGGTGATCAGGCAGCGCGAGTTGTATTTGAAGATGCACCCAGAGATGGAATATTCGAAGGCATATGGCTGGTATCGGACGCCGTTACGTTTGGCTGATTTGACTGATCCTGCCAAGACGTATCAGTTTGTGGATTCGGATGAGCGTGATTTGAAGTCGAAAGATCATCGTTCAGCGACGGGAAGGCATCGTCATGGTGAGGCAGGTAATTGGGATGGGACGTTGAACGTGCAGTTTTTTGATGGGCATGTTGCGCTGTATGAGAAACGAGGATTGAAGTGGGAGCAGCCGATATCGCGGTATTGGTTGCCTTATGAAGGGTATTGATGGGTGATGAAATGAAATGATAAAAAAAGAGCGACCGTGAAGGCCGCTCTTTTTATTTGTTTATGTGTTGTCGTGATTATTTACGACGACGGAGCATTGCGAGGCCGCCAAGACCGAGCAGTGCAAGTGAGGTTGGCTCTGGGACTTCGTAGCCAAGTGTGATGCCATGGTCTGCACCATAGATGCGCTCAAGATCGCCATAAGTGAGAGCGTTCTTGTTCATATTTTCAGTTTCCCATTCGCCAGCAAATAACATTGATTCGCTGTTGTAGCGTGGGTGGAGGAAAAACTTGTCTTCAAGATCAGCATCTTCGAGTGCCTGTTGTACACGAAGAACTTCTGAGAGTAGAGCGTCGTTTAGGTCACCATCAGGACCGTTTGCAAATATGGTTACGAATGGAGAACCGGTTTGCGAAGCGCTTGTGTCGCCGTGCATGATATCGACCATCCACTGGGCCCAAGGCGCTGTAGCGGTGAACCCAAAGACATCACTGAAGGATGAGTTTGTATTACCATCTTTATGGCCTAGGCCCCAAGATGTAACACCAACGATCTGTCCGCCAATGTAAGCTGGGCCGCCTGAGTCACCAGATGCAATAGAACTTTCCAAGACGGTCTTGTAGTCGGTATCCCAGTTGAAGTTAGGATTGTTTTCGGACATTTCGGTGAGGTAGCCCATAGCGATACCCGAATCAAAATCGCCCATCAGAAATCTTTCAGGATTCGTTACGCCTAATTCGCCGGTTAGTTCTTTGATACCGGTTTGTGTGAGGTCAAAACGATTCCATGATGCGCGGCGGGTTCCGCCACTTCCAGCAATTTGACCACTTGTGCCTGTACCAGTTTGGCCATATCCAACAGCTTCGAAAGCTTTGTTTGTGGGGTCGATTGAACTGCCAGCAAGAGCGCCATTTTCTTCCCATTTACCGTTGACAAAGCCGCCTTGTAGGCCATTGACTTTCATACGTGGGATTTCATCGTTGAATGTGCCTTTGATTTTGATTAAAGCAATATCAGCACCTTCACGGAGTGAATATTTCCATTCGGATGGCGTGTACCATTCTTCTGCGACGTAAGTTGCACCATCCACACTTATTGTGTGGAATCCTTGTCTTTCGGCAATGCTTTGTACAGAAACACAGTGGCCTGCAGTTAGGAACCATTGGTCGCCAATGACAGTACCTGAACTGTAGCCGCCGACTGGACCTAGAATTGGTTTGTTAATTACTGGGTCAGCCCAGTCAACAGTTGTATACGCAGTAATCTGGCCAACTGATTTATGTTCTCTACCAGCTTGTCTGTGGAAGACGTCATATTCTTCTGCAAGAATCGTGCTCGCAGAGGCGTTGCTGCTGATGACCATTGGGAGCGCCATCGCGGTTGCGAGCAAAGCACTCGTGGTCCATGTATTGAAAGATTTATTCATCTCGTAGTCCCTCATTAAGTAACTTAATGTTTGTCTTCTTGTTGAGTCTCTCTTGGTTACGTTCAAGCTCAATCGCTTGGGTCACGTGTCCATTGGCCCATTGAATGTTTGTCGTCGATCGTAGCGTCTTTACCGATCGTAGATTCAGGTGCTTTGGTTTCTACGTGACTGTCTACATATAGATAGTTGTATCTTGGTTGGTTCGTTGTGCCATGCGGTAATTGTATGTCAGAAACAAAATTACTTTTTAGTTGATCTTTGATTCTTCTGAGTACCGCAGTACGTGTATCTGAAAATTGGCCCTGCCTGTTGTATAACAACGCATTATCTTGCTTGGGCGTATAGATTCTCTCAGAAAGAATCAGCGTTCCTGACTGGTTTGGGATATCGGTACCTGTGAGGATAAATGGGAGTGTGTAGTTACTTTCTTGATTTGGATCATGACTTGTGATGATTCCGACACCTTCAGGTTGCAGGTGAGCCTTCATTTCTGAAGTCTTTTGATAACCTTGAACCATTGAATAGCTACGAATTGCTCGTGCTTCGCTTTCCTCGGTTGGGTCTGCTGGGCAAACTAGAAGTGGGAATGTATCCCTGCCAAGTAAGCCGTTGTAGCTCTTCTTCTTGTAATCAAGTGAGTTGCCGATGTAGTCAGCAATTAAATCGTCATAACTCAAGTGACGTATAACATTACCATCAACCTCACGTATTCCTGCGTAAGGGATGCGATCGTTGAAGTCGCCGGTGTAGGTCATGAAACCTTGGCCGAGCTGCTTCATCTGAGTTGCACATTTTAGTGTGATTGCCGTGTCTCTGGCTGCTGAAAGTGCAGGCAAAAGAATACCGACGAGCAATCCAATGATGGAAATCACTACTAACAACTCTATTAATGTAAAACCACGTCGTACGATCATCCATCCACCGGAACGGAGGGTTAATGCGTAGAAATAATCAAAGCTGACCGTAATCTTTCGAATATCCACTCCCGAAAGACACAAGTAGCCGACAATAATGCCTACCAAGGTAACCGCAACGGCAAATTTTTCAAGCATATTCACTTGTGGTGGCATTTTATTTCAGCAGCTCAACATACGATTAGTTGAACTAGAGAAACTAGTCAGAATGGTCAGGTGATTGGAGAAATTGATGTGATACGAGATTCGTATCTAATCAATGGCTGTATCTGGAGGTAGTTTTTGGATTATCGCGCAATGGAGAATAATAGTGGTTGAAATAGGTTAGCCTATTTTAATAAGGTTTAAACCCGGCTTTATCATTTGAATGATTATCGTTGGTGTGTAACTAGGGAGTTCATTCTGAAAATTCAGATTAATCTGACTGAGATTGTTTCATATAAAGAATTGAAAGTTTTGTGCTATTCATCACGAACATTAGTACGGTGTGCTAAACGCGCAAAAAATAAATATCCCATCATTTTGTATGTGTTGTTCATTTAATATGCATTGATCATTTTGTTGAAAAGTTGTGAGATATGTGTTGGAGCATTTGTTCGTGGCGCAGAGACAGTAACAGAATTGATCCGACTTAATCTGCTTGCGTCTGCTCTATCAGTTGGCACAAAAGATCAAGCATTTCATCTGGATTGACAGGTTTCAGCAGTACTGGATGTTTTTGCAATTCAGGTGGAAGCATGTCGCGTGATGCGTAGCCAGTGACGAATAAAAAGGGAACGCCGATTTCTTCGAGCTTCAAAGCAACAGGCTCAACATTGCCACCTAGCAAATTCACATCGAGCACCGCAGCATTAAACGATCGTTGATCGATTTTCTTAAGTGCCTGGTCGATGTTTGAAGCCATGTCGACAAATGCTGCACCGAAAGCTTCTAGTAAGTCGGAAAGTGATTGAGCCACGACAAAATCGTCTTCCACAATGATCAGTGAAAGCCCGTCAAGATTGTGTCCCTGTGATTTAGACCCTGTATTCATAATGATCCCTCAATCCAAAGCATGTACATATTAAACCGTGAAAGAAAAATTGCGATTTGCTTTGGATTCATTTTAGGTTCTGTACATCCGCGTGGGTATTCATTTGATCTGATTTGGCGTAAACCCTAGGCCTAAAAAGAAAAAACTGGCATCATTGCTAATGCCAGTTTTATTCGTTTAATTTTGAGTGCTGATGCTATTTCATCACACGCCAGCCGATGTCCTTGCGGTACCAAGCCCCATCGAAACTGATCTTCGCACAAGCAGCGTTTGCCTTTTCCTGTGCTTCTTTCAGATCCTTGCCCATCGCACAAACATTTAAGACACGGCCACCTGCTGAGATAACCTCATCTTTCGATTTGCGAGTGCCTGCATGGAAGACCTTCACATCGGGATCAGATTCTGCTTCTTCGATGCCCTTGATGGTCTTATTCGCATTGTAACGGCCAGGATAGCCTCCTGAAGCCATGACGACGCAGCAGCAGTAACGTTGATCCCATGAGAGATCGACCTGATCTAAAGTGCCTTGAGCAGTCGCTATCATGATCTCAAGCAAGTCGCCTTTCAAACGCATCATCAAAGGCTGTGTTTCAGGATCACCAAAGCGGCAGTTGTATTCAAGTACCTTTGGGCCGCCAGCAGTTAGCATCAGACCTGCATAAAGTACGCCCTTATACTCAATACCTTCACGACGCAGTGCATCGACGGTTGGCACAAGGATTTCACGTTCAATCGCCATCATCAGCTTGTCATTCACCAATGGGGTAGGGCAGTAAGCACCCATGCCGCCGGTGTTTGGGCCGGTGTCGCCTTCGTTTGCTTGCTTGTGGTCTTGTGATGGGTCGAGCACATAGATATTGCGGCCATCAACCAGTGCAAGGATCGAAACTTCCTGACCAGACAAACGCTCTTCAACGATGACGGTATCGCCAGCATCGCCGAAAGATTTGTTTTTCATGCACTGAGCCAGTGCGTCGAGTGCCTGATTCGTGTCATCACAAACGATCACACCTTTGCCCTTCGCCAAGCCAGCAGCTTTGACGACGACCGGTGTTTCACGTGATTTCACATAGTTTTCAGCAACTGAGTATTCCTTGAAGACGCGAGCATCAGCCGTTGGGATCGACACAGCCTTCATCAACTGTTTGGCATATGCTTTATCACCTTCAAGCTTCGCAGCAGCAGCGACTGGGCCGAAGATCATGCGACCTTCTTTTTCCAGACGATCAGCCAAGCCTTGGGATAGTGGATCTTCAGGACCGATCACGACTAGATCAATATTGTTCTGTCTGCAGTAGTAGTCGATATCATCAACGGTTTTCGTATCGACTCGGTCCGGATTGATAGTCGCGACATTTTTGCCGAGACCTGCCGTACCGCCGTTACCGGGAGCGAAGTGGAGTGCACCACAGCGTTTAGACTGTTTTAGCTTCCACCCAATTGCATGCTCGCGGCCGCCGCTACCGATGACTAGGACATTGACCTTCTTTTTTTTGTTTTTGGCACTCATGTACGCAAGATAACCAGTTTGGGGATAGATTTCACATTTAAGGCCCCAGTGCCCCAATCTTCCACGATCATTGCAGATTTATTGCCCTTTCTCGCTCGCCTTCATCTTTCTTGGCCTAGCGTGTGCCTAAGTGCTCATTCGCCACGCCACACCACAAATCTGCAAACTCTTCAATCAATTTCTCATACGCCTCAGTTTCAGCCTGCTCAATCGATTCATTTTGAGCCTGTCTGCTCAGCCAGACGTTCGAGGTTTTCTTGTGGCTTGCACTTGCTTCTGACGAGCCGTAAATATATCCAGTTCTTACATCCACGAGCAATAATGAAGCGGTGGCTGTCGCTCTCGCTTCTTGATTCGGAATGAAGCCCAATGCCAGAATATTCAAAGGCCCAACATCGTAATCATGTACCTTCGCTTCCGTATCAACCGTATATAACGCAATCATATCCGCCTTCATCGGGGCCGCAGCTGTACGTATTTCCTCAATATCAGCCGCATACTCAGGTGATAGTAACGGACTTAATCGGCTGATGTTTGCAACCAAAGGCAGTTTCGAAATAGATTCGTTAAACGCAGCTTGCTCAGCCACAGTGTTCCGTGGTAACTCAAAGTGTCCACGATTTTGATAATAATCTGGAGTTTTTTGTGCACGGACTAATACAATATTAGAAGGAAACTGTGCAGCAGGCTCACTTTGATAGGCTCTTTTAATCCTGTGGTTATCAATCTTGCTTAATGACACTCCTTTGCTTGGCGTTACATAACTGGATACGCAGCCAATTTGTAGGCAACAAATCAATAGCATGCATAAAGTAGAAATAAATCTAACCATAAGATAGCTCCGGAAAAATGAAGTGAATATGAACAATTCCGTTGTTTAAACAATTTTGTTGTAAGAACTGGTGTATCTGAGATGACGTGCGGAATTTATGATGGTTTTAAATACGCGAAAAAAAACGCAGAGCCAATTAAGCTCTGCGTTTTTCATGTTGATTTTGTTTTATGAAACTTATTCAAACGTTGGAGGCGTCAGCGGTGCTTCAGGTGCCGCGTTCGGTGCCTCGTCTTCGCGTTTGATTGGCTTGCTTTCACGAGTCAGCGATGGAACGGGTGTCCCAAGCAACTCAAGCTTACGCAACAAAGTCTCACTCATTTGATCCAGCATCGTCCCTTCGAGGAACTCATTGAGCTCATCACGGATCGGTGCCCATTTGTCATGAAGCGGGCAAGGCTGTTCGCTATTGCACTCAGCCATACCGACAACACATTTTTCCAGTCCACGCGTACCGTCGACCACTTCCATGATGTCCAATAAGCGGATCTCATGAGGCCGTCTGGCCAGAGCAAATCCGCCGCCTCGACCCTTCGCACTGGTCAGCAAACCCTTTCTGACCAGATCCTGGAAGATCTTGGCAACAAAATGACGTGGAAGATCTGATCCCTCGCAGAGTTCGTCCAAGAGCACATAGCCATCAGGTCGGAGCATGGCCAAACGTGTCATCGCACGAATCGCGTACGCACAAGCATTCGAATAAATCATCTTTCTGGTTCTCGCTAATGAATCTCAAAAGGTTCTTGCCTGTCGCCCGAGCCGATCTTTGACCCTTGCAGCAGGAAATCGTTACCTACTGGCAAAATCCTCGTAGACTCACAGATCGTTTTCTCAGGCACATGCAAAACACACATATAAAAGCCCGAAAGGTCATGAAACAACAGATACAACCGTGTTTTATAACATCCTATTCCCCCTGACAACCATCTTCTGATATTTTGATCTTATGCCACTTTTATTCTTAATTTCCAGTCGGCTGTATCTTCGCTTAACATCGTGATAAAATCGGGCTTTTTGAGCCCTGCCACTGTTTTGGCACGATTCAAAATCTAGGGAAAATCCTGAGCCTCCCACCAGCGTCATTTACGCTTGGCATGGGGTTCGTATTTCCGGTTGTGTCGGATACCGACCTTACGAGAGTAATATGATGACCTCTGAAGTAGCCTCTGAAATGAGTAACAAAACCACCGAACCGTCTGCACAGCAGCTTCTCGAATCCATGGGCCTTGCCACCGGCCACTCCGCCATCGTCGGCCTCCAATGGGGTGACGAAGGCAAAGGCAAGGTCGTTGACCTGCTCACCGTTGGCTTCGACACAGTCGTCCGTTACAACGGCGGCGCTAACGCTGGTCATACCGTCTGCGTCGGCGACGAAACCTACAAGCTTCACCTGCTGCCCTCAGGTATGCTTTACTCCGGCAAAACAAATATCCTCGGCAACGGTGTCGTCATTGACCCTGAACAGCTCCTCAAGGAAGTTCTCGAACTCCGTGAGCGTGGTAAACAGGTCGATGCAGAGAATCTCAAGATCTCTGACCGTGCACATGTCGTTCTCCCATGGCACAAAATCGAAGACCGCCTGCTTGAAGAATCTTCCAAAGCTCCAATCGGCACAACTGGCCGTGGCATCGGTCCTTGTTACGCAGATAAAGCCATCCGCCTCAACGCTATTCGCATGGGTGATCTCACTGACGATGCAAAACTGGTTGCAAAAGTAAACCGCATTGTTGAGTTCAAGAACACACTCCTCTCAGCACTCGCTGCTCCGCACAACCTCGAATACACCCCTGTAAATGCAGACGAAATCATCGCAATGCTTCGTAAGTGCATGGAAGTCCTCGGCCCAATGGTCACGGACACATCCTCACTTATCCATGAAAAACTTCGTGGCGGCGATCGATTCCTCTTCGAAGGTGCAAACGCGAATCTTCTCGACATCGATCACGGCACGTACCCATACGTCACTTCATCAAACTGTTCATCCCTCGGCGTTCACACCGGTGCTGCCTTCCCTGGCCGTAACCTCAACAACGTCATCGGCATCGTCAAAGCCTACCAGACACGCGTCGGTGAAGGCCCAATGCCTACAGAGCTTCACGATGAAATCGGCGAACGTATCCGCGAAGTTGGTCACGAATATGGCACAACAACTGGCCGCCCACGTCGCTGCGGTTGGCTCGACCTCGTTGCCCTCAAGTACACCGTCTCAGTGTCAGGTGCATCACACATCGCACTCATGCTCCTTGACGTTCTCTCAGGACTCAAAGAACTCAAGATCTGTACCGCTTACGAAGTTGATGGCGAGAAGCTCACGAACTTCCCTGCTGATAACGACGTATTAGCAAAGGCAAAACCTGTCTTCGAATCATTGCCGGGCTTTGAAGAACCTGTCGATGAATGTAGATCGTTCGATGAACTGCCTGAGAACGCAAAGGCATACATTGCTCGCATCGAAGCTGAAATCGGCGTCCCAGTAGTCTTCGCTTCCGTAGGCCCACGTCGTGATCAGTCAGTTCTCCGATAACCCCGTTATCGCTAAATTCGCTGATTTGTATGGGAATTGTCTCAGTCATTACTGAACCACAACCCCAGATTCATTGGATACAATAAACTTAACAGTGCGACTCATTCACTGACGTTTGATGCCAGTAAGGATCGTTGAATGCTTCGAGATGAAGTTTCCAAGCTAAAAAACATCGACCCCGACAAGCTCCCCAAGCATGTCGCAATCATCATGGATGGTAACGGCCGCTGGGCGCAAGCTCGTGGCATGAACCGTACCTACGGCCACCGCAAAGGTGCCGAAGCTGTACGCCCCATCGTTACCGAACTTGCTGAACTCGGCATCGAAGCGCTGACCCTTTACTCATTCTCCACTGAAAACTGGACTCGCGAACAAACCGAAGTCGACTTCCTTATGGATCTTTACGTCGAGTATCTCATCTCTGAACGCAAGACGATGATCGACAATAACATCCAATTCCGTCAGCTCGGTAGCCGCGATGGTTTACCTCAAAACGTGATCGACGAAATCGATCGCACCGTTGAGCTCACCAAGAACAACACCGGCATGACCCTCTCACTCGCCATCAACTATGGCTCACGTGCAGAGATCGCCAATGCTGTTCAACAAATCGCCAAGCAAATCGAAGCAGGCGAACTCAAACCATCCCAAATCGACGAAGCGCTGATTAGTTCAAACCTCTACACCGCAGGTCTCCCTGACCCTGACCTTCTCATCCGCACCGCTGGCGAGATGCGTCTCTCAAACTATCTGCTCTGGCAGATCTCATACGCTGAACTCTACATCGCTGAATGCTGTTGGCCAGAATTTGATCTCGCCGAATTACAAAAAGCGTTCGATGCTTTCGCAAACCGTCAACGCAAATTCGGCTCAGTTCCAACTGCTTAAACATCTAATTAAAACCAAATGAAAAAGACGACTACTTTAAGTCGTCTTTTTTTATACCTATTCATCTAATAGCCGCCGATCTATGATCGGCACGCCCTCATCCCTCTTGACTTCATCCTGTTTTTATCGCTTCATAAATCTTTTTCGCCTTGTTTTTAAGGTCATCATAAACCTCATCCCTCGTCCGGCCATCCGCAATCACCGAACAGATCGGCATCCCTTTCGCAACCTTCACACCTTCATCAGGCACATTCGCAACCCACTGCGAACCCAACACACTAAACAAATCTGGCGCAATACAATCTTCTTTCGCTCTAATCAGCGCTTTGCCCCATTTGAGTGAAGTCTGCTCATCTCCCTTCTTTTTACTACTCGAAGGTAATTCATCAAACACCGAACTCCCCGACACCTTCTCCAAAATTTCCATCCCAGCAGAATACCTCGGATTCACTTCAATCGGCCACAGTTTCCCTGCAAAATCCATCATGAAATCAATATTAAATGCACCCCTCAAATCATGCCGTTGTGTCATCGCAACCGCAATCTGACTCACCGCCGCTCTTGCATCTTCGGATAGCTCTATCTCACCAATAGACCCCACATAACTAAAATCCTTCGCACCAAATGCTCTATCCCCCGAAATCATCTCACATGCCCCCACATACTGCACGCTCCATCCATCAGCTCGAAATGCAATACCAACCGGAATACCCTGCACATACTCCTGTAAATAATATTTCTTCCCAATTGGAGTTCCCTTCTCCCAAAACTTCACTCCCATGCCCCCACTCCCCGCAATTGGCTTCACCAGATATTTCCGTCGATCAAATATTCCAAAGATTTGTGACGTCAATTTCCCAATCAAACCACCATCAACCTTAATCTTGCACAGCTTCACCCCCTTCGATGGCTCGATCGCATTCAACGCACCAACCATCCGCGACGCTCTCACCGCATCCGCACCACTGCCAATCACTTCTCTCCCGAATGTAATCGCTTCCCATATATCCGGATAGTTTTCCAAATCTCCCGACATCATCACCGCTGCACTCTTCGGTGCTTTATCAATCATCGCAGGCAATTTTGCTGGATAATCACGCAACGCGATCTTCATCGTATGCGCAACCTGTTGCAGATCACGACAACCCACGCAATCGACAACCCACGGCTCATACCCAAGTTTTAGCGCACTCATCGCTGCCGCACGCGCATTAACCCCGACAATCAAAACTGGCTTACTCATACCAACATCATAACCCAAAATTCACCACAGAATCCACTACCTTTTTAGACCATACAACAACTAACGCAATCAAAATCACGCTCGTCAAAACTAATACAACTCAATTCAATAAACTCAGACTTCAGCTTCCTGCGTTTCTTCCGCATCAGCTTTCGCAGCATCATTCGCCGCAACCATATCTTCCTGCTGCCGTTGCCATGAAGGCTTCTGTTCCAGCGATTTCCCATACTTAAACGTGATCACGTGGCACTTCCGACATCGCCAAGCCATGATATGGTTCGGCCGCATCACCGCATGTGTCCCCGGCAAGTTCTCCGCAAACTTATTTCCCTCTGCATTACGCCCCTTAATCCAAGTCAGCCCCTGCGTCACCGGCAAACAACCCTCTTCCATGATCGCATGGCATTGCGGACATCTTAGAGTTCGTGATTCAAGAGTCGCCATAGGTTCGCCTTTCAGCTACTGGCCAATATCAATCATTCAGTTAATTGGATATGAGCAGAAAGCAGGCTCTCTCCAGATGGAAATACATTCTCTCAATACCATACAAAGCTTGCAAGACCAATCTTTCACGTATTATGAATACACAATGTGCGGTAATAACAACCTTCATATGGGGGCATAAATGAGATTTGCTTCCGAATAGCCTTACGCTGAAATACTGTTTTATTTCAGAAGTGGATGCGCTGTCCAAAAACTCTCATGCCGTTAACTCAACGATCAGAGCATGGTGGATTGTAATAAGTCTGGATCTTTGGTTTTGATGAACAAGCATGCAGTACTTAAGTAATCCCAAGTAGCTGTTAAGTTAGTTAAGTATAAGCATATTCAAAGATAAAATAGCTAAAATTTCACGCTCGAAATAATTTAGAGGCAATTCGGTACCAATTGAATATCACGATATTGCAAATAGATGTCACGATAAAGGGTTAGCTGGCAACCTAAATATGATCTAGAAATGAGCATTATGTTAATGCTTCTATCTGAAAGATATAACACACGCGTTTTGTTGTTGCTTGTCAGTCGATATCTGCTGTTATCTCATCACAAAAATTTGAGTAGGAAAATATAAGCATAACAGATGATTAATCAATGTTATCGAGTTTTCTCGAAACGAATTTTATTACTACTGTAGTCATTGGAAGGAGTGGTGCGTGCTTTTAAGAACGTTAGATCAGTGTCATAAATTATGTCAAAAGCAAATTAATAAGACTTTATATGCTGGGTTGCTTTTATTAGCAGGTCATGCAGCCGCAGAAACGCCAAGCAAGCCGAATATTGTTTTATTATGCGCTGATGATTTAGGTTGGACAGATGTTAGTACCAACGCAACCAACATGGGAAACAGTTCAACTTATTATGAAACGCCAAATATTGCGCGATTGGCAGATATGGGCATGTCCTTCAATTCTGCCTATTCACAACCGAACAGTGCGCCTACTCGTGCATCATTGATTTTAGGTCAATATGCTCCTAAAACAGACCTGTATTGTGTAGGTAATATCAACAACAAACAGAACTCATTGATTGTTGCACCGGATCAAAGAACGGTGATACGGAAAGTAACCACGACGGTTGCTGAAACACTTAAAACCGAAGGTTATACCACAGCCCACTTCGGTAAAACTCATGCGATGGGTGATCGTAATCAATTAGATACTGCACATGGTTACGATTTAAACATGAGGGTCTGGCATGGTAATACTTACCATGCCAAAGAAGAAAATGGCCATTGGTCCTTTGATAAACCAACTTATGATGCATATGCAATCCCATACACACAGGCATACATCGATAAACATTTAAAGCCTTACCAAAACGACAGTGATGTTGATTCATTGGTTGGAACAGCCAAACATTTAACAGATGCAATGGGTGATGCGGGGATAGACTACATCGCGAATCACGCAAATGGCAGCGAACCATTTTACATGCAAATGGCTTTTCAAGCAGTGCATGTTCCAATCATCTCTCGTACTGACTTGAAAGCAAAATATGAAGCAAAAAGCAGTGCTGGATCACTTCATACAAATGCAGATTACGCAGGTTTTGTTGAGGGATTGGATATCGCCATTGGACGCATCATGGATGCACTGTATGATCCGAATGGTGATGGCAATCAAAGTGACAGTATTGCAGATAATACACTCGTTATGTTGTATTCTGATAACGGCGGATATGAAGGCGGTACTGTAAATACACCTTTACGTAGTACAAAACACACGATGTATGAAGGCGGCTTACGTGTGCCTTTAATTGCAAGCATGCCCGGCACGATCGCTTCCGGAGCGATAAGTGATGAAGCTGTTCATGCTATCGATATTTATAGTACATTTGCTGATTTTGCAGGTGCTGATTTACCAGATCCAACAGTACATGAAGTAGATGGAGAATCATTTGCCGGTATCCTGAAAGGGCAGGAGAGCAGTCTTGATCGTGATTCGCTTTATTGGCATATGCCTGGTTATTGGCAAAATTACATGAAGCATCCAACCTCAGTGATTAACAAACGTTTTGGCGACAAACGTTATAAGCTGCATTACAACTATGAAACAGAGGGTTACGAGCTTTACGATCTTTCCAATGATATTGGCGAAACCAATAACCTGTTGGCAGGTGATTTTACTAAGCAAAACTTTGATATTGCGGCCAATATGGGTAAAGATTTGCGCAATTGGTTACAAGAGAGTGGTGCAAAACAGGGAACCGTTCGTTCCACAGGCCGAGCTGTTGAGGCGCTTTATCAAACCGTAGCATTTTCAATGAAAATGACTACTCCTGTCACATTAAACACCAGCAATGCAACGTTTACTAACATGGATGTTGCAATGTCCATTGAAGCTGTCGGCAGCAATGCAGCATTGGCTGTAACCAGTGAAGGCATCGGCATTCTTTCAGATGCAGAAAATCTACAATCTAGTTCGCAGCGGTTACGCATCAATGGAACTGATGAATCAATTAATTTCTGGTTTGATCATGATGTTGTTTTGAGTTCCATCGTCGTCGGTCTTGAGAACACTGGCTTTAACGATGATTTGGTTTCACTCACATTCGTTGCAGGTGATAATCCATTCGACAGCTTAGAAGGTTACGATTCTGATTATTTTACTCAAAACAGTAATAGCATCACCTTTGATGTACCCGGATTTGGTTCAGATGATTACACCATCAATTTTGGTGGCTTAGAGCGTGATGAAATATTAATTAAAGCAGGAACTATTTTAGCTTTATCTACGCCGAATGGTTCAGTTGCAGGCGGAATCACATTGAAAGATATCTCAGTCGCACTTCCGCTGGATAGTATCGCATTGCCTGAACCTACTGCGTTGATGATGTTGGCTGGAATGGGGGTCCCGATGTTAACTCGACGTTCACGCAAAAGAGCGTAAGTTCCTGCAAATTTCCAAAAGGCAACCACATTAAAAAGGTTGCCTTTTTTATGGGCAAACCTAAGTGTATGGCTTTTGGCTTTTATGTAGACCACCATGAAATGAGCAAGTGAAAATTGCCGTGGAGTGAATACGAGACTTCGCAAAGATAATAAAGAGTTGATTGTTTAAACACTCATTGCGATTTTGTGAATCTCATGCAATTGTCTGTATGTCGTTAATTGCTATAGATTCGTCTGCTTTGTTAAAGATGTTGTTTGTAAGACGTAGATCCCCCTAAAAAAAAGTGGGCCCGGACGCCGCCACGTCCGGGCCTCCCGCACATACGCTTTTTTATGGAGCAAAAGGCCCTCACACCTCTCACTCACAGCGTATATAAATTGCAGAGTTAATCTTCAATTGTCTCGGCATTATCTTCGAATTAGCGTGCGTATTCAACTGTTCTCATTTCACGCATCACTGTAACCTTGATTTCGCCTGGGAAAGTCATTTCTTCACTCACCCGTTTCGCGATATCACGTGCGATATATGCACAGGTTGAATCGTCAATATTGTCCGGATCGACGATTACGCGAACCTCACGGCCAGCCTGAATCGCATACGCTGTATTCACGCCCTTATGGCTCGTCGCAATGCCTTCAAGCTGCTCAAGACGCTTCACATACTTCTCAAGCGTCTCGCGTCTCGCACCAGGTCTCGCACCACTGATCGCGTCCGCTGCCATCACTATCGGCGTGTATGGCGTCGTCGCTGGAATATCATTATGGTGTCCACCGATCGCATTCAGCACAGCTTCTTTCTCGCCAAACTTCTTACAGAATTCCATACCAATCGCAGGGTGACCACCCTCGATTTCATGGTCCATCGCCTTACCGATGTCGTGCAAGAAGCCACAACGACGTGCCATCTCACCGTCCAGACCAAGCTCATCAGCAATCGTCTGACACAGGTACGACACCTCAATCGAGTGACGCAGAATGTTCTGACCGTATGACATACGGTAGTGCAAGCGACCCATCATCTCAGCAATACGTGGGTGCAAGCCCTGAATATTCGCTTCAATACAAGCATCTTTACCGAGCTTGATGATTCTTTGTTGTGTTTCCTTCGTGATCTGCTCAACAATCTCTTCGATACGAGCCGGGTGGATACGACCATCATCAAGCAATTTCTGCAGCGCTTCCGCAGCAATCGCTCTTCTCACCGGATCAAAGCAGCTCACCACCACAACGCCCGGCGTGTCATCCACAATCACATCAACACCCGTCGCCTTCTCAAACGCACGGATATTGCGGCCTTCACGACCAATCACACGACCCTTCATGTCATCACTCGGGATCGCAATCGCGCTAACCGTCGAATCAGAAACATGCTCAGAAGCATATCGCTGAATCGCCATCAACGTAATCTTTTGGCTATTCTCTTTCGCTTCTTCTTCAGCACGATCCGTAATCCGCTGGACCAACTGTCCCGCTTCATGCTGACACTCACGCTCAACCGCCTTGAGTGCTTCTTTACGTGCTTCTTCTTCACTCATGCTGCTGATACGCAAAAGAACTTGTTTCTTCTCTTTCTCAGCTTCATCAATGATCTGCTCATGCTTTACGATCAGGTCTTTCAACTCGCCTTCACGCTTGTTGACCTGACCTTCACGACTTTTGATTTTGTTATCCAGATCAACCAGATACTTCTCTTTGGTCGTCAGCGTATCTAGTTTGCGATCCAGATTGTCTTCACGTTTCGTCAGACGACGTTCGACGTCCTTCTGCTCATTCCGGGAAGCCTCAACTTCCTTCTCAAAAGTTTCACGTCTCGCTGCCTGCTCATTACGAGCATCCAATTCCAACTGCTTGCGAAGTGTTTCCCCCTCAGATCTTGCTCGATCAACAATATCCTGACCCTCTTTTTGAGCACGAGCAATCGTCTGTCTGCCCGTCACTCTCATGACGATCAGCACAGATATCGCCGCACAAATCCCCGCAAGAATCCCAACTACATAGTCACTCTGATCCAAAGGCCACCACGCATTATGCGCTTCAGGCTGAACCTGACCCAGTTGGGTAATCACAAAATCTAACGTGTTTATCATGGTCTAAAGTACCCCTTCTCTCCAATCAGCATTCAGTGCATCAAATAGCACCACACCAATCGGTGTTGGGGCACGGTCACGGGCATACCTCATTATCAGTCACCTGATAATCCGGATCTCCACCGCTATTTCTGGATATGACAGCGAATAAATCTTAAATGAAAAGGCTTTCACCGTGCGCCACGACTCATGCCGTGCTTCTGCTACGCCAACCCATCTACCACCACGCTCAAATTCCCCAATCCATACTTCCCCGTTGGCGCTCTATTTATACCGGTTTTTCAGCCGTTCTAATTTGCTTCATAATCAGCCGCTCACGCAGCCAATGTTGTCCATCGTTTGATTTATTCCGCCTGTCCGTAACCTCTTAATCAGTCACATCTTCCAGACGTCTGCGACGCTAACGTCCTCACATTTGGACGCCCTCGCCAACAGTCAGCGGCAGACCAGGTCTCACCCGGGTTCGTGCCGGTTATATCTCCGATATCAATCCATGATATCGAAGGGCAATAGTCTAATATTTATCTCGCCACTCAAACCCTGCTTTCAAAGCTCTTTTCAGCTCCAATCACAGCCGCTCAGCAGCTTTCACACAAGTCTCATGAAATCTTCATAAATATCATCATTCATAAACCTGTGAATTGACATAACTCTACCTATTACAGATATTTCGTCAAGTCTTATCTCTCACCTGTATATCAAGTCTACCCGACTTTAAACACCCGATTTCTCCCTCAATACCACTCCTCATGACCACCCCTTATCCCCGCTTTCACGCTCCGCATAATTCCCGTATCACCATGCCAAATCGTTCTCTTTGCTCACTTAATCCGAATCGCTTCAGTGCCCATTCGCGACTTTGCTTCCCATTCACCTCACGCATCCCCCCATCCATCGCCCACTTCGTGATCTGATCGCTAGGCTTCCGCAGGTCATTCCCCTCAAACATTACCACGCCACTTTCTTCCGCACCCACCAGTTCCCTCAGCCTCGGATCATTCTCACACATCACCGGCTTCCCGCTCGCACACGCCCACGCCAAGCTGTCCTCCGACGTCTCACCCACCACCAATAACGCATCACACCCCGCGCCAATCTCCCACCCACGACTCGTCCCTCTCTCTTGTACCAGCAGGCCCACATGACCAAATTCATCATTTAGATTGATCGATCGATCACGATACAGGTGCGTCGGATTGATCAGCACACGTAACTGCCAAGCTTTACCCAACTTAGATTGCATCACAATACTCGCAGTCCCACCCGCCAAACTCACCAGTCGCGTATCCGACTCCATCGGCCGATCACTCATCACGCCAACCACAAAGCAATCCATTTCCTTACCCACAGCCCCCCACTTCACACGCAGCTTCTTAAGCACATCCTCATTTCGCTCAATTTTCCCCTCATTCACACCCACACCAATCACCCGAATCATCTCCCCATCAAACCCTAATTTCATCAACTGTCCCTTCATCGCCTCTGTACTCACCGCGATCACACAAATTCCACGACCACCGCCGCGCTTCCCAAAATATTTCCGCAGCCACCACAATCTTCTACCCACAGGCAATTTACTCACCCACAAAATCTTTTTCGCACCACGCATCACCCGATCCACCGCCCAAAGCACGCCCACATCATCACAACTCACCACATCCACATTCCCCAATTCACGCATCCGTTTTCTGATCGTCCAGAACCCCGATACGCCGCTCCCCCCAGGCGTACCGATCCGCTCAACGCCCTCTATCCCCAATTCCTCACATTCTTCCAGAATTGCCTGCCGCCCCAGCACCATCACATGCTCTTTCACATCCTCAATCCCCAGCAACCCCCTCAGCTTCATTAAACCGCAAGGACATCCCAGCCCACCACCTTCACGAACAATATGTAACATCTTCACTTCCAACTGATTCGTCCTTTTCAGCATTGATTCAACATCAGCATATCTCGCTCAACATTCTCCGCTCCACCCCAAAAAACTGCAAACTTCTAGCCAACAAAAAAAGCGAAGCACTTCACGCTCCGCTTCTTTATTGTGTTTTTCTTCTTCCCGGGACTACCCCACATTCTTCCGTTTATCATTCGTTGCCTGCTGTAGCACCTTCTTCTCTTTCTTCGTCAGTGAGTGCAAGCCATGCTCTCTCACCTTATCAAGAATCCGGTCAACCTCAGCATCAAAATTCTCATTCTTCTGCTGCTTATATGCATGGCGAGCTTCGCGTCCCTTCTCACTCACACTGCCAAACGAAATCCGATTCGCCCAGCCAAGCAACCAAGGAAACTTTAGCAGCACAAAACCAAACGCAGCACCACCCAAGTGAGCCGCCTCGCCACCACTATTCGCCCCACCAACAATAATAGTGAACACAGACATGCCCACAATAAACCAAGCCAGCGTGCGCAACTTGATCGGAATCGGCGGGATCAACAGTCTTATCATCTGCTCAGGCGGGCTAATCATCGCCACACCAATAATGATCCCCGTTATTGCACCCGATGCGCCCACCAACTGTGTCGCACCACCCAATTCCAGCAAGTTCGGGATCATCGACAATACCGTCATCATCACCGCGCCAGCTGCACCACATAACAAGTAGAATGCCAAAAACCGTTTCGAGCCCAACCATCGTTCCATCGTTGGCCCAAACCAGTACAGCATCAGCATATTAAAAAGAATATGCAGAAAACCAGCATGCAAAAACTGATACGTGATCAATCTCCAAACCTGACCACCCTTCAATCCCTGATCGAAATTGAAGTTCCCCCATTCCGTCGGGTTCAGCCACGACATCCGCATCGCATCACCCATGATCGTCTGCAATAAGTACATCACGACCGTAATGATCAAAATCCACGTCACCATCGACGTGTTCGTCATGCGGCCCATCCCGCCGTACGTGCTCGTGTCCCGATAATAATCGCGATTTTCAAAACTCATAATCGTTCGTCACCTGTTTCCCAACGTCAGCTTTTAAATACGCTATAAAACAGTATCAATGCGATGCTTTTCGCATCCTCAATTTCGCCCGCCTGTATCATTTCCATCGTCTTACTCATAGGCACTACTACAGTCGTAATCTGCTCTGTTTCATCTAATTTCTGCCCAACAAACCGCAAATCCCTCGCCAAATACCCATGCAGCTTCTCCGTCACCATGCCCGGGCAGCAATAAAACCCACTCATCCGCTCAATTCTTCCAGCCACATACCCCGTTTCTTCTGCTAATTCTCTCCCAGCCGCCAAATCAATATCCTCCCACTCCCCACTTTTCACCCCATCATCCCCCCCATTATCCGCCTCATTTTTTACCCGCTCCAGCGTCCCCGCTGGCAATTCCCACAACACCTTCCCCAAAGCAAACCGTTCATTCCTGATTAATACAACTTTCTCTTCCGTTTCACCTTTCTCCTTATCCGCAGGCATGATAGGCAAAACAACCACCGCATCCGCCGTTCTGATATACCCGCGCCGAAGTGCACCACCACTGCGTTTCTTCAGATCCACCTCCATGACATCAAACCGTTCTGTCCGGTAAACCTGCTCACCTTTGCCTTGGCTCATATCCATCACATCCATTTTTCTGCGTTTATTTCTTCTCACACCGATACCAAAAGATATCCGTGAGTCATCGTTATATCGTCACACGCAACAATTTGCATGCTTCAATTAACCACCGATTCGGGATCATCACACCCTCAAACCTCATTCACCACCAAAAACTCAACGATACGTTCAAGTGAAAAAACGCACCATTAGCCGCCGATCCACGATCGGCGCGCCCTCACACCGCTTGCCCGCATAACCAAAAATTTAACATCCTCCAACCATGCATCACTTTCCTGCAATCACAACCAAACCTCGCTTGCGTCTTCCCTAGCACTAGCACTAACCACTAACACTAACCACTAACACTAACTCATGACTGCAGCCGTCATCACCATCTTCATCCTCGTCTACATCGGCATGATCCTCGGCCGCATCCCATTCCTCCGCGTTGACCGCACAGGCATCGCACTCCTCGGCGCCGTCGCCATGCTCCTCACCAACGAACTTTCCGTCAATAACGCATGGAAATCCGTCGACGCTTCAACCATATTCCTTCTCTTCGCACTCATGGTCATCTCCGCCAACTTCGCCCAGTCAGGCCTCTATTCGCTCATTACCCGCCATCTCATCGCCGCCCCTCTCTCACCCAGTTTCCTCCTCCTCATCGTCATCTTCGTGATCGCCTTCCTCTCCGCAGTCCTTGCCAATGATATTGTCTGTCTCGCTACAACACCTGTCCTCCTCATTGCATGTGTCGAGCGTAAACTCAATCCCGTCCCATATCTCATCGCCCTCGCGTGTGCAGCCAACATCGGGTCTGCCGCCACCCTCATCGGCAACCCTCAAAACATTCTTCTCGGCGAAGTCCTACAACTCTCTTTCACCCACTACCTCCTCATTGCCATCCTTCCCGTCATCGTATCCCTCTTCATTACCTGGGGCGTCATCGTTCTCCTCACCCCTAACTTTAAGTTAGACGAACGCAGCACACCCATAAAACCTCTCGTCAATGAAGACGTCCCACTCGTACTACCCCGCGCCATTGCAACATGCATCATCCTTACCATCATCGTGATTCTCTTCCTCATAACCGATTTCCCGAAACCAATCGTCGCACTTGCAGGTGCCGCTTTACTTCTCTTTTCACGCAAGCAGCACACCGCCTCCATTCTCTCCCGAGTAGATTGGCAACTCCTTCTCCTCTTCATCGGCCTCTTCATCGTCAACGACGCTCTTGCCGAAACACGAACCCTCCCCAAACTTGTTACCTCACTATCTAACTACCAGATAGACATACATAATGAACCAACCCTTTACATTCTCACCGCCGTTCTTTCCAACCTCGTCTCAAACGTCCCCGCCATCCTCCTCATCCTCAACGTCATCCACGATCCTCAATACGGCCCAATCCTCGCGCTCTCCTCAACACTCGCAGGCAATTTCATCATCGTCGGTTCAATCGCTAACATCATCGTCGTCACTCAATCCGAACGCCTCGGCCTAACCATCGACTGGATCACCCACGCCCGCGTCGGCATCCCAGTCACTGTCATCACCCTCGCCACCACCGGCCTCTGGCTCTACATCCTCACCTTCTTCTAATCAACGATTAGCCATCAGAGTAAACACTGACAACTAACGATACGCTACAGTGAAACAACTCAAACATATTGAATGTACTGTTGACGATACGTTTTAGTGCAACAATCAACCACGCATGACCGACCTCACCTCACTGCCTCACACACAACGACTTCATCACATTTTTTTTCGTGGCATCCAAATTCAGCCTAAAAAAGAAACAAAACGCGCGCACGTTTTGAAAACCATCTCAAACACCCCAATAACACGTTTTCACTGCAACGCATACAACTTATTGCAACTTAAAGAATTGCAACAGCACCCTAAAAATTCTCAAATCTGCAACTTTCGCCTAAAACGACTTAAAAACCTTTAAGAACAGCTCAAAACCATCAAAGAATTGTTCGTTTTAGTCCAACTTTTGAAAAAGCGCGCAAAACGTGCGCGCCCATATCGTTCATTTTTATGCGCGCATTACGAATTAAAAAAGGCCGCGTACTCGCGGCCACTTACATCAATTATTTTTGTTCAAAATCGAATTAATTTATGCGCCCACAATCTCAGGCTTAATGTACTGACTTTGAATCGCACCCGTCTCCGTAATTGAAGACTTGTGATCACATGGATGCGCTTCCATCCCCATCCCAAAATCATCATCGTACCAAGCCTGAATCTGATCTAACACATGCTTAGGCAAACCTTCACCATCCGCAACTGCTGCATACTCGTCGATGTCATTGTTATTCAAGATGTTAGGTTCAACGCTCACCATCGCAGGCTGACTTGCTAGCCAACGGAACGAGAATTGCCTCAAGCTCAATCCCAATTCATCCGCCAATGGCCGCACCATATCGTTCTTCTGCAAACCATAAATCAGCCAATTTTTGTCACGGAATTTACGGTGATCGTTCTGATCAAATTTATGGTCCGCTGACTTGAATTCGTCATCAAGCATCCCAGAATTAGTTGGCACACGTGATATAACGCCACCCGTCCCACGCGCATCTGCGATCTCACAACACTCCCGACCCGGATCTTGCTCATACATATTGAAAACTGTCTGCACAGTAGCTGCATTTAGCTTGTTAAAAGCATCCCAACACTCTTCGCGCCACCCGATCGCAGGCCCGACCGCAATACCCCAATACCTGATCTTGCCTTCTTTCGTAAGTGCTTCCATAACATCGACTAACTCGTCGCTGTAGTGTTCGAGCTTGATGTTATGAGCTTGATACAGATCGATATAGTCCGTGTCCATCTTGCGCAAAGATTGTTCTAAATCCTTACGGATGAAATCTGCTGTAAAGTTTTGCTTACGCTCACGATGTGAACCTGGTGCGCCCGGATCGACGAACAGGTCGTAACCAAATTTCGTACTCAAAACAATATTTTCACGGCCCGCATAGGTGATCGTGTCCTTCAAACGTTCTTCTGCGATCCCGTTTCCATAGGCTGGCGCGGAGTCGAAAAAGTTCACACCTTTGTCATAAGCATAGTTCTGCAAAGCAGTTGCTTGCTCGTCGGTGAACTCGCCCCACCAGTTTGCGCCGAGGGTGAAATTGCCAAAGCCTAATAGACTGATAGCCAAATCTGTTCCAGGAATCACGCGTTTTTCAATCATGGTTCTCGCTCGTTTTTGTGCGCGCACTTTTGCGCGTTTTGTCATCTGCACGTGGGTGTATCTCCTGCACCAACGCACATGAATCGTATTTAAAAAACACCTTTATCTTTTTATAACACTATGTCAATAAAGATGTAAGGGCTCTCTCGGGCCCTGTTTGTACATGATAGCAATTGCGCGGGCAGGGGGGAAGAGAGGTGGTCGTGTGGGGGAGTTTGGGGAGGCGAAATGTGGGTCGTTTAAAATGCGTGGCATGAAGGTTGGGTTTATAAAAAATTAGTTTTTTGAGTGGATTGGTTGTGGGTGTTTTAGGTTTGATGATTACGAAGTGAGAATTGTGATGTAACTGGTCGCCCTGATGTTATGACATCTAATAGATGGTTAGTCTATTAATAGATTAGACTGATTTGGAAATTTGATTGCTTGATTCTATACGGGCGCATAAAAAAGCTCTGCGGTAACTAACCTTGCATGTTGGACAATTAAGGGTAGCTAACCGTAGAGCAGAGGTTTGAAAAGTACGATAAGTTACGTGATTCTATCTTTATGGATTTTTAGGATTTATCTCTTTTTCTTCGAAGTAGTAGCGGGATGAGTAATACGCTAGAAGCGAAAGCCGCGGGTGTTGGAACTGCAGCTGGAGGGAGATCGGTATCGAAAGCACCATCGAATTCAACTTGAAGGAGTGATGTGCCGCCGGCAAAGCCGTCGTAGAAGCTGAATTGCGGGATAGATCCGATCAGGTTTTCATCGAAGATATCGAGATTAAAAGCATTGTTTTCGTCGAAGGTCAGTACATCATCATCGTAGCCGAGTCGGAAGAAAACGCGGCCGAGGTCAGTTTCGATATCGAATTCGACGACATCAAATCCGCTTTGATCTTGTTCGACTTGAAGGATGTTTGATTCGATGTCACCGGAGATGAGATCAAATGATTCGCCATTGACTTCGAAGACGAAGGAATCGAATGCGTTTTCGTATTCGTAGATACCACCGCCTTGGTCTTGATAACCGGCGTTGATTGCATCAAGGTTCAGATCGAAAGAGAAGCTACCGGTGTCGCCAATGTCAGCGCCGCCGGGGGCGAAGCTTTCGCCGTCGAAGTGGATACCGCCGGAAACGGTGAAGTTACCGGAGACGGTTGCCGCTTGTGCGGATGTGGCGATGCCGAATAGGGCAAGTAGCGGAAATACCGCGTATTTGTTGATTGCATGCGTTTCCATATTCAGGCGTCCTTGTTTGTGAGAGATTTGAATTAGTTGTTGGTGTTTGTGAAGTTCGCAATTGTTTAAACGAGCAGGGGATAGCGTTAAAGTTTTTTAGAAACTTTGGTGGCTGCTGAATGTGTACGGTTTTTTACCGCTGAATGCTGAAGTAAACGAGATTAAGTTAGATGAACAGGCAGTGAATTATCTAGCTGCAATCACGAGTCATCCCGAGATGACATCATCCAGTTGTTTGAATGAAAAGGATTCAATACTTGTGATAAGTGTTTTCGAGGTGGTGCCAGGAAAGTGTGCTTGAGAGTTTAGGCTTGGTTTTTATGGATGTCATGTTTGTTGGGGTGGAATGTGCTTGAGCAATGAGGCAGATATGACAGGTGTTATTAAATAATGGGTTTAATGTGCGTGATGTGACAGGTTTCAGGGGTGTTTGCTGAAAAGTCCTAATGCCTTCGTTAGTTATGAAAATATAACGATGAAGGGGGATGGTTTATGCTGTTTATGTTTTGGGTTGCTGAGAGGTGAGTTTGTTTTTTATTGTGATATGGTGTGATGGATGTAAGATTAGTCATGATTGAATGAACCGTTGTGATGTAAGAGTTTGAGAGTAGGCTGATGAAGCGTGATGCGAGTACGAAACGAAAAGAGAAGATCATATTTATTGGTCTGATGGTAATTGCTGTCTGGATCGTTGCGATTTCTGTGTTTGGGATTGTGAATCACTACCGCAATGCATATGCGCGTGTTGAGAAGGTGAATGAGTTTTATGAAGCAGTCGTTGAGTATGCAGATGCAACAGATTCGATTTTGAGTGTGCAGGAATCGGATGGGATTTATTATGCGGGGTTTCGGTTTCGAGATGGAAAGCTTTGGGAAGCGTTGGCTGTGAAAAATGAGTGGAGTGATGGTAAAGATCCGGATTCGAAGGTAATGATGAAGTTGCCTCGAAGTTTTCCGGGATGGTTTGATTTGGGTTTTCTTGAGAAGCAGGTCAAAGAAACAGAAGATTATTTGTATGTTGATAAGGGTGGTGTTCGGATTTGGGTGATTACGGATCGGGGGATGGCAATGGCTGTGGGTGTTGGTGAGTAGATTCGGTGGATTGTTGTTTGAAATGGAAATGAAAAACCTCCTGAAATCAGGAGGTTTTGTTTTAATCTGATTGTGTCTAACGAATGATTAGATGGCATCGCGGTTTGGGGTGTCGTCTTCATCGTCTTCTACAAGGTCTTCGGGTTCGACGCTGTCGAGCAGGTCGGTGTTGACGACGAGGTCAGCGGCTTTGGCGGGGTTGAAGATTTTGTTGTAGTAGTACATGAATGGTGCGGAGAGAGCGTAGACGGAGAAGCCGATGGCCATGGCGAGTTGAGGTTTGACCATGAGTAGGATGAGGAGGATGGTGCCGTAGGCGAGAGTGTGGAAAGGTACTTTACCTTTTGCGTATTTGTTGAGTACGTGTGTGTAACGGAAGGTTGAGACCATGCCGATGGCTGCGGTGAGCATGACGAAGACCATGACGCCTGCGGTGAGTGAGAGCGTCCAGTATCCTTCGATGCCGCTTTGGCGGAGGAAGTGTTCGTGTAGGAGTGTGAGTGAGGCGACGGTGCCTGCAGCGCCGGGTGAGGGGAGGCCTTTGAATGATGTGTGGTCGGGTGAGTCTTCAGCGTGCTCGATGTTGAATCTAGCGAGGCGGAGAGCTGCACATGCGACGTAGATGAAAGCGACGAGTAGAGCGACGCGATTAAAGATGGAGTCGTCTTGGGGTGGGCCGAAGAATGGGAGGCCTACGTTGACGAGTTGAATGCAGAGGAAGGCTGGTGCGACGCCGAAGGTGACCATGTCGGACATGGAGTCGAGTTGTTCGCCGAGGTCTGAGGTGGATTTGGTGAGACGAGCGACGTGGCCGTCGAGACCGTCGAGGACCATGCCAGCGAAGATGAAGATGGCGGCGAAAGTGAGAGGCGACCAGTTCATGGGAAGTGGGTAGCCGTTTTGAGGACGGTGTGCGGCGGCTGCGACGAAGATAGCGGCGAAGCCACAAAGGGCGTTGCCGAGGGTAAGTGCAGTAGGGAGGACGGAGATGCCGCGACGAGTGAGTCTTTTGCGCCTGGAGGTCAAATTGGAACCACCTTTGCTTTGGTCAGAGATCCTTAACTTCATGGGCCCATTGTACACGAAATGGGGTGCGATCCTGAATTATGGTGTATGAGGAGAGTGAGGGAGATTGAGTTGTTGGCTATTTGATATATCGGGGGTGGGGCGGAGATGAGGTAGATTTCTGGGATATTTATGATTGTAGGGGGATGAGCGGGGTGGTGTTGAGGGGAGCGGTGAAGCTGATTGCAAGGTGTTGTCGCAACGAGGTTTGGGATCGGCTATGCTATTTGACTGAATGAGTGAACATGAAGAGACAAAACGAGAGGGTGAGGGGCGTGAGCATCATGAGGCGATGCCTGTGGCTGTGAATGCGTCTGATGATCATCGGCGCGTGCATCCGCATACTGTTGCGAACTATGATGATAAAGAGGAAGTACGCCGTAACAGGATGGTGGCACTGATTTTACTCTCGGTGTGCTTGTTTCCGCTGCTGATGGGGTTGTATTTGACGCCTGAGGGTGGGCTGAGTAAGAGTTTTGGTGTGCCAGCGTGTGGGTTTAAATTGGAGACGGGGTTGCCTTGCTTGACGTGTGGGATGACGACGTCGGTGACACATGCGGTGAGAGGGGATTTGTTGACGGCATTTTGGTTGCAGCCGTTTGGAGCGATGCTGGCGGTGGGGGCAGCGGCTTTTAGCTTTGTGTTTGGTTGGTCGCTATATACAGGAATGTCGCTGGAGCCGATTGGGCGCGTGATTTGGCGGCCTCGGGTGATCATTCCGCTGGCGGTGTTACTGGTGCTGAGCTGGGTTTATAACCTTGTGATGACGATGATGGGTTATCATGCGTGACTAATGAGACGGTTGGGGCAAATTTCTACCGCTTGATGTGCAAGTTCCGTTACAATGGCGTGCCCGCGCAGGCATTCAGGTGCTCTGCAGGTTGATTGATGCAAGATATTGTGCGGAATTAATTTGCGGAGTTTAAAACTTGTAGAAGAAATAGGACGTCAGCAAACCAATAAGGGTTTGTGGTCGTATGAAGTGTGCTGGTGGGCAAGATTAATGAACCTCATTAAAGGGAAACGGCACGATGAACAACTGGGCCAAGATGTTGGCAATATTTAGTTTGTTGTTGGTGGTCGGCTTAAACAGCGGCTGCAACATTATTGGTTGGATGGCGGCCCCGTATGGCTCGGATATCGAAGAGATCGATAAAACGGCTGAGTACACAGGTCTTGAAGGCAAGCACATTGCGGTGTTGGTTGCTGCGACGGATGATATTTTGTTCCGTCATCAGGATGCAATGCTTCGCACATCGAGAGCGATGTCTGGAAGGTTGGCGGACAACATTGAATCATTGAAGGTGATGGCGCCGTCAGATGTGATTGATTTTCAGATGAACAATCCGTATTGGAATATGTCGGGTTATGCGAATCTGATTGATTCGTTGGGCGTTGATGCGATTGTTGTTGTGGACTTGTCTGAGTACAGGACACATGAGCCTGGGAATATGTATCAGTGGAAGGGTATCGTTGCTGCGAACGTGACGGTTGCTGCGAAGAATGGTGATGTGCCGGGACAAGCATTGTTCTCACAGATCATTCGTGCAGAGTATCCTGAGGATTCGAAAGTTGGTGTTATAGATTCTGATTCGAATGCGATTCAGTTGGGCATGCTGTCGATCTTTTCGAGAGATGCGGCTGGTTTGTTTTACGATCACACAGTTGTACGTAAGACAAAATAAATTGTCGGGTGAGGTTGAATCAAGCTAAAGGCACTTGGTTTTGTATGAACCGAATTGGAGAGTGCAATGGATAAACAACGAATGAAGCTGTCATGTTTGATTCTTACAACGTTGGTATTGGTGAGTGTAAGTGGCTGCGCGGGTTTAGCGTTTGTTGCTGATTTTATAGAAGGTGACAAGGCGCCGGCTGTTTATGAGCCTGAGCCGAAGACGACGCTTGTGATGTTGGATGATCCGTTTAAAGTGATTCCTAATTCGCAGATAGGCCGCACGATTACGAGTAATGTTGAATACCACATGCAGAAGAATATGGTCGATGCTGTGAAGGAAAAGAACAGTAAGATCAAGGACCCTGAGAAGCATGAGCTGCATATTGAGCTTGTGCCTTCAGATAAGATTTTTGCATTGCAGGATGAGATGGGTAAAGATTTCGATAAGATGCCTATCGATAAAATCGGTAAGCGTATGGGGGCGGATCAGGTGGTCTATGTGAGTGTGCAATCGTTCCAGACGCATTATGCGGTGAACGTGTTTAAGCCTAAGGCGACGGTTGAAGTGAAGGTAATCGATTCGAAGACAGGCAAACGTCTGTTCCCAGAAGGTAAGGTTGTCGTGGATACGTCGATTACGCCGCCGGGCTATATGTTGGATGTTGATTTACCTTACAAGGGCACGAACTTTGAAGGTCCGAGTGAAGAATTACAGCTAAGAAGGCTTTTGGCTGAAAAGATTGGTCTGGAAGTGGCACGGATGTTTTATAAGCATCAGAAGCCGCAACCGGGTGAGACTTTGCCAGGCTGATGTTGGAAAATGGAAGATTAATAACATTGAAAAATCCCTTCGTTTGAAGGGGTTTTTTCGTAGGGCATGTTGTGATTGATGTGTATTTGAGGATGAACGTCGTGGGTTATGCGACGTCACGAATTTTGAATTGGCCGACGAGTTGCTTGAGCGCTTCGGCTTGGGATGAGAGGTGATTCGCTGCTTCTGCGGCTTGAATGGTGCCTTCACGGGATTGAGATGTGACGGCGCTGATTGATTGAATGTTTGAAGAGATTTCCTCAGCGGCTGCGGATTGTTGTTCGGCAGCTGCAGCGATTGTCTGAATGAGACCTGCGACTGAATCTGCGTTCTGCATGATTTCATTGAGTGAGTGGCCAGCCTCAGTTGCGGTTGAAACACCTTGATCGACGTTTTGTTTACTCGTTTCCATTCTGTCGATTGCTTGATTTGTACCATCTTGGATAGCGTCGATAAGTTCGGTGATGTCGTCGGTTGCTTTGGTTGTGCGATCCGCGAGTTTGCGAACTTCATCAGCAACAACGGCGAAGCCACGCCCATGCTCGCCGGCGCGGGCAGCTTCGATGGCTGCATTGAGTGCGAGTAAGTTGGTTTGATCTGAGATGTCATTGATGACGGTGATGATTTCGCCGATTTTTTCAGCTTGGCTACCGAGGTTGCCGATTTGGCCGCCGACTTGTTCTGTGTCGTTGGCGATCATGTTGATTGCATCGACGTTTTGTTGAACGATTTCGCTGCCATTGAGAGCGACGTCTTTTGAGTTTGCTGCGTTGTCGCGAGCTTCGTGTCCACGCGTTGCAACTTCGGTGATGGAAGCGCTCATTTCTTCAACTGCTGCGGAGACTTCGGTGACTTGGGCACTTTGTTCTTCCATACCTTGGGCGATTTGTTCGCTTGAAGCGGCGATTTGAGTTGCAGCACCTGCGACTTCGTTTGTTGTTGCAGTAACTTCGAAGATGATGTCGTGCACTTTTTGAGCGAAGGTGTTGAAAGCATCCGCGAGGTCGCCGACTTCGTCGTTTGTTTGTCGCTGAAGACGTTTGGTGAGGTCACCATCACCTTGCGAGATGTCGTTCATACCGTTGACAACTTCGATGATTGGCTTGCTGATTTTGTTGCCAACCCAGAAGAGAAGGACTGTAGCTACGGCGAGGCATGCGATGCTTATGCCGACCATTCTGAAGACAGCTGCTTTTGCTGGTGCAGTGATGACACTTTCGGGCACGCCGATGGCAACGGTACTGAATTGACCTGCACGGCCGAAGCTGGTTGGTTTGAAAACCTGGAGCATGCCTGAGTCCCAAAGGTGCATTGATTGGCCTTTGTGGATGGCGTCTTGATGTTTGGTGTATTCATTGAAGATGCCGAATTTGTCCTCTAATTTGGCTACTTTTTTACCAAGCGCGTCAGGGCATCCTGTGTAGCCGACAACGCTGCCGCTGGGGCTGAGGATTAGCATTCTTGAGTTGCCATCGAAAGCGTTACATGTGTCTGCGAGTGCTTGAAGATTGTTGAGTGGGATATCAACTGTTGCGAGGCCGATGAACTGGTTGTGTTTTTTGATGGGTACGGAAATGGTTGCCATCAAAACGTCTTTGCCAGCGATCTTGTAGAGGTATGGCTCGGTTGCAAATTCTGTGTTGAGTTTTTTCGGTGTTTGATACCAATCGGCTGATGCGGGTTCATTGGTTGATGAGAGTGAGTGGATTACTTTACCTGTGTCATCTTTACTGACATACCATGCGGTGTACTTGGATTGATCAAATTCTTGTGAATCCGATTGAGGTACGATGCCGGGCTCGAAGCCGATCCAGCTACCGACGATGCCGGGATTTTCTTCGATAATTGTGCTGAGTACGTTTGTGATTTCTTCAGGGTTATTGATGTTTTTTAAGTCGTCGCTGATGCAATTTGAAGCGTAATGCGCAAGAGTTCTTGCAATGCTGGAGTTTTCATCCAGTGCACCTTTGATGACGCGTGAGGCATCGAGTGCGACTTGTTCTGCTTCTTTAACAGCGTAAGCTTCTGCATCGTTCCATGCTTTGTAACCAGCGAAAGAACATGCGACGGTGAGTGTACCGATGAGTGCTAAGCCTGACCATGCGACAACTTTAGCTCTGACGGATTTGAGTGTGAAATGCATTTTCTGCCATCCTTCAATTAGGAAAAACTGCACCGATAGCCATTAACTTCTGCGAGTCCCTAGATCAGAAGTATGGAAAACAAACCCGGATATCGAGTGCAATAAATAAACGATAAATACAGGCGATTCATCTTCTTTTACATGTATCACATTGCGTAAAAGAATGATTTGTTGCAATGTGATGTCCGTTTTATCGACTTTTGTAACATGGTACTTCAGGGATAGATTGTGTTTTTGTATGATTCTAAATTCGCATTAAGGTGATGTGGTTTTATTGTTTACGTAAATTGTGATTGTCGCTGAAAGAATGCTTGGTGTGCTACGTCTAATTTATTGATGTGATCGTTTATTGATTGGCAGGGGCATACTCTATGTGCGAAAAGATAGAAGAAGCGTGTGAACAAGTTGTGGAGATGGATGATCCGAGACGGATTCAAGAAGATCTTCATTGTTTGAACTGTAACTATAATCTGCGCACGTTGCTTCGATATGAGAAATGTTCTGAGTGTGGGATGCTGATTGAAGAGACGATTGCGAATCCATCGTTTCGGTTTACATCGAAGGATCATACAAGGACTGCGAAGATTGCGGTTGTGAGTTTTATCGTATCGTTTTTGTTGCATTTTATTGAGGGGAATGTTGCGCAGGTGTCGCCTTGGATGTCGGTGATGTATGTCAGCTTGATTATCAAGTTGATGAGTTTGGGCGCATTGTTGGTGGGGATGTTTTGTTTACTTGAGAAGCCTTATGAGTTTAGTCGGCGTAATTGGCTGGGTGTTTGGGGTGTTGTGATCGCAGCAGTTTATTTTATTGGGGTGTGTTTGTTTGATTTACTGTTCATGATGCCTTGGGGGATTCGTGACACGATTGGTATTGCTGTTGTGACAGCAGTCACATTTTTACCTGCAGCAATCGTATGTATTTTGGCAATCAGAATTGGCGGTTTATTGAAAGCACTCTCTAAAAGTAAGTTAGTTATTCTGATGTATTTGTTCGCGGGGATGGCTGCAGCGTATCTGATTTGCAAATTGAATCTTATGCTTGCTGTTTTTTTTACAGCTGTTTTTGGTTGGTTAAGTGGCGATGGCAATACATTGGAGCATGTGGTACACGTGCTGAATGAAAGCGACAACTACTATGGTGATATTGTTGGTTTTTTAGGATTAGAAGAATTTTGGTCACGTATGGTACTACTGCTTGGTATAGGGGTGCCAATATTTGGTTATGCCTATCACGCGCTTAGGCAAGTCGATAAGCGATGTGATAGCTGGAAGCAAGAAACAAAGTTTAATGTGGTAGATGAACATGTTTGGTGTACACGTGTCATGAGGATTGGCTTCATTTTGATGTTGCTTGGCTTGATTGCTATGGCTGTTCAGTTGTCAGGTTTAACGATGAAGAACGGGTTTATGGTGATTAAATGGGAGTTGGGATTTAAGTTGATGTTTAGTACGTATGTTGTTGTGCCGGGCATGTTTTTTTGTTGCGTGTGGATGATGACAAAACATCGTGTGCTGGATGTTAAACCTTCGAAATGGGTGCGTGGATGGTTGGTGAGTGCGGTTGTGCTGATGTCGTGGTTTGAATTAGTTGGTGGGTTTGTGGATGAGGGTTATTTACGTATGCGCCACTTTGGTATTCATGTGATGATGCTCACGATGACGGGAGCAGTGGGGTTGATCTGTTGTTATGTGTTTTCTGATTATCTGAAGGAAATAATGATTAGGGTTGATGAAGATGTATCGCTTGGGATGTTTAATTTTTGTAGAAAGATGCAGCTTTGGACTGGGTTGGCGATGATTGGGTTTGTGATGTTTCTTGTGTTTGCTGGCGGGCTGTGGCGGTTTGATTTGAAGGGTTTGTTTGCGTTACAGGTTGGTGTGATGTTGATGACTTATTTGGTGATGGTTTGGTCGATGCGAGGAGTGCTAAAGAAGTATCGTGAGGTTTTGGGGAGTAGGAAGGGCAGGTTGGCGGGGAGGGTCATGTGAAGGAGAGGGGCGTTGGGGTTGTGAGGTAGGCTAGCTGGATTCGGATGGGTAATGCAATTAAACTCTTTCGAATGTCCGATTCACCGCTGAAATTTGAAATAGACGTACGTGACACGACGACGAAGGCAAGACTTGGTCGCGTGAGTACTTTACATGGCTCGTTTGATACGCCTGCATTTATGAATGTGGGTACGCAAGCAACGGTTAAAGGTTTGCTGCCTGAACAGGTGGCGGGTCTGGGTGCTCAGATTATTCTGGGTAATACATATCATCTGATGCTGCGTCCGGGTTCTGAGTTGATTGACCAGATGGGCGGATTGCATAAGTGGATGCGTTGGGACAAGCCGATATTGACGGATTCGGGCGGATTTCAGGTCTTTAGTCTGGCTGATATCAATCGGATGACTGAGGATGGCGTTGTTTTCAGGAACCATTTGAATGGGTCGCTGATCGATATGACGCCTGAGCGGTCGATGGAAGTGCAGAACCATCTGGGTTCGGACATCATGATGGCGTTTGATGACTGTCCGCCTGCGAAGAATGTGAATGCGCATGCTCAGCAGCGGTCGGCTCAGTTCAAGAATGTGGGTAAATCGAATAAGATTAAGCCGACGAAGGGTGATGTGAATAAGGTCCGGACGAAGACTGCAAAAGGGGATGACGGGGCAGTGAATGCAGATATTGATGCAGCTGAGTCGGGTGAGAAGAAAAAACGCTGGTCGAAGGTTTCAGATACACCGCTGGGTGCGGGGATGGATGAAGCGGCTTACCTGCAGCGTGTGAAAGAATCGAATGAACGGACGATCCGTTGGTTGGATCGTTGTAAGAAGGCTCATGCACGTAAGTCAGAGCAGGCGCTCTTTGGGATCTGTCAGGGTGGGACGGATTATGAGCAGCGTGAATGGTGTGCGAAACGTGTGGCTGAGTTTGATCTGCCGGGCTATGCGATTGGTGGTGTGGCTGTTGGTGAAGGGCCGGACGAGATCAAGAAGGTGGTGGAATTTACAGCTCCGCTGTTGCCGGATGAGAAGCCAAGATATTTAATGGGCGTAGGTTATGAGCGTGACATCCTGCTTGCGGTTCAGGCAGGTGTGGATATGTTTGACTGCGTTTTGCCAACGCGAAATGGGCGAAATGCCAATGCGTTTACCTCGACTGGTCAGATTCGTCTGAAAAATGCGAAATTCGCAACAGACCCGAACGTGATCGAAGTGGGTTGTGATTGCCCCGCATGTTCTGGCGGATTTACACGGTCGTACCTGCGTCACTTGTTCCAGGCTGATGAGATGTTGGGCGGGATCTTGGTATCGGCGCATAACATACGGCATTTCCAAAGGTTTATGCTCGACATAAGAGCCGCAATACGCCAAAATGACTGGTCTGCATTGAGGCAGAATTGGCCTGTGGCATTTGCAGAATAGCGAAATTAGCATAGAGTCCTGTCACACAGGTACTTATAGCTAGTGTATACTGGCTGATCACGGCTACATGGAAGTGCCAAATGTAGCTCAGGTGGCACAGTTGCAGGTAGAAAATGGAAAGTGGTGAGGGAATTGTGAAAGTGGGCGACCCGCTTATCCGCAATCTCGTAACAATCACATCCACAAAGGGCCTAATTCCAGCAACTTTTGTACAGGCCGTTAAAATAGTTCAGTCATAAGTATGCATCAGATCGAGATGATCCTGAGCAGTGAACACAGACTAGAGAGACGAGATAAAAATGCTAGAAACATTCCTCGCAACATACACACAAACGCTCGCACAGAGCGATGATGCTGCACCAACACTCACTGAGGCACCTGCAGCAGGCCAGCAAGCTGGTGAAACTGCACCGGCAGACGGTGGCCAAGGCACCAACAATCCTAATGATACTGGTGGAGGGTCAATATTCGGTTCGCCACTGATGATCATGGCACTGTTTCTGGTTGTGGTTTGGATCTTTATGCTCCGCTCCACAGGCAAGGACAAGAAGAAAAAAGCTGAGTTGCTGTCATCGATGAAGAAGGGCTCGAAAGTCCAGACCATCGGCGGTATTCTCGGTACGATCGTCGATATCCGTGATGATGTGGTTGTTGTTAAGATTGATGAAAACAACAACACTCGCATGCGATTCAATCGCTCAGCGATTCAGACGGTCATCGAAGATAAAAAAGATTAAAGTAAAATCGAACAGCGAGAAGCCGTCGGCGAGAGCCGTGCGGCTTTGTTCCTGTTTACACGCAAATAAAAACACATAAACACGAACAGAGCAGGGGGTCTAAGCGATCGATAGACCACGCTCTGAAATGACTCGGCTACACATCAATAGCCACAGATTACTCCGGTTTACCGCAATAGTTTTTTAGAAAAGCGAACGGTCATTATGAAATATCCTGTCTGGAAGCCTCTTCTGATCATCTTCGTCGTTGCAGCAAGCATCGGTTTGCTGTACCCACCGAACACAAAGCT
This sequence comes from Planctomycetota bacterium, assembly GCA_016350165.1. GTDB lineage: Bacteria > Planctomycetota > Phycisphaerae > Phycisphaerales > Phycisphaeraceae > Poriferisphaera. The sequence continues at coordinate 1,368,127 of CP066225.1, read as the reverse complement.
AAAGCGAGGTATTGACCTTGCTGGTGGAACGACACTGGTATATGACGTTAAAGTCCCTAAGGGTGCAGACCCTCGTCAGGTGATTGACGAAACGATTGCTGTTTTGCAGCGTCGTGTCGACCCGAACGGTGTGCGTAACCTTGTGTGGCGTCAGATAGCTGGTAACCGCATTGAAATTCAGATGGCGTTGCCTTCGCAAGAAGTGAAAGACGCACGCACGGAATACATCAATGCACGTGAAGATGTTCTTGCTTTGAATATCAATAAGAGCACGATTGATGCAGCTCTGAAAAAGCAGCAAGCTGAACGTGAAGCTGATTTTCAGCGTTTGTCTGGTGGGAACCCTGAATACCTGACAAAATTGCAGGATCTTTACAGTTCGTACCGTAGCTTGGAAGAAGCAGCTGGTCCTTATAAAGAGTTATCTGCTGCATACGAAGAAGCTCGTAAAGCAACACCAGAGTTTTCTGCAGATGATTCGAACAGTGCATCAAGCAATGTTCAATCAATCATGATGCAGATGCTCGAAGCAACAGATGCTTACGTGACTGCTAAAGAAGATTACAGTCAGAAGGAATCAGATGTACTCGCTTCAAACCTGACTGCTGACGAACTTGATCGTGTACTTGACCTGACGACAGCCGAGCCTGGTGAAACAGGAATTAAAGCTCGTCAGGAAGGTGTTAATCTACTGACGAAGGAACATCCAAATCTCAAGCCAGAGATTGAAAAGGTTGTTGAGTACTTCAATATTTACGTGCAGAACAAAGGTCTTCTTGATGACCCGAATGACCTGATCGCACTTCTGCGTGGCTCGGGTATTCTTGAGTTCCGCATTGTTGCTGGCGTCAATAACCCGACCGTTGATGTTTCTGGTTACATTCAACAGCTTCGCGAAAAGGGGCCACGTTTCGGCATCAATCGTCCTTATCGCTGGTTCAAAATTCAAGATGTTGAGAAGTTTATCGAAGACCCTGCAGCACGTGCTGCAGCATACGACAATCCTGCAGGTTGGTTTGCAGCAAACCGTGGTATGGTCGGAGAAGTTTTTAACGAAGAATTCTATGTGTTGCTTGGCAATACAAATCTCAACTCAATGACCAGAGCACAAGGCGACTGGGCACTGACACGTGTTTATCAGACAGCTGACTCACAAGGCTTCCCAGCTGTTGGTTTCGGTATGAATGCAGTTGGTTCACAACTTATGGGTGCTTTGACTGGTGCTCACGAGCAGGAGCAGATGGCGATCGTTCTCGACGGTAAAGTCATCTCTGCACCAACACTGCAATCACGCATCACTGGTTCCGGTATCATCACCGGCGGTAGAGGCGGTTTCTCTGCATCGTACCTTCGTTACCTTGTTCAAACTTTGAAAGCTGGTTCACTTGAAGGCGAGCTTTCTGAATACCCAATCTCAATTAAAACCACCGGCCCGTCACTCGGTCAGGATAACTTGACCAAGGGTCTTGAAGCAGCAATCGTTGCGATCATTCTCGTTGCAATCTTCATGCTCTGTTATTACTTCTGGGCTGGTGCAATTGCTGACTTCGCACTCTTTGCAAACATGGTCATCATCCTTGGTGTGATGGCAATGGTTCAGGCAACATTCACATTACCTGGTATTGCAGGTATCGTCCTTACCATTGGTATGGCGGTCGATGCGAACGTCCTGATCTTTGAACGTATTCGTGAAGAACTTGAAGCAGGTCGTGATACAACAGCTTCAATTCGTGAAGGTTTCGGCAAAGCATTCTCAACTATTCTCGATGCGAACATTACAACCTTGATCACCTGTTTGGTTCTTGGTTACACAGCATCGGCTGAAGTTAAAGGCTTCGCAGTTACACTCGGTATCGGTATCATCGCGACACTCTTTACCGCTCTGTTCTGCACTCGAACCATCATTGAACTCGTGATGCGTTTCGGTAAAGTCAAGAACATTGCAATGCTCCCATCGCTTATCCCAGGCTTTAAGAAGATTCTTTCACCAAACGTCGATTGGGTTGCAAAACGTTATGCATTCTTCGTCATTAGTTGTGTACTGATTGTTGCAGGCTTCTTTATGGTTTGGGAACAGGGCAATGAGATGCTCGACATCGAATTCCGCTCTGGTACACAAGTCTCATTTGAAGTTGCTGACAATGGCTTGTTGCCAATCAATGAAGTCCGTAACCGTATTGAAAAATTCGGTGCTGTCGCAGCTTTGATCCAAGATAAGGAACAGCCAAACTCACGTGATGAAGAATTTGTGAAGTTCTTCAACAATGTGAAGGATAAGGTTGCTCCGATCGTTAAAGAAGCAGAAGTTCGCCACGAAAATGCAGTTGCTGAATATCAAAAAGCACTTGCAGCAGGTGAACGTGCTTCGGCCCCTGATGCTTTGGAATTTGAAGTAATCTCAGAAGCAGACGTTGTGACTGAAGGTGAAACAACTGTTGCAGATGGCGTTACATCCGCGAACGCTTTCTCAATCGCAACGATTCTTACTGACTCGCAAGCAGTCAGTGACCTGACCAAGCTTGCGTTTGAGAATGATCTTGAAACAACACGACCTGTTGATTTCAAAGGTGTTGACGCTGCGAATGTTGGCCTTGCTCCTGTCTACGCAATCAAGTCAACAGACCTTGGTGCTGACATTGGCCAGCCAACACTCAATGCTTCTGTCGATGATTACATTGGCGGTGTTGCAACGGTTATTGCTGATATGTCAGAACCTCTGACCACTGATGAAATCTCAGAACGCATTTCACGTATGCGTTTCCAGCCTACGTTCCAGTCACTCGGTCACCGTGCTTTCCAAGTCATTGGTATCACACCGGTCGGTGAAAAGACTGTTCTCGTGAATGGCCGTGAAGATAAGCAAACAACTTTCAGCGAAGTCGTCGTCGTCACTAATACCGGTGGCTCACCAAACTACGCTGAAGATCCAGATACACTCTACGATACAGGCGGTTTTGCTGACACTGAATGGAACCTCATTCGTGATGCACTCCAACGTGATACCACACTCACTGGTGTCACCAACTTCTCTTCACAGGTCTCATCGACCATGAAGCAGCAGGCAATCGTCGCAATGGTTCTCTCATTGCTCGCAGTCGTCGCATACATCTGGTTCCGTTTCGGTTCACTCCGTTACGGCATCGCAGCAATCTTCGCTCTTGTTCACGACGTTGCGATCACACTCGGCCTCGTCGCTATCTGTGGTTGGCTCTACGCTTCTGACGCAGATATCTTCGAACTCTTCCTGCTCGACCCATTCAAGATCAACCTTGCAATGATCGCAGCTCTTCTCACGATCGTCGGTTACTCACTCAACGATACCATCGTTGTCTTTGACCGTATTCGTGAGAACAAAGGACGCCTCTCATACATTACACCTAAGATCATTAACGACTCGATTAACCAAACAATGAGCCGTACGATTCTTACCTCATCTACTACACTCATGGCCGTCATTACGCTTTATATTCTTGGTGGCTCAGGTGTTCATGGTTTCGCATTCGCAATGATCATCGGTGTCGTTGTTGGTACCTACTCATCAATCGCGATCGCTTCACCAACACTACTTTTGCTTGGTGCTCATAAGCCTTCAAAGGACTCACCAATCTCAGCAGACTCTGATCAGTATGATCGTAAACCTGCCGCTGAATAATCAGTCAGCCAACAATTAACTAATTCACTAGCCCCTGATTATCAGGGGCTTTTTTATGCACTTAGTTATCCGTAAGTCATACAAGTCATGTCGTTTCTTATGATAACCATAGCATTTTTTTAGGAAATCATTGAATTAGTTAGGCACCATACTATATAATATGGTGCCTAACTAACTAGATCCGGAGTCACCGATGACCGCGAAAACCGTTGTTCCGCATGATAAAACACGTAATCGCTTAATCACCGCGATTGTAGAGCAATATCCCAATGCCAATACAGAAATGATTGAAACGCAATTGATTCTGATGGATTTTGCTCACTTCACAATACTTGGTGCGGAATCGCACTTTTCACAATACGGTTTGTCGCAAGGACGCTTTGCGATTCTGACGCTTCTTTATTTGATTGATGATGAACAATGGACTCCTGCACGCCTAGCTGAAGCTGTGCATTCAAAACGTGCGACAGTGTCAGGTTTACTGAGCAATCTGCAAGATCAGCAAATGATTGATCGGTATTCCAATCCAGAAGATGGTCGTTCTTCCTTTATCAAACTGACACGTAAGGGACATAACGCCATGTCGAAAGTCTTGCCAAACCACTTCAAACAGGTGACACCACTATTTGAAGCCTTGACTAAGAAGGAACGTATTCAACTGTTAGATCTCTTGGCCAAGATAAGGCCAGCAATGGAGAATCGGTAGAACAAAAAATAATTTTGGAACAAAGGAACCAAAAACAATGCCTGTTTGTAATCTAAAAAATCTTCAACAAACTTTCAATGACATCGGTTTACTCATCTTACGATTAGCACTTGGCATACTCATGCTCTTTCATGGGATTGCAAAGATGTCTGAAGGCATAGGTGATATTAAACTTGATCTAGCTGACAATGGTTTACCAGAAATTATGGCTTACGGTGTCCACCTTGGCGAAACAGTCGCACCCATTCTGATTATTGTTGGTTTTCTCATTAGACCTGCCGCAGCCATCTTTGCATTTACGATGATTATGGCAGTTTATCTTACGGATGGTATATCAGGTTTCTCACTCAATGATTATGGCGGGGTAGAAATCGAACTGAATTTACTCTACATGTTCGGTGCTTTAGCATTGTGCTTTACAGGGGCAGGGCGATTGAGCTTGTGGAATTTACTCATGAATAAAAGCAAAAATGAAATCAAAAAATCAGAAAAAGAACTGGTTTCTAATGCTTAACATAACTGCATTAATGTATTGGATAAACATCAAACCGGAAGGACTTGCCCTCGTGGCTTGCTTCCGGTTTTATATATCTTTCATTAGTTAACGGCGACGCATGATTCGGACGTTTTGCAACCACGCGCTTCTTAGCCATCTTTAATGCACCTTCAAATAAACCAATAGTGTTATCCGAATCGGCCTCATCGTGACCTAATAACTGTCTTAAAAACCAGATCGATTTTTTAGTACGTGCAGACTTGTGGCGTTTCTTCTCAGGATACATCGGGTCCAGATAAACCACATCATAATCATCTAACTCGCGCATTGTTTTAACCGCATCACCACAACGCAAATCCATTCGCCCGACTATTTCCGCAAGTTCATTGTTTATGGTACAAGCGTTATCCATTTCATCTCTAAGCATCGCATAGACGAGTGGGTGCTGCTCAATCATTGTGACTTCACAACCCAAAGCCGCTAGTAAAAAGCTATCTTCACCAAGGCCTGCCGTACAATCTAAAACCTTAGGCCGCCACTTGTCACCTTTCTTGATTCCCACCGCCTTTGCAATCGGCTGTTTCAATGATCGACCATGCCCCGACTTTACATCAATTCCCGTTAGATCAAACCGCAGCGTTCCCGGTTTCCCGCCCATCTTTTTGTCAGCTTTTAAAAACCGAATCTCAAGCCGCTCGTCTTCTTCACTAATGCTAACGATCGCATCATAATCGGCGTATCGAGCCTCTTTCTCACATTTCAAATCGCCTGCGTCACGAATCAGCGCATGTAAACCCACTGCTTCTTCTGTAACTGCTAATTTGAACACTGTTTCTTCCATCTCACCATTATACCCGCATACTTCTGTACATTAAAAAACCCTGACTTACAGGGTTTTAGATTCAAAATTAGAAGTATTTGTCGCGAAGAGGATGTTCTTTTCTAGTCTGCACTTTCAGCATATCGTTTACATTTTTTAATAACAAACTGTTTGTAGAAGCTAATCAATACAAATGTAAGAACACTACAAACAGCCAATTGCATGCGACTTGCTTTCTCAGGTGAACCTACATCATAAAGCGGATGAGGTTCATATTCTAAAATATCCTGTTCGATATGTTGCGCAACTTGTGAGCCATATAGATCATTAACGACTCTCAATGCTGCTTCATAAGAACCAATCACAGGTCCAGCACTATAAACTTTACCATCAACAGAAACTGTCTTGTTACTTGGGTTAGCTTTAAATATCGGCAATAAAGATCGCATATGGAAATTTGTTGAAACTGTTTTTCCTTTAAGTAAACCAGTCCCAGCTAGTGGTATGACGCCAGCGCAAACTGCAATATAGGCCGAAACATTCTTTTCTTGTTTCTTAAGGAAATCAATAGCTTTTTTGTTGGCACTGGGTTTTGGATGCAATGCGCCAATGATAATCACATCAACAGGTGGGCAGGTTTCAAATGTTTCATTGGCTTGCAATGTAGGAGAAATAATACCCTTTGCTTGCCCCTTCTTTTCCCAGACAAAATATACTTCAGTACCCGGTATCGAACCCAAAACATCAATCGCTCCAGTCGCATCAGGTGCATACATACCGGGAGGAGCAATAACCGCAACTTTTAAAGGCTTAATGCCATCAAATACATTTTGGTTGTTATGCGTCTTGGCTTCATCTCTTGGGAATTGCTGTACAGGTTCGTACTCAAGTGTAAGTTCCACAAAACGTGTAATCACATCACCACGCAATTGCTTCATGATATGAAACGCTGATTCTGCTGCGCCAGTACATGGCCCAGAGGTATAAAACTTACCATCATTTATAGATTGTCTTTGATCGACAACTTCAATGCCATATTCACCAAGCTTGTCTAAGCTTGCTTGATCTGCAGTTGCTTTTCGCCCTTTTAGTAAACCAGCTTTACCTAATGCAATGACGCCATTAGATATGCCAATGACTTGCGAAGCTTCGTTTGCTTTTTGACGAACAAAATCAATATAGGCTTCATCATCAAGTTGTTTTTTGGTTACGCTACTTGAAATAAAAATATCTAATTTCCGGCACGATTCAAACGTTGTATTAGGCACTATCGGATAGTCCGATTTTCCATATACACAATCTAAATCTTTTGCAGCATAGTAAATCTTACACCACGGAAATAACTGCAATACAGATTGCACTGCAATAATATCAGCAGCTCTAAACCCAGGTGTAAGTGCAAAACCAATCTTAGGGTAATTCCAAAATGCCATATCCAAACTTTCCTACAACAATAGGCAAACTAGATCTTAACCAAACACAAAATGATTAGATCAAAGAAAAGTTGTCTTATATAGCATTGTAAGCGTATTTGAAGCGTTGCAAACTTTACGTTATTCGCCAGCTTCCGCAAGTTGCTTCTGATAACGCTGCTTATTCGTACGATTATCCATTAGCACAAACAGCTTATCCAAGTATTCCTTAGGCACACGTTGATTCAACGTCTTCCTAACCTGTGCAATATGCGTGCGGCGAGATGTATGGACCAGCACAACTGCTTCTGATTTCGCCTTCTCAAGCAACTGAATTACATGATCTAAATGCAAGTGCTTGCCAACACCAGCACGAGATTTGTGATCGTCTTCAAGGAACGTGCATTCAGTAATCAAAATCTTTGCATTTAGCACATCTTCACGATCAAAGTGTTCGCCCCACATCGTGTCGCCGGTGTAACAAACCAGCGGAATGTGCAACATCTGTGTGATCTCTTCACCCTTCTCTTTAAGAGCAAGCAATTGTTCTTGTGGCAAACCAACCAGATCAGAACGCAACTTCGATCGCTTCTCAACTACCGTATAACCAAGTGAAGGCACGGTGTGCTCAGTCTTAAAACCCTTCAAAAAGATGTTGTTCTTTACTTCAACTTCTTCTTCAGGAGCAAGCCCGATCACTTTGTAGGGTGTCTTCTGTGCTTCAAGATCAACCCATGCATTCATTACATTATGAATCGCTTGTTCAATCTCTTTAGGACAAATAACCGTACCAACACCCATGCCTTGGAAGTAACGCTGTGAGTAGTAATAAGCAATACCCGCAGCATGATCCATATGGCCATGTGTCAGCGCACAAAAATTACTCGTTAATGCTGTACGTGGTGCCAAACCAATATCGAATACAAGATCCAACTCAGGAATTTGCACAACAGATTGTTCGCCAGCAATCGATATGCCTTGAATACGATATGGCGGTATATAAAGGAAACCCAGATTCGGATTACGCGCCGGTTCACGTGGGACCATCGTCAACACCTTCACTTCATTCGCAGCGACATTTTCAAACACCGAACCCATGCATGCCGCTGCAAATGAATCGCTATGCACGTTGATCCGGGCAATTGGCCGTGTGGGATTCGAACCCACTTCTACTTCGTTCAGAAGCGTTCCAGTTCCGATTCATCTTCTCGGACGGCCCTGCACAATCCTTGTTAGGACTACATTCTCATCTTCATCAAACAACAACGAAGACTACTCAAGTATTGCAATCCTGACCCCTATTGTAAAGTTTTACCTTGATCCATGCTCGTTCGGACTAAGCACTTTGCCTAGCTTTACCTTTTCTCAACACACCTCGCCATCTTTCCTCACCACTGTTTTTTTAAACCTTTTCAGATTATGATAACTGCGGTCACGTTAGACACGTTAGTGCGCCCAATATGCTGCAAATTACACCTCTTTTCAGGTATTCCACAGCATTAACGCGATCTAAACTTTACAGACCACTTGCTACTATTTTGGCCCTCGAGCTCCGAGACAATCCTGATGACCCAATCCGACGACCGCCAAAACCTTTCGCAAAGCGTTACAGAGCTACAAGAGCAGGTCGTGCTTCTGGAAAAAAGTCTCGAGCACTATCGTCTTCAAGAGCAACTCATCCCAGATTTTGCAGAACAATTCCGCTCCGTTCTTGAGTATGCTCCAGGCGTCGTCTACTTCTGCAAAAACGACCCGCCTTATTACAGCATGGTCTATATGAATGAAGCAGTAGAGACTCTCACAGGCTACGACAAGTCTCTCTTTCTTGAAGGCAAACTTACCTTTGGCGAACTCATTCATGGTGATGATGCAAAACGTGTTGCCGATGCAATTCTTAAAGCCATTGATGAGCGTACAGAGTATCGTTTAACTTATCGCATTAAACACAAGAATGGTTCGTGGCGTTGGGTTCAGGAAATAGGGCAGGGTGTGCCGGATCCAGATACATTTGAAATAAAATATCTTAAAGGCGCTATCTGGGATATCACTGCAGGCAAAGTTCACGAAGCTCAACTCGAAGCTCGTGACACAATCCTTGATGCAGTTCACTTTGCAGTCGAACAATTTTTACGCATGGGTTCATGGGAATCACGCCTGCCACAGGTCCTCGAACGACTCGGGACAGCCACCGGCGTCTCATACGTTTTCATTTTTAAAAATCACATTGCCACTGAAGAAGACATTGCTAAAAACGTTCACCCCATTGGTGATCCCTCAATCGAATACGATATCGAGGTAGGTGATCTTCTCTACACGCAGACAAACCATTGGCACAGCGAATTTATCAAACCTGAAAACGTGAAGCCTGTTTCCGTGAGTATCCCATACGATAAAGTTGGCTTCACACGTTGGCATGAAGTACTTTCCAAAGGCGAAACTATTCTCAGCGATGTGGCAGACCTTCCCGATGAAGAAAAAAAATATCTCACAGCACGTGGCATCAGATCTGTCCACGCTGTCCCTATTTTTGCAGGTGGTGAATGGTGGGGTTTCATTGCGTTAGATGAAGGCAAACGTGAACGACAATGGTCGCCTCGTGAAATGGATCTTCTTCAATCAGTCGCCGACACTCTCGGTGCTGCAATTGTTCGTCAATCATACGAAATCAAACTGCGGGAACTCAACGAGCAACTCGAGCGTCGTGTCATGGCTCGTACTGCTGAACTCGAACGCATGACCGAACAGTTCGAACATCAAGCCCAAACACTCAGCACGATCATGCTCTCTTCTCCAGACCATCTCTGGCTCTTCGATCCTATGAACCGAATCATGCAGGTTTCTCGTTCAGTTCTCGATGACTATGGCGTCGAAGAATCCTTCATCATAGGCAAAACACCTTACGAAGCAGGCTTTACCAAAGAACGTATGGGCAGTGTTATTGCTGAAATCAAACAAATGTTTGAGTCGGGCAAAGCGCAATTCGGCGAAATCGATATGCTCACAACCCAAGGTGAGCGACGCTTCTCTTACATACTCACACCGCTTCGCGAAGAAAACGGCTACATCTACGGCGGACTCGCTGTCTCACGTGATGTCACAGAACGTAAACTCGCTGAAGACCGACTACGCGAATCCGAACAACGACTCCAAGGCATACTCGACAACACGCCTGCATCAATCTACCTCAAAGACACCAAAGGCAAATACCTCTTCGTTAATCGTATGTTCGAACGTCGTTACAGACACACCGTCAATGAAATCGTTGGCAAGACTGACTTTGATTTATTCAAACCTCATCTTGCAGAACTCTATCGCTCAAATGACATCAACGTTATGTCCACAGGTGAAACCGTTGAGTTTGAAGAAGCAGCGCTCGTCAATGGCGAAGCCCGCATCAACCTCTCAATCAAATTCCCTCTCTATGACGCCGAAGATAAAGTTGCTGGTATCTGTGGTATCTCCGCCGACATCACCGATCGTATCAACGCAGAGCAAGTCTGGAAGCTCGTGCGAACAGCCATCGATCAAATCGACGAAGCTGTTATCATCACCGATGCACGTGTTGATGAGCCCGGCCCTGAAATCATCTACGTCAACCCAGCTTTTGAACACATGACCGGCTGGGACACTGTCGACATCGTTGGGCAAACACCTCGTGTACTCCAAGGTCCCAAAACCGATCGTTCTGTACTTGATCAACTTCGCAACGCGCTCGACACCGGCCGCCCATGCACCGGTGAAACAATCAACTACCGCAAAGACGGAAAAGAATACACCGTCCAATGGCACATCACACCAGTCCGTGATGAAAAAGGCGACGTCGCTAACTTCGTTTCCATCCAACGTGACGTCTCAGAACAGAAGCAAGCCGAAGAACTTGAACGCCGTCGTCGTGATGAATTGGCCCACGTAGCTCGTCTTTCCACAATGGGAGAGATGGCTTCAGGCCTCGCTCACGAATTAAATCAGCCTCTCGCCGCTATTAGTAACTACGTCTTCGGTTGTCGTAAACGTGTCGAAATGGACACCATCGACAAGGACTCACTCGTCGAAGCTTTGGCCAATGTCGGCAGTCAGGCACAACGTGCAGGCGAAATTATCCGCCGTATGCGTAACTTCGTTCGCAAGCGTGAATCACAAAAGAACTACATATCAGTCAACGAAATTGTCAACGATGTACTCGAGCTTTGTGCAGCAGAAAACAGAGGCTTGGGGATCACCATCAAAGACCAGCTAAACCCAGAAGTCCCATTTATTGGCGTTGATGCAATACAAATCGAGCAGGTTGTCCTTAATCTCATAAGAAATGCCGGCGAGGCGATGCAGGAAACACCCATAGAAGACCGCCAACTTACCCTAATTTCTCGCATCAGCCCAGATGAACCTGATCTTATCGAATTAGCCGTCTCAGACTCAGGCATCGGTTCCGATGAAGACACCATCAAGCAAATTTTTAACCCATTCTTTAGCACTAAGTCCGATGGTATGGGTATGGGATTAACAATTAGTCAATCCATCGTAGAGAATCATGGAGGCAAATTATGGGCTCGCCCTAATTCAGGCGGACCCGGCCTAACTTTCTACATGACATTGCCAATTTGTGATGATCCCGATGAAATTGCCGAAGATAGAGAATAGGATATTCTCCCAAGAGGAGAATTAAATAGTTTTATATTGTTGAAGTCGCAAAAGATACGTTATCATGTAAGTGATAATAGGGCACAGGGGGATACGTCTCTAAGGCTTTGGTTAGCTGACTGAGACGCTTCCCGACAACACAGCTAAAGACATATGAACGAGAACCCAACCGTATATGTTGTCGATGATGATAAGGCAGTACGTGATTCACTTAAGTGGCTCATCGAATCTGTCGGCCTGCAGGTGAAAAACTACGAAACCGCTATGGATTTCCTTAATGAGTGTGAAGGTGCAACCGCCGGTGCTCTCGTAGTTGATGTTCGCCTTCCAGGCATGTCCGGGCTCGATCTGCAAGATCAACTTAAGAAACGTGGCATCCGCCTTCCAGTCATCATCATTACCGGCCACGGCGACGTCCCCGTCGCAATTCGCGCTATGAAAGCCGGAGCTCTCGATTTCATCGAGAAGCCCTTCTCCGATCAAGTTCTTCTTGATCGCATACGCGATGCGCTCGAACAGGACGCTGAACGCCGAGAATCCATGATGCAGCGAGGCGAAATTGAAGCTCGCCTCAAACGTCTCACACCTCGTGAGCGTCAAGTCATGGACCTCGTCGTCCAAGGTCGCCTTAACAAGCAGATCGCTGCTGAACTTGATCTCTCTCACAAGACGATCGAAGTTCACCGCGCTCATGTGATGGAGAAGATGAACGCAGGTTCACTCGCCGAGCTCGTCCGCATGGCCGTTGCCGTCGAAACCGCTTCAAAAACAAGCGTCTGACGTTACACAAATAAACAAACTAAAAGCCCGCTCATGCAGCGGGCTTTTTTTATGGCTATTCAATTCGCATTCAACTCATCGTCTGTAACCACTTCAATCGGCACAGGCTTCACCCAAATCTTTTTCTCAAACCCGCAGCCGTCTTCCTCACTAAACATTTCAATATGTAAACTGATTTCAAGCTCTCCCTCACCGACATGTTTCTGCAATACATTTCGCCATTCACCCTTTGGATCTTTCATCGCTTCTTCATGTTTCATACGGATCGTATGTTTAATTTTTGGGTGCTCAATTAGATTCATCACCACCTGATGAGCCATGTCATTCCGCAAGTCATGAAGCAACTCCCCGTTTAACTTCAATTCACCCCATCTCACTCGCCATTGATACTTTTGCTTCCTCGAAGTATCTATCTTTCGCCAACCTCTGACCTTATCACCTTCCACAAACTTCACAAGAAATACAGTTTCAGGCAGGCTCTTTTCAGATATCTGGCTCGGCGTAATTAATTCATAACGATCAAATAGTAAATCAATCCAGCGATCCTCTTGATCCTTACTCAGCCCACCTCCCAAATAACAGGCAATGAGCTTCTCACCATTTTCATGATCCCAAGGCACATCCTTCATTTCCGCAATACGTAACAGTGTCTCCGCCCGTTTATGCAGAATGTCATACTCATAACGTTGCTTGATCATATGAATAGAGAACAACCCAATTACAACCATCCCCAATAAACCCACTCCCGCAAACCCCCATTTCTTTCGCATCGCAAACCACAACGTACCAACCAAAGCAATCCCTATCGCCAAGATACCTAAACCAACGATCATGCCCATCAATAAACCCTCCAGAATAATCAGTATGTAAGATTAACTTTATATCATATCATTACACTTCTATAACACTATGCTTCAACCGCAACTTCTAGCACTTCTTCAGTTTGAGTTTTCGCATCATCACGTTTCTTCAAACAGAACCACACGCATACTATTAGCCCCAGCCCCGCGATCGGCAAATACTGCAAATCACCATTCATCTTCCCAACATAATCAACCGCAAATCCAATCATCGGCGCTAACACTGCCGTCAACATCGTCTTACCCTGCGACTCGACCGACAGTACAGTCGCCATCGTTTCGTCATCCACATGTTCTGCGATTCTCGAAATCATCAGCGGCCGCCAAAGATTCTGAAAGATCGCCACCGCCACAAATCCCGCTGCAATTGCAAAATACCATCCCACAAATGAGCCTACCGTCACCATCACAAACGATACGAAACACAGCAACCAGATCGCCTTCGTCGCCTTCGAATCATCCTCAAACCCATCGCTAAACTTCGCAGCTTTCCTCGATGCAAACGATGCAAACACCGACAACACTGCATACACCACTGCCACCAAAACAATCGTCTTTTGCGTCTCATTTGCTTCACTCAACCACATAACACCTCCCACCGGCATCGCCAATGCAGCACTTTGCAAAATCGGCTGCAAATAATCCTTCGTCGCCTTAAACATCCCCTCAAAAGTCACATCCTCCACCAATAATGCTCTCAACTTCTTATGCGTCGCAGCATGTTTAATCCCCATCCATAGCGTCTTCACAACCTGCCCAACACTTTTCTTCCCCTCACCCTCAGACAGCGGTGCATGTCGGCAATCACCTTGCTTCAACACCCTCGACGGTGCCGTCTTAGGTGACTCAACACAGCTCGGATAACACAAAAAGTTCACAATCCCAAACAACATCGGAATCGCAGAAACATAAAACACATAGTCATATCGTTCAGTCACCAGCAACAACCCCGCCGCAATCAATGCGCCCACAGCCGTCCCCATCTTCGACCATGATCGCGTATACCCATACACATGTTTCTTCTGGTCTAACTTATTATTAGCCTTCAACCACGAGAAGATCATCGCCTTATGCGTCCCCGTCCTAAACGCTTCCCCAATCGAGAACAGTACCATCGCCCCCGCCATCATTTCAAATTGCTCAAAGTATCCCAAACAAATAAACGCAGCGATATACGCCAAGTGCGAAGCGATCATCGAGTACCTTCGCCCCATCGTATCCGCCATCGCCCCCGTCGGGATTTCCATCACATTCGTCGCAACCTCACGTATCCCGATCAGCAACCCGATCCAGAAAAACGTCAACCCCTTATCAATAAACGCCAGCACAATGAACGGCTCAAAGTACCTTTGATTCTTCAAAAAACCATACAAAGAAAAATTAAAAATCATATCACCATACACCTGCGCAATGATTCATCTCAAGTCCATACACACACTCACAGGCAACCCCTCCATCATACCTTATCCCAACCAACATCACATACCCCCCCCACACCCTCATCACCTCACTTCAGCTCATCAATCGCTTTCATACTCTCATGCACCCCATCTTCCACTAACATCCACTTCGCCTTCTCTCCAAGGCTTCGCCACTTCAATCGCTCAACATGATTCGGTACATGCAAAAAATAAACATCTTTATAAATAATCTCACCACCCAAAATCTCCTTCATATGTAGTACATTATTCGCATACCCCGGCTCAGCCCTCAAAATCACATCGCCCTTCCTTCCCTTCACTCCTTCAGGCAACTCAAATACCTCTCCATCCCACGTCCAATCTCTTTGCATGCCATCCGATGGGAAAAGATCGTTATTCAGTCCTTCTTTAGGCTCAAAATAAACATGCCCCTCTTGCTTATACTCAATCCCATCAACACGCAGCACAACCTCATAACACATCGGTTCATCAATCTCTTCAAACATCACAAACTGCTTATCATTCACATGTTCCATACCCGCTTCACCAACCATTACAAAATTCAAGAATAGCCCGTCATCTATCAGCATCTCCTCATATTCATCCGACTGAAAAACCGTCTCTCGCCCCTTCGCAAACACCTTCGTGCAAGGCTCAATGCGCCATGCCTCTCCTCTCCGCATATTTCTATTCATAATCGCCGCGCGACTGCAAGGTAACATCGCTTCTTTAACCTTCTCAACTTTCCCCTTATCCTCAATCAATTCCGCCCCCGCCAATTCATCCCCCACATTCGCAAACGTGATAGGCTCACTATCCACCCAAACCGTAAACCCCGTATACACAGGATCCGCACCATCATAAGCAACTTGCATCGATAAAATCAGCTCATTTTCACCCTCACGCATTAACCGTTTTATATCAGATTGGCTTTTCTCAGATAACGCAACAATTTTCCCGTTCTTATTCCCTCGCAGTAACGCACGCATCTCATCCTTCTTAAACACAATTTCTTCCCCTATATCCCCATCATTCACTTTCAATTGACATGACATCACTCGCCACGACATATAGTCAAATCCGCCCGTTACCATATCTCGATCACTATGCCGATTACCTTCGCGATTGTTCGGAATAAGCCCACCATCACGCTCAACAATCACTAACCTGACTTGATCTAATTGACGATTAGATACCTTATCCGGAAACAATATAGCCCCTTCACCCATATCCGCTTTCACCCATCGCTTCTGATCCTCTATCGACAAATGCCCATTCTTATCAAGCGCTATCAGCAAACTCCGCCAACCGCTGTACCAAGGCAACTCTCTTTTCTCAGCATTCTCTAATAACCTATCCACCAAAAGATCAATCGCCCCCTGATCAAGCTCTCCGTTATCAAGCCGAATCACAATCTCTTCACTTAATTCATGAACCGTAAAATAATCCGCCTCTGAATCCGCAACCAATTTCACCACCGCACGGTTCGGCAAAAGCGTTGGCTGACTTGTCACAATATCATGCCAATGAAAAGCCAAAACAAAAACCACTGCAAACAAAAGCCCCACCCACACAAGTCGCCAGTTCCTCACCTTATGCCCAACAATAATCGACTTCGTATTGCCCCAAAACTTCTCACCACACTCAGGACACTTCTGCTTCCACCGATTCTTTACCACCCTCAAATCAACATGATGCCCATGCAAATCATACTTACAGTACGGGCAAATAGGATGATCATCCACACCCTTCCCATGAATACCCTTGCCAACAAACGCGCACGCAATATAAATACAAATCAGCTCTGAAAACCAAAGAACATTTTCCATCAGCCACGACATGTTTTGCCCCGATTTAATCATTCAAGTTCATAACAGCAACTACTCATCAAACCTTCACTGCTGCTAGTTTTTTTCTTTCCGAACTGGCATCAATCTTAGTTTCATAAAACAAGTCAAATATCGGCTTGCAAGCAATCAATATCTCAGCAACCGTATTAACTGCATCAGGACCACTTTGCATCACGCGATCATCATATGCAACAAAAGTTCGCAACCCCAATTGAATATTTGTTTTCTTGTTTAACAGAATACTGTAAATCGCATCACACCACATCGGTTGATGTTTCCATACCCCGCTGGACACATCACTCGCAATTGTGCGAATGTTTACCTCTAATAACGCATCATGTCTTGCTGGTGCGCCCATTTGTTTGTAATACCGCTGAATGATATATATCTTCGGCGTTATCGATGGGACACGCTCGTACAATGGTTCCATATTACGATTTATCTCTTTGATAATATCAGCAAACCCTTCAATGCCAATACCAGCCAGTTTCTTACGTACACCACCACGAATACTGTTCGGAATCGTTAAAGCTGGCGAGATTTGTGTTGGTTCTAAATCCACCGTTGCATGTGGATGCGAAGTGTGACTGTCAAACTTCGATGCTTTTACGGTTGTGATCGTATCCCAAACGCCACCATCAGGATTCCTGGTAATACCTTTTCTGCCTGTAGAATTAACGTCAAGATCCAATGCACTGACAAGCTTCTTATGTTGCCTTAATTCTTGGTGCAATAACTTAACAAGCCGCTTGCCTTGTTGATATGTGTATGGATGCTTCTCGCTAAAATGAAAACCGTTGAATTGTGTCATTGTTCCTCTTATTTCATAGTCTTTTTCAGGCATTTTAGTTTCGAAAACTTCAATATACTGAACAAGTTGATTGGCCCAATAGGATGTCGTTCTGTAGTTGCAAAACCAGGTATATACTTCCCGCCACTCAATGTGCTTTACCCACTTCGGCAGACGCTTAGGTTTATCAATCGTAATCAGCACAACGTTCGTATTGGTATATCCATATTTTTCTGCGGTCTTGCGATGCCGTCTCAATTGATCAACACTTATCTCAGCCTGCACT
Source organism: Planctomycetota bacterium (assembly GCA_016350165.1). Classification (GTDB taxonomy): domain Bacteria; phylum Planctomycetota; class Phycisphaerae; order Phycisphaerales; family Phycisphaeraceae; genus Poriferisphaera. The sequence goes on along the minus strand of CP066225.1, from coordinate 1,350,416 downwards.
TTAACCTCAATTAAAACAGCCCACTCTTCATCATCGTAAATACAACCATCAGGTAATCCACGTTTCTCAAGTTCACCATCAGTTAGCGAACTCTGTAAATCACTTCCCGGAACACATTGCTGATCAATATGCAAATGTTCATACCCGCTTGGCTGTTTAACATCCAACATCTTAAGAAATGGTTTGAGTAATTTACGATCCTCAGTCAAGGCTGTAATCAAAGCATGTGTAACTTTGTTTTCAGGTTGTGAGTATTGATCAAATATATTTCTCATTGCGCACCCGTCATTACTTTTGACTCTTTGATTCGATCATTTCATTATGATGCTCGTGGCCATATCTACAACCTTTACTTTTTAACAGGTCCGTTCCAATGCCCGCGTCGCTTTTGTGCGCGCGTTTTGCGCCGATCTCTGTAATCAGCCGCATCGCACTGACAAAAACGCGCGTTTTCTTACTCGTTTTGCTATCAAAATAAGCTTTTTCTCACCATTTCTGACCGTTTCTTGCAATTCTTGACTACAGGTAACCACCTACAAAAGCGCTTTTGTGCGCAAAAACGCGCCGTTTTTAGCTAATCCGTCTAATCACTGATTAGAAAAAACGTCAATTCTTGAAATTTCCGCGAAATTCCGTGCGCGCGTTTTGTACCGTTCTTCAACATCTTAATCCGCATATCCTGATGCTTGGATCAGCCGCCCATAACCGATATCATCCACGTATGAGCGATCACACAAATCAAAGCCAATACGCCGGTTATCCCAATATCCGTATGCGACGCAACCGTCAGACCGACTGGGCCCGTCGCCTCGTTCGTGAGCATTCACTGCGCACGGATGATCTCATTTGGCCGATTTTCATCGCCCCCGGCTCCAACACCACCGAATCCATCCCCTCAATGCCCGGCGTCTTCCGATACTCACTCGATCTACTCATCCCTAAAGTCCGTGAAGCAAGTGACTTAGGTATCCCCGCCGTCGCGCTCTTCCCCGCAACCCCGCCAGAACTCAAAACCGACGACTGTGCAGAAGCATTTAATCCGCAAAACCTTGTATGCCAAGCAGTTAGGGCAATCAAAGACGCAGGCATCGACATCGGCATCATCTGCGATGTCGCCCTCGATCCCTACTCCTCACACGGCCAAGATGGCCTCGTTGAAAATGGGCAAGTCCTTAACGACCAAACACTTACAGCACTTTGCAAGCAGGCCGTCGTTCAGGCTGAAGCCGGTTGTGACATCATCGCCCCTTCCGACATGATGGACGGCCGCGTCGGTGCAATACGTCAAGCTCTTGACAGTAATGGGTTTACGCAAGTCCAGATCATGGCCTACGCCGCCAAATACGCCTCCGCTTTCTACGGTCCGTTCCGCGATGCAGTCGGTTCGTCAGCAAACCTAAGTACCGGCGATAAAAAGACTTATCAAATGGACCCCGCCAACACCAACGAAGCACTTCGCGAGGTTGCCCTCGATGTTCAGGAAGGCGCGGACATGGTGATGGTTAAACCGGGAATGCCGTATCTTGATGTCTTGCAACGAGTTAAGGACGAGTTTAGTATGCCGACGTTCGCGTATCAGGTGTCTGGTGAGTATGCGATGATCAAATTTGCTGCCGCCAACGGCGCGCTAGATGAACATAAGTGTATGCTGGAAAGCCTTTTAGCGTTCAAGCGTGCAGGTGCCGATGGTATTCTGACCTACTTCGCCATTGAAGCAGCCAAGGCGATTCAGGGTGAAAAATGATCAAAAAAGACTGTCTGAAATTGATTCAGATCGTGTGAGTGGGCAGGGTGGAATTCACAATAAAAGCGCATAAAACAAACGGGTCAGCTTTGCAGCTGACCTGTTTTTGTATGTTGTGTAATTGTCGTTACCACAATGTGTTGTGCAGATGATTGTGCTGCGCGAAATTATTACGCAACCGATTACGCTGCATCGCTGAATTGTGGCGGCTCATGCGTTGATTCTTTGTGTGCACGGAATTCAATCGGAAAGAATTGCGTGAGGAAGTAGATAATGATCTTGGCTTGTTCGTCATGCATTGCGTCAGCCCATAACTCATGTGCAACAATGGAGTTAGGCGATGATGATGAAGTTGCGAACATGACCCCCAACCGGTCCGGTCGATGATCAAATACATCAAAAAGTCCACGATTATCTGCCAACCAAAGGCATGTAAACCCACGACATGGTTCAGGTCTTTCGTCGTAAATCACGCAACCAGCTTCACATAGGTTCTCGCAGTGTTCACCTGCGGGCTTCTCTATGCATGCGATAGACAAAGCGGTACAGCATGAATTACATGATCCACATTCTCGTGACGTTTGATTAAATTGCGGTAGTGGTGTGCCCATCCTCTTATACCTGCTGAAGTTACGGCGTTATTATGTTGTCATGTATTCTGAAATGATGTGTGATTTCATCCTCTCATACACTCAGCATCGGCGAAATTTCGGAGCGTTATAGCTGTTTATAAAAAGCAGGAAAAAATGGGGGGTAGGTTTGTAACGATTGTGCTGCTGCTGCTGGGTAGGTAAGGATTTTTTTAGATGATAGACCGCATTGAGGAGTGATTTACTTCTCAATATGAACATGCAATTTATTATCGGGACTAATCGATAGATAGACTAATCATCTGTTAGGCTAACTTGTTGTTAGGCAGTCATAGTATGATTGATATGTGGGCTTTGCGGTTGGTGAATGTGTGGTGTTGCGATGGATTATTGATGCTGAATTGGGATGGTGACGGTGTATTCTTTTGGCTGGCCGATGGCGATGTAGAAGGTGTTGGTCATGCCGGGCTTGACGTAGGTTGATTCGTGGAAGTTGCCTTGGATTGTGTGGGTGTTGCTGTCAGTTGTAAAGATGTAGTAGAACTGATCAATTTGCTCATAGTCCATGTCATGAGTTTCGTATGGATCTTTGAGGCAAAAGATGGTGAGGTCGATGGCTGGTTTTGTGGGTTGGTGAGTTTGTTGATTGTTATTGGGTTGTGGCGCTGTGCTTTGGATTTTGAATGATGTGTATGGGGTTGGATTGAAGTTATCGTATTTGGGGAGGCGGTATGCTACGGGATAGGTTTTTGATGAGGTGGTTAGTTTGATTGGGCCTTGCGTGATATTGACATTTGGTTCGAGTGGGAAGGTGATTTTTTCGATTTGGTTGTTTTGGATGACTGAAATTGTAGCTTTGATTAATTTTATTTGATTGCTTTTATAGTTTGCTGCGAATTCTAATTGATCACCGATGTAGCATTCTTTGTTTTCGGTGAGTGTGATTGTTTTGCCGTTGGTAAGAATGAGGGCAAGGTTTTTGAACGTGTATTTGAGGCCATGCACTTCAAAAGGGTCTGCGGAAACTCGGAAGACAATGTTTGGTTGTTCGTTAGAGATCATGCCAAGTCTGCGCGTGTTTGAGTTGGCGGGCTGTGCTGCGGTTGATGAAAAATCGACTGTGTCATCGATGTAATAATTGAAGATGAAGGAGTTATGTACGACGTAGTTTTCAGTGGGGCTCGCAAAATCATAGAAAGCGGAAGCTGCGTAATCATGAAGGAGTTTAATGTTTGTTTGGTTTGAGAGTTCGGCGATTAGTTGGGGGAGAGGGCGTTTGCTGATGTTGATGGTGAAGCGTTTGTCGTCGATTGGGTTGTCTGGACGTGGGGAGACGATGTCGAATTTTCGGCCGGTTTGTTTTTCGAGGTCATCGCGGATGATTTTGAGTGGCGCGTTTTTATGGTGTAATGATGCGGTGATTTGAGAGAAAAGTTGAATGTCTTTAGGTTGATCTGCGTTGAGTGAGGAGGTTGAGCATATGAGTGTGAGGAAGAGTAATGATGTTATGAATGAACGCATGATTTTGCCTCGCGGAGATTGCGGTAAGTTTAATGCTTTAAAAATAGATGTTTTAGGGGATTAGCGTGAAGAGATTCTTGAGTTGGTGATGATGGGGGTTGTGGCGATTGGGAATGCGTAGTTGTATTTTTTTGCGGGGAGGAAGCGTGCGAGGCCGGGGCGTTTGATTTTGAGGATGCCTTTGTAGCGGCGGTAATGATTGGGAGCTTGGATGGGGTAGACACGTGCGTAGATGTGGAAGCCGTTGGGCATGTCGGCGGGCTGGGAATATGCGACGGTGTCTGTACGACCTGATTTTTCAATGAGGGTGAATTCGGCTTTGATGCTTTGGTACTCGAGTGGATCGACGTAGATGTTGATGGCGAAGCCGATGCCTTCGTTAATTTTTGGATTTTTGATTGGTTGTGAAGTGCTTTGAGGTTCGCCTACGGATAGTTGTGAATTGACGACGTAACCAATGACGGCTGGGCCTGTTGTTGTGAAGTTTTGATAGGGCATGCCGGACTGGTAGATTTGGATGAAGTTGCTTTGGAATTGGAAGTCGAGCTCGGTTTTTATCATGATTTGCATGAGTACCGAAAGGAAAGGCTGTGCGTGAGATTTGAGCGTGATGGGGATCTTGTTGAAATGTGGGTCGTCGAGGATGAAGCGGCGGCCGGTTTGTTTGGTGAGTTCTTTTAAGACTGATTTTAAAGGGGTATTTTGAACGTTGAGTGAAACGTAGAGTTGGCTGCAGGGTGTTAGTTTACTGTGAGGTGATGACATTTGATGGGTGCTCCCGTTTAAATAGTATGGGAGTTATTTTGATGATTTATTGACGGATAGCAAGTGTTATACGGCGGAAGTGGCAAGGGGTTGTGGTTCGAGTGTGTGTGTTGGAAGGTTCATGATTTGGAGGTATTGATCTGCTGCGTGATCGAGGGTGAATTGGTTTAAGTGAGAGAGTGGGGGAGGGGGGAGTGGATTGTCGAGGGTTTGGGTGATTGCGTTGGCGAGTGCTTGTGGGTTGCGTGTTGGAGCGAGGTGAGCGTATTTGCCGTTGGCTGTTATTTCGGATGGGCCTGAAGGGCAGTCTGTGGAAGCGATGGGGGTTCTTAATGCGAGTGCTTCAACGAGGACTGTTGGGAGCCCTTCGTAGTAAGAAGAAAGGACGAGAGTAGAGGCGCGCTTGATGTATGGGTATGGGTTTTTGATGAAGCCTAGGAATTGAATATCGTCGTTGTGGTTGAGTGAAGTGGTGAGTGAACGGATTTGTTGTTGTAGTTCGCCGACGCCTAGGAAGAGGAGTTTGATGTTACGTTGCTGTCTAATCAAGTGATAGGCTTGGATAAGGTTGTGGTAATCTTTGGCGGGGGCGAAGCGGCCGACGGCGATGAGGGTTGGTGTGTGCGATGTAAAATCTGAGGAAAGCCATGGATGAGGGCAGGGCTCTTGTGCTCGTTTATGAAGTTGATCGGTGATGATTGGGTTGTAGATAGTTGTGATGTTTGATGAGAGTTTTGCGCTGGTTTTTAAGTCTTTTTCGACGCCTTGGGAGACGGTGATGGTATGATTGGCTTTGGGGTAGAAGAAGCGTGTGGTGATAGGCGTGAGGCGGCGAGGGTGATAGAAGGGAACGGTTTTGCAATCATGTGAAAGGGTGGAGTGTTCGGTGGGAATGATGAGGGTTTTGGTTTTGGCGAAACGTGAAGCGAGAATGGCGATCTCGTTGTTGAAGTGTGTGGCGGAGAGAAGGGCGTGAGGTGTGTGCTCTTTGAGATATTGGATGAGACGAGTGATGCGCGAGAAAGTTTTGCCTGCGTTAAGGGGAATGGATTTTGTTTTGGGATGGAAAAGTTTTAGTGCGTCGGTGTTGCCGATGTGGTTGGTGACGAGGTGAACGTTGTAGCCACGATTAATGAAGGCGTGTGAAAGATTTGCGTTGACGGTTTCGATGCCGCCGTTGTGAAGGCAGTGGGTGTAGAAGGTGATTGTTGTTGTTGAGTCAGGCATTGTTTCCCCAGTAGAAGGTGAGTTTGCATTATGGTTGTTGTGGGGGGAGTGGGCAATGGGGAAAGCGATAGTGTGGGGGTGTAATTGAATGTTAAAAAAAATGGGCGCATTAAAAAACCCCCTGAAACACAGGGGGTGTAGTTGCGTTTTTATGTTTGAGGATCTTATTTGATGAAGAGCATTTCCTGGTAGGTTGGGAGTGGCCAAGTGTCGTCGGCAACCATGTTTTCGAGTGCATCGGATGCTTCGCGGACTGCGTTCATGAGTGGGACGATCACGTTGAGGTAGTGCTTAGCGTGGTCCATTGCTTCGCCTTCGACTTCCTTCTCGTTTTCGATTTCGAGTGTATCGAGTGCGTCCTGGAGGTCCTTGATAAGGGCAGTGACACGGTCGAGTGTGTTTGTGTCGAACTCGTAGCCGACTGCTTTGAGGTTTGCACAGGTTGTTGCGAGCTCGTTCTGGTAGCGGATGGCTGCAGGGAAGATCATTGTGCGGCCAAGCTTGGAGACGAGGTTTGCTTCTACGCGGAGAGCGAGAATGTATTGCTCGGTGTAGACTTCGTAGCGTGAGTGAAGTTCGCGTTCTGAGAGAACGTTGAACTTTTCAAATGCTTCGATGACTTCTGGGGAGATGAGGGCTGGGAGTGCATCGACTGTTGTTTTGAGGTTTGGAAGGCCGCGCTTTTCAGCTTCTGCATGCCATTCGTCTGAGTATCCGTCGCCGTTGAAGATGACGCGGCCGTGCTTCTCGAGGATTTCCTGGAGGACAGTTGCGACAGCGTCGGTGAGGTTAGTGCCTTCAGCGACAGCTTTTTCGAGCTTGGTTGCGACGTAATCGAGTGAGTCGGCTGCGATGGTATTGAGGGCTGTGAGTGGGCCAGCGACTGATTGCTTGGAGCCTACTGCACGGAACTCGAAACGGTTGCCGGTGAATGCGAATGGTGAGGTACGGTTACGGTCACCTGCATCCTTTGGAAGTGGAGGCAGTGAGTCGACGCCGAGTGTGAGCGTTGATTTTTCGAGTGAAGATGAAGCGGTGCCTTCTGCTTTGATTTGTTTGAATACGTCGGTGAGCTGATCGCCGAGGAACATTGAAATGATCGCTGGGGGAGCTTCGTTAGCGCCGAGACGGTGGTCGTTGCTTGCAGAAGCGACGACTGCACGGAGCAGTGGTGCGAACTTGTCTACGCCACGAATGATTGCTGCACAGAAGACGAGGAACTGTACGTTTTTGTGCGGTGTGTCGCCGGGCTTGAGGAGGCTGCCGAGACCTGGTGCACCGATTGACCAGTTGACGTGCTTACCTGAACCGTTGATTCCAGCGAATGGTTTTTCGTGCATGATGCACTTCATGCCGTATTTTTTAGCCATTGAGCTAAGTACGGTCATGGTGATTTGCTGGTGATCGGTAGCGATGTTGGCGGTTTCGAATAAAGGAGCGATTTCGAATTGGCCTGGAGCAACTTCGTTGTGACGAGTTTGAACAGGTATGCCGAGTTTGATGAGTTCGCGTTCAACGTCGAGCATGTATGCGAGGACGCGTTGTGGGATTGCGCCGAAGTAGTGGTCGTCGAATTCTTGGCCTTTGGGAGGCTTGGCGCCGAAGAGTGTGCGGTTGGCAGTGAGGATGTCAGGGCGTGAGTAGTAGAAGTTGCGGTCGATGAGGAAGTATTCTTGTTCTGCACCACATTCAGCGCTGATGAAACCTGGGACATCGTTGCCGAAGAGGGCGAGGATGCGGTGTGCTTGTTCGTTGACAGCTCTCATTGAACGGAGAACAGGTGTCTTCTTGTCGAGTGCTTCGCCGGTCCATGAGATGAAGGCAGTTGGGATACAGAGTGTTGTGCCGTTTGGGTTTTCGAGAATGTATGCGCTTGAGGTGACGTCCCATGCGGTGTAGCCACGAGCTTCGAAGGTTTGGCGGAGGCCGCCGTTAGGGAATGATGATGCGTCTGGTTCGCCTTGGATGAGTTGCTTGCCAGTGAATTCGGCGACAGCTTTGCCTTCACCCGTGAATGAGAGTAGTGAGTCGTGCTTTTCGGCAGTTGAGCCTGTGAGTGGGTAGAAGACGTGTGCGTAGTGTGTGGCGCCTTTGTCGATGGCCCAGTCTTTCATGGCTGATGCGACGACGTCAGCGATGGTTGCGTCGAGAGGCTGGCCTTCCTGGATGGTCTTCATGAGTGATTTGAAGACAGCTTTTGGGAGGCGTTCCTGCATGACGGTCTTTGAGAAGACGTTTGTGCCGAAAAGCTCGGCAGTTGGGTCGTCAGCAAAGTTAAATGGTTCTGCGACTGCTTTTGATTCGTTGACTGCTGCGATTGCGCGTAGTCTTGATTCGCTGCCAGACATTTTTGGCTCCTTGGTTCTCGGTGTTGTTCCCGTGTGTTCTTTTGTTTTATACCGCTGTGTGATCGTAGTGTGAAAGTTCGATCAAAGCGGGAGGTTTGCCCTCAAAGTTCAGCGGTATGTTAGCTTGTGTCTATTTTCGATGCAAGTGATTGGGGTGTATGCCTATAAAATAGGCAATGGGTAGTTTTGATGAGTGTTTGTGATGCGAAAATATGCAAAAAGTGTGCTCTTTGGTAGGTGAGGGTGAGGGTTAGTGAAGGATGGGGGGTGTGTAAATATATGTATTGGAGTGGGTTGGCGTGATTGTGGGTGGGGAGTGGTTAAAAGAGGGTTTTAGTGGGCTTAGGATATGAAGTGGGTGGAGAAATTGTGAAATTAATAAGAAAAAAATAAAAAAACCTGCTCGATTGAGCAGGTTTGTAGGGTTTGAAAGGCCGCGGTGGGATTCGAACCCACGAAAAACTGATTTGCAATCAGTCCCATTAGTCCACTTTGGTACACGGCCATGTTGCAAAGCTATCGGCTTTGCGTGGGGAGAATGATAGCATTTTGTTCGATTTTGAGCAACCAGACGAGGGGTAGTAAGTGTGAGGTAGGGCGGTGGTGAGGGCGTGTGGATAAATGAAAAAGAACCCGCGTGAGGGCGGGTTCTTGGTGTGATTTGTTTTGGGATGAGGTTCTACTCGATGTCCCACATGTTGTCGTCTGGGTAGGCGCCGGTGTCGCCGAAGACTGACTGTTGGTATGCAGATTTGTCTCTGCTGACAGCGTAGCCCCATTCGTCTGCTTCGTAGTTAGGAACAGAAGTGGTTTCAGCGTGGCCGTCTACAAATGATGTATTGAAAGCGCCCTTGCCGTGTGCTGGGTTTGGTTCACCTGTGTATGGGTGAGCATATTGGTCAGCAACGAAGTCGATACCAGCATTGCCGTGGCCGTTTTCTTCCCAACTTGGGAAATATGCTTCAGCGTTCATGACAGTGAGGGTTGGCTTGCGGACCATGTCCATGCGAAGTGGGAGGACTTGGTTTTTGCCGCTGTCATCGACCCAGAGGCCATCGCGGTCTATTTCACCAGCAAGGATTGGGCGTACGGTTGAACCGATGTTGTATCCGTTGTAGCCGTAGTTGTTGTAGAACCATTCCTGGTCGCCTGAAGTGATTGGGCCGTCAGCTGACATATCGCTGAGAAGGAATTCACGTGAAGGTGTCCAGCCTGGGCACTGATAGAACTCAGGTGACGTGATCATGCCTTCGGAGAAGAGTAGGCCACCCCAATAGAACTTGTCAGCTTCGGATGAGTTGCCCCAGTATTTTTTGACTGGGATGCAGTACATGTCGTTGCTTGTTGCGTACGCATACTGGGCGGTAGCGATTTGACGGATGTTACTCTTACATGAAATTTGGCGAGCCGTGTTACGTGCAGCGCCGAGTGCTGGCAGGAGTATGCCAATCAGAAGTGCGATAATTGAAATGACGACGAGCAGTTCGATCAGTGTGAAGGCTCGTTTTCCCAAAAGCTTTGTATGTGCGTACATGCTTTTCTCCGGATTAATTAAGATAGATCATTAAAACACGAAAGAAACGATAAGATTGCAACTCATTTATAGAAAATGAGTTGAGTGTGTTGTATTAGATTGAAGAAGCAATATGTTGCTAGTGAGAAAATGCTGAGTTGCAGTAAGTTTGAATTGAACTGCGGTTGTTTTGTATTGCTCCGGAAATATAAATAATATTCAATGAGTGGTTAATTATCTTTATAGGAAATTATATAACACTTTAAAGGGGGTTATGTCAATTGTTCTTATTGCGAAATGCGTAAAATTATCATCGGAGGCACGATTTGATTTGCTTGTGGATCGATATTCGAAGTGTTTAACTATTGGAAATTATGAAAGTTATATTTATTGAGAAGCAGGGTGGTGGTTTGGGGGATTATATTATGCACTAACCGAATTTTGTTTACGTATCAGAGGTGGTTGTATTAAAAAGGCCTGCATGTTTTGCAGGCCTTGTGTTGATAAAACTATTAAATATTGGGTATTTACTAAATATTTTCAGAATAAGCTTACTTGTAAATTAATTGTATTCAGCAAACCACTTGCTGTTCGGTGAGTTTCTTTCGCCGAGCGCATGGTCAGCATAAGCAGAATACTTGCGTTGTGTTGGTACTACATCGTCTCTGTTAGCGCCGACTTTAGTTCCATGGCCGTCAGCCCATGCGACGTTGCAGCCGTCGTTATGTCTTGCGTCAGCTTTGCCGCTGGCAACGCCATATGAATAGAAATCATCAATAAGATAAATACCGGATTCTTCTTGTACTAATCTCCATGCAGGGCAATAGGAGTCTGCGAGAAGTACTGTCTGGGTTGGTTTGTCAATATCATCGACGCGAGGTGTTCTAGTTTCGTTAACAGTGCCGCCTTGGCCTGGGACAAAACTTGGGACAACTGTCCAGAAGTCATCAATGTTTTCACCGTTGTTTTGGAAGTAATTGAGGCGTGTGCCGATGTTGCGCCAATTGAGTCCGTATTCGGCATCAAACCAACCGCTATGGTATGGGTTGTCGATATCTGCATCTTCTAGAACGCTGTACGTGCCGTATGAATCGAGGCTTGGGCAATCAAAAAATTCAGGTGATGATAAGTAGCCGCCAGCAGCAAGTAGGCCCGACCATTTTCTGGAGTTGTCTTGCCATGGTGATTTGAGCGGTGTGTAGAAATTTTTGTAATTGCCTGTGTATGTGTACATGGCGAGTCCGATTTGCCTGACGTTGCTTAAGCAGGAAATACTTTTCGCTGTTTCTCGTGCAGCTCCTAATGCTGGGAGTAATATGCCAATTAGTAATGCAATAATAGAAATTACAACAAGTAATTCAATTAATGTAAAAGCCTTTCGGCAATGTTGTATTGTGGAATTCATTATGAACGCTCCTATCGTGAAATGGTTGTGTGATCGCTGGGCATCTGCTGTGAGTAGATGCATTGCTAATATTGATAATTCAGGCAAATGCCTTTGTTTGTAATAGAAGTGCTGACCCGGAATGCCTGTATTTTGGGGAGGGGCTACATCAGCATTTCATTAGTTTGTATTCAATCGTTATGTATGTAATTGGTCAATGGTAATTGTGTTTGAAATTGAGACGATTGTGTCAAATTAACATTGAATTTACGTTTTTGTAAAAACACAGCATATAAATAGTATTAAAGAGCCATAAATCATCCTTAGTTATTGGCAACAATAAATAGCACACATTGTAAGAGAAGCAATGTGAGATTTTTATGTACTTAATTTTGGAAAAACAAGAGATGCTGTACCGGAAATGTCATTGGAAATTTTGCCCAGCCGGAAAGCAGCGATCGATTTGCATATATAAACATATTAAGTAGAAGAGTTCAATCGCAATTGGGTGAAATTAACAAAAAAAGTAACCAATGAGGAACAAACGATTAGGGTAGGGGTTTTAGAGTCTGGGTATATATAAAACAAAGAGCCAGCGGGATGCCAGCTCTCTGTTCAGTGTGAGGGTATTGTTGTGTGTGTTTCGTTTTGGTTTTAGTGATGTGTCCCTCGTGATTTGATGTGCTTTTGGTGTTAATTGATTACTCAATGTCCCACATATCTTCGCCATATTGCTTGTCAATTTCTTGGCCAAGAGCATTGTCTGCGTAAGCTGAGTATCTGCGTTCAGTTGGCGGGTCAGCATTTTTGGTTGTGCCGACAGATGAAGCGTGACCGTCAGACCATGCAACATTACAAGAGTTGTTGTGGCGTTCATCGACTAGGCCGTAACCTGTGCCGTATGTCCAGCTGTCGTTGATGAAGCATGCACCCACGTCCTTACCTTGAAGGCGGTAGTATGGGATGTATGAGTCAGCAAACAGGATGGTTTGAGTCGGATTTTTAATATCGTCGATACGTGGCGTAATGGTTGCGCTGACGAGCCCGCTGCCACCTGGACGCCAGTCCGGTGTTTTGAATGAGAATAAGCCCCAGTCACCGGTATCGTACACTTGTGTGAGTTGTGTGCCGATGTTGTACCAGTTCATGCCGTATTCAGAGCGAATCCATGTTGGATCGAGTGCGTTATTGACGTCGGCAGTATGAAGATCAAAGCCCTCATTATCGAAGCCGGGACAGTCGAAGTGCTCAGGTGAAGTTAGGTAGCCAGTTGAGCAGACTGCAGCTGGCCAATACATGACGTTAGATGATTCCCAAGGTGTTTTGTATGGTGCGTAATGACCTTTGGAATTGTCAGCATACATGTACATGGCAAAACCAATTTGTCTTGCATTGCTCAAACAGGAAATACTTTGTGCAGTTTTGCGGGCTGCGCCCAGTGCGGGAAGAAGAATTCCGATAAGCAAGGCGATGATAGAAATAACGACGAGCAATTCAATTAGAGTAAAAGCTCTTGCTTTGAGGTGTTGCGTAAGTTTCATTATAAATCTCCAAACATGATTTATTGGTGTGATACCGTGATGACTTTGTGAAAAAGACATTTAGACAAATTTACGGACTCAAGCAGTGGGGAAACCTTTGAACGTGTGTGCAATGTTCAAAAATGTTTCGTGTGAAAGCGTTGAGTTTTTACAGGCGTGTTAACTTGATGTGTATCTAATCCTAGAACTAGTTTTAGGTCAATAGTAATTAAGTGCGAAACTGCCAATTTTGTATCAAAATGGATACAAATTTTCAAATTGCATTATGATGCGTGGTTTTTGAATAATTATTAGCGTTTGTGTGATTAAAAACAGCTTTAAATAAGACTGTTTTAGTAGAACTAGCGTTTAATTATGATTTGAGTTGTGGGGTAATGAGCTTCGGTATTGATAGGGCTGTAGTTAGGAATACGCAAAGAAAAAAGGACCTGCAATATTGCAAGTCCTTAGTGTTGTTGTTTTGGTGGTGAGGTTTGTTATTTGATATCCCAGAGGTTGTCATCGGGTGTGAGGTATGCGTCGCCGAGGGCGTTTTCGGAATAAGCTGAGTACTCGATCTTGGATGGAATTGGTTCTTCCCAGTTTGTGCCAACTGATGAGCCATGGCCGTCTGCCCATGCGACGTTTGCGCCATTGTTGTGACGAGCTTCAACTTCAGCTGTTGCGATTGGGTTCCATGAGTCCTTAACAAAGCAGAGGCCAACGTCTTCACCCTTGTTGCGCCAAGATGGTGAGTATGAGTCAGTAAAGAAGACGGTTTGAGTGGGGTTGAGAACACTGACTAAACGCTCGGTGATGGTTTCGGGGATTTGGCCGCTGCCGCCTGTAGGACGGAAGTCATTAACGTTTTGTGAGAAGCCGTCCCAACCGATTTCACCCCACAATACGCGGCGAAGTCTCGAGCCGATGTGCATGTAGTTGATGCCATATTCAGCACGGATGTACTTGGAGTCATATGGGTCGTTAGGGTCGGCATCGAGCAGTGAGAAGCCGAAGATATCTAATTCTGGGCAGTCAAAATGTTGAGGCCCAGCCATTGAGCCGTGTTCAATCAGGGTGCCAGGCCAATATTTCGTATCTGAACCAGTCCATGGCGTTTTGTAAGGGATATAAAATTCTTTGTTGTCATTGATGTAGATCATACTTGCAATGCCGATCTGGCGGATATTACTCAAGCATGCAACGCCGCGTGCAGCTTTGCGTGCTGCGCCGAGTGCTGGCAAGAGAATGCCGATCAGTAAAGCGATGATTGAAATAACGACGAGAAGTTCAATGAGCGTAAAAGCTCGGGAGGGATGGTGTGCTTTCATTTTTCAATTCTCCGAGGTGAAATGAATACAATATAGCGTAGCGTCTTTTAATAGAGTTAAGACGGTATTTGACCCTTGATTTAAAACGATACGGGACGAAACAGAAAAAAATCGTGAAAACAGATTCGAAAATCAAGATGATATTAAATTGACTTGTTAATGAACTATATTTGAGAAATGTGATTATGACTGCCGGAAAGCGGTTCTGATTATTAATAATATATAACCTTTTGTACACAACTTCGTCAATAGGATTTCATCTATTATGCACATAATTTATTAATTATTCACATATTTAATGCGTGAAAGGATAAATCTATCTTATCTATCTTAATTCGCGTGACTGTGCAGTTTTATATAAGTAAAATTTCGTGTTATATTGAAATTTGAATTCATTTCGGCGTGATAAAAAGATTGGTTAAATAACTCCATAAATTATTGCCCAGATCTATATTCGTATGATCGAGTGTCATAGTAATGGCAAAGGAAAGTGCCGGGCGGCGATATCTCGTCAATGATATTGCGATCTTCTTCTGTGATTGCTAATTCTGTCGCAGTGATGTTTGCCTGAAGTTGATTTAATGACTTCGGGCCGATGATAGGCGAAGTGATACCGGGTTGATTGATGCACCATGCCAATGAAAGGGTTGTCAGATTTGTCTGTTTTTGTTCAGCTAATTCTCGCAGCTTATCAATTGCATCTAAGCATTGGTTAGACATTAACTCGTTGACACGTGGATTTTCGGAGTTGGTATATCTTGAGTTCGCAGGCGATGTGTTTTCACGTGTGTATTTACCTGTAAGAAATCCACCTGCGAGTGGTGACCAAGGAATGATACCAAGGCCGTAATGTTCACAAGCCGGGATCAGCTCTCTTTCAATGCGTCTGTCAAGCAAATTGTAGGGGGGCTGCTCTGTCACAAAACGATTTAAACCCAATTTTTCAGAAGCCCATAATGATTCAACCAATTGCCAAGCAGCGAAGGTTGAGCAACCGATGTATCTCACTTTGCCTGAAGTAACCAGATCGTCTAGTGCTCGCATCGTTTCGTCAATTGGGCAATATGGATCAGGTCTATGAATCTGATAGAGATCAATGTAGTCAATGTTCAAACGCTTGAGTGATGCTTCTGCCTGCTGAATGATTTGTCTGCGAGAGTTGCCCCATCGATTCGGATTCAATGGTTGATCTTTAAACATATTGCCATGACATTTTGTGGCGATGACAAGGTGATCACGCATGCCAGTTTGCGCTATAGCTTTACCAACATATTCTTCAGATACACCGGTGTTATAAACATTCGCAGTGTCGATTAGATTGATACCTGTATCAACTGCCGCAGCCACAATTTTGCACGCTTCATCGAGTGTTGTTGTCGAGCCATAAGTCATGGTGCCAAGGGTTAGTGGAGAGACACGAATCCCAGTGCGGCCAAGTATGCGGTATTCCATGATTAAGCTCCTTCAACTTTGTCGATCGTTAATGCCCTGCAAATTGTAGACGATTGCCACATCGTATGTGAAGGAGTAACTTAATCTCTCGATGAATTATTCGTTTCTTCACGTTCCTTATTCATCCGATCAAGCATCTCTAATTGTGTTTCCTGCAATTCTATAAGGTGTGCCCACTGTTTTTCCATAAGCGTGTCCATCTTTGATACAAGATTGCGGATTTCCAATTCAGCTTTCAGTGAAACCTTGTATTCATTTTCATCACGTATACGATCCTTCGCACCTTGTCGATTCTGAGACATCATGATGATCGGTGCTTGTAGCGCAGCCAAACACGACAAAACAAGGTTTAATAGAATAAATGGGTATGGATCGAAATTTGAAAGATGAAAGAACCAATAGGTATTGATCGCCATCCAGAACATGATGAAAATCGTGAAGCTGATTACGAAGATCCACGAACCACCAAATGTCGCAACTGCATCAGCAGCTCTTGAACCAAGCGTTAAATCTTCTTCGTATTCTTCATCAATATTTGTTGAAAGGATTTCCTGCTCACGTATTGCTTGCATCACTTCATGGTCAAGCTCCGTAAGTTCACCTTTGTCTGCTTGTAATATGCCTTGCACATGACGTGTGTTGTATTCATCTACAGCACATCGTGAAATCCATTTTGCATGATTCGTATCTGGGTGTTCATGCTGAATCAATTCAAGCACACTGTGCTGAATAGCCGTTACTGGAACACGATCACACGTTGGCGTGTCTTCACCTGTCACCGGGCAACGGTGGTGGAAGTGCGGCAAGTGAGGTCGAGGTAAATCCGATAGTCGAGCATGAGGTAGATGGAACCTTTTCATAGCACACAACTTTAGGCACGTAAGCCTAAAGAAAGCCATTAAGATATTTGTTCAGGTAATCCACGTGGGGAATTGGGGAATACGCAGTAGTTATTCTGCACAACAAAAAACCGAAGCACTCTCATGCTTCGGCTCGTGTTTTTATCGGCTTTAAAAGACTAAGTTGTCTTACCCCATCAACCCATCAAACAATGGCGTCGAAAGATATCGTTCACCAAATGAGCATGCAATCGTCACAATCGTCTTGCCGCGGTTTTCTGGTCGTGCAGCAATTCGAACTGCTGCACAGATATTCGAACCTGTTGAGATGCCACCAAAGATACCTTCTTCCTGAGCAAGTTTGCGTGCCCACTCAAAAGCTTCATCGTCAGTCACTGTCTCAGTACCGTTCAGTAATGATGTATCCAGATTCTTTGGTATAAAGCCAGCACCAATACCTTGAATCTTGTGAGGTCCAGGTTTCCCGCCGCCTATTACCGGCGATGCTGAAGGCTCAACTGCATACGCACGGAAATCAGGGTTACGTTCCTTCATGTACTTCGTGATGCCAGTGATCGTGCCGCCAGTTCCAACGCCTGCGACAACAATATCAGCATTACCATTTGTGTCATTCCAAATCTCAGGCCCGGTCGTTGCATAATGGATCGCTGGATTGGATGGGTTTTCAAACTGCTGTGGCATCCACGCGTTGTCATTCGTACCAACCAGTTCAGCAGCCTTGGCGATCGCGCCCTTCATTCCCTCAGAGCCCGGCGTCAATACCAGATTCGCTCCCAATGCACGCAACAATGCGCGTCTTTCAACAGACATCGTCTCAGGCATCGTCAGCGTCAGCTTATATCCCTTCGCGGCAGCGACAAACGCCAATGCGATCCCCGTATTGCCCGATGTTGGCTCAATGATGTGAGTGTCCTTCGCCAAAATCCCTTGCTTCTCAGCATCCTCAATCATTGCACGGCCAATTCGGTCCTTTACCGATGCCATCGGATTGAAGTACTCACACTTGACCAGGATCGTTGCACCCTCAGGCGATAATTTGTTCAATTTCACCAATGGCGTGTTAAAAACCGTCTCTAAGACGTTCGGATAAGTTTTCTTGTGTAGCGTCGGTGTATCCTGTGCCTGAGTCATTTGCGTGATCTCCTATATGCTCTCTCGGATAATGGACTTTTGCCCGAGGTAATGATATCAGTGTTTGTCCTCAGTAAAGCAAAATGTTCTCGCATTTTATTTCATGTTAGAGTCACGTTTTTACTGCGCCAAGTATCCCACCCCTTCTCTTATCGTTTCCAAGCACATAAATGGTTCAACAAGACAAGAAAGTATTGTGATATCTTACTCATTGCGGTGTAATCTAGATAAAGCATAATCGCACTAGCAGGTTAAAACATTCTTGCATGCCTGAGGGAGTCAGCCGTGGCAACAGAAGTACAGCAAGTTCCGGAACAGCAAAAATCCAAGTACAGGGGAGCACTCAAGCGAATGATCTGGTTTTTCGTCATCGTCTTTATCTGCTGGGCTAGTTTTGGCTGTGTCATGCAGAGAATGGTCCTCTGGCCTCGCTGGGCTATCGGTGATGTTGGCCCCGGAATTAGTGACACACAAGCTCAGGCGATGAATACAGACGTGCTCTGGCTTCAGCAGGGCAACAAACCTGACAAGAAAACCGAGGCATGGTTCCTCAAGGGGCAGGGCGTCTCTCCACAAAACCCAGGTCCAGTTGTCATCTTCGCACACGGCAACGGCGAGGTCATCGATCATTGGGCATACGATCTCAACGAATACCGCAAGCTCGGCATCAGTGTCCTTCTCGTCGAGTTTCGAGGCTATGGCCGCTCTGACGGGAGCCCCACTGAAAATCGCATCCTCACCGACTACATCGCAGCATACGACCTCATCGTAAAACGTCCCGACGTCGATCCGGATCGTATCATTTCTCATGGCCGCTCAATCGGTGGTGGCATCTCTGCCCAACTCGCTCAATCAAGATCTGTCTCGGGCCTCATCCTCCAGTCCACTTTCACCGGCGTCGCTCCTCTCGCTCGACGCTATCTCATCCCCAAATTCATGCTCCTCGACAAACTTGAGGTAAACGCAGTCCTCAAAGATTACGACAAGCCCGTTCTCATCATGCATGGCCGTGACGATGAAATTATCCCTGCTTCACATGCACGCCAGAATCATGCCGTCCTCAAACCCGAACAATCCACCCTCGTCATCTTTGACAACATGGGTCACAACACCCCTCCTCCCGATCACGAATATTGGCAACAAATCAGAGCTTTCCTAAAGAAAACAAACATCATCGATTAACTCACAAGGCACTGGCAGCTTCTCCAGACCATGCTTACAATGCTCTCACGTGAGAAACAGGGGGATAAGATTTATTTATCTGAAATAATCCGTTGTCGATACGTGTTGGCAATCTAAACAACACGACTCCTGAAAGGAACAAACAATGAGCGAACGCGAGGGCGCAATTACATTCAAAGGTAACCCCATGACACTCGTGGGTGATGAAATCAAAGTTGGCGACAAAGCTCCTGACTTTAAACTTCATGCTGTCGATTTCTCCGCAAAGTCACTCGCTGACTATGCTGGCAAAGTTAAGATCATCTCAGTCATTCCTTCACTCGATACACCTGTTTGTGATGCACAAACACGTCACTTCAACACCGACGCAGCAGCGCTTGGCGACGACGTCGTCATCCTCACCGTCAGTGTCGATCTTCCACCAGCCCAAAAACGTTGGTGTGGTGCAGCAGGCATCGATGCAGTCGAATGTCTCAGTGACTACTACGATCACTCCTTCGGCAAAGACTACGGCATCCGTGTCAAAGAACTCGGCCTCCTTGGTCGTGAAGTCCTCGTCGTCGATAAGGATGACACAGTCAAATATGTCGAGCTAGTCCCTGAAATTGCTCAGGAGCCTAACTACGCTGCAGCAATCGATGCAGCGAAAGCACTGCTCTAATTTAAGCAGACTGTTCAAGTTATAAAAAAAATGTGATAATGGCTCGTAACATCAGTGCGAGTCATTATTTTTTATACAAGGCATCACTCAACATGGACGTAAGAAGTTTACGCGTAATCGAAGTCAACGAAACCATGCAGAAGCAGTTCGAAGCTTTCTGTCATGAATTCAAAGTCGATGACCCAGCCGAAATCCACGGCATCGGTTCAATGGCCGAAGGACGTCCCGTCGAAAACGGTACCACACGTCTCTACGACTTCTTCGAAGGCATCGACCGTTCTCGTGATCACGCCATAGGCAAAAACCTTCCCGAAGGTTGGGTCCCTGCCACAACCTATTGGCTCATTGATAACGCTGAAAACGTTCACGCAACAGCAAACCTTCGTCATCAACTCAACGACTTCCTCGAACTCGAAGGCGGTCACGTCGGTTATGCCGTTAAACCATCCAGTCGTGGCCAAGGTTGCGCAACTCAATTCCTCCATGTCATCAAACTCCTCGCACATGACAAAGGCATCTCACGCCTCCTCGTCACATGCGATAAAGACAACATCGCCTCCCGTCGCACCATCGAAAATTCCGGCGGCGTCAAAGAAAACGAAATCGTCAGTGGTCTTACTGGCAAAACAAAACAACGGTTCTGGATCGATCTGTAAACAGAACCTCATTCAATGCGACCTGATCCACCCGCATTCGTGCGGGTTTTTTATTTGTTCACAGCAAAAATTCATTTTCCGGATATGCAATTATGAACAATCCACCTATTCGTCTAATAGACCCAATTCCAGACCTATATCAAACCTTCATGCGGTACCGTGAAGCTTTTGGCTGCTCAACCGAAAACTACAGATTAGGTGCTCTTCGGTTTACACCGCAAGACAACTTCGCCGATGCTGTCGCCGCAAGTCTCGCAGCTCGCTCGCAACACGACAATCTACCCGAAGATATCACGCCTCACTCAATCTTTTGGCTCGTCAATCAATCCGACCAAATGCTCGGCCACGTCGCACTTCGTCACGAACTCAACGAAGCTCTCACCATCTTCGGCGGCCACATCGGTTACAGCGTCCACCCCGATCATCGTAACAAAGGTTACGCAACCTATATGGTCAAACAAATGATCCCGCTCGCGATGTGCATGAACATCACCCGCCTCCTTATCAGCTGCGACGTAGACAATATTGCTTCAAACAAAGTCATCCAAAAATGCGGCGGCATCCTCGAAAACACACTCACAATCCCTGATCGTCCAGTCCCTCTCAATCGTTACTGGATCGACATTGAACAATAACAATTTACCAACACGCATTCCCCAGCAAGCAACATGAACAACGACGAAATCCAATTAATACAGCCTCGACTCGATATGGAGCATCCCTTCCGAGATTACATAAACGCATTCACATCCGATACGCACATCGCAGGTCTCGGCTATCTTGACGCACGTGTTCACAACATCCCCTTCATCTCAGCAATCCTTCAAACACAGCAAGCCGCTACAGGGCAGGCCGGACAACATGATCTCACCCCACGTACAACACTTTGGCTCATCAACACCCAAAACCAAATCCTTGGCTCAATCGATTTTCGTCATAACCTTAATGGCACACGCGCCGTTTGGGGCGGCAATATCGGCTTTTCTGTTCACCCAAACCATCGCCGCAAAGGTTACGCAACTATCATGCTCGATCACATCAAACAATGCGCCAAATCACACAAACTCACACGTCTCTTGATTACCACCGACCTCGGCAACATTCCCTCAGCCAACCTCATTAAAAACTGTGGCGGCAAATACGACACCACCGTCAATGTCCCCGAGCGTAACCTCAAAGTCGAACGCTACTGGATCAACTTATAAACAAAACTATAGGCAATAAAACCAAAACGTGTTACATTTTACCCTGTGTTTAAAGCACGTTTTAACTTCCGGAGCATTTTTATGAGTACGCAAACAATTCAATTAGTAGATCCCAATCCCTATATGGAGCAAGCATTCTGGGACTTCTGCGGCGTCTTCAACGACATCAAACAAATCGACGGCCTCGGCATGATGCGCCACGCCAAAGACATCGGCTTCAAAGAATCTGTCACACAATCACTCCTTTGCCGCGAGCCCGAGCACGCCGATCAAAACTGGGTCCCACAATCAACCTATTGGCTCACCAATGACAACCAGCAAATCATCGGCACCATCGACTTACGCCACACCCTGAAAGGTGACCTCAAGATTTGGGGCGGCCACATCGGCTATTCCGTTCACCCAAACCATCGTCGTCAAGGCCACGCAACTTTCATGCTCAAACAACTGCTCCCCATCGCCAGGCACCTCGGCCTCACACGCCTGCTCATCACATGCTACGAAAACAACGAATCCTCTAACGGCGTCATTAAAAACTCTGGCGGCATCTTCGAATCCCTCGTCCAAGTTGACTCACAATCACAACTTGTTGAACGATGGTGGATCAACCTCACATAAACCCAACTAAAACAAAAGCCCACATGAAAATGTAGGCTTTTTACTTTATTGATAGCATTTTTCAGTTTACCACTCATACATCGGCGACAATAAATCCACCGCGGCATTGCGATAAACAAAATCTAACTCACCGTTAGGTATCCCCGCACCAAGCAACTTCGCCGTCTGCTTCTTACCCTTCTCAGGCTCAATGAGCGTGAGGTCCGGATCAACAATCGGTGACGGCCCATCATACTCTGTCTCCCACATCGTCCTCAGTGCCCAATACCGCGATGCATACAAATCAAAATCAACATTGTCATCATTCGTCACAATATCCGAACCAAATAGCACTCGCCCCTCATTCCTCGCGCAAAAATCAGCAAGCTCTTTCGGATGCTTCGACCATTCACGAATCATCCACTTCGTTGCCGACGTGTCTATGTACAAGTTAGAGTGCCGATCCAATACCCCCTGCAAAATATCCAAGTGCTCAGGATGCGCAGCCATGTGCGCCGCAATCCAAGTTACATCCGAATACTCATCAAGCATCTTCTCAAGCGAAGCCAAGTGATCTGCTTTCGTCCCATACTTACTCGCATCTTTATAGTGCGTTGCAAACCATGTATCCGGATCACCCACATGCGTCATGAACATCATCCCGCAATCACGCGCAATATCCATTGCCGTTCTTCTTGTCGGATGATCGATCGCAAACATCGGATCAAAATCTAATCCCCTCGGTGCAGCCCAGAACTTACAGATCTTCGTCCCGATCTCAGCAAACTTCTCAATCCGCTTCCACCAATCCGTCGTAAACGTTCCTTCCTCATCCTTCTGTGAAAAGTTAGGCACCGCGATAAACTCAATCCGATCACCAAAGATTTCCTTCAGCTCTGCCGTAATCTCCAAATTCGACATCGACCAGACCTTCTCCACCCCATACACATCCATTGCCTTCAGCATCGTCTCTGCCGACGCCACCGACTGCACATGTGTATGCACGTCCCAAATCGGCTCCCCATACGGCAACGACCTCGCCTCAGCCTCATAATCCAAGCCCAAGCGATTCGCGTCTGATATCATTACTTTCGATTCTTTCAAAGCAAAATCCTTTACTCATTACCAATCCAATGCCACGTCGCCGCCCATTATTCCATCTTCACTATCTAAGCATAGCGACTCCTGCATCACAAATTCCCCGCCACGCATCTTCAGCTTCGTCACACCGTCAACTCTAACTTCACTTACACCAATTAGCATCGTGTTTGCTGTATCACGCCATCATTTAGCAAATCATTGAAACAATATGAGACATTATGGATAGTCGTGAAATAATTTGAAAATAAATATTCCATATTGTGACTTCCGAGATTATATTGATCTGACAGATCTGGATGTTGGCCGTGTGTTTCTGTTCTTTAGCAATCTACTTTTTTGAGGGTATTCCAATGCGCAGTGCTATGTGTGTGGCGTTCGTCCTCCTCGGAGCATCTCTCCCAAGCTCCACGAACGCAGATATTGACTCCCCCGCGAGCAATCAAACGATCGTTACAGTTCAATCCTCCTCAGTCGACCTCTCCCAGATCATTGCAACCAAAATCAAAGCAGGTCAAAAACGCATCTCCCTCCCAGCAGGCGATTACTACATCTCCTCTCCCATTTCACTCACCCCCGATCATTCAGGGCTCATCATCCAAGCCGCTTCCGACAAGCCCGTCACCGTCTCCGCTGGCATTCGCCTCAATCTCGACTTCAAACCATACAAAGACGGCATCTATCAAGCCCAACTCCCCATCAATATCGACCTTCACAAAATCGCCTTCGACCAACTCTACATCGATGGCAAACTTCAGCACATCGCGCGTTACCCAAACTACAACCCAGCAAATCCTGTCTACGGCGGCACCGCTTTTGACGCCATCTCTCCGGAGCGCTCCAAAAGCTGGAAAAATCCTGCCGGTGCTTATGTACACGCACTCCACAGAGCTGCTTGGGGTGGCAATCATTGGCAAATCACCGGCCGCGATGCTGAAGGTAAACTCACCCTCAAAGGCGGCTACATGAACAACCGTCCTCGTGGCATGCACGCTCAACACCGCTTCGTCGAAGGCATCTTCGAAGATCTCGATGCACCTAACGAATGGTACCTCGATCGCAATACGCGCACCCTCTACATCTACCCTGATAAAAATACCGACCTCTCTAATACGCGCATAGATGCAACAGGCCTCGAATCTATCTTCAATATTCAAGGTTCCATCGACAATCCAGTCACCAACATCACCATCCAAGGCATCACCTTCAATCACACCGCTCGCACATTCATGAAAACCAACGAGCCCCTCCTTCGTTCCGACTGGATGATCCATCGTGGTGGCGCAATTTTCATGGAAGGTGTTCACAACATCAACATCATTGATTGCAACTTCCAGCATCTTGGCGGCAACGCCGTCTTCACCAGTGGCTACGCGCGTAACGTCACCATCAAAGGTTCACGCTTCAACGATATCGGCGCCTCCGCTGTTACCTTTGCAGGCCGACCCGATGCTGTTCGCAATCCACTCTTTAACTACAACGAACAACTCCCTGTCGATCAGATCAGCCGCGAATTAGGCCCTCAATCTGACAACTACCCAGCCGATTGTCTCGTCGAAGATTGCCTCATGTACGACCTCGGCACAGTCGAAAAACAAGTTGCAGGACTTCAGATTTCCATGGCCGCGCGTATCACCGCCCGTCATCTCTCCATCTACGACGTACCACGTGCAGGCATCAACGTCAGCGAAGGCACATGGGGTGGTCACCTCATCGAATACTGCGATGTTTTCGACACCGTAAAAATGACCAGCGACCATGGCTCCTTCAACTCATGGGGACGCGATCGCTTTTGGCATCCCAAGTACGACGAAATGGTTCGTCGCATCAACAGCTACCCCGATCTCATCGGCCTCGACGATATCGAAACAACAACCATCCGAAACTCACGTTGGCGTTGCGATCATGGTTGGGACATCGACCTCGACGACGGCTCCTCCAACTATGAAATCTACAACAACCTCTGCCTTTCAGGCGGCCTCAAACTCCGTGAAGGTTTCAATCGCACCGTCTACAACAACATCCTCGTCAACAGTGTCCTTCACTCACACATCTGGTTCGCCAATAGCAACGACAACGTCTATAGCAACATCTTTCAAAAACAATTCCAACGCATCCGACTTAAGCCAAAAGAAAGTTCGTACCGTGTTCATCGAAACTTACTCCCAAATGAAAAAGCACTCAAAGACGCACAGAACTTCGGCTTCGGCGATGACAGCGCTTTTGGCGACCCACTATTCGTCGATCCAAAATCACACAACTACACCGTCAAAGAAAATTCACCTGCTTTCACAATCGGCTACAAAAATTTTGACATGACCAAATTCGGCGTGCAAAAGCCTTCACTCAAAGCAATCGCGCGTGTACCTGAAGTACCCACAGGCAGGCCAACACCTTCAAGCCTTCAAGTGAAAGACCCAGCCATTGACGTGATGGATGCGATTTTCAAACCCATCCGTGGCATGGGCGAGATCTCCGCCACCGGCCTCGATTCAGAGCGTGGTATGTGGGCCATTGAAGTTCCCAAAGATTCGCTCGCCTACAAGTGCGGTCTTCGTGAAGGTGACGTTATCCTCTCAATCAACGGCACACCCACCAACTCCTCAGGCATCCTCCGCCGCACCTATCGCCGTACAAAACCGCCTCTCAAAGCTGTCATTTATCGCAATCAGCAAGAAATGTCGCTAGATTTAAAGAAGTAAAACGACTGTTGGAATAACGGGCTTCCTCAAATATAATGGGCATATTACAAACCGCGCAACATTCACTTCGGGTGTTGCGCTTTTTTTCGCTCTACATGTTTTCAACAACGCAAAGGCATACAAATATACATGACGGCTCCAATCAAAATGATCGCGACTGACCTCGATGGCACACTCCTTCGTGATGACAAAACCGTCTCCGATCGCAATATCAATGCGATCAAGCAAGCCATCGAATCTGGCATCATCGTTGTCATCGCATCAGCACGCCCGCCTCGTGCCGTTAAATCCATCTATCAGACCCTCGGGCTCGACACCATTCAAATCAACTACAACGGTGCCGCTCACTACGACATACACAACGACACTTTCACCAAACACCTCCCCCTCGATCCCGCCTTCGTTCGCAGCATCGTTGACCTTGCACGCGAAGTCGATTCAGAAGTTTGCGTCTCACTCGAAGTCATGGACAAGTGGTACACCGACCGCGTTGATGATTCACTCCCCATCGAAACTTCAAAACACTTCAGCCCCGACAAACTCTCACACCTTGACGACCTCTTCGAGGAGCCCGTCACTAAACTCATGCTCCTTGCGCCAACTGATCGCCTCGAAAAAGTACACACTGCCGTTCGTGATTCCTTTGGCAACCAAATCGCTATTCACATGTCCGACGAACACCTCATTCAGATCGTCGATCCGTCTGTAGACAAAGAACACTCCGTTCGTGATCTCGCTGGATATTATGAAATTCCACGTGAAAACGTCATGTGCATCGGCGACGCCCAAAACGATGAAGGCATGATTAAATGGGCTGGCATCGGTATCGCCGTCGGTAACGCATGGCCCGACACAAAGCAAGCCGCCGATCACGTTGTCTCTTCAAACGAACAAGACGGCGTCGCAGAAGCCATCGAAAAATTCGCTCTACCAACCACTACCGTCTAATCTTCGATTAGTTGAACCAACGTGCCTACACCAACTAATGTAGCCGCGACCTGACAGGTCGCCGGTTTTACAAGTAACCGTGTAATTCCAGAAAGCCACTTAGCCGGCGAGCCACGCTCGCCGTGCCCATCCCTCATTCCTCTTAATCGCAACCTAAATAAATATAAAAAAACCTCGCACATCCGCTGCGAGGTTTTATTTCATCTCTATGTAGCACTAACCATTAGTTAGAGCTAATTCCCTACCGGGCTTCCGGGGGCTCCGGGGCTACTGGGATGAGATATATCCCGTGCCGCTAAAACGTCCATGTTTTAGAACCTGATCCAAATTGATTTAGCGCACTTCAATCTTGCGCGCATGAACTTCACTTCGTTTTGGAAGCTTCAACGTCAAAATCCCACGTTCATAATGCGCTTCGACTTTCGAAGTATTCACTGAACCCGGGAAGTCAAACGAACGGGACATCGTATGATAACGACGTTCGCTAATGTGACGTTTATCTTTATCGCCTTCTTCCTTGCTTTTATCTTCACTGTGCTCCGCATTGATCGTCAGCGTATTTTGCTCTGTCGTTACGTCGATTTCGTCACGCTTAAAGCCAGGCAATTCCGCTTCGATCACGATCGTGTTGTCTTTTTCATAGATGTCCACTGGGAAGCTCTGGATCTTATCATGCTCTTCACCGAAGAATCTGTTCAATTCGCGGTTCAGCGTGTCCAGAGGTGTTTCCCATGTTCTTCGGATGGAAGGTAACATGATTTTCTCCTTTCAGACATTCAATTTTCTTCCGACCGTGCTGCCTTTTTATACTTATTAAGCAGCTTGTCTGAAAGAATACTACGCAACTGCAATGCCAGGTCTATTAAGCTAAAAACGCTGTTTTCTACGGGTTTTGTAGTACCTCACATCTGTCACACACTCACCCAAACTGTCGATTCTACTGCCATTCTGTCAACACCAAACCATACAGTCCGTATAACCAATACAATCAGATCCGACCCACTTCTCAATCCCTCTTCATCCGCATAAACCATTGCAGATTCGGTGGATATTTAGCCCATTAAAGCACCAGACTTTGAAAAACCAGCTCAAATGCACAACAATAGAAGCACTATGAGCGTTAAAGCAGCAATTATTGGCCCGACCGGTTACACCGGCGTTTACCTGATCGATATCCTCCTCCGCCACCCGGAAGCGGAACTGGTATACCTCGCCAGTCACCGCGACGAGTTGCCGGACATCCGCGATGAATTCCCACAGTTGATGGGGCGTCTGGATGATGATGTCGCGCAGTGCCGGCCGATTGATGCAGAACAGATCGCTGAGGAGTGCGATGTAGCGTTTTTGGCGCTGCCGCACCGGGCTGCGATGGCGTATGCACCGCTGCTGTTGAATGCTGGCCTGAAGGTCATTGACCTTTCAGCGGATTATCGTTTGGAGAGTCAGTCGTTGTACGAGGAAGTCTATGAGACACCGCACGGCGATCCAGAGAATCTCGAAAACGCTGTTTACGGCCTCCCAGAATTGTTCCGTGACAAAATCAAAGGTGCAGATCTGGTTGCAAACCCAGGCTGCTACCCAAGTGCAGCAGCTCTAGGTGTTGCTCCATTGATTAGCCACAGTCTCGTAAAGCTAGACAGAATCTTGATTAACGCGGCAAGTGGTGTGACTGGGGCAGGGCGTAAAGCGGCTCCACACTTGCATTACCCAGAGCAGAATGAGAGTTATTTTGCTTACGGCAAGATTGGCGGACACCGTCACCAGTGCGAAATTGAGCAGACATACAGATGGGTTGCGGGTAAGGACGTGCCTGCATTGTTCGTACCGCACCTGCTGCCTTTGGATTGCGGGATTCTGGAAACGATCTATCTGGAGCCTGCGACGGATGATGTGACAGAGGCGGAACTCTTTGAAGCGTTTGAAGATACGTACAAGAATGAGCCGTTTGTGCGAGTGCTTGAGAAGACGCCTAACGTTAAACACGTTAAGGGTACGAACTTTTGTGATGTGACTGTGCGGCTGACGCAGCAGGGTGACAAGCAGACGATCGTTGTGTTCAGTGCGATTGATAACATGGTGAAGGGTGCGAGTGGTGCTGCGGTGCAGAACATGAACATCCTGTTCGATCTGCCTGAGACAATGGGTTTGCTCTAAGCGCTGATTAGCACGAATAAGAAAATTTATGAACCGCTTTGTTTTTGTTAACGAGGCGGTTTTTTAATGCGCGCGTAGCCAATATATCAACAGGTTTATACACGGACTGTTAACAACTTTTGTGCGCACGAAATTCATGCGCGCTGAACATGGATTGCGTTAAGTGTTTTGGTGATGACGAGTTGCGGGTTGGGGATAAAATTGTTGGTAAAAATGAGGTATGGTCAGAAGCAGGGCGTTTTGAAGGAGTTTTGTATAGAAACGATGAAAAACGGTGAAGTTTGAAGCAGTTTTGATCGGTTTTGATCGGGTTTGAAAATGGGCGCATACGAGCAATGCTCGTTTTTGTGCGCGCTGTAAAAAACGCTGATTATGAAATCAGCGTTTTGTGAAAAGTTGGTTTTGCTTTGAAGCATTAATTTTTGCGGCGAAGGATACCGAGACCCGCCATGCCTAATAGAAGCATAGACGTCGAAGGTTCGGGGTTTCTGGCTACCCATGTGACGAACTCGCCATTGGGGTTGAGGCCTTGGCCGGAGGACCACACACCATCGTCACTGATCGCATTGACTTCCAACAAGTCCCAGCCTTGCACTTGGTCAGTGAGGCCTGCATGGATCATGAAATCTTCAATGGTTTTGTAGCCGAGTGATTCGGACCAGATGAAGCCTTTGCTTTTTCCGTTGACGGTGTGGTAGCCGACGAATTTGGAGCCGTCTGCGGAGATGTCGGTGATGTAGACGCCTTCGGCTTGAAGTTCGGGGATGATGTCGATGTTGCCGGTGGATGTCCAGCGGAAGAAACCTGAATCTGCGTGTCCGACGATGACGCTACCGTCGGCATTGATTGCATCGGGTACGATCATTACGTCGGTATTTGTAGGCCGATCTAATGCGACGATGCCAGTGTCTTGTGTCCAGCGGAACGTGAGGATGTTGGTTGATGTGTGAAGAGCGCCGGTGATGGTGGAGCCGTCGTCGGAGATGAAGTAGGCTTCGCTTTGTGTGGGGGAACCGTTGTGTGAGTACTGGCCGAGTCCAACCATGCCTTGTTGTTGTGTCCAGTAGAAAGCTTCGTAGCCGTTGGGGGTGTCGGACCAGCCGGTGACGATTTTACCGTCGGCGGAAACGTCTTCGGCACCGCTATAGTGATTGCTACCGCTGAGGATGCCGAGGTTTTGCATGCCTTGGTCTGGGGTCCAGACGTATGCTTCGATTCCGTTTGCGGTGTCGCTGCTGCCGACGATGACGGAGTTGTCGCTTGATGCAGCGAGAGCGGAGGTAGAGTCACTTCCGCCGGGGAGATGGTCGAGGTATGTGTAGCTTGAATCGGGAGTCCAGTAGTACGCGTTTTCAGAGTTATTGCCAAGGACAGTGATGTTGCTGTCATTGGTTACGTAGACGCGCGTTTGAGGGAATGGTGTTGCGATGTCGTATTGTTTGAGTTGTCCAGCATGAAGGGCGCTGACGGTCAATGCAGCTGCGCATGACAACAGCGCGCACTTGCAGGTAAGTTTTCTAAGCATGTTTGCCTCCGATTATGATTGCCTAAGTTAAATGTATCGTGTTTTTATCGGTGTATGCTAGATATATTTTTGGTCAAAGTTATCGGAGGAAGGGTAGAGGGCTGGGGGTGATGATGGTTGGGTTGTTATTTTTGGGCGAGGACGACGAGTCGTGGTGAATCGAGCGTGTAGGGTTGATCGGTGAGGTTGCCGAAGGTTTTGATGATGGTTAGGTTGGCAGCTTCGAGGATGGTTTTGATTTCTGATGGGGTGTAAATGCGGAAGGATGTTTGGTAGGTAGCGGTGCGGCCATCGGA
This sequence comes from Planctomycetota bacterium, assembly GCA_016350165.1. GTDB lineage: Bacteria > Planctomycetota > Phycisphaerae > Phycisphaerales > Phycisphaeraceae > Poriferisphaera. The sequence goes on along the minus strand of CP066225.1, from coordinate 1,320,006 downwards.
GTAGTTGTATGTGTATTGGCGGTTGATGCGGCCTGCAAGAGTGTCGAGAGTTGCTTCTTCGGTGACAGTGAGATTTGAATTGGGTTGGTGCGCTCTGGAGGGTTGAAAGTTGCGGATGAGTGCATCGCGATTCCAGATGTCGATGAGCCAGTAACCGCCCTTGGAGAGGTGTTTTGTCCAGTCGATGATTAAGGATTGGTTTTGTGAGTCGGTGAAGAAGCCGAAGGAGTTGAAGAGTGAGAGGATGAGGTTGTAGGGTTTGGATGGAGGGATGGTAGTGCGCATGTCGGCGATGTGGAAGTCTATCTGAAGATTAGATGCTTTGGCGGATTGTTTGGCTTGGTTTATGAAGTTTGGGTTGAGATCGATGGCGGTGAGGTAATGGTTGTGTGCAGCAAGTTGGAGGGTATGACGAGCGTGGCCACAACCGAGGTCGGCGATGTGGGATTGTGGTGGGAGGTTGGTGGTGCTGAGAATAAAGTCTATTTCTCGCTTAGTACGATCGGGAGTGAGGGATGACTTGACGGAGTCGGCGTACTCGCTTGAGTAATAAGAGGCAAACCAGTCTTGAGGGATTTGATTTTGAGTGGTGATGGTCATGGGTTGCAGGATAGTGTAATTTTGAAGATATAGTGAGAAAAATTGTGTGCATGTGAAAATGTTGAGATTACGATACGTCTATAGGGTGTTATGTGTTGTTGATTCTTGAAATAACTTAAAAGACTTGGTGGACTGATTTGATGAGAGATATTTCTGGGAAGTTACATGAGAAGAGTTTTTTGAAGGCATTCTGGGATGGATCGCTTGATAGTGGGATACGTTTAATATTGACGCTTGGGTCATTGGCTGCAGGCTCAGCGTTTGCAGGATTTTTTACGATCGTGTTTGGCTTAGGGCGTTGGGATGATGAGGTGATGGTTGTAGGTTTTTGTATTTCTGGGGTGTTTTTACTAGGGTTGAATTATTTTATATGGACACGTGGGATTGGGCATAAGCCGATTGTGATTGGGGTCATGGGATCAATTTTGTTGTTGACGATTACGATATGCTTGTGTGTTTTTATTGATGCTTCGTTAGGTGGTCGTGCGGAAGAGATATGGATATTTACGACCATCTTTTCGAGTATTACAGTATTTTTTATGTTGTGGGCATGGGTGATTTGGTGGGGTTATAAGCGGATGTTGGTTTGGGATTTGGGGCCTGAGGCGGAGGTGTTTTGTATTGAATGTGGCTATAACCTGCGCGGGCGGACGGATACGAAGTGCCCGGAGTGTGGGGTTGAGCCAACGGTTGAAGCGTTGTTGAGAGGGCAAGGGGTTGTGATGGCGAAGGTTGATAAGGAGTGAGTGTGGGATTATTTGGCTTTGGATTTCTTTTTAGTCGCTTTCTTTTTGGCGGCTTTTTTCTTTGATGCTTTTTTCTTGGTTTTGTTGGCGCGTTCGGCGGCGACTATCTTGGCGTTAGAGCAGTATTTTTTGCAGAGTGGTGATTGGTCGCAGAGGCCGTGACGGGATTTGCAGACTTGGCGGCCGTGATAGATGAGGAGGTGGGCGAGCATGGTCCATGTGTTTTGCGGGAAGAGGGCCATGAGATCTTGTTCGATTTTTTTAGGGTCTTTGTGCTTGGTGAAGTTGTAGCGTTGTGAGAGGCGAGCGATGTGAGTGTCGACGACGACGCCTGTATTGATGTTGAATGCGTTACCGAGGACGACGTTGGCGGTTTTACGTGCAACGCCTGGAAGTTTGATGAGATCTTCCATTGTTTTAGGGACTTCATTATTGAAGTCGGCGACAATCATTTTGGCAGCGTTGTGGATGGACTTGGCTTTGTTTTGCCAAAAGTTAACCTTGTTGACGAGTTGACGAATATCTTCGAGATCGGCTTTGGCGGTGGCTTGTACGGTGGGGTAAGCGTTGAATAGATCAGGGGTGACTTTGTTGACCAGAGCATCTGTGCATTGAGCGGAGAGAATGGTTGCAACGAGAAGTTCCCATGGGTTTTTGTGGATGAGAGCGCAGTGCGCATCGGGATAGAGTTTGAGTAGTTCGTTGTAGATGGTCTTGGCGCGGCGTTTTTCGGATGATGTGTAGGTGCGAACTGGTGCTTTGCGAGAGGATTTCTTTTTGGTTGTTTTTTTCTTTGGCATTTTCAAGGCTCAATACAAATGATACGGAATTGATTAGTCGTGAGTTTCGTGGGTTTTGGTTTCGACTAACAGTTGATTAGAACGTGTAGTGAACGGAGAGATAAGGATGATGGCTGCGATGATGAAGACGGCGGAGCCGGTTGAGCGTTCTGAGAATTTGTGAAGGGTTTGAAATTTGGTGAGGGTGGTGTCACGTTCAACTTGTGTGATGTCGGGGTTGTACATTTTGTCGCGGAGTGTGCTCATGGTTGGAGCTGTGAGGAAGATGTGGATGAGGAGTGTTGCGACGGCGAGCATGTAGAGGGTGGTGCGAATGAATGAAGGGATTTTGCAGTTGTTCTTGCGGTTGAAAATGAAGTTGAGGAAGATGCAGAGGAGTACGCCGAGGGCGCAGATGACTTGAAGTTGGGTGAGGTAAGTGAGAGATTGATTGACGACGGCTCCTGCGAGGATTTCGGGGTATTTATTTGCGAAGATATCGAGCGAGTACGGTTCGATGCCGGGAATGGCTTTGTAGAAACGTAGGGTTTTGAAGGATGCTGCTGCGGAGAAGGCGAGCATGATGAGGGAGCCGAGCCATGTGCCGAGGAAGAGGTAGTAAAAGGATTGAATGAGTTTGATCATGATGTACTTTTTGTGAGAATGAATGGGCTAATCAATGATTAGGGGTTGTAGGGGAGGTCGAGTGGTGGGGTGGTGTGTCGTTCGGCATCGGGGTCGTGGTTGGGTGATTCGGAGAGGTCGTGTGCGATGCAACCTTTGACCCAAGTTGAGGAGTTGTCGGCCCAGATTTCTTGTTTCCAGATGGGGACTGCGTGTTTGAGTGTGTCGATGACGAATTTTGTCGCTTCGAATGATTCAGAGCGGTGTGGCGTTGCGGTTTGGATGATGACGGAAGCGTGTGAGGGTGGGACGGGACCGTGGGCATGAACGATGCGGATGGCGCGGAGAGGGAATTTTTTGGATGCAGCGACGGCGATTTCGTGAAGTTTGGTTTCGGCCATTTCGTGATAGGTGTGATAAATGATGCGCTGAAGTTGGCCACGCTTTGGGTGTGTTTCAAGACGCGTTCTGCCTAGGAAGATGCATTCAGCACCGCAGTCGGCTGGCCATCCGAGTGGTGAGATGGAGACGGGGCCTTCTTGGAGGGCTGTATGGATGAAGCATTCGTTGTTTTGCTGAGCAGAAGTTGTCATGCAGGTATTGTAAAGGCGGGACGAAGGATGTGCTAGGGAAGGGGAGGAAGTGCAGTGGTGAAAGTGCGCAAAAAAATGGGTTCGTTGACGGTGGGGTTTCGCCAACGAACCTCGAGGGAGGGGGTCGGATGAACAACACTAAATAATTAGCTGGGATGGTTGAGTTTTCTAGTTTTGGAGTGAGATTTTTTGATGGTTTGTCATGGTTTTGTGGTGCGAAAAAAGGTGGTGAATGTGTGGTATGGGTTTAAATGAGATGGGTGATGAAAAGAAGATAGAGAAGGGTTGTGATGGGGTGGGTGTCGAATATTTTTGCGCATGTGACAGATGTCCCAAGAGGTGATGGGATGAGTCGTGAGATGTGATGTTGGTAGGAGTTAATTGTCGGGGTCGGTGAGAGCTTGTTCGTGGAGCTTGCGGAGCAGGTCGAAGGCGGCGAGGGGAGTGAGGTTGAGGATGTCGAGGTTTTTGAGTTGCTCGAGGGCTGGATGGTCGATGTAGGTTGGCTCTGAGAAGAGGGAGAACTGGGAATCTTGCTCGACTGGTTTTGGTTTGGATTTGGGCTTTGGTGTAGGTTCAGTGGCTTGTGGTTCTGAGGTTGGGTCTTGTGGTGGGGTTGGGAGTGCGTTTGGACCTTCGTGGGAGACGGCGAGTTGTGAGAGGAGGATGTTTGCGCGGTTGAGGACGGATTTTGGGAGGCCTGCGATTTTGGCGACGTGGATGCCGTAGGAACGATTGGTTGAGCCGGGAGCGATGCGGTGTAGGAAGACGATTTGGTCTTGCCATTCACGGACGGTGACGTTGAGGTTGGTGACGTTGTCGTATTGATCGGCGAGTGTGGTGAGCTCGTGGTAGTGGGTTGCGAAGAGGCAGCGAGATTTTGTTTGTGCGATGTGTTCAGCGATTGCCCATGCGAGTGAGAGGCCGTCGAGGGTGGAGGTGCCGCGACCGATCTCGTCTAATATGACGATAGACTTGGGTGTTGCGTGGTGACAGATGTTGGCAGTTTCTGTCATTTCGACCATGAAGGTTGACTGGCCGGTGTGGAGTTCGTCGGATGCGCCGATGCGTGTGAAGATGCGGTCGGCGACGCCTACGGTTGCGTGTTCGGCGGGGACGAAGGAGCCGGTGTGGGCGAGGAGGGCGATGAGCGCGGTTTGTCTGATGTAGGTTGATTTACCAGCCATGTTTGGGCCGGTGATGAGCCCGAGGGTGGCGAGGGATGGTGGGGTGTCTTCTGAGTCTAATTTGTGATTAGATGCGAGATTTGCTGGCCCGAGGTCGTTGTCGTTTGGAACGAATTGGTCGCCGAGGAGTTGATCGAGGACTGGGTGACGGCCTGCGCGGACGATGAGGACGGGGTCTTGCGTGATGGTGGGCTTGATGAAACGGTGTTTGATGGCTTGTTGAGCGAAGCAGCCGAGACAGTCGAGCTCGGCGACGAGGTCGGCGAAGTTTTGGAGCTGAACGATTTGCTGCGCGGCTTGCGAGCAGAGGGTTTCGAAGAGGTGTTGTTCGCGTGAGATTGCGTGCGAGTCAGCGGAGAGAACTTTGCCTTCGAATTCTTTGAGTTCTGGGGTGATGAAGCGTTCAGCGTTTTTGAGGGTTTGTTTGCGTGTCCATGAATCGGGTGCTTTATCGCGGTTAACGGCGGTGAGTTCGATGTAGTAGCCGAAGACTTTGTTGTAGCCGACTTTGAGGTTGGGGATGTCGTGGGCTTCGAGGAGTGAGGCTTGGTATTGGGCGAGCCACGCGTGGGAGTCGCGTTGGAGAACGCGGTACTCGTCGAGTTGTGGGTCGTAACCGTCTTTGATTAAGCCGCCTTCACGCATGTGTGCGGGTGGGGTTTCGACACATGCTTCATTGATTTGGTTTGCGAGTGTGGTGAGGATTTCGAGGAGATCTTTGGCGCGGGTGTGGTAGTCGGAAACGGTGGGACGATCGGCGAGCAGGTCTTCTATCTCACGGATAGCCTGTGCGGAGCGGCCAAGGCCGACGAGGTCGCGTGGGGTTGCGCGGCCTACGGATAGACGGGCGATGATGCGGGGTACATCGTGAACGTTGTCGAGTGATTCACGAAGTTGTTCGAGGAAACGTGAGTCGGAGACGAGTGCTTCGACGACACGCTGACGTTGTTCGATGGGTGCTTGCTCGCAGAGTGGATAGCAGAGCCAATGACGGAGCATGCGCTTGCCCATGGCGGTGACGCAGTTTTGTAGTGTGGAGAGGAGTGAGCCTTCGTGTTGCCCTGTGCGGAGTGTTTGTTCGACTTCGAGGGAACGCAGTGAGGTCTGGTCGATGACGAGATGGTTTTTGCGTTCGAAGAGTCGCGGTGGTTGGAGGTGAGAGAGACGCCCTGATTCGGAGCGTTGTGTTTCGAGGAGGTAGTGGATGATTGCGGCGGCTGGTGCGAGTGCGGGGTTGTCGGGGGCGAGGCCGAAGCCTTCGAGGGTCTGAACTTGGTATTGGCGTTTGATTGTTTCGATGGCTTCTGCGTGACGGAAGTTGTATTGCGGGCGTGGCGCGGTGGGGCATCCTAATGAGTTTGAGAGTGCTTTAATGCGATCGGGTGTGTCGCCTGTTGCGGTTTCGGCGTAGAGGAGTTCGGATGGATTGACGCGTGCGAGTTCATCGGCGAGAGAGCTGATGGGGAGGATGGCGATGTGGAGGGAGCCGGTGGAGAGCTCGGCCCATGCGATGGAAGCTTCGGTGTCTGAGTGGAAACAGACGGCGGCGAGATGGTTGACTTGTTCTTCGGTGAGGAGTGATTCGTCGGTGAGGGTGCCTGGGGTGATGACACGTGTGACGTCACGCTTGACGACGCCTTTGGCTTGTGATGCTTCTTCAACTTGGTCGCAGACGGCGACGCGATAGCCTGCTTTGACGAGGCGTGCGAGGTAGGTTTCGGCGGCGTGGAATGGGACGCCTGCCATGGGTTGGCCTTTGGAACGCTGCGCGAGTGTGAGGCCTAGGACGCGATGCGCGGTTTCGGCGTCTTCGTAGAACATCTCATAGAAATCGCCCATGCGGAAGAAGAGCAGGCAGCCTGGGTACTGTTCTTTGAAGTGAAAGAACTGCTGCATGGCTGGTGTGAGTTTTTTAGGTTTTTCTTGCGATTTCGTGGTAGACATAGGGTTTCTATTTTACAAGAGAAAGGTGTGGATTTGGGGGATGTGGAAAGGGCGGGGAGAGGGTGGGGGATAGTGAGAAAGGATTGATTTAATGATTGATCAGTGCAGGATTTGTAGTGACTTGAGAAGTGATTCTGCATTTGGTGAGATAAGTTGCCAACTGGTGACAAGTGAGATGATCTGGTCGAAATCGTTGTGTGAGATTGGGTTGATGAAGTTGATGTTGGGGGTGATTGTGAACTCGATTGGGTCTTGCATTTCGATGATGGTGAATTGGGCATGAGGCTGTTTGGGCGGCTGATGAATGAGGACTGCGTAATTGAGCATGTCGTGGTGTAGATGCCATTGTTGAAAATTGGCAAGTTCCTGCCACTTGCAGGTTTTGATGTATTGGCGTGCTTGTTTGGTCTGTTTGTCGGTGGTTGTGGTAGGACGATCAGATATGCGAATCGAGGCGATGTGGCCGAGGATGAGTGGGTGGGCGAGATCGGATTTGGGTCTCCATGTTTTGAAAGATTGTTTGTAGTATTTTGATAGGTCGTGGGTAAAGACATAAATCTTGGGTGATTCAGAGAGTAATTCTGGAGCTTTGATGTTGAGGAGCTTGTCGAAGAGTGTGGATAGCATGGTTTGATCATATCGTGGCGCATGATTGTTGAGTAGGAAATAATTTGGGTGCTGGGATGATGCTTGAGGAGAAGGTTTTTGTTGGGAGGGTGGGGTATACTGGGGGGATGAGTGAGACGTTGTTTGGAAATGATTTGGGGGATGGGACGAAGAAGCGGGCTGCGAAAGTCGATGCGAGTGGTGGTTATGTTGTGGTTGCGCTGGAGCGGGGTGGTGATGCTGCGGGGGGCGGGCTGACGTATGCAGTAGGGAAGGAGTTGAAGCAAGGTGATGGGTTATGTGAGGGTGATCGGGTGATGGTGCCTTTGGGGCGAGCGAATAAGAAGGTGTGGGGTTATGTGGTGGGTGTTCTAGGTGATGAGGATGTTGATGATGGGTTGAAGAAGAAAGTGAAGGGGGTGCTTGCGCGAGATGAAGGGCGGATTCGATTGACGGCGGATTTGGTTGAGTTGGCGAAGTGGATCAGTGTTTATTATTGCAGTCCGCTCGGGATGGTTTTTGCGGCGATGCTGCCGGCGGCAGTGAAGCAGAAGACGGGGACGAAACAGGTGCAGGTGGTGCGGCTGAGCGAGGAGTGGATGAAGCTCAATCCGGAGGAGCAGCATAAGAAGAAGTTGACGAAGCTGCAGAAGATGATTGTTGGAAAGGCTCCTAAGGTTGGAGATGCGGATGATGAGGGGAATGAGGTTTGGGTGGAAGTGAAGGAGTTGGCTTATGAGGCGGGGGCGAAGACGAGCGGGCCGGTGAAGAAATTGGTGGGGTTGGGTGTGCTTGAGGTGAAGTTGCAGTCGATGATTAGATCGCGTGGTGATCTGGTTGCGCAGGCGAGGGAGGAGGCGTTGGCGGGTAATTTTGGTGCGATCAAACCGGCACTTAGTCAGTGTCAGTCGGATGCGCTTGGGAAGTTGACGGGGAAGTTGGATGAGTTTGCGGTGAATGTGCTGCATGGTGTGACGGGGAGTGGTAAGACGGAAGTTTATTTGCGGTTGATTGAAGAAGTATTGGAAAAAGATGAAAAGGCAGGGGTAATTGTGTTGGTCCCTGAGATTTCTTTGACGCCTCAGACGGTGGGGCGGTTTGTGGGGCGGTTTGATGGGGTGGCTGTATTGCATTCGGGATTGACTTCGGCGCAGCGGCATGAGCAGTGGCGAAAGATTTATGAAGGGGAAGCTCATATTGTGGTTGGTGCGCGGAGTGCTATTTTTGCGCCGGTGAGGAATTTGAAGTTGGTGATGGTGGATGAGGAACATGAGGGGAGCTATAAGCAGGATCAGGTGCCACGTTATCATGCGCGAGATGTTGCGGTGAAACGAGGGCAGTTGTGCGGGTCTAATGTGGTGTTAGGGAGCGCGACGCCTAGTGTTGAGAGTTTTTATAATGCTGTTAAACGAGGGGTTTATGGGTTGGTGAGTATGCCGGAGCGTGTGCCGGGGATGCAGCTTCCGAGGGTTGAGATTGTGGATATGGTTGAGGAGCGAAGGGAGCGACGGGGGATACATTTATTGAGCCAACGGTTGGAGAAGGGGATTAAAGCGGTGGTGAGTCAGGGTGGGCAGGTGATGTTGCTGTTGAATCGTAGAGGGTATGCGAATTATATTGCGTGTCCCGACCAGAAGTGTGGGTGGATGATGACTTGTAAATATTGTGATGTAACGATGGTCTATCACAAGAATAGACGCATTATTGGTGGTGGGGTGGTGAAGTGTCATCATTGTGGTGCGGAGCAGTTGTTGCCAGCGACGTGCCCGGATTGTAGTAAGCGGGTAACAACGTTTGGATTGGGTACACAACGAGTTGAAGAGGAACTGAGTAAAAAATTCCCTGATTTTACAGCGGTTCGTATGGATTCGGATACGATGCGGACTGGGCAGGATTATCAGGAAACGCTTGATCGGTTTAGGCGGGGGGATGTTGATATTCTGCTGGGTACGCAGATGATTGCGAAGGGATTGGATTTCCCGAAGGTAAGGTTAGTTGGTGTTGTGAGTGGTGATACTTCGCTGAATATGCCTGACTTTAGAGCGGGGGAGCGGTCGTTTCAGTTGATTGCGCAGGTGGCGGGGAGGGCTGGGCGAAGCGAGAAACCGGGCTTTGTGGTGGTGCAGACGTTTAATCCTGATGATCCGATTATTCAGATGGCGGCGGATCATGATTATGTTTCGTTTGCTAAGCGCGAGATAGAGATCCGTGAAGAGGTTGGGCATCCACCAGTAAGGCGGATGGTGCGGATTGTTGTGCGTAATAAAGATCATGGAAAGGGTAAGGGGCATGCAAAGGAATTGTTTGAACATTTGTATCGGTGTAATCAAGAGTTGGGAACGGGGGTTGATTTGCTTGGACCGGTTCCGTGTTCTATCTCGCGAATAGCAGAGTTTTATCGGTTTGAGATTGAATTGACGGCAGATAAGCCGGGGCAATTACAGAAGCTGATGAGTGTGATGCGTGGGAGTAAATTGTTGCTGTCGGATATGCATACTGCAGTGGATGTTGATCCGGTGGTGATGTTATAGGTTATGAGGTGAATTATGTTTCCGATGCATTTTTCTGGTAAAGCGAGATTGAAGGGTATATGTGATAATGAAGTGTTGCAGGAGGAGGTTTTGTTGAAGCTTCAAAAAGAGATAGAAAGATATGATCCAGATGAAAGCTTCATAAAAAATGGGGAGATGGTGGTCAATACAAGGTTGATTAAGGTTTGGGGACCTTGGAAACACAATTTACTATTTGGTGTTACACATATTTGTTGTTGGATTGATCAGGATGAAGAGGGGTGGGTGGTAAGGTATAGACTCTCATTTGTTAAATTGCTGCTGATGTTCTTGGTTTCATGGGCAGTTTTTATGGCGTTTAGTAATATCGGTGTTTTGAGTGGGGGCCATGCAAGTTATGATTTTGTGTTTAATTTATATATCCCTATAGGGATGGTGTTAGTGGTTAGTGTGATAAATTATGCGATTATATTGTTACGCTTTGTTTTGTTTATGAATAAGTTTGCTCGAAGAGTGAAACTTAAACGGAAGACTTTGGGAAAATAATCGTCAATGATGAGGGGATTGGGTATATTGAGTGTGATGTCATATTGGTTTATGGAAATGAGATTAGAAAACGAGGGCAAAAATGCGAAGATTACCGATTTGCTTGTTGATGATTGCTTTGGTTGTGGCAATTGGAAATATTTCATGGGCGCAGGTTGAAGAAAGTGAAAATTGGGAAGCGCTATATGCGAAGGCGAAGGTGTTGTTGGGTGATGCGAAGTATGCTGAAGCGAAGGTCGTGGGTGAGCGCGCGTTGAAGCTGGTTGAAAAGCCGATGGGGGAAGGGGATGCAAAGACTGCGAAAAGCCTGAATCAGATGGGTGAAGTGAAATGGATGTTGTGTGAGTATAAAGAGGGTGAGGCGATGGTGGATCGGGGGATGGCGATTCGTAAACGATTGTTTGATGGGGAACATTTGGATGTAGCGGAGAGTTTGCTGACGAAGGGGAAGTATGAAGTGGTTTTTATGCGACCTGAGGCAGAGAGGCGTGTGAAGCAAGCGTTGGCGATCTTTGAGAAGCTGCTTGATAAGAATCATGAGAAAACAGCGGATGCGCTGCTGGCTTTGGGGGCATACTATCACACGCTACAGAAAGCGGATGATGCTCGGGTTGTGCTGGAACGCCACTTGATGATGCAGAGAAAATTGTATGGAGAAGAGCATCGTCGAGTGTTAGAGGCGAAGCGGTTTATGGGAATTCAATTTAAGGTGGCTGGGCAATATAACGATGCGATAGCGAAGTTGGAGGAAACGCTGAGTGAGTGCAAACGTGTTTTAGGTGAAGATGATATTGATACGGTTAGGACAAAGCTTGAATTGGCGATTAGTTATCTGAAAAAAGATAATATTGAAGCAGCTGGGAAATTATTGGGAGAAGTGGATGCGGTTCGTAAAAAGGTTTGGGGAGATTGGCATTTAGAGGTCGGTTCATTGAAGCGACATTTGGGGGAGATTGCGATGATTGATGCGGAATATGAGGAGGGGGAGCAGCTGCTGCAAGAAGCTGTCGATCAGTATCGACATCTTTTAGGTGATGAACATATGCTGGTTATGCGGGGACGAGCTGATTTTGCTTGGAGTTTGTATAAGCAGGAACGTAAGCAGGAAGCAAAAGATATTTTCGTTGATGTGCTTTCGTTCTATGAAATGAAAGATGAAGAATCAATTGAGTATGGGCATATCAGTTTGTGTATGGGGTGGTACTACTCGAATGAGAAGCAAGAGGATTTGGCTGTTGAGCAGTATGAGAAGGCTTATAGTATTTTGAAGCCGATATATGGTGAGATGCATCCTGTAACGACGGATTGTTTAGAGTATTTGGCATCGGCAAGGGGACGCAATGGTGAGGATGTTGAGGATATTTTAAAGCAAGCGTTGAAGAATAATGAAGAAATGTTTGGTGAGAATGATACGCGGGTTGGTGATACTTGTGTGCGATTGGGAGAGTTGTGCCGCGAGAATGAAAGGTACAATGATTCTGAGTTGTATTATCGTCGAGCGATGAAGATTTATGAAAAGGTTTTAGATGGAGATCATTACCAGATGGGGGTAGTGAAGCATAATTTGGGTTATGTGTATCAGATGCAGGGGAAGAATTTTGCTGCGAAGCGTTTGTATGAAGAAGCAATGAAGATTTATGCTGAGGAGATTGATGAGGTTAGTGACGAAGTTTACAGTTGCTTGTTATCGCTTGGAGATGTGTGTGGCAGGATTGGGATGAAGAAGGATGCGATTAAGTACTTTAAACGTGCGTTGAAGGTGGCGAAGGCGAAAGATGGTGATAAAGGTGAGGATGTCGGGACGGCATTATTCTGGTTGGCATATACGTATCAGTATGAAGGATCATTGCAGCAGGCAGAGCAGTTTTATAAACGTACGTATGAAATTTATCGCGTAGAGTATGGTGAGAGCCATGACGCGACGTTGTCTTGTATGGAGTATATGGTGAAACTATATGAAGACATGGGTAAGTTTGATAAAGTACAGGAGATGAAAGATAAGATTGCTGCTGCGAAAGGTGGGGAAGAGTGATCGATTTGAAAGTATGAATAAGAAGCCACTCGTTTGAGTGGCTTTTTTTGTTTGGTGTGTTGATTCGAATTTTGCGATGCATGTTGGCGTTTTGGTTGAAAATGGTTTGTGTGATGAATTGAGGTTATATAAGATCGTGTAAGTTCTGTATGTGATCAAAAGAAAAGAGGGCAAAATATGTTTGGTAGGAAAATGTTTTTTGGTGCTGCTGTTGGTGTGTTTTCAATGATTGCAGCGATCAATGGGTATGCGGCGGATTTTCAAGGATTGGGACACTTTGATGAATCTAGGGTTGGAGCGTATCCGTTTGATGTTACGGATGATGGCAAGGTTGTTGTGTGGGCTGTGTAAGTAAGGATGGGCTATTACAAGCATTTCGTTGGACTAAAGAAACAGGTATTGAACCATTAAGTGGTATTAAGGAGAATGTTTCAAGTAACGCTAAAGTGATTTCTGGTGATGGGCGAGTGATTGCTGGGCGTATAGCGAAAAGGGGCGCGAGGATGAATCATGTGTTTGTTTGGAATGATGGTGAAGTGAAATATCTCGATCCTGTTAAAGGGTATGAAGGTTGTAATGTGTTTGGAGTTTCTGCGAATGGACGTGTGATTGTCGGGATATCTGGAGATTCATTTAATAGTATTGCGACATCGTGGACTGATGGTGGTAATGCTGTGGCGTTTTCAGATACTATGACGCAAGGGATGGCTGCGTCGGCGGATGGAAAGGTGATTGTTGGAATAGCTTATGGTGAACAATGCAGGGCAAATCGCTGGACGAGTGAAGATGGAACTGAAGATTTAGGTTCGCTTAATAATGATAATGCTCTGGCGCGTGGTGTGTCGAATGATGGGACGGTTGTCGCGGGTGTGAGTAATTCAAGTAAGGGATATGAAGCGTTTAGGTGGGTTAAAGGTGAAGGGATGGTAGGTTTAGGAGATTTTGAGGGTGGAGAGTATAAAAGCTCGGCTTGGACAGGGGTGTCTGGTAACGGGAAAGTGATTGTTGGGCAGGGCACGACCGAAGATGGGAGTGTGGCTTGTATATGGGATGCGGAGCATGGCATGCGATCAATTAAGGAAGTGCTGATTGAATGTGGTTTGGGTGAGAAAGTTAAAGGTTGGAAACTTACAAGTGCTAATGGTGTGAACTTAGATGGAAGAACGATTGTCGGTTTTGGAGTTAATCCAAAGGGAGGAAAAGAAGGATGGATTGCAACGCTACCCTGATTCGAATGTGTTGCTGGTGTGATTGTTTTCGTGCTAATAGAATAGAAAGAAAGCCACTCATTTGAGTGGCTTTTATTTTTTGGATGTGTTGTCGTTGATTAGAAGCCTGATTCAGATTCGCGGTGTTGGAACTCGCCGTTGTTTGGGAGGGGACAGACTGGAGAGGATTGACGCATGTAATCGAGGAGTTCGGAGAGGCAGATTGTGGCGACGGAAGAGGCGGAGTCGGACATGGCATATGGGACGATGAGGTGGTTGTCGTGGACGAGCGCGCCGCATGAGTAGACAACGTTGGGGACGTAGCCGTCGCGTTCGTTGTCGGCTGGAACCATGATGGGTTGTGGCGTGTGGGCGATGATCTTGTATGGGTCGTTGAGGTCAAGTAGTGATGCACCGATACAGTAGCGACGCATGGGGCCGACGCCGTGAGTGAGGAGAAGCCAACCTTCGGGAGTTTCGATTGGGGGGCCGCAGTTACCAATTTGTACAAATTCCCAAGGGTAACGTGGGGTTTGGAGTTTGACGGCATCGTTCCAGAAATGGATGTTGTCAGATTGCATGAGGAACATGTTTTCGCCATCAAGGCGACTAATCATGTAATAGAACCCATCGATGCGACGGGGGAAGAGGGCCATGCCTTTGTTCTGGACGAACTTGCCGTTGAGTGTGTGGATGGAGATGTCAGTGAAGGTGTGTGTTTCGAGCAGTTGAGGAAGGATGCGGTAGCCGTTGTATGCGGTGTATGTGCCATAATATGTGACGGTTCCGTCGTCTTCAACGAATCGTGTGAGTCTGACGTCTTCGATGCCACGTGATTCATTTTCTGATGTTGGGAAAATGACGATTTCGGAAGGATCGGTATCGGGTGGTACGAAAAGGTGGTAGTTGGAACGCGCGAGCCAGAGCATGTTTTCAGCTGTTTCGTCGAATGGTTCTGGACGGTCGGGACGTTCACGGACTTCGTGGACTTTGTGGTCAAGGTGATGGAGTGTGAAGTAGTCGGGGAGTTCGTCGAGGATGACGCGAGCGGCGTCTGAGTAAGCAGCCATTTCTATGAGTTTGAGGAAAAAGAGATGCTTTTCAAAGGCTTGGTCTTCATTGGTGCGGAGTTTTGATGTGAAGCGGCCTGGCGGGTCGAATTCGACGTGGCCATCGCAGCAAATCTTGCCTGTTCGGAAAACGATGGAGGAAACATGTCCTTCGCCCGTGGCGCGTAGTGACATGATGAAGCGAGCTTCGTGAGGTTCGAGACCTGATTGATCTGGGTGAAGAACGATGGATGGGTTGAACAGGGCGGCAGACTCGATGGAATATTCCATGGTGAAGTAAGCGCCGATGAGGAGTTGTTTGTTTTCGGAGATGTCATCGGGGTGATCGAGGTAGTGGCGGACGTAGCCGAAGTGGCGTCGGAAGGCGGCTTTGATGTCTTTGTGGCGATCAGCGAATTGGTCGAGTGTCTGTTGTAGGAGGAGTTTGACCTCGGGCTCATTCAGGGGGAGTATGCGGGCGAGTAGTGAGTGGACACGATGTTCGCCGCCGATGGCAAAATAACGTGTGATGACGCGTGCATCGTCTGAGTTGAACTTTTCAGGACGTCTGACGACATTGACTTGGCTTTGGCTGAGCATGGTCTGATTTAATCCCCTTCGAGCATATGGTGAGGACCAGTGATGATAGGCGTAAGTAGCGTGATGAGTGTGTGGGTATGGCTCAAAATTTATATCGGTCGATGGGGTAGATGTGGTTGATGGGGAGAGATATGGAGTTATGAAAAAACCCGCTGGATAGCGGGCTGGTAATTATTCTAAGTAATTATCTGTATTTGGTGCTCGGATCAAATGTCGTCGGGGAGTGGATTTGAGCCGAAGAGTGCGGTGCCGATGCGTACGACGTTGGCGCCTTCTTCGATGGCGATTTCGAAGTCATTGGACATGCCCATAGAGAGTATGTTGCAGTCTCTGCCTCCGACTTTGTCTTTGCGTAGATCGTTGAAAATATCGGCAGTACGAGCGAATGCTGGGCGAGCATCTTCAGGGTTGTCGGAGAGTGGGGCCATGGTCATGAGGCCACGTAGACGGAGGTGCATCATTGTGTCGATTTGCTCTGCGAGGTGGATGACAGCCGGGGCAGCGACGCCGAATTTCTGCTCTTCACCGGACGCATTGACCTGAATGAGGATATCGAGGACGCGGTCAGTGCGAACTGCGAAGTTGTGTACCTCTTCAGCGAGTCTGAGTGAATCGACAGAATGGATGAGGGTCACCAGTGGCGCAACTTGCTTAACTTTGTTTCGTTGGAGGTGGCCGATCATGTGCCAGCGGACTTGATCTGGAACACCGAGAGCTGATTGAGGGGCAGCACGTGCGAGTGTTTTCTTGCGAGCAAGAAATTCGTTGAGTTGAGGTGCTCTTTGAGCGAGTTGCTGAACGCGAGACTCGCCTAGGTCAGCGTGACCCATTTCGACGAGCGTGCGGATTTGGTCAGGAGTAGCATTTTTAGTGACAGCGACCATGATGATATCACTGGCTCGCCGTCCAGATTTTGCGGCTGCATTATGAATCCGTTCGTTGACGCTGTCGTAGGCGTCCCGCAGGTTTGTCGGTGTGATCATGTTTTCTGTCGTCATATCTAGGTGCGATCTTTGTGATTGTATGAGCGAATCCCGAAGCGTGGGGGTTCGCGCAAGAGATTGCTATGAAGAAAGTTAGCTAATAACAGTCGGCCATGACTCTATGTTATCAAGTAACCATCATTTTATAAGGGTATGACCTTTGAAGGATGGTTGCAAGGGGTATTGTAATGATCCACTAAGAGCGCTAAATAACTGAGGAGTGTTTGCGTTCTAGTTTATAGATCGTCCAATAAGATAAAAAATGTGTATCAGGATTCATACACCCCTGATCGGGATAATAGTTTTTTGAAGCCGATCTTGATAATAATAAAGAGAGCAATGCCTCCGACAACGGCAATGATGGCGAAAATTTGGAATTCAGCGGCCCATGCTTTTGCTTTCTCGAAGTGGTCAGCGAGGAAGAACGCGAGGAAGAAGAAAATGGGTACGGAGAGCAGGGCGGCAGTGCCGTCAAAGAAGAGAAATTTCCAGTAGGGTAGCTTGAAGATGCCAGCGGTAAAGAAGGCTGGTGCTCTCATGCCGGGGAGAAAACGAGCGACGAAGATGAATTTGCCGCCATGTTTGTTGAGTGATGCTTCGGTTTTCTGAAGTCGTTTTTCAGTGAGATAACGTCGTAGTAGGGGGAGTTTTGGGACGTGGTGACCGTATTTGCGTCCAAGCCAGAAGACGATGCCGTCGGCTCCAACGATGGAGATGAAGAGTACGGGGAGCATGACGTATGCCGATGCTGCGGGGTCGTTTTTGCCACAGAGGAAGCCACCGAGCATGATCGGGAGGTCTTCGGGTATGGGTGCACCAAAGCCTGAAAGGAGGATGACCCCGACGATGATCAGGTAAGGAGCTTGCGTGGCGAGTTGGTTAATGAGTTCTTCCATGAGGTTCAGATTGTACCGAGTATTCAGCTTTACTCTCAATTCGCATGTGCGCTTGTCGCGAATGTTGATATTGACATGCGAGGGTATCGGCGAATGTAATGAGAAAGCGTTATTTGTGGGTTAATGAGCGATATGAATGTCCATGCTGGGGCAGGGGGTGGATATCGCGTGGATAGTACGAGTAGCGATTCAAGCTTAGGCAGGAAGGTGGTGCTGCTGTGTGTGCGTGCGAATCGATACGGTCATGTTTTCAGATGCAGCGATGGGAGGGGGAAGCGGTGTGCAGTGCTGCGGGGGTTGTGAGATAGATTATAAGCGATCAAGTGTGTGAGAGTGAGCGAAGGAGTTGGAGTGCGTTTTCGCGTGTGGTGATCAGGCCTTCGAGTTGAGCATCGTAGGCTTTGTTGAGGATAACTTTGAAGGCAGGGCTTGGTTTAAAGCCGAGTTTGACGAGATCATCACCTGTGACGAGTGGATCAGGATTGAGGCCGATGGGGTCGTTGTGAAGTTGCTCAGCATTCGTGTCGAGGTTGTCCATGAATGGTCCAGTGTGGACTGCATGGGCAAGCAGATTTGTGTAATTCCAATATTGGGAAGCAAGCATACGTTTGCGTTGAGCGATTGAAAGTGACGTCCATGCGTTTATTTGTTTGAGGTTGAGGATGATAGCTTTGAGTGCTTCACGATCTTCGTTGGAGAGGCATAGGGCATTACGCCAACGGTTAAGTATGGGTTGGAGATTTTGTGTATCGAAAAGGTGAATGATTGCATCGAAAGTGATGTGTGTTTCAGCCGCATGTGTCGGTGTGTTGCGGTCAATTAACCAAGCTGCGAGAGCAACAGGATAGGGTGGGTTTGGTCGAAGTTGCTTGAGTGTTGCGAGAGAAGTAGGGTGGTTTTCCTCGGTGAGAATAGGGCCATCAAGTTCGAGTTGTTGTGCGAGTTCTGCTGCGAGTGCAGGGCGTGTACCGGTGAACATGAGCAAAAGCTCTTGGCCGATGCGCTCGCGTGAGATGTCACCTAGTTTGGGAGCATTGTTTTTGATTGCGGTAGCGGTGGCAGGATCGAGTTTAAAATCAAGACGAGCTGTGAAACGAATTGCACGAAGCATGCGTAAATAGTCTTCGTCGAAGCGTTCTTGAGGAACGCCGATAGCACGGATGTGTTGAAGTTTGAGATCTTCGATGCCGCCTACATAGTCGATGACGGTTGGTTGATTGTTTTCATTAAGTTTGAGTGGATCAGAGAAGAGGCCGTTGATGGTGAAATCGCGACGCTGTGCATCGTGCTCAGCATCGGTGAATGCAACTTCAGAAGGTCGGCGGCCATCGGTGTAGCCCCATTCTTTACGGAATGTGGCAACCTCGATGGGTTGTTTGTGGATGTAAACAAGAACGACGCCGAAGGATTCGCCAACGTAGCGAGAGCGTGGGAAGAGTTTGCGTACGATTTCAGGTTTGGCATCGGTGGCAACGTCGTAATCTTTAGGTTGACGTTTGAGTAGTGCATCACGAACACAGCCGCCGGCGAAGTATGCGATATGGCCAGCGTCCTGTAGAGTTTTGACGATGGTCGTGGCTGCATGCTCTGGAGTGGCAGAAGGTTTAGATGGATTGTGTCGGTTCATGATGCATTCTTGCGGCTTGTGTTATTTATATGCGTAGTTTATAGCGATTTTGTAATTTTATCATCTGGGGTATGAAACATACGTAATTTGACAGCGCCTAGTTTATAGAGAACGGAGAAAGATGGGATGGCAGTTTTGGGTGACAAATGGGTGAAAGGAATAGAAGATGTGTGATATGGTGATTGAAAGAGTAGATAATATTGAAGGTGAAATAGAAGCTGTGGTGGAGAATGGGGTTGTGTGTGGTGATCTGGAATGCTTGAATTGTGGTTATAATTTACGAACTTTGCATGTAGTGCAGGGGTGTCCGGAGTGTGGGATGCCAATCCGTGTGACGATGCGGAAGGATCGGTTGAAAGATGCATCGCCAGCTTGGTTGATGGCTTTGGAGCGTGGGGCGAGATTATTGAAGTTGGGTGTAATATTGTCATTTCCACTTCTGTATATGGGTGTTGTCATTGGCGTGATAGGTTTCTTTCATTTGATGCAGAAAGAAGGGGATCGTGAAGAGCCGATGAAAGACCGGAATATTCGATATGCATCTCAAGGATTGCTTGGGTTGAGCGCGATGGGGTTTATTGCACTGACGTTGAGTGTGGGATGGATGTTGCTTTATAAACGCCATGACCTATTCAATCAATTTCATTATTTTGATAGCTTCTTTATCGTCGTACATGGCATATTTGTGGTAGGTGTGCTTTTAGCATGGCGATATGTACGTGTTCTTGCAGAACGTATTCCTGATGAACATCTAATCAAAGGCTGCAAGCGTATTGGATGGGAATGGATTGGGGCGATTGTTGGGATTTTAGTAGTAGCTGGTTTTGCGAATCTTGGCAATTTTCTTTACACATTCTTTAATCACTATAATTGGTTGTATGCTCCTGTTCTTTTGGGGTTGGTTGCTTTGATATTGATATGGATGTGGTGGCGAACGATACGGTTTTGTGGGATGATGATTGTGAGTTTGGGTGCACAGTTGCAAAGCCGGGAGCGTACTGATGAGTCAAGACTTGAAGGGTAATGTTGTTGATCTGGACGTGAATTGCTGGAAGTGTGGATATAATTTGAACGGTTTGCGAGAGGATGCATGTTGCTCTGGGTGTGGTGAAAGTGTTAATGAATCAATTGCACATGAGAAACAAATCGAGAATCAACAAGATTGTGTAGATAGTGGGGTTACATGTGTTAATTGCCATTACAATTTAACAAGCCTTAAAACGAGTGATGAATGCCCTGAGTGTGGAGTCGTTGTTTCTTTTAGCCATGAATATGGAGACACGATCAGAGATTTTGGTTGGGCAAAAAAAATCTATGAGGGAACAGGGTGTGGTTTGATTGCGATGATTTGTTGGTTTGGTTTGCTTCTAGTCATTCCGTTTTATGAATTTACAAATCATCTAATATTCAAGTGGCTAGGTTGGTTGGTGGAATTGCTATTTTTCGGATTATCCTTGATAGGTTGTGGATTTATTATTAAGAGCGTGTGGCTATTGGGGGTGCGCAATAGGTATAAAAAGGAGGAATTTAGGCAACGTTTGACAGTTTGGTTGATGTGGGCAGCGTTTTTGTTGATTGTATTTCAGATTGGTGGATGTTCGATTATTTCGTTTTTACGATTGCCGTTCTCAGTTATGGATGTTCAAGATGATGCTGAATGGTTGTCAGGAGTTTTGAGTTTTAGTTTTATTTTAGGGCCAATTTGGTTAGTTAAAGTTTTGGGTAGTGTTTCTGGGCAAATTCATCTTCCCGAACCAATGCATGTTAAGAGAACGCACAAGATCATTTGTAATATTATGAAATTACTCGTTGGATATCTTATTATTGGGATAATAAGTTATCTTATTGGTGTTTTTAGTGAAGTGTATTGGATACTAACAGTTTCTGAAATCGTTTTTAGATTTGATATTCTGATGATTGTCATTGGTAGTACATTTCTTTTAGGGTATGGCATGTTGATTTATAGTCTTAGAGAAAAATTGAAGCCTGTTGTATTAGATAATCGTGTATGGCGAATTAAATGATAGGTACTTGCATAGTTAGGTAGAGCCCAATTTAGCCGGGAGTTTCTAGTTGAATCAAGATCATGAAGAAGATGCGATTGGTCGTGATGCGAAATGTTTTTCGTGCGAATACAATTTACGTGGGTTGAAAATTGATGGTGATTGCCCAGAATGTGGCGAGTCAATTTTTGATTCGATTATGCGTGTTAAAAACGCACGAGAGGATTTGCAATGGGTAAGAGGTTTACATAATGCGAGAGGTTTTGTGACCGCGTCGGCGATACTTTGGGTCTGTGGTTGCAATATAGGTACGTTGAATATTATGATCCCGATCAAGATCATTGTACTGTTGAATGCGATAGCTATTGCAACTAAAACACGGCCAATAAATTTTGCTGATGATGATATGTTACGGTACGGACAGTGGGCGAAGAGTAGCTCGATTGTTGCAGTTGTTTTTATGGGAATATCTGGATTAATACAGTTGTTTAATGGTAATGAGCATGGTGGAGGTTTACTGTTTGGCTTAATACTGTTTATTGATGCAGTTTTATTGTATACGTTTTGTATGTTTGGCGAACGAATTGCAAAGAATTTGGATTTATCACGCATGATGTGGCATGTTAAGCGTGTGAAATGGGTTGTATTAGCTGGTATTGCTTTATGTTTATTGTTAATGATCTTCAATTTAAGCGGTGCGTCGATGACCGTATCAACATCAAAACCAATGTCTTTCTTGGCAGTGATTAGTTTGATTGTTGGGTATATTTGGACAATAACAGCAGCGGTGGTTAGCGGTGGTGAAATAGAAAAAGTTTATCTCATGAATGGCGTGATGGTTTAAGTGTTTTTATGATAGTTGTAAGCAAAAGAAAACCCCGCGTATTGCGGGGTTGTTGTTTTATATGATTTGGCTTTTCTTAGAGTGACTTGAGTTTCTCCGCAATCGTTTCGATTGCTGTTTCAAGCTTGATGTTTTCACCCTTTGGTCCATTAGAACCGTCTCGAAGCTTGATTTCTACCTCACCGTTTGCAAGTCCCCTATCGCCGATAACGACACGGACAGGAATGCCGATGAGGTCAGCATCTTTAAACTTGACGCCCGGTCGTTCTTTACGGTCGTCGATAAGCACATCAATGCCTTGAGTTTCGAGTTCTGCTGCAAGTTTATCAACTGCTTCAGCGGCATCACCTGCATATTTGATCGGTGTGATTACGACTTGGAATGGAGCGATAGCTGCAGGCCAAATAATGCCGTTTTCATCGTGCCCTTGGTTGCATTCGATTGCAGCTGCAAGAATACGATTGACACCGATGCCGTAACAACCCATCAGCATTGGGATATGCTTATTCTTATCATCAAGAACAGTCGCGCCGAGTGCTTCAGAGTATTTAGTGCCGAGTTTAAAGATGTGCCCGAGCTCAATACCACGAGTTTCTTCAAGTACTCCACCATCATTTTTTGGTGATGGGTCGCTAGCACGTGCATTACGGATGTCTGCAGTAACGACGGCATGTTCAGAGCCCAATTTCGAAATGATATCACGCTGCCAATTGAAGTGCTTGACGTGATAATCTTTCTTGTTGGCACCAGTAACCCAGCCTGACTCACTTGTGTTTGGTTGAGCAGCATCGAAGTCGACAATGAGGCGAGTGAGAGGTGAGTTGACCGCACGTTGTGGGCCGACATAACCAATCGCAAACTCACGGCGTTGTGCTTCGTGTTCCTCAATTAGTGCGACAGTTTCAATGCGTGGATTGATTTGTGTCTGTACAGCTTGAAGAAGTTTAGCTTCGTTGACTTCATGATCGCCACGTACAACAGCGATTACAAAGAAACGTTCAGGTACGAATTCACGAGGTGAAGGTGTGTACTGGGCTTCATATTGCTGTTCTGCTTCAACAGCTTCCTCGGTTTTAAGTGAAGCTTCAAAGACAAGTGTTTTGAGCATGTCAGCATCTGTGATGCCAAGTAGGTTTACGACATCAGTAATACCAGGGCAGTTTGGCGTGTTGATTGTTTCCAATGCTGCAGTTGATTCAGCAGACAGGTTTGAAGTACGTGTGCCGATTTCAGCTTTTTCAACGTTCGCAGCGTAGTTGCCTTTATCTGACTTCAGGATGATGTCCTCACCGGTTGGTGATGGAGCCATGAATTCATGTGAAGCATTACCGCCGATTGGACCGGCTTCAGCCTCGACTGGCATGTAGGGCAGGCCACAAGATTCGAAAATTTTGCAGTAAGCAGCATAGTGTTTATCGTAAGCTTCGTTGAGACCGCCTTCACCATCCATTGTAATGTGGAAGGAGTATGAATCTTTCATCTGGAATTCACGTGAACGAAGGACGCCGAAACGTGGACGGAATTCATCTCGGAATTTGGTTTGGATCTGATACAGCGTTTTAGGCAGATCTTTATATGAAGTCAGGTAAGCTGATGCGAGTTCGGTGATGACTTCTTCATGAGTCGGACCAAGAGCTTGCTCACGACCATGGCGGTCTTTTACTACAAACAAGTTGTTACCATAAGCTTCACGACGACCCGTTTTTTCCCAGAGTTCAATTGGCTGAAGTGAAGGTAGAAAAACCTCAGCAGCGCCGATTGCATTCATCTCACGGCGAACAATTTCCATCGCTTTGTGAAGTGTTCGGACACCAAGCGGAAGATAATCGTACGAGCCAGAGCCAAGACGGCGCAAGAAACCGGCACGAATCATGAGTTTGTGGGAAGGAACTTCAGCATCAGAAGGGTCCTGACGCGAGGTTGGGATCAATGTTGTGGTCCACTTAGTGGGCATAATGCTACATCCTGTCTGATCAACAATGGATTTTTAGAATATTGCGTACATCGTCATGGCAAGCCAAATAGAGTGAGGATGCCATGGAAGCACAAACGGAGGCCGAATGTGCTGATATTGGAGCATGATACCCGTTTCGTGGATGTTGCTCTACATTGATAGGGGGCGGGAGTGCTGAACATAAAAAAACAGCCCCAAAAACTCTTGAGGCTGCTGTTTTGTGTATTGTTGACACTTCGAGAAAATTCGAAGCGATTCTGGGTATCTATTCTCTTAGTAAGAGAAAGACAGGCCGAAGCTACCGATTGGTACCCATGTGTCATCAGCACGAGCTGCGTCGCCAATATATTGGACGTTGAAGCCAGCATATGCAGACCAGTTGCCGAGTTCTTCGCTGATGAAGTCCAATGGCATGGTTGCACGTATACCTACATCGACGTAGCCAAAATCATTACCGGTGTCTTTCGAGTAATAGTCGCCGTCACCGAAACCAATGGTCAGTGGAGTGCTGAAAGTGACAGGGATAGTTTCACTTTGAAGGAAATCAAAGGTTGGGTTGATGCCGACCCAGAAGTACGTGAATTCTTTGCCGTTAGGTGCTTCACTCTTCAGGCGGCGAGTTGTTTTGAAGTATGGTTGGAGACCAGCAAAACCTGGGAACTCAATACCTGCAGAATCCCAAATATCAGCGTCATCGTAACTGATCTTAAAGTTGAGGTCGTGGCTTTCATCCCAGCCGCCGTTTGGAGCACTGTTAAACCAGTATTCTGCATTCACAGTGAAGTTAGCTTGTAGGCCAGCTGTAACACCTAGGCCATAATCAGATTCGTAGAATGATTCAGGAGATTGCTGAGCATCGGTGCGATTGCTATGGATACTGCCCCACCAGATACCGTAAACATCAAGACTTTTCACGAAGTCACTAGTTTCTGGTTTATCGAAGATGTTGATATTTAAGCCAATCCATGGCTGGATGATGGCGCCTTCATCTTCGGTTTTCAGACCTTTGCTGTAGTAAGCGCTCTTGGCGTCAATACCACCAAACAAAGTAATCTTGCCACCGTTAACTTTGTCTTTTGCAGCTTGTTCGATTTCAGGTAATGCTTCTTCAGCAGATGAGTCTGCGTCGACCGCAAAAAGTTGAGGGGTTGCGATGATGCCAGCCGCAAAAGTAGCGACAGTCATTTTTGTGAGGATGTTGTTCAACATGGTATGATTCCTAAATCAATACATCTAATGATTAGATAGACACGGCGTCTGCAACATATCTGTCCACTGAAACTGTTTTGAAATAGAACAGTCAATGCTGCTTAAATTTTCTTAGATTGTTTTCCACCCGCATGAGCGGTTGATGCTGAAACCCCAAGGGTTTAGGACGTGATTGATGCGATTTATTGGATGTTAACAGAAAATTATTCAAATGCACTAGACTGTTGTTTCATTGCAGCGACAAACTGCTCTTTTTAAGCAAATTTTATTAGTCATTCATATTTAAACTGTCTTTATTTGCAGTGTTTTTTGATTTTCCTTGGAATAATTGTGAGTTCATGAACAACATTCGAAGTGGTGATCAAGATATGTTTTACACGTTGTGGTAGATGCTTAAATAAAACAGCAAGATTTGATAAAAAAACAGCAGCCCTCCAAAACTGAAAGGGCTGCTTAACTACATAACGAATATTTGGTTGATTACATTTATATCGTTGTCAGTGTTTAGTATGAGAAAGATAAACCGAAGCAACCAATCGGCATCCATGTTCGATTTGTTCTCGCGTCTTCACCAATATATTGCAGGTGGAAGCCGACATAACCTGACCAGTTACCAAATTCATCACTAATGAAATCAAGTGGAGCTGATGCTCTAATCCCGGTGTCGATGTAACCAAAATCATCATTGCCAGAACCTTTACCATAAAAATCACCGTCACCAAAACCAACAGTAACTGGCGTGCTGAAGGTTACTGGAATAGTTTCGCTTTGGAGTAAATCGAATGTTGGGTTGATACCGAGCCAGAAGTAGCCATGCTCTTCACTGCCCGGTGCTTCGTTGTTCAGGCGAATACATGTCTTAAAGAAAGGCTGTAAACCACTGAATCCCGGATACTCAAAACCAGCAGATTTCCAAAATTCAGCATCATCATACGATAGTTTCAAGAACAGATCGTGAATTTCATCCCAACCTCCATTAGGCGATGTTTCATACCAATATTCTGAATTGAATGTGAAGCCGCCATCTAAACCTGCTGTGACGCCAAAAATATAGTCAGATTCATAAAATGATTCTGGCGAATTTGACGCATCAGTGCGATTGCCATGAATACTACCCCACCAAAGACCGTAAACATCAAGACTTTTTACGAAATCATTAGTTTCTGGTTCATTGAAAATATTAACATTCACACCTACCCATGGCTGAATGATTACACCGCGATCTTCATATTTTTGGCCGCGAGAATAATAGGCAGTTGTTACATCTATGCCGCCAAAAAGTGAAAGTTTGCCGTTATTTATGATCTTATCAACTTCTTTTTGAAAGTTTGGTAAAACCTCTTCAACAGCAGGCTCTCCTTCACTTGCCAATAACTGCGTTGAAGAACATATAAAAGTTGTAATCGCTAAGGTTGTCGTGATACGTTTGATATATTGAGTAAACATGTTATTGATTCCTGAATCTATTTTCTAATATAAGGTTAGTGACATTACGCAGCTTGTTCATTTAATTTGAATTGCCCAACTAGCTGCTGAAGTTGTTCAGTTTTTTCAGATAATTGTCCTGCAGCTTGCGCTGCTTGTGCTGTGCCCTCACGTGTTTGCGAAGTGACTGCAGCAATAGATTGGATGTTCGCGGAAATTTGTGTTGATGCACTGGATTGCTGTTCCGCTGCCGCAGCGATATCTTGAATAGTGCTGGCCACTTCCTGCACATTCGAAACGATACTATTTAAGCTTTGGCCAGCTTGCTTTGCTGAATCAACGCCACTTTCTACTTGTTCTGTGCTTGCAGACATACGTTCTACTGCTTGCGTTGTTTCAGTTTGTATCGCGCTAATAGAATCAGATATTTCATCAGTTGCTTGTGTCGTTCTGTCTGCAAGTTTACGGACTTCATCTGCAACAACTGCAAAGCCACGCCCATGTTCACCTGCTCTCGCAGCTTCAATCGCAGCATTCAAAGCAAGTAAATTTGTTTGGTCAGCTATATCGTTAATTACATCAATGATTTCGCCGATTTGTTCACCACGCTTGCCCAGTTGGCTGACAGATTCAGCACCAGAATCAACTGTTTGGCTTATCGTGTTCATGCCTTCAATAGTCGTGTTGACTATTTCGCCACCTGTCTGCGCGATTTCTCTTGATTGGTCAGCCATCGCTGTTGCATGAATACTCTTTTGGGCAACTTCATTCACCGATGATGACAATTCTTCGACAGCAGAGGATATCTCGGAGATTTGTGTGGATTGCTCCCCCATACCTGCAGAAATCTCTTCGTTTGAAGCAGCAATTTGTGTTGCAGCACTTGCTACATCGCCAGTTGAAATTGCGACTTCAAGAATTGTGTCGTGTATTTTTTCTACAAATATATTGAATGCGGTTGCCAACTTACCCAATTCATCTTCACTGTTAACATTCAAGCGACGTGTAAGATCGCCTTCGCCTTGCGAGATATCATTTAGATTATCAACAACATTCTGGACTGGCTTCGCTGTTTTTGTCGCAATAATTCCAAGGATGATTAGAGCTGCGAGTGTGCAAACTGTAGCAATTAAAATTTGCTGCCACATTGCTGCTTTAGCTGGTGCATTGATAATCGCTTTTGGTACGGTAATTGCAATAAACCAAGGTTGTTCGGTATACCCAATTTTTATGGGTGTATAGATTGTTAAAGCATCTTCGCTCCACTTGTCTTTAATCTTATTTTTAAGAAGACTGCTTTGTACTTCGGAGAAATGTGTTAGCAATTCATCAGCAGGTTTTGTCGCAGCTTTTGCGTTTTTAGATGATGCCGCAACGATGCCGCCATTACTAATGATGGTGACAATGCCATGACCATCAAAACTTTCACATTCATCAGCAAGAGATTGTAGAAATGCAAGAGAAACATCAATACCACTTACGCCATGAAACCCAGTGCCATTTTGTATAGGTACTGATAGTGTGGTGATCAGAGTATCGACACCATTGATTTTATAGAAGTATGGCTCGACAATAGTTTCCTTACCACGATTTTTAGGCACCAGATAATAGTCACCATCACCAGGTACATCGTAATTAGCGAGCGGCTCGGCATTAATCGCACCATTACTTCGATACCAATATGGTATAAATCGGCCAGATTGATCGTGATTAATGTCAATAGACACATGATCAGAATCACAACTATCAAATGCGTCAGGTTCCCAGCAAGTCCAGACGCCTAGGAATGAGTTGTTGTTTTGCAATATCTGTCTCATCATGCTGTTTGCTTGTTTTCGATCGATCGCAACTGGATAGCTCGCATCTTTTTTTGCTTGAAAAGAGTGTGCTAAAGTACGTGCAGCATCGAGTCCGACTTCAATTTCAGCTCGAATTGTGCCAGCAATTTGATTAGCGTTGCTCATTGCTTGCTGGCGAGCTGCTTCGTGTGCTTGTTTGCTGATACTACTTGTGCTGATGTAGGTCAGAACCACTAGTGCAGTCACAAGTGAAATACCAGACCAGAATAAAATACGATTGCGGATGGATTTGAATTTCATCACGACCTCCGGGGTATATGTCTGAGGTGATAGCTCGTTGACATATTGGTGAAAAGAGTAAATCTCTGCCCCGTCTTCATCAGCTCCTGTATTAGCGTGATGAAATTTCTGGTAACCCTATTCGCATAGGGGGTATGCCTGATATTCCGGATTTCGTCTTTCAATAATGGCTTCTTTAATCTTGGTCTTAATAAACAGTGATTTATGATGAAATCATTTCCAGATTATCGCCTTTGTCTCGGGCTTTGATTGTTTTCGGACCTTCATCTTTTTCTGGGACCAGATAACAAGGGGTAAAAAACGGATGTAGAAATTCCAATAAGATGTTTCGCCTAAGTGTTTGTAAATTGAGTATTTTCAATACGATGTGGATAGCTAAAACAGCTTGTTAGGGTCGACGAATAACGATAAAATCAATTCATGCTCAAACGATTTGTGAGCTTTGGTATTTGTGTTGTTGCGGTCTTCAGTCTCATATTGGGAGGTTGCCGGGATCCATTATTTCCAAAGACTGCAACACGTTCTCCGTATCAACGCTATTCGCAGCTAAGAGGCAAGGATACAGGAGGTTACGAACAGCAAGACCCAACTCAACCGGGTAAATTTGAACGTAATCTTCGTCAAAGACTTGCACCATTAGACGAATCAAATTGATCTGAGCATGTGGCAATGATTTGAAGCAATTGCTTCGAACACAAGGATGTAACCAAAATTTGTTCAGGGATGAATACTTGGGAGGCGGATGCAGCCTCGGCTAGCTCCGAGTTCGCAAGAGAAAGACATATCTCAAGTCGTGATAAGATGTGTTGGTCAGCCCTGATTCACAGTTTTTTATCAGTCCTTGTTTAGTTTTATCAAAGTCACTCCTTTAATTGGCCGATAAATCATCATGGTCGATTACAGATTGCTGTGATATGTAACTTTTAACTCTCGCAAACTGGGGTGATCAGGTTGATCGTACCTGACAAAAGAACTCTGACCGTTTTGACCTCTCTGATCATTGGAATGACCTTGATCAGTGGGTTATTGCTGTTGCTGGAGCCAAAACCTTCCGCTCCACTCAGCGGCCTCACCCTTATGTCTGCTGAAATTGATGTGCAGCCTGAAGAACGCCTTTTTGCTAGTCAAGCTGATCATGGGTGGCAATCAATTGTCATTCACGATACCGGCATGTCATATGGTTCCGCTGACTCACTCAACAATATTCATGCAAGCGTGGGTAAGGATGGCTTGGCTCATCACTTCGTCATCAATAATGGTACCGAAAAGCAGGATGGTCTCATTGAAATCGGTTACCGCTGGCAGCGTCAGGAATCAGGAGCTTTTCTTGATGAACTCGCTGCAGAGGATGATGCAGAACTGCAAAGAATTCGTTGGTTCAATAACAACGGCATCGGAATCGCAGTCGTTGGCGATCTCGATCGTAAATCAATGACTGGTAAGCAGATGGATGAGCTCGTTTGGCTCGTTAAGCAGCTTCAAGAACGGTATTCGATTCCTGCGACTGAAGTTTATGTCCAAGTTGGCAGCGGTCGTCAAGGTATCACACCTCGCTTCCAGGAAGCCCGCTTCCGTCAGCAACTGCTTCGTATTAACACGCAAGCTTCAACTGAGTGAATCGCAGTCAATTAATGAAGAATTATCAACCTCGTATGATGCGAGGTTTTCTTTTGCGCATTGTTGAGAATGGAATTATCGGAGAATGCTGATAATTCGTATCGAAGTTGCAGCGATTTTGTTTTACAATTAGTCATAACTGATAGATTTACGCCGGTGTTGCCATCAGTTGGGAGTGGGATTCGTCCTTTCATTACAGATAGCTCGTTTTCTGTCTGAATTGCCCAAATTATTTTCCACAGATATGTGAATTCGTTCGGAGTTGTTGCCGGATTTGTTTACAATGTGTCATGTCCTGTGTCAGTAGGGAAGGGGACATGGGTAAGAGCAGGAAATTTGTCTCGTGACCAGATATAGTCATGATGGCAATCTAGATTGGGTAATACCGTGTGTGAATTAGACCTTTTGCAAGGTCAATGGCAGGTATCAGCTCTATGTCGAGTTTTTCGCATGTTATTCATGGCTAAATTCGCATTATTGGTCAAGTTATGACCGTTATGAGACGATCCTCCAATTGAGTGATGTTGTGCTACAGGCGAAACATCGCTATTGTTGTGTATTCGTTATACCATTATCATTCCGTTAGCAAGTTGTTAGGAATTTGTGCTCTCATTTTCGATGTTTTTCACCGATTGTGAGCCCACACTGCCTGCTTATGGCTGAGTTTCATGAAATTCTCGGCTTCGAAGTCATCGCAACACTCGGGCATGGCGCCCGTAGTACCATCTATGCTGTGCGTGACAAGAAAAGCCGCCAGATTTTTGCGCTAAAGCGTGTCGTTAGATCAAGTTCTAGCGATCAGCGGTTCATTGACCAAGCGGTCTCTGAGCACGAAGTCGCTTCACGTTTTAATAACCCCATTTTGCGCAAGAGTCTCAAACTATATCGTCAGCGCTCCTTCCTTCGCACAAGCGAAGTGTATGTCTTGATGGAAATGGTCGATGGGCAGACGCTCGAGCAATACGAGCCTTCAGGCCTTCTCGAACTTTTGCATATCTGCAAGCATGTCGCCACTGGACTCGGCGTCATGCACACCGAAAATATCGTGCACGCAGATATGAAACCCAATAACGTTATGGTCACCACCTCCGGCCAGGTCAAAGTCATCGACTTCGGCCAAAGCTGTCAAAATGGGGCCGTTAAAGAACGTATTCAGGGTACTCCAGACTACATCGCACCTGAACAAGTCATGCGTCGCAATATCACGCCGCAAACTGACGTGTTCAACCTTGGCGCAACCATGTATTGGCTTATCACAAAACGCCACGTTCCAACCATGATTCCTAAGGGCAAAGCAGGTGTCGATCTTCGTACCGATGACCGTTGTGTGCCTCCGATGGAGCTCAATGAAGACGTCCCGCCAGCGCTTTCAAGTCTCGTGATGGATTGTGTCGAGCGTCATCCAAAAAACCGTCCAACCACAATGCAGCAAATCATTGACCGCATGGACATTGCCGCAGCACAAATCGCACGCCGCGATAATCCACAAGCTGCTGCTAAAGAGCCAGACATGGATGATACCGCAATGGATATTGATCTCGGCGACACAGATTCGCAATCCAACGATGCGAGACAGCGTGACGCGAGCTGAATAAACAAACTGAACGACAAAAATCCGCATAATCATGCGGATTTTTTTTATGTTGCAATTCCTTCTCGAGCACTACGTCAGTACGATAGTACTTAGGTATCCTCATGTGTTCGTTCGCAAGAACGATGGTCCAGTATCCCCATGAGTGCATACAGCGAAAGAATTCAGTATCACTGCACGTCGATATACGTGCCTTCCGAGTGAGTGGCTTATGTTTGAGTTGTTCATCCAAATAAGAACGCGCCTCTTTAGTATGGTGGCCGTCTTCTTGGTTTCATCCTTTCTTATCTCAACCCACGTAAATGCAGCTATTTCTGACGAGCAGGTTCAACAAGCGATCGCTCAGATTCAGGAATTTCTCTTTAAGCAGCAAAACGACAAAGGAACATGGGAAGGTCGTCACAGCGGCGAATACCCCGGTGGTGAAACCGCAATCGTTACATACGCTCTCCTTACCAGCGGCATCAGCCCGCAAGACCCTCGCTTAGAGCGTGCTCTTGATTATCTGCTTAACGTCGATATGGACCGAACCTACTCCCTCTCACTCCGTGCTCACTGTCTTGCTGCCATGCCCGGAGCATATGCAGGCAAACTCACACATGATGCTAACGCATTAATCGGCATTCAAAACGCGGGGCGATTCGGTTACCACAAAGGGCGTAATGGCTTTGATCACTCCAACACACAGTATGGCATTTTAGGCCTTTGGGAATATTCAAAACGTGGCGGTACTCCTGCACCAAACATGTGGCAAAACGTCATCAACCATTTTGAAAGCACTCAGAATAGAGATGGCGGATGGCCATACAATGCAACTGGCTCCTCCACCGAATCTATGACCGCAGCGGGTCTGACTTCTCTCCTCGTCGCACAAGAACGTTTGCATAAGAATAACGATGTTGTTGATGAGGAACTGCGAGACGCAATCCTGCGTGGCATTACTTGGCTCGATGTTAAAGCACGAAACAAAAGCGGCCTTGTCGGTGGTAGTAAAATGTACGACCTCTACAGTGTCGAACGAGTCGCCATGGCCTGTGGTATCAAAATGTTCGGCGGGCGTGATTGGTTCGAAGCAGGGGCCGAGCACATCCTTAAACGCACGAGCAGTATCGGCGCTGTAAACAACGGTGGCTCACTTAACGGCGGTACTGTTGTTAACACATCCTTCGCTTTACTTTTTCTTTCACGTGGCCGTGTGCCTGTTTGGATGAACAAAATCCAAATCGACACCATGGAGTGGAATAACCGACCCAACGACATCAATCTTCTTACAAGAAGACTCAGTTCCAGACGAGAGCAGGAGCAGAATTGGCAAGTCGTCAACATTGCTTCAGATCCATACTATTGGCTTAACGCACCCATCGCATGGATCAGCGCTCGTGAAGAAGTGAAGCTTACCGAAGACGAATTCAAGAACCTGCAGGTCTATCTCCAAGTCGGCGGCATGCTCGTTGTCAATCCTGAATCCAACAACAGAGACTTCCTGATTTCCATGCGTGATGAACTTCACAAAATGTTCCCACGTGCAAAATGGTATGACATGGACAGTACTCACCCAATGCGCAGTCTATTGCATTTGGTGAAAATGCCAAAGAAACACAAAATCAAAGTCCTCACTAACGGTGTTCGCGACATCGCAATCCTGCTGCCTCATGACTGGGGGCTCATGCTTCAGCGTGGCCAAACTAGCACTTCATACAAACCTGATTTACTCATGCTTAATCTTTACGCCATGGTCACCGATCGTGGGCGTTTAGAAAATCGCTTCTCCACACCACTGGTCCCTCGCAAGCGAGGTGATTCAACTCGCGAAGTAATGGTTATACGTGCAAGCTATAAAGGCAATTGGGGCCAGGAACCTATGTGGCTCCACGCCATTGGCAGCATCATGCACAATCGAGCTGATATCAACGTTGTCCGCGCAAACAAAAAACTCAATCAAATCGAAGAAATCCCCAACGCACTTGTTCATCTCTCAGGCAGCAATGCCGTAACATTTGCTTCCGATGAACTCGCTTCAATCAAAAAATTCATCGAAGCCGGCGGCACCATGCTCGTCGAAACAATCGGTGGAAGAGGTGACTTCTCAATCCAAGCTCAAGATCAACTCTCGCTATACCTTCAGTTACCCATCATGCGTTTGCCTGAATCCAGCCCAATTATCAACGGCACCATCAACAACGGCTTCAACATGACGCACTCCGTATACCGCCACTTTAGCATGGCCAACATGAATTTGCGTGACAAGCCACGCCTTGCCGCTATCTACTATCAAGACAGGCCAGCCATCATCTTTTCACACGAAGACATGACCCTCGGCGCGCTCGGCGTCAGGCACTGGGGCATCAATGGCTACGAAATCGACGACGCAAGAAAACTATGGTGCAACCTGCTTCTCACCATCGAACGATCAGTCCGCTTCTCAGCCAACGACGACAACACAAAAAAACAGCGCAATGTGATGCCTGTAATCCCAGAAGGTATCGCAAACTTAATCGTTAGTGACGAATCAATAAATTAGCATCTTTTCTCTATTACATAGTCCGCAATACTTCTTAATGAATTAAACTATTGCTGTGTCTATTTATGATGAATTTCCATACGAACCCGAAACTCCAAAGCCCAAGCCACGCTTTCTTACACCCGTTGTATGCGTTGCTCTCTCAATCATTCTAGGCATCATTTTCTCCCAACCAATCACATCGCTTTTCACTTGGCTACTCCTCTGCATCGCTGCAACCGTCGCTACCACATACCAATACCTCAATAATATGTACCGCAGCACCGGTTATGTCATGCTCAGTGTTATCATTTGCATTGCAGCCATCTGGTCACTTCTCTATTCAAACCATTTGCCCAGCAATCACACCACACAATACATCTCACCTCAATCTCAGCTCGCCACCTTGCAAGGTCGAATCGTAAGTCAACCCCGTGTCACACAGCCCGCTAAAGGTGCGTTCAAGCAATTCACATACAAACAGCCCGGAACTTCTTTCTTACTTCAAATAAACCACATTCTTGTTAATCAAAAACAGCAGCCCACTTCAGGCAAAGTTTTAGTCCGCATCGCACAAAGTGATCCACGTCTCGTTTTTGGTGCAGAAATATCAATCATTGGTTGGTTACGCAGTTTTCAACCACCTTCCAATCCCGGCGAATTTAATTACAAAGAAGCACTCGAAAATCGCGATATCGCAGGTACATTAAATGTCGAATCACGCGGGAATTGGGAGTTAATTGCGAACAATCCAACACTATCTGTAGACCTGTGGCAAAAATGGCGTAACAGTGCAGCTCAAGCGTCTATGCGTGGGTTAGAATCAGGTTTTGATAAGAATGACCAAAATATCCTCGGCATTCTCAAGCCTCTCTTACTCGGTGATTGGCGCGACACCGATCCTCACTTAACCGAACAATTCCGCCGTGTCGGCCTCTCTCATATTCTCTCAATCAGTGGTGCTCATTTAGCAATTTTATTAGGATTTGCATGGTTAATCGGCCTATTCCTTTTCAAACATCCTAAACACGTTGCAATATTTATACTCATAATTCTCGCGTGTTATCTATTCATCTTACCTTTACGCGTGCCAATCGTGCGAGCTGCAATCATGGCTACATGTTTTTGCTTTGCTCAAATCACAGGTCGACCAATTCGTGCAATTAACGCATGGGCTATCGCTGTAATTTTCTCTCTCGCCTACAACCCCTCTGATCTTTTCTCTCCCGGCTTTCAATTGTCATTCGCAATCGTTGCAACGCTGCTGATTTTTACAACGAAGTTATCCAATCGAATCTATCTACCAAATCACGCTGTGGGATCAACGAAGTCTAAACTCGCACAAATAATCATTAAAAGAACCGCCGACTATCTTGCAGTTAGTATCATTGCTTTTACGACAGCACTACCAATTGTTGCGTGGCATTTTGAACTGATAAGTCCCGTTGCAATCTTACTCTCAATTATCGCAATTCCATTTTTAACCATTCTATTAGCAATCGGCTTTCTTAAAATAGTCTTTTTCTACATCTTTCCATCAATCTCAATCTGTCTCGCAATACTTCTGAAATTAATCGTCATGTTCTTGGAAGATATCATACTTTGGACGCACGATCTTCCCGTCTCGCATATCCAACTTTCGCACAAACCATCAATCATATGGGTCGCAATTACCAGCCTATCCATACTTCTTTTTATGACGGGCAAACTCAAAATCAAAAGCATTCCAGCCGTCATCGTTATCATTACTCTTGGATGTTGGCTAATCATTGGCCCTTCAACTGCTACAATTCTCGGTAAAACTAGCGCAAAAACCGACAATAATCTTCACCTATATATGTTCGCCGTCAGTAATGGGTCGTGTTATCTTTTAAAACACCAAAATCAAGTAATCATGTTTGATTGCGGTTCACAAGCTTATCTTGACGTCGCAGATAAATCGATCATCCCAGCTATTCGTCAGTTAGACATAAAGAAAATCGATGCAATGGTTGTGTCGCATTCAGACCTCGATCATTTCTCAGGCGTTATAGATTTAGCTCAGCAAATCAACATTTCAAAAATTTACGCGCCACCTCAATTGATTCAAAAAGCAAAGCATGAACAAACATTAAACCTTAATCGTTCTACTAAATATCTCGTTGAGGAACTCAATAGTATCGGCCATGTCATTCAGCCCTTATCGCTAGATAATCCAATGCATATGACTCGGCAGACCGAATCATTTAACTATGCAATACTTTGGCCGCCTATTAATTACCATCCCAAAGCAGACAACGATACTTCCATTGTTTTACGCATTGACTTTGCAGGTCGATCATTGCTCCTGTCAGGCGATATTCAATCCGAAGCAATTCAAATGCTCCAAGCCTCAACTCAAAACCTAGACGTCGACATTACCGACCTCCCGCATCACGGCAGCTTCATTACGGAATCACCGCAATTCATTCAAATGACTTCCCCTCAGATTGTCCTGCAATCCGCAGGCTATAAAGCACTGCAGCAAGACCCTTGGCTGAATCTTCTTCAACAGCACAACATCCAACGCTTCATCACTGCACGTGATGGCATGGTACATCTTCAAATCACACCTCAAGGCGAGATTCTCACATCAACATTCAAATAAAAGGGTAGGGGTCTATTCCTTGCTCTCTATCACTTCCACTTCTTCAGTGATCGTGATTGGCAAGTGAATCTGACTTGTAGGCTGAACACGTAATACCGGACGACTCTTCACCAGCGGCATATTCTGGAACATCACTTCACCCCAATTCTCATCATTAATCTGAGGTGTCGGATTTTCATCAATCCATATGAAATTCAAAGGCAATTGGCTCTGTATTTGCGAATTAATATCCTTCGCTTCAGCCGTAGTTATAGGCTTCGAAACAACCTTAATCCCCTGATTGCGTCTAACCTTAAGCGTTCTGACCAATTCGCTCAATTGATCCGCTCTAATCTCAATAACAATCTCTTTTTGATTTGTAGGTTGCTCTTCTAACTTGCTGTTAGATAGTGTCGCTCCAGCCATGAATACTGCTGCGTCTTCAGACTTAACAGGTTCTGATGACTTTTGGGGTGCTTCACTCGTTTGTGCAAAGCTGCGTGCACGATCCGCTAGTGTTGGCTTCTGGTTCTCATTCACATTCTTGCGGAACATAGGCATCTCAGCCAACGCTGAAGAGCTTTCACTACGCTCTTGGTCTAACGCCATATTGCCTTTGCGTGGATCAATGTAGTTCGATATCTGAGCACTTGTCACCGCTCGCTCAGGTTTCACAGTTGTTTTATAAACATCAACATCATTCGCCGATGCCCACCTGAGCACCTGCTGCTCAGTCGCATACATACTGTCCGTATCAACATTCAACGCCACAACACGCTGCGTCGGCACGATCACCAATGGGCGAACCGCATCTTTCGCAGTTTGCGATCTTTCACTAGCAGCAGCGCCTAACTGTTGATTAGCACCAGTAGCACTCAGCCCAGAACTGCGGCGTTGTCCGCTACTCCTAATTGGCCTTGTTGTTGCTTTCGGTTGAGCCATTGCCATCAACGCAGGTTGATCCGTTTTCTCGCCTTGATCGCTACGGAATGTTTTTTGCAAGTCATTCGATTTGCTCTTCATTGCCAAAGCCTGAACCTGCTTCTGCAAGCGGGCATTCTCAGCAATATAACGATCACGCTCTTTTGTCAGCTCATCAGCTTTCGCTTCTGCTTCAGCTTGTATCGCATGTGCAGACTGATAACCATTCGCTGCAAGCGATTTTCTCGAACCTTTCGCAACCGCAGCACCCTCAATCGCCATGTCTGCCATCGCGAGTGTTTCATTTTCCACGCTGTCCTGCGCCACCGTCAATGTCTTCGCTTCGTTCGCCAAGTCGCTCAGCAAACCTTTATCAAACAGCGTTGCAACCATCACCCCGCCACATAAAATCAAAATAGCTGCCGCAGCCGTGTAGCTCAGAACTTTCGTAAAACGAATCCGTCCCACAACACCGCGATCATCACGATCCATACTCAACGGTTGATCAGGCTCACCCAACAGCATATTTCTTTCCTGCTGCTGCATCACCTCTTCAACCAGATCAATGCCCGGCTTCTCAACAGGCAACTCGCCCAATAACCCCATATCCTCCATGATCCCCTCAACCAACTTGCGCAATGCATCATCCTTCGCCAGTTCCGCTTCAAACGAAACTCGTTCCGCATCACTCAGGGTATCTTCAATGTACCCCAGCATTTTGTCCTGATCATATCGATCAGTCATGATGCACCTCGCCTTGCTTCACGCCGCCGCTTATCGCGCCGCTCGTGCTGCTTTCCTCAGAACATCGGCGCTGCATCGCTTCTCGCAACGCAAGCCTCGCCCTGAATAATCGACTTTTCACTGTTCCCTGAGGTAAATGGAGAACATCCGCGATCTGCTTGTATTCCATCTGCTCAATATCACGCAGGATCAATATCGCTCGGAATTCCTCATCGAGATCACCCATCGCATCTTGCAACTTTCCGAGCATCTCTTTCTTTTCGACGCTCAGATCAGGCCCAGGTTCCCGCCCATCTGCAATTTGTGATCTCAATGCCGTCGCCTGATCGTCACTAACCCCTACAGACCCACCTGCAGGCTGATCCAGACTCACCGTCCGACGATATTGCTGTTTACGCAAAAAACTAATCGACTGATTGATCGCAATCCGCGTCATCCACGTCGATAGCTTCGCTTCACCACGATATTTCCCAATATTCGAAATAACCTTCAGAAATGTCTCTTGCGTCACCTCTGACGCATCATCCCGATTCCCAACCATGCGCAGGCATATATTGAAGAGTCTTGTCTGTTGACTCTTCAGCAGCGACCCCAACGCCGCCTGATTGCCCTTTTTTATCTGCGAGAGAAGCTCTCGCTCTCCGACCTGCGTCATGTTTTTCGCTATTCTTCCGTTAATTGAAGACCGTTCCGACCCCTATTTTACGGCTTTTTCACAAATCTTGTTCGTGAAATCGCTCTCAACCCAGAACTTACTTCAACGCCACCCATTTCAGGCCATTTCAGCCCATACAACACATATTTACCTCAAAAACCCCCTGTTTTAACATCCCCTTTTTCGCACTCTATCGCCTGTCCATGTAATATGACGAGTCATACCTGCTTGGTCAACACAACCCGCCTTCTCACCATGCAAACTCCCACACATCCAACCCCCCAAGCGGTAAAATTCCAATGGACCTTATCGTCAATTGGGTCAAAACAACAGCAGTTTCGCAACCGATACCGCAGTTTGCGATCAAGATCGCGTAAATAAAACATGCCGGGCTATCGGCAGCAGGTTTGTGTGAGAAGTAATTTTCACGCAACGACACACTTGTCAACACGGAACTTATTCCGCAAAACGCACTAACGAGACACACAATGCAGAACGATACGACTTACGTTTCCCCGCTCGCCACCAGAAATGCATCCCCACAGATGCAGGAAATCTGGTCACCCAAGCGTAAATTCACCACATGGCGCAAGCTTTGGCTCGCACTCGCTGAGTCCGAAAAAGAGCTAGGCCTCGACATTACCGATCAGCAGATCACTGAACTCAAAGCCGCGATCGATCAGCCAATCGACTACGACACCGCAGCTTCATACGAAAAGAAACTCCGCCACGACGTCATGGCCCACGTTCATACCCTCGGCGAAGTCGCTCCCAACGCTAAAGCGATCATCCACCTCGGCGCAACCTCCCAGTTCGTAGGCTGCAACGCTGAACTCATTCAACTTCGTGACGCACTCAAACTCATCGCAAACAAAATCGCAATCGCACTCGACAAACTCGCCGAGTTCGCTGCCAAATACCGCGACATGCCAACCCTCGGCTTCACCCACTATCAACCCGCACAACCCACAACCGTCGGCAAACGCGCAACCCTCTGGATGCAGGAACTCGTCATCGCACTCGAAGAAATCGAGCACCGCATTGACTCACTCAAATTCCGTGGCGTCAAAGGTACCACCGGCACACAAGCATCCTTCCTCGCTCTCTTTGGCGGTGAAAAACCAACACAAGAAGCTCACGACAAAGTCGATCAACTCGACCGCCTCGTCACAGAAAAAATGGGCTGGGACCCGGAAAAACGCTTCGCCGTTACAGGCCAAACCTACCCACGCATCGTCGATGCAACCGTCCTCGCATCACTCGCCACCGTCGCAGCCGCAGCACAGAAATTCGCGACCGACATGCGTTTGCTCGCCAACCGCAAGGAACTTGAGGAACCATTTGAAAAGAACCAGATCGGCTCATCCGCCATGGCCTACAAGCGTAACCCAATGCGTTCCGAGCGCATCTGTGGCCTCTCCCGTTTCGTCATCGGCATGACCCAGACCGCATACACCACCTCAGCCGAACAGTGGTTTGAGCGTACCCTCGACGACTCCTCATGCCGTCGCCTCACACTCCCCGAACCATTCCTCGCCCTCGATGGCACCCTCGACATTCTCATCAACGTTGCCTCAGGCATCGTCGTTTACGACAAGACCGTCGAAGCAAACCTCGCCGCCGAACTCCCATTCATGGCCTCAGAAAACATCATGATGGCAGCCGTTCAAAAAGGCGCTGACCGCCAAGACGTTCACGAAGTCATCCGCGAGCACTCACAAGCTGCCGCCCAAAAAGTCAAAGCTGAAGGCGCACAAAACGACCTGCTCGAACGTCTCGAAAATGAAGACATGTTCAAAGGCATCGACCTCAACGCCGTCCTCGACCCATCAAAATTCGTCGGCCGCGCCCCTCAACAAGTCGATCAATTTATTCAAAACGTCATCACCCCAATCCGCACCCGCTTCTCAGAAGCCCTCAATTACACCCCAGACCTCAAGGTCTAACAATAAAAAGTCACACACCCACACAGCAACTCCCAAACACGCAATAAAATCGAACAGCATGTTTTCGATTCACGTGTTATAATCGGCGAGCCAGTGCTCTCCAAAACGAGTCGCATGTGTGATGCAAATGACTTCAGAGTACTGCAGGGAACGCAAGGTCGTAGGCAACTACGACCTTGTTTTTTTATGTCTTGATTAGAGAACTCAAAACAGCCCACAAACTGCCAATAATCCCAGTGACTGTTGCTATGCCCAGCACAGCAATGGCACCCATTAAATTATCCGAATAAATGCTTTCAGAGATAGATATTCCAATAACAAACACAAGCAATGCAATAACCCACGCCCCAAAAAACCTTACCGCAATTCTTGTCAGTATTTTTATCGACTTTGCCCTCGCGATGATATAGATCT
Organism: Planctomycetota bacterium; assembly: GCA_016350165.1. Classification (GTDB taxonomy): domain Bacteria; phylum Planctomycetota; class Phycisphaerae; order Phycisphaerales; family Phycisphaeraceae; genus Poriferisphaera. The sequence continues at coordinate 1,278,949 of CP066225.1, read as the reverse complement.
AATCCGCTACTAAACGAATTAGAAACAACATAGTCCGTATGATCTGTGTTAACTATTTATTCAATAACCAATTTTCTTTACGTACGCTCCAACACGTCATACTTCAAAATCCCGCGCTTCGTTCCCAACACAAACTCCGCAAACTTCACACACATCTCATCATCACCAAATTCATCCAAAATCATTGCCGCCGCTTTCTTGTTCGGCAAATTCTGCTTATACAAAATATCAAACGATTTCTGTAACGGCTTAATATGTTCACGATATCCGCCACGTCGTAAACCAATCACATTCAACGATCCAACCGTCTTCAAATAATGCGACACACTAAACGGCGTCAAATCCTGTGCGATCGCAACACCTCCCGAAATCATCGCCATATCACCAACACGTACTCCCTGATGTACTGCACTGTTACCACCCATGATCACCTTATTCGCAATCTCAACATGCCCCGCAACCAGCGATCCATTCACCAGCACATTCTCATTCCCCATCACCGAATCATGACCCACATGTGAGTTCACCATCAGGTAATTCTCTTCACCAATCGTCGTTGGCGCCTCGCCCGTCGCTCGATGAATACTCACACCTTCACGGAAAATATTGTTCTTCCCAATCAGCGTACCCGCACCCTTCGTCTCCGGATCAAATTTCTTATCCTGCGGCTCATACCCAATGTAACAGTTCGGATAAAACACATTCCCCTCACCGATCACCAAAGGCCCCTTCATATACACATTCGCCTTGAACGTACACCCCTTACCAATCCGGATATCACCCTCAAATATACACCCCGGCCCAATCTCTACGTCCCCCGCTATCTCAACCGTTGAATCAATACTTGCACTTGGATGGATCTTGCTCAATGTTAATCCTCACAATATTGCATTTTGCATGAATATCTTCCGGATCAAAAATTAATGATCAGCAGCAGCTTAGCGTATGTATACTATTCAAACGCAACGACTTACTGGTCAACGAGAAAATAATTTCGCAAAACACTTTGATGGCGTCCGACGATATCATACCCAACATGGATCAACAACGTAACTCAACTTCAGAATACCACATCGCCGACCAAACCATCCTTGTGACGGATCTCGGGCAACTATCTTACGCACCCGCTTTTGACCTCCAAAAGTCCACCAATCTCGCCGTATCTCAATCCACTGCTCCTCACACTATCTACCTTGTCGAGCATAACCCCGTCATCACCATTACCCCCAAACAATCCGCCCAAGCCAACCTCACAGCCTCCCCCGAACTCCTCGCATCCCTAGGCATCGAAACCGCTGAAACCGACCGAGGCGGCGACATCACTTATCACGGCCCAGGTCAGCTCGTCGTCTACCCCATCATCCAACTCGCCCCCTTCAATCTCAATCTCTCCAAATACATGCGGCTCCTCGAACAAGCCATCATCGACACACTCGCACACTATCAACTCACCGCACACCGCGAGCCCGGCAACACCGGCGTCTGGATCAGCACCTACTCCCAAGCTCCATTAACCCCATCTTCAGAACCTATCGAAACATCTGAAAAAGTCTGTGCGATGGGCGTTCGCATCCGTAAAAACACCACCATGCACGGCCTCGCTCTCAACGTCACCACCGACCTCACCCACTTCCAGACCATCGTCCCCTGTGGCCTCGTCGATCGTGGAGTCACCTCTCTCTCAAAACTCCTCCCCAACAACACCCCCTCTATGCCCGACGTCAAACAAGTCCTCACCCAAAACCTCATCACCCTCCTCCAAAAATCCCACGACAACCAATTCGACTTCTAATCCAACGAATTTTCTACAACTCCAACAGCCGGCGATCCGCGATCGCCGGAAACTCTCACCCCTCACACTTCTCCCCCTCACATTAAATCCTCCCCAACCACTTTCCCACGCCTCGCTTGCGTCTCATTTCATCTTCCCCCCCACCTCTCGTTATTCCCTACCCCTACCACAACCCGATACAAGTAAAATACCCTCAGCTTTACGACTCAATCGGACTCTTGCACGTGCTCAAATCACTCTCAAAACAACAACTCAAATGCTACATCCTTCTCGCCCTCACCCTCGGCGCCGTTATCCTTTTCATTGCCGCTCTCATCCTCCTCTCCCTCCAATGGCCGCACCCTCAACCCACCGACATCAACGCCTCACTCCTTTGGCCATACTGGATCACCTACGCCATCCTCTTCCTCCTCCTTTCACTCACCGTCTACCATTGGCGATCCTTTGACCCTAAGTACGTTTCAACGCGCACAGCATTTTGGCTCATCCTCATCGTCGCCATCCTCGCGCGCATCGTCGTCGTACTCGCAACACAACCAACACTCTCCGACGACATTTGGCGATACATCCACGACGGCGCAACCTTCGCCTCAGGCACAAACCCCTATAAAACAGCACCCGCTGACATACCCGACAACCAATCCGCCTCACCACCCGAAGTACTCCATCGCATCAATCACCCCAAACTTCAAACCATCTATCTTCCAGTTAGTCAATACATCTTCGCACTCATTTCATTCTTCAAAGTTCAGACATGGGATGCGCTAGGCGATAAAACTTTCCGTCTCGCCTTCGTTCTCTTCGACATTGGCATCATCATTCTCATGCTTAAATATCTCGCCAAACACACAAACTCACCACCACTCAAATTCGTCAATCCAACCCTTCATCCCAAGCAAAACCATCGCATCTGGTACGCCATCCTCTACGCCTGGCATCCACTCCCTATCTCCGAAATTGCAGGTTCAGGGCATCAAGATGTACTCGGCATCCTCCCACTTCTCGGTGCCATGATCCTCTATCAATCAACCAAAAAATCCTACACACGCATCTATCTCACCGGCAAACTCTTTGCCATCTCGCTCGCGGTTAAACCCATCATGCTTCCCATCTTTCTCCCCATGGTCTGGTGGTTGCGCAAAGAAAAAAAACGCATGTTCGCCCTCATTCTTTCCACCACAAAAATACTCATTATCATCTTCATCCCATTCTTTTTCCTCTCGGGTTCCATTGACGGCCTTCTCAAAACCTCCGATATCTTTGTCCATCAATGGGCAGGCAATGGTTCAATTTATCCTTATATTCTCGACATTTATGAAGGCTACAAAAATCCAACCATTCTAACCATCGGCTGTATCCTCTTCGTCATCATCATCATCGGCATGCTCGCCCGCTTTAATCTCTGGAAGCTCTCACTGATCTACGTCTTCGCCGCACTCCTCCTCTCCTCAACCGTTCACCCATGGTACGTCCTTTGGCTACTCGCCTTCATCCCCTTCAATTTCAACCTCGCCGCGTGGCTCTTCACACTCACTATTTCATGGTCCTATGTCACCCACATTAAATCCGTTGGCTACACCGTTCCCACACCCATCCTCTTAGCCGAGTATATCCCCGTCTATCTCTTGGTTTGTATCTCCACGATTAACTTTTTCTTTACCCGCTACAAAGCGCCCAAATACCCAACCCCGCCATCCAACTAACCATCGATTAGGCGATCGCTTCTTTTTTTCTTTCAACGATACGCTGTGGTGAAACAATTCAACATAGCTGGCGATCCATGATCGACCGAAGCCTCATCCCTCATCTTTGCCCCAGCGCACACAAAAACGAAGCAAAACCAACAACACCCTAAACCAAACATCTTTAAAACTGCTCGAAAGTACTTCAAAACTCAACGAAACTTGCTCAAAACTCACAAAAATCCTTCAAAACTCGACGTTTTTGCATATTTGCGAATGTGCGCGCAAATTAATACAACTCTATTGATTGAATAGATATATAAAAAACTGTGTTTAAAACGGTTTCATTTCGTGCGCGCACAAACACGCAAAATCAAAGGCTAAAATTACAAATCAACATGCTCCCCACCGCACTCGTTTAGAAAATCCTCACCAGGAAACTTGGCTGCGACCCAATATCTTTGCCCTTATATTTCGTCACCATCGTCACGCCATTCATCAGATTGTTCGGATACTTCTGCTGCACCTCACGAATCCGTGGCCCATACTCTTCAACCTGAAACCCTTGCCTGGAATGCCTTTGCGACATGTCCTGCTGCGTGAACAATCCCACACAAACCAGTGATCTTTTCGGCCCGTGATAATAAAACGCATCCTCACCATCCGCTCGCAGTGCCTTAACAGCATTCTCCGCCGCTTGTCTCATGTCCCCATCAAAATTCGGGTCATAAAATCCGATCTGCATCGTGTAGAAACCAATGTACGATCTGGCGTCCAGTGGATCGTCCGAAATCTTTGATGCACCGGCCAATGGTTGCATCATCGCCATTCTGTAAGGTTTTTTATTATCAATAGTTAGCTCGCGAATTTTGTAGAGTTCATCACGTGCTTCGGTTGATTTGCGGTCCTCGAAGGAGCCGTACATGACCATAGCGACCTCGTTAGTACGCTTCAGCCAAAAATCTTTAAGTCCTTTTTTCTCACGAAGTTGCGTGATTAGATTGTTTGCTCGAATGGCGCGATCGGGACCGCCGAATGCGTCGAGCATAATGCCCCAATTCGTTACCTGGTCAGCATTTGCGAGCATTGCGCTGGTCATGTCGCCGGAGATTTGTGTTGTTGATTCTGCCCCCATTTCCTTGGCGAAATCGTCCCAGCCGCTGCGGATGATACGTGTTTCCACTTGGCAACCTGTTGCCAATAAAGCACATACGATCAGAGTGAGTGTTGCGGTGTATGTTTTGAAATGTGGGGAAACTGACTTGTGAATCATCACGACGACCTCTGGATCACTGATTTCACCTCACGATGGAGCCGATTCTGGGGACTGCTTCCCAATCTGCCTTTTCTCAACCGATCTGCCAATCAGATTGCAACGCAAGTACTTGCAGGGCAGGGGTTTGATTGGGTTTTGCAGGGGATTCGGTTGGCGTGGCATTTGAGCCGCTTTGGGCTGGTTCGTGGGGGGATACCCTCAGCATATAAAGATTTTTTGCGACTTCAAGGATTACCCTAAGTTCTTGCAAAATAAACGGATAGACAATTCTGACATCAACCTGCGATTGGCTCTGTCAGTCGTGGCGATCCGCACTTTCGCTGCACATGATAACAGACGCTGAGATTTGTTTATTGATCTAAAAAATATGTGTGTATTCAAGAACTAAGCGGTTGCTGAATCATTGTTCTGGGACCTTACCGGTTTTCACGTAAGTAGTTTTAATGTGTTGCTTGACTGGTTTACGATATGTAATATCATTAAATCCGGATGAAAGGATGAATGGTCCGCAACATGGCTGAGACTTCCAACAAATCATCAATTCCAAGTTCGCCAACACCTGAGGTGTTGATGCGGCAAATGGCGACGCTTTCTGATGAAACGCGATTGCGTTTGCTCAGATTGCTTGAACGTCAGGAACTGGGGGTTGCGGAGTTATGTGACATTTTGCAAATGCCTCAATCCACGGTTTCAAGGCACTTGAAGATTCTGTCAGAAGATCATTGGACAGTGTCACGAAGGGCGGGGACGACGAATTTATACCGCATGATTCCTGCGGAACTGACGGATTCTGCTCAGGAGCTTTGGAAGCTTGCGAAGGAGCAGACGGAGGGTTGGGCGACGTTGCAGCAGGATCAGATTCGCTTGACGGAAAGGCTTCGTCAGCGTCGTGCGGGGGTTCAATCGTTTTTTGAGGGTGCAGCAGCGGAATGGGGGGAGACGCGGCATAAACTATATGGTTCGATGTTTACGCATGATGCGATTCAAGCATTGATCCCGGCGGAATATGAGATTGCGGATCTGGGTTGTGGGATTGGTGACATCACGGCGAGACTGGCGCGGACAGTTAAGCATGTGTATGGGATTGATAATTCGCCTGCGATGATTGAAGCAGCGAAACAGCAGACGGCTGCGTTTAGTAACGTTTCGATTCTTGAGGGTGATCTTGATGGGTTGCCTTTGGAGGATGGGAGTGTTGACGCAGCGTTGGTGGTTTTGGTGCTGACGTATTTGCCGGAGATAGATGGGACGTTGAAGGAAGCGTGTCGTGTGCTTCGGGCTGGCGGGAAACTGGTGATACTGGATCTGCTGCAACATGATCGTGATGATTTTCGTCGGCAGTTGGATCAGCATCATGCGGGGTTTGGTGAGGCGGAATTAATCAGTGCTTTGGAAGGTGCTGGTTTTGGTGGTGTGGTGGTGACGGCGTTGCCGCCGGAGGCGGATGCGACGGGACCGGCGTTGGTACTTGCGAGTGCGAGCAAGCCGGTGTGATTGGAATATAAACGTAACTAATCATTGATTAGATTAGCTTAGCTGAGCGAGAGTTTTGGCTGAGTGGTTAAGAAATAAAAAATTCACGAGTTGAACAACCAAGGAGAATCAACTTATGACGACATTGACAACAACCCCTGGTCTTGAGATTACCTCAATTGACGGTTTTGAGTATAAGCTGAAGCCAGGCGCATCTATTGCGGAGTTAGAGGAACTTGCGATCTGGGGTCGTAAGGAATTGGATTTGGCTGAGCAGGAAATGCCGGGCCTGATGGCTTTGCGTGAAGAGTATGGTGCACAGAAGCCGTTGGCTGGTCAGCGCATCATGGGTTCATTGCATATGACGGTTCAGACAGCTGTTTTGATTGAGACGCTGAAGGAACTGGGCGCGGATATCCGTTGGGTATCGTGTAATATTTTCTCAACGCAGGACCAAGCAGCTGCAGCGATTGTTGCGGGTAAGGGTGGCACGATTGCGAATCCGCAGGGTGTACCAGTGTTTGCCTGGAAGGATGAAACGCTTCAGGAATACTGGCAGTGTACTGAACGTGCGCTAGATTTTGGTAATGATAACGGCCCGACTCAGATCGTTGATGACGGTGGCGATGCAACGCTGCTGATTCACAAGGGTGTTGAGTTTGAAAAGGCTGGCGCGGTTCCATCAGTTGATACAACTGATAATACGGAGTTCAAAGAAGTGCTCCGCGTTTTGGGTCAGGTTTATGCTGCGACGCCGAAGCGTTGGCATACGGTTGCTGAGCAGATGCAGGGTGTATCTGAAGAAACAACAACAGGCGTTCACCGTCTTTATCAGATGGAAGAAGCGGGCGAGTTGCTGTTCCCAGCGATCAATGTGAATGACTCAGTTACGAAGTCGAAGTTTGATAACCTTTATGGTTGTCGTCACTCACTGATCGACGGTTTGAACCGTGCGACAGATGTGATGATGTCCGGCAAGATTGCTGTGGTCTGCGGCTACGGTGATGTTGGTAAGGGCTGTGCTCAGTCATTGAAGGGTCAGGGCGCTCGCGTGATCATCACTGAAATCGATCCGATTTGCGCTTTGCAGGCTGCGATGGAAGGCTATGAAGTTGTACCACTGGAAGACACGCTTGCAGAAGCTGACATCTATGTGACAACAACTGGTAACTTCAACATCATTACGGCTGATCACATGTCGAAGATGAAGGACAAAGCGATCGTCGGTAATATTGGTCACTTCGATAATGAGATCGAAATGGCACAGATGGATAAGTGGCTTGAAGAAGGCAAGGTCAGCAAGACGAACATTAAGCCTCAGTACGATATGTGGACATTTGAAGATGGTCACAGCGTGTTGGTGTTGGCTGAAGGTCGTTTGCTTAACTTGGGTTGTGCGACAGGTCACCCATCATTCGTGATGAGTGCATCGTTTACGAACCAGTCTATCGCACAGATAGAATTGGCTCAGAATAATGATAAGTATGAAAACAAGGTTTATGTGTTGCCTAAGCTTCTTGATGAGAAGGTTGCACGTTTACACTTGGATAAACTGGGTGTGAAGCTAACGAAGCTAACACAGGAACAAGCAGATTACCTGAACATTCCAGTCGATGGCCCTTACAAGCCAGAACACTATCGCTACTAAGTAGATGATAGCTTTGGAAGTTTGATAACTTTCAATTGGTATAAAAATAGAAAGCCCATGCAGAAATGTGTGGGCTTTTTTTGTATCTGTTTTTGAAGGGGATTGTTAGAATGTGGGGGATTGATCATTTTCTTATTAAGGGCACATCATGGCATTTTATAATCGTAAGTTAACGGTCGTTGAAGTAGGTGTATTTGTGGTGATATGTATTGTTTTGGTTCTGGTTTTTTTGCCGTTGCTTTCTACCGGTCATCCTGCACCAAAGTTTTTAAGGAGCCAGTCGAATCTTCGTCAAATAAGTATGGTGAATTATACGTATATGCTGGACAATGGGGAAAGGTTGCTGGGTTATGGTGAAGGTGGTGTCATGGTTGCGCCGACGGTTGAGGAGCGGCAAGAGATATTGATGAAGATGGATATGGGGGTAGATTTGAATGCGTTTATTTCGCCTTATGATGAGGGGAAGGTTGCTTGGGGGAAGAAGGGTGAAGTGAGTAGTGCGAATTATTCGTATGCGATGAGGAGGTTGGAAGCTGAGAGTAAGGTGAAGGTTTTTAGTGATGTGAAGGAGCCTGCAAAAGAGGTGTTGATGTCGGATCGTAATATTGGTGAAGATGCGGACTATGGTGTTCAATCGATTGAGGTGACGTCGGAGCCTGGGTTATGGTTGGGCGGGGTGTCGTTTATGGATGGGCATGTGGAGCGATTGAAGACGCATGTAGTGAATGGATCGGATAATATGTTTGAAGATGGTGAGGAAGAGAGGGATGTGATGATGATTTATGAGGGGCAGTAAATGAAACGGCATGGGTTTACGTTGATTGATTTAGCAGTTGTGTTAGTGCTGTTGATTGTGCTGTTGTGCATTGCCATTCCGATGTTGCGTGAAGAGACAAGGAGTGCGCGGGCAGTGCAAAGTTATACAATGATGCGAGGGATTCATCAGTCGTTAATTATGTATGGGCAGAGTAATAAGGGTTGGTATCCGGGGATGAATAGGAAGGGAGTGGCGGTGAAGCCTCGGGTTGAAGATCGGTTTTATATGTTGCTTGATGGAGGCTTTTTTGCAGCGGATTATGCGATATCACCTGTTGAGGTGAAGACGATATGGACGACGGGGGAAGTGAGTTCAGAGAATTATTCATATGCGATGGCGGATATTGATGTGAGTAAGGGGGCTGGCCGTGCTAATGAGTGGCGAGAAATGATGAATCGGATGGCACCAGCTATTTCAGATCGTAATACGGGGAATGAGGAGGAGGGTGCGAAATCGTTGCATGGGAAAGATGGTGAGTTTGGATGGGAAGTAGCGTGGAATGATAATCATGTGACGATGGAAAAGGAGCATGTGTTGAAGACGAAGTTTATGAAGTCACGAAGGTATGATGAACGTGGTATGTTGGTGCTTGAGTATTATGATGAGAATGAGGCGGATGACTTGTTTGTGGCTGCGGGTGAAGATGATGCTTGGATGATTTATGAAGGACAGTGATTGGTTGATCGGTTTTGATTTGGTAAGGTAGTGTGTCACTTTTGGGTTTAACGATGAAAGGGGTGGGGTATGCAATCTGGGTTAGATGAACAACGTGGGGCTGAAGTTTTAGTTGATGTGGAACGATTGGATGAAGGGAAGGGGCGTAGTTATGGCTGGGTATATTGGTGGGTGATTGGCGTGGCGATGGTGTATTGGATGGTGGCGCGAGTGTGGGGATTGTGGATGCGTGAAGGTTTGTGGTTGGATGAAGCGGCGATTGGGCAACAGATATTGTTTAGAGGATGGGGAGAGATGCATGAGCCGTTGGGGTATGGGCAGTCATCGGCGCTTGGGTTTTTGTATTTGTGTAAGCTTGGGACGATGATTGTTGGTGGTGATTTGGGATTGCGATTGATGCCGACGGTATTGGGGCTGGGGTTTGCGCCGCTGATGTTTTTGTATGCAAAAAGGTTTGGGAAAGTTGCAGGGTTGGTTGTTTTGATGTTGGCGGTGCTGGGAGGCGGGCATCTATATTTTTCACTGCAAATGAAGCATTATTCGATGGATGTGCTTGCGACGCTTGTTGGAGTGTGGCTTGCGCGGCGGTGTTTGGATGACGAGTCGAACAGGTGTTTGATTGAGTTAGGAGTGTGGGGTGTTGTGGTGAGTTGGTTATCGTATGTGCAGGTGATGGTGTTGGGTGGTGTGGGAGGTGTGCTGCTGGTGAACTATCTTGTGAATAAACGTAAGCTGAAGGTTGGGTTATTGATGGGATTTGGTGGGTTGTGGTTGCTTAGTTTGGTTGTGCATTATAGGGGATTTTTAGCGTCGCAAAGTGGGGATGAGAAACTTGGGAGTTATTGGGAGTATGGGTTTGCACCGGTTGTGATTACGGGAGTGAAGGATTTGCTTTGGTATCCTAAGAATTATTTTTATGCGTTTGAACATCCGATGGGGATGGGGTTGAAGTATGTGGCTGGTTTTGTTTGGTTGATAGGAGCTTGGGTTGGATGGCGGCGGTATCGATGGGAGAGTTGTTTGTGGTTGGGGATGTTGCCGATGGTTTGGCTGCTGTCGGCGATGAAAATATATCCGTCATACGATCGAGCGTTGATGTTTTTGCTACCGATGATGGTGCTGTTTTTGGGATTGGGATTTGTTGAGATTGTGCGGTTGATGGGGGATAAGTATGTGGCGATGAGGTGGGCTGTTGTGGGTGGGGTGATGGGAGTGATGTTGTGGCCTAGTGTTTTGACGCATGGTGAAGAGGTTTGGTTGAGAGAGGATCGGTTGGATGGGCATGATGCGGCGGTGTATTTGGCTGAGCATTATGTTGAAGGTGAAAAACTTTATGCGGATGCTCTGACCGGGGTGACGTTCAGATATTATGAGCGGTTGTATGAGTTGGGTGTTGAGATTGTTTGGGATGAAGGTACGCATGATGGTGGTGGTATGGGAGGGGTGAATGATAGAACGATCGGATTGTTAGATGAGGTGCTTGGTGATGGTAGGGGTTGGGTGCTGGTGGAGAATTTTGAGCCACGTGATGGGAGTGAGTCGATGGAGATGCGCGTGAAGAAGTATTTGGATGAACGTGGTGAGTTGAAGTTACGGTATGTGACGACGCTTGGGATTTTAATGTGTTATGAATTGAAATAATTTGGGGATTGAAAATTTCTTTTGATATTTTGGTGTGTAAGTTATAATTTGATCAGTGCATCATGGGATGTGATGCGTTCCTGCCTGTTTTAAGTGCGTTTTTGTTTGGATGTAGCACGTTGGTAATTGATCGATTGATTTGGATGATAATTATAAATCGATTGGATGCTTGGATTCTTTTTGAGTTTGTGCTACGTTTAGATTGAGAATGCACCCGGATACTTTTCCGTTTGTCTACACAATGTAAAGCCACTGATAGCAGCGCGATTGTTACGTCTATTCGTCAATTAGCGTGTTGGTTATAGTGTGCTTGAATGAATGTGAACAGTAGACGAATGGGAATATCATGAAGAAACATATCGAAGGGTTCACGCTTGTTGAACTGTTGGTGCTGGTGATCGTGATGGCGTTGCTAGCCGTGTTTGTAATTGCGATTCAGACGCCGCCACGTATTAATACTCGAAGAGCGCAAAGCAAGGCGCAGTTGCGCGGGATTCACCAAAGTCTGGTGATGTATGCGCAGAATAATCGTGGTCAATATCCGGGATTGAATGCGAAGCGGGAGCTTGAGTCGCCTACGGTTGAGGCGCGTTTTAAATTGTTGATTGCTGGTGGCTTTTTTACGGCTGACTATGCTATTTGCCCTATAGAAGTGAAGACGATTTGGACGTCGGGGAAAGTGACGACGGACAATTATTCATATGCAATGCTGGACATTACAGAGGATGGGGTGCGAGCGAAGCGTGCGGTTGAATGGCAAGAACATTTGAATGACAAAGCTGCTGTGATTGGTGATCGGAATTTAGGTGTTAATAGTTTAGATCAGGTGCGGTCTCTTTATGGTGATGAAGAAGATGCGGGTCAGTGGAGAGGTAGTGTGGTCTATAACGACAATCATGTGGTGTTTGAGAAATCCCATGTTATTAGCACGCAGTATGGTGAGGCGTATAAGAACGCGATGGATAATCTGTTTTCTGAGGATACTGAGAATTCAGATGAGTATTGTGATGCGATGTTTATTTATTCGGGTGAGTGAACGGGAGCATGGAAAATGAATACGAGAATGAAGGGGTTTACGGTTGTTGAATTAGTGGTCGTGATTTTGTTGCTGATTTTGATTGTCGTGATGGTGTTGCCAACGTGCGTTGCTGTAAGGAGGACGCCGTCGAGTATGACTAGCCATATGAGAATGTACCAAATTGCATTTGCTTTAAGCATGTACTCTGAAAGTAATGGAGGGTGGTCCCCGGGGATTAGCTTTAAACGAAAGATTTTTGCTCCGACTGTTGAAGAGCGATATCAATTGCTTTTTGAAGATGATTATTTGCAGCCGATTGATGCACTTAGTTCGCGTGATGATAAAGAGGAATGGGTTTCTGGTGAAGTGACAACGGATCATTATTCTTTTGCAATGCTTGATATTACGAATGGTGATCGAAAGGCGATGCGTGCATTGAGGTGGGCACAGGATTTGAATGATGAGTCGCCGATATTGGGTGATCGGAATATTGGCGAGAATGCTGAGGATCAGGTGCAATCCATTTATGAAAGGTCGAAGCCTGGGAAATGGTTTGGGAGTGTGTTCTATTCGGATGGACATGGTGATTTTGTGGAGTCACATATGATTCGCACTAAGTACGGCAGGGCAGAAGCCAACGAGAGCGATAATTTATTTGTTGAGGATTTTGAGAATGATCAGAGCAATATTGATACGAAACTGATTTATTCAGGTGAATGAATGGGAGCATGAAAATGAATAAGAGAATTAATGGTTTTTCGTTGATTGAATTGGCGGTTGTGGTTGTCGTTTTGGCAATGATGATTGTGCTGGTACTACCAATGCTTGGAGCAAGGCATCCGGTTTCAATATCACGTCAAAATAATTACAAAGTAAGAGGCATTCATCAGTCATTAGTGTGGTATGCTCAGAGTAATCGCAGTATGTATCCGGGGTTTAATGGGAAACGAGAGATTGTCGCACCGACAGTTGAGGAGCGTTTCTATTTTTTATTAGATGGTGGATTTTTTACAGCTGATTACGCGATCAGTCCTGCTGAAAGAAAAGAGATGTGGACGACTGGAGAGGTAACTTCAAAGAATTACTCGTATGCGATGTTGGATATTACGGTGGGTGATGAGAAAGCGAAGCGCGCGTGTGAGTGGAGAGAGAATTTGAATTCAGTGGCTGCTGTGATGGGAGATCGAAATGTTGGGGAAGATGGTTTAGGTGCAGTTGAATCGATTCATAAGAACTCAGAACCTGGCAAGTGGAAAGGGAGCGTGGCCTGGAATGATAATCATGTGAGCTTTGAATCAACGCATGTTGTGAAAACAAAATTTGATAAATATTTAGAGAATGAGTCGGATAATTTATTTGTAGCTGAGAGTGAGGGGGAAGAGCAGTGTGATGCGTTGTGGGTTTATGAGGGTGAGTAAACAGGAGCATAAAAATGAAAATCAGAATGTATGGCTTTTCGGTTATTGAGGCGATTGTTGTGCTTGTGTTTTTGGTTTTTATGTTTGCGATCTTTTTGCCGATGCTTGGCCATGTGCGTCATCCAGCTCGTAGTAACCCAAATAACATGCGCGTTCGTGGGATTCATCAGTCGCTTGTTCAATTTGCTCAGGACAATCGAGGTCAATATCCGGGCGTTGATTCAAAGCGGAAGATTTTTGATGCGACAGTGGAGGGGCGATATGAGTTGTTGCTGAGGGGAGGTTGGATTGAGAGTCATTATCTTGTTTCAACGTATGATGAGGCGAAGGTGAATTGGGAGAAGGGTGTTGTGACGACGAAGAATTATTCGTTTAGTTTGCCTTCGATTGTGTTTCCTGCGAAGGGGAGGAAGGGAGAGTGGCGAGAGAATTTGAATACGTTGGCACCGATTGTGACGGATCGAAATATTGGGAGGGATCATGATGAGTTTGTGCAGTCGATACATGAGGGGGCGGAGGCTGGGAAATGGAAGGGGAGTGTGGTATGGCAGGACAATCATGTGTCGTTTGAGGTGCGGCATGTGCTTGAGACGAAGTTGAGTAAATGGGAGAAGAATGAGGCTGATAATCTGTTTGTGAACGAAACGGAGGAGGGGACTGATTGTTATATGATTTACACTGGGCAATAGTGTAAGAATTGTTGATATTTAATTGGCATTTGGTTTATGGGTGAGCTTCATGGTGTGAGTGCTCGTTAACCCCCATTTGTGACATTGTGCGGGCTATTGGCTGGCATAAGTGAGCGTAGGGCGGTACGATTTTGGCACGGAAAACCAAAATATGGAGTTAGCCCTTGGATCAGGATGTCCAATCAGTTGAATTGAAAGATAAGGCCAGCAGTGGGGGGGTGCCTTGGTGGGTCGTGATGCTGGTGTTTTTGGCGATCGTTGCGATGTATGCGCTGTTTGCGGATACGTCAACGTTGTGGGATCGTGATGAGCCACGGTTTGCGCGGTCGGCTATGGAGATGTATGAGACGGGCGATTGGATTGTGCCATATTTTAATGGGGACTACCGATTGCATAAGCCTGCGGGTGTGTATTGGTTGATGGATGTGGGATTGTGGTTGAGAAATTATGTGTGGCCGATGAGCTTGGAACTTGCGGTGAGGTTGCCATCGGTGTTGGGTATCTCGCTGTCAGCACTGTTTACGTTCTTTATAGGTAAACGTCTATTCAACGCTAAGACTGGTTTGTTGGCGATGGTGATTTATCCGACGATGCTTGTGCCGTTGGTTATTGGATCGTTTACAGCTGCGACGGCAGATGGTGCATTGAATGCGGCGATGATGTTGTCGATCTGGATGGTGGTGGAGATATTGCTTAGGCCGAGATGGTGGCAATATGTGGTGTTGACGTTGGCGTTAGGATCTGCGTGGTTACTGAAGGGTCCGGTTGGATTTGCAGTGCCCGGATTGATGATGATTGGTACTGCATTCTTTGGGCGTGGTGGAACGATTAAAGTAAGTAAACGGAAATGGTTGGCACTGGTTGTCGTGTCGTTGATTGCAGCTGGTTTCTTTGTTGCGTGGGGTTTGCCAGCGAATGAAATGACTGGGGGGCAGTTTTATGAAGAAGGGATTGGCAAGCATGTCGTTGGACGTTCGATGACAGCGATGGAATCACATGGTGGATCAGGATTGCTTGGATATATCTTGACGATTCCTGCTTATATACCAGTGCTTATTGTTGGTGTGTCGCCTTGGGTGTTGTTTGCGCCATTGGGTTTGTCGGGCTTAATAAGAGGGCATATTGGGACAAGTAAATCGAGAGCAATTTTATGGGGATGGATTGCGTTTCCTCTCATTATGTTCTCGTTAGTGGCGACAAAATTACCTCATTATGTCGCACCAATTTTCCCAGCACTTGCGATTATGATTGCAGCAGCGATTGTGGCGAGAGTGAAGGGTGATTCTCCTGATGAGGAGAATGGTTGGTTGATGACAGGGGTGTGGCTGTTTAATATTTTCGTTGGAGCGGCAGTGTTGGGTGGTATTGCAGCACCATGGGTATTGCAGCAAGGTAAAGTGGGATATATTTATTTACTATCGATCGTTTTAGCAGTGCTGACGATACTTGTGATGCTACTAATCACGTATTGGACCAGCAAAAAACGTTTGTATGCTGCGGCTGTTTTGACATCTTTAATCTTTCCATTGTTGACGTTACCTTCAGCGATGGTTTTATTGCCACAGGTTGAAGCGAACTTGAAGCCATCGAAGCAGATTGCTGCGGGGATACATGAGATATTGGGGCAGGGGGTTGATGTGCCGGTGATTATGTCGGGGTATGAAGAACCTTCGTTGGTGTTTTATATCAATCGGCCTGCAGGTGAAGTTGTCAAAGAAACTGGCTCGGACTCAGCAGCAATATCAGAATGGGCACATCAGTCTGGTGCGGGCATTTTGATTATTACTAAGAAGAATTATGACAAGACGATTGATAAGTACACACAGTTACCTTTGAAGAAGCTGTTTGAAGATCAAACGATTAATTATTCTGCGAATGGTAAACCTTTAGATATTTTAGTGATGGGGAGAAACATGACCAATGATATGTTAGCGCGAGCTGAGGAAGTTCGTAAAGAGCATGAAAAAACAGAGTGATAAGGTTCGAAAAGAGATTATTAAAAAAGCGTTCGTTGTGAAACGAACGCTTTTTTGTTTGTATGTTGTTTGAATTTATGGTTTGTATGTGACAAAATCGCTTTGATTTGTGAGTTTGTATGCGATGCTTCGTGGTTCGATTGTTAGGTCATTGATTGTGTGTGCTATTGAATCAAAGTTTGCGATGACGGTTGTGCCACCTTCAAAACGAGTTTGTTGAAGCAGTTCATTGTCTGAGAGGAATTCAAAGCTAATAAGTGGCTTGTTCCATGTTTGCGTGTGGAGTTTATCGAAAACCTCTGCGTGCTTTGCAATGATGCTTTTCTGTTTTCGGAAGGCAGTTGGACTGAAGTGAAACATTGGTGGTACGTTGTAGAGGATCTCAAGGAGCATTGTGGTATTGTCTGTGTTGTTGTATTTGAGTGTGCCGTTACCCCAGTGATGAGTCGTGATGACTGAATCGTGTAGTGCTGCTTGATAGAGTGGGAGGCGGACGGTTGGATTATAGTAGAGATCAATATACTTCTCTTGAAGCGGCACAGGTTTAAAGAAGATACCGGGCGCATTTTCTGGGTACCATGCGCCGAGGTAATACTTGCTGGATCTGTCTTTATGGAGAGGATCACCCCAGCCGATGACAGGGCTCATCATACCGTGAGCAAAGGAGATCACAGGCGATGCGTATGCGGAACCACCTTCTGAGCCTACAACCAAGTGCTTAGATTGTGCAAGCCACTGCATACGGCCTAATCGTGCATTAGCTCCATCTTCTTGTGATGCTTCATGTCTTGGATTCCAATCATCGTATACTTCGCCAAAGGCATCGCAGTCTACGAACCATGAAGTGAAAGGTACTTCGCTGGTGACTTTGTTGACGCGTTTCTTGACGTATGGCATCGCGATGAGTGGTGACAACTTGCGACCAATTTTTTTAAAGCCGTGAATTGGTTGGCCGTTTTTACGAATAATCGCACCGTCGTTGTATGCGTCCCAATCAAATTGTGCGGTTTCCCATGTATTGTCGCTTACCATATCTGGGCGATGCACTGAGTGGTATGAATCATAAGGGCCCATCAGATAGCCTGCTTGGGTTGCTGCTTCAGCGACCCAAGGTTTGACACTGGTACTCGTGAGGCCGCCTGTTGAGAGGTGAGCTTTGTTGATGCCTGCAGCTTTAATTTGATTGATCATGCGAGTAGAGATGCCGCTGCCCCATTGCTTGTAATTAGTAAACAGGTTGCCGTAGGCTTGCTGGAAGACAGCCATGTTTGCTTCGACAACTTTATGGATTGGCGTCTCAGTGCTGAGTTTTACATTAGGGTCGGTGAAGGACTGGAATACTGGCGTGTTTTGCACTTCGATATTTTGGGCGAATTGATCGATGATTAGGCTGAAATTGTTTTTGGTGTACATCGATACCCATTCTTCAGCAGCAACCTCGCGTACCTGTTTTTGCTGCTCCTCGGTCATATTGCCCCACCACCATGTTGCAGCTGAGTCCTTCTTGTTTTCACTTGCCGCAATAAGGCGTTTGGCGAATGCTTTGCATTGTTTACTGTTCAGGTCATCACCATATACAAGCTTGTCGCCCCATAGATAACCTTGAATCGCACCGATCATGCGTTTGCCTTGAGGTGCGTACTCGAATTTATCTGATAGGGAAACAAACTGATCGGTCTCAATCACATATTGACGGTAAGCTTTTGCGACGCCGAGTAGATCATTGTTTTGGATCTTAAATAGAACTGAGTAGGACTTGTTTTTCTGCAAGCGGTTAAAACGATGAGCGATTGAAAACTGCAAGTTGCCTTGCGTATCTTGTGAGCTTTCGATGTAGTTGCTGTACTGATCTTCAAAGATCACAATGCGCATGGCGTTTTGACCGAGAATGCCTATCGCGGGCATACTTAGTTTTTCAGTGAGAGATTCGCCTTCAATTCTACTGAGTTTATCACGCCATTGAGTTGCATGTTTGTTAACGTAAATGCCTTCAAAAATGGGTAGCGTCCACGCCTTGTCATTTGACTGCTCAGTAATGATAGGGAAAGGTATATCAATCGAATCGTTGCCGGTGGGGTTGCTTGCGAATGTGATTTTAAGATTGTCATTATCTGTAATTGCTGTGACAGTTGTTGCTGGTGATTGATATACCCACTTTTTTTGGTTGGGGATGTTAGTTGCTAATGAATGATATTTACCCCAAGTTGCATTGGGTGATGAAAGCTCCGTTTGTTTGCCGTCCTTAGCCTGATGCATGATCTGCATGTTGTCGAGATCAATTGTATATGTTGCAGTTTGATCAGGGGATCCGACCGTGATCTGTTCTGCTGATACCTGACCCGAGAGTATGCTGAGCATGCACACGAAAGTACTGCTGCAGCCTGTAATAACAGCCTTCTTCATTCCGTTACCTTTTTGTTTATGTGTTGGATCATCCGATAACACAGTCCGCACACTCACATAATCCATACGCATGATACCACCAGCATGATCGGCTCACCAGATAAACATGAAGTGAGGACTTAATAGACGGCTTTGCCTAGAATTTGCAGGTTTCTTGCGATTGGTGTGAGACTAGAATGCGATTTCTTTACACAAGATTCAGTCAGCGAAGCATACTATTGTCGTCGATACTTTTGACGCAGTTGGTTTGCTTATTGGCTGCAATCATTCTGTTCGACTATTGGCTGACTGATCAGTTCGTAGAAGTGATCCAGCAACGCATTCAACGTAATTCAGATAAGCTAGCGGATGAATTAGCTAAGACAATCACGTTATTGGGAATGGAAAGTATTGCAGAGGGGACGAAAGGACGAGAGACACTTGATTATTTGATTGAAGGAATGGATGTTCCGGGTGTTGGGTACGTGGTTGTCTATTCGCTGGATAGTGGTGAATTGATCGGCCTAGATGAAGAGAACATGACGCAACGGCAAATTAAAGAAATTGAAGAGATAGCGGACCGTTATGTTTCTTCAGAAGATATGAGTTATCCGCATCCAAATTATGTAATAGCCATTCGTCCACTACCCACTTTCCGAGCAGCGGTGATTGTTTTTCAAGATGAACGATATCTGCAATCACGTGTAGATTTAATCACCGACCGCATGAAAAACATCGGTATGGTTGTGACAGTTGCGATTATCAGTGTTTCTGCTTTTTTTACGCTACTGATTTTCTCACGGTATGAACATGAGTTAGACGCAATTAATTCCAGTCTTGAACATAAGGTGCATGAGCGTACAAATGCACTGATTCGTTCACGTGATGCGGTCATTTTTGGATTAGCAAAACTTGCTGAATCTCGTGATGACCAGACAGGCCAACATCTTGAGCGGATTTGTCATTACGTCAAAATACTTGCTCGTGATTATCAGGATAAGAATGGACAGGTTTGCGGTTTGGATCTCGAAATCTTTGCAGAAACAGCCGCGCTGCACGACATCGGAAAAGTGGCTGTGCCAGATGCAATTTTGCTCAAGCCGGGCAAACTGACAAGAGAAGAACGCAGGGAAATCGAATTGCATCCGGGCATCGGTGGTGACACGCTCATGGCTATCAAACGTAAATGGGGCGATGACCCATTCCTGATCACTGCTTCACAAATCGCATATGCTCACCACGAACGTTGGGATGGTAGTGGCTATCCATTTGGTTTAGCTGGCGAGCATATCCCGTTACCCGCGCGTATTGCCGCTGTTGCAGATGTTTATGATGCATTGCGAACAGAGCGGCCATATAAAAAATCCTTATCACATTGCCAGGCCATCGGCTACATCAAAGAGCAGGCTGGAACGCAGTTTGATCCAAATATCGTGAAGATACTGATGCGAAATGAAAAAGAGTTCGAACGTGTTGCAGATACAGTTCCTGATGAACGCGATAGTTTTTGATCTGCATGTAAAAAGCCCACTAACATGTGGGCTTTGAATATCTGTTTAGTTGTGTTCAATTTCATGCCTTCTTGCGGCTACGTTTTGCGTAAGCCAAGAACAATCCAACACCAATCAGTGCTGCCGTGCCAGGTTCGGGAATCACACGATTGTCATTCCAATCAAGTGAAAGCAGGCCTTCCGTATCACCTTGTGCAAAGTCTAGCGTGAAGCCATCAAAGAAGCCGTGCTCAGGCGTGTTCGTGCCGCTCACCAGATCAAGAAATGAATAACCGCTCGTTAGCATATTCATCCCAAAAACAGCATCGAACGGTGCACCATCAATATCAAGCACACCAACGACAACATTCGTCCACACCATTTCATCACCATTCGCTAACGGCACGATCAATTCATCGATCTGAACCAAAGGCATCTCAGCTTGGCCGCCGATACCACCTACGGTTAGAAAATCTTGAATATCAGTATTCTCATCATCAGGGTCCATATTCAAACCCATATCCAAAGCCATTTGCATCGAGATGATGTTTGTCTGTGCGCCAGTATCTAAAAGGAATGTCCCCGATGCTTCACCGTCATCGAATGTCGTGACAATATCATCAATCACAGGCAATGGTGCATAAGTCGGCGTTGGATCATCAGGATGCCTTTGACCTGTCGGCGGAACATCGACAAGTCGAAGATTCACATCATACTCAGGCCCAACAACATCTTGCCTTGTATTGGTGATTGTTGAACTGATGTAGTCATAATCACCCAGGTCGCCAATATCGCCACCAAAAGCATTGGATCGCAGCGAGGTCATGTTGACATATGTGTACTTATCCATCATCGCAGGCATACCAATGATCGCGCTATACGAGCCGATGTTCAGATTATTACGACCAAACGCATGAACATCTTCAATGACGTGTACATTCGTATCGTTATACCCGTTGTATCCGAATGTATAGCTTTTTAGGACACCCAAAGCTTCAGTGCCAGCAACACCCAGTTCGTCGTACATCACAGGTTCACCAGTTGTTGGATTCACCGCCTGTTCAAACGGGCTGTAATCGTTTGCGTTGGTCGTTGAGCCGTCAAGATTTGCAAATGCACTGGCTGCTAGCAGGATGCCGTTTGCACCTGTGTCAAGCAAACCGACGTTGTAAAGAACCGGGCCAACCAGATGTGAGTCATCAGGCTCTTCGCCTTCTGGAACATCATACAAGCCAAACAATACGCGTGGCTGATCGGGCGCGATACTGGATGCATCACCCAAAACATACCGAGATGCCTGAGCTTCACTTGTGCCAATTAAAACCCCACCTGCCAGCATCAATGATAGATAAGCCGCACGACGTGCTAGATAGTCCATGACCTTTCCCTCTGCTCTCAAGTTAATCTCTCGTCTTTCGGCGTCTGAGTCACAAAACTAAAATTCTCAAACATGTGCAAAAATGCATAGCACCATAGCGACCAGGATTGTCGCTCTTAGCCTCCGAAATTCAGTCTCTGCGTGAATTGTACCCCGACTCACCTAACTTTCGAAGATATTTTTGCTTCCGACCTGTTATCATACCGATGCCAGCTCGTGTAAACTCAATAAAACACACAGCTTGCCTGTTTTGACGTTGTGCATTTACCCTCATTTGGAGACGGTCATGGCCGATTCTTCTCAGCAACACACCACAACCCCACCTCTCGACGGCTTACATGACCGTGGTTGGCATATCCGTGCCGTTCGACGTGATCTCGCAATCACAGGCATCCTCGCTGCTATTTTTATACCGATTTCATACTTTTTTCTCGACGTTCGCATCGCATGGTTCGCCGATGGCCTCGAATCGGTCAAACCTGTTGCCAATGTCCTCACGCAGTTTGCTGATACCAAGTTTTACTACGTTGCATTCATAACCGCACTCCTCGCCACGCTCATCCTCGATCGTGGCCCCATCAAAAAGAACATCCTCTTTTGGCTCGCCTTTGCGCTGCTCATCTACATCACCTACTACAGTGCTGAACTCGACGAAGAATTTGGGTGGCTTGTCTACATTCCCACCATCTTTATCACTTGGCTTATCTATAAACGCCGTGATTTCGTCCCTTGGGCACTCTTCTTGCTTATCGCCATTGCATGGTCAGGGCTTATCATCAACATCCTCAAGATCATCTTTGGCCGCTTCCGTCCTTCCGAACTCGTTGAGAAAGGTCACTTCGGCTTAGACCTTTTCACCACCGGTTACGACAACGCATCCTTCCCTTCAGGTCACGCCACCGCAGCTGCCACCGTCTTCACAGTTCTCTGGCTTATGTACCCAAGCAAGTGGCTCCTCTGGGGTATTCTCGGCATTACGCTCGCTTTCACACGCATCTTCACTCTTTCACACTACGTTTCCGACGTCATCGCAGGCCTTTGGCTCGGTGCTTTCCTCACACTTATCCTTCATTTCTTCTTCACGACACGCCAAAATATCCACCCATACCTTGTCCTCAATCCACCACGTTCGATGAAGTGATCACATATCCTGCCTCGAATCAGAACCACTGTAAAACAAGCGTGTTTCACAAGTAAGCAAGAATTTTAAATAAAAAAACCTCGCCGTTAAGCGAGGTTCATTTATTAGTAGCAGTGTAATTTTATTCCTTAGTCAAAGCGCTCGTTTTCTTAGCTTCTTCTTTGAGTGATTGTGCATCCCAAATGATCATGCTTGGCTCGTCAATTGTGGTGGAAACAAGATTGATGTGTGCATCACCTGGTGAAATGTTATTCGCTCCACCTGAAATATAATCGACAACCAAACCGGGGATGCCGCCGAACACGATGTTGCCAAAGATCCAACCATTCATACTTTTTTCGAGTTTAACTTGCGTCGTGTGATAGCCTGGCTTGGAAATCTCAGCAACATAAGTCTCACTGCGCTTAAGCGTAAATTTCGCTGGCGTTTCCATCGTCATATCGTTTAGTACCACGGTCGCGCCGCTTGGCTCTGTTGAAATCAAAACTTCCTGTGATGTTCCGCTCATAATCGTAGCGCAGCCAGTCTGTAGGAAAACAATGATAGCGCAGAGTAAGACGGTTAATTTGATAGCATTATTAGGCATTTGATTACCCTCGGTAGGAATGGTGATGCATTGAAATAAGTAGCGCGTGCGCAAACTTATGAATTAAACGTACTGCAATATATGGCTTTATTTATTTTCGAGAAAGTAATGTTGATAAAAACAAGCAGTTAGATTGGCTTGTGTTTCGTATTTGCGATATATCCAAATAAAAAACCTCGCCGTTAAGCGAGGTTCATTTGTATTCATTTTATAGGGGAGGGTATTCACCCCAGTCTACTTATTGTTTAGCAGGCTGCTTCGGTGCAGGTGCGTCCTTTTTCGGAGCTTCCTTCTTCGCAGCAGATTTCTGCTTACCGCTACGGTCTGGTGCCAACACCATACCCATGCGGCGGCCTTGCAGCATTGGTGGAGATTCAATCTTCGCAATATCGCTCAGCTTCTCGACGATCGAATTCATATGGCCGTAACCAATATCCTTGTGAGCAACCTCGCGGCCACGGAACAGCATCATAAACTGAACCTTATTTCCTTCTTCAAGGAAACCACGTGCTTTGTTCAACTTGATATCAAGGTCATGTGAATCAATCTTTGGACGCAGACGGACGCCTTTGAGTTCACTCTGTTTCGCGTGACTCTTCGCCTTTTGTTCTTTTTTCTTCTGGGCGTACTTCCATTTACCGTAGTCCATGATACGGCAAACTGATGGCTCGCTGTTCGGCGATACCTCGACCAAATCCAAGCCTGCATCACGTGCACGACGCTTCGCATCGTCTACCTGCACGACACCTAATTGCTCATTGTCTTCACTAATCAGCCGAATCGGTGAAATGCGAATCTGATCGTTGACACGTAACCTTTTACCCGTGTCTTTCGGCTGCGGTTTAAAGCGTCTAGCGATGGTAAAGTCTCCAGTAACAATGACTATACATGAATCTCTGCATACAAAACATCAATCTCTGTATACAAACACGACGTCCTAGTTGCGCTAAGACGCCCGGCCCAGTACTCCTGAGCCACACTATATCATATCGTCAATCACGGGCCTTGCATGTCCACTTCCCGCCCATAATTAACTTTTTTTCATCCCAATTCAACCTTTTTTACCCCAATTCACCCCCTCACGCCCCTTATTTGCCCTCGCTGGCCACTTTTTTCGTACTTCCTTCTCCTTTCATGACCACATGACGCTCTAAATCGGCTTCGTAAACACCTCTGCAATCACCAGCACCCAATACGCAAACGGAGCCACCAGCACAGGACTGTCCAGCACATCAATCAGCCCCCCAAACCCCGGAATCACGCTTCCTGAGTCCTTAATCTCAGCATCACGCTTGAACATGCTCGCCGTCAGATCCCCCGCCTGACCCAATAATCCAAAGATCATCCCTACCACAAACCCGAACCACAGTGGATAATCGTGATGCACAAACTCACGCCCAGTTTCCAAAATCTCCCATCGTCCATTCACTTCCGTTACATTCCCCAGTGCAACCAGTCCCATCGCCACCAATCCAGCAAAGATCACACCCCCAGCCAAGCCTTCCCACGTCTTCTTCGGACTTAGCCACGGGATCATCTTATGCTTACCAATCGAGCATCCCGTAAAGAAGGCACCGATATCGCAACTCTTGATAATCAAAATAATTGCAGCAATCACCCACGCCTCATGCCATCTCCGAATCGCCAGATAAAACCCCGGCAACACCCCGATATAAATAAACCCAAACATCGTAATACTGCCGATTAACAATGCCCCCTTCGTCGTCTTTTTAAACGCCAACCTTAGCAATGTCAGCATAAAAAGCCCCGCCATGAACGAAGCATAAATCGCCATCGTCGCTTCACTCTGCATTTTATACGGAATCACATACATCAGCGTGCAGCCAATCATCCCGCTCAACCACAGCATAAAGAAATCCACCCGCGCATCCTTCGCACGAAACATCTTCACCAACTCACCAACACTTAGCGTGATCAGCACCAGAAACAGCACCCACATCACCAAACCCGCAGGCAGATAATCCCTACCCAAAAACAAATCCTGCCAGATCGTTCCTTCAATAACAATCTGATCCAGTTGATTATCCAGCCAAATTAATCCCAGCAGTACTGCGATCATGATCGGCCCAAATGTCAGCCTGTATTTCAACATGCCCCAATTGTATCATTCCACCACAATCACGTCTTATTAGCTCTCACCCTCAACCCGCCTCGATCCACCTTTCACATCAATTTCTCACACCACATCCCCCGCACTACCGAAAACACTTATATTCACTCATAATTCATACACACTTTTCGTCCTCACATTTGCCCTTCACCACGATTCACGTACCCTTATCCATAATATGAAACCAAATAAAGCAATCATGTTCAGCTTCGTCTCGCTACTCATCTTCACTCTCAGCCTCGCGCTGCCTTCGCTATCCTCCGCACAAAACCTCTCTGCAGTATCAGACGATCAAAACATCTGGTACATCTACTCATATCAGCAGCCACTCTCACCCACCACCGCATCAGCCACAAATAACCAATCCTCATCAGCTGACAGCAAACCCGCTCAGCCTCAAGACCAATACGCTCTCGCCATCTATCACCGCAACATCAATCAACCTGCAGGCGACATCGCCCTCGCCACAATTTTCAACGGCCAACTCGCCACCGATGGCCTCGCCTCCGCCCCCGACAGACTTTGGCTCGCCTACAAACTCCCCAACAATCAAGGGCTCGCCTTTCAAACCCTCACTCCCATCCTCCCCGCAAACCAAGCCTTCTATTCATACGAACCATCACCACAACCACCCATCTTCCACTCAGCCGACCTCCGCTCACTCGCAGCAAGCCGTTCACGTGCCTTCGCACTATTACGCTTCGAATCCTACGAACAAGCCAGCGAAGCAGAACGTGATCTCGCTCCCTCTAATACTCAGTTAGAACCACTCACATCAATCAATCCACCACTCATCGAACCATCCGAAGCACCAGATGCTGAGCCCTCAGAATCAAACGCAGTAACTGATACAACAACTCCGGAAAAAACGGAAAAACCAAACGAGACTGCAAACAAAGTCAGTATTGATCGTCTCTTCATTCTCATCGCAGGTCGGTGGCAGCATCTTTCTCTACCATCCAATTACCCACACGCAAAACCAGCCTGGCTTGTCGTGCAAAACTCCGATGCACTTTACCCAACACTCATCACCCAGCCAGACACCCAGCAAAACACATTCCGCGTCGATCAATACAACCCAGCCACCGAGTCATGGGAAACAAAAACCGTCAACGCGCCTCTTCCCGACAACGCAAAACCTGCCTCACGACCAGCTTTCTTCGCGCAAGACAACCAGATCATTCTCGCTCAACAACTCGCCGACAAACCCGATCTCGTCACACACTACACCATCCTTCGTGACAGCAAAGCCATCTCTGTTGGTATGCTCGATCTTGCTATCCCAAATACCTCTCAATGGGCCGCCATTCCATACAACAACAACCTCGCTCTTCTCGCAGCTCGCCCCGAGCACAAGCCGACAAAACCAACAACTGTCACAAGCATGTGGGGTTTCACAACACCCGCGCCTCAGGAAATCGCGCTTGATCTCTCCCAACTCACCCTGCAAGGCCAACCTCTAATCATCGCTAAGACTGAAACAAACATCCAAACCCTCACGCCCACCGAACCACGCTATCTCGAGATGGTCACACAAAACATCATCTCAATCATCCTCATCGGCCTCGCCATCCTCATGATCATCCTTCTCGTCGTTCGTGATCCACGCAACAACAAACTTGAACTCCCAGATAACCTCACACTCTGCGATTTCCCACGTCGCATGCTCGCCGCCTCAATCGACTTCGCCATCGTATTCTTCCCCATCATGTACATCTTCGACCTCTCATTCTCAGGTCTTAGCGAGACATGGCCCAACAACGGCAACCTCACCTTCACAAAAATGATCCCCTCCATCACACTCATCGCTGTCTTCCTCGCGCACACCACCATCACCGAAATGATCACCAAAGGCCGCACCCTCGGCAAAATATTCACCGGCATCCACGTCACCACAATGGATGGTAAAACGCCCTCCAGCACGCAACTCTTCACACGTGGCATCTCAAAAATTATCGAATTGCTCATCCAAATCGCACTTCTCTTCCCAGTCTTCATCCACACCCGCCAACGCCTCGGCGACATCCTCGCCAAAACCGTCGTCGTTATGCCCAAGGAAAAAGACAAAGCCCATCATCTCAAAGAAGACGAACACGATCCTTCAAAAACACCACCACACGACGATGACGATCAACCCAATGATCTAACCAAGCATTAGATTTAAAACTAAAAACAAAACAAAAAACGCTCACACCACCGTGAGCGTTTTTTTATAACCACTAAGATGATCCCTCACACGCACAGCCGATGTGGAGTGTTTCCTAATAGAAAACAACACAACTATTACTTAGCTATCTATAAACATAAAAGATCGACGATACGCTTGAGTGTAATAACTCAACAGTCGATACTGTGATGCCTCGTAGTACGCTACTAGGTAAGTTCACTTAGAGACTAGTTTGTTTTAGCTGAAAAATGATATAACTCAAGGAGTTGCTCAGTGCAGCTGGAAGATTGCGATTGCCAGCCGAAATATTCGAGCCTATCTGCAGCAAAATATGAGTTGCCTTGATTTTGTTTCGCTAGTTTTTCAAGATCCTTCTCGTATTCATGACCATATTTTGTGTTACATGAAATTCTCCATTCTATTTCCCTGAGCTCGTCACGTGCATAGCTTCTTCCTAAATAAATGTTATTGAAGAAATTCAGCATAGCTTTTCGGTCATGCATGAAGTAATGGATGAAATTAGGATCGTGCTTTTCAAATGCGCAGATATATGCAAGTAATCCTAAAGCTGCGGAAGTTTTTTCGTGAGTCAATGATTCCGCTAATCGAGAAGCAAGGTCTAATTGACTAAACAATTGATCAATGTCTCGTAACGAAAGAGAGAGGTTGCCTAAAATATCATAAAATCTATATCCTTTTGCTTTGGCAGCAAATGGATACTTCTTATCTATGAGCGAATCGCAAAATGTACCTATGTTCGACGTGTTCAATGTATATCGTAAATCAACAAACCGCCTCAAATATCTCTGGCCATCAAACCCACTCCCATAATGCCCTTTAACTGCTTCCGCCAATTGTTCCCCATCAATCGACAAAACAAAAAATAAGTTCGGCACATCAAAGTAATGCTTAATACTCTCCAATAACTCAACTGCAAAATCAGGACGGCAACGATCCAGTTCATCAATAAAGAAATACACCGGCTTCTCAGGTGAAACCGCCTCAACATATGCTGCCAAACAAGCCTTATATTCTTCAATCACAGAAGATCGTTCTAAATGTAATCGTATGTCGCGATCAAGCTGCTGTTCATACTCAGATTTTTGTCGCTTTAAAACGCTACCGCCAAACGCCGACGCTTTTTTTACAAGATTGTGTCCATCCACTAAACCTTGTGTTGCTACATTCACGCCTTTACCGACCCCATAAACCAAACCCTGCTTGGCTAGTTTTACAAACGAACCTTTCAGATTCTTCTTCGCGATCTCAAACTTCGATTCATTCCCCGTCGAAGTATCAATCAGCGATGTAAGATGCGCAAGAAATGCAACTGAAGGACTCTCAGAGTGATCGTTCGCCCAGGCATTAAAGAATACAGTTTTATATTCCTTACTCTCCAGCTTATTCCGCCACATCTTTACAAAGAAAGTCTTGCCGCATCCCCAAGGCCCGGAAATCGCAACCGTCTTCCCCTCCCCCTTGTACGTTTCAAGTACAGCCGTAAGATTATGCGCACACTGTTCGCGGCTTAACTTGTCATCATCAAACGTAGGATTCGTCGGCTCGATAAACTGAATCTCTTTATCGTCTAACACTTGATTAGTATCAGTTGCACTCATCATTGCCCGATCAATTTGAATTTACTTTTAAAGATTAGGTAAATAACAGCCACGTTATTCTTACTCATTTCTATGCACACGTAAACTCATCACGATTCAATAAACACAATTTCTACAACTCAATATCAGTCAGCGAGTTCCGGGGCCACGCTCGCCGTACTCACTCTGCATCCTTCTCCATCTCTTTCTTACATGATGACCAACGACGATACGTTTTAGTGTCACATCAACTTGAAACCATTACTCGCTAGTCAACGACACGTTTGTGTGAAACAGCGACTCAAAAGACGCTTTGTTAATTATCGCGCCCATCAGACAAACCACCTGCCACATCAAAACAAAAAAACTCTTCACCAAACACCATCAAAAACCTTTCCCCTAATGCCGCGTTGCGTCACTTTCATGCGCGAACTTCACAATCGAATTTCCGAGAGCAAAATACATACCAAAAACTTTCATCACCCAGTCGCGCGCACAAACACGCCTCTGCGCCGCAGAGTTCACACCAAAAACGACCAAAAACACATCAAAACCAGCACGTTTCTGCCCGTTTCTAACCATTCTTAAGCCGTTTTGACCCATTTCCAACTACGGGAAAATCATTAAAAAAGCGGATTCGTGCGCGCGAATCCGCTTTAAATACCAAATATAAAAATCATCTAATAGCCGCGGCCTGACAGGCCGCCGGTCTTATCGCCCCGCTGATTAGCCCCGAACCTTTTTGATAATGATCTCACGGATCATCTTTGGATTCGCTTGGCCCTTTGACAGCTTCATGATCTGACCAATCAAAGCGCCCACTGCCGCGTCCTTGCCGCCTTCAATGTCCGCAACGATCTTCGCATTACGATCATTCGCAAGTACTTCATCCACAAAGCCTTCCAAAGCACCTGTATCAGATACCTGAACCAGACCATGCTTATCAGCAAGCTTCTCAGCCGTGTCATCGCTCTCGCAGCAGTAGCCGAACAACTCATCCGCAGCCGAGCTGCCGATCTTGTCGTCTTTAAGCAGTGCTTCAATGCCTGCAACCTGCTCAGCCGTGATGCCGATCTCATCGATTCTACAACCCGCTTCGTTCGCACGTTTTAGGCCATAATTCAACAACATCGTTGCTGCACGTTTCGGGTCCATCCCGAGTTCCAAAGTCTTTTCGTAGTAACGAGTTGTGGCAGGCTCATCGACCAACGCCCGAGCATCCTTCTCGTTCAATTTGTATTCGCCCATGTATCGCTGCAATTTCTTCAGCGGCAACTCAGTCACGCCCTTACCAATCTCAGCCAGCCATTCATCTTCAACGATCAGATCAACCAAATCTGGATCTGGGAAGTAACGATACTCATCCGCATCTTCTTTCGTACGCTGGAGTAATGTCACACCCTTCACATCATCCCACCCGCGAGTTGTCTTCGCACGAGCGCCCATCACAACACCTGTTTCCAGCCACTCTTCGATCTGACGGTCATACTCATGTGTAATCGCACCATGAACCGCTCTAAAGCTATTCAGGTTCTTGATTTCCACGATCGGCGTCTTGTAAACCTTGCCATCTTTCTCAATTTCGACGTTGATGTTCGGCTCAAAACGCATGTGACCCTTCTGCATAATCCCTTCCGACACACCCAAGTGGCGGCAAATATCACGCAGCATTTGACCAAATGTCACAGCCTCATCAGCAGAGCTAAAGTCAGGCTCAGTAACGATTTCCAGTAGCGGTGTCCCCGCACGGTTCAAGTCAACAATCGAGTGATCGATCGGTGCGCCGCCCGGGCCTTCGTGCGCCAACTTGCCCGCATCTTCTTCAAGGTGTGCGCGCGTGATGCGAATCGTCTTGGTTGGGCCGTTCGGATCGTCGGTCAGCGGGATTTCCATCTCACCTTCGCCAACGAGCGGCTGATCGTATTGTGAAATTTGATAGTTTTTTGGTAAGTCAGGGTAATAGTAAGACTTACGGTCCCATTTGCACTTCTTCGCGATCTCGCAATCAAGCGCCATGCCGACCTTGATCGACATCTCAACCGCCTCTTTGTTCATCACAGGCAGCGTTCCGGGCATGCCGATGACGACTGGGGAGAGCAAAGTGTTGGGTTCGGAGTCAAAAAAGTCTGGGTGGGCGACATTTGGTGCGGCGGTCCACATTTTTGAGCGCGTGGCGAGTTCGACGTGGATCTCCATCCCGACTTTGAGTTTGGCTTTGAGGCCTGTACTTTCCGACATAAGTCTATCCTATACCTAAATTTAGGTTGTTTATTCTGTTGGGTTGCCCATGGAGCAGTGTATGCATCAGGTGGGCGGGATATCGCAGTTTTTGGGCGATATATGCTGATTTTACATAGTTTTGAGGTTGTTTGTTTGATGGTGATGGGATGTTGAGAAGGTTTTAGTTGCGGCGAAAGGTATGGTGTGGTGGTGTAATGTTTGGGGTGAGCGGATGTACGGAGTGATTGATTGACTAATCAATGGTTAGATGGCGTGCTGTGGTAATCGAAGTGGGGTGAGTCTACTTGATGGTTAGGTGGGGTTGGCTATTTGAATGAGGAGAGGATTGAGGCATGCAAGGAGTTTTTGCGTGAAGGTTTCGGGAGAGAAGCGGGGGATGGCTGCTTTGGCGTTTTGGGAGGCTTGCGTGTAGAAGGCTTGATCGTCGGTGAGTTTGATGATCAGGTCTAACCATTGGTTAGTGTCTTGGGGGGTGATGGGGGCGTCCAGGTTTTGCATGTTGAGGGTTTTGGGGAGGGGGAGGGGGAAGCCGTGGGTTGAGACGGTTTCGGGGAGGGCGCCTCGGTCGGAGGTGATGGTGGGAATGGCGTTGATGAGTGCTTCGGCGGCGACGCGGCCTCCGGTTTCCTGGATGATGGAAGGCATGATGAGGGTGCGTGTGATTTGATAGATGTCGCGGATGTCGTCTGTTTGTGGGGTGACCATGATGGATTCATGTTGAGTGAGGTCGATATTGTGTTGTTTGGCTGCGGCGAGGAGGTGGCCTGCGGTGGCGCGTGATTCGACGAAGAGTATGGGGATGTCGGGGCGCTTTGTGGCGAGATGGTGGGCGAGGTGTATGGCGAAGAAAAGCCCTTTTTCGGGAGAGGGGTTGATCATGGTGAGGAAGATGGGGTCGCGAGGTTGGTTGGGGATGATTGTGGTTGGGTTGATGGGTATTGGAAGTGGTGTGCAGGTTGAGCCTAGCAGGTTGTGGTAGTGGTCGGCGGTGAATTGAGAGGGGACGATTATGAGGTCGGCGGCGTTGAAGTAGTTTGCACTTTTGTAGGCTAGGTTGTGGATGAGGAGGACGAGTGCGGCTTGTGATTGTTTGATGAGGTTTAGCCAATTGGGACCACGGTGCGATCCGCCATAGGTCATGACGATGTGAGGTTTGAAGGTGGTTAGGGTTTGGTGGAGGAGCTGCTCGAAGGTATCGGCGATGTGAGTATCGTTTTGCCAATCTTTTGAGGAGAGGCTGGTTTTTAGGAGTGTGTGTTCGACGTTTTTGTGTGTGAAATGATAGATGGTTTGATTGTTGTATTGTTTGTTGATGGGGTTGAGTTTGAGGTTGATGAGGTCTTGGTAGTGATCGTGTTTGGGGTTGTGTTTTTCGATGGTGGTTGGGCAGAGGGTTTGGACGGTGAAATTGTTGGCGGCGAGTGTTTCGGCGATGGTGCGTGATGAAACAGCGGCACCGCTTGCGTTGTCGAAGGGTGATTGTGGGAGCAGGAGTAAGATGCGTGGTTTCATGTTTTATCTAATCGATGATTAGGTAATTGGGTTGTTCGTTAATTGTGTGGTTTATTGTAGCTGTTGAATTGGAGGTGGGGAATGAAAAACCCATTGGTTTTTGGCCAATGGGTTTGAGTTTATGTTTGTTGGTTGTTTTATTTGCGGCGCCTGTGTGTGGTGAGGATGAGGCCTGCGATGCCTAATAGTGAGATAGATGCGGGTTCGGGGATGGCGTTGATGCCAACTTTGAAGGATTCGGGCTGGATGGACATTTCGTAGTATTTGTCTGGCAGGAAGCTCATAATTGAGTTATGAGATAATTTTAGTTGCCATATAAGGCCTGAATCCCATTGTCCGGGGTTGTCGTCACCAAAACCTTCGATATCTTTCGTGAGAATTTTGTTTTGTTTAATGTGGTATGTGTGGGTTGTAATGTCGCCTGTTGTCGTTTCGTTGTGGGCAAAAGAATGGTACCAATTGAAAACGCCGATATTAAAATAGGTGTTAAGGCTTGTCGCTGGATTCGTTGTTGCGGATTCCGAGGAGAACCCATCTGCATCAGAGAGCAGGAATTGGAAGTTGGGTGTTCCTACGGATGCGTCTTTAGGCGCTTTTATTGTGAAGCTTAAATCAAAAACAAGTTGATCGCCTTCTGATACGGATCCGTTGTATTTGCCTCGCCAAACATATATGGGTGAATCGAAATCTTCATTAAGTGTAGTGTTGCATGTGAATGCGATGGCGTTGTCGTTGGTAGCTGATGCATCCATTGAGTCACGATAGATATCATCAAAGAATTCGCCGCCGGAATATGTTCCGGTATAGAAAGCGTCATCGAGTGTAAATCCAGCTGAAGCGTTTGCGTCTGGAGCGGCAGTTGCGAGTG
The DNA here is from genome assembly GCA_016350165.1 of Planctomycetota bacterium. Taxonomy (GTDB): domain Bacteria; phylum Planctomycetota; class Phycisphaerae; order Phycisphaerales; family Phycisphaeraceae; genus Poriferisphaera. The sequence continues at coordinate 1,245,350 of CP066225.1, read as the reverse complement.
GCGTAATGGCGATAGCCGTTGCTGCGATCGTTTTTTTGTTTACAAGCTGTTTCGCTTTTTCTATGAGCGTTGTCGTTGGCATAGATAGCCCTCCTGGAAAACATAGGCGATTGATATTGATATGGGTGCAGAAACAGAAGTGCTTGCCCGTTGAAAAGATCCAAGTGAATTTTATGTCATGGTGATGGATATGCAATAAAAAATGAGGTTGTTTGCGATGTGTGTTGGTATGGGTTTGGGGTGATGTTGGAATAGGTAAGATTGTTACGGGCAAATGAGCAGGAATTTAGTGTGAATGAGGAAGAGGGTAATCTGTAGGGGAGATGTGAAGTATTTAAATGTTGGTTAGGTGGAAGGCGTTGTTTGGTTTGTGAGGTGGTTGATGCTGGTGAGGAGCTTTTGGGTGAAAGCTTGGTTGGAGAAGCGAGGGGTTGCGGCTTTGGCGTTTTGGGCGGCTTGGGTGTAGAAAGTTTGGTCGTCGGTGAGTTTGATGATGAGGTCGAGCCAGGGTTGGACGTCTTCTGGGGAGACGGGTTTGGTGAGGTTGAGGTTGATGTGAGGAGGGAAGGGGAGAACGAACCCGTTGTCGGCGATGATTTCGGGGAGGGCGCCTCGGTCGGATGCGATGATGGGGATTGAATTGATGAGTGCTTCAGCGGCGACTCGGCCATAGGATTCGTTGAAGATTGAAGGCATGATGATGGTGCGAGAGATGCGATAGACTTCTCGGATGTTGTGGGTTTGCTGAGCGATCATGATGGATGGATGTTTGGTGAGATCAATGTTTGCTTCTTTGGCGGAGGCGAGGAGATGGCCTGTTGAACCACGCCCTTCGACGAAAAGCATGGGGATGTCGGGACGTTGGGTGGCGAGTTGATGAGCGAGTTGTGTGGCGAAGTGAAGCCCTTTTTCGATGGAGGGATTGATCATGGTGAGGAAGACGGGGTCGCGTGGTTCGGGGGCGAGGCTTACCTCGGGGAAGACGGGGCTTGGGATTGCGACGCAGTGTGTGTTGGTTGTTTGGAGGTAGTAGTTGGCGGTGTGCTGGGAGGGAACGATGACGAGGTCGGCGGCGTGGAGGTATTGATGGCTTTTGCTGTAGGCGTAGTTGTAGATGAGCAAGGCGAGGGATGCGTTTGATTGCTTGATGAGGTTGATCCAGTTGTGGGAACGGTGTGCGCCGCCGTAGGTGAAGACGAGGTGAGGGTTGAATGATTGAAGTTGTTGTTGAATGAGTTGTTCGAATGTGTCGGCGGCTTGGTTGTTGTCGAGCCAGGTGGTGGGTGAGCCTTGTGCGTGGAGAATGTGATGCTCGATGTTCTTGTGATTGAAGTTGTAAATGGTCTGGTTTTGTAGGGTATATTGGTTTGGTGTGATGTTGAATTGATCGAGCGTTTTTTGATGCTGATCGTTTTGAGTGTCGCTTTCGTTGGCGGTGGGGCAGAGGATGGTGACTTGGTAATGATTGTTGGCGAGTGTTTCGGCGAGGATGCGAGCGCTGAGCGCGGCTCCGCTTGCGAAGTCGAAACTGGTTTGGGGTAGTATGAGAAGGATTCGTTTGCTCATGATGATTGATTATAAAAAAGCCTACCTGTTGTGGTAGACTTTTTGTGTTTTGTTTTGGGTTTGGTTTATGCGTGTTTGCGTCTTAGGAGTAGAAGGCCTGCGGAGCCTAATAGTAGGATAGATGATGGTTCGGGGATGTCGTTGATACCAATGCGGAAGCCGTTGACGGGGATGTCCAGTGTGATGTTGGGTGATTGTTTGTCGATGCCGGAGGTGAAGTAGAAGCTTGCATACCATTTAAGATCAGGCCCCCATTGGGTTGCTGGGTTATTGTTTAAGGCTGTGATTGCTTTTGAGATGGGCGTATCGATCTTGAAGTTGTGAATTTTTTTGTCATCAATTGTTTCAACTGATGAAGCGTAAATATAGCTATCTGGAGAGACGGATGTACTGAGTGTTTTGTTGGGATCCAAGTAAATGGGAAATTGATTTGCATCAGTGATTCCGACGTAGATGATGAGCGTGTCGGCTTCGTTGGCGGTGCTGGTGATGACGTTGAAATTGAAATCCATCGTGAGTAGATCGCCCTCATTGATGGTGCCGTGGAAATTACCATTCCATGAAAATGCTGGCTGAGTGGATTGTTCGTACGTAGGTGAGATTGTGGTGTTGGCTGTGATTGATGCAGTGTTTGGTGTTAAGGATGTGAGCGACATTGTGTTGGAAGGGAAAGTTTCATGTGTTGCGCTGCCGCCGGATGAACCCATGATGGCTTTAGTTTCAGTGAGTGTGAAGCCGGGGTCGACGCTGGCGGATGCGACGTCGATGGGTGCGATGGTGAGTGCTGTAGTTGCGAGCGCGGATGATGCGGCGATATTTTGAGCGCGTTTAAGTAGTTGTGACATGGATTGCCCTCCAAGAAACATAGGCGATTGATATTGTTAAGGGGAGCAGATACAGAAGTGCTTTGCCCGTTGATATGATCCATGTGGATTGTAAATCATCGTGATGAATATGCAATAAAAAATGGTACTGTATAGGTGGTGGATTAGTTTTGGGTGTGGTGATGTTAAAATGGGCGATGTGTTTTTTGGGCTGCGACGTATCGGTAGTTGAGACGCCCATGGGTACCAGCGACGGATTGGTTGAGGATGTCCTGTTTGGTGGTTGCGTGTAAGAGTGGTGTGAGAAGAAAAGAGGTGAGTGAGATCATGAGAATGGTGGTGAAATGATGATGTCTCCGTGTTGGGCGTCGGATATGAATTGCGTGGCAGCGGTCTGAAAGTATCATCGTTGAGCAACTGCTGCAATGGTTTGGCGTGGATAGTTGCTCAAGTTTTTTGCGTGAATTTGTGAAGGCAAAAAGGCAGGGGAATGTGGTTAATATGCTGTTTTATAGGTATTTATGCACAAAGAAAAAGGCACAGAGGCAGTTTTGCTGTCTGTGCCGCGATGCATGACTACTCAAAGGTCAGTGGGATGAGTAGTACAAAATCGGTGTGTGATTTACTGTGTCTTATATGAGATAAATGCGTTGTGCTTTGGTTTTGTGGAGGTTTAGTCTTTGTAGGTGTTGGTTTGGTTTGATCCGCCCCAGAAGATGGCGTCGCTGTTCATAGGTACTTCGGTGCGAGGCTTGACGTTAGCGGTGTGGCCATCGTAGTAAGGGACGTTTGCAGAGTCGCTGTTGTGAGGAGCAAGGCCTGTTGCGAGAGTTGGGTATGCGCCGCCGAGCCAGTACATGTCGGTGTTGATGTAGTAGCCACTACCTTCGAGAAGGAATGCTGTTTCGGTTGGTCGCATGATGCTGGTGAGTTTTGCTCCGCCGGAGACGATGTAGTCCCATGTGCCATCGATACCAGCACGTTTGAGTGACCAGTGAGGTGCGAGGAGGTTGAAGCTGTAGGTGTAGCGGTACCAAGGTGAGGCCATGTTTGGTTCTTGCTCGTTGTCGTCGGAGAATTTGTAGCCGTTGATGGATGATGGGCAGACAAAAACGTTGTCGGCATCTGCGGTGTCGAGTTCGATAGCTGCGCCGGATTGGTCGAGTTCTCCTTGGCCGATGTATGGGTAGAGGTCGTGTGCCCAGTAATCAGTGACGTCGATGTTAGATCCGCCTGAACGTGCGGGGACGATGGAGTCATCGTTGTCGTTGGCGTACATGTGATTTGCCTGGGTGAACTGCCGCATTTGCGTGGCGCATTTGATTGATTGTGCGCTTTGTCTTGCAGCGCCGAGTGCTGGCAGAAGTATTCCGATGAGCAAAGCGATGATAGATATGACAACAAGAAGTTCAATTAGAGTGAACGCTTTGTTTGTTTGGTTTGGCATTGTGATTCCTTTTGTCGCGTGTTGGCCTGATTTTGCAGGCAGATTGCCTGTGGAAGGGTGCGTAGCGGTTGTTTGATTGGATGCTGTGTTTGTGAGGGCTGAGTTCATCGTAATGTGGGATGTGTCCCGCGTCAATACAATGTATATATACTGATAGCGATAAATGTATATACAGGATAAGGTTAATTATTGTTTTTGCGAGGTTTATAGATTGGAGAGATGCTGAAAAAAAATGGCGAGAGGGGGTGCATGGCTGAGATTTGATGGCGGTAGGTGAGGTGTTTGTTGTGTATAGGGGTGATAAATGGGAGGGAATGAAAAACAGCCTGGCATGTGCCAGGCTGTGAGTCAGGTAGTATGACTAAGAGAATGATTTAGAGAAAATGTCTACTGTAAATTTAGTGTGTTAGTGCTGTGCTGTATTGCTGGTTAGAAGAATGAATCTTCTTTACTGCTAAGGTTTGTGTAAGCCCGATCAATGAGTGGCTCGAGGTTCGTAGGGTGAGGTAGGTTCGAAGCAATTGCTGTTCTGAGGTTTGCTGCAATGATTTGCAGTGTTATGTCTGTATTGAAGTAGTCTGTTGTGGAGGTGCGTGGTGTGTTTGATAGAACACATTGGAGGAGCATTTCGTTGGTGATGTTTGCTGTGATTGTTGTAGGGTTATAGCAGCAAAATTTACTGGTCCACTGAGCGAGTTTTAAGAGGTTGTGCGAATCAATTGGTGGGGGTGGGGTTTTAAATTTGAATTTTCTATCATTTTGTTTCGAGTATTTGTATGACGATGCGTAGGCGAGGTTTTGGAGGGCTAGAAGCCCGGTTGAAATTCCCACAACTAGCATGGCTAGCTGCGTGGGGGGAAGCGTTTGTTTTTTTGGCATTTCACTTTTCCTGCTGAATAAGGGTGCATTGTATTAGTGCTAAAGTGATTAGATAGCTCCTATAGCTCATGTTGTTTGGTTGTGATTAAGTGTCTCTTGTAGGTGAAGGATTAAAGCCTTTTTTTTTGCTAAAGCAACCGAAATTGAAAAAAATTAGCGGGTTGGGTGTGTGAATGTCGGGGCAGGGTGAATAGATATAAGGTAAAGAAAATGATTTGTCTTTAGATCGTGTTTAGCGTGTTTAAAATAGGTTTCAATTGGGTTTGGGGTCTTATACTTACAGATATATCAATGTGTTAGGCAGGTTCCTGAGCATGCTGACAAATGTGTATGTATGAATATGAAGATCGTGATTTAGATGTATTGAAGTCGCGATAATTGATGAGGAAGAATGAAGCTGAGAAGAATGGGGTGATGGTGTGTTGTGGTATAGATAGTCGCGAGTTTATGTAATGGGCTGGGGTGGGATATTCCCATGATTATTGGGGTCTAATCAAGAGTTAGGTGTGTTGTGTTGTGTGTTCATAGGTTCTTATCGGATATGAAAAGATAAGGTTGTTCTTCAGGTGAAATTATGGAATGAGTGATTATTGACGATGTGAAATAGTAGGCAAAGATATGAGTATAGAGGAGAAAACTGAAACTAATAACGGGATGATGCCTGAGTGGGCCGTCCAATTAGCTTAATAAGGGGTCGCTGGAAACGGCCGCCCCTAGTTTGAAACACACTGCGAAATTTCGTGGTGTGTTTTTTTGTGGTTTGAATTTAAGGTGAGGGGTGAGCATGGCGAATGTGGCTCGCCGGCTATTTTAATAATTGCGGTAAATTGTTTGTTGGGTTAAAAGTGGTGTGTTGAATTTTTATGAAGGAGATGAATCGGATGTTGAAGATTTATGGTTATATGAAATGCGGGACGTGTCGTAAGGCGATTAAGTGGTTAGATGGTGCGGGGAAGAAGTATGAGTTTATAGATATCACGGTGAAGCCGCCGAGTGGGGTGATGCTGAAGAAGATATTGAAGGGTGGGGATTATAAGTTGAAGCACTTGTTTAATACGAGTGGTGTTTTGTATCGAGAAATGAAGATGAAGGAAAAGTTGCCGGGGATGAGTGTGGGGGATGCGGTGGAGTTGTTGAGTGAGAATGGGAAGCTGGTGAAGCGGCCGATTGTTACGGATGGGGAGGATTTTAGTGTTGGGTTTAAGGAAGAAGTGTTTGAGGTGAAGTGGGGGTAAGTAAACGTGAGGGAGAAGAGGTTTGAGGTGTGGGCGCGCTGATCGTGGATCGGCGGCTATTTTGATGATAGAAATGATATAGAACGCATCAGTTGATTGCTGGCGCGTTTTTTTGTTGGTTCATGATGGTTTCGCGTGGACAACCATCGCAGCCAGTGATGGGGGCGGCGGGGGGAGGGGTTTGGCTGTACTTGGATGAGTAGTTGTAGAACTCTTCGGGGGACATGGCTTTTGATTGTTGATTGGTCGTGGGTTGTAGGTTTTGTGTATCGGGTGCTGCGGGCGTTGTAGATGTTTCCGGTTGAGGTTGATTTTGTTCTGTGTTTTGAGGGGTTTGTGGTGGTGGTGGCGGCGTTTGGTTTTGATCGGGGAGAGGAAGGTGTTCGAGGTGTTCTGTTTGTGAGATGAGGAGTGGGAGGAATTCGTCGCGGCCGGGGTAGCCTTGGATGATAGATGAACCGGTGAAGAGTGTTGGGAGGGACCCGCCGACGGCTGCGTAGATCTCGACGAAAGATTTGATTTGATTGTCGATGAGTGGGTTTTCGAGTGCGAGCTTGAGTTGGTCGGGTGCGATGTATTGGAGTGCGAGTTGCGTGGCTTGTTGTGGGGATGGTGGTGTGGGGCCTGCCATGAGATCTTCGTGGTAGGCGGGGAAGTGTTCGGGGAAGGAGAGCCACATGGCGAGGGCGAGGTGTGCTAGATCACATGCGTCTTTGGCGTGTTCTTGGGTGTTGGTAACAAGGCGGTTGCAGTTTGCGTTGAGTGGGACAGGGAGGGTAACGAGTACGTATTTGTCGGGGTACTCTTTCATGAGCATGCGGAGATCGGTTGCCATTTCTCGGCAGTTGGGGCATGTGTAGTCGTAGAGTTCAGTGAGAACGATTGGTGCATCGACGTTGCCTAGGTGTGGAAAGTCGATGACTTTGAAAGTGACTGCGAAAACAGGCGAGACTTGGTAAGTGATGGTGCGATCGGCGCCAGAGCCTTCGGTGTAGAGGAATGAAGGTTGAAGTTCATGGGTAGTTTGTTTGTAGACTGCTTGCACGATGGGGAGTGGTGAGAAGAGGAGGGCAGCGATGATGAAGAGGATGAAATGTGCTTTGGGTGAGAATTTTGTGGGGCGAGGATCTTTCAGGTGCATACCTGAACGGATTGCGAGGGTGGATTGATTGCGGCCAAGGATGGTGATGGCGGTGAGGAAGCCGAGGATGTGGGAAGCGATGCAGTATTTGCAGAGTGTGCCTAGGATGAAGATCTGGATGTATGAGAAGTAGATGACGGAGCCGAGAATGAGGTAGGCGATGGGAATGAGGATGGCCCAGATGAGGCGATGTACGGCGGGTGGGTTTTTAGGTGACAGGTAAAAGGAGCATAGGAGGGTGATGAAGTAAGTGAGGAAGGCGGGGAGTGCGACGGGGAGGTTTGCGAAACGTGAGTAGATGGAGTTGAGGACGGTGTCGCAGCCGGAGCCGGGTGCACAGCCAGCGATAGCGGAGCCTGAAAGTGAATTCATGGTGAGGTAAGCGGTGAGAATAAGAGCGAGAATGGCGTAGATGCGGAGGAGGGTGATGGTGGTACGCGTGGGGATGCGCATGAGGGTTTGGATATTTGAGTATGAGGGTTCAGGCGAATTGGAGGAAGGCTGGTTCATGTGGGTATTGTAACGGGGAGGCGGGGGAGAGGTGAATGGGATAATGGGAATGATGTGGTTGAGATGGTTATTTTGGGGCAGGGGAGCTAAGATTTGTGGGCTGATTGATTGGGTTTGAGACGGTGAGGGGCGGGGTGAGTGAAGTGATCCGAATCAACGTCTTGAGTAAGGTCAACAAAAAGAGATGCGCGATGGTGTTGAAGCTGTAAAAAGCGGTGCTGTAGCAGTGGCTGATCGACGATTGTTGGGGACGGGGTGCGGTTTTGTGTCGATCGCGATCTGGGGGATGACGATCCCGCTGATGAAGCTGGTGAGTGAGGATATCGGTGCGTGGTGGACAGGTGCGTTTGCGTGCATGTTGGCGGGTGGATTGGGTGTGCTGCCGCAACTGAATGGAAAGGGGATGAGGAAACTGAGTAAATTGCCACGGGGATATGTGTTTTGGAGTGGAGCGGTGTTTGTGGCATATATATTGACGTTTTATCTGGGGGTTGGATGGTCGCTGACACGGCAGCAGGCGGTGGAAGTGGGGATGGTGAATTATTTGTGGCCTTGCATGACGATTGTGTGCTCGTTGCTGTTCTTTAAGTATCGCGCGGGGATGTTGCTGTGGGTGGGAACTGTGTTGGCGCTGGTTGGTGTAGGGGTGCTGATGTCGGGGAATGAGGATTTTAAGTGGTCGATGGTGTGGGGGAACATGATGGGTGATGGTTTGGTGTATGCGCTGACGTTCGTGGCGGCGGTGACGTTTGCGGTGTACTCGAATATGACAAAAAAATGGTTTGCGGATCATGATGTGAATTTAGCGTCATGGTTTTTAGGTGTGGGAGGATTGAGTTTGCTGGTGGGCGGCTTTGCGCAGCGGCATGAGATGAATTGGGGCGTGGATACGGTGGTGTGCTTGCTGGGATTGGGGTTGCTGGTGCACCTGGTTGCGTATAGTTGCTGGGAATATTCGATGAGGAAGGGTGATATAACTCTAGTGGCTGCCGGGTCATACGGGATTCCAGCTTTATCTGTGATGTTCGGGGTGCTGTTCTTGGGAGTCGAAGCAGGGTGGATGCTGGTGGCGGGGACTGTGGCTGTGGTTGTGGGTGCAGGATTGTGCAAGTTGGGTGTGAAGGAGGAAATAGAAGAGGTTGGTGTGGTGGTGAATGGTGAGGCGGATGTGAGTCGTAGTGAAGAAGGAATGGAAGTGTTGGGTAAATGATGATTTACAGCGATGGGGGGTTAGACCATAATATTGCGACAAATGATATGATTGTGTCGTAGTGTTTGGTTATATGGTGCAAGGATGACGATGTGTGTGGGGCTTGATAAGGAAATAAGCCAATTCGTATGAATGAATCAAGCATTGAAAAGCAGGCGTTCTGGAAGCCACGTATGACATCGGGGTGGATTGGTGCAGTGTTAATCTTATTGATTGCGGTGCCTTGCTTTGCGACGCTGTATTGGTCGTTGGATTATTTTGATGAGCCGATGCGTGGTGGTGCAACAGGTGAGATGGAAGTGGTGAGGCCTCCGAGTTTTGCGGAGCCGTTTGGGAGTGATGAATTAGAACGATCGTTATTGTGGCGATGCTTGCTGGGTGGAGCGATCAGTTTGGGGATTGGGATGAGTGCAGCAACGATTGCAGGTGTAATTGGTGTGGGATGGGGTGCGGTAGCAGGTTATTCGGGTGGGCGTATTGACTCAGTGATGATGCGTGTGGTGGATGTGATGCTGAGTTTGCCTTATGTGTTGCTGGTGGTTTTGCTGAATATTGCGTTGCAGCCGGCGGTACGAGCGGGGTTAGGACATATCTTGCCAGGTGATACCGCGAAATTGTTTGCGGATGTGGTGACACTGCTGATTGCGATTGGTGGTGTGAGTTGGCTGACGATGGCGCGTGTTGTGAGGGGCCAGGTGTTGAGTCTGCGGAATCAGCCGTTTATTGAGGCGGCGCGGGCGATGGGTGTGAGTCCGGGACGAATATTGATTGTTCATATCTTGCCGAACCTGATCGGCGTGATTGTTGTGTATATGACGTTAACTGTGCCGATTGCGATTTTGCAGGAAAGCTTTTTGAGTTTCCTTGGTATTGGCGTGCAGGCTCCACTTCCGAGCTGGGGTAATTTGGCGAATGATGGTGTGACACAGCTGGTGAGGCCATTTGGTCAGATGCAGTGGTGGCTGATCCTGTTCCCATGTTTGCTGCTTGGTTTAACGTTGATGGCGCTAAACTTCTTAGGTGATGCATTGCGTGAGCGATTTGATCCGAAGAAGGGTGTGAAGGCGTAGTTGTAAATGATCAGGATAGGGCAGGGGATTCTAACCGAAAGATAGGAAGAGCGAGGAACTATGGAAAATCGCTTTGGTTTAAAAGATCTGGTCGTGATTGTGCTGCTGATTGGCGTGATCGTGAGTATCTGGATTGCGATGGTGCAATTTGATCGTCAGTGGGAGGAGATGAAGTCTGTGAACGTTAACTTGGAACAGTTGACGAAAGAGCAATCAGGATTGCGTCGGCAGTTGAATGCGATGAAGTCGACGTTAGATGAAGGGGTGAGATATGTTGGGCCTGCGAATGTGAATACGGATAGCCCGACGGTTGAGAAGTCAGTGCAACTGACTGATCCGTTTGAGCGCATGAAATTGGCGCAGGCGAGTGAGGGATATGCTGAGGGTGATTGGCTGATAGATGCATTTGGAACGAATGTGAGCAGAATTACGCCGTTGATCACGACTGATTATTACGGTGCACGGATTCAAGGGTTTGTGATGGAGACGCTCATCACGCTTGATCCGGAAACACTTCAGAATATTCCGCTATTGGCGAAAAGCTGGGACATCAGTGATGACGGACTCACGATCACATATCAGTTGCGTGAAGACGTGATTTTTTCTGATGGTGAGCCGATGACGAGTGAGGATGTGGTCTTCTCTTTTGATTTGATGAACAATCCAGAGATCAATGCACCTGACTCACGCGAGTTTTATTACCCGATCAAAAGTTGTAAGGCGAATGGTCCCTATGAAGTTGTGTTTGAGATGCGGGAGCCGCATTTCTTGGCGCTTGGGCTAACGGGGCGTCGATTGGTTTTGCCGAAACATTTTTATGAGAAGTTTACGCCAGATCAGATTAATAAAACGCCAGGGTTGCTTTTGGGTAGTGGGCCATATCGTTTGAAAGATCCAACGAATTGGGCGCCGGGTAAGTTAGTGGAATTGGTACGTAACGAACGATATTGGGGCGAGCCAAGTGCGTTTGATAAATTGATTTGGCATGAGATCGATCAAGATGTGGTGCGTTTGACGAAGTTCCGCAATGGTGAGATCGATGTGTTGGTTCCAACGCCTGAACAGTTTGATGAGCTGAAGAAAGATTCGAGTTTGATGGCGCATACGAATGCGCTGGCTTATAACAAGATACCTGCGAATTATAGTTACATCGCTTGGAATCAAGAGCGAGATGGTAAGCCGACGAAGTTTGCGGATAAACGAGTTCGTCAGGCGATGACGTATTTAACGCCACGAGAACGTATGGCAAAAGATATTTTCTTAGGCTATTCCACACCTGCGATGGGGCCATTTGCGAAAGGTTCACCTCAGGCTGATCCGAGTATTGTGCCACGCCCGTTTGATGTTGCGAAGGGGAAGGCATTGTTGGAGGAAGCGGGTTGGTTTGATCGTGGTGGCATTTTGACAAATGCTAAAGGAGAGCAGTTCCGATTTAAGCTCACGTATCCTGCAGGTAGTAATACGTATGAAAAGATCGTGTTGGCGTTGAAGGATGCGTATGCACGCGTTGGGATTATTATGGACCCGAACCCACTTGAGTTTTCGGTGATGCTGCAGCGGGTCGATGAGCAAGATTTTGAAGCGATTACGTTGGCGTGGAGTGTGAATGCTGTTGAAAGTGATATACGTGATACATTCCATTCGTCGCAGATTGGTGGCGGTAAACGTAATTATATGAGCTATAGAAATGCAGAGCTTGATAAGCTGATTGAACTGGCCCGTCGTACGGTGAATGAAGAAGAGCGTTTGCCGATATGGCGTAAGTGTCATCAGATTTTGTATGAAGATCAGCCTTATACCTTTATGTTTAACTCGCAGTCGTTGCGGTTGATTGATAAGCGTGTTCATAATGTTGAACGCGTGACTGCAGGGATTAATGACTACACAGAATGGTTTGTGCCTAAGCCGTTGCAGAAATACTAAGCAAGGTTTTATAGCAATATCTAATTGCTATGGCTAATCAAGAGATAGAGACTCTATGCTGACCTATATCATTCGGCGATTACTGCTGATGTTTCCGACACTACTTGGTATTACCATGGTGGTGTTCTTTGTGATGGCGATGTCGCCTGGTGGGATAGCGGGAAATTTGATTAATCAACAGGGAGAGATGAACTCCGAGCAAGGGCGAATTACACAGGAGTATTACAATAAGCGGTATGGATTGGATAAGCCTGTGATTGTGCAGTATGTGAATTGGCTTAATCAGATATCACCATTGGGGTATGAAGTTAAGTATGTGAATGGTGAGCGAGCACTTGGCAGTTTTGGTTTTAAGGTGCCGGACTTGGGCGAGAGTTTCTCGAAGTTAAGGCCTGTGACGGACCTTTATTCAGAGGCGTTGCCGATTACGTTGTTATTAAACGCGTTGTCGTTGCCGATGATTTATCTGATTGCAATTGTGTCGGGCGTTTATGCTGCGAAACATCGTGGACAGATATACGACATTGCTTCAAGTTCCAGCTTCCTGTCGTTGTGGTCGATCCCAACGATTTGGATGGGTGTACTTTTGATCGGGTTTCTTGCGAATGACAAGTACCTGCACATTTTCCCAACGGCAGGTTTAGGCTCGACGTTGTCTGGTGATTTCCCATTCTTTCCAAGATGGGGTGAAACAGGTTTTGAGCCGGGATGGTTTATTGATCGCATATGGCATTTAGTTTTGCCAGTGTTCTGTCTTTCGTACGGCGGCTTTGCTTTTACATCAAAGCTGGTGCGTACTTCTGTGTTGGAAAACTTGAATGCAGATTTTGTGAGAACCGCACGTGCGAAGGGTGTGAGTGGTAAGGATGCACTTTGGAAGCACGCGTTTAGAAATAGTTTGTTGCCTTTGATTACGGTGGCAGCGGGGATCGTTCCTTCACTGCTTGCGGGTAGTGTGATTGTGGAACGAATTTTTAGTATCCAAGGCATGGGCAATTTGATGGTTGAAGGGATTTTTGCACGTGATCGCGACCTTGTTTTGGCGGGGACGTTGATTAGTGGCGTGATCACGTTGGTTTGTATTTTGATAGCAGATATTTGTTATGCGTTTGCAGATCCGAGGGTGAGCTATGAGTAATGCAATGACACCAATATCGGATCAGGAAAAGGCACACGTTTTGCCGCCTCGGCGATCGTATGTGATGCGTGTTGTTTATAACACGGTTGGTCGTAAGGGTGCGCAAATCGGTTTGGCGTGGTTGGTAGTGATTTCAATCTTTGCGGTGTTAGCACCGGTGATAGCGAACTCGCATCCGATCGTGATGAAGACGGTTGATGGTGTGGTGAGTTGGCCGTTGTTTAAATATTTAACGCCAGCCGATGTGGCGTTGCCTTTGATAGCGATGCTGATGATTGCGCTGCTTGCGTTGAAGATGGTTGACGCAGGCGTGCGATGGCTTTTAGTGATTGTTGGTATTGTTGCGATTATTGCAGCTTGTTATAGCTGGGTGTATCCGCCGCAAACGGTTGTTTATGATCAGTATCGACAAATGCAAAGAAATGGTGAGATTGAGTGGGCTTATTACACGCCTATACCGTATTCGCCGACGGATAGACTGCGTGATATGCCGGAGATGCAACAGCAACCACCGAGTTGGGATCACTTGTTGGGTACGGAAGTGAATGGTGCGGATGTGTTTAGCCGCATGATTTGGGCTTCACGTATTGCACTTTCGATTGGGTTTATTGCAACGGGTATTGCGTTGGTGATTGGTGTGATCATTGGTGGTTTAATGGGCTATTTCTCGGGTATTTTTGATCTGGTCGGAATGCGATTGGTTGAGATACTTGAGTCGATACCGCAGCTGTATTTGCTGTTGACGTTCGTTGCGTTTTTTGATCGTAATCTGTATTTGATGATGGTGATTATTGGCGTGACGAGTTGGGGTGGGTATGCACGATTTATACGTGCGGAGTTTTTGAAGTTGCGCAAGATGGATTATGTGCAGGCAGCGCATGCGTCAGGTCTGCCGCTGTCGTCGATATTGTTTAAGCATATGTTGCCTAATGGTATTGCACCGATTCTTGTTACTGCGAGCTTTGGAGTTGCCAGTGCAATTCTTGCAGAAGCGACGCTCAGTTTTCTCGGCCTCGGTATCGTTGACAAGCCGAGCTGGGGTCAAATGCTCAATCAGGCAGTCGGCGCATCAGGCGGTTTCCTCTGGTGGATGGCGATCTTCCCCGGCGGCGCAATCTTCCTCACTGTTTTTGCATATAACCTCATCGGCGAAGCTTTGCGTGACACCATCGACCCATATACTGCTAAGAATTAATCAATCCTTGAAGGATGAAACATGAGTGATTCGAATAATATTTCAAACGTTACCAACCTCTCGCCTATCTTGCAGATAGAAGAGTTGTCGGTCAGCTTTCCGGGACAAGGCAAGAAACGCAATTATGCTGTCGATAATGTGAATCTGACAATCTTCCCTCGCCAAACTGTCGCAGTTGTCGGTGAGTCTGGTAGTGGCAAATCGGTTTCAGCAATGTCTATCCTTCAACTGATTTCAACTCCACCCGGCAAATATGAGAAGGGTAAAATCCATTGGCAACCTGATGCCAATGAACTCCCAGTTGATCTGTTGACATATAAAGAAAAGCAAATGCAGCAGATCCGTGGCAACCAGATTGCCATGATCTTTCAGGAACCCATGACTTCGCTCAACCCCGTCTACACCATCGGCGAGCAAATCATGGAAGCAATCCTTCTGCATCAAAACGTCAATCGTGCAGAAGCAACAGAGATCGCAGTCAAAGCGCTTTCAGACGTTGGTATCGCTGCACCCGCATCACGTTTGAAAGAATACCCACACCAACTCTCAGGTGGCATGCGCCAGCGTGTCATGATCGCGATGGCTCTCGCCTGTCAACCAGCACTTCTCCTCGCAGACGAGCCAACCACCGCGCTCGACGTGACGATTCAAGCTCAAATTCTCGAGCTATTACGTCATCTCCAAGAAACCAAAGACATGTCTATCATGCTCATCACTCACGACCTCGGCGTTGTCGCTGAAAACGCAGACGTTGTTGCAGTTATGTATGCTGGACGTGTACTCGAGTTTGCTGCAGTAGAGACAATTTTCGAGCGCCCACTACACCCATATACCCGTGGCCTCCTCAAGTCGATGCCTGTACTTGGCCAAAGTGTTACACGTCTTCCTACAGTCACCGATGGCGCAACAATCCCAGATGATTTTCCAGAGGGATACGATGTCGAACCACATGTCACCACACCAGACCCAGAGCTTGGCTATGGTGGCAAAGATGCGCGTTTATACGAAGTTGAGCCTAAGCACTGGGTATTGTGCACACCACAAGTTGGCAACTCAATCCAGCCTACACAGCCCGGCTTGTATTACCGACGTGAAATGTCACACTAACATTTTAAGTTATAAATAGAATCAAAAAAGGCTGAGTATTCAGCCTTTTTTGATTGCGTCTACTAGCTGTTCGTTAAATTAGATCCACAATGATATGCTGGATCACTGACTCTACATCTTCATCAGCAACGATATGCAAAGCATCTTCTTTTGTTGGTTCTTCTAGTGCTTCGAATTGTGAATGAATCAGTGAAACTGGCATAAAGTGGTCGTTACGTTTTTGTAGCCGTATCGTGGCTTCTTCTTCGCTAACTTTGAGATAAACAAAACGAGGTAGGGTGACCAAGTTTGTAGCCAGAATATGTCTATAATCGTACTTTAAAGCTGAGCAGCTCAAGATCACCGACACCTCTGCTTGCTCATATTCAATCAATTCAGCATTAAGTCTTTCGAGCCAGGGAATGCGATCGGGCGTTGTCAGTGCTTCACCATTTCGCATCTTTGCAATATTGGATTTGTTGTGAAACAGATCACCTTCAACGAATGGCCACCCAATTCGATGTGATAACTCCTTGCCGATAATCGTCTTTCCGCTGCCACACACACCCATTAAAATTATGTGCCGAATAGGATTCATCCATCAAGCCCTCAAGTGATATATATCAAGATACCAATAGCTCAGATGAAATGATCTTTGAATACATGTAAATACCAATCAGAACATGAAAAAAGCCTCTCGCATAAGCAAGATGCTTTATATAAGCGGTGGGGAAGGGATTCGAACCCACGGTACACCGAAGTGTACACTGATGTTAACAAGAAGATTTGAGAAGCCATAAACGTAGAAATGGTAGCGAATAAAAAGATGAGGTTGAGTGTACATATCGCCCTTTCAGTGGCATTTATTGAGAAAATATATCCTTGATTATGTGTATAAAAAGTAAGTGTCGTAAAAGTCTTGACGAATGGATTAAGCAAATCATAATACACATAAATCTTGTTTTAATTTGTAGGCAACAAATAATGGGGCAAAAACGTCATTCAAAGCCGATACGGCGAAAATGCGATCAAGCGGAATCTGTTGCTGTGCCCACATCCTCCCATCAAAAGAAGATACTGAATCGGTCATTATTTGCTTTAACGTTCTTTGCAGCAGGTCTGTTGACGGTTATCTCAATACAACCGAACTGGTTTACAGAGGGACGTGATTCCAAACCTTTGAATAACCCGACTGTTTTGAATAAGAATGCGGATTTGGCCGTCTCACAAACTAAGCTCCACTCCAATTTTAAGATTGAGCCTAAGACACTCAATGAATTATTAGATTTACCGAAAGAAAAGTTAGATAAGGTCGATATTGCTCGCATTAACCTGCTTTGTGCTAGTGAGTTACCTGCCACAAGGGAATTGGATGTTGAGCATGCATTAAAGAAACTGGATGAGTGGGCGCAACGGGTTGCCTATGAAACAGATCGTCACCTTTACCGTGTGAACGATCCGCTTTTTGCTAAGCACTACGGCAATAGTGAAGCTCAGTACCGAGCCGAAATGCTCACTCAAGTACTCTATGAAGATTTGAACATTAAATATAATCCTGAAGCAATCAATAGCTTTAGTTTTACGGATCCTTCTGTCGCATTTATTCACGGTATGATTCCTGCTTCAGGTAAAACGACAGCCGATACGCCAGGCGGAACTTGCGTATCCATGCCAGTACTCTATGTTGCCGTTGGTAGAAGGCTTGGTTATCCACTTAAGTTAGTGACGACCGATTCACATATTTTTGTGCGTTGGGATACTTCAAACACTGATTGGTATGTGAAGCCGAAATACAGCATAGGCGAAAGTTTTAACATCGAAACGACCAATGGTTTTAATCGATATAACGATGATTACTACCGCGCATGGCCAAGAATTTTGACAGAGCAAGAGGTTTTAAAGAACGGCTACTTGGTGTCACTTAGTCCTGCGGAAGAGTTTGCACAGTTTATGGCCGCGCGCGGGCATCATGCGATGGATGTTGGTCAGTATGCTTTTGCAACCAGGTGTTATGAAAATGCATTTCGCTCGGATGGTAGTAGGCCGTGTTTTAGTGCATGGTTTTTAAGAGCCGCCCAAGTTAGTGATTATCAAACTAAAACACCTGAGTTACAGCAGATGCTTCTTCAGGCGAACAATGGACCACAGAAAAAGAAGAAACCACAAATACCGAATGGGCACGATTTACAAGATCCACTAGATACAGTTTTGCCACAATCACCCAAGCCGTTTGGCGTTCAAGTTCAGCAGTTACCAAACCCAAACAGAATAAATCAGTAATCAAAGCTTCCCAGATGAAGGGGTAAAATATGATGCGTTTGAAACCAGCTCTACCAGTGCTTATTGCAGTTTTTACATTGATGCTCTGCTCGACCGATGCCATGGCGATGTACAATCCAAAGCTCGGGCGGTTTATGCAAAGAGATTGGATGATTTATGTGGATTCATATAATTCATATCAATACGAAAAGTCGCATCCTATCCAGCGACTTGATTGGAGCGGATACTGTTCTGAAAGTAACCATGAGGAGCATATTGTGACAGTTCCGAATTTCCCTCGGACTTTTCCGGCAGAATTTTATCCTGAGGGACCACCTCGTAAAGAAGGCAAAAGATTATGGGATGGTGAATCTAAATCGCATTTGTATGCTAACGCCGGCGGTTATAGGTTAGTATCTATTGATGACACTTCAAATCTAGCAGAATCGGTTAACGATGAGTTGGATGAAATGTGTCCAGATAAGAAAAATTGTGTGAAATATTTAGATGTTATTGGCCATGGTAATAAAGGTTTTTTTGTTCCAACAACAACTGTTGGGGTGGGTAATTCTACAATAGATAGCAATATCATTGATAAATATTCGAAGCACATCCCTCAAGAGTTTGGAAATATTAAATTTTGTGAGCCGTGTATGATCACGATTCGTACATGTCACAGTGGTTTTGATCGAATACTTTTGGAAGTAATTGCAGCGGAAACCGGCTGTAATGTTAGGGGGTTCATACACACAACTAGTCCGGGACAGGATGGTGCGCTTCCAGGTTATGGAAGAAGATCTCCGGTAGGCCCAGATGTGTTTGTACCCGCATCGCCGATTGATCGAGGTAGTACAGATATTCAAGGTGCGTAAAATTTATAAAATACATAAAATACATTTTCGACTGCACATGTTACTTTTTATGATGTTTAATGTTTATGTTTTTTTGTTACTTTTAGGCTGCTCTACTGAAAAACATGCGAACAATATTAACATCAATCTTACCCTTGGTATGAGTTATAATGACGTAAAAGAGTCATTTATTGGTAACAGTAGATTTTATTATGTCCAAAGTACCATTTTATATTGGGAACTCGTTGTAGATTATGATAAAGAAATGATTTATTGTTTTGATGAAAGAGATTCGAATAAGCTAAATAAAATTATCAGCTTTGATGATGTTCCCAATATAGATATTCAACATGAAAGAGATGATGAAAATATTGGACTTAATTATTATGAGTTTTTAGACTCAAACAAGAACATAAAATTTGAAGAGGAACATTATTTATTACTATACCGAGATTTTCCCAGCTTAGATAATTTCGCCGATGAGCAATTTGAGATTGTGTTTATCACGGAAGATAAAAATATTCACTATACATTTAACATGTTGGGGATATGCACTAGTAAGTATTTCAAATGACACAGTCGCTAGGTAACAAGTGGAATTTTATTGATTTTATAAGCCATGAAAAGGTGGCTGAAATGTTTATTAAAACAAGTGGTTGTGGTCATAAAAATGAAATCTAACGACCAATTAATTTTTTCTATTGTTTTGATAGATATGAAAGATAGTTTGCTATTGATGAATTATGTTGGGTGAATAAGTTTGCGAATAGGTGGAGCAGTATCATAATATTTCTTAGTGCTACGAAAGACATGTTTAAGAATTGCACATGTTTGTAGCTGCCGACAAATGAAAAAGTAAGTTCTGCGAAGAACATACATGTGTTCGACCCAAAATTAGTATTTTTAAACACTAGAGCGTACAAGAATCACGCACCCGGAAAGGGGGGCTGTTTTGTTGTGTTTCTCGTACGGGCAGTGCTAAGCCTCCGTTTGAGACACACAAACAGCACCCCATTTTTATGCGCCCCCGGAAGATATGAAGTCATTTCTGTACGTCGATTCAAAACTTTTGAGAGGCCGGAGGTTTACTTTATGTTACACCTCGTATTCTGTCCGAATTGTGGCGATAGCGTGAAGGTTCATTGCGACAATGTTCCGAATCCGTTTCAGCTAATCCAAGCTGACCAGATAACACGTATTCTGAATGCTCCACCTGTAAAACCAGCCTCGCCAGTACTGTAACATACAACCGTTTCGCACCTCAAACTCCTTTTCCTGCTCGACATGATCGGCGATGAGTTGCCAGAGATCGACAAACTACCCAAGTTACCACCTTTGGTCGAGGATTACATTCATTTCGCCGATGCGGACATTCTCAAGCACGTACTGATTCAAGCTGTCGGGCGATGGGATGAAATCAATGAAGAGGTTCCGATTTGATAAGGTCGCTTACATCATTAATCTGTAGCGATGAAGCATTTGAGTAAATGGTGTAAATCACGTCCTGAGTATGTTCAGAATCTTGCTAAAACTTTTGTGCCTGAGTTAGAGACGATTTGGCATGCTTATCATGCGGTACAAAACGGGCAGTATTTTTCTGAGGATCAGCGAATTTCCTCTTCACTGTGGCTGAAATTCTATCGTAAACGCAAGTGGTATTTGCAGAACAGCTTGAAGATGATGAATCCTGATGCGCAATTTGAAGAAATGCAGCAACAGCTTGAAGCTGCAATGGATTCAATTATGGAGAGAGATTCGGATTATCTTCAAAAATTAGGAGCAGAAAAAGGACAAGAAGCGATCATTGCCTATGTTCAATCAGTGCCAGAAGTTCAGGAAATGATGCAACTATTCAGTGAGTTTCAGCAAGGAGAAAAGAATATTGATGTCGAAAATATTGACCCTGAATTGGAATTACTGGGCGCGTTTAACTGTACGGTGCATCTACCTTGCATGATTTTGTATGGTGAGCTTCATTTTAATCTGTATCGCCAAGCTCGAAGCGGTGATTTGCAAGCTATAGATAAGCTGCTGAGATTGGATAAAGGTCTGTTGCGTGATCCACTGATTGTAAATCAGGTTCACATGCTGCTGCTTTCCGCAGATGAGTTCAAGCGCAAAATGATATCCAATGCGATTGTAGGCAAGCCTTCGCCGCCATTTACGATGAAGAAATTGAAGGTACATTATGCAACTTACGTTGCAGTGGCTGCAGAGCAAGCAGGATACAAACTGGACAGTTTTGAACTGCGTGCTTTGTTTGATGCAGTATCGCGTGATTGGGAAGGCAAGTTAGTGGATCGTGATTTGCCAGATAGCCCTGATGCAATCAGCAAAGCAATTCAAAGACACAAGCCTATTGTAAAAACGTGGTTCAGCCATTTTTCAGGCAAAAAAGTATTTGCGGAGTAATTGCTTTAAATCCTTTAATTTTATCAATTTGCTGAGGACAAAATTCTGCGCCAAATGTCCTGAGGGTGATGTCTGAGGAAATCGGAAATTATGCCCTAATTTAAGGTTTTGGAAGGGATGCAAGTGTATGCATACCCATGAGAATCAAAACCTTTTGTTAGGAGGTATCGGATGGATACCAAGCGTAAGGAGCAAGCGGAAAAGCTTCTGTGGACAGTCAAGGATTTGGCTATTTCGTTGGGCGTGAGCCAGTCTCACATTTACAGGATGAAAAACAAGGGGTTGCTGCCTAAACCATCGCGTATTGGTGGCGTGGTGCGTTGGTCAGTTCAAGAAGTGAAAGCATGGATTGATGCAGGTACGCCGAACATGCTTCGCTGGAATGAGATGAAGGGAGGTGCTGCGTGAGTTATCAGCAATTCCCTTCAAATGGATCGGAGTTTGTGCGGGTTGGGCGAGGTAATCCTTGCCCGATCTGTGGCAAGCCGGATTGGTGTAGTGTTAGCAGTGATGGGCAGGTTTGTATTTGTATGCGTGTGAGTGAAGGCTGCGTGCTGGAAACAAGAAACAATGGTTTCCTCCACAAGCTTACCTCCGGAACTGACACTGACACAACCTCCTTCGTTCCTCCAGTGGTAATGCGTAAAGCGGTAGAACCTGAAATTCATTCGAATGAATGGCGATCTTTCTCGCAACTGTATCACTTGAAAGCTAAAGAGATCGGGCTTTATAAGCTGAGTGATAATCTAGGCGTAAGCGTGCGGAGCTTAGAGCAGCTAGAAGCTGGCTGGAACAATAAGCAGGCAGCGTGGACGTTTCCGATGATGCGCGATTCTAGCGCATACAGCGGGATTCGGCTGCGTAACGATCACGGTAAGAAGTGGGCTATCAAAGGCAGCAAGCAGGGATTATTTATTCCTAAGCAGCTACGCAGCCCAGCGGAGCCAGTGCAAACTTTGCTTATAGCTGAGGGGCCAACAGATACAGCCGCGCTGCTTGATCTTGGCGCTGCAGCTATTGGCAGGCCAAGCTGTAGCGGTGGTACAGCGCAGCTACTAGCTTACGTGCAACAGCTAAAGCCCGCGCAGCTAGTCATAGCTAGCGATCACGATAAGCCTGGGCAGCAAGGCGCAGCAGCGCTAGCCAAGCAGCTAGCTAGCCACGGCTACGCTACGCTAGTGGTTACGCCGCCTGCAGCGCATAAGGATATGCGTGCGTGGCTACGCGTTGGCGCTACAGCTAACGATCTAGCTAATCTAATCAGCGCTA
Organism: Planctomycetota bacterium; assembly: GCA_016350165.1. Classification (GTDB taxonomy): domain Bacteria; phylum Planctomycetota; class Phycisphaerae; order Phycisphaerales; family Phycisphaeraceae; genus Poriferisphaera. The sequence continues at coordinate 1,223,335 of CP066225.1, read as the reverse complement.
AGCCTAGCCATAGCGTAGCGGTAGAGCTAGGAGGTGCAGCATGAGCCAGCTTTATTTACCTAGCGTAAGCGTAGCAGTGCCGCAGCAGTACAAGGCGTTTCCTACCTACGCGCTGCCTGAAGCTGTAGCACAGTACGTAGAGCAAGCGGCGCAGTCTATAGGCTGTGACGATGCTTACGTAGCGATGCCTCTAATCAGCGCTTTGGCTGCTGCAGTCGGTAATACGCAGCGTATACAGCTAAAAAACGATTGGAGTGAGCCTTGCATCATCTGGACAGCAGTGATTGGCGAGTCAGGTACGCATAAAACGCCAGCGCAGCGTATCGCGCTGCAGTATCTGCAAACAATACAGCGCACGGCTAATGAGGAGTTCGAGATCCAGCAGGAAGCATACGAAGCGGAGCTGCTTGATTATGAAGATCGTTGTAAGGCGTGGCGTAAAAGCAAGAACAGCGAGCAGCCTACAAAACCGCAAGCTCCGCAACTGCGCCGCTACTTGTGCAACGATATCACGATTGAAGCATTGGCAAGCAGGTTGCAAGATAATCCGCGCGGAATCTTAGTGACGCGCGATGAGCTTGCAGGATTCTTCGAATCCATGAATGCGTATAAACAGGGCAGTGGTGATGTGGCTGCGTATCTTGAAATGTTTCAAGGCAATCCTTTGCAGGTAGATCGTAAATCAGGCAATACGCCGGTGATTTATGTCCCCAGAGCTTCGATCTGTATTACAGGCGGGATTCAACCCGATGCGATGCGAAGAGCGTTAGGACGCAAAAACATCGAGAACGGTTTGGCTGCAAGGTTTCTCATGGCGAACCCGCCACGTAAGGCGAAGAGCTGGACGGACACGAATGTTGATCCAATATTGCAGCAGCGTATGGATCAGATATTTGAGGGTTTGCTTAGTTTGCAGTTTGCTGCAGATGATGAGCCAGTCAATTGGCCGTTAGATGCAGAGGCGCAGCAGATCTGGATTAACTTCTACAACGACCATAATCAGCGGCAGGCAAACTTGGCGGGTGATCTTGCGGCTGCATGGTCAAAGCTCGAAGCGTACGCCGCAAGATTGGCTTTACTCGTTCACATGATCCGAATTGCGGATGGTGATAGCGATGCGAATTCGGAGTGTATTGATTCATTAAGCATGATTCAGGCGATTGAATTGATCGGTTGGTTTTGTAATGAAACGAAGCGTGTTTATAGCATGTTGCGTGAGGATGAATCGAGCCGCGAATATCGGCAGATTATCGAATTGGTGCAGAAGAAGGGCGGCAGGATAACGCCGCGTGATCTAATGCGGTCGGGGCCTTGTTACAAAAGTGTGGATGCAGCCAAGCAGAAACTTGATGCGTTGGTATTGGCTGGAATTGGTGAATGGGTGAGCGCGCCCACAAGTCAGCAAGGCGGTAGACCTACACAGCAATTCGTATTGAAAGGCGGTACTGACACTGACAGAACTGATGCGATTTAGTGTGAATAGCGCTGAGAATTTACTTCCGGGGGGAGGTTGTGTCAGTGTCAGTAGAGGGTAAGGCGTAAGTTAATGATGGTATTTTGAAATAAAACAGAAATTCGTGAGTAAATTCAGCAAAATACGAGCTAGAGAAACATTAAATATTGGCTGAAATTACTCATTTCTAGGATAATAATCAGTTTTTACAGGAATTAATTAGGTTTTTCTATTTCCTGTAAATAAAAATGAATATTTCAAAATACCAATTTCTAGATTGAGTAAATAAATACTGGAAATTAAGTAAATATTGAATAAATGCTTTTCAGTATTCCGAAAAATAGGGTTTAGTAAATAAAAATGCGATTATTTAAACGTAAATATAAAGATAAAGAAACAGGAAAAATCCAAGAAACAAAAAAATGGTATCTTGAATTTTCAGATCATAATCAGATCGTAAGACGGTGGGCAATCGATTCAGATAAAGCGGTTGCAAATGAATTAATGCGTAAATTGAAAATAATTATTAATTCACGCATTACCGGCATGCCGTTAGATCCGACTTTGCATGAATGGTTGGAAACTGCACCAAAGCCATTGCGTGAACGGATGATGAAGATTGATTTGCTGGAGAAGAGATATCTAGCTCATACGGATCATCTGCTGCATCATGTGAATGATTTTGAATTATCTCTGCAGGCCAAAGGTAATTCAGATGAATACGTGAAGCTCAAGGTGAATCGTGTTAAAGCGATTGTCAAAGGGTGCAAGTTTGCGACTTGGGGCGATATCTCAGTCACCAAGATTGAAGCATATTTGCACAAGCTGCGTCAGCCAGTGGGTGAGAAGCAGGGGATGAGTCCTCAAACATTCAATTTCTACGTGCAGGCAATTAAGCAGTTCTGTAAATGGATGGTTACGAACGGGCGGGCAAGCCAATCTCCGATTGAGCATTTATCTACGCTGAATGCAAAAGTGGATCGCAGGCATGAGCGGCGAGCTTTGTCTGTTAAGGAAATGCAAAAGCTGCTCGATGCCACATTACACAGCAAAACTCGGCGTGGTCGTATGGTCGGTGGCCGTCCATCTTGGGAAATGACAGGGTTAGAGCGAGCGATTCTATATAGGTTGGCGATGGAAACGGGGATCAGGTCGTCTGAATTGCGAAGTCTGACCAAGAATTCCATCGTTTTTGATGAGGGAGAGGCTTATGTGGTGGTAGATGCTGCCTACAGCAAGCGAAAACGGGAAGACCGTCAGCCATTGAAGCCAGAGAGTGATGATTTGCTGCGTCAATTCTTAACGACAAGGTTGGATGATGAGCCATTATTCAATATGCCGCCCAAGAATAACGTGGCCAAGCTCATCTTTAAGCCAGATATTGAAGCTGCTGGGATTGGATATCAAGACGGGTAGGGCAGATTTGCCGACTTCCACTCACTCCGCCACTCATTCGTTACCCATATTGGCCGAAGTGGAGCGCATCTAAAAACTACTCAGGATTTGGCGAGGCATTCCACGCCAACACTAACCAATCGGTACACCACTGGATTTATGGAGGATCAGATTAGTGCTGTCGAAGCATTCCCAGATCTGACATTCACACCCAAAAAGCAGCTTCCAAAGGCCGGTATTTCGGACGGACAACAGGTTAGTTGTCCGCCTAGTTGTCCGGAATCAGTACGAAAACATGCGGACAACAGCGATAACATGCGAAAATCACGTTCTGAAGAGGAGCCTGATTTGCGCATAAAAAAAGCTCATAATAACCTTGTTTTAAAGGTACTTATGAGCTTTATGAAGCGGTGGGGGTGGGATTCGAACCCACGGTACACCGAAGTGTACGCCGGTTTTCAAAACCGGTCCATTCAACCGCTCTGGCACCCCACCGAGGGGTTTCTGTTGAAGGCTATTTTGATCTAATTTATCTGCCTCAAAGGATCTTATCCCTCAAGGACGCGGAACAGTTTAACAAATTCTCCGAATTTCGCATGTCGCTGCTAGATTTGAACAATATGTGTATATCTGAGGTGTTATCCGTACTTTCAGATGATCCTACCTCACGATGATGTTTACGGACTTTCTTATAAGTTTGGGTGCTCACAATTATGTTGCTAGCGGATGAGGGTGGGGCTGCATGGGTATAATTATGGAATATTGATCCAATATTAGGCTCATATTGGAGTAATCATGAACACAGCGTGAGATGTTTTTGAGATTTTGAAGTCTTTTTTGTTTTTAATCAGTAAACTAAAAACTGCGGTTGGACCAGAATATGTGGAAACGCATAAAATGTGGATAAGGCATAAGTATATATTTTACCATGGCTTAGCGGAATTGGCTTAAAAAAGCATTGACAATCATTCTTGTGAGTAACGAGTGAGTTTGACAGGGGGCTGGAGATCCGTAAACTTACGCATCTCCCCAGTGAGCAGCGCCAAACGCAAACGCGACTGACTAGCACACTGATGAGCAGAAGTGAAAATTTAGTAACCCCTGCTGAAATAAGCACTTCTGATTAAAGCCTTGTTTTCCACAGCGAAGACATGAGCTTGACACGAGCGAATGTAAAGTTAAAATTCTCGTCCCGCTTCGAGTGGCAGCCACTTAAGTAACTAAGTGTCAACCACCTGCAGCGGCAGGCAGTTAAGGCAGTCGATTACGATTGACGGTTAAGACTGAGCTCTTTGACAAGTGGATAGGTCAGTTACACGCATCCCAATTGTGTAACTGTGCTGTACCGAGAAATAGAAATAACAATCTGTCGAAAATTCTTAGATAAATGCATCTTAATTTTTTATGACTGTTGATCGATCACATCGATCTTTGGTCGGAATGATTAAGCTATTAAGAGTATGTGGTGGATGAATTGGCATCAAGAGGCGATGAAAGACGTTGTAGCCTGCGATAAGCCACAGGGAGCTGGCAAACAAGCTTTGATCTGTGGATCTCTGAATGGGGAAACCCAACTCTTCGGAGTTATCGCTATCTGAATGTATAGGATAGCGAGGCGAACCTAGCGAACTGAAACATCTAAGTAGCTAGAGGAATATAAAGAAACCTCGATTCCGTCAGTAGCGGCGAGCGAAATCGGAATAGCCCAAACCAGTCTTCGGACTGGGGTTGCGGACACCAATGTGGTACGGAGTATGTTTTTGCGAATGTTCTGGAAAGTTCAACTATAGAGGGTGATAGTCCCGTAGCGAGAATAGATACCGACCTAGGTGCACCAGAGTAGCGTCGAGCCCGTGAAACTCGGCGTGAAGCTGGAGGGTCCACCCTCCAAGGCTAAATACTACTTGATGACCGATAGCGTAACAGTAGGGTGACTGAAATTTGAAAAGTTCCCCGATAAGGGAAGTTAAAAGTACCTGAAACCGCATACTTACAAGCTGTGGGAGCCATCTTCGGATGGTGACCGCGTGCCTTTTGCATAATGAGCCGGCGAGTTAATCTCTGTAGCAAGATTAAGCCTTACCCAGGCGTAGTCGAAGCGAAAGCGAGTCTTAAATGGGCGCTGAGTTGCAGGGATTAGACGCGAAACCAGGTGATCTACCCATGGCCAGGTTGAAGGAAGGGTAAAACCTTCTGGAGGACCGCACCCGTCAACGTTGAAAAGTTGTGGGATGAGCTGTGGGGAGGAGTCAAAGTCTAATCAAACCTGGAGATATCTCGTTCTCCTCGAAATAGCTTTAGGGCTAGCCTCGTGTTATAGCGTATGGGGGTAGAGACACTGATTGAGGATGGGGCGGCATCGCTGTACCCACTTCAGCCAAACTCCGAATACCATACGCCTCTATCACGGGAGTCAGACTGCGGGGGATAATCTTCGTAGTCAAAAGGGAAACAACCCAGACCGCCAGCTAAGGTCCCCAATTCTTTCTTAGTTCTTAAGGAAGTTAGAGTGCAAAGACAGCCAGGATGTTGGCTTAGAAGCAGCCACCATTTAAAGAGTGCGTAATAGCTCACTGGTCGAGGACTCTAGCGCCGATAATGATCGGGAATAAGTTAGAAACCGAAGCTGCGGAATATTTTAATATTGGTAGAGGAGCGTTGTTATCAGCGATGAAGCAGAACGGGCAACGTTCTGTGGAGCGGTAACAAGTGATTATGCCGGCTTGAGTAACGATAAAACAGGTGAAAATCCTGTTCGCCGAAAGTCTAAGGTTTCCTGGGGAAGGTAAATCCGCCCAGGGTTAGTCGGATCCTAAGGCAAGGCCGAAAGGCGTAGTCGATGGGCAGCAGGTTAATATTCCTGCACCACTATCTGCGATTGAAGCGACGTGACGAATTCTCGTGGTCATGCCTCCGAATAGACGTGGAGGTTCCCGCAAGGGCGAGGGCTTAGAACCATAAGATGGCGAAGAGAGTTCCCAGAAATAGCGTTCGTGGACAAAGATAGTGTCCGTACTAAAACTGACACAGGTAGACGTGATGAATAATCTAAGGCGCTCGAGAGAACGGTTGTTAAGGAATTAGGCAAATTCACCCCGTAAGTTCGCGATAAGGGGGCCCTCACTCTTCGGAGAAGGGCGCAGAGAAAAGGCTCTGGGGACTGTTTATCAAAAACACAGGACTGTGCAAACTCGCAAGAGGAAGTATACAGTCTGACGCCTGCTCGATGCCGGAATGTTAAGGAAGTAGGTTAGCTTCGGCGAAGCTTACGACTAAAGCACCGGTCAATGGCGGCCGTAACTATGACGGTCCTAAGGTAGCGAAGTTCCTTGTCGGGTAAGTTCCGACGCGCATGAATGGCGTAACCACTGGAGCACTGTCTCAACAACCGACTCGGTGAAATAGAAGTCGCGGTGAAGATACCGCGTACCCGCAGCAAGACGGAAAGACCCCGTGGACCTTTACTGTAGGCTGATATTGGCCAAGGTTTTAAACCGCGTAGGATAGGTGGGAGGCTTTGAACCCCGGACTCTGGTCCGGGTGGAGCCGTCCTTGAAATACCACCCTGTTTATAATTTTGACCTAACCTCTCTCCTTGAATCAGGATGAGGTACAGTGTTAGCTGGGCAGTTTGACTGGGGCGGTCTCCTCCTAAAGAGTAACGGAGGAGTGCAAAGGTTGGCTCAATACGGTTGGAAACCGTATTTTAGAGTGTAAGAGCATAAGCCAGCTTTACTGCGAGACATACTCGTCGAGCAGTTACGAAAGTAGGCTCTAGTGATCCGGTAGTTCCGAGTGGAAGGGCTATCGCTCAACGGATAAAAGGTACCCCGGGGATAACAGGCTGATCGCTTCCGAGCGTCCATAGCGGCGAAGCGGTTTGGCACCTCGATGTCGGCTCGTCTCATCCTGGGGCTGAAGGCGGTCCCAAGGGTTGGGCTGTTCGCCCATTAAAGAGGCACGCGAGCTGGGTTCAGACCGGCGTGAGCCAGGTCGGTCCCTATCTGCTGTGGGCGTAGCAATATTGAGAGGATTCTTCTTTAGTACGAGAGGATTAGGAAGGACGTACCCCTGGTGAGCCAGTTGGACTGCTAAGTCCACCGCTGGGTAGCTAAGTACGGCAGGGATAACCGCTGAAAGCATCTAAGTGGGAAGCCTCCCTCGAGATTAGTATTGCATGCACACCTAGTGTGCGAGAGACCCCTTGTAGACGACAAGGTTGATAGGTAGCAGGTGTAAGGATAGAGATATCTTCAGCTGAGCTATACTAACGGTCGATCGCTTACTCATTCCGACCAACGATCGCTAACACGATCACTGGTCAGGATGCTAAATCTAAAAACTTCAACAGGTTCACATCCCGATACAGCACAGACCCCTAACGCCTGGGTCAGGTTCCCCCAACCCACCTGATTCAGGCACCTTTGAGAGCTTGCTCTTAAAAGAGAGTTAGGGATTTGTAATTGACCATCCACTAAAGCAGTGGACTGGTTCGCTTAACAGCGAGTTAGTCCTTTGCCGGTGACCACAGTGGTGGGGCCACACCCGATCCCATTCCGAACTCGGAAGTTAAGCCCACTACGTCGATGATAGTGCCACTGCGCGAAAGTAGATCATTGCCGGCTTTATGAGCCTCTTAAGGTAAACCTTGAGAGGCTCTTTTTTTATGCGCACTTTTGAGGATAATCGTAAACTAGGTAATCATAATCATCAAAGTATAAACAAGATTACACGCAGATAACCCCATCCCAATAAGCCAATAGCTGTCAATTATCACAAATGATTTGACTCTGCAGAGACCTGTTCCAAGGGCGATGACGCTAATTGGTAGATTAAGTAGATAAATGCAGGCAATGGTAAACGCAAAATTAGAATGTGGACGAAATGAGTCGCTGTAGAATCTAACTAGGAATAATGCAGGCAATAATAGTACCGTTGGCAGGCTGAGAAAAAAGCACACATAATTGTATGATTCTTTAGACATGCAAAGGTACTCCTAGAATTTTTAAAAATGGACTAGTTATTCAATACGTAGCGTTGTAATCAATCTAAATACTTCGCAAATAGCATTAAGTGTTAAATTGTCATTCTTGTAATCTTTATACTTGGTTAGACTGCTGAAATCCAGCGCATCCATAAGCCGCAACCTGTGGTACGCTTACACATATAAAAATCCAAGCAGTTGTTCGTGCATCCGTCTCATTTCAGGAGCAATCACATGCGCATCGACAGCATACGTGTATTCGTCAACGATCTTGATAACGCTCGTATCTTCTATGAAAAAGCATTAGGCCTCGAATGTATATCCGACGGCTCAGAAGAAGGATATCTCGTCTATCGACCAGGCGATCTCAACCTTATTCTCGAAACCGTTGACTTATCAAACACAGAAGAAGCTGAACTTGTCGGCCGCTTCACCGGTATCTCATTTCATCACGAAAACATTGCCGCCATATGCCACACACTCAAAGCCTTTGACCCCGATTGCATTGTTGCTGAACCATCCGAACAGGATTGGGGCGGCCACATGGCTCACGTCTCCGATCCCTCAGGCAACATCGTCACCTTTGTTGAATACTAACTCCATAACCTAACAATCAACGCACATAAAAAGACAGCCAACTTATTTGCTGACTGTCACAATTATTTTATGCCTATATTTAAAGCCTTTTCAGCTCTATTTGTTTAAATTAGATCAAGTAATTTTTAGTCTTCATCGAATTCTTCAACTTCACCCAACCAGTCTGCACTATCACCATTGTAATCATGCGTGATCTCTTCATCAGGATAGATATCTCTTAGTGCAACAACTTCACCATCATCATAATAAGCAGCCGTCGGTTCAGGCGCGTGATTGATGTAACGTAAATTATTCATCACATGAATCCCAAGATCATCCGTAATCCAAAGAACATGATCCCCATCAATCGTTGTAGGCGAACCAATGATCTGACCAATCACTGTGCCTTTCGAAATCAATTGCTTGGCAAACAAACCTTTGCCGTGAATCCCACTATCATTAACGTACGTTAATTCAAGCAGATTATGATACGCATCTTGTTCCGAACGAGGCCGTGTTTCTAGTACTGTTGATTCAATCATGATTATTAATCATATCTCGCTTTAACTAACCCGCACGGTTAGCTGTAAACAAATTTCCTACGCAGCTCAGTACGATCACCTCACCACGATGCATTCAACCAATAACACAGTCATGTCCGTTAAACCATTTTATATTAGGTAAGCTGATTCAGAATCAAAGACATGAACGTATTAATTTTCAGATATGTAAGTTTATACCATTCTTTAAACGAGACAAGTTAATAACCGCTTAATTATGACAATTCAGCATACTTCTGAAAAAACTTCAACATACTTCAGTTTAGGTTCAAAACATAAATAATATTAAGCGACATTTCATCGATTTGATTCTCACCAATCTCATCCAACTAACTAATCAACCACTGCATGATCATCATGAACGCAAGGCCAATAACGCATCAGAAAACATAGGCAAAAAAAAACCCCTGGTCGTCGGGGGGGTCCAGTTAACTAACGACCAGAGGTACGGTTTTTCTTTTTGAACGAATAAACATCTCACTGAACACTAAAGAATATCGGTCTGAGATTACAAATATCATGAGCCCTATTGCAGTAAATTGCTCTCCGTATTTACCGTAATAGGGCTCTAACACAGCAACTTAGGTACTGATGTTAAGTATTCATATGTATAAAATATGCAGTTTTATTAGAGTTATTATGCAACCTGAGCTTCAACCACAGCCTTCCTTGCACCGCGTTTTTTCATAAAAAGCCTAATAATGAAGTATAAAAGCAATCCAACAAGCACCGCACCGATCGCGATTGGCAAAACAACTAATGCAAGAGTTATTAACAATGATGAACCCGTCTCAACTGTTGCAACAACAGGATTTCCCAATCCACCAGTCGTTACTGTTGATATCGCACGTGTCACAACCGTCGTTGCCTGCGTAATGCCAGCAATCGATCCACCACCGATCGCAGCAGCCGACCACTGCAACATCGGACTCATATCACCAGCAAACGATGCTGCCGCCAACGTACCCGCAACAACCGCAGCAGGGGAGGCCACCGTATCCAACGCATTATCAATCCACGGAACATAATACCCCGCGATCTCTAATCCCGTTGCAACCGACAACGCTACGATCGCTGCAGGCGATCCAATCCACTCCATATTCTCAGCGATCTCAATCGGCATATGCCCCGCATACTGTGCGACCGAAATCGCCAGTAACGGCACAAACACCCTGAAACCACACGCAGCCGCAAGCCCAAGTCCTACCACACATCCAAAAGCCATATTCGCATAATCCACGGAATGCTCCTTTCAACACAATTTACTGCTCAACATCATACCCCACCTTTATCGGCTTCCACCACCCCCATTCCACCCATTCTCCCACCATCGCACTTTATTTCCTCATCATTCCCAGCCCTGCAACCATTCACTCCGCGATTTCCCCATATACACAATTTTAACACTTGGCATCACCCTCCATCCACACAACAATACACATCTTCGATTCATATCCATGACCATTGCCTGAGATCAAATCGTGAATCAATCCTCCAATTCATCTTCTCAACCCACCCTCAAACGCATCGTCGGCCTTCCCGGCGCCATCGCCCTCGGCCTCGGCTCCATGATCGGCACCGGCATCTACGTCTCCCTAGGCCTCGGCGCCTACCACGCTCAATACCTCACACCCATCGCCGTTATTCTCGCAGGACTCCTCGCTCTATGTAACGCACTTTCATCCGCTCAACTCGCCGCCGCTCACCCCATTGCCGGTGGAACATACCAATACGCACGCATCTATCTCCATCCATTCCTCGGCCTCCTCGCAGGTATCCTCTTCCTTACCGCCAAATCCGCCTCAGCCTCCGCCGCATCACTCGCATTCGCCAACAACTTCATACGTCTAATCAATCACTACACAACGCTCAACCTCCCATCCATCACGCCAACCATCCTCGGGCTTCTCGCCATCATCGCCCTCACCATCGTCATCCTCACTGGACTTCGACGTTCAAACCAATTCAATATTACCCTCATTCTCCTCGTCCTCGCTTCACTCCTCACCTTCATTATCGCATGCATGATCTATCTTGCGGATAGCCCGACCTCACCACCACAATCAGCACTTGCGCAAGAACCCCTTAAAAACAGTTATCAATCCCTCTTCCCCGCAGCTGCCCTCATCTTCGTTGCCTACACAGGTTACGGCCGCATCGCCACCATGGGAGAAGAAATCACACAACCTAAACGCAATATCCCACTCGCCGTCATCTTCACCGTTTTACTCACCGCCATCCTCTACACCACCATCGCCTATCTCGCGCTTAAGATTGCCACACCCGATGATTTCTACAAAGCCGCCGTCTCAGGCACCGCGCTTGAACAAATTTCTTCACAACTGCCAAAGCCCAACCTCCTCATCACCATCATCGCCCTCGGCGCCATTCTCGCCACTCTCACCGTTCTCCTCAACCTAATCCTCGGCCTCTCACGCGTCGTCTTCGCCATGGCACGTAACCATCACCTCCCTCAACCCTTCAGCCTTCTAAACCAACAACACAACCCCACCTTCGCGATCATCCTCGTTGCCATCATCATCCTCCTCCTCACAACCCTAGGCTCAATCAAAACCGCATGGTCCCTCTCCGCACTCACCGTTCTCATCTACTACGGCCTCACAAACCTCTCCGCCCTCCAACTCCCCAAACAACACCGCCTATACCCCCGCATCTTCTCCATCCTCGGCCTCCTCGGCTGCTTCACTCTCTCATTCTTCATCGAACCAATCTATTGGCTAGTCTTCCTTGCCATTTTCATCCTCACCACCTTTTGGCACCTTCTCACCAAAGCACACCTGCAACGCCCCGACCAAACATAATCATCGCATTCCAGTAATTTTACGATACAATCCATACTATAAATTCAATTACTTTCCTTTAACTGCTTCATAAGCAGAATCCTTCGCAGGTAAGTACCTGCAACCCAAACATGGCAAATCATTGGCCCGCTTTTGACCAAGCGCTGAAAAAGCACAACTTACTCTATGCGCAATGGACCATCCTTGAGCATGCAGAAAAATACATCCCTTTCCCATACAAACAATTCATCTACCATAATTGGCAAACATGTATTCCCGACATCACACTCGAAGAATCCGCATGGGCTTTGCGCAATTGCTTAGATCGTGGGTGGGTAATCATGCTCGACAAATCAACTGACATTATTGAGCTCGATCTGCTTAGCAATGAAACTGGTATTATCACATCCTACCCAGCGCAAGGCATCATCCTCACCGATCAAGGACGTCATCTCCTTCAACAATTCACACTTACTCTCGAAGGCCCTGCCTATTTCACATCAGGCAAGCATAAGCCATTCTGCACAAGAACACTCATACATCCAGACTTTACCATACCAGATCATTTACTAACTCAATACAACCTCTCGCCGCTTCAATACTTCTTACTTGAAGAATCTATCGCCTACCATCCTATTCACTGGATAGACTTTCTGACTTATACATATCTCGAACATGACCCAGAAAACCAAGGTACCCAAGCGACGATCGATCGTTATTTACAAGCACTTCAAGAATGTATTGATCGGAAATTCATTACAGCTCTAACCTCAGCAAAGCAAATACACATCCGCGACCGTTTTGGTGTCCCGATTGAGACTACTTTTAACTTCCCTGCGCAAAGCCTTGTCCCATCACGCTATTGCCACAATCTACTCAAAGAGATTGCTATCGCATTATTCCCCGAGCGATACATCAAATCCATGAACTACCAAATAACAAAAGCAATGCACCAAGACATCATCGATCATTACAATTACTGGCAAACCGACGAACCAGACACCTTTAACCGTTGGCGTGCTTATCTAAGCAATCAAATCCTCCAAACACCATCTTCCCGCCCCAACAAAAATCCTTAAATCACATCCCTCACTTTTGTTACCATAAACCCATTGTTTTATTCTTACACACGTCTAATCATCGATTAGACGTGTTTATTCAAAACAAATAATTCAAAATCCCAAACTCAAATAGCCGTGAGCTGATAGTTCGCTGGTCTTAATATTTCACATATCAATGACCCTAGCGATGCTCTTGGCCAAATTCATAATTTCATTCAAAAAACTCAATCTGAAATAGCTGCAGCCAGCCTAATTGCAGGAGCGAACTTCCAGGGGCAGCGCGCACAATCCACAGCCTATTCTAGTTTTTCAACAATTTAAAACTGTCCATTTCTAATCGTTTTGGGCCCAAAACAGACCAAACCTGACCAAAGTTGAGCCGTTTCGCCTCATTTCTGTTCATTTTCGAACCATTCGTGACCGTTACCCAATTACACAATCCACAAATCGTAACCTGTGTAGCACCAACTGTTTACCTGGAAATGTGAAGGCAAAACGAAAAAAACGTGCGCACAAAAACAATTTCAAAAAGCCAAAATAATAAACCATCTCGCACAAAACCCGTGCGCCACGCCCATGCAGAAAACTTCACAAAGCTATCTAATCAACGATTAGACCGTATCTCTATCCCTACATTGGCCAACTTCACAGCCGCTGACAGCTTCCTGTCATTCCACGAACAATCCCCCATCAATTCGAGTACAGTTTCGACTTGATTTTCTACGATGTATGGATAATGTTAGGGATAGCTTGTTTGGAGAATGATCGGGAATGAAATCTCGCTATCCAGCGATCTTCACGCTCATATTTCATCACACATAGCCGCATGGATGCTTGATGTAAATACTGTATAGGGAAACGATTACGTTGTATATAACACAGAAGCGTCAGCTCTCGGGAACAGAATCATGACCTCCAGTCTCCGATACCTCTTTGTCGATATGAACAGCTTCTTCGCGTCCGTGGAGCAGCAGGAACGCTTTGAGTTGCGCGGTAAACCCATCGGCGTTATTCCCACAAATTGCGACTCAACTTGTTGTATAGCCGCTAGTTATGAAGCTAAACATTTCGGTATCAAAACAGGTACAGGCGTCCGTGAAGCGCGCCACCTCTGTCCCGACATCCAATTCGTCGAGGCACGTCCCAAGGTTTACGTCGAGTACCACCATAAAATCATCGATGCGGTCGAATCATGCCTCCACGTCGATCAGGTCTGCTCCATCGATGAAATGTATGGAAAGCTCCTCGGTGAAGAACGTAAATCTAATCAAGCAACGAGTTTAGGTTATCTCGTTAAAGGCCGTATTGCCGAGATGGTCGGTGCTTATGTGCGTTGCTCAGTTGGGATCGGGCCAAATATCTGGACAGCGAAGATCGCGACGGAATTCAAGAAGCCAGATGGGCTAACAGTGATCGATCGATCTGATCTACCCCAAAAGCTCTATAAATTCGAATTACGTGATCTGACCGGTATTGGCAAGGCGATGGAACGCCGCCTGTATTCATACAACATTAGAACAGTAAAGCAGTTATGTGCTTGCAGTGAAAAACAGCTTGCCAAAATTTGGGGTAGCAAAGTTCATGGCACCATCTGGTGGAACCAACTGCGAGGTATCGACTTAGCGCCCCGTCCCACCCACCGCCGCACCGTCGGTCACTCTCACGTCCTCCCACCTGATCTACGAAATGATCCCGGGGCTCATGCGGTGTGTGTACGGATGATTCACAAAGCAGCCATGCGGCTTCGCCGCATGAACTATAGCACAAAGCATTTATGGATAAAGGTTTACTATCTCGATGAACCGCGTTGGAAGGTACGTGTCCCGCTGGGATCTTGCCGCGATACACTCACGATGGTCCGTGCGTTCAGTGATGTGTGGCCTCAACGCACAGGTGGACACCCCTTCAAAGTCGCGGTGGAGCTGACTGAATTATCGAATCAGCAAAGCACGACTTTACCGCTGTTTGAAAAGCAGGAGAAACTCGATGCACTGTCGAAAGTGATGGATACGATTGATGCAAAATATGGCCATCACACGATTTACCTCGCACCTATGTTTGGGGCCCAGAAATCTGCACCGACACGTGTTTCGTTTACGCAGATACCTGAGATTGATGAATTTAATATTCGTAAGGTTGGGGAGCGGCCGCAGCGTAAACAGGCATAAGGAGATTGTGTCTAATTAAGTATTAGTGATAGGCTAATCGTTGATTAGGTGGCGTTGGTGTGTAGTTTGTTTGCCGGGGAGGATAGTAAATTGAGTAATGTATATCTAATATATGGTTAGGTTCGTGTTATGTGTTGGTGTTGTATGTGTAGAGGGTGGGTTAGTTGTTGTTTACTATCTTGGGGTTAGAGAGGATCCAGCGGGGTTGGGTTTGGAGGGAAGACTGGGGGATGAGGTCGTTGTTTTTAGAGGGTTGATTGTTTTCTGAGGTGGCGGGTTGTTTGGATAGTTGACCTTCAACTGTCAGTGTTTTATTGAGTTGATTTTCTTGCCAAGCGGGCCAATGTGGGATGTAAATGTTTATGTCATCAATGCGAAGGGCGGCGCTTGGTTTTGTATTAAGTGTAATACCTTGGATCATCACTTTTTGCCCGATAGCTGCTTCTAATTCGTTTTTACTTTTGAGGGTTGGGAGCTTGGCTGTTTCGGTGGTGCAGCCAAGGAGTAGGAATAGCATTGTGATGGTCAAGGTAAGGTGTTTCATCTTAGATCCTGCATTAGAGGACTATCGTTTGTTACATTTGCTTTGGCACCTAAGGTAATGAGGTTTTTGGCGATTTTGATGTTGCAGTTTTTTATTGCACAATCCAAGGGTAGGGTGTTGTCGTGTTTGTGGATGGGCGTGTTGATGTCGGCGCCTGCTTCGATGAGGAGTTTGGTCATTTCGAGATTATCGTTTTCGATGGCTTGTGCGAGGAAGGTTTGGCCTGTGCTTTGGCCGATGGGTTGATTGGGATTTGCACTGTTTTTTAAGAGGAATTTGGCCATGATAAGGTTGTTGCAAATGACAGCGCGGGCGAGTGGGTATTCTTCCATGTCCTCGTGGAAGGCGTTGGGGTCGGCATTGTAGTCTAGGAGTAGTTGAGCGAATTTTGTATCGTCTGAATAGATGGCGATGCTGAGGCAAGAACGTTTGTTGATGCTGTCTTGTGCGTTTGGGTTGGCACCACTTTTGAGGAGTGATTGCATGAGGTCGTAACGCCGAAAGGCGGTGGCGCCGACGAGTGGGCTTTGGTCGAAGTCGTCGAGTGTAGAAGTGTTTGCACCGATGCTGATGAGGAAGTTGACGGCTTCTATTTTGTTTTCGAGTGCGAGGTATGCGAGGGGGGATTCGCCGAGGGTGTTGACGGGGGCTTCGAGAAGTTCTGGGTTTTGAGTGAGCATTTGACGTGCTTTGTCATGGTCGTTGCAAGCGGCGGCCATGAAGTTCCAGTGGATTTTGAACTTTTCGTACATTCTACGTGACATAAGAAATTCTATTTGTGGTTTTGGGTTTATTGTATGTCGAGGTCGGCGCGGGTGAAGCCGAGCATGTTGAGGTGTGAGTCGAAGGTGTGTCCGTCAGTTAGTTGGTAGTTGATGTCGGAGCCGTGCTTGATGAGGAGGGTTGTGATGTCGAGGTCGAGTTGGAAAAGTGCAGAGATTATAGGGGTGATTTGCATTTCGTGATAGACGGGTTGATTGACGTCTGCTCCTGCATTGATGAGAAGTTTGACCATGTCAATGTCGTATTGTTCGATGGCGTTGTGGAGGAAGGTTGAGCCACAACTGTCTGGGTGGGAGAGGTCGATGTTGGGATTGGCTCCGGCATTGATGAGGAATTGAGCGAGTTTGGTGTCTTTGTTGCGTACGGCGATGCCGAGGGGATAGTCGTTGGTGCTTGTGTGTCTGAAGTTTGGATCGGCGTTGTAGTCGAGGAGCAGTTGCATGAGCTGGTAGTCGTTGTTGTCTGTGGCGGTGCTGAGGCAGGATTGGCTGTTGAAGCCGATGGTGTTTGGGTTGGCGCCGTTGTCGAGGAAGAGTTTGATGGTTTTGAGGCTTGCTGCGATGACGACGTCATGGAAGCCTGATGTGCCGTTGTTGGTGAGTGCGTTGACGTTGGCACCTAGTTTGATGAGGAATTCGCAGGCTTCGTAGCGGTCTTCGACGGCCAGGTATATGAGGGGTGTTTCGCCTGAGCCGTTGACGTCGGCTTCGAGGAGTCTGGGATTGCGTTTGAGCATATCTTGGGCGTAGGACTCATCGCGGATGGCGGCGCACATGAAGTCCCAATTGTGGCCATGCTTTTTGATGAACTGATCTTGCTTTGTCATGATGTCCCGGTTTGTTTGTAACTATTTCTTTTGTTATGAAATATGATCGTTGATTTAATGCTATAAAACAAGTGGTTTATGTGTGATTAGGTGATGGGGGAGGGGATGTGTGGGTGTGAATCATGGGAAAATGGTTTACATAGGGCAGAATGATCTGTTAGCATTCTTGGATTGTATTTTATACAGGTTTTGGATTGGTAATTAACTCGAACGAGGTAAGACAAGATGACACAGGTGCAAGGGCAGCCAACGATACAGGCTAGTGAGTCGAATGGTTTGGGGACGGCGGGGTTTATTGTTTCGCTGGCGGGATTTTTTACAGCAGGTATTTTGTGTCCGATTGGTTTGATCATGAGTTTGATCGCACTGCGTGGTAATCCGAAGGGTTTTGCCGTGGCGGGGACGGTTGTGGGTGCAGTTGGTTCGTTGATTGGAGCGCTTGTGATGCTGGTGTTTGGTGCGATGATTTTAGCATTTTTGGGGTTGAGTGCAGTGGCGGTGACAGCGTTTGATGCTGCGATCGATGTGAATAATGCGAGTAGCGCGATTGTGACGTATTACGATGAACAGGGGAGGTTGCCGACGGAAGCTGAGGCGGCTGCGATCTTGATTGCTGAGAATGTTGATGTGATGGAATATCAGTTTAAGGCGACGGGTGACGCTTCGTTTGAGATTCGTACGAATGGATTTGATGATGAATTTGGTACGGATGATGATATTGTGATGGATTTTAATGCGAAGTCATATGAGCCGATGGAGTTTGGCGACGATCGTGAATAGGGTATTAAGTTAGAGCGAATGATTGCAGGCTGACATGATGAATGTTGGCCTGTTTTTTTAATGTTTTTTTTGAGGTGGGTTGCACTTTTGGGAAGAGGGCTGCGTCTATTAGGTAAATGGGGGTTTGGTGAATGGTATTGTGTGGTTAGATCATGTTTGTGTTGAAATGTGAAATGAACTGAGATGAAAAATAATTTGCTGAGAGTCTGGGGTATGAAAATGAAACGATCAAGTTTTGGGCTAGCGATACTGGGATTGCTTGTGATGATGTTTGCTGGTGGTGAGGTGCAGGCTGAGGGGCAGGATGTGAAGGGGAAGTTGCGTGTTGTGCGTGAGGTTGAGGGTGAGAAGGAAGGGGAAAAGAATGTTGAGGAAGTTTGGGGGCAGGTGCCTAAGAAATGGGATGTGAGCCGGTATACGTTTCGTGAGTATATTGATCCTGATACGCTGAAGTGTCCGTATCCTGAGAATTGGGAAGCGATGGATGCTGTTGCGAAACGTCGGTGGTGGGTTGATTTTAATATGAGTAAAGCGTTTGATGAATGGCAGGAAGCGACGTTGATGGCGCAGATTGCTCGTAAGCGATATGTGGTTGATTTTCAGCGTGATAGTTTTGAAGTGAAAAGTGTTGAGCCGGGACGGTATGAGTTTGTGGTGTCGTATTTGATGTTTGAAGAGGGAGCGAGCAGTAGTACGTGGGTTGGTGATTTGAAGATGACGATTGATGTTGAGGGTGAAGGTGATGTTGATTTAGGTGTGGTTGATGTGGTGAAGAAGCCTTATGTATTGGTGGGTGAAGAAGCGCCTGATTTTGAGGTGGAGGATTTGTTGGATGAGACGAAGGTGGTGAAGTTGAGCGATTATCGTGGTAAGTATGTGTTGTTGGATTTCTGGGCGACGTGGTGCGGGCCTTGCCTGGCTCAGACGCCTCATGTGAAGAAGGCTTGGGAAGCGTTTAAGGGTGGTGGTAAGTTTGCGGTGATTGCGTTATCGGGAGATCGAGAGCGTGAGAAAGCTTTGGAATATGTGAAGAAGGAAGGCTTGGACTTTACGCAAGTGTTTTTAGGGGGAAAACGTGAGAAGGGCGATCCTCGAAATGCTTATCAGGTGAATACGATTCCTTCGATTTGGTTGATTGGGCCCGACGGGAAGGTGCTTGCGAAGCAGCTTTATGGTGAACGGATTTATAAAGTTGTGAAGGAATATGTTGGTAAGTGATTTGATGGGGTGTGAGGTGGTTATGAAACAGAATGAATTCTGGGAGATGAATGTAATGTTCAAGATGATGATAAAAATGATGAGTGTGATGTTGGTGGTTTGTATGTGTGGGATGAGTTGGGGGGAGGTTGTGGGTGATACGAAGTTGCTTCTTGAGGTGGATGAAATGCGGGAGGAGAATGCTGCGAAGATTATGACGTGGCAAGGCACGGCGGTTGTGATGAGTCAGAATATGCAGGGTGGTGAGTTGAGGGATCATCATGGTGCTTATGTTTATGCGGTGGATGAGGCGGAGGGATTTAAACGTTGGAAGAGGGTGGAAGGGCTGACGAACTTTTTGCCGATTGAGGCACTGGTGGATATGGCGGAGCCTGGGGTTGATGAGATGGTTGCTCCTGATGGTTTTTATAATGTGAAGCGACACATGAGACGTGTTGGTGAGAATGTGGATATAAAGACGCTTGTGATTTTTGAACTTGAGAAGGGAAAGCGTCGGATCATGCCTTATGTGGATAGTTTTGATCCGATGATGTATATGGATGGATTGATGCATTCGGATTTGCATAAGATGCTTGTTTTCAGGCATGAAAATGCAGAGAAGATGGGTGAGCAAGGGTTGATGCAAGTCACGCGTGAAGGGGATGTGGTGAGCTATGTTCTTACGAGCGATCATAAAACGATCAATCTGTATCAGTTTGATTTGTCGCAAGGTGGGAATTTGGTGCTGATGCGATCGGTTTATTCGTCACAGATTTGGCAGACGAAGATGTCATGGCAAGAGGTTGATGGCATTTGGTTGCCTAAGACGTTTGATTATGTGTCGCATAATACGGTGGAGAAGAGCACGCCTCAGTATCACAGTTGGCATGTTGAGTTTGGTGAGCAACGTGTGAATGAGAAGATTGATCCGAAGGTGTTTACGATTGAGGCGATGGGTGTGCAGCCTACGACATCGATAACGGATTGGCGAGATGGTGAGGGGGAGAGGATTGATTTTGGAGAGGGAAGCAAGAGCGTGCAAAGAGCGTTTTATCGTGGTGAAGAGGAAGATGAGTGAGCAGATGTGATAGAATGATAATCATGTGAAGTGGGGGGTGTTTAAAGAAGTTTGGAGATCAACATGATTGTCGATAAGTTGGAAAATGCAGGGCGATATGGGATTTTGTTTGAGGGGTTGCGTAAGGGGTTTGCATTTTTGCGCACGATGGATGTGAGTAAATTAGAAGCGGGGCGGAATAAGTTGGCGGGGGAGGATTTTGCGAACTTTGATACGTACATGACGCGTGATGAAGATGAGGGCAGGTGGGAAGTGCATGAGAAGTATGTTGATATTCAGTATATGGTTGAGGGTGAGGAAGAGATGAGGGTGTGTGAGCTGGATGAGGTTGAGGTGGAGGAGGCGTATGACGAGGAGAAGGACATTGCGTTTTATGAGGGAGAGTGCAGGGGGAGTTGCGTGAAGGTGAAGGCGGGTGAGTTTGTGGTGTTTATGCCGGGCGAGGTGCATATGCCTTGTATGGCGATTGGTGAGAAGCGTGAAAATAAGAAGGTTGTGGTGAAGGTTAGAGTGGGGTGAGGTGATGTGGGAGGATAAAAATTAGATGAATAAAAAAGGCGTCAAATGACGCCTTTTTCACTAATAGAAGTGTTTAAAAATTTACGATCTTCTAATTGCTGTCGTTGTTTGGGATTCATTAAGTGAATAATGAATTAGTAATCCCATGGATCGAGGTTGAGATTCCACTTGGCTTCGCCGCCAGGACGCTTGCCGCTCTGGAACCAGTTGAAGTCGTAGCCTGAAGGGTTTGATTCGCCGTTTGCGAGGAAGTTGACGTATTCCTGTTCGAGCATGAGGATTTGTGCGTGGCCGTCCATGAACGCTGCGTTGATTGGTTTGGGACCTTCATCAGGAACGTGCCAGCAGCCAGGTTGTTGACCGCGTGCGTGCCATGATTCTTCGACAAAGCATGCGAGCTTGGAAGGTGACTTGATGAAGTCGACTTTAAGGCCTGAACCAACACATTTGTCTGAGGTTGCGAAGCGGTCGAGTGCGTGACGCCAGAAGTATGTTGAACGTTCATCGTTGCGGATGCCAATAAAGTCTCTTTGTGCGTCGTCGCCAAGGGTTGGGTCACTTGGGCATCGGAAGATTTCAGATGACTGGCCGACGTATGGCATGAGACACATACCGAATCCCCATGGTTCAACTTCAGCTTTGTTTTCCGCCCAGATTCTGTGGCTGAAGTGGTAAGGGCCGACTGTGCCGACGAGGCCTTCGTCGAGCGGGAAACGACCTTCCCAACCGATGAGAATGCGGCGGACGTCGAAGTAGCTGTGATCATTGTCGACAGTATAGGCATATGTACCTGTGCCCATTTGTCGCATGTTACTCATGCAGCTCATTTGCTGAGCAGTTTGTCTGGCAGCACCCAATGCTGGGAGCAGAATACCAATAAGCAGAGCGATGATAGAAATGACAACAAGCAGTTCGATCAACGTAAAGCCCGGTATTCGCGATGGGGATCGCCTTTTTCGGTTTGATGCTAGCATGTACTATTCCTTTAATATGAAGATTAAGTGTTCTGTTATTACCCAGATAGATAACTGTTTCACATAAATGGTTAGATATTTATGGGATTCATTTATTAGTCAGTTTGTATTATGCTTGCGATTAGTTGGCGGTGTGTGCAAGCGAGTTTGATATTGTTACTTGAATATGGTGATGCTTTTGATATCAAGTAGATTTGTTGTTGAGAAAAATTTGCCTCCGGAATTTTGAATACAGTTTTTCCTGTAATTTATAGTGTTTTGTTGATGATTCACTAAATTGTTATGCCATGACTTTGCATTGGTTTAAGGTGACGGATTCCCGTTTGATGAGCGTTGTGGGGAGGAGTTGCTTGAACTTTCGGTTGTTTGTGTTGGTTTTGTTGTCGAGTAGGTCCATGAGCATACTCATTGCGACGCGGCCGATTTGTTCAGATGGTTGCTGAACGGTGGTGAGTGGTGGGTCGAGCCATTGCCCGAGAGAGTTTCCGTCGAAACCCATTACACTGATATCGTGAGGGATGTTGTAGCCTTGCTTTTTGAGGAAGTGGCATGCGTATGCGACGACTTCATCGTTGTGACAAAAGATGGCGGAGGGTTTGTCTTCCCTATTGATGAGTTGTTTGATGCAAATCTGGATTGCTTGGCTCCAGTCGCCGAGCAAATCGTTGATGGGGAGTTGCATGACTTTGGTGCGATCGAAGGGGAGGCCGGCGTCGAGAATTGCATCTCGCATACCTTCCATGCGGCGACGGATTGTGTCGGCTTTGAGGTCGCCGATGTAGCCGATGTTTGTGTGTCCTTTTTCGATGAGATATTGGCCTGCTTCGTAACCGCCTTTGTAGTTGTCGGCGCTGACCATGGGGACATCAATTTTGTCAGTCATTTGGTCCATAAGGACGAAGGGGTAGCCAGAGAGTTTGAGTTCGAAGACGGCTTCGATGAATCTTGTGTCTTGGTATAGACTGATGAGTGCGCCATGAGTTTTTGATTGAGGGAGTTGCCGAATTGCTTGAATACTTTGCTGCAGCGAACCACAGGCGTCGATGGTGTGTACCTTTGCGCCGAGTTTATCGCCAGCGAGTTTTGCGCCGCGTGCAATGAGAGCAGATTGTTCCTGAAGCATATTGGGAACGATGATTTGAATTGAACGCAGACTGGTGGCTTGTTTGACGAAGAGTCCTTTGCCGGGACGACGCTCGATGAGCCCCTTTTGGACGAGCTTATCAACGCCGCGCCGTACGGAGTCTCGGCTAATGCCAAGTGTGTTTACCAAGTGCATTTCTGTGCCGACTTGATCGCCTGGATCGAGCTGTCCTTGCTCGATCTTTGCTTCGATCATATCCAGAAGTGGTTGGTAAACGAGAGTTTTCATATATGTATGATACCTGTATGTTGAATTTATATTAACATTTGTACCCAAATGGGGTCAATAGGGTAGACTCATGTATTTTGTAATTATTTAGTGTTATATAACTTTTGTGACAACGATTTATGGTTGTAAATGCTTTTAGTTTATATGATTAGATTATGATTATGGGGTGATTATTGGGCCAGAGTGAAGGGGTATTATTATTATAATTCTGCGTTGTTTGTGCACAATAGGAGTCATAGTTGTGGATTTTTCCCAATTGTAAGCATGTAAAGAGGTCATGTGACAGGTATGAAGTTGTTGATAAATACGTTGATGTGAGTAGGTATAGGGCGGATTGCTCAGTGAGAATATTGGATTAAAGGCGGAATGGTAAGAAGGTAATTGGGGATGGTTGATGCGTGTTTAATGAGGAGTGATGTGATGCGGATTGATGGCTTTCGACGAAGTGTGTGCTAAATGAGAAATTACTTTTGTATACAAACTCAGATAGCTTGTGATCGCTGATTGGATCGTAGAGTAGATGTTGTCTGTGATTGTATATCAAGGTTGCGCGGATCGAGAGCAGCGGAATTTGTTGTGAGTGAGAGCATTTGATTTGTTAATGAATATTCTCGTAATCGGGTATTTAATAAAACTGTTTTTGTTAATACATTAACGGTATTTAATTAACAATAATGGGCTAAATTAATCTTCCATTTTTAATACATTCATGTAATCTTATACATAGAAGCTTATAGTTTCTTTTGTGTTATTGTTAGTTTGCGAGGGTGGCTGGGATACTGACAGTAGCGCTTGTTCCGAGGTTAATTGCTGTCATATCTTGAAATTTGTTCATTTTGAATTTGTTTGGTTGTTCTGGCTGCGTAATGGATTGAAGTGCTTTTTGTTTGCGTGGCATTGCAGTTTGAAATTATTAGAGAGCATATGAGTACCCAGAAAATTGATTGCTGGGTATGTAGCTATCGTTTGGCTTTTTATTGCGTGTCTTTATGAGAGATGGGTGCGTAATAAGGCAAGAGAGAGAACATTCATATCATTTATATTGGAGAGGTCTAATGAAGCACTATTTAAGAAGAGGGCTGTTGATGTCGTTAGCGGCTGGTTTGTGTGGTGTTGCAACGGCAGATTTTACGGCATACAACGATTTGGCTTGTAACACAGCGGCGATCGAAAATTTGCCAGCCCATGTGACTGGCTATCAATCTTTGGGTTTTGGCTGGGATGAGAGTGGGGAATTGGTTGACTTCACGACGGGTGCTGCGACGGGTGTTAGTGTTGCAGTAGCGGACAGTGGTAATGTGATTTTGAGTACTGGTGGTGGAGATGCTGCTGCGGGTACTGATGCGGCGAATTACTTTACAGGCAAGTTGAATTTTTCGCACTCGCCACAGAATGACACAAATGAGATGTGGACACATACAGTTACGTTTAGTGGATTAAAGGCTGGGATGCAGTACGAATTCGTTACATACATGAACCGTGGTTATGCAGGTATGGTGCCTGGTGGATCGCATGGTCCTCGTTGGGCGAAGGTTAAGATTGAGGGCGCGGATGCATTAATTAATGATATGGTTGATGGCGATGACCTAGTTGTTGATAGCGACGGGCAGGTGCGTGTAAATGCTGGTTACAACACAACTGGTACGGTTGTAAAGTGGAGTGGCATTACAGCTGATGACGGGACATTTAGTGTGACGGCATCGAGTGTTGGTGATGATACATTTATTCGTGATGGTGTTATCTCAGATGATGCTGATGCGTATGGCATGTTTGGATTTATGTTGAAGGAAACAGCGATCCCTGAGCCGACGAGCTTGGCATTGTTGGGTTTGGGCGGTTTAGCATTGTTGCGTCGTAAGTATTAAAAGGGAATAGTGGGATAGATCTTGAGCCCGGACAAATGTCTGGGCTTTTTTAATTGAAGCATGTATAAATGTAGTTGAAATGAAATCGAATTCATACGGGAAGGCAATTGGTTTGTTATGAAGTTTGAACAGGAACGGTACGAAGATACTACGCAGATGGTGATGAAGTTGTATTGGCCGTCGTTGCCAATTGTGTGGCGGTTAATGGGTGGGAGGAAAATTGATCAGCTCAAAATTGTAGTGGATGGAAAGTGGGTCGATATTGGAGGGCGTGTATCGCATGATGTGGTGAAGTGGGAGTGGGTTGATGGGCGAAAGTCGTATGTTAAGGGGTATGATAATATTACGGATATGATTATGTGGGTTGATGATTTGCCACGATATAAATCGAAGATCGATGGTTGGTATGACTGGGAAACAAAGGAAAAAGTGCTTTGCGTAAAGCGTGAGTATCGGCGGCGAGGATTGATGTATCGATATTGTTTGCCGAGCGGGGAAGAGATAGGGGTGTTTGATTGGGGAGGAAGTTTTATGGCATGGTTGAGAGGGAGAGCGTGTGAATTTTGGGTGTTACGGGATCATGCGGAATATGCGAATCTGATTGTAGGAGACTTGTTGGGGCATATATTATGTGATACTGAGTTGGCTTTTTGAATGAATGCCTGAGGATAAAACACAAAATTGGCTGGAATGAATGGGAGATGGGGGTTAGTGTATTAAGTGGCGTTTTGAGTATGGCGGGGCATCAAGACAAGGAGCGATGTCATGTCGAGTAAAGAAGTTGCAGAGGGATTATTGGATGTATTGTTGCCGTTTGCTGAGGATGAGTTGCTGAAGCAAGGTGGGTTTTATCCATACGGTGGCGTACTTGATTTAGAGGGGGAAGTATTGGCTGTGATGGCGGATGTGGAAGGGGATGATGATGTGGATGCGAATGATGTGATTGCGAGTTTGAAGGAGCGTTTTAAAGAGCAAGCTGAGAAAGAAGCGATCAATGCGTGTGGTGTGATTTATGAGGCGACGGTTGAAGATCCTGATACGGAAGAGTTAGCCGATGCGATTGTGGCTGAACTTGATGTGAGTGGTGGGTATTCGATCAAGGTTTGCCAAATGTATGAGTTGAGAGATGGGGAATGTGAGTTTGGAAATTTATTTGCAATGGATGGTGAGGGTGAAATTTTTGTGGAGTAGGTTTTGATTCATTGCATTGAAGCGTAAATAAAAGCACAGACGCGAGAGTACGAATGCTCTGCGCGTCTT
The DNA here is from genome assembly GCA_016350165.1 of Planctomycetota bacterium. Lineage (GTDB taxonomy): Bacteria > Planctomycetota > Phycisphaerae > Phycisphaerales > Phycisphaeraceae > Poriferisphaera. The sequence goes on along the minus strand of CP066225.1, from coordinate 1,197,139 downwards.
GCTTTTTAATCAAGGTTAATATCTGTCTAACTGATGATTAGTCTTTGTTGCGCCGTTTTAATGTGAGCGGTGTGAGGGCGATTAATGTCAATGCTGCGGCTGAGGGTGTGGGGACTATAATTGCTTCGTTTGCAGGTACGTCAGGTGTGATTGTGATGTCGAGTGTGTTGAAGTAGACGTCAAATTGGTCCTGTAAGCCGGTACCGTTGTTGGCGCTGATTTGTGCGAATAGAGTGATGGGGTCAGCATCTGAATATAGTTGTGGGATATCGAGGTTGCTGCCTGCGTGGTTAAAAGCATCGCCTTGATAGTAGAAGCTGAAACCGATGCGTGTAGGGTCAAGTGAGCCTTCGACGTAGGCATTATCAACGAGAGCTTGCCATTGGTCCGCGTTTTGGCCTGCATATGAAATATTGTTGCGTGTGCCGATGTGGTTGAGGGTGTTGTTATCATCAATGAATTCGTGCACTTGATCGCCGATGGTTAGTGAGAATGATGAGATGGCGTTGCGTGCATAGCCTTGACTTGTACCACCACCTGACGATGTTGCATCATCGAGGTTGTAGATAAGCTGGTATGTCACTTCATCTCCGACGCTGAGGTCGTAATTGTTGAGGAGGCCATCGTTGATGTAAATACCCGCAACGTTGGCAGTACCGGTGATTGTGACGGTATCTGCAGCAGCGTAGCTTAACGGAGCAAGCGCTAGCGGCAGTGATAGAGTTGCGAATGTACGTTTTTTCATAAGCAAATTAGCCTCATGTTATAGAAACGATAAGAGCATTTATGTTTGCCACAATGCTGATGAGGTTTATTTGGGTTGTTGGTTATGTGTTTTTTGCTGAAGACCAACTAATCGTGGTGCTATTTTGGTATTAGATTATTGAGGCCTAATACTAGATGTGATGGGTGATAATTCAATGTAGGGGTTGTATTGGAATATGTTGGTTTTGCCGATTTTCGACCGTTTGGAATTGGGGATTCCAGTATGGCGATGGACGTCTTCGTAAAATTTTGTATGTGTGACTGCTTGGGGGATAAATAAAGACGCGAAAGTCAATTAGCTTTGCGCGTCTTAATTGTATAAATAAATATAGTGGAGTTGAGATATTGTTATTTCTTCTTATGTCGCTTCATAATGAGTGGTGTGAGTGCGAGTAGAGCCATGCCCGCCGCTGATGGTGTTGGTACAGCTGCTACTGCGTTACTCTCAGCGACACTTGGGTTGTTAATTGAGAGTGAACTAAAGCTGACGAAAATTGAGTCCTGAAGTGATTGGCCAGGTAGACGGAAGCTGCCGCCTGCGAGGTTGAATTCTTCAGATGGGGTGCCAGGGATATTGCCTTGTGTGAACAGATCGGTTGGGTATTCAACGTTAATGTCCGCAGAGGCGAAGTTGGCGTCATTAGATGAGATAACGGTCACATTCAATGCATCTTCGTAGTTGAATGGTAATGAATCATCTATCAAATCTACAGAGCTTTGGTGAAGCGTACGAGATGGATCGATGAATTCGTAGTCAAGGCCATTGGCTTCAGATACGAAACGCAGTGATGTGACTGAGTCTCGTAGTGTAAGAAGACTACCGTTGTTAGAAGGGTTTAGGCTGTTTTCGTCGTACTCGTAGGTGAGTATGATGGAGGCTTCAGAATTTAGGTCGATGGGGAGATCGCCATTGTAACGCTGGATGGTGCCTGTGAACTCAAGGTTTACTGTGGCAGCATGAGCCCCGGCGGTTAGTGCCAAGGCGGGTAAGAGGATTGTCGTGCCTCGAATAAAGTGTTTCACGTTTACACTCCTGTTGTTTGAAATGATGGATAACGAATCCAACATTCATGCATGAGGTATCAAAGGGGCTGTGGTGCTTGAATTACCTCAGTGCTGTGAAAGGGGGGGGATAGCTGATAACTGAATCAGCTGAAGACGCATGTTGTGTTTTTTGTGAAGTTATCAATGTATGTTTGGTGGCTAACCAAGCTATTGATGTATGAGCGAAAGTTTTGGAGTGAAATTCAACTTGCGATTGAAGTGAGAAAACGTGAACGTCCTGTTGAGTGAATGCATGCAGCAGTGCCAGGCATGTGTGAATTCATGATGATACAACTGCTTGCGGTGTGTTGATGCAAGCTATTTGGTAGCAATTACGTTTAATTGAGGGTGGTGTAAAGACAAGGGGTGGTGCTACGAGATCCTGAGTTTGCTTGGAGCGAATACTAGGGAGTACGTGTCGAAGTATCACATGGGATTTAGCGATGAATTTTGAGGGTGAACGGAAAAGTCAGTATAGATAGAAAAAATGTCATGATAGTCGCCAATATATGTATCTAGATTTGAAACTGAAGAAATGAAAATTTACGACTCAGGCTGGCTGATGTTGTGGCATAGGTTGTTGAGGAGGTTGGGGTTGTTGGTGGCACCGGTGATGGATTGGATGATACGTGTGGTGTGGATGTGTGAGGTTTCAATGAATACGAGGAATTTAGTTTGCGTGCCTGCTGTTGCCGTACCAGCAACGTATAGATTGGGGACGTTTGTCATCATTGTTTTGGGATCGAAATGTGGTTGACGATTGATGCCTTCAAGATTGACGCCGAGCTGTTTGAAGAGTGAAGTGTCTTGTTGGTAGCCTGTTAATAACAGGAGAAAATCATGAGTTATGTCAATGAGTTGCTCGGGATCTGTGTTGATCGTGAATGTGTTATGAGTTGTCGCCGATGTGGTTTGATCTGACCAAGTGACTGGTGCGAGTGTTGTGTGTGTTGGTGATATACGGATGGGGGTTGTGTTTGGGATGAATGTAATGTCTTTAGATTTTATGAGTGATCTAATCTCAGGATAGAGCCAATATTTGATGATATCACGATCGAAGTTTTCACGACGGTATGCGAGCGTGACGTGAGCCCCAACGCGTTGGCAGCGGATTGCAGCTTCGACAGCAGAGTTTCGACCGCCGATGATGGTAAGTTTTTTCCTGAAGTAATTGTGAGGTTCATCGAAATAATGAGAGACATTAGGTAGATCTTCGCCTGGTATGTTTAGTTTTAGTGGTTTATGCATATCGCCAATGGCGAGGATAAGATTGTCGCAAGTATAGGTGTATGTTTGTGTATGCTTCTGCGTTTGTATTGTAAAGATGTTGGTGCTTGGATCGCGCGTTGCTGCGACGACTCGTTCGTGTGTGTTAATTCTTAGGTCGAAATGCTCGACGATTGATCGTAAGTAGGCGAGGTACTGTTCGCGTGAAGCTTTTTCTTGATTGGCTGTGTGGAGAGGCATGCCAGCGATGGCGATGCGTTCTGGTGATGAGAAGAAACGAACATTGCGTGGGTACCATGTGATTGTTTGGCCGATTTGCCCTGCTTCTATGTGAAGAAAATCAACTCGCTTATCTTTTAGATTGACGGCGATTTCAAGGCCGATTGGGCCGGCGCCAACGAGAATAGTGTTGTGATGTGAGGAGGGCGTAGTCATAGGTCGTATTGTATGTTTAATATATTCGCGATGCTACGGATTTTGGGGAACTAAAAAAGAGAGCACCCGGCTGGACGGATGCTCCCCTGATTCAAAAACCATGGAGTGTACTTACTGCAATGCGTCGAGTTGCAGTGATTGATTAGAGATTATGTGATTCGATAAACCATAGCCACTTGTCGATGCCGGCGGTGATGCTTGTGAGCATGTCGGCTGTTACTGGATCGCCGAGTTCATCAGTTTCGTCGATACCTTGGCGTGCATGATCTGAGTATTGAGCAAGCGCTTTAGAGACAGCGTTGACATGGTCAGAGCCGCTATTGATGCTTTCAGGGTAGCCGGGGAGTCTTGATGCGTGAGCAGCATGCTGGAGTGTACCGTAGACTTGGCCACCTAGTTGAGCGATGCGCTCTGCGATTTCATCAATGTACTCAGTGACATCGTCTGCTACATCATCAAAGAGCTTGTGTAGTGCGATGAAGTTTTCACCCTTCACATTCCAGTGCGCTTCTTTGACTTGGAAGTAGAGATCTGAAGTATCAGCAAGAAGATGTGTAAGAACAGGAATAACCTGATCGCGAACATCTTGTGGAAGTGGCTGGCGAGTTTTATGTGTTGATCTATATGTATTTGTTTTTGTGCTGGTAACCATTTTACTGATTCCTTGTTGTTCAGTTTTGTTGTGTATTTTGTTGGAAGATCGTTATGGTTTGTTTATTTTGCAATGACCTGTATCGCACGAGTTGGAGGAAGATGAGGTAATGAAGGATCTGCCAGTGAGACGGAAACGATTGTGTGCGAAGAGGTCGTACAGTTTGTCGGTTGTTTGCTTGGCAACTGGGAATCTAGTCCAGTTAACGAGGAAGCCGAATCCGAGGGAGGAATAAATTTGCCGGAAGACTTCCATGCCAGTGATACATGTGCCATCAGGAAGGAATGCGTGGATACGGCCATTGACTTGCTCAGTCGTGAGCCCGAAGAGGCCGGGCGAGAAGTCTGGGGAGGCAATGTCCACTGCATTAATGCGGTTATGAGCGTCGCGTTTTTTGATTGAGCGTATTTCACGCATGCAAATGGGGCACTTACCGTCATAAAGAACAGTTATGGCTGATTCATTTTTCATGGTAATCCGCTCAGTATGAGTCGTAGTTGTTGTGACCACGAGTTAATTATTTAGAATTATTCTAAACAAGTCAAGTCCAATTATCAAATAATTGGTTTCAGTGGATATTAGGCAAAGCAGAGCTAGGAAATGAGAGGGAGTTACGAGTGGGGGGATAGGGGGTTATGACGATCGGGTGGTCATTGGAGGGTATGTTAGAGGGGAGGAGGGGTCAGGAGGCTTTGGATTGGATGTGCGTTTTTTCAGCAGCTTCATTTTCAGGCAAAAGATAGTCGATTTCGTTCTCAATCAATTCAGAGAGATGCTGAGCACGCTTGCGAAGGCGACGTGTGGACCAATTGGTGAGCAATTTCATTCGCCTGCAGAGTAGAAGTGTGGTTTCAAATTCAAGCAGGGTGGCTTGTGCGTTCTTTAGTATGACGATACTGGCCTGTGTAGATGGTGCGTGGTGTGCTTCAGCAATACGTGTGGGCAGGGTCATGATATTCCGCCGTATGAGTGCAGAGAGGCCCGACTTTTCTTCGACGGGGAAATCTCGTGTGAGACGATATGATTTTTCGGTTAGGTCCATGGCTAATTGCCATGTGTGAAGCTTTTCATAGGACTTGTGATTGGACATGAGCAAGACTCCGTGGACCGTCCCCGATACGAGCTTGCAACAGTATTCATCGGCGATCTTGGCATGATTGGTTGTAGATTTAGCATGTATGGCTACAGGGTAGGGGTGATGCTCAGGCGTGATATGTATACACATAATAGAAAAAGAACAGGCGAAGCATTGAAGCTTCGCCTGCATGGATTGTAAATATGAAGTAGTGTATGAAGATTGAGCACTTCACTTATGCTGAAATCTAATCAGCGGTTAGTTTCTTGATTGAGGCTTCACTTTCACAGAGAGTGCGGATGGTTGGGCATGTTGCGTTTGTGTGATTGCGAGTTCATTACGAGCATTGGGTTGCCAGTCTGCATAGATGTGGCGGTTGCTTGTGTCGAAGGTTAGGCTGAAGTTTTCCAGAAGTCTATGCCCAATTCGCCCAACAACAATTTTGTCATTGTGCTGAAGCGTGGGGGAGGACTCAAATGAGACTGGGACGTTTACAAGTTCGACACCCAGAATATCCATTTTCTTAAGCCATGTACGCATGTTACGGATCTTGCCACCAACACCAGCGGATTGGCCTGCACCACTCATCGGTACGGAAACAATGTCTGGATATCGCTGGAGGTATGACATGGGTAGCGTAAGCTCTTGGTCTGCTCCGGAGTCGACGATTAGCCAAATGGTTTTGCCGTTCTCAATTTCAGCTTTAACTAGAGGTAGGCCACGCCTAACTAATAAAGGATGACGTGAAGCGGTTGTTGGAGCAATAAAATCGGTGGGGCGATGGAAGACGAGTTGGTTGTTTGGGTAGTCAAGCGTGAAGGGGACTGCACGTAATGATGAGTAGCCAATTACGCCATTAATTGTGACGCCCATGCTCTTAGCAAACCGTGTCAGATTTATTGCAGCGAGCTTAGAGCGATCAAGATCTATGTTGCCAATTTCTACAGAATCGACTTCACGGAATTTGAAAGCTTCGGGTCCAGCGATGCCCATGGCTGTTCCGGAACCTGTTTCAGGTAAATTAAAACGGCCAGCAATTCCCATGCCGATCGCATCTATTGCTGCACCTGTATCAAGTAAAAACAATCCTGCATTGCGTCCTTCAAGATCTGTACTGACGAAAATATGTTCGCCATGAGTTCTGAATGGGACAGCAACTTTCTTGGGTAGTTCATCAGGTTTCGCTAGAGAATGTTTAGCAGAAGGGGTTTGTGTTTTGCTCTTAGGCGAGGCGTAGGTTATCGCCCGTGTCTTTGAATCTGACTCAGGAGCTCCTACGCAAGCGGATAGCATCAGGCACACAATGGTCAATAACGCATATGCGTATCGATATTTTTCAAACCGTGTTACGCTCTTCATTTGAACCCTCATAACAGAGGAGCTATCGGCGAGTTTGTACATATTGTTGAGGCCCAGCCCGAATATTGGTTACAAATGTTTTAAATGGACTTTTATAGGTTGCGTTTAGCTGCACTGAATGAGCGAAGGAAGTTGATGAGGTCCGATACCAAACTTGTTGAGATTACTGAGGATAATGAGACGACTCAAATCTGACAAATGAGAATTAACTGGATCGGCAAATTCCTTAATTGCAGCGTTCAAGCTTAATAATGAAATTCCGGATAAGCGAGCTTTCTGTGGGATTGTTCTGAAAATTCACCCTGTTTATTTAGCGGTGGGTGAGCTGAAGGATATGAATGTGAGATAGATAAGTACAAAATATATAAAAGTCATATTGATTTATTGCTTTACGTTTAAGAGTAATAGTTACTTTAAGTTAAGTGAAATGGTCGTTGCATTTTCAACTTCGAATAGAGATGCTGGAGTATTGCATAGGTTTTATTGCGTATGTTACAGGATGTAAGGATAGTACATGGTCAGGAAAACAGTTGGGTTAATGAGTTTAACATTTGCTAGCGTGGTAAGTGGGCCAGTTGTGCAAGCAGAGCTTGTAGGCGAGCGGCCGAACATCATTCTTGTTATGACAGATGATCAAGGCTACGCAACCATCGGTCGTCACGGCCATCCATGGCTTCAAACACCAGCACTCGATCAATTACATGATCAAAGTATTCGGTTTACAAATTTCCACGTAAGCCCAACAAGCTCACCAACACGTGCGGCACTGTTGAGTGGTCGGCATCCCATGCGTAATGGTGTTACACATACTATCGCGATGCGTGATCGTATGAGCTTGGAAACCGTCACATTAGCTCAAGTATTACAAAATGCTGGCTATGCTACTGGTATATTTGGTAAATGGCATTTGGGAGATGAAGATGTCTATCAACCTCACAACCGTGGTTTCGAAGAAGTTTTAGTACATGGCGGAGGAAGTATTGGTAGAGATGAAACGTTTCCGGGTTCAGGTGCAGACGTGCCAGGCAATAAATATTTTAACCCAATACTTAGACACAACGGAATGTTAGTCCAAACACGTGGGTATTGTACGGATGTTTTCTTTGATGCAGCAATGGGGTGGATGAAGCAAAAGCAAGATAAAGGAGAACCATTCTTTTTGTATCTCGCAACAAATGCAGCGCACTCGCCATACATCGCACCTGAAAGAAATCAGCAGAAATACGAGTCACTAGGGTTTGGCAAAAAAAGTGCTGGTTTTTATGGCATGATCGAGAATATTGATGAAAATATTGGACGATTAATCGCGAGGTTAGAAGAGCTCAATTTAGATGAAGACACCGTTTTAATCTTTGCAACCGACAACGGTATGGCTAATGGTGGTTGTGGTATTAAAGTGAAAAATGGTGTATTGGGAAATGATCAAGATGGCAATGATATGCGTTTTTACAACGCAAATATGCGCGGCACAAAAGCAACACCGCACTTAGGTGGGATTCGCTCGCCGTTTTTTGTGCGTTGGCCGGGCAAGATAAATGCAGGTTATGACATTGATCGTATGGTCGCGCATATTGACGTATTTCCTACACTCGCTGCGATTGCTGATGCAGAGCTTCCTGAACATCAGATTGAAGGGCGAAGCATGTTACCATTATGGGAAGATGCGAATGCCAGTTGGGGCGAGCGTGTGTTGTATACTCACAATGCTCGTTGGGATATAAATGAGAATCCAGACGATTATCAGTGGCGAAATGTTACTATTTGGAGTGAGCGATTCTGTTTGTTTAATGGCAATGAATTGTTTGATATGAAAAACGATCCGTCGCAAACAACTGATGTTGCATCTACCTACCCTGATTTGGTCCATGCAATGCGTGAGTCATATGAAGCATGGTGGAAGGTAACGCGTCCAATGATGGTCAACGAGAGTGCTGTAATGCCAAAGTCCCGGCCATACATCGAATTATACGAAATGCAGAAAACGACGATCGGTATACCTGAATGGTCTTCGGACGATTATTGACTATAAATCAAGTCTCAAATAATAAAAGGCATGACCGTTTGGTAATGCCTTTTATTATTAGTTGAAATTTACTTTAAAATTTATTCCCACTCAATAGTAGCCGGCGGCTTAGATGAGATATCGTAACAGACTCGGTTGATACCGGGGACTTCGTTGATGATGCGGTTGCTGATTGTCGCAAGTATATCGTAAGGAATACGCGCCCAGTCAGCAGTCATGAAGTCTTGTGTTTCAACGGCACGGATGGCGATGACCTGTTCGTGTGTACGGCCATCACCCATTACACCCACAGCTTTCACAGGCAGAATGACTGCGAAGACCTGAGAGGTCTTGCGATAAAGATTGTTCGTAACGATCTCTTCGAGAAGAATTGTGTCAGCTTCACGAAGGATGTCGAGCTGTGATTTGTTGACTTCACCGAGGCAACGAACTGCGAGGCCTGGGCCTGGGAATGGGTGACGCCAAACCATTTCTTCGGTGAGTCCGAGGACTTGCCCCAGCTTACGCACTTCATCTTTAAACAAAGCACGAAGTGGTTCAATGAGTTTGAAACCAAGTTCTGCTGGTAGACCACCTACATTATGGTGTAGCTTGATGTTTGCAGCTTCACCAGAGTAGCCATGACCCGATTCAATAACGTCAGGATAAAGCGTACCTTGTGCGAGAAACTCGACGCCTTCGATGTCAGCGGATGCTTCTTTAAATACTTCGATGAAGCGGTGCCCGATGCGTTTGCGTTTTTCCTGTGGCTCAGTGATGCCAGCAAGATCATCGAGAAATGCTTTTGATGCGTCAACGACACGTAGGTCGATGTTGAAGTGGCCGTTGAACATGTTTTCGACCATCTCGCGTTCACCCTTGCGGAGAAGGCCATTGTCAACGAAGACGCAGGTCAGTTGATCGCCAATGGCTTGTGCGAGCATTGCAGCGACGACTGAGGAGTCGACACCGCCGGAGAGGCCGCAGATGACACGTTTGTCGCCGACGATTTCGCGGATGCGTTCAGTTTCTGACTTGAGGAAGTCAGCCATGCGCCAGTTGCCAGTGCAGCCACAGATTTTGTAAAGGAAGTTGTGCAGCAAATCTTTACCATGCGGTGTGTGCGTTACTTCAGGATGGAACTGCACGCCATAGAAAGGCTTGTCCGTATGTCTAACTGCTGCATAGGGGCAGGTCGGTGTTGTAGCGAGTGGAACAAATTCTTTTGGCAGTTCAGCGATCTGATCGCCGTGAGACATCCAAGCAGTCGTTTGTGTTGGGACACCTGCAGTTAGTTCAGCAGAGTCATCAACACTGAGCTTCACACGCCCATACTCACGAGCCGGAGCATTTTTCACTGTAGCGCCAAGAAGCGTGGTACCGATCTGCATGCCGTAGCAAATACCGAGAACAGGCACGCCCAGATCAAAAAGATCTGGATCGCAAGTCGGAGCACCTTCTTCATAAACAGAAGAAGGTCCGCCAGAAAGGATGATCCCCTTCGGGCGAAGTGCTTTGAGTTGCTCATGCGTAATGTTTGGGCCAACCATGACCGAGTAAACACCGGCCTCACGCACGCGGCGAGCGATTAGCTGAACATACTGCGACCCAAAATCCACAATCGGCACGATCTGATCGCGTGCTGCTGCGGGGATGTCATCAAGGATCGCCTGAAACGTATCACTTCCATTTTGGCTCATCGTACAACCCATTTTCTGTTGCTGTTCGCCCAATGTTCGGGCTGGTTGTTGCTGGGAAAAGGATAATTGTAGCAGAATTAGCTGCGACTATCTTCCTTGCTCTCGGATGCTTAAGGGCGATTTCGGGGCATTTATCAAGATGCATAAAAATTATTGACGGTAAATTGCGAGGCGGCATAATTGGGGGATGAATATTTCTTTCGATATCGCCACGTCATTTTTTGCTTCATTTTTATGTGCTGTCGCTTCAGGGGTTGCAGTGGCTATCAATGCCCATGATGAAGCGATGTTTAAGGCTTCAAGCACCATTTTCCTTGGTGCAGTCATCATTCTATCTGCATGTATTATTGCGATGGGCATCATGTACGGGAAAAATCGCTCAAAATCAGATCAGTTGAGCATTGGTTCCTAGTGTCTCTATTCGCACGCCATCCCCTCCTCCCTTATCATAATTCTGTAGCATCACGCTACTGATTCACGATTTACACCGGCGATATCGCCACGGAATGAGATTATGGAACGCGCGAAAGTAGACCTAATTTTGCCGCATCACCAATACGAGATCGTCATCGGGCCCGGCCTGCTCGATGAACTGGGTGAACGCGTCATGAAATTGGCCAAGCACGACAAAGCTGCAACCATCAACGATGAAAATGTCGAAAAGACTTGGGGGCTCAAAGCCGCTCGCGCAATGCGTGATGCAGGCTTCGATACCACCATCGCAATCATGCCTGTCGGAGAAGAGCACAAAACCCTCCAAACCTTCAGCCAACTTCAGTCAGTACTTCTCGATAACAAACTCGAACGTAAAAGCCCTGTCGTTGCAGTTGGTGGTGGCATCACTGGTGACGTCACAGGCTTCGTCGCAAGTTCATACCTACGAGGTGTGCCTTTCATTCAATGCCCCACAACACTGCTCGCAATGGTCGATGCATCTGTCGGTGGTAAGACAGGCGTGAACATGCCTCAAGGCAAAAACCTCGTCGGTGCATTCCATCAGCCACACCTTGTTCTCATTGACACCGAAACACTCGACACGCTTCCAGAACGTGAACTCCTATGCGGTCTTGCGGAGTGTGTTAAGCACGGCATCATTCGTGATGAACAGCTTTTCACGTGGCTCCTCGATAATGCTGACAAGATCAAGTCACTCGATAGAGCAACTATGGTCGAACTAGTCCGCTGGAATGTACAGATTAAAGCGACTGTCGTGATGAATGACGAGAAAGAAGCTGGCGAACGAGCACATCTAAACTTTGGTCATACCTTCGCTCATGCTATCGAAGCATCAACTGGTTATAACACCTATAAACATGGCGAAGCGGTCGCACTCGGCATGGTCGCTGCAACACATCTCGCTGTTGAAGCAGGACGTTGCGATAAAGAAGTGCTCACACGTTTGATCGCTGTTCAAGAAGCGCTTGGCCTTCCATGTAAAGCAAAATTGCCTCATGCATTGAAGCTAATTGATGTTATGCGCCACGACAAGAAAGTCGCAGATGGCAAGATTCGGCTTGTTTTGCCTGATAAAATTGGCGCAGTAAGCATTGTCGATGACACGTCTATCGAAGCAATCGTGGATGCATGGCAAGCGATTACAATCCCAGAATAAATTTCAAGCCCCATGATTGGAAGAGTCATGCAAATACGTGCAGAAAAACCGATTGATCAACAAGCAATCTTTGAATTAAATGTCGCAGCTTTCCCAGGGCAGGGCGAAGCGAGACTCATTGACCAGTTACGTGATCACGCAAAACTTAGTCTTTCTCTCGTTGCAGAGCATGCCAGTAAAGTGGTCGGCCACATCGCTTTCAGTCCTGTCACGATTGAAACCAACGGCCAAACAATCGCACATGGAATCGGCCTCGCACCAATTGCTGTTGATCCCGATTTGCAAAAGCAAGGTATTGGTAGTGCACTCATCCTTGAAGGCATCCGTCAGTGTCGCGAAAAAGGTGTAAGCTTCATCGTTGTATTAGGCGATCCAGCATATTATAGCCGCTTTGGTTTTATGCCGGCATCTAATTACAAGTTAGAAGATGAATATAGCGGCGGTGATGCTTTTCAAATCTACATGATCAACCCAGCATCACTCCCATCCGTCGGCGGCATCGTAAAATATGTATCTGAATTCAATGGACTAGGTGACTGACGATTAGTTCGCACTATATATAAAGACATAAAACAGCACGCAGGCTAATACCACGTGCTGTTTTTTGTCTTTATATATAAGTGACTTATTTGATGAAGCGAATTGCAAATGGGTACTGATATTCTTTGCCTTCGTAGGCTTTGATTGTTCCCAAAACCGTAAAAATGCCATCAGCAATCGCGATCACAGGGATTAAAATGAGCGGTATGGCAAGGAAGAACAGGGAACCGCAGATCGTTATAGCGATCATCGCGGTGATCTGGAAATTCAAAATTTCCTTGCCGCACTTGTCAACAAATGGCATCTCATCCTTTTTGATCAACCACAATACCAATGGCCCTATGATGTTGCCAAAAGGAATGGGCAATCCTAAAAAAACAAATAGGTAACACAACATCCCCATCGTCTTTTCTTCTTGGGGAATTTCATCTGTAGCTACAACTTCGTTATCTGCATTTTCCGCTGGCTTATCAGCGTTAGTTTCTTCTGCTGCGTTCATGGGTCAGATATCTCCTTAAGGGGTATTGAAATGCAATGTGTTCGTGATTCTATTTTATGAGTCGAAGGCAAAATGGATATGAATATTTCATACCTTCGTTCGCTTTGACCCCAGCCAAAACTAACATCAATAACACACCTACATAAAACGCAAACGGTATGAGCCCAAGAATAAATACAAAATGTCTGATCACAGGCACAAAATCTAAAATTACACCAAGTACAATCAACCCAATACACAACGAAACGAATACAATAAATGCTGATAGTGCAAAGTTTAGCGCCTCTTTGCCGTGGTAATCCACGTACTCTGATTCATCCTTCTTTACCAGCCAAATAATCAACGGTCCCAAAAATCCTGTCAGGATCGCTGACATGTGGCACAACATTGCAAACGTTTTGTCATCTTTCGTAATGTCCGGTTCCGATATGTCAGGCTCTGCCGGTGTGTCTTCATCATTCATGATTATCCCCTAATCCTTAGTATCCCTGGTTCCCTGTTTGTGCTATCCCTGCTCATATCCCCGCGTCTTACCAATCAATAATCGCATAGAAATGACAGTCAAATCATCTCGCTATCATATCTACTCATATGACATTTGTGAATGTTTTTATGCCCATCATCAATTCCGCCGAGTTCATGAATATCAACCCTATTTCCCCAATTGCCGAGAACTGACGTTATCGGCCACCCTTTCACCATGCATTTTTCAAAGCGATCCGTTAACATGAAGGACATGCGAACACGACGTATTAGACGATCCGACTTCTCCACACGCATCGAAATGACGCCGATGATTGATGTGATCTTTCTTTTGCTCACATTTTTTATCTACACACTTGTCGTGCGCGTCGATTTCCTCCCCGTCAAACTTGCTGGCGTCAACACTGGCCAGCAACTAACCGAAACAACCGTCGTCGCAATCACAATAAGCAAGGCTGGCCAATACTTCGTCAATCAAAAAGAACTTAAAGAAGAAGCATTCGTCGATAAACTCAACACCATCGGGTCGCAAGAAGAGCAGCCGCTCGTTGTCGTTGCAATGGAAGTAGAAGATGAAGGCGAACAGATCGACACAACGATCAAGCTGGTTGATCGTGGCCCACTTATTCTCAATCTTGTTCAGAAACTCCAAAATGCAGGGATTAAAGACTTCCGTTTCGCAGGTCCACCAAATCCATAAGTCATAACCATGCCCGATCGAAGTTTACATCTTCAAAGTGCTCAGTATATGGAGCACGATTCCCAATGGCCCTTAATTTTGGGCATCATTTGGGCATTACTTCTTCATGCGCTTCTTTGGCCTGTCATCGTACGTGGTTTCACTTTCACATCTTCTGCGACTGAAGAAAAATTAGCAGAAGTTATAAAAGAACCTAAAGAAGTTGATGACCGAATACATGTTGGCTCAAAAGATATGACCGTGCCGCAGGTCGCATGGATTTCCTACGAAGACTTTGAAAAGCTCATAGCACCTAAAAGTACCACCGAACAGCCAGCCGTCCAAACTGAAGTCACGCCAGTTCCTGACGCGCCGCTTCTCATTGATGCAACCGACCCAGCTATCCAAAGCCCGGATGAAGCTATTCACGAGATAGAGATGGTAGATTCAAATCAACAGCAGAAACCACAGCCTGACGTTGCTGAACAGGAATACACACTCCCAGTCAATGCAGATGATAAAATTCAGGTCGCGATGACCAAGCCTTCTCAGAAGCCGACCAAAGGGCAGAGCAGTAATCAGCCTATAAAACAAGAAGGTAATGCTGCTAAAACACAAATCGGTGCAGTTCAATCAAATGCCAGACCAACCAGTTCGCCGCGTGCTGAATCCGAATCTCCTGCCGTCTCGCTTATTGCACGTAATCTCAAAGTCAGACCCGGTGCTGTCCTCACTTATGGCGACGTCAAGGTCAAAACCAAAGTCCCACGTTTCGGCATCGAAGCTGTCGTCACCACACTCAGGACCGTCGGTAACCCAACCGCTGTTGTCGAGTTTGATCGAAAAGGTGATGTGCTTGCCGTTAAAATGAAAATCAAAACCGGTGCCGCCAATATCGATGGCCCCATCCTCTCCAGTCTCTACAGTTGGAAAGCTTCAGGCCCCGGACTCAAAAAACACAAATCCGTCATCCTTGAAGTAAACATCCTCTTACGCTGAGTTATTCAACTTCCTTACAAAAAGACCTCATTGTCCCGTCTAATCAACGATTGGACCGTTTCTTCGCAACCTGATATCGTTACCTCATGCAACGCGAAGAAAATGGATACATCATCATCTCATGTGATTTCTGTGGCATCGATTGGGACGAAGTCATCCCCATGATCGAAGGCCATCACGGCTCCGTCATCTGTCTCTCGTGCCTGAAAAAAGCACTCGATAATGCCTCACCCTCACAAGATGATTTTGATTGTACCTTGTGCCTGCAACACAAGCCTCAACACACAAAACACTGGCGCAACACAATCGCCACCGATTCGCCCGGCCTCAACAAGAACGCCATCGTTTGTTGGGACGATATCCGACTCGGCGCAAAAACATTTCACAAAGATAAAGACATCGATTTTCGCTGGGACCCCACAAAATACCCACCCGAAAAAGATTAACGACATCAAGCTGCACGCATTTCTTTCACGCGATCCAAACGATCTGATAACTGCTTCGCAGCCTCATATCGCCCATTGATATGCAGTGCGTCATCTATCGCATGTTTTGCAATATTAACCTTACCTAAAGCCTCCAATGTCGCCGCGCAATGATAATGAACATCCGCCCTTAATGGATATTTTTCACGCATATTCGTCAGCGTTTTCGATGCCTCTTCAAGCATCTCATCCAGCGGCGACACCTCTTTCTCGCAAGGCCAACTCATTTCAAGTTCATGCTGTAACATCTGCGCATCCGCAATATGATGCCACATCTTCGCCAACATTCGGCGTCGCTCAACCTTTGGCACATGCAACTTTAATTCACCAACACCCCGATTTACCAATTGATGCCGCGAAAGCACATGTCCGCACACAACAACACCGCACCACGCCTCCCAATACTTCTTGTCGTTCCGAATAATCTGAATCCATCCCCCGATAGCCGAAACAAATCGCCCGCCTTGCATATGCAGTTTTGCCTGTTCAGCTAATCCATGATTAGACCCGTCTTCATCCCCATATTCCGTAGCCTTTTCAAACCGCTCAAGTGCAATTTCTTCTTCACCCAAATTGCATGCAACTCGGCCAGCTTCAAGCATGAGTTCAGCATCATGTTGATTTTGTTCAATCAGTGTTCGATACAACCGCTCTGCATCCGCTAGTCGCTCTTCTTCAACACAACGTCTCGCTGCACGCAACATATCAATCGCGCGATCACTCATTTCACACATCGTCGCCGACGCATCCGCTTCATCAACCACTTCACGCTGGGCATTCATAAAGTACTGCATTAGCAGCGAATCCGCCTCAGTTTGCACATCACTTGCCAGCAAGTCTTTATTCAAAGGCAGGCTACCAAGTAAACGTTTAATCCCTTCATTTCCAGCTTGCCGCTGTAGGAGTTCTCGCAACACGACGCCCGCATCATTAAACCGTTCAGCTTCAATATACAACCCCGCAAGCATTTGCATCGCCCCTATATCTCCCGGCAACATCCTGCTCAAACACTCCGCAACTTCAACAGCCCCTCCAATATCCTCGCATCCCGCATGAACCAGGCATGCAGCTTTCAAATACCGCGGCGAATTCGTTATATCAATCTCTAATTCAGTCAGACTATCTAATACTCGCTTAGCATCCTTGTGTTTTCCAAGCTCCAGTAAAATTTCCACCTGCAGTAGTACCACCTGTGGATCATCACCACACACATCCACTGCTTGTTCAACCTGTCTTTCAGCCACAGCCAACAAACCCGCATCATAAGAAAGCTGTGCCAGATCTCTGAACATCATCGCTTTTTCACGTGAAAACAAACTCATGCCGCCACCTCTTCTTCACGTACATCTTCCAACTCGGGTTCATAATGCGAACTGAATTTCATTCGCAATTGCTGAGCCAACATTGATGCTGGATCATACTTCAGCCAGTTATCTAATTTGCGCTTAGCCGATTCAGTTTTACCATCCGCAAACTTCTGCCGGATCAGTGCAGATCTTACATCCGGATAATGTGGATGTTTCCTCGCAACCGCAGCTAAATGTTTTCTCGCTACATTCTCAGCATATGTTTGCTCAATCTCTGAAAGCAGTAACGCCAATCGTGCATGATACGGATCAATCTTAAGCCCACGTTTAGCCCATCGTTTTACATCCCGATGATCCCCTGCCAACATCGCCAATTCCGCTAGCCCCACAACGCATAACAGTTCATCCGTCTCACACATTTCCCCCTTCACAACACGCATCATCGCATGTCGTAGCATCAGCACCGACTTCGCACGCGGCTCATGTTTCTGCGCATAAACCAAACTTCCCAGCACATCCAAATTCTCAGCCAACTGCTCTGCCAATCTCACAACCAACTTTTCACTCACATAAGGCAACTCTACCGAGCCCGGTACCGACATTGTCCTTAACCACTTCCCAATCTCCTCATACTGGCCATACCCCTTATACAATGCTTTCCCAAGTCTCTTCGCAGCATCAACCAAATCACATGCAATCAACACACTAATCAGTAACTGTACCTCGCTCGGCCGCCATGTCTCAATTTCTTGCTCATACACCCCCTGCAAAATTTCCTTCGCATCCTCCAGCTTCCCCCGCCTCGCCCACATCGCAGCAAGCATCACCCGTGCCGTCGCCGGGCATGATTCATCCCTCAACCACGCATACAACGCCATCTCCGCACGCGCAGCTTCACCATTCCTGCAATCGACACTGATTCGCAGCAACCTCTGGTGATCTGTTTCACTCTTGTGATGTCCTCGCTCCATGCCTCTCCATCAACGTTTACAGTGACTTTCTTTCATCCAATGCGCGCATACCCTGCGCCGTTGATGAGAATATCGGTCGTATCAATCATTCGGTTTAGGTAACAATTAAAGATAGGGCGTGAAAAATAAAAGCAGATCCACCTATTCGACAATTAGAGCGCACTAAAACCCCACACCCTCGTTCAATCAATTTTCTTTTACTTTCGTATCACCAAATGATCACGATGGATCACTTCGGAATAAGTCACTCTCCCCAAAATCTTTTCAAACTGATTCGATCGCTTCCCAATAATCTGCTTCAAATCCTCACTACTAAAATTACTCAGCCCCCGCGCAATCTCGCCATCACCACTCAGTTTAATAGAAAGAATCTCGCCTTTCTCAAACCGGCCACTCACCTTCGTAATTCCTGATGCCAGCAGCGACTTCTTCCGTTCAATCAATGCATTCGCCGCCCCTTCATCCACCGTCAACGTCCCCGCAGGACGTTTCGTCATTGCGATCCAGCGTTGCCGTGAAGCCAACTTTCTTTCCGCAGGCAAGAGCACCGTTCCCAGCTTTTCTCCATCCATTAGCCGCGTCAGAATATCCTTCTCTCGACCCGATGCGATCACTGCCACATCACCTGCATCCGTCACCAGACTTGCTGCCTCAAGCTTTGAACCCATGCCCCCTGATCCCCACGCCGTTTTCTCCCCATCATTCGTCAGCGTCATGAACTTCGCAACATCATCAACCAAATCAATGACGTTCATGTTTTCATCAAGTAACCCATCCACTGATGTCAGAAGCACGACCGCCTGTGCCCTCAATGCATTACACGTTAAAGCCGCCAACATATCGTTATCACCAAACCGCAACTCATCCACCGACACCGTATCATTCTCATTCAGAATCGGCAGCGTCCCATACTCATGCAGCTTCCTAATGCAGTTTCGTATATTCAAGTACCGTGTACGATCATCAAAGTCCGTGCGTGTCAGCAGAATCTGTGCAACCGAAATACTATATTTCTCAAACGCCTTATACATCAACTGCATCAAACGTCTTTGCCCAATCGCCGCAGCCGCTTGCATCCCCGCTACATCGCTGGGCCTTCTCTCCATACCCAATTCAACACAACCTGCGCCAACAGCACCAGAACTCACCAACGTCACTTCAATACCACGTTCACGCAAAGCAGCAATCTGTTTTGCCAGATGATTGATAAACTTCTCGTCAATCCCCGGCCCTTGCTCATCACGTAACGTCAACAATTGCGTGCCGATCTTCACGACAACACGCTTCGCGCCAGTTAATACCTTCTGTCTCAGTTCTGTTGATGGCATAATCGCACAACCTTCTTCTTCCACTCACCCACGCTACTCAGGCAACAAACCCAACAACATGTTCGCATGCCGCTGTGTCGCTCCCTGTCTGTTCCTTATCACTGCCCGGCCATTCTCGCTCAATACCTTCCTCTTACCCTTATCATCCAATAACCCCTTTAAATTTCCTGCCAAATCGCCCTCATTCGCAACAATAACCCCATCTCCTTCAGCAAACGCGTCCACCGCATCGCCAAAATTAAAATAACTATTCCCAATCACAACCGCCTTCCCAAGTCCGATCGGCTCAATCAAATCCGAACCACCCAACCCATTAAAACTTCTCCCCACAATCACCACATCCGCCAACCCATAAGCCTTTCTCAACTCACCCATCGTGTCTAATAGATAGATAGAACCGTCCCCAGACTTTGCCTTCCCATTTCGAATATCCGTCATTCGAATAATTCGCTCATCCAACTCCGCAACCTCATTAAACCGTTCAGGCTTACGTGGCACGATCACTAAATTAACATCACCTAACTCGCGCATAGACTCAATCAGCAGCTTCTCTTCACCAGGCCCCGTAGAACCAGCAACCACCGTCAGCTTTCCACGATCAAGCCCAAACTCCTCACCCAGTTCATCCGTTCCATCCACCTCATCATCAATCTTAGCCGTGTCCCACTTCATCGTATCCAAAATATGAACACAATCTTCCCTTGCCCCCAATCCCTTAAACCGCTTCGCATAGTCTTCCGTCTGAACAGCCGCCGCACTCAATCGCTTGAACGACGACTCAATCAAAAACTTCACTTTCAGGTATCGGTTATATGATCGCTCAGTCAACCGACCATTAATCACCGCAACCGGTATCCCGCGCTTATCACACGCCTCTACGAAGTTTGGCCAAACCTCCAACTCTGTCAGTGCAACCAAGTCAGGCTTCACCGTTCTTAAAAACCGCTTCACTGCCCAGGAAAAATCCAAAGGATACCGTACCACATGATGGCGATCCGAATACAAGATCATCGCTCGATCAAAACCAGTATTCGTCGTCGTCGCCACCACAATCCGCAGATTCGGTGCCTGAGTCTCAAGTGTCTCCACCAGCGATCGCGTCGCCATCACCTCACCCACCGACACCGCATGAATCAATAGTGTTCTGCCAATGAATGACTTGCCTTCCACCTTACTGGGGGGGGATTGCAGGTGTGGCGTCGCTTTGCCAAGCAATTTCCCAGACCAATCGGTCTTCCATTTGCCGGTCTTCAGCATCGCCGTCGCCCAAATCGGAGCTAACAACAAGCCGCCCACCCCATACGCGATGTCACGCAAAATCATCATGGACACCATTTTACGTGTTTTATCCCTTTGAAGACAGCCACCAGCATTCTCCCACAATCTCCCCAAAAACACCCTTCACACTCTTTAAATCCCTATTCCTCGCGTCTCAGCCACACGTTCAAGTTTCTCTTTGGTTCACTTCTTGATAACTCTCAAATTCATTTGACACCTTCGCATTGCGGATTATATTGATACTGATTCTCAAAATCATAAATATAATCGTGTTATTGATTTCAGAATCCAAGGGCAGAGGACGCCTGATTGACGATGGATCAGCCTCGCCTGTTTGAGGGTGTGTCTAGCACTCACACCTTGCAAGCCTTAATAGCACACGCACACCTATTTTTATTGTCTATTCTTTCAGCTTCCAAAACCCAACGCCCAAAAACTACTGGAGATTTCCATGGCCACACGCCTGTGCCCTGAACGTTCTGCCTTTACACTCATCGAATTACTTGTCGTCATAAGCATAATCGCACTACTAATCGGTATCCTCCTCCCAGCACTTGGTGCCGCAAGACGTACCGCTCAATCTGCAGCATGTGGCTCAAACGAAAGACAAATGGGAATCGCATGGGCTGCCTACGCTGTCGATCACAATGACTGGGTTATGCCCGGCTACGACTATCGCAATCTCAATACCCCCTCCGGATGGCGCTACTGGTGGGGCGAACAAATCCCAGGCTCCACCGACACACTCGAAAACTCTTCCTTCTTCAAAGGCTACATCCAAGATGGCACTGTTCAATCTTGCCCTTCTTGGAACCACGAAGACCCAAACCAAGGCCAACGTGCAGGCTCAAACAAAACCGGTTATGGCTACAACCACTACTACATGGGATCAATCCACGTCAGCGATTCCTACTACCAAGCTCCAATGCCCGGCGGCCCCACAGGTCACACCATCGTTAAGCCACTCATCAAAGCTTCACACATCCGCAACGCGACACAAACCGTTCTCTTCGCTGACGCTGCTGAACCCATCATCGTTTCAGGTGAACTCCAACTCGCAACAGCAGGCTTCCTCCAGCCACCAACATACTATGGCGGCGCACCAGCGCTTCATGGCCGCCACTCAGCCAAAGGCAACACACTCTGGGCCGATGGTCACGTCGAATCTTACACACCAGTTCTCATGCGTTCTTCATATGCGGCATTACAAGGTGCAACCAAAGACCAACTCAAGCTTATCAACCTCGGCGACATCGACGAAGACCTCGATCCAAACACAGACGAACTATTCGATCTCGAATAACCACATGTTTTAAAGAGGTTTTGACCATACCCACGGCCGCTGGTCGTAGGATGTTTCTCCGCCGCCCTTCAATTATCTGTATTGAATTGAACCAATAAAAGCTCGGATTTGTTCATGAAAAAGAAACTGTCTATTAAACGGTTAGTCAGAAGCAGCGTGTACTATGTGCACCTGCTTCTTGGCATCACCGTTGGCTTCTACCTTCTCGTCATGGGGCTCACCGGCTCACTCCTTGTCTTTCACCATGCCATTGGTGAAGCCGTTGCACCGCAATTTCATGAACTCGAATTAACGCAGCAAGAGCTTGATCAAATCGATCCAATCATCGGCATCGATAAAGTTTACGATATTGGCAAAGAACTCTTCCCCGATCGTGATGTCGCACGCATCTACCTCCCACATGACGATCACGGCTACCTTCTCTACATCAACCGTCCTGACAACACCGACAACCTCGGGTGGGGCGATCAAATCCGCGAAATCGCTGTTCATCCCGTCACCTATGAAGTCCTCGGCAACCGTCCATACTACGGCACATTTTTCAACACCGTCTATGCCATCCATATGCACTGGCTCGCCAAAATCCCCGGCTGGTTCTTCAACGGCTTCGCTTCATTCTTCGCACTCATCCTTCTCCTCTCCGGGCTCTGGCTTTGGTGGCCAGGCCTTAAACCAAAACTCTGGAAACAACGTTTCAAAATCAACAAGACTTCTATCCGTCGATTAGCATGGGACGTGCATGGCTTTCTCGGCGCTCTCTCACTCATCTTCCTCGTTATCCTCACAGTCACTGGCTCCGTCATCATCTTTAAACCCGTCATCGATGTACTCTACCCAGCACCACCACCACCTCAAACCGAACCCGACCTCAATGCGCCTATTCAACCGTTAGGCACTATGTACCAAACCGCACAGCAGCAACGCAATGACGCCACCGTCTATCTCGCTAAATTCAACACCCACCCAAAACAAGGCACACCGCAACTCGTCCATTTCTATGCCAACCCCAACAACGAATCTACGACCGGCCGCCTCACCGTCACCATGGCCCGGCAAGGCGGCTCCATCGTCTCAACCAAAGACACGATCGCCCAGCCCCAAGCCACGGGCGATATCCTCATGGATTGGTCCACATGGCTCCACTTCGGTCACTGGGCTGGCATCTTCTCAAAACTCCTCTACGTCCTCATCGGCTTCGTCCCGACCCTCCTCTTCGTCACTGGTATCTATCTCTACCTCAAGAAATGGCAAAGCAAACGCAATCACCGCAAAGCCAAAAAACAGCTACAAAGTAAGGCCAAAACCCTAGGCAAACCTCAATCTCTCACAACCTCGTAAGCCCCCAATCAGGACCCGCATGACTCGAATTGATCCATCCCTCATTTAACCACCATCCCAGCCGCAAACTCGCAAGATTTTCCGAATCGCGAGCTGGATCGTACAATTAGGCCATGAATCAGGACAAGAACACATTCTACGTCACGACACCCATTTACTATGTCAATGGCGCGCCTCACATTGGGCACGTCTACTCCACCCTCATTGCCGACGTCATCGCACGCTATAACCGAATGCTTGGCACCGACACCTTCTTCCTCACCGGGACCGACGAACACGCAACCAAAGTCGTCGATACTGCTGCTGAGCAAGGACTTACGACACAGCAATGGGCCGACCAGAACGCCGATGCCTTCAAAGCAACCTTCGAGCGTCTCGGCATGTCCAATGACGATTTCATCCGCACCAGCGAAGACCGCCACAAAATCAAAGTCACCGAGTACGTCAAGCAACTGCTCGACTCAGGCGACGTCTACCTCGGCGAGTACGAAGGCTGGTATGACGCAGGGCAAGAAGAATACGTCCCTGAAAACAAAGCTAAAGAACACGACTACAAATCGCCAATCAACGGCAAACCGTTGGTTCGTAAAACTGAACAAAATTACTTCTTCAAGCTCAGTAAGTATCAGGATGATCTTCTGAAACTTCTCGAAAGTAGTGAAGAGGTAAACGGTTGTAGATTCGACGTACAGCCAAACGCTCGTAAAAACGAGATCGTCGCACGCATCAAAGACGGCCTGCACGACATCCCAATGACTCGCACAGGCATGACTGACTGGGGTATCACAATCCCCGGCGATGAAGAGCACACGATCTATGTTTGGGTCGATGCACTCTTCAACTATCTCTCTGCTGTCGATACCGATGACCGCATCAAGTATTGGCCTGCAGATGTGCACGTCATGGCCAAGGATATTCTTTGGTTCCATGCCGCGATTTGGCCAGCACTCATGCTCGCACTCGGCAAACCATTGCCAAAGGTCGTTTACGCACACAGCTTCTTTATCAGTGAAGGCCAAAAGATGAGTAAATCGCTCGGCAACTTCATTGATATGGAGAAGATCGATCACTACATCGAAACCTTCGGCCTCGACGCACTCCGATGGTTCCTCGCAACCAAAGGCCCAATCGGTGCGACCGACTCAGACTTCGCTGAAGCACGCTTCATCGAAGCATATAACTCCGATCTCGCGAACACTTTCGGCAACTGTGCTTCACGTATCTCGAACATGATCGGCAAGTATTTCGACGGTAAGTGCCCTGAGCACGGCCCGCACGTGCCGATCTCGGAAGAATATAACGACATTGCTGAAAAGAGCTTAGCGGCTTACAAAGAAGCAAT
Organism: Planctomycetota bacterium; assembly: GCA_016350165.1. GTDB lineage: Bacteria > Planctomycetota > Phycisphaerae > Phycisphaerales > Phycisphaeraceae > Poriferisphaera. Next base: position 1,172,716 of record CP066225.1, on the reverse strand, counting down.
GGAAGCGTTCCAACTTGAGAAAGCCGCAGACGCAGCACTTGAGATTGTGCGTGCGATCGACAATTACATCGAGCGTACTGCACCATTTAAGTTGGCGAAGGACCCGGAGAAGATGCCGGAAGTTGGCACGATCCTTTACAACTGTGCTGAGGCATTAAGAGTCGCTTCGGTACTGCTTTGGCCTTTGATTCCAAACAAGGTTGAAGTCTTCTGGGATCGCATCGGTTTTGGCGATTACGCGAAGGACCTCGCTGGCAACGGCATGGGTAAGCTGGATCAGTGGGCGATGTGGGGTCACCTGCAGCCGGGCACGGACATCCAGAAGGGTGACCCGCTGTTCATGCGATATCAGGTGAAGAAGTAATCGCTGATTGAGTATTTTATAATGAGTATTGAAACCGCTCCTGATGGGGCGGTTTTTTATTTGCCGTATTACCGTAGATGATTGTCGTCATTGGGGTTGCGAACACTTTTGTAAAAAAAGATGCCACAGATGACAGCAGCGATTGAGGTGACAAGCATCGCAGTGACAATACAGATTCCGTGGCCGATGTAGTGGCCAATGACAAACTGCTCGTGGGGTGGATTTACTGGAGCGGGGATTTTGAAGAGGCTGACGAAGTAGTTGATTGCAAGCATGCTGAAGAGGATACAGAGGCCTAGTAGGGCTGCGTTTTTCATATGAGTAGCGTCTCCAAGAAGTGCTGGGGTATGCCAACTCAATCTACAGATTGATGGTGTAATGAGCAAACATTTTGTATGCAATGCGATGTCGAAGATGCGGTCAGAGTGGTAGAAGATTATTGCGAAAAAAAGTTTTGGATCGTGCGCTCGGAGAAGGTGTTGTGCAGAAGCTTTACACAAATTTTGTGCGCACGAAATTTATGCGCCGCGCGCATAGGGTGTTGTAAGTGGCTAATGGGGTAGGGGATACACGTTGGGGATAAAAAATATTGATAAGTGGCGTGTGGATAAAAAACAGCTTGTTTTGAAGGGTTTTTGGCCAAAAACGGTGAGAAACGAACAAGTTTTGATCAGTTTTGAGCAGTTTTGGTGAAGTTTTAAAAGGGGTCACAAACAAGTTCATTCGCTTTTGTGCGCGCTGTATAGGAGGTGAAGAATTATTGAATTTGGTAGTAACCTCTACGGGGCCGGTTGGGCCATTGAGGTTATGAGCAAAGTATTGGGTTGTTTTGGGGGTGGCGATATGAGGGGATGATGTGGGGCCGGTGGGGTGAGGGGGTGGTTGTTTCACTATAGCGTATCGTTGGTTGTTCACATCTAATCATTGGTTAGTCGGTGGCTTGATATTTGATTTCACAGTGACGGTTCGTGTGTTAGACTAGCGTGTGTTTATTTTCGAGGAAGATAGTATGACAGAGGATGAATGGATAGAGAATCGTATTTTACGGAAAGCAACTCAACGTAGTATGTTTGAGGATCGTGATGTTTGGCGAGATGGTGAAAAGGTGCCAAAGCAATACTGCGTGCTATTTCGTGAGATGGATGATGCGCAGAAACAGTTGCTGGAAAATACGATAGGTGAGATGTTTTATCCTGTATTGGCTTTGTGGTGTAATGACGATTTGTGGACGGTATTGGGTACGCGAGATATTTGGTCTTATTACGGTGGAAAATTATATCAAGCGAAGCTCGATGAGATTGATGGTGATATTTCTTTGGTTGAGCCGGGCGGAGTGAAGAAAGATTACCTTAAGTTTGAAGCTTCGTTTTTACGGCTGAATAAAGCTAGTATCGAAGTGTGGGCGTCGAAAGCACCTGAGTATTTTTCGTTTTGGAGTGTTTTGAATATGTTTCCGATTCGAAAGACAAATGCTCCATTTACCAATGAATGAAGCATGCAAAGTTTCGAAAGATAATTGGTGTCTAATCGATGGTTAGGGGTGTGTGGGTTTGGTGTAGATGCGGCAGGGGGTGGTTTCGAAGGTGTTGTATGCGTTGGTGTGGTGGGACCAGCCGTATTTTTCGTAGTAGCCGATGTGGTCTGTGGTGAGGTAGATGTTGGGGAAGCCGGCGGCATGGGCTTGTTTGACGGCGTGTTCGGAGAGGAGGTTGCCGAGGGCGTTGCCACGGTGTTTTTCTTCGACGAAGAGGCATGCCATGTAGGGGTAGAGGTCTTGTCGTGAGATGAGGTCGTTGGTGAGCAGGGCGGAACAGCCGAGGATGGTTTGCTGGTCGTCGTCGATCATAAGATAGAACTGTGGGAGTTTGTTTGTGGGGGATGCGTGGATGATGGCATCTTCATAGAAGTTGAAGTTTTGAGGTGAACCCCATTTGCTGTGGATGTAATGGATGGCGGCTTTGAGGCCGAGTGCGTAGTCGTGGACGTTGATGATGATGGGCATGGGGTGAGCCTTTCGGGTTGAGGAATTGTTACTTAAGGTAATGTCGTTGTCAGTGAATGAAAAGAAAAAGCTCATCGAATGGATGAGCCTGATCGTTGTCTAATAGATAGATAGCTGGGTTTAGTCTTTGTTTTCTGGTTGGTCGCCAAATTTGATTGTGCTTGATGATGTATCGTCACTGATCTTCGAGAAGAGAACTTTACCGGTGCCGCTAACTCGTATGTCGAAGGACATATAAAGTGGAGCTTGTACATCGAGTGAGCCGTTGGGGTTGGTGATGACGATTGGTTGTTCAAGCTGTTCAAGACGTTTGCCGCCGATGGAGAGAGAGTAGGGGGTGTCAGGCGGGAGGATGACATGCCAATTGCCGCTGCTGTCTTTGTAGACGTGATGTGGTTGGTTAGGAAGAAGTCTGTAAGCACCTTGTCGGATGGAAGCGAGGGTTGGATTTTTATCTTTACGTGATTCCAAGACAGACTGAACTGTTTTGGGTGGCTCTGATTGATTATGTTTTTGAGGTGAGGATGCGATGGATTGTTGGGCCGATGCGGGTTGCTGAGTTGTGATGTTTTTATAGGAAACCGATGCACTGACATTTTGTACTTCGACTTGTTGGGGTGATGCGCAACTGATTGAGAAAAAAGCGATAGAAATGAGCAGAGAAGTTAGAAGTGATGACGTGTATGAAGAATTCATAATTGCTCCGGATAGTTTGGTTATGGGTAATTATATAGAAATGAGCGTTGGGCAGAAAGGTATTTGTAAGTATTTGTTGATCAATGAAAAAAGGCTCACTGAGTTGTGAGCCTTTGAGTAGTCTAACAGATGGTTAGGTATGTTTATCTTTCTGGGATTGGGATGAAGCCGCCGGAGACTTCGTGAGCGGTGAAGCGGTCTTTGATGACGTTGTATTCCATTGTTTTGGCTGGTGGGACTGGGTATTTGCCGCCTTCGACTCGAACGGTTTTACCTTCGTTTGAGCCTAGGAGGATGAGTTGGTCGGCGCCTTTGTATTGAAGGTCGTCGGAGTAGATTGTGTAGCCTGAGGATTGGAGGGTAACGTCGCCTTCAGCGCGGATGAGTTTGATGTCGGGTTCGGGTGAGCCTTTGGCTGGTGACATCCATGAGCCGAGTCCGCCGGTGTCGTTCATTTGCGCGAAGAGTGTTTCAGCATTCATCTGAACGATGTCGGCTGCTTTGGCAGGTTCGTGGATCATGAGGACGGAGCCAACCATGAGCATGGTGTTGTTGGCTGCATCGAGCTTGAGTTTGTCTTGCCATGTGAAGACGGTTTTACCTTCGCCTGTGACTTGCATGTTTTCAAGAGCGTTGAATGTGTTGTTGGTTGAGGTGTTGTTGTTGGATTCTTTCTTTGGTCTGTAATCTTCGATGAGGAGGTTGCCGGGGCCGATGACGTTGATGAGTTCGGTTTGGCCGTTGAAGGTGAATTTGTCATTGCCTGAGAGAGTGAGACGGAGTTCGGTGTTGCGTTTGTTTTGTGAGTCGAGTGAGTAGGTTGTTGCTGTGAATTTTGTGTTGGGGCCTTTGGCTGTGGCGAACTGGATTTGGTTGTTGCCGATGACGTTGTCGAGTTGTGTGTCAGAACGCTGTGTTTGAGGCGTGCCCTTCGTGCGGAATTTAACGTCTAGCGTGTTGGCTGTGAGTTTGACGAGGTCTTCTTTGCGTGTTGTTTTGGTTGAGTCGGCTTGTTGTTTTTGTTTTGTGTCAGAGAGAAGGAGTACGTTGCCATCGAAGTTGGCCATGCCGTTATCGATGCGAGCGGTCATGGATTTGGACCATGCGATTGAGGTGAGTGTGTCTTTCTCGGGAGTGGCTTGAGATTGCTGCATGGAACCCTTGCCGGGGATGAAGATCTCATCTGAAGCGTTACGCCAAATGATTTGGTGATCGCCTGTGACGGAAGAGTCGTCGATGTTGACGACAGCAGGGTTTTGCATGGAGCCTGCGATGAGCATTTCTTGAGTTTCGCCAGTAATGACGAGGCGCTCTCCGAAGATGTCCATGTTGTGTTCTTTGATGTTGACCTTGACGTTTTGTTCAGCGACGAGTTTCTTGATTGCGTCGAATTCTTCATCTAACTGAAGATTCGTGATGTCTTGAGGCTCAGGTTTTTTAGGTTGATTTTGAGCGGCGATAGCTTTGTGTTCTTCGAGGATTTCTTCGTTTGATTTAGGGAAGGTGACGAGTGGTGGTTCGTCAGTGGATAATTTTGGTGTTTCGGTTTCTGCGAGTTTTTCGGTTTCAGGTTTAGACTCATCTAACTCGTTATTAGATGAGTTGATATTGCTGAGTTTTTCGGTGTTGAGTTCGACATCAAGGCGACCTGCTTCGAGTGTGAGTTGGGGGACATCCGTTTTGACGTTGTCGAAAGCTTGAATGCGTTCGGGTACAACGTTGTTGTTTGCGTCCTTGCCTAGCTTGATGTCGAGGATTTGTGATTCGATGTTGAGGTTTTGATTGTTGTCACGTGCGGAGAGTTTGACGTTTGTGTTGGCGCGTAGGCGTGTTGGGTCTTGGCTGCTACCTGCTTTGGGTGAGAGGTCGATGGTAAGAGAGTTTGCTTGGATGTCGAGGTCACGCGATTTGACGGTGGTGTTGCCTAGGAAATTGGCTGTTTTAACGGCGTCGATGAGATCAATTTCGCCGAGTTGTAGTGGGTCTGAGTTGTTGGAGCGTTGCTTGTTTTTGAGATAGAAGTCGAGGGTGAGGCGATCGTCCCATGTGATGACGGTGCCGTTGATGTTGGCGTCGTTGGATTCGGCGGAGATTTTGCCAGGTCCTTCGATGTAGCCTTTGGCTTCTGTTTGGTCGATTTGAAGTTTTTGAGCGTTGATGATGCCGTCTTTTGAGGTGACGCGAAGTTGATGTTCGGTGGAAGAGACGGCTGCGAGGCGTGAGGTTGAGCGGAGGTATGAGACTTCTGCTGCTGAGACGGTTTCGCCTTTGGATGTTTTGATGAAGACAGGTGAGCCGGTGAGGGACATTTGAACGTCTTGTGGCCCTGCGAGGTCGGCGGTTGGTGTGAGTTCAGGCTCCATGAAGAGGCGGCCTGTCCATGTGATGACGATGTCCTTCTTGGGATCGATGGGTGTGAGTGAGATGTCCTCGTTGCCTTGCAGGGTGACGGGGGTTGGGGCTGAGGCTGATGTGTTGTTTGAGGAATCGTTGTTGTTCTCGGGCTTGTTTGTGTTGTTGTTTGACTGATTGCTGTTGGATGAAGGTGAGTTGTCGGTTGGGTTGTCGAGGGCACTGAGTGCAAAGACGAGTTTGAGGTAGTCTGCAGTAATTGAGGTTTCGGTGTTGTCGGTTTTGATGGCGACGTTGTCTTCGAAACGGATGTGATAGAACTGAGGTTTTTTGTCGTTGGTGTTGCGGTCAATGAACTGAGAGGTTGTTGACGGGGTTTGCTGGTCGTCTGTAGTGGCTTGTTCGTCTGTGGTGTCGGGTAGGGTGGTCGTCTTTACGTAGGTGTACTCGGGCTTAGGTGGGGCTTGAGGCTTGATGCGAAGTTCTTTGCCGTTGAAGATCTCGAGCTTTTCGAGACGGTTCTTGATGTCAGAGAAACGCATGTCGAGGCCTTCACCACGGAAGTCGACTTGTGGGCTGGTGACGTGGACGGGGCCGGCGGAGTTGAGAGTGAGGAGTTTGTCGTTGTAGTCGATATCGTCGAGGGTTAGGCGGAGTTGGATGTCACGTGTGGTGTCGTATTGGATTTCGACACCTTCGGGGACTTCGTAGAAGGTGATGATGACGTTGCCACGGAATTTGGCATCACGGAGGTCGCCGTCGGGAGCGAGGATGCGTCCACGGTCAGCGCGGATGATGACGACTTTGTTTGCAGGGATGATGGTTGGGTTGAGGTTAATGCGTGCGACGGGGTTGACGGTTTCGATGAGGCCTGGGCCTTTGGGGGTGAATTCGTCCCATGTGAGTTCAGTGACCTGACCTTTGCCGGGGGTGTCGACGAGGGTCATGGTGACGTTGGAGATACCGTGGGTGAGTTCAGTGCCGATTGCATCCACGCCTTCGACGACGTCTTCAGACTTGTAGTCTGGGATCTGTATGTCTTCGATAGGGACGTCTGTCTGATCGTTTGTAGCAACGGATTCAGTGCGCGAGGATGATGTCGAGTCGACCAAGAGGGCGACGGCGAGGATGATGCCACTGAGGAGTAGAGCGGCGGCGACGAATACAATGCGTTTAACCATAGTGTTTATTGTTCTTTGTTAGGGTACAAAGTTCAAGTCTGGGTTTCTGGGGGGATTAGTGAAGGAAGTTATAGGGTTGTGAGGATTTTGTTGGGGCAGGTGGTGGAATGTGCCGAGATGTGTATTATCTCAGTTGGAAAACCTGCGTGTCGTGGGTTTTTGAGGGTTTAAGGGGGTATTGGGGTTGGATGAGTGGGTGATTGGGATGTTGAGTGGGTAGGGGATGATAATGTCAGCTGGGTATTTATTCGACTTTTTGAACAGGGATTCCTCTGATGATTGGGAAGATTTTTAAAGCATATGACGTGAGAGCGACGTATCCGGAGCCTTTGAACGAGGATGCGGCGTGGCATGTCGGGTATGGAACAGGTGTGTATCTTAAGGAAAATAATGGCGGAGAGCCGGGTTTGGTGCTGGTTAGCCGCGATATGAGGCCTCACAGCCCGCAGCTTTGTAAGAAGATGAGTGAGGGGATCAGGGCGGCTGGAATGGATGTGGTGAATCTGGGGATGTGCGATACATCGTTTATGTATTTTGCGATTCCGTATTTGAATGCGGTGGGCGGGGTGCAGACGACGGCGAGTCATAATCCGATCAACTACAACGGGTTTAAGGTGTCGAAGGATGGCGCGAAGCCTGTTGGTGCTGATACTGGGTTGAAGGAAATTGAAGAAATCGCGAGAGCGTTTGAGGGTGAGAAGCCTGAACCGACTGGGAAGTATGACGAGATGGATTTGTGGGCTGAGTACCGCAAACACATCCAGAAGTTCCTGGTGCCGTTGACGAAGCCGACGAAGGTGTTTGTCGATGGCTCGAACGGAATGGCAGGTAAGCTGGTGCCTGAAGCGTTCTTTGATGTTGAGAATCTTGAGATCAGCGATGTTTACTTTGAGATGGGCAATGGTTTTGTGCATGAGCCGAACCCACTTGTGGCGGAGAACATGATTCCGACGCAGGAAGGTGTGAAGAAGATCGGCGGCGTGGTCGGCGCTTGCTTCGATGGTGATGCGGACCGTTGTATGGTTGTGGATGAGACTGGTGAGATTGTTGGTTGTGACCACATGACAGCAATGCTGGCAGAGTACTACTTTGCGAAAGATAATCCGGGTACGACGATTGTTTATGACCTGAGAAGTTCGAAGGTTGTTGAAGAGACAATTGCGAAGCTTGGTATGAAGGCGAAGAAGAGCAAGGTTGGCCACGTGAATATGAAGGCTGCACTTCGTGAAACCGAAGGCGCGTTTGGTGGGGAACTTTCTGGCCACTTCTACTTCCGTGATAACAATTATGCTGACTCAGGTGCGATTACGTTTGCATGTGTGTTGAGTGTGTTGGAACAGACTGGCAAGAAGTTGAGCGAATTGGTTGCGCCTTATCGCAAGTACCCGCAGTCGGGCGAGATCAACTATGAAGTTGAGGATAAGGTTGGCGTGATGAATTTGCTGAAGGATAAGTATGCTTCAGTGGCGACGGTTGAAGAGCTTGATGGCGTGTCGATTGATGCGTTTGATGGTGAAGGCTGGTGGTTCAATGTGAGAGCGTCGAATACTGAGCCGCTGCTGCGTTTGAATGCTGAAGCGAAGGATAAGGCGACGTTAGATAAGTTGCTTGCTGAGCTTGAACCGCATTTGGGTACGCCTGCTGAAGGGCATTAAGCCAATAGAAGCAAGCGACTATTAGATGAATAGAAAAAGCCGACGACTGTGAAGGTCGTCGGCTTTGTTTGTTTGTATTGTTTGTTGATTAGAGGATAAGGTTGATTGGGGTTGCTTTGAACTCGTTGAAGGCTTCGAGGACGTTGTCGAGTTGGTCAGCGGTGATGATGTTGTTTTTGATGTGTGTTTTGGTGTTGAAGAACGCTTGGCCATCTGGGTCGTAGCGTTTGAAGGATTTCATTTTGAGGAGGTGAAGGTTTGAGCAGGTGTCACATTGTTTGATGTCTATGTTGAAGATGTATTGGTTGTTTTCTGGTTTCTCGATGTCGCCTAGGATTTCTTCGGCGAGGGTGAGGTCATTGGTGAATGAGTAGTCACCAGACTCGATTTGTTGTTTGATGGTCGCAGGAGGTGTTGAGGTGATGAAGGGGCCGTATTCATAGGCTTTTTTAACCCATGCTTTGCAATGTTCGCAATAGACGACGTTTTGGAAGAGCATTCGGAACATGATGATGCCGGTGATAATGAGTGTTATGAGCTCGCCGCTCCAAACGAAGATAAGGTAAGCGCCTTTACCTTCGGTTTTAGAATCGGTGTGCTTGCTTTGAATGACCCAAGCTCCATTTTCAACGTAGTATTTCATTTCGTTGAAAAGATCATGTGGAAGGATTGAGAGTGTTTGGTAATCAGAAAGAGCGAAGGTGTTTGAGACTGATGCAAAGTAGAAGGTAATGAGTGATGCGGGAATGATTGACAATGTTACGATCATTCGATTACGAATTTGTGTAAATGATGCGAGGTATAGAGTTGCAAGACCAAGTGCGATTCCAACGGCGATTGTGAGACTCATGGCATATTTTTGGTAAGGCATGTAGTAGAGTGCGATGCCGTAGATGATGCCGAGGATTGCGGAGATGGTTGATGATGCGGTTAGAAGAAGTAGGAGTGACTTAGGGTCGAACTTACCTGAGAGTTTGTAGGTAGACGATGGGTTTGTGCTGGACATAAACTCAAGCCCTTTTGCGGAAGTTTGAGAACGGAATAAATAAGGAACGGAAGTGGGCAGATTGTATAGGAGTAGCAAAATAATGCGAATAGTTTTGCGTAAAAATTAGGCAATGCGCAAAGAATAGGCAGCGGTTTTAGGTATTTTGGATTTAGGCTTGGAAATGGTCGAAGGGGAGATGGGGTTTGGGGTATGATATTGCGAATGATTGTTGTGGTTGAGGATTAGATGACTCTAATAAGAGGATAGATGTATGACGCCGGTACAGGTATTGCAGCTGATTAAGACGAAGAAGATTGAGTATGTTGATTGCCGGTTTATGGACTTTCCGGGAACGTGGCAGCATGTGATGTATCCGGCGCATGAATTGGTGCAGGAATCTTTTAGTGAAGGGTTTGGTTTTGATGGCTCGGCGGTGCGTGGTTGGGAAGCGATTAATGAAGGTGACAAGATTATTGTGCCAGTGAGTGAGACGGCTCAGATTGATCCGTTTATCAAAGCGAAAACGCTGGCGATGATTGGTGATGTTAAAGATCCTGTAACGAAGAAAAGATTTTCACGTGATCCAAGGTCGGTTGCGAGAAAAGCTGAGGCTTATCTGGAGGATAGTGGTATTGCGGATGAGGCGCGGTTTGGGCCGGAGCTTGAGTTTTTTGTTTTTGATAAGGCGCGATTTGATCAGGGGATTAATTTTGGCGTCTATGAGATGGATAGTGTTGAGGGGGTTTGGAATCGTGGGAAAGATGTGGAGGGGAATCGTGGTTATCAGGTGAGGCAGAATGAAGGTTATTTCCCGTGCGGGCCGACAGATACGCTGATTGATATGCGGTGCGAGATGGTGAGTATGTTGGAGGATGCGGGGATTGGTGTGAGTGAACATCATCATGAGGTAGCGACGGGTGGTCAGGCGGAAATTGATCTGGTTGCGAAGGGTTTGACGGACATGGCGGATGCGCTGATGTTTGTGAAGTACTACATCAAGAGTATTGCGGCGAGTCATGGAAAAACGGCGACGTTTATGCCGAAGCCGTTGTTTGGTGATAACGGGTCGGGGATGCATACGCACTTGTCGTTGTGGAAGAATGGGGAGCCACTGATGGGTGGGAATCATTATGCGGGATTGTCGAAGGTTGGATTGTATGCGATTGGCGGGATACTGAAACATGCGGGATCGTTGTGTGCGTTTACGAATCCGACAACGAATTCGTATAAGCGATTGGTGCCGGGGTATGAGGCGCCGGTGAATGTGACTTATTCATCAAGAAATAGAACATCGGCGATTCGTATTCCGCAGTATTCTCAGGACGCGTCTAAGCGACGATTAGAGTTTCGTTGTCCGGACAGTTCGTGTAATCCGTATTTGGCTTTTGCGGCGACGACGATGGCGATGATTGATGGAATTGAGAATCGTATTGAGCCGGGTGAGCCAATGGATAAGCCGATGGAGAGTTTGTTGCCTGAAGAGCAGATGATGATTGATCAGGTGCCACGCGATTTGTCGGATGCATTGACGGCACTTGAGAACGATTATGAATATTTACTCAAGGGTAATGTGTTTACTGAGGATGTGATTCGGTATTGGGTGAAGTATAAACGAGAGATGGAGATTGGTGCATTGAGTACACGACCTCACCCGTATGAGTTTTGTATGTACTACGATATTTAAATGTCGTTAAAAATGAATAAATGAAAAAGGCAGCTAAAAATAGCTGCCTTTTGTTATGTCTAATTGTTGATTAGTTTACGCGACGTCGGCGGATTCAGTTTCTTCGCCCATGACACGTGGGATGTAAGTGTCGTCTTTGAGGGTGACGCCGTCGGCGGTCTTGATGTCTGGCTGTGGGTTGTCAGCGACGTGCTTGGACCATTTGGATTCCATGTCTTTGACTTGTTCTTCGGTGAGATCCGAGAGTTTGCCGCGACCACGACATTTGGGGAAGGCTGAACATGAGAGCCAGAAACCACGCTTGGAGTCACGGACGTTGAGTTGCTCGCCACATTTCGGGCAAGGCAGGTCGGTGAGCATTGGTGGTGTTTTGGGCAAGACGACTGCGTGAGTTTTTGGATCGATCTTGAGGATGAATTTAACTTCAGGATAGTTTGATGAAGCGAGGAATGGGCCGAAGCGACCTTTACGCTTGATCATTGGTTTGTCGTCGATTGGGCAGAGGATGTCGGTTTGTTCAGGCTGTTGTGGTTTGCCTTCACGGTCGACAGGTGCTGCGTACTTACAATCGGGGTAGCGTGAGCATGAGAGAAAGCGGCCGTTCTTGCCGAAGCGGTAGACGGTTTCTGCACCACAGGTTTCGCACTTGTATGGGGCAGGTTCGGTGACTGCTTTTGCGTGTTGCAGCGTTTCGTGTGCGAGTTCGAGTTTGGTTTTGAATGGGCCATAGAAGTCAGCGAGCATTTGCTTCCAGTCGTGATGCTCGGACTCAATTTTGTCGAGTTCGGCTTCCATCTGACGTGTGTACGGCACGTCCATGATGACTGGGAATGCTTCGGCGAGCATGTCAGTGACGATCATGCCGAGGTCTGTGGCCATGAGACGCTTGTCGCGCGGGGTGAGTGTTTCAACATACTTACGATCCTGGATCGTGCCGATGATTGCGGCGTATGTTGATGGGCGTCCGATGCCTTCTTCTTCGAGTTTCTTCTGAAGTGAAGCTTCGGTGTAGCGTGGTGGTGGTGATGTGAAGTGCTGTGAGGGGTTGAGGTGCATTGGACCGACGGGCTGACCTTCGGTGAGCGGTGGGAAGATGATGTCGTCGCCGAAGTAGCCTGAGACGCGATAGAAACCGTCGAAGACGATGTTGCGGCCGGTGGCTTTGAACTTGGCGTTGCCTGCTGAGGTGTCAGCAGCGATGACGACGGTTGTGGAGTCAGATTGAGCGTGAGCCATCTGGCAGGCGACGAATCGTCGCCAAATGAGGTCGTATAGCTTGAATTGCTCGTCGCTGAGGCGGCTTCGGATGGATTCTGGTGTGATTGACGGGTCTGTGGGGCGGATGGCTTCGTGGGCTTCCTGAGCGGCTTTGTTGGAGGAGGCGTAGAAGTTAGGTTTGTCTGGGAGGTAGTTGGGGCCGTACTCTTGCTGGATGAAATCTCGGACAGAGCGGAGGGCGTCGCCGGAGATGTGGGTCGAGTCGGTACGCATGTAGGTGATGAGACCGGTTTGGCCGCGTGCACCCTTGAGGTCGATACCTTCGTAAAGCTGTTGAGCGACACGCATGGTTCGTTTGAGTGTGAAGCCGATGCGAGTGGATGCTTGCTGCTGCATTGTTGAGGTAATGAATGGGGCAGGTGGGCGCGACTTGGATCGTTTGGTTGTGATCGAGTCTATTTTGTAGTCAGGTGCGTCGTCAGCGACGTGGCCTAGATATTTGCAGAGATTCTTGGCTGGGCCTTTGGCTTTTTCGTCTTCTGTTTCGACAGCTTCGTCGAGAGAGAAGCCAAGAGCTTTGGCGATGTTGAGTGCATCGTCGCGGTTGTCTGGTTGGAATTTTGAACCAGCGAGTTCAAAGAGTTCGGCTTTGATGGCTTTGTTGTCTGAAAGCCACGCGATTTGCTCTTTGATGGTGCGTTGTCCGACGTTTGACCCGAAGGAGTTGGGCTTGATTGGTGCGGATTCGAGGAATTCTTGCCATGCTTTGGCGAGAGGTGAGGCTTGTGCTGGATCAGTGGCGAAGAGGCCTGTAACTTTCCAGTATTCATCGGGGATGAATGCATCAATCTCACGTTCACGTTCAACAACGAGACGTGTTGCGACAGATTGAACACGACCTGCGGAGAGACCGCCAGCTACTTTTTTCCAAAGTAATGGCGAGACTTGATAACCCACGATGCGGTCGAGGATGCGGCGAGCTTGTTGAGCGTTGACACGATCGTCTTCGATGGGACGTGGGTTTGAGAATGCGTGTTCGATTTCTGATTTGGTGATAGCGTTAAAGACGACACGTTTTGCATTGACTGTGTCTACGTCGAGCGCGTGAGCGAGGTGCCAGGCGATGGCTTCCCCCTCACGGTCGAGGTCGGTCGCGAACCAGACGTCGCGTGCTTGCTTCGCTGCTTTGGTGAGACCTTTAACGGTGTCTTTTTTGTCGGGGAGAATGTCGTAGGTTGGTTCGAACTTGTTTTCGAGGTCAACACCGGGGACAGGATTTTTGACACCCTTGGGATTACGCATGGGTAGGTCGCGTACGTGACCTACGGAAGCCATGACGACGTAATCGGGGCCAAGATATTTGTTGATAGTCTTAGCTTTGGTGGGTGATTCGACGATCACGAGCTGTTTGTCAGTAGCGTCAGGGACAGCGTAACGTGAGCGGCGTGTTGAAGCCTTCTTCTTAGATGCCTTTTTCTTGGAGGCTTTCTTTTTGGTCGCTTTTTTCTTAGCCATGTGTATCCGTGTAGCGGGGCGTGCCCGTTTGATGTTTATATATAGTTACGTCCAACCATGGGATCTTGTGCCAGAGGCAATTGAGGTAGGCAAAGTGTGTGTGGTTGTGGGGATGCGTGGTCGCTCTGCATGTATCCTATGACAGGTCGATCGGGCGATATCATCATGCTGCTTGAGGGGGGTTGTCAAGTCCCATATCTAAGTGCTGTAACAGCAACCTATTATGAAAGTGGTATGATTTCCCCTAATACAGGTTATTGAGTTTGGCCTTTGTTTGGTATGTTTGAAGTGGTTTTGAAGAGGTGGGGATTTGGAAGCATGTGCTAGTAAAGACAGGCTTTTAGGTGGGATTGAGGTGGGGAGGAAGTGTAGTTCGAGATTGGTGGCGGATGTATATATAGATAATGGCAAAAAATGTCTCAAAATTTTTTTGATTTTGGTGGGTAATTGGGTGAGAAAAATTGGAATGTGTAAAAAATGACCAGTGAAGACTGGTCGCGGAGTAATTTGGGTTGAGTATGAGATTTTTCAGATTATTGAAGTTCAAAAGTCATGACGTTTGAGTGATCACCGGGGATGGTTAGCCAGAAGTATGTGAGGTTGGGGCTTTTCTGTTGAATGATTGCGTTGGCAGAGAAATCGGAGATGTTGCCATCGAAATTTTGTTCGCCGCCGAGTGTGAGATTGTTTTCGTCAGTAGCGTCCCATGAGCCATGGGCTGAGAAGGAGAATGTGTTGGAATCGAAGTTACGGCTTTTTGTGAAAAGAAGATTTAGTTGAAATTTTTGGTCGTTTAGAAAAATGATTTGGCCACGTAGTTCGCCTTCACCTCGGTATTGATTATTTCCAGTCATGAGGCTGCGAGCATAGCCGACTTGTCGTCCAGGGCGACCGAGGATTGGTTTGGTGTTTTCAGCTTTTGGCCAAATTTCTTTTGCGGAAGTTTGTGATGTATCTACAGGGTGTGGTTGTGATGTGACGCATGCTGCAGAAAGTAGAGTGATTGCAATAAGAAAAATAGGTAGTGCGCGTTTCATGTTGACTCCCGAAAATGTTTGAAGTGATAGATTGAATACAGGTGTATTCTAATTGGGAGTCTGAATACTGTGAAGGATTTTAGTCTGAGAGGTTATTGAGTATGTCCAGAGTGGCAGTGAGACGGTCGTCGTCGGATTTGTCGTGAGCAGGAATCCAATGGACGTTACGGTAACGACGTAGCCATGTGCGTTGCTGTTTTGCGAAACGACGTGTGAGGATTTTTGTGCGTTCGAAGGCATCGCTGAGCGAGAGGTTGCGGTTGAGGTAGTCGAGCACTTGTTTGTAGCCGAGGGCTTCGCGAGCTTGTTTGCCTAAGAGGTTTGCTTCTTCGAGTCTGCGCGTTTCCTCGACGAGAGATTCACCATTAAGGCAAACTTCACGTGCAAGTTCTGAGTCTACTTTTTCAGGGTAGAACATGGCTTTGACGCGTAGGTTGATGCGTGAGTTGATTGGATCGACTGGCCAATCGAGGCCGATGAGGATGGGGTTGTGACGGTATGGTTTTAGTTTTTCAGCGTCCCATTGTTTTTGCCAATCGGAAATGGGGCGGCCTGTGAGATGGTGAACTTCGAGTGCACGGATGATGCGTTTGCGATCATTGGGGAAGATGCGTGTTACTGCTTCGGGGTCGATCTTTGAAAGACGTATATGCAGATCGTGTTCATGAATGTCGTTGAGTGAAGCGCGGAATTCTGGATCTTCGCCTGGCCCTTCAAACATCCCTTGAAGGAGTGCATTGAGGTAAAGGTTTGTGCCGCCGACGATGATGGCGCGTATATTTTCGTTTGCTAATCTTGTGAGATGATCTTCGGTTTGCGTTAACCAGTGTGAAACAGTGAATCGTTCGGTTGGTTCAGCGATATCGATCATTTGATGGGGAGCACGAAAGCGTTGATCAAGATTTGGTTTTGCGGTGCCAGCATCCATGTGTTTATAGATTTGCATGGAATCGGCTGAGATGACTTCGCCATGTTCTGGTAGTGATTCACATAGTCGGACGGCGAGTTCGCTTTTGCCACCGGCTGTTGGGCCGAGGATGATGATGGGGCGGAGGTTGTGAGAAGGAATCTGCATTCAGTAATTGTATGTGTTTTTTGTGAGTAACTCACATTTGGAATTTGTTGTATCTATCTAATATGCGGTTAGATAAGATTCAGTGATTAATTTGGTTTAGATTGTGATGTGTTTTGCTAGGTTTGAAGTAGGCTGCTACCATATTTTCCCAGAGAAACCGAGTTTTTTAAGGACAATCTGGGCTTTTTACCAGTTTCACGACAGTTAGGTTTGGCTGTTTGTGATGTGCTGTAATTAGAATTCTGTCTGTGTTATGTCTGTGCCCGTCGCTGCTACGTGATGTGGTGGCGTATCTATAACACCTTGTTTCATAAGTGGATAAGGACTGAAGACGATGTCGAAAGTAGACCCGTTTGGTGCTGCGGCGAAGATTGAAACGCCGCTTGGTGAACGAGCAATATATAAGTTGGATGCGCTGCGTGGTGTTGGCGAAATCGACAAGTTGCCGTATTCGATCAAAGTGCTTTTGGAAGCATGTTTGAGAAATCTGGATAACTACGTTGTGACCGAGGAGCATGTAAAAGCGCTCGCTGGTTATAACGCTAAGAATGTTGGTGAGGTGGAAATTCCATTTAAGCCGGGTCGTGTGGTGTTGCAGGACTTTACAGGTGTGCCAGCAGTTGTGGACTTGGCCGCGATGCGTGCTGCGATTGTTCGCATGACAGGTAATGAAGCTGATGCAAAGAAAGTTAATCCACTGGTGCCTTGTGACTTGGTGATTGATCACTCAGTGCAAGTTGATGCATTTGCTAGTGAAGTTGCATTGACGATTAACTCTGAAAAAGAGTTTGAGCGAAACAATGAACGCTACCAGTTCTTGAAGTGGGGTCAGCAAGCGTTTGATAACTTTAGAGTCGTTCCACCTGCGACAGGTATTATTCATCAAGTTAATCTTGAGTACCTCGCGAAAGGTGTTTGGGATTCTAATCAAACGCTGTACCCGGACTCACTAGTGGGTACCGATTCACATACAACGATGATCAACGGTTTGGGTGTTGTTGGTTGGGGTGTTGGCGGCATTGAAGCTGAGGCAGTGATGCTTGGTCAGCCGATTTACATGCTGATTCCTGAAGTTGTTGGCTTTAAGCTGACTGGGAAATTAGCTGAAGGTGTGACAGCAACAGATTTAGTGTTGCGTATAACTGAGATGTTGCGTGAGCATGGTGTGGTTGGCAAGTTCGTTGAGTTCTTTGGTCCGGGTTTGGCTGAGATGCCTTTGGCTAATCGCGCGACGATTGCGAACATGGCACCTGAGTATGGTGCGACCATGGGCTTCTTCCCAATTGATGAACAAACAACCAAGTACATGGAATTGTCAGGTCGTGATAAAGATCTGATTGCGACAGTTGAGCAATACTGTAAGGCTCAGGGGTTGTGGCGTGATGATTCACATGAGATTGTGTATACCGATGTACTTGAGCTTGATATGGGAAGTGTTGTTCCTGCTTTGTCAGGCCCGAAACGTCCGCAGGATCGTATTGAATTGAAGGCGATGCAGTCACAGTGGCAGCAAGATTTGTCAGTGACATTTGGTAAGCCAAGTGCTGCGAAGCATTCAACTGCTTCTGAAATGGAAGCTGAAGGTGGTGTTGCTGTTGCTGAAACTAACGGTGGAAGCAGCGGTGTTGATGTTGAATTCAATGGCGAAACATTCAAGCTTAAGCATGGTGCAGTTACAATTGCAGCGATTACTTCATGTACGAATACATCGAATCCTGAAGTTATGTTAGCTGCTGGTTTGGTTGCACGTAAAGCAAATGCAATGGGGTTGAAAGCGAAGCCTTGGGTTAAGACTTCACTTGCACCGGGTTCTAAGGTTGTAACTGAATATTATAAGCAAGCGAATTTAGTTTCCGATTTGGAAGCACTTGGTTTCCATACCGTGGGCTATGGTTGCACAACTTGTATTGGCAACTCAGGACCATTGCCTGAACCGATTAGTAAAGCGATCAATGAAAATGATTTGGTTGTTGCATCGGTTTTGTCAGGTAATAGAAATTTTGAAGGTCGTATTTCACCTGATATTAAAGCGAATTATCTTGCTTCGCCGCCATTGGTTGTGGCTTACGCGATTGCAGGAACAGTTGATATTGATTTGCAAAAAAGTCCGCTTACGAAAGATCACAACGGTAATGATGTTTATTTGAAAGATATTTGGCCAACAGCTGACGAAGTTCAAAAACTGGTTGAATCTTCAGTGACACGCGAACAGTTTACAACTCAGTATGCTGATGTGTTTAAGGGCTCGGAAGAGTGGCAAGCTGTTGAATCAAGTACTGGTGATTTGTATGCATGGGATGATAAATCGACCTATGTTCAAGAGCCGCCATTCTTTGTTGGTTTGACGCCTGAAGTTAAGCCTATTGGCGCAATTAGTGGTGCTCGTGTTTTGGCGAAGCTTGGTGATTCGGTTACAACTGACCATATTTCACCAGCAGGTGCGATTAAATCTGGTACGCCAGCAGCACAATATCTGGATGAAAACAATGTGCCAAAATCAATGTACAACTCTTACGGTTCGCGTCGTGGTAATGACCGTGTGATGACACGTGGTACATTTGCAAACATTCGCGTAAAGAATCAATTGGCTCCAGGTACTGAGGGTGGTTATACAACTGATTTTACAGCTCATAAGGAAGTTGTCGGAAAGCCTGAAGATGCATCGTTTATTTATGATGCAGTGCAGAACTATAAGACAGCTGAGATGCCACTGGTTGTTTTGGCAGGTGTTGATTATGGTATGGGTTCATCCCGTGACTGGGCTGCAAAGGGTACGTTCTTACTGAATGTGAAAGCTGTTATTGCAAAATCTTTCGAACGCATTCACCGATCAAATTTGGTTGGCATGGGAGTATTGCCTCTTTGCTTTAAGGATGGCGAATCGCATGAATCGTTAGGATTGGATGGGACCGAAGTATTTGACATTGATATCGATGATAACTTGCAGCCACGTCAAGATGTGAAAGTCATCGCAACTAAGGCTGACGGATCGAAAGTCGAATTTGTAACGACATGCCGTATCGATACACCTGTCGAAGTTGACTACTATCGTAATGGTGGCATTCTTCATAATGTTCTTCGGAATATGGCAAAGGATTAAAACGACTATTGAGTAAGCATTAAAAAACCCTGCAAATGCAGGGTTTTTTTGTTTGCAAGCTAGCCTAACTAATCTTTACTCGTAGATGATTTAGGTGTGTATGTGAGGAGATCGAGATATTCGACTAAGCCACTGACCCTCGACTTTGGCGATAAGCCATCATTGAGTGATATGATGTCGTGGATGACACTCACAGGGAGTCCACGATTTGCAGCTGCTTCCAGAAGTGAAGAACTGTCCTGAGAGTGTGATATTTCGTTTATAAAATCGTTTATGTCATTTTCTTCTGCATAACAATGTAAGTATTCATGTATTACGATTGCGCCTGCACATAAATTAATGTGATTGGAATCTTCATCAATTCTACATGGGCTTTTGGGTAGGTCCCCTTGGAGCATGATTCGAATCTTGGCTCGTTCAAGGGTATGTTTCCATGCACTTGGATTGATAGCTACCATTGAATGTATTCTCCTAACGAACGCGCAATAGTGACGTCACAAATTAAAGATGTTTTAAATATGCTGAAGCAGTTGAAAGTAACGGTGTATTAAATGCAGTTTTTAGTTTTCTGGCAACCAGAATAAGTTCAATATCCTTTGAGGAATGTCCATGATGTAAAAGGACCTTGTTGCTGAAAACCCTTGGTTATTAGAGCAGGTGTAATTCCCAGACAGAAATGTGAGATTTCGAAGGATAATATTAGGCATGAATACGACAAAAGTATTGTTTATAAGCATACTGGCGGGGGGGCTGTTTATGATGACAGCTTGCTCAGATAAATCACTTGTGCCAGGTGATGATCCATATTATTCACAGCCAGAAGAGTCGCAAGAGGCTCAGAAGCTAGATGAAGAAGAGCAGTATGTTGATGAAACACCAACTTTAAATCAGAACGAAGATGGTGATGCGAATTATGAGTATACGATGGAGCCACCGGATCAATATGGTGAATGATTATTAAAAAACCGCGTTTACACGCGGTTTTTTGTTATTTAAATAATATGACTTACTTAAGCTGCATCGAGTTTGTAAGTATTTTCATTATCTTCGTCTTCGTTAGAATTGCTGACTAACCTGAGTTGCATGTCGCTGATTCTTAGGCGATCAGCTTCCAATGTTGCAGCCATGTCATCTTGTGCTTTGCGTAGTGCTTTGAGTGTTTGCCATTCTTTGTCTAGTTCTTTACGTATTTGACGAAGATCGCGACGTTCATCTTCTAACTCATTTCGTTTATATGATAATTGCTTTTTCTCGTTATCCAACGCTTCACGATCTGAATGCAGCTTCTCAATTTCGTGCTTTAAACGGTTTTTAGCATTTTGTGCTTTTTTCTGATATTTGCGTAGTTCTTCGTTGTCTTCTTTGAGTTTTTGATCTCGCTCGTCTAATGTATTTTCCCGTTGAGCAATATCAGACATACGATCTTTAATTTGACCATCAGCTTGTGCATGCCAAGTACGTAACTGATCGCAACGTTGTTGAAGGTCGTTAAACAGATCAGAAGCCGACAGCCCTGGTAAACCCGCATCATTGACCTTTTTGTCAATCTGATCCATGACTAATTCCTTGTATAGAAAGAGCACCCCATAACCAAAAATAACATCGGCTTCTGATAGTAAAAACTTGATTGTATACAGGGTGATACTTGTGAGTTTGTCGCAGAGATAATTAATTTATTATGTACAGAATATATAAGTGAAATGGACAAAGTGTTTATTTTATTGAAATATCCATGCAAACAGGAATATGCATATAATTATTGGTATCCTTATTATTGGATGTTAAGGCTAATCATGAGATAGATGCATGAAGATGTTAATGCACAAATTTAATATGTAATATGTGCTAGAATGTCTTAATAACTATCGGTTGTCAGTAACGGTGTTGGTTTATTGGATTATATGAATGGCTTACTGTCGTGATTGCAAAAACAACGTTTGTTAAAAGGAACCGTTGGGCTGGCTAAAGCATCGTTGAGTATGGGGAAAGCTGCGTTAGCTATCAAACGTAAACGTTTAGAAACTTGTTTGAGATGCGAAGAGGCAATTCTCTGTAAGAATAAAAGTGAGCCATGTAAATGTCGATTGTGCGGTTGCTGGGTAAAGCCAAAAGCTTCGCTAGTCAGTGAAACTTGTCCACGTAACTTGTGGTGAATTCAAAATATAATCTTGATGTGAAACTTGAATTGATAGCATCGCCTAGTGTATGTAAGTGTATATCATTGTTGTCAGATGTATATGAATGTGTAGAATCGCCTGCTATATTGATCTGCAATGAATCTAGCAGATGCTTCGCATCGATCTGATACTTTTTCGTCAGATTGTTTTACGTCATCTTGGGGTTTTGTTCCAAACATTGAATATTCGAGATGTTGTTGCGCTATCCTTGCTTTATCAGCACGGCAGTTGTTTTGGTAATTGTTTTGTTCGTATGAATCTTTTTTGAAAAATAAAAAATTGAGTATAGATGTGATGGTGATTTGGACAAAACAAGAATGTAATTCGACCGATCAGGTAAGCGTTCAGTGTATGCAAAAAATGAAGATAAAAAACAAGCTCACGCGTGAGTGTGAGCTTGTTAGGCGATCTCTTATTGAGCAGGTTCAATCAGAAATTGAGATGGGTGTTTATGATGATAATCATAAACTCACCATAGCTGTTGAACGTTTATTAATTAGTCTTTAGCTTCATTTTTATTTGGTGGGTACAAGTACATCAAAATTTTATCGATGCGTTGGGCCCATGCAGATTCGTTATGCAAACCATCTTCAGCGATGTAGAGCTTGTACTCTTCACCATCTTTCATACCTGAATCTGCGAAGATATTTGTGATTTCCTCCGCTAGCTTGACGGTGCACATACCACCACCACCGATATCACCTTCGAGTGTGCCCATATCGACCCAAATACGCATGTTTTTCCAGTGTTTACTGTATTCCTTACGGTTATCTGAGTAGTCACGGATAATTTGATCGTTGTCCCATCCAAGGGCAGGAGATACCGAACCGATGCGACTGAATACTTCTGGGTGTGCTGCTCCAAGGTATAAAGAGATTAGGCCGCCAAGTGATGAGCCTGAAGTACCTGTGAATTCTTTTTCAGGTTTAGTGCGATAAGTTTCATCGATGAATGGCTTGAGTTCTTTAATGAGGAACTGAGCATAGTTTTCAGCTAGGCCACCAGAAAGATGGACTTTTGAGCGGGTTGGTGTGTATTCATCTGAACGCATGGACGTGTTGTCAATACCTACGACGATGATGGATTCCATTCTACCTTCGTTGATCAGCTTTTCTGCGTTGTCATCGACTTCCCATTCAAAGCCAAATGCACTGGTAGCAACATCGAACAGATTTTGGCCATCATGCATGTAGAGTACTGGAAAGCGTTTTGCTTCATTCTTGTCGTAATCTGGAGGCAGATATACACGAACGTTACGTGGTAGTGATAGGTATTCAGATTTCATTTTCTCATGAATGATCAGTTTTCCTGTCACGCTATTCTTGATGGGATTTTTGGAGTATGCAAAATCATCGGCCCATGCTTCAATTGTGATATTGACTGACATGTCGCCTCTGATGTCCAAACGGCGGTTTTCGATTTCGCCACCATTTGCAGCTTTTTCGACTGTGTCCCAGCCTCCACGTGTTACTTTGTAAGCGACTTGTCCACGTTCAGTTTTGTATGAACCTCGATAAATTCCATCGACATCGTGGCGAAGCTTCAATCCTTTTCCGTCCCACTGTCCCAGTTCTTCTGCACTTCCACTGATATAGAGGACAGCGTCTTTTGGCGTTGTTTCTGAAACAGCCACATTAAAATTAATGGTCATGGATCCTGTGTCCTCGGCCGCTTGTGCTGAAGGCGTACCAAACAGGCAAGATGCTGCTAAAACAGCGCTACAGCATGCGGTTAAACGGTTAAATAGTGTCATGTTCATAGTCTTGAATTTACGCTTTGTGAGGGTTGGGTCAAGATAAAAAAAGAGATCTGAGCACTATTTGTGGCTGAAAGGGATCAAGAGAACAAAATTGCTAAAAAAGGCACTTATGTCGCAAAATCGACAGGTTTTTCAACATACATGTAGTTAAATAAAAAACACGGCGAGTTGCAGAATGCAAACTCGCCGCGCTTCCGGGGGTGGGTTGAGTATTAAAGTATATGCACATTCCATGCCAGAATTCACATGCGTGTTTATAAGGTGATAAAAGGGGGTTGTGTAG
Source organism: Planctomycetota bacterium (assembly GCA_016350165.1). Taxonomy (GTDB): domain Bacteria; phylum Planctomycetota; class Phycisphaerae; order Phycisphaerales; family Phycisphaeraceae; genus Poriferisphaera. Next base: position 1,149,630 of record CP066225.1, on the reverse strand, counting down.
AAAATGTCGAAATATTGCTTCCATATTGATAGCACGATGCTCAATATGACATTTATATAGAGTCAATATGATCTGAAATAGATTGATTGAAGATGTAACCTATTTAATTAGCAATAGGTTACACATTGGTAGATAGGCATGGAGGTGGATAGCTTGTTGATAACTGAAGAAGTGTCTGTGTTATCTGTAAGGGAGTAAGTATGGCATCTTGGAGGTCTTTCTCAATGACACTACGTGGCATGCCGTAAACAGCACAACTATCTGCGTCTTGGGCGATTACGGTCCCTCCTCGAGCTTTGATTGCCTCAGCTCCAAGAGTACCGTCCTTGCCGATACCTGTCATGACAATCCCAAGAACTTTGTTGTTGTATAGATCGACACAGGATCGCAATAGCTCGTCTGCAGATGGATAGTAATAAAGCCCTTCAGGTTTATCATTGACTTCGATTTCAAATTGCCCAAATCGGCTACTTCTTCGCACTCGTATGTGCTTACGACCTTTGCCCAAGTACACAGTGCCGGGGTAGATAGGCATACCATCTTCAGCTTCAACGACTGTCAGGGGGCTAATCAAATCGAGAGAGCTGGCAAGCGTTTTACTGAAAGTCGGTGGTATATGTTGTGCGATGATAATTGGCACAGAAAGATCAGCAGGCAATCCTGCTAAGATTTCGCGCAAAATCTTAGGTCCACCAGTACTAATTCCCATCGCAACAATCTTGATACTGTTACGATCGATGGCTGGAATTTCCTGTTGTTTACGCAAATGAATGCTCCTCGCTTTAACATAGGCAAGATGCTAAAAGGCACGAGTATTATCGGCCAGAAATGTACCTCAGTTGATTTGGAATGACATACAAAAGGCCCAAAATATTGGGCCTAAGTTATTTCTTATTGAATTGGAAGTGATCAGGCAGCAACGGATTGATTGAGAGTTTGTTGAGCTTTAACGCCACGTCGCATTGAATCGAGTAATGTATGTACGCTGCAAAGTGCAGGCTCATATTTGCCGCCGATTGATTCTTTGTGTAATACAGCTGCTCTTTCGACCAGTGAATCGATTTGAGGATACACCGCCTCGCGGCTTTGCCTCAGGATTCGACGTGCATGTTCTAATTCAGCAAGCATTGCATCGACATCTTTTTGTTTAACCACGTTCCATGCTCCCATGTTGAAATGATCTAATTAATTGGCGGTACCGTTATCGGCTCCTGACCTCTATATCCTCGGCAATATCGCACTGTCACTTCCAACTTTCTGGCAAAGGCCAATAATTCCATGTCTGGTGTGTATAAAACAATTGTCAAAACCACAATTTATCCAGTTTAACGTTATCTATATCACATAATCGTTATGACACATATTTAGAGGGTTAAGCGGTTCGCTTTTTTCATCACTCAACAAATGAACTCTTGATTCTTGCATTCACTCTGCTTCAATACATTGTTGGAAGAGAACGTTAGATGATTGGAAAGCTATGATCCACGAATCCGATGTACATGATTTGCAACAGGAACTTGAAGACTTGAAATCTCAGCAGGTGACAGGCACGCTTACCGAACAGCAAGTCTGGAATGTCATGCGCCACGCTTCAAGCCTTCTTGATCAAGCAGAAGACTCTCCATTCAAAGGATGTATTGAAGTCATTTTCCATCTGCTTTCGTCTATCTGGACTACGACACGTAATCAGATTCGATTGAAGGAAATGAAGCAGTCGATCGCAGGCTAACGTTTATTTTTTACTATTAGCGAATATTCGCTTTACCGAGCCCGTTCCACAAACCATTGTCTGCTACGCCATCCTCATCCGAATCATCTACAGCATCACGTTTTAGCGATTCTGCATGTCCATCTGCAAATACAAAGTTAGCTGAATTATTATTGCGTTCTGCTGGAAAAGATCGGTAAATATATGCGTAGTCGCCTTCATAAGGTGACACATTCTCGTCGCTTCCACCTGCATAGTATGACATTGGCGGTGTCTTTCCATTCCCTTTGGAGCCTAACGTGACACTACCTCGAGGGGGATCTAATGAATACACCGCTTCACCGCCAACGCCAGGCTCATTCGATACACTCCCATCACGAGATCCGGAAGTATCACCGATCACAATCGTTTGTGTTGGATTTTTTATCGTAACATCAGCACGACCATGGTAGTAATTTCTTGCATTACCAAAGTACTGAAAGTTGTATCCATAACCACCGTGTCCAGCTAAATCTTCGATGTCAGGAATCGAACTTTTAGGTACACCGCCAATCATTTGGCCAGAAGAATTCAGTTGAGTAGCAGAATAGGTAGGCGTATCCGAAACCTCATGCCAAAACACTTTCTTAAATCCATCTTCTAATTCACGTTCACTCAAATTAGGACTTAAAAATACATCTTCACTTTGCATATACACATATAAGTAATCAGCCCATCTTGGTTTTGTGCTGTTGATTTTTATTGAGCTGGAAGATGAGTGTAGCGGATACCAACTGTTGAAATCGACATTGTATGCTGCTAGAGCGATACCACTTTGTCGCATATTGCTCATACTTTGAATAGCACGGGCAGCTTCTCGAGCTTTGCTCAGTGCAGGTAGCAAGATTCCAATTAATAATGCAATGATTGAAATTACTACAAGTAATTCAATCAATGTGAATCCAAATTTTCTCATATTCGATAACTTCATCGCAGGTATGCTGTGAGTTTTTGATAAAGATGGTTTTGATTGCCCAGCACGAATGTTTAGATTGCCAAAATTGGTGTAAAAGTGATTTGTACTCATTCCCAGTGCCCTTAATTATGAAAGTTATTGAAATTGAATCTCAATTACAAAAAGTACAGATTTAATCCTAATTGTCAATCCAAGGAGTTCTCCTCGTTAATAAAACCGTGGATAACTTATCGCAGGTTAAGCAGTGAGTTATCATAATTTCATGTTGAATATCGATTTTGAATTATCTGCACAGGGCCTATTTGTAACCGCTACAGACACTGCTGTAGGCAAAACGATCGTAAGTAGTGCAATTGCCAACGCTTTGCTTCACCAGTCACCTGAGGCCCGTATAGCTGCTTTCAAGCCGCTTGCATCTGAATGTGACCTGATCGACGGTCAGTACGTCAACCCTGATACAGTGGCTTTGCACCACTTCACAAGAAAACGTCATTCTCTCACCACAATCAATCCAGTACGATATATACCTCCGCTTGCTCCCGGCGTTGCTGCTGCAGAAGCTGGAAAACCAGTCGATTGGTCTGCAATCACTTCTGCTTTAAAAACAATCGATCAAGACTCCGACAAAATTATCGTTGAAGGTGCAGGGGGGGTGCTTGTCCCATTGGACGGCTCAAACCCACATTACACTGTGTTAGATCTTGCAACTGAAATTGGATTTCCTGTATTGATCGTCGCTCGTGCAACTCTTGGAACACTCAACCATACATCAATGACAATCAGGTTGCTTCAAGAACGTGGCCTAAAGATTGCAGGAATCGTGTTAAATGAGTATCAAGGCGAACATATTGCGGATGACCCATCTATTGCATTAAATAAGCAGTGGCTTGAATTGATGAACAACATCCCCGTCATTGCAACTATACCCGCTGCATCGTCTTCCCAGGTTAAGCCAGACCAAGGCATCATTGCAGACCAAATACTTGAATACACAAACAGTATCGATTGGTCGCAATATTTCAGTCAGTCAAAACCTTTGATATAAAAAAAGCACCTTATAATAGGTGCTTTTTTTATATTCTTATGAGCGAAACTATTGAGATTTAGTTTTCTGCATATCGTCCCATTGTCGGCGAGCCTGACGTTGGCCAAAGATTTCATTGAAAGAGTTTCTAAAGCCTGTAAATGGTGCGATGGATGCTTGTGGATCTGATAACGTGCCACCGACTTGAACAGCAATGAACTCATTCTTCACAAGATCGATAATCTCACCAAGCGGCCCAATGTCAATAGCATTTGGGTTTTTGGTATACATCGTGATATCAAGATCCATATCAGGCATTTTAACCAATCCGCCGCCACTCATTTCAAAACCAGGTGATGTAATTGCGAGCGAATCTACATATACACGATCACCATCAATGACATATCTAGCATCAGCGTGATCAAATGAGGATGCTGTAGGCAAAGTTAAGCTCGCAGCCTGTAGCAATGCAAGACCAAATGGTTGATTATACAAATGAGCATTACGAACTTGGATCATGCCTCTACCACGACGAGTGGTTGGATCATTGATGGTTTGAGCAATTAACAGGCTCGCAGAAATTGTTCCATCCTGATATTTAGGTGGTGGCAAATACAAACCGTTATCATCACTCTCATCATGAGCAATCAATTGACTATTGTATTTAACCGGATCCATAAAAGCTTCAACATTGGCATCGTGAATTTTCAAATCGAATTCATAATCCCCATCTTCACCAAGTAGAATTTCACCGTCACCGATGAGTTTGCCGCCGTATATATCACCTTCAAAATCTTTGAGTTCTAATTGGTTATTAGCTTTGCCACTTGCCAATACCATCTTGAATGGTTGAACAAGACGATCCATTGCAGTAAATCGTTCTGCATCGATTCTTATATCCATCCAAGGCCATTTTGCATTACGATGTCCTACAACCTTTAACTTAATATCTCCTTCAAAGTTTGCGATTGGGACGCCAAGTTTTGCACTCCCACCTGTCATTTGAATCGTGCTATCTAATTCATACTTTGGACTGTTTGTGTTGTCGTCACGAATGATAAGACGGCCATCATTGATTTCATAGCGTCCATTGATCGATATGTCATCAACTAATTCGACGACTTTTTCAGGCAATATTGCACGTGAAGATAAACCTAAGGTAGCTGACTTAACTTTAAAGTTTAGAGCTGTGTTTTTGAAATCTCCAAACTCTTTAATACCAGATAGTTCAAACTCACCATTACGGAAACTGCCAGCAATACGATCAAGTTCGATCTTATCTTCTTTGACGTGAATCATTCCTGATAATGCGTTGAGATTGAATCGATGTTTATGGTATGTAAACGAAAATTCTTTAGGTTCTAAATCAATATCAAGATTTACATTGCGTGTTTCATTCTTATTATTCAGGCGAATATTTACATCGGTTTTGCCATTTGGCTTGTATTCATCAAATAGCTTTGCAAGTGTGTCACGATCAGGATCGTCTTCAGGGAAAAGATTCAGTACTTCATCTTCTATTGCAATGTTTTTAGCTTTTAAATCAAAGCTCATCTGCATAGGTTTGACTGACCAGTCAACATCACCATTAACATCAATTTCACCGCTATTACGCCAGCCTGTAACGTGATCCAACGAAATACCAGTTGGATGAATGCTTGCCTCGCCACCCATTTGATTAATCACATAGCCACTATTAAATGGATCGAGAGACATCCCCTTAAAGTTTGCAGTAAATGTAAAATCAGGTTTGTTTGGCAGTGTGAAATTAACACGCCCTTTACCTGTAATATCACCATCTAAACTTAATTTTTTAAGCCAATCGTTTTGGGGTTCGGGTACAGCAGTAGTGAGGTATTCATCACTAGGCATGTCATAGCGGTCAACTGAGATATCAACCTTAGCTTCGTGATTAGGAAGTTTTTTAATGCCACCATTTAATACGAATTCACCACCACTTAAGCCAACTAATTTCACATCCTTTAAGGTCGTTCCTTCTGGACTAATGACAGCATGTCCGCTTGTCGCAACCACAGGATAAGCAAAATGCTTATACATGATTCGTCCGCCACGAAGATCTAGATCAGTCGTGACTTGTGGTTTCGCTCCCACAATTCCCGGCCTATATAGGTTGATATGCATATCCAAATCGCCACCAGGTACAAACACTGGTGCATCACCTTCCTCATTAGCATTCAGGCGTATGAGTTTAGCGTTATGGAATCGATAAACCGCTTTCTTATCAAGAAATTGATCTGCTATCTTTCGGTGTTTTGGTTCTAATGCGTTTAAAAGCGATTCATCGATTGGCATGTCAGTTACACCAATAGTCAAACGGCTTTCCGCTGCAGGCCCGGGGTTTCTAATCGTGCCAGAGATTGTGACATCACCTCCATGAACGCCTGTTGCTTTCACTTCCTTTAAAGTGATCAAATCGCGTTCGAAGGAGACAATCCCTTTTCCGTGTTTGAGTGGTAATTTAAATTTGCGATACTCACCACTTACATCAATTAATTCGACATTGCCGTTGTAAGCAATCTTTTCATTGGCCTTTTTACGTGTAATTGTCGCATGTGCTTTGAACAGCCCTTGTGGCTTCAATAAATCGTATTGCTTTTGTAGCTCACTCGGTAAGCCAAGAATAAACTGTGTATCGTCCGTAACCACAAACTCATCAGTATTAAGCTTAAGTTCAAACGGCGATCCAGCTTCTAATCCATATACATTACCTGTAATGCTGTATTGAATACGCGTTGTTTCACCAGCTTGCATCCTGCCAGTTAAACGTAGAATATCGATGCGCTCATTTGCAATCTGTAAACGTAAATCAACATCCGTCAGATTGACAGGGAACTCATCGAATGGCACGGATAGTTCACCACCTGCCAATTCAATGTCCGCTTGAATACCTGTTTTAGGCGTGTACCCAATCTTCATAACAGGTACATCGCCCTTCAATCCCAGTCGACTCCACCAATTACGAACCTGTAAAGGCAAATACAATCTTTGACGATTTGCAAATTCAAATCCCTCAAGATTCACAAAGAAAGATTGATCTTTAAGATTAAACTCACCTTCAAACATCGGTGCTTTAACTTCAGGTCCAGCCATTTCTCTAAGTTGGAAATAGTACCCACCCAACTTGTCTTTCACTCGTGTTATGCGGCCTTCCAGATCCACCTCATCCTGCAGCGTGTATTGGCCTTCACTATATTCACCAATTTTTACTTTTGCATCTCGAATCGAAAGCGAAGGAACGCTGCGTGGGAATGTTTGTTTGCTTTCATCATCTGGCTTTTCAGCTTTGGCCAGTAACTGGTAATTCATCAGTTGCTGATCAATATCCTCTGTCACATAAACAGTGGGCTTGAGCAAACGGATTGATTCAACTTTGAAACTACCTGATAAGATTGAAATGATGCTTGGGTCGATCACGACTTCTTCTACATCCAGAAGCTTGCCGCCTTCATCGTCTCTGCCCGGTACCCAGATCCTCACATCTGACAACTCGATGCGGCCGTCTTGTGTGAAGTACGCTTCACGAATTTCTGCCTCAGCCCCAGTGGCTTGCTCAAGAAATAGCGTGCAGATACGACCTAATCGCTCGGGTCGCATTAAATAAACAATCGTGCCGCTGAGTACGAATAGGCATATCAGTAGCCCCCACAGGACTCGCTGCTTCCATCCGCCCCTTCGGCGTAAACTACCTTTTAGCTTCCTAAGTTTGGCCAATACTGTGCCTCATTTATTTAAAACGCTTCTCGCCCGCATTTTCCCCATCAATACTCAGAATTCATATTATCGTCATTCTGTTCCCCTTCGCCTCGCTTCTCCAAGCAGGCACTAACTATTCTAGGTCACATCACTACGATATGACATATTTATCACCGTTTTTCACCTTTCACACCCCCGTAACCCTCCTTACCTGCAATCCACGCCCAACCTTGATATCATCCACCCACCGACTTGTTATTAAAATACGAATCACCCCGGTACTCTCACGAAGCCCGGCCAATCGGAGTAAACACAATGGAAACCAAGCCTGAAATCACGTTCGACGACTTCATGAAGATTGACCTCCGTGTCGCGACCATCATTGAAGCCGAGTTCCATCCAAACGCAGACCGCTTGCTCAAGCTCCAAATCGATCTCGGAGAAGAAAAACGTCAAATCTGTGCCGGCATCAAAGGCCACTACGAACCTGAAGATCTTGTCGGGAAGCAAATCGTCGTTGTTGCGAACCTCGCTCCACGAAAGATTCGTGGTGAAGAATCCAATGGCATGCTCCTGGCAGCATCCGCTGGTGAAGATGATGACCGTTCAGTCATTCTCCTCGCACCCGGTAAGTCAATTGCTCCCGGCTCATCTGTTGGCTAATTCGTACTACTAACTCATACGAGATGCAGAGCAGGGGGGATCAGATTTTCTGCAACTAAAGATATGTATAACGTGACTTAGTTGTATTAAAAGTCTAATAGGCATTAAAAAAGTCCACCTTTTGAAAGGTGGACTTTTTGATTTTTAACTTATGTAATTCGATCAGGCCGCTTCAGGTGTATCTTGTGCAGGCTGTTCTTCAGGAGTTGCTGGTGCTTCAAGTTCAGCATCTTCATCTTTTGCTGCACGATCTGGCACCCAGTTCAATTTCTCGCTCATCATCTTGTAGCTCAAGATGTGTGGACGATCGCTATTGAAGATTGAGTAATTCATCAGATTCGCAGTAGCCATGTAGTTGCTAGCATCAACCTTGTATTCAGTTTCGGTCATCAGGTTGTAATCATCAACTCTGAACACGACCAGTGACAGCTTCTGTTCAAGTGGTGCTTCACCAGTTCTCTTATCTGCTGCAACTTCTTCTTTTAAATCGCCACTCTTACCACTATCACGTGCAATCTGATACATCGCATCAACCAATTCGCGACTCTTACCGATGCCTGAGATATCTGGTGTCTGATCACTTGCCGCAATACCACCAAGCTCAATACGTGGTACCAAACCTGTGCGACGAACATCTGTTTTCGCCTGCTTTGCAACAGCATCTAAACCAGACGATTTCGCCAGCTCAAGCCATTGCTGTGTTTCATCAAGCAGTTTTGCATAAGCCAGCTTCAACTTCGCATCAGTCATGACCTGTGTTTTTACATCAGCCATAGAAGCTGGTGCATGCGCTGCCTCAGCTTCAACCAGACGGAAGATATACACTGAACCATCTTGACCAATCATGATCTGGCTTGGTACTTCAACCTGAAGATATAAAGCAATCAGCGGATTCGTGTCTACATTTGGATCGAGCTGCTTGGCACTTGCAACGTAAGTAGTGAACGGGGCATCTTGTCGACCACCTGCATAGCTCATGCCAATCCCAGGTAGATCGCCAATACGATCAACATCAATCCACTTATCTTTGTATGAATTGTATTGCTGCACACGAACTTTGAACTCACGTTCAAGCTCTTCAGCAACTGTACGCATTGAAATGCCAATAAAATCTTTATTGAATGCGTAGTAGCCTTGTTTTTTCTTGACGCTCGCCAACGGCTTCTCAAGATCCGCAAGTGCTGTCTTCGCAATCTGCTGTGCAAGTTCAAATGCTTTACGTTGCTTCAAGCCTTCAGAAATCTGTGTGTAAACCTCAGCAAAAGTTTGGTACTCACCAGCTATCGGCTTGTTTTCTTCATCAAGCTTCACAAAGCGTTCTTTGTTTGCACGGTAGAATTCATTTGCTTCAGCAGGCTCAACACTGACCTGTGACATAACTTCATCAAGTGGGATGCCGATGTATTCAAGCTTCACACGATCAGGGATTTTGTAACCAAACCCATACTGGCCTTGGCCCGGAAGATTATTTTTGTACTCATCAAACAACGCAGTTAATTCAGCTTCATTTGGTTCAGCAATATCTTCAAGATACAAGTCCGCTGGAATCACAACCGCTTCACCACCAACGCGAGCCTTTTGGTCTTGCAGGTAGTGTGCGATCAAAGGCTTACTGACACGGTATGGATCTTCACTTTGCTGTGCAGCAAAAGTAAGGGCCATCTGACCAAATACTTGGCTGTACGCCTGAGCGATCTGGTTAAAGCGGCCAATACGTGAGTAGATCGACTCGTGGCTCTTGCCAAGCATTAGCTCAGAATAAGCCTCAGCGATCAACCAACTCTTTACAGCATCCAGCACAACACCTTCCTGTGCTTTCATCTGATTCGCAATTCGCTGAACACCTGTCTGATCGATACCAATTGCAGCAAGTACAGAGTAAGCCTCCATATTACTTGCACTGATACCCAGACGCTGCGAATCATGCTGAATCATGTACCACAGCAAGCTGCGCTCATACTCACCATCAGCTTCAAGCATTGCTGAAGTCATGATCCCAAGCTGAGGAACGTAGCGACGCAATATCTCCAGTTGAGTTGCTGACCAGCGGGTTTCCTCAACCGTCACTTCTTCACCGTTTAGCGTGCCTTGCACAGGAACGCCCGGTCCAACCAGTGACTGTAGTGAGCTGCCCACGAGAAATGCCACCATTAGCAAACTGCCGCCAATGGCCAAAATAAACTTGTTATATACGCGAAAGAACTTAAACACTACAGCTATCTCCAGTTGCAGTAATCTTCATGAGAATCAAGTGATCAATCAGTATATCGAACTTGCCCCAAAATATCACCGTCCAGCCTCACATTCCCCTCTCTCCACCATCAAAAACCCAATTTTCTACCAGATCTCCTCATTCTAACCATATTCATGCCGCCTCATTTCTACATATTCATGAAAAAAAGCCCACGACCAAAGCCGTGGGCTTCAATTTCTACATTTTTACGCATTTATCAGAACCGAAGCGGCGTTGCCGCCCAATTCGTGTCACCAGCCAAGCCGTCTGGAATGATCTCCACATTGAACAACTGCTCGTTATCAACAACGTCCAAAATCACATTCACGCGGAATACAAACCGTGGCAGCTTCCTGTCTAGCATGACTGTAATACGTCTCGAATTGTCCTCAGACAAATCAAATCGTTGCAGGAAGTGAACCATGTACTTGGTCGTCATACGGTACGAGAACCCATACGTCAGCAACCTGCTGCTCAGTACTGGAATCTCTTCGTAGTTCACAAATGTTTGCAAACGTGGTGTATGGTTGATCGTGCCATTCACACGCCACTGCACCACCTCATCCTGACGATCACCCCAGGTTAGCTCACCAAACACTGCAACATTATCACTCACCATCCACTGCAGATTGCTGTAGAAGTGGCTTCCACCAATCGAATACTCAGGGTGGTAGTTGTAGTAGCGAGGTATTTCAAAATCTGGGAATCCCGGATCAAATCGCTGCACGTAACGCGTATCCAGAGCAATCCAGTCCACATCACGCCATCTGCCCGGCCCACCACGTTTCGTTTGGAACGTATTTCTCATGCCAAACGTCAAACCACTTCCTTGATCAATGCGCTCAACATCGTAATCAAAGATCGGCAAATCCTGATCATCAATATTCGTGCTCACCGTCCAGAAGTTGAAGTAAGGTTCAATCACGTGGCGAATGCCATTCGTATTCAGAATATTACTTCGCTTCGTCGTTAATACCTTCGAGAACTCAGTATCGAACCTCGAACCCACCATGCCCCACAAACGAACCGTATCGTCAGCACCCTCACCATTGTTGAAATCTTCAAATGTCTGGTCATAAGCCGTTACACGACCCACAACGTAAGGCGTCCAGTTCAACCAATCCGCAATCTCCAACGGCAAGCTAAGCTCATGTCGCGTATCAGCACGCAACACATAATTCGTTGGTACGCCCTGACTCTCAACAAAACTTCTGAACGACTGGTCAGGCCCAAAGCCAAAGACTTCTTCACTCGCTTCAGGCTCAAAACCACGGTCCCCCGGCGTATCCGTACCAGCACGTACTCTCATTCGGCTCAAACTCGACTGACTATACCAGTTGAATGTCTCGCCAAACAACGTAAACGGTGCAGTCGTCGCCTGAATCTCCGGCAATTTATCAACCGTATACCCCGGTGCCTGCAAATACGTCAGTTGCGGTGTAAAACTATTCAAATTCGTTTTTGCAACACCACTCACAAGCCAGTTATCTTCGCTGACCTTCACATAACCACTCGCCTGATATTGCTGAGCCTCATACGCTTCCCTCGGGAAGAATTCTTCCAGGAACGTATCATCACTCACCCATGATGACTGCAGCGAAAGCTCTACATTTTCAGGTAAATATTGACGATGCTTCCACGTCTCATATCCACGTGTATCACCCGAACGGTTCACATCCTCACGACCTTCACCAAGCACATCTTCACCACCATCAAGTGGAATCAGGTAACTCTTCAAGAAGCCGTATGACATGTCCGTGTCATAATCCAAATCTAAACCAAGTGTTCCATTATGAACACCCAACCAACCGATCTTACCGATCATGTTCACGTTCTCAGGTTTCTCCGCACCAAACAACGAGAACATATCCCAGCCCGTCTCAATAAACGGTCCGAATCGACTGTTAAAACCACCTCTAACATCACGCAATGGAATATCGTAATACTCGCCCGCTACATACGGGAAGTAAGCCAAAGGCGTTCCCAGTACTTCACCACGATTATGCCTCGAAGATAGATAGAAACGGTCCGGTCGACCTTCCTTCTCACGCTTCTCAATCGTGATCTTGCTCGACGCAATCGCAAAGTGTGGCTCTCCAAATTCACTCGTCGTGAACTGAGCCTCTTCTGCTTCCCAACTCGTCGCACTCGTTTGACGCAAAGCATCCGCTCTCACATACAACGGCAACTTCAAATCAACATTATATGTATACATTACCGCATCAAGCACCAATGCCTTGTTCTCAACCAAGTCATAATAAATACGCGGCGCTTTAATCGTATAGTCACCATCACTCACGATCACATTATCTTCAAGATAAATCCCTCGAATTCCAGAGGCACCCATCTCACCACCCTGACCCTGAATCTCATTGTTCTGATTATTTTGCAACTGACGTTCATCAATAAAGATCACAGCCTTTTGTGCATTAAGCGATACACTTCGGCCTAAATCAAAATCTTCATACGTCAGATCAATCCCACCCAGGAACATCAACGCACGTTCATTTGGCCCTGTAGGTTCAGTACTAAACGCGGCCACCGGCCCATACGAGATCGTTCCTCTTGCAGGGAAAATCGCTGCTTCATCTTCATCCACCGCAGCATTTCTCGTACCACCACCAAATTGCTCTGGCTGCTCAACAACCGAACGCTCTAACTGTGCATTAGCCAAGCGAACAAACTCTTTATCCGCTTCACTTATCTCAACACCAATCGCTTGGCGTCGCATTGCTCTTCTTGCAAAAACCTCCGCGCCATACACCGGTCTCACCGGTCCGCCTGCTAAAACCTGTGATCGACTCGCATCGTATCTTGCAAACCGACCCATCGCTGATTCTGTCAGTACACTCTGTACACCAAAATCGCTTGGCAACATCAGGTCCGTATCAAGCTTTATCTTTCCATACGTACTCATCGTCACAAGCAACTTACGTGCGCTCGCAACAATCGGCCCGCCCAAATTTCCCGGCACTCTCCCCGGTGTCGCATGATCTAAGTAAATCGCAACGTGGTAAATCGTTCTGCCCGGACGTTCTTCAGTTTCAATTCGAACAACCGCACTCTCACCTCTGAACGAATATGCATCTGCCCAAAACCGCACTTCCCCCTCTAGCAGCAACATTTTTGCACCATCTTCAATCCAGTGGCTCGCCTTCTGTGATGCAAAGTTCACATCAAACGGCACCAGCGGATCACCCAATGGCGTACTTGGAGTTTTCAACCCCGTATTTGCTTCTTCCAAATCAGTAAACTGACGTGCCTGTTCGTTCGCCGGCGCTCCACGATCCTCCAACTCACTCAGTGGCGGCCCCGGTTGAGCTGGTTTCTCCAACTCCTGTTCCACCTCATCAATCAACCCCTCATACCGATCCGCCTGAGCCTGACCCTGCTGCGCATGACTCACTTCCGCCAATTGCGGCGCAATCAACAAAAGCCCTGTACTAGCGATACATGTTAAAGCTGAAATTTGCCGCTTGATCATCCTGACTGCGTCTCACTTCCTTCAGTATCTGAATCTACGTCCATGTCCCCATCGAACTATCGCGTTCGCCTGATCTGCACGTATTACTCACAACCACATCGTACTGCTCTCCAACGCAGCATCATCCATGGCCGGATCTCGCTATATCCTCAGTTCTGTCGCGCCCTGACTTCTAACGCCCTGAACCTCACTTCATTCGTCTCAAAGACCGTTCAGATCAAAAATATGTGCGCACTGATAACAATTCGAAATCCTTCTCACACCTATCTTAAAAAAACCCAGCCAAAATAGATAATCCTTTCCACTTGCCCACAACAAACTTCTTTCAGGGTTGCCCCTCAATTGCCACTTCTGACAAAATTCGCTTGCCTGCGATTCACTCAAACCATTAACATAACATCAATAAACCTGCATCAATCCAATACTATGCTCAATACTCAATCAATCTTACGCAAGCAACTTGTAAGTCATTAAGAAATAAATGCTTGTAGCTCTGCTTGGCAACTGATTTTCCGGGAACAAAACCATGCGCCATTCCATATTTTATTTGTTCATAACCCTTGTCGCTCTCTTGCTTTCCTCCCTCGTTCAGCTAAATGCTGAACCACCCACAACTTCACATCAGCCTATCGAGGTTTTTGATCTCCCCATTCCCGAACTGCTCACATTCGACATCGTAGAGTTATCTTTCCCCACCGACGACAAAGATCACATTCTCCTTTTCGCAAAGCCATCCTATCTCCCGTTCCACAATGACCAAAAGGAACTCACAATTTTCGAGTTGGATAACAACAATATCCGCTCAGTACTCAGCTACAGACGAACGTACAAGCTCCGTGAACACCAATTCTGGGGTCTCTTCAATAGATATCCACTTCCAAGATATCACCGAGATATCAACAAGTACGCATATGCCTGGTATCTCAACCGAGGCAAGAATATTTTCGTTCGTATCGACACCCCCGAATCACTCATCTTCGCTGGGCTCGAATCTGAAGTCACTCCCAAAGACATCTTTACCGACGATCCTGCCGATGAAGTTGGCTACGTCAAACGAAATAACACATTCATTATTTCAATTTACAACGCAGTCGATCTCTTCGTCCCCGAACTCGTCCGTCGTCTCACATTGCACACCGATCTCGACAACCCCCACATCGACTTCACCGAAGGCAACCGACTACTCCTTACATTCGACAACACACCACATTACAGCTTGATCGATATCCCCAAAGCCGCAATACACAAAAAGATCGTTACCAAAGAACCACCACTCTCCATCTACACAATTAATTTCAACAAGCCCGCCGTCCTTTACGAATCACCCATCAACCCGCACGATCCCAAGGAAAAAGTCTCAGCAGAAGATTTTTTCACAGTCTTCAATAAATCCGCAGGCTTCGAAAACACACCCGCGCCATTTAAACTCTCAGCACTCGATACATTCTTTGCAGAAACATCGGATTCACCAAAATCCAACAGCATCAATCAAAATACGATTCCTTCATTCGCTGTTGCTGTCGTCCCCAATGTCACAGCCGTCTACGACCCTCGCACGAGCTACATCAATCTCTATAACGCAGAACCACCATTCGACTTTCTCGCATACGTCGATCCAAACATCATCAACAATCGCATCTCCACCGGCAATATTACCTCAGTCAAAATTGAATCAATTAAACACCGCTTCTTCCTCGTGCACTATGAGTACCTCACACCCATGCACGAAGCAACTAAACAGCTCACATTCATCATTAATGCGCCCAAGCTCAAACACACTGATAAGCCAGAACACAGACCAGCACAAAATGAAGCTCAAAACAACAAGCAAGAAACAACACAAAAAGAAGAGCCTGCCAAAGTTTTCAGAGATGTTCGCAAGTATTCCTCAACACCCGGCACAAAAATTTTCCTCGAAGAAGAAGTCGCCCCAGCTGCAGCTAACAAACCCAAAGCTCGAGCCCTCGAAGAAGATATCGAAGAAAGCAAGCGAATCGACGCACAACGAAAAGCAATGGACAAATCAAACATCCTCTGGGCTTTCGAAACCGAAGATCAGATCCCATTCCCCATCGACATTTCAACTTCAGGCAACCGCGTCGTTTTCATCTACAACGATCGGCTCAAGGTTCACTACCTCAAAAACGTCGTCGGCTACAACCTCGATTAACTCACCACACATTCACAACCCAACACGCATAAAAAAAAGCGACCTCATATAGGTCGCTTTATGAATCACATGTTTTACTTACGCATCCGCCCTTGTCCACGTCAGCACATAAGCCGGCGGAACATTCGCCCAAATCACCTTACGCTTCGCCATCTTCAATCCCATATCATGCATTCGTTTGCGGAATCGAATAGCTGTTGGCAATGGATACGCATGAACATACTGGAACGTACGGAAAACCGTGCCCGGCACCAGCAAATCATTCAGCATATTTGTAATCGAATCCTGCACAGTGATCGGCAGCGACGCAAATGGCAAACCACAGACAACCCCACCAACCGGTGGCAAATCTGTCTTCACATGGTACTGCGGCAACAATTCCGCTGAACCATGCACAAAATTCATATCTGGAAACCTTGCACGCAAATGATTCACAAATGATTCATCACGCTCAATCCCCAAATAATGCCCCTTCTGCCCCTCACGTGTGAATCGCCTGTACAACGCTTTCGTAAATGACCCCGTACCAGGACCAAATTCCACAATCGTCTGTTCAGGCGACACTTGTAAATCATCAACCATCGCCTTCGCCAACGCGTCCGAACTCGGTGCAATCGCACCAACATGCTTCGGATTACGCATGAATGCAGCCATGAATTTCATCTGGTCGGAAAATGCCATAGCGAGCAGGATACTCACCACAACCCACCATGACAAGCCGCAATCTACCAACTCACCCCAAAAACTAAGTAAATCCTCTCATACTTTCCTTATAAAACCCGCTAACTCCCCAGTATCACATACTTTAAAGCTAATCTTTCAAAACCCTCTTACACTTTTGGTGCATCGCCTTTCATCCCATACCCATCTTCTATCCCTTAACCTCATCTTTTCCACCGCTCCTATTTCCTACATAGTCACGTCGTCCCCATTCACTCACAGCTAACCCCTCGCTAACAAATTTTCATCACATCACACAATTCGCTGAACCAATATCTTCCATGATGCGTCATGATTACTGTACGACTTAACTGAACACTACTACTCAGCAGTCATTCGCTTCCGTTTCTTCCAAGGGTTGTTCATGGACGAGCAGATTATTACAGCCGAACCTTTCGCTGACCTTATCTTCAATTCAAACGAAGCACTCGTCAGCTACATGCCCATCCCGAACCCCAATCAATCCCCAGACGACCTCGTCGGTATCGTCGGCCTCCAAGTCACTGAACTCAACCTCTTCTCATTCACATTTTGGTGGTGGCAGGAAATCTTCTTCCTCATCGCCATCCTCACACTCTTCTTCACCATCTACCGCCTCATCAAACGTCGCAAATTCAAAGACGTCCGCAAAGGCGAACCCTACTGCAAGCGTTGTGGCTACAACCTCACCAACTTCACATCATCCGACTGCCCCGAGTGTGGCAAGAAAAACGTTGGCCCTAACTTCAAACATCACAAAACCATGGGCCACAAATCAATCGCTTCAACCCTCTACTACACACTCCTAACCCTCTCCCTCTTTACACTCGCATCACTCGCATACCTTGAGTTCACGAGCGCACACACCTCAGGCTACAAAAAATGGTTCACCTCATACCGTTGGCAAAGTTCACGTCGTTCCGCTTTCGTATACAACCAAGATACGCAATTAATTTCACAACTCACCAACCGCAAATGGTACGGCCCAACTTTCAAGGAACAAAACATCTGGAGCGGCAAAGCATATCAATTACTCAAATCCATACCACTAAAACCCCTGCAAATTGCTCTTCAAGAAAACAGCGATTTCACCCACGAAGAAGTTTGGGGTGTTTACAAAACTCCAAACTCACTTTCACGCAAACACCTGTCAAGCTCACCACGCAGAGAAATTCCTGACATAATTATGTCGGATTCAAACCCACATAGATTTTATCAATACATGGGTCTCAACTTCTCTCACGGGAACGGCATCGGTTTTGCAATGGCCAGCTCCTTCGTTTGGCACAATGGCAATGACCTGAAAATTTTCCACCACCCCGAAGGTAAACAATTTGTTTCAGAATTAAGTTCATCTACATTATTCGATGACCAATATTTATTGATCCGTGATGCGTCAAATGGATGGCGTGGTTCGATAATTGGTGATGTTTCACATAATTATTCAATTAACTACATTCTCGTCCTCGACCTCATCAATCAATCCATAATTTATCAAGATCAGCAGCACGGCGCTGATGATGTTGTAAAGTTAAAGAAAAACAAACCACCTCTTAGAGAATTATTCGATAAACGTCCATATTCAACGCACCCCGTTCAATTCGAATTACCTGCAAGCAATAGATCATTCAAACTCATGTTTCGGTATTCAAAGTACGCCCTCTTTACGTTCGATGATGATATAACCACAGAACCGTCCTCAGAACCCAAGAGTTTAAGATACGACATCAATCATGAATGGTACGAAACAACACACGGCCAAGATAAGCTCATCGATCTTAACAAACTAAACAAGCACCCTTCACAATATCTATTCTCTCATTCAGGCCTGCGCCATAACCCGCAATCCATCCTCAATTGGCAGCAACCTCTGCAATACGAAATCGATTCCCAGTATTTCCAAAGTAATTATGATGATGAATTAATCCCATTACTCTCAGTTTACAAATACGAAAACCCCTGGCTAAAAAAACAATATTGGCAAAGAAACGACAACCTGCAACACCCTCTTTACGCTCGCATCTTTTTCGATTCAAAAATCCTCAGTCACCCAACAAGCTATAAATCCAACTACCCCGCTATCGACAAGAAACGTCATTGGCTCTACATCTACGAACGTGACACCGATCAACCAGAACGCATCATCTTCTTCGACCTCAACCAAACACTAAAACAAAACTAATGCCATGGCAAAACCAACAATCCATCTTCAACCAATCACCGAAATAACCTTCGACACAAACGAAGTCCTCCTTCACGCAACCCCTGTTAATCCAACTGATCCAAACAACAACCTCGTTGGCCTCATTGGTCTCGAAGTAAAAGGTCTCGACATCCTCAATTTTACCCTCTTCTTTTGGCAAGAAATCGCCATCCTCCTCTCACTCTTCCTCATCATCTTTGCTCTCTCACGCTTCATTCGTTTACGTCGTCTCAAAGACATTAAACGTGGCGAACCCTACTGCAAAAAATGTTCCTACAACCTCAGCAACCACACCGCCGACACATGCCCCGAATGTGGCACAAAGCACGTACACTCAAATGGAAAAAACCGAAAAACCATGGGACGCAACGTATTCAAAAAAACAATCTACGCATCCTTCATCATTCTCTCCTTCATCACAATCACATCCCTCTCCTACCTCAACGGCTACGACATCTACAAACAAACTTGGGCGAACTGGTACCAAAAAGAAACATGGATTTCTACACGTCGCCTCGCATTGCAACTTCCCAATCACCATTACTACAGTGAATGGGCATACAAATTCTTCAACGCAATCAGACCAAGCAGCGTTAATAATCAAAAACTCTGGTATAAATTCCAAGCCGCATTCGCCGAGGAGCTTCATGGCCTCTACAAAACCAATAATACCTACCAACGTAAATTAATCTCCTCAACAAAACTGCCTTTCTCATTTACACCGCAATACAACGCTTATGCAGTCTATGGCGACTATTGGCAATACAACTGTGAACTAATCAAAGACGATACATTTCACGGCTTCGTCATGCCTCGCATGATCGTTCTCTGGGACGGCAATAAACCCACTGCAATACATCACAACGGGCAGGCAATGTTCCCATCTCCCAAAATAAACGCATGGAATATCATTGATAACCAATACCTTGCAATCGATATGACCGACATCGATGCTTTAAGTTGGTATTGGCCAACCTCTCGTATTGCCATTGTAGATTTGCATAGTAGCGATATTCTTTTCTATGACTCATACAACGTAAAGTACTTCAATAACAACACAATTTATCCGCAAGTGATGGTTTTTGGTCATGATCCGACCAGACAGAATCGTTCTAAAACCTCGCCAATTCAAAATATTAAAAATCACAAATCTAAACTTCGCGAACAATTCAAGTTCTACATAGAAGATGGAGAAGTTAAGTCATGTACCGTCAAACATTGGTTTGAAGTTGTTCACAACAAACAAATTGTTGAAGAGAGTAAATTCATCAATTTACTCGACAATAAACGCTTACCTGAGTATGAATCAGTCAGCCCATGGGAACATCAACCCGCTTACAGGCAATTGCGTTGGAAACTAACATCAGAAATTTCACTCAACATCTCTAGTCAATTTAATTACACGCTGCCACAAACTGATGATTTTGAAATTGCCTCAATCGATCAAAATCATATCGCTCAAACAATATTCACCTGTGACACCAGCTACATCAAAGGCTCACAATCCAATCGCCATACACCAATCTTCAATCCCAAAACAGGCGAACTGTGGCACCTTTCTCGTGACGATTACAGCAAACAAAACAGTTCACCCGATAGTCTTTGCATCTTCGACCTCAGACCACACTTGCCCAAAATCACACAACAAATCGAGTAATCAAACCAATAAACAATGCATCAGTTTCCCAATAAAAAAGCCATTCTTTAAGAATGGCTTTTTCTATCACTTGGTTAAATCATTCATCATTCGGCGTCGGATAATCAACCCGAGTCGCTCCCAAAATACCCATCGTTTCAGGGTCCTGAATATAAGCAACGATTCGCGTGTTCCCAACAATACTCTGTTTCGGAATCTGCAAATCAACTGATGAACTCAAATTCTCTTCCGTTAACGGTATCACTTTATACACGCGCACAACCTGTGAATGCATCAGCGTCTTACCGCTGTTTTCACCAGAAGTCACTTTTGAAGCCAGATCATTCTCCGTAATTGCAATCGCCAAATCTAAAGGCCGTATTTTCGCACGGTGCAACGCGCTGACCATCCAGTTCACCTTCACCTTATCCGGCATTTTCGGTTGTACCTCAGCCATCAATGAAATCATATACTGCGGCCCCGTCGTCAATGCCAAGTTAATTTGTTCATTTGCTACCTTTGCATTTGAACCTACAAAACCTTCAAACCCATTCACAATCATCTGTGGTGTGTAAATATTCGGAGCATGCCAAACGTGGGCATATTGCTTCTGCAAATCCGAATAGACACTCGATGAATAGGGATCTTTCCACCCCAATCGATTCCAGTAATCAACATGAAACGACAACGGATAAATCGGCTCTTCCTCAGCCTTCGCCTGTTCTCGTATCTGTGTTAACAACCGATCCGCAGGTGGACATGACGAGCAACCCTCAGACGTAAACAGCTGCAACAGTGCAAACGGCTTCGTCGAGCCCGGCGACGTCGTTACCCAGACATCATCATACTTCTGAGCTGACTGCTTCTCCTCACGCAGCTTCTCCTCAGCCTTCTCAACAACCGGGTCCTTTTTCTCCTCAGGAACCAATGCCTCAACCTTAGCATTGTTATGCTCACCACCATCCACACTCACGCTCCCACTCTCCGCAGGCTCATCCGCCGTCAGGGCAGGGGCTATTAACAACGTTAAAGCAACCACAATAAACACTGCTGCAATCAGCGGCAAAACATATCGCATGTCTGACTCCTGTCGTTCGCTTACTCATTCCGCCCCACTAAGTATTTAATTATTGAACCGACAGCTTTATTTCGCCCATGGGATTTCAAGCACCCAATTTAAGGGTACAGCAGCATAATCCTCAGTATTTAAAACCAGTTATCAGGCGCCACGCGCCTCCGCAGATCGAAATGTTTTTTTCATCAGCCCACCAACCAGTACATAAAACCCATACGCAGCCAACGGCACAGTCACCGGTAAAAATGAATCCCTGAACCGTGGCGATCCATAAAAAAACAACGTCGTCCAAAGCAGCGTCAGCAGCAACACCAAACAAATCACCGCATACGGATCACGCGACACCACCAGCCATCTAATACTCAACAACCCAAGCGGCAACATCACCAGCCACCCCAACTCAAACATCAACATCGCCATTTTATTCTCAGGTTCATGCCACGTATAGAACGGCACAACCAACGCCCCAACTTTCTTCACACACAACTCTCCAATAAATACAGGATTCGCAAAAATAAACTCCAACGCATTATTCAACGCCTGCTTATCCGTCTCCACCTCATTCCCCTCAAGCTTCTTCACTTTCGCAGACAATACCGATGTCGCAATCCACCCACCTTGATTTACCTCATCATCAATCAGCAACCGATTATTAGCTCCCCATAACGTATGCCCCACATTCGTCGCAAGCGCCGGCTTACCAAGCGCTACAACATTCCTCACAACCCAAGGCCCAATCACAACGCTCAAACACCCCAAATGCACCGCTGCTAACAAACAAATAGAAGCAATCGACTTCTTATTTCTAACTTTCAGATAGACTAAATACAACACATACAATGCCAAAATCGGATACGCAAACAGTAACACCCCACGCGTCAAAATAGCCATCCCCACAAACACGCCCGCCAACCCAATCCAAAACGCCTTCTTTTTCAGCACATTTCCTTCACGCAACCCAACTACCGCACAACACACAGCCATCGCAAAATACAAAACAAACGGCGTCTCCGAAACATAATGCAACGCATAATACGCATGCGTCGGCAGCAACCCCATCATCAACGCAGCAATCCCTCCAACTAACTTTTCCTTAAACCCAATCGCACACGTCACAAACATCGGCACAACCGTCAACGCTGACAACAACGATAACCACAACCTCGCTGCCCCATAGTCATGCCCCATCACCCAATACACCGGCAGTAGCGTCAGCGACGTTCCCGGCGACCGTCTCGCACTCGCTCTCCCATCCTCAAGCGTATACCCATCACCACTCGCCATCCGCCAAGCGAACATCTCATAGTCCAACTGATCGGGCTGCGCCCCTGCATCAGGCTCCGCACCCAACCCCACAAACTGCTGCGTTAACCCAACTCTTACCGCAAATGCAATCACGACAACCACAATCAAAAACACAACATCACGCACACCAAACCTCATCCCCTTCACCAAATCCTTCTTCATTTCCACATCAATACATTCAGTGCGCATAACATCCTCTTTCGATAATCGACTTCATCTATTTATCGAATAGAAACGTTTGCCCACTCAACCACCCCATCTCACTGTCCGGTAATCATTCATATAACCACAAAAAAACGCGACTCTTTCAAGCCGCGCTTCTTAAATTTCATTTTTTATATTCACTCAGTTCGTCGCCGGCATCCCAAACGTCGAATCAAGTGATGCCGCTGACTTCAACTTCGCCTTCTGCGGAATCACTACCTCATCCTTCTCAACCTTATTCGTAGGCGAAAGCACAACGATCTGCCAAAAATCAAACTGCGAGATCTTAAAGTGATACAACGTGTGCAGATCAGACCCTTCCAGGCATTCCTCCAAAGGCAAGTCTGATCGCCAACCAATCTTCAAAAAGAACGGATTCAGCACATGTTCCCACCAGCCAATAAACTTATTCGCCGATTGAAAATGATTTAGGATCACAATTCGCCCCGTCGGCTTCACCAACGTCTCCGCCCACTTCAATAACTTTGCAGGCTCCGACACAACCGATATCGTGTGCGTAATAATCACATGGTCAAACGACTGCGGTGCAAACGGCGGAAACATCGCATCACCCTGCACCAAATTGCAATGATCAAGCGATTTCTCATCAATCTTATCTGCTGCCTTCTCAAGCATGCCGCCCGACAAGTCCATACCCACAACCGTGCAGTTCTCAGGATAGTGTGGCAACGTCATCCCCGTTCCAACACCAATATCCAATACCAACTCACCATCCTTCGGCCGTATCTGCTTCAACGCCAACTGCTGACGTGAATGCACCAGCTTTCCAAAAGTCCCGTCATAAAAAGCAGCCCACAAATCGTAAAGCTTACTCGTATAACGTTCCTTCATGTTCAGCTTTTTCGCCATATTCAATAGCCTCGTATATCTGTCACTTCAGCCAGCACGTTGCCCTACCCGGAACCTCCAGGCTCGCGTCTTTCACATGCAAGATCATGACCGTTAATTCGATGCTGGCTGATTCGTCAAGTCTGTTGCGGTCTTCACAACCTGCTTAGCAACGCCGCCTTGCAGGTACTCCGCCGCCAAATTGCCCTCTCGGTCGTAGATCAGGATAGCGGGGACGACCAAGTCCTTCCAGTCTTCTCCCACTGCATCCACGATAGATTCTTGCACATCCGAGTTCGGAGCCATGTAAGCATCCTCTAACGCATGATTCTCACGCAAGAATTCAATAGCACGTGACTTATATGGCTCAGTATCCGAATCAAACGACACCGTCACCAGTCGGGCCTTCCCCTCATCCACCAACGGCTTCAACCCACCATGAATCGCCGGAAACATCTCCACGCAAGGCACGCACCACGTCGCCCAGTAATCCACCACCAAAACCTTCCCCTCAGCAGCCGTTTCCTTCATCAATTTCTGCATCCCCTCAGCACTGATATTTGGCAATTCACCCGCTTCACCAGCAGGAAACACCCTTTCTGGTTGATCATTCAACGACGCAGGCACACCCTCCCCAGAATCATTTTCAGAGCACCCACTCAGTACAACCAACACCATTATCAGTGGCAACAAGATTGCTAACTTAAGATAAAACACAGGCTTATGACGTTCCATGAAGATTCCTCGCTGTCTCGGATTAACTGAGCCCCTATCGGCCACTCACCACTTTCACGTTCGATTTTCACACATCCTCTCCTCCCAATCCTCCCTCACTAAACACCGATCCAAGCTCATGTTATTCCGCTCCAACGCCCCAAACGCACATTCTCTTCACTTTTTCAGCACCGGGGGAAAAGTTCATCCACCCCACGCATCGTTCGCCACTACACCCACATTGGGGTACGATTTTCATTATGAAACTCATAGTCAATGGCGATGAAAAAGATCTAAACGTCCAAACCGTTCGCGAACTCCTCGTCGAGCTAGGCCTCGGCGACCAGCCCGTTGCCGTCGAACTTAACCGCGACGTTGTCCCCAAGCGTGAGCACGATTCAAAACAGCTCACCGAAGGCGATCAGATCGAACTCGTCACACTCGTCGGCGGAGGCTAACCCCCCCCATCAGGGCTGTGTGGGACTCATCTCCGACGTAAGTGCATCGGAATCAGGGGATAAAAACAACATCAAGCATGAAGGATCAACTCATGAGCGAAGTCAAAAACGACGTCCTTACAGACAAAGAACTCATCGTAGGCGGCCGTACCCTTAAATCACGTCTCGTCGTCGGTACAGGTAAATACGCGAACTACGAACAAATGCAGGACGCACTCGAAATGTCCGGCGCCGACGTCATCACTGTCGCCGTACGCCGCGAACGTCTCGTCGATGCAGAAGGCCGCTCACTCCTCGATTTCATCGACACCGACAAATACACCATCCTCCCAAATACCGCAGGCTGCTTCACCGCCGAAGATGCCGTTCGAGTCTCACGCCTAGGCCGTGAAATCCTCGATCAGCTCAACAACCCCGGCAAAGATTGGGTCAAACTCGAAGTACTCAACGATACCAAAACCCTCCTCCCAGACCCCGTAGGCACACTTGAAGCGCTCAAAGAGCTCGTCGCCGACGGCTTCAAAGTACTCTGCTACACATCCGACGACCCCGTCATGGCTTGCAAGCTCAAAGAAGCAGGTGCCGCCTCCGTTATGCCCGCTGGCTCACCCATCGGCTCCGGCCAAGGTGTCCTCAACCCCAACAACATGCGAATCATCCTCGAAATGCTCAAGGAAGGTGACGAAGATTACCCTGTCATCGTTGATGCAGGCGTAGGCACAGCCAGCGACGTCATGATCGCTATGGAACTCGGCGCCGACGCCGTTCTTCTCAACACAGGCATCGCTCACGCAAAAGACCCCGTACGCATGGCCCACGCCATGAAGTGTGCCGTCGAAGGTGGACGCTCTGCCTACCTCTCAGGACGCATCGGCAAGAAACTCTACGCAACCGCTTCATCACCATGGTCAGGCGTCATCAGCTACATCCCAGGTGAATAGTCACCCATTCTCAGACCGTCACGCGATCGTTACCATCGGCCAATACATAACTTGCTGCATTAATGGTAATACCTGATTAAACCCTGCTGATCGTGCCGTCTGAGCCAGTGATGTGCTCAAAACTGATAAAAAATCTTGCGATTTAACGACCGCGGTGATTATGCCGCGGTTTTTTATTCGCTATGATGGTATCGAACAAAAATGACAAGGCTGTAACTGCATGCGTGGATACGCATCAGATCACTTCAGCTTATGCATCAGCAGCCCCGTGTGACGCGATCTTTCTTCGCTATCACATCTGCTCCGCAACGCGTAAGTGATTCACGAAAGGCATTAGAGGTGTGAGCATGGACGATCTCAACAATGCATATGACGTATGGGCAACCAAGTATGACCAACAGGAGAACAAAACAAGGGATTTAGGCGAACAGGTACTCGAAGAATATGAAGATCTGTTCGAAGATGCGGTCGTATTAGAATGTGGTTGTGGTACTGGCAACAAAACGCAGTGGATAGCTAAACGCTGTCTCAAAGTCGTTGGCGTCGATTTCTCAGAAAAAATGCTGGAAGTCGCGCAAGCAAAAGTCGAAGGCGACCACGTCGTTCTTCTTCAGCAAGACCTCAACGATGAATGGATGGTCGAAAACGAAGTCGTAGACGTCATTGTCTTCAATCTCGTACTCGAACACATCGACAACATCAAACACGTATTCAAAGAGGCACACCGCGCCCTCAAAGACGGCGGCGGACTACTCCTCGCCGAATACCACCCTGATCGACAAGCAATGGGTAAAGGCGCTTCATACACAAACGACGCAGGTGAGGAAGTAAACCTCCCTTGTTACCCGCATAGCGAAGACGATTTCGCTAAAGCCGCTGAAGGCGTTGGTTTCGAATTTGTCGAACTCAACGACTGGAAAGCCGAAGGCGACGACGAACCACGCCTTCTCTCAATGCTTTTCGTTAAGTAAACAAAATTTAAAAAATAAAACTCACTCCCTCAATCACCCAACCAAACAAACAAGACCCCATAAAGCTGCGAACACCCGTTCGCAGTTTTTTTATGTTCACATAATCCACATACTCACTCTCAACCAACGATACGTTCAAATGAAACAACAAAGCACACTCAACTAAAGTTTGACGATACGCTTTAGTGAAACAATTCAAAATTGCCAGCGAGCCACGCTCGCCGTGCTCACCCCTATCCGTTGCTCACAATAAAACCATCCCATGCAAACCCCATATCAAAACCAACCCTCAATCAAAACGCGCGCACAAAACCGAATTTCCCATTAAAACTCTTTCTATTTCTAACCATTTTTACCTCATTTCTTACCCATTTCGCACCATTTCATGCAATTCCTTAACCATTTCTGATCACTTTCAGCACCCAAAAACCAAAACCAATTCAAAACGCGCGCACAAAAGCGTTCGCCGCAATCGCTTTTGTGTGAAAACCACCTATTTAGCGCACTACTTTTCACTTTTTCGCTCACACATTTCACAATTTCAATCACATTCGATTTCAATTTTCCAACCACAAAAAACCAAAAACATCATCACATTCATGCGCGCATTCACACATATAAAAAGCGACATCGCACGTGATTACGCGATGTCGCTTTAATTCTTTAGCTTGCTTTCGACATTGATATTATGCGTTTGATCGGCTGCGACCCACGAAAATCAATGAACCAAGGCCGAGCAATGCAAGTGACGCTGGTTCAGGGATGGCCGCAAAGTTTGCCGCCGCTTCTTCTGCACTGAAATCGCCAGTGTAAATGCTGAACTCATCGTAAGCACCTGCCCAGTCGGTGTTGTCCCAGAAAATTGCGCCGCCCAAGGACGCGTGACCTGCTTTAGCACCATCGTTAGCACCATTAACATTCATGTCGCTGAGATCGAATGACATCGCGCCGGTGAAGGTTTGAAGTGTGCCGCCGACTTCACCCATATAAACAGTGACCAGATCGTTCGCGTCATCGAATTCTGCTGCGAGGTAATAATCCGTTCCGTTTTCTACAACAAAATTCGTATCAACTCTCGTGAAATCAGCTGTACCTATTGCGCCAATTTCAACAGCTAACTTATTGCCACCATCTGTTGAAAGATGCTTGGGTGTGATTGCAAGCAAACTATCTACAAGAGTGCCACCACTATTCCATCCGCCATAACCCATGACTAATAACTTGGACCAGTCTGCGGTAACAGATTGATTGAATATTAATTCAAAAGTGATAGCACCTGTACCGCCTTGGCTATCTATCGTGTCGCCAATCAAAGTGCGTGTGCCGAAGCTCGCTGCGAGAAAATTGTTGAGTGATCCGCCATCAGCATCTGTAGATGTTAGGACGCCGCCACCTTGTGTGTGTCCGTTGCCGACAAACTCATCAAAATTCGCTCCGCCTACAGAATCAACGGCATGCACTGGTGCGCCTGTACTTGTTTCGCTAAAACTCCAGCGGTGTGCAAGTGTGGCTGCGTCTGATGTTGGTGCCAATGTAAGTGCGCAAACTGCTGCAGTACTTAAGCTGTATAAAGCGCGAAGTTTCGTTTTATCCATCTCGTATTCTCCTAGTTTTTGGTTAATTATCAAGCAAGTTAAAATTGATCGCATTCGCGTTGTACACAGACGTCGCGCAGATCGTGGAAGCAAATAACTTTTTATAAAAGCAAAAAATGTTGTGAATCAATGATTACGATGTGCGAAATATATGACTAACCTATTCTTGGCACGGAAATATTGTAAAGTTCGTAAACGGCGTTTCCATAGCTGAAATGATAGTTGTGATTGCGCATGTACCATTACTAAAAGGCAGGGTTGCCCATTCTTACATTTTGTGCATGAGATAAACTGCAACTTTGTTGAAATACGTAAGTTGTGCGATTAATGACGATAAAAAAAGCATCTCATATCAAAATATGAGATGCTGTGGTGCTTTTCTGTGTGTCAAAGTCTGGGGGATTAATCGCTCAATTGAACCAGTGCATTGGGATGATGGTGCACCACATAACTCGGTGCAAGGCTCAAGCTACGGATATGCATCTTCGATGCATCCACAACTTCTTCAACCGCCTTCGTTGGCTCTAATGCTTCAGAACCACTTGCATCATCTTTCAGAACTGAGAAGTCCGCGAGGACTGAGTAGATGAGGACAACAACAATAGCGAGGCCGACTGCGACTGGTTTCGCATGCTTCCAAGGCGTTAAATCAACTTCACCCGAATCTTCCAAAGTCCATGCTTCTTCGCGTGGCTTAATCGCACCAATAATCAACATGCCAATTACGAGGAATACAAACACGCCGCCGATGAAGTGGAAGTTGTGGATGAATGCGAGCTTAGCAGCAACTGGCTCGACAAAGTAACCAACTGAGAAGATTGCCAAACCTGCGACGAGCGCGAACTTCGCTGCGACTGGTGGGTTACGCTTCGACAGCAAACCGACCACAACCACTGCGAAAATCGGGATGAAGTAAATCGCGTTCATTTTCTGCAGGTAACCGAAGATGCTGTCCTGGCCTTGCAGCAACCCGGCGCCGATCATCGCAGCGATCGCGATGATGATCCCAAAGATCTTGCCAGAGCTGACGATTTCCTTCTCGCCTGCTTCAGGGCGAAGTGTGTTTTTATACAGACCGAGTGAGAACAAAGTACAGGTTGCATTCAGTGCAGAGTTAAATGATGAGAGAATCGCACCAACTAGTGCCGCTGCAAAGAAACCTGTGAGCGGGGCAGGGAGGACGGTACGAACGAGTTGGCCGTATGCATCGTCTTGTGCAATACCTTGACCTGCAAAGAGGTATGCAGCAATGATGCCGGGCAGTACGAGATACAGTGGGCCGAGCAGTTTCAGGCCGCCGGTCAGCAGCACACCTTTTTGGCCTTCTTTAAGTGAAGATGCGCCGAGTGTACGTTGAATGATCTGCTGGTTGGTACACCAGTAGAACAGGTTGAGAAGCAAAACGCCTGTAAACAAAGTATCAAACGGCGTGTCATGCGTTGCTGCGCCAATCGAGTTAAACGTGTTCTCTGGTACAGCTGCTTTCAATGTTTGGAAATTCTGGAAGATGTTCCCATCACCAACTGCCTGTAGACCAAAGAAGACAATCATGAAACCGCCGACGAGCAGTCCGATGCCGTTGAGTGTGTCAGAAACAGCAACGGTGCGGAGTCCGCCCCACAATGCGTAGACTGAACCGATGACACCGATGAGGATGATGATGAGCCAAAGGTTGGCTGATGGGTCAGCAATGCCTGTGATTTCAGGCACGTTGAGCATGCCGACAAGACCCTTCGCACCCGAGTAAAGAATGATCGGTAAAAGGATCAGTGCATAAGCACCCAGGAAAATCAGATTCGTAATGGTACGTGTGCCGCGGTCGTATCGTTTTTCAAGAAACTGCGGGACCGTGGTGATACCTGCTTTGAGGAATTTAGGCAGAAAGAAGATTGCCATGAGCGCGAGTGCGAGGACTGCAACGACTTCCCATGACATGACGGAGATGCCGTCACGGAATGAAAGGCCGTTAAGCCCGACCATCTGCTCAGTTGAAAGGTTGGTCAGCAGCAATGAACCAGCAATGACGGGGAAGGTGAGTGAACGCCCACCGAGGAAGTAGCCTTTGGAACTGGCGTGGTCATCTTTATGGGTGATGAACCATGTGATGACAGCAACGATAGCTGTAAAGAACAGGAACGAGAGAATTGTTAGCATAATCACTCAACTTTCGTAATGACATAGAGATAGAGATAACGCGGATACATTGACTGCACCTGGCCACGACTAAAGCTGTTTGCTTGATTTAGCTGAAGTTCACTTAGGCTGGGTGACCCCGGTAAGAGTCACAAAGCAATTGTGTTGCAAGACATACCCGGTAAGGGTGTGAAGTAAGCGATGTCGAACTCAGCAGAATTGGAATTGTGATTGGACTCGTAAATTCTGTAAAAATCTCGGAGAATCCAATGTGAGTATTGTGACATCGATTACGTGAGGGCGGTATAGGGATAGAGCCGTCTTACGATGGGTTATTATTGGGATATTACCTACGCAAGTAAATAGTAGTTGCTACAAAATGTTAGAAAATGGCGCTAGATAGTCATTATTTCCACGTTTTGGCGCGTTTTTCTAGCTGTTTGATGAAGTTTTTCCAGACGACTTCTTCTTTTTTTGTGGCATCAATGACGAGATAGTGCTCTGGGTCGGCTTCGGCCTGGTCGAGGAAGCCTTGGCGGACATTGCGGTGGTACTCGGCTCCCTTGAGCTCCATGCGGTCGGAGAAGAGGGACATCTGTGTGGTTTCGAGGTGCTTCTTACGTTTGGATTTGCCGACAAGACGGTGTTGCGCGGTCAGTTCATCGACATCGAAGATGACGGTGAGGACTGGCCAAACGTCTTGAAGGGCGAATTTGCCTACGGACATGATGTCTTGTTTGTCGAGGCCGCCTGCTGCGCCTTGGTATGCGAGGGTTGATGAGATGAAACGGTCGACGAGGATGAGTTGGCCGTCCATGAGGGCGGGTTTAATACATTCTTCTGCGAGTTGGGCGCGTGAAGCCATGTATAGGAGCATTTCGCAGCGAAGAACCATTTCGTCGTTTTGAGGATCGAGAAGGATTTCGCGGATTTTTTCGCCGATGGGAGATCCGCCGGGTTCGCGGACTTCACAGGTTTCGATGCCATGGGAATGGGCGAACTCTGAGAAGCGACGGAATTGCGTAGATTTACCGGAGCCGTCTGGTCCATCGAAGACAATGAAACGTGAACGGAGGTTATAGACCCACTTACTTGAAGCATCCTTCTTCTTACTCATAACTACAAGGATATCCGAAGTTTTTTTGCGTTGCAGGAAGAAGTTGAGAATGTGGAATTCATCGGGCGATTGGGAGGGGTTTGGCGAGAAAATAGGGGGGAAGGGGTGTGTTGTGAGGGGAGGCTTGGGAGGTGTGAGGTTTGGGGCTTCCGCGGAGCGTGGCTCCGCGGCTAATTTGAGATGTTTCACTGTAGCGTATCGTGGGGTAGTGGATTTGGGCGTTTGAAATTGGGCGTTGAGTGGGGGGTGAGGGGTGAGAGGTGAGAGTTTCCGGCGATCGTGGATCGCCGGCTATTGTTGTGTGGTTTCACTCTAGCGTATCGTGTAATGGGGGAATGGTTGGGAGGGGGATGTTTCACTCAAGCGTGTCGTGGGTTGGGAGATGCTTGACGTGTGAGAAGGTAGAGGGGGAAAGTGAAGATAATTGGGGTGGGTCTGTATAAATGGCAAAAGAGCCTGGCGGAGAAACTGATTAGAAGGACTTGCGAGGAACTGTGGCAGCTGGAAAGGCGAGGGAAATATTGAACAAAAATTTCAGTTACTACAAGCTGCTAGGTGATACGAATGTTTCGCAAATCGTTCTGGTCTCTGCCAGACTCTTACCCGTGATCGGACCCCCTGGATCACGAACAGGTACAAATAAAACAACTACAAAACTACTTATGAATCAGCACTACTGGATGCGTTGGGTAACAGAGAGACGAAACTACAGCGCACTACAAGTTGGAGACACCCATTGCATCTGACACACGTGGGTAACGGTTCGCTCGTACGGACAACAACAGCGAGCGTGTGTCGAGAAAAAGAGGGACGAACATGCTGAATTGGTATTTGGTTTTATTGGGATGCAGGTTCAGGCGCAAAGTCGGAATCGACGGTGTTGGGTTGCCTGGACTCTCGAGGCAGGGAGAATCTATGAACCGAACTAACTTTCATCCTTGTGTAGTTGAAGATCGGCAGGGTAGCATAATAAACATGAATTATTTGCTGGAAATTGCGGTTTTTATCGGCGATTTCACACGAATATGAAAAGAGACGTAAGTGTTTATGTAATATGATGAACTGAACAATTTGGAATATAAAAGCGTAAGAATGGGTAGATATTGACGTAAAAATTTTTTTATTTTTGTGGTTGTTGAGGTGAGCGGATTGGATAAGTGGGACGTCAAAAGAGAGATATTGGAAGGATTTGCGAATTGAAGCGTAAAGATGATTATTTGGAGCCGTATCGCGAGGCGACGGGCAAACATGGCAGTGATTTTAAGGTGACGCTGTGGGCGAACGAAAAGACGCAGCAGTTGCGTTTCAGGGTGTTCTGCGAGATGTGTTATATGGGTGGGAAGCGTGTGTTGGATGCTGGGTGCAGCCGTGGGGATTTTGCGACATATTTGAATGAACGAAAAATTGAGTATGCGAAGTTTGTGGGTGTTGATGGGTTGGACGAGGTGATCGAATTTGCGAAGGGGCGAGGGATCAGGGAGGCGGAGTTTTATGCGGGGGATTTTGTGGCGGATGGTGGATTGCTTGGGAAAGGTGATCCACAGATTGTGACGATCTCGGGGACGCTGAACACGATGAGTGATGAGGAAGCGATTCGTGTGTTGGAATCAGCGTGGGCGGGTGCGAGTGAAACGTTGCTGTTTAACTTTTTGTCAGACAAGGTAAGTAGTAAGGCTCAGAAGCAGGGATGGCCTGCGAGAAGGTTGCCGACGGTTAAGCTGCTGGAGTGGGCGCTGAGTAAGACGCCTTTGGTTGCGTATCGTCAGGACTATTTTGAGAATGGTCATGATGCAACGATCATGATGATCAAAGAGTAGTGTGAGTGTGGTTTGGTCGTGAATTGAGATTTACATGTTAATGATGGGCATGGATAAGATGAACAATAAATCTAATCAAGTGTTAGTGTTGCTGTTGATATTGGTCGCGGGTGGTGTGTGTGGTTATTACTATGGGGCGATCAATAATCCGGAGACGAGTACGATGTTGGTGGAGGGGGTATTTGCTGCGGATGAGGTGGCAAAGCCTGAAAAAGAAGTGGCTTTGGAACCTCAGGTATTGCGGAGTGATGAAGAGCATGTTGTGAACTTGTTTAAGGAAGCGAGTGTTGCGACGGTGCACATCAATACGAAGGGCAGGCGAAGGGATTTCTGGACGAATCGCGTGAGAGAGGGATCGGGTAGCGGTTTTATCTGGAGTAAAGATGGGATTGTGGTAACGAACTATCATGTGATTAGAAATGCGGGCAGCGCGAAGGTTGTGCTGAACGATGGTCGTGAATATCAGGCGGAGTTAGTGGGCGTATCGCCGAACCATGACTTGGCGGTGTTGAAGATTAATATTGATGGTGAAGATTTACCAGTGCTTAATTTGGGGCAAAGTGGGAATTTGCTTGTTGGGCAGAGTGTGTTTGCGATTGGTAATCCTTTTGGTTTGGATCAGACATTGACGAAAGGGATAATTTCGGCGTTGGATCGTGAGATCAATAGTGTTGGGGGCGTGCCTATTGATGGGGTGATCCAAACGGATGCTGCGATTAATCCGGGGAATTCTGGGGGGCCGCTGATGAACAGTCAGGGTGATGTGATTGGGATAAACACGATGATCGTGAGCACGAGTGGGTCGAGTGCGGGGATTGGTTTTGCGGTGCCGATTGATACGGTGAAGCGTGTTGTGCCTGAGATCGTTGAGAATGGCAGGTATGAGCCGGCGTCGTTGGCGATTGCGATTAGTCCACGTGCAAATATTCAGTTGCAAAGAAGGATTGGTTTTGAAGGGGTTGTGGTGTTGGATGTGAAGGAAGGTAGTACTGCTGCGGATGCGGGGTTGAGCGGGTTAAAGCGTCATCGCGATGGGAGTGTGACGTTGGGTGATGTGATTGTAGGTGTGAATGATGAGCCGATTAAGAATATTGGCGATTACTTGCAGGCTTTGGATAAGCTTGAAGCGGGGGATGTGATTCGGCTTGAAGTGCTGAGAGGGATTGAAGTAGTGACGGTTGAAGTTGAACTCGAATAAAACTAATCAATGAATAGACAAAGAAAAACCTCCGCGATTGTGTGGAGGTTTTTTATTAGTTCGTTTGCTTGGTTTAGTGACGTGTGATGAGTGCGCCTGCGGTGTGGCCGCCGAAACCAGCGGCGAAGGCGGCGTGTGAACCTGTGCGGCTAATGGTTTGAGGTTGTGGGGTAATGTGAATAGGTGAGCCATCGAGTTTGAGTGGGTTGTCTATCCATGGCATAGGTGGAAGTTTACCTGTTCTGAGTGAGAGGGCAGCGGTGATGAGTGAGACGAGTCCAGCGGCACCGAGGCCGTGACCGACGGCACCTTTGATGGCGTAAGCGGGGATGTGGGCTGAGGTGTCTTGCTGGGTGGCTTGAAGTGCTGCGGAAAGTGCGGCAAGTTCAGCGGGGTCGTGATCGGGTGTGCCTGTGGCGTGGGGATGGATGACGTCAATTGTTCTATTTTTGAAGAGTTTTGTGGCGATGTGGTTGAGTTCAGGCATGAGTGGGTTTGAGCGAATGAGGTCGTAGGCTGATGCGGAGATGGCGGTGCCTGTGAGTTCGATTTGGCCTGGGGTTGGCAGCTCGTTTGGTTTGAGACGTTTAAGGACGATGGCGGCGCCGAATTCAGAGAGCATGAACCCGCCACGTTCCTGGTTGAGCGGACGTTGACAGTATGAATCGACATTGGCTTTAGCGAGAACACCTAAGCGCTTGTAAGAGTAGATGAGTTGTGGGATGAGTGCGGCTTCGGCGGTGAGGATCATGCAGTGATCGGGTGATTGCGAATTGTGTTGTAGTTCAGAGCGTGCGAGGTGCATGGCTGTGAGTGATGAGGCACATGCTGCGACGGTATGTGAGATGGGTTGAATGTGAAGACGACGCGCGAGGTGATAGTTGAGGTATTGTTGTGGGCCCATTGCGACGGCGAGTGGATAGTCGTCGAGGGTTGGGTCGGGTGCAGCGGCTGAATAGATGCAGTCGGCTGAGGGGTATTGTTTTTTGTTTGAGAGCATGAGGCCGTCGTAGTGCGATGCGGTTGCGCGTGCGAGTGCGTGTACGGCGCCTTTGGATGTAGCGACGTAAGTGGGCATGTTTTTGAGTGGGATGTTGGCTTCTGTGGTGGCTTCACGTGCGGCACGTTCGGCGAGTTCGAGTGATGGGTCGTATTGTGAATGTTGGGCGACGCAGGCAGAGCCTACAGCTTGGACGAGATCGACAGGTGCGATATTTGTGGGTAACTCGGCGAGTCGGTCGGGTAATGTTCGGCCGTCTAAAAGGGCACGAAAAGAATCCCATGCGGAGAGGCCGAGAGGGGAGACGAGGCCCATGCCAGCGATGACAATACGCGGGTGATTGTTAGTTGAAATTTGCTCAGAATCAGCCTTCACTGCACTAAAAAGCCTGTTTTGGGGTGGGTGGGATGCTCAGTTGAGCATGTTAGGGCATGACATTGTAACGGATTTAGCGAACCAGAAAAAAGGAGGATGAGTATGAATGCTTAGTTGTGCGTTTGTGCGGCGTGCATATTTGTTCCGACTAGTGGAATGCGTAGTGCCGCTGGTCGGGAACGACAGGAAATTTGCTTTGCTATGGGCAATGTATCGGACCTATAATACGCACCGTTGTCAGGACAGGAAGTCCTAACCATCACGAGGAAGGTTCGTAATCGACGGACCAGGGAGCCGACGGTGAGCAATCGGCAGGCACAGTTCAGGATGAACGAGAGAGTTGCCATACACGAGAATGATCGTGTGGGAACTTATCTGCGAAGCCGAGGAAGCCGTCGAGACAGGTCATCAAAGATTGGGTGTTCAATGTTTGATCTTAAAGAGATGGCCAATGCCTATCCTCCTTACCTAATGAAAGTTTGGTGC
Source organism: Planctomycetota bacterium (assembly GCA_016350165.1). GTDB lineage: Bacteria > Planctomycetota > Phycisphaerae > Phycisphaerales > Phycisphaeraceae > Poriferisphaera. The sequence goes on along the minus strand of CP066225.1, from coordinate 1,112,903 downwards.
TGATGAAGTTCGACCCAAGATTTATTCAGGAATCTGGTCATGCTGTCTATACGGGGAATGAGCTGCTGGTGAAGGGAGCTCTGGAGATTGAGGGTGGTGTGCATTTGGTGACTGGTTACCCAGGTTCGCCGATTAGTGGTGTGTTTGACACCATGGGCAGCTTATCTGAACTGCTGGAAGAGCAGGGTATTGTTGCGCGGCTGGGTGCTAATGAAGCGATTAGTGTTGCGATGTTGAACGGCCTACAGATGGTGGGCGGCCGTGGTATTGCGCTGATGAAAAATGTAGGTCTGCATGTTGCGTCTGATGCGTTGGCGTTGGGTGTGCTTGCAGGGACAAAGGGTGATGGTGGTGGACTAATCGTAACGGGCGATGACCCGTGGTCTGACTCGACACAAGTGCCTGCGGACTCACGATATTTGGCAGAGCATCTTCGGATGCCGATCCTTGAGCCGAGCTGTGGGCAGGAGATGAAGGACTGGGTCGATATCTCCTTTAAGATAGGTCGAGCTGGTAGCATTTACATGGGCATGTTGGTGACGACGGCTCAGGCTGACGGCGGTGGTTCAGTTGAGGTGAGATCAAACGATTATCCGGTGATTAATGAGAAGCAGAAGGTTGCATTGTCGTATGAAGATGATGTGAAGCCGCATGTTGAGCAGATGGTTTTGTTGCCGCCACGTACTTGGCGTGAAGAGATACGGATGACGTCGCGTCATGATGCGGTGAAGAAAGCGGCGCGCGTGTTGGGTGTGAACAAAATTATTGGTGCGCCGCAACGTGGTGAGCGCGTGCCTCTTGGTTTTATTGCTTCTGGTGGTTCGTATGGTTATCTGTGTCACGCTCTGAGTGAGATGGGCTTGAATGGTCGCATCCCGATATTGAAGTTGGGTATGCCTTACCCAGTGTGTGAGAATATTGTTGGTGAGTTCCTGGGTCAGTGTGAGCAGGTTGTGGTTGTTGAGGAACGCCGCGGATTTGTTGAGAAGCATGTGCATGATATTGCTACGCAGTTGCGTCAAGAGCAGGACATTGTGTGCGATGTTTATGGCAAGCGATTCCCGGGCGGGTTGGAAGGATTCCCAGAAACACGTGGCTTGAATCCATCATTGATAATTGAAACATTGGTTCCATTGCTACGAGGTCATCGCTCGTTGCCAGTGGAATTGACGAATGGTAATTTGACGACGGAACTTGAGGGTATCAAGAAGGCGAAGAGCATTGATATTGATTTGCCTATTCGTACTGCGACGTTCTGTCCGGGATGCCCGCACCGTGACTCATCTAATGTATTGTTAGAGTTGCGTAGTGATTTGCTAGATGCAGATTATATGGAACGTAACCATCGCCGTAAGCCGGTGGATATGGTAGCGCATGGTGACACTGGTTGTTATACGATGCTGATGTTCCCGCCGAATGAACCGCTGATGCAGAACTATTCGGGTATGGGTCTTGGTGGTGCGACGGGTGCTGGTGTTGATCCATTTATCGATAATAAGCAGATCGTGTTTATGGGTGATGGTACTTTCTATCACTCGGGACAGGTTGCAATTGGTCAGTCGATTTATAACGGCCAAGATATTACGTACATCATTCTTGAGAATAGTACGACGGCCATGACGGGGCATCAGCCTCACGAGTCGAATGATTCAGATGTGATGGGTCGTGTGACGAATGCGTTGAGTATTGAGCGCATTGTGAAGGGGTTGGTTCCAAAGGAAATTACAGCTGATGTGAAGATTGTTCGCATCAATCCTGCTGATCGTGATCGATACCGTAACCTGCTTGAAGAAACGATTCTTTCGAATGGTGTAAAGGTTGTGATTGCGGATAAGGAATGTGGAATTAAGTATCACCGCAGAGCGCGTGCGGCAGAAAGAGCTGAAGTTAAGGAGAAGGGATTCCTCGCGAAGAAGACGTTTATGAATATCGCTGAGGAAGTCTGCGAGTACTGTTTGGAATGTACTTCGATGACGGGTTGTCCGGCATTGAAAAAGGTCGATACGGATTATGGGTCGAAGATGCAGACGGACTTCTCGACTTGTGTGAATGATGGTGCGTGTGCGAGGATTAGTGCATGTCCATCGTTTGAGGAAGTGACTGTTTATCGTCAGGGTCCAGAGCGAATGGGCGATCTATTCGTTGACTTGGATTCATTGCCTGATCCGCCGAAGCCGGTGCATGCTGATCAAGATATTTGGCGATGTCACTTGGCTGGTGTTGGTGGTATGGGTATTGGCTTATGCCGCTCTATTCTACTATTTGCAGGTGAAGAGATGGGGTACTCGGTGCAGTTCCTCGATAAGAAGGGCATGGCGATTCGTAGTGGTGGTGTGTTTGGGCAGTTGGTTTATACGAGAAGCGAAGGTGTTGTTGATTCGGGTACGTCTGGTTTGCGATTGCGTTCAGCGAATCAGTTTACGACGCCGGTGATTCCTTATGGTAAGGCTGACTTGCTGTTGGGATTGGACTTGCTTGAAGCATGTCGTGCGATTGATCCGAAGGCACCGTATCGTGTTGCTTCGTCAGAAAGAACATCAGTTGTTTTGAATACAACAGATACGCCAACGGTATTGGCGATGATGGGTCGCGACGAACTGGATCAAGAAAAGTATCTGAATAAACTGCGTGAGAACTCGAAGGACAATCAGTTCTTCTCCGCGAGCATTGGTGATTTGTGTGAACGTGTTTTGGATAACAAGGTTTATGCAAATGTGATGATGCTTGGTATTGCGTTTCAGTTGGGTTACTTGCCGCTGAAGCGTGAGGCGATTGAGAAGGCGATTCGTAAAGTTGCTGGCAAAGAATTTGAACGTAACCTGCGTGCGTTTGGTATTGGTCGTAAGTTGGCGTTGCATCCAGAACTGTTTGAAGTGTTCGCACGTCATGAGTATGAGTCGGCCAAACAGGCGCTTAGACGTAAAGTGAATACGCTGCGTTTGTGGTACAAGGGTAGTAAGGGTGAAAAGCTAGGCAAACAGTTCCGCGTGTTGATGAAACATACGTTCCGTGCGACACGTGGTATGCGTGTTTCAGATCAGTTGCTACGTGACGTCATTATTCGTACGTATGACTGTTTGATTTGGGGCGGCATACATTATGCAGAACGATATTGCCTACGTTTGCAGGAAATTTTCCATAAAGATCATCCAGAATATGGTTTTGAAATTACGCGGGCAGTGGTTCATAACCTTGCGAAGGTGATGCTGATTAAAGATGAAGTTTATGTGGCTGCGCTGCTGACGAATCCTGAAAAGTATCGACGTGATCGTAAACGATATAACGTGAACCCTGAGCGTGGTGATCGTATTGTTTATAAGCATCACAATCGACCTGAGTTTGAATTGTTTGGTCGACCGATCTCGTTTGAGGTTAAGACACGTGATTGGATGTTGCGCATGATGTCGGGTTGTCAGTTCCTGCGTAAGTTAATGCCTTCATGGCATGTGCGTGAGAAAGATTTCCGTAATTGGTATGAATCTTTAGTTGATCGTATTGATTGGCATGGAGAGCGTGATTATCAGCGTTGGTTGTCGATCTTGAGTGTGCCGGCTGATGTGACGGGTTATCGTGAAGTGCGTTATCCAAAGATGGAACGTGCTAAACGATTGGCAGAGATGTACTTCGATACGCCGCCGGATCAATTTGAAGCAGCTTCGAAGCATGATGTTGATAATGTAACGAGCATTGAATTGCCAGTTGTTTATCCGTCGAATTAGGCATTGATATTCTTGTATAGTTGAATAGTTTTGAGAAGTATTGATCCTTTGTGATCAAAAAATATCAATTGGTCTGATAGGTACGGATTGAAGTGTGAAAGAAAATGATTTCGCAATAAACTTCAAATGGTATAATTAAAGTGTAAAAACAGGTAACACAGCATAGTACGCATGTAAGGCAAGAGTGATTCAAGTCGTTTGTTTTGATTCTAATCAATGAATAGTCACGTGAAGTATTTTCGCTGCCGCGAAGTTTTGCATCTCTCATACATAAGAAGTAAATACGTTCGCTATGTTGTTCATAACAAAGGAACAGGAGACATCCTATGGTTTATGAACTTCGTCAGGTAGATGTTGAAGCGAGATTGTTGGGTGTTGCGCCAGTGCTGTTGGTTGCAGATGTTCGGGCAGCAGCAGCACATTATCGTGATAAACTTGGATTTAATTACGATACGTTTTTTGGTGATCCGCCAGATTTCTGCATTATACATCGTGATGGTTGTTCGATAATGTTGAGTCAGACGCCGGATGAAAAGGCGATTGTGCCGCATTATCGTGTGGTTGATCGGATGTGGGATGTGTATTTCTGGGTTGATGATGTTGAATTGATTTATCGCGAATTGGAAACTCGTAATGCAACGATTGATTATGGTCTGTGTATGAAGTCGTATGGTATTAAAGAGTTTGGGGTGCAAGATTTAGATGGATACGACATTGGGTTCGGGCAGATTATGGATTAATGGCTAACTGTGAGATAGAAAAGAATGATACGGCTTATAGCTTGATGAGTTGTAAGCCGTTTTTATATGCGTTTAGTGATGTAGGTCAAAATACGCTTGTTTTTACGTAGAATAAAGAGCGTGTAGGTTTGGTTCCCTTTACCCCGAAGTTTGTTTTGAATGATGTCGGGGTTGATAATTTTGCCACGTGTTTTAATTTCAACGATACCTGCGTTGTGTTCTTCTAGCCATTTTTTGATGCGGTTTTCTTTCCAGCCCATTTGCTCGATGAGTTTGAAACCTTTGATAAATGGGGATGTGAGTTGTTGGTTGCTTGTGAGTAAGCCTAGCTTTTCATGGATGATGGTGGCAGATAATCGTGACGCAAGTTCGGGGATGAGGTTGGCACGCTCAATTGCTGGATCGATTGTGTAGAGATATTGCTGCTCATCACTTAGTCGATCGTGGAAGAGCGTGTTGGGGTTACCATGCAAGGTGTGAATTTGCTTGTTTTGGATAACGGTTGCGGTACGCTGGTTTTGATTTAGTTCGCCTGTCCATGCAAGACCTTGAACGAGGCGGTTGTTTTCTGAGATATATTCGAGTTCAGCTTCGAATGGTAGATCATCCTGATTGATGGATGGAGCGAGTTTGATGCATCCGCCGTTGTTGTTGGCGACGAGTTGGGTAATAAAGTCGGGGCCTGGAATGATATCGTCGAATCGCCATTTACGTTTGCCGCCGGTATCGCGTCTGGCAGGGTCAATGTGAAAAATACCATCACGAAAATCTTGTTGTGTGACGTCACATACTTTAACAGTACGTTTTGTATTTAGCTGACACATCCATGCTCGCAGTGCATCCAATTCGTAGCCTACGACTTGATCTGCAATTTCAGAAAGAGCAAGCATGTCGCCACCGATGCCGCAACATAAATCCCAAATATTATTTTTACTCATAAAACGCAGGGATTTATGTCGGGCGACGATCATTGATGACGCCATCTCGATTGCGTGTGTGTCAGCAAATATACGATCTGCAATATCGGGGAATTTTGATTGAGCTTTATGACGTGCTTTTGTAAGTTCGATCGCAGCACGTACTTGTTCTGCATTGAATTTTTTGCGCAGCCGCATAACTTGCGAGACATCTTGCGCATCAATATTCTTGGCTGCTTCCAGTAGAGTAGAAGGGAGGTTTTTCCAGATGTCGATGAATTCTTCTCGCAACGTTATTTCCAGTTAAGAATGATTAACAGAAACATTGTAGCTGCGAGGTGTGGATCTTGCATATATCGTTAGATGCGATTGTAACGGGAGAGAAGATCAGCGATGTGAGGCTGATTGGGACGGATGTTGAGTGATTTACGCCACATTTCAGCAGCTTCATCACGCCACAGTTTGTTTTCACGACCTTCCTGAATATACTTTGTCATCAAACAGGCACCGATTCCGTTCATCGAAGCGGTGTCGTTTTGATCGAGTAACAAAGCCTCGCGGTAATGTTTAAGTGCTGTTGAAAATTGTCGTGATTTGAAACATGCGAGCCCGAGTCGTTCGTATGCGATGGCTGAAGGTTCTTGGCTAATGTGTGACTCTAATACAGTGATAGCTCGTTCATAATTGCCTAAGTGAATGTGTGCATCACCAAGGCCGAGTAAAACACGGTCATTGAGTTCACCTAACTCAGCAGCTTCACGGTAACAGCCGATCGCATCTTTGTAGCGTTTTAATAATGCGTAAATTGATGCAAGATTTGTCCATGCCTCTTGGTTTTCAGTATAAAGCTGCGTTGCTCGAATGGCATAGTTGAGTGCAATCTCGGGTTTTTTAAGCTGCATATATGCGGCCGCTAAATCACGATTGGCCTCGAAACCTTTGGGGTTGATAGTGAGTGCACGTAGATAGACAGAGACAGCTTCTTTAACTTCGCCGAGCAAATGATGCATAAGCGCAAGTGAGTAGTGTGCATCGTAGTGATTAGGATCGATTGATGTCGCACGTTCGTATGCACGTTTAGCTAATTCGTAGTTGCCTATGGTGTGGTAGACATCACCCATGCCTATGTGGGCTTCGACGAGATCGGGGTTGTCTTCCAGTGCGAGGCCGAATTCTGCGAGGGCGGTGTTGATAAAACCTTGCGTTAGATGTGTGCGTGCAATTTCAACCTGAATATTAATCGTATTGTCAGTTTTAGTGATGAGTTTATTTGCCGAGGGATTGTCGTTGACGCAGCCGAAGAATGAGAGGCTGATGATTGTGATAACTGACGCAACGAATAATGTCGTGTGGCGACAACCCATGATATTTTGAATTTGGCTCATTGATCCCTCACCTTTGCCGGAATATGGAAGTTTTACGTGAAGTGTTGATATAATTTGAATCGAAAATTGTGATTAATTAGAAGCTTTTGATTGCTTGCTGTCAGGAGGTTACATGATACCTTAATGTGCCCCCTTATGAATAGCCGAATTGATGCTTATGAAACCTGATTTTTGAAGCGGTTTTGCCCTTTTTCCCTTGGTTTCCCAAGTTCTCAGGGAACTGGCTCGGACATGTGAGAAAAATTGCCGAACCGAATACAATATTGCACATGCGAATTGCACTCTCACAAATTGACACAACGGTAGGCGACCTTAAGGGGAACGCTGAACTCATTCTGCGTGATATCGAACGTGCCAAAGAGCACAAAGCCGATCTGATCGTCTTCCCTGAGATGACTGTCATTGGCTATCCTCCTAAGGATCTGCTTCTTAAGCCACGTGTAATCAAACAGTGCGCGGAGGCTGTTGAAAAGCTTGCACAGGCGTGTACGAATATCACTGCTTTAATTGGTTACCCAAAGGTTTCTGACAAAGGAACTGGGCATCTGCTGCATAACGCGGTGGCAGTATGTCGTGATGGAAAGATCGTGAATCATCACGTGAAAACATTGCTGCCTACTTACGATGTGTTTGATGAGCGTCGTTATTTTGAACCGGGTGATCACTTGGTGATATCTGAGGTTAAGGGTCAGAATATTGGCGTAAGTATTTGTGAAGATCTCTGGAACGAGCAAGCGATCTTTGAACGGCCGTTGTATGAGATCAATCCCATCGATCAAATTGCAGATCATGGTGCAGACATCATCATCAATGCTGCTGCGTCGCCTTATGTACTAGGTAAGCATGAATTCCGTTTAGATTTGATGCGTCACGTCGCTCGTAAACATCAGCGGCCAATCGTCTACTGTAACGCAATTGGTGGTAACGATGAACTGGTGTTTGATGGAAACTCATGTGTTATCAATGCTGGTGGAGAAATCATCGGGCATGCAAAAGATTTTGAAGAAGATCTACTCGTTGTTGAGTTGCCAGATAAAAACAACAACACTGATGTGATGGCAGGTCGTATTGAACATTCGAAGATCGGCCTTGAATCTGTCTATCACGCATTAGTTCTTGGCCTACGTGATTATGTACGTAAATGCGGCTTCAAAAAGATCGTTATGGGCCTTTCAGGTGGTATCGATTCCGCTTTAACCTGTGCGATTGCTGTTGATGCAATAGGCAAAGAGAATGTCATTGGCATCGGTATGCCTTCACGTTATTCTTCCGATGGCTCTGTTAGTGATGCTGAGTTGCTCGCATCTAACCTTGGGATAGAGTTTCATGTGATCCCAATCGAAAAAGCACACTATGCGATGGAGGGAATGCTCGATAGCATTTTTGCTAATACCGAAGCTGGCGTGACCGAAGAAAATATCCAAGCTCGTATTCGTGGCAATGTCATGATGAGCATCTCCAATAAGTTTGGTGCACTTCTTGTGACGACTGGTAATAAATCGGAAATGGCTGTTGGCTACTGTACGCTTTACGGTGATATGTGTGGCGGCTTTTCGGTTCTCTGTGATGTGCCAAAGACAATGGTTTATGATCTATCACGTTGGATCAATGAAGCATCTAACTCGCCGCTGCATCAAACGTATGGCATACCTGTTATTCCTGAAGACACGATCACGAAGCCGCCGTCAGCGGAATTGCGTCCCGATCAGAAAGACCAGGATTCACTCCCCGAATACGAAGTGCTTGATGAAATTGTTGAGCGTTATGTAGAAAAAGAACAATCCGCTGCTCGCATCATTGATGAGGCTGGCTTTGATCAGGACACGGTTTTGCGTATGGTTCGCTTGATCGATTTGAACGAGTATAAGCGGAAGCAGGCAGCACCAGGATTGAAGATTACAGGTCGAGCATTTGGCTTTGGCCGTCGAATGCCGATCGCGCAGCGTTATGACAACCGCTGGTCTGTTTCAGATAAGTAAGCGAATAAAAGAATCATTATTCAGTATTCAGTATCGTTTCAACTCAAATTTCACGCACATAAGGCACCGCTTCCAAATCCTTCTTCAAATACAAAGGATGCGATGGTTCACCTGTTCCCGTAACCTTCAACGCATGTGGCTTCGTCAATAGCGGATACACATCATCCGATCGTGACAGGTGTGTACCATGATTCCCCCACGCACAAACCGTCAACCCCGCACCAGCCGATATTCGTTTCAGCCAATAATTATTCCGCGACCCCACAGGCTCTTCACATGCTTTCATATCACGTGGATCAGTCGCACGAAACCCAAAGATATTCGTCATCACCAATCCCCCAAATCCCCAATCAATCGCATAGCCAATACACCTTCTCACTGTCGGGTCATTTTGAATTTCATCAGCCGTTGATGGATTCAATCCCACAAACATGCAGTAAGGCTTATTCGGGTCCCAAATCCGATGCAGCGTATAGCGATATTTCCGACACTCAGAAAACTTCGCGGTCGACTCCAAGAGCGTAGGTATCGGCGTTGCTGTCATGACTTTCTGCTTACTCATGGCAAGATCATACCGCATCCCTCTTCGTATTGAAACTGCTGCATTTGCGACTTTCATCTAACAATCTAGTACCACGCTATAACTAATCAAATCCAATTAAGCTTCAGGATTACAATAGACCCCAGAATTACAAAAGGCTCGTGGATGCAATCAATCGGACTTACCTCAATGATTGACTCATCTATCATGCGTCCGCACGAATGAAGCTTGATATTCAGTTGGAAAGTCACATTCATGCGCAATAGTCACATCGCAAGGGCAAACTCTAATAGGCCCATGATTTTTCAGACGTAACATTCTTTGTTTCAGCATTTCAGCAGCAATAAGCAAATAGCTGAGTCCACATTCACGTTCAATTTATGCGTGATGTTTATAGATTCAATACGCCCGTTCGTATTAGAGTCACAACGATATAAGACACCTGTACCTTCAAACAGGCAGGAGTGCTCAAATGAAGAAAAGAATGACAAAAACTGCAGGGTTAAGCGCCATTGCGATGATTAGTGTCGCAGGCACGACCAATGCAGCACCTGTCACCTACGTTGCATCAGGCCTTGTTGAATCTGTCAGCAATCAAGGTGACAGTAACTATGCGCCTGGCAACGCAGCTATTGGTGATCTTGCAACCGTTCGTGTGACATACGACATTCAACCGGATAACGTGAACTCCTTCAGTGAAGGCCAGTATCAATACACCCTCGGTGCAATTACTTCGCTAGTTCTCAGTGTCAATGGCGAAGAGTATGAGTTCGTTAACGACACAAACAACGGTAACTATCTCGTTCAAATTGATAATGAAAGTAATAACATCGAGAATATCGATCAGTTCTATACCAACGTTAGTACAGCCGGTGGCCCGCTGGGTTATCCAACTTCCGAAGGTGCTGATTTGACTTTCGATTACGCACCTGAAACCTTCGATGGCTCAAATGGTCTCGGTCTTCCAACAGGTGAAATTATCGATAGTATCGGCTCCTTCACACTCTTCGGCGATGGTAGTGAATACACAAATATTTTTGTTGACTTCACGCAAGCTTCTATCGTCGATAGTAGCAATGGCAATCAATCAATTGCTGTACCAACGCCAGCAGCCCTTGGCGCTAGTGTACTCCTCGTGCCATTGCTTCTCAGGCGGAAACGTTAAGTAAACAACAAAATTAAATTAATAAACGCTGTGGTCATTTAATGGTCACAGCGTTTTATACTTGAAAATAAGGGTTAATAGACTAATTTACATGCGTTTACGTGTCAAGATCAACCAATCAAATGCAATCAATATCGTTAAAATAATAAAGCAAGCGGGGATTAAATAAAACGACATTGTCAACGACCCCGTTGCATTTCCAAGATATCCCATCAACCACGTCACCGTCCCGCATCCCGGTATGCCCGCACATGAAAGAAGAATGAAAAGCATTGTTGTATCAACGCGTGGCAAACGGTCCGCTGTGTAACTCTGTATTGAAGGCCAATATGGTGCAACAGCTAAACCTGCAAAGAAAAGTAAAATCATAAAAATTGATAAGGTGCTAAGCATCGGCAAAATGATCGTAACCGCAACACCAGCAACAGCTGAGTATGTAATCAACTGCTTCAATTGGCTTTGTTTGATTAAATATCCCCACCCAGTTCTACCAATAATCATTCCTGTGGCAAAAAATGTTGTACCCAATCCACCTGACCATGCAGTCGTTGAATAGTTCAACTGAATATAGCTTGCTGACCAGAATGTTAAGCCAAATTCACCCCCACCTGCTAAAAACATTGCAGCAAAATACAGCCAAAATCTAGGTATTTTTATAATCGTAACTGCATTGCCAAATACCTGTTTTGCATTGAATTTTTCAGAGGATTCAGGATATGGATGCTTTTTAGATTCAGGAAAAAACAACAATGCTGTTGGCACTAAACTTAATAACGCTACAGCGAATAAAATGTATCGCCACGATACTCCCAATGTTAACAACAACCCTGATGTGATCACCGTTGCAAACACCCCAATTGGCCAAAAGCCATGAGCGAAGTTGATATACCGGCCAGGCTGATCGTTCTCATGCAGATTCTGAACAAACGGTGTCGCCAATCCCTCAATCACGCCTTCACCCAACCCTGCAATCATCAATGCAATGAATAGAACACCATAAACCGGAGCAAATGCACAGATCGCAACGCCAACCGACATCAATGCAACCGATACACCCAATGATTTTCGATTACCAATTCGACCAGCCATGAAACCACACAAGAGCATCGCTGCGACCATCGGCACCGTTCTTGCAAAATGAAGCAATCCGCCCGCGCTTAATCCACCTGCATCTAACGGAAAATCAAGATCCGTTGCAATATTCACAAGAGCAACAGGGATCGCTAAAGAACCTGCAGCATATGCGAAAAACGATGTAAAGGCTGCATAGTCATAGCGGCCAAAATGCATCTTGCGAGAATGTGTTGTTTTAGCTGATGCCATTACTCTCTCTAATGTAAAGAGTCATTACCCCACGACACTTCGTAAGTTCGCTGATTGTAATAGTGCAGATCAATTCATCAACATATATCCACGAGTTCCACCATTTAATTCTCAATTCTACTGCGATAACACTAACGTTATTTCAACATCAAATCACATTGAGTCGTTAAACTTTTAAAACATATCTCAGTTAACAGTCATGTTGTCGATCCATACTAGGTGTTCTGCTAATGATCAGTGTTTACTTGGCGCCATTTAATAGATAGGCAAGTAGTTTAAGTACTATTGTCATGATTGCGTAGTTCTTGCTTTAGAATTTTACAAATAAAGTGCAACAATCCAAGAAATCAATTGAACAGAGTACTAATGTTATGTTCAGCAATAGGTCGAATGCTTTGTTCTTTTTTAGGTCTTCAGAGCATCTCGAAAAATCGCACCTTTTTTAGCACCGCACTTTTATGTTGATGTTGTAGCTCATTGCAACACACATCAGCATAATCGCAGTGTGAAGATTGATTATGAGAGCGTACAACGGATTGATGATCACACTTGGTGCTTCAGTTCTGCTCGTACCGATGATGTTCAGACGTAGACGATAAAATGCAAAACAAAATGTGAGACACTGCATATACACGATGAAACCCGTTCAGTTTGACTGACGGGTTTTTTACATTGTAATTGATGGGTTTATTTCTTTTTATTGCGTCCGTTGACGATGTCAGCAAGCGATTGAGATCTGGTCGCATTGAGCTGTGTTTCAATCAATTGTGTCAAAAATTGTGATGCGGGTACGTCTGTATCTTTGATGCGGCTCGTTGTTTGTTCATGGGCTAGCGTAATCAGCTGTTCCAGCATGATGTCATGTGGCGGTTGCGCAAGTGTATACGCGCGATCATGCGCATCCGACTCTGACAAACGATGAATCAAATGTTTTTCAGCCAGGAACACTGCTAACTGATCGATAGACCGTATTGGAAGTGACAGTATTTGGGAAAGTGATTCGGCAGTAGTCGATTCACCATTTTGAAAGTTGTGTGCTGTCGCTGCCATGAATAATAAGAGGTTATCCGATGAAAGTAGTGAAATCGCACTCGACTGTTGCTGTCGATTTTTTAGCCGCTGCCCCGGTAGTAACTGTAATGTGGACGTGATTTCAAGACCAAAAACAATAATCAGCCACGTGGTGTAAACCCACAACAGGAAGATCAGGACTAATCCCAGTGAGCCGTATAAAGCAGAGTTTAACGACGAGGCGGATAATGCGTTAACGACGTAGAGTTTGAAGCCGTACTTACCCAGCTCCCAAAGGATCGCAGCGACAAGTGCGCCCATCAGTGCGGGGCGAAAAATAACCCGTGTATTTGGCATGAGCGTATACAACGCCAATAACAGTAACCATGTCGTGAGCAATGCTGTGAAAGTTGAGAGGAGCGAGAACATCGCGGAGAGACCCGGGATGGTTTGTGCGAATGTGAAAGCGCGATTCGCAACAAAGATCGAGATCGCAATTAATACGGGTCCCAATGTGATAATCGCCCAGTAGATCGTGATACGCATATGCCACGCGCGGCCTGCAGGGCATTGATAGATCGTGTTGAATGATCTTTCAATCGTAACCAGCAACGATACTGCGGACCAGATCAATACTGCAATACCGATGAAGCCAATCCCCGTAAAGTTGATGTTCTCAACTTGATGATTGAGATTTGCAAAAAACTGATCAACCGAATCGAGAGCTGACTGTTCTTCTTCTGTTGCTTCTACAGACTGTGCATCGTTATTTGTAGAAAGTGATGCGGTTTGCTCCGTATTTAAATTTGGCGCGTTGGATTGTTTTTCAGGTGGTGCTGCTGTTTGTTCTGCAGGTTGATCAAACTGGGTGGTAAGTGTTGAGAACCCGAGATAGTCGTAGAGTTTATGTTGTGCATCGACCCCGAGTCCGGAGAAGCCGCCGAAAGCTTTGAAGATAAGAAGCGCGAGTACGGTGAGAGGAACGAGTGAGAAGATTGTCCGGTAGGTCAGCGCCGCAGCCATTTGTGTTGCGCGGTCATCTTTCATTTTGCGGCCGCAAAAGAACACAAGTTCAATCGCATTGCGTAAATGTAACTGAGCACGTGATAACTCATCCACGGGTGTGGTGAGAATACGTTTGATGGATGCGAGGAAGTTTGTGAGTTTGGACATTGGTCTTTCACTGTCAAGCGGCTAACGAGACTACATAGAGATAAGTATCGGGCATTTGAGTAGAAAGGTCTACCCCCGTAAGTCCAGTAATGATGAGAGATTGCTGATTTGAGGCTTTTAAAAAGGGTTATGGGAGCAAATGAGGGCGTGTTGGTGGAGATTGTGGGTGTTGGTAGGATGGCGAGATTGAAGATTGCAGCCTGTTTGGAGTGTAACGATGGAAATAAGTGGAACTGAATTAGTGTATTTTTCGCCGACGGGAACAACGCGGCGCGTGTTGAATGGCATTGCAAAGGGGTTGGGATATGAACGCGTTGGCATGTTGGATGTAACGATGACGCAATCACGTGAATGGGGCGAGGGCGTGGGTGATGCGGATAATGTGGTGGTGATCGGCGCACCGGTGTATGCAGGCCGAGTTGCTGCGACAGCGGCGGAGCGGATTAAGCAGTTGGAAGGGAAGGGGAGAGCGGCGGTGGTTGTGGTGGTGTATGGCAATCGTGATTATGACGATGCGCTTTTGGAGTTGAGTGATTTGGCAAAGGCGGCTGGTTTTGTGGTTGTTGCGGGCGGCGCGTTTATTGGGGAGCATTCATTTTCAACGGATGAATGTGAGTTGGCAGTGGGGAGGCCTGATGAAGTTGATGCGAATGCCGCGGTGAGTTTTGGTGAGCAGGTTAGAGGAAAATTGGATGGGTTGAGTGGATTGGGTGATGTTGAGGGGGTTGGGTTGCCGGGGAATGCGGAGTACAAGGATGGGATGAGCGTGAATGATATGGGGCCGAGTACGGATGAGGGGAAATGTGGGATGTGCGGAATTTGTGTTGAGGTGTGTCCGGTCGATGCGATTTCAATGGAAGGGTTTGAGTTGAAGACGGATATGCAGAAGTGTATTTTGTGTGGTGCGTGCGTGAGGGAGTGCCGCGTTGGTGCGAGGGCGTTGGATGATGAACGGATTGAGGGGATTCGCCAACGGTTGAAGGCGGGGTGTGAGGTGAGGAGAGAGCCTGAGGTGTTTGTTTAATTATGTGAATGGATATGAGAATGAGAGGCTGACTATTTGGGTCGGCCTTTTTGATTTGGGTTTGGTTTTCGGTTTTGTGCGCACGTTTTGTTTGAAAGTTGATTTTTAAGATGGTCTTAAAAAGGGGTTTTGAAATTGAGTCTATGCGCGTATTAGTCGAAAAAATGATCGGTATTGTTAAGTTCTGAGATAAATAAAGGAGTTATGAACGGGGAGACACGCTTTTGTGCGCACGAATGTGAAAGTAGATTGATTTTCGGTGACTTTCCCGTAGTAAGAATTGGGCTGTTTTGGCTTGAAATGTAGTAGAAATGGTGAGTTTTGGGGTGGTTTTGGTAAGGAATTGGATGGGTTTGATGGGGGCAAAATCGGTTTTGTGCGCGCGGTTTGGTTGGGGGTTGGTTTTGGTATGAAGTTTGCATGGGATGGTTTGATTGTGAGCAACGGATGGGTGTGAGGGGTGAGCGCGCCGATCGTGGATCGGCGGCTATTGGAGTTGCTTTACTAAAACGTATCGTCAAACTTTAGTTGAGTGTGCTTTGTTGTTTCGCTCAAGTGTATCGTTGGTTGTGAAGGGTGGGGTTTTTGATGAGCTAATCGTTGGTTAGGGTGTTGGTGGGTTTGGGGGTTGGTCTTGAATTTGCTTGCATTTTTTGATGTCGGAGTTGATGAGTTTTGGAATGATGAATGGGCCTAGGAATGGGATGGGGACGATGAGGAGGAAATAAGGATGGTGTGGCGAATTGCGTAGGCTGTGTCGATTTGGTGTTGGGCGAGTTTGTATAGGCGATATGCGTGGAAGGGCATGATGGTGAGAATCATCAGTAGCGTAAAGAGCAGGATGGTATTATTGCGTAGGATGAATAGGTTGAGGTAGAAAATGATAATCCAAAAAGTGATGATGTTTGAAAGGTGTGTGGGAGATTTGAAATATCGCATGAACATGTTTTGTACTCAGGTTATGGAATAGTGTTGGGGGCGTGGGTTATGCGGGGTCGTAGTGGTCGTGTTTGGAGAAGGGGTGACAGCGAAAGATGCGTTTGATGCCTTTGAGTGTGCCGCGGTATGGGCCGTATTTTTTTATGGCGTCGATCATGTATTGTGAGCAGGTTGGGTGATAGCGACAGTGACGGCCTAGGAAGGGGGAGAGGGTGAAGCGGTAGATCATGACCATGAAGATCAGGATTGCGGCGATGAGATTGTTGAAGAGTTTGATCATAGTGCTAGTTGTTAATGCTAGTTGAGGTGGGGAGAGGGTGAGGGGGTGTCGTTTTTGTTTCACTAAAGCGTATCGTTGGTTGACGAGTGAAAGATGAGGTTGATGAGTGGTGAGGTGGTGGGCATGGCGAACGTGGCTCGCTGGCTATTGGAATTGTAGGGCTATGCGTTTGGTTTTTTGTCTGGAGGGGATTTGCGTCTTTGGCGGTGTTGCCAATTTTTGTCGGCGTCTTTGAGAGCTGCGAGGAGGTGGGTCTGGTAGTCGGTGAGTGAGAGGAAGGGGGCGTGAGGGCGGACGACGATGACGATGTCGTAGGCAGTGGGTTGCTGGTGTTGGGTGAGACGGTAGGACTCGCGGAGGAGTCGTTTGATGCGTGATCGTTTGATGGCGTTGCCGACTTTACGTGAGACGGAGAGGCCGAGCCGGTTGTGGGGGAGGTCGTTTGGCTTGGTGAGAATGGAGATGGGGCCAGCGTTTTTGCGCATTTTGGCTTGGTATACGGCTGCAAACTGATTGTTGCCGCTGAGGCGGTGGGAGCGTGGGAAGGAGAAGTTGTGGGGTTGTAACTGCATGTATGAATAGGGTAGCGAGGAATGAGGGGAGAGGGAAGTTGGGGGAGATGATTGCGGGTTTTGGAATTCGGAGTGGGGGTGAGGGGCATTTTTTGTTTCACTAAAGCGTATCGTTAGATTGGGGGACTGAGTGTTTTGCGTGATATTCGAGGGGTGAGGTTGAGGCACGGCGAGCAAGGATTGCGGATTAAGACTTAACGTTATTTTGTTCGTTTAAGAGATTTTGGAGATCGTACTGAAAGTGTTGCTTTAGATTTTGGATGGCTTCCGAATTATTTTCAGATGTTTGCCAGCCGAGCTTGTTATATGTGTGAAGAAGGTATTCATCGTACAAGTCAATCAGATCGTATAAATCTCGATTGAGATCTAATAAATAGATACTGCGAGCACGTTTGACTAAATCTGTAAGTGTGATTTGATCTTGTATAAGTAAGTCGATGAATTGGGTTGCTATGCGCAATGTTGCTTGTTTTAGTTCTGTCTGATTTGTAAGGTTTTCAAGTTGTTTGTGAATCGCAAGAAACTCTTGAGTTGGCGTGAGAGCAAGGTCGATGATTTCTATGGGTGGGTTGTCATGTTTGAGAATAATGCTGTCAGCCCATGTGATAGTGTCTTGGGTTGTTGATAGACCCATATCTAGTTTGAGTAATTGATATGCAGCTTCGGATTGGATGGTTTGTGAGTTGGTGTTCATGATGTGAGTTTGCAGTTTATTTTTTGCGAAGAGGTGAACCGACGATGAGGAAGCCGCCGATTTTGATGCGGCGGACGATGAGTTCGTAGATGGCGAAGGTTGAGGCAAAGCAGATGATGTTTGCAAGAATGAATTTCATTAGAGGTGGCACATTGGCTCCGAATGATGCGACGATCGCAATCGAGATTAGAGCAAAGGTATGGTGGATGATATAAATGCCGAAGGATGCTTCGGCGAGGTATTTTGTTAACGCATTGCTTTTGTGAATGAAACGGAAACATATTGTGAGTGCGAGTAAGGTTGCGATCCATTTTTTCAGTGAAGTGTAGAACAGTGCTGGAGGGGTAAAAGTGAGATGGTCATAGTTGATGATTTCTTTGGGTAGCCAATGGTCTTGGAGAATGATGAAGGGTATCAGAGCTAGTAGAACACAGAGCGTGGTTTTTCTTTTGAAGAGTGCGTGGAATAGTGGGGCGTGGTGATAGGCGATGTAGCCGACAAGGAAAATTGGCAGATAAATGAAGCCTCGATTTGAACAGATGATTTTGGTTAAAGGTCTGACAGAAGACGGGCAGATATACCATGCGTAAAGGCAAATTGTACTGAAAATCGAGGTGATAAGTAATAGTAGAAAAATGTTTGATAAGATTGTTGAAGCGAATCGATTGCAATACAGGCGAAGTGTATGGGGAATGCTATTAAAGAGTAGTCGAAGGATAATCATTGCGATTGTGTAGACAATGAGAAGATGTAAAAACCAGAGGTGATCTGGTTTGATGTTTATTGCGGTGGGGTTGGCGAGTAAATCAGAGAGTGAATTGTTGTATGCGTATAAGAAGGCAGCTTGTGGTATGAGGAAGATGATTGTGTTGGCTATGTAGGGCAGGAAGATTCTTTGCGTTCGAAGTTTCAGGTATTTTGAGAGTGTATATTTTTGAAAGCTGAATGCTGTGAAGTAGCCTGCAATAAGCATGAAGAGGGGCATTTGGAAAAGGTGGCATATATATAGGATGTTGTCGGCGAATGCGAGTTTATCTGTGTCGTTTACGTTGACTTGCCAACCTCTGTATGAGAAGCCAAATGCGATGTGATAGATTATTACGATTATCGCTGTGATGCCTTTGGCGTTGTCGAGGTAGTCGATGCGTGCGGTTGTTGTGAGTTGAGGTTGTGGGGGGGATTGGATGGAGGTGGTTATAGGCATAGCGATATCGTTATTCAGACTGTTGAGTTGTGATTTGCTTGCAAAAATGTGAGGTGCATTGATGAAGCGGTGTAGCGGGTATTTTAATGGATGGAGGAGGGCGATGCGATAGTCTTGTTGATTGCTGTGGTGAGGCAGAATCAATTAGACAGAAGGGACAATTGTGAGAGTGGTTTAGCCAGGCTCGTCGAGGGCGTTTTGGTATTTTTTGAGGAGGCGGGCACGTGTTAGGACGCCTTTGACGGTGTTGTTTTGATCGGTGACTGCGAAGGTGGCTGTATCGTACTGAGAGAATTTGTCGAGGACGAGGTCGAGTGTGTCGCGATGATGAATGGTTGGGATTTCGGCGTGCATGAGTTCGCCACAGATCATGAGAGGGATGGCTTCTTGTTGAAGAAGGGTGGTGCGGACGTCGTGCCCGATGATCATGCCGAGGTATTTGTTGTTCTCATCGACGACGACGAAGTCGGTGGCTGCACATGTGTTTGCGAGTTCGAGCAGGCGTGTTGCAGGTTCATTTGGATTGACGACGACTGCGGGGACTGGAGGGACGTCGATGACTTCGAGGCGGCGGAGGACGGTCATGTCAGACATGGAACCCATGCGGAGGCCGAGGTGGCGGAGCTGGGCGGTGTAGATTGAGTCGCGTACAAAGAATTGTGCACAGAGTGTTGCGAGTACGGCAACGAGCATGGTGGGGAGGATGAGTTTGTAGTCCTGGGTGATTTCGAAAACGAGGAGGAAGGCTGTGAGTGGACAGCGAACAGCGCCTGCGAGGACGCCAGCCATGCCTGCGAGTGCGAATGGGGCAGGGGTGGCTGAGGGGAGTATTCCGATTTGTTGAAGGGCGATGCCGAAGGCGCCGCCAAGGGTTGCGCCGATGAAAAGTGAAGGCGCAAAGATACCCCCGGAGCCGCCGGAGCCGAGGGTGAGGCATGTGCCGACGATCTTGGCGAAGCATGCTGCGAGGAGGAGCATGAGTGTGACGTTGCCGACGGGGTAGTTGTGTGTGGTGACGGTTGGGTATTCTTGAGGTGAAACGGGCGTTGCTTCTTCAGCAGTCAAAGGTTTGCCAGCTTTTTCAGCGGCTTTGGCTGTTTTTTCAAGTTCAGCTTTGTATTCTTCGTAGCGGTAGGAGTCGGGGTTGAGTGTTGCTTCGACGACGGGGTAGCCGTTGGAGTAGAAGGCAGGAGGTTCGTAGACTTTGTCGAATGGTCGGTGGAATGAGTATGCAAAGACGATACCCATGAGTCCGACGCAGAGGCCGCCGATGGCGGGCTTGACGAATGGAGCTGTTTTAACTTTTTCGAAGAGGTTTTCGGTGAACCCCATGCCTTTCGCGTAGATGACGCCGATGAGCCCGCAGCCGATGCCGAGGAAGAGGTATGGGATAATTTCGATAGCTTGCAGATCGTAGTCTTTGAGTGCAGCGGGGACGTTGAAGATTGCTTCGCCGCCTTCAGCGCCGCCGAGGAGTAGTTGTGATGTTGTGACGCCGAAGACGGTGGCGATCATGATGGGGATGAAGGACTTCATTGAGAAGTCACGGAGCATGACTTCGAGTACGAAGATGGCGCCGGAGATTGGTGCGTTAAAGATGCCGGCGAGGCCTGCGGCAGCACCGCAACCGGTGAGTGTGGCCATATGTTCACGTGAGACTTTTGCGGTGCGTGCGATGAATGAACCAGCGACGGCACCGATTTGGATGACGGGGCCTTCTTCCCCGGCTGACCCGCCGGAGCCGATGGTGAGTGAGGCGTTGATAGCTTTGAAGATACCGGTTTTGAGTGGGATGTCGCCGTGTTTGCGTGCCATTGCGACCATGACTTCGGGGACGCCGTGGGAGGCTTTTTGGCGAGCGATGAATTGTTGAATGCAGCCGACGAGGAGCCCGCCGATGGCAGGGAGGGTCATGAGAAGCGCGTACCGAAGCGTGATGTTTGTGGTTCCGTCAATTTTGCCGAAGAAGAAGTCGCTTGAGGTTGTGACCATATGGTCGAAGCCAGTGGCGACGAGGCCGGCAAAGCAGCCGATGAGGGCGGCGAGTGGTATGAGGAACCAATCGCGCTGGAAGCCGGCGGCGACCATGGTGCGATGGAATTTGTTTTTAAGTCGGATGAATCGTGCCATAGTGTTTGCGAGTGATGTTATGCCGAAGTGAGTGACGATCGGCGGGTGAGTTTGAAGATAACAAGAAGGTTATCGGTAAAACGGGGGGTGTTGAGCGAGTTTGTGTTAATGAGCAGGCTTATGGGACAAATTGTCGAAAATGAGGGCGAATGAGGTTCATGAGACGTCATGGCATCGCTGAAAAGCGAGCTTGGCGTAGCGTGGCGGCGGATTGTGAAAGTGGTAGAGCGATTTACGTGTGATTGTGTCGGCGGCGTGCCGAGGCTGAATGTGCTGGCATAACGCAGGTCTGCGGAGTGCAGAACGCGTTTGAGGTGGGAACGTAAATTGCCAAACTGGACCCAATGACAGGCATTGAACTGAGTGAGAGTCAGTCACAATGTCTTATAACAATATACCGTATGGTGTTTTGTAAACCAAAAAAGATTCGTAGATGGGGGATAACTGGTGTTGAAGTGGTGTGCTATTCAGCAGTTTCGGATTGGTGAGTGGCGGATTCGATGGTCATGTTTTCGAAGCCTTTTGCGGCGGTGATGCCGAGAATGACGCCGATGGTGCCGGCGGAGATGAAGAAGATGGGAAGAGGAAATGCGAGTGGTGGGAATTGGTGTGAATAGATGGCTGAGAGGATTTTGGAGGTTGAGGAGTATGAGCCGGTGTTGATGAGGACGAGGGTGTAGCCAACGATAGCGGCGATCATAGGCGAGAAGAGCAAGATGACTGGATTTGCAGAGGGAAAAATGAAACGCGTGAACAGTGTGGCGATGAAGAAAGCAAGAATGAGTGAGCAGAGTGATTGAGATGTGGCGGTGGATTGGATGAGGAGGTTGCAGAGGAAGCCGCCGAGTCCTGCGACGATGAAGGCGGCGAGGATGGTGTTGGTTGAGAGGTTGCCAAAGAGGTTTGAGTCGTCAGGTGAGGGGGTGACGAGGTTGCGTGGTAGTTTGGCTTGAATGGGTGTGCGGGTGATCTGGATGGTGTAGAGGTTGGCAAAGAGAAGGGCTGTCCAGATGAAGGACTCGATGATGAGAGAGGTGTATTCGTGGGGGAGGTCGGATCTGTAGATGAAGCCGATGGGGGAGCCGCCGATGGAGGCAAGTGCGAGGACGGCAAATGCAGAGATGAATGTGGCTGAGAGGTAGGTGTTGAAGGCGGCGATGAAGATGGAGAGGATGAGTGCTGGGAGGAGGAAGAGGGCTGTGATGATGATGGCGTTGAGGGGACCGACGGCGGCATCGGTGAAGGTGATGCCAGTGGAGGCATTGAGGGGGATCAGTCTGGGGGTAGCGATGAGCATGCAGGTTGCAGCAATTGATGCGGCGACGAGTGTGAGAATTCGAGATTGGTATCGAGCAAGCATAGTGGTGTTCGATTTTCCGTTTTTATGATCAATTTCAGGCAAAAACGTCATTATGCAGACGTGAGCCTGCTTGAATATCGGCAGAATAATGTTGGGCGAAATAATTGGCGGTTTTTAGGCGGGTTTTCCTGTAATATTGGGAACAGAATCTCTTGACAGAAACAGAGTGAAAGGTTTATGATGGACCCAATGGGAAGCAAGACTGTATAGAGATGTATGGTTGAAGCTTCTGGAAGATTGGCAAGTACAGCTTTTGCAAGGGTTTGCGTTATCCGCAATTCTAATATTCCCGGTTCTCATTCTGAGAGCGATTATCTTCCTTGCAAGGCCAATTCTGGGATGCCGATCAGAACTGCGAAAATGTTCAGTTAGGTTTGAGCATCGGTAAATTCATTTCGCAGCGAAATTTTGATATGAAATGCAAAGGCAACGTTTGTCTTTGTGAAATGTATTCACGTTAGATCGCACTCGTAATAGCCTAGATAACATGCAATTTTACATACTATAAAACCGTTTGTTTGGCTTGGATTGGATATTTTCAATTCAGGCTGATCTGTTTGTAGGTGATACGAGACAATTTGACGCGAATACGGGTTTTTAGGTTTTGGGAAGTTTGGCATCTTGTAAAGAGGTGTTTGAACGGACCAAATGCAAATGGAGAAGCAGGCATATGAAACGTCGCGCTTTTACTTTGATCGAACTCCTCGTCGTCATCAGCATCATTGCTTTGCTCATCGGTATCTTGCTCCCAGCGTTGGGTGCAGCTCGCCGTACAGCACGTCAGATGCAGAACAACAC
Organism: Planctomycetota bacterium; assembly: GCA_016350165.1. Classification (GTDB taxonomy): domain Bacteria; phylum Planctomycetota; class Phycisphaerae; order Phycisphaerales; family Phycisphaeraceae; genus Poriferisphaera. Next base: position 1,089,949 of record CP066225.1, on the reverse strand, counting down.
ACAGGTTCGTGGTATTCACCAGTCATTGGTTATGTACGCACAGTCAAACCGCAGCCAGTACCCAGGTCTCACCTCTAAGCGTAAGATCGCTTCTGCTGGTTCATTCGGTGGCGATTTTGACATTGAAGGTGTTGCTGAAGGTGATTTCGCTAACGGTGGTGCACCTGCAGCACGTATGGCAGTTTTGCTTGACGGTGGTTTCTTCACCGCTGATTACGCAATCAGCCCTGTTGAAGTTAAGAAGATGTGGACAACTCTTGGTAACGATCTTACTACCAATAACTTCTCATACGCTATGCAGCGTATTGCTGAAGAAAACACCGCTACATCAGCTAAGTGGGATGCCCACGCTGAATCAACTGGCGAGTGGAAAGAAAACCTGAACACGCTCGCTCCAGTTTTGGGTGACCGTAACACTGGTGCTGACGCTAACGTTCCACAGGGTTCAGGCACAGCACAGATCAGCTCAATCCACACCGAGCGTGATGGTGGCGAGTGGAAGGGTTCAGTTGCTTGGAACGACAACCACGTCAGCTTCGAAAGTAAGGCTGTTTTGGTTACTAAGTTCAGCAAGGGTGTCCAGAACGAAAACGACAACCTCTTCGCTAACGACGTTGGTAACACAACTGCACCTAACCTGATCGACGAATCAGCTCAGGCTGCATGGGTCTATGCTGACTGGGAAAGCTGCTCAGATGGCGTTCAAGAGTCAAACAACGACGACAACCTTCAATAATTTGAGGTTGAGCTAAAAGAGATTGAATCAATCTCGATAAGCTAAAGAATCAAAGCCAACCGCTCGTAAGGGCGGTTGGCTTGTTTTATGGGGTCGCGAGGTAACGTTGTTTAGCGTTGGGAAAAGGTTTTGATATTAAAGCGGTTTTATTGAGTTGGGCGAAGGGTATGAGAGGGAGATTAGTATGGGGGAAAAGTCGGTTTATAGGCGGGGTCAACTTGACGAGCGGGGTTGGGTCAGGTATTGCTTATACATGGAACAGAAGATTATTGCTGACGGAATCACTTTCGATGATGTGCTGCTCGTGCCTGGACGAAGTAATGTCGTGCCCGGCGAAACCGACCTCTCGACGCAGCTCACCAAGAATATACGACTGAATATCCCCATGATCTCGGCACCAATGGATACGGTGACGGAGAGTCAACTTGCGATCGCATTGGCGCAAGAGGGTGGTATTGGCATCATTCATAAGAACCTGTCTATCGAAGAACAGGTGCGTGAAGTCGTGAAGGTTAAACGTAGTGCGAACGGTGTGATTACCGATCCCGTGACGCTAGCGCCGAATGCAACGTGCGGATTAGTTCGTGAGTTGATGGAAGAACAGAATATTTCGGGTGTGCCGATTACAGAGAATGGCGAACCGAATGGTAAGGTCGTTGGTATTCTCACGCGGCGTGACATGATGTTCTTAACGAACGACGATAAACCTATCAGCGAAGTGATGACCAAGGATCGTTTGGTGACTGCTGCTCCTTCTACGACGCTGAAGGATGCTGAGCAGATTTTGTATAAGAATAAAGTTGAGAAACTGCTCCTGATAGATGACTCTGGTTGCTTGACTGGTCTGATCACGATGCGTGATATCGCGAAGATGAAGCAGTACCCGAGGTCATGTCGTGATAAACGTGGCCGATTGCTGGTTGGTGCTGCGGTGGGTGTGCATCAATATGATCGTGTCGAAGCGTTGATCGCAGCTGGTGTGGATGTGGTTACCGTTGACTCTGCACATGGCCACAGCGATAACGTTATTGATACTGTACGTGAAGTGAAACAGCGTTTCACGATTGATGTGATTGCTGGCAATATCGCGACGGAGGAAGGTGCGAGAGATCTGATTGAAGCTGGTGCTGATGCAGTGAAGGTTGGTATTGGGCCGGGCTCAATTTGTACGACACGCATTGTGACAGGTATTGGCGTGCCTCAAATAACTGCGGTATTTAATGCGATGAAAGCTGCGAAAGCAGCAGGTATACCAGTCGTCGCTGATGGTGGTATAAAGCAAAGCGGCGATATCACGAAAGCGATTGCTGCTGGTGCAAATGCTGTGATGCTTGGTTCGCTCTTTGCTGGTCTTGATGAGTCGCCTGGTGATTTGGTTATCCATGCCGGCCGTCGCTATAAGACTTACCGTGGTATGGGTTCTCAGGGTGCGATGATGGCAGGTAGTGCTGACCGTTATTCGCAGAAGGGTGTGACTAAGAAGGATAAGCTTGTGCCTGAGGGAGTTGAGGGCAGGGTGCCTTACCGTGGCCCGCTTGGTGATTTTGTTTATCAGATGATCGGTGGCTTGCGTGCTGGTATGGGTTATTGTGGCTCGAAGACGATTGATGAGCTTCGTGAAAAGGCAAAGTTTGTACGTGTCAGTTCGGCTGGCATGGTTGAAAGTCATCCGCACGATATTGCAATAACCCATGAGTCGCCGAATTACTCGGCTGGTGGAATGGGCAGTCTTGGTGTTGATTGATAAATTAAAAGTAAATGAAAGAGTCGCATTTGATTGCGGCTCTTTTTTAATGTCTCAGAATCGTTGTCAAAGTGGCTCTTAGTTGAGGTGATGTGCGTTTGAGGGTATTTTGTGGGGATGGTCAGTGAATGCATCTCATGAGTGGGTTCGCGAATCCAACACCGTACTGAACCAGTTTAGCCTGTGGTTTGATGTGTACTAAATCGACGATGTCATGTAGTGGGACAGAAAGGGACTCAATGCAGTTCGTATATAAAATAGATGGTTCTGATGATCGTTTGGTCGATGCGCTTGAATTACTTGAGGCGGGCTACCCGTTGATTAAGCCTAATGATGAGAATAAGGTAAATCTTATTTTTAAAAAGGGTGAAGATCTTGGAGAACTGGGTTATGCGGTTACTAAAGAAGAAAAAACTTTGATCGTTGAATATGGCGGTCTAACTGGCGCTATGAGAGGTGCTGGTACAATCTTGAGCTTTGGAAATAAAGCTGAAAGTAAGGGTGAGAAGACAAACTTCAAAAGCGTTGGGGTAATGCTTGATTGTTCAAGAAATGCTGTGCCTAAAGTTGAGTTCCTGAAAGGTTGGCTACGTAAGCTTGCTTTGCTAGGTTACAACCAAGTCATGCTCTACACTGAGGAGACTTATGAACTTGAGGGCGAAACATACTTTGGATATCAGCGTGGTGGTTATGCCGTCGAAGAAATCAAATCGATTGATGATTATGCCTTTGGTTTAGGTATCGAATTAATTCCTTGTCTGCAAACACTTGGTCACTTGGCTCAAATGCTTAAGTGGAGCAATTACTGGGATATGAAAGATACTAAGTCGGTGATGATGGTACGTAATGATCGTACATATGCACTGGTTGAAAAAATGGTGTCTCATTGGGCGAACAATGTCCGTAGTAAGCGTGTTCACATCGGTATGGATGAAACGCATGATCTTGGTTTAGGCCGGTTCCTTGATCAGAATGGTTTTGAAAATCGTTTTGAACTTTTTAACTATCACTTGAATAGAGTCGTTGATATCTGCAAGGGTTTGGATCTTAATCCGATGATCTGGTCGGATATGTATTTTAGACTCGGTAGTAAACAGCAGGATTATTATGACCGTGAAGCTGTGATACCAAATGAGGTAAAAGAAAAAATCCCTGCAGAAGTCGACCTTGTTTATTGGGATTATTATCACGATAACGCTGATTTTTATGGTGAGTGGATTGATCGTCATCGTGATTTAGGTAAAGAGCCTGTTATGGCTTCAGGTGTTTGGACGTGGCCGATGTTGTGGCACTGTACTGCAAATACAGATAATCATGCACTCCCATGTGTCAAAGCTTGCCGTGATAAAGACGTGAAGGAAATCGTCTTTACGATGTGGGGCGATGATGGTGCGGTCTGCGATCTTGATTCAGCATTTGAAGGTTTAACGACTGTTGCAGAGATGATCTATACCGGCGTGGTGAATGAAATTGAAGCAACAAAACGCTTGAAGCATGTATGTAATGGCGATTACACGCTCTCGCGAGATGCAAGCGTCTTGGGAGCTTTCTATCTAGGCGATAGATCAGATGATCCTGCTGCGAGTGCGAAGGAATTGGAAGAAAAAGCTAAGACTATTGTTACAGGTAATTTGGTTCTTTGGGATGATCCTCTGCAGGGTATCTATTGGCGTCAGATTGAACTGGTTAATGGTAAGGACGCTTGGGAAGATATCCGCAAGCAGTATGGTCGTTTGTCTTCACGTCTTAATTCAATGGATGATTCGCCAAATGGTGCAGGCGAATTGAAAGTGGCTGGTCTGCTCGCAGATGCAATGGTGAAGAAGATTGGTTTACGCCAGAAGTTGATTCGTGGTTACGAAGAAAAAGATGACACTTTGCTGCGTGAAGTGATTGTTGAATCAGCGATTGTTATTAAAGCACTTGAGCGATGGGATGCTGCGTATACAGCAATGTGGCATGATCGTAATAAGCCACAAGGTTTGGAGCAGATTCAAATGCGCATCGCTGGTGTGGCAAGACGCTTTCGTGAAGTGCAGCAACGTGTAGAGCATATTATCCTCGGTGAAACCGAAGTGATTGATGAACTTGAAGTGAAGCCAGATGAAGCACTCAGTTATCTACCTCAAATGCATGCAGCGGTTGCTTCAGCAGGTGCATGGACAGTTAACTGATTATGAATAACTGACATTGAAAAGGCACTTCATATGAAGTGCCTTTTTTATTGTTTTATTTCGCTTCTGCAGGGGAGGGTGATGAAGTTTTACTGTTATGTGGCTGCTTTTTAAGTACTTGTTGCGTTAAACGTTTGCCTACTTCCCATGCAGGTCCGGGGAATTTGTGGCACGCCCCAATCACTTGATCAAATGCATTGATAATATCTGTCACATCTTGCTCATTGATTGTTAAAGAAGGGATCAACTTGATCACATCCATATTATGACCAGCTACTTGAGCAAGAATGTGATGATCTTTTAAAAGTGGAATCAAGATTGCTTGTGGGAATAGACCTTGATCGACTTTATGAAGAAGCTTCCATCCAACTTTTAAGCTCAATGATTTTGGCGATCCAAATTCTAGTGCGACCATTAATCCCTTGCCACGGACATCCTTGAGCAGATCATATTTTGGAATTAAAGCAGATAAGCCATCCATTAACTTTTGGCCCATCGCGGCAGAGTTTTCAATGATCTTTTCGGTTTCAATAACATGGAATGCTGCAAGTCCTGCAACCATCGCGAGATCATTCTGGCCATAGGTTGTTGAATGTACAACGCAACGGTCGAGTGATGAGAAGACTTTGTTGTGGATGGATCGTCTTGAGATGACAGCTGCTAGTGGGATGTAGCCGCCGGAGATGGCTTTGGCTGTGACTAAAATATCCGGATTAATGTCGTAATGATTAATGGCAAACATTTTGCCTGTGCGGCCGATTCCTGTCTGCACTTCATCGGCAATCAATACCGCGTTGTATTTGCGACATAGTTCTTCAGCTGCTTTCATGAATTCCTGTGTTGCAATCCTCACACCTTTGCCTTGGATTGGTTCGACAATAAATCCTGCCACATCGCCTAATGCTAACTCGCGTTCAAGTGCTTCAGCATCGTTGAATGGAATCGATGCTGTATCGGTTAGTAGCGAGCCAAATCCGTCTCGGAATTCCAAGCCGCCATTAATCGATAGTGCTCCCATTGTGAGGCCATGGTACGCCTTTTGGCAGTAGATGATCCGATTCTTGCCGGTAGCTGCTCTGGCATACTTGATCGCCGTCTCGCAGCCTTCTGCACCTGAGTTGCAAAAGTAGACTGTGTCTAGATCGCCCGGTGAAATTTCTGTCAGTTTTTCTGCAAGCAGCCCCGCTGTTCTGGAGGCTCCAAATTTTGGTAAATTAGGTAAATCTAGATCCATCGCCTGCTTGATCGCATCTTTGATCACCGGATGGTTGCGGCCAATCCCAAAGACGCCGAAGCCTGCCAAGCAATCGATATAGCGATTTCCTTGGTCGTCCCATAAATACTGTCCTTGTCCCTTTGTATAGCGAATATCGTAGCCTAGGATTTTCAGGACTTTCGCGTATGCAGGGTTTATATGCTCTTCTATGAGGTGTAGAGGATGAGTGGCGTCTTGTTGCTCTATGAGTGATGCTAAGTTGAAATTATTAATTGCCATTGAACTAATCCTAGGGCTCTGGACGATCGAGACGAATGGTTGACCGGATACTATCGGGCTATGTCGATGGTAAGACGCAAGTTATGCAATGGTCAAGCATAAAGCAAGAAGCTTATATCGGGTTTTCCACGTGTGTGTGGTTAACTGTAGCGTCGGCTTGACTGAGTGAATTAGATCACATAAATTAAGCAACCCGTCAGCAACGACTGACTGATGGGCTTGTAGCTCAGCTGGTTAGAGCGCACCCCTGATAAGGGTGAGGTCGCAGGTTCGAATCCTGCCAGGCCCATTTGAAGAAGCTTCCTGTTTTTCAGGAAGCTTTTTTTGTGCGCTATCAGGCGGTAAAACGCCTAGTTTTTGCAAAATAAGGCGGATTTTGATTTCTTCGAGTTCCTGTTGATTCTCTGGGAATTCTCTACATTCCTGCACGTTCTGCACCGGATTTTGCAGCGCCTCTTTCGAGGTGTTTGTTGGCGAAGGCTTCTGTGTGTTGGATTCGAAATTAGGCTCTGTAGGCTGCTGCTGGACACTCAGGTAGGATGCGGCTTTGTTGTCTTCGTTGGTGGTGGTGAGGTAATGCTTGAGGGCTACACGGGCAGTATGGCCAACCCATTGAACAACGTTATGAATGGGGTAATCTTTGACCAGTTCTGTTTCGCGGCTGGAACGCAGGTTTTGAAACAGCTTGGGCCAAGGCGACAGGCCAGCTTTCTCGATGATGCGAAGGAACTGGGTACGTAGATTGATATTTGTGTCACGGTAACGTGTGATGCAGTATGTAGAGCCTTCTGGAACTAGTTCAAAGGACTCACGTAAGTAGGGATGCAGTTCAGGGAAGATTGGGGCGATGCGGTTGGTTTTGCCTTCATGGTGCTCTGTCTTGGGGGATGTAATGGTGAATACACCTTCATTCCAATTGATGTCTTGCCAACGCAAGCTGAGGATTTCTGAGGGGCAGCGTAAGGCTCCATAACGGCACAGGGCAATGATAAGACGCCATTCGTGGTCTGGGCAATATTCGATGATCTTGTTTATCGTTGGTTGATCGATAAAACGACGCCTGTCAGGGTTGCTTGTGGCTGAACCTTTGAGGTTTAGAAATGGGTTTTCGTGAATGACCTTTTTGCGAACAGCTTCGTTTAAGAATTGTTTGGCAACTTGGCAGGCTTTGCGAATGGTCGCTTTGGCAAGTCCACGGTTATGAAGATAATTCAGATATTTGTCGGCATCGTTTTCATTGAGATGATGCAATAGCTGGTCATCGCAGAAGCAATCAATCAAGTATGTACGTGTTCGCTGATAGGTTGCAATGGTGCCGGGTTTGGTATCTATCTTGCGATATTCGATGTATTGGTCAATGAAAGCTGTAAGTGTTGTTCGTTGTCGTGGCGAAACTAAACCTGTGACTGAAATGCGGTCATGTAATTCATCTGAAATTTCTGAAAGCCACTGCGTGGTTTTGTCTTTGGGTGAGGTTCCGGTTTTTACGCCTGATACCAAATCGTCAATAAAGGCTTGTACCTGGCGGGCTTGGCGCATGGTGGTGCTGCCAAGCCTGATGGACTTACGACGTTGGCCGTCGATGCTGAATTGAAGTGTTCTGGTGCCGGTTGCTTTCGAGGTTGAGATGCTGCTCATAGAGCCTAGATCCTGTCATATGTATTGACCCTTTTAAAATTAGTATTGCTTGAGCCACGGTCTCTACTCGAGTCATCTGAGGGTGAGCTTGCATGACATGCTAATAGGTTCATGTCCAATCTACAATATAAAACTGAAGGTCAGATGAGATTGCTTGCGGCTTACTGTGAATGGTTTTATAGGTTTACAACGGTTCTCCCAAGCGAAGCTTGGGAGGGGCTGAACAAGTCAGCCCCTATCCAAACTGGTCAGATTAAAAGAAGAAGAAAGCGAAGCGGAACGGAGAGGAGCTTCGTTGTCGAAGACAAGATAAATGCATAAAACCATAGGTTTATAGATATATATTTTTTTTAATTAAATATATTCACATATACCTAATGCCATGCATTATTACATCAATGACTTACTCCATCGCTGGGGGCAAGCATTCATTGGCACGATAGTACTGGGTGGTTGGACCACTCTTGCCAGAGGGGTTTGTTTTGAACAGATACTTGTGCTCCAGCAGTATCTGTATAACAGGGTCTAAATTACTGCACCTCTTGACTGATTTTGAACGTACTTTCTTAAAGATGTGGTTACTGCAGAAATCCCCGGTTGGCCAGCCGTTTGCACTAAAATGATCAAGCACTTTCTGCAATGCAGTTGTTGATCCACCCTCAAGCAGTGAGATGGCGTCACGCGCATGAGGAATTAGCTGCTTACAAAATTGGATTGCAGCTTTCATGTCTGAAGCATCAACGACGATGCTTTCGGGGTCGAACTCAGATAAACTGACGATGTGTTCGCAGATCACTTTGATCGTGGCAATGCGGACTGCTTGGCCTGGCAGTTTGTTGCACCAGCCTTTTATAGCGCCGTGGCCTGTCACAAATGCGGGACGCATGAGACGGTCGATGTACTGCTCAAAAACTGCATGCTCTATTTGAGCGTCGGTCGTTAAACGAACTTGGTGGCATTGGGTATTGCGTTCAAGCGTTTTGTAGATTTGGGTTATTGCGTCGCAGTAGACGCTGTGTGTTTCAGAACAGAAAGGGATGCTGTTGAATTCTCTGCGCCCGGCTTTTGGTTCTGGTTTGGTCCACAGAAAACGTTGCACCAGACCGTTACCCAGTATGCGTTCTGTTTGCGTGGTTGCGGCCATGACTTCAGGCTGGAAGGCGATGGTGGTAGAAATCAGCGGGGTTTCAAGGGTGATACGCCGATTGTCACTGCGGCGATCAAATTTGAACTCAGTGCCATCATGCGCTTTGAGGAAGAGTGAGTATTCACCGGATTTGTTACCGAACCGCCCCTTGAGATTCTCAAGCAGGGCGCCCTCGTCACTGGCCACCAAGATTCTTTCGTCGGAGTCTTTCAAGACGTCGACCAGTGCGGCCTCGGTGAAATCTTCGGCGATAAGCTGCGTCCTGGGATGCACAATCATTGACTGCCTGAGCTTGCAGATTTCATCTGCGAAACGCTTTTGTTCAGCTTTGCCCGCGTTTCTTGGGATTTTACGCTGAACTATCTTGATCTGCTGCTCGATGACAGCCTTGTGTGATTCAACCTCATCGAATTTGGCCTCCCAGGCTCTTTGCACTTCTTTGTCGATCTCACGTAGCGGCTCAAGGATGGCGTTCTGGGTGGGACTCTTTTTTTCACCGCTACCTAGTAGCACAGCGGTGTAGAGTGGAAGCTGTTCTTTAAAGCCTCTTCTGACGTGTGCTACAAAATGGCCTTGAACAAGGCTTGCAAGTGCTGCCATGCAAACCATGACGGGCGAGTGGATCGGGACTTCCTGCGTGTCCGCGATCATGTGACAGAAATCCTGTGCAAATTCAGGCAGAATATCTGTTTGCAATCCCTGACTGATCGGCTCCATGATCGGGACTGGTTGGGGGTCTGGGAGACGCGTGGCGAAACGTTTCTTGGTCCTTCTTACAACTTTGCTTTGTTTTGGCATCTGTTTCTTTTTGCCTTTCTTTTTTGTGCGTACGATTTTTGAATGCTTCGAATTTGCGTGATTCGAAGTGTGAGTTTTCTTTTTTGTTCGCTTGTGTGTGTGGTCACTCATCTGTTTCTCCTTGAGAGTTTTCAATAAAATCCAGAACATCCTGCTGCTTGAATTTGCGCAGGCGGCCAATGGGGCGTGATTTGATCTTGTGGTCTTTCGCAAGCTTGTATACCGTTTTCGTACAGCAGCCCAGTTGTTTGGCAACGGTGTTAGCATCGATTAAGAGCGACTGCTCGTCAGGCTCTTGCGGTGGAATCCAATTCGTTTGTTTTCTTGATCTTTTCATAGATCTCCTCTCGATTTGTGCGCAGCTATCGCGCGGTTACGTTGATGGACAACAAAACGATGGGTGTTTAGACAATCACTTATTAAGACGATTGCTACGGAGTATCCGTAATCATGACTCGATTATTAAAGGGTACAACAAGCTATTGAATGCCCAAAGGATAGAGCATGCATGGTGCATGTTGAAGCGCAATGAACGCTGTCAAATCTAAATCAATAGCTGTTGTTATTTTCAATAAGCATTCCTTACCCTCTACTCTCTGACCGTGTGATTCACACTGGGGCAACCAGCTTATTATTAAGAAATGTCAATCTCAGTATCTTGTACATGACCGATAGCGGTCTGTGCAAGCTTGACCCTACATGATTTTGACTTTCACGTAGATGCTTATCAGCACACTCAAGTCATCGTTTACATTGGGTATGCAATTCAGTTCTTTTGATACTTTTTAGCCTGATTCCCTGTTCTGCAAATTTGATTAGAACTTTCCGCAGACCTGAAACGAACCCTTGGGAATCTAAGGGAATTAAGCGGAAATCTTTGAATTATGGGACATTAATAAAATTTTGAATCTGATTTAGATGTGATGTATTTCTAAAATATGCTTTAAAATGAAGCAGGTAACGAAGTGGATGTTGACAAGAATTCCAAAGCGGTGTAATTATTAAGTGTCAACATTATCTGTTGATTGAAAGGAAACAGAAACATGGCAGCCGAGCGAAGGGCTGCAACAATATAGCGAAGATCTAACGATCTCGAGTAACAGAACCTCACACAGGAATGTAGCAATTTCACAAGCAATGAGGTATGGCACTCGGGTTCGCCTCAGTTATGGGCGGACTCGTTGACCATTTTCATTGCTAGGCTTGCTACAGCCTCTGTGTGAAATGGAACCAGCGACGTTCGCCCTTTTTGTATGGTCGTTGGTGCATCAAATTAGTTGTTTGTTTATTGGTTAACGTGCTGGATGAGCATGTAGCTATCTTGCCCTTTGAATTTGAAAATTCATGATTACAGGAGTAATGAGTTTATGAAAATTAATGATATATCTGACGATGTACGGTTTACTTGGCCGCCCTTGTTGGCACTACTTGCCGTTTGCGCATTGATGTTTGGATGCGCGAGCGGTGAGAGTTTTACGAGTTCTAATATGCGCTTCGATGCGCTGGGTCGGATTGGCGTGGTGGTGTCGGATGGGAGTGATGTGCTCGGTAAGATGCAGCGCAAGGAGGTGGCGGATCTGTTTGGGATGCAACTGATGAAGAAGGGGTATTCGATCGCAGATCGAGCGAACTTGGAAGAAGTGATTACAGAGGTTGATTTTCAGCAGAGTTCAGGGATCACGTCTGGCCGCAAGGAAAAACTGCGGATTAAGAACATTAACACCATGTTAGTTGTGAATGTAAGCGAGTTTGGGGAGCGGATCAGTATGACGGCAAAGATGAGTGATGTGAGCAGTGGGGAGCTGCTTTGGATGGGTGAAGGCAATGGGAGTTTGAAGAAGGGACTAGGCACAATCGGCGGCGGGCTGGTTGGCGGTTTATCAGGGGCTGTCCTGGGCAGTCAGTTTGATGACAAGAATACGGGGACTGCTATTGGTGCAGGGGCAGGCGTTGCGGCAGGAGCGTTAGTTGGTAATGCACTTGAGCCGGAGCAGGCGAAACTGGCGCGGAAAGTGATTCAGAAGATGACACGTGATCTGCCTACGGTTTCAAGGTGAAACATGACGTAAAGATTGAACCTAGGGGGGGAATGTGAGAACTAATATGCAGATAGATATTAAGGAAAGAGTGATGAAAAAGAGCGTTTGTTTTTTAGCGGCAATCGGTTTGATGATGGGTGTGATGTGCGGTGAAGTGTTTGCGCAGCAAGCGAAGAAGACGCTGCCGACGATTGCTGTGTTTGATTTTCAGTTGCCGAGCGTGAATCGGGGCGTATCGGTTAAAGCGAATCAGGGCGGCAGATCACGCGAACAGATGAAGGTGCAGGAATTGCCGAAGACGACGAATCTGCTGACGAATAAGGTGGTGACAGCGCTGGTGAAGTCTAAACGTTTAAAGGTAGTTGAAAGATCGCAACTTGAGAAGTTGTTAAAGGAAGCGGATCTGTCGGATAGCTCGTATGCGGATTCCAAGAAGCATCATGTCGAGATGGGGAAGATGCTCGGGGCGGACCTGCTGCTGTTTGGTTCGTTGGACAATATTGAGCAGCAGGTGAGTGAGAAGAAGGTGCCTTACACGAACCGGATCACGCGTAAAGGAGTGATCTCAATCAAAGCGAGTATCCGCATGGTCAATACTGAGACAGGGCAGATCATGACGGCGGAATCGGCAACGTTTGATTACAAGATCAATGCACTGGAAACGCCGAGCATTCCCAATAAGTATTTTGAACTTGCACAGGAAGAACTGGTTGCGAAGCTGACGAAGCTGGTGCTTGATGAGATCTTCCCGATCAAGATCGTGCATGTGGCAGATGAGCAGGTGTATCTGAACCAGGGCTCGGACAATCACATCAAGAAGGGAGACCGGTTTGTGGTGTACCGCAAAGGGCAGGTCATTAAAGATCCGGATACGGGTTTGGTACTCGGGGCAGCGAAAAAGCGCATCGGTCTGGTCGAAGTGACGGAAGTAGATGCGAAGATGAGCATTGCGGTATATGCGTTACTGCATGGTGAAATACAAAGGGGCGATCTGTGTAAGTTGCAGGAAAAGGATGGGGAACAAGCGCAGAGTAGAGGTGCAAAGCAAACGAAGCAGACGGTGGATGAACTTTTTCAGTAATACATACGGATGTGATCAGTCATCAAGCAAACGAACATATAGATATAGATAAGGATTGAACGAATGAGTCAGGACGAACAGAAAATCGGTAAGTGGGGATTTGTGTTGTGGGGTTTTATTATTCTGATGGTGATCGGGGTGGTAGGCGAGCTACGCGTATTGGGGACGGTGTTGTTGGGCGGTATGGCGTTGGCTTGTATTGTTCTGTTGGCAATAAAGAGCTTGCGGATGAAGATGGTGAATATGGGTGGCGCACCCATAGTGCTGAAGCATGGAACAAAAAGATGGTTACTGTTTGTAATGATCTTCAGCTTGTTGATGATGGGGATGAAGATTGATGAGCGAGGGGTTTTAGGTGAATTGAAGCAAGCGCATGCAGCATGGAAGAATGGTGAGCATGAGAAGGCTGCGGCAACTTATGAAGAACTGTTTAATGGCTCCAAGTCATTGCTTGGTTTAAACAACCAAAAGATTGTGATTGCTCGTTTGATTGCCTATTACGACGCACAGAGTAATGAGCGGTTGGCTAAACAGTATGCTGAAGAGGCTTATCAGCGTGGATATGAGTTGCGCTTTGCGGATGAACAGGCGGCAACATTCTATGATCAGTTCTTAGCGCAGAAGAAGGCTGAAAAAGAGCGGCAGGCAAGAGAACAAGAACAATTAGCGTTAGAAAAAGAGATCGCCAGTGCATCTGTTTACGATGCATTGAGTATGGCAAAAGTATTCATAAAGCAGAAGCTGAAAAACCCGAAATCAGCTGACTTTGGCAGGCAGCGTGCAGATGATTGCGTGAAGGAATTGGGCAAGGGGTGGTATGTCGTCAATATGTATGTTGATGCAACCAACTCATTTGGTGCGATTGTTAGGAACAGATTTTCAGTCACGCTTCGGTATATCGGAGATGATGAATGGGGTTGCAGTTCGATTATCGAGCAATAGCTAAAAGTAGGTGTGTTTTACGATCATTTAAACCGTCAAAAATATGAGCGTAAAAACCAAAAACAGCGCAAAAGTTAGCCAAAATCGTGATTTTTGTGACCCCTAAAAAGTGCTCCAGTAGTGTTATTATTCGAATGGAGCATCTCAAAGGGTAAAAAAATAAAAAATGCAGAGAACACGGTATCAACGCAAGTGTGTATACGAAAACTAGCGCTAAGTAGCACTTTTAATCAGCATATACGGCAAGATCAAAAGCTGTCTGGTAATGTTATTATTCAATCAGCGGGTTACAAAGAGACAAAACAATAAAAAAGTGATCATTGCCCCGGCAACACAAGTGCTCATGTCAAAACATCTATTGTTTTTAAAAGATGTAGCTTTAACATCGTGTAAAAAATCATCTGTTTCTCTGTTATCTACATCTTATGACCGGGCATTACAAAGAATAGGGTTTTCTAGGCGATGGCATATATCAAAATTCATGCAGGCAATTTTCTAACTGGTTACAACGACTATGTTCGGGGTGGTTTTCGCTTGAGAACACAAGCGCATCGATTCCGTGGTGAATTTGTGCCTTTGAATGAAGTAGACTCATTTGAAGTTAAAACTGAGGAACATATGCAAAGAGTTAGTGATGCCTTTGGGCTAGCTGCAGTTGGTTCACTAATTCTGGGGCCGGTAGGGTTGCTTGCGGGGTTGCTTCTTGGCGGAAAGAAGAAAGAGATTACTTTTACGGTTAAGTTCAAAGATGGGCGTCAATTCCTCGCAACGGCTGATAGTAAGATATTCAAGAAAATACAAGCGGCGATGTTTCAGCAAAATATAGCTGCGGGTGAGTTGGTAGAAGGTGATACAAACAAGCAAGCATAAAGCTTAAGTGTTATTTGATGATATGACTGAATTAACACAGTGTTAATGCTGCACAAGACACGTAGTTTAGTAATTGCTTTTAGACACCTATCAATTGCGTTACCAGTTCGAAGGCGTCACACGGCCAATATTTTTGTGGGCGTGGATGTTGAACGTTGGGGTTATGTGGTTCTGGTTTACAATTCAAAATACACTTTAACCATTGGTCTGGAACTTGATCGATACCATACACGGCTCCCAGCAAGGCTCCGCATATCGCTGCATTGGTATCGGTGTCTCCGCCACGCATGACAGTATCTGTTATGCCAGTTTGCAACGATGGGGCGTGTAGTAGTTGCCAGAGTGCATTCTGAAAAGCAATACATACCCAACCTTGCTGTTGCGTGAAATCTTGAGGGGAATGTTCGGCGGCGATAGCAATCAAATCTATGAGTTGGCGATCAACATCCAATTTAATTGCCCATCCACAAATCGAATCATAGACAAACTGCTTATCTGCTTCAGATTGGATTGCGTGTGCAATAGCCATTGCGTAAAGGGCATTTGCTTGTTGGCAGATGATAATGAATAGTGAGACTGAACCGATACAATGCGTTATTTCACCTCTTGTCCAAAATGCAAGACGCATTTCCAGATTAAATGCGAAAATGTATCTATCTATTTCTTGAAATTCAGTTGACAACATTTTATTTATTCTATATCGCAAAAATCTACACTGTAAACAAGTCGGATTCTAAAGCCATAACTCTGATTCATGTTCTTATTTTATATGCCGGACAAAGATTTATCAGAAATATGTAAGTCACGATGTATTTTGATGTCCTAAATTTTGGGCCAAATACGTATTTACTGATGGAATTATCAAGAACAAGCGCATGATGCTACAGCAGAAGGGGGCTATGTGATGTGATGTGATGGATCAACTAAGCAAAATGTTTGTGATATTACAAACAAAATGTGAGTAATCCTATGCTCATATACCCACGAGAATCAAAGAATGTAAGCAGCGGTTTGAAGTGCATCATTGCAGGCAGTCATAACCTGTTTGATGTGCAATATGTTAATGATGCAATGGAGGACTGCCCGTTTGCAGATGAGATTGGAGAAGTCGTCTCTGGTGGTGCGATAGGAATTGATCGAGCAGGTGAGGAATGGGCTAGATTAATGGGTTTGCCTATCAGAGTGTTCCCGCTCAATTGGCAGAAACACGGCCGAGCAGCAGGCCCGGTTCGCAATCTGAAAATGGCCGAGTACGCTGATGTTTTAGTTGCAATTTGGGACGGTGAATCCAAAGAAACGCGGAACATGATTAAGAATGCTGAAAAGCTAGGTCTTATTGTACATCTATGCATAGTCATCCATGTCGAATAAAACGTATTGTCGTATTAACAAATAGCGGTCAAACTATTGTGTGCATATGGGAGAGAAGCAATATGTTCCTGCCTGAGGACAAAATAGCAACTCTGGTAATTACTCTACTTTTATTTGCAAACTTTCTGCTTTATGTTACTGAAGTTTTTTTGAATTATTTTTTAATAAAACTCTTTTGAAAAGTTATGTGTATGTAGAAGATGATATACAAATAAAAGGGTGTTTGTGATTTCTTTTCGTGCGAGCATTCGCCTTGTTCTCCGGCTTTAGCAGATAAATCAATGACCATTAACCTACCAAGTAACTGTCAATATCCATAAGTAGAGGGTTTGTATCTCATGTGAGAGGGGGATAATCACCATCAGCCGAAACTCTCATAACGACTGGTATCAAAAATGGGGCACGCTACTAAGATTCGGGTAAACTAGACACACAACTCTCAGAACACGCGGTGTTGAACGATCGCAACGCACAATAATATCCATATAAAACCGAATTTTCAGCATTGGGCGGAAGTAACATCGTTATCGCAAACACTGGTGGATTGAGCTTCTGTTTGTGTGGTAGCAATATTTCCGCATGCTGGTTGTGTGTTATGAGTAACACTTAGCTAACATTCACCGGAATGTTTTTATGGGCTACATTAGCATTATTCTCAGGTTTTGGGGATAGTTTCCACTTTGTCGCATGCATTGTATTGCTTGAGTCAAGTGATAAATAAAGTAATTATGTTCTGTTTTCGTTATTACATTGTTATAGCAAGTTACTTATTGAACCATAGCGCGTTGTAGGCACATAAATATTAATAGTATTTTATGAGAATCTTTACGCGTTCGTGTAGAGGTTGTTGAACTGACATAGTTTTTTAAATATACGTTAGCTCCTATAATTAATGATTTCATGATCATGATACAGGGCAGTATGGAAGGAATTAGTTAAAAATAAAATTGCATCGGATTTTGCCATGCGCAGGTTTGTTTCATCATGTAATCCATTGTTACTTATAAAATTATGTGATTTGTTTTGGCTCCTACAAAGATTGGGATATGGACTTGGTTTATTGCTAATTATGGCATGTATTAATGTCCTGATGTTCGAACTAATTACGTATTACTTAACAACTAGCTGTTGGATCAATTTTAAGTTAAGGGAATATAACTGATTAAAGAATGAAAATTCGGAGAACATCATGATGAAACGTAAGTTGATCATTCTAGGTACGGCATTTTGCTTGTTGTTTGTAGCGTTTGTGGGCGCTGGTGCGGCTGGCCGCATGTTGGCACAGCCTACGGCTGTTGCAACAGTTGATATTGCGAAGGTAATGAAAGGTTTGAAGGAACGCATCGCTTTGGAAGCAGATATAAAGATTGCACAGCAAGAATTTGTTGCCAAGTTTGACGAGAAGAAGAAAGAACTACAGGGCATGCAAGATCAGCTGAACATGGTTGAGGGGACGAGTGCATACGATGAGATTCGTCGTAGTGCCGAAATGAAGGCATATAACATGCAGGCGTGGCAGCAGTATGAACAGGCACGCCTGCAGCGCGAAACACTGGTTGGCTCGGAGTATATTTATCGCAAAATCGCAGCGGCAGTGGATCGTATTGCGACAGCATACGGTTATGAGATTGTGATTGCGAAGGAATCGCTGGATAGTTTAGGTAACTACAAGAATCAACAAGAACTGCAGGCACAGATGATGACGCGTAAGGTGCTCTATTCAGCTGATACCGTTGATTTAACTACGCAGGTCATCACGACGATGAACAATGACTATGACAACGCGAAGTAATATTGACTGAAGTCGATTGAGAAAAATGCAATATCATAAAACCTTCGAGCACTGCTATGCTCGAAGGTTTTTGTATGCGATTGAGTGATTAACGGGTAGAGGAGTGGGCAGGGAGGATATGGGTGATTGTATGGTTGTACTCTGTGTTAATTGAACTATAAGTTGGGGCCATTATAGCAATCAGCTTATGCATACGACTTATTTTAGTTGGCCGAAACCTGCGGTTATCTGCGACCGCGATGATCATTTGTAGTCGTACTGATACCAAATATCTAAAGTTCTTTCTGTGTAGAATATTTCGCAAAGTATTGTAAATCTATGGCATGTAGATCAATGAAAATGTATGTGTTTTGATACATGATATGGCATAGTTGCCACAGGTTTTACCTTTAGTTTTGTCTTTATGTTATTTGTTTTGTCGGGTTTGTAAGCAGCCCGTTTTTCTTTTTTATTGAGTATCTCAGTGTCAATTTGTTATTTGTTGTGTTATTGCACCCCATCATGGAATGAGCGAAATGGTCAACGGAATGGTCAATATCAATCGTATAAGCATGAGCCTTGGCGCGGTCGGTTTGTTGTTGAGCAGTAGTACTTTTGCAGCTGATGTTACATTTTTTGATACGCAAAACAGCAACAGTTGGCAGGATAATGCGAACTGGATAAATAGCACAGCACCAACAACTGATGTCGACGGTAGCATCTTCGTTCAGTCCGGTTTCGATACAGGCGGCGATCCCGCGATTCCCATTACGGGTCTTGACACAGCCTACACCAATATCAACGGCTTGGAATTTCTCAGTACCGGCGTAGACAGTACCTATGACCTACAAGGCACTGGCTCACTCACGTTTAATCCCAATGCGTCTATCACGAACAGCAAAACATCGAATGCTGATGTGAGCGTGGATATTGCTGGTGCGTCAGGCACATTGGAATTCAACGCTGCAAATGGATCACTCGGCATCAACGGTGCGGTTGATCTCAGTGCAGGCACAGCATTGACCGTGACTGGTAGCAATGACACCGAAATCAGCGGCATCATCAGTGGCGACACGGGTTCATTAACCAAAACAGGTGACGGTACGCTTGTGCTGAACAGCAGCAATACGTATGGAGGTGGCACGACACTTTCCGGCGGCACAATCGATATAAACACCGATAACGCATTCGGCGATAGCGCCGGCGCAATCACAGTTGCAGGTGATACGCTACTTGATATAGGACCTTGGACCGAAAGCTCCCGTATTATTGATAATGCTATCAATCTGAATGATGGTCAAGTTTTGTCCACGACCGGCAGTAATAATCTGTATCTTAATGGTGATATTACCGGTGAAGGCAGTATTTATTTGGGCAATTACGTGAATTGCTTCTTATTCGGCAATAACTCATTTGCCGGCGGTATTACTATGGCTGGTAGTGATATTGGTGTTCACACCGATACCGCATTCGGTACCGGCGCGGTAACGATAACGGGAGCTTCTGGAATTACCATTAATGGAGTATCTAAGGATTTTAGTAACGACTTCATATTGAATGCGACGACAACGGTTTATCTACCTACCAAATCACAGACCTTGAGTGGTGAGATCAGCGGTGATGGAAAATTATTAAAAACAGGTACACCCACACTGACGCTCACCCACGACAACTCATCGTTTAGTGGCGATACGCAGCTTGGCGAAGGTGCCATCCAAGTCAGCCACAATAACGCACTTGGTACGGGCACACTCATTGTGGATAAATTCGTATCTTTTGCTGATGCACCGATATTAACTGCCGGCGTCAACAATATTTCGCTTGAGAATGACGTCACTTTGGTGGATGTCGATTTGACGATATCCGGCACCAATGATTTAACGCTTGCCGGTTCGATTGGCGGCGCTGGCGCACGCGGCTTAATTAAAGAAGACAGCAGCACGTTAACGCTCAGCGGCACAAACACATATACCGGCGACACGACAATTAATGCTGGTACGATCATCGCTGAAGGCGGCAATGCGATCGGTGATAGTAGCCTCGTGGTTATTGCTGATGTTGCTGGTGCAACGTTGCAGCTTAATGGGGATGAGACGATCGGCGGGCTGACCGGCGGTGGCTCCACAGGTGGCGAACTTATTCTTCAGGACAACACCCTCACGATTGGTGGCGATGATGATACGACCTTTGATGGTGTGATTTCAGGCACGGGGTCATTAGCGATAACAGGAACCGGCACGCTGGCACTCACCGGCACGAATACTTTTACCGGCGGCACCACGCTGAATGGTGGCGTGACCACAGTCAACAGCGACGACGCGTTCGGCACCGGCTCCGTCACCGTGGCAGGCGCATCAGGATTAACTGCGGGCATCAGTAGCGTTTCGCTTGATAACGTCTTCACTTTGAATGACGACTTAACCGTATCTGGCGACAATAATTTGACCCTGAGTGGCGTTATTGATGGCACCGGCGCATTAACCAAAGAAGGTGCTGGTACGCTGACGCTGAGCGGCACCAATACCTACAGCGGCGGTACGACGATCTCTGCGGGAACGTTGCAGATCGGTGACGGTGGTACGACAGGTTCGATTCAGGGTGATATCGTTAATAGTGGCACACTTGCATTCAATCGTTCGGATGATCTAACCTACGCGGATGTGATTAGCGACGGTACCAGCAGCGGCGCATTAGCAAAAACCGGCGCTGGCACACTTGTACTCAGCGGTGACAACACATACACCGGCGGCACGACGATCTCTGCGGGAACGCTGCAGATCGGCGACGGTGGCACGACCGGTTCGATTCAGGGTGATATCGTTAATAATGGCACACTTGCATTCAATCGTTCGGATGATATTACCTATGCGGATGTGATTTCCGGCACGGGCAGCTTAGTAAAAGAAGGCAGCAACACGCTGACACTCAGCGGCGCCAACACATACACCGGCGACACGACGATTTATGGTGGCACAGTTGATATCAGTGGTAGTGACATTGCATTCGGCGGTACCGACGTCAACGGCGACTACGGCACCGTGATATTTGAAGATGATGCGACAATTGACTCAGGAGAATGGGAGTCAGGAAATTCAGCCAATATTCAGAATGACATCAATCTGAAAGATGATAGTGTCATGGCCATTACAGGCTGGAAGACTACGTATCTCCATGGTGATATTTCTGGTACAGGCGAAATTTCGATTGATAATGTTATCGTAGTAGACATTTCCGGCGATAATACAGGCTTCTCTGGCAATTTTGTCCTGAACCGTGGCTATGGTAATGTTCCGGCTACGCTTCGGGTCCGCTCCGCTACTGCACTTGGTGATAGCACCGTAATAACAAAGCAAAAAGGAGGTATATTCTTTAATGTTGGAAGCGGCGTAGAGTTTGATAACGACTTTGATCTGGGCGCGTACACTTCGATAGCAGGAAGTAGTAGCGTGACCCTTAGTGGTAACTTCACTGGTTCTGGGGAATTAGTAAAAGAACAAAACATGACACTAGCACTCAGCGGTGACAATTCGGGGTATAGTGGCACGGTATCGATTTCAGACGGCACCCTCCAAGTCAACAACAATAATGCATTAGGTACTGGCACGGTTAGATCGTACTCAGTTGGTTTCAGTGTTACACCGAAATTATCTGCGGGTGCTGGCGGTATTTCGCTTGCGAACGTGATCGCCCTAGCTAGTCACGACTTGACCATAACCGGTGACAATAATTTGACCTTTACTGGCTTAGTTTACGGTAATAAGGGTTTAATAAAAAATGGCAGTAGTACGCTGACGCTGAGCAATGCAAGTGACAGAGGTAACGAGTATTTGGGTGGTACGACGATTAATGCAGGCACAGTTATCGCTGAAGGTGGTGGTGCGATTGGTGATAGTAGCCTTGTGACCATTGCTGACGTTGCCGGTGCGACGTTGCAGCTCAATGATGACGAGACGATCGGCGGGCTGACCGGCGGTGGTTCCACAGGCGGCGAACTCATTCTTCAAGACAACACGCTTACGGTTAGTGGCGATGACGATACGACCTTTGATGGTGTGGTGTCCGGCACAGGTTCATTAGCGATAACAGGAACCGGCACGCTGACACTCACCGGCACCAACACTTTTACCGGCGGTACGACGCTAAATGGCGGCGTTACGACAGTTAGCAGTGACGATGCGTTCGGCACCGGCTCCGTCACCGTGGCAGGTGCGTCAGGATTAACTGCGGGTATCAGCAGCGTGACGCTTGCGAACATCTTCACGTTGAACGATACCTTAACCATCTCCGGCGACAATGACTTGACCCTTGACGGTAATATCAGCGGCACGAGCGGATTAGTGAAAAATGATAGCGGCACGTTGACGCTGAACGGCTACAACAGCTACAGCGGCGACACGACGATTGCTGGCGGTACTATCGTACTCAAAGGCATGACTGACAACGGCTTGAATTACAATCGGCTTGGCACCGGCACTGTGATATTTGAGGGTGATGCGACGCTGAAAGCAGGAGAATTTCCGAGCTCTTGGAATCAGTTTTCGAGGGTGGATAATGATGTAGATTTAGGTAATTCCGTCATGACGATCGACGGCGATATATATTTCTACGGTACGATCACTGATGATGATAGTGGTAGTGGTGGCGGTATTACCATCAACAGTGGGAGTGACGTTTATCTGGCTTCAAATACTAACAGTTTCTCTGGTGGAATTACCATGAACGGTGGTAAACTTTCTTCCATCAACACAGGCATGCTCGGTACCGGGGCAATCACAATTGACGGTAATGCAGAACTAGAGGTAGGCCGCGGCACCCAAGAGTTTAATAACGATATCGAAGTGAATGCGGTGTTGACTTTTAATGGTGGCCTGAATGTTGAGTCGCTGTTTGACGGTAGTATTAGCGGTGACGGTTCAATCATAAAAGGGGAAGACGGTTTACTCGTGCTCGCTGGCGACAACACGTTTACCGGTGGTACGGCTCATAGACAGGGCTCCATCCAAGTTAACAGTGATACTGCACTCGGCACGGGCGCACTAACTGTGTTAGATAACCTTCAGGTAAAGACGTTAATCGCTGGTTCTGACGGCATTACGCTTACGAACGCAATCATTCTAGATGATGATTTAACTGTTACCGGCGACAATGATCTGATCCTTGATGGTGCGGTTAGCGGCACGAGTGGATTAATCAAAGAAGACAGCGGCACATTAACGCTTAGCGGTACAAACACCTACAGTGGCGACACAACAATTAATGCTGGCACGATCATCGCTTCTGGCGGTAATGCTATTGGCGATAGCAGCCTCGTGACCATTGCTGATGTTGCCGGTGCAATGTTGCAACTCAATGCAGATGAAACGATCGGCGGGCTGACCGGCGGTGGTTCCACAGGTGGTGAAGTCAATCTTCAAGACTACATACTGTCGATTAGCGGTGCAGATGACACGACCTTTGGTGGTGTGATTTCAGGTACAGGGTCAATCGTGATGACAGGTACCGGTACGCTGACACTTACCGGTGCCAATACGTTTACCGGCGGCACGACGCTGAATGGCGGCGTGACCACAGTCAACAGCGACGACGCGTTCGGCACCGGCTCTGTCACAGTAGCAGGCGCATCAGGATTAACTGCAGGCATCAGTAGTGTGACGCTTGCGAACATCTTCACGTTGAATGACGACTTAACCGTTTCCGGCGATAACGATTTGACCCTTGGCGGTGTGATTGATGGTACGGGCGCGTTGATTAAAGAAGACGACGGCACGCTGACGCTGAGCGGCACCAACACTTACAGCGGTGGCACCAATATTAATGGCGGCACCGTGGTTGCGTCCGGCGGTAATGCAATCGGTGATAGCGGAACCGTAACCATTGCTGACGTTGCCGGTGCAACGTTGCAACTCGATGATGACGAGACGATCGGCTCACTGGCGGGTGGTGGTTCCACGGGCGGCGAGGTGAGTCTTCAAAGCAACACTCTGACGGTTGGCGACACGAATTCGACAACTTTTGACGGTGTGATTTCAGGCGCTGGCGGCAGCCTAAATAAAGTGGGCAGTGGCACGCTGACGCTTGGCGGCGACAATGTTTATACCGGTGGCACGACCATTTCAGAAGGCACAATTGGGATCGCCCACAGTAACGCATTTGGCACCGGCACCGTGGAATTTACGGGTGATGCGGGACTGTCTAGTAGTCAAGGTACCTATTATATCACCAATGATATTGAGTTGAACACGCATGAAATGACTTTTAGCGGTTCCTCTGATATGTATTTCGACGGCACGATCTCCGGTGATGGCAGTATTGTTCACGATGGGACATCCTTTATCACACTGAATGGTGATAACACATTCACCGGCGGTGTGACGATGAACGGCAATGAACTTTACCTCGGCAGTGACACCGCACTCGGCACCGGCGCATTAACGACGACAGGATCGTCAATATTAACAACAATCGATAATGCCAGCAGCATCGCGATTGATAATGCCATTGTCTTGGAAGATGGCTCCTTACAAATTGACACGTCGAGTGATTTGACCGTTAACGGCGCGATCAGTGGCGATGGGTTATTATTGAAAACAGGCATCTACACACTTGTGCTGAACAATGACAATACGTATAGCGGGGGTACGACGCTTAGTGGCGGTACAATTGAGTTAGGTACCGACAGTGCGCTCGGCACTGGCGCAATTACTGTCGGAGCAGAATCAGAATTAACTGCTGGTGCGAGCAGCGTCACGCTTGTGAATGCGGTCACCTTGAATAATGAATTAGTCGTTTCCGGTGGTAATGATCTGATACTTACCAATGTGATTGATGGTACGGGCTTCCTAACCAAATATGGTGACGGCACGCTGACGCTGAGTGGCGACAATACGTATAGCGGTGGCACGATGCACTATGGCGGCCTCATCCAGGTCGGCAGCGACAGCGCGCTTGGCACCGGCATATTAACCGTGGATGGTGCCGTAAGCGTCTCAGAATTAAGTGCCAGTGTCGATGGCGTTGCGCTTGATAACGACGTGATTTTGAATGAGGACTTTACCGTTACCGGCGACAACGACTTGACACTCAACGGCAATATCAGCGGCGACAGTTCATTCACCAAAGAGGGCGACGGCACGCTGACGCTGAACGGCTATAACGATTACAGCGGTGACACGACGATTGCTGGGGGTACCATCGTACTTAAGGGCACGACTGCTAGTGGCTTGAATAGCAATCGGCTTGGTACCGGCACAGTGGTATTTACTGGTGATGCGACACTTGAAGCGGGAGAATTTCCAGATCCTACAAATCCCTACGTTGAGATTGATAATGATGTTGATTTAGGTAATTCTGTCATGACGATCGATGGCAGGATAAACTTCCATGGTACTATCACTGACGATAATAGTGGCAATGGTGGCAGTATTGTCATCAATAGTGGGAGTGTGTATCTGAGTTCAAGTGCCAACAGTTTCTCCGGCGGGATTACTCTGAATGGTGCCACACTCAACTCCGTCAACACAGGCACGCTCGGTACCGGCACAATAACAATCAATGACACTTCATACTTCTACTCTAGCGGTACCGATACGTTTGATAACGATATGGTATTGAATGCAAACTGGGTTGTTAATACTGGTATAGACACGACATTTAACGGTGTGCTTAGTGGCGAGGGCGCACTAGTTCGAGAATCTGGTGCTAACAGTGATGTGCTTGTGCTGAATGGTGACAATACATATAGCGGCGGTACGACGCTTAGTATTGGTACACTCACGGTCGGCCACAATAACGCCCTCGGTACTGGCACGTTCACAGTGGAAGAGACAATACATCCAGATTTTACAACATCATTAAGCGCTGGTTCCGATGGCATCGCGATTGCTAACGACATCACATTGAATGGTGACTTAATCGTTACTGGCGACTACAGCCTGAATCTTGACAGTGTGATCAGCGGTACAGGCGGCTTAACCAAAGAAGGCATTAGCACGCTGACACTTAATGGGCAAAATACCTATAGTGGTGATACAAATATCAATGAAGGTACTGTCATTGCGAGTGGTGGTGATGCGATCGGTGACAGCAGCACCGTGACACTCGCTGATGTTGATGGTGCAACGTTGCAGCTCAATGATGACGAAACAATCGGCGCCTTGGCTGGTGGTGGTTCTACCGGCGGTGATGTTAGCATGCAGGACAACACGCTCACGGTCGGCGACGAGAACAATACAGAATTCGCAGGTGTAATTTCAGGGACCGGCGACTTAATCAAGCAAGGCATCGGCACTTTGACGTTGGACGGCGACAACACCTATACCGGTGATACCACGGTGAATGGGGGTGCATTGATCGTGAATGGCAACATGGCCAGTCCGAATATGAATGTTGCCAGCGGTGCGATGTTCGGTGGCTCGGGCTATTTTGCGGGCAACTTCACCAACGCCGGCACGATTTCACCCGGCAACAGCATCGGAACCATCAGCATGATGGGCAATCTTACACTGACCGGCACCAGCGTGTATGACATGGAGATCGAATCAACAGCGGGTAAAGGTGTCGGTAACGACCTGATTGATGTCGATGGCACTGCAGATATTGATGGCACGCTGAACGTCATCGGCCTTTCGGGTTACACGCCAACTGAAGGTGACACCTTCATGATATTAGAAGCAGGTGGTGGCATAAACGGTGAATTCAGTTCAATCGTTGACAACTTAGGATCGTTTAATGTTGAAGCGACTTATACCACAAATGACATTACGATTGAATTGATTGAAGTTCCGTTTACGGATGTTGTAACGCAGCCTCATCTTGCCCCAGCGGCCGCAGCCTTTGCGCAAATTGCAGATAGCAATCCAACAGGCGATATCGCGACAGTGATTAGCCAGCTGCAAACACTCACGGATGCACAGTTGGTTGCCGCATTCGATCAGTTGGTGCCGCACTATCTTGTTCCGCAGGCTCAAGCGACGTTCAAAGGCATCGACGTGCAGAACAACAACTTCAACGGCCGGCTCAACGAATTGCGTTACGGTCTGCCGCAGTTGTGGTCTAATAACCTGCAAGTTCAGACACCACAAGCATCCACTGCTGAAGAATCCGCCGATCCCGAGGTTGCAATCGGTTTAGCAATGCAAACTCAGCAGACGCTTGAGCAGCAGCAGGAGACCAATCGCTTTAGTGGTACTGGTAAGGATGTCTGGGGCGCATGGGTAAATGGTTTTGGCACGTTCGGCGATTTTGATTCACAGGAAAGCCAGGCGGGTTTTGAATTCAACACCGGTGGTGTGACCCTGGGCGTTGATTACAGGGTTTTGGATACGCTAGCAGCGGGTGCCTTTTTAGGTTATTCGAACACCGGAATTACGGTGGACAATGGCCTGGGCACCAGCTCGTTCAACAGCATTAACACGGGCATGTACATGACGTGGTTTAACGAGGATGGTTTTTATGCCTCAGGGCTGTTTGGCGGCGGCGTTAACTTCTATGAAAACAACAGGCGTATCCGTTTTGGCAGCGTTGACCGTGTCGCGGAGTCGGACCCAACCGGTTTTTACCTGCAGACGCTTGCGACCGGTGGTTACGAGTTCAAGAAAGGCAATTGGGGTATCGGCCCGCAGCTGGCGTTGCAGTGGGTGAACCTGCAGATCGGTTCACACAGTGAAACGGGTGCAGAAGACCTGAACCTTGATGTGGGCGCCTTCAACGGCAACTCGTTTGTGACCCGGCTTGGTTTTAGAGCGACGTATGAGTATGACACCTCAGAGATGCTGTTTGTGCCGGAGTTGGTTGGTTCGTGGGAACATGAATACCTTGATCCGATTGATACAGTCAACGTAGGTATGCCGGCAGGTGGTGAATCGTTTAGTTACACAGGTCTCGGCACCGGCCGTGATTCGGGGCTGATCGGCGTGAACCTGATCGGCATCAGCCACAAGGCACCGATCAGTTTTACGGTTCAGTATAACACCGAGTTTACGCCGGATGACTTTATCGTGAGCAACATCTATGCAGGTGTTAGGATCAGCTTCTAACTTTTTTCAGAGCGTCAATCGATTGCATGCTTGCTGACATTTTGAGGTTCCTCCCCCATGATTGTGGGGGAACCTCAATTTGGAACACAATCATGGGGTGAGCGATTTGCAGGCGAAACGCAGTTTTTGAATATTCATCTAAATTAATTTTAAAACCGTACCTCTGGTCGTTCGTTAACTGGACCCCCCCTCGACGACCAGAGGTTTTTATTAGAAACACAATAGAGTAAATAAATAGCCCCATAAATACAGATGTATAGGTGTGCTGGATAGGGAGCAATCATGATGCGGATATTGATGTTAGGCTGGGAGTTCCCTCCCTTTATTTCTGGCGGACTAGGTACCGCCTGCTATGGACTCACAAAAGCCCTCGGCCACTGCGGTGCTGAAATCACTTTTGTCCTACCCAAAGCCGTTGGAAGCGAACTCCGCTCCCACGTAAATCTCCTTGCGCCTCAATCCAACCCCTCGGGCAATCCCCCCGGCAAACGCACCCCGCAAGAAGTCGCAGCAACCTTCACCTATCAGCAAATGGCTCCCGAAGAGCCCGCCACCGAAGAGTTCACGCACGTCACCTTCCAATCCATCCTCGCAAAAGTCCCCGCCCCCTATCAAAACGCCGCCACCAACAACACCGGCTCCTTCTTTGCCGAGCAAACCCCCAACGCAAAATTCACCGAAACACAATACAAAACCGTCAAGAAAGCAGCCAAAGAAGGCTCCGAAGCAATCCGCACCTCACCGCGGCCCGGCTTCGTCAATCTCTCAAACGGTTCCTCAACCCCGCCCATGACCGTCTCATTTGAGCCCGGCTCCGATGTCGACTACAACGGCGACCTCCTCACCGCCGTCAACCGATACGCCGGCCTCTCACTCGACCTCATCAAAGATAAACAATACGACGTCGTCCACGCACACGATTGGCTCACCTTCCCCGCAGGCGCTGCCATCGCGCAAAAGCTTGGCCTTCCCCTCATCGTCCATGTCCACTCAACCGAGTTCGACCGTGCAGGCGAAAACATCAACCAAACTATCTTCGATATCGAAAAGACCGGCATGCACGCCGCCACCGCCATCGTCGCCGTCTCACACCTCACCAAGTCAATCATCTGTTCACGCTACGACGTCCTCGCCGAAAAAGTCCACGTTGTTTACAACGGTATCGACAACGACGTCGTCACTCCCGTCCAAACAGTCCGCCCTCGTGCCATCAAAAAAGATGACAAAATCTGTCTCTTCCTTGGCCGCATCACCATGCAAAAGGGCCCCGAATACTTCGTCGCTGCTGCTAAAAAAGTCCTTGAGAAAATCGACAACGTCAAATTCATCATGGCAGGCTCCGGCGACAAGACTCGCGAAATCATCGAACTCGCTGCCCGTGAAGGCATCGGCTCCAAAGTCCTCTTCACCGGCTTCCTCCGTGGCAACGACGTGCAACGCGTCTTCCAGATGGCCGACGTCTACGTCATGCCCTCCGTCTCCGAACCCTTTGGCATCGCAGCGCTCGAAGCAATCCGCCAAGATGTTCCCGTCATTGTCTCCAAAACCTCTGGCGTCGCCGAAGTCGTGCACCACGCACTCAAAGTCGACTTCTGGGACACCCTCGCCATGGCCGACCGTATCATCAACGTCCTCACCCGCCCACCGCTCGCCGCCGAGCTTCGCAAGCACGCCGACCTCGAACTCCAAAAACTCACCTGGGACGATGTAGCCAAACACTGCATGGACGTCTACACCGCTTCCGTTTTCGCTCTCAATCATTAATCCAAGGCTACACAAACAAGGAAAAATCTCGTAAATTACTGTACCCAGTATTTGACAATTAAAATCGTGCGTTCGATATTTCATCGTCCGCACGATCTTGCCATTTATTATGTCTAATAAACCTGATAATTATATACGATGACGTCGAAGTAATAAGAGGCTTGACAACCCCAGCAATGTCAAACTTGCAGGTTCAGGCACAACGTTCACATCACGGACTAATCTCGCATAATTAAATACCCGTTGAACATCACCCTGAGGCCCGTGGCCCCATTGAGGATATTCATTTGGATCACCAGTCTTAGGATCACTACGTTGCGCACCTGCACCATGAATATCCACGAACTCATTACTCATATAGCCAAGTGCACGACCGAATGATAAATAAACCGCATTGTGAGCAGTACCATCAAAACGTATATGACTGGTTCCAGTCCAAAAGTATGGTGCGTCGTCTTCGCCATCTTCATTCAAGATGGTACTGATATTAAAAACATCATCTATAGCACCATCAGAGTTATCTGGAGATTTTGAATAATCAACAATACTCTGTAGTTCCTTGGCATTAGGTAAACGCCAGTCATTGTGTCCTAAATAATTTTCATCATTTTTCTGTTGTACCCATGCTAACGCACTTTCCCAATCCATACCTTGCTGACTGTCATCCTTTGACCACATCAAGCCTGTCGCATTATCTGTTATTGTTCCAGTACCATTATCTGCCAGTTGATTGATGCCATAGTTTTCATTGCCACGGACAAGTCTTACATTAAAAGTTTTATCCGTTTGCCCTTGTATTGGATCGAACGTTGACAAACCATAACCTTTAATTCTCCCATCAGCAAAATTAACACCGAAGGCCAAGTCACCAATTTGAGGGTGGCCAGTAGAATAGAGGTTGCTACTGAGCCACTGTGCATCAAGAATTCGCTCATTGGCATTTGTGTCACCATAATTGAACTCAAAAGTATTTGAATCAATAAATGGGGTCAGGCCAGTGGTTGATGTAGCTTGTGGGTTAGGATCAGTTCCACGAAAATCAATCAGTGAATATAACTGCTTAATGGTTGGCAGACGCCAATCGCTATATCCGCCATAATTTTGCGCATTCATCTGATTGACATAATCTTGCGCTTGGCTCCAAGTCATTTTATCTGAGTTGACGTTTGATTGCTGCTGCCAGGTCAGGTCTGTAACCTGATCATAGACGGTTAAGCCATTTACACTGGTTTGATAACTGGCTTGATGGCCTAGGTAATGTGCATCTTGGCCATAAAAAGCTTCATTATAATTTGGGGCTGAAATCTCAGTTGAGTTGTTGAAAAATACATCTTGTCCAGTGTCAACGATTCTATAATCTCCAGCAACACATACGGTCTGTAAAACCAAACCTATTACGACCGAACTTATAAATTGCATACGTAAGTTGATCATTTTTCCCATTCCTTTCAATCCTCTTATTGCATTATATTTTCGAATTTAATTATTTTTGAATATACAACTAAAAGTATGACCGTTTTTTAAATCAGCTAATAATTCCTAAACATACGATTGCTTCTGCGAAGAACATGAACTAAACCACCAAGACCTAGCATTACATAAGAAGTAGGTTCGGGAATGGCAGCAGTGTACAACGCAATATCGTTGCCATCGCCAGCCTGATAGGTGATGAACAAACCGATGTCGTCGAAGCTGTTGACCAGTGCCCCTTCCGACAGGCCGTCAAACTCACCGTAGCGGATGCCACTGATGTTGACGATATCGAACTGTTGATCAAGGTCGAGAGTGAACCCATCAATCAGTGAGACATCTAACTGTGGGCTGCCGAATTCGCCGAGTACAGCACTGCCGAGTATGGACAGAACGTCGTATTCGGTATCAGCCAAACCACCAAGTTCGATTTCTAACGTAGTATCGCCGTGGTAAAAAGTGATGTTCTCAACTGTGAGATGACCTGCTGACTGACCGGGCGCGAGAGTGCCCCCCGTGTAAAGAATAACACGTCCATCTTCGATAAAGCCGTTACCGCCGAGAGTTCCGCTATCTCTAACAATAACGTTACCGCTACCGGTTGCTGAATCACTTGAGTTATTGACCAACAGTGTTCCGTCGAAAACTTTAGTGGAGCCAGTATATGTATTGGCTTGCGTGAGAGTAAAAGTACCTGTTCCAACCTTAATTAGTTCACCCGCGCCACCTTCAGCATCTTGAATAAAGCCTTGGTAGGTAGAACTGCCGTTGAGATGACCAATTGTTAGAGCATTCATGCCAGAAATACTGATAGTTGGTGTCGAGGTATTATTGACGATCAATTGATCGGTCTTGAATGTGCCGCCGTCAATTGTGAAGCCTTCTGGAGTTCCTACTTTGGTGTAGCCAGTGACTTCAACGCCAGCACCATCATTTACAGCTAGTCCGCTACTATCGTACAAGAACAGGTTGCTATTGATTGTCAATTGACTATCACTGCCAGTAATCAAGCCCGAACTTGTACCTTGGACAATAAATCGTCCCGTTGATAGTTTGCCACCGCTTTGTACACTTATGTGGCCGGGGCCATAAGCCCCTATAGTAAAGAAACCAGCGATGTTCACTTCAGCATCATCTTCCACCACAAACCTCTTTTCGGTGGAGTGCGTGCTTACGTACATTTGATCACCGGTAAGTAACGTACCACTACCAGTCACGGTCAATGCATTATGAATACGCGACGCACCAATATACTCAAAATCAGCACCGTTCTGAATCGTCATATCGCCGTATCTGGTGACCAGTCGCGCCTTTGTCGTATTGGCGGTAAGCTTGATATTTGCGCCATCGACAACAAGGTGCCCTCCATCAGCAAGAAGACGACCAAAGGTTGAATCACCGGTCAGGGTTAGGGTGCCTGTGCCAAATTGATATACATCCCCCGGTCCGCTTAGTACGCCATCATAAGTGATGTCGTCTGAGCGATTGAATTCAAGCGTGGCATGATTTTCGATATTACCCGCAATCCAACCGGTTGTTCCACCATCACCGATTTGCACCGTGCCACTCTCAATAATGGTATTGCCACGATAAGTGTTGTTACCTGTAAAAGCGAATGAATCTTCGCCGTTGTAGATGAGATTAGCACCAATATCTCCGGAGATAACGCCCGCGTGATATGTAACGTCTCGTTTGCCCTCTGCTGCTTTTATGTACAAATCACTGAGTAGCTTAATGTCGTTGGCGATATGGACACCGTTCGCCAAATCCATGGTCGGGGCTTCAGCCGTACCTTGCACTGTAACAAGCCCTGTGCCCAAAGCGTTATTGCTATTGAGCAGCAGTGTCCCTTCACTAAGAATGGTTCCCCCACTATAAGTACTGTCACCTGAAAGAGAGAGTGTACCGCTTCCGGTTTTTGTCAGACTGTGATCGCCGCTGATATTGTTTATTACTTGAAAAATAGGCGTGTCAATGGACCAGATACCGTTGTCACCCAGATTGATATGATACTTGAGGAGGTGTGTGGCTGACCCTGTTGTTGTGAGATTGCCGTTTGCGAGGGTAAGTGTGTTAATTGTTGAGTAATGCGTCAGATCGTAATTGGTGTTGCCACCAAACATTAGTTCTTGAATCGTGCGATCGCCGTTGAGATATACCGCGGTATTGCTTGATGATCCATTAAAAACGACGATGTCATCGCTTTCGGGTACATCGGTCTCAGGTACATCGTCAGAAGTCCAGTTGCTGTCGGATGTCCAAAACCGGTTGGTGTCCCCATTCCATGTGTATGTGGCAGCCGAGGCGGGGGATGCTGTAAAGCCAACTGTACCAATAGTGATAAACGCAAGTGCTGCAGGCAGCACCGCGGCCGATTGAATATGTACTTTCATCTTTCTTTCTCTCCTCGATCAAGATGTCCTACTTCGCAGAACAAACTCGGATGCATCCGATTACACGAAATGCATTAATTATATTTGTGATCATGGTTTAGTTATGAAGTCGCTACACTATCCAAACGACTTCACATTACTAAACCTAATAAACCCTATAACTATCCAAATAAATAATACGTAATCCGACGGAAAATCAGGACACTAATAGGTGTCAAAATGAGCAGGAAAATTAATTTAAAATTTATAGTTGATTTATAGCTACATGATCTAACTAATTGGTCCTTCATCTGTAATGATCATACTGGTAGTTGCTATATTCTTGATTCACGCGCCAGACAGAGTGCCAACAATTATCATGAAGAGGATGGCGAGTAATGGAAAGGGAGACAAGCATATACCAATGATTGCAAATATCTTTCGGGTTTGAGGTTGAAAGAGGCTCACAATGCCAAGTATTAATGCGATAAGATCAAGCAACAAAATGATGAATATACTGCACCCTATAGTTATTTCGACGAGATCATAGCTGCTGTTGCTGTTATCTTGAATGATGACAGAAACAATAATGGCAACAAACATGAGGCCCAAACAGAGAATGGATGTGCTGCTGATATAGAATGATGTGAGACCAAGCTTGGAATGCTTCATGATAGACCTTACGAGTTTTTTTAAGCGGTGTTGGGATTCACCCTTTCGGTAATCATACTGAGAGTGATCAACGCTATTGCTGCAGACGACAAAAAGCTTGTTTAGAGGCGAGTTTTGATTTGTCTTTTTCTCCTCATAAGAAGCTTGTCAATGGCATGGAATATATAGCTAGGTATGTTCGGTAAATAGAAATTGATACTGTGGCATAGCACTAATAACTTTGTGTGGTAATATTTAAGTATGCACTATCATCTGTTTTTGATAGCTTTGTATTACTCGTCTGAATTGATAAAAAATAAACTATTTTCTACCAATTAGTACGTATTTTTCGTGAGATTTGGGACATGGTAAAACAAAGGAAGTAAAAGATACTTGCATGGCCAAATAAAAGAGCAACGTTTCGCTGTAATTATGTTTGGAATAACTTGCTCACGATTGAGTTTCGGCAAATGGCATGAGAACTAGGGTGGTATCAGAGGTATTAATAACACACTGCAATAGATTTGTTTATCCACACAATCTGCGGTTTATCTACTTTATTATTGCTTGAATATAAGTTTGACGATTTTGCGTGATGACTTTTCTGTATTGTTACGCACTCGCATTTGAGCATTGAACTTTCAATCTATCAATGTGGTTGTTGGTATAGGCTTTGTCGCACTCCCCCCTAAGTGCGACAAAGCCTCATAAGTCTTGCTAATTTAGATCATGAAAATTGCATATGTAACAGCACTACTATAAACTCGGATAATCTTGTAAAAGTAAGACAAGGGTAAGAATTAGGGCGATTAGACAGAGTTGGATTGTGTTTTCTTGCTGAGACTATGTGTTTTCTTATGTGATAGCATCGACCGTAAACTATCGTAAGCATACGTGAAGCGTTTATCTGATTTTTGACATACAATTACAGCAAAATCATATCGGTACAAATATCTTTATTTGTTACCGATATGAACGAATGAGAAATAGATAGATTGGCTTGGAAAAAATATAGTTAAAAACTAATATACTAATTCGCTGTTAACTTATTTTGATCAATTATATAACCTGTGGTCGCATCCCATATACGAATTGTGCCATCTTGGCTTACTGAAGCAAGTAGACGTCCATTCGGTTCCCATGCTAGATCAGTGACATTTCCGCGGTGCCCAACTAGATTCATTGTCGGTTCACCGTTTTGCCAGTCCCAGATGTAAATCGTATGGTCTTTGCATGGGCTTGCCAATCGGTCGCCGTTGGGGTGCCACGCTACTTTAGGAGCTTGGGTTAGGGATGTTGTGATATGATTGAGCAGAGTTTTATCTGAAATTTTCCATATAGAGATGCTACCATCATCGTTGCCGGTTGCTAGTAATTTACCGTCAGGGCTCCAAGTGTGTTTGACGGGACGTGGTGAATTTTGAGGTAATACAATCGAATCAACACGACCATCAGCAATTTGCCAAAAACCAATTTGATCGCGGTCACCGGTTGCCACTAATATTTCACCATTCGGATCGATTGAGATATTTCCATCGTTTGTCAATTCAAATTCAGAAACATCTAATACTCGAATTATTTTGCCCGTGTCTGGATTGTGGAGCATGATTACGCCATTATCAGTCAGGGTTGCAAAGAGCTCCAGGTCTGACCTCCATGCGATTGCCCAGACTTTCTGACCATCGAAACGCATTATTTGCTGTAGCTTTCGTGGTTCAGGGTTGATCAAAAACATTTGATCTCCATCAGGAGCAGTTGTAATGGTAGCAATCCGGCGGCCCGCCGTTTCCCAGGCCAGTAATCGAATCGGATGAATGGGCTTATGATAGACTTTCTTTTGCGCGATACCAGTGATTGCATCAATGAAAAAAAATCTACCGGTTTCGCTTACGCTAGCTACCACACCGCCGTCACTGCTCCAGGCGACTGAACGAAGCGATTCTTTACGTCCCAGTAAGACGCGTTTTGGTACTGGCAAGC
The DNA here is from genome assembly GCA_016350165.1 of Planctomycetota bacterium. Taxonomy (GTDB): domain Bacteria; phylum Planctomycetota; class Phycisphaerae; order Phycisphaerales; family Phycisphaeraceae; genus Poriferisphaera. The sequence continues at coordinate 1,053,872 of CP066225.1, read as the reverse complement.
CGATGCGTTGTAACACGATCTGACCATTAGCAAGACCTACAACATAAGAATTGGTATTGGGGCTCCAATCTAAGGTTGTGATAGGCGCGGGGTAATCTTTTTCAGAATCATGCATTTGGATTGATTGCTTACCAGCTATCAAATCGAAGTCTCGCAACAGCCCACGTTCCCCACCAAACAGCAGACGCAACCCATTCGGTGCCCTGATCAGGCCCTGCTCATCGCCGTGGAGTTTAATCAACTGAGTGCCGTTGGGTACTTCCCAGATATGGATAATCTTATCGCGGCTGATGGTTGCAAGCCATCGGCCATCTTGGTGCCATACAAACGAAGTGACGGTATCGCGATGGCCGTCTAGAATCAGAGGCTGTTGTGTCAGTTGATTGGCGTACCACACATAGACTTTCGAATCATTAGTGAGACCCGCTAAGTAGTATCCGTCTGGACTCAATGCAATCTTGGTTAGTCCTTCAATACTAGCCTGGGTGCGAGAGACTTTGCTTATTTTATCAAGGTTCGATACGTCCCAAATGCTGATTGCATTATCATTAGTCAGTGCGATGATCTGATCGTTGTGGTCATCCCACGATAGAGAGAGAATTGGGAACTCAGTATGCAATGTCGCTTCTTGTTTGCCGGTCTCTGCATTCCAAACACATGCTATACCCGAAGCCGATACTGTTGCGAGGTGTTTACCATCTTTTTTCCATAAGATTTGTAAATGACTACCGGTTGAATCATAGAGTGTGTGCACCGCAGTGCCATTAAATCCATCACGTAGCGCACATCCTTCACTCTGCGCTGAAGCAACCGCAAAGAGCCGACCAGTTGGTGAAAAGCTGAGAGTTTTTACTGCGTTTGATCCGACCTGAAGATACAGCGGTTCATGATATACTTTGGCGAAGTTGAAGTACCATTCCCACCCACGAAGATCAACCTGTTCTATCGTTGGCGTGAGCGTGCGGAGGATATTTTGCGAGGAAAGCCTATTAGTACGTCCTATCTTGGCTGCAAGTCGCATGTTATGTGAGTACTCAAGTCTTCGGTTATCTACGACAAGTCTTTCTGCTTTTGCTTTGGCTTTTAGTGCCATCTTTTTTTCAAGCTCTGCTTCTTCTCGCGCCTGTTCAGTTTGACCAAGCAAATCTATCTGTATTATTGCTGTAAGTGTTGCTGCAATACCATGCGTCAATAGTAATAGGGCGGTCATTCCTATCAGCGCCGCATGAATCGGCTTCCTACGAACCCATTTCATTATGCATTCAGTAAAACTTGGTGCGCGGGCAGTGATTGGACGATACTCCAACCATGCATCTAGATCATCAGCGAGTGCCTTCGCGGTTTGGTAACGCAGGGCAGGGTCTTTTTCCAAGCACTTCATTACAATTGTTTCGAGATCACGATCAATTGATGATGTCTGTGTCCGTAATGATTTTGGCGGTGTATTCCTCACCATCTGCATCGTGTGTAGGACCGAGTTGTCATAAAGTGGCGGAATGCCTGTCAATAATTCATAAAGGATAACGCCAAGGCTATAGACATCGACTGCAGTGGTAATCGTGCCGAGACTGGGGTCAATTTGTTCTGGAGCCATATACTGAGGTGTGCCAACGATTTGGCCTATTAAAGTCAACGAACTTTGGTGTTCGAGCCTATAAGCTAAGCCGAAGTCACTTATGTGGGGTTCGCCGTTTTCATCCAACAGAAGATTATCTGGTTTTAAATCGCGATGAATGATTCCGTTACGGTGAGCAGCTTGTACCGTGTGTATGACCTTTTGCATGAGTTTAACTGCGTCTCGATGGCCTATATTTTTCGTAGCCATTCGTTTTCTCAGTGTACCGCCAGGTAGTAGTGCCATGCTGTAGAAGTCGTAATTATTTTGACTCCCGATTTCATAGATTGGGACAATGTTGGGATGCTTCAGTGCTGCTGTTGCTTCGGCTTCAATTTGGAAGCGTTTACGTTCAGTAGGTAGCACAAAAGCAGAACCGATAAGGATTTTGATTGCTACTTCCCGGTTCAAACTGAGCTGGCGAGCTCGAAATACAACGCCAGTCGTTCCGCGACCGAGTTCTTCATAAAGCTCGTAATCGTCTCCGAATTGGCGAACACCGTGATCAAGATTGCTTAAAAATTGACACCCTTCGGCCAGTTCCTTTGCCAAGATTTCACGTTCTTGTATCAGCCAATCGTACCGATCAGGATCAAGAAGTTCTTCTGCTGCTTCAAAATTGGTGAGCAATCTCTCGAGAGTAGCTCTAAGTTGGCTATCATTTTCGCATGCTTCGCTTAAAAAACGAACACGATCTTCATGGGATTCAATATCTAGTGCTTGAAAAAACAAGATTTTTGTACGTGAATTTAGAGTCAGATTTAAATTACTCATCCTGAAAAACTTCTATATGTTGATTTATAGTTTATAGGTAGAAAATTAGGAATTGGAAATAATGTTCGAATTTACATTACCGTGCATTTTTTTGGGAGGATCTTCCGACATGTGTTCTACTAATTGTGCCCGAGCGTAAGCCCACCGGCGAGTAATTGTCCTACCCGTAACGCCGTATATTTTTGCGATTTGTTCAATCGTCATACCTACGAAGAACCGCATTTTGATCAGATCTGCGCTATTGGGATCTGAAACAGCTAAATCATCAAGTGCCGCGTTGATCTCTATCAACTGTTGATCATCCATCGGGGTTGCCAAGTCCTTTGGATCAATCTCAATCCGCCGACGATCACCACCTCGTTTGAGAGATTTTTTGGCTCGTAGCCGATCTATTAAAATTCGACGCATTGCCTCGGCTGCAACACTAAAAAAGTGGTTTGGGCTGTTCCATTTTGGTGTATCTTTTATTTTGCTTAATCTGAGATAGACCTCATGCACAAGTTCAGTTCCCGAAATCGAATGTCCGGGTTGCCGATGCTTCAGTTGATATGTCGCTAATTCACGCAGAGCATCATAAACCACTGGAAACAGGGTTTCAGTCGTATATTGCTTCAACGATTCGGGTGATGTTTTCTTTTGCATAACTAAAAATGATTCTGAATAGCATACTTTTACTGTATGCAAAGAGCGGAATTGAATGGCGTGTGTTTTTTTGAAAGTTGCTTGTGGGTTTTTGTCATAAAGTATGACTTTTTTTCCGTACCTTAATGTCCTTTTTTAGCGGCGTATGTAGCAAGTTAAGGTGTTGGTAGTGAAGTTCATCGATGAGTTTATTTTTAGCGATCTGATCGCTATGTGTATAGTGTGATTATCCAATATAATATCATTTAATGTAAGCAAGGATAGTCAGTTTTTGTGTGTTCAATTTTCTCGGTAGGATTTGAAGCACCCATTTAAAACACTTTAGAAATACTTGAAAATGTCCAGAGACACCAATTGATTTGTTATGATCTCTCGTTGTCTGTGTCAATAATAAGTATTCATTTTTACTATAGCTTTATCCATGCACTAGATAAAGACTGTCAGTTTTGGCCAGTAATAAATATTTCTAATGTTATATTTTCCATTTGAATCATTTGTTTTAAGAGGAAGATATAGAATTTGCATCTAGCATATCTAATAGTTTCTAGGAAATCTACTTCTTTAGATATACATCTATATATAGCTAGAGTCTTTCTAGATAACGCATTGATACTATATAAGATGGTCCGAGGAAAAGTTGGTTGATATCGTAAGTCACAATCCATCCTCCCAATTAGCTCGTATACTTTTGCTTCTTTGTGAACCCATAAATTGTCTGTAAATCCGATCTTGTGCAGAAGCAAAATTGGAACCAGATAACACCTTATTATAGATTTCGTAATATTTAGGCTTCAATATGCCATCTAACAGAATTACTACATATTCAATTCTTTGATTAGATTGGATCGTGTTGGCTATCGTGGCAGTACGCCAGTAGTTGTGGAGACATTGATCGACATCTTGTTATTTTAATTTTACCAACTGTAACATCGAATCAAAGCCATTTGAATATTGGATTCATCTGCTTTAGCTATTTCAGTTGTTGGTCTATCAAAAAATGCATTTAAACCATTATCGTTTGAAGTAAATGATCACAAAACTCGCTTTATTATGTAAGGTTTTCTTCAATTAGACGCATAGGTGCTGGCCCTATGTAGGGTAGAAGATTTTTGCTTTGAATTAGGTTTTGTCTTTAGTTTTGTCTTTATGTTACCTGTTGTGTCGGGTTTAACGTTCGGCAGGATTTTGTTCTTTCAGTTCTTTAGTGCATCAGTTTGCTGCCGGTATCTGTGTGTTGGTTTCTTATTTCAATGTGGTTGCAATCTTTAATAATGGAATAGGTGTCATGATCAACGGAATGGTCAATATCAATCGTATAGGCATGAGCCTTGGCGCGGTCGGTTTGTTGTTGAGCAGTAGCACTTTTGCTGCTGATTATACATTTTGGGATCCGAATAGCTCGCGTTGGGACCTTGGTGGAAACTGGATAGGTATGATCGCACCGCCAGCGGATGTTGATGGGAGCATTTTTATTCAGTCCGCTTTCAATACTGGCCTCGATCCCGCGATTCCCATTACTGACATTAACATGGATCATTTCAATATGAACGGTTTGGAGTTTACCAGTGCTGGCGTCGACGATACCTACGATCTCCAAGGCACCGGTTCATTCACGTTCAATACCGGTGCGTCTATCACGAACAGCAAAACATCGAATGCTGATGTGAGCGTGGGTATTGCGGGTTCATCAGGCACATTGACACTTGATGCTGCAAATGGATCACTCGGCATCAACAGTGCGGTTGATCTCAGTGCAGGCACTGCATTGACTGTGACTGGTAGCAATGACACCGAAATCGACGGCATCATCAGCGGCGACACGGGTTCTTTAATAAAAACTGGTAGCGGCACACTGACGCTTACCGGCACCAATACTTTTACCGGCGGCACGACGCTGAATGGCGGCGTGACCACAGTCAACAGCGACGACGCGTTCGGCACCGGCTCTGTCACAGTAGCAGGCGCATCAGGATTAACTGCGGGCATCAGCAGCGTCACGCTTGCGAACACCTTCACGTTGAATGATACCTTAACCATCTCCGGCGATAATAATTTGACCCTGAGTGGTGTGATTAGCGATGGTGCCAGCACTGGCGCATTAACCAAAACAGGCGCTGGCACGCTTGTGCTGAGCGGCATCAACACGTACAGCGGCGGCACGACGCTGTCGGGTGGCACGGTGATTGCCGGAAGCGATAGCGCGTTCGGTGACAGCACTGGTTCGGTTACCTTGAACGGAGCGGTATCATTACTCTCCGGCGTCGATGACGAAGATGGCGTGTGGGTCGCTAATGCCTTTACCATGAGTGAGGATAGTACCTTAACGGTTGATGGCGACCTTGATTTAACCCTTAACGCTAACATCTTCGACGACGGCGACGCCAGAGATGAATTTGGCAACATCACCGCAAACGTCGGCAACGGCAGATTGATAAAAAAGGGTGAGGGCACGCTTTATCTAAACGGTCACAATCTTTATAGCGGCGGTACAGAAATTCATGGTGGTGTGATCGTAATCGCTGGCCCACCTTCTAGCGACAGTAATAGAGAAAGATTTGGTTTCGGTACCGTGGAATTGATGGGTGATGCGGAAATTCGATCTGGAGAAGATAATAGCATCTATTCTTATAGAGCTCAGATTGATAATGATATTGAATTGAATAGTTATACCTTGACCACTTCCAATGATGAGATCTATCTGATGTTTGCCGGCGATATCTCCGGTGACGGCAAAATTGTTCATGACGGGCCACTGTGGCTCTTACTGGATGGCGATAACAACACGTTCACCGGCGGTGTGACAATGAACGCTGGTACACTTAGAGTCTTTAATGATGGCGGTCTTGGCACCGGCGATCTGACGATTGATGGCGCATCGAGATTGTATATTAATCAAAGTATTACGCTTGGTAACGATATCGTATTGAATGCGGATTTAGAGCTGGATAGATATGCGACTGCAAACTTGGCGGGTGTGATTAGTGGCGATGGCGCATTAATATCAGATGATGGTATGGGTTTCACGCTGACGCTGAGCGGTGACAATACGTATACCGGCGGCACAATATTTGATGCGGGCGTACTCCAAGTTAGCCACGATAATGCACTCGGCACCGGCACGTTCACGGTGGACACAACACCGATATCAGGTTTGCCAACTGATCCTCCTGCAACAGCATCATTAGGTGCTGGCATCGATGATGTTGCGATTGCGAATGACATCGTATTGGAAACTGAATTGCAGGTTATTGGTTCCAATGATATGACACTCGACGGTGATATTAGTGGCGTGAGCGGATTAAATAAAACAGATGGGGATCACACGTTAACGCTGACCGGAACCAACACATACAGCGGCGGTACCAATATTGATGCTGGCGCAATCATCGCTGAAGGTGGTAACGCGATTGGTGATAGTAGTCTTGTGACCATTGCCGACGTTGCCGGTGCAATGTTGCAACTCAATGCAAACGAGACGATCGGCGGGCTGACCGGCGGTGGCTCTACAGGCGGCGAACTCATTCTTCAAGCCAACACGCTTACGATTGGCGGCGATGACGATACGACCTTTGATGGTGTGGTGTCCGGAACGGGTTCATTAGCGATAACTGGAACCGGCACGCTGACACTCACCGGCACCAATACTTTTACCGGCGGTACCACGCTGAATGGCGGCGTGACCACAGTCAACAGCGACGACGCGTTCGGCACCGGCTCTGTCACAGTAGCAGGCGCATCAGGATTAACTGCGGGCATCAGCAGCGTCACGCTTGCGAACACCTTCACGTTGAATGATACCTTAACCATCTCCGGCGACAATGACTTGACTCTTGATGGTGTAGTCAGTGGTACGGGTGCCTTGATTAAAGGGGAAGCCATCGGCACATTGACGTTGAACAACGACAATACATACAGCGGCGGTACAACGCATTATGGCGGCCTCATCCAGGTCGGTAGTGACGATGCGCTCGGCAGTGGCGCATTAACCGTGGATGGCGCAGCATATGATTCAGAGTTAAGTGCTAGCGTCAGCGGTGTTGCGCTGGATAATGCTGTGATCTTGAATGACGACTTTACCGTTGCCGGCGACAATGATTTGACCCTTGACGGCAATATCAGTGGCACTAGCGGATTAACAAAAACAGGTGACGGCACGTTGACGCTGAACGGCTACAACAGCTACAGCGGCGACACGACGATTGCTGGCGGTACTATCGTACTCAAAGGCGTAAATGATGCAATCGCGAATTACGACAGGCTTGGTACCGGCACCGTGAATTTTACCGGTGATGCGACGCTGAAAGCAGGAGAATTTCCGAGCGCCACGAATCTCTTCTCTCAGGTGGATAATGATGTAAATTTAGGTAATTCCGTCGTGACGATCGATGGCAATATGCGTTTCCTTGGTAATATCACTGACGATGATAGTGGTAGTGGCGGCGGTATTACCATCAACAGTGGGACAGTTTATCTGGGTTCAGAGGCTAACAGTTTCTCTGGCGGAATTACTATGAACGGTGGTGGACTTGGTTCCGTTGAAACTGGTACGCTCGGTACAGGCGTAATAACGATTGACGGCGATTCATATTTCCACGGTAATGGAACCCAAGAGTTTGATAACGAGATTGAATTGAACGCGGCATGGACTGTTTATAGTAATACTCAAACACGGCTTGACGGTGATATTAGCGGTGACGGATCAATCAGAAAAACTGATGACGGTGTACTAACGCTCGTTGGTGACAACACATTTGCAGGCGGCATTGCACATGCACAAGGCACCATCGAAGTCGGCAGCAATAACGCCCTCGGCACAGGCGCGTTAACGGTTGAAGAGGAAGTACATCCAGATATTACAAAATCATTACGTGCTGGCAGTAGCGGCATTACTGTTGATAATGATGTCACATTGAATGGTGACTTAACTGTTACCGGCGACAATGATCTGATGTTGACCGGTGCGATTGACAGTACAGGCGGCTTAATTAAAGAAGGCAGCAGCACGCTGGCGCTGAGCGGCACAAACACATATACCGGCGACACAACAATTAATGCTGGCACGATCATCGCTTCTGGTGGCAATGCGATTGGTGATAGTAGCCTCGTGACCATTGCTGATGTTGCCGGTGCAATGTTGCAACTCAATGCAGATGAAACGATCGGCGGGCTGACCGGTGGCGGTTCCACAGGCGGCGAAGTCGATCTTCAAAACTACATACTGTCAATTAGCGGTGCAGATGACACGACCTTTGGTGGTGTGATTTCAGGTACAGGGTCAATCGCGATGACAGGCACCGGTACGCTGACACTTACCGGTGCCAATACGTTTACCGGCGGCACGACGCTGAATGGCGGCGTGACCACAGTCAACAGCGACGACGCGTTCGGCACCGGCTCCGTCACCGTGGCAGGCGCATCAGGATTAACTGCAGGCATCAGTAGTGTGACGCTTGCGAACATCTTCACGTTGAATGACGACTTAACCGTTTCCGGCGATAACGATTTGACCCTTGGCGGTGTGATTGACGGTACGGGCGCATTAACAAAAGAAGACGACGGCACACTGACGCTCAGCGGCACCAACACTTACAGCGGTGGCACCAATATTAATGCCGGCACCGTGGTTGCGTCCGGCGGTAATGCAATCGGTGATACAGGAACCGTGACCATTGCTGACGTTGATGGTGCAAAGTTGCAACTTGAGGATGACGAGACGATCGGCTCACTGGCGGGTGGTACGAGTGGCGTGGTTGATCTCCAAGGCCACACTCTGACGGTTGGTGATGCGAACGATACGATTTTTGAGGGGACGATCACTACAACCGGTATCGGGGATGGTCATTTGATTAAGCAAGGTGCCGGCATGCTGACGCTCACCGGCAGTAATGTGTATTACGGCAATACCACGATTTTTGCTGGCACAATCGGCATCGGCAATGACTATGCATTCGGTAGCGAAGGTGACATCATCTTTGCAGGTGATGCAGGGCTGGAAGCATATGCAGCCAATCGTGTGGTGGCCAATGATAATATCAAGCTGAACGGTCATACAATGACCGTGACGGGTGACCATGATCTGATTTTTGAGGGTACGATCTTCGGTGCGGAAGACAGTGGTGCTGGCAGTATTGTGCACGATGGCGCAGGGGCGCTCGAGTTGAATAATGCGAACACGTTCACCGGCGGTGTAACTAATAACAGCGGTACACTTCGCATCAACAATGACCTCGCCTTCGGCACCGGCACATTAACAATTGGAGGCGAGTCAGCATTATTCATTCAGGGAAGCAGTGTCACACTTGATAACACGATCGCATTGAATGATCAATTAACGGTGGCAAGCGTCACCGCTGACCATGACTTAACCCTTGACGGTGTGGTTGAGGGCACGGGCTCATTAGTCAAAGAAGATGCCAATACACTGACGCTGAGTGGCGACAATACGTATAGCGGTGGCACGACGCACTATGGCGGCCTCATCGCGGTCGGCAGCGACAGCGCGCTTGGCACCGGCACATTAACCGTGGATGGTGCCGTAAGTGTCTCAGAATTAAGTGCCAATGTCGATGGCGTTGCGCTTGATAACGATGTGATATTGAATGATGACTTTACCGTTACCGGCAGCAACGCCCTGACATTAAACGGTGATATCAGTGGCAACAGTTCATTCACCAAAGAGGGCGACGGTACGTTGACGCTGAACGGCTACAACAACTTCATCGGTGACACCTATATTGCCGGCGGCATCATCGAACTTGCCGGGCACCATAACAACGGCTTAGATTATGACAGGCTTGGTACCGGCACTGTGATATTTACCGGTGATGCGACACTTCGCGCTATACGCTCATATGCAGAAAATCACAATGGTGTGGTAGAAGCTCAAACAAATGAAGTTTGGGTTGAGAACAGTGTTAATCTGGATGGCCACGTCATGACGACCGAAGGCCATATATATTTCTTTGGTGAAATCTCCGGCGATGGCAACATTGTTCACAATGAAGGGAGTCTCTACCTGGGCAACGACAACGCATCATTCACCGGCGGTGTGACGATGAACGGTGGTTACCTTATTGCCAGTTCTGATGATTCACTCGGCACCGGCGCATTAACAATTGAGGGCGATTCGAGCCTAGCATTACACGATTTTGTCGAACTTGCCAACAATATCACATTGAACGCGGATCTAGCTGTTAAACCTGGTGGTTATGTCACTGAACTTAACGGTGTGATTAGTGGCGAGGGCGCATTAGTAATACAGGATAATCCTAACAATTACACGTTAGCACTGACCAATGACAATACATATGAGGGCGGCACAACGCTTAACCAAGGTGTCATCCAGGTCGGTCACGATAACGCTCTCGGTACTGGCACGCTAACAGTGTCATCGACAGGTGGAACAAAACAATTAATAGCTGGCTCCGACGGCATCACGATTAATAATGCCATCGTCTTGGATAAAACCTTATCTGTTACTGGCGACTACAGCCTGAATCTTGACAGTGTGATCAGCGGTACAGGCGGCTTAACCAAAGAAGGCATTAGCACGCTGACACTTAATGGGCAAAATACCTATAGTGGTGATACAAATATCAATGAAGGTACTGTCATTGCGAGTGGTGGTGATGCGATCGGTGACAGCAGCACCGTGACACTCGCTGATGTTGATGGTGCAACGTTGCAGCTCAATGATGACGAAACAATCGGCGCCTTGGCTGGTGGTGGTTCTACCGGCGGTGATGTTAGCATGCAGGACAACACGCTCACGGTCGGCGACGAGAACAATACAGAATTCGCAGGTGTAATTTCAGGGACCGGCGACTTAATCAAGCAAGGCATCGGCACTTTGACGTTGGACGGCGACAACACCTATACCGGTGATACCACGGTGAATGGGGGTGCATTGATCGTGAATGGCAACATGGCCAGTCCGAATATGAATGTTGCCAGCGGTGCGATGTTCGGTGGCTCGGGCTATTTTGCGGGCAACTTCACCAACGCCGGCACGATTTCACCCGGCAACAGCATCGGAACCATCAGCATGATGGGCAATCTTACACTGACCGGCACCAGCGTGTATGACATGGAGATCGAATCAACAGCGGGTAAAGGTGTCGGTAACGACCTGATTGATGTCGATGGCACTGCAGATATTGATGGCACGCTGAACGTCATCGGCCTTTCGGGTTACACGCCAACTGAAGGTGACACCTTCATGATATTAGAAGCAGGTGGTGGCATAAACGGTGAATTCAGTTCAATCGTTGACAACTTAGGATCGTTTAATGTTGAAGCGACTTATACCACAAATGACATTACGATTGAATTGATTGAAGTTCCGTTTACGGATGTTGTAACGCAGCCTCATCTTGCCCCAGCGGCCGCAGCCTTTGCGCAAATTGCAGATAGCAATCCAACAGGCGATATCGCGACAGTGATTAGCCAGCTGCAAACACTCACGGATGCACAGTTGGTTGCCGCATTCGATCAGTTGGTGCCGCACTATCTTGTTCCGCAGGCTCAAGCGACGTTCAAAGGCATCGACGTGCAGAACAACAACTTCAACGGCCGGCTCAACGAATTGCGTTACGGTCTGCCGCAGTTGTGGTCTAATAACCTGCAAGTTCAGACACCACAAGCATCCACTGCTGAAGAATCCGCCGATCCCGAGGTTGCAATCGGTTTAGCAATGCAAACTCAGCAGACGCTTGAGCAGCAGCAGGAGACCAATCGCTTTAGTGGTACTGGTAAGGATGTCTGGGGCGCATGGGTAAATGGTTTTGGCACGTTCGGCGATTTTGATTCACAGGAAAGCCAGGCGGGTTTTGAATTCAACACCGGTGGTGTGACCCTGGGCTTTGACTACAGGGTTTTGGATACGCTAGCAGCAGGCGCCTTTTTAGGTTATTCAAACACCGGGATCACGGTGGACAATGGCCTGGGCACCAGCTCGTTCAACAGCATTAACACGGGCATGTACATGACGTGGTTTAACGAGGATGGTTTTTATGCCTCAGGGCTGTTTGGCGGCGGCGTTAACTTCTATGAAAACAACAGGCGTATTCGTTTTGGTGCGATTGATCGCGTAGCGGAGTCGGACCCAACCGGTTTTTACCTGCAGACGCTTGCGACCGGTGGTTACGAGTTCAAGAAAGGCAATTGGGGTATCGGTCCGCAGCTGGCGTTGCAGTGGGTGAACCTGCAGATCGGTTCACACAGTGAAACGGGTGCAGAAGACCTGAACCTTGATGTGGGTGCGTTCAACGGTAACTCGTTTGTGACCCGGCTTGGTTTTAGAGCGACGTATGAGTATGACACCTCAGAGATGCTGTTTGTGCCGGAACTGGTTGGTTCGTGGGAACATGAATACCTTGATCCGATTGATACAGTTAACGTGGGTATGCCGGCAGGTGGTGAGTCGTTTAGTTACACAGGTATCGGCACTGGCCGTGACTCGGGGCTGATCGGCGTGAACCTGATCGGCATCAGCCACAAGGCACCGATCAGTTTTACGGTTCAGTATAACACCGAGTTTACGCCGGATGACTTTATCGTGAGCAACATCTATGCAGGTGTTAGGATCAGCTTCTAACTTTCTTCTGAGCGTCAATCGATTGCGTACTTGCTGACAGTTTGAGGTTCCTCCCCTTCTCGCCCGGAGCCACCATTATACGTGGGGGGAACCTCAAATCTTTAATTGTAATAATAAGCAAGTCGTAGCTCATGTGAAGCCGCAAACAGAATCATTATTAAACATGGATACTGTGAGTTGACGAAAATTGATACATGGATATTACTAGTACTATTAGAGATTCGATAAAGCTGTGATTCTAGATTAGTTTAGTGTATTTCATCTTGCTGCAAAGTTATTACATAAATAAAGAGACTATTAAGATCAACAGTGCAGACAATGCTGTCGGGTTGGTATTGCTTTACATGATCAGTACCAGCGTCTTGGCTTGAGCGTTTGAGATTATCTTAGTAAAACCCCAATTCAATGCATTCAAAATGCCAAACAGCGGTATCTCTCCGGCAGCACCGTGGCATGCTTGCCTTTGCATCTGCTACCGAGGTGGCTCTAATTGTTCTACGCAAAAGTCAGCAGAGCAATTTTTTGAAATACTTACGAGAGCTGGTGTGTATTGTGTTATTGATGCGAGTTTGTACAACAATTGGCTATTAGCAGGTTAAACAGAAAAGTTGTGATCTATCGTATTTTTGAAGCCTCTTATAAATATTGAATACTTAGACATGCCAGTTTTTGCTCCCGCAAAGCAACTCTTAGATGGCTATAAAAATGGGTATGGGTACATTGCTAGGTACGGTTGAATATTGAGGCAGCGTCAACTCTAATATACATTTACAACCTGAGGTATTTGAATCTCCTGGATCATTTTTGTACCGAGCAAACAGCAGGTCAAAACATTGGAGTATCTTCTTTTCTTGACCAGCAGCTATGAAACATTCTTCGTTTGACTGAATCTATATCCTTCACTTGGTTGGTTCAACAAGAAAGGCCGCCTTGTTTTTCAAGACGGCCATGTGTTTCAATTTTGATTCAGTGTTGCAGCCTGTGTTAAGCGGAACGCCTTTCGGGAGTACAACGTTTTTCTCGAAGAATAAAAGTGAGCCCCCCAAGTCCAAGCAGCACGAAGGAAGCGGGTTCGGGAATCGCGGTGGTATATAGTGCGATGTCGTTGCCATCACCAGCTTGATACGTGATGAACAAATCAATGTCATTGAAACTGCTCACGCGTGCGCCTTCGACCAGACTATTAAACCCGCCAATCAGTCTATCGCCAACATTAACGATCTCGAAATGCTGACCGAAGTCGAGTTCGAACCCGTCAATCAGCGAAACTTCCAGCAATGGCCCGTTGTCAAGTATGGCATAGCCGAGTACCGACAAGACGTCGTATTCGGTGCTGGCTTCCAATCCGCCGAGTTCGACTTCAAAAGTTGAACCCATGCCGAATACAACATCATTCACCGTCAGATGGCCTGCCGACTCACCGGGAGCGAGCGTGCCGCCATCATTAATGAAGACCTTGCTAGCAATCATGCCGTTACCGCCGAGTGTGCCGCCATCAAATACAGCGACCTCTCCGCTGCCGGTTGCCGAGCCGATGGTGTTGCTGACAATCAACGTTCCGTCGGTGACTTTTGTACCACCACCATAGGTGTTGGCTCCGGTTAGAGTTAAGGAACCCGTACCTTGTTGAATCACCTGGCCTGTTCCACTGATCACGCCAGCGTAAGTCAGATCATTCGAGCGATTGAATGCAAGCGTCGCATTATTAATGACATCGCCCTTAATCGAACCGGACCAACCAGAACTAGAGGTATCACTACCGAGTTGCAGCGTTCCGCCATTGATGATGGTGCCGCCTGTGTAGGTATTCTCGTTGGTTAAGAAGAAGGTACCGCTGCCTTCTTTGGTAAGCGTGCCCGACTTGCCAGCCACATCCCGAATTGCGCCATCAAAAGTGGAACTGCCGTTATTGATACCGACGGTCAGGGCATCATCGCCGGAGATACTGATGATTGGGGACATATAGGTGGTACTTGTGTTCAACTTGTTGGTTCGGAACACGCCGCCGTCAATGCTGATGCTGCTCTCATCGCTTGTCTGTTTGATGGTCCTCGACAGGATGGTTTCATCTGCCACTTCAACCGTGCTGCCATCATCAATGATGAGCGTGCCCGTGGCATCGACAGTCAGTGTACTGACTGACAACTGGCTACCACTGTCGATCACGCTTAATGTGCTATTAACCCACACATTGCCAGACGTATCATCCAACTCAACAACCGCGCCGTTCTGGAGGGTGATGTCGCCACCGTCAGCGGAGAGCGAGTATTGGTCATCAGTACCCGTACCAGTACCAGTCAGGTTGACGTGCACCTCATCTAGAATGACGGTGCCGTCTGTAGAAACGAGACGGCCGATGCTTGAGGAGGCATCGATATAGTTGCCAGAGAGGGTGAATGTGCCGGTACCGGTTTTGGTAAGCGTGCTCAAACCACTTGCATCATCCTGGATCACGCCCTTGTAGATTGAGCCGCCATTGTTGATGCCGACGATCAGCTCACTGTTTCCGGAGAGATTGATCGTTCCAGTGCCGGTGAGCGTATTTGTTTTAACTGAGCCGCCATCTATTGCGTTGAGTGTGCTGGAATCTTCAATGTACATCGCAAAAACTTCTACCTCTGCGCCGCTTTGTACGGTCATTTGGCCACTACCGCCAAAGGTATCACCGAGAAACAAGAAATTTGCGAGATCAAGCTTCGCATTGTCTTGGACGATGACGTTGCCTGTGTCTCCGAACACATCAAGCCGGGAGCCGGTCAGTAATGTGTTGCTGCCAGTGATGGTCAGGGTGTTTTCATCAACAAACGCGTGCCCGTTTTGCTCATCCAACTGAACAGCTGCACCGTTCTGGAGGGTGATATCACCGCCGCTGACTAACAACGCTGCTCGGTTTATGTATTCGGTGCTGCTCAGGTTAATGTGAGCGCCATCCAAGACGACCTCGCCGTCTTCAGAATCGAGGATGCCGAAGTTCATGGGGTTCGCAGCGGTGCCGCCGGCGAGGGTGAAGGTGCCGCTGCCAACCTTGGTCAGTCTGCTAGGTTCATCCCCGCCCGCGTCCTGAATCAGGCCACTAAAAGTAGAACTACCGTTATTGATGCCTACGGTCAATGCATCGTCGCCAACAAAACTGATCGTTCCATTGCCCTTGATTTGGTTGACTCGTACTGAGCCACCATCATCAATGGTGAGGCTGCTGTTAGCGGAAGACGATAGGTCGATAAAATCTGCAACCTCAACAGCACCGTTATCATCCACGGTGAGTGTGCTGTTGCCGGTGACATATATCTGTTGGGTTAACAAGCGGCTGTTATAGCCGGTGATTTGAGCAGTGCTGGAGTCTCTAAAATAAGCCACGTCAGATGACAGGGTTCCACCGCCTCGAACTTCCATCTGACCATCGCCATAGTAGCCACCGAGGTAGAGGGTTGTCGCGAGATCCACCTCTGCGTTGTCTGTGACAATCAGTTTACCGGTGCCTCCGGTCACATCAATTCTGGAGCCGGTCAATGAGGTGTTGCTGCCGGTGGTGGTCAAGGTATTGCCATTAACCCACATATTCCCCTCTTCTGCATCTGTACGCACCACCGCACCGTTCTGGATGGTGATATCGCCACCTTCGGCTATGAGCGGTGATTGATCATACCAACCGGCGCCGGTCAGGTTGATGTGGGTACCGTCGAGAATGACCTCGCCGCCTTCTGAGTCGAGGATGTCGAAGCTCATCGGGTTCTCAGCTGTGCCACCGGTGAGGGTGAAGTTGCCGGTGCCGGTTTTAGTTAGCCTGCCGGGTACAGAGCCGCCCGCGTCCTGGATCTGGCCATCGAAAGTGGAATTACCATTATTGATGCCAACGGTCATCGCATCATCGCCGGAGAGGTATATCGTTCCTTCGCCGATCAGCTGATCGGTCTCGAACATGCCGCCGTTATTAATGGTAATACTGCTGCTTGGGGTCCATAGTGTCGTTATATCTGTATTCCGAACCAAGCCACCATTTTCTACGGTCAGAAAACCTTTGCCATCTGAAAGATCCAGGAATTCCCCTCCGCCCAGTTCAAGACTGTTTGATTCAATCAGACTGCCGTTCCCCCTCACAAAAACTTTACCTGTAACGGCTTCATCGACACCAATCATGAAGTAATCAGTGCGAACGGTTCCACCGTTATGCACAGTCATAGCGCCATCACTGTATAATCCGATTTTCACACCGGTGAAGTCTATCGCAGCACCATCGTGCACCTTGATGTAGCTACTTGCAGGCTCTCCGGTAAAACCCGCATCCAAAATATACCCTGACAATGTCGTGCCGCTGCCAGTAACGGTCAATGTGGAGTTTCTATCAACTTGTCCGCTATGCGATAGTTGAACATTTGCTCCATTCTGCAGTGTGATATCCCCACCATAGGCTGCGAATGCTCTCTGTGAACTGACGGTGTCGGTGATATTCATACGAGCGCCATCGAAGATGAGATGGCCGTCTCTGGCGTGAAGGAGGCCAACGCTTGACGGGTTGGCTTCAGTGCCGCCTGTGAGGGTCAGCGTGCCGCTGCCATACTTGTCCAGCATGTTATTGCCCGCGTTGATATTGCCGCGTATCTCAAGATCGGCCTCGATGGCCCAGTCGGCGTGGCTCTGCAATAGCAAGTCGTTATCAATGCGGTGTGAACCCGATCCGGTAGTGGTGATAATGCCATTGCCGAGGCTTATCTGTTTACCCATGCTGGTCGCATTGGACAAGATGTAATTGGTGTTGCCCTCAAATAAAAGCTCCCAAACCGTCACGTCTTCATTTAGCTCAACATGCGTATTAGGCGTATCGCCGCTGAAAAGAGCAATATCATCGCCGTCAGGTGCGCCGAGAGGCGTCCAGTTACTGTTTTCGTCCCAGTATAAATTTTCACTACCGTCCCATCTGACGGTATCAGCCGAGGCGGGGCACGTGGTACTGAAAACCGTACCGATGGTGATCAACGCCATTGCTGCAGGTAGCAATGAACTCGTTTGAAGGGGTGCTTTCATCTTTCTTCCTCTCCTTTGAATAGAAGCATGCCGTTGCATGCAATAAATTCAGATGCGCTCTATCTTTCAATGAGACGCACTGAGTTTGCCCAAGCTCCGCATAACAATACGTATTCGAGCTAAAAATCAGGACATGATATTTACCACAAATGAAAATAAAATCAAAAGTTTTAATCCGTTATATGAAGCAGCTCTAAATTTTTGCATGACTTGCACATCTAAAGAAACATACTCTTACCAAAAAAACATACAACTGGATTTTTACAGTACTTATGATGTGAGTAGTTTGTGATATTTTGCTTATATTTAAAACTGCTTCAATTAAATTAGTTAATCCCAATTGATTAACTAATTTAATTGTTTGGGGCTCCTCCTTCGGCCCTTCACATCCTCATTCCCATCGTACTTCTTCACCAGTCGCGTAGGCACTGCTGGAGACACGGTCAAACACCGCTAAATCTCTATCGAGGGGCTAGGCTTTCCTTGCTGCGGTGCCTAAGCAAACCTACACGCAAGTAGAGCAGATTAGTCTGTCCATTTTTGATGGAGACATTCGTCAGCACACAAACCTATGTGTGCCATTGTGTCGGTTAGGTGAGAAAGTAAATGTAGGTAGCATAGAAGGCGATGGTATAGCCGGTAAAGCTTACAGACGATAACGGTTATCGTACTGATTGGATTGATATTTACTTATTGGTGTTGGGTCAGGAAAGACAAACAAGCTGATTTCAAATTCGTGTTGTGTGATCTTATGTGGTTGCACAGGTGCTAAATTTACAAGGGTTTCTGCGTAACATGATGAAGATTTGGCATGTACATTATCGCCTGTAGATAGATACAGGACATGATGTGCTTGCTACAGGTATTTCCATATCTTTTGTCTTAATATTACTTGTTGTGTCGGGTTTAACATTCGGCAGGATTTTGTTCTTTCAGTTCTTTAGTGCATCAGTTTGCTGCCGGTATCTGTGTGTTGGTTTCTTATTTCAATGTGGTTGCAGTCTTTAATAATGGAATAAGTGTCATGATCAACGGAATGATCACTATCAGTCGTATAGGCATGAGCCTTGGCGCGGTCGGTTTGTTGTTGAGCAGTAGTACTATTGGCGCTGATGTTACATTTTTTGATACGCAAAACAACAACAGTTGGCAGGATAGCGCGAACTGGATAAATAGCACAGCACCAACAGCTGATGTCGACGGTAGCATCTTCGTTCAGTCCGGTTTCGATACAGGCGGCGATCCCGCGATGCCTATTACGGGTATTGACAATGATTACCACAACATCGATACCTTGCGATTTATCATTGCTGGCGTCGACAATACCTACGATCTCCAAGGCACCGGCTCGCTCACATTCAATAGCGGCGGGATAATCTACAACTACAAATCAGCGACCAACAATGTCAGCGTCGACAAGATTATTGGTTCGGCAGGCACGCTGACATTCCACACTGCCAGTGGGGCGCTCGGCATTGGTAGCGATGTTGACCTCAGTGCAGGTACAGAACTGATAGTGACCGGAAGTTATGACACAGAGATCACCGGCATCATTAGCGGCGCAGGCGGCTCATTAACCAAGCAAGCCAGCAACACTTTAATCCTCACTGGCGACAACACCTATGCCGGCGGTACCACGATCTTAGCCGGAACGCTGCAGATCGGTAACGGCGGCACGACCGGCTCGGTTCAGGGTGACATCGTTAATCATGGCACGCTTGCATTCAAACACAGCGCAAATAGCCTCACATATGACGGCAACATCAGCGGAGTAGGCGAGTTGGTTCTCAATAGCGGTGCCAGCCGCCTGATTCTCACTGGTGCGAACACTTATACCGGCGGCACCACGCTTAATTACGGCATCTTACAGATCGGTGACGGCGGCACAACCGGTTCGATTGGGGGTGACATTGTCAACTATTCCTTTCTTCAATTCAGACGCTCGGATGATTATACGTATGCTGGTGTGATCAGCGGATCAGGTCAATTGGTTCATAGTGGTACCGGTAACACCACTCTCGCCGGTGGTACCGTTGATACTCCTTCTGTCCTCGGCTCGGTTCTTTTAGAACGTGGCACACTCACTGTGTCTGGTGCGGTTGAAGTTTCAGGCATAACCACACAGTGGGGATTTAACACCCTCAACATTGATGGCGGCACACTCAAAATCGATCAACTTACAGGCGGTGGGACGACAAGCATAGCTGATGGCAACACCCTGACTGTCGGTTTCAATGGTGGCAGTTCCACTTATGGCGGATTGATTCAAGATGATGGTTCATTGATCAAAGAAGGCAGCGGCACCTTCATCCTCACCGGCACCAATACCTTTACCGGTGGCACGACACTTTCCGATGGAACGCTGCAGATCGGTAACTATGATCCAATCGATGGTAGCGGCGGCACGACGGGTTCGATTCAGGGTGATATCGCGAATAGCGGCACGATTGCATTCAATCGTTCGGATGATCTGACCTACGCGGATGTGATTTCAGGCACGGGCGCCTTAACCAAAGAAGGCGCTGGCACGCTAACACTCACTGGCACCAATATCTTTACCGGTGGCACGACACTTTCCGGTGGAACGTTGCAGATCGGCGACGGTGGTACGACGGGTTCGATTCAGGGTGATATCGTTAATAGTGGCACACTTGCATTCAATCGTTCGGATGATATTACCTATGCGGATGTGATTTCAGGCACGGGCGCCTTAGTGAAAAATGGCAGCGGCACACTGACACTCAGCGGCACCAACACCTACACCGGCGACACGACCATTTCTGATGGCATAGTCGATATCAGTGGCAATAGCAGCGCGTTCGGTGGCACCGACGCTAGCGGCAACTACGGCACCGTAATATTTGAAGGTGATGCGACAATTCTAAACACTTCAGATTTTCCTACGATATGGAATGATATTCATATCAATGGTTATACCACGACCATTGAGCCCACTTTTGGTTTTATATACCTCGAAGGTGATATCTCAGGTACAGGCACTCTTGTTCTCGATGCACTAGTTGGCACCGGTAATAAGAAGAGCATAGAACTGCACGGCGATAACTCATCCTTCACCGGCAATGTCGAAGCAAGTGGTATATTGAAGGTTTTCAATAATGATGTATTTGGCACCGGCACGCTGGCGACAAAGGGTTATTTGGATATAAAGGTAAGTAGCGAGGCAACACTTAACAATCATTTCGTACTCGAATATTACGATGGCGTGGATTTTTATGTTAACAATAACCTGACCTTGAACGGTGATATTAGCGGCTCACATTGGAGCGACGCGTATATTCTGGACATTAGAAATGATAGTGGTGGTGACGTCACACTCACACTGAATGGTGATAACACGTATACTGCCGACACTAGGATAAATGATGCTGGCATCAAAGTTGTCGTCGGCACGGACAGTGCGTTCGGCGGCGCCGACAGCAACAATAACTACGGCGTGGTAACCGTGAACAGCGTAGCAGATTTAAGTGCTGGTGCGAGCAGCATCTCGCTTGCGAACGCTTTTACGTTGAATGACGACTTGGTCATCTCCGGCGACAATGATCTGACGCTTGACGATGTGATTGACGGCACAGGTGCCTTGATCAAAGAGGGCAGCGGCACGCTGACGCTGAACGGTGTCAATACTTACAGCGGCGGCACGACGCTTTCAGCCGGTGGCATCACGGTCGGCAACGACGACGCGATCAGCACCGGTTCATTAACCGTGGACGGCGCATCTGAATTAAGTGCAGGTGCGAGCAGCGTCACACTTGCGAACGCTGTCACATTGAGTGATACACTAACGATCTCCGGCGACAATGATCTGACGCTTACCAATGTGATTAGCGACGGTACCAGCAGCGGCGCATTAGCAAAAACAGGCGCTGGCACACTTGTACTCAGCGGTACCAACACATACACCGGCGGTACGACGATCTCTGCGGGAACGTTGCAGATCGGTGACGGTGGTACGACGGGTTCGATTCAGGGTGATATCGTTAATAATGGCACACTTGCATTCAATCGTTCGGATGATATTACCTATGCGGATGTGATTTCCGGCACGGGCGGCTTAGTGAAAAATGGCAGCAACAAGCTGACACTCAGCGGCATTAACACGTACACCGGCGACACGACCATTTCTGATGGCACAATCTATATCGATAACACCAATGCTGCATTCGGCGGTGCCGACGGTAACGGCGATTACGGTATCGTGACCTTTACGGGTGATGCGACCATAGAGATCGGTCCTGTTGGCATTGATGTACATAATGACATCGATCTTGATAGTCATGAGGTAACCATCGAGAGACTGAGTAGTGATATATCTGGTGATCTAATCCTCAAAGGTGATATCTCCGGTGATGAAGACAGCCATCTTGTTCTCGATGCAGATCTTGATGGCTATCTGCGTATCATAAGCCTAGAAGGCGATAACTCGTCTTTTGCTGGTGATATAACCGCGTCAGGCGACCTTTACGTTCACAATGACAACGCACTTGGCGACGCCACACTTACAAATATGCCCGGAAAGTATCTAAGCTTAGTTGCTGGCTCTAGTGTAGTGCTTGATAACGATATGACTGTCACCAAACACGGTGGTTATGACCTATTAATACTTTGGCTTAAGAATGATATGACCCTTAACGGTGTGATTAGCGGAACAGGCAGGTTGTGGACTGGGCCGAGCACTAGCGGTACGCTAACATTAAATGGTGCGAACACGTATGAAGGCGGCACCACGCTAAGATCAGGCAGCATTGTCGTGGTCGGCAACGACAGCGCGTTCGGCACCGGCTCGGTCACCCTGAACAGCGCAGCAGATTTAAGTGCTGGTTTCAATGCAAATACTGGCCTCAGCAGCTTCACGCTTGCGAACGCTTTCACGTTGAATGACGACTTAACCATCTCCGGCGACAATGATCTGACGCTTACCGATGTGATCAGCGGCACAGGCGCCTTAATAAAAACAGGCGCTGGCACGCTGACGCTGAACGGTGTCAATACTTACAGCGGCGGTACGACACTTTCAGCCGGTGGCATCACGGTCGGCAACGACAACGCGATCAGCACAGGTTCATTAACCGTGGACGGCGCATCTGAATTAAGTGCAGGCGCGAGCAGCGTCACACTTGCGAATGCAATCGCTTTGAGCGATACCTTAACTGTTTCGGGCGACAATGATCTGACGCTTTCCAATGTGATTAGTGACGGTACCAGCAGCGGCGCATTAACCAAAACAGGCGCTGGCACACTTGTACTCAGCGGCACCAACACATACACCGGCGGTACGACGATCTCTGCGGGAACGTTGCAGATCGGTGACGGCGGCACGACCGGTTCGATTCAGGGTGACGTTCTTAATAATGGCACACTTGCATTCAATCGTTCGGATGATATTACCTATGCGGGTGTGATTTCAGGTACGGGCGGCTTAGTGAAAAATGGCAGCAACACGCTGACACTCAGCGGCATCAACACGTACACCGGCGACACGACCATTTCCGGTGGCGCAATCTATATCGATCGCACCGATCAAGCATTCGGCGGTACCGATGGCAACGGCGAATATGGCACCGTGATATTTGAAGGTGACACGAGCGTAGATGCCAGTGATGGCATTAATATACATAATGACATCGATCTTGGTAGTTATGGCGTAACCTTCACGAACCATACTGGTAGTAACTCCCTATTCTTCGAGGGTGATATTTCCGGCGATGCAAACAGTCTTCTTGTTCTCGATGCAAATCTTGGAACCGTTCTGTATGACATGGCAATACATGGTGATAACTCGTCTTTCGCTGGTGATATAGCCGCGTCAGGTATTATTAAGGTTTACAATGACGACGCACTTGGCACCGGCACATTTAAAAATATGTCCGGAAAGTATCTAACCTTAACTGCTGCCAGTAGTGTAGTGCTTAATAATAACATGGAGGTCACCTATTACAGTAAAGCTCACAGCCTATTAAAGCTTAGGGTTGGTCATGATATGACCCTTAACGGTGTGATTAGCGGTACAGGCAGATTGGGTACTGATCCAGGCTATAGCGGTACGCTAACACTAAATGGTGCGAATACGTATGAAGGTGGCACCGCGCTATATGCAGGCAACATCGTCGTGGTCGGCAACGACAGCGCGTTCGGCACCGGCTTAGTCGCTGTGGATGGCACAACAGATTTAAGTGCCGGCATCAGCAGCATCACGCTTGCGAACGCTTTTACGTTGAATGATGACTTAACCATCTCCGGCGACAATGATCTGACGCTTGACGATGTGATTGACGGCACAGGCGCCTTGATAAAAACAGGCAGCGGCACGCTGACGCTGAACGGTGTCAATACTTACAGCGGCGGCACGACACTTTCAGCCGGTGGCATCACAGTCGGCAACGACGATGCGATCAGCACAGGTTCATTAACCGTAGACGGCGCTTCTGAACTAAGCGCTGGTGCGAGCAGCGTCACACTTGCGAACGCTGTCACATTGAGTGATACACTAACGATCTCCGGCGACAATGATCTGACGCTTACCAATGTGATTAGCGACGGTACCAGCAGCGGCGCATTAGCAAAAACCGGCGCTGGTACGCTTGTGCTCAGCGGCACCAACACGTACAGCGGCGGCACGACGATCTCCGGTGGAACGCTACAGATCGGCGACGGCGGCACGACGGGTTCGATTCAGGGTGACGTTCTTAATAATGGCACACTTGCATTCAATCGTTCGGATGATCTGACCTATGCGGATGTGATTTCCGGCACGGGCAGCTTAGTGAAAAATGGCAGCAACACGCTGACGCTTAGCGGCATCAACACGTACACCGGCGACACGACCATTTCTGGTGGCACAATCTATATCGATAACACCAACGCTGCATTCGGCGGTACCGACGTCAACGGCGATTACGGTACCATGACCTTTACGGGTAATGCGACCATAGATAGCAGTACTGATGGTATTTCTGTACATAATGACATCAATCTTGGTAGTCATGAGGTAACCTTCGAGAACCTTACTGGTGGTCTCCCCCTGGGACTCCATGGTGATATTTCCGGTGAAGACGACAGCCATCTTGTTCTCGATGCATACAATGAAATTACGGGCAATCTGAATGTCATAATCCTACGTGGCGATAACTCGTCTTTCGCTGGTGATATAACCGCGTCAGGTAACCTTTACGTTTACAATGACAACGCGCTTGGCACCGGCACACTTAGAAATATGTCCGACAAGGATCTAACCTTAGCTTCTGGCAGTAGTGTCGTGCTTGAGAATAATATGGAGGTCACCGATCACCATCCTTTTTACGACCTATTACAGCTTAGGGTTCAAAGTGATATGACCCTTAACGGTGTGATTAGTGGTACAGGTAGATTGGCTACTCACCCGAGCTCTAGCGGTACGCTAACACTAAATGGTGCGAACACGTATGAAGGCGGCACCACGCTATATGCAGGCAACATCGTGGTCGGCAACGACAGCGCGTTCAGCACCGGTTCGGTAACCGTGAATGGCACAACAGATTTAAGTGCTGGTGCGAGCAGCATCTCGCTTGCGAATGCTTTCACGCTGAATGATGACTTAACCATCTCCGGCGATACAGGTCATGATTTGGCACTTACCGGCGTGATTGATGGCAGCGGCGTCTTAACCAAAGAAGGCGCTGGTACGCTTGTGCTGAGCGGCACCAACATCTACAGCGGTGGCACGACGATCTCCGCGGGAACGCTGCAGATTGGTAACGGTGGTACGACCGGTTCGATTCTGGGTGACGTTCTTAATAATGGCACGCTTGCATTCAATCGTTCGAATGATCTGACCTACGCGGATGTGATTTCCGGCACGGGCAGCTTAGTGAAAAATGGCAGCGGCACACTGACACTCAGCGGCACCAATATCTTTACCGGCCCGACGACGATCAGCGGCGGCACGCTGGCGGTGAACAATGCGCTCGGCGGCGCAGTAACCGTTAACGGCGGCACGTTGGCTGGGACGGGGACGCTTTCAGACGCAGTGACGGTTGCCAGCGGCGGCACGATCGCGCCCGGCAATTCCATCGGCACCCTTTACACCGGGGATCTTGCGGTTGCTGGCACAGTCGAAATCGAAATCGATGCCGCAGGTGCTTCCGATACGATCGACGTCACGGGCACGGTCGACATTACCGATGCAACACTCGATCTTCAATCCTTTGGCTCCATCGGCAGCCTTGCGATTTTGACCGCGCATACGATCATCGAGAATGATGGCGTCGATGCGGTGACCGGGACGTTTGCCTCCGGAACCGACCTGAATACTCAGAGCGACTTTTTTTCGGCTGTCAATACGGTCGGCGGCGACGGTAACGATGTGACGCTCGATGTCTATCGCACTTCGATCACGCTGGCTGATGGCGACGACAATAGCGAAAACGTCACCTTCCCGACTAACTTCGGGGACTTCACCTTCACGGTAGCCGGAAGCGACAGTGCGACCTTCTCCGGGAGCTTTTCCCAAACGAGTACGCCGGTGGGCGTGATCAAGGACGGCACCGGCACACTGGCGATGACTGGTACCAACACATACACCGGTGGCACGACGCTGTCTGCTGGCGGCATTGCCGTCGGCAACGATAATGCGATTGGCACTGGTTCATTAACCGTGGATGGCGCTTCTGAATTAAGCGCAGGTACGAGCAGTGTTACGCTTGGTAACGCTGTGACGTTGAATGACGACTTAACCATCTCCGGCGACAATGATCTGACGCTTTCCAATGTGATTAGCGGTACGGGCGCATTAGCCAAAACAGGCAGCGGCACACTGACACTCAGCGGCACCAACACATACACCGGCAACACGACCATTTCCGGTGGCACAGTCTATATCGATGGCACCAATCAAGCATTCGGCGGTACCGACGGTAACGGCGATTACGGTACCGTGACCTTTACGGGTGATGCGACCATAGATACCAGTATGGTTAACATTGATGTATATAATGACATTGATCTTGGTAGTCATGACGTAACCGTCAAGAGACTGGGTAGTTCTGTATCTGGTACTCTACAACTCAATGGTGATATTTCCGGTGATGAAGACAGCCTTCTTGTTCTCGATGCAGATCTTGCAGGCTCTCTGCGTATCATAAGCCTATTTGGCGATAACTCGTCTTTCGCTGGTGATATAACCGCGTCAGGTCATATTTGGGTTTACAATGACGACGCACTTGGCACCGGCACACTTACAAATATGTCCGGAAAGTATCTAACCTTAATTTCTGGCAGTAGTGTCGTGCTTGATAATAATATGGTTGTCACCGATTACGGTGGTCCTTACAACCTATTACAGCTTGATGTTGGCAATGATATGACCCTCAACGGTGTGATTAGCGGTACAGGCAGATTGGGTACTCGCCCAGGCGCTAGCGGTACGCTAACACTAAATGGTGCGAACACGTATCAAGGCGGCACCGAACTAAATGCTGGCAGCATCGTCGTGGTCGGCAACGACAGCGCGTTCGGCACTGGCTCGGTAACCCTGAACAGCGCAGCAGATTTAAGTGCCGGCCTCAGCAGCATCTCGCTTGCGAACGCTTTTACGTTGAATGACGACTTAACCATCTCCGGCGATAATGATCTGACGCTTACCGATGTTATTTCCGGCACGGGCGCATTGATCAAAGAAGGCGCTGGCACGCTGACGCTCAGCGGTACCAACACGTACACCGGCGACACAACGCTGTCGGGTGGTGCGGTGATTGCGGGGAGCGACAGCGCCTTCGGCGACAGCGCTGGCGTTATCAGCGTGACGGCTAATACAAGCTTAGAGTCAGATCACGACGACCGCACTCTGAGCAACGATTTTACCATTGGCCTGAACAGCATCCTGACAGTGAGCGGGGCCTACGACCTGCTGCTCACAGGCGACATCGATGGAGAAGGCGGGCTGACCAAAGAAGGCGACAGCACGCTGACACTGAGCGGTCATAATACGTATACGGGCGCGACGCTCGTCAGCGGCGGCATCCTGCAGGTGATGAACGACGATGCACTGGGCGACGGGACGCTAACCATCCTTGGCAGCGCGGAATTGATCGTTGCCGACATCGTGACCGATCTTGATAATGACATCGCGATTGATCCTGGCCAGACCTTTACGGTGGGTGAGCTGGGCGACATGACGCTGTCGGGTGTGATCTCAGGTGATGGCGAGCTGCTGAAGGTGGGTAGCGGCACACTGACACTCAGCGGCACCAACACATACACCGGCGATACGACCATTTCTGATGGCATTATCGATATAACTGGCAACAGCAGTGCATTCGGCGGTGCCGACGGTAACGGCGATTACGGTACCATCACCTTTACGGGTGATGCGACAATTCAAACCGATGATCCTAATAAATCAGATCAGATTTATATAAATAACAACATCAATATCAATAGTCATGCAGTAACTGTGGAAAATAAAGGTCATACCATAGAATTGTATGGCGATATCATCGGTAATGACGAGGCTCTTCTTGTTCTTGATGCAAGATATTCAACCGTGAGTGCTATCATAAAATTGCACGGCGATAACTCAGGCTTCGCTGGCGATGTGAACGCAGAAGGTCAAATGTACGTTTACAGTGACAACGCATTTGGCACCGGCACACTTACAACGACATCGTATGTAGCCGTACACTCTCGCGAAAACACCGGCGCAATACTTGATAATAATTTTGCTATCGATTACGGCGGAGGATTACATTTTTATCAGAACAATGATATGACACTCAACGGTGTGATTAGCAGTTTTGGTCCATTGATCATTAACGGCGGCGGCGGCACGCTCACGTTGAATGGTGCAAACACGTACACTGGCGACACCACGATGAATGATGGTAGCATCGTCGTTATCGGCAGCGACAGCGCGTTCGGCACCGAATCAATCACCTTGAACGGAGCGGTATCACTACTCTCCGGCGTCGATGACGAAGATGGCGTGTGGGTCGCTAATGCCTTTACCATGAGTGAGGATAGTACCTTAACGGTTGATGGCGACCTTGATTTAACCCTTAACGCTAACATCTTCGACGACGGCGACGTCATCAGCGAATTTGGCAACATCACCACAAACGTCGGCAACGGCAGATTGATAAAAAAGGGTGGTGGCACGCTTTATCTAAACGGTTTCAACCTTTATAGCGGCGGCACAGAAATTCATGGTGGTACGGTCGTACTCTTGGGTGGACGTGATAGTGGCCAGATGGGAAATAGACTTGGCTTCGGCACCGTGGAATTGATGGGTGATGCGGAAATTCGATCTGGAGAAAAGCAGTCTTCGGAGGTAGTTAATATTTATAATGATATTGATCTGGATAGTTATACCTTGACTACTTCCACTGATGAGACCATTTTGAGATTTTACGGTAGTATCTCCGGTGATGGCGGCAGTATTGTTCACAACGGGCCATTGAGACTAGTCCTGGATGCTGATAACACATTCACTGGCGGTGTGACAATGAACGGTGGTACACTTTACGTTTATACTGATACCGGTCTCGGCACCGGCGTGTTGACGATTAATAGTGCCTCGCGAATGTCATCTTATTTTAAGAACCTAACGCTTGATAACGATATCGTATTGAATGCGGATTTAGAGCTTGATTACTATTCCTCGTATATGAACTTGACGGGTGTGATTAGTGGCGATGGCGCCTTAACACAAGATAGTAGTAATGACGTCACGCTGACGCTAAGTGGTGACAACTCGTATACCGGTGGTACGACGTTTGATACGGGCATACTCCAAGTTAGCCACGATAATGCACTCGGCACCGGCACGCTCACGGTGGACACAACACCGATATCAGGTTTGCCAACTGATCCTCCTGCAACAGCATCATTACGTGCTGGCGTCGATGGTGTTGCGATTGCGAATGACATCGTATTGGAAACTGAATTGCAGGTTATTGGTTCCAATGATCTGACACTCGGCGGTGATATTAGTGGCGTGAGCGGATTAAATAAAACAGATGGGGATCACACGTTAACGCTGACCGGAACCAACACATACAGCGGCGGTACCAATATTGATGCTGGCGCAATCATCGCTGAAGGTGGTAACGCGATTGGTGATAGTAGCCTCGTGGTTATTGCTGATGTTGCCGGTGCAATGTTGCAACTCAATGCAAACGAGACGATCGGCGGGCTGACCGGCGGTGGTTCTACAGGCGGTGAAGTCAATCTTCAAGACAACACGCTCACGATTGGCGGCGATGACGATACGACATTTGATGGTGTGATTTCAGGCACGGGTTCATTGGCGATAACAGGAACCGGCACGCTGGCACTCGGCGGTGCCAATACGTTTACTGGCGGCACTACGCTGAATGGCGGCGTGACCACAGTCAACAGCGACGACGCGTTTGGCACCGGCTCTGTCACAGTAGCAGGCGCATCAGGATTAACTGCTGGCCTCAGCAGCGTCACGCTTGCGAACACCTTTACCTTGAACGATACCCTAACCGTATCCGGCGATAACGATTTGACCTTTGACGGTAATATCAGCGGCACGAGCGGATTAGTGAAAGAGGGCGACGGCACGCTTGTGCTGAACGGCTACAACACTTACAGCGGTGATACAACGATTGCTGGCGGCACAATCGAACTCCTTGGCGTCAATAGTTCCGGTATAAACTACCACCGACTTGGTACCGGCACCGTGATCTTTACCGGTGATGCAGGAATTCAAGGAGGAACAAATCCGAGCAATTGGGCCAACGTTTGGATTGATAATGATATTAATCTGAATGATCATGTCATGACCACGACCACTGTTGAGTGCGATCTGAATTTCTCTGGTGATATTTCCGGTGATGGCGGCAGTATTGTCCACGACGGGCCAGGGAAGCTCTATCTGGGCGGCAGTAACACATTCACCGGCGGTGTGACTGTGAACAGTGGTGTACTCGCCATCCGCGACGACAATGCTCTCGGCTCTGGTGTGCTGACGATTGCAGGCGAGTCGGAACTCGAGTTTGAAGTTGATTATCTCACGTTTGATAACGATGTCGTATTGAATGCGGATCTCATGATGGATCCCAATAAAGGTTCAACAGTAAACGGCGTGATTAGTGGTACGGGCGCATTAACAATAGATGAGACAGCTAGCGATTATGTGCTGATACTGAACGGTAACAATACATACAGCGGCGGTACGACGCTTAACGTCGGTGTCATCCAGGTCGGCAGCCATAACGCACTCGGCACCGGCGCATTAACCGTGGCAGAGTCAATACATCCAGCTTTTACAACATCATTAAGCGCTGGTAGTAGCGGTATTACCATTGATAATGATGTCACATTGAATGGTGACTTGATCGCTATCGGTTCTAATGATCTGACACTTGATGGTGTGATTAGCGGCACGAGTGGATTAATAAAAGAAGACAGCGGCACATTAACGCTCAGCGGCACCAACACCTACAGTGGTGGCACTAATATTAATGCTGGCACGATCATCGCTTCGGGTGGTAACGCGATCGGCGACACCGGAATCGTGACCATTGCCGACGTTGCCGGCGCAATGTTGCAACTCAATGCAGATGAGACAATCGGCGGGCTGACCGGCGGCGGTTCCACAGGCGGTGAAGTCAATCTTCAAGACAACACGCTCACGATTGGTGGCGATACGATCTTTGATGGTGTGATCTCAGGCACGGGTTCATTGGCGATAACAGGAACCGGTACGTTGACGCTCGGCGGTGCCAATACGTTTACCGGCGGCACGACGCTGAATGGCGGCGTGACCACAGTCAACAGTGACGACGCGTTCGGCACCGGCTCTGTCACAGTAGCAGGCGCATCAGGATTAACTGCTGGCATCAGCAGCGTGACGCTTGCGAACACTTTTACCTTGAACGATACCCTAACCGTCTCCGGCGACAATGACCTTGCACTCGACGGTGTTCTCAGTGGCCTCGGCGGTCTGGAAATCGATACAGATGGCACCCTCACCCTCAACGGCGTTAACACTTATGAGGGAGGCACCACTTTCCAGAGTGGCGGCGTTGTCATCGGCCATAGCAGTGCCCTAGGCACCGGCGATGTGGACGTGACCGGCGATTTTGAGTTGTCCGTTTCGACCGACGATATCAATATGACCAATAACTTCACCATTGCTGATGGCATAACCTTAGACCTGTTCGGTGAATTCGACTTTGAGATTTCTGGCAATATTGTTGGCGATGGGGATCTGACCGTGTCACCCAACATTTTTGTGACACTCAGTGGCAACAACACATTTGCAGGCAACACCACATTGGACGGCGTAACCGTTATGCTTTCCAGCGATACTGCCTTTAGTTCAGGCGATGTGCAAGTCGTCGGCGATTCGATCCTTCAGTCGTCTGCTGATGAACGTATGATTGCGAACGATATCAGCATCGACGATCAAATCACCCTGACATTTGAAGGCGATAATGACCTGACGCTTGACGGTGTGATCTCAGGCGATGGCGGTTTCACCAAAAACGGTGATTCCACGCTGACGCTTACCAATGACAACACGTACAGCGGCGGTACGACGCTTTCATCTGGTGGTATTACGATCGGTAGCGACGATGCGATTGGCTCCGGTACATTAACCGTGTCAGGCGTATCAGAGTTAAGTGCCGGTATCAGCAGTGTTACGCTTGGTAACGCTGTGACGTTGAATGACGACTTAACGATTACCGGCGACAATGACTTGACCCTTGATGGTGTGATTAGCGGTACGAGTGGATTAGTGAAAAATGATAGCGGCACGTTGACGTTGAACGGCGTTAATATTTATAGCGGCGACACGACGATTGCTGGCGGCACTATCGTACTTAAGGGCGTGCCAGATAGTGGCCTTAATTACAATCGGCTTGGCACTGGCACCGTGAATTTTACCGGTGATGCGACACTTCAAAGCGGGGAAACTGTAGGCCCAGTACATCATTACGGCCCACAAATTGATAATGATATTGATTTGGGTAATTCCGTCATGACGATCGAAGGCAGTATAGACTTCCGTGGTACGATCACTGACGATGGTAGTGGTGGTGGTGGCGGTATTACCATCAATAGTGGGAGCGTTTATCTGGGTTCAAATACTCACAGTTTCTCCGGCGGGATTACTCTGAATGGTGCCACACTCGTCTCCGCCACCACAGGCGCGCTCGGTACCGGCACAATAACAATCAATGACACTTCATACTTCTACTCTAGCGGTACTGAAACGTTTGATAACGATATGGTATTGAATGCAAACTGGGTTGTTAATACTGGTATAGACACAACATTTAACGGTGTGATTAGTGGCGAGGGCGCGCTAGTTCGAGAAACGGGTACTAACAATGACGTGCTAGTGCTGAATGGTGACAATACATATAGCGGGGGTACAACGCTTAGTATTGGTACACTCACGGTAGGACACGATAATGCATTTGGCAGTGGCACGCTGACGGTGGTATCGAACATTGCACCAAAAATATTACAGGCTGGCTCCGACGGCATTACGATTGATAACGCGATCACTCTAAGTGGTGATTTAACCGTTACTGGCGACAATGATCTGACACTCGACGGTACGATTGGCAGCACAGGCGCGTTAACCAAAGAAGGCAGCGGTACACTAACGTTAAGCGGCGACAATACATTTGCCGGCGGTTTCACGCTTGCAGATGGCGATGTCGTGCTCGGTCATGACGATGCACTCGGCGAGGGTAGCGTGAGTGTTACAGGCAATGCGAATCTTCAGTCGTCCGCTGACGAGCGTACTGTTGGCAACAATATCAGCATCGACGATCAAATCGCCCTAACCGTCTCCGGCGACAATGACCTTGCACTCGACGGTGTTCTCAGTGGCCTCGGCGGTCTGGAAATCGATACAGATGGCACCCTCACCCTCAACGGCGTTAACACTTATGAGGGAGGCACCACTTTCCAGAGTGGCGGCGTTGTCATCGGCCATAGCAGTGCCCTAGGCACCGGCGATGTGGACGTGACCGGCGATTTTGAGTTGTCCGTTTCGACCGACGATATCAATATGACCAATAACTTCACCATTGCTGATGGCATAACCTTAGACCTGTTCGGTGAATTCGACTTTGAGATTTCTGGCAATATTGTTGGCGATGGGGATCTGACCGTGTCACCCAACATTTTTGTGACACTCAGTGGCAACAACACATTTGCAGGCAACACCACATTGGACGGCGTAACCGTTATGCTTTCCAGCGATACTGCCTTTAGTTCAGGCGATGTGCAAGTCGTCGGCGATTCGATCCTTCAGTCGTCTGCTGATGAACGTATGATTGCGAACGATATCAGCATCGACGATCAAATCACCCTGACATTTGAAGGCGATAATGACCTGACGCTTGACGGTGTGATCTCAGGCGATGGCGGTTTCACCAAAAACGGTGATTCCACGCTGACGCTTACCAATGACAACACGTACAGCGGCGGTACGACGCTTTCATCTGGTGGTATTACGATCGGTAGCGACGATGCGATTGGCTCCGGTACATTAACCGTGTCAGGCGTATCAGAGTTAAGTGCCGGTATCAGCAGTGTTACGCTTGGTAACGCTGTGACGTTGAATGACGACTTAACGATTACCGGCGACAATGACTTGACCCTTGATGGTGTGATTAGCGGTACGAGTGGATTAATCAAAGAAGGCGTTGGCACACTGACGCTTAGCGGCACCAACACCTACAGTGGTGGCACGACGCTTTCAGCCGGTGGTATTGCGGTCAGTAGCGATAATGCAATCGGCGATGGCTTATTAACCGTGTCAGGCGTATCAGAGTTAAGTACAGGGATTAGCAGCGTCACGCTTGGTAATGCTGTGACGTTGAATAATGACTTAACGATTACCGGCGACAATGACCTGACCCTTGATGGTGTGATTAGCGGTACGAGTGGCTTAACCAAAGAAGGCATTAGTACGCTGACACTTACTGGTCAAAATACCTATAGTGGTGGTACCGATATTAATGAAGGTACTGTCGTTGCTAGTGGTGGTAATGCGATTATTGACAGCGGCACCGTGACACTCGCTGATGT
This sequence comes from Planctomycetota bacterium, assembly GCA_016350165.1. Taxonomy (GTDB): domain Bacteria; phylum Planctomycetota; class Phycisphaerae; order Phycisphaerales; family Phycisphaeraceae; genus Poriferisphaera. The sequence goes on along the minus strand of CP066225.1, from coordinate 1,019,151 downwards.
TGATGGTGCAACGTTGCTACTGGATGCGGATGAGACGATCGGCTCACTGGTCGGTGGCGGCTCTACAGGCGGCGAGGTCAGCCTGCAGAGTAACACGCTGACGGTCGGCGACGAGAATGATGCAACTTATGCCGGTGTGATATCAGGGACTGGCGACTTCATTAAAGAAGGCAGTGGCACACTGGTTCTAAGCCACAACGACAATACCTACACCGGTGACACAACGGTTAATGAGGGCATCTTGATCGTTAATGGCAACATGGCCAGCGCCAACATAAATGTGGCCAACGGCGCGATGCTCAGTGGTGCGATGAGTTTAGCCGGTAACTACAACAACTCCGGCAGGATGTCACCGGGCAATAGTCCGGGAACCATGGCGATTGGCGGCAACCTGACACTGACCGGCACCAGCGTGTACGACATGGAGATCGAATCGACCGCAGGTGCAGGCGTCGGCAACGACCTGATTGATGTAGATGGCACAGCCGATGTTGATGGCACGCTGAACGTTATTGGGTTGCCAGGTTACACGCCAACCGACGGCGACACCTTCACGATCCTCGAATCCGATGGTGGTGTGAGCGGCACCTTCAGTTCGATCTTCGAGAACTTAGGTTCATTTAATGTCAAAGCTATTTACAACGCCAACGACATTATGATTGAACTGATTGGAGTTTCATTTACAGAGGTTGTGACGGATCCTCGCCTTGCCTCTGCGGCCGCAGCCTTTGCGCAAATTGCAGATAGCAATCCAACAGGCGATATCGCGACAGTGATTAGCCAGCTGCAAACACTCACGGATGCACAGTTGGTTGCCGCATTCGATCAGTTGGTGCCGCACTATCTTGTTCCGCAGGCTCAAGCGACGTTCAAAGGCATCGACGTGCAGAACAACAACTTCAACGGCCGGCTCAACGAATTGCGTTACGGTCTGCCGCAGTTGTGGTCTAATAACCTGCAAGTTCAGACACCACAAGCATCCACTGCTGAAGAATCCGCCGATCCCGAGGTTGCAATCGGTTTAGCAATGCAAACTCAGCAGACGCTTGAGCAGCAGCAGGAGACCAATCGCTTTAGTGGTACTGGTAAGGATGTCTGGGGCGCATGGGTAAATGGTTTTGGCACGTTCGGCGATTTTGATTCACAGGAAAGCCAGGCGGGTTTTGAATTCAACACCGGTGGTGTGACCCTGGGCTTTGACTACAGGGTTTTGGATACGCTAGCAGCAGGCGCCTTTTTAGGTTATTCAAACACCGGGATCACGGTGGACAATGGCCTGGGCACCAGCTCGTTCAACAGCATTAACACGGGCATGTACATGACGTGGTTTAACGAGGATGGTTTTTATGCCTCAGGGCTGTTTGGCGGCGGCGTTAACTTCTATGAAAACAACAGGCGTATTCGTTTTGGTGCGATTGATCGCGTAGCGGAGTCGGACCCAACCGGTTTTTACCTGCAGACGCTTGCGACCGGTGGTTACGAGTTCAAGAAAGGCAATTGGGGTATCGGTCCGCAGCTGGCGTTGCAGTGGGTGAACCTGCAGATCGGTTCACACAGTGAAACGGGTGCAGAAGACCTGAACCTTGATGTGGGTGCGTTCAACGGTAACTCGTTTGTGACCCGGCTTGGTTTTAGAGCGACGTATGAGTATGACACCTCAGAGATGCTGTTTGTGCCGGAACTGGTTGGTTCGTGGGAACATGAATACCTTGATCCGATTGATACAGTTAACGTGGGTATGCCGGCAGGTGGTGAGTCGTTTAGTTACACAGGTATCGGCACTGGCCGTGACTCGGGGCTGATCGGCGTGAACCTGATCGGCATCAGCCACAAGGCACCGATCAGTTTTACGGTTCAGTATAACACCGAGTTTACGCCGGATGACTTTATCGTGAGCAACATCTATGCAGGTGTTAGGATCAGCTTCTAACTTTCTTCTGAGCGTCAATCGATTGCGTACTTGCTGACAGTTTGAGGTTCCTCCCCTTCTCGCCCGGAGCCACCATTATACGTGGGGGGAACCTCAAATCTTTAATTGTAATAATAAGCAAGTCGTAGCTCATGTGAAGCCGCAAACAGAATCATTATTAAACATGGATACTGTGAGTTGACGAAAATTGATACATGGATATTACTAGTACTATTAGAGATTCGATAAAGCTGTGATTCTAGATTAGTTTAGTGTATTTCATCTTGCTGCAAAGTTATTACATAAATAAAGAGACTATTAAGATCAACAGTGCAGACAATGCTGTCGGGTTGGTATTGCTTTACATGATCAGTACCAGCGTCTTGGCTTGAGCGTTTGAGATTATCTTAGTAAAACCCCAATTCAATGCATTCAAAATGCCAAACAGCGGTATCTCTCCGGCAGCACCGTGGCATGCTTGCCTTTGCATCTGCTACCGAGGTGGCTCTAATTGTTCTACGCAAAAGTCAGCAGAGCAATTTTTTGAAATACTTACGAGAGCTGGTGTGTATTGTGTTATTGATGCGAGTTTGTACAACAATTGGCTATTAGCAGGTTAAACAGAAAAGTTGTGATCTATCGTATTTTTGAAGCCTCTTATAAATATTGAATACTTAGACATGCCAGTTTTTGCTCCCGCAAAGCAACTCTTAGATGGCTATAAAAATGGGTATGGGTACATTGCTAGGTACGGTTGAATATTGAGGCAGCGTCAACTCTAATATACATTTACAACCTGAGGTATTTGAATCTCCTGGATCATTTTTGTACCGAGCAAACAGCAGGTCAAAACATTGGAGTATCTTCTTTTCTTGACCAGCAGCTATGAAACATTCTTCGTTTGACTGAATCTATATCCTTCACTTGGTTGGTTCAACAAGAAAGGCCGCCTTGTTTTTCAAGACGGCCATGTGTTTCAATTTTGATTCAGTGTTGCAGCCTGTGTTAAGCGGAACGCCTTTCGGGAGTACAACGTTTTTCTCGAAGAATAAAAGTGAGCCCCCCAAGTCCAAGCAGCACGAAGGAAGCGGGTTCGGGAATCGCGGTGGTATATAGTGCGATGTCGTTGCCATCACCAGCTTGATACGTGATGAACAAATCAATGTCATTGAAACTGCTCACGCGTGCGCCTTCGACCAGACTATTAAACCCGCCAATCAGTCTATCGCCAACATTAACGATCTCGAAATGCTGACCGAAGTCGAGTTCGAACCCGTCAATCAGCGAAACTTCCAGCAATGGCCCGTTGTCAAGTATGGCATAGCCGAGTACCGACAAGACGTCGTATTCGGTGCTGGCTTCCAATCCGCCGAGTTCGACTTCAAAAGTTGAACCCATGCCGAATACAACATCATTCACCGTCAGATGGCCTGCCGACTCACCGGGAGCGAGCGTGCCGCCATCATTAATGAAGACCTTGCTAGCAATCATGCCGTTACCGCCGAGTGTGCCGCCATCAAATACAGCGACCTCTCCGCTGCCGGTTGCCGAGCCTGTTGTGTTGCTCGCCAGCAACGTGCCGTCGGTGACAAAAGTGTTGCCGGTGTAGGTGTTGTTGCCGGTAAGGGTGAAAGTGCCCGAGCCTGTTTTAGTAAGACTGCCCGCACCGCCTGCAGCATCTTGAATTTGACCATAGAAGGTGGAACTGCCGTTGTTGATGCCGACGGTCAGGGCATCATTGCCGGAGATACTTACCGTTCCGCTACCGTTAAGGCGATTGGTTCGTAGTGTGCTGTCATCAATAGTGAGGCTGTTGTCTGCGGAGGACCATACATTCGTCACATCTGCGATTTCAACAGTACTGCCATTGTTCACGGTCAGTGCACTGGCATCGCGTAGCGTCAGTTCCTTAGCTGACAATTGACTGCCAGTAACCGAACCTGTGCTGGAATTGGTGAAGGTCGCGTAGTCAACCGACACTGTTGCGCCGCTTTCAACAGTCATCTCACCAGATTCATCGTCGCCGATGCTCAGATAAGTGAGATCTAATGCGGCTCCGTCTTTCACAATGAGACTGCCAGTATTACCGTTGTTGTTTTGCACGGTCATGCCAAGACCAGCATTTAGCGAGGTACCGTTACCTGTGACAGTCACAGCACTGCCGTTGACCCACGCTGCACCAGATGTGTTATTGAGCTGAACAACCGCGCCGTTCTGGAGGGTGATGTCGCCGCCGTCAGCGGAGAGGGCAGATTGTGCATCGAAGGCGGTGCCGGTCAGGTTGACGTGAACCTCATCCAGAATGACGGTGCCGTCTGTGGCAACGAGGCGGCCGATGCTTGAGGGGGCATCGATATAGTCGCCGGAGAGCGTAAATGTGCCGGTACCGGTTTTGGTGAACGTGCTCAAACCACTTGCATCATCCTGGATCACGCCCTTGTAGATTGAGTCGCCGTTGTTGATGCCGACGATCAGCTCACTGTTGCCGGAGAGATTGATCGTTGGCTGCTTCAAGGTGTTAAGGTCGGAGTTCAGCTTATCCGTCTTAAGCGTGCCGCTATCGATGTTCAGGGCGATGCCGTCGTATGACAAATAGGTTGTATCTGCGACCTCAACTGTAGCGCCATCGCTCACGGTGAGTATGCGGCTATTGCCGTCGTATGTACTTATATGCAGCCAATTGGCCGACAGCTTGCTGCCGCTACCGGTCACCAGACCCGCGTCTGATCCGGCGATGTTCACATTATCCGCCGAGACTGCTGCGCCGCTTTGCACCGCCAGATTGCCAGTGCCGATGAGGCCGATCTGCAGGCCACCCGTGAGGTCCAAGGCCGCCTGATCCTCGACGACGAGGCTGCCGTTTTCATCCAATAAAACCAGGCTCGTGCCATTCATTGACGTGCCACTGCCGGTAATTGTCAACGCGCCGTCCGTAATCTGCGTACTCGACAACTGAACACCTGAGCCGCCTCTGAGGGTGACATTACCGCCGTCGAGGGTGAGAGAATACGATGACCCGGTCAGGTTGACATTGGCGCCATCGAGGGTGACCGAGCCGCCTTCAGAACTGAGGTAGCCGAAGTTTGAAGGATTGTTGGCGCTACCGCCGGTGAGGGCGAAGACGCCACTGCCGGTCTTGGTCAGCGTGCCCGTGCCGGTAATCGTGCCGTGGAAGGTGGAGCTGTTGTTATAGAGGCCAACGGTCAACGCATCGTCGCCGGAGATATTGACCGTGCCGTTGCCGGTGAGCCGAGCGGTTTGCAATGCGCCACCAGCATCTACAACGAGTGAACCGTTATTGTGCAGATACGTCGTATAGGCAGATAATTGGCTACCTTCGCCAGTGATGCTCAATGCGCCGTCTTGAACCCATGCATAACCACTGAGTGGATGCAACTCTACATCCGCACCGTTCTGGAGCGTAACGTTGCCGCCGTTGGCATACAATGCCGATTTGGTATTGGAATAAATACTTTTGAGGTTAACATGAGCACCATCCAGAATAACCTCACCATCTTCTGATGAAAGGATACCGATCTCTGAAGGATCGTCATCGGTGCCACCTGTGAGGGTGAACGTGCCGGTACCGGCTTTAGTAATCCTGCCAAATTCATAGCCTACATCGTGAATCGGATCACTTATATCTTTAAAAAGACCATCAAAGGTGGAACTCCCGTTATTGATGCCGACGGTCAAGGCGTTGTCACCACCGGAGATGTTAATTGTCCCTTTACCAAAAAGCCGGTTGGTCTCGAATGTACCGCCGTCGAGAGTGATGTTGCTGGTGGTCGACCATACATGTGTGATATCTTCGCTTGTAACTTTGCCGCCATTCTGCACGGTCAATGTGCCTGTACCCTTAGATTGCGCCGATGTTTGCCCACCTAAATTCATGCCGCCTGCAGTTAACGTGCTATTGTTACCATCTACCAAAATGCTGCCACTTGCAGATTCAAGGACGCCAGCCGTAACGATCCCTGTCGAAACGGTTCCACCGTTTTGCACAGTCAAATCGGCATCACCAGCGTACGCAATATACATGAGGCTACTAATGTCTAGCTTAGCACCATCTTTCACCACAACACTGCCGGTGCTGTTGTTACTTTCAGCCACATCGAGGCCCCTCCCCGACAGTTTCGTGCCGTTGCCGGTAAGAATCAGTGTCCCATTCTTGACTCCGCCGAATTGATTCATGGCGACCTGCGTCCCATTCTTTAGTGTAATGTCGCCGCCATTTGCCTTAACTCCCCCTGTCGCTGGAAACGGATTGCCAAACGTAACGTTTATGTAGGCACCATCTAGGATCAGATGACCTTCTGAAGATACAAGGCTGTCAACACTTGACGGATCATCAACGTTGCCGCCTGTGAATGTGAGTGTGCCGGTACCTGTTTTGGTTAATTTGTGGTTGAAGTTGATAGTGCTGTAGACCCTGAGTGCACTTTCCTCACCAATGTTCCATGTACCTTCGCCACCCAAATTGATCGTATTCCAGATATGATGTGTGGCTGAACCGATCGTGGTGATGTTGCCACTGCTGATGGTCAGGGTGTCAAGACTGGTCGAATCCGTAAGGGTGTAACCAGTAGCGCCCTCAAACCATAATTCATCAACGACGCGGCTGCCATCAAGCTCGACGTATGTCGTTTGAGGGCTTTGCAAGTCGTTGAAAGTGACGATGTCATTGCTATCAGGCACAATACCATCGACGAGTACATTAGAAGCATTGACATATTTCCAGTTGTTTTCCGTTCCCCACAGGCTGTTTTCACTACCGTCCCATGCGCAAATAGTCGCCGATGCGGGACTCGCGGTGAAGCCGACTGTACCGATGGTGATCAACGCCATTGCTGCAGGTAGCAATGAACTCGTTTGAAGGGGTGCTTTCATCTTTCTTCCTCTCCTTTGAATAGAAGCATGCCGTTGCATGCAATAAATTCAGATGCGCTCTATCTTTCAATGAGACGCACTGAGTTTGCCCAAGCTCCGCATAACAATACGTATTCGAGCTAAAAATCAGGACATGATATTTACCACAAATGAAAATAAAATCAAAAGTTTTAATCCGTTATATGAAGCAGCTCTAAATTTTTGCATGACTTGCACATCTAAAGAAACATACTCTTACCAAAAAAACATACAACTGGATTTTTACAGTACTTATGATGTGAGTAGTTTGTGATATTTTGCTTATATTTAAAACTGCTTCAATTAAATTAGTTAATCCCAATTGATTAACTAATTTAATTGTTTGGGGCTCCTCCTTCGGCCCTTCACATCCTCATTCCCATCGTACTTCTTCACCAGTCGCGTAGGCACTGCTGGAGACACGGTCAAACACCGCTAAATCTCTATCGAGGGGCTAGGCTTTCCTTGCTGCGGTGCCTAAGCAAACCTACACGCAAGTAGAGCAGATTAGTCTGTCCATTTTTGATGGAGACATTCGTCAGCACACAAACCTATGTGTGCCATTGTGTCGGTTAGGTGAGAAAGTAAATGTAGGTAGCATAGAAGGCGATGGTATAGCCGGTAAAGCTTACAGACGATAACGGTTATCGTACTGATTGGATTGATATTTACTTATTGGTGTTGGGTCAGGAAAGACAAACAAGCTGATTTCAAATTCGTGTTGTGTGATCTTATGTGGTTGCACAGGTGCTAAATTTACAAGGGTTTCTGCGTAACATGATGAAGATTTGGCATGTACATTATCGCCTGTAGATAGATACAGGACATGATGTGCTTGCTACAGGTATTTCCATATCTTTTGTCTTAATATTACTTGTTGTGTCGGGTTTAACATTCGGCAGGATTTTGTTCTTTCAGTTCTTTAGTGCATCAGTTTGCTGCCGGTATCTGTGTGTTGGTTTCTTATTTCAATGTGGTTGCAGTCTTTAATAATGGAATAAGTGTCATGATCAACGGAATGATCACTATCAGTCGTATAGGCATGAGCCTTGGCGCGGTCGGTTTGTTGTTGAGCAGTAGTACTATTGGCGCTGATGTTACATTTTTTGATACGCAAAACAACAACAGTTGGCAGGATAGCGCGAACTGGATAAATAGCACAGCACCAACAGCTGATGTCGACGGTAGCATCTTCGTTCAGTCCGGTTTCGATACAGGCGGCGATCCCGCGATTCCCATTACGGGTCTTGACACAGCCTACACCAATATCAACGGCTTGGAATTTCTCAGTACCGGCGTAGACAGTACCTATGACCTACAAGGCACTGGCTCACTCACGTTTAATCCCAATGCGTCTATCACGAACAGCAAAACATCGAATGCTGATGTGAGCGTGGATATTGCTGGTGCGTCAGGCACATTGGAATTCAACGCTGCAAATGGATCACTCGGCATCAACGGTGCGGTTGATCTCAGTGCGGGCATCATCCCATTCATTAGTCCTAATTGCTTGTTGCGTCGTTCCATCTGTGTTCTTCATGCATTTCTCAGGCAGCGGTTTGCGAATCGTGACTGTTATTACAGCGACGCACACAGATTGATGCAAATCAGATGGGTTATTCGGGGGTTTCAAAAAGCTTTACCAAAAAATACTTGAATCTCATTCAATCGAATGCATCCGATCCTGCCCGGTGTAATCGCTTGTTTTGGAGGTTAATAAGCAGATGAAAACTCCTGTTCGAACAGCATCTTTGCTGCCTGCCGCTATGGCATTAATTGCTATTAATACGGCCAATTTTACTGCGTCTCCCGCTTCAGCTGCTACCTTCACATGGGATGGCAGTGAGAACTCGCTGTGGAGCACATCCGGCAACTGGAGCACCTCCAGCGGTGTGCCTGACAGCGACGACATCGTCGTTTTCAGCGGTCCTGCCTCCCATACATTTGTCGAGCTTAATGGCAGCCGCACAATCCAAGAACTGAACTTTGGTGGCACCACCAATTATTCCCTATCTGATACGATAAGCTCCGACACCCTTACGCTCATTACCGGCGACATCATTGTCACGGGAACGGCTACACACCGCATCTTTAATAACATCAATCTGGGAAGCACCCTCAGCAACTGGTCTATTAGTGAGAACGCCGAACTTAAAGTTTCAGGCACGATCAACGGTAATTCTACCTTTGAGAAGACCGGTACCGGCACCCTCACCCTCAGCGGTGGTGACGAATTTACCTCCTCAACCTTTGATACCCTTACATCAGCAAGCGGCACGGTCATCCTGGATGGCGCCCATGTCAATCTGACCAACACGAATGACATAGCGTTGCATGCCTTTGGCGGCGATATCACCCTTCAAGCCGGCGCGGTTGTTACATTGGACAACACATCAGGCCGCGCATGGGCTAGAGGCAATACGTTGACGATAACCGGTAATGGCACATCATTGACTGGTAACGACGTGCTCGTATGGGACAATGGCAGCAGCGATGGAAGCCTCATTGTTAAAGAGAATGCAACGTTAACCCTCAGCGGGGATCTATCTGTCGGTGCTGGTGATGGCAATGATGGTGGCATCGCCATTCAGAGTGGTGCACAAGTATCGGCAGACCGCTTTTTAATCCGAGGTTCCAGCTCCACTCAAAGTTCCAGTTCAAGTACAGTCACCGGCGACGGCAGTCTGTTGTCGGTGAATAATCTGTCTCTGACGGCTCCCTTTATCTTCACCGTGGAAGACGGTGGTACGGTTGATGTCGCAAACCTGCTGCTTATCACTGGTTCAGACAACAATATTACGGTCAATGGCGGTACGCTTGAAATTGGCCAGATCAGCGGCGCCACTGACTTCAGCATCTCCGGCGATGATGCCCTGATCATCGGCACCAATGACAGCGATTCCTCCATTGACGGCGCGATTGAGGATGCCGCAGGCGGTGCTGGCGCACTGGTCAAAAACGGCACCGGCACCTTGACGCTCAGCGGTGACAACACGTATAGCGGCGGGACAACGATTTCGGCTGGAACAGTGATCGCTTCCGGCGGCAATGCGATCGGTGACAGTGGTACCGTGACAATCGCCGACGTTGATGGTGCCATCTTGCAGCTCAATAATGACGAGACGATCGGCGCACTGGCCGGTGGCGGTACCACGGGCGGTTTGGTCAATCTCGGAGACAACACCCTGACGGTTACTGACGACAGTGATACAACCTTTGCGGGCGTGATTACAGGGACTGGTGATGCATTTTCAGCGTCCAGCAGGTTAGTCAAGCAAGGCAGCGGCACCTTTACGCTCACCGGTGGCACCGACGGTGATCCCTCAACCATCTATAGCCTCTTCTCAGAAGAAGGCACAATCACCTTGGACGGCGCCCGCCTCGACCTGACCAGCAACGAATACAACTCGGTCAATCCAGCGCTCTCTGCTTCCGGCGGTGACGTCATCCTTCAGAACGGCGCGGATGTTCAGTTTACTGGCGGCACAGCTAACATTGGATTGGTTACAGGCAGCACGTTGACCGTTACCAGCGGCGCGTCACTGACCGGCAACGCAATTGAGGTGCGGCAAAGCGCCCTCCGCGATGGCCGCATCATCGTCGAAGATAGCGCGACGTTGGATCTCAATACCCTGTTCATCGGTTCGAGTACTAACAGTGGTGAACTGACGGTGCAAAGCGGCGGGAAGGTCTCGGGTAACTTTGTTTATTTGAAGGAGTACGGCACAGGTTGGGTCACCGGCAGCGGTAGTGAGTTGGATGCCAATATACTGGATTTGAACGGCACCGGCACACTCACCGTGAAGGATAGCGGTGCGGTTGAAGTCTCGAACTATATCAAGATGACTTCAGGCAGCAGCCTCACCATTACTGACGATGGCACGTTCCAGACCAAATATCTGTATGGCAGCGGAACCATCAGTATTTCCGGTAGCGATGCTCTGACTGTTGGTATCGATAACGCTACCGACGAGTACACCTTCAGCGGCGTGATTCAGGATGCGTCAGATGGCGCTGGCGCGTTCACTAAAGAAGGTACCAGTATCCTCACCCTCACTGGCAATAACACCTATACCGGCGGCACGACGATCTCCGGCGGAACGCTTCAGATTGGTTCCGGCGGTATGACCGGTTCGATTCAGGGTGATATCCTCAACAACGCAACGCTGGAATTCAATCGTTCGGATGCACTAACCTATACAGGCATGATCAGCGGCACTGGTGAGTTGACCCAAAACGGTACGGGCATCCTGATGCTCACCGGCACCAACACGTATAGCGGCGGGACAACGATTTCATCTGGAACATTGATCGCTTACGGCGGTAACGCGATCGGCGACAGCGGCACCGTGACAATCGCCGACGTTTTAGATGCGACGTTGCAACTCAATACAGATGAAACGATCGGAGCACTGGCCGGTGGCGGTTCTACGGGCGGTGAGGTTCGGCTTCAAAGCAACACGTTGACGGTCGGTGACGCGAACAGTACGACCTTTGATGGTGTGATTACAGGGACTGGCAACTTAATCAAACAAGGTAGTGGCATACTAACCCTCACCGGCACGAACACGTACAGCGGCGACACGACGATTTCGGCTGGAACGCTGCAGATCGGTGATGGCGGTACGACCGGTTCGATTCAGGGTGATATCCTCAACAACGCAACGCTTGCATTCAATCGTTCGGATGATCTGACCTACGCGGGTGTGATTAGCGAATCATCCGGTTCATCCGGCGCATTAATCAAAGCAGGCGCTGGCACGCTGACACTCACTGGCACCAATACCTTTACTGGCGGTACGACCATTTCCGGTGGAACGCTGCAGATCGGTGACTATGATCCAACCGATGGCAGCGGCGGCACGACCGGTTCGATTCAGGGTGATATCGTTAATAGTGGCACACTTGCATTCAATCGTTCGGATGATATTACCTATGCGGATGTGATTTCAGGCACGGGCAGCTTAGTGAAAAATGGCAGCGGCACACTGACACTCAGCGGCACCAACACCTACACCGGCGACACGACCATTTCTGATGGCACAATCTATATCGATGGCACCGATCAAGCATTCGGCGGTGCCGATGCCAACGGCGATTACGGTACCGTGACCTTTACGGGTGATGCGACCATAGATACCAGTTCTGATGGCATTGATGTATACAATAACATTGAAATTGGTAGTCATGACGTAATCTTCAAAAGACTGAGTAATCCTCCAGCTGGTGCTACTCTAAACTTCCATGGTGATATTTCCGGTGATGAAGACAGCCTTCTTGTTCTCGATGCAGATCTTGATGGCTATCTGCGTATCATAGACCTAAAGGGTGATAACTCGTCTTTCGCCGGTGATATAACCGCGTCAGGTACCGTTGGGATTTACAATGACAACGTACTTGGCACCGGCACACTTACAAATATGTCCGGAAAGTATCTAAGATTATATGCTCGCAATAGTGTCGTGCTTGAGAATAATATGGTTGTCACCGATTACGGTGGTCCTTACAACCAATTACAGCTTGTGCTTGAAAATGATATGACCCTTAACGGTGTGATTAGCGGTACAGGCAGATTGAGTACTTGGCCGGGCTATAGCGGTACGCTAACACTAAATGGTGCGAACACGTATGAAGGCGGCACCCAACTAAATGCAGGCCGCATCGTCGTGGTCGGCAACGACAGCGCGTTCGGCACTGGTTCGGTTACCGTGAACGGCGCAGTAGATTTAAGTGCTGGCTTGAACGCAACAACTGGCCTCAGCAGCTTCACGCTTGCAAACGCCTTTATCTTGAATGGCGACTTAACCATCTCCGGCGATAATGATCTGACCCTTGACGATGTGATTGACGGCACAGGCGCATTGATCAAAGAAGGCAGCGGCACGCTGACACTGAACGGTGTCAACACATACAGCGGCGGCACGACACTTTCTGCCGGCGGCATCACGGTCGGCGACGACGATGCGCTCGGCACCAGTTCATTAACCGTATCAGGGGCATCAGAGTTAAGCGCAGGTATTAGCAGTGTTGTGCTTGATAATACCGTCACCTTGAATGATACCTTGACCGTTATCGGTGACAATGACCTGACCTTTACCAACGTGATTAGCGGTACGGGCGCATTAGCAAATACTGGAGACGGCATCTTAACGCTCACCGGTGGTACTGATGCCAACCCCACGAGCTTCGACTCTCTCATTTCAAATGGCGGCTCGGTCATCCTAGATGGCGCTAATATTAACCTGACCGGCACTGATGTTGATGCGCAGTCAGCACTTAGCGCTTACTTCGGCGATATTACACTCCAGAACGGTTCGGTTGTAGAGTTGGATGATGCGTCTGGTAACGTGTGGGTGAATGACACATTAACCGTCACCGACAGTGGCAGCGAGTTGTCGACCAATGCACTGACTGTATATGTCATGGGCTCACTCAACATAGATGATGGTAGCGTGGTTGAAGTGGCAGGCGAAACCGTCCTGTCGAATACCCTCAACATAACGGGCAATGATAACAGCATCAGCATTGACGGCGGCACGCTCCGAACCGACAAGTTGAGCACAGAATCCAGCCGCTCGCTCCCAATCATCAGTATCTCCGGCGATGATGCTCTGGTCGTCGGGATCAATAACGGCAGCTCCGCCTTTGATGGCAAGATTCAGGATGTGGCTGGCGAGCCGGGCACGCTTACCAAAGAAGGCAGCGGCACCTTCTACTTAGCTGGTGCAAATACCTACACTGGCGGCACCATCATCAATGGCGGAACGTTGCAACTCGGTAGTGCTGGCGATAATTTGGGTTTGAAGGGCTCGATTCAGGGGAATGTCGTTAACAATGCGACGTTTGCATTCTATCGCAATAATGATCTGACCTTCGCTGGTGTGATCAGCGGAACAGGCCAAGTGATTAAGAAAGGCAGTGGCACGCTGACGCTGAGTGGTGTCAACACGTACAGCGGTGGCACGACACTGACCGAAGGTGGCATCACAGTCGGCAGCGTCACCGCCCTCGGCGATGGCACATTAACGGTTTCGGGTGCTTCCGTATTAAGTGCCGGTGCGAGCAGCATTACGCTTGATAATGCGATTACCTTGAATGCGGGCTTAACCATCTCCGGCGACAATGATCTGACCCTTACCAAGGTGATTAGCGACGGTACCAGCAGCGGCGCATTAGCAAAAACCGGCGCTGGCACACTTATACTCAGCGGCACCAACACATACACCGGCGGTACGACGCTGTCAGCCGGTGGCCTTACAGTCGGTGACGATGACGCACTCGGTGATGGCTCATTAACCGTGGGCGGCGCGTCTGAGTTAAGTGCTGGCGCGAGCAGTGTTACGCTTGGTAACGCAGTTACTTTGAATGACGACTTAACCATCTCCGGTACCAATGATCTGACGCTTGACGGTGTGATTAGCGATGGTGCCAGTATCGGCTCATTAACCAAAACCGGCAGTGGCACGCTAACGCTCACAGGTACAAACACGTACACCGGCGGGACGACGCTTTCCGGCGGCACAGTCGACATCAGTGGCAATAGCAATGCATTCGGCAGTGTTGACGGCAACGGCGACTACGGTACTGTGACTGTTACCGGCGATGCGACAATTCAAAGCTATAGAACTAATTTTCAAGGTGAGACTTACTTATCAAATGATATTGTGATTGATCCCACTGCCACCTTGACCGTGTATAACTATAATTATGAATTGTTCTCTAAAGGTGAGATCAGCGGTGAAGGCAATCTTGTTCTTGATGCATACGATGGCGATGCGGGAATATTGTATTACATTAGAATGTACGAGGATAACTCAGGCTTCACCGGCGATGTGACCGCGAGTGGTCAAATTGAGATTCACGCTGATAACGTATTTGGCACCGGTACAATTACAGCAAAAGAACCTTTGAACTTAGAGTCCATTGCGGACATAACGCTTGGAAATGATATCTCTATCAATATTGAATCTGACTACGGCCTCAAGTTAGATATTTACGGAGATATGACCCTTGACGGTGTGATTAGCGGTTCGAGCTTGTTGAGAGTTGCAGATTTCTCAGATGGTACGCTCACACTTAATGGTATGAACACGTATGGTGGAGGTACAACGATTCTTAGTGGTGATACTGTGGTCGTTGTAGGCAACGACAGCGCGTTCGGCACTGGTTCAGTAACTGTGGACAGCACACTAGATTTAAGCGCTGGTGTCAGCAGCGTTACGCTTGGCAACGCCGTTATCTTAAATGATGACTTGACGATATCCGGCGACAATAATCTGACGTTTACCGATGTGATTTCCGGCACTGGCGCATTGATCAAAGAAGGCAACGGTGCGCTGACGCTGACGGGCACGAACACATACAGCGGCGGTACGACGATCTCCGCTGGAACGTTGCAGATCGGTGACGGTGGCACGACCGGTTCGATTCTGGGTGACGTTCTTAATAATGGCACGCTTGCATTCAATCGTTCGGATGATCTGATCTACACAGGTGTGATTAGCGAATCATCCGGCTCGTCCGGCTCATTTGTCAAAGCAGGCGATGGCACGCTGACGTTGACCGGCACCAACACGTACAGCGGTCTCACGACGATCATGGGTGGAACGCTGCAGATTGGTAACGGCGGCACAACCGGTTCGATTCAGGGCAGCATCCTCAATAACGCTACGCTTGCATTCAATCGCTCGGATGATCTGACCTACTCGAATCTGATTTTAGGCATTGGCAATTTAGTTAAAGAAGGCGCTGGCACACTGACGCTCAGCGGGACCAACACATACAGCGGCGGGACGACGCTATCGGGCGGGACGGTGATTGCTGGCAGCGACAGCGCCTTCGGTGATAGCGGCGGCTTGGTAAGCGTGACAGCTAACACAAGCTTAGAGTCGGATGACGACACCCGCACGTTGGGCAACGACTTTGAAATTGACTTGGGCAGCACACTGACAGTGGATGGTTTGTTCGACCTGTGGCTCACCGGCGACATCGACGGCGAGGGTGGACTGACCAAAGAAGGCGACAGCACGCTGGTACTCAGCGGCAATAACACCTACACCAGCGCAACCCTCGTCAGTGGCGGCATCCTGCAGGTAATGGGCGACGACGCTCTTGGCAACGGTGAACTGACTATCCTCGGCAGTGCGGAACTGATTGTTGCCGACATCGTGACTGTGCTTGGCAATGACATCGTGATCGACCTTGGCCAGACCTTTACGGTGGGTGAGTTGGGTGACATGACGTTGTCGGGCGACATTTCGGGTGACGGTAGCTTGCTCAAAGTTGGCGACGGCACGCTGACCCTCAGCGGCGACAGCACTTACCACGGCGGCACGAACCTTTCAGCCGGTGGCATTGCGGTCGGCAGTGACACCGCCCTCGGCGATGGTACATTAACCGTCTCGGGCGCCTCAGCATTAGGTACCGGTGCCAGTAGCGTCACGCTTGGTAACGCTATCACGTTGGATGATGACTTAACGATTACCGGCGACAATGACCTGACGCTAACAGATGTGATTAGCGGTACGGGCGCATTAGCAAAAACCGGGGACGGCACCTTGACGCTCAGCGGTGACAACACGTATAGCGGCGGGACAACGATTTCGGCTGGAACAGTGATCGCTTCCGGCGGCAACGCGATCGGTGACAGCGGTACCGTGACAATCGCCGACGTTGATGGTGCCATCCTGCAACTCAATAATGACGAGACCATCGGCGCACTGGCTGGTGGCGGTACCACGGGCGGTCGGGTCGATCTCGGGGGCAACATCCTGACGGTTATTGACGACAGTGATACAACCTTTGCGGGCGTGATTACAGGGACTGATGATCCATTTATAGGGTATCCAAGGTTAGTCAAGCAAGGCAGCGGCACCTTCACGCTCACCGGCGGCACCGACGATGATCCTTCAACCTTTTCTAGCCTCTTCTCAGAAGAAGGCACCGTCATCCTGGACGGCGCCCGCCTCGACCTGACCAGCTACGCGTACGGCCTTGACAAACCAGCACTCTTTGCTCACGGTGGCGATATCATCATCCAGAATGACGCGGATGTTCAGTTTACTAGCGGCACATTAAACGTGGGATTTGTTACAGGCAGCACGTTGACCGTTACCAGCGGCGCGTCGCTGACCGTCCATACAATAGACGTGCGGCAACGCCTGGACATAAGCGATCCCTCCCTCCTCGATACCACCGGCCGTCTCATCGTCGAAGATAGCGCGACGTTGGATTTTAATATCCTGTTCATCGGTACGAATAACGAAGGTGAACTGACCGTTCAAAGCGGCGGGAAGGTCTCGGGTAACTCTGTTTATTTGAAGGAGTACGGCACAGGTTGGGTCACCGGCAGCGGTAGTGAGTTGGATGCCAATGTGCTGGAATTTGACCGCACCGGCTCACTCACCGTGAAGGATAGCGGTGCGGTTGAAGTCTCGAACGTTACCACGATGACTTCAAACAGCAGCCTCACCATTACTGACGATGGCACGTTCCAGACCAAATATCTGTATGGCAGCGGAACCATCAGTATTTCCGGTAGCGATGCTCTGACTGTTGGTATCGATAACGCTACCGACGAGTACACCTTCAGCGGCGTGATTCAGGATGCGTCAGATGGCGCTGGCGCGTTCACTAAAGAAGGTACCAGTATCCTCACCCTCACTGGCAATAACACCTATACCGGCGGCACGACGATCTCCGGCGGCACGCTGCAGATTGGTAACGGCGGTACAACCGGTTCAATACAGGGTGACATTCTTAATAATGGTACGCTTGCATTCAATCGTTCGGATGATCTGATCTACACAGGTGTGATTAGCGAATCATCCGGCTCGTCCGGCTCATTTGTCAAAGCAGGCGCCGGCACGCTGACGCTGACTGGCATAAACACATACAGCGGCGGGACGACGCTATCGGGCGGGGCGGTGATTGCTGGCAGCGACAGCGCTTTCGGTGATAGCGGCGGCTTGGTAAGCGTGACGGCTAACACAAGCTTAGAGTCGGATGACGACGCCCGCACGTTGGGCAACGACTTTACCATTGACTTGGGCAGCACGCTGACAGTGGATGGTTTGTTCGACCTGTGGCTCACCGGCGACATCGACGGGGAGGGCGGGCTGACCAAAGAAGGCGACAGCACGCTGACCCTCAGCGGCAATAACACCTACACCGGCGCAACCCTCGTCAGCGGCGGCATCCTGCAGGTGATGGGTGACGACGCTCTTGGCAACGGTGAACTGACTATCCTCGGCAGTGCGGAACTGATTGTTGCCGACATCGTGACCGTGCTTGGCAATAACATCGTGATCGACCTTGGCCAGACCTTTACGGTGGGCGAGGTCGGCGACATGACGCTGGCGGGCGACATCAATGGTGATGGTAGCTTGCTCAAAGTTGGCGACGGCACGCTGACCCTCAGCGGCGACAGCACTTACCACGGCGGCACGAACCTTTCAGCCGGTGGCATCGAGGTCGGCAGTGACACCGCCCTCGGCGATGGTACATTGACCGTTTCAGGTGCCTCAGCATTAAGTGCAGGTGCCAGCAGCATCACGCTTGTGAACGCTTTTACGCTCAATGATGACTTAACCATTTCCGGCGACAATGACCTGACGCTTGACGATGTGATTGACGGCACAGGTGCCTTGATCAAAGAAGATGCTGGCACGCTGACGATGAACGGTGTCAATACTTACAGCGGTGGTACAACACTTTCTGCTGGCGGCATCACAGTCGGCAACGACGACGCAATCAGCACCGGTTCATTAACCGTAAACGGCGTCTCAGAATTAAGTGCAGGTGCGAGCAGCGTCACGCTTGCGAACGCTGTCACATTGAGTGATACACTAACGATCTCCGGCGACAATGATCTGACGCTTACCAATGTGATAAGCGGCACGGGCGCATTAGCAAAAACGGGTAGCGGCGCATTTGTGCTGAGCGGCGATTCCAGTGCCTATACCGGCCCGACGACGATCAGCGGCGGTACGCTGGCGGTGAACAACGCACTCGGCGGCGCGGTAACCGTCAACGGCGGCACGTTGGCTGGGACGGGGACGCTTTCAGACGCGGTGACGGTTGCCAGTGGCGGCACGATCGCGCCCGGCAATTCCATCGGCACCCTTTACACCGGAGATCTTGCGGTTGCTGGCACTGTCGAAATCGAAATCGATGCAGCAGGTAATTCCGACCTGATCGACGTCACGGGTACGGTCGACATTAGCGGTGCAACGCTCGATCTTCAGCCCTTTGGCTCCCTCGGCAGCCTTGCGATTTTGACCACGCATACGATCATCGAGAATGATGGCGTCGATGCGGTGACTGGGATGTTTACCTCCGGTACCGGCCTGGACACTCAGGGCGACTTCTTCTCGGCTGTCGATACGGTCGGCGGCGACGGTAACGACGTGACGCTCGATGTCTATCGCACTTCGATCACGTTGACCGATGGCGTCGACATTAGCGAAAGTATCACCTTCCCGACTAACTTCGGGGACTTCACCTTCACGGTGGCTGGAAGCGACAGCGCGACTTTCTCCGGTAGTTTTTCCCAAACGAATACGCCCTTGGGCGTGATCAAGGACGGCACCGGCACACTGACGTTTACTGGCGCCAACACATACACCGGTGGCACGACGCTGTTGGGCGGGACGGTGATTGCCGGAAACGACAACGCCTTCGGCAGCAGCGACGGCGTGATCAGCGTGGCGGCTAATACAAGCTTAGAGTCGGATGACGACGGCCGCACCTTGGGCTACAATTTTGACATCAACTCGGGCAGCACACTGACAGTGGATGGCGCATTCGATCTGCTGCTGACTGGCGACATTGATGGTGAAGGCGGGCTGACCAAAGCAGGCGACGGCACGCTGACGTTGGGCGGTGACAATACGTATAGTGGTGGTACCAATATTAATGCAGGCACAGTGGTTGCTTCCGGTGGTAGTGCGATTAGTGATAGCGGAACTGTGACAATTGCTGACGTTGATGGTGCAACATTGCAGCTCAATGCCGATGAAACGATCGGCTCACTTGCCGGTGGCGGTTCCACGGGTGGCGAAGTCAATTTGCAGAGCTACACGATGACGGTTGGTGATGTGAACGATACAACCTTTGAAGGTGTGATTTTAGGTACTGGCGGTTTAGTAAAAGAAGGCAGCGGCACGCTGACGCTCAGCGGCGATAATACGTACAGCGGCGATACCAACATTTCTGGTGGAACGATAATCGTTTCCGGTGGTAGTGCGATTAGTGATAGCGGAACTGTGACAATTGCTGATGTTTTAGGTGCAACGCTGCAGCTCAATGCCAATGAAACGATCGGCTCACTGGCTGGCGGTGGTTCTATGGGCGGCGAAGTTAATCTCCAAAACTACACGCTGACGGTTGGCGACGCGAATGATACGGCCTTTGAAGGTGTGATTTCAGGTGCGGGCGGTTTAGTCAAAGAAGACGTCGGCACGCTGGCGCTCACCGGCACCAACACGTACAGTGGCGGCACGACGCTATCGGGCGGGACGGTGATTGCTGGGAACGACAGCGCTTTCGGCGGCGGTTTGGTCACTGTGACGTCTAATACAAGCTTAGAGTCGGATCGCGACGACCGCATGCTGGGCAACGATTTTACCATTGACCTGAACAGCACGCTGACGGTAGACGGCCTGTTCGGCCTGTTACTCACCGGCGACATCGACGGCGAGGGCGGACTGACCAAAGAAGGCGACGGTACGCTGACCCTCAGCGGCAATAACACCTACACGGGCGCAACCCTCGTCAGTGGCGGCATCCTGCAGGTGATGGGCGACGATGCGCTGGGTAACGGCACGCTGACCATCTTGGGCAGTGCGGAACTGATCGTTGCCGACATCGTCACCGATCTTGGCAATGACATCGCGATCGACCCCGGCCAGACCTTCACGGTGGGTGAGCTTGGCGACATGACGCTGTCGGGCGTGATCTCAGGCGACGGCAGCTTGCTCAAAGTTGGCAGCGGCACGCTGACGCTCAGCGGCATCAACACGTACAGCGGTGGTACGACACTGTCGGGTGGTGGCCTTACGGTCGGTGACGACGACGCACTCGGTGATGGCTCATTAACTGTGGACGGTGCCTCAGAATTAAGTGCAGACATCAGCAGCGTCACGATTGATAACGCAGTCACATTGAATGATGAATTAACCGTTACCGGCGATAACGATCTGACCCTTGACGGTGCGATTGGCGGCACGGGCGGTTTAGTCAAAGAAGACGACGGCACGCTCACGCTCACCGGCACCAACACGTACAGTGGCGGCACGACGCTGTCGGGCGGGACGGTGATTGCCGGCAGCAACATTGCTTTCGGTGACAGTGAAGGTTTGGTCAGTGTAACGGCTAATACAAGCTTAGAGTCGGATCACGACGACCGCATGCTGGGCAACGATTTTACCATTGGCCTGAACAGCACGCTGACGGTGGACGGTTTGTTCGACCTGCTACTCACCGGCGACATAGACGGCGAGGGTGGACTGACCAAAATAGGCGACGGCACACTGACCCTCAGTGGCAATAACACCTACACCGGCGCAACCCTCGTCAGCGGTGGCATCCTGCAGGTGATGAACGACGATGCACTGGGTGACGGGACGCTAACCATCTTGGGCAGTGCGGAATTAATCGTCGATGACATCGTCACCGATCTTGGCAATGACATCGCGATCGATCCCGGTCAGACCTTTACGGTGGGTGAGTTTGGCGACATGACGCTGTCGGGCGTGATCTCTGGCGATGGCAGCTTGCTCAAGGTGGGTAGCGGCACGCTGACGCTCAGCGGCGCCAACGATTACCACGGTGGCACGACGCTTACCGCAGGTGGTATCGAGGTCAGCAGCGACACCGCCCTCGGCGATGGTACATTAACCGTCTCGGGCGACTCAGCATTAGGTGCCGGCACCAGCAGCATCACGCTTGGTAACGCTATCACGTTGGATGATGACTTAACCATATCCGGCGACAATGACCTGACGCTTGGCGGTGCGATTGATGGCGCCGGCGCCTTGGTAAAAGCAGGCGACGGCACACTGACACTGAAGGGCGCAAACACTTATAGCGGCGACACAACGATTTTAACTGGTACCGTTATCGTTTCTGGTGGCAACGCGATTAACAACAGTGGAGCTGTGACACTTGCCAACGTTTTAGGTGCAACGTTGCAACTCAATGCCAACGAGACGATCGGTTCACTGACTGGTGGTGGTTCTACAGGCGGCGAAGTCAAACTCCAGAGCTACACGTTGACGGTTGGTGACGAGTATGATACGGAATTCGCAGGTGTGATTTCAGGTACTGGCGGTTTAGTAAAAGAAGGCAGCGGCACGCTGACCCTCAGTGGCACAAACACATACAGTGGTGGCTTCAATATTAATGCTGGTACAGTGATTGCATCCGGTGGTAACGCGATCGGGGACATCGGAACCGTAACACTTGCCGATGTTTCAGGTGCAACGTTGCAACTCAATGCCGACGAAACGATCGGCTCACTTGCCGGTGGTGGCGAAGTCAATTTGTTGAGCTACACGTTGACGGTTGGTGACGTGAATGATACGACCTTTGATGGTGTGATTTCCGGCACTGGCGGTTTAGTTAAGCAAGGCGACGGCGCACTGGCACTCAGCGGTACAAACACATACAGCGGCGGCACCAATATTGAAGCGGGAACGATCGTTGTGGACGGTGGTAATGCGATCGGTGACACCGGAACCGTAACCATTACCGATGGTGCAACGTTGCAACTCGATGCCGACGAAACGGTCGGATCACTTGCCGGTGGTGGTTCTACAGGCGGCGAAGTCAAACTCCAGAGCTACACGTTGACGGTTGGTGACGCGAATGATACGACCTTTGATGGTGTGATTTCCGGCACTGGCGGTTTAGTAAAGCAAGGCGACGGCACACTGATCCTAAGTAACAGCGACAATATCTACACCGGTGGCACCACGGTGAACGAGGGTATCTTGATTATCAACGGTAACATGGCTAGCGCGAACATGAATGTGGCCAATGGTGCGATGCTCGCAGGCGTCATGAGCTTAGCCGGTAACTACAACAACGCCGGCACAATTTCACCCGGCAACAGTATTGGTACCGTCACTGTTGCCGGCAACCTGACACTGACCGATACGAGCATCTATGACATGGAGATCGAATCGACCGCAGGTGCAGGCGTCGGTAACGACCTGATTGATGTAGGTGGCACCGCAGATGTTGATGGCACACTCAACATCATCAGCATTTCGGGCTACACGCCAAACGGCGGTGATACTTTCACGATATTAGAAGCTGACGGCGGCGTGAGCGGCGAATTCAGCACAATCCTCGAAAACTTCGGGGCATATGATGTCAAAGCGATTTATGATGCGAATGATATTACCATACAACTGGTTGCCGTTCCGTTTACTGATGTTGTAACGCCACCTCACCTGACCTCAGTCGCAGACGCATTTGCCCGAATCGCAGATAATAGTCCGACCGGTGATATCGTGGATGTGATTACGCAGCTTCAAGGCCTCACGGATGCGCAGTTAATCGCTGCGTTTGAGCAAATGGTGCCGAACTACCTTGTTCCGCAGGCTCAAGCAACGTTCAAAGGCATCGACGTGCAGAACAACAACTTCAATGGCCGCCTCAACGAATTACGTTATGGGCTGCCGAAACTCTGGTCTAACAACATGCAAGTCCAAACACCAGAAGATGCCACTGCTCAAGAATCTGCCGATCCCGAAGTGGCGATCAACTTTGCAATGCAAGCTCAGGAAACGCTTGAACAGCAGCAGGAAACCGAACGTCTCAGCGGGACTCAAAAAGAGACCCGTGTTGCTGAAAAAGATACGAATGTTACTGAAAAAGGCCTCTGGGGCGCATGGGCCAATGGCTTCGGTACCTTCGGTGACTTCGATTCACAGGAAAGCCAAGCCGGTTACGAATTCAATACCGGCGGCGTGACTTTCGGCTTTGATTATAGGGTTTTAGACACGCTCGCCGCTGGCGCTTTCCTCGGCTACTCCAACACCGGCGTTACCGTCGATAACGGCTTTGGCACCAGCTCATTCAGCAGCATCAACACCGGCATGTACATGACGTGGTTTAACGACGAAGGTTTTTATGCATCAGGCTTGTTCGGCGGCGGCGTGAACTTCTATGAGAATAATAGACGTATTCGTTTTGGTGCGATTGATCGCGTTGCGGAGTCCGACCCAACCGGTTTTTACCTGCAGACGCTTGCGACCGGTGGTTACGAGTTCAAGAAAGGCAATTGGGGTATCGGCCCGCAGCTGGCGTTGCAGTGGGTGAACCTGCAGATCGGTTCGCACAGCGAAACCGGCGCCGATGATATGAACTTGGATGTGGGCGCGTTCAATGGCAATTCGTTCGTCACCCGCCTCGGCTTCCGCGCAACGTACGAATACGACACCTCTGCGATGCTGTTTGTGCCGGAATTAGTCGGCTCTTGGGAGCACGAATACCTCGATCCGATTGACACGGTGAACGTGGGCGTGCCCGCTAGCGGCGAATCGTTTTCCTATGCCGGCATCGGCACCGGCCGTGACTCCGGCCTGATCGGCGTGAACCTCATCGGCATCAGCCACGAAGCGCCGGTTAGCTTCAGCGTGCAGTATAACGTCGAGTTTACGCCGGATGACTACATCGTGAATAACGTCTATGCAGGTGTCAGGATCAGCTTCTAGTCGTTGTTTGAAAACTCGTTTACTTGGCGTTTGATCGGGTAATGAGCATTATTTTTCAATTGTTTACAATACACCTTTACGAAAGGCGAATCATGAAACGATACGAGCTGACCGACACAGCTTGGCTATGCATCGAATTACTTCTTTCACCGATCAATTAGCCCAGCAGCTCGTGGAACGGCCACCGTAAGACACTCAACGGCATCTTCAGGACCCTCAACAGAATCTCGCTTGGCCTGGACGCTACGGCTGCGGGGAAAGTATCTACACACTGCTGGACGCGTGACGGTTTGTTAGATCGCATCTAAGAGACACTGCAACTAAAGTTTGATGAAAAGGGTTACAATGATTGGGAACAGTTTAATATCGATGGCACAAACATTCGGGCATACAAGTACGGATTACAAACTGTTCAGACCAGAGCATCGATTGAAGAACATTATCAGCAAGCGTTCTCGGGTAAATCTGTACCATTGGGTGTGATTGGTCGGTTGAAAAGTGAAGTTAAATGCATTAAAGGGATGAGTCAGGCAGGACAGGCAACGCCTGAGTAGTAATCTGCCATGCAATCGCTTACGTAGATACTTCATCAACTGCCAAAAAAATGCGGTATCAGTTGACGGAAGTACAGATAGAACCGAAGCAGATCCGCTTGGATTGTGCAGCACGATCGTATGTTGATGCAAACAAAATCGTAAAAGCACTGGATCGTGTTGAGGGCTACATATTCGAATTGCTGCGTATAGAAAATCAAGATAGATGATCGGTTGAGTTTTGCATTGCAGGTGTTAAAACTGCCAAGCAACCACTAAGTGAAAGAGGGCAGAAATGAATGAGCGATCGAAAATTACATTGATGATCGTTTGTGTCGCGATGCTCATGATTGATTGTCTATGGTCCGGCTGGAATATGTATAACGCAAAGTATGAAACGCAGCTGGCTCGACAAGATTAGCAGAATGCACGTGAAATGATTCAGCAGATTAAGACGCTGCAAGATCAGCCCAAATTGGTTGAGGCTGGTGATATGGCGATGAGTGATCTGCGCATATGGCTTGAAAAAGCGGCATAAAAAGCAAAACTAGATTCACTGAGTAGTGTTTGGTCTGAGAATATGCAGCGTGTTAATCAGCCATCTTATCTCATGCAAAGGACGCGTGTTGCGATTGATGATACGTCTATGAGGCAGATGCTTGAGTTCTTCTGGCATGTTGAAGAGAGTAATCCGTCACTCACGGTGTCCAGTTTAAGGTTGTCTGAAAAAGAAGATCGCAAGCAGCAGCGGAATGAAAGTTGGAAGAGCGAATTAACGATTACTAATCTGATTTATTCGCCGGATGATGCAAAATAAAAATTACAGAGGGAAAGCAGAACTGATGCGTATTGAACAAAGATATATAGCGTTATTCATGATTACGATTATCTTCACGGGTTGTATGGGAAATCCAAAGCAAGACAAGTAAGTATACGAGTCACCTGCAGAAGCAAAGACTGTACAAGCCGCGATGTACATTGAGCAGGGGCAGTATCAAAAAGCAGAGATATTGCTCAAAGAAGCTTTAACTGAAGATATGACCTACGCGCCAGCTCATAATAACCTCGGGCTTGTTTATTATCATCTGCAGCAATACAACACAGCCGCGTGGGAGTTTGAGTATGAAGTAAAACTGCTTGATAACGCATCCGAACCGCTGAACAATCTGGGAATGGTTTACGAAGCAGTTGGGCAGTATGAGAAAGCACATGGGTACTACGAACGTGCTTATAAAGCTGATCCAAACAACGTACAGATCATCGGCAATTACGCTCGCAATCAGGTTCGGCAAAGGAAGCGTAATGATGGACTACGAGAGCTACTAGATGAGACCATCCTGCGTGAAATCCGCACCGATTGGATTGAATGGGCTAAAGAACAAAGAGCGGTAATAGGAAAATAAATTTACGTATTTCTATCTATATTTGAGATATTCTGAATCTGTCTAAGAAATATTGAACGTTTGTGTGATGGTGCCTGAATCAGTTGGGTTAGGAAAGATCGTATCAGTTCTTGCTGCTCTGCAGTGAGAAAATCAAGGAGTAAGGTGGAATGTAAGGTAGTTCGAGAGAGATTAAGCAATAAATCCAAGAGTGCGCCGAATTCTGCATGGAGAATGTTGTTGGGGTTAGATAAGTTCATACTTATCAATGGTTTGGCGTTTGTGTATCGAATCCTGCCAGGCCCATTTGATTAAGCTTCCTGAAATTCAGGAAGCTTTTTTTGTGCGCTATCAGGCGGTAAAACGCCTAGTTTTTGCAAAATAAGGCGGATTTTGATTTCTTCGATTTCCTGTCGATTCCCCTTGTATATCTTAATTTCCTGCACGTTCTGCACCGGATTCTGCAGCGCCTCTTTTGAGGTGTTAGATGGTGAGGGTTTCGGTGGGGTGGATCCGAGTTCGGTTTCGAAGACTGTTTTGGAAAGGAGGCGGCTTTGTTTTTTGTGAGGTAATGTTTGAGGGCTACGCGAGCGATATGGTCAACCCATTGAACAGCCTTATGGATGGGGTGGTCTTTGATCAGCTTCGGCTTTATATTTTGAAATATCCTAGGTCAAGGTGACACTGGCATGCTTGATGATGGGGTGGAGCTAAACAAGCACAATTGCTCAAGTATCTAAAGTACTGGAGATTTATAAAGATCCATTTTTGATGATATAGTATAGGGCTCTTTTAGCCAGCTATCGTATTGAATTGCATGGAATTCTGTGGCGTTAGGGTTTGTTGGTTCATTGCACAAGAAATGTCATACCCAGAAATTTTGCCTGAACATATTCTTTTTACTCATATGGCTGCTTCTATCTGCCAATGAAATTTTTTTCATAGCGTTACTTTTCTACTTTGAAGCATATCCGAGATAGTTTTTAAGCTGAATTTTAAGATTCAGGTTTTGAGTATTTAGCTTCTACTTTATTGTTGCATGTAGTAAGAGGTTTATTGAAGGTATGTCGTCATTGGTGGTACGTACGCGAATTGATTGTTGGTAATGATCGATAGTTTTCGCAGGCGCTTCGAATGTTAAATCAAATTTTAGATAATCAGTGATTGCTATTGTTTTTACATTACAAGTAATTTTAATGCATGAGCAAGTAGGGCGAAATGTTTTAACTTTAATATCGGAATTTGTATCATTAAACATGTAAATAGGTATTGTTAATTGGCTTTTAGTCTTAATTATGCCGAGATCGATTGATTGAGGTTGTGTAAAGGATCCAATATGTAAATGCCTGTGTTTAATGTCCAGATCTGCTTGGTCAGTTAAATTGAATAGGTGAATTTCGGTTTTTGTGTCTTTGTTTGTTAATAGCCAAGGTAATGTAGAACGGTTCTGTTTATTGGCATGGTTTGGGCTGTTTTGAATATATTTTTGTGCCTGTGACGATTCTATTGAATCTAACATTGGGTGGGAGGCTATTTTTGTGCAGTTTAGGCAATGCTGGTCATATATAAAAAATGTTTTTGTTCTATTTTCTGTGTCAGTGTTAATCAGAGGGTTAGAAATTTTCTGTAGTGTGATTTTGGGTGTATTTATAGTGGTTGTTGTGGTTGTCTGTTCGGGGGGATTGAAAGTCTTGTCTATTTGAAAGTAAATGATAGTTGCTAGCACTGAAGCTACGATTGCTATACTGGTGGGAACTAATAGTTTCATGTTTTTGTCTATTGATCTTTTAGTTATGATTAGGTAGATGAGAATGGATAAATCAAATATAAGCGTGAACCATGGGTTGATAGAAATGACTCCGAGGCAGCCGCAATCATCATTGTTCTGAAGTATGTTAGATAAGGTATATAACGAAAATGTTGAGAATAAGATTAGTAGAGTCCAATGGGTAGCATTAACTTTTGGGCGTAGTAATATAAAACCGCCAATTATGATTTCGATTGGTGCGATCAGCCACAGGTTGATGATGGATTGATCCGTAAATAATTTAAGTGATCCGGTTCCAATCAAGAATAGGCCTAATACCCTGACGATAATGCTGTGTGTTTGCATGGTCGTGATGTTATAACGCAATTGTGCTCTGTTGAGCAATTGTAATAATATTAGAATTCAGCGCCTAAGAGCAATACTTAGGCTAACCCATTTTGGTGTTGTGCAAAAAATAAAAGGTACTTGAAGAATCTTACTTATATAAGTAACTTCATAACCTTCTGTAGGTGCCGTTCCGCTTGTGTAATGAGTTTTAAACAAAGCATATTAGGGCAAAATGATAAAGTATCTAATTTTAATTGGCCTGTTAGTAGCATTGCTAGGTGCGTCTTTGTACGTGGGTGTTTTGGGGCTGAGTGAAGATGCAATAGCCAGCGGTGATGTGTATAAGAAAGTGATCTGCGGTAATACAAATGAAACTGCAGTTCGAGATTTGGCCAGATCGAACTGGAGGCAATACTTTGACGGTGGTTATCAGAGATTGTCGCAACATTCTCCAGAAGATGTTCTTGTTACGGTATTAGGTGGTTCGACGTTAGTTACGGAAAATCAGCGAGTTTCAGCTTCAGATGTGATTCATGAATACCTTGATTCTAAAGAATTTCAAGCCAATGTTGGTTCGGATATTGAGCATCGTCAGTGGATGATTTTGAGTGCTTATTTAGATGTTATATCAGGAAAATCGTTAAAGTTAGAATCATTACAGTATGGACAGGCCGACCTGATAGATTCTATTACTGAGGGCCCAGATTTAGGTCAGGCGGTTATGCCACTAGTCGAAAATTTTGATAGGAATGAGGATCGTATTCGGGTGGATAGTACGATTCTTGCGTTTCTTAATCCGTTTTGGCATGAAGATATACGCAGTACGATCGATGATAGTGCATGCCCGTATTACCGAGGTTTAGTGTCGCCGATTCGTAAGATGAATCAGTACGCGGAAGCGTACTTTTTGGCGTTAATGATTACAGATATTGAAGGCTTCGTTAGTGCAGTTGATAATTTAGAACGATTAGAGGATAGGCTGGTTGGGTATAAGTTGGCATCTCATTTTTATACTAGGCAAAAAACAATTTTTCAACGTGGTAAGGGTACGGTTGTTGTTTCTAATGCGACTGAGAGCTATCAAAAATGGGTCGGTCAAATTCAAAGCCGGCTTGATACAGTTGAGACAGATGAAGAGAAGTATGTTTGGTTGCAGGTAAGATCGTATACTGAGCAGATCAATTCTTATGCACCGCGTGCTTTGGCTGGGTTGGAGTGGGAAAAGAAAGCGATCGGTTTGTCTGTGTCTGAAGTTTTGAAACAGGAAGCATTGCTAAATCAGATTGAATCGTATTCAGCATTGCGTGATTTTGATAATGCAAGTCAGCTAAGTGAAAAAGTAACGACGACAGATCCTGCTATTACTGAGCGGTTGGAAGGTAATAAGCAAAATATAGCCTATTTGCGTGATCTTTATGCTGCAGAGCAGAAGCAGCAAGATTACATACGCCAGTACAACGAGATTGTGGCCAATCTGAAAGTTGTCAGGCAGCAGATAAAACGCATCGAGAAATATGACCCGACTAATGAAGCGGGTCTTCAACAGTTAACAAAACGTTTACATGAACTTAAAGCGCAACTTAATCATCTTGAGGGGCCTATCAAATGAATAATGTAAAGAGACGCAATATGAGTACTTGTGGTTTGTATGGAAAGTTATTTTTAGCAGGTTTGGTTTCAATACCAGTATTTATAGTTGGTGGTGAGGTGAATGCGAAACCTCATGGGGAGCCAGGAATTCCATCTTGTTTTACAGGTCCCAAGCCCGGATGTGGTGAAGGGCAAACCAATAATCCAATTATGCTGGGTTCAGGCGCCAAGGATATATCGGCGATTGATATTCCAGACCCTTTGGGCATGAAGCAGTTTGGTATATCTCGTATCCATCCTGGTGATATTAAGTCGTTATCTTATACAGGCCAAGGCGGGACAATCGCATCAATGGACGGTGAAGGGCATGTAGGGGGAGGTTGGTTTTTCCATCAATGGCCATATTTGTATACAAAAAATATGCCCCGAAATGATGAAAATCAGCACTCAAATGCAGATCTTGTTAATTTGAGTCAGGGGCGCAAAATGTATATTACGGTTCATCCGCACGGAACCAAAACATTTGTGTTAGATGGCAGTGTTTGGAAGCTTGAAGGTGATGATGAAGATATATCACTTATTCATGATAGTGTGAATCATGAGTTTGTTTATTCTTTTGAAGGCGGTCGATATTATTTTAGAGATTTTTATGATGATGGGTTGGCTGATGGTGACAACGATCCAAATGATGATGGTGGTTTTAATGGGAGTCTGGATGAATATGACGGATATGTAAGCCATAATAATGGCGAACTTGGGGTTGTTGAGCATACTCCAGTTGGCGGTTTTTTGCGTTATGAAGATCCAAGTGGGATTGTGATTGGTGTTAGTTCGCGTACGTACGATCAAATGTGGATGCATGAATACATGGGTACTACGAGATATCGTGGGCTACCTAGTGGTTTGAAACGTATTTTTCCAAATGACTCCGTTGCATATGATTTAATTACATATGAATACGTTGATATTGCATCATTAGATAATTACACATTTGGATTTACATTAACAGAAGCTTCTTTTAGTCGGTATTTGCCTGTTAATGGTCAATATGAAAGCATATTGATTGGAAAAGTAAAATATGAAGTTCAAGTAGGTATGTCGGAAGGTGTGTTTTTTGGACTAGAAGGGGTAGAGCAGTTTTTACCAAACAATACTGGCATAGAATATGATACAACTGCATATAAAAAGCATGCTTACAGGTACTATGCAGATCATTCTACTGGTGAAACACCAAATGTTATTCGTTCTCAGTTTAAGTATGTGATGAATCCCGATTCATATCGTGCGTTAGTGAAGGCGAATAGTACCGCAGAGCAAAGTGGGTTTACTTCAACATTACTTGATAATTACTCTGATTATTATTTTGAGTATGATCAGAGCAGTTCGAATACAGATTTTTATAAGCGTGCGATAACGAAAGAGGTTGCCAAAGCTGGATGTGGTTCTTGTAGTGGTAGCTCAGGTACAACGGGTGATGGGATTGCCTATATTTCGGTTAATACGCGGCCGCAGCTGAATATTAGTGATTCATCAGCTCAACGTAAGACGGCATATAACTTACCAGTGAATCAGGCGACTTGGACACGACCTGGTGCAGTACGTGATATGAAGTTGCGTACTAATGTACGGAATCAACCAGTTTATTTGGTGAATAAGGTTACTGTAAGTAGTCAAGGTGCGGTTGCATATAATGCAGGTATGGCTGCAGCATCGCAATCAAGTACGCCTATTAGCTATGAGTTACCTAAATTCTATGAATACGATTCTAAAGGTAGAAAGAGCAGAGTTGTACATAGTAGCTCAATCAACACAAATTCATTGCCTGCAGGTTGGGGTGCAGACCAGGTGATGGAAAAAGCTGTTGATGGGAGCAATAATCCGATTACTGATAGTTATGGCAATCCTCTGTATGCGAATGTCAAAGCAAATGATGGTATTATTGAGCGATATGAATACAGTACTCATGGCAAAATAGAAAAACGTTCATATCAGAAGGGGCAGGGCTCTTACGATGGTGGTGTATATACTGCACCAACAGAGATCTTGAGTGAAAAGAGAGAATACGAATCTCATTATCCAAAAGATGATCAGGGTAATGTATTAACAGGTTATGAACCTGTGGTTCGATTGAAGAAACTTATCAAGTACCCAGATGCTGATGATCAGTTGGTTCAGAATACAACTGAGTATCAGTATGTTTTGCATGAGAATTCTACAAACATTAAAGAACGTATTACGATCTTGCCAACCGTTATGACAGATGAAAACGGTTCAGGCGCGGTCGTTCAACGTTACGAGGCATTCGATCGATTCGGCAATTTGACATGGCGAAAAGACGAGAATGGTGTTGTTACATATATCGAATATGACCCGTTCATCGGTAAACCCATCAAAAAGGTTATAGATCCGATCGTGTCATCACTCGGTGTTTCAGAACATCCATCATGGGTCTCCAGCAGCTACGCGGGTTTGCATCAGGAATGGATCTACGAGTATGACCATAAAGCCCGTTTGACTTACGAAGTCGGGCCAGAAATTAATTCGATCCCAAGGGTTACTCGCTATGTATATATTGATGGGGCATATAACGAATTAGATCAAATTCGAGTAGCATCAGGATATGGATATGCAGGTGAACCTTATCAGATGTTTTCCCATGAAAACGTTAAATTCCAGTGGATTAGTAAAGACGGTAAACGTATCCATAAAACACTCATAGCAAGAGATTGGGGAGATGGTGGTATGAGTGGTGAGGATACAGTTCCTATCGACATTGAGTCATGGACAGAGAATTTTTACAACGATAAGAATCAGCTCGTTACAACAAGAGTTTATCATGACATCCCAATGGGCAGCGAAGGAACAACTGGTGATGGCCAGCTTGGCGTGAGCAATAATTATCTGGAAACGTATTATGAGTATGATGCGGTTACAGGTAAGAAAGCTCGCTACGAAGCGCAGGATGGTACGGTGACGCGTTATGTTTATGATGAACTAGGATATCTAGTCAAAGAGTATGTTGGCACCGATGATACCGGCGCAACATCAGCAGATCCGTCCGCTGGTGGTGCATCAAATAATGATATGTGTATTGTCGCGGAATATGAGTACGATAATGGTACATATTCAGATGAAGGGCAAATCACCAAGATCACTCGGTACGCAAGCGATACCGATAAGCTTGTTACTGTTTACGATTATGACTGGTTAGGTCGCCGTGTTGTTGAAGGTACGGGTGCTGTCGATCAGAATCAAGATGGCAATTTTGATGATAGTGACACATATGCACGTTATACAAAGAGTACGTACGACAATATTGGCCGAAATGTACAAACAGAATTGTTAGATAAGGTAGAAACGACTTCAACAGGCACGTTGTTGAGTAAAACAGAGTATGGGTACGATGCTCGTGGTCGTAAATATCGTGAAACCAAGTTCGCGGTGAATCCGGATACAGGTGTTGTGGGTAATAGCCTGTCATCTAACTATTGGTATGACGATACAGGCAATGTTATCAAGTCAAGAAATGCAGGTGATGGCGTACGGTTTGCAAAGATCCAATACGACGATCTTGGTCGCCAAGTTGCGGTGTATAGTGGATACGATAACTCTCCATCGGAATCGGCATACCCAGAGGTCAAGCTGACAACAGGAGACACAATTCTTACGCAGACGCAATACGCATACAATATTGCGGGGCAACTTCTATCCAGTGAAACATATTCACGTAAACATGACGATCAAAGCACGGTGGGTGCTCTGGATTCTGCGAATGCCCATGCGACCTATCTTGCGTATTGGTATGACCAAGAAGGCAACCGAATAGCGAGTGCGAATTATGGTGACAATGATGGTGCTGCGTTTACACGTTCAGCATCAGTCCCGTCGTCGACTGCAAGTGTTTTGGTCTCAAGTCATGAGTATAACACTCAAGACATAGTTGTTCGGGCTCAAATAATGACAGATCCGGAAGGGGTCAGTACAAAAGTCATTTTTAATGATATTGGTCAGAAGATTTATGTCATTGAAAATTACCAGTCTTCTACTTGGAATTCATCCAGTAACCTGCCGATGAGTCGTGATAATGATGTCAACCGCGCTACGAAGTATACGTATACGGCAGGTGGTAAGATCAAAACGATTACAGCCATCGATCCTAATGCAGATGGTGATTATTCAGATGATCAGGTGACAACATATGTCTACGGCACGACTTTGGCTGATTCTGATGTTGCAAGCAATACACTGCTGACAGAAATTCAATATCCAGATTCAGAGGATGCTAATGACCGCGTGAAATTGACGTATGACCGTTTTGGCCGGGTTACGTCATCTAAAGACCAGCGTGGTGTTAAGCGTGAATTTGAAAGAGATATCCTGGGACGTTTGCTGCTCGATAAAGTGACGGAATGGGATAGTGCTGTTGATGGTTCAGTGGAATCATTAAGCTATGGCTACAACAAGCGTGGTTTGCTGAACAAAGTATTGAGCTATGACAATGAAGACCCGAGTAGCGGTTCATTGCTAAATGAAAATGTTTATCTATATAACGATTTTGGCCAGCTCACATCTAATGTCCAAACACATGATGGTAGTGAAAATGGCATTGCTAGATGGGTATCTTACGAATATGAAGATGGATCAGACACAGTTAAAGGTGTGCGTCTGAAGAAGATTACGTATCCGAACGGTCGAGGTGTGCATTATTTATATAGCGATGCAGGTGATGCAAATGGTCTTTCTCACTACATTAACCGTATTACCTCCATCTCAGGCAATGCAACACGTGGGACTGATGATGCGAACGTGATTGTCTCATATGAGCGTGACGGTGATGGACGTGTGATTGCCAAGGCCTATCCGAAGCCACAGGTACGTCTTGATTTTGCAGGCTCTACTGGTGATGAACACCTGGATCGATTTAGCCGTATCAATAAGCTCAAATGGGAACGATATGATGATAACGGTGATGTGGTGGATGATATTTTTAATATTAATCACGCATACGATAGAGCATCGAATCGGCTCTATGCTGACCGTGTTGAGTATCCAAGAGCATCGCACCTTTACAGCTACGATGATTTACACCGCCTGAAAGGTTATGAAGCGGGTACCATTACAGGTTTACCGACATCACCCGACATTAAGAAGGTTGGTATAGTTGACCTGACAGAATGGAAACTTGATCAACTTGGTAATCAACTGGAAATCAAAAAGCTTAATCAATTTAAAGATAAAGAGATTCGCCATAAACAAGCTGTAAATAAAGCCAATGAATACGAATACCGCAAGACTTTGGCAGGTCGTAACCCAAGATTTATATCAGGTTTTAGCAGTACGACTAATGCAGATGACTGGGATCAGTTGGACACCAGTGACCAGTTCGTCTTTAACTCCGGCGGCTCAAGTATGCTTGAGGTTACGAGTGTTGCAGGTTCAGAGGCGACGATTCTGCTGGCGATGCCGGAAACAGGGCAAAGTAATATCGGTTGCTATACACAGTTCCCGACGGATACAGTAGATGGTGCAGAGGCAGGTTTTGTGTTTGGCTATAAATCGGCTGATGATTATTGGCTCTATGTCAGGCAATACAATGCCGCTCAGTCATATGTGAAGCTTTACCATGTTGAAAATGGCGTGAAGAATACAATTCATTCATATAACACTACTGTAACGCTTAATTCAAAACAGTTCCTTTCTACCAATAGCCGTGCACATTCAATTAAGCTTGGCAGAGCTATAGCTGATGGTTATCCGGCGGGTCGTGTTGGCTTGTACACGACGCAAGCTGGCGTAAAGTTTGATACTTTCCTGCATATGGACAGTTTCACGGCCCAGGACTTCCTTGGACGTTGGGCAAACTATAGTTTGATGCCACTTGATACTGATGGTAGTAAAGGACGAGTACGGTTGTCTTGGAGTTATGGATACCAAACATATCCATTGCTCATGAAGGGGTCTTATCTGGATGATTTTGAAACAACTTTCAGTTTTGAACGCAAGACAGGTGATACTTATACACACAAAATGCAGCTCATTTTTGGTGCAAAGGATATTAATAACTTTAAAGCACTGATCTTCGCACACAATGACGTATCCAATAAGACTAGTTCTACGACGATTCAATCCTACAAAGTTGATAACGGTGGTGCGTGGCAATTTGCCTCAGGTACATATATCAGTGCAAATTACCCAGATGTCACAGAGTCCGACAAACTGTGGGTTCGTGTACAGCGTGTGAATGGTGTTATCGAAGTCCGTATCGTGAAGTCAGCAGCATCAGTCAATTATGATGCATCGATCGATTCAGCTCTGAATAGTGCTTCTGTTTGTTATACCGTTACAGGTCTTGGCGATGAAGGTGGTCAGGTTGGCTTGCTCTCAACAGGAGCCACCTCTTATGTTGATGACTTCTTAGTCCGTACCGATTCCAATGGTGACGGCACTTTCGACCGAGTTGAGCACTTTGATGATTTTGAAGTGACCGATAGCTATGCTCAAAACACTTATGAATATGATGCTGCTGGCAACATGACATTCGATGGTGTGTATGCATACACTTACGATGCTTGGAACCGCATGACTCAGGTCTACAAAGCTCACCGTAACACGTTAGGCAATGTAGAGAATGGTGCACTTGTTCAAAGCAATCAATATGATGCACTTGGTAAGCGTATCATCAAGCAGGTGCATAACAGTGATAATCTAGACAATACATATCACTATTACTACGAAGGTATGCGTCAGATCGAAGTACGTGATGATAGTGATGAAATCCTCAAGCAAAATGTCTGGGGTCTGAATTATGTTGATGAAATCATTCAAAGTAGAACTGTGAGGATTCTGACAGGCTTTGAAATGCAAGAATATATTGATACATACGCACTTCAAGATGCTAATTACAATGTTCTGGGTATTGTTAATGAGTTTGGTACATTAGCAGAGCGTTATGAGTATACACCATATGGTGAACGGACTGTGTTTACGTTCTCTAATACTCCAGGTTATGCTGAAGATCAATTCTGGGTTAATCCAAGTAATCCAAATAGTTTGGAACAGCAGAAAAAGAGTGATCCAAAGTTAACAACACCAGCCTTCAGATCTCAACCCACGCGTGGTGACGGCTATATCAATTACATTGTTTCGCTCAACGAGTTTGGCCACCAAGGCTTGATGCACGACGAAAACCTTGTTGGCATCAGAGGCGGACTGATCTACAACCGTGCAAGAATGCTAAATCCAGCAATAGGCCGATTTATGCAAAGAGATCCATTAGGATATATTGATGGTATAAGCACTTACCAATATTTAAAAAGCAGTCCAGTATTATCTGTGGACCCATATGGTTTATCTCAATGTAAGCCGGGCGATTATCAAATATTTAATGGAGCTTTTATTAGAACAAAATACGGCTATACACCAGAAAAGGAAGAGGAGAAGTATGCTCTAACTAGAGATTTATTGGCGAGACTGAATTATCTCAAAAAATTTCAAAATCCCGCTGTATGGGGTAAACGGTTACAGCGTTGGGGACGTATTGGCAGTGGGGTAGGGAATACTGAAGATTGGTTTTGGTATGGTAATGATTGGATGAATTATCTATTCAATAACATGCCGTCAGTACCATTGGATGTATTGATTGGTGAAATACCGAAAATGTTAGATTTTTATGATCGGCAAAGAAAATTGAATCATTTTCAAGAATGGTATGTAGTTTTGTACAAGGTTTGTGACTGCACATGTGCGAAACCGTTAACTACAGAATGGTCAGATGTTAAAAAGATCACCGAAGAAGTACAGAAAGTTGATCGAACTGGAGAAATAGATTCAAATATGCAGCATATTGGTTGGTCGAGAACGGGAAATATGCTGCCGCGAAAAGCGGAAAGAGATGCCGCTAGAAGACGTGCTTTAGAAAGGATTAAAGAAGATGCAAAAAGTTCTGGGCAATGTCCATAATAAGTATCTGATTATTATCGTAGCCATATGTCTATTGATTTTAGTTAAATGTGTAAATTCGGTATTTGCATTTTCAGATGAGTATGATAAAGGCCACCAATCTCAAGATAAAATTCAATTGATGGATACAATAGCAAGTATTAGTAATGCTATTGATTTGGGAGCACCAATTGACTTTCTGGAAACAGGTGTAATTAAAGCCAACGCTTATGATGATCACGTACAAGTTGAGCAAGCATGGTTAATTGCATCAGGGATCTTGGATTTATATGCCAACAATATTACTGACACGCCCGCTCCATTTTTGTCATATGT
The DNA here is from genome assembly GCA_016350165.1 of Planctomycetota bacterium. Lineage (GTDB taxonomy): Bacteria > Planctomycetota > Phycisphaerae > Phycisphaerales > Phycisphaeraceae > Poriferisphaera. Next base: position 980,737 of record CP066225.1, on the reverse strand, counting down.
GACGTTTAATGATGATAAAACCATAGCTGTATTGAAGTGTTATTGGATATCAAATCCTAATGATAATACTATGCCAGATTTGTATTTGCTAAGTAATGATGGGGAAATACTTCGTAGTTTCTCGAATTTAAATGAAGATGATATATCCTTGCATTTGGGATATATAAAATCAGTAGAAATCGAAATCAGAACGCAGCTAGAGAGTAATCAGGATGAGGCAAATGTTGTTGATTTTTCTCAATTGAACGGTCTATATTGTCTTTTCAATAAATCGTTTACTTTTATAAGAATACAATATATCTGAGGACATATTAAAGTATCAGGGCCTTGATTTAGATATTGATGAATAAATCTTAGTAAGATTTGAAGATTAGAATAATTGTTATATAACGGCCAGTATTAACTGGCCGTTATTTTAATATGTTTTTAGTATGAGATAATATTCAGTAATCAATTGCTACAAGAATATGGTATTCAATGATTACTAATTTAGAGGCTTTGTGCTCTTTCTTATGTCAATTGTGTCAACGGCTTGTGAGTAAGTGATTAGTTGTTTTATAATAGATGAGATTAAGCATTGATAATGCTAGTTAAAGTAGTGATTAAGATTTGTATCAGATTGTAGGTAACTAAGATAGGGAGATATTGCATTCTAAAAGTATGTCACCAATGCGAGAAAATGATAACAATAGGGTTTGGTTATAGGATCGTTAAATTTTCGCTTATAGATTTGTCTTGCATGATGATCGTACGTGTGAGATTGCGTGATCAACACTAAGTCGCTGTGCGCCAACAATAGTAAGGACAAGGGTTGCGCCAAGCATGATGTAGTTGGTGTGAAAGGGAATATGCGCATCTTGTGTCGCTGCAAAGCCAAATTTGCATACTAATGCGATCAGGAATGAGATTAGTAATAAACTTAAGACGCTTGCGGTTAGGCGAGTAAACAGGCCAATAATTAAAAGACTGCCAAAGATTAGATCGAAGAATGGTAAGCAATACGCATAAGGTAGTGCAATCCAGTCGCTTAACCATGATGGTTTTAGTGCGGTAAAGGGGCCGTTGATGAAGTTTTCGATGCTACCGCTCAGTTTGTGGTAGCCGCCCCATATAAAGAATGATCCAATCATCATTCGCAGATATAGTATGAGAAGATCAAATAAAAAAGCTGGTTGGATTTTACCTGATATATTATGATTTATCTGTTGAGAATCAGCCATAAGATTGCCCTAAATAGCTTACAATATAGCATTAATGGTAATTATGTGCTAACGAATAGATGAGTTCTTTTCTCTGAGGGTTGCATGGGTAATAGATATTTTCGAAAAACGGTCATATTACAGTTTATGCTGTTGTTTAGTGCGCTAGTGAATACTGGTCCGCTGTTTGCAGAAACTGATGTGAATGATCATGAAATTGAACTTAAATTTGCGCCGAATATTGAATTGCGTTTTTTAGTCGATTATGTTTCACAACAACTCAAAATTGACATTTTATATGATGAGTCCATTAACAATAAAAGAATTACTTTACAAACGCATGGAAAAGTTAAAAAAGGGCAGTTACTTGATCTTTTGAATAATATTCTAGAGATCAAAGGTTTGGTTTTGGTCGAAGATGAAAGTGGGTGGCGACGAATTGTTCCAGCGAAAAATTTTGATAAATATACATTAGCTAGAGTATCTAATGATACACAAGATCAATTTGATTCTTCATTTGATATCGTAACGTTATATTCCAAATTAGATCACACGGAAGCATCGAAGTTACAAGGGCTTGTTTCACCATTATTAACGCAGCCAGGTGGTAGTATTCACATCTTGAATGATCAGAATGTACTTGTAGTGACTGACTATGTGAAAATCATAGATAAAGTTCAGAAGCTACTTGAAATGGCTGATAGACCCAGTAAAGAGATTGAACATCGATTTTTTGAGATAAAATTCGCAAATTTATCTGAATTATCGCGAGACTTAACACAGATTCTGAGTTCTCAAAAGCGTCTTCAAGATAAAGGCTCTCAACAAAGCGATAACGTAATTGTGATGCCATGCGTCCGGTTGAATTATTTGTTAGTACTGGGGGAAGCTAAATATGTTCAAGAAGTTGAGAGTTATATACATGCACTGGATCGAGAATTACCGGGGTCTACGCAGGTGTATCATTTAAAATATAAAAAACCTAGCAAAATTCTGAAGATAGTAGAAAGTAGCTTGCGAGTTGGTGACAATGATAAATATATTTTAAATATTGTACCAGATGATGATTCAAGATCTTTAATTGTAACAGCAACAGAATATATGCATGTGAAAATTAATAAGATCGTGAACCATTTAGATGTTTTAACTCAAACTCCTCAGACGATCATACACTCGTATAAATTAAGTTTTGCAGATGCAAAAGAAGTGTTGAGTACAATACAACAGTTAGAAAATAAAAATTTGGGTTTGTCGAATTTTAAAGATGATCTAAAAAAGAATTTTAATGAAAAACAAAATGATATTGAAAATAATGATTTATTACACCCAGATACTATAACCGTGACAGCGGATATTAATACTAACAGCATCATTGTCATTGGTTCGTCACAAATACATGAGGTTTATAGTCAGTTGATCAAGCTATTAGATAAGAGGCGACCACAGGTTCTAATTGAATGTACAATTGTGACACTTGATGAGAATGATAGCGAAACATTAGGGGTTGAGCTTGGTGGTGATATTGAGTTTGGTGATAGTATCACATCTAAATTGTTTACGAGTTTTGGATTGAGTGCGTATGATGCTGAAACAGGTGTAAGAACGGTGGGTGCAAGTACTGGTTTCAATGGAACGTTAGTTAAGACAGATGTCGTTGATGTACTTGTCAAAGCATTAGTAAAGAAGGGGAATAGTCGGATTTTAGCTATGCCACGTTTGCTTGTGAATGATAATGCAACGGGGAAGATAAATAGCGTTAATGAAGCGCCTACGACGAGTATTAATTCAGATAATGGTGTTTCGAACAGTGGGTTTGGTGGTTATGAGGAAGCGGGTACGCAGATTAGTGTGACACCGCATATTGCGGAGGGAGATCATTTACGGTTGGAGTACAATATTACTTTGAATAGTTTTACAGGTGAAGGATCAGGTGGGAATCCACCGCCACGCCAGACAAATGAAGTGAGTAGTGAAGTTACGGTGCCAGATGGATATACGATTATTGTCGGTGGTGTGAAACGAATTGATCAATCCGAAGGTAAGAGTGCTGTGCCAATCTTAGGTGAGTTGCCAGTATTAGAATACTTGTTTGGCAGTCGCGAAAACAAGCATTCTGAATCGGTGATGTATGTATTTATTCGTCCGATTATATTGCGGGATGATGATTTTTCTGATTTAAAATATTTCTCGAATCGTAGTTTGGGTCAAGCGAATATGGATGCTTCGTATCCAGTGAGTGAGCCTTTGTTGATGCCTTGAGGGATTGAGTGTGATGCGAGAAATGAGTCAGATAATTGATGCAAGGGTTGGTGTAGATGGTGAAGGTGGTGTTGTGGGATGGGGTGGCCAAGGTGAATGTGTAAAGCTTGAAACGTTGAAGGTATCGGCGCGGTTTGTTGAGCGTGTGCCGATTGGTTATGCGCGTCGTCATGGGGTGATGGGATGTGCACCTGCCTTCGGAAAATCGTTTCGCGAAAATGCTGGCAATAATGATGAGGGGGTTGAGGGTGCTGTGGATGGGATGTTGTTGGCTGTGAGTGAGCAGTGCGGGGGTGATGTGGTTGATGTGATGCGGCGGATGTTCGGGGTGACCAATATACGGATCGAAAAGTTTGAGCATGCGCAGGTGCTTGCGAAGATTAATCAGGCATACCAGCAGCAGTCGGGGCAGGCGGATGCGGTGATTGAAAAACTGGAGGTTGGTAAGGAAGACGATTTAAGTCGATTGATGAACACTTCTGGGGTAACTTCCGGGGGCGGGGGGATGCATGAAGATTTGCTGGATGTGGCGTCGCGTGCGCCGGTGATTAAGTTGGTGAACCTGATGTTGTTTGAGGCGGTGAAGGCTGAGGCGTCGGATGTGCATGTGCAGCCGTATGAGGATCGGCTGGTTGTGAGGTTGCGTATTGATGGTGTTTTGTTTGATGCGTATACGTTGTCGCGGAGTGTGCTAGAGGAAATGGTGAGCCGGGTGAAGGTGATGGGGAAGATGAATATTGCGGAGAAGCGTTTGCCGCAGGATGGGCGTGCGACGGTGCAGGTGGGTGATGGTGTGGTGGATTTGCGCATCTCTAGTATTCCGAGCAGTCACGGCGAGCGAATTGTGATTCGTTTATTGGATAAGAGTGCGCGGCTTTATACGCTCAGTGAATTGGGGATGGGCGAGCAGTCGTATGAAGAATATAGATCGCTGATTGGTGTTGAGCATGGTTTAGTTTTGGTGACGGGGCCGACGGGATCGGGTAAATCGACGACGCTCTATGCATCGCTTAGTGAGATTAATAGTAAGCAGTCGAATATTTTGACGTTGGAAGATCCGATTGAGTATCAGCTTGATGGGATCAGTCAGATACAGATCAGTGAGAAAAAGGGGATGACGTTTGCGAGTGGGTTAAGGAGCGTATTACGTCAGGATCCGGATATTGTGATGGTGGGTGAGATCCGTGACCAGGAGACAGCGGTGCTTGCGATTCAGGCAGCGCTGACAGGTCACTTGGTGTTCTCGACGTTGCATACGAATGATGCAGCGAGTGCGGTGACGAGGTTGTTGGATCTGGGTATTGAGCCTTACCTGGTGGCGAGTTCACTGGTGGGTGTGATGGCGCAGCGATTGGTTAGGCGTGTGTGTCCTCACTGCGGAACATATGATCAGGCAATGGTAGGTGGGCTGCACCGTTTGGATTTGAATGAAAGTGATGTTGATACGCGGCGGATGCGTTTAGGACGGGGTTGTGAATTGTGTCGAGGTACGGGATACCGCGGGCGTGTGGGGTTGTATGAATTATTGATGGTGAATGAACCTATTCGTGAGTTAGTCCAGTCAAGAGCGACGGCTGCGCAGATTAAACAAGAGGCTGTTAAGAGTGTGCATATGCGGCCGTTACGTGAGTCAGGTGTTGAAAAGATACTTGAGGGTGTGACGACGGTTGATGAAGTTATGCGTGTGACGATGCGTGAATTTAATGGCGTTAGCGAAACAGAATCACGTGATGAGTTGATACAAGGTGAGATCTAATCGATGGCGGTGTACAGCTACAAGGCAAGTCATGGTGGGAGTGGCGTCATCGATGGGACGGTGGTTGCGGATAGTGCGCGTGCGGCGAGGGATCAGTTGCGTGAGAAGGGGTTAGTTGTTCAAGAGCTTACGGCTGATCAGAACACGAAAAAATCAGGGTTAGCGGGTTTATCAATTGGACCACGGATTCGGCCGATTCAGATGGTTGAGTTTGTACGTGAGTTATCGACGCTGTTGGGTGTGGGGACGCCGCTACTTGAAGCTTTGGATACGATTATCAAGCAGCAGCGGGGTGAGATGAAATCAATGTTGCTTCGGATACGTGAACGTGTTGCAGCGGGGATGTCGCTACATGAAGCACTGAAAGAAGCACGAAATACAGGGGGGGGAGGATCGATTGATGGGATTACGGTGAGTATGGTGGCGGTGGGTGAGGATGCGGGGAATCTGGATGAGGTGCTGGATGAGCTTGCGAGTTATAAGGAGCATTCAGCTGCGCTGAAGAATCGCGTGTTGTCGGCTCTGCTTTATCCATCGCTGGTATTGTGCGTAGGGGTATTGGTCAGCATCTTTTTGATGACGTATGTGGTGCCGGGGTTGATTGATTCACTGGAAGAAGCAGGGCGTGAGTTGCCAATGATTACGAAAGTGGTCAAAGCGGTCAGCGATTTTATTTTGTATCAGTGGTGGGTGCTTGTTGGTGGAGCGATGTTAATGATTGGGGGCGGCGTATTGGTGATGCGATCATATGTTGGTCGGCATTGGGTACACCGGATGATTCTGAAGGTGCCGATACTGGGTGATCTTGTGCGCAAGCAGACGGTGGTGCAGCTCTCTTTTGTGATTGCGACGTTAATGCGTAGTGGCATACCGTTTGAGCAGGCGATTCGTTTGGCAAGAAGCTCAGTTGGCAATATGTTACTGCGTGATGCACTTGAAGAGACTGAAGAGGCGGTGAGAGAGGGAAGTGAGATTGCAGAAGCTTTGGAGAAGACCGGCGCATTTAGTGCGACTGTTGTGCAGGTTTTTGCATTGGGTCAGCAGAGCGGCAAGCTTGAAAAGATGCTGACAAGGTTGGGGCGAGACTATGACAGACAGGTGGCGACGACGGCAACGCGTTTTGCGACGGTGCTTGAGCCGATCATGATCGTGCTGTTGGCGGTGATGATTGGGATGATCGCGTTTGCAACGATCCTGCCGATTCTAGAGATGGGGAATACGCTCTAATCAAGAGATAGGAAGAACGATGTATAAAGCGGATAAAACTCAATATGCAAAGTGTAATAATGACTTCTGGGGACAAAGGTTCCGGGGGTTTTCATTGGTGGAGTTGATGGTTGTGCTTGTGATTTTGGGTCTATTAGCGGGTGTAGTGACAGTGAGTACGCGGATGTACTTGACGAAAGCCAAGGCGAGTACCGCGCGGCTTGAGATCTCAACGATCAGTGATGCTCTTGAGACTTACTACACGCTGTATGATAAGTACCCAAGTAGCGATGAGGGGTTGGAGGTTTTGACTACTGTGCAGGAAGGTGAAGATCAGGCGATTTTGTTGCAGGAGCCGATTGATCCGTGGGGCAAGCCTTACCAGTACAACTATCCAGGACGTAATGGCGCGTTTGATGTTTATAGTTTGGGTGCAGATGGACGTGAGGGCGGTGAAGGGTCGAATGCGGATATTGGGAGTTGGGATCTGAAAAGTAAGTAGGTATTCAGTCGCGATTGATCATGAGGAGCAATGGCTTGCGCGATAGTGGCGTGACAATGATTGAGCTGATGGTGAGCATTGTGATCATTGGCTTGTTGGCGGGGACGGTGACGTTGTCATTGCGCGGCATGAGTCAGCGTTTTAAGCATGAAGATGCTGTTCAGCGGATAAAGCATATTGATGAACAGGTGCGTTTGCATGCGCGGCTACATGGGACTGAAGGACAGTTGCGTTTTGATTTACGTCATGAGCAAAGTACGATTGTTTATGTGCCGGTTGGAGGTGATGCGAAAGAGCGTGAGATTAAAAAACGTGAATGGGAGGTTGCTCAGCCGTTTAGATTGGATGAGGTTCGTATAGCAGGTGGGGAGGTGAGCCGCTCACAGATTGCACTACCTGTGAGCAAAGACGGGGTGATGCTGACATATGCAGTAAAGTTGGTACGAGAAGGGGATGCTGTGGACGTTAATTCAAATGCAACTACAGAGGAACAAGGGGGGAACTTCCGGGGGCGGGGGTGGCTGGTGTTTGTGGGATTGACAGGGCAGGTGCTGGAAACAAATAAGCAGGAGGAAGTCGATGCGATTCTTCTTGCAGCAAGATAGACTAATGAAGCGAAGGGGTTTTACGCTCATTGAGGTGTTGGCAGCATTAGTATTGCTGAGCATGTTGCTCGTTGGGATTGTATCAGCACGCAGTCAGTACATCCGCCAATCACGTGTGGTTGCAGGCAAACAGAATGCGATTGTTGCTGTTGATGAACTGTTGAATGCATGGTGGGAGGATGAAAAGCATGTGATTGAAGCAGGGCAGTGGGGGCACCTGATTGATGAAGAGACGGTGAGGTTGGACTGGCAGATTGAACCTGTTTATCGCGTGGAGGAGGTGCCTGAAGAACTAAAGATGCGCGTTGTACGTTTAAAGGTTGTAGATAAGAATCAGAATGACGAAGTAGTGCTGTTCGTTGATCTGATCTTAAGTGACTTGTCGGTGCTGCAGCCCCCGGAAGTTGAAGCTGAAAGTTCAGAAGGTAATCAAGGGGGACGGGATGAAGCATAAAATAGCTGGTTTTACAGTGATTGAGTTGTTGGCTGCAATCGCAATCGCGGGGTTGCTGATGGTTGCTGTAATGCAGGTTGTTGGTACGTTGGGACGCACTGCAAAGTTAGTTGAATCAACAGCTGATACTGGGCAAACCTGGGCGCGTATTTTAACCGACCAGCTTAAACGTGATATGGCACATGTTGAGAAGGTTGAGCATAAGCAAGGCGTTTTAAGATTCAAAACGTTGGGTGGTTATGATCCTGATGCTTTGGCGTGGCAGTATATGCCATCTACGATTACTTATCGTATGGCAGAGCGTAGTGGTATGAAGGTACTGGTGCGTGAGCAGTCGCTACTTGTTGATGGTGATTCAGGAGAAACATTCAAACAGGTTGTTGCAGCCGGTGTGGAATCGTGGAAGGTGAAATTGGATGGTGGTAAGAATGAGGAGCAGACTGCAAACGTCAATATTGAGTTGAGAGTGATTGGGTATGAGCAGCCGCTTGTTGTTGCAGTTGACGTCGCAATGGAGCAGGTGGGGGGTGAAGTATGAAGCAGCAGGTGAATCGCCGCGGTTTTGTACTGGTACTTGTGTTGGTACTGCTAACGATTGCCGGTGTATCGCTTAGTATGATTGCCAGACGATCGCATGCTCAAACCATGAAGGTTGTTGAAACTGAGGATGTATTACAACGCAAATGGTTGGAGCGGAGCTGCGAAAAATATGTGCTTCAGCAGGCAGCAGTGATTCTTGATCGCAATTTATTAGTTAGCGATGAAGTAGAATCAGAAGAGGAAGCCAATCAGAGACTTGATGTAATGCAGCCGATTGCAAGTCAGCACATGGTGATAGATTTAAAGAAGCGTCAACTTCAGATTGTGCTGAGTAACGAAGATGCAAAAGCTAATGTTAATACATTATTAAGTCTGTATCCACGTGAAAAGGTACAGAAATGGTTGCGTGATGTGATGTCTGACGACCGACATATGATGACAAAAATCAAGCTGCGTTTGCCGCGTGAGTATCGTGGTTTACGTCATGAGGAGGAAGATCAGTCAGAGCAGGATTCATCGGAAACTACGAATCAGCTTCAGCCGGTAAGAAGTTATGAGCAGATGTATGATGGGTTTAAACCAGAGTTATTGTTAGAGAGGCAATGGCTAACTTGCTGGTCAGATGGTCTACTTGATTATCGTACAGCTAGTAAGCAAGCTCTAAGCGTGATGCTTGAACACGAGCTTGGCATGAACCGTATCGAAAAATTGGTGAGCCTGCGGGAAGAAGAGCCTGAACTTGAACTCTCTAGGGTACTAACACAGCTCGATGTGAATCGCTCTCAGCGTGAATATATTGGCAAAGTGATGACAGATCGATCGACCAGTTGCTATGGTATGATGTTGGGAATATCTGATCGGCGTCGTCAATATGTTACTTGGACTGTAAGTAAGCTTGAGCCGATGGAGAGGGTAGCCTTGGATGGTGAGAGTCAAGATCAGAAAATTAAACTCAAACGATTTGCTTGGTAGTGAAGTGAGAATGCAATGAAATTGATGCCACGACAAATTAAACGGGGGTTATACAGCGTAGCCATTTTGTGCTTGCTTGCTATCAGTATGGTTGTGGCGGGAGGTTTGTTATTACCTTTACAGGAAAGTAGCGGGCAAACGCAAACCAGTAAGAAGGTGAAGCGTCAAGAGCTTCAGAACAAGCAGGGAGTTACATTAGCGCAGCTAAAAACATTAGGCCAAATAAAGCTGCAAAACCCGTTGTATACACCACAGCCTGCAGTTCGTAAACGTCCACCACTGAAGTTGAAGCTGATGGGCACGAGTATGGATGGCGATCAGATGCAGGCCTTTGTGATCAATCAGAAAGGCCAGATGGTGTTCGTTAAAGTAGGTGACGTTGTTGACGGTGCGACCATTAAAACAATTGATCAGAGCGCAATCGTTGTTGAGATCGATCAAGAGCAGCAAACCTTTAATATGGAATCCAAGTAAAGATGGCAAAAGAGAAATTACATGCAATCTTGTTGGGTGACGGGTGTTGTTCGTTGGTTGCTGGTGACAAAGATCGCCTTCGTACAATAGCATTATCTGCGGAAGTTGATTCGGCTAAACAATATGCTGATATTGCAACGCAGTATGCCATCCATAATCCATTGCTCGCATTACCTTCGGCTTGGTGCTATACCGCGACATTTAACTTGGATGATTTAAGTGGTAAGCCGCGATATGAAACGATGCTCTATCAGCTTGAAGAGTATCTGCCGATGGACGCAGAGACGCTGACGGCTTCATTCGCGGTTGATCAGCATAAACGTACTGCAGTTGGTTGTGCTGTTGAAAGCAAGCCGATTAAACAGGTGGTCGATGATCTTGAATTACAAAGTGTCATGATTGGCGGTATTTGCCCTGAAATGATGCTTGCTTATCAAGCTTTGAAAGATCAGAATCAGATCAAGCAAGATCACCAGTTCGTGTTGCTGGAGGATGAAGGTGATACGATCAGCATACTTCAAATGCATGATGGCAAGATTATTCGCTGGTATCTGTGTGATTCAAAGAGTGTTATAGATCAACTGTGTGAACAGATTCATGTAGATAATAAAATAACAGCTGTATTGGCTGTTGGATTGCCTGATGATCTATCTCTTGAACTGAGTAAGCAGGATAAGCTACAGATTGATCGGATCGATGTAGGTGTGCAGCAGTTAATCGCCAAAGGGGCAGCGTCGCTTCAGCAATCTGAACGGTTACCGAGTTTTGATCTAAGGCGTGGTGATTTAACGAATCAGGTTTTTAGTTCGAGATACCGTTTATCATTGGGGTTAGCAGTTGCGTGTGTGTTATTACTGCTACTTAGTGTTGTTGCGATGTTGAACATCCGAGCATATGAATACGGATTACAAACGGCCGAGACGAGGGCATCGATTGAAGAGCAGTATCAGCAGGCATTCCCGGGTAAATCAGTTCCACTGGGTGTTATTGGGCGGCTGGAAAGTGAAGTTAAACGCATTAAAGGGATGAGCCAAGCGGGGCAGGCAACACCCGAGCAGCAGTCGGCTATGCAAACGCTGACTCGGATACTTAATCAACTACCTAAAGAGATGCGGTATCAGTTGACTGAACTGCAAATAGAGTCAAAACAGATCCGTTTGTATGGTGCTGCACGGTCACATGTTGATGCAAACAAAATTGCAAAAGCTTTGGATCGTGTTGCGGGATATACGTTCGAATTACTGCGTACAGAAAACCAAGACAGTCGGTCGGTGGCGTTTAGCATTGCAGGTGTTAAAACTGATAAACGGCTACCAAATGAAAGGGGGCAGAAATGAGTGAACGATCACGAATAATCTTAATTGTCATATGTGTGGTAATGCTGTTTGTTGGTTGTCTATGGTCAGGCTGGAATCTTTATAACGCGAAGCAGGAAACGCAGCTAGCTCATAAAGATTATCAAAATGCACGCGAGATGATTCAGCAGATCAAAAAATTACAAGATCAGCCCAAGTTAGTTGAGGCTGGTGATATGGCGATGAGTGACTTGCGCATACGCCTTGAAAAAGCTGCTCAAAAGGCAAATTTAGATTCACTGAGTAGCGTTTGGTCTGAGAGTACGCAGCGTGTTAATCAGTCATCTTATCTCATGCAAAGAACGCGTGTAGCAGTTGATGATGCGTCAATGAAACAGATGCTTGAGTTCCTATGGCACGTCGAAGATAGTAATCCATCACTCACTGTATCTGGTTTAAGATTGTCCGCGAAAGAAGGTCGCAAGCAGCAGCGGGATGAAAGTTGGAAGAGTGACTTGACGATGACGAATCTGATTTACTCGCCGGATGATGCAAAACAAAAATAATATAGAGAAAGCAAAATTAATGCGAAAAGCACATAGATATATAGCGTTGTTATTGATCACGATTATCTTTACGGGCTGCACGGGGAATCCGAAGCAAGATAAGCAGGTCTATGAATCGCCAGCAGAAGCGAAGGCTGCCCAGGCAGAGAAGGCTTCAATACTCAATCATGAGGCAGCAATGTACATTGAGCAAAGGCAGTATCAAAAAGCTGAGACGCTGCTCAAAGAAGCTTTAACCGAAGATATGACCTACGCGCCAGCTCACAATAACCTTGGGCTTGTGTATTATCATCAGCAGCAATACTACACCGCCGCTTGGGAGTTTGAGTATGCGGTGAAGTTGATGGATAACGCTTCCGAGCCGCTAAATAATCTGGGGATGGTTTACGAAGCAGTTGGGCAATATGAAAAAGCACATGGGTACTACGAACGTGCTTATAAAGCTGATCCAAACAACGTACAGATCATCGGCAACTACGCTCGCAATCACGTTCGCCAGGGATTGAGGAACGACCAAGTACGGACTCTGATTGATGAGATCATCCTTCGTGACAATCGCACCGATTGGATCGAATGGGCTAAAGAACAAAGAGCTGTTATGGGGAAATGAAGGAATCAATGGGTTTGGGGATTTGTTAAGTTCTTAAATTGTTCTGAATAAATGTTTGCGTAAGCAGCAGCTATCGAAAGTTTGCCTTCAAACCAGCGTGTCCTCCAACGAACAACTGGTTGATGCCATATTGGTTTGTATCGTTATATAGATCGTTCTTGGTCGAGGTATCTCTCATTGGATGTGGCAACGAGATTAATGATGGGTCGCCTAAATATTTTGAGTTTGCAGTCTTAATGCCTGAACGTGCAGCATTCACCAAATAATTGTCCCAAACAAACTCCTTGTCTGGATTCTCCATAGCAATCGGTTTTGTGAAATTATATTGATGCCCATATGTGTTACCTAATTCAACCATCCAATCGGGTTGAGCATGGCATATCCATACGCCACTAAATGCATCAAGATAAAGATATTTGTGGAGGATAGCAGATAGCCCATATTCTTCTGGCAATGCTCGAGGTTCATCTTTAGATTTGTTTCCAGGTGCCATTCTGTAGGAACCGTTGCCAACAGTATTTATCCCGGGAAAGAAACCATCGTTATCAGCGGCGTAGCATGATGCAGCAATATGGATTTGATGTAAGTTAGATGAACATACAGTTTGCAATGCAGCTATTCTTACCTTGCTAAGCATTGGTAACAATATAGCAATCAAAATTGCAATGATAGACATGACTACGAGTAATTCAATTAATGTAAAGCCGTCTGTATGTGATTGTTTCTTCATCATATATCTACCCGATCATTTGAAAAAATGATAGCAGCGTTAACCGCCATCATTTAATATTTTTAGTACAAATCTTTACGCTTGTTTACTACGGCTACGTAATGTAAGTACAGGCACTGCCAAGAACATCAAAGCAAGTGATGTTGGCTCAGGTACAATGTTCACGATACCAGTGAATGATTCAGAGAAACCCTTCAAACCATATTCGAATACTAGGTCTTGTATACCGCTTGGTTTAAACATCGCATCAAGAAGTAATGCATCGCTCAAATCAAAGCCGCTAAATGACATTGCCGCGACTTCACTTACAGTATTGCTCAAGTACATGAATGGTGTTTGGAAACCGTCGGCATCTGCGATTAGGGAACCTGAATCAGATTTAATTGAGAAAACAGTCAAAAGCGCATCGCCTACAATCTTCATCTCGCCAGAAGAAAGGTCTACGATCAGTGACAACGCACTAGGCCCAAGCTCAAAGCTATCTGCTAACAATGAGTTCGTATCAGATGCACTATCAAACGTAATTGTTGGTGCTGCAAGCGTTGCTTCGGTACCGTAATTATTGACCAACGTAATCGCGTCAGTGATATCAACTGTATCGTCACCGGTAAAATCAGCTGTTATCCAGGTGTTTTCTGTGCCGCCATAATTTTCAACCAGCATGATCGCATCATTGATGTCGACATTCTGGTCCATGTTCGCATCGCCATCATTGAATGCATAGAACTGTTGAAGTAGTTTCACATCTTTATAATCAACAATACCGAAGACATGTGTGCTGTCTTTGTAGTTGTAAAGCCTGTTGCCACTTGCATTGCCGTTAAGATCAAACTTTTCTGTTTCATCCGTGCCGCGTACACCACGTAACTGCAAAGCATCCTTAAATAATGCAATGTCAGCACTATCGACAATATTATCGCGATTAAAATCACCTGTTTCGAAGATCTTTACGCCAATCACTGATTTCAATGCAGGGTCGGAATAAAGTAATTCCGTGACATCCTCTACGCCGTTTTCAAAATCATGTGATGTTTTTCGTGTCATAAAATCGAATGTGTTCGCATTTGATGAAGATGCACCATTTTCATTCTGGAAAGATTCAATCTCACGCTCGCTAGCAACTTTGGAAAGTCTGCCTTCGGTATCTAATTTGAATATGCCATAACGCTTGCCATCTCTAAAATACACATTGCCTTCTGTATCAGTGGTGACTGCTTTGATCGAACTGTAGATCTTTTCACCTTCATCATTAACACCAAGTTCGAGGAAATCATTCAGTTGGTCTGCACTAATCAATGAATAGGAAGACCACTCATCTGCTGTTACGCCATCATCAATCAATACATCTAAGCCACCAACATTATCACTAGCTGACGAGCCTGCAACGAGTAACTGATCGCCCTCATATAATGAGCCAGTAAGATTTTTAACACTGCTTTGAATCTGGTGTACACTTGATTTGATCTTTGTATTAGAGTCAGCGGTGAAAATTCGTTTAACTTCGCCTGTCGCGATATTTGTTTGGAAAACGCCGCCGTATCTATTTTGCTCAACAAAGTAAATGCTCTGACCATCACCACTCCAGCTAGGTGAGTATGTCATTGATGCACTTTCTTTATAGTCAGCGTCATAACCAGCTGCGAGATTCATCGCAGGTTTGTTCGCAATCGGCACAAAGACATCTTCCCAGTCGATGATGCCATTGCTGTTCAGGTCTCTGCCATTAACTTCCTGTGTCGCACCAATCTCACGTAAATCGTAAAGATAGACTAGCTTTGTATCCGCAGTGTTCGCCGTGTCCTTATTAAGTGCACCACCACTTTGCGTCAGGATTGCAACACTGTTTGGAGCATACGTTTTGCCTTGAACTGTAATTTCGGTTGGGTTTAAAAGAATGTTCCCGGCAATTGGCGTTGTGCTTTTCCAGTCGTAGTTGGTATCAGCATTCTGCTGGTCGGTTGTCGAGATAAAGCCCATCCAGTCTGTTGGATAAACATATCCGCCCTCGAAGTCATCTGTATATGTCAGAGGTGCAGGTACGTAGCCACCTTCGCCGTCTGAGATGAGTTTTCGGATTTGGGCACTTGTACCGTACCCTATGGTCCACCAAGTATCATTTGCCGCATCGTAAGTGTAGCCACCGATTGGGTTTACTGTTCCACTTGTTTTTGTTCCTGTCGCAGCACCTGTTTCAATGTAAAAAGTCATCTGATCACGGTTTGCAACTTCAGCATTCACTGAAACATTCATAAAACCTGCACTAGCGGTAAGTATTGCAGCTGCAAGTGCTTTTGTGGTATATGCTTGCGATTTATGTTGCGTCTTTCCCATTGTTCAATCTCTCCGTGTGTTTTGGTGTCTCTCGGGCGCGATGTAGGCATAAAAATGTGACTGCACAATAATCGTTTGAATAGTCGATGAAATTGCGAGTCAGTTGCAAGAATACACCGTCTAGATGAAATTGCAAGTCAGTCTCAATTAAATAAGATTCTTTAGTATTTAAGGAAGAGTTTTTTTAGCGCTTTGATTATGGAAATGTGTGAGAAAAATTGATGGCCAAGTAGAGAGGGATGCAAGGCTTTTGAGTGTAAGGGTGGGGGGAAAATAAAAAATTGAAATGTCGATCAATGGTCCAATCCTGCGAACTTCTTATATGAGAGGTTGAAGGCTGTAGTTCATGTTCTCGAACAAACTTTCGTACCCTTAAATTGGTGCCAGTATTTTTCAACGAATCGTTCAATTTCTTCTTTGAAACGTTTGGCAGAGAATTGCTGAGCATGCGCGACGATCTCATGCATGTCGAAAGTATGTTCAATTCGTTCAAACCGTTCAATCGCATCACATATTGTCGACTCATTTTGCTCACTAAAGAAGCAGCCAGTTTTTCCCTCAACAACCGTTTCAAGACAGCCGCCTCGGCCATATGCTATTACAGGCGCGCCTGCCGCTTGAGCTTCAACGGGGACGATGCCGAAATCTTCGTCAGCAGCAAAAATAAATGCTTTACAGGTTTGCATGTGCTCATTGACGACCTCATCAGATTGGTGTCCAAGTAGTTGGATATCAGGATGATTAATCATCTTTAGCTTCTTCATTTCAGGCCCATTGCCAATGATGACTAACTTGCGCTTAGCCTTGATGCATGCTTTGGCAATGAGCTCAACCTTTTTGTAAGGAACAAGCCGTGTGACAACAAGATAAAAATCACCTCGATCTTTGGACGGAACAAACCGATCAACATCAACCGGCGGATAAACAACATCAGCTTCACGTCGATATACCTTATATATGCGGCGAGCAACATAATTTGAATTGGCAATATAGTGATCAGGACGATTGGCCGAAAGCTGGTCCCAATTACGGATGTAGTGAAGGATGAGTCGAGCAGCTAAGCCACGTGGTGAATAGCCAAGTTTTGCTTCTTTTAGATAAGTTTGCTGCAGGTCCCATGCATAACGAATTGGTGTGTGCATGTAACAAATGTGAAGTTGATTTGCATTAGTAATAATGCCTTTTGCAATAGCATGTGAAGAACTGAGAATGATGTCGTAATCATCGAAATCAAGTTGCTCGATAGCGAAAGGCATGAAAGGTAAGAAAGCCTTGTACTTGCGAATGGCGAACGGAATTTTCTGCAGAAAAGAAGTTCTGATATCAAGATTTGCAAGGCCCGTATGTTCTATAGCTTTTGCGTTGTAAAGTGAAGTATGCAGGGGTGCATCGGGGTATATGCGCGAAAAAGCTTCGAGTACTTTTTCGGAGCCGCCGTAAGTGGTGATCCAATCGTTAGCGAGGCCGATTTTTGGCATATATAGAATCTCTGGTTCATATTCAATGAATCAGGAGTCATTATAGGCAAAAACATTCAGGGAGCGATGATTATTGTAATGAGGATTAACGATGTGTTCAGTGATATTGAAGTTTAAAATTTGCAGTAGGATTTATCGATCAATATTTAGATTGACTTGCAAGCCAGTTCTCTGGATGCATTTGCCAGTTCTATTAATCGGATAGTTTCAAGCATTTCAACTTCGCATATCGGGGTCTTGTTGAAAGGTAATGTCTTTAATAACTCATCTAACAAGCATGCGTAGAATGGGCGTTTAGCTTTGGAAACGTCGACCATTTGTTTTCCTTGTTCACGATGAATTACTGCTCCAAACGTACTTTGTCCAGCTTTTAGTCCATGATAAATTGCATTTCGTCCGTCAATCCACTCGTATTGAACAACCTCACTTTGTTCGCCTACTGTCGCTTTAGCACTAATGCACCCAGCACCCATGCCAGCCACGATCATGTCGATCGCGTGGATTCCATACCAATAATAACCTTGTATTGGCGTCTTAAAACTTAATGGACCCCAGGCTTCAATGCTGATGATCCTTCCTTGTGAATCATCCTTAAGAGCAGCTTGATACTCATCAACAAAGCGAAGTGATGAACAGCTTGCCAGTGTTACATTGTTTGCTTTAGATGTTGCAATAATCTCTTCAGCTTCACTGACATCGCAAGCAAGTGGTTTGTCGATAAATGTAGGTTTTTTGAAATGAGCAATCTTCTTAAAAAGCTCCTGGTGTACACGTCCATCAACAGCATTGATAAACACAACATCACACATCTCAGCAACTTCTTCAGGCGTATTTAAGATGCTGACCTTGTAATGATCTTTAAGTTTAGACGTGTAACCATCAACTCTGGAAACGCTCATTGGGAAATCTTCCGAGCCACCAGGCCAGCCGGCAACAACTTCACAACCAGCAATGTGGTTCTCATCGTTTGGGTTCATGAGTAATTCGGCAAAGCATGTAACATGCGATGTGTCCAATCCGATCATCCCAATTTTGGTTGTTTTGCCCATTTTAAGCTTCTTTTTACACACATCCTGCAATTGATAATTGTGCTGACTTGCGTGCTTTTTCTAGAACATTCATCAGTCGCAAAACACTTTCAGGAGTTACAAACAAATCTTTATCACCTCTAATAGATGAATAGAGGTCAATATAATATTGCTCTAGCGTCCATGATGGCGTCGCTTCTTCACCTTCCAGTTTCCAATGGTGTTCCGACCAAGGGACTTCCTCAAACTGATACCATCGATTCTCCGTAGGCGTGCGTAACACCTCATGGTTTGGCAATTCCTTGAAACTAGTTGTCTTCCAAAACAGTTCGTTCATATTCCCCCACAACGTGCCATGACTACCCATTACCAACCATAAATCAGCATGTTTTGCGCAAGCGCTTGATAGCTGTAGTGATAGTAATGGATTGTTTTCACTGCGTAGCATAATCACAGCATGATCGTCAGCATCGCCAACCGAAAGCACGCGATCAAGATGGCAGAAAACATCGAAGTTGTCGCCATTAATCAACTGAATCGCCTGATCGACAAAATGTGCGCCACTGTTATTTAGCATGCCGCCGCCAAATTCTTTCAGTGTCTGCCAATCCCATCTACGTGTAAATGCATGGACCGTCATATTGATTTGGAATACACGACCAAGTACGCCGCTTTCAATAATTTCTTTCACTTTAAGAAAGTGTGGGTCATACCGTCTGTTTTGAAATGGTGCCGCGATTAATCCAAGACTGTCAGCCATATCAATGATGGGTTCAATCTCAGCAACGTTGCAACCCATCGGCTTCTCAATCACGACATGTTTGCCTGCTTCTAAAGCAATCTCCGCATGTCGTGCGTGGAGATGGTTTGGTGTTGCAATAACGATCAAATCAAGATCGTCTTGTTTTGCGAGTGACTCGAAGCTATCGCAAATTTTCGCACCAAACTTCTCAACCGCATCCTGGCATCGTTCAGTATCAGGGTCGTTAACCGCTTTGATTTCATATAAATCGCGACCGATCGAATCCATAGCCATTGCGTGGATATGCCAACCGCTTCGCCCTAGCCCTGCGATCCCAACACGAATTGCCCCTTGCTTGTTTGCCTTACCCTTATGATTCACTTCCTGTCGCTCCGTTGTGTGATGTCGAAAAGATTATTATATATTACGAAATGTATATACAAATTGTCAACAAAACTGTCTATGTGAACTCGTCATTTTATATATTAGTGGATTCGTGACTGCCTTTGCATGAATAAGCCAACTGTTCTGTTGGGGATAATGAAGCTTTTTAGATTTTTACTAAGTAGTGGATCAGATTTTCTTAGATCTCGAGAAGCTATCTCATCCATATATGCTCAACTTGGTCCGGAAAGCATGCTTGTTTATTAATATTGAAAATATCATAACTATTTGACAGTAAATAAATAATGTAAAGTAAGGCGGTAGCAGATTTGTGGTTCGCGTAAATCGGCGTCATCTTGCTTATACATACCTGTATTTTTTCGGTTCAGCAAAAATTTAGACGTGTACGTTAGGGGGATTTGACCCGTAATCAGTTGTGAAAGATGGTTGGATTTGAGAGATAGAGGTTGAATGATCGCTCAGATAAGGTAGATTGTATACATGTGGTCAGTGGGTGAAGATTTAATTGTATATACAGGAATTAGCAATGATCCATCGCTTTTTGATGTTGATGTTCTGCTCAGCGCTCATAATTAGCTTTGCTTGGCCCGATCCATGTCATGCGTCTCTCATCCTTGATGATCGTGAAGGTGTCGTCGGTGAATGGGGTTTTAAGCCAGTTAATGGAAGTGAAATCGGCCAAGATGCACCGTTCTTCTCGTGGCGACCTCAAAAGGATGCCGCAGGTTATATCTTGCAAATCGCAAAAGATCAGAAATTCAAAGACATCGTTTATGACGTCAAAGTACCACGATATTCAGGCCATGTTCCCTCCAAGCAAATAGGCGAAGGAGGCTACTATTGGCGTTATCGTTTTTACAATCAAAACAATAAAGCATCCGGTTGGAGTAAACCGCGTAGCTTCACGATTAAGCCAAATGCGAAGAAATTCGTAATGCCAGAGCGCGAAGAGCTCTTCTCAAATTTGCCGGTTGAACATCCGCGTCTTTTCATTCGCACGGAAGATTTTTCTGCATTACGTCGTGAAATGCTTAAGGGTCGCTTGAAGCCGCAGTTCAAGGAACTGATTGGAATCTGTAATAAATTCTTTGAAACGAAACCGAATCTTTCAGATCCACCAAAATATCCAGAAGGTGTTACGCAGCAGCAGAATGCAGATCAGTGGAGAAAAATATGGTGGGGCAACAGAAATCGTGTTAATGACCTTCTAACTGGCGCATTGAACTTGGCGCTTGCTCACAAAATTAAACCAAATAAAAAGTATCACGATCAGGTAATCAGCATTATGGATGCTGTTACTGATTGGGAACCGCAAGGTTCAACCGGTTGGGTTTACAACGATGAAGCTGCAATGCCTCTTGCATATCTCTTTAGCCGCACCTATTCATTGATGCACGATGAACTGAGTGATGAGCTTCGTAAAAAGTGTATTGCGATGATGAAGGTACGTGGTGCAGATATGTATCAATGGTTACATGTGAAGCATCAGCACATGTGGAAGCCTTATAACAGTCATAACAACCGTGGTTGGCACATGTTGGGTGAAGTTGGCATCGCATTCCGTGGTGAGATTGAAGAGGCTGAAGAGTGGGCTTGGTACGCGATGCAGATCTTTGGTAGCTCATATCCTGTATGGAGTGATGAAGACGGTGGTTGGCATGAAGGGTCAGCATACTATCGCAGCTATCTTTCGATGTTCATGTGGTGGGCAGATGTGATGCGGACTGGTTTCCAGGTTAATGCGTTTGATAAATCAACGCTCACAAACCTTGGTTGGTATCCGATTTACCTCATGCCTCCAGGCGATAACTCCGGTGGTTTTGGCGACTTAGCGCGTCATGTGAACTCAGCTCGTGTTGCAACATTGGTCGATACGATGGCGAAAAACTCAGGTAACCCGTATTGGGCGGACTATGTGAAACGGGTTGATGATTTGAAGATCAATGACCCGTATGCGAAGGGTTATGATTTCAACTTCTATATTGATGTGATGCGTAAGTTTTACGCAGGTGCGAAGACGAAGACAAAATCGATCGCGGAAATGCCTTATGACAAACACTTTAGAGGCATCGGTCAATCGGTTATGAATACGAACCTGCTTTCAGGTCGTGACAATATGCAGGTGATTTTCAAGTCGTCACCATTCGGCATGCAGTCGCATGGTTATGAATCGAACAATTCGTTTGTACTTTCGCTTGGTGGTGAGCGGTTGTTGATTAAGACGGGGAGGCGTGATGGGTATGGGTCGCCGCATCATGCGAAATGGATGTGGCATACGCAAAGCGTTAACAACATTACAGTTAACGGCAAGTCGCAGATGCGGCATCACCGTGATAGTGTTGGCCAGATCATTGACTGGTGGAGTAAAGGCGGGGTTGGGTATGTTGTCGGCCGCGTTGAGAATAATTACGAAGGTCTGATCAAACAGTTTGATCGTAAGATCGTGCGACTTGGTAAGTTAGGTGTTGTGATTGTAGATGTTCTTGATGCGAATGAACCTGTGACTTATCAGTGGAAGCTGCATGCGTTTAATCCGTTTGAAGTGCAGGTTGATAGTAGTGAGTTGAAGAAGTTTAAAGCACAGAAGGATGGGGTTAGCTGCGAAGTGCAATACCTTTGGCCTCAAGGAGTTAGGATGGAGCAGACGGATAAGTTTGAGTTTGCACCATCTGGTATGAAGGGGTTTAAGCAGTCGCACTTGACGGTGCATGTGGATGAGAAGTCTGAGAAGATGGTGATGCTTTCGGTGATTGATGGGTTCGTTAATAAAACACGTTGGAGCAGTAAGCCTGTCGGGATTGTTAAGGATGGTGAAAAATTTGTGATCACCACCAAGGTCGAAGGTAAGGAAATTGTTGTAACGGTTGATGTTAGCAATGGCGACGTTGAAATTGACGGCGTCGAATAGATTTTTGAGTTGTGCGGATTGACTAGATGGCTCTAACTGATGGTTAGATCCATTTTTTATGCGCGCTGATAAGTTTGGGGTGGCCAATATTTATAGAAAATGTTTGTGGAAATGAGGTTGAGGTAAGGGGATGTGTGGTTGGCGGGAGGGGTGGTTGCTATTTTGTGTAATCCGTTTATTGAAAAATATGCGAAATATGTATGGTTTATTAGATGTATTTTGGAAATGGGTTTGGATTGGTTTTAGTTTGCGCACACGATTTTTACGATTCGTCCGTTTTCCCTAATCAAAGAATAGGCCAAAATGAACAGAAATGGATCAGAAACGGCGCGCTTTGGGTTGGAAATGGTCAGAAATCGTGAAAAAATACGGTGTAAAAGTGGTGGAAAAGCGTGTTTGTGTGCGCCCCCGGAAGTCAATATTTACAAATCTGGGGATGGTCTACTGTATGAACAGTAGATAGCTGAAAGCGGGATAGAGGTGATGTCGGGTGGTGGCATTTTGTTGCATGTGATGGGTGAGGCGCGGAATGATTGGAGGGTGATGAAAAATAATTTTGGTTGTGTGTCACAAACTGGGGATGGGGATCGTCATACTTTTGATGTTTTATTTGATCATGAACTTGGCAGATTAAATTAGGAGTCTGTGATGAGTACGTTGACTGACAATCATGTTGATTTTAAGCAGGAACTGCCTGCGGTTTATGAGTTGTTTAATCAGATCCATGTTGAGATTGCGAAGACGGGGCTTGATTCGCGGTTGTGTCATCTGGTGATGCTGCGGGCATCGCAGATTAATCAATGCTCGTTTTGTATTGCGTATCACTTGAAAGATGCACGGCGTGAAAATGAATCGCAGGAGAAGTTGGATTTACTTCCGGCCTGGCAGCATGTGGATGTATTTAGTGCTGAGGAAAAGGCTGCGCTGGAATATACAGAGGCGTTAACACGTTTAGATAGGACGGATGAACATGGTCGGATACGTAGTGAGCTTCTAACGTATTTCAATTCGGCACAGGTTGCTGGTCTAACGGGCGTAATCGCGATGATTAATGTCTGGAATCGGCTTCATATTGCGACGTACTAAATGATTGAAACGGATCATCAAACTCAGGTGTTTTTGGATGTGAAACCCAAATTAATGGGGCTTAGTTATCGTATGCTTGGCAGTCATGTTGATGCTGAGGATGCGGTGCAGGATACGTATGTGAAATGGTTGGCGAACCGTGAGGTGATTGAGAATGTGGGTGGATGGTTGATGACGGTTTGTTCGCGCGTGTGTCTGGATCGATTGAAGGTGGCGAAGCGAGAGAGGGAGCGGTATGTTGGGCCTTGGCTTCCTGAGCCGATGGGGGAGGGTGGTGTGATTGGGTTTGGTGATTCGCTTGAGTATGATGAAACGTTATCGACTGCATTTATGTTAATGATGGACAAGCTGCCACCTCGTGAGCGGCTTGTTTTTATTTTGCGGCATATTTTCGATTATCACTATACTGATATTAGTCGGATATTGGATGTGTCGGAGGCGGGGAGCCGAAAGTTGTTTTCACGTGCGAAGAAACGATTGGGACGGGATGATGTTGGGCAGTTGTATGATGTTGAGGATGCGAAGGTGATGTTGGTGAGGTTTATTGAGGCTATAAAAACAGGGGAAATGAAGCCGTTGGAGAAGATGCTGGTGCGTGATGTGGAGCTGGTTGCGGATCATGGTGGGAAGGCAGCGGCTGTGGATCGATTGTTGTTTGGTCAGAATGAAGTGATTGATTTTGTGAAGGATGTGTTGCACCCGAATTGGCATGATGGTGGTGAGTTGAAGATGCTTGTGAATGGTGAACTTGCGCTTGTGTATCGGCATGAGGGTAAGGTTGCGAGTTTGATGCGGTTTGAATTTGATAAGGAGAAGCAGGTGAAGGGGATGTATGTGACGCGTAATCCAGATAAGTTAATGCGGGTAGGTTGATGGGTCTAATGGTTGATTAGGCGGAGATGGCGTTATTGCGGTATGAGCCGGGGGATTGGTTGAAGATACGTTTGAATGCTCGGCTGAAGGCTGCTTCTGATGTGTAGCCCAGCTTGATTGCGCACTCGATGAGTGTGATGTCTGTGTCGCGGAGTAAGGTGGCTGCGGTTTGCATGCGGTAACGTGTGAGGTATTTGAGTGGTGGTTCGCCGACGATGTCCATGAAGCGTGCGGCGAAGTTGGAACGTGACATATGTACTGTTTTTCCAAGGGTTTCGACGGTCCAGTTGTGATATGGGGCGTTGTGGATGTTGAGTAGAGCAGGGCCGATGCGTTCGTCTTTTAGTGCGCCAAGCCAACCGGTTTGCGCTTCGGGGCTTTGATCTAGCCAACGACGCACGGCTTGAATGACGAGGATGTCGGCGAGTCGTGTGACGATGGTATCGCCTCCGGGCCTTTGTGCTTCGACTTCGGCGGCCATGAGTCGGAGTGTTGCGTGCATGGCTTCGGCTTCTGGGTTGCCCCAGGTTTGGAGGTGGATGATGTTGGGGAGTAATTTGGCGAGGTCGATTGCTGCGGGGTGGTCGAAGCGAACGGCGCCACAGATGAGCGTGGTTGGTTCGCCGCCGCCGCCGTGAGTTAGGACTTCGTAACGTGGTGTGACTTGTTGGCAGGGGATTTGTTCGAGTGGGATGGGTTTGGTTTTAAGGTCGCTAACGGTGCTGTGTCCGATGCCGTGGGGTACGAGGATGAACTCGCCGGGTGTGAGGGTGCGTGGTTCGGTGTCGGGTACTTTTACGATGCACTTGCCTGAGGTGACGATGTGGAACATGAGGCAGCCGGGCATGGGCGGCATTTCGATGGCCCATGGTGCGGTGAGGTGGGATTTGGCGTAGATGAGGCCGCTCATGCGGAGGGCGTGAAGGGTCTGGCCGAGCGGGTCGGATGAGTGATCGAAGCAGTCAGGCGTACATGTTCGGTCGGTTTGGGTCATGAATATATGTTATATGAGGTTGGGCAGGTAAACCAATGGTTTAAGACGAATAATCAAAATAAGCGGATAAATGGTCATTGATAGTCTTGGGTGATGTGCCAATACTGTATTCATCGTTGCTGCGGTTGTCGTGGCGTTTGGTGAAAAGATGCAGAATAGTCTGTTTGGAGAAACCGAGATGAATGCGAATACTAATTCGAAAATGAGGACGTTGGTGATGAGTGCTGGGGGGAAGACGGGGAGGCGTGTGATGGAGCGATTGAAGGAGCTGGATGTTGAGGTGAGGAAAGGTTCGAGAAGAGGCGAGCGGCCGTTTGATTGGGCGGAGCCTGAGGGGTGGGGAGCGGCGCTTGAGGGGATGGAAGCGGCGTATGTGGTGTTTGTACCGGACCTGGTTGTGCCGGGTGCGGATGCCGCGATCGAACGATTTGTGGGTGAAGCGGAGAAGGCGGGGTTGAAGAAGATGGTGCTGTTGTCGGGACGTGGTGAGAAGGAGGCTGAGAAAGCTGAGCAGATATTTTTGAATGCTGAGATGGATACGACGGTTGTTCGGGCGAGCTGGTTTGATCAGAATTTTAGTGAGGGAGAGTTTTTGCCAATGATCAAGGGTGGCCATTTGGTGTTGCCAGTTGATGAGGTTGGAGAGCCGTTTGTTGATGTGGGTGATATTGCGGATGTTGTTGTGGCGGCGCTGCTAGAGGCGGGGCATGATGGTGCGGTGTATGAAGTGACGGGGCCGAGGCTGATGAGTTTTGATGAGGCTGTGGGTGAAATTGCGAAAGTGACGGGACGTGAAATTGGTTTTGAAGAGATACCGATGGATGCGTTTCTTGGTGGGTTAAAGGAATCGCAGTTGCCGAGCGAGATGGTTGATTTGATGAAGCATTTGTTTGGAGAGTTGTTTGATGGGCGGAATGAGAGTGTGAGTGGAGATGTTGAGAAGGTACTTGGTAGGAAGCCTCGCGATTTTAGTGAGTATGTGAAAGAGGCTGCGGCGAGTGATGTGTGGGGTTAGTGAAATGGATAGGATAAGCCGACCTAACTGTGCGTTAGGTCGGCTTTTTATGTCTAATTGAAGGTTAGGTTAGTTGGCTGGGTAGAGTGTGGTTTGAATGGTTGTGGCGTCGATGCAGTTGAATTTGATTGTGGTTGTGTTGTCGGTGGTGTTTAGGATTTGGATTTGTTCGTTTTCTTGAACTTTCCATTGGCCACGTAATTTGAGTGTGATGGGCATTGGTTCGCTTTTTGAGTAAAGCATGTCGATGTTGCGTACATCACCGAGGCCCATGATTGTAGGTGTTTTGACCCAACCGAAGTCTGGGTTGGTGATGCTGAAATCGATGCCGTTGGCTGGGCTACTTTCATTTTGGGTCATGGCAATGCAGTTGGTTGACGCGTTGATGATGATACCATCGTTGAGGGTGGCTTTTGATGCGTTGAAGATTGCGTAGCCGACCATGTCTTTTGATTTGTGCTGCAAACGGTGAACGTTGTCATCCTGCTGAAGAATGTTGATGTTTGTTTCGACATTGCTTGCAGCTTGGGTGAGATTGTCTTTGCCTGCCTGGATCATGATGGCGTAGGCGTAGTTTGCGTTGGTTGGGGTGGTGCCGTGATCGAACCATGCTAGAGCGAATGGGCCTTGGTTTTTAGTGAGTTTGGAGTTGTCGAATGAAACTTGATTTGCACGACGGATGTTGAGTTGGTTGCTATCAAAGACGTAGAATCCGTTGCCGACGGAGTCGGAGAATGTGACGGGTTGACCTGCTTTGCCTTTGAAGTTTTGATTGAGGCCTGTGATTGTTTGGTTGTTGATGAGGGTTGTTGTGTCTGGAGAGAAGAGGGAGGTTTGGAAGATAGTTGTTTCGACGTGCATATTGCCGTAGTCGTCGACGGTTGGTTCATCTTTGTCTTGAAGTTCGGATGCTTTTTTGGTTTGGCCTTGGGTGTGTATGTTTGATCCGAGTGCGACGATGGTGTTGTCGAAGCAGAACCAGCTTTTATTTGCGTAGATGTCGATTTCGCCTGCGAGGTTACGAAGACGCATAGCGGTAACCCCGTTTTGGTTGTCGATGTGTGTGCCGCCTACGAATGTTTGGTCTGAATAACGTCTTGTTTTAAGGTGTTTTTTGTTTAAGAAGAGTGGAAGGTTGATGGTTGTGGAGCCGGGGATTCTGTTCCAATGCCACCCGTTGTTGTTAAAACCACTTGAGGCACGGTTGACTGGGTTGCCATGTGAGTAGAGAGTTGTGACACCGTTACTTGAGAAGCGACCGAAGTAGTTTGTAGCGCGGTGTTTTTGTGTGATTGCTTCGTAGTCCCAGATGTATTGGCTGAAGGTTTTGATTGCGAACATCCAATTGTCTCTACGGTGTATGGTGAGAGCGCCGTAGGGTTTGAAGGCGTGGCCTTGCGGATCGGGTTCGGGTTTGATGTTTTGGTTGGCGAGTTCGATCATCATTGCGGTGATGCCGATTTCGCCGAGTCCTTTGCCGGAAGCGAAGTTGGTGAAGAGGCGTGTGTTGTCGCGGATGTATTCTTCGTTCCAGAGGCGAGCGAAGATTGCTGCGGGTACTGGGTCGATTTCGTTGCTGCGACTTGCGAGGTAGGCTGCACTAGTCACGAGAGTTGGTCCAACGGTGAGTCCGTCGGCCATGCGTGCGTTGATGCTGCGTGGGATGTCGTATTTTTGGGTGTAGAAGCGGACTGTCTTGAGTGTTTTAATGATGATGTCGATGCTGCTTTGCTTTGGTGAGTATTCGGTGTCACCGGTGAGGTAGATCATTCTTGAAGCAGCTTCGAGTGCGGCGATGGTGTATCCGCCGCCGTAAACGCTTTTGTGGTGATAGCCGAGGCCGTCGGGTTTGAAAGTGTCGGCCCAGCCTGGTGCGATGGAGTAGCCTTTGTCAAGGAATGCTTTGAGGTGTTTGAGGTTGCGTTGTCGTTCAGTTTTATTTTTGAGTGCGAGGATATATGGGAGGCGTGTGTTGGTCATTGCTTTGAGCATGTCGGAGTTGAGGCCTTCGAAGTCGAAGGGCTTATATGGTTTGCCTTTTTGTGGTGGAGCGAACATGCGTGTGACGGAGTTGAGTGTGGCCATTTCTCTGTCGTAGCGATCTGATTGTTTGAGCTCGTTACGCATGAGGAAGATTGTTTTGGAGTAGCCTTCGAGGTTGTTGTGGATTGTGCCGCCGAAACCAGCGAAGCCAGTTTCGTTGAAGGATTTGTAATTGAAGCCGGTGTCGACACCTTCTTTCCAGCCACGTGCGTGGAGGTGATCGAGAATGATGAAGATTGCTTCCTTGATCTTTGAATCTTGGTGATATGGATTTGGATGTTTGGCGAGGCCTTGATAGTTGTATGCGATTGCGAGAGCTGGGAGAATTTCGTTGAAGAACATTCTTAGCTCTGCTTGGTTTTTCGCTTTTAAGTGTGGTTTCTTTGTGAGGTAAAGCGGTTTGGTGGTATCTGAGTAGTCGAGTGACTTTGCTTTGGTGAAATTGTTTTCGATCACAGTCATGATGCTGTTGTGCTGCATGACGAGTGGTTCGCTGTCTGTGAGCAATTGATCATTGCCGACGATGAGTTCGAAGTATCGGTTTTCGATGAGGTCTGATGAGTCGTTTGCGAAAGTGATGGTGTTGAATGCAAACAATGTCAGTAGGCAGATAAACAATAATTTGGCTAATAATACGGTTTGTCTCATTGCGTGGCTCGGATCGTTGTTCTGTTTGAATTAACGTAAAGTTAAGTTCAAAGAACTTGGGAATTGTGAATGTAAACTTGTTTGTTTGATTGTTAATATATCGATTTATTCAAGAAATGCAGCATGTTTTTGAGAAAAGTTTGTCATTGATCGTAATTGTTTTATTGAGAATTTAACGTTAATTTTATGGCAGGTTACGTGTTGAACGTATGGTTTAATAGATTTTATTGTGGTTGATAGGGGGTATTGGTGTGTATGTCACGTAAAAAATCACGTCAAATCATCGGTAGCTAATCGACGGTTAGACGTGCTTTTATTTTGAAATCTTATTGTTTGGTTATGGGAGGACGAGTGTTGGTTTTGGTGCGATGTTCATTGGTGGGAGTGGGTGTGCTGGGTTGGAGGTGCGGTAGGCCATGATGTGTGCCGCGGCGATGCCCATTTCCTCGAGGTTCATGTCGATAGTTGCTGGCTTTGGATTCATCATTGCGAGGATACTCTTGTTGTTGTTACAAGAGATGATTTCGAGGTCTTTGCCGATTTTGATGCCACGCTCTTGGAGGATTGGTTGTGCGATGGCGGTGTGGTAGTCGCCGACGATGAACATGCCTGTAGGGCGAGGAGAAAGATCCATGTAGATGTCGACGAGTTTGCTGACTAGTGATTGGTCGACCTGGTTGAGATGAGTGATTGGTTTGATGTCGGGGAGGAGGGTGTCGTCGATAACAGTGACTTGCTTGCCTGCGCGGCGAGCGGCAGTGAGGAAGCCGGGGAGACGCGTATTGCAGGAAGGTTCGGCGGCCATGGTTGAGAAGAAGACGAGGTGATCGTGTCCTTGCTCGATGAGATAGTCGGCGGCCATGTGTCCGATGGTGTTGTTGTCGGGTGACACGGCATCGATATCCTGTTGGAGTTCATCACGACGTGACATGAGCCACACGTTGGGGAGGTCTGAAGGTAGTGATGTGCTTGCATCGACGGAAGCGTAACTTGAGAATACGCCTGCGATGCGGTTTGAGTATTGGTTGAGGTTGTGCTGGTTGTGATCGAGTGATGAGACGAGGATTGATGCGTTGTGCATTGCGGCACCCTTTTCGAGGCCTGAGAGGAGTCCTGCGAAGATGAGGTGGTGAATGTCGTGGCCGCCTACAGGGAATAGCCAAATGGTTGGGGCGTCTGTTGAAGTTGGTGTGTTGGTTTGTGACGCAGTATGTGTGGAGGCTGCGGCTTCAGGTGTTTTGTTTTTTGGAGCGACGAAGGAGCCTCGGCCAGAGATGCGGTAGATGAGGCCGTCTTGTTCGAGTGAGGCGAGGGCTTGGCGTACGGGGCCTCGACTGACGTTGAAGCGTTCACAGAGCTCGGCTTCGGATTCGAGCATGTGGCGTGGAGGGAGTTTTTTAGAGCGAATGAGCTTGCGTAAGTAGTCGCTGATCTGAACGTGCTTGGCGCTGTTTGATGATGATTTTTCTTTGCTGGATTGTGGGGCCACGGTGCTACTCTCGGAAAGTTAAGTGTGCTTGTATTTTGTGATCCAATGGATTTTACCTGTCATTATTATTGATATGAGTTAGAAATACAATATCTGCAACGATTTATGCTGAAAAAGCGTAATTGTTTATTTTTTAGAGTATTACAGGCATTGTAATTGGATACAGAATGAGTGAGATAAGGTGTAGAGGTGGAAAGTCATGTAAAGACAGGTTGTGTAATTGTGGGGTTGGAAATCAGGTTGGGGGTTAGAGCTTGAGGAGGCATTTTTTGCGTGCGATGTATGCTGTGAATGAGAGTATGATGATGGCGGTGAGGGCTGAACGAGTGATGCCTGTATAGGGTTGAGGGAAAGTGATGGTATTGCCCCATATGGAGATTTGTTGTTGGCCGAAAGCCATGGGTGTGATCCAGAAGCGGCTGGCTTCGGGGATGTTTTCGTTGAGGGAGGTGGCGGTGTTAATGGCGATCTGTATCCAAATGAGAAGTGGGTGGAGGAGGTATGCGAGGAGTGCGTTTTGGCCGGTATATGCGAGGGCGGTGCCAAGCTTTTTGTGTTTGAGCATGTCGAAGATGATGAAGAAGATGATCCAGATGATCGTTGTGATGGCTGAGCAGTAGAGGCCCCATGCGGGTGTCGCACCGTTTTTGAGGACGCCGTGTGGGTAGTGGAGGAGGTAGCCGGCGAAGGCAAGTGCGGCGGCGAAGATGAGTGCGAATTTGAGCTTTGCGGCATTCGTATTTGTGAAGGAGCCGTTGCTGTTTGGTGAGCCGAATTTGATGGCGGATGCGAGGAGTGTGCCTGCGAGTGAGATGGCGGTCAGCATTGTGATGGACATAGGAATGTACTTAATGCGGTAGATGAAGTTGAGGTGGGGCAGTGTGTGGAAGGCTGGATCGTCAGGGAGCTTCCAAGTCGCTGGCTGAATGGGGCGATGGCTGAGATACATCGCGATGAAGATACCCATAGCGAAGGCTAATGCGAATAGATTGTTGCGGAAGATGATGTATGTGAGTGAGGTGAGTAGGTAGACCCAACCGATGAGGCCGAGGATACCCCACCAATGAGGGCGCATGGCTTCGCCGTTTTTGTTTTGGAAGAAGTACCATGCGATGGAGAGGCTGATGACTGCTAGGGATTTGATAATGATGTTGGTATATTTTCTAAAGTCTAACTTTCGGTTAGATGATTGGTTGGATTGGGGAGAGGGGAATTGTATGTATAAGGCGATGCATGATGTGTATACGAGTATTTGCCATGCTCCGTTGTACCAACCCATTTTTTCATAGTCGGCTCCGTTGACGGTAAAAAAGCCGAGTAGTAGTAATGATGCTGTACGTGTGAATATGTGAAGTAAGACTTTATACAGAGGTTTTGTTTGTAGTTGTTTTGAGAGTGCGAAGGGGACGGACATGCCGACGATGAAAAGGAATGCGGGGAAGACGACGTCGACGTAGGTCATGCCGGATTCGTTGTATGGATAAAAATGCTTAGACCACCACCAGAGCTTAGGTGTCGCTGCGACATCATTGACGAAGAGCATGGTGAGCATGATGAAGCCGCGGAGTATGTCAATAGACATGATGCGGCTTTGCTTGTTTGTAGCAGATTGTTCGGGTTTTAGTGAGGGAGTTTGTAATGTGGCGGTCGTATTCATGGTATTTAATGATAATAAAAAAACACAGCAAGGGGATAGAGTTCCTTGCTGCGTTTGAATTTAAAACTACTAATTTTAAAGATTATTTTTTGCGACGAGCGATGAGTGCGATTCCGCCGAGGCCGAGGAGTGCAAGGCTTGCTGGTTCTGGAACTGCTGTGTAGATGATTTCGAGACGTGGAATGTAGGCGATTGTACTTGCAGCGTTGTATGGGTCTACGTGGATAGGAGGTGTTCCGGGATTGCTGTGTACTTGTGAGCCTAGGACAAAGAATTTGTTAGAAGTAAATTCGTTGTCGGTGTTATAGACCAAGCCGGCGTTGAGTTCGGGCGATTCGATCCATTCCATAATAGTGTCGATATCGATATCGAAGTAGATATTGACGTTGCCGGTGATGCTACCGGCGACAGCAGTATTTTGACCGATAAGTTTTGATGAGTCGTTGATGATACCTTTGGAGACGTTGCCATCATCATCAAACCAGTGTGAGTCGCTTTCGCCTGGTAAGCGAGCGTCCCAGCATACTTTGGTACGGTCCCAGCCGTAGAAAGTTTCGTTGGTTGGGGGGGTGGTCCCTGTGATGGTCGAGTCGGTCCAGCTGGAGTTGATCGATGGGATTTTGTAGATGTTGATGTTTGTTTGGTTGCCGCCGGTGGCTGAAGTGTAAATACGGGCGCTGGTGATTTGTGCGACTTGTCCTTTAAGAGAGCTTAGATCCCAGTGTTGAACGATACGGCGAGCTGCGCCACCTGCGCCACCGAGGATGTTGCCGTAGCGGCCATTGTCGAGGCTGGCACCGTATGATGTACTTTCCCATGTGTTGTTACCGTGTGTAAGCCATGTGTCGGTCATGCCGTTGTAGTCACCGACACCGTTTTCGAAAACGATTTTATCTGCGTTGGTTAGTGCAGCTGTTCCTAGAAGTGCTGCTGTACAGAAAAGAGCTTTCATTGCGTGCATCTCCAATTCTCCTGTTGCATGTTAGAAATTGATTTTCAGTTAATTGTTAAAGTTAAAATGAATACGTTGAACATAAAACATGAATGTTGTTGTTATTTGTGTTGCTGGAATAAACATACTTCTCAATTGAGCTAAAACAACACGTTTTGCAGCGGCATTTTGGTGCTCATGCCTAGTTGGGTGTGCTCTGGTTGGCGTTAACTGTGCATGTGCTTGACAGGGTTGATTGTGTTGCCTTTGTGAGTGATTTTCCGGGAACTGAGTTGATCCCTGTATATACTGCTACATATTTATTTTATCCTGTAGATACAAATGGTAAACAAAAAAATAGATTTGTCTATAGGTTGTATACAGGTTTAGTCGAAAAAATAGTGGGAAGTGTGCTTGAAAGTTTAAATTGATCGCGAAAACATGCTTTGTGTGTCATGATTTAAGCAATTTATGGTATACAATTTGTATATATAATGTATTAATGATAGTGTGGGCAAATTGCAATGGTTGGTTGATGTCGGTTCTTAAGAGATGTGAAAGAGTTATGGCGAACAAATATTTTAAAAGATCAAGAATGAGTGATGAGGAGTTTCGGCTGTTGGTGCGATTGTTTGTGGATGAACATCATGCAAAGGAAATAGCGGCGAGGGTTGGTGTGAATCGTAATTCCGTGAATCGAATATTGCTTAAACTGCGCCGTCGTATTGCACTGGCATGTCATGAGTTTGTAGGAGTGGAAACATGTTTGGTAGGGGAGGAGAGTGGATGGAGGATGAGTGGGATAGGGGTTGATGATGTGTGGATTATGGTGAAGCGAAGATTGAATGGAGGTCCCGTGTTGCCGTTCGCTTTGTTCCGTGTGGAGGGTCGTGTTCATGTAGTTGTATTAGAGGGAGTTGATATGATTGGGTGGGAGATGGAGTATTTGAGTGGCTTGTTTGGTGGTGGTGAACAAGGGGTGGGCCGTTTGAATGAGATCGTTGATAATGTTGATATGGGTGATGGGCAAGAAGTGTATCGACGTGTGTATCCTGATGGTGGTGGTGTTGGTGATGCAATCTATCGTTTGCGTGATCTGGGTAGTTTGGAGAGTTTTTGGGATCGTGCTAGAGAACGGTTTGTGCGGTTTCGTGGTATGCGTGACGAGACGTTTTGCTTGTGCTTGAAGGAAAGTGAGTATCGACATAATCATCGAAATGGTGATGTATATCGAGAGATATTGAAGATGTTGCGTGATCAGCCGTTGGTTTAGGTGTTAGTGATTAACGAATAAAAAGCAGCGTCGAATGATGCTGCTTTTTACTATAGAAAATTAGGTGTGATTACTCGTCTATGACGTGATTAGATAGGTCGCCAATACCTTCGATGGTGACTGTAAGCTTGTCGCCTGCTTTGAGGAAGCGAGGAGGGGTAGCTGACATGCCGACTCCGAAGGGGGTGCCCGTCATGATAATTGTGCCTGGGAGCAGGGTTATTGAGTGTGAGAGATATGAGACGATGTGGCGGCATGAGAAGATGAGATCTGAAGAGTTTGAATTTTGTCGTGTTTCGCCGTTGAGTGTGAGTGAGATATTGAGGTTGTCGCCGTCGAGTCCGGTGGCGATCCATGGGCCGATGGGTGCGAAGTTGTCCATACTTTTGCCGCGCGCCCAAAGTTTGTCGATTTTTAGTTGTACGTCACGTGCAGAGATATCGTTGCCGCAGGTGTAGCCTAGGATGTGCTCGTCGACTTGGTCTTCTGAGATGTTTTTACACTTCTTGCCAATGACGATGACGAGTTCAGCTTCCCAATCGATATTGTCTGGTGCAACTTTGGGGATGATGATGGGATCATCTGGTCCAGCTAGGGCGTTGATAAGTTTGAAGA
The DNA here is from genome assembly GCA_016350165.1 of Planctomycetota bacterium. GTDB lineage: Bacteria > Planctomycetota > Phycisphaerae > Phycisphaerales > Phycisphaeraceae > Poriferisphaera. The sequence continues at coordinate 946,053 of CP066225.1, read as the reverse complement.
AAACGAGGGGGCGGTCAGGGATAGGGGCGTTGCATTCGATGCAGTGTTTTCGGTAATTAGCTCCGATGCAGATAATCTGAGGTGGGTCGACCGGTGAAAGGAGTTTAGCCTCGTTTGTGGGGATGATCGTGTTTGTGGGTTGGTATGAGGAAAAAATATCACCGGTGATAAGTCGGTAGCCATCGGGCTCAACGAGTGCGTGGTTGGTTTTGCTGTCGTGCTGGATTCTTGCGATTTTGGCCATGATATGCCTCTGTATTGCATGGAATTAACTGTTTTAGAGATATGGCATGTTGCCAGTGGGGTGTATCGTATGATAAATAAAAATTGACTTCAAGTAACCAGTTGGTTACTTTGGTTTCGTGTCTTGGTTTTGGTTATGATAATGGTTGGTGTTTTGAATGGGAATCAGCTTTCACGTGAATGAGTGATGGTAATGAAGAGAAAAGCAAAAAAAACTGTTAAGCGAGATTCGGCAGCAACACAAGAACGGTTGATTGAAGCGGCGGTGGTGGTGTTTGCGGAGCATGGATTACAAGGGGCAACGGTTGATCAGATTTGTGAGAAGGCTCAGGTTAATAAACGGATGGTGTATCACTACTTTGGTGATAAGGATGCGCTCTATCGTGAGGCTTTGATGCGTGTTTATGACGCGTTTTATGCGATTGAAGTTGATCTGAGTGACATGTTGCTGCCAGTTGATGAATTATTGCAGATGTTGGTAACGCGGTATTACGATTTTCTGTCGAAAAATCCAGAGTTTGTACGGTTGATCAGTTTTGAAAACTTGAATCATGGCCGAGTTGCGAAAGAAATGTCGTTAAAGGGAAAGAAGGCTCAGATTATGACAGCATTGCAGTTGGCGTTGGATAAAGGGAAGGAATCGGGTGAATTTCGAGCTGAGCTTGATGTTGAAGAATTGCTTGTCAGTATTTTTGCACTGTGTTTTTTCTACTTTTCTAATCAACACACAATGAGTGAGATTTTGGGTTCTAAAACGAACTCACGAACGCAACTTAAGAAGCGTGTTTCGCATGTTGTTGATTTGGTGCTGAATGGGATGAGAGCTGAGAGTACACGTTAAGTGTGCTTGAAAGCAAATGATAGTAGTAATGATAATTATCATATTGCAAATAAGGTAAAATAGATGGATCGTGTTCTGAATATTGCTTTTATTGGTTTGCATCATCAGCATCCAAGATGGTATTGGCCGTTGTGGAATTATTTGCCAATGTATCGGCCAGTTGCAGTATGTGAACGCGATGAAGCGTTCTTGCATTCTGAGAACGAATTGTATCAGTTGGATACGTATGATGAAGTTGATGCGGTTTTGGAGCGTGATGATGTTGATGTTGTGATGATATGGGAGCAGCATAGTTTGATGCCGGGGATGGTGGAGAAGGCGGCGAAAGCGGGAAAACATGTCATTGTAGAGAAACCTTGTGCTGCGGATTTAGAGGGTATTCGCGTGATTGAACGTGTTGCGAAGGAGTATCCGGATGTGAAAATTAGTTCGCCTTATTGCTGGCGTACGCATCGGGGTAGTGAGCTAATTAAGCAGGTTGTTGATCGTGGTGATATTGGTGATGTTGTTGCTGTTGAAGCAAGATTGAATGCAGGTGGTGCGATGCGGTATGTGCGTGATCATGCAATGTGGATGCTATCAGCTGAAGAAGGGGGCGGGCCAATGTGGAATTTAGGTGTTCACTGGATTGATTATTTTCAGTGGTTATTAGGAGAGAGAGTTAAGGAAGTTTGTGGGCAAATAGGAGGTCCGATTGGTGAACCCTTTCGCGATATTGAAGATCAGGCACAGTCGCTACTGAGATTTGAAAATGGATGTGTTGGTGTATTGGATATCAGTTATGGTTTGACTGAGAGTCATCCAGGTAAGCGAGATATCTATGTTTCAATTAGGGGTACAAGGGGGGCGGTTCAGTGGTCGCCAGCTTGGCAGAGTCTGGACGATAATATTTTGATTGTGCGTGATGGTGCTAGTGATGAGGTAAAACAGGTGGAAAAGGCAGTAGTTACGAGTGAAGCTGTTGAAGGATATTGTGGTGAAATGGCTAAGTCGTGGTTAGAGGGATTCGCGTTGTCGGTTATTCATGATGAGAATCCAATGGTAACGGTCAGTGATATGGTTGCTGCGATCGAGGTTGTTGATGCATTCAAAAGAAGTGTGACAAGCAAGCAATTTGAGAGAGTTGTTGCAGGGTAATGGATTAATTTTTGTTTGAGTGGGTGAAAAAATACAGGAAATATAGTTAAAAATGAAAAATACTCAGTCACAAATAGTAGATGTGGATCGACTTGAGGAGGTGTTGTCTGAACCTACTGGTAGAGTTTTGGAAATGTTTTCACGCACTGATTCTGATTTGATAATACTAGGGATTGGCGGGAAGATGGGGCCAACGCTTGGGCGAATGGCTGTGCGTGCAATGGAGCAGGTTGGCAGTAATCGTAAGGTGATCGGTGTCTCGCGATTTAGTGATCCGGCGATGCGTGAACGTTTGGAGTCATGGGGGATAAAAACGATTGCTGGAGATTTGCTTGATGATAAGTTTGTTAACACGCTACCTAAGACAGAGTTGATGGTTTATATGGCGGGCATGAAATTTGGTGCAACGGGTAATGAATCATTGACGTGGGCGATGAATACATTGCTACCTGCGAGAGCTTGTCAGCGTTATAAAGATAGTCGAATTGCTGCCTTTTCAACAGGTAATGTGTATGGCTTAGTACCTGTGGCATCAGGTGGTTCGCTTGAAGGTGATTCACTGAATCCTTGTGGTGAATATGCAATGAGTTGCTTAGGTAGGGAGCGTACGCTTGAGTATTACTGTAAAACAAATCAAACGAAACTTTCGATTTTGAGATTGAATTACGCCTGTGAATTGCGTTATGGCGTATTGGTAGATATCGCTAGCAAGATATGGCGTAATGAGTCTATTGATTTAGGGATGCCAATGGCGAATGTAATTTGGCAGCGTGACGCGAATGCGATGGCGTTATTAAGCTTGATGGATGCAGATGTGCCGCCATACTTATTGAATATTGCTGGGCCTGAACAGTTATCCGTGAAAAAAATCGCTATGCGCTTAGGTGGATTGTTGCATAAAGATGTTGTGTTTAGTGGTGAGGAAGGGTTTGAAGCAATTTTAAGTAATGGGCAGATGGGCCATCGTAGATATGGCTATCCAACGCTTAGTATTGATGAGTTGATGATTCATATTTCTGATTGGATTCAGAGAGATGGAGATTTGCTTGGGAAGCCAACGAAGTATGAATTGCGAAGCGGTAAATTTTAAATAAATGTTTGATTTATTGAAAAAGCCACGTACTGACTTTGATGAGTGCGTGGCTTTAACTGTGTATATGGACACATGATTTGAAGTCTTATTTGTTTTCTATACGTGGGCCAATTTTCTTCCACCAGCCGAAGCGAGGTTTCTCGACACTTGCATCCCATTTATAGTATTTGGCCTCTAATTCACTTAGTTTTTCTGAATTTTCGTTTGCTAGATTACGTTGTTCGCTTGGATCTTTAGCTAGATTAAAGAGTTTAGGCTCGACATTACCGCGATCTTTGAAGATCTTCCAGTCGCCATCACGCATGGCCCACATTTCGTTTTGACGCCAATAAAGTGTTTGGTGTGGTCGCTCTGTTTTTTTACCATCAATGAAAGGTAATAGATTAACGCCGTCGAGTTCCCATTCTGGTTCTACTTTGCCGCCGCAAGTTGCGACGATTGTTGGTAGTAGATCGAGTGACGAGACGGGCAGGGTGTAAGTTGTGCCAGCATCAATCATCGGCTTCCACTGAATGAGAATTGGCGTGCGTATACCGCCGTCCCAAAGCGTACCTTTACCGTTGCGAAGAATACCGTTGTCTGACCAGCTAGCCTTCTTGTTTTTGACGCCACCATGATCGCTAAGGAAAATGATCATGGTGTTATCTTCGAGATTGTGTTCGCGAAGTTTTTCTAGAACGGAGCCAACAGCAACATCCATAGAATGTATCATTGCAACATATCTACGGCGGCCAATGTCTTCAATGTGCTTGTATTTTTCGAGAATATCAGGGCGAGCAGTCATTGGACCATGCGGTGCGTTGAATGAAAGGAAGAGAAAGAATGGCTGATCGTGATTACGCTCAATGAACTCAGCTGATTCACGACCAAACGTATCGGTAAGATAGCCTGCTCCATGTTTTTCTGGCTGTTTACCGCGCATCATTGGTGTATTGCTTGAGTCGACATTGAGATATCTTTGTGCCCCATTATTGAAACCATAGAATTCATCAAATCCGCGGGCGGGTGGTTGAAAATCTGCATCATCGCCATCGTGCCATTTACCGACCATGCCAGTCTTGTAGCCTAATGGCTTGAGTCGATCAGCAATCGTACGTTCATTTAAATCGAGACCTACACGAGTATCAACTGATCGACGGAATGGGCCGGGGTTATCTTCGAAGCCGAAGCGTTGTTGATTGCGTCCAGTAATTAAGCCTGCGCGACTTGGGCCACAAACAGCACCGGTAACGTAAGCTTGTGTGAACGTAATACCTTTTTGTGCGATCGAATCGATATTAGATGTTTGAATATCTCGACAACCTAACACACTAAGATCTGCTGAACCTAAATCGTCAGCCAGGATTAGTACAACATTAGGTTTTTGCGATGTGCTTTGAGTTTGTGATGCTGCTGAAACATAAGGCGAAGCGAGTAATAAAGTTGAGGCCAGCATTGTGGGGCAGAGATTGTTCATCTTATTTTATCCCTTAAATAAGCTGCTTTTGTAGCAAAATATAATGGGTTTAAGCAGCTGAATAATGTTGTTTAGTTGAATGTTGGAGGATCGGTTCGGAGGTTACGTTTGTAGATCGATTTTTGATCTTTGGGTTCAGCGTGGCCATCAAGGAATAAGATGTTACATGTACCTGATTGAGGTGAGCCAGCATCGTAACCACCGTGGCGGAAGCGAAGGTTGCTATCCTTCGATTTTTCTTGATCAGTATTAGGGCCTGGATCAATTAAATCGTCATTGTCGATGTCGGCTCCGTTGTACCAATGGGCGCTCATGCCGTTCCATTTGACGAGGGTGCCGCCATCAAGACCGTTAGCGATTGCGAATGCGTAACGAGCTTGTGTGCTTAGTTTTTGAGTGCCATCAAAAATGGTTACTAGTTCTGAAGGTCTTTTGCATGCATCCATGGGATAAGTTCCGCCTTCGGGTATTGCAAATCCTTGTGTGAGATTGACCAGAAGGAGGCCGTTGGCTGAGTAGTTACCATACCAGCCAATGTCGCCATCTTCAGCGAGTACGGCTGATGGGCATTGGAATGATTCGCCCGGCGATGTGTTGTTTTGGCTACTTTGTAGGAGACCAGCAAGCATTCTTGGCCAGCTTAGTGGTGCGCCTTGATGATTCCAGAGGCCGGGAGGCAGTTTCATTTTATTTTCATTGGCATATACATAAGTAGCGATGCCGATTTGTTTGAGATTTGATGAGCATGACATGTCTCTTGCAACGCGTCTTGCTGCACTCAAAGCTGGCAATAGAATTCCAATAAGCAGTGCAATGATACTGATGACGACTAGAAGTTCGATTAGTGTGAAACCAAAATGATTGGTTTGGTGCCGCTTTGGTATTGCTGATTGATTAGGCGACATAGACGAATCTCCTGTTGAATATAATCCCGAGCGGGTGTGATGTAATGAAAAAGCAATCGTTATCACAGAAAATGCAGTTCGGGGCCTATCTCAGCGTAAAGCGTTCAGATGAGTACGATTTTACATAAGCAGGACTGTGACACACGAAAATAAGTCAAAAACCATGGATTTAGACTATTAAGAGAGTACTTTGTGAAATAATGATGTTTTCATCATTAAAATTTCAATAGTACGAGTCTCTCATTCAAGGCCGTATTAATTGTGAAATCGATTACAAGATAACATTGGTGTGGAATCTGTGCAATTAGAATGGGCGAAAAAATGATAAAAGATAAAAAATCTAAAAAACAAGTGTATAAATGTTACAAGTATTGAGGAAATCAATGAATTTAGTGAAAATCGAAGAATGTTGGTTGCGTGTATTGATGTTTTGTGGTGTAATTGATTACATGGCAATACATGGTTGTGGTGTTTTCATTTCAGGAGATCTTTCTTGATGCTCAATATTAAAAATTCATCAATGCTAATGCTTTCGGGGGTTTTGGTAGTCGCTAAGCCCGGTGGTATGTTGTTTGCTGAGCAGGCATCTCAGCCTGAAAAACCAAATATTGTGTTTATATTCAGTGATGATCATGCTTTGCGTGCGATTGGTGCATATGGAAGTGGTCTGAATGAAACACCGAATATCGATAGATTGGCAAACGAAGGGATGGTGTTTGAGCAGAGTTTTTGCACGAATTCAATTAGTTGCCCATCTAGAGCAACGATTTTGACTGGAAAGCATAGTCATAAGAACGGTGTATTAGGTAATGGTGCGAAGTGGAATTCTCAGCAATATGTCTTTTCTCGTGATATGAAAAAAGCAGGTTATTCTACTGCGTTGATTGGTAAATGGCATTTGAAGGGGACGCCGGATGATGCGTTTGATCACTGGAATTTACTTTCTGGTGCTGGAGGGCAGGGGCATTATTACAATCCGGAATTTACTGATAAATATGGCAAAGTAACTCAAATTGAGGGGTATTCGACTGATATCATTACAGATAAATCAATAGCATGGATGGAAAATCACAAAAATGATGGCAAGCCATTCATGATCATGACGCAGTTTAAGGCGCCGCATATTCATCGTGTGCCACCACCTCGTCATATTAATGATTATGATGATGTGAACGTGGCTGAACCTTCAAATATGTTTGATGATTACCAGAATCGCTCGTCATACGCACAAAAATCGTGGATGGAATTCAAGGGGATGCGAGAGCCGATTCTTAATATCGTTCCCGAAGAAGGGAAATATGATCTAAAAGATCGGCGTTACCAGTTTCTTGCTCGCATGTCGCCTGAGCAGCGCAAAGCCTACCACGAAGGGTACGACAAAAAGAATAATGAATATCGTAAACGCAAGGCTGCAGGGGCGTATGATGATCCGATTGTGATGGAAAAATTTAAGTATCAGCGATATATCAAGGATTATCTTGGCTGTGTTGCTGCAATCGATGATAATGTTGGTCGTATATTGGATTGGTTGGAAGCAGAAGGCCTCGCAGATAATACCATTGTAATATATAGCTCAGATCAGGGTTTTTATACCGGTGAGCATGGATGGAATGATAAGCGGTGGATGTATGAAGAATCGCTGAAAATGCCGTTCATTATTCGATGGCCCGGCGTCGCTCAAGCGGGTGTTCATTCTCAAGCCATGATTCAAAATATTGATTATGCTCCAACGTTCTTAGATGCAGCCGATGTGTCAATACCTGAGGAAATCCAAGGCCGTTCACTTGTGAATGTTCTCAAAGGGCAAACTCCAGATGACTGGCGGGACGCGATTTATTACCATTATTATGATGATGGATCGTACAATTTGCCACGATTCGAAGGTGTGCGTAACGACCGCTATAAATTGATTCATTACTATTACCCTCATGAAGAGTGGGAACTGTTTGATCTAATAGAAGATCCGCAGGAAATGAAGAGTGTTTACAATAATGGTAAGTACTCTGATATTCAGGCGATGATGCACAAGCGTTTGGAAGTAATCCGTGATGAATACGATGTTCCTACATTAAATATAGAATCGCGGCACAAGCCAAAGGCACGCACGCAGAAAAAAGTAAATCGCAAAAAACGTAAGTAAAAGATTGCTGCAACACCTAAAACCTGATCAAAAATGAATTTGATAACTCAGTTTGTTGCAGAATAGTTTGGAGAAAATCGCATGACACTGGAAGATGTAAGTAAATTATCTGGATACTCAACAGCGACAATCTCGCGAGTCATTAACGGCTCTGCAAAGGTTAATCCTGAGACAAAAAAGCGTGTTGAGCGTGCGATCCGTGAACTGAACTATCAGCCAAGTTTTGCAGCAAGAATGTTACGTCGTGAAGCAACAGATAGTATCGGCGTTATTTTTCCAGACCTCGATGTGGGCTTCTATACCGAAGTTCTCAAATCAATTAACAAACGCGCAGCTCATAGCGGTTACGACCTGATGGTTGCCTTCGGGCATGATCCTGAAGGTGAAATGCGCCTCGTTCGTAAATACGTGCAGCAAAAACGCGTTGATGCATTGATTGTTATGAACCTTGACCTGCCTTCACGTTTTATCCGAAGTTTAAATGGTTCACGTGTACCACTCGTTTTGTTGGATAGACCCGAATGTGGTTTGAATACAGTTTCTGTTGGCATTGATAATGAGGTCGGGGCTCGTGAAGCAATGGAACACCTGATTCGTAACCATGGCTACAAGCAAATCGCCATTGCCACAGGTCCTGCAGATACGCATGACTCCATGGAACGTTTGCGTGCTTGTCGGCAGATTGCTTCAGAACTAGGTTTAGCTTCAGATGATCTGCTGACATGGGAAGGTAATTTCACGGAAGTCAGTGGCTATAAAATGATTCGTTCCTACATTGAGTCAGGTAAGAAACTGCCTGATGCGGTTTTCGCTCTCAATGACCCAATGGCTTTCGGCATTTTAGACGGTTTGCGTGAAGCAAATGTACGTGTTCCGGAAGATATTGCTGTTGTTGGCTTCGATGATGTTTCACTTGCCAAACACTTGAGCTTAACCAGTGTCGCAGTCCCATTCCAAGAACTTGGCACGCTTTCCGTCGATGCTGCAATCCAAGCAATTAATGAACCTGAAGCGACAGCTCAGAAAGAATATTTAGTCAAGACCAAGCTGGTCATACGTAAGACATGTGGTGGAGCAGGGTAATTTAATCCTGAGCAAGCCATTTTTTGAATAAATGTAATATTGATTACAGATGGGGTATGCGCGATACGTGCGCTGTGTTGAAAGTGTTAAGAGCATGGTGAATATCAAAATAATTACAATATTTTCAATCTGTGCAATGCTTTTAAGTGCATGTGTTGGTATCAGTAAAACTCATGCTGCATATCAGCCAACACGCAGTCAAAAAGCATTTCTTAATGAACTCTCACGTCGAAGCTTCCTATTTTTTTGGGAACAGGGTCAGCACAAAACTGGCCTCATACCTGATCAGGCGCAAGCTGATGGGAGTGGGCATGGCGATGTCGCAAGTGTCGCCGCTGTAGGTTTCGGTTTGACCGCATACTGTATAGCAGATGAACGCGGTTGGGAATCACATGACAAACTTGAAGAGCGAACATTAAATACACTTCGCTTCTTTGCAAACGAAGTCGAAACTGAACGTGGTTTTTATTATCACTTTCTGAATATGGAAACAGGTAAAAGAGCATGGAAGTGTGAATTATCAAGTATTGACACCGCTCTTTTCGTAGCAGGTGTATTGACTGCAAAACAACATTTTGACAATAGTGAAATTAAATCGCTTGCAACCAAAATATACGAGCGCATAGATTGGGAATGGATGCGCAACGGAAAGCCAACTTTAACAATGGGTTGGAAACCTGAAGAAGGTTTCCTTAACGCAAGATGGTCAAGCTATAACGAACTAATGCTTCTTTATGTGCTCGCAATCGGTTCCCCAACACATAGTATTGGTCCCGACGCATGGGATGCGTGGGGACGCAACCGCGTCGTTAATTACGGCAATAAAACATTCCTTTCATGCCCACCCTTATTCACGCATCAATACTCACATGCTTGGATCGACTTCGAAAATAAACGTGATAAGTACGCTGATTATTTCTTAAATTCAAGACTCGCAACACTCGCGCAACAGCAGTATTGTGACGATCTTTCAAAGCGTTTTCCAAAATACTCAAAAAAACTCTGGGGTTTAACTGCATCTGTTGGCCCTAAAGGTTATATGGTTTGGGGTGGTCCTCCCGGTACGATCACACCAGCAATTGATGGCAGTATTGTTCCATGTGCACCCGGTGGTTCTATTCCATTCGCTCCAGAAGCATGTGTTCCGACTCTGTACTACATGTACAAACAGTTTGGCAATAAAGTCTGGAAACGCTATGGACTAATTGATGCATTCAATCCACATACAAATTGGTATGCAGATGATGTACTCGGCATTGACGTCGGTATCACGTTGTTAATGGCTGAAAATTATAAAGATCGATTTGTTTGGAAAACATTTCATAAAAATCCAGAAATCAACAAAGCCATGAAGCAAATTGGTTTCAAATCACTGTCCACAAAAGAAAGAAGTAAAAAGCGAACAAGTTCCGTATTTTTTAGAAAAAAACCTGTTCGCGATATCCGTAAAAATGATAAGCCATTAGCTGTCGCAAAATTTAATCCAGAACACAAAGTTGGTAACCGTGATTGGCAAACAATGATTCTCAATGGCCCAGGTGTTGCAAAATTTGCTTTCACCTGGGATGAAAATAAGTTGGTTTTTCATGCTCAAGTATCAGATATCAAAATTAAGCAAAAACAGCCTGCAAATAAGCTGTATTTAGATGATTGTGTCGAACTTTTTATAGACCCTAAAAACGACGGTATCAAATGGAAAAACAAAGAAGATTGGCAAATCGGATTTGCACCTCCTAAGCGCGTTTATGAGTGGTTTGGTGAAAATCGTTCGCACGATGCAGTGATAAAAACGAATAAAAATAATAATGGTTTTACCGTTCGTTACGAATTCCAGTGGTCAGAGCTTGGCTTAAATCCCCGTAAAGGTTTGATGCTTGGTGTTTCTCCAGTTGTTAATCAAACAGAATTACGCTACGAAGGAAAAACCGAGTGGCACTTTGTTAACAACGGAAAGAAAATTGAAGTTGGGTTGTTAAGACTCAGTAAATAATCTGATGTTTTGATTATTGTTGATTAAGTTGAGGATGAAAAGTAATGCCAGGTGTAACTACGGAAACAAGTAAACAAACAATCATTCTTCCAGCAGAAGAAGATTTAGGTATTCAAACAATACAAAATCCTGTTGGCTTAAAAATATCTGTTCTACCAAGCGGTCATTTGTACGCTATAGAATGTGCAGACATTTTGATCAATCAAATATTAGCCCATCCAGTTCATGGTGGTCTTACTGCAATTTATCTCAGAAAGCATGAGCAAGGCAAAATCGACAATATCCAAATTGTCGGAAATCAGAGTCGTAGCAAATACTGCTGTTATGAAAATGCAATCGAATGGGTAGGCAATTGGAGTAATTGTACCTATGTTTGCCGATTGGAAATTCATCCAAATGATTTTGCATGGCGATGGAATGTCCAAATAAATAGCCATGATAACGCCGATTATGACATCATAATCGCTCAAGATATTGGTTTAGCCAATCGTGGAGCTGTCCGAACAAATGAAGCTTACATTTCACAATACATTGATCATCAAATACTCAGCCATGATTCGTTAGGTTACATGGTTGCTTCAAGGCAAAATTTAGCTCAAGATCATAAGTACCCATGCATAGTTCATGCGATTGAAAATGGTGCGAATGCAGCGATGACCGATGCGTATGATTTTTATGGAACCACATACCGACGTACCGATACACCTGTAGTAATAGATCAAAAATGTTTACCTACAATAAAGCATCAAAATGAATTTGCTGCGGCAATACTCCAATCAGAAATACTGAATAAAAATAGTAATGGTTCTCACGAAGCGAACATATATGCTTTTTTTGAGGCAAATCATTCGGAACCTACGAATGACAAAGATGCACACAAAACTGCAAATAAAATTGCACAATGGCCATCACAGGATTTCACAAGAAACCAGTGTCACTCGACTTCTACAACTAGAATTTCTGCAACCAAACGTTTGCACGGCATAGATCCTTCTGAAGCAGATCTCAAATCTTGGTTTACAGGAGAATGGAGACATTGCGAGTACGTAGACCAGAGCCTTTGGTCGTTCTTTACGAATGATCATGAGCATGTAGTTTTAGCCGCAAAAGAAGCCGGAGTTTCACGATCGCATGGCCATATTGTTCGCGCATCAACAAGTTTAATGCCGCAGGACAATGACATATGCTGCACAATGTGGGCCGGAGGTGTATTCGCATCACATATAGCCCTAGGCAACACATCATTTCAAAAACTCCTCGGAGTAGTTCGCAATAGTTTGGACATCAACGCAGCTTCTGGGTTGCGTATTGCTGTCAAAATAAACAACCAATATTTTGCACTCGGAACACCTTCCGCTTTCTCAATGGATCACAATGGCGGTCGCTGGATATATAAACTAGAAAGCCAGATCTTCGAAGTAAAAACAATTGCCAATCATCAATCACGTGGATTTGATATCACTTTTAATACAATCAGTGGGTCGGCATGTGACTTAATAATCTATAGCGATATCGTCATGGGATCAGATGAATATCATCAACAGTCAATTGCACAAGTTGACGAGGTGAATCAATGTATCCAGTTTTCTACACACAATACCACTTCGTTAAATACAGCCTTTGATGAAGTTACTTTTGATATGAAATTCACTACGGATGCGTCAAAGTTATCCTTCGGCAGTAGTGAAATGCTAATCAAAGCTACAAATCAAGTAGCGGCTCCTACAATAGTTTGTGAATCCAAACATACGAATCAGCTAGCGATCACAATAAATGAAACAGAAAAATATTTACCAAAAGGTGAAGCTGAAAAAGTCACATGTAATTCACAGTTATTAAATACTTTTAGTATAAAAAATGAAAACGATATCACAGTCAGCAAGTTGAATGATTGTGTTCAGTGGTTTATGCATAATGCACTCATTCACCTAAGTTCGCCACACGGTTTAGAACAATATGGCGGCGCTGCGTGGGGCGTAAGAGATGTGCTTCAAGGAGCTGTCGAAAGTCTTGTTGCATTAGGTCATGATACTGAAGCTCGCAATATTTTATGCAAAGTATACGCTCAACAGGATCAAGAAACGGGCAATTGGCCTCAATGGTTTATGTTCGGCGATTATCAGCAAATACGACAAACTGATTGTCATGGGGATATCATTGTTTGGCCAATAAAGTCTCTCGCATACTATGTCATGCGTACCGGTGACACTTCGATATTCCACGAGATAGTCCCTTTCCATAAAGAGAATAATTCAACGACAACAATACTGGATCACGTAGAACGATGTATGGATAGAATTAATTCAGATTTTATTTCCAATACAAATTTAATACGTTTTGGAGATGGTGACTGGAACGATTCACTGCAGCCTACAGAAGAAAAATATCGTGATAACCTTGTAAGTACATGGACTGTTGAACTTGTCTATCAAGCTTTGAGCGAACTTTTGGACGCATTAAAATTTGCTGGCATTAATAGTAATTGGGTTGCAAGGATTCCAACAGCAATTCAAAAAATCCAAGATGATTTCAATCGTTATCTAGTAAAAGATGATTGTGTTGCTGGATTCGGCTTGTTCCACGAGCAAAATGAATCACCAGAGCTTCTTTTGCATCCAAGTGATGAAAGAACAGGAATTTCATATCGCTTGTTACCAATGACTCGTGGTATCCTAAGCGGTATCTTTACAAAGGAACAAGCCGAGCAACATCAGCAATACATTCAAGATCATCTGCTTGCACCAGATGGTGCAAGACTCATGAATAAACCACCTGTATATCAAGGTGGACGCGAGATTGTGTTCCGCCGAGCAGAATCAGCAGCATCATTCAGTCGTGAAATCGGCTTGCAATATGTGCATGCACACTTGCGTTACGCTGAAGCACAATCCGAACTCGGCAATCGTGAAAATCTAGTAAACGCTCTAATGACAGTCAACCCAATTGATTTGAAGAGCATTGTAAAAAATAGCCAACCTCGACAAGCAAATACATACTTCAGCAGCTCTGATGCAGATGTTTCAGATCGTTATGAATCATATGAGCGATATCAAGACATTATGCAGGGCAATATTGAAGTGAAAGGTGGTTGGCGATTATATTCCTCAGGTCCAGGTATTTTTGTTCGCATCGTTATAGAAAATATGCTCGGTATCACACGTCACTATGGTAACTTAGTAATAGATCCAATTATGACCAAGCAAATGTCAGGCACAACTTGTGACATAACGATTCTTGGCAAGAAATTTTCAATTCAATACTATAAAACGAACCAAAAATATATGACAGTAGTGATCAACGGAAACAATGCACCTGCTGTACCAATGCATAATAAGCCATATCGCGAAGGCGGTATCATGATCGAAAAACAGACAATAGATCAATTCGCAAATCAAACAATTAATACGATGATAATTTATTATTAAATCTGGTTAATTTATAAAGAACGTTTGTTGTTACATAACAAAACAGAGGTGATTATGACACGGGTCGTTGTATCTATAGCATGTTTATTTGTTCTAGTGACAAGCTCTGTCGCAGCGGATTTTGATACTCTTTTTACCAGTAATATGGTATTGCAGAGAAACAAACCGATCCGTGTCTTTGGTACAGGTGAGCCAAATGAAGAAATTACAATCACTTTTGTTAACCAAACCGTATCTACTGTCGTCAATAAAGATAAAATATGGAACGTTAGCCTAGCACCCCAAAAAGCTTCAAAACAAAATTATGAACTCAAGCTAACTTCAAATAAATCCAAGAAATCTAAAATATTAAGAGACATATTAGTTGGCGATGTTTGGGTTTGTGCAGGGCAAAGCAATATGGGATGGGCAGTGCATCAAACATTGCCACAACCCACAGCCTATCCCGCTGCACAATATTTAAGATTACTTAGAGCAAAAACACCCAACGGATCAAAAACTCCGCAAACAAAATTCCAAATTAACCCAGACTTCAACAGTTCGTGGCAGCACGCGAATGAACAATACGCTTCTAAATTCTCTGCAGTATCATACTATTTCGGCTTAAAAGTGAATCACAATTTAGATGTACCCATCGGCCTTATCGAGGTAGCATTAGGCGGAACTGATATCGCATCTTGGATGCCAATACCAGTACTTGAAGAACTTAATTGCTACAACAGCGTCATGGCCCATTACACCAAAGAAATCACATGGGCGGAGAATCATGCTAAAAATCCTAAAGTAATAGAAACCTACAAGCAAAAGCATCCATCAGATTTATACAACGGCATGATGCACCCACTAACGCGATTGTCAATCAAAGGAATGATTTGGTATCAAGGTGAAAACAACGCACCTCGTTATAATAACTACGAGGAGCTTTTTACCGAAGCAATCAAAGGTTGGCGTACAGCATGGGCACAAGATGAATTCCCATTTATTTTTGTGCAGCTCCCCGCATTCGGCGGTAAAAATGATTGGCAAAAACAACGGACTGCATTGTGGCCATACCAACGTGAAGCACAGGCTAAAGCACAGAATCTCAATAATGTTTCAATGGCTGTAACTCTGGATCTCGGCGAATACTCAGACATTCACCCAAAATACAAGTATATGGTAGGCAAACGACTCGCATTGCATGCAATCGCATTAGAGAAACAGAACATCATTGCAAATGGTCCTATTGTTAAGAGTATTCACAAAGATAAAAAATCAACAACACTCAAATTTTACAATTGCCCTACAGGTCTTATTGCAAAACAGCTCATCTTCAAAGACATACCTACAAGTAACAATAAGAAAACAACAGAAGTAAAAATTGAGTTTGGCTATCTAATGGGTTTTGAAGTTGCAGATTCCGATGGCAAATTCTATCCAGCAGAAGCAAACATAACAGCACCAGACCAAGTAACATTGACATCTGATAAAGTATCAAAAATTATCGATATTCGTTACGGTTTTGCACCCTTCCCGATATGTAATTTATTCAACACAGAGGGGCTCCCAGCTCAACCATTTAGAACTGACGCTTACAACTTGCCACCTTTACAATAAACCTTTACATCGCTTCATAAAGCTGCAGAGCATCGCGCATTACAACATAAAAGGAACATAATTATGATGAAATATATCGCAGTTTTTTTAAGCCTTTGTTTGAGTTCCACAATTGTCAGTGCCGATGTTTCTTTGCCACCACTTTTTACCGACCACATGATCCTGCAGCAACAAACACATAACGCTGTCTGGGGTTGGGCGGATCCAAACGAGAAAATCACAATAACCGCTTCGTGGGGTGAATCAGTTACAGCCCAAGCTGACAAAGATGGTAAATGGAAAGTTATGCTTCCTACGCCAAAGTACAGCACAGATCATACGCTCACGATAAAGGGTAAAAACACAATAAAAATCAACGGTGTTGCAATCGGCGAAGTTTGGTTATGTGCAGGTCAATCAAATATGGGATGGGCATTAGGGCAAAGCTTCGGAGGCGAAGAAGAAGCACAAAGCGCAACGAACGCTAATTACCGCATCTTTAAATCCGCTCGTGAACATTGGCATGAACCTCTCGATCAATCACACGATCGTCTTGCAAAATGGTCACGCTGTAATCCAACTTCTGCTGCAAGTACTTCAGCAGTTTCTTATTATTTCGGCAGAAAACTGCAGAAAGAACTCGACATCCCAGTCGGCATCATCGTGCAGGCCTATGCAGGTACACCAATTGAAGGTTGGATGCCGGAGAATATTCAGCAAGATGATCCTCGTTTAATCGAAACTGTCGCCCAGTTAAAAGCCAAC
Organism: Planctomycetota bacterium; assembly: GCA_016350165.1. Taxonomy (GTDB): domain Bacteria; phylum Planctomycetota; class Phycisphaerae; order Phycisphaerales; family Phycisphaeraceae; genus Poriferisphaera. The sequence goes on along the minus strand of CP066225.1, from coordinate 929,400 downwards.
TCCAAAAGACTTGAATCTAAAGGTATTACTATTGAAGCTGCCAAAGCGCAGTATGATAAAGACCTAAAAAATTACAATGCTAAGATTGATCGTGGCGAAACGATGAAGAATAAAGTCAGAGCACTCAAGCCGCCAACGATTGTTAAACCTTCGATTCTCGGCCATCAATATCCAGGTCACATCTACAACGCAATGATCAACCCCATCCGTCCCTATGGCATACGTGGTGCAATCTGGTATCAAGGCGAACGTAATTCAAAAAACGTTCCACAAGCAACCAATTATCGTAATCAGCTTGCTAAACTCATCGACTTTTACCGTTCCTCATGGTATGAGCAATCTGAAGGCAACACAGATCCAAACTTCCCATTCTATTTCACACAACTCCCAAGCTGGAACCCAGCTCAAACACAGCCTGTTGAAGGCCTCGAAGCTTCATGGGCAATCAACCGTGAAATGATGAGACTCGTTTCATACGATGTTCCAAATTCAGGTGTAGCCGTTTCAATTGATACTGGTGATGAAGTTCTTCTACATCCAAAAAACAAAAAACCAATTGGCATTCGCCTCGCTTATCTAGCTCTCAAACAAACCTACAATAAAAAATTCGTCGACTACGGCCCTCGTCATACAAAACAAACCATCAAAGGCAATAAGCTCATTCTCGAATTTGATTCTGTCGGTAGCGGCTTGGCCACAGGCAAACCAGGTCAATTAAACAGTTTCGCAATCGCAGGCAAGGATCAAAAGTGGCATTGGGCTGATGCATCTATCTCAGGTAATACAATCATTCTTACTTCAGTAAACGTCATGAGTCCCGTAGCTGCAAGATATGCATGGGCGATGAATCCATCGCAGCGAAACCTTCTTTACAACAAAGAAGGTATACCAGCTTCACCTTTCCGAACAGATGATTGGCCACTTTTTAATGAAAATGATGAAATCGTTACGGTCCACAAACCTTCGAAACCAAAAGGGTATCAAGCCAAAGATTGGGATCGCCCCGAAATGACGCAATAAGTCGTATATTTAAATATATAAGGTACACAGATGAAACTTCACATAAAACTTCATCACTTACTATTACTTGCTTCACTTGGCATAATCACGCTTAATTTTCATCAGCCTATTCATGCGTTAGAATCAGATGGTACTGCTGCTGAAACGACCACGCTCAATATCAAATCAAAATACCCGTTTGTTGATTTAACAAAATTCCAAACGCGTGACACGATCGCATATCAAGTGCCACAAAAACTTGACGATGGTATACGAGTCGCTAATGCAAAATCTCTAGATAATATTTCAGAAATTATCTCACTACTCAATCGTATTGAAAAACAAAATCAAGACTTCAAGCAAGGCAAGGGTAAACCTGTTCGCTCTAAAAAACGTGAGTCAAATAGAAACCCACCTATCAATGGTTGCATTGATAGTGTACTCATTGCCAAAGACGGCAAACTAATTCTTGAAGAATACTTTGCAGACGCAAATCGTGATAAGCCACATTATCAAATGTCGATTACTAAAAGCATCGTTTCATATGCCATCGGCAAAGCGATAGAGCAGGGCCATATTAAAAGTGATCAAGACCTTATCCTTCAATATCTTCCTGAAGTTGATAAAACTAAAATCGCTAAAGGTGTAGAGACACTTAAAATAGCAGATCTTCTAACGATGAGTTCAGGTATTCGCTATAAAGTTAAAGGCCGTCAAGCTAAAATTACTAAAGATAACCACGCTGAACTGTATCTCATCAACACAACCCCTATTACAAAAAATAAGCAATATAAATACGATGGCGCAAATCTCGACATTCTTTGTCACATACTCTACAACACCACAGGTCAATCACTATCGGAGTACACCGAGCAATACCTCTTTGGGCCCATGGGTATTAACAACTTTAAGTTTGGAAAGTCTATCTGTGGGTTAGATAAAGGTGCTGCAGGCATGTCACTTCGTTCGCGTGATATGATGAAAATTGCTCTCATGACCATGGACGACGGTAAATGGAACGATAAACAAATCCTTAATCCACAGTGGATAGAAAAAGCAACCGCTGTTCACGTTAACCAGCACCAGCCTCACCAATACGGCTACTTCTGGTGGAGTAACAGTGTAAAGCACAACGGTAAAACATATCGTGTTCGGTCTGCAAGAGGTGCAGGTGGCCAATTTATTTTCATGGTACCAGAGCTTAAACTCGCCGCCGTCTTCACAAGTTACTACGCGACAAACGAACCAATTTCACTGTTCGCAAACGTAATCATCCCTGCCTTCGACAAATAATAACTGCACATTGGAGAACGAGCAATTCTATATCCTTTCATAGATTGCTCGTTTTTTTTATGCATTAAAACCCACTAAAAAACCCAGCCTAAGCTGGGTTTTATTCTTGCACTAATCACATCATCAACGATGGCTAACCACCGCCGTCGTGCGAGGCTCGTGGAACGTCTTGTCATTATGATCATTATATTTCAGGAACATTGCCTTCATTTCCTTCACGCGTTTCTGTTGTTCCTTCTTATCAATCAAATTATGCTTCTGCGACAGATCATTCTCAAGATTATACAACTCAGTCGCTTCATTATTACGATCCACAAGCAAAACCCAGTCATCAACACGGATCGCACCATCATAAGCATAACCTGCTTGATAAATCACAAAGTCATGCACCTTCGTTTTAGGATCTTCAAATACAGGCAGAAGCGAAGCCGAATCCATCGCCTGATCCTCATCCATACTTTGGCCTGTTATATCATAAATCGTCGCAACCCAATCATGAACAATCACTGTCTCATCGCACTGACTGTTCACAGGAACCCGCGACTTCCCATCGCTCGCCCACTTCACAATAAACGGCACACGATGCCCACCCTCATATACTGAAGCCTTATAGTCACGTAAAACGCCATTATTATCGTGATTCTTATCACCATACTCAGTCGCACGTGGCCACAACGCACCATTATCGCTCGCAAAAACAATCATCGTATTATCCGCAACACCTTCATCCTCCAGCTTCTTCACAATCTTGCCAACTTGCAGGTCCAATTCATAAATCATGTCAGATGTGTAACCACCCGTCACACCATCAACAGGAATATCAATTGAACTAGGATCACCATCAAAATCAATCGGCGGCGTATGTGGTACATGAATTGCCTGGCTTGCATAATACACAAAGAACGGCCTCGCCATGCCTTCCTTCTTATTTAACTTCAAATGATCATCAATAAAATCAACAGCCTTATCCGAAAGAATAATTCCCACCTGACTCGAGTCATACATTGCATCACCACGCCCCGGATTCTTCTTCGGATGTTCTACAATCTCACTGACGCCATTCTCACCAATCTTATACTTACCATCAACATACATACGTGTACTGCGATTATCCGCCACACGTCCCTTACCTATCGGTGCATACTGACCATTCTCAAAGAACGCATAAGGTTCATGTTGGATTCCACTCGGCAATGAATATGAATAGTCAAAACCATGTTCATTCAAACCATCTGAAATTCCCTTTGAAAAATCCATCTTGTCAATATCATCTTGCACACGAATCGGTTTACCTTCATGAGTAAACACCGTCCCACCCAAGTGCATCTTTCCAAAGAACGCAGTTCGATACCCCGCGTTTTTCAGTACTTCCGCAGCTGTAACATGCTTCCCAGCTTTCTTCTTGTCACCATTAAACGAGAACCCCGAGCTATGATTGATATTCCATGACCCGCCCGGACGACCATTGCGATATGGATTATTACCAGTCAACATACTGAACCGAGATGGAGCACTCAATGCTGCAGCTGAATGCGCATCAGTAAACAACATTCCCTCTGCTGCTAGCCTATCAATATTCGGCGTCGGAATCGTACTGCCATAACATCCCAAATCACCATACCCAAGATCATCAGCAAAAATCACCACAACATTAGGCAATGGATTCGTTTGTCTCTCTGCCGCCAAACAAGGCGTACCACTCATTGTGAGCATCGCCGTTCCAGCAGCCACACTCTGCCACGCATTCTTCATTTCTTGATCCTTCAATTAGCGATTGATATATAAAAAAAGAAATCGAGTTCTCACCCGATTCCCTTTAACGCGCTATGAATTGATTTATTTCATCTTCGCACTTGATCTTCAACCCACGCGCACTTGTCTATCCCCATGAGAACTTTCATTTTTCTAAATCACAGCACTACTTCTTTCTGCGGCTAATCATCAGTACGCCACCCAAACCAATCATCGCGAATGATGCAGGCTCAGGTATTAGCGTATATTCAATATCCAAGCTTGTAATCTGGAAACTGCTTTCTTTACCAGCTTCAAGATTACGTGCAGTCACGCCTAATAACCAACTGCCATCACCAGCACCGCCAACATTCACCAATGACAACGGCGTCAAACTCGTTCCGCCTTCTTCCAGTAGCAAATGGGTATCCGATGCAACACCGTCATACGCAACCATAGGTACGCCGCCACTGCCAGTATTACCTAATACATTGATAGTATTTGTACCATCAGTGAATTCGCCTTTATCTTGTGCCGCAAAATAGCGAAGCGTAACGCCTGCAATTTTGATTGAAGCAAGTGAGGAAACGCCGCTACCACTAACATTCAAGCTCAATTGCAATGATTCATCATCGGTGGTCGCAGCTTCATCAGTACCTTGGTCAATCAAATAGTTCTTACTACCACCAATGACAGCAAGTGGATATGTATCAGGTGAATTCGTACCTGCTTTGCCAGCAAAAACATTGCCGGGTGCGGTCTGTGCAGTCAATTCAAAAGTGATGTCATCCTGTATGAGTGTGAATACGACGCTAGTCGTGCCAGTGTTACCGTTGTTGGGGATTGATGGGATGTTTGAGGTGTTTTTCCACTCATCAAACGACACCATGGCTGCATTTGAAACTGTAGCTGTAAATAAAGTGATTGCACCAAAAGTCAGTATCTTCATTGCTCTCATCGGTTTCCTCCATTTTGTGATCGAAATGTGTGTGATTTCATTGTAAAGATAAGTAAGTAAACAACTTAAGGCTGAAATAGAATGCCTGTGAATGTGATAACGATTACATGTTAGCATTTTGAATACTGTTTACAATAGGGAGAGCCCCCCTTTTAGCTAAAAACATAGTCTTAAATCATAATAAACTATGTAATAAGCGATAAAAAAATACATTAAAATGTTTCGCAAAGGCACGCATTTACTGTATTTAGCGTAGATTAAGACAAAAATATCGTGAAAACGATTGCATGGCGTTTGTAAATTGGGTAAATTGAATGAAGCACTGGATGAAAAGTGTGTTGTTTTTGATTTTAAAATGCACGACAATATTTGTAGCACCTCATTCAAAAACACTTAAGACTTTGAACATACATATGTTATGCGCATTTGTGTGCTCAAATTGATATCAGTCAATTCGCATATTGGAGCAGGGATCGTGGTGAGTATCTCTCAAAATGGAATGTTTAAGCGAGCCAATCAATCATTGGCTGGGGTGTGTGCTTGTTCGATGGTTGTGGGTTCGCAATTCGCGCTGAGTTCGTCGGCCGCGCACGCAGCTGATTCAAATAAACCTTTGAATATACTGCTGTTTACCGCAGACGATTTGGGTTATGAAGCGATCACGCAGAAACCAGATCTTGCACCGAATTTGAACAAATTTGCTCAGCAGGCAATGAGTTTTGCGCGTGCTCATATGAACATGCCGATCAGTCAGCCGAGCCGTTCGATGTTGGCGACCGGCAGATATGGACACACATCAGGCATGATGGGTTTCTTCCATTTGAAACGCGATATTCCGACTGTAATGCAGACATTCCAGAGCAATGGGTACAAGGCTGGGATACTTGGCAAGGTGAATCACTCGACGCCGCCTGAGGATTTTGAGTGGGATTTTGTGCATGATTATGCAGAGCTTGGGGCAGGGCGTGATCCCGAAAAATACTATAAATACAGTGTTGAATTCATTAAGGACTGTAAAGACTCGAATAAGCCGTTTTACTTTATGGTGAATTCGCATGACCCGCATCGCCCGTTCCATGATCCGAGTAAGCCGATGCGAAACGCAGCGGCGCCATCAAAGCTGTATGGGCCGAACGAGGTCGTTGTGCCAAAGTTTTTGCCTGACTTGCCGGGCGTACGACTTGAGATGAGCCACTATTACAACTCGGTGAGAAGGTTGGATGATACGTTTGGCCGCGTGATGGATGCACTGGAAGAATCAGGGCAGGCAGATCATACGCTGGTGGTTTTTGTGTCGGATAATGGGTCAGCATTCCCGTTTGCGAAGGCGAATGCGTATGTACCAAGTACGAAGACGAATTGCTTCGTGAGATGGCCGGGCATTGCTAAAGCTGGTTCTATTAATGAGATAGACTTCGTTTCTTCAATCGATATGTTCCCAACTTTCCTGGATGCAACGGGGATTGAGAATCCGGGTGGTATGGATGGGAAGTCGATTGTGCCGCTGCTAAAGGGCAAGAAGGGCGTTGCGGGACGTGAAGAAGTATTCACGCAGATTGATTACAAGATTGGTGGGCCAGCTTCGCCGATGCGGTCAATTGAGAATGCACGCTTTAGATATATCTTCAATCCATGGGCTGGTGCGGACTATACATACCGGAATAATAATGAAGGTATGACGATGAAAGCAATGGATGAAGCTGCGAGTGGTAATGCTGCAATAGCAGAACGCGTAAGAGTTTATCGACATCGTGACTTGCAGGAGTTCTTTGATGTTCGTGTGGACCCGGACTGTACGAAGAACCTGATTGATGATTCTGCGATGCAGGGTGAGATCGTGAAAATGCAGACGCGTCTGGAAGAATGGATGGTTGAAACAGGCGATCCGCTACTGAACGCTTATGTTGCTCGTGATAACGAAGAAAGCATGGATAAGGCGCTGGAAGCTGATTATCCAAGCAAAGAATCAATGATGACTGAGGCTCAGGTTAAGAAGATGAAGGAGCGTCAGGCTAAACGTAACAAAAATCGTAAAGGTAGAAATAAAAAGTAATTAATTATTACTATTAATAGGATAGAATGGGTGCCAGATGGCGTTAGGGGAGGTGGCATGGGGTTTAGATTGGCTAGGTAAATTGTGGGCAGGTGGGAACCTGGATTGATGATGATTGTGCGTGCGATAAGCACGCACAATTTTTAATTGGTTTGGGATGTAGATGAGTGGGTGATTTTGTGTGAGGTTTTCGCACAAAAGCGTGCGGTAGGCGCGCGTTTGTGCGCATGAAAGCGCTTGGCTTGTTGAAGCTTGCGCGCACAAAAGTGAAGGGGAGGGATTAGGTGCTAAATGTAAGCGATGACGGGGTAGTGGGTTAGTGTTGTGGTGGGTTTTGATGCGAATTTTAAGTGTTTTGGGGGTTTGGGTGGTTTTGGACTGTTTTGGGTTGGAATTGACCAGAAACGGCGCGGTTTTAGCTAAAAGTGGGCTGAAATGGAGAGGTGGTTTCATTTCGTGCGCGCTGGTGGATTCAGAACGCGCGCACAAAATGGGGAAGGTAAGTTGTTGCTGGGATTGGGGTTGAGAGATTCAGATGAAAATAACAGCTTTTTAGGGAGAGAATTTGTTTGACAAATATAATCCGCGGAATATAAATATATGGAATATAAATCCACGTAGTTTAAAGGACGCTGTGATGCGAAGGTTGAATCTGATCTATTTCAGTCCGGGCGGGACGACCAAGAAGTCGGTGAGGCAGATTGGTAAGGGGATGGTTCAGAAGCATCGTGAATATTTTCAGGAGCGTATTGCGGATGATGTTGAGGAGGAGGGTGGGGGAGAGGGTGTGCGTGATGATTTTGAGGTGGTGGAGTATGACATGTTGAAGGCGGAGAATCGGGGGAAGAGGTTGCGGTTTGGGAGGGATGATGTTGTGGTGTTGGGGATGATGACGGCGACGAAGTTGTTTGGGTTGGTGGGTGAGGTGATGGATTGTTTGGAAGGGGAGGGCACGCCTTTGGTTGGGGTGGTGATGTTTGGGAATGGGTATTACGGTTCGTCGTTGAAGCAGATGAAGCGTGAGGTTGAGAAGCGGGGGTTTAAGTGGGTGGCGTGCGGCGCGTTTATTGGTGAGCATCCGATTGATGGTCGGATTGCGACGGGGCGGCCTGACGCGAAGGATCGAGCGGTGCAGCTTCGTTTTGGACGATCAATTTATCAGAAGGTAGTGATCCATGCAGACAGCCGGTTTGGGAGTCGGATTCGTTTTGATTGGCCTCGCGGTGAGGGCGCTTTTTCAGTTGCTAAAGCGACGATCATCACGTTAGTACCAAATAAGTCGGTGAAGTTGCCTGAGTCGTGGAAGCGATTGTTGTTTACGGATGATTGTATTGAGTGCAGGAAGTGCGAGAAGCATTGTCCTGTTGGCGCGATCGATATTACGAGGCGGTTTCATGACACTAATCAATGCATAGGGTGTTCGGGTTGCGTGAAGGGCTGTCCGGTTGGCGCGATTAAACATGAATCGAAGGCGCTGAAGAAGTGTATGGAACATTTGGTTGAGCCACGCAATGTGAAAAGGCGGGAGCCAGTACTGTTTTTACGTTGAGCCTATATTTAGAGGATTATTCTCATGCAGAAAGTACATCTGGTTTATTTTAGTGGTAGTGGCACGACGAAGAAGACAGTACGTCATATTGCGAAAGGGATGAAGGAAGCGAGAAAGATTCGTGAGATGCATTTGGAGAAGTGGGATGAGATTGAGGTGATTGAGCATGACATGAAGAAGGCGGAGAATCGTCAGAAGAAGTTACGTTTTGTTAAGGATGAGATTGTGATTTTGGGGATGTTTACGGCAACGAAGTTGTTTGGTGTGCCTGAGGAAATTTTTGCATGTATGGAAGGGGAAGGTACGCCTTTGGTTGGGGTGGTGATGTTTGGTAACTCGTATTATGGACGCGGGCTGAAGACGATGCGGCGTGAGGTTGAGAAGAAAGGGTTTGTGATGGTGGGTGCGGGCGCGTTTATTGGGCAGAATGCAGTGCCTAGTGAGCGGGGGATTGCGGTGGGGAGGCCTGATGAGAAAGATTTAGATGTGCAGCATAAGTTTGGGAGGGCGATCTATGAGAAAGTCTGTGTGCGAAAGGATTATGCGTTTAAGACGAAGTTGAAGACGGATCGTCCGAAGGGACAGGGTGTGTTTGTACCTTTGAAGGCGAATTTGATTTTGGCGATGCCAGGGAAGTCGTTGAAGTTGCCTTCGCCTTTTAATGCGATGTCGGTGTCGGATGAATGTATTGCGTGTAATAAGTGTGCGAAACAGTGTCCGGTGGGTGCGATTGATTTTGAAACGCGTGAGCATGATTTGAAGAAGTGTATTGGTTGCTTTGGTTGTTTGAATGGGTGTCCGGTGGATGCGATTGCGTTTACGAACTGGTTTATGAAGAAGGCGATGGTGAGTTGTGAGACGCATTGCCAGGCGAGAAGAGAGCCTGTGACGTTTTTGGCGTAGATGATGAGGATTGTGAAGGGGTGGGGTGTCGCATATGGGTGGGGTGTGATGGTGTGTATGTAAGGCAATTTCAAAGGGTTATGGCGTAATGTCTTTGACAGTTGAAATTAGCATTGGTATTTTTCTATATACATGGCGAATAAAGGTTTAATCATCAATTCAGATTTGGATACAGGACAGAAGGTCGTTGCGCTGATTGCGTGCATTGCGCAAGAGATGGTGACGGAGATGGAGCGGAGTATAAAGCATCTGAATCTGTCATTGACACAGGTGCAGATTTTGCATGTGCTGTCACACAGTCCTGAGGGGCGATTGACGGTGAATCAGATTAAGGGTGCGATGGTGGTGGATAGTCCGAACGTTTCGCGGTCGTTGAATAAGCTGATGGAGAATGAGCTTATTGTGAAGGAACGGAGCACGGAGGATCAGCGGGTGGTGCATATCACGGTGACGGACAAGGGGCGTGAGTATCATGATGAGGCGGATAAATTTATTGTGGATTTGCCTTTGAATTTGAATGATGAAGAAAAAGAAAAGCTTTACCAGTTATTGGTAAAGCTTTAAGTACATCTGTTGAATGCTGAGCTTGAATATTAGTTTTGATTATTGAGGGCCATCGGCGCGGACGTTGCGTTTGAGGATGTCTTTTTGTCCTCTGGATTCGACGTGGCCGTCAAGGAATGCTGCGTTGGTGTTGCCACTGCCAGGGTCGCCGCTATAGCCAGCATGACGGAATCGGAAGTTTTCTGTGCCGAAGGGGATTGGTCCGAGGTCAGCGTTTGGTCCGGGATCGATTGGGTCGTTGTTATCGATGTCTGAACTGTTGAACCACCAGGGGGTGTTGGTTGGTACGTTTGGGTTGTTGTTGAGAGTGCCGTTGTCGATGCCACGAGCGACGAGTGGGGCAGGGTGAGCGAGTGAGGATGGTGAGCTGTTTTGTTGGCCGTCGAAGAAAGCGATGGTTTCAGAGGGGCGTTTGGACATGTCGAGGTTGTATGAAGCGTGGCCTTGGCGGTTGGAGATGGATGAGCGGCCTGAGGATGCATCGAATGAGTTGAATTTGCCGACGTCGAGGAGGACGAGTGGGTTTGCAGAGTAGTGTTGGTAAGGGTTGTCGCCGCCACGTTCGTCGTCGTAGAGTGCGCTAGGGCATTGTGCGATTTGATGACGTTTGGAAGTTGAGGTTGTGCCTGCTTTGACCATGACGTCGCTGAGTGTGAGCGTCCAGTAGTGGAAGTGGCCGGGCGAGGTTTTGGGGCGAGATGTGTCGCGTCCGGAGCCTAGTGGGAGGTCGTTGTCGTTATCGGTTGCGTAGTTGTATAAGGCAAGTGCGAGTTGACGTTGGTTGGACATGCAACTCATATCGCGTGCGGTACTTCTTGCTGCACCGAGTGCGGGGAGAAGGATGCCGATGAGTAGGGCAATGATACTGATGACGACGAGTAGTTCAATTAATGTGAATGCTTTGAATAGTCTGGTTTTGTTAGACATGTTGTGCTCTCTTTGAGAATGATTGTCGAGACGAGTCGGAGAAAATGGATGTCATAAATGAAGATTAGATGTTTCGATTAAGGTTTCGGTTGAACTGATACGGTGTAAGTGGCGGAGGCGTTATCGAAAGTGAGAAATACTGTGCCTGCGCCGTCGGTGTTTGCTTTTTGCACATTTACGATCCACTTATATGCAATAGTTTTGATATTGGAGAGAGGTATGCTTGCGCCGTTGGTAAATGGATTGTTCGCGTATGGTTTATATGTTGCCCATTGAAGGGTTGGGTCGACTTTGAGTTCGCCTTCGTAGGGAAGTTTATTGTCGGGAAAGTCGGGATGGTTTTGGCCTAGGTTGATGGGGTTGGTTTGGCCTCTGTATTTTTGACCTGTATTTGTTTCGATTTCGATTTGAATAAAGAAGCGGCCTTGAAATTGTGAGCCTAGTTTGAGTGCGGCTGCTGGTGCATAGGTGATGCTGTTGAGTTTGATGTTTGTGAGAGCTGTTGAGTCTGGGTTGAAGTGTGGGGATGAGGTGAGTTTGGGATATGAGGTGATGTTGTTGATGAATGTTTGTGCTGCGAAGTAGCCTGTCTTGCCATCGGTTTTGAGATCGAAGACGAGGTTGTTGTGGAGACCGTTGGTGCGCCAAGGTTTGTTGAGTTTCCAGTTGTGATAGCGTTGTGCATCGTCTTCGCCTGTGAACTTGCGATTGATGACGAGTTCGTCGTTGATGGTGATTGGTGTGACTTGAGGCTGAATTTTAGTTTGCGTGTTTTTGACTGTATTTATAGGGGTTTGAGGTGTGGTCTGATTGGCTTGGGAGGTTTGGGTTGGGGTGGAAGTTGATGCTGAGGGTTTGGAGTCAGAACAAGCTGTGAGTGATAAGGTGAGTGAAAGAATGGTGATTACAAATGCTGTTTTCATGATCAGTCCTTTGATTGAAATGTGAGAGTGATCAGGAATGAGTAGTTGAGTTTAAGTGAAAATTGAATGACTGGACTTGCTGTTAGACAAGCCCAGTCCAGGAGGAAATTATTTGTTGTTAGCTTCTTCTGCGTGAGAGAGTGAGGAGGCCGCCGAGAGAGATGAGTGCGAGTGAGGCTGGTTCTGGGATTGCGGGGATGTCGACGGTGTATGTCGCGGAAGCGTCATCAAGACTTACGAAGACTGTGCCAGTGCCGTCGGTGTTTGGTGCGATGACACGCATGACCCACTTGTATTTAATTTCGTCGATGTTTGAGAGGGCGATGCCAGATGTGCCGGTGAATGGGTCGCCGTCGAAGGTGCTGTAGGTTGCCCATGTGGTTGTGTCGTTGAGGGTGAGAGTGCCGTTGGCTGGGAAGTTGCCTTGGCTGATTGGGATGTGTGTAGATGAGACGCGATATTGGTCGCCGCCAACGGTGTTGATATCGATTTCGACGTAAATTTCGGCACTAAGGTTTGCGCCAGCTTTGAGTATGCCAGACGATTTTACTGATGGGTTATTGATAGTGATGTCGGTGAGCATTGCGGTTGTTGGGTCGTAGTCTGGGGTCGAGGTGATTGCGATGTCGTCGGTGAGTGTGATGGCAATGGTGTTGGCGTTGAAATAGCCAGCGTTACCATCGGTTTTAAGGTCGGTTGTGAGTTGTTCTTTGTTGCCGCCTGGTCGCCAGATACCGTTTGTGGTCCATCCTTCATAGCGTTCAGTGTTGTCGGCGCCAGCGAAATCGCTGTTGGCGATGAGTTCGCCTGTGACGGTGGCTGCGTTGGCTTGGGTTAGAAGGGGCAGCGTCAGTGCGAATGCTGCTGCTCCGGTTAATATGCGTTTCATTCCTGTCTCCTTCGATGATAGCAGTGGTGCTGATTCGTCTATATAAGTTGCAGCTTAAACTGCTGGATATTGATAGATGCTTTAGGGTGTGATCGTGTTGGAATGGCACGATTTGATTGATGTGGCAATACTGCGTTGATGTGTTTGGAAGTAAAAAATACGTAAAGCAAACGATTACAAATTTATCACATATCTCTTTAGTGTCAATACGAATATGACTTTTGTAATTTGTAAGATTGTAAATATTTATAAATAAAGAAATTAAAGTGGTAAAAATTTTATTTACACGGCGCTTTCATACAAAATTGATACGCCTTATACGCTTGTAAAGTGGAGTAAACGATTACATAGTTTGCGGTGATTTGAATGGCTGTGTGATGTTTTAAGTGTTTTTCATAGAAGAGATTATATTTTTGGATGTGATTTGTGTAAGAGAAAACGCCGCAAATTTTTGTTGCAGCGCTTGGTGTATGCGTGAATTGGGTTTTGAGGTTAGTTGTGGGCGGATTCGATGGTTTCGAGGAGTGATTCTGGTCGCTGTTGGGATAGTTGCGCCTGCTCGAAAATATTCATGAGGTTGGGAATGATTGTGCCGCGGTCGGTGTCTTTGTTGGTGTGAGCGATGAGGGTATTGGGGACTGAAGTGATGGGTAGCTGACTGACAAGTTCAATGAGCTGAACATGCTTGCGAGCGATGTTGAGGGTAGCCCAGATTTGGTTGTCACGGGCAGGGTGGTTCTGGATTGCGTCGGCGAATCCTTGGAGCATTGGGATTCGATCGCGGAGGATGAGGTTGATTGTTTCGGTTGGAGTGCTGTCTTTATATTCGATTGTGATTTGTTCGAGGGTGCGCGTGATGATTGCGTTGTCACAATGAATCATGATGACTGGATTGAGGAGCTGGTCGCCTGCATGGGTGAGGAGGAGTGTGATGGGGATGTTGGTGTCTGTGGTTGCAGTGATGGATGCGGTGTCGAAGTTTTCGATGTTATGTGCACGGAGGGTTTGGCCTTGTACGGAGAGTGGTGTTGCGTTTTGCTTGGGGGAGGGGCCTGCAAAGAAGAGGCAGAGGTTGGCGAAGTGGCCCATCGCGTTAGTGACGGGGCTGTCGTTAATGATGTGATCATTGAAGACTGCTTTGCCAGCCCATTGGTTGCGGTTGTAGTAGGAGAGTTTCTTGGGCCACGATGCGCGGCAAGAGACGGTTTGAATTTTGCCGAAGTCGTTGTTGAGGAGTCGCTTCTTGAGGAGTAGTGTGTTTGGGTCGTAGATTTCCTGGAAGCCGATGAGGAGTGGGAGTTTGGTTTTGGTTTCGGCATCGATCATGCTGTCGACTTCTGCGAGGTTGCCAGCGGCAGGTTTTTCGCACATGACAGCTTTACCTGCTTCTAACGCACGGATAGAGAAGGAAGCATGTAGGTGGTGAGGGACTGGAAGCCAGATGGCTTGGATGTCTGGATTATTTAGAAGGTCATCGTAGTTATCAGAAACCTGAATGCCTTGCTGCTTGAGTTGTTTGACTCGATCGGTGAATTGATCGAGTGCAGGGTCGCAGACGGCGATTAATGCGAAATCGGTGTCGAGTTTATCGTTTGATTCGAGAACCAAGTTTGTGATTGATTCTGCGTATCCGCCGATACCTACGACACCGATGTTGATTTTATTACGACTCATGTTGGGTCAGCTTTTTATTCGCTTTGCGTTGTGCTATCTCTTTAAGTAGTTGATTGCTATCAATGAAGTTTTAGTAGCAATAGCCTACTGTTTATGATTGAGGCAGTGAGTGGTGAGATTACCACGCAAATTTTAGTTTGCTTGTTGTAGTGTTTATTCTGCGTACTGGTTGCAGCGTTGGATGATTGTATCAAGATACTCATCCTGATTCATGTTCCAGTAGTCAGTGGAGAACACTTCAACTTCATGGTAGCCGGTGAAACCGACTGAATCGATGAGGTTTTTAAAGTGTTTGAGGTCGATGCATCCATCACCCATTAAGCCTCGGTCGTTGAGCATATCGTTCATCTGGACTTTCCAGTCACAGATGTGGAAGCCGAAGAGGGTGTTCTGTTCTGCAGCGAGTTTGATTTCTGCATCAACGTCGGGGTCCCACCAGATGTGGAAGACATCTGCGGCGATGCCGATGAGTGGGTGCTTGAGTTGTTCGCAGATGATGCGAGCTTCGGCCATGCGGTTGATACATGAACGATCGGCTGCATACATTGGGTGCAGAGGCTCGATGGCAAGTTTAACGTTGCGAGCTTCGGCGTGTGGGAGGAGTGCTGCGAATGCGTCTTGAGTTTGTTTGCGTGATTCTTCGAGTGACTGGCCTGGGGCTGCACCGACTACATAGACGACCATTTCAGCGTTGATGGCTGCTGCTTCGTCGATGATTGCACGGTTTTCGTCGATGGCTTTTTGTCTTGCGTCAGCTTCGATTGCAGGGAAAAAACCGCCACGAACGAGAGCTGGTACAGACATGTTGTTGTCGGTGAGGATGGCTTTTGCGTCATCAAGCGAGATATTTTCGATGACGTTGCGCCAAACGCTGATGCCGTCGATACCCTTTGCGGCATACGCCTCAACGCATTCACGCAATGACCATGGTTTGTTGGTCATTGTGTGAATGGCGAAGCGTGGATTGGGGTTAGAATCTGTCATTGTTTTGCCTAATCAAGAGTTAGATGAGAGACATCTTACTTATTTAGCAGCGTTTGCTGGTGCGAGTTCTGGGAGGTCAACCCATTCACGGTTCTTCCAGCTTTGCATACCTAGTTCGGCAAGCTGTACGCCCTTGGCGCCTTCGCGGAGCGTCCAGCGGAATGGTTCGTCGAGCATGACGTGGCGGAGGAAGTATTCCCATTGAATCTTGAATGCGTTGTCGTATTCGCAGTTATCAGGAACTTTGTGCCAACCGTCGTAGAAGTTGATTGGTTGTTCGATGTCAGGATTCCAGACAGGTTTTGGTGTCATGGAGATGTCCTGTACATAGCAGTCGCGGAGTGTTGCGACAGCGGAGCCGTGTGTGCCGTCCACTTGAACAGTGAGGAGGTCGTCACGGCGAACGCGTGTGCACCATGAAGAGTTGAACTGGCAGACGGTGCCGTTTTCGAGGAGGAAGATTGCGTAGGCTGAATCGTCGGCGGTTGCTTTGTATTCGATGCCTTGTTCGTCAAAGCGTTTGTCGAGATCGACGTTGCCGTATGAAACGACTGATTTTACAGGGCCAAAGACGTTGTCGATGACGTAACGCCAGTGACAGAACATGTCGATCATCATGCCGCCGCCATCTTCTTCTCGGTAGTTCCAGCTTGGACGTTGTGTTGGCTGATCTGCAACCTCACCGGAGAAGACCCAGTAGCCGAAGTCGCCGCGGATGGAGAGTATCTTGCCGAAGAAATTTTGCTCTTGAAGAGCGACGAGCTTGCGGAAGCCGGGGAGCCAGAGTTTGTCCTGAACGACGCCGTTTTTGAGACCTGCTGATTCGGTGAGTTCTGCAAGGCGAAGTGCTTCGTCGGTTGTGACTGCAGTTGGTTTTTCGCAGTAGATTGGGAGGCCAGCTTCGACAGCCATTTCGATGAACTTAGCACGCTGGAGCGTACCTGATGCGTCGAAGAAGATATCAGCTTTGCCGTACTTGCCGTTGATTGCGCCTTGGACGTCGGTTGTATATTCGAGTGGTTTGCCGATTGCGTCAGGGCCGAACTTTTCAGCGAGGTTTTTGAGCTTGTTCTCATTGCGTCCAGTGAGGAGAGGCTTTGGCATGAGGATGAGGTCGTCGCTGATTTTGAGGCCACCCTCTTTGATGATTGCCAAGATGGAGCGAACGAGGTGCTGGTTTGTGCCCATACGTCCGGTGACACCGTTCATGATGATTTTGACTGGTTTGATTTCCATTTTCTTCCTCGGTTTCGCAATAAGCGTGGTCGATTAGAAGGCAAGATCTGCCTGTGTGTTTGACGTTAATTTGCGTGGTATGTCTGGTGGGGTACGCGAGCGTTGCGAATGAACAATTGTTCATTTGACGGAACGTATGATAGCGGTCCATCGAGGTGATCGCGATGGGGATGTGTGACTTTTACTTTAGCAAAAAGCGACATTTTGGATGCCGGTTAGATAATATTGGGATGATTGCGGAAGTTAGTGGGGCTTTGACCTGTGTGCGAAGTGAACCATCTGGAGAAGACACCAACGCTGCTAAAGCCGAGTGCTTCGGCGATTTGATAGATCTTTAGACGGTCATCGAGGAGCATGGAAGAGGCTTTTTGGAGTCGCCGAGCGGTGGCGTATTCGTGAGGTGTACAGCCTAGTAAAGCGCGGAAACGTCGAGCAAAATGACGGGGCGAAAGGTGGCAAGCTTGGGCGAGTTCTTCCTGTGTTGGAGGTAGGGAAGGGGAGCGTTCGATGAGTTCAAGTGACTTAATAATGCGACGATCGGTGCTGTCCTGGTCAGCAGTTGCGATGATGTCGAGAATGGATGTTGAATAGGTGTCGGTGCGTGGCCAAAGGTAGAGGGATTCGCAGAGTCTGAGTACGAGTGGGATGGATTTTTCTTTGGAGAAAAAGCTTAAATTCATGACAGATTTGAGTGTTGAAATGAGTGTTTCTTTTTTGCCAAAGTCGACAATTATCTCAGGCCACGGCTTGTATTTGCAGACTGGCCAATGTTTTTGAGTTTGGATTTTGATGTGGTAAACGTAGGAGTGTTTGTTCTTTGGCGAGATTTTGTAGCCGTGCATGGAGCCGGGGTATGCGACCATAGCGGTGGAGCCTGTGATGGGGTGCCATTTATCTTCGATGTAGATTTCGCCGACACAGTTGTCGAATAGGTCGAACTGTATTTGGTTGCTGTGTTTATGGGGGGTGAACTCGACGGTGTTGTTGAGTTCATAGGAGAAGGTTTGGATGAGTTTTGAGGGTGAAATAAAGAGTTGGCTGAAGAGATCGCGGATGGATCTTTCGTCTGAAGGAGATGATAGTTTACTGAGGGAGGCGGCGAGGTTGTTGGGTATTGGTTGCTTCTTCATGTGGGATAGTTTTGCATATCTGGACACGCATGGCAAGAATAATGTCATTGCGGGGGCGAGATGATGGGGTAGTATATGATTGAAGTGATAGCTGCATGAAGCGGCTAGAGAATGTAAGAAACTCGCAAAAGCCGATCTTGGTAAAAAGGAAGATGCGATGAAGATTGATATGGGAATTAAGGCTGCGGATCTGCTGCCAAAGATTGAGAAGATGTGGGACGTTTCGGGGAAGAAGATCGAAAGCATTCAGAAGAGCTTTGATCGTGTTGATGGTGCACCTGTATTTACTGTGAAGGGTGTGTATCAGAAGCAAGGCTGGACTGAATGGACAGAAGGTTTTCAGTATGGATCGGCTGTGCTGCAGTTTGATGCAACGCGTGATGAGAAGTTTTTAGAGATCGGTCGTGAGAGTACGCTGAATAGCATGGCGAGTCACTTGACGCATGTTGGTGTGCACGATCATGGTTTTAATAATGTGAGTACATACGGCAACCTTTGGCGATTGATGCAAGAGGGTGTGATTGAAGAGAATGCCTGGGAAAAGCATTTTTATGAATTGGCACTTAAGGTGAGTGGTGCTGTGCAAGCGGCGCGTTGGGCGAAGACAGCTGATGGTGGTGGGTATATGTATTCGTTTAATGGTCCGCAGAGTTTGTTTGTTGATACGATCAGAACATGCCGTGCTCTGTCAGTGAGCCACATGCTTGGTCATAGCTTGATGGGTGAGCAGGATGAGTCTATCTCATTGTTAGGTAGAGTGATTGATCATGCGAAAAGTACAGCGAAATACAATGTTTGGTACGGTGAAGGGCGTGATACGTATGATTTGCGTGGACGAACTGCACACGAAGCATTGTTTAATGCGAATAATGGTGCGTTTAGAGCGCCGAGTACGCAGCAAGGTTATTCAGCGTTCACAACATGGACACGCGGCTTAGCGTGGGCGATGGTTGGGTTTATTGAAGAGCTTGAATTCTTAGCGACACGTAAAGAAGAGCTGGAAGCATGGGGTGGCTTTGAAGCTTTGGAAGATGCGTTTTTGAAAACGGCTAAGGCGACTTGTGATTTTTATATTGAACTAGGTTCTGCTGCAGATGGTATTTGCTACTGGGATACAGGTGCACCGGGTTTGGTGAAGTTGGGTGATGATTATCTTGAACGTGCGGCTGATCCGTACAACGAGTATGAACCGGTGGATAGTTCGGCGTCAGCAATTGGTGCACAGGGTTTGATTCGCTTGGGTAAATATCTCGGCGGAGAAGAGGGAGATAAATATATGCAGGCAGGGTTGACTGTATTGAGTCGCCTGCTTGAAGAGCCATATTTGAGTATGAATGCTGAGCATCAAGGTTTGTTGTTGCATAGTGTGTATCACTGGCCGAATGGCTGGGACTATGTTGCGCCGAATCGTAAGGTACCTTGCGATGAATCTTGCATGTGGGGCGATTATCATCTTCGTGAACTTGCATTGTTAGTGCAAAGATTGGCGAAAGATGAACGTTATTACACGTTCTTTGGCGGCTAATCAATGGATAGAGAAGTATGGGATGTTGATTGTTTGTTAAGAACTAAAGTGAAAAGGAAATAGCCATGGGAAATGCTCCAGTGGTCATCGTAACAGGGGGAACAAGAGGGATTGGTTTGGGGATTGCTGAATGCTTGGCAAAAGAAGGTGCGAAGTTGGTTTTGTGCGGTCGTCGCTCGGCAGAAGATGTGCAGCCGGTGGTTGAGAAGCTGGAAGCAATGGGCGCGGAGGTTGCATATGTGATTGCAGATGTATCCAGTGCTGACGACCGTAAGAAGTTGATTGATGAGACGATTGAACGCTTTGGGCGTTTGAATGTATTGATTAATAATGCTGGTGTTGCTCCGAATGTTCGTGCGGATGTGCTTGACGCGAGTGAAGAAAGTTTTGATCGGTTGATGAATATCAACTTGAAAGGTCCTTATTTCCTGACGCAGGCTGCTGCTAACTGCATGGTTGAACAGAAGCAAAAAGACCCCAGTTTTGAAGGTCGTATTGTGAATGTTGGTTCAATTAGTGCTGAGGTTGCTTCGGTGAATCGTGGTGATTACTGTTTGACGAAGGCAGGGATTGGCATGGCGACGAAGTTGTGGGCGGTGCGTTTGGCTGAGTTTGATATTGATGTTTTTGAGATTCGACCTGGTGTGATTGCGACAGATATGACTGGTGGGGTTAAAGAGAAATATGATGCGATGTTTGAGAATGGTCTGACATTGCAGAAGCGTTGGGGGACGCCTGAGGATGTTGGTAAGGTAGCAGCGGCGATGGTTCGTGGTGACATGCCTTATGCAACTGGGCAGGTTGTTACGGTTGATGGTGGCTTGATGATGCACCGACTTTAAACTCTAATGATTGTGATATGTTTAGAGTGTGAATTGCATGTTTGCTTTTAAATGAGAAGTGAAATGGAGTCATAAGATGGCTATTAAAGAGATAGTTCAGCCGATAGTTCCGGTTGTTGTGATTGATGATGCGAGTGATGCGGAGCCGTTGGCTGAAGCGATGCTTGCAGGTGGTTTGGATGTTGTTGAGATTACATTCAGGACAGCAGCTGCGCCAGAAGCGATTTCACGAGTGAAGAAAGCCTTTCCTGATATGTTGGTTGGAGCAGGCACAGTTGTGACACCTGAGCAGGCACAAACGTGTTTGGATTTGGGTGTTGATTTTGGTTTGGCGCCAGGTCTGAATCCAGAGATTGTTAAGAAGTTTCAGGCGAATGACACGTTGTTTGTGCCGGGTGTGATGACTCCTTCGGAGATTGAGCAAGGCTTGTCATTAGGATGTAAGTTGCTGAAGTTTTTCCCTGCAGGTAATGCTGGTGGTGTAAAGATGCTGAAAGCACTTGCGGGGCCGTATCAATCACAAGGCGTTAGCTTCTGCCCAACTGGTGGGATTAATGTTGGGAATATGCAGGAGTATTTGGCGGCGCCAGTGGTGCGTTGTATTGGTGGGTCATGGTTGGCGGCACGCGATCAGATAAAAAACAAACAGTGGGGTGAGATCACGGCTCAGGTTAAAGAGGCGCTGGCATTGGCTGCGAGTGCTGCTGAGTAAAAGATTGAATTGAAGATATAAGACCGCTTCAAATGTAGCTGCTTACCGGATAGCTATGTTTGAGGCGGTCTTTTTAATATGTGTTTATGGGTATTGAGGATGGTTTAGTGGTGATTGGAAGTTGATTAACAGGTACAGGTGGTACAGTTGTTACAGGTAATGTTTTGGGCATGGGCCTCACTATCGTTGAATCGGGTGGTGGATATGGGGGGGAAGTCTATGGTCGCGTTAATTGAAATACGAATTGTCCGATTAGGTATGTGGGTGGTTGTATGAAGTTGTTGCTGAAAGATTGCTATGCGTTCTAAGTAATGCAGTTGAACGGCAGGACTTGTGAATCATATTTTTACACTGAAACCAGATATACCGTTTGTATGGGTTGTGCTGATTTTGTGGGCTTGAGAATTCAAGTAAAGCACGCAAATTAGAGAAAAGTTGGCGGTTATGTCGTTTGGTTTTTATCAGTTGCATGAATCAAAAACTATCCTGAATGATGATGCGTTGAGAAGGTGAAAACATGATTGGTTTGAAACAAACTTTACAATCCAATTTGTATACGGTTGGCGTGTTGTCGTTATTGGTGATGTTTAGCCTTGTCTGTACAGAGAAGGTTTATGGGGCGAATGAGGGGGTTCCTCGACCGTATATTGGTAGTGATGTGCCTACTGAATATAACATGGCAGTCGGGCAAGGGATCGAAATAAAGCTGGATGGTCAGGCTAGTGGTGAGATGAAGGTTGGGTATTGGGCGTGGTCGCAGAAGCTTGGGAAGACTGTGCCTGAATGGGGAGGACAGGTTAAAGGTTCGCCTTATGTGATACCTAATAGTGAATTGGCGAAGTTGCCGAGCGGTGCGAATAAGCTGATTGTTTATGTTAGTGTGACGAATGCTGGACAGCGGTATGGTTCAAAGTGGGTAGAGGTTGTTAATAAACCAGTTGAAGTGGAAGTTATCGAAGAAGTTGAAAGTAGCGCGTCGAATAAGATCGAGAATGCTGTTGCTCTGCCTGCTGTGAAATTTAATGTTCAGCATCATACTGTCATTAATCGACAAAAACCGATTGATGTGAAGATGATTGTGGATGGCGGATTGCCAAATGGTTATGTGATGAGCTATTGGTCTTGGTCGCATGAATTGGGTAAGACTGTGCCTGATTGGGGAACTGATTTTAAGGCTAATAATTGGGTAATACCGGGAGATGTGATTGCGAATCTGCCTGATGGGCGAAATAAGATTCAGGTGGCTTATGCGGGACAGGGGCTTGCTGCAAAGTATATATCAGTGTGGGTTAATGTTGAAGGTGAAAAAGTTGTTGTGGAAGTGGATGATACTCCTGTTGAGGAAACGACGCCGGGAGTCGTTGTTGTTCCAAGTATTTCTATCAACAATCAGCAAACAATTATTTTTGAAGAAGGAAAAGCAAGTGATTTGGCTTTTACTTTTTCGAGTGTGGTGCCTGCAGGTACAAAATGTGGATATTGGGCATGGTCACATCA
This sequence comes from Planctomycetota bacterium, assembly GCA_016350165.1. Lineage (GTDB taxonomy): Bacteria > Planctomycetota > Phycisphaerae > Phycisphaerales > Phycisphaeraceae > Poriferisphaera. The sequence continues at coordinate 907,011 of CP066225.1, read as the reverse complement.
ATTGAAGAAGAACGAGCCAGATTGGGGTAGAGGATTGATGGCTGCTCCATATCAAATTATTGCGGCTGATTTGAATAAACTGTCGCCTGGTAAGTATACATTGAACACGTATATATCAGTTCCAAATGCTGACCCACAGTATAAAACACAGTTTATTATTGTTAATAAAAAAAGTGTTTTAGATAGCACGCCAGATGAAGTGCCTAGTGATGATAATGCTAATGAATCTGGTAACGATGATACAGTTAAAACGCTGCCGAGTATTAAGGTTGAGACTGGGAATGGTATTGTATTTATCAAAAATCAAGATGCTGGTATTCAGATATCTGTGAGTGGATCTAAGCCTGATGGTTTTGGAGTTGGGTATTGGGCATGGTCACAAGCTTTGGGTAAGACGGTTCCTGATTGGAGTCGAAAAATATCAGATGATCCTTGGGAAATAATAACGGATGATCTTAATAAGTTACCGGAAGGCCGCAATAAGATTATTCTTTATGCGTATGCAGATGGTCTGAAGACGGAATACCATCAGTTTTGGATTGATGTTAAAGATAAAGTGGTGGCTAATGAGCCAGTTGCGAAGTTACCTGTGGTCCAAGTTGATTCGAATTCAAATTTACAGTTTAAATTAGGTGAATTGACTGGTATTTCATTGAATGTTGAAGGTGACTTGCCAAATGGATTTGGTATTGGTTATTGGGCATGGTCGCAAGTGTTGGGGAAGACTGTGCCGGACTGGAATAGGAAGTTAACTAATGAGCCATGGAGTATTAGTGCTGACGAATTGAGTAAGTTACCTGAGGGGCGAAATAAACTTATTGTTTATTCATATGCAGATGGATTAGAAACGCAATATTTGCAATTTTGGATTGAAGTGATTAAGCCGAAGAAAGATGATGTGCCGGTTTTAGAATTGCCAACGATTCATGTCAATCCAAATGCGAATGTTGCGTTTAATAAAGGTAGTGCAGATGATATTGAAGTTAAGGTGAGCGGTGGGTTGCCTGATGGATTTACACTTGGGTATTGGTTTTGGTCTTTGAAAGAAGGTCAAACTGTAGCTGGATTAAGTAATAAAATAACGCAGGAACCGTGGGTTATAAGAAAAGATGAATTAAATCAATTGCCAGAAGGTAAAAATAAAATCATTATTTATTACACAGCTAAGGATATGGAAACGAAGTATCTTCAGCAATGGATTGAAGTCATAGATAGTGATAATGGTGGTAATCAGGGATCGCCAAATAATGATGGGGGGGATGGAGGAACGAACACTGGTAATGACAACGGTAATAACAGTGGTGGAAATAATAGCGGGGATAATGGGAATACTGGTGGCACTAACGGTGGAACAAATGGCGGAGATAATGGTGGAAACAGTGGTGGCGGTAGCCCGGGTAGTGACTCAGGTAACAATAACGGTTCAAATCCCGGAGGTGATCCAGATATACCTGTGTGGAGTGATGAGCGTTTGCCTAGTCGTCATCCATTCCTTGGGATGAATCTGAGTTCTGTAACATTCTGGTCGGATGCTTGGGTGTGGGCGAATGTATTTAGGCAAGCCAGTTACAGACGTATGGAAGGTGATTGGAAAGTTTATGAAGCATTGACTGACTCGCGCAGTGTGCCCCAAGGTAACTTTACAATTGAGTTTGATGGTGAAGGTGAAGTTACGTTGCAGAAGCGTGATAATGGATTGGTGATTCGTACGAAGGGTGAAGTTGAGAACGTGAGAGTGTGGGCACCATTGTGTGGGCCGGGTCAGAAATATGATGGTAGTACATTTCATCCTTTGTTTTTAGAGCGTTTGAAACCGTTTAGTGTTGTGCGGTTTATGGATTGGCAACTGACGAATAATTCCAGTTTGGTTAGTTGGGATCAACAAACAAGTGAAGATGAAGTGCATCAAAGTGATCGGCCAATTGCACCTGAGCATATGATTGACTTGGCAAATACGTTGAAGTTCAATCCGTGGTTCTGCATGCCACACCAAGCGGATGATGAGTTTGTCCGTAAGTTTGCAGAGATGTGCCGAGATCGTTTAGATCCGAATTTGAAGGTTTATGTTGAATATTCAAATGAGGTTTGGAATGGCGCGTTTCAGCAGTATCACTGGATCAGTAGTAAGGGGAAAGCAAATCCTGCTTATTCGTCAGTAGATGAGAATAAACGCTGGTTATTCCAGTGGGCGTATGAAGCGGGGCGTGATTTTGATATTTGGTCAGAAGTGTTTGCTGGGCAGGAGGATCGACTGGTTCGCGTGTTTGCAGGACAAGAGGGTAACCCTTGGATTGCAGAGATGGTTTTGTATGAACTGAATGGTCGGTTGGATGCACTTGCGTCAACGGCATATTTTGGTGCTCATGTGCAAAATGCTGCTTCAAAGGATGAGCTATTGGCACTTGCTGTATTGGATATGCATAATCGTAAAGATGCGCGTGCTGCTCACAAGCAGTTGGCTCAGACGTGGTCGAATAAAACGGGACGTGATATTACATATATCTCGTATGAAGCTGGGCAACATCTTACTTCACGCGAAGATGCTGTAACGAGTATGATGATTTCAGTGCAGAATACGACGGGGATGTATCATGCATTGATTGAGAATATGAAGACATTTGAGGCGTCGGGTGGTTCACTATATATGGCATATTCGAATGTATATCGACCCGGGAAGTGGGGATCTTGGGGGCATCTGGATTATCAGGATCAGCCGTTGGAAGATGCTGTAAAATATCGTGCTTTGATTGATTATCTGAATTCGGATAGCCGGTTGGAGTTATCGATGTTTGATTGATTTGGAATGATGTGTGAAAAGAATTGAGATTGTTTTGATAAAAATGTGGAGTGATTAATTCGTGCGATCAAGAGGTTGGATTTGATGTTTTTTGTAATGAGTGAAAAACAGGGGTTCGTCGGGTATCATCTATACAACCATGAGCAAGCATACGAGGGCTATTACAAATTGGTATAGGAGTATGCGTGGTTCGAGCAGCAATGGTCGTGAAGCTTCTCTGAAGCAACGCACGGTCAGCAGTACTGCTGTGGTTTCGTTGAGCTTTGCATTAGCGACAATCATTAGGCTGGGTAGTAACCTGATACTAACAAGATTGTTGGTGCCAGACATGTTTGGTGTGATGGTGCTGGTACAGGCTGTTGCAGTTGGGCTGAATTTGTTCAGCGATATGGGGATTGGTCAGAATATTATTAATCATAAACGAGGCGCTGAGCCAGTGTTTATGAATACGGTTTGGACTACGAACATTATTCGTAGTTTGATTTTATGGCTTGTGATTTTGGTATTTGCTTATCCGATGGCGATTTTCTGGAAGTCGCCGGGAATGGCGCCGATGATTGCGGTTGTTGGGTTTTCATATGTGATTATGTCGTTTGAATCGACAGGGATGTGGCTACTATGCCGAGAGGTTAAGAATTTTCGCATTGAAGTTTGCAACATTATTACCCAGATTGTTTCTACAGGTTTGCTGATTGGTGTTGCATTTTATTGGCGGTCAGTTTGGGTACTGGTGATTTCTACGTTGATCAATGCGATATGTCGTGTAGGAATGTCATATCTGATGTTGCCGGGGCATCGATGTTGGTTTGCGTGGGAGAAAGAAGCGATACATGACATCATCAAGTTTGGCAAATGGATATTTATCAGTTCAGGTGTAATGTTTGTTCTTGGGTATGCGGACAAAGTGATTTTGGGTCGTATGATTACTAAAGAAGAGTTGGGTATTTATAGTATCGCATTTGCTCTTGCGGCTATGGGCGTTCAAGCGATTAACAGGCTTGCAAATAACACATTGTTTCCGGTGTATTCGAGATTGGCTGAAAAGGGGACGGATGAATTACGCCATAATACGATGCTGATACGTGGTGGGATTATGGGGATGTCGCTTCCATTTGTATGGTTTATTGGAATATATGGCGACAAGATTATTCATATTATGTACGACGCACGATATGTTGATGCAGGTTGGATGTTGCGTTTAATGGCGATCGGTTCGGTGGGGATGGTGGTGAATCAAACGGCTACGAGTGTGCTATTGGCAAAGCGTGATTCGAAGCGTTATATGATTATGCAGAGTACACGCGCATCGATTTATATCGTTGGTTTGCTTATAGGTGGGTATTACGGAGGGCTGAGTGGTTTGATCGTTGGCATGATAATAGCTCAGTTAAGCGAATACCCTGTAGTTATATGGGCAATTAGGCCGCATAAAGTATGGTTACCGGCATTAGATTTTTCAGTTCTCGCATTGTCGGGTGTTGTGATAGGTTTGGGGCGAACATTTTTGAACTAACCTGTACGTACTAATCTGAAGCTCTCTGAACAGGATTGTTAATACATGGCAGCAATGGTACCACTTACCTTAGCACTATGGGTCCCAACCGTAGTTGTGATGTTTGCCATGATGAAGCCGCATAAAGCTGCGATGTGGGCGTTTGTGTTGGGGTGGATGTATTTGCCGGAGCTTGGGATTGGGTTGCCGGGGTTGCCTGACTTTACGAAAGTTTCTTCTACAGCCATCGCGATTATGTTGGGCGTTTGCTTATTTGATATGCAGCGTTTGGCGAGTTTTCGGCCGTCACTTTGGGATGTGCCTATTGTGCTTTGGTGTATCGCACCTTTCATGAGTTCAGTTGTGAATGGTGACGGGGTTTATGATGGCTTATCAAGTATGTTGAAGGTAATTTTGCCATGGGGGTTCCCATATCTGATTGGTAGATTGTATTTGTCGAATCCAATTCAGGCTAGAGAGATGGCACGGATCATGTTTATCGCTACGATTATCTATTTGCCTTTGGTTTGGCTGGAATTGATCATCAGTCCGCAGTTGCACCTGAAAGTATATGGGCAACATGCACACCAGTTTATTCACTCGATTCGGTGGGGTGGTTACCGACCACGTGTGTTTATGAAGAACGGTTTGATTTTAGGATTGTGGATGGCTGGCGCGGGAATATGTGGTGTGATTCTTTGGCATACGAAACAGTTGAAAGATGTGTTTGGTATGCCTATATCGTGGCTAGTACCAATACAATTGGTTACATTTGTATTTTGTAAATCTTCAGGTGCGCTGGTACTGGGTATGGCAGGGATTGGGTTGTATTTCAGTACTTATTACATAAAAACGCGTGTGGTTATGTTGGGAGTTCTGATGGCTTTGCCTATTTACCTATCTTCACGTGTGATCTTTGATTGGGATGCACAGCCGATTTTGGATACGGCAGGCTCGGTGTTTTCGCCTCAACGTGTCGAGTCGCTGCAGGTGCGAATTTATAATGAGAATGAATTGCGTGATAAGGCGATGGAGCGGCCATTGTTTGGCTGGGGTGGATATAACCGTTCGAGAATTCAAAATGAAGAAGGAGAGGACACATCGACGACCGATTCGGCCTGGATCATTGTGTTGGGACAGAATGGTCTTTTAGGGCTAATTAGTTTCTTTGGCGTGCTGATGTTGCCGATGTTACGAGTTGCGTATCGAGTCCCGCCTAAAGAATGGCGGCATCCTGTTATTGGGCCTTCCATTGCGTTGGCAATGGTCTTGGGGATATTTATGATCGACCGTTTGCTTAACGCACAGATCAATCCGATACCACTTATGATTGCAGGTGGTTTGACGACGATGCCATGGCGAAAGGTATTCGCTATGATTCAAATGCAAGCTATCATGAATAGAGCAAAAAAACGAGGTTTGGGCGTACAAGAACATCCATCTCGTAGTAATACCCAGTAAAATAAGTACAACACCTAGAACTTTATTAGGGATCAATCATGTCAACGCCAAGCGAAACACCAGTCTTTGTACTTTGTGGTGGCCTCGGTACGCGTCTTCGAGAAGAGACAGTACGTATTCCCAAACCGATGGTGCCGATCGGTTCGCATCCGATTCTTTGGCATATCATGAAAAGCTATTCGCATCATGGCTTCAAAAAATTTGTTTTGTGTTTGGGATATAAAGCCGAAACGATCAAGTCGTACTTCCTGAATTACACATCAATGAATAGTGATTTTACAGTGGATTTGCAGAGTAACAATGTGACTGTGCATTCGGTCGATCATGATCAAGATTGGGAAGTGACCTTAGCGTTTACTGGTGAGTTAACGATGACCGGCGGACGCATTGCTCGTGCAGCTAAGAAGTATTTGGGTAATGCGGAGCATTTTGCTGTGACTTATGGTGATGGTGTTTGCGATGTGAATCTGACGCAAGAATTTGAATTTCATCAATCGCATGGATTAACTGGAACCGTGCTTGGTGTAAACCCGCCTTCGAGATTTGGTGAACTGCAATTGGAAGGTCATACCGTAAGGAATTTTGAAGAAAAACCAGAATTTTCAGAAAATTGGATCAATGGTGGCTATTTTTTCTTTAAGAGAGACTTTCTGACTTACTTAAATGACCATGAAAACCTCATACTTGAAAAAGCACCTTTAATACAGTTAGCTACGGATCAGCAGTTGGCAATCCATAAGCATCAAGGTTTCTGGCAATGTATGGATACTCAACGGGACCGTGATGCATTAAACAAACTTTGGGAAGAAGGCCAAGCTCCTTGGGCTGTATAAAAGTGAGTATTGGCTTCGGTTGATAAATGGTTGGTAAATACCGGCCTTGCTTATAGAGGACTTAATATGAAGGTATTTGTAACAGGGCATCGTGGATATATTGGCGTTCATCTTGTTGATCTGCTTAAGCAGGCTGGTCACAGTGTGACAGGTTGCGACCTAGGTTTGTTCAATGGTTGTGAGTGGGACCCTATCGTACCACCTGATCATGAACTGGTGAAAGATGTACGTGAGATAACTGAAAATGATCTTGATGGTCATGATTGTGTGATGCATCTTGCTGCAATATCTAATGATCCGATGGGTGATGTGAATCCTGAGATTACATACAGCATTAACCGCGATTCATCGATACGAATAGCAGAGTTGGCAAAATTAGCAGGTGTACCAAGGTACTTGTTTTCTGGCTCATGCTCAGTGTATGGTCAAGGGGAAAAACTGGATTTAGAAGAAACTGATCCATTGAATCCATTGACCGCTTATGCCAAATCGAAGATTGAGACAGAAGCTGCGGTTTCAAAATTGGCAGATGAGCATTTTTCTCCAGCATTTTTACGCAACGCAACGGCATATGGCTATTCACCTATGCTTCGGATAGATTTGGTTGTTAATAGCTTGCTGGGTTCGGCGATGGCGTTCAATGAGATTCGAATTCAGAGTGATGGATCACCTTGGCGTCCACTGATTCATTGTCGTGATATTGCACGCGCTTTTGTTGCGTTTGCTGAAGCACCTCAAGTGGCAATTCACAATCAGGCTGTGAATATTGGTGGTAATACAGAAAATTACCAAGTTAAAGATGTTGCAGATGGTGTTGGAAGATGCATTCCTTCGGCAGATATTGTTTTCACGGGTGAAGTTGGAAATGATCCTCGGAATTACCGTGTGAAATTCGATAAACTAAACACATTATTGCCGGATTTTCGATTGGAATACAACGTTCAACGAGGAACTGAAGAATTGCATCGAGCAATGACTGACCATCATTTTAGTGCAAAAGATTTTAATGGTGATCAGTTTGTTCGCTTACGTACGCTGAGAAATCGTATGGATTTACTTGGTGTATCACATATTTAATACTGGGCAAAACAATGATCTTTAATGAAACACCATTGCCAGGTGCATATATTATCGAGCTCGAAAAACGTGGTGATGATCGTGGTTTTTTTGCAAGAACGTTTTGCAAAAATGAATTCAATGATCATGATCTTGTTACTGAGTTTGTACAAGTTAATAATTCACTGAGTGCTCAAAAAGGCACTTTACGTGGGATGCACTATCAGTTAGCACCGTATGCAGAAACGAAAATTGTACGTGCAATACGAGGTGCCTTGTACGATGTTATTCTTGATTTAAGATCGGATTCACCTACTTTTGGTCAAAGTTTTGGTGCGGAACTATCAGCAGATAATCGCCGAATGATGTATGTGCCAAAAGGCTTTGCTCACGGATTTATTACACTGACTGGCGATACAGAAGCGTTCTATTTTGTAGATGAGTTTTATGCACCTGAACATGAGCGCGGCGTGAGATATAATGACGATAAATTTAGAATTGAGTGGCCAATTAAGCCGGTTGTTGTTTCGGATAAAGATTTATCACATCCGGATTTTGACCCTGCATATCATTTGGCAAATAAGTAGGTAATGTGTATGAATATTTTAATGACTGGTGCAAGTTCATTTACTGGATGCTGGTTCGTAAAGCAATTAACGGACCAGGGGCACCACGTTGTTGCAATATTCCAAAACTCGGACCAAGCATACGATGATCTTAGGAAGAAACGGATTGATGCAATACGGCCATATGCCCAACTAATTTTTGAATGTTCTTTTGGTGATGATCGGTTGCTTGAAGTTATTAAATCCGAAAATGAAATTGATCTTTTGTGCCATCATGCAGCAGACGTGACGAATTACAAAAGTGATGCATTCGACATCTCGTCGGCAGTTAACAATAACTGTCATAATTTGTATACAGTTATCGAAAGCTTAAAAGACAAAGGATGTCAGCATATTCTTTTGACAGGGAGTATATTTGAAGAAAATGAGGGTTATGGTTGTGCCTCATTGCAAGCTTTTAATGCTTATGGATTTTCAAAAACGATTACATCGCAGATTTTCCGTTATTTAGCTGATCAATTTAATATGACGTTGGGGAAATTTGTGATACCTAATCCTTTTGGTGTTTTTGAAGAGCCACGTTTTACGAATTATCTTTGTAAAACATGGGCGAATCATCAAATACCTAAAGTTATGACTCCGGATTACGTGCGAGATAATATACACGTGTCTTTGTTGTCTAAAGCATATGTGATGTTTGCTGAATCATTACTTAAATCTCAGGATTACAAGCAACTCAATCCCAGTGGATATGTAGAAACTCAGGGTGCTTTTACAAGACGCTTTGCCAGGGAGATGCAAAAACGGATTGCATTTGAGTTTCCTGTAGATTTCGAATTACAAAAAGCTTTTATAGAACCACGTATCCGATATAACAAGGATGCCGCAACGAATCTTGTTGCTGACTGGGATGAAACCGCAGCATGGGATGGTATTGCAGATTACTATGACAGGATGTATCAGTTTTCCTGAATCAACATAACGGATTACCGCTATGTCAGAACAACTGAAGTTACTTGTTGTTATTGTCAATTACAAAGCAACCGGTCTAACATTAGATTGTTTGCAATCTATCAGTGAGCAAATAGCATCTCTACCTTTAGTTAAAGTAGCAGTATGTGAGAACGGTACAGGCGATGCCGATGCGAAAATAATTGCGAAAGCTATTGAAGATAATAATTGGGCTTCGTGGTGTTGGCTGAAAGCGATTTCACCGAATCGCGGTTTTTCAGGCGGTAACAATGCAGTATTGAAAGATGCTTTAAATTGGTCTGATCCACCAGAAAACTTTTTGTTATTAAATGCTGATACTATTGTTCGGGAAAATGCAATTAACGAACTGTTAGAAGCGGCAAATGAAAATGTTTCAGCAGGGATAATTAGTCCACGATTAGAATGGCCAGATGGCACACCTCAAATAAGTTGTTTTCGATACATAAATCCAATTAGTGAGTTTATTGATGCAGCACATACAGGTGTTTTTACGAAAATTTTTAAAAAGTTTGATGTACCGATTGATGTCGTAGATAGTCCCAGTACGCCACAATGGACTACTTTTGCATGCGCATTAATTCGTAAAGAAGTATTTGATCAAATTGGCTTATTAGATCCGGGATATTTTTTATACTTTGATGACCCCGACTTTTGCCGTCGTGCGCAAAAGAATGGTTGGGCTGTACTTAATTGGCCAAAAGCAAAAGTAGTTCATTTACGAGGGAAAAGCAATCCTGTTAAATCTTTAACAAAAGAACGTAAACGAAGACCGTCATATTTTTATGCATCAAGAGCTAGATATTTGGCGAAATTTTATGGTCGTGTAGGATTATGGTTTACAAATATGTTGTGGCTTGTAGGAAGATCGCTTTCTTTGATTCGAGAGAAAATTGGTCGTAAACAAGAGCATGTGTGTGATTCAGAAGTTAAAGATATTTGGACGAATTGGTCTCATCCAATGCGTACAACAGGACAGCTCGGAGCGGATTCCAAGTGAAGAATAAACCTGACTTTATCATTATTGGCTCAATGAAGTGTGCAACTACTACACTGCATGATCAGCTCGCACAGCAGCCTGGCATATATATGACCGAGCCTAAAGAACCCAATTTTTTCAGTAATGATGAAGTTTATGCTAAAGGTTTAGACTGGTATGCCTCACTTTATCAGGATGCAAAAGATGTTGATATTTGCGGTGAATCAAGCACGCACTACACCAAATTACCTACCTATTCCCGTACACTTGATCGAATGCTTGAATATGTGCCGAATGTAAAAGTTATCTATATCATGCGACACCCGATTGATCGTTTGACATCGCATTACATTCATGAATGGACCGAACGTACAATAAGTGAACCAATTGATAAGGCAATAGATAGGTATCCTAGGTTAATTGATTATTCAAAATATGCATATCAAATTGAGCCTTATCTGAACGCGTTAGGTAGTGATCGGGTGATGCCGATCTTTTTTGAGCATTTTATAAAAAACCAACAAAAGGTGCTCGAAAATGTAGCGAAATTTATTGAATATCATAGGCGGCCGGTGTGGCAAGATCACAAACACGAAAATATATCGTCTCAACGAGAAAGAATATCACCAGTACGTGATGCTATCGTATATTCAAAACCAATTACTTTTATTCGTAAACAACTTATATCACAGAAGGTACGAGATAAAATTAAGCGACACTGGACAATGCAAGAGCGTCCAGTAATTTCGCCCGATAGAATTGAAAGATTGCAATACATATTTGATCAAGATTTGAAAAAAATAAGTAGGTGGTTTGACATAACTTTAACTTGCACAATTTTTAAAGATAAAGTGAAAAATCAAACTAATGTATGTTTCTCGAAGAAAGATTCAATTGAAGTGAATGAACAATGTAATAATGAAATAGGAGTTGTGATCATTGGCCGTAATGAAGGCGAGCGTCTACGACGTTCTATCGAATCAGTTCTTGATCAAACTAATAAGATTGTTTATGTAGACTCCGATTCAAGTGATGGAAGTGTTGAGTATGCGAAATCTAAAGGTGTTGAAGTGGTTTGCTTGAATCCAGATGAACCAATGAATATGGCTAAGGGGCGAAATGCCGGGTTTAAACATTTAATTGAACTACATCCTAAAATTCAGTTTATCCAATTCATTGATGGTGATTGTGAATTGCTTCCGGGTTGGATTCAAGAAGGTGTTAGTTATCTGAAAAAACATAAAAATGTAGCAATTGTAAGCGGAAGGCGACGAGAACGCTTTGTCGATGCATCCGTATATAACAAACTTGCAGACATTGAGTGGGATTCAGAAATTGGTGTTGTGAAGTATTGTCATGGCGATGCAATGATTAGAGCTGAAGTACTCACACAAACCGGAGGCTTTAATACTACCATGATATGTGGAGAAGAACCTGAATTATGTATTCGTATTCGACAAAATGGTTGGGAGATTCATCGAATCGATTGTGAAATGACTATGCACGACGCTGATATTCACAAATTCAAGCAATGGTGGCTAAGAACGATTCGTAGTGGATGGGGTTTTGCAGAAGGTGCCACAATGCATGGGAAAGCTCCCGAGAGGCATTGGAAAAAGGAGAGTCATAATATTTGGTTTTATGGCTTAATACTTCCTTTTTTCATTATCACTTTGTTTCCGTGGGGTCTTTTGTTGCTAAGTGTATATGCATGGCATTTCATAAAGCTATTTCGTTATGGAAAACAAAAGAAATGGCCAAGTAGAACATCACGATTATTCGCTTTGTTTATGACCTTAAGTAAATTTCCTGCGGTATATGGGCAAATGAAATTTCATATAAATAGAGTAACAGCATCGACAGCTAATCTTATTGAATATAAAGAAAGTAAATAGACAGATGCTCGTTTTTATGCTTAATATTCTGTTATGGTTGATCAGCATGATTCTGATAGGATCACTGTTGTTCCTAACTGTTGAATGCTGGTTAGCATTGTTAGCGAATTTCGAGGATTCAAAGCAAATCACAGATAAAGAAATAGAATCTGTATCAAAAGCGATTGTTGTTCCAGCACACAATGAAGAGAAATGTATTGAAAGCACATTGAAAGATATTAAAGGGCAAATTAGCCCTAAAGATAAGATTATTGTAGTTGCGCATAATTGTTCAGATAAAACAGAAGAAATTTCACGTCAATATACAGATGCCGTCATAGTTGTAAATAATGAGAATAAAAAGGGGAAAAGTTATGCGATATCCTCAGCTAAAAAAAGTATCAAGGAATCTTCGGTTGATGTTGTGTGTGTTATTGATGCGGATTGTAGATTGGAAGATGGCGCGTTAAATAGAATATCTCTTGAAGCTAAAAAGTATAATAGAGCAGTACAAGCAATTTATACGATGAAAGTACCCGAAGATTCGAATTTACCAATTCAGCTTTCTGCTTTGGCATTTATGATTAAAAATCAAACAAGGATGATTGGATTAAATATTATAGCTGATAATGTTCACATAACTGGATCTGGTTTTGCTCTCCCGTATCAAGTTTTTTGCGAATATGATTTTGAGCACGGGCATATTGTTGAAGATATGCAGATGGGTGTCGATTTAGTTTTGCGAGGTCAGGGGGCAAAGCTAAGTAATGCGAGAGTTTTTTCAGAGCTTCCAGAACAAGCTTCAGATGCCAAGGATCAACGTCAACGCTGGGAACATGGACATCTTTCAGTGATTAAATCTTCATTCAAGAAATTACTTGTAAATGCACTTAAGCATAGAGATTTGGCAATTCTGTTTTATGCTATTGATTTACTATATCCCCCATTAATACTGTATGGGATATTGTGCGTGGTCTTGTCATTTTTGGTTCTATTAATAGGTATTGTTTTAGGTCAATATCTGCCAATTTTACTTATTGTGTTTATTATATTCTTACTTATTTATTGCATGATTGCGTCTACGAAAAAACATTCTAAAGAGAAACTGCCAAACAATATATGGATAAAGATTCCTAAGTATATTATTTGGAAATTGCCAATCTATATTCGAGCTGTTTTTCAAAGACAAACAGTATGGAATAAAACCAAACGCAAAACTACTCCGCACGACGACGTTAGCAGCTAAATAATGATGAATAGTGAATTGCCAAATATTGATTTACTTAATGTAAGCATAAATCAAATCACTGAATCGCAGTGTATTGAATATATTATCGAAAAATTGCATCGCCATATTGGCGGTTGGGTCATTACACCAAACTTGGATCACATGTATCGTTTACATCATAGTTTGGAATTTAAGGAATTATGTTGTGAAGCTAATCTTATAGTTGCGGATGGAATGCCGTTAGTATGGGCGAGCAAACTTCAAGGTACTCCGTTACCTGAAAGAGTTGCAGGTTCAAATTTGATTAATTCACTCACAGAATCAGCAGCTACAAATGGCTTTTCAATCTATCTTTTAGGAGGGGAAGAAGATGCCTGTGAAAAATCAGCCAATGTTTTAAATCAACGTCATTCGGATTTGAAAATTGCTGGATTTTACTCACCTCCTTTTGGTTTTGAAAAAGATCAAATACAAATAGAAAAGATCAAAACGTTATTGACTGATAGTCATCCAGATATTGTTTATGTTGCTTTGGGATCACCTAAACAAGAGTTGTTAATCAAAGAATTAAAATCGCTGATGCCCAATACATGGTTTTTAGGTATTGGTATTTCTTTGTCTTTTATCTCCGGGCATGTGAGAAGAGCCCCAGCATGGATGCAGCGGATTGGACTTGAATGGTTGCACAGGCTGGTTCAAGAGCCCGGCCGCCTTGCTAAAAGATATTTGATGCATGGTGTTCCATTTGTATTTTATTTAATGTATCAATCTATTAAAAAGCGTCTAAAATTGTGTAATAAATAAAATGGATTATTGCATCGACTTAAATCAAAGACATTGAATTGAAAGAAATAACTATGGAAGAATTGAACTTAAAAGCAGTTGTATTGCTCGCGGGTTCTGTTCGTCCGTCACCACTCAGACGTGCTATCAGTCAAGGTTTTTTATCATTGCCGATTGACGGGGACTGCACGATTCTTGATGCGTGGCAAAGGCAGCTCAACGATTTAGCAACTTCATTGTCAGAGGCAAAGCTACATGTCAGAATTATGCAGGATCGATCAAGTGTATTATATGATTTATCGCATCAAGCCAGTTCAAGGATTAAGATGACTTTTGAGCAAGATCCATTTGCATTTCGTGGTACTGGGGGCTTATTACGTGATTTAGCAGAAGAATACGATGATGATGAATTCCTGTTTGTTGCAAATGCTGCACAAGTTGTTTTAGGCTCTGTTAAAGACATGGTTAGAGAACTTGCCACAGTTAAAGCAGATATCGCAATTGCAGCAGAACAGGATGGCACACCTTCTGATATTATGCTGATTCGATCGGGTATATTAAAGACAATTGGTAAAGTTGGATATGTTGACATTAAAGAGCAAGCATTACCTCAAATTTCAAAAAAGCATGATGTTAGAGTGCATCGCAGTAACACTGTTCAGACATTCCAAGTACGAACTTTAGATAGTTACCTGAATGCGATTAAAGAATTTCACGTTTTTAATCATCTTGTTGATCATAGGGAGCAGACTCTAGAAGATTGGCAGGCAACCTTTAGTATTGTTGATACCAAAGCTAAAATGCATCCAACCGCAATCGTTCATGACTCTGTCGTACTTGAAGGCAGCGTCATTGAGGAAAATGCTGTTATTGTAAGATCAGTGATTGCTCCTAATGGTTATGTCGCTAGTAACCAATCAATAGTCGATACAGTCATAAGTTCAAACATAGAATAAATTGAATACCACACCATCGATAATCCCAAGAACATTATCACGTAATGGCTGGACCATGGCGCATATTGTTTTGGTATGCATAATGCTTGCGGTAAGTATTACACTCACCTTCAACACATGGCGAGTAATTTGGATAACCGCTGTATATTACAATCATGCTCTTTATGTACTTGCTGTGCCATTTATATCAGTATGGCTTTTTTATGTGAGACGGCATCGTATGCGATTTTGTACACCATCTCATGCATGGGCAGGGCTTCTTTTTATTGCGTTAGGCTGGGGATTGGTTGAGTACGGAAAATTTAAAACTGTATTTACCATTACAGCACTTGGCTCGCTATTGGTTGTCATTGGTTTTGTTATATCAGTCATCGGCATGAACATTCCCAGACGATTTCTACCAGCTTTTGTCGTACTCTTTATGATAATCCCAATTCCAACACCAATTGCGTATTTCATATCAGAGCCCATTCAAGCAGCTACCACTGACATTACGCAGGTTATTTATAGCATTTTTGGCAGCGAGATTATGCGTGAAGGCAACATTCTTATCAATGATGATAATTTACCTATTTTGATTTCAGAAACGGGACGAATCATGGGTTTATTCATGGCTTTTGTTCTGATGTCCTACGCTTTCGCATTTGGTTTGCCCTTGAAATCTTCAGCACGTGTTATCTTAATGCTCATCAGTCCGTTTATTGCGCTTCTCGCCAGCATCCTAAGATCTCTATCTACAACATGGCTATACAACGTATACGATCCATTGTGGGTGCATAGTCTCATGCCCTACATCGCATGGATCACACTATTCTTATCAATCGCTATCTACTACATCATCATCAGATTGCTCTTTTGGACCGCTATTCCAATGCGTCGTTTTTCGGTTCCTAAGGAACAGTGAGCAACTCACCCAAACAATGTGCATAAGCAGCATATTTGAGTACATATAAACCCTACCTTTGCCTCCTTTCTTTGGCATATAAACCATCTACTGGTTATTATTTATCGTTGAGGACATATCTCTGCCTGATCGACGTCTAGTCGTCTTTCTTCTGTTCAATAGGCTGGCAAATAGGGGGGTATGTTCAGATGTATGTAGCACTGTGCATGGAACTGAAGTTTCATGCATACGCATTTTTACATTGTGTTTAGGGATAACAGAGGACAATAAGTATAACCCGCTATGGCGACAATCCTTATCCCTCAAATCTGCTAAACCAAACTATGGTGCGAAAAATCTAATGAGAAGAAATCTACTAAACCAATACCCATTGAATGGGCATGAGTTCAGTAGAAGCATCTGTTGAGAATCAGCTACAGGGTTTAAGCCAGTAAAGTCTGTGATAACAATCTGTAACAAATACACGCATACATTGCGCTTGCAGCAGAATACAGGCTAAGGCTTTAGCAATATAGCAGCGATGGATCAGATGTTTTGGAGCGTTATATGGCCACTAATGATTTTGATGATATGTCGCAATTTGGTATGGCAAATTGGGATGGTATGGAGTCCAAGGATCAACCACGCCAAACCAATCGTGTATTGATGCTCTTACGTGGACGTTATCATTGGGCGATCATTCTTGCGACAGTTTTCGGTCTTGCAGGCGGAATGGCAGGTTATTTCAGAAAAGGTAACGAATTTCAATCGCATGCTCAGATTCGAATCCCTCAATCACGTGATGTACTTCTCTACAACGATGTCGATACACGTTTCCAAATTAACACCTTCGATTCATACATGGAATCTCAAGTTCAGCTAATTAAATCACCGCAAGTTTTAAATGAAGCAATCATTGACCCGCGATTCGAACAGTACTTCGGAAAGCTCCCTAAAGCTACTGCACTCGAAATCATTCTGCATAATCTAGTCGTTAATCACCCCCGTAAGCTAGAAGTGATTAATTTTGCTTTCGTTAATGATTCACCTGATAAAGCGCAAGCTGGTGTTCAATCCGTTCTAGATGCATATTTAACTTACACACGTAATGAATATAAGAAACGTGGTTCAGATAAGATCAACCAGATTCGTACAATCAGGCAAGCAGAGCAAAACAAAATTTCAAGACTTCAACAAGAAAAAAATTTCCTCATCAGTGAGTTTGGCACCGAAACAACGATTATTGTTGAACATGACAACTTACGAAATAACATTCAAGAAATTAAACTTGAATTAAGAGATCTGCAAGAAAAAATTAAATCCTTTGTTCCAAGCTATAACAACGCGCCAACCTCTGATTCTGGTGGCAAAGATAACGCAATGGCTTCTGATGCAATTGTCGCTCAGCTTGCATTAACAGACCCACATATCCGCACAATGCTCTCACAAAAAGAATTGCTTGAAGCACGTCTTCATATGTACGACACACGTGGTATCGGTGCAGGCCACCAAGAAGTTCAAAATACTCGTGCCGAGTTGCGTGCTGTGAAAAGGCAAATTGATCAATATGTACTTTCAGGTAGTGGGCTAGCGCTTGATGCATCCGGTGCACCTCAATCACCAATCAAACAATTGCGTGCACGTGAACAGACACTGGAAGAAGAGATTGACGAGAAAGAAGCTGCAGCACTGACCCTTGCAGAACGAATCAACAAGATCGCACAGATCAACGAAGAAATTGGTGAAACTAAAGACGACCTGAACTTCACAAATACACGCCTTGAAAAGCTTGAAGTTGAGCAGCCAGAAGATCAAACAGTTGATGTTCTCAATTCAGGTGACTATCCACTCGAACCTTACAACAGTGCTAAGCGTATGCAATTTGGCCTCGTAGGTTTTGCTGGTGGAGCTGGCTTTGGTGTTGGCATTATTCTGTTGGTCGGCCTCGCAGATCGCCGCTTACGACATGCTGAAGACGCGCAGGCAGGCTTCAAAGATGTTCGTATGCTTGGTGTGTTGCCAACACTGCCATCTGAACTGACAGACCCCGAACAGGCAGCCATCGCATCACATGCAGTTCATCACATTCGGGCATTGCTACAAATTGCTGCAGCCCCAGATGAAAATGAACGTATGGGCCTTGCTTATTCGGTGACAGGCCCTGCTGCTGGATCAGGTAAAACTTCCATGACAATTTCATTGGGATTGTCGTTTGCTGCAACGGGCTCTAAAACATTATTAATCGACTCCGATCTAGTCGCAGGTGGCTTGACTCGGCGTCTTGATATCGCTGTTCATATGCCGCTTTCAGAAGTTCTTTTCAACAATAATATCCTGACTGAAACTCAAGTACACGAAGTCCACTTAGCAGTTCGAAATAGAAACATCACTGAAGCCCAGTTCATCGTTGATCGTCAGATGGCATCACAAGAACAAGTCAACCACGCACTTGAGCAGCAACAGGAAACGGCCGTTGGTATTCTTGAAGTATGTGCCGGCCTCAATTTCCGTGACGCCATTGGCACCACTGATATCGAAAACCTTCACGTCTTACCAATTGGAAATGCTCAACCTCACCACGCAGGCCAACTATCACCAGTCGAGTTACGTAAGCTTGTAGACCAAGCTCGTCGTTATTATGACATTATCCTCGTTGATACTGGCCCTGTTCTCGGCTCACTCGAGGCTTCCATCATGTCCAGTAACGTGGACAACGTTATTATGGTCGTTTCACGTGGCGACAATAAGAGCCTTACCTATAAATCCTTTGAGCACCTATACTCACTTAAAGCCAAGGTTGCAGGTGTTGTCTTCAATCACGCACTCAGTGAAGACATGCAAAAAACATCCTACGCAACCATGTCCGCTGCTCAATCACGCAGGCAGTCAGACCTTCTTCCACGGGAAGTATTCACACAACAACAATCCGAACGCTACGGTCCACTTGCATCCGCAGTCGCTTCCTATGGGTCTGTCCGAAAAAACAAACGTACTGCATAGCCATACCACACACATGAATTCATCCTTACCTGGTAATGATCATACAAGCATCAAATACGCCTGAACTCGAACGTACGATCTGGGGTCTCACGCCTCATCAACTCCACGATCGGTTTTGGGCTGCGCGCAATACACAAGTGGTTCGGCTCAATTCAAACGTACAACTCAATCGATCCGCAGAACTTTATTTACTCATAGATCAACACTCATTGGTTACTTTCAAGTTCAAGCCCATTCTCGATATCCTCAATTGGCTCCGGCCGCACCTTCTCTTGCTGCGTCTCCATGATCCTCAAGATCACGG
The DNA here is from genome assembly GCA_016350165.1 of Planctomycetota bacterium. Lineage (GTDB taxonomy): Bacteria > Planctomycetota > Phycisphaerae > Phycisphaerales > Phycisphaeraceae > Poriferisphaera. Next base: position 887,809 of record CP066225.1, on the reverse strand, counting down.
CTACAAAGAACGCATCATCACAGATCATCAAGAGCACTTTATTCGCTTTGAACGCCTCTATGGCTCCTCTCAGCAACTCGTTGAACGTGTCGCACTTACACCTGACATTGTCATCGCAGAATCATGGCAACGCTTCGCCGACGAACGCTCCGCATGGCGGCAACTCAGGAAGGACATTCCTCAAACTGATCGTGCTTCTTCGTCACTCACCGCAACGATTTACGACAGTACACGAGAGTCAGAAGTGCAGAAATACATGCGTCATCTCGTCAACACATGGCGACGCCCCGATGCAACCATACATACTGCCCAGCGTGTGAATCGCGAACTTGATGTTTGGACATTACCTGATAGTGCACCGCAAAATGGCACACGTTTCGTCGGTCCCGTTTGGATTGGAGCAGGGCGTAATCTACATAAAATTGATTCGGTCGTTGGCCCCGCAGTTATTTGGGACGCACCCGATCAACGCCCACAAGCTGAAGAATTGAAATGGGAACTTATTGCGCCAGACATTGATCCTAAACGCAATTTTAATTTTGATGATGTGAAACCCCGACGTCTTTCATCCTCACAACGTTTTGCGAAACGCGCTTTTGATATTGTTTTTTCTATTATCGTACTATTAATTGTTCTGCCAATTTTCCCAATTGTTATGCTCGCAATTTGGTTTGAAGATGGTCGTCCCTTCTTCTTTGCTCATCAGCGAGAAACAATCAACGGCAAACAATTCCCATGTATTAAATTCCGTTCTATGCGTAACAACGCAGAAAAAATCAAAGAAGATTTACAAAAAGAAAACGTGTCAGATGGTCCTCACTTCTATATCGAAAAAGATCCAAGACACACCATTACAGGCCGCATCATTCGTAAACTCAACATTGATGAACTACCTCAATTCCTCAACGTCTTGTTAGGTCACATGTCTATCGTCGGCCCTCGTCCATCGCCTCGAAGTGAAAATCAATTCTGTCCTGCATGGCGTGAAGCTCGACTTTCTGTACGTCCCGGCATCACAGGCATGTGGCAGGTCTATCGATCACGCGATGAAGGGCTCGACTTTCAAGAATGGATTAAGTATGACCTTCAATATGTAGAAAACATGTCCTTCATACTTGATGTAAAACTCACCATTCTCACATTCAAACAAGTCGTTGGCTTAAAATAACAATCATTCACAATCACCAATCATCCCTAATACAAGATAACCCGCTGTCAAATTTGAGCGGGTTAAGCATCTTGTTGGCGAAGATTTTTATTTTGTTTTATTTAGCGAACATCATCCATAACACGAATACTTCGAGAGCAAGTATCCCTGTGATGATCAATGAATTTCTCATTCCCCTATTCATTTCAATCGGCTGATTCAACGGATTGGGGCGGGGTAAAGGAATCAGCTGTAATTGCTTATGCGCTAGCTGTGGACAATATTCAGGCAAGTTCCCACGTCTCGCTTGATCTTGCAATATCGCGATAACTAGATTGCAATCAAACCCACTCATGCCAAACGACTTGCCCATCTTAATCATCTTCTCACGATCCTCAGGCCGCACAACACTACCTTCCATTACAGCCGCAGTACGTACCGCCAAAACCCATCTCGGATCAGTCGTTTCAGCAATCGGCTCGCCTATTTCATGATTAGGTGTAGTAAAGGAACTTAGTTCTTCTTCATGAACTTGATTCCAACCCCTTCGCTTACCACTATGTGGCCGTTTTGGTTTCTCAAACTCAGATTCATCAACAGATGGTTCTTCATCAAAACCAACCAGCTTTAACTGTGGCTTCGACTCACCCTTCTGCCGTCTCGCCTCTTCAAGGCGGCGACGCGCTAACGCCAGTCTTGCTTCAGCTTGCGCATAAAGCTCGCGTCGAACGTCATCACGCTCAACGCTTTCACTCCATCCAATGCCATGCTTTTCAGACCAGTGCGTCATCTGTTCCGTCTCTCTTTGAATAATAATCCCGCCTCACTTGGATATTCAAAGATATCACAACCACATCTCCAATCTGAATATATTCGCAGATATTCAGCCATTTATTACCGATTTTTACCCTTATAATCCGCACAATCCTCCTCAGCCAGCCAAATAAAAAAGCACACCTTTTACAGTGTGCTTTCCTTCGCATTTATATCATATATCAAACCACCGTAAGCGATACTGTGTTATCCATTTCCTTCACAGGCTTCACGATCAGATCGTACCCGTCATAACCAACCATACGACATTTCACCACTTCGCCAGCCGCAAATTGTTCACCACTCTCACTGTGAACATACGTAACACCATCGATCTGCGGTGCTTGCGAAGGCGTTCTCCCATGATACAACACGCCAGCCACATCACCATCATCGCTTTCAAGCACACTATCCGTTAGCGACTCGATCAACACATCTATCTCAACCTCATCCTCAACCATCTTGTCATGTCTCGCAAACACAACTTCTTGCTGTACCTTCATTAGTTCATCAACACGTCTTGCGATCGTTTCATCATCAATCGCTTCACCTTTCCCATACATCGTCCCCGCTACAGTGCCCGGCTCAGGTGAGTATCCAAACACACCCATATTTTCAAACCCAAACTCACGCACAAATTCAACCAACTCTTGATGCTGTTCTTCAGTTTCGCCCGGGAACCCACTAATAAATGTCGTACGAATAGCTATTCCCGGCACCCGTTCCTTCAACTTCCTCAACAACGTTTCAATACACTCGCGACTCGTAAACCGTCTCATCCGATCCAGCACTTCATCATTAATATGCTGCAGCGGAATATCTAAATACTTCACCACACCTTCCAACTTCGCAAGTGCATCAATCATTTCATCTGTGAACTTCGAGGGATACGCATACATCAACCTCACCCAACCGCCACCATACTCACGCGTCACCCCATCCACCGCTTCCAGCATCCCCACCATGCCTCCTTCAAATTCAATATCATCCCCATAGCTCGTCGTGTCCTGGCCAATCAGATTCAGTTCATACGCGCCATCATTCATCAGCTCTCTAGCTTCATTGACTATGCGCTCGATAGACTTGCTTCGCATCTTCCCACGAATCGATGGGATCGTGCAGAACGCGCAATTCTGATTACACCCTTCGCTAATACGCAGATACGCATAGTGTCTTGGCGTCAATCGCATGCGACCACCATCATCTTCAAAATACCCCGTCACATCTTCACTCATCTCCCGATGCTTCTTCGCAATCACAGCATTCGCAGCAATGCTTGAATACACCGGCAGCTCAACCGCAACATCACGCTGATCGCTCTTTCTCCCTGTAACTGCTTCAACCACGCGATCACGATCAAACACGCCAATCATCGCATCAATTCCCGGACACCACTCCAGCAACTTCGCTCGCTGCCGCTGCACCAAACATCCAGCAACAACAACACGTTTCACCAGCCCCTCTTCCTTCATGGCAACTGCTTGGTTGATCTCACCCACCGACTCGTCTTTCGCCGCCTCCAGAAAGCCGCACGTATTCACAACCACCGCATCCGCGGGCTCATCACTTCCGACAGGCACAAGCCCATCTTCAGCCAGCAAACCCAGCATCTTTTCGCTATCAACCAGGTTCTTCGGGCACCCTAAACTGACAAACGAGACGGTCTCGATTTCCAAGGCCGTCTTCGTTTCCATTCCGTTTTGCTTATTTTCACTGTTCATCGGATCGGTAGTATAGCGATCCCCCTCGCTTGAAACCACTCGCCGACATAACACCCATTTATCCCATTAATGCTCGTCATGGTCTTCCACATGCTCGCTTTCACCCTTCTCCTCAGCAGCATGCTCTGCTTCATGGTCATGCTTAGATTCTACATGCCCCTCATCGGTGTGAGCTTCCTTTGAGTGCATTTCTTCTGCATATGCCTCAGCTCCATGTTCTTCATGAGCATCAATCACATTCCCTGCCTGATGCATCAGTTCAATCGCATGTTCAGTATGATCGTGCCCATCATCCTTTTTCGCAGGCACCAATACCTCATTCCCATGTTCCGTATGATTATCACCCTCAACGTGAAGTGTACCATCCGCATGAACGTTCGCCTCAACATGCGCACTCGCTGCACCATGATTATGCCCATCATCCTCAGCATGCATTTTGCTATGACCAAAAATCTCAACAGCAAACGCAAGCCCCAAGCCCAACAATAATGCTGCCGTCAATGCGACACGGTCATGATGATGGAACTGAATTTCAGGCAACAAATCGCTCAAACTGACAACCAAAAATACACCAGCCGAAAACGCGAGTGCACAACCAACAAACACATTCCCCTCACCATGCACATCTGCACCGCTCGCACCAATCGCAAACAAAATCGCTCCCAAAGGTACCGCCAATGCAAACAGCATATTCACAATATGACGCCAACCCTTCGACCAGCCACTCGCCGCCATCAACGTTCCAAGCGTCATCGAGTCAAACGGCTTATGCAACACAATCACCAAAAACACTGCAATTCCCGGTAAAAATATACCAGACTTTACTTCACCTGCCATCGCCGCAGCCAAAGCAATACCAGCAATAATACTGTGCAACGTCAAACCAACCGCCGCGCCGCTCCAAGTCAATTTATGTTCGTGAGCAGCTAGGCTGATTTGTTCATTACCATGTTCATTCCCATGACTATGCCCGCAGCCACAATCACCATGTAAGTGACGATCAACTTCTTGCTTCACTTCCTTGGGAGCATCTTGGCAAGACGCATGGTCAATATTTGCTTCATCAACATCATGATGGTGAAAGCAAAAGAACCGCTCCAGGAAGAACATTGCAAGCATGCCGAAGATCATCCAGTAAACAACACGATGTGAATCTGCTGCATTGATCGCAGCTGGCAATAGCATCAGCACTGCAATACCCAAAATAAAACCAGCCACCGCGCTGATCGCTAGTTGCATCCGCTTGTGGGTCAGTTTCACCAGCATCGGAATCATGCCGCCAAACAACGAAGCCAACAAAATTAACACGCAATACACGGCCAGATAAACATAGAAATGACTTGGCATGAATGGACCTCGTAGCAATGAATAGACACTTATAGCAACTTACGTGGCTTAAATGATAACTGATTCTCATCATGGAACGCAACTACTATTGTATATTTTACCTAAGTCCTCTGGAACCCAGCACTTCAGATAATTTCCAGTAAATCATCACCATTTTGCCGATGATACTTGAAGTTACGCCCGTAACCTTGTAAAACTTAGATTATCTCACCGGTTATCCCGGTATCTCCGGTGCCGTCTCTGCCTCTCTGGCCAGACGCCACCAGCTGACATCTGCCTTGGGGAAGGCATTTGACCAGCAACGGAAAATACACATTCACTGAACCCCACTCAGGCCGAATACCCGGTCAACAATGCGCATCGACTGTGAACTCATTTTTTGTCACAGACTTTGTTCACCTCGCAAAACCAACACCGGCGGAGAGATAAATGCACATGTATCGATCATCGTTTTCCGTGGTTAAGCTTCGCGCATACTTGCTCGCATAGCCACAAACAGGCACATGTCGCCTGCCGATTGCTCTTTTCTGTGCTTCTGCAATCTTTGATGCACACGACTTACTTTACTTCCGTATTGGGGTGTGTTTAGGTTGTAAGTGGTTATTAGATAATTGGTTATGCATTTGTATAACCCGCGGGTTCGCCCAAACTCCAGGGCCGGGCTTTTTCCCGCATTGTCTCTGCATGACTCAGTGTCGTTTTCAGGAGGTTCGTGGAATACTCTCTCTAAAATCCACACCTTTCAGCCTTTTGTAATCCGTGGCTTCCCCTGGCGCCACCACTTTGATTCGATGACTATGAAAACTAAAACCGGGATTTTAGAAGTACTCGCTCGCGTCGATGGTCGGCTGCGCCAACTCAACGATACCTATATCGCTGACCCCGAAGACCCTGTAATCCCTTCGCAACTCATCGACCGCTATGGTTTACGCCCCGGTCTGGAACTCGAAGTTGAACTCGGTAAACCCATGGGCGGCTCAAACAATAAAAATAAACGCCAAGGTGGATATAAAAAGCAGCAATTCAAGCGTCCAAAACCTGACGCAATCGCTCCTTCTGCACTTCGTGTGACCAAAATTCTCAAAATCGACGGCCTCCCAGCATCTGAATTCGTCAAAACAGAGCACCCCAAAGCCGAAGATCTCACCACAATCGATCCGCAACCACGCCTCGACCTCGAATATCCCGGCTGCCCCGATGCATGCCGACTCATCGATCTCTTCTGCCCAATCGGCTACGGCCAACGCGGCATGATCGTTTCCCCACCAAAAGCAGGCAAAACCACACTTCTCCAGAATATCGCCTTCGCAATACAGAAAAACCACCCAGAAGCCAAAACACTTGCGCTTCTCATCGACGAACGTCCCGAAGAAGTCACCGACTTCCGTCGCAACGTCCCATGCACAGTTTGGGCTTCCTCAAACGACCATACCCCTGAACGACACGTCGGCCTCGCCATGATGGCCATCGAACGTGCAAAACGATGGGCAGAGCAGGGCCAGGACGTCGTTATCCTCATGGACTCACTCACACGTCTCGGCCGCGCATTTAACACTGCTCCTCATCTGCAAAACACCGGTCGCACGCTCTCTGGTGGTCTTGATGCCGGCGCACTCTCAATACCCAAGCAAATCTTTGGCGCTGCTCGTAAATTTGAAGAAGGTGGTTCACTCACCATCATCGCAACAGCACTCGTCGATACCGGCTCACGTGGTGACCAAGTCATCTTCGAAGAGTTCAAAGGCACTGGCAACATGGAGCTTATTCTCGATCGTAAGATCGCTGAACAACGTGTATTCCCTGCCATTGACCTCGCTGCTTCAGGCACACGTAAAGAAGAAAAACTCATGTCTTCACATGAAACAACAACCATCAACGCATTGCGTCGCCGGTTGTTGAACATGCCACCTGTCCAACAGGTTGAGCAGCTCCTTAAAGCGATGGAACGTTTCCCAACCAACGGCGATCTCGTCGGCAACCCACAGTCCCCCGCCTCAGCTCAAGCCTCTGCTCGAGCCTGATCAATCGCTCTATACATTGATTAGATAAGAACAAATAATCACAAAGCTCAGAGCCTGAAACTCTGAGCTTTTTATTTACTCAATAAAAATACAGTTTAAGATAAGCCTGCGTCATGGCCCCGTATAATTTTCATCGAGTTTGTACCATGAAAAATATTATTACAATTCTCACACTATCTTTTATTACATTAGCCTGCACCATAAATCTGCATGCTCAAACACCAAAAGCATGGACGCAATTTGTCCAAGCGAAAAAGCACGGCAAAACTCCCGATCTCCCCGACTATTCCTATGCAGGCTACAAATACAGTCTCGAACCCATTCCGCATGTTGATTACAAAATATTTGATGTAACCAAATTCGGCGCCGTACCCAACGACAATAAATCCGATCGCGATGCCGTAATCAAAGCCATCGCCGCCGCCAAAACCAACGGCTCCGGTGTCGTCTACTTCCCCGCAGGCCGCTTCAATCTCAACGAACTCAAAGGTCGTAAAGAATCAATCATCATCGACGCATCAAACATTGTGCTACGTGGGGCCGGCAGTACAAAAAATGGTACAGAAATCTTCATGCGTCACTACATGCTCGAAAAAGAGCCCGGCAAAATGTGGACTGTTCCACCTCTATTTAAATTCACCGCACCTTATCACTACGGCAAAAAAATCAATGTTCCCGTACGAGGTACCAAGCTCGCAAAAATCACCACCGACTCACCACGTGAATCATTTACAATTACCGTCGACGATACATCCAAACTTAAGCCCGGCATGGTCATCGCCCTCAATGTCTCAGGCAAAGCACCACAATCTGAACTCATCGGAGACCTCCCACTCCGACCCATTTGGTCACGCATCGTCAACAACGGCATCTCAGTTAACGAAGAACATCTCATCAAATCAATTCATGGCAACACCATTACACTCGCCGAACCCATCCATATGAACGTTTTTGCTGAACACAACTGGTCTATCACCAGTAACCCTATGATCGAAAACTGCGGCGTCGAAGACATTCACTTCGTTGGTAACTTCAAAGAAAAATTTAAGCACCACAAAAACTTCATTCACGATTCAGGCTGGAAAATTCTCGATATGAATCGTGTACGCAACGGCTGGATCGTACGCAACAAACTCACCGACATCTCAGCAGGCTTTCACTTCTCAGGTTGCCTCTCAAGCAGCATGCTCCTTAACACTGTCGCTGGCAATCGTGGACATAGCTGCTTCGGCATGAACTGGGGTTACGGCAACGTCATTGGGCTAAGTCAGGACATAACCAACGACGGAACATGGCATGGTCCTGCTTCTTCTCACGAACAAGTTGGTGCTGTTATTTGGCGTTGGCATGCAAACAAAGGTGCAGGTCCAGACTTCCATGCACAATATCCACACACCTCACTCATCGACACAGTCTATTGCTCGATTAGTTCCAACGGCGGCAGCTACGTCAATCAACCAAACCACCTCAAGTATGCGACTTATTGGAACTTCAAAGACAACGCTTTAGCCAGCGGACAATATGATTTCTGGAACCTGCCTCAAACCAAGCAGCAACGTAAAAATAACTACTTTGGCAACGTCAAAGTCGCCTATCCAAACATGATCGGTTATCAAGGCAATCGTTCATTTAATCCAAAAACAATGGGTATTGTCGAACTTCAAAACAAACGCCCATTCCCCGAGTCTTTATTCGAGGCGCAACTCACACTACGCAACCGTGGCAAGCTTCCCAAATGGATCAAACAATACAAAAAAGCATGGGAAAAACTCAAAAAACAACATGCCAACTAATAGAAAGTTAGACTGCCCAAGCATAGATCACTGGATTCAGTGATCTTTTTTATGTGCCTTTTCACGGGTTTTCATTGAAACTTCTACTGAAACACGTACATGTCTTTCATCGCCTCTTCATTGATCGCACAACATTCCTACCTAAGATTCTGCTCAGCATCAGGTAACCTCAGCATCAACATAATCTGAGCATCCTATTTTTATTGAACCCACGCGCACCCTGTGAAGAAAGGTGGGATCTGTCATGGTTTATATGCCTAAACTGACTAACATAATTAAACACGTAACTGTTCCCGTCGCCATGCTTCTCATGGCCCCCGTTACGTTTGCAGATACATTCGATGGCCGATCACGTGTTTCCTCCGTCTATCGTCCCGGCTATCCTGAAAACGCAGGCAGCACCTACGAACGTGATAACTACATTAACGTCTATCTTGGAGATAGCTCCACAGGTGATCGTGAGGATGTTGATATCTATCGCAGTACAGGCCAAAACACGAGCTTCAATGACATCGACTTGGGCGACACCTTCGTCTTAGGTTCACTCACATACACCAACGGCATCGGTACAATCGATGGCACAACACCCGAAGTATTACGTAACGTTATCGTCGCTCGACTCAATGGCTCATACCGTCAATTCCAGATCGATGTAAGTGTCGATAACGGTGAAGGTGGCGGTCTTGATTCTATTTACATCGGTGACTATGGTGCAGTCAGCACTGACTATACCGCTAACTTCAACGGTACACTTTACTCAGTCGAACTCCTCGGCTTCGGCCAATCCGCTGATGATATTAGTGCCTCCATCAATTCAGGTGAAGTCGGCGAAACCATCAACTTCAATCTTTATGGCCAACTCATTGACTACAACCAATTTCTTGCTGATCAGGAAGCTGCAAACATCGCTGTCCCAACACCAGCCGCAGCTTCTCTCGGCCTTGCATCACTCATGGCCCTGCTACTTCGTCGTAAACGCGAACAATCTTAAATCAAACAGTTTCGATACCTGACACAAAACACCTCGCATACGATTCATACGAGGTGTTTTAATTTTTAAGATATCTATTCAACAGTTAGAAGTTATATCGTAAACCAACCTGTAGCGTATGATACTCTGGCGCTTCAAATCTCAAATCATCAAAAACTGGATCAGCTGTCGAAAAATATCGATAACCACCAAAAATCTCAGATTGCTTATCCAGCCAATACGACACGCCTAAATCTACGTGGTAACTGAAGACAAAATCTTCCTCCGTTTTGATTTCCTTCAGCCCGCCATACTTCGCTTCAAGATCAGCCGTATACCAAGTAAAGCCAGCACCACCACCAATATAAAAATCCAATTTTTCAGTCACAGGCATGTCATAATACGCATTACTAAGGAAATTCACTGCTAAAAAATCACCATCAGCTTCACTACTTCCATTATCTACATCAAACTTCGACATCTGCCCCGACACCTCAAACTCACCACGCAACAATCCTTTTCTTGCACCAATAGCAAGTCCACCACCCCAAGGCATATCCAAATCAAAATCCTTACCTGATACTGTTTCACCCTCCACCTCTAGTAATTTACTACTTGAATTGAAGCTTAATAATCCAAAGCCCTGCACGTAGTACGTAACGTCTTCCTCAGCAAAGGTTCTCGCATCGCGATTTAAATAATCTTCAAACATCCCCATATCATCCGCATTGACTACCACACAGCATAACAACGAAATGATTACAAATAGAAAACTCGCAATCTTCATGATTAGCTCACTATGATGTACAAATAACGATTCGCTTATTAAAGATTCAAACAAACACAACTTTACAGATAAAGATTTTACTCTGAAAAATAACTCAATACTTCATATTCAATATGTTCATCCGACGCCGCAATAATACGTAGTTTCGCGCCTTCATGTTCCACAATAGTATATTCAGACATCTCGACTTTCAAAACATCCATATGTGTAGGTTTTACCAAATTACCTTCATAGACATTGTAAACAAGCGTTAGCACATCTTCTTCTAAACCCATATAAGTCAAAGTCTGCATATACACATCTTCATTTTCACCCTTCAACTTACAAAACCTGAACTTCGCATCTTTTGCCTGTTCTTTCACGGTAAACACGGACACGCCATAAAGCGTGTGTTCTTGTTTATCGACCTGCATGGCCCAGAAAGGAATCGTTGATTTACTCACCTTGATATTACCAGCACGCTTTCCTTTCGCAGGCTCATAATACGAGTAACGTTTATCCTCACCAGTCTTTACATAATACCCCGGTGAAAATTTATACCCCCATGTCTGCCCTGATCTCACAACCGCTTCACGCTCCAGATAGATCGCATCATACTCGATCATGTAACCAACCTTCAGCATCTCTTCACCAACTTTAACCTGCGTATTTTTCATCACTACAGGCTCAAGAGTTTCCGTTTGTGTAAAGTGATAGTTCCCTTTCGGCAAAGTACATCCAACCATCATCAAACAACAAACAAATACGCCAGTCGTGCGGCTGAAAAAATTGAGCATTATCAATGCCCCCTTGAAATATGAAATCTCGGAATATGAACCACAGTAAATCACTGCTATCTGCACATTCTACAAGACTACTTATTTCCCGCAAGAATTAACAAACCCATCTCTCAAGGATATCTGTTAATCATCAGTTTTTTTGTTATCTTGTAGCAACGTACAACATGCTCATTTAGTTCTGAATGATCAATTACCGGGGTTTAATAATGCACACAATACGCATCGTATCACTTCTTTTCATATTCATGATACTTTCAGGTTGTGTAATTGCTAAAGAAAAGCCAACGCTACAACCTACTTCGGAAACTCCCCCACCTTTACAACTTATTCAAGAATGTCGACCTACAGACAGCAAAGATTTTCCAACAAAGACTGCACACCGTTTGTGGCTAATAAACACATCAACAGAACCAATAACCATTATTCCTCAAACATTAAAATCAGGTCAGCAAATAAAAATTCTATACGCAAAAGATAAAGATGACCTGGATTTTTACATAAGAAGCAATAGAGTTTATGTCACGCAATTTGCAGAGACAATTGAGCAGGATCAAGTCCTTCAACCGAATGATAAATTTTTTCTTGGCCATACAGATTGGTGGAGCGATTCATTAAATGTCGCATTTCGAGAAATGACCAATGGGCATTGGTATTTTCAAAGTTCACTAACAATTCAAGTACAAAGCAATGCAAATAACTCTACTGAGTATTTTCTCGTTTCTAACCAATCACACATTTCAATCAAGAATGATACTCGTGACATCTGCCCTCAATGCGGCTTGCACATGTGCACGCACACGCAAACTCCGCCAACACTTCTAATAACACAAAAACCATTTAAATTTACAACAAATTCGACAATTGATGATAGTCCCGTTTTTACGCTTTCAGTTAAAAATATCACCTCACAACCCATCGTGATACCGGAACAGTTTTTAAACTACGGCCTAAATCTTCGCACATACATCAGTCGGTTCGCTGAGCGTGCAGTACAAACGCACCGCGGAGAAGGTTATGCTGTACATATCTTTGATACTTTTGGGTTCGAAAAAGATATCATGCTGAAACCTGGAGAAGAATATATCATTGGTGATTTTAGTGCTAAGTGTATTTTTGTTGATGACAAATATGATGAAGCAAGTGAAGTCGGGACCATCGGTTATGACGATTCCGGTTTATGGTATTACGCAACCGGTGTTGATATCGTCACACGCGACATGCAAGGCAATGAATTTTATCACCGCATTGTTACAGAACCATCCATACTTAGCGTTAACAAAAATGAAAATTAATTCATCAGATTTTCGTAATAATCAATTTAACTAATCGACGATTAGGCTTGTCTGGTGTATTAACCTGCGCTTTTTATATTGATCGCATTACGATCAATGAAATTAGGTTTGATACATCCGAAAAATATTGTCATAAAATAGATTTTTGAAAGTATCAGTTTATTTTTATGCGCACGTTTTGTGCCAATTTTGGTTTTTGCGATTTAGAAACTGTCAGAAACACGCTGTTTCTTGATCATTTCCGACTATTCGTTGGCCGTTTTAAACCGTTTCTGTTCATTTCTTGCAATTCTTGTATACGTATAAACACGTAAAAAAGCAGGTTCATGCGCGCAAATGCGCTTCTCTAACGCGCTTTTATGCGCACAAAAACGTTTATTCAAAACGATAATTTGTGCGCAGCCAATGTAAAACGCGCACAAAATTCGTGCGCGTTTGAACAGTTATTTTTAGATGTCGAAAAATTAATCGATCATGCCGCTGAGCTTCGCAGCTACAGCACCCGGATCTTCCGCACGACAAATCGTTGCACTCACTGCAATACCCAATCCATTTTCACCTTCCCACAATCCAGCCGCCTTGAGTGCTTCAATCTTCTCAACACTCGGCTCAATCCCACCAATCGCCAAACCTGGCAGCTTGCCCCACAACCCATAAGCTTCCAAGTACTTAGGGCCCATGATGACCTTCTTCTCCTTCGTCGTCGTTGGGAACATCGGCCCAACTCCGCAATAATCCGCACCCATCTCAAAAGCCTCTTCCGCCTCTTCAATGCAGCTCGTGCTCACCCCGATCATCAGTTGTCCACCAAAGAGTTTACGTATGTCATGGCAGCGTGCGTCTTGTTGACCCACGTGGACGCCGTCTGCGCCAGCGATCATCGCTGCATCCGCACGATCGTTCACGATCACAGACACGTTGTTCGCATGGCAGATTTTCACAACTTCTTTTGAATACTCGATTAATGGGCGTCCGTATAAACCATCTAAACATGGTTTTTCACGAATTTGAACACAATCAACACCGCCCGCGATCGCTTCTTTGAGTATTACGTCCCATGAGTGATGCTCGCACATTGACTGGGTTAGCAGCAGACATATCTTCCACTTAGCCTCACAACTACTTGCCAGTAAAAGAATTAACTGTTTTTCAATGGTGTAGCCACGGTATCGCAGTTGTTCAATTTGCCCGACCACATCTTTCGCTTCCTCGCCCAAAACCTTGCAGTACTCTTCGATTGCACGCAGTGCTTCGCTGAGTCGTTTTCCTGCTGCGATGACCACTTCTCGAACATTGGAGCGAACGTATTCCCTTGCTGTACAAACACTTGTGCCAACATCACCTTCTGTGTCACGGTTTGCTTCGAGCCCTGAAATTTGTGAAATCGCAGCTGCGAAGTCATGCCGCAGTGATTTGATCTGCGAGCACAATGCCTGATCGTCCAGCAAAAAACGGGCGGTTTCTTCCATGACCCGCATCGCTTCACGTGTCCGATTCGCATTCGCATCCAATATTCTCTTAACCTGATTCATGCTGATATTCTAGCTTGGAGGCGGTGCTTGAGAAACATGGTTACAGAATATGTGAGGGGTGTTTATAACTCATGGTTAGATAGCAGTGTGTGCAGCGGTTGATTAGATGGATGGTTTTTTGTGACGGTGCTTTTTGAAATGGGATTGCGGGTATAATGTGGTGTTTAATCAGATTGCATTATATGAGGATCAGGAAGTTCGGGAGTGACGAAATGAACTGGGAAGTATTATTGGATCAGGTTGGCGAGTTGTGTCAGCGAGGAGAATATGAACGGGCGATTGAGGTGGCTAATCAGGCGTTAGATGTTGCGGGTGAGAGCGGGGGTGATGATGCGGTGATTGCATGCAAGTTGAATTTGGCATATCAGTTTCAAGAGATTGAAGCATATCAGAATGCTTATGAGTTATATGAGCAGTGCCTAGATTGGTATGAAGCAGTTGATGAGAATGAGATTACGCAGGGATGGGGAGAGGTTTACAATAACTTTGGGCTTATCGCGAAGTGTTTGGAAAAGTATACAGATGCGGAGGAAGCTTATCAGGTTGCTGAGATCGCTTTTAAACAAATATTTGGTGAGATGTCTGCTGAGTATGCTGGTGTAATTCACAATATGGGGTGTTTGTTTTTGTCGATGGAGAATTATGAAAAATCTGAGCTTTATTTAAAGCATGCTTTGAAGATTAGAGAAATGGTGTTGGATGAAGATGATTACGATATTGCAGTGACAATTGATGTGCTGAATGATGTGTATTATCAAACGCAAGAGCTTGATGGGTGTGAAGCGTATTACTTGAGATCGATTGCGATTAAAGAGAAGTGCTGTGATGAGAATGATTTGGAGTTAGCAACGACTCGGAATAATCTAGCGGAGTTATATATGTCGCTTGGGCAGTATGACAACGCGAAAGAGATTCTTGAAAATGTGGTGTTGATACAAAAGACTGATAATCAGATGGATGCGGTTGCGTTGTATAACCTTGCGCATATCTATTTGATGTTAGAGCGAAATAATGATGCGATAGGTCTGTACATTGATGTACTGCGAATATTGGGCAAAGAGGGGGATGGCTACGATTTGAGAAAGATGATTACGCTGAAACAGCTGGCGTATAGTTACTCGAAGATTGAGAATTACGACGCGGCGGAGAGCTGCTTTGAGCAGGCAATGGCGTTATCTGAAGTTTGTATTGAAGAGAATTGTTATGAATACATGCTTTTACTCAAGGAGTATTCGGAGTTTTGGGGGACGCGAGGTGATGATGCGAGAGCGGAGTTGTTATTGATACGTGGATTGGATGCGTGTCAGAAATTTTATGATGAGGGGGCTCAGGAACGCGGTGAGATATTTGAGTGGTTGGGTGAATTTTACTTTAAGCTGCAGCGGTATCAGAAGGCGATGATCTATTACAATTCCGCGATCAAGAATCATGAGACGGGAGGTGATGTTGAGAGTATTGATGTGGCACGGTTGTATTTGGCGGCAGGTGATACGCTTCGGTATATGGATGAGGATGACAAGGGGGAAAAGTTTATATTGGATGCGATTAAGCTATTTGAGAAGAATGTTGATGATCCGGATGGGTATGCTGCTGCGCTGAACAATATTGGATCTTTATATAGTGAGCGTGGGGAGCATGGTAAGGCGGTGAAGGTGTTGGAGGAAGCTGTTGAGATTATTGAAGCACAGAAAGAAGTGAGACGGGATGTGTTGCGCGGGTGTTTGGAATTTTTGCACGATAGTTATGAGCAGTTGGGCGAGTATGGGAAAGCAATCGCTGTGTCGCAGCGATTGGAATTATGGGATAAGGAAGATTGAGATTAGCTGTCGGAGGGGGATTCGGTGGCGAGGTTGCCTTCCTGGGTGTCTTCGTAAGTATCGTGATCTTTGGGCTTGAGGTAGATGAAGTAAAGGTTGCGTGTGTAGATGAGCCAACCGGTTGATTGACCGATGATGCCGACGACATCTTTGCGCCATACGAAGTAGAGCATGAGCATCGAAGCGCCAGTTAGAGCCATCCACCAGAATGCGACTGGTACGACTGATTGGCGTTTCTTTTCTGAAGCGATGATTTGGACGATCATGCGGCCAGCGAAGACGATTTGTCCGAGGAGGCCGAGGGCGACCCATCCGAATTTGTCGGTGTTGGTGATATTGAAGATGGTGACGAAGATTTGTTTGCCGAGAGTGCGAGACGAGTGTTCTGAATAGATTTCAGAAGCGTATTGATCGGGTGTGAGCAATTCGGTGGTGCCATCGTAGTTTTGGATTTCGTAACGAAGGCCTTGAGCTTCGGTGTTGACGAGTTGGGCAGACTTTGCGTCTGAGGGTATTGCTTTGATGCTGATGGTGTCGGCGGAGTCGAGGAGTGAGAGGACGCCGTAAGCGGAGCCGAGAATGGCGAGCGTTGCGATGATTGAGCAGACAATGATTCTGGTTTTGGTGATTTTCAATTTCACGTTGTTGCCTTTGGGGCAGGGGGCTGTGGGGTTGGAATGCAATCTGATACGTGTGTAAGTATAGATTATTTCGGGTTCTATGTATAAAGGCAATAGTGAAGTGGGGTTAGGGGTAGGGGAGGGGGATGTATGGTGAGGAATGAATGGGTAAAGAAAAACACCATCAGAAGATCAGGAGGGTGATCGGCTGATGGTGTTATATGGTGTGGTGGATTTTCTATTTTTTGTTTTTGATTGTTTGTTGGCAGCGTTTGCGGAACTCTTTGAGGAGTTCTTTGGGGTTTCTTGCGTCATCGAAGACCATGCCACGCTTCTCGACGATTTCGTCTACCCATTGGTACCAGTATGTGCCAATGACTTCTTCACGTGCAGCGAGGATGTCGTAACAAAGAGCGGCATTGTCACGTTGGAGTTCTTGAGTTTTGTTGACGGTGTGCCAACCGAATTCGGTGATGAGTAGTTTGCTGTTCTCGTCGTCGTATTCGTCACGGACTGCTACAAAGTCGTCGATGAAGAAGTTGAGTTTCTTGGCATTAAGATTTGTGTATTGATCGATGTAGAAGTGGTAGCCGAGGATGTCCCATGGGTATTGGCGGCCTAGTTCGTTGAGACACATTTCCCAAACATCTTTTTGTTCGTAGAGTTCACGGAGGTAGCCAGCGGAGGTGTGAGTACGGCCATCAATGTCATGAGCGAAGAAGCCACCGACTACGATCTTGAGTTCATCACTGTCCATATACTGTGGAAGTGCTTCGACGATAGCGATACGTGTTTCGAGAAGCATACGGGCGAAGACGGCTGGTGGAATGTATGTGCCGCCTTTGTTTTGGGGGTTGATTGCATCGGGCTCGTTCCAAATTTCCCATGTTTTAATTTTGGTGTGGAAGCGAGACACGATGACTTGTGCGTTGTGTACGAAGTCTTGTGTGTATTGATTGTAGAGGCCTTCGGAGGTGTCATTCCATTGATGGAACCAGCCATGTGTGCAGTCGTTGCATAGAAGGCCAAGGATTTCGAAGTCGTATTCAAGTAGAAGGTCGATGACTTCTTCGTAACGATCGAGAAGTTCAGGTGTCCACTTTTTGACGCCATCGTGTCTGAAATTGAAGCGGATGGCGCGTGTGCCTGTTGCGGCGATTTGTCTGATTTTTCTGGGTGTGAGTTCGATTTCACCGTCCCAGATTGGAGCCCCGGCGTTGATGCCATGAAATTTGGCGGGGTCGATGCTATTTTTGTTTTGTGCGAATGCAGAGGAGGTCACGAGTAACGTGCAGATAAGCAACGTTAGTAATGAAGGGTATACGCTTCGTAATTTCATGTTAGATGCTCCGGTAGGATGAAATAAAGACGAGCATGTAAGCATCGTTATTTTTCGGTAGTTGGATTGTAAGGTAAGTTGCAATGACGGCGAAATTCTTTGAGGATTTCTTTGGCGTGGCGAACATCGGTTGTGATGAGTCCACGTTTCTGATCCGGTTCGTCGTGCCATTGATACCAGTATGTTCCGATGACGTCAGGTTTTGCTCTTAAGACTTTATAAGCAGCAGTCATGTTGTTCTTCATTTGTGATTCGGAGATATAGTTTGAAGCCCATCCGAATTCGGTAATGAGTATTTTGCTTGAGTCTTTGTTTTCCCATGCTGCATGGGCGATTTCATCAATGTAGAGTGCAAGCTTGCCGGTGTCGAGGTCGGTGCCTTGGTTGATGTAGAAGTGGTAACCGATGATATCCCATGGGAAGTATTTGCCGGTTTCGTTGATGCATGAATCCCAGATTGATTTTTGGTTATAGAGTTCTCTGAGATAATTGACGGATGGTTGGTGTTGTCCTTCGATGTCGTGAGCGAAGAGTCCGCCGAGAACGAGCTGGATGTTTTTATACTTGAACCAATTGCCGTGCTTCGAATCCATGAGTGAGATGCGTGTTTCCATGAGAAGATGCGCAAGTACTTCGGGGAGTATGTATGTTCCGCCAGCTTCGCGTGGATCTTTTTTGTATTCGGGATTTGTCCATGAATCAGGTTCGTTCCAAACTTCCCATCGTTTAATGCTTGGGAAATAAGTAATGATTGCGGTTGCTGTTTGTGCGAAGTCTTTTACATACTGATTGGAAGGACCGTTGGTTGTGTCGTTCCATTGATCCTGGCTTTGTGGGAGGACATCATTGCAGAGAACGCCGAGGATTTGAATGTCGGCTTTGATGAGTTCGTTAACGATGGCTCTGTATTGGTGAAGCAGCTTGCGATCCCATTCTTCGTTGCCGTCGATGCGAAAGTTTAGACGGATGGCTTTTGTGCCGGTGGCTGCGATTTGGCGGATAGTTTGTTTGGTGAGGATGACGTTGCCGTCCCATATGGGAGCACCAGCGTTGATGCCGTAGTAGTGGGATGGTGAGACATCGTAGTAGAGGTTTTGTGCGTAGGAAGCTGATGAGAGGAGAAGGGAGAAGAACGTGAAGAGAGATATTATGTGAGCTTTGGTGGATAGCGTGTTAAACATTTGGTTCTCTCACGTAAAGTTAGGCGTGTAACAGGCGAAAGTCGGTATTTGGTTTTTTATGAGTGTTTAGATTTTACTGTATATGAAGGTTTTTAAAAGAGGTACGGGGACTATCGTGAGATAGTCCCCGAGCCTGTATGACTTGACAGCTTGTCGCTGTATTAGCGTTTATTATTTCTGGTTACATCGCTTTTGGAATTCGATGTAAGCTTTTTTAGGATTCTTGACATTGTCGTAAATGAGGCCACGGCGTTCTTCAGGTTCATCAAGCCACTGGTACCAGTATGAACCGGCAACATCATCGCGTGATTCCATGACGTCGTATGTGATTGCGAGGTTTTCTGCTTGACCTTCTTCATCGAGTGAGATGGTTGGCCAACCGAATTCAGTGATGAGCATGTTGCTTTTGTCGCCGTTGGCTCTGACGGTTTTTATGATGTCGTCGAAGTAACGGTTGAGATAAGCAGGATCAAGCTTTGTGCCTTGGCTGATATAGAAGTGGTAACCGAAGATATCCCAAGGATATTTTTTACCTGTTTTTGCTTGGAAAGCTTTGAAAGTTTTTTTCTGGTTGTAGACATCCTGGATATATGGTGAGCCTGTGCTGAAGTTGCCTGCGATGTCGTGTGCAAAGAGGCCACCTGTTACGAGTTTGATATCGTATTTTTCGATGAGGTTGCCGTTTCTTGAGTTGCGTAGTGCGAGGTTCGTTTCGACTAGCATGTGAGCATAGACTTCTGGAAGAATGTATGTGATACCTGCGTTTTGAGGATCGTTGACGTAGTTTGGATTATTCCATGCACCGGGTTCGTTCCAAATTTCCCATGTGTTGATGCTGTCTTTGTAGCGGTTTGCGAGTAGAGCAGCATTTTTTGCGAAGTCTTGTACGTACTTGTTTTTTGCACCTTTTGAGGTGTCGTTCCAGCCTTTTTGGCCGCCTGAGGTTGCTTCGTTGCACATGAGGCCGAGGATTTGCAGATCGGCTGCGCGAGCGGTGTTAATAATGTAGTCGTATTGTTTGAGAAGTTCTTCGTCCCATTGTTCGTAGCCATGATCGAGGCGGAAGTTAACGCGGATAGCGCGTGTGCCTGATGATGCGATTTCTTCGATTTTCTGTTTGTTGAGACGAATGTTTGTTTCCCAGATTGGAGCACCCGCGTTGACGCCGTGGAAGGTGGCGTGGTCGATATCACGCTTTGCGCTTTGAGCTGATGCGGATGGTGCAAGCAGCGCGAGGCTAAGCATTGAGGCTGTGATAAGGCTTGAAATTCCGAAGCGTTTGTTCAATTTTAAGCTCCCTGTCTGGTGCATTAAGGATGACTGGAAAGAGGTACTTTTACCAAGTGATTTGGATTGGTGATCGTACCGACCAGGCTTTTTGCTGTATGTATTTGAACCATTCGTTGTGATCTTTGAATTCGGATTGCTTTGACCAAGCGGCCCCGGCTTCGTAAGTGAATGGTTTGTTTATCGGGATTTTTGAGAGTGCGATGAGTTGTTTGGGTTGTGTGGTTGAGGTTGAGGATGCGTGGGGAATGAGTGCGAGGCCAAGCTGTTGATCTTCGGCGGCTGAGGGTTGCCAACAGGAGATGGCTTCGGAGGTTGAATAGGTTGTGTCATCTGATGCGTTGAGGCAGATGCCTGGTGCGACGACGATTGTGTCGAGGTCAGGGTTGTCTGCAGTGAGTTCGTTTGTGATGCGTGTGAAGTGTGTGTTTGCGTCGAGTGAGATTGTTTGTTTGAGTGAGATTTTTGCTTGTGGTGTGCGGATGGGTGCGTATTTGAGTTGGAATTGCACGCGAAGTGGGCCTTGCGCGAATGTTTTGAATTCCAAGAACTGTAGTGGGCGGTAAAGCTTTTCTTCGTGAAAGATTGCGAAGCTGCCAGCCCCTAAGTTTTTGCTGAGTTTTGTGTATCCGAATGAGTTGTTTTTGAGCCATGCATCAAGGCCGCTTGCAGTTGGTGTGCGGTGGACTGGTGATGGGCCAAAGAGACGGAATGAGACACGATCGTTTTCCCAAATGTAGAAGCTGTCTGCACTGGGAATGAAGTTCGTGGTCACTTGTGATTTCGGTTTTGCGAGATCTTCGTTGAGCGTTGCGATTGTGATCGATCGAGATTCATTAGGCATGAATGAAGCTTGAAAGAGCAGTTGATCGGGGGTTTGATCATTGTCGTTGTCGATGACTTGTGAGAGTAGTGGTTTGTTTGAGTTTGAGTCGGTGACGAGGATGTTGTCTGGTGTGGCTTTGGGGAGGCGTGAAGTAATTTCAGCCCATGGGAGTTCGACAGTTTGGTGAGGTCGAGCGAAGTCGAGTTTGTTCTTAGCTTGGATCGTGATCGATTGCTGGTTGAGGTTTGCGTTGTTGAGTTGGGCGATATCGTTACTTGATTGGATGGGGCGTGTGGTTTCTGATTGCTGTGCGGAGAGGGTTGCGGGGAGGGAGAGCATGAGTGTGAGCAGTAGCGGAGTTGTGTGTTTGTGGTAACGATAAACGCATGTCATGCGGGAGGCCTTTCGGGGGAGAGATTGAAAATCGTTGGCGGCGATTTGTATCTTTTAGGCTACAAATGAGATTTTGGTATAAAAACGTTCTCAGGTCAATCAGAAAGTCTGTGTATCTGATATTTTTTTGGATAAAAACGGTTTTATATGTGAAAAAGTGTATTGTTAACTTGTTATTTTGTAGTTTTGTGCTTTGAACTTGCTTATTTGTTGGTTATTGGTGCTATTTCAGTAAGCCATTATCATTTGTATCTATTAGGGGTTGTTTGCAGGCTTTATGGTGTCAGCATTGGGGCTGAGGGTGGTGAGGAAGATGTGGTAGATTTGTGGGTAACTATGGATACTGGCTTGGAGTGCGAGTGATGTGAGCTTTTGGCTTGGTTGGTTTTTGAGTGTACTGGGGAAGGGGGGATGCGTTGTCTATTGAGGAAGTCGGTGGTTGGGATGTGTGCACCAATTGTTATGAAGCATGTGAAGTGTTATGAGAGAAATAAAAAAGAACGGCAAATGTTGATGTTCGCCGTTCTTTTGGGATTGTGCTGTTGGTGATGTGTTATTTCTTTTTGCCTTGGCAGCGTGCTTTGAATTCTTTGAGAGCTTTTTTAGGTTGTTTGATGTTGGATTTGACGAGGCCGCGGCTTTGTGAGGGTTCATCGATCCATTGATACCAATATGTGCCGACGATGTCTTTGCGTTTGGATAAGACGTTGTAGGTGATGGCAAGGTTAGTGCTTTGCATATCCTGAGAGATGGCGTCGGTGTGCCATCCGAATTCGGTGATAAGCATGTTGCTTGGATCGTTGTTTTTTCTGGCTGTTTTTGTGATTTCGTTGAGGTATTTACCGAGTTTTTTAGCGTCGAGTTGCTTGCCTTGGTCAATGTAGAAGTGGTAACCGAGCATGTCCCAAGGGTAGGCTTTGCCTGTTTTGTTTTTGAAATCGTTGAAGATTGCGGACTGGTTGTAGAGTTCCTGAAGGTATGGCGCGGAGGTACTGAAGCTGCCGCCGATGTCGTGAGCGAAGAGGCCGCCTGTTACGAATTTAATGTCGTGATCTTTGATGAGATCACCTGACTTGGTATTGCGTAAAGCGAGATTTGTTTCGACGAGCATGTGGGCGAGGACTTCTGGGAGGATGTAGGTGAGGCCAGCTTTTTGTGGTTGGGTGCGAAACTTGTTGTTGTCCCATGCATCGGGTTCGTTCCAGATTTCCCATGTTTTGATTTGATGTTTGTAGCGTTCTGCGAGTAGTGCGGTGTTTGCTGCGAAGTCATTGACGAATTTGTTGTTGGCGCCTTTAGAGGTGTCGTTCCATGCTTTTTGTCCGCCAGCGGTTGCTTCGTTGCAGACGAGGCCGAGGATTTCGAAACGCGCGGATTTTGCTGTGCGTATGATGACGTCATACTTTTTGAGTAGAGCAGGGGTCCACGTTTCGTGGCCGTCTAATCGGAAGTTGATGCGGATTGCACGTGTGCCAGTGGAGGCGATTTGTCGTGCTTTGGTTTTGGTGAGTTTGATTTTGTCATCCCAGATGGGGGCGCCTGGATTGATGCCATGAAAGGTGGCGGGGTTGAATTTCTGTTTGTTTTGATCTTGGTTGTCTTGTGCGTGTGCGGTATGCGGAAGGAGAGTTAGTGTGACGAGTAAGATCAAGACTAGGCGGATAGATGAGATCATCTTAGTCATTTGGTTCTCGCTTATTTTAGTTGATTTGTGAGGGTTGGTTGTGATTGTGGTGGAAATACACAGTGAGGTCAATGGGAATGTTGATGTGTTAAGTATGTGTAATAAAAAACTGCGAGTGAGTAGGCTCGCAGTTTGTGATAATCAGTTCTAACTTATGGTTAGGCATCGATGCGTTGGACGGATGTGTCGCGGTGGCGTTTGAACATCCAGCGGACGGCGAAGAGATCCCAGAAGCCGGACCAGCCACGTGTGAGGATACCGAAGCCGTATTTTGTTTCGCCAGCAACGCGTGCACGGTGGGTGACTTGGAGTTCAACGACCTTAGCGCCGAGCATATTAGCGTAGGCCGGGAGGAAGCGGTGAACGCCTTTGTACTGGAGTGGGTATTGCTTGGCGATGGAAGAGCGGAGGACGCGGCCTGAGCAGCCGGTGTCACGGACTTTGTCGCCGAGAATCATGAGACGCATTTTGCGGCCGATGATGGAGGTGATTTTGCGGATGATATTGTCCTGACGATTGCGTGAACGGTCACCTTGCACCATGTCGATGGAAGGATCGTCCTGAATCATCTGATACATCTTGGTGAGGTCGGCAGGATCGTTCTGTAGGTCTGCGTCGAGTGTGGCAGTGAATTCACCTGATGCGGCTTGGATGCCGGCGAACATAGCTGAGGATTGGCCTTGAGCTTTTGGACGTGTGAGGATGACGAGCCAAGGGCGAGTCTTTTGGAGTTCTTTGAGATTTGGGAGCGTGTTGTCGGTGGAGCCATCGTCGACGTAGACGAGCTCGGCATTGATGCCTTTGCCACGGACGTTGTTTTCGACTTCGGTCACTAATGGTTCGACATTGTCCTGCTCATTGAGTGCAGGGATGACGATAGAGAGGTCGTATTTGGTTGAATCGCTCATGTGTTCGCTCTTTGTTATGAGGGCGTGTATTTTTGGGGTGTAGCCAATCTGATAGGCGGATATTGTATCTGATTGTTTAGAATCGTGTTTGTCCGCGCCATAGTTGGACACCTGCATTGGGAAAATTGCCCTGATTGATGTAATTGCGAGGCATATCGTCGGGGTTGATTTCAGGGGTGAGGAGGTAGATGGTTCCGCCGTCTTGGAGGAGTTCTTCGGCGTTGGCTTTGGAGATGGGTTGAATTTTCTCGCCGACGTAGAGGATGAGGATAGGGTCAGGTTGGCCGCCGAGGTAGTAGAGCTGGTCGCTGTTTGCGGTGAGATGAGCGATCTGTTCAGCGTTGTATTTGATGGTTGAGATGTAGAGTGGCCCTCGGACGAGTGGGACGATGAGTGCGGCGAAAGCGAGAATGCCCCAGAGGGACCATGTGATAACGGCTGTCGTGGGGAAGTGTTTGAATGCTGCACGTGCTGAGATGAAGAGGAGTGCGAGGAGTGCGAACGCGAGGCCTGCACAATAGGTCCAGTGCATGGTTTCAGCGAAGTTGACGTTTGTGTAGCCGTATTGGAGGAGGAGTGGTTCGAAGAAGATGGCAGTGGGCAGGAAGATTGAGAAGATGAGCAGGAGACCGACGTGTGGCCAACGGAGGGAACGCCAAAGGCGTGGGTATCGACCGGTAGCGGAGAGGATCGTGTATTGGCGGAACATCTGTGCGAGCATGACGGCGATGACTGGGAGGACGAGGAGGGTGGCTTGTGTGAGGTGGTGAGTGGGTCGCATGACGAGGAAGATGACAGCAATGATGAACCAAGACCAGCCAAGGAAGAGCCTGAGGCGTGAACCAACGGATGAGGCTGAGAATGGTTGCCCGATACCGCCGATGAGCCAGAAGATCCATGGTGTTGAGGCGAGGAAGAGGATGCCGAGTCGAGGTATGGCGAGCTTTCCGATGTTTTGGAGTGATGCGAGGTTGGTTGGGAGGATAGTGCGTGTCCAGTCGGTCCATGTGGCGGGGTTCTCGCCGTATTGAACGTAGACGATCCATGGGGCCATGAGGAGTGCGGCGATGAGTACAGCAGCGAGGAGGCCGAGCAGGTGAGAGGCGCGGTGCGGGCACATGAGCATGATGACAAAGAGTGGAAGGAGGATTGGTCCGATGAGGGCGGGGCCACCTGAGAGGATTGCGAGCCCCATCATGAGGCCACAGAAAGTCCAGCCGAGTGCTTGACGCCCGAGGACGGCAGTTGGTCTGAGAGGTCTGACGGCCCAGAGTGCACCTGCGATGGATAGGATCATGAAAGAGGTGGTGGGCATGTCGGATGTGCCGAGTCTTGCGTAGTAGAGGAAGATAGGATTGGAGGCGAGAATGCCTGCAGCGAAAACGGCTGTTAGCCAATTGCCACCGATGGAAAAGCCGATCCAGTAGACGGCAGCGACCGCGAGGAGTGCGAAGATTGCACTGGTTAATCGGGCATCGGAAATGTAGTCAGCCGTTGTGAGTTTTTCAGTGAAGAAATCATCGATGGCGAAGGTGATGATTTGAAGCCAATTGCCCGCGGGGGGAGCGGTGAGTTGTGTGCGTGCATTGTAAACAGGAACGAATGGATCAAGTGCGAGTTGCGTGAAGGGCATCGCTTTCATTAGTTCCCAGGTTTCGATACTGGTCCAGATGGTGCGTGCTTCTTCTTTTTCGATGACGCTGCCTGAGTTGAAGTCGATGAAAATAGGTACTGCTGTTAGAACGATGCAAGCAACGAGTGTGAGCCACATGGCAACTTTGCTGCGACTACGTGGAGGTTTGGAGATATCACGACGGCGAGGCGTTGTGTGTGATGAATCGTGTTGAGGTAATGAAGGTTGTTTGCCGGTTGAGCCACTGGATACGGGTGGGGTGAGATCGTTGTCCGAGGAGGGGACGTTTGATTGAGGTTGATCCGGATCAGGTGAGGAAGGTGAGGGATTATTTTCAGTCAGCGCGTACCATTGCCCGCCATAGAACATGGTTCGGTCGAGTTGCTGTCTATTTTTGTTATGGAATCTGGACTCAGGCATTACCCAAGTGTTCTCTTTTGTGGAATTGTCAAAACAGGCTCGCGTGCATCCATGCTGGCGATCACACCTTCCCATGAGTCGATGAGGGGGCTGGCCGCTGAGGTTGGGCGGCTATGTGTGATTGTATCCTCAGTATGATGACCTGACTTTTATGTGATTGCTACCAAAATTTCATCGGAAAGAGCGTGGATAAACAGCAGAAAAAGCATGTTTTGGGTTGGGATTTAGCTGGTGAGGGTGTGCTGAAGGTTTTCTAATTCACTGTCAACGATGGACTTGCGGCTTTCATCGAGTGGGCGATTGCCGTACCTGATATCGTAGAAAATCTGTGTGAGCTTCTTCACAGATTGATAGCGTTGTGGATTCTGAGCGGTTAATTGGTTAGCAAATTGCATGGGGCTTTGCCACGATTTGCGTGAGTGACCATGCTTGGTAAGCAGTTGTTGTAAGGTGATGAAGAAAGCAAGTTGCTTGGCGAGTGAGCGTTGTTGGCTGCGTGGTAATGAGGAGAGGTGAAGTTGTGCTGCTTTGCGTCTGGTTTGGATTTCGTGAAGGAAGAAGAAGACGATGAGAACGCCGATGATGACGATGACGCATAAGCCGATGACGATGTAGTTCCAGTTGAAGAATGTCAGGGTGTTGAGGAACTGTCGCCAAATTCTGTAGAACAAGCCTGGTTTGGAACCATCGTCGCCGCTATTGAATAGCTCACGGATGGAACTGAGTAAGTTGCGTTGTGATTTGAGATCGAAGGTGACCACAGAGCGAAGCCATACGTAGTCGAAATATTCGTAGAGTTCTTGAAGCGAGCCGATGATACCTGTGCTTACTGCGTGCTGTTGAGCAAGCTGGGCAGGTGGGGTTGAATCGATGGTGACCCACGTGTTGTTGATTTTGATTTCATTCCATGCATGTGCATCGCTTGTTCTAATCACGTAATAGCCGCCGAGGTCATTGTACTCGCCAGCACGGTAGCCAGTGATGACACGTGTTTGCAGTCCTAATGATCGACATAAAGCTGCGTAACCACTTGCAAAGAGTTCGCAGTGTCCTTTCTTGTCATTGAAAAGGAAACGTAAGATCGGATCGACACGTGATTCTGCGTCTTCGCCAGATGGGCCCTGTAGTGAGTATTGATAATTTGTCTGCAGGTACTGTTTAATCGCTTTTGCGATGGCTAAATCGTCGGAAGAGGAAAGGGCATTGCGGTGACGTTTTAGGCCTTTTTCTTTGATGATCGACTGCGCGAGTAAGTAGACTTCACGTGGTGCAATGTGCCAAGTTCGGGCATACCAGTTGGACATGCTTGTATTGTTTGGTAGGTTTGGTCGATTGTCCCAGTCAATGACTTCGCGGATTTCTTTTACCTGTTTTTCGTATTCAAAGCCAACTCGTTTTGTTTGTGAGTCGGTCCATTTAAATGAATACTGCATGACCTCATCGTCGCCATTGAGCATGCGCATTTGTTGATCTATCGGATTGAATGCAACTCGATCAATCGCTTTACTGTTGATCTGAAATATGTTTGGCATCGTGAAGAGTTGCGGCGGCGCTGTACCACGATACGTGATGGTTGCAGTGTAAGCGTCGGTATTCTGCTTGAGTTTGGCGAGTGTTATCTGGTTTGATTCAAGATCAAAACTTTGATCGAAATTGCGAACATAATTGCCACGCACCCACTGTCTTGAACGGATATTGTAGCGATCTAATACAGCACCACGAATTAGCCAAGCAAGATCACTTGAGCCTATATTTTTACCATTTTTTTCAACAGATAGGTTGATAACAGGTGTATTGCTGCTTGACTGAGGAGCTTTTCGATTAAGGTTGATTGTGTCGCTGAAGCCAGCTTGAACTTTATTGCTGAAGCTTGCAAAACGATTAAGGGAATTGCTTTCCGGGCTCCGAGGAATGCCCATGAAAACAAAAACTGCAATTGAAGCACACACCGTCCCAGAAAGTAGCGTTGTTCTTCGTAAATGTTTACCCATACCAATGCTGGTCACGCCAATCGGGCGTAATACTTTGTCTGCATCAACAGCCGCATCTTTACGTGATTGATACAGACGATCACTTGTGAGTTTTAAGTGGAATACCAGAATGGTAAAAAGTGTGATAACGCAGTATATGGCGAGCATGATGCCATACGTCATGGTGATTGAGATTGTGCTTGCGCCAATCATTTGTAATATGCTCAGGATCATGAGCTGTGCATATTCACGATTAGTTTTAGGCGAATAAAGTAATAAGAGTTGTAGCCAAATTGTAAAGTGCCCCATCGCAACAAGTGTGTGGGTGCGGAAGATGAAAATGTCGAACAGAAGCCACATCATGACAACTGCAGATGCTGCGACGATGATTGGTCGTGGTAGTGGTTTTCCGTGAGGGCCTTCAGTGACCCACCATGAGAGCCCACCAATGATTGCAATGATAAGCAATAAACTGGGGCTTTGCTCTGCAATGCAAAAAGCGCACACGCCAATCATCACCATCGCAAAAACAAGCTTACGATAAACGGACCTTACTCTCATGCTACCCCCCCGATGACTTCTTCAGTCGTGTCGAGTAGTACATCTTCAACCGGTGCATCAGTGATATATTGACTGAGTGTTTGCACACTTAATGCTAGTTTATTTGAAGCTTGGTATAGTTTTGGAGAAGTATTAGTGAGTGTAACCAATACGGTTGCTTCTGTTTGTGAAGAAGTATCATCGGGTGAAGTTGTGTCATGTAAATCAAGTGACGCAAGCGCTTCAAGGATGTTCGTGCGATGTGGGCGGCTGTGGTGAAGCTGATATGTCGGAGCATTGATGCCACTGCACGCAAACCCGATTTTGTAGCCGTGCATGTATGCATCACAAATTATGGAAGCAGCCAGACTGATTGCTTCTTCTTTTAGTTTGGTTAATTGCTCTTCGGAAATATCAGGATTTTCAGATTTACAAGCATTAATTTGTAAATCTGATAGATCCAACTGCACCATTGTTTGTGGGGGCGATGGCTGTGTCATTTCCTTGACAACCATATCACCTGTTCGTGCAGTTTGCTTCCAGTTGATTAGTCTGATGCTGTCGCCCGTGTGGTATTCACGTAAGCCGAAAAATTCTTCAGTGCCACCACTACGTTCAATATTGTTGCTGCCTTCGGGATTGACTCGTGAGAGTGTACCTACGACACGCCTATTCAAGCGATAGATGTGTGGGTAGACAATAATTTCATCCTCTTGTTCGAAGAATGCGACTTTTTTCAGTATGCCAAATGGGAATGAGCATGAAATGATCAGAGAATTGAATGAAAGTTTGCCTCGTTCACTAGGCCAGCATGGTGCTTCAGCCATAAGTGCTTGATTGGGGCCAAGGAATAGAATCCAGCCCGTTGGCAACATGTTGAGTTTTACTTCAGATTCCGTCGATTCCTCACTGACGACGAGATTAAAAATGCCGAGTTTCGATCGATTATGAATTCGATAACGAGGGACGAGTTGCTCGCCTGCGATGCCATGCATTGGAAGTAGTCGTGTGACCGTGACATTACGCAAAGACAACATCGCAGTAATCAATGAAACGACAAATGCACCGAACATCAAGCCGATGCCCCAGAAGAGCAGGTTTGCTTGTGTGTATAAAGCTGCGGCAAGTGTTAGCAGGCATGTTATTAGAAAAACAAGCCCACTTGGCCCCGGATAGATTCGCGTTCTTATCGGTTTGTTCACTAAAAACCCCACAGTTGTATTTACGAATTCGTTTGCTGGCAGGGCGTGAACTAAACCGACAATTGTTCACAAGTAGCCAACCCAAAACCCCTGTATGAGTGAGTTTCAATATGGAACTCACTTAATCACAACGTAATAAGAGCCAAATTTATTGCATGTAAGGCTCACCCATTCTCATTGTTTCATCAATGAGATTGTTCTTGCGATTGATTTTGCCTTTACCTTCCTTCAATACAACAAGAATGCACTTGTTTCCGGAAGGCAGGGGCATCGTTTTTTGTACTGGTGCAAAGCCACTTCCTGTCGCGGTAATCTGAGCTTCATACATTAGGAAGCCTGCACCTTGAGCTGAGATCGGCATTGAAAAATTACCACTCAGGTCAGTATATGTATTGCCTTCGTTGATTGGCCGCATCTCATTTGGATCAAGTGTCACGTCAATCTGAACATTGGCCAAGCCGCTATCGTTTGTCGCAGCATTCAGCCGTGGATCATCAGCACTCACAACCGTGATAAATGAATTTGGCCCTTCAATGACACGGCCTTGCATGGTATAAGGTGCGCAGCCAGTTACAGCTGCCACAATAGCAATTAATGAAAACAGCAATATACGTCCGGATCGAAAACTAATACGACACTTGCGACCTGACATACTGAGCCTTTCGGTTACTTAGTAATCTTGATTATCTCACGCCCCTTCAGGCTAATCTGCAGCATAACACCAAACAGATGTCTACTTCTTACTCCATAAGATGCCGCTGGGTTCATTTCAGCCTTGTTTCAGCCTAATATACCGGCTGGCTGCGATAAAGTCATTATTTCTTTGAATGACGCTCTGTGGCATCCTTAGGGGTGGGTTCACAATAAAAGACGTGCTGCTCACCGAAAAGTTTCAGCATTTATACGCATTTTCTTTTATGAAAAATTGGGTAAGAAAAAAGCAGGCGGTATGCCTGCTTGGAATAGGTTTTTGAGTTGACTATTCGTGAGTTAGTCTATGCCGATTTCTTCGACGTCAGGCAGGTCTTTCGTACTGTTTAAGCCAAAAATTTCGAGGAATTTTTTGGTCGTCCCATACAGCATTGGTCGGCCAATTTCATCTGCACGGCCAACAACCTTCACTAAGTGTCGTTCCATGAGAGATCGCAGGACCTCACCACAAGCAACACCACGAATCATCTCGACATCAACGCGCGTAACGGGCTGCTTGTAAGCGACAATTGCCAATGTCTCAAGTTGTGGAGGGCGTAGTTTCGCTTCTGTCGATTTCTGCTTGCTAATGCCTGCTAGAACATCACCATATTCAGGCAATGTCATGATACGCCAACCACCAGCTACCTGTTCAATACGGAAGCTGCGGCCAGAATCAGCATACACCTCATTCAAACGCTCTATCGATTCAATGATGAGCTTGCTTGGAAGTCCACCTAAAGCTGTGCCAACGCGATTGGCATTCATCGTCTGTGGGCTCGTCAGAAGTGCAGCTTCCACACGCTCATCCAGATCCTCTGGGATCTCATATGTCCCTTCTTCAGGCTCTGGTTCAGCTTCAGTTTTAGCCGCTGCAGATCTCGTCGAATCATCATCAGTAGATGCAGCATCGTCGCTTCCACTCGGCTGATCTCCAGCCTCAGTGTCACCCGATTCGATCACCGCCTCTGCAGATTCTCCAGTTTCTTCAACAGTTTCTGTATCAGTGTCCTGAATCTCTTCCGAGGGATTGTTTTCCACCGTATTGTCATCCGTCACTTCAGTCATAGCCATATTGTATCCGTAGTCGACTGAACTCGCATATCAGCGTTTCTGTACTTAAAAACAGGGTTATTGAGGTTATACCAACACGCCACTTTTGCGGATTTTCACCGTCAGGGGTTGCAGATTTCGCCCCGGGCACTTCGTCGGCATTAGTTCCCGATGGGTATAAATACGTTTCACTGGCACGCGATATTTCCGCATCAGCGACCGCAAAGTGGTCTGTAAAGTCGCAAGCTGTGCTTTTGTGGGTTTCTGCTTCTCAAAATTGCCCAGCAACATGACCCCTACATTGTGAGGATTGTGTTTACTCACATGTGCCCCCTGATATTTAATACTTCGGCCTTCCCACACTCGACCCGCTCGGTCAATGATGTAATGATAGCCAATATCACCCCAACGTTTATTGCCAACATGTCCCTTGCGTATGTCTTCGATATGTCTCGCAGTCGTGCGGTAATCGGTTGTCCAGAACGTTGCAGATCCTTCGTGGTGCACTGTGATTTTGCTGATGCTACCCATTGAACTAACACGTCCACGAGCTGGCCCAGTTTTTGTCCAATTTGATCGAGCAATTGGCCTAAAAGCACCATGACTTACTTTTGAGTTTGCTGAAGATCTCGAACGTGTTGTGCGACGGGTTGATGTAGATGGTTTTGAGGAATTTTGAGTAACTTGCTTTGTGGGTTGTGCTTGAGGTGGTGCATATGTTGTACGAGTCGCACTATTAGGCCGACTTGTGTGAGGCCATTCAACCCTCGGATGGGGCAGGTATCGCATTCGAGTATCCACACATCCACTTACCAGCATTCCCATGCCGATCATTAATAAGTTTCTTCGGGATACTTTCATAAATACGTTCCTGTATCTGTTCATTACATTCTAATCGAAGATTAGTAGCTTGTGCTAACTGTCTCAGATTGCACATTTTTATGCAGATTTTTAGCCATTTCAGGCGTATTTTTAATTTTCTTAAAACGCTTATTACTTCTTTTGAACAGGCTGATGACCGGCTCGTTCGCGCCTAATGTACTCGTTTCGCATTTAAGCCAACCGTCAGATGCAAGCACTTGAGTGACAAGCTCCTTCTCATGATACAACCCCGTAGGATCTGAAGGTAATTCGGGTCTTGATGGTTTACGCGTGACAACAATCAGCAAAAATTTGTTATCCCCCTCGCCTAATACGCGATGCGCTTCATCAAAAAGTGCAACTGGATTAGGATGTGTTTCCAAAACGTTGATCAACAAGACTAGGTCAAGTGAACCATCTTTGAGTGGAATGTGCTGGCAATCTTTTTGCCAAGAAAATTCAGGCTTATTGCTTTCTTCGTACTCAGCCGATTGTGTGCACTTTATTGCTAAATCAGTTCGTTCTTTACTCGTATCAACACCGTAAAACTCAAAACCATCTGATGCAATGACATGTCCAAGTACGCCTGCACCATTACCAATCATACCGACTTTGGAGATTGCGGAACGCTCATCGACAGGCAATGCACTAACAACCATTTGCACTAATTTTTGCTGCCCTTTGACGATTTGTTGTAGTCGTGGATTTTGCGAAAATTGGTTCCATTCACTGACTTCAAATGTGAGTGATTTTGTGTCTGTTTGATCTGTAAGATCTTCAGGATCACATCCAAAAATACGAGCATTTGAAACCAAAGGCGTGCTCGAGTAATACTTTCTCACAGCATCTAAATCAGGCGCAATGCGATCAAATCCCCATTTTTTACGGAAAAAATCAAGTGTAAACAGCACGCCTTCAACATTATCTGCCTTTGTTTCTCTCGCAGCCCTTAAGCCATGGCAATGTTGAAACTCAATCTGTGGTATTGCCCAGCAACGCCAACCTTTTAAACGGGCTCGTAAGCCAAAATCAACTGTTTGGCCTCGTAAAATTCGTTCATCATATCCCTCCAAATCATCATGCACTTCACGTCTGCAGCAATAGCAGCATCCCATGACATGCTCCACCTCCATCGGATGCTTGATCGCATGACGATCCAGATTTTCACCAACATGATGATAGCCTTTGGGATGTAATATCCAGTCGCCGAATGAATGCAATTTCCCATCTGTACCAAGCTGTTTGGGTCCAATGATGCCAACACTTGGCGGTGCATTGTCGAATACTTTACATAACTTACTGACCCAATTATCAGTTACCATAATCACATCGCCATCGATTCGAACAAGAATTTCTCCACGCGATGCTTCGACCATTTTATTCGCAGTTATAGAAAGCACACCACAATGTTCTGCTTTAATCAGCTTGTCAATGACAGGTTGTCCGCTAGTTGGCCACGCTCTTTTTGCCCATTTTCCCAGTGTTTCACGGCTATCATCTGTTGAACCATCATCAAAAATAATAACCTCAAAAGGCGTCGTTTCATCCTTCAATGTTATATACAACGACATCATCAAATTTTCGATGAGATCGTGTTTCCCCTCGACCGAGGAATCTTTGCCGTTATTGAAGTTTGGGATAAGAATTGATACGCGGGGTTGTGTCAAAGCGAGCCTCCATGCTTCTTGTAACTAAAACCTCGCGTATCCGCTACAAAGCGGAGAACTGCATACTGATAGCGAGTAGCAGACTATCCATGCCTGATAGCATAAAAGTAACCAAAATGTAGGTAAATGCAAGCTATTACTCGAAATAAAAGTTTTCAGCAGCACGCTTTTTCTGGCCTTCAAGCTATTTTTTTTCTGGATTTGTTGATTGTTCTCAGTCGGCACAATTGATTCATCGCCAATTGAAATGAAGCAAAATCAAATGCAGGGCAGGGGGCATAAAAAAAGAAACGGCGACCGTGTAGTCGCCGTTTCGCATCAGTGATCGGATGCCCGCTTATTTGCGGGTTCCTTAGTCCATTCGAATTTATTAGCCGAGTAGTGATAGTACTGACTGTGGTGAAGTATTCGCTGTTGAGAGCACGGTTTGAGCAGCCTGTGATAGGATCTGCGAACGTGTCATTTCAGCTGTTTCCTTCGCGAAATCAGCGTCACGGATTGAAGACTCGGCTGCACTGGTGTTTTCAAGTGTCACACTCAGTGAGTTAATGGTTGAACCAATTGTGTTCTTCTGGAACGCACCAATACGGCCACGCAGTGAAGAAACTTGGTTAATCGCATCGTCAACAATCTTCTGAGCTTGTTCAAGGTTTCCATCGACCAGGTTGTTACCCTTTGATGAACCCAGCTCGTCCAAGTAACCGGTGTCGTATGAACCCAAGTTACGTGATGAAACATTGCCGATTCCGATTGTTGCTTGGTTGGTGATGTCAACTGAGGGGCCTAAGCTGAACTGTGCACCGCCACCAGTAATGGTGAATGCCTGCATCGAATCCAGTGTCTGAGCTCCATCGTCTGATAGTTTGACTTCTGCATCGAGCGTATCTGTACGAACAGTTACTTGGTTACCATCTGCTGTCGCAACAACACCATTGATGATCGCACCAACATCTTGACCTGTGTCACGTTCAGGTTCTTTACCTTCTGCGTTACTCCAACTTGATGGTTCTGGGCCAACATCAGGGTCTGCAGCAAAGGTATTTGTAGTTGTTGTAAAGCTCTTGGTACCACCTGTGTCAGTTACTGTATACACAATCTCATTATGATTTTCGTCATAAACCTTGAAAGTAGTATTTGAGTTTGACAGGGCACCGATTGCTGCGGTTACCGCAGCTTCATCTGCGAGAAGTGTAGTATCTTCAAAACCTGCAGTGTTAGTGTTTGCACCATAAATCAAAGCGGCAATGTTAGCTGCAGTATCTGTTGTTGAACCACTCGCTGTACCTGCGGTATAAGTACCATTGGTGGCCCAGTCAGTTGGGTTTGAGCCAAGACCGAGTGAGGCAGCATTTTCGTTAGTATCTGAGAACTTATAGATACCAGTTGTTGGGTTTGTACGGTTGGCTTCCATCTCGCCATCGTCAATCACTTTGACTGAAACATATTCGCTTGAACCGAAATCTGTAGATTTCAGTGAAAGAGCAGTTGAACCGCTGAGGCTAGCTGAAAGGCCAGTCACATCTGTGTAGGTATTGATTGCAGCAACCATGTCAGTCAAGGTTGTGCCAGATGCAAAGGTAAACTCTTTTGAACCCTTAGCACCAGCGATTTCAAAAGTGAAGCTCTTATCTGCTGCATCGACAGGGCTACCACCACCATCTAAACCACCAAGATCAAGCTTATCTGCACCAAGTGAAAGTAAAACACCTGCATGCTGTGCTGATTTGGTGACAAGTACATTTACGTCACGGTTTTCACCGTATGTAAGTTTTGCTGCATTAACTTGAACATCATCAACTGAGGAATTCTGACCTGAAATTGTAAAGTCAAAAGTACCGTTGAGCAGCTTCGTGCCCTGGAATGATGTTGAAGTTGAAATACGGTCGATTGTTTCGAGAATTGAATCGATTTGAAGCTGATTAGCTTCTTTTTCTTCCTTTGAAAGACCAGCATCGTTAGCTGACTCAGTAACCAATGATTGAACTTCAAGAAGAAGTGAATTGATTTCCTGCAAGCCACCTTCAGCGATGTTCATCACTTGGTCAGCACGCTCTGCGTTGTCAATAGCTGCTTCAAGTGATGCTTCTTCTGAACGCAGATTTTCTGATGCGATCAAGCCGGCAGGGTCATCTTTGCCGCGATTGATGCGAAGGCCGGTGCTCAAGCGTTCCATTGATGTATTCAATGATTTGTTGGCGCCGCCAAGATTTCTTTGTGCGATCAGGGAATTAACGTTTGTATTAATGACACTCATGGTATGGTCCTCCGTGAACACGCTTCCGTGTTACGTTCTTACGTCGGTTGACGAATCCAGCTTCCTGCTGAACGTTCACGGATCTCCGATCCGATCTGACTGATGCTATTTTTTTGAAAACTAAATGAATTGTTGTTTTTAATGGACTGATTCGATTTGGCTTATCACCTCATCTGCAACTCCTTCCACCGTCCTTGGTGGGCTGCGACTCGAAATTTGCCTTGCGGCCATTCCGTGTCACTGTCATCCTGCTTCCTGCGGATCGTTAGTTTTTGGCAACTCCGAATTCCTCTCGGCTGCACGTATGAAATCGGGAAGAAACCCTCTGTCTGATGACCCTCTATAAAAAAGTTTTTTATCGGACAGTTCATATCGCTCTTCTTTCCGTTTCGTTAGTTCCAAATTCCTCTCCCTTACAGACGTCATAATCGTTACAAACGGACCCCTACTTAATATTTCCTATGTGAAATCACCTAAAAAAAGAAAAAACAGCTCAGTTTGAGCTGTTTTTCTACAATTTTTACGGCCGATAACCTGTTATGGCCTGTTTTGGTATTTCACAACACCAACCCCGAAACGTCCTTCTAGTGTCCATTTAAAAAAGACGGCCCGAAGGCCGTCTTTTTAGTTATTCGGACGTTAGCTTGAATCCGTCTTTTATCGAAGTAGTGACAACACGTTCTGTGGAGCTGATTTAGCCTGAGCCAAAACAGTCTGTGATGCCTGTGAAAGGATTTGGCTACGGGTCATTTCCGCAGTTTCTTCAGCAAAGTCTGCATCACGAATTGCGGATTCAGCTGCTGAGATGTTTTCAAGTGTGACACCCATTGAGTTCACAGTAGAACCAATGATGTTCTTCTGGAATGAACCGAGGTTACCACGCTGAGCTGAAACAGACTTGATCGCCTGGTTCACAACATCCTGTGCTTTTTCAAGATCGCCATCGATTAGGTTCAGATCGCCTGCACCACCGAGATCAGCCAGTGAGTAGGTTGAACTATCGAATGTTGAAGTACCAAGATCACGTGAGCTGACTGATGCGATGCCCAAACGAACCTGGTTTGTTGCGTCAACTGATGGGCCGATTGAGAACTGTGCACCACCGCCAGTGATGTTGACTAGATCGACGATGCCTGTCTTGGTTGCACTGACTGAGCTATCATTCGCATCGAGTGTTACAGACATATCCAAAGCATCTGACTTCACTGACATCGTGCGGCCATCACCACGTGCTGTCAAACCGTTGATCGTACCAGTCACGTCCTGGCCAGCATCACGAATCACGTCAGACGCACTTGAGAATCCCGTTGGGGCAGGGCCAACATCAGGGTCTGCAGCAAAGGTATTTGTAGTTGTTGTAAAGCTCTTGGTACCAGCTGCGTCAGTCACTGTATACACAGTCTCATTATGATTTTCGTCATAAACCTTGAAAGTAGTATTTGAGTTTGACAGGGCACCGATTGCTGCGGTTACCGCAGCCTCATCTGCGAGAAGTGTAGTATCTGCAAAACCTTCAGTGTTAGTATTTGCAGTGTAGATTGCAGCAGCGATGTTAGCTGCAGTATCTGTTGTTGAACCACTCGCTGTACCTGCGGTATAAGTACCATTGCTAGCCCAATCTGTTGGGTTAAAGCCAACACCGGTTGATGCTGTATTTGCATCATCAGCTTCTAAGCGGAAGATACCATCACCAGCAGAAATGTTGCCATCATCAACAACGTCAACTGAAACAAATTCTGTTGAACCATAATTGTTGGATTCGAGCTTGATACCGTCACCGCTGACTGTAGCTTCAACACCAGTTACGTCTGAGAACGTATTGATCTGAGCAGCCATATCATCGGTGCTTGTGCCAGATGCAAAACTCAACTGGCGTGAACCCAAGGAACCACCAACTTCGATAGTGAAGACGCTGTCTGCATCGTCATCAAGCTGTACCTGGCCGTCGAGTGACATGTATACACCAGCCTGCTGTGCTGACTGAGTGATGTTTGCCTGAACCTTCAATGGCTCAGCACCGATTTTCGCTGCATTAATTTCCAATGACTGGACGCTTGCATCTTTATCTGCAACCTGGAAGTCAAAGTTACCATTCAAAAGCTTCGTGCCTTGGAATGATGTATTGTTTGAAATACGGTCGATTGTCTGAAGAATTGATTCAACCTGCTGCTGATTCGCTTCTTTTTCTTCCTTGGACAGACCAGCTTCGTTTGCTGATGCTGTTACCAATGATTGCAATTCAACCAGCATTGAGTTGACTTCTGACAAGCCACCTTCAGCAACGTTGACGACTTGGTCAGCACGTTCAGCATTGCTGATCGCTGATTTCAAAGCGGCCTGCTCTGAACGAAGATTTTCCGAAGCAATCAAACCCGCTGGGTCATCCTTACCACGGTTGATGCGAAGGCCTGTGCTCAGGCGTTCCATCGATGTATTCAGTGCATTGTTGTTTTGTTTCGTGACACGCTGAGCGGTCATGACGGTAACGTTTGTATTAATCGTGCTCATGCTAACTGTCCTCTCATTCTCTTTCGCCGGCTTTTTGCTTCGTGACAGTTAAAGTTGATCTGCTGTTGAGCTGTCGAAGCTGCTTGTGCCGGTTTTTAAAGATATGTTGTCGGACCCTCTTGAAGACCAAGCCCCTGACGTTTCAAAACTGCCTCCTCTGGCAGTGCTGACTCGGCAGGGATTCAAGTCAGCTGGATCTAACTGAATAGAACTGAGTTTGGTCCACTCACTTCTATCCGTCGCGTCATACTCATGTCGCAACACTCAGGACATCGACCCGCTCAAATAGGCGATTCAGTCTTTGGGTTTATACCGCTTCACGTTTCAACTATTTCAGCCCTATTAATCCGCACAATCTGCATAATCGTTACAAATTAACCCCGATAACTTTTTCGTATTGGAACCAAGACCCGTTTTACGCCCCAATAACCCACAAACCTACTTTTTCCGCGGACCTTTCAGTTCCCCAATAACCATGAAAAAACGCCAGCTTTCGCTAGCGTTTGGTACTTTTTTAAATTTTTACTTAACCGGACTCAGTCTTTCCCTTCCCCTTCACTCGCATCATTATCCTGCTGCAGGTTCTTTATATAAGCCTCAGTCCGATCCAACTCACGCTTCAGATGCCTCACCCTAAGCAGCGACTTTACCCGAGTCAACAATTCCAGCTTGTTCACAGGCTTGGTCACAAAATCATCCGTCCCAGATTCCACACCTCGCTCAATGTCACCCAGCTCATTTAATGCCGTCACCATCATGATCGGAATTGATCGTGTTGCCGGATCGTCTTTCAGCTTCCTGCAAACCTCAAACCCCGACATCTTTGGCATCATAATGTCCAGCAATATCAGATCAGGCAAGTGCTTTTCACTATCCTCAATAAACTCAATTGCCTCAAGCCCGTCATACGCAACATCAACCGCGCAGGGCAGGGCATCCAAATACGCCTGTAACAACTCAACATTCTGTTCATTATCATCAACGATCAGAATACGTGAATGCGACAAATCAAAATCCACATCGTCGTTCTGTATCTGTGGCGAGTTTGTTTCCATCATGTTCATATGCAAATAGACCCCTGATTCCTTAGTCACCCGACAACTCATGTAGTCTGCTCTGCAGCTGGATCAATGGCATCTCACGCGCATCCATCAATCTCTCACGCATGTCCTCCAAATCAGACAGCGTGTCTACATCATGCCAAGGCGGCAATTTCTTCAGTTCTATCGCTGAGTTCTCAGCGTTCTCCAATGTCTGATGGTACACGCTCGATGTCCCCCAGTCGATATCCGTCACCAACTCGGGACAAAATTCAGCCGACGCCAACATGTAATATCCACCATCATCCACACCACCAATCGCACTCTCTCCTTTCATCAGCCCCAAAATCGCCTCCCTCAAGCTCTCTCGAGGCATATCAGGCGAATCTGTCCCTAAAAATACCACCCCACGCTCCCGATCCATCTCCCACACATGCCGCAGCCGATCGCCCAAATTCCCTTCTCCCTGATCCACAACCTGCCATTTTGAACCCATTGTCGTTGTGGGTATGTGCTGATCTCGCGGGTTATGTGACAGTGGAATTGCCAAAAGTCTCGTATTCACAATAGTTTGCGTAACCATATCCTCCCACCTCAACTCCCCGGCTCCCGTTATTGCCAGTACCATTTCCACCACAATCCCCTCGTTACGCATCAAATCAGCAGCAAGATGCGATACCCTCGTCACACACGTCTGAAGCATAACCTGATGCACCTGGGCTGCATAAAACTCCGACGTCTCTTTCGCCAGTCTCGTCTTCACGAATCCCGGCACCGGCGGCTTCGACATCACCACCACACGAATGACTCTCTCACCTGATCTAGATCCCATTTCCTCCCCTTCATTGTGCTTAATTTCACTCATATCAATAGGTTACGTCCAATTATTGTTAAAATAGCGTGTTTGCTTTGGAAAAAATTTGGGCGTATAGTGTCTGTCCGGCTGACAGTCCTTCATAACCTCAGTTCATTACGACTGATCAGTCTGCACCGTTTAGTATGATATCCTGCAAAGGCTAAAGTGTAGAGATTGAGAATAGTCCTTACACAAGCTACGCATTCAGCAGCGGGCAATTCGCTCTAAAAGCTACTTAGGAAGCAGAGAACCTCATGAGTTCAACAAATTCAAATACACAAGGCGCATGGGAAGATCGTTGGACAAAGCCGACCTTCGATATGTTGATGAGCGTCTACGATCCCGCGGGACGTAAACGTATTCTCGAGCAGCTTTTTGCCAATTTCGATGAATTCGACAACATCCGACGCGAAATCGTTTGGCACGGCTCCGCTTGGAAATGGACCGAGCAATTCATTCTCGTTGACTCCAAAGGCAAAGATATCGACATCCTCGTTTTCTTTGTTCCAAACCCGGAAACACCACAAATTTGCGTACCGCTACGCAAAGATTTCATCGACTCACTCCCCATGAAACGCCTCAACAAATTCGTCCGTGAAGGCATCCGCTCTGCAGTCGCTAAGTGTGCTGTTGAAGTTGCATGGGCTTCATGGTCACCAAACGCTTCCACCGAAGTCGAGCACCTCACCGACCTCTTCAAACGCAAATACAAATTCATGACAGGCGATAAAAAATAAGTCCTTTTCGACATGACTGAAACACCACCGCGAGCGACACTTATGTCGCTCGTTTTTTATGCACTCACGATTTTCCCACCTAAGCATGAAAAACCATTGACTTCAACGAAATCCAGATCATAATTAGATTGTTAACCCAAACCTTGTTCTTAAAGCTTATGAAAACCATAAACACTTTAAAACAAGACTTAAGTTAACCAATCAATGGCCGCTACAGCCATTGATTAGAGTGCTTTGCAAGACGTTGTAAAGCAGCAATATATCGGCGGCGTTCTATATGACCCCGTGTCAGTCGGTGACACACATGGTGACACACATATAGTTGAACGTGACGGCTGAGCAAACCCTTATTCAAAGGAGGTGATCTAGTGACTGATTATCAATGTATGAGCGGGAGCGATCCCCGGTAACAGCCTCTGGATTACTGAACGATGTCGGCTTTCATACCCTTCGTTCTATGAATCCGTTTAGGGGGTTGTATTACGGAGATGCATGTGCGTTGCACGGCTAACCTAGCCGGGGATGTGACGGCAAGCTCCCGACAAAACCGACCTCTACGGCTCGTCATTTCCACAATGACGAGCCTTTTTTATTTACATACAAACACTTCCTCTACGTACACCACCCCAAACATTCATTTTGCATCTCACAACTAACGATATGCTGCAGTTAAACAACCACTGTTACTTTCAGCTCTTAATCAACGATACGCTGTAGTGAAACAACTCATCAATAGCCGGCGAGCCACGCTCGCCGTGCTCACGCCACACACCTCATCCACCTCACCAACACCCCTAGCATACAACAACTAGCACGACTACACCCTTTCAAACCAACATCACATCTGCTACCTTACATCCCATGAAATGGGGCAAAAACGAATGCGAACTGATCATGCGACTCGCCTATGGCATCGGACCAGCGACCGCGCATAAACTTCTCGTCGGTGAAGCCGAATACTCACAACAACATCCCGATATACGTCGCGTCATCCCCCTTGATGTCGAAACTATGCGCCAGTTAGACGGCCTCTCCGAAAAAGGTGCCATCAAAATCCGCAAAGCACTCGATCATGTCATCAACAACCACATCATCGATCAAGAACTCGAACTCATTGAAAAGCATAACGCCCACCTCCTCACATTCTGGGATCTAGAATACCCACCAATGCTCCGTAATATCCGCAGTGCTCCCCGTGTTCTTTGGGTAAAAGGTAAAATTACAACGCGAGATTACAGCGCTGTAGGTATAGTTGGTGCACGGAAATGCACGCAATACGGCCGCGAACAAGCTTCCCGCATTGCTGGTCAACTTGCTGACGTCGGTACAACCATCATTAGTGGCGGTGCTTTAGGAATCGATGCCGCATCACATCAAGCTGCCCTCGAACGTGGTGGCCGCACTATCGCCATCATCGGTTCGGGGCTCGCAAAACCATATCCCAAAGATAACATCCCAGTTTTTCGATCTATCTGTGAGTTAGAGCGTGATGATTCAACACTCGCTGGCGGTGCCGTCATTTCCGAAGTGCCAATGAATACCGCACCTCGCCCAGAACTCTTCCCCGCACGCAACCGCATTATCTCTGGCATGTCCCTCGCAACACTCATCGTCGAAGCCGCTATCAAATCCGGCGCCATGCGCACTGCATCCCACGCCATCGAGCAAGGGCGTGACCTTCTCGCACTCCCCGGCCGTGTTGACTCCCGCGTCTCCGCCGGTTGTCATCAACTCATAAAAGATGGCCTCGCTACTATCGCCACCTCATCCGCCGACATCCTCGACACTATTGCTCAAGAATCTCTAACCTTAGTCGGCACAGAAGAATCTCTCAAAAGAGACGCCGATTTCTACTCAATCAAAATCCCCGCACCTCAACATCTAAATCCAAACGATTTACCACCAAACCAGCAAGCAAACATACAGTCTAATCAAGAGTTAGAGTGTTCAGATGAATCAGTAGACAGTCACACAATTTCAAACGTAACCTCAACCGATAGCCTAGCGACAACAACCATTACAGCTCCAGCTACGTCCTCAACGACATCATCGCTAGATCAAACACAATCGACCGTTGAGAAAGATCAACTAATCGCGACAACTCATTCCACGGAACAGAGCGTACTGTCTAATCAAAGGTTAGATGAATCCGCAAACCCCATCACAACACATCAAGCAATCAGAAAAGTCTTCACAGAAAATGAGATCGTCGACACAATTCTCAAAAACCTCGGCACAGAAGGTGAAGCACGCAGTTTTGATGAACTGGTTGCGCTTAGCAAACTCACACCTGAGCAGGTGACCGCCCATATCGTTCCGCTTGAGATTCGCCGCCAAATCGTGCGTCGCAACGGCTTGTATTGGAAACGCACACCCAAAAAGCAGCGTTAACAACGTCTTATCACCAAAAGAGTTGCATTGCACCCACAAACTGCACATTGACTCGCGACGTAATGTGTAACTGCACAACTGAGCGTGTATCATATAACGTTCAGACAGGGCATAGGCCCGCATTCCATCAATGAGACGGCAAGCATATTTACTCCGCTGCACACATAACGTCTCACCACAGCGAGCTTTATGAAAGGCGCTTTGAAAGATGTTTCCAGTTTTTGATGTTAACACAACTGACGGCAAGCAAGGTTATGACGCAGTCATCAAACGATTGAAAGGCACGACCAGTCTTTCTGGTGATGCTGCGAAGGCCGTGGTGCAAGTCCTTTCCGACGTTGAACTTAACGGCGACGCAGGCGTTGTGAAATACATGCAAAAATGGACCGATCCGCATTTCAATGCAGATCGCATCAAAGTCCCGGAACATGAACTCAAAGCTGCATATGAAAGCATGGACAGCGAGATCAAAGCTGCGCTCCAAGCTTCAATCGATCACGTGATGGAGTATCAGAAGCACTGTTGCCCCAAGGACTTACCGGAGATCGAAATCGACGGCGCTCAGCTCGGTATGCGATTCACACCAGTCGACAGTGTCGGCTGCTACGTTCCCGGCGGCACGGCTGTGCTGTTCTCAACCCTCATCATGACAGCGGTACCAGCGATGGCGGCGGGTGTGCCGGTGGAGAATATTTCTGTTGTTTCGCCACCACCAACACGCATCGGCGACGAAGAAGCGGGTGACATAA
This sequence comes from Planctomycetota bacterium, assembly GCA_016350165.1. Taxonomy (GTDB): domain Bacteria; phylum Planctomycetota; class Phycisphaerae; order Phycisphaerales; family Phycisphaeraceae; genus Poriferisphaera. The sequence goes on along the minus strand of CP066225.1, from coordinate 842,981 downwards.
GTCCATTAGTACTCGGCACTTGCTACATGATCGGCGTCAAAAATGTGTATCGCATCGGCGGCGCACAAGGCGTTGCAGCACTGGCGTATGGCACGGAAAGCGTGAAGCCGGTGGAGATGATTGTTGGACCGGGCAATATGTATGTGCAGTTGGCGAAGGCGATGGTGAACGGCGTAACTGGCACGGACAACGGGTTTTACGGGCCGAGCGAGATCGTGACGATCGCGGATGAGACGGCACGCGTTGAATGTGTTGCGGCTGATCTGATCGCACAAGCAGAACACAATCCGGGCAAATGCTTTTTGGTTGCTTGGGACAATACGGTGATTGAAAATATTGTGCGCGAGGTCAAAGCGCAACTCGGTAAGCGTAATAGAGTTGAGGCAATCGACAGAGCGCTGGAAACTGAAAGTTGTGCGGTACTGGTGAAGGACTTGGATCAGGCGATTGAGTACTCGAATTTAATTGCCTGTGAACACTTAAACTTGGCGGTGAGCAATACGGATGAGGTTTTGCCACGGATTAAACACGCGGGTGAGATCTTTATTGGTGATCAGACGCCGGTGGCGGCGGGTGATTATTATGCGGGTCCGAGTCACACGTTGCCGACAGGAACGACAGCTCGTTTTTCAAGCGGGATCAGTTCTTTCACGTTCCTAAAAAGAACGGGTACTGTGTGTTATAAAAACGGAATGAGTGAACAGACGATCAAAAATATCGCGATGCTTGCAGAGGCGGAAGGGCTTGATGGCCACGCTGATTCTGTGCGAGTCCGTCGATCCTGATGGTATGATGAATAAGGAAATTGATGAGGCTGACCGTGATGGTCAGCCTTTTTTCATAGGCGAATTTGATGATAGGGCAGGGCAGTAATTTTGTATTTGGTATAAAAATGAGATTAGCGCGCACGAAAAAAATTGTTCGTTGGTTTACCCGTAGCAAAGAATGGCCAGAAACGGCGCGAAACGTGTAAAGAATGGTTCGTAATGGTTTGAAAATGGTCAGAAATGGTCAGTTTTTTGCAGTAAAAATAGGGTGAAATGCACTTTTGTGCGCGCGGTGTGTTTTGTGAATTTGTGGCATGTGTTTTGCATGTTTGGTGTGAAGTTATGTGAGTTGATTGATTGTTGTGCCGGTGAATGTTGCCGTAGCTCAGCTCGAAATACAGTCAAAGTTTGTTTGCGTCTAATCAATGATTAGCAACACTTGAATCGAGAAATTGCAGGATAGATTAAAAGGTTTTACTGAGTGATGGTTTGGCGTATCTGGCAGCTATGACCTGTGGGGGGTGTGATTGTGGAGATTTAGCTGGTAATGGTGGATTTTGTGAGTATGATGGTTTATATTATGATATAGCAAAAATGCTATTTAATAAAAATAAGCGTATCTGATCTATATTGTGGCTTATTACAAAGGGTTGCCAATGGGATTGGTTGGAGATATTGGCGAAATTGATAACTGTGATATGCTGATTAAGTGTAATTAAGATTAAGGATGAACAGGTGAAGAGTGTTAGTCGAAATTTGTTTAGCGTCGGTGATAAGACTAAGTGTTTGATGGCAGGAGCAATGCTTGCTGGGCCGATGGTTCTTGGGCAGGCTAAAGCTTATGCAGCTTCTGATCAGTTGAACTTTTTGATTTGTGTTTCTGATGACCAGTCGATGATCAGTACTGGTTTTGCTGGTGATCCTGCAGCGAGAACACCTGTGTATGACAAGTTGGCGCGCGAGGGGGTCGCGTTTACTAATGCACATTGTTCTGCATCGTCATGTGCTCCATCACGAGCAGCGTTATTGACTGGCCGTAATTTTTATGAGTTGCGTGAAGGTGCAATTCTGTTTTCCAGTTTCCCAAAAGAGATACCTACGTTTCAGAAGTTGCTATGGGATGCAGGTTATTACACAGGGTATACGGGGAAGGCATGGGGGCCGGGCCGATTTAATGCGAAGGGTGGTACGTTTGATCCGGGCGGAGTCGTGTACAACCACAAGAAATTGGATGCTCCGAAGTTTGTAGAACGGAATGATTATGTTGCGAATTTTAAGGACTTTTTGAAAGATAAGAATGATGGTCAGCCGTTCTCTTTTTTCTTTGGTTGTATTGAACCGCATCGGCCGTATAAGCCGGGGATTGGTTTAGAGAATGGTTATGACCTAGATAAGATTGAGGTGCCGGGTTTTCTGCCGGATACGCCGGGCGTTCGATCAGATATGGCTGATTACTACTATGAGATTGAATGGTTTGATGCAAAAATCGGTGAGATGATTGAGGTGCTGCGTGAAGCGGGTGAGTTGGAAAATACAGTGATTATTATTACTGGCGATAACGGTATGCCGTTCGCTGGTGCGAAGTCGCAATGTTATGACGTTTCGACTCGTGAGCCGTTTGTTGTGTATTATCCAGCGAAGTTTAAAGGTGGACGTGTGATTGAAGATCCGATTTCGCTTGCAGATATTGCGCCGACTATCTTGGAGTTAGCCGAGGTTGAGCAATCAAAAGAGCAGCCGATGACTCGGCAATCGTTTGCAAATATTCTTTTGTCTGATGAAGAAGGCAAGGTCGATCCGACACGTGAGTTTGTTGTGACGGGTTTAGAGAAACATAACAAGCCGTTCCCGATCCGTTCAATTACGCAGGGCAAGTATCACTATATCAGAAACTATGCAGAGCCTGGCACGTATCGTTTCCCTGTTGAGGGCGGTTATATCTGGGCGATGAAGAAGGCTGATAGTCCTGAGCAAGTACAGGATAAAAAAGCTGATGTCTATGGTGGCATGATGCGAGAGCATCCGACAGAAAAGAAGTATGTTTATCATGCATGGGGACCACGTCCTGCTGAGGAATTATATGATCTTGAGGCAGACCCTTGGGAATGGAACAACCTTGCAGATGATCCTGAATACGCATCAATCAAGCAGGAACTGTCTGGAAAATTGACGGGGTATTTAGTGAAGACGAACGACCCGCGTCATACAGGCGGAACGATTGAGTTTGCGAGTTATCAGCGATACGGCAGGAAGGATTTTGAAGACGTTTCTGCGGAGAATAAAGCACTTTCCAAGAAATGGTATGAAGAAGCTCATGCACTGAGAAGGAAGTTGGTTGCAGAGAATAAGGCTAGAGCTAAGAAATGATCTTAGTTTTATGTAGATGTAAAAACGTCGCAGGTTAAGTCTGCGACGTTTTTATTTATCCATTTTATGATTAGTTGGAACGTTTGCGTGTGAGTAACACGAGTGAGCTTAGAGAGAGTAAGGCGAGGGAAGTTGGTTCGGGAATGATTTCGCTTAGCCTGTAGTGAAATGTTTTACTGTCGTCATCTAATAATGCGAAATGAGGATTAAGTGCACTTGATAATAAAATGTGTTCATCGCTAAGAGTGAAATCATGGAATATTCTTCCAGCTTCAGTATTAAATGTGTGCAGGAGCGTTTTGGTGGAGAGGTCAATGAGTTGGACAGTGCTTCGTCCTAGAGAATCGTTTGGACCAGTAACTAGAGCGTAGTTGCCATGGATTGCAACGTTGTTACCAAACTCCCATGAATCTGAAAGCAGGAGCAGCTCGTCGATTTGATCGCCAGTTGTGATATCAAACAAGCCAACACCTCCAAGCTCGCCAGAGATGTGTGGTGCTGCGACGATCGCAGTGTCACCTGATATGTCGATATCACGGCCAAACCATCCACCAGTTAGTATGGTGTTATTAATTTTAGTTTCAATAATGTTGTCAGGGTCTGCAAAATTATAGATGTACACTTCTGAATATTTGGTGCTGACAACAGCGTAATGATCTTTGATTGCAACTGCTCTACCAAAGCCAGTTTTTTGAGTTGCATCAGATGGGGTGATTTTGAATTCAGTGATGTTGTTTGGATCAGAGAAATCCATGATGTAGGCAGCACCTGCACCTTCACCGAATTCGTCGTCGTTGTAATTACCACGGATTGCGGTTGTGTTGTGGACATCCAAAGCATAGCCGCCGGTACTGAAAAGTGGCGCTATTTCAGGCGTAAGAGATTTGATGACTTCGCCGGTATGTGTGTTGAAGATCGTTGCAGTAGGAATTGTATTACTGTCGAATGAATTTGTCGCGATTGTGTAATTGTTATGACTCGCAACTCGAACAAATCCGTCAGTGTTATATTCATTGTTCACGAAATGAAAATTTCTGTTACCTGTGTTCAGGTCGTAGGAATACAGACGGAAGTCGTTGTAGAAGATTGCTGTATCGTCAATGATTTGAGATGAAAGCCCGAAAGCCCAATGACGCTCATCGGGTTCAGGTTCGAGGATTTGCACGGCATGCAGGCTGGATGTGAATGTGAGTAACGCTAACAAAATGGTGAAAACGCGAGTATTGCATACAGGCATAATGCTCTCCCGAAGATAGAATTTTTATGAGCCATGAATCAATGCAGAACTGCATCAAGAAAGAATTGATGCTTGAATTGTAAGCCATAAATTGAATGATGTCAGTACTATTTTAGTGTTTGATGCCTGTAAATAGTGGGTCATGTTAATTCGTTGTTAAGTTGGAGAGTGCACGCGTGCATGGTAGGCAAATTAAAAAGCCAGCGGGTGAGGCTGGCTTTGTTTGTGTGTTATTCGAAAGTTAATGGCGTTTGCGTGTGAGTAGTACGAGTGAGCTGAGAGAGAGCAGGGCGAGGGAGGTTGGCTCGGGGACTGTGTATAGATAAGAGGAGAAGATGGTATCGTCAGCACTGCTGTTAGTGCTGCCGATGACGAAGTTTTCACCATGGATGTCTACAGCGCGGCCGAAGAAACTTGCACTCTCATCCTTGCTGACAATTTTGCGAATTTGCTTGCCTGAAGGAATGTCGAAGAGATAAGCGGAGCCGTGCTGGAATAGAAATTCGTTGTCATCAAAATATGCACCAATGATTGCGGTGTCGCCTGAGATTGCAACGGAGTAGCCGAAGTGGTCGATGAAGTCGCCATCGTCAGCTATGAGCTTGTTGATGAATGTACCTTGATGATCGTAGACATAAACAGAGCCTGCATCGTCTTCGTCATTGATATCAGCACCGGGGGCGCCGATGAGAGCGTATTCTTCGGAGAGAGCAACAGAGTAGCCGAATTGATCATCTTCCAGATTGTCAGTTGGAATGAGTTTTTCCTGTTTGCCTGTTTGCATGTCGAACAGATATGCAGCACCGGAGTCATCGCCTCTGTGTTCGTGGCTGTATGCACCAATGAGTGCGGTGTTAGAAGAGATTGCGACTGCGTTGCCGAAGTGATCAGTTTCGTTGTAATCATCTGCAGTGATTCTAAATTTTTGTTGGCCGGTGTTTACGTCGTAGATGTATGCAGCGCCTGCCCATGTTTCATCGTTTACTTCTTTAAAGGGTGAACCGACGATTACATGGTTGTTGTAGAGGTCAACTGCAGCACCAAATTGTGCGTGTGAATCTTTGTCAGATGCTGTGAGTTTGCGCTTTTGAATGCCTTGCGTATCGAAGACATAAACTGCACCGGGAAACGACATATGATCTTCAGTCATTGGTGCGCCGACAACGATGTGTTGATCGTTTATAGCAATCGCTTCACCGAAATTGCTGACTGAGTATGAATCGTTTGCGCGAAGGTTTTTAACGTAGTTGCCTTTCATGTCAAAGATGAAAGCTGTGCCTGATTCGAAGTCAGGATATGAACGACCGGGCGCGCCAATGACGGTCATGGTGCTATTGAGTGAAACATCAGTGCCAAAAAGGTCAGCGTGTTTAATGCCAGGTAAATTGAGATTGGTTTCTCTTGCAGTTGATGCGAAGAGATTCGAACTCATTACGGATGTTGTAACAAATGCGAGCGCAATCGCTGCTGTAGAAAAATTATTCATTTTGTCCCTCCGGAATAAGGAGAAGTGAAAAATTATGATACATGTATAAATGATTGCCACGGGCAATTTATCGAATTGTGGAGGGGATTACAAGTGCGAAATAAGGTATTTTTAATAAACGTTTTGTTAAAAAATAGACGTGAAAAATTTTATTTAATCTATGCGAAAGATAGTGAAATGATTTTGATAGGAGTCCGTCATATTGCATGGACAAAGTATTTTTAGTGTATGAGTTTTATTAAATAAAAAGATGGTTTTATGTTTTGGAATTGCGGCCGCCGTAACGGTTGATCGTTTTGATGATTGTATTTTGCACTTCATAAGGGTTGTTAATCATCACCCAATATGCATCTATGTAGCCTGTGCCTGCAGTGGAAAAAGCAAGTGTGCCGAGACCTGTAAGTTGTTCGCGTATTGAACGGATGACTTCAGTTTGTTGAATGTTTGAGAGAGGTGTTTCATAAACAGAAACATTGGTGACGCCTTTGATGCGTATGAGGCGTTGGTCGGTGAGGATGTATGTGCGAGAAAGCCATTCAACGAATTGCCAAAAGATGCGAGCACCGATAGCGATGAAGCCAAGGAAGGCAATGTCGCTGCTATCGTAAAATTGATAGATATAGTTATTGGCTGCGAGTGCGACGAGCGTAATGATCAGGAAGATAGTGAGTGTGCGTAGCGGTGCGAGAACGACATAGAGCAGTGAGGGCTTGATCAGGAGAATGATGGTCTCGCCGGGCTGGAGGACGTCGGGTGGGATCATGGCACCGGGACGGATGGTGGTTTCAATCTCAGGGGTGAGCCCGTCGTCGGCATAGTGCAGCGATGGGGTAGGGCGTGAAGAGGATGGGTTCTCAGCACAATTTGAAGTGCGAGGTAGTTTGGGTGATTGAGTTGTCGTTGATGTGAGGAACATGGTGCCGCTGCTCCTGTTTGACGAGATTGCATTTCTGCGCGTGAGAAAAATTAAGTCGTATTAGATCTGTTTGTACTTGCGTGCGTCTGAGTAGGTGAGGCAGTGATTACTTGATGTCGTTTTCGTATACCTCAGGCCTGAGGGTACAGATTTCAGGGAGGTTACGATAATAATCGTCATAATCGAGGCCGTAGCCTATAACAAATTCGTCGGGAATATCGAAAGCGACGTATTCACAGGTTTCAGCCATTGCTTCGGGACGTTGCTTACGTAAAAGCATGCATGAACGCATGGATGTGGGATTTTTCTTAGCAATGATCTCTTTGACAACTTTTAGCGTATTACCAGAGTCGAGGATGTCATCGATGATCAGCACATGATGCCCATCAAGACGTTCAGGCAGGCGAGTCAGGGCCGCTTCGACGGATGCACCCTTGGAAGAGGTGGAAGTACCGGGGTATGAGGTCACAGACATGACACGGATCTGCATCTTCAAAGGCAAACGCCGAATCAGGTCAGCCACGAAGATGATGGAGCCTGTCAGAATCGGGATAAGAGTGATGTCAGGGATGATTGGCGTGCCATTGTCGGGGCATGAGGGGGCCTCGGCGAGGATGTCGTCGTGAATCTGAGTTGCGAGTTCATCAAGACGTTGGTCGATTTGCTCGCGGGTAATGAGCACGCGTTCGATATCTTTTTGCATAGGCATGTGATTAGTTTAGCAACGACTGGCGGGTTGTGGAGCAAGTTCGGGGGTTAAACTGACATTTATGGCGGGTTTGGTAGGATATGTGCGGGCATTACGGGTTGAGAGTTGGAATGGGGCGGAGCAAAAAGGTTGCTGGTCATTGAAATGTTCTTGACTGGCATGTGCGAGATCAGGGACAATACGGGTCCTACCTTTGGGCTCCTATGAAATGTGTAATCCCTCCTGGAAGCCGAGATCGGATGAACAAAAAGATGAAGAAACAGGTTGTCAGAACTGTCAGCATGGGTGTAGCAGCACTTTCAATTGCAGCTGTCTGTGCAATGAGCTTGAGTTTACCTGGCTGCACAATTGAAAAGCCAAAAGCCGCACCTGGCGCTAAACCAATGCCCAAGTTCCGTGGCCCCTCATACCTCCATGGTACGATTGGCTCTCTCGCGACCTTGGACGGCTATTCGCCTATGCTCGTCTCAAACTACAGCTTGGTCGTTGACCTGGAGAACACAGGTTCCGTCCAAATCCCTCAACACCTCAAACAGTTCATGATTAACGAACTTCGCAAGCAAGGTGTCGGCACACCTTCCAAAGGCTACGGTTGGCTCAGCCCTGAACGCATGCTTGGTGATAAAGGTTCTGCTATCGTTGCTGTTGAAGGCATGATCCCTCCCGGTGCAGTGAAAGGTCAACGCTTTGACTTACTCGTTTCTGCACTCCCAGGCACCGACACGACCAGTGTTGAGAGCGGACGTCTTTGGCGTACAGAACTCAAGCCCGGCGGCGTCCAATTCCCCGGTCGCTTTATCAAAACTGAAGCCAGTGCCGTTGGCCCCGTCTACATGCCACCAAGTATCAATGATCTCACTGACCAAAAGCAACGTCGTGAATTCAGTCGTCAGGCTGTTGTCATTGCAGGTGGGGAAGTTAAGAAAAACCGTGACCTGCGCCTTGTCCTGAATGTCCCAAGCTTCACGCGTTCACGTATGATCGCTGATCGTATCAATGAAAAATACGGCGACTACAAGGATGCAAAAGATATTGCTGAAGCGAAAACCGATACATACATCGATATCACCGTCCCGCAGCGTTGGGCTTATCGTACCGATGAGTTGCTTGAACTCATTCAAAGCACATACATCGAAGTAAGCCCTGGTTTTGAAGCACGACAAGCTGCGAATCTCGCTCGTGTTCTCGAACAATTCCCAGTAGAAGAAAAACGCGTCGTTCAAGCATGGCGTGCTCTTGGCAAAATGTCGCTTGAAGTGCTGCGTATCATCTATGATCACGATATCCCACACATGCGTCGTGCCGCTCTATCTGCAGGTGCATGGCTCGGTGATGAACTCGCTTCTAAGCATCTGTTAGAGATGTCGAGTGGTAGTGATTGGAAAGCCAGACAATTTGCCGCTGAATTACTTGTATATCTTCCAGATTCAACAAGTGGCGCAGCTGCACTCGGTAAACTGCTCAATGACGATGTCCGTTCGGTACGCCTTGCTGCATACAACAGCATCGCCATCGTTGGTCACGAGTACCTCAACCGCTATGTCGTCCGTGATGGCAATGAGGAAGTGAAATTCCTCATCGACCGTATTCAAGGCGTCGACAAGCCACTCATCTACATCACACACGAATACGGCATCCCACGCATTGTCCTCTTTGATGACCAAATGAAGCTCTCTGAAAAAGGCTTCGCATCAATCTGGAATGACCGCCTCATGCTTCGTCCTAACAAGTCAGTTGTCGATCCAAACGCAATTAACGTTTTGAATACAGCGGCAACTTACACCACAACCGTCTACTACCGTATGACCCCACGTGAACGTGCTGAACTTATCGCAAGCATGAAAGACAAAATGAAAGCACGTGATTTGGCATCACAAGCCAAGCAGTACGAGATCCCCGGCACCGTTGCCACGCTCGTCTACCTGCTCGGTCACCAGCAGGCTAACTTCGAAGATCAACCCGGCCTCGACCTCACCTACTCACAGGTCTCCGATGCGATCTACAAGCTCTGTAAGTCAGGTTACATCGATGTCCCAATCGAACTCTACAAGACGCCTCTCCAGCAGCGCATTGACGATTTCCAGAAGGACAACGACATCGAGTCTGCTCGACCTGATTCCGAAATTATCTCAGAGTCAGTCACCAAGCTTGAAGAGCAGGAGCCAACACGCATCGGTGCACCGACGACCATGCAGTCTCAGCTCCGTCGCCCTGATGCTTCAAGACCTGAATCTTCACGTCCTGAAACCTCAGAGCAAGCTGAGTAAGCCTCCGCAAACTTGATAAATTCCAGCCCCGGATAGCCTATGCTGTCTGGGGCTTTTTTGTGTCATTTGCCCCTCATAACCCTCTTCTAATCGCTCCGGTTACCCTCGATCCCATTGTGGAAAGATCACTTTTTTACCTCACATCTTGGTAAGCTGGGTAGAGATCAACCCCCATTTACACCCACACCTCCCTCGGATATCGTGGATTTACGCAAGTGTAGGCAGAATTTCGATTTGGACTCGACTCAGTGCCACCTTTAAGCGATAATGAACGTTATTCAGTGGGTGGCGGAAATGCTCCATTTGCGTATGATGGGCAAGTTGTGACAATCAAGGCGACACCTTCTGCCACACGACTTTTTGTGCGGGACGCACACTGACTCAGTCAACGGCAAGGTTATCACTTGAGGGGAGATGCCAGCGGAGCTGGCTCTGTACAAATTAAGCGACATGGAGGTCGGTAAGCGATATGCGATTAGCAAAGCTGACCCTTGCGGGTTTCAAATCTTTTGCGGATAAGACCGAGATTAACTTCGACGCGCCGATTGTCGGCATCGTCGGTCCCAACGGCTGTGGTAAGTCCAACGTCGTTGACGCCATCAAATGGGTTCTCGGTGAACAGTCTGCCAAGTCACTGCGTGGTGGTGCCATGCAGGACGTTATCTTCAACGGCTCCTCCGCTCGTAAACCAAGCGGTATGGCAAGCGTCACACTCACATTCGAAAATTTGCCCGTTAAAGACACCGGCATTAGGCGGCTACCGCTCGACGTCGATGAAGTTGCGGTCACACGCCAACTCTATCGTGATGGTACCAGCGAATACCTCATCAATAACCGTCGTGCTCGATTGCGTGACGTTAAAGAAATGTTCATGGACACCGGCGTCGGCACCGAAGCCTACTCCGTCATTGAGCAGGGCAAAGTCGCTCGTATGCTTGAGTCCAACTCCAAAGAACGCCGCTCAATCTTCGAAGAAGCTGCAGGTATCAGTAAATTTAAAGCACGCAAGAAAGAGGCTATCCGTAAGTTAGAGCGTACGGAAACCAACCTCAATCTTTGCCGCACGCGACTCGAAGAAACCGAACGTCGTCTTCGTTCAGTCAAGATGCAAGCCGCTCGTGCTCGTTCATACCAGAACTACTCCGTGAGACTTCGTGAGTTGCAACTTCAATACGCACTCGCTGAATATCACAAGCTCGAAGAAGGTCTTTCAGGCCTCACCGAAGAACTTGAACAAGCAGAATCAGATCGCGCGTTCGCTGCACGTGAACTGACCAAACATGAACAAGCACTCGCAGATGCTGAAGTCGAAGGCAAAGCTGTCATTGACCAGCAAAAGCAACTCGAACATGAACGCATGTCGCAGCAGTCCCGCAAGGAAAAAGCTGAGCAGCGTCAACGTTTCGCAGCCACAACGCTTGGCGATCTTAAAGGTCAGATTCAACGCGACGCCAATCGTCTCGAAGAACTCACCGAACGCGGCCGACAACTGACCGACGAGCAGGAAGAAACTTCAAAACTCGCTGAAGAACTCGCTGAAAAAGAAGGTTCAATCGAATCACGTCTTGAAGAAGCGCGTGAAACTTATCAAAGCCTTCAGCAGGAAGCCAGTGAAAAACGTCGCGAACTCGAAGATGAAAAGCGTGGCATCAACAAGATGGTTTCACGCGTAAACAAACTCCGCAGCGAAATCCAATCGCTCGAAGTTTATGAAAACTCACTGCACTCGACACGCGAAAAGATCGACCGCCGCGCTGCCGACATCGGCGAGCAACTCGAAGGCCTCCTCACCGAACGTGATGATGCAACTTCAAAACGCGAAGAGGCTAAGCAACTGTTAGAGCAAGAGCAGAAGCAGCTCGAAGAAGAGCAACTTCGTGGCGAACAGTTCGACTCACAGCAAAAAGAAATCTCGCAGCGTCTCGGTGATTATAAGCAGGAACGCTCAGCACTCGATTCACGTCGTAGTGTCTTGCAGGAAATGGAAGAGAATCAGGAAGGCGTTAGCGATCCCGTAAAAGCTGTCCTCGCTCATTCAGAAACCGAAGAGGGCGAAGGTACATTCCAGTTCGTCCGTGGCATGCTCGCTGAGCTCATCGAAGCTGACGTCGAAGACGCAGCAATCGTCGAAGCAGCACTCGGCGAGTACCAACAGGCAATCGTCGTCAATCGCCTCGCAGATATATGCAGCACAGAAGATGGCAAGGAAGCAATCGAGGCACTCGCAGGTCGCGTTTCATTCCTCGCGATCGATCAGCCAATGCTTCCATTACCTGTCGATATGAACCATCCCGGTTTTGCAGGCATGACCAAAGTCATCGACCTCGTTGACTATCCAGATTGGCTCGGCCCAATCGCACATCGCGTACTCGGCCAAACATGGGTCGTCCGTGATCTCGATGCCGCTATGATGATGCGTTCCGTATTGCCATCCGGTTGCCGATTTGTCACAAAAAATGGCGAACTCCTCGATGCTGACTGCCACGTATACGCAGGGCCAACGTCCGGCACAATGGGCGGTCTCATCAGTCGTCGTTCCGAACTTTCCTCGCTCGAGAAATCTATCTCTGAGTTAGATGTGAAGATCGAAGCAGACACACAACAGCTCAGCGAACTCTCAGAAAACGCAGCACACGTCGAGAAGGTGACCAGCGAACTCCGCAAATCAATCTACGACGCAACCGCTGTCAGTAATAAGCTCGAATCACGCATCGAATCTCTCAACGGCCAAGTTGAGCGCCTCGAACGCGAACAACCCGGTCTTTCTGAAGAGATTGAACAGATTCACTCGCAACTCAAAGATACAGCTGAAAAACGCGAACAAAACCGCAGCGAAGCTGATCAACTTGAAGAAGAATCAAACGCACGTGACGAAGCAGTCACTGCTGCTGAGGAAGGCATTGCAGGCATGATCCGCGAAGCGGAAGAGGCACGCGAAGCTGTCAGCAATATTCGAGTTGAAGCGGGGCAGATTGCAGCACAACTCTCATCTGCACAGAAGCAACTTCGTCAGATTGAGATCGCAACCGCAGACGTTTCACGTCAGCGTAAGATGCTCGAAGATCAACTCGTCTCACATCGCGGCCGCATCGATGAACTCGAAACAACCGAAGCTGATGCAAAGGTTGAAGCAGAAGATGCTGCAGAAAAACTCGAAACACTTACAGTGCAGTGTAAAGAGATCGGTGAAAAAGCTGATCACGCAGAAGAACTGCTCACTGAACTGAAACTTAACGTCAAGAAACACCGCAAAGCACTTAATAAAGCAGACAATCGTCTGCACAAACTTGAGATGGGCAAACGCGAATTCGAAGTCAAACTCGAAGGTGTGCAGCAACGTGGTGCAGAACAACTCGATCTTGATGTTAAGCAAACATACCGCAAAGCGACCGGCGATTACCGTATCTCCGTTTACGAATACAAGCGTCACCAGGAAGCACTCGAAGAAGCAGCTAACGCAGTGTTAGAAATCTGGTGTCTCGGCAACGCAGAAGTTGAAGCACCGATCGATATCAAAGCGCTCAGCGAACTTGATGAGCCTGTTGATCCGTTTGTCATTCAATGGGATGTCGTTGAATCAGAAATCAACGAGCTTCGCGGCAAGATCCATCGTCTGGGTAACGTTAACCTCGATGCAATCGCAGAGCAGGAAGACCTCGAAGTCCGTCACGACGATTTGATCGATCAAGTTAAAGATATCGAGGAAGCAAAAGAGCAGCTCGAATCGTTGATCGATGAAATCAACACCAACTCACGCACGATGTTCATGAAGACATTCGATGAAATTCGTGAGAACTTCGGCAGCAAGGATGGCTTGTTCCGTAAGTTGTTTGGCGGTGGCCGTGCTGATGTTGTGATGGAAGCTGACGAGGACGGCGAGATCGACGTACTCGAAGCTGGCATTAACATCATGGCGAAGCCTCCAGGAAAAGAACCACGTGCATTGTCACAGCTTTCCGGTGGCGAGAAGACGATGACCGCGATTGCATTGTTGATGGCAATCTTCAAGAGCCGTCCGTCACCGTATGCGATTCTCGACGAAGTTGATGCGGCGCTCGACGAAGCAAACGTTGAACGCTTCACACAGATTGTTCAGAGCTTCCTGGATGTATCACACTTTATTGTGATTACTCACCATAAGCGCACGATGCAGGCATGTAACATCATGTACGGTATCACGATGCAGGAACGCGGTGTATCGAAGCGTGTTGCAGTTCAGTTTGATGAAGTTGATGCTGATGGTCAGATTTCAGATTCGGCAGTCGAAGCACAGAATGCTGCGGATGAGAAGGTGACTAAGCAGGCAGAGATTGATGTGAATGAAGGGCCGGCGGTGATCGAGCCTGCGGTCGCGGAAGAAGCAGCGGCGATGTTTGAAGAAGTGGCTGAGGCTGCAGAGGAATCCGATGCGGCGGAAGTTGCTGAGGAGGCGGTGGAAGAGGTGGCGCAGATGTCGCCGATGCGGCGCAAGTTGGCGGCGATGCTGGAAGGTAAAGATCCAGTAGAAGTTGAAGCTGCGATTACAGATGTGGTGGATGAAGAAGAAATTGCGGTTGAATCCTGATTGGGTTTAATGCTAAAAGCTTGAATTAAAGTTAGAACGAAATGCTCGGTCGTTAGATCGGGCATTTTTTTTTGTTTAAATTTTGGCGTGGCATGCGATCGGTTTTATGTGTGGGCGCGCATGAAATGATTTGAGTTTTGTTTTTGAAGTGCACGAATAACGGTGGGTTTTGAAATTAGTTTTGGTTGATATTGTGAAATTGATGATCGAAATTGTGAAATTGGATCGAAAATAAAGAAGTTATGAACGGCAGTGCGTGTTGGTTTTGCGTGAATGTGCGCACGTTGTGGAGGGGGTGTGCGCAAGTCCTTATTTTGGGATTTAGGAATGGGATGGAATTGGCTGGAAATGGTTAGAAATGGTGTGAAAACAGGAAGAAATGGTTAGAAATGATGAGTAAATTGCGCGTTTTTTTGAGGGGTATTCGTTTTTGTGCGCACGATGGGTAATGGTAATTGGATGTTTAACTCAAGCGGATTGTTGAATAATGGGAAATTGTGAGAAGTGGGTAGTAGCACTAAAACGTGTCGTTGGTTGTAAGCATGGGGTGAGTGGTTGAGAATTTTCATTAAGCGTTCGTTGGATGGATCGTGATGTTGTGTGTGAATGGAGGGGGTGGATGGTTTTGTGGGGGTAGTCGGGTATGATGCTGGGATGGCTATTGAACTTGTTGAGATTGATGATGTGGGGGATGAGCGGTTACGTGTGTTTGGTGATGTGCTGAAGCGGCGAGGTGGGGAGGATGATATGTGTGCGAGGTTTGTGGTGGAGGGGGTTGAGCCTGTGAAGCGATTGATGAGGAATGGGGATCGGTTTGAGATTGAAGCTGTTTTGTGTGAAAAGGGGAGGGCGGCGAAGTTTTGTCATGAGGTTGATGGTGTGTTTGGTGGTACAGTCTATTGTGTGGATAGAGTGATTTTTGATGCGGTGTGTGGTTATCCGTTTACACGTGGGGTGATGGCATGTGGACGGATGGTGAAGAAGTATGAGGTAACGGATTTGGTTGGGGAGGGTTGTGTGCTTGTGTGTGAGCATTGTGAGAATGAGGAGAATTTGGGTGTGATGATTCGGACGGCAGCTGCGCTTGGGGTGAAGGGTGTGTTATTGGGTGAGAGGGGGGTGAGCCCGTTTGCGAGAAGGGTTGTGCGGGTATCGATGGGTAATGTGTTTGGGTTGCCGATGGTTAGGACGAACGATTTGGTGGGAGAATTGCAGGGGTTTCAGGCGAAGGGGATGTGTGTGGTTGGGGCGGCGCTGATGGAAGATGCGGTGAGTGTTGATGCGTTTGAGGTGGAGCGTGGGGGTGTGGCTTTGGTGATGGGGAATGAGCCTGCGGGACTTAGTGATGAGGTGCTTGAGGTTTGTGATGCGAAGGTTGTGATACCGGTTAGAGCAGAAGCGGATTCGTTAAATGTGTCGGTGGCGGCGGGGATTTTGATGTGGAAGATGGTGGGGCATGCTAGCGGTTAGGTGCTAGAAAAACGCAAGTGAAGGGTGGGGATGTGTTGTTCCACTAAAGCGTATCGTTGGTAGGGTAGTGGTGCAGTTGTTTTGTATTGTGGGATGAGGTGGTGAGGGTTTCCGGCGATCGTGGATCACCGGCTACTTGAGTTGTAGAAGATTTGGTGTTTGGTGAGATGTTTCACTGGAGCGTATCGTTGGTTGGTTGAGAAGAAAAGAGAATGTGGATGTGGGTTGTAGATATGGGATTGGTTGAGGTTTGGGTAATAAAAAACGCCAGGCGTTATTGAGCCTGGCGTGCGAATAGAGATCTTGTTTATATTTTTGAGTTTTTAATGTCTAATGCAATGTTAGACTAACTGGTGATTAGTCGGAAATTGCAGGGTTGTTGATCACATCGAAATCGTTGAGTTTATCGATGAGTCTGCGAAGGGTGCCGTACTGGTTTTTGTGCGAATCGAAGTAGATTCGTGGGAGTTGTTTGTGTTCGTTGTGCTCTTGTTGTAGGGCAGGGCCTTGGTTGATCTTGCCTGATTTTACGAGGCAGCCGAAGTCATCGTTGAGTTGATCGAGCTGTTCGTTGGTGATCGCACGGTTGATGCGGATGACCATTGTGTCGTAAACAAATCGCTGTGAGTGGTAGTTGCGGTAGAAGTGTTGGATGTGTGCTGCGGCTTTGTTGTGGTCATCGGTGATGAAGTAAAGGTTTTTATCTTCTTCGCTGATCCAGCCGTAGTCGAGTAGTGAGTGTTCGATGTAGTTTGCCCAGTGGTGCCAGTACTTGCCGCCTGGAGGGTCGACACATACGACAGGGACGATCGGTGCTTTACCGGTTTGGATGAGTGTTAGTGCTTCGAAGCCTTCGTCTTGTGTGCCGAAGCCACCGGGGAAGAGTGCGACAGCTTGTGAGTGCCACATGAACATGAGTTTGCGAGTGAAGAAGTATCGGAAGTTGATGAGTTTTGGGTCGCCTTGAATGATATCGTTGGCGGTGGTTTCGAAAGGTAGAGAGATTGAGACGCCGAATGATTTGTCGGTACCTGCGCCGCCGTGTCCAGCGCGCATGATGCCGTCACCTGCACCGGTGATAACGTTCCAACCTTTTTCTGCGAGAGCTTTTGAGAACTTAACGCAGGCGATGTAGTCGGGATGGTCTTCAGGCGTTCTGGCGGAACCGAAGATTGAGATTCTTTTGCCGGGGTATTGGCGGAAGACTTTTAATGCGTAGCGCATTTCCTTGAGTGAATGGGAGAGAAGTTTAACTTCGCCGTGATCGGCATTGTCTTTTGAAAGTTTACAAACTGTGTGCATCATTTCCCTGATGCGTTTTCCTCTTGAACCGTTTGGATCTCTGCCCGTTAGTTCAACCGCTTGGTTCAGGAGTTGTGATAACTCCTGATCGACATGTGTCTGATCTTGTTTTGTGGTTGTCATACATTTTTTTCCTATTCTTTTCTCTTTTTTCGCAATCGCCAATTGTAGCGAAAATAAATGAATCTGTGAATAGAAAAGTGTGACAAGTATTGGTTAGAAATTTACGAAGTGATATAAGGATAAACAGGGGTGTTTTGGCGGTGTTTTTAGGGTGGTTATTGGGGAAGAAAAAGGTGAAAAAGCGACAATAAAAGAAATATTTAGAGAAAATATGTGAGAATTAGTCACGAGACGGTCGAGAATTGGTATAACACCCGAATGCGAGAAAAAGGGGAGGGGTGATGACTAAAATGACAAAAAGTTTGGTGAGTGAATCAATACGAGGAGTTGATCATGCCGAGTTCAGATGCATTTTCGAAGATCACACCAGGGCCGAATTTGCCTGAGGTGATTAATGCGATAGTCGAGATACCAAAAGGTAGACGTTCGAAGTTTGAGGTTGATAAGAAGACAGGGATGATCAAGTTGGATCGATATCTGTATTCATCAGCGATGTATCCGGGTGATTATGGGTACATACCACAGACGTTGGCGGAGGATGGAGACCCGTTGGACGTTTTGATTATGGTGAATGAGCCGACGTTTTCGGGTTGTTTGATTGAGGCGCGGCCGCTGGGTTTGTTCAGGATGGTTGATCGAGGTGATAATGATTTTAAAGTGTTAGCGGTGCCTAATACTGATCCAATCTTTGCGGACTATCGAGATTTATGGCGCGTGCCTCCACACTTTTTGAGAGAGGTTGAGCACTTCTTTGCAACGTATAAGCAATTAGAAGGTGATAATAATGTTCAGACGTTGGGGTGGGATGGTGGTGATGCTGCGTCGCGAGAGATTATTGAATGCGTGAAGCGGTATCAGGATGATCTTGGGGTCTAACTGATGATTAGTGACGGTTGGGGTTGAATTCTCTCCACAGCTGATTGAAGGTTTTTGAATATTCTTTGATCATAGCTGCGTCATGAAAACGTAAGATGTTTTCGTGGTTATGTAATGCGCCACGGGTCCAGTTGTATGAGCCGGTGAGAAGGGTTTTGTCATCAATGATAGCGAATTTGTGGTGCATGTGATTTGAGGTGAGGTCCATGCGCGTTGGGATGCCTGCACGTTTGAGGCGTTGGATGTCGGAACCATCGTCGGTGGATTTGTCATCGTCGGAGATGATACGAATGGGGATGCCTTCGTTATGGATGTCGATGAGTTGCTCGGTGATGCGGTTGTCAGTGATGGTAAAAACGCAGATGTCGATGGATATGCGTGCGTGTTGAAGGGATTCAGTGATGAGTTGTAGACAGGTTGTGCCAGGTGAGAAACAGGCGATGGGTTGGCGTTGGTGTGTGCGGGTGTTGGTGTTGCGTGTTGCGTTGTCGATGATTTTGTCGACGCGCTGTAGCCAGTCTAATACCTGAATAGGTGATGCTTTGATGTGTTTACGTGCGATGGCGAAGGCTGTGTTTCGAAGGAAGGCGAGGGACTGGTGATCGGTTTTGAAATCATCGACGACCTGGCGGAGAGCGTGTGACTCGCTTGAGGTGAGTTTCATGTCCTGAAAGGTTGTTTCAAGAATGTCTTCAAGTTCGATTTGTGTTTCGTACTTCACGTTGACCTCGCAGTGATGGTGTAACTGATGAAGCACTATTGTAATGGATGAGTGGGGGTATTAAAAAACCCGCTTAAAAAGCGGGTTAAAGTGCAATAAATCAAGAACAGGTTTGGAGATTTATGTTTGTTCGCCTTCTTCGGGCTTGTCTTCTTTTTTACCCACTGGGCACATGTTTTCGTCGCAGTTCTTTTTACAGCAGAGACAGCAGATGCGATCGAAGCTGATGCGACCGGGGCCGCCGAGGACGAAGCCGAGAGTTACGGCTGCGAGGACGGCTTGGTATTCGTAGCCGTTGTTTGCAAAGTCGAAGCCGTTGGGGCTGTGGACGACGTATGCTGCTGTGAGCATGACGGTGGCGAGTAGTAGTGAGACGGGTCTTGTGAGGAAGCCGAGGGCGAGGAGGATGCCGCCACCGAATTCGGTACATGCTGCAACCCATACACTGATTTCAGGCATGGGGATATTCATTTCGGTGAAGAAACGAGTTGCGTTTTCGATGCCGGGGCCGTCAAACCAGCCGAAGAGTTTTTGTGAGCCGTGAAAGAAGAAGACGAAGCCGACCATCAGACGGACGATGAGTGGTCCGATGCCTGAATGGCTCAATGCGTGAGTTAGAAGTAGATATCCTTTCCACATGGTATGCTCCTTATAGTGCATTTCGCGAAAATACTTGCTCGTTTACCAGTTGGTCGTTGCGATATAAACGGGACTTCCGTTAATCTGCTGCTGAGTATTGTCAGCTTTATGGAGAAGTATTTACGCAGCCTGCTGTCGGGCAGGTTGGGATCAATTGCTTGAATGGATCATCGTCATGGTGGGGGTTTTCGAGATGTGAGAGATTGCGAGTGTGTGGGTAGGTTGTGGTGCTGAGGAGGATTGTGTAGCGGTTGATTAGATGGAGATTGGTAAATGAAGTGAAGTGGTTGATTAGGCAAGGGTTGTATGAAAAAACCGCCCATCAGGATGAGCGGTTGTTATCGGTCATGTTATTTTGATATTCGGCTTAAAGTGCTATGAATATCGAGGTGAATTAGTCCATGTGTTTGATCATGGCTTGGCCGAACTCGGAGCATTTGAGAAGCTTTGCACCTTCCATGAGACGCTCGAAGTCGTAGGTGACGGTCTTAGAGCCGATGGCGCCGTTCATGCCTTTGATGATGAGGTCGGCGGCTTCTGTCCAGCCTAGGAAGCGGAACATCATTTCGCCTGAGAGGATGACGGAGCCTGGGTTGACCTTGTCTTGGTCGGCGTACTTCGGTGCGGTGCCGTGGGTTGCCTCGAAGATGGCGTGGCCTGTGTCGTAGTTGATGTTGCCACCAGGTGCGATGCCGATGCCGCCTACACATGCTGCGAGTGCGTCGGAGATGTAGTCGCCGTTGAGGTTCATGGTTGCGATGACTGAATATTCAGCAGGGCGGGTGAGGATTTGCTGTAGGAATGCGTCGGCGATGACATCTTTGATGGTGATGGTTGTGCCGGTGTTTGGGTTATTGAAAGTGCACCATGGGCCGCCGTCGAGTTCGGTAGCGCCGAATTCTTCTTTTGCGATCTGGTAGCCCCAGTCACGGAATGCGCCTTCGGTGAACTTCATGATGTTGCCCTTGTGGACAAGTGTCACGGAGTCTTTGTCGTTGTCGATTGCGTATTGAATGGCTGCGCGGACGAGGCGGTATGTGCCGTCTTTGGAGATTGGCTTGATACCGATGCCGGTGGTTTCTGGGAAGCGGATTTTCTTAGCTTTTTCAGGAAAAGCTTCAGTGAAGAGCTCTTTGAACTTTTTGCAGTCTTCTGAGCCGTCTTCGAATTCGATGCCTGCGTAGATGTCTTCTGAGTTTTCACGGAAGATCACCATGTCGGTGAGTTCAGGTGATTTAACTGGTGAAGGAACGCCATCAAAGTAGCGGACAGGGCGGAGGCAGACGTAGAGGTCGAGGATTTGACGGAGGGCTACGTTGAGTGAGCGGATGCCTCCGCCGACTGGGGTTGTGAGAGGGCCTTTGATGCCGACGAGGAATGTGTCGAATGCTTCAAGGGTTTGTTTTGGGAGCCAATCACCGGTGGTGTCGAAAGCTTTTTCGCCTGCGAGCACTTCCATCCATGCAATTTTCTTTTCGCCGCCGTAGGCTTTTTCGACTGCTGCATCAAGGACGGCTTGAGATGCTTTCCAGATGTCGCGGCCTGTGCCGTCACCTTCGATGAAAGGAATGACAGGGTGATTCGGTACATTGAGTTTGCCGCCGGATAATGTGATACGTTCGCCGGTTGTAGCCGTCATGGATTATCTCCGATGTTTGAGTTTTATATTGTTGCGCGAGGCTGCGAGGCAGAATCGCGGATGAGGGAGGGTCCACACTCACTCCCAGTTCAACCATTATGGTTAAATTTGCTCAGTCCTCAAATATATCCCCATTGAGCTTGCGGATCGCGGTGTAGTAGGGAGATTTTTGGATTTGTGCTTTAAATTCAGAGATAAATTGATCTTTTGATGATATTTGGCCGCTGATTGAGATGGTGTTAGAGGGGTATGCGAGGTCGAGAAGGGTGAAGGCTTGGGGGGCATTGCCGGTGTAGAACAAGTCCGTGAATTGAGACTGGAATAGTTCGAATTTAATGGATTGGTATTCAGGCTTGGATTCTTCGGCTTTTAGTTTGTCGAGGAATGCGGTGATTTGATCTTGGGTGAGGGGAGGGGATTTCATGAGTTGTGGGTAAATGGTGTACTGGTTGCCATCGAACTTGAAAATAGTTTTTGGAAAAGGTGAGCCCGCGAAGGACGTGTTCCAGTAGGCGAAGGTGTCGTCATGGATGACGAGTTCGGGGAATGTGTCGTTGTCGAGATCTTCTAATCGTATGTTAGAGTTGCCGAGTTCTTGTTCAAAGAGTGTGACGATTTGGTTGTCGCGTTTCTCGATGATGGTTGTGGTGTAGCAACAGTGAGCGCCGCCTGACCATTCATAGTAGGCGAAGTTGGGATGGCCGTTGCCGGTGATGTCTTTACCGAGGATTTTAGTTTTATCATCAAAGCCATCGCCATCGTAGAAATCGAAAAACCAGCGGTAACCTTGTTTTTGTGTGTTGGTTTTATTGTTTAATGAAATTGTTAAGAAGGTTGTTCCTGAGAAACCTGTGTAGTACTTTTTGCGGTCGATGGTTTGTGTGAATGTGATACCGGCAGTGGTTGTGGATTTGATCGTAACGTCGGGGAGGATGTAGTAGAGAGGGCCGACGTAGGTGTAATAGACCCAGCCGTATTGTCTAACTCTGCGCTGTATGACGAAGATGGGGAAAGCGAAGGCGATGATTAGGCCGAGGGCGATGAGTTTGTAGGATCGTTTGGTGAGGAAGAGATTTGATTGTTGGTTGATGGGTGTGCCACATTCGGGGCATGATGTGTCGTTGTAGTTTTCGATGCCGGTGAGGTTGTAGCGACACTTAGGGCAGCGTGGGTATGGTTTATGGCGATCACGCAGGAAGCCGTATGTGGATGTGGTGAGGCCGAGGATGAAGAGGAAGGATAAGACGAACCAACCTGAGTATGGTGCGAAGATGGGGAGGAGATCGGACATGTGTGCATTGTAATGGAAATGTTGTGATGCACACGTTTTGCACTGGTTTTTAAGTTGTTATGTTTGTTATGGAATGGGTGATGTGGTTGTGAGGGGTGAGGGCGCGCCGATCGTGGATCGGCGGCTAAGTTTAAGTTGGTTTATATGCCGAGTTCTTTCTTTGCGGCTGTGAATTGATCAACAGCGTAGTTGAGGTCGTCGATCTCGTGGGCGGCGGAGACCTGAACGCGGATGCGTGCTTGGTCTTCAGGGACGACGGGGTATGAGAAGGCGATGACGTAGACGCCACGTTCGAGCATATTGTCTGCAAGTTCGGCTGCTTTTCTTGCGTCGCCGATCATGATGGGAGTGATGGGGTGTTCGCCTTCGAGGACTTCGAAGCCTGATTGGCTGATGGCTTCACGGAAGTGTTTAGTGTTGTCAGCGAGTTTGTCACGCAGTTCGGTTGAAGATGTCATGAGCTCGATTGACTTGAGTGAAGCGCCGACGATGGATGGCGCGAGTGCGTTTGAGAAGAGGTAGGGGCGGGAGCGTTGACGAAGTAAATCGATAACTTCTTTTTTACCTGATGTGTAGCCGCCGGATGCGCCGCCGACGGCTTTACCGAGGGTGCCGGTGGTGATGTCAATACGATCGATGCAGTTGCGATGTTCGTGAGTGCCGCGACCAGTTTTGCCGAGGAAACCGGTGGCGTGGCAGTCATCGAAGTGAACGAGGGCGTTGTATTTTTCAGCTAAATCACAGACTTTATCGAGTTGGGCGATGTGGCCGTCCATTGAGAAGACGCCGTCGGTAGTGATGAGTTTATAGCGGGCACCTTCTTTATTGGCTTTTTTGAGTTTGGCTTCGAGGTCATCCATATTGTTATTACCGTAACGGTAGCGTTTGGCTTTGCAGAGCCGTATGCCGTCGATGATGGATGCGTGGTTGAGTTGGTCAGAGATGATGGCGTCTTCTTCATTGAGAAGTGTTTCGAAGAGGCCGCCGTTAGCGTCGAAACATGAGGAGTAGAGGATGGTTGATTCGGTACCTAGGAATTCAGAGAGTTTTTCTTCGAGTTGTTTGTGGATGGTTTGCGTACCACAGATGAAGCGAACGGATGCGAGGCCGTAGCCGTATTGGTTCATGGCTTTTTGTGCGGCTTCAATGATTTCGGGATGGTCGGCTAGTCCGAGATAGTTGTTTGCGCACATGTTGAGGATGGGCTTGCTGCCGTCTTTGTCTTCAGGACGGTAAACGCCGATGTGGGCTTGCTGTGGTGTGCTAATGAGTCGTTCGTTTTTATAGAGACCTGCTTCTTGTATTGAGTCAAGTTGTGATTGCAGGTGCTGCTGGAACTGACCGTACATATTGTTATCCCCTGTGCGTTCTAATCAGTGGATAGAGGTTCACTGAACTTCTGGTGGTTTGTTGTTTTGGTCCCAATAAAGGATGACTTTGCCACATTGGCCTGACTGCATGACTTTGAAACCTTTTTCAAAGTTCGTGTAATCATAGCGGTGTGTGATGACTGGAGAGATGTCGAGGCCGGCTTGGATCATGACAGTCATTTTGTACCAAGTTTCGTACATTTCTCGGCCGTAGATGCCCTTGATGGTGATCATGTTGAAGACGACTTGGTTCCAGTCGATAGCGATATCTTCTGAGGGGATGCCGAGCATGGCGATTTTCCCGCCGTGACACATGTTGGTGAGCATGTCGCGGAAGGCGTTGGGGTTGCCTGACATTTCGAGGCCGATATCGAAGCCTTCTTTCATGTGCAGTTCTTCACGAACGCTTTCGAGTGTGCGCTCACGTGGATCGATGGCAAGTGTTGCGCCCATTTTTCGTGCAATGTCGAGACGGTACTCGTTGATGTCGGTGATGATGACGTAGCGGGCACCTGCATGTTTGACAACGGCGGCGGCCATGCAACCGATTGAGCCTGCACCGGTGATGAGTACATCTTCGCCTAAAACGTCGAATGAAAGGGCAGTGTGTACAGCGTTACCGAGTGGGTCGAAGATGGCTTTGTTATCACGGCCAAGACCATGAGTGTGTAGCCAGACGTTTGTTTGTGGGAGTGCGAGATATTCAGCGAAAGCGCCGGGGCGATTGACGCCGATGCCTTTGGTTTCAGCACATAGATGACGCCGACCGGCCATGCAGTTGCGGCAGTGACCACAGACGACGTGACCTTCGCCTGAGACGATGTCGCCGATGTGGAAGTCGGAGACGTGTTCGCCTATGTCGACGATTTCGCCGACGAACTCATGGCCTACGACCATAGGTACGGGTATTGTTTGCTGTGCCCAGCGGTCCCAGTTGTAGATGTGGAGATCGGTGCCGCAGATACCTGTGCGGTCGATCTTGATGAGGACCTCGTTGTGAGCGATTTGAGGGATGGGTACCTGCTCAAGCCACAGGCCTGGCTCGGATTTTCGCTTAACTAGTGCATTCATTAATTCTGACATAACGATCCACACGATGAATAAGTAGTGTTACAATATCTTGGAAGTTTGTTCGCTATCTTATATGACGCACGAAGGCTTCGAATCAATGAAGTCAACAAAAGATTGGACTTGAATTGACGAATATCCCTAAGAATAAACAGGATAATACGTACGTCGAGAGCCCAGCCGACACCAATCATGATCGGCATGACGGGTCTGATCCGGTCACAAAGGCTGTGTGTGAAAAGGTGAGGGAGTTGCGTAAAAAGCAGCGGTGGACGTTGCAGCAGTTGGCGGATGCGTCGGGTGTGTCGCGGTCGATGTTGTCGCAGATAGAGCGTGGGCAGGCGAATCCGACATTGGGTGTGGCTTATCGGATTGCACAAGCTTTTGGGTTGCAGTTGGGGCATCTGGTGGATGCGGCGATGTCGGATTCACAGATTGAGGTGATACGAGGTGAAGACCCCGCGTTTATTTATAAGAGTGACGAGACGATGCAGGTGAGGACGTTGTCGCCTTTGAATAAAGAGAAGGATGTTGAGTTTTATGAGTTGCGATTGGAGCCGGGCACGCAGATGAGGTCGGCATCGCACTTTGAGGGGACGACGGAGTTTCTGACTGTGTTGAAGGGGCAGGGCACGATTCATTCTGGTGATGATAATAGTGTGCTGAAGAAGGGAGACTCGGCTCATTACAGGGCAGACGTGCCACACATGATCGAGAACTCTGGGAAAACGCAGTTGTATGCATTTTTGGTGGTGACATACCGAGCGTAATGTGAGGTTTTCGCAAGATATTGCGAATTTAGGAACGATCGTGCCTCGCGGCGTTGACATGACTGGACGGGGTGATTATCCTTACTAACCATGAACAACGAACGTTCCATTCGACTTAGCAGCTTACAGCTAGACCTCGGTCTCGACCTAGGCCTACTTATTTTGCGCAAAACTGTCGGATAGGGACGCTTCCCAAATAAGCTTCCAATACCCTGTCCGGCAGTTACCGACAGGGTTTTTTTATATCCCAAGTTCTATCATGAATTGATAGGCAATGAACGAAACGGTTTCGTTCGACAAATCAGGAGTTAGACGAATGTCTACGACCAATTCAAAATCTGGCGATGCTGACACAAACGATGCTAACTACATCCGGATTTTCGACACCACACTACGTGATGGCGAACAATCACCGGGCGCTTCTCTCAATCATTCAGAGAAGCTGGAGATTGCTAGGCAGCTAGAAGCTCTTGGTGTGGACGTTATTGAAGCGGGTTTCCCGATTACTTCGCAAGGCGATTTTGATGCGGTACGTGCAATTAGTCAGGAGATTGAAAATTCGATCGTTGCTGGTTTGTCACGTTGCGTGCCTCGCGATATTGATCGTGCGGGTGAAGCGATAAAAGATGGTAAAAAATCACGTATTCACGTGTTCTGTGCGACATCCAAGATTCACCGCGAGCATAAGCTGAATAAAGCTTTTGATGAGATCGTTGAATTGGCGAAGAAATCTGTTGCTCATGCACGTGAGTATACGCATGATGTCGAGTTTTCGCCTGAGGATGGTTCACGTACAGAGTTGAATCACTTGGTTGATATTACCGGTGCGGTGATTGAAGCGGGTGCGACGACGATTAATATTCCTGATACTGTTGGCTATGCGATGCCTGCAGAGTATGGACATATTTTTTCGTATGTTCGTGAGCAGTTGCCGATCATTGATGAGAAGGGAATTATTCTTTCTTCACATTGTCACAATGACCTTGGTTTTGCAGTGGCAAACTCGATTGCTGCGATTCAAGGCGGCGCTCGACAAATTGAGTGTACGATCAATGGTATTGGTGAACGAGCGGGCAACGCTGCGTTAGAAGAAATTATCATGGCGTTGAATACACGTGCTGATATCTATAAAGAATTCAGGACAGGTATTAATATTTCGAAGTTGTATCCACTCTCACGTATGGTTTCGAACTTGACTGGTTTACAGGTGCAGCGAAACAAAGCGATTGTAGGTGAGAATGCTTTTGCGCATGAATCTGGCATTCACCAGGACGGCATGCTTAAGAATCGCAATACTTATGAGATTATGAATCCTACAGACATTGGCGTGCCTGAGTCTAAGCTTGTGTTAGGTAAACACTCTGGTCGTCATGCGTTGAAAGATCGTATTGAAGAACTGGGGTATACCGTTGACGATGCGATGCTTGTGAAGGTTTATGATGCGTTCAAAGAATTGGCTGACAAAAAGAAAGATGTTTATGACGAAGACATCGAAGCGATTCTTGATAAGCAGTTGGAAAATGAGCGACAGCTCTGGGAACTCGTTCGCTTCCAGATCACTAGTGGTACAGGTGTGATCAGTACAGCGACAGTTGTGTTGCGTGATTCATCTGGCGCTGAAAAAATGGATGCTGCAACTGGTGACGGCCCGATTGATGCGTGTTATGAAGCAATTCAACGCATCACTGGTGTTGGCGTGAAGTTAGAACAGTATCAAACACGCGCGATTACAGGCGGTAAAGATGCACAGGGTGAAGTTGCTGTGCAGATTCGTCATAACGATCGCAAGGTGCGCGGCCGTGCATTTTCGACTGACGTTATTGAGGCTGCTGTGCAGGCATACCTTAGTGCGATTAACCGCATTAAGACGACAACTGAGCCAGTATTGGCAGAGCAGCCATAACGCAAAATTGACAATAGAAAATTACTTGGCAGCCCTCAGATTTGAGGGCTGTCTTTTAATAATTGATGAGATATTTGGGGAATAAAAATGCGACAAGGATACGAGAATAAATCGACAGTTAATGAAATACGTGATCGTTTTGAAAACGATGTTGAACGATTTTCTAATCATGAAACTGGGCAGAGCGCTGCCGTAGATGCGGCTGATTGCTTGGAAATGATTGCGAATTGTGCGATTCAACATGCACCTGAAATGAAGAGTGTTTTGGATATTGGATGTGGTGCAGGGAATTTTACTCTGCGTATTCTGGGCAAATTGAAACAAAATAATGTTGATGTGACGTTGAATGATTTAAGTGCCAATATGCTTGAACGTGCACGTCAACGGGTTCGTAAAAATACATCTGGTCAGATCACAGTGTTGCAGGATGATATACGTGATATTGAACTGGCTAATGATTCTTATGATGCCATTGTGGCCGCTATGGTGTTTCATCATTTACGTGAAGATGAACAGTGGGATGATGTTTTTGCAAGCGTATACCAGTCATTGAAACCGGGGGGTGCATTATGGATTTACGATCTTGTTGAGCATGAAAAGACAGTGCTGCATGACCATGCATGGCTGCAATATAGCGATTATTTGGTGAGCTTTAAGGGCGAGTCATATCGTGATACGGTATTTGATTACATCGCAAAAGAAGATTCGCCTCGTCCATTAATGTGGCAGCTAGAACGTTTGTTGTCTGCAGGATTTTCCTCGGTAGATGTCCTTCATAAACACAGCACATGCAGTGCATTTTGTGCGTTTAAATAAGCAAAAACTGTGAATCTATCATCATAATAAAGTGTGCTCATTGCATGATTATTGATTTGGGTTGGCCTATCGTTTAGGTAGCTAGACGGAGACCAGCCATGATACAACGCGATGACCAAACAGCAGAGAGAAATATCAAGTCAGATGAGGTCTCTTCGCCAGATGAGATCCGGCGTTTCTTCTCTGAAAATACAGATATGTTTAGCGATCCAAATCAGATTATGCCAGCTTTAATGGATGGCAAATTATGTTTGGAAATGATTGCGTCGAATGCTGTTCGGCAGCATGAACAGATGGATCGTGTGCTTGATCTTGGCTGTGGTGGAGGTATTGCTTCATCGGTGTTACTTGATCAATTACGATTTGCAAGAGGATTACGCCCGAAAGAAAAGGTTGATGTTGATCTTACGCTCATTGATTTATCTGATGATATGTTGAAGAATGCGGAAGCACTGATTCGTCTTAAAACCACTGGTAAAATGACTGTGCATTGTGCAGATATACGAGATGCAGTTTTGCCCTTAGAAACCTACGATGTGATTCTTTGTTCAATGGTATTACATCACTTGCGAGATGAACGGGAATGGCTTGATGTATTTTTGAATTTGCACGCAGCTTTAAAGCCTGGTGGCAGTTTGTTTATTTATGATTTGATTGACATTGTAAATGAACAAGTGAATGTTGATATGCGCGAACGTTATAGTGACTATTTGTGTGATGTTGTTGATGAAGCTTATCGGGATTTTTGCTTTGAGCACATAAAAGTCGAGGACACACCACGACCACTACTGTGGCAGATAGAACAATTGCAAAAAGTGGGGTTCAGAGAAGTTGATGTTTTGCATAAGCATCAGATTTACGCGGCATTTTATGCGATTAAATAGATGTTATATTTTGAAAAGAGAATGATATGGTGCAATCTAAAAGTAATTCGAGTGCATCACGAACGTCGGATGCTAGTTGGCTAGATCAACGAATGATTAGTTTGTATTTAAAGATGATGCAGCATGGACTTCCTTGCCGTGATATGCAGTTCAATGCAGTCGGACGACTGTTGCGTGCAAACAATAAACCGGTCGAAAGGTTTGTTGATATCGCATGTGGTGATGGTGTTATAGGGCAGCGTATTCTCGATCAATATCCGAATTCTCATGGGATATTTATTGATTTTTCAGAGCAAATGTTGGAGAAGGCCAAAGCACGGCTTGAAGGGTATAGGCATCGAATCAACATTATTGCTGCTGATTTATGTAAGGTTGATTGGGCAACAACATGTGGAATCGATGATGCATCGGAAGATCTTGTGATTACACGATACGCTATTCATCATTTGCAGGATGATAAAAAGAAAAGCTTGTATGAGGCAATTTTTAGAGTTCTCAAACCGGGTGGTATGTTCTTGAATATTGAGCATGTTTCATCGCCTACAGATTGGCTAAATCAGATCAGTGATGATGTTTTTGTTGATAGTTTGTACGAGTATGCTCAAAAAGTAGATCCCGCTTGTACACGGCAGCAGATTTTAGAATTGTGCAGTGAACGTGAGGGAGAAGTACATGACGAGGATATCTGTGTATCGGTAGAGAAGCAATGCGACTGGTTGCGGAATATCGGTTATGCTGATGTGGATTGTTACGCCAAGTATTTCGAATTTGCAGTTTTTGGCGGCCGACGACCGGCGAGATAGATAGAGATCCATTCAAGGAGTTCACTCATGAGCATCAAACGAGATGCTTTGCACAACGCACAGCAATTATTATTTCAAGCTTTCTGTGAACATGACTTTAGAGACAATGCTCCGCAACGAATCTTGGTATTAGAAGATCCAACGGGATTTATCGTTAGGCAGGCAGCTACGCAGTATCCCAATGCACAAATTGATCTGTATGTGAAGGATTTTAGGCGTGCAAAGGCGTTAGATGAGCAACTCGCAAATAACAAGAATGTACGCGTCGAATATTGTGTTATTCCGGATGCGAAAAATTCTTATGACGTCGCATTGCTAACAGTACCAAAGGGGCGGTACTACGCACGTAAGCATTTTGTGGCGGCTAAGCAATCCTTAAAAGATGGTGCCCCATTATTTTTGGTTGGTCAGACACAGCTTGGTGCAAAATCGATAATTAAAGATGCAACTCAATTTTTCGGTGTAGGCGAAACGTTAATCATGAAAAAGCATTGCCGTGTAGGTGTTTGCTTTAAAGCTGAACAAAAGAAAAAGACACGTTGGCAGGAAACCCCCGGGTTAGTGGTAGAGTCTTACAGTGTCTTTAATGTGAAGCAAAATCAAAATGTTGTGAAGCACCATACTTTGCCAGGCGTGTTTTCATGGGAACATCTGGATGACGGCACAGAGATGCTGCTGGATCATTTGAAAATTAAACCTGAAATGTCTGTATGGGACATCGGTTGTGGTTCAGGTATGATTGGTTTGGCAGCTGCTGCGTTGGGTGCATCGAAAGTGTACATGTCAGATATTGATATGCTTGCATTGTCTTGTGCATGGAAGAACGCCTCTAATCAATCGCTGCAAGACAAAGTTGAAATTGGAGCAGCTGATGCGACTAAGCAATTTTATTCAGCCAAACTCATCAATGAAGATGGGTACCCTCAGTTAGAATACGAACTTGATCAGCCACAGCAAATACAGAAAATTGATTTGATTGTGTCTAATCCCCCGTTTCATCAAGGCCACGAGCAGAATTTAGAAATGATGCGTAATCTGCTTGAGAATGCGAAGCCTTGTTTATCAAGAGACGGTAAGATTTTAATTGTTGCGAATACATTTTTACCTTACGCGAAAATGTTCAAACAGACCGGCTATCAATCAAAAACTTTAGAGAGAACACCCTCGTTTTCCGTTCACGAAGCTAAAGTAGTGTGAGGTGTGATTGTCAAGATAAATCTGAAGGAAGTGGACGCCAAAAGCACGTTTAAATTGTCAGATCAAAGCTAAATTACCCAATTTCGCAATCATTTTGTTTAGGTTAATACTGTCTTGCCGATAACAAAATATAGAACAAAATGGGATTGTTATACGTATAATAAGTGACAGAAGTTTAGATTCGATAGGACATAAAAACAGAGGATGGTGATCCATGAATAAGAGCAAATTAAAGCAGTAATGAGTAAATGCATTGGGATCGGTTTTGACTGATCACGTGATTATTAACTGCGATAGGCATGTATTTGCCACAAGAGTTTATTCCGGGGGAATGGGGTAGGGGACTCTTGAAAATTTCATACGAGAGGATCGTTCGTTGAGTAGTAATACACCTTCTGATTCAATTCATACTAAGCACTTTGTTCTCGATACAAACGTTCTCCTGCATAATTCATCAGCGTTGTTTAGATTTGCTGACAATGAAGTGGTGATTCCTTTCACAGTTTTGGAAGAACTCGATAAATTCAAAAAGGAAAATGATGATGTTGGCCGTAATGCCCGTCAGGTTATCCGTGAACTGGATAGGTTGAGGCAAAAGGGTCAGCTTGCAGATGGCGTTGAATGGAATGGACATGGTGGACGTATTCGTGTTGATTTTGCCGATGAAGAGCGTCCGCACATGATCCGTGAAGAGAAGCCAGATAACCGCATTATTGGTGTAGCTTACAATCTTAAAGAGAATGGTAAAACAGCGATTCTCATTACAAAAGACATCAACGTGCGTCTTAAATCGAATGCATTAGGCATTGAAACACAAGATTTTGAGTTGCAGAAAGTTGATAGTGATAAGCTTTATGCAGGCTATTTAGAAGTCAATGTCCCAGATGAAGCGATTGATATGCTTTATCAGGAAAAACAAATCGACATCGATAATATCAAAGATCATTTGATAAGAACGCATGAGGATGGCACTACCGAGCCTTTAGAAATATTTGCGAACCAGTTCATTAAATTGCAATCACAAATGGACCCATCGCACTCCGGTATCGCTCGTCGTCTTGCTGATACCGATCATTTAATTCCAGTTCAGACACCACGTAAGCCTATTTTTGGTGTTATGGGCAGGAACATTCAGCAGACCATGGCAATGGATTTGCTACTCGATGATGAAGTGAAACTTGTCACATTGCTCGGCCAAGCTGGCACAGGTAAAACTTTGTTAGCGATTGCTGCTGGTATGCACAAAACGTTTATGGAAGAGCGTTATGATAAATTCCTTGTAGCTCGTCCGATCATGCCAATGGGCCGTGATATCGGCTATCTGCCCGGTGATAAAGATGAAAAACTTTCTGTGTGGATGCAGCCGATTTTCGACAACCTGACTTATCTGATGTCAACACGTGGTGTTGGGACGCAGCATGCTGAATCTAAAAATCCAGAACAGCGGATTAAGCAATTCATGGATTCAGGACAACTGGTACTTGAACCACTGACTTACATCCGTGGCCGCTCGATTCCTCATCAATTCATGATTGTTGACGAAGCACAAAACCTCACGCCACACGAAGTCAAAACAATTGTGTCGCGTGTAGGCGAGGGCACAAAACTGATTCTGACAGGCGACGTTGCTCAGATTGACAACCCTTATCTGGATTCATCTTCAAACGGTTTGTCATACATGATTGAACGTCTCAAGGGACAGGCTCTCGTTGGGCATATGACGCTTGCGAAATCAGAACGTAGTGAGCTTGCTTCGATTGCTGCCGATAAGTTATAATTTTTTGATTTAACTGAAATAAAACAAGCCACGATTGGAGTTTACCATGTCGTGGTTTTTTAATGCACTTTCCCCTGATTATTCAGGGTTTTCATTACAATCCACACGCTATTTACTGGTCGTGACGAATGATGCATCTATGCTTATGATCTCTCTATCGAGATAACCGTTTTGACCTCATTCCGCACTATATAGATGCCGATACGTTTGATCGATTGCTTACATAGGAAATCCGGTTAAAAAATGATTTGAAACCTATTCCTTTTGCGAGCGTCAAAATAAGTAGTGCCAAATAAGTTATGTACATTACTGTGCTTTAGGTAATTATTATGAGTGAACAGAATCAACAGTCTTCGCCAAATCCATCCGTCCCAAGCAAAAAGCGCAAACTGGGTGTGATACTTGCCTCAATCATTGTGCTAATTCTTTTTTTTATACTCATTCTCCCAACACTCATTAGTACAGGACCGGGTACTTCAATTGCTTTACGCATCGCCAACTCCCAAATCCCCGGTACGATTAAAATCAAGTCTCTTTCTATTGGCTGGATTTCTGGACAATACATTGAAGGCTTGCAACTGCTCGATCCTAATGGGGATGAAGTATTGACCCTCCAGTCATTGCAACTCCCAGATATCTCACTCGGTTCTCTGATTTCAGGTTCACGCGATATTGGCAACGTTAATCTCGATGCTCTTCAAGGTAACATTATTCAACTCGCTAATGGAAGAACCAATTTAGATGAGGCTGTTGCAGGGCCAGAGCCAGTAGATAAAGCGAAAAAAGCAGATTCGGAAAAGAAAGTAAAGAAGCCAGCAAATCCTGGCAACCCGCTTGCAGGTCTATCATTTGCCTTGAATGCAAAACAAATTGATGTGAAATATCAGTTCTCAGATATTGAACCTATTGCACTAAATGTTCCAAATACGGTCGTCGACTTTAAGAATCCAGCTGATATTACACTCAACATGAACGGCAGTATCGCGCAAGGTGGATCTAATGGAAAGATAGATGTTAATGCAACTGCCAAGGATCTTCTCGACAATGCAGCACAATTGCAATTCCAATCTGCTTATCTGGATATAAGTGCATCGATTACGGATCTGCCTATTGATGCACTTGATCGTATTGCAGCACAAAATGGTAAATTGCTCGCTCTTATAGGCCCAAAATTAGATACAACATTCAAAGCAACTGGCAATCTCTCCAACCTCATGGTTGCGTTGAATACCACCTCACAAAATATCAACGCCAAGGCTGATCTAACCTCAGACGGCAGCACAATCCAAGCCACATCGCCTGCATCATTCGCACTGAGAATTACGCCTGATTCATGGAAAAAGTTATCACAAGATCAAGGTGGTAATGTTAATTCTACATTGGAAAAACCAGTAACAGTTACATTAACGCTCAGTAAACTTGAGGTACCATTAAGAGACAATCTACCTTATCTGAATGAAGCTCAAACTGAAGTTAATTTTGATATTTCACAGTTGCTTATGACTGCCAGTGATGTTGGCACAATAGATTTGCGCCGTACCACGGCAACACTTCAATCGGATTCACTTGGCAAATCACTCGTCGCACATTTGAACAGCGTCGCATTGCTGAATGACAAACGTGGCGAAATCATGATCGATGGAAATATTCAAAATTGGCTGACACCAGACAATACATTTGCCAAAGATCAGTACACCAGTTCTGTCAACGGCCGCATACAGCAATTCCCATTAGCTTCGATACTTGATGACCTTCTCGGGGAATCTAATCTCTACATGCAAGCACTTGGCTCAACAGTCGATTCAACAATCAACGCTGAATACGACGCTTCACAGAGTAGCGGTCTCGCTAAAGTTAAACTAACTACGGCACACGGTTATGCCAACGTCGAAGCAGAGCTTTCTCCCGAAGAATATAAACTGACACCAAATACGATCATCAACTACAACGT
The DNA here is from genome assembly GCA_016350165.1 of Planctomycetota bacterium. Taxonomy (GTDB): domain Bacteria; phylum Planctomycetota; class Phycisphaerae; order Phycisphaerales; family Phycisphaeraceae; genus Poriferisphaera. The sequence continues at coordinate 808,068 of CP066225.1, read as the reverse complement.
TCAGCCTCAACTCCTTCAAACAGCAACAGGTTCTGAAGAACTCGCATTGGCCGTGCCCGCAAACGTCATTTTAAGTGTTGAGCAGTTGAATATTGATGCAAATCAACCAACGACACCAGCAGGCATCACTGCAGCTGTAACGCTCAAGGTTGATCAAATCGCACCAGTTACAAAAGATTTACGTGGTATAACAATAGATAATCTGACTTTCTATATGGCCCCTAATACAAAGTTAGATGCACCAGATGTACCAATTCATTTAGCAGCAAAAATCAATGACGGCAATCACACATCTGATCTGACAGGTAATATTCATGTAGCATTTAAGAATAATTCATGGTCAGATTTGCAATTTGATGAATCAAGGATTGCAGTTGAAAATTTATCAGTAGATTTAATAGACCGTGTTGCGACTGGCAATACCACGTTTGTCGATTTGCTTGGCCCTGTGATTGACTCAATACAGGTCAAAGCAACAGGTGATCTGACAAAGCAATTAGTTGTTAATACAACCATCAAGTCGCCCGCTTTAAGTGGTGACATTACCGGGCGTTTAGATACCAAAGGCAAAGAACAAACGATCGACATCGATTCAAACTCTGTCATCAATTACACCCTCAGCCCAGCTCGTTATGCCGCCTACACAAAGCAGCAGAATAAAAACACACCTGCTAAAGATCGCCTCAAACTCTTAAAACCAGTCAGCATTGCATTCCAGTTAACCGATGGCTCTATCCCTGTCGTATTTACACCACAAAAAACGCGTTTGAGTGCGAAGTTTACAGCAACTGAAATAGCGATGCAGCGTGGTAGCGATCAAGATTTTTATATCACAGACACCACCGCAACAATGTCAGCCAACGATCTGACAAAGCCTTTGTCACTCAACATCAATGCAGATATACTTCAGAGAAAATCAGAGAAAAATCGTCAACCTAAATCATCTATTGGCAAGATCCGCTCTAAAACTGTCGTTAGCAATCTCTATGGCAGTGACGGCAAACTCGATACGCAAAACCTCATTGCGAATATGGATACAGATGTCTCAAGCATGCCTATTGATCTGTTAGACCAGATTAGTCGCTATGATGGTAGTCTCGTCGCACTCATCGGCCCAACAGCAAACCTAACGCTCAAAGGTAATTTCCCCGGCGACATTGATCTCGACATCAATTCAGAAACACTCAACGTACCCGCATACGTTAACATCACTCGTGACTATGTACTCACGCTGCGTCAAGACTTTGATGCACAGATGAAGCCAACTCCACAAACTTTCTCAGTGCTGCTTGCAAAAGCTCAGCCGATCTTGGCCGATGCAATTCGTGCTGAAAAACCAATACGTTTACTCATCAAGAAAGAACGTTTTGCTTTACCGTTGACTGATTTTAAAACTCAGAACTTCAACATGATTGGCCGACTTGATCTCGGAGCCGTTGTCATGAAGCGACAAGGTTGGCTCATGCAAGGACTCAACAACACAATAGGTCAACTTGGTATCCCTTTCGGCAACAACAATAAGAATGCTCAAACATATGTAGCCACATTTACCCCAATGGATATTGTTATCAACAAGGGTGTTATTGAACCCTCTCAAGTTTGGATGACATCACAAGACATGGCTATCGGTTTCCAAGTTCGTGCTAATCTCAACAACAATAAACTCAATGCATTCATGGGCATCATGGGTGCCACCTTCTCAAGCGAAAGTGTTCTTCTTTCACAATCATTCAATGCGGATCAAATCTATAATGTCCCAATCTCAGGCACGCTCGATAACCCAAAACCCGACTGGGGCTTCCTTCTGCTAAACGTTGCCGGCACGACAAGTACAAAAGCACTTGCTGATAATACTGGTGACATCGGCCGTGCAATCGGCGGTATCTTTGGTGGTGTCGGTAAATCCATGAACGAGGATAAGCTCAAAAAAGCAGGTCTAAAAGCATGGAACCCACCGCCCGCTGCGATCGCACTTGCTGAGAGTGTGAAGCCCGCAACCAAGAACGCGAGTCCTGAACAGCAGAAGCAACGGCAGCAAGATGAACAGCGTCGTCGTAACAACGACCCTGTTCGCAAACTCCTTGATGGCATCTTCCGTTAATTTGTTTATCAAACCTTTTCCCCCACCATTCATACCAGAATGACACCCATCCTCCACACCGCTAGAATGAGCCCATGAGCCAGAAACAAGTTATCGTAGAGCAGTTCGGTGGCCCTGAAAACCTTCTCGTTCAAGACACCGAGATACCAACCCCAGGCGAAGGTGAAGTCCTCGTCCGCCTCACATCTATCGGCATGAATCACGCCGACCTACTCGCCCGCAAAGGCTTCTACAAAATTGCATCAGGCGAACCTCCATTCACCCCCGGCATCGAAGGTGGCGGCATCATCGACAAAGTCGGCTCCGGTGTCACATCAGTCACCGAAGGCGCACGTGTCGTTGTCACACCTGACGCCCCTCGCGCTGGAGCCGGTGGTTACGGCGGCACATACCGTCAATACTATTGTGTACCTGAATCCAAAGTTCTCGTCGCTCCAGACCAAGTCCCTGACAACATGCTCGGCGCTCTTTGGCTCCCATACCTCACCGCATGGGGCTGCCTTATCTGGAAGCATGGCATCAAAGAAGGCGACATCATCGCCATCCCCGCCGCTTCCTCATCAGTTGCTCTAGCTGCCGCGCAAATCGCCAAAAAGCATGGCTGCAAAACCATCGGCCTCACAACCTCACAAGACAAAATCGAAAAGCTCAAAGCACTCGGTGCTGCATACGACCACATCGTCCTCACTCACGAAAAGGACGAGAACGGCAACCGTACAATGCTTCCTTGGCATAAAGAAATGCGTCAGCTCACCGAAAGCAAAGGCGTCAACGTCTTCTTTGACCCCGTCGCTTCAGGCCAGTACCTCAGCACCGAAATCAAGTGTCTCGCACAATTCGGCGTTGTCTACGTTTACGGCCTCCTCGGTGCACCAGACACCGTCGACGTCACACCACTCATCCGTAAGTTTGCTTCAATCACTGGCTGGGTGCTCGGTGAACTCATGTTTGCAGGTGAAAAAGTTTGGCGTGAAGGTTGTCAGCACATCCTCGACGGCTTCGCTGACGGTTCATACAAGCAGCACATTGACGCTGAATACAAGCTCGAAGACGTGCAAAATGCTCACATTGAAATGCACAAGGGCAAGCACATCGGTAAACTCGTCCTTATCCCATAATCGAGTAGCAATCGGAATAATCACAAAGTCGCGCATGTTCAACGCATGTGCGACTTTTTTACTTATTTCACAGCAAAGCTCGCCATCCATTACAATATCATCAAAGGGCAGGGCACCTTCGAACACGTGGCAACAACTGGAGAAACGCATGCCATCTACATTACAACAGCAAATTACCGACTCAAAAGGCATGATCCGTCGTCGCTTTGGTCGCACCGAAATTATGATGCCAGTCTTCTCAACCGGAGGTATGCGTTATCAAGACGGTTGGACCGACAAACCTCTTTCAGAAGTTCCATCTGAAGGCCAACTCAACCTCAACAACACGATCATCCGCTCACTCGAACTCGGCATCAATCACATCGAAACCGCACGTGGGTACGGCCCCTCCGAACGTCAACTCGGTGTCATCCTCCCAACGCTCTCACGTGAAGAACTCGTCGTCCAAACTAAAATCGGTCCAACTGAAGACCCATCCGAATTTCTCACACACTTCGACGAATCACTCGAACGTCTTCAACTCGACCATGTTGACCTCCTCGGCATTCATGGCATCAACGATGAAGTAACGCTTCAACAAGCCATACGTCCCGGTGGTTGTCTCGCTGCAGCAAGATCACTCGTTGAAAAAGGCAAAGTCAAACACGTCGGCTTCTCAACCCACGGCTTCCTCGACACCATCCTCAAAGCAATCAATCACGAAGGCGACGGCGGCTTCGACTACGTCAACCTCCACTGGTATTACATCTTCCAACGCAATTGGCCTGCCATCGAAGCTGCAACCAAACGTGATATGGGTGTCTTCATCATTTCACCCAACGATAAAGGCGGCAAACTCTACGATCCACCTACAAAATTCCTCAACCTCACAGGCCCACTCCATCCCATGGCCTTCAACGATCTCTTCTGTCTCTCACGTCCAGAAGTTCACACAATCTCTTGTGGTGCATCCAAACCATCCGACTTCGATACACATGTCGAAACATTGCAGTTACTCGACAGCGCGCAACAACTGATCGATCCAATCATCGCACGTCTCGAAAACGCAATGCGTCAAGCAACCAACGTTTCACACCCCGAAGCCTACACGCCCAACCTTCCCGAACTCGACAAAGCTCAAGGTCTAAATCTCGAAGTCATTCTTTGGCTACGACTCCTCGCCCTCGGTTGGGACATGGTTGATTACGGCAAGATGCGATTCAATCTACTCGGCAACGCAGGACACTGGTTCCCCGGCGGGAAACCAAAAGAAATCCTCGATTCACTCACACCCAACGAGCTCCAGAAAATCCTCGGCTCTCACCCTCATGCTCAGCACGTCTACAGCGACGTCACCGAGGCAATCGATCTCCTCGGCGGCGAAGAAGTTAAACGTCTTTCAGATTCAGATGATTAATCTAACTAAGCATGAGATCATCAAACATATTACATGACTACGCAGCAATCTGACTGAATTGCTCCGCAGCGATCACACCAGCAATTACAAGCACAACTGATAACGGTATGACCAAACCTATCAAATAAAACAATGTGCCCGAGATGTAATCCATCTCAAAGTACCGATCTGATATCGCGCAGAAAACCCCTAGCACAAGCAAAATATCAAGCGGATATAAAATCACACTTAGAATGACAAGCAGCCCGTTCGCATTGGGAAACAGCAGCACAATCACTGTAAAAACAATCTCAAAGCAGCACGCAGTCGCAATCCCCGCCAAGCTCAATGAAAATAGTTTCAATGGTAACGCTGACATCGTACCCATGCTCACGCCAAACACCGCGTTCACCAAAAAGATTGAGAAGAACATCAACGGCAAACTAATCAGCGCTAAGAGTAATAGCTCCAACCCCATCATCAAACCGCTCATTAAGTGCCCATCATGCCCCTGCGAGAATGCATAACCTGCGATCGCCGACGTCTCAGGATTCCCATGCAAAATCATCGCCACCAAAATCACAACCACACTCACGCCAGCAATAATCCCCGGTTCCTTCCAGTCTGCTTTGAAATTCTCCGCAACCTCATCCCTCACCTTCCTTGCCGCAGGGATGTGCGTCTTAAACTCTTTGCCACCTTGCTTTGAAGGAATCACATTCTCCTTCATCTTCCCAGCTACATCCGTTTGTACGTACGAACCTTTTTGTAAGTTATACCCACACTGCACACACATCACCGATCCACGCTTAACTTGTTCGCCACATCCCGGGCAAGCATCGTGTCCACTAATGCGCATCTTCACCTTTGGCGTCGGCGACGACTTCTCTTTACTTGGCTCATTCAACTCGTACATTGCAAACCCCAGTGATCAACCATTCAACATGATCCACATTCCAAACAATTACATGAACATCATCGCAACGAACATGATTGCGACCGGTGCGAAGTATCCCAATAGGAAATACACAAACGGCTCCACACCTTCCATCTCAAAGAATAAATTCGTCAAGATATAAAATACAACCAGCATCGCAGCCATATAAACAAATGGCGCCATGCACATCATCGGTAACTGCCCAAGTGTCATCACATAAACAATGTTCGCCGCAATCATCCCAATCGATAACGCGCCCAATTTTAAAGACATCGTCGATAATGCGCCCACCATCGTTCCCATGATCTTATTCATCACAAGCAGTGCAATAGTAAGGCAAACAAATTCTACGACCCACAAAATCAAGTACGCTAAGACACCCCACGCCAAATCACCCACATTGAAACTCAAGATATCAGTAAGAAATACAATCGCGAACGAAATCGCCATCACAATCGTCGGGAAAATATACTCTGACCACTTCAGTGATTGCTCAGCATAATCTCGCGCCTTTGCATCGCCAGCTCTACCTTTTGTCGTATCATACCCCTGCGCAAGTGCAGCACGTCGGCTCTTCTCTTCAAACGACTTGCCCATTACCGACCCGCTCGTCGTAGGCTTTTTCACACTTGTCTGAACATGTTCGCCACGATGGAGGCTAAATCCACACTTAACACAAATTGCCGCGCCTTCTTTAATCGCTTGATTGCACGCAGGACACTTCCCACCCTTCGATGGAACCTTCAGCTTCTTAGGCTGATTCACAACATCTTCACGCTCATCATCCGGAATATTCAGATCGTACATTTTTTTCTTTCTTAACCCGATTGCCTCGAAATCAATTTGGCAGCTATTCTACATAATTTTTCATTCTCAAGGGTGCGCTGCCCACTCACTCAATCCCCATTCTTACGACACCACCTGTCTGGTTGCCTGTAAAATACAACTCAACAAACCCCAAGACCAATGCCAGGTAAACCCAATCACATCATCAATATCATTCCAACATGCACAAACACTCCCGGCAATAAATATCCAAACACAAACAACATGACAGGTTCCCATCCCTCCATCTCAAAATACACATGGCTCATCACGTAAAACAAAGTCATGACAAAGCACACACCCATCGCAAACCCAATTCCACTGCCAAATACTTCACTGATCGCAATACCCATCACAACCGATCCCAAATTCATAGCCGACAACGCCCCAGTCTTAATCAACGTGAAAGGCATCACCCCCGCATGCGTTCCCATAAAATGATTCATCAACAACAAAGCAATCAAAAGCGTCAGCGTACCCACCCCCCAGAACGACAGCGTATACATCAAAAATACTTCACTCACATCAATAAACATACTCGCCACCAACAGCACGCTCCACGAGATCCCCAGCATTATCAACGGCCGAATATATTCATTCTCAGTATGCGATCGTTCTGCATCAAGCCGCCCCGCCTCCAACAGCTTCGCCTGTCTCGACACCGTATGCCCATCGATTAACCCGGCTTGTTCCGCAGGCTCCTCCATACGCACTTCAGGTTTCACCACCTCAACCGTATCACTCACCTCTGTCTCAATCACCGTTTCTTTTTCCAAGCTGTAGCCACACCGAATACAAACGCGCGCACTCGCATTCATCGTCTGATTACAAGACGGACACTTCCCCTCATGCACAACCTGTTTCTTAATCTTCTCTTGCCACGTCGGCTTCATCTCATACATGACAGCCCCCGTATTATTTCAGGCTTCACTCAACCCTACGCATTCAATGCAATGAAATAAAGAATCACTATATACAACGCACCCGGTATCCCAATCGAAAGCACAAACAGCAACAACGGCTCCCGACCTTCCAACTCGAAATACTGATAACTCAGCACATAAAACAACGCCAAAATCAACGCCATATGCACCATCACACCCATTCCCCCCGGTATCGTCATGCCGCCAGTCAACAGCGATAGTACCGACGTATAAACGGTACTCATCAGCACCACCGACACTGCCAACGATGCAACCTTCAGGATCGCCGAGTTGATCGCGCCAATCCCAACCCCCATTAACGCATTGAGTACAATCAACCCAATCCAAAGCGATACATACATAAGCCCAAAGTAAACCGCCTTCAATCCATACACCCACAACCACGACACCCATATTGCAGCCGGCGACGTCAACCCCCACATATTCGCCAGCGATTCACTCACCTCAGTAATATTTGTCCCCAGCGGCGTCATCAACACCATCAACAACAACATCACCACCCCAGTAAACACCGGAATGATATATTCCTTCATCCGGTGTTCTTCATCAGCACCCGCGCGCAGTACCGCATCACCAGCCAATTTCCGATCTGTATCACGCCCCTGCGCTAACGCTGCCTTCCTCGCCTTATCAACCACTTCATCAGCATCGCTCAGCTGTACCTTCTCCGTATCCCCCTCTGCCTCAGGCTTAACCTGCTTCACAGCAGTCTCCATCCGCTTTCCCTCAGCCAAACTGAAACCGCACTTGATACAGATTACAGCACTATCTTTGATCGCCTGATTGCAAGCAGGACACTTTCCACCCCGCGCAGGCGCTACTCGCTTCACCCCGCCCAGGACATTCTCCTGCTCATCTTCCGGAATATTCAGGTCATACATTGATGTGTCTCAGCCCCATTTCATTGCTTTTTAGATACCGATTCAAAACCCATATAACCACCTCCCATTCTTTCACCATCCCCATTTAAAGCCCATTGTAAGCCATTTTTACAAATTCATCGATAAAAATGCATCCAATCGCCCCTCACACTCAACAATAAACCAACTTTTTAGCACCCAAATCAAGCACCCTCCGCCCCTTTGCTGTATCATTTGGCTCGGAGATGGAGCTTCCTGTCTTTCTCACTCAGGTCACTCCAAACGGTTCTCCATAACTCACGTTTAACCCCAGCCTGGCGGTCACTTCTTTCCCACAATGTACCGCCTCGGCGACATGTATTTTCGGTGCACTACCATGCCAGTACCTCTGCTCGATCTGTCAATCCAACACGAAGCGCTGCAACCTCAACTCGACGAAAAAGTCCTCGAAATCATGCACTCAGGCAAGTTCATCCTCGGCCAATACGTCGAAGAATTCGAGCAAAAACTCGCTGATTACCACAACGCAAAACACGCCATCGGCGTTTCATCAGGTACCGACGCTCTCCTCCTCTCACTCATGGCCATGGGCATCGGGCACGGCGACGAAGTCATCACCACGCCATTCACTTTCTTCGCCACTGCAGGCTGCATCGCTCGCACCGGCGCGACACCTGTCTTCATCGACATCGACCCCAAAACATACAACCTCGAACATCAGAACATCGAGCGTGCCATCACCTCACGCACAAAAGCCATTATGCCCGTCCATCTCTTCGGCCTCCCAGCAAACATGGGCCCGATCATGGACATCGCTAAAAAGCATAACCTCCGCGTAATCGAAGACGCAGCCCAATCCATCGGCGCTATGTACACCGACAAAATGGTCGGAACCATCGGCGACTGTGGCTGTCTCTCCTTCTACCCATCAAAAAATCTCTCATGTATGGGTGACGCAGGCGCTATCATCACCAACGATGACGAACTCGCTGCCAAATTCCGTCAGTACCGCAACCACGGCATGGGCGGCGAATACAAGTACATCAACATCGGTGGCAACTTCCGCCTCGATGCTATCCAAGCCGGTATCCTCACCGTCAAACTCGATCACCTCAGCGACTGGACCGACAAACGCATCCAGCACGCTCACCGCTACAACCGCCATCTCGAACAGATCGCTGTTTCCGAGCCGCACGAGTACGAGTACCGCAAACACGTATTCAACCAATACACCATCCGTATACACGGTGGCGGCCGTGATGCCCTCCTAAATCACCTAGGTGCAAACGGCATCGGTTGTCGTGTCTACTACCCATTCCCACTCCACACTGAACCTTGTTTCGATTATCTCAAATATCAAGCGGGCTCTCTGCCGATCTCAGAAGAGGCAGCCATCGAAGTCCTCAGCCTTCCTGTCTACCCAGAAATGACCAGACAACAACAGGATGAGGTCATCGCTTGTATCAAGGACTTCTTCTCTTCGGAGTAATTCTTGAACGATAACGATCAACCAGACAATCAGGGGCAGGGATCCCAAACCCCAGACACGACACCAAACGTTGAGCAAGAACCCAGCGAAAAGTATGTCGCGCGCCTTCATGGCGTCTCTAAGCGGTTCGGACCCCTGCGTGTTCTCCATCGCATCAATCTCGAATTTGAACGTGGCAAAACCACTGTCATCCTTGGGCCTTCAGGGACAGGTAAGTCTGTCCTCATCAAGCACATCGTCGGACTCCTCAAACCCGATCAGGGCGAGGTCTACTTCAACGATGTACGCGTCGATCAAGCTGATGAACAAACCCTCGTTGAAATGCGAAAGAAGATCGGCTTCCTTTTCCAGATGGGGGCACTCTTCGACTCGATGAACGTAGGCGATAACGTCGCTTTCCCACTCGTCGAGCATACCAAAGCCTCTCCCAAAGAACGTGCAGAACGTGTCTCGCAAGTGCTTCGCCAGGTAGGTCTCGGCGGCCTCGAACACAAAATGCCCGCACAACTCTCCGGCGGACAACGTAAACGCGTCGCACTCGCACGCGCCATCGTCCTTGAACCCGAACTCATCCTCTACGACGAACCCACTACAGGCCTCGATCCCATCCGTTCTGATGTGATTAATGAACTCATTATCGCACTCAATAAAGAGCTCGGCATATCATCCATCGTCGTCACCCACGACATGGCGTCCGCTAACAAAGTCGCTGACCGTATGCTTCTTCTTTACAACGGTTCAATCGTCTGTGATGGCACCCCCGAAGAGTTCCGACGTTCGGATAACGAACTTGTTCAGCGATTTATTAAGGGTATTGCTGACGAACAAGACCTTGATTCGATACGCTCAGGATTCGATAAAGATAAAGAAGGCCAACGATCGGCCGCACAAGAACCGCCAAAACTCTGGCCACCCAAGCAAAATAGCCAACCCTCCGAAAATACCGATAACAATAATTTAACCAATAACGACAATAATCAGCAGCCAGAGCAATAAACGCCCACTGTTGATTTCATCCCTCAGTGAGCCTCGCACAACGCTCACTTACAGAGGATCAGCCTATGAAAGACAGAACCAGAAACGTCGCAGTTGGCATCACCGCGCTTGGCGGCGTCGTAGGCCTCATCGTCCTACTGCTACTCTTTGGTTATGCGCCGGAAGTACTTCAGCCCGGCTACTTCATCACCATCAAAGCTCAATCCGCTTCTGGTATCTCCGTTGACTCAAACGTATACCTCGAAGGCATCGCCATCGGTAAAGTTCGCAAGATCTCACTCCAAAAGCCTCCCGGAACAGGCGTTGATATCGAATGCAAAATCGATCAGCGATACGAACTCCCCGAAGGCATTACCGTCTCAATTCCTAAATCACTCCTCTCAGGTGCAGGCTCAATCTCATTTACACGAGCTGATCTCAAAAACTACACACCCGAAACACCAATGCTGCCAGTCGATGGCTCTGCGATGATCACAGCCGTCGATGTCTCACCCTTCGGCAGCCTCACCGGTGAACTCACCAAAATGCTCAAAACCCCACTCGATAAATTCGACACCGTCGCTGATCACATAACCGAACTCTCCGACACATGGAACCAGCTCGGCACAGACCTTCAAAAGCTTGCCAAGTTTGAATCCATCGACAGCGTTGACTCAGGCCAAGCTGCAGGCAATCTCGCAACTGTTCTTCAGCGTGCAGACTCACGTCTCAAACAACTCAAAACCGTACTGGCAGGCATTGATGAGTACGTTAACGACGAGCAAATACGAAGTGATTTCACACAAACCGTTTCAAATGCTCGTGAGCTCACCGCCAACGCCAACCAAACAGTCACCGATGTTAAAGCTGACATCGCTCAACTCAAAAGTCGCTATATTCTCCTTGCAGATGACCTTTCAAAAACAGTCAATACATTGCAAGACACACTCGAAGAAGCCAAACAAGGCAAGGGTACCGTCGGCCAACTTCTCGCAAACCCAGCCTTGTATAACAACATGAACGACGCTTCCGAACGCCTCCGCGCAGCAATGCGTGAACTCCAGATTCTCTTCGAGAAATGGAACACCGAAGGCATCGAACTCAACCTCTAATCAGCCACGACACAATCAAAACATAATCAAAAGCTGCGACACAAACATCGCAGTTTTTTTTATGACATAGCAAGCATCCCCACCCAACGCATTGTTAATCAACTGCCTGTTTATTCCAACCAACGATACGCTTAAGTGAAACAACACACCATTAGCCGGCGATCCGTGATCGCCGGAAACTCTCATCACCTCATACCACACTCAATGCACAATTCAAAAACTTTACACAGACAACCAACGATACGTTGAAGTGAAACAACTTACCACTAGCCATGCTCATCCCTCATGCCTCTCCATCTCACAACAGTTTTATATCACAAAAAGTCCTAACCAATAATACACCAAAACATTTCCCATCTAACAAACAAATATTTACAATTAGCCAATGCATTTAGCACTCAAAATCATCATCGCCTTATCTCTTCTATTCAACGCATTGATGCTAATCGCTATCGTGTTTACTACCGGCATGAGTCATCTCACCGTACTAGGCATGCCAACCCAATTCGAAGTGGATAAAGAAATAATCGATCAGCAATACCTCGTTGAATACTCCGATCAGATCATTGATATGTATGGCAATTCAATGAGTTATGCTATCAACGCACTTTGGGCATTAATCATCGCACTCATCGCGTTTATTATTTTGGTAATTTGCAACAGAAAAGATAAACGTAAACTTTCCGGACCACCGCAATCATGAATGTACTTCTCAAAAACACAACCATCTTCTCCCTGCTCCTGAGCATACTTCTCTTTCTCTTCTCAGGCTTTAACTTTGTGATGGGAATAGTGCATGCAGATTGGTACATCTTTCATTACGAAGGCATGCAATACAATGAAGAAGAATTGACCTTGGATCATGCGATTCAAAATGTTCAGAGCATCATCGACGTCTTCAGCCAATCGGTCTTCCCATTCCTCTTGGCATTGCTCTTCATAATCATCGCTTTCATCGCAGCAGTTATCCGCGCCATGCGCAAACCCGAACCCGCACCTGCCGAGTAAACAAAACCCGCAATACGTACAAGTGAAACAATGCAAATAGCCGCCGATCCACGATCGGCGCGCTCATCCCTCATTCCACACCCAACGCATAATTAAACAACTCAACCCGGCCGTGAGCTTGCAACTCGCAGATTCTTTACAACGACTAATCCGCGGACATCTATCCACGATTTCATGAACACTTTACGGAACAGCAACCTGTCTTTTTCGCAGACTTCCCCGATTTGTCCCTCTCCACTACAATCTGAGGCATGAAGTACGTCATCATTATCCCAGACGGTGCCGCAGACCTTCCTCTCGAAGATTTTGACGGCAAGACCGCTTTCGAAGCAGCCAACATCCCTAACACGGATGCACTCGCACAATCAGGACGCATCGGCACGGTCAACACCACGCCCGAAGGCATGCCCTGCGGGTCTGATGTCTGCTCCATGTCATTACTCGGCTACGACCCAGCTACCTACCACACTGGCCGCGCTCCATTGGAAGCTGCCGCGCTCGGTATCCCACTGAACGACACCGACTGGATCTTCCGCGTGAACTTCGTCACCGTTATTGATGGCAACATGCAAGACCACTCTGCCGGCGCGATCAGCGACAATGAAGCACGCACACTTCTTGCGGATTTTGCAAAAGAATTTGAATTGCCCGGCGTAACCATTTACCCCGGCGTCAGCTACCGCAACATTATGGTCGATAGTTCCGGCGAGCGTGATTACTCTGAACTCGTTACGACGCCGCCACACGACGTGCCAGGCGAATCGATGAAGAAGCACATGCCCGTTGGTGGCGACGGCGCTGAAGTGCTATGTGATATCATCAATCGCTCTGAGCGTATTTTTGGTGATCACGAGATCAACTCGACCCGCCGCGAGATGGGTGACTTCCCAGCCAGCCACCTGTGGCCGTGGGGGCAGGGCACCAAACCACAAATGCCATCTTTCCTTGAGAAGTACGGCCTCAACGGCGCCATGATCACCGCAGTCGATCTGCTCGCAGGTATTTCCGCTTTCATCGGCTGGGACCGCCTCGACGTACCGGGTCAGACTTCATACCACGACACCGACTACGCGGCTGCTGGCACACACGCCATCGCAGCGCTCGATGCATATGACCTTGTATGTGTTCACGTCGAAGCACCAGACGAAGCATCGCATGCAGCTGATGCACAAACCAAGGTTGCAGCGATTGAGGAAATTGACAAGCACATCGTCGGGCCTGTTCACAAAGCACTCGAAGACCGTGGCGAGGAATACCGTATCCTGTTGCTGCCTGACCACTACACCCGCGTTGATAACCGCAAACACCATGCACGTCCTGTTCCGTTTTTGATTGCAGGCCACAAGGTGAAGTCCGCAGTTGATCGTACATACAGTGAAGCGAATGCAGAAGCATCTGATCTGCACATTGCACACGGTCATGAACTGATGGAGTTTTTCCTGAAGAGCGGTTTATAAGTCAGTGACTGGAAATTGAATTGAATTCTAAACCCAAGTTTCGTACTTGGGTTTTTTAGTAGATATAAAAGAGAAGTGTGTTGGTTCTGAATGTGATTGTTTGAAGAAGGAAACAAGCCCAAGCTTTTTATTAAAAGCGATGGGCCTGTCAGTAAAAATTAAAGTGGCTGTCATAATACATTTGTGATTCGATAAGCTTTCTCCTTACTTTGTAAACGGTCATTCGGATTCGTTCCGTTAAGTTGCTATGACTCTACCAGAGGCAGTCCTCACTGTTTTGTTGTTTTAGTTTATGATTCGTTCGTTACGTTTATTGTTATTCGCTAAATGAAGTTTTGTCCTTTCGTGTGGCGATGAATGTTGTTTGTTTTTTGCGTATCAATAATGATTTTTATTGCTGACTAAATTTCGGTTTGGCTCCTTTTGTTTGCTTTCGTTTAACACTTATATTGACCAATTCAGTGGGTAGAAATGCAAATAAATTGTGTGACTTTTTTGCCTGAAATTTGTGCGGGCATGTGCGCGGGATTTATGTTTGTGCGCGCGAAATGAAATGGTTTTAGATGTGGTGGTGTTTGGGATGCGCGCATGAAAGTGATTTTGTTTTTCATAAATGGTTGAAAAAACGTGAAGGAATGTGCGGGAATGTTGGTTTGCTGGGCGGGAGTGAGGTTTTTGGAAAAGTGGGCGTGCGCACGTTTTGAATGTGTGGAATTTGCGCGCGGTATAAGTTGTTTAGCGGTTTAAGGTTGAGTGGGGTTGTGCGGATTGTGGGGATAAGTAAAGGTTTTGTGAAATGGGCAGAAATGAGCTGAAATTGACGGGAAATGGTTTGGAATTGATTGGAATGATGAGGAAATGGGCAGTTTTGGAAAGTTGTTGTGATGTGGTATTACTGCGGCGCATAAAAAATGCGCGCACGTAACAGGTGAGAGTTTGAATTTGATATGATGTGCTTGTCGTGTGTGCTTTTTGTTGTTTCTATTTGAATGAAACATTCGATGCAGTCACCGGCGGGCAAAAAAGTAATGAGCAAGGGAATGATTCCGGGCGAATGAGTACACGACAGATGTGTCAATTGTTTTACGATAGATGTGCTGACTGACTGCATCACGGGGCTGAAGTTAGACAATGTTATTCCGGGTTTTGAAAGCGGATACGCTACGGGTATATCGTGCGTGTGTTGTGCTGTCGTTTTTGTATGCGTTATGTGTGATGTTTCCTGCGGCGCGTGTGATTTTACGTGTGGATGATTTTGCACAGGTTTATATGGGTGGGGTGATGGTGTTGGAAGGGTGTACGGATTATATGTATCCGACGCCGGTGGAGAATGTTGAGCAGCGTAATGCGGGTTCGCCGACGGGGTCGAAGATGAATGCGGTATATGCGAAGCGTGGTGAAGAGCGGGGTGTGCCCGATGTATGCAGGTTTATTTATCCGCCTCCTGTTGCGGTGTTGGCAGCTCCGCTTGCGGTGATGAATTATGTGCAGGCTGAGACGTTTTTTCATTTGCTGCTATGTGTGGTTGGTTTTTTGACTGCGTGGTTATGTGCGAGGATTTATCTGATATTGAAGCCGGGAGGATGGAATGTAGCGGGGTTGTTGTGTTTGGTGTTGATTGGTTCGCCGATGATGTTGCGTGCAGTGCATATTGGGAATTTATCGTTGGTGATTGGTTTTGTGGTGACGTTGACGGTTTATTTGATGATGAGAGGGGGTGAGAAGTGGGCAGGGTTGTTGATTCCGTTGGGAGGTGTTGTGAAGGGTACGAGTTTGCCTTTGGTTTTGATGATGGTGGGGATGCGATGGTGGAAAGGGTGTGTGGTGATTTTATTGATGACTGTGATTGTGTTGTTTGGGACGTATCCGTTTTTGGGGTATGAGCCTTATCGTGTGTTTTTTACTGAGATTGGGCCGACGTTATTTAATGTTGTGGATTTATTGAATAACTTTTCGTTGCGTGCATGTATACAGAATGGTTTTGATATGCGTCCATTGCCGGGTTGGATGAATCAGACGTTGACGGTTGTGGAGTTGTTATTGACGGCTGGTGTTGTGTGGCATGTGTATCGACATGCGAAGTTGATGAAAGGGAATTCGTTGTATTTGTTGATGGGTGTGAGTGTGTTGTTGAATGTGCATTTGATATTCAGAGCAGTGATGTGGTCACATTATTCGATGGTGGTGTCAGTGTGTTGGCCGCTGCTAGTCTATCTGTGTGTTAGAAGTGAAGGGTGGTTGAGGAAAGGGCTGTGTTTGTTGCCGTTGTTATTGCATTGGTTTCCGTTATTGCTGGTTTATCGGGGGGAATGGGGGCATTATGAGCCGATTTATGGACAGGTGATGTGGGGATGTTTGTTGATGATGGTGATTGCGTGGTGGGGGATGATGCGCGAAGTGAAGAGGCTGCAGGTGAGTGAATGTGTCGAGATGGAAAAAGGTATGTTGGTGGGAGTGAATGAAGTGAATATGAAATAACCCTGCGGAGAGAGTGCAGGGTTATCCCGGTAGCTGAGTATTTATGTTTGTATGTTAAATTGTTTTGCGTGTACGTAGTGAGGTTGCAGCGATTGAGAGGCCGAGGAGGAGTGTGAGTGTTGTGGGTTCGGGTATTGCAGCGATGTTTGCGAGTGCGAGTTGAGTGATGTGGATTTTGTAGTCGGTGCCATTGAATTGCACGTTGCCGCTTTTGGTGTGTGCTGAGCCGCCGACTGGGTAGTATGTGGTGTATGTGCCTGCGGTCAGTGCAGGTGCATGATTTTCTGGACCTTTCCATTCACCGCCAAGTGCGACTCTGTTGAAGAAGATTTCACCTTCGAGAACTTCAAAGGTAAGGGCGATGACAGAATGTGTGCCATCAAGTGTGAGGTCATTCATGCTGCCTTTGAAAAAGCCGCCGAAGCCAGTTGTGTCTGCAGTGGTGCCTGATGCATCGGAGGTGACGTTGGTTTCATCCCAAGAGCCAGCGTAGCTGTTGAAGGTAGCGATGTTTGCGAAATCGGAAATGACTGCAACATCGGTAAGTGTTTCGGTGGCTGGATTGAGCAACGCAGCAGAAGCTGAACTTGCACCGATGAGTGCAGCACAGGCAGTTACTGCAAGGATGGTCGGTTTGGGTAGTCTCATTCTTTTCTCCCTATTGTCAGATCGTTTGTTAGAAGTTTGCTTGATGAAATGAGCCGAAATACTGTTGTAGAACAAGCGCATGATAGCATAAATGCTATAAATTGCAATAGGGCAAATGAGCTAATTTATAATAAAAAGTGGCTCTAGAATGATTTGAGAGCGAGTAGGGGTGGATTTTGCCTGGAAATGGTATGTGCTGAGAGAATCGATCATGAAAAAACCCCGTCTGGTGACGGGGTGAATTTTTGTATGTGTTAGGTAGTGATGTGGTTAGCTGCGAGTGCGTGCGGTGGTGAGTGAAAGTGAGAGGCCCATGAGGAGGAGGAGTGTTGTGGGCTCAGGGATTGCAACGCTTGACCATGCGATTGCGAAATCTTCAGGTGTGTTGTTGATTGATGTGCCGAGTACGCGGAATGAGTATTGTGCGAATTCATCGTCGACGGTGATGCGAAGTTGTTCGATGTTGTCGACGGAGCTGATTGATTGAGCGATGACTTGGCCGTCTTTGAGTATTTGAAGGTCGAGGTTGTTGATGTTGAAGTAGTTGTATGAGTCGTAGATGTCGACGATGCCGTTGCCGTTGTCGGTACGTGTGACTTTGCGAAGCCAATTGAGTGTGACGGCTAGCTGTGAATTGAGTTCCAGTGCAGAGTCGATGATGTATTCGATGGCGTCATTGTTTTGAAGGCCATCGTCGAAGAGGTCCCATCCAATGCTATTGACTTGACCGGGCCCGTATTCGCCGTGTGCGTATTGGTTGTAGAGGTTGAGTGCGTCGATTTGGCCTGAGCCTGCGTCGACTGAGAGAGGTTTTGTGACGGTGTAGATGCCGTTGTCGTCGTACGAGTAAGCAGGTGCTTGCAGTTTGTTTGATTTGTCGATGACGGGGTTTGTGGCATTCATCATGGTTGCTTTGGTGACCATGGGTGAAGTTGAGAGATTGTTGTTGCGGCCGTATTCGAGCTGTTGTGCAAGAAGGCCTGCGACGTGAGGAGCTGCGAAACTAGTGCCTGAAGCGGTGTATGCAAAATCATCAAGTGATTCGTGATTATGGCTAGCCATTTTAATGCTAGTGCCGGGGGCTGCGAGGTCAGGTTTCATGCGTCCGTCTTGTGTGTATGCGGTGCAGGAGTTTGAGTGAATTTTTGAGAAGTCGTTGGTTGTTCTGGCAACGGAGAAGCCGTTGTAGATAGAGCCGGGGCTACGAACTTGTTTGTATGAGTCTTTGATGTTGCCAGCTGCTGAGACGACATGTGTACCACGTTCGTATGTAGCCCAGTCGAGCATGAGGTCGAGCGTGTTTGTGCCGTCGCTGTTTGGTGCGTCGTAGCCAAGTGAGAGGTTGAGTATGTCAGCGTCGTTGTTGACGGCGAAAGCGATGCCGTTGCCGACCCATCTGCCGTCAGCGAAGCTGTTGTATTTGTCGAGAACGCGAGCGTTGATGAGTTGTACGTCAGGTGCGAGGCCTGTGTAGATGTTGTTGTTTGAAGCGACAACGGAGGCGACAGCGGTGCCGTGACCGTAGAGGTCGTCGGTTGTGTTTTCGTAGGTGACGAAGTTGTCAGCAGTTTTGAGACGAGGCATGCCGTCGGAGGTGAAACCCGCGAGGGCAGGGTGTGTTGCGTCGATACCTGAATCGAGGATGCCGACGACGACGCCTGTGCCGTCCCCGAGAAGGTTTCTTGTGGTGTTGCCACGAATGTATTCGACGGATTCGTCGAGTGCGAAAGAGGTTGAGGAGACAGCTACGCCTGCGGCTACAGCTGTAAGAATACTGGTGATGCGAAGTTTCATATTGCCCTCCAGAAAGATTCGAAAGTTTTGCGTCGGAAACAGGGAACTAAGTTGTAAGAGTATATTACATAGTCGCGTTAATTACGTAAAGGTTGTTAGGGTGTTTGTTAAGGTAGGTTATTTGGCGGCCCAGAGCATTCCACGGCGGAGGATTTCTCTCATTTCAGGGACATCGAAGTCGGCAGCGACGTGGCCTAGTGCTGAGTAGAAGACGCGACCTTTGCCGAAGGGTCGTTTCCATGCGACGGGGATTGTGGTGCCATTAACCCAAGGGGTGGATTGAACGTTTTGGTGTGTTGTTGTGGCGAGTACTTCGTTGGATGGATCGACGTGCATGTAGTATTGCTCGGAGTGCATATCGAAGTCGGAGAGGCCTTGCATGATGGGGTCGTTGTGTTTGGTGATGTTGACGGTGTAGTCTTTGATGCCATCGGGGTGAGTGACGAATTGGCCGCCGACGATGAACTGGTAGTCGGCGTTGTTACGGAAGGCGTCGCCCATGCCGCCGTGCCAACCTGCGAAGCCTACGCCTGACAAGATGAGATCACGGAAGCTTTCGAAAGATGCTTGTGGGATTTCGCCCATGGTCCAGTTCATGATGATGAGGTTGTAGTCTTCGAACTGAGTTTTGTCTGCGAGTGGTTCGAGGGTGTCGAAGAGTTTTACTTCGAAGTTTTCGGATTCGAGAAGTTGTTTGGCGATGTTGGCTGTTTGTTCTGGTTCGTGACCATCCCAGCCGCCATAGAATATTGCTGCTTTTTTCATGGTGTTTTTCTTTTATTGGTTGTTGGTTGTGTGTGTAATGGGGTATTGCTTTGAGTTGTGCGCTAGGAGCGGAGTGGGATGGTGAGAGCTTCCGGCGATCATGGATCGCCGGCTACTTGAATTGCAGGAAGTTTATTTGTTGGTGAGATAATTGGTTGTTTCACTCAAGCGTGTCGTTGCTTGGGAGATGAGTTTTTGGAGTGAAACTCGTTATGGGTTAGTCGAGTTGGCCTTCGTAAAGGTCGAGTGGGAAGGCTTGCGGTTTATCACATGTTGATGAGAGTGTGATTGGTTTGTTTTGTTGGGCAGATTCGGTAATGGAGCACATGACGTCGAGGACGTGATATGCGAGTTTGCCTGATGCGCGATGAGGTCGGTTGGAGCGGATTGCTGCGGCCATGTCTGCGAGGCCGATGGAGCGGAAGTTGTCGTTGTATGGGAAGGCTGTGGGTGTGTTGGCCCATTCGTTGGTGAGTTTGCGTGAGAATTTGATTTCGCCGCCGAAAAAGTTGGGATCAGGTACGGAGAGAGAACCGAGGGAGCCGTGGATTTCGATTGGTGGGAGTGAGTGAAGTGGAACGTCGAAGGACATGATCATGGTGATGATGGCACCGGACTGAAATTGAAGTAGGGCGGTGATGTGTGTGTCGATTTCAACGTCGATCTTGTGGCCTCGGATGTCAGGTTGTGTGCATGTTCGTTGTTCTGTTGCACGCGAAGAGAGGGCTGTGACTTGGGTGACGGGGCCTAGCATGTTGATGAGGGCGGTGATGTAGTAAGGGCCCATGTCGAAGAGGGGGCCACCGCCTTGTTTGTAGTAGAAGTCGGGAGCGGCGTGCCATGATTCGTGACCTGCACACATCATGAATGCGGTGCCTGAAAGAGGTTGGCCGATCCAGTTCTCGTCGATGACTTTGCGACATGTTTGATGTGCTCCGCCGAGGAAGGTGTCGGGGGCGCAGCCTATGCGTAAGTTAGATGATTCGGCAAGCGCGATGACAGGGGCTGCTTCTTCACGTGAGAGCGCGAGTGGTTTTTCGAGATAAACGTGTTTGCCTGCATGGAGTGCGCAGAGGTTTACTTCGGTGTGAGCTTTGGGGATGGTGAGGTTCAGGATAATTTCGATTTCAGGGTGTTCGTAGATTTCATCAAGGGTGAAGGCTTGGATGTTGTGCTGTTCGGCTTTTGCTTTTGCTGCTTCGGGTTTGAGGTCGGCGCAAGCGACGATGTCGATTGGGTCGAGTTTTTGTGAAGCTTGGAAATAGGCATCGGAGATGATGCCACAGCCGACGAGGCCTACTTTGACGGGGTTGGTCATGATGTGCACCTCCACTCATGGTTAAATATTGAGGCTTGATTGTGACAGTGTGATCGGGAATTGCAAGGTGTGAAAGATAGATTTTGGAGGAAAAATCAATGCGTGGAGGGAGTTGATGATTGTGTTGATGGGAAGGTAGTAGATTTGTGCGTTAATTGAAATTATTGTGCTTTTGGATGTCGTGCGAGGTGAGGAGAGATGTTGTTGCGGAGTGTGAGTTGGTGGGGGTATGATGAGAATATGTGGGTGATGTGAAATGAAATTGATTCGGGAGCGTCATTATTTGCAGATATGATGATATGTGCAGATGAATGAAAATGAAAGCGAATGAAAATGAATAATGGTTTAAATCGTTTGTTTTGGTTGTTTGTGGTGGTGATGTTTGGATTTTTTGGGTGGACGCTTGCAGGGATTTATATGGGTGAGGAAGTGGTGGAAGTTGCGAAAGCAGAAGTGGTGGAGAAAGAAGAGGTGAAGGTTGAGCAGGTTGCGTCGAAGGAGTCTGTGGAGGTTGAGGTAGAAAAAGTTGAGAAGGTTGAGGAGAAAAAAGAGGAAGCAATCGTTAAGAAGGAAGAAGTGAAGGAAGAGGTGGTTGAAGAAGAGAAGGAAGAGGTTGATCCTGATGCGGAAAGGCGAGCGAATTTTGAGAGTAGTATTGATGATATTGTGGCGGTCGCACGGGGTGGTGATTTTGTAAAGTTTATGAAACGATTGATTGAGCCGGGGTCAGAGTATGCCGCTCAGATGGATCAGATGGCAGAGCGTATGGATCGGTTGCCGCCGCAAATGCAGGAACGATTCTCGACGATGATGAACGAGATGGCAGATACGTTGGAGGGGTTGGATTGGGATGAGCTTGAATGGGATGGTGAAGAAGTGCTAGTTAGTTTGCCGGAGATGGGACCGGGCGGACAGCAGAAAGGTCGGTTGTATGAGGCTGATGGTGTTTGGTATATGAAGCCGCCGGGTGGTTAATGAAAAAATGTGTAAAAAGAAACGCCGCTAATTAGCGGCGTTTTTGTTTGCGTGTTGGTGGTGAGTCTGAATGTTGAGATTAGTTTGCTTCTTTGAGCATTGTGTATTGGTCGTAGAATTCGCCAAAGGGTCGTGTTGGGAATTGGCGAAGTGCTTCGGTGAGGTATTGACGCATTTGCTGTGCGACTTCTGGGTATTGGTCGTAGAGGTTTGTGTCTTCGCCTGGGTCTTGTTCGTAGTTGTAGAGCTGATCTTCGTCGAAGTAGTGTGGGTTTGATTTGGGGTTGGATGCCCATGCACCGAGGTTTGAGTGTTCGCCGAGGAATGGGCGTCGGTATTGGGTGTTACCTGCGACACCGTGGCCGTAAACGAAAGGTATTTTGCGGTTGATTTGTGTTTGGATGTGTGGTGGGTAGCGAAGTGCGATGTATTTCCATTCTTTGGTGACGACTGCTCGACCGTAGCCGAACTCTGAGAAGAGGTAGTTGTGGATTGGGGTGTTGTCGCCTTTGAAGAATTGGACGAGTGATTGGCCATCTAACTGATAGTTAGATGGTAATTGTGCGCCTGAGAGTTCGTAGAGTGTTGGTGCGAGGTCGAGTGATTGAACTAGCTGGTCGTTGGTGGAGTTTGGTTTGATGAGCTTGGGATAGCGAATGATGAGAGGGACGTGGATGCCGAGTTCGTAGAGTGTGGCTTTAGAGTTGCCGAGTCCTTGGTCGGCGGTGTAGATGATGATGGTGTTGTCGAGAAGGCCTTTGTCTTCGAGTTTTGTAAGGAGTGCGCCGATGCCGAGGTCAAGCCATGTGGTTGCGGCTTCTTGTTCGTTGACGCCGTGTTTGGCGGCGAGGTCGAGGATTTCTTGACGTGATGGGAGTACATCGAAGCCATCTGGATAGAAGCCTGCGGAGGTGTAACGTGAATCGGCTTTGAGGTTTGCGTCGGGCCAGTTGGGGCCGTGAAGGAGGGTTGGTGCGAAGTAGAGGAAGAATGGCTTTTTGTTTGATTGGTTATCGATGAAGTTGAGTGCACGATCGACGGTCCAATCGTAGTTGTGGATGTTCATGACATCGGCGCGAAGTTCCCATGTGTTGGCGTCATAGAGTGCGTCGGCGTAGTCGAAGCCATAGGTTTTGATGAGGGATGCGAGCTTGGCGTGGTTATGGCGCATCTTTGCATTGACTTGGGGGTCGATGGCTGGGTCTGCGTTTTGTGGGTAGTTTTCGTAGAGAGTTGCCCAGACTTCACGTTCATCAATGCGGTGGTCGCCGACGTGCCATTTGCCGACGATGCCTGTGTAGTAGCCTGCTTTTTGAAGTGTTGATTGAATATTGAGGTTGTTGTTTTCGAGTGAGGAAAGCCAGTTGATGACCATGCCTTGTTGGCCGTGCGGATACTTGGCGAGGTACTGTGGAAATTCGCAGCGACCGGGTTGGCGGCCTGAGAGGAGTGCGTAGCGTGATGGTGAGCATGTGGCTGAGGGGACGTGTGCGCGGGTGAACTTGATGCCTTCGTTTGCGAGGCGGTCGATGTTTGGTGAGTAGTGCTCGGTTGAGCCGTAGGCACCGAGACGTGAGTAGAGTTGATCATCAACGTTTATGAGTAGGATGTTTGGCTGGTCAGCAGCTTGGAGTGTTTGGGGCAGGGCGGAAGCAGTGAGTGTTGTGGTGGCGAGTGAAGCAGTGAGCGAGAGTGCACGCTTGGTTTTGGGTGAGAGAGATATTTGCATGAGATAAAAGTCCTGAAAAAGGAAGTGCGAAAACTTGGATGCGTGTTGAGGTTATGAGATACAGGCGCATGGTTTAAGAATGCGCTATCAGGAAATAGTATAGCATAATATCTATATAATTAAAGAGTGTGTTTTGAGTGGATTTATCGTCCCCAGCCACCGGGTTCGGAGTCGTCAGGGAGTTTGGCGGTTGTGCCGAGGGATCGTAGTTGGTCGATTTGATTTTTGCCGATGCGTACGGTGAGGATCACTTTATCGTCGACGTACTCGCGGTTGAGTACGGTTGTACGTGTTTCGAGATATTGGATTGATTTACCATCGGAGATGTGGAGTGTGAGTGGTAGTTCGCGTGTGTCGCCGTGAGATCTTTCGCGGATGAATTCGACGACTTCGGCAAAACCTTTACCAGTGGCAGCGGAGATTGGTAGGGCTTCGGGATATTTTTGCTGGAAGTAGAGGATGTCTGCGTTGTGATCGAGCTTGTCGATTTTGTTGAGAAGGAGAGCGCGTGGTTGTTCGGTTGCACCGATGTCATCGAGGACTTGCATGACAGTGTCGAGTTCCTGGATGGCACGTGGGTTGGCGACATCGAGGACGATGAGGAGCAGGTCTGAGTGGATGGATTCTTCGAGGGTTGCGCGGAATGAGGCGACAAGGTGGTGAGGGAGATTGCGGACGAAGCCAACGGTGTCGGAGAGCATGACTGAGTCGCCATCACCGAGGTTCCATTTGCGGGTACGAGTTGAGAGTGTTGCGAAGAGTTTGTCGTCGGCGTAGACGCCGCCGTCGGTGGCGGTGTTGAAGAATGTCGATTTGCCGGCATTGGTGTATCCGACGAGACCAACAGTGAAGTTTTCTTTGTTGCGTGCGGCAACTTCGCGAGTTTTGCGAGCTTGAATGTCTGCGATTTGCCTACGAAGTTGTGTTTTCTTTTTCTGAACGATACGGCGGTCGATTTCGAGCTGCTGCTCGCCGGGGCCACGTGTACCGATGCCAGCGGGGGCGCCGCCTGCGATACGTTCAAGGTGAGACCACATGGCGCGGAGGCGCGGATAGGTGTAGATGAGCTGTGCGAGTTCGACTTGGAGGCGTGCTTCGTGGGTTTGTGCGCGGGCTGCGAAGATGTCGAGGATGAGTTCGGAGCGGTCGAGTACTTTACATTCGACGACTTGTTCGATGTTGCCGATTTGAGAGGGAGTGAGATCGTTTTCGAAGAGAACGACGGAAGCTTCGTGTGCTTTAACGAGGTCGCGAACTTCTTCGACTTTACCTTTGCCGATGAATGACTTTGCGGCAGGTTTCATGCGTTTTTGTAGTAGTTCATCGACAGCGATAGCGCCAGCGGTGGAGGCGAGGGATCGCAGTTCGCCGAGCGGATCGTTCGGGTCGGTTTGGTCGTTTGGGAGCAGGCAGCCAACGAGGATGGCTTTTTCCTGATCTACTGAAAGTTCTTCGCGCTGCATTTGAGTCATAGGAGGGTTATTTTAGGGGTTTATGTGGGGTGAGGGAAATGAGGAGGTAGGAGATCATGCGTGCTATTGGTTTGTGTAGAGCGAATATGAGGTTTGGAAGTGTGAGAAAGTCGTGTGTTTGGGTGGGGGATGGATTATGATGGATGGAGATATGGGAGGCAATGTATGTTTAGTACAGCGAGTGATTTTCTGGGATTTGTGAGTCTTTTGAGCGTTGGTGTTGGTGGGATTAGTTTTTTGTTTGGCTTTATTTTGATGTTCATTTTTTTGATAGATGGAAAAGTGAGGCAGGATAAGGTGATGGAGAGAGTATTGTTGATTCGTATGGGGCTGCTTTTTGGTGGTGGGATTGTAGTTGCTCTGTTTGCAGTCTTGATTGCGCTGACTGGATATTTCATGGTTTGATAGGGTTCATAGCTTTATTTGGAAGGGTTTATTAATGGGGAACGAGGGATTTGGGATACCTAAATATCGTAGTTTGGGTGGGCTGAGCATTGGTGTGATGGTGTATCTGTTTTTGTGGGGGTGGTGCTTTTTGGCAGCTTTGTTTCAGCGTTTCATGGTATTAGGTGCTGTAACATTGTCCAATTTTGTGCTTGTTGCTGTTAGTTTGATAGGTTTGGGTTTGATGACATGGTGGGGGGGGCGGGCTCATGACAATGCGCGAGCGTTGGGTGCCCAGCGGATGTTTTTTGAGGGTGAATGGTTGATTTGGATATGGTTTACGCCGCTGCTGAATATGGTGGCGTTGCCTTTGATGTGGCAGGAGCTTTGGCGGGCGAGTGATCCGAATGCTGGTGTGAGCGATGGGAATGGATGGCGATGGAGTCGATGGAGTAAGAGAATATGGGTTTGTGCGGGTTTGTGGTGGCTTGGGTATTTTGCACTGGGTTGCTGGGTGGTGTCGTGGATTCTGGTTGATAACGTGCAATTGCTTGTGAGGGTGATCGCTGAGTTGGTTTTGCTGGTTGGATGGATGTTTTTATGTGGCTCTGGGATACGTGCGGTTTGGAGCGTGCATAAAAGGCAGCATGATCGGTTTGTTGCTAGGAAAGAATATTTGGCGAAGCGGATGGATGAAAAGCTGGGTGCTGAAAAGCTTGTGGAAGTGGGGCTAGGTGGGAATGAGGTGAGGTTTGCGAGTGGTGGGGTTGAAGAGGCGATGCAATAGTATTTAGCGGGATATGATTATGGTGGTGGGGGATTGTGAAAGGAGTTGAAGATGCGAGCTGTATTGCTACGTGAAG
Organism: Planctomycetota bacterium; assembly: GCA_016350165.1. Classification (GTDB taxonomy): domain Bacteria; phylum Planctomycetota; class Phycisphaerae; order Phycisphaerales; family Phycisphaeraceae; genus Poriferisphaera. The sequence continues at coordinate 781,441 of CP066225.1, read as the reverse complement.
CGGGTATGGACAAGTTAGTGGTGGGTGAAATGGATCGGCCTAAGACGAGTAGGGGGGAGGTATTGATTGAGGTGAAGTGTGCTGGGTTGAACCCGGTGGATTGGAAATTGGCTGGTGGTGGGATGAAGGAATGGGTGTGGCCTCACGTGCCTGGGGTTGATGTGGCAGGTGTTGTGGCACAGGTGGGTGATGAGGTTGACGGTATTGAGGTGGATGATCGGGTGATGCTGCATGGGGATATCAGGATGCAGGGCGGATTGGCAGAGTTTGTGGTGGGGAAAGCGCATGCGGTGAGTCTGATTCCTGAGGGAGTGAGTTTTGAGCAAGCGGCGGCGGTGCCTTGCGCAGGTGAGACGGCCTTGCTGGCACTAGATCGGAAAGTGGGGATGGTTGAAGGGGCAACGGTTCTAGTGCAAGCGGGGGCAGGGGGTGTGGGCGGGTTTGCGATACAGATTGCGAAAATGGGTGGCATGAAGGTAATCACGACGTGCTCGAGTGGGAATGTCGAATATGTGAAGGGATTGGGTGCTGATGAGGTGATTGACTATACAAAAGAGGATGTGAGTGAGCGGGTGAAGGCGTTGACTGGAGGGAAAGGTGTGGATGTGGTGCTGGATACATTGGGTGGGGATGCAGGGAAGGCTGCGTTGGAGATGATCGGGTTTGGGGGGCATGTGGCACATGTGGTGGGGGTTGCGGATGCGAGCGGGGTGAATGGATTTGTGAAAGGATATTCGCAGCATGCGATTACGTTGGGCGGAGCGTATTTGAGTGGAGATTATGATGCTCAGTGTGCTTTGGCGGAGATGGGGGAAACATTGTTGGAACTGGTGGCAGCGGGGACTTTAGATCCGATGGTGAGTGAGGTGGTTGAGCTGGATGGGGCGATTGACGGGTTGGTGAGATTGAGTGAAGGGCATGTGCGAGGTAAGATTGTGGTGAAAATTGGGGATTAAGGTGTGTGAAACGGGGATTTTGGGTGTTTAGGGAGGTTGTTTGGTGGTAATGAAGGGGAAAATGTGGGTTTGTGATGACAGATTTGCTATGTAAGGTGCTGATCAGTAAAATGTTCGGCTCTACTTTATTGGAGTGAAGACATGCCACGAGTTTGTGAATTTACAGGACGCCGTACTTCAACAGGTAACACCTATACCCTTCGCGGTAAGGCTAAATACTTGGGTGGTGTTGGTACGAAAGTTACCGGTAAGACGAAGCGTAAGTTCAAGCCAAACATTCAGACCGTAAATGCTTTGATGCCAGATGGTTCAGTTCGCAAAGTAAAAGCGAGCACCAAGGCAATCAAGAGCGGTTTGGTTGTGAAGCCACTGAAGCGTAAATATGCTTATAAGCCAGAGGCAGCAGCTGAATAAGTTGTTGTTTTTGGAGTTGGATCGGCATGGCGGAGTTGTTCGTGAGAATGGCTGCGCCATGTGACGTATCCATGGGGTGTTGAGATTGGTTGGTGATCAGGGCTGGGGAGTCTAGGGGGAGAGAAAAAGCTTGACCAGCGTGAGGAATGGTTGTTACCTTGATGTTTTCGGGCACCCATCACTTTATTTAAGTTGGTTTATGTTTTTTAGATTTTGGGGAAATTTCATTAGCTGCCAGCGACTACCGGCGAGGTTGCAATATCCCAAGAAGCGCAACTCGGTTGAAACCAGCGTCTGCAGCAAAACCTTTTAAAGCGTTGTTATTGTCATTGATCGTGTTGACCAGTAGGTCGAAAATGCGTCAAGTATCGTGGTCGCCATTGGGCTGCCCATGCTTCATGTGAAAACGATGGTTGATGGCAGGATCAAGTGCTTTTTTTTAATGTAACAAGGAAAAGACCCGCTATTAATGCGTGGTGTTTGACGTGCTGTTTGAAACTGCATGAAGGCTTGCAGAGTTTAGCTGTTTTCTCGCTGAATTCTTGTATGACTTAACGTTGTTGTGCGGTTTTATGCGGAATATGAATGGGGAAGTTAAGAGCACGTTCAAATTGCTGATTAGACGGGTCGATGAACAACGAGATGGCGATTCGTGAGGATCAAAAACTCGAGATTCAGGCAGCGACGGATATTGTGCGCTTGATTGGTGAGCAGGTTCAGCTTCGGCCGAAGGGTCGTGAGTTTGCCTGTTTGTGTCCATTTCATGATGACAAGAATCCATCGATGTTTGTTTCGCCTCAGAAGCAGATTTACAAGTGTTTTAGCTGTGGTGCAGGTGGGGATGTGTTCACGTTTGTGATGAACTATCACAAGATGACGTTCCCGGAGGCACTTGAGCATTTGGCTGAGCGCGGCGGGATTGAGCTAAAGCGCGAGAAAATGACGAAGCAGCAGCTGGAAGCGAAGGGTGAGCGGCAGCTGATTGGGGAGGCGAATGAAATCGCAGTGAAGTTCTTCCGGGCGATGTATGCAAATGAAAAACACGGGGCGGCAGGGAGAGAGTACGTCGGGAAACGTGAGATTAGTGATGAGATGATGGAGGTGTTTGGAGTTGGTGTGAGCTTGGATGCTTGGGATGGTTTAGCGTCTGTGATTGCGAAAAAAGGCTGGGATATCAGGGGTTTTGAGTTAGCGGGGTTGGTGAGTCGTCGGCAAGATGGGAGTATGTATGACCGGTTGCGGCATCGGTTGATCTTCCCGATTTTTGATGCGATTGGCAGGCCGATTGCGTTTGGTGGGCGGAAGCTGCGGGAAGAGGATGAGCCTAAATATCTGAACAGTCCTGAGACGAAGCTCTTTAATAAGAGTAAGACATTGTATGGGCTACATGCAGCAAAGAAGCCGATTATCGATAGTCGGACGGCGGTGATTGTGGAGGGGTATACGGATGTGATCGCATGTCATCAGGCGGGGGCGAAGAATGTTGTTGCGACGTTGGGGACGGCATTAACGCGAGAGCATGCTGCGGAATTGCGTAGGTATGCTGAGAAAGTGGTTCTGATTTTTGATGCGGATGAGGCGGGACAGAAGGCAGCGGATCGTGCCGCTGAGGTTTTCTTGACGGGTGAGGTTGATGTTGCGATCGCTGTGCTGCCGAATGGGCATGACCCGGATAGCTTGATGAAGGAAGAGGGGGGGCCTGATCGCTGGTATGGGATTGTGGCGAGTGCGGAAGATGCGTTGAGTTTTCTGTTTGTTCGATTGAAAGAACAGATGGACGCGAATGGGACGGTGAGTGGTCAGGAGCGCATTGCGGATGGGTTTATCGATCGGCTTGTTCAGATGGGTTTGGGTAAGACAGGGGCAATTCGCAGGGCGATCGTAATACGACGATTGTCTGGATTGTTGGGTATGAGTGAAGAGGCTGTGGGGCAAATTATTTCTGCAAAAGCGGCGCGGGTGGCACAATATAGGCGACCTGCGGAGACAGGGATGACAGAAGAGTCAGCTTATGCAGATGAGAATGAGGATATAGGGGAATACACTGAAAAAAGTGTTGCAGATCGAGTTGCCGGTGGTGATTTGGGGCATAAACTTAAATCGGTAAGGGAAGCCGAGCGTCAGATACTTGGATCCCTCATAAGAGATCATGGTTTGTTCCATGAGACGCTTCAAATTGGAGGTGAGGAAGAGGGGGTTCGCGAAGTTGTGTTTGATGAAGCGTTACTTCCGGCAGAGATGAGCAACGACGAGCATCGTCAGTTGTACCAGGTGATTTATGACAAGTTGAGCGAAGGCTTGGAGCTGCATGTTACGAGTCTGATTGCTGATCTTGTGAGTGAGGGGTGTGAAGGTTTGGTTCGTCTCGTGACAGAGATTGAGATGGAGCTTGACCGATTTGGTGTTGGTGAGGTTGGGGATGAGGGGTTGAAAGATATGTTTCACGAAGCGGTGAAGAAGATATTAATAACGCGTCGTGAAAAAGAATATGAAGAACAACGCAGAAGTCTGCAAGGTAGAGGCGTGATGGATTTAGAATCTGCTGAAGACAAGTTAAGACTCATGAAAGAGCTTGTTGAAAATAGACGAATGAATCCATCGCCAATGCGAATTGCAAGATTTAGGCGAGGTTAAATAAGTATCTATCACGTGATTAGAGTGATAGAGAAGAGAAAGACAAGGCTCGCAACGTTGCGGGCGCATGCTCAGGACGAGTATGTGTGGTCTAAGTTCAAGATAGCTGAGGGTTGTGAAAGCTTGAAGTTAGATTGGACTAAACAAATTGGACGGTCAGCATCGTGAGGGCAGGCGTCGGGCGGAAGCCGGATGCGTAACCTAAATAGAGAGGTAGGTAGCAGCTTGATGGACGTGTTGCATCCTGCAGTAGAAGAATTATTGGGCTGTGGTCGTGAACGTGGATTTCTTACGTTTGACCAGATGAACGCACTTTTGCCGGACGAGTATGTTGATCCGGAGAAGGTCGAAGGGTTATTGTCTGCAATGGAGTTGGATGGCATTGCGCTGTTCAATAATTTGCAAGTTCCTGAGAAGTATCGTCCCAAAAAGACCGTTGCGGTCGAAGAGGATGATGCAGCAGAAGGAACAGCAACTAAGGCAGAAGTTGAAGTTCCAGTCGATGAAGGTAATGCTTCATCTGATGACGACGAATCAGAAGAATCAAATATAGAGGAAGGCGGACTGCTGACTCAAGAGCAGATGCAGCATGAATTGGCTGTTGCTTTGAATGAGTCTGGCCATCGCCGCATTGATGACCCGGTGCGTATGTATTTGACGCAGATGGGTGAGATCAGTCTTCTGACTCGAGATGAAGAAATTCGTCTAGCAAAGAAAATTGAAACAACGCGTATGATTTTCAGGCGTAAGGTGCTTGAGAATGACTATGCGATCAGTCAGGCTGTTGAAGTTTTGGAGATGGTTGACGAAGGTGAATTGCCTTTTGACCGTACGATGAAAATTTCAACAGCTGAAGAAGATGCGAAAAGTAAGATTGCTGCTCGTATTCCAGTGAACCTGAAAACGATCAAGCGTTTGCTGGATATGAACCGTAATGATTGGGATGCGATGGAAGAAGGGGGTATTCGCAAACCTGAAGTTGTGAAGATGCTTAATCGCATTCGTATCAGAAGGCGTAAGATGGCAACTCTGATTGAGGAGTTATCGCTACGTACTTCTAAAGTGCAGCCATTGCTTAAGAAGCTTCGATCGATTTCTAACAAGATGAAAGATCTTGAGAAGAGCACTGACGCTGCGGATAAATTCCCAGATCGTTATGATCCGGAAGATGTCATGGTCATGCGTGAAGAATTGGTCGGATTGCGATCATTGGTGCTTGAAGATTCAGATGAATTGGGCAATCGCGTGATTGATATCACGACCGTTTTTGATGAATACGAAGCGGCTAAACGTGATTTGTCTGGTGGTAACTTGCGTCTTGTTGTTTCGATTGCGAAGAAATATCGAAATCGTGGTCTGAGCTTCCTTGATATTATTCAAGAAGGTAACACCGGCTTGATGCGTGCTGTTGATAAGTATGAATACAAGCGTGGTTATAAGTTCTCGACGTATGCGACATGGTGGATTCGTCAGGCGATCACTCGTGCAATTGCTGACCATGCACGAACAATTCGTATTCCAGTTCACATGATCGAAACGATGAGTAAACTGCGTAACATTGCGAAGAATTTACTGCAGGATCTTGGTCGTGAGCCAACGATTGAGGAGATTGCAGAAGCGGCGAAGATGCCAGTTAGTGAAGCACGTCGTGTGATGAAGATTTCTCGCCATCCAATTAGTTTGGACCGTCCTGTCGGTGAGAGTGAAGATTCATATTTTGGTGACTTCATTGAAGATGAATCTGCGACAAGCCCAACTGATAGTGCGACCAGTGAAATGTTGCGCAATCGTATTGAGCAGGTTCTGAAGACTTTGACGTATCGTGAACGTGAGATTATTAAACTGCGTTACGGTATTGGTGACGGTTATACATATACGCTTGAAGAGGTTGGTCGCATATTTAAGGTGACGCGTGAGCGTGTGCGTCAGGTTGAAGCTAAAGCGATTCGTAAGTTGCAGCATCCGGTTCGTGCGAGAAAACTTGCAGGTTTCCTAGATGGTACGACGGAAGAAATTTTGAACTAATCAAGTGTTAGATAATTGTAATTAATGAAAAAGCTGCCGTAAAAGGCAGCTTTTTCTGTGAGGATTGTGTCTACTTAAGACCTATAGAGAGAAATTGAACGTCATTGGAGAGTGAAGGAGACGCAGACGCTCTATGCAGCTTTTCTAATCGGATCGTTGTTGTTGACGCCGTTGAGTAGTGATAAACGATAGTTGTCACTGGCGAGCCATGATGGGCGTTGGAGTAGTTGTTTCCAGAGGAATGAGCGTGTTTGGCTAAATTCAGATTCATGCTTTGCCATGTCGAAAATCTGACGCCGTTGTTGGCAGTTATGCCAAACGTTATAACGGTCTTCAATCGGTAAATCATCAATATATCGCTCGCATACGGCGATAAATTCTTCGCCACGACGAAGTGTGTATGTAGATGATTTGCTTAGTGGGTGTTCACGTTTTGCAGTCAGTGTCTTTTTGTAGATGTAAGGTTGTTGGTTGTTGCTGAGTAGTGAACATGCAAGATCGAATTCATGAGCATAGCTAAGTGCAGAATCAAGAAGTTGCTGGCGTTGTTGCAGTGCTGATCTTCGTACAAAGGTTGCAGCACCACTTGTATAACTTGTGTCTTGTATCAAGAACGAGGCGAAAGTTTCAGGTTTTGATGCTGTGAATTTCCCAAGATTGTTGTCGTGATTGTCTATACGCCTGATATTGCCGATTAGCCAATCTGTACTTGGGTTACTCGCAAAGTGTTCAGCCATGTCATGTAATGTGTTGGGAAGATAAATATCATCTGATGATAATATTGCGATGATATCGCCTGTCGCTTTTTCATATGCTTTATTTATTGCTTGCGAGGCAGATATGTTGTCATAACAGGCAGACCATGTGATTTCCTGTGAGTACAGATCTATGATTGATTGAGAACCATCTGTTGAACCTCCGTCAACGACGAAGTATTCGAGATTACTGTAGCCTTGATCAATTACAGAGCATATTGTTCGTTCAAGGTAATAGGCTTGGTTATAGGATGGTGTGATGATTGTAATACGTGGTAGATCTGATTGTTTCGAGGTGCTCATATGTCGTTCCCTCACAAATGAAAAGCTGATGTGATTTACGTGGTCTTATTGAATAGAATCCTCATAATTGCAAGAACTGTACTTGCATGCGTCTTTCGTGAATATGTATCGGCGTAGTTATCACTCGAATTAACGTCGTAATCGAAATAATCGATACAAACGTTAAAAATTTGCGTGGTCACGATAATATGGTTGTTGCCTGTATTGGAGATGGGGGGGCAACTGGGGTGAAATGTTATTTATTTGGACGTAGTGTCTGTAATCTTAGTTATATGGACGTTAATTATGCAGCTTTTGCAGTGGATGAAAGAAGACGAGAGCGAACTTGCTTTGAAGCGATCCACCATGGATGTTTGAGAACTTGCCTCCATGGTCGACCATTGACTTGAAGTAACTCGTATTGACGTCTGCGGTAGCCGTAGAAACGAGCAAATTTTAATCGATCAGCGAACTTTAGGTGTTTGGCGTGTGAAGCTTCGATACGCTGATGATTCTCAAGAAAGCCGAGTTGAAGAGAACAAGTTTTTGATTGATTATGTAAGCGATATGTTGCCAGATCAACGTCGATTTTCTGAAGCTTATGTCCGTACGATAGGAAGCGGCACCAAAGATCATAATCAAACGCAAAATTGTATGATTCGTTGAATAGGCCATACTTATCTGTTAGTTCTTTACGCCAAAAAATTGCAGGCTGCGGTACTTCTAATCTGTGCTCGCGAATAATAGCATGCGAGAGTGAGTTTACTGGTGTTGATTTCAGACGACGTAACGGTTTATCTTCAGCATCAATTTCAACGCAATTACCGATGAGCCATTCACAATCCGAGTTTTCAATAAAATAATTAGCCACGGCAAAAAGAGTGCCTGGTAAAAGTGTATCATCGGAATTTAAGTAACAGAGAATGTCGCCATTAGCTATTCGCAAACCCTTATTGATTGCATCGACTTGACCTCTATCCGATTCTATTATTGAGAAATCAAGTTTGTCTTGATACTTGTGAATGATTGCGGCAGAACCGTCGGTCGAACCTCCATCAACTATGCCATATTGCAAATTTGGATAGTTCTGATCCAGTACAGATTTTATGGTGCGCTCAAGAAAATCGGCTTGATTGTATGAAGGCGTAATGACAGAAATTCTGGGTAGTTGTGTATTCACGCTGCAGTCCTTTCGTGAGTGTTTGTGCTTTGGTGATTAAGTTTGATTTCACGAAGAGTTGGTAGTTGTCCGTGAGTTTGCGTATCGTTTGGTTTAGTATCTTTTTGATATCGAAGCATTAACCAAATTGATGCAATCGTGTAAATGAAGAAAATAAAGGACAATGCAAAACCGCGTGGGCCCATGCGCCAACCATCAAAATCTTTTAAACAAATCTTGAGTTCATGAAGTGGTTCAAGAAGGCCGCGTGAAAGAGTGAATTTTTCGCCACGGGCTACTTTTGCTTTCGCTTCAAGGTGTGGATAGCGAATAAAATGTTTATGGAATAGATCGCGATATGAGTCTGACCACATATGCAACATATGATTGTTGTTATGCGGTATACGTACAGTTTCGTAATCAGGCTTGATATCCATCAAACGATTACACAATGGGAGAATATCTGCACGCTTTCTATTCGCAATCTTTGAAACATGCGTTGATGTCCCCCAAACAGTACCAGTAAGTAACTGACGTTTAAAATAGAAACGAAGTGGAATTTGAATAATACCAGCATTGGGTGTTTGTTCAATCGTATTAACAATATCTTGTGCTAATTCAGGTGGAATGATTTCATCAGGATCTACATAGAAAATCCAATCGTTTTTTGCCAGTTCGGCAGCTGCAACACGTGTGGGTTCTGCAATTGGATATGGTTCAACTTCAAACATCTTATCTGAGTATCTGCGGGCAATAGTGGCAGAGCGATCAGTGGATGACATATCAACTGTGATAATTTCATCACAAAAATGAAGAGCTTCCAAGCAATCTGTTAATAGATGTTGTTCGTTACGGAAGATTATAATTGCTGTAATTGGATATCTATTAGATTTCATTTTAATGTCATTCAGTTAAGCAGCAATAGTACATGATTGCTGAGTAGCACCTGGGATAAATAATGCGTCACCACCTGTTAATTGATTGTTGCAATTACGTGTAGCTAGGTTGTAGAGATTGTGTAGTCGGTAGTCATACTGCTTAAGAAACTGATCTATATCAGAAAATAGCGCAGAACCTTCATAGAATGGCATGAAGTTAACTTCTGTATATATTGCAGAGATTTGCCGGTTTTCTAACAATTCTCTTGCACCTTTAAGTGCTTGCAATTCATACCCCTGTAGATCGAGTTTAAGTATGTGAATGTGTTTAAGGTTATTTTTTAGAGCGTAATCATCAAGTGAGACCATTGGCAAAGATCTCGTTTCACGTGTGTGTATTACATCGTGATAAAAATTCTGGCCGTTGGTATTGGATGGTAAAACGGATGAAGTCATTGGTGATGTACCAATATGAAATGTTGTATGACCAGAATCAGCACCTAATGCCACGTGATTAATTTTATGGAGTAGGGCGGCTAAGTTATTTCTTAACTCTGAAGTTAATTCGGTATTTGGTTCAAAGGCATGAACTTCAATGTTATTGAAATGCTTCGAAAAATCGCGAGTAAATACACCATCATGTGCGCCACCATCAACGATAACGATTTTATCCGAATTGGGCATAATCCTCTTGATAGCATCCTTCCAATCGTGAGGAGTCAAAACTGTTTCACGTGGATTGCGTACATTCTCAAGTTTATTGAGTAAGGCCCAGTATTTATTTTTTAGATTATTTACGAGCATGTTATTCTCAGCTCTTAAGCACTTAATGACCAATACGCAACTTGCCACGACTTGATATTAAATGGCTCTTTACGTATAGCGTTAAAGGCATGTTTATATGCAATTTTCCTGTTATGGTTATGTATCGCATGACATGCCCAATTACGGTATATTTCTGCAGGATTGTGCTTCTCCTTGAGGTCTGGCCGAACTTGTTCAAGGGAAACGGTATCATTTATTCCACGACGTTTGTAAGCAGCATTGATAATATCTGCAATTTGTGTTGTCATTGTTTGGTAGTTGCGAAAGCAAAAACTATCCATATGACGGCGATAGGTAAACAATGGTTCGGCTATGTTTGCGAGTTTACCTACTTCAGCTAACCGAAGTTGCATGTCTAGATCTTCGACAAAATTGAATTGATCTGACCATCCATTAATACTCTTGAAAGCTTCTGTTCGAATGAGCATGGTCGGTTGAGATAATGCTGAGCCATCACCACTGAGCAATGCCGTATCAATCTCATCATGCGTGAGTGGCGGCTCAGTAATACCAGCTGGCGAACCATATGGATCAGTTCTTTCTGCATAAGAACCAACTGCGACATGATCATAGTGTGATTCCATAAAGTCCACTTGTTTTTGCAATCGTTCAGAAGCACTTATATCGTCAGAATCCATAAGAGCAGCATATTTGCCATTTGCCAATTCAAGTGTACGATTTCTAGCGGGAACCAAACCAGCATTTTCTTGTGTATATACTCGAATTCGACTGTCACATAATGCATAACCACGCATAATATCAAGTGATTTATCAGTTGATCCATCATTTAGACAAATCAATTCAAGGTTCGAGTACGTTTGATCTAATATGCTCTCGATTGCCGCAGCCAAATACTTGTCTGTATTAAATACAGGCATTAGTACAGAGACTAAAGGTTCATGTTTAGGCTGAATTGTTGTTTGTAATATAGACATATCAATATCCTATCAGCCAGTTAGAGACCATTTGAGTGTACGCCAGTTTTCGACTTTGAAAGGTTCGCGTTTTAGGGCGTTGATAGCATGAATACGTGCCTCTTTAAGTTGGCCTTGATTAATTGCATGTCTAGCCCATGATGCGCATTGATCTGCCTCAGATAAAGTGTTGGTACGTATAGATTTTATACAAGGTGCATTTAACTCAAACGGAATACCTCGTCTGATATGAGCATTTTTACAGAAATCATAAGCTCTCTGAATTTGCTCATGACGGGCGAGGGATGTAATAGAGTCAGGATGACGACGCCATTTCATTAGTGGTAAAGGTAGATTGGCGATTTTTCCATATTCAGCTAATTTTAGAGTTAGATCGTAATCAGCTGTGTTTCGCACGTTCACATAACCGCCGATTTTTTTTAATATCCTAGTGCGTATCATTAAGGTCGGATGATGGATTGCACCTTGCTCAGCACGCATATGGCTCTCATCTATATCCCGATGCAATTCGGGTTTTTTATCATATTGATTGCAAATGCCAAAAGGATCGACGATCTGTACGTCAGAACCGACTGCAACATGATCTGGATTAGATTGCAGAAAATTGTATTGTTTATCCAGGCGTTTTGAATGGGCGATGTCATCAGAATCCATAACTGCAATATATGAACTAGAGGCTACTTGCATACCATGATTTCTAGCAGCGTAGTTACCAGAATTCTCTTGGTTTTTCACAATAATGCGTGAATCAATTGTCTTGTAATGTGATAAGATTTTCGATGTATTGTCTGTTGATCCATCATTAATAATAATAAACTCAAAGTTAGAAAAAGTTTGGTTTAATATTGATTGAATCGCTTCATCAAGATATAACTCTCGATTAAATACCGGCATGATAACCGAGATTGTAGGTGCTGAACTAGAGCCATGCAGATTGTTAGTATTCTTTTGATTTGTTTGGGAGTTATGCTGCATTTTTATTCTTAGCTCCCATATATTTATGTACTTTATGAATAATACGATTCTTTAATAAACTAAATCGATATTGTAAATTGGCAGCGTATATATAGCCCTGATATTTCATTTGATTTCGTAGTTGCTCAATTTGAGAGGCGGGGTAATAGATGTTTGAATCAACGCAATAAATAGATTTACCTGCTATCTTGGAAATTTCAAGTGATTGACTATTACAACTTTCAATAAATAAGGTGTAATTTGATTTTGAGTAAAAATCCGCTTTGAATTTTGCATGTGCATTTAATTTTTGACGTGTAGCCGCATCAGGTAAGTCAAGCATTATTAGCTGATCATAAACTATATGATGTTTGGTAAGCCAAGCTTCTGTTTCTTTGCGATATTTTTCTAGTCTGTTGGTAACCAATGCACCAATCGGTTGTGTTGGAATATTTAATGGTGTTGCGTCCGCAAGAAAATCTATATACTTATCGCCATCATCATTTTGATCATGGGTTGGGTCTGCACAAAGTACGCCATCAATATCAAGACAACATTTGGATAGATTAGCGTGATGACACCAGTTCCATTGGAACATTCGAGGTTGTTGACATACATCCAGATGAATATCTACCAAATTTGTCGTATTTGAAGTCGCATATACTACGCATGTTAACCATGTTGCATGAAGGTTTGAACTTTCAATTTTAGACACGGCTTGTTTAATTGCTTGACCAGATTGAATGCTATCATCCACTAAAAGGATTTTTGGATTATGAGGGAAGTTGGCAGAATTATCTAAGCGATTGCCAACAGCTAAAAGACGCTGTTCTAAAAGTCCATCTAAATCGGCAAGTGGTTTATTTAAATATAGTGCAATTAAATTGGCAGGAAAAAGACCACTACGAGGTATGCCTGCAACAATATCAATATCACGAGGAATTTTATATAAATTCTGAGTGATCGTGTCATTCAAATTGTTGAAGGTTTTGAAATTCATGCCGCTTTCTTTATGCCTGAAATACCTAGATTAATCCAACCGTGGTCATAACCGCGTACTTGTTGGTTTTTCATTTGCTGTATATTTATAAGTCCTGCTTTACTGAATGCTTCTTCTAACCTTCTTGGTGAGAATAGCGCGCGATGCCAATTTGGGCTGGTGGGATTGCCTGTACCATCGCCATAAGTGAAGATACGACCAGAAGCCCACATGCAAGGATCTTTTTCAGGATTAAATCGATACCAGCCATCATCTTCAATGTAATTATTGTTGCCTAATTCAGCATCAATAAATGCTTTCGCAATTTTTAGGCCGTTAGGTACCCAAACTTCAAGTGTTCCGTTGGGTTTTAATATACGTATCCATTCTGAAAGAGCATCGGCTGTTTGATACCATGGAATATGTTCTAGAATATGCGATGCATAAACTGTATCAAATGTATCGTCATTGAATGGTAGCTTACTCGCAGCATCAGCAACGTAGTCAACGTTATGACCATTGACTATGTTTAACGTTTCGAAGTTTTTGATACGAGATTCACCAGGCCCAATTTCGAGCATGCGATGTTCACGCCTACGATTACGAATAAGATTGAATTTAGTTTTTATCTTACTAAACATTGATTATGCAACCTTTTTAGTAATAGTTGGGTGCTGTGTCACTGTTGTGTCTGTGTGTACGATAGGACCGTATGCGTGATACCAGTTAAATAGTGCTTTACCTTCTTGAGTAATTGGCAGCACAGTAAATGATGGACCTTTTGACACCACATCTAGCTCTTTGCGTGATTCGAAAATACTTCCCTGTCCAATTGCTAGGCCAATACTGTAATCTCCAGGTGCAAGATTTGGTTTATTGACTGTTACCGTTAGTTGGTGCGAGCTGTTACTATTAACAATAATATTTGGAGCTGCTAGTGAAGACAGAATTGATGTATCAGCCATATCACTGATACAGATTCCAAATCGCAATTCGGTAATATCAATCGTACTATCAATCGTAACATTGAATGTAAGTGATTGGTTTAGATAAAAACCACTTTGATGTGTTGTTTGAGGTATAATTTGTGATATTTTCACATCTTGGCCATACTGGCAATTAGTTCGTTTCGCATTTGATGTGTCAGTGCTGTATTCTTCAGCTGTATGAGCGAGATATTTACTAATTACTGAAGTTGTCTCACCTATCATTTTAACATGACCATGCTCAAGCCAAATGCAACGATTGCATAAAGTTTGCACAGCTGAAAGATTATGCGAAACAAATAAAACTGTGCGGTCTTGCTGGTATGCTTCTTGCATTTTACCTAAACACTTACGTTGAAAATTCATATCACCAACAGCGAGTACTTCATCAACGATTAGTATTTCAGGTTCTAAATGTGCTGCTACTGCAAATGCGAGCCTAACACGCATGCCAGATGAATATCGTTTAACAGGCGTATCTAATGCACTTTGGATACCAGAGAATTCAATGATTTGTTCTAAGCGGTCAGTTATTTCAGCACGGGTCATGCCGAGGATTGTTCCGTTGAGATAGATGTTTTCCAAGCCGGTTAGTTCAGGATGAAATCCGGTCCCAACTTCAAGAAGTGAAGCGACCCGACCAGCTATTTGTATTTGACCATCTGTCGGGTCAGTAATTCTCGATAGGATTTTTAACAGCGTAGATTTGCCTGCGCCATTATGACCAATGATACCGACCGATTCACCACGCTCAATATCGAAATTTATATCTTTTAATGCCCAGAAATCAGTGTGTGTTTTTTTGTGATTAACTTTTCTGCGACTTATGAAATTAGATATAGCTTCATACAAACTAGCTTGGACAGATGATTGCTGACCACGCGTGTAGCGTTTAGAAAGATTGTTAACTGTGATTGCACTACTGCACATGTTATAACTTCCGTTAGCCTGTTAATTGCTTTCCTAATGATCAAATAACATCGGCAAATCGACGTTCGATTTTGCCAAAGATAAAAATGCCAAAAATGAACAATACTAGCCCAGATACAATTGAAATTAATAGTGTTTGAGTATCTATAGGTATATTATTGAGTGAGGCTTTTAATGCTGAAATAGTTCCAAACATCGGATTTAATGAAAAATATGGTAACCATGACGAAGGTATTTGTTCACGTAATGGATACATGATTGGTGTTAGGAAAAACAGTAATTGAGTTATGAATGCAAGTATTAGCCTGAAATCACGGTAGATTGCGGTTAACGCTGAAAGTGCAATACCTAATCCTAATGCAGAGATAGATACTGATAATAAAATAAGCGGAAAAACTGATAAAGAAAGTAATGATGCAGGTGCGAATATTGCTAATACTAAAATCAGGGTTACTGTTGAAACAGAAAAATCCAATAATGGTGCGCCTGCACTACTTATTGGGATAATTAATCTTGGAAAATAAACTTTACGAAGCATTTCGGCATTGCTTAGTAAACTATTACTCGCTTGTGTAAGTATAGATGCGAACAAGGTCCATAAAATCATAGCTGGAAATACTGACAAGAAATACTCTAATAGTGAGTTACTTGCCAAGCCAAGAAATTTACCAAAGATGATTGTTGCGACCCCTGATGTTGCAAGTGGTTGAATGACAGCCCATGCAGCACCAAGTATTGTTTGCTTGTAACGAATTTGAATGTCACGAACACTCAAAGTCCAGATGAGATCACGATACAACCAAAGATCAAATAGATCTGCAAGCGAAATATTTTTACGTGGTTTTATCGTAATCACTGCGCTATTGGCAGTATTGCTTATTTGGTTTTGCGTGCTAATCGTTGACAAATCCAACTCCATTATATGATTTGCATGCTAATTATTTGTGTTTGATAATGTAGATACTTTGCTTCGTAACTTTTTCACATTGATGAAAAAAATTATCAATCCTAAAGCCAGCATCATCGATCATTTCGGTCCAGTATGATTGACTGAAGCGAATTCTATGTAGTGCCCCGAGTGATTGTCCGTATTCATCCTCAAGGTAACCTTTGGGATTTTCTGATTCGTTTTCGCAGTTTTCTTCACTGTAGGCGGTGAAAAGAACGTAGGAATCTTTCGCAAGCATTCTCTTGATTTCAGAAAGATAAAATTTGACATCTTTGCTTCGCATATGTGTGAAAACCGAATAAAGAAAAATAATGTCAAAAGAGTTATCTTTAAATGGAAGTTGAACAGGTGTATCAAGCTTGTAGCCATTGGGGTTATAACGCTCGTTTTCAATGTCCAAGTGAAGAAAATTAAAATTTTCTTGAACACTTGATATATTGCGTTTGCACCAATCCACTGAGTGGCGATCAACATCTAATCCGAAATAAGAATCAAGCTTTGGAAAGAAGTGAGCTAGCCCAATTGCTAAGCGGCCCTGGCCAGAGCCAATGTCCAGAACACGAGAGCCTTCTTTAAGATTTGCATACTCGACGAGCCGGTCGACCTCTTTTTTAGATGAATTTACGAAGTAATTATCATCTTTGAATTCAGGCGTGCAGTATCGATTCTCTGGCATTGGCAATCTGTAGCCATTCCATTGCGTGTAATCCTTTTGAGGAGCCGCATTATTCAAGAACTTGTTCTTAATTTTTCGAGTGATGGTAATCATGCTCATCCTGCTCACTGAGGTTGCGGTGCTCATTACACGAACTGTATCGGACGCGGTAAATTTGGTTCGATCCGTACAACCGTTACAGAAGTCACAGGGTTTATCGTCCGTGCTTTCCTAGAACTTAATCGAAAATGTAATCGGACAGAGGGTTTTTACGGTATTTTAGTTTTATTGGACGTACTTGGAGGTGGTCGCAACGAAGGAATAAATTTTTTAGATGACGAATGGAAAAAAACGTTGATCTTGCGGCACAACGTGAGAACACACGATCTTGTGTTTGAGGCGGTTAGCTTACTATTGAGGCAGCCGAATTCTTTCATGATAATTAGATCTAACTAGATCCCATTTCACCTATGTCGTATGTAAATCACTTCAAATGAAAAGCAATCTTGCAGCATGTTAATGGTGAAAGCATAGGTAAGTAGGGTAATTAATCAGGAAATACTGAATCAACATTTCCATTTTCTCACTGATTGAAGGTATGCTGATCGATTTAAATCGGTTAATATACGCTCGTCCCCTCTAATGGCCTGAATTGCCATATCTTTGTGTTGTAAAGCAAGCGTCGAACATTGTGGGATCAATGTACGGTCATTAGTGGGACACGGATAGAATTATGATCGTTTCTGGGAATGAGTTATGGCGCAGTTTGAGCCGAATAAGGCTATAAATAAGGTATGCGATGCTGCGTCCTTACCCGATGAGGTTAGGACCGTTATCATTGCAGAGGATGAGCATTTATTAGCTCGTAGTTTATGTGAGGAGTTAGAAGGCTTAGGGTATGAAGTTCTGGGTATGGCTTCCAATGGAAAAAAAGTCATTGAATTAGCAAGGGAAAATAGACCTGATATAGCACTATTAGACTTGCGTATGCCTGAAATGTCTGGGCTAGAGGCTGCTAAAGTCCTCTACGAAGGGATGGGTATACCTGTCATGATCATTAGTGCGTACAGTGATCGCGAGTATGTCGAAGCTGCCAGTGATATTGGCGTTATAGGTTACCTGCTCAAACCGGTTGGTGCTGATTCATTACGAGTCTCACTGAGTGTTGCGTGGCGTCGTTACTTGGAAAAATGCCAGGTTAAAGACGAATGCAAACAGCTTGAAAAGAAATTAGCTGAGCGGAAAGTGATTGAGCGTGCCAAAGGTTTGATTATGCAAAGCCTCGGCCTCTCCGAATCTGAAGCGATGAGACGACTTCAAAAGCAATCACGAGATACTCGGCGACCTATGGTTGTTTTAGCTCAGGCAGTAATTGATGCACAAGAACTGATGGAAGGGGCAATGGCGCCTAAAGATTAGTCGCATCATAAATTCAAACTAAATTTAATTTATCCTGCTAGCTTGGCAGGATTTTTTGTTTTTCATGCACACAATATCAAGTAAATGGTGAATGATGTTCTTGTGCCAATTCCGTGGCACGCACAGCTGCTTGGAGCGTATTAAACCCGTTTGCTTCTGTAAGTAATCTTTCGTGGCTAGGGTCATATATCTTGGCAATTTGATCGGCAAGCAGGGATCTCAACATAGTTCCATACAGATCAGTTTTAGACATCTGAACATCACCTTTTAGCAGATAACGTCCATCAACCGTATAGGTTTTGTGATATGAGTGCACGGTTATCTCGTTCTGGTCATATGATTCAAGAATATCGAAACTCTGTGGATTCATAATATTCTGGATCTGTTCAAACTCTTTTTTAGTCAATATGCAATCAACTTCATATGAGTTTGGCACCCATTCGAACAGTCGTATAGATCCATGCTCAAAAACAATACGCATCTCTTGTCGATCAAGGCGATGCGGTTGCGTAAAGCCGTGGTAAAAATTAACCGGGATGTAATCACGAAAGATCGCAGCACAATTGACTTGATCTATCACTGGTCGCCCGTCATCTGTCTGGTGATTAGGTCGAGCGGATTGCTGTGCTGAAACAATCTTGAAATCTCCTAACCAATATTTAAACAAATCAAAAAAGTGAACGCCATGTTCGATAAATATACCGCCTGATTTTTCCGGTTTCCAGAACCAGTGATCAGGTCCCAATGATTCATCACCGGCATAATTCTCAAAAAAACCGTGCAAAGGCTTACCTAAAATTCCAGAATCTATCAGATTTTTAACTCGAAGTGACAAAGGGTCATATCGCATGATGAGGTTCGCGGCAAGAACTCGATTTTTAGAGTTTGCTAATTCAACCACACGTTGAGCATCATCTAACGTTATTGTTAGTGGTTTTTCACATAGAACATGTTTGCCATGTTCCAATGCTTCTAGCGTTATTTTTGCATGTGAATCAGGTGGTGTCACGATATGCACAAGATCAATGTCGTGTGATTGCAGCATCTCTGAGAGATCATGAAAAGCTTTGATCTGATGTTCGTTCGTAACCTGATGTAGCAGTTCTTTATCTATATCGAATGCAGCTGCGATTTCAACTTCTGCCATTGACTTGTATTGGTCAAGGCAAAAGCGGCCAAACCCACCACACCCGACAAGTGCATAACGAATTGGGGCAGGTCTGTCTTGAGTCATGGTGTGACTCCTTTAGCAATACGATCAGCATCTAATGCAATAGTAAGAGCTGCAAGCGCATCATTTGCATCAGCTCTTAACTGATGACGTCGATGGTTGATTCGCTTAATAAAATCCTCCATTAACAGTTTAGTAGCTTGGCCGTACAGTGTTTGCTTGTCATGTGGACTAGACCAATTCATCTGTATTTCTCGATCAATTCGCGTACTTCTGCCGTGATGGTGAATAATATCGGTTGGTTCATCAAACGTACGAATTGTTTTTATTGCAGCATCAGGAAATAGCTTTTCTAATTGCTCGATTTCCGAATCAGTTAATAATCCTCGTACCTCAACAAACGAAGGTATCCAACCTCTCAATAATATTTGCCCACGTTCAAAAATGATCCGCGTATCTTGCATATCTAAAGGAACCGGCTGGTTAAATCCATGGTAAAAGTTGATTGTTGTTTGGTAGCCGTAGCGCAAATCACATGTCGCTTGATCAATTAATACATCACCTTCAGTTTCTTCGTTGAAATATCGACGGAATCTTGATGCAGATAAAACCTGTGCCTCGCCAAGCCAGTATCGCAACATGTCAAAGGAGTGCACGCCATGTTCTACGAAAATGCCACCTGAAATTTCGGGATTCCAAAACCAGTGATTATCTGGCAAGCCCGCATCACCTGCTCGGTTGACATAGTATCCTCGAAGAGGCATACCTAAAACTGCTCGTCTAATCATCTGTTTGATTGGCTGAGCCAAAGGGCCAAAACGCATCATCAGATTAACACCAAAAACTAAATCTCGTTGATGAGCAGTTTGAATGATTTGATGTGCACTACCAAGATCAATTGCGATTGGCTTTTCACATAACACATGCTTACCTGCATTTAATGCCGTGATTGCATGATCTGATCGCATGTTAGGCTCAGATGCGATATAAACAATTTGAATCTCAGGATTATTCAATATCTCTGTGAAATCATTAGCAATAGACATGCTTAAGGGAGTCGCAACATGTTTCGTTTTATCTATGGATGGTGACCATGCAGCTATTGGTTTTATTATTTCCAGCTTCGCATATTGTGCTAGCGAAAAAGCTGCAGTATTACTTGCACCAATCAATCCAAGTCCAAGTACCTGAGGAGATTCAGCTGTGATGCGTGATGCTTGTAATTCATAGTACAAATGTAGTTCTAATACAGATAATAAATATGCAAGAGATGATTCAGCACCTTGGTTTTTGTTCGGGCCACTCACTTCCAAACCATCTTGGCATCCACCTGTCTCTGGGTGATACAGTGGAACACCCGTATCATTTCGGCCTGTAAACCAATGGAAGCATGTCCAAGCGTACTCTGCCCACTTTTCTTCACCCGTAATTGATGCTGCAGTGAGGTGGCCATGCACCATTGCATAAGCTTCAAGTGGTTGCTGATCAAAGCCAGCTTTTTGCTTACCTTTTTGGTACCAGCCATCATTACCAATAATTGAAAGATGCCCATCATCAGCCAATTGGATTTTGTATAACCAATCTAACGATTTTAAAGCAGCATCAATCATATCTTGGCGATGCATTGCACGTCCGCAAATCAATAATGCATGGGGTAATTTGGCATTATCATATGTAACGGTGTCTTCCCACCAAGGCCACTCATCTGTTGCATGAGCTTTGTACGCATCAAAAAGTCGATTCGCTATCTGGTCCCGAAGTTCACTGATTTCTTCATGTGCAGGATTGAAATTTAAATATTCTTGTAAACCGATGAGTGAAAAAGTTTGAGAGCGAATGAACTGAAATTTTTCGACTGCATGATAGCTCTTGAATAGTAGTTGCTCGGCAAGCTCACGGATAATTTCATTCGGGGCATAGTGTACAGTTAGCCCAAGAGCCCAGATCGTGCGGCCTTGCGAATCCGTTGATCCAATATCTTCCAGCCAATGCCGATCATATCCCATGAAATTTCGAAACGCTTGCGTATCTTCGTTAAAAGCATACGCTAAAAATGTCAGATATCTTTGCAAAGGAACAATTCGCTCGTCATAACCTCTAAGTCGAGCATGCAACACCGCCGCTATCAATGCACGCGCATTATCATCAATGCAGTAACCGTGATTTGGATCAGGTGCAGCATAAACCGCATGCTGAAAAATCCCGGTGTCATCAGTGAGTTGATAAAGTTGGCGTAAGTCGATTTCTGGTAGCTGAGCGATACCAATAGGGTGTGATTTCACGGGTACTACTTCCGAGGCTTCCGGGAGGGCAGGGGAAGCTTGTTTTTCTGAACGACCTGCTAGCTTGGCATCTTGGCCTGCTTGCTGATGGGTCATATGAGTCTCCGTAACCTTGCTACTCTTGAATCGACTTGAAAAGGCATTGTGCTGCATTTTCCCATCAATGGGTTTAGTTTATATGCCAAAATGCGTGAGGGCGAGAGGGGTTTGGCCGATAATTCTTAGGGTACGTGGCCATTTTGAGTTAAATAAGGGGATTCAGTATGGACAGATAAGAAGAAGCTTGCTGATTTGCTGGGATTCGAGGAAAATGTCTCCAACATATGCAACGGTCGGCAGAGATTGGGATGATTGGGTGAGTTCAGCTCATGACGTGTGGCGCATGCTCCTTGCATATCTATATATGTGTTACGGATGCTGAGCATGAAGTGATTATTCGCTTCTGACCGGACAGGATGTCATTAATCGTGAGCAGGAAGCTCGATTGGGCAGAGCATGAAGTCTGAATCGGATGATAACATTCCAAGAGGTGAGACTAAAAGGGCCATTACTAAGGATGACCTCACAGGGTCTTTGCGCGGATTAGGAGCACTCCTTCAACCTAACCTCAAGCAGATCTCATTCGTGCTTGTGCTCCTCATGATTCTCACAGGCGTCAATATGCTTCAGCCTATTCTGCTGAAGCTGCTCGTGGACGATGTTCTTAAAGATCGCAAGTTCGCAATCATCTGGATCATCATCGGTGGCTACCTCTTTGTATATAGTTCCAGAAACCTTCTTTATTTCTACAGCAAGTTCACCGCTGTAAACATTGGCGAGCAGGTCTCATTTAAACTTCGTCAGCAACTCTTCGAGCAATTGCAACGAAAGAACATGCAGTTCTATCGCAAGCATAGCCCGGGAAAAATGTCTAGTCGTGTGATGAATGATAGTTTTGTCATCCAATCTTTCATTCAGGATGACTTACCTACTCTCCTTCAATCACTTCTTCTATTCATTGGTCTTATTGCCGTTATTTACGCGATGAATTGGCAACTTGCTATCGTCGCAACTGCTGTTCTTCCACTTCATGTTCTCGCAGCTACTTGGTTTAAACGCCCCATTAAAGCTGCAAGTAGTGAAGCTCAAGAACATCTCGCTATTGCTCAAAGCAACCTCATCGAAAAGCTGCTCGCACAAGAAGTTGTCAAAGGCTTCACCGCCGAAAACCGCGAACATGCTGCCTTTTCACGCGCTATCGACAGTTCACGCCAAAGCCAAATCCGCAGCAAAAAATTCCACGTGAGGCAAAAAGTTGTCGGTGACCTTCTCATCGGTCTCGGCACCGTTTCACTTATAGGCTTCGGTGCATATCAAGTGGTTTATGGCGGCAAAAGTGCGATGGAAATCGGTACATTCCTCGCTTTCTTCGGCTACGTTAATATGCTCTACCCAAATGTTATGGAACTCATGAGTGGTTTCGCAAAACTAACTCGCGTTTCAGCAAGTATCGACCGTGCATTTGAATTGCTCGAAAGCGATGAATCTGAGCATAAAGCCACAACTCCAATCGTAAAACCAATTCGTGGCGACATTACTTTCCGGCAGGTCACTGTCGCATTTGATGATCGAGAGCCATTACTAAAAGACATCAATATCGAAATCCCAACCGGTGCTGTCTGCGCGTTCCTTGGTCCGTCAGGATGCGGTAAGAGTACGCTTGCGAACCTGTTACCACGCTTCATAGATGTTTCAGAAGGCCTCCTCCTCGTCGATGGTGTCGATGTGAAAGATTACGACCTTCAGCACCTTCGCCAAAACGTTGGCACAGCCTTCCAAGATTGCATGTTGTTTGACAGTACTATTCTCGAGAATCTGCAATATGCTAATCCAGATGCAACTATCGAAACAATTGTTGACATCGCTAAAAGCACTGGTGCTCACGAAATTATTACAGCATTACCTCACGGCTACGGCACTGACCTCGGTGGCAACGATGGTGTCAGTCTATCTCGTGGTGAGATGCAACGTATCGCTCTAGCTCGCGCTATATTGAAAGATCCACGTATTCTGATTCTTGACGAAGCCACTTCTTCCGTCGATCCAGAAAGCGAAGCAAAAATCATCCCAGCTGTACTCCAAGCCATGAAGGGCAGGACAATCATCATGATTACGACCAATAGAGATTTGCTTAACTATGCAGATATGGTTGTTGAACTCGGCGAAAAGAACGCGAGCGTTTACTCAAGGGATGAACTCTCAGAACGTTTTGGTACAGGAGTCGCAGGACGTATTGGCGATAGTATGAAAACAATGATGAGTTGGTGCGCCGCCGCATTACTTGTCGGTGCAATCTCATTCGCAAGCAGTACACCTCTTTATGCTCAGGATAAAAAACCAGCAGAAAAGTCAGCCAAACCTGCAGCCAAAGCAGCCGCGAAACCTGAGGCAAAAGAAAAAGTTAAGCCTGCAGAAAAAAAAGAAGTCGCAAAACCAGCAGCTAAGCCTGCTCCTAAACTAGCAGAAAAGAAACCAGTAACTCCAGCTAAACCACAGGCCAATAACCCTGTAATCGAAAAAAATGCTGCTTCACGTTCAATACCACTTGCACGTAATCTTGATAGAAAACCAGAGACTGCTATTACAGGCAAACGCAAATCGAGAACCATTCACAAAGGTGTTGGCGACTTCTTTCCAATGTCAGGTGTAAACCAGCTCGAACTTGATGAATTGATCGATATTGCAACCAGCAACGCAAAATCAGAAAAAGGTTATGTCATAGCAAGTGATTGGCTCACGCAAACGCTTCCTACTCCACCATCAGGCATGAACGACGAACTCGTTCTCGCACGTGAGGAAAAAGACGGCGTCCATCTTCTGCATCTTGGTTACAAAACATACCGCTCACAACCACCTCACGTTTACGTATACGCTCAAACACTGGGTTCAATTCCAAACACCGCTAAAGCAGAACTCGATTTCTTCGTAGCCAAAATCAATGAGGCCAAGAAGAAACTCGATGAACAAGCAAAAACACTTCGGACACGCGATCTAGCCAATGAGCTCATCACCCTTAGTTACATTGATGCGGACCGTGCTCTTGCACTACTAAAAAGTTTTGGATTCCAATGTATTGACTTTACATATAAAAATTCAAAAGAAACCAAACATCGCCAAATCAATCCAAATCCCACAACGGGTATTGATCCCAAAAATCTACCTGCAATTATTCTTACACCAACCCCTGACTTCGTTGACCTTGTCGGCGGTACATCAACCAAAGGTGCTGCCTTCGGCCTCTCGCTCGCTCCAAGCGTTGCCACCAATCTAGGTAACTTCACAAACGCAGCACGAGCAATGGACCTCATGGTTCTATATAACCCTGCAAAACCAGAGCAATTCTCAGACGTACTCGACCGTATCCGTAACACCATCGATTTGCCCGCTCAACAGATTTACATCGAAGCGATGGTTCTCGAAATCTCAGAAACAGGACTAAACAAACTTGGTATCAAGTGGGAACTAAACAATGCATTCGGCGGCGAACTTGAAAGAATTCAAGACGTCGTCTTTGGACGTTTACCGAGTTTCCAGCCTTCAAACGATGAGTCACCATCTCTCGACATTTCCATCGATAGCTTGAACGGTAAATGGAAAGCTCAATTAAAGGCACTCGTCAGAGACGGCAATGCCGAAATCCTCTCACGTCCAAGTGTACTCACACTCGATTCACGTCAAGCTTCAATCCGAGTTGGCGAAGAACTGCCAGTTGCTAAGTCATACAAAGGAAGCAGCACCTCTGACGTTCGACTTGACTTCCAATACATCCCTGTCGGCATTCTTCTCAATGTTCGTCCACGCATCGCAGCCGACAACGAAGAAGTCAGCATGCAAATTGATGGTATCGTTTCAAATGAGGTCGTAGGTGAAGAGTTAATCATCCGTGCCAGCAACGGCGACGAACTTGCTCGTGCACCACGTATCGCAACACGGCGTGTGCAAACTCATACACGTATCGCAAACAATACACCATTCATCATTGGTGGTCTTGTCAGTCGTGATGAAAACAGCCAAGTCGACAAAGTACCTCTGCTTGGTGACATCCCTTTAATTGGCAACTTATTCCGCAGCACCGATAAATCCAAAAAACGTCGTGAAGTTATCATTGTCATCACGCCTTATGTACTACCCAACAACCGTGTTGTTGGCCGTAACTTGCCAAAAGATGAAGACAACTTCGATAGCTTTAATCATAAACTTTTCCGTGATGCTTATCGTATTCGTGCAGAAGATGTATTTGACCTTGGCTTCCTGCTAAAGAACGAAAAACTGCAGGAATACAAGCGCCTCGCAAACATGGCTATCGACCGTGATTTCCGCTTGGCTGCAAGCTACCCATTCGATCGCTTTGTAGGTGAACGTTTCCCCGGGGAACCTATTCTTGTTTACCGTCAAATGTACGAAGTCGTTAAACGTTTGAGACTCGACGAACGAATCAATGAAAAGAAGATTATCTTCTTTGAGCCCGATGAAGAAGCGATTGCCGAGTTTGATGTTTCATTCCTTTGGAATTACGCAACAGATTTCGCAAACGAAGTCTATAGCGATACATCACAAGATGACAAAAAGGAAGAGGATGAAAAAGTCTTCGACGCACTCAAAGGTCGAGTCATTGCGATTACATACACACTTCAACCTGATGGCGAAGTTGACGATATTCTCAACCAGCCAGTACCAGAAGTACGAATTCTAGAATGTCCAGATCGCCATACATGGGATCAACTTCTCTGGAAAATGAATCAACCAAACGAAGAGGGCAAGCAGCAATACACGATTCTAATTCAGAACAAGAAAGATCTGGTTCGTCTCAAGCGGGCGATTCTCCTCAAACAAGTCGTACGCCTCAATGGCGGCCACGACATGCTCACGCTCTCCAAGTTTGCCATTGGTCGCCAGCTCCTTATGCCAGGCATCAAAGATGACAAGGTTTATCTCATCGATGAAGAAGCTGCTAAATACTTCTTCCTTACTGAACAATATTACCCATCACTCAAAAAAGAACTCATGCGTGATCTACGTGCACTTCGTGCAGCGCTCCAGGTACCAAACGTCTCACGTTACATCAACGTGCCTCTGCCCCCAATCAATCAAGCACTTCCTGTTCTTGATCTCTCGCCAAATTTCGATGATTAATAAATCGCCATAATTGCATTCAAAAAGGACGCTTATCAAAGCGTCCTTTTCTTTTATCCAGATAACGTTTCTGCCTGCAAATCAATCGGCCTGAATGGTATGCCATGTTCTTTTAACGCTGCATACAATCTTTCAATGTGCTCATGGCTAGACGTTTCAACCTTGCATTGAACATGCACTGCTGAAACATCAGGTCCCGCGAATGTTCTATCATGTGTAATATCTTTAACACTCGCACCAGCTTTCGCGATAATCTTTGTAAATTCAGCTAATCCGCCTGGTCTATCACTTATTCTTGCGGTAAATCGAATAATACGTCCATCCGCAGCCATCCCCACTTCAATCACACGGCTCAAAATAGACGGATCAATATTCCCACCACACAATGCCAATACGACTTTTTTTCCTTCCAATTCAGGCAATTTACCTGCTAAACATGCAGCCAATGACGCTGCACCTGAACCTTCTACCACACTTTTTTCTCGTTCGACTAAGCGTAGGATAGCCAGTGCAATTTCAGATTCCGTAACCGTCACAACTTTATCAACCAACTCTTTGGCAAGAGCAAAAGCATTTTCTCCAACCGTATGAACTGCCAATCCATCTGCTAATGTTGGCTTCGCTTGTATGTTTACAGGCTTCCCAAGATTCAATGCGTCAATATAGCAACACGCATTTACTGGCTCCACACCAATGATCTTCACCTCAGGCTTTTGTGATTTAATAGCTAGTGCTGTCCCAGCTATCAAACCCGCCCCACCAATCGGAATAACCACCGCATCAACATCCGGTACTTGTTCGATGATCTCTAATCCCATAGTTCCTTGGCCTGCAATAATCGCGGGATCATCAAAACCATGAATATACTTCCGATGCTCATTTTCACTAATTTCATGCGCACAATGCACAGCATCACCAAATGAATCGCCATGTAAAATAACATTCGCGCCAAAACTTCGACATGTCGTAATTTTAATAAGTGGAGCAAACGTTGGCATCACAACAGTAACATCAATATTGAGTCGTTGACCATGATAAGCCAATGCCAATGCATGATTGCCCGCAGAAGCAGCGATAACACCATACTTCCTTTGCTCATCACTTATCTGCATTAATGCATTGCAACCACCACGCTCTTTAAAGCTACCTGTTCTCTGCAAGAACTCTAGCTTACACCAAGTATCGAAATGTGTTAGTTCAGATAATTGGTCAGATTTTTGGCAAGGTGTATAAACAACCGAACCGTCAATACGTTTACGAGCATCCAAGATATCTTGATATGTAATACGTTCAGCCATGTGCAATCTCCAAAATCGAACACGGGATTATAGCCCAAATCAAATAACCCGGTTACTGATCATGCACAGTTAAGTATTCATTTATGTCGGTTTTTTTAGTGAATTTCGCTTAAAACAGCCTGCTAGCTGATGGTCCGGGGCGAGTTATAAAGAAAGTTGCCCTCCCTGAAGCTTCCCCATCATACTCATTGTACGCAGTTTTCCACGCATGAGTAAATACATCAGTTTGCGTTTTACTTACCATCGCCCATACGCTTCCTCCGAATCCCGCACCAAATGCCGATGCCGCTATGGCACCCAATTCCCTCGCTTTATCCGAAAGAAAATCTGTATGTGCAATTTGATTACGTAAATAGTTTGAAGATAGAAATTGTGAGCGATCAACCAACTTTCCAATCGCATTCACTCCACCGTTTGTAAACAAGCGGCTAACCTCAGGAATAATAGATTCGCTTTCTTCAACAAACTGCATCAATCGTAAACGCAAATCACCATGAAGATACTTACCCTGATAGTCATCCACCAAGCATAATAGAGATTCGAAGCCATTCTCACTTCTTACAATAGATGCTAGTGTTTTATATTCATGACCATTTACATCTTGCCAAATATTGACAAGTTCACTGACAAGTAAGGATGCGCGATTATACTTTTCTTTAGCATTCCCCGTTTTATTAGCTGACTTACCGCAAACACCAATCACTAGATCGTATTCATCATCAAACGCCAAAGTCTGTTCATACGTTACTGGCCCAAAACCAAACTGCTTTAAACGATTGCATTCACAAAACATAATAGCAGTATGATCTTGTGATCCTCCAAACGTACCAACACCTTTATCACCAGTTAACCCTCTAAATGATTGTCCATTTTCAATACACCCCATATATCCTGCTAAATCTTCATCTGATTCAATATTAGCCTGATATTCTTTACTAGCATCAAGCTCATTAATATCATTGAGAATCATCCACATCCCCACAATCACTGCACTTGAGCTACTCATTCCTGCTGCCTGTGGCAGATCCGACGCAATCGCGACATCTGCTCCGCATTTACACCCATCAAAGTTCATCACCAACCGCTTTGCAGCCGTCATCGGATAATTTCCCCAGTTCCCCTCTATTGGTTGGATAGATCCCGATAAGTCAAAGCTACAAACTTCGCCACTATCCACACGATAGAGATTGACCATACTATCTTGTCGAGGCGAGACAGTGAAGCATAACCCACGTTCGATTGCACAAAGTAAACTACGTCCGCCACAATAATCGGTATGTTTACCTAAAAATTCTACACGTCCAGGCGTAAAATAGCTGTGTATAATCTGCTCTAAAGCATGACCTTTACGTGCGAGTAATTCGTAGCCTTCTTTAAATAAATACCCTTTATTTGCAGCTTCATGTTGCTCCATCCCCAACTCAATCAACTTCGCAGCAGCTTTCTGTCCAAATTCAATAGGGCAGGGATTCGTCAAAGTGAAACCTCCAAATCACCAATATGTTCAGCAACTGATGCTATATCATCTTGACACGATAAATCCAATACTGGTTGCGTGCATCCATAAACATGGTACGACTTTCCAAGTTTCAGAATATCGTAATTCACTGCATCAGTTATCTCATATTCGCCGCGAGGCGATGGCGAGATATTTCGACATGCTTCAAAAATACTCTTCGTAAATCGCCAACAATTCATAGACAGTAACGCATGTTTACCAAACGAATCCATTACTTCCTGTGAAGGTTTCTCATGAATAGCTACCATGCTCCCATTAGCATCCGTCTCAACGATCGCATATCCCATCAACCGTTCAACAGCCACATTACTTTCTTCAATCATTACCTGCTTGTCATACGCTACAAGCCCCGTACCATCATCACTATTCAGCGCTTTGAATCCATCGAGTGGGTAATAGTTATCAGAATTGATCACAATAAATGAATCATCACCTGCAAATTCTTCTGCAGCAGCCACGGCATCCGCTGTTCCCTTAGGTTCTTTCTGAACTGCGTAATGTACTCGGATTTTGCTAAGCCCCGCATCACGACCATAGTAATCGCGAATAGCTTGGTGCTCATCACCAATGACCAAGCAAACATCAGTAAAACCAGCTTCAATCAGGTTATGCATCACGTAATCCAAGAACGGCCGCTTAATCGGGATCAACGCCTTTATCCCCTTTGCCGCGACCGATGCCTGTTCATCCGACATCTTTGCATCACCAGAGCTTTTCCGCATACGTGTCCCCAAACCACGTGCTAATATCACAGCCTTCTTTGTTTTACTCATCGAATGATCTCTTTCATGCTATCAATAACTCTATATCCACACCGATAGCACAACATGCTAGCAGCATGCACTGTCCATATCGATACATATTTCAGAACATTTACAAAACGTACACGACATTAATATCACAACTGTGATTTACTGATACGAGTTGGATAATTCTTATCACCCGTATAAAGCGCAAACGCTTCCATTGCTGAATATTCAGGTAATCCAAGTGCGTTATACAACGTCGCTGTTTCAGCATTTCTTTCTTCAGCACGTTGCCAAAATTCACGCGGATCATTCCCCGGGAATACCGCCGAATCTTTCTGTGATTCATGCTTGAAAATTGCTTGCCGTTTACGTTCTACATCCATCGGCGACAGCGGCACACACATATCAATACTCTCAGGTTCCCATTCATGCCATGCGCCACGATACATAAAGAACTGGCATTGTTGATACCACTCTTCATCTTTCAAACGATCAACTGCTTCAAAGACCGCATCCAAACACACGCGATGCGTACCGTGTGGGTCAGCCAAATCCCCTGCCGCATAAATCTGGTGTGGCTTGATATCCTTCAAGAACTCAAGAATGATCTCAATATCTTCTTCACCAATCGGCTTCTTATCCACTCGCCCTGTCTCATAAAACGGCAAGTCCAAAAAGTGAACACGATCAGCCGGTATACCACAATAACGACACCCAGCTCTCGCTTCCGATCGTCTAATCAATCCCTTAATTGTTCTTATTTCAGTCGAGTCACTTTCACCAACACCTTTGTTATGCAGGTATTGTTCAACATGAGATTCAATCTCACGAGATCGCTCGTTATCAATACCAAACATTCGGTTGAAATCATACGCAAAGTCAGCAAACTTCATCGCATCATCATCAAATACCGCTATATTTCCTGATGTTTGATATGCAGCATGAACTTCATGTCCCTGATCTGACAAACGAATTTGTGTTCCACCCATTGAGATCACATCATCATCAGGGTGTGGCGAAAAAAGTACAATACGCTTTGGAAACACTTCATCGTTTGGCCATTTCCTGTCGCCCGGTTGCTTCAACTTATCAGGCTTGCCACCAGGCCAACCTGTAATCGTACTTTGCAATTGTCTGAATACACGCAAATTGATGTCATACGCAGGACCATGCTCAGCAATCAAACTCTGCAAGTGGTTCTTGTTGTAATCTTTATCCGTCAGTTTCAGCAATGGTTTATTTAAGCGTCTTGCCAACCAAATCGTCGCCTTAATAATCCTGTTCTCATCCCACGCATATGTCGGATCAACCAGCCAAGGCCGATCAAAGCGTGTTAGCAATTCAGCCGCTGCGCGATCCAAATAAATCACTGCATTCTCATGATTCTGCAAGTACGATGCCGCAACTTCACTCGTCACTTCACCTTCAATTGCCTTCTGTACGATCGAAGTTTTCGCAACACCATATGCCATCAAAATCACGCGTTGCGCCTTCATGATCGTTCCAACACCCATCGTAATCGCACGGTGTGGCACGTTATCCAACTTCTGGAAATCGCCCGAAGCATCTTGCCTCGTAATTTCATCAAGCCAGATCATACGCGTAATACTTTCCTCCCCAGAGCCCGGCTCGTTAAAACCAATATGACCCGTTCGTCCGATGCCCAATATCTGCAAATCTAATCCACCCGCTGCAGCAATCTTTCTTTCATAGTCCGCACAATATTTCACCACATCCTTCGCATCCTGCGTACCATCAGGCACATGAACGTTCGCAGGCTCAATATCT
Source organism: Planctomycetota bacterium (assembly GCA_016350165.1). Taxonomy (GTDB): domain Bacteria; phylum Planctomycetota; class Phycisphaerae; order Phycisphaerales; family Phycisphaeraceae; genus Poriferisphaera. The sequence goes on along the minus strand of CP066225.1, from coordinate 749,727 downwards.
ACATGTTCAAACAGCTGCTCATTCATGTACCGCACATAACTCTGCAGATGGTCAGGCTCAATCGGAAAGTATTCATCCAAGTTGAATGTGATCACATTCTTGAAAGATAACCCTTCCTCTTGGTGCATCCGGATCAATTCCCGATACACACCCTTTGGCGTTGAGCCTGTCGCCAATCCCAACACCGCCATCTCTCCCTTCCCAGCTTTCTCACGGATCAGCGCCGCGATCTCATTCGCCACTTCGGCACTCACCGAAGTCGAATTGTCACGCACGTAAGTCGTCATTTTTTCCATTGCTGTTGTTGGATCGAGCTGCCGGTTCATCACATATTTCCTTCACATTGATACTTCAGGGGGGATGAATACTAATTATTATCCATAAGAATAATAATTGTCAATCCGCTTTTGTGTCATCAAACAGTTAATTTTTGGCTCAAAATAGCATTGCTATATTTATTAACTACGATATAAATAATAAAGAACCGCTTTTAAGGACTTTAAACCACCATGCAGATTCGGGCTCGACAACAGCAAATTCTTCAGCACCTCTGGCGCGAAGGTGGCCTCAGCCGCTGGGAACTCCACAAAAAGACCGGCCTCACCCCCAATGGTGTCGGCCAAATCGTCAACGATCTCATCGAACGCCAGATCATCTGCGAAGGTGCACCTCAAGCCTCAAAAGCAGGACGCCCCAGAATCCCACTCGAAATTGACCCACACAACCGCCATATCGTCGGCCTCTCACTCCGACGTGGCCAGGTCTCCGTCTGCAAAGTCAATCTCAAAGGTCAACTCATCGGCCGACTCGAAGTCAAAAAAATCGAATCCTCAGAGCATGCCATCCCCACCGCATGCCAGCTCCTCAAAAGCATCATCGACCCCAATACACTCTTCGTCTCAGCCAATGTCACAGGTCACATCGACCCAGAAAAACAAACCATCCTCTTCAGCTCCGCTTTACAGGGTAGGGGTGGTATCAGTCTCGCGCCCATCTCTGAAGCCGCTAACCATTTACCCATCCTTTTCGATAACGACATGCACGCTCTCGCTGCACGTTGGGTCCTCACGCACCAAGCTGAACTTAGTGAAGACCTCCTTCTTGTTTCTGTAAATGACGGCGCCATTGGTTCAGCGATGCTCATCGAAGGTAAGCCAAACCGAGGCTGTGTCCTCTCAGCAAATGAACTCGGCCACACACGCTTCTTCACCGAAACCGAACAATGCTATTGTGGTCACAAAGGTTGTCTTGAACGCATCGTCTCAACCAACTTCCTTCATCAGCATAATCCAGACAACCCCGCAACTCTCCTCGAACAAGCTGCCGTCTTTGGCAACAATAACCCATCACTCGAACTCGCAATTAAACATCTTACAGCCGCCATCGCTAATGCAGTTAACTTCGTTCGTCCGCACCGCCTCGTACTTGTCAGCGAACTCACACGTTACCCAACATTCACCGACACACTTCTCCGCCAAGTCCGTGGTTTGTTACTGATGAACATCGTTGACCGCGTAAAAATAGATCTTTGGGATCAACCCGCCGCACGTAACGCAGAAACCGCCGGTTGGCTTGGCCTCACACGTCTCTACTGCAACGATTGGGGCGGCATCATCACAGAGCCACAAAAGCCAATCGAAGTCTAGCTACACAGAAAACTACCTTGCTAGCCAACACGATTCACAACATGAAAAACTACCGATCCATAGTTTATATGCTGTTGATTTGGTGCTTGGTTTTTACTGTTTTGTGTTACATGTCGAATAAAAGTTCTGGCTGCGTTCTATTTCTAATCATGGCTCAAATATTCACAGGTTCACTTTGCGCTTGTTGCGTTAACGAAAAAATGAAATCCCCCTGGTGGCTACGAACGCTACTCTTTTCTACGATGTTTCAGCTAATCCAACTAGTTTACGTGACTGTTGTAATGTCTTATCGATTTGAGGCCAATCTTGCAAAAATGTTTGAATTAACTTGGCCATGGTACATGATTGTTATTACTGTTTATGTAGTATCGTTTGCAATTCCATCACTGATTTTTGATTTCAATAAAACACAAACGAATGCTGCGATTGAAGAATCAAAGCAATACCATGATCAACATTTATGATGTGATCATTCAAATCAATACCTCCAAACCACAAAAAAGGCAGCTAATTTTAGCTGCCTTTCCCATATATCTGTTCTTAGCTTCAATCACACCCAGACTGTCATAAACACCGCATCTTCATTGGTCTTGCCAACCAATTTGCCGACGCACGAAGTTGAAAACTTTACTTCATACTCAGGGTGTTCGTCCAGCCATGTATTGATCTGGTCGTCTAAGTGATGGATCGCGTCTTGACGAAGTTTTGCAAAGAACGTTTTACAGTGAGATGCACCAGTACCATCACTGTTCGTCTCACGTGTCCATTCATCTTTGTGTAACTGATCTGATTGGAACGTGCGAATCTTACTCGATCCGACAACATTGCCATCAATTAATGCCGGCTTTGTCACTTCTTTCTTGCCGATATCCAATGGCTCTGAAACATCAATCGGCGTCAGAATATCATCCTCCGCCTCTTCAACCATATCTTCTGCAGAAATAGGTATCGCGCCCGCCAACAAATCATCATCCGTTGTTTGACCCATATGCTCTTGATCCGCCATCATATTGCTCCTCTGGATGCACTACTAACTTACGATTAGACTTATCACAATATGTCACTGAATAGAATTCAAAGAAATCTAAAAAATGTTCAATGCGTTATATGTTCTTCAACAATCCCGGAACGCTCTAAATCGAACTTAAATTCTCTCCCCAATGTAATCGCCACACGTCAATCAAACAAGAGTAAATTGTTTTTTCTCTTCCCCGTCTAAATTCTTTCAGCTTCATGAAATACAACGCACCAATACTCCCCCTTAATGCACCGTAATTCCGCAATCCCAACAAATTTTTCAAATCGTAATCGAGTCTCAATTCGCTGTTCACGCCAACTCACTACCTCATGCTCCCCCTCATCCACACGCACCACCATACCTCTTCCCCCGCTGATCTCACCCTCATACGTCAAATACGTCTCACGATGATCAAAATTCCGCACCATTTCATACCGTTTTCCCATCTCCCAGCCATCACTCCCCACCTCGATTCGCCATGTCCATAGCCGGGCCTCTTCACCATTCTTCGCACCCTCACCATACCGAACCCCCGGCACGCCCAGCAGCCAATCAAAATGAGCACCCTCATCCGTCTCATGTCTCAGCAGTACGCTCGGCAATTTTTCCATAATCACTCATGCTCCTTCACACACCCCTTCTTCCACATCCCACCACCCCCTCAATTCCAATATAGTCCCGAATCACCTCTCTTTCCCCCCTAAATCCCCTCGAATCTCTCTTCATATCGTGAAAACTCCCATTCATTCGTCCAAACTCTACCCAGTTTCTCAGAATTCCTTATCATGGTATCAGTTCTCCCACCAAGGAAGGAATGACACATGACTTCGATCAGCAAATTATCACCCGTCCTACTCGTGATTCTTACCCTCACGCTCATCGGCTGTACACTCCCGCCGAACAACTATCGCATCCGCAACGAGGCACGCATGGCCGCCTACAACGGTGACCTCCAATCCGCTCACGACCTCTACGCCTCAGCAGCTGTCAACGAACCAAACGATGCACTCGCTCAATACGAACTTGGCAAAATCAACCTCAAGCTAGGCAAACCACTCGAAGCTCAACTCGCTTTCGAAAAAGCCTACACCATCAAGCGTGACGACAAAGAGTTTGCATCAAAGATCCTCGACGGCATCGCTGAAGCTTACTTCCAGCAAGATCGCTACGAAAACCTCACCGCTTTCCTCAAACGCCAAGCCGACTACTACGGCCACTCACGCGACTACATCCGCCAAGCAAAATACCTCGGCAAAATCGGGGCAGCCGACGAAGCTATCATCGCTTTCAAAAAAGCCGCACACTTCGCACCTGAAGGCGACCCAACCCCATACATCGCCATCGCCAATTACTACGAGTCACTCAACGACATCGAAAACACGATCGTCTCACTTCGCTACGCATACTACATCAAGCCAAACCACCTCGGCCTCGCAGACAAACTCCGTTCATACAGCATCGTCCCCGGCCCAACCATCAAACTCGCTCCCCCAAAACCAGCCATCCTCCGCTAAATCCACAATCTGACATCAAAACAAACAACGCCTGCAGTTTTCTGTAGGCGTTTTACATAAACAGCACACCCCACAATCTCAACATACAATAGCCGCCGTGCAACCCTGTAGTGCGCATCATTGTTCATTCTCGGCATAACACCATGACACGACTCGACACACAACCCGATTCACCAGATCCCTCAGCTGCAGCACCTCCTCGTCTGCATCAATTCATCACCACAACTCCACTCCCAATCTCACGTCTCCTCTTCCGCCTTCTCATTCTCCTCATCACCGTCACGGGTTCCGTCCTCGTTCACGGCTTCTACTCGCCGCCACTCCCCGATTGGGCCCTCAACTCAATGGCTCACATCCTCCAGGAGTCCGACGAGCAACTCTATATCATGCTCACACGCCTCCTCCAGTTCCTCTTCCTCGCAATCTATTGGTACGACGTTATCCACGTCTCCATCAAACGCAAAAATGCTTCCGATCGTCGTATGAGTTGGATCGACTACTCATTCATTTCCGTCACAATCCTCGGCATCATCCTCCACCTCGCAGGCAATGCAAACGGGTGGCCAATCCTCGAATTCACCACGATTACTCTCACCGCCACCGAACTCTGGCGTCTCAACTCAGCCCTCGCTCGCAAACTTAAACGCCCAGCACTCCTGCTCCCTCTCTCGTTCTTTGCTCTCATTACCATCGGTACGCCGCTCCTTAAACTCCCTTCTGCTACAACTGAGTCTATCTCTTGGTTAGACGCACTCTTTACCATGACCTCAGCCGTTTGCGTCACAGGCCTCGCCGTCAAAAACACAGCCATCGATTTCACACCCTTCGGCCAAACCATCATCGTCATCTTCATCCAACTTGGCGGACTCGGAATCATCATCTTTGCCTCCATGTTCGCTCTCATGCTCGGCCGCTCACTCTCCCTCAAAGAAAACGTCTCACTCTCTCAAATGCTCTCCGATCAACCCATGCACAAGATCACCTCATTCGTTCGCTTCATTGTCATCACCACTATCGCCTTCGAAACCATCGGTGCATTCCTCCTACTCCCAATGTGGGGTCCCTCACCAGATTCCTTTGGCGAACCACTCACGTTCCTACAACGCCTCGGCATGTCATACTTCCACTCAATCTCAGCCTTTTGCAATGCGGGTTTCGACATCACCGGCGACTCATTTTTCTACTACCGCTTCAACCCCGGCATCTTCCTCGTCATCATCCCACTCATCATCCTCGGCGGCCTCGGCTTCCCTGTCCTTGGCAACCTCTACGCCATGGCCAGATACCGCTATCGTGATCGCAAAAACAACCCGACACGCTTCACGAACCTACCACCAGTCGACCTCACGCCACGCCGTCTCTCGCTTCACTCAAAAATCGTTCTCACAACAACCGTCTCACTCCTCGTCATCGGCGCCCTCGCCATCACCATTAGTGAAGTCGTACCATATCTCAGCATGACACCTAAAGCCGTCGATGAACCATTCTCTATGATGCGATTAGGCCGCATATTAGCCGACGCCTCATTCATGTCTGTTTCGTCACGCACCGCAGGCTTCTACTCCGTACCTACCGAAACACTACACACCCCCTCACAACTCACACTCATCGCGCTCATGATCGTCGGCGGCTCCCCCGGTTCAACTGCCGGCGGCGTCAAAACCACCATCATCGCGCTCCTCTTCCTCTCCATCATCGCAAACATGCGTCAACGCCCCGATGTCGAAGCATATAAACGCACCATTGCAAAAACCGCCATCCAAAAAGCAGGCACAATCTTCTTCTGCTACATGGGCCTCATTATCACCGCCACATACCTCCTCACACTCACAGAACCGTTTCCCTTCATCGACATTCTTTTTGAAGTTGTCTCAGCCGCCACAACCACCGGCCTCTCTCTCGGCATAACCCAAGAACTCTCACCATTCGCGAAGATCGTCATCATCGCCGTCATGTTCCTCGGACGTGTTGGCCCTCTCGCTCTCCTCACTGCGCTCGTTTTCTCGCACAAACATAAACTCTCATACAAATACCCACACGAAGAAGTCGTCCTCGGCTAGTTCAAGTACAATATTATTCATAAACTCACAACCCTCATCCACGCAAAACCTCAACATACTAACCAACAGTTAGAAAGTGATTACCACCATGCATCGATTTGCAGTCATCGGATTAGGACGTTTCGGCTCACGCCTCGCTGCCAACCTCGCCGCCTCAGGTCACGAAGTCATCGGCATCGACCGCGATACTGCCCTCATCGAAGAGTTACGCGACCGCGTCACGCTCGCTATATCACTCGACGCAACCGACGAGCAAGCACTCATCGCCCAAGGCGTCGATAAAGTCGACACCGCAATCGTTGGCATTGGTAACAACTTCGAAGCTATCGCACTCACCACCGTTGTTCTCAAACAGCTCGGCGTCCCACGTGTCATCTCTCGTGCTGTCACACCAACTTCCGCTAAAATCCTCGCAAAAATCGGTGCAGATGAGGTCGTTAACCCAGAAGACGAATCAGCCGACCGTTGGGCAAATAGCCTCATCACCCCTCAATTCCGCAATCACCTCGAACTTGATCCACAGCACTCCATCGTCGAAATCCAAACCCCCGATGATTGGCGAGGCAAAAACCTCATCGAACTTAATCTCCGTGTCGAATACAACATCCACGTAGTCGCAATCAAACGTCGCAAGCCCGATCAGCCTGAGCACGTTCCACCTTCAGTGATGATCCCAGACCCAACCTCTGCTCTAAGAGAAAACGACATCCTCGTCCTCATGGGCGCCGACAAAGACCTCGCAAAAACGGTCTGATCCTCCCTTCTTTAACTAAATAATAAGCCGCCTATCCACGAGATAGACAGCTTTTTTACGCGCTTGGTGAACCTTGTAATATCATGAATATTAGCAGGGCAGGCCTCCCCAACACCAGGGAACAAAAGGAGGCCCACCCGCTAGATGAAATCAACACGATCCGTTTCATTTCACTAGTTGCATGTCATCCCAAACACCCAATTCTTCAAACAACCCTCGTTGCATCACATCCGACAACTCATTGATTGGATCAACAACATGTCGCATCGTTTCATCCACAACCGTAACAAACGGCCGCTCCCCAGCTTCCATCTCGATCAACCCAACAATCGCATCCGCCACATCCTGAGCACCTGATGGCGATTTGTTATAAGAAATACCACCATATGCATCCTCCAATTTTTTCATAAGCGGTAGTACATCCTCATACTCATTCAACAACTCAGGATGCTCAGTCTTAAGCACCTTATGCATGATCGCCGTCTCATATCCACCCGGCTGCACAACCACACTATCAATCCCCAGCGGTGCTAACTCGTATCGATAACCAGCAGCAATATGTTCGCATGCCGCTTTTGCGCCTGTATACGTAGTGCTAAACGGCACGTAATGCGTCGATGTCGTACTTGATATCTGCACGATCAAACCACTCCGCTGCTTCCTCATTGTTGGCAGCACCGAGTTCGTCACGCGCATCGCGCCAAGTACAATCACATCCAACATCTTCCGCATCGGTTCTATACCCGTCACTTCCAACGGGCCCGCTTCACCAATCAGACCAGCATTGTTCACCAACACATCAATCCGTTCAGTTTCAGACAGTATCAATTCAATCGCGCGATCAACTGATTTTTGATCCGCGACATCTAACTCAATAACACTTAAATCACCTGTTTTCGCAGACCCATCGACCCATTCCATCGCTTCACTTACAAGTGAAGCCGATGCTTCTTTATTTCTCCCTTCAACATCACGCATTGTCGCAAATACATGATGACCTCTCGCCACCAACGACAATGCTGCCAATTTCCCAAACCCGCTTCCCGCGCCTGTTATCATCACGTTGTAAGGCATCTTATTTACCTTTCAAAAACTATTCAGCGATTAGAAACATCGTTAACACACGCCTCGTACCAACCCGCCTCAAGGTTCGTTCTTCTGCATAGCAATTTCTTCTAAATACTCAATGAACCGTTTCCCTTCATGTTGTTCATAATCATCAACAATTTCAGTCGTCAATTCATCAAAATAATGATCCAGCACAGTCGCACGTTCATGCGCCAGCGGCGTCGAACAATAACAAACCATGCTCCACTCAACCGTCCCATACAGATCAACACCAGCTCTTTCGAACCCATTGACCATCTCTTGCCCATCAGGTCCGTTCTTGCTGATCGATCCATCATGAATTCGCTCAAGCAGTTCCGCTGCTTTATCCACTTTCAATTTGGCATTCACGCGATAAAACATTTTCCTTCCTTTCAACAATCGTTTTAAAATGTCTTTCCATATTTCAAACATCACGATCTCACTTTCGCTTCTCGTGATCTGTTTTCATCGATTGAATGCAACCTCAAATCATCCATGCGAAGTTGCGTTTTCATCTTCTTGCACTCTCAAATCGTCCATCATCCCCCAATAATGAACATCAAAAGATTGAACAGTCGCCTGTTGTGTCTTCTAAACCTCCTGACCTACAAAACCCTTAAAAATAGGCTTTTTAAAGTCATTTAGACTAGAAAACCGACCGTCTGGACGGTATGATAGGAGTGGTATGAAACAGAATCAAGCACAAAAAATTCTCGCAGCAGCTGCGATCGTTGTTCAGAAGCAAGGGATCGCGAATCTCACCATCGATGGCGTCGCAAAAACCGTCGGCATGAGTAAAGGAGGTGTACTGCACCACTTCCGTACAAAAGATCAACTTATCGAAGCGTTGGTTAGACACACTGCTGAAGGTTTTCTGCGCAGTACCTACGAATCATACGAAAGCGTACCGCCCGGCCCAGGTCGTATGGTTCGCGGTCTGATCGAAAATTGTCTCGACAATTCAGATGTTTGGACCAAAGAAATACGTGGTCAATCCTCCGCAATCTTTGCAGCCCTCGCACACGAGCCCAAACTCCTTAAGCCCATGCGTGATGCTTACGATGAACTGTTCGAGCTTCTCAAAAAAGACAATCTCCCGCCCGGCGTCTCTGAAACAGTACTTGCTGCACTCGATGGCATATGGTTTCGTTGGGTACTTGGCTTCGGTCCAGTCGATCAATCACTCTTTGAAAATGTCAGTAAAACACTTCGTAAGCTGATTGAAGATTCAATCGACTAATCAACGAGTAGTAGAGTGATGAAGATTGATGAAGGAGCTGTTCGAAAGGGTTGAGCTTTTTATTTGAAATCGCGATCAAATCTATTTCGTTTCAGGGTGAAACTATAGATTACATTCTAGAGCAGTGATATGTGTTAATAGGTTATTTAGTCGCAGTTGCTCGTGATAATAGTGCATCAGTCAATTTGAACAACAATCCGAAATATGCATTTTTAAAACGCTAGCTTTGCTTGACTTTTCAGGAATAGTCAAACAATTGTTCGAATCTGGAAACAATGTGATATATATTCATGCCACATGTAAGTAAATTATTTATCCATTAATATAGCCAAAGACAGTTTTCACAACGTGGAAACTCTGACATGTTCTTTGATTAAAAGACTTTGTTCGATTCTATTATTTTTAGACCCTCGTAACGAGAGTATTAAAGAACCCTCGAAAGATTTACAAGAAAGCACCTATATACGAATGGTGTTAAAAATCTTGAGTGGAATAAACATCTATAAGCAAATCCTAGAAGTACCCGTCGCAACAGGGATATTGTGAGTCATTGAATGGCTCTATGCTTATCGTGTTTGGGTTTAAAAGTATGGAATATCTGAAAACAATGTTTTCAGTGAATTTTTTAGGTACCACATCAAACCAAAGAACAAAGGAAAAAATGTGATGATGTATGTGTATTTGTTGAGTGCAATCATATGTGAAGTAGTTGCAACCACAGCACTTAATGCGAGCAATGGGTTTACAAAATTATGGGCAAGTTTAGTGGTCGTTATCGGGTATAGCGCCGCATTTTATTTATTGTCGATAACATTAAGGGATATGAAAGTGGGTGTTGCGTATGCGATTTGGAGTGCATTGGGTATTGTGCTTGTGACTGGGGTGAGCGCGATTGTATACAAGCAAAGAATAGATGCGATAGGAATAGCAGGGATGGGGCTGATGATTGTTGGGGTCGTGCTTTTGATGGGATTTTCAAATGCAAGTGCGCATTAAAGATGAAAACTAAACTATTCATTGATTAGATCAGCAACAGTATGCAGCGGCCAATTAGATTGGTCGCTGTTTATGATGTATACATTTTGAGATAAGCCATAAACGGCTCACCCTCAAATTCCTCATACTTTTGAATCACTTCCGTACTCAAATCATCAAAATAAAAATCCAGCACCGTCTCACGTTCATGCTTCAACGGGGTAGGGCAGAAGCATTTTTCACTCCACATCACTTCACCATCAAGATTCACCACCGCACGATTCATTGAATCAACAATCTCCTGTCCATCCGGCTTCTGATCGCTAATCGTCCCGTCACGTAACCGGTCCAAAAACTCCGTAGCTTTCTCCTTCTTCAGCTTCGCCTTCACACGATAAAACATCTCGTTACCTTTCAGCTCAATGTCTTGATCTACCAAATCCTATTCACGTACTTCGGTAACTCGCCCGTATCTCCTCAAACCAGCTTGCAGCAAACAGCCCATCTCACGCTCAATATTTCCCGAAACCGCGCGCACAAATCCAGAAGACTTTGAACAATCAAAGCAAAATGACGCGCCAAAAACTGCCCATTTCTCTCCAATTCCGGCTCGTTTCTACTCGTTTTTGACCCAAACCCGCTCGTTTGGGTCCGTTTTCTCAAATCTGAGAATCGCCCGTCAAGTTAATGTAATAGTAGAATCAGTAAGTAGTTAAGGTCGAAATGTTTGAAATGTAGAAAAAACGTGCGCGCCCGGGTTTGCGCACAAAACCGCATCGCAATTCAGACTGATTCTCAATCGCACACTCACACCGTTTTTATGTGCACAAGCTGCATCAAAAACCGACATGCAGCTTTCCACATTCTTTTGTGCGCTGAACAGAATTCACATCCCATAGCTGACCGCAAATCCATCCGCACTGTTCTTGTACGTTAAATGTTAGGGCACCCCCTCGCATCCGAAGCCAAACCCGGATAAACTTACCCCAGTTTTGACCAGTCTCCAGCCAGTCTGCCGAAGCGCTATTCGGGAGTCTACGCGAAAGTTGGCCGACTGATTTTTGGCACCCGCTACTCCCAGTCCTCATAACTGCTGTAGCGTCAGAGGGTCATGAATGAATATCGTTATCTGCGGCGCCGGTGAAGTCGGCAGGCACTCTGCCGAAGTACTCGCCCAAGCCCGTAACAACATCACAGTCATCGATCAGTCTCCCGCGAAACTTGCGGAACTCGATGATGTTATGGATGTCCGTTCTCTGCTCGGCAACGCCACGCAGGCCGATATCCTCCTCGAAGCAGGCACCGCGAAAGCAGATCTTTTCATCGCTGCCACTTCCTCAGATGAAATCAATCTCCTCGCAGCATCCATCGCAAAAGGCGTCGGCGCAACAACTTGCATCGCCCGCGTTCACCACTCCGCATTCTACGAACAACGTAGCTTCGCTTATGCCAAGCACTTAGGTGTCGATCATATGGTCTGTCCTGAGTATGCAACCGCGCATGCGATCGCTTCGACGTTGCGAAATCCGGGTGCATTAGCGGTTGAGCAGTTTGCCCGGGGGAAAGTTGAGATGCAGCAATTGCCTGTCTCTGAAGACTCAAATGCAGTCGGGTTGAAGTTACGTGATATTAAGTTGCCGGGTGCTGCCCGCGTAACTGCGGTTGAGCACTTTGGTTATCCTTCAATCCCGGATGCGGATACGGTGATTGAAGCACATGATATTCTGACGATCATCGGCGATGCGAACTCCTTTGAGAAGATTCGTAAGGTGTTCCAAACCACAATAGATAAACGTCGTCGTTTGATCATCATGGGCGGGACCGGACAAGCGGTTTGGTTGTGTCGAGTCTTGAAAAATAGGGGTTTTTCGATTCGATTATTTGAAGACGATCGCGAACGTGCTGAAGAGTTGTCTGAAAAACTGGATTGGGTCACGGTACTCAATGCAGATGCGGTGAACACGGATGCACTGAAAGAGGAACGCGTTGATTTGGCGGATGCGTTCGTTGCAATGACGGATGATGAAGAAACAAACATTCTTGCTGCAGCGCGTGCGAAATCGATGGGCGTTGCGAAAGCGATGGCTGTGTTGCAACGGCCGACGTACTTACACTTGCTTAGACACGTTGGGATCGACAAGGCGTTTAGTCCGCGATCGACTGCGGTGACTGAGATTCAACGGTTGATCGAGCCGGGTCCTGTGAGACGATTGGGTTCGCTGTCTGAAGGGATTGCTGAGATCTATGAGATTAAGGTGCCTGAGGAAGCGAAGAAGGTTCTCTCTAAGCAACTGTTAGATATTAAGTTTCCGTCGCATTGCATGATTGCTGCGATACAGAGGAATAACGAGGTGTTTGTGCCGGGCGCGTCCTCGACGATTGAGGCGAATGACACAGTTATTGTTGTCGGGCCCGCATCGAGCAAATCGGAGTTGCGTCGTTTGTTTGGGGGTAAGGCGCTTTCGATACCAGGCGCGAACTGGATGGGCTCGCTGCTTAGTTAGAGTTAGTGCTGGACGCAAGCGAGGCGAGGGGGATAGCTTGCATGTGCTGAAAAATTTTGGGGTGAGGAGATTTGAGGGATGGGCACGGCGAGCGTGGCTCGCTGATTATTGGAATGTGGGGTTTGGGTAGATGGATTGGTGAGGGAATGTGGGGCAGGGCTAATCGTTGATTAGTGGATGAGTATTTCTTATTAAAGAATCAGTGCAAAATAGATTATGAAGATACGTCTGGTCCTCCAACAACTGGGTCTTGTGTTACTGGTTATGTGCTTGTGCATGTTGATGATTACAGCATGGGCAACTTGGCAGTGGTATGCTGCGGCTCAACGAGATGAGTATTACGCGATATTGGGTTTGGGTGGAACGATTACGATCGGCGCGTTTGTTGGTTTGGTGTTGTGGTTTGTGAGTCGGCGTAAGCTGAATGGTGAGAATGAAAGTGCGCTTGCTCATTGGGAAGACGACACGCTGGGGAGGCGTGAGGCGTTACTGTTGGTTGCGTTAACGTGGTTGATTGGTGCTGCGTTGTCGGGGCTGCCTTACTTTTTTTGGTGGCATTTCAATGCAGATCATTTGTTGAATCCCGCGACGACATCGGGCCATGAGTTTGCATCGTTTGCGTCTTGTTATTTCGAGGCGATGAGCGGTTTGACGACGACTGGTTCGACGGTGTTAAGTGATATTACGGGGATACCAAGGGCGCTGTTGTTGTGGCGTGCGATGACGCATTGGTTGGGTGGTTTAGGGATTGTTGTTTTGTTTGTGGCGGTGCTGCCGAACCTGGGTGTTGGTGGTAAACGACTGTTTTTTGTTGAAGCGCCGGGTCCTCAGCAGCAAGGTGTGAGGCCTCGAATTAGAGAGACTGCGAGAATCTTGTGGCTGATCTATTTGTTCTTCACGATCATTCAGGTGCTGCTATACAAGTATTTTGGATTGACTTGGTTTGAGGCGGTTTGTCATACGTTTGCGACGCTAGCGACTGGTGGATTCTCAACTCATAACGCGAGTATTGGGTATTACAACGCTCAGCGTATTGGGGTGTTTGATTCATGGATGGTTGACTGGATTACGATCTTGTTCATGATTCTGGCGGGTGTGAACTTTGGGTTGTATTACCACTTGGCAAGAAGACGGTTTAAGGTTGTTTGGAAAGATCCGGAGCTGAGGACTTATCTTGCGATCATTGGTGTTGCGACGGTGATTGTAAGTGGTTATTTGATTGGTTCGACGATCACGGTGACGGATGGCTCGACGGTTGAGGGGACGGTTCCTGAATCGGTGCGGTATGGGATGTTCCAAGTGGTGTCGATTCAGACGACGACTGGTTTTGGAACGGCGGATTTCAATTTGTGGCCGTTTGTACCGAAGATGGTGTTGCTGCTGTTGATGTTTGTTGGCGCGTCGGCTGGTTCGACGGGTGGTGGTATTAAGGTGATCCGAATTTTGATCGGGTTCAAGATTATCATTGCTGAGATTGAGCGGATATTTAGGCCAAATGTTGTGCGGCCGATCAGGATTGGTGGAAGTACGATCTCGGCTGAACTGAAGCAGGCTGTGCTGGTATACATCATCGGGATCTTTGTGCTGTTTGGCGCGGGGTCGATTTTGCTGATGATCTTTGAGCCAGAGGGGAGTATCAGTTATGCGACGGCGGCGACAGCGAGTGCTGCAACGCTGAACAATATTGGTCCGGGTCTGGATCAGGTGGGCGCGATTGAGAACTATGGGTTCTTTTCGACGCCTAGCAAGATTGTGATGTCGCTTCTGATGGCGTTGGGAAGGCTTGAGGTGTATGCGATTCTGGTGCTGTTCACGCCTAGCTTCTGGCGGAGTGAGTAGCAGTGCTAGTGCTAGTTGTTAGTGCTAGTGGGGACGCAAGCGATGCGTTTTGAGTTGTTTGTGTTTGCTGAAGTTTTTGAGGTGGGGAGGTTTGAGGGATGAGCACGGCGAGCGTGGCTCGCCGGCTGAGCGCAAGCGAGGTGGGGGCGTTTTAAAAAGATGATAATCAATGGCAACTCACGATCTATGGTCGTGGGTTGTTTTTCTATGCGATGGTTAGAGGGGTTGTGCGTCGATGATTGGGGGTGAGGTGGGGAGTGGTGAGGCTTCCGCAGCCTGTAGGTCTGCGGCTAATGGTTTGGTGGGTTTTGTTGTGTCTATTAGATGGTTAGAGGTCAATGTGTGAGGTAGGTGAGGGGTGAGGTGTGAGCGCGCCGATCGTGGATCGGCGGCTAGGGTGAAGTGAAAGTTAATGTGTGGTTGTGTGTGATGTTAAGTGTGCTTGTATCGTCAGATGAATGTGAATAAGTAGACAGGTGAGGATGTTAGGTATTGATTAGGGGTTGTACGGTTGTTATATTGGCGGGCGAAGCTACTGGGTAAAAGTGAATGAGTTTTGTTTAAGCATCGTGTGAAGGAGCTCGCTGATGAGTGCTATGCGTGTGGTCGTTATTGTATGGATGATTTTGGTGATGAGCCTTGTCGGTGTTGTAGAAAGTTGGGGCAGTGTGAAGATTGAGGATGTTGATAGCAAGACGCAATTTGAGTGGTTGCTATTGGGCGTGTTTCCGAATGATGAGTTGCCTAAGGAAAAGCAGGTTGGCGGTAATAACAGTGCTGGCTTGGATATTGATTACCTGAGTGAACTTGGTGGTGAAGCGAACGCAACGATCGGTGAGCGGACAGGTGTGCGGTTTGTTGATGAGGCGGGGAAGGAATGGGTTACGACGTCAAAGAAGGTTGGGTTGCGTAATGGTGATAGCTTGTCGTTTGGTGGCGTGCTGAAGGATTCGGGGCGTCGTGTTGCGTATGCGTATACAGAAATTGAAGCGGAGAAAGAGCAGCAGGTTGAGGTGTTCTTTGGTTCGGATGATCGGGCGAAGGTTTGGGTGAATGGCGAGATGGTGCATGAGTTTCGTCGGCATGGTCGGGGGATTAATGTGGGTGACGATCAGTTTAGTTTTACTGTGAAAGAAGGGGTGAATCGTGTTTTGGTGAAGGTTGAGAATGATATGTATGGTTGGGGTTTTGGGATGAAATTGGTGCCTGAGGGGAAAAAGGCGGAGATGCTTGCGGAGATGGAGAGGGAGCAGTTGGTTGAGCGATTGTTGTGGGAGAAGATTCGGTATCAGAATCCTTGGGGCAATGGTTATGTGTTGAATGGCCCGAACTTGTTGCCGATGGAATTTGATAATCCTGAGTTGGCGAAGAAGGTTTTGGGTGATTATGCGATTGAGATGAAGTGGTTTGATCGTGAACTGAATGAAGTTGAGAAGGCAAGTGAAGAGGGTGTGTATTGGGCTTGGGTTAATGTGAAGGGTGAGGATGGGTTTGAATTGAATCAGGTTGTGCCTGCGGTTGTGCTGTACAAGTGGGTGGCATGGTCACGGTATTGGGGAAATTTGAATCTGAGTGATTTGAATGAGTTTGGGGTGAGTGGGAATGTGTTGGGGATGTATGACGAGCGTGTGATGCGTCAGTTTTATGGTGGATTGGTTTGGGGGTCGTTGTTGTCGGAGCCACAGGGGATACAGATGCTGAATGGGTTGTTGGAGTTGTCGCGTGCGGAGGGTGAGGGGCGTTTAGATGAGTATGAGAAATGGGAGACGCCTTGGATGTTGAGTCAGGATCAGGCGTTGAAGCTGCGTATGAAGGTTGAGGGGAGAGAGGCTGTGAAGCTTGAGTATCCGAAGGTAGTTGAGCTTGAGGGGCGTGGTGGTGTGGAAGTGCATGAGGGGACGCTTGCGGAGGCTGGGTTTGATGATGGGTTTAAGGAGGCGATGGGTGAGGTGTGTCAGAAGTGGGCTGAGGAGAGTGGGGTGCCGTTCAATGTGATGGTTGTGAGGAACGGCGTGGTGGCTTATGAGGGGGCGCATTATGGTGCTGAGGATGCTGGAATTGAGAAGACGACGACATTTGAAGTGGCTTCAATTTCGAAGTTGATGTTCAGTACGGTGCTATCGATGTTCAGGTATCAGGGGCTGGTGGAATTGGATGAGCCGATTGGGAAGTATATTGAGGGGTTTGATACGGAAGGTGAGAAGGCGATCACGGTGAGGCAGTGCATGATGCACTTAGCGGGGATGGAGGGGCATGTGAATTATGGGGGGATGCCGAATGTGTGGTTTGATGATGCGGTGAAGAATCGGATGGACTCGATTTATCCGAGTGTGAAATACACATACAACGGATTGAGTCTGAATCTGGTGGGGAGAGTGTGCGAGCTAGTGGGTGGTGAGAGCTTTGGAAGGATGATGCAGGAGCATCTGTGGGTGCCTTTGGGGTGTGAGGAGTCGGAGTCGTTCGATACGGCTGGGGGGACGCATGCGTGTGCGAGGGACTTGGCGAGGGTAGGGCAGATGTTGCTGAATGGGGGGACGTATGGGGATCTGCAGTTCTTTGATGTGAAGACGCGTGATGAGATGCTGCCTGTGCGGGTGGGTGATGTGTTTAAGGGGACGATCACGCCTGAGGTGGAGTATGGTCTGGGGACGGAGTGGTTCAGGGATGTGTTTGTGGAGGGTGAAGCGGGTGAACTGGTGTTTGGGGAGCGTATGTTCGGGCATGGGTCGGCGACGGCGTCGATAATTCGAGTGGATTTGGATAATGGGCTGGTGGTGACGATGGCGAGACCGCTGCAGGGGTCGGGGTATAACGAGCACTATCAGGCGATGTTTAAGACGATTGGGCGGTATATGCAGAAATAGTCAGTTTGTGGGCAGATATGGGAGGCAAGAGGGGGATATTGGGGGAACTTGACGGTAGAGAGGATCTGCTCAAAAATATTGGTAGGACTGATTTTAGATAAATCTTGCCTGAACTGATGTAATGTCGGTTTGGGGTAAGGACCTGATAGATATGCCAATTCGTGATGAAGACACGGTGAATGTTGATTTAAAGCCCATGACAGCGGCCCAGAACTTTTACCTGCCTGAGGTGTTTAAGGGTTTGGGTACAACGTTCCGCCATTTGGCAGGGGCTGTTGGTGGTCATAAGCGTAAGCACAATCGTGTGATGCCTTATCCTGAGGTGAGGCGTGAAGATTTGCCGATTGAAGAGGGCGGTCTTTATGCGGGTAACTTCAGAGGTGTGCATAGGCTGAATCGTGATGAGGAAGGTCGTGTGAGATGCGTGGCTTGCTTCATGTGTGCGACGGCATGTCCTGCAAACTGCATTCACATTGAAGGTGCTGAGTCGCCTTGGGATGACCGTGAGAAGTATCCTGTGAAGTTTGATATTGATGAGCTTCGCTGCATTTACTGTGGTATGTGTGAAGAGGCTTGTCCGGTGGATGCGATTGAGTTGACGCCGACGTACGACATTATTGGGATGACTCGTCAGGAAATGATCTTCGATAAAGAAAAGCTGCTGTCGATTTATGATCAGACAATTGAGCAGAAGCCAATGTAAATTCCTCCGGAAAAGGTTGGTTGTAAAAGAATATGAAATGAAGCCCGGTCTTTGGATCGGGTTTTTTAATTTGGGTGGTTAGGTGGCTAATCAATGGTTAGATGAATGATACTAATCGATGGTTAGAGCTGTTTGGTGAGAATGTATGGATATTGAGATTGGTCGGGGATGGGTGTGAAATCGAGGCGTTGGTAGAGGTGGATATGATCGGGGCAGCCGAATCCGGCGGTTGTGCGAATGGATGAAGAATGGTGTTCTTTTGCGAGTGAGATAGCGCGGCGAAGGAGTTGGCCTGCAAGACCTTTGCCTCGATGTTGGGGTGGAATAATAAGGTGGTGGATCGAACCAATGGGTTGATTGTCATGTGTTTGTTTGAGGTAGAGCAGAGCGGCGATTGTGGTGTTGGAATGTGAATCAATGACTGCAATGCAATAAGGTTGAGTTAAAGAGTTTGCATCATCTTTTGATGTTTGATTTTGTGGAAGAAAACGGGTTGCATCACGTCCGAATAACAATTCGGTTTCACTTGGCCAAACGTCTGTGGGCACGAATATTTGGATGTGATGGGGGAGATTATCGGTCATGTTATATATGTTAACGAAAATTTGATTTGTGGCTTATTTTTAAGTGTTTTTTTCTTGCTCTTCCCGAGCGCAGTTCGGATACTGGAGTAGTTAAATCTAAGTTTGTGAAGCGATTTACATGCTCATTGAAATTCAGATTAAGACGATTGATTGGAGTTAATTAACAGCTTCGTAGAGTGGTTAGTTTACGAAGCTGGAGAGACATATCTATACGCATTTATACATTTATTGGAGACCTTTCATGCAATTCAAAGTACACGGTATGAACGTTGGTCTAACCCCCAGCCTGGTTGAACATATCGAGGGTCGTTTGTCGGTAGCCCTTGATGGTTTTTCAGAGCGGATCAGACAGGTGATTGTTCGCTTGTCGCGCGATCACTCGCATGAAGATTCGCATGAAATGACATTGAAGGTACAGGTCGATATGGGTGGTGTTGGTACGGTCTATCTTGAGCAGGATGAACATGACTTGTATGCGGCTGTTGATATGGCTGCGACACGATTGAAACGATCAGTTCGTAGAAAGATCAATCGTCAAAGAGATAAGCAGCGTCCTTTAGGGACGGGTAGTGCATCGATGTCATTTGCATGGTGATGCCTATATAACAATTAAATAAAAACTGTTGCCCACGTATTTAACGATGCGTGGGTTTTTCATGCGCGGAATTGGGGTTGCTTGTTGTGAGGTGTGGTGGATAGGATGGAGATGGTTAAAAGGCAATACCAGCAGGAAAAACGTGGAGATAAGGCATGGCATTGAAGAAAAATCTGATGGATCTGGCGAATGAGGTGAGGTCGATGGGGATTGTGGAAGAGATTGATGCTGAGGAGTTTAAAGCGTTGATCGATGAGGAGGAAGGGGAGGCGGTTGTTGTGGTTGATGTGAGGGAGCCTGAGGAGTATGCACAGGGTCATGTGCCGGGAGCGGTGAATGTACCCCGTGGGGTGATTGAGATGAAGCTGGAGAAAGCGTGCTTTGATGGGAATGCGAGTGAAGCGGACTTGGAGCGGCCTGTGGTGCTGTACTGTGCAGGCGGACATCGATCGGTGATGGCTGGGAAGAGCTTGTGTGATCAGGGGTTCACGGATGTGAGGTCGCTGGAGGGCGGCATGAATGGGTATGTGCAAGCTGATGGTGAGGTTGAGGTTTGATGAGGGCATAAAAAAACACGCTTGAGGGCGTGATGGGGGGAGGTGCAAATATAAAAAAAGACGTGGCCGTGACTGATGCGTTCCGTTAGTCTCTCATGATGTCGAATTTACCGGGCCGTTTCTTCGAAATTGCAGCAGAAGGAACAAACTCTTACATCTGGAAGTAAACGTTCTAAGTGCTGCGTGGGGCACAATTGGGTGCTCATATCATCGGGCGGCAAACTTCGTGGAGACAATTAGCTATCAACTCTCGCATCAATCTTTTGTCGGCCACGCTTGTTGTGTTTTCCTTTTCAAAAAAGGGTCTGTGTTTAGCTTCCCAGTGGGATGCATTGAAAAATTATTAAACAACAAGTGAATAATAGTACGTGACTATCTTTTTTGCTATTAGGATTATGTCCATGTTTGGCAAAATACAGGCAGGCTCGGGGGGATTGTCGTGAAGAAAATTGAGGTGAAGGTTAGAAGCGGAAAAGTGTTTTCCACAAATTAGCGCGATTGTGATTTGTGATGTGGGAATAATGTACTGATTTGGACCTGAGTTGAAGTTGAGCGGGGGATATTGATGTATAGGTTAGCCGCCAAAAGCGACATTCCAGCCTATAGGATTGGTGTGAAAAGCTCGCGCTTAATTTTCTTCCCATGTCAAGGTTACAGAAAATTGAATATTGGGGCCGTTTAATTGCTATAACAGTATGCTATTAAAGGATTTACCTTCATATTGAATTGCACATAATTCTATAAAAAGATTTAAGTCTTACTTGTCTGTTTCATGTAAATAAGTACATTATGGGTGATTGTTCTAGGGACTCGCAGCACGTTGCTGCCAAGTAATTCTGCGTTCCGGGTCTGTAGTAGTGTTTCTGATCCCTGCTACAGCATCTTGATTATTTCTTTTTGGATCAGGGTTGATGTCTATGAAAAATGAACTTTACACAAGACGTACGCAGTTGCGCAAGATAGCGCGTCCATCTACAGCGGCGCTATTTGTGGCCTTTGCTGTAGCGACTGCGGTTCCAACACTCCAAGCGGATGATTTTCTTTATCTCGGTACAACAGGCGATTCGCAGTGGGAAACAACTGGTAACTGGCTGGGTGCTGTGCCAAATGAAGATACCAATAACGGTGTGATTACATTTGCTCCGCCTCAAAAAGGCCTTGGATTGATCATGCTTGATAAAGATAAGAAGCTGATCAATCTAGACCAGGTTATCTTTAATAATGGCACGAACTACAGCATCGTCAGAAACATTGAAGGTGGCAACTCGTGGACATTCAATGACGCTGTGACGACCGGTAAAGACAATATTGTCAACAAGGGTGGTTACCAGTTCATCGATGTAAGCATCAAGACTGGTGATGTTTTTAGTGTTGATGCACAAGCTGGCCAAATCGTGCTTCAAGGTACGACACAATTCAAAGATCAGATCATCGTTAAAGGTGATGGCAGTTTCCAGCTTGATACATTCTTTATTAGTACTGAAGCCGGCGCAAATATTCTCAAACAAGGAACAGGTGCGCTGATCATTACTGACGAAGGCAGCTTTGATGGCGGTGTTGTCGTCGAAGAAGGTGGCTTGTTACTAGGGGATGATGCCGCTTTGGGTTCGGGTGATGTGTTGATCGAAAGTGGTAGTTACATTGGTGCCTACGGTAAAGATACGACCGTCACGAATTCATTTACTTTTGAAGGTGATGTAAGTGCTCAAGGTTATGACACTTTGACTTTGGCAGGCCAGGTTGAACTTGGTGATCCAATCCCACAAGATGACTCTGGAAATGAATTTGTCAGTGTTAATGTAGGTCAAGGTGCGACACTTATATTATCCGGTGTTGTTGATTCATTCGGAGTTGGTACCGGTGAAATACCTGGTACAGGCCCCGGAGAAGTTCCACCATATCACCAATCAAATATTGGTATGAATATTGCAGGCGAAGGTACGTTTGTTATTGATAGTGGTGCTGACTGGAGCGATCCTTTAGCTCCCGATACTTTCTTTGAGCTAGAAGGTGATCTCAATGTTGAGAGCGCAACTTTAGAGATCGGCCGCAATAATCCATCGACTTACATTTTAGGTAATGTAAACGTGACAAATAATGCGACCATCTTGGGTGATGGCACGCTTGCTCAAGACTTGAATGTCACGAATGCTATTTTGTTCTTAGATGCCAACGATTCGGTAGAACACACTGATTCAGAAACAAAGCAAATAACTGTTGTCAATCCAGAAGCTGATACGCTAACGGTAAATGGTAATTTGTCTGTAGATGCAGACAGTGTCATTGTGCTTGAAATAAAAGATGACTACACGAAAGATGCATCCAATACAGTAGAAAAACATGGCACTCGCAATGGTTCAGTGATCGTTGAAGGCGATGTTGATATTGCCGCTGGTGCTCGTGTTGTTGTACAAATGGAAGACAACAGTCGAGTGCGTCATAACGATGAATATATGATTATCGATTCTGTTGGGACGGGTACGAATGTCGACTATAACCTGATTCCCGATGATCCGAACGATTCAGTCGTGACATTTATTTTGCCTCGTGAGTTTGAATATGTATTAAAGCAAGAGGTAAGCGGAGTAGGCGATCAAAACGACCTGAAAGCTGTAGTTAGTGTTGTCGATTTTGAAGAAATCGCATTTACAGACAACGAAAAATCTGTAGCAGTTGCGTTACAGGATATTCGTGAGGATGTTGAAGCTGGTACAGTTACAGGTGACATGGCTGATGTTGTTAATGCATTCCTCGGTATGGAAAGCGGCGAATTCAATGAAGCACTTCAGACTTTGACTCCTGAAGAAGCTGCTGACAAGATGGTTACCATGGGCTTCCATGGCATGAAGGCTCAGAACAACAACGTCAATGCACGTTTGAATGACCTTCGTTACAACACGAACCTCTGGTCAAGCCACACGCAGAACTACTTCTCAGCAATCATGGAGCAAGCTTCACCTGCTGAGACTTACGATCTTGCATTGCAAACGACTCAGTACTTTGATGACCAAGTTGAAATCGCACGTGACACATTCGATCCAGATATGATGGAACGCGTTGGTTTCTTCGTTACCGGTTACGGTACATTCGGTGAAGTTGGCAACCAAGACGATATGGTTGGCTACGACTGGGAAACTTACGGTGCAACCATCGGTATGGACTACCGTCTGAGCGACGAGTTAATCGTTGGTGCATACACTGGCTACTCATACTCAGAAGCTAAAGTCCTTCGTGGTAGCGGCTCATCAACCGTGAATTCATTCAACGGTGGTGTATACGCTTCATACGAGAAGGATGGCTCATACCTCTCAGGTATGGCTGGTCTCGGCTACAGCATGTATGACAACAACCGTACAATCAAGTTCGCAGATGAACTCGATCGTTCTGCTAAGTCAGATCCTACCGGCGTTCAGTTCACTGCTGCAGGTACAATCGGTCATGACTTCACTGCACGTGAATGGGTCTTCGGCCCATACGCTCAGCTCGAGTTTGCTAACCTCGCAGTTGAAGAGTACAAGGAAACAGGTGCTGGTGCTGCAGGTCTTGAAGTTGATGAGATGGACGTGAAGTCATTGCTCGGCCGAGTTGGTGCACACGTCGGTATTAATATCGACTTGGACCGCATCACATTCATGCCAGAAGCACATGCTGCATATCAGCATCAGTTCTATGACACATCACAGTCATTGGGTGCTCGCTTCGTAGGTAGTGCTGATAGTGCATTTAACTTTGACACACGCGAACTCTCAGAGAACGCAGGTATTCTTGGTGCTGGTATCACAGCTTATAACCGTGAATCCGGCAACTCACTCTACCTCTTCTATGACGGTGAGTTCGGTGAAAATGAATACACCATCCACACATTCCGTGGTGGTATGAGATTCGCATTCTAAATTGATTTAGAACAATCATAGACATCAAAAAACCCTGTCCATTCGGGCAGGGTTTTTATAATTTATAGCTTCAATAAGGGGATATTATGAGAATACGCGAATTTATGCATGTGGATCAGAAGCAGGTTATTGCCTTATGGAATGAATGCGGCTTGGTTGTGCCTTGGAACGATCCTGCTGAAGATATCGAGAGAAAACTCAAAGTAGGTCGTGAACTATTTTTAGTTGGCATGATGGAAGATCATCTGATGGCGACTGTCATGGGTGGTTATGATGGGCATCGTGGTTGGCTTTACTATCTTGCAGTTCATCCAAAATATCAGGGGCAGGGTTATGGTCAGAAGATCATCGAAGGGATTGAGCAGCGTCTGATGGAAAGAGGATGCATCAAGATCAATCTGCAAGTACGCAGAAAAAATGAAAAGGTGATTGGGTTTTATCAATCACTTGGATACGTTGAGGATGAAGTGGTGAGTCTGGGTAAACGGTTGCCTGCCGAAGATGATTAGTCGTTAGTGATTAAGCTTCCCGCTCATCTAAATATTTCTCAATCATTACAGGTGCACTTCCAAGGTAATGTTCTGGTTTAAATAAACTGATTAATTCGTCAAATGAAATGTGTTGCATAATTTGGTCATTCCTTGTGAGTACATTCTGCAGATGACATTTTTCTTTACGTGCAATATTACATGCTTCGTAAACAATATCGTGTGCGACTTGTCTGCCTACAAATTGAGACAACTTCATCATGACTGATTCAGCCATAATTTGGCCGTGAGTTATTTCAATATTTTCAAGCATTCGTTGTTCATCGATATTTAGGTTGAGAAAAACATCTTTCGCTCGAACGATCGCGGAGTGTGTTACCATAAATAGCTGTGGCATTGCATACCATTCAATGTGCCAATTGCCGGAGGCTCGTTGGTGATCTTGACGCATTGTGCTGTACATAAGACTATTGAGGTGTTGTGTAATGTTGCTTGCCGCAATTAAATGTTCACTCGCGATTGGGTTATGTTTTTGAGGCATTGTAGATGATGCTCCATAACCTTCGGTGAATTTTTCGGAGATTTCACCTACTTCAGTCTGCATTAACAGGCTTATATCAATTCCGATTTTACCCAGCGTGCCGCATAGTCTCGCAAGCCATGCACTGATTTTCACGAAACGACCTCGCATGGTATGCCATGTAACATGCGGTTCTGATAGACCAAGTTCCTTGGCCAACTCTGTACGCACTTCCAATCCACGATTGCCTAGTGAAGCGATCGTTCCAGATGCCCCACCAAATTGAATGCAACAGCATTCTTCAATCAGTGACTCAATTTCACAGATATTTTGATCAAGTGTTTCTAAATAGCAGAGAAGCATAAAACCTAAGCTTGTGGGTGTTGATTGTTGAAGATGTGTGCGTGCGGGCATGATTGTGAGTTTATGCTTTTTGATCAAATTTACGAGCGCGTCGGTGAATGCTCTAACTTCGTTACCGATCAGTTTGAGGGAGGCTCGGTATTGAATAGCATCTGCAGTGTCCATGATGTCTTGTGTGGTCGCACCCCAATGGCAATATTGGCCAAGATTATTCGAAGGAAGTAAAGAGAGCTGTTCGATTAAAGGCAAAATTGGGTAACCCACGATAGCAGTACGGTTTGCCAATTTCTGGAGATCAATGTGGTTTATATTTGCACAGTGATGAATTGCGTCGGCTGCCTCAGTGGGGATGATGCCGAGTTTACCTTGCGCTTTGGCAAGTGCAGCTTCAATTTCCAGATAATGTGAGACTAATTTTGTATCTGAAAAAATATCACGAATAGCGGTTGATTCAAATGATTCAGAAAACAATTGGCTACTTGGGATCAAGCTAGGCATGCAAAATTATAGATGTGATAAATAGTTTTTTGCATAGGGATGATCATGGATTGGGTAGAGGGATAGACTTTGATCAATTGAATTTTGGGAGTTGGTATATGAACTTGAATTATTAATTAGTGATCGGAGGTAAGTTGAGGATGATTAATCGCCAGTGATTGTGACGATGATTGTGCGGTTACGAGGTTTGTTATCACATTCAAGGTGGAAGATTTGCTGCCATGTGCCGAGGATAAGTTGGTTGTTGGCAATGGGGATTGTTTCAGAGGGGCCTAAGGTTGAAGCTTGCAGATGTGAGTGCCCGTTGCCGTCATGCCAAGTCTGTTCGTGGCCGTAATGCTTGGAAGGCGGCATGAGTTTGTTGAGGATGGCAGGGAGATCATGAATGAGGCCAGGCTCATATTCAATCGTGCCGATGACTGCGGTTGAACCTACATTAAAAACATGTGCGATGCCGGTGTTGATGTTTGAAGCTCTGACGATGGATTGCACTTTTTCAGTGATATCATGCATGTCGCCATCAGGTCGCGTTGAGAATTGAATTTGATCTTGATATGTAGCCATGTGTTTATGATAGCGAAATGATTTAACGCGAAAAAGCTGCTGCATGAAAGCAACAGCAAGAGTACTTGGATTTGTGCTTTGTTATGCAAGAGGTAAGTGGATCTCTGTTATTAAATCTTCGGGGGCAGTATCTTGAGGTGAGTTTACATAGACCTCAAACGGTGCTTGATCTCGCGGAGTGTGACCGGACTTTGGGAGCCATGAACCGTAAAGCTCACGGTAAGCATCTTTAAGTCCATCGTATGAACCGACGTGTGTCGCAACGGCATACTTACCACCTGGTACAACCTGATAACCAACTTCGCCAAAAGGTTCAAAATTTTCTGAAACAGAAAAACACGCATCTGCACGGATTTTTTCGGGTGGTGTTGTGCCAGGATCGTCGTAGCCAATTGAAAGTACCTTGGTGCTGTCGTTTAGGAAGCCCTTGGGTGACATTGCCATGAATAGTTTTTCATATGCCTTGGTAATTGTTTGGTATGGCCCGACATTTCGAATAAATGCAACAGGTATCGGATCAATCGTCTTGATTTGTATGTCCATTTGACTCTCCGTAATTGGAAGTTTGATAGAAGAAAGAGAAGGTTGCCCTTCATCGAAGTTACTGGTGACTCGTATATTTTCATTTCGATCTCTTGCTTTACGCAGGAATGATGGCGCGAATCCAAATTGCTGAGTGAATGCACGTGTGTAGGATTCGTGAGTGTTGTAATGAGCTGCGAGTGCAATCTCTAGGATCGTTTGATCTGTATAAGCAAGCTGCTGAATCGATCGTTGCAATCTGCAACGTCTGACATACGCTTGCACTGTTTCGCCTGTGATCGAGGTGAAAATGCGATGGAAATGGTATGGCGAGAAGCAAGATAACTCAGCGAGTGACTCAGTCGTCAGATCCGCATCAAGATTATGTTGAATATGGATCAGTATTGTGAGTATGCGCTGCTGGTATTCTTCTTGTGTTATCGCTTTATTCATGGACAGAAGGATAGCAGAGCAGGGGAGGAGCTGTCTTGACGATTTTTGCGGATTATCATATTCAGTTGATATATGAGTGATGTTTAAGAAGCTGATGTGCTGAGGACAGCATATGTGAGTACGAGGTATCGCCCAAGCTTGCCGAGTGTAACCAGAAGAATAAATAGCCAAATACTTGTCTGGGCAATACCCGCAACAATCGTTAATGGATCGCCTACAACTGGCAGCCATGAAAAGAGAAGTGAGAACACGCCATATTTGTTGTAATGCGTGCAGGCTTTATCGTATTCATGATCTGAGACACGCAGTAGCTTGCGTGTGAGTGTGTTTCCACCCCAATAGCCGATTGCATAATTCGTTGTAGAGCCCAATACATTGCCAACGGTGGCAACCACAAGCAATGGCATTGGTGGTAGACCAGCTAATAGCAAGGCTATCAATACAGCTTCAGAGCTCAACGGCAAGATCGTCGCTGCCAAGAAGGCGCTTATGAACAGTCCTATATAGCCAAGTTCGCTGAAGTACTCCAATGGATGGACCTGTAATCTAAAAGGCGGGAAGAATGCGCATAAAAAAACCTCATACATTCGTATGAGGTTTTAAAATCTTTGACAAGTGAACAGTTAAGACCTTAACCAACCATTGCTGATTGGCTATCCCTCAGAGTTTCGCATGCTAGACTCTGTATTTAGGGGCAAGAATGTGTTGACATACATGAGATGGTTCTCACCATACTCAAGTCTAAATTATCCCTTAGAAAGGAGGTGATCCAGCCGCAGGTTCCCCTACGGCTACCTTGTTACGACTTCGTCCCAGTCACCGAGTTCACCGTAGACACCTCTGAATCGAGGCGGCTTCGGGTGCTCCCAGCTCCCATGACGTGACGGGCGGTGTGTACAAGGCTCAGGAACGTATTCACCGCGTCGTAGCTGATACGCGATTACTAGCGATTCCGACTTCATGCAGGCGAGTTGCAGCCTGCAATCCGAACTGGGGCATGGTTTTTGCGATTTGCTCCGCCTTGCGACATCGCTTCGCTCTGTCCATACCATTGTAGCACGTGTGCAACCCAGGGCATAAGGGCCATGATGACTTGACGTCGTCCCCACCTTCCTCCGGTTTGACACCGGCAGTCCCGCTAGAGTCCTCAGCATTATCTGTTAGCAACTAACGGCAGGGGTTTCGCTCGTTAAGGGACTTAACCCGACACTTCACAGCACGAGCTGACGACAGCCATGCAGCACCTGTGGTCGTTCCACCCGAAGGTGTCGATCATCTTTCGATTCACTAATCCGACCATGTCAAACCCTGGTAAGGTTCTTCGCGTTGCTTCGAATTAAGCCACATGCTCCACCGCTTGTGTGAGCCCCCGTCAATTCCTTTGAGTTTTAGTCTTGCGACCGTACTCCCCAGGCGGTGCACTTAATGTTTTAACTACAATCGAGATGATGTCAAAATCTCCTCGATCTAGTGCACATCGTTTAGGGCGTGGACTACCGGGGTATCTAATCCCGTTCGCTACCCACGCTTTCGTGTATGAGCGTCAGTACATAGCCAGCAATCTGACTTCTCCTTTGGCGTTCCGATAGATATCTACGCATTTCACCGCTCCACCTATCGTTCCGATTGCCTCTCTATGACTCAAGATCAGCAGTCTACCGAGCAATTCCACAGTTGAGCTGTGGGATTTCACAAGATACTTGCTGATCCGCCTGCACACCCTTTAAGCCCAGTGATTCCGATTAACGCTCGGGCCCTTCGTATTACCGCGGCTGCTGGCACGAAGTTAGCCGGCCCTTCCTTTGGGTCTGGTCAAAATTCCTAAACCCTGACAGTAGTTTACACCCCGAAGGGATTCATCCTACACGCGGCATTGCTCCGTCACACTTTCGTGCATTGCGGAATATTCGTTACTGCAGCCTCCCGTAGGAGTCCGGGCAGTGTCTCAGTCCCGATGCGGCGGGTCGTGCTCTCACACCCGCTAGCCGTCTCTGGCTTGGTGAGCCTTTACCTCACCAACTACCTGATAGCACGTTTCCCGATCTCGAAGCAGTAAACCTTTGCTCCAAAAGCCATACGACTTAAGGAGGTCATGAGGTATTACCCCAGATTTCTCTGAGCTATCCCTCACTTCGAGGCACGTTAGAAACGCATTACTCGCCCTTTCGCCACTCTACTTGTGACCGAAGTCACGTTCGCGTTCGACTTGCATGTTTTAGCCATGCCGCCAGCGTTCAATCTGAGCCAGGATCAAACTCTTCAATTTTATATCGTTGTCACAAGCCACAAGGACTTGTATTGACTTCGAATGAAGTTTTTGACCTGTAACTAACAACCGAAGTTGCTAGTCGGTCTCATTAATTGATGTCAATCAATCTAATGTATCAAAGCGACTAAACTTTGAATTTTTAGGGTCTCACATTCCTGAAAATAAGTTTTATCAACTTAAATTCCATACAAGAATGCGAGATGTTGTTACTTGAGTGTGATCTCAAATAACGGGATCTGTTTACCGTCGAGTCTGGCTATGGTGCCTCGCTCAATCGGTCACATTCTTGCGGTCTGTGTTAAACTGTTCACTTGTCAAAGATCTTTAATATCAATCACTTAGAAGCGATTTGTAACCTTGCTGTTAGCCAGCGAGGTGTCGCATTTTAGTGATTTATTTTTCAGTGTCAAGCTCAGCGTGTTGCTGTGGAAAACAGCTTGCTGAGTACTAACTCTTGGGATTTTAGCACGTTGCATGCTAGCGAGTCAGTGTCTTGAGTTGTCAGTGTTAGCGGCGACAGTTTTGATTGCTGTCGTTCGCTTGACATGGGAGTATTATGCCGCCCCCCACCCAAAGAGTCAAATCGCTTGAATGGTTTCGATTTGACGTGTGGAAAAATGACGTAAATCACTGTCAAAACAGGAAGTTATCCCCAAGATCGCAGGAATATTTAAGCGAAGCGCCAAACTGTCGGTGAATCTAATACCGATTTACAACGCAATTTGCCCAGACATCATGCTCCAGTTTATCTGCACAAGGTTAATACTGTGCGAAAAATAGATTCAACTTTCGTCCAAGTCTTGTGATCATTAGATGACTAACTTGTAAAAGATGGGGATTGCGTCCAATTCAAAGCAATATTCATTGTCTTTGCCCAGTTGGTCATACGATAACCCAGTTAAAGGTGTTCGAATTAATGTATTCGATCACTTTTATATAGATAAGCTCATGACGGATCGTTATGTTGTGAGCGTGAGGGTTATGAAAGTCGCATAAATGAGAGTAACTCGGATTCAGGAGTCGAACATGCAGAACAGAGCAGGGCATACAAAAATCGGTCAACTTACAAAAATCACAGCTGTTGTTGGGGTTCTCGTTGGTGGGCTCGCGATCATTGGCTGTGAAAAGAAGGAAAATCCGCAACCAGCAGAAGTCGTTGTTGGGCCTGCAATTGTTTCTGAAGGTGAAGTTTATGAGGTACGTGGCGAGGTCGTCGCAATGCCTGATGAGAAAGGCCGCATGAAATTGCATCACGAGGCCATCCCCAGCTTTAAAAACAAGCGAGGCGAAGAAGTTGGCATGATGAGCATGACCATGCCTTTCCCAGTTCAGGAGGATGTTGAACTCGGCGAAATCAAAGAAGGCGACAAGGTCAAAGCGACTTTCGTCGTAACCTGGGGTGAAACACCTTATTACATCTCCAAGATCGAGCAGCTGCCTGAAACCACGGAACTTAATTACTCAAGCAAATCCAAAGAGTCAGGTGAGCACAATGAGCACGCTGAGCATCAGATGGGTGAGCACGTCGGCGAACATACAGAAAAATCAGATTCAGATGAATCTCATACCAATGACAATGATGCGGGTCACGAGCATGAATCTGACTCAGACGAGAATCATCGCTAACGAAGCCTAATCAATATAGATAGTAGTGCAGATCACAGCCCGCCCATCACAGCGGGCTTTTTCGTAGCCCAGTGTGATATCCAGTTATACGAGTTCTAACTGTACGTTAATTCAATATCTGACAGGTTTCTGAAACATCTAGGCAAAATGACCGATTTGGATTGTCCTAAAATGACAAGGTGATTAGCAAATGCAGACGTTTTGAGAAATAGCCCCTTTGAATACAAAAAAACGCTGTATGATGTGCAAAAACAAGGGTTTTCGTACTTTGTGTCCGGCTTTAAAACATCGCTTTCGGACAACTCGCTAACTCTTGTTCCATGGCACTTTTTGATAAAAGTGCGCATGAAGTTGACTGCGAGCACGTTTCCACTTTGACCTGCATATCCAAGGCAGCGATCATGATTCAAAGTGTTTTTTTAGTGCCCAGTTAATGATTACGACTAACAATTGATTAGAAAAGCGTTGACAGTCTGAAGGAGTTAAAAATGTCCTTGAATATTCGAAGTGCTGAATCATGTGAACTTGATCTCGTTTCACTTGGCGAATGTATGGTCCGTCTCAGTCCTCCCGGCCATAACCGTGTTGAATTCACCAACACACTCGAAGTTTACGTCGGTGGCGGCGAATACAACGTCGCATATGCTCTTTCAAGACTCGGCCTTCGCACCGGCTGGGTCGGTGGCCTCGTCGATAACCCCATCGGGGCGATCGTCAGAAATCACGCTCGCGGTGGTGGCCTCGACATCAAACACGCAGTTGAACTCCCATACGACGGTGTCGGCAAAGAAGCTCGCATGGGCCTCAACTGGACCGAAGTCGGGCAGGGCCCTCGCGCAAGCGTCACCCTATATGACCGTGGTCACAGCGCAACCAGCAAAATGAACGAAGGCGACGTCGATTGGAAAGAGCTCTTCGAAAAACGTGGCGTTCGTTGGCTTCACACCGGCGGCATCTTCACATGCCTCAGCGAATCAACACGCAAAGTCGCAGCTGAAGCGCTCAAAGCTGCTCACGATGCGGGCACAATCGTTTCGTACGACCTCAACTTCCGCAGCAAACTCTGGTCTAGCGAAGAAGCAATCGCAACAACCAAGCCACTCGTCCAGTACATCGACTGTCTTATCGGTAACGAAGAAGACTTCCAAAAAGTCCTTGGGTACGAAGTTGAAGGTGCAGAAGACGAAAATCTCAAAGACCTCCCCATCGAAAGCTACAAGAAGATGGTCCGTAAGGTCGCGAAGGATTATCCAAACCTCAAAGTCATCGGCACAACCCTCCGCGAAGTGCTCAACGCCAACGAAAACAACTGGTCTGCAATTATGTACTGGGCTGAAGAAGACAAGTTCTTTCATGGCCCAAGCTTCGACCGTCTACTCATTGAAGACCGCGTCGGCGGCGGCGACGGTTTCGCATCAGGCTTCACATACAGTTTCCTCAAGGGTTACGATCCACAAAAAGCTGTCAACATCGGTACAGCTCACGGAGCACTCCTCCAAACAACACGTGGCGATACAAGCATGATCACTGAAAAAGAACTGCTCCACGTTGCAGGTGGTGGTGGTGCAAGAATCATCCGCTAACTCAATCCACTCAATACATTCAGAGTAAAATAAAAGCGAAGCTGGTTTATATCAGCTTCGCTTATTTTATACTTTTAAAATAGTATTAAAACGACTCACATTTCACACACGTTCGTCGTTTCTGCATTGCAATTTTCAACGTACTTCATCAACTGCGGATAAAACGCATGAAATTCTTCACGCAACGCCTGGTAGTTTGCAAGCATGATCGGCACGGAATGTTGCATCTGAATATTACGATCAAGTCGTTCAGAAAATCGCATCGACATTAGCGTCAATACATTATTCAGACCTTGTGTTGTTGCGTACTGTGACAAATAATCCGCGTCCCTGATACGAGCCATGCGAGACAGCATCTGCTTTGGCATATATTCACACCCTTCATGCAGTCGCATATATGCATGCCCAATAAATTCAGGCAAGCTCATCTCATGATACATATGCCAGTCGGCAGACAGAAAGTGATCATAGTAAACATCTACTAGTATCCCCGAGAAGTGTCGTAACGATACCGTCCCCGGCAACGAATCCGCTTCTATAAAGTGTGCCTTCGACTTCGCAAAAATCGGGTGTGTATCTGTAAACGCATCAACCCTGCGATGCGTCATGATCCCATGTTGTACTTCCGTATCATCAATAGGCGGCAACTTACCATGTACCAAGTCAGGCATCAGATTCCCAACCATCGAAGCAGGCGTATCGTTTGCAAGATGTAGATGAGCAAGAAAATTCATATCGCACAATGTTAGATGGCCATCAATTCAATGCAAGTAATCTTCTCTTCACGCTACGTTTGTCTATTCGTCTTCATTATTCATCGTGCGCATAAAAAACCTCCACGACAGGGCTCCGATTCCTGTGGTGGAGGTGCGCCACGGCTAATATCCGTTTAAGCGAGTCTGACCTATTCATCCCCTCCAAATTTGACTCGCTGTGCTATGCAATACGCTTGTACCTATCCTATCGGCTGATTTTGCTGCCTGTCAATGAAGCTTTTTGTATTAAACATGATTATTTTAACTGCTTTAATTTGCAATGGTTACGACGTTTATGTATGGTGGAAAGGCCGGTTTGGGGAAAAGAAAAATTTTATCTGCTCTGAGGGTGGCGGCGGTGTTGATTTAAGTCGATAAATCGGCTGGATTTGTGAATTTGTACCCCCGTTTTAGGAAGTGGAGCAGGGCTCATGAGCAGCGTTATTCGTGTTGGTATCGGTGTCCTTGTACATAAAAGTCAGGATAATGTTCGGGTGTTGATCGCAAAAAGACCCGACACGGGCGTTCTCCCCGGCTACTGGGAATTCCCAGGCGGCAAACTTGAACCCAACGAATCCCTCGAACACTGTGTTGTCCGTGAATTCGAAGAAGAGCTCGGAGCCAAGGTACGTATTCTTTCTCAACTCGATTCCGTACTCCATAAATACGATTATGGGACCGTCGAACTCAATCCCTTCTTCTGCGAATGGCTCGGCGGCGAGCTTCAGAATCATGCCGTTGTTGACCACCAATGGGTCCGCCCTGAAGATCTTCTCAATTTCTCTTTTCCAGAAGCCAATACAAAACTCGTCGAGCAAGTTATTCGCGAGTTAACCCATGGCATGGCACTGGCGAGCTAGTTAATCGATTTAACAGCACTTCCCATCGCAACACACACCGAATGATGCTTAACTAGAATCATTCAATCTATTCTCAATGAAAATCACTTCTTATCTTTTACATAGATCGTCATTGCGATTGCGACTGTCTAATCATTAGATAGATGCTTTATCTTGCTCCTGAAAATCAGGCTCATATATACATCTACTCTTGTACTCTTTATTCACTCTTATTGTGGGCAAGTGGAAAACATCGCTATAGGTTAAGCTTTCTATGATGCGAATCGATTCGCAAGCTTTATCCATATTTAATTGGGGTTGTATGTCGGATGATGTTGTTGCTAATTGCATCAACCCATTCTTTGCTTTAAACCTAGGGTTTGCTTCTATTGTTTTAAGCGACTTATTGATAACCCAATCGCACAAAATTTACCTATAGTGCTTTTACTTTTTGTTTTCAGAATAGTACTGCACAGATCCGGAATTATGTTGTACAATCCGTTTGCCAAAGGCGGCGTTAGACTTGTTAGCGATAATAGTTGCAATCAAACATGTTTTTATCTTTTGAGCATGAGAGTTGTGCACTTTTTCAGATACATTCTAAGTTACGTATGGACAAGGCCGGGGATATTGGCAGCGGTGTCAGTGTTTCGTTTATCTACGGTAGAATATTAACGTCGCAACGTACATGACTCAGTTATGATGTCCTGTACCAATGGATGTGATGCTTGATAAGGGTTTGGGCATTGCTTTGGGGAGCAATCGTGTATTTTTTTCAAGCAGTCTGTGTTGTATAGCCTGTGCATACCAGGCGATTAGGGTTCTTTCTACAAATGAGGATGTTATGTCAGAAGTGAAGGCGAATATTCCAAAGCGTAATACGGTGCAAAGAAAGACTGTCGAACACGTGATCAATGATGCCGAGGGACCGTTAACGGTTCAGGAAATTCATGAGCACGCTAACGCAAAATGTGATGTAGGGATCGCAACAGTCTACCGTATTGTCAAAGCTTTACATGAGGGTGGGGACATTAAATGCGTCGTCCTCCCCGATGGTCAAAACCGTTACGAAGCTGCTCATCTCGGGCATCATCACCACTTCAGATGTCGCGTATGTCAACGTGTTTTTGACTTGCACATCTGTCCGGTTTCATTGCCCGAAGGCACTACCTTACCCGGCGGTTTCCTCGTCGATGGGCACGAACTCACACTCTTCGGGACATGCCCCGATTGTGCTGCAAAAGCCGATGAGGTTGACCCGGTTGAAGCGATGAATGTGATCGAAACTGATTCAAATAACGAATAAAACGACTCTCTTACACAGCTTTAAATCGCCAAATCGTTTGTTCAAAAACTTTTTGATCTCAAAAAGATGGGTTTTTACCCTTAAAAATTAGTATTTCTACAATGATTGATAACACTATGCCGATGAATTTTTGCGGATCATCCGAAAATTGATTTGACAAAAACCTCAAAGGTGCGATACTTCCACCATGAACTCAGCGACCATCCGATTTTATTATTTCTGGTTTTGGTTTACCGGCAAACAGCCGCGCTGGGTATTCGTTCAGTCATAATTCATGACTGAATCAACGGTAAAAACACCAAAACCCCGCAGCGGCTAACGCTTCGGGGTTTTTTTGTTGGCGTAACTGGTTTGTAAGACGTCAAAGTCACGATTAAAAAATAAGGCAACAACCATGACTTTCATACGTTCTACAAAACTCGAGTGGTACACCCTAACAATCACACCAGACTCATGGGTTTGGTAACGGATTGAACAGCAACAGCACAGGAGACTGGACATGATTGTGGTAATGAGACCAGGGGCAAGTGAAACGGAGATTGAAGGCGTGAAAACTTTAATCAAAGAAATGGGACTTAAAGATCAGGTTATTGTGGGGACCGACCTGACCGTCGTCGCCGCCATCGGCGATGAACGACTTAAAGACTGCGCAGTCGTCGAACAGGCACCCGGCGTAAGCAAAGTGATGCGCGTTCTCGCGCCTTACAAAATGGCTGCCATCGAAACCACCGGCAACCAAAAGACTGTCATCAAACTCTCAGAAACATGCGTTTTCGGCGGCAAACAAGTACCTGTCATCGCAGGCCCTTGTTCAGTCGAAGGCGAAAAGGAAATCATGGAGGCTGCACGACAAGTCAAAGCTTCCGGCGCTCACGCACTACGTGGCGGCGCATTCAAACCACGCACAAACCCATACGCATTCCAAGGCTTCGGCGAAGATGGCCTCAAAATGCTCGCAGCAGCACGTGATGAAACCGGCCTCCCGATCGTCACCGAAGTACTCACACCTTCAGACGTCGAACTCGTCAGCAAGTACGCAGACTGTCTTCAAATCGGCACACGCAACAGCCAAAACTTCAAACTACTCGAAGCATGTGGCAAGCAGCCAAAACCAGTTCTTTACAAGCGTGGTATGTCCATGACGATCGATGAGTACCTGCAAGCTGCTGAATACATCCTCGCTGAAGGCAACAACAACGTTATCCTCTGCGAACGTGGTATCCGTACTTTCGAAGATCACACACGCAACACCCTCAGCCTCTCAGCTGTCCCCGAACTTCAAATGCGTTCACACCTTCCAATCATTATCGACCCATCCCATGGCACAGGACACGCTCGTCTCGTTCCTTCCATGGCTAAAGCCGCAATCGCTGCTGGCGCCGACGGCCTCGCAATCGAGATGCACGAAGACCCAGCGCACGCAATGACCGACGGTGCACAATCCATCACACCAGATCAGATGGATGGCCTCATGGTCAACCTCCAACGCGTTGCAGAAGCAGTCGACCGTGAATGTATTCCAGTCGAACAAATGTTAAACAAAGTCTAATCAACGTTAAGAACAACAATCAAACACTTGATTAGACAGTCGTATTTACAAACTCAAAATAGCCGCGGGCTGATAGCCCGCCGGTCTTTAAAACTAAAAAATTAGGGGCGGGGATACATGGTTTTCAACCGCTTAACAATGTGATTGTGTCGTGACGATACGCGTATTTTTCTACAGGCATAGTGCTTGAATTTATAACAACTACGCGCGTGTTGATGGTATCACTACGCATTGACTTTGATAAGTGTGTCGATGATGCCTGTTAAACCCAAGAGCAGGGAGATGATCCCGTTCAGGGTAAAGAAAGCCATGTTGATGTGATTCGTGCTGCTTTTCCAGACAAGTGTATGTTCGAGTATTAGCAGTGCAGCAGTTAGAAGCGAGGCGATGAGGAACAGCAGGTTTAATTGTGGACTGAGTGCAAAGAGCAATCCCAGCACGAGGATGACAGTCAAGTGCAATAATCTGCTGATCCACAACGCCTTGTTTTCTCCCAATGATGCGGGCATCGAATAGACCTTGTTTTCTCGGTCAAATTCAACATCCTGCAAGGCGTAGATCACATCAAATCCTGCAACCCAACATGTCACCATCAAACTAATCAACCAAGGCACAGGTGAATTCAAGTATGCCGGGTTGATTGCGATACTTGCAGCAACCGGACTGATCGCCAGTGCTGTTCCCAAATATACATGACACAAAAAAGTGAACCGTTTTGTTAACGAGTAACCAATTAGGTACGCAAGTACTAATGGTGAAAGTAACAGTGGATACAGATTGTCATTCGCAAAATAAAAACCGGAAGCAGATGCAAAAAAAATGGCCGAACAAACAATCATCACCGACATCGCAAAAGGTTTGGACATTTGGCCAGCTGGTATCGCACGTTTTGCAGTACGGGCATTCTCCGCATCCATTCCCGCATCCAGATAACGGTTCGCAAGCATCGCAACGGTGCGTGCAAAGAACATGCAGAGCAAAATCAAAACGAACTGAAAAACACTTGGATATGTGTTTGCAAAACCCGCAGCTAAGAATGTTGCGAGCAATGCAAAGGGTAGGGCAAAGATCGTGTGTGACAGTTTTATATCACTGGCGGCCGCGCTGAGTTGATCGGCGAATGATGGCTGCGTTGGAATCGTTTCTGTGTTCATATCAATTTTAATCACGCGCTAATTTATCTTGTTGTTTGTTCTCTTTTAACTGATCGGCCCAGTTTTTTGCGAGGTTGTGTTTGATATCAAACTGATCGAGGATGCGTGCGGTGATGTGGTTGACCAGATCATCAATTGTTTGAGGCAACGTGTAGAAGCCGGGCGTTGCAGGCATGATGACGCCGCCCATGAGGGTGATCGTCTCCATGTTGCGGATGTCGGCAAGTGTCAGTGGCGATTCGCGATGCAATACCAACAACTTACGTCTTTCTTTTAGTGTCACATACGCAGCACGGTGGATGAGGTTTTGTGATTGCGAGGTTGCGATTGCTGCGAGTGAGTTGGAGGT
Source organism: Planctomycetota bacterium (assembly GCA_016350165.1). Taxonomy (GTDB): domain Bacteria; phylum Planctomycetota; class Phycisphaerae; order Phycisphaerales; family Phycisphaeraceae; genus Poriferisphaera. The sequence goes on along the minus strand of CP066225.1, from coordinate 711,051 downwards.
GCATGGCGCGATGATCATGCCGTCGGTTTTAAACGAGCCTGATGCGATGGTTGCGCCGATGTTTTTATTGTTGTGAATCGTCAGTTCGCCCGCATAGTCGTCGAGTGGTTTGGGCAGTAGTGCGCTGAGATCACTGGTTGAGATTTGGAGTTCGTCATGCAAAAGCCGTTTACCTGCGTCGGAGATAACGAGGTGAACATGGATACCCGCATCGAGCAGGGCATGGAGGGTGCGTTGGGCGTAAGGTGCGCCGGACGCGCCGGTGATGGCGAGCACGATTGATTTGGTTATTGGGTTGTCTGAGGATTGCGACAAAGCGATCTCCTGTTTCAGTCACTCGTTATAGAGCGATTGTAACACTGGTGGAGCAGGTGGGTCTAGGTGGTGGAATCGTGAAGTGTGTGGTGGAAAGTGTAATGAGAAGTGAAAGACGTCGAATTAAAGGTGTGTGGGGTGCGTTGATAGCGGTTTTATGAAGCTGAGAGGGTACTGGCGGAGGATGCGTGACGGGAACTGGAATTTGAAGGGCGGGGTGTGTGTTTGAATTGAATGACAATCGCTTCGGGGTGATCAGGGGTGGCTGGCTCGGTTTTGAGGCCGATGATCTGGGCGTTGCGTGATTTGTCGATTGGGAAGGTCGGGTTGAAGGTGAGCCCCTTGTCGAGCTGTGTGATTTCGACAGGTGTGTCGGGGCCGGTGAGGTTGTCGATTTCGCCGAGTTGTGAGAGTGATGCGGAGACGGGGAGTGAGAGCGAACCGGCGCGGAGGCCGACAAGTTTGAGGGTGGCAGTGTCACTGTTGTTGAAGGTGATGTTGAAGATTGTGGAGATGACCTGGTTTATGTTGCCGTCGTTTATTTCGAATGCGAGAACGAGGTTGTCAGCTTCGGTTGAGAGCATGACGTCACTGATGTTTTCAGGGAGTTCGATGCCATAGAAATCGGCAGCCCAGAGGGTGAGACGCTGATTGAGCCATGCGTTGATGAGGGATGTGGGAATGCGGAGTCGGCGTGAAGATTGGTCGGGTTGGGTTTGTGGTTCGGTGATTTTGCTGTTGAGGTGTTTTTCAAGATCGCTGGCTATGCGATATAGGGTCTGATTGTCGGTATCGCTGAGGTACTGCTGATTGTCAACCCAGTATTTGGGGACAGTTTTGTATTGCCAATAGGCCCAGAGGCCGGCGATGGTGAGTAGGGCGATAGAGCAGAGAATGAAGATGGAGGTGATGCGCATGAAGCGTGATTGCGGTTTTGGGTTTTGTTTTTTGTTTGAACTGCTCATGGGGGCGGCGACACTCTCATGTAATCAATAAGTCTGGTGATACGTCGTGATAGGTTAAGCAATTGCTGGGGTTGTTGCATGCTTATGCCTAAGTTTGCTTGCGGATCATAGCAGTAATTTGCGGCAGTTGCGCGTTGGAGTTACCCCTAAAGTTAAAAGAAGGTTAGGGGGTTAGAGATGGGTGTGCGGATGTGTGCGCGGGCGCATGAAATGGTCAGGCGTTGGTTTTTGCGGTGGGGGAAAATTGGTGGATTTTGAAAAATAAATGTGATCGATATTGTGAAATTTATGGTTGGAAATGTGAAATTGAAGGGGAAATAAAGGAGTTATGAGCGAACGCGTGGGTGGTGGATGCATGTTTGTGCGCACGTTGTGGAGAGGATGTGCGCAAGTCCTTATTGTTTGATTGAGAAATGAGGCGGAATTGCATGGAAATGGTCAAAAATGGTGTGGAATGAGGTAGAAATGGCGCGAAATGGTTAAGAAATGAGGTGTTTTGAGAAGGGGGTGTGCGTGAATGTGCGCGCATATGGGAGGTTGGATTGCAGGGATGGTTGTGTGTGTTTTATATGAGTTGTTGAGGGGGATTTTTGTGGGTGGGCCTCTAAGGAGCTGGGCGGGCTATTGGGGGGTGAGCGAAAAATTGGGTTGGCAGATGGGGTGGCGGGGTGCGGCTTCCGCGGCTCGTAGGTCCGCGGCTATTTGAGTTGTTTCACTAAAACGTATCGTTGGATGAAGATGTCGTGTGTGTTTGATTTGTTTCACTTGAGTGTATCGTTGGGTGGAGATGTGGTGTGTGATTGAGTTGCTGCACTATCGCGTGTCGTTGGTTGAGGAATTGGTGTTTGGTTGTGAGGTGTTGGGTTAATTAGGAAGCGTCTTTGGCGGCGGTGGTTAGTTGTTGGTGGAGGAATTCATGGTCGCCGATGGCGTGGAGGTGCTGCTCAAGCGCTTGGATGCGATCGGTGTGATTGAGATCGCTGGGTAGTGAGTCGATGGCGACATTGCCAAGTTGTTCGCAGATGTAGAGGAAGAGGCCGGCGGGGCCGTTGGCGTAAATAGAGTGGCCTGACTCGGGGATCATAGCAGCGGGGATGGGTTTGTTGCACCAGGCTGGTGGTGGAGCGGGGGTGGTGAATTCGATGGATGGGTAGTTGGGTATGCGGATGGTCCAGTTGTCATCGTCTACTTGTGCATAGAGAACTTCAACATGGAGCTTTTGGTTGCGTGCTTGTGCGAGTAGATCGGCGGCGTCTTGCTCTTTGCAAGGTGAGGTGATGATGATGCATCCGGCGTTGTTTTGAGTGAGCCATTCTTGGAGGTGTGGGCCGTGGTATTTGGTCGTACCGAGTTGGATGATGCCATCAGCGGCGATGATGCGACGTTGGCGACGAGCTTCTTGAAGTGGGAGGAGGATGCGTGCGTAGTAATTCCAGTCCTCGGCTTGCTTGGCTGCGGCGAGAGCTTCAAGACAGAGTGATTCTGCGAGGAGGTAATCGGTTTGCGCGAGGGCTTGGGAAGCTTGTTCCATCGTTTGATCGAGATTGTTTGGCATGGGCTGATTGTACCTTGGATCATGCGTGGTTATGGGTGTCATGTGAAATTTTATGAGTTTGTTTTTGAAGTGAAAATATGGGGAAATATCGGTGAAATAAATGGAAAAGTAGCGTGATGGTGGGGGTGGGGAGGGAATTGCGAATTGTGGATATGGAACTGCGGAATGAGTATGTGGGTTGAGTTGTTGTACTCGAGCGTATCGTTGGTCGGGGAGTGAAGAGTGAGGAGGGGAGGGGTGGGGCTTGAGAGTTTCCGGCGATCATGGATCGCCGGCTATTGGCGTTGTCGGAAGTGCTTTAACTGTAGTACCACAAGATGGCGGGGAGGGGGCCGATTAGGAAGATGACGGTGTTCCAGAACCATGCACAACTGGCGAAGCGTGTATCGAGGTGGAAGAGGTTGGCCATCATGACGGTCATGAGTGCTGTGGGGACGAGGCTTTCGATGATAAGGACATCGTTGAAGAGTTGGTCGGTTTTCACTGGGGTGAGGTTAATGAAGTGAAGCAGGGTGAGGAGGACGAGGGGGATGAGGGCGAACTTAACGAGGGCGAGAAGGATGTGTTGTTTGAGGTATTGAAGGGTGTTCGCGAATTCGAGTTTCATACCGATGCCGAAGAGAGCGCCGAAGGCTCCGATGTAGAAGATGACATCGATGAATTTGTAATCCCAGAGGAAGATTGGCGCGGGTACTTTGAGGATGGCGAGGGTGATGCCAGCGATTGCGGCGTAGAGAGGCATGGCGCGGAGGTCGAATGATGAGAGTATTGTTTTGGCAAGTGATTGGTCGCCGACTTGTTGTGTACCAAAATGTCGTGCGACTGGGTATAGGAAGAGGATTGAGAAGATTTGCATGATGGTGACGGAGGCGATGCCATAGGCGAGAGCGGAGGCGCGATCTTCGAGCATGAGATAGCAGAGGTATGCGCCGAGTGTGAAGCCCATGTTGCCCATGCCTGCAGCGCCGGCGATGACGCCTGTGTGTGAGCGTGAGAGTTTGAGGAGTTTACAAAGTGGGATGGCTCCGAAACCTGGGATGGCAACGAGTAGTGGGATGATGAGTAGAAGCCAAAGTGATTGAGGGCTGATATCAAAGCGCCAGATAGAGAGGAAGCTGGCGGTTGCCCAGACCCATGCGACGGTGTGGAAGTGAATGCGACGTGAGAAGTCTTGAGGGAGTAGGTTTTTGTGGCGCACGATGTATCCGGCTGCGAGTGAGAGGCAGCTGAAGATCGTGAAGGCTATAAATTCGTAGGTTTTTGCGTCCATGTGTCTAATCGTTGGTTAGGGTGGGGTGGGTGAGTGAGGGGGTGAGTCATAAATAACCCCGCATGGTGGTGCGGGGTGTTGTTGGTTTGGTTGTCAAAAGAGTCTAATTGGGTGTTAGACGCCGATGACCCTTGAGTAAATGGCTTTGACGGCAGATTCGAAGTCAGAAGCTTCGATGCCGACGATGATGTTGAGTTCTGAGGAGCCTTGGTCGATCATGCGGATGTTGATCTTGTTTTCAGCGAGTGAGCCGAAGATACGTGAGGCCATGCCGGGGGTGTGTGACATGCCGCGACCGACGGTTGCGATGAGTGCCATGTTTGGAAGCGCTTCAACAGTGTCTGGATCGCAGTCTGTTTCGATGTCTTCGAGGATCTGCTCGAGTTTGCCGTCGAGTGAAGCGTCTGAGACAACGATGGACATGGTGTCGATTGATGAAGGCATGTGTTCGAAGGAAACGCCATGACGTTCGAGGACGCCGAGGACTTTGCGGCCGAAACCGATCTCGGCGTTCATCATTGCTTTTTCAATGGCGATGATGGTGAAATCTTTACGGCCAGCGATGCCGGTGACTGAGCCAACGGTGTTTGGCGCTTTTTCGGTTGCAACGATGAGCGTGCCTGAATCGTCAGGACGGTTGGTGTTGCGGATGTTTACAGGGATGCCAGCTTCACGGACTGGGAAGACAGCTTCGTCATGAAGAACTGAAGCGCCCATGTATGAAAGCTCGCGGAGTTCTTTGTATGTGAGTGACTCGATGGTTTTGGGGTGTTCGACGATGCGTGGATCAGCAGCGAGGATGCCTGAAACGTCGGTCCAGTTTTCGTAGACGTCAGCTTTTACGCCACGTGCGATGATTGCGCCGGTGACATCAGAACCACCGCGGCTGAAGGTTTTGACGAAGCCTTCGTGATCGGAGCCATAGAAGCCGGGGATGACCGCTTTTTCGATGCCTTCGAGTTTGGCAGCGATTGCGGCGTATGTTTTGTCGGCGTTGAGGCGGCCGTTGTCTTTGAAGTGGATGAGATCGGCGGCGTCGATGAAGGAGTAGCCGAGGAGTGAGGCGATGACTTGGCCGTTGAGGAATTCACCACGTGAGGCGGCATAATCAGGGCCACGATCAGCGTATTTTGCGATGCCGACTTGGACTTGGTCGAGTGCATCGGTGAGGTTGAGATCGATTTGAAGATCTTTGATGATGGTTTCAAAGCGTGTTCGGATGAGTTTGAAGACTTCTTCGAAAGGTAGGCCTTGCTTTGCGTGCTCGTGGCAGAGGTAAAGCAGGTCAGTGACTTTCTGGTCTTCAGAGTGGCGTTTGCCGGGTGCGCTTGGAACGACGAATTTGCGGTCGGCGTCTGCATCGATGATGGACTTAACCTTGAGGATTTGGTTGGCATCTGCGAGAGATGTGCCGCCGAATTTACAGACTTTGATTCCCATCGTGATAGTCTCTTTAGTGTCTTGTGTGTTTCAATTGAAGAGCGGCGTTAGCAGTTTCCGACAACGCAGGCGGTCTGCTTGAGTGACCTTGAAGAGGCTTTATAGGAGCGTTCGAGGTCAGTTTCTCCGGTATGAAAGCCGCTCAGATGTGCAATTGTACTTTTTCCCACCATATATGCACATTGAGGTAGTAAAAGTCATGTGAGGCGGGTGTGATTTTAGTGATATTGAGTGGAAAATAGCTGTTTATGGGGCTGAATGAGCAAAAAATCCACATTGAAGTGATATCGTTGTGCGTGAACTCGACAAAAAGCTGTGATTCTCTATACTGTTCCCTCACAAAGAAACCACCTGCCCAGGTGGCGGAACTGGCAGACGCGCCACGTTGAGGTCGTGGTGAGAGTAACATCTCTTGGAGGTTCGAATCCTCTCCTGGGCACTTTAAAAAGCTCACGTTACGACGTGAGTTTTTTTTTGCGCGTGTGGAAGTTGAGTTTTGGGAATGTGGATTTGCTGGGAAGTTTGGTGAGGTGCAAAGAGGTTGGATTACCAGGGTTCATTGAAGATTTGGGTGGTCCAATTATTGAGTTGATCGAGCATAACGGTGATGTCGAGGGCAGTGAAGCGAGCGCGGGTGTGGTAGGCTTGCTCGTAGAGGGCTTTGAGTTGTGGGAAGGGGACGGAGATTTGCTCGGGGTTGGTGGGGCAGCCGGCGGCGGCGAGTTTTTGTTTGAGTGTTTCTGGTGGGATGTGTGATTTGAGTGCGCGATTGCGAATGTCTGGCCAATTGGATTTGAGGGTGGTGAGGATTTTTTTGAGTTGATCGTAGGATTGATATTTTTTGGGAAATTCTTTTGCGACGATGTCTTTGAGTATTTGTGATGGGAAGAGGGATTGGCCGTGTGCGATGGCTTGGTCGAGGGTGGGCCAAGATTCGAGGCGTTTGTTGATGTCGAATGTTGAGAGGTCTGCGTTGAGGAGGTGGTCGTGGAGTTTTGACATGGCGATGGATGCGATGGCGACTTTGAAGCCGTGAAGGGTTATGTCGCCGTGGTGGCGGTGGTTGGTCATGTCGAGGTTGTGGCTGAATTGATGCTCGGCGCCGGAGCATGGGCGCGTGTCTTGGTAAACGTCCATTGCTATGCCTTGCATGATTAGGCCGTTGAAGAGATTGCGGATTGCGGTGTCTTTGTTTTTTGCGATGCCTTCGGGGTCGTCTGTCCAGATGTCGAGTTCATCGCGTGTGAGGTTCCAGACGGTTTGGTCGATGGGTTCGATGTTAACTGCGTCGGCGAGAATCCAGTCTACGCCTGCAGGGTATTTTGCGAGTAGGTCGCCGAAACCTGCGGCGTTGAGATCGTGGGGTGCTTCGCAAATAACGTCAAGATCGGCAACAACGGCAAGCGGGGCAGGGCAGTAGATGGTTTGCTTGTGGCCTTGGACTTCTATCGAGGCGCTGTATGCACCGAAGCCGTCGACGGAGGCAGCGGTTGCGACGCAGATGTATGTGAGGTCGAGGTTTGATGCAGCGAGTTTTGTGAGGTCGTTGATGGTTCCGCCGCCGACGGCGATGGGGACGATGTTGTCGTGTTGGTCGATGAAGTTTTGTACTTCGTTGACGTGTGACATTTCAGCGTGGAGTTGGTCGGGTGAGAGGATGAGTGAGCCACGATCGGCTGCGCGGTCGATGAGGTTTACTTCACGTAGCATTTTATGAATGCGTTTGCCTGCAGCGATCCAAGTGTTTTCATCGGCGATGATGATGGCGTGTTGGTTGGGGTAACGTTTGTGGATGAATGAAGGGAGTTCGCCGATGGCGCCGCGGCCGATGAAGATGTCTTTGGTGTAAGTGGCGAGCTGGAGTGCTTGTTCGATTTGTTTGTTGAGTGGTTCGTGCATTGGTATCCCCTGACCCATTTGTATTTGATATATGGCTATTTTATAAGGGTAATGATAGGTCAATGATGGGGTGAAGGGGTAGTGTTTTTTTGAGGGGTAGGGAAATAATAAGGCCCCACGCTCACAAGAGCACGAGGCCAGTTACGCATGCTTAATCAATCTGGGGCAGCGATAGGTTAGTCTGTTTTAGACTAGTTATGCTGCGACTTCTGGTTCTTCGCTTTTAGCTTTTTTTGAAGCATCTGAAGTAAGCTTCATGTCAGCGTAATCAGCGAGTTGTTTTTGACGTTCGGTTTCATTCCAGCCGAGGATTTCAGCCATCCATTGGCTGACTTGATCTGCGATAAGATCGTCTTCTTGGTGGTAATGTTGCCACGATGAGCGGCGGACCATGACGTCGGTGAGCGTTTTTGCCCATTCCTCGGTGCAGTAGTAGTGAACTGCTTCACGAGAGACGTTGCAAGGGACGATGCCTGTGTAGTCTTCTTTGAGACCCACGGCGAGTAGTGGTTCGTCAGCGGTACGGCATTTTTCGAACTTCTTGCTGAGCTTCTTGACGATGATATCGATTGTTTCTTCAGCCATGAGACGGTAGGTGGTTAGCTTGCCGCCGCCGATGTCTAGCCAACCTTCTTTGGTTTGAAGGATCTGGTGCTTACGAGAGATATCGGAAGGGTTGCCATTGGGGTCGGCGATGAGTGGACGCAGACCAACCCAGTGGCTGATGATGTCTTTGTCGGTGAGATTGAGTTTTTCGAAAGCGCCGTTGGCAGCTTTGATGATGTAGTCGATATCTTCCTGGTCGGTACGAACATCGTTGATGTCATCCTGGTAGTCGGTGTCGGTTGTGCCGAGGATGAGACGTTCGCCCCAAGGGATGACGAAGAGGATTCGCTTGCCTTCGGTGATGACAACAGCGTCGTCGATTGGTAGGTGACTACGATCGATGACGAGGTGCACACCTTTGGATGGGCGAAGGTGAAGTTGGCTTTGCTTGAATTGTTCGGACCATGGGCCAGTTGCGTTGACGACGGTGCGTGCTTTGACGGTTTTTGATTCGCCTGTGAGTTGGTCTTGGATTTTACATTCCCAGATGCCATCGGCGCGTTTTGCGGAGACCATTTGCATGTAGTTGATGACACTTGCACCGTATTGTTCAGCGGAGCGAAGTGTGTCGATGACGAGTCGTGAGTCGCTGGTTAGGCCGTCGAAGTAACGGACGGAACCTGTGAGCTGATCGGTGTTGATTGTTGGTAACCAATCTTGTGTGCCTTTGACGTTGGCGGATTCTGACTTACCAAAGTTGCGGCCGCCACAAAGGAAATCATAGACTTTTACGCCGATTTTCATCTGCCACATTTTGAATGGATGATGCTTGTAGACCGGGTAGATGAAACGAAGACCTTTTGCGAGGTGAGGTGCGATGTCGCCGATGGTGCATTTTTCGACTGATGCTTCACGGACGAGGCCGACACGCATTTGCTGTAGGTAGCGGATGCCGCCGTGGAGTAGTCGTGATGATCGTGAAGATGTGCCGAAGGAGACGTCGTTTTTGTCGACGACTGCTGTTTTGAGGCCACGCATAGCAGCGTCACGAGCGACACCAGAGCCGACGATGCCGCCGCCGATGACGAGCAGGTCGAGAACTTGTGATGTCGCATCATCAATAGATTGATTACGTTTTTTGTTGATCAAGTCATGCATTGTTCACTTCCTTCTTCTGGGCTTTAGTTATTGCTTCGCCCAGCTCTTTCAAACTCGCCGCGACGATGTCGGGCATAATTTTTTGAATTTGAATGTCCTCTATCTGAGAGTCGCCTGTCAGTACGAGGCAACTGAGAGTTCCTGCTTTGAGGCCCATGGCGACGTCGGTCATAAGTCGATCGCCGATCATGATTGCCTGATTGCCAGAGAGCCCATGCTTTTCGAGGATGGGTTGGATCATGTATTCGTGAGGCTTACCAAGCACGATGGTTGGTGCGATCTTGGTAGCTGCTTCGATACATTTGGTGACGGCTCCACAATCAACTAACAGGGTTGGTTGATTGGTCGGGCAGAAGACGTCGGGGTGAGTGGCAATGAAAGGTTTGCCGGTTTTCACCCAATAGCTTGCGCGACAAAGTGGCTCGTAAGTGAGGTCTGTGTCGAAACCAACGATGACAGCATCGGGTTCGTTGCCGGGCATTTCATCGATGCCGTTAACGACGGTGAAGCCTGCGTTGGTCAAATCGTCGAATAGACCTTGTGTACCTACGACGTAAAGTTTCTTTGCGTTAGGCATGTGTTTTTTGAGGTAAAACACGGTGCAGTGCATTGAGGTCAACATGTTGTCAAGGCTGGCTGGGACGCTGAGGTTGTCGAGTTTTTTGAGGTATTGAGTCACGCTACGAGAGCAGTTGTTGGTGAGGAATGTGTAGCCGATCCCTAGGTCGGTCATTTGCTGTAAAAACGGAAGGGAAAAATCGAATAAGGTCGAGCCTGAATAGATCGTTCCATCCATGTCGAGGATGACATGTTTCACGTTTTTGAGTAAATCAATATTCGCTTGCTGTTGCAGCATGTTCTTCAACGCACACCTCTCAGTTATGTATTAACACTTCCGGAAAGAAGTTTGATTGTTGTTCATCAGTGCGGCTCAGAGGGTGACTCTTAAGTCATCGCCCTATGTGCGCGCAAACAAAAACTCCACGGGTCACATTCCGTGGAGCCTTCTCTATATCTCTTGGCTCAATGAATCTGATGAGTCATTTGCATTTATTGCTTGTACCCATACGATAGCTTTGAAAGTGAACGAATTCAAGGTAGATGACCATGGCGAACAGAAAAAGCTCAAATAACGCGTTTAAACTCAAATTTAACAAGCCTGTCATCCCGGTTTTGTGGGATAAGCCAATAGAGGCGGACCTGCTCAAAGCTGCAGAAGTGATTTTCTTGCAGGGTGGGCCGGTGTCTGAGCTGGAGAAGGTTCTTGCCCAGTTTGACAATGCTGCGTGTAGGAACAAGACCGTTTTTCTGAATATCGATTTGCTGGGTGGTTTGAATAGTGATGAAGCTGCGCTGCAGTATTTGACGAATGCGTTTCCCATGATTGATGGGATTATTACGACGCGGCATCAGTTGACGTCGGCTGCACATCGTCTGGGTTTGGGCGCGATTGTGCGTGTGTTTTTGCAAGACTCAAGAGCGCTTGATCGTGGGATACATATTGTAAAGAACAATAAGCCTGATGCACTGGAGTTGTTGCCGGGCGTTGCTGCGGCGCATGTGGCGAGTGATTTTCTTTCGCTCGATATTCCGATTTTGGCGGGTGGTTTGATCCGTTCTGCAAAGACTGTTGAGACGATTATTGATGCAGGGTGTTCTGCTGTCTCAACATCGAAGTATGACTTGTGGCAGTTGAATGCACTTTAAGAGCAGGGTACTAATCAATAGTTAGGTTACATGACTTCGTCGGCGAGTTCGAGATCGTCTGGTGTGATGTTATCGTTGGCGTCTTTGACATTGGGCCAGAAGAATGCGGCTATGAGTACGAAGACAAATGCTGCAAGTACAGCACCGGTGAGCCAAAATTGTGAGTAGGATTGAACGCCGTTTGTTTGGAAGCGGTCGAAGTATCCGTTGTAGAAACCTGCGAGGATGGGTGCAACGCCCATAGAGATCATGCCGTAAACGGTTTGGGCGGAGTGACGGATATCGACGTCGGCAACACGTTCAACGAACATGAATGAAACGGCAATGAAGCAGGCGAAGTTGATGCCATGCAGTGACATGCCGAGGATTGACCAGAGGTAAGAATCGGTGACGCCGAAGATTGTGAAGCGGATGATGTAGGAAGTGATGCCGATGAGGATAACGTTGCGATAACCGATTTTATGAACATATCGTCCGAGTAGCCAAAGTGCTGCAATTTCAGCGGCATAACCGACAGCCATTACGGCGCCAGTATATTTAAGTGGGAAACCGATAGCATCGACGAGGTAAGGAGCGATGCGGAAATAATAGGCATTGTGGATCATGGAGATGATGATCGTAGCGAAGAGGAAGAGGATCATGATTGGTCTAATCATGAGTTTGAGTGCTTTGATGACAGCGACGGATTTGGCGTGAGTTGGTTGGCAGTTTGGTAGGCGGAACCAAGCCCATAAGCCATAGGCGATGGCAATGATGGCACTGATCTTGAGTGAGTCGACGATGCGATGTGTGTTGGTGAATGAGTCGTCGGTAGCAAGCCAAAACCATGAGAAAAGAACAGAGACAATGATCCAGCCGAGTGTGCCTGTTGCGCGGACCATGGGGTATTGACGGTCGGTGTTGTTGAGGTTGGCGAATGCGACAGAGTTAGCAAGGGAAAGAGTTGGCATGTAGGTGATGGAGAAACCGATGCTGAGAAAGAGGAAGAACCAGAAGTTGGTTGCATATGCGGTGGCGTAGTTGATAATGCCGCTGAAAATGAGGAGGCCCGCGAGAGTTTTTTCAGCATTGAGGTAACGGTCAGCGATTTGTCCTGCGAAAGGGGCGATGATAGCGCCGGTTGCTCCAGCGAGTCCCATGATCCAGCCAACCTCGGTGCCGCTGAAACCGAGACCACCTTCGATTTTTGGACTGACAAGATATTTGGCGAGGAAAGGCAGCCATACACCACGCACTGCATATTGCAGGAACATCATGACGGAAAGAGTGAGTGTGTAATTAGTGGCTTTATTCTTCATCAATTTTCTACTTGAGATCTGAAAAGTATCGCAAAGTTTTCAACAAAAACTGAATGTCGAAGAAAGCGTATGTTTACAGATCATGAAAAATCATATCGGCGGCAAGGTTAACAGCTTCATGATTGAATGTCATAACTGTGAATAATTCATGCGCAACTCATGTATAGTTAATCGGGCATGATGACATGGTAGCGGCAGGCTGTGTGAACAAAAGTATCATCTATTTTTTATGCCTTAAATGGATCAGTTTTGATGAAATAGTCGCATAAGCTGTTCTAGGAATCAGTGATACTCATAATTAATGAAATATGTCTCAAGACTTACTGTTGCCAGAGCAATCTTTGGTTAAACTGGGCATGTAAAGGGCAGGGGAATCATTTCAGTTGGGTCACAAACTAGACAGATCGGCAGGTCACACGATGTGATCGGGTGTTGTGTAATGGACAGACACTTTGCCGTGTATGCAGCTAACTGTAATGGAGTGATACCCATGCAAATCAAGACCGTGCTGTGCTCAATAATGACCGCTTGTTTAATCAGCGCTTTGCCTGTTGTTGCCAATGCGCAAGAGAAGGATGAGCCTATTCAGCCGTTAGGCGATCAGATAAGAGCATCACATCAAGGTAGTATTCTACGTGTTGATGAGTTGGGATTGGATAAGAAAACTTACCCTTCAATTTCGATGACACGCACGAATGATCCAGATGCACCACGCACACAATTTTTGCTTTCCGATATGCCTGAGTATTTTAGAACGGGTGATGGCATTGCGTTACAAGAACGTGTGCAGCCGGGCATTATTCGTTTGTATACATACCACGTGCCGACACCAGAAGATTCTGTGAAGAAGATTTCAGCGGTGATCGAAAACCGTGGTTCAGATGTTTTATCGTTTAAGTTCCGTCGCTATGCGTTCCCAGAGCCAGGTGGTTATTATCAGGTCGTTGCTGCCAATGCGATGCGTGATTTTCTGAACTTCAATAATCCCTATCCGGAAGTTAGATACCTTAATCCAGGCCAACGCATGGTCCTTGATCCGAACATGGATAAAGTTGTAACTCGTAAGGACATGCTCGTGCATGGTTGGTATGAGTTTGAGATTGATCAACCCGCTGAAGTTACAGTTTTTCAAACTGATGTGAAAGACGATTCGCTAACAATCGTCGATCATCTTGCAAAGCATCCGCGTAAGCTCAAAGGTTGGCATCATTCTGGATCAGGTCGTGGTACATTCTTGAATTCAAACTTCGTATCAATGCCTTCTGATCCTGAATATGTTTACGATACCGCTGAAGGTATCAAGGAAGTGATCGTTGCGGACGGTAAGTACGATCGTTGGATCACAGGTTACGATCAGATTCAACGTGTTGTCGGCGAAAATCGTGGGCATTATGGCACGCTATACAAGATTCGTGTGAAGTGGAAGTCAACTGACGGTCGTGGTTTGGCACTAGTCTTCTGCAATAAGCATTTAAACTCAAAATGGTGCGGTAACGTTGGTTTGGCAGCAGGCGTGAGTGAAGGTGATTTCCCCTCAGGCACAGTCATGGCTCCGACTGAGGAAGGTCGACTGACTTTTAAACGCTATCCAGAAGCTGTCATCGTGCAGCGTCTGACTCCAGATCCTGAAAAAGAAGTGCAGGAATTTGAAGTGCTCTTTACACCACCCGGTGCTTCATGCCTGCCAGTACCACTCGTGCTGATCCCGTACGATATCAAGTAAGCGACAGTTGCGATGCATGACATAGCCCCGTTTCGTCGGGGTTTTTTTATATCTGGCAATCGCATGGAATTCTTAATGATAAATTCAATCATTCATATTATGATACGTCCGTTCAACTTTCTTTAACCTAACGAGAGCAGGCTATGACTAGATCATCATTACTGATTGCAGCTTTATCCGCAGCCACACTCACCACACCACTTTTGGCAAAACCAATTTCAGGTATTGTCTTCGAAGACCTCAACAGGAACCGCGTTTTCGATAAGGGCGAACCAGTTATTCCAAATGTTGGCGTGTCCAACGGCCGTGATGTCGTGCAAACAAACAATTCCGGCAAGTATAAATTGAAAATCGCTGACGATACTGATGCAATTTTTGTAATCAAACCATCTGGCTATATGACACCAGTTGATGATAAAAACTTTCCAAAATTCTATTACATCCATAGACCTGAAGGCTCACCTGAAGGTTTGAAGTATGAAGGTGTTGCGCCCACCGGCTCATCACCGAAAGTATTAAACTTCCCTCTGTACAAACAAAAAGAATCGAGTGACTATAAGGTCCTCATCTTTGGTGATCCACAGGTTCCTACCTATACCAAGATGACTTATTTCCGTCATGACTTTATTGAGCCACTGATTGGCACAGAAGCGAAGTTTGGTGTTGCTCTTGGTGATTTAGCTTCTAACCGTCTGACGATCTTTAAGGACTATAAAGATTCTATCTCGCAGTTAGGCATCCCATTCTATTCAATCCTTGGTAATCATGACATCAACTTTAATGTTGAAGATGATAAGCACTCAGGCGAAACTTGGCTCGCAACTTTTGGGCCGACCTATTACTCATTCAACTGGGGTGATGTGCACTACATCGTGCTTGATGACGTGATTTACCACGGCATTGACAATAAGAAAAAATATCACGGCGGACTTGATGAAAAACAACTTGAATTCATCAAAAACGACCTGAAATACGTGCCAAAAGATAAACTGATCGTACCTTTAATGCACATTCCAATTGTTCAGTTCCGTGAAAAGAATCGCAAAGAATTCTTTGACCTGATCAAAGACTATCCAAATACATTTTCAGCATCAGCACACCGTCACTTCCAACGTCACGATTTCTTTGATTCAGAGCGTGGCTGGACTAATGCTGCATCACCCGAACACCATCACCTTGTGGCTTCAGTTTGTTCAGGTACATGGTGGGGCGGTCAGTATGATGAACATGGCACGTCGGTCGCAACACAACGTGACGGATCGCCAAATGCATATAACCTCATGACCGTTACTGGTTCTGATTACAAGTTGCGCACGATTGGTGCAAGACATCCAGAGTCATATCAGATCTCTATTTATCTGCCTCGTAAAATTGAGCAGAGTGAACTTGCGGAAACTGCAGCAACGATCAACCTCTTTGGTGGTTCAACCAAAAATAAAACATATGCACGCGTGATCGGCCAAACTGAATTTGAATTGGCTACTAACATTCAAGCAATTGATCCGTATCATCTCGAGAACGTGCAACGTCACAAGGACGGACATTACCCTAAAGACAACTCTCTTTCACTCGAATCCAAGACCGACCACTTCGCTTCATTCGCTCTACCAGCTAATCTCCCCGTTGGCATCTACACATTGCATGTCAAAACCACCGACATGTTCGATCAAGCTGATGAAGCTTATTTTCTCTTCAATGTCGTTGCCGATGAAGATTAACAGGTAGCCAAACAGCATTTACCTAATAAATCCAAACGAGTTTGCATGAAGCAAACTCGTTTTTTATTACCACATCCATGCAGCATGATCTCGTAAGATCGCTCGGACTCACATTTACCAGGCTACTGACAGCATCATGTCACTGAAATCCACAATTAATCTTAACCCTAACAGAAACCGAGTGACTTTCTCTTGTTTTTGTGATATGCTTTTCCTGTTAGGTATTTGGACGGATCGTTTATTCGCTGACATTCAGTAAAGGTGCAAGGATGCTTCGCGAACTACACATCTCCAATCTCGCTGTTATCGAGGACGCCCGAATTGAGCTCACCCATGGCCTCAACGCTTTCACCGGTCAAACTGGTGCAGGCAAATCTCTTGTACTCGGTGCTTTCGAGATCCTTCTCGGCCTCAAGTCTGTCAAAAATATGGTTCGTCCTGAAGCAAAAGAGGGTCGCGTCTCAGGCGTCTTTGAACTCAATGACCCACTCATTGTTGAAGCCATCGCAGAACTTGCGGATCAAGAAATCGAACTTGGTGAGTCACTTCTGATAACGCGCAAATTTTTTCCTTCAGGACGTTCATCCGTTTCAATCAACGGCCTTCCTGCTACTGCAATCATGCTCAAAAGAATCGGTCATCATCTCGTCGATATCCACGGCCAGCATGATCACCAATTTCTTCTCAAACCATCCAATCAACTCACGATCCTCGACAACTTTGCAGAGATCACTGATCAGCGAAAACACTTTACCACGCAATACAACCATCTTCGTGAACTAATCGAACGCAAAGATGAGTTGCTCGCATCACAAACTCTCCGCGCGCAGCAACTCGATCTTTTTGAATTCCAAGCCAATGAGATTGACGATGTCGATCCACTTCTAGGTGAGTTCATCGATTTGCAACAACAGCATAAAACCCTGAAAAATGCTTCAAAAATCCATGTCGATGCATCAAATATCAACGCAGCACTATATGAATCTGACAGCTCTATCATCTCACGTCTCGAGGTGATGACACACTTGCTGCGAAACCTCACGGATCTTGATTCAGAACTCGAACCACTTGAAGAACAAGTCCGTACAGCAACGATCACACTGCAGGAAGCATCGTTTGAAATCTCCCGTTACATTGGCCGTCTTGATTCCAATCCCGAACAAGCAGCCGACATCGAGTCACGCCTCAATCAACTCAACCGTATTATTCATAAGTATGCCAAGTCATCCGACGCACTCACTGAAGATCCTATCGAAGCCGTCATCAACTACCGCCTGAGGATTGGGCAACAAATTGAAGAACTACATTTACAAGACACCGATCTTTCACACATTGACAAGCAGATCGACGACCTATCTAATCAATTGATAGCTCTTGCTGATCAACTCACTTCCGCTCGTCGCGAAGCAGCCCAAAATCTAAAACCACTTATCGAGTCCCAACTTATCGACCTCGGCATGTCCGAAGCTCTATTCGATATCCAGATCACCTCAGTTGACCCAACCCCCGACGCCTTCACCTCCACCGGCCTCGATATGATCGACATCCTTATTCAGACCAATCCAGGTCAACCCTTCCGCCCACTCCGCAAGATTGCTTCCGGCGGGGAACTCTCTCGTATCATGCTTGCGCTCAAATCCATTCTTGCTTCATCCGATCGTATTTCAGTGCTCGTATTCGACGAGATCGATGCCAACATCGGCGGCCGTCTCGGTTCCGTCATCGGCCAAAAACTTCGCAACCTCGCTCATGCCAATTCACCCGCTAAATCACGTAAAAACAAGCGAAAAACAGTCAAAACTAAGCCTCAGCATCAAATCCTCTGTATAACTCACTTGCCTCAAATCGCGGCTTTCGCCGATCGGCATTTACGTATCGAAAAATCCATTTCAGGCCGTGGTAAATCACGCAAAACCTCTACCACAGTTACCCATCTCGATGGCAAGCCACGTGTTGAAGAACTCGCTGAAATGATTTCAGGCCACGTTCTCACCCCCACAACTCTCAAACAAGCCAAAGAACTCCTCGAAACCGCCCAGGCTTAAACTCTGGCATCTCCAGCTTCCATTCCACAAAATATCTGTTAATATTTCCGCCAGTCGTTCACTACCGGGTACGATGATAGATCAATCAGACACCACCGCGCTGCCACCGCTGCGCTCATGCCCGAGTAGTAACCATGACCGACCCAATCACACAACTTCCAGAAAACTATTTTGCCAACGATACCGATCGTGATCTCGCACCACTTCTTAAGGTACGCGATGAAGATTGGCGTTCAGGCTCTCTCGTTTACCACGTCTACCTAGACCGTTTTGCGCCCGCTCGCAATATCAAAGACAAGATAGAGCAGGGGCTTTACGATTCGCCTCGCACACTCCGCAACTGGACCGAATTTCCAACCAGCAAACCAGAATTCGACAAAGATGGCATGCGTATGCACCAGCACGATTTCTGGGGCGGCGACCTCCAATCGCTTCGCACAAAACTCGATTACATCAAATCACTCAAAACAGACATCCTCTATCTCAACCCCATCTTTGATGCAGCAACCAATCACAAATACGATGCATCCGATTATTTCGCAATCAGCTCAGAATACGGCACACGTGACGATCTCATCGACCTCATCAACGACACACATGATCATGATATGAAACTCATGCTCGACGGTGTCTTCAATCATATGGGCTTCAATTCCCCTTATTTCAAAGACGCAATCGCCAACCCCAACTCGGACTTCCGTGACTGGTTCGTTTTTGATGATGCATTCGAGCATGGTTTCCGTTGCTGGTATGAATCAAAAAACCTACCCGAACTAAATCTTGAAAACCCAGAGCTTCGCCAATTGCTATGGGAAGATGAAGATTCAGTCGTACAGTCATACTTGCGTGATGGCATTGACGGTTGGCGTCTCGATGTTGCTTACGATCTTGGCTTCAACTATATCGATGATTTACGCAATGCAGCACGTCGTGCCAACCCAGAAGCAGCAATCGTCGGCGAGTTTTGGAACTACCCTTCACAATGGACCGATGTCCAAGACGGCGTCATGAACTTCCACGCTCGTCACATCATTTTTTACCTATTACAAAAGCGTATTACGGGTCAACAAGCTGCTCGTTTCTTACATCAAATGTACGCAGATATCGGGATGCATGCCGCTCTCCGCTCTTGGCTCATACTCGATAACCACGACACACATCGTCTTCGCACCGACTTTCCCCACGAGGCTAAGCGCCGATTAGCCCAAGTTATGCAAATGACACTCGTAGGTTCACCATGTCTCTACTACGGCACAGAACTCGGCATGATCGGCGGCCACGACCCAGCTTGTCGCGCTCCAATGCGCTGGGATTTACTTTCCGATTCAAACTCAATCTACAACTTCACCAAACAACTCATTGATATGCGTCACTCACGTCGCGCACTTCGCATCGGCCAAATTCGTTTCCTCGACACCGAGCAAGCACTCGGCTACGCACGTTACACCGATCGCATTGAAGAAGAAACATTCATCTTCATTAACCCAACGAGCGAAACAATCACCGAACTCGTCCCTCATCGTTCACCCAAAATCGCAGCCAACGTCCAGCTCAAAGATCTCTTCACAGGCGAACGTCATCAAACACACGTCGGCTTCATCGACATCAAACTTCCTCCGTACTCCGCAGCAATCCTCACCCCCGACATGCCTGCATCAAATATTTATAACTCGCTCAAACGCGTTAACTAATAACACACCTAGTTTCACGTTGATATACATCAGTTCTCTCATTGCAGCGAAGTGAGGTTTATCGATGCACGCAAAAAAAGACGTGACGCAGTGGAGGTCTGCGTCACGCTAGGTCTTCAGCATCGGTAGTGAAATGTGAATCGGCTCAGTCGGTTTTGCCCGGCCGAACCGAACCTTGAATTTCTGTTTCCGCTCTATCATATGCATGCTCCACCCCATCGAATCAACAAACACATTTCAACTTTTTTTAATCAAAATACCAAAACATGCCCTATCCAATTTAAACCTTGTTTCCCCGTCATAATAGTCAGATGAGAGCCCGAATTTTTTTACTCAATTACACCACCTTCAACTCTCGATTCCCCCGAAATTTTAAAAAAAGCTGAACGATTTCTCGTTCAGCTCATGACTTTCATATCTTTCTTCAATCAAGTGTTACCAACACTCAATTCCACCGGCTGATCCTTCACTTCATAGTTAGGTTCAATCACGATGTTCAAAGGCTCACGCTTGCCCTGATCTTCACGAATACCATCAGCATCGATGATTCGCTGGATCGCCATGATTCCTTCGATAAGCGTCTCTGGACGTGGAGGGCAACCCGGCACATACACGTCCACAGGCAGGAACTGGTCCACACCCTGAACGGTCGCGTATGCATCAAACAGACCACCAGTCGAAGCACAGGCACCCATCGATACCACCCACTTCGGCTCTGCCATCTGCTCATAAATTCGTTGTAGCACAGGCATCATCTTAATCGACACACGACCAGCCACGATCAGCAGGTCCGCTTGTCTTGGGCTAAAACGCATAACCTCTGCACCAAAGCGTGCTAGGTCATAACGACTTGAAGCCGTCGCCATCAGCTCAATACCGCAGCAAGCCGTCGCAAACGGCATCGGCCACACTGAACTACGACGTGACCAGTTCACAACACGCTGCATTTGCGTCGTCATAAACCCGCCATCACGGATGATATTCTCAAGGCCCATATCACTTACCTTTTCTCAGGGTGAGCATCGTAAATTACACCCATAAGTTACGCCGAACCATGCATTTCTGCAAAACTCAGCCTCTTCTAACAACCATCTCCCCATCCACACCAAATTCTAGGTCCTATTCCACGCACAGCAACCGTCATTACCCCCATAATTCCCCTTTGTGAGCGTAATTCGCCCCATATTTATCGGTCGTTCCCACGCCCCCTCCAGACTTACCCCCGCCATTTACGATGAACATCATACATCATGGAATCTACCCCATCACAAATTCCGTCATCTATCCACATCACCGTCTTCTCAGACGATTGGGCTCAGCACCCCTCCAGCTCTCAGCATCTCATCACCGAATTACTCACATCACCCCAGTACCATGACAAAATCGCGTCCGTTCTCTGGGTCAATACCACAGGTACCCGACCCGTTCACCTCTCTATCGCTGACCTTAAGAAAATCGCTCGCAAACTCAAAAACACATACCGTTCCCCAGCAAACCAAGCCCCAGCTACCCAAACCTCAATTCAACCCAACGTTATCAACCCCATGATGTACCCGGGCTTCCGCAAGCCGTGGCAACGAGCATTAAACAAAAAACGACTCACCGATGCCGTCCTCAATCATTGGCGCACCTGTGGCATCCATCCCTCACAACCAAATACTTCAAATACTCAGCGAGTCGTCCTCACAACTCTTCCCATTACTGCTGACCTCGTCGACACACTTCCCGCCAAGTGGGTTTACTACTGTGTCGATGACTTCTCTGTTTGGCCTGGCTGCGATCACCGTGTAATGGATCAAATGGAACGCCAGCTCGTCAGCAAGGTTGACCAAATCATTACTGTCAGCAGCACACTCAAATCACGCATCCTTTCAATGGACCGCACCCCACAACTCCTCACTCACGGCATCCATCTCAATCATTGGGTCTCACCTCACACAGCCCTCCCACTCACTTCCGAACTTTCCGCCAAACGCAATCTCATCTCCCAAATCGGAGGCCCCGTCTTCTTATTCTGGGGACTAATCGATCAACGCCTTGATCTCGATTTCGTTGAACAACTCGCATACAAAGCTCGCAGTGCAGGGGGGCAACTCGTCCTCGTCGGCCCAGAAGCAAAACCCAATCCACGCCTTCACCAACTCGCAGGTGAAACTGCACGTGGCCTCGCAATTCCAGCACTCACTCTCCTCGGCAATATCCCATACCAATACCTTCCTCACTTCGCGCATGCCGCCGACGTCCTCGTTATGCCCTACATAAACGCACCTGTCACTCACGCCATGCAACCGCTCAAACTCAAAGAGTACCTCGCCACCAACAAACCCGTCATCTGTCGCAACCTTCCATCCACTCACGCATGGATCGATGCCTGTGATCTCGCTGATACTCCCGAGTCATTCGCCGACATCGCCATGCTCCGTGCTCACAAAGGTACAACCACACAGCAAATCGCTGCTCGTCATCGTCTCCAACACGAGTCATGGTCCGAAAAAGCATCCGTTTTTATGTCAATAATTGCACCAAACCTCGTTCAAGCCCCATCACATCAAATATCTCTTGCTGCATAAATCCCTCCTCATATTCCTCTTCCATACAACCGATATAAACCGTACACGAATAATGCTACGGATATCCTACGCATGGACCAACGTCTGAAAAACAACTTCAAACTTGCCGCTCAAATGCTCGGCCTCCTCCGCGCCACACCTGCTCTTATTCAGTATCGTGTCGGCTCTATTTTCATGGACAAGAACCGCGCTTTCTCACTCGCCGCTGAATCTGTTGCTAAAGTCCCAGGCCTTGTCGGTACATACGCCCGCTACGCCTTCTACAAACAGACACTCGCACATTGCGGCAAAGACGTCTGTTTCGGATTCATGTCCATCATCAGCAAACGCGATACACGCATCGGCGACAAAGCATACATCGGCCGCCACGTCTCCATCGGCCTCGCTGACATCGCTCATAGCGTCCTTCTTTCCGACAACGTTCAAATCCTCTCAGGCCGTCATCATCACGGCTCTGAAGCCGACGCCGATATTCAATCCAAACCACTCAAATACAACCGCGTCATCCTCGGCAGCAGCACATGGGTCGGCGCAAACTGTGTCATCATGAACAACGTTGGCCGCAACTCAATCGTCGGTGCAGGCTCAGTCGTCGTTAAACCCGTCAAGCCCCACGACAAAGTCGTCGGCGTCCCCGCTCGTTCTGTAAAAACAGTACCTAAATCAAAAGCAGCGCCCAACGCAACCTCAAAACCAAAGCCACAACCTCAGCCAAAATCAGACACACCAAAACTCAAACTACGCCGTGCAGCTTAGCCTATCCATCGCTTAGATTTTTCTTTAATTACTTCCCGATCACGCCCGATGCACCATCCGCCAGATCAGGCATCAGTGGTACCGATTTATTCTCCAACGCCAAAGGCAGCGTAATCGAGAACGTCGCACCTCTACCAATATCCGAATCAATCGTAATCTCACCTTGCAGAATATCCGCAAGCTCTTTCGAGATCGTCAGCCCCAAACCAGTTCCGCCAAACTCACGTGTTGCCGACGGATCAAGCTGCGTAAACTTCTCGAAAATCCTTGCCTGATCTTCCGTTGCAATGCCAGGCCCCGTATCTTTCACCGAAAGCACAACGCGTTCTTTCTTACCTTCAAGATCTTCACTTGCCGTGATCGCACTCAGTGTCACCGTCCCACCATCAGGTGTAAACTTGATCGCATTCGACAGGAAGTTAAACAGAATCTGCTGTAATTTCCCTGCATCTGTTTGCACCATCGGCAAATTCGGCGGCACCTTCAATTCTAACTCAATGTTAGACTTTTCTGCCTGTGGCCGCATCAAATTCACCAACCCCTCTGACATATCTGACACAGAAATCGGCGATAAATGCAGTTCCATTCGCCCTGCTTCAATCTTCGCCAAGTCCAGCAAATCATTAATCAAGTCAAGTAGCTGACGACTCGATTTCATAATGTTCGTGATATACCGCTTCCGTTTGTCATCCGCAGGTGATCCACTTTCCGCAAACGTCTCTGCCAGCACCTCCGCAAAACCATTGATCGAATTTAAAGGCGTCCTTAACTCATGCGAAACATTCGCCAAAAATTCACCCTTAATCTTATTTGCTTCATACAACGCTACATTAGACTCAGCCAGCTCACCCAGCTTCAGGTCAAGCGATTTGTTAATCGATCTCAGTTCATGATCCGACTTGCGAATATTGTCCAGCATATGATTGAACATATCCGACAACTGCTCATACTCATCGCCCGTATTGATATCCGAACGGATACTCAAATTCCCCTCAGAAACAGCACTCGCATAATCACGCAACAACCGTATCGGCGACAAAATCAACCGTGTTGTGATGTACCAGAAAACAAAGATCGCAAGTAACCCCGACGCAATACCTGCAGCCGTGAGATAGATGATATTGACTGCTTGCTCCACCGGTGCATTTGGATCACGTAAATCAATGACCAAAACGCCTTCCAACGGATTTGCAATCCCCGGCTCAATCGCAGGTCTAAACCCTGTCCGCGTCCCACCTCGTATCGTCGCCAAGTCACTCCGCCTGATCGCTCTGACAAACCGATAGTAAGTTTGCCCATCAGCATCTTTAGCCTTCTCAAAACGCTCCGTTGTGTCAGGCCGCAATTCAAAATACTCGATCGCTGCCTTCACAAGTTCGTCTTCACCTTCAACGTAAGCAAAATCAAACTTCGAGATATGTACCAACTTCAAATCCTGCCCCGGCGACAACTGTGTCGTCAGATCACTCACACTTGTCAACGCACTCCCCAACTGAATGTCATCCCCTATATAAGCGTCTGCAAAATCCCTCGCACGCTTCTTCGGCCCTTGTTCCACCAACTCCTGCATACGCAACGCAACCATCACCAACGCTGATGCAAGAATCAGAACAACCGCTCCACCAAACAGGAGTAAACATTTGTTCGCAAGAGTCAGGCGTACAGACTTGCTCATTAACAATCATTGTAAAGTAAATTGGTAAATCTAGCATAGACATTTCTATGCACGATCCAAACCACTTCCCTTTGGTATTCGCAATTCACCAAGATCCAGCGCATGTACCATATTCTGAGCCATCCGTGTAGCCATCGCATTAAAAATCGCCGCATCCGATTCAGTGAATACTTCTGATGTCGTTTGGTAAAACAGATCTAACCATTCGTGGTACAACTCAGCACTCAAATCCGGAATACCGCGATGCACCGGTAGTGGGCGTCCCGAATACCGACCTGTTCGCATGGTCGCCGATGACCAGAAGGTACACATCTTCTCTAAATGTGGCGTCCAAT
This sequence comes from Planctomycetota bacterium, assembly GCA_016350165.1. Lineage (GTDB taxonomy): Bacteria > Planctomycetota > Phycisphaerae > Phycisphaerales > Phycisphaeraceae > Poriferisphaera. The sequence continues at coordinate 686,385 of CP066225.1, read as the reverse complement.
CCGGTATCCGTTCACTAAAAACAGGCCCCAAATTCGGATGCTTCTGTATACGATCGTAAAACGCATAGACTAACTCTCGAATAGACGTTTCACTGATCGATTCCGCTTGTAACGCTTTTCCCTTGCGTTCCGTCAAAGGCAAGTTGATCTCGTTCTTCTCAAACTGAGTCATAACCAATCCTATGCGCACAGAAATACCGAAACTGTCTCGGGTAACAGCCGAAAAGTCGCAATATAACCATTAGTAATATGCAATTAATCACCCCGCCACATTTGAAATCAAACCACTGCATCCTCAACAGGATCAATCAGCGAATCATAAGTCAGCCGTTGCTCAACCTTGTTCTCAGCATCACAAACAATCACTTTTGCAATGTGATTATCCAAATCCTCAGGCACATCATTGATCAAACCATAATTCGCAATGATCACCTGATGACCCTTTTCAACCAACCTCGCCGCAGCACCATTGATACCTATGATCCCACTCCCTGCTTCGCCACGAATGACATACGTCTCAAAACGTGATCCATTATCAATGTCATAGATCCAAACCGTCTCATTCGGCCGTATATCCACCTCACGCAACAAATCCGCATCAATCGTAATCGAACCCACATAATGCAGGTCGCATTGTGTAATCGTTGCTCTGTGTATCTTTGATCGCAATACTTTTCGAAGCATACAGCACCTCAGGCGGTTTCGTGAACTCGACTCAGCACATCCCACATGTAAATAACATCGCAAGACCTGCCAATTGTTTCACAATTCTAATGTTTCTCCCCATAATGTCGAAACGCCCTCCCACTTATCAGCATTTCTCTTACGCTCCCCCCATCCCCAAGGTTTGCTCACCATCTCACCGAACCTATATTTTACCCGTATACCCTCATTTTTCGCTCAAAATCAACGATTTACTGTTTTTTTCCCAACATACCTCCCAATACCCATAAAAAAAGCCACGAACTTCTCGTCCGCAGCTTTTTTTCATCCTCATTTTTCTGTTTTTACCAGCAATCAGCCTGGGGGCAGATCACCCGGATCAATCTCTGGCTTCGCCGTGTTCGACGCATCAGGATCACGGTTCTGCAAGTCACTCAGTGTCTGTGCAATCGATGGGCGATTCAATTGGGAAATGTTCCCACGACGCATCGCAATCAAACCTGTTCTCGCAAGCTCAATAATCCCATAAGGCTCAAGAAGCTCTATAAACGCTTCAATCTTCGCCTCAGGACCAGACATCTCGATCATCAACTGATCTGCTGAGACATCCACAACCTTCGCGCGGAACAGATTCGCCAGCGTGATGATCTCTTCACGCTTATCAGCAGGACCAGCAGCCGTCTTCGTCGACACCTGGACCAGCGTCAGGTCACGTTCTACAAACGGAACATCATGATACTCAACGACTTTTACCACAGGTACCAGCTTCGAAAGCTGCTTTCTAACCTGCTCAAGGGTCGAGTAGTCACCTGTCACCACAATCGTCATGCGGCTTATCTCAGGTGTGTCCGTTCTTCCCACAACCAGTGAATCAATGTTAAAACCACGTGCCGCGAACATACCCGCGACCTGTGCCAATACGCCGGGCTCGTTGGTAACAAGCGCAGCGATTACGTGACGCATTGAATTTTCTTCTGTCATAACACCCATCTTATCGCACATCTCGCTTTTCGCATAATGGGTCACCCCAACTTTTCCCCCCATTCACCACTTGCTCACATCACCAAATCCATCCCTCAGCCACACCAAAAACCGTTTCCTAACATATCAAACATCCATTACACCGCTCACGCTTATGACCTCGCCTCGGTTCATGTCATTTCGCCGCTAAATTGCTGTAAGTATTGTCATAAAAGGGTTTATGCGTGTTTTTGTGGAAAAGCTGTTAATAGCGCACTCGCAGCCTCAAATCGCGATCAATAGTAAATTCCCGTATCAACCTCCCTTAGGCATACATACGCATCCCAATTTTTGTCTCATGCCGCGCAACTACTTACTTTCACACATTTTGCAGCAGATCCGCTAACTCGCCCCACTTTAACACCCTCGCTCCCGTTAACTTCTATTCGATTGTTAGGGTTCCCCGCTCAATTTCTCCATCACGTGTGGAAAAGCTGGTGGATATCACAAATCACACCTTTCTCACAAAACAAATACTCACAATCTAATGACCGATTCGATTCTTCATACAAACTAACATTCGCATAGACCAATCCATTGATTAGATGTCATATATCCAGTTCATATCGCTGAGTCCCTGCAGTCTGCAGCAATGATTCACAGTCCAACCAACCACGCCCTCACTCACAATTCAGCGGTACGTTTGAGTGAAACTTCTCACCAATAGCCGGCGAGCCGTGTACATCGCTCATCTTTCACTCAACGCGCAAATAAAATATGCCACAATCGCCTGCAACGTTTTAATTTATTAACTGTAAAACACATCTATCAATGTTGTTGGCGCAAAGTTAATTCTAAGCACTTAATAGACATTACTTTTTACCATGGTCGCAACCGTAGCTTGCTGTACCGTAGAAGCTCATATGCGTAGTTAGGTACTGTATCAAAATCAGATTGTGTGCAAGGATCGAAAAAATGGTCTGCATTCTTTTCAATGTACTGCATGTTATAGCGATAAGAAATCGACTGAAAATAACCGGGATGCTTTAGGGAATCGTAGAAATGATTTAGACGTTCAACCGAGTTTAAGTTTTCGAACCAAGGTATCCCAACTTGCATAATATCTCGAACAACTCGCTTGCGATTAATATGTGGCGACAACAGCTTGAATTTATACAACTTACTAGCGTCACCTATATTCTTAAGAGATTGCATTGCAGCATGTTGAAATGTGCTACTGCTTTCATCATTTTCCTCTATGGGTGGAATCAAGACGTACAGATTGATCATCACATCTGATCGAACAATCAAATCAACAATCTCAGTCTTACATCCATTCCACCTTGCCCAGGCTTTGTACTTCTCACCAATTCTTCGAAAATTCGCTTGTTCTAAATGCTCATCAATATCACAGCACAAGCGATGAATCGCTTTGATTTCACACTTTCTCAAATAGCAGATTGAATCGCCCATAACTCTATCAATGTATTAGACGCATGTCACCGAAGTGCGGAATAAACCATTTATGCGTGCCCGGATAAAACACCATCATCGCCTTACCCACAAGCAACTCCCGTGGCACAATCCCGCGATCACGATCCCCATCACCTGACATATAGTTCGCACTCACCCAAGGCTCCGTGCTATCCCAAAACCGTGAATCATTCGACCATGGTGTGTTATCACCCACCATAAAGAATTCATTGCCATGCAACGCCAATTCAGTCTTATCAACCGCAGGCATCGCTGCACCATTCTCACGATGCAACCCACCATGTGCCACCTTATTCAAAGGCTTACTCGTGTAATACAAGTCGCGATCCAATTCCACCTCATGCAGTTTCACAGGTGAGTTGGTCTGAATCGAAATCGTCGGCGTAATACTTGCCGCAGGACGTTTCATCACCGCATCCATCGACATGTCATAAGCAACGCTGATCTTTATCTCACCATTAACAAGCAAAGCCAATTCCTGATCAATAAACCAGAGTTCAACATCTGTCATCGATGTAATCGGCTTAATCTCAGCTTTCCCCAAAACTCGTTCATCGTCACCCTCAAGTGCTTTCGACGTAAGTGTGACAAACCCATCCTTATTGATCGCTGCCGAAAGCTTACGCTCGTCCTGCATCCATCGGCCAGTCGTACTTAATACAAGATCCGCAGCACCGTTTTGTGGATCAACCTTCATACCCAATCGAATATCTTCAACAGGATGTTGATTCGAGAACGGCCTTCTAAACTGGTTATATGGATACACCGCAAAAATGTTGTACGCATTCGATTTCTTGAAATCAAAAGTAATCGTTGAAGCACTTTTACCCTTGTATTCATAGGTCCGAACCTTGTCTAACTGCCAGTTAGACTTCGAGTCTGCATCCGCCACCCAAGGCGTGCTCCAGTAGTACTGTTGCTTTAAACCGCCTGCACTGAAAACGCGATGTGAGCCATACCCGCCGTCATTTGGGATGTACTGTGAGTAATAAATCGGCACGAACATGGCTCGCTGTGCTTTTTCGTTTTCGTGCTTGCGTGCAATCTTGTAATCACCTTCTGCGACATACTCTCCATTCGCCCCCTCTTTGAGCTGCTGCACATAAACATTGCCATCCAGAATTCGTAAGTTCTCATTTGGCAAGCCGATACAGCGTTTTATAAAGTCGTTCACCGGCCCACGTGATTCCTCACCTCCGAGGTTGGTCAGGTGTTGCGGGGTTTTGAAGACGACGACGTCCCAACGCTTGGGATCAGTGAATTCATAAGCGAATTTTTGGACGATAATCCTATCGCCAGAAGAGACTTGTGCGTTTTTGATTCTGTTTGGGGCGGCGCACATCGGGCAGATGATGGGGGGCTCTTTTTGGAAGTAGCGTTTGTCGATGTGTGAATCGAGCTTGAAGGTGTAGCCGCACTGTTCACAGGTGACACGCAGATGATTGCCGAGCAGAGTAGGGGCCATGGAGCCGGATGGGATCTGGAATGGCTGAAAGACGATGGCGTGGAAAATGAGGACGCAGGCGAACATAAATACACATGAGAGCAGAGTTTGCTGCAGTGTTTCTTTGGGTTGTTTTTGTTTTTTCTGCTTCTTTTTTGAAAGAATCGCAATGCTCATGCGGCTGCCTCGTCGGATATCTGCGGTTAGCCGGGGGTTGTGGGCATATGGGAGGCCAATCCGTGGCTTATCCGCCCATCGAAGTTTCCGGGGTCCGGGTGAGAGCTGCGATTGTACCCGATTCGAGGGTATGGCAGTAGTGTTCAAATTAGTTTCAGACCGTGTGCGCCGGCGCACGAAAGCGAGGCTAATTCGACATGTGTGAATCACATGATTTGGCTGCATGTTGGATCATTTTTCAGGTGGATTCAGAAATTATTTTGTGCGCGCGTTTTGCGCAGATTGCCCGCATGAATTGCTATAAGTTATTTTGCGGTATGGGGATGCGATTTGTGGAAAATGGAATGAAGGTGGTGGTCGTAATGGGGCTGAAATGGGCAGTTTTGAAGCAAAACGAGCAGGTTTTGATGAGTTTTATCGAGTTTTGAGCCGGAATGAGCAGGAATTGGCCAGTTTTGATTTTGGGAAAAACCGACAAGGACTGTGGATTGTGCGCGCTTTGGCGGTAAATGGCGATTTAAGTGACATGGTTGGGTTGTTGAGTTGAAGGGGAAAATCAGGTTATGTGAAGGGGCGTGGGTGTTATTGATAAGAGGGATTTTGATAGCCTCAACTTTTCGGAAAGTTCGACAGAAGGTGGTTGGATGGTTGGTTGTGGTTTTGGAGGAGTTGGAGGTTATGCGAGATTGGCGATGCGGTGATTGGTGGTGAGGTTTGGAGATGTACGTGAAAACTGTACGTATTTGTATTAACTTCCCTTTGATAGGATAACTAATGGTTAGTTAGATGAAATGTTCGTAGCTAATTCATGATGGCAAGGTAATCATTTCGGGTAGTGGGAAGGTGAAAACAGGAGGGGGAAGGTGACAGTATGTGGGAAGGTTGCAGTATGGGGGCAAGGTGAAAGTACGAAGGGAATGTTAAGGTTGAAAGTGAAGGGTGAAACTGAACTACTACCGGCTAAAGCCGGTAGGTTTGGGAGTTGCGTAAGCTCCGGACTAAAGTCCTTCGCTCACGTTTTTGTTACTCGGAAATTATCGCCACCATCCCTTGGCTCAATACTGTCTTGTTGGCGAATGTACTCTTGAATCACTTCATCTGTCATATTACCGCTTGATGCTACGAAGTAACCGCAAGCCCAGAGGTGACGGCCCTATAGTGCTTTTGCAGGTGCCGAAACTCCATCATCAATTTGTGCAAACTCCGCCCCTTGATGTACTGCATGATTTTACTCACCGACTTATTTGGCGGACAAGACAGTAGCACATGCACATGATCACCCGAAACAGATCCCTCTAAAATCTCGATATCATTTGCTTGGCAAACCCCACGGATTAACTCACGCAATCGAATCCCGACTTCGCCAACTAAAATCCGTTTGCGATATTTCGTGACCCAGACAAAATGATATTTTAGGTCATAACGGGTATGCGAACCTGTACGGTAATTCTCCATTGAACGCTATTGTACTAAAAATAGAAGAACCTAAAGGTTTCGCCTATAAGGCGAGAGTTTTAAAACGCATCGCAAGGACAATAAAGGTGAAGGAAAGATGAGGGGGGATGTGGAGGAGAAAGAGTAAGGGGAATTGGAAGGGGTGTTGCGAGTATGTGTGATAAAGCTTGAGATGGCGGGGTAAGGGAGGTTGTATGAGACTTGAGAGATTTATAGAAGAAGAGAGTGGAGGGAGGGTATAAATAAAAAGGAACACGCGTGGGCGTGTTCCTCGTGCTTAGTTTCTAACGATATGTTAGATGTGTGGCGAATTATTTACGACGACGGAGCATTGCGAGGCCGCCGAGGCCGAGGAGAGCGAGTGATGCTGGCTCTGGAACGGCGATGGTTGGATCTGCAAATCTAACTTCATCCATGAGGCCGTTGTATGCGATGCCAATGGTGAGCTTGCTGTTTTCAACAACGTTGAGCTTACCTGAGCCGAGGCCGGTTTTTGCGACTTCTTCAATATCGGTTTTAACGAGTAGTGAGCCGTCTGCATCGTATTTGACGTTGAAGTGTTGCCATGTTGCATCATCGCCGACGTTTGTGCCGTCGATTTTTGCGACTGCAGAGAATGCGGTGTTGGTGTTATCACGGAACCACATGTTGAGGTAGTAGGCGTTGCCTTTTGCATTCATGAGGCGAAGTCTGAAGACGTTGCTGACTTCAAAAAGTGTTTGGTATGTATTGCTTGTTGTAGTCGCTGGCAACGCGTTGATTTTCAGGTCGAAATCAATATCGATGTTACCCATATCACTCCATGTTGCCTGGGTGATGTAGCTTGTACCGTTGTGTGAGAGAGCTTCGCCGTAGAGGCCGGAAGCGCCGGTTGTGATGCTTGTGTTAGCACCGTTTTTGAATCTGACTTGGTCTTCTGGGTCGATGCCACTTGGGGTGAAGACGAAACCGTTTGGAGCGGTTGTGGATGTGTCGAAGTGCCAAAGGTATTTTGTGCTGGCGTCTGGTTCGAATGCGGCAGCACTTGCTGTGCCACAAAGTGTTGCGGCTGTAATACCAGCTGCGATAAGTGCGGTTAGTTTCATGTGGACCTCCGTTTTTTGTAGAAGAGTAGAAAAACTCGGTGAATTGCGTCTCTTGTAAATTAGCTGAGTACTTATTGAGTTGATGTAACGATATCGATCACTCGGCAGTGGGGTTGCTGAGCGTTATTTGCATGTTTATTTAATTATCTATTCGCAGGAACAACTATTATTGCGGAGAACTGTAAGTTACAAAACTGAAAGTTACAGTAAATAATTTGAATAAGTTTACAGCGCCCAATTATGGTCGTCAAGGAAATTAATTAATAAAGACATGAAAATGATGGCGGGGTTAAATGTTTGGAATAGGTTGGAAAAATAGGTAAAAAAGCAATTATAAGCCCGTTTATTGGGTGCGTATAAAGCTGAGATTTATAAAGAAACTCCGAAACGCTTTTGAATGTAATTTACATTATGAGCCTGCATTGCTTTGCTGAGTTTCCGTGTGGTTTGTATTTGATCGTTAAGAGAGCTGCATGAGGGGAGTATGAGGGGGCGAAGGGGAGGGGGAATGAAAAAAAGGAACACGCATGGGCATGTTCCTTCTAGTTACTTCTAATAGTTAGTTAGATATGTGCCAAATTATTTACGGCGACGAATCATGGCGAGAGCACCGAGGCCGAGGAGAGCGAGTGATGCTGGCTCTGGTACGTTGTAGAGGTAAGCAGTGCCGTATGCGCCTGTGTCGAGTTCACCGACGAGGACTGTGTCACCATAAACGGCTACATCGACGATGTCGTTGAGTGACCCGCCGTAGAAGTTGGTTGGAGTGAACTGAGCGATTTGTTCACCGGTGTTGACGTCAAATGTGTAAGTTGTAGGAAGGCCTTTTGCGTGGAAGCCGCCGACGGCGAGGATGTTGTCCTGGATATCAATGGACATGCCGAAGAATGCGCTTGCGTGTGCATCATCAGCAGTAATTTTTGCGAGCTGTTCGCCTGTTGTGGTATCGAAGAGATAGACAGCGCCTGCGTCGTTAGCTTCTGTGTCGTCGCTGATGGCACTGATAGCAGCGATGTTGCCAGAGATAGCGATTTCTCTACCGAAGTCAGAGTAGTCATTTACATCGCTGGAGAGTTTGATGCGTTCGTTGCCGGTGTTGACGTCGTAAACATAGACGACTTCTTCGGTGGTGTTTGAGACGAGTGCGGTGTTTTGTGAGATGGCAACATTTTGACCGAAGCTAAAAGCTTGATTTGTGTTTGATGCAGAAAGCTTTGCGACTTGGTTGCCGGTTGTTACGTCGAAAAGATATGCGGAACCAGAACCTTGGTTTTTGTTGAGTGCGGAAGCAGCACCGACGATGGCGTAGTTACCGAAGATATCAACGGAGTGCCCGAAACGATCGCCTTGTGAAAGGTCATCGGAAGCGAGTTTTGCGAGTTGTGTTCCTGCTGTTACATCGAAGAGGTATGCGGCACCGGTTTCGTTATTTTGAGTGTCAGTCCCGACTATTGCAGTGTTGCCGTAGATGGCGAGAGACCTGCCGATGTAATTGCGTTCTTGTACGTCGTTTGGTGTGAAGTTGCTGATTTTCTTGCCAGTGATTGTGTTGAAAGCAAAGACAGAACCAGCGTAGTTTGCGACGCTTGAATCACCTTCTGTACCGACGACGGCGATGTTGCCGTAGATGTCTACTTCACTGCCGAAGTAGTTGATGTCTGTCATGTCGTCTGGTGAGAGTTGGATATAGTTAGACAGCGGAGATGCGTTTGCGGCATTGAAACTAGTTAAAGTTGTAAAGATGCCAATAGTGATAAGTGAAGGCAATGGATTGCATAGCATTCTCATGAATGGTCTCCTGAGTTTGGGTTGAATTAGAAGCTAGGGGAATACCCTAGAAGGGGGGGGGGGTGGCGATTATAGCAAAAGACAGTCTGTCTGCTAGAGGCGAGTTGAAGAAGTTAGAAGGAGATAAGTTAGGTAACGAAACTTGCGTGATTTGTTAGAACGATTGTGATATTGGGAGGATTTTGAGGCGAAATGGCTTGATTTTAAGTTAATTCGGTGCTGTTGTTGTGGAAAAATGTAGAGGGTGGTGAAATGTAAAAGATGAAAATGAGCAGAGGTAGGGATGTTGAAATGGGGATGGCGTGGTTGATCGGGGCAAGATTTGAGAGGGTGTTTGTGTGGATGATGTGATTAGTGGATGAATCGCATTTGGCCGAAGTTGGGGACGAAGCCGTAGGGGGCGGGGAAGTAGACGAAGAAAGCTTGTCCGAGCATGAGTTCGCCGGGGACGACGCCTGCTTTACGCGTGTTGTGGAAGTAGTTGAAATCAACCCAAGGATCAACGTCGCTCCATACGCGTGAGTCGGAAGATGATGGTGAATTGTCGCCCATGCAGAAGAATTCATCTGGGCCGATGTCGAAGGGTTCGATGCGAGTGACGGGGCCTGATGGTGTTTGGTTTCTGGAGGATTGTGTTCGAGCCATAGCGCCGTGGCCGAGGAGGCCGTTGGTTGGGCGAGGGGCGTAGTAGAGATCGCGATCGAGGTTGATGTCGTGGAAAGTGGTTGGGCCTGAGGTGATGATTTTGATGCGTGGGGTTGGGTCGGCGGCACGACGTTCTGCGAGGAAGTCGAGTGGGAGGTCATAGGAGTCGGAGAGGATTTGGGAGCCATCGATCCAGAGGGAGAGTTGCTGATCGATGTAGCGAAGTTGAAGTTCGGTATTGGTATTGGGTAGGAGTGAGGGGTAGGGGATGACGTCGAGGGTTTGTGTTTCGCCTGTTTGAGGGTTGGTGGCTGTGAGGAGTGCATTGCCTTCGGAGAGTGAGGCAGCGAGGATGAATGGTGGTGCTTGTGGGTCTGGTGAGTTCCAGCGGGCTGTGGTAGAGAGGGTGATGTCGGTATTGGTTTTTTGTGGGTTTACGACGACTGAGAGACGGATATCTTCGATGGGCTCTAAGGCTGAGGTGTCCTTGAGCTCGTTATAGGGGTACATGGAGGATTGTGTGTGCTCGAAGCCACGTGTGAAGTCGAAGGCGATGGCGGAGGGGGTGTCGCCTGAGTAGGTGTAGGAGCGTTTATTGTCGATGCTCCAGAGGGATGGGTTGGTTTGAGGGAGGGCGTTATCAAGGTTTAGGTCGGTGGAGGGGGTGAGGGATGTTGGCGTGAGTGAGGATGAGGTTGGGACCCAAGGCGTTTTCCATGGGAAGGAGTAGCGGGAGCCGCTGGAGACGAAGGTACGTTTAGCGGATTTGCCGAGGTCGAGTGGGATGTATTGTGAGTGATAGATTGGGCGGAGGACGGCTTCCTGAGCTTTTTGGTTTGTGGATTTACGAGCGATCATGAATTCCTGTGCGAGAGGATCGCCTGATTGTGGGTCGAGTGAGAGTGTGTATATGTTGCCGTCGAGAATACGGATGGATTCGTTGGGGAGGCCTACGAGACGTTTGATGTAGTTGTTGGTGGGACCGGGGGAGCCGTCGGGGTTGAAGGCGATGGGTGTTTTGAAGACGACAACGTCCCAACGTTTGGGCTGATTGAAGAGGTATGCGTATTTTTGGACGAGGATGCGGTCGCCGTTGCGGAGGGGGAGGCCGTTGTATGGGTTTGGGAAACGGCACATTGGGCAGATGATGGCGGGAGGGTAGGGCTCGTAGGCACCTTTTGAGGAGTCAACGGGGAATGTGTAGCCGCATTGTGAGCAGGTGATTTCGAGGTGTTGGCCGAGGAGTGTGGGGGCCATGGAGCCAGTGGGGATGATGAATGCTTCGACGACGTAAGCGCGGAATATGAAGGCGAGTATGAATGCGATGACGATGGATTCGATGGTTTCCTTGACCGAATCGTTGTGGTGCTGATGTTGGTTTTTGGAAGTTTTTGTCATAAATCGTGCTATTGGTATGGGGTGCGGAAGGAGGGAGTGAGGCGTTGGTGAGGGAAAGAGGTGTGTGATCTATTGTGTAATCGGCTGAGTGATTTGGCGTATTGTAGAGGTTTATGCCATAATTCGCAGGAAGCTGATCGAAAATGCTGGTTGTTTGGGTGGGGAGGCATGAACGATAAGTTTCTGGGGGTGTGAGATTTGGGATTATCGGGGTGTTGGGAAATGGGAGAAAGTTGGGTAGGGGATAGTCTTGAGGGGGTAAAGAGGGGTGATGGGACGTGAGGAGGGTGAGGGGGTGATATGATGGTGGGGGATATTGAACTGTTTAATGCGTTTTGCGAAATTAATTCCTCGTTGACCAGTAGGTCGTTGCGTCAGAAACAGAAATATCGTTAATTGGCTGTTTGAGCAGTGAATTAATGATGGAGAGCCTGATAAGCAACTTGCTGCGTAGAGGGATTTGAACGAAGAGTAACGAAATGAATTTAGACTGGCTGCCACAGTTTATCGTAAGTTTCCTGGTGATCACGGTTGTGTTCAACGTTGCGTTGGGTGCGTGTGCTTATCTGATCTTTTTAGAAAGAAAGATGGCATCGTGGATTCAGGACCGAATTGGGCCGAACCGTACGAACCTTGGTTTTGGCTTTTTGCCTGAGAAGATCCATATGATGGGTTTTGGTCAGGCGTTGGCGGATGGTCTGAAGTTGTTGTTGAAAGAAGACTTTACGCCGAACCGTGTGGATAAGTGGTTGTTCTGGTTGGCACCTGCGATGGTGATGCTGACAGCAACTTTGAGCTGGGCTGTGATTCCTTGGGCGGGCCTGATTGCGATTCCAGAGATTGACTGGTTTGGCTGGGGTACATCAGCCAAGCAGATCGTGTTTGGTACTGCTGCACCAGTGAATATTGGTGTTGTTTACATTCTGGCGGTGAGTTCGCTGGCTGTTTACGGGGTTGTGGTCGGTTCTTATGCATCGAATAACAAATATTCATTCTTGGGCGGTGTTCGTGCTGCAGCCCAGATGTTGAGCTATGAGATTCCTCAGGGCATTTGTGTGCTGGTGATGATCATGATGTTCCAAGCGACGATGACGACGGATATCGCTGCTGCTCAGATTGGTGAGAATGGTGTATTTGGTTTGGATTTAACTGGCAATACATGGGGCATTTTCATGCACCCGTTGCTGGCGATTCTGTTTTTTGTCTGCACACTGGCGGAATGTAACCGTGCTCCGTTTGACTTGGCTGAGGCTGAGCAGGAGTTGGTTGGCGGCTTCCATACTGAGTATGGTTCGATGAAGTGGGCGCTGTTCTTCCTGGGTGAGTATATGAACATGATTACAGCAAGTGCGTTCTTTGCACTGTTGTTCTTGGGAGGCTGGGATGTGTTGCCGTTCTTCAAGGTGCTGCCTGATTATGTGGCGGATAACTGGATGCTGGGCGTATTGCTTGCGTTTGTGAAGTTCGGCGTATTTGCTGGCAAGGTGTTTGTCATCATTGCGGTGATGATGTGGGTGAGATGGACGCTGCCACGACTGAGATTTGACCAGTTGATGAGAATGGCTTGGCGGGGCATGATACCGTTGACGATCGCAACGATGCTTGTCACAAGCTTCATGTTGTACTTCGGCTTCCGTAACTGGTGGTGGTATGGCATTATGAATATTGTGATGGCAGTGATTGCAGCATTGGCTGGCATGTATCTGCCTAAGGACACTTCGAATGAGCGTTTGCCTTTGAAGGGTTCACGATTCAGCCCGTTGCCTGAAGCATCCTGAAAAGGGTGAGGAACGGTTTGGATTGACTGGATGAAATAGATAAGAAGAAGCCCCGCATAAGCGGGGTTTTTTATTGGGTGGGGTTTGTAAATGTGTTGTATAATTGGCGTACGTGGGATTTATGGGTGGTGAAGTTTTTTATGTGGGGTGGGGCTGCATGAACGTAAGAAGTGTGAATTTCGAGGGTGACGATGATCAAGATTATGTGTGAGCATTGCGGAGCGGGGATGGAGCTACCTGACATGTTTTTAGGTCAGGTGGTTAAGTGCGTTCATTGCTGGGATGAAGTGAAGGTTGTGGGGGGGCAGTATGGCGTGACGATGAGCGTGGCATGGATGGAGCGTGTGGATAGTGGGGAGAGGCCTGAGTTGTTGCTGGCGGGTCAGCCGAAGAGTGTGCATGAGTGGTCGGAAAATGAAGATGTGTTGTGTGAGACGGTGGTGAAGCTGAAGGAAGACCGGGAGGATGGTAGTGGTGAGACGGGGATGTGGGATGTGAGGGAACTTGAAGCCAGAAGACAGCTGCATGCTGCACGGCTGGCGGAGATGCGGCAGCAGGTGATGGGTGAGGTTGGTACTGAGAAGGGGCAGGGTGAAACGGGTGAAAGTGGACAGCGTGTTGTGAACGTGCAGGCTGTTGAGGGTGAGGATTGGATCTCGGATGTTGGGGAGTTGAGTGAGGAAGAGATTGCGGCGATCCGTGAGCAGGAGGGTGTTGGTGAGCAGGAGGGTGTGGTTGAGCGGATGCGTGAGAAGCGTGATGAGGAGAAAGGCAAGGGGGTACCACTGAATGAGCAGATGAAGAAGCGTACATGGTGGGATGAGTGGTTAAAGAAACGAAAAGAGCGTCAGCAATTGGGGATGTGGCCTTTGATGGGAGGATTGAGTGTTGGTGTGTTGGCTGCTGTAGGTTGGGCTGTGTATGCATCGATGACAGGACATGTGGCAGGGGTTGTGATTGTTGCGATCAGTGTTTTGGTTGCTGGTGTAATGTGGGCGATGTCACAGGAATCGAGTAACGATTTGGGTGTGACAGCAGTGGTGGTTGTGGTGTTGAGTATGTTGGCAGGTAAAGCGAGCGTGGGCGTGTTGGGTGTTGAATCAACGGTGGATCGGATATTGCAGGGAGTGGTCGAAGGTGGGGTGACGGAGATGCAGGTTGAGTCAGCGGTGCTCATGCAGATGGTGAATGAAGGGCAGATGAAGCTTGAGGAATATGAGCAATTGGATAATCTTGAAGAGGGCGCGGGGCTTGAAGGCTCGATTTCCGATGAACTCTATTCAAAGATTAGAGAAACAGCGGCTGGTCTTGATGAAGCTGGGCGGCTTGAAGTGGTGAAAGAACATTGGGTACGTAGTGAAGCGACGGGGCGTGTTGGGCATGGGTATTGGTCTGATGTGATGCAGGTGATTGGGGTGTGGGATTTTGTGTGGTTATTGCTGGCAGTTGGTTGTGCTTATGTGATTGCTGGTTTGGGTTGTGGAGGCGTACTTGCTCGTACAGCGTAGTGAAGTCTAATCGATTGATAGAATCCTGAGAGGCGAACATGATCGAAGTTCGATGTGAAAAATGTGAACGTTTATCGCATATTCCTGAAGCATTGATCGGGCAGGTTGTGAAGTGCAGAGGTTGTGGGAAGGCATTGAACGTTCAAGAAGATGATGGGGCGACGGACGAAAAAACGCTTGAAAAAAAGCGTCGTGAAGAGGAACGATTAGAACGCGCGCAAAAGGAACAGGAACGCATTCAGGCTGAGATGGGACGCGGTGAGGTTGATTCTGAATGGGATATGGAAACAGTTGAACAGCAACAGCGGTTTGATGGATTGAGTGACGCGGTGATGGGGCAAAGTGAAAGTGAGGGTGAAGCAGGTGAAGGCAGTGGATGGGATTTACAGCAGCTTGCGACTACGCAGGTTGAAGAGGTCGGTGAACAGGCAAATGAAGGTTGGGTTGGCATGGGGGATGTGACGTGTCCGCAGTGTGGTGAGGTTGTGAGAGATGGTGCGTTACTGTGTGTGAGTTGCGGCCATGTGCTTGGGGATATGGATGCGATTGAGCAAGCTGCAGTACAAGGGAGACAAGGTGTTGTGGGCGGATTGGCTGCAGGTGTAAGCGCGATGTTGGGCGGCGCATCGACAGCTATTGTTGGGGGTGCGTGCTGGGCTGCGGTGTCGGTTGCTTTTGGAAAAGAATTGGGCGGTATCGCTTTTGTGATGGGGCTTGTGATTGCTTTTGTGATGGTGAAGCTGGCGGGTGGTGCGAAACATTGGATGCTTGGGGCGATGGCTGTGCTTATGCTGGTACTTGCGATAGGTGTGGGGAAGGTTGGAATCGCGTTTTATGGATTGTCTGAAATGCGATCAAGAAGTGGTGTGAAAGAGATGCGAATGTTGGAGGCAGCGGTGGTGAAATCGCTGATTGCAGAAGGGGCGTTTGATCGGGAGACAAGTGAGAAGTTGCGTGCGGTGGATTGGGAAGCGAAGCAAGAATTAGAAATGCGTGAGCGTGAATATGAGAAAGTTGCGGAGAAAATGAGGAAGCTGAATGATGCGCAGAAGGTGGGCTTGGTGAAGAAGTACTGGATTGAGCCAAAAGTGAAGGGAATGTCAGGTCAGGAGCGACTCAAGGCAGTGGTATCGCAGTATGAGCTGATTTGGCTTGGGTTAGGTGCATTGGGTGCGTTTATGTTGGCGGGGTTTGGGCATCGTGAAGAGTAGGGATATTGGCGTTAATTGGGGTTGGTCGTCGTGGTGAATTTTTATGGCGGTGGCGTGGTGGATGTGGTATTTTATTTTAGGACAGCCATTTCTTTTAATCATTTGCAGTTTTGAGTTTGTACGTTTTTGAGATTGTGGCGATGTATGAAGTTACTTAAAGGTACAGGGCATATTTTGGTTAATCCTTCTTAGCGAAGGGGGTTTTATGATTAAGTTCCATTGTGATGTATGTGATCAGAAGTTGGGCGTTCCGCCGGAGTATGCGGGGAAGAAGGTGAAGTGTACGAAATGTGGGAAGGCCCATATTGTGCCGGCGGGCGGTGAGGAGATGGAAAATAAGGCTTATGGCGAAGGGTATGAATTGGGGATGCTGCCTGAGGGAGCGGTGAAATCGGACCATAAGAAAACCAAAGAAGAAATAGAAGCGACGATTGAGCGTGAGAGCGCGACGTTGATTGGCCATGGAATGATCAAGTGTCCGCATTGCGGTAAAGCGGTGAAAGATAGTGCGAAGCTTTGCGTGAACTGTGGCGAATTTGTTAAAGCAGATGCGAAGGCGGCGAGGCGTAAGGAAAAGAAAGAGAAGAAGGTTGTGGGTGAGCCGAAACAGATCGGGGGGTTGGGTTTGGCCATGGTTGGTGGTGGAATTGCTGCTGTTATTTCAGGAGCGATCTGGGCGGGTGTTGTTTATGTGACTGGATATGAGCTTGGGTATGTGGCGATTGGTGTGGGGTTATTGGTTGGTGTTGTGATGGTGGCGTTAGCTGGTGGACAGCACATGACAGTGGGAATTGGGGCGGCTGGCTTTGCAGTGCTTGGTTTGGTTGTTGGCAAGTTGATGATTTTGCAGTTTGCTGTTCCGAGCTTGATTGCTAGTGAGCTTATAAAGATGCCTGGGATAGAGTTCAGTCTTGCGCAATCTGAGATGCTAGAGAAAAAAGAATTTAGTGAACGCGTGCAAACGGTTTTGGATCGTAGGAAATACGGTGAAGAAGATATGGATATAAGCCCATTGCCTGCGTCGATTGCTGAAGAGATGGAAAAGGAAGTTCAGGCTCGCGCAAAGAAGATGACTGATGATGAGAAGAAAAAATTATTGATAGAGCACATGGTTAATCCTTTGCTTGAGAGTCTTCCATTTGAAGAGCGACTGAAGTCGATGATGTCGTTTTGGGATTTAGCGTGGTTGGGAATTGCAGTTTCAACGGCCTTTAGTGTTGGTCGTGGTAAAGAATAAGCTGTTAAACAAGGTAAATTGAGGAACGCGACATGAGAATGTCGCGTTTTTTTGTCTATAAAATGCAAAACAGAGAATATTGAGCAATTAAACTTGTTGGGGAACTGGTTTGAGATTATGTTGTGAGCCTTGCATTTGATTAGAGAGTTCCGGCGGTGCATGGCAGCATGAGTATGGGCAAGTTGCTGCAGCATTTCCGAAAGAAGTTTAAGGGCAAAAGCATGATAAAATTTAGTTGTGATTGTGGTCAGGCCATTAGGGTACCTGAGGAATATGCTGGTAAGCGTGCGAAGTGTCAGAAGTGTGGGGCGATACAGCGCGTGCCAGAAGCGGTGGCAGTGGGTGATGATATGGGACTGCTGAATGACGCTATAAGTTCGAAGGCTGCATCTTCAACTGCAGTTACGAAGGCGGGCCCGACGTGTGGGCACTGTGGTAGTGAAGTACGTGAGGGTGCGAAGCTTTGCTTGAGTTGTGGTGGATTGATTGATGGTAAGAAGCTGAAGACCAAGATTAAGAAGGATGGTGCGAAAGAACAGGCTGCGAGAGCGGCAGGTAGTTTGGCGATCGCATTGGTTGTGGGCGGCATCATTGCTGTGATTGGTGGCTCGATCTGGGCGGGTATTACGATCGTTACGAATTACGAAATTGGTTATGTTGCTTGGGGCATTGGGCTACTCGTTGGTTTGGCGGTTGCGACTGCTGCTGGTACACAGAGTTTCGCTGTGGGCACATATGCTGCGGGGTTAGCTGCGCTGGGTCTGCTCATTGGAAAGTTGATGATTTTTCAATGGGGAGCAACAGGCGAATTGATGCAGATGTATCAGGATAATGAAGTTGCCCAAACTGTTTCTGTTGTTCAGATGATGCATGAGGAAAACGAATTCAGTGAGCCCGTTATGTCAGCTTTGGAAGAAAGCCAAAATGCTGAAGAGAACGGTGAGGAATTGGAATTGCCAGAAAAACTTGAAAAAAAGCTTGAAGAAGAGTTGGATGCAAAGCTTGATAGTATGAGTAAGGATGAATTAAGACAGGCGGTTAAAGATTATTTTGTTCCAGCAGTGTTGGAAGATGTCTCATACTCTGATCGTATATCAAACTCATTTTCACCGTGGGACTTCCTATGGTTTGGTTTGGCACTGTTTACAGCGTTTCGTGTTGGGGCAGGTGGCACTGAGTAGTGTGTGAATAATTTATACATGACGATGAGAACTGCAGTCGATTATGACTGCAGTTTTTTATGGGAAGTGTGATATGTTGCGTTTTGAATGTCATGCGTGTGAAAGATTTTTGACGGTGCCAACAGAGTATGGGGGAAAGAAGGTGCGTTGCCGGTGTTGTGGTATGACACAGATAGTACCGATGCAGGATGATGAAAATAATATATCTGGAAATACAGCCAAAAAGAATGAAGCTGAGCATTCTGTGTTGTTGGATTATCTGGATGAAAAAGATGAGGTTGAGCGTAAAGCTGCGGTAAAAAGAAGGCGTGGAAGATCACGTCGTGAAGCGGCAAAGGGACGGATGGGGCGTGCGAGTTTTAAAGATATTTTCAAAGCGATGTTTGAAAATGCGTGTGACTCGATTAATGATTGGGGAGTCAATAAGGGTAAAAAGCTTGGCTTATTGGGTGCTGCATTGGTGCCGTTTATTGGCGGGTTGATTGCAATCAAGTTTCGAATCATGCGCGTACATGGTGTAGAGTTAACAATTGGGCATTTTTTGATATGTATTGTGGTTGGCGTGGTCATTTTATTTTTGAAAGAAATGCTTGATTAAGTTGTTTGAATTGTGAGTGAAAAAGAAAAAGCCGAGTGAGCGGATGCTTCTCGGCTTTGCTGATTTTTATTATGCAATTATGGGTTTACTCTTCGGATGGTCCATCTTGGCGATAGATGTCGAGATAGAATTCGAGTAGATCTTTGCCATGTACATTTTTGGTGCGTGTGTGTTGGAAGCCGACTTTGTCGAAGAGGTCGACAGCTTCTTCGCGTTCAAAGCGAGTGTCGAGAAGGACCTTGAGGTAGCCGTGTACTTTGCAGTGATCGAGTGCTGCGGTGAGAAGATGTGCCGCGATGGGGGTGTCTTGGAGATCTTTTTGTACGCGTAAGCGACGGATCTCAGCGGTGTGTTCTTCATCAGAAGCGACGCCGATCATTCCGACGACTTTGTCGTGAAGCGTGGCAACCCAGAAATGATGACGATCTGAATCGAAATATGCGTCTTGAATATGTTCAATATCAGCACCGGTATCGTTTGGTGCGACTTGTCCTGCGAGTAGCCCTTGATCGAAGAGCGCGAGGATAGCTGCTTGATCTTCAGGCTGATATGTTCTGACGTTGAGGTCGTCCATGTTCTGGTGTGATCCTGTGGTTATATGTGGTTTATTAGTGTTGAGTTACCGTGCATGCGGTTGAGTCGGAGTAGATTTTGAGAGGCGTGAGAGATCATAGGCACGTCTTGTGGAGCGGCGCGGCCTCGTACAGTGTATCACGAGGAGGGGACGGGGTGAAACGTCAGCTCGTCAGTGTCAGTATTTAGTGTAGCGACGGTGGGGATCGTGACACGTGTGAATGCACCGGGATTGATAATTCGTGACTGATCTTGTTGAAAATCGGTTTTACGATGTGTGTGGCCGTGACAGATGAATGGTGTGTGATTGGCGATGAGTGTGGATAATGTGCGGTGTTCGTGGCCATGTGTGTAGGCAAGCGTGCGGCCGTCTGAAAGCTTGAGGTAGCCGGTTGGGTGATCGACGATGAGCCCGAGTGAATGAGCGTAGACACCGAGAGATTTATAGTCGTAGTCTGAGTTGCCAAAAACCAGGTGTACTTCAACTTGCGTGCCTGCTTTGGTGTGAGATGGAGGATAGTGCATGGCAAGGGCGTCGAGGACTTCAGTCGAGCAGATGTCACCTAGATGAATGATGAGGTCTGCGTGATTTTTGAGCAAAATATTGGCGGCTTTTTGTGTGAGCTCGGCTTGGCCGTGTGAGTCTGATAGGAGGCCGATAATGGGCAATGTGGAGCTCCATATGTAAGGAATGGCATAATAAAAGTGTCAGGGCAGGGTATTGTAAGGCAATCGGCGGTGCATGGCATGTGAGTTGTGTGTGACGAGGTGCGTTCTGTGGGGTATGCTTTGAAGTAGGAGATCGGCCAATTGGGACAGTTGAGATTGGCAAATAACAGAAAACGCTGTGGGAGCAGCGTCAGCGCGAGAACGGATCAATAATGAGTGACATTCTGAAGCAAATTGTTGAGGACAAGAAGGTTGAGGTCGCTGCACGTTGTGAAGCAGTCAGTTTGGAGGAGATGAAAGAGCGAGCACAGTCAGAGTCACAAGCTCGCAATTTTTTCAAAGCATTGACAACCAAGCGTGATCATGTGAGCGTGATTGCTGAAGTGAAAAAGGCGAGTCCGTCAGCGGGTCTTATTCGTGATCACTTCGATCCAGTTGCGATTGCGAAAAATTATGAAGCCAATGGTGCAGCAGCGATTAGTTGTTTGACTGATGAAAAATATTTTCAGGGTGATCTGAAATATATCCAGCAGATTCGATCAGCAATTGATCTGCCAGTCTTGCGCAAAGATTTTATCATTGATGAATATCAGATTTGGGAAGCAAGAGCAGCTGGTGCTGATGCGGTCCTGCTGATTGCAGAGTGTTTGGAAGTGCATCGCTTGATCGACTTGATGATCTTGGCGACTGAGTTGAAGATGACGACGTTGCTTGAAGTGCATGATGTAGAGAGCTTGCTTGCTGTGCGCCCGCATGTCGGGTTCCCGCATTCCAAATATATGCTGCTTGGAATCAACAATCGTAATTTGCGTGAGATGAAGACGGATATTAATCATACGATTCGATTGCTGGACATGGTTGAGCAGCCTGAGATACTCGTGAGTGAAAGTGGTATCCGTACACATGAAGATGTTGAAAGACTGATGAATGCAGGCGTCACAAAAGTATTAGTTGGTGAACACCTGATGCGACAAGGCGACGAAGGTGCAGCACTCAAGAAACTAATACACGGTTAGAGGTTGAAGTGCAGTATGAAATGGTTCCGGTGGATAATACTCATTATTGTTGTGAGCTTAATTGTAAACGCAGTAGTTTTCTTTATTTCAATAGGCAATGCGATTGAAGGTATAAATCGGTATTACAATGCACGCATGGCTGCTCAAGTGATTGGTGGTGCTGTTGCTGAGTATATTATTGAGCATGAAGGCGAATGGCCGAAGCAGTGGGAAGATTTAAATGGTGTGTTTTATGAAGGTGAAACGACCGGTTGGAAATGGCCTGAACATGCGGAAGAAATGAAGAAACATATCGAATTTAATTTCCAATTTAATGTAGAGCAAGCAGTATCTGCAGGAGGTGATATGTGGTTTATTCGAGATCCAAAAAATATTGATGCAATAGATCCGCAAATGAATGCCTGCTACAACATGGTCGTTGAATTGTGTCGAGCAAAAGATACAACTTGGTATCAGGATGAATGGCAATCGTTGATTGATATATGGGATATAGAAACCAAGAAGTATTTCATAATTAATAATTAAAATACCTCAAATTTATGATGAAGCCTAATCAAGCGTTAGTGTTAAACCGTCATAAGCCAAATGCACATTGTCAGGCAACTTGGGTTCTAAATCCGCGTGCTGAATGTCGTGTGTGATATGTGTGAAGTATGCCTGCTTTGGTTTTACGTTCTCAATGATGTTGAGTGCTTGGTCGACGGTCAGGTGTGTTGGGTGGTGACGATAACGTAGTGCATCAATCACTAGAATGTCGAGATCGTTGAGGTATGGGTAAGTTTCGGGTGGTATGGTTGAAACATCCGTGCAATAAGCGATTGAGTGTGACTGATAATCAATACGAAAGCCATGAATGGGTAAACGGCCATGCATTAAACGTAGTGGTGTCCATGTTGCACCATTGAGTTCAATGGGCTCATACGTTTCGATGGGCTGAGAAATGAGTGTTGCAACGAACGATTTATTGATGTTGCGATGAGATTCAAAAACGTACTGAAAAATACGATGTAATTGTTCGAGTACCGTTGATTCAGCGTAAACTGTGATCGGCGCATCCATCGCAGCATTGAATCGTCGAAGATCATCAAGCCCGAGAATGTGGTCCGCATGAGCATGAGTATAGAGAACACCATCAATGCGATTGAGGTTTTCACGGATGCATTGTTGTCTAAGTTCAGGCGACGTATCGACGATGTACTGTATTGGGTGGCTTACTTCATCAGAATCGTAGGAGACAAGGATCGAAGGGCGTGAGCGTTGGTCGCGTGGATCGGTTGAGGTGCAAACAGGACAATCACATGCAATCATGGGAATACCTGCCGAAGTGCCCGTGCCGAGGAATGTAAGAGAGATAGACATGAGCAAGATTGTATGGCAAGTACGGTAATCGGGGAATATGACGCATAGTTGGGGTTAAACGGTGTAAAAGGGATGAGACGCACATCATAGGGAAATGACTAGAGATGACGCATATGATTTGTTGTTAGTACTGCCTAGCCGGCAAGTGAGAAAGGTACATGCGTCATGGACAATCGTATAGGCTTCATTTGGTGGAGTTCATTTTTATCACTCATATTAGTCATGATGATCACTGCGAGTCATGCTCAGGAAGAGCGTGAGGAGCAGCCAGGCGAACGTCAAAGCCGCCTGCTTGAGCAAACGCGCGAACGTCTGATTAACAAAAAAATGCCACGGCTGACAGTTTCCGACTGGGTCAACGGCGACATGGATCTTTCTAACATTAATGACCAGTTTATCGTCATTCAATTCTGGGCGACTTGGTGTCCTGACTGTATTGCTGCGATCAAAAAGAATAACGATTTCTATGAAGAATATCGTGAATGGGGCGTTCGCTTTGCAGGTATTTGTAGCTCTGATCGTGGCCAAGAAAAAATGCGCGATACCGTCGTTGAATGGGATATCCGATACCCGGTAGCAAAGGATAACACGCTTGTTTCTATGGAAACTTGGGGTATCGAGTGGTGGCCAACTTACATTCTTATTGATCCAGATGGCATCGTGCGAGCCGTTGAGGGTGATATCACAATCATCGAGCAAGAGCTTAATCGTATCGGCCGTTTCGCAGAGTAATTCAATCTGCAATACAAACTATTCATTAGAGCGATTAGTGAAACAGACTCTTTTGGCATTTCACATCTGTTCAGCTATTCGTGCGTCTATTACAATTGCCGTAGACAACTCGGGCAAGATACGATGTGAAAGGCAGGCGGATGAGTTTAACAACACGAAGGTTCGCATTACTACTTACAGCAATATTGTATTTATGCAGTATTAGGCCAGTGCTGGCAGAAGAAAATCCATATCCTCAAAAATGGTTTTCTGGGAATGCCAATGACAGAGCAGTCATGGATGCACTTATTGGCAAAAAAATGCCATCCTTTCGCATCTCTAATTGGGTTAATGGACCGGTCAAACAGACTGATCTGAATGGTAAGATTCTCGTTATCGATTTCTGGGCGACTTGGTGTAAGTATTGCATCGAGGCATTGCCTAAAACCAACAAGCTTTACGAGCGTTATAAAGATGAGGACGTGATTGTCACAGCGATTTGCAGTTCCAGTGGCCAATCAAAAATGCATAGCATTCTGAAATCAGGAAGCTATACGATGCCGATCGGCCGCGATCGTTCCAGTAGCTTGTCGAAATTTTTCAAAGTCTCAAGTTGGCCAACATATGCAGTCGTCGGTAAAGATGGCAAGATTGTTTGTGTTGGGATTCACTCCGGTTACATTCCATACGTTATCGAAGATTTGCTAGAAAAGGAAAGGCAAAGTACTTCAACAGGTTACGAGCTTCAAGTTGGTAAGAATCCTTTCCCTGATGAATGGTTCTATCGTAAAGGCAAGCAACGTGCGAAATACGATGCGATGATCGGTAAGCCAATGACTGAAACATTAAATGTTTCAGATTGGTTCAATGGCAAAATTACAGCCGAACAAATCAAAGACAAAATTTCTGTCATCAAGTTCTGGTCAACGAAGAGAAGTTATTCCATTCGTTCAATTAAAGATACAAACAAACTCTACAAAAAATATAAAGACAAAGGTATTAACGTTTTTGGTATCTGTGGCAATAGCGATCTTGAATCTTACAAAATAACGATCCCAAAATATACAGTTCAATTCCCTACAGCCTTCGATCCACAAAACACAACCGCTAATGCATGGAACGTGAACTATTGGCCCACATATTTTGTCATCGATAGTCAGGGCAAAGTTGTTGCAGCAGGCATGCGTCCCAACCACGTCGAAGATGTATTGAAAGCAACAATAGAACGTGAAAAGCAATTGAATCAGCCACCACCTCTAAAGATTGATTTACCCAAGGAGTGGTTTAAAGGCGATGAAGCTGAACGAAAACAATATGCGAGCATGGTTGGCAAGCTGGCCCCCGGCATTCGTCTAAACAAATGGCACAATACCAACGGTAATACAAGACTTAGACTTGAAGATCTCAAGGGTAAGATTGTGCTTGTTGATTTCTGGGGTGCAGGATTCCCATACTGCATCAAAACGATACCACGAAAAAATGAGCTCATGGAAAAGTATAAAGACCAAGGCCTCGTCATTCTCGGTGTTTGTGTTTCAGATAAAGGTGAAAAAATGGTACAAGTCATGAAGGATCATGACATTCAATACCCCATCGCATGGGATGAACATGGCACAGTCTTTAAGGCCTACAAAAGCACTCATTATCCAGCCTATTTCATCATCGGACGTGACGGCAACATACTTGCTGCTGGTGTCAATGATCTTAAAATCGAAGATGCAATCAAGACAGTTTTTGATGTAGAAAAACAATAACAAGTTGCCTAAACAGACAAGTACACCATGCCCGTCACTGATGGGCTTTTTTATATGCATACAAGGGATTTCCGTAATAAAAACGGGGGATGCGAGTCATAGATATTCATACTTCTATGCCTAAGGTTCTTTAGGTTCTTCTTGCACGTGATAAGTGCGCTTACCCTTCGACTTGGCAGCATTGGTTGTGAGGCAAACACATGTTAAAGCAAATACTCGTCGGTCTTGGTTGGGGTGCTATGTTTGGCATCGTCGTGACTCTGGGACTCATTGAACTATGGGCTCCGGTAGTTGCTGTACATGAAGATCTTTCCGACGTGTTGCCGTATCAGCAAAACGATGAATACATCATTGATGATGAAGAAGTAGATGCTGAAGAAGATCCAGACGAGTTTTGGCTTACTTCAGGCATGAAAATAGTGGTCGATACAAAGATCGACTCAAGAACCCTATTACGCGCTTAGTCTTATAAATTCTTAGAAGTCGCAATTGCAGGCATTGATAAATCCGCAAACTGTCCATTCTTGAAATGTGTATCTGCAAGTCCAGCAATCATGGCAGCATTATCTTGCGTGTACTCAAATGCCGGTATATGCAACTTCAATTGGTATCGTTTAGCAAAGTCAGTCGCTCGTTCACGTAAATGAGTGTTCGCAGAAACGCCACCACCAATGATCAAACTTTTCGGACTTGCTTGCTCATCATTCTTACGCATCTGATTCACAGTACGTTTGAGTTTCTTAATCACCGCATCAATCGCAGCAGCCTGGAATGATGCTGCAAGATTAGCTATCTCTTGGTTAGACAGATCTTCCGCATCACGTTCAAATACAGCCGACTTGCCTCGTCCTATTGGCTTTCCTCTTACTGCATAAAGCAATGCTGTCTTCAGCCCCGAGAATGAAAAATCCAATGAGCCCGGCTTCAACATCGAGCGTGGTAACTCATATGCAGTCGGATCGCCTTCACTCGCTAGCTTATCAATCCGAGGACCACCCGGATATCCCAGCTTTAAAATCACTGCAGCTTTGTCATAAGCTTCACCCACTGCATCATCAATTGTTCTGCCAATCGCCTTGATCTCCAGCGGCGAATTCATCTCATACAATGTCGTATGTCCGCCTGACACAACCAAACCAATCGCTGGAAACTCCGGGGCAGGGGGGAGGTCATTTTTATCTTGTATATTCGCTACCGCTGCCGCATAAAGATGTGCTTGCACATGATCAATATCAATCAACGGCTTCCCCGTCGACCACGCCAACGCCTTCGCCGCAGATACTCCCACAATCAGCGATCCAATCAAGCCAGGCCGATTGCCCACCGCAATTGCATCCACATTATCAAGCTCAATCCCTGCTTCATGCAGCGACTGTTGAATCACGGGCAAGATATTTTCCAAATGCGCACGTGATGCAATCTCAGGCACAACGCCACGATATCGCTCATGCAATTCGTGTTGCGATGCCACCACATTCGAAAGAACAACTCGGCCATCCTTCACTACCGAAGCCGCCGTTTCATCACAAGATGTTTCAATGCCGAGGATTAAAGTCATGTCATCCACTTAAACTTCAAGTACACATTAAAATGGGCAATTCACCTAGACCCATAATTTTAGCGTATATCTGCTCACAAAGAAAAACCCACAGTTTTGACGCTGTGGGCTTGTTCATTTCAATTTTTTTTAGCTTACTCAACCAGCTCAGCAGTCGGTGTCGCCAGTGCAGCAGAATCATCATCTGACTTTTCTGGATCGATCGCAGCTGTCTGATTATCAATTTCCTCAACGGACTCGCCATTGATCTCAGCTTCGATCTTTTCAAGCTCTTTGTCGAGTTCAGTGATCGTGTCAGCCAAGAACGCCTTACGACGCTTCAGATTATCACGCTTCGTTTCAAGCACCAGAATATCAGGATTCGTCGAACCAACCGTTGGCCACTCACCTGTTTCCAATTTACCCAAAACAGCCTTCAATGAAGCAGCGAGCTGTGGGTCTTTCAATGTACCATCAATCCACTCAGGTGTTACGACAATCGCTTCAGCTCCTTCACCATCATTCTGGCGAAGAATATCTGACTCACGCCGCACCTTGATCATTTCCTCCACCTGCTTAGGCGTCATACGAACATATGCACCTTCTGACGGATCAACACCCCAAGTGTCCTTGCCTTCTCGCTTATGGATATTTCGACCGTTCGGCAGATAGTAGTATGCATTCGTGAACTTCAACAAGCCAGCAGTTTCAGAACCACTCGTCAGTTCACGAATCTCCTGTACCGAGCCCTTACCAAAAGTACGTGTTCCAACAAACAGTGCACGCTCATTATCTGATAACGCACCCGTCACAATTTCGGATGCAGACGCAGATGATTCATTCGCCATTACAACCAACGGAATATCCGTATCAATTAGCGTACCCTTATCGGTTGCCTTGTAAACAACCTCTGGCACAACGCGGCCCTTTGTCGAAACAATTCGCTGTCCTTCAGGCAAAAAGTAGTCTGAAATCGTGACAGCAGCCGTCAGCAATCCGCCCGGATCAAAACGCAAATCAATGATCAATCCCTTAAGGCCTTGACCTTTCAACTCATTAATCGCTTCTTTTAAATCATTCGAAGTTTTACCGTTGAACTGAGTAATTCTCACATAACCAATCTTACTCTCATCATCTAGCATGAAGTCGTAAGAATGATCAGCCTGTCTTTGGAAACCGCGAACTGTCTGAATATTAATCTCACCACGTGTAATCGTGATGGCTTCTTCTTCACCAGTTTTATGACGCACAGTAATCGTCACATCTGTCCCCGCTTTACCCTTCAACTTCGCAACCGCTTCGTTCAGCGTCATGTCCAGCGTATCGTCTTCTTCAATCTTCAGAACAATATCGCCCGCAAGTACGCCACTCTTCCAAGCAGGCGAATCCTCCAGAGGCGACACAATTCTCAAACGACGATCATTGATATCAACCTCAGCACCAATACCAGAAAAGTGCCCAGTGATCTGGCTTTCAAACGGCTCCAATTCTTCCTTTGAGATAAAAGACGTATAAGGATCATCAAGCGCCGAGATCATCCCACGAACCGCATTGTCGATCATCTTGTCTTGATCTGGCTCTTCAACATATTCCTTCACCAGATTCGAACGTACGGTCGTCAATAGTCCGATCTTGTCAAATACATAATTTGGCCGCGCTCGCAATTCCGTCATCGCAATCAGCGTGACTGCAAATACAGCGATCAAGGCGAGTCTCACAGCAATTTTTCTGTTGTTCATCTAATTAACATTCCTCTACTGAAACCCTGTCCCACATCCATCCATGGGCCACACAAGCTTACAGGGACTCCTGTTCATTCCAATTTACAGGGCGATGCTACCAACCACCCCAACAACGGACCCGACCATTGTAATCACTTCACCCAAATAACGGGACCGACTTCTTACCTATTTGTACGATTGTCACGTCCTTTAGTTCATCGGATTTTTCATCCCTTTAAGCTTCGATAACTGCAGATGTACGGCCAATATTCGGGTATCATGTCCACATAAACCCATCAGCATCGTGTCTGATTCCACTTTCACCCCCAATTCCCCTCAAAACACCTCAACAGGATCTCCAAGGATGGCTAAAACCAAAAAGCAGTTTCTCTGTGACGATTGCGGCGCCGTACAAGCTAAATGGATGGGTAAATGCCCAGATTGTGGCGCATGGGACTCACTCGTCGAATTCAAAGCCGACTCATCGTCCAACCTCGACCCACACCGAGGCGTCGCCGGTGCCGTCTGGACCAGTGGCGTTGGCATGGAAGCAGAGCAAGGCAACGCACCCAAAGCTATCCTCATTGACGACATTGATTCCTCAGACGATAACGTCGAACGCATGAGCACAGGCATCAGTGAACTCGACCGCGTACTCGGCGGCGCTAATCACGATTCCGACGAACCCGCCGACAAAATCGTCAAGCAAGGCCTCGTCCCCGGCTCCGCTGTCCTCGTTGGCGGCGACCCCGGCATCGGCAAATCCACACTCCTACTCCAAGCCGCACACAAACTCTCACAAAACGGCCAACGCGTCCTCTACGTCACCTCCGAAGAATCCGTCCAACAACTAAAACTCCGAGCAGAACGCCTCGGTGCATCCACCTCGCGCGCAGTTTCAAAATCGGATTTGAAAGATAAATCCAACGCAATAGGGGGGGGCGACGAAACAGGGGGCCGCGGTGGCATGTATATATTGGCCGACACCAACCTCGCTCGCATCGTCGAACAAGCACGCAAGATCCAACCCACCGTCTGTGTCATCGACTCCATTCAGATGATCTACAAAGGCGACCTCTCCGCCGCCCCCGGCTCCGTCACACAACTACGATCATGCTGCCTCGAACTCGTCTACTTCGCCAAAGCCTCAGGCACCGCACTCCTCCTCGTCGGCCACGTCACCAAGCAAGGCCAACTCGCAGGTCCACGCCTCCTCGAACACATGGTCGATTGCGTCCTCTACTTCGAAGGCGATCGCTACCATTCACACCGCGTCGTTCGTGGCATCAAAAACCGTTTCGGCACTACCCTCGAAGTCGGCCTCTTCGAAATGACCGGCTCAGGACTCCAGCAAGTTCA
Organism: Planctomycetota bacterium; assembly: GCA_016350165.1. Lineage (GTDB taxonomy): Bacteria > Planctomycetota > Phycisphaerae > Phycisphaerales > Phycisphaeraceae > Poriferisphaera. The sequence goes on along the minus strand of CP066225.1, from coordinate 657,064 downwards.
AGGCGGCGGCCTCCTCGCCGGCGAATACGAACCACGATCAGGCTCTGTCATCAGCCCCGTCCTTCAAGGCTCACGTTGTCTCATGGTCGAAATGCAAGCCCTCACCGCCACCGGCTTCCTCGGATCCGCAAAACGCAAAGTCTCAGGCCTCGACGGCAACCGACTCGCCATGCTCATTGCAGTCCTCGAAAAGCGTGGTGGCCTACGACTCGCCGACCAGGACATCTTTGCCTCATCCGTCGGCGGCATGCGCGTCGCTGAACCAGCTGCCGACCTCGCAACAGCACTCGCCATCGCAGGTAGTTTCATGAACCGCACCCTCCAATCAGGCTGGTGTGCCATCGGTGAAATCGGCCTCGGTGGCGAAATTCGTCACGTCCAACAACTCACCCAGCGCATCCATGAAGCTTCCCGACTCGGCTTCAAAAACATTATTTGCCCCAAAACACGCGAAAAAGCGCCAAATGGGGCCAAGCTCGTTCAAGTCACCACCCTCTCTCAGGCGATGGAAGTATTAGGCTAACACCCTCGTTATAGGACAAAACAGACAAACCGATTTGACCGTTCTAATCCAAAATACAGAACCGTCAATGCGATGATTAGAGCCACATGATCGCCAAACGAATCATCACTACAACCCTTCTCCTCTTCACCCTCTCACTGCTCTTCACAACAGCAGCCCACGCCCAAGTCCTGCGCGGCCAGTGGGTCGATCAAACCGAACAACAAATCAAACAAAACCGCATGCGCGATGTTCGCGTCATCGTCCTCGACCACAACGGCAACCCCGTCCACAACGCATCCGTTCAAATCACTCAACAACGTCATGCCTTCACATGGGGCGTCGTCCTCCCCAAAGATGGCCTCGCACAAGCAGGCCTCGAACTCGACGGCTCCCAACCCGTTTGGCGTTGCTTCAACGCACTCTCACTCCAAAACATGACCCAATGGGGCGACCTCCAACCCGCCATGAACGCAGGCATGCGAACCAAAAAAGTACGCCAAGCCATCGACCTCGCAAACGCATGGGGCATGAAAATCCGTTGGGGTACACTCATTCATTCCGACGAAGGTCTCAACCCCGAATGGACCGTCCCCCTCAAAGGCCGCTCACTCGCAACCATGCTCGAACGCTACGTCCGCCTCATCATGCTCGAATACGGTGCACACGTTGATGAGTTCGATGTATACAGCGGTGTGTTAGACCGTGATTTCCTCGGCCAAACTCTCGGCAACGGAATCATTCGCCAACTCTTCGAACAAGCCAAAGCCGACGCACCAAAGGCAAGCCTATGCATGGGTTTCAGCGACTCACTCCTAGGCAAACGCCGCCGCGATATGATCGCCAAAGTCACCTCACTCCGTGAAGCACTCATCCCCGTCGATCGCCTTGCCATCGATCAGGAAGTCTCCGGCGTCATACTCCCAGCCGTCATGTCACGTTCACTCGCATGGCTCAACACCGTCAACATGAACGTCGTCATCAGTTCACTTCACGTCACAGGTGAATCTGAAGCCGGCGCAGCCCTGAACCTGGAAATGATGCTCCGCCTTCTCTTCGCAGAGAAAGCAGTTCAAGGCGTTTACTTCTCAAACATCACACCATCACCCAATTCGCCTAACGACCAGATAGGTACCCTCATAACAACCGACGGCCAACTCACCGCAACAGGCGCAGTACTCGAAAAAATGCTTAAAAAACAGTGGTGGACAAACGATAGACAAACCACCGACGAGCTCGGTAACGCCAACTTCAAAGTCTACGCCGGCTCCCACCGCATCCGCGTCACACTTCCAAACGACCAACGAATCACCGCCACCATGTGGATCGAACCTCCATCCAAAGAATCAACCGAACGCCTAATCCTCATCGAACCACTTAAAGAATAGTAGAAGATGGTTTCTATAGAGCATCTCTGACAGCTTTTCTACCCTGTTTTGCATCCATTCTTGTGCGCTAAATCCATAAGCCATATGGCCAAGTTATGATTTTACGAAAAGTTTCATAAAAAGTACCCGACACATTGTCTGATTTTGTTGTCACCTCAAGTAATCAATTTGCCCAAGCTCAACGTTGTTTATAACTAACTGTTCAAGAACTTCTTCAAACTCATTCCTCCTCAATATAATTTCTCCCATTGGAGTATTCTCGGATTTATAAATTAAACGTTCTAGACCCTTATCATTTTTTATTAAAATAAACTCATCTCCACTACTCTCGAACGAACTCATTCCTATATGTGTCATCAAAAACTTAGATTCTTCCATAAAATAATCAGATATTTCATAATCAATTTCTTGATAGATAGCGTCTACGTTTTCCTCTATAAATATTGACCATATTGTTAATAATGGGAAATTGTATAGTTTTTCGTTCGTAAGATCGGGTGGCACATTAAGAAACCCTATCGCCCAATTAATACATCCATTTAACGCAACAGTATCTTCTGGATCGCCAAATCTTATACTATTAATCCAAAAGTAAAACGTACCAAAAATCCAAGGTCTATGTTCTGTAGTCTGCACGTTTATTTCAACAGCAAATCTACTCGGATTTCCAACTAACATGCTACTATTCCTTCTTTTCCTTTTAGACTCTATGTTCTTTATAGAGAATAAAGGTGTCAGGTACCTTTGTTTTATCTACAATAAATTAAACATGGAGAGAAGCAATACCTCTCTCCATGTTTGATTGATAGATTGAATTAATCTCTAATAATTATGGAAGAACAGCCGACCATAGCTGGAACCCATCGTTTTCACAAGGCCAGCTTGATTCTTGTCCAATGTCGCTGAAGCCTGCATTTTGTAGCAATTCAATCAAAGCTTGATCGTAATAAGCTTGTTGCGTATTGACGTAAGTTCTTGTTTTCTCGTTGTGGTGCTCTATTACTCGGAAATATTGCACCGTAATCTGGTCCTTTGGAAACCAACTGCTGTCAATGCAGCAAGTGTAAGGTTGATCAGAAAATAATCCCTTTTCGCATTGCTGTTCGATGCTTTCATTCTCCCCATTTTTCTGAATCGCTTCATGCGTTTGGAATTCAACAATCAATCGTCCGCCTGGCTTTAATGAAGCATTCGCTTTACGTAAAATCATTTCCGCTTCTGATGGCGAAAAGACATTTAATTCACCGTAAAGAAGCATGGCGAGATCATGATCTTTTTCATAATCAAAAGATCGGATATCTCCCAAGCGAAAAATACATCTCTCAGGCCATTGGTTCTGCTCTTTTGCATAATCAATAGATGCAGGTGAAAAATCAATTCCCAAAACCTCATAACCTTTAGCTGTAAGGCGTTGTGCGTATAGTCCAGGTCCACAGCCAAGATCTAAGATGTTCGAAGGTGCATGAGTAAGTATCGATTTCTCAATCCATTCAATCTGTCGATCAATGATCTCGAACCGACGGCTCGCAAGATCATGTTCCTGTGTCAGATGTTCATTAAGCATGCGGCGGCTGAAATCAGCTTCATGCCAAGGGATTTTGTATTCGTCATCCCAGAATGATTGGGATTCTGTATTTGTAGTGATGTCGGTGTTCATGGATATGAACTCCTTATTTGATATATTCTCAGGAAAAATTGTATAGGACATAAACAACCACGAAATACTTCGTGGAATTTATTTAATAGATGTGTTGGATCATGAACCACTTTCGTGGATATGAAAACATACAAGATCCAATGGATTTCTTTATGTCGCTCAGAAATCCATTAGGCAAGGAAAAAGATCTAGTTGTTTTTGATTAGTGTTTCATGACGCAATCATGTTAACGAACAATCGATTGGCATACAAGGATGAGAAAAAGCTGGGTAAGAAAAGTGCAAAGGACGAAAATGTGTCAGAAACTTTTGTTTAGTCTAATCGACGGTTAGTTACAATCCGATGTCTCTCAGCTTGTTTCATTCGGATGCACCGGTACTAATCTAATGCACTTCCACGATACTAAAACAAATTCAATAGCCGATAGGCCACGCACGTCGTGCTCATTAACTCACCACCTCCACCCCGCAAAAAGCAATGTCACCTCAATCTAGCCAACCTCAAAACCAAAATTTCAACCTACTGTTCATACAGTAAGTAGGCGCGCGTTTGCGCGCACAATCACGCATTTTGGACTTTTTGACCTGTCGTTTTCTAACGATTTCTGATCATTTCTTTCCGATTTTGACCCAAACCTCACCGTTTTTTGCTCTTTTTGTGCTGTTTTGAATCACTTCCAACTAAGGGAAAACGGACGAAATGGAAAAAACGTGCGCACAAATACGCAACGCCACAGCAACTCAGTCGCAATATCTCACTTTTCTCAACCACGATTCCCCAACACAAAAATAGCCGTCGGCTGTCAGCCCGCCGGTCTTCACCATCCGAAATCATTAATTTGCAAACCTCCACCAGCTACAACCATTTCGCCACCCCAAACCTTCCGGTGACTCACCGTCTGTAATACTCGCGCCGCATCGTCGTGTAGCTGCGATCTTGATAGTACACCCGATTGCCGTTGGTATATGTTGATTGGTGGTTGTATTCCACCACCCGCTCAGCCGTCGGTTTCGAATACGACCCATACGCATAAGGTTGCTTGTCATTTCGCGAGTAGTAACTCATTTGCTGGTCATTGTTTGTGGAAAGCAGGTCCATCGTCGCAGAGTTCAGTGCATACGATTTACCATAACTGCTCCCAGCCACAGTTTTCTCACACGACCCACATGAACCGCACGACGACCGCATCGTCGCGCACCCGCCCGCAAGACTAATGAGCAACCCAAAAACCAAAATATTCAACATGCGCATCTTCATACCAATCCCCACCAGCACACCCCATGCCACACCCATCACCGACATCACAAATCACACAACCCATTAAAAGACAATAATTTAAGTTAGCCACCCCAATCCCGATATTTGGCCGAATAAGCCCAAATGTTGCCCCAAATCAACATCCACGTTGCCCCAAATCCCCCAGATCCCATTAACCCTTGGCTACCAAATCACTGCTACTCCAACATATAGGCCACTCCGATCCCAACTCCCAGCCATCAACGCATCTCAACCCAGTCATTCGACTCGACGAATCAGTATCAATGCACAACTATTTGACGTTGAATCCCCAGAATATGGGCTGGAATGAGCTAAAATGGGGTGATAAAGTGGAGTGGATTTGACCGTAAACCCAGTATCGGGTGTAATATGTGACTCACAGCAGGGTCATGGTGGCCCTGAAGTTCCCTTGTGGTAAGCCGTAGCCGCGGCCGCGCCGCATGAGCATTTTGATGGAGCGTCTCGGAAACGAGATGAATATCTATGGCCAACTACACTGGTCCAAAGGTTAAACTTTCCCGTCGTGTCGGCGTACCAATCGCTGACCTTCCAAAGCACACAACTAAGCGTCAGTTGAATCCTCCAGGGGTTCACGGTTTCCGTGGCCGTCGTCTTCGTGACTACGGTGTACGTTTGAACGAAAAACAGAAGCTTCGTTACCATTACAACGTGCTTGAAAAACAGTTCCGTAACTATCTCAAGCTTTCGACTCGCACCAAGGGTAACACCGGTGAAGTTCTGATGCGTTTGCTTGAGCAGCGTTTGGATAACGTTGTCCGCCGTTTGGGTTGGTCACGTTCTATCTGGGCTGCACGTCAGGTTGTTGTTCATGGTCACGTTCTTGTTAACGGTAAGAAAGTTGACCGCCCTTCATACCAAGTGAAGGTTGGCGATGTTATCACCGTCAAGAAGGATAAGATGAAGTCTCGCGTTCGTGAAGCGTTGGAATCAATGGCTGGACATGATGTCCCGGGCTGGTTGACTTTTGACCCATCGAGCTTGACTGCGAAGATCGTTGCAGTGCCAACATCTGACCAGATCCCATTCGACGTGAACCTGAACTTGATTATCGAATTCTATCGCTAATCAGATCATTCAGATCGAAACAAATGCAAAACCCACAGATGCAAGTCTGTGGGTTTTGTTTTTATATTGGGTTTGTGGGTATTGCATATTTATTGAAATAAAATTGTAACTATATTAATCATTACACTAAAGATAATCAAAGGGTAGGCAGTATTGGAGGATATAGTTGGTGTCGGGGTGGGCAGGTTGTAGAGAGAAATACAGGAGGAAATGATGGTAATGAACGGGTGGTAGGGATGGTGTGTGGTTGGTGAGTGGGTGATAGAGGGGTAATAGATGGATGGTGAGAAGGTTAATGAGCGGATGGTCGGGGGAAAGATTATCTAATAGAGAATCTTATGTGCAGATGACTGGGTGGGGGAAAAGTGGTACTTGATGAGGTCGAAAGAGATTGGAGGGTAGTGATGGAAAGTTGGTTGTGGTAATCAACTATGGTGATGATATTCTGTGGGTGTATGGTGCCTAGTGATACGTTGGGAGCAGCGAAGTAAGAGTTGGTAATGTGATATGCAGAAAATAGCAATTTGGGAATGATCTAGTTTGCAGTATTGCTGTGGGATGTGATTACTTGAAGTGAAGGTTGGTTAATATTTTTAAATATGCTTTGTTGATAGTGGTTTTAGCTGCTTGTTTGTTTTACGGGTTGAACTGCTTAGATGTTTGTGAACCTAGTTTTGCGAAGTATGCGGATGGTGTTTGAGAGGATGTAGAGTAGGCCGAGTAAGGTGAAGGTGAGCCAGAGGATTCTGCGGAAAAAGAAAAGGTTGGAGAGCTGGAATGGGAGAGCGTTTGTGAAATCTGTTGGCAGGGCGAGGTAGACGCGGAAAATGATGTTGCTAAGAAGTGTGAGTGAGAAGGCGAGGAGGATGATGGCTGGGGCTGTGAGGTTGGCTAGTTTTATTGCGAAGTATGGGTTTGCTTTGCGGTAGAGTAGGGAGAGGGTTAGTGCGTTCATGAAAGCGATGATTTGAATCAGGAGGTAGGTGAAGATGAGTGAGATAATGGTGAGGCTATAAGCTTCGAAGTAGAAGTAGTTGTAGAAGCCGAAACGGTTGTTGATTTCGTAGAGAAAAGAGAGATTGGGATGTGAGGCGGCGTAGCCACATGTTAGTGCGATGAATGTGAGAATGGGGATGGAGTAGAAGGCGAGTCTTGCGAGTTGGTGATGTTTAAAGGAAGAGGTATGAGGTTGTAGCTGGTTTGCGAGTTTGGATGGTTTGAATAAGAAAAGGAATGCGAGTTTGAATGGTGCAAATGTTTTTTGTTTGAAGGTGGCTGCAGAGGTGAAGGGGTCGTCTATGCGATGAATCGGGTTGAGTGATGAGGAGATGGGGTGGCCACATTCAGGGCAGGTGGGTTCGGGATGTTGTGAGTCGTTGGTTTTGATACTGAAAATGTGATAGCTGCAACTTTCGCATATTGCGGGCCAACGAGATTGAGGCTTATATTGCAGTTGTTTTTGCGTGGCGAAGGCGCGAAAGATCATAAGAAAGAAGAGGCTAGCGAGAATGCATCCGTTGACACCGATGAAGCTGCCGATGGTGTATGCGCGGGTGTAGGCGGATGATTTTTCAAATGTTCTTTCAGCCTCATTTCGACGAATCATCCATGCATTGGTTTGTTGCTGTAAGGTTGTGTCGTTGGTGATGACTGTTTTTGTTGGGTTTTGTGTGATTCGTTGTTGGCGTGGGTGAGGGTGCTGTTGTTGCCATTGCTGAAGGTTTTGGTGAACTTGGTATGACTGATAGAAACGTGTGAAGTTTGAAAAGAAGAGCAGGGCGATAATGGTGAGGTATAGCGCGGGGGTGATGATTGTGAAATGTTTGACTGAGATGCGATAAGCTTGGCGGAGATTTTGGTATGGGACGGCTGCGCGTGGGGTGAGGAGGAAAGCGAGGAGAAGCATGGCGAGCGTGTAGGCGATGGTGAGAAATAGGGCTGGTGGATTGATGTATGATTCGGCAGTGAAAAGGAATTGTACATGTCTAACGAGTAATCTAATGGCTTCAGCTAGTGTTTGGATTTGATAGGCATTGTTGGCAGCTTGGATCAATGGGGCTGCGATGATGCTGGCGAGTAGAGCGAAGATAAATGTGAAGATGAAAGGGATGCTGTTTGCATGAGAGAGTGCATAGGATGGGGCGATGGGCGAGAGGAAGATGGGTTTGATTGAGGAGAAAAATTTTCGTGACATGCTCAGGCTCCGGAAGTTTGATGGATTTTATCGGTTGGAGCTTGTTGCTGGGAGAGTTTGTTAAAGCGAATGTATGAGAAGATGTAGAGGGCTGTGAGGGTGATTGAGAAAAGAAGTGGTGTGGGGTTGAAGGGGTAGATGCAAAGTATGAGGAATAAAGTGGCCCATAGTGGAGAGATGTTGAAGCCCCAAATCATGATTTTTGCATAGCGCTGGATTTTGGGATTTCCAGGTGAGTAAAGCGATTGGAATATTCGTTTGATGTATTGAGTGGAATTGTTGGTGTCGGGTGAAGGTTCAGATGAGTGCTGCTGTTCGGAGAGGAAGTATGCTCGAAGATAGAGGTTGATCATCATGAGCGTGAATGGCAATGAAATGAGTATCGCGATACTAAAGAAGATAATGAAGATTGGATGAGATTCGAAGAATGAAAATTGTATGTAGTGTTGGGCGAGGAGAAGGGTGATGCCGAGTGGGACGCCGAGGAGGGAGAAGAGGAGTGTTGATTTTTTCGTGAACATATTTTGGCTCCGGAGGTTTTGGTGAGATTATATATAAAGGAGCCCGGTATTGGGAGAGTTTGTGGTTAGAGTTTGTTTGTGAGGTGGAGCCAAGTTAGGTCGAGGATTTTCATCATGTTGTCAGGTTCGTTGGAGATGATTGAGATGACGGTGTTTTTGTCGGGGAGGAAGATGGCGAATTGGCCGTTGAGGCCGTCCATGCGGAAAGAGTTTGGGTAGGCGTTGATCCAGAATTGGTAGCCATAGCCTTGATGATGGTCGGCGGTGGCGTGGTCTGGATTGAATTTGTTGGTGTCGATCTGTTTGATGGTTGCTTGAGCGATGTAGTCTGAGGGTATGAGTTGTTGGTTTTGATGAATGCCTTGGTCGAGGATGAGTTGGGAGAAGGTAGCGAGATGATTGATGGGGAGATGAAGGCCTGAGAAGCCTTGCGGGTGGCCTTGGGGACAGGTATTCCATTTTGGTTTTGGGATATTGAGGTGTTGAAAGACTTTGGTGTATAAGTAATCGTCTAACTGTTGATTAGTTGTGAGTGAGATAATTCTTGAGAGCATGTAACCAGCGGAGTTGTCGTAGATGAAGTGTGAGCCGGGCTTGTGGATGATAGGTTCGTCGAAGAAGAGTTGTGCGATGTCCCATTGTGCGTTGTTGCTCCAGTCGGCTTGAAGGACAGGGCAGGTGTCGTGGCCTGTTCCCATGGTGAGGAGATCGCGGATGGTGATTTGTTGAAGGTATGGGTTGTCGCGTGGGTAGTCGTAGTCGGGGAAGAAATCGATGAGATGGTCGGTGAGTTTGAAGTGGTTGTCGTGGAGTGCGATGCCGACGGCCATGGATGTGAAAGATTTTGAGATGGACCAAAGAAGGTGAGGTTTTTGTGGGATGAAGTCGTATTCTGCGATGGTTTGGTTGTTCTGACGTACGTTGATATTGAGTACGTTGAGGTTGTGCTCACGTAAGTTGGAGATGAGATCTTTGAGGATGGCGTTGTCCATGTGATCGCTCCTTTGCCTAATTATATCGGGAAGCGCTGTGGAGCGTTTGTGATTGGTTTGTATTTATTTTTGTGCAGGTTGAGGGGTAGCGGGTTGAGCATCGATGTAGAGGTTGTCGATAAATTGAGATGTATCTCTGAAGGCTTCAAAAGTGAGTGCAGTGATGGCTGATTCGATCTTTTTAGATCGGTTGAAGTGCATGACCGGTGTGAGTTTTTTGTTATTGATGATGAGTTGAGCGGTGTGGTTACCGAAGATGAGGATTTTGATGTCGTTCCATTGATCGGGTTTTAATGGGTTGGTTTGATCTTTGGTGTGAAGCTTGATGCCGATTTTACCGTGTCGGAAGTGGACGTATGAATCGCTGTTGAATTGAATGGAAATGAGCTGTTTGGTGCCATTGATGTGAAGGCGGAGGATGTTTTGTTTTTTGTTTGCAGGTTTGTTTGCATAAAGATTGAAACCGATGGTGAATGGAGGCATGATTGAGGCGGGTTGAGGGAGTTTGGTGGTGATTTCTTGTTTTTGGGTAAAGGCGAGGTAGTTGCCGTTGGTTGGGAATTCGGGAGCGCCGGCCCATTGTTTTGGTGTGTTGTGTTTATCAGTGACGATTGGCTGGGAGTCGGGGTTTGATGAAGACCAGTTGCTGGTGAGTGTGACGGATGAGAAATCTTCGTGAAGAAGGAACTCGGATTTGGGTTGTTCGGGGAGTGAACGTTTTTTAAATGTCATGAGTTTGAGGTCGAGACCTGAACGGCGTGCTTTGCGGATTTGCCAATCGTGTAGTTGAGTTGATTTGACGCTGCTTCGCATGAGGTTTCTTTTGTCATCATCTTTGACGTGGTTGAGGTTGAAGCTGTGTCCGATTTCATGTGCGATAACTTTGCCGAGTCCACCGATCATGAAGTTGCGGTTGTTTCCGTAACTTGAGTGGCCTTTGGCGTAGTTGTTTTCGATGAACCATTTGGCGTTACCACCGGTGAGGTAATTGAGGAAGAATGTGTTGTAGGTTGGTTTGTTGCCGTTGGTTTGCTTGAGGAATTGTTCAACGACGGTGTCTTCTTTTTTGTAGATGCGATTGCGTTTGAATCGTTCGTTTGGTTCGTCTTGTTTCTTGCGGTCGCCGAGGATGGTGTGGTAGTAGGTTGAGTTGAATGTGACGGTGGGAAGGACGGTGATGTCGATGTCGGCTTTGGCCCATGTGGAGACGAGTTTTTGGTGTTGAATTGCGAGGGGGGTGGGGGAGGACCCATTGTCTTTGGCGAGTTGGATGGGACGCCAATTGGTGTGGAGGGTTTCGTATGCATGCAATGGGGATGTGAGGAGAAGTGTGGAGAATAGAAGCAGTGGAATGAATGAACGCATGAAAACACTCTTGGTTTGTATAAATGGGCGAAAAAATGGGTTTTTGAGGTAATGAGGAAGGTTGTTGAGGATGTTTTGGGGCAGTTCAATATACAGTGGGAGGGATTGGCCGAAAAGGGGGAGGTCATATGATTGGCGAGGGGATAAGGGGTCTGGGGAGGAGAGTCGTGTAAGATTTTGTGGTTTAGGTATAATCTTGCCTTCAAACCTGTTCGCTGAATGAGGTGGGCAGTTATAGAAAATGGAAATTTTAAAGAGAAACAGGAGGCCGCTTATGGGTCTTATGGATGGTAAAAGAGGGATTGTGTTTGGTGTGGCGAACGATCGTAGCTATGCGTACTACTGTGCGAAGCAGTTGATCGAGCAAGGGGCTGAGTGTCTGTTTGCGTTCTTGCCAATTGGTAAGATGGAACAGCGTGTGAAGAAAACGATTCAAAAGAATTTGGGTATTGAAGAGCCTTGGATGTGTCCTTGTGATGCGAATAGTGATGAGTCATTGGACGCGATCTTTGCGAAGGTGAAGAAAGAGTTTGGCACGATTGACTTTATTGTGCACTCGATCGCTTTTGCGGATAAGGATTATTTGAAGTTTGATATGTTCCACAAGACGCCTCGTGACGTATATAAAAATGCGATGGATACGAGTGCGTACACACTTTTGGCGATGGCTAATCGTGGTATGGAATTGATGCCTGATGGTGGTTCGATCATCAGCTTGAGCTACTACGGCGGTGAGCGCGTTGCACCAGGTTATAACGTGATGGGTGTTGCAAAGGCATGTCTTGAGCATACGACGCGTTATCTGGCTTATGAGCTTGGTGATAAAGACCGTAATATCCGTGTGAACTGCATTAGTGCTGGTCCGTTCAAGACGTTGGCTGGCGCTGGTGTTGGTGGTATGGATGAGATGATTGCTCATCAGTGTCGCCGCGCATCGTTGAAGCGTGCGAATACGGGTGAAGAAGTTGGTGATACAGCTGTTTACCTGCTGAGTGATATGTCGAGTGGCGTGACTGGTGAGACAGTGCACGTTGACTGCGGCTTCAGCATTCTTGGTGTGTAAGCAGCGAATGAGAAGGGGGTAGGGACTCATTGGAAAATTAAAGCGGAGCTTTGAGGCAACTTGAAGCTCTGCTTTTTTTATGCGATTTTGTAGTGTAAATAGATACTGCCTGTATTGAGTGTTTCGTGTATGATGGTGATGTGGACTTATGGGGGATATCAAGGATGAACCATTTCGACGGATAGGTAAGACGATGCCACTTCGATTTCGCTGCACAGACTGTGATTCAATCATGAAGGTTCCGAACGATACGCAGGGTAAGACTGTGAAGTGCCCGAAGTGTCATATGATGCAGGTTGTGCCTGAAGATGCGAAGGAACAGGCTCCGCCAGCGAAGAAACCTAAGAAGCAAAAACGTGCAACGAGTCAGAAGAAATCTAAATCGCGTAAGCAGGTTGCTAAGAAAGCTGCAGTTCAAGAAGAAGTAGCAGTTGAGCAGGTCGATGTGCCTGTGGATGATCAGCTTGTGGAAGTGGTGGAAAAGGAAGAGGCATGTGAAGAGGTTGTGGAACAAAAATTGGGGACTGATGACGCGCCCCGTGAGGTGAGCGAGCAGCAAAATGATGCGGTTGTAGAGGAACAGGTAGAGGAATCTGAAGAGGTTGTTGAAGAGCATGTTGCTGATGATGTGGTGAAGATGGATGAGGGAGAGCAAGTCGAAGAAGAAGTCGTAGAACAGGGAGGAGAGAAGGTAGAGCAGGGGGAGATTTCGGCTGCAAAGGAAACTGAAAAGAAGGATGTGGTTGAAGAAAACAAAGAAGAAAAAGTCGAAAAACCTGTAAAAGCAAAGAAAAAACGTCGCAGGAAGAAACGCAAAGCGGTCGTGGCTGAAGAAAAACAGGAGGATGTGGCACCTGAGCAAGAGGGTGTCGTGGAAGTTGCGGATGAAATTGAAGAAGTAGTTGAGATGAAGGAAGAGGAAGCAGTTGTTGAGCAGAAGGTGGCTGAAGAGGCTGCTGATGAAAAGGTGGTGTTAAAGGATGAGAGTGTAGAGGAAGTTGAAGAACTAAATGAAGAGAAGGTTGAAGCTGCAGGGAAAGAGGAATTGGTTTTTGATGAAACTGTTGACGAGGAAGTGATGGCGGGGGCCGCTGAGGAAGAGAAGGAAGCTGATGAGGCAGAAAGTGAGACGCGTGGAAAAGTTGCAGAAATAAATGTGGGAGCAGAAAAGTCAGCGGTAGTTGAAGTTGTTGAAAAAGTTGGCGAACAGGTTGATGATGAAGTTGCGACTGAGGAAAAAGAAATTGCAGCTGATGAACCAGTGATGGTGGAGATGAAATCTGAGACGAGTGATGATGCAGAACAACTGGGGTTATTTGAAGGAGATGAGGCTGAGGGGGGTGCTCTGCTATCTGACACGGATTTGAAGGATAAAGTTAAGGAGGGTGTTGAAGAGGATGATTCGTCTAAGTTGGTATTGAGAAAATCGCCTAAGCCAAGTGGTCCACGTTTGGCGATCACATTGGATGGATCAGGCAAGATTGATGATGCAGGCGAGCCTGAATCTGTTGAGGGTGAGGTTGTGCTGGTTAAGGAGTTGAAGCTGACTGAATCTGATGAGGGGGATGTGGATGTTGGGATTGATGAAGTTGAAGTGCTTCAGCGAAAGGAGATGGAGGAGGCGATTGCTTCTGTTGAGGCTGTGGATTTGGGCCAGAAAGACGTTAGTGTTAATGAGGTGAAAGAAAGTCATGAAGAGAGTTTTGGTAAGGCTCACGAAGTGGCGAAGGTTGAGCATGAGGTTGAAGAGCAGCGTGTTGTGTTGCATGAGTCTGGATATGGTGGGGAGACAGGCGTGAAACGTGTTGTTGATGGTGTTGGGCGAACTGTAAAGGGCGGGGAGCCGTATTTTGTTTTGTGGGCGCTTAGCCTATTTTTACGCGTCATGGGTATCGTCTTGATTATTGGGGCGGTGCGATTGACGGATGAAATGACCGGACCCGATACAGGCTTCATGACTTCGCTCATGTGGCTGCTGATCGGGCTGACTGGATGTGCAGCGGTTTACACGATCGGTGAAATTGCTGCGATCTTCCGTGAAAGAATGTTGGATGAATCAGACTGAAGTGGCGACAAAAACAGATTTGGCAGAAGGTAGTTCTGTTGTTAGTGATGCTGGCGTGAAATGGCATCACGTGTTGCCGCTGTTGATGGTTGTGTTAGGGGTGCTGGCATATGCGAATTCGATGTATGTGCCGTTTGTTCTGGATGATGTGCCGCGTGTTGAGCGATACGTTGGGATGAGCTGGGGCGATTTCCTGAATCATATTTGGTTTACATCGCGCCCGATTGCAGATGCGACGATGTATATCAATGGCTTAATCAGTGGTGCTGATCCTTGGAGTTACCACCTGTTCAATACCATCGTGCATATCAGTGGCGCACTGCTGCTGTTCGGTATTGTGCGGCGAGTGTTGATGGTGGGAAGATTTGGTGAGCGATTACAAAAGAATGCGCATTGGTTCGCATTTGCTGTCGCTGGCTTGTGGCTGGTTCATCCACTACAAACACAAGCAGTCACATACGTGATTCAACGACATGAATCATTGATGGGTTTGTTCTACATCACCGTCATCTATTCGCTAATTAGACTTTCAGAGAGTGAAAAGAAAGAAACAGCGATCGTCTGGGGCGTGTTGGGTATTGTTGCGTGTTTTCTTGGGATGGCAACGAAGCAGGTCATGGTCACGGCACCGATATTGGCTGTACTGTTTGATCGCTGTTTTATCGCAAAAAGCTGGAGTGAAATGGTCAAAAAACGTGGTTTGTACTACGTTGGCCTGATCGCAAGCTGGGGTGTGATTGCGTGGACGATGCACGTTGAGAGTGTTGCGGGTGATGCGTCCGCCGGTTTTGATTCCAAAGTACTGACGCCGATGCAGTATCTGTTATCGCAGGGTGAAGTGATTGTTTCTTATTATTTAAAGCTAGCGTTTTGGCCTGACGCTTTAGTGCTGGATTACTACAACGGTGTGGTTCCTGCGATACTGCGTGAGAATGATCCGACCTGGTGGATGACATGTGGCGTGGTAGGTGTTTTATTGCTCGCAAGTTTCTATGGCATCGCACGGATGAAATGGTGGGGTTTCTGTGGCATGTGGTTCTTCCTGATTTTGGGACCCACTTCCAGCTTCATGCCGATCATCGATATTATCTTTGAGCATCGTATGTATCTGTCACTTATCGCTGTAATCTGTGTGACTGTATTTGTTGTTGATTGGTTATTAGTGAAATTGATTGCGAGTGGTTCGTTAAGAACGCTCGTTGAAGGTGGCGGGATTGCGATTGTGTTAGCTACGTTGGTATTTCTTACTTATGTGAGAAATATTGAGTATTCTTCGGGGATTTCGATATGGTCGTCTGTCGTTGAGAGGGTGCCGTTCAATGCGAGAGGGTGGCATAACCTAGGTGCTGCTTATGATGAGGATGGGCAATCAGACATCGCATTGGCGAGCTTTAGTAAAACGCTTGAGATTATTCCTGAGCATGCTGAGACACTGAACAGTATTGGCAAGATTCGGTTGGATCAGGACTTTGTTGAGGAAGCAGCATCATTGTTCCAACGGGCGATCAAGAAGAATGACCAAAGTGCTCATTATCACTACAACCTTGGTCGCGCATACTGGACGCTTAAACTGCTTGATCAAGCTGAACTGAAGTTTAATGATGCGATCGCATTGAACGACGAATACGCGACAGCTTACAACAATCTTGGTTTGGTTTATGCGATACAAAACAAGAACGAACAAGCTGCTGAAGCATTTAAAAAAGCAATCGAGTTAGATTCGGGGCTGACCGATGCATACTACAATTTGGGCACTTTTTACCTGAAAAACCTGCACGCTAATCAAGCGATAGAGATGATGAGTAAGGCATTGTCACTTGAACCTGGCCGAGTGGATGTGATGAATGGTTTGGGGCAGGGGTATGCAATGAACGGGCAGTTGAGAGAAGCTTGGAAGATATTGAAGCAAGCGAATGTGATCAGCCCGAGATACATGCCGGTGATTGGAAATATGTCTGTTGTTGCTGTGGGGTATGCAAAGACTGGTGATCGTGTGACTGCAATCAAATACTTGCGTGAAGTCGTAACTTTAGCAGAGCGGGGTGGCTTGCCGCCACAATTGGTGCAAGGATTCAAGTCGAAGTTGAAGGCTGTTGAGAATAATGCCAAATTCTAAAGTTAATTAGTCGTGATTTGATTCGAGATACTCCTCTATCCGTTGGATAGATTGAATTGCTGTCTTTCTCACCATATCGTCGCCATCATCTTGCGCGATTGAAATAAGTTTTTGTTTCAAGCCAATAAGAAGATGGTGGTCTTCTTGATTGATCAGTTGGTTGGTCAGAGCGACGATGGCATTGCGCTGAATCATATTGAGCTTGATACGCTTGATCGCTGAACCCATGAAGGTTTGTTGGCGATCGTCTGCTGTCCAATCGAGTATTTCGTAGAGCGGTAAACCAGCAGCAAGATGAGATTTGGGTTTGTAGGCATCGATGAGCTTGTCGAGTGGGGCATGGTTGCCGTGGCGATTGTGTGGGCAGACTTCTTGGCAGACATCGCAGCCGGCAATCCATTCGCCGATCTGATCATGGAATCCGATGGGGATTTCTGAGCGATGTTCGAGGGTGAGGTAGCTGATACAACGGGAGCCATCGAGTGAGTAACCGTCGGATGAGATGCATTGTGTGGGGCATGCATCGATGCAGCGTGTGCATGATCCACAGTGATCGTCAGGAGCAATATTTGGGGCAGGGTAGCCGACCTGTTCGGTCGTGGGGAGGGGAAGTGTGGTCACGATGGTGCCGAGCAGAAGGTACGAGCCAAGTTTGGGGTGGATGAGCAGTGTGTGTTTGCCTGTCCAACCGAGCCCCGCTGCTGTGGCATACTCACGTTCAAGAATCGGGGCAGTATCAGTTGTGCAGCGAAATTCATGGTCTGGGAACAGAGTTTTTAATTCATCCGCAATCTTGAACAGACGTTTCTTGAGCACTTTGTGGTAATCGCTACCCCATGCATAGCGAGCGACACGCCCTGAAATCTGTTCATTATGAGGCTGGTTCACAGGATTTTCGTTAGGCTGATCTGCCGATGAAGCAGGAGAATCAGCTTTATTTGGCAGAATTGGGAAATAAGCATCCGCTAAACAGATGACCGACTGGGCATTTTTGAGCAGGTTGTTTGGGTCGAGGCGTACATCTAGGTGATTCGCGAGGTAATCCATCTCACCGTGCATGCCGTTGTCGATCCACTGTTTGAGGGCATCGGGGTATTTTGTTGGGTTCGCAGAGGCAATGCCAGCCAGTACGAAGCCGTGCTGTTGGGCGAGTTCGATGATCTGCTGATGCTGAAGTTGTTTTGGGGGCTGGTCGGGCATGATTTCTTGCTGCTGTGATGATCGCGGCTTTGTCGGCATCTTAAAAGCCTGCCACGAGTTATGCACATCCTGTAGGTACCTGCAACTTAGGTTATTATGACGCATCACGGTGTGAAAATCACATGCTGAAACCATACAATTCAGCTACACGATCATGATAGTCACGCTAGATTAACATCGGCGATTGATCGACATTTCGGCGCCCTAAATGGTTGTCTCGTTTGGCGAGCCGATTGTGACGCATTACAATCCGATGTTCAGGAGTGCCCTCTGACGGGCTCTGGCGCGAATACACGGCAATACAGGCAGAAACCACATGCCATACGAGCTCAAACCATTTGATACCGATTGCGAAACGACGCCTTATCTTAACGATAAGGCATCGGAACAGGGTGACCGTTGGCTACTCAACTTTGGCCCGCAGCACCCAGCAACCCACACGACATTGCGTATCGTCCTCGAATTAGACGGCGAACGTATTGTTCGTGCAATCCCCCATATCGGCTACCTCCACTCTGGCTTTGAAAAGTTGGGTGAAAAACTCGACTACAACCAGTATGTCACGGTTGTCAGTCGTATGGAATATATATCACCGATCGCTGAGGATATCGCTTGGCATACCGCTGCTGAAAAACTCTTCGGCATCGACCTCACGCCTCGTTGCAAAGTCATCCGTACGATCATGGCAGAAATCGGACGTATCCAAGTTCACCTGCTCAGCCTCGCAGCTGCTGCATTGGACCTTGGTGCTTTCACTGGTTTTATTTATTGCTTCAATGTTCGTGAACACATTAACGATTTGGTCGACTACATCTCCGGCCAGCGTTTTCACTGTGACTGGACACGTGTAGGTGGTCTCTCACAAGATTTGCCTGACGAGAAAATGTTCAAGAAGCTCGTGAAGAAGTTCATTGATGAACAGCTTCCACCAGCCATCGACGACATCGAACGTCTGCTAAACAACAATAAAATCTTCCGTGATCGTACCGTCGGCGTTGGTAAAATCTCACATGACGAAGCAATCGCATGGTCACTCACTGGCCCTATGGCTAGAGCATCCGGCGTAAAACGCGATGTGCGTAAAGATAACCCATATCTTTGCTACAAAGATAATTGGGATGGCCAAGGTTCAAGTGCAGTCGATTTTAAAATCCCAGTCGCATCGACTTGTGACTGTATCGCACGTTACCTGATTCGCCTTGAAGAGGTGAAGCAATCGGTACACATCATTAAACAACTTATTGACGACATCCCTGGGGGCTCTGTTAACGTTGATGATGATGGCAAGATGACCATACCTGACAAGTCTTCTGTCTATGGCTCAATCGAAGGGCTCATTCAGCACTTCGAACTCGTCATGACAAACCGTAAGTGGGAAGCTCCGATCGCGGAAACTTACTGTGCGACCGAAACCGCTGACGGCGAGACGGGCTTCTATATCGTGTCTGACGGTGGCCCATCTGCTTGGCGTGCGGCAACACGTCCGCCTTGCTTCGTGAACTATTCGGTATTCAGTAAGATTACCGAAGGCCACATGATCGCAGATATCCCTGCTATTTTGGGCAGTATTAATATTATTGCAGGCCAGCTCGACCGCTGAGTCTGTGCCAACAACGTCGCTACTGCATCGCCTGTAACAGCAGCAAGAACGTTGGTAAAACTTGAATTTGTAAACGGGAACAGTATCCATGGCATGGATCACCAAAAATTCAGCCGGCGCTCACATCGAACGTCAAAGTGAGCCTTATCTCAATGATGAGATGAAGCAGGAACTCACTCCAGTCGTCGATCGTTATCCACGTCGTCAGGCGGCCTCGCTTCCTCTGCTTCATGCAATGCAGGAAAAAGTAGGCTGGTTGCCACCGCAAGCGATCGAAGAAATCGCAGACTTCCTCGAAGTTCCAGCTTCAGAAGTCATGGACACCGCCAGCTTCTACGAAGAATTTTGGCTAAAACCAAAAGGCAAGTATGTCATTTGGCTTTGCCAATCAATCAGCTGCGAGATCATGGGTGAACCTTCACTCACTGATCGTGTCGCTGAATTCCTTGACATTCAAGTCGGTGAAACAACACCAGACGGTAAGTTCACCCTCATGAAAGTCGAATGCCTTGGCTACTGCGGTGACGCTCCTTGCGGTCTGATCAATGAAGACATTCAGCAGAAAATCACACCTGATAACTTCATTGAAGTGCTCAAGAATCTTGACTGATATGCTAACTTCTTTGAGAGGTGAGTGATGAATTGGTTCACCCGATTATGTCGCAACACCGGCCTCATGATTCATCATGTCGCCAAACCTGTTGAAGAACAATCAAAGAAGCAGACGATCAGTAAAACCGTTGAAGAAAAGCAGGCTGGTCCAAACGTAACACTTCGCCGCACAACGATTGAAGAAATCGAAATCAAAGGCGAAAACCAGTCTGATGAAAACAAATAGGTGGGGTAGGGTGTCGTGGGATTGGGTACGGGGATAAACGATGTATAAAGCCAGCAGCATCGAACAACTGCTGCTCCTAAATACCGAGAGTAAACGATGGCGCTAGAACAACCAGTACTGACAAAGCGTATTCCGACTGAGCCTTGGGGCCGACACGAAGACCGTCACTACGTTGATTACAACGAGTACGTTAAAACCGGCGGATACCAGGCTCTCGACAAAGCGCTCCAAATGGATCGCACCGCTGTCATCGATGAAATTAAAGCCGCGGAAATCCGTGGACGTGGTGGTGCCGGCTTCCCTGCTGGTATGAAGTGGTCTTTCCTTCCACCAGTCGATGGAGGCCGCAGATTCCTCGCGATTAATGCAGACGAATCTGAACCAGCAACATTCAAAGACCGCTTGCTCATCGATTACGATCCACATCAGGTCGTTGAAGGTATCGCTATCTGTATGTACGCTTGCCAACTGGACACAGCATACTTCTATATGCGTGGTGAGTACCATGATCAGCGTGCAATCCTCGAACGTGCATTCAAAGAAGCATATGACAATGGTATCTTTGGTCCTAACTCACGGTTAGGTCAAATCAACGGTCGTAACCCAGATCTCTTCCTTCATCGTGGTGCAGGCGCTTACGTCTGTGGTGAAGAAACAGGCCTCCTTAACTCGCTCGAAGGCAAGCGTGGTTGGCCTCGTATTAAACCACCATTCCCAGCTGTAGCTGGTGCATTCGCTCGCCCAACCATCGTCAACAACGTTGAAACACTTGCATGTGTTCCTCATGTCATGGAAAACGGCCCCGACTGGTTTAAAACACTCGGCAAAGGTCGCCCAGAAGGTGCACCACCACATGTACCGGCTTCCTTCGGCACAAAACTCATCGGCGTCTCAGGTCCCGTCGTTCGTCCTGATGTTTATGAAGAGCATCTCGGCGTAAAAATGTCTTACTGCATCGAAGAACTTGCAGGCGGCATGCTCCCCGGCATGGAATTCAAAGCTGCCATCCCCGGCGGTATCTCCATGGGTGTCTTGACTAAAGACGAATACGATGCGCCACTCGACTTCGATATCGGTAAACCTTACGGCATCCTCGGCCTCGGTACCGCATGTATCACAGTCATCCCAGAAGGTTACTCAATGATCTCCTGTGCTCGCAACCTCGCGCGTTTCTACGCTCGCGAATCTTGTGGCCAGTGTACGCCTTGTCGTGAAGGTACCGAGTGGCTCTACAAAATCCTGACCCGCATCGAAGCAGGTGACGGTACAACTAAAGACCTTGACCTTCTTCTTGAAGTCGCAAGCTCAATGGGCATCATGCCCGGCACTACAATCTGCGGCCTCTCAGACGGTGCAAACTGGGCTGTCCGAACAATCGTTAACAAGTTCTGGGACGAGTTCGAAGCAGCCGTCAAGAAAAACCGCTTTGTTTCGCTATCCGTAGCAAACAACAACAACTAAGCCAACCTCCCAAACGCTCCTCTCAGGAGCGTTTGTCTTTTGAGAGTAATTTTATTGTTCGTAGCAGGTATGTAACAATAGCTTTATGTAGTCAATCTCAGTTTTGATATATAAGTGCTATGTAACGACCTACTGGTCAACACGCTACACTATAAAATACCGCTTTAAAAGTTAACAACAGTCAAACACTTGATTAGATACGACCTTCTTTTCAAGTTTTGCGATCAATTGGCATTAGATTGTGTAACGCATAATTTGCGTAAAAACATAGCCAACACGGTCCGAGTCTGTAGAATAGATTGAGCCTGTATGAACGCTTAATCGTTCAAAATGTGGGTGAGTGTAATTTGAATCATCTGGTGCTGCACATGCCTGTAAGCAGTAACCGGGAACAAAAACATGACCACAACAACGCCTCATATTGTGTTACCCCGACTCAAAGAACTTCTTGAAGAAGGTATCGCAGATTTACTTCACTCGGGTGCGCAAGTCTACGCTTCTCTCAATGAAGAACCTGTCGCAGATTTTGCAGTAGGTGAAGCTTCAACCGGCGTTCCCATGCAAACCGATACGCTCAACCTTTGGCTCTCCTCTTCAAAACCAATCACCGCAATCTCAGTCGCGCAGCAATACGAGCGTGGTAACATAGACATTGATGCGCCTGTCGCTGAATACATCCCTGATTTCGCAAAGCACAACAAGCACACAATCACCATCAAGCATCTTCTTACGCACACAGCAGGCATCCGTGTTGTGCCTTACCACTATCCAAAAGATAATATCGCACGTGTCGTTGATAAGATCTGCAATGCACGTCCCGAACCACGTTGGATTCCCGGCGAAACCGCAGGCTATCATCTGCACACTTCTTGGTATCTTCTCGCATATATCGTGCAAACTGTTTCAGGCACGCTCTTCAAAAAATATCTTCGTGACAACATCTTCAAGCCACTTGGTATGACTGACTGTTACGTTGGTATGTCAGATGATACTTATGACCGTCTTAAAGACCGCATCGCCATCATGCCAAATTTCGATGACAACGGTACAAAAGGTGGACCAGCAGGTGATTGGGAATCAGAAAAAGCTTGGGTCACTGGAGGGCGTCCCGGCGGTAACGGCTACGGTCCTATGCGCCAGTTAGGTATCTTCTACGAAGCGCTTCTTCACGGCGGCGACCACAACGGTGCTCGCATCGTTGAACCAGAAACCGTCGGCTACTTCACTTCACGTATTCGCGAAGGACTCTTCGACAAAACCTTCCAGCAAACCATCGACTGGGGTCTTGGCTTCCTTCTTGATTCCAAACGCTACGGCGACAACGATCTTCACTATGGCTATGGTCCACATGCCTCTGATGACACCTTCGGACACTCAGGCTATCAATCTTCCTCAGCCTTCGCCGACCCTCATCATGGCCTCGTCGTCGCTGTCGTCTGCAACGGTACGCCCGGCGAACTCCCACACCGCAAACGCATGTTCAATATTCTCAAAACCCTCTATGAAGAACTTGATCTCGCCTGATCACATGCCCGTTAAACACTCATAAATCTACTCTCTCGTGTTTCGTAAAATCGAGCTAATATCCCTCTATTTGGCCCCAAATACGCCTCAAATGAGCATCTCCCGCACTTAATACCTGTCTATTGTGTACAATGCCCGTCTTGGCCGATCCCTCATCAACTTTCATGCGTATTGAGAGTACAGGCACTTTATTTACGCTTCATTATCGGTTAAAAAATGACCACTAAAGCAGCCCTCAGCCGATCCATACTCTGAGACTGTGATCATAACGACGGAGCACAAAAATGCTGACGAGTTTCAAACGTTCAACCTTCACCATCTTTAGCATCACTTTCATGAGCCTCACGCTCGTGCTCGTTGCTGGTTGCACGCTCAATAAAAAAGTCAGTGACAAAACACTCATGTTCGCAGACTTTGCAAAGGTCGAAGAACTCACCTCACAAGAAGAAGAACGCGTCGTCATCCTCGACGTACGCAACTTCGAAAAATTTCAAGATAAGCACATCGAAGGTGCTTTCAACATCTATACTCCAAACATCCGTCGCCGCGAACAACTTTTGCTCGGTGAACCAATAATCATCGTCTACTCTTCAGGCGAAGTACGCGACAACCTTTCAACCGCTGCATGCAAGCGTCTGCTCAACCTCGGTTACGGCAACGTCTACAACTATCGTGCAGGCCTCAAAGACTGGGTTAAGAACGAAGGTAAAACCGAAGTAACTGAACTCATGGCCGACCTCGCCGAATAAGTTCCCCAACATACCAAATCACCAATTCCATATAACAATAGCAAGATTCTTCTTGCCTGTTTACGCATATCTAATGTAAATTCAGGCGGTCATCTCTACCAAAACGGAGGCAGTTATGATCGCTGAGGAGCAACGCTCTCACATTATTGGCTCGCTTCAAAACATGATGCAGGAAAACCGCATCCCCGGCCTCGTTCTTGGTATCTACGACTACAAACGTTCAACCATCATCAACCTCGGCAAACGTCATATTAATCAGGCCGACCCAATCCAAATCGATGACAATTTCCATCTTGGCTCATGCTGCAAACCTATCACCGCAACTCTCTTTGCCGTATTAGTTGAACAAAACTACTTCACTTGGGATGCACCACTTTTTAGGTATCTCAGCTCTCTTGTTCCTGATATCTCATCCGATTACAAAAATATTACACTCCGCCAACTTTTTACATGTACCGCAGGCCTCCCGCCTTTTATCGATGACAGTGAATTCGATTCACTCCCTCCCATTACCGGCTCATCACGCGAGCAACGCCTTGCCTTCACCCAATCCATTCTTTCAAAACCTGCTCACACAAAACCCAGCAACTTCACATACTCAAACGCAAGCTACGCAATCCTCGGCTCACTCGCTGAACAAAAACTCAATCGCGATTGGTCCGAACTTCTTTATGAGTACATCTTTAAACCCCTCAATATCACCGCCGGTCTGGGCCTCCCATCCCTCAATAACTCCAATCAACCTCACGGCCATTGTTACAAAAACCAAACCAACCTCCACATGAACGACATCGCAAAATTACCTCGTGATACAGAAGTCGTTCCCTACCCAAACGGTCAGCAATACATTCACCCAATCCTCCAACCTGCAGGCGATCTTCACCTCTCAATCCCCGCCTACATCAAGTTTCTCCAAATGCACCTCAACAGCTTCATGAACACCTACACGCTCATTTCGCCCACCCTCATCCGTCACATGCACACCCAAGCCGCCGAGCACTCCTTCGGCTGGACAAACTCCGTCATCGATAAAATCCCAGTCAGCCAAGTCAACGGTTGGGGCGGTGCCTTCTATACACACACCATTCTCTCTGTTGGCCAAAACACCGGCCTCACTCTCGCAACCAACACCGGCCACATCCAAGCCGTCGTCGCATGCCAAAAAATGATCCACAGCCTCTTTCAAACCCTCGACTACGCCAAAGAACAACTCGTTTATTAACGCATTTTTTTACTTTTTCTTTTCTTCACTCAAATATCTTTGCAAATATCAGTATCAACATGCGTCTAATTGATAAAGACACATATCTATACCTATTCCGGAGGTAATATGATTACTGATTCACTGAAGCAAGAGTTTATTCATCAACTTACTCACGCACATACCGCTCATCGAATCCCAGGCATCGTCGCTAGCTTGTTTTCAAGTCAACAAACTTACTTCACCATCGCTTCTGGCTTACGTCACTGCAAACACAGCGACCCAGTCACAATCAACGATCAATTCCGCATCGGCTCCTGTGGCAAAGCCGTCACAGGTACATGCATCGCATCACTGGTAGAGCAGGGCATTCTCGGATGGAACCAACCTTTCAGTGATCTGCAATCAAAACTTGATTTCGAAATCCCTCATCGTTACCAAAACGCGACACTTGCTTCACTCCTCAATCACACCTCAGGCTTGTCCGTCATGCTCAGCCTTAAAGACGCAAATGATAAGAATCGTTACACCCCCGAAGGACGCATTAAGTGCACCGAAAATCTTCTTCATGAACACTCTGATTATACCCCCGGCACCTTTAATTACTCCAACGCAGGTTACCTCATCGCAGGCACAATCGCAGAACAAATCACACGCACCGATTGGCCATCACTTATCACTCAAAATATTCTCGCCCCATTGCAGATCACCACTTCCATAGGCGAACCGACCCTCATCAGCAAGGAGCAACCTCATGGCCATTGCTTCCTTGATCAGCAATACATAGACAATAAAAAAGCCTTGAAAATGCCCTTCGATAGCCCCGTCATTGCGATTACTGACTTGCCACCTCACGAACGTTATCCTCATCCACTTTCAATCTCACCCATTGGCAATATCAACTTTTCGGTGATTGATCACACTGTATTCCTGCGTGAGCATCTCAAAGGCCTTGTCGGTATCGACGGCATTCTCTCTTCTCAATCCATTCAAGCATTGCACACACCTCCTTCCAGCCTTTTTTATGCAATTGGCTGGAATATTCACGATCTTCATGGCTTGCAGGTCAGCGGATCAAGCGGTTGGTGCGGCACTTTTTATGCCTACGTATTACTTTGCCCTAGTCTCGATTTCGGCTTTACATTCCTTTGCAACGCTGGTCACACTCAAGCATGTCAAGGTCTCGCACTGGAAGCTGAAAGCCTATTTCTCCTTGTGCGCAACTACATGAAAAACATGTCTATTCATGCGTTAGATCATGCAAGTGAATAAAAAAGCAGCATGTACCATTTTGTGGGCTGGGTACATACTGCTCTATTATCTCGTCAAAACTTACTTATTTTTTCTTTCTTTTTGCAAGAAGCAGCATGCTTGGCAGTACCAACCAAGCTGTGCTTGGCTCCGGGACTGCTGTCCATGATGTTCGTACATTCGGATCACTGAAATCTAAAGCCTCTGTCGTGCGAGCTTCCGTCTGTTCATTATGATCTAGATAAAACTCACGCATCACAGCAACTTCATCAGCATATTCTGCCTGATCAATCAGATTGATTTCTTGCTTGAGATCACTACCGAGGTCATAAAGTTCAATCGCCGTGCCATCATTCGTTACAAGTAATACCAAGTCGCCCAAACGAACAGCTGCTTCCTTGCCCTTCTTGTTCAATGCATCAGGCCCAGTCTTACCAGGACCACCAAATGACATGAACATCTCATGGATCACTTCATCATTTTGTCCTAATAATTCAGGCAAAAGCGTAGCACTGTCCATCGCTTGGTCAGCCATCACAGCTTGACCTGTCAAGTCATACATCGTTGCAACCCAGTCTATCCCACCGATAGTCTGATCACTTGTACTGCCCGGCGTAATAATCGAACCTGCATCTGTTCCATCGCCCCACTTTGCTATGAACGGCACGCGATGACCGCCCTCATAAACACTCGACTTCCAATCACGCAATTCACCAGTCGAATCGTGTTCCACATCACCATATGCTGCAGATGTCTTATACGGATCTAAACCACCGTTGTCACTCGTAAAGATCACAAGTGTATTTTCAGCAATACCTTCATCTTCCAACTTATCCATCAACTTCCCAACTTGCATATCAAGTTCGAGAATCATGTCAGAAGTCACGCCACCCGTCGCGCCTTTCACTGGTTGGTCAATTGTGCTTGGGTCACCATCAAAATCAATCGGCGGCGTATGAGGGACATGAATCGCCTGACTTGCGTAATACATCATGAACGGCTTATCGCCATCGTTCTCTAAATGATTGTCAATAAAGCCAACAGCCTTATCCGACAACTGAATACCAACCTGACTAGAATTGTAATCAACATCAGCTAACGCAGGATTAGGACCAGCCGTCTGTGAATCACCATTAGGTCCCGAAACGACTGTTTTTCTAGGGACTAAATGCACGCTACTATTATCCGCAGGTTTACTCGGATCAATTGGTGCAAACTTGCCATTCTCAAAAAATGCATAAGGTGCATACTGAATACCACTCTGCAAACCATATGAATAATCAAACCCATGTTCATTGATCGAGTCATCAATCTTGCGGCTCATATCAATCTCATTGATCTGACTTTGATCACGCACAAGTTCATCACTTGTCGTATAAGCATCACCACCAAAGTGCATCTTGCCAAAAAACGCTGTTTTATAACCAGCCGACTGCATCACATCGCCAACTGTCAAATGTTTACCAGCCGCAGTATGCGATGCATTTGCACTGAACGCAGAACTGTTATTGATGTTCCAGCTTCCCCCAGGTCGCCCGTTTCGATATGGATTGCTCCCTGTCATCATCGAGAACCTCGTCGGTGCACTCAATGCGTCAGGTGAATGGCAATCAGTAAACATCATTCCCTGTGATGCCAATTTATCAATATTGGGTGTCGCGAGATTACTACCATAAGAACCCAAATCACCATACCCAATATCATCAGCCAAAATGAACACCACATTTGGCATTCCTTCGCCAGCGGTCGCTGCAGTGGCCAATGATGACGAAAATAATCCCATACTCCCAACCGCGACTAGCGTTGGTGCGCCAAAATCTTTCCAATAGCCCATGAATCCTCTCTCCAATATAAGATGATGCGTTACTCAAACCCTTCAATTCGCAGCAAACACTCGAAACCCAACAGCCACTGCGATTCACAATCTATCTTCCAGTCCACAATGATGATGCGTGTAATTTCCGCTAAATCATGAAAACGATTACATAATAATAACCCTTCTTCTCCTAATCAAGTCTTTTGTCCGTTATTTGGTAATTCATCCATAAAAGATTCTGATTAGCTGCCTTTTAATGAATATAAAGCTATAAAAACAGTATAGAAATGAATTGGAAGATCTTACATGCAAATGCTTGTTTAAGATGAATATCAGTCATTAAAGTGCAAAATACGATTGATCGATCAAGTATTGGAATGTAAACTGTTACATTAAGGGGTTTGGCGTACATATGCCCAAAATTCATACCGATCAACCTGATTCTCCGACCTTTTCTAAGGCAGAATTGCTTCTTTTTTCGTGCCTCGCTTCATATTTCATTGCGGTTGGTCGCTTTGAACACCATGCCTATCAGTTCGGCTGGAACTTCATCCATCCTCGCGTCCCCGCTTTCATGCCACTATCACGTGGAGGCATCATGGATAATCTCACGGCTCAGTACAAAGTCTCAAAATCAATCCTCGGCAAAACAAACGTCATCTATCAATGCCCGCGTTGCCTCACCGAGCTTATCTCGCCACTCGACGATGCTGGCCAAACCGATACGTGCCCCAAATGTCGCCACTATGTCTTCGTCCCAGGCGTCCGTGAAAAAGCTGAAGCAACTATTCAAAAACAACAAAAAGAAGCCGAAGCTCAAGAACTCATTAAACGCAAAGAACAAGAGCAGGAAGATAAACGTCAACAAGCCAAACTTGATGAACTCGCCAAAGCGCAGGCTGAAGTTGAGAACATTCCTGCATACCATGCTATCAAAACTCTTGGCACAACCTGCATGTTCCTCGGTTACATCTCACTCGCACTCTATGCCGTCTCAATTCTCGGCATTTTTGTCGGTTTCTCATACCTTACCGCCATTGGCAGTAATATCCTCGGCCTAACCTTCCCGCAACTACTTCTCATTCTTGGTGCAGCATCAGTACTCGTTATGTTCGAATTGGTCGCACTTTTTGCAGGCGCGCAAATCCTATTCTGTGTTCGCGATATTGCGCGTAACAGCTATCGTTCTGTCCAGTACATCAAATTGCTTCCCATTCCGCGACCACCTCTGAAACCTGTCACAAAAATACTTGAACCAAAATCCAGTAATAACAACGCTTCCAATGCGACCCTCTCAACCTACTCCAACAGCATCGTGCAAAGCGATTGATTTTGAATCATTTCTGTCTAACACAGAGTTAGGCATCAGTACAATTCGACATGCGTGTCAGCTTCAATTTTCATGCGCGCTGTAGATCTGATTTGTATTACTTAAACCTGAATCACATTCTTGCGTACAGCATATGCATCCATTGTCAGTTCAGTAGGTGTAAGAGGATTTGAGGAAATACCGCGCGCACAAAAGCACATCATCGTTCGTAAGTCCTTTGTTTTAAAATGACAACTTTTCGATTCTTTGCCCGTTTCTTGCAAAAGCGCGCGATTCTTTGGTCGTTTCTCTTCATTTCTTGCAATTCTTGGGTACGGGTAAACCAGTGAAATTCAAAAAGCGCGCGCACAAAAGCGCGTTTTCGCGCCGCTTTTCATTCACTTTTGGTAATTTTGTGTGCTACCGCAGCCAGAAGTATTGCGGAAAATCAGCGACCCAGCGACATCTGTTTTACGCTTCGTCGCCATTGTCATAGATATGCTCGCTAGGCCACAGCCCAAGCACCAAGCAGCCTAAGCCCATCACCAGCAATACGATGCGGCTCTTCTTTTTAGTCGTCATTCTCACCAGTCGCGTATTGATCGGTTCTAGCGGCTCAACCTCTTCGCCCACCACATCCATCGACACCGTCAGCTGCCTTTCAATCGAATTGCCTTCGCGGTGTCCCGATGAGATTGGCACGTAACTTAAGCCATTACGGACCATTACGAAATTAGTTCCCTCAGGTTTCAGCCGCAATTCGCTGAACGCCAACTGCTCATATAAATCCAGATCCTCGTTATTCAAAGCATCCAGAAACGCAATATATCGTCCGTGTAGATCTTCCAATCGCTGGGTTTGCGCCTTCATTACCTCCGCACGCCATGCCAATTCCCGGCAGCTCAGCCATTGTGGCACGATCAAAACCGCACCAATAATCGCCATCGCGGCAAGCATGAACAACCAACCCGGCATAGCGGATACAAAGCGTTCAAAACTAATAGCGCGCAATCTGAGCATAGTTAAGTCAATTATCGTCCTTCTGACCATGCCGCCGCCAATATTCTCGGGCCTTACACAACTCCATACCTGACAAGCATTCATGAGCATCATGACTTGCGCGAAATCAACAAAATCCATGCATCAACAATTGTTGTAAGTCATCCACATATTCCGTTCGCAATCAGTCTCATTTCGACTCGAGATGCAGTGCATTTCATCCAATTAATCAGCTTGATATGGGAGTTACGAACTTCCCGGGCTCTGTGCTACAATATTGGGCTCGACACGATATCCCCCTGTGTACCCACCTGTGTTACCCCGAGCAAGCACGATGACCATGAACATAACGTCTGAAAATACAAGTACTAAGACCGTCTACCTCAAAACCTTTGGTTGCCAGATGAACGTCCTCGACTCCGATCTGGTGCAAGGTCAACTCGAAGCAATGGGCTACCGATTCGTTGACGACTGGGAAGTCGCTGACGTGATCCTCTACAACACCTGTTCCGTGCGTGAGCACGCAGAAAACAAGGTCTGGTCCCGTGTCGGAGAACTAAAAAGTCACAAAGAGAAAAACCCACATGTAATTCTGGGCATTCTCGGCTGCATGGCGGAGCGTGACGGGAAAGATATGGTTCGTAAACACCCACAGGTAGACCTTTTATGTGGCCCGGGCGAGTTGGATCAGGTACCGATGCTCATCGATAACACGATGAAAACGCACATCGATGATCGTGGTGGCGTGCGAAATGCACACGTTGCATTGCAGGGCAATACACATCGTCGGTCAGCGACCTATTCGGCAGCAGCGGATAATCTTGAGAATCTGGATTTATCACGTTCGTTTAGTGCGAGCAATCATGATGGTGCTGCGTATGTGCGGATTACACGTGGCTGTAACAAGTTCTGTACGTACTGTGTTGTGCCGAACACACGTGGTCGCGA
The DNA here is from genome assembly GCA_016350165.1 of Planctomycetota bacterium. Lineage (GTDB taxonomy): Bacteria > Planctomycetota > Phycisphaerae > Phycisphaerales > Phycisphaeraceae > Poriferisphaera. The sequence goes on along the minus strand of CP066225.1, from coordinate 625,941 downwards.
GGTGCACCGTCATCCGGATCATATTTTTGAAGAGTGTAAGAAGCTTGTAGAGCAGGGCGTGCGTGAGATTACGCTGCTCGGTCAGACGGTGAACCATTATCACTACGATTTGAATTCGACGGTGACGATTGAAGGCGTGCATCAGCCGCAGGTTGGTCAGATTCTTTCGCCGAATCGCGGGACGGGTGGCGCGTCGCCTATCTTTAGTGATGGGGTTGTTTCGTTTGCTGATTTGTTGGCGCGGATTCATGATGATTTGCCGAACCTTGAGAGATTGCGTTTTATTACATCGTTGCCTCGTGATTTCGGTAATGACATTTTGCAGGTGATTAAGGATCGTCCGCGTATTTGTCGTTATCTGCACTTGCCGGTGCAATCAGGATCGAATCGGGTCTTGAAGTTGATGAACCGTGGTTACACGGTTGAAGAGTTTAAAGATTTGATTGATCGTGTGCGTGAGTATTTGCCTGACGCGGAGTTGGCGACGGATATCATTGTCGGGTTCCCGACTGAGACTGAAGAAGATCAGAAGGAAACCGCGGAGTTGCTGCGGTATTGTAAGTTTAAGAATTCGTTTATCTTCAAGTATTCGCCTCGACCTGATACGGTTGCGATTACAAGGTTTGAAGATGATATCTCGAATGAAACGAAGAAGCGTCGTAATAATGAATTGCTTGCGATTCAGGCTGAGATCAGTCAAGAGATCCACGATGGTTATGTGGGTAAGACTGTGCCTGTGTTTGTTGAGAGCGTTTCGACGAAGACGAAGAAGGCGCAGGGGAATACGGCTGATCCAAGTGTGACGCTGGGTTGGGAAGCATCGGAAACTGAAGTTGAGTTTACGCAGCTGGCTGGTCGTACGGCGGGCGATTTGATTGTTTGTTTTGATGGTTCATCTGAACTAATCGGGCAGACGGTTGATGTTGAGATTGATAAGGCTGCCCCGCTGACGCTGTTTGGTAAGTTGACGGAAGCTGCGAAGGTCAGCGAGTAGTTTTTCTACTGAATTAGCCGATGATTTAGACGCTGAAAATGTGAAATGAAATTGAAGGACCGCTGCGATGAATCGTGGCGGTTTTTTTATGACATGAACTGTTGAGGTAGAAATAGGCTGCAAAACAAGAGACAAAAAGTATTTTGAAAAGTATGGTATTCCCTTGAATTGGATTCACCGGAGATGATGTAGCATAGAAGGTTTGATGATTTAATCATGATGAATCATGTCTTGGAATTGAATTTGAGGAAAGATCATGTCTATGCGCCTGTTAGTTGTGATGATGATTGGGGTGATGGTTTTGGGTATGAATTATGCGGAGGGTGCGGTTTATACGTGGAGTACGGATGAGCAATTTGGGGCGGATGCTGCATCGGGTGAATCGATCAGTGTGACAACGATGACGAGTGTGGATACCGCGAAGCGGAGGGTGCGGTATACGGTGAGTTCATCGCAGGGTCACGCGAAGGTGGTGTTGTTGCATGTAATGAATATGTGGCAGGTGATTCATAAGCCGTTTAATAAGCCTGTGTGGACGGGTGCATCTTATAACTATATGAATGGGACGATGTATTCGCCGTATGCAACGGAGGTTTCTTGGCCAGGCCCGGAATGGGGTTATGAGGTTGAGTATGATTTTTTGACGAATGCTGCGCCGAATAATGATGCAACGTTTGTGTTCGGTTATGACTATAAGCCTGAGTATGGGATAGATGGTGCGTCGTTACCTGAGCCGGGCGAGGATGGGAATTTGGCGATTGTGTTTCGGTATGCATCAGGCGGATTGCCTGTTGGTGGTGATGATGAGGAACAGTTTTTTGGGATTTATATACCTAATTTTGTAGCAATTCCTGAGCCTGGCGTTTTGGCGATGCTGTCGTTGGGTGGGTTGTTGATGTTGCGCAGGAAGTAAGTGAATGAAGATTGTGTTTAGTTGATGCGTGTGGCGGGTATAATGCGTTGCATGGAAATATCTGCTGCGCAAAATAAAACGGAACGGGTGACGGTATGGGCTAATCAGGCGATAGATGCGCTGCCGAGTTTGTCGTTTTATCCTGCTGAGAAGAAGAATGGTTTGAATGCGACGGTGCTGATTTTCCCGGGCGGCGGTTATGTGCGGCATGCGGATCATGAGGGGGTGGATGTTGCGAAAGCTGCGAATGAGTATGGATTTGATGCGGCGGTATTGAAGTGTCGTGTTTCGCCGACGCGGCATCCTGAACCTTTGAATGATGCGCAAAGAGCGATGCGTATGATTAAGGTGGATGGTGAAAAGTATGGTGTTTGCAGTGAGAAAGTTGCGGTGCTTGGTTTTTCCGCGGGTGGTCATCTGGCGTCGATGATGATGACGATGTGGGATGAGTGCACGAATGAAGAAGATGATTTGAAGGATGTGTGTGCGAGGCCTGACGCGGGGGTGTTGTGTTATGCAGTGATTGATATGGTGGGCGAGTCGTCACATGGAAGTTCTTGCAAGGAGTTGTTGGGTGAGGGAGCGAGTGAAGCGGCGAGGGCGGCGATCAGTACGCATTTGAGGGTGAGAGAGGATGGGCCTGCGGGGTTTGTTTGGCACACGATGACGGATGGGTCGGTGAATGTGAAGAATGCGATGATGTTTGGGGAGGCGTGTTGTGAGAAGGGCGTGGCGGTGGAAATGCACGTGTTTGAAGAGGGGCGACATGGATTGGGGCTGGCGGAGGGAGATGAAAGTATTGGGAAGTGGTTTGATTTGGCGATGAAGTTTTTGGAGCGTCATTTGAAGTAAGTGAAGCGATGGATCTTAAGTGGTCTTGAAGAGGGGGAATGGGAGCCTGCGATGCTGGGATATGGCGGACAGGAAATTGTGAAGTTTTTGGTGACGGCTGCGCTGGTGGTTTTGATTGCGGAGATTTCGAAAAGGGTGACTTGGATTGGGGCGTTGTTAGCGTCGCTGCCGTTGGTGTCGTATATGGCGATGGTGTGGTTGTATGTTGACACGAAGGATAAGGATGCAGTGGGGAGGTTGTCGTTTGATGTGTTTTGGTATGTGCTGCCGTCGTTGCCGTTCTTTTTGGTTTTGCCTTGGTTTTTGAAGAAAATGAGTTTTTTGCCTGCGCTGGGTTTAGCTACGTGCGTGTTGTTTGTATGCTATTTGGGGATGTTGGTGACGCTGAAGCGTTTTGGTGTGACTTTATGATGCACTGGAAATTAGATACGAAGTTAAGCAAGGTAATATAAATGCATTTACTTTTTGATGGCCACTTGGATTTGGCGATGCAGGCGCTTGTGTATGAACGTGATCAGCGTTTAAGTGTGAAGGAGATCAGAGGGCGGGAGAGCAAGGATAATCCATCGGAACGCGGTACTTGTACATTGTCGTTTCCGGAGCTTAGGGCGGCGGGTACAGCGGTTGCTGTGACGACGATTTTTATTCGTTGTAAGCCGGGCTGTGATCCTAACAGAACGATCTTGAGGGAGGATGCTGATTATCCGTGTCCGACGATGGCGCACTCGATTGGTCAGTCGCAGGTTGCTTACTATAAGCTGATGGAAGAGCTGGGTGAGGTTCGTATTATTTCGAACAAGGCTGAGCTTGAGGCTCATATAGAGTTGTGGGAAGAATCGGATGATCCGGTTGCGGATCACTTGCCGATTGGTTTGATTGTGATGATGGAGGGTGCGGACCCGATTTATAGTGTTGAGCAGACGAAGCTTTGGTATGACCAAGGGTTGCGTTGTATCTCGCTTGCTCACTTTGGTCATTCGCGTTTTGGTTGTGGTACAACGACGGCAAAGGAACCTGATGGGCCTTTGACGGAGTTGGGTTTTGAGTTGTTGAAGGAAATGGATCGGCTTGGGATTGTGTTGGATTTATCGCATATCGCGGATGAAAGTTTTGCGCAGGCGGTTGATACGTATAAGGGGCCTTTGATTGCGACGCACACGAATTGTCGTGAGATTGCGGATTCGTCGAGACAGATGACGGATGCACAGTTCAAGACGATTATTGAGAGGGATGGTGTGATTGGTGCGGTACTTTGTGTGTCGATGATTCGTGGTCAATTTGATCGCGTGATTCCGCATGATGTGTCTATCAATGAGTTAGCTGATCATGTGGTGAGGGTTTGTGATCTGGCTGGGAATACGGACCATGTTGGTTTTGGTACTGATATGGATGGCGGCTTTGGTGCGGATTGGATTCCGACTGAGGTTGATACGTACCGTGATTTGCAGAAGTTTGCGGACGTGTTGTCCGGGCGCGGGTTTAAGGATGGTGATATTGAGAAGTTCTTCCATAAGAACTGGTCACGGTTCTGGATGAAGTATCTGCCGGGCTAATTCAGATAATGATTGAATGAACAAAACCGCTAGTCGTAAGGCTGGCGGTTTTTTTATTGGAAGGTGAGAAAAATGGGAGGGGGAGGGCACTATGATTTTCCTAAGTGGAGAATGGTGTATGGGTGCGGGATGATGGTCGATAGCATTAGAAGAGAAGCATAAGGGGAACATCGATGCTAAAGCGAGTGTTTAGTGAGTGTATGTTGAGGCCGAGTGATTTGAGGCCTGCGCATGAAGGGATGCGTGTTGTGGGTGCGTTTAATCCGGGTGTTGTGCAGCATGAGGAGAGTGGTGATACTTATATTGTGGCGAGGGTAGTGGAGGAGTTGTTGGATAAGCGTGATGATGCGTTTGCGTCGCCTCGGTTTGTGTATGAGGGTGGCGATGGAATGGCGGTGGATTGGTTGGATAAGAAGGATGTTGATCTGTCTGATCCAAGGCTCTATCAGATGAATAGTAGTGGTCTGATTCGGTTGCGATTTATCTCGCATTTAAGGGTGTTTTTGTCGAAGGATGGGAAGACGATTGATAAACAGGTGGCGACGATATGTCCTGAGAGTGAGTATGAGGTTTATGGGCTGGAGGACCCGCGGATTACGAGGATTGGTGATACGTATTACATGACGTATGTTGCGGTGTCGCCTCATGGAGCTGCGACGGGGTTGATGTCGACGAAGGATTTTAAGTCGTTTAGTCGTCATGGGATTATTTTGCCGCCGGATAATAAGGATGTGATTTTGTTTCCGGAGAAAGTGAATGGACAGTTTGCTGCGATGCATCGGCCAATGCCCTCGTTGGGATTTTCACGGCCTGAGATATGGATGGCGTACTCGAATGATTTGATTCATTGGGGGCAACATGAGCAGTTGCTTGGTGCGGCGAAAAGTGTGCACAGGGATCGTATTGGTGGGGGGACGCCTCCAGTGTTAACGAAGATGGGGTACATGACGTTTTATCATGGATCGGATAAGGCGCATGGTGAAGAGGGAGTTGGGAAGTATACAGCTGGTGTGTTGGTGTTGGATGAGGATGATCCGACGAAGATCATAATGCAGACGATGGAGCCGATCATGCTGCCGAAAAAGGAATATGAGACGAAGGGGTTTGTCGATAATGTGGTGTTCCCGACGGCTGTGGTTGAAAGGGATGATTTGTTTTATGTTTATTATGGGGCAGCGGATGAGAATACGGCGGTGACAGCGTTTGAGAAACGTGATGTGTTTGATGCTTTGAAGCCAGTGTGATAATGAAAAAGGCTCACAAAAACGTGAGCCTTTTTAGTGTCTAATTGATGATTAGATATTATGCGATGCGGTTGTCTTTGGCTGCTTGTGGGAAAGTGACTTCAAGCCAAGTTGTGCCTGCGGTCATTTCGACTGAGCAATTGCTCATACCGGGTGGGAGGAGGAGTGTTTGACCTTTTTCAAAAGCGACGTGAGGTGAGGCGTCACATTTGAAGTGACCTTCGCCTTCAAGAACCATCCAGACGACTGGTTCTGATTCGTTGATGTTGTCGGTGAAATCAGTTTTTGCGATAAAGCGATCGAGTTTGAAGTAATCACATTCGATGAGTTGCGTGCGGATTGAGGATTGACCTTCGGTTGTGATCATGGGTTCGTTTTTTGCTGTGTCTGCAGGGCCGAACTTGATGCATTGCATTGCTGGTTCGATGTGCAGTTCACGGCCTTCACGGCCCCAGTCGTAGACGCGGAAGGTTGTGTCGGAAGGTGTTTGCACTTCGGCTGCCAAAATGCCGGCGCCCAAGGCGTGGCATGTGCCGCTTGGAACGTAGTGACAGTCACCTACTTTTACGGGGACGGTTATGAGCAATTCTTCGACACGGTCTTCTTTGATTGCTTGACGGAAGAGTTCCTCGGTTGTGCCTTCTTTAACGCCTTTGTAGATGACGGCGTCTTCTTCGGCGTGGAGGACGTACCAGCATTCACTTTTCAGGAATGCATCGGCATGTGTGTCGGCGTAGGCTTGGTTGGGATGGACCTGGACGGAGAGGTTTGTGTTTGCGTCGAGGAATTTGACGAGAAGAGGGAATGAGCCGTCGTCTGTGAGGGGGAGGGTGCCTGTGATGGCGGATTTGAATTCTTTGATGATGTCGTTAATGGTGCGACCTTTGAGTTCGCCGTTTTGAATATGGGAGTGTTCAGCACCGCCGCCGCCACCTGAGATGGAGGTTTGGTTTAAGTCAGCGAGTTCCCATGATTCACCGATGGGCATGTCGTCGTTGCCGGGGAGTTCACGGTCGAGGACTTTGAGAGTGCGGCCGCCCCATACTTTTTCTTTGTATATGGGGGCGAAACGGAGGGGGTAAAGCTTTCTGCCGGGCATATATCAACCACTTTCTGATATAGAGAAATAATGAACTGCAATAACCCATTTTTGCAGTCGATACGAATGTATCCAGTGTAGTACAAAATACATGAATGGCTTGAATGAGGCAAAGGTGGAGAGAGGGTTGTGGGAGGTGGGTCGCCGCGCTTATCTACATGGTTCTCTGCGTTGATTCGGCAGGATGGGTGCGGAATGATTAGTCATGGTAAAACTTCAGCAAAAACGAACTGTAACAGCTCGAATTGGTTTTGTTTTCGGGTTGGTGTTGTTGATGAGTTTGTGGGGTGGTGAGGTTGTAGTGGCTCAATTGATAGGTGGTGGCGGTGCAGGGGGAGCTGGGGGAATTGGGCGAGGTGGTGTTGGTAGTCCGGGATTGGTGGGGCCGGGTGCGGGGCGGACTGGTTTGATCCAGCGATATGGGCCTGGGGTTTATTCGCCTCGTGGCGGTGCGATTGATCGGTTGAGGGGGCAATCTGAGTTTTACAGGCAGCGCAATTTTGCTGAGAGTCGACTGCGTAATAACCCTTATAATGGGCCGCAATATGGGCTGGGTTCTTATTCGAATGCAGATTTTGTGCCACTGGGTGCGCGGACGTTGCAGCGTTATGGGCCGTATCGGTTTAATAACATTCCGTTTAATCCGCTGTTCCCACCTTGGGGTCATTTTTATGATTTTCAGCAGGCGGCGTTGGGCGTTGGTTTCTATTCGATTTATCGTTCGCCGTTGTATACGTATCTGTGGCGTTTTGGAAGGCAACCCTATCCGCAAGAGTTGGGTGTGAGTCCGTCGTTACCGTTCAGGCCGGGGCCGTATCAGCCAGAGAATCTGAGGGGGCTGCAGTATCCATCATCTGATGGGACGAATAATACATTAGGAGATTTTTAAGTCTTAAATTCATAGTGTTTGGGACGGTTGATTAATTCAATGTGAATGTGTTGAAGTTTCGATAAGGTCTGACGTTGCGGGTACATATCAGCTATACTTGGGTCTGCAATGCTGCGAAGGATGCGGCGATTGTTATGCGAGAAGTATTGATTTCGATATCAGATACACAGAGGGGTTTACCCAGACATGGCTCAAAGAAGACCAACTCGGCAGGTTATACTTGGCTCAGATCATCATGGTTACGTTAAGATTGGCGGCGATGCACCGGTGAGTGTGCAGACGATGACGTCGGGCTATACGTATGAGATTGATAAGTGTGTTGCTGAGATCAATAAATTGGCAGCGGGTGGTGCGGATATTGTTCGAGTCGCAGTGCCAGAGAAGAAGGATACAGATGCGCTGAAGGAGATCATTCCGCAGGTGAAGGTGCCGATTGTTGCGGATGTGCATTTTCATTTTCAGAGAGCTTTGGACGCGATTGAAGCTGGGGTTCATAAGATCCGTTTGAATCCGGGTAATATTTCGGATCGCAAGCAAGTTGAAGCGGTGATTGATGCTTGTAAAGAGAAGAGAGTGCCGATTCGTATTGGGGTGAATGAAGGCTCGATTATTGAGCGTAAAGACAAACAGAAAAGAATGAAAGAGTTGGGTGGTGTGTTCTCGAATAATAAACATGGTCACTTTTTGGCGATCATGATTGCGAAGCTTGAAGAGTATCTTGATATTTTTTATGAGCGTGATTTTTATGATGTGGTGATTAGTGCGAAATCGCCTGACCCAAATTTGTGTATTGCTGCTTATACAGAAATTTCAAAACGGTTTGATCATCCATTGCATTTAGGTGTTACGCATGCTGGACCTCGTGAGACGGGGAGCATCCGGTCGGTTGTACCTTTGGGGCATCTGCTTGCGAGTGGTATTGGTGACACGGTGCGTATTTCTTATGCGAATGATCCGATATATGAAGTCGAAGATGCGCTTGAGATGTTGTACTGTTTGGAATTGCGTGAACGTAAGGGTGTTGATCTGATTGCGTGCCCGACATGTGGTCGTATTCAGGTTGATCTGTTTACGCTGGTTCAGGATGTTCGAAAGGTGTTGGCTGAAGAGATTGAGTTACCGATTAAGGTGGCGGTGATGGGTTGTATCGTGAATGGGCCGGGGGAAGCGGAAGGCGCGGATGTTGCGATTTTTGCAGGTGACCGGCGTGGGATTATTTATGTGCAAGGTCAGCGAGTCGCGAATGTGAAGGAAGAAGAGATTCTGGATGCTTTGCTTGCTGAGTGTAAGAAGTTTGAAGATAAGGTGAGGTCGGGAGAAGCGAAGCTTGGTGAGAAGGTTGTAGAGATAGCGCCGCCAGATCCTATCGGTGAGTTGGGCTCGGGATTCGATAAGATTGCGGATGGCCAAGTAGACAAGCTTTCGGATCTGACGATTGGCGAATCCTAAATTGTCATGAAAATGCTAAACAGTCATGAACCCCTTCGATTTACGGAGGGGTTTTCTTGTATGTTCTTTGCTTTTCGACTGACTGATCACTAAAGTTCTTGGCTTATCTCTCGGGATACATGCATCGGTAAAAATAATCAAAGATATAGATTGAATTGATAGAGAAGAGGAATGATATGGCTATAGCTGCGATCATTACTAAGCAGGGCGCTATTGTTGCGCTTGGAGTTGGTTTGCCTTTGGCTTTGGTTACGAAGGCGGACGCGATCAATGTCAGTTTTGATTACAGCTTTGATACAGGCAACTATCAAACATCGGATGGTAATACGGTCACAGGTTTCTTTACAGAAGGTGTGACGTATGAGGATGGCTCGACAGGTGAGCAGAGACGTAATGCGTTGGAAACGGCGGCTTCGTATTATGAAAGTGCGTTTTCAGATAATCTTAATGCAATCAATCCAACGGGCGGTATTAATTCGTGGAATGCAGTTTTAACTGATCCGACAAATGGTGGTACGCAAACTGTATCTAACTTGCAATTAGACCAAAATGAAGTATTGATTTATGTCGGGGCGCAGGATGTGGATGCTGCCGCGTTTGCGGGGCCTGGTGGTTATCAGGTATTTCCAAATACAGAGTTTGGTAACAATGTTCTTAGTCGTGGACAAGGAACAACGTTAGGTGCGGAAGCAAATGATTTTTCATTGTGGGGTGGACAGATTACTTTTGATTCCAGTATTACTGCAAGTGGGTTTGATCTGGACTGGTATTGGGATTCAGAAGGTACAGATGGTTTAACAAATTCGCATGTCGATTTTCTATCGGTGGCAGTTCATGAATTAGGGCATGTTTTTGGTTTTGGTCTTGCGGATTCGTTTGATAATCTGGTGACCGAGATTAATGGCGAACTGTTTTTCACAGGTGAAACAACAGCAGAGTTGTTTGGTGAGAGCTTGGTGCCGTTGTCGACGGAAGATGGTGGTGGTCACTTTGAAGAAGGTTTGCATGAAAATGAACTGGCATTAGATCCTTTGATTAGTGTTGGTGAGCGAAATCTGCTAACGGCGCTGGATTATGCTGTATTTGCAGATATTGGCTGGCAGGTTGATCCAAGTCTGTTAGGGCAGGGGGTAGGCAACCCGGTTGCTGTGCCAACACCTAGTGCGTTGGGATCGATGCTGTTTATGTTGGGCGGCATGTTAACAAGACGGCGTAGAGTTTAAATTGTTAATGTAGAGAGAAGATATGGTTGAAAGGCAAAGATGCACATTTTGTATGTTAAATTCTCATATCTGTTTTTAATGTAATAGTAGAATATGAAATCAGGTAGAGATGATAGGGTTTATTTTTTTGTAATAATTTGATGAATCATCTTGTTGTTAGGTGTGTGTTTGTTATTCTGTTACACATGCTTCATTCATTGAAGTAAATTTCAAATCATCATCTGTTTTGTCGTTAGTATTTTTATAGTCATTTTTTCTTTACTGAATCAAGAAACTAATTTTATATCTCTGAGGGAGCATCATAATGAAAGCATTAGCAGTTGTGTTTATCCTTGTCGTATTGGCATTGGTGGGTTTGTACTATGGCGGTGGTTTTGCAAATCTAGATCCAGTTGAGCAGCAGAAAAATTTTGAAAACAATATCAAGGTCGGTATGTCCTGGGCGGACGTTGTAGATGAACGTGCACCACGAAAATTTATACCGATTAATCCAGAAGCACGACTTGGATATGGTCCTGAACTGAAATTTAAGAAGGACGAAGTAGAGGATAATGTTAAGAACAATGTTTATAAAGATGGGTTTATTTTCATCTATGCATTTTCAGCTAATGAAGTGACGGAAGTTTTCTTCGATGAAAAAGGGAATATTAGCAATATTCATCATCCCAAGACTGTGAAAGATCTGTTTAACGGGACGATGCATCAGTAAAGCTGAGTGAGGGTGGCAATACTATGACAACATCAACATCACTAACGGTATCGTGTCCGTCGTGTGGTAAGAAGTATGTATGGAAGTCACACTTTGCAGGCAAGGAGTTAGGCTGCCCGTGTGGTCATGCATTTATACCGAAAAATCCAGAAGTTTCAGTGAAGAAAAGCAGTAAGGCTGGAGCGAATCAGGAAGCAGTAAAAGGGCAAAGTGGGTCTCAGCATTCGTTTGGTTTGTATGCACAGGCTTGTGGTCAAACATCGGCTGTAAAGCGTGCATTGGATGAACGAGTTGATGACATCACGCCTTCGGTTGTGAAAGACTGGTATTTGCCTTTGATCTGTATACCGGTTGGATGGTTAGTGACGATGGCGTTGAGTATTTACGTCATGGGAGACGCTGCTACAGGATCGTATGTTGGGATCGCAGCGATAGCGGCACAAATTGTGTTGTTTATTCCAACTGCTTTGTGGGCGTTGCTTTTTGTTGCGAAATGGTTTGATTTAGCATTTGCCGATTTGAAAACGACATTGTTAAAGATTGCAGCGTTGACATTTTTGCCTGCAGCGATATGCGATGTTGCGTTAGTGCAGATCATGGCAATTGCTGGGTTTGATCCTTGGTATTTAGCGGCATGTATGGCGCCGTACATCTTCTTGTGTGGTGTGCCGACGGCTTTGATGTTTGGTATGCAATTGAATGAAGCCGGGATATTTTTGGTGTTGATGTTTGTGCCTAGAGGAGCGGCTTACTTTGGATTAGCAACAGTATTCCCAGACTATTTTAATCGATCGTTTTGAACGATTGAGAACATTAATAAGAAAAAGCCCACACATTGTTGCGTGGGCTTTTGTTATGTTTATTTGGATTTATATTGATCAGGGAAAGCTTTTTTAAGCTTGTCGATTTTTGGTAAAGCTTGAAACCTGATGTACGCTTGGTATGGATTGTTGGCTGCGTAATCTTGGTGGTAGGCTTCTGCAGGATAGAAGGTTTCAAGGGGTTCGATTATGGTGACGATTTTATTATTGAAGGTACCTTCGCTTTCGAGTTGTTTGATGTATTGCTCTGCGATTTGTTTTTGCTGAGGTGTTTCGTAGAAGATAGCAGAACGATATTGTGGGCCGATGTCGTTGCCTTGGCGGTTGAGTGTTGTGGGGTCGTGTGCAACAGTGAAGAAGATTTTTAATAGTTGGCCATAGGTTACGACATTGGGATTGTAGACGACTTTGATTGCTTCAGCGTGTTTGGTGCGGCCTGTAGTGACGGCTTGGTAATTAGCTGTATCTGCGTCACCACCTGTGTAGCCTGACTCTACGCTGATGACACCATCTAGATGTTCGAAAACACCTTCGGTGCACCAAAAACAACCGCCTGCAAGGATGGCTGATTTCGTTGAAGGATTGTTATTCTCTACAACTTTCTTTGGCTTGAAGGAAGCTGCCATGATTGCTGCATCGTCTTGCTTGGTGATTAATTTAGTTTCGACCTGTGTATCCAATTTCTCATCAAGGATTGGGTCAGGGGCTTTGCTTGCAGTTTCAATATCTTTGCGGCTACATGAGAAGCCAGCAAATGACAGGATAATCATTGCAATTACTCCGTATTGCTTGAAAAGAGGCCGCTGATTTCGGCTGCTAGATTGTTGCATACCTATACCTCTGCTGAAAACTGCTACCAATTGATAATAGGCCGGGTTGAGCGCTGAGACGAGTGCTGCATGTGTATTTCTTAGTGCGAAAAAGAGTGTTTTAATATGAAAGTCGTGTTCGAGTGCGTGGCTGAGTTACTGGGGCCAAATATCTAACACTTTGATGTGCAGATTTATTCATTTAGGTGACGTGTTAAGGTTTTAAAGGATGTGCTGAGAGTCTGGGGGAGAAATAAAAACCTTTAAACCATTACGATTTAGAGGTTTCCATTTAATGGAGCCTAGCGGGCTTGAGCCGCTCGCCCGCTGGTTACAAACAATAACCAGTTTTGTTGAAGTTAGTTGATCATTTAACCAATCATTCACTACTATTCTGTTTGCACGATAAAAAATACTAGCTGCTATTTACTCGTTATTATCTCGCGTCTAGAACATATGAATACATTGCTACGTCCCATAATGTGAATTTAAGGTATTTTCGAAGTCATAGTTTAACCTACACTACCTCAATAATATTGAGGGCATACGTCACTCTTTTTGATTGCAGTCGCAGTTGATGATGGTATATGCCGCGCATCGTGGTCTACGAACAAGTTGCAAGTTGGTAGGTTTGTTTTCCTTCGTTTTTTTTACACGCATATGGAATCGCACATGATTCGTTAGTGTATAGGGGTGTAAATTAAAAAACTATTCAACGATTAGAATGCTTCTAGTATAAAAATGGTCTGTTGTTTTATTAATGACAATCAATTGTTATTTGATTATAAATAGCTCTAATTCGATATTGTTTGCGGATCTATTTCAATTTCATGTAAATTTAAGCAATAAAGCTAATAATCATTTTTAATCAGTGTTTTTCTTACATGTTATTCTTATTATTTAGCTAGAAATCTAAGGTAATTCTTATTCTTGGCGGCTTGTAATGATAAAAAATTACCGACAAATTTATTGCTTGTTTTATATGGGATGATTGCAGTACGGATGTTGTTGCAAGCGTTTTTTTTGAAATAAATAAAACTATATTCTCAATTCAACTTAGTTCAAATAAAGTACCGAAGGTGAGAAGTAAGCATTAATATTCTTATGTTTTAATAATTTCCTGAAACGGTGGTTTGGTTTAGTTTATTAACAATAAGTTATTATATTGATTATTAGGTTACTAATATGAAATGCTATTCTGCGCTTTTGCTATCAATATGTACCTTCAGCTCAACAATGACACAAGCGGCAAACGTTACGTTTACTGGTGGTACAAGCAATGTTTGGACAGTAGATGCTAACTGGGTTGGTGGGAGTGCTCCCGCTGCTAATGTCGATGGCACAATCACGATGCAGTCCGGTAATGGCTCCTCGCCATTCTCTTTAACCGGGATCGACCTTAACTATACCAATATCAATGGTCTCGTCCTTAGCAATACAGGTGCGGACGGCGATTATACGTTGGCCGGTAGCGGTTCGTTTACGATGAATAACTCCGCAGGCATTGAGAATGAAAAAACCGGCATAATGACTATTGATGTTGATTTGATTGGAACTGGTTCCGAGCTAGCGGTGGATGCCACTACAGGGAATATTTTGATATCAGGTAATGTCGATTTAAGTGATGGGGGAGGGGTGATTCTGGCTGTTGATGGCAACAACGACGTTGAGGTTTCTGGCATCGTTTCAGGCACTGGGGGGAATGTTGAACTTCTGGGTTCCAATACACTTACACTTTCAGGTAACAACACTCACGCAGGTGGTACTGTTGTCGATACCGGGACGCTCGTGCTTGGCCATGATAATGCACTGGGAACAGGTTCTTTAATCATGTCAAGTAGTGGAACAATTGAATCTGATAACGATGCACGAGTGATTGACAATGATATTAATGTTGCGTCAGGTAATTTAACTATAGGTGGTAGTAATGATTTGACGCTGAACGGCGATATTACAGGCTCGTTTACGGGAGTGATTATTGATACAACAGGTACATTAACACTGACTGGAAACAATACAATTAATGGTGATATGCTCCTGAATTCAGGTACAGTTGTCGTTGGCAGCGGCAATGCTTTGGGAGCGAGTGGTGTTCAAATGACTGGCAGTGCAACCCTTGAATCAGATAATGATGCACGAACGATTAGCAATCAAATAAATGTGGGTAATGGCGCCACGCTCACAGTGGGTGGTAGTAACGATCTGGCGATGGTAAATACGATTTCCGGTACTGGTGGGCTCAGTAAGATTGGAACCGGTGCACTCACACTTACAGGCAACAATATATATACTGGCGGTACGACGCTTTCAGCTGGCACTGTTGTACTTGGCAATGATAATGCGTTTAGTACAGGTGATGTCACCGTAAATAATATAGATCTTCAATCTAATAATGATGCGCGTGCGATTAGCAATAATTTTTCAGTTGGTAACGGGGGTACACTTTTTTATTCGGGGAGCAATGACCTGACATTGGACGGTGTGATTTCTGGGGCCGGCCGTGTTGCGATTACTGATAGTGGTTCGGGTACGTTGACGCTAAATGGCGCGAATACATATAGTGGCAACACGCTTTTGACGGGGGGGGCTAATCTTGTTCTTGGTAATGATGATGCATTAGGTGTTGGCCGATTGTTTGTAGAAACGGACGGAGGCACGATTAGTTCTGGTATTGAGTTTTTGACAGTTGGTAATCAAATCGATCTGGATGCGAACGGCAGCCTCACCTTAGATTTATCGAATAATAATAATATCACTTTAGATGGTGTCATCAGTAGTAATGGAAGCATAACAATAAATGGAGGTAATAATCGACTTAGGCTAAATGGTAACAACACATATTCCGGCGGAACAACGATCAATGGTGGAATAACGGTTCTTGGTCATGACAATGCATTTGGTACCGGTGGTGTAAATTTAATTGTAAATTCAAGTGTTGAGTCTGATGATGATTCGCGGTCTATTAGTAATAACTTTAGTCTGACAGGAAGTGCGACCCTTGGCTTTCTGGGTGATAATGATCTAACTTTAAGTGGTGTAATTTCAGGTACTGGCGGTCTTGCCAAGGATACGAATACGGTTGTAACACTAACCGGATCAAATACGTTTAGTGGAACCTCGTCGTTATCTGCTGGCACAATTGTGCTGGGGAATGATGATGCGTTAGGAACAGCAACGTTAATTGTAACGGGTACTTCAAGCCTCGAATCAAATGATGATGCAAGATCGATCAATAATACCATTGGACTCGTAAGTGGACTGACAATAAGTGGTAGTAATGATCTTGCTCTGACCGGCACAATAAGTAACACAGGTAGCTTAACCAAAACAGGTAGTAGCACACTTACGCTCAGCGGCAATAATATATACTCTGGTGGTACAACACTTAATGCAGGTACGCTTGTGCTTGGCCATGATAATGCACTGGGAACAGGTTCATTATCTGTTACAGATAATGGAACCATTGAATCTGATAACAGTGTACGAGTTATTAATAATAACATTGCACTCCAAGGAGGAAATCTAAACGTTGCTGGTAGTAATGGTCTAACCCTGAACGGTGACATATCAAGTACTGCGTCTTTTGAAATTCAGGTCAACACGACTGGTTCATTAACCTTGGGGGGAAACAACACACATACCGGTGATACCATGCTAAACGCTGGTACACTCGTTATGGGTAACGATAACGCTTTGGGCTCGGGGGCGTTAGTTGTGGCCAGTAATGCAGCTCTTGCGTCTGATGACGATGAACGATCATTCAGTAATTTCGTATTGCTTAATACTGGCGCGACACTCACTCGGAGGGGTATTAACGATCTAACGATAACAGGTACGATTTTCGGTGATGGTGCATTAAGTAATAATGGAGACAGCCTACTCACACTTACGGGTAGCAATACATACACTGGTGGCACAACACTTTCTAACGGCACGATTGTACTGGGTAACGATAGTGCATTGGGTACTGGTGCTATGGCGGTGATTGGCGAAAGTGCGATTCAATCGAATGATGATGCACGCACGATCGGAAATACGATCGATATTGGCGTCGGTAATATACTGACGGTTAGTGGCAGTAATGACCTTGCACTCACAGGCCTCATCTTAGGTAGTGGTGGACTTGGACATGCCAGTACCGGAACGCTAACGCTTACAGGAAACAATACCTATGAAGGTGGTACCCAACTATCGAATGGTACGATCATACTCGGTCATGATAATGCGTTGGGAACGGCTTTGCTTGCAGTAGATGGCGATGCGAATATACAATCGACTGATGATGCGCGTTCGATAGCGAACAGCGTTACAATCGGTTCAGGGGCTACATTAACGGTTGATGGTGCAAATGATCTTGAGATGACAGACAGAATTGTGGGCGATGGTGCTTTAGCAATTTTCATGGATCTAGATGGCTCTACTGTCACGCTTAGTGGCGATAGTACCTATTCAGGAGGAACAACGCTGTCAACTGGTACGCTTGTACTTGGCCATAATAATGCGATTGGTATAGGTAACCTAACAATTGCTTCAACTGCAACAATCCAGTCTGATGACGATGTCCGTTCAGTTGACAACACGATATCTATAGCAGATACACACACACTTTACGTTTCTGGCACTTCAGATTTACAACTCAACGGGGTGATCTCAGGCGATGGTGGACTGAGAAAAGCACATCTAGGTACCTTAACACTCAGTGGTAACAATACCTACACTGGAGGTACCTCGCTTACAGGTGGTTCGTTGATTCTCGGTCATAACAATGCACTAGGCACAAGCGATATGCTTGTCACCAGCAACTCAACAATAGAGTCTGACGATGATGCACGCGCGGTTAGCAATAATATTGAGGTTACACTCGGCGACACTCTCACCACAGGTGGTAGTAGTGATTTTGAGCTTTCAGGTGTCATTAGTGGCGATGGCGCTTTAACAAAAACAGGTTCAAGTACTGTCACACTCAGCAATGATTCAAATACATACACTGGTGATACCACCGTCAATGCGGGTACGTTAATCATAAACGGAAGCCTCGCCAGTTCAAATATCAACGTGGCTAGTGGCGCGACGCTAGGCGGCGTTATGAACTTTGCAGGCAACTACACCAACTCAGGCACGATGGCACCCGGAACTAGCCCGGGAACCATGACCGTTGGCGGCAGCCTTACACTGACCAGTACAAGTATTTATGACATGGAGATCGCTTCCACAGCGGGTCCCGGTACCGGCAACGACTTTATCGATGTGACCGGCGCTGCTGCAATAGACGGTACGCTGAACGTACTTAGACTGGCTGGTTATAGCCCAACAAATGGTGATACATTTACCATCCTTACTGCAGACGATGGGGTTAGTGGCACCTTCAGTTCAATCACCGACAACTTCGGCTCATTCAATATCGAAGCAACTTACAATGCAAATGATATCATCATTGAATTGATTGGAGTTCCGTTTACAGATGTTGTGACACAACGTAACCTTTTTTCAGCAGCAGAAGCATTTGCGCGAATAGCAGATAGTAGCCCCACTGGTGACATGGCAACTGTGATTACGCAACTTCAAAATCTCACTGACACGGAACTGGTCGTTGCCTTTGAGCAGATCGTGCCAAACTATCTAGTGTCGCAAGCCGAAGCAACCTTTAAAGGGATTGACGTACAGAACAATAACTTTAATGGTCGACTCAATGAATTGCGTAATGGCTTGCCAAAGCTTTGGTCGAACAACCTTAATGTGAACACACCAGAAAATACCAATGCAAGCGAATCCGCTGACCCAGAATTCGCGATGATGCTTGCAATGCAGACGCAACAAACACTTGAGCAGCAACAGGAAACCAACCGCTTCTCAGGTGCTGGCAAAGACATCTGGGGTGCATGGGTCAATGGATTCGGTACGTTTGGCGATTTTGATTCAACCTCAAGCCAAGCAGGCTACGAATTCAATACGGGTGGTGTGACACTTGGTTTTGACTATCGCATTCTCGATATGCTCGCGGCTGGTGCGTTCGTTGGTTATTCAAACACAGGCATCACCGTCGATAGCGGCCAAGGAACCAGTTCATTCAACAGCATCAATACCGGCATGTACATGACATGGTTCAACGAAGACGGATTCTATGCATCAGGACTATTTGGCGGCGGTGTAAACTTTTATGAAAACAATCGCCGCATTATTTCACCCGGTATTGACCGTGTAGCTGAAAGTGATCCGACCGGCTTCTACCTGCAGGCACTGGCAACAGGTGGTTATGAGTTTAAATCTGGCAATTGGGGCTTTGGTCCACAGCTTGCATTACAGTGGGTCAATCTTCAGATTGGTTCGCACAATGAAACCGGTGCTGACAGTTTGAATCTTGATGTTGGCGCATTCAACGGCAATTCATTTGTGACGCGCCTTGGCTTCCGCGCGACTTATGAATACGACACGTCAGCGATGCTGCTTGTGCCGGAATTAGTAGGCTTTTGGGAGCACGAATACCTTGATCCGATTGCTACGGTAAATGTAGGTGTACCAGCTGGCGACGAATCATTTGCATACAGTGGCATCGGCCCCGGCCGTGACTCTGGCCTTATCGGGGTCAATCTCATCGGTATCAGTCATGAAGCTCCGATTAGTTTTACTGTACAATACAACGTTGAATTTATTCCGGAAGATTTTATTGTCAACAATATCTATGCAGGTGTTAGAATTAGTTTTTAATTACAACACATCAATTGATCCCACCAGTAAGTCCTTTATTTGTCTCGAAATGTAAATTCCTGTCAACGAAAATAAGCCAACGTGAAGTTATCTACTTTGGCTGGTTATTTCCGACTTTTTAATGGAGCCTAGCGGGCTTGAACCGCTGACCTATTGGTTGCAAACGAGCTTCAGATTCTTTAATCCTCAAAAACAAAATCATCATTCCAATGTGACTGGTATATGGTTTGTCTGAATTGAAATGCTTCTCGTCCACCTTCCATTAAATCAGTTATGTGCTTAATGACATTGCGAGAATCCAAATCACCCGAAGTATCTATTGTGGTGCTTTTGTTGTTCGTGCTACGTAAAATATGAATTTGTTCAGAATCACCTAATACCGGAATATTCGGATTATGTGTTGCGATAATTATTTGTCTTTTTAGTTTTATAGCGCTAAGGGTGTTTACAATAATCTGGCGTAGCAGTCTATTATCTAAGTTGTCTTCAGGTTGATCTAGAATTAATGGAGAATTACTGAGCATAATAATAATTGGAAGCATTGCACTGCATTTTTGACCTGGTGACATATTTGTCAATGTACTTGAAATTACAGAGTTACCGTTAGACATATCTTTTAATGTGACACTTGGCATATCATGAAATCTAGATTCATGAAGTTTAAGGACAGTGTCGATTGTTAGCTTGCTTGGTTTGGTATTTGTAAATACTAGTAAACCATTTTTTAATTTATCATAATTTTCAGTATCATCAACGATATGTTCAATTGCTGGCATGTCGATACGTTCATAGCAAGCAGCGCTTTGTATTATTTCGATTGCTGATTTCTCGTCAATTCCACCAGTTACTGCGGCATAGCGGGTGTCAATAATTATGTTTCTCATATCCATGTTGCCATGTAAAAACATCTCAACAATTTCTTCAATATTCCTGTTAGCATTAATTTTGAATATGTTACGAGCACGGTTCAATGTATATTTTTTGCCCGAAAGCATTATTATTTGTTGTAGATTTTCAACATGATTCTCTGCTTCGAAATTTTCATCTAGATGAATTGAGATATCAAACATATCTGTATTGATACTTTCTGATAATGTTGTATTTAAATTACTTATTATTTCATTTCTGGCTATTCTTTTTGATTCAAAAGCGTCTTTGTATTGTTTGTATAGTGATTTTCTTTCCTCTAATAGGTTGTCATAATCATCTACTAAATCAAAATATTCTCTTAATTGTTTTTCCGCTGTTAATAGTGCTTCTCGTTTTTTGTTTCGACTGAGTGTGCCTTTAGGTAATCCATTCTCTTCTAATGTTTTATTTTCAATAGCAAGACTTTTTTCAATTGTTGAATTGATGCCATTCAGCTTTTCAATATTTAAGTTTAATCCATTTATAAAAGTTTGATAAACCGAGTTTAGTTCTTGAAATTCACTATCATTACTATAAACGTAATCGTGAATATCTTTGAATATAGTATTATTAGCTGAATCTTCTCGTGCTAAGTGATCGATAATATCTTTTTTTGTTTTATCAAATTCATTTTGAAAATTGATTTTGAAGTCATTTAGCTGTTGGTTTAAAAAAGTGAGTAAATCACTTGTTGCAATTTTTGCTGAAGTTAATTTATCTATCTTTTTATATGTTTGAATCATCTCATCTGTATTAACTTGATTGAATGCTTTTTTTCTGATGCAGTAGTTTGAAAGAGGTGTATCGTTTGAAGTGAGGTCATTGATTGCTTTTGCTTTATTTACAATTTTAGTCCTGTTTTCTATTAGCTTAGTTCTATAGCTATTTTCTTCTTGTGAAAATTCTAGCATCGTTTGTGGTTTAACATTGTCAATTAATTCACGTAAATTGTGGGGTTCAGATTGTTTTTCAATTTCATTTAAACGATAGACACTAATTTTGGGAAGATGTGATTTCTCAATATTGATCTTATTTTTATCTTCGTAGCAGGTTATGAAATCATGATTAAACTTTGGATCAAAATATCTTTTCGTAGCCATTTTCCCATTTGTAATATCTTTTAGCTCTGGGTGGCGAAAAAGCTTCCAGTTTATATTTACATTGTTACCAGATAAAGTATATGTGGCGCGTTGATAGTAATCACGATCCTTCATCGTAGATAAGTAATCATCGTTGTTGCACGCAAAACTTAATGCTTCTATTAAAGAACTTTTACCTGAACCGCGTCCCCCAATAATGCAATTTAAATTCTGGGAAAAAGATATGGTATTTGATGTTGAATCAGATGTATGCCAGAATTTCATTCCTTCAGCATCATCATGATCAATTGTAATTGATTCTATCCAGTATCTGGTTTGATCCGGCTTCTGGTATCTATATCTTGTTTCGCCGTAACGTAATGCTTTATTTGTTAAATCTTTGAAAAAATCAGAAGATTTTGTTGTTGTGTTTAAATTTTGAATTTTTATATGTGGTATATTTTCATTGCATAAAAATATCAAATCCACTTTGTGTGCATCAGAACATTGAATTGTTATTGAACGACCATACTTTTCTCTAAAACGATGTAAGAATCTATAATGCTTTCTGTCCTGAAAGCGGCTTACCTGCAATGCATCAAAGCCGCATTTGCCTATTTCTCGTAGAACTTCTAATGAAATAGCATCGGCATTATTTCTTTGTATGTTTAATGTCTCAATCTCATCATTTAGTTTGGAAATTTTTTTCTCTTTCTTTACCTCTTTTAGATTACTAGCTGTTATTGAATCAATTTCCATGTTGATTTTCGAAATTTGCGCATCAATATCAGATAAGATGGCCTCTTTTGTCTCGTTCGATAATCCTTTTGTAGAACTAATATGAGCTGCCACACATATAACAGATCCTGCTTTGTTGTTCCTTAGATTATGTATAAATTTATGAAAGCTATCTAATTGAATCGGTGAGCCATACTCCCAATGAATTCCTTCAGGTGTTGATGTTCGTATAATATTGCTGATTTTTTCAGCATCTGCTTCAGGTTCGAAAAGACATAAAATATGTACACGGCACTCTTTTCCTTTTAAGTCGAACCTAACTTCTAATTCAATTCCAGGCAGAATTATTAAATTATGTTCATCTTTATTATCCCATGCAAATTTTGATAAGTATGTAGCAAATCGATATAAGTTATGATCCGTTATGCCAATAATACCCCACTGTTGAGGCTGTGCAGATTCTAATGATTCATAGACCTTATTTTTTCTATCAACAAGAATCTTGTACCAATCTTCATATAATTTATTTTCAATAAGTTTTCTTTCACGTTCAACATTGTCTTTACATGATTCGATTTCTTCAGGCAATGTAATCACATCCTGATATTTAAAATCTACAGATGCTACGCTATGAACATGAAGATCAATTGGATAGTATTTTGCGTGTTTACTTTTTGATTTAGCCATACAATTTCACCCGAATTAAAGGAATCGTTTCTACATTTACATAGTAGTAAATTGCTATAAATACTGTGTGATATTTTTTAATGATTTTCGAAAACTTCTTGAAATGTATATTTCAGTAGTCGATGGCTTGCTGTGACCTAACAAAATCTGAGCTTCTTTAGTGCCTAGTTTATTTTCAAATCTAGTAGCAGCATTATGTCTAAGTTGAAGTGGTGACCAGATAGTAATTTTAGCTCGATTACAAGCGTTTTTTACGTTGGAACGATAGCCACAAATTGTATATTGCTGACCTCTAATGTTTGTAAAAACATAGCCTGTATCGCCGTAACCAATCAGTTTTTGAACACGTCTACCTAGCGGAACAATTCTTTCCGTACCTCTCCAGTCTGTTTTGTGTTCGTTGGGACGATATAACAGAATGCCATTTTCATAAGTGATGTTTTCCCAACGCATTGTGAGTAGTTCACTGGGCCTCATACCTGTAAGATAATGGACTCTAACCATGTTGCGCATTGTTTTATCCATGTGCAGCATTGATTTGATTAGGTCTTTTGCCGGTACGGGTTCAATGGTTCTGTTTTCCTTGGCTCTTGTACGGCCCCTCTGTAGTCGTGGAACCTGTTTGAGGGCGTAGACATGCTCTGGTTGGATCATTTCATAGGAAGCTGCCCAGCGGTACATACGGCGGATTCTGTCAATCTTATCGTTGATGGTCTTTCTAGAATTCCCACGCCTGACCAATGAATCCATGAAGCCTCGAAGCTTCAATGGTCTAAGCTCTTCAATGTGGATATTTCCACAGAAGGTTATCAGTTGGCTGGTTGCCTGTTTTATGCTCGCTACCTCGGAGGTTAACCTACCTGATTTAGGTTTG
Source organism: Planctomycetota bacterium (assembly GCA_016350165.1). Taxonomy (GTDB): domain Bacteria; phylum Planctomycetota; class Phycisphaerae; order Phycisphaerales; family Phycisphaeraceae; genus Poriferisphaera. Next base: position 602,394 of record CP066225.1, on the reverse strand, counting down.
CGATAGTATTCTCGTGCGTGATCTTCATATTGCTTGATTAGTTGTTCGAGTTTCATCGTGTCACATCCGTGATTCGGCTGTGAAAATGATCAACGTATTTGCTGTACGTTGGCCCACACCTCCACAGCTAAAGCCTCCTTGGTTTTGCTGGTGTAGTTGGAGAACCCACCTGTAAAACCGTTCTCTGTTCGATTCTTGTAGTACACACCAATCAGATAAAGCTGCTCATTCCCCATGTTGGCTGTGGTGTCGAGTTTATGACGACGCACGATAGGCGCTTCATCGTTCATGCCGATGACATCTGAACTCTCAATCATCACATCCAAACTATGCCCGCCGGTTACAACTGATGAAACCATGATCTCCGCGATCATACCCGCGCTTACATCTTGGTATTCAGTTGTGGCGATGATCTCACCTTCATTATTGACTGCTTTTTTGGGGACAGGAATATTATCACTGCATTCGATCCTTGCGACCGTTGCCCCGTTTACAATCACCGCTGGAGTTTGTGAGATCGTAATAAACTCGGAATTTGCAGACATCTTTATAGCTGCATTGATATATCGTTCAGCAAGAAGGCTAACTGAAATGTTTCTTGATGCGGCATCAGCAATTAATTTCGTTAAATTAATTTCGTCATTGATTGAAATGCCATAGCCACGTTCATCTTTCATCTGCTTTGTAATCACAATCAATTGAACGTACCACGTTGCGATATGCTGCTTGTTGATTGTGCGGATGATCTCGTTAACTCGTCTGATGACTTCAACCGTATCGCCGACAACAACTGTACCATCCGGAAACACAGTGCATCGCCCATACTCGGAAAGCACTGTTTTAATAGCATTTTCAATCGTTACAACATCTCGATTAGTTACGCGATCAACTAAAACGCCTTTATCCTCTGGCCGCAAATTTCCAATGTAATACACCTCGCCGACTCTGGTTAATTGAGCACCAACACGACGAGCAAACACCGCAACAACATCTTCAACCGGCTGATTCTCGACCGTGATATTGACGACCTGATCGTCTAAGCCTTCTTGAGTCACAATCGAAACGCCATACTCAGAAGCTAAATATCTACACAAAGCGGTTACTTTCATGTCGTTAACCACGCATGAAATCATCTTCTCTTCATGCTCATCACTTGCTTGTGCTTGGTTTCGTAGTTCTTCGACTGCCTCGTAAATTTCATCAAGGTTAACCGTCGTTATTTCTTTTGGTTGAGCCGCACATCCACAGAGCAGGGCACTAATCAATAGACAATGTATATACTTCACCGCTTTCATCCTCCGCTTGCATCTTCCGCCTTCCACCGTCCATCATGTTTTCTGTATTCAGTTTCAATGACCGTCTGTACTTGCCGATTGATCAACTTGCTTCGCAGCTGATACCAGTCGTACATCTTGATCTTAAAATATGGATCGCGTCGATCAGCACCAACCGTTAATGATCTTCGCACCGCTACTTTTCGCTCGACCTCTTTTGCTACGGCTTGATGATCCTGAGTTATAAACTCGACCGTTGCTCCTTGGTGCCGAATCTCTTTAAGCCATGCAGCCCACTGAGTACGGATTTCCTTCTTGTGATTTGTACTGCAAAAGTGGTCGAATTCATCAAGTGCAATATGGCAACAAGCTAAATCTGTATCTTGAAAATATTCCCACGGCCCCGACCGACCCTCCAGCCATGTCTCAATCACATCCTCCGGTATTTCCTTGATATGCTCATCGACATCACGCCTACTTGTATACTCCGCGATAGCTTCGATATCGACAGGAAAATTGCTGTAGTGGATACGGTTTTCTTTATCTTTAAGCCAATCGTTGACGAGGTAATGCGCACATCTTCGATAAGACTTGCCCGCACCCGGAACACCTGTTGTTAATTCAATAACTGTTAACATTAACCGAGTCCTGGCAAAAGCCATTTAATAGGATATTTGATAGCAATAAATGCGATTGTGAACGTAATGTATAGCTCAAAACAATGAACAAATTCAGTGACAGGAAGCCAGTAATTGACGATTGATAACATTTCATCAATACCGGTAGGAACGATCGGAATGATTGGTATCTTCTCAATCAGATCAATCATGAGCGGCTTAACAATGCTGTCCGCAAATGAAATTAGCCACGTATACCAAACACTTAAAGTGTGCTGGATAACTTCGCCCACCCAAGTTGGGTCTTCTTCGAGTAAGAGCGTTACCATTGTCTAAGTACCTTTAGAATTCCAACTGCAAACATGACATAAACACCAACAACAAGAATCCCACGTATTGCATCTCTCGCACTTTGCACTAGAGAAGCATATGGGCCACTTCCTGCACCTGTTGAAAATGCAACATTCACCGAATGCCCTGCAGGCAAAGCAATTTCAGCATCAAATGATTTTTCATAGTCATCAATCACGCCGTAACCAAACAATTGGCTTAAACCGATACGCGACATGACCGCCGCCTCAACTTCTGATATGACACTCCCGAAACTCGGATCAGCGATACCATCATTCTGCAAGTCGTTGAAATCATTCGCATCGTCCGGATCTGTCCCCGCGGCATGCTCAGCCGAGTTACTCACGCCATCCCCGTCATCATCGCCAAAGTCGTATTTTCCATCACCATCATCGTCGAGAAAATCACTTTGTTTATAGGGGTTTGTGCCTTGGCCGTTTTCTACTGAATCGTTTACGCCGTCGCCATCGGTGTCGTTGTCCTCTGTATTGAGAACACCATCACCATCAAGGTCATCATCGTACACATCGACCAATCCATCTCCGTCAGTGTCTTCGATCATTGACGGACCATTGCCTATAAGCCATTGGCCTCCATCATCTACAAGATCAACATCCGGTATGTCGTCATTCTCGATACAGGTATCTAAGAACTCACCTAACGCATCTGTTGTCGGGTCATCTTCTGAAATGTTGATCATATTTTGCGTGACTTCTGACAATGAACTATCGTCCATGCCATCAACGAAGTGATCAAACAGTTCAGGATAATATGCATAAAGTGATTGTTCTGGATTGTCCCATGTATTCATATCTTTTGATGAAACATTTGATACGCTTCCAGCATTTGGACCACTAACAACTTTTGTTTCTTTGCGATAATACCTGTACTCCGCACCGTTGCCGTGAAGTATAAATTCAGTACTAAACCAACCGACACGCTTTGCACCATTGACCTGAATTTCAGCTTCCCAATTGATTATTTCGCCGTTGTGCTCGGTTTGAAAATCCCATTGAGCAACAACCGCCGCATTAGCACCTGTTGTCAGAGTTACCATCGTTACTAATGCAAAAATTGAATTAAGAATCGTTTTTGCTCTTACCATGTCGTCCTCTGATTCTTGCCTAAAACCGTAATCCGAAAGAGTGATAAACCAGCCACAAAAGATGTGGCTATAGCTGTGACAGCAATGTAAAAACGTATTTCATCCGTTGCGGCTTGGATCGTCTCAACTAGATTTGCTAGTTGCTCGTTGACGTCTTCGGGACTTGAATAGTCGGTCGGTAAACTATCGCCGATGTCGTGTATATCAACTTCCTCTTGTGCATCAGCCAGATGAATTTGCTTTACATATTGGCCTACTTCATCCGTTTCTTGGGTGATGAAGATTTTTAAGAATCGTTTTATATCCGCATCAATATATGGCTCAGTTTCTAGAGCATTTTTAATAATATTCACTCTCGCTAAATCATCGCCAGCCATGTTGTGGTAATTAATCGCGATGACATTTTGCACGTCATCGTATGTGATGTCGAAATAACACCAACTCACTGAGCGGCTAGCAATTTGCTCAACGACTTCCACGCCTCTGTTCGCTGGTACGAGGCCACAATATAAATACAAAACTGTACTTGATAGATTTTCAGCAGGTCCAACGCCCCTAACTTTTGTACCAACAGCCAAAACATTGCCGTCATACTCGGCACGCGAAACCCACAAATCAGATTGAAAATCTACGGCGCCATATGTTTGGCTACACATTAAAAAACAGAATATAAACGCTATATATGAAGCATTTTTCATAAAGATACACACAGCCGTTAAGCCATGTGTATCTACCCTAGATCGAGTGCTATTAGCCAGCACGACGGAGCCACTTGAGGCCAATCAACGCTGCGATACCTGCAGCAGCAAGACCAATCACCGTACCGATGTAACCGCCCATCGCGGTAGCCATGTCACTGACCATAGTGCCAAAGTCAACGCCAAGGTCGGGCAGGGCTGCATGTGATTCTGTTTGAATCAACAAGATACCGCCGCATACTGCCATAGCTGTGAAGCCGAAGCCTGCGACCTTCTTTGCTGCCTTTGAAACTTCCTCAGAAGTAGCCTTACGACCAAGATTGATAAATACCTGTTTCATCTCTTTTTTCTCCATTCGGTTATATAAATATTGAAGCACGCCACCGAATTACTGAACGTACCACTTCCAACAGCCCGAAACATATCCGAGCGAATAAAAAACAATACTCACAACCACACCACCACCCGCTAACCATGTAAAGACTTCAAATTCAGTCATTTTGTCCACCTTAAAACGGTATCTCTAATGCATTGTTAGAGCCTCTGCATGCGTCTACAGGAACACCATGTTGCTTGTAATATTCTTCAAGCACCGCTTCCTGCCTTGATTTCATGTTTTGTTCCCCATCCTGAATGACATTCTCGATCCATTCCCAGAATTTCTGTTCACCGGCTGCTAATCGAAGCATCCCAAGTGTGACTGAAACTGAACGCTCGACCCATATGGCTGATTTTTCTACGCTCTTTTCTGGTGTTGGGTTGCGTAATTTGCATACGCCGAGAATGTCTATAATTCTTGCCCACCATTCAAGCTGGTTAAGGCGTGGAATGTTTTTCTCTCGTCGTTTAGCTTCTCGATCTACGAAATCAACCACGCCACCAATCACTGCCCCGATCATCCCCGACATTCTTTCTACATCCTCCGCCATTGCCAGATTGAGCATTACCTTCTTCCCTCGCTCTTGGCTAAACTCAACCTCCCAGTGTACGCAGTCCATTTCTCCGTCTGATTCAAGGTATTTGTCATACACACGCAAATACTTGCCACTGCCATCGCTCCCTCGACGGCCAAAACAGGCGGTATCCCCATGCCTTACTAGCTCCCCATCTCTGAAACTGCGTTCCCCGTATCCCTGCCATTTTCTGAAACCGCTGATATTGCCTTTGTCTGCATCGTCTATGACTTGATTAGGCTCGATGATGCGTCGGTAGTCATCCCAGAAAACGTCGATTCGTGTCGCTAAAAACCAGAATTTTAAAATCAAGTCCTTGCATAGCTTGTGTAATCCATCAGCTGTGAATTGATCGAGACATGAGCCTGGAAGCACGAGTGTGATTCGCCCGTTGTGAATTTGTTTGTTGCGTTCTTTTGTGTCATCGCAATATAAAAACACACCGAACGGCTCAAACTCATAACACATGTTGTATCGAAAGCGGCCGTAATCATGCTTGATTGGCTTACGCTCAAATAGCATGCTTAAGTATTCCAGTACTTCCTTTTCTCGATCGTGTGGAATCGTGCCTTGGACCCAGTGAATGCCAACGTAGCCATCAGCATCGGTTGACATTTGCTCTCTCTGGGAATTTACCCCCCCTATTAGTAAAGGGGGGGCGGCGAAGCCGCTGTCGTCCCTCGCTCGCTGCGCATCGCTCGCTCCGGACTCCAGCGTCTGCGTCCTTCTCCACTCCACACGTTCGAATAGGTTTGCACTGCTCATCGCTTGCCGCCGCCCCAATTACTTGATTGCTGTGATGTTTGCGAGGTCGAACTTAACTTTCACACCCTTGGGTTTTTGTTCGACCCAAAGTGCACCCTCTGCCTTGACCATCTTGTCCTTGTGTTGCATGAATTTTTCAACGGTCATCGGATCAACGAGAATCGTTGTAATGCCGCCGAAGTATGCGAGCTTGACGTATGCCATCGCTTCGCCGTCTTCTGTTTGAAAGCTGTTGCAGTCCAGTACCTTTGCAGCGTCTACGCTCAATTTAAGGCCTTCAATCATGGTGTTTTCTCCATCCGCGAGTTTCGTAGGCGCGCACCGATCACGCGGAACGATCGAACGCTATGAATATTTAAGGTTGCCCGCTTCGCGGGCTATTGGAAGGCGACCAACCACCTTTCTCAACTTCTACGCAATCCCCGAACTTGTGCAATTCTGGTTTTTGTTAGTTTGTGTTGTTACCTTGTACATGTTTGGTTTTTTTATGAGGGTTTTGTGATGTTGAGCATGCAATCAGCGCCGCTTCTGATAGATAAATCTGTCGGAGAGTTAATTGAGTTGGGGATGATACCTCTTAGGCCTGTTTTGCAGCTTTTTATGTCGCCAGTAGGAATGCTTGCTTGTGTAGTTTTGGTTGTATTTATCATCGCCTTAGTTTTTCGTGTGAAAATTAAGGATTTCTTTTAATAGCTCCCGCCTCAACTAACTAGGCAGGAGCATAGGGCAAAATTCATCGACTCCGCAGGTGATGAAGTATGGATTTGGGTGATCAGGCTACGAGAAGCGAAATGGGCAAAAAATAAAGCACGACCACCTGTGAGTGGTTGTGCTTCTAATTTCGATTTATGCGCGGTATAATACATCTGTCTCGCTGCACCTCTTATGTAGCGTGATCGTGCCTCGGGATGTTCCACCATCGCCGAGGATCAATACGCTCACACAGCTTGCAGGCTGTCTGAGCGTTATTTTTTGCAATTATGCCGATAATGTCGTGAATGTCAACGAAAATAAGCCAACGTGGAGTTATCCACTTTGGCTGACTATTTCCGTCTTTTTAATGGAGCCTAGCGGGCTCGAACCGCTGACCTACTGGTTGCAAACCAGTCGCTCTCCCAACTGAGCTAAGGCCCCTTAAGTGAGCAGATATTTTAACCGGATTTTCCTGCATGGCAAGTTGATGCATTCGCTGTTGTTGGCTGCATCATAAATCGTGGAAAACTCAATGGGTTAGAGCAATTCATCCTTATTTACTCATCAGAACTTCGCAAATTCGTACCTGATCTATCGTGACAATCACAATTTCACATAGCACCGTATGCACATGGCAAAATAAGCAGAATGTTCAGCAAAGGGATAAATATGTTTGGAGTTAGCGTCTAAGCCTCTTCGTCAGGCATATCCCCGTCGATATCGACGTTGTCCCAATCGATGTTGAAGTGTTCGTTGTTGAATTCCTCAGCAGCGATACGAGCTTGCTCAATATCTTTTTGGTGCACAAGTACATTTACATAGCCGGGAGCTTCGGTCCGGAATCCTGATGATATGCCGCCGGATGCAACAGCTTGGATGCCCTGCTCATTCAGTGCATCAACCAACATTGCTGCCTCAATTTCTGTTTGAAGTTGAATCAGGATGACAGTTTCTTCTGCTGGATTATTCTCGCCCATCAAACGTTCTCCTTCAGCTGTGTGCGTCACCAACAATATGCCTTCAAGCCATACCGCTGTCGTACTTCAAATAATAGGCTAACAAAAAACTGCTGGAATCTGAAAGACTTATCAGGAAATATGATATGGAAATAAACACTCAGATAGCGATTGATCCTGATCAGGTAACTGTATTTGCGTACATTCTTTCACTTGAGGCTAAAGAATCCGAATATACACAAATTGCGCTTGTATTTTTGTTAATCACGAGATGGGCGAGCGGCCCAGTGCATTTTCTTAGCAAGTAAGCCCCAGTAGTTCATGTCTGGGTTATGTACGAGTTTCAGAACGCGCGGGTGCTTCTTAATCAGTATTTGCTGGCCTTGTTCAAGTCGGCATGATTCCTGGCCATCCAAAACAAGCTCAGTACCAGGGTTAGTGTGCTTGAGTGAGAGCCACACATCGCAATCCGCATCGAAGACGATCGGCCTGAATGCAATTGATTGCGGTGCGATTGCTGAGATGCAAATGCCATCAATGCCAGGCGAAACAATCGGGCCACCAGCAGCCAGGTTATATGCAGTTGATCCAGAGGGTGTTGCGACGATGAGGCCATCGCCATTGATAGTCGTTGCTGAAGAACGTGTGATTTTAGGTTCAATAGCAAGTTCTATTTCAATCATTCTGAAGGGTGGGCCTGCTACGACAGCTGCATCATTAAGCGACACCGAACGGAAAATCGGCTCAGGCATTTCATCTTCACCATCCCCCCATTCTGGTGTTCCTGTTGCGAAAATCATCACATCAAGCATCAACCGATGTGACATGCGACAGCCGCCACTGCAAATGCACTTCCAATGGCGTTTGATATCAGCAATTGAAAACTCAGCAAGGAAACCAACTTTGCCAAAATTGACACCGATCATTGGGATTTCCAGATCGACCAGTGTACGAGCTTGAGAGAGCAGGGTGCCATCGCCGCCAAGCACGATCGCAAAATCAGCTTTAGGCAATTCCGCAGCATCTTCTCTGAACAGCATTTTTGTATCAGGTTCCGCGACAATCTCTGCACGATCTTCAAGCCAAGGCCTGAAGGAGTGCATTGCTTCAACAACCTGCGGCTTGATCCTGTTCGCTAGAATCAGAATGCGCGGTTTGTTGGGTACTTCGGGATTATGCCGGGTATGCTCGTCGCTCATGCCGATATTGTAACGCTCTATGTCGTGTGGTGGCAGAAATAAGCCGAATGATGATAATACAATCGGCTAAATCTCCGTAGTGGCTGTATGCTGCTCGTAGTGTGATCGATCCCACAGGATGCCGTAGATCAGGCAAGAAAGACCAGAAACGAGGATAGAACGTGCAGGCACTTTATTTTGATGGCAAAGCGTTGAAATACGATGCGAATTATCCAGACCCAAAACCTGAAGCTGGCGAGGTTTTGATTCGTCCTACTCGCTTGGGTGTTTGCTCGACCGATATTGAGCTCTGTAAGGGTTATATGGGTTATAACGGTGTTCTTGGTCATGAATTTGTTGGCATCGTTGAAGAAGTCGCAGATAAAAAAAATGAGCATTGGATTGGTAAACGTGTAGTTGGCACGATCAATTGTGTTTGTGGCAAATGTGATATGTGTAAAGCAGGTTTGAAAGAACATTGCCGTGATCGCACTGTCCTTGGCATCCTCAATCGTGATGGTTGTTTTGCGGATAAATTCTGTTTACCTGCCATGAATCTTCTTGAAGTACCTGGCAATGTTGATGATGATCACGCCGTTTTCACAGAGCCGTTAGCCGCTGCATATCAAATTCTTCAGCAATTAACGATCGAAGGCCGTCCTTTCGTCACAGTATTAGGTGATGGTCGTTTAGGACTTCTATGTGCTCAAGTTCTTAGCCAACTCAATGCGACGGTTAGATGCATCGGCAAACATCCAGAAAAATTAGCGCTTTGTGAAAAATGGGGTGTAAAGCATCGTTTACTCAGTGACGTTGGCTTGCGAATGGATCAGGATATTGTCGTTGATTGCACTGGCAGTCAGGATGGTATGAGAGTAGCAATGGGTATGGTTCGTCCGCGTGGCACCATCGTTATGAAAACGACTGTTGCAACTCCAAAGAAAGAAGACATGTTAGATCACTTGGATCTTTCACCTTTGGTGATCAATGAGATTAAAGTGATCGGTAGTCGCTGTGGTCCTTTCCCGATCGCACTCGAAGCGCTCTCTGCTGAAAAAGTAGATGTGGTAAGTTTGATCAGCAGAAGAATGAAACTCAGTGATGGCGAATCTGCAATTGCTGTCGCCAAGACTGGTGCGATCAAAGTACTGCTTGAGCCGTGATTCTCAGGTTAAAACGTCCAGAATTGCTAAATTTTTGCTGTGGAAAACAGTTCAATAGATTTGATTCGCAAATCAACAATCATCATACGTATGTAGGCCAACGAAAAAACAACCCGGTAGAAACCGGGTTGTAAAGAGAGTTTAGAAATGACCTGTTTAGATTATTTGCTGCGCTGACGGCGACGTCTCAGCAATAATGGTGCACCAGCTAAACCAAATAACGCAAGTGATGCTGGTTCTGGTACGTTTGAAGAAGGTGCAATCATCAAATCAGAAGTTGAGAAGAATACTTCGCCGACAGGGTCATTACGTTGCCATGCAATCCAAAGAACATGGTGTCCTGATCGGTCTTCTGGAATATCGAGGTCGAAGAGATAGTGATTACCTTCCTGTGTCACATCAGCTCTTTCGAGAAACTCCATTTGATCCCAATTCAAAGCTGTGTTTGGATCCCAATCTTCAGTCGTCATCCAGACGTCAAAAACAGATGGATTATGCGGTGCAGTTGCATAGAAATCGATAGCTAGTGATTCGCCTGCTGTTACATCAGTGGTTTGCCATTGATCGCTGACCTGATTCAAACCTGAGTAGCTGCTGTTGCCGCCTGATGCGATCTGGCCATCTGGTACGTATGGCGAGTAATCAAAGCCTTCTGGCAAGCCAGCCTGTACCGCTTGAGGAATGTTTTGTGAAACTTGGTTCCACGTGTAGTAAGCATTTTTACCATCCATCTCAATTGCTTTTCGAGCAAGTTCAAAGCTTGGGTTCTCCGGATTGCTTTGACGAACAAGCCATACACGTGACGCAGGTGACGTAACAGTACCATGGCCAAATGCAGAGGTTGTTGTAATAACCATTGCCAGTGCAGCGGATAGATAGAGTGAAAGCTTCATACGTTATCTCCTTGTGAGTATCGTCATCGCTATCGAAGTTAAAGGGATAGCATGCACCAAACGATTGGTGCTGAATTATGCTAATGCTGTTGTTTGTCTAACTAGCGCATAGTTGCGAATGTTAGCGGGGTGGGGCGGGGGTCGATGCTGAGTGATTTGCGATGTAACGCATACTCTCGTGAATCTTTCGTGTGGCATACATTAGCCAACACAAGGGCGCAGTTTAGCGATCCAAAAAATGCATACAAGCCGATTTCATTCAAAATGTAAAAATGGGCAAGACTGTAACAACGAGATTGCAGTAATTAAGAGGATGGGTTTGTCTTTTGAGATGGTTTGGTGTGATCGACTAATGTGTATTTGCTGCTTAAGTAGTGCTGACTTAACAAAAACACTAGAAAAATAGGGTATACATAACGTTTAGCCATGTTGGACTCGTTCTATGATTAACCCATGAAGCAAACAACACGAATCACTTTCATCATAATTTTATTCTTTCTAGCACCAACATTAAACGCAGATGAAGGGCACGGCGGCATCGATGGCAAAGCCGTTTATGTTAATGTGCCAGAGATTAACACGAAGCTGGTACCCGGTGTAGAAAATGAAATTATCTTTCGTATGGAAGATGAAAAAGGGTGGCCTTTAGATATTAGTGCATTCGAAGTTGTCCATACACAACCAATTCATGTCGTCATACTGGATACAAATTACAAAGATTATCACCACGTGCATCCTACACAGATTGCAGAAGGTGAATACCGATTCGATTTTACCCCCAGTGAAAACTGTGCGTACAAGATGTGGATTGATGTAACTCCAGTTGGCGGCAAACAAATTTTTATACCCGTCAATCTAAACAGCAATAAATCATGCAATGGCAAGATAGATTATTTCATAAATAAAAAAGCTAATGTAAATGACTACGAATTTACACTTCAAGATGATAAGCCATTGAAGGTTGGCGATGATGCAATGATTGATATTGTCGTCAAGAAAGATGGCAAACCTGTTGATTCTCTCGAACCTGTGATGGGTGCATATTCACACATGATCGGGTTCTATGATGATTTCAATACCATTGCCCATGCTCATCCTGTAGGTAAAGAACCAACCAGCAAGTCGCAGCGTGGTGGACCCAATCTCGCATTTCATTTGCAACCGGAAAAGGCCGGCTATTTGAGGCTTTATGTGCAGATACAAATTGAAGGCGAAGATTATTATGCCCCTTTCGGCATTAATGTTTTGAAATAGTCTATTAGTCTTACCACTACGAATATTTGTTGAACACTTGTTTGGTGTGCTGTATTTTGTAACAAACTAGTATATGTTGAATTGCCTGTGATTCGATGTGTTGGGCGAGGTTCATGATAGTATATTCGTTCAGCGCATAGTAAACCACTCAACGCGAATTTAAAGGCATATGCAGCATGGCGCATGTTCATCCGGATCGCTAAAAACAAAGCAAAAATGATAAAATTGAAAAGACAATGATGATCAGTTTAATTCAGCAAAAGTCTCAGGATTCCGTATTCTGAATGATATGCGTAAGAAGAAGTAACAATGTGACAATCGCCAAGACAATTCTGTAATAACCAAAAACCTGCAAACCATGCGATTTCAGGTAGCCGACTAACCACTTAATAGACAATGCCGCTGATATCCATGCAGCAAATGAACCAATAATCATCGGTGTCCATCCATACGCCTCAACCATAATCGGCCCATGTGTTTTCGCTTTGTAAACAGTTGCTGCGCACAATGTCACAACACCAAGTAAAAACGAAAACTCAACAGCCGCTGCTGCAGATAATCCAATAATCAATCCACCTACAATCGTTACCAATGACCTTGATGTACCGGGCCACATCGCGATGCACTGAATAAAACCAATCACAAGTGCTTGTAATGCTGTTAACGACTCGATCGGATTTCCAGCATTTGTCGCTTGCTTCAATTCAAGCGTACTAAGACCATCTCTTTTCGCTTTGAATTTCTTTATCCATACAGTTATCAGAATTGCTAAACCACCAAAGAACCACGCCGCAGTAACGGGATACAACCCAAACAACTTTTCTTCAATTAGATCATCAAACATCAACCCAATCACCGCCGCAGGCATAAACGCAACAATAATATTGACCGCAAGCTTCAGCCCCGCAGCATCCAAAATTTGTTGTTCTTCACTCGCGCCCTTAAGCAATCCCAGTGGCCGCAACCAAAACCCACGCGTCATCTGGATAAACCGTTTCCAGTACAACCCCAATACCGCAATAATCGCCCCCGCTTGAATACAGATCGCGTATGCATTCGCAGCTTCATCATCCAGCAGCCCCAATGCCTTCTGTGTCAGAATCAGGTGCCCAGTTGACGACACAGGCAGATATTCTGTAATCCCCTCCACAATGCCCAGAATGATGGCTTCCCACCAAGTCATATGCAATCCTTTCGCTATTTCCCAAATCGAGATCGATAGCCTAGCCGATATTTCCCCGCTTTGCGCGTCAAAATGCCCTTTCAGGCAGTTAAATGAGGGTTAGAGCATCACGCAGGTTGAAAAATCCAACTTTTGGTCGTAATATCCATATATCCGGATGGACGGATGAAATAATCTCGGCTGATCTGGGATTATTTGCAGGCGGGGAGATTCTGATACAACTACCCGAAAGAATAAGATTGGCTGCTGACAGGGAAATCAGTGGCTGAATAGATAGAGCAATTCGCGTGAAATTGATAGGACTTGAGTTGTAATCCAAGCAGCCAGACTGCTCAACATTACTCAAGTATCGCAATCGACCTACTGGTCAACGAGTTAATGATCACGAAAGACGCTCTAAAGAACAGGAAAAGGGAACAAATGAGCCAGTTTGTTGAACAACTGAAAAAGCGTGTGCTCTTTCTCGACGGAGCGATGGGCACCAGCATCCACAAGATCAAAGGCCTCGACCTTGAGAAGGACTACCTCGGCCGCGAGAACTGCACTGAAGTCCTCCTCCTCACTCGCCCTGAACTCATCCAACAGATCCACGAGGAATACCTCGAAGCCGGTTCTGATGCTGTCGAAACAGACTCATTCAACGCATCCATTCACACGATGGAAGATCAGGATCTTTCTGATCGCGTTTATGAACTGAACAAGCTCGCCGCTGAGACCGCTAAGAAAGCTTGCGATAAATTTGCAACTCCTGAAAAGCCTCGCTTCGTTGTCGGCTCAATCGGACCCGGTACCAAGCTCATCTCCCTCGGCCAAATTACTTGGGATGAAATGACCGACAGCTATAAAGAGCAAGTCAAAGGTCTCGTCGAAGGCGGCACCGATGTCCTCCTTATCGAAACTGCTCAAGACATCCTTCAAGTTAAGTGCACTGTCAATGCAGCTATCGAAGCACTCGCAGAACTCAACCTCAAACCAGACGTTGATGGTGAAGGTGACATCCCAATTATGGTTCAGGTCACCATTGAGCAGTTCGGCACAACACTCGTCGGCACAGACATCGCAGGTGTTGCTGCTGCACTCAAAGGATACCCAATCCTTTCCGTCGGCATGAACTGTGCGACTGGCCCAACCGAGATGTCTGAACACGTTCAATGGCTCAGTGAAAACTGGGACAAGCGTATCAGTCTTCTTCCAAACGCAGGTCTTCCAACCCTCGTCCAAGGCGAAACCGTCTTCCCACTTGAGCCACAACCATTCGCTGAAAAAGTCGGCGAGTTCGTCACCAAATACGGCCTCAATATCGTCGGCGGCTGCTGTGGCACAACACCAGACCACATCAAAGCACTCGTCGAAAAAGTTAGTGATCAAGAACCAGTACAAGTCAAAAAAGACCTGCAATCACCGAGTGTTTCTTCACTCATGGGTGCAGTCGCCTACAATCAGGACACCTCCATCCTCAACATCGGTGAACGCACCAACGCTTCAGGCTCACGCAAATTCAAGCGTCTTCTCGAAGAAGAAAACTGGGACGAAATCATGTCCCTCGCAAAAGAAATGGTTCGTGAAGGTTCACACGTTGTTGACGTCAACGTCGACTATGCAGGCCGCGATAACCAGGCCGACATGCAGACAGTCGTCAAGCAACTTGTTAACCAAGTCAACGCGCCACTTATGCTCGACTCCACACAACCTGCAACCATCGAAGCGGGCCTCAAATGTGCAGGCGGTAAGTGCATTATCAACTCAGCCAACCTCGAAGACGGCGAAGCAAAGTTCGCAACCATGTGTGAACTCGCCAAGAAATACAATGCCGGTCTCGTTCTCGGTTGTATCGATGAAGATCCAGAAGAGGCCATGGCTCGTACCGCCGATCGCAAGATCGAAATCGCTAAGCGTATGTACGATCTAGCCACCTCTAAGTATGGATTAGACGCTTCCGATCTTATGTTCGACCCACTCGTTCTGCCTATCTCTACAGGTATGGACAAGGACCGTCGTTCAGCACTCGAAACAATCGAAGGCACAAAACGTATTCACGAGCAGATGCCAGAATGTCAACTCACCTGTGGCCTCTCCAACGTTTCCTTCGGCCTTAAACCCGCCGCGCGCCAAGTACTCAACTCCGCATTCCTCGCAGAACTCGTCAAGGTTGGCATGAACTCCGCCATCCTTCACGTCACAAAGATTCTGCCTAAAACACGTATTGATGAAAAACAATGGGACGCAGCGATCGACCTGATCTACGACAAGTGGGCCGATCAATCCGTCAAGCTTCAAGACGGCACTGAAACCAAAGACCCACTACAGATCTTCGTTGACCTCTTCGACGATGATGCCGCTGTCGTTTCAAATAAAGTCGACATAGCCGACCTCCCACTCGAAGAACGTTTGCAAAAGCACATCATTGATGGCGAAAAGCGTGACCTCGAAACAAACCTCGACGAAGCGATGAAAAAGTACACACCAGTACAAATCATCAACGAACATCTTCTCGAAGGTATGAAAGTTGTCGGCGAACTTTTCGGTTCAGGTCAGATGCAGCTTCCATTCGTACTTCAATCCGCTGAAGTCATGAAAACTGCGGTCGCTTACCTTGAGCAGTTCATGGAAAAAGTCGATGGTACAACCAAAGGTACAATGCTCCTCGCAACTGTCCGCGGCGACGTTCATGACATCGGTAAGAATCTCGTTGACATCATTCTCTCAAACAACGGCTACACCGTTCACAACATCGGCATCAAAGTGCCAATCAACGAGATCGTCGAAAAATACAAAGAGCTCAAGCCAGATGTCATTGGTCTCTCAGGCCTTCTCGTTAAATCCGTCAACGTCATGGAAGAGTACCTAAAGGAACTCAACGACCTCGATATCGACGTCCCCATGATCCTCGGCGGCGCTGCTCTCTCACGTCCATACTGTGAAACGCATCTCCGCAGCACATACAACGGTGACGTTTATCATGGCACCGACGCGTTTGAAGGTCTTCGTATCATGGACATGCTCCACGAAGACAAGCGTGATGACCTGGAAAACGAGATCGAAACACGTCTCGGCAAGCGTGCTCAAACTGACAAAAAACTTGCTGAAATCGCAGCTAAGAAAGAAGCACGTATCGCAGCTGCAGAAGCTGAAGGCAGCACCGCAACCGCTGTAAAGAGTGACGTTGCAACCGACGTGTCTGTACCAAAGGTACCTTTCCTCGGCAGCCGCGTTGTTGAAGATATCGACCTCGATCAGGTCTATCCGTTCATCAACGAAGTCGCACTCTTCCGTGGTCAGTGGCAGTTCAAGAAGGGCAAGAAAACTGACGAAGAATTTGCTGCCCAGCTCGAAGACGAAGTCCGCCCACTTTTCAAAGACATGTGCAAGATGTTCAAAGAAGAAAACATCCTGCAGCCCAAAGTCGTCTACGGATACTGGCCATGCCAATCCGACGGCGACGACCTCATCATCTTCGACCCAGAAGATCAGGACAAAGAAATCGAGCGTTTTACATGGCCACGTCAGCGTGACAAAAAACGTCTCTGCGTCAGTGACTTCTTCAAGTCCGTCGAAAGCGGCGAAAAAGACGTCATCGGCCTCAGCTGCGTCACCATGGGCAGCAAGGTTTCCAAAGTTGCCAAGCAACTCTACGACGCAAACGAGTACCAGCAGTACCTCTACACCCACGGCCTCGGCGTAGAATCCGCTGAAGGTTGCGCAGAAATGTGGCACAAACGCATGCGTCAGGAAATGGGTATTGATGGCGACGACGCACCAAAAATCCGCGAACTTTTTACCCAAAAATATCGCGGCTCACGGTACAGCTTCGGCTACCCTGCAGTCCCTGAAATGAGCGACCAGGAAAAACTCTTCGGCCTCCTCAAGCCAGAACGCATCGGCTGCAATCTCACCGAAAACTGGCAGATTGATCCAGAGCAATCCACCAGCGCAATCATCGTCCACCACCCAGAAGCCAAGTACTTCAATGTCTAATCATTGAAGTAGAGCAGGGCACTAAACCTGCTGACAATAAACCAACCTACTTAAGACGTCGCATCTCGCGACGTCTTTTTTATGACTGTCATAAACACACATCACAGCAAAACGCATTAAAAAAGACACGCTCCGTGCAGGGAGCGTGTCTCGTCGCAAAGTAACACCGCAATCTGTTGCAATGTTGGATTATGTTCACTAATCATTAGTGAGAGAGTTTACGTTTCTTGAGAATATTACCAATGCGTCTGATACCCGCACGGCGTTGTTTATCACGTTGCTTACTGACGCTCTTTGTAACATTCAGCTTAATACGGTCCGCCAAATGATTGATCGCGCTGTAGTAATCATGATCTTTTTGCTCAATCTCAATGATGCGTCCGTTGTTCAACACAACTAGCGCCTTCGCTTTGATCTCTGATTTACGATTAGAAAGATCAACGTCGCTGAATCGGACAACAATCTTATTGACCGCTGATGCAAACTTGCCCAACGGCTTAATGAGCTTACTTTCAGTATGCTGTTTCAAGGCATTTGAAATACGAATATTAGTTCCTCTAATTTGCCAATACATTTCAAAAAAACTCCTTAATAACTTCCTTAACTGAACTGTTATTCGTGTGTTTTTATTCGAGGGTGATGCGGATTCCAGTAGGAAGCTGTAAATGGTACGCCTGTTTTTTCCATCGGTTCACCAATTTTCATTAGGGAAAGCCAGTCATACCGACTGAAAATTATAATAACGTTAGTCGCAATGCAGGTTTAGGAATATCAAACCAACCTTTCGCAAAACTGAAAAAAGCAAGAAATCAACTGTGTTAGACACGATTTTCGGTTATGCTGTGTTGAACTGACCCCTTTGTATCGACACGTATGACTGTCGCATTTTCCGGAGGTATTTATCTCGTGAAATTACCGATTCCGACATTCAAAAAGGAACACGTCGTGGCTAGAGGATTCTGGTGTACGCTCTTATCGGTTCTGTTATGCGCAAGCATGTTTTCTGTTAACACTGCCAACGTCTATGCGCAAGATAGTGAGACTGATGAAGGCGCAACAAGTGATATCCAATACCTCGTCGGTTGGCTTGAACTTTCAGGTAGCCTGCGTTCTGGTCCTATCCCTTTTGCATGGATGAGCGAAGACGAACTTGGCCCTTCACTTGAATCAATCGTCAATCAACTTCGCACTGTTCGCGATGACGTTCGTTACAAAGGCCTCGTCCTTTTCATGAACTACCCATCGCTCAGTTACACAGAAATACAAACACTTGCCAAAGAACTGAACGAAGTTAAGAACGCTGGCAAACGTATCGTTGCATTCGGTGAAATGTACAACACCATGGGTTACATGCTCGCAAGCAACGCTGACATCATTTGCCTTCAACACAAAGGTGAACTCGATTTCTCCAGTGTCTCAGTAGAAGAAATGTACCTCGCAGGTCTACTCGAAAAAGTTGGTGCTAAAGCTGAACTCATTCAAGTCGGCCAATACAAAGGCGCAAACGAAACACTCACGCGCAAACAACCAAGTGACGCATGGAGCCAAAACATTGATGGCTTACTTGATGATCTACATTCACAGATCGTCAAGCATGTCTCTTTTGGTCGTAATATATCTATCGATAAGATAGAAAATCTCATTGGTCGCACATGGACAATGACCGACGAAGAACTCGTTGAAGCGGGTCTTATCGATAAACTCGTCAAGCGCGATCTCATCAGCGTAACGGAAGTTGAGTTTGGTGAAGATTTTCAATGGGATAAAGATATGGGGCACGAGAATCAAGGCGGCGGCCTTGGTAGTGGCAACAACCCGCTTGCTATCTTCCAGCTTCTTTTCCAGCAAAAACCAAACATCACACAACGCGACACCATCGCCGTCGTTCACTGCATGGGCCCTATTCACAGCGGCCGTTCCTCTCGCAGTGATGGCATGTTCAGTGAAGATCAAATCGGCAGCAAAACTGTCACCAAAACACTCGCTCGTCTCAAAGCCGACGAGTACATCAAAGGTGTCATCCTACGCATCGATTCACCCGGCGGCAGTGCTCTTGCAAGTGAAATGATGTGGCAATCAATCCGCGAACTTGGCGAAAAAAAACCGGTCTACGTCAGCATCGGTGGCATGGCTGCGAGCGGTGGCTACTACATGGCTTGTGCAGGCGATGAAATTTTTGTTTCACCTTCAAGCGTCGTCGGCTCCATCGGCGTCGTCGGCGGCAAAATCGTTCTCGGTGATCTTTACAATAAAATCGGCGTTCAAGTAACCCGTCGTAGTCGTGGCAACTTCGGTGACCTCTTCAACTCCGTCGAACCATTCAATCAAGAACAACGCAAACTAGTCAAGCAATCTATGACCAATGTTTATGTTCAGTTCAAAGATCGCGTTGCCAAAGGACGCGGCTCTCGTTTGATTGATATAAATCAAGTTGATGAAGGTATGCTTTTCACAGGCAAACAAGCTGTAAAAAATGGCATGGCCGATCAGATTGGTAACCTCAATGAAACCATCGACGCGATCGTTTCAGATCTCTCATTAGCTGACGATAGCTTCGACATCAAGCACTACCCTGAGCCGATGAGTCTCCCTGAATTCATCAACTCAAACTTCAACGTGCAGTCAAAGTCAATCAATGTTCAAAAACAGCTCATCGCTCAAAGCGTCAAGAGTGTCCTCGGTGAGCGTGCTTGGCGAAGCGTTAGCAACGTCCTTGATGGTATCATGATTCTTCAGCACGAGCCGACTCTCACACTTCTTCCCGTCGGCATCGTCATCAAATAACTTACCTCACATAACCATTACAAACCCACAGCAACGTCTGTGGGTTTTTTCTTGCGCCCCACCTACTGTCCCAGCCAATTCAACTTGGTATCATGTAGACAGCAACGCAACGCGATTGAGCGAGGACACCACCATGAAAATTGCAGTCATCATCCCAGCCGCAGGTATCGGAAAACGTTTCTCCGTCAACACTGAAGGCCCGAGCAAAATTGAAATGGAGCTTGCAGGTAAGCCTGTTTTCCTTCGCGCAATCGAACTCTTCATGCATCATCACGATGTTCGTCAGATCATCCTCGCTGTGAATCCAGATCGCGTTGAAGAATTCAAACTCCGTTGGGGTGACAAGCTCGGCTTCATGGGTGTCAAAGTCGTACCCGGAGGCAAAAAAGAACGTTGGGAAACCGTCCAAAAAGCGCTCGAAGCTGTTGATGCTTCAGTCACACACGTTGCCGTTCACGACGCTGCACGCCCACTTGCAAGCGGTGAGATGATCGAGCGTGTCTTTACGGCTAGTGAGCGTCACAACGCTGTTATCCCAGGTGTAGCCGTGAATGCGACGCTCAAAAAAGTTGAAGATGCAGGTTCCGAAATTGGTGGTGTTGATGACGTTCTCGCTGATGCAATCCTCGGCACAGCAGGCAAGGTCGAAACACCTATCAAAAAAGTTGTTCAGACCATTGATCGTTCAAACATGATCGAAGTGCAAACCCCTCAGGTTATCGAAATTAATCTCATCAAACAAGCCTATTCGCAGATTAGTCAAGGTAAGCTCGACGGCCATGGCATCACTGACGATGCTTCACTTATCGAAGCAATGAATCACGATGTTCACGTCGTTGAAGGTGAAAGTACCAACTTCAAAATTACACGTACTGAAGATGCAGAGATCGCAATTGCACTACTCGAAAAACGTGAGAAAGCAGTGGCATCAGACTTAGCCAAAAAACGTCTTTTTGCTGACGATGATGATTGAGAATCATCTATTCCAAATATGGCGTGATATCAACATTCGGGTTCAACTTCTGTGCTTGCTTCACACTTTCAAGCGCCTTCCTCATCTTTCCAGTCTTCTTGAAAAACGCAGCCATTCTCAAATGATGCACTGACTGCCGAGGCTCCAAGTACGTCATCATATTCAAATGATGCTCTGCCTCATCCAATTTCTTATTCTGAATCGCAAGCGCAGCCGCTAACTGTCTATACGCAGGATTAAAAGGCTCACGGTGTAGTGCTCTGAAAATATACGTATAAGCTTCAGGATAATTCGATTTCTTTCTGAACAATTTCGATAACTTAAACGCCCAATCCCCTCTTGTTTGTTCAGTCGAATCAAGCTGCTTTAAAGATTCTATGAGTTGCATAGATGTCGAACTGCTAAGTGCAAGCTCAGCCTGTAATCTCGCAGGCCAGCTATCAATCGGCCGAAGTTTTTCATAGTGATCCAATAACGCTGCCAACTCTTCTTCCAATTCATGTTGCTGCTCGATCGACTTCAATGTCGGATACCCACGCAACTCTTTGATCTTTTTGTGAATTTGCGTAGAAAGCGTATGAATCACAAGCGGATTGTCAGGTGTTTTCTTGAGTTGATCTCGCAAACCATCAGCCGACATTTCCTTTAACGCTTCAGCATTCATCGCCTTCTGATCACTCGGAAGTGGCATCAATCCCCATTCCTCAATTTCATCTTGAGCCCATGTCTTGAAGTTCGTCATGAACTCTGTCGTCGATAAACCCGTCACACGTTTTAGACCATCGCGATCCGATATTCCTTTGCCATAAAGTGCAAGTAAATCAAGCATTTTTTGATGTGAGTATTTTTCGATGATGTATTGCAACATCCAATTCGCCTGAGCATACGCAAGCGATCGATCATAATCCGTCTTAGGTCTTACAAACCCCCAGTTGATATTTTCATACTCAAATAGTTTCTCTTCATTCAACGCCCACGCGAGCAGCTTGCATGTTTCAAAATCACGTTCTGCAATCTCCAACTCCACCGCGCATGCTTCAGTCAACCAATGCGGTATCCTGTTATTCGTCAGTGACAACGTTACCGTATGCGTGAACTCATGTTGAATCACGTTATACCAGTCATAAGCACCACGCTGCTTCGCGCCACTTCGAGGTGGCGTCAACGCAATCACATCGCCCGTCGCTGCAGCAACAGTCCAAATCTCCGGCATCCCTGTAATGCGAACACCGAAATATTCTTCATCAGGCAAAATATCAATCTGCGTTTTACGAGTTGGTTTATGTCTATAAAATCCTGTCACCGCATCATAAATTTTCTCAACCTGCTGCGCCATGTCATTTGCAAGAACGTGATCGATTCCTGCTTTGTAACGAATGATAAAGTGATCCGTCTCAATCGTTTCATACGTCAGGAGATCCTGCACTAACTGCAACGAATTCACTGCACGACGATTGAATGGATCAAGCTGCACTGCACGTGTCAGTGCACGATGAGCATCTTCCAATTTCCCATCCTGTATCTGCAATAAACCCAATTCAATCACTGGTTCAGAATCATTCGGCAATCGTGTTACCGCTTTTTTTAATGCACTTTCAGATAATCCATACTGACGATCCAAAGATAAATACCGACCCGCTTCTAAATACCCCATGTGCGAGTTCGGCATCAATCGATCCAACTTGCGAATTGTTAACTGATAATCCGCAGCTTCAAATGAACACGCATGTGTCGCAGCTTTAATTGCAATCAATTGCCGATTTGTTGGAAATACTTCAAGTGCTTCTTTTACAACACTTCGCGCACGTTTATGATCGCGCTGCGTCATATACGCACGCGTTTCAACAATCGCAGCAAGCGGATTCGTCGGTGCATTCGCACGTAATCGACTCGCAGCATCAAACGCGCGATCAAAATCAAACGATTCCCCAGACATCAGCCCCAGGTAATACCACGCTTCCGATGCTTCGATGTTGAATGACAAGGCAGTCATCAAAGCATCAATCGCTTCCGGGCGATTATCCTTCATGTAAAGCAGTTTTGCTTCAGCGATATAGGCAGGCCAATAAAGCGGATCAACTTCCTGATGAGATTTGGTCAGCATATCAAGCGCTAGTTGCCAATCTTGTGCAGGTCTACCTTCAAGACGTGCAAGCAAAACAAGTGACTCTGCTGCTGCGATCATATTTGCTGGCGATAACAGTTTACGCTCACCCGCTATCTTGCGAATAGATTGCAATGTACGAATCGCATTGGTTGTCTGACCAAGATCAAGTTGTGCTTGCGCGAAAAGATGTTTTTCGATGATCGATTTTGGATCGTTGATCAGTTTGATTGTCTGATCAGGTTCGCCGCGAAATAACGCCGCCTTTGCGCGTAATGTTACAGGGGTATTAGGATCAGATAATGCGGGGTGCTGCAGATCAAATTTGATCAAGGCAACCTGTGCCGCTTCGGTTGCGCTGAGTTGTTTATCAGTCAGCAGATCATACCGTCCATGGAACAGCGCAAGCCTGCGCATATCTTTGGACGTATTGATTGGATCTTCCAACACCTGCAGCAACAATTGAGACGGCGCTACTGCGGGTTTGTTTTCAGGTGACTCCGCATAGATCGGCTGTGAGATGGACTGTACCCATACAGCAACCAGCAGCGGCAAAAACAGTACGAATGCGATAGTTTTATTGCGTTTGTGCATGATTATTCAGATGTTTAGGCTTCGCACTGCAAACAAATATGAACGAACGCGGTAGAATAGCGAAGCTGAAATGAGGAGAGGGATGAAACCAGTACCCAACACGTAACGCTACTGTAAGGATCGGCTTTTGTTATGCGAGAAGAACAATTACTAAGCGAACAAGATTACACACACCTGTTTCCAATTTCAGAGAAGATGGTGTTTTTGAATCATGCAGCTGTGGCTCCGATAAGCGGGCCCTCC
Source organism: Planctomycetota bacterium (assembly GCA_016350165.1). GTDB lineage: Bacteria > Planctomycetota > Phycisphaerae > Phycisphaerales > Phycisphaeraceae > Poriferisphaera. The sequence continues at coordinate 578,638 of CP066225.1, read as the reverse complement.
GCCGATGCAATGCGGGGTTACGCCGATCAAGCAGCAGAAGCCGCGTATGTGGGAAGTGGCTGGTACTCACACAAGATTGATAATGTGCGTGATGTTGCTGCGAAATTGATTAACGCACAGGGTAGAGAAGAGATCGCGTTTATCCCCAACACCACGACCGGGCTTGCAATGGTCGCGAATGGTTTGGAATGGAATGAAGGCGACAGCGTCGTCATCAGCAACGTTGAATATCCTGCGAACCGGTATCCGTGGGAAAACCTTGCGAAAACCAAAGGCGTGAAACTCATTGAAGTGAAACAACGTGACGATTCTCGTATCCACGTTGAAGATGTACTGAATGTGATCGAGGACAGTACACGCGTTGTGTCACTTTCTCACGTACAGTTTGCCTCGGGGCACAGAATCGATCTGAAGCCCGTCAGCGACGCAATACACGCCAAAGGTGGGTATCTGTGTGTTGACGGTATCCAGAGCGTGGGTGTGCTTCCTGTGGATGTACAGGCCCTTGGGATTGACTTCCTGAGTGCGGATGGCCACAAGTGGATGCTCGCACCTGAAGGATTGGGCATTTTCTACTGCAAGAAAGATTTGGCAGAGAAGCTGTATCCGACGGTTGTGGGTTGGATGAACATGGAAGACGCGGACAACTATGGGAACTATCAGTTTGAATTGTTGAAGGATGCAAGACGGTTTGAGCCGGGTTCGACGAACGTGGCTGGGGTACTAGGGATGGGCGCGAGTTTGGAGCTGATTTTGAAGGTTGGGGTTGAGACGATCTGGAAACGGGTCGATGCGCTGTTGGCGATTGCGGAGAGAGGTTTGATTGAGAAGGGGTACAAGGTATTTTCGCCACGGGATGTTGAGAGTGAGCGAAGTGGGATTTTGATTTTTGAGGTGCCGGGCAAACCGGAGATGCACGCGAAGATTGTGGGGGATCTTGAGAAAGCGGGTGTGGTGATTGCGTTGCGTGAAGGTCGTTTGCGCGTGAGTCCGCATTTCTATAACACGGCGGAGCATATTGCGAAGTTTGTGGATGCGCTGCCAGAGGTTTGAGTTTTTGAAATAGCGCGCACGAAAATTTTGAAAGTTGGATTTTGAATGGCCTGAAATATGGCCATTTTTTTATGGGTATTTGTGGGGGATTGATTGGAACTGTGTTGAATTGGTTCGTTTTAAGTTGGAATGATGAAGAAAATTGATGAAAACAGGTGAGTGTTTTCGCTTTTGTGCGCGCGCTTTTTGAATTTTGATGATTTACCCGTAGTCAAGAATGATCAGAAACAGGTAAGAAATGCTTAAGAATGGCGCGGAATGGGTTAAGAATGGTTAGAAATAGTCAAAGAATTGCAGTAATTTTGAGGGGTGATGCAGGTTTTTGCGCACGTTTTGTGATGGGGGTGGTTTGGTATGTGTTTTGCTGTGTGGGGCTAGGGTCTGAAGATTAGGTGTGTCAGAGGAAGTGAGGGTGTGGATGTGTTACTAGAGTGTTTTGTGTGTTGGGGGTCAGAAGACCGGCGACCTGTCAGGTCGCGGCTATTGGAGTTGTAGGACATGTGTTGGTTATGTGAGGTGAGGAGGTTTGAGGGGTGGGCACGGTGAGCGTGGCTCGCCGGCTATCGTTGAGTTGTTGGTTTTGTGTGTTGTATTAGCTGGATTGTTGGTCGATGGTCCAGCCCTTTTCTTTTGGTGGATCGGTATCGAATGTGTCTTTGTCGATCTTGGCATTCAACTTTGTTTTGGTGAGCTTGAAGATGGAACGTGTTTCCTGGTCTTCGTTGACTGTTTCGACCATTGATGGCAAAAGTGAATCGCGATCGTACCAGAGATCAATGTAGGTCTCTTCGATTTCTTTTTTATTCTTTGGGATGAGACGAAGGTGGATGGTGTTTTTGGGGCCGCCTTCTGAGGCTTCGATGAGTTCGACTTTGAATTTTTTGAGGAGTGATGCTTTGTTGAAGTCGATTGGTACGGCGAATGGGCCTTGGCCTAGCTCGAGAACATCGGTTTGTTTTTCATCACTGTCGGAAGGTGGGTTGACTTCGTAGCGTTTGAAGAATTTTTCGGTGATATTTTTTTCGACTAACCAGTGGCCGTCATAGATCCACCATTTGTCGATTTTTTCGCCACGACGGTTGGATAGTTGGAATGTAAAGTGTGCGGCGAAGTTGCGAGGAGGGCCTGCTTGATAGAAAAAATCACCAGTGCGTATTTCTTTGCTGTCTAGTAATTCGTTGATGCGATCGTAGCGGATGGTGGCGGTGAGTGACTTGATCTGGTTGGCTTTGTTTTCGAGTTTGGTAAGCCATTGATCGAGTGTGGGTTCTTTGTCGTCGGATTTGTCTTGAGCGATGGCGCAGCTTGCTGCGATGAGGAGAGTGCAAAGGCAGAAGAAAGCAGTGAGGGTTTGGTTAAGCTTTTTCATGATTCAATATTCTATCAGGCAGCATACTCGAGTGGAAACTCGTGGAAGATTGTATGCGAGGGGTCGATTTTTTTGATTTTGTCAGCGATGTCCTGGGAGTTTTTGCCGTGGTTACCGACGTACCAGCCGGCGAGTGAGGGGTGAGGCGTGATGCGATGTATCGCTGCGGCGACTTGGTCGTCGGTTATGTTTTTATCAAGATCAGGGACGCACTGGATCATGAGAATTCCTGCACGATCAGCGGCTTCGTAGAGTACTTCGGGGCCGTAGTGGTCGCGAACGACGAGGACGGAGCCCCCGTTTTGTGGAAGCAGTGATTGATCTTCATATTCATCAACGATGACAACGGATTCGATGTCACAGACTTCGCCGTTGACGAGGAGTGTGGGGTCGAGAGACATTTCGGTGAAAGGATCTTGTCGGACCGAGGAGAGGCCGAAGAGGATGCCTGTGGAGTCGGTGATGACTTGATCGACGAGAATGCCAATGGTGAGTTCGTAAAGAGGCTGTTCACCCATATTGGCTGGCCACCAGCGTTGTGGGTGAACGATTTCAAAGCGAACACAGCCAAGTGAGTTATTGAGTGTGACATGGGCGCGGCCTTCATCGTGGAAGCCGTCGGCGCCGTCGATGTCGAGTAAGACTTCAACGCGTGTTGAAGAATTGTATTTTGGGTCAGTGAGATCGATAGGTGAGACAGAAAAATGAACATCAACGATGGCACGATCACTATCGACATAGCGAATCTGTGGTGATACCGATGCGAGGCGAAGATCACAAGACATGGGTAACAGGCTCCCCGTGTAGTTTGAATTTGGATTTAAGTTTAACCAACAACTCCCGCTAGAAAATGTATCGGCAATTTTTGTATGGTGAAGATGAGTGATGCGAGTAAAACCTGATTGGGGTAAAACGCTGGGGTAAAAATTAAACTTGTGCGAGCGGGGGCGTATGTCTAATCGAAGATTAGAAGGGTGGTGTTGGTTACAGTGTGATAAAAACTGAGGGGAGAGAGTAGGGGGAGAAGATTTGGTGGTATTCTTGAGGGTTATTTTTGAGGTGGGGGAGGGGGGAGAGATGAGCGACCCGATAATACGGGGGATGATGTGGGTTGTGAGGTTAGTGGGTTTATAAGTCATCTATAGGGTTAGACGTTTGGGACGGCGGAAAGTTTTAAATGGGTTTGAAGGTGTTGTGTATGATGGGTTTATGCAAATAAAAAAGGCTGACGTTTTGAGGCGTCAGCCTTTTTGTGGTTGTTTTTAAGCAATCGCTTATTTTTTGCCGGTGAAGAAGCGTTTGATCGAGTAGATCGTAGCTTGACGGCCGACGCTTGCGATAGCAGTGAGCAGTGGGAGCTCTTTCGGGCAGACTTGTACACAGTTCTGTGAGTTACCACAGTCTGAGATACCGCCTGGGCCCATGATGACGTCGAGGCGTTCATCAGCGAGGAGCTTGCCAGTTGCGTGTGAGTTGAAGTAGTCAGTCTGAGCGAATGACTGAGCACCCATGAAGTCGTTGTCCTTGGTGAATTGAGGACAAGCTTCGAGGCAGCAGCCACAGGTCATGCAACGTGAGTATGCATAACGGAGGTCTTGCTCTTCTTGGGTTTCTTGTGGGCCTGCGCCGAGGTCGTATGTGCCGTCGGTTGGGACCCAGCCCTTGATGCGTTTGAGGTTGTTGAACATGCGTGAGCGGTCAACCCAGAGGTCGCGGACGACTGGGAATTTGCTCATAGGTTCGATTTGGATGACTGGGTTTTCTTCAAGCAGTTCATCGACGAGTGTTGAACATGCTTGGCATGCGCGGCCGTTGATGACCATGGTGCATGCACCGCAGACTTCTTCGAGGCAGCCACAGTCCCAAACGACTGGAGCAACGTCTTTGCCGTCAGCAGTCACTGGCTTAGCAGCGATCTTCTGAAGGGTTGAGATGACGTTCATGTTCGGAGTGTAATCGACATCAAAGGTCTGCCAGTAGGATGCTGAGGCAGCTTCGTCCTGACGCTTAACTTTGACTTTAAATGTTTTCGTTGACATTTTCGAGGTACCTTCAATCAGGGTACTTGTTGTTTTATTAAATTCAGGTGTTACCTGTTATTTACTAAATTCTAGAAGGCGACCCCCGGAAGTTATTGAGTTCTTCCAGGGCCAGTGTCGACAGTTTGGGACTTACTTGGAGTAGTCGCGTTTACGCAGTTCAACCATTGGCATTGGGATTTCTTCCCAATCAAGAACAGGCTTGTCGTTTTCTACATCGTAGGAGACGACAGCAGTCTTGTGGAATGGATCGTCGATACGATCAGGGAAGTCGCTGCGGAAGTGTGAACCACGTGATTCCTTACGTTCGATAGAAGCGTGGAGGATGGCTTCAGCGTAGACGAGCATGTCGCCGAGTGCACGGGAGAAGACCAAGTTAGCGTTGGTGTATTCGCCTGTGTCGGAGAGCTTGAGGTCTTTGTACTGAGCTTTCATCTCGTTGAGAGCTTCGTAGCACTGGAGCATACGCTCTTCGTTTTTGACAACGGTGCAGGAAGCGGTCATTTCGTCGCCTAGGCGAGCGTGGATTTCGTAAGGATTGAACTTGCCGTTTTGGCTGATGAGCTTGTCGATCTTTGCCTTTTCCTGATCCAGATACTTCTGGTAGAGAGCTTCTGGCTTATCGGCAGCTTTGTCTTCAATATCCTTAACGTAGTTTGATACGGAAGAGCCACAGAAGAGGCCGTCGAAGATGCAGGAGAGCAGGGCGTTAGCACCGAGGCGAGTTGCACCGTGGTACTGGTAGTTGACTTCACCGAAAGCGTAGAGGCCTTCGATGTTGGTCATCATGTTCTTAGGATCGCCGTCCTTCATACCCCAAACGTCGTCGAGCTTGTCACCTGGGACAGGCTTACGTTCTTCCATTTCGTATTCGGTGTAGAGGCCACCCATGGAGTAGTGGACCGCTGGGAAGATTTTCATTGGGACGAAACGTGGGTCGTCGCCAGTGAACTTCTCGTAGATCTCGAGGATCGCAGCGAGCTTGTCCTTGGTTTCCATTGGGAGGTGGGTAATGTCGAGGTATGCCATGCGGCCGCCACCGACGCCGTAACCTTCTTCGCAGACGGAGAAAATTTCGCGAGTCGCGATGTCACGTGGGACGAGGTTGCCGTATTTTGGATAACGTTCCTCGAGGAAGTACCAGCGTTCTTCTTCAGGGATGTCAGTTGGCTTACGGTCGTCACCCTTCTTGCGTGGGACCCAGACACGGCCACCTTCGCCACGAGCTGATTCAGACATGAGACGACATTTGTCTTCGCCTGGGATCGCGGTTGGGTGAACCTGAATCATTTCAGGGTTGCCGAGCTTGACACCAGCTTCGTAGCAGCGAGCTGCTGCAGCACCGGTGCAGATGACGGACATTGTTGATTTACCGTAGATGACGCCGCAACCGCCGGTTGCCATAACGACTGCGTCAGCACGGAAAGCTTTCATTTCCATTGTGCGCTGGTCTTGAGCGATGATGCCCTTACAGACGCCGTTTTCGTCGAGGACAGGCCAGAGGAATTCCCAGAATTCGTAGTTTTCTACGAGGCCTTTGTCTTCGTAGCGACGAGTTTGCTCGTCCAGAGCGTATAGGAGCTGCTGACCGGTTGATGCGCCAGAGAAGTGTGTACGCTTGAAGAGTGAGCCACCGAAGAGACGGAGGTCACGGAAGCCTTCAGCAGTACGGTTGAATGGAACGCCCATGCGGTCGAGAAGATCGATGATCTTCGGAGCCCAGTGGGTCATTTCGTATACAGGAGGCTGGTGGTTGAGGAAGTCACCACCGTAGAGCGTCTCGTCCATGTGCTGCCACTCAGAGTAGCCTTGCTGACGAGCAACTTCGTTACAGGCGTTGATGCCGCCCTGAGCACACACGGAGTGTGATCGTTTAACTGGAATCATTGAGAAGAGGTCGACGGGAACGCCTTGTTCAGCGATACGGACGGTCGCTGCCAGACCTGCCAAACCGCCGCCGACGACTATGACTCTTGGATGATCAGACATTGTTTTCAATACCTTTTATTGATGCCCTTCGATGCTGAAGGGATGAATTTTTGACTTATTTAAAAACGGGTGTCGTGGGGTGGTTATTTAGTGTTCAGCTTTTTCCATGATTGCTTCTAGTGGGAAGTCAGCCTTGGTAACGCCTTCACCGAGGAATCGAGTGACCTGATCTTGTGGAAGAACATGTGTGAAGACAGTCTTCTGGTCAACGGTCATGTCCTTGAAGTTGTAGGTCATTGCACCGATGAGTGCAGCGGTCATTGCAAAGGTGAGGCCGATACCCAGTGCCCAACAAACTACGCCCCAACGCTTTTGTGAAGCGGCAGTGATTGTGAGGCCCCAAGTGATTGCAGCGGTCCAGAGGCCGTTAGCCCAGTGGAAGATTGCAGCGAGGACACCGACGACGTAGAAGGCGAGGACAACCCAGTGGAACTGGAGTGCGTAAGCGGTGTATGGGAGAGACATTGGTACGTGCTTCATGTCACCCATACCGATGGTGGAATTGTCAGCGAGTTCGCCGCCATGTCCCCAGAATGGTGTGTACCAGAATCCACCGATATCCCAACGCCAGCGAAGTGTAGCGATGTGGAAGAAGATGAAGATGATGGCGATGATGCCAGTTACACGCTGCATTGTGTAGCGGTAATTTGCTTCATACTTGTATTGGGTGGTGTTCCACTTCGAATTGAAGATGTAAACAAAACCAAGCACAGCATGGAATGCAATGCTAGCCCATAACGCGTACTCGATGAGCTCGAGTGCGGGCATGGCGTGAATGAAGTTGACTTCATGCTGGAAGTAGCTTTCGCCAGTTGCGGGGTTCACCCCGAACAAGGTATGCAAGATCATCTGGGCGTTTGTGAAGAGGTGTACACAAACGAACAGGCCGATCGGGATGATACCAGACAGCGAATGCAATCTGCGTAGCAGGAAGTGGTATTTGCCGAATGCGCTATTCGGTTCTGCTAGGGCGACTGTTGAATCAGACACGGCAGGGGATCCTTTCACCGTACACTAGGAAAATGAGGAGGGGTACTGTCAATAGGAGAATAAGTTATGGCTCAGACGTCCAAGTTAGGTAGGACAACACAGGTCTTTTTGAGCCTTAACACTACAAAGGATACTCCTGTCTTTACTTGCGTCAAATTCCATAAGCATTTGCACCCACAGAAAGTTAGCAATTGAGACAGGTTCGCAATTAGATTGTTACGCTTGGCGTGCGGCTTGTGAAATTTGCATGTAACGCGTACGCAATTCGTAGAGCGTTGATGCAAGGTTTTCTTCCTCTTCTTTGGAGAGGTTGCCTTTGGTTTTTTCGTCGAGAACACTGAGCATATCGATGCTGTGACGTGCGAGATCAAGGTTGAGGGATGGCTGACCTGTTCGGGGGTCAGCGATCGCGCCGAGTGAGAAGAGAGCTTGTGTCACGAATGTACCGAGGAGGGTATCGAAATTCGCAGGTGGCATCTCGCCGGGGCCGGCTGTAGCCTGATTATCTGATTCCTTACTCTTCGAGGCTTCGGTGAGTTTTTCTTTTTCTGCTTGGGCTTGAGCTTTCCAGTCACTGTCGATATGAATCTTGGGTGATTCGGAGTCAGTCATTCTTAATACATCCTTTAGAAGCGATTTGCGAAATGTTGTCCTCGTTGACCTGTTGGTCGAAAAATGGGCTTTGTTGAACTAAAGCAAATTACTGTCAATGCTTATGTTCTGCTACGGGGAGGTTCTTTCTCAAATTGCTGGTTGGGTGCTTTTGTGTCAAACGGGGCAAAATGCCATGTTTACGAAGTATAGATAACCGTTGGCAAGCTTGCGAGTTGGGAGGGAGGTGATTTGGTAAAGATTTTTGAAAAAGAGCCCCATCTGTGGGAAATGTGGAGAGCGGATGGTGAGAAGTGAGGTATGGGAACGTGTGAACGCGCATGAAATGGCGTGGCTATATATAATGCTCGACTTACTGAAATGTTTATTAATTAATGATCGTGGGTACTGAGGTACGGGCGTAAGGCTCGGTATCTGGAAAATTGAACGGAGATGTAAAAATGGCTGACCCACAGCGAGAAGAAGGCAACGTACTGGATATTAAGTTTGATGGCGATGGTTTGGTGCCGGCGATCGTTCAGGACCATGAATCTGGCGAAATCCTGATGATGGGCTGGATGAACGAAGAAGCGCTGAAGCAAACAATCGAAAACAAGGTTGCGACGTTCTACTCACGCTCACGTCAGAAGATGTGGGTTAAGGGCGAGTCGTCTGGCCACACACAGGAAGTTGTGGAAGCACGTACTGACTGTGACCAGGATGTTGTCATTCTCAAATGCATCTCACATGGTCCATGTTGCCACGTTGGATACAAATCTTGCTTCTATCGTAAGATTACAGATCCGAAGACTTTGGATACAGTTGAAACTAAAGTGTTCGATCCAAAGGATGTCTACTAATTTTAGACAATTTGCATAGCTTAAAATGAAGCAGCCTAATCATTGATTAGGCTGCTTTTTTGATTGGAGATAAAGCTACTAATCAGGGGATAGGGTGATCTGTTGAGTGCTAATTCAAATGGATGGTTGAGGTTTGTTAAGGGTAGGGCCACCCCTGATTACAGGTTTGTATTGAGAAATCGACATCTTTGTGCGACAATGCAGCGATATTCCGATGCGTAACGCATACGCTTGAGCAGGGTTCGTCAGGATTTTCTGGGTTAACATCAATCTCCCTCGCTCATAAACATGCGGCAATCAGGAGGACCATCATGGCGAAACGGACTTCTCGTCAAACAGGTAAAGAAGCTAAAGTTGTTGAACTTTATAAATCACGTACCAGTACACTGCAGAAACGAATCAAAAAAGATGAAGCGGCTGCAGATGCACTTCTGATTACCAATCCTAAAGATATTCGTTATCTAACTGGTTTTGTTGGCGATGACTCGTGGGCACTGGTTCCAATGCGCGGCAGTGTGATTACGATTTTGAGTGATCGAAGATTTGAAGAACAAATTCAGATTGAAGCGCCGCAAGCGAAAGCTGTGATGCGAACGAAATCACTTGCAGTGACGCTTAAAGAAACGATGGATAAGCGTAAGTTTGGCAAAGTAATTTTGCAGCCTGACTATACGACGCTTGCAACACGTAAAGCGATTGCGAATAAGGTTGGTGCTCGCAATGTGATTGAGTTTGATGACAAGTTGATACAACAGCGTTCGATTAAGACGGCTGATGAAGTGAAGACAATTAAGGAAGCACTTGTTATACAACAGTGTGCATTTAATCAGACTATCGCAGAGATAGAGCCGGGCATGACGGAGTATGAGATCGCAGCTTTGCTTGAATATAAGATGCGATTTTTAGGTGCTGATGGTCCATCGTTTAATACGATTATTGCAGCGGATGCGAATGCGTCTTTGCCACATGCGATACCGGGAAAGAAGAAGGTTAAGGCTGGCGGAATTATTTTGATTGACTGGGGGGCGAGTTATAACGGGTATTGTTCAGATATGACGCGTGTTGTTGCGCTCGGGAAGATGAAGCCTAAGATGCGTGAGATTTATCAGATCACATTGGATGCACAGATGGCTGCGATTGATGTGATTAAGCCTGGTATTAAGCTGAGTGATGTTGATAAGGTTGCACGTGATGTGATTACGAAAGCTGGGTATGGCAAGGAGTTTGGACACTCGCTTGGACATGGCTTGGGGTTGGATATCCACGAAGAGCCTCGGCTTGCGGCAAGTAGTAAAGGTGTGTTGGAAGAAGGTCAAATTGTGACGGTTGAGCCTGGGATTTATTTGCCAGGAGTTGGTGGTGTACGAATAGAAGACGATATACTCGTTACATCAAAGGGCCATCAGGTCCTATCGGATTTGCCCAAATCGCTTGAATCGGCGATCATTTAGGGCTGAAAACAATGGCAGCAGATAGTTTTGGGTCTGCTGGTAAAAGACATATGTGATAAGAGTTCAGTTTTCCATCGACTTGGGAGAGTCGAGCGAGAAACTGCAATCTGTATTCAGCAAGTCGTTGTATTTGGAGATTAACGATTCGTTGAACGTGACTAGATGCAAGGTAAGGGGAAGAGGGAGTTGCTTTGTTGTCTTGGGATTGCATGAAGGAAATGTTGTAAGTTAAAACGGAACACAAGAACAATGACAGATCTGAAAAAGCTCAAGCAGCTGGTCAAGCTCATGGTCGATAATGATTTGACTGAGCTTGATATCGAAGGTGAAAACGACAAGGTTAAATTGAAGCGCAAGATTGGTGAGGATGTGCAGATTATTCCTGCGCAAGGGATCATGCCACAAGCTCATGCAGCACCGATGGTTCCTGCTCACGCACCAGTTCAGCCACCTGCACCGGTTGCACCAGAAGCAGAAGCTTCTGCGGATGAAGGTTTATTGGAAATTACATCGCCCATGGTTGGCTCTTTCTATACAGCTTCATCACCTGATGCGAAAGATTTTATATCGATTGGCGATGCAGTTACCGAATCATCAGTGGTATGTATTGTTGAAGCGATGAAAGTCTTCAATGAGATCAAGGCTGAGGTTAAAGGTACAGTTGTTAAGCGTCTTGTAGAGAACGGCCAAGCAGTAGAGTTTGGTCAGCCACTCTTCCTCGTGAAACCGGACTAATCAATGAATAGTTCGGTTGTTTGCTTGCATTCATGTGATTGGATGCAGCAATAGATGAACGATTAACCTTTATCTAAAGAGTGAAGAAAATGTTCTCACGAATCTTAATAGCAAACCGAGGTGAGATTGCTGTTCGAATCATTCGTGCAGCACGCGAACTTGGTATTGAAACGGTTGCGATCTATTCTGAAGCGGACCGTGATTCGAAGCATGTACGCATGGCTGATCAAGCGATCTGTATTGGGCCGCCTGCACCGAATGAATCCTATCTGAATATTTCGCGTATTATTGCAGCAGCAGAAGTGAGTGGCGCGCAGGCGATTCATCCGGGATATGGTTTTTTAGCGGAAAATGCTCATTTTGCAGATGTTTGTCGCGAGTGTAACTATGAGTTTATTGGTCCTTCTGCTGAGGCGATGCGCCTGTTAGGTGATAAGGTCCAATGTAAAAAACTTGCGATCAAGCAACGTGTGCCGACGTCACCGGGGTCAAAGGGTGCAATTGAATCAGAAGAGAAAGCTGTCGAGGTCGCCAATGAAATTGGTTATCCAGTGATGGTGAAAGCGGCAGCTGGTGGTGGTGGCCGTGGTATGCGTCTTGCACATGATGATAATTCATTGCGACAGGGGATGCGTGCAGCGATTGCTGAAGCAGAGAATGCGTTTGGCAATGGTACGGTATATCTTGAGAAGTTTATTCAGAATGCACGGCATGTTGAAGTGCAGGTGATTGGTGATAAGCAGGGCAACGTTGTTCACTTGTATGAACGTGATTGTTCGATGCAAAGACGTAAACAGAAACTGATTGAAGAAGCGCCGTGTCCTGTGCTTGATAAAACAGAGCGTGACAAGATATGTAAGTCTGCAGCACGTTTGTGTAAAGCGGCCGGTTATTATTCCGCAGGAACAGTTGAGTTTTTGATGGATAGTGACAAGCAATTTTACTTGATGGAAGTTAATACACGTGTTCAAGTTGAACATCCGGTTTCCGAAGCGATTACGGGTATTGATATTGTGAAGACACAGATCCGTATTGCTGCTGGTGAAGAGCTTGGATTTGAACAGAAAGATATTAAGCCCAAGGGACATGCAATTGAATTACGTATCAATGCAGAAGATCCTCGGAATAATTTTATTCCATGTGCAGGTACGGTCGATATGTTTGATCCGCCAGGCGGTTTTGGTATTCGGCTTGATACGCACGTAGTTTCGGGATATCGCATTCCGCCAAATTATGATTCGATGATTGCGAAGTTGATTGGTCATGCCAATACACGTGATGAGGTGATTCATTTGCTACGTCGTGCATTGAAAGAATTTGAAGTTTCGCCGATCAAGACAACGATTCCACTGCATGATGATTTGCTGCATGACGATGGTTTCTTAAAGAGTGAAATTGACATTAATTATGTAGAGCGATTACTTGATCTTGAGTGATATGATAGTGAATGAAATTATAAAAGGCGGCCGGTAATGGTCGCCTTTTTTCATTGGTTTTATTGTATGATTTACATGAATGGAGGCATTGATGACGGGGATTGTTGGGGTTGCTGTGGGGATTGGATTTGCATCTTGATTTTGATTGATTGAGTGGAAGGTGTGCCACCAACCCATGCGTTGCTATTATCGAAGCGATCAGTGAGTTTGAGTTGCTCGGCGAAGTTGATTTGATCGACGGTCATTTGATCCTGATTGATTGTGAGAAGGCGCGCGGTGCAGGGGGCTTCAGTGAATGAGCCAGTAGTCATGGTAATGAGGTTGTGATGTTTTGTGACGGAACTGACGTGATTATGTGCTGAGAGAATGAGAGGAATTTTACCAGATTGTTGAGCGAGGTTGATGAGATATTGCGCGTAAGGTTGGTTTGCTGGGTGGAAGATATCATTGCCGGTTTGTTCGCTACTGATACCATGAACTGGACAGTGTGTGACGATGATGACAGGTTTATCGGATATGTTGGTGAAGAGTTCGAGCGTTGCGCGTTGTGTTACGTCGATGATTGGAATCTGTGCTTCGGGTTTTGTCATATCCCAAAAGTGTGGGGGATTATTTGAAGCGTAGTGATGCCCGATGATGAAGATGTTTGCGTGCTCACCTTTGATGCCACTGGTATGAGTTGACTGAGGAAATAGATCTGGGGCGATTTCAAGCCAACGTTTGAGTGCATCGCTTTTGTCAAGATCGTGATTGCCGAGGCAGAGTTGAACGGGGACGCCGAGTGATCGCATATCGTTTGCAGCTTGTTTAATCAGATCATTCGTTGCGGTATCGATAAGGTCGCCACCATGTAAAACCAAGTCGATTTGGTTCTCTTTGACGTAAGTACGAAGTGATTCGAGGATTTGGTCCCAAACATCAAGACAGCGTGGTTGCATGAAATAACCCTCGGTGAGAGATGCGCCGAGGTGGGTATCCGTGATGTAAAGAATTTTCTGTTGAGGTGTACTCATGATGCTTATCTTTTAGCTATGAAAAAGGCTCAAGCGTGACTTGAGCCTTGATTGTTATTCTGATGTTTGTTTACAGAGGCCATTCGCCGGTAAAGACTTCGGTCGCTGTACCGGTCATGTAGAGATGACCATCGTCACGCCATTCAAGTGTGAGATCGCCACCCGGAAGATGAGCGAGGATTTTCTTTTCATTGCGTTCTGTGAGTACACCTGAGATGCAAACAGCGGATGCACCAGTGCCACACGCAAGTGTAATGCCTGAACCACGTTCCCAAGTACGCATGGTGACTTCATTGCTTGAATGATGCTGAACAAAGTGGATGTTCATACGATTTGGGAATGCAGGATGGTTTTCAAGTTTAGGTCCGATGCGTTCGAGATCGATAGCTTCTACGTCAGGCACGAAGACGGTTGCATGAGGATTGCCCATGCTGACCATCGTTGCTGTGAAGAGTTCGCCTGAATCCATGAAGTCGAGGACAAAGGTGTGTTTGTCGTCGGTGCTCTTCATTTTATCTGGTAGAACCGGCACTTTTGTTGGCTCAAGAATCGGTTTACCCATATCGACAGTGACTTCGCTGACTTTGCCTTCATCATCGAGTTCGTAGGCGAGTGTGAGTACACCTGCACCGGTTTGAATTTTCATGGGGTTGGACTTGACGACATCTCGGTCATGAGCGAGTTTGCAGACACAGCGAACGCCGTTGCCGCACATTTCCGACTCTGAGCCGTCCGCATTGAACATACGCATGCGACAATCAGCATCGACACCCTCTTCAGCAGGGAGTAAAAGGATAAGCCCATCGCCACCGACGCCGAAGTGTCGATCTGCAATGACTTGCGCAAGTTCTTCGGGACGTTCAACCGTTTCTTCAAAACCGTTGACGTACACATAGTCGTTGCCAATTCCGTGCATCTTCGTAAAACGCATATATTCTACTCCTGTCAAAGCGTCGAAAGCTTAATTATAAATCATATCCACCCTCTCGCTCAAGAAGAGGTGCAGGGGCTTAAAAACCGTGTTTTTTACTTAATAAACCAGCCAATATTGAGCGACTAATGTCAAAACTAGAAGTGCCAAGCATCCCAAGTTAACCCATCGCATTTTTCGATCGACATCTAAATTGTTCATATCTTTGCCAATCAAAGTACGGAGATAGTCTTGGCGATAGATGATGGAGCCGTGCCGCCAATTGTGTTTTTGGGTGGGCATGTGATTGAGATCTGCTACCAGTTGTAAAGCAGAGATCATTATCATAGCTCCTTCGGAACTGATGATATTATTTTGTTGATCATTGTCAGCTTTTTCAGCAGCTAAAACCTTAGTCATGTGCTTTGCTGCAAAAGTATCAGCTTGCCTCTCCGCGATCCGTGAGATGTAGCCAAAAAGGATAACCCATAGACTTAGTGTGCAGAGAATTGCTAACAGGAAAATAAGATCATCGCCACTTATTTGGGCCGGAAGATATTGTTGCCAAACCCCATTTTCACTACCAGCTAAAACCATCAATGTGCTGATGAGATTACTCATTTGTTCGAAGATCATCGTAAAAATAAACTCAAGCGATCCAATCAAACTGATTGCTGAAATGATTAACCAAAAGATGTGTTTTTTACGGATGTGAGCGATTTCATGAGCCATGACCGCTTCAAGTTGACGTGTCGGCATCATATCGAGCAACGCATCACTCAAGAGAATGTAGCGAAGTTTAGATGAGATACCGATGACCGCGGCGTTGATCATCGTACCAGTTGTACGCCATAAGAGCATTTCAGAAACACCAACACGATGTTGTTTACAAAGGTTGGTAAGACGATCTCGCACTGTACCATGTGCAAGAGGAGTTGTATCCCAAACCCATCTGACGAGAAGTGGTGTCATCACGAAAATCGATACCGCACCCAGCATTGTGATTGCTGTTCCTGTATCAATCGCTTCATTTGGGTTTTGTGAGAGCATATCGAGTGCATTGCTGTTGTTACCTTCGTATAACCAAGGCAAAAAGACAAACTCTGTGAGCTGTGCCCATAACAAGATCAACATTAAAGGTACTAACACAAGTAGTACTTCATGCCGGACGTGGTTGAAGATAAAGGTTCGCATACTTGGTAAGTTGCTGATGGTTTGATCGTCATCAATCATACGTATTAAAGATGATTCACGCAGGCGTCTATCAATCGGATAGTGACACATCCAACCCCAAATGTATAAGCCGATGGCAGGGGCGATGAATATAAGATCAGGGATGTAGAAAAATGAACCGAACCAATTGCGGATGATGTTGAGTGTCCCGCCAATCATCGCACCGAACGTGATGCCAGTAATCAGAATGCGGTAAACCATCGTGAAGCGATCAAATCGCTTTAATGTTGAGCGTTCTTTACCTGTGCCGAGCTTGAGGTATGTGATTTTGCTGAGGATTAAATAGAGCAGGCCGCTGAGTATTAGTGAGGTAATCCACATGCCCATGATCCATTTTGATTCGGTTGAATCGATAGCCGTTGGCACCTCAATCGTATCGTTCAGGAACACCGCTAAAACCAACAGAATAATGAGCATTTGAACCATGAGCGTGTCTTTATACCGTAGGCATTAATCGTTTTGGACTTGATAGTTCGCCAATGAAAAGACGTAATAGATTTGGAATCAGTTCATCTTCACGATCGCCTGCACCGTAACCGATGTTTTCGATGACCATGCCAGGTTGTGGGCCGAAGGATTCACACAAACCTTTAACCAGTGCAGCACCTGTTGGTGTGATAAGTTCACCAACACGATCAACGCCGATGGTGAGCGTGCCTTCCAGCAAATACGCAGTCGCGGGCGCTGGGATGGGCATGCGTCCATGGTCACATTTCACAAACCCACGTGAAATAGGCAGCGGGCCACATGAGAAAGATTCAATCTCAAGCATTTCGACAGCTACGATACTGCCTAACATATCGACGATTGAATCGACAGCACCAACTTCATGAAAATGGATTTTGTCGAGTGTTGTTTGGTGAACCTTGGCTTCAGATTCAGCTAGAAGTGTCACTACACGCTTCGCACGCGATTTGCCTCGATCAGTCGTTTCCAGATGATCGATCATGTGCATGATGTCGTGATAGTTGGTGTGGTGATGGTGGTGCGAGTGCTCATGCTTATGTACATGTGAATGAGCGTGGTCATGATTATGAACATGGTGATGATGTTCATGAGCATTCTCTGTGAGCACTTTAAGATCAATCGCTCCGATGGCATGACGTGAAACACGGTCAATTTTCAGACTCCACGGCTTCTCGACGGGCAAATTTTGTAAACGACGCTGGATTTCTTTCGGATCTGCACCCAGATCAATCAAGGCGCCTAAAAACATGTCGCCTGCGATGCCGGAAAACGCGTCAATGTGTAGATGTCTGCTCATATTGGACGATGATACCTATCGGAGTTGTTCTCTGCTTGGATTTTCCAACATTCCTGCCTCACTGGGCATTTTATATTACGTTTGCAACTTCATACCAGGAGTACCGCACGATGACCAATGATCAAACACCGCCAACCGGTGACCAGTCTTCACCAAGACCACCCATTTCAGGGCAGGGGGCAGTCACCCCACCTCCACCTCCCGGCGGCTATTCGCAAGTAATCGTTCAGCAACCTAAAGAGAAGGGCAAATTCGCCCGTAAACTCATCGGATCGTTGCTTATATTCTCACTCATCCTCAATGTCTACATGTTCTTCATCATCAAAGCCTCTATCCAGTCAGGCCCGTATGAAAAACTGTACACCGAAGGTTCACACGAAAATCGCATCGTAATTATTCCAATCAACGGCACTGTAGATGGCACAATGTACGATTTCGTGCGCAAATCACTCGATCAACTTGCTAAAGATCTACCCAAGGCGATTGTGCTTCGCGTGAATTCCGGCGGCGGTTACGTCAACGCCTCTGACCAGATTTGGCATCAAATCTCAGAATTCAAAGAGAAACACAACATCCCTGTCATCGCATCCTTTGGCGGCGTCGCTGCTTCTGGAGCGTATTACCTCTCAGCACCAGCTGATACTGTTGTCATCGAACGCACCGGCCTTACAGGCTCCATCGGTGTCATTGCTCAAGGCTTTACTGTTGATGAACTAATGACCAAAATCGGCGTCACTCCGCAGATCGTCACCTCCACCGACTCCACCGACAAAGATGAGCTTTCCCCATTCCGGGAATGGTCGCCAAAGGACTACGAATTCCTCACGCACATTCTCAATAATGCATATGAGCAATTTGTCGATGTCGTATACGAAGGCCGTAAAGAAATCACATTTGATGGAAAAACACGTAAACTCACCATTGAGCAGGTACGTGAACTCGCAACAGGTAAAGTTTTCACAGCGACTGAAGCTGTCGATAACGGTCTCGCTGACACCATCGGTTATCTCGATCAGGCAATCGATATCGCTAAAAAACAAGCTGGAATTGCTCAGAATATCACCCCTCATGTGACAGAGATGACCAGCCCCCAACCTGGCTTGCTATCGTTGCTCGGTGCTTCATCTCAGAATTTGCCTACGATGGATTCTGACCGTGTCAGGTCATGGGTGACTGAAATGTCTCAAATCCGTCTCGCTTATCAAATGAAACTCAACTAGAGGATGAAATAGAACAGCGGACAAGTTTCCCTCCTTTGTTGTTGTGGGCATGTCATTCCGTTGTTAAGATACTGTCAACAGAGCAGTTCGCGTGATTCTTATCTCCATACTGCGTGGGATTCCTCAAACAGGTGTGTTATTTTTACATTCGTTTTATTTCAACACCTTATTCATCCCACATCCAAGTATCATGCCGAACTGAATTCGCAACGTACCAAATATCCAAAAATATGTGCCTTCAGATCAGGCCCCGCACTCTTGAAAGGGTTAGATGAATGAGTTTGCGTGAAAAAATTGAACAAAATCCAACTGCTGCAGCAATCGGTGCGGTGGTTGTTCTCGTTATCGCTATCGCCGTAATCGCTTTGCAGTCCGGTTTACTCGGTGGCTCAAGGGGTACCGGTGTTCGTGAAGCTTACTTCCTTGATACCGGCACAAAGCAAATCTTCCGTGGTGGTATTTCAGAACAAGCTCCGATTAAAGCTCCTTCAGGCAAAGAAGGCGTTCGTGCATTCATCTACACATGTGGCGAATGTGCAGACGACTATGCAGGTCTTGACGAAGCAGGCGTTCAAGGTGCAGATGCATTCATCGGGTACACACAGCGTCTCGATCCTAAAGCCAAGAAGATGCTCGAAAAAGCAAAAGCAGCAGGCCAAGATCTCATGATGGTCGAAATGCAGCTTTCACAGAATGGTTACCAGTACAGCGATGCAAAAGCAACCAAATGGGTTAGCCAAAACAGCCGTGCAGGTATGGGCGTTGTCCAAAGTGTTCAAAGCAAGTGTCCAGACGGTGCTAAAATGTGTATTGCTCGCTAATACATAATCAACACTCAGCATGGCGAATTGCAATGCTTTCAAAAGATAAATCCCCCATGCTGCCGATCAGGTAGCATGGGTTTCTTTTTTAATCACTCATACATATCGGAACTCATTTTGAGTCACAAGTTCACAAACAACTTGCTCATCCTTTGTCTGAGTACACTCGCACTCATCTTCACAGGCTGTGTAACGAAGCCTTATGCTGATCCTATTTCCGTCATGCTCGACACCTCACGTCCTGGCAGTTCACGCCTTAAAGCAATGATACAAATTGAAGAACAGCAACAGCAATTCACGCCACAACAGAGTAAACGCTACATCAAATCTCTCAACGGCCTCGTTTGGAATGACTCGCACCCCTTAGAAATCAGACAAAAAGCAACAAAAACACTACTCAATATAAACAAACAAGCATTTCTCGAAACTTCAAACGATCTCATCACCATTGTCGATCAATGGAACATGCTCAACTATCTTTTTGAATTAGCAATTCAAGAAAATTGGAAATCCTACACAATCGCAGCAACTCATTCATGGGCTCGCACTTCACAGCTTTATTCTGATGATGTTCGCCCTGAACGTAAGCTCATCGAAACACTCAACCCTGATCAGCAAACCGAAAAAGTACTACTAGACATTTTCCTTGGTAACTACAAAGCCAATTCAACCAACCCTACATTCAATATCACACAACGTCATCAGATCGCAGCATGGATTGTCCTCACACGCATCATGTCAGAACAAGATCTCTATGCAGCGCTTAGTGAATCGAAACGTAATTCAATAATCGCTGATGACCTCTTTACGATGAAACAATATTTATCACAGCTTCCCAAAGAGCGTGAAGGACTGTTATGGCTTAACTTTATTCTTCACCAACAAACGCGCCTTGGCAACTCTGATAATTTCGATGATCTGCTTCAATTTAAGCCTGAATCATCACCCAAAAAAGAACTGCAAGTTCGCCACATCCCATCAGTACTTCATAACGTCCGCACTGGTCCTAATCGTGCGATCCCTATGTCATTGGTTAAGCAGTATGTTGCTAAGCAGCAACGCTACCCTCGAGTCGATCATCCACACAAAGACAATGAAACCATCGACTTGCAAACGCAGCTAATTTCACAAGCGGATTACATCGTTCTTATGCACGTCATTCAAACCATCAATACCCCCTTAGTTCGCCAAACTCTCTTCAATCAAGCAGATGATGATATTCTCGATAATACAACCGAACTTGGCGGCGTCCTCACCTGGGATTCAAACAATCAACCAATTGCACAACCATTCGCACCAGAAATCAAAGCTCACGATCGCAAATTCTATGCTTCTAATCAACTCATAGAATCGATGTACACCGGTCTAGCACACTACCACTTTCATGCGCAAGATCACGAAAATGCGACGTATGCTGGTCCTGGCAAAGGTGATCTTAGTTTCGCCAATCGTCTAGGCACACATGCCGTTGTCTTCACGTTCATCGACAAGAATACACTCAACGTTGATTACTATCAGCCTGGCGGCGTTGTCATCGACCTTGGCACAATCTCTCGTCCATAATCACATTCATTTAGCAACGGCTTTCCGTAAACCTCACAACCGAATCAATAAACGCCTTTGTTTCGCCCGGCATCGTTTCGTCTAATCCTAAAGGATTCGGTGCATTGAACACATGGTTTGCTTTAGGAATAATCACACAAGTAGCATTGTCACCACTCGCCTTCACAAGTTTATGCGCATGAGCCACAGGCACCGTCGGATCATCATTGCCATGTACCACACAAACCGGGCACTCAATTACTTCAATGGCTTCTAACACATCATAAGTTACTGGATCATTCTCAATTTCTTCCAGCCATCCAAGCCCGACATACAAATCTTCTCCCGTCCTCCCCGATGGCGACAGCAATCGTCCATCCTTCCGCAAAGCTTCCTTATCCGCCTCACTAAAATGAAAGGCGCTTGATGGCGACGCGGCTGTTACAACACCATTAACCACGCCCCCTAACACATCCATTTCACGAATCAATTTTCCCATCGTCAGCAACGTCATGACACCACCTCGGCTATGCCCAAACAACACCAAATTCTTACCACGACCCTCAAGCTCTCCTCGATCCACCGCCGCAATCACTTCTTTCAAGTCAAAAATCTGCTTACCACAAGTATCCTTATTAAACAGATCCTTGCGCTCGAACGTTTCAATTCTGTTCGTCATCCCCGAATGCGAAAAATTAAATCGATGTGCAATCAAACCAGATTTTGCAAACGAATCTGCAAGTCTTGGAAAGAATCCATAATCTTTATACCCTTTAAATCCGTGGCTTAAAATCACCACACCCTTCGCATCACCTTCAGGCAAATGAGTATTACCATAAATCGTCTCGCCCTCAGCACCCTTTAGCGTCCAGTCAAATACTTTCATCTTGATCTATCCTCGTCTATCTCACCATTAGTTGTGATGCAAAAAACGGATACCACTCTTCTGAGCGACATCCGCTATTGTATGCAATACCTATATGTTTTTCATCATTTACGTTAAGCGTTTAATCACTGCCTTCGCAAACCCATCGGTATCCAATGAGCCGCCAAGATCGCCTGTCTTATCACCTTCCGCAAGTGCCTTGTTATAAGCAGCTTTAATACTCTCAGCCGCTGCATGAATCTGCTTGTCGCCATTTGTTTCATACATGTGATTCAACATCATCACACCTGACATCAATAACGCCAACGGATTCGCAACACCTTTTCCAGCAATGTCAGGAGCGGAACCATGTACTGCTTCAAATACTGCATCTTCAAACCCAATATTTGAGCCCGGCACAACACCCAAACCACCAACCAAACCAGCTGCTAAATCACTGACAACATCACCGTAAAAGTTTTCCATCAGCAATACGTCAAACTTCGTCGGATCTTGTACCAGCTTCATGCAGCCAGCATCAATAATTTGTGTATCGTATGGAATCTCAGCAAATTCATCCTGATGAATCTTCTCAACCGACTTCAAAAACAAGCCATCAGACATTTTCATGATGTTCGCTTTATGGAACACAGTTAGCTTCTCACGTTCACGCTTCTGGATATATTGAAACGCTCTTCTCGCAATACGCTCTGTACCATCAACCGTCACCACCTTCATCGACGTCACAAGACCTTTGATGATTTCATTCTCAACACCCGAATACAAACCTTCAGTATTTTCACGAACAATCACCATGTCCACATTCTCATACCGTGTAGGCACACCTTCCAGTGACCGTACAGGACGAATCGCAGCAAACAAATTCAACTTCTTACGAAGCTGAACATTTACCGACGTAAAACCTTTGCCGACAGGCGTCGTGCATGGCCCCTTCAAAGCCACATGATGCTTCTTCACTGCCTCAAGCGTCTCTTCAGGCATCACCTCTTTGCCTTTATCAAGCGCCGCCAGCCCAGCATCGCACGCAATCCATTCAAGCGGCGCTCCTGCCGCCTCTAAGATATTGACGACTGCCTTGGATACCTCTGGACCAATCCCATCGCCTGCAATCAATACAACCGGATACTTGCTCGACATCGTTCTCGTTCCTCATGACATTATGTGTGAATCTTCAGCTCATCGCGCAATGAACTGCCAAACCATTTTCTCAATCTGTTACAACAGGCAACCTGATATTCGCCAATTCCTTCCACTCCGTCAAATTCCTATTCACGTAATACCCAAAAATAAAAAAAACGCCTGATCTTAAGACCAGACGTATTTTTATCTATCATGACTTTTATCTTAATAAGCCGCTTGCGTCTGCATCTCTGCAATACGCTTACGCAGTTCATCAATCAATCCCCTCACTTCCGCAGCCATACGTGTATTTGGGAATTCAGCCATCAACTGTTCGCCTACACGTACCGCCTTACGCCACTCCTGTTCGTGCACAGCCATCTTGAACTGCACACCAAGATTATCACGCAACTTCCCAATCACACCCCTCGCAACCTCACGCAGCGGTTCCGCCTCGCTCGGCGTCAGATACACATCCAACACCTTCAATAAATCCATCGCACGATTCACATCATCCTTACCCGCAGCAACCAGGAACTCTCGCTCAACCTGCTGCTTGTAATCTTCTCGAGCTTCACGAACACGCACCGTCATCGATTTAGCACGTTCACTTTCAGGATACAAACGCGTTAACTTTTGAGCATCCTGCATTGCCTTCTCATAATCATTACGATCAATCGTCGATTCAATTTCAGTGATCGCTACCGTAATACGCGATTCCATCTCAGCACGTCTTGCCGCATGGATCTGATCTCTGAAATTTTCGGATTCTTCAACATAGCCATACGTGTTCGACATTTCACTTACCATCGCGAGAGCCGCATCAAACCGCTTCTCAGCAATGTCGCCAGCAATCGTTTTACGAAGCGCCTCAATATCATGGCGACGATATGCAATCTTCTTAGCCGTCTCACTTAGCAGCAAACGATCACTCACCTCATCCAACCGTTCAGTCATCTCATGTTGTGTTTCAACCAGTTTCCAAGTCTCTTTACCCCAGATCCCCGCTCTAGCACTACCCATCACCAGAAGCGCAACACCGATCCCACCAAAGATAAGAGCAGGCATCATCAGCATCGTATGAACAAACGTCATCGATCCTTCAGTATATGTCAGTGCCAATTGTTCCAAACCATATCGCTGATCGACGATCGTTGCCTGTGCCATCGCCAAACTCAAAAGCGCGCACACCAGCATAAACATTGCCCCAACCATCAACGTATAAGCCCGAATCGGTTTCTGCTTCGGCTTCCCAGTTCCTTCAGCTTCCTGATTCACACCAACACTCGCTTCATTCACATCTTCACTTGAAGCAGCTGCGCCTTCTTTGATCTGCTGTTCATTCGCCATGATCGACCTTCCTCAATGCTTGATCAACGTTCTAATCGTTGAATAGGTAAACGAATTGTCAGCTTCTCCCGTCCGTCCGGAATCCTATGTTCTCCATCTCCCGCAATTTTTATTCAAACACACCCCAAGCAATATCATTCGACCCCATCTATCACGAGCCAGGCGTTATCTCACAAGCACCTGTACCACAATCAAATGTAACAGGCACCAGGCAGATAAACTTCAACAAATCATTACTCGTATTTCTGAACTGATGCGTCTCATTCGGCGGCATAAACACCACGTCCCCAGCCTTCACAGGACGAATCGTCGATCCATCTAAACCACCAAACACTTGTCCCTCACCACTCACAATCATCACTTCATGTTCATAGTTATGCGAATGTTTTGGCGTATGACCACCCGGCTCAACCGTAAACAATCTCATCGCAAAATTCGGTGCCTCATCCTCACGACCAATCATCAATTGCATCGTAACACCCTTCGCACCGGGCATATCCATAACTTGCGATTTTACATTCTCAGGATTACGAACGAACATAACCACTCCTGTTATCTCTATTTAAATTCACATGCATGTGCTTTATTCCAAAGACATACGTCTCCTGCATTCCCAATTGTACGCTGGCAACGATGTAAACACCAGAGTAAACTTAGTTTACAATAAGACGAGATTATCTCTCGTTTTTATATAATCACCCCGCTTCATTTACACAATGAAACAAGAAACCCTCAAGAAATTCCTCAAACCTATCGCCCAGATCCTAGGTTTCGTCCTCGTGATCCTCGCTATCTATTACGCAACCCACGACCTCACCCTCGATATTTTCAAATCCATCACACCCACCCAATTCTTCCTCCTCATCATCGCCGTCTTCTTTAACCTCATACTCACAACCTTCCTCTTCCACATCATCACCAAATCCTTCCGCACCACCTCCCCAGTTTCATACCCACTCATGTTCAAACTCATCGCTTTCTCCTCACTGCTCAACTACATCCCCCTGATCCGACCAGGCCTCTGGGGCAGGGCAGCCTACCTCAAAACCTCTCATCAACTCGAACTCAAAGATTCACTCCTAACCCTCGGCATCATCTTCGCGATCAGCATCTTTGTCTTCTTTCCAACAGCATCTATCCTACTGTTAGCCCTCGCCAACGAACTTCCATCCCACCTCATCAACATCACACTCCTCACCACCTTCATCGTCCTCACCCTCATCCCCTCTTTCCTCAAACCATTGATTAGACGCCTCCTCTTGAGTCGCCCCACACAAATCACCACGCCATACCTTTGGCTCCTCCTTAAAATTATCGACATGCTCGTCGCTTCCTTTCGTCTTTACATCGCCTTCCAGGTTCTAGGCTCACCCATCTCATATCACGTCGCACTCCTCGCAACTTCAGCATCTCTCTTCGTCAAACTTCTCGGCCTCACTCCCAACGGACTCGGCCTCTCCGAGTGGACCGTCGCCGCACTCACCGCAATCGCCTCACCAGTCACCGCAGCCACCGGTGCCGCTGCCGCACTTATCGATCGTGCAGCCGAAATCCTCGTTACACTCCCACTTGGTCTAATTAGCGTTTACCAACTCCGTAACATCGCACCCAAGCAGCAAGACCAAAAAGGTAAATAGATGGCCGCATCTGAAAAACAAGTTAAATATGCGCTGAGCTTTCTTCGTGGAGCAGGTTTTTCAACTGATCACATGAACTCAAAATTCATAGAACTTGGTGCATCCGAGGAAGACTGCAAGGGACCCGTTCGCGATTGGCTTGCCAACATGGAACGTTCTGAAATCACTGAACTCATTGATCTATTAAAATCATACGTATACTAATTCAGCCAACCATCTCACCAACTCCGATATATCATCTCGCAACAAGACTAAAAATAATCAAAATCTTCTTCATTTGGTTATTGCGATCCTTTCCCACCTCGTTATTCTGGCTCACATTAAATCCTTAAATTTTTTGCCCGCCAGCAAAGGATCCAACCCATGACCGCCCAAGTCCCTCCCTCACATTCAATCCGTCAGCAGGAAACAAAGCAGCAACACGAAGAAAGAATGAAATGGTGGCGAGAAGCCCGCTTCGGCATGTTCGTTCATTGGGGTCTATACTCCGCTCTCGCAGGTAACTGGAACAACGAGCGTGTCACCAAGCCCGGCACCGCCGAGTGGATTCAAAACACGGTCCAGACCGATACCGACACCTATGCCGAGCAAGCACTCGCAAAATTCAATCCCACCGAAAACTTTGCCCAGCAATGGGCCCAACTCGCCAAAGATGCAGGCTGTAAATATGTCGTCTTTACGACCAAACACCATGAAGGTTTCG
Organism: Planctomycetota bacterium; assembly: GCA_016350165.1. GTDB lineage: Bacteria > Planctomycetota > Phycisphaerae > Phycisphaerales > Phycisphaeraceae > Poriferisphaera. Next base: position 552,427 of record CP066225.1, on the reverse strand, counting down.
CACTACACAACTCTGAAATCTCAGATTACTGTGCAGGTAAAAAACTAAACCGCGACCTCGTCAAAGAGATCACCGAAGCCCTTCGCGCACAAGGACTCCGTGTCGGCTTCTACCACTCCGTCATCGATTGGCATCACCCCCAATACAACTACCATCTCTCAAAACAAATCCCTCACCCATTCCGTGACATCACCACCGACAACAACGACCGCGATCACCAAAAATACCTCGATTACCTTCACGCCCAAGTCAAAGAGCTCGTCACCAACTACGGCCACCTCGACGTCTTTTGGTACGACTTTTCATCACCCGACTTCCAAGGCCAAGAAGCGTGGCGTGCCTTCGACCTCATTCAACTCGTCGATTCCCACCAACCTGGCATCATCCAAAACAACCGTCTCTTCCATTGTCATGAAGCTGGCTGGACCGACTCCACAGACCTCGATGCCGTCGCATTCAACCTCGACACAAACTACGGCGACTTCATCTCTCCAGAACAATATGTCCCCACTGACGCAAACACCGTCATCGACTGGGAGTCATGCATGACCATGAACCACACTTGGGGCTACTCCGATTACGATCACAACTGGAAACAGCCTCAAGAAATCATCCACCACCTCATCGATGCAGCATCACGTGGCGGCAATCTTCTCCTCAACGTCGGTCCCAAAGGTGACGGCTCAATCCCCGAAAAATCCGCCGATATCATGCGCGGCGTCGGCGCTTGGCTAAAAACCAACGGCCAATCAATCTACGCAACAATCGCTTCTCCATTCAAAAACCATCCATGGGGCGCCGCAACACAAAAACAAAACACCCTCTACCTCCACATCACCAATTGGCCAGCTGATAATCAACTAAATATTCCAATCACCAACCAAATCATAAGCGCAAAATACCTCGCTTCACCCGAAACACCAATCACATTCACCGCAACAGAGCAGGGCCAAACCCTCACACTTCCGCAACAATCCATCGACAAAATCGCCACCGTCATCGAACTTCAACTCGACGCACCACCAAACACCCTTTAACTCAAACCATCTTTCTTTTTATTAGAAGCAATTCGCTCCTCTTTAGCGACTTCATATTCATGCGCACTACCCATCTGTGCACTGGATAAAAGTATCCCCACTGTACTCAACGCCTTATTATGTGCAGGTTCTCTCATTCGTTGTTAATAAATCGCAATTGATTGCTCAATCGCAAACCCACACTTAGGCCATGCTTGATCTTTTCTCATAGTGTGCAAGTTATATTGGCTTTAAAAGTAATTATATAAATGCGTAACCACACCAGCGTCGTCGTAACAGACTTAATCTGCTTTACATATGATTCATTTCAAATAACCACTTTACCGCCCTTTAATCCGTCTCATATCCTCTGCAAGCATCAAGCCACTCAGACGAACTCTTCGTACATATACTATAAATCTTCCGTATATATCGATGTTTGCCCTGCAGCAAATCATCCTTCTTCACCATCGCAATCAACCCCAAAATCAGCATGACACTCAACACTAGGCTCGTAATCACCAGCATAACAATCGCAGCAATAAACAGCAGCGCAACAATGATCACACCCGTGTCATATAACCTTGTGCTCGGGTTTGCCAATAGAGCATACGTGCCTGCAATAATAATCAGCGAAATAACGATATTCCGCAGGTAAACAAGACTCTTCTTGAATATCACTTTATGTAGTGGGCTTAAGATATGAACTATAAATTTATCAACTGATTTATCAACCGACGTTCCGCACTCCGGACATTTTTGCCCCGTCTCCAATGAGCGCAAATTATACATGCACCTGATACAAGGCAAATCAACATCAACTCGCCCAGTCTCTTCATCAATGAGTCGTCCAATCTGACTCGCTTCTTGATTCATACTTCACCCCGAAATTTTCACTTAATCAGCATCATGTTCGCTAATCACCTCGTGTTCTTCACTCACCTCATGCTCATCCCCCTCCGTATGCGCCATCAATGCTCGTTCAATATAACCCATTAACTCCGCTTGATCATCAGTCCCAATCACATAACGCTCAGCAGCACTTTCCCCATGCTCCCCTTCATTCGCAACCACAATCGCAGGTGCAAAACACGCCGCCCCAAAAATCAACACTGCCGACAATACCACACATATCCGCCACGATGGCCGCTTCACCAATCCTCCCTCATCAATCAGTCTCAAGACTCTTCTCTTTAAGCCCGAACCTTTCCCCGCCATACACGCAACACCACTCACGTGCCCTCTTTCACTCACCCACTCAGCAACCTCCGTCAAACAACTCGCCATCACCAACCGATCATCAACCTGATCCGCCGCCCAATCATCACACTGCTCCTCATCTGCAACATGTATCTCTCTTACAATCACCCAAACCAACGGCTGCACAAACAGCAACGCCTTCAATACATTCAACAACACCAACTTCATCGTATCACCCCTCACATGATGCGCCATCTCATGCCCCAGCATTGCCGTCATCTGCTCTTCATCCAGTAACTCACTCGCATGTTCAGGCACACAAATCTCACGCCCTCTTCCCACTCCAAACGCAATCGGCGAACCCAACTTCCTACTTGCAGTCAATCGCGGCATACGCGCAAACCGTGCCCGCTTCGTCAGCCTATTCAATATCCCCAGCATCTGTTCATCTTCTACAGCTCCGCGCCCCTTAAGCTCACGTTTTAATAACCACATCCGCACCCCATATCGCCCAAGCAATAACCCCGCGATACCAAACCAAAACACAAACATCGTTCGTTCACTCATCCACCACGCACTTGCTTCTCGTTCTTCAACCAAACCGCTCCCCTCGACTAGCGCATGCTCCAGTCCCCCATCAACTTCCGTTGCTTCACTTCGCTCATTCATTTCCCCCTCACCACTCGCAACCACACGCTCAGGCAACGTCACTTGCCACATCGCACTCTCCCCACTCATCATCCCTCTCACCGTAGGCGTCACCAGGCTCGCAACGATTGCCGTATAGCAAATCATCGCACGCATCCGCGCATGCATCCCAGGACGCAACCGCAACACAATCGCAGCAACACCACACCAAACCGTACTATGCAACAAAAACATCAGCAGCCACGTCATCATTATTTACCCTTCCGCTTCTTCTTTGATGCAATACGAGATTTCAACTCATCAATCTCATCAACATCAATCTCACCAGCCTCAATCAAATGATTCACCAGTGCAGCACTATCCCCAGAAAACATCCGTTTCACCAGATCCACAACCATACCTGCACGCGCCTCCGACTCTTCAATCGCAGGCTTATAAATAAACTGCCGTCCCTGTTCACGGTGACTCACCAAACCACGATCTTCCATCTTCCGCAACATCGTCTTGATCGTCGTCAGCGCAAGCCCATGCTCCGCCTCAAGCGCTGCATGAACCTCACTCGCACCAGCTTCACCACGCACCCACAAAACGCGCATGATTGCAATTTGTAAATCACCAAGTCTGTGTTTCTTACTCATATCGTTTCCTGCTTGCCCATTTGCTTCGCCCGCCATTATATCATCGCAATATGCACTCATAAACATTCTCCCAACTCGCTTTCATGACTTTCTATCTATAGCAAAAAAACGTCACGGCAAGATCCGGGGACTCACCATGACGTCGCTTAGCCTGATACTTAGCGTTTCTTCTTGCTCATTTCCTTCTTCGTAACCTCAATTTCCTTGCACAGCAGCATCAACTGATTATGTAAAGGACGCAGTCCGCCAGCCTTAGGTCGGCTATCATTCTTACCTTCACCGCCAGCACCATGCTCATTGCCTTCTCCTTCATGACCCGGACCATGTCCTTCTTCCGTGCCATTTTCAGGATGCGTCACCCACCAGTTAAATCGTTCACTGTTCGCAGCCAGTTCAACCGCCATCTTCTCACCAGGCTTCAGATCCTTACGTTCCGTCGGCCCAAGCTCTTTACCATTCGAAAGATGGACCTCAACACGCACATCCTTCAAAACTTTCTTCGAAACATTCACAACCATGCCCTTAAATGACTGAGAAGTTGGCTCATATGCCAATACCAGTCGAGCACCTTGTCGCGTCATATCGCACTTCTGATACTTACCAAATTTAGTCTGGCTCTCTTCACCACCCTCAGCAAGCTCACCGATTCCTTCGTTTCTCTCACGGCCTTCATTATGGCTCTCGCCTCGTTCACGTCCTTCGCGATGACCTTCACTTCTCTCGCGACCTTCATTATGGCTCTCACCACGTTCACGCCCTTCACGACGGCCTTCACCTCTTTCACGACCCTCGCGATGCTCGCCGCGACCTTCACGCTTCTCGCCAAAGCTCACGTTAACCTTCTTTAAACCCTGCTGAGCACGCAATTCCATTAATTCAAAACGTGCTTTCTTTACCAGTGTCATCAGAATCTCGGTATCGCTATTCGCCTTCTTCGCGCCTTGCCCCTCAGCATGAGCACTCATGCTCATTCCAAAAGTCATTAGTGCAACTAACGACATTGCAACAACTTTACTTCCACAACGCTTCTTCATCTGCTTATTCCTCATAGGTTAGTACAGCAAATCTTTCCCTTACCCATCAGGGCAGGGCCTTCTTGGAGGTTTAGTTTTTACGTCATTTTGTGGTCGACTACCAAGGTGATCGACTACCAAGGTAATCATAAGGAATCCACAATCCCTGTCAACCCATTTTTCTAAGAAATTTCGATTTAGCCCGCCGCACCCTTAAATCACTTACGAACAACCCGTTCAAGCAATCGTTCGTACTTTATCCGAAAAAGCGCCGCACACGCCGAGAAAACCCCAATACAAGCCACCGAAATCAACAGCACCACAACGCCAACAACCCAACTACACCCAACAATAAATATTGCTCCCGTATCACTATTCGCCAATGCATTAAGCGTGTGAGCCACTACGACGCTCAGCAACATAAGCGACACCGTCAGTACCGCCACGCAAAAAGCACTTAATGCAAAGCGTGAAAACCTCAAATAATCAGGCATATTCACAATACGCTTCAATTCATTTATCGATCCATTCACACCACAACCGCACTCCGGACATTCAAACCCAAGCTTCAAACCGCGCAAACAATAACCACACTTAATGCAAGGCAAATCAGCCACAACCTCACCACTTACCTCATCACTAATCACGATCACCTGTTTAGTCTCATGACAATAAACCGAATGCCCGCTCTTGACCTCATCCGATCGACTCGGTTTCGCATCCAGATTCAGCAGCGTTGCAATCGCCCAGACATCCGTCGCCACGATCATCGGCACAATCACGCCAAAAATCGCTGTCACCCCAAACACGCGACCCAACACACCGCTCCCCCACATATCAGGCTCATACAAATACATCGCCGCGCATGCTGTAATCGACAACGTAAATAAAACCCCAAAGAATATATAAATCCGCTTCCGAATCATCTAACCTACTTCATTTGCTGTTATGTATTTCATCTAACTAACATCTCTATTCACGCAAAATCTTATCTTGCTCACGCTCATACCTGACCCACCCAAAAGGCGTATATATAAAACAAATCACACCAGCACGCCACACCAGAAATAGACCCGACGATCAACGTGCTTCTTTTTATCAATACGCTCAGTCCATGCATCTTCTTCACGCATCACTTCACCTCACCAGAACGAAACTGCGATTTGATCGACTCATCTTTCACTCGCCTCAACACCAATTTGAATTTCACTTTAAAATAAGTCCCACCAACCAAATCAATCCCCGTTGCCGCAAAACACAGCAGCAAAACAATCAAAAGTATCGTCGTGACAACCGTCGCAGCATCATGCTGTGGCGTACTGCCCAGCGGCATCCAAACCAAAAATAGCTCACTTAAAAAAAGAAATAACACAGACAAAATTACACCAATAAAACAATACACACTGTGCTTATAATACGCCCGCGACATCTTTCGCAAATCATCATATCGATCAAAGCAATACTCACTTTTCTCAACATCAAAGCCGCACTCGGGACATCGCCCCTCACGCTCAATACCACGTAAATCATAACCGCAAGTAAAACACGTCACCTCATCCACCGCTTCAATGGATTGTCTTGGATATGCTTGTTCGCTTAAGTCTCTCATCATTGCCCCGTTTGCAAAATAGATCAATCAACAAAACGATCATCCGCGAATACTTCATGAATAACAAATAAACATTTCTATCCATCATTTTTTCTAATTAACCATTGATGCCTCAGCTTATAAAAACAACCGCCTAGAAACGCAAAGAAGAGAAACGGTATTAATAACAGGATAAAGATAAAACCAAGTAAACCAAATATCGCTGCAATGTTTAACAGAATTTCGCCATGCGATTCTTCATCATCAGCATGTCGCAAAACATAATACAGTAAAGGCGACGACAAAATAGTTGTTGCAAACAACAATATCAATCCACTGAAAATGCTCTTAAAACATTCACGAATTTTCGCATGAAAATTGCCATGCTTTTGACGCAAATAAATCGATCTCTCAATCGAAAATCCGCACTCCGGACAACCAGAATCTTGTTTCAGTTTATGTAGATCATAATCGCACGCAAAACATCTATACGTCAAAATCCGATCTACTGTTGCTACAGTAGATCGCTTCGATTTCCATCGCTTCCATTTTTGCCCCATTTGCGCTCTCAGCTAACAATTCTTGTGCCCAGCTAGTTTACGCCTCCACCCTAAACGATCATAAATACATCCGCAATAACCTCTTGCATGACTTGGAAACTAATCTTCGATACGCGCGCACAAAATGAAACCACTTCGGTTTCGTGCGCACCCCTGATTTTCCAAAGTTCGCGATTCTTTAACCTTTTTTGACCAAACTCTATCCATTTCTGTTCATTCTTGATCGTTTTCGGCCCATTTCTGACCAAATCAAAATCACCACAAATTCCAAATGTAAAACACAAACCTCCTGCCCATTTTGGCAGCGCGCACACTCAGTTGAAATATCCATTGCATACATCAATATTTACATGATCCACATTTTTTAAGCGCATAAAAAAGTGCGCACAGCCAATCAAAATTGCGCGCACGTCTATTCGTTGATTAGTGCGGATTTTTGCGCACAAACCCGACGCGAAAACCCAAAAACATGCCTATAAAATAAGCAAAATTCAGTTATTTCTTACGAACTTCAATGGTTTGCCAGCACTGGTTACAGATCATGTCATCACCCGAATGACCCGCTTCCCACTTCATCGGATTCGCAGATAATGCAGTCGCCGCTGCATGCACGCAGCAACCGCCCGGCGTCTTATCTCCGAACACAAACTCACGCCCTTTTTTGCAACCATTCTGACAGTCGTTTGTCGTAAAACGCACTCCGAACCCATTGGCACCTAAAGACTTCCCATCACCCGCTTCTGCGCCCCCCGCACGATCTGATTGCTCAAACAACCCGCCGCCACCACCAGCCCCGCCACTCGAACCAGTACCACCCGCGCTCACGTTTTGACCCGTAACATGCACATCGTTCTGTGCATCCATCGCCATGTTCGCAAGTTCATCCGCCCGCTTGTTCTGTGCGCGCCTCACGTGCACCAATTCCCAATTTTTGAACTTGTGGACTAAACTTAACGCTTTGGTATACAAAGGTTTAAGGTCAGCGCTTTTGACTTTATATTCCCCGTTGATCTGCCGCACCATTAGCTGTGAATCACTGTGAATCAACAAATCCGTCGCCCCAATTTCACCCGCAATTTGCAAACAAAGCAGTAACCCATTGTATTCAGCGGAGTTATTGGTCATTGTCCCTAACCAATAGCCCGCTTCGTGCACAGGTTTTTTGGTGGCTGCGTCGGTGATTGTGACGCCTGCGCCTGCCGGGCCGGGATTACCACGTGCGCCGCCGTCGATGTGAATGATACATTTCATGTGTTTCCAATCGGATCGTAAGTATTTTTAACTGCAGATTTTAAATCTAATTCCACAGTGTTGATTTTGATACAAATAGTGTAATCCATTCCGTCCATATTCCCAACTATTCGTGCGAACTGTTCACTCTGTTGTTTTGGCAGATGCTATCTAACAGTTAGATAGCAAGATAGAGCGCGATAGTGTACGTGTATGATGCGCACGTTGTGGTGACTTCGCGCGCATGAAGTGGGAATTTGAGTTTATGAGGTTTGTGTTTTCAGAGGATACAAGCGTGTGTATTTTAGCTGAAAAAATGTGATGAGTATTGTCGATTCTTTGCGTGATTTGGTGTGTGTAAAAGTAGATCTTTGCAGTTAGGTATGTACCCGTAATTGCGTTGTAATAACGCGATTAATGGGCGAAATGGGCAGAAAACAAAACAGAAGTTGTTGTTTCGTGGTGAGCATGCAGCAAGAATCAGATACATGCTTCGCAATCAAATCAGCTTGAAAATAAGTGTTTTTGACGAAGATAAATGAGCATGGGTGATGTTTATTGTAAATGAAAGGTGTGAAAATGGCTGGCCGTAATAGTTTATACATACCGGGTCCGACAAATGTACCGCAAAGGATTCGTAACGCGTTTGCGATTGAGCAGCAGGATATGCGTGCGGTTGATTTTCCGGAGTTTACGCAGCCGTTGTTTGAAGATTTGAAGAAGATTTTTAAAACGGAAGAAGGTCGGGTGTTTGTGTTTCCTGCTTCGGGAACTGGTGGTTGGGAAGCTGCGATTACGAATATGTTGTCGGAAGGAGATCAGGTTTTAATGTCGCATTACGGGCAGTTCAGTTGGTTGTGGGTGCAGATGTGTAAACGGTTTGGGCTGAATGTGATTGAGGAAGAAGTTGATTGGGGGGATGGGGTGCCGTTGAAGAGGTATGCGGAGATATTGGAAGCGGATAAAGGTAAGAAAATACAAGGGGTTTTTGTAACACATAGCGAAACGGCAACGGGAGTGAAGAGTGATGTTGCGGCGGTGCGTAAGATTCTGGATGAATTAGATCATCCGGCACTCTTATTTGTTGATGCGGTGAGTTCGCTTGCGAGTATGGATTTTCGGATGGACGAATGGGGGGTTGATGCGTGTGTGAGTGGATCGCAGAAAGGTTTTATGTTGCCAGCGGGTTTGGGGATTGTGGGGATTAGCCAAAAGGGCTTGGAAGCAGAACGGCGATCAACGTTACATCGGTCCTTCTTTTCGTTTGAGGATATGATTGCATCGAATGATACGGGATACTTTCCATATACGCCGAATACGCTGTATTTGAAGGGGTTGCGTGAATCGGTTGATATGCTTCTTGAAGAAGGGCTAGAGAATGTCTATGCGCGACATAGACGATTAGCAAATGCGGTGCGCGAAGCGGTGAAGGCTTGGGGTTTGAGTTTGGTTGCGAAACATGAAGATCTATATTCGGATACGGTGAGTGCAATTCGTGTGCCTGAAGGGTTTGATGGGAATGAGGTGGTGAGGCATTGCTATAAACATTATGACTTGTCGCTGTCGGTGAGCCTTGGGAAGATTGCGGGGAAAGCATTTCGGATTGGGCATTTGGGTGATTTGAATGAGTTGATGGTGTTGACGCCGTTGATTGGGGCGGAGATGGCGATGAAAGATTTGGGGATGGATATTGAGTTGGGCAGTGGGGTTGCAGCGGCGCAAGAGTATTTAAGGCAGAAGTAGATCATCTATATTACAGATAGAGCATTATGTATCAGTTGTTATCATGCGCGCAAATATATGACGTGATGGCTACAGTTGTGTCAAAAGAATCAGAAAAATGATAAATGTTATGTGTCACGATCTGATGATCTAAGTGTTGGTGTTGCAGTGGTTATAAATACTGAATGAATACGTGAATCGTTTGGTGGTTTTTTTATCTGTTTTTGAACGAAAAAAGGGCGCACAAAAGCGGATTGAGATGGGTGATACAGAGAGAGTATGTTGCTCATCTCATTTCTTCATTTATATAGGAACGTCCTATGTCAGAAACAATTGGTATTACGCATGCGAGTGAGATTAATGACAATGATTTCATCACTATTGTAAAAGATGAGAAGATCATGTTGGCGGAAGCGAGCTTGTTGCCAAAGCCATCGACGATGCTAACGGGAATGGTAGTTCCATATGCTTCAGAAACTGCGCCAGATGGTTACCTGTTCTGCGATGGTTCAGAAGTCAGTCGTACTGAATATGCTGACCTATATGCTGTGATTGGTACACGATTTGGTGATGGTAATGGAACGACGACATTTAATATTCCAGATTTGCGTGGTATGTTTGTACGCGGCTGGGATAATGGCGCGGGGAATGATCCTGATGCTGCGAGTCGTGTAAGTAGTGGTAGTAATGGTGCTGCTGGCGATGTCGTTGGTAGTAAGCAGGAGGATGAACTGAAAGAGCATCAGCATGTCGTGCCGTGGGGTCATCAAAGAGAATATGAATATCCATGGGGTCACTATGGCAGCAATCAAGTAGGTGATGGTGATAAATTGGATAGTGATAACGAATGGCCTAATACATCACCTGTTGGTGGGGCTGAAACACGTCCGGCAAATATTGCGATGGCATACATTATTAAAGCATGAGTATTAATTTGAGATCATCACAGATCGCTGAAAGGTGGTCTGTGGTTTTGGGTGGTATAAAAAAAGACGCTACGGAGAGTAGCGTCTTTTTTAAATTTGATTTGTTTTGAAGCGTTGGTTATTTGCTGAGTGCTTCGATGTTTTCGGTCTTCATAAAAAGAATCCTGCCACAGGTTGGGCAGGTGGTGATTGAGTTTGGTTTTGAAGCGGTGCTGCTGATGCGTTCGATTGGTAGTTGCATGTAGCAGCCACCACATGAGTATTCGTTGCGTTTGCGGTTTTGTTCTTCGATTTCGGCCATGACTTCGCCGTCATGTTCGTAGGCGAGGCGGTTGAAGATAGTGAGTGAATCGGCAGGAATTTTTTCAGCTGCTTCAGCACGTTCAGCTTCAACTTTTTCGAGTTGGTCGCCGACGGCATCGCGAGCTTCTGAGACGTCATTGGCTGCGAGCTCAACGACTTTCTTTTGGCTTTCGACTTGCTGCTCAATATCATCGATTGATTTTTGTGTTTCTTCGATGGCAGTGAGTTGGTCGAGAGCTTGCGTTTCAGCTTTACCCTTATCGATTTTGAGAGTATTGACTTCAACGAGGAGTGCGGAGTATTCCTTGTTTGATGTAACGCTGTTCATTTGCTCGCGAGCGATTTTGATGCGGTCTTCAACTTCGTTAGCTTCTTTTTCGAAGGTCATTGAAGAAGATTGTTGGTGCTTGAGTTGGTTGCGAAGTTCGCTGAGCTGATTATTGATTTTGTCGAGTTTGTTTTGTTGGGCCTTTTGACGACGCATTGCTGCATCGAGACGGCTGCGAAGGCCACGGACCTGGGAATCTAAGAGGAACAGTTCGTACAAATCTTCCTGAAGCGACAAGGCAATTCTCCGTTGTCAGGGTGTGTGTTTTGTTTGAAGCCGGCGAAGGCGAGCGGCAGCATCAATGTATGGGCGAATCGTCAGGCGAGACGACCACATAGGATTGTAGGAAGGGCATTGGGGTAGGGTTGGCCTTCCGGAGGGGCAAAATGCAGTGTGATGCGAGCCACTCATGATGAATAATATAGCACAACAGACAGATGCGGCGAATTAGGGGTGATGTCGGTGGGAAAAAACGTGGTTTTAAGGGCGTGAGCGGGGATGAGTGTTAAGAGAAGGTGGGATGATGATTAGGAAAAAACGTATAAAGGGTTAGGTGATGGGGATAAGCGGGTGTGTTTGAAGCAGCGAGTGATCCTGATATAATTTGCGGCTCAACGGGATTTGGGGCAGTAGCTCAGTTGGGAGAGCGTTGCACTGGCAGTGCAAAGGTCAGGGGTTCGAGCCCCCTCTGCTCCATTAAATTAGACCCGCAGCTTGGAAAAGCAGCGGGTCTTTTTGTGCGCCAAATAGGTAGGAATGAGGGGCAGGGGCTAAGCTGCGTTGCGTTGTCTGAGCAGCGCGAGTGGGGCGAGGAGGAACAGTGAGAGAGCTGTGGTGGTGGGTTCAGGGATGAAGATGGGGTTGTTTGTGAGCAGGTTGAGGTCGGTGTTGTTGACGATACCGTCGCCATTGAAGTCTCCGTCGATCCAGGTGAGGGGTGAAGATTCGGTGAGTGAGATTGGTGTGAGAGAGGAAAGGTTGTTGTGAACGATGTTGAGGTCGAGTTGGTTGATGATGCCGTCGAGATTTGCGTCGCCCATTAGAGCGACTTGAGCGTTGATCGTGTTGGATGTGTAGGTGATGGCGAATGCGAGTGAGTTGGAGATGATTGTGTTTTGAATTGAGGAGAACGTACCTGTGATGCCGTTGGAAGTGGTCATGAGTAAGAAGGAATCGTTGAGTTGTGGTGAAGCGTTGTTGATGCGAAGGAGTTTGAGAGTGCCATCAATATTGGCGGAGCCGTTGACGATGATGGAGTCCTCGGTGATGACGTTGTTGGTACTGTTAAAGTTGGCGAGAAGAGTTGCGTTGGATGATTGTGTGTAGTTGCCATGGATTTCGAATTGTCCTGAGGCTGAGTAGGTGTTGCCGGGGGAGAGTGTGCCTGAGTGGTTATTGATGGTGCTTGTGTGGCCTGTGACCATGAGGGTACCGTTGCCGTGAATGTTGACGCCTTTAGCGTTGCGAAGATCGCTTGCGATGAACATGCGGCCATTGTGTACGTTGATGCTGCCTGTGAAGTTAGGACTGTTGCCATAGATGCGTAAGAGTCCGTCGCCAAGCTTGATGATGTCTTTATCGCCTGAGTAAACGTGTGTGCTGAGATATGTGCTGCTATTGATGAAGAATTCAGTGTTGTGGTTGAGTTGAATGTCGGAGTGAATGATGTGGCTGCCTTGCAGTGCATCGATTGAGGCTATTGATGAGTTAGATTGCATGATGAGGGGGGAGCCGATGATCTTGTATTTGTTTGGTGAGTCGAGGAGAAGGCCTTTAATTGATTGAGAAGATGCGAGTGTGATTGTGCGTGTGGATGAGTTGATGTTGCCGAAGTATGCGATGCGGTTGTTGCCGTTGGGTATTTCGTTGTTAACATCCCAGTTGTTGTGATCAGACCATGTACCATTGGCGTCTTCGGTCCATTGGTACATGAAATCATTGTTGTAGACTTGAAATGTAGAAGCATCTTCGTTGTAGAAAGCGTAGCCTTTGTCGGAGGCGGTGCCTTTAAAAAGGTTGTCGTATACGTTGAAATTACGGTAGAAATAGTAGTTGTCTGAGGGACGGTTGCTGTTCTGGTCGAGTGATGTCCATGTGCCGATGGCTGTTGCGTGGGGGACTTCGGGACGATTGAATATTTCGGTTTGAATGAAGTTAGTATCGAAAATGTTGTTGCGAACGGTCATGTTAAATGAGCCGATGCCGTGATCTTTGTTTTCCTGCTCAAATGCGATTGCAGTTGCAGCGGTTTTTTCAAAGAGATTGTTTTCTATGAGTCCGTTTTTAGCGGCGATGAGGAGGCCGTATCTGCGAGAGTACTTGATTTCGCTATTCTTGATGACGAAGCCGTCGGCCATAACGTCGAGATCATAAACTAAATAATCTTCTTGAAGGTTGTTACTGTTGATGATTTCAATAGGAAGATTAGTGTTTAATGTGATGGTTTTATTGGATTTTGATGTGGCATTGCCTTGGTAAACGACTTCCATGGTGTGTTTGTTGAGGATAGCGATTTGATCGCCAACATTGATTTGTGTTTTGGTTGAGATAGTGAGCTGGTTGTTTGTGTTTAGAGTGCTGATTGTCTCTGCGTTACTTGCGATGTTGATGCCATCGTCGCCGGTTGCTTCAAATGTGGAGTTTTCGATCCATGGCCCCCATTTTGGATTACGTACAATGAAACCATCACGGTTGCTACCGAGTAATCGGCCTGAGTTAGGCTTAATTTTTATGTGAGTGTCTAATACATTAATAGTCGATTCACCTGAATAGATAGCAGCACCGGTTGTGGCGTAGATGTTGATATTTTTCATGGTGATTTGGCCGCTGTTTTTGGGGAAGGCTAGCATGCTTGTGTAAGAGGCAGGCATGACGAATTTATCACCGGCTTCAACATTTATCGCTGCATTGAAGGATATATCGTAGTAGTCGCCACCTGCGTCTTGGCCTTTGGCAATGTTTTTGTAGATCATGACGTTTTTAGTGCCTTGTTTGTGAGCGCCGCTGCCATCTTTGTCCTTGACAATGAAGTATGCTTTGTGTTTATCTTCGCTAGTACTGTGTTCTGAAAGCCAATTGTGATCAGGATTGATATAGCCAGCGTCAACTCGGACGCGTGCAGTTTTGGTACTTTGATTCCAGTTAATTATGTTGCCCTGTGACATGGCAGGTGTGTCCATGTCGACCGTGAAATTTTGCATGATCACATTATTTGAGTTGTTGATTTTGAAGAGTCCACCTAAGTCGCCAACGTTGAATTCGCATCCGTTACCATCGAGTATGAAGTGATTGTAACCTGTCAGTGTGAAGTAACGTTCTTTGTTGTTGAAGCCGAGTTGATATTTGTAATTGGGTTCAAATCTGAGTGTTGTTTGACTGCCTGCAATTTTAGCAGCGTTGAGAGCCGCTTGGATGACTTGTTGATCGGTCATACCAGGCAGGCGGTAGTTGCTGACATTAATGGTTTGTGATGTGGTTAATTGGCGTAGTGGTTGAGGTCTGTTACTTGCCCAACTGATATTGGAAGTGATGATAATAAGCGTGAATAGAAATATAAATTGCATGCGATAGCTGTAAACATTCATTACGAGTGTCTTTCGATTAAGGTGATTTACAGATTCACGTTTATGCTGTTGAGGTATTGCTGATTGTTTGTTGTTTCGCGGTCTGGCGAGTTAAAAGATCTAAAAATTGATGCTATATCAATATAGCTATAGAAATAGTATCGGTCAATATATTTTGGTTCACTCGTGATACTTAAAGAATGACTTGAGATTTAGTGTTAGTGTCGTGTGCTTTGAATGCGAGTGTGTGAGGGGATGAAGAAGGGAATCATTTCGTGTGCGCAATAAACAACCTCTTGCCAGTGCAAGAGGTTGTTTTAATGGCTCCGGTGGGACTCGAAACAAAAGATATAAGCTGTTTAAATGACAAAGTGTTATGTGAATTAAAAAAGTTGCTGCTTGCAGAATCCGGTGCAGTTGGGCTGGAGGATGAAAAACAGGGGCGAGCATTGGTGGATCTTGTGCGTGATTGGCTTCGTTTGACTTCGAAGCAACGCAAGCAAATGAAACGTTTCATGCAGGTGATAGTAGATGAGGATGATTAGGGGAGGGTGTGTTTGTTTTGTGCCCTGCAACGTTGCAATTCGATATGCCCAATATGCCCCCACGGGGGGGATAGCTGACATCCTGTTTAGTTCATATGCTCTCGTGAATACACATAGTGTTTTTAATCGTTTTTGCTATGAAACGTTTCAAGTCGTCTTATCTGCTACCAAAGTCAGTAGATTGTTATGGAAAGCATACACAAAAAATTACCTAAAAATGGTGTTGTAAATAAGCGGGGAGGTGAGCCCCTTATCTGATTTGATTTTAAAAATTGAGGTCCCCCACGTATGAGGTTGGCTCTGGGCAAGAGGGAGGGGGAACCTCAAACTGTAGCAAGTACGCAGCCATGACGCTTACAAGAAAGTTAGAAGCTAATTCTTACACCTGCATAGACGTTATTCACGATGTAGTCATCCGGCGTAAACTCGACGTTATATTGCACGCTGAAGCTAACCGGCGCTTCGTGGCTGATGCCAATCAGGTTCACGCCGATCAAACCGGAGTCGCGGCCGGTGCCAATGCCTGCGTAGGTAAACGATTCGCCGCTGGCAGGCACACCCACGTTCACCGTGTCAATCGGATCGAGGTATTCGTGCTCCCAAGAGCCGACTAATTCCGGCACAAACAGCATCGCAGAGGTGTCGTATTCGTACGTTGCGCGGAAGCCGAGGCGGGTGACGAACGAATTGCCATTGAACGCGCCCACATCCAGATTCATATCATCGGCGCCGGTTTCGCTGTGCGAACCGATCTGCAGGTTCACCCACTGCAACGCCAGCTGCGGGCCGATACCCCAATTGCCTTTCTTGAACTCGTAACCACCGGTCGCAAGCGTCTGCAGGTAAAAACCGGTTGGGTCGGACTCCGCAACGCGATCAATCGCACCAAAACGAATACGTCTATTATTCTCATAGAAGTTCACGCCGCCGCCGAACAAGCCTGATGCATAAAAACCTTCGTCGTTAAACCACGTCATGTACATGCCGGTGTTGATGCTGCTGAATGAGCTGGTGCCAAAGCCGTTATCGACGGTAACGCCGGTGTTGGAGTAGCCGAGGAAAGCGCCAGCGGCGAGCGTGTCTAAAACCCTATAATCAAAGCCGAAAGTCACGCCGCCGGTATTGAATTCGTAACCGGCTTGGCTTTCCTGTGAATCGAAGTCACCGAAGGTACCGAAGCCATTGGCCCATGCGCCCCAGAGGCCTTTTTCAGTAACATTCGTATCTTTTTCAGCAACACGGGTCTCTTTTTGAGTCCCGCTGAGACGTACGGTTTCCTGCTGCTGTTCAAGCGTTTCCTGAGCTTGCATTGCAAAGTTGATCGCCACTTCGGGATCGGCAGATTCTTGAGCAGTGGCATCTTCTGGTGTTTGGACTTGCATGTTGTTAGACCAGAGTTTCGGCAGCCCATAACGTAATTCGTTGAGGCGGCCATTGAAGTTGTTGTTCTGCACGTCGATGCCTTTGAACGTCGCTTCAGCCTGCGGAACAAGGTAGTTCGGCACGGTCTGTTCAAAGGCTGCGATTAACTGCGCATCCGTGAGGCCTTGCAGTTGATTAATCACAGTTGCCATGTCGCCGGTCGGATTATTATCTGCGATTCGCGTAAATGCGTCTGCGGCTGGGACAAGGTGATCCGGCACGTCAATATCTGTAAACGGAACGGCAATCAGTTGAATGGTAATATCATTCGCATCATAAATCGCTTTGACATCATATGCCCCGAAGTTTTCGAGGATTGTGCTGAATTCGCCGCTCACACCGCCGTCAGCTTCTAATATAGTGAAAGTATCACCCCCGTTTGGCGTGTAACCCGAAATGCTGATGATGTTGAGTGTGCCATCAACATCTGCGGTGCCACCTACATCAATCAGGTCGTTACCGACGCCTGCACCTGCTGTCGATTCGATCTCCATGTCATAGATGCTCGTATCGGTCAGTGTCAGATTACCGCCAACAGTGACGGTACCAATACTGTTGCCGGGTGAAATTGTGCCGGCATTGTTATAGTTACCGGCTAAGCTCATGACGCCTGCGAGCATCGCACCATTGGCCACATTCATGTTCGCGCTAGCCATGTTACCGTTGATGATCAAGATACCCTCGTTCACCGTGGTGCCACCGGTGTAGATATTGTCGCTGTTACTGAAGATCAGTGTGCCGTCGCCTTGCTTTACTAAACCGCCAGTGCCGGAAATTACACCCGCATAAGTGGTATCGTTTTCGTCACCAACCGTCAACGTGTAGCTCTGGAGTTTGACTTCGCCGCCTGTAGAACCACCACCAGTCAGTGAACCGATCGTCTCGTCATCTGCGAGTTGCAACGTTGCACCTGAAACGTCGGCAAGTGTCACGCTCCCGCTGTCACTAATCGTGTTACTGCCGGAAACGATGATCGTGCCGCCTGCAATATTCGTGCTGCCGCTGTATGTGTTTGTACCGCTGAGTGTCAGTGCGCCGTCGCCTTGCTTTACTAAACCGCCAGTGCCGGAAATCACACCATCAAAGGTCGTATCATTCGCGTCACCAACCGTCAGCGTGTAGCCCTGCAAATTGACTTCGCCGCCCATCGAACCACCACCGGCAAGCGAGCCGACCGTTTCGTCGGCATTGAGTTGCAACGTTGCACCTGAAACGTCGGCAAGTGTCACGATTCCGATGTCACCGATCGCGTTACCTCCAGAAACGATTATAGTTCCACCAGAAATATTGGTGCCGCCGCTGTATGTGTTGGTGCCGCTGAGCGTCAGCGTGCCGCTGCCTTCTTTGGTTAATACGCCCGTGCCGAAAATCACATCGGTAAGCGTTAGATCATTATTGCCGGATATGGTTAAGTCGTCATTCAATGTGATAGCATTATCAAGCGTGACGCTGCTGATACTAGCGTTTAGTTTTGATGTGCCTGATACGGTTAAAGTACCATCGCCGATCGCGTCGTCGCCGCCGACCGTGAGGACACCAGCAGACATTTCTGTACCGCCGCTGTACGTGTTTGTACCATTTAGCGTCAGCGTACCGCTTCCGGATTTTACTAATACGCCTGTGCCGTCAATTACATTATTAAGCGTCAGATCATTGTCGTCGGTAATTGTTAAGTCATCATCCAACGTGATGGCGTTATCAAGCGTAACGCTGCTGATGCCTGCACTTAACTCCGATGCGCCTGAAACGGTTAATGCGCCATCGCCGAGGGCGGTGTCGCTGCCGACTTCGATGCCACCTGAAGACATTTCTGTATCGCCGCTGTAGGTGTTTGTGCCATTGAGTGTTAGCGTGCCGTCATCTGATTTGATCAAAGTGCCCGTGCCTTTAATCACACCTTCAAGGGTTAGATCATTGCTGCCTGTAATCGTTAAGTCATCGTCTAAGGTAACGGCGTTACCAAGTGTAATACTGCTAATGCCAGCACTTAATTCTGCTGCGTTTGACACGGTTAATGTACCATCGCCGAGTGCATTGTCACTGCCGACGGTAATGCCACCAGCAGATATTTCCGTACCGCCACTGTAATCGTTATCATTATTCAGTGTCAGTGTGCCGCTACCAACCTTGAGCAATTCACCGTCGCCTGAGATCACGCCCGACAACGTCATATCACCAAGTTCGCCTACCGTGAAGGTTTGGTCGGAGGCGATCGCGATGTCATTATCAAGATCAGTGACGATGTCGGCAACGATTAATTCCGCGCTGCCTAGGATGGTTAGTTCACCGTTACCCAGAGCATCATCACCCATCACCTGTAGTATGCCGCCACTGACGAGAGTCGCGCCTGTATAGGTGTTATTGCCGCTGAGCGTCAGCGTGCCGTTGCCTTCTTTGGTCAGCCCACCCTCACCATCGATGTCGCCGGATAGCAATAGGTCGAATGTGCCGTCCACCGTCAGTATGCTACCCGAGTCAATGGTAAAGTCGTTGCCTAGGGTGCGGTTACTGCTGTCAGATTCTAAGCTTGAGTTAGATGCTACATTGATCACACCGTCACCAAAGGCGTTATCATGCCCGGCAACCACTGTACCACCCGACAATGTCGTGCCACCACTGTACGTGTTTTGACCTGTAAGCGTCAGCGTACCGTCGCCTTCTTTGATTAATGTGCTTGTGGAACCGCCACTAATCACACCATCAAGCGTCAGATCATTGTCGCCGGATATCGTTAAGTCTTCATCTAACGTGACGGCGTTATCAAGTGAAACGTTGCTGATGCCAGCGGTTAATTTTGAAGCACCCGATACTGTTAATGAATGGGTACCAAGTGCGCTGTCGTTGCCGACCGTGAGGCTGCCGCCTGAGAGTGTGGTCCCGCCACGATACGTGTTCGCTCCATTGATTGTCAGCGGACCGTTGTCTTCAATGATCAAAGCACCCAAACCGCCAATCCCACCATCAAGCGTCAGATCATTGTTGCTGGATACAGTTAATGTATCATTCAAGATGATGGCGTTATCCAACTCATCGATGCCTGAACCTAATAATGTTGACGCTCCTGCAATCGTTAATGTTCCGGTACCAAGTCCACCTATATCAGCTTGAAGTTCACCACCATTCACCGTCACGCCGCCTTCAAATGTATTATCACCGAACAGTTGCAGCCTCCCTGATCCATCGTAGACAATACGGCCTATACCAGAGATATTACCTCGAAGTTCTAACGTTCCTTCGCCGTCAGCGGTCATGATATAACTATTGAGATTAATATCATTAAGCGTATAAGTTCCTCCTGCTGAATTTGATCGAAGTCCCGCATCACCCATAAATGTCACGTCACCGCTACCAAGAGAAACATTTTCAGTTAAGACAGCTCCTATATCACTTAGTTCGATGACGCCGCCAGAAATAATGGTGCCGCCGCTATAGGTGTTTCTGCCATTGTTAAGCACAAGCGTGCCGTTACCCTCTTTGATTAATGCGCCCGTACCACTGATCGCGTCTGCAGTGAAATTAGTAAGGATCAGATCATTGTTGCCGGTAATCGTTAAGTTATTATCTAAGATGATCGCATTCGCAAGCGTGACGCTACTGATACCGGCACTTAATTCTGAAGCACCCGACACAGTTAATGTGCCATCGCCGAGTGCGCTGTCGTTGCTGACGGTGATGCCACCTGAAGACATTTTTGTGCTGCCGCTGTAGGTGTTGACACCGCTGAGCGTTAGTGTGCCACTACCTTCTTTTATCAAAGTGCCCGTGCCAGAAACCACATCATCAAGTGTCAGATCATTGTCGCCAATAACGATCAAGTCATCGTCCAAGATGACAGTGTTCCCAAGTGTGACATTGTTGATACTAGCACTTAATTCTGATATGCCTGACACGGTTAATGTGCCGCTGCCGAGAGCATCGTCGTTTCCGACAGCAATGCCGCCGTCGGAAAGTGTTGTACCGCCACTATACGTGTTGGCACCGTTCAATGTCAGTGTACTATTACCGATCTCTAGCAGGCCGCCCTCGCCTGAGATCACGCCCGACAGGGTCATGTCACCAAGCTCGCCTACTGTGAAGGTTTGGCCGGAGTCGATCGCGATATCATTATCAAGCTCGGTCACGATGTCAGCAACGATCAATTCCGCACTGCCCAAGACAGTTAGTTCGCCATTACCGAGGGCATCATTGCCCATTACTTTCAAAACACCACCGCTGATGAGGGTCGCGCCGGTGTAGGTATTATTTCCGCTGAGTGTCAGCGTGCTATCACCCTCTTTAGTCAATCCACCTTCACCATCGATATCGCCCGTGAGCAACAGGTCAAACGTTCCATCCACCGTCAGGATGCTATTCAGGTCAATTGTAAAGTCGTTGCCTAGGGTGCGGTTACTACTGTTAGATTCTAAGCTTGAGTTAGATACTACATTGATCACGCCGTCACCAAAGGCGCTATCGTGCCCAGCAATCACCGTTCCGCCCGAAAGCAACGTGCCACCACTGTACGTGTTTTGACCTGTAAGCGTCAGCGTACCGACACCTTCTTTGATTAATGTACCCGTGGAGCCACCACTAATCACGCCACCAAAGGTCAGATCATTGTCGCCAGTAATGGTTAAGTCGTCATCCAAGGCGATGGTGTTATAAAGCGTGGTACTGCTGATGCTTGTACTTAATCCTGATGCTGCTTTTACACTAATTGTACCAGTGCTGAGCGCGTTGATGCTGCCTAATTTAATTATGCCGCCTGTAAGCTCTGTACCACCGATATAAGTGTTGTCCTTGTTGAGCACAAGCGTAGAGTCACCTGTTTTTAATAGTGCACCCATGCCACTGATTACACCGGAAAGGATTAGGTCATTGTCACCAGAAATGGTTAAGTCATTATTTAAAGTAATAACGTTACCAAGCGTAATATGACTAATGCCTGCGCTTAATTCAGATGTATCTGCTATGGTTAATGAGCCGCTACTAAGTGCTGTGTCGCTGCCGACTATGATTGTGCCGCCATAAGTTGTGGTGCTGCCATTGTAAGTATTGTCACCGTTGAGTGTGAGCGTTCCTCTACCCACTTTTATCAAGGTGCTTGAGCCATCAATCGTATTGTCAAAGGTCAGATCATTGTCGCCGGATATCGTCAAGTCTCCATTCAAGGTGACTGTATTCTCAAGCGTAATGTTACTTGTGCCAGCACTTAATTCAGATGCGCCAGTAACGGTTAATGAACTAGTGCCGATTGCGTTATCACTGCCAACTGTAATGCCACCAGCAGAAAGTGTTGTGCCGCCGCTATATGTGTTTGTGCCGGTAAGCGTGAGTATGCCAGTCCCATGCTTTACTAAAGCACCAGTACCTGAAACTACACCATCAAAAGTTGTGTCGTTCTCATCACCAACCACTAAGGTGTGGCTTTGGAGATTAACTTCGCCACCTGTGGAGCCTCCGCCAGCCAGTGAGCCGATCGTTTCATCGGAATTGAGTTGCAACGTTGCACCTGAGACGTCCGCTAATGTTACGGGGCCGATGTCACCGATCGCGTTACCGCCAACAGCGATGATAGTACCTGCATTAATATTTGTACCACCGCCATATGTGTTCATACCGTTCAGTGTTAGCACACTGTTGCCTTCTTTGGTTAATGTGCCTGTGCCATCAATCACATTGGTAAGGGTCAGATCATTATCACCAGATACGGTTAAGTCGTCATTCAAGGTGACGGCATTATCAAGTACAATACTGCTGATACCTGCATTTAACTCTGATGTACCAGATACGGCTATTGCCCCGCTACTGAATGCTGTGCCGCTACCGATTGTGGTCTCGCCACCTGTAAGCTCTGTGCCGCCGCTGTAGTTATTGATACCGTTCAGGGTTAGTGTACCGTAGTCCCCTTTTATTAATGCTCCTGTACCGCTAATCACGCCATCAAAGGTCAATGTACTACCTTTAACGGTCAGATTAGAATTCAGTACTATAGCGTTATCATACTCAGCTGAGTTTACTTCAAGAATGAGTGTTGTTGTATCTACAATCGTTAATGCACCGGAACCAAGTGCGTTATCTCCAACGTAAAGCACCCCGCCGTTCATGATCACACCGCCAGTGAAAGTGTTATCACCGGATAGAGCAAGTTGGCCTGTTCCGCAAATAATACTCCCACCTGTACCGGAGATATCACCGAAGAATGTCATATATCCCTTGCCGCTATCGGTCATGACATAACTATTGAGATTGATATCATTGTAAACCCAACGTTCGCCTGCTTCTGTTTGAAAACCTGCATCACCCATGAATGTTAGCGTGCCGGTACCGATCGCGTCATCATTGAATATTTTGATTATACCGCCATAGATCGTGGTGCCGCCGCTATATGCGTTACCACGATGAAGTGTCCACGTACCACTTCCTTCTTTTATTAATGAGCCTGTTCCACTGATCAAACCTTTAAAGATCAGGTCACTGTCACCGGCAATAGTTAAAACATCATCTAATTTAACAGCGTTATCAAGTGTGACACTATTAACGGTGACACTTAATTCTGATACGTCTGCTATGGTTAATGTGCCAGTACCGATCGCATTATCACTACCCAAAAGGATTTTGCTGCCATAAAGTGTTGTGCCACCGCTATACGTGTTTGTGCTATTCAGTGTCAGTGTGCCACTGCCTGTTTTTACCAAGGAGCCCGTGCCGTCAATCACACTGTCAAGGGTCAGGTCATTATCACTAGTAATGGTTAATTCTTCATTTAATGTGATCACATTGTCAAGCGTGAGGCTACTAATACCGGCACTTAATTTTGATGCGCCTGCCACGGTTAATGTGCCACTACCGAGTGCGCTATGATTGCTGATGGTTATATCACTTCCTGTGTTGAGGGTTACACCACCAGCGAATGTATTGTTGCCGTTAAGCTCCCATATGAGGATATTATCGTGTATTGGTGATATTGTTAATGCTCCAGCACCTTCAATGTCACTGTCAAGAATCAAATAGTGGCCAGCTTGAATAGATAAATCCGCAGTCAATGTGATCGTATTATCTAACGTGAGGAAATCTGAATATTGGAATAATTCTGCTGATCCTCCCACAGTTAATTTGCCGGTCCCAAGTGCGCCGTTACTAATCGTAAGCGTGCCTCCATTCAAGGTTACTCCGCCGGTAAATGTGTTTGCGTAATTGAGTAATTTAAGCTCGCCAGATCCATCGTAAACAATACTGCCCCCATCACCGGTAATTTTGCCGAGAAGTTCTAGTTTCCCTTCGCCGTCAGCGGTCATGACATAACTATCTAGATCTATCTTATTTGGAGTATAAGTACCGTGTACTAACGTATCTGCTCCAGCTCGAAGTCCCGCATCCCCTGTAAATGTTAGTGTGCTGTCACGGTGACCAAGTACAGAGTATGTGAGAGAGGAACTTGAGTTGCCTACTAATTCGATGACGCCATCAGAAATGGTCATGCCGCCGGTGTAAGTGTTGTTGCCGGAGAGTTTCAGTGTTCCGTCGCCAACCTTGTGCAAGCTGCCTTCGCCTGAGATCACGCCCGACAGGGTCATGTCACCAAGCTCGCCTACTGTGAAGGTTTGGCCGGAGTCGATCGCGATATCATTATCAAGCTCGGTCACGATGTCAGCAACGATCAATTCCGCACTGCCCAAGACAGTTAGTTCGCCATTACCGAGGGCATCATTGCCCATTACTTTCAAAACACCACCGCTGATGAGGGTCGCGCCGGTGTAGGTATTATTTCCGCTGAGTGTCAGCGTGCTATCACCCTCTTTAGTCAATCCACCTTCACCATCGATATCGCCCGTGAGCAACAGGTCAAACGTTCCATCCACCGTCAGGATGCTATTCAGGTCAATTGTAAAGTCGTTGCCTAGGGTGCGGTTACTACTGTTAGATTCTAAGCTTGAGTTAGATACTACATTGATCACGCCGTCACCAAAGGCGCTATCATGCCCAGTAATCACCGTGCCGCCGGAAAGCGTGGTGCTACCAGTGTACGTGTTGGCACCGCTCAGCGTTAGCGTGCCGCTGCCTTCTTTGGTTAATGAACCGATGCTGACATCATCGCTAATCACACCGTCAAGCGTCAGATCATTGTCGCCGGAGATGGTTAAGGTATCGTTCAACGTAACGGTGTTCGCAAGCGTCACGCTGCTGATGCCTGCAGTTAATCCTGATGCACCTGCCACGGTGACGGAGCCGGTGCCGAACGCGTCGTCGCTGTTGACTGTCGTAACGCCGCCATTAAGCGTGGTTCCACCGGTAAAAGTATTCATGCCGCTAAGCGTCAAGGTACCGTCACCTTGTAAAACCAAACTACCAATGCCACTGATCACACCATCAAAGGTCGTATCGTCCGTACGGTTAACCGTTAGGCTGTTGTTTCCAAGCTGAACCACACCACCTGTGATCCCACCGCCAGCAAGCCCACCGATCGTTTCGTCTGCATTGAGTTGCAACGTTGCACCATCAACATCAGCAAGTGTTACGATGCCGGTATCACCAATCGCATTGCCGCCAGACGCAATGACTGTTCCTGCCTCAATATTAGTGCCACCGCTATACGTGTTGGTGCCGGTGAGCGTGAGTATGTGATCCCCATCTGTTTTATTTAATCCACCCTCGCCGCTAATATCACCGCCGAGTGTCATATCATTGGAACCAATAACCTGTAATTCAGTTTCCAATATGATGTCATTAGCAATCGCGGCACCATCAATGCCCGCAAGTAATGATGCGGTTAAAACGACTGGCGGGAGACTTGTTGACGGTGTTGTATCCACTGTTAACGCGCCTGTGCCGAGTGCGTTATTGTGGCTGACTTGGAGTGCGCCCGAATCAAGTGTCGTGCCGCCAGTATACGTGTTGTCACCGCTTAGCGTCAGTACTGCAAGGTCAGAATGATCTATTTCTAATGTGCCTTCGCCACGTATTTTACCGGAAAAAATCAACTCATCATTACTCTCAATATCTAAGGCAGCATTCAAGACGATCTCATTATCGATCTTTAAACTGCCAATGCCTGCTAATATTGTGTAAGATTCCACTGTTAATGCACCGTGACCAAATGCTGTATCACTAACGACGGCAAGCCTACCTCCGTTCGAGGTAATACCACCATCGAATGTATTATTGCCGTACAGATATAGCCACTTCAGATCTCCTGAAACATTTCCGTCAAAAATAATACTGCCTGTACCGGAGATATCACCGTGAAGTCTCTGAGTCTCATTGCTATCAATGGTCATGGTATGGCTTTTGAGATTAATAGCATTATTTACATTAACTGTTTTGTTATTATAAATTGTCGCATCATCGGTGAAGGTCAGCGTACCAGTGCCGAGCGCATCATTGGAGCTATTTATATTGATGACGCCACCAGAAATTGTCGTGCCACCGGTATAAGTGTTGGCGCTATTAAGTGTGAGTGTACTGTTCCCTATTTTTGCTAATGCACCTTTACCGTCAATCATCCCATTAAGGGTCAGGTCATTGTCTCCGGATATGGTTAAGTCGTCATTCAAGGTAACGGCGTTGTGAAGTGCAACACTGCTGATACCTGCACTTAATTCTGACGTACCATCTACAGTTATTGCGCCATTGCCAATCGCGCTGTTGTTGCCGATCGTAATGCCACCATTGGAAAGTGTCGTGCCACCGCTGTAAGAGTTATCGCCATTTAGCGTGAGTGTACCGTTACCAGTTTTGGCTAATATACTTGTGCCGCTGATTATACCGTTAAGGGTTAAATTGTTGTCACCCGAAACTGTTAATTCACCATCCAAAGTAACAGCATTACCAAGCGTAATACTACTTGCGGTAGCACTTAATTCTGATGTGCCTGCTACGGTTAATGAGTTGGTGCCGATCGCATTACCGCTGCCTACAGCGATACCACCATCAGAAAGCGTTGTGCCACCTCTATAAGTATTTGCGTTATTCAGGGTAAGCGTACCGCCCTCTGTTTTAGCTAATACGCTCATGCCGCTGATCACACCGTTAAGGGCCAAATTGTTGTCACCGGATATGGTTAAGTCATCATTCAAGACGATCGCATTTGCAAGTGTGACACTGCTAACGCTAGCTCTTAAATCTGATACGCCTGTCACGGTTAATGAGTTAGTACCAATTGCATTATCGTTGCCGACTGCAATGCTACCCTCAGAAATTGTCGTGCCGCTGCTATACGTGTTGTCACCGTTGAGTGTCAACATGCCACTGCCTTGCTTAACTAAGCCGCCAGTACCTGAAATCACGCCCTCAAAGACCGTATTATTTGTATCAGCAATCGTAAGTGTGTAGCTCTGGAGATTGACTTCACCACCTGTGGAACCACCACCGGCTAATGAGCCGATCGTCTCGTTTGCATTGAGCTGAAACGTTGCACCTGAGACGTTAGAGAGTGTTAAGGTTCCAGTGTCACTAATCGCAAAACCACCGGATGCGATGACTGAGCCACCTGAAATCAGTGTATCACCACTATAAGTATTGATGCTGGAGAGTGTCAGCTTGCCACTGCCTTGCTTAACTAAGCTGCCAGCACCTGAAACCACACCCGCAAAGGCTGTATTGTTCGTGTTGCCAACCGTAAGTGTGTAGCTCTGGAGGTTGACTTCGCCGCCTGTGGAGCCACCGCCAGCCAGTGCGCCGATTGTCTCATCATTATTCAGCTGCAACGTTGCACCAGAAACATCAGCAAGTATCACGCTTCTGTTGTCTCCGATCGCATTACCACCGGACACAACGACTGTACCCGCATTGATATTGGTGCTGCCGCTGTATGTGTTTATACCGCTGAGCGTCAGTATGCCACTGCCTTCTTTTTCCAATCCACCAATACCGGTAATCACACCGTTAATAGTTAAATTATTATCACCGTAAACACCTAATTGTGTATCATTCAACACAATTGTGTTACCAAGCACAATATCACTGGCGTCCGCGATTAAAACTGGATCATTATAGCCCTCTTCGCCTGCCACAGTTAATACGCCTGTACCGAGTGCGTTATTGTGGCCTACCTTGATTGTGCCGACAGAAAGCGTGGTGCCGCCGGTATAGGTGTTATCGCCGGTAAGCGTGAAAGTACCAGTGCCTGTTTTGGTAAGTCTGCCAGGTTCGACTTCGCTCACGTCCTGAATCAAGCCATCAAAGGTGGAACTTCCGTTGTTGATGCCAACTGTCAAGGCATGCTCGCCGAAGATGCTGATGATTGGTGTAAAGGTGCTAACGGTGTCCAGTTTATCGGTACGGAGTGTACCGCCGTTAATGGTGATACTGCTGCCAGAATCCCACCAGATGATATTTGCTATTTCAGCCACAGCATCGTTCTTGACGGCTAGTTCGCTGCCCTTCTGTAAATCCAAATTATTGGTAATCGCAAGCATACCGCCATCAGTCACAGTGAATAAGCTGCCTGTATTCAGATAACCAGTCGATAACTCACTGCCGCTGCCAACCACCGTGCCTGAACCGGCGATGTTAACTCCGCGAGTCGACACCTTTGCGCCGCTTTCCACGGTCATGTCGGCATAACCTGTAACACCGACAGTCAGGTCGCCTGTTAGATCTAATGTCGCATTGTCTGAGACGGTAAGACTGTCATTGCTGCTTATCACGATCAGGTTGACGCCGGTCAATGAAGTACCGTCGCCGGTGATGTTCAATGCACCGCCATAAACCTGTGCTTGGCCGGTCGAATCATTCATCTGTACAACCGAACTGTTCTGAAGGGTGATATCGCCACCCTGAGCTGCGAGCGCCGTAAATTCTGTCAAGTTAATGTTGGCACCATCCAGAATGACCTTGCCGCCCTCGGAAGTGAGGTTGCCGAAGGTTGAAGGATTGTTGGTGCTGCCGCCGGTGAGGGTGAAAGTGCCGGTACCAGTTTTGGTGAGTGTCCCTGCGTTGCTATCAGCATTTTGGATCAAGCCGCTGAAGGCGGAGTTGCTGTTATAGATACCAACTGTCAGCGCATCATCGCCGGAGATGCTGAGAGTTCCACTGCCGGTGAGTTGATCAGCCTCAACCACACCCCCCTCAATTACAGTTAGTGTACTACTGTCGTTCACAGACAAACTGTCGGTCAACAACTGGCTATTGTCACCAGTGATAATACCTGTACTGGAGCCTGTAAAGTCAACAAGTCCAGTCGATACCATTGCACCGCCCTCAGTTATAGTTAATGTACTAATGTCGTTTATAGACAAGCTGTGGGTCAACAACTGGCTATTGTCACCGGTGATAATACCCGTACTGGAGCCTGCAAAGTCAACAAGTCCTGCCGATATCATTGCACCGCTTTTCACAATCAGGTTGTCATCGTCAGCCAAACTTGCGTCTTCCAGCTCATCGATGCGCAGGTCAGACGAGAGAATCAATGTTGCTGCGTCTTCGACGGTGAGGTTGCCAACACTGTCGTCACCATTGATCACGGTCACTCCATCACTGGTTAGCAATGTGTCACTGCCGGTGATCGTCAATGCATTGCCTTGAACCAGTGTCTGACCGTCTAGCCAAACATCTGCGCCGTTTTCAAGGATGATATCGCCGCCATTGGCTACAAGCGCCTCGGTATAGCTGTCTGTAAGATCAAGGTTGATGCCATCCAGTATGACCGTACCACCTTGCGAGAAAAGACTGCCGAAGGTCGAGCGGGTACCATCTAAGGTGAATTCACTGTCGCCGGTTTTAATGACCGTACCTGAGCCACCTCCAACATTTTGAATCAAGCCGCTGAAGGTGAATTTCTCGACGTCACCGATACCAACGGTCAAAACATCGTCGCCGGATATAGACACTGTTCCTTCGCCGATCAGTTCGTCGGTTTTAAATGTACCATTGTCAAGGATGAGAGTGCTAGATTCAGTCAATACAGT
Source organism: Planctomycetota bacterium (assembly GCA_016350165.1). GTDB lineage: Bacteria > Planctomycetota > Phycisphaerae > Phycisphaerales > Phycisphaeraceae > Poriferisphaera. The sequence continues at coordinate 522,838 of CP066225.1, read as the reverse complement.
GCGGGTTGGAGCTTCAACCATAGCGCCATTCTCAACAGTTAAATCGCTGTCATCTCCAATGTACAACCACGGGACCAGCAACTGACTGCCATTGCCAGTAACCGTATTTCCTTGGGAATATTCCAGTTCAACATATCCCGTCGTTACGACAGCGCCACTTTGTATGACCATGTCACTACCACCAAGGTTGCCATTGATTTGCAGACTGTTTTCGAAATTCGCCGTCGCATTGTCTGTAACGATGATATGTCCGGCGTCACCCTCCACTTTCATCCAAAAACTATCTAGTGACGTGCCATCACCGGTAACGATTAGTGTGTTGCCGGAAACATGTACTGTACCGAAGTAGTTTGGCGTAAGCTGCACATCCGCGCCGTTTTGAAGTATGATATCTCCACCTGCAGCAGTGAACTGCGTTGCTCCAGCATTGCCGAGGACGTTGACATAGGTACCATCAAAGACGACTTTACCTTCTTCTGAGAAAAAGGTGCCGAAGGTTAATGGAGTGTCGCTGGTACCACCGGTAAACGTGAGGGTTCCATCACCGTTATAGGTGAGTTCCGAGTCACTGTCGCCGGAAATTATGCCGGAATAAGTAGCACTGTTGCCATTAGCCACACTCATATTCAATTGATTGAGTACATCTATGTCGTTGGGAATGTTAACAAGACTAGCAAATCTTATGGTCTGGCCGGCATCCGCATCTGATACTGTAATGTCTCCGGTACCTGCAGCCGTGTCGTGACCGAGCAATAGCGTGCCCGCGTTTAGGATCGTTCCGCCATTGTAGGTGGTATTGTTGATGCCGTAGAGAGCGAGTGTACCACTGCCATTCTTATGCAGGATAGGGAGTGACCCTGTCACTGGAGATGAGTAATAAGCGCTAACATTGCCTGTAACTATGAGTTGGCTGCTTTCTCCAATATTCCAATATGTATGCTTTAACAACATTGGAATGTTGTACTCAATTGTATGTGTCCCCGTTCCACTGGTAGTAATTTTACCGTTATTGAGGAAAAGCGAGATGGTAGACTGTGGGTTGTCGTCACCATAGACTAGGCTGAGACCCTCATCACCCGAAATCCATAATTCCCCAACGCTGATCCTATCTTTTTTAGTATATATTTCCTGCGGAGCGTAGAGAAGAAACTTGGCAGTGTCATAGTAGTAAGGCACAGCAAAAGCAGACCAGTTGTACTCGTTATCCCAGTCTTGATCATCACTACTACTACCAGCCGTCCAGTTAATCTCTGAACCGTCATCAGCCGAAACGGACGTCACGGGTATGCCGACCATACTGATAATGATTAATACTATTGCGGCAGGCAGTAAAGATATCGCTTGAGCAGGAGTTTTCATCTATCTTTACTTCTCATTAAAATTCTTCGTTTCTGCGGGGTAAAATCGAATGCATTTGCTTAAATGGGTTGCAAATATTCTCGGGGTGAGTTTTGTCCAGAATATGTGTTTAAAGATTTGAGGTTCCCCCCACGTATAGTGGTAGCTCCGGGCAAGAAGGGGAGGAACCTCAAGATCTCAGCAAGAATGCAATCGATAGACGTTCAGTAGAAAGTTAGAAGCTGATCCTAACACCTGCATAGATGTTGCTCACGATAAAGTCATCCGGCGTAAACTCGGTGTTGTACTGAACCGTAAAACTGATCGGCGCCTTGTGGCTGATGCCAACCAGGTTCACGCCTATCAGGCCCGAATCACGGCCGGTGCCGAGACCTGTGTAACTAAACGATTCACCACCTGCCGGCATACCCACGTTGACCGTATCAATCGGATCAAGGTATTCATGTTCCCACGAACCAACCAGCTCCGGCACAAACAGCATCTCTGCGGTGTCATACTCATACGTCGCTCTAAAACCAAGCCGGGTCACAAACGAGTTACCGTTGAACGCACCCACATCAAGGTTCAGGTCTTCTGCACCCGTTTCACTGTGTGAACCGATCTGCAGGTTCACCCACTGCAACGCCAGCTGTGGGCCGATACCCCAATTGCCTTTCTTGAACTCGTAACCACCGGTCGCAAGCGTCTGCAGATAAAAACCGGTTGGGTCCGACTCCGCTACACGGTCAACGGCGCCAAAACGAATACGCCTGTTGTTTTCATAGAAGTTAACGCCGCCGCCGAACAAACCGGATGCATAAAAACCTTCGTCGTTAAACCACGTCATGTACATGCCGGTGTTGATGCTGTTGAACGAACTGGTGCCCAGGCCATTGTCCACCGTAATCCCGGTGTTCGAATAACCTAAAAAGGCGCCTGCTGCGAGCGTATCCAAAACCCTGTAATCAAAGCCTAAAGTCACGCCACCGGTATTGAATTCAAAACCTGCCTGGCTTTCCTGTGAATCAAAGTCACCGAAGGTACCGAAACCATTTACCCAGCCACCCCAACGATCTTTGCCTGCACGACGGATTTCTTTTTCAACACCACCAATCTCTTCTTCTGGGCTGCTGGTTTCTTCTGTGGTACCACTAAGGCGTTCTGTTTCCTGCTGCTGTTCAAGCGTCTCCTGAACCTGCATTGCGAAGTTGATCGCGACCTCGGGGTCGGCGGATTCCTCAGCTGTGGAAGCTTGTGGCGTCTGAACCTGCAGGTTATTAGACCACAGCTTCGGACGCCCGTAACGCAATTCGTTGAGCCGGCCGTTGAAGTTGTTGTTCTGCACGTCGATGCCTTTGAACGTCGCTTGAGCCTGCGGAACAAGATAGTGTGGCACCAACTGCTCGAACGCGGCAACCAACTGCGCATCAGTGAGACCTTGCAGCTGATCAATCACATCCGCAATATCGCCTGTGGGATCGTTTGTTGCAATTTGCGCAAAGGCTTCGGCAGCAGAGGCAAGGCGAGGATCCGTCACAACCTCTGTAAATGAAACTCCAATCAGTTCAATCATAATGTCGTTGGCGTTGTAAATAGCTTTGACATTAAATGAACCTAAGTTCTCGAAGATCGAACTGAAGGTGCCGCTCACACCACCATCGGATTCGAGGATCGTGAAGGTGTCGCCGTCGGTTGGCGTGTAACCTGGCAACCCAATAACGTTCAGCGTGCCATCAACATCGGCTGTGCCATCTACATCAATCAGGTCGTTGCCGACGCCTGCACCCGCTGTCGACTCGATCTCCATGTCGTACACGCTGGTGCCGGTCAGTGTCAGGTTGCCGCCAATCGCCATGGTTCCCGGACTATTGCCCGGTGACATCCTGCCGGCGTTGTTGTAGTTACCGGCTAAGCTCATGACGCCTGCGAGCATCGCACCATTGGCCACATTCATGTTCGCGCTAGCCATGTTACCGTTGATGATCAAGATACCCTCGTTCACCGTGGTGTCACCGGTGTAGGTATTGTCGTTGTGGCTTAGAACCAGTGTGCCACTGCCTTCTTTAATGAAGTCGCCAGTCCCTGATATCACACCGGCATAAGTTGCATCATTCTCGTCACCGACCGTCAGCGTGTTACTCTGCAGGCTGACCTCGCCGCCTGTAGAGCCGCCACCGACCAGTGAGCCGATCGTCTCATCCGCATCCAGTTGCAACGTTGCACCATCAACATCAGCGAGTGTCACGGTGCCGCTGTCAATAATCGCATTACCACCACTAGCAACGACAGTACCTTCATTAATATCGGTACCACCACTATAGGTATTTTGACCAGTAAGTGTCAGCGTACTAATGCCTTCTTTGGTTAAGCCACTCGTACCGCTAATCACACCATCAAGGGTCAAGTCATTGTCGCCGGTAATCGTTAAGTCGTCATTCAACGTCACAGCGTTAGCAAGCGTAACACTGCTGATGCCTGCACTTAACTCTGATACGCCTGACACGGTTAATGAACCAGTGCTAATCGCATTATCGCTGCCGATCGTAATACCACCGACTGAAAGCGTCGTACCCCCACTGTACGTATTGCTCCCGCTCAGCGTCAACGTGCCGCTATCATTTTTCACTAATCCGCTCGTGCCGCTGATATTACCGTCAAGCGTCAAGTCGTTATCGCCGGTAATCGTTAAGTCGTCATTCAACGTCACAGCGTTACCAAGCGTAACGCTGCTGATACCAGCACTTAACTCTGAGGCGCCTGAAACGGTTAATGTGCCGATGCCGATTGCATCGTCTCTGCCGACCGTGATGCCACCGGCTGATAGCATCGTGCCGCCACTGTACGTGTTATCATTGGTAAGCGTCAGCGTGCCGCTGCCCACCTTGAGCAAGCCGCCATCGCCTGAGATCACACCCGACAGCGTCATGTCGCCCAGCTCACCTACCGTAAAGGTCTGGCTAAGATCAATCGCGATGTCATTATCAAGATCGGTTACGATGTCGGCAACGATCAATTCCGCGCTGCCAAGGATAGTTAGCGTCCCGTTACCCAGCGCATCATCGTTCATCACCTGCAGAATGCCGCCGCTGACGAGCGTTGCGCCCGTGTACGTATTGTTACCGCTGAGTGTCAGCGTACCGTCGCCTTCTTTAGTTAGCCCACCTTCACCATCGATGTCGCCGGTGAGCAGCAGGTCGAATGTGCCGCTCACCGTCAGGATGCTGTTCAGGTCAATGGTAAAATCGTTATCAAGTGTACGGTCATCGTGATCTGACTCTAAGCTTGTGTTAGCCGTCACGCTGATCGCACCAGCGCTGTCGCCGAAGGCGCTGTCGCTCCCCGCAATCACCGCGCCACCCGACAGCGTCGTGTCGCCGCTGTAAGTGTTGTAGCCGTTCAGCACAAGCATGCCGTCGCCTGTTTTTGTCAATCCACTAGTACCGCTGATATTACCGTTAAGCGTCAAGTCATTGTCGCCGGAGATGGTTAAGGTATCATTCAACGTAACTGTGTTCGCAAGCGTCACACTACTGACGCCCGCAATTAATCCTGATGCGCCTGCTACTGTAACAGAGCCGGTGCCAAGTGCGCCGTCGCTGTTGACTGTGGTCACGCCGCCATTCAGCGTCGTGCCGCCGGTAAACGTATTGGCACCGCCGAGCGTCAACGTGCCGGTTCCTGTTATCGCCAATGAACCCGTACCTGAAATCACACCATCAAAGGTCGTATCGCCGCCAATCGTGAGCGTGTTGGCTTGAAGATTGACTTCACCGCCTGTGGTACCACCGCCGGTCAGTCCGCCGATCGTTTCATCTCCATTGAGTTGCAATATTGCACCGGCGACATCGGCAATGGTCACGAGGCTGCTATCACCGATTGCATTACCGTTTTCAGCGATGATCATGCCAGCATTAATTGTCGTGTCGCCGCTGTAAGTGTTGGTGCCGCTCAGCGTCAGCGTGTGATCCCCATCTGTTTTATTCAATCCACTCACGCCACTAATATCACCGCCGAGTGTCATATCATTGGAACCAATAACCTGTAATTCAGTTTCCAATACGATGTCATTCGCAATCGCAATAATACCATCATCATCATCGACGCCAGCACGTAATGATGCTGTTGCAGGAGGATCTCCTGGCAAACCTGATATCGGTGTTGTGTCCACCGTGAACGTGCCGGTGCCGAGTGCATTATCGTGGCTAACTTGGAGTATGCCCGCATCAAACGTCGTACCACCGGTATACGAGTTGTCACCACTTAGCGTCAGCGTGACGTCATTACTACTATCTTGTGTTAAGGCGCCATCGCCACTAATCACACCCGTCAAGTTCATATACGAGGAATAGTAATCAAGCTCTAAATCCGCATTCAATACGATATCGTTATCAAGCGTTAGGTTCTTAAAATAAGATGACATTCGCGAGGCACTATTAATCGTCAACACGCCGGTGCCGAGACCGGTATCAGTATAAACGTAAAGTGTACCACCGTTCATTGTCACACCGCCAGTGAATGTGTTATCAGCATCCAGGACTAGTCTCAATGGCCCGTTGTGAACAATACTGCCGCCATCACCGGAGATACTACCGTAAAATCTCAAAATGGTCTCATCAGTGGAAGTAGTCAAGGTATAACTATCCAGATCAATATCATTATAAATATTAACTACCTCCGAAGACTGCTTTTCTCCAGATCGAATTTCCGCATCACCCATCAATTCCACGGTGCCGAAGCCAAGTCTATTTCCCATCTGGCCACTATCACGTCCACCCAAGAGTACGACCGTACCACCATGAATTTCTGTGCCGCCGCTATAAAGGTTGAAACCGTTTAGATAAAGCGTGCCACCACCCTTTTTTATCAATCTGCCGTTGCCGACGTTTGTGGTGATGTTGCCAAATTCGCTGATGACGTCGCCGTCGTCGAAGATGTTAGCGTTAAGGGTTAAATCAAGGTCGCCATCAACCGTTAAGGTACTATCCTCACTCATGGTAAAGGCATTAGCGACCCACACGCCATCTTCGTCATCGACGCCGGAGAGTAGTGATACCGCTCCGTTCAAGGTGATTGATGAGGTGTTGCCGAAGGCGCTGTCGCTGCCGATGACGACGATGCTACCATCATTTATCACGGTGTCTTTACTATACGTATTCGCACCATTCAGTGTGAGCGTATCGCTGCCGTCGCCGTTAATTACCAAATCGCCATAACCGCTAATCTCACCGTTAAGAGTCATATCATTGTTAACATAAAGAACTATTCCGCTGCTACTATTGAACGCGATATCGTTATTAAGCGTTATGTCACTGCCGGCTACTAAGTCTGTATGCCCTACCGTTGACAATGTACCGCTCCCAAATGCGGTGCTAGTGTAGGCCCAAAATACTCCTTCCACTTCCACATCGCCGGTGAAAGATGAGTTATCGCCGCGCAGATCAATGGAACTCATCACGCCACCATCAGATAACGCATCGAGAACAAGACGGCCTGTACCGGAGATATCACCCGTGAGGTTCAGATTGCCAGAAGTGTTCTCCATGGTCACGGTATGGTCATTGAGATTAATATCATTCGCTACCGTGACTGTTGCTGATGTTAGAATTGCTCCATCACCGGTAAAGGTCACGGTGCCGTAGTTGCCGTTGGCGTCGGCACCGCCGAATGCACTGCTGTTGCCGGTTATATCGATAATGCCGTCAGAAATGGTCGTATCACCGGTGTACGTGTTGGTGCCGCTGAGTGTCAGTGTGCCGCTACCCACCTTGAGCAAGCTGCCATCGCCAGAGATCACACCAGACAACGTCATGTCACCCAACTCACCCACCGTAAAGGTCTGGCCAGGATCAATCGCGATGTCATTATCAAGATCGGTCACGATGTCGGCAACGATCAATTCCGCGCTGCCAAGGATAGTTAGCGTCCCATCACCCAGTGCATCGTCGTTCATCACCTGCAGGATGCCGCCGCTGACGAGCGTTGCGCCCGTGTACGTATTATGACCGCTGAGTACCAGCGTGCTGTCGCCTTCTTTGGTCAGCCCGCCTGCTCCATTGATGTCGCCGCTGATCAGCAGGTCGTAGGCCCCGCTCACCGTCAGGATGCTGTTCAGGTCAATGGTAAAGTCGTTATCAAGTGTGCGGGCGTCGTCATCGGACTCTAAGCTTGTATTAGCTGTCACGCTGATAGCGTCTGCACTGTCGCCGAAGGCGCTGTCGCTCCCCGCAATCACCGCGCCACCCGACAGCGTCGTACCACCGCTATAGGTATTTTGACCAGTAAGTGTCAGCGTACTAATGCCTTCTTTGGTTAAGCCACTCGTACCGCTAATCACACCATCAAGGGTCAGGTCATTGTCGCCGGTAATCGTTAGGTCGTCATTCAACGTCACTGCGTTACCAAGCGTGACGCTGCTGATACCTGCACTTAACTCTGAGACGCCCGAAACGGTCAATGAACCGGTGCCAATCGCATCGTCGTTGCCGACCGTAATACCACCAGCTGAAAGCGTCGTGCCACCACTGTAGGTGTTGGTGCTGCTAAGCGTCAGTGTGCCAACGCCTTCTTTGATTAATCCACTCGTACCGCTAATCACACCATCAAGGGTCAGGTCATTGTCACCGGTAACAGTTAAGTCGTCATTCAGCGTGAAAGCGTTCGCAAGCGAGATGCTGCTCGCACCAGCACTTAAATCAGATGCGCCATCCACGGTTAATGAACCAGTGCCAATTGCATTATCGTTGCCGACGGCAATGCCGCCAGCAGAGAGTGTCATGCCGCCGCTGTACGTGTTGCTGCCGCTCAGCGTCAGCGTGCCAGCACCCACCTTGGTGAAGTAGCCAGTACCCGCAATCGTACCACCAAAAATCGTATCGTTCGCATCACCAATAGTCAGTGTGTAGCTTTGAAGACTCACTTCGCCACCCGTGGAACCACCACCGGCAAGTGAGCCGATCGTTTCATCTGCGTTGAGTTGCAACGTTGCACCAGAAACGTCGGCAAGTGTTACGGTTCCGCTATCACTAATTGCGTTACCACCAGAAACAACGACTGTACCCGCATTGATATTGGTGCCGCCGCTGTAAGTGTTGGTGCCGCTGAGCGTCAGCGTGCCACTGCCTTCCTTGACTAAACTGCCAATGCCTAAAATGAGATTCGAGTAGGTCAGATCATCCGAGCGATTGAATGCAAGCGTAGCGTTATTGAGGATGCTACTTTGAATTGAACCGGTTGTGCCGCCGTCACCAATCTGCAGCGTTCCACCCATGATCGTCGTGAGACCGCTGTACGTGTTGGTGCCAGTCAACGTCAGCGTGCCATCGCCTGCTTTGACAAATGAGCCGGACGAGCCGGATGATTCGCTAATCACACCTGTGTAGATCAGATCATCCGAACGATTGAATGCAAGCGTGCCATTATTAAGAACGTCACCCAGAATCGAACCGGTCGTGCCACCGTCACCGATCTGCAGCGTTCCAGCGGAGATCGTCGTACCGCCGCTGTATGTGTTTGTGCCCGTCAGCGTCAGCGCACCGTTGCCTTCTTTGATCAATGCGCCAGTGCCGGAAATCACATCGGTAAGCGTCAGATTATTGTCGCCGGATATCGTCAAGTCATCATTTAAGATAACGGCGTTGCCAAGAGTAACGCTGCTGACACCAGCTTTTAAAAATAATGATTGACTTGAGTTACTCGCGCCTACTTCCAATGCACCAGTGCCAAGTGCGTTGTTATGCCCGACGATGATTCCACCATTTAGAAGCTCCGTAACCCCACTATACAAACTGTTATCGCCATTAAGTGTGATCGAGGTCGTAGAACCTCCTCCTGTTCTTACGAGTGATCCATCGCCGCTAATCACACCGTCAAAGGTCAAATCAAAATAAGTAATAATTTCTAAAATATCATTCAATACGATCGCATTGTCGATTGTCATGATAAATGAATTTTGGAATAGTGAATGTGATGTGACTGATGCTGTGTTTTTGGCAACAGTTAATGTGCCGAGACCAAGTCCGTTACTATGATTGAGAAGGGCTGCACCAGCATTCAGGGTCACACCGCCAGAAAAGGTGTTATCGCCCCGCAATTCCACGTAGCGATCCTCTATCAAAATGCTACCGTCTGTACCAGAAATAGTGCCATACAATCGCGTGACACCAATTCTATCGCCAGTAATGGTCATCTGATGGTTGCCGAGATCAATATCGTTGTTTATATTTTTTATTGCAGTAAACGTAAGTGTCGCATCGTTTGTAAAGGTCAGTGCGCCAGTGCTGAATGCACTGTCGTAGTGTTCTACAGAGACCGTACCTCCATCAATGGTCGTGCCGCCACTGTAAGTGTTGGCACCGCTCAGCGTTAACGTGCCACTGCCGGTTTTGGTTAATGAGCCGATGCTGGCACCATCGCTAATCACACCGTCAAGCGTCAGATCATTGGCACCGGAGATGGTTAAGTCGTCATTCAAAGTAACTGCGTTACCAAGCGTGACGCTGCTCGCGCCAGCACTTAATTCCGAAACGCCGTCCACGGTTAATGAGCCGGTACCGAGTGCATCGTCGTTGCCGACCGTAAGGCCACCGGCTGAAAGTGTTGTGCCGCCGGTGTAAGTGTTCGCACCGTTCAGCGTCAGCGTGCCAGCGCCTTCTTTGAACAATGCGTTTTCGATCAATATGTCCCCACTGAAGATAACACCTGTAAGCGTCAGATCATTGTCGCCGGATACAGTTAAATCATCATACAACGTAATCGTGTTCGCAAGCGTGATGCTGCTGCCCCCCGCGATTAAATATATTGGGTCTGGCATGAGCAAGCCTACTGTTAATGCACCGGTGCCGAGCGCGTTATTGTGACCGACTGTGATTCCGCCAGCTTCAAGCGTAGTGCCACCACTAAACGTGCTGTCGCCGTTCAGCGTGAACAGGCCGAATCTCCCTGTTAGTTCTAATGATCCATCGCCACTAATCGCGCCATTAAGGATTAGATCCTCATAATGTTCAATTTCTAAAAAATCATTTAAGACGATCGCGTTACCAAGTTCGATGTCACCGTAAGGTCTTAAAGATGCATCGGTTCCTGATGTTGTGTTTACTGCAATGGTCAATGTGCCGAGACCAAGTCCGTTATTATGAGCAACAAAAATATTACCGCCGTTCGCGGTCACACCGCCGGTAAAAGTGTTATCACCATGCAGCGATACGCTCCCCTTCTCGACCAGAATACGACCGCCTGTACCAGAGATATCACCTCCGAGGGATAGAAGACCAGTATCAATGGTCAGTTCGTGGCTGTCGAGATCAATGTCATTGTATATTAGACGATTTCCTACGTGCTCAAATGTCGCGTCACCCTCAAACGTGATTACGCCGCCGCTATCGCCGAATGCGCTGTTGTAGTTTTCTACATGAATTGTACCACCTGAAATTGTCGTGCCGCCGCTGTAGGTGTTTGTACCACTGAGTGTCAGCATACCATCGCCTGTTTTGGCTAATGCGCCGGTGCCATCAATCACACCACCCAGGGTCAAATTATTGTCGCCGGATATCGTTAATTCATCACTTAAAGTAATGGCATTACTAAGCGTGATACTGCTAATGCCTGCGCTTAATTCTGATGCGCCATCCACAGCAATTGCGCCGGTGCTGAGCGCGCTGTTGGTACCTAAAGTAACGCCACCGCCAGAAAGCGTCGTACCGCCGCTATATGTGTTTATGCCATTCAACGTCAGCGTGCCAGCGCCTTCTTTGATTAAGGCGCCCGTACCAGAAATCACATCAGTAATGGTCAGATCATTGTCGCCAGATATGATTAAATCGTCATCCAACGTAACAGCGTTACCAAGCGTAACACTGCTAATACCAGCACTTAATTCAGAAACGCCGTCCACGGTTAAAGTGCCAATACTGATTGCATCGTCGTTACCGACTGTGATGCCACCGGCTGAAAGTGTTGTGCCGCCAGTGTAAGTGTTCGTACCGTTCAGCGTCAGCATGCCGCTGCCTTGCTTAATCAAACCGCCTGTCCCTGAAACAAGACCTTCAAAGGTCGTGTCATCCGTACCATTCACTGTGAGAGTGTAGCTTTGAAGAACGACCTCACCGCCTGTAGAACCACCACCCACCAGTGAGCCAATGGTTTCGTTTGCATTGAGTTGCAAGGTAGCACCAGCAACGTCAGCAAATGTCACTGTTCCAGTATCACCGATCGCATTACCGCCGGACGCGATGACCATGCCTGCATCAATATTGGTGCCGCCGCTGTATGTGTTGGTGCCGGTGAGCGTCAACGTGTAATCCCCATCTGTTTTATTTAATCCGCCCTCGCCACTAATCGCACCATCGAGCGTCAGATCATTGGAACCAATCACCTGTAATTCAGTTTCCAATATGATGTCATTAGCAATTGCGACACCATCGATGCCTGCAAGTAATGATGCTGTTAAAACTGTTGGTGGCGATGTGTTTATCGGTGTTGTATCCACCGTTAACGCGCCTGTGCCGAGTGCGTTATTGTGGCTAACCTGGAGTACACCCGAGTCAAGCGTTGTGCCGCCAATATACGTGTTGTCACCGCTCAGCGTCTGCGTACCTTTGTTCAGCCTACCACGATTAATTAATAAACTGCCAGTCCCTGTAATAAGACCGTCAAAGGTCGCGTCGCTCGGACTAGTCACCGTCAATGTATTACCTTGAAGATTGACCACGCCGCCGATGGAACCACCACCAGCAAGCGAACCGATCGTTTCGTCATCATCGAGTTGAAAGATGGCACTAGCAACGTCAGCTAATATCACGGTGCCATGATTACCAATCCCCCTGCCGTCGAAAACAATGACGGTGCCCTCTAAAATATTGAAGTCACCGCCATAAGAGTCTGATTCGTCAAAGCCAAGGCTCAACGTACCGGCACCTGTTTTTTCAATCTGACCATAGCCGGTCAAAACACCGCTCTCAAAGGTCAAATTATTATCACCGGATATGGTTAAGACATTACCATTGCCTAAGTGGAGACTGTTCGAAAGCGTGACGTCGCTGATACCAGCGGTTAATTCGATTAATCCTCCCACGCTTAACCAGTCTGTGCCGAGTGCGTTATTGCTGCCGACCGTGATTCCACCGGCTATCGCTGTTATGTTACCTGTAAACGTATTCTCACCGTTCAGTATCAGCATGCCGCTGCCGTCTTTTCCAAATCCGTTCGGCCCACTAATCACACCGTTAAGTGTCAGATCATGGTCATTTTTAATATCCAAGCCAAAAGTTAGGCCTATCTTTTCAAAGACGATCGGATTATCAAGTGTGACACTGCTGTCAGCTGTTAATGTTGCGACGCCTGACACGGTTAATGAGCCACTACCAATCGCATCATCACTACCGACCGTGAGACCACCGCCAAGAAGCGTGGTGCCACCGCTGTAAGTGTTGGTGCCATTCAGCGTTAGCGTGCCGATGCCTGTTTTTATCAAGGCGCCTGTGCCGTCAATCACATCGTCAAGCGTCAGATCATTGTCGCCGGAGATGGTTAAGTCGTTATTCAAAGTGAAGACGTTATCAAGCGTCACGCTACTGATACCCGCAGTTAATCCTGACGCACCTGCCACGGTGACGGAGCCGGTGCCGAACGCGTCGTCACTGCTGACTGTCGTAACGCCGCCATTTAGCGTGGTACCGCCGGTAAACGTATTCGTGCCGGTGAGTGCCAGCGTACCGGTTCCTGTTATCGCTAATGCCCCCGTGCCAGAAATCACACCATCAAAGGTCGTATCGTCATCGCCACCAATCGTGAGGGTGTTGTCCTGAAGAATGAGTTCGCCGCCTGTGGAACCGCCACCGGTCAGCCCGCCGATCGTCTCATCCCCATTAAGCTGCAACGTTGCACCGGCAACGTCAGCAATGATCACAAGGCTACTATCACCAATCGCATTACCGCCTTCGGCGATGATCGTGCCTTCATTAATTGTCGTGTCGCCGCTGTAAGTGTTGGTGCCGCTGAGCGTCAGCGTGCCGCTGTCTTCTTTGATTAAGCCGCGTGCGCCAGCGCCGCCAATCGAACCGGCAAGCGTTAAATCATGGGTGCCGGATATCGTCAAGTCGGTATCTACCAAGGTGACGTCATTCGCAAGCGAAATATCATTGGCACCGGCGGTTAATGTCGGTGCACTAGCAAAAGATACGAACTTATCCACAATGAGTGTGCCCGTACCAAATGCGTTATTGTGGCTGACTTGGATGGCACCTTCGCCAATCTGCGTATTGCCACTAAACGATGAGTTGTCGTGGGTGATCGTCAGTGTTTTCTCACCTACTTTTTTTAATTTTCCATTGCCACTGATCTCGCCACTCAAGGTATTCGGGCCACTAGGTATGTAGACCGTCAACTCAGTATTCAATATGAAGACATTGCTAAAATCATTGCCTGATCCATCAATGGTTAATCCCGAAGAAGCTCCCGTTATCGTTACTGCGCCGGTACCGAGTGCGGTAGCGGAGGCAGTACGAATATCACTACCAGCGACAGTAATACCGCCGGTAAATGAGTTATTGCCGGAAATGTAGAAATCCCCGTAATTGTCCAAATAAATACTGCCATCACCGGTAATATCACCATTAAGATTCATAGTATTACTGCCGGTAACAGACAAAACTTGACCATCATTCAGATTGATAGCATTATCAATAGTACGGATGTCTTCGGTCCAAGGGCCTATATCAAGTAGCGTATCACCCGCAACCGTGATTGCGCCGGCGCTATCGCCGAATGCGTTATCGGTGTTTATATCGATTGTGCCGCCGGAAAGTGTCGTGCCGCCGCTGTACGTGTTGCTGCTGTTCAGCACAAGCGTACCGCTACCAGTTTTGGTTAATGAACCCGTGTCGCCGCTGATGATGCCGCTGATTTCGGTGCCATTGCTACCAGTCACAGTCAATGCAGTGCCTGCACTGAGATCAACCGCACCGTTAATGCCGAGTGATCCATTTGCAGCATCGAATGTCAACGTGCCAGATGAACCAATAATCTTGTCGACGCTGATATTGTTGGTCGCTGATTTGTAGTTGTAGATTATCCCGCCGCTATTGAATGTGAGCGAGCCGGTGCCTTGTAGGTCATAGGTATTGTCGACGCCAGCAATGATAAATCGCAAGGTATCGATGTTGTGGTAATCATTGTCAATACCCGTAATGGGAATCGCGGGATCGCCGCCTGTATCGAAACCGGACTGAATCAGAATGCTCCCGCCGATATCGGCCGACGGCACAGAGCCACCTACCCAGTTCGCGCTATCCTGCCAACTGTTGCTGTTTTGCGTATCAACAAATGTAACATCAGCGGCAATAGTACTACTGCTCAACAACAAACCGACCGCGCCAAGGCTCATGCCTATACGACTGATAGTGATCATTCCGTTGATCATGACACTTATTCCATTATTAAAGACTGCAACCACATTGAAATAAGAAACCAACACACAGATACCGGCAGCAAACTGATGCACTAAAGAACTGAAAGAACAAAATCCTGCCGAATGTTAAACCCGACACAACAAGTAATATTAAGACAAAAGATATGGAAATACCTGTAGCAAGCACATCATGTCCTGTATCTATCTACAGGCGATAATGTACATGCCAAATCTTCATCATGTTACGCAGAAACCCTTGTAAATTTAGCACCTGTGCAACCACATAAGATCACACAACACGAATTTGAAATCAGCTTGTTTGTCTTTCCTGACCCAACACCAATAAGTAAATATCAATCCAATCAGTACGATAACCGTTATCGTCTGTAAGCTTTACCGGCTATACCATCGCCTTCTATGCTACCTACATTTACTTTCTCACCTAACCGACACAATGGCACACATAGGTTTGTGTGCTGACGAATGTCTCCATCAAAAATGGACAGACTAATCTGCTCTACTTGCGTGTAGGTTTGCTTAGGCACCGCAGCAAGGAAAGCCTAGCCCCTCGATAGAGATTTAGCGGTGTTTGACCGTGTCTCCAGCAGTGCCTACGCGACTGGTGAAGAAGTACGATGGGAATGAGGATGTGAAGGGCCGAAGGAGGAGCCCCAAACAATTAAATTAGTTAATCAATTGAGACCTCTGAATAGCCGCGAGTCGATTGCCAGTTGATTTGTCGGATATTGTGGAGCAGTTCGCAGGCGGATTATTTCACGATATTCTGCTTTCAATCATCCGCCGCAAACGCCATGTCGCTTCTTTCACTCAGCTTAACCCCATCCCCAATCCGCTCAGGCTGCGTTTGATGTTGTAAGCTGCCGCGATCAATCCAAAATCCAAACCGTTACGCAACAAACCCCGGTAACGAACACGACGGTAACCCATCTGCTGCTTCAGCCAGGCAAATGGATGTTCGACCTTCGCACGCACTTGCGAACAAGCCTTGTTGTGTCGCTGCTGTTCAACGCTCAATTGCTTCTGACCGCGGACTCGACGTTGAATGATCCCGTCAAAAATACCCTTGTTTTTCAGGCTTTTTCTGCGTAGCTTACTCATATACGCGCTGTCAGCATAGACCGCCACCGCCTCGTCTTCAATCAATTCATCGATATGCTGCGAGTCGTGCACCTTCGCCGTATCGAGACGGTAATCCGTGATAAAACCATCAGTGCTGGCATTGATGCTTGCCTTGTAACCGTGATAGGTTTTGCCGTGTTTTTTGGTGAAGCTGGCACTGCGGTCACGCGTCGAATCCCCGTCCTTATTCTTACCGCCTGTCGATTGCGTGATGATTGTCGCATCAACCAACGAGCCTTCTTTAAGCACAAGGCCCTTGTTTTGCAGCTGTTTGAGCACCGAATCAAAGAGCGTCGAGCCGTGACCTGTTTCTCTAAGCCGCTGACGGAACCGCACAAACGTTGTCTCATCCGGCGTCGCATCACTCAGGCTCAACCCCACAAACCTTCGGAAGCTCAAACGGTCACAGAGCTGCTCTTCGAGCTGCGGATCCGAGAGGCTGTACCACTTGGCCAGCATCAGGCACTTGACCATCACCTCCACCGGCCAGAACGGGCGGCCACCCTTGGGCTGCTTCGGCGTCAGATCCTCACGCAGGCCATTTGCAAGTGTTTTGAAATCGATCGCTTTTTGAACCTTGTCAAGAAAGGAGGATGTTTTCGCCCCGCCCAAATCTGCGGTCAGTCCATCAATCAAACCCGGCTCGCTGCTGCGTCGTTCCATCTGCTTCACTCCATAAGCTTCGATGCGTTTGAGAAAAACGTATTACAGCGCAAGCTTATAATGTGTGCAAATGTTATGAGTTATTCAGAGGTCTCAATTGGGATTAACTAATTTAATTGAAGCAGTTTTAAATATAAGCAAAATATCACAAATTACTCACATCATAAGTACTGTAAAAATCCAGTTGTATGTTTTTTTGGTAAGAGTATGTTTCTTTAGATGTGCAAGTCATGCAAAAATTTAGAGCTGCTTCATATAACGGATTAAAACTTTTGATTTTATTTTCATTTGTGGTAAATATCATGTCCTGATTTTTAGCTCGAATACGTATTGTTATGCGGAGCTTGGGCAAACTCAGTGCGTCTCATTGAAAGATAGAGCGCATCTGAATTTATTGCATGCAACGGCATGCTTCTATTCAAAGGAGAGGAAGAAAGATGAAAGCACCCCTTCAAACGAGTTCATTGCTACCTGCAGCAATGGCGTTGATCACCATCGGTACGGTTTTCAGTACCACGAGTCCCGCATCGGCTGATACCATTAGATGGGATGGAAGTGAAAATTCATGGTGGGAAAATAGTAGCAACTGGCAACCCTCCGGTGTACCTGATAGCAGTGATACCGTCGTTTTCAGTGACTCCGCTCCCAATACGTACGTTGAGCTTAATGAAGACGCCACTATTGAGAAGATTGAGTTTGAGGGCAACACTAATTACACGCTGGCTAATGCGACCAGTTCAGGCAAGCAGATTACTATCAGCAGTGGCGATATTACAACCACCGGATCAGCGACACACAATATTTATAACGATCTGCTTTTGGGCAGCTCCGCCGGCTGGAACATTGAGGCCGATCTTCAAGTTCACGGCAATGTTAATGCGGGCAATAATAACACACTGAACAAAAACGGCAGCGGCACGCTCACCCTCACTGGTGGCACCGATGCCAATCCATCAAGCGTTGGCCTTCTTCACGTTAGAAACGGCCATCTCATCTTAGATGGCGCTCGTATGAACGTCACCGACAACACCGGTTCAGAGAGGGCATTCGCCGCCTATGGTGGGGATATCACACTGAAAAACGGTGCTGTTGTTCAACTAACGCGTAGCGGACTAGTTGATAGAAACTCCACATTGACCGTTACTGGCAGCGGCACGTCATTGTCGGGCTATTTTTTAGATGCGGGTTATAACGGAGAGCCTACAAGTGGCTATATTAATGTGAGAAATGGTGCTGCATTAGACTTTGCTACTGTGAGAATCGGATTTTACAATGATGGCGCTATGGCTGTGGAGAACGGTGGGACTGTTCGTACAAATAACCTTCTGATTGGTGTCGATGAAGCCGCGTTAGGTAAAGTTTTTGTGAGGGGTAACGGCAGCCTGATTGAAACAAAGAGACTTGATCTAGGCGGAAGAGGCTCAGATCATTCAGGCGGCAAAGGTTTTTTGACCGTAGAAAATGATGGCTTGGTTCGGAATACGGGTATAACGACACTGTGGATCCCAAGCAGTAGTATTACCATTAACAACGGCGGCACATTCGAGACCGATCAGCTGATCGGCGAAGGAACGATATACCTCTCCGGCGATGATGCGATGACCGTTGGCATCAATAATGGTGATTCCACTTTCGATGGTCAGATCCAGGACGCGGGCGGCTCTGTACCCGGCAGGCTAACTAAAACCGGCACCGGCAACTTCACCCTCACCGGTGGCACAGCTGAGAACCCGATGAGCTTCGACATCCTCGATTCAGAAGGCGGCGAGGTCATCCTCGACGGTACCCACATCAACCTGACCGGCGCCGGTTGGTATGATCAATCACCGCTCATAGCCGAAGGTGGCGATATCACCATCCAGAACGGTGCGGTTGTTCGTACAGATGCAGAAGAGGGGAATATGTGGGTTAATGGCAATACCTTGACCACCACCGGCAGCAACACCTCATTGACCGGCTCCAGAATTGATGTGACCGGAGGCACCGGTAAACTGATTGTCACAGACAACGCAGAGGTGGATCTCGCGACAACCCTCTACCTCGGTGGCTACTATGGCGATGGTCAGATGGAGGTTCGAGGCGGTGGAACCCTGTCATCTGACGTGGCTTATTTTGCAGACTACAGCACTGCCCAAGTCACCGGTTATAACAGCCGCTTGTTAACCCAACAGATGTATGTCACCGGCAACAGCACACTCACCGTGGATGATAACGGTGCTGTTGAGGTTGCAGAGTTTATCGACCTATCGTCTTCCGCTAACAGCAGCCTCACCATTGATGATGGTGGCTCAGTACGAGTCAACCAAATCAAGGGCAATGGAACGATCAGCTTTGCTGGCGACGATGCATTGACCGTAGGCATCAATAACGGTAGTTCTACTTTTAGTGGCCTGATTCAGGACGCGGGCGGGGATGAACCTAGCAAACTGACCAAGGTTGGCAGCGGCACCTTCACCCTCACCGGCGGCACCGAAGATGCCACCTCAACCTTCGACATCCTCGATTCCGAAGATGGCTCCGTCGTTCTCAACGGCGCCCACATCAACCTGACCAGCACCGGTGAAGACACGCAATCGGCATTGCTGGCTACCGGCGGTAATATCGCCCTTCAGAACGGCACGGTTGTTCAGTTGGATGACGAGGATGGTGAAGCACTGGTTCGAGGCAACACCTTGACACTCACTGGTGAAGACACATCACTAAGCGGCTATCAAATGACCGTGTTTGAAAATAATGATGGCAGTACCGGAAATCTTGTCATCGAAGACAATGCGGAACTGGACTTCACTTACTTGCTCGTCGGTTACGACGTTAATAATGACACGAGTGGTGCTGGCAATTTGGTCATGCAAAGCGGTGCACGGGCAGAACTGGACGGCCTTTTCCTCTTTGGTACCGGCACAGCTTCACTCTCCAACAGTCAGCTGTTCGCAGAAAACATGACTTTGGGTAACACCGGTACACTTAATGTGAACGACGGCAGCGAGGTGGAAGTCGCAGATACGATTTACATGTACAGTTCAGGCAACAGCATTAATGTCAACGGCGGCACGCTCCAGACCGACGGTCTGGACGGCTCCGGCACCGTGTCTATCTCCGGCACCGATGCCTTGACTGTCGGGATCAACAACGGCAGCTCCACCTTCAGCGGCACGATTCAAGATGCGGCAGGCGGCGCAGGCACGCTCACCCAAACCGGCGAAAGCACCTTCACCCTCACCAACGCCAACACCTACACCGGCGGCACACAGCTTTACGGTGGAACACTACAGCTCAGCAACAACAATGCTGCAGGCACCGGAACCATCACCGTGCAGGACACAACCACCAACCGGACCCTCGGATTTACCGATGGTGTCAACGTTGGCAACGCGGTTGATATGTACAGTGATTTGAACATGAGCGTGAATGATGGCGAGAGCGCGACTTACTCTGGCATCATCACCGATTACAGCGACTCATTCCTCACCTATAACGGCGGGGGCACACTCACGCTTACTGGTGGCACTGCCGATGCTCCCTCGAACATTGGTCTCCTTCGCATCCATGACGGCAATCTCATCATCGACAACGCACACATCAATCTGACCAGCACCAATCAATGGGAATGGACGTTTGATGTCAGTGGTGGCGATGTCACCCTCCAGAACGGCGCGGTTGTCCAGACGAATGAAGATCCATTCAAAGGCTCTTTGGTGTATATTGGAGGCCATACATTGACTCTCACAGGCAGCGGTACGTTGCTGACCAGTGGTTGGACCCGAAACAACGGCCGCATCGTTGTAGAAGACAATGCCGCTTTGAGGATCGCGGATCTAAATATTGGTGATAAAGGTACGGGTGAACTTGCCGTGCAAAGTGGCGCAACGGTATCGGTTGATAAGCTTCGCCTCGGTAATGGCAGCACAAGTTTGGTCACCGGCAGCGGTAGCCGATTGGAGACCGGTAGTCTAACATTGTACGAAAGTGGCCCTAACACTTTCACTGTAGAAGATGGCGGGGTGGTTGAGGTCGCAGGGCATACTTACTTCGGGTTATCAAATTCAATCCAACTCATCATTGACAACGGCACTTTCCGTACTGATCAACTGAGCAATTATAATTATCAGGGTTACATCGCTAGGCCGACCATCAGCATCTCCGGCGACAACGCCTTGACCGTCGGCATCAACAACGGCAGTTCCACCTTCGATGGTCAAATTCAAGATGCTGCAGGCGGTGCGGGCAGTCTTACTAAAACAGGCTCGGGCACCTTCACCCTCACCGGCGACAATACCTACACCGGCAACACTTTTGTCACCGACGGCACGTTGCTGGCGAGCAACACAACAGGCTCGGCAACCGGCAGCGGAGACGTCGCTGTATTTGATGGCGGCACACTCGGCGGTAACGGCATGATTGCTAGTAAGGTCTTCATTAATGATGGCGGCACGCTCGCTCCCGGTGAGTCGGCAGGCCATCTGACGGTGAATGATGTTGTATTCGGCATAGGTTCAACTTTTGAAGTCGAACTAGGCGGATTGGAAGCCAGCACCGAATACGACGTCTTGTCGGTACTCAGCTATGCCATACTTGACAACGGGAACGGGCCATTGCTGGACGTTTCGCTGATTGACGGGTTCGAACTCGACTTCGGTCAGCATTTCGAGATCGTTAATGTTGGCGATAGGCTGATCGGTGGATTTAATAGTCTGGCCGAAGGCGCACGCGTGAGCAGTTTCAATGACATTGATCTGTTCATCACCTATCAGGCTGGCGACGGCAACGACATCGCGCTGTACACCGCAGCTATTCCTGAACCTGCTTCCTTCGTACTACTCGGTCTCGGCGGCCTTGCTTTGATCCTTCGTGGAGGTCGTCGTTCCGCTCATTTAACCCAATCGGCTTAATATCAATACTACAAGTATTTCAGTGAGTTCGGGGTGGTATGGTATATTGTTTAGAAAGGGCTTTATCTTCACGTTAGTTGCCGGTTACGCTCAATATTCCAATTAACTTTTGTACTCATTTTGCGATCTCGTTAACAGTTGCTATCTAGGTGAAAAATAAAGTCATTATCTTTTTAATTGTCGTTACCAGCTTGATCCCATTTCACAAACTTTTGCAACATTGCAGGAATTTTTCCATTTCATCTATATGCAGTGAACCGCCATTTTCCTAGGTAGCGCCGTTGGGCTGTCTGGTAATTAATAGTGGTAACTGCTTTTTTGCCATACCTCAGCACGGTCTCTTGGCTGTTGTTTGTGATAGTGATGCAGATCTGCAACGTTGCAACTAGAAGTCATCCCAAAACATTTGTGACGGTCTAAATCAACAAACGAATCTGCAATTGCGGGTTGCAAATGAGGGTTTCAGCCTTTGATGGATACTGCTAAATCACACTTTCATGGTTTTGGGATCGCTTCTAATATTTGGACAGAGAAGACGGAGTGTCAGAGAGTGCAGAGTAACCAGAGTTGACGGAGAAAACAGAGATAGATTATTCGCGCCGGTTAATTGTTTCTTTGTCTTTCTATGTCCCTCTCTGTCCAAAATGAGGAGTTTCATGAAGTGTTTTGTTGCCTGCAACGTTTTAGTATGGAATGGGTTATCAAGTTGCAATTTGTAGTGTGGTTCTGGACGCTCTGAATGGTAAGGGGGCTGGGAGGATGCGTGAGTCCTCAATTACGCGCTTAATGGCTGATAGATGACAAAGTATATTCGATTCCTTGCGGTTGCTTGATTTGCAATTGGTTAGATTACTCATTCAGACTATCAAACCTTGGATGAATTGAGGTGAAATGTGCAATGATAGTTTGTTTGCCATTTTTCTATAAATCATATTTGAATATTTGTTGATTCGTTATTGCTGCTTTCTGCCTGCAACGTTGCAATTGGCAATGTTTCTATGAAACGTTTCATGAGTTTCTCTATGTTCCTTACGGATTCTGCTTTGTGGATGGGGTATTGGGGTCATTTGCTGCTAATCATGTTATTTCCGGTTACGGCATCATTCCTTGACCTATATATAAAGATGCGACTCATTTGGGTGTTGTTCCTGCAACGTTGCAGCTGCCTCGTATGTTTTGTGAAACGTTTCACGCTCATTCTGGACAGAGAAGGCAGAGCTACCAGAGAACAACAGAGTAATATTAAACATGTGATGGAATGATCTCTGTTTTCTCCGTCAGCTCTGGTTACTCTGACACTCTCTGGCTTTCTCTGTCACTCCGTTCTCTCTGTCCAGAATGGTGATGAAAATGTTCTGTTGCCTGAAATGTTGTCATCGTTTTTGATTATGAAACGTTTCACGTTAGGTGAGGCTGCAACGTTTCACCGCCAAACATTTCCGTATGCCATTTAAATGGATTATTTGAGGGTGTTCGGGCAATTCATGCCTCGGTACCTAGCTCATTTTTTGCAGATATCTCAATTTCTGCCGGTTCAAAATTGAAACGTTTCATTTTCTGCTCGCTCAACAGCTTTTCCAGCACATCCAATTGAAAAAAGATAGCAGGGCGGTGTGTTCGTATACGCCGACTGTGTTTTGGCCATACAGCATGACTGCCCTTGTTTTGCCATGCCCACTCGCAAGCGCGAAATATTGCAGTCGCTCTACCGTCTGAATGAAAACCTGCGAATCAACGCTACATACGACAAAAAACACGTTTTTGTATGCGTTATTTAAAAAGGAATCGCGTTATGGAACCAAAAAAGATGTTGACCTACCGAGAAGCTGCTGAGTATTTGAGCGTTTCTGAGCGGACGGTTTGGGGGCTGGTCAAAGCAAATCAGATTCAGGCCTGCAAGATTGGGCGGCTGGTGCGTATCCCGCTCACGTCACTGGATGAATTCATTGGCCGCGTAATGAATCAGGTTTAACCGGATCGTCTCTGAAACGTTTCAAAGGATGATAGTAATCAAACAGAAGCCCTTGGCAATCAATGCCGAGGGCTTTTTCTATTTTCAAGGAGATTTTTAAATGATGAAAATAACCTCACCGCAAGAAATCAGATCACCACAGGATGCCGTTGAATATTGTTGGGGATTGTTTCAAAAGGAATTGAATGCAGGGAATCAGCAAAATAAGGACGGCACGACAGTTCGCCGGATCGGTGAACCGAATCGGTGGATATTCAAGCTGATTCGAGGGCTGAAATTTGAAGCAGGGTTAAATGGTTGCGACTGGAGTCAGTACAAGCCATACGTCAGGCAGTGGTATCAGCGGGTGAAAGCGTACTTTCAGGATGATATGTCACTTGTTGATGCGTATTCTGTTGCAGAAAAATTTATGCAGAACGCTAAATTCAGGTTGTCGGATAATGTGACCGCAGCATCGGTTCAAAAGGCCATGAATACGTGTTTCTGGAGATGTGATCGCCTGAGAGATCGCTATGACCCTGCTGTGGGGTATGTGAGTATTCCAGAGTGTGTGACTGAAGAGTTTGAAGATGATATACCTCTCATCTTTCTGATTGCATTTTTCATCGATATGCACAACTACGTTGATGAGGCTTATTTGTCTGTCCGTAATGGTGCAGACATATTTCAAGAGCATGCAGAAGTGCATCCCCGCTTTAAACGAATGGGCAAAACAAAAGTTGGTCAGCATCTCAATTTGTTAGAAGCGAATCAATGGATTGTGCGAACAAGTGAATATCCTTCAGCGATGCGTATGCAACGGATTGCCCGTAGATATCGTTTGACACCTCAATTTGTAAAGCTCGTTGAGAGATCAAGACAGAACGACGCAATGATGGAACAAATTCAGCAGATACATACAGAAGTCAATGCAGGATTTGTTGTGACTGAAGATGAAATCCCCTTTTAGACCTATTTTTATAGTATAATTAACATGAATCACATCAAGAACACTAAGGTACTTAAATGGCTAGTTTAGCAACAGACAAGAGCGGTAATCGCACAATTCAATTCGTCGGTGCA
The DNA here is from genome assembly GCA_016350165.1 of Planctomycetota bacterium. Classification (GTDB taxonomy): domain Bacteria; phylum Planctomycetota; class Phycisphaerae; order Phycisphaerales; family Phycisphaeraceae; genus Poriferisphaera. Next base: position 498,372 of record CP066225.1, on the reverse strand, counting down.
GATCGCCGGCGATTCTCAGTTCGGCTTGGTAAGGTTAACAAGAAGCAAGCGGAATCCTTCAAGAGTAGGGTTGAAACATTAATTTCAGCCAAACTATCGGGAATGGCTATAGATGGCGATACCGCCAAGTGGCTTAGGCAATTAGATGATCGTTATATCGAACGTTTAGCAAAGGTTGGCTTGGCTGAAAGCCGGGAGTCTTCACTGCTTGGCGCTTTTGTGGATCGTTACATTAAGGCTCGTAAGGCTGATGTGAAGCCGACTACGATCAAAGTGTATGGGCGTACTCGTAAACATCTCTTGTCATTTCTCGGTGAAAATAAGCCGCTTCGAGAGATAACAGTTGGTGATGCTGATGAGTTTAGGCTTTTCCTCAAACGCAAGAAGCTAGCTGAAGCGACGATTCGTAAAACCTGTAGCGTTGCAAAACAGATGTTACGTTGGGCGATGCGGCAAGGTTTGTTGGAGTCTAACCCATTTGAAGATTTGGTTGGCAGTGCTACTGGCAATCCAGAGCGTATGTTCTTCGTGACGCGTGAAGTGATCGGGAAAGTGATAGAAGCTTGTCCCGACCATGAATGGCGACTCATTATTGCCCTTTGTCGTTACGGAGCGTTGCGTTGTCCTTCCGAAGTGTTATTGCTCAAATGGAGTGATATCGATTGGGAGAAGGGAGTCTTTCGTGTGCATAGCTCCAAAACGGAACATCATGAAGGGAAAGCAAGCCGATTGGTTCCAATCTTCCCTGAACTGCATCCCTATTTGTTGGATAGTTACGAACAGGCTAAAGAAGGTAGTACCTACTGCATTACGAGATATCGCAGTGCAGCATCCAATCTCAGAACGCAATTCATGAGGATCATTCACCGGGCGGGTTTGAATACATGGCCGAAGCTGTTCCAGAATTTGAGGTCAACTCGTGAGACGGAATTGGTGAAAGAGTTCCCTGTTCATATCGTAACGAAATGGGTTGGCCATGATCCACAGGTTGCCTTGCGACACTATCTGCAAATTCGTGAAGAGGATTTCCTGAAAGCGTCCTATTTGGCTCCAGATACTTCCTCTGCCTGCAACGTTGTAGGGAAGGGTGTCAAAAGGGGTAGTGGGCCTGCAACGTTGCAGGGCGATACTGAGTTAAAAAAAACTGGTGGTGACTTTGTAAATGAAAACGCATTTGCGGGCGCTGCATATTCCGGTGCAGTTGCCTTGCAAAATGCGGTGCAGCAGGCGTCCGCGAGTGGTTGCTGTGAGTCGCAAGAATTGATGCAAGTCGATGAAGATTGCGGGTTTATACGAAAAAACGTAACTACCTGCGAAAGCAAGCAGTTACGTCTAATGGCTCCGGTGGGACTCGAACCCACACTTGTGCGATTTTAAGTCGCATGCCTCTGCCAATTGGGCTACGGAGCCATGCCTAAAGGCGGTAGGATTTTATCAAGTTGAAGCAGTTTCTGCATCCTATGTGGAAGTTTTGCACGTGAAAGTGGCGATTTGGATAGGAATAGGTTCTTTATCAACTATTTTGAGGGAGAAAAATCGCCGCCACCAGGGGTGTGGATCTCAATTGTGTTACCAGGTTGAACGTTCAAGCAGATTTTGCCGGGGAGGATTTTTGCTGATTGGTCTGTTGCACTGGTGTAAAAATTAATACCTTGTTGGCCGCCTTGGGTTGTGTCGGGCAGGGAGTAAGGTAAACGTGTGCGGCGTTCAGTTAGCAATGTCACAATCGCTGGTTGATCAAAGATATATTTTCGGACAATACCACTGCCGCCTTGATTCGCATTGGTTGTTGATGTTTTTTTATCGTCACGAATGAGATATTTTTCAATGCGGAATGGGTATGCGTGCTCAAGTGCTTCGATGGGCGTGTTGAGTGTATTGGTCATGTGGGAGTGAATAGCATTTGTGCCACTAGCATGTGATGTTGCGCCAGATCCACCTGCGATAGTTTCATAGTAAGCGAATGCTTTGGAAGGATCAGAGTCGGGTAGGCTGCCGATGGTGACGTTGTTCATTGTGCCTTGTGATGCCGCAGGGATCTGATCTGGAATTGCTTGCGCTAATGCGCCGAATACCGCATCGACAATGCGTTGCGATGTTTCAACATTACCACCTGCGACGGCTGCAGGGTACTGAGCGTCAATAATTGTGCCCGGTTGAGTGATAATATTGACAGGCTGTAACACGCCGGAGTTTGAAGGAATATCATCATCAGCAAGGCATCGGAAGCAATACATTACAGCAGATTGTGTGATGGCTTTGACGGCATTGATTGGACCTTGAGTTTGAGGGGCGGAGCCGCTGAAGTCAACGGTTGCATGGTGTTCTTTAATGGTGAGTTTTACTTGAATAGGCAGATCAGTATTGCCTTGGCCATCATCGTCCATGTAGTCGGTGAATATGTACTGGCCGTCGGGGATCGTATTGATGATTTGCTTTGTATAGCGAGCAGTATAGTCTTGAAGTTCTTGCCCTAATCGAGAGATAGTATCGGGTGAGTATTTATCACACATTTCCGAGAGGCGTTGTATACCAATATTAAGAGCAGCTAGTTGAGCTTGTAGATCGCCAAGCCGTTCGTCTGGAGTGCGCGATTGATTTGCAACATGCTGAAGAAAATCATTCGTAATGCGTGTAGGTGGGATGCGAACACCTTCTTCATCAATGTGCGATGAGATGGGAAGTGAGCCGGGGGTGAGTCCACCAACGTCAGCATGATGCGCACGGTTGCAGACATAAAAACGAGGCGATTTTTCGTTATTGACAAAGATACCTGATACAACTGTGATGTCAGGTAGATGAGTACCACCAGCAAATGGGTCATTGACAATGAAGCGATCTTGAGGTGTGATGTTTTGTGATGCAAATGTATCGATGATTGCTTTGACGGACAGAGGGCATGAGCCGAGATGAACAGGGATGTGCGCTGCTTGCGCAATCATGTCGCCGTTTCTATCGAATACAGCGCATGAATAGTCTCGGCGTTCTTTAATGTTCGGTGAATATGCAGAACGCATTAAGCGAATGCCCATTTCTTCTGCAACCGAAGCAAATAAGTGTTTAAATACTTCAAGTTCAATGGAGTCGATATTGGCGTTCATGACTTGACTCCCTTAGTGAGTAGGATTTGACCTGTATCGGTGACTTGGCCGTGCCAGTTGTAGGGGATGATGGTTGTGCTTGAATATTCGCTGATGATTGTTCGTGATGCGATATATTGCTGAGGAGAAAGTTGGTTACGCTGAAGATGAGTGAATTGAGTCATGCTACCATCTTCATAAACATCGATTTGACTCTTATTTTTCCCAATGGATTGAGTGATGATGTTATGAGTAACTTTGAACTTGTTGCCTGAAGCATGAGTGCGAGCTGCAACGAGTTCAATCGGTTTGCTGTGAGCGATGTAACCGTAAAGACGATTATGTTCATGTTCAAATGCTGCAATTGGATCATCAACATCCAGAGGGATTGTAATTTCGTAAGATTGATTGGCGTAACGAAGGTCAATGAAATGTTCAAGCTTTTGTGATGCAGGAGAAATGTTGTCACGTGTGAGTGTGTCACGTGCCTGCTTCTCTAATTGATGGATAGTATTCTGCAGATCGGATAATTCTTTAAGGTTAGGGTAGAGCTGTTGTGAGTCAACTTGGATTGTTTGAAGCAGTGTGTGAGAGAATGTGTAAACGGCACTGGCGCTGAGCATACCAACAGCAGACAGGAGGCCGGGGTTCGTTGGGATAAGAACCTTAGTCATACCAAGATGGTCAGCTAGATTGCATGCATGAAACCCACCTGCGCCACCGAAAGATACGAGTGTATAATCACGTGGATCGTGACCAAGCTGGAGTGATACCTGGCTGATTGCATTGGTCATTGTGACTTCGGCTATTCGGAGAATACCGATAGCTGCTTCATAAACATTAAAGCTAATTTGGTCAGCGATTGTTTGAACCGCTTGTTTGGCGAGATCAATATTGAGTGTGAGATCTTCGCCGAGCTTCGTGCTTGATGGAATGTGACCTAGCACAACATGTGCATCAGTTACAGTGGCTAATAGTTGATTAGGATTTTGTTTGCCGTAGCATGCAGGTCCAGGTGTTGCTCCCGCAGATTGAGGCCCAACACGCAGCGCGCCGCCATGATCAACCCAAGCAATGGAACCGCCGCCTGCGCCGACTGTGTGGATATCGACCATCGGTAAATGGACTGGCAAACCAGCAGCTTTATGGTCGGTTGATAAATGAGCATGGCCGTTTTTGATTAATGAAACATCTGTTGAAGTGCCTCCCATATCAAAGGTTATGAGGTTATTGAGTGATTCCTGTTGACCTGATTGAATCGCGCCAAGAACACCACCGGCAGGACCTGAAAGAATTGTTTTAACAGGGTGATGACGAACAACTTTGCCGGGCAGGGTACCACCGTGTGAACCGATGACTCGCAGATGTTCTTCGCCGAGTTCGTTTTCAAGGCGTTTGATGTACTGCTCCATCTTTGGAGCAACAACTGCGTTGATCGCACAAGTGGCAGCACGTTCATACTCACGGTACTCTGGCAGCAACTCTGAAGAAACTGTGATATGTAAGTCGGGCAATTGCTTTTTGATTGCATCCGCGATTAGATTTTCGTGATCGGGATTTGCGTAGCTGTGCAATAAACAGATCGCGATCGACTCGATATTGAGCGTACGAATTTGTTTGAGAGTTGTGTTGATACTGTTTTCAGTGAGTGGCGTGAGGACGTTGCCGTGTGCGCCAAGACGTTCGTTCATGCCAATGCAATGTGAACGAGGTATCGGCGGGGTAGGCCGTTTAGGATTCAGTGCATACAAATCAGGACGTGTTTGCCTCGCTATTGCAAGTACATCCGTAAACCCATCAGTAGTAATCAATGCTGATTTAAGATTACCAAGATCGCGTAGTTCGAGCAGCGCATTGGTTGCGACTGTTGAACCATGTACGACATCAATAGAACTTGTCGCATATTGTTTGTCGTCCGCATGTTTTTTTAGGATTTCATAAATCCCATCAAGCACTGCTTGTGATGGATCATGAGGTGTTGAAAGTAATTTGTGTGTGCATACGATTTTATCATCGTCAGACAACAAAACGACGTCCGTGAAAGTTCCGCCCGTATCGACACCGATTCGCATGAGTGTGCCTACCTTTGTCTATCAGACGATTAGGTTGTGTAATCAGCATTGATGGTGATGTATTCACGCGAGAGATCGCAGCCGAGCCATTCAACATTTTCGCTGCCATTGGCGAGGTCGAAGGTGAAAGCGACTTCTTTCTGATCCATGATTTCAATCAATTTCGCTTCATTCTTAGACGTCATTGCAATCGGCATACCTTCTGTGAAAACAGCAATCTCGCCGATGGAAATCGTGAGTTTATGAATATCATAATTTACGTTGGTTTTTCCCATCGCCATAGCAAGTCGGCCCCAGTTCGGATCTTTACCATGCACAGCCGTCTTCACTAGCGGCGAATCTGCAACCGCTCTGCCAACCGTATCCGCATCTTCAACCGTTGCTGCATTCTTTACGATCACACGATATATCCGTGTCGCACCTTCGCCATCTTCGATGATGTCATACGAAAGCTCTTTACACAGACTAATCAAAGCTTCGATGAACAAATCATAGTCTGCACCTTCACCTGTAATCTCTGCATTACCTGCTTCACCTGAAGCCATTACAACAACCGTATCCGATGTCGAAGTATCTGAATCGACCGTGATCCGGTTGAACGAATTAGCCACCGCTTGCGTGAGTGCTTTGTGGATCATCTCAGAGCTGATCGCACAATCGGTCGTCACATATGAAAGCATCGTCGCTAAGTTCGGAGCAATCATCCCCGATCCCTTCGCAATGCCGCCGAGTGTGACCTCTGTTCCATCACTAAGCTTCACAACCCGATTAGCCGCTTTTGCAGTCAAGTCAGTCGTTAGGATTGCTTCAGCCGCACCTTTGTCCGCTTCTTCACCAGCCGCCAACTTCGGTAGCGCTTCCTTGATACCCTTTCTAACCACATCCATCGGCAGCAACCTCCCGATCACGCCGGTGCTCGAAGGCAACACATCATTCACCTTGCATCCCAAATGATCAGCTACCAACTGGCACATCTCCGTCGCATCAGCAATACCCTGATCGCCGGTGCAGACGTTGGAGTTACCAGAGTTCACCACAACAGCTTGCAACTTGCCATCGCGCACATGCTGCATCCCCACGAGGACCGGAGCCCCCTTGATCGTGTTACGTGTAAAGACAGCCGCTGCCGAAACAGGCTTTTCAGCCGCGATCACCGTCACATCAGGCTTCCCCGAGACTTTGATCCCAGCCGTAGCTGACGCTGCTTTAAAACCCTTCGGCAGGGTCACCGATCTGTTACATTCTGTGGTACTCATAAGCACATTGTTACACCAACTGGCCCCGTGGGAAAGTCAGCCACGACAACCTTTTCTTATTCCAAACCCCTACAGTCCTCACACAGCATATTTTTTGCCCATCCATCCACCCCTTCACACATGTTAAATTTCGGTTTTCTTGCGGTTTTATGCCCAATATCCACCCCCAGAACCACCTCCCAATTTGTCGCACTTTAGGCGAGACACTATAGTAAGGACTCTCAGGTCCGATTCTGCCTGACGTAAGCAATGACTTACCTAAGCAGTTGGCCACGAGCACCCCTTTTAGGGCTCTGCAATCCACGTTTTGAACCCTTCAAACTCGGTTTTGCACTCGCTCTTAGCCTCGAACCTGAACCTTGGAAACATTACTGAGATTCGAGCCGATACCTTCGGCTTTACCAATTTTCATGCAGAAAGAGGTATTACCATGCCCGTTGCAGATTACAAGACTTACTGCAAAATGCTGGACAACGCGTACGAAAACAAGTTCGCATACCCAGCCATCAACGTTACTTCAGAAATCACCGCTAACGCAGCCCTGAAAGCTTTCGCTGACCTCAAGTCAGACGGCATGATTCAGGTCTCAACTGGTGGTGGTAAATTCGCTTCCGGTATCAACGTCGGCAGCATGGTTGAAGGTGCTATCTCAATTGCTGAGCACGTTCACCGCATTGCTGAAAAGTATGACATCAACGTCATTCTCCACACTGACCACTGCCCACCAAACGCAGTTGATACTTTCCTCATCCCACTCATCGAAGAATCTGAAAAGCGCGTTGCTGAAGGCAAATTGCCTCTCTTCAGCTCACACATGCTTGACGCTTCTGGCCTCCCACTCAAAGAAAACATGGACCTCTCAGTTCCTATCTTTGAGCGTATGGCTAAAATCGGTCAGATCCTCGAAGTTGAAGCTGGTGTCGTCGGCGGTGAAGAAGACGGTGCTGCTGGCAGTGAAGATACACCAGACGAAAAAATGTACACCACTCCTGAAGATATGGTATACGTTTACGAGCGTCTCTCAGCTGTCAAAGACGGCCGCTACATGTTCGCTGCTACATTCGGCAACGTTCACGGTGCATACAAGCCAGGCGTCGTAAAACTCGATCCTTCAATCCTCAAGAAGGGCCAAGATGCTATCAAGGCTAAGTTCGGCGAAGATGCATACTTCTGGCTCGTCTTCCACGGCGGTTCAGGTTCAGAAAAGGCCAAGATCGAAGAAACTCTCGATTATGGCGTCATCAAGATGAACGTTGACACCGACACTCAGTACGCATTCACACGTGCAATCGCTGACCACATGTTCAAAAACTACGACGGCATCCTCAAGGTTGACGGCGAAGTTGGCAACAAGAAGTTCTACGATCCACGCGTCTACCTCAAGGCTGCTGAAGAAGCAATGGCTGACCGTATTAAGGAAGCCATCGTTGACCTTCACGCTGAAGGTAAATCACTCAACGCATAAGTTGATTGATAACGACAAAAATAAAACAAGCCTCGGACTTATGTTCGAGGCTTGTTCTTTTTCCACTCACGTTCAATCTAATCCATATGTCAACGACATGTCACAAACAAATAAAAAGCCCCGGATATAAATCCGAGGCTCTTTCGCGACATTGATCATCTTATTATTTGTTATCAATCAAATTCTGAAGCATATCAAGGCTCTTCGCTCTCGTTGCTTCATCACTTGACTTACCATACAACTCTGCAAGCTTCATCTGAATCGCTCTGCGAATCGTATTATTGTCAGAACTACTCAAGTTCTTCTCAAGAAACGCAATGTAATCTTCATTGTTCTTGAAGTAGTGATCTGCACCTAAAATCGCTGCAACCGCAGCACGATCTGAATCATCAGCAATATCAGCATACTGATCAACCAGATCCATCAGTTGTGACGCCACGCGTAAATGCCACATGAACCACATCCCCTTTTTCATCATCCCCCGGTCACACATACCCATCATCTTGCCATCCATCATCCCCTTATCCATCATGCCTTTGCCCATCATTCCTTTATCCATCATCCCGCGATGATGCATCATCATCCCATCGCCACCCATCATGCCGCCGCCCATACCTCTTCCCATACCACGCTCTCTCATCATTCTCTCTTTCATCTCATCATCAGCCATCGCCCCATCCATATCCTGTTGTTGCATCATCATGCCTTCATGCTGTTCATTCTGCATCACGTCCTTGTCATCATCATCTTGTGCGTAACTCGTAATGCCTAGCGTTGCAATTAAGCCAACCGCTAATGCCAACACACTAATGCTTGTGATTGTTTTAACCTTCATAGCACTTGCTCCTTTAATCATGCTTCGTGACTAGCGTAATCGCCAAGACTCACACATACGTCAAGACCGCTTTAGTCGGGCAATCATAGAGAGCAATGTCCACATAAACCGCTTATCTATTGGAAAACAAACCCCTGAATTACCGTTAGCCCTAAGCCTTTCCGCCACTATTCATCCTGCAAATCAGCACCATACCTGCCAATTGACCCTAAACACATAAATAAAGCGAGCCGCATAAATGCAGCTCGCTCAAAGATTATTGATTATCTTCACGGTATCAATCAATCTTGTTTGTGATTATTTTGCTTAAGTAGTTCAATCCCTCTGATCGATTACCTTCGGAATCTGGATCATTCATAATTTCTGCAAGCTTCATATAAATCGCACGCTTTACAGGTGTAGATTTAACTTCTGGTAACAAACTCACCAAATACTTGCCATAATCTTCCCAGTCTACAAAGAACTCTTCCGCTGAGAAGACTGCTGCGATTGCTGATGCTGTTGGATCTTCCGTGATTTCGCTATACGCTTTACAAGATTCCATGAAGCCATCCATCAATTCCAACTGATCAAGGATGAAATCCATCTCCCTCGCTTCAGTCAGTTCATAAGCCTCAGTAAATTCGTCATCAAAATCCTCTTCATCCATGTCATCGTAATCAGCATGCTCATTCGAATAGCTCATCGTCATGCGGCTCGCCTTCACGTGCTCGCCATGTTCTTTTGGGTGAGCGTTGCTGCTGACATTGATCATCAGCAATCCACCAAGTGCTAAAACCGTCATGCATACAATCAATACACTGTTTTTTCTCATAGTAACGACTCCTTCTCAGCAGGTTTGTTATTGCTTGTTTTTCTTGTACTTGTGCTAAGTAATGTTTTTCTGAGTGGCTTACGACCACCCAAACTTAACAACTTCACACGTCCCTTCCGCTCAATCTTCTCTTTACGTGTCCCCGAATTTAAACTCATATAAATAGGCCGCGATTGATTCTCTTTCTTCTCTATATTGCTGCCCTGATACCAAGGCAAATCAATCACGCCAGTTCTGATCTTCGTATAACTTTTCCCTTGATTCGCAGTCATTGTTGTTCCATCCACCGGCTGTGCTGTTGGTCCTTCTGCACGTGAATTGAAGACCGCGTCAAAAACCAGGACGCCAACCGTAATCATCGCTGCGATACCGCCCCAGCGAACATATTGCATAAACTTAATGGGTTTCGCATCGTCTCGCTTATTCAAACGTTCTTCAATATCAGCCATCAAATCGCCTTCATATCTAATCGATTGATAGGCTTCTTTGAATTTTTCAATGGATTGATGTTCGTCATTCATTGCTTGACTCCCATTAATTCTCTAAGCCGCTTGAGTGCCTGACTCAATGTTGCTTTCACCGTTCCGACCGCACAATTCATCGCAGCTGCCGCCTCCTCCGTCGGCAGCTCCTCCAAGTGTCGGAGCACCACCGCTTCACGTTGCCGATCCGTCAAGCTTTCAAGCATCCGCATCATCTCGTTCACCGACTCGCGATGCGTAATCTTCTGTACCGCTTCCCCATCATGACAACTCATTTCACCCAGCCCCGACTGTTCAATATCAAGCGTCACATACTTTCCACGTTTTCGCTTGAATTCTCTGCAAACGTTCAGTGCAATCCCAAACGACCACGTTCGAAATTGACTCTCACCTCGAAACAGATGCAGATCTTTCACAACCCGTAACGCTGTCTCTTGTGTCGCATCCTTCGCCAGTTCGTCATCATGCAACTGCAAAACACAAAACCGATACCACATATCCTGATGCATTCGTACAAGCTCACCGATCGCGCCGCGATCATTCTCAATCGCTCTCGCCACTAACTGCGAATCGACGCGTGTCTCCACCTTCGTAGTCTCATTAACTAATCGAAGGTTAGATGGTTTTTGCGAGTTGTCGGTACAGGTTCCGTTCATGCCGACCTTGTTCGTGTGATGCCATTTTCGTGTGCGGATACAAACCCAAGTCCATTTTCGCATCCAAAAGTAAGTGACGCGAAGGTGGCTCCGGTTTAGTCAGTTGTTCAAAAAAATAGCATATCAGAAGTGCGAGATGAACTTAACTGTTTTTATATCAAATGTTTAGGTAATATTACAGCCCGTGTTTTGGCAAAGAAGCTGTAAGTTCTTTCAGGAAAAATCGCGAATTTCCAATCGCATCCGGATGCGCAAGCGCCTCTTCCGTGGTTAACCACAAAATTTCCTTAACCTCTGCAGGATCATGAGTTAACGTCGAAAAATCATCATCTAATTTTGCCAAAAAGCCATACAACGTCAGCGGTTTGTCATCCAATTCGTAATACCACACCTGTTCCAGCAGCGTCACATCCGCCCCAACTTCTTCCTTCATTTCCCTAAGTGCTGCAATATCAAGCGCTTCGCCTTCTTCCCGTGCGCCACCCGGGAAGCAGATCATCAGCGGGGCCGGCACATGTTCCGACCTGCGGATCATCAGCCACTTTTTGTCGCTCGGCCTGTAGCACGCGACAACGACGCCGTGCACACGACCGTTATATGTTGGCCTGCCAGTAGTTACAGATTTAGGCAGGGATGAGCCGGTAGATGTTTCAGACTGATTTGCAGGTGCTTCCATGGCCAGATTGTATCAATCTCGAAGAAATTCAGCATATCCCGTCGAAAAGGATCATAAGATTAGTGTGTGGGAGGACTTGGGGTAGGGCGATCTGGGAGCAAATGACATTTTGGTTAAATGATTATGAGGTAAGGAGTTGGGTATTGGGCTGGGAGACAGGTAGTGGGATCGTGTTTTTGTGATGTGGGTTATGTAAAAGGTGTTGGCAATGATCGAAACAAAGATTGAAAAAGCAATAAATAAGCAGATAAACCAAGAACTAACAGCGGCTTACAGCTACATGGCAATGGCCGCATACTTTGCGGAAATCAGTCTTGATGGGTTTGCGACTTGGATGTTGCGGCAACGTGAGGAAGAGACGCAGCACGCCAATCGCTTGTACCAGTATTTGCTGGACCGTGATGGTAAGGTGGAGCTACCGCCGATCGCATCGCCTAAGACTGAGTTTCAAGGCGTTCAGGACGTGTTTGAGATTGCTTTGAAGCTTGAAGAGAACAATACGGCTTCAATTAATCACGTTTATCAGGTGGCAGCGCAATATAAAGACTACGCAACACTTAGCGCGTTGCAGTGGTTTTTGGATGAGCAGGTTGAAGAAGAGAAGTCGATGCGTGACATGCTTGATATCGTGAAGTTTGCCGGTACGGATAAGGGTGCGATCCTGACATTGAATCAGCAGATTGCTCAGGGGAATGTGCCGGGCGTTCAAGGGGGTGGCTTGAATACGAATGGCGGTAATTAGGCTCACTGTTCTATTAATTGATTAGACGCTTTTTGACGATGCGCACAAAAGCGCGTGTAAGGCACGCATTTGCGCGCACGTTTTTATATTTTCAAGGGTTTACACGTAGTAAAGAATCGTTCAAAACGGGTAAAGAATGCTTAAGAATGGTCAGAAACGGTTAAAAAATTGCAAGAAACAGCGCGTTTTTGACAGTAAAAAATGGGTGAAATGCACGTTTGTGCGCGCGGTTTGAAAGTGCGATTTCTGGCACGGTTTTTGCAGCAAAAAATAATTACTCTTGCATAAATTTCATTTTTTTATGCGCTTGATATGTATGCGTCTAATACATGGTTAGCACGATTGAGAGCGATGTTTGTGAAGAAAAATAAAAACCCCGCATTGCGCGGGGCTGTCTCTTAGATGTAGTAGATCTAGTATCGTGTGCGAATTTGATTCGTTATTTTCTTGATCTGCGGATCAATGCAAGTGAACCGAGTGTGAGGATTGAGAGGGATGCGGGTTCGGGGATTGGTGCGTATTCGAGGTATGCGTTATCGAAAAGTATGCCACTATTGTCTGAGAATTCAACGCTGCGGAACCAGCCTGAGTGGTGACCGCCGATGCCGTATTCGGTGTCAGCGATGTTGTCGGTGAATGAAGCAAAAGGTGTTGCTTCGTTTTGTTTGTAGACGTTGAAATCTGCGAGGTAGTTACCGAGGTTGTTCTTGTCTTCACGGATGATGTTTTCAAATGTGTACCATCCGGATTCGGTGATTTTAGTGAATTGTTTTTCGATGACTTCAGATGCACTGATGTGCTTTGAGGTTTTGTGGTCAGCGGCGATGAGTAGGCCTTGCTCGGTTTGAGCGACGCGGAAGATTTCATGTTCGAAAGCTTTTGCACCATTCTTGTGTGGCATGATTGAGAAGTCGTAGTCGAAGCCGTCGTTGATCGCCCAGTTGGTATCAAGGTAAACATCGACAGAAGATTTGAAACCGTTGTTGTAGTGGATATTGACAGCGCCGAAGACTGAAAATGCGCCTTCGAACGCTGTTGCGTTTTGGTCTTGCTCATTCCATTCGATGTAGAAAGGCATGAGCCAATCATCGGCATTGGTTGAGAAGTCCTGTGAGTAAGGGGCAGGTGGTTGTTGTGATGCGTTGTTATAAAACAAAACATTATGACGCAATCAAACGTACGGTGAAAAACAGATACACCGATAGCCTTGGTTGATAGTAATTAAATTTTAAGTTGTTATTTCCTACGAGAGATGTAATACGATCTCTCTCCTTCTCTACGTGAGTAAAATTAACATATGAAATGGCGTATAGCAAGCTGATTTGTTACATGATTATATATTAATTTGCTGTCATCTAAATTGTGTTAATATAGGTAGATAATCATTGTTTTGTAGTGGAAGTTGTTGGTTGGCCTTCATAGTATGGGGCTGGTTTGATACTGTTTTTAAAGGATAAAAATGATGGCATCAGGTAATGCATATGAGCAGTTGATTAGTAAGCATCGTGAAATGAATACGTTGCAGACGATTAGTTGGGGGCTTAATTGGGATCAGGATGTGATGATGCCGCCGAAAGGGTTGAAGAGCCGCGCGAGAGAGTTGGAGTATCTTGCTGGTCTGATTCATGACATGGTCATTGATGAAGAAATTGGTGAGTTATTGGATGCATGTGAGAGTGATGAGTCGGTTATTGGTGATCGTTTAAGTGTGAGTGCTGTGAATGTACGAGAGATCAGGCGTGGTTATGACATGGCCGTGAAGTTGCCATCCCAGTTGGTGAAGGATCTAACCAGCGCTTCGAGCTTGGCGAGAGCTGCTTGGGCGGATGCAAAAAAGAATAATGATTTCAAGGGGTTTGCGCCACAACTTGAGAAGCTTGTTGCTTTGCTTCGAGAGAAGGCGGATTGTTTAGGGGGTGGTGAAGATGGTGGCGAGAAATGGGACGCACTTGCTGAGGAATATGAGCCGGGATGTAAGGCGAGGGATGTTGAGGCGGTATTTAAACCATTGCGTGAGAGACTGGTTGATTTAGTTGGGAGGTTGGCGGAATCATCGTACCAGCCTAAGGATGTCGTGAATCATGTAGAAGTTGATTTTGATCAGCAGTTGTCGTTTGCAAAAGTGATTGCTGGGAAAATTGGTTTTGATTTTGAAGGCGGCAGACTTGATACGTCATCGCATCCTTTCTGTTCAGGTTTTGGGTATGGTGATTGTCGTATGACGACACGTATTCATAAGAATAAAATGCCTGATGCGTTGAGTTCGACGATGCACGAATCGGGGCATGGGATGTATACACAGGGGACCTTGGAGGAACATGCGGGGACGCCGATGGGCAGCTATGTTTCGCTGGGGATTCATGAGAGTCAAAGCAGATTGTGGGAGAATCAGGTTGGGCGGAGTGAAGCTTTTTGGAAGTGGTGCATGCCTTTGATGCATGAACATTTTGGTGAGAAGTTTGCAGGTGTTCATGCAAGAGATGTGTATGAGAGTTTGAATATTGTTGAGCGAAGTTTGATACGAACACAAGCGGATGAGGTGACTTATAATCTGCATATCATGATCCGATTCGAGTTGGAGTTGGCACTGGTTCGAGGTGATTTGAATGTCGCTGATTTGCCCGGTGCCTGGAATGAAAAATATAAGGATTACTTGGGGATTGATGTGCCTGATGATGGGGTCGGATGCTTGCAGGATATCCACTGGTCACTTGGCGCGATTGGCTATTTCCCAACATATACATTGGGTAACTTGTACTCAGCTCAGTTTTACGAAAAGGCTAACCAAGAGTTAGGTGATCTGCATGCAATGTTCGAACAGGGTGATTTTACAACACTGCTTGGTTGGCTTCGTAAGAATATTCACGAGCACGGTATGCGATACAGGGCAGGGGAATTATGTGAAGTTGTGACGGGCGAGAAGCTGAAAGCTGATGCGCTGCTACGTCATCTGGAAGGTAAGTATGGCGAAGTTTATAAGCTTTAAGGTGATGCAGAAATGTGAAAACAGATGTTGAAATATGCTGCAGCGGGCTGTGAAACTGACGATAATAGGTTCAGTGGAAGTTTGGTGTTTGGTCGTGTATAATGTAATGCTCACGCTGATGAAGGCGTGAAAATGATCTTTGACATAATGGGGCCGATCGGTATCGACCGGGCAGGGAAGGCTCGGCGTTGCGCGTCGAGGTGTACGAAAACCTCGTAAAACCACGTACAAAAAACTTAATTGCCAACGATAATATCGCTGGTCGTATTGGCTTCGCGCCAGTACGTATGGCTGCCTAATAGTGCTGCCCATCATGTCAAGGAGTGTCTACGGCTGAGACATGGTGCAAAAGACAGTAGACTCGCTGGATGACTGTATTTCAGGGTCTGAAGGTTAAATAACACTGAGATTAGGTGATGAGGAGACTGTCGTTGGTCGCCTTTGATCCGAGATCAAATTAACGACTATGCGTGTAGAAGCGTCTTGGTGACTGCTATTCGGGACGGGAGTTCGATTCTCCCCGGCTCCATTAAATTGGGTTCTAACCAAAAGTTAGGACTCACGAAATACTAAAGCCTGCTGATAATTTATCAGTGGGCTTTTTTTATTGGTGAAATGAGGTTGAGCCATGTATGCAAATGTGAAAGTGACGGTACTCGTAGACAATTATGCTGCAGAGGGATTCGAAGCAGAACATGGATTAGCTTTTTGGATCGAGGTAGTTGATGGGGATGGCAGTATCGTAAAAACGATTCTATTTGATACTGGGCAGAGCGGGCACGTGTTAGAACGCAATGCGGAGAAATGTGGCATTGATCTGGCGACTGCAGATTGTCTGGTGCTAAGTCATGGGCACTATGATCATACGGGTGGTTTAAAAGTTGTGGTGAATAAAAAGCCTACTATTAAGGTGTATGGTCATTCGAAACTGGATATTGAAAGATACAGTATTAAGGATAAGGCGAATCCAAGAGCGATCGATTTGCCACTGGAAATACAGAGTGTTTGGAAACAGTTAAAAGAACGTAGGCAGATTGAATATACAGACGATAGCGTGATGTTATGTGATAGAATTGGTATCACAGGCTTTGTAAAAAGAGAGACTGAATACGAGGATGTGGGCGGCCCATTTTACTTGGATAATAAAGCGCAGCATGACGATTTAATCGAAGATGACCAGTCTTTGTGGATACGGACTAATCATGGGTTAGTCATTGTGGCAGGTTGCAGCCATGCGGGGATAATCAATACGATCACGCAGGTAAAACAAGTTACAAATGAAGAACGTGTTCATGCAGTCATCGGTGGTTTTCATCTTGTGAATGCTAACGAGGAGCGTATGAGCAAAACAATTAGATCTTTGCGCGGCATTAAAATTTTGAAGTTAGCAGCGTGTCATTGCACGGGAGATGAAGCATTGATGCATCTATCGAAAGCATTCCCAGAAAATTATGTTGAAGTTCAGGCTGGGCGTTCATTTAGTTTTTAGCTACTAGAGATGCGTGACCGTTTGATGATGAAGTTTATGTGTTTCGGATAATCTGATGTTGCTGAAACCGCATCAAATGAATCGGAATAAAAAATCATCAAATTCTTGACTTTTATCTAAAATGTTGTTTAATAAACTTATCGGATCGCTCCGAATAATTTAGTTTGCTTTTTAACTGCTTGAATAAAGCAATATTTCTGTAGCTCTAATCGAATGTAGATATTTGTAAGAGTTTTAGTAGTAGAAATTTGAAGCAATATAAGAATTCACTGAATAGTTATCAGGTTGAGTGAGAGAAAAACGCAAATTCGGGTTTGTCAGAATGACATGGCGGTGGTTAACGAGACGCACTGAATAATAGATTCGTTCAATAAATGAAGTAGAAATTTGAAGGAATTTGTATCGCATCCTTTTCCTTGAGGAGGAATTATGTACATGTCCCGCCCCACTTTACGATGCTCTGCAGCTATGCTTTTGATTGCAGGTTTGAGTAGCATTGCTGGTACACAAGCTTCTGCTGCAGCCCGATCGACTGGTGCAGTTATGCCGAAGCCTGTTGTGTATCCTTATCTGGTTACGCCTCAAGATTATCCTGAGTATTACCGTCGTGATACGCCGCCGACGACTTGGGAGTTATATGACTTCCGTATGTCAGTCGAGAATCCAGCATGGTTTGTTCAGGGGGCTGGAAAGAAAAATCGATACGATCGACTAGGCGGTCCTGTTTCGCCTGATCCATATCCAAATGGGCGTACTGCAGGTACCTTTGAGAGCTTATTTCATTCGCCATTCGAGCCAAGCAATCGGCCTGTTTTCAATGAGGCGCAGATTGATCAGTTAGTTGATCGTGGTGGTTTTTTAGGGTCATCCGGCTTTAAGCCATTCCGTGTGAATTTGTCGAGTAGTAGCAAGAACTACCGAGGAAATCCAGATGTTGATCGTGCATATGCTGTTGGCATGGGAATGTTGTACGAGAAGGTTGGTGCTAAATTAACAGGTCTTAAATTTGGTGAAGCAGATGCAACGTATTTTAATCTATCTGCAAACGCAGGGTACATGTTCCCATTCTCACGTGAGCGAGCAAAGCATGTGCAGCCATTTAACGAACATTTATGGTTCTTTGCTGATCAAATAGGTTATCGTGTTCGTGGCCACAATAATGATTCTGGTTATCACTATTTAGCAAAAGAAAATGTATTAACACAGAACGGCTCGCAGGTGTTGAACTATAAAGGTCAGAACCAGCGATTCATCTTTATGTGGCAGCGTGGTGTTGCAAAGCAATATGGTTTACTTTCAGAACTACAATGGTCTGGGCGTGGCTGGACATCAAAATTGCGTCAGCAGTATTATGCTGCATATCTAGCGAATATTGCAGCTGTCGGCACCGAATTCGGTCTAACTGAAGGATCGAAGACCAATAAGTTCTCAGATTTTGGCACAATGGTTTGGTACGGCCAAAAATTTATTGAAGACAATCCAAATCCCGGGGCACTCCAAACACCGATCGCATTCCTGCTTGATTATGGTAATGGTTGGCGACCAGCACATCATTCGAATACTTTCAGAATTTGGAACATCATGAAGTATTCGCGTGGTGATTATCAAACTTACGCTCATTTTGCGCAGGCTTATCCAAACTTCGATAACGGCAAGACAGATTACTACAACGAACAGATTGCAGTTACTAGTCGAGGAGCTCAACGTTATGCTCTTGCTGATACACCTTATGGCGATTCGTTTGATGTCCTTTTAACAGACGTGCGTCAAGATGTTCTTAATCAGTATGCAGTTGTGGTCGCGACGGGCGATTACGAAATGAATCTCGAAACTGTTCGCGATCGTATTGAAACTTATGTTTCGCAAGGTGGCCAGTTTGTATGTACTGGTGAGATTGCTAAGCAGATTTGGCCGGAAAATTACGGTAGTAACACGACAACGATTCCAGCACGTGCAAGATTGCGTTGGGTTAAAGGTCGCAAAAATGTTACCGAAAAGAATGCATTCGATGTATTGAATGTCAGCACAATGCCAGCTGGCGCGCAGGTGTTGTGTAAGTACCGTAGCACGCCAGTTGTGATTGAATATCCAATCGGGCAGGGCACTGTAACTGTTAGCTTGAGTCGTTATGGCACGCGGAAAGATGCCAAGAGTATTAATTGGGATCCGCAACTTGATCCTCAGAAGAACAACGAGTTCATCGATCCACTTTCTAAAGTGAAGCATCCATTTGTTGCACACTATCAGGATTTGCTCGATGAAAAATACAAAGCTGTCCAGTTGTTTGATGTTGGCGACAGCATGGGCGTGCAGTACATGGTTTGTAAGAGCAATGATTTGGGCATGTACACAATCGGCGTTTTCAATGACACCAAAACACAGAAGACATTTGAAATTAACTCACACATTGGATCTATTCAAAGCATAGAGGAAGTGCAGTTGCTTGATGAATTTATCAAATCGACTGATCACTTCTATCCAGGCAACACAAGTAACCCAGGCGTTAACGACGATACACACATTGCTGCTGGTGAAGTAAGGCTGTTTCGTGTGACCGTTAATGAAGACAATGATCAGCTTCGTACGCTCGACAAATTGCAGCCAGGCGATGCACCAGACGGTAAGCTTCTAGCGACCGATGATATTGCGAACATTAATGCCAAGATTAGAGAGTGGCCTTCTTTCTTCTACTTCTTTAATGGCTTTAAAGTGTCCGGTGAAGATCTCCGTAACTATGACAAATCTAAGCTCATCAAGGATGCTCGTTGGCTTAACTTTAACGATGTGCAGTTTGTTGTTGATGCAAGAGATTTGACTGATGAAGCAGACCTTCTGAACGTACTCGACAAGATGACAGTCCTAGAACACGCAACCGACCTCGTAGTTGCTGGCCAGTTCACTAATCTCGAAGATGCTGCAGATGACGCTTCCATCAACCTGCACAACGGTTTGCCAGCATCTATCTCGCTTGTTGATTACAACAATGCTCCAAACATGATGGCTGATATCACAGTCATTGATCTGGATTATGATAAGTGGGACGATATCTATCATGACAAGAAACGCATTTTAGATGAGATGTCCAATACAGATCTGCGTGGCGAGGAATTTGAAGATCCAATCTTGAACATCGTTGCTGTACCTGATTGGAAGCGTAACCGCATGTTAGCTCTTCGTGGCATCGCTGATCTTAAAGATGCTATCGCTGATGTACCAAACTTTTTCGATCACTTCGGTGGTGTTATGGTCGATGCTGACTATATTCGTTCAGCTGATATGGTGAAAGTCCAAGCTGATAAACAACTGCTTGATGATGCGAACATGCAATTAATCGTCGATTTCTCAGCACAGATGGACCACTACAGCACAATAACGATGTTCCCTGAAAACGGCTTCGTTTATCAAAACGGGTTGGCATACATGGAAGACGTCTTTGATAAAATGCAGGTACTTGGTGCTAATAAAGCAGTAATCTTTATCTGTGCTAGTGATGGTAATTCCTCTTACTGGCAATCAAGTGTGACAGAAATGTGTAACCTTGCTGCAACGCGTGGTATTACACTTTGCTTCCGTAACCGTACCTCTTGGAGTAAGTCCACTAACTACCTTACTGAGTTCAAGAAAACAGCGTCTAATATTAAATTAGCTCTCTCAACCGCTCATTACCCACGTGCAGTTTATGTGTATGCGAGAAATACAAGCATTGATTCAGGGGTGATCCTCCTATCTAAAGCAAGTAGTGATACAGCAAACACAGTCCTTCATCCAGTCTCCGCAACAGGTTTCTCAAGTATCTATGAAACATGGGCGAATACAACTTCGCTTCCAATCGTTCTAGAAGCTGAGTATCTTAATGACGCAGAGCTTCAGGCTGACATCGATAAAATGTATTGGTAGTCAGAATCTGACATTTTCAAAACGATTAATAACTGCCCATTCGTGGGCAGTTTTTTTATTGCCATCGAAACAACATTTAATGATGAGCATAGAGATAATATTCACGTATAAAAAAGTAGATTATGCATGCTTTGTACTTCGAGCGTTGGTAGCATAACGAGATACGATCTTCATTGGTGCAGAATATTGGAGGCAACTTATGAAAATGAAAAGCTTATTGGCAGGTTTGGTTTTAGTGGTATGCTCATGTACGACGATGCCGATTGAACAGCAGCGAGCGGAGTCAATTCATAATCAGTACACCATCCCAGTTAACGTTAATGCGATAAAAACAATATATGATGGGCGTGATGCTTTTAAAGTGACGCCGACATCAAATGTGCCTGAAAAGCAGTTCGTTAAAATTCCCGATGTTAACTTCACAAACGGCACCATTGAGTTGCTCGTATCAGGTGAACCTGCAGCAGACGCAACCACCTTTGCACGTGGCTTCGTCGGACTCGCTTTTCGAGTGACCCCAGATAATGCTCAGTATGAGTGTTTTTACATTAGGCCAACTAACGGCCGCGCTGAGGATCAATTACGTCGAAATCATTCGGTGCAGTACATCAGTTATCCTGAGTATCCTTGGCATAAACTGCGTAAAGAAACGCCGGGCAAATACGAAGCCTATGCTGATCTTGTGCCGGGCCAGTGGACGAAGCTGAAAATAGAAGTGAATGATGATAAAGCGAAACTGTACGTTAACGATAGCATGCAGCCGACAATGATTGTAAATGATCTCAAGCATGGCTACTCAACCGGTGCAATCGCTTTATGGGTTGGTCCCGGCACCGTCGCGCACTTCAGTGACTTGAAGATTACCGAAGCTGAATAATCAAGAATCAACAATCCGATCGATACTAATATTAAATAAGCGCATAAAAAAACTGCTCAGCCAAAACTGAGCAGTTTTTTTTCTAAGTTGAAATCACTTATGCAGTGACAGCAGCTTTTTCTTCGCAACGCTTACGCATTTCAGCGGTGATCTCAGGGAGTTTGTCCCAAAGCTTCGCATCGTATGCGTAGAGGATATCGAACATTTCAGCAACTTCCTTGTCCAGTGCGATCACATCGATGTTGTCGATGGTCTGGCCAGAAACGCTGAATGGAGCATTGTCCTTCATGTCGTTGAAGTCGTACTTAGCGATGGAGCTGATGAGCATCTTCGCTTCGTTGGTAATGCCTTCGATTGCGTAGTTGTAGACGCCCTTAGCACCTGCTTCACGGATGTCTTCGATTGCTGAGTCAGCACCAGCGAACTGATGACGGCCAGCCATAGTAGCGATCAAGAAGCCTTTGCCGATGCCCATGCCGTCAGCACCCATTGCGAGTGACTTAGCAAGGTCACGACCTGTGACCATGCCGCCAGCGATGGTGAAGTCGAGGTTCTTGTACATCTTGCGTGCTTTCTTAACAGCAAGCATACATGTGATCATTGGAAGACCCATGTCATTCATTGGACCGAGAGGTGACATACCAGTACCGCCTTCGCCGCCGTCAATGGTGCAGTTGATGCGGACACCGAATTGTGTCGCAACTTTTTCCATCACGTCGAGTTGAGCGAAGAGGTCGCCGTAAGGACCAGTCTTGAACCAGATCTTAGCCTTAGGGAACTCAGTGCACATCCAAGTGTAGTACTCTTCGAGAGACTGGCTTGTTGCTGTACCCGGTACAGAGTGACGCTGGTAAAGTTCTTGTTCAACTTCGAATGGGTTGACTGGGAAGTGGTAAAGTTCGTGGATGCGCTTAGCTTTTTCACGAGGAATCTTCACTTCGCCGCCCATGCCTGGCTTAGCACCTTGGCCGCCCTTACCTTCGAAACCGATCATGCCCTTGTCGAATGCTTCAGCAAAACGTGGGTCATTGTAGATGGTCTTCCAGACGTCGACTTTGTTGTCTTCGACGTTCTGCTGGATGATGACGCCACCCTTACCGGTGTAGTTCTTGGTGAAACCTTCGATACGGTCAACCAATGTTGGACGACCTTCGTCGTATGGCTTGTCATAGCCCCACATGTTAACAATGTTCTCACCGATGCTGATGCAGATGCCAGCCTTCGCACAACCAGCTGATGTGTCAGGACCAATGTCGTTCGCAACTGGTGTTGAGCCCATTGCAGCACAGACGAGTGGTGAAGCAACTTCGAAGCCGCCGAGTGTGCTTGCTGATTCACAATCGGTGTACAGTGGCTCGTGGCCAACTTCAGCCATTCTTGCAACGCGGTCTGTACCGAGCAGTTCTGGCATGAAGATGATGTCACGGAAAGCTTTGTAGCGAGGTGTGCCAGGATGGAACTGTTCGCCAGCTGACTGAGTCTTGCCGAATTTGGTGTTAGCTTTATTGTCTTTGGTAGGGAAGTTACCTTCGAGGCCAAAACGTGCAGTACGTGCTGCGTAGCAAAGGTTTGGGCCGTCTTTCGCGCTGCAGAAGTTACAGTGCGTACACAGGGTATCTTGCATCTTATACATCGTGCATTCCTTGATTGAATGTTGGGCTCGGTTTGACGGACGATTAAAAGAGAGACAGATAGATCTGAACAACAAAATTTGGGTTCAGGTGTCATGTCGCTGTTTTAATCAGTCGTTTGATTCTGCCAAACCTGAAGCAGTTCAAGATTAGATGATCAACAACGGGTTACCAGCATCATCGCCGGTAAGCTTTACACAACAACACAGGCAAGCACAGACAAAACAACAGACGAACAGGCGGTTATCACAGACTGAATGCAGAACAGGCGAACGTACAACGGTGTCAGGCGAATGATTCATACAATGCGATTGAGGTCACAACACAGCGAAGACGGAGGACAATCGCAGGCGCTTTGTACGATCTTAGTATAAAGACAATTCGATCTTATTTGTACTTCAAATCCCCTGCATCGTGCGAAATATGCCAAAAAAATGTCCAATTTGGATCAATCGCATACTAATTCGAGCTTTAATGTCACAAAATCGAAGCAGTTTTACGTAAATTGCTGGTTTCTTGGGGAGGAAATAATGTCTAATTGAAATTGAGTTTCAGCAAACGGAGGTTTTCTACATCAATCTACAATACGAATTGTGTGTGATGGTGATCGCACATCGCAGCGGATTGAAATGGGATTTGTTTGATGTGAAGTAGCGGATCAAAAAGGTATTGAATTTCAGAATGGATTATGGCGCAATTGAGAGTATGATTTTACGAACTTCGTACACATCTTTTGATGATTTCGTCGTGTAGATCACATCTGAAATAATCGCATTTTCTTTTGAAATTTGTCGATAAACTTTGTCGCTGATCGGGCCAGCGAGGTAATAGTGTGATGTACTTTTATGTGGGCGGAATTTGTGATACGTGGTGCGGTCACTGAGGTAGCTGATGATCAGTGAGGTATCGCGGGAGGTGACGATGATGGCGTTGGGGGGCGTGTTGGTTTTTAACCAGTCAGCGAGTTCGTAGACAGGTTCGAAGCGTCCACCTTTGTATTCATGGATGAAGTTTGCGGTATGACGTTGGGCGATGAAGCGGCCGTCGTAGATGAGGTTGGGGATCAGAAAAATGCAGAGAGCGCCAATGAGTGCGAGTTTGCCGAGCTTGGCTGAGCGGTTGCGATCAATCCATGTGACGGGGAGGTACCAAGCAATCATCAGTAGTGGCAAAATTGCCAGGTAATAACGATCAACGACCAAGAAGAGCAACCACAGTGTTGCGAACATGGTGATCATGAAGCCCCACAGCTTATTGACACGGAAGAGCAGCAGGCTGTAGACGACAAGTGGCAGACATGCGATGAAGCTTGAAGTAGGATCAAGATCAAACGCAAAAAAAGCTTCGGTGGTTGTTTCGGTGAGTATGCGGGGGAGGTTCACATAGAATAAATTGGAGAGCGTATTGGGTAGTCCATTGGTCAGGCGATCAAAGAGAATTTGCTCATCAGGTAGTAAACCAAATGCGGCAGTACCTGCAGCGATAAAACGCAATGACATGATGGCGATGAATGAACCAAGGCCTGCAAATATAAGGGTTTTGTAACGTTTTTGATTAATCAGATAAGCGATGAGGGTTAGAAATATTGCGCTTGCTGCAACGAGCGCGACAGACCGGAATGCAATCATCGTGATGAGCCCGAGCGCAAGGTATGCGAGGTTGAGGTATTGGTTTTTGATTTTGAGTTGATAGCGTTGTGAAGCGTGTAGTGTGATGACCATGCCGAGGAGAAAGGGCAGGTCAGCAAGGATTTGGAATGCGTATCGGTAGAAGGTTTCGCAACTCGCGAGCATGAGTAGTAATAGCGTTGCAGTGCCTCGATTTGAACACGTCAGAAAGAAGCGGTATGCAATGGTGAGTGTGAGGCTGGTGATGGCGAGCATGGTGATGAGTGTGGTGGTGAGATAGTGATCGGGTCCGAAGATATAATGATTGGCGGCGATGATATATGCGAGGGCGGGTGAGAGTGGGTCGGTGACTGAGTGCGCGTATGGGTGGATGGTGTTATTGATAATGTGTTTTGCATAGATGAGATGTTGCGCGGAGTCGGGGCCGGGAATCCAGACGGTGGAGAAGCCGAGCAGGTATAGGGCTGTGATGGCGATGAAGATGAGATAGCGTTTTCTGCCAAGGAATTGGATGAATTGATCGACGGGCGAATCGGGGGTGGCGAGGAAAACGTTGTTATGTGGTTGGGTTTGTGATTCGGATGTGGTTTGAAGCGCTTGATTCAAGGTGTGATTCCGGGTTGTTGTTTTTGTCGATTGTGCACTACGCGACAGTTTGGTTCATGATACCTTTGGTGAGGATTGATGATATAGAGGGGTAATACTGGTATGGGCGTCGATTTTGTGCGCGCGTTTTGTTTGAAAGTTGGTTTTTGAAGTGGGTTGAAATTGATTGTATTGGGATTTGTTTGTGCGCGTTTTGATCAAGTCGGTGAGTGATATTGTTAAGTTTGGCGGAAAACAAAGGAGTTATGAGAATTGGTTTGCGTGATTATGCGCACGAATGTGAAAGTTCATTGATTTTCGGTGATTTTCCCGTAGATGGGTATTGATAGAAATGAGCTAAAAACAAGTGGGAATGAACAGAAAAGGGTTAGGAATGTTTGGAAATGGATATGAAATGTGGGGCGATTTTTTGTGTAATGCGGTTTTGTGCGCGCGGTTTGAGTTGGGGATGGTTTGGTATGGGTTTTGCAGGTTTGCTTTGAATTGGTCCTATACGAGGCCGGACCGGCCATTGAGGTTGTGAGCGATAGATTTGGTTTATGATGGGGTGGAAGGGTGAGGGAGTTGGTTGTGGCACTAAAGCGTATCGTTGGTTGTGGGTGGAGGTGAGAGTGGTGTTGTTTCACTTGAGTGTGTCGTTGGTTGGAAGGAGGGAAGTTGTGTTGCATATATTAGTCCCACCAGATTCCAAAGAGATTTTGGTCGTTGGTGCGGGGGAGGTAAGCATGTGTTGGTAAGAGTTCGTCTGCGATTAGGCCGTTGTGGATGAAGCTATTGGTCCAGTCAAGGATTTGATCTTCGGATATGTTGTTTGTGGTGAGGAAGAAGATGCAGTTTGCGCTAGGCCATTCATTGTATTGGAGTAAGTCGTCGCGATCATAATCGCTGTGGATGCTAACCCAAATGCTATGTACTTGAGGGTGTTGTTCGATTTGCTGCAATGTTAGGTACATTTCATGTAATCGGGGGAGGCCGAAAGGTTCTTGGTTTGGCGCGATGGAACCTTCGAAAGTGTTGTTGTCAAAAAATAAATGGTAGTCAACGATTGGATCGTTGAGCCGTTCGTGATTGTTGGTTTTCTTAATATGTGTGTCGATGGCATCTAAGAGTTGTTGCAATTTTTGAATTTGGTTTTCGGGCATAGGTTGTGCGGTAAATATTTGTGGGTCGTATTGTTTGGGTTTATAGAAAATCCAAATGATTACAGTGATGGCGATCAGTAGAGGGAGTATGCCAACGATAAAATTTTCCATGATGCCCTTTGGTAATCAACTTATGTTATTTGTTGTTGAAGTGTTGTCGTTTGCTTGATCAATTGGGAGGTTTTGGAGGAGGTGGGTGATGGTTTGGTTGAGAGAGGTGATGAGGGCTTGGCGCTTTTGGGGGCCGTGGGTTTTGGGGAGTTGTTTGGCGAATTTGTTGATGTCTTTGGCAGCGGGTTTGGTGAGGTTGATGTTGTCGTCTGATGGTAAAGTTATTGGGGTGCGGTTTGCGTGGTTGTGGTTGGCGATAATGTGGTGGAAGTAGAGTAGGCGGGAGAGGATGACGTGCGGGAAGTTGATGTGGGCGATTGGGCCGGCGGTTAGGGTGAGGGTGTTTTGACGAATGTTCTTTTGGATGGTGAGCGGGAGGTCGAGCTTGGCGAGGTTTTGATCGGCGATGAAGCCGAGGCCTGCGCCGATGGCTGTTCCGATTGCGGTGCCTAGGAGGAAGGATGTTCCGCCGGTGTGGGCGTCGACGATGCCTCCGGTGATGGCGCCGGTTGCTGCGGAGGAAGTGATGAGTGAAGACTTTGAGAGGCCGAAGATTGAGGAGGCGGATTCGGTGAAGATGTCGTCAGTGAGTGGGTCGGGGAGGGTGAGGGGATCGGTCTCATCAATGTAGAGTGTGGTGAGGTTGTAGAGGGATTTGAGCTCGTTGCGTGAGGTGGTTTCGAGATCGCGAATCTTGGTGAGGAGTTTATCTTTGAGGGGCTGCTTGTGTGGTTCGGGATCGTCTAATTGTGAGATAGTCTTTGAGATGCTGGTGGTGAGCATCTCGGTGAGGGCGAGAGTGATGATGGTGGCTGCTTCTATCTGACGATTAGAGCGTTGCTCGGTCATGCAGTCGGCTGCGTGGTTGAGTGGGGTGGACCAGTCGGGTTGGATGGTTGCGAATGTGCGGAGGAGTTGGATGTGCTTGTCGAACTCGGAGAAGCATGCGTTGAAGACGAGTGTTGAGGAGAATGATTGCGAGAGGGCTTGTTGCCAAGCGGTGATGTAGTTTGAGGATTCGATGGGGTTGATGAGGGCCATGCGTGGGCGGCCTGTCCATCGGAGGATTTCGATTTCCGCTTCATATGAAGGGGAATATGGCTTAGAGCCGTCGACGATGTAGAGGATGCCGGCGCCGTCGATGATGGGTTGGAGGATCTGACATTCGTGGGCGAATGAGGAGTTGGATTTGTGTTCGGCAATGAATTGCTTGATGACGTCGAGACGCTTGTCGGCGGTGGTGTCGTGGGACTGGAGGTAGGCAAGAGTTTTGCGAGCGTTTTCGAAGCCGGGGGTGTCGGTGAGGTTGAAGAGATGCTGGCCTTGAATTTGAACGGGGTAGGATTGTGAGGTGGTGGTTGTGCCGGGGAGGGAGGCGATCTGGATGGTGGTGTCTTGGAGGAGTGTGGAGACGATGGATGACTTGCCTTGGTTGGGGTGGCCGACCACGACGAGGTTGGGGAGGCTTTTAGGTGCAGGTGTAGGTGTTGTGTTTTCGAGTCTATTCATTGGTTAGGATTTCGATCGTTTTTGTGAGGCGGAAGAGGAGTGAGCCTTGAGCGCGCCGATCGTGGATTGGCGGTTAATTAATAAGATGAGGTTTTGAGGGGTGAGAGTTTCCGGCGATCACGGATCGCCGGCTATTGGGGTTTTGGTTAGTTGGGTTGTTGGTTGGTGAGGATTGGGTTGATGAGGGTGTAGGGATCGGCGAGTGAGCGGACTTTTAAGGTCCAATGGTGTAAGTGTTCGGGGTTGTTGGTGACGGTGTTGTTGTGTTCGTCGGTGGGAGTGGGGGTGATGAGGATTGGGGTTTGTTTGTTTAGGTTGGATCGCAGAGTGGTGAGGAGGTCGAGGATTTCCTGGGTTGGTGGTTCCCATAGTTTGACGAGGATGATGAGTTGTGCGTCAGTGCTGAGGTTGTTGGTGATGAGGTCGAGAGCTTGGGCGTCTTGTTCGATGGTTTGGGTGCCTGCGAAGTTGGCGGATTGCGTTGGGGTGTATGGGAAGTTTGTGGGGATGGGGGTTTGGTCGACGATGAGAAGGCTGGTGGTTTGAGCTGATTGAGGTTGTGGGTCTAATGGTTGGTTAGGCGGTTTGGCTGTTGGGGTTGTGTCTTGGACTTGTGGGTTTTGTGGGGCTGATTGTAAGTGGTCAAGGCGGGTGAGTAGTGAGATAGCGGCGGGGAGGTTTGTGATGGTGTTTTTGATGACGCGGCGGTGGATTTGTGATGCGGTGATGTAGAGGAGTAGTCGGGGGATGAAGCTGTAGGTTATCATGAGGGCGAGAAGGAATGGCCACCAGTCACGAGCGAGCTTGGGATCAAAATCGGCTGCATTTCCCCTGAAAAACTGGGTATTTTGAATGAGTTCGGTTGTTGGCGATGTGTCAGGAATGAAGGCGAATGGGGTTGCGATGGTTTGGGTGAGTGATGCGATGGATTGCTGATTGAGGTTGAGGGTTGTAGACCATGCGAAGGCTAGATCGGAGAAGGTGAGGAGGTAGATGAAGGTGAGGATGGCTGCGATGTTGATGGCGAGTGAGAAGGATTGTGCGTAGCGTAGGATGGTCCATTTCTGGAGTGATGCGAATGTGGTTTGTGTTGATTTGAGATCGCTTAGGAGGGCGGTCATGTTGGTTTGTTGTTTTGATGGGATGAGTTTGAGGAAGAGGTAGAGGAGGTGGCCGGGGTTGAGGGCGATAATTGAATCTTGGAAGGATGTGATGAGGGGGATGTGTTTGGTGAGGGAGGATGGGAGCATGGCGATGATGGTGAGAAGTGTGAGGAGGAGTTGGGCGAACATGAAGACGGCGATGGGTGTGATGATGTTGATGGGCGCGGAGCCGGTGTAGTGGTAGACGGCTTTTGAGAGGGTGAGCCCGAGGAGGAGGCCTAGGGTTGTGATGAGGGCGGAGAGGAGGAAGATGTATTGAGCGGTGCGTGTGGGAGTTGGGGTGACGTGCGCGAGCCAGGTGAGGATGCGAGAGGTTTTGTTTGTGGTGGTGAGTGATTGAGCGAGAGGGAGGTCGCGCGTGAGTTTTTCTTTGTCGGTGAGATTGTTTTCGTGAGATAGCTGGGACTGAAGGTCGATCAGTGCGGCGAGGTGGTGGGGTGAGTATTGTTGTGTGTGTTCGTTCATGTTTTTGTATGTATTCGTAACTTGGGAACTATGATATTGTAACGGGTATGAGGTTGTAGGGGGGATTGATTTGAAGGATGTGCAGATGAGCAAAATTGAGCAGATGGTGAAGGATTTTAAGGCGATGGGATTGGAAGAGGAGGATGTTGTGTTGGTGCATAGTTCATTTAAATCGTTGGGATTGGAGAAGGGGGATGGGGAGCCGAGGGATGTGATTGAGGCGTTGAAGTTGGTGTTGGGTGAGGATGGAACGTTGCTGCTGCCGAGCTTGTCGTATGAGTATTGTCATGAGGGGCAACGGAAGTTTGATCTGACGACGATGAAGAGTTGTGTGGGTGTGATACCGGAGACGTTTCGGAAGATGGAGGGGGTGGTGCGGAGTATGCATCCGACGCATAGTGTGAGTGGATGGGGGAAGATGGCGAGGGCGTTATTGGGTGAGCATCATTTGGATGATACGCCCTGTGGGGGGAAGTCGCCGTTTGCGAAGGTTAGAGATGTTGGTGGGAAAGTGTTGATGTTGGGATGTGGGCTTGAGCCGAATACGAGCATGCATGGGGTTGAGGAGTTGGTGAAGCCTCGGTATTTGTTTGCGCATGAGGTTGAGTATGAGGTGAGAGTAGGGAATGAGCCTTGGCGATGTGCGGGGGAGGGGGTTGTTGATGGGAAAATGGTGAACTGGCGGCATGGGCATTCGCAACGGGGGTATGTGCAGCGATATGACCGGATGGAGAAGTTTATGGATGAGGGTGTTGGTGTGAAGGGTAAGACGCTTGAGGCGGAATGCTGGTTGATGGATGCGCAGAAGATGTGGGAGGTGGGAGTTAGGGAGATGAGCAAAAAAGAGCTTTATTTTGTGGATGAATTGAAGATTGGGTCTTAGGTGAGTGCAAAGAGAAGTGATGTAGGTCTAATTGATGGTTAGGTGACGGAGTGTGATTGTTTGCGGTAGTGTGAGGGGGGGAGGTGGTATTTGTCGTGGAAGAGTTTGTAGAAGTAGTTGAGGTTGTTGAAGCCGACGGTTAGGGCGATGTCGATGATGGGCTGATTGGAATGAGTGAGAAGGAGAGCAGCGCGGGTGAGGCGGGCGTCGTTGAGGTATTGGGAGGGGGTGCATGAAAGATGTTTGCGGAAGATACGTGCGATGTGTTCGTGGGAGCGGTCGCATAGGTCGGGAAGTTGTTGGGTGGTTATGCCTTGGTCGATGCGTTTGTCGATGAGGTCGAGAAGTTGTTCAAGCCAAGGGGGGAGGGTGTGTGGAGCGATGGTGGTCTTGGGTGGTGTGATGATGAAATCGACGAGTACACTGATGAGGAATTTGTGGAAGAGCATGTGGCCGAAGGGGGTCTGCTGATGCTCGAAGAGATCGGAGAGGGTTTGGGAGAGATTGTTGTGGCGGTCGGCGGGGACGGTGTAGTGACAGATGTCGGACCCGAAGAGGATGGCGCGGAGCTTGGTGTTGGTGTAGGCGTCGATATGGAGGAGATCGCAGAGTTTAAGGAGGTCGGTGAGGTCGAAGTTGATGTTGTAGAAGATGAAATCGGAGCCTTTGAGGTCGTGGGTGTCGTGCTCGCGGATGAGGATGAGGTCGCCTGGGGCTTGTTTGAAGGGTGTGGTGTTGATGTTGTTGACGATTGAGCCTTGGATTGGGTAGACGAACTCGCAGAAACCTTTGTGGGTGTGGCGGTAGAAAGACCATGGCTTTTCGGAGGCGCGGCGGTCGATGAGGTAGGTCTGCCAATCGATGTGGAAGTGATCGGCACGGTCGAGGATGGGGATGTTTGCGGAGGTTTTAGCCATGAATATCAAATATATTCAATAAATAATCAGATATATAGAAGAAAAATCAATAAATTAGGATAATTTATGTGTGTGGATATGGCAAAAGGGTGCTGTGTCTGAAATTAGAAGTGGTTTGATACTTTTTGAAATGCTTTTGTATCAGGTTGACGTGTTGGCTGATGGCCGTGAATTGGAAGTGACGAACGGCTGAGGTTGGCCTAGCTTGTGAAGGCGGGCTGAGACGCGAGATATGGAAGCTGATTCAGTTTAGGAGTCGGGTATGCAGGTTGTTGAAAATACTGCGCCAATGGTTGATTTGGCTGGGACGTGGTCGGTACGTGATGATCGTGGGAGTGTACAGGTTGATGTGCAGATCCCGGGTGATTTGCATAGTGCGTTGATCGAGTCGGGTGAGATTGCTGATCCGTATGTGGGTCGGCAGGAAGATGATGTGCAGTGGGTCGGTGAGCGGGGTTGGGCGTTTGAACGTAAGTTTGATGTGTCGGAAGCGTTGCTGCGTGAGCGATCGGTGTACCTGAATATGGATTGGGTGGATACGATTGCTGAGGTGTATGTGAATGGTAAGCATGTGCTTTCGGCGAAGAATATGTTCAAGCGTTACCGGGTTGATGTGAAGGATGTATTGAAGGTTGGTGAGAATGAGATTCGAGTGGTGATTGCGGCGGCGGGTGAAGAGGCGCTGAAGTTAGCGAAGCAGATGCCTAAGGAAGTGCCTTGGGCGAAGGGAAACAATCGTGTGCCTCACATGAATATGGTGAGGAAGGTTCAGTGCCATGCTGGTTGGGACTGGGGGATTTGTTTGCTGGTGCTTGGGATGTATGGGGATGTGAGTTTACATGGGTGCGATGGCTATCGTGTTGAGCATGTCAATACGACGCAGAAGCATGGGAAGGGGATGTGTAAAGTTGGTGTGAAGGTTGAGGTGTTGAGTGATGTTGAATGTGAGCAGATGCTTCGAATTGAATTAGGTGGGGAGGTTGTTGAAAAGAAAGTTCGTTTGCGTGAAGGCGTGAATGAGGTTGAGAGTGAGGTTGAGGTATTGGAGCCTCGTCTGTGGTGGCCTGCGGGGCAGGGTGAGCAGACGCTTTATGATTTGAAAGTAATGCTTGGTCATGAGGTATGTGAGAAGCGGATTGGTTTGCGTGAGGTTGAGTGGATTACCCGTGAGGATCATATTGGCAAGAGCATGACGTTGCGTGTGAATGGGCGTGATGTATTTTGTAAAGGTGCAAACTGGATTCCAGTTGACGCGCTGCCGAGTGGGCATACGGATGATGTATATCGTGAACTGCTGGAGGACGCGGTTGATGCGAATATGAATATGATTCGTGTTTGGGGTGGCGGGCAATATGAGCACGATGTGTTTTATGAATTGTGCGATGAAATGGGGTTGATGGTTTGGCAGGACATGATGTTCTCTTGTTCGCTTTACCCAGCAACTAAAGAGTTTTTAGCTGAAATTAAGGATGAAGCTGAGTATCAGATCAAACGATTGTGCGATCACGCAAGTTTGGTTTTGTGGTGCGGTGACAATGAGCTGATTGGGTTTATGAACGGTATCTTCAGGTTAGATGCTGGGCAGCGCGATCGATTCCTTGTGCAGTATGACAGGCTGAATCAGACGTTGCGGAGTGCGGTTGATTCTTGTGATGGGACGAGAACTTTTTGGCCTAGCTCGCCTTGTAACGGGGATGATGATTTTGGTGATGCTTGGCATGAAGATGGTAGTGGTGATATGCACTACTGGAATGTTTGGCATGAAGGTAAGGCGTTTGAGGATTATTACAATGTTGTGCCTCGGTTCTGCAGTGAGTTTGGGTATCAGTCGTTTAATTCGCTGAGTGTGGTTGAAGGATTTGTTGGTGAGGAGGAACGGAATGTGACATCGCCTACGATGGAACATCACCAGAGGCATAATGGTGGTAATGGTAAGATCGTGGCGATGATGACGCGGTACTTCAGGATGCCGAGCAGCTTTGAAAGCATGTTGTATTTGAGTCAGGTACAACAGGCGCTGGCGATTAAGACGGCTGTTGAGTTTTGGCGACATATGCAGCCGATTTGTATGGGGACGCTGTACTGGCAGTTGAATGATGTTTGGCCTGTGGCTTCATGGTCGAGTATTGAATATGGCGGAAAGTGGAAGCAACTGCAGTATCATGCAAAGCGGTTCCATGCTCCGGCGATGATTGCAGCATTTGCGAAGGGTGATGATGTCGTTGAGGTTTGGGGTGTGAGTGATAAGGCTGAGAAGCAATCGTATGTGGCTGAGTTTGTTGTCTATGATTTCGATGGCAATGAAGAGAAGCGGTTCAGTAAGGATGTTGTTTTTACTGGACAGGAATCAGTAAAGATTGCTGACTTGTCTACGAAACGGATGATGATTGATCCGAGTAAGCAGTTTATGCGATTGCAGCTGTTTGAGAAGCAAGGTCGTGGTGAAGAGAAGCAGTTGGTGCATGAGAATACGTACTTCTTCGGTAAGTTTAAGGAGTGCGAATTGGCGAAAGCTGAGGTTCAGTGGTCGATTGTTGATTGTGGTGGTGAGTTGGCAGTGGAGTTGCAGACGGATAAGCCGGCGTTTTTCGTGCATGTGGACGCGGGGAATCTGAAGGGTTCGTTTGACGACAGTAGTGTGACACTGATGCCGAGTGAGAAGCGGTTATTGTTCTTCCGCAATCGGGAGAATGTGACGGCGAAGGCTTTGACGGAAGCGTTGTCGGTGATGCACTTGCGTGAAACATACTAATCATTACTTAGAATCAAGTTAGGCTGCGGTACTTAATAGGTGACGCAGCCTATTTTTATGGGGATTTGGAGCGGTGGGGGGTAAATTGGGGTTTTCAGAAAAAGCTGGTTTTGGAGAGGTGATATTGATGTGGAGATTGTGGTTGGCAAATAGGCGTCTGAGCAGAAACCTCAGGTTACATACGAGTAATAAATCCTGTTATACTGCGTGCACTTCACAAACGACAAGCAACGGAGTGCGGCTTAAAATTGGAACAAGTTACGGTCATCTTGCCAGTGTATAACGAAGCGGGTTTAATCAGCTCGGTATTTAATCGTATACAGGATTTTTTGCATAAGCATGATGGTTATGAGTTTTTGTTTGTTAACGATGGCTCGACGGATGCGACAGGCGATATTTTGCAGGACCGGATTGATCGGTCCGAGGTTGGAGATCGCGTTTCAGTGGTGAGTTTGAAGGAGAATGTGGGTAAGGGTGTTGCGGTGAGGGAAGGGGTGAGTTTGTGTGATACGGAAATTGTGTGTTTTACGGATGGAGATTTGGCGTATTCGCTGGATCATGTGGTGAGATTGGTTGAAGCGCTTGAGGGGAGTGATGTGGCGATTGGCTCGCGGAGTATGGTACCGTTGAGGCAGCGCAATATTACGTTGGGTCGAAAGATCATGGGAAAAGTGTTCAATAAGGTTGTGCGTTTGATTTTAGGTTTGCCTTACAAGGACACGCAGGCGGGGATCAAGGGGTTCCGTTTGGAGACGGCAAGGAAGATTTTTTCGTATCAACGATTGGGTGGATTTGCGTTTGATGCGGAGTTGTTGTTTTTGGCACAACGGCATGGATGTCGGGTTATTGAGATCCCGGCGAGTGTGTCGAAGAGTCATTCGTACAAGATATCAAAAATGAATTTGTGGTTAGAGCCGATGCGGATGTTGAAGGCACTATTGCATGTTCGGATGAATAGTTTGATGGGGAAATATTCCCATGAAAATACTACTGAGTTTCGATGTGGAAGAGTTCGACATTCCGGTGGAGTTCGGACAAGCGATACGTGAGGATGAACAGTTTTCGGTATCAGTGGTTGGTATGAAGCGTGTGTTGGCGTTGTTGGATGAGTACGATGTGAAGGCGACTTGCTTTACGACAGCGAACTTTGCGGATCATGAGAGAGCATTGTTGGGTGAGATGGGTGAGCGCTGTGAGATTGCTTCGCATGGGTATTGGCACAGCAGTTTTGAAGGGGATGATCTTGAGAAGTCGCGGCTTGTGCTGGAGGAGTTGAGTGGGCAAGAGGTGAGAGGGTTTCGAAGAGCGCGGTTTGCAGAAACGTCTCATGAAGCGATACTAAAGGCTGGTTACACGTACAATTCATCTGAGAATCCGATTTGGATGCCAGGACGTTATAATCATTTTTTCAAACAGCGTCGAGCGTACATGAATGGTGAGTTGTTGAACGTACCAATTTCAGCGTCGCCGGGATTGAGGGTGCCGTTGTTTTGGTTGGGTATCAAGAATTTCCCGAAGTGGTTGATCAGATATGCGAGTTGGCATGCACTGAAAAGTGATGGCTATTTGAATGTGTTTTTTCATCCTTGGGAGTTTTCAGATATTCGGGGATATGAGTTGCCGGGGTATGTTAAGGGGCGATGTGGAGAGGCGATGGTTGAGCGATTGGCGTGGTATTTGAAGTGGTTGAAGGAGCGCGGCGCGTTCGTCACGTTCAGCGAGTTTGCAAAGGATTATCAGAGGAAGACGTGATAAGTAAGTTTTGTAAAGAAGTTAGGCAAGAGATATTTTTCACATGGATTATGTGGGGCGTTGTGATATTGGGTATTGTGGGAGTGAGTGCGGCATCAGGTTTTGAGCATACTGTGACAGGTGCTTATGCGAGAGGTTCGGTGAGGTGGCTACTGGGGATGGATTTGTATTCGGAAGGAATGCACGGCTTTTTATACTTGCCACATGCAGCGATATTTTATTCACCGTTTGCGGTGATGCCAGCATGGTTGGGTGAACCGTTGTGGCGAGTGCTGATGATCGGCAGTTTTGCGTATGGGATATATGCGCTGGCGGGTGAGTTAGAAAAACGATACGTTGCGAATCTGTTTACAGTCAGTTCGTTGGTTGCGCTGCCGATGGTATTGGATAGTGCGCGGAATGGGCAGATGACGTTGTTGCTGACAGGGTTGATGTTACTTGCAACGAGGGATTTACTGCGAAAAGAATATGGTTTTATGACGGTGTGGTTAGTGCTGGGGTTTGCGCTGAAACCTTTAATTGTAGTGATGTTTATGCTGATTGGTGGTGTGTATGCAAGAACGATGTTGCGGTTGGCGATTGGATTGGTGGTGATGTTTGTTTTGCCGATGTTGATGGCATCGCCGAGCTATGTGCTTGCTCAATATGTTGGTTTTATTGGTAAGTCGTCAGTGGCGACCGATCCGTATGAATTGCTGTATAGCCGATTTTGTGATGTATTTGGGATGTTGCGAGCGTGGGGGATGCCGGTGAACGGTGAGTTGCAGACATTGGTTAGAATATTTGTTGCATTGGCGGTGTGGGGTGTGTGCTATTGTGGGCGAAGGATGTGGGGGCATCATCTTGGTGCATGTTTGATACTGACTTTTTCGATATGTTATTTGATGTTGTTTAATCCGAGGACGGAGATAAATACGTATAGCATGTTGTCGGTTGTGCTGGGGATTTATGTTGGCTGGGCAATTATCTTGAACAAGCAAACAATCATTGGTGGATGCTTGATTGCGTTTGCGGTCATGATTGCGTTTAGTTATGAGGTGGTGCATCAGTTGACGCCGGGGCGTGAGTATTGGCTGCCGCCGCTTCTGACTTGTGTGTTTACAGGATATGTTTTGTTTTTAATGGTGTTTGATATACGGCCTGTGGTGAAAGTGGATCGTGTGTCACCAACTCAAAGTGATATGTTGGGTGTTGATGCTGAGAAAGAGGCAGAAGGCTTGGTTATGACTTCTTCCGTTTCTTGATGACTTTGGTGCCGGGAGCGCCGGGCTTGGGTTTTGTGCCACGTGCATCAGATTTTAGTGTGACTTTGCCCATGGCTGGTGTGGCTTTGATTTCTTTGACTTTGTCACGTAATAATGCGGCTTTTTCGAATTCGAGCATTTGAGCGGCTTCGAGCATTTGATTTTCAAGATCACGAAGTAGTTCGCCACGATCGAATTCTGTTTCAGTGATGTTGAGCGCATCACGTGCAGTTTTTCGTGCTTTGAGTTCGGACTCGATACCAGTGCGGATTGCTTTTTTAATTGTTTTTGGTGTGATGTTGTTGTCTATGTTGTATTTGAGCTGTATCTCGCGGCGACGTTCAGTTTCTTCGATAGCAGACTTCATTGCAGGGGTGACTTCGTCTGCGTAGAGAATGACGTATGAATTGACGTTTCGAGCAGCGCGGCCTATTTGTTGAATCATACTTGTGGTGCTGCGCAGGAAACCTGCTTTGTCTGCATCGAGGATTGCAACGAATGATACTTCGGGTAAGTCTAAGCCTTCACGTAAGAGGTTGACGCCAATGAGTACATCAAATTCACCTTCGCGAAGTTCACGCAGGATTTGAATGCGATCTAGTGTGTCGATTTCAGAGTGAAGGTAACGGCAGCGGATACCCTGATCAGACATGAAAGATGCAAGGTCTTCGGAGAGACGTTTGGTGAGTGCGGTGATGAGAACACGTTCATTTTTTGCTATGCATTTACGTGCTTCTTCGATGACATCGTTAACTTGACCTGAGGCTGGGCGAACTTCGATTGGCGGATCAACAAGGCCTGTTGGGCGGATGATCTGTTCGACGATACTACCTTCGCAGTGTTCAAGCTCGTATGGACCGGGGGTTGCGGAGACGAAAATTACTTGCTGCCACGTTTTTTCAACTTCTTCGAATTTTAGTGGACGGTTATCTAATGCTGAGGGAAGACGGAAGCCGTGATCGACAAGAACGCGTTTGCGTGCTTGGTCGCCGTTGTACATGGCTCGGACTTGCGGGAGTGTGACATGTGATTCATCGATAAAGAGGAGCCAATCGCCGCCACCTGAAGTACGTTCAGAGATGACGGGAATGTCATCACGTGAGCCGTCAGAGTAACCACCTTCGTAGAGGCCTGAAAGTGCATCGGGGAAGTAGTCGAGGAGCGTGTATGGTTTACTGCCAGTAGGACGGCCATCAAGGTGACGTGAGTAGTTTTCGACGCCGGAACAGTAGCCGACTTCCTGCATCATTTCTAAGTCATAGTTAGTACGTGCAGCAAGACGTTGAGCTTCGAGAAGTTTACCTTCCATTCGTAATTCTGTTTCGCGAGTTGCGAGTTCAGCACGTATCGAATCGATTGATTGTTCGAGTTGATGCTCGGGCATTACGTAGTGGACGGCAGGGTAGATGAAAAGTGCATTTTCATCTGCGAGGATTTCACCAGTGATTGGATTGATGAACTGGAGGCTTTCAACTTCATCGCCGAATAACTGCACACGGTATGCGAATTCTTCGGAAGCGGGGAAGATTTCGACGACATCGCCTCGCACACGGAACTTGCCACGTACAAGTTCAATGTCTGTTCGTTCGTATTGCAGATCAGATAGAGCGCGTAGAATTTCCTGTCTATCGATCAATTGGCCTTTATTGAGGGAGACGACGGATTTTTTGTAGGCATCGGGAGAGCCGAGGCCGTAGATACATGAGACAGATGCGACAACAATGACATCGTTGCGTGTGATGAGATTTGTGGTTGCTGCGAGTCGGAGTCGGTCGAGGTCGTCATTACGTGAGGCATCTTTTTCGATGTAGATGTCACGTTGAGGAATATAAGCCTCAGGCTGATAGTAGTCGTAGTAGGAGACGAAGTATGAAACCGCGTTGTCTGGGAAAAGTTCCTTAAATTCCTCATAAAGCTGTGCTGCAAGGGTTTTATTATGGGAAATGACGAGAGCAGGGCGATTGAGGCGGGCAATGGTCTGGGCCATGGTGAAGGTTTTCCCTGTACCCGTTGCGCCAAGGAGTGTTTGGTATTTTGTGCCCGATTCGATGCCAGCCACAAGTTCATCAATGGCTTGAGGTTGATCGCCCATAGGCTGGAATTCGCTAACTAGATTGAATTCATTCTTGTTCGTCATAGTGATATTGTACGAGAGTATGAGGCTTAGATATAGCTACGGAGTTTGATTGGGGAATACAAATACTAACTGTATACCGATGAAGATAGTATGTGTAATATCCTGTGACCCAGTATGAGAGTATTGTTTATGCAGTGGAATAAAAAAAAATGCGTGGGATGCGTCCTGTTACTGATTTTACTAACAAGTAGTGTGGTTGGGCTTTTCAGTTTCTCCGCCAATGCACAAGAGCAAGGTGTTGAATCTGGTGAAGCGGGGAACATGCTATATCAGAAGAAGCTCGCTATCTATGATAAATTGTTAAAGAAAAATGTAGATGATGATGGTTGGGTGGATTATGCGAAAATGTTTGAGCAACGCGAGCAGTTGCGAGATTATATTAATAGCTTAAGGAATATTGATCTGAGTAAGTTGGGGCGTGATGATCAATTAGCTACGCTTATCAATGCGTACAATGCTTTTACGCTTGAACTCATCATTGAGTACTGGGACAATGGGAAGTTAACATCAATCTTTGAGATCCCCGAGAAACGTCGATGGGATGATGATCGATGGCAGATTGGTAACAAAACATATAGTCTGAATGAACTTGAGCATAAAACGATACGTCCGATGTTCAAAGAACCTCGCATTCACTTCGCTCTTGTTTGTGCAGCTTATAGTTGCCCGATATTGAGAAATGAAGTGTATCGTGGTGATTGGCTTGAAAAACAATTGCAACAACAGACTGAGTATGTACTTAATCATGATCGTTGGTACGATTATGATCCGGTGAATAATGTCGTATCCCTGACTCAGTTGTTTAATTGGTACAAAGTGGACTTTGAAAAGAATAGCCAAGATGTTTTTGATTTTGTTGCCAAGTATCGTCCTGAGATAGCAGAAGCATTGGAAAATGGTCGTCGTCCTAAGGTTGAATGGATTGAGTATGATTGGCGATTAAATGACGTGCGTAATCGGGTTAAATAAGAAGCTATAGGTTAGTTTGTGAAGGTGTATCTATGAAAGACAATATGCGTCCGTTCATTCTTGCTGGTGAGCATGTGTATACGGATGATTCGATCTCTGTTTTGAATAAATACACTGAAGAACCAATCGCAAATATTGCATTAGCAACATCAGATCATATTGAGAAAGCAATATGTGCAGCGAAGGGTGTGACTGAAGCATTAAGAGATTTATCAGGTAAAGATCGGCAAGATATTTTGACTTATATTGCAGATCGGATTGAGCTTGATAAAGAAGAGTTTTCAGAAGTTATATGCCATGAAGTTGGCAAAACGATCAAAGAAGCAAGAGGTGAAGTTGCGAGATGTATCGAAACATTTCGCTTAGCATCTCAAGTTTCATTACAGTTGGATGATCAGGTCGTATCATTGGGTGATGATGCTAGCTTGGCGATGTATAAAGGCTTAATAAGGCGTGTGCCGATTGGTTTGGTATCGTGTATTACACCTTTTAATTTTCCAGCAAATCTTGTTGCACATAAGGTTGCACCTGCGATTGCAGCAGGATGTCCATTTATTTTGAAGCCAGCTCTGAATACGCCAATGAGTGCATTGATGATCGGTGATATTATTCGTGAATCCGATTTGCCACGACGATCATTTTCGATATTGTCGTGTCGCGATGAAGATGCATCAGCAATGATTACTGATGATCGAATTAAAATGTTTACATTTACAGGATCATCAAAGGTTGGTTGGAAATTAAAACAGAGAGCTAGGTACAAGCGTGTTACATTAGAGCTAGGTGGCAATGCTGCGTGTGTTGTTGAACCTGATGTTGAAGATTTGAATGATTTGGCAGATCGGTTGGTTAATGCGGCGTACGCGCAAGCTGGGCAAAGCTGTATTAGTTTGCAACGTCTTTACATTCATCAAGATATTTATAATACGTTAAAGTCGATGCTGGTTGAAAGAGTACAAAAATTAGTGGTGGGTGATCCTTCTGATGCATCAACAGATGTGGGTGGTTTGATTAGTCATATGGATGCAGAACGGGTTGAGCAGTGGATTAAAGATGCTGTTGATGGTGGTGCTGTGTTACTAGCAGGTGGGAAAAAAGAAGGTGTTTGTGTCACTCCAGCTATATTGGAAGAAGTGGATCGTAAGCAAAAGTTAATGAAAGAAGAAGTTTTTGGTCCTGTCATGGTTTTGAATTCTTATAACTGTTTTGAAGAAGTAATTGATGAGGTTAATGACAGTCGATATGGATTACAAGCAGGCGTTTTTACGCAAGATAAGCAGAAAATTAATAAGGCATGGGATCGATTGGAAGTTGGCGGCGTGATGATTAATGAGGTTCCTACATGGCGTGCTGATGCGATGCCTTATGGTGGTGTGAAAGAGTCAGGATGTGGGCATGAAGGTGTGAAGTATGCGGTTGAAGAAATGACTGTGCCACGTTTGTGTGTGATAAAGGAATAAGGCACATATTGCCTACAAAGTAATTACTTGAATGGTCGCTTGACAACGTATCTGATTTTTCGATCCATTGAATCTTGAATTGATCACCTTAACTTGATTAAAGTCAGGTGTGATGGCCACGCAAAATGAACATGTGCGAGGGGAAGCTAATTAACTATTGATCGAATATATACGGCTTGCGATTTCATAGCAGTCTAAATTAGTAGCACACACATTCTTTTGAATCAACTAAAAGAGTATGCTATGTATAGATGCTATGGTACATCAACCTTGACTAGGTGTTACTGCGACTCAGCTGAGTTTTGTTTCAGTGAAGTGGTGAATTGATGAAGATGCCAAAGCTGATTCAACGCAAGCACGATACATAGCACAATAATAGGTGTGACGCCGATCAGCATGCCCCATGTGTTGCCGGTAATGTTTGATAAGCTTAGGCCAATAAGGCCGATTAATGGACCTAGTGCAAAACCAGTTCCAATTAAACCTTCGTGTTCTCCACCCGCATTGACCGCGGAGTTCTGTAATATTAATGCGTAATAAAGCGAACCGTAGTACATCAAACCGGATGCTAAACCAAAGAGTATTTCACCAACTAGTACAACGTATATGTTTGAGCCAAAAAGCACCATGAAGAAACCCAGTGGTAGTGCAAATATCATGAGGAATACAGGTGTGGATCGGCCATGCCATGTCGCAAAAAAACCAAGAATGAGAAACGCTACAAATCGCATAACATCGAGTAAACCCGAAAGACTAGCACTCGCTTGAACATCGAAATTTAAACGTGAGAAAATTGTCGGCATGAGCGGGGCAAGCAAAAATAAAAGAGCGTAGCTTGAGAGCATGGACATCCTGCTCGCTTTAAGCAGGTGTTTGTATTGGTGTAGTTGTATCGAAGGTAGACGCTCAGGATGATTTTCAGCAAGGTGAACTGGTCGTTTTTTCAAGAATATGCAGGCAAATAAAGTTAATGCATGGATTGATGCGGCAGTAGCGAAAAAACGGGTGGGTGAGTCTGAACCAATTAGAAAACCAGAAGCAACAAGTGCAAGCGGTGCTGCGCCTGCCCATGATAAACTGAAGTACCCGATGATTCTTAAAACATGACGTGGTGTTTGGCCTGCGCTGATATATGATTCGAGTATGGGCCATTTGGCACCGGTCACAAAGGCGATGATTCCAAAACTAATAACAATTAATGCATTATTAGGGAACAAGAAGATCATCAAATTCGTTAGTAGCAGAATTGAAACAGCACTGAAAAATGCATATTTTTCAGAAATTTTATGGGCAATGCGGTGACTTAGTACAGCGCCGAAGACATAGATGACGCCGAACATTAAAGCGAGCATTAGATTTTGATATTCTTCGAAATGAAGAATATCGCGCGTATAAAAGTAAAAGCCACGCTCGAGAAGGATTGTTGCGAAGCTTTCAATGAATGCAATGAACAGTAAGCGGTAACGACGCTCCATAGTTCTCACAGTCTAGATGTGTTTACGTGTCATAGCCCGTTGCATTGAGCGGTCAGCATCGCGCTGCTTGATATCTTGCCGCTTGTCATGAGATTTTTTACCACGTCCGATGCCGATTTCAATCTTGATCAGCCCTCGACTAGTGAAATACATGGCTAGTGGCACTATAGTCACGCCTTTTTCACGAGTTTTGTCAGCATATTGCTTAATTTGTTTTTTATGTGCAAGCAGTGTGCGAACTCGTTTCGGTTCGTGCTGGTGTGGACCACCATGGGGGTATCTGGAAATTTCGCAATTGACCAACTGTAATTCCATCTTTTTTTCGTCGACCGTTGCGTAGCCTTCAGCGATAGAGGCTTGGCCATCACGAATGGATTTTACTTCGGTGCCATGCAAAGAGATACCACACTCCAGTTTGTCACTGATGTGGTAGTCATGGTAAGCGCGTCGGTTGACGATTCGTTTCGTCTGAGACTCGTCTTTTTTCTTTTTGTGCTGTCTCTTGGCCATAATAAGTACGGTATTGTAGCAATATTCTGGATCGTGTTGCCGTCGATGGGCTATTTCCCGACACAGAAATTTGCAAACACTTTGCCAATGACGTCATCGGGCGTCATTT
This sequence comes from Planctomycetota bacterium, assembly GCA_016350165.1. Taxonomy (GTDB): domain Bacteria; phylum Planctomycetota; class Phycisphaerae; order Phycisphaerales; family Phycisphaeraceae; genus Poriferisphaera. Next base: position 454,582 of record CP066225.1, on the reverse strand, counting down.
CACCACCAATGGCAGCCAGTTCATCCAATGCTTCTCGCAAGCTACCAGCAACGATTTCAATATCACTGATGCCATGCTGATCGGATTGCATCGTTAAAATATCACGCGTTTGCTTCACATGACTCAAGGCTTTGTTGAGAGCATGCTCGTGTCTTGGTTGTAAAGCAAGCATGTCCGAAGCCAAACTGATGCCACGTGAACCAATTAGCTGTGTGATATGCGACTTCAACTCTTCCAGACCACAGCCTGTTTGAGCACTAATCCCAAAGTCATGTTTATTTTTTTTATATTGGCCCGCATCAATCTTGTTGAAGACTTTCAGTACAGGAATGTGTGCGGGCGGTTCAATTTCATCATGTGAATCTTGCGTTGCATCTAATATATGTACGATCAGGTCTGCTTGATCAATGGCCTGTTGAGCCGCAATTTGGGCTTGTTTATCGATCGCAGCTTTTGTATACCCCAAGCCAGCGATATCGATTAGCATTACTTCGATTTGCTGCTGCTGATGATTCGTTAGCCGCAATGGCTCCGCTAGAATATCACGCGTTGTGCCGGGCAAAGCACTAATCACCGCACGTTCTTTGCCAAGTAGTGCATTGAAAAGAGTGCTTTTGCCAACACTCGGTTCACCAACTAATACAACACGAGGTAGTGCTTCAATGCTGCCCCATGAGCGACTGCGTGAAATCAATTGACTCAGATCATTTTGAATTTCAGCTAGATTTTCGTTTAGTTCAAAAGGTTCAATGGGGACAACATCCTCTTGATCTACAAAATCAATACCTGCTTCAACGAGTGCGAGTTGTGTTGCAACAGTATCGACCATCTTATGAGAAAAGCTGCCCAGCTTTCCATTCTTCAGCAATTCTGCTGCACGTAATTGACTATCAGAAGTCGCTGCAATTGTAGCTGCAATTCCTTCAGCCTGTGTCAGGTCAATCTTACCTGCAGTAAAGGATCGGAATGTGTATTCGCCAGGTTCAGCGAGTCGTATACCAAAATCGATTGCATGCGAAATAACCGCTTCCAATAGAGCAGGGTGCCCCGGAACTTGCAACTCAATCGTGTCATCGCCTGTGTAACTATGAGGAGTTGGAAAATAATAAGCGATGCAAGGCAAGTTTAAAAATGACAACTCGCATCGTAGCGCAACACGTTGCGGTAACACATCTGATGATGAATTTACATTGGCAATATGGTTTGTTTGCTCTTGCAGAAATTCAATCGCACGAGGGCCAGAAACACGGATTAAACCGCGTGTAGATTGACCCGGCGGAGAACTTACTGCAATGATCGTATCACCACGATTTAAATGACCCATCATCTCAAATGAATGACGAATGCCCGCAGAGTTTCTACGGGCATTCGCATTGTTTTCAGATTGATTGTTCGGAAAATTCATGAACTATCATTTACGTTTTGGTGGCTTCCGGTTGTATTGGCCTTTTTGTTGCATGCCTTTTTGCTTTTCTTCCAGAGCTTTCTGCATGCGATCCATAATACCACCAGGTTTTGAAGGTTTGCTTTTACGTGGTTTAAACAACTCGCCACTTTCTTCAAGTTCCTTCACATGCTTACGTACGAAATAACTGTCAACGATACCTGCAGAAGTTGAAGCCAAAATGTATAGCGTCAAGCCTGAAGGTGCGGAGTACAGGAACAGTGGGAAGAGAAAGACCATGAACTTCATCATCTTCTGCTGTTGACGTGCCTGATCAGTGGCTGCAGGTGGTGTTGTGAACTTCTGCTGGAAGAAGAAGACCACACCCATAAGCAGAGGCAGAATGTTGATTGATGAGTAGTCGAGAGTCACAAACAGAAGCGTAATTGGCTTCTGATTTTCAAACAGTGTGATAAAGCGGTCAGGGCTGGATAGATTAGCGAGGAACTGCCAATCGCTACCAAATAGTGTACTGATGTAGTGGAACACATTGTAGAACGCGGGCTGACCACGTAGTTCAATTGCGTAGTAAAGCATTGCATACAATGCAACCCAAATCGGCATCTGTAGGAACATGGGCAAACAACCAAGCATGTTGAAAGGATTCACACCCTTTTCTTTATACAGCTTCATCATTTCGCCCTGAAGCTTGCTGCTATCATCAGCATACTTCTTCTTAAGCTTCTCCATTTCAGGCTGCAGTGCTTGCATCTGCTTGCCCATCTTCATCATGTTGATCTGTGAGCGTCTTGTCAGTGGATGCAAGATCAGCCGCACAAACAACACGAGAATGACAATCGCAATACCCCAGTCTCGTACAACTGCTTCAATCGCAGTTAAGAACCAAAGCAATCCGCGTGCCAATGGCTGGAATGTACACCATGTGCAACCAAGTACATATCTCACCATTTCATCGAAAGCCATTGCTTCGTATGGTGCTTGCTTGAACAGTTTGGAGTAACGTGGACCAGCAAAAATTGAGATATCGTAGTTTTGTTCTTCACCCGGCTGCAGTTGCACTGTTTGTGACTGCATACCAAAGATCACAAGGCGACCAGTATCTGGAGTCGCTGAATCATCTTTATAGCTTGGCGCGACAATCGTTTGGATGTTTGGGAACACTTCGACGATCGGCTTTACCTTGCTGGTTTGTGTTGTATCAATTGGTACATCCGCAGATGTTACTACTGAAAAATATCTGTTCTCAGAACCAAACCATGCAAGGGTTGAACCTGCTTCAATACTGCTTTCATTTGGCCATATGCCCGTCGGTGTCGGTGCATTGTCTGCCGCAGCATCTTGGAAAGCCTTCACCAGTGTTCGTCGATCCTGCACACCATCGTATGTCACAATACGTGTACGTAGTGGATCAGATGCAGGGAAGTATGCTGTTACGAATTGACGTTTGTCACCAAGATATGCAGCACCATCATCAATCACATCGCCTTGAGCATATTGATTGAACTGTACATCAATCGGCTTGCCACTGAGGTTGATTACCTTCTGCTGCAACTCAAGGCTGTATGTGTCTTTAGGCAACGTATAAACACGCTGAATCTCAACAACCGGGTTGTTCGAACCATCAGCCACGATCACCGAGTAAGTGACTTCTTGGCCACGTTCAGTATCACGGATCTGACTTGATGTCCACTGTTTAGTATCCAGTGCAACATATTGGCCGTTAACACGAATGCTTCTGGCTGCGTATGGGTAAGCTGTTAAACCAGTTGCTGATTCAAGCTTTCCTTCCACGCTATATGGTTCGTTATATGGATACGTCACACGCTTATAATCCGTTAGCGTGAATGTTTTGATACCACTACCCCAGCTCGTAAAATCAACCTTCAGTTTATAACCATCTTCAGGTTTATCTGAGCCAAGTGAAACCGCTTCTGCTACCTCTGGCACTACAACATGCAGACCGTCGATCGTTTCGACTTTTACAACGGGCTTCTGTTCAGCTTTAGCCGCGACAACCGTATCAGCTTGCTTTTCTTCCGCTGCTGCTTCTTGTTGCGCAACTTCTTCACGCTGCTCAATCTTGGATTGCTGAGCTTCTAAAGCAGCATCGTTCTCTGAGCCTTTAAATAAAAATGCGACCGAGAAAACAATTCCCAGCACGATCGCAATTATGGGCACCAATATCTTCATCAATTCCCTCAGTTCTGTCTCTGGTTCGGGATCAGTTAAGCATCTAGTATAAAGGTCTGATCGCTTTCTGGCGAACAGACCCCATTTTCATACACCTTAGCTCGCTTCCCCCAAGCATTTAGCTAAAGTTCGAGTTTTCAATCATTCTTAGCAGCGTCAAGCCTAGAAGATACTCTTCGCAAGACGCAGGATATCATTGTAAGTCACAATCACAAACACCAGACCAATCATGGCCAAACCGACATACAACGCAGCCATCTGTACCGCCGGGCTTGCAGGTGATCCTTTAATCTTCTCAATGATCAGGAAGACGATGTGACCGCCGTCCACAATCGGGATTGGCAGGAAGTTCAACACCGCCAAGTTAATACTGATCAGGCCAAGGAAGAAGAATAACCAAGAGTATCCACGAGCAGCCGTCGCTGTACCGACTTCAACAATTCCTACAGGGCCACGCAGATTGCTCAATCCAACCGTACCTCTGAATAGACCCGCAAGTGTTTGGTATGTCTGCACAGTAAACTGCCACGTCTTCACCAAGCCAAGCTTGCTCGCTTCAATCGGATTTTTTGCAACCACTGGCTCTCGTAGTGGTGTGAACAAAATTTGGCTATCAATCTGCCAACTTGCCATCGCAAGCTTGCTGACCGTCTCTTTATCCAAAACCATCGTCTTGGTTTCACTAGGCTGACCAGCAACATTCAATGTGAACATTACACTCACGTCAGCTTTTTCATTACTACCAACTTTTTGCTCACCAAGGATACGCTGAATATCACTCCAGTTTGCCACCGGCTGACCAGCAACCTTAGTAATTGTCGAACCATTGTTCAGGCTCAATGCCGCCGCAGGACTATCAGGCATCGTCTGTGCAATAATCGATTTTGTAAGGTAAGCAGTTGGCACAAAACCAAGATATCCTTCACTCGTTGGCTTAATTGCACCAAGATCAACCATTTCATCGCCACGCTTCACAGTCACTTGAACAGTTTTGCCAATTGACTCGGATAGCTTCTTCTGCAGTTGAGCTAGTGTAGGCCATGACAAGCCGCCTACATTCACTAGCACATCGCCAACCTTAGCACCTGCTTCCTTAATCGGGCTGTCCTTCTCAGCGAGAGCGCCAATTTCCAGTGCAGGTACGAGCCCCGCAATATTGCCAACATCTGAAGGACCTGAGTATTCAAGTTGTGGCAAACCGATCAGTGTTGCATCAACTTTCTCGCCATCACCTTCAAACGTAAATGTCTCCGGCTGACCCTTTGACGTATTAATAGCCATCGACAGCTGACCATAAGATTCAATCGGCTTCCCATTGATTGCCACAAGCTTCATGTCAGGCTTAACACCTTGGTCAGCCGCACTTGTACCTTGGACGACCCCGCCAACTGTCGTACTTGTAGGATCAAGCACACCTATGCCCAGCAAGCCTTCCATCTCTTTATTCGGCTTCGGAACAATCTTATAAGTTAATTCATCTTCAACGCCCAGACGCTTCACATGTAACACCAGTGGCGTCTCACCGTCACTCAATGCCGATGCCACCTTCAAATCTGACATTTCTTTAATCGGCTTCCCATCTACCGACAAAATCCTGTCACCCGTTCGCAAGCCTTGATACTGCAATTGGCCATCATGCCCTTCAGCATACGTCGTCGCAGCAGGCATCCCCGGCAACACACCACCAACAACCGCTGGTGGGAACTGAACACCAATCTGGAACGCAAAAATGAAGAATAGAAAACCAAAAATGACATTCATCACCACACCAGCCGAGATTACACATGCTCTCGCCCAGATCGGCTTATTATTGAACGATCTCGGATCTTTACTGCGAGCATTCGGGTCCATGTCTTCCTGACCCAGCATCTTCACATACCCACCCAGTGGCAGATAGTTCAAGCGATACTCAGTCTCGCCAAGACCCAACTTCTCAGCAGCGTTATCTTTCAGCTGATTATCAATGTCTTCATACTTCGTGCCTGGCTCAACATGACCTGCCTCAAGCAACTCCGCCAGTACACGCTTTTCATACTCAGGCTCAGTCGATCCAACTTTCGTGCCGACACCCTTACGCCACGAGAAAATTGCCGTACCAAATCCAATTGCAAATTGTGGGCATTTGATGCCGACCCACTTCGCCACAAGAAAGTGGCCAAGCTCGTGCACAAAAATTAAAAACCCAAACCCAATCAGAAACTTTATGAACGCAAATAGTGCCATCGAGTTATATCGCTCCAGCTAATCATCAGCAGATCATTTCACTGCCTTATCTTCTATTATTCAGCAGCTCTTCGCCGCTTAGATTCTCACCATGATGACATAGTGATATCACTTATCCCCACCAACACACCGTCCATTATTCGTCGGCTTATTCGCTCTCTCAGCATTCAAACCAACAATTTATCCCTCACTCCCCCTCATTTTGCTCATTCCCCCATCAAGATACGCTTTTCGTATCAAGCTGTCCGATCTGACCTCTCACAAACGCTCTGGCTTGCTCATCAGCCTCTAGAACTGTCTCCAAGCTGTCAATCGGCTGCGTCGGTATCGCACTCAGAGCCTCAGTCACCAACTGTGTGATCTGACCAAACGGAATTTGTCTGCCCAGAAACGCCGCCACTGCTGCTTCATTCGCAGCATTGAACACCGCCCCAGACGTCCCCCCTGCCTCAATTACCGAATACGCCAGCTTCAGAGATCCAAATCGATCAAAATCAGGCCTTTCAAACGTCAGTTGTGACATCGTATGCCAATCCATCTTATCGCTAACTCCCGACATACGCTCAGGATACGTTAACGCATATTGAATCGGCGACTTCATATCCGGCGGCCCCAACTGAGACAGCACCGAATTGTCCACAAACTCCACAAAACTGTGAATGACGCTCTGCGGATGAACAATCACATCTATCTGTTCGCCCGGCAAGTCAAAAAGCCAGTGAGCCTCGATTATTTCCAACGCCTTATTCATCATTGACGCCGAATCAATCGTGATCTTTTGGCCCATCTCCCACGTCGGGTGCTTCAATGCCTGTTCGACAGTAGCGCCATCGATTGCATCCTTCTCCCACGTCCGAAATGGACCGCCAGATGCAGTTAATACAATCCGCTTCACCATTCGGTTCGGATGATCATGCAAACATTGAAAAATTGCGCTGTGTTCACTGTCCACAGGCAGTAATTCCGCGCCAAACTCCCTAACCAGAGGCGTCACCAATTCTCCAGCAGCAACTAACGTTTCCTTGTTCGCAAGACTGATCCGCATGCCACGCTTGATCGCAGCAATCGTTGCAGGCAATCCAGCCGACCCCACCACCGCAGCAGCAAGATCCGTCGCATCATCGACAGCCTCAACCAGTTCCTTCGTCGCATCCTGACCAGTAAAAACCGTCACATCAGGTAACGCATTTTTCACCTTCTCAACACACGACTCGTCACCCACCGCAACATGCTTAACATTAAATCGTTTTGCTTGCTTAAACAGCGCGTCAACACGCCGACCCACTGCAAGTCCCACGACCTCAATATCTGCAAGATCGTTCGCATTCAAATGCTCAACAACACGCAGCGTATTTTCACCAATCGATCCAGATGAGCCCAGAACGATCAGCTTGCGTTTCCCTTGATTCCCTGCTTGATTCGAGTTCAAACATTCATCCCTTCTTATCAGGATTCAATTGTCTCTCGCTGCTCACTGTTACTCATTTACTTCTTAAGCATGCGGTTTGAATAGCCACTACTTGCAACAACTTCTTTCGAAGAGGATTGAGTGCTGCGCTTCTTACGCACCGTCTTACTCTTCTTCGTCACAGTTTTCTTTCGACTGGTTGTTCGACTTGGCGTTTGACGATTGCCTGATGATCTCTCTTCACCACGACTATTGCCACTCGCCTCGCGATTCCCCTCATTACTCACGCGACTGTCTTCACGCTTCTTCTTTACCTTCGTTTTATGCTTATGCGTTGGCTGAACAATCTTGCTCTCACTCACGCGTTTGCTTGTATAACGCTTGCGACGAATCGGCTTCTTCTCTGGCTTCTGTTCCTGAACCAAATGATCCGCAACATTACCATTCACCTCACCTCTAGGTGCTGCTTTGTCCTCACGAACATTTCCGTTCGTTTTAGATTCAACAATCTTAGCGTCCTTACGAGCACGATCTCGTGATCCGCGGCTTTTTTTCTGGCCCTCATCACGCTTCGATTCAGACTTCTCGCCAGCATCACGTTTCTTCGTTACACGCTTCTTACGAGTAACCTTCTTACGTACACTTGAACGTTCATCACGTGACTGTTCACGATCCTCACGCTTTTCTCGACGATCATCTTTACGCTCATCTTTCGCTTTTTCATCACGCGATGATGTCCGTCTGCCACGACCACTCGAGCGACGTTTTGATTCACGTTCTTTCTTCTTGCGATCTTCTTCGTCACGCTCAATAACTTCAGCTTCGATTGGATTTTCAGCCGAATTATCATTGCGATGTTTCTTTCCACGACTACCGCGTCTTCTTCTGCGATGTCGTTTCGATTCTTCCTCTTCGCTCTCTTGTTCCCGTTCATTTTCAGCAGCCGCCTCACGAGCAGCATTCTCTTCCATTAAATGGGAAATTTCGTTTTCAACGTCCGAGTTTTCCGTGGCTTCATGCTTCTCTTCAACGACAGGAATTTCATCAATCGCAAGATCAATGTACGTCTTAGATGTAGGCTTCGGGATCTGTCTTGCGCTCATCAAGTTTTCGACATTCAATACAACCTGACGTTCGTCGTATGCCTTGATCTCAACAAAATCAATCTGATCTCCGCCCACACGCACCATTACTGGCTTATCAAATTTTCTTTCCAAACCAACCAATTGTGAACGCTTCTTATTCAGCAAGTGGAACGCAACATCAGGACTGATCATCAATTCAATCTGAGTAACCTTGCGATGATGCATCACCATTGCCAGATAACGCATCACTTCAAGCACAACCGTTTCAGCTGTCTTGACATGACCCGAGCCCGCACAATGAACACACTCATTGTAAATTGAATTTTTCAATGAAGGCCGCATCCGCTGACGTGTCATCTCTAACATGCCAAACTGACTAATCGGATTGATGCGTGAACGTGCTCTGTCATTTTTGAGATTCTTACGGAACCGTGCTTCAATCTTTCGACGATGCTTCGATTCACGCATATCAATCAAGTCGTTGACAACCAACCCCCCAAGGTCACGCAACTTCAATTGCCTGCAAATTTCATCGACCGCTTCTTTATTCGTGTTATATGCATTCGACTCAGCGTCCTGCGCTTCACGACTCTTACCCGAGTTTACATCAATCGCAACCAACGCTTCCGCTTGGTCAAACACCAATGCACCGCCTGATGGCAGTGGAACCTCACGTGCATTGATCTGATCAATCTGTTCTTCAATTCCAAATCGGTGATACAAAGGCACTGGATCGTGATAGTACTCAACTTTAGTCTTTGTTCTTGGATTTGAAACAGCAAGGAAATCTCGCGCACGTTTGGCAGCCGTAATGTCATCAATCACAATCCGTTCAATATCCGTTCTGAATACATCACGTATTGTTCTGATCACAAGATCCGACTCAGCATATAACTCGCCAACCGTCCTGATTGCTTTCTTACGTTTTTCAATCGATTTCCATAGTCGTGCAAGATAAGCAAGGTCACGCTTCAAATCAGTCTTCGTCTGACCAATCCCAGCTGTCCTCACAATAAAACCAAAACCAGATGGAGGCTTCAGTTCATTCAACGTCTTCTTCATCGCGCGGCGAGCATCTTCATCCTCAACCTTCCGTGACACACCCAACCTCTGCATGTCAGGCATCATCACAACAAAGCGACCCGGTATCGACAAATAACTCGTCAGGGTAGGGCCCTTCGTCCCAATCCCTTCCTTCAATACCTGCACGACAATCTCTTGCCCACGCTTCAAACATTTCTGGATAGGCGGACGATCGCGTCGTGGCGTTTTACTGCCAACCTGCTCAAATTCTTCTTTATCTTTTCCTGGAAAATACTTCGGATGAAGATCCGAGATATGCAAAAAGCCGTTTCTTTCCAGACCGAAATCGATAAACGCAGCCTGAATCGACGCTTCTACATTCGTCACACGTCCCTTGTAGATATTTCCAACATGTGACTCGGAACTGGATCGTTCCTGATAAAACTCGTCCAGCTTCCCGTCCACAGCGATTGCAATTCTGCATTCCTCGCCGGGAACATTATTAATCAACATTTCTGATTTTGGCACAGTGCGTCAAGCCCATCGCCCAACGAACAAACCGCTTAGCAAGCCTATTTTGCTCTCGTAACGCTTTCTATATTGTTTTCAATAACAACGCTACCTTTAAGCATCCTGCTTACCTGCGTTCATTCATTAAACGCAAGGCTTCCCTTATTTTTTTGTCATACTTCGCTTCCAGCAAAAACACGGGGTCTAATCATCCGTTAGTCTTCGCGAGCGTCAGTACAACCATTGTTCTGTTAGCCCTAGGTTAGTAGCCGATAGACCGTCCACCGACGACCTCGGGCATTATTTTTCCTGCTTCACCTTTAAGGTAATTGAGTACTTCACGATTAGAATCAAAACCACTTACCTTGCGGCTGACTCTTCTGCATTGATCCACACTCACCGATCTAATCAACTGTTTGATCTCTGGTAGTGCCGGCGGGGTTATCGAGAACGTTCTCAATCCCAAACCTATCAGCAACATCGTGAACTCCGGATCACTCGCCATTTCTCCGCAAAGACTGACATCAATCTTTGCACGCTGCGCAGCTCTGATCACTTCCTTAATCAATGTGATCACCGCTGGATGGGCAGCCGAATACAAACTCGCAATCCGCTCGTTTCCACGGTCTACTGCAACCGTGTATTGAATCAAATCATTCGTGCCAATACTGAAAAAGTCGACTTCATGTGCAAACGTCAACGCTTGCAAAGCCGCACTTGGCACCTCAATCATCATACCGACTGGAATCTCATCCCGATAGGGAATTCCTTGGTCATCCAGATCTTCTTTAACATCGGACAAAATCATCTTCGCTTGACGCAACTCCATCACGTTGCTGATCAAAGGAAACATGATCTTCACTGGCCCTTCCACACTCGCTCGCAAAATCGCCCTTAGCTGTGTCTTAAACAGAGGCAAATTTTGCAAACAAAGCCGAATTGAACGACAACCCAAAAACGGATTGCGTTCCTGCCACATACTTGCAGGCGTCAGATTCTCCACCACTTTATCCGCACCTAAATCCAAGGTTCGAATCGTCAGCGGACGTCCCTCCAAACTCTGAATCGCCTTCACATAAGTCTCATACTGCTGCTGCTCAGTCGGAACCGTGTCAGCCGCTAAGTACAAAAATTCTGTTCTATACAACCCAATCCCACCCGCGCCGTTGCTAAGCGCTTGATGAATTTCCTCAGGAAACTCAATATTCGCCTGCAAACTAATATCTGTCCCATCCTTCGTCACCGCAGGCTTATCATGCAATTCACGCAGGATCTTCGCCTGCTGAATCATCTTCTTCGCCTCAGCCCGATACTCCATCAGCTTCGCAGCATCAGGATCAATCACCACCATCCCACGATTACCATCCACGACAATCGTGTCACCTGTCGACACGTCCGCCGTAATATCTTCCAACCCGACTATCGCCGGAATACCCAACGCATGCGCTAAGATCGCCGTGTGGCTCGTACGTCCACCAGCATCTGTAATCAGCGCTTTGATCTTCTTTTTATCAAGCGTCGCCGTTTGGCTAGGCGTCAGATCATGTGCCACCACAATCGCAGATCGCTTCAGATTTTTCAGATCTTCACGATTGCTACCCACCAGATGTTTCAGAATACGACGTTCAAGGTCACGCACATCCGAAACCGTCTTACGTACCAGCTGACTATCATGAGCCGCAAACGTGCTCGCCAGTTTCCGCAGCGTCACATAAACCGCATACTCCGCAGAAACACGCGAAGTCGTGATCGTTTCCTGTATCTGCTTGATAAGCTGCTGATCCGCCAGAACCCCAATATGAAAACTGAAGATCTTGGCTAATTCCTCACCAAGACTATTCGCCGTTTGCTCACGCAATCCCTCGATCTCACTGATCGAGTCATCGACTGCCTTTTGCATGCGAATCAGTTCGTCATCCACTTTCCCCGCAGCAACCATTCTTCGAGGGACAGGCTGATCCTCAGCATCCAGCACAAACGCCGAATAAATCGCGACGCCCGGCGAAACTGGTATGCCTCTCTTAATCTGCATCATTGCTCTTCTTCAGCCTGTAAACAAAACAACTCGTATGCCAAAAATAATACGTGAGGCTCAGGACTCAGCCCCAATCGGAGATACGACTATTGTATCGTCCTTTTCAGGGGCCCGCCCTAAGCCTCACGCATTGTGTATATCTATTTTGTCCAATAATACATTGGAATCCCCCCTCAGCTCACTCAGAGCCTAATTAGACCTAAATTCAGTCAAATTAAGCCTTTGCAACTGCTGCTTCTTTCAAAGCTTCAACCTTATCCAGTTTTTCCCAGCTAAATTCGCCGTTCTTGCCTGGCTTGCGACCAAAGTGACCGTGTGCCGAAGTTGCTTCGAAAATTGGCTTCTTCAGATCCAGCGTGTTAATAATCCCGCTTGGTGTCAGTGGGAATACCTCACGAACAACCTGGCTAATCACATCTTCAGGAATCTTGTTTGAGCTGTAAGTGTCTACACAGACAGATGTTGGCTCAGGTACGCCGATCGCGTATGAAAGCTGAACTTCGCATACATCACACAAATCAGCAGCAACAAGGTTCTTCGCAATGTAACGCGCCATGTAAGCAGCTGAACGGTCAACCTTCGATGGGTCCTTACCCGAGAAAGCACCACCACCATGACGGCCACGGCCACCGTAGGTATCAACAATGATCTTACGACCAGTCAAACCAGTGTCACCATGCGGCCCACCAATTTCGAACTGACCTGTTGGGTTCACGTGAATCTTCACGTCATTCGCATCAAACAGATCCTTAGGCATGCAAGGCTCAATAACATGCTTAATAATTTCTTTCTTAAGCTCTGCCTGCTTCGCATCGCCATTCCATTCAGGACCATGCTGAGTCGAAATAACAACCGTATCAACACGCACTGGCTTGTTGTACTTGTTGTATTCAACAGTCACTTGGCTCTTCGCGTCAGGACGCAGGAATTTAACCTTGTTTGCTTCGCGAACTTCAACATGCTTTTCCATCAGCTTGTGCGAAATATCAATCGCCAAAGGCATCAGGTCTTCAGTTTCCTTACATGCAAAGCCGAACATCAGACCCTGGTCGCCAGCGCCCTGTTCTTTATGTAGGCCTTCACCTTCAGTCACACCCATGCTGATGTCATCTGACTGACCGTGGATCGTACGAAGCACCGCACAACTCTCACTATCAAACTTCATTGCAGGATCGGTATAACCAATACGTTTCACAGTCTTGCGGACCGTATCTTCAATATTGTTCAGAGCAGCAACCGCTTTATCGTTGTGAACTGTCACTTCACCAGCAACAACAACCAGGCCGGTCGTACACAATGTTTCACAAGCAACGCGTGCTGCAGGGTCAACAGCCAGTAGGCTATCCAAAACCGCATCAGATACAGCATCTGAAACCTTGTCCGGGTGGCCCATTGAAACAGACTCACTCGTAAACAGGTAGTGACCGCTTTCCAGTTCTTTTGACATGTTCATATTACCTTTGGGGGAATCGGGGGGTAATCGATTTCTATCATGCGTCAGCAGGGCTTATCAGGCATATTGATAGCGCTCTGCTAACCATATTCCAACGTTTGAAGCTCCAGTTTGTACCAATCTCAGCCCCATATCGCAAATCTGCGCGCAATATACCGCACAAATTTCTGCTTTAATGCCCCAACCCTCATATCTATATCACGACTAACATGTCCCCCGATCCATCCTCCAATCTCACCAGCCCCAATCCCAACTCTCTCATCATTTATATAGCCTAAACAACACCAACCAATCTAATTTCCTGCAACTCCAGTAGCCGCCGATCCACGATCGGCGCGCCCACCCCTCAAACCTCCCCATCTCAAATCAATAACTTTCAACCAACCCCATTCCTACAACTCAACTAGTCGCGAGATGACAGCTCGCCGATCTTCCTATTTCCCAACAACCTATTTTCTGCAACTCCAATAGTCAGCGATCCGTGATCGCCGGAAGCTCTCATCACCTCATCCCTCCTTACCTCAACTAATTTCCTTCTCCCCCATCTTCCACCCCCGGCAACATCGGCTCATAAACCCACCCATCATACTCCTTCTGCATATACATCACCGCCAGTACATGCCACCACAACTCCACCAGCCCCCGGCAAGTATGAGGCAACTCTCCTTCAATCGCCCGATGCAACTCCCTCAACCGATAGCAAGGCACGCCCATATACATATGGTGCTCAATGTGATAATTCATCTGCCAATACAAAAACGCAAAAAACCGATTCGTCTCAAACGTCCTCGAATTCAACCGAAAATCATTCACATGATCCGCCAACCCCACGTGCTGCGTGTTGTTCATCAAAAACTGCAGCGTCTTCCCATACAAAGGTGTGCAACTCACAATCAAAAACACCACCCAATACCCACTCAAAACACACACCACCCCAAACACCACATGAAACAAAAACAAAAACCGTGACCACCAAAACACCTTCTGCCGGTCTTGCTTCTTTCCCTTCTCAAACAAATATTCATGCCACCCATCCGGCGACTTTCCCACTGCAAATTTCGCATGATGCTTCACCGTCCACCACGCCGCATATGGATCAACAAACGTTCGCCAAAAATCCTTCAATCGTATCCGTATAGGCACCACAACTTCCAAATCATGCGGGTCATGCAATGTATACCGGTGATGCTCCACATGGCTCAACCAAAACGCATAATGATTAATCCATCCCAAAAGCCCAAACAAACACGCAAAAAAACCATTCAACCATTTCGTCTTAAAAACCGTGTCGTGTATCAACTCATGCACAGCATTCACAGCAAACGAACACATCGTCCCATGCACATAAAGCGCCAACACAAACCAGTACCACGCCATATTTTCATACACCCACCATGCACCAGCCCCACTACACACAATCAACCCCACATGACCACCTGCCTGCCAAAGACCTCTTAAATCACTACGTTTATTCAGCTCACTCAGCATCCCCTTCGGCAGCTTCACTCGGTACCAATCAACACGATAACCTTCTTCAACCTTAACACTCACAACACAGCTCCTTCTTTATTTCATCAACAACCCACAATCAAACCTTCACCGCCTCATCCCTCTCAGGCAACCGCGGCACAAACACATACCCAGGCTCCGTCCGCTGTCGATACATCACCGCAATCAAATGCCACCACACCTCAACAATACCCTCACATGTATGTGGCAACTCATCTTCAATTACCTCATGCAACTCCCTCAACCGATAGCAAGGCACGCCCATATACATATGGTGCTCAAGATGGTAATTCATATGCCAAGCCAAAAACTCAAACAACCGATTCGTCACAAAAGTCCTTGAATTTAAGCGAAAATCATTCACATGGTCCGCTAGCCCAATATGCTGCGCCTCATTAATCAGAAAATCCAAACTCCGTCCATAGATAGGCGACAAACTCACCACCACAGGCACAATCCAATAACCAAAATAAATCGACACCACCGCAATCGTCACATGACTCACAAACAAAAATCGTGACCACCAAAACACCCGCGACACCTTCTTCCCTTTACTAAACAAATACGCAAACCAATCATTCGCAGGCTTCCCCATTGCAAAGTGCCAATTACGAGAAAAGTAAAACCACATCCCCGTCGGATCAAACACCGCTCTACCAAAATGCAGCAACGTCACATCCCGAGGCACAACCACTTCCGAATCATGTGGATCATGCAACGTAAACCGGTGATGCTCAACATGACTCAACCAAAACGCGTAATGATTAATCCAACCCACCCACGCAAACAGACACGCAAAAAATCCATTCAACCACTTCGTCTTAAAAACCGTGTCATGTACCAACTCATGCACCGCATTCATACAAAACGAACACACCGTCCCATGCAAATACAATGCAGGCAAAAGCCAATACCACGACAATCTTAACCAGACCCAGTAACACAAAACCGAAGTTGCAATGATTAACAAGAAATGTCCACCCGCCTGAAAGAGTCCTCTCAAATCACTCTTGCGATTCAGCTCAGACATCATCCCCTTAGGCAACTTCACGCGATACCAGTTAACACGATAGTCTTCTGTTATCCCTAAACCCACAACACAAGCTCCTTTCACTTAGGCAGCCAAACATCATATGAACCACCCAAAATCATTGCGTTAAGATTCTCACACTGGTATTTTGTGCACATGCACCCCGCCATCCACGCCTGTGATTCCGTGCTTGCAAACAAAACCACACTCATCCTTCGCCCCCACTACAACCAAGGCCTCGAACTCGTTACCATCCGCAAAGGCTCCACACGTTGGCAAGTCGAAAACCGCATCTACGAAGTACAAGCCGGCGATCTCTTCTTCACTCTCCCATGGGAAGAGCATGGCGGTCTCACCACACGAGAACCCGGACTCGAAATCGATTGGATCGATATCCCCCTAGGCAAAAAAGTAAACCAACTCCGCAAACCTCGTTCCCTCAACCTCCCTCAAAACCATTGGCAAAACATCACCAAAACGCTCCTCACTTCAACAACCCGTTGCGTCCCCTCCACACCCCACATCACCACCGCACTTCACCGCATCATACATTGGCACAACAACCCAACCCAAGACTCTAATACGCGCATAGACCTCCTTCTCCCACTTCTCCTCCTCGACGTCGCCCAAGCCATTTCCCAAGGCCGTGATCATTCCAAACCCGCAAAAGATAAATCCACCCTCCGCGTCATCAAACTCCTCGATCAACTTCAACAAGACCCCGCACAACCCGTCTCCCTCACCGAACTCGCCGAATCCTGCAACCTAGGCCGCTCACGCTTCGCCGACATCGTCAAGCACCACACCGGCGACTCACCCATTCAATTCATCAACCGCCTCCGCATCGAACGTGCATGCCATCTCCTCGAAACCACAAACAAATCTATCACCCAAATCACATTCGAGACAGGCTTTGAAAGTACCCAATACTTCGCCCGCACCTTCCGCGCTTTCCAGCACTGCACTCCCACCCAATTCCGCCAATCCTAAACCACACCAACGATGCAACCCACAACCCACCCATTCCTTCATTTCAAGTAGCCGCCGATCCTCGATCGGCGCGCTCACCCCTCACACCTCCCTCACCTCAAATTGATTTAAACTTCTAACCCACTCGATTTCTGCAACGCCAATAGCCGGCGATCCAAGATCGCCGGAAACTCTCATTTCCCCACACCTCCACCCCTTCCCATTATCCCCATTACCCAAACCTACTGCCACCACAGTAGCTGACACTCTAAGATGGAGATCAGCCGATCATAACGTGCGCATAAAAGCAAAATTATCGCCTAATACCAATCATTTTCTAACAATTTCTGTCCATTTCTGACCAAAACCACGCCATTTCAGTTCAAAACCAACCAGTTTCTGACGACTTTTTCGACCCGAAAACCAAAATCAAAACAAAACGTGCGCACAAAAGCGCATTTCTAAAATCACACAACCCCACTTACACCCTCAAAACCCACACGCCAAAATTTAAGTTGACGATATCGATCAAAAACTTCACAAAAACGCTCAAAATTTAATCCAAAAATGCAGCCCCATACCACATTTTCAAACGCGCGTTTGTGCGCGCATCCGCATCAATGACCCGTACTCACTTCCCCGCTCAATCCAAGCCGTTTCATCATCCTGCCAACCGTCAAACCTTGCACGAGAATCGAGAACACGACCACGACATACGTCATCGTGACGATCACATCACCCGCAGTCGCATCGCTTGCAACACCCGTTTCGCGCAACATATTCTGCAAAGACAATGCCAGCGCAACCGAGATGCCGCCACGTAAACCTGCCCATGTCATGACCTTGACCGCATGACTTGTAAATGCACGTTTTCTGACCCATTTCACAACCTTCACCGTGCCGCCCACACTGATAAATCGTGCAAGCAAAACAACCGGGATCGCGATCAAACCAATCAGTACGTATTCACCTGTCAGTTTCACGATCAGCACTTCAACGCCGATCAAAACAAACAGTACCGCATTCAGAATTTCATCCACCAATTCCCAGAATAAATCCAAATTTGCCCGCGTCGTATCACTCATCGCAAACGCACGACCATGATTCCCGATAAACAACCCCGCCACCACCATCGCAATCGGACCGCTGATATGCAGTGCCGTACACAATGCGTAACCACCCGTCACCATTGCGAGTGAAATGAGAATTTCGGTTTTGTATTCATCAAGGCTGCGCATCATCCAGTAACCGACCAGTCCTAATAACAAGCCAAACAATGCACCCCCGCCGGTTTCTTTGAGAAACAGCATCGCGACGCCCGTTGCATCAACATCACCATGCGATGCATCTTGCTCGTTTGCTTCTTGTTGGGTTTGGGCATGATCATCAATCAGTGGTTTCATGGTTCCATCAGCACTGGTTATGAAAGTTGTAGGTGGAATGCCGCTGATTTTGATTTCGCGTAATTGTGTGACGTGTGCTTTTTCTTGCTCAGTGAGATGTGAGTTTGGTTTTGGACCATGAGCCGACAAGCCAGCCACGCCGAGGATTGCGAGGAAGACGACGACGCCAACGCCGTCGTTGAAGAGAGATTCGCCGGTGATTTTGGTTTCAAGAGTTTTAGGGGCGCCAAGTGATTTGAGGATTGCGAGGACTGCGATGGGGTCGGTGGGGGCGATGAGGGACCCAAAGAGCAGGCAGTAGATGAATTTAATTTCAAGGCCGAGCAGGGGGGTGATGTAGTAAATGACGGTGCCAACGATGGCGGTAGTCGTGAGGACGCCGATGGTTGCGAGTAGAGCAATGACCCAGCGTTGCTGTTTGAGGTCGTTGAGGTTCACGTGAAGTGCGCCTGCGAAGAGCAAGTACCCGAGCATGCCTTGCAAGAGGGTTTTATTGAAATCGATTTGGCCCAGAAGGTTGCTGATCCAAAGTTCGAGGTCGTGACCTGCGGGGCCGAGCTTTTCGTAGGCGAAGAGGCCGAGCGAGAAGAGCAGAGCGAGGAGCATGAGCCCGATGGTGGCGGGGAGTTTGAGAATTTTGGCGTTGATGTAGGCGAGGACCGCGACCAGGCTGATCAGAATGGCTGTGATTTCGAAGAAGTTCATTCCCACCGAAAGCTCCTGAAAAGGTATCGAAACAGGCTTAGATGACGAAAATCGTCATGAGATGGAGAGATTTTATCAGACGGAGAAGATTTCGTGTGACTTTTAATTTTTTGCAAGGTCCGGATAAAAACGAAAACGGGAAAAAGTCACATTCGAACTTATCACTCTATTTGATACAGACGATACACCCCTTGGAAGCCAACCTAGGTGCGCTCCTAAGTGTGGGTATTTAAAAGCCGCTTGGAAGTTTCCGCTTTTTGGGCCTTCCAATTGTTTTTCGCTTGTGTATGAAATTGGAAGCACTCACAGGGATAGAGATCAAAATACGGAGAGAAGGCGTGGCAACAATGGAAACGATAACGAATAACGCCAGTCATAATCAGCTAGATCAAGCAGCCGTCGCGGGAATGATGGCAGAGCTTAATTCAATCCTTGAGCGGGCGCGGGAAGAACGGTTCCGTTTGATACGGACGGTGAAGGATTGTGAAGCAAAGACAGCGACGACGGGTGTGAACCCGGCTGCGGATGGTGTGGCAAAGTTGGCAGTGCATATTAATGCTTTGGATGAAGCGGTGAATAGCCGTTTTGCGAAGCTGCAGCAGGCCGAAGTACGTGAACAGAAACGTATGGAAAAAATTACACGTCTGGAGCAGTCCATTGCACAGATGGCTGGTCGTGTTGAGAAACAGGTTGATCGCGCACAGAATATCGATCAGGACGTGGCTCGTATCAGTAGACAGATTCATTCTTCGGCTGATCGTGCTTTGGGTTCCGCAACAGAAAAATTAGAAAAGATCAATTCGCGTATTGATGCGCGGATTATGCAATTACGTGATACGGAAGAAAATCTGACTGGGAATATGCAGAAGCTGCAGTCTGAGGTGAAGGCAGCGTCTGAGGGAATTGATTCGCATATCAATCAAACGGTCATGGCAGCACGTCAGCAAACGCAGACGATTGCGTCGAAGTTCAATGATGCGACTGTGAATATAGAATCACAGATCGAACAGTCAGCTGCGTATATGCGTGATGAAGCTGATCGTACGAAGCAGATGATTACCGATGCGACCGGCGAAGCACTGAATAATTATAACCAATTGCTCGAATCAGCTTTTGAAGCAGCTGCAACGAAGGTCGATGAACTGACTGAGCCGATGCAGGAGAAACTGGACGAACAGTTTAATGAGTATGCATCGAAGCTTGACCCGATGTTTGAAGGTGTGAAGCGTGAGCTTGACGCGATCTTTGATCGTTCGAAGCTTGATGCTGAAGAATTGATGTTGCCAGTGTATGAGAAGTTACAGTCGGCTTATGACCATGTTGATGAACATGCGAAGGGGATCGTCGATAACTTTGTTGGCCAAATTGACGAGCAGTTTAATGAGCGTTTAGAGCAGCATGAAACTGCGTATGTCGCTAAATCTGAAGAGATGATTGCGTCGCAGGAAGAAACGTTTGCATCACGTTCAAGTGAACTGGAAATGTTGATTAACAGTACGCATGAGAAACTGAGCGGCTTGCTTGCTGAGAAGGAAAATATGCTTCAGGCAGCGATTGAAGATCAGTCTAATCATAAGTTAGCAGATGCGACTGCTTCGTTGGATAAAGCACTGACACATAGTCAGGATGAAATTGATAAACACTTTGACCGTTCACGTAAACACTTTGTTTCGCAGTTGGAAGATAAACTTTCAGGTATGCGAAGCAGGGCGGATAAACATGCAGCGGCAGCAGTTACATTGCTGCAGGCGACTGTTGATCAGAAGGCAGATGCTGCGACAAGTAAGGCAACTGAGAAGATGGAAGCACTTGAATCATCATTCAAGGCACAATTGGATAAGACTGATTCGAGAATTGAAAGTGTGACCGATAGTTTGCAAGCACGTTTCCGTGAAGAACTCGCGAAGTATTCTGAGAGTGCGAATGGTGAAGCGGATGCAGTGGCTGAAAGAATTCATTCACAGGTTTCTTCGAAGATTGAGCAGGCGGCGGAGCGGTTCCGTGTTGAAGCGGAAAGCATGATCGAACCTTTGGTTAAGCAGATGGCGAATCAGGTTGCTGAGTTTAATCATCGCGCGGATGATGCGGCTGATACTGCGAAGACACGCATGGAAACGAAGTTGTCTGAACAGAAGAAGTCGATTACTGCAATGACCGACTTGGTTGAGAAGCATATCACACGTAAGTTGCAATCAGTGAAGCCAGCGGCGAACAAGCAGTTGGAAGAAACGGAAACTCAGTTGCGTGATCGTGTTTCGGAGATGCAACAAGGTGCTCAGTCGTTGATGGATATGGTTGAAAAACAGATCAGTCATCGCATTGCGAATTTGGAGCCACGCATTACGGATGCGGTACATAGTGCACAAGACTTCCTGCGTACGCAGTTGGAACAGTTGGAAGCTGAGATTCAGAGTTCGCTGGCACCGATGCGTAGTGAAGTGAGCGACGCGGCTCACACGATGCATGAGAAGATGACGACGATGATTCAGGAGCCTGAACTGCATGTTGAAATGACAGAACAGGGGGAGGTGACAGTTCCAGCGGCACAGGCAGAGACGATTGAGGATTTGGATGATGATGGTTTGGCGGCGAGGATCGTGCCTGTGGAATCAGACGACGATGAGTCACCTCAACAGATCATTGTTCATACGCCGAAGTCTCCGGTAGGTCCGTCTGCTGAAATGGGCGTTTCGTCTGGCGAGATGGGCGAAGTGGTTGCTGATGATGAAGATATCGAAAAAGCGGCATAAATCAGCGTATAAGGGCGTTTTTGAAGAAATTTTGTTGCCAAGACGCTGCGTCAGCAAGTGACTAAAATTGGATTAACAACGAGTACAAGGGCCCCATCAAAATTGCAAGTTGGGGCCTTGTTTTGTACCTTCTTTATCTACATACCAATGAGTCTTTATTGGTGTGTCGTATTCCCCAGTAAAACTTCTATTGAAGGTGATCTCAGCCATGAGTGAAACACGTATCGAAAAAGACTCCATGGGCGAAATGACAGTTCCTGCAGACGCACTTTACGGTGCTTCAACTGCACGTGCTGTTGACAACTTCCCCATCGCGAACTTGCCTGTCCCTGCCGACGTCATCCATGCGTTTGGCCACCTTAAAGCTGCTTGTGCTCAGGCGAACAAAGAGCTTGGCCGCTTGGATGCGAAGATCGCTGATGTGATCATCGAATCAGCGAACGAAGTTGCTGACGGTAAGTTTGACAAGCACTTCCCAGTTGACATTTATCAGACTGGTTCTGGTACATCAACGAACATGAACGGCAATGAAGTTATCGCAAACATTGCTAACGAGAAGCTTGGCTTTGGTGTTGGTGCTAAAGGTCAAGAAGGTGCAGTTCACCCGAACGACCACGTCAACATGGGTCAGTCATCAAATGACACATTTCCTACAGGCATGCACATCGCTGGTGCGATGGCTCTCAACAGCAAGTTGATTCCTGCACTGAAGTATTTGCACGCTGAATTGGATGCAAAGGCGAAGGCATGGGACGCGATCGTGAAGATCGGCCGCACACACTTGATGGACGCAACACCGATTCGTGTTGGCCAAGTGTTTGCTGGTTATGCACGCCAAGTAGAACTCGGCATTGATCGCGCAACATGGGCATTGAAAGAAATGCTTGTGAACATGCCAATCGGTGGTACAGCAGTTGGTACAGGTATCAACACTCACCCAGATTTTGCTAAGAAGGTTTGTGCAGCACTGTCCGCTAAGCTCGGCGTTGAATTCGTTGAAGCTAAGGATCACTGTGAAGCACAGGCAGCGAAGGATTCCTTCGTTTCAGCACATGGTCACCTGAAGACGATTGCAACTTCATTCACGAAGATTGCTAACGATATTCGTCATCTTGGTTCAGGCCCACGTTGTTCTATCTTTGAACTTTCGTTGCCAGCAATTCAGCCTGGTTCATCCATCATGCCTGGTAAGGTTAATCCAGTTATCTGTGAATCGATGATGCAGGTTGCTTGCCGCGTGATTGGTAACGATGCTGCGGTCAACGCTTCAGCACTTGGCGGTGTTGGTTCAATCTTCGAACTCAACGTTGCAATGCCAGTAATGATCGATGCGTTCATGCAGTCAATTGAATTGCTTGCTAACGTATCAACTGTCTTCGTGGACAAACTCCTCAAGGGTCTTGAAGTTAATGAAGATCGTTGCACCGAGTTGATCGACCAGTCACTGATGATGTGCACTTCACTCGCACCTGAAATTGGCTACGACCCAGCAGCAGCTCTCGCTAAGCAGGCATTCAAGGAAGGTAAGACCATCCGCCAACTCGCGACAGAGCAGAAGCTTGTTGAGCCAGCGAAGCTCGCAGAGCTCCTCGATCCAGACAAGATGACTCGCCCAAGCTAATCTTTGATTAGTCCGAATAAAAATAAAAGCTCAGACTGTAAAAGGTCTGGGCTTTTTTACTTCCCAATAACTTCCGATCTTCCCGTATAGATCTTTCTTACACGTATCGGACATCTACAATTACGCATCAACATTACTCATGGTTGAGTGTTCATGATGGTTTCGATTCTTTCACATAGATTTACGCTTGGGGTGCTTAGCATTGCTTATGCTGCGGTGTTGTTTTTGACGATCACTGCACGCGCGCAGCAAGTGAATGAGGAGCCGAATCAGGTGCCTGTGAGTACACAGGTAGTGGAGTTGGCGATTACGAAGAACGTGCCTTTGGAGAAGTTTCCGTTCGAGATTATTTTTGAAAATGCAGGCACGCGCATTACAGCGATCATGACATGTGAAGATACGGATTACAGGATTATTGAGTTTGATCCGCAGAATTCCACGATCACTAAATTTGCTGATAATAAGGGGAGTGATTTGCTGGCTTCGTATAAACGGATGCCGAGCATTGAGGGGAATCAGTTGATGGTGTTGCAGTCGGTAATACAGTCGCGTGCAGATATTTCAGAAGATGGTCGTCATTTGGTTTTGGATTTTTATTCGCCTGATCGACCTGCCAAGGATGCAACAGAGATCGATATCAATGCGATGCTAGCTTTGCGTTTGGCATCAGGCTCACGTAAAGAGACATTTACGAATGTGCCGATTAAGCCAGGTCCCGTTTTTGATTTGAAGAAATATGAGTTGCGTATTACGGATGTGAAGCCAGTAGCGTGGGGGAATACACGACAAGTGGTTGCGTTCTCAGTGCCTCGAAATATTGCGGATAATATCGCATCGGTACGAATTCTGAACAGTCAAGGCAAGGATATTACTGGTTCTCGTAATTCGATGACAAACCTGCTAGATCGAACGGTGTTTGAATATCTACTAACCGATAGGTTAACGAATGCTACATTTGAGTTTGAGTTTTATGACAATTCACAGTTGATACGCGTGCCACTGAAGCTGAAAACCACTCTGGGTCTATGATCTTTTGATCGTAGAAATAAAAAATAAGAAAATTTCTAATTGCTATGCAACTCTTCCGTTGGAGAGCGTCTTATTGTATGAGCAGGGACATAATACCTGTGAAATGTAGTAATAATCCGTGGGAATATCATCGTCTTGATGGTGTTGATGTACCTGTGTATCAAGGTGAATTTTAGTGTATGAACTTTACGATCTAAACAACGTTTATTTGTTAAATATTAAAATCATATAAAGTATTTTGCCCTTGGATCCGGGAGGTATGCTTACCTTTCGGGTCCTTCTATTTTTATGCGATAGTGCGCTGGATATAAATTAATATCAACTCGTATTCTAACTGTACTGATTTTGAATTTATATAGACATAAAGGTGGTGGGAACGCTGCTGCTTTGTCTAATTCATCATATCTTTACACGTTCCGCCACATGGGGCCTCAGTGCCCCTTTTTAACTGTGATGTTTTAGAGAAGAATAAGTGTGCCGAATCCGAGG
This sequence comes from Planctomycetota bacterium, assembly GCA_016350165.1. Lineage (GTDB taxonomy): Bacteria > Planctomycetota > Phycisphaerae > Phycisphaerales > Phycisphaeraceae > Poriferisphaera. The sequence continues at coordinate 429,745 of CP066225.1, read as the reverse complement.
TAAACGATGAGGGTTGTTACGTCAGCCATCATGAGTACAACGGGGCCAGCTGCGACTTTGGGATCAAGACGTAATGCATGTAAAATTTTGGGAACCATTAGGCCATAGATCGCGCTAACGACCATGCTCAATAAAATGCTGCCGCCGATCACAAGTGGCGGCCACAAATGTCCAGGCCAAAATACACTTGCGATTCCCACGACTAAGCCGCTTGTGATCGCGAGCATACCAGCGGTTTTCCATTCTTTGATAAACTCTCTAATCAACCGCTGTAAAGTTTCTTTCATGCCGCCAATTTGTTGCAAACTGATCGTGAGTGATTGAATCGAGATGCTTTCATTCAGTGCCAGTACAAGTGGAATAAATGCTGCGAGTACAACGACATTATCGAGTACTTCTGAGAAGACTGTTGCAATGGCTGCACAGATCAAGCCGCCAGCGATGTTGACGAAGAGCCAGGGCATACGAAGACCATAACCTCTGAGTACATTACTCTGCTCAACCTGTTGCACACGCATACCAATGATCTGGAAGCTTTCCTGCAATCGTTCCATTCGATCAAGATCGCCCACTTCATCCATGAACACGCCTACATCAATTGCGCCGAGAAATTCGCCATCGTGATTGACCACAGGCAAAGCTAGATATTTGTGCGCATCAAACATACGAAGTGCTTCACCCATCGTGACATTTTTATCAAGCACCTGCACATCTGAAACCATCAGATCACCGAGCAGCATGTCGTCTGAATCCGCAAGCAGCAGGCGACGTGTGGGTAGCACGCCGACAAGTCGCCGTTTTTCCCAGTTATCGACCACGTACAGATATGTGATGACCTGATCGACCTTTTCTTCACGAAGACGTTCGATTGCACTCTTGACCGTACCATTGGCACGCACGACCGTTTTGACTTCGTGCATATATGCGCTGACCGGCTTATCTAAAATCTCTTGCACCATCCACAAATCACCCTGTTATTGGCCATTACCGCATGAACCGCTTTCACCCCGGCACCTTTTCCACTGCCACTCATTTCCCATCGGCTCAATCCGGCTCAGAATCATAGCCGTTGTATGTTCAATTGCCCTTAACCCCCTTTCAAAGCTGCTCATCACGTCTGCCAATTCCCCCGACTCCATTTCCTCTGTATAATTCCTCACCCATGAGTAACCAAACGCAACAACCCGACTCTTACGACGTCATCGTCATTGGTGGCGGCCACGCTGGTGCTGAAGCTGCGTGGGCAGCTGCAAACCTCACCAAAGAGCAGGGCGGTCGCGTTGCACTGATCACTATCGACCCCGAAACAATCGGCGTCATGTCCTGTAACCCGGCCATCGGCGGGCTTGCTAAGGGACAAATGGTGCGTGAAATCGATGCCCTCGGCGGACTCATGGCTCACGCTATCGACAACACAGGCATCCAATTCCGCATCCTGAACCTCTCCAAAGGTCCTGCTGTCCGCGGTCCTCGTGCACAGGCAGACAAGTATCTTTATGCAGCAGAAGTTCAGCGGCTGCTCTCGACACGCACAAACCTCGACATTATCACCGGCACCGTTGATGATCTGCACATTGATCCGCAAACGAAATGCATCGCTGCGGTCACCTACTCACATAACGGTAGTACACACACGCTTCAAACACCGTCAGTAATCCTCACCACCGGCACGTTCATGCGTGGCCTGCTTCATACTGGTGAGCAGCAAACCAAAGGTGGTCGCGTTGGCGAAGCGGCAGCGTATCCCATCTCAGAATCACTCATGAAGCTGGGGCTTGATCTTGGCCGTCTGAAAACCGGCACGCCGCCGCGTCTTGATGCGAACACGATTGATTTCTCTTCACTCGAAGTTCAGCCTGGTGACGAAACAGCAGTCCCATTCTCAGATCTCACAGATCGTTCAGAGTTTCCCAAACAGAAACAGATCTCATGCTGGATCACACACACCTGCAAAGAATCGCACGATCTGATTCTCTCTAATCTCGAACGCGCACCGATGTACAACGGCCAAATTGAAACCGCTGGCCCACGTTACTGTCCGTCCATCGAAGATAAAGTCGTCCGTTTTGCTGATCGTAATTCGCACCATGTTTTCTTGGAACCCGAATCACTTTCAACGCCTGAGATTTATTGCAACGGCATCTCGACATCATTACCCGCTGACATTCAGCAGCAGGTCGTTAACAAGATGCCTGGCTGTGAAAATGCCGTGATTCTGCGACATGGTTATGCAGTTGAGTATGACATGGTTTGGCCGCATCAGATCGATGCGACAACCATGACTAAAACGGTCCCCGGCCTTTTCCTCGCTGGTCAGATCAATGGCACGTCAGGTTACGAAGAAGCTGGCGCACAAGGTCTCCTCGCTGGTCTCAATGCTATCCGCTACAACCGTGGCGAAGACCTTGTTCGCTTTACACGTGACCAGGCATACCTCGGCGTCCTCATGGATGACCTTGTAACAAAAATCCCACGTGAGCCTTATCGCATGTTCACCTCACGCGCAGAGTATCGCCTGTTGCTACGTGCTGATAACACAGATTTCCGTCTGACTCCTCTCGGCAAAGATTTGGGATTGGTCGATGATCAGCGATTCGATCATTTCTCCAAGAAAAAACAAGCACGCGAAGCCCTCGAACAGTACATGGCTAATACACGCTTAGAAGGTGCTTCACTTACGCAACACGCACGCCGTCCACAACTCAGCGTCACTGATTTTATCGCTATCCTCGATAAACAAACCGACCTGAACCTACCTAAAGCATCACTAGATCCGATTATGATTGCAACATTGCTCGCTGATTTGCAGTACGAAGGCTATATCGGCCGCCATAAACGTCAGATCGAGAAGCTTGCTGCTCAGGAAGCAACGCCAATACCCACCGATCTTGATTACACCGACATTACCGGTCTCCGTAATGAAGCTGCTCAAACACTCAATAAATTCGCACCCGCAACCCTCGGGCAAGCTGCCCGCCTAGCAGGCGTTACACCAGCTGATCTCATGGTCGTTTCAGTCGCACTCGCGCGTGCATAAAAACCAAACAAAAAGCATTCTCACACTTCTTTTCTACCCAAGCGGCCTCATCGTCCGTAAAAATTATCCATTACACGCAACTACTCACCCATCTTTCACAAATCATTGAAATAAAACCGATAGACAAAAAGTCATCCTACCGTACGATCCCTCATAGCCGCAGACCCATAACATTCCCTCATATTGCCCAAGAGCTCGATCGCACTATGATCACAAGCTGGGAAAACAATACACGTGAGACTCCATCATGCCTAGTCAAAACACAAAACCACTCTCGCCTTGCCTCATCGTCATCTTTGGCGCATCAGGCGATCTGACTAAACGCAAATTAATTCCTGCGCTCTATTCGCTTTGGGACACCAATCAACTTCCCGACAACTTCGCAATCCTTGGCATCGCTCGTACAGAATTTTCCGATGACGATTATCGCGACAAACTCTATCAGTTCACCGAGTCGAGCTACGATAAAACCAAGTGGCAGGATTTTGCCAAGCACGTTTACTACCACGCAGGTGATTCGACTTCAGATGATGATTGGCCGGATCTCAAACGTCATATGTGTGATCTTGCACAATCGCATGACCTTGGAGACAACCGTCTTTTCTATCTCGCTGTAGGGCCGCAGTTCTTTGAACCAATTATTAATAATATTGGTGCAGCCGAACTCGTCACTGAGGGACGCCGTTTCTGCTCACTCTCGGAAGACCGCCCTTGGCAACGTGTCGTCGTTGAAAAACCTTTTGGCTCAGATCCAAAGTCAGCTGCTCACCTCAATCAAGTTCTTGCAAATGTCTTTGATGAAGAGTCTATCTATCGCATAGACCACTACCTTGGCAAAGAACTTGTACAGAATCTCCTCGTTGTACGTTTTGCAAACACACTATTCGAGCCTGTCTGGAATCGTCAGTACATCGACCATGTTCAGATCACTGCTTCTGAAACCGTTGGCGTGGAAGGTCGTGGCGCATACTACGATTCACCCACAGGTGGTGCGATGCGTGACATGATTCAGTCGCACTTATTGCAGGTTCTTTCATTCATGGCTATGGAGCCACCCATCGCATTCGAAGCTGCTGATATCCGCACTGAAAAGAACAAGATCTTCAAAGCACTTCGTATCCCCAAGTATGAAGAGGTACCTAAGATCGCTGTTCGAGGTCAGTACGGTCAAGGCCAAATTGAAGGTGATCCAGTCATTGGCTATCGTGATGAAAAAGGTGTTGCACCTGAATCACAAACCGACACATTCGCAGCCCTTCAACTCTTCATCGATACATGGCGATGGGGTGGTGTCCCCTTCTACCTGCGCTCAGGTAAAAGCATGGCTCAGAAAAAAACCGAAATCGTTATTTACTTCAAGCCAACTCCTCATTGCCTCTTCAAAGAGCAAGCCTCAAAACTTAAAGCAAATCAAATCGTCATCAACGTTCATCCAAACGAAGGTATTCGCGTACGTTTTGAAGGTAAAGTGCCAGGCCTCGGCATGAAGATCAAAGATGTCGTCATGGATTTTGATTACGTCAAACAGTGGCAGGTTTCACCTTCCGACGGCTACGCTATTCTTCTCAACGACTGTTTGCGTGGCGATCAAATGCTCTTCAAGCATCGTGATGAAATCGAAATCTCGTGGAAAGCTGTACAACCAATACTCGATTATTGGAAAGACAACCCACAAGACGATCTGCCCAACTACAATGCAGGCACGTGGGGTCCATCAGCAGCTGACATCATGATGGCTCGCGATAACAGATACTGGCATAACTACTAATCACCGGTTAGGCTATAACACATTAAAATGCACAAACACGTTAGGTGCTTCGCTTGTACTTCATCATCTGCGATGAACAAGCACTTCAACATCTAATACAAAGTGATTACACCCATGCTTAAACTGCCCGGAAAAATCGTTCATCACAAAGAAGCTGATGATCTATTCCACGAACTCGCAATAACCCTCATCGGTCTCGCTCAGCAAGCCATTAAACGAGATGGTGCATTCCACATCGCGCTCTCAGGTGGCTCCACGCCTGAACCTTTCTACACAGACCTCATCATCGACCCACGCTATCGTGGCATCCCTTGGGAAGTAACACACGTTTGGATTGTTGATGAGCGTCGCGTGCCTTTCGACAACGATAAATCAAACATCAAGATGATCCGGGAATCGCTTGTTTCTCACGTACCCATTCCCGAAGAAAACATCCATCCTATGCCCGTCATGGATGAACATCCCGACACCGAATACGAAGCCGAACTCCGCAAACACTTTTCAGGCGAAGATATGCCTCAGCTCGACTTTATCCTCCTCGGTATGGGCGATGATTGTCACACCGCGTCACTCTTCCCCAATTCCGATGCAATCGATGAACATGACCGTATGATCGTTATAAACGCAGGGCCAAACGTTACGCCACCCGATCGTGTCACCATGACCTATCCCCTCATTAACAATGCTCGTCACATAGGCGTTCTCGTGACTGGCAAGAAAAAGTTTGAATCATTAGAACGTGTTGCAGCACTCCATAAACTAAATCATACCGACCCGCACAATGTTCCCATCTCAGGTGTTAAACCAATCTTGGGTGATATCGTCTGGTATCTCGATCATGCAGCCCTCCTCGGCGAGTAGTCTATTCAGCAAATAGATAATTTAAAAGGCGACAAGTCATACTTGCCGTCTTTTTTAACTCGAATTTTTACATCGCGCTAACACTTCCCAATCTCGTACCCCTCACAAATCTTCATCCCCGCTGTTTCCCCTTCAATCAAGCTACATATCTCATCAATCCCTGCCTGCACACGCTTCTCGCACTCACTCGTAATCTGCGCCGCAACCTTCCTTAACTTCACCTTCTCCCCACTCATCATCTCCGTCACATCAATCGGCTCCCCGAACTTTACCCACACCTTCCTCGTCCCAAACGGTCGCATAATCTTCCCGTAAACATCTTCCGCCAACTTCTCTGTCGTCTCCGCCACGCGATCAATCGTTGGCTTCTCCTTCACATACGCTTCCGAATAACTCATAATCTTCATTGCCACCATCGCTTCATCCGCCCAACCTCGCGCCGCCTTGTGATCAATCTCTCGTTCGGGATCACTCAAAACCTCATGCACCTTTCGTCGGCACTCACGCACTCTCTCCATCCCTTCTTTCTTCTCGCCACCTTCAATGCCCAGTTTCCTCTCCAACCCCTCTAATACTTGATTAGCCCCATGCTCAAGCATGTCCCACATATCCATGGCCGTATCTACTTCATATCCGCGCTGTCGCAAGTTCCGTTCAAGCGTTACTTTCCCCAAAGCTTCCAATGAATACATTCCTTCTTCAACCTCGCACCCCATTGCCTTCTGCAACTTTCCAATCTGCTTTCGCACCTTCGACGTTACATCCTTCTCATAACTCGCCTTGATCGACACAGGCACAATCACCAATCGCTTCCCTTCGTCCTTCAACTTTTTCCCACTTCTCGCAGCAAGCACCGCAGCCCCATCATGGAACGGCGTCAACCTTTCATTCTCCAAATACACATTCCCCTCAGGAAATATCGTCAGCTCCAACTGACCTTTCTCAATACTCGCCGCTGCCGCCTTAAGCGCCTTCGTATCCGACGCTTCACGATCAACACTAAACGCCCCCATCTTCTGCATCACCCAACCATCAATTTTATTTCTCAGAAATACATCATAAGCAGCCATGAACTGCGTTCGTCCACCATGTTGTCTCACCGCCTCCATCACAATCGAAGCATCACTGTGCGTCGGATGGTTCGGCACAATCATCACATGAGCACCACTACACTTCGCCACGCGAAAATGATCACCACCCAGCGTCACGACCTCACTCACACGATGTTTCCGTGGCAACAGCCAGTATTTGTTATACATCCGCAATATCGGCGCCCAGAAATGCGAATACTCAGCTTCAAAATATGCATATGGAAGATCAGAAAAATCAAGCATGATTTAATACACCCCAAAAATACGCTTCAAGAAACAATTACTGTACATGATACACGCTTCTCATATTTCATTCACCCATTTTATCTCGCATATGAAACGGTCGTATAGCAAATATAATCTGCAAAACACGCATCGCTTTTCATAAATCATCGTTCAATTTTTGATGTTTTTCAGATAAACTTCTATCACCATTCACTCAATCAAGTCTGTCAGATGACTATTTAATCAAGTATTTCCAAAGTAGGTCGCCTAATGACATCACTTCGAATCATGACATACAACATCCAAACCGGACACGGCCACGATCATGCCATCAACCTTAATCGTGCCGCCTCTCTAATCAATGACTGTAAACCCGATCTCGTTGCACTTCAGGAAATTGATTGCAAAGCGGAACGTAGCAGCTTTGACGACCAAGCAGCTATCCTCGCGCAACTCACCAACATGAATCATTTCTTCGCGCCAGCAACCAACCGTTATGGTGGTGACTACGGCAACGCCATACTCTCACGCTTCCCCATTCAATCGCCTACTTACCACCAACTGAATCAAGTTTCAGATCGCGAATCACGCAATCTCGCAGCAATCACCATCTCACCATCTCCCGATACATCAATCCGCCTGCTTGCAACGCACCTCGATCACATCCCCGAAGATGAAACCGATCGAATCACGCAAACACATCACATCATCAACATCATTCAGCAACTCGAAGACACACCCACCATCCTTGCCGGTGACTTCAACGCCATCCCAGGCTCAACTCCCCTCCAGATCCTCAGCCCATACTTCGACAACCCTTCACTGACTCACGATAACAATCCACCAACACTCACATGGCCAGCTCAAGCCCCCATCATGCGTCTCGACTATATTTTGACCAGCAAGCCACATCCTTGGACCTGTACCAAGCTTCAGATCATTCCCGATGCCATCGCGTCTGATCATTTTCCCGTTATCGCAGATTTGACGCTGGGCAATCCCGATTAGATTCACCGGCCAGCCTCAGGGCAGGGCCCATCCTCAAAACGACAGAGAAATGTTCAGCCTTAGCTTCTCTTTCAGCCTTCCGCGCCGCGGCAGGCGCCTACACTCTCAGGTTCACAATCAGCACACCCGTGCATAACGTCGATCTGAGTGCATATTGAAACATCCGCAATCGCATAAGTGCAGCAATAACGAATGGTTGTGAACCCACACAAGTCCCTCAATACCGCATAATTCCGTTTCGTGGAAAGCTCGATATCAACCCCAAAAGCAAGAGCAGATTTGTCTAACCGGGCGTTCAAGTATAGATTGTGTGGCTCAACGGTACGGGAGTGGGGAAAGACTACGGAGAATTACCAAAATGGCAATTGAAACACTGTACGACAAAGACGGCTCTCTGGACGGGCTGGCTGGCAAAACAGTAGCCGTGCTCGGTTACGGTAGCCAAGGCCACGCTCACGCGCAAAACCTTCGTGATTCAGGCGTTAAGGTCATCGTCGCCAACCGCCGCGAATCAGCCAACGGCAAACTCGCGATCGAGCACGGCTTCGATCCGCTGCCAGTTGACGAAGCAGTCAAGCAGGCCGATGTCGTCATTTTTACCCTTCCTGACGAAGTGCAGCCAGAAGTCTACGAAAAATCAGTCGCGCCATACCTCAAGGACGGCATGACCCTCGGCTTCACCCACGGCTTCAACATCCACTTCACTACAATCCAACCACCAGCAAACGTTAACGTCGTCATGGTCGCACCAAAAGGCCCTGGCCACACAGTCCGCTGGGAATTCGAAAAAGGTGGCGGCGTGCCGGCACTTATGTCGATTCATCAGGATGCTGATGGTAAGGCGCGTGAAGTTGCGATGGCTTGGGCGATCGGTGTTGGTGGTGGCAAGGGTGGCATTATGGTCACCAGCTTTAAGGACGAATGCGAAACTGACTTGTTCGGTGAGCAGGTTGTTCTTTGCGGCGGCTTGAGCGAAATGATCAAGAACGGTTTCGAAGTTCTGGTCGAAGCTGGCTACCCACCAGAAATGGCATACTTTGAAGTTTGCCACGAGCTTGAGTTGATCATCAACTTGATCAAACGCGGTGGTTTGAACTACATGCGTTACTCAATCTCAAATACTGCTGAGTTCGGCGACTACTACACCGGTCCTAAGATCGTTGATGCGGCGGCGAAAGAGCGTATGGCAGAAGCACTTGTACATATTCAAAATGGCGGTTTTGCTAAGGCATTCCGTGATGACTATGAGAAGGGCTTCCCATGGTTCAAGCAGCAGAAGGAAAAAGATCGCAATCACCCAGTCGAGAAGGTTGGTAAGGAATTGCGTGCAATGATGCCTTGGCTGGACCCAGTTGAGATGTAATTGCTATAGCCAGGTATTTCAGGCAAGCTGATTGTGGTTGCTGTTTTTAGGCAGTGGATGACAATTGATTGTTTGAGGTGCGTGGTCGAAATAGTCAAAAAATAAGAAGTCAGTCGAATGTCTGTTCGGCTGACTTTTTTTGTGCGCGCTACACGTCTGTTTGCGGCGCAGCATGCGCGCACGAAAGTGATGTGTGGTGGCGACTGAAACTCAATGACTGTGTCGATGCGGTTTTGCGCGCAAAAATGCGCGCACACGAAAATGAATGGTTTTCTACATGGGTATGCGTAAAGTGTTATTGAGTAACGGGTTGTCTTAAAAGTTGCAGAATTGAGAAAAGTGCTGAAAACAGGCAGTTTTGAGTAAAAACAGCGTGAAACGGATTAGAAATGGTCAGAAATCGTTTGAGAATGACCAGTTTTAGAAGGTGGTTTGCAGTATTGGTTTTATTTTGTGCGCGCCTTAAGAAGAGCGTAGATGGTGAGGGGGATTTTCGGAGTATGCGATACTTCCGCTATGGGAACTGGGTTGTGCTACTAAAACGATGAAGGGGATGTGGTGAGTTGTGGAACTATAGCGTGTCGTTGAATGGGCGGATAGGTCATGCTGAGAGTTGATTTAGTGAAGAGATGGTGAGAATAGGCTATGAAAAAGAGCCACCGTTAGGTGGCTCTTGTGCGTAACATGAGTGTGTCACTCGGTAATTTCTAAGTGAATGAGAGGTTTAGTTAAATTATAGATAATGATATAAAAGGTAATACAACAATTAATTAGTGCGTTTTGGGCGGACGAGGATTGTTGTGAGGCCTAGGAAGATGAGGGATGCGGTGGCTGGTTCTGGGACTGAGATTGGGCTGAGGGATGCGATGTCTGGGAGGTGGATGCTTGTTGGGCCGGTGGTGATGTCGTAGTCGTCGTAAAGTGCGTCGTACTCTGGGATGTAGGCGGTGAGTGAAGGTGAGCCGAAGATTGGATCGAGGATTGGTGCGAGTTCGTCGAGTGGTGTGAACTTGCTGACGAGTTTATAGATGCCGCTGAAGAGCATGTTGCCGGTCCAGCCTAGTGCGCCTTTACCATCTTGTTTAAAGACGGTTTCGAAGAGTGATTCGAATTTCTCATCGATGGTTTTGATGACACCTGCGGATTCATAGAAGTCGAGGTTTGCGTAAAGGCCGTGTTTTGTGTCACGGAGTACGTTCATGCGCGCGATGTCAGACATAAATGAATCTTCGAGATAATCTTTGACGTCGCCGACCATGGAAATGTAGTGTTTAGTAGGGTCACCGTTGGAGTCGGTTTTCCAAAGGCTGCAACGGATGCTGTTTGAGTTCATGAGTGCATTGAGGTCGGGTGCATCATCTCGCCAATAGAAATGCACATTGTCATATTGCCACCGTCCTCCTTCGACTTCTTCGTATAAAGCTCCTTTACCTTGGTTGATGTAGTCCAACTCAAACATAAAGCCAGCGTACACATTGGACGCGAGTGACAAAGTTGTCATGGCTATAAGTGTGAGAAGGGTTAATTGGAAGAATCGAAAACGTCTCATTGTAAATCCTTTCCTGCGACGAAAAACTTAGATATGGAAATGAATAGTGATTACAGGCAGATACGTTTCAAGAATAAAAATGTGAGCGTTCAGATTAATTGCTTTGGTATGTAGAATGCAATAGACAATTGTGTCGCGAAAAATAAATCTCATATTTTATTCAAGGCTCCTGATTCGTTCATTGGGTGATGAGAGTAATGAAGTGAAAATCACTTGTTATATAGTGTTATTCAGGCGGGCTAATCAGGTGTTAGTTTAATCGTTTAACTGTGGCTTAAAGAGTTTAAAGGAGGATTTAAATTATGGGGAGGTAAAATAAAAGAACCGCCTTTCGGCGATTCTTATCAAAACGTGAGAGGGGATTTTAAATGGAGAAATTTATGAGGGTGTGAGGTTTTTAAATGGATTGTGTTTGAAATTGTGGATTAGTTATTGTGTTTTGGTCTGATGCAGAACATTGAGAGGCCGAGCAAGAGGAGTGATGCTGTTGCTGGTTCGGGGATGTGTGAACTGTTGGGTGATGCGGCAGGTACTGCGATTAGTGGTACATCAATGGGGAGGTTGGCGAAGACGCTATCGGCGAGCCGATTTTTTTCGGTTTCATCGAGATACGCGAGAGCGCCGGATTTGGTGACTTCGTAGTCGGGGTATAGCTCTTCAAAGTTGGGGATGTATGCGGTGAAGCTTGCGCCGCTGAAGATTGGGTCGAGTAGGAAGTCGACTTTATCGAGCGGGGTGAACTTTTTGAGGATCGCCCAGACGCCGCCCATGACCATGTTTTGTGTCCAACCTAGGGCACCTTTGCCGTCTTGTTTCATGACTTTCTCGAAGAGTCCTTCGATGGCGTTGTCGAGGTCTTTGATTTTTCCTGCAGAGTCATAATAGTCGAAGTTTGCGTAGAGGCCGTGCTTGGTGTCGCGGAACATGTTGATGCGAGCGACATCTGAGAGGAAGGATTGGTCGAGCATACCACGGACGTCAGAGACGATGGATACATAGTGTTTTGTAGGGTCGCCGTATTTGTTGGTCTTCCAGAGTGTGGTGCGGATGCTGTTTGTGGCCATGAGGTCTTCGATGGGTGGGAGGTCGCTTTTGCCCCAGAAAATGTGGTTTGATTCCCAGACCCATTTGCCACCTTCGACGGGTTCAAATTTGCCGCCTTTGCCTTGGTTGACGTAGTCGAATTCAAAAAGAAAACCAGCGTATGCATGGCTGGTGAAAGTCAGGGTTGTACAGATGATTGTAATGACGAATGCGCATGAGATAGCTAGAGGTTGTCTCATTGTCAGTCCTTTCCTGGTACTAAATAGGAGAGATAAAACAGGGCCTCACAGGCGAAGTTTTGTGTTAAGTTGTGAATGGGGAGCGTAACGCTTTTGGGTGTGTAGAAGCAATAGACAAATGTGTCGCAGAAAATAAAAATTGATGTTATATATGAGTTATGCAAGTCTTCTTACAGTTGATTAGAAGACTTGGAACTTTGTTTAGAGGATTGTAAAATGAGACTGGAGATGAAGGAGAGATAGCGAGCTAATCGTTGATTAGTTGGTGGTTAGAAGAGATGAAGAATGGGTTGAGGGTAGCGTTGTATTAAGGGTTGGAAGTAATTTCGGGCTCATTGAAGAATTGTTTGAAATCGTCGGCAGGTTCGATGAGATGATAGATATACAGGGTGACGCCTGCAGGGTCGATGACGGCGAATCCACGATCGCCCCATGGGTGATCATCGAGGGGGAGTTGGGCAGGGAGGCCGTTGTTGGTTACGAGTTTTTTGTGGAACTCGTCAGCGGATGGGACATCGATATTGAAGGTGATACCTTGGCCGGGATAAGTTGGTTGATCGGGTGTGCGTGGGGACATGAATTGGATAGAGGTGACATCTCTATCAGAGGTATTGAGTGAGATGTTGATGAACCAGCCACAGTCAAACGTGACAATTGCATTGAAATGTTTGGTATAGAACTTACGGCACTCATCGATTTTTTCGGTGACAATGCAAGGTGATACATTGGTTGGTTTCATGCTGTGTCTCTCACGTGACCAATCGGTGTGTATTAATCTCATGCGTGATTTTAGCTTGGAAAATGCAAGTGGTATAGAGGGCTTGCGATAAAGGTTAGGAGGGGAGATGATGGAAGGCAATAGATTGCGATGACGAAAGATTTTAGCGGACGTAGAAGTATTAAATAGGGTACACTTGTAGGAAATGACGGGGAATACAGAGTGTATTTTGATGAGGAATAAAAAGGGAATCAAATGATGAAACAAGCTGGTGTTTTAATGTTGATGTTAGTGGGGATGTTCCTAGTTGGCTGTTCGTCGAACACGAACACGCGGATCGATTATGATCGTATTGCGAAGAATAATGCTGCGGATAAGCAAGAGGTAAAGGAAGATAAGGGACAGTTGGCGGGGACTGTGTCTAATCAAGCATTAGAGGAAGGCAAGAAGGTTAAGGTTGCGAAGGGTGAAGTGAAAAAGGAAGTGGGGGAGAGGATTGAGAAAGAGGTAAAGGTTGAGGTGATTCCTTGGCCTAAGGGTGCGTGGGATTTGGGGAGTGAAGAACCACATGTTGTGTTTGGTGAGCCTACATATGTACGGCATAATTCGAAGCTGATGACTGTGAGGAAATATCGCGGTTTTAGTGTTTATTATGACGGGCAGGCGATGGGGCCGAGATGGACAGCGATTAAGTTAACAGCTGAGATGGCGGATGCGCATGGTGAGGTGAAAAGGTCGAGTAAGTTTAAGTCGGATAAGTGGCTCGTGCGTAATGGTTATGAGGTAAGTAATCATAAGGATTACAACAATGAAAAGGGGAAGAGGGTTTGGGACCGCGGGCATATGGTGCAGTTTGATGATGCAAGAGGCTGGGGGTATGACGCTGGTAAGGATTCGTTTTATACGACGAATGTTTGGCCACAGGTAGGAAAGCTGAATCAACTTGCGTGGTTGCAGTTGGAGCGAATTTGTACGGAGTATGCGAGGGATTATGGCGTGGTTTGGGTGTTTACTGGCCCGGTGTTTAAGGGAGAGGGAAAGAGTATGGGGAGTGGTTTTTTGCCGGGGCGTAAGGTTTGGAAGCCAGATGGGTTTTATAAGATTGTTGTGAGGAAGAGTGCAGGTGATAAGGTTGAGGCATTGGCGTTTTATTTGCCGAATGTTGAGAGTCGTGTGAAGGGGATGGCGTTGAGTAAGTATGTGGTGAGTGTTGATGAGATTGAGGGGATGACGGGGCTTGATTTTATGTATGAGTTGAATGATGTGGTGGAAGATAAGGTTGAAGCGAAGCGTGGGCCGATGTGGCGGGATGTGAAGGGGAAAGGGAAGGGTTTTTAGGTTGATGAAAAATAAATGAGAAGTAAAGCTGTTCTGTTTGGCAGGGCAGCTTTTTTGTTTGACAGAGGATGGTTATGTCCTGAAAAAATGGTGATATGATGAAGTATGAGGGGCGTGGCATGAGGAGACTAAGCGATGAATAGAGATGGTGAACATGAATATACGAATCGGTTGGTGAATGAGGGGAGTTTGTATTTGCGACAGCATGCGCATAATCCGGTGGATTGGTGGGCGTGGAGTGATGAGGCATTTGAAGAGGCGAGGCGGAGGGATGTACCGTTGTTGGTGAGTGTGGGGTATTCGACGTGTTACTGGTGCCACGTGATGGAACGCGAGGTGTTTGAGAATGAGCGGATGGCAGAGTTGATGAATGAAAAGTTGGTTTGTGTGAAGGTTGACCGGGAGGAAAGGGGAGATGTTGATGCAGTGTATATGGTTGCGACGCAGGTGATGACGGGGAGTGGGGGGTGGCCAATGAATGTATTTTTGGATCATGAGGGAAGGCCGTTTTATTGTGGGACGTATTTTCCGGCGGAGGGGAAATATGGACGGCCGGGGTTTGGGGATTTGGTTAATGGAATCAGTGATCTGTGGGCTAATCGAAGGTTAGAGGTTGAGCAGCAGGCGACGAAGTTGGCGGGGGTGGTGAAGCAGGTGATGGAGCAGAGTGGAGAGGGAAATGGATTGGATGCGGAGATAGGGCTTGGTGTAGTGGATGAGGTTTTGAAAGGGTTTGATGTTAGGTGGGGAGGGATTGGGGAGCGGGGACCGAAGTTTCCGCAGGCGGTGGTTTGGGAGGGTGTGTGTGAGGCGGTTGAGTATTGGGGGGATGCGAAACAAGAGGGGGCAGATGTGGGGCGAGCGGGGGATGTTTGGGATTTGGTGCGGCATACGCTGGGGATGATGTGTAATGGGGGGTTGTACGATCAGTTGGGGGGCGGGTTCCACCGTTATTCGGTTGATCGAGAGTGGGTTGTGCCACACTTTGAGAAGATGGGGTATGACCAAGGGCAGTTGTTGAGTCTGTATGCGCGGGGGTATGAGTTGGAGAGAGAGGAAGAAGTAAGGGGTGAGTATGAAAGAGTGATGAGAGAGTCGTGTGAGTATTTGATGGATGAGATGCGGGATGAGGGGAGCAGTTTGTTTTATAGTGCGCAGGATGCGGAGGTGGATGGGTTGGAGGGTGGGAATTATGTCTGGGACTATGCGCAGGTTAGAGAGGCGGTGGGGGATGAGGATTTGGTTCAGAAGGCGGGGGCGATGTTTGGATTGGAGGATGGGACGAATTTTCAAGACCCGCATCATCCGGAAGTGGGGGCGATGAATGTTTTAGTGAGAGCTGATTTGCGCAGGGGAGGGCAGGTGGTGAGTGAAGAGGAGCGGGTTGAAATTGTGCGGCGATTGAAGGCGGCGCGGGATGAGCGTAAGCAGCCGGTGCGGGATGAGAAGATTTTGACTGGGTGGAATGGTTTGATTGCAGGAGGATTGGCGGATGTGGGTCGGGTTTTGGGTGAAGAAAAATATATTGAGGCGGCGGGACGGTGTGTTGATTCAATGCTTGAAAAGATGGTAGATGGGGATGAGGTGAAGCGGGTGATGAATGGGGAGGTTGATGCGGGGGGGATCGGGATTGGGATGTTGGAGGATTATGCGCTGTTGATGCGGGGGATGCAGCGGCTGATTAGAGCAGGGCATGCAAAGAGCGGTTTGTATCTACAGGAGGTGGAGCGGTTGTGCGCGATTGCGATTGAGAAGTTTGGGGTAAGGGGTGGTGGGTATTTTGATGTGGCGGAAGGGCGTGAGGGTGATGCGAAAACGGGGAGTGGATTATTTGTACGTGTGAGGTCGGTTGATGATGGGGCGATGCCGAGCGGGGCGAGTGCGATGGTGGGGGTTGTGTTGGGGTTATATGAGATGACGTTGAAGGAGTATTATGCGAAGCGAGTGGTGAGGGATTTGCGGAGTTATGCGGATCGGATCGAGAAGTTTGGTGGTGGAACGATGGGTTTGGTGCAGTGGCTGATTAGAGCGGAGCGGGTGTTGCCGATCAAATGGCGGAAGCGTTTGGAAGAGAGAAAAATTGAGCATGGTGGTGAGGAAGTTGGGATGGAGAATGGTGGTGTGATTGTGCGGGGTGAACGTGTGGGTGATGAGGGATATTTGATGGAGCTGGAGATTGGAGAGGGGCTGCATGTGAATGGGCATGGCGATTTTGCTGTGGTGGATGGGATGTCATTAGTGCCAACGGAGGTGGGGCTGAGAGAGAGTGATGTAGCTAAGGGGTGGGAGATTGAGGTTAAATATCCTGATGTGCGGATGAAGGAGATGGCTGGGCAGATGGTGGGTGTGTATGAAGAATTGGTGCGGATTGAGGTGAGGGTTGCGAAACGGGGTGGGGAGGATTTGGAGGGGCTGGTTTTACAATATCAGGTGTGCAGTGATAATAGTTGTATGGCACCTGTGAAAAGGTATGTTGAATTCAGTCGTGAATCGTAGGGTGGGATAAGGAATTTGTGATGATTGATACGCATTGTCATTTGACGTATGACGGTTTGGCGGAGCGGGAGGATGAGGTTGTTGTTGCGGCGAATGAAGCTGGGGTTGACCGGATGATCTGTGTGGGGACGACGGCAAGTGATGCTGCGAAGGCAGTGGGTGTTGCGCGGAGACATGATTGCGTATTTGCGACGGTTGGTGTGCATCCGCATTATTCTGAGGGGTATGAAGATGGGGATGATTTGAAAGAGGGTTTGAGGGATGTGCTAAAGGGGTATGAGGGGAAGAAGATTGTTGCATTGGGTGAGATGGGTTTGGATTGGCATTATCCTGATCCACCTGCGGAAGATCAGAGACGGGTGTTTGGTTGGCAGTTGGAGTTGGCGAAGGAAGAAGCGTTTGCGAAGTTGCCTATTATTATCCATAACCGCAAGGCGACGGATGATACGATTGCGATGATTAAGGAGGCGGGGATTAGCGGTGAGCGATTTGTGTTCCACTGCTTTACAGGTGACTCGGTTGATGCGAAGAAGATTTTGGATCTGGGCGCGATGATCGGTTTTACGGGGATCGTTACGTTTAAGAATGCGAGCGAGATTGCTGAGGCAAGTGATTTGGTTCCTCTTGAACGAATGTTTGTGGAGACGGATTCGCCGTATTTGACGCCTGCACCTTATCGTAAGGTGAGGACGAATGAGCCAAAGTATGTGGTACATACGGCTGCGTTTTTGGCGGAGCGAAAAGGATTGAGTGTGAAAGATTTTACGAAGGTGGTAGATGGGAATGCGGAGAAGTTTTTTGGGTTGGCGAAATAGAAGTGCACAGTGATTGTGAGAATTTAATGGTCGGGAACTTGGACTGGAGAGAATTACAACACAAGGATTTTAGAGTGAATAATTTGCTGATCATAATTGGTATTTTTTTACTTGTTTTAGGAGCTTTTTTCTCCAGATATTTATTTTTGAATGTTGAAGGACCGACTTCCAATCTGTGCCTTTTAATAGGTCCTTTATCAGGATTTATAGTGTTTGTGATTGGTGTTGTACTGAAATATAGACAGATTAAACGGAAAAAGTGAATATCAGGAGGAAGAAAAGGTGTCAGGTATGCTCTGTAGAAGCCCTTTGAGAATCTAACTTTCGAATAGATGATAATCAATTCGAAAGTTTCGAAACAGCCTTTTTGAGTTTCGAACATTGGTTGGATTGATCCTAATTATTGCCCTTAAGAAGCATTTCTACAGGGCGTCGGGAACTGAGTTTTGCGGTGAGGAGCTATGGGGCTTCCGGTGATCGAGGATCGCTGGCTATTGTTGATTTGTTTCACTTGAGCGTGCCGTTGGTTGAACGAATAATTCCTGCGGTCAGGTTTGACCGCAGCTACTTGAGTTATTTCACTGCAACGTGTCGTTGGTTGGAGTGATACCCCCGCACCGGCGGTACGGGGCTTGGGAGGATCTGATTGCGGAGTGTTAGAAGACCGGCGGGCTGTTAGCCCGCGGCTAGTTGAGACGGAGGAATATATTGATTGGATCAAAAGGGGCTTGTATACGTTACGACATTGAAAACACTGTAGAGATTAATAAGAAAAACGCTGCTTTTTTACGAGCAGCGTTTTTCTATGGGTTGATGTTTTGTTTTTTATGAGGGGGATGAGTTATGCGGCTCGTGCTGGGGCGTCTTCTGGGAGGAAGCCGCGATAGTTGATGTATTGTTGTAGTTTGTGTTTGTCAGCGATGGAGTTAAATTCTTGGAATGCGAGTCCCATACGGACTGGGCCGACGTTGTCGTCGGAGTGCATGCGGATGACGACGCCAGTTGCGGCGAATGTGAGTTGTGATGAGCCGGGTAGCATGACTTTTACGTCAACGAGTTCGCCTGGTTGTAATGGGTAGTCGAGTTCGAAACGCATGCCTGATATTGAGATGTCGTATATGTGACCGGTTCGATCGAAGTGTTGTTTGCCTTGCTTTTTGACCCGCAGAAGGGTGTACATAGCGGGAAGTTTAATACGCGGATGTTCGCGTCCTTCGTTATTAGCGGTGCCCAAAGTTAATGGCATGATTCATCACTCCTGGATCGTCCTGGATCCAAACATGTCCCGTCCCTGCTCCCGCTCAGCCAGATTACCCGGAATCGAAATGAGGGGTGCAAAAATTAATGAAGTAGTATGTCAATGACGTGTGTCAGATTGAGGTGCTGACTGAGGTTGTATCGACAAGAAGTGAGAATTGGTTTAGACGTTACAGACGAAAAAACCGGAAATTTGCGGACTTTTTTTATAATGGGAAATGGGTGTTGGAGAAGGCGAAAGAGGAGGGCCGATAAAGTAGATATGAATGATCCAGTTAACGTAGAAATGGGTGGTTATCGGAGAGAAAAGCGTGTTACGCTGGTTGTGGGTACGGCATTGAGTGTCGGTCAGTTATCACATTGCCTGAAGGTTGTTGAAGATTGCCCTGAATTGGTTGGGTGTTTGACGGTAAGAGGTGCTGGTGAAGAGAAGGAATTGGGGATGAGGTTGCTGGGTGGATTGGAAGGTCTGAGAGAGGTTGTGGAGAGCAAGAAAGTGGGGCAGGTGCTGGTGAGTTTGCCGGTGAGTATGGATGGGGAACTGAAGGGCGTGACTAGGGAGTTGGATCATTTGGGTGTGAGTTGGTGTTATATGCCGACGTTGAGCGATCAGTTGAATGGTAGAAGTGATGTGGGTGGGGCTGAGCATGTGCATGTGGGTGGTGGGAAGGTATCGATGAATAGCCGCGAGCCTTTGGATGTGGCGAAGCTGATTGATCGTCAGCCGAGGCCGTTGGATGAGGGGCCGATTCGGGAGATCGTTACTGGAAAGACGGTGCTGATTACTGGTGCTGGTGGATCGATTGGTAGTGAGATCGCGCGGATTGTGTGTCGGTTTGGGCCGAGCAAGCTGGTGCTGATGGATCGATCTGAGAATAGTTTGTTTGAGATTGACCGCGAGCTGCGACGGGTGTTTGGTGAGATTAAGGTGAAGACGGTGCTGGGGGATATTACGAAACGTGAGCGGACGAGTGATCTAGTGGAGCAGGAGCGGCCTGATGTGATCTTTCATGCGGCGGCGCATAAGCATGTGCCAATGATGGAGGGACATCCGAGTGAGGCTGTTGAGAATAATTATTTTGGTACAAAAAATGTGGCGGATGCTGCACATCAGTGGGGTGTTGAGCGGGTGGTGATGATCTCGACGGATAAGGCTGTGAATCCTTCGAGTGTGATGGGGGCGACGAAGCGGTTGGCTGAGTTGTATGTGCAGTGGATGAATAGTCAGAGTGAGACTGTGTTTACGATGGTGCGGTTTGGGAATGTGTTGGGTAGTGCTTGTAGTGTGCTGCCGATTTGGAGTGAGCAGTTGGGCAGAGGTGGGCCTGTGACGGTGACTGATGATCGTATGACACGGTATTTTATGACGATTCCAGAAGCGGCTGGTTTGGTTCTGCAGGCTGGTGCATATGCTGAGGGTGGTGAAGTGTTTTTGCTGGATATGGGTGAGTCGATTCGGATTATGGATATGGCGAAGCGGTTTGTTGTGGCGATGGGTTTTGAGCCGGGGGTTGATGTGGAGATTGATGTGACGGGTGCGCGGCCTGGCGAGAAGTTGTTTGAAGAGCTTGCATATGATGGGGAGATGATGGGGCAGACGCCTCACGAGAGTATTCGGGTTTGGGGGATGGATAAGCCGAGTGAGGAAGAAATGCAGCGGATAATTAGTCTGTTTGATGGGCTGCGTGCTGGGAATCAGAATGGGTTGTGGGGAGGCGTGAGTAAAGAAGAAGTGTTGGAGAAGATTTGGGGGAGTGTGCCGGAGGTTGCGGAGGCGGAGAGTTTGGCGACCCCCGGAAGATGAAAATGTTCAAGCGATTTTTATGAGAAGCTATTGCTTACGAGGCATTAGTTTTTTTTCTTAGCTAATGTTTTCTTTCGCTTAGATAGGTTGCGGTGAGGAGGGGAATGGCGACAATGTGTGGTATGTCAACAACCACAAAAAAGAAGCGTCGTGCGAATGCACTCAGGGATGTGAAGATCAGTGACTTTCCGGGAGCTGCGCCTGGAAGTATTTTGATTGAAATGGGTGAAACGAAAATTATCTGTACGGCGAGTGTGGCGAGTAATCCGCCGACGTGGTTGCCAAAGGATGAAGAGGGGAATTATGTGAAGGGTTGGGTGACGGCTGAGTACAACATGTTGCCGGGCAGTACACCTGATCGTAAGCGTCGTGGGAATGATTCGCGTGGTACTGAAATACAGCGATTGATTGGGAGGGCGCTGAGGGCTGCGGTGGATCTGGAGAAGATGCCGGGCGTTGCGATTACGTGTGACTGTGATGTCATAAAAGCAGATGGCGGGACTCGTACAGCTTCGATCACTGGTGCTTGGATCGCGATGACGAAGGCGGTGCAGTGGGCGATGAGTGAGGGGTTGATCAAGAAGAATCCTGTTAAGGGGCCGATGGCGGCGATCAGTGTGGGGATTGTGGATGGGCAGGCCTATCTGGATCTGGATTATGAGCTGGATGTGAAGGCTGAAGTGGACATGAATGTCGCGATGAACCACAAGGGCCAGTTTGTTGAGGTGCAGGGGACGGGCGAGGCAGGGGTGTTTAGCCGCTCTGAGCTGGATTTGATGATGGATTTGGCTGAGAAGGGGATCAAAAAGCTGATTAAGATGCAACGAGCGACAGTGAAGTGAGTTTGGTGAGCGAACTGAACTATGGGGTGAGTGTGCTCGTAATGTAAATGTCTGGCGAAAAATTGCTGCCAGATGTGGCGTAAATGGGGGAAAGGGGATGTTGAAAGCTGCAGAAAGAAATACCTGCGGTTAAACTGGTCGTAAGGCATTGGTAAGCCTAGAGTCAGCCCGAGTATGGGTGTGGGTCTGAGTAAGCCAACTTTTAGGGCGTTTTTGGTTTAAGTATTGCGCGTTGACCATTAGGTCGTACGTATAACTTGTATCAGGAAAGTGATTTACTGCTTTTGTTGAGCGAATAAACCCGCGAGACTTGAAGTGAATTAGCTCAGTTAGCGGAATGGTAAGCCGCAAGCATCGGCACGGACGATATTTTGGTTACGTCAGGATGGCGAGCGGTTCTGTTCAGGGACGGGTGTAGGTGGATTGAACTTAATATGGCTTGGACATTCTATAAATACATCCTCAAGGAACTGTTGAAGCTGCTCACAGCATCGGTTGTCACATTGATGTTGGTGATTAGTTTTGCTGCGGCGATTAAGCCGTTGAGTGATGGTCAGTTGTCACCGATCTTGTTCGCCAAGTTTGTGGTACTGACAGCACCAACGATGTTGGGTTTTGCGCTGCCGTTCGCAGGTGCGTTTGCGAGCACGTTGGTGTTCATTCGTCTGGTACAAGACAACGAAATTACGGCATGCAGCGCGAGTGGCATGAGTTACCGAGCGATTTTGATGCCGGTGATCGTGCTTGGAGTTGCATTGACGATGGGATTGTTCAGTTTGTCGAACTTTGTGATCCCTGCATTCTTCCAGCAAGCTGAGAAGACTGTTCAGAAAGATTTGATTACAGGTTTGGTAAGTAGTTTGAGTGAAGGGAAGCCGTATGTTCAAAGCGGCTTTGCTTTGTATGCGAATAGTGCAGAACAATTCCCTGTAACTGATGAGCATTTGAATACTGATCCAACACTGACAAACATCATCCGTTTGGAAGGTGTGGCTGTGAGTCAGTTTAATCGTGATGGTGTGATGAAGAACGATGGCAGCGCACGTGAGGCGTGGCTGTTTATGCGTGATGATCCAAAGCACAATGCATCGACCGTGCAGATTGTTTTGGAAGATGCTTATTACAATGATCCGGATACTGGACGTATTGAAATGAAGGGTCGTGTGGAGTGGCCGCCGATGAAGCAGCCGAATCCATTCCGTGATAAGCCGAAGTTTTTGTCATGGCCTGAGCTTTATCAGCTTGAGCGAGAGCCTGAACGATTCCAGGATATTGCGCAACGTAAAGAGAATTTGATTAAAGCATTGGCGGCTGAGGATCTTGTGCAACGGATCCGAGAGGCTGCAGTGCCTGATGGGAAACCATTGGTATTCAAGGGTGTGGGATACGATGACAAGAAGATCTTTGAGATCAGTGCACCATCTTCACGTGTTTTTGATGGCAAGCTGATGCTTGTCTCGATGGGTGATGAGAAAGTCACGGTGGTTGAGAAGATCGTCGGTCAGAATTATGCGAATGAAACAGTCAAAGCAGATACTGCTGAGGTTAGCGTTCGTGTGAACAATGAAAAGAATATGGCAGGTCAGCCTTATCTGAAGCTTGAACTGGGAGCAGATGGTAAGGGTGTGCTTTTGATACCGGATGGTGATTCACCCACGCCGAAGAAGAGTTATGAGCTGCCGACGGTTGTGTGGAGTGGGCAATCGATGGTCAATAAAGCGACTAACGAAATTGATGTCCGTGATGTGATGCAGCAAGCTGAAAGCGCGCGGTATCAGAGTTCGGGAAGTGTGATTGGTGCTTATAGCCGTTTGAGTGAGGGACTGCAGAAATTGTCTCACCGCATTCGTGGCCATTTGCATGAGAGAGCTGCTGCAGCCATAGCTTGTAGTTTGCTACTCTTGCTTGGTGCGATGCTGAGTATGCTGTTTAAGCATCAGATGCCGTTGGTGGTGTACTTCTGGAGTTTCCTGCTTGCGATATTGAGCATCATAATCATGAACTCTGGTCAGAATATGGCCGGTCGAGTCGAGGTACCTTTGGCGATGAGTTTGTCATTGCTTTGGACGGGTAACTTGGTATTGATGGCTGTTATTGGTGTGAGCTACTGTAAACTGGCAAAGAACTAAATGAACCGCTCCGTATGGAGCATGAGATCGTAATACATGAAGACTTTGAGTCTTTACATCATCAAGAATTTTCTCGTTAACTTCGTGATTCTGCTCGCGGTGTTGATGTTGTTGTTTGTGCTTGTTGATTTGACGATCAATATGGATGACTTCATTAAAGCAGGTGCGAATACGGCGAAGGTTCAGAATATTGAATCGGCGGCAAATGCTTATGGCGTGCCATCTGAGAAGTTGGTTGACCTGTTTGATAAGAAGGCCAGTGATGACGTTATTGCAAGAGAATTGAATCTGCAGAAAGCGCAAATCAAGCAGATTAAGAATGATATTGAGCCGGGTAGTATTAGTAGCTTTATTGGGACAGTGTGGCATATTGTTGATTATTACACGCCGATGATGTTGCTGATTTATGTCTTCTTTTCAGGGCTAATCGTAACTGCTGCAATGGGCTTTACGTTTTCTGCAATGATACGTGCAAGGGAACTGACAGCTATTATTGCGAGTGGTATCAGTTTGTATCGGGTTGCGCTGCCGATTGTGATCGTGGGCGGTATTTTGAGTCTGATCAACTTGCCTCTGCAGGAATATGCTATACCAGCCATGGCTGAGAGAATTACTCGTGACAAACTTGATTTGAAGCGAAATGAAAACCGTGATGCGCCAGTAATTTTTGCACGTGATGGTGAAGGTAATCTCATCAGTGGCGCGAACTTCTTGAAAGATGAAGAGCAATTCAATAAGGGCATTACGATCCTTGTGCGTGACGAAAAAGGATTGACTAAACAACAAATCCGTGCGACACAAGCATCATGGGATGGTAATAATGGTGGATGGAAATTGGTACAGGGGGCTGTGTTTACGCCACCTTCTGGCCATGATGCGATCGAATTTTTCCAGACAGACCTTTCGCCAACGGTTTTGAAATTGCGTCAGAATGACATGTATCGTCAATTAATGTCGATCGGTGATTTGCAGACGATGCGAAATAACCCAGCATTGCTTGCGAAGGATGTTGAAGGTGTGACTCGTATTATCTGGAGTCGATTTAGCCTGATTATTTTGAATGTTCTGGTGCTTGTGATCGGCTTACCTTACTTCCTGACTCGCATCCCTGGCAACATGCTTAAGCAGGGGCTCAAGGCTGCTGGTGCATGTGTTGGTGCATGGGCAGGTGGCGTGATCGTACTGCAGGCTGGCAATAGTTATCTCGGCCCAGCAAGTGCAGCTTGGCTACCAGTGATTATCAATCTTCCAATCAGTGCATATTTACTTCATACCATCAAGAGCTGATTGGCTTCTCGTTAATATTTTTTATTTTGGTGTATCCCAGCTACAGGGGAGGGCGATCATTGCGAGTTGATGATGTCATACGCCAGTGTGAAGTTGTGCTTTGAAGTGTAGTACTGTTTGGCTGTGACTGTGTCTAGAGGTGTGTCAGGCAACTCAATGCCGAAATCGTCACGCACCAAATCGAAAAGGTTTTGGGGTGGCATATTAGACTCGCCGCCATTCCAGATGACGAGTGTTGGCAGTGTCGGGTCAACTGATACAGAAGGTAAATCGGCTGTGATGACACGTGCATGTGGAAGTAATAGTTTAAGGTTGCCGCCGATACGCCGATTGTTTGCGATGATCTGTGGTAAGTTCTCTTTTTTCTTGATGAGTTTTTCTGCTAACTCGCGGTAAGGCACGTTTCTTCTTGAAGGATTTCCTGTCATTGGAGAGAGAATCGGTTGCAATGGTAGGATAAAGAAGATGACCAAACCTACGACGGCACTGACGATCATAACGAGATTTTGTCTGGCTTCATCGTAGTGTGGTGCGAGTCTCAAGCATAGGTAAAGAGGGAGCACATAGTAGAGCGGTTGAAGCCAACGATCTTTAATGTCTGTACCACCGGTGACTGCAAAGATTGCGAGTGTGATCAGAATAATTGTGAGCAATGAAAGCCCAAAATACTTTCGTATATCCAACGCATCTTCTTGCAGTTCATCCTGTTCTTCAGAGCCATATAAAGCAGCAAACGGTATAGCTACAAGCAGGACGACAAAAGCGAAAGTATTGCCAATAAAAGAATACAGCCCTTTAAATACAGTGGTCATGGAAATGCTGGTCATCGCAAAATCACTGATGTCTGTGCTGACTTCAGCCTGTGAACTTAGTACGTGGCTGAGTTGATATGCAATGATTAAAACAGCGATTACTGTGGTAATGAGTGCTTTGTAATTGAAAAGGCATTCGCGTGTTTGTTTGAAAAAAAATGCTGCAATGATGAAGCCTGCGACAGGAAAAATGAAGTTATATTTCGAGAGCATGCCTGCAGCAATTGCAAGACCTAATGCAATGTATGTACTGAGTGATTGCGTTTGGTAGATCCGAACGAGTAAATAAACCGTGAGAGCTGTACAGGTCGTAACGAGAACCGAGTGCGTCAAGTCGCGTTGTGATTCCCATATATATTGAGGTACGAGCATTAAAAGTAATGCACCGATTGCTGCGTATAAATATGAAGCAGTCAAACGTTTGATCGTTGCCCACGTGAGTAAGAATGTTGATGCAAGGAGAAAGTTTTTAAGTATGACGAGTGAGAAGATTGATTCACCGAAGATTTTGAAGACGAACGATTGGAGCCATGTGTAGAGTGGTGGTTGAGAGCCATAAACCCAGCGGAGTGGTAGTTGTGAAAGAAGTACCTGCTCAGCTTCATCCATTTCAAGTGTTGGTGACGAAGCTAAACGCATGAGGCAGCCGATTAAAAAGTAAGCTGCAATCAGGGTGGGTGTTTGTCGGAGCAGTCGTTCTCGCATTAAAAAAGAATATACGCGAAATGATGCTCAATAGGTGAAATCCAAAGAAATTTGTTGATATGCACATTCCCCACCACGACTTACGTGATTTGTTACGCACGTGTCCACCACGAGGTCAGCGAATCACTCAGATAGTTGCCGATCATTGGAGATACTTGCAACTCAGCTTCAGTTGGCGTTGAGCCTTTGATATTGGAGATGACCCATGAGCCGATTGAGTCTGTGTATGGCACGTTATATTCTGCACGTTGATGAATAAACATGATCAGGTGAGTCAGCATTTCATCACCTTTTTCATCATATTTGACCATCATGGTGCAAAGCACTTTGAAGAAGTTTTGAAAATCCTTCGGCTTCATTCGCTGTTCCAGTTCAAGCAAAGCCGTTGCGACTGCAGCAATGAACATCAACCGATCCCACACAGGCAACTGACGCTTGTGTTCCAGGTTTGCGATTAATCTTGAGCGATGTGCAAAATCTTCATAGGATGCAATCACGATTGATTGGCACGATTGCAGTAAAAAGACAGATCTGGATTTGAATTTGCTTGATGTAAACATTGACTAACTTAATGTACCCCACGGCGATGCGGTGTGATTACAAATTCCAGTACAACGTGCCAGCCTCCCGAATTCGAGCTTGCGCACATGTATGATATTTACGTTATTAACACGTAAATTGTTCTGCTTACTATTGTAATAAGCGTTCGAGCAGCCTACCAGTATCTATTTGCTGCTCTCACGTAAACGCAATTTTTGTTGAAGAATATCGCAATATTGTTAAGCAGATCGCAAACTCTTTTGTCCTTCAGATTGAACCTGATTCACAGTCGGCTTAGACTACAGCCCATGAATCGAATCGAGAATATATTCAAGGGTTTGGCTGAATCACGCAACGCAGGAGATACTGATGGCAAGGCTCTGATGCCTTACGTCACCGTTGGCGATCCAGATCTTAAAACAACAGGTCAAATACTCCTTGCACTCCAGCGAGGCGGAGCTTCAATCTGTGAACTGGGTTTCCCATTCAGCGACCCTATTGCTGACGGGCCAGTGATCGAAAGCTCCATGCATTATGCACTTTCACGTGATTTGAAGGTTGAGCAAGTCTTTAACATGGTCTCAGAGCTACGTGATCAGCTTACCATCGGCCTCGTCGCTATGGTTTCATACTCCATCATTCATCGATGGGGTGATCAAGCTTTCATTGATCGTGCTGCAGAAGTGGGCATCGACGGCTTCATTGTCCCCGATGTCCCTCTCGAAGAATCTGAACGGCTGTATCAACGTATCAAAGACGCAGGCCTTGTTTTAAGCATTCTTATTTCACCCAATACGCCGCTCGATCGTGCAAAAGAAATCGCAAAACGCAGTAGCGGCTTCATTTACCTCATGTCACGTGCTGGCATCACGGGTGAAAGTGTAGCTCTTCCCGAAGAGTTGCCTGATCGTATTCAAGCCTTGCGTGAGGTTACGGATCTCCCGATTGCTGTCGGCTTCGGCATCTCCAATGCTGATCAGGTTAAAACGGTCGTGAATGTCGCTGATGCTGCGATTGTGGGTTCTGCATTGGTACGTCGTATCGCGGAGAATCGTGAGCATGGGCGTGATGCTGTCGTGATTGCAGTCGAGCAATTCACACGTCATTTGGCTTCGGGTCTCAAACTCTAAGCTAACACCAATAAACATAACTGTTTAAATTCGATAATACTCACAATTGACGCGTGACGGATTGTCCCTGCTGATGTTAAAATGTGACGATCATGCAGCTTGGCTGTTTTGAGACAATGTCGGTATGTGGCAACACTGACGGTTGTATGCTTTTATAACCTTTAGTCTTGCCGAAAAGCCTCTTTCACCTGAAGACTGGGCACGAGGATTGCCGATGCGGGTTTTACAGGCTTTAAGACTGTTTGCAGTGTCGTTAGCCGCCGTTTGGGCGTCCGCTCTGATTACCATCGGATTTGCCGCTTTGTTTCAGACGCAAGGTTCATTCGCTACACTCATCGGCATTGCTTTCATCGCTGCTGGTGAATTTGTACTCATGCGAATGGTCGCCGACCAGATTTGCCCCAAGGCTTCAAGACAATACACAAGCCTCCTCAAACTCTCCGCCGCTCTGACTTTCCTCATGGCTACCGCTGGAGCTGTCGGCGTCATCGCTCTACAGTCTTTCTAGAGCTTTGTATTTTTAAATTTGATCACATCGCGTTTTCATAACGCTGAAAGGGACAGGATTCGTGAAGGATGGAAAATACATGCGTATAAGCGCATTTATCTGGGGTGCATTGCTGACAGTTTTCTTCTGTACTTCAACACTCTCAGCCCAAACGCTTGCCACCACGCCAAAACAGACTGATGACGAGCTACTCGCTTCTCAGTTTGTTCAAATCTCTAACTTCGCTCTGGCGGGTGAAGGTGAAGTGCGTCCAGATCAACTTACACGTGCTCGTATTCTCATGGATCTAGCACTCTCGCTCACACCGAACGATGCTGAACTCTGGCGTTTGCGCGGTGAACTCTCTAATCTCGAAGGTGATCAGCAAGGCTACGAAAACGCACTCAGAAAATACCTTGCACTACGACCCGAAGATGATGTTGCACAATATGAACTCATTTTGAAGCTCGTTGAAAAGCAACAAACTCTCGACGCACGTACCGCTAAAATCGAAGCAATTCTGAACTCAAAAGCTGCGACACGTTTTAGTCAACCGCTTCGCAGTCGTCTTGCTGTTTATGCTGCAACATCAGCCAATGAAATGGGCAACACACGTAAAGCCCTTCAATGGCTCGCTGAAGCATCACGTCTCGATGAAGCAAACCCAGATGCCGCCGCGCTGACTTACCAAATGATTGGCGGTATGAATGCGACGATGCAGCAAACTGGCGCTGCGCTTGTCGGCATGATTCGTGCAATGCCATACAACGCACAAACTCGTCTTGAACTTGCTGAACTCCTCATGAGCCAAGGTGTTTTCACGCGTGCAGCAGAACAATTCCGGTCTGCTGCTGCAATGTCTGAATCATCACTCACGGTCGATCAGGTCAAGCTCTGGAGCATTGCTATGGCATGCACCGGACGACGTGATCTCGCACTCAAAATCATTGATGATTATGAAGATTTTCTCAATGCACAAGCACGACTACAAGCACAACAACAAGCCTTTTCTTCAGGCCAAAACCTTGGCGATGCAACCAAAGAACAAATTCCTGCAGTTGAATTGCCGTTGGAAATTTTGCTGACGCAACTCGCCATTATGCAAGGCATGGACCCGATTGATCTTGGCGATCGTCCTGAAAAAATCTTTGCTAAAGTAAAACAAGAGTTACTTAAAAAAGCAGAGCAGGGCGATGTCATCGCCAAAGAAGATTACCTCTGGGTTGGCGCATTGTTTAACTTTGATACACCTGAAATAAATGCAGAACTAAGACAATATCCAGTCGAAAATGTTCATGCACAAATTGCTCGCGGCTTTATCGCATTGCGTAACAATGACATGGATACAGCACGCGCAGCATTCGAGCCTTACAAAAACGAAAATCCATACGCTTTATACGGCGAAGCATTAACTGCACCCACACCAACTCAGCGTTACCAGGCACTTCAAAATGTTGTTTACAAAGGCAACGCAACAACAGTTCTTCTGGCTGTTGAGCAACTTCAAAGTGCAAAACAACAGGTCAAAGCAACTTCTGTTGGTGATGCGATTCGTCGTCATATGGACCGTTACCCAACACGTCTTTGGAATGCTGATCCAGCGAATGATCCATGGGTACAACTATTTATAGAATCCGATACGCCTCGCACAAACTTCCTTGACCCAATCACAATCAACGTTCGTCTTCGCAGTAAGGCACCACTATCACTTGCAGTGAACACACCATACACCGTCTCAGGACAGTGCATGCTCTCAAACCTTGCCACAATTCTTGGTCAGGCAACGCCACCATCACCACCACAACTCGTTGATCTTAATCGTCAGATTCGTCTTGATGAAAACAGCGAAATTGTCGTAGAGTTCCGTTACGACTACACACTCTTCGGCCTCTTTGCACAGTCCAACCCACAGAACACCATCATCTACAATGTTTCAGGTGTTACAGATCCAAAACCAACTTTCACCGGCGTACTCGCTCCTGGCATCATTGGCCAAAAAACAACTCTCAACTCACAACAAGTAGCTGGCAACTTTCCAACCAAAACACTCATTGACACAACACTCACTTCAGCCGCTTCACCCAACAATACGAACCACTACACAGCCCTCGCATACCTCGGCACAGTTTTCCCTACACTTCCAGCTGATCAGGAATATGACGTCACTGAGACTCAGGATAAAATCGGCGAACTCTACAACAACCAGTTCAATGAATCAGACATCAAGGGCAAAGCGTGGCTCGTTCGCTTTACACCGATCAAGCGTATTGGCGAAATGGACTACAAGTTCCAGCGTATTATCGAAGCAGCTCAGAGAAGCAACGAATCCATGATCAATATCATGTATCTCGCAACACAGATCGCCGATTCTGATGACCCCGGCCTCTCAGCCGCCATGAGAAGCGAGAATAAAGACATTCAGGCATATGCCAATGCAATTAACGATGCCTTCAACTTCGCCGCCGAGCAGCGTGCAAAGGCCGAGGAGGAGCTCAAGAAGCAGCAGCAAGACAGGCCAAAAGGCATTCAGTGGTAATCTGAAGACCTCATAACAAAGCTATCGCAACTGGCATGTCATACATGCCAGTTTTTTTGTTAAGTGCATTATTATCATATTCTTAGCGATTGTTAATCAGCTAATCCTGCTCATGATTTGAATTTTCCTGATTCTAACCCCATCATTTTCTCAAAATCTTCAGCTTATGTGAGATTTATCCACGTTTTTGAGAACCATTCGCAAAAAATCAAAGTAAACCCACGTATCAGCTTGCAGAGGCGATTCTTCATTTCTATATTATGAGAACGGTTCTCAATTTCAATTAGATATGTTAGTCACATGTGATCACATATCAGCCGCTTCCAAAATTGGAGCTTTTTGATGTCCCAGACAGTCTCACCAACACCAGCACCTGACACGCCGGATCTCACCGGCCTCACTCCCATGCACCAGCTCAAAACACATCAGGTCGCTGAAATCAAGTACGTCGATGCATCACATGATGACATCGCACGTCTCAAATCCATGGGCATCTGTCAGGGCCGTCGCATTCAGCTCATACAAGCCGGCGACCCACTCATCCTCAAAGTTGTCGGCGTTCGCATCGGCGTCTCGGCTCGTCTCGCAAAACGTGTTTATGCAGAGCCTTGCTGTTCCTCTGGCAAGAAGTGCTAATCGCATCTGTTACCGATTCCATTTATCAATTTTGTGTGTGTTTACCAACTCATACCCAGCCTTACCGCAAAGAAGTGACCCATGGTTTTAGGCCGATCAAAGGACAAGAACGTGACCTCATCCGTTTCACTACCTGTTGTTGATGATGACAGTCGCAAACCGCAACTGCCTGTCATTGCTCTCGTCGGCAACCCAAACGCTGGTAAGACGACACTCTTCAACCAGTTCTCGGGTCTTCGTGCAAAAACCGCTAATTTTGCAGGCACAACCATCGACCACCGTTCAGCTCGTGTGAAATTCAATCACGGCGACGCCGAACTGCTCGACCTCCCCGGTCTTTATGGCTTAGATGCCGCTACGCCAGAAGAAAAAGTTGCACAAGATGTCTTACTTGGCCGTGTCGAAGGTATGACTCAACCCGATCTTGTACTTCTCGTCATCGATGCAACCAACCTTGAACGTAACTTGTATCTCGCTGCACGTACGATCGAGCTGGGACTCCCCACCGTCGTCGCACTGAACATGTGGGATCTCGCTCAAAAGTTGCCGACCAAAATCAACCTCGATTCACTCACCAAAGATCTTGGCGTCCCTGTCATCCCTGTTTCAGCACGTACAGGTGACGGTATAGAACAACTCCGCCAAGCAATCGATACTTCACTCGAACACTACAAGCCAGCAATCGCTCCTGAATCACTCCAAGAGTGCTCTTCATGTTGTGAGTGTCCATACGCTGCTCGTTTCGATTGGGCTGAACAAGTCTCCGATCGTTGTGGCGTTAACAATGAACATCACACACATGGCCCGATGACCGAGGCCATAGACCGTATTCTTACACACCCAGTCATCGGCATCTTTGCATTCTTTGCAGTCATGGCCGTCGTCTTCATCCTCATCTTCCAAATCGCCACATACCCAATGGATATGATCGAAGCAGGTTTCGGTTATGCCGGTGCATGGGTTGGCTCATTCCTCGGTGAGGGTGATCTCAAATCTCTCATTGTTGACGGCATAATCGGTGGCGTTGGCGGCGTCCTCGTCTTCCTCCCTCAGATCCTCATCCTCTTCTTTTTCCTCACACTCCTCGAAGACACCGGCTATATGGCGCGTGCCGCTTTCGTTATGGACCGTCTCATGCGTCGTGTCGGCCTCCCCGGACGTGCCTTTGTCCCAATGCTCTCAGCACACGCATGTGCCATCCCCGCCATCATGTCCACCAAAATCATCGAGGATCGTCGTGATCGCCTTGTCACCATCCTCGTTCTGCCACTCCTCACTTGCTCAGCACGACTCCCAGTCTATGTCATGCTCATTGCACTCCTTTTTGCAGGCAATGCTGTCTATGCAGGGCTCGCATTCACCGGGGCATACTCACTCGGCATCATCGCCGCGCTCGTCATGGCATTCCTCTTTAAGAAAACCATCCTCCCAGGCGACACTCGCCCGCTCGTTATTGAACTTCCTTCATACCGTAGACCTTCAATCAAGACCGCAACCCTTTTGACACTTGATCGTGCAAAGCTTTTTGTCAAAAAAGCTGGTACCATCATCCTCGTCCTCTCAATCCTTCTCTGGGCAGCATCGACTTATCCAAAGATGCCAGAAGGCGGCGAATCTGCAGTAGCACAGCAACGTATCGCTCAAATCGAGCAGCAAATCACTCAAACGACAGACGAAACAGCAGTCGCAGAGTTCAATAATCAGATCGAACACATCCAAGCCAAAGAAGAACTCGCATACTCAGTAGCTGGTCGAGCAGGCAAAATCTTCGAGCCAGTCTTCCGCCCACTCGGCTTCGATTGGCAGATCAATGTCGGTGTTCTCTCATCATTTGCCGCTCGTGAAGTCATCGTCTCCACCCTCGCCATCGTTTACGGCGTCGGTGAAGAAGTTGCTGAAGATGGCGACCGATTCGCCCAAGTCCTTGACAGACAAACACGCGAAGATGGCTCCAGAGTATTCACGACTGCAACCTCATTCTCGTTACTCGTCTTCTACGTCCTCGCAATGCAGTGCCTTCCAACTCAGGCAGTCACCAAACGCGAAGCAGGCGGCTGGAAATGGGCCTTCTTCCAACTCGGTTACATGTCCGTCCTCGCCTACGGTCTCGCGCTCATCACCTACCAGACCATCAGCTTCTTTAGCTGACAAAACTGACACCAAACAAACAATCACTTAAAGCTCGCCAGATGGCGAGCTTTTTTTCATGCTTCTCACTTCTTAGAAAACCAAAATCTACCATCCACATCCCACTCTAAACCCGCTACCATATAAGCACACAAAAACGCATTCCCACACATCCACTCTCAAAACAGAATCAAACCGTGAGCACTTTAAACCATGCACCATACACTTCTACTATTCGACATTGATGGCACAATCCTCGACGCAAAAGGCGCCGGTGGTAAAGCATGGTCACGTTCAGCCAAAGAACACTTCGGCGATGACTTCACCATCAAGCAAGTACAATTTGCAGGTAACCTCGACTCCATCATTTATCGCGAAACAGCTGAACATAACAACATCGACGATCATCACGATCACCATGAAGCATTCAAAAAATCATACCTTAAAGCACTTCAAGAAGAACTCGAAAACCACGACGTTCATGCACATGAAGGTATTGAGCAACTCATTAATCGTCTCAATCATATGTCACAATCTGGTGCCCCCGTTATGCTCGGCCTCCTCACCGGAAACTATACCGAAGGTGCAGAACTCAAACTAAAATCCATCGGCATCGACCCCGCATGGTTCGCGATCACAGCTTGTGGCGACGAAGCAGAATCACGTCCCGATCTCACACTCCTAGCTATGCAAAAATACGAAGCACTCATCGGCGTTAAAGCCAATCCTAAACGCATCATAGTCATCGGCGACACCCCCAAAGATGTTGATTGTGCCAAAGCCCACGACTGTTATGCCTTCGCCGTCGCCACCGGCCCATTCACTGTCGAACAACTGAAACAATCCGGCGCCGACCACGCTGTCGAAGACCTCGCTGATCATAAACCACTCTTTAACGTCATGGATCAGATCGCAATTCCTTAAATTACTAGCAGCATTCGCTATCTAAAGATCGTTAATGAAAAATATGCTGTATAAAGTGCTTTTTGATCTAAAAACATGTATGACTTGACGCATTATTAGAATACGCCACACTATAAAGAAGCATTGATCGTATTTTCAATCGAAATCATCCGGAGGGCAAAATGGCTATCAGAACGGCTATCACCAATTTCGCAACCTGCTGTCTAGCAGGTGCTTCACTATCAATCACCGCAAATGCATTCGCTCCATATGGTGCAGAAAACACTGACACAAGCAGCTATGCGCTCGGCACGTACGTTTGGAATGTTTTCTTCGTTCAATCAGAAGATTCATCCACACCTTGGACAACAT
Organism: Planctomycetota bacterium; assembly: GCA_016350165.1. Lineage (GTDB taxonomy): Bacteria > Planctomycetota > Phycisphaerae > Phycisphaerales > Phycisphaeraceae > Poriferisphaera. The sequence goes on along the minus strand of CP066225.1, from coordinate 394,626 downwards.
CTAAAATTAACGACCATAAAAACCGCATTACGCAAGCTGCGCAATGGTGGGAGACTCAAGCTCAAAACCGTTTCGCACCCGGTAATCAATGGCTCGATATCCAACTCAACTTCGTCGAAGTTGATGGCGAAGACATAGTTGAAATTCCAGACGACTCCAAATCATATTATTTCGATGACATCCTAAGACGGCTTAATTCATCCTATACCTCAACCAGTAGCTACTCACTAACACGTACATATAACAACGACATGCGTGAACGGTTCGACACTGACTGGTCATTCACCTCATACATCCGCCCATACACAGGCCGCGCCAGTGCATACGTCAATGGCCCATACACCAATGGTTTTTATGATGATTCATATCACACATATAAACATGAAATGGGCCACATCTTCGGTGCACGCGATGAATACGCTTCTTCAAATCAGCATACAGGCGTTCAGGCAGGATACCTCTACGCATACAATACGAACGCTGAAAAACATGAAGACGGTTCATATAACAATAATTTTCATACCGCACTCATGAACCGATCATCAAGCCACGTCCTTTCAGAAGGCACAATCGACGCAGTAGGTTGGACAGACACAGACAACGATGACATCCCCGACATCCTCGACACTTTCCCCACACTCGAAAACATTATCGCAAACGCTTATGAGGAAGGTATTTTTAAACTTTCATTTGATGCACATGTCACACCATTGACCAGCCCAAACCCATTTATGGATGACATCACGATAAACACATTGAGTGCCGCTCAATACAGTCTTGATGGCGAAGAATGGATTGATATGAGTACATTTGATTATGCTTGGGGCGATTACGAAGAGACAGTTAACTTTCAACTGAACAATATCATCGCAGGCGATCACATCTTTGATCTTCGTGTATACAACAGTGTTGGCAACTACTCAGAAGAGCAATTTACTTTCACCACAATCCCCGAACCCGCATCTTTCATACTACTTGGTGTATCCGGTTTGCTAATTATGCAACGTAAAAAACGGAACGCATAAATTCAGATATATCATTTGAGCGTCTAAACACCCAAGGCATACTTTGGTTGTTGAAATTGACATGAAGTGAGTCTCACACTGATATATTAATCTAGTGATAGTCGCGACTTGTATTGATAACATTATGAGTTATGTTTTCGTATTACCACTGAATTTACTTTGTTAAGTCATATCAGTCGAAAATACTTGGGATATTTCTAGCCCAATATATGGTTTCACTTAATAAATCATACTAAAGCTTGGATGCTATCCAGACTCTGTAATCTATGTACAACAGAGTTTACTGTCGTTTATATATGTATCAAAACATCCAACCCTGACATTTGATACGACATCTACCAGACGATTTTTATTCGGCGATTGTCAAGATACATATCTGGGCTTTAATTAACGCCAAGGTAAGGGAAAGATTGCACCAAACTCAGCACCATAAAATCTCTAAAACACCAGATCGGTGTACGCACCAACTCTTTACATCCAAATTAATAGACAAATCTAACGAACGGTTAGGCTGCAGCACCATTATATGAGTCATGCCTCCGACGTTAGTCGTACTTGTTCTAACGATCTTACTTCAAGGAGATCCAAGTTATCGTTCGTCTTTATGGTCTTCAAAAGAAAGGATTTTATGAGAATGCACAGAATGCGACCCAAAAAAATTGCCGCATTTGCAACAACAGCTGCCTTGTCAAGCCTGACAATCGCAGGCGAAACACAGGCTGAAACACTTTATCAACTCGGTAAAGGTGGAGGTTTCACCAACGGTAATCAAAGTCCGTATGCCTACCAAGGTACAAGCGATACACCTTTGACTGCTGGTTATTCTTTCACCGTCGCAGAAGAGGATATCCTCATTACCGAATTGGCTAAATGGAGTGGCAATGCTGGCAATGCCGAAACCGTAACACTTTACAATTACGATACAGGTGAAGTACTAGCAACCGTGTCCGGTGTCAGTGGCTCAACGGATTGGGAATACTATCAACTTGATAACCCAATTATTACTGATACGAATACGACTTATGCAGTAATAGGGTCATTCCCGCTTGAATCCGATACTTTGGGCGTAACCAATGAATCGCTTGGTAGTGATGCGTCGGGTAATGATTTTAACTATATCGATGATTACTTCTTTAGAGAAGGACGTATTGTTGCAGATGAATCATTATTTGCATTGGAACAAGGTGTTGCGCTTGGTGATCTACATTCCATCGGATTTGGTGGTTGGGAAGAAATCGACATTGGGATCACGTATCTGGATGAACCTTCCGGACCGATTTCGCTTGATGGCGGGATATATGGTCTGGTTGATGTTGGTACTGTGACGCTCAGTGAATTTATCGATAATGGTGGAACAATCGTAGTGCCGACACCTTCCGCTGCTGGGGCGGGATTGATTTCGCTTAGCATGTTGTTGCTGCGTCGACGACATTTTGTAAAAGCGTAAAGTACTTATTAATCACTATTAACCGCTTAAAGTAAGCAGATGCTGCAAGGCATGCACTTAAGTGCATGCCTTGCTTTTTAATATAAGAATTGTTGCGCGCACGAAATTTGAAGTGTTTGGAAAAGTGGTTTTTATTTTTGCTCAAAACTGTTGATTTCTTAACGATTTCTGACTGTTTCTGGCGATTCTTTGGCTGTTTTGAGCCAAAACGTGCGATTCTTGAATTCAGAAAAAACTGAATGTTTCATTTGATCACAGATTGAATCGATAGCACTAAGCTAAGTGATTTAATGCACTTACTTGGGTTGGTGCGCATAAAAGCGGTGAGGTTTGTAAATAGTACCGTGCGCGCGTCTATTCAAGTGTAAGGGCGCATTTTTGCGCACGAACACGCAAAATGCAGGCGCGTTTGTGCGCATAAAAGCGCGTTTAATGAGGGTTTATTCTTTTTCTGGAGTTTGGATTTTAGTTTGTGGCAACGCGTTTTTTTGTGCGTTTGAACCGCTTTGTTCAACAGGAATGTTGGCGGTTCCGTCGGGGTTAAGCGGTTGGCCTCCGAGAAGTGTGACCTGTTGCTGTTTACCTTCGATGCGGTATTTTTTCTGGTAGATATCAATCTTAGTGCCGGCTTGTTTTTTGATGGTAAAGATCAATATGCCAGTGTCGGGATTGTAATCAATCTCTGAAAGCTCTTCATGAAGGCTATTTGGTGAATAGACGAAGAGTCTTTCAGGTCTGCCAATGCCTTCGTATTTAACTGTTCGGTCGCCATGTGGATTGGTGTACTCCATAACGGTAGCGCCGTTTGGTAGTGCACGTAATTGTTTGGCGTTGGTTTGGTTATTGATTGTGGTGAAGATGTATGCGATGAGTACGAAGAAGATGAGTATGCCGAGGAGGAAAGCTCCGACGAATTTGCGACTTGTTTCAGCTTTCATGATCAAACCCTGTCTGTGGTTTTAGTATTGCGTCTCTCCAAACGCATGTTTCTCACGTGAGGGTTATTGTATTGGATGATGGGAGCTGTGTATATGAGTTAGGCTTCTCAGGGTGGGGTAGGGTGATAAATGAAAACAACCGCGACTAGAAAGCCGCGGCTGTTGGAATTGATTGATGTAAGTCGTGTGTGGGTTATACGTGCTTGCCACGTTTGAATGCCATTGGAATCAAGAGCATGAGTGCACCGGCGAAGGCAGTAGGAGTCGGAACGGCGAGGGTGCCATCACCGTTACTAACGGAGTTGAGGCCTGAGATGGTGAAGAAGTCGAAGTTATAACGAATGGTTTCACCATTGTCGCCGAGGAAACTTGTACGTGCACTTGTAAATCCACCATCTAGGTTAACGTCTACAGGCAGACCGAATTCGGAGTTTGTGCCGAATGTGTCAGCATTTAAGAAGAAGTTAATCTGAGCGAATTCACCGGTGCCAGAACGCAGTCTTGGGTTAGGTGAGGCGTTGAGGTTCAAGCCAAAGGCATCGTATGTACGGCCGTTATTTGGACTGACGAAGTTGTTTGACTGCGTGATTGTGTTTGGCAGGTTGTCGATGGTATGCAGGACATTATCGTTGTCATCGAGATAGACGACAGACGTAATGGCGTTGTTTACAGTTTGCACATCACCGTTGTTAAATGTTTGGATGTTTCGTGAATCGAGGTCGTATGTGAATTGGACACGTACGCCGTCGCCTGCAGAAAGTACGTTGCGTGAGGGTGAACCAAATACTTCAACGCCGGAGATAACACCACGGGCTTCAAATGTGACGGGCGCAGCTTCAAGGCTGGCGGCCGTGAAGGCGAGTGATGTTGATGCAACGGTGAGAAAGAATAGGCGTTTCATAAAACGGCTCCTTAGATGCTGGTGCACATCGTCTGGCCACTTGCGTCTTCCTATCCATGACGTATTTTTTCTTCCTGAATTTATGGTGGCCGATGCTGTAAATAGATCACCATTATGAATCACCGAATGTGGCAGATACTAGGTAGGGGATTTTTGGTTTATCCAGCACAGGTGGTACATATGCTGAAAAAAGAAATGACATAGATGAGGTTTATGACTTTTATGCGAAAATAATGTGTCATTTGTATATTTAAAGGGTGGTAAATATGGGAAGCCCTAGCCCGATCGTACCATGGTGTTGCAGATTGCGAGAGTGGATCAAAAATGCGGCATGCCTTTTTATAGGTTAATTTTCGGCATGAAATATGGCGTTTGGTTGGTGTGCTTGAAATGAAAAGACCTGCACTGAATTAATCAGTACAGGTCCATGTTACAAGCTTTCACAGCATTGGGGATGTATTAGTGTATGTATGTTTGGGTAGCAGCATGGTTAACTAATATCGTGAACGACTTACATTGACTGTTCACTTATTTGATTCCACTCTGTGTTAGCTTTTTGAATGTTTCCTGGAATATCTTTGGACCAGATGTTTTGAATTTTCTTGTCCAGGTTGAGGTAAAGTTTGCCATCTACGACTTCCCATACGGTTGGGTCAGCGACAAACTTTTGGCCGACTGAGATGCCGTAGGCGCAGTAGCCGCCATAGGCAGGAAGATATTTTTCTGGATCATTAACAAAGGTTTGTTTGTTTGCGTTGGTCGTGAAGAGGTATGTGATGCCTTTGTAGTTGGTGTGGTACTCGGTTGAGCCGTGCTGTGGTTTGCCAGTGTGGTATGAGACGAGGTCGTAACCCTGGTCACCGACGAGTGAGATTGGAGCACCTTTGTCTTTGAGATTTTCCCAGTTTTTGTCTGCTTGTTGAATGTTTTTATCTAGTTTCTGTACCCATTCGCTTTGTACTTGTTTGTTGAAGTTGAAGTAGAGCTTGTCATCAACAATTTTCCAAACAGTTGGATCAGCAACGACTTTGTAGCCACTGGCGACACCGTATGCGCAATAACCACCGAATTGAGGGAGATAACGATCAGGGCTGTTTTGGAACTGATCACGATTGTCATCGTTTGAGAAGACGTATGTGATGCCGTTGTATTCAGCGACGTGGTTGCCGTTGCCTTTGAGTGGGTTGCCGTTGTGATATGAGACAAGGTCGTAGCCTTCTGCACCGACGGTGCTGATGGGTTCGTCCTCACGAGCGATGGCGAGGGATGCAATTGCGAGTATTGCGTATGCGATCATGGTAATACGTAGCGTTTTCATGGCTGTGTCCTTTCAAGTTTGTTTTCTGCCATGGATTGTTTGGTTAAGGCAGAATCCTTGATATCAGGGAAGGTAAATTCAACCTCCAGCTTCCTACGTAATCGCATAAATCCGTTTTTCTTTCTTTTCGCATTTTGGGAGACAGATCGGTTTCCCAATTTGCAGCAAACTCTAGGCATGGGGAGTTAGAGGATCAAGATTATTAGGGTGAAACATTACCGGCTGTTAGCGTAGAGGGCGAAAAAGCCGATTTGGTAGAAAATAAAGATTTAGGTGATGTGACTTTTGGGGAGTTGCGTGCCTAGTGTATTGATGTGAACCGATCTGTTTCTCGAAAGGAGACAATCATGACACAGCTTAGTCGGCGTGAGCATCTGGTTGATACAGCACTTGGGTTATTTCAAGAATCGGGATTCCATAGTACTGGGATTGATCGGATATTGAATGAAGCTGGTGTTTCCAAGAAGACGATGTATCAGCATTTTCATTCGAAGGAAGAACTTATCTATGCGGCGCTTAGAAAGTACGATAGTACGTTTCGAAATTATTACATGAACATGATTGAGAAGTCGGGGCGAACACCACGCGAACGATTGATGGCGATGTTTGATATTACAGATGAATGGATGCATAGCGATCGTTTTTATGGGTGTATTTTTATCAATGCGATGGGTGAGTATGCACAGGAAGATCAGACGATCCGTAATATTTGTAAAGATTTTAAACATATGTTGTGGCGATACATCTACAAGTTATCGAAGGAAGCTGGTGCGGATAATCCAAATGGGTTGGCGAATGAATTGCATTTGCTGATAGAAGGTGCGATTGTGACTGCACATGTGTCGCAGAACGTTGGGGCGGGGGAGATAGCAAAGCGGATTGGTGAGAGGTGTATTGCCGCATATTTAGATGGTGATAAAAAACAAGACTCACGGTGAAGTGAGCCTTGCAGTTCTGTTATTGTTTGATTGATGTTTATTGAGCGTAGATGTCTTTGTTTAACGCAGCTTGCGGTTCGAGGTTGATGTCGAATGCTGCGGCTTTATCTTTGCTTTCGTCATCTCTCAGCACTGGTGGCTTTTCAGCTGCATGGCTTGCAGTGTCAACAAGGAAGCCGCCGGTGAAGCCGAGTACGAGTGTTGCAACTGCACCGATGAAGGCGCCGGTGAGGCGGCCTGGTGTGTTGGTTGCTGTGATACCTTCAGCTGGTTTGCCGAAGAAGGCTGCATTTGCGATGCGGAGGTAGTAAGCACCTGAGATAGCTGAGTTGATGACGGCGATGATGACAAGCCAAATGAATCCAGCTTGGAAAGCTGAGCCGAAGATGTAGATCTTGCCAAGGAAGCCCATGAGCGGTGGCATGCCGAGGAGTGAGAAGACTGAGAGAGCGAGTATTGCTGCGATGACTTTGTGGTTTTTGAAGAGGCCAGCGATTTCGTCGTATGAATCGACTTCTTCACCTTTTTCGTTGCGAACACAAGCGAGGATGCCGAAGGAGCCGACGGAAGCGAGGCCGTAGGCGAAGAGGTAGAAGATGATGGCAGCGATACCGTTACCGATTGCTGAGTCAGATGCTACGGCAGGTATGCCAACGAGGAGGCCAATGACCATGTAGCCTGAGTGAGCGACGGAGGAGTATGCGAGTGCACGCTTGACTGATTTCTGGATCATGCCAAGGACGTTGCCAAGGAACATGGAAGCGACAGCGATAACCCAGAGCAGGATTTCGAGGATTTCAGGGAGGTGATTCTTTTCGGGGCCGTAGATCCAGCCGACGGTGCTGAGGATGATGATGAGTGCAGCGAAACCAGCGGCTTTGGGGACGAATGCGAGGAAAGCAGTGACTGCTGATGAAGCGCCTTGGTAGACGTCAGCAGCGTAGTAGTGCATAGGGAATGCGGCGATCTTGAAGCAGAAGCCGAGGATGGTGAGTACGAGGCCGGTGATGAGCATGCCTGAGAGTTCGCCGTTGGCGAGATTCTGTGCGGCGATGACGTTTTTGATTTCGGTAAGGTCTGTATGGCCGGTCGCACCGTAGATGAGAGCGAAGCCGTAGAGGAAGATGGCTGCAGAGAGTGCGCCGAGGAAGAAGTATTTTACGCCAGCTTCTTGTGCTGCGATGTTCTTACGGGCCGAGGCAACCATGACATAGGTTGGGAGTGAGGTCAGTTCGAGAGCGAGGAAGAGCCAAATGAGGTCTTTGGCACCGGCGGTGAGCATGAGGCCTACGAGAGAGAAGAGGAAGAATGCAAAGTATTCGCCACGGAAGATGTTACCGGGATCGAATTTTGATGCTTTTTCAGCTTCTTTTGTTTGTGGGAGCAGGTCTGGAACGGCTGCACTGACGAGTAGAAGGAGGAAGCCGATGGAGCATGCAGCGAGTTTGATGAAACCACTCATGTCGAGGATTTCTTTTGTGTAGAAGCCCTTGGTGATGGTGTGGATATTTGGGATGAAGATGATCGCGAGTAGGAGAGAGGCGCCAGCGATCCATGCAGTAGCTTTGCGTGTACCTTCTTCGCGGCCAAGGCCTGTCATGAGACAGAGTACGCCACCGGTGAGGAGGATGAGCTCAGGGATGAGGTTGCCAAGGTGTTCGGTGATGACGTTCGTCGCTTTGGCAGCTTCAGGAGCGGCTTGGGCAAGCGTCATTAATGTGGTCATGATATCGATCATTGTTTTTATTCTTTAGTGCTAGTGTTAGTGACTAGTGCTAGTGGTGGTGAGGTAATGAGGGGTTGGGTGTTGAATTCTGTATTAGTTAGCGATGAGAACTTTTGATTCCCATGCTTTTGCCTGTGGTTCGAGGCTGATGTCAGCTTCTACGTGAGCGGGTGTGGTAGCCTTGAGAGTTGCTTCCTTCTGTGCATCGATAATGCTATTGGTTGGTGCAGAGAGTTGTGCGATTGGTTTCTCGAGTGAGTTCAGGAGTGGATTTGGGTTGAAGCCGAGCCATACACAGACGATGGCAATTGGAACGAGTATTGAGATTTCACGAGCGTTGAGGTCAGAAGGCTTCCAGTCGGCGGTGTGGCCATGAACGTGTGGGATCTTGAGTGGGCCCCATACGACCTTACCAAGCATGTAGAAGAGGTAGATAGCGGCGAAGATCATGCCAGCGGCGGCTGGTGCAGCGAACTGCCAACCGAGAGTGTATGGAGAGACGAATGAGCCGATGAGTGTGAGGAATTCACCGACGAAACCGTTGAGGCCTGGGAGGCCGACGGATGAAGCGGTGAAGAAGACCATGAAGAAGCCCCAGATCGGCATAGCACGGCCGAGGCCGGACATCTTGGCCATTTCACGTGTGTGGAAGCGTTCGTAGATCATGCCGATGCAGAGGAAGAGAGCACCGGTAGAGAGGCCGTGGTTGACCATGTACATGACGGCACCGATGGAGCCCATGTTGTTGCTGTCGAATGAGAAGAGTCCAAGGACACAGAAGCCAAGGTGGGAGACAGATGAGTAAGCGATGAGCTTCTTGACGTCAGTCTGCACCCAGCAAACGAGAGCAGCGTAGAGGACGCCTGCGACAGCTAGGCTGCCAACGTATGGCGCGAATGCGATGATGGCTTCAGGAGTCATTGGGAGGGCAAAGCGAAGGATGCCGTAGGTGCCGAGCTTGAGGAGGACTCCAGCCAGGATGACTGAGCCTGCGGTTGGAGCTTCGGTGTGAGCCAATGGTAGCCAGGTGTGAACTGGGAAGAGTGGGACTTTGACAGCGAAGCCAGCAAGGAGGCCGGCAAGGACGAGGCCCTGATGATGCAGCGGCATTGATTGGGCGGCTGCGTAGAGTTCAGTGATTTGGAAGGTCCAGACGCCGGCATGTGTGGTGGAGTATGTCCAAGCTACGAAGAGGATCGCAGCGAATGTGAGCATGGAGCCTGTGAATGTGTAGAGGAAGAAGATGCGAGCGGCTTTGAGACGGTTTTCACCGCCGAAGACGCCGATGAGGAAGAAGAGTGGAACGAGTGTAAATTCGAAGCAGATGTAGAAGAAGATGATGTCGGTGGCAACGAATGTGCCGATCATTGCGGTTTCGAGGACGAGCATCCAAAAGAAGAACTCACGTTCGCGTCCTTCGAATGATGAGTACGAGCCGATGATGATGAGTGGCATGAGGAAGGTTGTAAGGAGGATTAGCCAGAGTGAGATGGAGTCGATGCCCCAAGAGAAGGTGAGGCCGAAGTCAGGAACCCATGGTATAGCCCCTTGCATCTGCATGACTGGTTCGCCCCAATTGAAATTGAAAGCGATGAACAGTGAGATGATGAAGGAGAATAGGGTGCCGACGAAGGAGAAGGCGACGATGTTCTTCTTGAAGTCGAAGACCTTGCCGGGGATCAACAGCACAAATGCGAAGATCGCGGGGACAAGCACCATGGCCGGGATGAGCAGTGTTTCGAGGGTCATTTCGTTTTGCTCTTTACTGTGTGAGCGCTGACACATATCAGCGTGGTTAATCGAATTTAAAAGTTTAGGTGAGTGTTTGAGGTTATGCGTGTCTTAACTAACGTGGGGCAGGGGTGTCTAATTAGGGGTTAGATCAGGCTGCGAGCCATGCATAGAAGACGATGAGAAGTGTGATGGCGAGGCCGAGGCCCATACCAACACCGTATTTTTGGAGGACGCCGTTTTGAGTTGGGCGAGCGGCCCAACCAGCGAGGCGTGGGATGAAGCTAGCAAAGTTCACGAGGCCTGCGAGTACGTAGTCGTCGAAGACGAAGAGTACGCGGCCGAAGGTGTGAAGCGGACGACGGATGAGTAGTTCGTAGAGTTCGTCGACATAGTACTTGCCAACGAGGATGTTGATGGCTGGTTTGATTGGTTTGCATACGACTGCGACCCATTCACGTTTCCAGCAATGGAAGACGAAAGCGAGTGCGATGCCGAGGACTGCTAGTGAGCCTGAGATGAACTCAACGGTGTGGTGAGTTGCATCAGTTGCTGCACTGTGCTCAGGATGGAAAGCTGCAAACTGTGTTGAGTTGAAGAGCATACTTTCAATCCACTTAGGAGCAATGAGGCCGAGGCCACCAACAGCAATCATGCCGAGGACAGCAGCACCGAGTGCGAGTGGAATGAGTGGCAGGTTCATTGGCCACATTGGCATTTCGTGTGGGCCATGATGATGGGTGTGATGAGGGTCGGCTTCTTCAGCTTCTTTTGCAACGGCGTCAGTGATGACTTCCATATCGTCAACAGGTTCGTGACCTTCGTCGGTACCCATTTCCCAACTGGTTGGTCCCATGAAGACTTTGAACCAGAGACGGAAGGTGTAGAAGGCAGTGATGAAAGCGGTGATGATGCCGAGGATGCCAGCGACGAGGTACCAGTTTGCATGTGGTACGTTGCCGATGGTGCCTTTGACAATAGCATCACCAAGGAGGAGGTCTTTGGAGTAGTAACCAGCCGTGAATGGGAAGCCGGCGAGAGCGAGGCAGCCGAAGAACATGAGCCAACATGTGACGGGCATTTTCTTACGCATGCCGGACATGGTTCTGATGTCGAGGTTGCCTGCGAGAGCGTGCATGACTGAACCAGCGGTGAGGAAGAGGAGAGCTTTGAAGAAAGCGTGTGTGGTGAGGTGGAAGACGCCGCCGACGGAGATGACGGCTACGCCGATAAACATGTATCCAAGCTGGGACACCGTGGAATAGGCGAAGACACCTTTGAGGTCGTTGTTTGTGAGGGCGATGGTACCAGCGAAGAGGCATGTGATGCCGCCGATGACGGCGACGACTGGGAGTGCGTATTCAGAGAGCTGGAAGATTGGTGTGAGGCGAGCAATCATGTAGACACCAGATGTGACCATTGTCGCAGCGTGAACGAGTGCGGAGACAGGTGTCGGGCCAGCCATCGCGTCTGGGAGCCAGACGAAGAGTGGAAGCTGGGCTGATTTGCCGAAGGCACCGAGCATGAGGAGGAATGGAATCCATGCGAGGTATGAAGGTGAGACGCTGTGTGCTTGAGCGACAGCCGCTTTGACTGCTGGGGTGAGGGCAACTGCGTGTTCTGCACCGTGTGCGAGAAGTTCTTGTGCAGCAGGAATGATGACTTTGTATTCGATTGAGCCGAAGGTCATGTATGTGAGGAAGATGCCAAGCGCGAAACCGAGGTCACCGATACGGTTGACGATGAAGGCTTTTTTAGCTGCTTCGACAGCGATTGGTTTGTCGTAGTAGTAGCCAATGAGTAGGTATGAACAGATACCGACACCTTCCCAGCCGAGATATAGGACGAGGAGGTTGTCGCCCATGACGAGGTTGGTCATGGAGAAGATGAAGAGCGCGACGCCAGCAAAGAAGCGAGCGTAGCCACGTTCGCCGTGCATGTAACCCATTGCGTAAGTCGCGATGAGTGTGCCGATGCCTGTGACGACGAATAGCATGATCATGGTGAGTGGATCAAAGAAGTATGAGAAGTTGGCAACGAAGCCACCTTTTTCGGGGTCACCGATATTGATCCAGTTGAATAGGTGAGAGATTGCGAAGTTGCCTTCACCGGCAGCGGTTGAGCCGGGGACGCCTGGAACATAAGAGTATGCCATGCAAGCAGCGATGAAGGACGCAAGGATTGAGAGCACGCAAGCAGGGCCTGCGAGTTTGCGGAGGGCTGGTTTCATGCAGCAAATAAAGCAGATAATGACGCCAATTGCTGGGAACCAAGGAATGAATTTTGCGTAATCGAAGTCAAGGGTCATTTGTTCAAACCGTTATATGTTGGAGGTTTGTTTAATAGCAGATGGTGTGTGTGCATGTGTGAATGAGGAATGTGAGTGAGTGACGCTGCGGTGTAGGGGAGGATCAGCCGGAGAGCTGGGACCATGAGAGGGAGTCGAGAGTGCGTTTGCGTCGGAACATGAGAACGACGAGGCCTAAGGCGAGGGCTGCTTCACAAGCAGCGATTGTGAGCACGAAGATCACAAAGGTTTGGCCAGTGACGTTCATGTGGTACTTGCTGAGTCCTACGAGTGTGACGACGACGCCTTGGAACATCATTTCCGTGCAAAGGAAAACGATGATGAGGTTACGTCGTGTCAGGAACCCGATCATGCCGAGTGCGAAGAGGATCGCGCCGGTGGTCAGGAAGTGAGCCAGTACGGGGTATTGAAGTCCGGTTTCAGCAAGCGTCATCATTTTTTATATCCGGTGATACCATTGTGGTAGGAGGGTATCGCTTGGTAAGTACATTAAAAAAGTCACGAGCGAGATTAAGCGCGTGACTTGATATTGTCTTCGTCAGGAACTTGCGTGCGAGCAATGACGATCGCACCGATGAGAGAGATCAGCAGGATAACGCCAGCGATCTCAAGAGCGAGTGGGTGAGCATTAAAGAGGTTGAGGCCGATTTTTTCGATGTTGGTGAGCTGTGGTTGCTCTTGACCGGCATAGTTTTTGAGTGCTTCTTCACCTTCAACAGCAATGATTGCAGCAGAGGTTGCTGATTCAGCGCGGTTGTTGAGGTAGTTATTTATCAGGACATCGTCAGATTTGCTTTGTGCGTTGGTTTGATAGATGGTTGGTGAGCCGTCGTTAGCAGGAGTGAACCAGACGTTGAGGAGGACAGCCATGAGGAGGCCGCCTGCAATGATGGCGAAGAGTGGTTCACGAGCATGTGTGTCGTATTCAGCACCTTCGTCTTCATGTTCAGGGCCACCTGAGTGAGAGGCGAGCATGATGACGAACATGTATGTGACGAGGATAGCGCCGCCATAGATGATGACCATGGCGAAGGCCATGAACTGAGCCGAGAGCGTGACGAAGAGGCCTGCAGATGAGAGAACGACCAGTACGAACCAGAGTGCTGAGTAGATTGGCTTGCGATGTGTGATTACGCGAACAGCGGCAATGATAGAAATTGCGCTGAAGACATAGTAATAGGCGTAAGCAGCGTTGGTGATTCCGAGGTCTTGCCAAGAGATGGTTTTGGAGAGGTAACCCCAAAGCGTGACAAGGGATGCGAGACCAAGCACAGTCCCGATGAACCGCCAATTAAAACGGTTCTTGGGCATGAGCAGGTAGACGGCGACAGCGCCCAGCAATGAGGCGATATAAATCACAATCGGACTTGCTAGCCCAGCGACTTGGGTTTCTGTCGATTGAGCGAGCACATTTTGTATTGTCATTGACATTTTGTGAGTCCGGCCATCTCAAGCTTTTGCAAAGATTTATCTCAATGTAGAAGAAATAGTTGAGGATTCTTCAGCAATCGTGGTGAGACCGGCATGGGGCGCTGGTATGCGATTGCGTCGAGAGATCGTGCAGAAAGCTAGATCCACTTAGATTGCCTCAATCGACAACGTGTCGAGAGTAATCATTCCGAGGCACAACTTTACTCGGCACAGGATAAAATTGCATGGGCCGGATTGCAAACAATCGGGGTCGATTTTGTGGATAGGTTAAAGCCCTATGCTGCCGTGGATAGGGGATTTATCGCGGTCTGATACCGTCGATTACCTGAATAAGGGCATGATTGATCCATGTATCCCTTGCCTGATCCGAGGTTGCGTCACAATGGAAGAAGAGCTCAAGGGATGCACCGTGAGATAGGAAGTAGAGGCATTGCCCAAGACAAGTAAGGACAAGTAGGGTTGGATCAATGTCGATTCGGCAGCGGCCGTCACGAGCGGCATTGAGGATAAGGGGCTTCATAAATTCGAAATTATGGCGGATCATTTCGCATTTTTCCGCATATTGCTTGAGACCTTGTGCTTCGCGGAGGTTTTCCCACATGAGTAGGCGGACATAAGCGGTATTTGTGCGGCAGAAGTGGTAGTAGCGTTGCATCAGCTGTGCGAGGACTGATTCGAGATCGGTCTGGCCGATGGCGATGTCTTCGGAGAGATCGACAAGTTTGCTGAAAATGTCTTGTAGTACCTCTAAGTACAGCCTCTCTTTAGACTTGAAGTAATGGTAGACCAAGCGGCGATCGACACCTGCACGTTCGGCGATGTCTTGAAGACGTGTTGAATCGGGACCGTTTTCGGCAAAAGCGTCACATGCGTGCTGAAGAATACGTTGCCTTTGGAGTTCGGCATTAGCACCTGCGGGGCGGCCACGGTGACGTTTCTGCGTGATAGTTGCAAGTTGTGCTGGTTCCATTGCGTCGTACTCGCGTAAAAGAAAGTAAAGAAAATGAATACAAATAATGAAGAAAGGAAGCCTATAAATCTAAGTCATGAAAGGCATTTCGTCATAAGCATATTAACAGATGAACATATATTCCGTACAGGATGAATTATGGAATTTTCATGAGGAAGGCGTTTATTTCGTCAAAAACGAGGATAAAGAGCATATTTGTCAGGAATATCTGGTGTTTATCGAGGAGAATTGGTGGTTTGGGACGGCACAGATTGGTGTTGATGGAAGTAGATAGGTGGAAAAGATTTAGGGTTATGGCCGGATGATTCTGGATTGTTGGTCTGGCTGGACGGTTTGGACTGGTTGGAATACGATGACGCGCTGCTAAGAGAAAGATGATTGTTCATTGTTTTGCTAAGGTGGCAGTGTGCATGATTTGCATGTGCATGAAAGGGCTGCGTTCGGCGAAGCGTGAGCAAAACGGTTATGCTATGATCCCTTGCACGAAAGCGTCATAACTGACGTTGTGGTAGTACAATGCTGCTGCGTGGGAGGCAGGGAATCAACGGGGTATGACCAGCCTGTTGTGAGCTAAGCTGATGTGAGAATGCTGTTACATCAGCGCCCAAGCCCGGCGAGAGTCGGTGCAGATCAAAAAAACAGCGAATTGCGGAAGAAGCAAAAATGCCCAAGCTGAAGATTGACGGCAAAGAGTGCGAGTACGAAGGCAAAAAAACAGTACTTCAGGTCGCATTAGAAAACGATATTGAGATTCCTCATTACTGCTATCACCCTTCGATGTCGATCGTAGCGAGCTGTCGTATCTGTCTTGCAGAAGTCGCACAGCCAAATCCACGCAATGACAATAAAGTCGAGTTGATTCCGAAACTGGTTCCAACTTGTCAGACGCCAGCTGTGGACGGCATGGAAGTGCACACTAACTCACCTAAGAGTGTGGCTAACCAAAAAGCTGTCATGGAATACCTGCTGATCAATCACCCATTGGATTGCCCGGTGTGTGACCAGGCTGGTGAATGTTCACTTCAGGATTACTCATATAAGTATGGGCGTTCATGCTCACGCTTTGAAGAAACAAAAATTAAGCAGCCGAAGAAGGACGTTGGTCCAAACGTGCTGCTTTACTCAGACCGTTGCATCATGTGTACTCGCTGCGTACGTTTTACACGTGAAGTAACAGGTACAAGCGAACTTGGTGTATTTGGCCGTGGCTCCAGTGAGCAGATTGATATCTTCCCGGGCAAAGCTTTGGATAATGAGCTTTCCGGTAACGTTGTTGATATTTGCCCTGTTGGTGCGCTGATCGACAAAGATTTTCTGATGTCAATGCGTGTTTGGAATCTTGAACGTGCTTCATCGATTGATGGTATCACTGCTTCAGGTGATAACATTGCTATTGAATACAACCAAGATAAGATTTATCGCTTTAAACCACGCACAAATGCTGATGTCAATCAGTGGTGGATTAGCGATGAAATTCGTTATGGCTGGAAGTTCGTGCACCGTGAAGATCGCTTGAACATGCCAAGTGTTAAAGCTGGTAACGAGCGTGCTGAATGTGACTGGAAAGTTGCAGTCGCAGCAACAGCTGATTTGCTGAAAAATACAGCAGCTGAAAGTGGTGAAGGTTCTATTTCACTGTTAGTTAGCCCAATGCTTTCATGCGAAGATGCATACTTGCTTGGCAAGTTGGTTTTGAGCCTTGATCCAAAGGCCAAGATCGGCGTCGGTCCTGTACCGATGGAGGGTGAAGGCAAGACGTTCCCAGGTGGCTATAAGATTACTGCAGAGAAAGCTCCAAATGCCCGCGGTGTTCGTCGTGCGCTTGGCAAGTTAACTAGTGATGTGCTTGTCTATGACGCATTCCTGTCGCAAGCTGCTGAAACCAAGGCAATGGTTGTAACAGGCAATTATCCGGATGCATGGGTTGATGAAAAACTTGCAAAATTGGCAAATGGTAAGCGTACTGTTTTGATTGATACGCTGCCGAATGCAATCAGCGATACAGCTGATTATGTGCTGCCGAGCGCGACTTGGGTCGAGAAGGCAGGTACATTTGAGAATATTAATAATCGCTTGCAGGCTTTTGAAAAGGCAATTGTGAATCTTGACTACGTGAAGAGCGAGTCGCAAATTGCTTTGGATTTAATGAGGTATGCAGGTGTAGATTTTGAACTAAGCATTTATGACGATGCTGCCGTTCGAAATGTAATTGGCGATGAATTTGTGACAGATGTGCATGTTCCCGCCACAGTTGAACGAGAAGGTGTTGATCTGGAGTATGTGGAACTCTAATATCAAGCGACTGCGGTAAAAACCGTGGTCCTTTGAACCTAATGTTTGTGCTTGATCAATGATGCGCAGACCGATCGTTTCGGTCTGCGTTTCTTTTTGCGCGCATAGAGTAGGGGATTTGTGATGTGCGAATTCGTTGGATCGATTAAGATGTGCAGATAGATTTGATGTTCGTTGTATTTGCATGGAGGCAATGATGGTTCAGAAGATAATTACGATATGGTTTTTATTTGTGATTCTGACGCTTTGCCCATCTTGTATTGAGCGTCCATGGAACAAACCAAAACCCCTTGGCAAAATTTACGCAAGAGCCGGTAAGTTAGCAGCTGACGAAAAGTACGATGAAGCATTGGAACTTATCGAGCAAGCAACCAAGCGTGTGATTGCAAAGAAAGGTGACGATGCAAAATTATCTACTTTTGAACGGGCGATGCCGTTTTATGTGAAGGGTAACATTCTTTTTTCAGCAAAACGGTTTGATGAATCAATCAAAGCTTACGACCAGGCAACGCAAATTGATTCTGGGTATGCAGAGGCATGGCTGGGCGGTGCGTTTGTGTGTTATCAATTAAAGTTGGAAAATAAGGCGATTGGTTATTTGGAAAATGCAAAATTAGCTTTTGAAGAACGTTTAGAAAATGTCCAGATGTGGGAAGTTGATGTGCAGATTACCAAAACATACGAAACGAAACTTCATGTAGCGATTATTTCAGGTTTATTAGGCTATAAAGATGCTGCGATTTCTCAATTGAAAATGATTCAGGCAGTTCATCCAACTCTTGCTGAAACAGATTTTTGGATTGACCTGATCCAAAAGGATAAGCTGAGAGATAAGCTTTTGACACTTGATGTACCGATGTCGCAGAAGAAAGATCAGATTCAAAAACAAATCAAATGAATAAAAGCTGGCGAAATAAACGCCAGCTTTTATTGTTTACGTTTTATGTAATGTTACTGCTCTCTTTTATCTTCTAGCTGAGTATTCGTTTTAGCAAAGCGAAGATTCTTTTCCATGTCAGTTTCATTTGAGCGTTCGGCCAGCTTAATACCTTCTTGTACAAATGAGTAAGTTGGCTTGATGGTAGCCATTTGCTCACGTGATTGACCACAGCCAGTTTGCATGGACAAAGCAGCTACGAGACCTGTCGTTAGTGCCAAGTTGATTATTAAGTGCATTACGTGAGTCCTAAGGTGTCGTTACATGAAACTGCATTTGTAACGTATCTACATACATAGATCGGTTTCGAGTGCTATGTTTTTCAAATGTATAATTGAGGCAATCGCTTACCGGACATGAATATATCGGACGTGTGTGATCGTGGTGGTTTGGGTTAGACCAAAATTGAGACCGATGCGTTTTTAGTGCTTGTATTTTAGTAGTTTAATGCGTTTTGTCTGGTGTGATGTTGTGAGGATTTAAGGGGTGTCAGATCGGTCTTGATAAGGAAAAACATTTATGAGTCAGCCGATAATATGTGGGAGATAGTATCGATAGAGATACAAGAAAAAATGACATGAATGGCAAAATAAAACACACCCAATTCTGGGTGTGTCCGTTTGATTGTTATTTATGAAATAGGTACGCATTATTAGAATGCGTTGTCTGCTGCCCTGAAGATATCGATCATTGCTTTCTTACGTGCATTGCCATCAAAGATATTGGTTTCAGGTGGAATACTGTAAGGACCATTGTCTTCACGGTTTTGGCCGACGTGCCCATCTGTATGCAAAATGTTGACCGTTTCAACCTGATGGTTGGTCTGAGCATTGATGCCGTACTGGGGGACTTCAGGAAGAGAATTACGATCCAGTGCGAGTGCCGTTAGCGTTACACCTTGGCCGTTATTATCTTTCCAAATGCCGAGATTCTCAATCAATGTTTTGTCTGATTCAGGATGATTGCGATAGTAGTAGGAACTAAAGACATCTTCACCTGATGCAATCTTCTCAAATTCTTCGTCAGCATTGTCAAGATCATCATCAGCAGGGCAGAAGAAAGCAAGGCCTTCTGAAATATAGCCATCTAGAATTTTACCATATCCGACCAATTCACTCGGCTTGTTTCCGGATGGCGTCATAAGTTGTATTTGGCTAGTTGGCGCGTATTGACCATCATAAAAATGCATAAAGTCAGCTGGTGCTGTACTAATTGGTATGTGCCCATCTTCGTTCACAGCATATGCATGGATTGCAATACCAATTTGGCGAAGGTTCTGTCCGCAGTTGACGATTTGTGCACTGTGTCTTGCTTTTGCTAGGGCAGGGAGCAGGATACCAATAAGAATCGCAATGATACTGATAACAACGAGCAGTTCAATTAATGTGAAAGCTTGTTCAGTAAATGATCGCATAAGGCGTCGTTGCGTCATTCATTCACTCCTTACAGGCATACGCACTGTGTCATAATTTATGACATATGCCGTCTGAGTTAATTGATAAAAAGTGATCTGATCAGGTTAGCTTTAAAAAAAATAAATCGTTTGAGTGAGGAGATTCATCGGTGGGTAGATCACTCTTGTATCTATCATACCAGCTTCAAATGAATTCTGCATCAAAATCAGTCTAAATCTTCATACGGCTGCAATTGAGTGTGTGTCAAAGTTTGATAAACCGGACTTCTTTCAAGCAGTTCTGTATGTGTGCCAGCGTCAGCGATTTCACCATCAACCATAACGATAATCTGATCTGCATCAATCACCGTGCTTAATCTGTGTGCAATCACAAATGTAGTGCGGCCTTTACGGAATTCTGCCATCGCTTGATTGATCTTATATTCAGAATCTGCATCAATCTGGCTTGTTGCTTCGTCAAGAATCAGAATCCTTGGGTTACGCAAAATAGCTCGAGCAATACAAATTCGTTGCTTTTGGCCACCAGATAAACCAGAACCGCCTTCACCTAAAACAGTGTCGTATTCGTCTTCAAGTTCTTTAATAAATTCATCAGCACGTGCTGATTTCGCAGCAGCAATAATGTCTTCTCTTGATGTATGACGACGGCCATATGCAATGTTGTCAGCAATCGTTCCTTCGAAAAGGAATGTTTGTTGTGTGACAACCGCGATTTGTTTACGCAAACTACGAATCGATACTTGTGTAATATCGTGGCCGTCAATTAGTACTTGGCCTTTTTGAGCATCTCCCAGCCTTGGTAGCAAGTTGAGTAGCGTGGATTTGCCAGAACCATTTGGGCCAACAATCGCAATGTTCTGGCCGAACTTAATATCTAGATTCAAGTGTCTGATCGCAGGCTGATCTGCTTTGGGGTATGTATATGAAACATCTTGAAACTCAATGTTCTGAACATGGTCTGGCAAATGATCTGTCAGGTGTTTGTAAATGTCACGTGTATTTTCTTCGATTGGAAGGTTGAGTAGTTCGTCAACACGCTCTGCTGCAGCTGCAGCTTCTTGTAGATCGTTATTGAGTTTCGCTAAAGGTTTAGCTGTCGCGCCAGCAAGTCCGAGTGACATGAGCACTTTAAGCATGTCTGTTGGGTTGACGTCATATTCATACACTTGATAAGCAGCGACAAGTACGACGACCATCATGCCCGCAATTGCAATGAGTTCTGTAAGCGGTGAAGCAAGAACACGAGCTGCTCTCGCTCTCATTTCCTGCTTAAATACTTGCTTATTGATCACATTAAAGCGACGTCGCTCGTAGCCTTCAGCATTATGAACCTTCACAACCTGAATTGCTTGAGTTGATTCGGAAACGGCGCCGAGCATGCCGCCATAAGCACGCATCGCTCTTTTTGTAGCTCTACGAATGCGTTTACTTAGTTTACGAATGACTATTGCCATAGGAGGTATGGCTAGCAAAAATAAAAGCGACAGTTTCCAATTGACGACAAACGCCAAAATCAGAAACACGATGGATAAAAGTGCTTCTCTCGCTGCACGCCCCATGATCGTGTTAAAGCCACGGGCAAGTTGATTAGTATCACGAGTAATACGGCTCATGAAATCTACTACACCTTGCTCAAGCAATACTTCATAAGGTGCATGTAGTAAACGTTGGAAAGCTTCCTTGCGGAGGATCATGACCGTGCGAAAGCTAATTGTCAGGACAGTGGCTTGGAATACATAACGCATCGTGCCACCGAAAATGCTCAATATAAAGATGAATGCAAAAACATATACAAGACCTTTAAACTCACCCTGAGGCACATAATCGGCTAATGGAGTAAGATCTCCAATCTTTATAAAACCTAAGAGTGTAGAATCACTTGCTTGTTTTAGTTTGTCTAAAACGATCGCGTACATTGATGTCCGTTCACCACCAAACAATTGGTTGATGATTAACATCACGACGCTGAAACCCGCAAAGGCTGCCATAGCATCAAAAATTGCTGCGGTAACTGCGACCACAATCTGTTTGCGGAATTGAAGCATCCGTGCTGCATATGTCCAGAATAAATTCATTTGTTCTATTGCCTCTGCGCTGCTTCCGTCAGCTGCGACAGTTGTTCAAAATAATTAGGGAATGTTTTATTCACACAGGCAGGATCGTCAATCGTCACACCAGCTTGTTTTAAGCCTGCAATAGCAAAGCTCATTGCCATGCGATGATCGTCGTATGTTTCAATGATAACGGGCTTCGCCTCTGTAATCGCTTCGCCATTTGCATGTACAAGCAAATGATTTGAGGGTGGCTCGATTGTTAAATCATCACCAGTAATCGTGACTTTCGCACCGAGTTTGACGAGTTCATTCTCAAGTGCTGCCATGCGATCTGTTTCCTTCACCCTTAAGTTCCCCACGTCCCGTATCGTTGTTTTTCCATCAGCAAATAAAGCAACAACCGCTATCGTTTGTACCATATCAGGGATCGCATTGAAGTTCGCATCAATCCCTTTGAGGCTTCCAGTCCCTCGCACAACAATACTATCTTGCAGGTACTGTACCTCAGCACCCATTTTTGCAAGTTCTTTTGCAAATGATGCATCGCCCTGCAATGAATCTACGTTTAGATGCTTAATCTCAACCACAGCATCTTTCGTTACCGCAGCCATCCCCATCGCATACGATGCATTTGATGCATCAGGCTCAATATCCTTTTCATCACCTTTATAAACCCCAGGCTTCACAACTATCGAAGACCAATCATCATTAGCTTCAACCTCAACCCCAAATTGCTTCATCAATGCCGCCGTCATTTTCACATAGGGCAGGCTGGTTACGGGGCCATCAAAATTGATCGTCATACCTTGTTTGCAATATGGTCCAATCTGAAGCAATGCTGAAATATACTGGCTGCTGATCGTTGGTTTCATCGTTAACACGCCACCTGCTAGATTACCCGCACCCAACCCCTTCACTCTAATCGGTGGATAGCCTTCATTGCCAAGGTACTCAATCACAGCACCTAACTCTCGTAGCGGTTCTACCAATTCGCTAATCGGCCGCTCAAGCATTCTCGGAATACCAGTGATCACATACGAGCTACCAACTGTTCCAAGTGTCATTGCAGCCGTCATAAAGCGTGTTGCTGTTCCCGCGTTACCCAGAAACAACTCGACTTCTTTTTCATCACATTCAGGCATCACCCCGCCGCGTCCCTGAACCCTCACGTCGCATTGCTCGCGATCAATCTCCAGCTCATAGCCCAATTTCTCTAATGCTTCAAGCATGCGTTCTGTATCATCAGAAAACAACACACCTTTGAGCAATGTCTTCCCATCAGCTAAAGCTGCCAATAGCAACGCACGATTCGTCAGGCTCTTCGACCCCGGTATCGTTACAGCTCGCTCACCGGTCGCATCAAACGGACCGCTCAGTGGCTTGATCATCAATCTATCTGGCAACATCGACTTCATCAGGCATCCTTGTCGTTCTCATCCCCATCCTGTTCAACAAACCCAATCTTTCTCATACTCAAACAGCCCCCAAATGGGAGCTGCTGATTATAACCTTTTATTGTCCCTTGAATTGCCAGCCAATGCAATCATTCCCCTATATATCCCTCTCAGAACGCCTTGAGCTTCGTTCCTTCAGTCTATGCTGACTTTTCCCCATCATACTGCAATTCTCATCAACCTCTACTCACGGCGAAACACGGCAACCACATTCTCCACCGGCACAACGAACAGCCGATTGTCGCCCTCAAAATCAACCGGGATCGCTCCTTTGGGATCAAATAGCACGCGGTCGTACTGCTCAATAGGATAATTGCTATCTGAAGCCACCTCAGCTGATACCGTCACTACACGCCCTGTAATTGTCGGGATCTCAATTTTATCAGGCAAATGGATTCCTGATTTTGTCTGTTTCTTGTCCTCATCCTTACGGATCAACACACGCTTGCCAATTGGCTCAACCGTTTCCAAAGTCTGTCTCTCATTTTTGTGAGTATCTGTCATAACCACCTTATTTTAGGCCAAACACCCATTCTACTCCAATCACGCTAACCACCTCATCTCTGCTGTGAAAACGTCGTCAAAGCCTTCTCGCTAGGCTCTTTCACATTATCGGCAATCTCATAGCCCATCCCGCACTCAGGACAATTACCGCTCCTATCCAGCCCGAACAACATGTAATCGCATCCTCGACATAACCACGGGCTTTGAGGTGGCAAACGCCAACGTAAACCAAACCAACTAAATATTGTTGCCCCCGCGCTATAGAGCATCGTAATAATCGCAACTGGTTCCGTCGCTTCATGCGGCGATACTTGCCCGTAACTAATCCAAATAGCAATCAGAATACAAAGCAGTACATGCGATGCACCCATCATCCAGCCCCAAGCAAATCGAATATGTAATGACAATCCAAACATCCCAAGCCCTAATCCAAGCAAAGCAGGCCCGGTCCCAACAATATTCTCAACATCCACCATTAGCGTAAGCAGTAGCGATACATACAAAATCACTATACACCAGACCCACATCATTTTTACCCACCATAACCGTCGCTTACTTGAGCGGTCACTCATTAAATGATCACCAAAATGAAATTCTATTCTGATGCCACAATGCTTGCAGTACCTGTCATATTGCCCAATAGACCCGTTACAGTTTTTGCATAGAACCATTTAGCTTCGCCCCATCTCAGCCATCTCTTTAACTTTATCACCTTGCGGTTCATCTACATCTTCACTTATCGTGTAATAGGTGCCGCATTCCGGACAATTCCCTTTTCGATCTAATCCCACGAGTAGATATTCGCACGCTTTACAAAACCACGGACTTAAAATCGGTAGCCGACTCCACATCACAGTCCAAGTTCGCATAGACATATAAGTACTATAAATCAGCAATATAAACGCTAATACGATTGCAGGCTGGTTAATAATAAATATACGCTGATTAAATCCAATAAGTACACCAATACATAAAAGCATATGACTCACACTTAATCGATACATCAGCGAAAACTTCAATCGTTTACTTGGTGGTATATTGATGGCCGCTAGAAAAAACAGAGCAGGGCCCAAATAAGGCAGCATCCATGTCTCACCGATCATTGTCACAATCCAACCAACATTCAGTATTAAAATGCAAATGCACCAAATAAACTTACATAACCTCAAAGTAATACGTTGCCCCTTTGTTCCACGTAAATACTTCTGTTGCTCATTCACCGGGCTACCACACGATCCGCAATATCGATCAGCCTCATTAATGTTGTTTTTACATTGTTCGCATTTCATCATCATATGTCTTTATACTCCGCTCCACATTCCGGACAATTCACTGCATCAGCATTCCCACGTAAATCATAACCACATTCAAAGCAAACCATTTTTTTTCGATACATTCTACGAAATCGTTTCATCAACCACTTCGCATAAGGCCACATCACCACCGATATAAAACTTCCGATACCTGAAGTAATTAATCCAATCTTTGCTGAATGCCACACATCCATTGGCAACGACTTTGTCCAAAATTTCATATAAGCAGCAAACCCTAAAGCGACTAACCCAAATCCCAAAAGAAACAAGCCAATCGAAAACGGTGCATATGCATATCCTTTAGCTGTCGCAATCGGTGTTACTTTTGTAGGCAAACGCTCATCAGTAGATGCAAAAATTGAAGAAATGCAGATAAGAAAAACTAAACCTAGCACAACTAAAATCAAAGACAAGCCAAAACAATATGAAAGCAATTCAACCAGCCAGTCGTACGTGACAAGATGAAGATCAACAATAAAGATTTGAGCAAGTACAAAACCCACCAAGGGGAAAATAGGTGAAATGACACATACGCCCGGCACCCAAAGATACCAAGGCCATTTCTTCTGTTTCACATCCTTAAACTCAACATCTTTCTGCCCGTCATCCGAAAATTGTTCAGCACCGTCATTCATACAAACATCATAACTTTTCTACATGCACTTAGATATGTATTTTTATACGCGATCATGCTCAACCACATACCCACACTCAGGGCAAGTCTTGCATTGAATATTTCCACGTAAATCATAATTACACCCAAAACACAGGTGCCTTTTCGCCGTCGTTAGCTTAAATCGCTTGGTGATCCACCTCGAATACGGCAGCGTAATCAGCCACCAAATAACACCTGCTAAAGCAAAACTACTACCAATTAGAATGATGTACGTGAGATCTCTTATGACTCCTTCATGTCCTTCAAAAAACAATCTTAGGATCGTAACTAATGCAAATAGCCCTGCAATAAAATACAACGCAATCGAAGGCATCGATGGTAAGTTTGCAAATCGCTTTGCTGTCATCTTCGGCGTCTTTTTGATCGCCAACCTAACATCATTCGAAGCAAAGATCGGTGCGATTATCATCATGTAAATTGAAAACAAAAACGTGATACCAGTCATGCCAATGAAAAACACGAAATCATAATCGTAGATACGACGATCTATATGTGGTGCAAATACTAAAAGCGAAATACACGTACTTATGAACGCAATAAAAAACAAGATAGGCAACCACATATACAAGGGGTACTTCCTTGTTTTTGGTACATCGAAAGATAGAACTTCACCCATCTTATCCGAAATAGAACTTGAATCGTGACTCATAGCATTGCTGTATCAATTAATCATCATGTTTAGTTAAATGTTTATATCACCCATCACACCACTTGCTTTTAAATCATCCAATCGCTCTCGTTCAATCAATCGTCCGCATTCAGGACAATTTTTCGCTTCCAAATTACCACGCAAATCATAACCACACCCATAACAAATGTACCGCCACGCCGCCGTTTGAATCGCTTTGTTCTTAAGCCATTTCGCATAAATATACAGTAACGGCAACAACATCCCACCAAACAACACCAATCCAAGTCCTAAATTTAGCGAGAACGTAAAACCATCCCATCGCCAAAAACCCCTTTCAAAATAGCTCAATACCATCGGCAACAGGATGACCGCACCGCCAACGATCTCAAACAATATAAATAAACCGTAAGGTGCACGTATCTGTTTCTTAAACACTTTCTTAGGAGATGATCCCCTCAATTCCCAACGCGCATCCACAATTCGGAAATATGGTTCACCAATACAACGAAAAATTATCCCAGCAGGAAGTAAAACCGTCGCAGAAAAAATCAATAAATACCCGACGATCATAGATTCAAAGAAACCAAACCGAAGCATCCCTAAAAAGAGCTGAAAAATCAACATGAATATCGGTGACAGAAGTAGGAACGAACTCACGTTCTGATACCAGCAACCTAAAAACTTATTCTCACCAACTATCTCCGCTTTCTCATTATTCGCCATCCTAATGCCCTCGGCTCATCCACCCCAACTATTCAATAACGATAAACCATCATACTTATTCATCGCTGTCGTTCCCACAACAAGTGTGGTAACTCAGGCAGAATCAATTTCTCCATCGCCAACTTCACCGCATTCACCGATCCCGGCATCGCAAAAATAAATGTTTCATGGCCACCACTGCACGCCAAACCAGCAATCGCACGCGACAACATTGAACTAGCTCCAATATCCTCATACGACAGCATCCGGAATAATTCTCCAAACCCTTCCAACTCCTTCTGCAACAATCGGCTTACCACTTCCACAGTCCGATCTCGCCTAGCGATCCCAGTTCCACCTGTAGTCAATATTACGTTAATTTCTGACTGTTCATTCTTTCCGATCGCTGACCCCAGCCCCGGATTCGGTTTCACACCCTTCTTATTCACCGGCAGTACCGATGTTTTACTCGAACTCAACCAATCCAAAAGCTGCTGCTCAACCTCAGCAGGATTGTCCTTCACGATCGCATAATCGATCAGCTCATGACCTGCCTCCTTAAGCATCTCTCCAAGCATTTGTCCGGATTTATCCGTCTCTTTAGTACGCGTATCACTAACTGTAAGCACTGCGCAATTCGCTCGAAACGCTTTTGCTTGTTCCTTGTGATCTTCGTTCAATCTACATCTCCAGCATTTGGCTTCATCTTGATTTAGATCCAACCCCACTCTCAGCGATCACTGTTCATTATCGTCAGCCGCCCACCGGACAGGTGAATACGACCTTACTAATGTTTCATACGTGACAACTCCCAGCATTTTAGGTTAACAATCTCCCTTTTTGGTACCAAAATTCAACTCTTTTGTGCAATATCTGTCGTTATATTACGTCTAACTCTCAGAATTCGTTATCCTGTACATATTGCGAATGGCCATTCGTGTAGCTTCTACATTTTCATCCCCTAAGCAGCGATGCTTGTCACGAATTATATGTGGAACGCTCCGGGCTCAATCCAATTATTGCGAATCGCTCCACAATTGATAATTAGGACAGGTAACACGATGTCGCGACGGCACTATACTTTCATTCTCACATCCATCTGCTGCGCCAGCTTATTAGCCGGATGCTCCCAATCACCATTCGCTGACATCGACTGGGACGCAAGCCAGATCGTCTCACAGCAACAACGCGATATCCTCAGCCAGCAAGCTGTCACTTCTCGAGCTGACAAACCTGACGAATCCATCACCAAATTCAACGACAACACCACCTCGACCAAGCCAAAGACAAACAACCCCGATGCCGCTGATTTACCAGTTAAAGGCAGGGGACTATCTTCAGACTTCCTCGCAGAAGCCGATGCAACTGCTGCAAAAGCAGAGCCTGCCGATGCGATCCACCTGAATCTCGAAGATATCATTTCATACGCGCTTCAGCACTCACCAGAATACAAGAGTCAAAAAGAGTCGCTTTACCTCGAAGCACTCTCCCTCATCACTGAACGCCACCAATGGGGTCCTCGCTTCTTCTCATCCATCAACGCCAACCTCTCCGGCACCCCAGAAGCAGGCGACCACGAACTCGCAGGCTCACTCATGCAAGACCTGCGTGTTACACAAAAACTTCCTTATGGCGGTGACGTCTCGGCCAAAGCACTCGTCAATTACGTCAACTACTTACGCACTGAATCAGATAGCTCAAAAGAAGATCGCCAAAACGCATCACTCGGTCTTTCATTCAACCTCCCACTTCTCCGTGGCGCAGGTATCACAGCTCGTGAATCACTCATACAGGCCGAACGCGACATGATCTACGCAGTTCGTGACTTCGAACGCTATCGTCGTCAGTTCATCGTTGATCTCTGTTCCTCATACTTCAACCTCCTTCGTCAACAGCAATCCATCGAAAACTCACGTCGTCGTCTCGAAAACCTTGAAATACTTCGTGATCGCTTTAAACGTCTTTCAGACACAGGTCGTGAGCCATACTTCGAGTACGAGCGTGCACAAAACCAAGTCCTCTCAGGCAAAGCAAGCCTCTCAAACAGCATCGATTCATACGATGCTTCTCTTGATTCATTCAAACTCACCATCGGCATGCCCACGATTCAGCCTATCGTTATCGACGTTGCTGATATCCTTGTTCCTGAACCAGCGCTCGATACCACCGCTTCCATCCAAGCTGCTTACGAGTACCGTTTAGATCTGCAAACAAAGCGTGATCGCGTCGAAGACACTCGCCGTAGTGTAAACTCAGCCAAAAATAGACTGCTCCCTGAACTCAATGTTTCAGGTTCAGTCAATCTTGTAACGAACCCAGACCTCAATAAAGCTGGCTTCCAAATTGATGCTGGTGAATCTTCATACGACATCGGTGCTAATCTGGAAATTCCGCTTGATCGCGTCTCTGAAAATGCATCCTACCGTTCCTCCCTCATCAGCATGGAACGCGCAATCCGAAATTACAATCTTGAAGAAGATCGCATCGCACAGCAGGTTCGCTCTGCAATTCGTGATATTAAACAAGCTCGATTCAATATTCAGATTCAAGAGCAAAACGTAAAAATCTCTGAACGTCGTCTGACTTCCGTCAAGTTACGTGAACGTACACTTGGCCCTCGTGAGGTTATCGACGCACTCGACAACCTCAATGATGCTCGCGAAGACCGTGATCAGGCGAAAACAAATCTTCGCACAAGCATTCTCTCATACCTCCTCACAACGGGGCAGATGCGTGTCTCACCTGAAGGCCGTTGGATCAGCCCCGGTGCCCTCAAATTCAATCCTCAGCTTCCTCCTTTCGAAGAAGCTGAAGCCGATGCGGCCACCGAACTATCGACTGCAACTGAATCATAAATTGCAGCCAAACAACGAAACAAAAATAAAACTACTAATAAATAAACACTCATTGGATTGGTTATGAACGACAGCAACGCTTCAAACAATGCAAAATCATCAGCTCCTAAGAAGTTGATCGCAATCATTATTCTTCTCGCCATCGTCGTAGGTGGCGGCTACTTCGCCTCAACCTCACTTTTAGGCGGCGATACTACCGATGCTTCCGCTCAAAAATCCGAGTGGTTCAAAGTCGAAAAGAAATCATTCGATCTCACCGTCGTCGCGTCAGGTGAGCTAGCAGCCAAAAACCAGGTCGAGGTAAAATCTAAGGTCAAAGAAAACCTTGCGATTATCGAGGTTATCCCAGAAGGCTCCACCGTCAAAAAAGGCGATATCCTCTGTAAACTCGAATCAAAAAAGATTGAAGACAAGATCGAAGCTGAAACACTTGCTGTAGAATCTGCACAAACAGAATTCACCAATGCTCAGCGTAATCTGGAAATTGAAAAGAACTCGGCTGCGACCTCCAAAAAAGCCGCTGAAGTTAAGCTTCTCATGGCCAATCTTGATTACAACAAGTGGAAAGACGGCGACGTTCCAAAGAAAGAACGTGAGCTCGAACTCGCTCTCAAAGAAGCTAAAAAGCAAGTCACACGTACCGAGCGTGATTTCATCAACTCAAAGCAACTCTTTGAAGAAAAATTCATCTCTCTCAACGAACTTGAGGATGATGAACTCAAAATGGATAAAGCTAAAGATTCCTTAATCACGGCTGAAAATAATATTACCATCTACGAAGATTACACACACATCAAAGAGCAAAGTGATAAGGTCACTCAAGTAGATACCGCCAAGTCAAGCCTCGAACGCACTATCGCAACCAATCAGTCAAAAATTTCACGCATCGAGTCTGAACTCAAGAGTAAAGAACGCCGTCTCATGATTAAGAAGAACGGCCTTGAAGAACTCAAAGAACAATTCGCAAGCACAACTGTTCTCGCTCCTCAAGAAGGGCTCGTCGTCTACGGTACTTCCGTTGGCTCGCGTTGGTCACGCCAAGACCCAATCAAAGAAGGTCGCCAAATCCGATTCAATGAAACCATCATCGTTCTTCCAGACACAACGCAAATGATCGCGAAGATCAAAGTCCACGAAGCAATGCTTCCGCAGGTCAAAGAAGGTCAGGAAGTTCAGATCACTATCGATGCTCGTCCAGGCGAAATTTTCTCAGGCAAGGTTTCTTCAATCGCCATCATGGCTGAAGAAGGTAGCTGGATGAACCCCAATCTCCGCGAGTATGTCGTCAAGGTTGAAATGGCTAAAGACGATAGCGTTGGACTCAAACCAGCCATGCGTTGCACAGGTAAAATTGTTGTTGGTAAAGTCGAAGATTCTGTCGCTGTACCTATCCAAGCGATTTGGACCGAAGGCAAAAATCACTTTGTTTATGTCGGTGCGAAAGAAACACGCGATATCAAAATCGGCCGTTCTTCAGAATCTTTCGTAGAGATACTCGAAGGGCTTGAGGCTGGCGATCAAGTTCTCCTACGCAACCCAACTGCGAACGAGAAAAAATAAGTACAGATAGTATAAAACAAAACCCCGTCATTTCTGGCGGGGGTTTTTATTATCTCAAAATATCTATTACTCGATTAGAATCCGATCCCATCTTCGTTTTCTAATTCCTTTGCACTTTCTTCTTCGGTGCCAAATCGCTCCATCTCACCAACAGGTCCCATAGGAATCATCTGTTCGCTTATGTAAGTCTCATTTAACGGCACAAGCGGATCTGTCGGATTATCAATATCTCCCTTTTTCAGCACTGTCGCGCCCGGTAACGTATTGCTAAAGTCCTGTGGGTCAAACAATACCGCTTTCGGGCTCTCCGAACTTTCTTGATAGCTGATCTTTGCAGTCCTCACATGATCAAAAGGCGAGTTGATTGCCAAACCACGTATAGGCATCGTCCCAACAATCGATAAAAACCTGAAGAATGACGCAGGCATATTTTGCCAGTTCAAATCATTCCAGCCCTGCATCTGATATTCATTCATCGCCAGTGCCATCTGCTCAGGCACACTCTCTGCATCCAATGGATCACGATTATCCGCACCTAACGGAATCTGCCCAAACCGATACGTAGGTAGATGTACCGTTCGACCGTCTACCGGTGCAAACTGAATGCGAGGCCAATTCTCTCTTCGTAATCGCCTCATATTCGCATCCAATTCCTTAGGCCATAAAATATCTGTGCCCGAAGTATCACCAGGAAAATTCGTCCCGCTCGGTTCCGTCAATTTAACTGTCTTTGCCGTATCATCCTCTAATACATTGATAGGCTGTTGTTTGTTGTCAAAGTATGGATCTTCTTCAGGATTGATAATCCCCTCAGCCGCACGGTCTTCAAATTCAATAATCTTCTCGCGATTCGTTTCATCTAATTCAGGCGGCGTTGGTGCATAACCAGCATTTTTATCCGCTTCTAAATTCGCTCCCTCAGCAATACGTTGCGATTCCTGCGCCCACTGCGTCCCACGATTTGTCTCCTGCGTCCAATCCTCCATCGGCCCTTTACGTGGTAGGGCCCATTGTTCTTGTATGACTCGACTTCCATGTGGCACGATCTGATCTTGTGCAGGCTCTTCTTCACCTGGTACAACACCTTCGAGCGTTTCTAACTCGCGCTTAGTTTGCTCTGGCTGTGTCTGTACCTCATCCCTTCGCAGTCTTTGTTCATCCTGTTCCGTATCTTGCCCAAGTCTGTTTAAATTAAACCACCTGTCGAATTGGCCCCACACTCCACGCTTTTGACCCGCTCCCTCACTTATCTCCCCCGGCTGCACCTCCGGTGCTGCATTTGCCCCCGTTTCTTCATTATTTTGCTCAGCTTCACCACGTTTACCAACAACCCGACTCTGTGACGGAATACCCAAACGATCTGCTTCTGGTTTATGCGGCGTATGTTCAGGAACATTAAACCCCGTTGGTCCTTCCCCTTCAGTACCAGCACCTGTTTCACCCCCAACCGCTTCAGACTCCCCCACCACCTCCTCACCTCCCTCTCCCGCACTCCGTTCATCAGGTGGCCGTTCACTTTGCGATTGCTCTTCCTGCATCACCGCATACTGAGCTAGCATATAAAAAGAGATTTTCGGATCAGCAAATCCATAGTGCTGGTACGTATTGTACTCAGGCTCCGTTTCAAACCGAGGCCGATCGCGATTTAACTCTTTATAATTATGCTCCTGCCCCTTGGATGCACATCCTGTCAGCATCGCTATACCTGCTACGCTAACAACAAGCAGAATTTTCATCGATAATTGGCAGCGCATCTCAAACTCCAATGGTATGATAATAAAGACCGTTACTATGTGACTTTAGATCCGCTCAGTAAAACTGCCTACCAAGGACTTCCGTAATATGTCATCCATGAATACGCTCATTATTAGTTGCTCGCTTAATCCTAAGAGCCGTTCTGCTCTGCTCGCCCAGCACGCGCATGACATACTTACTCAACTTAATATCGACAATACCATCCTCGATCTCCGAGATTTCGACTTACCTCTCTGTGACGCTTCCTCAGCTTATACCCACCCAAACGTCGCTAAACTCGCCGAACACATCAATAATGCCGATGCCGTACTACTTGCCGTTCCCATCTACAACTACGATGCTAACGCTGCAGCAAAGAATCTTATCGAACTCACTGGTCGAGCATGGACCGAAAAGATAGTCGGCTTCCTCTGCGCAGCAGGCGGTCATGGCTCATATATGTCCATCATGGCTATGGCGAATTCCCTAATGCTCGATTTCCGCTGTCTCATCCTCCCACGCTTTGTCTACGCCCTCGAAAACCACGTCAATCATCCCGAGGCAACCGATCAACATGACTCAGAAACCGCTTTTGAAGGCTTCGTTCACCCCAATATCGATGACCGCATCCGCGAACTCTGCAATGACCTCATCCGCCTCACACATGGCTGGGCACAGCCTCATCCATACCCAACCGCTGGCACCGCTGCTAAACGTCAAAACCTCCAACCACCCACGACCTCCTAAATCTACTCATTATCCTCATTCCACCTCTCAAAACCCCATCTTCAGCCTTTCTAAACCCAATCATCATTCCCACATGAACCCGTTCCCAATATTTAGCCGATGTTTGGATAAATACCCAAGACACGATATCATTTATCACCCACAATATGATGATTGTTAGTTGTTTTATGAACACGACACCAGCCAATTCGACATCACCCATCGTCGATGCCTCATCCGAAAGCGCATCCGATGACGACTCCGCGCCTCCTCAATCCGCACCAGACCCTCTCCCTCAATCTTCACCAGATAACCCACTAGCCGATTTCGAACTTCACATCTCACGTGAAGCCGATGACTGTGCGCCGTCCACCGACGGTTGGCTCGAACCTATGATCCGCAAAGCACTCATCGCCGCTGATGTCACTACCGGCTCCCTCGGCATCAACATCGTTCACGACGATCGTATGGCCGACCTGCACATGCAGTTCATGAACATCCCCGGCACAACCGACGTCCTTACCTTCGATATGCGCGATGACACCGCCGACCCATTTGAAGGCGACATTGTCATCTGCATAGATGAAGCCGCACGTCAAGCCGAAGCTCACAAGCACGACACACGTACTGAACTCCTCCTTTACGCAGTTCACGGCATCCTCCACCTCCTCGGCTACGATGACCACGAACTCGAAGATTTTCAAACCATGCACAAACGCGAAGATGAAATACTCCAAGCTATCGGCATCGGCAAAGTCTTCAACCTCAAGCCCGACGACAAACCAAAAGGATATCAGTCTAATCAATAGTTAGATATCCGAAATATATTTTCAGTTGGATCAACAACCTGCCGTTTCAGCGATCCCCGTCAATGAAACAGCAACGCTCAGCAGACGTCATGCCAGAGCAACAAAAAACCACGGGGTATTAGAGAGTTACGACCTTGAATCTTGCGATCACTATCGCAATCGTCAGCAGCCTTTTCACCTGTTACTTTGCAGCTTGCCAAGTCGCATTGAAATCATTCTCCAGACGCAAACTCGAAGACCTGCTCCAAACCAAAGGCCGCCCCCATCAACTAGAAAACTTCTACCGTCGCATACCAAAACATCAAATGATCATGGGCATCTTGCGCACAGCACTCACCATGATCATCCTCCTCGCATCCCTCTCCATCGCACGCTTCGAATTTCCCAACGACGACACATACCAATACGTATCAGCCTTCATCTTCGGCGGCATCCTCATCATCATCTTCAACGTCGTCATTCCAGCATCATGGGGCACCTACAAACCTGAATGGATTCTCTCGTGGTCCATGCCCATCCTCTCACTCCTCCAATTCCTCTTCACCCCAATCACAGCACTCCTCTCAATCTTCGATCCAATTGTCCGCCGCATCTCTGGTGCTGATCTCGAAGAAAACGACTCCGAGATCGCTGACGAAGTTCTATCAACAATCGAAGAGCATGACGAATCTGACACCGTTGATGAAGAACAAAAGGAAATGCTCGAAGCTATCCTCGATATCTCAGACACCGATGCAGGCGAGGTCATGACACCACGTACCGACGTCCACGGCATCCCCGTCTCCTCGTCTCTCCAACAAGTCCGTGACTACATCATCGACTTCGGCCACTCACGCATCCCAGTCTACGAAAACAACCTCGATAACATCCTCGGCATTCTCTACGCCAAAGACCTCCTCAAATTCATCGATACACCACCCACCGACTTCGATCTCCGCCAAGTCGTTCGCGAACCACTCCTCATTCCTGAAACAAAAACTGTTCAGGACCTGCTCGCCGAGTTCAAAACCCAGAAAATCCATCTCGCCATCGTCGTCGATGAATATGGCGGCACCGCGGGTATCGTCACCGTCGAAGACATCGTCGAGGAAATCATCGGCGACATCCAGGACGAATACGAACTCGAAGAGGAGCCGCAGCAAATCACTATCCATGACGCAAATACTGCCGACATTGATGCACGTACTCACATCGACGATATCAACGACGAGTTCGATATCGAACTACCCGAAGATGAGGACTACGACACCCTCGGCGGCTACGTTTTCTCAACCCTCGGCCACATCCCTACCGTCGGCGAATCCTTCGAATTCGAAAACCTCAGATTCACCGTCACAGCCGCCGAACGCACAAAAGTCCTCTCAGTACGCCTCGAAAGACTCACACCTGACACAAAACCACTAGATCAGTAGAATAATACGCCTGACAAGAAAGTTAATGACAAGCCCACACCCTCTGCGGTGTGGGGTATCGTTTAACCCCCTAACCCAGTTTGTACACCATGACACAGACCAACACAGACATCCTACCCATCAACTTCTACAACACCCTCACACACTCCGTCGAGCCGTTCTGTACCGTCGAGCCCGGCAAGGTCTTCATGTACAACTGTGGCCCCACCGTCTACGACTACGCACACATCGGCAACTTCCGCGCATTCATCTTCGGCGACATCCTCCGTCGTTTCCTCGAACTCGCAGGCTACGACGTCACCCAAGTCATGAACATCACCGACGTCGGTCACATGACTGATGACGACATCGCCGACGGCGGCGGTGAAGACAAAATGGAAGCAGCCGCCAAACGTCTCAAAGAATCCAAAAAGTCAGGCGTTGCCGATATCGACAACCCAGACGATCCATACGCAGTCGCAGAATTCTTCACCGATGCATTCCTTGAAGATGCTAAAAAGCTCTCCGTTGCAATCGCAGAAGAACACGACACCAACATGCCGCACGCAACCGCCTTCGTCGAAAACAGCATGATCCCGATGATCCAAACACTCATCGACAACGATCACGCTTACGTCGCCGACGACGGTGCTGTCTATTTCTCAGTCGAGTCATTCCCCGAGTACGGCAAACTCTCCGGCAACACACTCGATCACATCCGTGGCGGTGCAGGCGGCCGAGTCGAAGACACACACCAAGCTTCAAAACGTCACCCCGGCGACTTTCTTCTCTGGAAACCAGACACAACCCACATCATGAAGTGGGACTCACCTTGGGGCGTCGGCTACCCCGGTTGGCATATCGAATGTTCAGCCATGGCTCGCTCTGTTCTCAAGCGTGACGTCATCGACATTCACACCGGCGGCGAAGACAACATCTTCCCACACCATGAATGTGAAATCGCTCAATCATGCTGTTCAACAGGTCAAGCACACTTCGCCAAGTTCTGGATGCACACACGCTTCCTTCTCGTCGAAGGCACGAAAATGTCTAAATCCAAAGGCAATTTCTACACCATTCGCGATCTCATCGACCAAGGCATCGACCCTGTCGTCATACGTTACGAGCTGTTTAAAGCTCACTACCGTTCAAACATGAATTTTACAATGCAGGGGCTAAAGGATTCCGCATCAGCCGTCCAAAAAATTCGCAATGCGGCCGCTAAATTTGCAGATCAATCTGGCAATCAGATCACACAAGTAGATAACAATCATCCAATTATTAAACGTTTCTTAGAATGTTTAGCTGACGATCTCAATGTCTCTGGTGCTTTGGCAGTCGTTTTTGAATTTATCAAAAATCCAGATGAAGACACATCCACACCTTCTGAGGCGTTAGCAGTTATTGAAAAAATTGATCATGTTTTGTGTGTGCTGAAACAAAAACATGGTTACAAAGATGTGCCGATGAGTGTACATGTAGTGAACGAATCCGAAGCACTATGTAAACAACTCGATGAAGCTCGTGCAAACAAAGATTACGCAACCGCTGATAAGGTCCGTGACCAACTCAATGAAATGGGCTATGACGTGAAGACCACCAAAGAAGGCACTATCGCAACCAAGCGCCTAGCCTAATCATAAGATAGATATATTTATAAAACGACGCTCCTAAAAAAGCGTCGTTTTTTTTAACCAACCAACGATACGTTTTAGTGAAACATTCTAATAGCCGGCGAGCCACGCTCGCCGTGCTCACCCCTCATCCCTTCTTTTCTAAGAAAGTGCGAACTTTTTCACCCTCCCGCTCGTCTAAATAAAATATTCGACGTCATATTCATGCTGTATGCTCAATCTAATCACCATATTGCATTACAGGGCAAACAATATGAGAGCAAAACACAACACAATAATCTTATTAATCTTAACCATCATCACCGCAGTGGCGTTTGTGATTTATTTCACCTCTATAAACAAGACACCGAAAACTAAAAGCAGCACCCCAAAAACTCAAAACGAGCACTATGTTTCCGGTCCATTCAGCACGGGTAAGCCGTGTTCCCCTAATGGTTTCGAAAAAATAACACCCGGCATGAGCTATGATCAGATCACCAGTATCGTCGGTAAACCAACAGCAGACATCGGTTCAGGCTTACATATTCATCTCTACGAAATAAGCACCGGTGGAAGCATTCAACTAACCTACAGTAACCTTGATTCGCTCTACAGTATCAGAGGAACTTACACGACAACACAAGGTAAAGAAGTTACCATTCAAAAAGTAATACTCATTCCCGATGAAGCGTTATCCAAAATATATATCAATATGCCACTCGATCGAGTTGAAAAAATTCTTGGCGAGCCTTCGAAAATATCTGGCTCAGGTCGTCTCTTCTATCACTATCAAACAGCACCAAAAGGTGAAGTGAAGCTGTTTATAGCTAACGGTAAAATCGCAGGTATAACCAGCAACTATCAAAATGCCGCAGGCAAAGAAATCTCACTCAACACCCAAAATAAAACAACAACTCAAAGTCATAATGCTACATCACATTCTCAACCTGAGTCCGATCAATCGAAACCTTAACACCCAGAACCTTCATAAACTCTCTTAACCATACCCACATCCCATGCCACTCAACCCCCGTCACTAAATTCCCATCTACCACAACGCCCTCATGTCCAAGTTTCACAAACTCAGCTCCCGCTAGTTCAACTTCCGTCTGCACCACAAAATTCCCCGTCATCCTTCTTCCCTTCATCTTCCCTGTCGCAAGAAGAATTTGTGGTCCGCGACAGATCGCAGCAATCGGCTTATCTTCCACAATAAAGTGTTCAGCTATCCGTCTAACCACCGGATAGGTTCGCAAATACTCACAAGACCGTCCGCCCGGCAATACCAACGCGTCATAATCCTTCGGATCACATTTATCCAATGTTACATTCAGATTAACACGATGCCCCTCCCATTCCGTAACCGTCTGATACTTGTCATTTACATCATGAATACAAGACGCAACTGTATCCCCAGCCTTCTTCTCAGGGCATCCAACTTCTACATCAAACCCCACAGCCTTCAACGTCGTCCAAGGCCCGATCACTTCATAATCTTCCCCAAAATCCCCTGTAATCATCAATATCTTCGCAGCTTTATCACTCATCTTACTTACCACCTTTCTCCAAAAACAAACTAATTCTTATTCATCCCAAACCCATTACTATCATGACTCATCATTAATACTTGGCATCAACTACCCCAATCTCAACTAAGCATTACCCCAACCAAACCCATCATAAAACGTATTAAACAACGATAAACAAAGTATGTATTCCAGAAGGTCTCTTGCAATCAATAGCTGGCAATCCATGATCGCCGGAATCTCTCAACCCTCAAAGCCATTTGGCTCATCCCCAAATAACCTAGAATAGCTCGCGACCTCAATAGCCAGTCCGGTTTCTAAGAGGACCACGCAAGAGGAAATGATTAAATATCAGATCGTGAACAGCGCACAATACAACATTCACAACATCACCATGTAATTGAAACTGAAACTCACCTACGCTCTCACGTTACTTTCGTGCGCACAAAAACAATCAAACATCAACCGTCATGCTTAACTATGAAATTTTTTTCTCATCTATAGTTGACCTACGATGTGTTATCGTAGTCACGCACATAAACCTACTTTCAAAACAGTAAAAGTAACTCATGACCAACTGCTGAAACAGCAGATACTCAAACAGGCCAACATAGCCACCTATCCTAAACAACCAAAACTAAAAGATGGCTACCTCAATCCTGCTCTTAACTGAAACTGAGATGCACCTTCGCGCAAAATGCGTATTCATGCGCACGATAATTTTTTGAAGCGCGCATATGTGCGCACATTTCGTTGTGGATAACCACCTGTTTTTAATCGTTTTGCTTCAAAACGTGTTATTTTTACCTCGTTTAGGTTCATTTCTTGTTGTTTTTAAACCATTTCGGATCATTCTTGGTTTCTGTGTTTACTTCATTCCAATTAAACACTTAAAGCGTTTAAACGAGTTTGCCTCCACTTTCGTGCGCGCATTAAAAAATGCGCAAAGACTTAAAATCTTGTGCGCATTTATAAGTAATCTCTAATCATTGATTAGCTAATGATCACTTCTTTTTATCTCCGGGTGCTGGGTGCGTACCAATAATCAATGGGACGTTTGGACCAAGTTTCTTTTCGATCGCATCACGCATTTGTTCCCAATGCGGACACGCAAATCCAATCGGCGTACCTTTGCAAATACAGGTAGCCATAAAAATAGCTTCAGCGCCACGTTTGACCATCTCAGCTGATCGTGCGACAGCCTGTTTCCCCGGGCAACCGCCACAACTTATAAAACCGACGACTTCACATGGGCCAAATTGTTCAAAGTTAAATCTACCTTCCCGTGCCGCCTTGAAGTCAGATGTGCCCGGGCATAAATGCTCGGTTTGCTGACAACGTATGATGCCGACCTTTTTCATTTTAATAATCCTTAAAACTTTGAAATTCAAACCTCTAATCAATGACTGTACACAGGCCGACAGTGTTACGTTGATTAGCAATACAATACATTCAAACAAGTCATAGCTCAATTGAATGCAAGATGTCTATCGTCGCATAATTCAAACAGGCCGTCAAATACTATAAAAACAGTCACAAAAGCATTGTTTTGTAACTGTTTAAGTGTTGTAATTTAAAGTTATCTTGTTTAAGCCAATAGAGATTATGGGTCAGGGAATGCAGGCTTGACCATTTCATCCTTATCAATCAGTGGCCTGAAATAGACCTTCATATGTTCTAATCGCATTAAATGTGTCTCTAATCGTTTATAGAAATCATCATAACTGCGGTTAGCCTGCTGCGACCAGCCGATCTCAGCAATAGCCGATGCGCGTGGCCACATCATCCATTCAACCTGCCATGGTGCTTGCATGTATTCAGTCCATGTATTGCCTTGAACGCCTATTACGCGCTTAGAGTCTTCTTCATTGATTCCATCGGTTGGATTGAAAGAATATACTTTTTCCAGTGGTAAATAACCGCCAATGGCTGGTGGTTCACGTCGAATGTCCTTGGTTTGATAGTAATCAAGGTAGACATGTGTTGTTGGGGTCATGATGACATCGTGGCCCTTTTCAGCTGCTTCAATGCCGCCTTTTGTGCCACGCCAACTCATGACCGTTGCACTTGGTTCAACGCCAACGCCGCCTTCAAGGATTTCATCCCAACCAATGATGTATTTGTCTTGGGTTAAGAGGAAATTTTCGATTCGATTAACGAAGTACCCCTGCAACTGCTCGACGTCTGTAAATCCTTGGCGACGCATAACTTGCTGTGCGTGCGGGCTGTTGATCCATTCTTTTTTAGGCACTTCATCGCCGCCAATGTGGATGTACTTGTAGGGGAAGAGTTCGATGACTTCGTCAAGGACGTTTTCCAGGAAATCGAAGGTGCGTTCTTCAAGATTGAAGATGTTCTCAGAGATGCCCCAAGTGGTCCGGACAGGCAGATGGTCATCGAGGTTACCCAGCCATGGGTAAGCGGCTATAGCGGCTTGAGCGTGGCCTGGCATCTCGATTTCAGGGATTATTTCGATATGGCGGGTTTTTGCGTAATCGACGATTTCGCGAATGTCGTCCTGGGTGTAGAAATATGGGCCGTAGGGCATGCCGTCGCCTGTGGAGCGGTCATTTGCGAACGGGCTTTCGGCGCGCACAGAACCGTATTGGGTCAGTAATGGGTACCTTTTTATTTCAATACGCCAACCTTGGTCATCGGTGAGATGCCAATGGAATCGATTGAATTTGTGGATAGCCATGACGTCGAGGAGTTTTTTGACGAAGACCTTGCCGTGGAAGTTACGTGCTTCATCGAGCATGAGGCCGCGGTATTGGAAGCGAGGTTTATCGGTGATGGTGACCGCTGGGATAGGGTAGATGGTGTGATCGTCTTTGTCTTCCATTTTGGAGAAGTGACGTTCGGGCATGAGTTGTCTGAGGGTTTGGATGCCGTAGAAAACACCGGCGGGGGTGTTGGCATGGATTTCGATGTGGTCTTCTGTGACGGAGAGGATGTAGCCTTCGTCGCCGAGATCGGGGTTCTTTTCACGGGTTGAAAGGATGATGGTGCTGCTCTCGCGTTTGTGGTTTGCGATCATGGGCTCGAAGCCAGCGGCTGGCTCGATGTATTTAGCGAGTAGTTTTGCGAGTTCAACGGTGTCAGGTGTTTCGGGGAGGATGAAGGTTTGAGAGGTGAAGTCGAAGGTGCCTTGGCCTCGCTCGATTTTGAGAGGTTGCGGAATGATGTTGATTTCGGGTTGCTCGTTTGAAGATTGAGCAGCGAGTTGTGAGAGAGGGAAGATTAGCAGTGTGATGGTGAGTGCGAAAATGATTGTGATGTTTGGGTGTATAAAAATATGGACGGTGCGGGAAGGTTGGGTCATGTTTATGCTCCTGGACACGTACCAATGATGACAGAACGGATTAAAGAATCATAAGCGGTAAGAAGGGTGGGAATATGCGAAAGTCACTGAAAGTGATGATAAACCCCGTGTGTAAAGGGGGAATCCATATTCTAAAGATTTGTTTAAATGCGATAGGCGAGGGTGGGGTAGAGGCTGTGTTTTTGAGGTGGATGGGGTTGGCGTCTTGGTAATGCTTCTTTGTGAGGTGGGTGGAGGTGTTAGGAGGGGGCGGCGAGTGTGGTTCGCTGACTATTTGAGTTGGATTTCAATTTTGTGGTTATGTTGATCGTTATGTTAATGATGTAAAGATAGTAAAACAGCGAACACGTATGATTGTGTTCGCTGTTTTGGTCATTGGTCTGTTTGTTTGGTTTATTCGTCGGCTTCGACGCCTTCGTAGCCGTAACGTTCTGCGATGAACATTTCGAGAAGGTGTGATTCGACGAAGGTGAGTTTTACTGGTGTGTCTTTAACGTGCTTCTCAAGGAGGGAGAGTGCATCGTCTAGCATTGATTTGGTTGTGGCGCAGATGAGGGAGCCATCATGGATGCGTATTGGGAGAACGAGGCTCTTCCAAGCTTCCTCTGCGGGGAGTAATCTGAGGCAGTCGTGATCGAAAGTCTCGTTGAAGAGGTTGAGTGGTCGAGTGTCGAGGATCATGTCGCCGACGTCACCACTTGATTCATGTATTTGCTCAGGAGATTTGCTGTCAGCATTCGCCCATTGGAGCGGGGCGTTCTCATCGTCTAAGAGGTGATTAGGCTTTCCGACGGGGCTGACGAAGTGTTCGTCTGCAGCGTTGTCGGTGAGCTTAAGCTGACTGCTTGAAGAGTGTTCTTGTTGCGCGTGCGCAACGTCTTTAACTACTTTCATTGGACGCATGGCTTGATCTCCCATCGGACTCTAACGCGCAACATCGGCGTTATGTCGCGAGGCTCTTAACTATAGGCTATTACTCTGGTACTAATTTTCCCTTTAGAGTAAACACGAGGTTGGTCTGTAGGGATTAGAGTAAATGGAGCGTGTCGTTTGTTATCGAATGGGGTAGGCGAGTAAGAGCTCAGGTGCCTGGTAAGTTTTTGAGTTTGCGATTAAGCAGTTGGAGTAACGAAGAAAACTGTATAGACAAACGAAACGATCCGGCCAAATACCACTCAAGCCGTTGTGAGAGACAGGAGGTTTGCGTCTGACTTTTGAGTGCTGAATTGCATGGAGAAAAGTCAGGTCCTGTCCGATATTCTTCAATCTATCGGCAAAGTAGGCGTGAGTTTGCCAGTGAAGATTGATGAATTTATAAAAAATTTTGAGGTCATGATAAAGAGTTTTTGAGGGTCGTAAAGTGTGTTGTGGCTCAGTATTCGTCGGGCGGAGATACGAAAAACGAACGGCTTTGGAAAGGGTGTGGTTGTGAGTGGGTAACAGGTGATTAGATGGGGAGTTTTGAGTGTTGGGCGAGGCTTATGGGGGCGTTTAAATGTGGGTTTGTATTGAGGTGAAGTCGTTACGAAAAGCGTCCAAAAAGAATACGAAGTTGAGCAAAAAAATTTTATTAACTTTCAAAGTTAGGAAAAGGTGTTGGTGGATGGTTGGATTTTGTTAATTAGACGCGCGTGTAATTAATAAAAAATAGAGCCCACCAACGGGTGTTGACGGGCTCATGCAGAAGGAGTTTATTGTTGTATTGATTATTTAACCGGAGCGTTGCAGAGGTTGTCGTACCTGTCTGCTTGCGCGTCGTATGCTTCTGGATTTTGAGGGGTGAATGTTTCGAGTTCGAAAGAGTTGCGTACGACTTGGCGAAGTTGTGCGAGGTCTTTGATGTCACCGTTGCCGATGGCTTGGGTGAGTGCATTACCGGTGGCTGTTGCTTCGGTTGGGCCGACGATGACTTTGCAGCCAGTGGCGTCAGCGGTCATTTGATTGAGGAGTTCGTTCTTGCCGCCACCGCCGACGATGTGGAGGACATTAATGGATTTGCCAAGAAGTTTTTCGAGGTTTTTGAGCGTATCGCGGTATGCGAATGCGAGTGATTCTAGGCATGCACGTGTGAGTTGGCCTGGGGTTTCTGGGATTGGCTGGCCTGTTTGTGTGGCGAAGTCAGCGATCTTCTGATGCATGTTGTTGGGTGATGCGAAAGGTGCGTGTGAGGGGTTAATGATTGTGCGGAAGGCTTCACATTCTTTGGCGGCATCAGTCAGTTCGATGTAGTTGAATTCAGAGCCTTTGGCGAGGTAGTCACGACGGACTTCCTGAACGAGCCAAAGGCCTGCGATGTTTTTAAGGAAGCGGATTTTGTCTTCTACGCCACGCTCGTTGGTGAAGGATGCTTCGCGCGCTTGATCGGAGACGACTGGGTTATCGAGTTCAGCGCCCATGAGGGACCATGTGCCTGAGGAGAGGTATGCCCAGTTTTCTGTTGATGAAGAATCGACAGGTACTGCGGCGATTGCGGAGGCGGTGTCGTGTGAACCGGGGATGATAACTTGGATTGGATCACAGTTGCATTGTTCTGCGACTCGCTTGGTGATTGGGCCGAGGGTTGAGCCTGCGGGGAGGATGTCTGTGAGGAATTGCGAGGGGAGATTGAGTTGCTTGACGAGATCAGTGGCCCACTTGCCGGTGGTT
The DNA here is from genome assembly GCA_016350165.1 of Planctomycetota bacterium. Lineage (GTDB taxonomy): Bacteria > Planctomycetota > Phycisphaerae > Phycisphaerales > Phycisphaeraceae > Poriferisphaera. The sequence goes on along the minus strand of CP066225.1, from coordinate 349,734 downwards.
GGGTCGACCATTTGTGAGGTTGATGCGATGGTTGCTTCGTTGGCTGGTTTGCCTGAGAAGAAGTAGTGGAGGATGTCGGGCATGAAGAGCATGTGCTTTGCGTTGTCGATGGCTGAGGATTCAGCGTCTTTCTGAGCGACGAGTTGGAAGAGTGAGTTGAAGGGCATGAACTGGATGCCGGTGGCGTCGTAGATTGTTTTTTTGCCTAGGGTGTCGAATGCTTTTTGCATGGCGGGTGGGTTGCGGTCATCGCGGTAAGCGAAGGGGAGGCCGAGGAGTTGGCCTGAGTCGCCGATGAGGCCGAAGTCAACGCCCCATGTGTCGACGCCTAATGAGACGAGTTTAATGTTGTTTTCACGAGCGAACTGAGCAGCTTTGCGTAGGCCGTCTTGGAGATGACGCCAAGTTTCGATGATGGCCCAGTGGTAGCCGTCGGGTGTGTGCTGAGGGAGGTTGAGAAAACGATTGATCTCATGGAGTTCGAGCTTGTCGTTTTGGAGGGTGGCGAGAATGGTGCGGCCAGACTCGGCACCGAGGTCGAAAGCGATGTAACCCAATGGCTGACTCATGCGTTTGATCCTGTTTGAAGTGTGGTTAATCGTAGTGTTCGCTTGAGGTTTGTTTTAAATGATGCAAACGTGACGTATCGTGATAAGTATAGCAAATAAATGGCGAGTTTTGGAATGTTGTGTAGGTAAATATGAAAGGTTTCGGCTGATAGGTGGTGTGTAAATGAGTTGAGTTGATGAAATCTTGCGAAAGAGTAGGTTGGTGGAATGAATGAAGTGAAAGAAAAGAAGTTTGGTGGTGGGTGGGAAGATGCTGTGCAGTTTTGGGGGTTGATGAGTGGTTTTGTTTTTTATGTGTGGTGTTTGAGTGGGAGTATGAAATTTTATGGCGTGTTGGATGGCGTCTTGGGCGGTGGAATGCTGTTCTTACCATTTGGCTTGATGATGCTGATGAGGAGAAGCTGCAAAGGATTGGTTTGGTCTGGATGGGTGCTGCTTGTATGGGGTGTGGGGTTGAGTGTTGTGATGGGAGTGAAGGAATTGAAATGGGAAGGCAGGGAACACTCGAATTTATGGCAAATCTTTTACCCGGGTATTGGGATATTTTGGGGCGTGATTGGATGTGGAGTGGCTGGTGTGGTGGCGATGATGGAGCGGAATGAGTTATGGTGAGGTTGGTTGCTCGGCAGGCTCATTGGTTGGTGTGGTGGCAGGTTCGTTGGTGATGATGGATTCAGGGAAGTGAGCTTTTTGGTATGGGCCGAGGTTGAAGGTGATGTCGGTGTAAATGTAGGTGGGTGAAGGAGAGGCGGGGCGTTGTCCGAAGGTTGGTACGGCTTGAGAGGTAAATGCGCGGCCATTGTTGTCGAGTGTGTCGGGGCCTGTTGCGTAGATGACGGCTGTTTGGGTTTGGTCGTCGTAGATGTAGCGAAGCGGTGAGCGATCGAATGGGTCAATGGGGATTGAGATGAGGTAGTCAGGCACGAGCTTGTCGAGCGTGGGTGGGTACTCGTTGTAGGCAAGCTTGTAGCGTTGCAAAGCGAGGGCAACGATGGTGGTGTTGATGCTGGCTTGCGCGATGGTGTAGCGTTCGGTGGTGCTAGCGAAAATGGGGATGAGGTTTTTGGTGAGTAGTTCGGTTTCGGGTAATTCGTCGGCTTGCTTGGCTAGCGTGGTGAAATCGAACTGATAGATCTCGAGTTGCGTGAGGAACTCGGTCATGAACTTTGTGAAGTTTTGTTGATTGGACTGAATCTGCTCATCGGTGAGAGGTTTGGGAGTTGAGGATGGAAGGATGACATCGTTGATGTAGTCTTGTGTGTAGATAAGGGCTTGTGAGCGTTCATAGAGGATGACGGATTTGATGTGGGGGATGAGGTCCAGTGCTTTGAGATCGCGTTGGATGTCGAGGAGCTGATCGGGTTGGAGGATGTTGAGTGGGAGGAGGACTTGGAGGTCTTGTAGGAAGCTGAGGATTGAGAGGCGAGTTTCGAGGGCGGTGAGATGCTGATCGTTGCTGAGTGAGTTTGAGATTGAGATGAGATGGCGGAGGTCGGTAGTGAGTCGGTCAGCGTCTTTGAGGTGAGCAGCAATGAGTGCATCAAGGTAGATAATGCGTGCGGCTCGGCTAAGTTTTGGGAGGTGAGGTGTGTCCTGGCTATAGGTTGCAGTGTTGGTGAGATCGACTGGCCAATGGACAGGTGTGCCGGGGGAGATGTTACGGAGATTGGTGAGGGCAATTTGATTGCTGGCGAGTGTGAGCTCTGCACGAAGAAGTTCTTCTTCAGTGAAGGCGTTGCTGATTTGGAATTTGTCTGTGATTTGAAGGAGTTGATCCGGTTCATTTTGCATGGGAAGAGCAAGCTGATCGAAAGCTTCGAGGTATAGATCGATTGCTGGGGGAATGGTGGGAGTGAGGTCTTCAGTTGGTTGAGGTTGCGTTTGCTCGGGAGTTAGCTGTGGAGCAGGATCGGCCACTGGTGAAGGTGATGGGTCGGTGGATGGGGTTGGGTTAGCTGATTGCGCAGTTAGGGTAGCGATTGAGGTGCAAATGAAAAATAGAGTTGTGAGGAACAATCTTCCGGGCATGGGGAGCTTTCGTGAAGCAGCGTTGTCAGTAGGGGTGGGCGGGCATCAAAAACCCATCACTCAACGAGTGGAGATGCAATGAATATTGTATCAATATGCAGGAAATATGAATAGTTGGGGAAAGATGGTGCTCAATGAGTCTAAGGGTTGAATAGATGTTGGAAGTGGGTGTGATTTAAACTAAAAATCCATCATCATGCCATCGAGGACGGAGGATTGGTCGTCTGAGTCGTTGGGTTCTTTGGGTGGCTGAGTCGAGGTTTTGTTAGTTGGGAAGTGTGTCTGCTGGTAGCCTAGGAAAGAGATGGTAATGTCTGTGAGGTTCTTGCGTTGGTAGGTTTGTGTGTCATGAGGAGGAATGCCTCGGGTGCGCTGATTGTCCGAAGTTTTTTCACGACCTGCGTTGTCGGTTTTGTCTTGGCCGATGGAGTAGATGACGCAGCCTGCATCGTCGTAGCGATATTTGATAGGGCGAGTGTTGAGGAATGGGTCAAAGGGCACGCCGTCAAGATAGGTTGGAGTGAGGGCGCGAAGAGTTGTTGGGAATTTATCTTCGTGATCGTACCGATATTGCTGCAGTGCGAGAGCGGTCTTGGTGACTTGTAATTGAGCATGAATGTTGCGTGTCTTGGTCAGAATGGCTGGGTAGTTTGAGAGGTAATCGCTTAAGACGGCTGAAGGTATTTCGTTGATGGCTTGATATGAAGGTTCGTCATCTAGTGTGGGGTGAGTGGGTGAGGTGATGAGGGTTTCCATTGTTGTGAGATATAGAGGAAATTTGCTTCTGATTTCTTCAAGCTCGGTGATGGTCGCGTTGAAATCGATGGGGGTTCGTTTGGTGAGAACGAGCATGAGTGCGCGATCGCCGATGAGAGCGCGGCGATAGGTTTTGAGTAGATTGATTGATTCAAGCCGATTCTGTAGTGATTTCATTTGCTCGATTGAAAGCCGTTGATAGATCACTGCACGTTCGATTTGCTCAAGAAGATCTGCAGTAAGTTGTAGTTGAAGAATGTGTGCGGGGAGGGTGGGCTCGTTTTTAAATGAATGGATCAAGCCAAAGTAGAGAAGCATGTTGTCGTAGAACTCATCATTTTTAAGATGATGGGCTGCGATGATTGCTCGTAGTTTTATGAGATTGGCAAGTGTTCGAATTGCAATGTGGTGGTTATTTAAAGGTACGGAATGATCATTGAACGTAAGGGGATATTTTGAATCGGTGATTTGGTCGGCTTGAAGAATTGTGTTGATGGTATTCTGATTGTGTTCAAGAAAAAGTTCTGCACTTTCAGCGACATTATCAGGAAGGCGGTCGCATACTCGATAGATGATCGATGAATTTGGGGCAAAGAGTGGGATCGTGCTTGGATAATTATTTGCAGAGGCCGGTTTAAATTGGCTGTATGCTTCGAGGTAGATCACTGCAGCATTGGCTTGTTCATTGGCAGAGGGGTAGTAATTGTTGAGGTCTTTAGGGGAAATGGGGTAGCCAAGCAGTTTGATTTCGTTAATTGATTTATGAGCGTCTGCGGGGACCTGTGGCGCTGCAATGGCGGGGGAAACACATGCAGCAAAAAAAACGATGATTGAGATGATGAGTGTTTGTAGTGTTTGCATGTTCTGACTCATTGCGTTGGTTCCGGATTATGAATAAAGGTCATGATAACAAGATGTGTGGCTGGATAACAGGGGGTTATGTCTTGAATGCAGTGGATGATTAGAAGGAGATGGGGGATGTCATGATGAAGTTGACATTCAATGTGGCTGACTAAAGTTAGGGTAAGGTGTAGATTGCGCGATCCGTGATGGTTGAGATGGAAATGGAGAAAATATGAGTCCACAAGATATGACAATGATGCGTGAAAAATTAGAACAGCAAACGGGTTTTCGTTGGCTTGATGTTGATGATGTTGCTGGCGTGAAGGGAGTTTTGCAAACACGTGGTTGGATTGGCGGCATGGCTGAGATTGCAGATGTCAGTTATGCGGGGGAAGGGAATATGAATCTGGTGATGCGCGTGATTGTGAATGAGGGTCGAGGTGAGAGGCGGCTGATTATGAAACAGGGGCGGCCTTGGGTTGAGAAATATCCAGAAATTGCGGCACCATGGGATCGCGTTGAACGTGAGTGGCATATCTATCGGAAGATTAGGATTTTTGATGGCATTGGTGAAAGTATGCCAGGATTGGTCGGTTTTGATCCAGATATGCGATTGCTTGTGCTTGAGGATTTGGGTGAGGGTTGTGATTTGAAGTCGTTTTATGATGGCAGGGTGTTAAATGGTGAAGAAATTGATTGGCTAAGCGAATTTCTTAAACGCGTGCATGGCGTGATGATCTATAAAGAAGATCGTGCTGATTTTAGTAATGAATCTATGCGGCTTTTGAATCATGAGTATATGTTCATGCAGCCTTTGGATAAGCAGAGGGTTGTGGATGAACGCTTAGATGATTTAGAAAATGATTTGGTCGATACGATTAACGATTTGAAAAGAGACGAGCCGCTTCGTGAGGCTGTAGGTGAGCTTGGTGAAATTTATTTGAGTGATGAATGTCGCGCGGGTGATGTATTATTGCATGGCGATTTTTATCCGGGCAGTTGGCATTGGCCTATAAAAAGAGGCAAGGGGCGACGTGGCATATTAGATTGGGAATTTAGTTTTGTCGGAAATCGCGGCTTTGATGTCGGCGTGTATATTGCACATATGGCAATGTCTAATCATAAAATAGATGCTGTTGAGCAGTTTCTGGATGGTTATGGCTGGGATGGCAATTCTGTCATGAGTAGTTTCGCTGGAAATGAGGTTATTCGTAGAATTGCTGGGGTGGCACAGTTACCAATTGAAAAGACAAATGAATGGCGCAGTGAGTTGTTGAAATTGGGACGTGATGCTGTTGTGCACGGCGATTGGCGCATTTTGTGGGGTTGATTATGAATGAACATTTAATACGGCGTATGTTTTATATTCTGGTCATAATCGTCAGTTATGTATTGATGAGTTGTAGTGAAGAACAAAGTCGTGTGAAACATGTTACAGGTAGTGAACGTGATCCAATTGTCGTTTGGATGGACGTTGATCCCGCAAATGGTATTGGTGAGGTAGATGATGGCTTAATGATGATTGCAGGTTTTCAATCGAAGGAAATCGATGTTCGCGGTGTGAGTGTCGTGTTTGGAAATTCGCCTGTTGTCTATGGGGCTGCAATTGGTGGGAATATTGTTAAAGCGTTCGGTCCTATGGATCTGAAGGATGTTGGGGTACATGTCGGAGCGAGTTCATCTGAAGAACTCGGTGTAGAAAATGATGCAGTGAATGCTTTGGTGAAAAGCTTAAGCGAATTGAAATCGGATGAGCAAATGGTGATCTTAGCTGTGGGACCAGTGACGAATATTGCGACGACAATACAACAATACCCTGAATTGATAGAGAAAATTAAATCAATTGTGATTGTTGCATCACGTAGACAAGGTCAGTTGTTTTTATCCGGTGAAATGGAAGCAAACAAAGGTAAGAGAGGTGGTTTTGTAGATCTGAATTTTGAAAATGATATTGATGCAATGCGGATACTTATGGAAAGTGAGGTTGAACTGACTTTTGTGCCTTGGGAAGTGTCGAGTAAAGTTTGGATTACTCGAGAAGACGTTGATTGGCTACGTGAGTACGGCGGAGAGCGAGGTGCCTATATTTACGCAACAACACAGCATTGGTTTGATACATGGGAGCAAGAATTTGGAGCTGGAATTGGGATGGGTTTTAATCCATTCGACACGCTTGCACTAGGGTATGTTATAGCGCCTGAACTTTTTAAAACAGAGCAAATGACTGCTGTAATTGAAGAAGGACTAAGTGATCAAGCAGATGAGGAAATGGAAATGAAAGATTATTTGATCGTTAGGAAAATCGGGGAGGGGGACGTTCAAGAAGAAGTGATTAAGGAAGTAACTTATGTGCATGATGTAGATGCAAAGAAGTTTAAAGAGTGGTTAATAAGCCGATTAAAGAACAAATAGATAGAATTTTACAAGAATATCTTGTACTCATAATCAAAATGGTCATGTCTGAAAATGTTAGTAAAGGTGAATTTTATTCAGCAGGTTTTATAAATGCATCTGGGAAGTGAGCTTCCTGATACGAGCCGAGCGTGAATGTAATGTCAGTTAATTGTTCGGATTCATCTTCATCATCAAACATATATGGCTTGCGGCCACGGGTTGCTTCCATATAAGGAATATACTGGCGGCCGTCATTATCAACCTCGTCATCACCTATTGAATAGACGACGATGCTATCAATTTTTGAATCGTATTTGTATCGATATGGTTTTGAAGTGTAGTAGTCAGTTTTGATATGCTTGATATATGTAGGAGTGAGATCATCTAATGATTGAGGAAACGTATTGTTGTTGAGTTTGTATTGATGTGCAGCTAAAGCTATTTGAGCAGTATTCAATTTTTCTTGCATAGAAAAATAGACTGCTGATGAATCAAAATTAAGTAAGGTTATACGCGCTGGCTGAAACAGATAAGAAATAGAGAGAATCTCTTCTTCCCAAGAAGTCGTATCTATGATGTTGTTCTGATATTGCTTTATGAGTTTATTTAATTTTTTGATGACTAGCAGTTTGTTCTGTAAATAGTAGTAATCACGATTAATTTGCTTAGGTAAGTCAGGGATTGCATCTATTACTTCGCATGCTTTTTCAAAATCAGTGGAGATGTAGCAAGCACGATCGAAAATAACACTTGGAAGCCAATCTTCAGGGAAATTGTATGAAGGTAAACTGCTTAGATAGGTTTTAGTCGTTTGTAAGTTTGGTGGACTGATGCGGTAGACTGATTCTATGTTGTCTAATGCCATCGCATAAAAAGACATGCCAACTAACTCGGATATGCCAAGGGGTTCATGTTGTAAAGATTTGCCTAACTCTAAAATTAAAATGTTATTGCGATGTGCTCGTTCGTAGTCCGACTCGTGAATTGCGTAAAGAGAATCAAGTTTAAGAAGACGAGCGACATTTCTTAGTTGCGCCAGGTGCGGAAGCATTGTGCCTAAACCATCTGAGTAGTCAGCGGCATATCGGCATGGCCCAGAAAAATTAATTTTACGTAGTGCATCCAGAACAGGCTTATTGATTTTTAAGAAGCTTTCAATCTTGTGTAACATGTCACTAGGAATCGCACCAGATAATCTTGTCACGCTCTCGTAATCATTAAAAAACGGAATAATTTCAGCATTATCATTGGGTTCTACAAACAACTCAATGGCTTCAATAATTTGATCCGCCATATTGTTTTCAGGTATCGGATACCAATCATTTAATTCTTCAGCAGTCGCAGGTAAACCTTCCGCACGTATTTCTACAATTAATTGATCAAGTTTTTTTTGTAACGATGCGGTTGTGTAAGCATTTTCTGGTTTAGTGTGAGCGTTCTGCTCGGACTGTGCAAATAATGGCGATGTGATTGATGTTGCAATAAATATGATTGTCATTAAATGATGCATGATTTCGCCCTCGTGATTAGAGATATTGACATGCGCATTGTATGGCATTGCAAAACAAACCAATAGGGCTTGATGCATGAATGGGCTTATATACAGAGATATTCTCAATAATGCATGAGTTGAAGTTAGGAAGCTGGCGTTGATGGTGGCGTGTCAGCTTTCATCACTTTATATGCAGCAGTGATGTAGGGTAGGCCTGAGAAGACTGTAGCAAGGACAGTTGCATAGACCAAGATGTCACGTATCCAGCCCAACCACTCGCGGCCTTCAACTTCTGGATTCAAGAACACAATGAAAAGAACAATTGGGATCACGATTGATTGAAGAATCATCTTGATCTTGCCCCACTTATTCGCTTGGAAGTTAATACCTTCACCTTCAAGTTCGCCGCGGATACCAGTCACGAGCAGTTCACGTGCAAGGATAACAACGACCATCCATGGGTACACGCCTGAAACCATATTGAAGAATTCACCATCAGCTGCTTTTTCGGGAATCACAAAGCGAGCACCCATCAGGTAAATAAATGCACCGACGACGAGGATTTTATCACAGAACGGGTCCATAATGCGGCCGAATTTCGAGACGACTTCCCACTTGCGAGCATAATGCCCATCAAGCAAATCGGTAATCGCTGCAAGAATGAAAATCACCATCGCGACGATAAGCGTCAGATCGTATGAGGAAGCAGAGTCATATCGGTACTGGTTGAGGATTAAGAAAAAGATTGCGGAGAGGATAAGCCTGAGGATTGTGAGCATGTTTGGGATTTGTCGATACATGTTGGCATTTCCTTCTCTGGTTCTCTGGTGCCTTCATTGCCGTGTGAGTGGCATGTTAGGAATTATTGTAGCGTATCGGCTAGGTGTTTGGATAGGGATGAATGGCCGTGTGTGAAATCGTATCGGCCTCAAATGGCTTAGGAAAGTGCCTCTGCCGCTTTTGTACCTGCAATGTAGCCGGTTGACCACGCAAATTGGAAGTTGAACCCCCCGATTCGGCCATCCACATCAAGAATCTCACCGATCACATATAAGCTTGGATTGACTCGTGAACTCATAGATTTTAAATTCAATTCACTCAAAGGCACGCCTCCAGCAGTCACCTCAGCGTAATTCCACCCACGATTCCCCGTGACAGGCAAGGGTAGGGCTAGCAGCGTATGGATCAAAGCTCTTCGGCTATCACGCTTAAGCTGCGATAACGGTGTTTCCGGATCAATCGACAGTTCCTCTCGAAGTATAGCAGTCAAAATTCGAGTCGAACCTTGGATATGTGTCATAAAAAATTTGGTAACAAAGTTCATGACATGCGTCGTTGACGATTGCTTACTTGCCTCAATGAAAGCCTGTTCAAGTGCCTCGAATGTATAGCCATCAGCAATCGATGCACTAAGTTTTGCATCCGGATCAGTTTTGCGAGCTTCGATCAGGTATCGTGAAATATCCATTGCTGCAGGACCTGAGATGCCGAAGTGAGTGAGCAGTAATGAGGCAGTATGCTGATGTAGGATTTTACCCGTCGAAGCAGTCAGTGTTAGAGTCGTATCAAACGACAAACCAGTGAGTGAAGTCAGGTAATGCGTTCTGGGCAATGTGAGTGGTACAAGGGCAGGAATGGTATCAGAAACATTGTGCCCGAGGGATTTGATCAGTTCATAACCAAAACCATCGGAACCTGATTTAGGCAGTGATTTTCCGCCAGTTGCAATTACGAGTGCGCGAGGTGTGAACATACGCGTATTTTCTGTTCGTACCTCAAACTGAGGCGATGTGGGTGGTCGTGAGTGCAGCGGTTGAATAGAACTGACACGATGGTTTGTCAGGATTGTAATATCCAAACGTTTGCATTCATTCAATAACGCATCCAAAACATCACGTGCCGAATCAGATGTTGGAAATAGCTTCCCTGTAGCTTCTTGCTTGAGTGTTATCCCAAGTTCTTCAAAGAACGCAACGGTTTGTTTGACCGGATATGACTTTAATATCTTGTTGATCTGATTCTTTGACGCCCCCGCGTAATCCTTTGGCGACACTTTTTGGTGTGTCACATTGCAGCGTGAACCACCTGACACAAGAATCTTCGTTCCAACTTGTTTCGCGCCATCCATCGCGACTATGCGCAGGTTAGGATTTGTGCGAGCGGCATGAATTGCTGCAAACAAGCCAGCTGCACCGCAACCAATGACGAGTAAATCGGGTGCAGAAAGTGATGCTTTGGTTGGTGGAATATTGGACATGTTTATTATTGTAGTGTGATGCAGTCAAGGAATAAAAAACGGCAACTCAATCGAGCTGCCGCTAGGAAATTTCGTGTGTTGGAAGTTGTTTTACTTCCGAGGACGAGTGGATTTATTTCAGGAAGTCTTCAAGCTTCAAGCCGCCAAGACCCATGCCACCGACCTCGCCAAGGCCTGATTTGAGGTTCTTCGGACGTTCACGCTTGGAGGATGACATCTGTGAAGGCTTCTGATCACGTGGCTGTTGGCCAGCACTGATTTCTTCTTCAGATTTGCCAATTGCCTTGATCGAAAGCTTGATCTTGTGGTCAGCTTCAGAAATTTCGATCACGCGGAAGTCACGCTCATCACCAGCCTTAACGACTGATTCGACTGTGCGTACACGCTTGTCTGAGAGTTCTGAAATATGAACTAGGCCTTCGATGCCGGATTCAAGTTCAACGAACGCGCCGAAGTTTGTCGTTGAAAGAACCTTACCCTTGACGACTGAGAACTTCGCAAACTTATGCTCAGCACCAACCCAAGGATCACCAAGTGAAGCTTTGATCGAGAGCGACATCTTGTGCTTTTCTGCGTCAAGCGAAATGATGCCGAGGCGGACCTTGTCGCCAACCTTCACAACATCCTCAGCCTTACGTACACGACCCCATGACATTTCTGACATCGGTAGCAAGCCTTCAATGCCTGCCTCAAGCTCAATGAAAGCGCCAAAGTTTGCAGTACGAAGAACCGTACCTTCAACCTGATCGCCAACTTTATATTTACCCTCAACAAGTGACCATGGATCTGGCTTCACTTGCTTCATGCCAAGTGAAATGCGATCTTTTTCCTTGTCGAGTTTTAGAACCTTAACTTCAACTTCTTCGCCAACCTTCACAAAGTCTGCTGGCTTGCTGATGTGGGTATAGGACATGTCAGTGACGTGTACCAAACCATCAACGCCGCCAAGATCAACGAATGCTCCGAAATCAACGATCGAGCGAACAGTACCTTTACGGATCTGGCCTTCTGCGATTTCGTCAAGCAGTTCATCTTTAGCTGCCTTGCGTTCTTTGTCGAGTTGCTGACGACGTGAAAGCACAACACGTTTTGCTTTGTGATCAATTTCCTGAACTACACCAGTCATCTTCTGACCGACAAATTGTTCAAGATCCTCAACATGGTGAACATCAATCTGTGACGCAGGCATGAAGCCTTTGATTGATCCGACCAGTTCAAGCTCCAAGCCACCTTTGTTCGTTGCAGTACAACGAGCTTCAATGGACATGCCTGGCTTCAACTGTAACCAGTTCGCTTGTGAAATCGCACCTTCACGTGAGAGGAATACAAGACCCTGTGCTTCATCAATGTGATCGACGACAAAGTCCATGATCGCACCAATGCGTGGAGGTCGATCAAACTGAGCCGCTGGCACAACGCCCTGCAACTTCAACTCATCGCCTGCTAGATCAATAAACACATCATCGCCACGAATTGCAGCAATGCGGCCACGCCTGATTTGTGAATGGAATTCACCCGGATCTTTGCCTTCTGAATCACCAGCAGCTTCCGCAGCGAGTTCTTTCGTCTTCGCGGCATCTTCTTGCATGATTTCATCTAGTGATTGACCACCCAACGCAGCTTCAATCTCTTTCTCGAGACTTTCACCACTCGGTGCAGCAGCCGGTTGTTCAACTGGTGCAGCAGTTTCGGGGGTTACTTCTGGCTGAGTAGGTTGCTCAATTGGCTGAGCTTGTGCGTCCTGAGCCGGAGACTGATCCTGTGAATTACCTTGATTCGTCGATTCCATAGAGAGAACATCCAAATGGGTAGAGAATTTCTGAGACAACAGCTTACCTTCGCAAAGCTATATATGCCAATCGAAGGGGGCTGTAGCGGCAAGTATTCTAACAGAGATTCTACCCAATCAACCCTTCGAGACATGAAGATTCTGCTTTAAATGAAATCTAAATAGCTTTTTTGCCCATTCCTCCGCATATCCAACCCCAATTCTTTCCGAACTCGCGATCAAATCTCCCGAATAGGCCCGCTTTCTCATCCCCGCTACGTACAACTGTGAATCTGGGCAAGTCACATCCACACCATCCAGATCCAGCGTAATCCCCAATGCTTTCGTCAATTTCGCAGGACCAGAGCACAAATCACGCTCCTTTTTCGCTTTCTCACGCCGATCCCACATCACCTCAACCCCATCTGTAGGCTCCAAAGCCCGAATCAGCACCGCTTCAGGCCTCCCATGACCATGTGTCGTCACATTCACGCAATGGTGCATCCCATACGTGAAATACACATACGCATGCCCCGGCTCCCCCCACATCGTCCTCACTCGCTCCGTTTTATGGTGGTTGTACGTGTGTGCAGCCTTATCAATCACACCCAGATAGGCCTCGGTTTCCACAATGATCCCAGCTATCACCATTCCCGTCCCATGATCCACACGCACCAATTTCTGTCCCAGCAGCGCCTTCGCTACCGTCACCGTGTCGCGATCATAAAATTTCCGAGGTAATGGTTCTGGAATCTCTAAATTCACGGATTACCCTTCACTTACCCCGTAGCACTCTCTGTTTTCTCAACAGCTTTCTTTTCACGTGGTTGTTTCATCAGCAGCGGCCCCGATGCCCATGTCCGCATCGGCATCACACCCACCGCCATGATCGCCAGTTGTGACGCAATAAACGCCCACAACCAGAAGAAGCCCGATTCCATAAATCCATACGAGTGCAATCCAACACCCAGCAAATTAGTACCGAACCACGAGAACCCACAAACAATATTCGCCGCTATCGCCAACACCGCGATGCCTCTCTGTTGTACTAACCCACCCCATCGTGCATGCAGTATCAGTGCTGTAATTAAAACAATCAGCACTGCACCATTTTCCTTCGTATCCCATCCCCAGAACCGTCCCCAAGACTGGTCCGCCCAGATGCCGCCAAGCACTGTCCCTACAAATGAGAACAGCAGTGCAAACGCAGTCGTCGCATAAATCATCGTCGAAAGCGATTTCGCTTTCTCTTTCGTCAACGACTTCGTATAAACACCTTGCACGATATAAATGATCCCCAATATCCCAGCCAAAAAGACAGCCGAGTACCCAACCGTAATCGCAATCACATGTGTCGTCAGCCAGAAGTTCGAGTCAAGCACCGCCTGCATCATCTGCATCGTGTCACCAGTCGCAAGATTATGCGCAATGATCAAAGTCACAAACCCAACCACCGCAGCAGCCAGTGTCGGGATCAGATTACGGGTAAACACTTCAAGAATCAGTGCAAGTAGAATCGCAAACCAGCCCACAAAGACCGCTGACGAATACAAGTTCGTCACCGGCGGTCGCTCAGTTATATAAATCCTCGCACCAATCGCATATGTATGCATCACAAACGTAATCACCAACAAGAACACCGACAATACGCTCAAAAACCGCACAAAATTCGATACATTCTTCTCACCCCTAAGTTGCGTTACTCCAATCACAAATAGTGCAATCAGGAACACCACAACATAAAGCACGATCCCTCGATAAAATATCTGTGCTTTGTTAAATCCATACTCAAAATTCATCTTCTCCATCATTGATGGATACGTTGCAGTTAGCGTTGTTTGATAAATATTGACCGACTTAACAAAATCAACCGATGAGGTGACCGTTGTTTCTGAGGTTGCATCCTGCTTCTTATACATCGCCGCATACGACGACAAAATATCCTGCCAGTACTTCACCGCTTGCGGCGCTTCAGTATTACCCGCATGAATCGTTCGCGTCATCGGCTCAAGTATCGACTCCCAATCTCTCCCATCCGCAGGCGGGATCAAGTAAGGCGTCCGCAGCGCCTGAATATCCGCAACTAACCCCAAGTTAGATGCTAATCCAAGTACCGTATTTTGATACAACGACCGATCGCGCGCCGCCACCTTCTCCGCTGCCTCAGCATCACTTACCAATTGCGGTATCTGATCCTTCAACTGCTCAATCGAAAAATACTTTTCCTTATCATCCGTCACGCCCAGCATCGATTTAATGTCCGGGTTATCAATCCGAAATACCTTATATTTCACAGCCTTCTCAGGTCGCGTCACCATATCCAGCACAAAGTAAAACGCAGGTCGTCTCACACCATCGTCATCTTTAAATTCCTGCTTACCCGACAACTTCAAAAGCGTCGCTCTTGCAAACGAATCCAAAGGCTTCACTCGCCCCTCAGCCGTTACAGGCGTCTTTGATAATTCATGCATCGCTTGTGCACTAGGTGCCATCACTCGCACAGACAAAATCCCCGGCACATAAACAACCCCCAAACCAATCAACCCCAACATCACAACATACCCCACCGGCAACCGCCGCTTTTTCGTCACCAACTCCGCATCAGCAACTTTCGCCTTTACTTTCTTCTTTGATCGTTTCCCAACATGCTTCACAAACATCACGCCAAAGTGCAATAGCAACCCAAACGAAATCACACCAGAAGCAATATACGGAAACGTCCAGCCCGGATTATCAACAACCTGCAACACCGTCGCTTTCTCATCAGGCGTAAACGACGCTTGGAAGAACGTCAGCCCACGATAACGCAGCGGATGATTCATCCAGATTTTCACAGGCCGATTCTCACCATGACTCGGATCGTCAAGCAATACATCCGATGAATAATTCCTTGCAATATTCGTACCCACAAACCGATCAAATCGGAAATCATTCAAATGCATCTTGAACGGATAGTAAATCCGCTTGTATCGCAAAAATAACTCGTATTCCTTACCCCCAGCCTCAACAATCTGCCCCTCATCAACATTAGGCGACAACAATAAAGTCTCTGTCTTCTCACCTTCTCTAATCGTCGCATAGACAGCAGGTGCATTCACACGTTGATTCGTATCAACACCAGTCACCGACGGACGCGGCACCGCTGTAAAACCCTTCGCGCCAATCCCACTGGTTGCAGGATTCTCAATCGCTTTTGTATCTGTCTCTTCATCACCAGCGAACACCACCGCCGCATTTTCAAAATACGAATCAACAGCGACCTCAAACGGCAACTTCGCTATCGTATTATCAACCAAATCTTCATTCGTTATCGCATCACCCGACTTTGCTGCCGCCCTCAACTGCCTCTCAGAAATCGGGATCACAATATTCTGCTTCTCATTCGACGTATCAACAATCGCAAGTTCGACCTGCCTGATGTCCTGAGAAAAATTCGCATACGAACCTTCCGGTATCGTCATCTGCGATTCAACCGCAAACATCCCCGTCACAAACTCCCCAGCTATCAGCATGATCAAACCAAGGTGAATGACATAAATTCCAAGCCGCTTTCTACTCAATTTAAATCGCATCACAAACGCAGCAAGTAAATTTACCAGGATCATTAAACCCAGTAACGCACCACCAGCAAATGGGAAACTCACCTTATCAAACACAAACCCCGTTGGCATAATATCCTTCAGCGGTATCCAAACATACAGCGACCGGAAGTAGTCATTCACTACATCCCAGTTACCCATAAACCGCTGAGCAAGCGTACCTGCAAAAACCAAAAAAATCGCAAGTGCAAACAGTATCACCGTCAGCTTCAACGAAGCCAACGCTTTGAATAACCCGATCAATGGCGACTGTGTTTTCTTCATGACTTTCCGTGCTGAATCAAATCACGTGTAATGAACTAGTTCTACGATCACCTATCCACTCGGGATCGGCTCGCCTTACTTTCAAAACTGTATCGTTTTGAGAAATTCCGTAAAACCACTCGCATTCTGACTTATCACCTCAGGCTTCCCTGTCATCTTGATATACCATGTCTTGCCTTGTGCATTATTTGCAATAGATGCAATCAGAATCGCTTGCCCACTCTTTTCATTCCCAAGGTAATAAACCTTCGCCTCTTGCCCATCCACTGTAATCGTCTGCGACTTCTGCTCACTCATACTCGCCACAGGCGTTAACCCAATCTGCCCCCGCCAACGATTCAGGTTCGCAAGCTCCCCGCCACCATCACCTCGTAAACTCGAAACCGTAACTCTACCCCCATCACCCACCAGATAAGATGCATCCAGCATCGAACTGAAGTTCTCTTCCCTCACCCAATTCTCAGGCGACTTAAACACAATCCCATCACCACTCGCTTTAACCTCATCAACCTTCCCAGTCTCACCCTTCGTAATCTCATCAATCGTTGCGTGACCGTGTCCACTGTGATCGCTCACATGAGGCGGGTCCTTCGGTGCATAGTAAGGCTTTACCGCCTCCTCACCACAACCCGTCATCACAAGCAGCGAGAACGTCACGACCAACACCGATAATTTCAAATAAGTTGACATGCCATCCGTCTCAATAAATGAAAAAATGTAAATTCGCGTTCTATCAGCAACTTATAGACTAGCGGTCTAAGTGAATCTACTCAAAACATTCTTCAATAGCCGATGTTACTGTGGACAGGCTCATAGACCAAGTACTTTTATTTCGCTTGTATCAGCGAACAAAAGATTAGGCTAACTTTTTATGCCGCATCCTTGGACCAGCTTATTATTCCTCACCATTGGCGGTGCGCTCGGAACCATCGCACGTTTTCTTGTCATGCGTACTGTCGCATGGATGCATCCACTTCCTCACGAAGACTTCCCGCTCTACGTCAGCTCAAGTGGCACCATCATCGTCAACGCTGCCGGCTGTCTCTTTTTCGGCATCGTTTGGGCTATCCTGACTGAATTCAAAACCGATTGGTCAGGTGTCCTTATGGTCGCTTTACTCACGGGTTTTCTTGGCGCATTCACGACCTTCTCCACTTTCGCCTTCGAAGCACAGCAACTCTACAAAGATCACGGCCTCATCTCCGCCCTCGGCTATTGGTTCATACAAAACTTTTTCGGCCTCGTCTGCGTACTCATCGGTATCGCTGCGGGTAAAGTTATACATACGCAATTTTGGGCAACGACAACTTGATTACAAAAAGAGTTTTTACTCTTTAAAACAAGGCTGAAAATGCGAATTATTTTGACTCTTACTGCGTTGGCATAAATAGCGAGTCTCGCTACACTGTCACGCTTAGCTATGTATTTTGTTAAGCACGTGGAGATACAAGATTAACAAAATTCATTGATGCATCACTCTAAGTATTAAATCGATTCACGAGGAGTAGGCCACATGGCCGGTCAAGTTCAAAACAAAAACGATAAGCGCAAAACACTTGCGCGTCAGTCCGCTGTGGTACGTTTCGCTGGTGACTCTGGCGACGGTATGCAGCTCGCTGGTACGCAATTCACCGACACCAGTGCAATCGTTGGGAACGACATCGCGACGCTCCCCGATTACCCCGCTGAAATCCGCGCTCCGGCCGGCACTGTCGCTGGTGTCTCAGGGTTCCAGATCAACTTCGCCTCCGAGGACATCTACACCCCCGGCGACAAAGTCGATTCACTCATCGCCATGAACCCCGCAGCACTCAAAGCGCACCTCCCCGAAGTGAAACACGAAGGTATCGTCGTCGTTAACGAAACAGAGTTCAATAAAACGAACCTTAAAAAAGCGGGTTATCCTGCAGATTATAACCCACTCGACGATGACGATTTTCTCGATAACTATCAGGTCTACGCTGTACCCATCACACGCCTCAATCAAGAATCACTCAAAGAAACAGGCATGGGCGCCAAAGATATCGGGCGTTGCAAAAACATGTTTGCGCTTGGCATCATCTATTGGCTCTACGACCGCCCACTCGAAACCACCATCAAATACATCACGAGTTACTTCACCGATAAGAAGGGCAAACCTGAAGTCGCTGAAGCAAATATCAAATCGCTCAAGTCAGGTTATTACTTCGGCGAAACTGCTGAAATGTTCACCGAGCGATATCAGATCAATCGTGCTGACATCACTCCCGGCCTCTACCGCAAAGTCGTCGGCAACGAAGCTACTGCAATGGGACTCGTCACCGCATCACGCCTGTCTAAGCGCGACTTAGTCTACTGCTCATACCCAATCACCCCCGCATCAACCGTGCTTCACGCACTCGCAGGTATGCGTCATTACGGCGTCAAAACATTCCAGGCAGAAGACGAAATCGCAGCAGTCTGTGCAGCCATCGGCGTCTCATACGCAGGCGGCATGGGTGTTACCGGCACATCCGGCCCAGGCCTCGCACTCAAGAGCGAAGCCATCGGCCTCGCTGTCATGACCGAGCTTCCACTCGTCATCGTCAACGTGCAACGCGGCGGCCCGTCCACCGGATTGCCTACAAAAACAGAACAATCCGATTTACTCCAAGCATTGTGGGGTCGAAACGGTGATTGCCCCGTAGCAATTATCGCACCGAAATCACCAGCCGACTGCTTCGATACCGCAATCGAAGCATCGCGCATCGCAATGGAACACATGATCCCTGTGATCATCCTCACCGACGGTTACATCGCCAATGGTTCAGAACCGTGGCCGATCCCCAAGGCAGATGATCTCGAACCGATCAATATTCAATCATTGCCACCAATTGATGAAGAGAACAAGTTTGAGCCTTACAAGCGCTTAGATGAAAAACTCGCACGTCCGTGGGCATCACCCGGCAACAAGGGATACGAACACCGCATCGGCGGACTTGAGAAAGAGTATGACACCGGCAACGTGTCTTACGATCCCGACAATCACCAGAAGATGACCCGCGTCCGTCAAGAAAAGATCGAACGCATCGCAGATGTTGTTCCACCACTCGAGCCGCACGGCGACATGAGCGGTGATCTGCTCGTCCTCGGATGGGGCGGCACATTCGGCGCAATCCACACCGCAGTCGAACGTGCACGTGGTAAAGGTTTAAGTGTTTCTTCAGCACACCTTCGTTACCTCAACCCAATGCCTTCCAACTTGGGTGATGTGATCAAACGGTATAAGCGCGTGTTAGTGCCTGAACTTAATACTGGTCAACTGAGATTGTTGGTTCGCTCGAAGTATCTGGTTGATGCACGTGGTTTGAATAAGGTGCAGGGCAAGCCGTTCTTAGTTGAAGAGATTGAACAGGCCATTGACCTGATGCTTGTAGATGGTTTTGGCGATCATGAATATCTGATGCCACGTAACCACAAGGTACGGGGTGATCGTCACGCTTATGATTTTGAATCAAACGAAGGGAGAGCAAAATAATGAGTCAGGCTCTACCAGTACTTAAAGCAAAAGACTTCGCATCAGATCAGGATGTTCGCTGGTGTCCGGGTTGTGGCGACTACGCGATTCTGAATCAGGTCAAAAAAACACTCGCGAAGATCGGCGCACAGAAAGAAAGCACTGTATTCGTCGCAGGAATTGGTTGTTCAAGCCGTTTCCCATATTACATGGGTACGTATGGCGTTCACTCAATTCATGGCCGCGCACCGGCAATCGCGACGGGTGTGAAAATCACAAACCCCGAACTAGATGTCTGGGTCGTAACGGGTGACGGTGACGCGTTATCCATCGGCGGCAATCACTTGATGCACGTGTTGCGTCGTAACGTTAACCTGAAGATTTTGCTGTTCAATAACAGAATTTATGGTTTGACCAAAGGCCAATACTCACCAACCAGTGAGATCGGCAAGCGCAGTCCATCATCGCCGATGGGTTCGATCGATCCGCCGTTAACACCGATCTCAATCGCGCTCGCAGCTGAGGCAAGTTTCGTCGCGCGGGCTGTGGATGTTGATAAGGGGTTAGGAGAAGTTCTCGAACGTGCAGCAGCACACGAAGGCAGCGCGTTTGTCGAAATTTACCAAGACTGTAACGTGTTTAATCATGGTGAGTATAGTCACGCGACGGATAAAGATACGAAGGAAGATAATGTGTTGCGGTTAGTTGATGGCGAGCCGCTGCTGTTCGGTAAGGACAAGGACAAAGGGATTGTGTTTACGGATGCGAAACCTGAAGTCGTCACCGTCGGTAAGGGTGGAATCACGTTGTCAGATATCGCGGTGCATGATGAGAGTGATGCAACATTGGCATATGCACTGGGACGATTGCGTCATCCAGATTTCCCAGAGCCGATGGGCGTGTTTAGAAGTGTGCAAGGGAACCGGTATGAAGAGCAGTTATTGAAGCAGGTGACTGATGCACAAGAGAGTCGCGGCGTTGGGTCGCTGGACGATCTGTTTAACACGGGTGATGTGTACACAATTGAAGAAAAGAATGGAACGCATCAGTTGCACGACTAAGTGATGTGTTTGGTTTTGGAATTTGAAAAGCTCACACTTTGGTGTGAGCTTTTTTGTTTGCGCGCACGAAAATTTCGGAAGTTGGTTTTTGAGATGGTCATAAAACGGGCGGTTTTTTTGAGGTGGTTTATGAAGAATGGATGTTAATCGTGCGGATGAGGTTGGTGGAGTACGAGTAACGGAATTTTTAGGTTGAAAAGTGATCCTGTATTGCGATTTTGTGCGCGCGGTTTTTGAATTTTGATGATTTACCCGTAGTAGAAAATGATCAGAAACAGTTAGAAAACGGCAAAGAATGGCGCGATTTGGGTTGGAAATGGTTAGGAATGATTGAAGAATTGCATGGTTTTTGGTGGTGATTGCGTGTTTGTGCGCGCGGTTTGATATGGGGGTGGTTTGGTATGTGGTTTGTTATGGTAGGTGGGATATGAAATTGTGCGGGTGTTGAGGGGTGGGGTGGTGAGCACGGTGAGCTGGCTCGCCGGCTATTGGTGAGTTGTTTCACTTGAGCGTAACGTTGGTTGGTCGTTGAGGGGACTTGTTGTTTCATTTAGTTGTAGGGGTTGGGGGTGAAAAAGTTTGGGGGAATGTTTTTATTGGGCGGTGCGGTGATACGGAATTGTCGATAGAGTATTGTGAGTGTGTGGGTGACTAATCATGTGGGCTTTAGTTATTGAGGATTAATAACATGTCGAATTGGTTTGATGAGATTGTGTCGAAGATCAGTCATGCTGGATTGAAGGGGTGTGAGATTAGGTTGAACGGCGGGCGATTGCTGGTGGCGGAGAAGGCAGGGCGGATTTTGGCGTGTGAGATTGATGGGGTGGATGAGAATATTTTCTATTTGGGTGGCGAGGTTTCGGCGGGGTATTTTAATGGTGGTGATCGGTTATGGGTTGCGCCGGAGATTGGGTATTACTGGCCTAGCATTGAGAAAGCTAGAGAGGATGCGGTGAAGTGGGCGAAGACGCCTGAGCAGGTTGATCCGGGACATTACAAGGTTGTGGCTGAGGGTGATGTGCATTGTTGTTTGCGTAATGAGGGGATTGAGCTGGTTGATGGAAGGAATGATCGGAAAGTTGGTTTTGATTTGACGCGAATTGTGTGTCAATGCGATGAGCCTGAGGGGTTGCCTGAGGGGGTGAGTTGTGCGAGCTTTAGTGTGACGAATGAGATTGAAGTGAAGCATGGTGATGAGGGTGCGACGGTTGGTGCATGGGATATTTTGCAGGTGCCTCCGAGGGGGACATTGATTTGTCCGTTGGTGAAGCCGATTGATAGCCCGACGAGTTACTATGACGATTTTGGTGATGTGCATGTGCAGTGGGATGAGCATAGTGTGCGTTATCTGATTGATGCTGGGCGGCGGACAAAGATGGGGTTGCCACCTGAGGTGACGAATGGGCGTATGGGTTTTTATCGTGAGGTGAGTGACGATAAGGCAGTGATGATTGTTAGGATTTTTGCACCGCTAGCAGGGTTGCCTTATGTGGATCAACCGATTTGGCAGGACAAAGAGCAGGTGGCTGGCGGTGATGTGTTGCAGGCATATAACGATGATGGTAGTTATGGGCCTTTTGGTGAGATGGAGTATCACGATCCGGGTGTTGTGATTGGTAGTAGTCCGATGCGCCGAAATGGAACGAGTGTGACGCATGTGCTTAGTGGTGAACCGTTGCATGTGAAGAAGGCTGGGAAGATGTTGCTGGGTTGTGAGGTGAAGCCGATTGAGTAGATTGGTGGGGCTAATCAAGAGATAGGTAAAAGACTGAGCTTTGGCTTAGTCTTTTTTTGTGGGGAGGAATTGATAGTGAAGAGGTGTGAGGGATGAACGCGCCGATCGTGGATCGGCGGTTACTTGAGTTGTAGAAATGTATTTAAAAAGCCTACGACATTCAAATCGTAGGCTTTGGGGTTGTCTTGTTGTGACTAATCAAGTGTTAGATTGTTTGTTGTTTTTCGAGTTTGGTTATG
Source organism: Planctomycetota bacterium (assembly GCA_016350165.1). Lineage (GTDB taxonomy): Bacteria > Planctomycetota > Phycisphaerae > Phycisphaerales > Phycisphaeraceae > Poriferisphaera. Next base: position 327,254 of record CP066225.1, on the reverse strand, counting down.
CGGCCGCCGATGATCCATTCGACGATGTAGATGTTGCCTTCCTGATCGACGGTTAGGTCGTGAGGGCTGTTGAACTTACCGGGTTGGATGTAGTCGGTGCCAGCCATGTTTGGCCAACCGGGAGCGGTTGTGATGCCGTCGTTATCACCTATTGAAGCGATAAGATTGTCATCAGGGTCGAGGATTTTGATGCCTGTGAAGAGCTCGGGGATGTAGGTGCAGCCTTCATGGAAGGTGAATGAACATGGCGAGTGTGTGATTTCGGGGATGGTGCGTATGTGGTTGCAGAAGAGGTCGTAGACTTGGATGCGTTCGTTTGCGCGGTCTGCGATGTAGAGTTCGGGTTCTGCTTTGTCGTAACGGATGGCGAGGCCGTGTGGGCAGGCGAATTTGCCTGAGGGGCCTTCTGCGCCGGTGATTGAGTTGAGGTAGTTGCCGAATTTATCGAAGTGGTGAACGAGAGAGGAGCCGTAACCGTCGGCTACCCAGATGTCGCCGTTGCCGCCGAAACGTTCTTCGAATACAGCGACGGATGTTGGGATGTATGCAGTACCTTCTGCGTAGACAGAATGTGGTGGGCGCTCAATACATGCAACGATCTTGCCATCGAGATCGGTTTTGCAAACTTCGCCAGAGTTTTCGTCTGCAAGCCAAATGTATTCATGGTTGTTTTCGTTGACGTAGGTGATGCCATGGGCGCCGGAGAAGCGATCGCCCCATGCGTTGAGAAGTTCGCCTTGCTTGTTGTAGACGAGGATGCCGGGATCGGCTTGGTTGAAGATGACGATTTTGCCAGAGTCAGTGCAGATGACGCCGTGAGTACGCCCGTTACGTTTGCCTGAATCTGTATCGGGTATGGTTACCCAGTTGTCTATCCATGTGTAAGTATGTGTTTCTTGTCCGACGGTCAGCATGGTTCACCCCACTGTCGCTAAAGGTTCTTGAAGTCATTCGAGGTGATGTATGCAGTAAAATGGATGTCCACTTTGCGGTGGTTTTACGGCTTGGTCAAAAAGATGTTGCAACAACACGCGAACTTATATGACTGTTTGCATCACGAACAAAGCGTAAATATACATCACGAATGTTTTGGTACGATTAATTAAATCTGGCAAAAAAGATGCTTATGATCTCTTTATTATGGGTGTTGCGAAGCGTTTGAAAAGGAAAAAATTATCGTGATAAGTATTGAGAACTGTATGCTCTTTGTTTTGAGAGGTTTATGGGCTTGCAAGGACGATAGTTTCACCTGAAGTGAATGATTCATCGTCGTTGATGCATTCGAGGATTTTGCAGGCGATGATTGAAGGGTCGAGCGTTTTTTCTGTTGGGATTACTTTCTCAGGAAAGTTGGCTCGCAGCATGTCGGTTTCAACGGCGCCGGGCGCGATGGCGACGGTTGTGATGCCATACTTTTTACCTTCGTCGGCTGAACATTTGGTGAACATATTGACGCCGATTTTGGCGGCGGCATAAATGGAGAAGCCGGGGAAGGGGTCAATGGAAGCCATGGATGAAATGTTGACGATGATGCCTGCCTGACGTGATTTGAAATGACCCCAAACAGCTTGCGTCATGAGGACGGTGGCTGAGAGATTGATGTCGATGCAGTCACGCCAAAGGTTGGGGGTGATCTCTTCGATTTTGAGAAGAGGCGCGGAGCCTGCGACATTGCAGAGGAGGTCAACTTGGCCGAACTTTTGGATGGTTTGTTCGACGGCTTGTTGAGCGGCCTCAGGTTGGGTGAGGTCGAGTGGTAAGACAAGTGGATCACAATCTTCACATGTTTGTTTGATGAGGACTGCGGTTTCCTCAAGGTTTGTTTCGGTGCGAGAGATGAGGGTGACGTGGAAGCCTGCTTCTGAGAGTTGTATGGCGGTGTCACGTCCGATACCTGAGCCTGCTCCAGTGACGATTGCTACTTTGCCTTGTGTCGTTTCCATATATTCAGCATATCGGAACTTTTATGTTTTTGCATCAAACAATGGTTTTTCCCTGAGAAAATTGGTTGTGTAGAAAGAGTGTGTCGATAATGCGTACATGTTGGAAATGCGGAATGGGTCGTGGAAGTTGTTCCAGTTGTTTGGTGTCACGGTATGGTTGCACTGGTCGTGGTTTGCTGTAGCTGCGTTCTTTTTGTTTCTGCCTGGGACGATATTTTCCGAAAATTTGACGGTTGGCATTTTTGCTTATCTGGGATTGTTTGCGATTGTGTTGACGCATGAGTTTGGTCATGCACTGGCGTGTCGTAGCGTTGGTGGTAAGGCAGATACGATTATGCTTTGGCCGTTGGGTGGGATAGCGTTTGTTGATCCACCGCAGAGGCCGGGTGCAGTGCTGTGGTCGATTGCAGCGGGACCGTTGGTGAATGTGGTGCTTGTACCGATATTATTTGGGATGTTGGTTGGTGCGTCGTATCTTGCCAGAGCGTCGTATGCTGGTGAAGTGATTGCAGAGATTGTTTTTTGGTTGAACCAAATCAACTTTGTTTTGCTGGTGTTTAATATGTTGCCTATCTATCCGTTAGACGGTGGGCAGATATTGCAGGCGATACTTTGGTTCTTTATTGGACGGACGAAGAGTCTGAAGATTTCGTCAGGGATTGGATTGTTTGTGGCGATTGTGGGTGGGGTATTGTGCTTGTTATCAGGGATGATTTGGCTGTTTATCTTAGCGGTATTTATTGGGTTTCAGGCGTATCGTGGATGGCAGGTCGCGCAGTATTTGGCGATGCATGAGAATATGCGGAATCCGTGGAATAAGCCTTGAAACGCAGGGTGGATTTGATCAGTTGGTGGGTGATTGTTTGGAAGTTTGATCAGCGTCGTAATTGAGTGGGAGCGCCCATGTTTTCCAGTCTTCACGGTATGCGATTTGGGTTTGGTTGTTAGCTTTGAGAGTTTTGCTGGTCCAAATGATGAGGAAGAGGCCGAGGGGGAAGAGTGTGAAGAATGGAATGAGTAAGAGTGGTGAGAAGGTTTGGCGACCATGGGCTGAGGCGCATTGCGCGGGGCCGAGGACGATGCCGGAGAAGGTACACCATGAGCCAAGATGCGTGCGAATGAGGATACCGTAAGCACGCTTGGACCAGTTGGCGGAGCGAAGCCAGGATGTGCAGAAGTAAAGCCATGCGACGAGTGTGCTGATGGTGATGATGAGGGGGAGTAAGACTTGTACGGAGAAAAGGGAGAGTGTGAAGTTGGCAAAGTTGTTGGTGATGAAGTCGCTTGTCCAGCTGTAGATTGAGGCGATGCTGAGTGAGAGGAAGAATATCAGCACGAATGATGAGGCGGGGGCCATGGCGGGCCAGTGTTCACGTTGTTTGACGCCGAGGGGGAGTGTTTTTTCTTTCCAGGGTGCGGGGTTTTTAAGGTTGTTGATTTTGCCACATTCTGGGCACTTGACATGGGGTCCTACGAGCCCGCGGATGTTGTAGTTGCAGCCTTCACCCAAGCAGTGGAGATCGTCAGTGATGAGCCAACTGAGGTCAATGTCTGATTGTTCTTGAGTTTGATTCATCGAAGATTCCCGGAAATACTTTTGAGATTACTAATCGTTGGTTAGGCGGCGTTGGGTAGTTGAGTGAAAATACAAACGTATGTGAGGTACGTTTGTACTAATTTAGCATAGTTGCGTGTAATTTTGAATCATTCAGTTAGTTCTACGTGGCCATCGGCTAAGACGACGATGTGTTTGCCATCGAATGTGTTTTTGGTTTGAAGGATTTTTAAAGTTTCCGTGCTATCGACGTGATTGATATTTTTGATGTCACTTTGCGTGAATAATTTGTAGTTATTTAGCTCTATGGGTTTGCTGAGGTAAGGTTTGATGTCGGAGAGTTTTTGAGGCATTTTACCTTGGTTTTCTTGTGTGTAGATGACGTAGGCGATGCCGATGTCTCTTGCGTTTTGACTTTCAGTTTTTTGAGTTTCAGTCCAGCCGGTGTTTTGGGTTGTGGAACAGCCTGCGATGAGAATGAATAAGAGGGCGAAAAGGGTTGTCCATGTATATTTCATGTTTATGCCTTCCAAATATGTGTGAGTAATGGAGTGAACCAGTTTGCCCTTTACTGATATGACGCAGTGGATTGGTTCTTGTTTCAGAGTTTGAACTGAATGGAATGAAAAACGACCTCGCGATTATGGCGAGGTCGTGGGGTCTTTGGGGGTTGCATTTAGTTATGGCTGCAGGGCTGGTTCGGTTGTGGGGGCGAGTTGCCAATCTTTGCCGTTGCGGATGATTGGGCGGTAGAGGGTGTCGCGTTCGACTGGTCGATAGCCTGCATCGATGATTGATTTGCGGAGGTCGGCAGTCGTGACTTCTTGGTGGGTGTCTGAGCCGCCGACTTTGGTGATGTCGTACCAGACGACAGTGCCGTCCATATCGTCGACGCCGAAATTGAGAGCGATCTCTGAGAGTGGGAGAGTCTGCATGATCCAGAAAGATTTGATGTGTGGGAAGTTGTCGAGCATGAGTCGTGAGGCTGCGAGCATTTTGAGGTTGTCGAGGCCGGAGGGGCCGGGGAGGTGCTCGAGCTCTGATTTATCTGGGATGAAGGGCAGGGGGATGATGGTTTGGAATCGTCCGCCGAAACCTTTTTCGATTGCTTCGTCTTGTGCGTCGCGGAGCTGGATGAAGTGCTGGACGCGATCTTCGAGAGATTCGATGTGGCCGTAGAGCATGGTGGCGTTACTCATGAGGCCGAGTTCGTGTGCGGTTTGGTGCACTTTGAACCACATGTCAGAGCGGATTTTGCCTTTGAATGCTTTGTCGTGAACGCGGTCATCAAAAATTTCCGCGCCGCCACCTGGGAGTGAGCCGAGGCCTGCGTTTTTGAGGTCGTTGAGGACAGCTGCGAGATCTTTGGGGCGTTTGCTGATTCGTGCGAAGTGGACAATCTCGACAGCCGTGAATGCTTTGATGTGAAGTTGCGGGGCAGCTTTGCGGATGCTGGTGAGCATGTCGGTGTAGTATTCGAATGGGAGATATGGATGGAGTCCGCCGACGATGTGGATTTCTGTGGCGCCAGCTTCTGCTGCTTCGACGGCTTCTTTGGTGGCTTGTTCGATGGAGTATTCGTAGGAGCCGTCTTGTCCTTTTTTGCGGTAAAAAGCACAAAATTTGCAGGAGAGTGCGCAGATGTTAGTGTAGTTGAGGTGTCGGTTGACGTTGTAGTAGGTTGTTTTGCCGTGGATCTTGTGGCGTACGTGATTGGCAAGCTCGCCTAGGGTGTAGACGTCGTCGGATTGCAGGATTGCGAGGCCGTCTTCGAATGAGAGGCGCTCACCAGCATATACTTTTTCAGAGATTGGTTTTAGTTTCTCATCCATGATTGTCTCATCATACCTTAGGGCGTTGAAGTTCGCATCGTGTTACAATTCCATCATGCAAATTCTTGGACACGGCATAGATCTGACTGATATCGAGCGGATTGAGCAGATGCTCGAAAAACACGGCGAACGGTTTTTAGGCCGTTGCTTTACCCCTACGGAGCAATCGTATGCGGATAAGGGGATGACGGCACGTAAGGTTGAGTTTTTGGCTGGGCGTTTTGCTGCGAAGGAAGCGGTGCTTAAGGCATTAGGGACGGGGATTTCTGAAGGCATTCAGTGGACAGATGTTGAGATCACGCGTGTGGGGAATGGGAAGCCAGAGGTTGTGCTGCATGGTAAAGCAGCTGAAGTTGCTAAGGAACTGGGGATCACGAGGTGGCATGTGAGTATTACGCATATCAAATCTCATGCATCGGCGTCTGCGATTGCGTCGGGGCCTGATGTTGAGTGAACGAACTTTGTTCACTGTAATAAGCTGTGAATATGGGGTTTTTAGTCCCAACAAGTCGTAATTTGCTGGTATATTGTTAGATCGTTGAAACGATTCCATGAATTGGTTCGGATGAAGCCATGCCACTGAAAAACAAAGGTTCAATAGCACCGTTTGAGATCATGCGACGCGCTGAAGAACAGGCGAAGCTTGAGGAGCGTTTTGCTGACGAAAAAGGTGAGGAGCCCGTTGAGGAGAAGGTTGAGAGCCAATCGGATCAGGCGAAGCAGCGTGAACCGTTGCCGTCAGGCAGGGCGAGGAAGGCTTGGTGGGCAGCATTTGATGAACCAGTGATATTGAGAGTGCCTCGTGGGATTGCTGTTGCGATCTGCTTTGGTGTGTTGACATTGATCGGGATGGCATACTGGGTTGGGGAAAGTCGGGGAGCCAAGGCGACAAGGGCAGCGATTGAAGAGGAAGGCCGGTTGATGGAAATTCGCCTGCCGGGGTTGAGGGCAGGGCGAGGGGCACCGAACAGTTTGGGTGAGCCGTTGGTGAAAAATGAGCGATATCAAGCAGTTACATTAATGGAGCAAGTCTACAATGTTACAAATGACATTGTGGTGCCTCCAGATATGGACCCGAGGGTGTTGGGTGAGAACTATTTACAGGTAACTACTTGCAGCCGAGAGAAGGCTGTGGAATTGATGGAATTTCTGCTGAGTCGTCACGAAGTTGAAACAGCAGCGTTTACATCTTATAGTAAGGAACTCGTAACTGTCGTTGCCCTCAAGGGTTTCCGTGTAACACAGGACCCAGAGTCTGAGGGATACAAGTTTCGGTCGGCGATGCTCCGTGTGGGCAGAGATTGGCAGAAGCTTAACGGTAGGAATACCAAAGATTTAAGTGATATGTTTTTTGCGAAGTATGACGAGAATGTTCGCCAGAAGAATGTCACTCAGTACAAAAAGAACTACGGACAGTAATTTACGCTCCGTGTGAAAGGACAGACCACAATGAGTATCGATCCTAGCCTCAAGTCTGGCAGCGGCCTCTCCAAGCACCGTAACGTGTTGACTCGTGCAGAGCGCATCGAAAAGCTTGCTGCAAATGGTAAGTTTGACAAAGATTCAGGCGATCCACTAGGCCTTCCAAAGGTCGGCAGCCGCAAGGTTGTAACCGGTAAGAAAAAATAATTGACTGATCAGAGCAGGATATCTGCTCGTCAGCAAAAAACCGCCTCCTTGCAATGGAGGCTGGATGCAGAATTTTTGACCAGCCTGATGCTACAAGGGGCTTTAATTACCCCCGAATAGCATCGGGCTTTGTCTTATACAGGATGTAAACCATGTACAATCCAGAATCATTCATCACGGATAAACTTCACGCAATCGACGCTTCCGGCATCCGCAAGGTTTTCGATCTTGCAGCAAATCTGAAGAATCCGATCAATCTCTCGATCGGCCAGCCTGATTTTGATGTGCCTGATGAAGTGAAAGATGCTGCGATTGAAGCTATCCGAGCAGGCAAGAATTCGTATACACAAACACAAGGCCTCGCAGACCTGCGTGAGCGTGTCATGGCTCAACTGGTCTCTGAGTTTCCACAAACCTATGCAGACGGCTCAGGCGGCTTTAATCACGACGATCTGGGGGTGCTGATCACTTCAGGTGTCTCAGGTGCGTTGATGTTGGCTTTGCTGACAACGATTGGGCCTGGCGATGAAGTGCTGATTCCTGATCCATACTTTGTGATGTACAAGCATCTGGTGACTCTCGCAGGTGGAACGCCAGTGTTTGTTGACACGTATCCAGACTTCCAGCTCACGCCAGAACGCATTGAAGAATGCATCACTGACAAAACAAAGGTATTGCTTTTTAACACGCCGTCGAATCCGACAGGTGTTGTTGCGAAACCTGAGGTATGTGAGAAGGTTGTGAAGCTTTGTGAAGAGAAGAATATACTGATGATCTCTGACGAGATTTATGATGACTTCTGCTACGAGAAGATTCCTTCTGAGCATGATGGCAAGATGCGTTGCCCGTCACCTGCGAATTATTCACCAAACCTGATCATGATGCGCGGTTACTCCAAGACTTATGCGATGACTGGTTGGCGCCTTGGTTATGCCGTCGGCCCTAAAGCTGTTTTGGATCAAATGACTAAGTTGCAACAGTATTCATTTGTCTGTGCACCATCAATGACACAGTTCGGCGGCGTTATTGCTCACGATCTTGATATGTCTGATTTTGTAAAGGCGTATGAAAGAAAACGAGATATGGTTGTTGATAAACTTTCAGGCATATTTGAACTGACAACGCCGGGCGGCGCATTCTATGCGTTCCCGAAGGTGCCTGAAGGACTGGGCATGACCGGCGGCGAATTTGTTGAGAAAATCATTGAGAAAAACTGCTTGGTTATTCCGGGCAATGTGTTTTCACAGAAGGATACACACTTCCGAATTAGCTATGCATGCGACGATGCGAAGCTTGAACAGGGACTCGATATTCTTGTTGAGACAGCAAACGAATGTGCAGCAGCTAAATAGACGTTGTATAGATCGAAATAAAAGAAAGACCTGCCAAATGGTGGGTCTTTCTTTTATTTGAAAAATCAGTTGGCTATATGGTAAATTCCATGATGTATCCAAATAGTATAACTAAACCAATGATGATGAATGGATAGAGTAGCACGCGGAAGACTGTTTTAGTGGATATGCCGTCTTTATCAGAAAAGCAGCGGAATGTACGTTCGTCATTTGGATCAAAAGGTTCGCCACATTCAGGACAAGAATGCGAATCGATACCGTATAAATCGTAATCACAATTTAAACAGTACATGTCAATTTCTGTGAGTTCGATTTCATCTATATCGTTATTTGAAGATTCGCTCATATGGTTGCCCTCGTTGTAAGCTTATTGTCTGAGCGTATTTTAAGCGATAACAGTTGTGGATGCAGCAGGCATATGTACAAGCATGCCACGATCATTGCGGACGATGAGACCTAAAACAGGGTCTATGTCAACAACTTCCCCCTCCGTTATTTGCTCCCCCAGCTGTAACCTCACTCGTTGCTTGAATTGCAAACAACGTTCTCGCCAGTCGGTGAGTAAGTCGTCATCGTGGGCACGTTCGATGGCTTGGTCTAATTCTTCGATCAGTTTTCTTAGGACGGGCAAGCGATCCATTTTACAGTCGCACATTTGAAGGCTGGTAGGCTGGTATTTCGGGCCGTCTAACTCGTGGTTAGTTAAATCGTTTTGATCTAAGCCAACGTTTAGTCCCACGCCTATGATCGCGCAATCGGTTGTGCTTCCTTTGATGGTTTCGACTAAGATTCCAGCGATCTTTTTATTGTTGACCCAGATGTCGTTTGGCCACTTGATTTGTACGGTGTGGGTTTTGTTTTGGTTGAGGAAATGCTCGACGGTTTTTGCGACTGCGACGGAGACTGCGAGTGTGAGTCGATTAACTGCTTCGGTGTCGGTTTGCTTGCCGATGGTTTTGATCATACTGCAGGTGATGGATTTGCCCGCTGGCGATACCCACTTGCGGCCAAGGCGACCGCGCCCGCTGTGTTGATGATGTGCGATCACCATTAAGTGATCTGTTTTTTGCAGGTCATTTAGTTTGCCACTGCAGATGTCTTTGCAGATGTCCTGTGTGCTGCTGGTTTCGCCATAGACGAGGACGTCGCGCAGAACGCTTGATTCGCTTTCGAGGTAGTCGGACCAGACGCCAAGGCCGGATTCGATGAGTTTGATACCGTGCTGGGGGTGGATGTCGAACTTGCAGCCATATTGCCTTAGGACTTCGAGTTCGTCCTGAATACGCTCGGGTGACATGCGCAGTGATATGACGAGCGATTCGATAGTGATCGCGTGTTCTTGATTGAGAAGTAAATCAAGTAATCCTACACAGATTGGTTTTGTCTGATGCAATCGAACCTCCTCGTGCGTTTGCATCTATGGACAAGATACGTTCCAGTCTATTGATCTATTAGAACATTAGTCCTCGATAATATCCAGCCCAAAGTCGTGTACACTAGCAGAGTGAGTCAGTGCGCCGATGGAAATTCGGTCAACATTGGTTTTGGCAATTGCTTCGATCGTGTTGAGGTTCACGTTACCACTCGCTTCGAGTTGTACTTGTGAGTCAATTTCATCACGCATCGCTACAGCTTCGCACAGTTCGTCATTGGTCATATTGTCGAGTAACACCATATCGACACCTGTCTTTAAAACCTTGCCGAGCTGCTCGAGTGAATCAACTTCAACTTGAACAAATTTCAGATTCGCAAATTGGTTGTGAGCACGTTTCACAGCTTCTTTGAGAGCTTCGTGTAGATCATCGATGCCAAGATGAGCAATGTGGTTGTCTTTGATCAGGACCGCATCATAAAGGCCCATGCGGTGTGTGCCACCACCGCCACAACTAACAGCATATTTTTGCAAGCCGCGCAATCCGGGTATTGTCTTGCGAGTATCAAAGACCTTAGCTTTCGTGCCTTCGCACTTGGATGCAAATTTTCCTGTGAGTGTGGCGACTCCAGACAACTGTGTGACCAAATTCAACGCAACACGTTCCATTGAAAGAATTCGTCTCATTTTCCCTTTGAATTTTGCAGCACAATCCCCTTTCTTCACATCGCTGCCATCTTCCATCAGGAGTTCGACTCGAATCATCTCTTCATCAATATCACCGCTGTATGCCTCAGCAACCTTGTTGAGTAATGCGATCCCAGCCAGCTTACCATCTTCACGAGCAACCATTGAGGCCACGCCATGTAGATCAGCCGGGACAAATGCCATGCTGGTCACGTCCAGTTTCTGCTTGCCCATGTCTTCGAGCATTGCAGTCTGGATCAGTTCGTCAATCACCTTGTTATCAACAAAATCAGCTAGATCGATTTTCATCGCAATACCTAAAAATACAAAACGAAAAATCAGTTTTCAGCTTCATGCAGCGATTTCTTCGCAGCGTCTTGCTTTACGAATAATACACGATAACGCCCTCCGCCCTGACTGACAAAACGGGCTTCATCCCCAACCTGCATATTGTATCTTTCAAACAGTCCAGACCAGCCCCTCCAGCGTATCATCCCTCGACCATGAGCGATGTCTGTTTCCACTAATTCATTATTTGGTAGAAGCAGTGTCATTCCATCAGTAATCTGATTTTGCCAATCTTTTGACATGCGAATATAGCCGTTCCTGATCGCACCAGCAGACAAGCTTACTGTCCAATCCTGTTCACAGCCATGCTCCTGCTTGATCTCGTCAGTTTGTTCAGATTTTACAGTACCACGATTCAAAGCTGAAAGCCGATCCAATGCTTCAGTGCTGCAGCTTATATTCTTATTCTCACAATTTGCTTCCTGAATGATATGCCACGCCTTCATGGACTTGGTATATCTTGGCGCAACATCAATTGGCTCAACTTCGCCCAGCCAAATGAACGTGGCAAAGCGACAATCCTTTCTGCCTTCCCAATATTTTTTACCTCCGCAGACTTGATCATCAAACTGCTCATACAGCTTCATAATATGTTCGCCATTGAGATGGTGATACTGCTCAATCCTTACAGCCTTTGTAATGCCAACAAATGGGCCGCTTGAGATCTTCAGGTAAATACGATCGCCTACTTCAATACGCCCATACGGTGCGCAGCCTGTCTTCGTTATACGGCTTTCAATTGTCTTCTCGCCAGACAATATCATATCCATATATTTCTTCTTCAATATCGCAATATGTGCTTTGCCCATTTATCAGTTCGCAATCGCTTTAAAGATAAGCAATATCGAACTCGCAGCTGTTGCGGAATAAATAACTCCATTAAACAGCTTCTCGTTCACATGCCCATGTAACCAGATTCCAAGAAGTGATCCCACCGGTATAATTGGCAAAAAACAAACTGACAATAAAACTGCACCCGGCGACAAGATCCCTAAAAACAAAAAGCCCGGAACCTTCATCCAGTTAATCAACGTAAACATCGCTACCATCGTACCAGCCATCTTTGTCTTACCCAATCCCTGTTCCAGCATATATATCGAAACCACTGGTCCGCCTGCATTGGCTATGGTTGATACAACGCCTGTCACGATGCCGCACCCAATACCCCCAGCCCGCGATTCAGGAACGTGTGGTAGCTTCATGCCCATACTTCTTGCAAGCTGAAAGAATACAAATGCTAAACACAAAATCCCAACTAATAATCTCACCGCCTCGTCAATCAGCATCGTTTGATTGGCAAGCAGCCACAATGCCACCATCGTAATCATAATGCCAGCAAATGCACCACTACATACCCATTCCACGTGCTTCCATGATTGTCTTCCCCAATGCTGTTTAATCGCAATCGCATCAGCTACCATCAGCAAAGGCAGCATAAAACCCAGTGTTTGTTCAATCGGAATCAAATTAGCAATGATCGGCATCGCAATGATTGCAGTTGTACTTCCAAAGCCTGATTTACTGACACCAATAATGATGGCAGCTAAAGCAAGCATTGTCACAATAAACCATAATGGTACGCCGTTAGGCAAAAAATCAAACACCCATGACCTCGTAAATCAGTTATCTAAGTATGTTGAGCCAGCTAAGCCTGATTCGTAAAAACGTCTTAATGCTTTGCCTTCTTCAAGTGAAATTCTCTTTTCACGTATCGCACGCTCAGTCATATTTCTTATCGAACGTTTAAGCTCTTCAGCATCGTACTGTACATACTGCAATACTTCACCCACTGTATCACCATCAATAACTTCATCAATCTGCCACTCGCCTTGTTCGTCTAAGCTGATGTGTACTGCATTGGTGTCGCCGAACAGATTGTGCATGTCACCCAAAATTTCCTGGTATGCACCAACAAGAAAAACGCCGACATAGTAAGGCTCACCTGTCAGTGCGTGGAGTTCCAGTACATCCTTTGTTCCATTTTGGCTGATGAATTTTTCGATACGACCATCCGAATCACATGTAATATCGACAAGTTTACCAAGGCATGTCGGCTCTTTATCCAACCTGTGAATAGGCATGATTGGGAAAAGCTGATCAATCGCCCAACTGTCAGGTAATGACTGGAATACCGAGCCATTGATGAAATACGTGTCAGCTAGCATACCCTCGAGTCCAGAAAATTCCTCTGGTATATCATCCTCGGATTTTAGAAAGTTCAGTACCTTTGAGCATATCCCAAAGAATAATCTTTCCGCCAATCCACGTTCTTTAAGTGTGCAATAGCCAAGATTGAAAAGGCTCAAAGCTTCATCACGGCCAATCTGTGCATCGTGAAAATATTCGACGTAATTTTGTTGATTGATTTCGCAAAATGTTTCATACAGCGTTTGAATAGGCTTGGCGACCTGTTTAATTTCATCTTGATCCAAACCTTCAGGCATCGGAAATCTTTTAAACCCTGACCACCCCAAAATATCAAACACCAGCACGCTTGAATAAGCGACCATCGCTCTGCCTGATTCACTGATAATCGTAGGGTGATCAATTCCTGCTTCGTCACAAGCCTCTTTGATGTGGAATATAATATTGTTCGCATATTCCTGAGGCGAGTAATTTGTGCTTGAATTAGCAGATGTTTGTGAACCGTCGTAATCTACCCCGAAGCCGCCACCAACATCTATCATACGCATAGATACGCCAGCCTTAGTGATTTCACAATAGATGCGAGATAGTTCATTAACTGCGCGTTTGACATCATTTACGTTACTGAGTTGGCTACCAATGTGTGAGTGCAGTAGTTGAAGGCAATCAAGCATATCGTCTTGGCGAAGTAATTCGATCGCATCCAAAAGTTCGCTTACAAACAAACCAAACTTGGATCGCATACCACCAGATTCTTCCCACTTCCCGTCGCCAGTGGACGATAGTTTGACACGAATACCAATACGTGGGCGAACACCATGTTCTTTTGAACATTCAATAATTTCTTGTAGCTCACTGAGCTTCTCAACAACAGGGATGATATCTCTACCAATCTTGGACGCAAGAATGATCGCTTCAATGAAATCGCGATCCTTGAAACCATTGCAAACAATCGGCGTCTTGTCATCATCTACCAATGCTAACACCGCAAGCAACTCAGGCTTTGAACCTGCTTCAACTCCAAATCCATGCTCTTTGCCAAAGCGTATGACTTCTTCGACCACATGGCGTTGTTGATTGACCTTGATCGGATAGACTGCACTATAGCGACCTTTGTATCCAAATTCATTTTTCGCATTGGTAAATGCATCTGCAATTTCACGCAGTCGGTTACGCAGTACATCTGTAAACCGCAAGAGCAGGGGAGTACTTAAATCACGGCCACGAAGCTCTTCAACTAACTGCATTAAATCTATTTGCTTCTCAGTTTCTTGATTCATGCAAACAGATACATGACCCGCTTTATTGATATCAAAATAACCTTTCCCCCATTGGTGAACGCGATAAAGCTGCTTGGACTGTGCAATACTCCAATCACTACTCGTTTCGTTTTGATCTGCAAATTTACGCATTCAGGCACTTGCTCCACAGATGCAATTCATGCATCTTTGCATTTAGTTGATGGCATATTATAGAACTAACTTACTCCTAGAGCACGACACACGATACATTGCACATCCCGCAAATTGTTCTCAGCTTTTAGCGTGATGAATGAAACGATGCGACGGTAGTTTATACGCGCAAAGAAAATGCCCGCATAGTGCGGGCATGATATCTTCCATGATTAGTGTAGGGTAACACATTTAATCACGTGCTATCCAACACAGGCTTTTTCTACAACACATGTTAATTAATTACTTGCGACGTCTGCTGATCAAAGCCAAGCCACCGAGACCAAGCAATGCCAGTGATGCAGGTTCTGGTACGAATGTAGCAGAGTAGCTGCCTTCGCTGACCAGTGTGCCACCAGTCATACTTTCTCTAACGTCAGTAACCGTAAAGCCAAAATCAAAAATTTCACTTGCTAATGGGATAATCTCGTAATTATCGCCTTTGATCAGAGTCAAAGAAGAGACGTCCGCATTAGCCATGATTGCTGCAGAGTTGCCAAAATCTGTTGCACTTGTAGATACGCCAGTCATGATCGCATCCATGAAATCTACGGTGTAGATGGTGCTAGCTGTGATATCACCGCCAACTTCTGGCATGCCAGCTGCGTCAACATCGACGAATGAGTATGAACCGTCGATTTGAACGGTGTGCTGGTAAAGCACGCCTGGAATCAAAGCGGTTGTGATGACGTCTGCAACATTGTAAGTTGCGCCAAATTGGAACCAGACGTCTGATACAGTAACTTCTGGATCACCTGCAACTAGATCGATCACAACTTTACCTGAACTATCCTCTGCAGCAGCGTCTGTGATTACACCAACACTACCATCAAGGAATGTTTCGAAAGTTGGACCGTCATCATTGGTGTCTGACGCGAAGCTGTGTGTTGCAGCATTAGCACTCGTGCCAGCCAACATCATCGCAGCGACAGCCAGACCACTACAGGTATAGAATGATTTCGAGAAAAATTGATGCATTACCCTAGCCCTCCGTTGATTTACTGGTAGGACAATAAATCAACTGTAGTTACCTCCCCCAGCAAACCTGTTCGCAGGTATACCAAAAGAGTTCATGTGAATGTAGAAAGATTTCGAAAACTAAATCGTCAAAATTACGCAAAACTCATTACGTTTTAAGAACTTATATGCCCTACAAGAAATGAACACTATAACTACAAACTGCGTGCTCTCATTCCTCCGGCGTCCAATATTGCAAATTATTACAGTCGCTGAATTACCGTATTAATTCACAAACTTGAACAGATATAAAAGTAAACGCTTTTCCAAGGCAATGCAAGCGCTTTTAAGTAGGTAAACTCCTAAAGATTATAAAATATCCGTTAGCAAAGAAGAACTTTACCTAAACCAAGAGATCTACCTATCTTTTGTAGATTGACTAGCTTGCCAGTTCTTACTCGCAAACAGCCTCGTGTAACATGTCATTACGTCTTCTTTGAGCCGCATCCATCTGCTCGCCCGTCGGGCTTTTACCACTCTGCATCATGTCAATGAAGCAATCGAAAAGGTAACGCGAGTCATGAGGACCCGGTGAAGCCTCAGGATGGTACTGGATCGCAAAAATCGGCTTCTCATTGTGTCTAAATCCAGCCAACGTGCGGTCATTCAGATTGATATGTGTTGCTTCCGCGCCAACAGCCTCCAGTGACTCAGTATCCACTGCAAAGCCGTGATTCTGGCTGGTGATCTCAACCTTACCCGTTTCAAGGTTCTGCACAGGCTGATTTCCGCCGCGATGTCCAAATTTCAGTTTATATGTCTCTGCACCCAATGACAGGCACAGCAGTTGATGGCCCAAGCAGATCCCAAAGATCGGTAACTTCCCGCCCAATGCCTTCAGTGTCTCAACCGTCTCTGCAACTGCCGCTGGGTCGCCAGGCCCATTCGATACGAACACACCATTTGGCTCGTAATTCAGGATTTCCTCAACACTTGTATTCCAAGGCACCACAACCACATCACAGCCACTATCCGTTAGGTTTCTCAAAATATTCAGTTTCGCACCACAATCGATCGCCACAACACGGTACTGATTCGCAGGCCGCTCTACAGCACCCTGAATCGGTGCCCAATCGCCCAGATCCTCTTCCCAGTGCAGTACCTCACCTCGGCTAACACCCTCAGCAAGATTTCGGCCGACCAAACCTGCCGAAGCCTTCGCCTCAGCAACCAGTTCAGCATCAGTTTTATTCTTATCAGTCGAGAGCACGCCGTTCAAAGCACCGTTGATTCGCAGCTTTCTCGTCAAAGCACGCGTATCAATCCCCGTAATACCTGTCACATTCTGCTCAGCAAGCCACTCTTCTAACTTCTTAGTCGAGCGGAAGTTGCTGCTTAGGTTCGCCAGTTCACGAACCACAAAGCCGCTGACCTGTATCTTCTCAGACTCAAGATCCACAGGATTCGTGCCATAGTTCCCGATCAGCGGATACGTCATCGTCACAATTTGCCCTGCGTACGATGGGTCTGTCAGGATTTCTTGGTATCCGGTCAGTGATGTATTGAAGCACACCTCAGCATCAACCGTGCGAGGCGACAAATCACCAAAACCTTGGCCATGGAACACACTGCCATCCTCCAATGCAAGGCGGGCTGGCACGGTCTGAACTTCAACGTTAGGGGTAGCTTCTTGTTGCATCTTGCCGGGAATTTTACATATTTTTGACTAACCTGACGAATGTGCTCTGTCTTACTCACAATCCTATGCCCACTCACCATCCTCTTCACCTCAATTTTTCTTAAATTTCTTCCAAATTTCCTTACGCACACCATAAATTCTTTCCACCACAGATTTCCCATTCACATTGACACAACCCTCTTTGATCCATCAAAAATCGCCATGATTGCGTAAAAATACGTGCTTGACACGACACAAAAAAACACCTTTTCCACCATTTATTTTCCATTCCTGCACCAAATGTCAACAAATCACAAAATCCTTGCGTGAGAATGCTCAGTGCGTGATAACACACCTGAATCAATTGCTCCGCGAAAAACGCCAACGGCTAAAACGCAAAGCAACTGATTTTGGCATCAGGCAGTCTCGTCAATCAGATCCACGATCAAAACACGACGACCTATCGTCTGAACGCCATGAAAGCTGTTAGTCGATGCGAAAGCATCAGCTTCTGGACAATGGTGCTCTTTGACAAGTGAATCAGGAATGCAACTCGTGAAGCATCGAAAGGCCTAAAAACCTCGCACCGCTTCTCACCTAGACGGCGATATGGTCTCGGCCATCTCGACGAGGGTAAACGAGTTGTCAGCTATTCCAATATGGTTGTGCCCGCCGTGACGTCCATTTACTCCGTTCATTTGGGAGTCTGCCGCAATTGACACTGACACGCGTGGAAAGCGAAAGCACCACAAGGTCCATGCCAAAAAGTTTAACGACCTAAAGCATGCGTCATTTTGCACTTGCTCCTGATGCAACCCCCTGCATCCTTCCTCTCAGGATGGTGTTGTGCTAACCCGCAACGATGAACTGAAGTAATCAGACACACGGTAAAGGCATCCGATGTGTATGCGATTATCGCGTGCAGCCCAGACTGAGCCAGCATCTGCCACGCCAATCAGCACCCCTGATCGATCACTTTCAATGATCCTCTGATCAAAGAAAGTGAAGACCAAGCTGAGTAACTTGAGCAACTGCTGACAAACGATGTGCTAATACCGCCTAACCGCAAGCTTCCTTGTCGCACCCCTCCGCTGACAGGGCAGGGCAAATACCCTCGGCTTTCTGACCTTTGGTTCGTGTATGCAATCTGCATCCACATTCCAGTTCTCTGGAAAGCATCCTATGACCGTATTTCGCTACACACCCACCGTGTACCGTGATGTGATCAGGTGCTCAAAGCGTCAATACAACCAAAACGTTATCAATCAGCTTGGACGTTGGTGGATGACGAAATAAACCGAATCGCTCTGCAGCAAGGCGAACATGCCTCAAGCAGTTTCCTGATTAACTTTCAAAACATGACAACCCATGAGCCTTGCTCATGCAAGTCAGCACCACTCAAAAGCAAGGCTAGCAGCTTTCTTTTTTATTTACTCACACCCCATCTGACCGTGCATCGTCACAATCACCCTTCCATGCTTCCCATGTTCATGCACACGTTTATACGCATGCACAATTCTATCCAACGCATAGACCTCATCAATCACGGGCCTCACCTCTCCATTCTCAACCATCTCCGTAATACGCTTCAGTATCCCTTTCTCACCCTCCAAAACCATCTGCTTCTCAATATGCTTTCCATCGATCGTTGAATGCACCATCGCCTTGTAGTCTCGATCAATCGCAGTCGTCACATACTTGCCGCCAGGCTCCAACATATCTCTAATCGTTAAATAGTCCAGATTCCCTGCCACGTCATACAGCATCATAAATCGACCAGCCATCCCCTCAACATCTAACTCATGGCTGCACACCTCATCAGCCCCCAACTGCTTCATCAGTTCCTCATTTTCCTTCCCGCAACTCGCTGTCACACGCACCCCATACTTCTTCGCAAGCTGTACTGCATACACACCCACACCACCAGCCGCCCCATGAATCAAAACCTCATCCCCCTCATGCAGCAGTACCTTATTTTCAAACGCATCCATCGCCGTCATCATCCCCACAGGCAACCCCGCTGCTTCCTCAAAATTCACATTCTTTGGCTTAACATACATCGCGCTCTCAGGCACCACTGCATAACAAGCATGACCAACGCCGCCTTTCAAAATATTGACATACCCATAAATCTCATCACCATGTTTGATCTGTTTCCCATCACTCCTCGCGATCCCCGCAACCTCAAATCCCGTCACTACATTTCTTTTCTTCAGCCACTTCTCACTCAACAACTTGTAATCACCCTTAATCACTTCACCATCCAGCAACATCACCGATGAAGCTCTCACCTCCACCAAAATTTCATCCCCCTTAACCCGCGGCTCATCCACATCGCTCCGCACCATCACTCTCGCCAACGGATCACCATACCCTGTAAACACAGCCGCTTTCATAACCATATCATCACCTTTCCAACGAACGCGCTAACCCCGTATCGCCCTATAACCATAGCGCCGACGCACTACATCTACAACCTCCTCATCGTCGTATTTTCGACACCCATCAATAAAAACAAACCCCAAGATATCCTTGAGGTTCGCTTCATTACACAATATTGACTTCCCCTTAGTACCCCTCAATCGCGTCCTCCACTTCACCCGCCAACTGATATGGGTCCAACCCCCACTTATAAATCTTCCCATCCTTTCCAATCAGTGCATAGAACGGCAACTTCAATACGCAACCCAACTCATTGCAATCAAGTGCAGTAGGCACGTCCGATACATATTCACCATCCCCCCAAATATGAGGCCAATCCATTCTTCGCTTCGCAATCTCACCCATCAAAACTTCACGATCCGCGCCACTCGCAACACCAATCACCGCAAAATCATCACGATCTGAAAAGTACTCAACAACCTCATTCACCCGTGCAAACTGCTCTTCACTTTTCATATTCCACTTACGCCAGTAATGCACCAACACATACTTCCCACGATAATCCGACAACTTCAATTGATCGCCAAACACTGTCTCAACAGCTACTGCACCATCAGCAAGCAGCTCCGACAAATCACGCTTATCCTTTACCTTAACTCCATCCCCACTCATCTGCAATTCAACATCCATCACATAAACATCCCCATCTTCCTCACCTTGCTTCACCGTGACATCGAACTTCTTGTGCCCAACAATATCAAACACATACTCTCCCTCAGCCACATCATAAAACTTAAACGCAAACTCATCCTCCCAAAACGCGCGAGCCGAGATCGTGAACCCATACCGCTTCAATTCTTTCGCTTCATAATATGCTTGCCAAGCTTCCTCGTTCACCGCATGCTTCATCCAATCACGACGAGCCTCCCCATTCATATCATTAAACTTCGCGGGCAGCTCAAACTCAATACCATCATCCTTCGGGATCAAATCAACATAATACGTGTTTTCAACCTTTTCATCGGAACCAAACTTTAACTGACCATTGATCGTGCATCCCTTCCCACCCATATCAAGCACTTTACATTCACCAACACCAACACGCGTCTTTTGAACATGCACAGGCAGGGAATAATTTTCCCCTTCAATTTTATACGACATCTCAACCTGGTAATCCCCCGCTGGCATCTTCGGCGAAACATAACTGCCATCCTCATTCACCACCGATTGCTCCGTAAAATGCACATACTTCGCAGTCCCATCACCAAAGATTGCTTTAAAACGATCTCGCCTACGCTTCACATCTCGATAACTCATATGCGCTTTAGCTGGATCAAACTTCTCATTCGCCAGCTTCAATTGCCCTTTAACCCTCACCCATTTCTTCATCTCAATCTTATCACCAGCCTTAAACGCATCACCTTTTATAACCGCATAACCATCCGCACTACTTACAGCAATCTCATACTCACGTGTCGGCTTCGTCACATAAAACCAGCCATCTTCATTCGTCATCCCCGCATTCACGCTATTCATCAAAAAGAAAACATCTTCCTGCATCCCAAGCTGGGAATACCCACCCTTAGCATCAAAACCTTCACCACCAGTCCCTTCCTGCAAAATCAAAACGTCCGCATTCGCCATCGGTTTCCCATCCGCATCAACAACGCGCCCCTTCATTAACTCCGTTTTCTTTAAATCCGCATGGACCCACAAAATCTCCTTCGCCTGTTCCTTCGCATCAAACACTTTCGACATAAACGGCTCATACCCCGGCGCATGAACAATCACCATATACTTCTGATGATACAACCAGTCACCCACAGCAAAATTGCTCTTCTGTCTTTGGAAGTAATATCTAAATGCTGGATACCAATTGTAATCACCCGTCTCATCACCCCAGTCCGCAAACGTCACACTAAACCGTTCAATCGGCTTCCCGCTTTCATGATCCACCACATCTCCGCGCACCTGCACATAACTATGATATTGATCACGATCCGGATGATTAAACTGCTCATCCGTAATACCGCCCCAACCAACATCTATCCCCTCACCACTCAAACTCATCACCACCACTGTCATCCAAATCAAAATCGTACTTAAACGGAATCGAATGCAATTCATCTTTTATGCTCCAGAAATCAGTTCATCAGCATCCAATCGGACGCTCCAACCATAAGACGCAAGCCGATTCTGTTAATTGCATCAATTCGAAAAAAACTTGATTTCACCCCACATTTAATCACTCACTAATTTCTGCACAAGCTCCAAATCCTGTCCCAGCACCGTCATCATCCCATCCTTGCTTATCAACACATAAGTCGGCACGAACGACTGATTACTTAATCTCACAGGCAACCCACCATCATCCAAAATCTGTACCCAATCCATACCCTTCTCCGCAATGTGCCCCATCAGCATCTTCCGATTATGATCCGCATTCACCACGCCAACCATCGCAAAATCATCTCGATCTTCAAACCGCTTCGCAATCTCCTTCAGTTTCGGTACATCCCTCTCGCACGCTCCACACCATAACCCCCAATAATGAATCAGAACATACTTACCTTGATAATCCGCTAGCTTAACCTTCTCTCCAAACGCAGTATCAAGCTCAACACTAGAATCACGCATTAGCTCACGAATTTCTCTTTGATCCTTTTCTTTTTCATTCAATTCAATTTTCACAACTTGCTCAAAAACATCCTCATCGCCTTTCTCACGTTTAACATCAAAATGATATTGTTCTTCATTATCACCAATCAGTAACTGCCAATCACCTTCAGGCAAATCGTAAAACACAAACTGCCCATCCTTATCCGTTTCTTGCCAAACAACTTTCTGTTTTGCTTTCTTTTCAGATTCTTCCGCATACTTCCACCAGCCCACGCCCTTGGTTGCTTCCACCATCCACTTGTATTTCTCATCTCGATCTAGCTCATCAAAATTCACAGGTAGTTCAAAATGATACACCAGTGGACTTTGGTTTAGCGTCACACTAACTTGGTCAACTGATCTCGATTCACCCTTAGAAATAAGCTGCCCACGCAACGTGCAACCCTTGCCACCCATATCAACCGTCTTGCATTCACCATTACCAATCGTACGGTATCTGAAATGCATCGGCGTCGCAGAATTCTTATCAGGATGCTGCACATACAAACCTATGCGATACTCCCCGCTCGGCAGCAGCGGCGAAACATAATTCCCATTCTCACCCAATCGCGTTTGTCTATAGAATCGAACCGTCGGTAACCCCGCTCGAAGACGTTTCAAAAAAGCACGCATATCCTCATCATCATCAAATGCAAGACTGGATTCTTCACCAGCTGCACGCTCACCCAATTTTATCTGACCCTTAATTCGTCCCCACTTCTTCAATACGATCTCACCACCATCTTCAAAATCTTCACCTCTAACCATCGCATAGCCATCAGGTGAATAAACACCAATCATATATTCACGCTTAGGCTTCGTTACATAAAACACACCACCCACATCCGTCATCCCATGATTCACACCATCACTAAACGAAAATCCATCAGGCGTTGAAATCTTCACATCACCACGTTCATGTTCACCAATCTTCCCATTCCCCAGACCCGCCTCAGGCAACAGCACATCTGCATCACGCACAGGCTTACCATTCCAATCCACAACACGCCCGCTCATTACTTCCGCCTTCGCAAGATCCGCATTCACAATAAGCTCAGCATCCTTCAACTCACCAGCTTTGAAAGGCTTCGATACATATGGCTCATAGCCTGCTGCCGTCACAATCACCACAAAATCAGTTTCGTTATGCAACCATTTCGAACAGGTGAACTCACCATTGAAACGCTGGAATCTAAACCGATAAGACGGCCACCACCGCATTGACGCATCATCATATGTCTCAGCAATGATCACCGAAAACTGTTTGATCGGCTTCCCGCTCATATGCTCCACCACCTCACCCATCACCATCACCTTGCGATTGTACTTTTCAAACAGCGGATGCTTAGGCCGATTCCAAACCCCAGCCTCTACAGAACCGACAAATGTAAAACAAAAAACAAAAGCCACGACCGCCAGACACATGCCAATCAAATTTTTCATCATCACATTCTCTTCAGCTCAATTGTTCAAATTCAAACGCTCAAAACCAACAACACATCCACGGTTGCAAATATGACGGACCCACAGACCCAATCTTTCAGCACGATTCCCAAATGTTGAAAACCAAGATTCACTTTCAACCCATCACCAATCCGAAATTCAATTTCAATTACGACGAGAATCATCCGAAATCTTCGTAACCCGATTTTTTAATGTTTATGAAACTGACTCGCAATCGCTCACTCGCGTCGGGTTTTTGCGCACGAAAAAAATCGCAGGCGCGCATTCGTGCGCAAATTTCGTTGTGGATAACCACCTGCTTTTAGCTGTTTCTTTTCATTTCTAACCAAAGTTGGATCGTTTCAAACAAAAGCGCGCTGTTTTGCGTCGTTTTTGGCCATTTTTGAATTTCGCATCTTACCGACTGCGTTTAATCAACTTAGATCAATCAAGCAGCACGTTCTTCGTTTTTGTGCGCGCTTTGAAAAACAGAAATTTTAGTTCATCGCTTCGCATTTTCATGTGCGCATTTTTGTATGAAATAAATTCAAACCGTGCGCGCAAAAACAAAAACGACTCACGCTTCAAACGCAAGTCGTTTCTTGTTCAAATTAATTTTTGATCGCGCTTAATGCTTGCGGCGGATCATCATCGCAAATCCCAAACCAAACAGCGCAAGTGTCGCAGGTTCAGGTATCGGCGTCAGCAAAAAATTCGTAAACCAATACGCATCCTGATATTGCACAGTTAGCACAACTTGCCCAGCTTCATTGAAATCAGTGAAGTAGAAATTATGAGCTTGCCACGACTCACCAAACCCTTCTATCTGCAAACCAAGATCAACAAACCCTTCATCAAGCGACCACATATACGCATGCATACCTAAATCACCATCGCCAATGTATTTACGATAAGACCCAAACACCCACCCATCTTCAGTCAGTAGATCAACCTTCGTTTCAGCCAACCCGCTATCACTTTCCGAGAAGATCAACTCATGGGTCAAATCATTTTCAAAGTCATAAAACCAGCCCACATTCAGATAATCATCATGTGCAGCCGGCCCAAAAAATCGCCTCGAAGTCCCAATCGCCTGACCCATTTCATTCAGATCAACCAACTCTGATCGGCGAAACGCAACATCATCCGTATAATTCGCCAGTTCATAACCTTCGCCAGTCATCCCCATCATACGCACGCCATTGCCATCATTGATCCAAGCATCCTGGCCTGCAAATGATAAACTGGGCGTACCTTTACGGAATGTGATACCTGCAATGATCCCGCCATCCGTAATATATTCCGGCGTGTTCCTGTAATACATTCCACCTGTAACCACATCAGCTTGGTATTCATCACCAGTCAAACCTGGCAATAAAATCGGCTGAGCGCCCGGACTTGTATACACCCATGCATCAAGACCGAGCACGTCGCCTACGCTATTATATTTTCGGGCATATCCGATGACTAAACCATTCGCATTCACGCCTTGTGCCCATATATATCGCTCCGTATGAGTTGCTTCAGCGAATTGATGATTTTCTGAAAGTGGTTCGATGATATGGATGTTTGTGCCGTCATAAACGAAAGCTTGATTGATTAACTTTGTGGTATCTGCATAAGCTTGTGCGTAGCCAGCCACAATGTTTGTATCGGGATGCGAATGTGAAATGACCGTTGACCTGCGTGTATTGCCATGTGAATCGACAGATTGATATTCAGGGCCGGTCACGACGATGGGTGTTCGTACACCATCTTCGTATTTCCATGCTTCGCGTCCAATGAAGTAATAATCATCAGATGAGTTTGGCTCATGAAGTGAAACGCCGCCATAGACGGTGTTGTCGTTTTTAATGAATCTTACGCTGGATGAGACGTAATCAGTGTCATTGGGATCGGGAGAGCGTTGGCCGGCTGGTATGTCGTAACCCGGGCCGGAGGGGTTGATTGGTGTGGGTAATGTTGTGTCGCTGTACCATGCACTAGTGCCTGCGTATTGAAAGAACCTGCCGGGGGCGTAAAAAGATGGGTTTTGGTAGTAGCGTGATGCGGTGCCGATGGTGTGGCCGGATTCGTTGAGCCCGACGATGAAGTTGTTACGGCGGGATGGGGCTAAACCAGCGGGGTCATGATAACTGTGGGTTGGTGTTGCGACGCCAGTGACGATCGTGCCATCGACTGGATTGTAGATCCATGATTCGTGGCTGAATAATCTGTCACCTTCAGGTCGGTCGTAGCGAGGTGTGATACCAGCTACTGTGCCACTTTCATTGAGATGCAATGAAAGATAAGGAAACGCGCCGGTATATTCCAACGCGGTGGTGTTGGGTACGTAAATATCGCCAACAGGGTCGAGGTTGGTGATTGTGTAGGTTGGTGCAGCGTGCGTGGTTGAGGTTATTGCGGCTGCGAGGAGCATCGAAGCGCCGATTAGACGATGAGTTTTAACGCGATTGAGTAGCGCGTTTGTTTTTGAAGTTGTGAAGTTGATCACAGGCAATCTCCGTAAGGTGTATGCAAATCTGTTGTGTTAGGTGGTACTTGTGATGGGTTATCGTTTACGTTGTGTCATGAATACCATGCCGAGTGACATGAGTACGAATGCTGCTGGTTCAGGGATGACGGTGATTGTGCCGGTGATGTAGAGGTCAGAAGTGTCCCACTGAAGACCAGCAGCAAGTGATGCACCAGAAAGATCAATGTTGTCGAATGTGCCGGTGAGTGAATCCCATTCGAGGATATCAAAGCTGTCGCCGAGTGAAGCGGTGAAGCTGTTGTACCATTGAACGAGGAGGTCGCCGTCGAGTGCGAGTTGTTGCAGTGAACCAAAAACGTCATGTTGTGAACCGGGCAGGGTGCCTTCGATTTCGATGATGAGTTCGTGATTGTCGCCGAGAGTTGTGTCGCCGCCAAAGACAGTTTCGCCGGGTGAGAAGCCGGGGCGTGTGTCGCCTTCAAGGAAGACAGTACCTGTGCCAGTAGTTCCTGCACCGGCGTATGAGCCGAAGACGACGAGTGTAGAGCCGTCTGCGATGTGCATGCTAGAGTTTTGCTGAATGTCATCCCAGATGGTGACGTTGGAGTTGCCGGAGATGATGATGCGACCGGTGCCTTGGTTTCTGATGTCGCCGTGGATGTCGGTTGTGCCAAAGGTTACAGCGAGGCTACCGTCGTTGGTGAGGTTGCTAGAACGGAAGATGCCGTTGCGGATGATGATGTCTGCGCTGGCGGAGCTGATGACGGGGCTGGTGCTTGCGTCGAGATGACCGTTGACGATTTCGACGCGTCCTTCATTGAAGAATTGGCCATTGATGCGGAGTGTGTCATTGTCGAGTGCACGGATTTGGGCGGTGTTGAGATTTGCGACGATGCCGTTGAGGTTGCCGCGACCTTCAATGATGCCGCTGTTGACGATGCCTTGTGGTGCAGCGAGTGTGCCGCCGTTCATGTCGATGAGGTGATTGATGAAGATGTCTAACTGCTGGCCTGATTCAAAGGTCATGCCAGAGTTGAGCTGACTGCCTTTGAGTATGCCGAGCATTGTTTGGGAAGTTAGTGGTGAGCCTTGGCGTATGGTGCCAGTTTGGAAGTAGAGTGCTGCGGTGTTATTGATTTGATTAGCAGCGAGTGTGCCGCCCCGTACGACTAGTGGCGTGTAGATGTTGAGATCGCTTGCGAACTCGATTTCCTGATTGGCGTAGATGCTGTTGTTGGTGAGGATTTTGTCGATGAGAACATGGCTACTGAAGAGATCAGATACATTGCGTAAGTAGATGTGGCCGAAGTTGAAGTTGTAGGTTGAGTCATCGTAGATGAAGATGTCGTCAGCTTGGACCGAACCGCCGTTTTGTGTGAAGGTTGCACCATTCCGGATTCGGAAGTCGTCACCTGCGTAGATAGTGCCGCCATCGAGGAAAGCGTTGAAGTTTGTTCCTCCACCAATACCGAAGCTGATATCGTAGCGTGCTCTCATAAGAGAATCATTGCCTTGCACGCGGACGGTGTAGCTGCCAGTTGATTTTTCGTGGCCCCATAAAGAGAGATATGCCCCGGATTCCATGCTGCCGCCGTTGATGATGTTGAGTTCACTGTCGAGATCACTGTCACCAGCACGGATAGCGATGCTTGAGGCAGAATTCCAAGTTAACAACTGCGAATCATCTATGGTGATATTTGATTGGCCACGTACTATAAATTCATAGGTGCCGATTGATGATCTGTTACGTAATGTAATGTTGCGAGTTCTTCCACTTGTCGCGCCTGTTTGGCGATCGGCATAGAGAATGCTGTCTGCTCTAAGTTGTGATCTGTTTGTGAGGAGTGTGGATGAATGAGCGGAGAGCACAAGATCGTTCATGTCTAAGCGGGATTCGGTTTCGATGCTTAGTGTTGTATTTGTCCATGGGCTGAATGTGATGTCGCCTGCATTGACTGCTGCGTTGTTATAGAGGTTGAGTGATGTTGTTGTATGTTTGAAGCCGTTGCCAACTGACCAGTTGTCAGACGAAACGTTGAGCTCTGATCCATCACTGACATAGATATTTGCTTCACTTTCGGTACCTTGTGAAATCAAGCTTGCGTTCAGTGTTGAGTTGTTTGTGACTGTAACGTTTGCTTCTGAGTTTGTATAAACGCCGAGCCAAAGATTGGCAGCGGTGACAGATGCATTGTTTTGAACAGTCAATGAGCCGTTTGCGTTTGCGCCAACTGCGAGAATGGTTGAAGCGTATGTTGAGCCAGCGTCTTCGACGAAGAGTCGGCCTTCGATGCCAGTACTGTTGCCAATGTATGTGTTGTTAGCGTTTGCGTCATTACCTTCGGTGATTCTGAGTTCGCCGAAGGTTGGGTTGGATGGATGGCTGATTCCGAGACGAACCGTTGTCCAGTCCCCTGCATCGAATGGTGGATTATTAACGCTAATGACGTTGCTGCCCGTCTGAACTATGGCAGCGTTAACAGGGGTTGAATACATAGGTATAAAGCTGACGGCTGCTATTGAGCCGAGGTAACACAGGCGTTTCATTTCTTTCCCTTTCGAACACAGGTGATTAGTTGTGCAGTCTTCTAACTAACAGATAGAAGAGCATGTGACGTGAGTGTGGATCATGCTGCTGTAGGAGTTTTAAATTTGGCATGTCAGTCTCCCGCTCACAAAACCATTCACAATTGCATGAGATACTTATAACAATCGGAAAAGCCTATGAAATAGGGAATATACGGAAAAACACTAAAAATTCGTAAGAATGTGAAAAAGAGTAAATGTCTTGTTTTGTTTGTGCTGCCTGTGAAATAAATGCGGTCTTAAAGAAGTGTAAAGACTCTCGTATAATGGGTTTGTTCATTTCAAATTTAAAATGGTGAGGCAGAGTATGACTCCGGAAACTGAAATTGCAAAGGCACTTGGCGTTAAAGAAATACTACCCGAGGTGTATCAAGATTTGTTGAAGCCAACAACTCAGTTGGCAGGGCAGAAGCTTTATGTTGTGGCGAATGCGTTATGCAAAGCATTCGATACACTTGAAGGCGCAGTGTGGGGTTATGATCGCATTAAGGATTGGATGTGTTCGAAGGTGTTGGAAAAGTTTGCAGGTGAAGATCCTGCGAATATTCAATCGCCCAAGTTGTCGATTGCTGGGCCGATCATCATGAACATGCATTTCGCTTACGAAGAAGAGCATTTGAAAGAGATGTATGCGAATCTGCTGGCGGCTGCGATGCATAAAAAGAAGGCTGATTCAGTGCATCCATCGTATGTGCATGTGCTGCAACAGTTGTCGCCAGATGAGGCGTTGATATTGGAGTATGTGAAAAATCATGAGGAAGGACGTGAGGCGGTTTTTCGTGGGCAGTATTTTGGTTACCCTAATGAGATCATTCGGAAACTGTATGGTGAGGTTTGCCGAGAAGGCGCAGTTGATTCGAATCAATGTCATAAATATTTAGATAACTTAATACGATTAAGATTTTTTACTATTCGTAATGCCATTGGGATTGAATGTGAACGGAAAATCGGTTCGATGAGTGATATTGATGATCTTGAAGCTTATTCCTATGAGATGGATTTGATGTTAACTGATTTCGGCTGGGATTTTATCTATACATGTATTGATTAACTTATGATGTACTTATGTACAATTAAAAAACCACGACCATAAAGGCCGTGGTTTTTATTTTTTACTTCAAGTAATTCTTCCCTTGCGGGAGGTTGAATTACATGAGGCCGTCCTTCTTAGCCATGAGGCTCATCAGGTCGATAACGCGGTTTGAGTAACCCCATTCGTTATCGTACCAGCTGACAACCTTGAAGAAGGTGTCGCTGAGGCCAATACCAGCGTCTGCATCGAATGTTGATGATGCTGGGTCAGTGATGAAGTCGCTTGAAACGACTGGCTCGTCTGTGTATGCGAGGTAGCCCTTCATTGAACCTTCAGCAGCTTCTTTCATCTTCGCACAGATTTCTTCGTATGAAGTAGGCTTAGCGAGCTTAACTGTGAGGTCAACAACAGAAACGTCTGCAGTTGGGATACGGAAAGCCATACCTGTGAGCTTACCAGCGAGTTCTGGAAGAGCCAGACCAACAGCCTTCGCAGCACCAGTTGATGCTGGGATGATGTTGAAGCCACCAGAGCGGCCGCCACGGAGGTCTTTCTTTGAAGGACCGTCGTGTGTTGGCTGAGTCGCAGTGATCGCGTGAACTGTGGTCATGAGACCTTCAACGATTTCCCAGTTGTCGTTAAGAACCTTAGCGACAGGAGCGAGGCAGTTCGTTGTGCATGATGCGTTTGATACAACAACGTCGTCGGTTGTGTATTCTTGGTCATTAACGCCCATAACAAGAGTCTTGACTTCGTCAGGAGTCTTGGTTGGAGCAGAGATGACAACACGCTTAGCGCCAGCTTCGATGTGCTTCTTAGCATTTGCTGCGTCTGTGAAGAGACCTGTGGACTCTACGACGTAGTCAGCGCCAACTTTACCCCATGGGAGGGCTGCTGGGTCACGTTCAGCACAAACTGGGATAGTCTTGCCGTTAACGACGAGTGCGCCGTCTTTAGCTTCGACTGTACCGTCGAAACGACCGTGCACGGTGTCGTACTTGAGCAAGTATGCCAGCGATTCAGCTGGGAACAGGTCGTTGATGCCGACAAATTCGATGTTCGGGTTATTAATGGCAGCACGGAAGACCAAGCGACCGATACGACCAAAGCCGTTAATACCAACTTTAAGAGCCATTGCTCATTCTCCAAATAAAACGATTATCGTTTGATTCTTGAGTGTCAGATGCCCAGATCCTCCCCAAACAGGGCATAAATATCAGACTAAAAGGTAGGAAGTTGCGCGGTATTGTCAAGCTGAGGTACCGTTAGCAATTGGGTAAAACCCTCCTGGTTGACTCAGAAGGGCGTTGAGGGCAGTATCTTATTTTATATGAACCAGTTGCCATTCGATGAAAACGGATCAGAAGGAAGCCTGTGGGGGAGTAAATCAGGCGGTAGCGGCGGTATGCGCGGAGCTAAAAAGAAGGTCACCAGACGTTCTGCTACATCAAAATCGGCTCAGAATAAGCCTAAATCCAAAGCGAGCGGAGCAGGTGAGCCGTTGACGGTGTCGCAAGTGTCGGGGCAGATTAAACATGCTCTGACCAATCATTTTCCAGCCAAAATCCGAATCCTCGGTGAAGTTTCCAACCTATCC
Organism: Planctomycetota bacterium; assembly: GCA_016350165.1. Classification (GTDB taxonomy): domain Bacteria; phylum Planctomycetota; class Phycisphaerae; order Phycisphaerales; family Phycisphaeraceae; genus Poriferisphaera. The sequence goes on along the minus strand of CP066225.1, from coordinate 296,130 downwards.
AATAGACAGCACTGGTTTTTTTCTCTTAAAGATGAGGGAGCAGCCATCCGGTGTGTTTGTTTTGCATCCAATGCAAGGCGGATCAATTTTCCGGTTAAAGATGGGCTTCAAGTCGTTGCGACGGGCAGGGTGGATTACTACGACGCTCAAGGCTCCGTTCAAATTTACGTTGAGAAAATGGAACCTGTCGGGTTGGGCAATCTCGAACTTGAACTTCGCGCAAGGATGGAGGAACTGAGGCAGCTTGGGTACTTTGACCCAGCTCGAAAGAAAGCTTTGCCTGAGATGCCGAGACGGATTGCTGTAGTGACATCTAGAGCTGCCGCTGCGTTGCAGGACGTAATCAACACGACCAAACGCCGTTGGCCTGCGTGTCAGTTGTTGTTAGCTGACGTGAGAGTGCAGGGGGAGTTGGCAGCTCCTGAAATTGCGCGAGCCATCAGGAAAATTTCAGCTGATTATCGTGAGTTTGGTATCGACGCGATTATCCTTACACGTGGTGGCGGGAGCATCGAAGACCTCTGGGCGTTCAATGAGCGCATTGTCGCTGATGCTGTTTATGCCTGTAATTTACCTGTCGTTGCTGCGATTGGTCACGAAACGGATACGACGATTGCAGAGTTAGTAGCGGACCATCGTTGTTCAACACCAACGCAGGCAGCGATGATGCTCGTGCCCGATGGCAGGGCAATGTGGCAGCAAATCAGGCAACTTGAAGACCGTCTGAAACTACTCACAGAACGCGTTGCTCGTAATGATGCAGATCGCTTGCGTCACGTCATTCGACATCCTCTCTTCCGTTCGCCGGATGGTTTACTGCGTGAAAAAGAGATGCAGCTTGGGCATTTGGAAACGCGTTTGCTTCCAATGTTGCAGAACAGGCTGAACAATGAAAAAGCCAAGCTTCAGCATCACGAAACACGTCTCAAGCCAATTTGCAGTCAACGACTCCAACGTGCAGGCATGGCTCTTGATCGAATCGACGAGCGTCTACAAAGCTACCTCCCACGTGAAGTAACTCAGTTGCAGCAGCGTCTTGATAGTATGCAGCGACATCTCGAATCAGTTGGGCCGAAATCCGTTTTAGCGCGTGGTTTCAGCTACACCACCGATGACGATGGCCAACTGGTTCGCAGTATAAATGATGCAACCCCGGGCAAGCGTATTACGACCCATGTCGCTGATGGTGAATTTGAATCTGTCATCGACGGCACACCAGAGCAGGGGACTGTAAAACCTAAAAAGGTACACAAGAAGAAGGTTGTTAAAAAGAAACTCCAGAATGATAAATCCGACACAGGATTTTTGTTTTAAATTCAAAGCGGCGAGATGCTGCGTGATTATATAGAATGAGGCGATATGGCTAAGAAGCAAACATTAAAAGGCGTGAAGTTTGAAGACGCGATCCGTCAACTCGAATCCATTATCGATCAAGTCGAGTCAGGCGAAATCGGGCTTGAAGAAGCACTCGATCAGTACGAAGCTGGCATGGGCCTGATCAAACACTGCAAAGGTATCCTCACTAAAGCAGAGGCAAAGATTGCGAAGCTTACCGAGGACGCCAGCGGCAAGATGGTTGTTGAAGGCGAGCAGCTTCAAGCTGAAGCTGAACTCGAAGATGAATACGAAACTTACGACGAAGAGTATGAGTAATTGACTATCTCGGGGTGGATGTAACTAACCGTTAGTTAGAATCGAGCATTGGATGACAATGAACTACGTATGGCTTGTGGCATTCTTTCTTTTTGGTGCGAACATCGGTTCGTTCTTAAATGTCGTTGTATATCGATTGCCTGAAGGTAAGTCGCTCGTGAAACCGCCGAGTACTTGTCCGCAATGTAATCATCGCTTGGCTTGGTATGACAACGTACCAATCTTTGGATGGCTGTGGCTCAAAGGTAAATGCCGATATTGTAAAACAAGCATTTCCGTGCAATATCCGATTGTTGAATTGATCTGTGCGCTCCTCTGGGCAGGTTTGTATTACATTTACTACATGACGGACCTTCGTCCAGGGTTTAGTTTGCTCGGATTCGAGGAAACGTGGCCGATTTTCATCACACATGTCATCATGATCTCCGCACTGCTCGCAGCAACGATCATCGATTCACGCTTATACATCATCCCATTGCAAATCCCATACTTCGTCATCATCTGGGCATTGATCGCATTGCCACTCAGTGTTGTGATTGAATATCCACAATACGATATGCTTGCAGCTATGCAGAACGATCAGATCGTCCCGCTTGCAACAGGCGCAGGTGTTGGCGGTGCAGTCGGTGGTATGGCGGGTCTGATTCTTGCAATGATCTTCGTCAAAATCGGCTCAATCCCTCGTTCATTCACAGACTGGGAAGAGCAGATGGAACTGTTTGAAGCTCAGCAGAGAGCAGCCAACAAGCAGCGTAAACATAAACACAAAATTGAAGCTGAAGAAGTACAGGAAGAGATTTTCTTTTATCCGCACCCACGTCGTGAAGTGTTGAAAGAACTCATGTTCATTCTCTTCCCAACGCTCGGCCTCTTGCTAGGTATGTACACCATGGCCGGCCACGATGCGACGCAAGAAACAGCAGCGTCATATATCAACGCAGGCAACTGGGGTTGGTGGCATATCCTCTGTGGTTGTATTGCAGGTTACCTCGTCGGTTGTGGCGTTGTCTGGTACACACGTATTCTGGGTACGCTCGCATTTGGTAAAGAAGCGATGGGGCTTGGTGATGTTCACCTTCTAGGTGCCATCGGCCTCGTCATCGGTGCTGCTGAATCAGCACTTGTTTTCTTCGTAGCGCCATTCATTGGTCTTCTCGCAGCTCTCGGTATGGTCGGTGCAAGCGCACTTTTTAAAGGCAAGGTCAAAGTCATCCCATATGGCCCATACCTTGCAGGCGCAACAATCGTTGTCATGCTCTTTAGAAATGAGTTGCTCTCATTGCTTAATCTCCCCGCAGGCTAACTAAGCTTTCATTGATTAAATAGGTTAACTAACTCAAGCATCAAGTTTTACTTGGTGCTTTTTTTGTGTTTATCAAAACAACTAGTGTCAAAGTGGTGGCACTCATGTCCTGTAAGATAAATACTAACTTTAAAGTACCTATCTCTCAGAGTATCGTTAAATATGCAGTTCATGAGGTTAACATTATGTACGTACAGATCGGCCCGCATAAATACAGAATCATATTGGTGAAGGGGATTGTGAGGGATGAAAAAGGCAACGGATACTGCGGACTTACATACTTTGACCATCACAACATCATCATCTCAGGCGACCTGCCGCCAAGTAAAAGACTCTCCACGCTCTGGCATGAATTGGTTCACGCTTTCCTTTATGAATTGGATATCACCGAATCCGATTCGCATGACGAAGAATCAGTCTGCAATCTCATCGGCCTCGCAATGTCACACCTCGACGCAATGACGCTTGCAAGGTTACATGTCTACATGACACAAGGCATCGATTGCGATTCAGTAATGATGTCACCAAATCTAAATGAGCCTGTACCTGTTGTACGAATGAACAAGCAAAACACAATCGCAATGACTGGCTAAAAGTAATAGTGAATATCTGTAAATAAAATTGACGAACATAGAAAGATGGGTTACGTATTAATAACACGTAAACACAGACAGAGTTCGTTGATCGAGAGTTTAGTTGGGCAAGTTGGTTAAGTTAGAGTCGCTTGCCTTTAAAATTTCCAAGAGGTTTAGCCGCACGTTTATGTTTGACATTTTGTTCTAATCCATGATTAGACAGCCATGTACTTAAATTCAGGTTAGCTTGTTCTCTTTCTTCTGCACTCATATTAATGTAATTGAGTATGGCCGCACTAATCGCAGATCCAAGGGTCATACCCCGTTCCTTGCAGAATTGGCTGAACTGTTCTGATAAAGCCCGATCGATGTCAAAATTCTTCTGAACCATAATAGCATTGTCTACAAGGCAATAACGCACGTCAAAATAATGAAAACTAGAAATATCTAGAAATAACTATTGACACACTTCTTTCTATGTAAGAAGCTTTAATATCACTGATCTAATCAGCGCATTGACGACCTAAAAAGAAGGTTAACCTAGTTGTTGGTTGATGTTGATTTAGAAATTTGTTTTAGCCAATGTGTTGTCGTTTCCGGGTGTCCTTATAAATATGAATTAAAAAGAAATGGGCTTGGGTATATGAACGGGCGAGAAGAATTTAAAGACAGACATAATGCAAAATTAATTTACCTCTTAGATGTATTGGGCGAGCCATTACCAGAACTCGAAGACTTGGCTAAGTTACCACCAGTGATATTGAGTTATCTTGATGGTGCCACACCCAATGAATTGCGTGCACTTCTCATTGAAGTTGTAGGCAGATGGGATGCATTCAAATCGCAAAACGATTGATGAAAAATTGATCCCAATATTTCAATCACTTCAGGGTTGTCACCACCTGTATTAGCAGGCAATGCCGACAAGCAGTGAATCCTCAAGAACGCAACCACTACTTACTGACCGCATCCGATACATGTGGCATCTATGGGTTCATACCTCCCCGCATCCACGTGCCTACACATCCCCACATTCATGCTCAAATGGATCCATGTCATTGCTCAATACCAATGCAATTCACCTTTAATCCTGATCAGTGAAAAAAAACCTCGTTTAGCGTCAAATACGGGGGTTAAAATGCGCAATTTTGATTACAATCGGTGCGTACAGCCAATCGTTGTACGGATTTGTCATCTAGATCATTCATATTGGATTCCCCGGTTGATTGAGGTGAGGCTGAGTTTTCGCATCATTTCGAACTAAATGCCGGGGAGAAAGGGACTGTCATGAAAGGCGTTTGGAAACGCGCGTTGTTGAGTGTGGTTGTTGCAGGTTTGACCGTTTCAATGCTGTCCGGTTGTTCTTACGACCGTTTGAAAAAAGAACGTGATCAGCTTTGGGTCGCAAACCAAGAGTTGCGCCAAACTGAAGACCGTTTGAGAATGGAAAATGACACGCTGTCGCAGCAATTGGCCGCTAAGCCGAAAGTTGTCACCGAAACAGTTGTCGTCGAACGCGATCCTGCTGAAACTTCAGCTTTCAACAGTGTTGACGGCGTCGATGTCGTCCGAAGCGGCAACAACATCGCTGTCCGTATCCCAGGCGACGTCCTCTTTGCTCCAGGCAGTGTAACACTCCAGAGTAAAGCTAAGAGTACGCTTTCTCAGGTTGCTAGCATTATCAAGCGTGATTACGGCAGCAATGTCATTCGTATCGAAGGCTACACCGACAAAGACCCAATCCGTAAATCCAAATGGAAGGATAACTGGGAACTCTCATCACAGCGTTCCATGGCCGTCCTCCGCTACCTCGAACTTCGTGGCGTCAGCAGCTCCAAGCTCTACGCTGCAGGCTTCGGCAAGAACAAAGCTCAATCCACTAAGGAAAAGAGTCGCCGTGTTGAATTAGTCGTTATTAACGACTAATCATATGGCAAGATGATCCTAAATGTATGCAAGTAAAGTGTTTGTGTTATTTACTTGCAGCGGGTAATCTACAATCTCAAAATTGATTCAGGCTCGTCAAGTTACTGGCGAGCCTGTTTATTTGGCCTCATCCACGAAAAAAACTGCAGTAAACCCGCGCTCTGAGCACATGTACTTAATAGTGGCGTTACAATCTGTGCAAAGATCGCCAGACGGCTTGGCAATCAATGTGTTGTGGCCCGCTTACAAGGAAGCAAGATGAGCAGGATCGGTATCATCGATTACCACATGGGTAATCTTCGTTCGGTGCAGAAAGCGTTTGAGTTTATTGGCGCAGATGCTGTAATTTTGCACCGAAGTGAGGATGTGGAATCAGTCGATAAGCTCGTCCTGCCTGGCGTTGGCTCTTTTGCCGATGCCATGAAATTCCTCAATCAGATGGGCTGGATCGAACCGATCCGCAAACACATTGAAGCAGGTAAGCCTTTCCTCGGGATCTGCCTTGGGATGCAATTGATTTTCGAAGGATCTGAAGAGGAAGCCACTCCCGGTGAGATCGTCCCCGGCCTCGGCATCCTCCCCGGCAAAGTCGTCAGATTTAATGAAAACATGGGTGATGGTGGCTTGCTTAAAGTCCCACAAATGGGATGGAACGCTATCCACTGGGATCGCAACGATCCACTTTTCGACGGCCTCGAACAAGACTCTCATGTCTATTTCGTACACAGCTACCATGTGCAGCCGACCGAAACTGCCGAGACTCCTATTTCCTCAGCTCGTGCTGACTATGGCGGCGAATTCACCGCCACCGTTTGGAAAGGCAACGTCTGGGCAACTCAGTTCCACCCTGAAAAATCACAACGCATCGGCCTGCGAATACTCAAGAATTTTGCAGCAATTTAACATCCCAACTACTCGACGCTAGGTATCATGTCTTTCAGGCATTTTCACACCCAGCGGTTGAACTAGGGATCGTGGTACCTCGTAGTACGTTCAACTACCCATGCGATGCAACGATGTACGCCTTTGCCATATTTGATAAATAAGTACCGCTCGTATGACAGCACCCCTCCGCGTGGCTGCGTGATGTCCTCCGGGCTTTTTTCGACAACCAGTTTTGTTTTGTCGATATAAATTTTTGATTCAATGAAATGAGTGTAGTGATGGAAGCGACTTACGAAATGTTGCACGGTGATACAGTTTTTCCACTCCTGACCCAGTTGGATGGATACCAGGGCAGCACTTGGAATCTCGCCAAAGACGGCGAAGAAGAAAAGTGCGCATACTGGATTCAGCTCTTCCGTGATCACTTCCCTTCACTCATTGAACAGTCAAAACGTGAAGCCGCTGACGCTAAACGCAACAAAGCCGCTCACGAAAAGAAATGTGATCAAGCTACTGCAGCATTCATGACTTACCTCGACGAACTCGAAGCAAGCATGGCTGGCAAAAACTATCACGGCGTCCTCGATATTTGTTACGCTCGTGAACAGGTACTTAAGAACTTCGAAATCCCTGACCCGTACCGCCTTGCAAAGCACGAGCAAACACAGTCAGCCCTCGAAACGCTCCCCTCACTCCTCAAAGAACACGATCAACTCGACGAAGAAACGCTCACCTATGAAATCATTCGTGGTGTTTTTGCAGGCAACATCTTCGATATGGGTGCTACCAAGACCAGCAGCATGTTTGCCGACGGTGGTTCCGTCTGTTTTCACGAAACAAAAGATCAACTCAAAGATCGTCCGTGGCTTGTCGATGATTTCAATGCATGGTCGAAGCGCATGCTAGAAGGCGATGTCCACAAAGCAGCAATCGTATTCGTCGATAACGCAGGTCCAGACATCACACTTGGAATGATTCCATTCTGTCGCTATCTTCTTCAACGCGGCACAAAGGTCATCATTGCGGCAAACTCAGGCCCATCACTCAATGACGTTATCGTTGATGAACTCGAAGATCTACTCGATCAGATCTGTGATTTTGATTCAGTTATCTGCGAAGCAATTGAAGAAGGTCAGCTTCAGGTCGTAGGTAGCGGTAACGTTGCCCCACTTATCGATCTCACAAAAATATCTTCAGAGCTCGCAGACATCGTTGAGCAAGAGCAAGTCGATCTCGTTGTCCTCGAAGGAATGGGGCGAGCTGTTGAAAGTAATTACGATGCTCGCTTCAACTGCGAAAGCTTAAAAATCGCTATGCTAAAAGACAAAGGTTCAGCCGACGGCGTTGGTGGAACTTTATACGACTTGGTAATGCGTTATCGCCAAGCGGGTGAATAAGTCTACAAATATAGTACTAAATGAAAGCCTCAGCTATAACGCTGAGGCTTTTTAAATGAGTCTAACTATCTATTAGTTGCGCATGTTTAATTCATAACACAAACGTTCAATATCAGATTTTTACCGTTTTATTCCCGATAAGTATTCTCTGAATATTTATAGGGCTAGTTTTGTGTGCCTGGTAAGATTTTATTTTCCAGTTATTCAAGCACAACAAACGTCATGCATCAAATAAGTAGTCAAAGTTATAACTATAACGTTACTAACAAATAAAAATAATAAATGAATGTATCGTAGAATAAACGGAAAACTCTTTGTGGCATTCATGTCAGGTTATTTACGCAGATAAAAGTAGAAATTGAATGGAATGTTGCGATTTGATATCCGATTAATCACACCAAGCTAATAGAGTGTTAGCCATTTCTCAACTAACGGCGGCAAAAGTCAGCCGGGGCTATTATTGTAGAGGTTCTAAGGATGAAGATAGGTCACAAGCTAATGATATCGTTTATGGGGGTTGCGGGTCTTTGTACTTTCATCGGGGGAATTGGTTATTACGGACTCTCCAAAACAACAACCAGCATCAAAGAAATCAACGACACGCGTTTGCCAAGTGTCGTATCACTTCAACAACTTGAAGCAGGCGCAACATTACTGTCCAGCGAACTTAATTCGCTTATGGATACAAAAATGTCCGATCAGGATCGTCAGGCTGTCTATGCAAAAATCCCAAAAATCAGACAAAGCATCACATCTGCATGGGAAATCTACGAACCTTTGCCGCAAACACCAGAAGAGTCAGAGATGTGGAAGCGTTTCGTACCGATGTGGGGCGAGTGGCGGGATGCAAATAATCAATTCGTTGATATTATCAAACGTTTCGATGTAATGGATTTAGGTGATCCGCAAGTACTCCGTGAACACATGGAGCAGTTTAGGGGTGATCATTACGAGCTGGGTTCCAAACTTTACGTCATGATGCGCACAGGCGAAGATGTGCATGGTGGTGAAGATGCGACACAATGTTCACTCGGCAAATGGCTTCAAGACGCTAATATGGACAATCCGCAATTTGCACGTCTGATCGAGTCAATTCATCCATATCACAATGCATACCACGGCGCGGTTACAGAACTGAAATCAGCGGTAAAACAAGGTCAGAAAGAACACGCTGAGGAAATATACAAAGATCAGATCATCGACAATTCACAAAAACTCTGTGGCGTCCTCGCCAAGATGAGAACCATGGCAATGGATGGTCAGGGAGTTGTTGCAGAAGCTAAAAATCAATTTGAAACAGTCAACAAAGCAATCTCAAAAGATACTGTTGGTTTGCTTCACGAGATTCTCGAACTCAATACTGATGTCGCAAAACAAGCAGCAGGTGATGGTACGAAGGCTGCGAGTCGTGCAACGATGATCACCGCAATCGCGGTCATGATTGGTATTGTCATTGCAATTGCACTTGGCATCATCATTCGTCGTCTGCTCGTGCGTCCAATCGACGCCATGGTTGAACGTCTTAAAGATATTGCAGAAGGTGAGGGCGATCTCACGCAACGCGTTGACCAGAATCGCAAAGATGAAATCGGCGACCTCGGATTGTGGTTCAACACATTCATCAACAAGATTCATGACACAATCTCAGACGTTGCAAAAGCAACCGATGAAGTTTCAGGTGCAGCAACTGAAATCGCTGCAAGCAGTGAACAGATTGCATCACGTATGGTAGAACAAACATCCAAAGCAACTGAAATCTCAAGTGCAGTTGAAGAGATGAGTAGCAGTGTGCAGGATGTATCAGGCCGTGCAGCAGAAGCAGCGAAAAATTCTGTTGAAGCAGGCAAGCAAGCTGAGCACGGCGGCGAAGTTGTTAACCGAACAATCTCCGGCATGGACACGATTGCACACATCGTGAACGATTCCGCGAAATCAATTGAAACCCTTGGTGAAAAGAGTGAGCAGATTGGTCAAGTGATAGATGTGATCAACGATATAGCTGATCAGACCAATCTGCTCGCATTAAATGCTGCGATTGAAGCGGCCAGAGCCGGTGAGCATGGCCGTGGATTCGCAGTCGTCGCAGATGAAGTGCGCAAACTTGCAGATCGCACAACCAAAGCAACTGAAGAAATCGCAGGTTCAATTAACGGCATCCAAACCGAAACACGCGGTGCTGTTGAACAAATGACTTCAGGTACTGAAAGTGTTCAGGAAGGTGTATCACTTGCTAACGAAGCAGGTAACGCACTCAGTAATATCCTCGAAGGCTCTAAGGAAGTTGAAGGTATGGTGCAATCAATCGCAGCGGCATCTGAAGAACAATCAGCGGCTGCGGAAGAAATCGCAACTCATATCAACACCATCCGTAGTGGTACTGAGGAAAGTTCAGAAGGTGCCAAGCAGACTGCACAGGCAGCCAATCAGATGAGTATCAATGCAGATCAGCTTAAGCGGCTAGTTGCCCAATTTAAGCTCGCAGGCTGATCGATTTTATACGCATCGTCATTTGCAGATCAGTTTTTAGAGTGTCATAAAAAAACGCTCTGTAAACGGAAAAGCTGATCGAACAACTCCTCAAATGATGATGTGAAAGCCGTAAAGGTGTATTTATTGCCTCAAAGCACACGTTCCTGGACGTGTGCTTTTTTTTGCGCATCCGGCGAGTGATCCGATGCAATAGTCCGAACATTAATACGTTTGGATCGTAGGGGGTAGTTTTGTGTAGATAAGGATTTAAAAATGCGCAACATCACTAGAAGGCAGGGGTTCACGCTCATTGAGTTGTTGGTCGTGATTTCCATCATTGGAATTCTGATCGGGATTTTGTTACCGACGCTTGCCAAAGCTCGCGCCAGTGCGTCCAAAGTCGTTTGCATGTCTAACCTGAAACAGATTGGGTATGCGGTCGATATGTACGGCACAGATTTTCAAGAGTACTTCCCGATGGCGAAGTATATGCCTGATCCATTCATCTCTGCGTCATCATGGCCAAGTCTTGATTTCACGCTGCATAGTTACTTACCACGTGAGTCAACGCCGAATGAGATTTATCGCTGCAATGGTGATGAACAGGTGTTTGATGTTAGTGGTATGAGTTACGACTACTTGGCGAAAATCGGCGGCAAAACATTGAAAGAACTGTTTGGCGGTGAATCAGGCGGGCGATGGAAACGCTGGATATCTGATCCGTCGAAACTGAGTGTTAGTCGCGATTATGACGGCGGAGTTTTTGATCTCTCAACTGGTGAAAAAATTGAAGTTGGGTTCTTTCACGATAAACGCAATCTGCTTTTTGCGGATACGCATGTCGGCAACTATGAATGATGCGCATGTTTTATGATGAATGCATTCAGTTGTGAGTTGGTGTGGTTGATATGAGATGAAAATAAAACCTTGAAAGGGTTTGAAGATGAGCAAGGCGAAGAAGAGCGGTAAAGCAAATAAAACGGGTGCGAGTAGGAAGAAGAAAATTGTTGCATGTTTGATGGTTGTGTTGGCGTTGAGTGCGCTGGGTGGCGGTGCGTATGTGACATGGGCGATGATTCCACTTTCGATGCCTCAGACTGCTGAGGAGGGATTGGCGATGATGTCGTCGGCAAGGTTCCGCTGGATGAGCGAAGAACGCAAGCGGCAGTATCAGCAGCGGTTGGGTGAGTTGGTGGATAAGTTGGATGACAAGCAGCGCGTTGATTTGATGAAAGCAAATTTGGGAGATCGCAAATTTCGTCGTGAAATGTTTGCAGGTATGAAACGCATGGCGGAGGAGCGTGCGAAAAGTTTTGCGACAGCAGCACCTGAACAGAGATTGGTGATGCTGGATGAGGACATCGATAGGATCATGGCGATGAAAGCGCGGTTTGAGGGGATGAAGGGTATGTTTGGCGGGATGAAGCGGCCGGAGCTTAGTGAGGAGGAAAAGGAGAAACGCCGTGCAGAGATGCAAGAGAAGGTGCAAACTCGTGTGCAAGATATGACTGAGACGGGTAACCCGCAGACGCAGGCAGTGATGTTTGAATATAGTACAGCGATCCAAGTGAGGATGAAGCAACGCGGTCTTGATGGTGGTATTTGGGGTGGTAAAGGCGGTAAAAAATAATTATGAAAAATTAATAGCTCGGATGCAATAAGTTGATTTCAGCGACGTTTTGCATAACAGAGTTATGAATTTACGAATTAAGGTGATGCGATGTTGTGCAAACCCGTTACAGAGATGTAACGGGTTCTTTTTTTGTGGACATGAGAATATGTATGGTTAGAGGTGATTTTGGGCGATGGCGAAGAAGAAGACGGTGAGGATGGCAGAGAGGAGGGCGAGTGCGTGGAAGAAGTTGAAGGGTTCGTGGAAGATGACGACGCCGAGTATGAAGGCAGTGAGGAGAATGGAGAGGACGGCGTAGATGGGGTAGACGTATGGGCCGTAGGTGGTGTAGAGAAGGTTGAATCCGATGTAGACGATAAAGAGGCCGAAGCCTGAGAGGACGATCCAGAATATGTGGTCGCGGATGGCTCCGATGGTGCCTTGCTTGAGGAAGAATGGGAAAGCGATGGCGGTGAATGAGAGTGCGAAGATGAGGGTGAAGAGGTTGGTTGCGATGGGATTATCGATGGGCGCGGACTTTTTCTGGCCGGCAACGTAGAGGGTGTTGCCGAGGGCGGCGATTAGGGCGAAGAGCAGGGGGCCGAGGAATTTCATGGTGATTGTTATTGTGTCGGTCGAGGGGAGACGAATGGGTTAGGTTTTGGGTTTGTGCGCACGTTTTGAACGAATGTTAGTTTTTGAGAGGGATAAAAAATGGCGATGAAATTGAAGTGGTTTTGGGGAAATGGACGTGAATCGTGCGGGTTGGGCGGGGAATGTGCGAGAATCGGAAAAATAAGGAGGGAAAGTGATCCTGTATTGCGTGAACGTGCACGCGGTTTTGGATTTTTGATGATTTACCCGTAGTGAAGAATGGTCAGAAATGAGCGGAAATGGGTTAGAAATGGCGCGTTTTGAGTTGGAAATAGATAGAAATGGGTCAGAAATTGTGCGTTTTTTTGGGTGATTTCGGCTTTGTGCGCACGAGTTGGGAGTGGGGTGGTTTGGTATGTGGTTTGCTGTCGCGTGAGGGATGGGATGGTGAGCACGGCGAGCGTGGTTCGCAGGTTAATGGTGAGTTGTTTCACTGGGGCATATCGTTGATTGGGTGGGCATTTTGTCGAATAAAAAAGCGAGGTGGTTGGCCTCGCTTTTGATGGTCTAATTGATGGTTAGAGGTTATGAGTTTTCGTGTTTGCGACGGGTTAGGAGTGGGAGGGTGGTGAGAGAGAGGAGGATGAGGGAGGTTGGTTCGGGGATGGTTGCGATCCAAGCTTCATAGTTGCCATCGGGGTTGATGCCTTCACCTGCGATGGTGAGGCCGTCGTCGCTGATGTCCCAGATGATTTGTAGTTCCCAGTCTTGAATCTCGGAGGTCAGGCCGATGTTGGTGAGGAATGATGCGATGGATTGCGTGCCGATATTTTCCTGCCAAATGAAACCAGATGCATTCATTGAAGAGTCGGTAAGGTAAGCGCCGCCAACAACTGTTGAACCATCATAAGAAGTCGCTAGTGCGAAGCTGTTATGCGCATTTTCTAGAGAGTCGATGATTTGGATGCTGCCATCAGGCGACCAACGAACAGCATTGCTTGTTGAGCTGCCGACGATGTATTGTCCGTTTCCAGAGATATCTTTTGCTTGGGTATTGGGGTTAGTCGGATTTAGATTTTCAAGGATTTGCATGCCTTGATCGGCTGTCCAGCGGAATGCCTGTTCGTTGTCTGAGCGATGGATTCCAATGATGATGCTGCCATCGTTAGACATGGCTTCGGCGGTACCATTGAATAATGAGCCTGAAGGAGTTTGCAGGAGTGTTGTACCATCTTGCGGTGACCAACGGAATGGGCGTGCAATGTTGTCGATAAAAATGGAACCTGCGATGAAGTTGCCAGCGGATGAGATGTCTCTTGTTGTTGATTCGAAGTCTGAAATGATGGTGGTCATGCCTTGGTCAGCAGACCAGCGGAAAGCGGTTTTTTTGCCATTGAGTTTACTTTCGCCGATGACGACTTGGCCGTTAGCGGAGATGCCTGTGGCGAAGCTAATAGGATTGTTGTCATCTAGGAAGCCAAGCGGGGTTACGGTTTGATCTGGATGGTGGATGAATGCTTCGGTGTATTCGGTGTAGTAGAAGTTGGATGATGAGAATGTGCCATCGAGTCCTGCGAAGGTTTTTCCGTCGGCTGAGAGAGCTGTGATGGTGGATAGGCCGGTGTTGCCGTGTGGGCTTTGATAGAGATCGCCGATGCCTTGGAAGGTGGCAGCGTTTGTTTGTGTTGTGAAAACGATTGATGCGAGTATCGCGCATGATAAAGAAGATTTGATTCTCATTTCTTTTGCCTCCGGTTGAGTCTAAGCTTATGTGTGAGCTTCTCTTTGAATTAGTATCGTTATTTAATGTTTCTAGGCTAAGTGTATTATGTGAAAAGTTGAGTTTTATCGCAAGTAATTGAAGAAAACATGCAGATTAGATTGTTGTTAATGTTTTGAAAGTATGAATGAAAAAGCGAGGTGGTGGCCTCGCTTTTGATGGTCTAGTTGATGGTTAGAGGTTATGAGGTTGTGTGTTTGCGGCGGGTTAGGAGGGGGAGCGTGGTGAGTGTGAGGAGGATGAGTGTGGTGGGTTCGGGGATGAGCGTTACAGTGAGTGTAGCAGTATTTACGAAGTAATCTTCAAAGCCGTTGACAGAGCTGTTGAGATTAATGGTGAAGTTGGACCCATCAGCGTATGTGCCAGCAAGGATGGAGCCGCCACGTTGGGTAATGATAGTGGGAGTATCGGAGAGGTTGATGAGTGGGATGCCGTCGATTGTGAAGTTAGTTCCGTGGACGTTGACGGTGGAATTGTTGAGGCCATTGATACCTCTATTGCGGGTCCCGCCGTGGAGGTTGAGCGTGCTATTACTGCGGATTGAAATAAAGCCGGTGATATGCCCGCCGTATAAGTTGGTTGTACTGGTATGGTCGGTGTTGAGGGAACCGATTATGCCGCTGAAGATGTTACTTGTTCCGTTGGTGTTTGATCTGATGCTGAGAAAGTTAGCGTTTTCGAAGTTGAGTAAACCTTCGTTTGAGATCGCGTCAGAGGAAGTGCCGTCTGTGACGTTAAGGGTAGCGTTACTACTTGCATGTAGCCATGCATCAATTACGCCGCCGTTGATGTAGGCAGTGCTGGTGTCAGCCAGTGACAGATTGCTGTTGAGCGTACCGCCATTGAGATTGAAGGTGGTGTTGTCGTGGAATTCGAAAGGTGTATTGAGGCTTCCGCCGTTCATGTTGAGGACAGCCTGATCATAAAATCTCATGTATGAGGAGTGGAGCAACTGGCCTTGGTAGATGTTGGCGGTGCTGTTTTCAAAAAAATACATTGATGCATTGGTGGCACCGCCATACATGTTGAATGTATTATTTGTTGATGCGATGAATCCAACGCTAAGTAAAGCACCATTGTTGAGGTTGATGATGTCGCCATCATTGAGACTGACTGGGTAGACATCGTTGGGGAGATTGTAAATGGTCGCGTTGGTAGGATTGGTTGCGCATAATAACGCGCAAAATGCGCATAGCGCAAGAGTGTACAGGCGTTTCATTTTATCTTTCTCTTCCTGGATATACATCCAAAAGGTTTGTGTTAATTGGCGGTTAGGTTAACAAACAAATACGTACCATACTTGGAAAAAAGATGGTTTTCGGGAAAATGTGTAGGCGTTTGCGTGTTTGACTTATTTGCACTCGAAGAAAAATTGAATGATTGAAAAGGCTTGTTTTAAAGGTTTTTTAGTTAGAGTTTGTTGGTTTTGTAAGTGTAGGGCAGCTTCTTGAATTGCGTCAATTGAACGTCTTGTCGTTTATATATGTAGAACAGCTGTTGTGTTTTGCTGGCGAAGGTTCAGAGATGGTATATGGTGGAGGAGTTTAAATGAATAGAAAAAGCGAGGTGGTCTGCCTCGCTTTTGATGGTCTAATTGATGGTTAGAGGTTGTGAGGTTGTGTGATTGCTTTGTTTGTGAAACTAATCCATAGGGGAAGGTGGGGCGGTGTTGAGTTCGGCTTCGACGGTTTTGGTTTGGTTGTTGGTGATGATGGTGAGGGTGATGGTTTGGCCGGCATTTTCTTTGAGGAGCATGTTGGCTTGCGTGACGCGATTGATGGGGGTGTTGTTGATGTGGGTGATGATGTTGTTGGGAATGATGCGAGCGGACCATGCGGGTGAAGATTTAATTGTTGCGAGGACTTTGACGCCGCCTTGGATGTTGTTTGTGTTGAGGTCGAGGGTAGTGAGTTCGTCGAGCCATGCGCCGAGGATTGGTGGTGAGGCGCGTTTGGTCCAGCAGATTGCGCTGTGGTGATAGAGTGAGTAGGTTTCTGGTTCGTAGGTGACGTGTGTTTTGTGTGAGGTGATGTGTGAAGAGGTGTAGTAGTAGCCGTATTCATCGCGGTAGCGTGTGCGGATGTATGTGTCCTCGGGTTCTTTTTCAGTGCGTTTGTGGAAGACGGTTTCAGTTCGGAGGTAGTCGATGAAATAGGTTGCGACTTCGGCTTTGATGAGTTTAGCTTGTTCGAGGAGATGTGATTTTGATTGGAGCTGGTCTTCGAAGTTTGATGAGCCGAGGGATGCGTAGCCGTCTTCGTAGAGGCGGCGAAGGGTGTCGAAATCGTTGGCTTGATGTTCGATTGCTCGGGGTTCGCCTTCGAATGCAACGCGGTTGTATTTGGCGTAATCGAGTGGGTCGGGATGTGGGTGATCGAGGTCGCTTACGAAGCTACTTTGGAATTGATTGCAGCCTGTGAGGAGGGTGAGGATACATAAGAGGATAAGTGTGGAGTTAGATCGGTATTGCATGTTAAAGTTCCTTGAGGAAGCGGCTGATTGTGACACTTAATACTCATATGCATAGTAGATAATTTGTAGTGAATAACAATATTTAGAGTGTTTGCAAGTATTGTATTGGAAGGTATTTCATATGAATGAGAGGTGTGATATAAAATGGTGGTCGTATATTTGTAATTACGCAGGGGCAAATTTATATAAACTATTGCGTTAAATGTGTCGAATAGTAATATACTTTTAGTAGGATGCATTTATGATGATTTAGTTATTTAATATTTTTAGTGAATTGTCGTTTTAGAATTTGTCATATTTTTAGAGATATTATGTAACTTGGTAAAACAAATGAAGCGGGGTCAATAGAGCATGTCAATTAATAAAATAGTTGTATTACCATTACTCGCACTATATTTATTTTTGTTTAGTACTACCGAGGCTATGGCAATGTATAACCCAGTACATGGTCGATTTATGCAGCGAGACCAATTAGGCTACCCTGATGGTATGAGTGCGTATCAATATCTAAAATCGATGCCGATTACACGGGTAGATTCGTCTGGTAATTTGAGCTTAATTGCAAGTCCAACTTTTTTGCATGTTCGGACGCGTGAGTTTAATGCATACTTATTTCTCAATCAGGAATGTTCAATATCATCTTCAAGTTTTAGAGTTCGGAAGATGGGTTTGCCAGAAAATATTGATCCGGGGTTTGGCAGGCAGAGCCCAGGTTTGCCAGCGAATATTGACCCGGGGTTTGGCAGGCAGAGCCCAGGTTTGCCAGCGAATATTGACCCGGGGTTTGGCAGGCAGAGCCCAGGTTTGCCAGAGAATATTGATCCGGGGTTTAGCAGGCAGAGCCCAGGTTTGCCAGAGAATATTGATCCGGGGTTTAGCAGGCAGAGCCCAGGTTTGCCAGCGAATATTGACCCGGGGTTTGGCAGGCAGAGCCCAGGTTTGCCAGCGAATATTGACCCGGGGTTTGGCAGGCAGAGCCCAGGTTTGCCAGAGAATATTGATCCGGGGTTTAGCAGGCAGAGCCCAGGTTTGCCAGAGAATATTGATCCGGGGTTTAGCAGGCAGAGCCCAGGTTTGCCAGAGAATATTGATCCGGGGTTTGGAATAAGAGGTGTAAGTATGTCAATAAGTGTAGATCTTGGTTTTGGACGAATATGCCGTGGTCGGCTGCTCGGTCATAGTTTAGTGGGTGGTGCACGTGTCTCGATCAATGAAGAGATTGATGAGTTGTGTTTGCTCCGTGAGTAGTTTTCAGCCTCTGGCTACAACCAGCCAAGGGCTTTATTTACGCGGTTGTTATTAATTAGAACTCTGTGAGGATTTGCTGCGAAATTCTGCGTAAATGGAGAATACAAGCGACTAATCATCAGTTAGAGGATTTCATGTTTTGCATTCATTCGTTGGGGTCGTAATTTGGGTTGGTTTCGGATTCGACAAACTTTAGGAGTTCGAGGCGGAGGTGTTGGGTGATTGGGCCGATGTTTGCGTCGGCGATTTCTTTTTGTTCGACTGAGGTGACGGGGAGAATGAGCCAAGATGAGTTGGTGAGGAAGACTTCGTTAGCGTCGAGGAGGTCGTTGATTGAAAGCATCTGTTTTTTGACGGGTATTTGAAGCTGGTCTGCGATTTCGAGGATAGCGGAACGTGTGATGCCTGGCAGTACAGGGGCAGGGAGTGCGTTTTCGATTTCTTCGCCATGCGCGATTGGGGTGTAGAGTGTGTTGTCTTTAACGATGAAGATGTTTGAGACGGAACCTGAGGCGAGATGGTTGGTGATGTTAAGGAGAATGGCTTCGCCTGCACCTGCTGCTGCGGCTTGGCGGAGTGAGCGTAGGTTGGACCAGTATGCGAGGGTTTTGTGGCCTGCGTTTGGATCGAATGGGTTTGCGGATGGTTGAGCGACGACGACTTTGATGCCTTTGTTGAAGTAGGCGGGGTCGTACTCGACGGCTGGTGTTGGGGTGATGAGGAGTGTGGGTTCAGGTTCGGCAGGTGCTTCATCAGCATTGGGGCGGAGCAGGGATAAGCTTCCGGGGGTGAAGGTAATGCGGATGCGTGCGCGGTCGATGTTGTTGTGGGCGATGGTCTGGTGGACTGCATCGGAGATTTTGGCTTTGTCGAGAGATGGTGCGAGGCCTAGGGCGATGGCGGAGGCTTCGAGACGGTTGATGTGTTGCTCGAGGCGGAAGGGTTGTGAGTGATAGACGGCGAGTGTGGTGAAGATGCCGATGGCGTGTTGAAATCCTGCATCTTGTGTAGAGATGAGAGGGGTTGATGGATCGTGGAAGGAGCCGTTGAGATATACTTGGAATTCGCTCATGGGGGGTATAGTAGTGGGTGAGAGGTTAAGATGGAAGTGAGGGCGGGGGATGTCATGAAAGGGGGCTGGTGGATGAGGAATATGAGGGAGAAATTGACCTAATTGGGTGGGTGCGGTAGACTTATGGGCTCTACGGAAATGGACGTTCAGAGTCGTCCTGAGAATATCCGCATAAATGCAGTAACTGCATGGTTTTAAGAAGACAGGTATCGGCAATGAAGAAAGATATCCACCCAAATTATCGCACAGTGGTATTTCAGGACGTTTCGGCAGGTACTCAGTTCCTGACCAAATCGACCGTCGCATCAAAAGAAAATGTTAAATGGGAAGACGGTAATGAGTACCCACTGGTTAAAGTGGATATCTCAAGTGCTAGCCACCCATTCTTCACCGGTAAGCAGAAGTTTGTGGACGCTGCTGGTCGTGTCGAGAAGTTTACCCGCAAGTTCCAGGGCAACTACTTCTCCAAGAAATAGCAAGACGAAAATGGATACCGCGGTTTGTGAAACAGGCTGCGGTATTTTTATGCGCGGGTTGAGAGGGGGGATTAGGGGGAGGAGGATTGAGGGGTGAGCACGCCGATCGTGGATTGGCAGCTATTGAAAATACAGAATTTGCGTGTTGGGCAAGGGTGGGAATGGAAATTTGGTGACACGAATAGGGGGAATTGAAGGGTAAAGTGAAAATGGCTGATCAGCATACGAATCTAGTAGAGAAGTTGCGAGAGTTGTCGGTACAGTTTGATGAACTCAGCGAGCAACTGAACGATCCTGCGGTGATTTCGGATCATAAGAAGGTGATGCAGATCAGTGTGAAGCGAAGGGCGCTTGAGGATGTGGTGATGAAGTTTCGGGAGTGGGAAGATGCGATGAAGCAGATCGCGGAGAATGAAGAGATTGTTGAAGAGGGTGAGGATGATGAGTTGGTAGAGTTGGCGGAAATGGAGTTGGAGGAGTTGCGGGAGAAAGTGGATGGGATGTTGGAGGAGGTGGCGAATGAATTGGTGACTGCGGATGACAAGGCGGTGGGTTCGGTGATTTTGGAAATACGGCCGGGCGCTGGTGGTGATGAGGCTGCGATCTGGGCAGGGGATTTATGGGATATGTATCAGAAGTGGGCGGGGAAGAATCGCTGGAAGATCGAGCTGATGAATTTCAGTGGGGGTGATATGGGGGGATTGAAAGGGTTGACTGCAAATATTAAAGGTGATGGCGTTTGGCAAGGGCTGGGTTATGAAGGTGGCGTACATTGTGTGAAGCGCGTACCTGCGACGGAGACGCAAGGGAGAGTGCATACGAGTACAGCAACGGTTGCGGTGCTGCCTGAACCAGAGGAATTGGAGATTGAAATTCCGGACAGTGATGTTGATATTCATGTGACGACGGCGACGGGACCGGGTGGGCAGAATGTGAATAAAGTGGCGACGGCGGTTCATATGATTCACAAGCCGACGGGGATTGAGGTGAGGATGCAAGAGAGTAAAAGTCAGGCGCAGAATAAGCAGAAGGCATGGCAATTGCTCCGGGCGAGAGTGCATGATTTGTATCAGAGGGAGAAGGATGCGGAGCGGGCTGAGGAACGTGCGAGCATGATTGGGACCGGTGGGCGAAGTGAGCGTGTGAGGACGTATCGGTACAAGGATAACATGGTGGTGGATCACAGATTGAGTAAGTCGTACAACCTGCAGACGGTTTTAGCGGGTGAGCTTGAAGATATGATTGAGAGCTTGATTGCTGAAGACAGGGCTAAACGTCTTGCTGCGTTATAAGGTGTGTGGATTGCATGGGTTGGGTTGAAGTAAAAAGTATGGCGAGCTCAGGGAAAGTATCAACTCTGATGGGGTGATGATCCGATAAAAACAGTGTGAAAGAGGTGATCAGGAAAACCTGCTTTTTGCTGGTGATGATATTGTGCTGCTGTTGTGTAGACGAAGGGGTATTACATGCGCAGGTGCAGGTGGGTTCGCGGCGGTTGATCCATTTCTTTACGTTTGAAGAGCGAGAGATTAATAACTTCGAGGCGATGCCTCAGTTTTGGTATGAGACTGGGCGTGAGGCGCAGACGGCTGTGCAGAGTTTTCATTTGCAGCCAATGCATCATGAGATGATGGAACGGAAAGGGTATCCGATCTTCAATGAGGTGGGGTTTGATAAGACCAATAAGATCTCAGGTGATTACAGCTTGGCGATGAAGATCAAGGATGGGAATGCTGGTGTATTTTTAGAGGTGGGTGCGATACCGGTTGTGCCGAACAGTGATTATTTGATGACGTTCAATGTGAGAACGGAAGATCTGAAACGCGCCTATGCAAAAGTGCGTGTGTTTTTTATTGATCCGAAGGGGCGGCGGATTGAAGAGAGTGTGGTGGAGAGTGAGCCGTTGCGGACGCAGGGTGAGTGGACGCTGGTAAAATTGAAGTTGCACGGCAAGTTTGAGAATGCAGCGTATCTTGGGATTGCGATGGATGTTGAGCAGCCAGAGATGCAGGCGGATCATTTGCTTGGGCGCCGACAGATCGTGTTGGAGGATGTGAAGGGTGGCGCCTGGTTTGATGATATTGGTGTTTGGCAGGTGCCACATATTCAGGTGAAGACACAGTCGGCGGTGAATGTGGTGAAGTGGCCTGAGAAGCCGAAGCTAAATTTGCAGATACGTGACTTGACGGGTCATCGATTGCGTGCAGAAGTTCGTGTTTATGATTATCTGCTAAATGAGGTGGCGAGCCAGAAGCGAATTGTTGGTGGTGGTATGCCTAAGAGTTGGAGTTGGGACCTGAAGCTGAACAAGTTGGGTTGGTATCTGGTTGAGATGCGGATTTATGAGCAGCGATTTTATCGTGAGGGGAGTGAGAACGTGCCGGTGGCGTGGACGCGTAGCGCGTTTTTGTGGGCTCCGGAAACACGTATGGTTGTGGGGGCAGAGGGCAGACGGTTTGCAGTGCTGAATGATGCTGCAAATGAAGAGAACCTCATGCTTGTGCCTGAGATGTTAGAGCAGGTCGGACTGAAGGTTCTGTCTATGAATGTTTGGGAAGAGGAAGCCTCGCCTGAGAAAAGCAATGATCGTTATAGAGCGATTGAAAGGGCAGCGAATCGAATATATCAGAGTGGCGGGCAAGTGATTTTGTCGCTTGATCCGCTGCCTAATATATTGTCACAATCTGAGTCGCTTGATGCGAAGCAGAGTTTGTTATTGTTCCAACGTGATGAAAGCTTATGGCGACAGCATGTGGCGCCGATGATGATGCGTTTGGGCCAACGTATCTCTAACTGGCAGATAGGTGTGACGAGTGAGCCTGATGCGTTTTATTATGATCAATTGGGTACGAAGATCAATACCGCTCGAGAGAGTCTGCGGACGATGGTGCCTTCGCCTAACCTTATAATTCCTTGGGGATTGGATCAGTCGCGGCCAACGGATGTGAATGAAAAAGCCGATGTGACATATCTGCTGAAAGTAACTGATGGGATAGCGCCTGATCAGTTAGAAGCGTATTTAAAGGAATGGGATGATGCACGTACTGCATATTGGCTGTATTTTCCTTCATTAGATGCGACCAAATTCAGGCATAAGGATCGTGTTGCCGACTTAACTAAACGTATGGTTTATGGGTGGAAACAGAATCCCGAAGCGATGGCAATTCATGAGCCTTGGACGAAGGCGGCAGAGAGAAGACAGGCACTTTTGCCTGATCCAATACTTGGCGTATTTAGTCAGGTGTCGCAGTTGCTAGCTGGTCGTGTGGTTGTTGAACAGTTGCCGTTGCAGAAGGGGATGAAGGGGTATGTGTTTGATAGCTCACGTGGTGGAATGCTGACGCTGTGGGATGAGCTTGCGGATGGTGGTGAGCGAGAGTTGGCGATGTACTTGGGTGAGTCGCCGGTGTTGGTTGATGTGTGGGGCAATAGGACGCCGCTGGTGCCGAAGGGTGGGAAGCACCATGTGAAGATTGGTCAGGTGCCTGTGTTTATTGAGGGGATTGATACGAAGCTTGCGATGTTCCGTGCTGGGTTTGAACTTGAACCTTCGTTTATTGAGTCTAAGCAACGTGTGCATGAACGTACGATTGTATTGAAAAATCCATGGAATCGCACGATTTCAGGTTATTTGCAGATTGAGAAGCCAGAGTCATGGAAGGCTGAGCCTGTGAGACATTTCTTCTCAATCCCATCGGGGCAGAAGAATAAATTACCTGTGAAGTTGCGTTTCCCATTATCTGAAACAGCGGGTGATAAATTACTTGAAGCGAAATTCAGGTTTACAGCAGACATAGATTATGTTGTTGATATGGCAACGCCGATGACTGTCGGTTTGGAAGGGATTGATTTCTCTGCGACCTTATCATTGCGTCCGGGGATTAAAGAAGGCACGATTGATGCGGTACTTGTGTGTTTGATTACTAATACAGGGCTAGAAGATGTACAGTTGTATGCGTTCTCGAGCTTGCAAGGTAGAAGACGACAGGAAGTACCTGTGCCGAAGCTGATGCCTGGCGAGACGTTGATGAGGCGGTTCTATTTTGAAGATGTTGGGGAGTTGATCCAGAAGTATCCTGTTAGAGCAGGGGTGAGAGAGGTTGATGGGCCAGCGGTTTTGAATCAGCGAATCACATATGGGTCATTTGAGTAAATAAAGAAAAACGCAGCTAAAATGCTGCGTTTTTCTTTATTCGTTTTGTTATGTAATTTAAGTCATATCATCGAGAAGACGTAATGCTTCTTCGAGGTCTTTATCGCCACGTCCTGAAAGATTGATGACAACAACTTGATCTGGTTTCATACTGCGAGCAGTTTTAATGCCTTGTGCGATTGCGTGTGAAGATTCGAGTGCAGGGATGATACCTTCGATCTTACACATCATGGTGAATGCCTCAAGCGCATCTTTATCGCTGCAAGATGTGTAGGATGCTCTGCCGCTTTTATGCCAGTGTGCATGCTCAGGACCAACGCCAGGATAGTCGAGGCCAGCTGAGATGGAATGAACAGGTGACGTTTGTCCATCTTTGTTTTGTAAGACGTAACTACGTGAACCATGAAGGACCCCGGGCCCGCCGAAGGAGAGTGGGGCAGCATGATCACCCAGTTGATCGGACCGTCCCCCAGCTTCGACGCCGAGTAGTTTCACATCGTGATCATCAATGAATGGGAAGAAGATGCCAGCTGCGTTTGAGCCGCCTCCAACACATGCAATGATGATATCAGGCAAGCGGCCGATCTGGTCAAGACATTGCGCACGACATTCAATGCCGATGACGGCTTGGAAGTCACGAACCATTTGTGGGAATGGGTGTGGTCCGACGACGGAGCCGATGATGTAGTGGGTTGAATCAGAGGAGCCCATCCAATCACGCATAGCAGCGTTGGTTGCATCTTTTAGAGTGCATGAGCCTGATTCAACTGGGACGACATTTGCGCCGAGTAGTTGCATGCGTTTGACGTTTGGTTGTTGTCGACGCATGTCTTCGGTACCCATGAAGACATCACAGTTGAGGCCAAATTTAGCTGCAGCTGTCGCAGTGGCGACACCGTGCTGGCCGGCACCAGTTTCCGCAATGATGCGTTTCTTGTTCATGCGAACAGTGAGCATCGCCTGACCAATGGAGTTGTTTATCTTGTGAGCGCCAGTGTGTGAAAGATCTTCGCGTTTCATGAAGATTCTGGCGCCGCCAACGTGCTTTGTGAGACGTTCAGCGTAGTAAAGAGACGTAGGGCGTCCGACATATTCGCTGAGATGACGCTGGAACTCATTCTTGAATTCAGGGTCATTCATCGCAGTCTGATAGGCTTCGGTAAGTTGTTTTAAAGCAACATGAAGCGTTTCAGGTACAAAAATGCCGCCAAAATCACCATAATGTCCTGAATCAGAGGGCAAATGTGAAAGTTTGGATTGTTTCTCAGTATCCGTGTTCATACCCATACTTTATGTTATGGGCGAGGGGGTGTGCAAGCTAGGCGGATATGACAATTGTTACTTCTGCTTTTTAAGGCGGATTGCCACGGCTTTGTTGTGTATGAGTGCTTTGAAAATTTTGCTTTCATTGTTTGCGGGATAATAACGCTCGATTTTCTCATACATGTCAATCGCGTCGTGGTACTTGCGTGAGATAAGCAATGTACTTGCTCTATCCATGTCCTCGACTAAGCGATTGATCATCTCATCTTGAAGGTCATGGAGCAGACGGTTGTACATCGGATCTTCGAAAGAACGATCTTTTGTATATGCTTTCGCTTTATGCAACACACGCATTGCTTCGAAAGGTGCGTTTACATCAGAGTCACGTAATGCAATATACTCTTTAGCTTCACCGAGCAATGCATGTACTTGTCTACGATCAGGGATTTGCTTCTGATATTCGTCCGTGATTTCTAGGCGAATTTGCGTAGCTGAGATTTTTGTGATTTGTTCTCTTTGATTCAGGGTATCATCGGTTGATAGTGAGCTGAGGATGATCACGAGTAAAAGTAAGGCAGCCGCATAGATGCCGCCGATGATACTATACATCTTAAAACGCTTGGAGTTACTTTTTTTCTGTTCATGCTGATCATCATTTGCGAAATCTTCAATTGAAGACATATCTTCAACAGCAATATGTGATAATACTTGGAATTCAAAAAGCTTTTCGCGACCTACCGCAATGCTTGAATGCTCATCTAATGGCTGGGGTTGTGTGGTGATACGCTTTTTGTTGAGTTTTGTACCGTTATTTGAGTGGTTGATGTATTGCCAACCGTCATCGGCGAAAACAAACTCACCATGCTTGCGACTCAGCGTTTCCAAATCCATGCAGATCGTATTTTCAATTGAACGCCCAAACGTGATGGGGGATTGTTGCAATGTGAAAATTCGGCCAGCTTGCGGTCCAATGAGTATATGAATTTTGACAGGTGTAATATTCATTATTAAATCTCACCTTGAATAAAGCGAATCAGCAATGGGCTAAAGACCAAAGTGACGACAGCGATGAGGATTAACATCGAAGGAATAAGAATGCGTAGTGAGGCAGATGCTGCAAGTTTTTCAGCTCTAACACTGCGCTGCACACGTAACATATCAGCTTGAGTTTGTAAGATTGCCGCTAATGGGGAACCAAGTTTGTCTGCTTGATTTGTAGCAGCGATAACTGATTGTAGAGTATTAAGTGGGATGCGATCAGAAAGATTACGTAAGGCGTTTGCACGTGTAGAACCAAACTTAATTTCGTTCAGTGCTAGTTGAAGTTCTTGGTTGAGGTCTTCATCAGGATTATCGCGAATTAATGTATCCACAGCTTCGACAAATGAAGCGCCTGATGCCATGGTCAGTGAAATCAAGTCAAGTGTATAAGGCAGTTGCTTTGCAATTCGATTGGTTCGCTGATTGGCTGAATCACGTAAAGTCCACAGTGGGATATAAAATCCAACTAAAAAGAGAAGTGGTGCAAACAAAATTACGATGGAGTTGGCAAAGATCATTTGGATCAGAATTGAGATAATACCAAAACCGCAACTCGTCATCAGGCACACTGCGATGTATTCTTCGACGGTGTACCCCGCATGATTACCTGATGCATTTAAGTCTTGCCAAACCCTTTTTCGAATCGATTCAACACTAAAACGTGATGCAATCATGACAAAGAAACTTGTGATCGGCGAGATCATCTTATTTTCGAAAAGCGTTAAATGAATTTCGCCAACGGATTCCGCAAAACGTCTATGAACTGGCGGTGCAGTCTGAGCTGGGAAGCGGAAGATCGCATAAATGGTTAGAAAAACACTTGAAAAAACCATTAAGCTGAGAGCGAGTTGTATAACCATATCATTCATCAGTTAATTACCTTGTAGCTACAGCTTAAATATCTACTGCCAGAATCTTTCTGATCCAAACAAATGCGAGGATGAGCATAACGACAATACCAAGCAAAATTAATCGGCCTGCAGGTTCAATAAATAACATCTTAAAACCGTCAGGGTCCATGATGTATAGTTGAACTGAAAAGAGTGCAGGCATGCACGCCATCATGATTGCCTGGAAACGACCTTGTGCAGTTATAGCATCAAGCTTACCTTCAAGGCGATGTATTTCGCGAATGGATTCGGCAATCCGGTCCATACTTTTGCCCGAATCGCCACCACGCTTGCGGTGCATTTCAATTGCTGTAAAAGTCAGACGATATAGAGGTGATCCAACTCGATTACCCATATTGTGCATTGCCTGATTTAAATCCAAACCCATTTTGTATTCACGCAAAAGATGATTGAATTCTTGTTGGATTGGCCCTTTGTGATTAATAACTAAAAGTTCAATTGCCTGCACCATATTAAGACCAGCACGAACGCCAGAGGCAAGCGTTGTTAAGCCATCAACAAGCTGATTGTCTAAAAGACGACGTCGTTTTCGTTCTAAATGCTGTGTGATTACTGACGGTACAAGAAAAGCCACGCTACCTAGAATGAAGCCCGAAATTACGTTACCTGCGATTACTGCTCCAAGTAGGAATGCAAATACCACTAAGCCAGCCGTTGCATACATTGCATGACGGGGATCAATATCGAGTAGTAACTGTTTACAAAGAACGTTGTCGTAGGTTAATTCTTGTTTGAGCCAAAATGATCTCATTGGGGCATAACCGTAACGTACGAACAAATATGATGCGACGAATGTTAAAATTAATATCAATGCAAGTATGATCTCTGGGGATTGCTCGATCATAAGAATACCCCCACTTCAAAGATGCTCTTGTCAATCAGTTCGTCTGCAAAACTAGGCAGATAACCAGTGTGACGCAAGCGTGGTTGGCTTGGATCTTTCAGTGTGAAAATATGTTCGAGATCTATTTCGCCAGTATCGCGATCAATGTTTGTGATCTCGGAAATATGTGTTACTCGTCTGGTGCCATCCGCAAAGCGTGAAATCTGAACCATTAAATCGATCGCGGAAACGATCTGTTCACGAATCGCACGCATTGGCATATCTACGCCCATGAGTACAAGTGTTTCCAAGCGTTTTGCTGCATCGTAAGGAGAATTAGCATGAAGTGTTGAAAGTGAACCATCATGACCAGTATTCATAGCCTGTAGCATATCTAATGCTTCCGAACCACGAACTTCTCCCACAATAATGCGGTCAGGACGCATACGTAATGAGTTACGAACCAACTCACGGATTGTAAACGCACCTTTGCCTTCTACGTTTGCGGGACGTCCTTCCATCGAAACAACATGAGGTTGAGGTAGTTGTAATTCCGCAGATTCTTCGATCGTGATGATACGCTCTTCTTGACGGGCATAGGCAGAAAGCACATTTAGAAGAGTTGTTTTACCAGAAGCAGTTCCACCTGAAATGATAATGTTCTTCTTACCGATGATACATCCCTGTAGAAAGGATGCGCATTGCTCACTAATTGTCGTGCGGTCGATCAAATCATCCATTGTGAATGGAATCCAACCGAACTTTCGAATCGTGAGGCAGGGGCCAACAAGTGATAACGGATTAATGACAACATTGACACGAGAGCCATCATGTAATCGCGCATCGACAAGAGGAACAGATGTATCAACGCGTCTGCCAATTGGGGCAAGAATACGTTCTATGATTGAAAGCAGCACTTCTTCGGAGAAGAAGTTACGTGAAGTAGCTTGTATAACCCCATTTTTTTCAATATATATTCGGTCCTTGCCAACAACCATGATTTCACTTACTGAAGGCATCTCAAGTAAGTCTTGTAATGGCCCTAAGCCAAATAAAACATCAAGGATATCTTTGGAGACACTGCGGTAAACGATATACCGTTGTAAAGGAAGGCTAATCGATGGATAGTGCTGATTGAAAATTTCATCAAACGTATCGTCAGCGACAGCTAAATCCTCATTGATGCTAGTTGGATCAAACAGCAAAGGCATCAAATCAACGATTGAGTTTGTGATGTTGATTAAATCCTGTTCTTTAAGTTGATCAAGCATTCGCTCGTCAGCGGTTTTGTATTCAATACGAATTTGACCGCGACATTGCCTAATAACTTCGGCTGAAACAGATCTATATAGCTCAAGTCTACATGTATATTTCAGTAATTCTTTAGGGAGAGTTGTAATGTGTTCTTGTAAAGTCGCGAAGAGATGTTCGTGTACCTGTTTTACAAACTGTGAATCAGATTTGTTCAAGTGACCAGTTACGCGCAAGTTCATTTGATCTAAAAGCTCATTATGAATTTTTTGCTCAAAGTTCATAAGAAGCTTCTGGAGTTTTTCCTTCTCCAGCTGATCATCAGATAACGCATCTTTTCCGACAGGTGAAATTGAATACTGACCAATTTGAATTTCGTCGCCGAAGTCGATCCGTAATTGCGAACCTTTATCTACTTCACGATTGGCTACTCGTGTTCCAGCATGTGAGATAGCTTCAAGGAACATTTGGTTGCCACGAAAAATTAGACGTGCATGTCGGCGTGCGACGAATGCACTTTTTAGACAAATACTACATGCAGAATCTCGGCCGATGGTAATGATATTGTCGTCGGTTTCGACACTTTGGCGTTTATTTGAGCTGTGATCGTAAATCCAAAAGATCATGTTTCACTCTCTTTGAAAAGGCTATCGTGAAAATTAGCGACCAGACTGAATTGTGCGACCAATCAAATTCATGACATTTGGGTTGATACCACTGTCATTTATCTTTGGTCGATCACTATCAGCAGGGGGTCTAAGATGGATTTCAAAATCACCTACAGTTAATTTCTGAATGCTGGAAAGTTGTGTAGCCTGTTCAGGTGTTACTTCAATACTGATCGTTGAGAAGTTGCCGATGCGTGGTAGTTTGTGTGACGCGATCGCTTCGTCAGAAATACTGTTCTTACCAACAGCAACAACTTTAACGTATTCCATCACTGGCATGACTTGAGCCATTGAGTGACCGGGAACCATGAATGGTGCTTCAATGTCAACAAACATACCCGGACGTAAAATACCAGGCAATGTCTTGTAATTCACTGGTAAAGCAATGAGTCTGTATCCAGAGCGGATTTTTTTATCGATTCGGTCGTAGTTTGTTTCAGTGAAATGATCGAAGAACACAATCGAATTTTCACGTACGTCCTGTGTTAATGGCTGATTTGTGATTAGCTCCAAAGAATCTTCTTTGCCGTAGTCGTCAATGTAAGCTTCAGGAATAGAATTGCGATAAATTTCTGAGATATGTGAAATCTCAAGATCATCACGATCAATCGTACTGCCTGCTTTCATACTATGTTTGAAGCGATAGAATATGATTGAACTTTGTAATGAGTTATTCTTTTGCGATTGAATGTACATGAAATTCAGTACCGTGACACACAATGCAATCACAACCGCAATCATGACAAGTTTTGTACTGCCTTGAGTATTGGGTTGCTTGCGGCTTTGTATGTTAGCTTGTTCAGGTTGTGTCGTTCCGTAATTAACCATTTTTATAAATACCCATTCAGGAAGTTTGTTAGCAATCTATTCTTTTAACGCTTCTTGATATAGCGCAGTTAGTTCAGAAGATTCTCGAATTTCTAATGCGACTTCGATAATAGCAAGCGCATTTTTTTTATCACCAACAGCAAGGAATGCTCTAGCTTTTGCAAGTAGGTGTTCATATTCAATATCTTGAAGTCGTTCTTTAACTTCAGATGAATTAATAATCTTCATTGCACGACGATACGAACGTTTTGCTTCAGCAAAGCGAGATTGTTTACGACTCTCATCACCTTTTTGTAAATGTTTGAGATATTCCTTTGTGATGATGAATTGCTCACGAGCTGTATCGAGATATGGATGGCCTGAGTCAATTGCTTCTGCTTTAGCAAGCATTTGATTAGCACGTTCCATATCGTAACTATCTATTGATTTGTTGCATTCTTCTATGTAATAACGCATAGAAGCTTCACGGTAGTTATCGTTCGCATCAATAGTTGATTCGATATCGATTGCACTCTTGAAATGATTCAACGCAGCTTCATAATTACCACTTTCGAAAGCTTCCTGACCAGCAGCCATGAAAAGTTCATATCTATCTGCATCATCAATTTGCTTCAATGCTTCTTTCGCAGCGGGATTCTCTTTGTAACCTAACGAACTTAGCAATGCGATACGTGCGCGATTAACATCACCTTCACGCAGATGCTTTAAACCTTTCTCAAGCTCCGCTCGGCTTTGAAGATCGCTAAGCTTTTCTTTTAAAGAATCAGATTTTTTAATTTCATAAGCTTTGAGGTAATGCTTGACTGCAAGGCCATATTTGTTGTCAGCTTCAGCTGTTTGAGCTTCAGCAATTGACATCTCATAAGTCGCATTAGCAATCAGGTGCTCATATTTTTGGCGAAGCTGAGTGCTTTCCATTCGTTTAATCGCAATGTTTAGCTCACGAATGGCCGCTTCACGTTGGCCACGTGCTACCATCGCTTCAGCTTTCTTGATAATACGGTCAACTTCCACTTGGAAACGCTGGTCACTCAAGCGTACTTCAAGTTCACCAATTTTTTCAGCTTCCTCTTGCGTCAGTTGCAATTTACGCCAATTCGCAAGTGTAGCTTCAGCTTGTATAAGACGTAGCTCTGTGATGTCTTGCTCAATACGTGTTACAGCTTGATGGAAATCCCGGCGTTGCTCAGCTTCGCTGATCAGTAGCTCAATCTGATGTGTATCTCTATTTTTTATCGCAGCAGCTTGTTTGAAGTAAGCGATTGCCTCGTCAAACTTCGCTTCTTGCATTGCAAGCTGACCTTTTGCAAGTTCGCTTCCAGTTTCTGCAACACGACCCCATTTTGTTTCTTTGGACCAAACATCAGTTACGTTGTTGTATGAAACTAAAGCTTGCTCATAATCACCATCTTTAAAATGATCTTTTGCATTCAACAACTGTTCTTCAGCAATGCGTACTTGACGCTTATATTCAGATTGTTTCTTGCTATACAAAACAAGGCCTGTTCCCGCACCAGACAAAAGAATAATCAATGCAATTAATGCAGTGATTTTGAATGATTTACTAAAGCGGGGTAGGGGGGCAGTGTCCTGTGCTGACGATACTGTTTGATTGATGTTGGAGGTTGCTTGTGCATCGAACTCAGACGTAGGGATTTGTAAATCGACAAAATGAACACGAATTGCATTGACAAGATCCGTCGTAGTAGGAACACGTTGATCAGAATCTTTAGCCATCAATCGGCCAATAAATTCATTAACTTTTGGATCCAAGTCAGGCATGAATTGATTAATCGATGCAGCCTGTGCACGTGGATTTGTGTGCCACTTCATCCAACGCAGTGCCTGATTACGTTTATCACGCAATATTGAGCGGAATGCAATTTCAAAATTAGTTCTGCCAATGATGCATTCATATGAGATCAAGCCAAGTGAATATAGGTCGGATCTTATATCAGCATTGGCATCTTCAAACATTTCAGGTGCCATATAACGCGCTGAACCGAGCGACATGGTTTCCTGCTCAGCAATAATTGTCGCCAAGCCAAAGTCGGTAAGCTTTAAACCACCAGTTCGTGGCATAATGATATTTGCAGGCTTCAAATCACGATGGATAATGCCTTTCTGGTGGATGTGATTCAGCGCAACAGCAGTGCCAGCAATGATCCCCAGTGCTTGACGTAGCGGCATCGGTGCTGGGGACATCATCAGAATTTGTTCAAGTGATGGTCCATCAATATATTCCATCACAATAAAGATGCCGCGTGGATCATCAATAAAGTCGAGCATCTTAACCAGATAGTTTGGGAAATCAGCTGTCACTTTTTTATGAATCGCAATTTCTTGTTGAACACGATGTCGAAGATGCTCATCATCGGTTGCTGGATCAAGCATGATGTGCTTTACAGCAACAAAATGATTTAGCAGCGTATCTTTCGCTTTAAAAACGATCGAACTGCCACCCGATCCTATCTGCTCAACAATCGTATAAGGCCCAACACGATCACCCGGATTCAATGGCGATAAATGCGGCTTCTTGAATTCAGACTCGTTCATATTCATGATGTCCGGTGGAGGTTATGCAATACTGAGGAATAACAAATGCACATCATTGCGATGTGCATCTTATTTTTTATGGATTTAACCATGACCATGGTGTTGTAAGCCCGAGCATTTGCTCAGCGCCAGCTAACAATGCGCCGAATGCAATTGCTGCAGCAAATGGTATATGAGCACCAGGTTTCTCGAAACTTACTTTGCTTCCTGCTCTTGCAAACAGGAATGCCGTGAACAATCTCGAGAGTGTTTGCCATGCAATCTTGCGTTTAATCATGACGATCACACACAAAAGCATCGCAAAAAACAGTGCATAAACTGTAGTCGATAAAACACACTGCCATGATGCACTTAATGTACCAACTGCAGCCATAAGCTTGACATCACCACCACCTAATCCGCCCAGTGCATACAAAAACACAAAAGGCACTAACCCCGCAGCAAAACCAATAGCCGACGCCTTTAATCCAATCTCCGCTCCCATAACCCCTGAAATACACCAGAAAATTAAACCAATCATGATCGCACTATATGTTAAACGGTTGGGCACGATCCCACGCTTAACATCCGTCGTCGCGCCAATCGCAACGACCGCAATCAATAGGCAATAAGCTATCAGTGGCAAAACAAACATAACGCGCCTTTGCTGACATCGTGTGTTAATTGATTTAACCAAGCATAACGCATCGGCTAAATATCAGCATCCGCTTCAGACTGAACAGCACTCCATTTGTCCTTCGCCCAGGCTGATATTTCATTACGGAACCAAATCAACACGATCAACAATGGCAACACAATTGCGCCAATAATCAGAAGCTTTTCAATACCCTCAGCTCCTTGCTCACTTCGATGTAAACGCATTCCAAAATCACGCACAGCTACACACTTTTCTTTTACGCGCTTTAACATGTTCATCCTTCCTGTATGTCGATGAAAAATACGGTTTGACTCAATCACGAACATCCTTTTGTTCATGGGAACGGCAGGCCATTCACTTCCACCGACATCTGATAGTAACCAACAAGCGTATCCAGCAGAATCTGTATCACAACATAGCTCGGTAAAACTATCGCTCCGACAACCAACAACCATTCAAGCATCGTCGCGCCACGCTGATTCCTGATGAATCGCTTGCACGTTACACGAATTCGTCTTGTATGTTTTTTGATCATCGTCGACTCCTGAATTACTTCACAGTCGTTTTCTGCAAACTTATTCGCTCGTCACCAGCCCGAATATGTCATGCAATGATTCATCGCATGACATGAGCTGTTCATTACTAAGACGGTCTGCTAGCTCAGGCCTTTCACCCGTCCACCTTAATTCAAACGTATTTTTTCCATTTTCATTGCATTTTTCTGATTTATCGAGCTTAAATAGATCTTTCAGCCCGTGACGACCATTCTCACCCAACGCCCCGATCTCCGTTATCTGTGTTACGATCCGCTTTCCACCATCATGACGTGACATTTGTACGACCATATCAATCGCTGAAGCAATTTGGCCTCGCAATGCCGTCAGAGGCAAATCTACTTTCGCCATCATCGCCATTGTTTCAAGACGATTCATCGCATCCATCGGATTATTCGCGTGTAGGGTACCCATCGATCCACCATGCCCGGATGTCATTGCCTGAATCATGTCCAGTGCCTCACCCCCACGCACTTCACCAATGATAATGCGGTCAGGCCTCAAACGCAGCGATGATTTAAACAAATCACGAATTGTTACCGCTCCACGACCAAACCGGTCTGGTGCTTTCGTTTCCATAGAAACAACATGATCTTTCTGTAGCTGCAACTCAGCGGAGTCCTCAATCACCACAATTCGTTGCGTCGAAGGAATAAACACAGAAAGAGCATTCAGCAAAGACGTTTTACCAGATGATGTACCACCCGTCACAAGCAGATTCTGTTCCCCCTCCACTGCCATCCGTATGAAATGTTTAGCCTGAGGCGTCAGTGTTCCCAATTCAGTTAACCAGTCAATATCCAACATGTCCTTGCAGAATTTACGAATTGTCATCACCGTGCCATATCGTGCGCAAGGCGACTTCGCCACATGAACACGCGATCCGTCAGGCAGTCTTGCATCCATCAGCGTTTTGTCACTGTTAAAGGATTGTCTCGTAAATTGAAGGATATTATTCGCTGCCGCTTCATAATGTTCTATGTCAGCAAAAGCAGCTGGAACACGGATGAGCTCCCCGGCTTTCTCTATGTAAATCTCATCAAATCGATTGACCATTACCTCAGATACGCCCGGATCATCCAAATATTCGATAATCGGCGCCAGGTAATGACGTATCGTCGTCTCGAAAATCTTTTGGCTTGTCATAACTGCAATCTCGCCACACAGTCATTGCGACCGTGTTACCTAAATTTGTTTCAGGATTTTGCTTTTCAGCAAGTTAGGTTGGATCTCGCATGGAAGCGATATTTGCAGCGTTGCGTTCACTAAAAAATAAATCTTATGCGTCTCTAAAGCAAGAAAAATATTCGCACTTATGATTCACCCTACGCCGCGACCTTCATAGAACGTCGTTCATCAAACTCTATTGCGACCTTCGTTCCCAAGGTTTGTGGCAAGCTCCTCACAACCGTTGCGTCCAACATGTCCTCCGACGCCAATAACGCCTGTCTCGCGTCACGAGCGATCCCGATCTGTACCCGCTGTCCCGGATGTAATTTTGCATGACGACCAAATACGATCATCGCTCCACCCGCTGATACGTCCAGCGTCTTCCCAGCAATATACTTACCCGTCAGATGATTATAAATCTTCACCGTGCGGGCAATCCGTAGCCTCAAATCTCGTCGTCGTTCGGGTACATGTAACATGTCAAGCCCATTTCCTTTTCATGTTCTTCTGCAGCGCCTGTTAACGTAGACGCTCTGTAAACTCTGTATCGGTTATTCAGGGGTACCCCCTTAATGACTTCTCACCCACACTTTCCCTTGAGGTGTGATAAAATCACTACATAATGAGCAAGAGCCTTTCAATTATCACCGT
Source organism: Planctomycetota bacterium (assembly GCA_016350165.1). Classification (GTDB taxonomy): domain Bacteria; phylum Planctomycetota; class Phycisphaerae; order Phycisphaerales; family Phycisphaeraceae; genus Poriferisphaera. The sequence goes on along the minus strand of CP066225.1, from coordinate 260,162 downwards.
AACACTCAATACAGCCGTGGATCGCGTCCTCGAAGCCGACAATTTCACAGTCGGGAAGCACGCAAAAGCGCGACAAATCAACCGATACCCTGCAGGGAAGGGCATTAACGTCTCAAGAACCCTTGCACGTCTCGGTTGGATGAACGTCGCTACAGGTTACGCCGGTGAGCAGCACGCCGAAGAATATGAACGATATCTCAAAACCGTCGGCCCGGGCTCAGTCAAAAACCAGCTCCTCACCGTCAAAGGTGCCACACGCGAAAACATCACCATCGTTGATCCCAAAAACAACACAGACACCCATATCCGCACTGAAGGCTACACCATCTCGCCCCACGCCCTCGGTCGCATCACCTCCAAAGTCGGCCTCCTCGCACGTCCTGATACCATCATCGTTTTCAGCGGCTCACTTCCCACAGGCATGGAACTCGCTGATTTCTACACGCTCGTCAACGTCGCCATGTCCGCAGGCTCTCGCGTCATCCTAGACGTTGATGGCCAAACACTTCGCTCCATCCTCCACACAGACACCATCAATATCGACGATACACCTCAACCCAATCCTTCGTCAAAAATCTGCTATCTCGTAAAACCCAACCTCGAGGAACTCGCAGAAATGATCGGCGTCCCCGCAATTTTATCTCACGATGAAATCCTCAAAGCCGCTCGCCTCCTCGCCACTCGCGTCGAATGGGTTGTCGTCACACTCGGCGGAGACGGCGCTATTATGATCGATCCTGAGGGTAACGCTTGGCAGGGCAAAATAGATATTCCGAAAGACCAAATCGTCAACACAGTTGGTTGCGGCGACACTATGGTCGCAGGCCTCATTGACGGCCAACTTCGCGAACTCCCACCCGACCAAATCCTAAAATCTGCACTCGCACTCGCTACCACTAACGCGACCCACGTCGGCGTCGCCGACTATGAACTCGCACAAGTCGAACCCATCGAAGAAAAAGTGGCCGTTACTTCAATCGACAACTAAACAGATCCCAAGCCACCCAATACCTCTATAAAATAAGCAAAAAACAAGCGCCACATATTTCTATGCGACGCTTAGTTTGATCTGGATTTTTATCCCGACCCCGGTTTGTATCCCCAGTAAGTATCTTAAATACTCACGCTATGCCCTTCAAGCAGCTGCCGTGCGACGCTTGCGACCAACGGTACGCTGATCTTCTGTCATACGGCGACTTGGCTTGTCATTCATCACCTGCACTAATTCGCTCGGTGTCTTCGCCCATAGGTCTGCACCAATCTCTTCAGCCAAACCATCTGCACGGTTGAATACACCACCGCCAACAACGATCTGAACGTTCGGGCACACACCAATTTCATGCAACCTGTCGATCAGCAGACGTGTCTGTGGCACTGTACCTGGCATCGCGCCAAACACAACCAACTTGTCTGCCTGAACTGTTCCCAACTGCTCAACCAACTCATCATTCGCAATCCCGCCACCGCAGAAGAATACCGTATAACCATCTGCTTCCATTAAGTCAGACGCCATCTGTGCCGCCAACTCTTCGCTTTCCTCTTCACCACATGTCAGCAAGACAATCTCACCGCGTGTAGCTTTCTGTTCCAAACGCAACTGCATCTGATCAACCAAACCTCGAAGCAAACGTGTTGCATAGTGATATGAAAGGTTTGTAATCTGATCATTGCGGTGCAAGTTCTGGATCATTTCAACTGTAGGCCAGAACAAGTGTGACATGATGACCTCTGCTGAACAATCAGCATCCAAGGCTTCACTCACAATATTGCGAGCTCCACTACGATCACCACTAATCAAAGTATTAAAGAAACGTTCTTGAAGGACATTGCGACGGTTCGCCATAGGTACTCACTCCAGATCTGTGAATCCCAAGCCTTGCGGCCATTACCTTGCGAATTTAAACGTCCTTGTTCAATTACGCTTACCAAATTTTCCGCGACCAATCCTTTGGCCAGATGTGCGTCATTGCTGACACAATATTCATCGACCTCAACCCCATTTTTTCTTCACCCACATATTCCCCCTCCCGCTTCCACGTCCGGATATATATCACAACCCCAAATTTAGCTCAAAAAACCACTTTTCATCCGTATTTCACCCCATCGCGTAGGTCCAATAATCTTATCACTCATTGCCCATAACCATTTCGCACTCAGCTTCACCTAAACCGATAAGAAATATTTACTTACATCAAACAAATCTGGAAATACCAACCACGCTTTTACCATCTCATCTCGCCTCCAATCTACGCATACTTACCTCTCATCTTCTCACAAACAGCCTCTTGCCCATTTCAAACATTTGGCAACAATAAAGCAGAGCCGTCATCTTTTAACAGGCGTCTCTAACATGTAGACAACAACCATCTCCATCTACGAGATCAAGCATGCAGACAAAAACACAAAAATTCATCACACTCCTCCTTCTCCTCTCACTCATCCTCCCGCTCGCCGCCTGTTCCACCAACAAAGCCACAGGCCGCTCCCAACCCAACATGCTCTCTCCCGAACAGGAACGCAGTATCGGCGCAACCGAAGCTCCAAAACTCGTCAAACAGCTCGGCGGCGAAATACCTTCACCCTCAATCCGCACTTACGTCACTAATCTGGGCGATAAACTTGCAGCCGTCAGCGAGCAGCCCGATCTCGATTGGGAGTTTTTTGTCGTCAACGATGAAATCATCAACGCTTTCGCACTACCCGGCGGCAAAGTCTTCGTCACGCGTGGCATGCTCGAACAGCTCACCAACGAAGCGCAGCTCGCCGGTATCCTCGGCCATGAAATCGGTCACGTCACCGCTCGTCATATGAATGATCGTCTTTTTCAGCATGTCATGGTCACCGCAGCAGCCGCTGGTCTCGGTGTTGCAGGCGGTATCAATGATGATGAAGCACTTCAATGGATGGGCGTAGGCGTTGGGGTAGGAGGCAATCTCACCGTTCTCGCATTCAGTCGAGGCCACGAACTCGAAGCTGACCGACTCGGTCTCCGCTACATGACCAAGCTTGGCTTCAACCCTATCGCACAAGTTCAAGTCATGGAAGTCCTCAAACGTGAAGCAGGCAGCGGTGCTTCAATCGAATTCCTTCAAACTCACCCTGTCGCTAGCACACGAATAAAAGAACTCACTAAATTCATCAAGAAAACCTACCCAGACTACAACGACCCCTCAAAATACCGATTCGCTCAACGTTCCTACGAAACCAACGTCCTCGACGTCATTCGTACGCTCCCCAAGCCAGAAAAGAAATAACACAATACAAACCATCCTACGGCAACTACCGCATAGGATCCGGAATATACGAGACGTCACGGCTTTGCTTGGTCAGTTTTCTCAAACAAGGACAGTCGATTAAACCTGGATAATGCTTCGTGTTTCTACCATCAAATACTCTCAGCAAAGCATCCGCTGAATCTGATACATACCCGATATATCCATTGCAAATTAAAAAACCATCTAGCGGCATGGATATCCCAGCGTTCTTACGACCACCCTTTGCAATATATCCAACACTACCCGAATGTAAGTGTAACCTAAGCTCTATAAACTTTGGCGGATGTTTTAGTTTTGCTTGTTCCGCAAATGAAAATGCTTCTTCAAACTGCCATAAATACCAATCCGCAATGTACTTCATTTCTTCAGGCACATGAATACTAAAATGCTCCGTTTTCACCTTAATCAATTTTGATTTACGGTAAGACATCTTCTTAAATAGTGGTTTAATGCTTTCGCGTAATTGATCAAAAGCTGCTTTATCCTTAGCGAACCTCTCAAGGTGATCACTTAATCTTTTAATTTGATTATCACTATACGAGAGACTCATGACTGTCCCACTGCGATCTGTAAGAAAATGCAGTTGCAACTTTTTCTTTGCTTTTCGCTGTTGCGATGCAACTAATGACTGCTCCCAGATGTGCCCCTTCAGCGGCCCTCCGAGATAAACTGGCTTGTGATCTAGCATGTCAGCGTCACGGTAAGTAGCGTATATTCGGCTACTATCAGTCAAACCAAACACATATCCAATTTTGACATAACGACGATTCGCTAAAAATCTAAAAGTTTCATCGGGTTTGATAATCGAACTTGTAAAGCTTTTTCCTGCATAAACACGCACTTTTAAACGTGGGTAATTAGGCGTGTCTTCATAAAAACGAACTTCCTTCTCAATCATCTTCTTGCGGTGAACTTTTATATCATCAAGATTCTTACCTTTAATAGTTTGATAATAACAAAAGTATTCACGATCAATCGTTCCAGTGATAATGACGCGATAATCTCGATCCGCCTGTACATCAATTTTTTTCAACTCTTTTAATGAATAGTAATAATAACCCTTGGATTTGTCTCTTGGAGGGCATTCAATCGTGATCGATATGTCACGCAACTGACCATCGTCACTCGTAATACGAGGTTTGATCTTCGTGAATTTAGGTTTATTAGATTCGTTCGCATTATTCGTATTATGCTTGTAATTACCAAGATCTTTCTTCAGCATTCCATTGGTCGGCGAAACACTCATACAAGTAAAGATCAAAACCAGAATCAGGTTAACAATATATGTAGAAACAAAATACTTCATCACATACCCCGGCTAACATCGTTCGAAGGTTGCGCAATCTGAAAAACGTTAAACAAATAGATTGGCCATCATACTAATTGAATGCAAATCTTGCATCTCAAAACTATACTAATCAAATATTTTATCATACTAGAATATGAGATATTATTGTAACTGCTGCTGGTACACGTACGAGCGTGGTATGTAGTTTGGATTGCCTTTGTGCTGTTCACCACGTTGCTTAAAAGATTTTTTCCCCTCAGAAGTAAAGTGAGGCATGTTGGTACTACTTGGTCTGCCAAATATTGTTGCAAGACCTTTCGATGAAAAACTTACTGGTGTGAACATGCTTGTAATATACTCAAGTCCACTGGTTGGCATCTCCATTAGACCTACCAGTTGAGTTCCCCGATATTCATATGAAAAAACACTGTCAGAACTCTTTCGAAAATAAACATCAATAATCTGTGGCTGTCTTGGGGTTTTGGCCTTTAGGAAAATCTCATAAGACTCTTCAAGTTTTGCGAGATATGTGCATACGTTTTTGCCAAGAAATGCTGGAGCATGTACGCGGAAGTGTTTCGATCGGAAAACAACTGGCTCACTAACGATGATCTTCCCCGACTCAACGAAAGATGCACCATCTGTAACAACAGCTTTAATTTCACCCGCAACGGATTGATGCAAATCCCATTTTTTAGCCATGTTTTCTAGATCGATTGGATATCCTTCAAGATCACGAAGCTCCCATTCAATTACTTTATCGATTTTTGAAACTGAGGTTAGGATTCGTCCCTCTTCGTCAACAATAAACAAACGTGAATAAACTGAATGCTCTACCTCTTTCCTTTCTTCAACTGTATCGCCTTCAAACTTTCGCCTCATCATTGCCTCAACCCAAACCTCACCACGGCATGCTCCGCCAATCTCTATATTACTCTGTTGCCTCAAATCATAACTAATCGGCATGAACTCGTATCTGGTTTTATTTGCAATAAAAGCATACCCAAGATCTACGAAAGACCGGTTCGTCAGGAAAACTAATTCTTCTTCCATGTCCACAGAAAAAGTTTTTTTATAGCTATATAAATCAATAGTGATTCTTGGGCTGTTTGCATACTTCTTATTCTTTTTCAAACAGACAGTATTTCTTTTTAAATCAGAACGTGTAATCTCAAAATATTTTAGATCTTCACCTTTCATCGATGTTACATAGTGAAAAAACTCACCATCTAGTTTGCCCACAATATCAACAGCATACAACGTGTTTTTTTGTAACCCAATCCCATTAGGATGTTGTGAAAGCGTATACTTCTCATCGTCTTTAGCTTTAGAATACGAAGGCTTTTTGTAAGACTTAACTTGAATGTAACTGACTTCCAGTTCTCCCACATCAATTGAAATATTAGGTTTCACTTTTATTAGTGCGCGTCTGAAAAACGTCAGAGGGTTATCATCGCTTTTTCGTTCCCCAATAGATTGAATGCGCTCGTCAGAATCTTTTAACATAATTTGCTTGCGTGATGATCTATGTTTTTCATGACGTTCAGATGCATCTTCAATTACAGTTAAATCTATAGAAGATATTTTGATGTTCTTAAACTGCGTTCCACTTAATTTACTCTCATACTGTAGGTTCATTTGATCACGTTTGAACTCAATTAATACATCATATTTAACCCCAGGTGTTAGAAGCAGTTCAGGCAAACCATTCCGAGCAAGAACATCCCAGGTATGATAATCTGAAGATATAGTACTTTTGATTTTGAATGTTTTAACAATTAAATCATCATCGCGAAGATGTATCCTCGTTTTAACTTTCAATGGCGAGTTAAATCTCGCTTTTATACCTGATCGAGTAACATTCAAACGTTTCGATTCTAAATTAATAATGCCTTTGTCATACTTTGAATCGTAAACAAAAATATAAAGCCCACGCTCTACATCAACTGCCGCCTGACCATCACTATTAATCGTCCATTGATAGCCGGGCTTTAACGTGACAGCATTCGATTTTAGCTCGAGTAATACAGTTTGCCCTTGTTGGTTAGCACTCTCAATAACTGCAGTACGCGGTAACGTTAGCTGAACATCATAAGCATTCGCAATCCCAGATATGTAAAACAACAAACCTGCCGCCAGAATAAATAATCTCATAATTCATACCTGAAAAAAACATTCAATGAAATTTAAATAGTGTTTCTTGTCTAATAATACAGAATGTACGCCATTTTATCTGTATGTAGGAAGTGTGTTGAGCAATATCACAAATTCTTTTGCTGATGTTTGGAAAAACGACTGCTAGATATGTGTCCCGCACTCCGGGCACTCACCAGAAACATTCCCCCGTAAGTCATACTCACACTCCTGGCAAACAAGCGGCACGCATTTCACACTCTTGTCCGGCAACAGCCCAATCAACATCAGCCCCAAAAGATGCGTCGGCCCAAGCAACCCATACCAACGTGGCCACAACTTTGCTCGAGAGAAACTCGACAGCCCTATACACGTTAAAACCAATCCAACAATCGTCGTTGCAGCAATCGTCCCAAGAACCAGCAATGCAGATCTGCCAAATGCTTCTTTGATATTCACTTCATTCACATACATCATCGCAATGAAGCCCGCATAAAAAATCGGCATCCCAATCCACAACTCAACTTTTGCCCGTTTCTTGTATTTACGAATCATGCTTTACTTCACAGTCTAATCAGCCATTAGATGGATAGCTGTTTAATAAAATATCTTTGCCCAATTTGCAGTTGAATATTACAACCAGAAATGATTCTACAAGATTAACTTAACTTTTGTGCCAGCATCGAATTGTGCAAATCAACTCTACCCGTAGAAGGACGGTACAATACCTCTCGTTGTTGAATAGTAGATGATCAGGGAACCAGATTTACATGAAACGCAAACCCGCTTGGACAGATCAGGATTTAGCGCAAAACCCGCATACAGCTGAAGATAAAGCGCAGCGGGTTGAAGAGATGTTTGCTGCGATTGCTGAGAGTTATGACATCAATAATCGTGTGCACTCGATGTGGCGCGATCAGGCGTGGCGGCGGGCGGCTGTGAAGATGGCAAATCTTCGTACGCAAGACCAATGCGATCAAGAGGTTAGCGATGATTTTGGCACGTTCATGGACACCGCAGCGACGCTGCGCGGTGACGTGATTATGGATGTCGCATGCGGGACGGGTGATTTATCGATGGCTTTCATTGATGGCGGCGCGCAACGTGTTTTGGGGATTGATTTTACAGAGAACATGTTGAAAGTCGCGCGGCATAAAGCGCAAGGCACCGAATACCAAAACCGCATCTCATATGAAGCGGGTGATGCGATGCGTTTACCTGCAGATGATGAGAGTGTAGATGTTGTAAGTATTGCATTTGGAATACGTAACGTCGCGCGGCCTGAGATTGCGATGAGTGAGTTTTATCGTGTTTTGAAGCCCGGGGGGCGGTTGATTGTGTTGGAATTTAGTTTGCCGACGAATGGGGTTTTGTTGGCGGGGTATAACTTTTATTTCAAGCACATTATGCCTCGGACGGCATCATGGATCGCGCGTGATAAGAGTGGTGCATACAAGTACTTACCGAAGAGCGTGAATACATTTATTGGGCGGGAGCAGATGGTTGGATTGATGGAAGGTGCGGGGTTTGGAGCGTTGGAACAGAAGGCTTTGACGTTTGGGATTGCGGTTTGTTATCGCGGGGTTAAGTCGTGAGTTTGGGGTGGGTGAATAGCCTTAAATGATTGTGTTTTATAGGGTTGTGGATATTAGGGATGGACTTGCCGAAAATGAAGGGTGGGGCTAGACTGTGTACTTAATCATGGACGTGTTGCTTTTTTACTCGTTTGTGGTTCAAAGTGTTGAATTACGGGGTGTAGCTCAGCTTGGTTAGAGCGCACGTCTGGGGGGCGTGAGGTCGGAGGTTCGAATCCTCTCACCCCGATTCAAAGTTTTAAGAAAGCTGCTTTTATAGAAGGCAGCTTTTTTTGTGCGCGCACAGAATGAACAGGTTTGGGGCAAACAGAATTGTGGGGATAGCAGTTGGATGGTTTTGCATTATCTTGTGCGCGCGGGGGTTTGGAATGTGCTTATTTGCCTCGCGCTTTTGTGCGCACGTTTTTACGATTTTGATGATTTACCCTAGGTCGGAAATCGCGCGTTTTGAGCGGAAAACGTTCAGAAATGAGCAGAAATGGTTCAAAAACGGCGCGTTATGATCAGTTTTTGAAGGGTAAAAACAGGCGAAATGCGTGTTTGTGCGCGCGAAAAGATTTTTATACGCGCATTTGAGTATCGAACTTCTGAGTCAACAGTAGATCTGTGTGTGGGGGGGAGTTACTTTCTGGTGAGTTGCTTCATTCACGCGAGTTGTTGAGAGGGTGTATGAGACTTACCCAGACAGCAGATTGATTTGGCTTGATGGAGGGTTAATTCACTTGATTGTATCGGTGGTTGGTGAGAGTCGTGTGGGGGAGGTGGCGTGCTAACTGAAAATATCGGACGAGATGTGAGGTTTTTTGTGAATGCAAGTATTGGGGCTAATCCGCATAACCGATATGACTGGTAATACTGGCATAAATGGAAAGATGGGTTCGGGTTTGAAGGAGATGTGATGTTACCAGGCACGCTGACTGAGAGACAAGAAAGAGAGATTGGGTTTTATAAGAATTACGCTGAGCGTCAACGTGTGAGTGAGGTTGATTTTGCGCCAGTGGTTGCCGAGAAGGGGAGGCCTTGGAATCCATATTGGTATGTGCACCGGTTGGCGAAGCAGCGTTTTGCGAGTGAAAAGCAGCGGCTGCTGGATTATGGATGTGGTATTGGTATATCAGCGGTGAGGTTTGCGAAGCTTGGATATGAGGTTGATGGGTTTGATATTTCGCAGGATAACTTGGATATCGCGGATGAGTTGGCGTCTAAGTATGAGTTAGATGATCGTTGCTGCTTTGATCAGATGGCAGCTGAGACTTTGAACTATGAGGATAATCGTTTCGATGTGATTGTTGGGATTGATATTCTACATCACATTGATATCGCAGAGTCAGTGAAGGAAGCTTATAGGGTTTTGAAGCCGGGCGGGGTGGCGATCTTTAAGGAACATATTGAAGCGCCGATCTTTGAACCTTTGCGGCAGTCTGCTCTTGGGAGATGGATCGCGCCGAATGAAACTTCGCAAGAAGATCATATAACGGATGATGAACGTAAGCTGAATCGTGGTGATATGAATGCGATTATGAATACGTTTGATCGTGTTGATGAGAAACGGTTTACGGTGGTATCGCGTGTGGATCGGATGATACCGGGATGCGGTGTTGGGATGCGTGGTAAGTTGCAGAAGTTCGATCATTACCTGATGAAGATGTGTCCGGTTGTTGGGAAGATTGGCGGAACGGTTGTGCTGCAATGTCATAAGAATAGTAGATAAAAGTTATGAAAATTGAGTAAAATAGCGCTTGAATACTTAAAGGTGTTCAAGCGTTTTTTTATGCGTATGAGGAAGTTTTGCGCATACCAATAATTTTCGAGGGATTTGTAATGACTAAAATGAAAACAAGAATCGTGTTTGTATATTTTCTTGTAGGTTTGATGTTTGCTTTAATTGGCGGCTGCGAGAAGAAGGCTGATCATGTTGCGGATGTGACAGTTAAGCGTGAGTGGGCGAAGAAGATTGAACATGAAGATTTAGAGAATTTTTATCGGGTATCTGATGTGCTTTATCGCTGTGCGCAGCCTGACGAAAAAGGGATGAAAGCCCTGCAGGAAATGGGGATCAAGACGGTGGTGAATCTTCGGCATAATCATGATGATGAAGATGAGATGGCGGGGCTTGGTCTGAGGGCGGAGCGGATCCGGATTAATACGTGGGATATGGAAGATGATCATGTTGTTGCATTTCTGAAGATTGTGCGGAATGAAGATAATTGGCCTGTGGTTGTGCACTGTCAACACGGGGCTGATCGTACAGGTACGATGTGCGCAATGTACCGGATTGTTGAGCAGGGCTGGAGTGAAGAAGAAGCTTTGGCAGAAATGACGGAGGGGGATTATGGTTTTCATTCGATGTGGCGCAACTTGCCACGGTATGTGAGAAATGCTGAGGTGGATGAGCTTGTAAGGCGCGTTGAAGCAGATGATGAAGTGGTTTTGAAAAAAGACTAAGGGGGAGCTGTGCTGTTTTGGTTTAGTTTATTAGAGCATTTAACGAAATGATTGGCTCGTTGCATAGGTATCTATGCAAATCAGAAAAAGCAATCGCCGAGTTAGCAACTGCGTTCTTCAAACAAGCCAGAGTGTGTTTTGTGTTATTTGCTCTATAGATGCACGAACGTCCCCCTCAGATGGAGTTATTGTAGGCACTGTATAACGCAGGCACTTTGCTGTGACGCATTAGTACTATTTTTATAGGGATAAAGTCGTGATCGGAAGAAAACGACTGATACTGCTTGCACTTCACAATATAGACGCAGATGATGGAAGTCAGTTTCACGTTTTAGTGAAAAAAGTATAAAAAAGAAACTCGCAGTTGAATGCGAGTTTTTGTTGTTTGTGGTTGTGATGATGTTTGCGTTACGTGATTGATGGGGTGTTGACGAGTTCGGTTTCCCATCCGTCGTAGATGCCGCCATGGATTTCGGCTTGGTTGGAGAGCGTGATGGTATGAGGGATGATGTCTGAAAGTTCGAGCGTGCCTCGATGAGCAAGACGAACGCAGTACTGATTCTCGTCGGTGATGTGGGATTCGGAATGTAGGTGTGTGAAGTTGTTGCGTGTGGCCCAGTCGATGAAGGGTTGAGCTTCAAGTTGCTTGTTGAAGTAAATGAAGTGATCGATGTTGCGTGGTTGAGAGTTGTCGTCGTTTTCTTCTTGGGTTAGACGGATAAGATGGAGGTCAGCGATGGCGCGGAAATCTTCGGAGGTGGGGTAAAGTTTGTCCCAGTAAGTGGCATGTTGAGAGTCGTCTGTGACTTTGGCGGTGATGGTGTATGAGCTAGCTTCGGGGAGCTTTGCGACAAAGTCTTGCCAATGCTGCTGGGGGTTGTTGGTGTAGATGTAGAGGTCTCGTTGGCCGTCGTTTGTGATGCGGCCGACGTAGTGATCGTTGTTGTTTTCAGAGAAAGCTTCGATCTGTTCTTCGATCATGCGGATGGTGTCGTATTCGTCGGGGTGAGGCATGCCTGTGGGGGAGGGGTATTTGAATGTGACGTTGATGGTGGCGAGTGTTTGTGAGAGGTGGGTGTCGATGACTTCGGAGATGCCGATGTCAGCGAAGATGAAGGCTTGATGGGTATCGAAGAATCGGGGGAAAATTTCCCAGTAGTCGGTCATAATACGGTCCTCGGAAAAATCGGAACTGAATCGAAAGCATTCCATATTTGAATCAGACTGCTGACTGGATTTTAGAAAAAGTATGGCAAATGTAACAGGAAAATTTTATTCACGCGGTTGCATAAATGATGGGTGATCATAGGCCTATTAGATGATTAGACGGGGCAGTTGCGAGAGGATTGTCGGTAGGTTCTATAACAATGACGAAAAATACTATAAAAATAGTGGTATTGTGAGGGGTAAGCAAAATAGGTGATGTTGTTTATGGTAAAGGGAGGTTACAAAGATGAAAAAATATGCTATACTGTGCCAACAAGAACGAGAAAATGTATGATGGGGTGGTATTAGGTGAAGTCATATTCTTGTAATAATGCAGCTTAGCGGCGCAGGGGTGGAGAAGAATAGGGAAACTGGTGGTATAAGAGCTCTGGGATGGATGCTCGTTGTGTTTGGTTGAGATCGCTAAGCTGAAATAACAATATGGATTAGTAACAACGATCGCAGGCGATTGAAGCTGTTTATGTGTCGATTGCTATGAAGCCGAAGTAATATAGCGGCCGTTGGAAAGCGAGTGGTATCGTTGTGCGTGTGGGAGGATGAGTTGTGATAGCTAGGTGTGGAGAGGGGGGAGATGTTTGTGTTGCGTGTATTTAAGATTTTATGGTTCATCAGTGAGGCTGATATATGGTGTTAATGTGTAGTGTGGGAAATGAAGCAATGGTTACGATCAACAGTCAGACAGTATCGAGTCGAGGCGGTGTTAAAGTCGCGAACGAAGCGTTACGTGATTATGGAATTGAGTTGGTGACAAGTCAGATGAATCGGCAAGTGGCGGTGTTGAATGAGTTTGCTACCTTGCAGGTTTTGCATGATGGTGAGATTGTATTTGAAGCAGGGAATAGCGATGAGGTGATTGCAAAGTTAAGCGAGTTGCTGCCGAATGCTGGCCTTAGACATCGACGTATGTCTGTGTCGGAGGATTATGGCAGGGACGTGCTTGAAGTCGTGTTTGCGAATGAAGGTGGTCGAGCGTAATGACTTGATGGGGCGCGAAGTAATATGCTGACGGCCAATGTGTTGAGTGGTCAAACAAGGCCAATATGGTTGAAAACATTGGTGCGTGTGGGAATGAGAGCTCTGCTGAAAGGCAGGGCTCTTGTTTTGTGAGGGCGAAAGCGAGAGAAAGTAGCGTGTGGTTGGTATGATGTGTGGGCACAGCTAAAAAGGAGGTTTTTGGCTATGGGCAAAGAGTACAAGAAGATTCATCGGCTATTGAATGAAGTGATGATGATGCGTGCTGAGGAAGGTGTGAACGCCGAGGTGTTGGCGGAGCATTATGGTGTGACTGAACGCACGATTTTTCGTGATATCGAAACGCTTCAGCAAACTGGGGTGCCGATTAATTTTGATCACAAGACCGGTGGTTACAAAGTCGGTGATGAGTTTTTTATGCAGCCTGTTGAGCTAACGTTTGAAGAAGGGCTAGCGGTGTGTACGCTTCTGAGTCATATTGCAGAGAGTGGACAGATACCGTTTATTGAGCCAGCGGTACGTGCGGTGATGAAGATTAAGAGTCAGATGAGTGATGAGTTGCGTGAGGAACTGAGTGAGTTGGATCGTCACATCAATATTCAGCTTGCTGCGAGTTCTGAAGGGGAGGAAGTGCGTGACGTCTATGAGAGAGTTAGAGATGCGATCTCGAGGCGGCAAACACTTATGTGTACGTATGAATCAGTGGGTAATGGTGAAGGTGCTGCTTTTGAGTTTGAGCCTTATGCGTTGTTTTTTGGTAAACGCGCGTGGTATGTGTATGGCATGCATAGCGGGCGAGGTGAAGTACGTTGTTTGAAATTGCAGCGTTTTGTGACGATTCAGGAACTCAAACAAACGTATGAAATTCCAGAAGGGTTTGATGTTGAAAAATACATAGGACTTGCGTGGCGAATGATTCGTGGAACGGAACGATATCAAATTGTTTTGTATTTTGATGAGAGCTTTGCGGATACGATTGCGGACACGCGTTGGCATAAAACGCAGGAACTCGCGTATTTGGATGATGGTAGCTTGGAATTTCGTTGTGAAGTAGATGGGTTGGACGAGATTCAATGGTGGGTGTTGGGGATGGGGCCATATTGCAAAGTTGTTGAACCTGTTGAGTTGGCTGAGCGTGTGAAGGAGTTGGCTGAGGGTGTCGTAAAACAATACGTGGCATCGGAACAGGATGCTTCGTAGTTTTTATCGAAGTAATTGACTCTATAAAATCAGCAAAAAAAACAAGACCGCCCAAACGGGTGGTCTTGTTCTAATGGAGGTTTTCGTAAGTTGTCGTTGTGAGATTACTGCAGGATTGTGAGTGCTGCGAGGTACCAGCCTGACATGCGTGAGCCTGGTACGAAGGTAATTGAGCTGATTTCTTTCTCAGGCTCAGGGTTGGTTACTTCAGTTAACCAGAGGTGCATCTCACGGTTCTGTGGGGTGTTGTGTGTCCAGACTTTCACAGCTTTACGCATCTCAAGATTTTGCATTAAGCCGCCTGAATTAACTTCAGTAATCAGTGACTGTGAATTTGCAGAGCCGTCCGCATATGTGAATACAATCTTGGTGATGGTTGTATCACGAGCGAGTGCCCAGAGTGAGCCGTTGAGGACAGCGAGTTGTTTCGCTTTGATATTATCGAGCTTGAGTGTGAGTTCGGTCAGTGATTCCTTTGGCGACATCAGTGAGCTACCAATGACCGCAGCTTTAGAGCCTGATGTGTTGAAGGTGATGCCTTCGAATACATTTTCGCCACCAGGCAGTGATGAAACGTTCCAGCCCGGTGCAAAGCCTGTCCACTTTGTCTTATTAACAGTTTGCGCTTTACGTAGGTCAACGGTGTAGCCATCTTGTGGGCGAAGGTCACGTGGTGAGTAGACAGTGTTGTAAATATCTGCAGCAACGTATGGGAGGTCTGCTGGTTTTTCCATGCGGTCTGACCAACTGTACTCAGCTGCGAGGATGAACGCGGTGAACTGATAGAAGTCACGTTCCATCGTGTATTCAGTTGGGTAGTAGCCGCACCAAGTGGTCTGCATGATACCGTCGATGCCAGCCTCTTTTGCAGCATTGGTGAACAGGTACACGTTCATTGGCTTGAACCATGTGCAAGCTAGAACTCGATTGCCCATGTCACGGAATTTCTTGAGTGACGGGTACTGGCCTTTATCGTTGTAATGCCAGTCAGCAACGATGACTTCCTTCGGCAAGTGATCACGCATGTACTTCGCAGCTTCAGCAGTCTTAGCCAATGCTTCGAAGTTATCGTCAGTGCCCTTGTGAAGCATCATGTCGCCCCAGATCATGGTTTCGATGCCACGATCAGCGAGCCAGTTTGTAAGTTTTTTCAAGTGGTTTGCAACCAAACGTGAAGCAGCTTCATCATCAGTTTCGTTACCACAGTATTTACACTCTGGGTTCGGGAAGCGGCCACGCATTGTCACTTCATCATGACCAAGGTGGAATGTCTTCGCATCAAAAACTTCAATCACTTCTTCCATCAAAGTCTGAATGAATTCGTATGACTTAGGATTCTTAGTGCAATATGCGTATGGCGTTTGTGGGTCTTCAACGATGTCTTTATTTTGACCGTTTTGGAACATCCATTGGCCGTGCCCCGGTACATTGAGTAGTGGGATCGGCTCTAGAAAATTCTCGCGACAAAGCTTCACAAGCTCTTTTAAATCATCATTCAAAACAGCGTGCTTTTTATCAGCTAAATCAGGGAACGAATTCCATGAAGCATGGTCAACTTGGATGACTGTGTAGTTCATCTTGTTGCCAGCCATGACGCGTTCGATCAGTTTCTTATGGAATGGAACACCATGCAGTGAAGGGAACCAGTGAGCGCCACGTTTCTTCAATGTTGGGTAATCTTCAACAACGAGTTTTTCTGCATATGCATTACCGTCTGCGTCACGGCCAAGGATTTGGCGAAGTGAATGCAAGCCGTAGAAAGCGCCACGTGCAGATGGGGAAACGATTGTGATTCCATCGTTATCGATGGTGATCTTTTGGCCTTCTTTATTCTTAAACCAAGCTGCCTTACGATCAAAATCAGCAGTATAATCAGCGCTTAGAGCGTCATTGCTGATGCGGATGATCGTTGTGTTGTCATCATTGTTAGTGATTGTTGCTGGGTTAAGTTCGATAGTGTTGTATGTTTTTAGGATACGTTTTGCAGCGGCTTCGAGACGTGTTTCACCGTTTGGCTGCATGATGGTGATGTTGAGTGTGTCATTAAGGGCAAGCTTGCCGCCTGAAACTTCGATGCTCTTTGGTTGAGGCACGATAAGTAGCTGTTTTTCAGGGAAAGTGCGTGCGTTCTTAATTTTCGTCAAGGCAGGTATGAGTGTTAATGCTTCACTTGGTTCGACGTTTTTCTTGTTGGCCTTGATCTTGATTGTCATGACAACTTTAAGTGGGTTGTCTTTGCTGATAGGACGAGCAGGAACGCCAACGCCGCACCAGAACAGTGGGACAGGCTTCGCCCATTCTTGAGGATCAAGACGTGCATCAAAGAAACGTACCTGACGATCTGTTTGGATATCAAGTGTCAGTTTACCGATGCGTGTGTCGAATGTAAGCGTTTTAAAATGCTCAGCGACATCGTTGGCAACTTGGTTGTTTGTCTCAGGGAAGATCGGAACTGTGCCGGTCTTGTAGCCTTTGGTTGTGTAGGCTTTGTATGGACGGTTCGCAAAGAGGTTTGCGTTGAAGTAACCCAGGTTGCATTCAATCTCACCGGGATCTTCAGTCAGTGGTTGGCCGTTGTATTCAACACGAAGTGTTTCACTATCGACTTTGGTGACTTCGTAAGTTGAACGGAAGGTGTGAGTTTCGTCTGAAGCTGTGTAGACTTCCTGGCCTTTGTCGTTGATGGACTCTTCAACTTTGAAAGGTCTTGAACCTTGATTGTAGATGATGCCGGTCCAACCTGGTTTGACGACGTAAAGTGTCGACTTCCAGGAGATGGGGATGCCATCGTATCGGATGGCGAGTCCTTTTGCGTTGAGCGTAAAGTCCCACGGCGTCTTTTCTTCATTCGCGCTGACTCGGTCTGCAACTAACCCACTGAGCAGAACGGTAAGCATCATGAGTAGTGTCATGAAGCGTTTGGAAAGCATAAAAAAATCTCCTAAGGGGTCTGCTTGGCCCCGTACTTGTCCGGAAAAAACCTGTATCGAATAATCATGTATCGCATATTCGCCGCGCTGAAAGAGTTCTTTGTATCACTGGGCAATCACTTCCTTTTGGGTGTGGTTGCACAAATTGTGTGCTTCAATAAGCGTGACGAGATATATAACAATGTAACAGTAAGGGGCCACAGTTTCAACGATTGATTCGTTTGAATGTGGTTGCTCCAGCGGTTGTGGTATGTGAAATCGGATGGAACAAGTAAAAACGCTCAATTCCAGGCTTAGAGGGCAGATAGGCTGATCAAAAACCGTATTGAAAAGGAATGGAATGGATTTGTAATGTGGTTGTGAAAAACGCAAAATAATAGAAAGGGTGAGGAAAAAGTAGGAAAATTGATGTCAAAGTTCTAGTATAAGACTCATGGAGGTGTTATACTCTACCGGTGAAAAGTTATGTGCACGCGAATGAATGCTTGCTCTTTGTTCAGTGTGAGGCTGATCGGCAAATTACTGAAGCATGTCTGAGTGATGTGTGCGCGTTATTAAGATTGATATTTGAATAATGAATTGGTGAGGGTGGAGTCAGCAAGCGATGCATGACTAGGCGGGGAGAGATTGTGGTGAGTAACAGGTTGTGTGGGCATATGTGAGTGATCACGTATGTAGGGTGTAATTGTATCGATTACGTACAGATTTTACATGTATGTGATTGGGCAGGGCGTGTGACCGAGCATGGAAACCTCGGCTGCATTGGCGTCGCTTAGAACAGAACTGGGCGAGCCAAGTGCAGCGTGGTCAATGGACAACGGTGGGAAGACGGGTGGGTGAGTCTATGAGGGGATATTGCGGCGGGATGCGTGGAAAGAGGGGGGTGATATGAGGTTGAGGCAAAAGCGGGGGTGGGTGAGTACGGGGTGGTAACAGGATTGAAACGGAGGGGGAAGTTAAGTGAGGGTGGATGGGAAAAAGATGGAGGGCGTGAGGGATTTTGTAGCCAAGGAATTGGCAGGATAAACAAGGGTAAAAGCAGGGGGCAGCTGGACGCGATTGTTTGTTCTATCGCATGAAACAGATCGGATAGAGAGTCGAGGGACCCGCTGAGGGGCTCATTATGCATCAACTTAAATTACCAACTCAAAGTAAGAACCAGCCTTTGCATGAATGTGTGAAGGAAGCAGTGGTTGAAGCGATTAAAGAAGGGCTGTTCAAGCCCGGCGAGCGGATTTGCAGCACGAAGGAACTGAGTCGTCAGTTGTCTGTGTCGGTTGTGACGGCACACCGTGCGATGCAGGAACTGGTGACACATGGTGTGCTGGACCGTAAGCAGGGATTGGGTACGTTTGTTGTCGATCAGCGTGATCGTGAAAAGAAGAAGAATCGATTGAGCAAAATCGGTTTGGTTTTTCATCGTGAATCAATGATCGGCGATTATTTTCACAGTCAGATTATGGATGGGCTGAGGCAGGCAGCGAATTTGTTGAATGCTGAGCTGACGATGCTGCATTTTGACAGTGAGATGATGGGTAGCAATGACGCGTTTGTTTTTGTGAATCCAACGGTGAGTGAGTTGAGTTATTTTTGCTCACGGATTGATAAGAATACGCCGGGGATTGTGGTGGCTGCGAAAGCGGATTCACTGAAGATTCCTTCAATCGATGTTGATAATGCGGACATGGCGCATCAGGCGGTTGAGCATCTTTATCAGATGGGGCATCGCAGTATTGCGTATGTTGGTGGTACGCATCGTTTGAGTAATAACAATGATCGTTACAGCGGTTTTGTTGATGCGTGCAAGAAATTTGGGATCGAAATGAATGATCGGTTCCTGCATGAAGCTGCTGGGGCGAGGTTGGATCGACAGGAAAAGATTGGCCTAAGTACGGTGTTTGCGTCAGCGAATCGCCCGACGGCGGTGTTTGCAGCTGGTTATTATTTTGCACTGGATGTGTATGAGACTGCGATCACGTTGGGGCTTGAAATCCCGAAGGATTTGTCAGTTGTGGGTGTGGATGATCCGCCGAGTGCGATGTATTTGTCGCCTACGCTGACGACGTTGAGGCAGCCGTTGGTTGAGGTGGGGCATGCTGCACTGTCGTCGCTAATTGAGATTCTTAGGAATAATTTGGCGATGAGGCAAAGCCAGGTGTTGCGTGCGGATTTGGTGATTCGTCAATCATCGGCACCGCCGAACCAAGAATAGAAGATAGTTTTCATGTTACGAAAGGCTGCACTACCGGGTGCGGTCTTTTTTTGTTTGTATGTGCATGTGAGATGGATGGTTGTTGGTTTTGCGCGCACGGAAATTTCAATTTGCGTGTTTGAGATGGTCTTAAAAAGAGGCGTTTTATTTGAGGTGGTTTATATGAAACGGACGGAATACGTCGGTTTGGTTTTGTTAATTTACGAAAAGCGAAAGATTGGTTAGGTTCTGTGGCTTGGTGAAGCGATTTTGTGCGCACGTTTTGTTTGATTTGATGATTTACCCTGAGTCAAAGATGGGCAGAAATAGACAGAAACGTATTAGAAATGGCGCGGTTTGGTATAGAAATGGTCTGAAATAGTTGAAGAATTACACGCTATTAGAGAGGAAATGCGTGTTTGTGCGCACAAGAAAAAAGTTTTTCGATAACGGTTTGTTGGTATGTGGTTTGCTGTTAAGTGTGCTTGAGATTAGCGTGTTGGGTTTGTTAATTTGAGTTGCAGGTTGCGCAGGTGTTGGGATATGAAATTATTTCATAAAAATATGGGTAAGTCTTAAATAATCATTGACTCGCGAATAGTTATGAGATTATATAGATAAAGATGCCTGAGTATATTTGAATATTTGATTAATTGAGCAATCATTTCTTATTACTGCTCAAAGTTTAGTTTAGTACGTATTTACGCCTTGGTTTTCGTTCTTTTAAATCTGATTTAGATGTCGCTGTTCTGCGCGTTCTATTCTGGGACTTTAACATTCTGGAGAGGTATTATGGTTGTTATACGCTACGCTAGAAATGCTTTTACGTTGATTGAGTTGTTAGTAGTCATATCGATTATTGCTTTGCTTATTGGGATATTGTTACCTGCATTGGGGGCTGCTCGTGAGACTGCGCGAGGGATATCCTGCTTGAGTAATGTGAGGCAGATTGGTTTGGCGATGTATATGTATGCTGATAATCACAAGGGGCATTATGTGCCTTATAAGACGCCTTGGCAGGAGCCGGTGATTTACTGGCCTGCACAGTTGGTGGTCGATGGTTATGTGTCGGCGCCCGAGCATTTTGATTGTCCGGGTTTTGATAATTTTGGATTTGATTTGAACACAGCAGATGTGACAGATCTATATGACAGTACTTGGATTCGTTCGGAGTATGGTATTAACTGGTGGAATATTGGTACGAATATTAATCGTTATTACTGGTATGGTGAAGTGTGGTTGGTTAGTGTGCCAGATTTTAGGCCGGGTGGAAGTCCTGGCACGACGGTGAGTCAGCCGGTTACGCCGCGAATAGATGATGTACGTAATCCGACTGAAACGATCACGATGGTCGATACGTTCAGTCCGTATTGGTATGACGAAGGTAAGGATGTCGGGTTATGTTTCGTGGATGATTATTATAAGTATCCATCGTCACGTGGAATGGCGGATGCACGTCATAATAATTCTTGTAATGTAGCGTGGGCGGATGGGCATGGTACCTCGAATGGTACTCAGAAAGACGGGGCTATTCCTTCGGATCAGGATCATTCGCCTTATGCATGGGATGTTCTTGGGGAAGGGCGTAAGGGAATAGACAACTACTGGGATATTGAGTAGTTGTAGCGTTGGTTACTGTGTGACTCAGCACGAGGAAATGAATGCAGTACATGTGTATCACACGGGTTTAACGATCCGTGTGATATTTTTAATGTGCACTTATGTGTTTTGTTGGTGGTTGTGATGATGAGGCTTCGTGTTTTGTTATGAGTTGATATGGGAATGGGAAGGATCAAAGTGCTGTGTTTTATGGCATAAAAAAAGCCCATCAAATGATGGGCTGTAATTAATATGCTATGCGAAAGGTTTGATAGTCTTATGGGCCTTCGACACTTCTCTCGTTTGGATACCAGTAGATATCGTAGAGGCTTTGTCTTGTTGATGTGTCGATGAGGTCGGATGGGCCATGGTTTGCTACGTGGCCGTCGACGAATGACCAGTTACATGTGCCGCCTTCCCATTCGAACTGATCGATGCCGGAGTGGCGATCATAGTCAGCGATGGATTCAACACCTGAGTTTGCAAGACGCCCACCGTTGTAGCCAATGCCTACGTAGCGGTCGTTAGGTGAGACGTGGCCGAAGAATGGGCTTGAGTACCAGCCGCCACCATCAGCGTCATTCCACCATGGGCTGTAAACGTCAGCGAAGAGGATAACTTCAGAAGCGTTTCTAGCGTCTGCAGTAAATGCATTATCATTATTCAGGTTTGGATAACCGAATAGGTCGGGTGCAGAAGTTGAGAAGATGTTGATGCTGTAGGATCGTCTAGCATCATCAACGTCGCTTGGGCAACGGAAGATGCCGCCGCCGTATGAGTTACCGTCGATAGGCTGAACATCACCAGGGACGTAGCTGCCGATGACTGGTTCGCTGTACCAGTAACGTTCACGGAATTTACCGGTTTCCTGAGAGTTTGGGTCGACGCCAAGCTCAGTTGGGAAGCGGCTGTTGTTGTCTACTGAGTAAGCAAGCATCGCAATGGTAAACTGACGCATACCACTTTTACACTGGATGTTCATTGCTGTTTTTCTTGCAGCACCGAGGGCTGGGAGCAAGATACCGATAAGCAGCGCAATGATCGAGATGACGACGAGGAGCTCGATAAGTGTGAATGCAGAACTCAAGCGTTTTGTCAGACTTAGAGTTTTTGTTGCATGCATCGCAAAACCTTCCTTTTCTTAGAATCTTCTATGCATTAAGTATGCAAATTGCATGTATTGCCAGGGGGCGAAAGCCCGTTTTTTAGATGTAAATTGAATCAAAACGATACAGATTTACTTCTCGTAGGGAACTAGAACAAAAGGAATGGGCAGGCAGCTGGCTCCGGGTGGAGTGTATTGGAGTTCGATTGTCTGCACATTGCTGTTGTTATTTATTTTGTATGACTGGATCAAAACTGCTTGAGGTAGCTGATCCCAGGTTACATTTTTTGATGGGATTTGAATGGTTCCGCCACGATGGTTGCCGTGGTTGACGTTGAGAACCATTGCTCTATGTCTGCACCATTTGCCAGTATCGAGTGGTGTATAGGCGATGAGTGCGAGATTCTTGTTGTCTGATGATTTCCAGTTGATTTTAATGTTGTATAAGGCGCCGTAGTTGCCTTTGTTTGCGATAGGTAGGTCTGTGATGTGGTCGTATCCGGTCATCCAATTATCGCGTTTGCCGTCAGCGAGAACAATTTGTTTGATGCCTTCGGCGGTGTCGTAGACATAGTCTTCACCAGAAGGGGTGATGTTGTAGTCAGCGATTTTGAATAGACCGCGTCCTGCACCTGATCGCGGATGATCTTTGAATTTGCGTGGAAGTTTTGGGAGTGTGTCGATGACTGTTAGTGGGTCGTCGTCGATATCACATTGGAAGACTGTGACGCGGCCGCCTTCTGAAATTTCGAATTCGTGGAATGCGTGGACGAGATCGTCTTTCTTAGTGACGTATTTGTCCATTTGTGGGTCGATGACCATGCGTTCGCCTGGGTTGAGACGACGAGGTTTTTTGTATGGGTTTTTCTTTGAGAGAAATTGAGTCATGCCTTCTTTGGCGACTTTTTGGTAGTAGTTGCCGGGGGTTGGGAAGGCGTAACGTGTGAAGCGAAAAGTCATCGGCGCGTTGCTTAGGTTTTCGATGACAGCTGTGATTTTCTTTTTTGGGTCAGTTGGTGTGGGAACGTGGTAAGTGTAAAGACGGACGGTGCCTGCCCAGACACGTTCCTGCATGGCGATGCCGTTGCCCGTGTGGAAATATTCAGGCATGTCGGAGAGAAGAAATTGTGTGCCAGGGACGTCCTCGCGGTTTACGTCGATGGTGGGTGTTGTGGTCGTGCTGAGATTGAGCTCTTCGACGTTGATGATCTGGCCCGGCTTGGATTTTTTAAGTTCAGCGTTTAGCTGGGGGCTGATGCTGGTGGATTGTGCATATAGATTGCCTGTCAGCAGGGTAGCTGCGAGACATGAGAATATGGCTAGTTTGTGATAAAGCGTCTTCACTACATGCATCCAAATTTATGGAAGAAAACTCTATAAAACTGAATGTAATTTTATAATAAGTATGGAACAATGCAATAGCATAAATTACATTCCTGAGAAAAGATCGTTAGACGGTTGGTTAGTAAATTATAAATACAGTAATAATATAGGTATACGAAAGTATAAAAACTTAGTGAGAATTAATTCATGAGTAGAAGAGGTTGTTGAAACAGTGAAAAAGCAAATTTGTGTATGGAATTTCTATAAGGCGGAAAGTGGGATATGCGTGAATGTGGGGGTTTTTTAGTAAAATTCACTTTATTGGGTGAAACAAGTAGTATATTGTTTCATAAGAGTTAAGGTTGGTGTTCTACTGTGCTTGTAGGTGGGGTGGATGAGATGAACAAGAGGGATATTTCAGTAAAGGTATATCGAGATGAGCTACCCAGAGAGCGGCAAATTGCATTCAAAGATTGATGAGGTGTTGAATTGGGGGGCATTGCGTCATGAACAAGGGGCTGGTGAGGCTGTGGATGAGGTTTTGAAGCAATTGGCGGATGTGGTGGATGCTGCACGTAATAAGATTGAGGGTTTGAGTGTTGATGCGGAGATGGTGAAGAGGGAGCCGAATGACCTGGAGGGGATTAGAGGGTTGAGGCCTGAGGGAAGGCGGAAGTTGGTGGGGAGTTTGAGTGAAATTGAGGGATTTGAAGAGCGGTTGTTGGGGGCGATGTATGCTCGATTTGCTGGTTGCACGCTGGGGGCAGCGGTGGAGTTGTTGGAAATAGAGCGGATGAAGGGGTTGGCGGAGGTTGGAGGGGATGCTTGGCCGCCGGTGGATTACTGGAGCTATGTGACAAATGGGGATGTGGTGCGGTATATGAAGAACCGGTTTATTGAGTATACGAAGGCGCGTATTGAGGGTGTGCCTGTGGATGATGATGTTGCGTATACGTTGATGGGATTGATGGTAGTGGAGAGGTTTGGGCCGGGGTTTGGGACGGGTGATGTTGCGAAGATGTGGGATGAGTATATTCCAATTGCGTATACGGCTGAGGAACGCTCATTGGCGAATTTCAGGGAGGGGATTAAGGCTGAGGAGGCGGCGGAGAAGAATAATCCGTTTAGTGAATGGATTGGTGCGTGGATCAGAGCGGATGGTTGGGGGTATATGGCGGCGGGATGGCCTGAGGTTGCTGCGGAGCTGGCTTATCGTGATGCAGTGCTGAGCCATCGAAGGAATGGTGTTTATGGTGAGATGCTGTTTTCTGCTGCGATTGCTGCGGCGTTTACGGTTGATTGTCCGCTTAAGGCGATTGAGCTTGGGTTGCAAGAAATACCATCTAACTGTCGATTAGCTGAGGCAATGAGATGGGCGCTGAGTGTGGCAGATGAGGTGACGGATTATCAGGATGCGAGGGATATGGTTGATGAGAAGTTTAAGGGGATGAATGTGGTGCATGCGATTAATAATGCTTGTCTGGTGGTGTTTGGCTTGGTGTTGGGTGGGTTGGATGTGACGAAGGTGATTGGGAATACGGTGGCGATGGGGATGGACAATGATTGTACGGCTGCGACGGCGGGGAGTTTAGTTGGTGCAGTTGTTGGGGCGAAGGGTGTACAGAGCCACTGGACGGAGCCGTTTGGCGATACGATCCAAAGTTACTTTAAGGGTATCGATTCATTTGGATTGACGGATATTAAGGAACGGTTTGTTGTGCAAGCGGGTCAGGTGTGGGATCATTTCAGCTAACAATGAAGTGTTATTAAATGCAGTCTAATTGATGAATAGAAGGCGCAGTCTTTAGATTAAGATTGCGCCTGTTTTCTTGGTTGCCAACGTGGGATGGAAAGGCGGCGGGATTTTTTGAGGCGAGATTCGCTTGGGTGAGTGAGTGGGGTGTCGGTGTAATTGCTGAAGCGTTGTTCGATGACTTTGCCCCAGTAGTTGTGATTGTATTGGTGTTGCGTGAAATTGTTGCCGGTGTAGTCGCGTATGACAGCACGCCAGAATTGGGTTGCGTAATTGATGTTGATGAGTTGCTTGACGTGCCAATGGCCTTTGTGGAGATCGAAGAGGTGGTGTGCGAACCACTTGCCGAGTTTGTGATTACGGACATGCGGGCATATATAGAACTCGCAGATATCGTGCGTGTTTTTGTTGGTGGTTTGGATGATGCTGAAACCTGCTGGGGTACTGTTGTGGTAGATGAGGTAGCCACGGTTTGAGAGAGTCACGTCGGAGTCGAGGGGGTATTGGCCGTTGGAGTCCGGTTTTTTGTGGGTGTATGGGGATATTTCAGCTTCGTATGCCTGTGCGAGGTTTAGCCAAATGTGTGAGTTTTCTACGACGATTTCAGTCACTTTGGTCTGTTTGCTTAGTTTCATAGTTGATTAGTATTTAGGGTGTGCGGTGAAGGCTAGAAACTAAGGGGAAATCGTAATCGGGGAAGTGTGTATGTGATGTGTTATTGTTTGTAGTGGAAGATGTGTAGGTATAGGAATAGCTGCGGCAGGGAAGTGTCGCGGAGTTGGATGGCCTCTAATCGAAAGTTAGATGAAGAGAGGTTTAGGCTGTGCCTGATTTTGCTTGTGGTGCATCGTCGGTGGAGTCGGATGCTTGCGGCTTGTCGGTTGGGTATTTGATACGAGCGTGGTAGATAGCGCAGAGGGTCTTGACGATTGCTTGCTCGATCTTATTTAGTTCGGAGAGTGTGAGGTTACACTCGGCGAACTGGCCGTCCATGAGACGCTTGTTGGCGATGGTTGAGACGAGTTGTTCGAGACGGACTGGCGTTGGTTCAGGGAGTGTGCGTGCGGCAGCTTCGAGGCCGTCACAGAGGAGGAGGATTGCGGCTTCCTTAGTTTGAGGTTTCGGCCCCGGATAGCGGAACTCGAATTCAGATGGTGCGGCTTCTTCTTCTGCTTCTTTTTGTTTTTTGGCAGCGTGGTAGAAGTATTCGACGAGTGTGGTGCCGTGGTGTGATTCGATGAAGTGGCGTAGCGGTCGTGGGAGGCCGTATTCACGTGCCATTTCGATGCCGTCCTTGACGTGGCCGACGATGATGAGGAGTGACATTGCGGGTGAGAGTTTTGCGTGTCTGTTTGGGCCGCCACCTTGGTTTTCAATGAAGTACATTGGCTTGTTGATTTTACCAATGTCGTGGTACATGGCGCCGACGCGGCAGAGGAGAGGGTCGCCTTTAATGGCTTCGGCTGCGGACTCGGCCATGTCTGCGATACGAAGAGAGTGTTGATATGTGCCGGGTGCTTCTTGTGCGAGTCTCTGGAGGAGAGGTTTGGATGCGTCGTTGAGTTCGCGGAGGGTCATGGCGGTGGTGACGTGGAAGACTGTTTCGATGAATGGGAGTGAGCCTTGTACGCACATGCCGATGAAGATGCCTGATGCGAGTGCGTAGCATGATGCGAAGATGATTGCGGTGAATTCACCTTCAAGGTAGAGGGGCTGGGTAGCGAGGCCGACGATGATGGTGGCGATACCCATTGTGAAGCCTGAGATTGCGCCGACTTTAACGATGGTCGAACGTGTTGAGACACGTGGGAGCATTGCGGCACAGATGCCGATGCCGGCGAAGACGATGAGGCCGAAGGAGATTGAGAGATTGAGCGAGATCATGATGACTGCGACGAGTGCGGAGCCCATTGCGAGGGCGAAACGCTGATCGTATACGATGCAGAGGACGATGGTCGCGAGGATGGCTGGGAATGTTGCGGTGAAGTAGAGGGAGTTTGGCCAAATGTGTGTTGCGAAGACGGCGATGGCTTGGCAGAGGATGAGAATTGCGCAGAGCGCGATGCCACGCACGGGGTTTGTGACGATTCGTTTGTTATATGTGTATATGTATACCCAGATACAAACGGTGATGAGGAAGAACATTCCGAAGATGCCGAGTCGTGCGAATGTGAGTGTGGTCTTGCGGTGTTGTAAATCTTCGAGTTGCTCAGCGGACATGTTTGTCAATGCGTCTTTGGTGTAAGTGCCAAGGAACGCTTTTTGTTCTTGCTCGATGAGAGATTTTTGTTTGTCTGTGAGCGGCTTGCCGGGTGCAACGAGTACGGTGTTAGCGTGATAGGTGTCAGGCTTGACCGGGACTTCAGAAGCGACTTTGTTTTTGCGAATGGTTGAGGCTTGATATTCGATGTCGTGGGTTGGGAGTTTGTCTGCGATGGTCATTTCGATGACGGTTGATTGCAGAGCAGGAGGAAAGTAGCTGATGATACTATTGAGTTGATCACGAATATCTTCGGTGGCATTGATGTTGTGCCAATTTCTGCTGTCTTTTTCTACAGGAGGCGCGTTGGGTTCGGCCATGGGGTGACCAGCGACAGTGATCATGGCCATATTGCGTTCAGCGTCGAAGCGTGCGCTGTTGAGAATGATGACTTGATTGAAAAGACGCTGTAGGTATGTGTTGACGTTGTTGGTCCACTCTTCGTTGGGTTTGCCATCTTCATTGATGTAATCATTACGAAGCGCGTCGAGTGTTTCTTGTGTGAAAGGGATACGCTGGCCATTGATTTCCAAATCTGAGACAGGTACTTCATCAATGGATTTGTATTTGGCGAGGCTGATGAGTGTGTTGAACTGGCTACGAAGAAGGTTGTAAAAGTTGGCGTTGTATTTATAGATGTTTGGTGTGAGGTTGCGTGCACGCTTGCGGTCTTCTTCGGTGCGTTCCTTATCTTCAGCTTGGAAGGTGACACGAGTGACGATGGGGCGTGTTAGGAGTTGGCCTGCCTCGTAGGTTGGGTGTTCGGTTGATTTGACGGTGATGAAGCCGCCGATGAGTGTCATGAGTAAGACGAAGAAGCATACCCACAGAAAATCTTTGCGATCGATTGACTCGACCCATTTGGAGAAAGCAGATTTTTGCTTTCCGATGTTGCGACGAACTTCGCGTCTTCGAGCTGTTGAGGGTTTACCGTTGGCCATTATGTACCGTGTGGGCTACTCCGGTGTTGGCTAAAAATAAGCGAAACAAAACACGAGTGAGATTGGCGCGATCTCACCTATTGGACATCGGTTAGATGAGGGGTTCACTTTCCGGTCCAATAAGAATGTGATGCTGAGTGGTAGAGTGAATGCGTAAAGCTTGCCCCGAGATGGGTTGAGCCGAGTCTAATTCTACTGTGAATCTTCATCTTGGCTAGTGTTTGTCACATTAGAGGATTTGGAGGCGTCCCTGTGTGTATTTTCGTAATCCTTGTCATCGATGAAGTTTAAGTCAATTTTAGAGGGTTTTGGGGTGCCATAAGCTTCGACGATTCGCTGTACGAGGGAGTGGCGGACGATGTCAGTGGGTTGTAAAGCGACTTGTGCGACACCTTTGGTGCGTCGAAGGCGACGGATTGCGTCGATGAGGCCTGAGTCGTTTGGTTTATCGAGGTCGATTTGGGAGGTGTCACCGGTGATGATCATTTTGGAGCCGTGACCGAGACGAGTGAGGAACATCATCATCTGAGGTTTGGTGGTGTTCTGTGCTTCATCGAGGATGATGAGTGCATCGTTGAGTGTGCGGCCACGCATGAAGGCGAGTGGGATGATTTCGATGAGGTCGCAGGCCATGAAACGCTCAATGTGATCAAATTCCATCATGTCATGCAGTGCATCGAGAAGTGGACGGAGGTATGGATTGACTTTGTCCTGCATGGTGCCTGGGAGGAAGCCGAGCTTTTCACCTGCTTCGACGGCAGGTCGAACGAGGACGAGCTTACGAACTTCGCCATGTTTGAGCATTGAGACAGCGGCGGCAACAGCGAGGTATGTTTTACCTGTGCCGGCTGGGCCTACGCAGAATGTGAGGTCATGCTTGAGGATGGCGTCGATGTAGTGCTTTTGACCTTCAGTAGCAGCACGAATGCTGCGGCCTCGGAGGTAGACATCGAGTTGGCTTGAAGGGGAGCGTTTAATGTGCTGTTTGATGGGGTTTTGAGGTGTGGGGTCAACAGCGTGTGTTGCATGGGAGTGGCGATGACGTGAAGCGGTTGCAATTGTATCGAGGAGGTCTTCACGTGAGAGAGGTTTATTTTTCTTTGCAGACTCGATGAGCTTGTCGAAGACGTGGGCAGCTTGTCCAACGGGTTCACTGTCACCTGACATGCGGATGGTGTTGTCGCGCGCAGTGATATTGATGCCAAGTGCTTCACGGATGATTTTGAGATTACGATCCGAGACGCCCAGAACAGCCACGTTGTGTGTGGGGTCAGCGAGTGTGATATTCAGTTCCAAATTCGCAACTCCGGCTGAGTAGGAAACAGCGATGATACTTGTCTAGTGCATCGACGATTTGTGCGCAGACAAGCTCATATTTTAGCGAATTTGTAAGGGCAGGGCGTGGGTGGTGTTATTTTTTGTTTTCGTGGATGATTTTGATTTGTTCGATGGTGGATGGGATGAGGATGAGGCCGTCTGGGAGCTCTTGGCGGAGGAGCGTGCCATCGTAGTCGTAGCAAGAGTAGACAGGGCTGGCGTCGAGGCCGGGGAGGAATTCGAGCCAGTAGCTGCCATCGTTGCTATCGGTTGGTGTGATGTGGCCGATCATGAGGCTAAGTTTTTCGTTGGTTGAGTCGAAGCCGTAATATGCGAAGTCGTGAGGGATGCGTTGCGGAAGTTGCGAGAAGAGGAAGATGCGACCGACTTGTGAAATGTATTGTTCCTGAGGGATTTGCCATTCGAGTGTGCGTACATCGGCGTCTTTGTCGATGGATACAGTTAATTTATTGCCTGAACGTGTGCCAGTGATTGCGACGCTGGTGGTTTCAGGGAGTACTTCTTTTTCTTTATTACGTGTTTGAATTTGAATACTTTGTTTTGGGTTTTTGGATGTTTTACGTGTTGACCAAACCTCGAATTGTCGGTCGGTGGTTTGGAAGTAATCCTGCTTAACGCTGATTGTTTCAGCACCGTCTTTTGCGGAAGCGTTGATTTCGATTCGGATACCCATTTGGCCAAGCTGCTCTTCTCTATAAAGACGCATACGCATATAGCCAATTTCTTTTTCGTTTTTGACGAGTCTGAACCATTGTTCGTTTGGTTTGGTGGTTGTGTCGCCTGCAGCGATGTATGGAAGTTTACTGGCGAGTGCATCGACATCGATCGATTCGCGAATCTTTTGGCCGTTTTTGATGAGTTCGATTCTTTGCTTGTCGAGTTCATCAGGTGAGGTAAGACGGATTGAATTGCAAACTTCTTTGAAAATTGGTGTGTAGATGTCGAATTCAGTTGCTTT
The DNA here is from genome assembly GCA_016350165.1 of Planctomycetota bacterium. Classification (GTDB taxonomy): domain Bacteria; phylum Planctomycetota; class Phycisphaerae; order Phycisphaerales; family Phycisphaeraceae; genus Poriferisphaera. Next base: position 229,629 of record CP066225.1, on the reverse strand, counting down.
ACATTCGAAGTCGACCATGCCGAAGGTGATGGGGTCGAGTTTGATGAAAGTTTGCCCAAAGACCCAATCGCCCTTCTCTTTGTCGGGGACATAGAGGAAGCGTTGGAGAGCTTCGATGTTGTTGTTGATCTTGAAAATTTCGTCTTTGGTTGGGACAGCTGATGGGTATGCGTAGAGGAATTTGAGGTCAGCGGTGCTTGCGATGTCGCCGAGCTCGACGACTTTATCTACGTGAATGATCTTGACGGATATGAGGTATGCGTCAGACTTCTTGAATTTAACAAGAGAGCCATCACTGGTGTTGTTGATTTGAGTGGTATTTGCAGGCGGAATGAGAGACATGCCATATGAATGTTCCTGCCATCGCTCTGCGTTGTTTTTGTACACAGGTGATGTTGATTGCATCGCATGTACGTTTGAAGGTATGAGCGTACATGCTGTAATCAAAGCGAGTGTGGTTGTGATGAATCGCAATGAACTAATGATGGATTTACTGTGCTGTGACATAGTGTTTATACGCTTATTGGGGATGAATGGATGATGAAAAATCGCATTCTGTGTTAATTTGCGGGTGCAGTTTGCATGGTTCTGATGATGTTAGTCAAGAAAGTCGTGTCGAGTCGGGCGACATTCTCTGCATACTGTGGTGGTGAGACATCATTGAGGTAGATGAGCCAAAAGGAATTGTCGTCCTGAGTGAGTGAAGTGAGCCACTGTAGTTGTGTGAGTTCGCCCTCTTTGGTTTTGAGGTCGCTTTTGGTGAGGAGGATTTGGCCTGTGAAGCCTGCTTGTGTATTTGGGATGAGCTCACGCTGGCTGCTCATGTTTTCTAAGGGGACGTTGGATGTAATGAGAAAGATCTTTTTGGAGAAGAAATCCAACACAATTTCTGGTGTTGATGATTCGTTTTTCTGGACGTTTATGACTAAAAGCTCTCGGCCGTTGTATTCTTCATTTGTGTTGATGAAAAACCATACATTTTTGAGCTTGAGGCTTTGTTGCCAATATTGGGTGAGTTTGGGGCTGCTTGCCCAGTTGTCAGTTAAGGGGATTTTGAGGATTTGGTCGTTTTGGGATTTGAGGATTGCGACGATACCATTGACGTCTGAGGTGGCTTGGGGCTGGGCGCGATTTTCCTCTGCGACATGCCCGTATTTACGCACCATAAGATAAGCACCACCGATGGCGATCAAAAAGATCACAAACATGGTGATTGAGATGGCTAGGTCACGATAGCGTTGATTTTCGGGGACGATCGCTTTGAACATGGCAATATGATACCGTCGAAATGATATCGCTGGCAATCATTGCATGATGATAGATACAAAGGGCGGTATTAGGCAGCTTGAACGAGAAGGCGTTCTGATGTCTGCTCGGATTCGATGATTTGCTTGGCTCGATTGAAAACGATTGAGACAGGAGTGAGGTAATTGGTTAGTGCATTAACGCAATCATCATTGGTTTGTACCACATTCAGTTTTTCGATCAATGAAGCGGGCAGGGTATGTTGTGCGTGCTTTGATGTGAAAACATGTGTGCACTCATCAAGTATCCATGTCTGTGATTTTTTTATTGTCTGGGTATGAAATGAGTGATCATAGATGATCGTTTGGTCGCTGCTAGCAAATTGCTTGGGAAGCATTCGCAAATTTTGGCAGAAAATAATATTGCTCTTGGTTGATATGCCTTGTAATGAATTGCGAATGTGTGCACTTCTTGAGAGTGAAAAACGTGGTAACAATTCGAGACTTGTAGTGTGTTCGTTGAGCCAGCGCCATTGAAGAAGATTCAACGATGATTTGGCTGTCATGATCAAGTGAATATCGGTTATGTCGTGCATTTGCGAAAGGATTGCGTATGCACGTTTCTGTTGAGCATCACCAAGATCGTCAGGGATACAATCACACAACATGATGATCCCTGAGCGATCTCCGGTGTATGCGTCAACAAAGATGTTGCTGGATTGATTTAACATAGGTTTTTTAGTACTCAGTTAAAAGGTTAAGCCAAATCAATCGGGCAGATTTTCTCCCCATCCGCCCCGCTGTGCGACTTCAAAGATTGTTGAGGATTTATCACTGATAAACCTCCTTCTCTTAGGAAAGCCATGGACAGCTGTACAACATTAAATTCGTATTTTTAAGCAGCCTGTTTGGTATAGTAGCGATTGCTATAGCGATAACGGTAGCCGTAGCGGTAGTAGTAATGCTTGTGGCGTGTGCGTTTCTGATCGGTCGCAATCATGCCTGAAACAGGAGCGTTATAACTTGATAGAACTTTCTTTGCTTGTTCAATGAGGCCTCTAGGCGTGCGGTTCATGCGAGCTATTAAGATGACATCGTCACTTTGAGAACCAAGAATGCCGGCGTCAGCGAGTTCAATGACCGGTGGTGTGTCGATGATGACATGATCAAAGGTCGCACGCAGTTTCTCGATGAGTTGAACCATACGTTGGCTGCTGAGCATTTGAACTGAATCGTTATTAGCACGGCCACCAGCAGGAATCACGAATAAACCGTTTGGCTGAATTTCATGAATCACTTCATCAAGTTGGCATTCACCACGTAGGTAGCCAATCAAACCACGATCTGTGCCAAGGTGTAGTAGTTTTTCGAATGTCGGCAGACGAAGGTCAGCTTCAATGACAATCACTTTGCGATTATGCAATTCAGAGAAACTAAGACCTAAATTTAGTGATGTGATTGTTTTACCTTCTTGCGGCGTTGCGCTGGTGATAGTGTGAACGAGATGGTGTTCGTGATTCCAACGTGCAAGAAGTGATGTGCGAATAGAGCGGTATTCTTCAGACATGACGGAGCCAGGTTCGCGAATTGCAATCAGACGATCGTCAAGACTTTGAATCCATTCTGGAGTTGCTTCAATTTTGAGGCTGTCGAGCTCATTGATTTCTTCTGCGAGAACAGCTTCTTCGAGTTCGTCTGCACTAGCATCAACTGTTTCAACATCGATAGGGCAATCGGAAGAGAGCTCTTCTGATTGTGGTTGCTCTTGTATCACGTCCTCGGCGGTTGGTTCGGCCGCGGGCTGCTTGTTACGTTTTAAAGCATCAAAAATATAGCCCATTATTCATTCCCTGCCATAAGATGTTTGGGTTGATGATCGTTTATTGTTTTCAGTTGACCGATGGTTGGCACCATATCGCAAATAACTTGCTGTACCATGTTGGCTGAGATTTCATCAGCATCTTTTACGAAGCCGAGAAGAAGAGCGTTGTCGCAAATGACGTTGATGAGTCTTGGGATACCGTTTGTAAAGCGGTAAATATGGCGAAGTGCCTCTGTTTTGAATTTGACTGCCGGTTGATCAGGGATCAGGCTTGCAACCATGATTCGATGTGAGACATATCCAACAAGATCACGGAAACTCAAAGGATCAAGTTCTTTTGCAAGAACGATTCTTTGTCGCAAAGCACTCATGTTTTCATGTGCGATACGATCACGTAATTCGGGTTGGCCAATCAATACAAGCTGAAGTAGTTTTTCAGTGTTTGTATCAAAGTTACTGATCAATCGGATTTCTTCGAGTGCTTCATCGGAAAGTGTTTGTGCTTCATCGATGAAAAGTATGACCGGTTTGCCATAAGCAATGCGTTGGGAAAGAAAATGTTTAAGTGATTCGAGTACAGTTGCATGATCGGACTGATCATCTGAAGATTCGATGTTCAATGATCGAGCAATGTGGTGAATGAGTTCTGAGCCGGTCTGATGCCCGTGCAGGATCTGAGCAATGGTGCAAGTTGATGAAAACTGTTGCAGCATTGCACGTCCGACGGTTGTTTTGCCTGTCCCGACGTCCCCCGTGACCAGCACGATACCCTTACGCATACGGATCGTGTATTCAATTGCCGCGAGAGCTTCCCGGTGTTGCTCGCTTGAGTAGAAAAAGCGAGGGTCTGGGATATTCTCAAAAGGCAGAGAATGAAGTTGGTAACGGTTACGGTACATGACGATTAACTTTTTACCTCTTACTCGCTCGTTGTGAGATCGGTTAAACTTGAATCCGATTCTTCTGTTGTGATTGAAAGTTCAGCAGCAGTTGCGGATTCAGGTGTTAGAAGTTTGTTGGCTTTGCTGACGATTGAGTGGAAGAGTTCAGGTTTTTCCAAGTCGATGTAGAGCATTGCGGAAAGGGTCAGCAAAATGGTGCCCATGATGATCGCATTAGTTGGGTAGAGAATCATGTTACGCAGCTTACGTACTTTGCGTTGCTGGGTTGAGATGATCTCACTGACTGAACCAAAGAGCTGGATATCGCAGTAATTTGCAGCTTGTTCACCATCATTGAATGCTTCGTTCGTACGGTATGAAACGTAGATGTTGAGAGTGCCGCAGAAAATACCGAGACAAATAGCGGCTATCAAAAGTTGAAGCCAGTTTGGTGAGACAGGTTTAAAAACTGTTGTCGCAGGATTCAGGAACATTAACTGAATACCTTTGTTGCCTGCTTCAGCAGCGTGAGACATTTCTACGCGGCGTAGATTATCTTCCCAAAAAGCGATCTGCCGTTGTGATTCCTGAACTTGACGTTGAAGCTTGCGATATGCACTGCGAACTTCGTAAATCTTATTCGCTTCAAGCTGCATACCAGCAAGTTGTTCTTCCATCGCTGATGTGTGTCTCATCAATGCGTCATATTCACTTTTAGCAGTTGTCTGACGAAGTTCTAACTCTGCTAGTTTTGGATTTGAGGTTGTTTGACGCTCAATGACAATTTCTTTTGGCGTATTTTCGATTGTTGTTTCAAGCTCAGCAAGTTCCGCTTCGAGTGCAACCATATCGGGGTGACGGCGCTTCATCTTTAACACACTTGTGAACTTAACGAACTGTTCGCTTAGTGTATTTTTCTTGTTTTCAAGTCTTTCGAGCTCTGGATTTCTTCCCATGATTGTTGATGGGATGGTTTGAGGTTCGCCAGAGATTGACTGTTGAAGTGCCTGGACTTTAGCAAGTGCTGCTTCACGTTCACTGACTAACTCGGTCAAATTTTCTTGAAGTACAGTGATTTTGGTTTGAATGTTATTTGGGTTTTCGGGCAGTAGTTCGCTGTACTTGATCTCGAACTCAAGCACATTATTTTCATACTGTTCGATTTCATTGCGGTTATTGACGACCTCATTCTTAAAGAATGAAGCAGCTTGCTCAAGGCGACCATTCATGAGTTCGCGTGAACGTTTGATGTAATTTTCAATAAGGGTGTTTACAACAAGTTTCGCTAACTCTGGATTACTGTCTACATATTCAAGACGAATGCGGTCAACGCTGCGTGTGGAGATATCCCAATGAACAATCGTTCGCTTTGTGATTCTGCGACGAAGTGCAGTTTTATCTGCATCGTTACTAATCACACCCATTTCGTAGAACTTGGGTTCAAGCGTTTTCATGAGCGCGTCAATAGCAGGCTGACCTTTGAGTTCTTCAGTGAGAATGCTCTTGGGGTCCTGAAAAGTATTTGAGGCGCCTTTGGTGGAGATTTCAGTCATCACCATGTCAGTACGACGTTCAAACTGTGCTGATGCGCGGTATTGTCTTGGGAGGACAAATCCGGCAGCTAGTGCACCTGTTGTGATGATGAAGGCTGGAAGTATGAATCTCCAACGGTATTGGAGGAAGATATTCCAGATCTCCATGATTGTATTTGATTGTTCTTGACGTTCATTCATGATACTAACCAAAAGTTAGAGTTAGTTGTTGTTGCCGTATACACGTGACTGTGAGTGATCATAAATATCTGTTGGGCCTTTAACCGTTGAGGCTGCAGGTTGAAGTGGCAACAGCAGTTGCTGGAATGCTAGACCGACGGATGCAAGTGGGTTTGGTGGTACGTAGATCACGTCACCCTCTTCAAGAAGTGCATTTAGAGATGTATCACCTTCTTTAACCATCCGGTCCATGTTGACAGTCATGCGCTTACGCATCTGACCATCAGCATCAGGCCTGAGAATTTGAATTCTTGTTGGATCTGCCAAGCGTGTTGGCTGTGCGATTGCGAGTGTACTCAGGACAGTATTTGTACCGTTGTATGAGTATGAACCAGGTCCTGAGACTTCGCCGAAAACAAAGATTTTTTTGCTTGCAAAGCCAATGACATGTACTGTGATATCAGCATCTTCGTAGTACTCGCGAGCAAGTGATGAAAGCTCAACACTTAACTCTTCACATGTCTTACCTGCAACGAATACACTGCCAAGCAGTGGCAAATTGATACGCCCGTCAGGACGAATCTGCTCACGCAGGTTAGCAACTTCACGAACACGTTTTGATGTGATCGCGATAGCATCTGGAGGGGCAAGGCGGTACTCTTCTGACGATACCAATGGCTCAGGGTCATTGATAAACGCACTGTAGTCCGTGTAGGTTGGAGCTGCACATCCCACTGCCAACATCACGATGCAAAGCAACGATAGTGCTTTACCTTTGACTATTGAGTTGTGTAAATCGAATCCCATGTGATTCTCTCTTTCAACGTATTCAGCAAGCGGTGCTGTCCCAAAACTTGGGGATGGTTAGGAGGATCAGCTTCATATCACCAAATACTGTGCGCTGTCTGATGTAACGTAAGTCGTACGCAAGCTTTTTCCTCATCCCTTCAAGATCGTTCGAGTATCCATTACAGACTTGTGCTAGCCCCGTCAGACCAGGCTTTGCTTGAAGCCTTCTCTGAAACCCCGGTAAATCTGAATGTAGTTCTTCAAAAATTTCTGGTCGTTCAGGCCGTGGGCCGACGAGACTCATATTGCCAACAAAGATATTAAACAGTTGTGGCAACTCATCGACATGACTCTTTCGCATCCATTGACAACCACGCAGAACGCGCGGATCGTTTTCTTGTGCAAGTGTCGCCCCGCCAGATTCCGCATTCATACTCATAGTGCGGAATTTGTATATTCTGAATAGCCAACCATTTTTACCAACACGCCATTGCTTGTAAAAGATTGGCCCACCATCAACCATCTTGATCCAAATCATGCAACCCAGCAGTAACGGCCACAGGATAAACAACATCATTGTTGATCCTGCAATATCTAGCAGTCGCTTGCCTGCAGCGTAAATATGCCAACCTATAAGTTGACTTATAGATGTTGCATGTTCTACATGAAGTTGTGGCTGATTTTCTTTCATCCTGAACTGATTCCTCTGCCCACACACGGGGCCTGTTCAGTTCAGCTATCGTCGCATTAGATATAACACTTAAGCACCCTGTACCATTTGTACCGAATATCACATACATTTCGAAAAGTACGAATATTCAGCATGTGACTATCGGACGAATATCTCCGGATTTAATGTCCGTAACTTGTATAAGACCGGTACGTGACGCATCTGAGCAACTCTTTGCGTCCAATAATGGCTACTCCAACGTTTACAGTCTTATGGTCAGGCATTTTGCGATATAAGCCTGCTGTTATCGGCCTAAACTATCGCTTATACTCTCAACCCAATCGTGGATCTTTCGACTCGACATTTGTGTCAATGGATTGTCTATTAATGCCTCAAACAACCGCGCAACCTTATCTCTCATTCAAAAACTATCTTGCTGATCGTTATGGCCAGTCGCTTTATCGCATCCCGATAGATCTAGATTTTGGGTGTCCAAACAGAAATAAAGATGGAAGTGGTGGATGCACTTTTTGCTCATTAGATGGATCGCGTGCAGTTCAGACACTCAATCAGATCACCATTGAACAGCAAATTGTCAAAGCAAAGGATTTTGCTCAGAGTCGCTACGATGCAAAATCGTACATCGCATATTTTCAAGCCTATACCTCAACATTCGCCCCACTCAGCAAGCAGCGAGAGTACTACGAGTCAGTAATCAAAGATCCATCATTCAAAGCAGTGTCCATTGGCACACGTCCTGATTGCTTATCCAAAACCGTCATCAACTATTTAGCAGAACTCAATCAAACGATTGATGTTTGGATCGAATTAGGTTTGCAAACGATTCATGATGATACGCTCGATAAGATTAATCGTGGCCATGATTGGGCATGTTCACGTGATGCAATCCTTCGCCTAAATGATGCGGGCCTTAAAACAGCTGCCCACGTTATTCTCGGCCTCCCCGGTGAAACGCCCGAGCATTACAAACAAACAGCTGAAACACTTGCGCAACTGCCAATCCATGCGGTGAAGATTCACAACCTGCATATCCTCAAAAATACAGCCATGGCAGATGATTATGCGCAGGATAAAATCTCTGTGTTACATCCATTTGAGTATGGCAATCACGTCATCGACTTCATGCGACGAACGCCAGCCGATCGACCTATGATGCGAGTAATGACCGATACTTCTGACGAGCAGCTTATTGCACCACGCTGGTCAATATCAAAAGGTCAATTCATGACATGGCTGCACACGCAAATGCAAGAGCGTCAGGTAGAGCAGGGGGATTTGGTTAAAGCAATTGAAAATAAAGCCCTAATTAGTCAATTAAGTGATAAAACGCAATCATCACATAATATTAGTGCTTTAATGATCGGCTCATTTCATGCGAAATTGATGCAATCCCAAATCGTACAAGAACAAAGGGTTTCAGATTGGAAAATACTCGATTTCCATAAGCAATCTATCGATGAGATAGTTGCTGCAAACCTTGATGTAGAGTTTTGTGTATCTATAAATGATCCTCGTTATTCATTTAGCGAGATATCTGAAGGTAGTTGCGATTTTTTATTGTGGAACACAAACGCAATTGCATTTGACAGCACCTATTACTCTGGAGAGTTCCTGAAACTTGCTGCAGATAAATTAAAAGATGAGGGGTGTGTGATCATGTGTACAAGAGATCGAGCAGTTATAGCTATTTGGCAGCAACTCGGTTTTCATGTCTATCAAACCATGCTTGGCAATATTTACAGTATTTTGGTTACACGACATAAACGAGGTGATTTGGATCAGATTCAGGGCACAGATATCTCTCAAAAGCAGCATTCCTCAGTTTGCGTTCCATACCATGATCCCGATCTTTGTTGGCCGCATTCGAAGATAATCAGGTCGAGAGAGCAAGCGATTCAGCTTCGCAAGAATATATAACTCATACGTAATTCGTACTGGCAGGCACATGTATTTGTAGACAATCATGTCATATTTTCGTTTAGTTTTTTTAGCTTGAAATCGTATCCGGCTTAAATTGTGATCAAAATGATACAATATGTAAGTGCTGTGTTAATATACAATTAAAATCTTAATGATTGTGAGTTACTGGGTTATTCACCCTTTTAGATTAAAGTAGAACAAAGACTGGAAATGTTATATAATTATCGTCGATACCGACACTAACCTGCCATAACTGCGCAGGTTCTAAATGGATTACTGACCAGAGAGGTAGTATCGATGACTTCTGCCAAAGAGCAAGCCGCTCATTTTGTTGCAAACGAGACAGCTTTTCATCTCGGCGACCTGCACACCGAGCAGCCGCACACCAAGACCATCGGCCTGAGCATGAATCTCAATGCCAATATTCAGGCCGGCATGCGTCAGCTACTTTCCGTCGAGGACGATTTGCCACCAATGTTGGACAACATCTTGGTGAGTGATGAGTTTGCAAAACTTAAAGCCGCAATGCTCCAAGCCATTAAGACTGGTCACAAGATCATCTTTACAGGTTGTGGTGCAACTGGCCGGCTCAGCATTCAACTCGACTCAATGTGGCGTACCTTCTGGCAAGACTTTGGTGCTGGACTTTCAGCATTAAACCCAGATATCCCAAATCGTGAAGATATCACTTTCAGCGTCATGGCTGGTGGTGATTACGCTTTGATAAAAGCTGTTGAAGGCTTCGAAGACTTCCCGGATTTCGGCCGTCACCAAATCAAAGGTGTTGGCGTCGCAGAAGACGATGTGGTTGTAGCAATTACTGAAGGTGGCGAAACCTCCTTTGTCATCGGCACCGCATGGCAAGGCGTCGATGTCAACGCAAACGTTTTCTTCGTTTACAACAACCTCTCCGATGTACTTTGCAAGCACGTGAAACGTTCACGCGAAGTAATCGAAAGTTCAGACATTACTTGCCTCGATATTGCAACCGGCCCTATGGCGATCGCTGGTTCAACACGCATGCAAGCGACGACTTCAGAACTCGTCGTCGTTGGTTCTGCACTCGAAGCAGCTCTATACGAATATCTTTCAGAGTATCTCAGCAAGGGGCAGCTTGCTGACCTCGGCATTGCTGAGCCTCAAATTGATAAAGGTGCTGACATCTTCCGCGAACTGCTTACAAAGTTCGACCAAGATGAAAACCTTCAAAGCCTCTGTGATTTTGTCACATTCGAACAGGATATCTATGCAGAGTCAGGTCGCGTAACTTACGCTTCCAATCGCTTCCTCATTGACATCCTGACCGACACGACTGAACGTGCTCCGACTTTCAGTCTTCCACCATTCCGTAAGTGTGATGACGATGTTTCAGCCGTTTCATGGGCATTTGTGAAACACTCAATGCTCTCAACAGAAGACACATGGTTCCGCCTGTTAGGTCGTCAACCGCGTTGTCTCGATTGGGATTCTAGTGTTTACGCAAGTATCAATGCTCCACAGGCGATCACAGATAATCCGCCAAAACTAGACGTTGATGAACTTTATAAGTTCCAGATTGGCATCGAAGATACACCATCACGATATGACGTTGATTCAAACGCGCTTGTTATGGTCACAGCTGACTTCGAAGAAGACTACGTCAAGCGCGAAGGTTTCCTCGATGGTTTCAAAGAGATGGCAAAGATGTACAAAGACACAGCCATCATCAGCATTGGTGAAAACCCACTCGACCTTGGCGACGCAGTCAATCGTCAGTTCTACATCAAGACCGGCACACCAGCTTCTCCACTCAATCTCTGGAAGCGTGTCACCATCAAGATTGTCATGAACACTGTCTCCACCGCAACCATGGCTCTCGCAGGCCGCGTAACAAGTAACTGGATGACATGCGTTCAAGCTTCAAACAAAAAACTTGTCGACCGTAGTACACGACTGATTGCTGAACTTACGGAGTGTGACTACCCTACTGCTTGCGAACGTGTTTTCGAAGCACTGGAAGCCGTTGCTGAGATCGATCGAACAGAACACCGCGTTGTCTCACCTGTCGAATACGCAATCGACAAGTACGGCCTCGCAGTCCAGGTCTGATGCATCAAACACAATACAAGACCAAGACGCTCATCCTTCCGGTGAGCGTTTTTTTACGCGCACCCTGCACTTTATAGATAGATTTCTCAGAGCATAGTGGAGCAGGGCCCACATAATCTGTAATGAGCTTGGTCGCGACGTATACCCTTGCTAAAGATGCTAAAGGATGGGTAGCTTTGAGATACAAAATCTGAAAATATATACATCATTTAGGTTTTAGTAGAGTGCCAATGTGCGTACTTTTTTCAATACCGATCAGTATCTGTGTTTAATTTAAAAGAAAATGAAAAACTCTGGGTAATTATTTTCATGTTTAAACTGACCGTACCCAGTAATTTGAAGCAAAGCTGATCAATTATTTCAGAGTTAGCTGGAAAATATGAACGATTTTTTCCAAAATATTGAGAACTCCATCTGTCTGTAGGGCATAATTAGAGTTGCGATGTGAATAAATCCTCATGTCGCGTCAGCCGCCTGATTATCACAAGTGTGGAAAAGTAACACGCTAAATCCGCGTTTTCGCCGATTTTCAGCACATTGCGCGTCAACTACACTGATTTGTTGGTAGAATCTTGTGGTTTACTAACAAAACTGCTCGCTTTTTCAGGCAAGTTGTTCACAACTAGACGAGCAGTTTGACAGGGCGGAAATAACAACTAAAATGCCCCTCCCGCCTGACAACGACAGGCAGCCAAGACTTCTAAGTCCTTGGCATTAAAGATCTTTGACAAGTGAACAGTTTAACACAGACCGCAAGAATGTGACCGATTGAGCGAGGCACCATAGCCAGACTCGACGGTAAACAGATCCCGTTATTTGAGATCACACTCAAGTAACAACATCTCGCATTCTTGTATGGAATTTAAGTTGATAAAACTTATTTTCAGGAATGTGAGACCCTAAAAATTCAAAGTTTAGTCGCTTTGATACATTAGATTGATTGACATCAATTAATGAGACCGACTAGCAACTTCGGTTGTTAGTTACAGGTCAAAAACTTCATTCGAAGTCAATACAAGTCCTTGTGGCTTGTGACAACGATATAAAATTGAAGAGTTTGATCCTGGCTCAGATTGAACGCTGGCGGCATGGCTAAAACATGCAAGTCGAACGCGAACGTGACTTCGGTCACAAGTAGAGTGGCGAAAGGGCGAGTAATGCGTTTCTAACGTGCCTCGAAGTGAGGGATAGCTCAGAGAAATCTGGGGTAATACCTCATGACCTCCTTAAGTCGTATGGCTTTTGGAGCAAAGGTTTACTGCTTCGAGATCGGGAAACGTGCTATCAGGTAGTTGGTGAGGTAAAGGCTCACCAAGCCAGAGACGGCTAGCGGGTGTGAGAGCACGACCCGCCGCATCGGGACTGAGACACTGCCCGGACTCCTACGGGAGGCTGCAGTAACGAATATTCCGCAATGCACGAAAGTGTGACGGAGCAATGCCGCGTGTAGGATGAATCCCTTCGGGGTGTAAACTACTGTCAGGGTTTAGGAATTTTGACCAGACCCAAAGGAAGGGCCGGCTAACTTCGTGCCAGCAGCCGCGGTAATACGAAGGGCCCGAGCGTTAATCGGAATCACTGGGCTTAAAGGGTGTGCAGGCGGATCAGCAAGTATCTTGTGAAATCCCACAGCTCAACTGTGGAATTGCTCGGTAGACTGCTGATCTTGAGTCATAGAGAGGCAATCGGAACGATAGGTGGAGCGGTGAAATGCGTAGATATCTATCGGAACGCCAAAGGAGAAGTCAGATTGCTGGCTATGTACTGACGCTCATACACGAAAGCGTGGGTAGCGAACGGGATTAGATACCCCGGTAGTCCACGCCCTAAACGATGTGCACTAGATCGAGGAGATTTTGACATCATCTCGATTGTAGTTAAAACATTAAGTGCACCGCCTGGGGAGTACGGTCGCAAGACTAAAACTCAAAGGAATTGACGGGGGCTCACACAAGCGGTGGAGCATGTGGCTTAATTCGAAGCAACGCGAAGAACCTTACCAGGGTTTGACATGGTCGGATTAGTGAATCGAAAGATGATCGACACCTTCGGGTGGAACGACCACAGGTGCTGCATGGCTGTCGTCAGCTCGTGCTGTGAAGTGTCGGGTTAAGTCCCTTAACGAGCGAAACCCCTGCCGTTAGTTGCTAACAGATAATGCTGAGGACTCTAGCGGGACTGCCGGTGTCAAACCGGAGGAAGGTGGGGACGACGTCAAGTCATCATGGCCCTTATGCCCTGGGTTGCACACGTGCTACAATGGTATGGACAGAGCGAAGCGATGTCGCAAGGCGGAGCAAATCGCAAAAACCATGCCCCAGTTCGGATTGCAGGCTGCAACTCGCCTGCATGAAGTCGGAATCGCTAGTAATCGCGTATCAGCTACGACGCGGTGAATACGTTCCTGAGCCTTGTACACACCGCCCGTCACGTCATGGGAGCTGGGAGCACCCGAAGCCGCCTCGATTCAGAGGTGTCTACGGTGAACTCGGTGACTGGGACGAAGTCGTAACAAGGTAGCCGTAGGGGAACCTGCGGCTGGATCACCTCCTTTCTAAGGGATAATTTAGACTTGAGTATGGTGAGAACCATCTCATGTATGTCAACACATTCTTGCCCCTAAATACAGAGTCTAGCATGCGAAACTCTGAGGGATAGCCAATCAGCAATGGTTGGTTAAGGTCTTAACTGTTCACTTGTCAAAGATTTTAAAACCTCATACGAATGTATGAGGTTTTTTTATGCGCTCTTTTATCTATCATAGCTACGACATCATCAAACAAATCAAAATTGAGTCATTCATTCACCGGCAATAACCGGAGTTTATATGGTGCTCGCAAAACTCACTACGCTTCTCGCAGCCTTCATACTTGTTCTTCCTATTCATGCCGATCTAAACGACACTAGCCTTCCAAACGGTACAGGCATCTCTGCAGCCATCATTACAGAGCAGGGCATCGAATATCTTCAATTTGGCAACCCAGAATTCAACGAACATTCACTTTTCGAAATCGGCTCCATTACCAAAACCTTCACATCACTCGCAGCTGCATTACACGACAATCAAACCCCTGGCTTCCTCGATTCAAAACTTTCACAACTCATACCTGAAACCGCTGATTCTAAAACCGCTGGCATCACCCCACTTCAACTTGCAACTCACACCGCAGGCCTAACCAGAATTTCATTAAGCATCCAACTCAACGCGATCGTTTACCAGTCGGACCCCTACAAAACACACACGCGCAAAATACTCATCAACGATCTAACGTTCGTCAACTCACTACCCCAATATCCAACTTATGCATACTCCAACTTCGGTTATGCAGTACTCGGCCTCGCACTCGAAAAATCAACAAAGAAACAATATGCAAACTTCATTCATGATGAGATTCTCAAACCACTGAAAATGTTTCACACTTTCGTTCACTATACACCTGACAATGAAAAGACAGCCGTTAAAGCTCACGACGCTCAAGGCAATGCAACCTCAAAATGGCACTTCATTGCCTCCGCTCCAGCTGGTTCAATCAAAAGCTCAGCTCACGATTTAGCTTTATACATACAGGCTTATTTAAAACCAAAAGAAACTTCTCTAAGTCAGGCGATGCAGAAAACGCTTAAAAAGCAGCATGAAATCAAAGAAAATCGATCTATTGGCCTTGGGTGGCACATCTCAAACAAGAACAGCCAAACCATCTACTGGCACACTGGCGGCACAGGAGGCTTTCGAACTTTCATAGGCTTCAACCCAGCTACAAAAAAAGGCTGCGTCTTACTCTGCAACTATGCCGGTGTTAAAAAACTTGATCAAGAAGGTTTTGAAATCTTAATGAAATAAACAAAGGATTATGATGCACTTTATCCATTGACCAAAAGATTGATTATCGCCATGATTAAATTGTATTAAGCGCATTGCAACATTATTAGATGGAGTACCATACATGATCCTTGTATTAATTCTGGGGCTTTTTACAGTGATAGGATCAATCTTCGTCATCTCGGCATGGCGAGGCAAACGTATCAATAACCATCCATTCTGTCGTAATTGCGGTTACGATTTGATTGGTATGAACGTTGATATAACCAAGCAAGAAAATCGTGAAAATAAAGTCTGCTCCGAGTGTGGTAACGAATTACAAAAACCAAAGAGCATTCGTTTTGGCCAACGTGTGCGGCACCATCACGACTTGACGATTTTACTGAGTACCACTGCAATTTTAGTTACCTTCATTGCCACCGTTCTTTTAAGTATCGATATCTCTCGAAGATGGAGTAGTTACACATGGAATTGGTGGAAGCCAAATACCTTGCTCAAAGCTGAAGTGAAATATTCTCCTTCAAATATCGACATCATTGCAGCGAATGAAGAAGTTAATCTCCGTAACACAAACATCAAGCTCAACAATAAGCAAATCGCATGGCAAATCGATCTACTCTTCAATGCGCTGATTAGAGGAGATCAAGATGTTTGGGATTCCTGCGGCCGAAACTTCAGAGAGTTGATCACTAAAGATGTGATGGATATGGAATGGATCGCTAATGCTAGTGAATCAATGCTTCAATTAGCCGAAGCAGCACCATACCCCAAGAACTCCTTCGGTCCTGTATTACAATTGGCAGAGAAAAAAGATCTACTTACCGAAGATCAATATCTACGTTGGGTTCAAGTACTCGTCAGGTCAGCAGGTGTAAGTATTCCTCAAAAAATATCACAAGATTCTTGGCCAAATAGTATTTTAATGATTGAGAGTTTTCATGAGGTTACAGGTAATCATAATCAAAATGCGGGAGGTTACAGTACTCCGCCTGGTCCTCCAAATCTGATCGAAAACATCTCAGTCTACATCGATAACCAATACATCGGCGATGCAATTCTCAAAGACAGAGATGGTAGTGAGCTATGGTATGAAGACTATTTATTACCAAGTATCGATTGGCAAAAGACAATGGCAGAGAGGCCCTTTGGTAAGCATCAATTGCATCTGGAAATAGATGTGAAATTCAGTCCGGCCAAGGGAAAAACGCTGGCTTACAAGAATCTAAAAACGAAAACAATTTCATTCGAATTGATGCAAGGATCAACATCTACCAAATTAGAATATAACAAAGCGCAATTGGATGTCATCAGGAAAATTTTGACCCCATGCATGCCGCTAAATCCAAATAGAGGACGAGTAGATGATATTTACTATAGATTAGATGCATCCGAAGGGGTAAAGATGAGATATAAGGGTGAAGTTGAGAGTCCCATGAGAATTATGACAGTTGGCTTGGGTTATGACGGCAGTGTGAAAGCCGCAAATAAATACCTTCTCAATGCGGTAATGATAACATCTCAAAAGGAAGCAGAGCGCTATCAATCACGTGATGATGCCGCAAATTGGTATACAACTTTTGTTAATCTCGGTGACGTCAATTGGTCCATGTGTTATCAAATCATCTTGCGAGTTGGAAATACGGAATACCCACAAGATCAATACCTGATATGGGATGCAGGCAGTAGTACTCTGGGCACACTTCATAATTGGCGAACAAGTGGTCTAGTTTTACCTCCGCACGTTACTGAAATTCAAGGTGACATAATCCTCCGACCTGCGCCAGAAACGGCAAACTCCAAAAATCATATGAAGCAAATCATGGGTGATGAAATCGTATATGAAGATGTCTATTTCTATCGTATTAAAGGAACTACGCGGCAACACAGAATCAATTTATTAGAGCCCGTCTTGCAGCTGATGGTTGAGTCCGGACATTTCAAATCATTGCAAGAAGCTAAAAGTAAACTGGAGCAAATCGACAAAGATGCTTCCAAGAATACGCCAGCACCAACTAACCCATTCGCTGTACAGCAATAGATCAATTTGCTTTCATATTAGATAAGTGGTTGTATGCAAATTGCATGCCAAAAAAGTAAAGAATCTGAGAAGTCGGATTTGTGCGCGCGTTTTGCGCCGATGTTTGTAAGTCCTTATTTTTTTCGTTCATTACTTTTCATTTCTAGATCATTCCACGCGTTCTTTAAACCGTTATACGCTGCTTCTTCCCATTCTTTGCTACAGGAAAACCATAAAAAATAACATTTCGTGCGCGCAAACGCGCTGCGCATACAGGCAAATTCGATCAGCATTGCAAGCTCTTTTATCGCCTGTACACAGCATCCATATATAAATCTATCAATATGCACCATGCCTAATCAGATGAGTTCCAGAGATGATCTGAGCGAATCAAGGGCAGGGTGGTGAACTCAAAGATATGAATATGAATCGTAAATAGCTAATACAATTTACGTGTATTAGCCGGTGTTCATTGCGCATAAAAAAAGAGCCTCTCAAGGTTTACCTTAAGAGGCTCATAAAGCCGGCAATGATCTACTTTCGCGCAGTGGCACTATCATCGACGTAGTGGGCTTAACTTCCGAGTTCGGAATGGGATCGGGTGTGGCCCCACCACTGTGGTCACCGGCAAAGGACTAACTCGCTGTTAAGCGAACCAGTCCACTGCTTTAGTGGATGGTCAATTACAAATCCCTAACTCTCTTTTAAGAGCAAGCTCTCAAAGGTGCCTGAATCAGGTGGGTTGGGGGAACCTGACCCAGGCGTTAGGGGTCTGTGCTGTATCGGGATGTGAACCTGTTGAAGTTTTTAGATTTAGCATCCTGACCAGTGATCGTGTTAGCGATCGTTGGTCGGAATGAGTAAGCGATCGACCGTTAGTATAGCTCAGCTGAAGATATCTCTATCCTTACACCTGCTACCTATCAACCTTGTCGTCTACAAGGGGTCTCTCGCACACTAGGTGTGCATGCAATACTAATCTCGAGGGAGGCTTCCCACTTAGATGCTTTCAGCGGTTATCCCTGCCGTACTTAGCTACCCAGCGGTGGACTTAGCAGTCCAACTGGCTCACCAGGGGTACGTCCTTCCTAATCCTCTCGTACTAAAGAAGAATCCTCTCAATATTGCTACGCCCACAGCAGATAGGGACCGACCTGGCTCACGCCGGTCTGAACCCAGCTCGCGTGCCTCTTTAATGGGCGAACAGCCCAACCCTTGGGACCGCCTTCAGCCCCAGGATGAGACGAGCCGACATCGAGGTGCCAAACCGCTTCGCCGCTATGGACGCTCGGAAGCGATCAGCCTGTTATCCCCGGGGTACCTTTTATCCGTTGAGCGATAGCCCTTCCACTCGGAACTACCGGATCACTAGAGCCTACTTTCGTAACTGCTCGACGAGTATGTCTCGCAGTAAAGCTGGCTTATGCTCTTACACTCTAAAATACGGTTTCCAACCGTATTGAGCCAACCTTTGCACTCCTCCGTTACTCTTTAGGAGGAGACCGCCCCAGTCAAACTGCCCAGCTAACACTGTACCTCATCCTGATTCAAGGAGAGAGGTTAGGTCAAAATTATAAACAGGGTGGTATTTCAAGGACGGCTCCACCCGGACCAGAGTCCGGGGTTCAAAGCCTCCCACCTATCCTACGCGGTTTAAAACCTTGGCCAATATCAGCCTACAGTAAAGGTCCACGGGGTCTTTCCGTCTTGCTGCGGGTACGCGGTATCTTCACCGCGACTTCTATTTCACCGAGTCGGTTGTTGAGACAGTGCTCCAGTGGTTACGCCATTCATGCGCGTCGGAACTTACCCGACAAGGAACTTCGCTACCTTAGGACCGTCATAGTTACGGCCGCCATTGACCGGTGCTTTAGTCGTAAGCTTCGCCGAAGCTAACCTACTTCCTTAACATTCCGGCATCGAGCAGGCGTCAGACTGTATACTTCCTCTTGCGAGTTTGCACAGTCCTGTGTTTTTGATAAACAGTCCCCAGAGCCTTTTCTCTGCGCCCTTCTCCGAAGAGTGAGGGCCCCCTTATCGCGAACTTACGGGGTGAATTTGCCTAATTCCTTAACAACCGTTCTCTCGAGCGCCTTAGATTATTCATCACGTCTACCTGTGTCAGTTTTAGTACGGACACTATCTTTGTCCACGAACGCTATTTCTGGGAACTCTCTTCGCCATCTTATGGTTCTAAGCCCTCGCCCTTGCGGGAACCTCCACGTCTATTCGGAGGCATGACCACGAGAATTCGTCACGTCGCTTCAATCGCAGATAGTGGTGCAGGAATATTAACCTGCTGCCCATCGACTACGCCTTTCGGCCTTGCCTTAGGATCCGACTAACCCTGGGCGGATTTACCTTCCCCAGGAAACCTTAGACTTTCGGCGAACAGGATTTTCACCTGTTTTATCGTTACTCAAGCCGGCATAATCACTTGTTACCGCTCCACAGAACGTTGCCCGTTCTGCTTCATCGCTGATAACAACGCTCCTCTACCAATATTAAAATATTCCGCAGCTTCGGTTTCTAACTTATTCCCGATCATTATCGGCGCTAGAGTCCTCGACCAGTGAGCTATTACGCACTCTTTAAATGGTGGCTGCTTCTAAGCCAACATCCTGGCTGTCTTTGCACTCTAACTTCCTTAAGAACTAAGAAAGAATTGGGGACCTTAGCTGGCGGTCTGGGTTGTTTCCCTTTTGACTACGAAGATTATCCCCCGCAGTCTGACTCCCGTGATAGAGGCGTATGGTATTCGGAGTTTGGCTGAAGTGGGTACAGCGATGCCGCCCCATCCTCAATCAGTGTCTCTACCCCCATACGCTATAACACGAGGCTAGCCCTAAAGCTATTTCGAGGAGAACGAGATATCTCCAGGTTTGATTAGACTTTGACTCCTCCCCACAGCTCATCCCACAACTTTTCAACGTTGACGGGTGCGGTCCTCCAGAAGGTTTTACCCTTCCTTCAACCTGGCCATGGGTAGATCACCTGGTTTCGCGTCTAATCCCTGCAACTCAGCGCCCATTTAAGACTCGCTTTCGCTTCGACTACGCCTGGGTAAGGCTTAATCTTGCTACAGAGATTAACTCGCCGGCTCATTATGCAAAAGGCACGCGGTCACCATCCGAAGATGGCTCCCACAGCTTGTAAGTATGCGGTTTCAGGTACTTTTAACTTCCCTTATCGGGGAACTTTTCAAATTTCAGTCACCCTACTGTTACGCTATCGGTCATCAAGTAGTATTTAGCCTTGGAGGGTGGACCCTCCAGCTTCACGCCGAGTTTCACGGGCTCGACGCTACTCTGGTGCACCTAGGTCGGTATCTATTCTCGCTACGGGACTATCACCCTCTATAGTTGAACTTTCCAGAACATTCGCAAAAACATACTCCGTACCACATTGGTGTCCGCAACCCCAGTCCGAAGACTGGTTTGGGCTATTCCGATTTCGCTCGCCGCTACTGACGGAATCGAGGTTTCTTTATATTCCTCTAGCTACTTAGATGTTTCAGTTCGCTAGGTTCGCCTCGCTATCCTATACATTCAGATAGCGATAACTCCGAAGAGTTGGGTTTCCCCATTCAGAGATCCACAGATCAAAGCTTGTTTGCCAGCTCCCTGTGGCTTATCGCAGGCTACAACGTCTTTCATCGCCTCTTGATGCCAATTCATCCACCACATACTCTTAATAGCTTAATCATTCCGACCAAAGATCGATGTGATCGATCAACAGTCATAAAAAATTAAGATGCATTTATCTAAGAATTTTCGACAGATTGTTATTTCTATTTCTCGGTACAGCACAGTTACACAATTGGGATGCGTGTAACTGACCTATCCACTTGTCAAAGAGCTCAGTCTTAACCGTCAATCGTAATCGACTGCCTTAACTGCCTGCCGCTGCAGGTGGTTGACACTTAGTTACTTAAGTGGCTGCCACTCGAAGCGGGACGAGAATTTTAACAGCATTTTCCGCCATGTCCAATCGCTGGGTTAGTTCAGCGACCTATGCACAATCAGGTGCAGAATTGACTCGCATTTCTGGAGCCGGTAGCGGGAAATCATACACGAAATCGATCTGCAAAAAACCGTAAAAAAGTCATAGAACACAATAAAGTGACCAAAATCAAGCACTTATACGTGAAACAGGTGTTGAGCGGTTCGGTTTGAGTCAGAAATGAGTGAAGAGAGGCAAAGTTGAAAACGCTCGTAAGTGTTGTGGATTAAGGGAGAAACGAAAGATTCGAAGTTGGGAATAAGATGAAAATGAGGAGAAATCAAAAAAAAATAGCCTGATATTCAGTCAGAAAATTGATCAAACAAGATTTTGGGTGGGGATAAAGGCAAGGTTTCGGTGTATGAAGTGGATATTTACCAGATGAATTGTGTGAAAAAACATATGCAAACGGAAAGTGTATTCAGAAATGAAGAAGTAATGAAGCGATGGTTGTTGGTAAAAAGCTAAAAAAAGACCAAATGGATATAGCTTGAATGCTGAATTGATATTGACTCGAAGTGATTTACAGAAAAACAGAGGGAATATGAAGCTCTGTAATGGTTGAAAGTACTGTGGAATGTTGCAGAAGAACAGGAGCATTGAAAAAGTCAGAGAAAATATTTGGCTTGTGATAGGTTGTTTTTGGTAAAAACGAACGGAATTTAGGTAATTCTGTGATCTGTTTTGTTGAGATTTAGCAGAGTGAAAAAAAAAGCATAAATACCGAATTATCTTGTTCTAATCATTTGTACCGCATGATATTTTTAACGGCGATAATGATGGGTAGTTGAGTAGCAGAATCGTTTTTTACTGTGACTGAGCATATCCATATATAAGTATCTAAATCCCTCACAACATTTTCTTTGTTTGAGTGAGTACTCATTCAGAAAAGCCAAGGAATATGATCATGTCTACGAGCAGTAGTGCATTGGTATCAAATGAAGATAAGGCCGCCGTCTTAGAGAGTTATCAAAAACGTAATCCGATCCGTGTGCCGGTGATGTTGTATACGAATCCACGTACGGTGCTGCTGAATTCTGACTGGAACCCGGAAGGGTATACCTTCGAGCAGGCAGCGACTGATCCTGAAACTCAGGTTAAAGTGCTGTTGCAGCATGAACTATATAGAAGGACTGTTATCCATAAGTACACGGATGATCCGGTTGGTTTGCCAGATACTTGGGAGATCATGCTGAATATGTACAACACATA
The DNA here is from genome assembly GCA_016350165.1 of Planctomycetota bacterium. Lineage (GTDB taxonomy): Bacteria > Planctomycetota > Phycisphaerae > Phycisphaerales > Phycisphaeraceae > Poriferisphaera. The sequence goes on along the minus strand of CP066225.1, from coordinate 207,431 downwards.
TGACGCAGCTTATTACGGAGCGCCGTCGATTTATTTACCTGAGCAGGTGCCAGACACGGAAGTAATTCTGAATGAAGATAATAAGCATGAGATATTCAAGCAGGATATTACAAAGCCGTTTGAGAATTCGCATGTGAAGCAGGTTTTGGCATTTGAAAAAGAAATGGAAGCGATCTGCAAGGATATGATATTCGAAGGTCGTCCAGTGAAATTAAAGCCTTGGTATTGGGGTTGGATGGATGGGCCTGTCACGATTGCAATGAATCTTCGTGGTTCTGCTTTTATGGAAGACCTTGTGCTTGATCCTGAGTACGCAGACAAACTGATGGCATTCATAACTGAAGCTGCAATCATTAGACGTAAAGCGTTTGAAGATCATTACGGTGATCGCATCGATAAGATTAATCTGCTGCCTGATGATTCCTCTGTTATGCTCAGTAATGAAATGTATTGTGAGCGTGTATTGCCTTTGCATAAGAAGTTTTTCGATTCAGCAGGCGATGATCGTACGCGTTTGTTCCATTTATGCGGCGATGCGATGCGTTTGTTCCCAATTATCTGTAAAGAGTTGAAGCTCAATATTATTGACACAGGTTATCCGATTGATCATGGCTTACTGCGTGAACAGATTGGTGATGATGTTGAGATTTTGGGTGGACCTGAGGTTGCGCTGATTATGGACGGTACGCCTGATGAGGTGTATGAGCGTGCAAGAGCGATTATCACGAGTGGGGTGAAGCGTGGTGGGCGATATGTATTGAAGGAAGGCAATAACTTGCCGCCTAACCCACTATTAGACAATCTTGAAGCGATGTATCAGGCAGCGATCGATTTTGGCGGCTACGATAAATAAACAACCTATTTAAATAGAAGTGCTTTGGAAATGATAAAACCCCGCAAGCTTTCACTTGCGGGGTTTTATTTTATACGGGCCCGGAAGGACTCGAACCTTCAACCGTCGGTTCCGAAGACCGGTGCTCTATCCAATTGAGCTACGGACCCTACACGAACATATGATACTCATCGCAGCGAATTTGTCGAATACATAATAATCTGCACAAAAAAAGGCCTGACGCATGTGTCAGGCCTTATGATATCTGTTTTTAGTTGATTACTCGTCAGTCACGCAACCTGTTGAAGCGTCCTTCACGAGCTTGATGTACTTATGTAGTACGCCACGCTTCACTTTGTATTCAGGCTTCACCCAAGCCTTGCGGCGTGCTTCGAGTTCATCATCGCTCACGTCCATGTTGATTTCGCCTACAACGGTATCGATCGTGACCTTGTCGCCAGTTTTAACCAACGCAATTGGTCCGCCTTCGATTGCTTCTGGCGTGATATGACCAACGATGAAACCGTGTGAGCCGCCAGAGAAGCGACCGTCTGTGAGCAATGCAACATCTTTAATAAGACCAGCACCAGCAACAGCACTTGTAGGTGTGAGCATTTCAGGCATGCCAGGACCACCCTTCGGGCCTTCGTAACGAATGATGATTACGTCACCCTTGTTGATCTTGCCATCTTCAAGTGCGTGCAGCATGTCTTCTTCACAATCGAAAACATTTGCAGTGCCAACGAAGTTTGTGCCTTCTTTACCAGTGATCTTGCCAACACAGCCGCCTGGTGTGAGATTACCACGCATGATCTGAATGTGGCCATCTTCTTTCACAGGTGCTTCGAAAGGTTTGATCACAAGCTGCTTGCCTTCGCCTTCGCCGTAATCTGGGAAATCAGGCTCGTCTTTAAGATTTTCCCAAAGCGTTTTACCTGTGATGGTTTGCTGTTCACCATCCATCAGGCCCTTTTTGATGAGCATTTTCATCAAGCCAGGTGTGCCGCCGACCTCATTGAGTTCTTCCATTACGAAACGACCACTTGGCTTCATGTCAGCAAGCATTGGCGTTTCTTTGGACATCTTTGCCCAGTCCTCAATGGTCAGATCAATATCAAATGCACGTGCCATTGCAATTGAGTGAAGCACTGCATTTGTAGAGCCGCCGGTGATGATGACTAAACGCATCGCATTTAGGAATGATTGCTTCGTAACAATGTCACGAGGCTTCAGATCAGCCTTAAGCATCTGCTTAACGGTCTTGCCAACGTTCATGCATTCATCACGCTTTTGGTGATCAACTGCTGGAACACATGATGATGCAGGCAGTGAAAGACCAAGACATTCAATGAATGATGCCATCGTGTTTGCTGTGTACATACCACCACATGCACCGGGGCCCGGACACGCATTACGAATGATTGTCTTGCGTTCTTCTTCAGTGATAACACCAGCCAACGCTTGGCCATATGCTTGGAACGCTGAGACAATATCAAGCTTTTCTTCTTTATCACGAATGATTGCTTTGCCAGCTTTGATCGTGCCGCCATAAATCATCAGGGCAGGGCGATTTAATCGAGCCATTGCAATCACGCATGCAGGCATGTTCTTGTCACAGCCCGGCAGTGTTACCAATGCATCGTACCACTGAGCACTCATGATCGTTTCAACAGAGTCAGCAATAAGCTCACGGCTCTGCAATGAGAAACACATGCCATTGGTACCCATGGAGATGCCGTCTGAAACACCGATGGTGTTAAACTGCATGCTGACCATGTCTTCTTTTTTTACACTCTCGCTAACCAAAGTCGAAAGATCACGAAGATGCATATTGCAAGGATTACCTTCATACCACATGCTGCCGATGCCGACCTGTGGCTTGTTCATATCCTCTTCGGTCAACCCCGTTGCATATAACATCGCCTGGCTTGCACCTTGTGAAGCCGGCTGTGTAATCGTCGCCGAGTACTTATTTAATTTCTCTGACATAGCTCAATCCTTCAATCAATTCTTGGAACCACAGGCATCAGCATCATCACGCACCGCGGCTAAATCCTTGCAGCTTTCTTGCGAGACGATCAGCAGTCACACTCCATTAAATCCCCATCAGAGCATGTCGCTGCCACCATTTCAATTTACTTTCCACCTTGCAACCAATTTCCACTCCCCTTTAGCTCCGCTATTTTAGCAGATCACAATCCAGTCCGCTCTTTTGCAGCTCACTCGACGAAATCAGCCTCCATTATCCCCCGATAAAGCCGAATTCCGCACTCAATTTGCTCCAAATCGATAAACTCATCTTTCGTATGAGCCTGCGCAATATTACCCGGGCCAATCACCACTACCGCACACCCTGTTTCAGACAGATATCCACCATGTGTCGCAAATGGCGCACCAATCCGCTCTTCCTCAAATCCCATCATCTTTCTGGCTGAATCAATCCCCTTCAAAAGTCGCTTCTTAATCGCAACATCCATCGGCGGTGATGATGATTGAACAACCAATTCATATTCAATCTCACCCAAACGTTTCGCAGCTTCATCAACAAATTTCTCAAAATCCGCAGCGATATCATCTGTCTTCTCGCCCGGCACAACCCGGCGGTCAATCTGAGCTTCGCAATAATCAGGAATGATATTCGCTGACTGTCCGCCCTGTACCGTATTGATGCTCATTTGAGCATTCCCATTGAGTTCATGTTTCCGATCTAACCGTGGGATATACATTCCTTCAATTTCGCCTATCAGCTTCATCATTGCACTGATCGCGCTCTTTCCTCTTGTAGGATCAGATGAATGTGCAGCAATTCCTTTTGTAATCAACTTAAAACGCATCATTCCATTATGCGTCACAATAGGCTTGCACAACGTCGGCTCGCCAACAATAAAACCAACAGGCTCTATCCCTTGATTAGTGTATTGCTCTCTTGCAAACTTCTTGATGCCAATCATCTTTTCTTCTTCATCAACCGAAAAAAGTAACGCAATGTTATTCTTCTTTACTCCGCTTTCCTTCAGTTTATGCATTGCCCATAACATGCACGCACCAGTTCCCTTCGTATCACACGTGCCTCTGCCATACATCTTCCCATCTTTTATCTCACCAGCAAACGGATCAACCGTCATACCCTTTACACTGACCGTATCCATATGGCTATCAAACCACACCCAAGGCAAACCCTCGCCAACTTTATATTTCACAAGCACATTATCTGCATACTCTTGTTTCGTAGGTAAAAACTCGACATCAAAGCCCATCGCTATCGCGATCCCAGCAAGCTTCTCACCCAGTTTTTGCTCAGGACAATCTACGTCACTTGCCGATCGGTTGACCGTATCGTAAGAAACCATTAACTGTAATAATTCAACTGCATTTTTAGGTATCATACGCTTGTAACCCAATCTGCCCGAAGGATTCAAAAGTCTAATGACTGCAAGTTCGCCAACAATCATAATTAATCAAGCCAATCTTGAGCACCTCGCGCAAGATCTGCTGACTAAATATCAAGCCCCATCTTCCTCACGGATCATTATCGCAATCGCTGGTCCACCCGGCTCAGGCAAATCCACGTTCGCCTCAATGATAACCAAACACCTCAATATTCTCGCACAATCAACCGTAGCTGCAATAGTTCCGATGGATGGCTTTCATCTCACCAACTCCCAACTCCAATCTCGTAACCTTACCCATCTAAAAGGTGCTCCACAAACTTTCGATACACAAGCCTACTTGACGCTCATTCAAACCCTCAAAAATGCATCTAGCACAGAATATTACCCCACATATGACCGTAGTCTTCACGAACCAGTTCTCAATAAAGGCTCCGAGCATCTGATTTCCAGCGAAATCAAGTTCATCATCACCGAAGGCAATTACCTCCTGCTCGACCAACCTCCTTGGTCTGAAATTCACGCTCTCTATACTCAAAAATGGTTCCTGAAAACTTCACTGAAACAATGCGAAAATTGGCTCTACGAGCGTCACACAATAGGTTCATCTTCAAAATCACAGCAGCAGGCTAACTTACATATAAAGAATGTAGATAAGCCAAACATCAATCTGGTCAATCAGAATTCAGTTTCTGCAGACTTGAACTTAACTTGGCCCGCTCGCTGAGCGATATCACGATTTAACAGGTAAACATTTATTTTGAGATTTACCTGATGTGACATTTAAGGCAATTGGCACCAGCAAGATCTAAATATCTTTGTAAGTCGCCAAAATTTAACGCTTTAACATGATCACAAAAAAACAGCGAAATCCTTGATTTCCGTTTAGTATTCAGTTGGTTAAACGGTTAAATTGTGGTAATATCTGCTTAACTAGCCCGAACAAGGCAATGTCTGTCGCCTCGTCCCGGCATAAGCTGTACGCATTAACGTCGATTTCGCACCAAAGGTCCCAGAATCATGAGTCAACTGCCTCAACTAGACCGTCGCTCCAGTGGCATCCTCCTCCACCCAACCTCCCTTCCCGGTAGGCATGGCAGCGGTGATGTGGGCAAGCACGCATATGACTTCGTCGATTTCCTTCACGAATCAAAACAAGCTTGGTGGCAAATGCTACCCATTGGCCCTGTCGATGGCTCCGGCTCCCCCTATAACTCAACCTCCGCATTCGCTGGCTCATACATGCTCATCTCACTCGACGGCCTGGTCGATGATGGCCTGCTCACAAAATCAGAAGTTAAACCACTCAAATCATTTTCAGATAATAAAGTACTCTACCCGCGTGTCATGAAGTTCCGCTATAAAGCACTTCAGATCGCATTCGAACGCTTCACTCAAAAACACAAACAAAACAACAAAGCATTTCAAAACTTCCTCAAAGAACAAAAATTCTGGCTTCCCGATTACACACTCTTTTGTGCAATCAAAGATGCGAACAATCAGCTCCCATGGTGGGAATGGCCAAAGCCACTCGCTCGCCGAAAACCAGAAGCACTCGAGCAAGCTCGCGAAGACTACGCAGAAGGCATTGCCTTCCACACCTTCATTCAATTTATTTTCCATAAACAATGGATGAAGCTTAAAAAATACGCTAATTCAAAGGGAGTTTCGCTCATCGGCGATATCCCGATATTCATCGCACATGACTCATCCGACGTCTGGTCAAACGCATCACTCTTCGACCTCAAAGCCAACGGCCTCCCACGCGAAGTATCGGGTGCAGCGCCCGATGCATTCTCAGACGACGGCCAACTCTGGGGCCACCCACTCTATCTATGGGATAGACATAAAGAACAAAAATACAAATGGTGGATCGAACGCTTCCGTCAGACTTTCACCATTTTCGACTCAGTACGCATCGACCACTTCCTCGGCTTCGCGCGTTTCTGGGCAGTTAAATACGGTGCACCAACCGCACGTCAGGGTAAGTTCCGCCCAGGCCCCGGCCCATCAGTATTCAAAGCGCTGAATAGAGCCCTCGGCGATATGCCCATCATCGCTGAAGACCTCGGTATTCTTACGCCACAAGCCTCAGCACTCCGTGACCAATTCAACTTCCCAGGCATGCGTATTCTTCAATTCGCATTCGGCGAGGATGACTCATACCACGCACCGCACAATTTCCCACCGCAATCAGTCGTCTATACAGGCACACACGACAACGACACAACCATCGGCTGGTGGAAGCAAACCAAAAAGGACAAATGGAAGAGCAACGGCCTCACCGCCGTCCAGCGTGCAAAGATCTGTACAGGTACTTCCTGTGATGAAATTCACTGGGATCTCATCCGCCTCGCTATGGCATCACCTGCCAACCTCGCAATCTTCCCCGTCCAAGACCTGCTCGGCCTTGACGGTAAATCACGCATGAATCTGCCAGGTACTGTTGATAATAATTGGAACTGGCGTTTACAATATCGCGCACTCAAGAAACCAACTGCGAAGCGTCTCGCAGGTTTGACCGATATTTACGGTCGTTTCCAAGGCAAAAAGTAATCAACGGAGCAAACTGCATAAATACTCATACCCCGCAAAACCTCAGACTCCGCAACCTGATCAGGCAATCGCACCTTCGCGATAACACCTCATCAGTTCAATCATCTATGCGACTCGAAAAACAGCAAAAAGCTCCTTATCGAAACATTCCTTCCCCAACAGTTAACTCTATTTACAGTGGTGTAACCCAATGACTAAATCAGCAAATCTAAGCAAACGAGAAGCCGTTAAAACGGTTAACCAGATCGCTGAACAACTCCGTGAACTCGCCTCAAACTTTTGGTGGACATGGAATTCATCAGCACAGCGTCTATTCGCTGCAATTGACCCAATGCTTTGGGAAGCAACCGAACGCAACCCACTCCAAACCATCAAGCTCGCACCTGATCACCGCATGCTCACACTCGCATCCGATCAAGCATTCCTCTCCAACCTCAAAGCTGTGCAAAAACAATTCGCTGACTATATGAAGTCAAAGACTTGGTTCGACCGCACCGTCAAAGGCAAAGACAAAAAAGCTCGCATCGCATATTTCTGTGCAGAGTTTGCCATTCACGAATCATTCCCCATTTACTCCGGCGGTCTCGGCGTTCTCGCTGGTGACCACCTCAAATCAGCTTCAGACCTCGGCATCCCACTGACCGCTGTCGGCCTCATGTACCGTCACGGCTACTATCGCCAGGAAATCGAAGCTGACGGTTCAACCAAAGCCGTCTACCCAGAGTATGATTTCAATGACTTCCCAATTGAAGACACAGGCATCATTGTCCCTGTCCCAGTTGGTCGTCGTCGTGTTCACGCAAAGGTGTGGCTCGCGAAAGTTGGTCGCATCGAAGCATACCTGCTCGACACCGACATCGAAGAAAACACACCAAAAGACCGTGAAATCACACACTTCCTCTACGGCGGCGACAACGAAACACGTATCCGTCAAGAACTCATCCTCGGCGTGGGCGGCACACTCGCTCTTCAAGCACTCGACATCGAACCAACCGTCTATCATCTCAACGAAGGCCACGCCGCATTCAACGGCCTCCATCGCTTCTCAGAACTCCTCAAAGAAGGCGTCTCCTCAGAAGAAGCAATGGAAACCGTCCGTGCAGGTGGCTGTTTCACCACGCACACACCAGTCCCCGCAGGCCACGACCGCTTTGACGTCAAAATGGCTCGCAAGTACCTCTCCCAATACGCAGGCGAGGACACCGGCCTCTCCGTCAACGACATCCTACAGCTCGGCTCAGAAGATCTCGACAACAAGAATGCACCTTTCTGCATGACCGTTCTCGCACTCAACTTCTGTGAACGTGCCAACGGTGTCGCAGAGCTTCACGGCGACACATCACGTCGCATGTGGATCGACCACTTCGGCCTCTCCGACCCAGACGAAGTTCCAATCGGTCACGTCACCAACGGCATCCACTCACAAACGTGGCTCGCCCCTGAAATCGAACCGCTCTACACCAAGTACCTCAAGCCAAACTGGGCGTCACCAAACGCCGACTCTGACTGGTGGAAGAAGACCGACAAAATTCCAGCAAACGAACTCTGGAACACACGTAAAATGCTCCGCACACGTCTCATCCGTTTCGTCCGCGAGCGTCTCGTTCAGCAAGCCATCAAGCACGGCCAGCCTCTCGAAGACATCGTCACTGCACAAACCATGCTCGACGAAAACACACTCACCATCGGCTTCGCTCGCCGCTTCGCAACCTACAAACGTGCTCCGCTCATCTTCCACGACATGAAGCGTCTCAAAGCCATCATCGCAAACACCGACCGCCCAGTGCAGTTCGTCTTTGCAGGCAAAGCTCACCCAGCTGACAAGGATGGTCAGAAGTACCTTCAGCAAATCGTTGAGTTTTCCAAGCAGCCAGGTTTCCGTGGTCGTATCGCTGTCATCGAAAACTATGACATGCAAGTCGGCCGCATGCTCACCTCCGGCGTCGATGTGTGGCTCAACAACCCACTCCGCCCAATGGAAGCATCAGGTACCTCAGGCATGAAGCCACCACTACACGGCGGCATTAACTGCTCCATCCTCGACGGTTGGTGGCCTGAGTCATACAACAAGAAGAACGGCTACGCCATCGGTGGTAAACAGTTCGATAAACAATCCGAACAAGACACTTATGATGCCAACTCCTTCTACGACATACTCGAAAAACAAATGCTTCCAACTTTCTATAAGACCAACAAAGAAGGCGTTGCCACCAAGTGGGTCGACATGATGGAAGCATCAATGAAAACTGTCTGTGCTCAATTCAGCACGCACCGCATGCTCGGAGATTACACCAACCAGTACTATCTCCCAGCTCACCGCGATGCCCTTAAAAAATAGGCTAATTTGAGCATACACCAACACCCGCACGGTTTCATAAGTTCGAACAGTAGTGGGTCAGTTCATCTGTAGATTGGGATGAGCTAAACAACAGATAACCGTGCAACCCCTTAATCGGCTCACCACCATGAACGCTTTTCGGTGAGCCGATTTTTCTATGCGCTCTTACACTTGATTAGACACTCATAAGGCAAATTCCTGAAACTCAAATAGCCGCAATTTAACGAATCTCAAATTCCATATATTTATGATTATTCAACTAAAACATCAACTTTGGGAAGATCTCCACACATCGAAGATTCTTCAATCACAACGTCTGTATATTCATCATCAGAAACAATAACATAGTGTTTCCAACTATCATTAGAGTGATTGCCGTTTTCTCCGCGGAGCCAATCAATTAGCGTTGATTGTTGAACCTCAAATAATCCCAACTCAGAGTCGCCGTTAGTGTCATCGTTTGTTACAAGACGATAACTTTCATTGCTGTAGCGGTATACAATCGGTGTTGTAAAGCCAATGCGAACTATACTGGATGTTTTATAATTATCTAAAATAACTCGAAAACCTTCGTAATCATCGATAATACGATCTAAAGAAAAGTAAGACCAATTTATGCGGCCTGTCGGTACTCGAACATACTTGTTTGATACTCGATTTTTATCATTATGATTTTTCTTCATTATACTCACCAATGAAGTTTATCTTTGGATGGCTGCTATCCCCAGGTGATGCTTGGAAAATGATGTCAACACACTTGTTTTGTGCAATAAGTGCGTAATGTTTCCATTCGCGATCTTGATATACGCCATAAGATTCTGCTTGCGCCCAAGCTATAAATGTTGATTGTTGAACCTCATACAAACCATAGCCTACTCGATCGCCCCACCTATCAATCGTTTTAATTCGATGACTTGTTTCACTACATCGATGCAAATCAGGCCAATCGAAGTTGTAGCCAATACGTACAACACAATATGGGGTATCCATTTTCAGCAAAACACGAAAGCCTTCATAATCATGTACAAGGCTTTCGATATGAGGGTTACTCCAGTTTTCATCCCCCAAAGGTAAACGCACATATTTATTTACTTGCTTATTTTCGTCATTGTTGACCATATCTAATCCTAATTGCTTCTGGTCTATGATACTTACAGTAAGGTATAAATTAACATTTCAGCGTTAAAAACGAAATGCAATGAATATCTCATTGCATAATGATTTTATCTTAGCCATAACTTCCCCTCTTCCCCATCCCTCCCGTACAATATCCCCATGACCGCTTTTTCCCAGAAAACCTCAAAATCTAAATCAACTAAACATGCAATCCGCATGTCCACGCCCGTCGCCAAACTCCCCGGCGTCGGCCCTAAACGCGCAAATGCTTTCATTCAACGCCTCGACATCCACACCGCCTCCGACCTGCTGCGTCATCTCCCCATGCGTTACGAGTACGAAGCCGCCGAAGATCAAATCGTCAACATCCCACAAGACGGCATTGGCACAGCACGTGGTCAAGTCGCCGAACTCCGCTGGGTTCCCGGACGCTTCGGTAAAAAAGGTCGCTTCGAAGTCTCATTACAAGACGAGTCAGACTCACTCCTCCTCACATGGTTCAACGCGCAATACCTCTCACGCCGCATCCAGATCGGCGACTATCTTCGCGTGCAAGGCAAAACAAAATCCTTCGGCAACTACACTCAAATCGTCAACCCTAAATGGGAAAAACTCGAAGACCCCGACCTCGCACCCGCTCGTGACGACAAGCTTCGCCCCATTTACCCCGCCACCGAGCAACTCGCCTCATCGCACATCGAACACATCATCGAAACCATTCTCCCCCAAGTCCTCCCTCACATCACCGACCCACTTCCCGCTGATCTCCTCAAACATCATGAGATGCCTCCACTCGTCGAAGCCCTCAAGATGGTGCATCAACCCGACGACCTCGACCAGACCATGATCGCCCGTCGTCGTCTTGCCTACAACGAGCTCCTCCTCCTCCAGCTCGGCATCGCAATGAAAAAAACGTATGTCCGTGATCGCCTTCAAGCACCCGAACTCACCATCAACGAAGAGACCGACAAACAAATCCGTGACTGCTATCCCTTCACGCTCACCGATGACCAAAATACCGTGGTTAAGGAAATCGCACATGACCTCGCCAAGCCCTCACCCATGAACCGCCTTCTTCAAGGTGATGTCGGTTCAGGTAAAACCGCCGTCGCGCTCTACGCGCTCCTCGCTGCATATACCTCAGGAAAACAAGGCGTTCTCCTCGCACCCACCGAACTACTCGCAGAGCAGCACTATCTCTCGATTAGTAATATGCTCCAGGATACCAACGTCTCCATCGCACTCCTTACAGGCTCAGGCACGACCAAAGCGGAAAAACAAAAACGTAAAATCATTCACGATGAAATCCAGTCAGGTGACATCGACATCGTCATCGGCACCCACGCTGTTCTCTCCGATGAATTTGAATTTAAAGACCTAGCCGTCGTCATCATCGACGAACAGCACCGCTTCGGCGTCATGCAGCGCGCATTCCTCAAAGCAAAAAACAAAGGTACCGTCCCTCATCACTTAGTGATGACCGCAACCCCCATCCCACGTACCCTCTCCCTTACCGTCTTCGGCGACCTCGACGTCTCCACCATCCGTGGCCTCCCACCCGGACGCTCACCCATCATCAACCGCGTCGTCGACATGAACAAGACCGATGACGTCTACCGTTACCTCAACGAACGTCTCTCACGTGGTGAACAAGCCTACGTCGTTCTCCCCGCCATCGAAAACAACGGCCTCGAAGAAGATCCTAAAAAACAACTCCGCAACGTCCTCGATCACGCAAAGCTCATCCAAAACAAATATTGTCCCGACTTCAAAGTAGGCCTCGTACATGGCCGCCTCAAATCCGAAGAGCGTGAAGCTGTCATGAAGCAGTTCCGTGACGGGTCTATTCATGTGTTAGTCGCCACCACCGTCATCGAAGTTGGTGTCGACGTCCCCAACGCAACCGTCATGATCATCGAACACGCCGAGCGTTTCGGCCTCGCGCAACTCCACCAGCTCCGTGGTCGTGTCGGTCGTGGTACACATGGCATCAAATCACTTTGCGTTTTCATTGCCGAGCCAACCACCGAAGACGGCTCCAAACGCATGAAAGCAATCGCCTCTTCGAACGACGGATTTAAAATCTCTGAACTCGACCTCGAAATCCGCGGCATGGGTGATTTCTTCGGTACCCGTCAAGCCGGCGCAACCCCACTACGAGTCGCACAAATTCCACAAGACATGGACCTCCTTATGCTCGCAAAACGTGACGCCGAAACAATCATCGAAGGCGATATGCTCCTCAAAAACGAAGACAACGCACTTCTCCGCTCAGTCCTTCTTAAAACCCATGGCTCAACCCTCGGCCTCATCGACGTTGGTTAAAACAATAAAAACCGAGCATTTCGACTTTCAAATCGCATCATGATCCTCCCCAAACTCACTCTAATTTATTAACAAACATACCTAGCATAAACACTTAATTTTTTACGCTTTTTTGCCAGAATAAGCCTTCATTCATACGATACTGAGATTATGCTCGAACGTTTTCGTCACCGGATCTTAACACACTGGTCCCGCCTGGTCAGTCGACACCCATGGTGGATACTAATCGCGTCATTCATTATCGCATTCATTTGCATCGGCTACACGCTCAACACCCTCACCTTTAAACCCAATCGAAATGACTTGATTTCTGAAAAGCTTTCTTGGAATCAAAACTTCATTCTTTGGCAAAAGAACTTTCCCGGTAACGCGGATTTCATCATCGCCATCGACACGTGGACTAACAATCTGCCCGATCGTGACAAACTAAGACGTTCAAAAAAACTCGTCGATGCGCTTGGCCCAAAACTAAACAAACTCGCATTTGTCTCTAACGCAGTATGGGGTTTCGATCCAACTGAAGTCAGCCCACACACCATCCGCCTCCTTCCACCCAATGAATTCGAAAACAAGCTGGGTGAAATCAAACGATCTCGCGTTCTCCTAAACAGCCAAACCCCCGCAGTCCTCGTGAACAACGTCGTCAAGCAGATCCGACAATCTCAGTCTAATCAAGAGTTAGATAGCGATCAGCTCAACGAGCAAATAGATTCCTTCGCCGGCCTCATCACTGCATTCAAAACCCGTATGGAAACACCAGCCACAGAGCAGGTTGATCTGTATGCTATTGCAACTCCTGAAAGCGCTCTACCCAAATGGGAATACCTCATGACGCGCAATCAGCGTCTCATGATCATCCGCATCACACCAGTGGAATCAAAAGGCGCGCTCACGCCTTATGAAACAGCAATCAAGTCAATCCGCAATGAACTCGCACTTGCGCGCCAGCAGCATCCCGACATTGAAATGGGTTTGACCGGCATTGATGTTGTTGAAACAGATGAAACTGATGCAGCGAATCGCGATTCAATGAAAGCGTCCATCGTCGCATCAATCCTCATTGCTGGTTTGCTGATCACATCATTTCACAGCATAAAATCCCCGCTTTTAATGCTCTTAACGCTTGGCATCGGTATCTCGTGGACGTTTGGGTATCTCACGTTAACGATCGGGCACTTGCAGTTGATTAGTGTCATCTTCACTGTCATTTTGCTTGGTTTGGGTATTGATTTTGGGATACATATCACGACGCGTTTTGAACTCGTGCGGCATGACTACCCGGATACGATCGATGGGTTTGCGCAGTCGATTACCAATACGTTCGAAACCATTGGCCCTGGGTTAGTTACAGGTGCGATCACGACGGCAGCGGCGCTGGCGACGACGATGTTTACCGATTATGCGGGTGTCGCGGAGATGGGGCAGATCGCGTCGGCGGGGATTATATTGTGTTTGATTGCGATGTTTGCGGTATATCCATCATTGCTGCGGCTGGTTAAATATCGGCACAAGCACATTACGCCGATTGATACGCGAGTGATTGATTTCTTTAAAGAACACTGGATTATGCCGTTCGTGAAGCAACCGGTTGTGACTTTGAGTATTGCAGCGTTAATCACTGCAGCTGCAGGGTTTGCAATTGCACAGATGAAGTTCGATTACAACTTGCTGGAGCTTTTGCCAGAGGATGTGCCTTCGGTTGAGTGGCAGCGGAAGATCACTGAGGAAGGTGATCAATCGATCTACTTTGGGGTGAGCATTGTTGATAGTTTGGAAAAGGCGCGGGCAAGGAGTGAAGAATTTCGTAAGTTGCCGACGGTTGCGAGTTTAGGTGGGATATCGCTGTTGATGCCGCCGGATGATGAGCAGAAGATCAAGCAATTGATGGAAGTGAAGGAAGAACTGCAACCTGCTTTAACTGCAGTATTTAAGGAGGGGCGAGGGGGAGATAATGGACCGGGATTGATGGAACAGATGACGGGGCTACGGACACTGCTGACGACTGCGAGTTATTCGATACCGCAAGAGCTGCGGTCATCAACAGGGAAGTTAAATGATGCGTTAATTCATTTCATGGCAACAGTTAATAAACTTCCAGAGAATGAACGAAACGCACGGTTTAAGGTGTTGCAGGGGGATTATGAAACGTGGCAAAAGACGACAGCGGGGTTGATAGATGAAACGTTGAGTGATGCGCCACTGACAGAAGAAGACTTACCGGATGAGATTATCAATCCATATGTCGCAACTATCAATGGCAGCAAGCTTTATGCGATTGAAATTTATCCGAAAACACCTGTGGTTGAGGAGGATTCTGGCGGTGGGATTATGGGGGGGAAGGAAGATACGGGTCCGTTGAGTGAAGCGGTTTTGAAGCCGTTTATTTATGAGATGCGGTGGGTTGATGAAAATGTAACTGGTGTGATCGTACAGATTTACGAGTCGGGGGCGCTGATCTGGATGTCGTATCTGGATGCGGGCGCGATTGCGTTGGTATTGGTTTTTGCGCTGTTATGGATAGATTTCAGGACATTGAAAGATACGTCGTTGTGCTTACTGCCTGTGTGTGTTGGGTTTGCGCTGACGTTTGGTATTTTGTATTTGGTTGGGATTCAGATTAATCCTGCGAACATTATTGTGTTGCCTTTGATGTTCGGGATTGGGGTTGATGCGGGTGTGCATATTTTGCATCGTTATAAGCAGGACAGGTATACGCGGCCGTTGGGATTGAGCGGCGGTGTTGGAAAAGGTGTGTCATTAACGAGTTATACCACGATGATCGGTTTTGGATCATTGATGGTGTCGTCGCATAAGGGGATGGCGGGTCTTGGTTTTGTGATGATGTTGGGGATTGGGATGACGTTAATGGCTTGTTGGATGATCTTGCCGACGTGTTTGGAATTGAGAACGCGACACCGTGAAAAACGGACGGCGGAGAAGGTTGCGAGTCGGGCAGAAGGGTAAATGTATTTCATGTGAGTGATATGGTGAGATCACTTTTGTGCAGTGATTCGTCGCTTTTGTGCGCACGTTTTCTTCATTTTAATGAATTACCCTTAGTCAAGAATGGCCAGAAACGGCGCGGTTTGGTGTAAAAACGATCAGAAACGGTTAAGAAAAGGCGTGTTTTGGTTGGTTTTATGCTGCATAAATAGGGCGAAATGCGTGTTTGTGCGCGCAGATAAAAATGTTTGCATGCATTTTGAGGGGTGTCTACTGTTTGAACAGTAGGTTTGAATGAGGGAATAAGGGGTGAGGGCACGCGGATCTTGGATTTTAAGTTTTGGTTGTGGTGATGGGGTGTCCAATCAGGCGCTGTATGAGTGGGTTACTGGTTTGGCTTTTTGTAGAAGTTGAAGAGAGTTGAGAATGTTATGGCGATCAGAAGGAGGCAGAAGATTGTGGTGATGGTGTAGTTGGCGATAAGGGCGCCGATGGGGTCGTGATGAAGTGGGTTGAGGTGATGAGTGATAAAGGTGTGGAAGAGGGTGGTTGCAAAGAGACAAAAGAGAATGGCGATGAGAGAAAGGAAGATGAAGGTTTGTTTGGTCATGGTCGTTGGATGTTAATGTACTGGATGGTGATTGAGATAGCCAGTGAATATGAGATTGAAGTTTATGTGGATGGTGTGAACGTAGATTGTAGAATGATGATATGAGTGAAGAATCGGCGGCAAAATTCTGTTTGGATTGTAGATATCGATTAGACTATTTGGCGCATAGAGAGTGTCCGGAATGTGGGCGGGAATTTGATCCTGAAGATGAGATGACGTGGCGGAGAGAATACAAGAAAAAGAGTTGGCATGTCGTTGTGTTTTTGAGTGTTTTGTATTTGGGATTGATGTATTGGATATATTTTAGCTTGACTCAAATTCAATATAACTTTGTGGCTTGGTGGCAAGGTGTGGGGTTAAAGATAGGTCGAAATATAATGAGGCATCGTGGTTATTGGTATCCTGAAGGGCTGGGGATATGGATGCAGCCGATGTTGGAGTTTTTAATGTTGATGTGGGCATGTATTTTTTCTTTGATCGTTATGCGATGGCGATTGAAGCGTTATGGTAGAAGAATCGTGTGGTGCGGAATCGACGTATTTGGGTTTATTGAAGTTGGATATGTTCTTCTTTTTGCGTTCTGTTTTGGAAATATTTCTTTAGGTTTTTACGAGTTATTAAATGAATTTTGATAAAAACGAGCGACAGTAACGCACTGCCGCTCGTGATATATGGAAAAGGCTTTGTCTAATTGATGGTTAGTCGTTTTTTCGTGTGCGTTTGAGTGTTGTGATAGCGAGGGTTGGGATTGTGAATGCGAGTGTGGTTGGTTCTGGGAGTGCGGTGATTGAGAGGACGGTGAAGCCATCGTCGATGTATTCGACATTGAAATAGTCTGAGAATTCACCTGTGAGTTGGTCGTCGTACATGCCATCGAAACGCAGGTGGTTTGATTGGAAGAGTTCGAGAAAATCTTGGGCAGTGAGTTTAGAGATGAGTTTGCCGTTGGAACCGGCGACGAAGTTGATGAAGTCGTTGGTTGGGTCGAGGTCAGCATCGATGTGGATGATATCTTCACTGCCAGTGAGGATGAGGACGCCGTCGCCGATGCCGAATTCAACGACTTTAGAGCCGGTGCCGCCGTGGTTATCACCGTAAGAAAGCCAAAGGTCTGAAGCTTCTGCAACACCTGAGAGAATGAGGAATTTGTTTGAATCTCTGCGAAGACGCAGTGATTGTTCGGGCATGTAAAGGTAGCCACCATCGAGGATAAATTCTGAGTTGTCGTTGAGGAGAAGGCGTGACTCGTTGTGGTTGATGGTGCCGCCTTCGAGTTGATACTTCACGTTGAAGAATGAATCGGAGACGTTGTCATCGTTGTCGAAGGTAATTGTACCGTTGCGTTGGATGAACCATGCGTTCTTGACTGCCTTGTCTTCGAACTTGCTTGTTTCGATGGTGATAGCATCGATGTCGACGATGCCGTCTTTAAAGATGAAGTTGGGTGCATCTTTGGTGAGGATTGGAAGGTTGCCACCACTTTCATTGAAGTGTGAGAACCAGTTGTTTGTGTCGAGGAGGTTGCCGCCGACGAAATTTGCGCCGTTGGACATTGGGATGGCGCCGTTGCGTGTGTAGCCTTGCGCGACGTATGTTTCGAGTGTTTGAAGCATGTCGGCATAGAGGGCTTGTTGCGTAGCGGAGCCTGTACTCATGAGATTATTGGATTCGTCGATGTCGTTATCGAGGTCGTAGACGCCGATGACTTCAAGGTCAGCAAAGTCGATTTCAGGATTGTATTTATCTTTGTTTGATTTGACGTAATCAGGGTCGGTGGCGATGAGCTTGAGATTGCCGCGGCGGATGATGATGTTGCCATCGTCCTTGTATAGAAGGCCTTTTGTGCGTGTGCCGTCTTCGGCGTTGCCTGTGAAGTAGCCGAGTACGTTTTCTGAGTCAACGGCTTCGGTGTCGTTGAGTTCAACGCCTGCAGCGGAAGCGATGGTTGCGTACATATCTGTTGTGCCGAAGAGTTCATCGGATGTTTCACCTGAGCTAAAGTTGTCACCCCATGCTGCGATGAATGGAACACGTGTGCCGCCTTCGAGTTCGGAGTGTTTTCTGCCTGAGAGCGGTGAGGTTTCACCGTTGGCATCGGGGAGTGAGCCGACCATAGGTTCTGTGTCTACAGCGGAGCCGTTATCTGAGGTGAAGACGACGAGTGTGTTGTCGATGAGTTTGTGGCCGGGGTTGCGAGGGTCATCGGTGTTTTCGAGATAGTCAAGGAGCTTGCCCATGATGATGTCGTTTTCGTAGACCATGTCAGCACGTTGAGAGATGCTGGTGTCTTTGACGACCCCGTTTTCGATGGTGAGTTCTTCTGCCCATTGTTTCTTGTCGTGTTTGGATTGGTATGCGTCGGCGTAGATGCCTGTTGGTGTGTTGGTGTTTGGATCTAGTTCGCCGAGGATGCGTTCGCCGTTCATGTTGCGGCCGTCAACGGGGACGCCGTCGAGTTCGCCGCCGTGGATATATGGACGGTGATTGGCGGGTGATGCGTAGTAGAGAAAGAATGGATTGTCGGCTTTGTTTGTGACGTGATCTGAGAGATATTCTTGTGCTGCATCGAGGTTTGTTTGTTGTATTTTGGCTATGGAGTTGAACGGATCGCTTGAGTTTTGTGGGTCTTCGTCGGTCCATTCAACGGCGTTGGGGTCGTCCATGTTGACGAGGTTGCCGTTGGCGTCGTAGCGCATGACTTTGTTGTCTTTGAGAATGCCTGCCCAGTCATTTGTGTGGCCGAAGTTGTTGGGTGTGCCTGTGAAGTGATCAAAACCTGCTTGTACAGGGCCTTCATAGACTTTGCCTTCGCCCCCTTCTTCCATTTGCATACCGACGTGCCATTTACCGACGCCGTAGGTTCCGTAGCCGCCACGTTTGAGCATTGAGGCCAAGGTTTGTCGCTCGCCATAGAACATGGATTGTTTGCGTGTGGATGTTGCGCCGATGCGGTTGGGTGTTCTGAAGGAGTATACGCCTTGCAGGAGGGAGAGACGTGAAGGTGCGCTGACTGCTTCGGCGGTGTGGGCGTCGGTGAAGCGAATGCCGCGATCGGCTAGACGCTGCATGTTGGGGGTATGAATTTGATCTTTGTTGGCATTGCCTGTGAGGTCTTGGTAGGCGGAGGTGTCGCCGATGCCCATGTCGTCAGCGAAAAAGACGACAACGTTGGGAGCAGGCTTGTCAGCGGCGTATGAGAGTGTGACAGGGGCAAAGGCTGTGACGCTGAGGGCGAGTGCGGAAGTTGCTTTACGCCAAGAGTGTGTGTTGTGTTGGTTTTGATGAATAGATTTGGATGTCAATTGAAGCATGTTTCGCTCCATGAATAGGGCTATGCGGCAGGTAGGCGCATTGTGAATACACAAAAACAATGGCTTTGCATAGCAGGAGAGTGGTGGAGGGGGAGAGGGATGTGTGGTGGTGTGTCTTTCTCTCGTCCTGTTTGCGAAGCGCGTGTGAGATACACTTGATCATTTAAATATAGCAAATCAGCTATATAAAACAAGTATAAGTTATAAAAGTTCTGAAAAGTTGTATAGGGAAGGATGATTTGAGAGGGGGTGATGTGTTAGTCGTTGGTGGGATTGTATTTGGGCTTGGGTGGGCGGTTGTTTTTATTGCGACGGGCTTTGAAGAAGGATTGGAGGAGTGCGAGGCAGTCGGTTTCGAGGATGCCGTTGCGTGAGGGGAGGCGATGGTTGAAGCGGGTATCTGAGAGGAGTGAGTAGAGGGTGTCGACGCAGCCCATTTTGGGGTCGGAGAGTGAGTAGATGCAGTGGCCTAATCGCGCATTGATGAGGGCGCCTGCACACATGGGGCAAGGTTCTAAGGTGACGGCGAGGCCACAGTCATCAAGACGCCAGGTGTGAAGGGTTTGAGCAGCTTGCTTAAGTGCAAGGATTTCGGCGTGGGCAGTGGGGTCGGCAGTGGATTCACGCAGGTTGTGAGCTTGCGCGAGGATTTTGGTTTTGTTGGGATTGAATGGGTCGGTGGGGTCTTGCTTGTAGATAATGGCACCGATTGGGACTTCGCTGAGGTCGGCTGCGAGTTGAGCTTGATCGAGGGCGAGACGCATCATGGCGACGTCGTGGGCGGCCTGCTCGGGGGATGTGGTTGTTGGGTCTGCGTTACTCATAAGGTGTATTGTAAGAGGTTGAGGGTGGGTGTGGAATTGGAGATAGGGATTTCGGGGTGAGGTGGGTGAGATTATGATGTGTGTATGGTAAATAGGAAATTGAGAGTTTTGGTGTCGCCTGACAGTTTTAAGGAATCGCTTGCTGCGGTGGATGTTGCTGCGGCTATGGAAAGGGGGGTGAAGGCAGCTTGTGAGTGGAAGAAAGTTGAGGCAGTGGTGGATTTGTGTCCAGTGGCTGATGGTGGTGAGGGGACAGTGGATGCGTTGGTGACAGCGATGGGTGGGGAAGTGAGGATTGATGAGGTGTCGGGGCCATTGGGGGAGAGGGTTGAGGCGAAGTGGGGGTTGTGTGGTGATGTGGGAGTGATTGAGATGGCTGAAGCGGCGGGGCTTGGGTTGGTGCCGAGCGAGTTGCGTAATCCGATGACGACGACGACGTATGGTGTGGGTGAGTTGATTGAATGTGCTATGAAACAAGGGGTGAAACGTATTGTGATGGGAATTGGGGGGAGTGCGACGAATGATGGGGGATGTGGTATGGCACAGGCACTTGGAGTGGCGTTTTTGGGTGAAGGTGGGGAAGAGATTGAGGGGGTGATGTGTGGTGAGAAATTGGGAGAGGTGAGGCGAGTGGTGATGCCTGAGGGAGGTGTACTTGGAGGTGTGAGATTGGATGTTGCTTGTGATGTTAAGAATGTTTTGTGCGGATTGAATGGTGCAGCGATGGTGTATGGGCCACAGAAGGGGGCGGATGTGGCGACGGTGAAGGAGCTTGATACGGGGCTGGGGAATTTAGGGGAGGTGATGAAACGAGATTTGGGTGTGGATGTGAGGATGATCGCAGGGGCTGGTGCGGCGGGTGGATTGGGCGGTGGGGCGATGGCGATGTTAGGTGGAGAACTACAATCTGGAATTGATCTGGTTCTTGATGCGGTTGGGTTTGCTGAACGCGTTAAGGATGTGGATTTGGTTTTGACGGGCGAGGGGAAGATGGATGGCCAGTCTCTTGAAGGGAAGGTTGTTTGGGGGGTGACGCAAATGAGTCGTCGATATGGGCAAGAGGGGGTTAAAGTTTGGGCTGGCGTTGGGTGTGTGGGGGCAGGGGTTGAAAATATAGTTGGCGATGGGAAGTTGAGCGGGTATGTGGTGGTGAGTGAAGGGCATGAAATTGAGTGGGCAATGGCTCATACGGCGGAGTTAGTTGAAGAAGGGATAGAAGATGTTGTGAAAGGGCTACTATAAGACAAACTAATGATTAGATAGACGTAAGTTCAGTGGCCAATATATTTCAGAGTATTGTTAGTATTGATTGATTTTGTTTTTTTATTTTTAGGGAGGGTGGGGAAAATAATTGCAAGGTGCGCTGAGGGGAGAGTTTTTTGGGAGTGGGAAGTTTAATCTTCAAAAATTACGGAGTTGTTATATGCGTTTGTATGTGATTCGTCATGCTGATCCGGATTATGAGAATAATACGATTACGAAACTTGGACATCAGGAAGCTGAGGCGTTGAGTGAGCGGTTGGATGATGTTCAGATTGATAAGATTTATAGTTCGCCGATGGGACGGGCGATGCATACGGCGGAGTATACGGCGAAGCGAAAGGGGATGGATATTGAGGTTTTGGATTGGACAGCTGAGGTGGATTGGCGTGTTGATCAGGAATATAACGGGCGGCGGATGGCGGCGTATAACATTCATGGTCATGAGGTGAGGGAGATTGAGCCACAGCCGAGTTGGGATGATTGGCATGCGTATGATTTGCTTAGTGATGAAAAGATCAAGAGTGAATTTGAGACTATAAAACAAGGGTCGGATCGGTTGTTTGAGGATTATGGGTATGTGAGGGATGAGAAGGGATTGTACCGATTTGAAGAATCGAATGATGCTGCGGTAGCAGTGTTTTGTCATGGTGGGTTTGGTTTAACGTGGTTGGCGCACTTGTTAAATATTCCGTTGCCGCAGTTTTGGGCGGGGTTCTTTTTGCGGCCGACGTCGGTGACGACGGTGCTGTTGGATGAACGGATTGATGGTGTGGCGACGCCGCGATGTATTGGGTTGGCGGATTCATCGCATTTGGTGATGAAGGGGTTAGATAATGCGAGGGTGCCGGGCGGGATCGTGGCGAATTATGAGTAAGTGAAATGGAAAAGAAAAAGGCGACCTGAGTGGGTCGCCTTTTTTTTGTGGTTGGTTTTATTGAAGCTTATTCTTTTTCGGTTGTTTCAGCTTCTTCTTTTGTTTCTTCAGATTTTTCAGCATCTTGTTGTTGCTCAGATTTATCTGTAATTTCAGTAGTTTCTTTTACTTCTTCAGTTTCTGAAGTTTCCAGATTGGCTGATTCATCTGGTGTGTCATCTTTTGAATCGGTAATGACGGTTGAAGCTGGTTGGGTGTGGTCTTGTGATTTAACTTGAGCGAGTACGGTGAGGCCGCCGTAGGCTGTTTGGCCTTCTTCGACGACGACTTTGTCGAGGAGTGTTTTGGGGATATAGAGCTCGGTAGTTGAGCCGAGCTTGATCATGCCGATACGTTGGCCACGCTGGATGACTTGTCCTTCATCGACGGCACAGCAGATGGTGCGAGCGAGTAGGCCTGCGATTTGTCGAACGGCTGCGACTGGGTGGCCTTTGGTTGGGTGTGTCATGAGGATGAGGTTGCGCTCATTTATTTCGCAGCAGTTTGGATTGAGTGTGTTGGTGTGTTTACCGGGGGTATGGGTGATGGTCTGAACGCGACCATGACATGGTGAGCGGTTTACGTGAACGTTGAAGACAGACATGAAGATACGGATGCAAACGGCTGGTTGATTGCCGAAGGGTTCGTATTCTTCGATTTCGTGAATGGATGTTACTTTGCCATCACATGGGGCGACGGCGACGCCACGTTGTGAGGGGATGCGGCGATCTGGGTCACGGAAGAATTGGATGACGAAAGTGAGGGCGAGGAGGACGACGAAGGAGAGGTACCAGAAGTCGAAGAGAATGCATGTCGCGATGAGAAGAATTGAGATAGCGATGGCGGTGAGCCACTCATTTTTGCCGTATCCGCTAAGTTTCACTGGTGTCTCCATTCAGGTGAACAATAAGGGGAAGGAGGCGTGACATCATGTCTTGCCGAGGAGATATTTTACAACGGTGGGTTATAAGAGGGAAACTGAGTTGGGTGAGAAAGTATAAAAAGAAACTGGTGAGGCGTGAACCTCACCAGTTTTGAATATTTTAATTGTTGGCGTTGCTTATGAAGAAGCTTTGCCGAGGACGAGGCCGATGCCACCAGTGATGAGTGTGACAATGAAGAGGCCGCCGACGAGCATGTAGAATGAGTTACCCATTGCGTACTTGTCGCCTTCGCGAAGGATGCCAGTGATCATGGTCTGGACGTCAGCGTGAGCACCGACGAGGACGATGAGGGCAACTGCGAGTGTGATGATTGTGCCGAGGAGGAGGCCGGTTGAGCCGCCGCTTGGGCTTTCGTAGCTGTCTGAAAGGTCAACGATCCCTGAGTCTGCTGCGACAGGTGCACCCATTGCTGCAGGAGGTGTCATTGTGCCTGACATTGAGCCTTCGAGGTTTTCGAGGCCTGATGTTGCGCCAGAAGCTGAGAGGCCTGGATCGAAGATGCCAGAGGAACCGATTGCTGAGTCAAGGTTAGTGCCAGCAGCGGTGTCGCCTGAGCCTGGGTAGATATCTTCGAGAAGGTCAGCACCAAGTGATGCATCATTTGATTCGTGGGTCAGGTCGAGAAGACCGGAGCCAGAACCAACGGACTCGAGAGAAATTTGGCTACCTTGGTTCGTAACAGCAGTCTGAGCCATTGGATCAGCTGGTTCAACTTCGCCGGCGTCAAAGACTGAGATGCCAGTGGAGTCGTTGTTACCAGGAGCGTTAGTGTCACCCATGAGAGGGATGGCAGTATCGCTAAGGCTGACAGCGTCAGTAGTCTGTGAGTCAACTAGAGGGATTGGTCCAGCTGAATCTTCGAGTTTAGAAGAGCCGCCACCAGTCATCGCGTCAACTTCAGCACACTTAAACATGAGCTTGTCGCCATCGCGGAACTGCTGGAGTTTTCCACTCGCAGCCATATCTTTAATTTCTTGCTCGCTGACGCCAAGTTTAGCTGCCGTCTCTTCGAGTGTGTAGAACATCTTTGCCATGAAACTACTCCTGCAACCGGAGAAAAGGTTCGATATTGATTAATTGAGTCAAAAGACCTCAGTATCATAAACGATTTTGCTGCATGATGCTGCACTAATTTATGCTCTGAAGCACATTTAAGATAAGTTTTCCAAAGAAAACTCGCAAGAGTGATTTGCGTTTAAATTACGATTTATATGGATGAAGGGGGTGAATTGTGTTCATGGGTGTCATGATTGGGGGGTGAAGGGGGAAATGAGGGGTGATTAAGTGGTTGCGGAGGGCTTGAGGAGTGAGAGAGGATTGGATGTGGAGGGATGAGAGTAGATGTCAGGCGGGGGAAATGGTGTTATAAAGGATGCGCTGGCTGGGTTTGGGTGGGGGAAAATAGCTCAAATTGAATGGAATCAGGGACATGCCGCTAGCTTACGGATTGATACAGCCTGTAGATGTGAAGTTGCCGAATCTGCCGCACGAGTTGGATGGTATGCGGGTATTGCACATTTCTGACCTACATGTGAGGCGTCATGGGCGTCTTTTTGCCAAATTATTGAATCAGTTGACGTCGATCAGGCATGACCTGACGGTCTTTACTGGAGACTATATGAGTCGGCCAGGGGACGAGGATGCATCGCTAAAGGTTCTGGGGAAGGTGTGCGATCGTTTGAAGCCTGCGTATGGAATGTATGGCGTATTTGGGAATCATGATTTTAGTGAATTCCGCAGGCGATCGGGTGAGGTGCCGATTCGGTGGCTGAAGGACGAGGGCGTGAAGGTGATGGATCAGCATATTGATGTGCTGGGATTTAATGTTGAGGAAAGTGTGCGACCTGATGGTGTGAAGGTGGCGTTGGATACAGAGTTGGAGTGTGGTAGGCGAGATGAAGAGCGACTGCGGATTGGATTGATACATTATCCGCATCAGTTTATGTTGCCATCAGATTTGGGAGTTGATTTGATGCTGGGCGGACACACTCATGGTGGCCAGATGCGAATGCCTTGGGGTAAAGCAATGTTTAACTCATCCGATCTGCCGTTGGAGTATTCATCGGGGATGATACGACATCGGGATATGATGATTGGGATTTCGAGAGGGATTGGTTACGCGGATTCGCCGATCTTTTTGAGATGGCGGTTGTTTTGTCCACCGCACATGCCGCTGTATACATTAAGACGCGGGCCGATGTTGGGTAAATATACAGATCATGTTGAAATGATACAGAAGTGGTAATCGTCTAATTGATGAATAGATACTAAAAAAGCACGGCCATGAGGTCGTGCTTTTGTGATTATATGCTTGTGTAAATCAAAAGTGCTTTTTTGATTTGTTGATGATGATGTTGTCGTGGCCGGGGATGATGATGTCTGCGATTTCGAGCGCTTCGACGAATGATTCCTGAGCGAGTTCAATATCAATCGCACCTTTGAGAACACGGCCTTGCTCGAAGTGTTCGACTGTGGGGACAGCATCACCTGCAATGAGAGTGGTTTGGCTTGTTTCAAGGAGTAAGAGGCCGCATGTGCCGGGGGTGTAGCCGGGACATGGGAAGAGGTCGACTTGAGATGCGAATTTGTCTGGTGCAGCTTCACATTTTTTGAGGAGTGAAACTTCGTACTGCAGTAGTTGTTGTATGTCGGGATCTTCGGTTTCCTGGAATTGTTCGATAAGGGCAGGGCCGATGGTTTCGCGTTCTCTTTCGCTAATGTACCAACGTGCATCAGAGAAAGCGGATAACCCCATACGATGAGCAGGACGGAAGTTTGTGAGGAAAACGTCGGTGATATCGTCTGGTGTGATACCAGCACGTTCAGCGAGTTTTGCGGCGATTGCTTGTGGAGGAAGGGCAGGGTCGACGAGGATCATGCGGTCGTCTGTGCGTATTAATGTGGTCGTAGCGTGGGCTGTTCGTGGTGCTGTTTGGTTATCCCAGAGTTCGTGAGAACTGAGTGTGCCAATACTGATGATGCGGTAGTCCATGATAATGTCCGTGTCTATTTGATGGTTAGTTGTGTTGTTGGGGGAGTGAATTATTCGTCGCCGGATTCGGTGAAATGGTCAACGGTCCGCCAAGGAAGCTTGCCTCCTGCGTTGTCTTTTTTCTCCTGCATCTTATCAATGACAAGTTTTGGAAGGAGAGTATTGAGACGTTGAATGTCGCCAGCTGATGCGATTTGTTTGATGAGGGTTGAGGAGGTGTAGCCGTGCACTTCGCCTGACATGATGAAGATGGTTTCGATGTCAGCTATGGCACGGTTAGTTAAAGCGAGTTGAAACTCAAAGTTGAGGTCGGTGACGTTTCGAAGGCCACGAAGGATTGCAGTTGCATTGATGGAGCGTGCAAAGTCGACGGTGAGACCTGTATAAGACTGAACCTCAACGATTGATGGATCGCATTGTTCGTGAATGAGTTGCTGGATGATATCAATGCGCTCTTCTAGTGAGAAGAGAGGGGTTTTGGCAGGGTTGTGGCCGATGGCGACGACGAGTCGATCGAAATGGTGCTGACCTCGCTTGATAACGTCGAGGTGCCCATTGGTGATAGGGTCGTAGGTACCGGGGAAAAGGCCAATTTTTTCTATTTTGCTCATGCTTCAATCTCTGTTGAGCGGTTTTTTGATGATTCATTGCTGAAATTTGGCTTTTTGGGCCTGATTCATCACTGAAATTCAGTAAGTAAGAGTATAGCAGGGTGTTGCTGTGTGTGGCTAATAGGGCAGATTTACCTGATCGGTACAGATGGACTGATGTCTAAGAAAAACAATGTGATTTGTTGGCATTGAGAGGGCGTGAATTGGATAACTAATAACGTCAACAGTGACACGCACGAAACAACGTGTGGCAAACTGTGATGGGGCACAGTAGTGCTTTGGAGAAAGATAATATTGCCCTGGATCGGGTCTCGTGCCGGCTGCCTCCCCGGACGAGACCTTTTTTTATGCGCTTATGCAGACCATAATGCAAACGTTTCAAATCTAAATTTTGTGTCAGCAGCATAAACGTATCTAATCACCGTAAACAACTAGAGTATTTATGCAATTGAAGAGTGAGGGAGTCTCCATGGGAATCTCTATGCAAAACAGATTGCATGCATTACTATACCAGCACGCATAGCAACAATAAGAAATAGGTTTCTTTTAATATAGGGTGTAATGAGAACATTAATGCGTCGTTGTCGGACTAGCTTTCCGGGTAAATTTGCATATCTATCTGTTAATTCCGTGGTGATAATAATGAAAAATAAGATGATTCCTTTGTGGTTCGTTTTTTTACTTTTATTCTTCTGCAATAACGTTATTGCTCAGGTTACAAGCGGTACACGTGTGTCAACAAATAATAATGATTGGGGTATTTTATCCAAAGGCATATCTTGCAATGTCTTAGGTGCGATTAATACACATGGCGGCAAACGGCCAGACGTTTTGTTAGTTGGAGCAAATGGATATAACAGCCAGAAAGGCATTTATCTATATAAATATGCTGGCAAGGGAAAAGAGGGGCAGCCAAGATTCATAGAAAAGCAACGTGTTCGAACACCATTTGAAATTAGAAAGAACACACCACGTGGCCACGCCTTTAAGGGTAATGATGGTCGCGTACATGTTTGGCTAATTCAAAATAATCAGATTACAAGATATGTTCTCGATAAAAAAAAGGTAGCACTTGTACAATCTGCAGAGCCGCTGGAAATTAGCAATTTTAATGGTAGTGTGAATATGCTCAGTGCCTCACCGCAGCCTGATGGATCGATCCATCTTGCTTTACTTGTGCATGATAAAGTTGCTTATATGCCAAAAGGATCTTGGCGTCATCCCAGATACTATTCTTTTAACGGCCGAGGTGTATGGCGAGGCAATTGGGTATATGTTCACTTAGAACAAGCGATCTTAAAAAATATTTATGCTGATGATTTCGAGCAAATTGCAGACATCTCGGGTGATAATAAAGACATCTTGCATCGCGCAGGGCAGATTGCGAGAGTTCAATTTGAGCCTAAAGGCAAAGAACACTTGATCGTTGGTTCGTGGTATGGCCAATTTCATTTCTACGAAAATTCGGGAAATGACAGCAAGTTATCGAAGTACAAAAGTGGGCTGTTTGTAAAGAATGAAGAAAGCGGTCTCATTCATAGGCATCCAGCGATCAACCCGCACACGATTCAGTTTCCAAACTATAAAACAGGACTCAATAGCGATATCATTGCAGGTGGAGAATCGGGTTTGTACTGGTACGAATTCAGCGGTGAATTTGATACAGAAGGTAATCCAATTTACAAGTCGCCTAAATATGTGCTAAGTAAAAAGGCCCCTCTATATCTCGGTTCACTTCCAGTGCTGAATAGCGTGGATTGGGATGGCGACAACGATGAAGATTTGATCGTTGGTAACTCGCAAGGTTTTGTACTTTTTTGTGAGAACGTCGGAAGCAATAGAAGTCCAAGATATAAAAATGGTGTACCTGTTGCGGCAGGCGGTGAAGTCATAATGGAGTCGCCTGGCTACAGAGGAATACAGGGCCCGCAAGAATCAAGATGGGGATACACATCACCTACAGTTGTTGATTGGGACGAAGATGGTGATTTGGATCTCGTCCTAAGAAGCTCAGCAGATGAACAATACATATGCATCAATGTCGGCAGTCGTACAGAACCGCGACTCGCGCGTAAGCAACGGCTATATTGTCGGGGCTTGGAACTCCATGGTACATGGCGCGTACAGCCTGCTGTAGGCAAAATGGGGAGCCGTATGGTGTACATAACCTTGGATGACGATGATGAGTTTCATTGGTATCAGCGCATTGATAATCAGAACGTAAAAGATCTTGGCAAGCTTCATTTAGAGGATGGCTCAAATATCTCCGCCAACTTCATCGATGCAGGAGGAACAGGTCGCCTCAAAATGGTTCTGGTTGACTGGGATCTGGATGGCAAAAAAGATCTAATGGTCAGTGGTCCACGCCATGCATCAGTACCGAATAAAGAAAATGGCTTGCCGAAAGAAACAGGTAAAAGTAGTACTGGGCTGAAAGGCGCAAGTGTGTTGTTCATGAAAAACGTTGGTACTGACTTAGAGCCATCTTATGCATTTCCCGTTTACATTAAATACAAAGATAAGCCTTTACGTGTAGGGCAGCACGCATGCAGCGGTGTGCCAACTAACATTGGTATTTCACGTAAACCAAATATGTTACTTGGCTTTGAAGATGGTTTTGTATATTTCTATGACCGAAAAGATCTGAGCTGGGATTAGTTGCCTTCATGTTTATATACGCATCAACATCGGAACTCATACGCGTGACTGGTAGCGATGTTGCGCAGCCGGACGAGATGTTTTGAATTCTGTATTTTTTTAAGTACTGCGATTACTCGAAAAACGCCTTGTGGGATTCTTTAAAATTCGCTCCTCTTTGGACAGTTGGATGAACATCTTGTCCATTACTATTGGAAGTTGCGGCCATGTTTGGCACGTAAAAATCCGGTTATAGGATATTAAAGTATCAAAGTAACGCATAATTATGAGAAAAGGTGCAAGCTTAATAGCTTGCACCTTCGTGGTGTCAGAATTGTATCAAAAAGTTAATTTTATTTTACTAAAACAGTTAGGCGTTTCGCTTTGTATTGCTCGCCATTATTTGAAAATGTCCAGTCTGAATGCTCACCGGGACTGTTGCCAATACCTATGTCAACAGTCTTGCCTCGTTTCCATGCATTGATGGCAAATAGCGTTGTTGCCTCATTTGTTAGATGGATTTGCATGCTTCCATACGTACCGCTGGGGCTCATTTGATCGCCGAAATCATATTTAGTTGAAGAGGCACCGGTGATATTTTTTTCATTAGATTGCCCGTAATTATTAGGCCAAAATTCAATATTGCCAATGAAGCCTTTACCAACTTTGATGCCGGATTTATTGGTGTATACATTGATATTGCTTACGGATTGTTGGAAAATGGCGCCGCTTTCAACGGAAGGTATTCCGATCAAGGTTGCATCCTGTGTGAATGCATCTAAAGATACAAAAATCCACTCATTGCCTTTTTCACTTTCCAATTCAAGGAAATAAGCAATGCGATCATATGATTTTACAAGATCAGAAATATCAGTTTCGTACTGAATTTCATTGCCGAGCTTATTTAAATCAATTTCGTAAACAGTCGTGTATTTTTCTGCCTCAGGCACGTTTAATGCCATGGTACTTAAGTCGGGTGGACTGCCTAATTTGAACGCACCGGTTGGTAAGTTAGCTGAGTTTATCAGGTTGGGCGAAGATAATTTGTTCCATGCATATCGGATGGCTACAGGTTTCTCAACTTCATCTGACCAAAGTTTAATAGTATCATGCGAAACAATTTCAGCTTCAGCATTTTGCCATGATGAATCACCAATGATTTCAAAGCAATCAGGAGCTTTTCCGTCACGTGTTGCTAGACCATCACCAACATGGCTAAACTTAAGGAAAAGATAGTTACCACTAATACTCATACTGTTAACTTGAGGGCCGCGTGCAAGAATTTCTTTGCGTTGATACGTTTCATGTAGTGCTAAATTCGCGAGACGTTGACCGACATCAAGTTTATTTTTGGGGTGGATGTCCTTGGCATTACCAATGTCATTAATCACGATCATGCCTGTATTGGGAATTTTCTTTTCAATGTCAGATTGTACTTCCCAGAACTGTGGCAAAATGTCTTTTGCGTCCTTGCCATACTCGTATGGGGCAATCTGCACGTAGTAGTAAGGCAAATCAGGATTATTCCATGCTTTTCGCCATCCATTTAAAAGAGCCTGAGTTTTAAATAAATATAGCTGCCTCAACTCGTCAGTACGATTTGCACCATCAAATCGGTTTGATTCACCTTGGTACCAAATACAACCACGAATCGAATATGGGACGAAAGCATGGATCATTCCACGATACATCATGGATGGATCTTGCATATTTTTATAAGGCTGAATATTACTTGGAAATACAGGTGGTGCTTCAATACTTTTAGAGTTAGCAACAGCTTCCTTGGATTCCGCCAGCCATTGATCTACTTTTAATAAATACGCATCAGTGTGTTCTTGATACGATTCAGAAGTTGGGTCCTTCAGAACAAGTGAATCATAAATTGTTTTAGTTTGAGGAACTGATCCGAATCCCTCCATAGAAATCCATGGTTCAATTTTGCTGCCTCCCCACGATACAGAAAGCAACCCAATCGGCATATTAAGTTCTTCTTGTAACTTGACACCAAAGTGATAGGCAACCGCTGACCATTTGACGATCGTATCAGATGTAGGAACTTGCCATGAAGTGCTTATGCGATCCAAAGGTTCTGCAGAAAGTCGAAGAGGAGAAGTGATCATTCGAATATGAGTATTGTTTGATGCATTAGCAATCACTTCTTCAGCATGATCAGTATTCTCAACTGTCCAATACATATTTGATTGACCAGAGCATAGCCATACTTCACCAATAAGAATGTCATCTACAACAATTATTTCTGTATCACCTTTAACTGTCATCTGCGATGGGGTAAAGGATGGTTGTAGTGGCTTTAAGCTTATTTCCCACTTACCAGTAGCAGCAGTGGTTGTGGAAATATTCTGATCTTGAAATGTAACAGTAATTTTTTCATTTGGCTTTGCCCAGCCCCAAACAATGAAAGGTGTGCCGTGTTGAAAAACCGCATGATCTGTAAAGACCGCAGGCAGCTCAATCGCTGAGGCATGCAAGCACAGCAAGCATGAGCATATTACAGCTACCAAAAAAGAGGCATATTTCCGTATCATTACACGCTCCATATCCCACTGAGTATGAAAAGGGATTAATTTAGCACGTATTTTTAGTTTCATTATCGCACATTAATCATATCAGATAGTATTTAGGTTTTGTATTATGCCGCTTAACTGTTCTTGAATTTGCGATATGTTGGCATTTTAGATTATTCCACAAAATAACTCACAAGCCATCATTAGTGACTTGTGAGTATCAAGTATGTCTGGTTTGTATGAATTTAGACTATATCGAACTGTTGTATTGAATAGGCTTACAGAGAGCTTGTAAATTTTCCTTTGGTGTATCCATAGGAACTTCGCAGCCGGCATTTACAAAATATGGATTTCCAACTTTGTGATACAGATCGATGAAATTTTGATGGATTTTCTCAGGTGTAGATTCCATAATCCCTTCTACAGGGTCAAGATTGCCAGCAATTACCGTGTTCTTAGGGAACAGTTCACGAACTTTAACAACATCTACCATCCAATCACAGTCGATGATGTCAACACCTAGTGACGCAGCGACAGGTAGAATATGGTTCGTATTCCCACATATATGCAAGCGTACTAATCCGCCTGCTTCATGGATGCCATCAACAAGGCGTTTTTCACGGGGGAATACAAGTCTTTCATACATATCAGCTGACATTTGGCTTGCAATTGCATCGCCGACGCCAATCGTATCTGCTCCGGCTGCAATTTGAGCCTTTGCAAATTCGATAGCAACATCGACACATAAATCCATCAATTCACATGCGAATTCTTCATCATCAATCAGATCGATCATGAAGTTGCTAACGCCGCGTATATCCGATGCCTCTGCTGCTGGACCTTCTACCCAACCTGTAATTGAATACTCTTTGTAACCATATGCTTTATAAGCTTCAATAGCTTTGATCGCAGCAGTCAAACGCGTTGTTTTCCCAACCTCAGGTCGCGTGAGCAAACTCAAATCCTTACTGTCTTCCAGAGGATGTTTCAAACATTGCGGGCATGTGGTTTCAAGATATTCAATTTCAGCACCATAGTCTGCAGTCTCACGCCAAGGGTCTGACATGATATCAAGTTGGCTAACACCAAAATCTTCAGCCAAAGCAATGTTAGCTTTTACCAGAGTATTGTAATCGCCAGCAAAATCTGCATAAGAAGCACCAATATGCTTCGCAGCGTAATGCATTAGAATTGGAATGCGTGGCACGTAATCGACCTGTTCGCCTTTAACCATGCCCATATACCGTTCATAATTATTCATTACTACCAATTCCTTACTTACATAATTCCTGTTGTTCACTTCAAGCAACAGTTGTATTAATCATCTCGAAATCAATTGTTGATTCGCTGTTATAAATCACCGCTAATGCCGATGGCTTATGTTCCATTGTTTTCACAGGAGTTATTGATAATTTACCTGAGGAAATATCTATGTATGTGGGGCCTTCAAAGCAATTCACCCACCCCTTTACCCGATAAACATCACCGGTCAAACGTGCAAGTAAACCATGCAAATCACTACGCGTTGGCTTGCTATCAATAGAAATGACAGATTGGCTATAATGCGGATCTTTACATTTTGCATATTCACCGTCCAAGTCAAGATTCCATTGACCGTTAAACAACTCAATATCAACATCACAGTTAACCGACTTGGAGATTGTAGCGTTAGGCTGTATTTCCAATATCTTGCGCATTGATTCTTCAATCTCATCATCACCCGCAAGATCTATTTTATTTAAAACCACAATATCCGCAGCTTGAATTTGTTCACGAATATTAGGCAACGTTGTCAATAGCTTCAATAAACTGTTTGGTTCAGCGACTGCAATGATATGCTCAATATCAAACTGTTGATCAAGCTCAGTTTCAATAAGCATTTTACGTATAACAGTTGGGTTTGCTACACCACTCGCTTCTATAATTACACCGTCAAATTGCTCTGCTTTGTTTCGTTCAGCTACTGTTGTAAGTTGTTCTATAAATGTAGTCGTTAAGCATCGGCAGAAAATAGATCCTCCCGGTATAGCAATCACATCCGCAGCGTCATCCATCAGTTGGCCGTCAATATCCAACTGAGCATATTCATTAACCAAAAACGCAAACTTTTTTCCATTCGCATTCGCAGCAAAACGTTTCAGCAAAGTAGTTTTGCCGCTGCCAAGGAATCCAGTTACAAGCGTTAATGGGATCATGACTCAACCTCTTGCTTCTTACGTGCTGCGTTCACGATTTCTTCGACAATTAATGCAGTATCGGGTGTTATCGATGCGAATTTACACTGACCATCAATGCATATCGAAGGTAGATTTGGCACTTGCAATTTCACCATCATACCTACGCCTTCACGCGTTGTAATCTTATGCTCATTTAAAACGATTTTCACTTTGTCTCCCAGTCGAGTGCGAGCATCCAAAGCGGCTTTGAACATATACTGACAAGGCGCACAACCTTCAGAATCCAGTGTGACAACATCTATGATAACGGCATCTTCATTTTGATAATCAGGTAAAACGATATCATCAAAACTATCAGATTGTTTCGAATTGATTGTGTTTCTAGCGACATCACGCTGATACTCATCATGCACCATCGTAGCAACTGCACTCAAGTTTTCAGGCTTTACGTCATAGGGCAGGTCGCATCCAGGTGCCAGCACAAAACTCTGATCGCCTGCTGAGTCTATACATTCGATTGCATTTAGTTTCGCATCCTCTTCATCACCCATTAGCAAAACGGTGGTCAGTTTTAAGTTACCGCCAAAGCTCTTGTTTGCAGGTAAGACAAGATCACGAATCTTATCCAATGGAATCTGTTCATCGATCGCTATGTTATTGCAATGAAGAGCAGCCATGACTTCGAGATTACGTGTTGCGTCACCGCATACAAACATTGAACTCATTGCTTTGGTTGATGCGATGCAATCGAAAATACGATTGACATATGGTGTGACAAACTCATCGAAATGTTCTGAAGATATTTGGCTTGTCATAGGATCGACCACTGCAACCACATCAGCACCGTGCTCAATATATGATTTTGCAACTTGGCATCCAATATCAGCACAAAAATCCATAACATCTAAAACACTTTGTGGATTATCGTACATATTCATGAAGATATCGTTGCCAAGTAAATGCAACGCAAGCGTAAACGGCCCAGTCAATAGACTATATAAAGCAACATCTTCACCAATCTCTTGCTTGACTCTATCTAAAGCTTCAAATGCGATTGGGAACCGACCTTTAGTAACACAAAACTCCGGCAAATCAGCCAACGTTTTGCCGTCACCTTCCATAAGGCTCATCGGATGTGTCACAACAGCAGGTGGCGTCTTTTCTGCCCATTTTAATTGGCAACCAAGAACTTCAGCTTCCATCTGCAAATCAAACATAATCGGCAAACCGTCAGGACGATACAGTTCATTCGCTCTTAATAAGCCCTTCACTATTAAATCTGACGATTGCAAATATTTATCAGCAGGTGCGTCAACTAGCTTGCCACCATGCACACCAACATACGGCAACCATGCCGGGCGTGGTGTAGCCTCACCTCTTAACGCGCACATTAATATTTCTTTGCCAGTCATGATAGAACCCGCTTATATATAATGATTATGGTTAACTAATTATTTATCGAATACCAAGCAATTGATGAGCAGAATCAACCGCGCTCGCTGCGTCAGGTGAATACCCATCTGCACCAATCTGATCTGCAAATGATTGTGTGACTGGCGCGCCACCAATCAAAATTTTCACATCACTTAATTCTTCAGATTTAATCGCTTCGACAGTTGCCTTCATTGATGGCATCGTTGTTGTTAGCAAAGCTGATAACCCAACCAACTTCGCATCATGCTCTTTGATCGCAGCAACAAATTTATCTGGCGTAACATTCGTGCCAAGATCGATCACGTTCAGTGCCGAACCCTTCCACATCATGCTCACAAGATTCTTGCCAATATCATGCAAATCACCTTGCACTGTACCAATCACAGCCGTCGCTAGAGGCTTGTACCCACTCTTTACAAGTGAAGGCTCTAAGATCGCCATGGACTCGTTCATTGCACGGGCTGCGATAAGCATCTCAGGAACAAATACTTCATTCCGCTTGAATTTGTCACCAATCTCATCCATCCCGACAACCATCGCATCTAGGATCGATTGAGGTGTCAGATCTGCATCCAACGCTTCTTGCGTAAGACTCGTTGCTTGTGTGCGATTGCCCGTTTTGATTGCTTCGGTGAGATCTTTCAGATCCATCATTTCATTACTCCTGAGAAATATCAGCCACAGACGCACGATGTACAACCACAGCCTATCTCTCCTTGATTATGTGCAAATAGCATAAACACAAAAGATAAATCTGTCTTGGTAATGTTGGGTGTACTATTGGTAATTTTGTGCGGATCAATCGAAACAAAACAGCATAAATGAGTTAATATGCAAATATAACACGAAATCAAATATCAAATTGGTAAATTTATGCCATGCAGTTGGCTTGGTGCTGCCTGTATGAGCGTGGAGATTGGCCCATCAGCCGATGGAACGATTTTGCAAAATAACCTTGCTCTTTGAATCCCGAAGCGTGAGCAATTTGGCCGATCGACATTCTCGTTTTAATCAGCAGCTCAGCCGCATGATCGACGCGCATTCTCACCAACGTCTGATTGAACCCTTGCCCGACATGGTGTTTGAACAAACGGGAAAAATGTGAAGGTGAAAGATCCACCGCCATCGCCACATCATCTCGCCCAATCGGCTCATGTAGATGCTGCTGCATAAACGTAATTGCACTCGTAATAATCATCGACGATGTGTTATCAGGATGAGCTGCAATCGCATCCATCGTGCGTTCAAGTACAGCATGAAGCCATGGTGCTAATTGTTCCATAGATCGTATCGATGCCAGCGCGGTCATACTCTGGAAATTGTTACCCAGCATCTCTTCGGGATCGGCCCCAGCTTCAACTGCCGTGCGGCAAATAGTCGCAACCAACTCCATCATAAAACTCTTTACGAGTTCAAAACGGTCACCAGCGTGATGCAGTATCATTGTTAAAATGCGATTGATTATAAGTCTCGATTCGCTTCGGTCGCCTTGACGAATCGTCGAAAGCAATCGCGGCTCCTCACGCAGATACAATTGTCTCACGCCACTCAAATCTTCAAGTTTTAGTAGATGTAAAACTTCCGCTCTCTCACGTTCTCGTTCAGTATCAATTCGATGCTTTTCAAGCACTGCCGAATTAGTCAGATTCTCACGCTCGATCATCAATCGAAGCTCGCAGCAGGCTTTTCTCAAATCCAAAGGTGGCTGATCCATACCGGATGGGAATAATGCTTCTTCCTCTGTGCCAGCAACAATTCCCCCTAAAACCTTGGAATTTTGCATAATCGGCACTGCCCAATAGAGACGTTTGTCTGGACAGTACGTAACCGTAGGCTCTCCAAATCGCAAGCCTTCTTGGACATTAAATGCCAATAAATCCCTATGTGTTACAGAATCACGACCCGCCCACCAATTCTTTGCCATCAACCGTTGACCATCTGGTTGAACAACACAAATTCCAACAGGCCAATTTAATAAATAGTTCTGAGCAATACGTCGGAATATGCTGCGATCAAGCTCAGATATGTTTGGCTGTGATAGTTGTTCGAGAGAATTCATTCAAACCCCGCAATGAAAATGTAGTTACATCTTACTTCATTGTATATTATGACGAGTTTATTGATAAATGTCAGTTCACATACACGCATTAACAAATTGTGTGAATCTGCTCGGGATTCAAAATGATCAAAATCGCTGTCATAACCTGTGCGGTACTTGAAACCGAAATTGAGCATTACGCAAGTAAGTATGCGCAGGTCATGCATATCGAGAAACTTGAACAAGGGTTGCATAACGAACCGCCACGCCTCAGAGTAGCGCTACAGCAAGCAATTACTCGCATAGAACAATCGATTGATATCGATGCTATCGTTCTCGGATATGGCCTCTGTAGTCGGGGAATCGAAGGCATCACCACTTCAAAAGCCAAACTCGTCATTCCGCGTGCACACGATTGCATTACCTTATTGCTTGGTTCAAAAGAAAAATACGCACAGTATGTCGCCGACCATCCCGGCACCTACTGGTACTCCCCTGGCTGGAATCGACACCATCTCCCACCCGGTCCTGAAAGACACAAAAAACTCTACGATCAATACGTCAGAAAATATGGCGAAGATAATGCAGATTATCTGATGCAGTCGGAACAACATTGGTTCAGCACATACGATCGCGCAACCTACGTGCATCTTACTGTCGGTGTATCAGATCAAGATAAATCATTTACTCAAAATTGCTCGAATTGGCTTGGTTGGAATTACGACGAGCAAGCAGGTGATTCAGGCTTACTCGAATCTCTACTCTCAGGCCATTGGGATTCCGAACGTTTTTTAGTACTTCAACCGGGACAGACTGCCGTCATGACCAGCGACGAAAGCATTCTCCAAAAATCGCAAAGCTTGCCTGTGCTACGCATCCAAACACCGACAGACGAACATCACATAACACTCACATCACAAGACGAAGTTTCACAGCAAATCTCCACCATTCTTCGCAAGCATGGCTTCCCTCTCAACACACGTTGCGGCGAACGCTCCATTTGTGACGGTTGCCTCATCGAACTCACGCAAGGCCAACTTCATAAAAAATCAACCGATCAAAGCATTACTGCTAAGAATGAACCCATCACACTCAAAGCATGTGAATACCAAATCGATTTTTCAACCTGCGATAATGTATCAATCCGCATTCCATCACATTCAACAAGTACATTTGAGCCTTCAGTTCTCAATAATTACCGCATCAATATCCCATTTGCGCACCAACCCATATTTGATTTTACTGCAACCAATCATTACGCACTCGCCGTCGATATTGGCACCACAACCGTCGCAATGATGCTTATCGATTTAAACGATGGCAAAGTCGTCAGCAAAGCTTCTTCATTCAACAATCAGATGCATCTTGGCGATGATGTCCTCACAAGAATCAATCTTTGCATGACCGATTTAACCATGCTCAAGCAGCTACAGAATGCACTTGTTAGTAAAACATTCAAGCCGCTTATTGATGAATTACTCAGTAATACAAATCTTAAACTCACGAATATTGCAGGCATGGTCATTGCAGGTAACACAACAATGCTCCATCTCTGTGCAGGTATTGACCCCTCAACGATGGGCATGATACCTTTCACGCCGCAGTTCCTTAGTCATAAAAAGCTAAATTGGGCAGACATTGGTCTCGATTGGCCTGATTCGCAAACCTCTCCATCGATTCATCTGTTACCAAGTGCATCTGCTTACATCGGAGCAGATATTGTTGGTGGTGCTCTAGCCACTGGTATGCATTACGAATCCGACGCCGTTCTCCTCGTCGATGTCGGTACCAACGGCGAGATCGTTCTTCAACATAAAAATCAACTTTTAGCATGTGCTACTGCCGCCGGTCCAGCCTTCGAAGGAGCAGGGCTCAAATCAGGAATGCGCGCAGGTGACGGTGCTGTAAGCCATCTTAATTTCCAACTCGATCCATTCAAGATTAACTTCAATGTCATCGGCAACTGTCAGCCAATAGGCCTCTGTGGTTCTGCATACATCGACTTGCTCGCAAGTGGTAAAAACACGAAAATCATAGATAAAAACGGCCACTACACAACAGAACAATACGCTAAACTTGCAAATAGACTCAACAAAGAAGACGGATGCTCAGCCACACTCCACTTAGGCCATGACTTGCTCGTTTCCGAAGCTGAAATCGCCAAGCTTTTACAAGCCAAAGCCGCCATCGCAGCCGGCATCATCACGCTTCTTGAAAAAGCTAATCTGCAACCAAAAGATATCTCAAAACTCTATCTTGCAGGTGGTTTTGGTATGCATATTGATTTGCAAAACGCGATCGACAGCGGTCTTCTCCCCGACTTCACAACTCAGCAAATTGAACTTGTTGGCAACACCTCGCTTGCTAGCGCATACATGACAACGCTCGATCGTGATCTTCTCCAAGATTTGGCCAATATTGCTAACAATATGAACGTCATCGAACTCAACGCCGAAGCATCTTTTCAGAATCATTTCATTGATCAGCTTACACTTGCATAAAAAAAGATCCCCATAATGAGGACCTTCTTTCACTGGTAATCCGTCTAACCTATTAATAGCCAGGCAGATAGTCTTTCTCAACATCAAACATCTCCAGCGTCATCGCCTTGATCTCTGCAGGGCTGCAAACAGCCGAGCATAGCGGATCAAGTAATAACGCATGTATCGCAGCTTCCTTACTTTTCTCTATGCAAGCCGTAGCCGCAAGATCAAACATACTCATATTCGATGCACACACTGCCGCCATCTGTGCAGGCAACTTACCATAGCGTGTTGGATTAATACCATTCTTATCAATCATACAAGCCACTTCCACGCAACCATCCGTCGGCAAGTTACTGATCAACTTACCACTCCCCGTCCCATCATGATTCATCACATTACCATATATCCGGTAAGGCACATCCTTCTCAATCGCTTCAATAATCCAGGACGCATACTCCCACGTACGCTCCTTAACAAGCTCTGACTCACCATTCAAAACACGCAAGCGTTCCTTGTCACCATCCTTACGCCACGTCGGCCAATTCGATGCATAAAATCGGCTCTCACCCAAATACCCATCTCGGCAATAACGATCGATCAAATCCTTACGCTTACGATAATAAGGCAAGTACTCACTCAGATGCCCACTACTTTCTGTACTAAAAGCACCAAAATGCTTCATCATGTCATAACGTACCGGGTCGCCCTCATACACATCCCCATTCTCACCCTCAGTCTTCTCAAGCAAAAGCGGGTACAAATCAACACCCTTATGCTCAAGCTTCGTAAACCATGCCAAGTGATTAATTCCAGCACACTCCCAAACCAGTTCTTCATAAGGCACACCAGCATCCGTTGCCAACTTGTGACTCGTCCCTTGAACAGAGTGACACAAACCCACTGCCGGTATCTGACTTGTACGACCACCAGCCAAACACAAAATATTCATCGGGTTCGTATAGTTAAGCACCGTCACATTCGGACACAATTCCTCAGCATCACGAAGCATATCTAAATACACAGGAACAGTTCGCAACGCCTTGAACAATCCGCCCGGCCCAATCGTATCGCCAATACATTGATCCACACCATACTTCAGCGGAATATCATTATCCCATTCAACACACTCAACCCCAGCCACTTCAACACAGAAAATAATATAGTCGCTGCCGCCCATCACCTCTCGACGATCCGTCGAACTGACAACCTTCCATTCGTTCTCCATACCCTTCGTTTTCACAACACCACCAACCAATTGATACATCATCCCCAAGCGTGTCTCATCAATATCAACAAGTGCAATCTCACCACCACAAAGCCCCTTGATATCGAGTAGGTCACACATCAAGTGATGCGTAAAGAATGAGCCAGCGCCAATCACCGTCACTTTAATAGGCCGCTTAAACGCTCCAGCTAAACCAAGCTTCGAGTCCGCATCCTTCAAATGAGCACTATGCCCCTTCTCATTTGCTTCTAACTGTTCCTGTTCAAGATCGCTGCCCATATTTAAATCCTTTTTAGAATATTATCTGCCTGTAATTGACATAACGTGATAATACGCTCGAAAACATCACTTGTATATTGTCTTTGTGTGATTGCTAGTGTACATTTTGTGATATGGAA
The DNA here is from genome assembly GCA_016350165.1 of Planctomycetota bacterium. GTDB lineage: Bacteria > Planctomycetota > Phycisphaerae > Phycisphaerales > Phycisphaeraceae > Poriferisphaera. Next base: position 165,544 of record CP066225.1, on the reverse strand, counting down.
GTTAGCGAGCAAAATCTTCTCCCAACCCTTTGGCATGTTCAATTCACCGGCCGTCTAACCATCTCCCCCGGCCAACCATATTGGTTCGACAATCGTGGACGCACACCATCCAACAGCATCGTCTTTCAAATCTCATTCGAAGGTTCAATCCTCTATCAAGTCAAACATCAAACCATCGAGGTACCACCCAAACACTTACTCATGTTCGTCTATGGTGAGTCATCTTCCTACGGCCGCAAATCTTCCAAACACGATAACCAACCCTATGACAACATGTGGCTTAATCTCTCCGGCTCCGGACTCTTGCAACACATCAGCTTACTACGATCACGATTCTCACCAGTTATCGACCTTTCCTCAGACACCTCATACATTGATCAACTTATCAACATCTATCGCATGGTTAGTACTACTAAGCCATTCTCAATTACAACCGTCTCGCGACTACTTCACAATTACATCAATGATCTATTCGTCTTAACTGAATCACAAAGATCAAGTGAGCAATTACCCGTCGACCGAGCCGTCGATCAAATCATCAATCAACCAACCTATCCATGGTCACTCAAGTCTCTCGCCGCATCCGTCGGCTGTTCACGTGAACACTTAACACGACATTTCACGCAACGCATCGGTCAGCCCCCGGCGAGCTACCTAAGATCAATCCGTGTGAAGCGGGCTATTCAACTGTTAATAAACTCAAACTTGCCAATTCCGCAAATCGCTCAGAATCTGGGATACACATCCGTCCACACACTTGCAAGGCATATTAAAGAGACAACAGGCTACTCACCACAAAACTATCGTAATAACAACTAGAGCAAGCGCGCACGAAAACGAAAAATCTTTGTTTTAGGCCACTTTTCTGGCAAAACCATGTCAATTTTTGTCCAAAACAGATCGTTTTTGCGCGTTTTATTGCTATTTTGGACCATTTTCATGTTTTGCAATTAACTACCTTATTTAGCTGCACTTAAATACAAAATCGCTTGTTTTAAAGGCTTTTCAATGCGCGCAATCAAAAAAAACTGTGCGCGCGTTTAGTGATTTTCTTACACAACGACCAGCATCAGTAAACAACGATATGCGATAAAGTTAAAAAGATAAATTATTCAAATATCGCACAAACACGCAATTTTTTACATGCTTCAAAACAGTTTGATAAAAACAAAAATTTAGATCGCTCCCAACTATTTCTGTGCGAATTTGCGCACAATAAATTTAGGAACCAGCTCCACACGTCTGCTTGGTGCTTCCGGCTCATTTAGTCTTCTCTCCGCCATCAATCGCAGCTCCTCTGCAAACTCCGCCCATGGAATCGCAACCGTCGAGAGATCTAACTCACTAGCCACAGGTGCATTATCAAAACCAACAACAGCAGGTACAGGTTTCTTATGCTTGCGCAGCCAGTTAAGTACACCATCTGCCAATCGATCATTCACACAGAAAAGCCCATCAACCTTCGCTCTCGCGACCTGAGCCGCAACCCGCATTCCATGTGATGCTTCCCACCCACCTGCATGCAACACCACCGCGTCTTGCGCACGAATTTTGAAACCTTTAACACGCTCAATACTACGTAAGTCATTAATCGGCCCTGAAATAACGCCAAGTCGCGCGCGCCTTCCGAGCAATCTTTGTAATGCATCACCTGCAATCACACCACCCGCAGTATTGTCGACACCTACTGAATCAAACAAATCAGCATGTAATACATTTGGCGGCTCATTGATTAAAATTGCACGTCTACCGACTGCCATGCAACGCACAAGAATTCGCGGTCGCATCCAAATCATCGGCAGCGCATCCTCTTTCAATTGATGATCTTGCATCACATTGCTGCGCATGACCATATCAACTGATCTACCAGTTGCCTTTATGCTCACATGTTTATTGCTCTCTGCAATATTGATTGAGTAATCAAAACTATTGATACGATTAAGTGCAGGCTCAAGATGTTCATGCAGCGTATAAGAAAATGAATCCTTTATGACTGCGCGTGATGGTAAAAACAGTTGAACATGGTTGAATTTCGGAAGATTGCCAGCAACGTAAGTGCCGGATTGAGGACGTCTTACAAGCCTGCCTTCATGTTCAAGGTCGTTTAGTAATCGGTCGGCTGTCTGGTAGCTCAACTCATAACGTTGGCTTAAATCGCGAGCGCTCATGTAACGCGAGCCTGGCGTGAAAAAGCCACTGTCAATTTTATGTTTTAGCGAATGGTAAACTTCATCAACGCGTTGCGATCGTGTGATTTTTCCCATATATCTCATCATATCAGTTTATTTGTTAAATGCATTGCTTCTGATTTTTAGCTCATTAATCTTATTACATGGCAAATGGTAGATTAATTCTTGAAAATAAATGTTTTGTCATCATCGGTGGCACAACAGGTTTAGGACTTTCGGGAGCTGCGGCTCTTATTCGTAAAGGTGCGTATGTTGTCGTTGTTGGTCGGCGCGAATCATCTGCAGAATCAGCGAAGCAGCAGCTAGGTGATCGTTGTATCACTGTTGTCGGTGATGCGATTGATCCTGCAACCTCTAATCGAGCGATAGACGTAGCTTTAAGGCTGGCCGGGCAATTGGATGGGCTATATCACGTCGCAGGTGGTAGTGGCAGAAAATTTGGTGACGGTCCACTGCATGATGTAACTGATGAGGGTATTGAAGTTACATTAGATCTAAATCTGAAATCAATGATGCTTAGTAACCGAGCTGCGATAAATCAGTTTAGAAAGCAAGGTCACGGTGGGGTGATTTTGAATATGGGCAGTGTGTTGGGATACAGCCCTTCGCCGCGATATTTTTCTACGCATGTTTATGCAGCAACAAAAAGCGCTATTATCGGTTTTGCCAAGAGTTTAGCAGCTTATTACGCGCACGAAGATATACGGTGCAATGTCATTGCGCCAGCATTGGTTGAGACGCCGATGGCAGGTCGTGCAGCAAGTGATGATGAGATACTAAGATTCATCAAGACTAAGCAACCATTAGACGGCGGGCGGATTGGTAAAGCAGAAGATTTGGATGATGCAGTTGTATATCTGATGAGTGACGGTTCGAAGTATGTTACAGGTCAGGTGTTAGCGGTTGATGGCGGCTGGTCGGTAAGTGAAGGTCAGATATGTGAGGAGGTGAGTCATGTCAGAAGTTGAGGCGATCGGTATTGATATTGGCGGGACGGTGATAAAAGGGGTGAGTGTTAATGCAGAAGGAGAAGTGATTGAGCAGGTACGTGCGGAAAGTATAGAAAATATAGAGGTTTTAGTACATCGAGTTGGTCGATTGATAGAAAAGTTGGGAAATGGATGTGAACGTGTAGGAATTGCATCGCCGGGATTGGCGGATCGGCGTAATACATGTATTAGATGGATGCGTGGCCGGCTGGCTGGAATTGAGGGTTTGGATTGGGGTAATGTTTTAAGGGGTGAGGTTAAGGTTTTGAATGATGCGCATGCTGCGACGTTGGCTGAGAGTTGGGTTGGTGCTGCGGCAAGGTATGAGCATGTTGTGATGTTGACATTGGGGACAGGCGTTGGTGGTGGTGTAGTTAGTGATGGAAAATTGATGCAGGGCGTGAATGGAAGAGCAGGACATTTGGGGCATATCTGCATGGATGTTGACGGGGAAAAGGATATTGTCGGAACGCGTGGAAGTCTGGAGGATCTGGTTGGGAATCATACGGTGAAAATGAGGACAGGGTATGAGTCGACAGAAGCGTTGGTGAAGGCGGCTGAAGGTGGTGAAATTGAAGCTAAAAAATATTGGGGTTGGAGTTTAGAAGTACTAGCGTGTGGAGTGGTGTCGTTTATCAATCTGTTTGATCCGGAGGTTGTCGTGATTGGTGGTGGGATTGCGAAGGCGGGTGAGGGGATGTTGTTTGAGCCTTTGCGGGAGCGTGTGCAAGAGATGGAATGGTATGTGAATGAGTCGGGTGTGCCGATTGTTGCTGCGAAGTTAGGCGATTTAGCAGGAGCGGTTGGTGCAGCACGATTTGCGATGATGAATGAAAAGTCAAGTGTGATGAGATACTAATCAGGAGATAGGGTATTGAAACCGAGTGAAAGTTATTTGAAGAAATGCTACGGATTGATTGATGCTGTTGAAAAGCAGTTGCCGGTGATACGTGAGGTGGCTGAGCGGTTTGCTGAGACAATATTGGCTGGTCGGATGGTGCATGTGTTTGGTAGTGGGCACAGCAGGATTATGGTTGAGGAGATGTGGCCACGGTATGGAAGTTATCCGGGGTTTAATCCAATGGTTGAGTTGTCGCTAAGTTTTCATCATCCGGTTGTCGGTTCGAATGGACAAAGACAGGCGATGTATCTGGAGAACGTTGAAGGGCTTGCTGATCGTATATTGCGGAATTATGAGTTTGATGAGGTGGATAGTGCGTTGGTGGTGAGTAGTAGTGGTTGCAATATTGTTCCGATTGAGATGGCGGAGGGATTTAAGAAAAGAGGTGTGTTTGTTGTTGCGCTTGTGAGTGAGTTACACAGTGAGGTGAGTGAGAGTAAGCGTGAAGATGGCATGAAGTTGACGGATTTTGCAGACCTTGTTTTGGATACTGGGGCGCCGGTGGGTGATGCGATGGTGAGGATAGAAGGCATGGAGCAGCCGGTGAGTCCGGGTAGTACGGTGGGTGGATGTATGGTGGTAAATGTCATTAAGGCAGAACTTGCAGAAATATTGACGGAAGCTGGACAGCCACCGCGGGCTCTTGCGGCCGGTGCAGTTGTGGGTGGTGAAAGAGCGGCTGAGATATTTGAAGCGGCATACGACGAGCATGGAAGAAGGATGGCAAAGCTGTTTGCTAATTTGAATCGGGAGTCATGCGATGTCGTGTAATGTACTAGCAAAACAGCATATTCCTGTTCTTGATGAGGTGGATGTGCTTGTTGTGGGTGGTGGTAGCGCGGGGTGTTGTGCTGCGATTGCTGCGGGTGAAATGGGCGTGAATGTTGGACTCGTTGAGCGATATGGTTATGCGGGTGGCGCGAGTACTCAGGTGTTAGATACGTTTTATGGTTTTTTTACGCCGGGGGAACAGCCAATGAAGGTTGTTGGCGGTGTGCCGGATATGGTGGTTGATGAATTGGATGCGACGGGTGATGTGTTTTTGAGACCTAATACATATGGCGCAGGTACTGGAGTGACATATAACCCGGAGCGATTGAAGTATGTTTGGGATCGTTTGCTGGGGAAGGCTGGTGTGAAGACTTGGTTTCATGCGATGCTTGTGGATGTGGTTGAGGAATCGGATGAACTTAGGGGTGTTGTGATCTGGACGAAGTCAGGATTTTATAAGATCAAGGCTAAGCGCATGATAGATGCGAGTGGTGATGCGGATTTGTGTCATCATGCTGGGATTGAATATGAGAAGGCTGGCGATGTTGATCCTGCTCAGACGATGACGACGACGTTCCGGATGAGTCATGTGGATTTGGGTCGGTATGCGGATGCCGGTGGTAAGAAGATGTTGATGGATAAGATGGCGGAGGCTGTGGAGAGTGGGAAGTATATGTTGCCACGCAAGAAGGGGAGCGTGCATGAGATGGTGCAGAAGGGGTGTATTGCGACGGTGGCAGTGCGTGTGAGTGATGTTGATGCGACTGATTTTAGAGCGTTAAGTGAAGCTGAAAAAGAAGGGAGAAAACAGTCGTTTCTGTATGAAGATTTTTTGCGAGAATGCGTACCGGGGTATGAGGGTGCGAAGATTGTTGGGCTTGCGCATCATATTGGCGTAAGAGAATCGAGACGTGTTTATGGTGAGTATCGACTGACACGCGATGATTGTTTGGGTGGTCGAATGTTTGAGGATGCGATTTGTTTGTGTGGGGCTCCGATTGAAGACCATCGACAAAATGCAGCGGGTGAAGATGAGACTGCATGGGCGTATGTTGAGGGTGATGGTGTTTATGGTGTGCCTTATGGGACGATTGTGCCTCGGGGTAGTCAGACTGTTTGGGTGGCAGGGCGATGCTTCAGCGCGACACATGATGCTCATGCGAGTTGCCGAAGTATGGGGCAGACGATGAGTCTGGGGCAGGGTGCTGGTTACGCGGCGGTCTTGAGTTTAGTGCATGATGTTGATGCGATTAATGTGGATGTGCAGGAGTTGCGAAGGATGTTGTATTGCAGAGGGGCGATATTGGAACGGCCTATCGAGCAAGCGTTGGTTGGGCGAGATGAATGGCAGATGAACCGTAGTGAGTTTGTCGTGTAACTAATCGAGGGTTAGATAGATGGGTTTTGTAAGATGCATTTTGGGAGATGTTGAAGTTGATGAGTTGGGTGTTTGTGATGCACACGAGCACTTGATTATCGATGGAGAATTTATTGAAGAGAAGTATCCAGAATTCTTGTTGTGTGATGTAGATGTGATAGTTGAGGGATTGGTTGAGTTTAAAGAGTTGGGGGGAGGCTGGGTGGTTGATACGATGCCGACGGGGCCAGGACGAAATGTCGAGAAGGTTGCTGAAGTTTCGAGACGATCGAACGTACCGGTGGTGTGCCCGACGGGAATGCACTTGGGTCAGTACTACTTAGATGATCATGCGATGATGAAAATGGGGCGTGATGAATTTGTAAGGCTTTTTGCAGGGGAAATCGAGAATGGGATGGTCGCTGTTCATGGTAAAATGACAGAGTATCGAGCAGGGGTAATTAAGGTTGCGGGGAGTTATGAAAAGTTAACGGATTTAGAAAGGGAAGTGTTTTGTGCAGCGGGGTATGTGTCGGCAAGGACTGGGTGTCCGATCATTACACATACTGAACAAGGGACGGCTGGGGTTGAGCAAGTTGAGATATTAAAAGGGCAGGGAGTTGATTTAGGGCATGTGGTGTTATCGCATTGTGATCGAGTGAAGGATGAGGGGTATCATCGGGCGTTGTTGGATATGGGTGTGAGGTTGGAGTATGACAACCATTTTCGTGAGTTACTGAATGGTGAGCAAAGTTATTCGATAGATCTGATTGCTGAGTTGTGTGTTGATTATCCAGAACAATTAGTTGTTGGTATGGATTTGGCGAGGAGGTCATATTGGCGAGGATACGATGGAGGGCCGGGCGTTGGTTGGTTGGTTGCGGAGCTGCCACGGATATTGAGGCAGAAAGGTGTAGAAGAAATTTATATTGACCGTATATTGAATCGTAATGCATTGGATGTATTTAGTTTTTACCAGCCAGTTGCATGCCGATGAAGTGTTGTCGTGTTTAAAAATGAAAGAACTGATATGAAAAAGCTAAGAGTTGTTGGGATCAATTTCGATCATATGCATATGGGTGATTTGCTGCGACAGGCAAGTGAGGATGAGCGTGTAGAGATTGTTGGGATGTGGCATCATACGAAGGAGCGGCCTGTGATGGTGGCGGATCGCTTGGGGTTGTCACATGAGATAATTTACGATGATTTTGATGCGTGTATGAAGGGAGCTGAGCCTGACATTGCGATTGTGTGTGCTTCGACTGCGACTCATGCAGAATATACAGAAAAAGTAGCGAAGTATGATGTGCATGTGATGGTAGAGAAGCCATTTGCGGCGACGTTGGAGCAGGCGGATCGTATGATTGCGGCGATGGCTGTGATGCCAAAAAGGAAGTTTGTGATCAATTGGCCGTTGGCATGGTATCCTCCGCATCGTACGACTAAGCGCTTGATAGATGAAGGTGTGATTGGTGATGTCATTGAGGTACATTATTATGATGGAAATCGTGGTCCTTTGGCTCATGATATGGATAAGATCAAGGTTTCGCCTGAAGAACAGTTAAAACAAAAAAATACGTCGTGGTTTTATAAAGTAGAAGAGGGTGGTGGGTCACTATTGGATTATCTTGGGTATGGTGTGACGTTGGGAACATGGTTTAATGGTGGAGAGAAGCCTTTGGAGGTGACAACTACGACGTTTACGCCTGAGGGGTTAGAAGTAGATGAGCATTCGGTAACTGTTGTGAAATATGCAAACGGGTTGTCGAAGTTTGAGACAAGATGGGGCGCGTTTGATGATCCCTGGGTGAATCAGCCTCAGCCTAAGTGTGGTTTTGTTGTGGTGGGTACAAAGGGTACGATTGCAAGTTATGATTATGAATCGGTTATACGTGTGCAAACGAAGGATGATCGGATTGGTAAGGAGTTGTCGGTGGATGAACTGGTGAGTCCAAACCGTGGGCCGATTGATTATTTTGTGCATTGTATTTTGGAAGATGAAGCAATTGAGGGGCCGTTGTCAGTTGAGGTATGTCGAATTGGGCAGCAAATTGTAGATACAGCAGTTGAGAGTGCACGATTGAAGAAGACGTTGTCTTTGATTGACCGTGCTGTGAGTGTTGAGCAATAGAAAGAAGGGAGTAAGTTGTTATGACTGAAAATTATACGATAGAAGCTGATGCCGGTGCGATGATGAAAGCGCCTGAGATTGAGTATAAACCTGCTAGAGATTTTGACAGGAAATTGAAGATTGGAATGATTGGTTGCGGTGGTATTACGAAGCAGCATTTGAGTGGATATAAAAAGGGTGGGTATGAGGTTGTTGCTTTTGCTGATTTGGATAATGAGCGAGCATGTGAAAGGCGTGATGAGTTTTATCCTAAAGCGAAGGTTTATGATACGCATAAGGAGTTGCTGAATGATCGAGATGTTGAAATTGTTGATATTGCGACGCATCCAGATGTTAGAGCAGCGCTAATTAAAGATGCGATTGAAGCAAAGAAACATGTGCTGAGCCAAAAGCCGTTTGTGCTGGATTTGAAGACGGGTGAAGAATTGACTGAGCTTGCTGATGATGCAGGTGTGTGTTTGGCTGTGAATCAGAATGGTCGATGGGCGCCGCATGTTTCGTATATGCGTGAAGCTATAAATGTAGGTTTGGTTGGTGATGTAACAAGTATTTCAATGACAGTGGCGTGGGATCATAATTGGGTAAAGGGTACTGCTTTTGATGAGATGCCACATTTGGTGTTGTATGACTTTGCGATTCACTGGTTTGATATGGTGAATTGTTATATGGGTGATCGTGAGGCAAAGCGGGTGTTTGCGAATGTGTGTCACTGTAGTGGGCAAGATGCGAAGCCGCCGTTGGGGGCGACAGTGAATATTGAATATGAAGATGCGCTGGTGACGATGCATTTTGATGCGAACACAAGATTTGGTGCACGTGATACGACGTTAATTGTTGGTACAAAGGGTTCGCTACGTAGTGATGGAGTAAGTTTGGGTGAGCAGGAATTGAGTATAACGATGGAGCAGGGGACGGCTGCTGTTGAGTTAGAAGGAAGTTGGTTTCCTGATGGTTTTGATGGAACGATTAGCGAACTGATGTCAGCAGTTGATCATGGGCGTGTAGCAAGGCATTCTGCAAGAGATAATCTGAAGAGCTTGGCTATGGCATTTGCTGCGATGGCTAGTGCTGAGAAAGGTGTTGCAGTTGATGTGGGTGATGCGACTTGTATTGAGCCAAGTTGGTTGAAATATGGTGATTGATTATTGATAGTTGAAGTAAAGTAAAAAGACCAGTCTCATGACTGGTCTTTTTGTGTGTATAAATACTGTTTGTAGTTATGGGATGAGTATTTCAGGCTCAATGAGTTGTGTCATGCGTGGTAGGTTTGGGAGTGAGATTCTTGTGAGTAATAATTGAACGGCGAGCTGGCCCACAGTGTAGGCGTTGATGTCGAACATGACAGGTGGGGGTTCGAGGTGGCGTTGGTCGGCGATGTTGTCACAGTCACTGCCAACGAGAATGACATCTTTCATAGGGGTAATGTTGTTGCGTATCAGTTGGTCGTGGACATTAGCGCATAGGTCGTTCGCGACAAAGAGTCCATCCGGTTGATTAGGTAGTGATAGAAAGTTTTCGATTATTTTCGAAGTAAATTCATATAGCCCGCGTTGTGATTTTGGCTGAGGTAGTGAGTGGCCGATGGTTTGGCATTCGTAACCGTGAAGGTGTGCGGCCTGCTGGAATGCATCGGAACGTTCAGTGTGATATGTGTGTGTGTCTGAGGTTGGCGCGTAACTTGCTACGCAAAGGTTTGAGCAATCTTGCTTGATGAGATATTGGAGCGCGAGTTGGCCTACGAGTCGGTGGTCAGGCTGAACGCGATCTCCCCATTCAGAACCACCTTGATAGTAGAGCCAAACGGCAGGAAATTTTGATAGGAACTTGCGATACTTGGGGGTGAGTGGTGGGCCATGGAGAAGGATGCCATCAATTTGACCTTGACGGAGGACGGGTGGAGGTGTCCAGTTGTCTGTGATGTAATCGACAATGAGGTTGATGTTATGGCGGCGCATTGCTGTTGCGACGCCTTCTTGAAGTTGTTGCCCTGTATGAGCACGGCCGCCGGTCCAAAGGAGGAGAACAGTGTGATGTTTGAGTAATGGGGATCTGTTTTGTCTTGGGTTGCGGGGAGAGCTGTGTTTGCCTGGTTTGTAGCCGAGATCTTGGATGACCGCTTGAACCTTGCGTGCGGTTGTCGCTTTTACAGAGGGGTGCTTGTGTAAAACACGTGAGACGGTGGCGATGGAAACTCGGGCTTCCTTGGCGACCTTGGATATTGAGATATTGGGTGTGCTTTTTTTCATGATACGTACATGTTGAAATGTAAATTACAGATACATTAAAGCGGCCATTTTCAAGCCGATCCGTTGAGATTGTAAGTGAAAAAGCTACTTATATGATAATAATATTCGTAAAAACTAATAAAAAACTTCTTATATCTTAATGCTTTAAAAACGGGTATTAAGAGTATGTGTAAATTATCTTGACAGATATAAGACATAATAGTAAATTTTAAACAAAACTTACAGAAAATTACATAAATATGTAATTTGAGAATGCGTTCATTGAATGTTGTTTGTAGGCATCAGTCTATTAGGTGATAGAAGTTGATCGTTAGTTGGGGGAGGCCTTTGACTTGTAGTTTTATTTTGTTTGTTTGAATGCAGGAAGTGTTAGTGATGTTAGTAATTGAATCTGTTGCTGTGTACGAGATATGAATCGATAGTCGACTGTCTGAAGCAAAGCTGGAGGTTCGGCATGCATAGACAAAACGCATTTACATTAATTGAGTTGCTTGTAGTCATATCAATCATTGCTTTGTTAATTGGAATTTTGTTGCCAGCACTGTCAGCTGCGAGGGATACTGCTCTTGCAATAAGTTGCCAATCTAACGTCAGGCAAATAGGTTATACCGTATATATGTATGCGGATGATTTTGATCAATATCTACCAGCTGGGGATCTGGAGAGAAGACGAAATCATGTACCTCAGTGGATGATGTCACGATTGGAATCGTCAGAGGTGTTTCATTGTCCAGCAGATGAATTATTTGATGCAGATAGTTATGCGTTGAAGACTTCGTATGGATACAACAATTATTATTTGGCACGGGTTGTGACATGGGGACCACCTCGAAAAGTTGAACTACACAAAATGGACGAGGGGACAAATCCAAGTTCAACGATTGTGTTTGGGGATAGTGGGCATCAAGATGAAGATGGCTGGGCTTCCTATGAAATAAGATTTACGAAGCCTACGATGTATTTATACGGTCGACATCATCAAGAAGAAAAAGCAAGCATTCTATGGTTAGATGGACATTGTACGACGGAAAGTCCAGAAACATTCCATGAACAGTCATTGGATGTGGGCAATCGGTATTGGCGTCTGGCCAAAATTAGTTCGCTAAATTAAAGCGTCTGTGTTTTAGTTTGATCAATAATTACTGTGAGAAAAGGTAGATATGTTCATTAGCCAAAGATTAAAGGTCGGAATGTTATTTGTCATTGCGATAATGATGAATGTAATTTGTGTTCTTGTAAATGCCAATGAAGCATTTACAGATTTTGATCATAGTGGGTATCCGAATATTGATATTCGTGAGGAAAAGCAATCAACAAAAGTTTATTGGGAATCTGAAGTTATTTTAGAAGTTCGAAAAAATCGGTATCTAAGGTTTAGAGGTACGGTTGAGCACGATCATTGGGTTGGAACCAAGAAGCGTCCGATGGATTTATGTTGGGAGTATGCGGATAAGGGTGTGAATGACTTTGAACCTAAGAAAATAAGCTATAAGAGTTTGCCGGAAGAAGGTCGGTTTTATATTGAAGTTGCTGCTGCTAAGCCATCGGTAGATGGTACTGTAGATGTGAAAATCGATGGGTATTGGAACGGTAAAACAAAGAAGTTTCATTATGTTTTATCATCTGAGTTAAAGTGTGAACTTGATGAGTGGTATGAAAATTCAATCAAGGCTGCACGAACGTTTAATCACGATGCAGAATTACGAGCCAGAATCGAAGGTGTGGATTATCACGTTGAGCATATATCTCAGCCGGACATTGTGGATTCTGAAGAACCGGATCATCGTGAGTTATACGAGAGGTTTGTATATCGTAATCCGGGAGGTGAATGGAAACTGTTGCCAAAGGTATATCTACCTTTCCCGACTCGTCGTGCATCATACCCAATTGGTAAAACTGAACAGTTAGATGTTGGCTGTAGTTTTGGTTTTATAGATCGAAAAGAGGGTGGTTGGATGAGTACTATTGTAGAAGGGCCTTCAAAGGTTTTGTTTGGTCCCTGCTGGATGTTCTTCGATGTGCATGTGTTTTTTATGGAAGCAATTCCTGCAAGATATAGCCAAAAAGATCTGGATTTGAAATATGTTATGCGATTCGATCCGGTGAGTGTCGAAGAAACAGCAGTATTCTACGAGCAAGCGAAAGATGTGCCTTGGCGTCATTTGAAGGAATATCAACAGCCAATCTTTACACGCAATAATACTTTTGATCAGTTGATCACTGATGGTGAGAATGCTAATAAGTACATGTGGTGGGCGAGTAGTTTTGATTGCTTCCGTGATGATCAAGTTGGATATGATGATAAATATTCTGTGAGTATCAAGCATGATACAGATCGTGATGATGCGTGGTATGCACGATGCTGGGGTATGCCATATGAAAAAGAGCGTATAAGTGGGCTGTATCGCTTTAAGGCTAAAGTGAAGACTGAAGACTGCGAAGGTAAGGTTAGGCTTGCGGTGGCACAAACAACGAATGCTGATTACTGGGTGCATTCCAAGAGCTTTAAGCGTGAAAAAGGGACGTGGGTTTACTCAAAAGAGTTGACCGGTACGAATGATTGGACAGAGCTTGAAGTGATAGTTGATTTTAAACAGCCGATGCGTCATATGGTCTTAGAGCATTTAGGTAAAGGCCAATCATGGTTTGATGAAGTTATTATTGAAAAAATCGATTAGTTCGAAAAATGTTCAGATAGTAGAAGCAAGGCTGCTTTCGGCCTTGCTTTTTTAATAAACAGTTTCTCTGTCCATTAAACGGTAGGCGATAGCTTCTGAAAGATGATGGATTGCGATATCGTTAGCATTGTCGAGATCTGCGATTGTTCGGGCAACACGTCTGACTTTATCATATGCTCTGGCTGAAAGGCCTAACTCGGTCATTGCATCTTTCATGAGAAGCTGGCATTCATTGTTGAGAGTTGCTAATTCGTCTAATTCACGATTAGATAGAGAAGCATTCGGTTTGAGAGTAGAACCGTTGCGTTCGGCCTGGACGAGACGAGCATGCAGAATTTTCTGTCGTATAGATTCACTTGGTTCAGGGTAATGTTGTGATGCTAGTTTTAGATAGGGTAGACGAGGAACATCGACGTGAATATCGATACGATCAATGAGTGGGCCTGAGATACGAGACATATAACGCTCCATCTCACGGTGTCCAATTTCTGTGGTGGGTACATCGCCTCGCGGAGAAGGATTCATTGCAGCGACTAACATGAATTTAGAGGGGAATTGATAGGTGGCTTGCGAGCGTGCAATGGTCACTTTACCATCTTCCAGTGGTTGGCGGAGGGTTTCAATAACAGAGCGACTGAATTCAGGTAGTTCATCTAGGAAAAGAACGCCATTGTGTGCAAGTGAAACAGCACCGGGTCGAGGGATTGATCCGCCACCAATCAAGGCAGGTGCACTGGCAGTGTGATGTGGTGAGCGAACAGGTCGTTGCGTGATTAGCGCTTGACCGTCAGGCACTTCACCTACCGTGGAATAGATGCGTGTGACTTCGAGAGCTTCTTCAGGTGAAAGTGGCGGAAGGATACCGGGTAAAGCTTTGGCCAATAGAGTTTTGCCTGTACCGGCGGGGCCGATCATGAGTATGTTATGGTTGCCCGCTGCGGCAATTGTCATTGCTCTCTTCGCTGCTTCTTGGCCTTTGATGTCTGAAAAATTAACTTGAGGTTGTGTTTCCCATAGATGATCAACGTAGTTCTTTGAGTCTAATGACTGAATAGGTGCTAGGTTATTCAAAAAGCCAACTACAGAAGTTAGATTATCTGCTGGGTAGACATTAATGCCTTCAACAGCAGTCGCTTCATATGCATTAGCCGTTGGCACGATGATGCCATCTAGTTCCAGCTGTTTACAAAGAATGGCAAGATTAATGACACCGTTGACGGATCTGATTCTGCCATCAAGAGCTAGTTCGCCTGCAAAAAGAAGATTTTTATGTTTCTCGGTTTGAATATTTTTGCTTGCAAGAAGAAGGCCAATTGCAATCGGTAAATCGTAGATAGGCCCTTCTTTGCGCACGTCGGCGGGAGCAAGGTTAACAAGAAGCCGAGTCATCGGGACAGCATATCCACAATTCGTCATGGCTGTACGTACACGTTCTAACGATTCACGTACAGCAGCGTCGGGCAAGCCGACGATCGTTGTTTTAGGAAGCCCCGTGTTTGCTAGATCAACTTCAATTTCGCAAAGAACAGGTTCAATGCCTTGCAATATAAAGCTATGAACTTGGGATAACATGCGTACAGTCTAAGGCTGCAGTATTGCTGGTGTAAAGTGTATTTTGATAAATTGCGGCAAAAGAAAACTGCAGAGCTAAAGCCTGCAGTGGGCGAGGATCAAATTGTATGGAGGATCAAAGTACGAATTTACTGAGATCGCGATCTTTAACAATACTTGCGACCTGATCGCGAACAAATTGTTCCGTGATTTGAACATCAGTATTGCCAGCATCTTTCATTTCTGGCGCATCGAAGTTTATTTGCTCGAATACCTTTTCGACGATGGTCATCAGGCGACGTGCGCCAATATTTTCGAGTGTAGCATTTGCTTGAGCAGCAAGGTCAGCTATAGCTTCAATAGCTTTGATCTCAAAATTAATATTAAGGCCTTCAACACCCAAAAGCTGTTCCTGTTGAGTGGTGAGTGCATTTTCAGGTTCAGAGAGTATTCGAATAAAATCGTCTTTGGTGAGTGATGCAAGCTCAACACGAATTGGGAAGCGGCCTTGTAATTCGGGCATCAAGTCATTGACAGAGGCGACATGGAAAGCACCTGCAGCAATGAACAGGATGTGATCAGTATGAACGACGCCGTATTTTGTGTTGACTGCTGAACCCTCAACAATCGGAAGTAAGTCACGTTGCACACCTTGACGTGAAACGTCTGGAGAACCGCCGCCTTTTATTTGACCCGTTGGAGATGCGATCTTATCAATCTCATCAAGAAAGACGATACCACTTGCTTCAGTCAGTTCAATCGCGCTGTTTGTAATCTTCTCTTGATCAAGTAGTTTGTCGGTTTCCTGCTCAATTAAAATTTGACGTGCATCTTTTACAGTTGTTTTACGACGTTTATTCTGTTCAGGAATCAGCTTTTCAAACATGTTAGCCATGTCAGGGTCCATTTGATCAAGCCCCATGTTTGCAAACATAACTGATGTTTGTGGCTTATTGCGTACGCTTAGCTCAATTTCTTTTTCATCCAATGCGCCAGATTCAACCTGTTCGCGAATCTTTTCACGCAAACGTTGCTTGCGTTCTTCAGATTCATCAGCTGGCACATATTCGCCCGGGCCTGATTGAGGCTGATTGTTAGATTCAGTGCTAGGTAGAAGCAGATCGACTAGACGATCATTTGCAATTTTTTCAGCTTTTTCTTTGACGGATTTAGCTTGTTCGGAGCGTGCCATTGAAATGGCTTTATCAAGAAGATCTCTCACCATGGATTCGACATCACGGCCGTGGTAACCGACCTCGGTGAACTTGGATGCTTCGACTTTGATAAAAGGAGCACCGGTGAGTGACGCAAGGCGTCGTGCAATTTCAGTTTTACCAACACCGGTTGGACCTGACATGATGATGTTTTTGGGTGAAACTTCATGTGCCATTTCAGGGGAGAGTTGCTGACGCCGCCAACGGTTGCGAATAGCAACAGCTACGGCTTTTTTTGCGTCGGATTGGCCGATGATGTAACGGTCCAACTCTTCGACAATTTGCTTTGGTGTGAGGTTCTGCATAGTGATCTTTTCGGTTTTATTGTGAATGAAAAAATATTTTCATTTATTCGTGTATTTCAGTGACAGTTTACAGGTCGTATTGTAGCGATTATTTCTGCAATACAGCTGTCTTGGGAGCGGTTATTCCGGCAATCATATCGGACGGAACAGTCGTTCGGTTTGTACTGATTATAGCGATATGTGAAGGGCGGTGGGGTGGTTAATTGAGGGCGGTTATTGGCCGATGATTGGATAATGCCAAGGAATGCGCAAAGTAAACGTGTTCCGAAGCGTGTGTATACATAAAAACCAACAAGGTAGGGAAGAATGGCCTTCGGTTTTACAAAGATAAAAAGTTCGCCGATCGCAGTGGATTTTGGCTCGGACAGTATCAAAGTACTGCAGATTGTGCCTACCAATCCACCACAGCTCATTGCTGCGGCCAGTGTGCCGATTCCAGATCATGCACGAACTGACACTATTAGTCGTATGGCCTTCGTATCTGAGGCTTTGAAGAACTTGCTCGATACGCAACCATTCAAAGGCAAGCGAGCGATCTTATCGATACCCGCTTTTCAGACCATTGTACAGCACATGGCTATACCCGGTAATGCACAAGATAACATCGAGTTCGAAATTGGTCTGAACTTGCAACAACGACTGAATATCAATCCAAATCGCATGATCATTCGACACTTCCCGTGCATAAACGTTGTGAAAAATGGATCGACTCAACAAGAGATCATTTGCATTGCTGCGATGAAAGATATCATTATGCAGTATTTGGAGCTTGCTGCGAAATGCAAGCTTGATGTCGTTGGTATGCATAGTGAGCCTGTATGCATGCTGAAAGCATTTGAGCAATTGCAATGCCCTCAAGATACCAGTACTGCTCAATGCTACATCGATATCGGCTCTGCAACGACTAAGGTTGTGATAGCTCACGGTTCGGAGATGGTCTTTACAAAAGCAATACATGCTGCGGGTGAACAATTCAATCGACAGTTATCAGTGAAGAAAAAAGTTGCATATTGCGAGGCAAGACAAGCACGAATCGCGCATGCTCATGGGATAGATTTAGAAGCTTCATTGAATAACGTATTAGCTCAATCTCAAGGTGGGAGCAGTCATGTGAATGATATAAGTGCGCAAGCGGTTATTCCCATGGCTAAAAATGAAAAAACATTAGGTAGAAGGGAAGGGGATAAGGATTCAATCGAACAGGAAACAATTGAGTGTCTCATTGATGAAGTGCAAATGTGCTTACGTCACTATCATTCGCTTTTTCCTGATAAACAAGTGCAAAAATTGATTTTCCTTGGTGGAGAATCAAACCATACAAATGTGTGTCAACAGATTGCACAAGGCGTTCGAATAGCGGCACAATTGGGTGACCCTTTCGCACGACTAGCGAGGATTGGCTTGAAAAATCCACCAATTGGAGTGGATTTAGATCAGCCGCAACCTGGTTGGGCCGTGCCAATGGGGCTATGCATGAGTGAGGCAAATATTTAGCATGAATGAGATTCAGGGAGCGTTCAAGGATTTTGTTCACCACTAGCGGAGAATGTCATGCCAAAAGACATGAGTTTCCTCCCAGAAGACTATCTGGAAAAGCGTGTTGCGAGAAGAACAAACGTGATATGTATTTCATTGTTTGTCATTGTTACCGCAGCTATTGTTGCGACTTTCTTTATTACTGATAAGCAGGTCGATGATCTTCAAAAACAGCAACTATCAGTTAATCATCGTTACGAGGAAGCTGCAGCAAACTTAGAAAAACTTGAGCAACTACAAAATCAAAAATTAGAAATGATACATAAAGCTGAAGTGACTTGTGTACTGGTTGAACGTGTGCCACGTAGCCGCTTACTAGCTGAAATGACTAATCATATGCCTCTTTCAATGAATCTCTTAGAGTTCAAACTTGAAACGAAAGAAGAGCAGAATAGCCGCCGAGCACGTACTTCACTTGAACGAGCAAAGCAAACGCAGAACAACAAGAAAGATGCAGAAAAGCAATTAATCGTAGTTCCAGAAAAAATTACAACTATACAAGTCGTTGGTTTGGCTCCGACAGATGTTGAAGTAGCTCAATTTTTAACTGCACTCAGTGCCCACCCATTGTTCATTTCACCTTTACTTCAGTTCAGCGAAGAAACCGAAGTTGTTGATCGAAAGATGCGACGCTTTCGTATAACAATGAAGTTGAATCAGAAGGTAAAGATGCAGGATGTCGCACCAAAGTTAGTACGACGTGAATTGAAAAATAATCCGATGGACTCTGATATGGTAATTACTGAAGAAGGTCCTAAGGTCACTTCGCATCAAGTTATGCCAACCTCATACAAAGCATTCAACAGGAATGGAGGTCAGCAATGAGATTTGGAACACGAGAATTAATCTTCATTGTTCTTCTGATCGCAATGCCTGTCGCATCATATATGTTTGTGTTTAAGCCACGATCAGAGCGTGTTGAAGAAGCAAGAGCTGAAATACTCAAAAAGCAAGCAAAGTTAAATCTACTAGAAGAAGCAACTCGTAATACTGACAGTATTAACGATGAGATTGAGAAGCTGACAAATGCGATTGATCTGTTTGAGCAAAAATTACCTGCTCAGCAGGAAGTTGAAGTTATTTTGAGTGAAGTTTGGAACCTGGCTGACAAACATAACCTCGTACAAAAAAGTTTTCGAACTGAGAAAATAGTTGGTAAAGCCCATTATGCAGAAGTACCAATCAAAATGGTGATTCTTGGTGATTTTGATGGCTTCTACAATTTTCTAATTGAGCTTGAAAAACTACCACGTATCACACAATTGCCTGAAGTAAAGCTTGAGAAAGTTGAAAATGAAGATGGGCAAATGAAAGCTGATTTGGTTCTAAATATCTATTTTGAAAGCAACAAGAAGTCCGCTTCTTGATATAAGGAAAGTCTTGTATGACAAGGATTCCATCAAATATGCCCATGGATGATGATCAGCAATCTATGGAAACATCAATGTCCATTATGGGCTCCGGTGAATCAGAACCAGCAATAGCGGACGATTCACTTATGCTGGATGATCCTAAAGAGAATAAACTGGCCAGTTCAGGTGCGATCATATTTATTATTGTCATAATCATAGCAGCTGGAGCTTTGTATGGTATGCATCTGATGAATAATAATCTGAGTATGGCAGATAGTACACAGGCGATTGAAGCTAAAATTGAAACGTATTTAACGAAACTAAATAATCCCAAGCTAATGGATAAAAACGATCCATTGCGTCGTGAAAATATGGATCTATTATTTAATGATACGCCAGAAATAGTAGGTGTTTTGCAGGCTAATGTGTCGGGTCAGCAAATTCCAATTGAATATGTTAAAAAAGATCCATTTGCAATGGCTGTCTCAAAGCGACCAGTACAAAATATCAATTTACGTTTTGAGCAACAAAAACGATTAAAGCGTATTGATCAGCTTTCAGGTGAAATGAAACGATTGAATTTGCAATCAGTAATGGGTGGTCGAGTTCCAGTAGCAATTGTTGATGGTGAGTTTTACCGTAAGGGTGATCAAATCGGTAATTTTACTATTGTTAAAATCAACAATAAAAAGCAAACAGTTGAACTACTGGCTGAGGGGCAGACCTTTGTTTTGATGATGGATTAAGCGGCAGGGAATTCGATGAGTAACTCAGAAAACAATATATTCAATCAAAATATCATCAGTAAAAGCAAATCACTTTTTAGATCAAGTGAGTCGTTAAGTGATCTGTGGTCGCCTGATGCTCCAGAGGAAGTGTCAAATACTGGCCGTGATCTCTCGCAGCTTCTTCTTGAAGCAGGTGTAATTACAGTTGCTCAGTTGGCATCAGGAAAAAAGGTTGCTGAGCAGTCGCCAGGCAAGAATCTTGCTGATATTTATTTTGATATGGGTGTAGTTGAATCTGGGCTACAAGCAAAAGTTGCGGAGCTTGCTGATTTAGAATTTGTTGAATTTGACACAGAAAATCTCGATGCAATTAAACAAATTGAACTGCTTGGTCATGATTATTGTGTGAATCATGGTGTTCTTCCAATCGAGCATTTAGGTTCACGTTTGGTCGTTGGTGTTGTGCATGCAGATCATATGCAAATTTTGGATGAAATTCGACATAAGCTTGGCCAGTCGGTGAAGCCTGTAATCGTATGTCGTAAAGATATTGCCGCCGCCATTGAAAATCTTAAAGAATCGCAAGTCGATGAATCAATTGGTGTCGAAGAAATCATTGGCGACATCGATGATGATGAAGTCGAATTAGTTGAAGCCAAAGAAGAAGATCTAGATTTAGAAAAAATGGCTGGTGAATCGCCAGTTATTCGTTTCGTAAATTACCTGATCTTCAATGCCGTTAAGGAAGGCGCATCAGACATACATATTGAGCCGCAGGAAAAAAAACTTCAAATTCGATTGCGTATTGATGGTGTTATGTTCGAATCAATGTCACCACCTCGTCATATGCATGCTGCAATCCTTTCACGCCTGAAGATTATGGCTAATTTGGATATTTCCGAAAGACGTCTGCCACAAGATGGTAGAATTCGTGCAATGGTTCATGGACGTAAATTAGATTTACGTTTGTCGACATTGCCGATGGCAGCGGGCGAGAAAGCCGTGCTTCGTATTTTAGATACCCGTTCAATTCAAGTTACTTTGAATGAGCTTGGTATGGGCGATGAATCACTAACAATGTGGAAGAACCAGATTGCACAGCCGCACGGCATCATTCTCGTGACAGGCCCAACTGGTTCAGGTAAAACAACCACACTTTATTCCTCACTCGGCCAAATGGATCGTGGCAAGCTGAATATCTCAACTGTTGAAGATCCTGTCGAGTACCATCTCAATGGCATTAATCAAACACAAGTTCATGACAAAATTGGCATGAGTTTTCCCGCTGCATTACGTGCACTATTGCGTCAAGACCCCGACGTTATTATGGTCGGTGAAATACGTGATGCAGAAACCGCAAGAACAGCGATTCAAGCTTCGCTCACCGGTCACTTGGTTCTTTCGACGCTTCACACCAATGATGCACCAAGCTCCGTAACTCGTCTTATTAACATCGGCGTTGAACCATACCTGATTGGTGCAGCTGTCAATGCAACGCTTGCACAACGTCTCGTACGTAAGATATGTGAAAACTGTAAAGATCAAATCAAACCTGATGATCATATCGCAGAACATCTAGCAATGCATGGTATAGCTGTTGATCAAGTTTGGGAAGGGCATGGCTGCGATAAATGCCGTGGCACTGGATACTCGGGTCGTGTCGGTTTATACGAGCTACTTATTCTAAACGATAATTTACGTGACAGAATTGCGGGCAATCCGAATGTGACCGAATTTAGAAGAATGTGTGTCGAAAGTGGTATGAGTACATTACGTGAAGATGGATTCAATAAAGTTTCGAATGGCAAAACAACTGTTCAAGAAGTTTTACGTGTGACGGAGAGTACGATTTAGTTACGCTGCCACAAGTTCTTCATATATATGTTGCAAACGTTTTGTACGTTGGCAAAGAGTATAATTTTGCATCACGCGATCATATGCCTGAGAAATATAGTATGAACGTGATTGATTATCTTCGATCAGCTTCTTGATTTGTATTACCCATTCACTGATATCGACATCGTTATCAAGTAGTATGCCACAATCACCTTGATCGAGCATGTCTGGAATACCACCAACATTTGTTGCAGCAATCGCAACCTTATTAATCATTGCTTCAAGCAAAACATTCGGAAAACCTTCTGTATAGCTAGGCAAAAGAAGCAAATCGAAAGTTTTGTAAAAATCTTTTGGATTATCCTGCCAGCCCCACCATGTAATATTATCTGATAACTCAAGTTGATTAGTCAGCATTTTCAAGTGATGTTCTTCAGGCCCACTTCCAACTAGATGCATGTGAACATCAAGCCCATTATCAATCAGCTGTTTAAGAACTTCGATCGCTCTATGGACACCTTTTTCAGGACTGAACCGACCAATCAAACCGATTGTGAATTGTTTTTTATCACTATCCATACCATCTGCAGATGAATGGCTATAGTCAATCGCATCAATTCCATTTGGTATATAGCGAATACGTGTCGCGTCAATACCTTGTTCAATACACTCATCACGCAGCTTTGTACTCACACTAATCAAGCGATCGAAACCACGAAAAGCTAATCGATTTAAAAATGCATAAAATCGTGTTTTATAATTCTCACACGTAAATCCATGAACCGTTGTAATCAACTTCATTTTATGAAAGCATCTGACGATCAACCCCAGAATGTCAGATTTATAATCATGGCTATGCCAAATATCAATCTTCTGTTGCTTGCATAATCGAACTAATCGAATGATTGTCTTGATATCCAAGGCACCATGTTCGGGTATTGTAAACAAAGGCAGATTGTTGGCTTCTGCTTTTTGCTTGATATCATCAATATCATCTAATCCAGCGGGATGGATATAAGCTGCTGAAACATTGTATTTGTCTGTACTCAGATATCGTTTACAGCGCAGAATCGTTTTCTCAGGACCACCACCTGCATTAGCAATAATTCGAACATGTAGAATGTTAGTGACTGACATTTTTACAGCATATAACCTGGGCAATTAGTACAAGGGTTTGAACCAGCTTCTTCACTATCCAATTCTTTTCTAAAGCTTCTACGTGCTAAGCGATAGGACTTATTATTCCAAATATTTTTGAATCTATGCTCGAATACATTACCCATATCATCTTTTGGATCAAATGATCCGCAGCATGTAACGACTTGACCGTCCCAATTAATTACACTTGACTGCCAAGGCCATGAACAATCAAAAGGTTTCTTACCATTAAACTCACTGGAAGGCATTCTCCCTGTATTACTCATCTCCAAGTAAGGCTTAATCACATACTCAGTATCGCGTGGCATCCAATTATTCAGATGTTCCTTCGTCTTCTTCTCAAGAATATCATCCGCTAATCCAAGTTGCTGAAGCTGATTATCTTGATCCATAAAACGTACGTTATACGAAGCGCTACTAATCACTGCCTTGCAACCAAGATCCTCAGCTAATTTCTTGAAATCTTCTACTTCATGTTCATTGACGCGTGTGACAACAAAATTTAATTGTACAGCAGGTGTACTACTGCCCATTGCATTACGCGTTCTAATGATATGCTTGATCTTATCAATGGCAGTATTCAGCTTTTTACCTGGCTGATACTTTTCATACGTCTCTTGTGTTGCGCCATGTAAAGAGCATGTCATTAACTCAAGGCCAGATTTGACCAACTTCATCGCTTGATCTTCAGTTTCGCCGCGTTTCGGTTCAATCTTAAAAGCATGTAAATTGGAGCTGATATACGTCCAAATGCCATTATCTTTTGCATGTCTAATCATATCATAGATGTTAGGCACAATAAGTGGATCACCCCACATCGACAAATCAAGATCGACAGTATGCCACTTGATTTCTTTTATGAGTCGTTTGTAATTCTCAAAAGACATTTTGCCTTTATCACGCCCTTGCAAGCCGATACCAGTAGGGCAAAGTTGACATTTAGTATTACAGATATTTGTCGATTCAATCTTCAGTTTATAAGGCCGACTCAACAACTTTTCACGCTTCAACTTAAATTCAAGATTCGCAATCCCCATATTCGCCATCTTGGCAAATGTAATATAATGATGATTTCGCCAGACATAATAAACACCACGGCAAACAAAATCGATAACACCTGTCATCCGACTTTTCAATCGTGATG
Source organism: Planctomycetota bacterium (assembly GCA_016350165.1). Lineage (GTDB taxonomy): Bacteria > Planctomycetota > Phycisphaerae > Phycisphaerales > Phycisphaeraceae > Poriferisphaera. The sequence goes on along the minus strand of CP066225.1, from coordinate 141,458 downwards.
TTTTCGAAGACTCGTGGAGTTTCTGCGTTTTACGAGTAATCAGTGCCAAATGACGGTCAATGTTTGTGGTTAATGTAGCCATATCATCTCAAATCAGGGCGCTAGGATGTGTGAAGAAGTTTAGATAGAACAAAATCGTCAGATTTCTTAGTCTTCCCGGATTTTGAATGTTCAGAGCGATACTTACGTCGTGGCGGAATTCGCTTTGGTGTTTTATCCAACAGTTTTCTCGCAGCTTTATCCTCAGAATGACTTGTTTTTATCAGAGGCAAGATGACCGTCGGCATGACTCCCGACATAATGAATAGTAACCAAGGTAATTCAAACAGTTCAAGAGAGAGGAACATACTGTCCAGTGCGAAAATGATCATTCCGCCTTGCGTAGCAAGGCATAACTTTTCAACTTGATCTAATCGTTTCTTTATTTCATCTGTGCACAAGTCATACTTCAAATGCTTTAAACATCTTCTTCTGACATGCTCCATATTTAACATGGATAGTACAATCATACCAATGAATGTAAGCATGGCCGGTATACCGGAGTCTGCTGCAACCTGTAGGTACTGATTGTGAATTGTACGACCGCGACGGTCCGCACCATAATTCTGAGAATAGATGTTTGAGTTACGAATACCATGTCCATACAGCGGGCGTTCCCATGCCAATGTCCAAGCCGCTGACCATGATTCAAATCGTGATTGTGCAGATGCATCCTGACGGAAATTAGTCGTTGATATAAAGCGATCACGAATCTGATTACCTGCAAGAACCGACACAACGATTGTCAATACAACGCAAATCCCAATCGCTTGTTTCCTCGATCTGTGACGAACAATAATCCACATTACCCCCATCATTGCTGCCAACATAGCGCCGCGAGAATAACTCATCATCACAGCGTGCATCATAAAAATGCCGAGTAAACCAGCGCCGCAGAATATGAATTTTGACCATTTGTTGTGTTGACTCACACCAATGTAATAAGCAAATGGAATCCCCATTGCCAACAAAAGTGCAGCACCATTATTATCATAACCACCATAACCATAGTGAAAGATATCCAAACGGCCACCTTGGAAGAAGTACATATAATTCACTTCCCAAGCAATATATCCAATACAACCACCAATCATGATCGCAAGCGCATTCACTTGCCATACTTCATTAATCACAAGCATCGCAAATAATGCGACGATAATAATCTTCGCATATTCAATCCCCCACGATTGCGCAATCGCAGGATTAAAAGCCATCAGCGTACTAATGATCAGCAAGAAACTAAAGCCAATCATTAAACATGACATCTTCGTAAAACTACTGTTACGAAGTATTTTTCCATGATGAATCGCAACACCACACAACGCAATAATCGCCACGATCAATGACCAACGAATATTTCCGGGTAGTGCCCAATCCCACAAGTGTTGTGGCCGTAGTACCGCAAAAGCGTAGTAAAGAAAGAAACCCCAAAACGGAATCTTAAAAGCAGCAATCCCAAGGGTGCACGTGATCCCGATCATAAAGATCAACTGCTTGCCCGGTGCACCATGCCAAAACAGCAACATAAGTACAACAAGACCTGCAATCAGGAAAGAAGTTGTGACACCAAAAATTTGCTTCATGCCGTGATTCGTCTGTTTGGGTTCAAAAAGTACAGCCCCTACAGCCCGAATTTTCGGCACAATAGGTATCACTATTTAGCTAGATCTGCATTTATCCATTAAATCCCATTTTTATCGGCAGATACTCAAATATTTAAATCACTAAAAACCGTAAAGCCACTTCCACTTTTAACACTTAACAAAAAATAACTCACAGACATCAGCCTGTGAGTTACCATCAATTCTTCTTAAATCTCAGCTTATTGTCCGACAGCCGATTTCTCTGCTGACGCAATACAAACCTCACTGATCGCATTCGCTGCATGTTTCACATCAGCTATCGACAAGAACGGGCCAAAGCTCAGTCGCGTTGTGCCACCAAGATCATGCGTGCCAATCGTCTTGTGAGCAAGCGGAGCACAATGAATCCCAGACCGTGTCAACACGCCATACTTCTTCTCAAGTACATCCGACAACGTCACCGGCTGGTCATATCCATCAATGCGAATCGAGAATACGCCGCATCGATCCTCAACTCCTTGTGGTCCAAACAGCTTCAGATTAGGCATGCGATCGCGATCATTCAATGCCTCGATCATCACCTTCATCAATTCCAACTCATGCGCCCAAAGCTGATCCACCCCTTTATCTAAAATCCACTTCACCCCTTCACTCAAACCAATAATCCCAATCGCATTATGACTACCAGCCTCAAACCTATCCGGCATAAACTCAGGCTGAACATCCAACTCACTAAATGAGCCTGTTCCACCTTCACGCACCGTACGCATCATCTTCTCAACGCCCGGCTTGATATACAACGCCCCTGTACCCAACGGGCCAAGCAATCCCTTGTGTCCAGGAAATGCGAGCAAGTCAATATGATCCGCCTCAACATCCACTGGTATGTGACCAAGCGATTGAGCAGCATCAACCAGATACGGGATCCCATGTTCCTTCGCAATCGCACCTATCTCACGAATAGGCTGCACCGTTCCACTCACATTCGATCCATGTAGCAGCGCAATCAATCCTGTGTCAGGCCGAATCGCTTTCTTTATTTCTTCAGGGTCAACCAGCCCTGTTACAGGATCACACTTCACGCGTGTCTGTTCAACATCGCCCATACTCGCCATCATATTAAACGGCCTTAGTATCGAATTATGATCCAACCATGTCGTAATCACATGACGTTTCTTAGCACCCGGATGAATGATCCCACGGATTGCCATATTCAAAGCATCAGATGTATTAAGCGTAAAGATAACGTGGTCGGGATTGCTCCCACCAATCAATTCATTAATCCGTTCACGACAACGGTACATAAGCTTCCCACTCTCCTGAGCCTCTGCATATGCACCTCGACCCGGGCTCGCGCCCAGTCTCGTCGAGTAGTCGTTCATTGCTGCCATCACCCCTTCTGGTTTCGGGAATGATGTCGCTGCGTTATCCATATAGATGCGTCTGTTCACGTCAAAGCTCCTCTTTGACCCTTTTGTCTCGTCATAACTATATATTTAGACTAACCATAACCGCCATTTTCGCAAATCTGCACCACCTTTCATCATAGTGTCGCATCTGTATGTTGACACTGCCCCCCTTAACCTTTAGCGTGACTGCATGATCAGAAAAACCACCCCATGCCTGTTGCTATTGGCCGCTTTCTTTATTCCAGCATGTCAGTCCGCTTCATACAAGGTGGATTCCCCCACTGCTGTTGATCGCACCGCCTCTAAACAGACTATCGAGACACGTTCAGGCACTGGACGCAAGCTCTCCGCCAATATCGCCTACATTAACGGCCTCCCAGTCCCTTCCTCCTCACTCATGCCCACCATGTACGAGATCGCAGGCGGTGAGGCCCTCGCCAACACCGTCATCGACCAAGGCATCAAAGAAGAACTCGCACTCATGCGCATCCCTATCACCGACACAATGGTGCAGCAGGAAAAGCAGCTCATCCTCGATAACCTCTCACCCAATGACGAAAACGAAGCCGTTCGACTCCTCAGTCAACTCCGCAAGCAGCGTGGCCTCGGCGACCACAACTTCCAAGCCATGCTCACACGCAACGCTGGTCTCCGTGCTATCGTTCAGGACGACGTTAAACTCTCAGAGCGTCTTCTTCAGCAGGAATACGCCCTCCGTTTCGGCGAAAAATATCAGGCCCGTCTCATCGTTACACCTGACCTCAAATCCCTCAAATTACTTCGCAACCGCATCATTAGCGGCGAAAGTTTCTCAGACCTCGCAGGTGCAAACTCAACAGATATCAGTTCACGCCAAGGCGGCCTCCTCTCACCAATCTCTCTCGCCGACACCAACTACCCATCCACCATTCGCACAGAACTCGCCAAGCTTAAAGTTGGCAGCCTCTCACAAGCCATCGCCATCGATAATGGTTATGCACTTCTCAAACTTGAGCGCATTTTCCCTGCATCTGAGCTAGAATATGACCAAGTCAAGGAACAGATCAGGCAGTCACTCCGCCTTCGCATTGAAGCAACACTCATGCGTCAAAAGGCAGCCGAGTACGTCGCCAAAGCAAAAGTTACAATCTTGCAGCCCAACCTTCTCGAAAGCTGGAAACGCAAGAAACTCGAATACACACAACCTCAATAATCTATAATCCATGACTTACTGGATGGTGCTGAATGGTGCAGCACAGATAACTGCTCGCGTCTTCATGACTTGATCAGTGCTGAATGGGACCAGGGCAGAGGATCAGATGGACAAGTTGCGTCTTGATTCATTAGATTACCTGATGATGATTGCAGCCGATTCATGCATTGAACAAAAATTACGCCAACGACCCACTGGTCAACGCGCTTGTAATTTCTGTAGACGCACTTGAAATGATTGGGTTATAACATGGAAATTCAAGTCTCCTCTCGCATCGAGAGACTCCCTACCTATATTCTTGGTCAACTTAAGAACCTCATCTACGAACGACGTAAAGCTGGCGCCGACGTCATCGATATGAACATGGGCAATCCTTCCGATGCCCCGCCAGATCCAGTTGTAGACAAGGTACGTGAAGCTGTGCTTGATCCACGTAATTCACGCTACTCCGCCTCTGCAGGTGTTTACAACCTCCGCCGTGACATGGCCCGAAAGTACGAACGCAAGTGGGGTGTTGAACTCGACCCAGACAAAGAAGTCATCGCAACCATCGGCTCAAAAGAAGGCTTCTCACACATGTGTCTCGCCATCATGGGCCCCGGCGACTGCGCCGTCGTCACCGACCCCGCCTTCCAAATCCACACAACCGCCGTCATCCTCGCCGGTGGCTCCGTCTTCCTCGTCCCCGTAGGCAACGACGAAGCATTCCTTGCACGCATTGATGACGTACTCAAACATCTTCAGCCAAAACCAAAGGTTATCATCCTTTGTTACCCCAACAACCCAACGACCATGACCGTCGATGAAACCTTCTTCGCCAAGGTCGTCGATCTCGCAGCCAAGCATCAAGTCATGATCCTCCACGACTTCGCCTATGGCGAAACATGCTTCGACAACTACAAAGCCCCCTCATTCCTCCAAGCCCCCGGCGCCAAAGAATACGGCGTCGAATTCACCACACTCTCAAAACCATACAACATGGCCGGATGGCGAATCGGTTTCTGTTGCGGCCACCCTCAAATGATCAAAGCACTCTCAACCGTCAAAGGCTATTACGACTACGGCATATTCCAAGCCGTTCAAATCGCTGCCATCGTTGCCATGCGTGAAGGCGATAAACACATCGAAGAGCAAAACCGCATCTACGCCGAACGCCGCGAACTACTCTGCAAAGGTCTTCGCAAGCTCGGCTGGGAAGTTGAAACACCAAAAGCCTCCATGTTCGTATGGGCCAAGGTTAACCCCAAACACCTCATCCCATACAATGGCTCAACCAACGACTTCTGCCTGGCAATGGTTGACCAAGCCGAAGTAGCCCTAACCCCCGGCGCCGCCTTCGGCGACCTCGGCGAAGGATACGTCCGCATGGCACTGGTCGAAAACGACCAACGCATCCGCCAAGCCCTCCGCCAACTCACCCGAGTCCTCAATAACCAATAATCCAGACAAAAATAACACACACAAAACACTGCTTTTTATTGAGCAGTGTTTTTTTATATAACCGCCAAACATCAGTCGCTGTAATCTCTTGGAATTAATAGTCCATCGATCTTATACCCGCAAAAACCCATCTAACCCATTCATATGGGAACGTGATTATTAATTCCACAAACCAACCGAATACGATAATAAATACAACAGCATCAGCATACATGTTCAATTCAATCCTAATCGGCGCGCCAACATCTAATCTAATGAGGTAGCATGTCTGATTATCAACCCTTAGAGAACAAGACCGCAATAGTCACTGGTTCTTCGCGTGGAATCGGCGCCGAAGTTGCAAAAATGCTAGCTGCTGCCGGTGCAAATATCATCGTTAACTATGTTGGTAATCAAACCGCTGCAGAACAAGTCGTTCTGGATATACAAACGCTTGGCAGGAAAGCCCACGCTGTTAAAGCAGATGTAGCCCAATCAGCCCAGGCCAAAAAGCTTTTCGATGTTGCAATAAACGAATTCGGCTCGATCGATATTCTCGTCAATAACGCCGGCGCTATCTTGTACACGACAATCCAAAACACCACCGACGAAGATTTTGATCATATTCTCTCGGTCAATGTTAAAGGGACATTCAACACTTTACGCGAAGCCACAACACGGCTTGCCGATGGCGGCCGTATCATCAATTTCTCCAGCTCAGTCGTCAACAAAATGATGCCAACCTATGGCCCGTACGCTGCAACCAAAGGTGCTGTTGAGCAACTCACTTGCGTTCTCGCCAAAGAAATTGGACACCGTCATATCACCGTCAACACAGTATCGCCCGGTCCGACCAGAACCGAACTTTTCTTGTACGGTAAAACTGATCAAATGATCGAATCCCTCACATCACGCATCGCTCTCGGACGTCTCGGCGAACCGGAAGATATAGCCAAAGTTGTCCTCTTTCTCGTAAGCGATCAGGCTGCATGGATCACAGGCCAAACCATCCTTGCTAATGGTGGCTACTACTAAATCCCAAGAAATCAAAGCAACCACCTGATCCAATGTAATTCCTGCAACTCAACGAGTCGCAGACTTTTTAAGCGTATTCAGCCAACGAGACATTTTAGTGTAAAAACACACCAATAGCCGTCGATTCTCGGAGCCAAGATCGGCGTGCCCTCATGCCACCTTACCTCATCACCAATTTAATTGTGTTCGTAGTGTAATCCTCCAATATTGCCACTCAACCGCAACCCTCACAGGATAATCTAACCAACTAAACTCGATCCGAGGCAAACCTAAGAAGCAAAGCTGCTCAGTTGCTATGAGATGATTAAGTATGAGTATTTTGCCAGTTGTGAAAAATCTATATCATGCTACGAAGACAGGTGATCAGGATCAGCTTAGAACATTGATCGCTAAGGATAGCAATCATATCAATGTGGATACACCATTCGGTTTATTGTTCTACAATTTATATAATAACCCAATTTAACAATAATATAGATTCTAAAAAAGCATGATAATTTATTGCTTTTGATTGCCGTTATGTTTTAAAATAAATTTTCTTTCTGACTTCGAACTTTGATCTTCAAATCTTAGGGAGGCAATCATGTTACGTTATTTCTATAACAGCAATTATCCTGTATTTTCAATCAGTGCGTTGGCGGTATCCGTATTTGTAACAGCTTCAACTGTTAATGCGGGACATTTGAACAATGTGGAACAATGGGAAGAATACGCAACCATTAATCTAGGAATGTATCCACAGTATGAATTTCAGTACTCTACGGATATGAATAATCGCCATGTAGTCGTTGGTATGAATTCAGACTACTACAAATACAGCTATAACCATGCGAAAACATTTCAAGTCTATAACGGGTCATCTGCATCGGACAAGTACGTTGCAGCCTCTTACAAAGATGTAGCTATAGATACGAATACCAATAGAGTTGTCATAGGTGGGGTAAGTAATGAAGATTACGGCTATAAACAAGCAAAAATATTTCATACGTCAGGTTATAATCCGAAAATGGATTTGACCCCCCAACCAACAACTGGCAAATATTTCGGTTACGGCATTGCCGTCGATGGAGAGCACGTTGTTGTCGGGAGTGCTCAGCATGATGATAGTATAGGTAAACTTTTTGTCTATAATGTAAATTCAGATGATGTGATACTTGAATTGAAGAAGGATAATTTTATTCCTAAAGACGGCTTTGGATTAGATGTCGCTTTGTCTGGTAACATCGCAATGGCAAGAGGTAAGTATTTGACAGGGGATGGATCCGTTTCGAATAACTATAAATACTACTTCTTTGATGTAACCACAGGGGAGCAGATTACAACTTTTGTTCCAGAGGATAAACCTGAAGGAGACTGGTACGATTCTACGTTCGCTATCTCCGGCAATGTCGCAATTATCGGTGATGCTAATGTCAACAGTAATGGTACAATCTCGGGAGCTGCATATCTTTATGATATCGCAAACGATAGTTTAATTACGAAATTAACCCCCGATGATCTGCAAGCTGAGGATCAATTCGGAATTAGTGTCGATATTCATGGCCGTTATGCAATTGTTGGTAGTCGTGGTTCAGATATTGATGGTGTAGAAAATGCTGGTGCAGCGTATGTTTTTGATACGAGCAGTGGTGAGCAGTTAGCGAAGCTCACAATGAGTGAACCCGAAGAATATGCAAACTTTGGTACTGAGGTCTCAGTTAGTGGTTTGGCGGCGTTTGCTATAGCTCCTGGTGCAAAGGTATCTGATTCGCAAGGGAGCAGTGACTATCGATATGGGCAAGGTTATCTGTTTTCAGCAGTTCCTGAAGCGTCAACACTAACGCTCTGCGTTTTGGGCTTAGTTCCATTGATCTCGCGTAATCGTAAAAAACAATAATGCAAATTATTACATAAAATAAATATGCCCGGCATTCTTATGCCGGGTTTTTTCTTAAATCACTATATCATTGCGTTCTTAATATGTTGATCAAATGTTCATTATCTCCATTGCCCATTCAATATGAATTCGTCGATTCACTGCAGTAATACAAAATATTTAATATACGAATTGTAAATAATACGATACGTTTTAGTAACACAACTCAAAAAGTAGCCGTGGGCCGTCACTCCATCTTCACTTCAATCTTTCGCTCAAAACCTCAAAGATCTTTTCGAAGGCCAGCCTCATTGAGGATACCGCAATTTCGATTTATTTCGCGATACAGCAAACCCCATACCAAAACCAACCCCATCTCAAACCGCGCGCACAAAACCGATTCCCCCCCCATTGGGAACCTTTTGTTTTCTGACAAAACCACCACAAAACACACCATTTCTAACACACTTCAATCCAAAACCACCCATTTCCTCATACGGGAAAATCACCGAAAATCGATAAACCTTCACAAATGCGCGCACAAAACCGCATACCAATATTCATAAGTCCTTTGTTCACGTAATCAATTTGACAATATCAACCAAAGAATTAACTAATACGCGCATAGCCGCAAATTAAAACCGCTCTTTAAGACCATCTTGAAAACCAACTTCTAATCAAAACGTGCGCACAAAACCGAAAATCAATCGTCCGATTTTTTCTTTTTTCCATGCATCTTGCTCATCACCGCTGAGTAAATCTTTTCACTTTCACGCTGCTCCGCAAGCTGTTCAAGCGCTGTCGCCGGGTCAGTCGCATCTTCTTTCTCTTCCACGACCTCACTCACCGCTTCTTCAACCTGTTCTTCCTTCTCCTCAGCCGCTTCATCAATCTCGTGAACCACATCACCATTCAAAATCGCGTAAATTTCCGCCTCTTCTTCAGCCGTGATATCAGGATCATCTGATTTTTCACCATCCGCATTCTCAGTCTCTCTCACGCGTGCCGCATTACCATCATCCATTGCCGCCGCCATGTGCATTTTTACATCCAGCAACGTTCTTTGATTCTGTTCAAACAACCGCTCGAATCGCTGAATCATACCGTCCAGTTTCGATTCTTTCTTCTCCCACATCCCCACCACAGCATCGACTTTTTCCTCCAAAAGCTGGATCGCTTTACTGAAACTCTCATCTATTTGTCCCAGCCACTGATCGTAACTCTGCAAACTCGATGCGACATCTTCCTGAATCTGCTCACGCAGCGCTTTTTGTTCACTACGCACCTGATTCAGCATCTGCGTCTGTGCACTCAATCGGCTCTCAGACGCTTTCAGCAATTCCATGCCCAGTTGGATACGTTTCTCAGCCTGTTGAGCTTTTTTCAGCGCTTCCGCCTGCTCGTTCTTGTTCATCGGCCCACGCGCACCAAAAGCGTTGCCAACGCCACCCGAGTTAGCATCATTCACCTGCGTCACCACAGGTTTCTTCACTTCAACCGTCTTGATCTTCATGGTTTCTGTTTGCTGATTCATAACTAAACTCATCGCAACTACTGGAACGGTCCGATATCTGTAAGTCTTTCATCGGCAATCACCCCTACTTGGCTGCAAAATCACCCGCGCCGTGCTATTCTACGAATCATGAAGCTTCAACAAGTCCTCAGCGTATTGCAATCCATTGCCCCTGAACACCTTGCAGAATCATGGGACAAGGTCGGTTTGCATGTCGAAAATACCGCAAACATCAAAAAAGCGCTCCTCTGTATCGACCTCACCCAGTCGGTCATGGCGGAAGCGATCTCGCAGAAGGTGAACATGATCGTTGCGTATCATCCACCAATTTTCGCGCCGCTCACCGCACTCACTTCAAATGATTACAAGCAAAACATCATACTCACCGCTGCTCGTAAAAATATTGCGATTTACTCGCCGCATACCGCACTCGACGCATCGCCGACGGGTGTGAATCAGTTCCTCGCTGAAGGCATTGCGGCTGACGACAAAGCGGTCATCAAACCCATTCGCCCGCACGTCAGCAATCCTGAACAATACAAGTTGGTTGTGTTTGTACCTGAGAAAGAAGTACTCAAATTGCGCTCAGTCCTGTCTGCAACTGGCGCAGGTGTCATCGGCGAATACTCCGAGTGTTCATACGCTGTCTCAGGACAGGGTACATTCCGAGGCAATGACAGCACGAACCCATCCATCGGAACCGCAGGACAATTTGAAACCGTCAACGAACTGCGTTTGGAAATGATCGTCCCCAAATCCAAACTCGGCAGCGTCATCGCAGCACTCCGCGATACGCATTCATATGAAGAACCTGCATTCGATATATATCCATTGATCAGTGATCCAACCCCGAATTCGGACGATATGACCGGGCAGGGGCGCATTGTTGAACTCGCGAAGCCGATTTCTTTGAAAACGCTGACTGCTCGGATTAAGAAATTGCTGAAACTCAAATATCTTGAAGTCGCCCCGGCTGAGGGATCAACGCTGGCGGCAAAAAATATTCAGCGAATCGGCCTCTGCGCCGGTGCAGGTCAGAGTTTGATGAGTGAGGTGGGGCCAATGGATGCATTTTTCACGGGCGAGATGCGGCATCATGATATGCTGGCGGCGATTTCGGATGGGGTGGCGGTATTGTTGGCTGGGCATACTCGAACTGAACGCCCGTTCCTACGTGACTATCGTGCACAGATCCGAAAAGCTGGGGCTGGTGAGGTGGAATGGCTGATTTCCAAGGCTGACTGCTCGCCGGGTGAGTATGTTTAGTCGCGTTCCGAGGGGATAAAATTGTGGTGCAGCGTGCCAAAAACCGGCCTCAAACCCTGTAATCCCCAAGATTTAGACGAAATGTGCGACCGATTTGTCCTCCGCCAACCTCTCGGTTATCATATTTCGCTCAAGAATTAACCAATAAACCGTCGCTCCAGTCCAACGACGGGAGCTACAAAGCCAAGACGGAGATATACCCATGGCAGATTTTAAGAAGTTCGGCAACAAGGCTCAGTTCAAAGTCGCAGAGAAGAGCAGCAGCGGCAAGACCTTCATCGACTATAAGCGTGCTGACGACCTTCGTCGTTTCATGACACCTAACGGTAAGATTCAGGGTCGTAAGAAAACTGGTCTGACTGCTCGCGAACAACGTATGATGGCACAAGCTATCAAGCGTGCTCGCTACATGGCATTGCTGCCATACACATCAGCGACTCTCTAGGTCACTGATTACAGACGAAATATAAATGCAAGACTGGCTTTATGTCAGTCTTGTTTTTTTATGCGCTGATGATTAATGTAAAATGTTTGTGAATTAGCCTCGTGTGAGTTGCTCAATGGGCGGTTTAGCAACAAGTGGTATTATTGATGGAGTAGGTGATAATTTTGCAGGGATGATGATTTAGATTTGGAGGCTGTTCATGACGCATGAAGCTAAATTTCTTTCAAATGCAATTCAAGCTAAACAAGTCAGAGTGAGTGTGCGAGGGATCTGTATTGATCACGGAGAAATACTTCTTCAGAAGCCTGTTGACGACCCGAATGCTTGTTATGCATTCATTGGTGGGCAACTCGAGTATGGTGAGGTGATGCGCGACCGGCTTGCGATTGAGTTTTGTGAGGAGTTTGGTCTAAAGGTGATCGAAGCCGAGTACGGTTTTGTGGTGGAAAATCGTTTTATGGTTCATGGTGAAGTGTTTCACGGCTTGGAACATTATTACTTTGTGAAGATTAGTTCTCGAGATTTTATTCAGCGAGAAAAACATATTGCTGCGCACTGGATTGCGATTGATTATCTAGAGCAACTTGATGTGCGTCCGCTGCCAGTTAAGAGTGCGATTGTGGAAGGGAAATTGCATACCATTAAGCACATTGAGGTACCTCTTATTTAATTTGACTTTAGTTGTAATCCGAAGTTCAGGATGTGGTGAGGTGGCTTTTTTGTTTTAAGGAGGTTGAGGCTGTGGTATGTTTGCTTATATGAAGAGTGGTTGGGTATCCATGATGAAAACGCGGCGGGAGTTGTTGGTGAATGCGTTGAAGAAGACGTAACGCCATGTGCGGTCCCATGCGGGGTGAGGGTCGATGCGCATTTCACCGCGTTGGATGGAGATGTTGGTGTTGATGCGGAGTAGAGATTTTTCTGTGCCGGCGATTGGGTCTATCCAACGAATAGGGATGGTGCCGTCGCCGTAGGAAGTGCCGGGTTCCCATGTGTAGGTGTCGGACATGATCATGCCCGATGGGTGGACGGATGGGTGCCCAGAGCCTAATACATGGTTAGTAACTGATCGAAGGTTTGAACCATCGTATTTACATGAGACGAAACGGAGTGGGCCTGCGTTGATGTTGAGGTTCATAGATAGGTGACAGCCGTCGGGATACCAGTTGATGTGGTGCCCGCCGAGTGCCCATTGGTCAGGGCCTACTGCGAGATGGATGTCGGAGCCATCGGGTTTTAAAGTGTAAACAGCGAAGCGTATGCCATCTTTTGCGATTTGGTTTTCGGGTGTTGGCGATTTGGGTTGTTTGGGATACCAGCGGAGTGTGAAGAGAATTCGATCGCCTTGTGGGTTGTATTTTGTGTGGAAGCCGTAGATTTCGAATTGGTCAGGGTCAGTTTGCAGTTCGTTTGGTCCTGCTGCATCTACGATTTGTTTGAGTGTGATGAGGTTTTCGATTTGCCCTGTTTGTGTGTTGGTGATGTATAGTCCGTCGTTGTTGGAGAGGCCGAAGTTGCGTTTGATGTGTTGGTCGGGAATGAGGACGCCGTAACCGTATTGAGTGAAACGCATGGCGGAGAGACGGCAACTTGCGATGTGTTTACCGTTGGGTGATGCGTGACAGATGGTGCCTTGTAGATTTGTTTTATCACCAGTGAATGGGTTTATGCGAATGGCGTGTGGTTGCCATGTGTTTGTATCGACGTCATTGAAGAAAAGAGAGTTGTCATCGGCACCCCAGTTGATGTTTGCGCCGAGTTGTCCTTCGAAGCCTTGGGTTGTGGTGATGACATTTTCTTCGCCTGTTTGTAAGTCGATTAAAACGATTTCAGCAGTGTCGCCGATTTGAGGTGCGTTGTACTCGTGGGGTAAACGGGTGACTGCAACGTAGCGACCTGAAGGGCTGAGCGGGCTTGTATCGAAGAAGCGAATGGTGCAGCGGCCGACGTTTGGGGTGAGGCACCAAACGGGAAGTTCGGGTGAGTAATCGGTGTAACGTGGGAAGTGTTGGTCGAGATCGAGAGCGAATTGTACAGGCATAGATTTGTCCTTATTTCTAAGGTGAATCTAGCAGTTGGGGTTGTCGTTGGCTAGCGTAATTTTAAGCATGTAGGCATGTGTAGAGGGATGAAAAAAGGTATCAGGTGTGAGGCCTGATACCTTAGTTTGTTGATTGAGTTGTTGTTTGTGTTATTTGATTTTGAGGGTTTTGTTTTGTTTTGCGGCTTCCATTGCTGTGAGGATTGTGGCTACGGATGCGTAACCTTCATGGCCGTCGATTGAAGGTGCTTTCTTTTTGAGGATGCAGTCGTGGAACATGTCCATGATGCCGGAGCCTGTTTGGTTGGTGTTGCTTGCCATGGCGCCGACTTCGTGCATTTCGCGACCTTGGCCTTTTGCGTATGTGACGACGACTGGATAGTCAGGGTTGGTTCCGATTTCGATGGTGCCGTTGGTGCAGTTGAGTACGGTCTGATTGTTTTCAGCGCCGCAGTTGATCCAGCTTGCGGTGATGGTGCCGACGATACCCTTCTTGGATTTGAGGTTGATGACGCCGTGATCGTCGACTTCGATTTTTTTGACGAGCGTTGAGACGACTGCACTTGCTTCGACGAAGTCATCATCAAGGAGCCAACGCATGAGGTCGGCTTTGTGTACGCCGAGGTCGCCGAGTGCGCCCATGACTGCGTCTTCTTTTTTGAAGAACCAAGATTTAGAGCCATCGGCTGACCAGCCTTCGGGGCCAGGGTGTTGGAATTCAGAACGGAAGGAAATGACTTTGCCGACGCGACCTGATTTGAGGATTTCTTTGGCGCGAACGTGAGGTGGCATGAGACGCTGGTTTTGGCCAACCATGAGATATTTTTTAGCTTTCTTGGCAGCGTCTATCATGCGCTTAGCTTCGGTGCGTGTTGTGGCCATGGGTTTTTCAACGAGGACGTGCTTACCTGCTTTTGAAGCTGCGATAGAGATGGGGGCGTGAAGATTGTTGGGTGTGCTGACGATGACGGCATCAATGTCAGCTTCTTTGAGCATTATTTTCCAGTCGGTGTAGATGTCGCCGCCGAATTCAGAGGCGCGTTCTTTGGCGCGTTTTTCGTCGATATCACAGATCGCGACGATCTTTGCGTTTTTGATTTGTGCACATTCATTTAGGTGTCGGTAGCGGGCGATTGAACCAGCCCCAACGAAACCGTATTTAACTACTTTTGCCATGCGAGGATTCCTTTCACAGCTTCCAATCTAAAATCAATAACCTGACCCGCGAACGGTGTGGGCCAAATCCTTCAGCATGAGCAATGCAACATCAACACACCACTCAAGTGAGCGAACGCTCAAACTTTGGAGAGGTTAGTGGATTGGATGGGTGCTGACAATCGGTTTTGGTCGAGAAAAACAGATATTTTTGCCTTGTAAGAGAGGAGGTGCTTTACATGGTTTTACATTCTGATGGTGATGGGGGCGAAGTTGTTGAGTGTGGTGAATAATGCAGCGGGGTTTGGGGTTATGTGAGTGCTGCTTTGTCGGTGAGAATTGATGAAAAACGGCGAAATGTGAACCCAAACTTTACCCGAACGAAATATCTGGATACAATCCGCAACCATGGCGTTAACACAAATCTCAGTACGTGGTGCCAGTGAGCACAACCTTAAGTCTGTGGACATCGATATCCCGCGCGATGAATTGGTGGTGATCACCGGTTTGTCAGGGTCGGGTAAGTCGTCTTTGGCGTTCGATACGATTTATGCTGAGGGGCAGCGTAAGTATATGGAATCGCTGTCGGCGTATGCGCGTCAGTTTTTGGATCAGTTGCAGAAGCCTGATATTGAGTCGATTGAAGGTTTGCCTCCGACGATTGCGATTGAGCAGCGGTCGGCGTCGCATAACCCGAGATCGACAGTTGCGACGACGACTGAGATTTATGACTACCTGCGATTGCTGTTTGCGCGGGCAGGGCATCCACGCTGTTGGCATCGTGATGAGAAGACTGGGAAGAAGTGTGGTCATCCGATTACATCGCAATCGGCAACGCAGATCGTTGATCATATTTTGGATAATGCGGATGGTACAAGGTTGATGATTTTGTCGCCGATTATTAGGGGTAAGAAGGGGCATCATAAAGAGATTTTCGAGGCGATGACGCGGCAAGGTTTTGTGAGGGCGCGTGTTGATGGGGAGATCATGGATTTGCGTGAGATCAGTGAGTCGAAGGCGGGGACTCCGTTTACGACGAAAACGCAAAGGTATCAGCAGCATACGATTGAGGCAGTGGTTGATCGGTTGGTGATTCGTGATGAAGGGAAGGAAGATCCTGATACAGGGTTGCGTGCGCGTGTTGCAGATTCGACTGAATTGTCGTTAAAGCTTGCGGATGGATTGGTTGTGGTGACGATCAATGATCCGGATGATCGTGAGAAGTGGGACGATACGTTGTTTTCTGAGAAGTATGCGTGCCCTGTTCATCCGGAGTGTTCGCTTGAGGATTTAGAGCCTCGGCTGTTCTCATTTAACTCGCCTTATGGTGCCTGCCCAGCGTGTTCGGGGTTGGGGATTCGGTTTGAGTTTGATACGGAGTTGGTGGTTGCGGATAAGGACAAGTCGTTGAGTACAGGGGCGATTGAGCCTTGGCGTTTTGGTGGCAAACGCATGAAGATTTTTTATGCTCGCGCGATACGGAAGTTCTGTAAGGATTTTGAAGTTGATGCGGAAACGCCTTGGAAGAAGCTGGGTAAGCCGATTCAGAGGATTTTGCTGCATGGTACGAACTCGCGTGATGAGAGTAAGTATGGGGCGTTTTTTGAGGGTGTGATTCCGAACTTGCAGAGAAGGCTTGAGAATACGGAGTCGGAGAACTTTAAGCACTTTATTGCGTCGTATTTGTCAGAGGCGGCGTGTGAGACTTGTGATGGTGCACGGTTGCGTGAAGAGTCGTTGAATGTGTTTATTGATGCAACTGTGAAGGTGAAGCGGAAGAATGCGATAAAGTCATACAACGTTGATGATGTTGTGACGATGACGATTGAGCATGCGGCTGAGTTTTTTGCGAATTTGAAGTTGTCTGATGAAGAATCTGTGATTGCTGAGCCTATTTTGAAAGAGGTGAGAGCAAGGCTTGGGTTTATGTTGTCGGTTGGTTTGGGGTACTTGAATCTGAATCGTGGGACGGGGACGTTGTCGGGTGGTGAGGCGCAGCGTATTCGTTTGGCGACGCAGGTTGGGTCGGGATTAGTGGGTTGCTGTTATGTGCTGGATGAGCCGACGATTGGGTTGCACCAGAGAGATAATCAGAAGCTGATTACGACACTGCGACACTTGACGGATATTGGGAATACTGTGCTGGTGGTGGAGCATGACGAAGATACGATTCGTGCGTCGGATCATTTGATTGATATTGGTCCGGGGCCTGGGGTGCATGGTGGTGAGGTGATTGCGCAGGGAACGCTTGCGGAAGTGTTGAAGAATAAGAAGTCGCTGACCGCGAAGTTTTTGAATGGTAAGGAAGAAATTCATACGCCTGACAGACGCAGGAAATTGAATGGGAATTCGAAGGCGTTGGTTGTTAAGGGTGCGAAGCAGAATAATCTGAATGGAATTGATGTGAAGTTCCCCTTGGGCGGTATGGTTGTCGTGACAGGGGTCTCGGGTTCGGGTAAATCAACGCTTGTGAATCGTATTTTGCTGCGGTCGGCTAAGCGTGAGTTGTTGGGCTCGAAAGAGAAGCCGGGCGAGCATGCGGGGTTGAAGGGTGTTGAGAATATCAACCGGATTATTGAGGTGGATCAGAGTCCAATTGGTAGAACGCCTCGTTCGAATCCTGCGACGTATACGAATGTGTTTAATTCGGTGCGTGATCTATTTAGTAAGACGAAGGAAGCGAAGATTCGTGGGTATAAGCCGGGCAGATTTTCGTTTAATGTGAAGGGTGGCCGATGCGAATCTTGTGGTGGGCAGGGTACAAAGAAGATTGAGATGCACTTCTTGCCAGATGTGTATGTTGAGTGTGATGTGTGTAAGGGGCATCGTTATAACCGTGAGACATTGGAAGTGCATTACAAGGGTAAGACGATTGCTGATGTGCTTGAAATGACGGTTGAGCAGGCACTAGATTTCTTTGATTCGTTCCCAGATATCAAGCGGATATTGACAGCATTAAATGATGTTGGTTTATCGTATATCACGTTGGGGCAGGCATCGACGACGTTGTCGGGTGGTGAGGCACAGCGCGTGAAGTTGGCGACGGAGTTGGGTAAGCGATCGACGGGTAAAACGTTGTATGTGCTGGATGAGCCGACGACTGGTTTGCACTTTGCGGATGTGAAGAAATTGATTCATGTGCTGGATCGATTGGTTGATGCTGGGAATACGGTTGTTGTGATTGAGCACAATATGGATGTGATTAAGTGTGCTGACTGGATCATTGATTTGGGGCCTGAGGGTGGTGATAAGGGCGGGAATGTTGTGGCTGAGGGTACGCCTGAGAAGGTGGCTAAGGTGAAGGGGTCGTTCACTGGTCAGTTCTTGAAAGATCACTTGTAGGCTTGAATCGTAGTGGCTAAAACGGAACGCTCCGAATAGTGGAATATGGCTATTTATTCAGAAAAGGGATGATGAGTTTTCGTTAACTGGGGATTTCTTTTATTTCAAATAGAATTACGCTAGACTGGCGATGTTGTCATATCAGCATCGCTATTTTTACGTGAAATTTTGTCGTGTTGTGATGCTGTGTGTTCCTGTGTCATGTGTTTAACAAATTAGTTTTAATCATGCCAAATAGTTCTATCACAACGCGTAGTGTCGTAGGTTCGATCGTTTCTCCATTTGTAATGCCGTTGGTTCGTCTGCAGCAGACGGCTCGTAGTTATGACATGGCGTCATTGCGTGCAGATTCGATGGCGGGGCTGACGGTTTCATTTGTTGCGGTGCCTCAGGCGATGGCGTATGCGCTGATCGCTGGTGTGCCTGCGCAGTATGGTTTGTATACGATCATTATTCAGTGCATTGTGGGTACGGTGTTTGGCGCACATCCATTGTTGTCACCAGGGCCGATTAATACACAGTCGCTGTTGACGGCTTCGATTGTGAGTGCATTGGTTGCACCGGGTAATCCTGAGATGTTCTTGTCTCTGGTGTTGGCATTGACGTTGATTAAAGGTGTGGTGCAGATTCTGATGTCCGAGGTGAGGTTGGGGCAGCTTGTGAAGTTTGTGTCGACGCCTGTGATTATTGGTTTTACTGCTGGTGCGGCAATGTTGATTGCAGCGGGTCAGATTTCAAATTTCTTTGGGTTTGATGCACCGAGGATTGAAGGGACGTGGCCGGGGATTGTGGGGATTGTGCAGCGGATGTTGCCACATATCGCGGAAGGTATTTCGATGCCTGCAATATTTATTGGTGGCTTTGCATTGGCGGTGGTGATCGGTTCGAGGAAGTTATCGAAACTGATACCGGGTCCATTGATTGCAGTGCTTGCGAGCGCGGGGGTTGTGTTTGTATTGGGGTTAACGCATGACGAGCATTTGACGCTGTTTGCGCCAATTGAAGCTGCGTTGCCTGGAGTGCTCGTACCTCATATTGATCTGCATGTGTTTGACCAGTTGATTGTTGGTGCGACGGCTCTTGCATTGTTGGGGATGCTTGAAGCGTATTCGATTGGCCGCGCGATCACTGCGAAACGTGGTGGGACAATCTCGGCTAATGACGAATTGTTTTCACAGGGTGTGATTAATCTGATCTCATCTTTCTTTATGTGTATTCCGGGTTCAGGCTCATTTTCCCGTTCAGCATTGAACGAGTTTTCAGGTGCAAAGACTTGTTTTTCAGGTTTGGCAAATGCGGTATTTGTGCTTTTGATTGTTCTGCTGATTAAGGATGTGGTTCCTTATATTCCGAAGACGGCGATTGCAGCGGTGTTGTTTGTTGTGGCTTACGGATTGATTGACTTCAAGTTTGTGGCGAAGGTGTATCGGGCGAATAAATTTGATTTCATGGTGTTCATTGCAACGTTCCTTGCGACACTGTTCCTGCCTTTGGCGTATGCGGTGTTTGTGGGTGTGGGGATTAATATTGCTTTGTACCTGAGAACAACTGCTCAGCTTCGAATGCATGAGATTATTCATCACCCGGATACGGATCAGTTTCATGAGCGGCCTTACGAAGATGATCCATCCAGTAAAGATATTGTGTTCATGCAGCTGGATGGTGATCTATATTTTGCGTTGGCAGATGAATTGCACGTGAGATTGGGTGAGATGGGTCGGTCGGCAGCGAAGGTTTTGGTTTTAAGGATCAAGCGGACACACTCGATTGATTCGTCGGCGATGAATGTGATTGAGCAGTTTGTGACTGATATGCATAGGCAAGGTAAGCATGTCCTGTTTACTGGCGTGCAACCTGGGATCTATCAGACGATGAAAGGGTATGGTCTGGTGAAGCTGGTGGGCGAGGAGAATGTGTTCAAGGCTTCGAATCAAACGTTCAATGCGTCTCACATGGCAATGCGTCATGCGAGGGAACTGATTGAAATAGGTAGTGAGGAGGGGCTGGTTACAGCGGATGCTGGGTATGGGAAGTGGAGCTATAACATCTGAGTGATGAGCGTGAGTAATTAAGACGATAGCGGTATCTGATGATCGCCGATGAGGGGGAGATAGGCGGGGTGTGAAGCTGATCTAGACCGTTGGCACTAATGAAGATATCATACGACTCACGTTTGAATTTAAGAACACGGAGATTCATCCATGCCATCAACAGCAACCTTTCAATGTTCATTGGTCACGCCTGGCGCACAGGTGCTTGATGAGAAGATCGTCTATGCATCGATTCCAGCTCATGACGGCCAAATTGGTGTGGAGCATCTTTGTGCTCCGATGCTGGTGAAGCTTGGTTACGGCCATCTTCGCCTTGATCTTGCGGATGGATCATCTGAGTCATATTTCGTCGGCGGTGGCTTCGTGCAGATGAAAGATGATGTGTTGTCGATCATTACAGATGAAGCATGCCCAGCAGCTGACATTCGTGCGAATGAAGCTGAGAAGCAGCTTGAAGATCTGATCTCAGCTGAAGCGAAGACAGGTGTTGAGAAGGAACAGCACGATAAAGCTGTTCAGCGAGCACGAGCACGTGTTGCGGTCGCGAAGGGCCACTAAATACTGCAAGAATTGAATTGTCATTGATGGAAGAAAGCTGATTTTGCAAAGCTTTTCATTGCTTTTGGTGCGCTGATGGAACGGGGAGGCTGAGGTGGTGACAAACTCTCGATATACCTTTCCACCAAACTGCAGTGAAGTTGATCTTCTGACCGATAACCAGACAATAGATAAGTTGCGATTTGGGTTTATTTCTGATGTATGTCCATCGTTGCAACGGGCGTCCTCACATGGTGGGGCAGGATGATTTGAGCACAATTTGTGGAGCATGCGCATGCGTCGCACACTGCGCCAGATGATACCGAGTATGTTTCATCGACGGCTGTTATTGCTGGGCGTTGTCGCTTGTGCTGTTTTTATGTTGCTGCTGGCTAGGACAGCGATGCTGGCCAGTGGAGAATCCAAGAATCAGGCAGTACTGGATTGCGCAAAGTCGCTTGAAGTCACCAAAGTCACGCCTACGGTCAGAGGGAGAATTTTTGACCGAAATGGTTTGGTACTTGCGAAGGATATCGGTGGGTATGACGTTGCGATTTCATTTGAGCTGATTACAGAAGACTGGGCGATTAAGAATGCTCAGTTTGCGACAAAGTTTCACATTCGATATGTCGCGAATCCAGCAGGGAAGTATTTCACGAAAGCTGAGGAGTTTGAACTCTATAACGAGAAGCTTGCGGAGTTCAATAACCTGCAGAGTTTGTTCTGGTACAACCTGACTGATTTGGCTGGGGTAGATAATGAGATAGTTCAGGAACGCAAGCAGGAAATCCTGAAGAAGGTGCAGCGGCAGTCGTCTTTGAATGTGTATTGGAAAGAACGGCGACTTGAGGAGCTGTGGGGTGAGGAACTGAATTGGCGTGAGGCTGAGTTCACGATTGCTGAAGAAAGCGATAAGTTCAAACACATCGTATTCCGTGATATCAACAAGGACATGCAGAGAAAAATTCAAGAGCTACGCACTGAAGCTGAAAATGCGTGGCTTGAATACAAATATGCTCGCAGTAAGAAGTCAGATGATCTGATTGAGAAGCGAGGTATTTATGAAGTGCTGAGTGTATGGTCAGGTGTTGAGATACAGCGGCCACGCCAACGAGTATACAAGTTTGAAGAACAACTCGTGCCGATGGATCGATCGACGTTACCTAAGCCAATTCGGTCTAATCAAGTGCAAGAAGTAGAGGTAGGTGGCGTTGGTTTACCGATACTGGGCATCATGCGTGATGTCTATGCTGAAGATTATGGCGAGGGAACCAGGCGTAAACCTTATCGTGATAAAGATGGCAACGTTGATCTCAAAGGTTATCGCTCAAATGATTTGATAGGTTTTTGGGGTATTGAATCGACGATGGAAGATAAGTTACGCGGATGGCGTGGCTTTCAGACGAAAAAGTTGGGTGAGGTCATTGAGACTGTTGATCCGATTCGTGGTGAAGATGTAAATCTGACGATTGATATCTTTTTGCAGGGACGTATACAAGCCTTGCTATCGAAAGAGTATGGTTTCTTTAAGCCACAGTTATGGCATGCGAATGAGGTGCAGAATTTGCCGTTTGCAGGGTCAGTTGTTGTTCTTGATGTTGAAACCTCAGAAATACTTGCTGCAGTATCTGCACCCAACTACACACTGAAACAGTATCGTGATCCGAAGACTCGTAAGAAATTGGTGCAGGATCAAGTCAATCGCCCGATGTGGTTTAGGCCAGCATTTCTACACTATCAGCCGGGCTCAACAGTGAAGCCGTTGCTTTATGCTTCTGCGGTAACTGAAGGTCAGGTGAGTACGGGCGAGATGATTTATTGTGGCGGCGTTTTTGATCCGAAGACGCCGACTCGATTTCGTTGCTGGATTCATAAGATGTTTATGAGCAAGCACGAATCGATTAATGGTAGTAAAGCGATTGGTGTGTCTTGCAACATCTTCTTCTATACGTTGGGTAAACGCATGGGGGTTGAGAATCTTGTTAAGTGGTACAAGAAATTTGGAATCGGCTCACGTCCCAACTCTTTGATCACTGGTGAAAGTAAAGGTGATTTACCACGTAAAGATCAGTACGTGACGGGGACTGCGATCAATATGGGGATTGGGCAGGGCCCGATGACGTGGACGCCAATACAAGCTGCAGCTGCGTATGCAACGTTGGCGCGTGGGGGTGAATATATTTCGCCAACCTTTGTGAAACCGGAAGATCGACTTGATAATAAACAAGTGACGCGCAACATCGGATTGAATCAAGCAGGTGTGATGATTGCATTGGAAGGTTTGAAACATGTTACGACTGAGCGTGATGGTGGTGGTCGTTTTTTGAAGTATGCGGACAAATCCAAGGAACTGATTTTTAATCATCCTGATCTTGATATCGTTGGTAAAACTGGTACAGCTGATGCTGCAGCTCAAAAATTCATCTACTACGATGACAAGGGAGATGTCGATTCCTACGGCAAGATTCTCAAAGATGGTGATCACGGTTGGTTTATTGCACTGGTCAAACGCAAAAAAGATAAGCACTACAAATATGTTGTATTGTCTGTTGTCGATTACGGCGGCTCAGGTCGTGCTGCATCAGGGCCAATCGTTAATCAGGTCATTCATGCGATGAAAGCAGAAGGCTATCTTGGCGGCGAAAATGAGGGGGATGTTCGTTGACTGACGCACTGTTCGATAATTTACGTGCATTGTTAAAACCATCGATTGCATGGTTCACGCTTTTTGCTGCAGTGATGTTGACGATCTTCGGTTCATTGGCGATCGGTACAGTTGAAGCAGGCTATGGTGAGACGCAAGTCAAAATGTGGCTTCCTGTTGCTGTGGTTGCAATGTTGGTGGTGATGATTCCGCATCCACGTTGGATCGGGCACATGACCTATCCGCTGCTGATCTTATCATTGATTAGTCTGGTGTATCTACTTGTACCAGGCGTACCGATGGTGCGCCCCATCAACGGCGCAAGGTCATGGATCACGTTGCCCGGCATGAACCTGCAGCCGGCTGAATTTGTCAAAATATTCTTCGTACTCGGTCTTGCTCGTTATTTGCGTTATCGCGATTCATACAGAACGTTCTTGGGGCTGTTTGTGCCGTTTATCTTGATGTTCGTGCCACTGCTGCTGATCCTTAAACAACCAGACCTTGGAACAGCACTTCTCTTTGCACCAACCCTTTTTGCTGTTCTAGTTGCTGCAGGAGCAAAATTACGTCATCTGTTGTCACTCGTCGCGTTGGGTGTTTTTGCTATTGCATTAGTCATCGTTGTGACTCTCTTTGCACCAGATAATTTACAATTACTCAAGCCACACCAACAGGATCGTATTCGTTCTGTATTTTCACTTGCACAAGGTGATGATCGTACAGCAAATGCAGATGGTTTTCAGCAAGCGACAGCAATGCGTTTGATCTCAGCTGGTGGCATGAGTGGTTATGGTAAAGAAAATTCTCAAACCATCATCAGTTACTCAGGTCTCCCCGAAGCTCATAATGATATGATCTTTGCTGTCGTTGTTAATCGTTGGGGAATCAGCGGCGCCTTCTCTGTGATTGCTTTGTATTTTATTTTTATAACCTCCGCACTGCTTGTTGCAGCACGATCCAAAGACCCATTTGTGCGCCTATCGTGTGTCGGTTTTGCAGCGATGATCTTTACGCAATCCTTCGTCAATATTGGTATGCATCTCGGTCTTCTTCCCATCACGGGTATCACATTGCCATTCATCTCCTACGGCGGCTCATCACTACTCTCCCTATTTATCATCACGGGTCTTGTCATGAACTTTGCAGTTCGGCCTAATGCGATTCTTGCTCGCCCATCTTTCGAGTACGACAATGCTGACGCGATCTATCAGTAAGTTAGTTCTATGTATCCAGATTAATTGATAGGTGATCGACAATGAATTGCGAAGAGTACCTACGTTTATACGAAGCAAATACCGATTACCCAATCCCTAATGAAGTTTGGCAAACAGACGAATTTTAAGAATGGGAAGAGCATGGCATGGATTGCAAAGAGTGCTCCGATTGGGGTACACGTCAGCAAATTATTAGATTAGGTCACAAGCCAGAAAATTTTCCATGTCTATGTATCGCCTATGAGGTTACAAAAAAATGTGATCAGCATCCCGATCCTTTTGATTGTCCAAATCTTATCATTATTAAGCTCGATGATGAATATGTAATGCCAATACACGATGGTGGTTCAGCCTATAAGGTCATCCATTATTGCCCATTCTGTGGCACCGATTTATAGGCAGTAGCTCACATGCCTAAGGCGACGAATTAACAAACAATCATAGAGATTGTGTTTCGAATCAAACATGGCGGACTATTTACATCGACATGTCCGAATTAGCACTTGTGATTCATCTTGAGTGTACGTAAATTTAGATCGTCAAAGCAAGAACAGTATCTTTTAGATGGCATCAATTGGGTATGAGAGTATATGGTAATTAAGTTTAGCAAGATGATTGTGTTTGCATTCATAACAATGGTTTTTTCAGGTTTTGTTATGGCTGCTAATTCAGGGGGATCAAATATGGTTATCAAAGACGAATCAAAACGCAAACCTGTTATTAAGGAACGTGTTTTAATCGATCAGGTTTGGGCTGGGCATCCTGTAAGATTTTTATTGAAAACCGTTGGAAATAAACAATTCGTTGGTTATTACAACAAAGATCGCCGTATGGTTATCGCAATGCGCAAGATTGGTGATGAACAATTCCAACACGCAATCATTCCGTCAAAACTGAATCGTCCCCCCAAGTATCGGGATGCTGAATCAAGTACGATTCTCGGTTGGGATAGTCATAACTACATCGCATTAGAACTTGATGCTGAAGGTTATCTTCATCTGTCTGGAAACATGCACTGCAATCGTCTGACGTATTTACGATCAAGCAAGCCATGGGATATTTCATCGTTCGAACAGATCGATACGATGGTTGGCTCAAACGAATTGATGTGTACATATCCCAAGTTTGTTTTCGGGCCAAACGAAGAGCTTGTTTACCATTACCGTGATGGCAGTAGTGGTAGTGGTAATGAAATTTACAACATCTACGATACCCAAAGCCAAACATGGAAGCGCCTACTTGATCAACCACTCGCAGATGGTCAAGGCAAAATGAACGCCTACATTTTCGGCCCAATCAAAGGTCCCGATGGTTATTTTCACGCATCATGGGTATGGCGTGATACATCCGATTGTTCAACCAACCACGATCTGAGTTACGCTCGCAGCAAAGATCTTGTGAACTGGGAAACCGCAGCAGGTAAACCAATCAATTTGCCAATCACACTGAAAACCAAAGGCGTGATTGTCGATCCAATCCCTGTCAAGGGGGGAATCATCAACGGCTCAGGGCAAGTGGGTTTTGATCTGAATAACAATGCTGTTTTGACTTATCACAAGTTCGACAAGAGCGGCAAAACACAAGCATACTCCGCTCGCTTTGAAGGCAACCAATGGAAGATCAAACAACTAACCGATTGGAATTATCGTTGGTATTTCAGTGGCGGTGGTAGCATTTCCAGCGAAGTCTACATCGGACGCATGGAGAAAAATGACAGTCAATTGCTTCAGTTAACATACAGTCATCGCAAGAACGGCTCCGGCTGTTGGTTACTTAATAACGACCTTGAAATCGTTGGAAAACTTATACGTGGCCAAAAGTATCCGCAAGAATTAATGTCCGTACAAAGTGACTTTCAGAAAATGGGTGTACGTTGGGCCAGCGATCAAGGAGATAGTGGTGAGCTAAATGTGAAGTATGTATTACGTTGGGAAACGCTTGGCCGCAACCGTGATAAACCACGCGACCCACCATACCCAGCTCCATCTAATCTCGTTCTCTACAAGATTGCATACGAGTAAGCAGATTCAAGCTCAAAATACTCACGGTTCGCTTTCATCCTCACCCTCCCTTACAATCCCTCACATGACTGAATCCAATCCCACAATCCCACAATTCGTACGTGACGACCTATCTCGCCTTGAGATTGCTGTCGATGAGCCAACATTACTCAAGCTCGCACATTTCCTCGACCTGCTCTTGGAAGCAAATACACGTATGAATCTCACAGCCATCCGCGATCGCGATGCTGCTTGGTCACGAATGATCATTGATTCACTCACCCTCCTCCCAGGCTTCGATAACGTCGAAGCAGGTTCACGCATCATCGACATCGGCTCAGGCGGCGGTCTTCCTGGTATCCCACTTGCTATTGCTCGTCCTGACCTCAACTTCACACTCCTCGACGCTACAGGCAAGAAAGTCGCCTTCCACAAAACCGTCATCGAAACGCTCGAACTAAAAAATTGTCAGTCCATTCAGTCTCGCGCCGAAACCATCGGCCACGACAAAGATCATCGCGCCAAATACGACATCGCCACATCACGCGCCATTGGCAAGATCCCCGAAGTCCTCGAATACTCACTCCCACTCCTCCAAGTTGGTGGCCGTATGCTCGCCATGAAGGGGCCATCTGTCGAGCAAGAACTCGCGGCACCATCCGAGGCACTTACAATTCTCGGAGCCGGCGATCTTTTTATCTTTGAAGCATACCCTGAAACATTCGACAACAATCTCGTCGTTGTTTCCGTCATCAAAGATCGTCCGACCCCCAAAGAGTATCCACGTCTGCCCGGCCTCCCCAAACAAAGTCCGCTCTAAATCCATCTCAATATATTGGCTCATTAAAACCACGCTAATTAAGCGATATATACCTTTTAGCCGCCTTTTACTTGACCCAGCCAGTCTTGTTGCAAAAATCCCCCTGATCCTCCTTTACAGGCTAACACAGTCGGTGACGACAGTTGTATTTATACAAAAGACTTACAAAACCTTTGCAGCTTGTTTTGCTCAGTATTAAACTGACAACCCGACACCAGTGTTGTTTTGTTCGCTAATGCCTAGAGCTATGCGATCAGTCTGGGTAACATGGATGGTGAATTCGCAGTGCTTCACCAAGATACGTGACACTGCAAACCTTGAGCGACCTGTTCGCTCGATCTCTACTAAAGGACTACATTCAAATGGGCGTACCGATCTCACAAATGTGGACTGTCGCAACTTATGTCCTCAAAAATCGCCTCAAAGGCAACAAGAAGTACCCCCTCGTTCTCATGCTTGAGCCACTCTTCCGATGTAACCTCGCTTGTGCTGGCTGCGGCAAGATCCAGTACCCCGCTCATATCCTTAAACGTGAACTCACACCAGAGCAATGCTTCAAAGCGGTAGAAGAATGTGGTGCACCCATGGTTTCCATCCCAGGCGGCGAGCCATTCCTTCATCCAAATATGGAAGAAATCATCGAAGGACTCGTCGAACGTCGTAAGTACATATACCTCTGCACCAATGCAATCCTTCTAGAAAAGAAACTCAAAGAAGGCCGCATCAAGCCTTCCAAATACCTCACCTTCTCAGTTCACATGGACGGCCAGGAAGAGCATCACGACTTCGCTGTCTGCCGCGAGGGTACGTTCGAAAAAGCATACGCAGGCATCAAGCTCGCTGTCGAGATGGGCTTCCGTGTGACAACCAACACAACCCTCTTCGATAACTTTGATCCAAATGCAACACGTAAGTTCTTCGACCAGATGATGGACGTCGGCGTTGAAGGCATGATGGTTTCGCCCGGCTACGCTTATCCCAAAGCGCCCGACCAAGCCTCCTTTCTACGTGAACGTAAAAACACAACTGACGCATTCGAAGCACTACTTTCAAACCGCAAAAAACGCTGGATCTTTAACCAGTCCCCACTCTTTCTAGAATATCTCATGGGTAAACGTGATTACGAATGCACGCCTTGGGGTAATCCAACCTTCAACATCTTCGGTTGGCAAAAACCTTGTTATCTCATTCAGGATGGTTACGTCGAAACTTTCAAGGAACTCATGGAAACAACCGAATGGGATTCCTATGGCCGAGCATCCGGCAACCACAACTGCCAGCAATGCATGGTTCACTGTGGCTACGAACCTTCAGCCGTCGACCATACTTTCGCTTCACCCATTGGCATGTTTGCAACCATCAAAGCAATGGTCTTCAACAAGTACCCATCTGAAAAAGCCAAGCAACGTCTTGAAGAAGAGGCCAGCAAACCGCACGGCCCGCTCAACCAGATCGTTCAGCTTGGTATCGAAGTCGACGGCAAGAAAGTAACTGCAGACGACATCAAGAAAAAACAAACTGCCTAAATCTCACAATTGAACAGTATGAGAACAGCATCCGCACAGGGTGCTGTTTTTTTTGCATTACAAACTTGTATTCAAAAATATTAAACGCTAATATATTAGCGAATCCTTTCTTCTAATAAACATAGAGCAAAACCAATGAATGAATCTGAAAACTCAAATATCAAGCAACAAATAGAAGAAATCGAAAAAGAGTGCGAAAACAAAACTAAGACATTGAAAAAACGATTAGCGATCACAAACTGGGCGCTATTCCTACTTTACATTCTCGCCCTATTTACATCTAGCAACCCTCAACTCGCATCAGTCGGGTTTCTCGTTTGCGCCATAGGTTTAGGGATTGGGTACGTGCAAACGAAGAACAGCTATCAGTTAACAATGCAAAGCAAACTTCAAAAAATACAATTACAAAATCAATCCAACGACTAAAACAAGTGCCAGTAATCTCACATCTTGCCCATACAATTACAATTTACTTATTGATAAAAAACGTATGTTAGATAAAAATTAGCTTTAGGTTTGAACCAATCACGCTTCACACACGTCTCTTAGGTGCCATGGGCGAAAAGTTTCAGGACAACCTGATCGATGAAATGCTCATCATCAAAGCTCAGCAGGGCGATCAGGATGCAATGGCTAAACTCATCAACCGTTGGCATAAGCAACTTCTGCAATACGCAATCAAAGTGACACGCAACGAGCATCTTGCGCATGATATCGTGCAGGAAACTTGGATCACTGTCATTAATAAACTCACAAAGTTGCAGGAGATCAATCGTTTTAGGCCGTGGGTATTACGTATCCTCAACAACAAATGTCGCGACCATTGGCGTAAAGAGGAAACGCATCAAAAGCACTTGATTCAACAACATGAAAGTTGTGAATCATCACTCAAGGATCAAGACAGCGATAAGCAATCATTCGATGAAATGATGCAGCAACTTGATGGCCAATCACGAGCGATCCTCCTCATGAAATATGTTCACGAAATGTCGATCATCGAAATCGCACAATCACTAGACATACCCACCGGCACCGCAAAGTCTCGCCTATATTACGCTCGAAATAAGTTCAAACAAAAGTTTGAAAGGAATCGCCATGCAGGAATTTGAAACAAAACTACAAAGATTATTGCATGATGAAATTGACATGGAAATAGATGTTGATGATCTGACGCATGAGAGTATTCTCAAAGAGTTCAAGAGGAAAAAAAGAATCGCAATCTTTTGGTTATATGTATGGTCATTTGGTTGTGTAATTGCAGGAGCATCAGCAGCTTTTATAAGTAAGTACGTATTTGATGATACCTCTCATCACGATATGTACGCTACAGTCATGCTTTTTTTACTTTTGATTGGTGCAATACGTAATATAAGCATAACAAGTAAATTATGTATTCAAAAGGAACTCAAACTAATGCAGTTTCAAATCAGTAAACTGGCGAGCAAACAGAATAAACAATAGTTTACTCCACAGCCTCCGCCTTACCACTCCGTCGCCAATCACCTACTCCCGTCATCTCCTCGCCCTCAATCCCAATCGAATGCGCATCACCTTGCACCCATTCCTCTTGACGCACAGTGTGGCCATACTGCTCTAACTCGCGCATAGTCTCTACATGCTCAGGTTCCAAATTTCCCTCAAAATTCAGCACATCCGGGAACCACTGATGATGGACTCGCTCACTTTCAACCGCTTGTACTACATCCATCTTGTAATCAATCACATTAATCAACACGCTCAAAACCGTATTGATGATCGTTCTGCCACCCGGCGAAC
Organism: Planctomycetota bacterium; assembly: GCA_016350165.1. Lineage (GTDB taxonomy): Bacteria > Planctomycetota > Phycisphaerae > Phycisphaerales > Phycisphaeraceae > Poriferisphaera. The sequence continues at coordinate 110,593 of CP066225.1, read as the reverse complement.
CAGTCACTAACACAACCTCTCCCTGCTTCTTCACAATCACCGGCGTCATCGAACTCAACATCCGCTTCTCAGGCTCAATCGTGTTCGCTTTCGTTCCTATCTTCCAGCCACGATTCGTCACACCCGGATTCCAATTAAAATCCCCCATCTCATTATTCAGCACAAACCCCGCACCCTTCACCACAACCTTCGCGCCCCACGACTGCTCCAATGTGTAAGTATTTGAAACCGCCATCCCATCGCCATCAATAATCGAGTAATGTGTCGTGTCATCACTTTCTTTCTTAAGCACGATCGGAGCAGCAATATCTTCACTCTTCGCTGCTTGCCTCATTTTAATTTTTGCAGCTATCTTTTTCGCATACGCCTTCGTCGTCAAATACCGCGGCACCTCCACAAAATCACTATCCCCTAAATACTTCGCACGATCCGCAAAGCCATACCGCATCGCTTCCGTAATCAAATGAATACTCTCAGGCGAATGAAGAGGATACTTCGATAGATCAAAGTTCTCCAAAATATTCAACACTTCCGTCAATACGATCCCGCCCGAACTCGGAAGCGGCGGACCATAAATCTCATAACCACGATAATTCGCAATTACCGCAGGACGTACGACCGCCTCGTACTTCTCCAAATCCTCTTTCGTAATAATCCCATTATTCGCTTTCATTGCAGCGACAAGTTGGTCGGCAATCTTATCTTCATAAAATGCATCAGACCCTTGATTCGCAATTAGCTCCAGCGTTTGACCTAGTTCAGGTAATACAATTCGATCACCCTTACGCCATATTTTGCCATTTGCTCGACCATACTCATCTCTAAGCGGCGCATAGAGTGCATCATCTTTAATGCGCTTTTCAGCCATCACACTATTGATCGAATCTGCCAATTCCTGATCAACCGTGAAACCATCCTTCGCCAGCTTCACCGCAGGCATCACCAGTTCTTTCCAAGGCAACTTCCCATATTTCTCATGCGCCAGCGCCAAACCCCTTACCGTCCCCGGCACCCCAACATTTAAATAATTCCAACGATCCGTTTGCCCCACAAACATATCGCGCGTCGCCGCCAACGGCGCCTTTTCACGATAATCAATCATCACCGTTTCACCATCTGTAGGCGATACCATCATGAATCCGCCGCCCCCAATATTCCCAGCTTCAGGCCAAGTCACCGCCAATGCAAAGCCAACAGCAACAGCAGCATCAACCGCATTACCTCCCTTTTCAATCACTTCCTTTCCAACCATGCTGGCTTCGGGGGAAACTGACACGACCATTCCCTTCGTTCCCGTTGCCACATCCGCTTTTTTATTATTCACAACTAAAGGCTCAACAACCTCAGCCGTTCCACCTCTTCGCCAATCAGCAACCCCAATCACACGATCGCCTAATACTTGAATAGAGTGGATCGTCCCCAGTGGCCATCCCTGTTTCTTCACGACATGACCATAGGCCTCCAACTGCTCAATCACATCCGCATAAGCCGGATCACCATATCCTTCAAACAGTATTCGGTCAGGCAACCATTGATGGTGAACTCGTGCAATCGACGTCGCTACATCCAACGGTAAGTCATAATCAATCACATTCGTTAAAAAACTCACAACGACATTGATTATCGTCCGCCCACCCGGCGACCCCGTTACCAACACCACTTTCCCATCCTTCTTCACAATCGTCGGCGCCAGTGAACTCAACATCCGTTTGCCCGGCTCAACCCGATTAGCTTTAGTTCCAATTAACCCCTTTTCATTCGTCACACCTGGCGCTAAATTAAACGCCAGCATTTCACTGTTCAGTACAAAACCCGCGCCTTCGACCATGATCCATTCACCCCAGCTGCGCCCGATCGTATATGTGTTCGACACTGCCATGCCGTTTTTATCGATCACTGAAAAATGTGTCGTCTCTTGGCTTTCCTCAGCTAGTTTAATCGGCGATGCAATATCTTCGCTTCGCGTTGCGCTTGCCATATCAATCTTCGCTGCAATTGATTTAGCGTACTCTTTGTCTAATAAATAGTTAGGGACCCCAATAAAGTCATGATCGCCCAAATACTTCGCGCGATCAGCGTACGCAAATCGCATTGCTTCTGCGATCAGATGAATACTCTCAGTTGAGTGCAGCGGATGATTAGATAGCTCGAAATTTTCAAGAATATTCAAAATTTCAATCACAGTGGTGCCGCCGGAGGTTGGCATGCCTGCACCGTAGATATCGTAACTGCGGTAGTTGCCTTTGACTGTGGGGCGGATGTTGGCTGTGTAGGCGCGCATGTCTTGGTGTGTGATGAGGCCGTCGCATTTGCTCATTTGAGCGACGAGTTTTTTTGCGATTTCACCTTCGTAAAAGACAGTCGAACCTTGTTCGGCAATGAGTGTGAGGGTTTTGGCCAAATCTGGTTGTACGAGACGGTTACCAACTTTCCAGAGTGCGCGATTTGGTTTTACGAACGTGCGCTTTAGTTCTGCGTATCTCGGATCATTATTTACTTTGCCACTGCGTACAAGTCTATTTAATGAATAGACGAGCTGTTCCTTGATTTCGAATCCATCGCGGGCTAATTCGATCGCAGGTGCTACTAATTCGGCCCAAGGTAGGGAGCCGTATGTTTGATGTGCGAGTTCGAGGCCGCGTACTGTGCCGGGAACACCGATCGCTAAACCTGTGCCGTAGATACGTTTACCGCCGAACATGTTCGCGTGAGCAGCAAGAGGGGCTTTCTCGCGGTACTCAATGCAGACTGGCTCACTGCCAGTCGGCGCGACGAGCATGAAGCCACCACCTCCGATGTTGCCTGCTTCAGGCCATGTGACGGCGAGAGCATAAGCTATTGCTATTGAAGCATCTACAGCGTTGCCGCCTTTAGCGAGGATGTCGCGTCCGATGCGGGTGGCGATGGGGCAGATGGTTGAGACTGCACCACCTGTACCTTCGGTAACGTGAACCCTGTTTTCGGATTTCCAATACTCAAGCGGCGGGGACTGGCTATAAGCGGTTGTGATGATGAGGGTTATTGAAAACAGAAGTGTGAAGAAGCATGTGAGGTATGTTCTTTTTTGCGTTGGCATATTGCAGATCCGGATGCTGGTATTTTTATCACGTTGTGATTCAAAAGCAGAGCGTATGATAACTGATCTGTTTCATAGGGGGTGAAGAAGTAACTACTGTTGGTGGCAGTAGGTGAGGGCAAAAAAATATTTTGCGCGCACAAACACGCATTTGGGGGGCATTTTGCTACTCAAAACCGGATGATTCTTGATCGTTTCTGATCAAAGTTTGTTGATTCTTGACGAAAACAGCTCTTTTTGAGCTATTTTTGAATAGGGGTAAATCACTAAAATCGAAAAAGCGCGCGCACAAAAGCGACGAATCGGGTAGGGCAAGTGGATGGTGATTGCAGATAATTCTGATAGCGAAAAATGAAGTGTGATCAGATATTGTGAATGTGCGCGCATGAAATGAACTGGTTTTGAACTCAGGAGAAGAGCATATGGGACTGATCATTCCGGTTGATGAAGATATTGTTTTGAGACAGATCCAGGAACGTGATTCAAAGGAATTGGCAAGGGTTGTTGCGGCGAATTATGAGCCGCTTTCGTACTACTTCGATTGGGCGAAAGAAAATTACGATGACGCGGATGCGATTAAGTTTGCCAAGTCATCGCTAGAGGGATTTGATAAACGTCAACAGTTGCAGATGTGTATTGTTGAGGATGACAAGATTGTTGGTGAGGTAGGCTGGCTGTATTGGCAACAGTCGAAGCATGAGAATCCATTTGAGCATCCGATTGTGTCGTCGGTGGATTTGATTTATTGGTTAGCTGAGAACGCGTCGGGAAAGGGGGTGATGAGTAAGTCAGTTGAGAAGTTGGTGAGTTATGCGTTTCGTGATTTGGGTCTCAATCGTGTGACGATCAGGACGGAACCTGAGAATAAGAAGAGTATTGCTGTCGCGGAGCGGTTGGGTTTTGTTTATGAGGGAACGATGCGTGATGTTGCGAGATGGCAGGACCGCAAGGTAAGTTTGAGTATCTATGCGATGCTAGTGAAAGATTGGAAGTACTAATCGATAGATAGGGGTCATGGCAGGCAAAGAATAAAGCAGCTTGAGTAAGCTGCTTTATTAACAATTAGTATTGTTAGAGAACACAAACTGAATGATTATTTCTGGCTTGACTTCTTAATCTTTTTTAGAAGTTCACGTTCTGTTTTAGAAGTATTGTTTGTTGTACGTGGGACGATGAGTCCGCCTTTCCATTTAATGCTCATGATGAATTCCTCATCTTAATCGTTAGGGTTGGTGTCAGCACAGGAAATTAATGTTTGTGCTGAATCAAAAGTTAGTGAATAGTAGACGGAATATTCAGTAAGGCAAGCGGTTTAGTGAAAATATATCTACTATAGTGAACAAGCGTTTTGGCGAAGTATGAAAGTGAGTTTTGAATTTGTTGTGTACGCATGAAAAAGGGCAGCCCTGAGGCTGCCCCATTCGGTGTGTGAAAAACTAGCTATCCTTGTTGTTATTGTTGTTGCAATTCTTTTTATTATTGCAATTGTTGTTATGTTTGTTGTTGATTAAGTTGTTTTCGGTATTCGTCAAGTTATTAACGACTCGTGGGACGATCATCCCGCCTTTCCATTTAATATTCATGACGATGTCCTTGTTGTTTTATAGTTGATGCAGTACAAAACGTTTTGTACTGAAATGAAGTTCAATGGATATTAGTTCTGAAATTTTGTAAGGCAAATAATATTTTTAGTTTTCTTATTGACTTTTTAATGGATATTTAGATTGGGTCTAATAGAAAGATAGGCGAATGATAGCATGCTGCAATTAAGAAGAGATGTCGCGGTGTTGATAGCGATTTGGAAGGTGTGACGTTGCATTGAATATGAGTGTGTGAGTTAGTGATTCGTGTATGCAGTTGTGATATTAAGTTTTTTGCTCATGCATATAGACTGCTTAGTGTGTCCATGCTCTTTTTGTGTTTATTTTATTGTTTTTAAGCGTTTTTTGAGGGGCTTTAGTGATGTGGTTGTTATAGGTTGGGGGAGAATGAGAGGCGTGGGTATGAGGATTAGCGGCAAGAGTGTTATGTTAGGAGTTGGTGTCTGGGTTCTGTGTTTATTTGTTCGTGTATGATGTTTGCTTAGAGGCATGATGTTCTTCCTGTTGGTGGGATCATCATTCCGCTTGCGGTGAGGTAGAAGAGGGATAAGCCGGGAATTTGGGTGCTGATGATGATGGTGTTGTGCTTGAGTTGTTTGAGGGTGTGTGTATAAATGTTGAGGTTGTATGCTTGAAGGTGTTCGGTCAGAAGCTTGATTTGTTTATGTACAGAGATTGGTGCGCAGGTAATGGTGTGGCTGTAGAGTCGGTTAAAGGATTGAGGTTCGTAGCCGATGTATTGCTCGTATGCACTGATGTTGAAGGTAACGCAACGTGTGTATGCTTCGTGTTCTTGAACACGTTGTAAATCTTCTTCGTAAGCTTCGCGGCGTTGCTCGGGGTAGTAGTCGGCACCATTCATGATTTGAATGGCTTCGTAAACGGCGCGACGGATTGCAATTTCCGGGAAGAGTGAGCAACCAAAGCCTGGTGCGGGGATGTTGTGAGATAAGTGATAGTTTTTGAAGATTGCGCCGATGACAGGGATTCCGAGATCGGAGGTTGCGTTGATGAGAATGCATGTGTCGCCTAGTTGATGTTCGATGTCTCGGATTTCTTTGAGTAATTCTGCTGGCAGGGTGGAGGTTTCGATGATGGGTAGTGGGTTTATAGGGTTAGGATCGTTGTAAAAGTACTTATATAGAAGGCGGCCGTGGCCATCGCGTTCGATGCCTTCGTTGATGCCATGCAGGATTGCGTCGTCGGGGGTGAGGCCTGAAGCGACGCCTGAATTGCAGGCATATTTCAGAAGTACTGAGCTTAGTTCGAGATTGTCATCACTGCGATAGTATTCGGGTGAGCAGCAAAGGTGTGGGGACCATAAGAATGTCGGGAGGTAGAGTGTTTGGTTGGGTTTATCGTAACAATGAAATTCGGTGCAATAGATTTGCTGATCTGGGAAGTCTTGTAAGAGTTGGAAGGGGATGTACTGGTCGGTGATGGATTGTGATGCGAGGAATGAAGTAGTTTTTGGTATGAGGTTATGTGGGGATGGAGGGAGTGAGACGCCGAAGAGATGTTCGATTGCTTCGAAGATTGCTCCGGCTTTATTGAAGGGATAGATGCCTTTACCTGTACCTCGAGCGAGCAGGTTATTTTGTTGATCGAAGATTCGTGTTTCGTATATAGGCAGTGTATTGCCGAAGGTGAAGGTTTCTTGTCGCAGGTTTAGTGCTTCGATGTCTTTTTGTGCGATGATTATCGCTTGTTCGGCATTAACTGATCTTTCTTCATCTTGTTTGATTGAAGGTTGGACCGTGTTTATATGGCTCATACAGGGGAATCTCTTTGTTTGTGGTGAGTGTTTGCGTGCTTGATCAGAGAGGGGGAGTCTGTGAGTAGAAGATTGTTTGCGACGTTAGGCAACGTGTCCACCAGAGGTTTAGAGGGGAAAAGCCCTGTGGTGGGTGGAGCTTGTATAGGGATTGCAGAGAAAAGGAGAATGTGATGGTGAAAGAAAAGCATGGCTTTTAGGGCCATGCTTTGGTGGTTTTGCAGTTTGGGGGATGTTTTAGATTCTTGAGTATTTGCTTGAGTGAACTTCGAGGAGTTGTTGTGCGTCTGCGACGACTGGTGAGGAAGCGTCGGATTTGAGTCGTTCAGGTTGGCGTAGGAGTTTGAGGTTGCCGTCGACGATGGTGCCGATGGATTGTGATTTGATATCCCAGCCATGGAATGGGCAGTTGCGGCCTTTGGAGGCGAACTTGTTGGCATCAATGGTCCAGGTCATTTCAGGGTCGATGATGACGACGTCGCCGTCGGCGCCAGGCGTGAGGTGCCCTTTGTTGGTGAGGTTGACGAGTTGAGCTGAGTTGATGGTCATCATGGCGAGAAGGTGCGGCCAATCGATTGCGCCGGATTCGATGAGTGCTTTGACGTAGCAAGGGAGTGCGTTTTCGAGGCCGATGATGCCGTAGGGGGCGGCTGCGAATTCGAGTTCTTTTTCCTCGCGGGTATGTGGAGCGTGGTCAGTGGCGAGGATGGTGATTGTGCCGTCAACGATGCCTTCAATGATTGCGGCGATGTCTTCTTTGCCTCGGAGTGGTGGGTTCATTTTGTAGTTGGTGTCGTAGGTGCCGCAATCTTCGTCGGTGAGGAGAAGGTGATGGGGTGAGGCTTCGCCGGTGATGTTGTCGGTGTGCTTGCGGGCTTGGCGGATCATGTCGATGCCTCCAGCGGAACTCATGTGCTGTGCGTGCCAACGAGCTTTGAAGCCCATGTATTTGTTGAGAAGGATGTCGCGTTGGATGATGAGGTCTTCGGCGACACGTGGCCATCCGCCTAGGCCGAGGCGTGTGGCGGTGAGTCCGGCGTTCATGGCACCACCACCAAGTGAAGGGTCTTCACAGTGCTGCATGAAAACTTTGTTGAGCATTACGGATTGCTGGAGGACTTTGTTCATGACGCTGGGGTCGGCAACTGCACAGCCGTCGTCTGAAAAGGCAACGGCGCCAGCGCGGTTCATAAGTCCCATTTCGGCTAAGTCATTTCCGAGTCGACCTTTGGTCGCGGCTCCGACAGGGAAGACATTTGCGAGGTTGGCTCGCTTGGCTTGCTGGTAGACGAAGTCGATCTGGACGTCGTCATCGAGGGTTGGTTGGGTATTTGGCATGCAGCAGACGGTGGTGAAGCCACCTGAGACGGCGGCAGCGGAGCCTGTTGCGATGGTTTCTTTTTCTTCCTGGCCTGGTTCGCGGAAGTGGACGTGAACGTCGATGAAGCCGGGGGCAACGATGCAGCCACCTGCGTCAATGGTCATACAGTCAGGGCCAGTGGCGGGTGATGCTTCTTTTCCGATTTTTTTTATGACGCCATCGTGAATCACGACGTCGTTGGTTTCGTCAATATTGTTGAGGGGGTCGATTACGCGTCCGTTCTGGATAGTGATTGTTGCCATATTGGCATGATATCAGACAGCGACGAAGTAATCGCGTTGAGCGCAGTTTTCAACGGGAGCAGGGGGGATGGGGCGTAAGAATTGAGGGGGGAGGCGGTGGACTACATGATATCGACGTTAACGTCTTCGTGTTCATCATCGACTTCAGTCCATTTTTGCATGGCTTCGACGTATTCCTTACGCATTTGCAGGGCGTCAACCATGAGGTCGTGCCGTTTGAGATTTTGGGCTGAAAATTTGGCAAGGAGGCTGAGAATGCGATGAATGAATAGGTATGAGCCTATGAGCGTGCATATGACGACGATTTGGAATGCTGTACTGTCCACGAGACATTTATCGGTAATTGGAGGGGGGAAGAGTAGAGGGTGTCTCAAAGGTGCAGTCTTATCGGTCATTTGTCGCAAACTCGCGGAGTAAATAGCGTTAAGACTATGAAAATTCGAAGGTTTATGTAAACTACTGACATGCCGGGAATACCAGTGAACAAGATAAAGTCGTTATTTTTGATCGTGATGGTTAGCCTTCTGTGCTTAGGTGGGCAAGTTTTTGCACAGCTGGATACGGTTGAGATATTGCTTGAGCCGTCAGATTTGGGGATTGAGGGTGTGGTTCGTCGTGGAACATGGACACCGTTGCGTGTGACGCTGCTGAGTAATGGTGCGGAACATCGTACGGTTTTGTGCCGCTGGCGATACGAGGATGCTGATGGTGATACGGTTGTTGCTCAGCGTGAAGTGACACTGCAGCCACAGGTTGAGCAGACGATCTGGTTGTATGGTCATCCGCCGCTGACGCAGTCGGGTAAGAAGCCGTTTGTGGTTGATGTGATTGATAAGGAATCTGGGAAGCAGTTGGATCGTGAGGTTCAAGTGCCGAAGGAGGTTGTGACGCCGCTGACATCGGTGATTGGTGTGTTGGGGCGAAGTGGTGGGATGATGGGGTTGGAGCGATATCGCAATCAGCGAGGTCAGACGTTTATAGCGCCGGGGCAGCGTGAGCCTTATATAACTCAGCATGAAAATTTTGAGATAATTGCATCGTTGCAATTTGATCGCTTACCTGACCGTTGGTTTGGTTTGTCGTTGTTTGATACGTTGATTTGGCTCCCTCAGAATGGCGGTTCGCCGAATGATGCGCGTGTGAATGACGCGATGTTGATGGGATTGCGTGAATGGGTGGAACGTGGTGGTCACTTGGTGATTATGATGCCGCCTGCTGGTCAACAGTGGACGTCATCGCCGTTGGGTGACATGTTGCCTGTGACAAAGACTCAGTTGCGCGCGTTGCATGAGAAGCCGCCGACACATTTGTTGGGGTGGCCGAGAGCAGGACGAGAGCTTATTGAGATTGACATGCTTGCTTTGGATGTGAATCCTGACGATGAACAAATTTCGGTCATTGCAAAGGATCGGAAGCAGAATCCTTTGATTGCCACGAAGATGTATGGGTTTGGTCGTGTGACAGTGTCGGGTATGGATTTGAGTTCGCCGACGTTGCGGATGATGAATCTTCAGCCACCGCGATATGATTCGATTTGGAACAAAATTATTGGGTGGCAGACACCGCTATATGATCCGAATTACATTAAAGAAGAGATTGATGCTGGGCGTATCAATGGTCAGCGTAATACAGCGGATTTGTCACGGTTTATACCATCATTGATAACGATGAAGAACACGACAGGGCCGGCGTTACTGCTTGCGTTGTTGGTGTTTGCAGTTTATTGGGTGATTGCTGGTCCTGTGAGTTTCTTTGCCTTGAAAGCGAAGAGAAAACACAAGTTTTCATGGCTGGTTTTTACTGGCGTGATCGGCATCTTTATTGCAGTTGCTTGGGGTGGCGCGTACATGATGCGGCCGACGGATGCTCAGGTGTCCCACTTCTCAATTCTCGATATTAATACTTCAACTGATGAGGTTCATTCGCATTCTTGGTTTAGTTTGTATCTGCCAACATTTGGTGATGTGAAGATTGAATTAGCACCGGATCAAACGATTGATATTAACCGTAATACGATCTCGGCTCCGGGTGTTGAAGTTAGAGAAATTAAGTCAGCTTTCTTGGATCCGCAAACTTATGAAGTTAAGGCCAGTTCGCCACATGTTGCGACGGTTCCTTTCCGTTCTACAACCAAGACTCTTGAGGCTGATTACTTTGGTGTACTGAATGAGAAGCAGAATGGTTTAGAAGAACCTTGGATGACCCCAACGGCTAACTTGAAGTTAGATAGTGAAATGTATCCGTATGGCACATTAAAGAATAACTTCACATTCCCGTTGCGTGATGTGGTGTTTATTTACGCTAAAGGTGACGGGGAGATGCCAGTTGTTTGGCGTTTGGATAAATCTGATAAGAAATGGTTCGCGGGTGAAACGATTACGATTTCAGATCCGGCGGCTTTAAAGATGGTTATCCAGGCGAGAAATGACTATAAAAACAGATCATTTAAGCTTGAAGGTTTTCTTGGGAAGCTGTTTGATGGCCGACGTGGTGATGGCGGAATGTTTGGTGGGTTGCCACAACAGAACACTGCTCAGCAAAGACGATTTTCAGCTGACCGTATGACGCAAATGATTGAGATGATGTCGTTTTATACGATGTTACCTCCACCAGACTTCAGGTCTAAAGGCCAGAACCCAGTAACGATTTTCCAACGACCTATTGGGCGTAAATTTGATATTACAGATTGGTTGTCGCAGAGGCGGCTGATTGTTATTGGGTATGTTGACAATGAATCTTTACCGATGCCTTTGACGGTTGATGGCGAAGTGATTCCATCGAATGGTATGACTGTTGTTCGTTGGTCGCATATGTTGAAGAAGCCAGAAGAGGCTGAGTGAATTGAATTGGGTGAAGTGTGGTGAAAATGAATGATTCCGGATTTAGGGAATATGGAGATTATCTGTTATGCCGATGATTCAGACGATAAATCTCACCAAACGTTATGGTGATTTGATGGCGTTAGCGAACCTCAATCTAGAGATTGAGCAGGGTGATTGTTTTGGTTTCATCGGGCCTAACGGTGCTGGTAAAACGACGACGATCAAGATTCTGGCAACGCTGTTGAAGCCGACGTGGGGCGAGGCACGTATTGATGGGTTATCAGTTGGGCCAGTGAACGCAAGACAGGTGCGATCGATTATAGGTTATGTGCCTGACTACTTTGGTTCGTATGAAGACATGGTTGTGAAGGAGTATTTGGAATTCTTCGCAGCGTCTTACGATATCAATGGCGAGCAGCGTGAACGGATTATTCGTGACGTTTTGGATTTGACTGACTTGTCATACAAGATTGAAGCGGAAGTGAACTCACTCTCACGTGGTATGCAGCAGCGTTTGTCGGTGGCACGTGTTTTGTTGCATGATCCGAAGGTTTTGCTGTTGGATGAGCCTGCATCAGGTCTTGACCCTCGTGCACGTATTGAGATGCGTGAACTGCTTAAAGAATTGCATCGTATGGGTAAGACGATTTTGATTTCATCGCACATTCTGCTTGAACTAGCTGACCTTTGTAACAAGGTTGGGATTATTGAGCAGGGACAATTGCGTTTTGTTGGTACGATTGATGAAATTATAGAGCGTGCAAAGACCGGCGCTATTTTGCATGTTGATGTAGCAGAGCGGCGAGCAGAGGCAGCAAATTTACTGTCGATGTTGCCAGGTGTGAGTGAAGCTGCAATGCATAATGATCATATTCGTGTTGAGATTAATCCGGAGATATGTGGTGCACCAGTCATTGCGCAAAAATTAATTGAAAGCGGTTTTGCGATGACACGATTAGAAGAAGAGAAGGTCAATCTTGAAACAGCATTTATGCGATTGACTAAGGGTCTTGTGCAATAAAGTAGGATATAAGAAGACAAAAAGAAAACCCCGATCTGAATAATCAGGTCGGGGTTATTTAATTTGTAAATATGCTTTTAGAAATCAAGGTTTTCGTCATATCTTGGGCCACGTTTGCCTCGACGACGAGGCGCTTCGCGATCAGCATCTTCGTCATCATCGTGTCGCATTTCCCCACGATTGCCATGACCATCACGAGGGCCCCGATCCATATCGTCGTCATGGCCACGTTCGTTAGGACCACCGCGGCGACCACGTCTTTCCTTCATCATGTCAGATGAACGTTTTTTCATTTTCTCGATATTTTCATCGAGTTGTTTTTTCTGCTTCTTGGTGAGCACACTTTTAACTTCGTCGATTACAGATTCACGCTTCGGTGCAGATTCGAGAAGTCCGCTCATTTTGGCACGAAGCTTATTATATTTTTTCTGGTTATCATCGCGACGAGCTTCAGTCATTTGTTTGCGAATATCGCCTAATTCTTCAGCATTCTCTTCACGCCATTTCATGTGCTGATCACGAGTATCTTCTAAGATTTGTTTGATTTCAGCTTCCTGATCAACAGTCAGGTCAAGGTTACCGAGAAATGCCTCATGAATGCGATTTTTGATTTTATCTTGCATTTCTTCACGACCACGCTCTTCGCCTTTTTCGCCTCGCATGTGTCGTGGCCTATCAGAATCGTCTGTGAATGAGTTGCCTCGTTTGTTGCGATTGCCACGTTCTGAATTTTCACCGCGATTACCTTCGCCATGAGGGCCACGTTGGCCTCTGTTGGCTTGCTCACCTCTACGCTTTGACCAGCCTTCGCGAATACCTTTGAGGTTTTCATCGAATTGTTTTTGTTGTTTGGAAGTGAGAATTTCTTTGATGGCTTTGAATGTGTCGTCGGGCTTTGGTGCAGTTTTGCGAAGTTCACTCATTTGCTTGCGTAATTTAGCGACTTCATCTTTATCTTCAGAACGCTTAGCATTACGCATATCTTCCGTGAGTTCTTGCATTTGCTTGTGGTTGTCTTTGCCCCACTCTTTACGTTCTGCGGCAGCTTCTTTTTGAATATCTTTGATTTCAGATTTTTGCTCTGCTGACAGTTTGATATCTTTCAGCAGTGCTTGCTCGAAACTTGCACGGTGTTTTTTAATCGCGTCCTGCTGCCCGCTTCTTTGTTTTTTTTGTTTGCCTTGCTTTGCTTTTGGAGCATCGCATTGTGCGCCCGCAATTTCACAGTTGGTGCCATCGCACTGTTGAGCTTTTTGTCTTTCTCTGCGAGGGCGTGCTTCATTTGCAAAAGTGTTGCTTATGAAGAAAGAGCTAGTGAGTACGATTGTGGCTGCAAATGCATATTTGCTGTATTGCATCGTTTGAGTTCCTTTATTCATGGTCGTTGTTTTACGGTTCATGAAAAACATTGGGTATGTGGTCTAAGATCACTGATTTTATTGAAACGATTGTAGCTGCTTTTGCACGGCTATCATAAGCGTAACAAAAACAGCTACAATATCGGTAATTAAATTTACTTAGTTACGATTTCCGCGTTTGCCTTCTTCTTTGTTGCCACGATGTCTCTTTTGAGCTTTATCACCTTTGTGCTTTGGTTTGTTTTCTCGCAATTTTTCAATGTTCTTTTCGAATTGCTCAACTTGGTCAGCTGTGAGAACATTTTTAACCGCTTCAAAGGTTTCACTTCTGCGTGGGCCGGTTTCCATGAGGGTTTTGATTTCCTTGTGGATCTTTGCTGCTTCTTCTTTGTCGCCAGCTTTTCGAGCATCACGTAATTTTTCTTTCAGTGAATCGAGCTTATCCCGATTTTCTTCGTTCCACTCTTTTCGCTCGGCAGTAGCTTCCTGATGAATTTCCTTAATTTGTTCTTTCTGGTCTGCGGTCAGTTCGATGTCTTTGAAGATGATCTTTCTGACATTGCCACGCTTGTTGCCATGCTTATCGTGCATTTCCTTTTGTGAGCCGTCTTGCTGGCGTGCTTCACGGTCAACTTGGCGTTGTTGGGTTTTTTGTTTTTCTTTGCGTGGGCGTGCTTCATTTGCGAATGCACTGCTTATGCAAAGTGAACCGGTGAGTACGATTGCTGCTGCAAGTGCGATTTTGCTGAATTGCATCGTGTAAATTCCTTTGTTTATGGTCGCTCGATTTATCGGTTCATGACAGACGTTGTGCTTGAGCGACTGGAATTACTATTTCCATTCGAATAACGCTCGGAATTACGTGATATTGCAAGGAATGAGCAAATTTCCATAAAGTAGGGGGAAGAGGGGCATGAGGTGGAATTTTGGGGTAAAATTGATTCTTTATGTTGTTATCGGGTGGAGGAATAGGCTGAAACAGGCCAGGAGCATAAGAATGTCAATCTCCAAAGAGCAGATTATTGAGCAGTTGAAGAAGGTCGAGGACCCTGAATTGCATCGTGATATTGTGACGTTGAATATGGTCACGAATGTCGCATATTGTGACGGTTTGGCTGATATTACTTTAACGATACCGAAATCAGCAGCTTCGATTCAGAATTTGCTAAAAGAGCGAATTTTAGAGGCGTTGCAATCCTTAGAACTGCAGAAGGTCAATGTAAGTTTTGCGTATCGACTCACGGCTACTGAGCAGGCTGCTGCAGACCAGAGTAAAGGGGATGTGAGACAACAAGTAGCAGAAGAAGCAGAGCAAACACCGCAGGATATTGCGAGAGCTTCGAATCCGCTGCCGAGCGTTAAGCATGTGATTGCTGTGGGTGCTGGTAAGGGTGGAGTTGGTAAGTCGACAGTCTCTGTTAATCTTGCAGTTGCGCTTGCGAAAAGTGGTAAGAAGGTTGGCATTATGGATGGTGACATCTATGGTCCGTCGCTGCCAACGATGTTGGGCACAGATAAATTGGAATTAAAAACGGTTGGTCAGATGATTGTGCCGTTTGAAGTTCATGGGGTGAAGATCACAACGATTGGTGCGTTGGTGGAGGATGATAAACCATTGATTTGGCGTGGGCCGATGGCTCATGGTGCATTCAAGCAATTGGCTACACAAACAGATTGGGGTGATCTGGATTACTTAATTATCGATTTGCCTCCGGGAACAGGTGATGTGCCGCTGACATTGTCACAGTTATTGCCTTTGGCTGGTGCGGTTGTTGTTTGTACTCCTCAAAAGGTTGCGCAGGATGATGCTGTTCGTGCGCTGAAGATGTTCCAGCAACTAGACATCAACATTCTTGGTGTTGTTGAGAATATGTCATACTTTATTGGTGATGATGGTGTTGAGTACGACATTTTTGGTCGTGGTGGTGCAGAAATGATGGCACAAGCGAATGCGGTGCCGTTCCTTGGTTCGATTCCGATCAACATGAACCTGAGGAAAAATTCTGATGCTGGTAATCCATCGGCGAACTTTGATGAAGGAAAATTAGAGTCGGAATTGATGAATGTCGCAAAGCAATTGAAAAATCAAGTAGCTTTGAGTGGCCCAGATGATTGGATGCCATCGATAAGTATTAGCTAGACATAATGAGTATAAAACAAAAGCTCAGAGTTATATCTCTGAGCTTTTTTAATTGGTGCTGTAGATAGCGTATTAGTTGATGCTACAAGCACAGTTTTTTACTGGACTTTTTGGCTTATTCCACGGCATTTTGGCTAATAAAATTGCCATGCCACAAGTATTGGTAAGACCTGCGAAAATTAAACCGCAACCTACGAATGCGCTGATTGCAATGAATAGTGGGTGAATGAGGCTTAGAATGACGCCGAGTGTAATTAGTACGCCTGCTGATATCTGTACTTGACGCTGTAATGAAATTACTTTGCGTTCACTTTTAATAACAGGCAAATTGGCTGTATCCCAAGCTTGTGTACCTCCATCGACAACGATCACATTTTCATGCCCAGCAGATTTGAACTTACTTTGTGCTTTCTGGGCGCGTGCGCCTGAATGACATAGGATGTAAAGAGTATCACCTGGCTTATGTTTAATTTCATCAAGCACTTGGTTTGGCTGTAAAGAATCTAATGGAAACAGTTTAGCTTGTGTTGCATGTATTTGTTCGAATTCGCCGGGTGTGCGCACATCAATTAGGTGGCAGTTGTTTGGTGATTCGGAAATATGTTGATAGCAATCTGCTGGGTTTATAATTGTGTTGTTCATCTTGAATAACTCCCAGATGGTTCTCGCGTTTTGTAAATAAGTGATCAGACAGACTCCCGTTATCTGATCATGTGTAATTGTTTAAGAGACGATTGTTTGGGTGCGTGATGCTTTTTGGTGACGTATCCATGAGGACATACCACCACTTACATTGAGTACATTAACGAATCCACGTTGCATGAGGATTCGTGCAGCAATGTAACTACGTAGTCCACTTCCACAGACAACTGCTGTTGTTTTCGTGTTATCAAGATCATCTAAATGCTCACGAAGATTGTCGACTGGAATGTGAACTGAGTTCGGTATTGCTGTAGTTTGACGTTCAGGCATCGTACGAACATCTAATACTTGCATGTCGTCAGTTATTTCATTTGGTTGAATAACGTTAATCAGATTGTCTAATTCGTTTGTTGCAGCGAAGCCTGCCTGGTGAACTATATCTTTTGCTGCGCCAAAAGGTGGTGCGTATACAAGGTCAAGGCCGATCATGTCGCGTACAGTGCCTTTCATATGCATTAGTGTCGCAATCACATCAATGCGCTTGTCGACGCCTTTGTGGCCGATGGCCTGTGCGCCGAGAATTTTGCCACTGTCCTTGATATATACAAGTTTTAATGTGATTGGCGTTGCACCGGGATAGTAACCTACATGGTCATTAGCTGTGACCGTGACGCTACTGACATGTTGGTCAAGATTTTTCGCCATCTTTAAGCTCATGCCAGTCATTGCTGCACTTTGATTGAAAAGACGAACGGCGCTTGTGCCAAGAACAGGGGACATTTCCAATGCAGGTGAATGTCCGTTGGCTGCAGCATAGGTGCCTGCTATACGGCCTGCTCGATTGGCTGGTCCTGCGAGTGGAACACGCATGGACTGACCTGTTGGTCCATAAATATACTCAGCAACATCGCCAACAGCGTAGATACTTCTGTCGGATGTTCGATGTGCTATATCAGTTTTAATACCACCTCTTTCGCCAATGGCAATGTCTGCGTCAGCAGCTAACTCATTGTTAGGGGTAACACCGATGCCTAGCAAAACCATGTCAGTATCAATTGACTTACCACTTGTTAAAGTGACGCTACTTACTTTGTCATCCGTATTGTAGATTGATCGTAAACCATCGCCTGTGATAACTTCAATATTATTTTTGACTAACTCATCTTCAAGCATAATTGCCATGTCTGGGTCAAGTAATGGGAGAACTTGATTTTGAAGTTCAATCAATGAAACCTGAATACCCAGATGGTGTAATTGCTCAACCATTTCCAGGCCGATGAAGCCCGCCCCGACAACGGTGATATGTTTGATGTTAGGGTTGAGGTCTAAGTATGTTTTGATTTGGTCAGTATCTTCTACATTGCGTAGTGTATAAACATTACCAGTTTTCACGCCATCGATTGGAGGCACGATTGGGCGTGCGCCGGGGGAAAGAATCAATTGGTCGTATTGCAGAGTGTATGTGTTACCGTCTTGTGTGTTCTCAACAGTGATTTGTTTATTGTTCTTGTCGATAGCAGTTGCTTTATTGTAAATTCGCACATCAATGTTGTAGCGGTTTATAAGTAACTCGGGTTTGGCAACTAATAGTTTTTCGCGGTCAGTAATTTCGCCACCGATGTAATACGGTAATCCGCAGTTGGCAAAGCTGACATATCCATCTTTTTCAAGCAGAATAATTTCAGCATGTTCATTCATGCGTCGTGCGCGAGTTGCAGCACTTGCTCCACCTGCTACTCCGCCGATGACGACGATACGTTTTGTATTTTGTTCCCGGTTTGTCATTTTTCTGTCCTCATGTCTGAGTGTATTGTCGATAACTAATGAGACAGTAGATATAACAACAATCAATATAGATTTGGCATATTGAGCAGGTAGTGTGCGTGTTTGTGATGAAAGCGGGGGTTAGCCTTGTCTGCCGCAGCCGTGTTGTTTGATGCATTTGATGACGTTGGATGCATTTGGATTGGTTACGTGGTAATAAGCTGTACGACCAACACGAACAACGTCGAGAATGCCATGAGCTTTCATCTGATTTAGGTGTTGGCTCACTGCATTGGGGGCAAGATCGAGACGCTCAGCAAGGTCACCGACACTGTGACGATTTTCAGTCAGAAGTTCGACAATCTTTAGTCTGTAAGGATGGGCGAGGACTTTGAGAACATCTGCAGCCATTTCCAGTACTTTCATTTCAAGATCATCGTGTTTGGTTGCTTGCTCGGGCATCGTCGATTTCCTTTCCGCAGTCAATTAATCCTGCTTGTATTCACATCCGTATGGCACAGGCATCTCCGAGTGCTGGGTATTGGTTGGTTGCTATTCATGCTTCAAACCAAATGTGTGAAAGATGTAAACACATTTTAAGGAATCCTCAATATCTACGCATATCAATATATCAAAGAATCGTGATATAACAAGGTTAGGATTAAATAAATATGTTAATTTCTAAAAATTAGTGATGTACTGACAAGTGGAATTTTGGTACTTGGCCCAAATATCAAGTGTGTAAGTGATTACAAATTAATGATTAAAGCTGAATTAGAGGTTAATTCAGAGAGTTGATGGCTGTGATCAATTTATCCAGATCATTTTCGGCTAGATCAGCCCGGAGACTGATTCGAACTCGGTCCTCACCTCTAGGAACGGCTGGATATCGGCTGGCGAAAGCTAAGAAGCCAGATTTTTTGAGTAGTTCGTATGCTTTAATAGCTTTTTCGGGTGATCCGAGAATGAGTGGGAAAATTGGCGTAATTTCGTCTTCAGAGATTAAGTCAGGTAGTTGCCAACCCATATTTAATAGTGCGTGTCGAAATTTGAGGGAAATCTGCTGTAGGTAATGTCGGCGATGTTCATCGTTCTGAATAACTTCAATAGCTGCTCCAATAGCTGCAGCTTGAGCAGGGGGGATCGAAGTTGTATAAATGATTGTTTTGCCGTGATTTAGGATCGTATCGATGATTATACGATCAGCAGTGACAATGCCACCTAGGCTACCAAGCGCTTTACTTGCTGTGCTGATAATGACATCGACTTGGCCTTTAACATTTTGGGATTCACACAGTCCGGAGCCATTTTTACCCATCAGACCCGTCCCGTGGGCTTCATCGATGATGAGGATTGCATCATATTCTTTTGCAATGCTTACTAGTTCAGGTAGTTGAGCGACATCGCCATCCATTGAGAATACGCTGTCAGCGACGATAAAGCGGCGTGGAGGCCTGTTTAGGGGTGTGTAGTAGGTTTTCGGGGTATCTGAGGGATTGGTGCTTGATATACAACAGGAAGCGTCTGAGTGTCTTTGGAGAAGCTTGCGTAATTTGGCTGTTTGGAGATGAGGAAAAGTTCTAACAGTCGCCCCACTGGTTTTTGCAGCATCAATCAGGCTGGTATGTGACAATTTATCCAGACAGATTAAATCGCCGGGTGCAGCCAATGAAGTCAGTACCGCTAAATTGGCTGCATAGCCTGTGGGCAAAAGTAGAGCAGATTCAGCGCCTTTGAATGCTGCAAATTGTTTCTCCACATGATGATGGATATCTTGATGCCCGATTACTATTTTGCTGGCGCCGGCTCCAGTGCCATGTTTGATGATGGCATTGATTGCTGCTTCTTTGATGTGTGGGTGATTGCTCAGTCCTAGGTAATCGTTGCTGGCGAGGTTGATGTATGATTTGCCTTCATATTCGATAATCCGCGCATTACCTTTGATCACGCGAAGTTGGCGGCGCATTGAAAATTGATCTCGATGCTCAAGCTCCAACTTGAGTTCTTGTCTGAACTTAGATTCTGTTTGTATAGGCATGTTGTTCATCAAGTTTGAGTGATTGAGCTTTGATGGGTCCAGTATAACTCACAAAGCGTTCAGGCGGGTAAACGGCCTGCAGAGCTTTGATACGTATAAAAATGAAGATTTGTTGGTGTAAACATAAAAAAACCCGCTAAAAAACGGGTTGTAATATGCTTGTTAGTAATGATTTAGCGCATGTACAGCAAATGCTGTAGTGCAATCAATCATTAGGCGTCGAGATCATCAATATTGCTGATGTACTCGCTCTCTGAGATTTCACCAGAGAGGACCTGTTTCATGACGCGTCCTACTTTGAATTTCACGGTGCGTTTAGGTGGCACTTCAACTCTTTCAAGAGTTTTAGGATTCTGTGCCATGCGTGCCTGGCGTTGTTTGACTTCAAAAACACCGAAGTCACGGAATTCCAAGCGATTGCCTTTGCCCAGCTCGATTGTGATGTTATCGAGGAATGTCTGAACAATTCTCTTAACGACAACGCGTTTCTGACCTGTAGCGTCAGCGATACGATCTACCAGTTCTTTTTTTGTTACAGTTCTGGCCATGACTCTAGCCTCTCAATCTGCGTTACAATTTGCAGGGTTCACACGCGTACTCGGCCCCGAAGACAGGTTTCCGCCGGACCCATTCTCCCAATGACCACCCTGAATTCTAATAGCAGTATGCCAATTGTCCAAGGCCGGGTCAAGCCCCAAATCCTGTATTGGTGAAGATTTACTTCTCTGCTTGCCGTCACAGAGCGTTCATTCTAACATCGTGGACATGAGTGTCGAACCATCCAAATTGAAGATTGTGAACTATCCCGCCCCAATTCTCAGGGAGCGAGCGAAGTCTGTCGAGGTGATTGATGACCACGTCCGTGAGGTTGCCAAGCGGATGATAGAGATGATGCATGAGAATCGAGGAGTCGGATTGGCTGCCCCACAGGTCGGATTGAACTGGCGAATGTTCGTGTGTAACCCGACTACAGAGCCAGGCGACGATATGGTATTCATTAACCCGGTACTGTCTGATGCGACAAAAGAAATGGAATGGATGGAGGAGGGATGTTTAAGCTTGCCAGACATTCGAGGTGAAGTAAATCGCCCGATCGGTATTAAGGTTGAAGCAGTTGATGAAAAAGGCAAAGCTTTTGCGGTGATTTCAGATGATTTCCCAGCACGAGTTTGGCAGCATGAATACGATCATCTGGATGGCATTCTAATCATCGATAAGATGAAAATGATGGACAAGATGGCTAATCGTAAGTTAATCAAAGAATTGGAACAGTTCACTAAATAGCAATATGGCGCGTTGGCCTTTTAATATGGTATGTAAAAAATATACTGTAAATTAAGGGGCAAAAACTTGTTACGTGAAAAGTTCGGCAAATTAGAACAGGTAGGTTTATACGATGAGGTTGATATATCTGGGCGCTGGCGAGTTTGGTTTGCCGACATTGCAAAAACTTCATGAAGATCATGATATTGCTGCAGTTATAACTCAACCGGACAAGCCCGCAGGCCGTAAGCGTGTGATGACGCCAACACCCATTGCATCGTGGGCAACCGAGCAGGGCTTAACAGTTCTAAAGTCGGATGATGTAAACACTAAAGATTTTGTAGAGCAAGTTGGTGCTATCAGAGCAGATGCAAGTGTGGTCATCGCATTCGGCCAAAAGCTTTCCCCCGAATTGATTGGCAACTTAGGTAAATTGGCAGTCAATCTCCATTCATCATTACTTCCCAAGTATCGTGGTGCAGCTCCAATCAACTGGGCAATGATCGAGGGGGATGATGTTACAGGAGTTAGCGTCATTGGGCTGGCTCAAAGGATGGATGCTGGCGAAGTTTATGCTGCAGATAGCTTGGGTATAGATCCAATCGAAACAGCTGGAGAGTTGCACGATAGATTGGCTGCATTGGGGCCGGGTGTGGTCACAAAAGTTCTGCAAGATGTGCAAAATGACACATTAAAACCCATACATCAGGATCATGAGCAAGCTACGAGGGCTCCAAAATTTAAAAAATCAGATGGTACTGTTGATTTTGAGATGTCGGCCAAAGCCGTCAGAAGCCGCATACATGGCCTCACGCCTTGGCCTGGCTGCCGTGTGCAATGGGAATGTAAAGCGACCGGTAAGAAGGATATGCTGTTTCTCAGGCGTGTATCAGACCGTTGTGAGCAAAACGGCACAAGTGGCAAGCAGATTGGTGAACTGATCGATAGATTCCGAGTTGTGGTCGGTGAAGGGCAGGCGATTCAGTTATTGGAAGTTCAAGCTGCCGGTACGAAGATCATGAAGGTTGAAGACTTTGCTAAAGGCCGCAAGCTTGGGGTAGGCGATAAATTATCTAAGCTCTCAGATTAGAAGACTTTTCGTTGGGATTCTAATGAGTATTGCGGTTGAATACCTAGTACGTACATGTCGCAGGCATGTGACGTGTCAGCATATTATTGCCGATATGTTATATGGTTGAAGGGCGAGGATCACGAGTATCAAGCGGTTGACTCGTGGTTATGTGTTTAGCTTTTCAAGGTGATTGTGTATGCAAAAATATAATCTAGATCCAGCATTTCATATTGAGCGTATGACGCTTGATGAATTCAAAGCTGTTATCAAATGGACGCGTACAGAAGGTTGGAACCCCGGTATCAATGATGCTGAGGTTTTATACGGCGTTGATCCGGAAGGTTTTCTGATTGGCAAGATAGGCGATGAACTTGTTTGTAGTGTTACCGCTGTGATATATCAAAAAATGTATGCGTTCATGGGAATGTATATCGTGCATCCGAAATATCGAGGTCAAGGCTATGGCATAGCTATGTGGCAAGAGGCTATGCGTCGGTTAGAAGAATTGAATGTAGAGATGATCGCAATGGAAGCGACAATGGAGCAAATTGATCATTTTAAAAAATCAGGTTTTGAAGTTGGCTATTTTCATGATCGTTTTGTTTATCACGTCACAGGTGGTGAGCGTGAAACCGCAAAGGTTTGGGATGTAACAGAAGAATCCAAAACGGATGTTTGTGAATATGATGCCGGCTTTCATCCTGAAGTAAGAGAAGGTTTTGCAGAAAAATGGCTTCAAATACCTGGCGTTTATGCTGTTTATTGGTCTGATCGAATACATGGAAAGATTATGGGTTATGGTGTTATCCGCGAAGCAGCTGAAGGCTACCGTGTTGGTCCACTATATGCACACGATGTGACCGTCGCCTCTGAAATATTTGAAGCACTATGCAGTAAAGCACAAATTGGAGCACGGCTGTGCGTTGATATTCCGGAGACCAATGATAAAGGAATTATGCTCATGAAGAACAGGTGTGGCGAGCCTTGCGGGCGATTAGCTCGCATGTATAAAGGTAAGGCACTGCAACCTCGTCTGAATGAAATGTTTGGTCTATACTCCGTAAAAGTGGGTTAATCCAGAGGTGATCGGTGCAGGATAACAATTATTCTGTTGAAGATATGGTCATCGAAAGAATGACACTGCAGGAACTCATTGAGATATATGATTATGCTGCAACAGAGGGATGGAATCCGTGTAAAGGTATTGCAAAAGCAGTTTATAATATTGATCCAAAAGGTTTTTGGGTCGGAAAAATTGATGGCAACATTGTTGCCAGTATTTCCATTGTTCGGTATCAACAACATTATGGCTTCATAGGACTTTTCATAGTTAAGCCACCCTACAGAGGTGGACTGATTGGCTATCGTATTGCTGATTATGCTGTAGATGACGCAAAATCTCGGGGCGTAGAAATACTTGCATGCGATGGCGTACCACAAAATCTTCATAAGTACGAACAGCAGGGTTTTGCTTTAGATAGTTTTATTACACGATATCAGTGTGATGTGCCTGAGAATATGAGTGAGACAAATCATTGTGTAGCTGTTAATAAATCAGATTATTCGAAGGTTAATAATTTTATTCAATATTTCGAACCTGAGAATCGAGATGTTTTTTTATCCGGTTGGCAGAACAGTAAGAATGTACAAGGATTGATTATTGAGAAAAATGGACGGGTACAAGCATATGGTAGCCTTTGCCGTACATATGAAGGTTATCGCATCGGTCCGTTGTATGCATACAATCACGATGTCGCTTCACATATATTTAATGGTTTAATGTTAAAAGCAGAGCAGGGTCATTCAATACATATTGACGTACCAGATAAAAACAAAGCTGGAAATCAGTTAGTAAAAAAATGGGGGATGGAACCATCATGGGTGCTTGGCCGTATGTACAAGGGTGGCAAACCTGACATTAACTTGAGCTGTGTATTCGGTACATGGCTCGCAGAAGTAGGTTAAAAAAGCACGTCTACAATGATAGGCGTGCTTGCAATTTTTGAATTAGATTTTAGAGATTATTACTTGAGATTGTTTGCGATTGCAGCTTTCATTTCCACGGCATCAGTTTCATCAAGTTGGCCTGGTATCCATTTATAATTCAAGCCCGTTTCCGCTGAATAACGTGGGATAATGTGGAAGTGCACATGGAATACAGCTTGCCCTGCAAGTTGTCCGTTATTCTGTAGAATATTGTATGCTGGACACCCTGTCGCTCCTTGAACTGCTTTAGCAATCTTAGGAATCGCCATACCACAAGCAGCAGCATATTCTTCAGGAACATCAACAATCTCAGCGGCATGATATTTGGGAATGATCAACGTATGACCTTTTGAGATCGGCCCAATATCGATAAATGCTAGTACACGATCATCCTCGTAAATCTTATGGCAAGGAATATCTCCGTTTATGATCTTGCAAAAAATACAGTTATCATCATGTTGAGAAGCCATATAGATCTCCATTCATGTCATTATCAATTGTATATCCAGCATTGTATCAAAGTCATATAAGCAAATGAAAAACCCCGTGAATTACCACGGGGTTTTCTTTTATATCTTAGTTTAAATCAATCTATTCTATTCTGATGTAATCAATTAGTTGTGGTGTTTGAACAGGTGCTGTTGTCCCATCAACGTAGACGTTACTACGGTCAAGAATCGCAATAAATCGGGCTTCTTCCGCAGGTGATTGGTTGAACGCGTCATTTTCGTAGCCACGAATTACACCGTAAACAACAAACCGGTCACTACGTACAGTATAGAGTTGTGATAAGAACTGGAATCTTGCAATAAATTCTTCAACAGAATCAGATGTATCAATTCTCTGGTTTCTCTTAGAACGTGCAGGAACCAGATCGTGTCTTTCTGCTTCATTATCAATATTATATACATCACCATCCATGCCTAGATGACCCATATTGATATAGTTACTAGAGACTACGCCAGCACCTAGGATCGGATTTACATAAAGCAATTCGCCAACAGAAGCAAAACCTGCTTGATCTCTATGGGTATTACTAATCATCCTTGCGGCACCAGCACCAGCTTGGTCCTGTATTCTTCCACGAACTTGATTATATCTAAGCTCATCTTGGCCAATTGCAGATGTGTCGTAAGAGTGGTCCGTAATTGAGCCTGGGTTGCTTATTTGACGGTGGAAAAGTTCGTACAGTGGTGCGTCACGATACGAAGCCATCGCTCTGGAGAGCAATTCAATATTGTCGAATTGCTCTGGTAGTGGTGAAGACAATGCAAGGAGATGCATTGGCATAGTATTGATGTTGATCATACCAGGTACGTATACTTTGTTATTGTCGATTTTATTAACAGTAAATTGGTCGATCAAAATTGCTGCATGAGGGATGCCGAGTGCCGTCGTTGGCGCACCTGCCATGTCTGTCATCCATGCGTTGGCTGGGTCTACAACCAAGAAACGTAGGCCTTGTTCAACATTGTACAGCGGCATAGCTGTAGGATTTGCCAGAGGTTGTGAGATACGGCTAGGCAATATTGTAAGTGGATCAGCCAAAGTCTCACGGTAAAGAGCAAATTGTGGGATCAAGAAAAGTTCGGATACATTGGCAATTTCCTGATTCGGGCAATGTAATTGGAACGAATCATCAATGCTGTAGTCGGAAACTGATGCAGCAGGAACAACTGATGTACCAGCATCATCACCCATGCTATATGGCGTGCTTGTGCTACTATCGTAACGATCAGTAGCAGTATGTAACGCTGCAAGGTCATGACTAGTTTCAGATGACTTATTCGCACTGGTATTGTCATCCCAAATGTAATCAATCTTATAAGTGCCACGAGCTGATGCGTATTGTGCGTACAGCTTCAAACCGCGTGCAGTTGCGTCTGCGACTGTTGCGTATCCGACATTGCCATCAATAGCAACACGATCACGACCTGCAGGAATCTGAATTGCACTATCAAAGTAGTCATATTCAAGTTCGTCGCCATTTTCGTCATCTACAACAAGTGCGATCCGAATCGAATCAGCTGTCACATTGCTCGTTAGCAACTGATCAAATCGAACATCTGCTCCACCTTCAATTGTGACAACTCGCGCGTTCGTATTATTAAGTTCAAGATACCGTGATAAATTTTCATGGCCAGTTTCAGTGCCAGCACTTGGCGCCGAACTTAGACCATTGTTATCTGAGTCAACTTCATCATCACCGATACCTGTTTGATCAAATACAAGAATTAGAGAATCTCTCTCACTCGTATCATCTCTTTCATCGATATCGAAATTGGTATCAAGTGAACTGGCTTTGATATCTGTAATATCTACATCATATTCACTGACATTAGCCCCGACATAAACACGAATTCTTAAATTTGTATCTGCATGAAGTAAATCTTCACTTCTGATTTGGGTAGAAAAAGGGTTGCCAATTTCAATCGCTAAGCCAACAGTTTCTGGAACAATCGACCATCTGTTATAGAGAGGATCCATTGTGCCGAAAAGAGGGTCTGTATTATCAATGATTTCATTTGGATCGGGGCCGCTACCATCATCAATGATGCCATCGCTATTGAGGTCATTATGTTCATGAGCAGGATCAATGTTGTCTTCATAAAGCGCTTGAACATAAACACGTTTAATGTATGGCAAACTTTCAATGCCATAGAAAATACCGCTAGGGAGATCGACAACTGCAGGACTCAAGTCATCATCAACATAGTCTGTGATATTTAGTGCATATTGGTATGCCACGTCATCAAGGAAATCTTCAAAATCTTCACGATCACTGACAGATGTTAGTGGACCGAAAACTTCTCTTAGATACCAATAATCAGCATATTGGTAGCCAGTAGTATCGTTGGGATCATTCG
Organism: Planctomycetota bacterium; assembly: GCA_016350165.1. GTDB lineage: Bacteria > Planctomycetota > Phycisphaerae > Phycisphaerales > Phycisphaeraceae > Poriferisphaera. The sequence continues at coordinate 83,546 of CP066225.1, read as the reverse complement.
CAGGATTTTTAAATGCCTGAGCTACCATGTCAGCAATATTTTCTAGATCACCGTCATCAGCTTCATTTACAATGTCATGCTTAAATGTGCTACCGTTACCAAGATTTGTACCAGCAGTTGCACCTTCACTTCGACCTAACAGTCGATTGACAATTGTCGCACCAGATTGTGTGGTCAATGACTGACGAATGCCAGGCAATGGATATGTTTGACTAAAGGAATTAGAAGGTGCACCGTCCCAAATATAATCGTCACGGTAATCAACACCTGTAAACCAACGAGCTAAAGCATCACCTGTTGGTAGGGCGCTCGTGTCAGAAATACCCAAAACACGCATCATACTGGATTCTGGGTAAGGTAATGAAGCAGTGGGATCATTACGCAGTACGCTGGCCATCCCTAGTGACACTGTGTTATCTAATGCATTGAAATCATTTGATTCAACTTCAGCATGAGATTTATCACCATTCAAACCGCCAAAGCGGCGCAATTCCATCTCAGAAGTTGTCGAGTAATTTAAGCCAACTTTCGAATGGTTATAGGATTGACTTTCCCATAGTTCATTGCGTTTGTCATAACTTAAAAACTCTGTATCGGTGAAATCTGCAGCATCAAGTTTGTCTGATGTAGAACTCATATAGCCATAGCGTTTAAGCAAAAGGCTGCGAATTGCTCTCTGATCATCACGTGATCCACTGTCATGAATAGTACCTTGAAGACCAACATTGGCGGCATGCAAAATACGTGACAAATCAGCAGCCCCAGGGTTATATCCGAATGAATAGGTTCTTTCGTCATCCGCATTAGGTGTTGGGAAATAACCGTCTACAGCACCAGCTTGCTCACTAGTGTTGTAGGTTGCTGTGTTGATATTGATTAGAGAGTTAAGGTCAACAACACGCAAAGCCATGACATACTTACGGCCACCAATATCACGAACACCCTCCGGAGCCCACTGCCAGCGTGCATCAGGGATCCCATCACTATCTGTGTCAACACCACGCCTTTGCCAAGCTGTTCCTGCTGATTGCAATAAGAAGTCAAATGGAATGTTTACATCTCGGCTATTTAATTCGGTTACGTTATACCCATCATATTCAGTGTCATCAGCATCGATCAAATGCTCAGAAGGTCGCTTATATCGAATTGCTAAAGTAGGGTCAGGATTGTACACAGGCAAATCTAACCAAGCGCCAGAGATGTTTGTTAGGTGAGGCCAAATATGATCTTGAGAATCAATACGAGCCAGCCAAGAGTTACCGCCAAAACCAATTTCAGGTATTGTTGATGCGAGGTAGTGATCAGCGCTTGCAGCATCTTCAATATAATCCTCACGATCATTTGGTGTTACAGCACCAACGGTGCGTGATTCCGCACGATGGTTTAAATAAACCGCATTAGCACGTCGAGTCGTTTTCTTTGTATTGACATCATTTGGATCTTGGTATTCCCAAAGAATAGGAACGCGATCAGTTGACGTTGCGTTTGTTTCAGGATAATCAATATACGCGTCGTTATCACGTATCTGCGCATCACCATCTTCACCCAAGATTCCCTTCAGATGATCAAGTGTTTGATTGATTACAAGATCTGCATATTCACGTTTCTGTCTTTGTACTGAAAATGCATCCATTTTGACCTGCTGCAATGTCGCAAGTCCAAGCAATGCAATTATGACAAGCACAATTATGCATAAAACCAGCAATGATCCCTGCTGACGATGTTGTTGGCTTGTTTTTTGTGTCATGGTTTCCCTCTCGTGTTTAATCACGGAGCTGTAATGCAATGATCAATCCACCCGCCTTGGTACACGATTAACATTCAAATTATGGCTGACGGTTTACTGGCAGAATAACTTCAAACCATTCGCCGCGTTCAGGTTCAGTGGAACCACTGGCATTTGACGCTGCTTGCACACGACGTCCTTCAAATTCACCACGTTCGTCATGTAAACGGTAGCGAATACGAATTAACCATGGCCATTTTGTTGTTCGTTGAGCAACCGCAGGAACACTCGCATGAGTTGTGTTTGTGTTGTATGCATCTTCCCATACAAAAGCTGCTGGAGCATAGTTGGGAATAGGGCTGTATACTAATGGGAAATATTCGCTATCGTTAGGATTTGCATCCGGATTAGCTGGTGCGTCTGGCGTCGGATAAACAATCGGTTGATCAGGATCAAATGGCAAACCAATTCCAGCTGGAATGTCCGGGTGGTTTGCAAACTCACGGGCAGAGTACCACATAATGCGACCTTGTCGGTCAATATCCAAACGACCATCAGGGTTCATATTGCCTGCAACTGAAGGTAATAAATTATTCGCTGGAATTTCAGCGTCACCAGCTGCTGCAACGTGTGATGTCTGATCGCCTGAAACAGGATTAACCTCAGCAGTATAAAGATCGCCTGCAAATTCAACGATGAAGTCGCTTACGCCATTTGCGAATGCCGTATGTCCAGGAGCAACATCAATCGCTCTTAGGTCTGTTTCTGTTGGTTGTATAGAAGTAAATAGGCGAACGTTATTGAATATGACCGAGTCGCCTTGAACGCCAGAGCCATTAACGACAGCATGACCAAGAATCTTACGCTTGTAATCGCCCATCTTAGGTAATTTTGCGCCACTGTCTGACAAGTATGCAAAAGTTGGGCTACCTAATGGGTTACGTTCACCTGTAATATTACTCAACTCCGTAGCCGCAACATCAGTTACACCATGAAATAGGTGGTAGTCACTTTCATGGAAAACGTTTGCCGGATTACCATTTTCTACTCGAATGATCTCAGAGTTTGTACCCGTTTCAATACCAGACGAGATTGTGCTCGGCGTTAATATGTCAGCTGCGTTATATGCTCCGTCTCTTTCAATAGCGTAGCCATGAGGTTTGTATTTGAACAGATTTACACCACCAGGCGATGTTGGTGGATTCTGTAGATCACGACCTGTTAGCAAGAGCACTTGACGTCCAAGCATCAACTCAATGCCATATTCATTTGGGTTGTATAAAGTCGCTGAAGAATCTTGTCCCAAATCAAAGCTTGATAGCGTGATCCCTGATAACCCCGATATGCCCGCCTCAGGCAGTTTCATAGTGTGACCAAGCCAGATGCGTGCATATTCTGCATTCTCAGAATTAGCATTATCACCAGAAAAATTACCGTTCGTTGATGGTGCTAATGCAGGGTAAGGCGTGTAATCATCTTTATTCGATTGCACGAAGAATAATATTTGGTCGGAGCGAATAAATGGCTTCGTAGCGGCAGGATCGAGATTCAATGCTTCAAGCTTTTGGTCTTCATTTTCCCATGCACGAACATAGTTTTGCGCAATGACCAAAAATCCACCCGGAGCTTCAGGTGCGATGTCATTATCCACGCCCTTTGGGCCCACCATGCGCCCTTGCCAATCATCACCACCAGTCCCGTTAAGGATCTGTGTTAGTTCTGTATCTCGCTTTAACTGATCGGATACAGCCCTAGCTCTTTGCAGAATCTCACCGGTTTGAGTCGTTCGACGAACTGTAACAGTGACTTCCTGAAACAACTGGTTGATTGCCAAAATCGCAAAGCTCGTGATTCCCAGCACAACGATCAATTCGATCAGCGTGAAACCTTGATGTTTTATTTGATTCGTTTTCATGGCTGCAGTTCTTTACTTTTATTTAGCGTGGTTCTGATACATAAAGAGGGAACGAGTGAATGCCAATCGTTGGGGAACGTTGTTCGCGAAGGATTCGCTGACTTGTAGGTGTTCCGGATCGATTGTCCAATCGAGCCATAAAGTAGAACGCAATGTCAAAGTCATTGAGATTGCTTGATGATACATATTGAGGAAGGACATCAATTTTATCAGTGTAGATTTGGCTTCCCAAGGTATTGGTAACTGTGTGGATGTTACCCATGCTATCCAAAATCTGGTCACCAATCTGAATTAAATCTGAAATACCATCGTTATCTACATCGTTAGCGTCTTCGCCCGAACCTGAAGTAGAAAGTAACTGTGTTTCAGCATTGTCTCGTATGACAACATGATCCGCACCTTCTAACCTGCGTACATCCAACTTCATTGGTATAGGGAAATACTCAAGATCAGGTGCGTATGTGTTATTCGCAACCATAATGTAGACCTGCCACCCAGATGCACCTACATTAGCTATAAATGGATACCAAATATAATCACGTACACTTGGTTGAGGCGTAGAGGTTGGGTATGTCAAAGTAACTGGTGTGAACACACGTTGAGCTTCTGGTGTTTGATCGCCTCCGTTGTTACCCCAAGAAAAAGCATTTAGTGCATGTGGTGTTGCAGTTCCAAGATAGCTTGAATTAAGTTGAGAACGGTAACCACAAGGATGTTGTAAAGGGGCCTGCGGATTGTCAACAACAAACTGATCAGTTACTGGATTGTTTACGTAATTGACGTACACCATTGGTCGGACTGTGCTGCTAATATACTTCTGCAAAAACAGGTTGTTACGTGCTGCAGAAGCTTGATCATCTGAAGTACCAGCATTGTCTGTATATAACCATTTACCAAGCGTGCCCAGATGAGGTGCATTAGCATTCGCAGTCCGGCTAGGATCAAACTTATAAGTAAAGAATCCATCATCACCAGCATTCAGACCATTTGAACGCGCTAATGATTGCATGAACATCTCAGCACTCTCTGCAATACGCCGTGCTTCTGTCGTTTCAACAGTTTCTCGTTGTACAGCAATCGCTGTTGGAAATACGGCTGCAACTGCAATCAATCCCATGGCGAATAAGCCTAGAGCGACCAGCACTTCCATTAATGTAAAGCCAGATGAGTGACTCAAAGAAATACGATATCTGCGTGGTTGTTTATTGCTCATTTTGCTTCACTCCGGATTGGGTTGCCGGATTGTTTGCTAAACATTACCAACTTTCCGTTCTCTTCCATCCATTCCCAACGTGCATTGTTACGAGCATCACTATTAGCACTGACACCCCAATCTTCGAGGCCTGCTATACCGCTATTGCCCGCTTCACAATCTTCACGGAAGTCTGATTTCGAATATGTAAATACACCAATGACCGCCTCAATCTTTTCGAAAGGAAAATAGGGTCGATTGGTTGTGCTATTCATTGTGGTTGTGCTATTGAATGAAGAATCATTTGAATCATAAACGTATGGGTTGTAAACCTGTGGAGCGGTTGGTCGAGCAACATCAATGTCGTAATAATTTAAATGGGTAGAAGAACCATCTGATCTCGCTTCATTGACATACACATACGAATAATCAGTAGGGCCATGATTATCCGTACCTGAACCTTGCTCGTGACTGATAACCAAATTTCCATTGTCATACCAAACAGCAAATGGAGGTGCGATTAGTCGTGGTTTTTGGCCTGCAACTGGTTTCAAAATGCCACATACCCCTGTATCTGCGGGCAAGTCCAAAGGATCTAATGAGTTATTTGAAACATCACTAATAGCTTTGAATCCGTTCAGACGGCGTGTTGGATAATTCTTCGTTGCAGCAGCACCAGTATGGTTGTATTCCAAAATAGGCAGAATACCAGGACCACGTAATTCTAAGCTTACAACTGGATGATCAGGTAGAGCTGGATTAGTGAAACGTCGTGGTGTAAACGTATTGACACCTGTTGATGCCGAAAGGTCATTCACCATGAATATGATCTTGCCACTGGGTGTAAACACTGCAGCATATCCTGAAAAATTACCTTTCTCTGTCGTTGGATCATCAGAGATCAAATTAGGTTGTGTTGCAGGATTTGGATATAAGTCAGTATTCAAGAGAGGAACATTATCCTCCTTAAACGAATACGCTTGAGTTGCTTGTACCGCAACTGAGACGGTATTCACGCCAAGTTGACCACTGCTTGTCTGAGTCATCATCTTGAGCATCGGGAAGGAGATTCCAGCGATGATGCCAATGATGCCTACGACAACCAAGAGCTCGATCATCGTGAATGCATGTTGTTTTTGTTTGTAATTTTGATCAGGCATGGGATCAATCCCGTCTTCTGATGTTAAAGTTCATTTACTTGGCAGCTTCTTCTAACTCAAAGCTATAAATATTGTCGTTCGACAACTCTTTTGCACGATTTTGATCTGTTGCCGATAAACCTGAATTAGTGTATTGAACTGATCTTGGGTCGATACCCCAGACACCATCTGGTCCAGCAGAAGCAAAATAAGGAGTTGAATGTGTTGGTAACCAACTCGTAGCATTCAGCTCTTGTGGTTTGTATACATAAATGATGCACTGGCCCCAAGGATCTCTTATTTCATAGAACCCATCGCCACTTCCATCTTCATCAATATCTACGAATGCATCGCCACCTAAACGTTGGAGTGAGCCTTTTATGTCTGGTATGCGGTATGTTGCAAATACAAAACGCTCGATGAAACCATTAGCCAGCGTACATTTCGTGTTATTGTCAAAATTCAGTGTATTTTCAGCCGGATCAAGTACCAGTTCGATTTCTTTATTTCGTGAAGGTGTAATTTCTGCGCCTGCACCTGAAGTATTAGGAGGAACAGCATTCTTGTGTACCGGATCACCGCCGTTCCACCAAGGAATATGCTTCCCTGGCATCGCTTTATCGTTAACAAATGGCACATGTGAACCTTTATTGATTGTATGATCAATAACACGACCAACTTTTAGTTCATATTGTGTTGCAACACCATTCAAACCTGCTAACAGCGATTTTGCTGTAGCAGCTTCGCCGCCTTCTTTAAGCTTCATATAGCCTGCAAACACAATACCCAGCAAAATGCCGACGAGGCCTACAGCAACCAGCAATTCCATTACAGAAAAGCCAAAGTTTCTGCGTCTGTTTTCTTTTTTACCTGCCATGACTATTCCATCTTTGTGTCAGTCTCTGAACTGAACATGTTGTCGATGTCTTGCTTTGATCCTTCTGGGTTCTGTTTATTAACATCACCAAAAGATTTATCTACGCCAGCCGAAACAAAATCGCCTATTGCATTTCCCCTCTCTTGGGGCGGCACGTATCGAATCGAATTTCCAAAACCATCTAATACCTGAACTTTTTCAGGCGTACCTGGAATCGCTTCGACTGTGATGCCTCGTAACAATGGGGCAGTGGCCGAATCGCTTAGCAAAATTGTCAACGCTTGTGAAGTATCCTCCGGCAGCAATGTGTCATACGTCTCGTGATACACAGTCAACGCATGATGCAAAACTGAAAGACGATACTCGGTCTCTTCTACTTCGTTATCCGTTCGCAAACTCTGACTGATCAGGACCAATACTGCCAAAATCGCGGCTATCACCACTCCGGCAAATATTGTTTCAGCCAGTGTTAGGCCAAGCCGATTATGTTCAACTTGGCTAACACAACTGTTTTTTATCCTTTTAATCCGCTTCATAACGGCCTATCACTCAGTTAGAGTTCTTTAACCGATTCGGATAAACAACGTACTACATAACTGCCTGCATCAGCTTAATCATTGGCAGGAACAACGCCAAAACGATGAAACCGACAATACCACCGAGCAGAACAACCATGATCGGCTCAAGCAGTGAAACCAGCGATGCAACAGCAACATCAACTTCTTCATCGTAGTTGTCTGCGATCTTAAGAAGCATCTTGTCAAGGTCACCGGTTTCTTCACCAACATCAATCATGTTGATGACAAGAGCATCACATACTTTCGAAACACGTAGTGGCTCAGCAAATGATTCACCCTGACGCACTGAGTCATGAATTTGATTTAGTGCATTCGCGTAAATCTGATTACCTGTTGTATCACGAGTAATATTGATAGCATCAAGAATTGGAACACCTGCATTGATCAACGTACCAAGTGTACGTGTAAAGCGAGCAATCGTTGTTTTCTTAACAAGCGTGCCCATCACAGGTATACGTAGGAAAATCCAGTCAGTAATGTATTTACCGAATGAACTCTTACGGAACAATTTGAATATAAAGTACGCAACAAACGGCATTATCAACAGATAAAGTAAACCTTCACCCGTGAAGTTTGAATACACCGGATGGCGACCACCAATCCACTTCGAGAAGTCGATCAGGAAAACCGTAACAAATGGCATATCCGTGTCGAAGTCTTCGAAGATGTCCTCGAACTTAGGCACGATGAACACCATAATCCCCAGAACGATTAATGCCGCAACAGAAATAACCGCTGCAGGATAAATCATCGCACCGATGATCTGGCGTTTCAGTCTCGCCGCTTTTTCTAGGAAGTCTGCAAGACGTTGCAGGATCAGGTCGAGCACACCGCCGACTTCACCAGCTGAAATCATCTTACAGTACAACGTATCGAACGCTTTTGGATGCTTACCCATTGCGTCTGACAACGATGAACCTGAAGAAATATCTTCATGCACATCAATCAGTGCATTCTTCAGTGGGCCTGGCTTTGCCTGCTGTTCCAAAATCGCACATGAACGCAAAATCGGAAGACCAGCGTCTTGTAGCGTAGACAATTGACGTGTAAATGTTGTCAACTGCTTACCGCTAACACCACCGATTGCAAAGGTCTGACCCTTTTTCTTCGGAGCACTAGCTGCTGCTGCACCTTTACCCGGTGCACCTGCACTGCCGCCTTTTTTCTTGACCTTTTGCTCACGAACCGAAGTCGGGAAATATCCCTGGCTGCGGATACGTGCGATCGCTTCCTCGCTGTTCGCAGCGGAGATGGTGCCCTTGTGAGGCTTGCCGGCGTCATTTAACGCTTCGTACTGGTACGTTGGCATGATCGTATCCTTGTATACAGAGCAATGAATGCTTTACTATTCTGTGATTAGAGTCTTTAGCTCTTCGTTTTTTACAGTTAATTACATATCAAGCACAGTTTCGCGGACAACTTCGTCAATACTGGTCAGGCCGTCATACAACGCCAATAAACCTGCTTGTCTCAGTGTCCTCATACCACGCTTACGGCAAGCTGCCGCCAACACCTGAGTAGATGCATTCTGAATAATTAGCTCTCTCAAACCATCATCCAAAATCATTAACTCAAATAGACCCATTCGGCCTTTATATCCAGACGCATTGCAGTAATCGCAACCAACGCCGCGATACAACTGACGATTACCCAGATCCTCAGGTGTCAACTGCAAACGCATTAATTCATCTTCACTTGGCGTGTACTCAGTCTTACACCTTGGGCACACCTTTCTAATCAACCGCTGTGCAATAATACCTTCGATTGTCGCCGTCAAAAGGAACGACTCCAAACCAAGGTCTAGCAAACGAGCAATAGATGATGGAGCATCATTCGTGTGCAATGTCGTGAACACCAAGTGACCAGTCAATGAAGCCTGAACAGCAATCTGTGCAGTCTCAAGGTCACGAGTCTCACCGACAAGAATGATGTCCGGGTCCTGACGCAAGAACGATCTCAGTGCAGCAGCAAAGGTCAATCCAACCTCTGAGTTCACCTGCACCTGACACAACCCATCAATGTCATACTCGACCGGGTCTTCAACCGTCAGAACTTTTTCTGTAATCTCATTCAACTCTTGCAAAGCCGAGTAAAGCGTCGTCGTTTTACCAGAACCAGTAGGCCCTGTAACAATCACAATACCGTTAGGCTTCTTAATCAGCTGACGGAACGAGTCCAAGTCATCCGATCTCATACCAACCTTATCGAGGTCAAGCGAAACGTTGCCACGGTCAAGAACACGCATAACGACTGATTCACCAAACATCGTTGGCAAAACAGCAACACGCAAGTCGACCGGCTCACCATTTACCATCAACTCGATACGACCGTCCTGCGGAATACGCCTTTCAGCAATATTCAGCTTCGCCATAACCTTAATACGCGACACAATCGGCATCGCAAGGTGACGTGGCGGCGGAATCATTTCATACAACACACCGTCGATTCGGTAACGCATCTTGAATTCATCTTCAAACGGCTCAAAGTGAATGTCCGATGCCTTATCTTTAATCGCCTGCATCAACACCAAGTTAAGCAAACGCTTAACCTTGTTGTCATCCGCAGCCTGCAACAACTCATCCAAGTCGATCGACTGACCACGGTCATCCAGCATTTCCAGATCTTCATCTGATGCCAAGTCCGTAATCAATGACGCTAGCGATTCTTCATCTTCGCCATAGAACGCCTTCAATCGCTTGTCGATTTGCTCAGACTGAGCAACGACCGCATTAACGTTAAAACCCATCAACAAACGCAAGTCATCAATCGCGCGGAAGTTGTCCGCCGATTTCAATGCGATCGTGATGGTGTTCGTGTCTTTCTCGTAAGAAGTGGGGACAATCTGGTACGCTTCAGCTGTTTCCGCTGGAATGACATGTGCCGTCTCTTCGGTAATGTCGTAGTCGTCCAGATCGACGATTTCCATCCCTGATTGAGCCGCCAACGCGAGGTTTACATCGTCCTGCGTGACATAGCCCAAATCCACCAGAAGTTGACCGAGAGGCAATGACCCCTTTTGTTCCTTCTGAAGGGCGAGTGCTTCCTGAACCTGATCGCGCGTCACCTTGCCCATCTTATTTAAGATGCGCCCAATGCGGCGTCCCTTCAGCTCATTCAGTTCGCTGCTCATGAGTACTCCAGTTCAGCGTGGTCTTCTTATCAACTAAGTATCAAGACCGTGTTTCGATTGTCAGTGCCGACTCGCAAGCCGACGTAAGTTCGTGCACGATTGGCCACTCTCGCAGCCTCTATACTCAGATCACTCCTCTTTCTTGAGTCAGCCAGTCCTGCAGAACCGAACTTCTCGGAGTAACCTCAATATTCATTTCTCAAATCCCTCACGCCCCGTTGTCCTGCCCTCTCCCTCAATTCCCTTCCCTTCAGACCGTCGCCATACAGGGCAGGGCACTTATTCTTTCCGAAACAACTCCGACATAACATCAAGAACCATTTCGTCTGACCATCACTCCAAATTCATCAGAGTCATGGCTACTTCTTGTACTTCTATAAACAGGCAATGCTTTGAGACCGGTGGGCCAGGTAGGCTAGCCCGAAGCTTTAGAATAGACACTGCATTTGAGTGTCCCGATCCAAACTGAGTGGATCAGCTTCATCCTCTACTTGCGACCTCGAGTTTCTGAGTTCTCTTGAGCGGTGAGTGCTACTTTTATAATCAAGCCTTGCAGCTTGTTGTTCATCCGTTGATCGCTCAACTTCTGAATCTGAGAGCCAGTCATTTTTTAGATGTGCTTTTCAATGTCTCAACCAAGTTCCTCAACTCGGCTCATCCCATCCCTGTGACCTTCATCAGCACCATCTCAGACCTCTTCGTCACGGCTTCTAACTTACCCTCACCCCCATTAACTTGTGCCATGCTCCAGATGTCCACTTTTCCCTTCCCCTGAAGCTTGCCGAATTTGCCAAACAGATCAGTGAATTTCTTCCCAATCCGGGGCGTTGCTACGATCGTCAAAATCGGAACATTCAGGTAGCCTCATAAGTCAACTTCCATATTATCGGAAAAAAACCTACGCTGCAACGCTTAAAACCGCAATAATTAAAGAGGACACCTAGAAAATGGAGAAATGTTATACGGCTAGCAGGACCGATAATGCGACTAATTCTTTCTTGTGTGATATTTCTCTCTGGGAAAATAGTCAAAATCGTCCATTTGGCCTCACCCTGATCTCGTCGAAATCTAACTCTAAATTGGCCCATTTTTATATCATCCTGCTGAGAAATATCGCGCTCATTTTACCATTCGCACAAATTTGGAGAAGGAAAATCCACTTTAATTTAGCAATTCACACATATGTGCAAAGGCCTTATGCGCATCGTGCAGATGTGTCATAATTATTACAAATTTCAATAACTCGGTCAGTGACCGATCAACTCAAGAAATCATCAATTCAAAGGCCTCATTCTCATCCCATCTCGTATACAAATTCGCCCCAAGTTCATCCTCAGTCAGCCATCCAGAATTGATCTGAATTTCAGCCATTACGACAAATTCTTGCAACCGCTCAGGATCTCAGACGTCATAATTAATGATCGCCCATGTCACAATTGACTTGTCATCCCAAAGATGACGCCAATGCAGGCAAGCAAGTCATTCCATCGCCGACGCTATTCCGAGGCCAAGCTTTCATGTCCACCCAATCACACTCGCTCCCATCAAGACCTGTCTCAAACCCATTTCAGTTGTCGCCTGAACAGCTCGTGAACACCCAACCCGCACCTTCTCCCAAACCCGTCACATGGCCCAAACTTATCCTCCTCGCCTTCGTTCGCCCTATCTACGCCGCTGAGCGAGCCAAATTTCTTCCATTTAAGATTCTCATCCCACTCACATTCCTCTCAACCCTATTCATGGCCTTCATCACCGAAGTGCCTCACCGTATGCTGCGCAAAGCTCATGAAATCGAATCTTGGACAAAAGCATTCTTCGACGCAACTTCCGCATGGTATTTCAGCGAGTTTCACAACTTAGGCTCGAATATTAATGATCCAATTCCAAATATTACCTATTACTTCATTTTCATGATTGCCGTACATCTGATTTTCTCACTTCTTCTCGCGCCGCGTGTCGCATTGCCGAAGCAGAAATTCCGAGCCGCAATCACGCATGCCTACAAGCGGCTCGCGATCCTTTTCCCCTTCCTCATCACATGTATCGTCTTGTTCACCGCAGTAAATATTGGCAGGGACGCCCTGTACATTCAATATTGGGGGGATCATAACCTAAAGCGACACAATGATTACCAGACATACAACACGCCTGTCAGTCAGATGCAAATGGAAATCAGCACACTGAAGATGAAGGGCAAATTCGATTCAACATCCGCAGCACATATCGAGCTCGAAGCAGAACTTGAGAAGAGGCGAAAAATATGGGAGGAGGTTCAGCTTCAAAATAATGTTGCCTACAAAAAACTCTCAATAGCCCAGCCGTGGTATCTGCAACGTTATTTCACCATGCTGTTTGATGTATTCGAGTTTCCAGTTTTATTTCTTGCTTGCACAGCCGTGATCATGATGGCACTCCGCAATCGGCAAGTCCGCGCCTGCTCACCTTGGCCCGCCTGTTGTGAAGCCTGTGGCTATCACATCTTCCCTCAATCAACCATGCAATCCACCTATAAAGGCAATCTCGGCAATTGGGTCAGTGATCCAACCGCATCTACTTGTTCGTCGAAGCACACCTGCACTGAATGTGGCACGCCTGTTGGAAAATCAATTCCACCTGTGCATCGTGTTGGAACAGAATTCAGAAAAACTTCAATCGCTCACATCATTCACCTCATCGCCACATGTATCAAAACCTCGATAGAGCCTATATTTAGCCCAAGAAAATTTGCAAGCAGGTTACGTATCTACGATGCAACGAACCATCATTTACGCTTCGCATTTACGCTTTTGGTTTTGACAACCGTTTTTGTAACTAGCGTGACGTTACTCATTGCGATCTATGATGCATTCTGGGTTAATGCAACGTATCGCGAATACAATCCATACACATCAACAGTCGAACATGTCCCTCAACCGCTATCTGTATCAGTATCGCATTTAGCATTTAATGTTGCAGCAACCATGGTTGTTAGTGTTATATGGTTTTTAGCACTTTATCACGTGATTTCATTTCTTAATGCAATGGTTTTTCGTGTTTTACATCGGGTACGTGTTTTGGATGTTGCTTACAAGGTAAGCATTTATTTATTGGGTTCGTTTCTTTTGATGCTTATTCCAGCTGCGATATTAACGATTTCGGTTTGGTTTGAAGTTAATTATCGTCTAATTGGCTTTTTACGAAATGATTGGAATATCGGTGGTTTTATGATTGAAGAAGAATATGTAATGATCTTCATTGTTGGTGTTGTTGCACTGCCTGCGATCCTCTACACGTTGTGGCTAAACTATTTTTTATGCAGACAATTGCGATATGCTAATGCATGATTAGATTGATATGTCGCGTTTGCGACGCGACATCCAGATGAAAAATGCAATCACTATTTGTTGATTAGAGACAGGTTCAACTATTAACTAATCAATAACATCGTCATATCAGCATTTGGTTTATTGAGTTACTCATCGTCTGAGATATGCAAATTTTGCAATCATGTTACCAATTGTTTTTCAACTGAGAGTTTGATCTACGGCTTCATTATTGAATCGACATGATCATAAATTTATGTGTAAGCGCACGTTTCACGCTTAGTATTTACTCGCGCATTTGTTCTACTGTTTGTACAGTAGGTATGGAGTCGCTGTTCTATATTTGGCAACAAAAGCTGATTTTGGCGCACAAATATGCACTTGCCGATTTTCTCAGTCGCGCGGAATAAATCAAAACTGCGTTAAAACTGTATGAAACAAGTATAACTCTGTGTGTTTTATTGATTTTCAGGCTGCTTTTTGAGACGAAAAACGGATCAAAAACGCGTTTGCGCGCACGAATGCGAACGCGCCGTTGATTTTATGCGTGCAAACCTGACGGCGAGCTTCGCATTCGTGCGCACAAAACCGGTGTTTCATCCAGTCTTAAAAAACAAGTTTTGGCTGACGTGAGAAGTTGCAGATTTGCGAAAGGGTAATGCATTAGATGTTTTACACATAGTGAAAAAGACATTTAAATCTTCAGCTTTCTCGCGATATGGTGGTCTGGTTAATCATTTCGATTTAGCATGAAGGAGATCACGCATGTCCCCATTTGTAAGCAGCACATTTTCAGAAGAATTGGCCAATTGCGCGGTAATCGAGCAAACCCACTGGCGTCCAGAAATGCGATTAGGTGAGGTTGAGCTGAAAAGTGGGGAGGTGATGCAGTGTGTATTTGTGAAGGAATCGGATATCAGGCAGGCGTATGATGGGTTTAATTTGCCATGGGTACCGCTTGCTGCAGGGCATATTGTGAAGATTAGGCCGACACGTTTCGCGGTCCCGGAAACTGTTCAGATGCGCATGAATGTATTACATGAACGCAGTTGGTCGGGTGATGTATCGTTGGGTGTGAAGATGTGTGATGGGAAAGTTGTTGATTTGAAGGGTAAATCAAAGGATATGTGGTGTTTTACGAAGTTGCCACAAGGATATGATTGGGGGATGGTTGATGAGTTGGTTGAAGAGGGGCAGGGTGAATATGAATGTGATTCGTTCCCAGTTGCAGTCTGTTTGATTTGATGTTGGGAGTATAAACCAGCAGATTTATACAGATGAAATTAGGCGAGTCGGATGAATTATGAAGTGGTTTATTGAATGGGATGTAATAAACGGCCGGTTTGGCCGTTTTTTTTATTAGCAGGGAAGCAAGAGGTTCTTGTGGGTTTATGTGGTGTGATTAAAATGAGGACACAAGCGTGTTTTATAGTGCTTAATAACTTTCGGGTGCTGTGAGGAATTGCATGATGTTGAGGTCCATGAAATTTGGTTTGGTGTATTTGCTCGCGATGATAATTGCATTGGGTATGGGACAATTGGTTCGAGCAGGTATTTCAGATACGTTGGACTTGCCGGATTTAGAGGTGTGTTGGGAACACGATAAAGATGAGCGTGAGTTTATTTATATTGGGCCTTTGAATGGGGAGACGATTTATTTTTCAATCAATAAATCGGAACTTAAAGACAAGCTCTTTGCTTTGGATTTGAAGACTAATGCAAAGAAGGTGAAGCTGTTTAATGATTCGGGGGAGATAGAATTGCGGCCTGCTCGTGAGAAATGCTCGATCATTTTTGACAATCGTGAGAAGTCAACGATTGAAGTGAATGGTAAGGATGGCTCGAAGTATCGTGGTGCGTTGATTCGAATCATGCGTGATTCAGGTGAGAAGATTCAGGTGGTTTGTGAGAAGGCAAAGTATTTGAATATTGGGTATCGAGACAAGGTTGAATTCAGTGCGACAATTAACAGTATCAAGACGAATCTGATTTCTTCAAGAACGGGTCAGAAAGAAGCTGAGGAAGCGGCGCGGCTTGTTGATGATCGTGCGGTGAGTCATCTGAAACGTAAAGTGGAGCGATCTATCGTGGAGATAGACGTGCTTGATAAGGTTGGAAAGCCGCTTCGTACAGTGACGGGGTTTGCTGTGCGTGGTGATTATCTTGTGACTAGTTTTAAAGGGATTGAAGGTGCTGCAAGTGCGGTCGCTAGACATCGAGAACGCAGTTATTCGCTTGAACTAGTGAGGGTTGAGCAACAGTACGATGTTGCTGTGATGATGGTGAAGGAAGATAAGGCCAAAAAGACGGGGGATGATGAAGAGAAAGGACTGCGTGCTCAGCTAATTAAAAATACATTTGAGTGGCTAAGGATGAGCGATGATGAGCCGAGTGTGGGTGATGCGTTGTGGTTGGCTGGGTATGCTCAGGGTGATGAACTTATGATGATCAAGGGGCTGTGCGAGGGGATTGAGGTGAATCCTGAATGGCAGTACGGCCGCGTGATACGGACGAGTAGTGTTGTTAATGAAGGGAACATTGGTGGGCCGTTGGTTAATCGGCTAGGCGTATGCTTGGGGATTGCAACGCGTAATTATGAGAAGAATGCGGAGGGGTACTATGCGATTTCAATTGAACATGTAAAGGCTGTTCTTAAAAAATGTGATAAGAAGAAGCCTGAGACGTTCAAAGTGATACCGACTATTTATAAAACGTCGGATGGCGGTCGCCTCCCTGTTTTGAAGATTAAAGAGGATGTGCCAGCGAAGCAGTTGCTGCGTTTAGCGATGAACTTCAAGCAGGGCATTATTTGTGGTGCTTGTAATGGTGAGGGTGTGTTGACGAAGCGTAAGGTTGTTGCGAATGAACCACGTATTATTGAGCAGCAAACTACGTCTTCACGAAGTAGTAATCGTCGAAGAACATCGTATGATCGCGAACGTGAAGAACGTTTGAGACAGCAAGCTAAGAAAAAACAGGACGAGAAGAAAATTGTTTTAGCTGAGATTGATTGCAAAACATGTGATGGGAATGGGCTTCGTTCAAATCCTGTGATGCTACGGAACATGGATATTGCGACAATGAAGATCGCTAATCTGAATATGCAAACAGATGGTGTGTCTAATTTATTAGAGCGATTTAAGGAGAGTGTTCAGTCGACGATGGCTGAGCATGTGAATGATATTCGTCGTGTGATAGTGAGTGATCGCGCACATCAATTGGATGCTAAGGTGAAGGTGAATATTGGTAAGCCTGTGTTTGTGGTGGGCAAGGTGAAAAGTATTCAAGATGGCAGCGAGGGGCATGCCAGTGTTCGTTTTGTTACGTTGAGTTATCCGAAGGTGCAATTGGCTTTAACGAATCCCAGAATGGTGGATAAAGATTTGGGCGGGTATTTGGTAATTGGTGGTGTGCTTGCAGGTGAGACTAAGGTGAAGGGGAAGACGTATCAGGTATTACAGAATGGTTACCTGATCTCATTGCCTGATGAGAAAGAATTTAAATCTAACCTATAGTTAGACTTTAAAATTGAATAGAAAAAACGCTGATCGTAAGACCAGCGTTTTTTTGTTTGTTTATTTGGCAGATGATTATGCGGTAGCTTCTTCTGCTTCGTCGAGTTCGACACGGCCGACGGTCCCGCCTGCACGGTGAACTTTCTCGATGAGTGTCGAAGCGTTCTTTGCACGGTCGATCATATCGCCTGCGTCGATCCAGCCCTTTTCGTAGAGATCCCAAAGGTGGTCGTCGAGGAGCTGCATGCCGAACTTTTTACCGGTCTGAATCGCGGAGTCGATACGGAAGGTCTTACCTTCACGAACGAGGTTAGCGATAGCAGGGGTCACGACCATGAACTCGTAAGCAGCGACCATGCCGTTCTTGTCGATACGGCGGAGGAGTTGCTGTGAGAGGACGGCCATGAGTGAAACGGAAAGCTGCACACGGATCTGAGCCTGCTGTGAAACAGGGAAGGCGTCGATCACGCGGTTGATGGTGCCGGAAGCACCGGTGGTGTGCAAGGTGCCGAAAACGAGGTGGCCTGTTTCGGAAGCGGTGATTGCAGCCTCGATGGTTTCGAGGTCACGCATTTCGCCGACGAGGATACAGTCAGGGTCCTGACGCAGCGCACGACGGAGAGCTTCGGAGAATGAAGGCACGTCGTTACCAACTTCACGCTGGTTAACGATGGATTTCTTATGCGGGTGATAATACTCTACGGGGTCTTCAATGGTGATGAGGTGCTTGTCCTGCGTTTCGTTGATGTTGTTAATCATCGAAGCGAGGGTGGTCGTCTTACCAGAACCGGTTGGGCCGGTGACGAGGAAGAGACCCTGCGGGCGACGGATGAGGTCTGAGACGATCGGAGGCAGACCAATTTCTTCCATACCTAAGAGACGGTTAGGAATCTGACGTAGGACGAGTGAGACGTTGCCTTTTTGCTTGAAGATGGAGACACGGAAGCGGGCTGCGTCGCCATAAGCAAAACCGAAGTCGGAGCCACCTTCTTCCTGAAGTTCGTTCTGAGAACGTTCAGGCGTAATAGCTTTCATGAGTGCGACAGTGTCGGCAGATTCAAGAACTTTAGTACGCAGTTCTACGAGACGTCCACGCATACGAAGTGTCGGTGGTTTGCCGACGGAAAGGTGGAGGTCGGACGCGTTCTGTCTGACGACTGTGTCGAGAAGGCGGTCAATATGGATGGTTGACATTCACAACTCCCGTTGATGGATCAGGCTGAAACAAATTGCCTGAGTTTGTCATTTTTAAAATCAAGTCAGCGGTTTAATGAGTTTGCTTGGTTTATGTGTGAAATAGCAGTATATCAAGCGACGACAGCGTCTTCATCCTCTTCGATTTCTTCGACGAGGCCTTCGACCTGAGTGATACGGCTGATTTCTTCGAGTGTTGTTTCGCCGGAGAGGATCTTGAGGCGTCCGTCACCGAGTAGGTTACGCATGCCAGAAACTGCGGCGGCGTCACGGATCTTACTGACCGGCTCGCGGTTGAATGCGAGGTCACGGATTTCTGAGTTCATGACGAGAATTTCGTAGATACCACGACGTCCACGATAGCCAGTACCGGAGCAGCGTTTGCAGCCAGCGGCTTTGTAGATAGTTTTGTCTGCGATGTCTTCATTGGAGAGGCCGCAGAGGTTCATCATACGTGGGTTTGGCGTTACGTCAGGCTCTTTACAGTGTGGGCAAAGCATACGGACGAGACGTTGAGCCAAGATCGCCTGGATTGAAGAGGCGACGAGGAATGGCTTGAGGCCCATGTCGATGAGACGTGTGATGGCTGAAGGTGCGTCGTTGGTGTGGAGTGTCGAGAAGACGAGGTGACCGGTGAGAGCAGCTTGAACTGCGACTTCGCCGACCTCTTTGTCACGAATTTCACCGACGAGAATGATGTTTGGTGCTTGACGCAACATCGCACGGAGAATGATCTGGAAGGACATGCCGGTGTCTTCACTGACTTGACACTGGTTGATGCCTTTGAAGTTGTACTCGATTGGGTCTTCAGCAGTGATGATCTTGAGGTCAGGGCGGTTGAGTTTAGAGAGGGCTGAGTAGAGTGTGGTGGTTTTACCAGAACCGGTAGGACCTGTGACGAGGAAGATGCCCGTTGGTCGCGTGATGATGTCATTGAATGTTTCGAGCGTGTCAGGCTGCATGCCGAGTTTTTCGAGGCCGATGTTAGCGGCGTCTGGGCGCAGGACACGAAGAACGATAGATTCGCCGTGGTAAACCGGACAGGCAGAAACACGGAAGTCGATGACATCGCCAGCGATCTTCATCTTGATACGACCGTCTTGCGGAATACGTCGTTCCTCAACTTTCATGCCAGCGAGGATCTTCATACGAGCAGTGACAGAAGCCTGCACACGTTTTGGAATGACGTTACGTTCGTGACAGACACCGTCGATGCGGTACCGGAGACGAACGCGGTTTTCGAATGGTTCGATGTGGATGTCTGAAGAACGTGCGAGGACGGCTTCAGCAATGACCTGGTTAACGAGCTTGATGATAGGTGTATCATTTTCACCTGCTTCATCTTCGTCTTCTTCTTGGCCATCTTCGCCGGTGAACTGGATGTCGAGTGAGGCACCACGGTCCATGGATTGGTCCATGGAGAGTTCACGAACGGTTTCGTCGATTGATGCTTTCGTTTCCGAGAGCATGCTATCGATGTATTCTTTGATTTTAGCTTTAGCGCCGAGTGCGAGTTCGATCTTCCCGCCGAGACGGAATTGCAGGTCATCGATTAGATCGAGGTCCATGGGATCATGCACAAGAACTTTGAGCGTGTTGCCTTCTTTACCGAGAGGCAGCACGATGTACTTCTTGATGATGTCCATCGGGATGAGAGATAGGTTATCTTTGTGGACGACGTTGGGCTGATCGAGATCGACAAACTCCATGTCGAACTGAGAAGCAAGAGCTTTAGCAACATCGTTTTGCTGTGCGTAACCGAGTTCAGTCAGCACATCGCCGATACGCTTGCGCGAACCCTGTGCGATTTTTGCTGCTTCTTCGATTTGCTGGTCATCGACCAGTCCCCAGCGTTTAAGGATTTCGCCGATTTGGCGTCGCTTACGGGCCATCAGTTACCTCGTCACAAAAGCGTAGTGGGATATCAAAGTGTGCGTTAAATTACTCCACGGAGGGCGGCGAAAAGTCGAGCCGATGTGGGTGTATAAGTCAATTATGAGGGTATAGGCGAAAATACGCAAATACCTTTTTTATACTGATTTAAGCACAACAAGGTTCAGACGTGGATTTTGTCTTGTATTTCATCCTCGTCAAGGAGAAAATCGGTTATATCGGACAGTAAATTGAGGCAAAAAGGGGGAATTATGTCGTTTGGCGTGTTTGGGGGGAGGAAAAAGGTTGGAAAGGAAAAATTTTGCCTGTGCAAAAGTTTTTAAAAGCAAAGAACTTGGACATTCTTGAGAGGAAAGTCATGCAAAAAAAATTCCGGGCTATGTTTTTTATTTTGTTGATGGGTTTGTCGTTGGTTGTTAATGAGGTTTGCAGTGCACAAGAGGTTACGGATGGAGTTACGGTGTCGCCTCGAGTGCCAATTGCGGTGAAAGTGGGTGGGAAAAATCCAGATTATGTCAGAGGGGAGATCATGTCGTGGTTCTGGGATGGCGTTATGGTGGTAAGGAAAGATCGATCAGCTCAGCGAAGTGAACGCGTTTTTGTGAAATGGGACCATGTGCCAGAGGGGAAGATTTATTCGTTATTTGCTTCGCACTTTTTTAAAAATGACGAGTATGGCGCTTGGGTGAAGTTGGGTAAGTTGCTAGCGACGATGAAGAACGGTACACGGTTTGCGAGGATGGCGTTGGCAAAAGCTGAAACGCTTGATACAGATGCATTTCAGTACGAATTCGAAAATAAAACAGCACAGGAAGCGGCGGTCGAGCTTTGGCGAACTGCGCATCCGGTGAAGAAAATTGAGGCAGAGGAAGAGACGCCACGTAAACGCCAAAAGCGAAAAAAAGCAGTACCTGACGCGCCGCCTGTAGCAGAAGAGTTGTTGTGGGAGGATATTGAAGATGATTCGCATGAAGCGATTCTTGAGAATCTAAGAACCTTTGCCAAAGATGGGCTGGCAAAGGTTGGCGCAGAAATGTTTGAAGTGGAAACTGATTACTTTCTGTTTTATACGGATTTGAATCGAAATGAAGCGAAGAAGTGGTCGGCTGAATTAGACCGTATGTATGTGAGGTTGGCGGATCTGTTTGGGGTCGCAAAGGGTCGGAATATTTGGCGTGGTAAGTGCTTGATTTTTGTGTTCAGTAAAGAGCGAAAGTTCCATGAATTTGAGAGCAAAGTTTATGGCGTTGAATTTACACCTGCGAATGGGAAAGTGCTAGGTCGATGCTACCAACGAGCTAATGGTGATGTGCATGTTGTGTTTTACAGGCAACAGGAAGACAGTCTGTTTGCACGTATTTTAGTACATGAAGCGTCGCATGGTTTTTTGTTTAGATACAGGTCGAAAGCACGCGTGCCTTCTTGTTGGAATGAAGGGTTAGCAGATACGATTGCAGACATGCTGCTGCCTCGCTTTGACCTGTTACGCGCGCGGCAAGCGATGGGTGTGAAGTTTATGCGCGATAACGGAAATCCGGGAGGAGGTTTCTTTGAGGCAGAGCACATTCAGCCAATGCAGTATGGTATTGCAAGCAAGTTGACGCAGTACATGATTAAGCAGGATAAAAAACGCTACGTAAATTTTATTAATGCGATTAAATCGGGTGTAGATTGGCAGCTTGCGTTGGCGAAATATTACGGTGTCGATGAGCATGAATTGATGTTGGCGTTTGGTGAGTTTGTGGGAGTTAATGAATTGAAGCCTTACAGTAAGGAATTGAAGAATATGACTGAAGAGCAGAGGCGACGTGATCGGGAGAAGAATGATGCAGAGCAGAAGTAGCTGTGTATGATGATGCGGTTGAAGGTGAGGTTGTGATTTATGAGTAAGAAACTTGAAAAGATTGATTGGAAGTATGCGAAGCCGGTGATCGGAATGATGGGGGCACCGGGTTCGGGTAAAAGCCTCGTTGCGCGTCAGTTTGAAGCGTTGGGTTGTTATGTGATCGATGCGGATAAGCTGGCAAAAGAGGCAATTAATCAGCTGGAAGTGCAGGAAGAGTTGAGGAAATGGTGGGGTGAGGACGTGATCGGTGAAGACGGGCTGATTGATCGTGTTGTGGTCGCAAAGCAAGTTTTCGAAAACAAGGCTAACCTAGAGCGATTGGAGGGATTAGTGCATCCAGTTGTGGGGCGTTTGCGGTCAGAGGAGCGTGAAAAGGCGTTTTCTGATCCAGAAGTGAAGGCAGTTGTGGAAGATTGCCCGTTGTTGATTGAAGTTGGTTTGGATGAGGAGTGTGATGTACTGGTTTATATCGATGTGCCGTGGGAAATTCGGCTGAAAAGGGTAGCTGAGACGCGCGGTTGGGATGAAGCTGAATTGCGGAAAAGGGAGAAAAATCAAGCTTTGCTTGACACGAAGCGGCAGCGTGCCGATTATGTTGTAAGTAATGATTCGGATTTGGCGCATTGTGAAGGTCAAGTTCGAGGCATTGCTTCCCTGATTTTCCCTGTATAACAGTTCACTGATCTGAGCCTGCCGCGAGGCGGTTTATCCCCTTTCATGACGCAGTTGAATCGGGTCGTCCAGTAATAATTTGCTGGATAGCCGTTTTAATCGTTCAGTTAACTAAACTGTTCTTAGCACGGATTTTGCGAATTCAATCAAAGGAGTGATGTCCTATATCTCAGAGGACGTTATACCCGGTGATACGGGACCCCGCCGCGACTGGTGTCTAGACCGGTTGCATCCAACTTCGTAAGGAGAGCCATGTCTATGGCTGTCGGATCAACAAGTAGTAAAAAAGTTACTAAGCGTACACGTCGTAAGAAGGCCGTATCGGCCGATGACGCACCTAGTGAAGAAAAAACGGAAACCACTCAAGTGAAACCTAAAAAGAAGAAAAAGGTTACTCGTAAGAAAGCTTCTAAAAAAGCTGCAGCGAAGAAGGCTGTAAAAGAAGAAGCACCAGAGCCAGTTGAAGAGGCGCCGGTAGAGGAACCTGCTGAAGTAGAAGAAGTCGAAGTCGAGGCAGAGATCGAAGAAGAAGTCGTCGAGAAGCCTGTGAAAAAACAGAGCCGTCGTGTTGCTTCAAACGATGATCAACTTGATGCTGAAACACAAGAGCGTTACGAGCAAGCAAAGAAAGCTGACTTCTCAATCCATGACCTTCAGAAAATGGAAGTGGATGAACTGCACGAGATTGCTAAGAAGGACGGCATTCATAATTATGCTGGCCTGAAGAAGCAAGACCTGATCTTTAAGATTTTGCAGAAACATATTACCGCTCAAGGTTTGATGTTTGGTGAAGGCGTATTGGAAATTTTGCCTGACGGCTTTGGTTTCCTACGTTCGCCAGAATACTCATACCTTGCGTGTCCAGATGATATTTATGTGTCACCTTCACAGATTCGTCGCTTCGGTTTGAAGCCGGGTCATATTGTGCAAGGTACGATTCGTCCGCCGAAGGAATCAGAGAAGTACTTCGCATTGTTACGCGTAGATGCGGTGAATGGTTTGGCTCCAGATAAGCTGAACGATATCCCGAACTACGAAGATATGACGCCATTGCATCCATACCAACGCTATGTGCTTGAGACTCCGGAAGACCCAAGCAATATTGAGATGCGTATTATGGACTTGGTCACGCCGATTGGTCGTGGTCAGCGTGGTTTGATTGTTGCTCCGCCTCGTACTGGTAAAACAGTATTGATGCAGAAGATTGCTAACTCGATCATCAAGAACTTCCCAGAAGTTAAGGTCATCGTGTTGCTGATCGACGAACGTCCTGAGGAAGTGACGGACTTTAAGAACAATACGCCTGACGATGTTGAAGTTGTTGCTTCGACGTTTGATGAGCAGTCAACTCGCCACGTGCAAGTTTGTGACATGGTTATCGAGAAGTCACGCCGCATGGTTGAGTTTGGTGAGCATGTTGTGATCCTGATGGACTCCATCACACGTATGGCTCGTGCATACAACGCTGAGATGCCACACTCCGGCAAGATCTTGACCGGTGGCTTGGATTCAAATGCGTTGCAGCGTCCTAAGAAATTCTTCGGTTCAGCTCGTGCAATCGAAAACGGTGGTTCACTCACCATTCTCGGTACTGCGTTGGTTGATACGGGTTCGAAGATGGACGACATCATCTTTGAAGAATTCAAAGGTACTGGTAACTCAGAGCTTCACCTTGACCGCCGCTTGGTTGAGAAGCGTGTTTATCCTGCGATTGATATTGCAGCGTCAGGCACACGTCGTGAAGAGCTTCTGATGGATCAGCAAGAAATTCAATTGGTCTACCGCTTGCGTAAAGTGTTGGCTGACATGAACGTTGTCGAAGCGATGGAATTATTGAAGTCGCGTCTCGGTAAGGTTCGTTCGAATGCTGAATTCCTGATGACGATGAGTCTTGACTAATCAGTGGATAGATAAAAAATAAAAGCCTTGGTTGACGCCAAGGCTTTTTTAATGCGCTTGTAAAAATTTGATTAGCTGTATTCGTTGAGCTCAGATAATTCTTCGTTTGATGATGCGACCTTCGGCCAGAATAAGTAGATCAGTAGTGCAAAGACAACTGCTGCACCGAAGAGAAGGACTGATGTGATGTAGTCCTGATAGATTGCGTAGCCTGTAGCGAATAATGTGCAGTAAACGAGGAGTGTGCCAAAGAGCGTGCAGATGATGCCATATGTAATAGATGTATTATCCTTAGTTCGCTCTAAAGTCTTGTCATTGGTTGCAGCGTAGGTGAGTACTTTTTCCCAGCCGGGGCCGGCGGGCTTGATTTTACTATAAAAATCGCAAAGACGATCCATGTCAGTTGGGCGAGTCGCGTACATTGTGATGACCCAGATGGCTGTAGTTAAAAAGACAACGAGCGGTATATCCCAATGTTCACCCCAGTATGGAATGGGTTCGTAGTTCATGAGGTCGATGACGGTTTCACTTCGTAATGCAAAGAAGATGAGTGAAACGATACCTGATCCGATCATGCCAGCGATCTCGGCGAAGGCGTTGATGCGCCACCAGAACCAGCGTAGTAGGAAAATGAGTCCAGTGCCTGCGCCAAACATAATGATGAATTTGAAAAGATCTGAAGCAGTTGTCGCGAGCAATGCGACGCATGCTGTAAGGACCATGAGTATGACGGTGAAAATACGTGCAGCCCAAACAAGTTCGCGATCGGATGCTTGCGGTTTAATAAAGCGTTGATAGAAGTCATTGATGACGTATGAGGAACCCCAGTTTAGGTGTGTTGAGATGGTGGACATGTAGGCTGCAATGAGTGAGGCCATGATGAGGCCAAGCCAGCCAGCAGGAACGTGAGTGAGCATAGCAGGGTAGCCGAGGTCGTTACCGATTTTGTTGGCAGGAATATTTGGGAAGGCTTGTTGTATGCTTGCGAGATCGGGGTAAACAATGAGTGAGGCAAGTGCAACTAAGATCCATGGCCAAGGACGTAGTGCATAATGTGCAATGTTGAAGAAGAATGTTGCGCCGATAGCGTGCTTTTCGCTTTTTGCTGCGAGCATGCGTTGTGCTACATAACCGCCGCCGCCTGGCTCTGCACCGGGATACCATGCACTCCACCATTGGACCGCAAACGGAATAATCAATGCAGTGATTAGAAGCTCGCGGTCTTCAAGTGTTGGTATGAGTTGCAGTTTGTTTGCGACATTAGGATGCTTGATTAGATTGTCTAGCGATTGAATTTCAGGATGAGAAAGAGCGAAGTATGCAGCAACGATTGAGCCTGTAATTGCGGTAACAAAAAGTATGCAGTCGGTGATGATGACGCCACGGAAGCCGCCGAGTGCTGAAAATGTGACGGTGACTAAGCCTGCAATAGCAACGGTTGTGATCGGATCAAGGTTGAGCATGATGCTACTGATTTTGATTGCAGCAAGTGTCACGGCTGACATTGCGAAAATGTTGAATGCAATACCAAGATATAGTGAGCGGAAGCCACGTAAGAATGCAGCGGCCTTGCCAGAGTAGCGAAGTTCGTAAAACTCCATATCAGTAAGAACACTTGAACGTCGCCAAAGCTTTGCGTAGATGAAAACAGTTAACATTCCAGTGATAAGAAAGGCCCACCAAACCCAGTTGTTTGCAACGCCTTTGTCGCGTACCAGGTCAGTGACGAGGTTGGGCGTATCTGTTGAAAAGGTTGTTGCAACCATGGACATGCCGAGCATCCACCAAGGCATTGAGCGTCCTGAAAGGAAGTATTCGGTTGTATTTTTGCCTGACCTCTTTGCGACAACGAGGCCGATGAGAAGTGAAATCACCAAGAATCCTGTGATGATCATCCAGTCTATAGCGATTAGTTTCATGCGGCTGAGTCTACGTTGAGTTGTGAAGACTCAGCAACAAGGAATTGCCCTTGGTATAGACGTTAAAGTCAATTTAGATCTAAATTGCAAGTGTTCTTAGCTGTTCTTGAAAGAACTCGACTGTCGTGTCGATAAGTTTGTGACGATCATTCCAATCCGAAAAAGTGTGATTAGCTGTACTGAATTTAATGAGCTGGCATAAGCGTGAAGATTGGCGGCAAGTCAGTTCGTAATTTTCGCTTTCTTCAAATGGTGAGGTGTCATCGGCTTGGGAATGGCATAACAAAATAGGTGCGGAGCTCTCTTTGATCAGGTCATCAGGATTAATGGTATTGAGCGTGTCAATAAATCCTTTACCGATTGGCAAACCTTTAAATGGTACCCAACCTTGGTGCTCCATAATCGCTCGGAGGCCTGTTTTTGCAGTCTTTTTGAAGACACGTGGCATGTTGTATACAGGAGCCCATAAAGCAATGCCACGTGATGGGTGTTCTGCGTCAACTGCAATGGTAGGTAATGCACCAAGTGATTGGCCGACGTAGCCGAGTCGTTTGGTATCGCACCAACTTTGACTAGTCACCCAAGATCGAATGGACTGAAGATCTTCTTTGATGCGTGGGATGGTGTGGTCAATGAATTGGCCGGAGGATTCGCCGCAGCCTGATTGGTCGAATCGGACACAGATGATGCCAGCATCGTTGAGTTTGCTTGCGAATTCAACGAGATCGTAATGGACGCCGATGCGATTGCCGGTAAGCCCATGGGTAATGATGACGACAGGGTACCTCAGTGTCGCATGATCGAAGGTATCGGGCAGGTCGACAGAGGTTGCTAGCAGTCGATCGCTGCACGGAATCATGTGTTGCTGGATCATGTCAATATAGTTGCTTCTTGTGACTGAAATCTCAAGAGTAACGGTGAAGAAAGGTGAAGTGGAAAAGTTTGCACGTAAATGCTATTTGTAAGTCCCGATAATATATGAAGATATGAATTGAATTCCATAGGGGTTGAAAATAAATGATTATAAATGGAAAGATTTGAAAAGTTGTGAAATAAGTTGTATTATTAAGGAGTAATCTGACAAATTGGGAAACTGATTGTGTCGGGACCATTTTTTGAAATTCTAATTTTTGACTTTGAGCAGGCAGGATTTGGTAAATGGCTGATAAAGCGTTAATTGAGCAGATGGTACGCAAGGCTTTGGAGGAGCGATTTGCTGTTGCGAGTCCAGAGATTGTAAAGCCCAAGATTCATAACGGCGGCCCTAATCCATTGGTGGTTAATGTTTCAGCTCGCCACGTACA
Organism: Planctomycetota bacterium; assembly: GCA_016350165.1. Taxonomy (GTDB): domain Bacteria; phylum Planctomycetota; class Phycisphaerae; order Phycisphaerales; family Phycisphaeraceae; genus Poriferisphaera. The sequence goes on along the minus strand of CP066225.1, from coordinate 55,445 downwards.
CGTTAGGCAGGAAGATTTAGAAATCCTGTTTGGTCCAGGTGCGCAACTGACGAAACTTAAGGATCTTTATCAGGATGGCGAGTTTGCTTCAGAGCAAGTCGTGAATCTGATTGGCCCACGTAATCGCCTAATTCCGGGTATTCGCATTCTTGGCCCAACACGTAACTACACACAGGTTGAGTTGTCATACACAGATGGCATCTATATGGGTATCGATTTGCCACTGCGTTCAAGTGGTGATCATCAGGATACACCTGGTTGTGTTTTAGTTGGTCCGCACGGTGCGTTAAATCTGGAGCGTGGTGTAATACGTGCAGAGCGTCACGTGCATATGCATCCAGATGATTGTGCTCATTATGGGGTTAAGAATAAAGACTATATGAAACTCAAGATCGAAGGGCCTTGCGGTGTGACATATGATCGCATGCTTGTTCGTGAAGATCCGAGAGTGAAGCTGGAAGTGCATATTGATACGGATGAAGGTAATGCGTGCAATTTGCAGTCAGCTACAAAGATTGAATTAATCAAGTAACTAATGAACTGTATGTTCATTAACTTTTATTGTTTGCGTTAATGGAGAACCAGAAATGGCTCAACCAGCAATTGGCATGATTGAAACGAAGGGTATTGTTCCGCTGATCGAAGCGGGCGATGCGATGCTTAAAGCAGCCAACGTTGAAATGATTGGCTGGGACAAAGTTGGTGCAGGTCTTGTTACCGCTTTTGTTTCAGGCGACGTTGCAGCAGTTAAGGCAGCAGTCGATGCAGGCGCTACTGCAGCAGGTAAAATCGGTGAAGTCGTCGGCATCCATGTGATCCCACGTCCTCACGATGAATTGGTTGGCATTCTTCCAAAAGTGAAGAAAGCTCCTGCCGGTAAGTAAAGCATAACTAACTGAAACCACAAACCTCTCGAATATTCGAGACTAACTATTGGAGTTTAATCATGAGCGCTTTAGGCATGATTGAAACAAAAGGGCAGGCAGGTCTGGTTGAAGCAACCGATGCGATGCTCAAAGCTGCTGACGTTCAGTTGGCAAAAACAATCGCTATTGGCGGTGCATATGTCACAGTCATGGTGAAGGGTGACGTAGGCTCAGTAAAGGCTGCTGTTGATGCAGGTGCTGCTGCTGCAAGCCGCGTTGGTGAATTGGTTGCTGCTCACGTGATCGCACGTCCACACGACGCTTTGGTCAACAGCTTCTAATCAGAAGATAGTGTACCCCGTAAGTAAGAGATGAATTCATGATCGTTCTTGTTGCAAATCTCGGTTCTACAAGCTTCAAGTATAAGCTCTTCGATATGAGTAACGATGAGCAAATGCTGGCTGAAGGTGATGCAGATCGTATCGGGCAGGGCGGAAGTGCCTGGTCTGTTACTTCTGGCACGCAGACGCTTGATGGCGTGATGGACTTGGATGATCATGCAGCAGCTGTGAAGCTGCACTTAGCGAAGTTGGTTGAACTAGAAGTGATTCAGTCAGCAGAGGAAGTGCAAGCCATCGGCTTCAAAGCGGTACATGGTGGCCCAATTAGTGGTGCAGTCGAAGTGGATGAGAAAGTCCTTCAGGTAATGGAAGACATTAGTCCACTGGCTCCCGCTCATAACCCGCCTTACATCGCAGCGATGCGTTCATTCAAAGAAAAATTGCCTCGGGCTCAGCAAGTTGCGGCTTTTGAAACAGCGTTTCATCAGACCATCCCTATGGCTCGTCAATTGTATGCAGTTCCTTATGAATGGATTGAGAAGTACGGTATCAAACGATACGGCTTCCATGGTGCAAGTCATGGCTACATCGCTTCTCGTATGAAAGAGCTTGCTCCTGATGCGAAGAAGATTATCAACTTACACCTCGGTGGTTCATGTTCTATCTGTGCGATAGAAGACGGTAAGAGCGTAGCAACCAGCATGGGTACTACACCACAAACAGGAGTGTTCCATAACAATCGTGTCGGTGACTTCGACGCGTTCGCAACCATTGCTTTGAAGAAACACGGCTTAACTGAAGACGAGATTTATACAAGTCTCGGTAAGAAGGGCGGCTTACTCGGAATCAGTGGCGTGAGTCCTGATATGAGAGATGTTTATGTTGAAGCAGAAAAAGGTAACGGGCGTGCAGAATTAGCTATTGAAGCATTCGTCGAATCATGCAGGCACTACCTTGGAGCATATGTTGTTGATTTAGGTGGTGTTGATGCCATCACGTTTACTGCGGGTATCGCTCAGTACAATGCCGATATCCGTGAACGGATTCTGAAAAACCTTGAATTCCTTGGCGTCAAACTTGATCAAAAAAAGAACAAGTCCGTTAAAGGTAATCAGGAATCTCGTGTTGAAGCATCCGATAGTGATGCTCAGATTTGGGTTCTTCCAACAAATGAAGAACTCATCGTTGCACGCCAAACCGTGCAAGTATTAAACAAACAAAAAGTCTAATCATTGATTGGAGATTGTAATGGCTTCTAAAGCTTTAGGAATCATTGAAACAAAGGGTCTGATCCCTGCTATCGAAGCAACCGACGCTGCCCTTAAGGCTGCTGACGTGAAATTTGTTCGCCAAGATAAAGTTGGCAGCGCACTGTGTGCTATTTCTATCGAAGGTGACGTTGCTGCAGTCAAAGCTGCTATCGACTCAGGTGCAGAAGCTGCACGTCGTATCGGTGAAGTCGTCAGCGTTCATGTAATCGCTCGTCCTCACGATGACGTTAAGAAAATGTAATCACTGTTCGTTAGCGCTTGTCATTGGGTCACACTGCAACCCCGACAATCCTTCAAAGATTGTCATTGATGGAGGCTAGTTATGTTCCTCGGAAGAGTTAAAGGGCACATCGTTGCCACAGCGAAAGATCCTTCAATCTCAGGTCAAAAGATGCTGGTTATCGAACCTCTCAAGGTTGACTATGCAAAAGCTGGAGAAGAAGGCGACGCCAGTGGACTCTCTCCTACTGGTCGGGCAATCGTCGCTCTCGACATGATTGGAGCAGGTGAAGGTCAGATTGTTCTGATCACACAAGGTTCCAGCGCTCGTTTAGCTGAGGGATGTAATAAGCTGCCGACTGATGCAGTTGTTGTAGGCATTGTTGATGATGCAGTCGTTACGGGTAAAAAATTGATCTAATCAAGAGTTAGCCCTTAACGCAATTTTATTGATGGGAATGGTTTTATGACCACGCTCGATACAGAGTTAATTCAAAATGTCGTTTCAGAAGTGATGTCTCGCTTGAACGGGACAAGCCTCGCTACGGCAGCTGCGCCTCAAGTGAAGAGTGTCGCATCAGGTCTGTTTACCACGGTTGATCAAGCTGTTGAAGTTGCAACACGTTCACAGAAACAGCTACTTGCAGCAGGTAAAGGTGTCAGAGCTGAAATCTGTGACCTTATTAAAAAGATGGCCAGCGATAATGCAGAAGAATGGGGTCGTTTCGAACTTGCGGAAACCAAGGTCGGCCGTCTCGTTCACAAAATCGAAAAGCTTACTGCGATCAAAGCTGTACCTGGTGCAGAGTATCTCTTAACAGATACGCACAGCGGCGATGGTGGCATCACGCTTGACGAGGCAGCACCATGGGGTGTGATCGGCGTTATTACACCCGTGACTCACTCAATACCAACATTGCTCTGCAATGCGGTAAACATGATTGCTGCAGGCAATACGATGGTTGTTAACGCTCACCCTTCAGGTGCTAAGTCAGCCGCTCTGGCAGCCGAAGCACTAAACAAGATGGTGATGGAGCGATACAACATTGAGCCATTGGTCTGTATGATCGATCCGCCAACACTGCGTACTGCTGAAGAGATCTTTACCGATCCTCGCATCCCACTGCTTGTCGCAACAGGTGGTCCAGCAGTTGCTCGTGCAGCAATGAAGCAGCCCAAACGTGCGATCGTTGCGGGCCCCGGTAATCCGCCTGTCGTTATCGACGAAACCGCTGATCTTGATCATGCTGCAAAGTCAATCATCCTTGGTGGTGCTTATGACAACAACCTTCTCTGCATTGGTGAAAAGGAAGTGTTCGTTGTCGATGCAGTCTTCGACAAGATGATGAAGGCAATGGAAAAAGCTGGCGCTCAGCGTCTTAACAGTTCTGAAATCGAATCTCTCACAAAAGTCGCTTTCAGTTGGGTCAAAGATCATCACGCAGTGAGCAAAGATCTAGTTGGCAAGGACGCAACGGAACTTGGCAAAGCAGCGGGCTTCAATGTCAGCCCAAGTGTTGAGCTTCTCTTTGGTGAAACAACTGAAGATAATCCGTTTGTTCCAGAAGAGCAGATGATGCCATTCGTCCCATTCGTTCGTGTACGTGACTTCGATGAAGCACTCCGTCTCGCAGTCAAGCACGAGCATGGTTTCGGCCACACCGCCATCATCCACTCAAAAAATGTCGAGCGAATCACTCATATGGGTAATGTGATGAACACCACAATCTTCGTCGCAAACGGTCCATGTGTCGCTGGTCTCGGCAACCAAGGTGAAGGTTACGCCAGTTACTCAATCGCTACACCAACTGGCGAAGGTGTAACAACACCAATGACCTTTACACGTTTTAGACGCTGTGCGCTTAGCCAAACTCTCCGCATGGTTTAAGGATTGAAATGCAAATCGCACGTGTCATAGGTAGAGCAATCAGCACCGTTAAGCACGAATCTCTTGAAGGGCAGAAACTGCTCATCGCAGAGATGCTCGGCAACGACATGCAGCCAGTCGGTGAACCCGTTTTGATCCTCGATCATCTCGGTGCTGGGAAAAATGACAAGGTCATCATCAGCAGTGACGGTTTGGGGCTACGTGAAAAACTTCACTACGGCAACAGCCCCGCTCGATGGTGGACCATCGGAATCATTGACTAATCTTAAGTTAGGTAATCATGAATAAGATCGACCCACAACTTGTAAAACTGATTGCTGACCAGGTCATGGCAGCACTCAATCTGCAAGGCGGCAACACATCGCCTACCTCGCAGCAGGTTACGGTACATCCACCCATCGGTACCTGCACTGGCGATTACTCAAAATTCCAGGATGATGCTCAGCCACAAGTAGTAAACAACCTCGTACAAAATCCAGCACACACGAAGCCGCAACAGTCATCGCCCGTGGTGAAACTTCCTGAAGATCCAGCTGCAAAACCATTAGACGGTTTTGTTACTGCAGATGATCTGATCATGAAGTTGAGAAAGTATCCCAACCACCCACTCGTGTTGACCGCAAGAGCAAAACTCACTCCGCTTGCTGTTGATTATGTAAAAGAAAAACAGCTTGTTCTGCAAAGACAAGGCACAACTGCAGGTGCATCAGAAGATGTATCACCTGTAAAGACAAACGATGCTAAGCCGTATGCATGGTGGACTGAGGGATTTTGTCCTGTCGTTCAGAAACTCAGCAACGAATTACGCAGCAACATTAGTTTTGTTTCAGCATCCAAAGGTATTGCTGAACTGAACGAAGTTGTCAAAGACATGGATCAGATGTTCGAGCGTACTGATATCTCTGGGGCAATCATTTTCGCAACAGATGCGGCGAAAGCGGTGTTATATGCAAATAAATGCAAAAACATACGTGCCGCCTTCTCTCGCTGTCCCGAGTCTTTGGAAAAAGCAAAACGAGAATTGGGCATCAACTTACTAATCGTTGAATACCCATATACCCCAGCGGACCGAATTGAGTCGTTGACCGAAACGATGATGGCCAGCACTTCAGGCCCGCAACCCATTGTTGAAAAACAAATACAGGAATTGCTGCGTTAGTTTGACGCAACAAATAAAGACGTATGCGTATAGGTAGAGTCATTGGTAACTGCGTTTTATCGAGAAAAGAAAGCAACATAGTTGCAGGTAGTTTTCTCATCGTAGATGTGTTTGATAAACAAGCATTAAGCAACTACGAAAACAACGCTCCAAGAAAAATACCTATGCAGGACACACTCGTCGTTTACGACGAGCTCGGAGCGGGCATCGGTTCAATCATCAGCATCAGTGAAGGTGCTGAAGCAACCATGCCGTTCTACCCCAAACGTGTTCCAATCGACGCATACGCCAGTGCAATATTAGATCAATTAGAGCTTGATTGAACTGATTGGTAGATCATTCAAAATCAAGTTCACAATGTATGACGAAGCAGGAAATATCATGGATAAGTCAGTTTGGCAGTTAAAACAAGATCTATGTGAAATTGGCCGCAGAATCTGGATGCGTCAGTTCTGTGCAGGCAATGAAGGTAATCACTCCGTAAAAGTCAGCGATGACCGTTACCTCGTAACGCCAACCGGCATTAGCAAGGGTTTCCTCGAGCCCGGCGATATCTGTCTTTGCGATGACAAAGGTGAGCTCGTTGAACCAAACCAGAAGGGCCGTCGTCCTTCCAGTGAAATCAAAGTTCACATCGCAATCTACAAGCGCCGTCCAGATGTCAAAGCTGTCATCCACTCGCACCCACCACACGCAACCGCATTCGCAATTGCAGGCATCCCACTGCCAGAAGGCGTTCACCCTGAAGCAGAAGTTTTCCTCGGTAAAGTAAACACCGCTGAGTACGCACTTCCTTCAACCCAGGAACTCCCAGATAGCATTTTGCCTTTGATCACTGACACCAACAATACTGTCCTCATGGGCAATCACGGTTCAGTCACATATGCAGAAGATCTGACCGGCGCTTACTACCGCTTGGAAATTCTCGACGCATACTGCCGTATGCTCCTGCTCACCAAGCAAGTTGGCAAGATCAACATTCTCGATCAAGGCCAAATGAAAGAGCTTCTTGAAGTTAAATCAAACTTCGGCATGGCTGACGATCGTACAGCATGCGTTGATGAAGGTTGTATCGGGCAGGACAATGACAAGTTCCTTACAACCTTCGGCGTTCAGCCAGCAACCGCAGTCGCTGACAAAAACAACGGCCAAGTCATGGGCACTTCAACAGAGGCTCCTAAGCAGCAGATAGACAAAGCTCAACTTGAGTCACTTGTTTCTACTATTACAGAACAAATCGTAAAAACGATGCAAGGCTAATCCTTAACTAGAACTTCAACTGTGTTGACAAGGAAGAAATAATGTCAATTAAAGTCGCAATCGTAGGTGGCGGGGGACGCGTCGGTTCAAACGCTGCATTCGCTCTTCAATGTGCAGGTGTTGTCCGTGAGATTGCTCTGATTGATGCTAACGCCGACTTGGCTGCAGGTGAGGCACTCGACCTCCTGCATGGCTCATCCATCATGGGTAACCAGATCATCACTTCTGGTACAGCAGCTTCAGCCGCCGATGCAGACGTTGTATGTATCACAGCAGGCTCACGCCGTAAGCCAGATGAATCACGTCTTGATCTGATCAACCGCAACGTATCGATCTTCAAGTCCATCCTCGACGACCTTCGTGCAAACAACCTCCGTCGTGATGCGATCATTCTCGTTGTTTCAAATCCAGTCGATATCCTCACACGCATGGCTGTCGAGTACCTCGGTTGGCCTGCCCAACAAGTCATGGGTCTTGGCACTGTCCTCGACACCGCTCGCTTCCGCTCAATGATTGCCGCTGACCAGCAACTCCCACCAGCTCAAATCAAAGCACTCATCCTCGGCGAGCACGGCGACTCAATGGTTCCAATCTGGTCAACCGCAACTGTCGCAGGTTTCTCTCTCACTTCACTCCTCTCTGCTAACAAGCAGAACGAACTCTTCACTCGTACCAAGGGTTCAGGCGCTGAAGTCATCAAACGCAAGGGTGGTGCTGGCTATGCTGTTGGCGTCTCAATCGCTGAAGTCATTCACGCGATAGCACTCGACACCAACGAAATCCTCCCCGTTAGCTCACAAATCAACGGACCTTACGGCGTGCGTGGCACATGCTTCTCACTTCCAACTGTTGTTGGTCGCCAAGGTGTCGTAAAAGTTCACGAAATTGAATTGTGGCCTAAGGAAGTATCTTCTATCCAGGCTTCCGCAAGAGCCCTCGACGAGACATGGTCAAAACTGGCCTAAACCCCCTCGTCTCCACAATTTGACCAACATCCAGTGCTGCTCGTTGCCAATGACTATTCTTCGAGCAGCATTTACTCATTTGTGCTAAAATTTGAATAGTTTTGATACAAGTATGTTGATTATGCAGTGTTGTGCCGCCTGACTTGGATCGGTTTGAGAGGTAATGAGAAAATGCTCATTGTAGAACGGCAACAAAAACTACTTGAACTCATGCGTCGCCACAAAACGATGCAACTCGATGATCTTGCAAACAATCTGCAAGTCTCCTCATCCACCGTACGTCGTGACCTTGAAGCCCTCGAAAAGGAAGGCTACGTCCAACGTACGCGTGCTGGAGCTATCTACACAGGCAGTGACACCTCCATCGAGTCGTCACCTACATTCGCACTCGCTGCACGCATGACCGAGTCCATAGCCGCTAAAAAGGCCATTGCTCGTGTTGCTGCAGGCATGATCGAGCCAGCGATGACCGTCCTGCTCGATGGTGGCTCCACCGTCATCTACACCGCTCAGGAAATCTCCGTCCGCCCACTCCAGATCGTCACCAACAGCCTCACCATTGCTAACCAATTCAAAGACGAAGATCAGGTCGAACTCGCCCTCACCGGCGGCGTCCTTTACCCTCGCACCGAAGTCACTGTAGGCCCCATCGCTTGCAACGCCCTCAAAAACCTCCACGCCGACATCCTCTTCTTCTCACTCGCAGGTTTCGATGACGACGCATTCTTTAACATCAACATGAGCATGACAGAGATTGAGCACCAGATGATGGAGCAAGCATCTCGCAAGATTGCGCTCATGGATTCCAGTAAGTTTGGTCGCAAATCACTCTCAAAAGTCTGTTCCTCTGCTGACATCGACTACGTTATCACCGACGCCGGTATCGATCCTTCATACAAGGCCCAGCTCGGCGACAAGCTTATCATCGCTGAATAACAACCCTCAGCCACGCTTTCTGCAATTCACCATTGCCACACGCCTCAACTTCCTGTAAAAACAGCAAATATCGGCTCACTTTCATAGCCGCAATACACGCAACAAAAGTATGCACCTAAGGAGAGGTCATCATGAAGTACGTTTGGGCATTAGGCATCCTCGCGACAGCCGCAGCATCCGTAGGCTGCAACACAAACCCACCACAAGTCGCTCAGGTTCCACCACCACCTGCTATCGTTTCTGCGCCGACTGACATCATCGTCCCTGTTCAGGTCGAAGATCCATCAGCTGCTGCAAACACCGGCCTTCAGGTTCCAGCCAGCCAACAGGTTCAGTTTACCGAGCCAGCTCCTCAGCCAACCTACACAGCTCCAGAGCCAGCACCAACGCGTTCAAGAGCTTCTTCATACATCATCAAAGACGGTGACAACCTCTGGCAAATCGCAATACGCGTCTACGGTGACGGCCAAAAATGGACCGACATCAAAGCCGCTAATCCAGGCCTCAATGAGAACCGTCTCATCCCCGGCAAGAAAATCAACTTGCCATAAGGCATAAACATAAAATCAAAAACGACTGCCCTAAAAAGCAGTCGTTTTTTTATTTCCAAATTGAAAGCATCAGCAATATACATCCACAACACATACCTCGCTTGCGTCTTCCCTAGCACTAACATCTAGCACTAGCACTATTCATCAATCCCCACGCCAACTCACAGGCCGCACAATCGCTTCCTGCAGCCGCTTCAAATAATCTTCACGCTCAATTTCCGTCACACCGAACTGTATCAGATGCGGATTCACAAACTGCACATCAAATAGCTCATAGCCCCGACTTCTCAAATGCTCAATCGTATGCACCAAGCACACTTTCGATGCATCTCTCGCATTGGAAAACATCGATTCACCAAAAAATGCAGCCCCAATCGCAACGCCATATATCCCACCCGCTAACCATCTTCCATGACATTCATCCACCAACGCCCCATCCACCTTCATCTCCCCTTCCAAAGGCAGCCAAGCCTCAACACTGTGCGCAAATCCTCTCGAAAACAGATCGCAATAAACCTCAAGAATATCATCAGTGATCCACGTCTCTTCTCGCCCCTCACGTGGCAACGCACATTGTTCCATCACCCTTTTGAATGCCTTGTCTCTCGTAATCTCATACTCCCCCCGTCTCACTGTCTTTGCCAATCTGCGAGGAATATGAAATCCCCCGTCTATCGGCTGAATAGCCCTCGGATCAGGTGAATACCAATACACCTCACCCGTCTCAGGCTCTCCCATTGGAAACGCGCCCGCGCAATACGCATGAAGCAATAAATCAGATGACAACTTCTCTTCTTCCATCACCCATACCATACCGCTTCATCCACTTTAGACAAGCCGACTATCGACTCATTCATCTCACCCCAATAAAAAACAGCACAAGCCCAAACTTGTGCTGTAATATTCATTATCTTTTAACTGCTAATAAAGCAGATGTTCTTTCACGCGATCCGACCAATCACCTACTTCAGTCCACTTCGCAATGTGGCCACGAATCTCATCTACGCTAGGCCGACCTTCAATCACTTGCCTGATCTCAGTGTCACCAATCAAGCGATCAAAGTGATCCGCACCAGTGTAGTTATTAGCTGTCGGATACTCCGCCCACTTCACTTCTTCCGGATAATGCATCCAAATCAAATGCACCAGATGCAGCAGCGAAGCCACAGGTTTAAACAAATCACGATCTGTCACATGCAACATCACCCCGCCACATGATTCGCCCTTGTACCAGCTATCCGAAGGCGAGAACGTCATCGCTCTAGCGACAACACCTTCAAGCCCCAACTCATTAAACCAGCAAGCCAGCTTCATACTGTCAATCCAAGGTGCGCCAATACCTCTAAACGGGAAGCTTGTCCCTCTGCATTCAGAAATATTCAGACCTTCAAACAGCGTTGTACCCGGATAAATAAGTGCTTCTTCGCCGCTGTTCATCGCCGGGCTCGTCGGCACAAACGACAGTCCCGTATCCTCCCAAAGCATTTCACGATCCCAGCCACTCATTGGAATCACAGTTAACTCAGCACCAATCTCACGCTCAGTATTCCATAGCTTTGCAAGTTCACCCATCGTTAAACTATGTCGAATCGGAATACGCCATCTGCCCACAAGACTATTAAACGTACTCTCGTCCAGCAAAGGCCCCTCAGCCTTCTCAAGTACTCCACCAACAGGATTAGGTCTATCTAACACATAGATAGGCATCCCAACCTTAGCGCATTTCTCTAAGATGTATGACATCGTCCAGATATACGTGTAAAAGCGTGCGCCAATATCAGGCACATCAATCACAAAAACATCAATCTCTGACAGCATCTCATCCGTCGGAGCAAAGTTCTTCCCATACAGTGAATGCACCGGCAACCCAGTTACCAAATCCTTTACGTCGCCAATCTTTGCGCCATCCGCCGCCGCCGCGCCAATGCCATGTTCAGGTGAAAACAGTGCAACTAGATTTACTTCCGATTCCGCCAACGCCTGACGTGATAACGCATACGGGTGGGGCAGGGTCGCCGTCGTTGCAGCATCGTTCGTCAGCAGACCAACACGTTTAGTTTTCAGTTCATCAGGGCAATTTGCTAAGACCTGATCAACTCCAAAACGAATCTTCGCAGAAACATCCTTACTCACTGCTGATTCCTCTTTTAAATTAGGAGATATAGTTGTGCTCATGGTCTTCACATAGTACTACCTGCCTACTTCAACGTACAGCAGCGTTTCATTCATTGATCAATTTGTCTCGCAATCACCACAATTTACAAGCGAATTAGTACTCAATATCAATTGCAGGCCGTCACTCCTCCAGAACCACGATATATCTGGATCGTAATCCTCCCTCATCCGCCAGGCTTTCGTAACCAATCACGCATACACAAAAACTAATACGCAGCCAAAAGTCAGGCATCAAACCTCTCACACTCCCGTCTCTCAGCACGGAACAACTCTCATCCAAACATCCAATTAACCCTGCCAACCCACCAGCAATCCATCATTCATAATGGTGGCCTCTCAAATCACAATTCAGCCAAGACATTCGTGATGTAAAGCAAAAATGACCATTCTCTGGTTAATCCTCTAAACATTGAATCGCATAAGCTTTGCTGTTCATCTCATTTCAACAAGCAGTGCAAATTGATTCATAAGATCTGAAATATCGCTAAGAAGTAGGCAGCATATTTCGGGCATCTGCGCGCACGACATGGAAAAAGTTTTTGTTTTTGACCATTTACGCGCAATTCCACTCGGATTTCGTCCTGTTTCTGTTCGTTTTTGGTCATTTTGTAGCCGTTTTGAGCAATTTGTGAATTTAGAAGTTAAACGGTTGCATAACAATGACTTAAGTACTGATTTAGGCAAATTTTAAGTGGCGAGGATGTACAAAATAGCGTCATTACCGTGCGCGCAATCTGATCAGCTTTCAAGCATCACAAATGGTGCTAGGTTAAAGAATTATGATTGTGCGTTTTTTCCGTAATCCCTGTTCAGAAGCTCTGGATGTATGTTTTTCAATAACAATACTGTTGACATGTAATGAACTAATCTATAATATAGCATTAACGCTATTAAAACTTTCACATGAATTGAATTAAAATATCGCGCAGAAGAGAAAACGTATTTAATAGCAACGCATCAGATTTTCACACAAATCGTCTCAGCAACATCATCGATCTTTCACAGTAGATCGTTACATATTCACTTTAATTGCAACGGGTTATAACATGTCACTATCGAGAAAAAAACACAAAAAAGCATTCACCCTCATCGAACTCCTCGTAGTCATCTCCATCATCGCCCTCCTAATCGGAATTCTCCTCCCTGCACTCGGTGCCGCACGTAAAACTGCGCAGGCGATTTCGTGTGCATCGAATATGAAGCAGATTGGGACGGCGTGGTATGCGTATTTGGTGGAGTCGGATGGGGTGTATATGGGGCACAATTTTCAGTCACCGTGGGATGTGCGGATTCGGCCATTTATTATGGGTGATACATTGGAGTTGCCTGAAGGGGAGGAATCAGATTTAAATCCATTGATTGCTTGCCCGACGGATGAGATACAACGCGATGCGTTTTCAAACAATAAGGTGACGTTGACGGCTGAACAAGTTTATCCGAGGTCGTATGTTGGAAGTGGAATCAAGGATACGTTGGTATTGCCTAATTTTGGTGTGATGGGGCCACCAAGTAATAAGAATAAGTTTGATCGGTATGGTAATGAAATACTTGATATTAAGGATACAGACGTAAAGAACCCATCAGGTACTATTGCGTTCTATGAATTCCATCATCGTGCGAATCGTCAGTTGTTGTATGGAAACGGTGCGTCACCGGGTTGGAACCATGCTTTCCCATTGCCTAGTGCGAATGAAGAAGTTAATGCACGGATGTATGTGCACTCAAACAACACGATGAACTTCACGTTCTGTGATGGTCACGTTGAAAGAATTGATCCGGGTACAGTTTCTCAAGTTGGTGAGCGTTCAATGTTTTCACGTGATGCAAGTCTTCAAGATTGATAGTTTATGATCTTGGGATATTTATCTTTAACTATTGAGTTAATGCTATATAATTAGTTGCACTCACGTAAAGATTATATCTTGAAGCTCAGATCGACTTATTGAATAGATATATGGCTTTGTAGAGATTTATGGATTAATTGCATATTAAATATCAATTCATAAAGAGAATAAGGGTTTGTGAATGTTTCTAAGAAACTATAAGACGGAACGCGGTTTCACTTTAATTGAATTACTCGTTGTTATCTCAATCATTGCATTACTAATTGGCATTTTGTTGCCTGCACTTGGTGCAGCACGGAGAGCAGCCCAGTCAATTTCCTGCGCTTCAAACATGCGGCAGATTGGTACAGCTTTTTATGCCTACATTGTTGAGACTGATGGTGTATATGTACAGCATACATCTTCGGTCCCGGGTACGGCAAAAAACTTCGATGGTACATGGGATTATTATTTGAGGCCGTTTCTAGCTGGTGCGAAAGCATTGCCAACTGATTTGCAAGAATTAGAAATTCTAGCATGTCCATCTGACGAAGTTATTCGTGAAGAATTCGGTAAGTACAATTTGTTGGAAGATCAAGTATTTGCGAGATCATACACGGCGAATGGTGTCGATGATGATACGTATTCGCATTTCGGAATCATGACGACGATGAAGTACTCGGATAACCTGAAATCAAAGATTGATGGCGAGCTTGTACCAAACGTAATCAAGGATACTGATGTTATGAATCCGTCAGGTACGATTGCATTTAGAGAATTTCATCACTCCAAAAATCGCCAAATGATTTTTGGTAATGGCATGAAGCCTGGTTGGGATGACAATAAAGTTTATGATGAGAACTTTGTCAGAAACAACTGTCTTCATAATAATCAAACGATGAATATTGTGTTTTGTGATGGCCACGTTGAAAATATGGACCCGAGATTGATATCACCTGTTGGCGAGCGTTCTTTATTTTCGAGGAAAGCGAATTAACAGTCAATTAGGGGTGAGCTGATAAAACAAAATATAAATAACAAGAAATATAATTCAGTGCGACTTTGCTTTTTGCAAATCGCACTTTTATTTATGTGTTTAGCGTACAGATCATGTAAGCAAAACATGGGATTACATTTAATCAATCTCAGTATCTTGAATTAATAAGTTTGCAATATAGCTAGAATGCTATATATTATGATTATGGTTTTATGTTAGTGGTGGGATATATTTAGCAGTTAAAAATGAGAATGGAATTAGGATTATGTCCTTTATTACACGAGAGAATGAAGTACACGAACTGAGTGAGCAGTCATGGTATACACGTGGAGATAGATGGGTCCTAACTCAGACTGGACGTGATCAGGATTCTTGCAATTATTATGAAACAATTTTTAGTCAAGCAAATGGTTATATGGGCTTTCGGGCGTATCCGGAGGAACAAAGTGATCGTGGAATCTCTTTAAGAGAAGGTTATCTTGCGGGTATATTTGCAGAGATAACGGGTAATGCGAAGGATGATGTTTTGAAGCATCCGTTTCCATGGCCTGCGGTTGAGATGGTTACTTTGCCTGAGATATTTTCAGTTTGTATTAAGTTGGCAGATGAAGAGTTTAGTATGGATGAGGGGGATGTGCTGAAGTATACGCGTGAGCTAAACATGCGGAATGGTTTACTTAAAAGAAAGGTCATGTGGAAGAGTCCTAAGGGGAAAATGACTCAGTTGACGTTTGAGCGATTTCTTTCAAGTGATATTGAGAATTTAGCAGTGATGCGTGTATCAGTTACGCCGATTGATTGGGAAGGGTGTGCATCGGTAAAATACGCGATGGAATGTGAGCAGCCAACGAAGTTTCGTTGTGGTGATCCAAAGATTAATGGCTATGAATTCAAGCATTTGAAAACAGTATCTACACTGGTTGATGAGCATCATAGCCAAGTGATTCTAGAAACGAATGGTACACATCATCAGGTTGTTGTTTCAGTTGGTGGAGATGAATCACTGACGCATGAGGCGGTTACTGACAGTTTGATTCAGCAGGCAGATCTGGTTCAAGTAAAAGCAAATGAGACCGTATCATATGAGCGATTTGTTAGTATTGTTACATCTCGCGATGAGATTGAATATAAAGCGAAATATGGTAAGAAGGTTATTCAAGATGCAGTTGTGAAAGGTTTTGAGAAAGTACTTAGCGAATCAGAAAAGGTATGGGAAAAGCGTTGGGATATGGCTGATGTTGTGATTGAAGGTAATACCAAAGATCAGATGTTAGCGCGTTATAGCATGTTTAGTTTGATGCAGATGGCTCCGTTCCATACGGATAAGGTGAGTGTTCCTGCGAGAGGGTTTGCATACAATCGATATAACGGCTTGTATTTCTGGGATGGTGAGATATTTCTGGTGCCGTTTTATGCGGCTGCGCTTCCGGAAGTGGCAAGGAATATGCTTCGCTTCAGATATCATACTTTAGACGGTGCGAGAAAAACAGCGAACTATCATGGTGCTAAAGGGGCGTGCTTCCCATGGCAGGGTGATTCGGAGTATGGTGCAGAGCAGGGGCCTTGGGGTATATGGGAATTCTTATGGCATCAAACAGCAGATATAGTTTATGCGATCGATCAGTATTTGAGATCAAGCGGTGATCATGAATTTCTTGTGAATGAGGCTGCGGATATATTTGTTGAGACGGCTAGATTTTGGTGCTCTAAGCTTGAGTTAGAAGACGATGGTTTGTATCACGTTCATAAGGCAGTTGGCCCTGATGAATTTGAGGCAGATGGGAAAGATAATGGATATACAGCAATATTGAGTCGTCATAATTTGCGAGTGGCGGTGAAATGGTTGGAACGTCTGGGTGATGAACATGCAGAGGAATATCAAGTTGTTGTGAATCGTTTGGAGTTAGAAGAAAATGAGATTGATCAATGGCGTGATGTGGCATCTAAGGTGTGTGTGAAAGATTTGCCAGGACATTCGGGAATACCGATGCAGGATAGTTTTCTGCTTGAAAAGAAGCTTGTTGATGTCAAGAAAATGACGGTTGATGAGTTTTGGGAAACAAGACATCAAGTAAGAGTCATCAAGCAGGCGGATATTATTTTGGCAATGTTCCTGCTTGAAGATGAGTTTACAAACGAGCAAATGAAAGAGGCTTATGAATTTTATGAGCCTTTAACATTGCACGTTTCATCATTGAGTTATAACACGCATTCAATGGTTGCGGCACGTTTATGCGATATGGATCAAGCATATGATTACTATCAGCGTGCGGCTGGTTTGGATTTAGACAATATTCGAAATGCAACAAAAGATGGTTTGCATGCAGCTGCTCATGGTGGCACATGGCAAATGCTTGTTCGTGGCTTTGCTGGTTTAGTGCTGCATAATAGTAAACTTGAGATTACGCCACGATTGCCGAAACAATGGAAATCGATGCAGTTTAAGTATGTTTATCGAGGTTGGGTATTAACAGTTCGGATTGAGGAGGGCTCAACACGAATCAAGGTTGATGGTGAAGGGGATTGTAATGCTGTGATTAGTCGGGAGAACTATTGCATTCGACTTGCTGATCATAAAGATTTTACGATTTAGCAAAATCAATATTTTAGTCTACATGACCAGATAGAGAGTTTTCTATGAGCTGGACGCTATCGGAATGTACTTACGATGCTGCGAAAGTAGTTCAGCATGGTAATAAATATCTAATAGGCAATGGTTATATGGGGTTTAGGGGGACATTAGATGAATGTCGAAAAGAATCATTAGTTGGCTGTATGCTAGCTGGCTTGTATGACCAGGTTGGAAATAAATGGCGTGAACCGATCAATGCGCCGAATGGTCTATATTTACGTATAAAAGGTACAAGTGATGAGAATATTGAAACGCATGCTCAATCGCTAGATATTCGAATTGCTGAGTTTGAGAGAGCGACGACTTGGAGAATGAGTGAAGGTTCGGTTTCGCTTAAGAGTAAACGTTTTGCTTGTGCTGATGATGTTCACTTAATGGTAGCTCGGTATGAATTGAGCAGTACGGTTGATTGTGAAGTTGAAATTGAATCAGGTATCGATGCAGATGTGTGGGATATTAATGGTCCACATCTTAAAAGTGTACGTTGTGACAATGAAGATGGTGTCCTAATCGTAAAAGCTACGACACATGAACTTGAAAAAGATGTTTGTGTCTGTGAACGGTTTGATATTATGTGCAAGAATAATGTACTTGTAAAGGAAACTGTACGACGGCATGATCTTCAAAATATACGGCACTCGATAATTAAACTAAAAGCAAATGAAGTTGTAAAGATTACGAAGTATGTCAGTGTCTATACTGAATTAGATGTGAGTGATGTTGAGAAAGCAAGTGTTGAGAGTGTAAACAAAGCGGTTGTTGTGGGGTATTCAGAGCTTCATCGGAAACATAAGATAGTCTGGGAAAAAAGATGGAACGAAGCGGATGTAGAAATTAAGGGTGATGTAGAAGCACAGTTTGCAATTCGTTATAGCCTGTATCATTTGATGATCATCGCACCAATGCATAGTGATCGTTTGTCTATTGCTGCTCGTGGCCTATCAGGGCAAGTTTATAAAGGTGCAATATTTTGGGATACCGAAATCTTTATGATCCCATTTTTTACACAGGTATTTCCAGAGGTTTCTAGAAGTTTATTAAATTTTCGAGCAATAACTTTAGATGGCGCAAAAAGAAAAGCTAGTGAATATGGTTTTGAAGGTGCTTTTTTTGCATGGGAAAGCCAGGAAACTGGCGATGATGCATGCTCACATTTCAATGTAACAGATGTGTTTACGAATCGTCCGTTGCGCACCTACTTTAGAGATAAACAAGTTCATATTAGTGCGGATATTGTTTATGCAATTTGGTCGTATTATGAGCAGACAGGTGATTGGAAATTCATACAGAATATTGGCGCAAGGATTGTTTTTGAGTGTGCGAAATTCTTTTTGTCGTATTTGCATTATAAGCCAATGAAAAGACGATATGAGGTGCTTGATGTTACTGGCCCTGATGAGTATCACGAGAGAATTCATAATAATGCATATACGAACAGAATGATAAAGCATGTTTTCGATGTGACGTTAATTATATGCAATCGTTTAGATGAGGATAACTGTTATAAATTATTAGATAAAACAGGATTGTCTGATGACGTGAAGCTTATTCAAGATATTTCAGAAAGATTGTTTGTACCACCTATTTTGGAAGAGACATTACTTGTTGAGCAATTCAATGGGTATTTTACACTTGAAGATATTTCTTTGGAACAATTGAGATCAAGAATACTTGATAAGACTGAATATTTAGGTGGGGGCAATGGCATTGCGACAAATACACAGATTCTTAAGCAAGCTGATGTGATATTGATGCTGCAGTTGTTTAATGAAGAATATTCGGATGAAGTGTGTAAAAGGAATTGGGAATATTACGAGCCTCGTACAGAACATGGATCAAGTTTGAGTTCATGTGTTTATGCAATTCAAGCAGCAAAACTGGGGCAAGCTGAATGGGCATATAAGTACTTTATGAAGACTGCTACGATTGATTTAACAGGTGAATCTAAGCAGTTTATTGGTCCATTGTATATAGGTGGTACACATCCAGTTGCAAATGGAGGGGCGTGGATGGCGGTTGTGAATGGGTTTGCTGGAATGAAAGTGAATACACATGGGATTGCACTGAAGCCACATCTACCGAAGCATTGGTCGTGTATCTCATTTAAAGCTCGTTGGCATGAACAGTGTGTCGAAATTGAGATCGATCATGAAAAAGTTATTTTCATAGCGTTAGCTATAAATACAGAAACAGTTGGGTTGTCAGTTGGTGATCAGAAGCTTGTGTGCGAGCCAGGCGAATGTGTTGAATGTTTATATGGAATGGAAAATTGCGTAGAGCAGGGAAAATGAATAAATGAAATATCAAGCTGTAATATTTGATTTAGATGGTGTGATTACAGACACTGCGAAGTTTCATTATCTTGGCTGGAAGAAGCTTGCAGATGAGTTAGGCGTCACTTTCAATGAAGAAATGAATGAGGATTTAAAAGGTGTTAGTCGTATGGGGAGTCTGGAATATCTTTTAGAGCGTGGCAATGTTGATATGCCTGAAGTTGAGAAGTTGGTGGTGGCAAATAAGAAAAATGACTTTTATATACAAATGCTTGAAGAGCAGATGGATAAAAGTGATATTCTTGATGGTGTTGTGGTGCTTTTGAAGGAATTGAGAAATAGTGGCGTAAAAACAGCAATTGCATCAGCGAGTAAGAATGCTACGTTTGTTCTTAGAAAACTCGGTTTATTAGAGAGCTTTGATTATATTGTGGATGCTGCTGCAGTTGAGCATCCTAAACCACATCCAGAAACATTTTTGGCAGCTGCAGAAGGAATTGGGGTATTGCCTGGAAAATGTATTGCAGTTGAAGATGCACAGGTAGGTGTACAAGCTATTAAGGCTGCTGGAATGTTTGCTGTGGGTGTGGGTGATACAGAGATACTGAAAGAGGCAGACCTAAATATTTCATGTATGGCTGAGTTTCAGAATATTTTGAATGAAATGAATGAAGTTGCTGTGTGATAAAAGAAGTGATCACAAGTTAATTGAAAAGAATAAGCCGATCATAGTGATCGGCTTATTTTATCGCTTGTGCAATTTGCTTATGAGTGTTTTCTGGCAGCAAGGAGAATGGTACCAGTTAGTAGCAATGCCATTGAGGCTGGTTCAGGAATTGCGGCAAGAGTTACAATGCCGTTGTCGAATGAAGCTGATAAGTTGGCTCCATTGACATTGATTGCATCGAAATCACCAGTAATAGCTGTGTCAGATGTCATTAAAGTGAAAGTGTCACCTGCAGAAACTGTTGCATCGCTGAAATCTAAATTCAGAATTGTTGTCGGGTCGGCAGTGACAACGACTTCACCTGAGGAGTCGTCTGTATCGGGTATATCAATATCAATATTTTGAGTAGCTGTTAGTGTGCCATGTGAGTTGTCAGAACCGAAGATGAATGTGATATTCGCATTTCCTTTAAAGCCAAGGCTGAGCGTGTTGTTGCTTTTTGTACCATTGGTAGAGAAAGATGCATCGGGGTTGATGATAAAGTTAGCTTGGCCGCCACCAAGACCACCAAACTTTGAAAGCTTTGCAATGACAGACGAGCCAGACTCGAGAGTGAGTGTGCCAGTGCCGCCAGCTGTACCAACATTCGCGTATGCTGTACAAATCAGTTCTTTACCAGCTGCGACTGTAACGGTTGCTGTGCCACCTGTATCACCAAATTTGGTGCCACCAATTGTAAATGTATCATCTGTAAATACGATTGCGGCATCATCACCAGCTTCGATTGTTGAGGAATCAGGTGATTGAACGCCAGCCAGCATCTGTTTATTTTCAGAGCCGTCCCATGTCTCCCATGGTGCTGTTTTGTCCGATTTAGCGATGATATCACCAGAAAATGTAGGAACTGCGAATACAGGAACTGATATGCATGCTGCTAGAGAGAATGTAGTAAGTGCAGCGATTCTACTGTGCGTCATTATTTTCTCCTTCCGCTGTGAAAATAACACAGCTTGTTTATAGAGTGTTGTATACAAAGGGAAAGTAAATGCGAGAGAAGTCATCATTTGCGATTAAAAATGGAAAGGCGTGCATCGCGGAAATACTCAAGTAGATACGTATATTCTTTCGGGTAGCTTTAATATTTATAATATAGCAGCAAAGCTATGGAAAACAAGAATAAATACGTGTAGTAAGCGATATTTTATTAAGATAAGATGGTCTATCTATAAGACAAGAAGGCACCTTTCGGAGCCTTCTTCTATAGTTTAGAATTGATTCTATAAATTAATTAATTTTAATTCGGTATTGAGCAGTTGAATGCGATTTCTTTCATCGACTCTAATTCTTGGGTATCACGAGGATATCCCCATCCATCCGGAGATTTAGGTAATGGAGTTGTGCCAATGAGTGCATGATCATTTGTTTGGTTCATCCATTTGGACATTTTATCGATAAGTTCTTTCTTTATATGTTGGTATTCAGGGTTATTTGCCAAATTGAAATATTCACCATTATCATGAGCTAGATCATAGAGTTCTTCGTAGTCTCTTTTAATTGATGTTTCAGGTAGAATGTGCCCCCAATCACTACTGTCGATTAGTTCTGGGGATTCCCAAGGAAGATATGGCCTGCTATCAAAATCTGGTTTGAAGTAGCGAATGTAATGGAAGCGGTCGGTTCGAATTGAACGTTGAGGGTCATAGGTCTGTTCGACAGGTTGACCTTGTTCAGGTGGGATATGGTAGTTTCTCTCAGTGTAGATTTCATTATGTGGTTGATAATCATTGTCCGTGAGAAGTGGCCAAAATGACTTGCCCTGAATTTCATCAGATATTTTAATGCCTGCAGCTTCGAGAAGTGTAGGTGTAATATCAATGTGCTGTGTAAGATGATTTATTTCATATCCATTACGTAAACCATTGGGAAGATGCATTAGATATGACACTTCCATTCCACGATCATAGAGCGTACCTTTTGAGCGAGAGCCGGAAATACCGTGATCTGTTGTGAAGATTACTATTGAGTTATCCAGATATCCAAGTGCTTCAATCTCAGCGAGAAGTCGTCCAACATGCTGATCCATGTACTCGATAGCAGCTTGGAATCGGCCAAACATTTTACGCATCGGCAATTCACTTGGCATGTAATTAGGAACGAATACTTGATCGGGGTCGGTCGCGCCGCCATATGGGTCTTCATAACGTTCGTTATAGTGGTGAGCGTGTACTTCGTTTACGCCAAGGTTTAAGTAGAATGGTTTGTCTGAGTTTATGCGTGTTTTGAGATATTTGATCGCATCATCTACGACGTAATCCGTTCTAGAGTTTTCGGGTGATTCTTCAAGATCGATTTGATAATGGTTTTGTCCAACATGCCTCTCGTGATTGTGTCCGATGTGAACAGTTTCATAGTCAGCATCATTCAAGTAATCAACGATTGTTTTCTCGTCTTGTGACAGCCCCCAACCATGGTGTGATAGACCAATTAGTCCGTTGTTGTGAGAATATCGGCCGGTCATAAGACACCCGCGGGATGGGCTGCAGGCCGTTGCATTGCAGAAGGTTTTGTTAAATTGAATGCCAGTTTTAGCAAATTTATCAAGATTCGGTGATTTTACGAGGGCATCATAACAACCAAGATGCTTGCCTAAATCATGACATATGAAAAATATAATATTGGGTTTTTCCATGTTTAAACCGTGATGTCAAATATAAACCTGGCAAAGATCATATACATGTATTGATCGCAACCAGTTTTTTGGGATTGTTTTTAGTTAGTACCGATTTTGGTAGCTTTTTTACTTTTTCTTTTACTTTCGACTTCCTTGGAAACCCAATGCCAATTCTCTCCAACAATAACTTGGCGAAGCTTTTTAGGTGTGTTTACACCGGGTTCTTTGGGGTTCATAGGAAGTGATTGCGCGAGCTTATGGATAATATTTTGATTCGCTGGTTTATTAGCAATGTTGTACCACTCATCTGGATCAGTTGTTAAATGATATAGTTCCTCTTCGCCATCGTTATAACGAGTGTATCGCCACTCTTGTGTGATGACACTTGTACCATGATCACTGATTTGTAAAACAGGCCTGTCCTTAGCAATTGAAGGATCAATGAGAACATCAGTTAAATCAATGCCTTCTGTACGACTATTTTCGGGGAGGCCAGCAAGTGACAGAAGTGTTGGATAGATATCTAAAAGGCTTACAGTTGTATTAACTGTTTTGTTTTGGGCGATTCCAGGTCCAGCCCATATGAAGGGGACATGAGATGTACGTTCGTAATGTGTATGTTTGGCCCATAAACCTTTTTCACCATTGTGGTAGCCATGATCACTCCAGAGAACAATGATCGTGCTATCTGCATATTGACTGTTATCGAGAGCATCCAGAACACGGCCAATTTGTGCATCTACATAAGTGACTGAAGCAAGATAACCACGTATAGTTTCTTTTTTGATCTTATATTTCTCTGTAATTAGCTTGTTCTCGCGATTGGCACGGCGTTTTAAACGTTTTTGTATATGTGGCGGCAAATCTTCGAGATCGTTTTCAAGTACTGGCGGTTCCTTGATAGAGTCAAGTGGGTACATATCAAAGTATTTTTGGGGAACAAAGTTGGGTTTATGAGGAGCGTAGAAGCCAACACCTAGGAAAAAAGGCTTGCTGCCTTGCTCATTAGCTAAAAAATCAATTGCATATTGAGCAGCAATGGTGTCTGCCATTTTCGGTTCGTCATTATTGGGAATTGGACCGAAATCCATATGAGGCAATGGATTTTTCATGTTTGGATTGCGTTTTAAAGCATCTTTATACATGTCTCTAGTTGCTGGACTGAGAGGTCGGTTTTTGGGGGATGGAGATTTAGGTCCCCAGAAATTGAAAAACCAACCTTTCTTCTTTAAAGAAGGATCCCACATGGTGTATGTATCCCAGCTGCGAAGATCAATACAGCCATGCATATGATGATAGAGTTTACCTGTTCCTGAAGTTGTATAGCCGTTGTTTTTGAACCAGCCAGGTAAATCGATAATGCTTGGATCTTCAAGATAAAAAAACTGATCGCGATAGCACCCTGTGGTAGATGGGTTCATGCCAGTCATTAATGATGTGCGTGATGGTGCACTATAGATCGAAGATGCATGCGCGTTGTTAAATGAGACACCTCTAGCTGCTAAACGATCAAGATTGGGTGTAATAGCTTGTTGATCACCCATTGCACCCACAAAATCATTCAAATCATCGGTTGCGATAAAGAGAATATTCAGATTTTGACTAGTGTCACCAGCAGATACTTGGGTTGTTGTGCATGGGAGAAGATTAGATGTTACGCAAGTAGCGGCACTTAAATATAGTGGTAATTTGCGTTGTGACTTCAAATTAAAAAATGCCATGATTACATCCTAATTATTGTTCTCTTATCAAAATATAGTTGGAGCAGCCTTTTTCACTTCCATGTTGCTTTGACTATTTTTTACTTGTTTTTCTTCTTCTTAAAATTTACAGGAGCGATCGTACGGCCTTTTGTTTCGGCTATATAGTCGAAAGGTCAAATATCGCTTTGGGATCTTTTCGAATGCCAGCGTGATATTTTGATGTGTTTGTGTCGCCATCGGTATTTGTGTCACCGTCAAAATTAGATGTATTTCCATCACTTGCATCGTAAACCAATTGCTCGGGTATCACTTCATTACTGTCAGTAAGGTGCAGGAATATAGCCATGTGAAAACTGCATACCAGAACTTATGGGATAGTCAATATTGGGTGTGTGATAATAGTCGCTTTTAGTATCTAAATTACCCGGGATCATCTCAGTAGGTGCATCAACCCAACTTTGATCGTCAGTGAGAATGATAATGACGTTTGGCGATTGCATAACTGATGTAATTGTCGAAGCATAGGTTGAAGCGACTGAGGATAGTGTAGAAATAGCGATAATAATAAGTTTGTTAGTTAACTTCTTCATAGAACATATCCAGTAGGAAACAAAACTGAGCTAATGCGTGTGTGGAAGGTATATTAATTGTCTCTGCATAAAATATAGCAAAAATGATATAGAAAACAATCCAATTACATACTTCTTTCAATAATGGCTCGTGTTCATGTGGACAAGAGAATCTAAACCTGCAAGCTTGATGCATAGAAGTAATGTGATTATCGCATAAATATTCATATATTAGTAGGATATGTTAGTGATATGTTGTAATTTATTAGTAATGCTGTCGGTTCAGATGAGAAAAGTTACAGATCAGCTAGGTTTAAAATAATATCTTGACGTTACAGAAAATAGCGAATATGCTATAGTGAATATTGCATATCATATTAAATGTATGCGATATTATTTCCACGTTAACGAATCGAAAAGTATGGGTAGAAGCTTATTGAATGTGGTTTGCCTTTTTTAGATATTTAAAATAGCAGGCAGAGATTTTCATGAAAAGTTTAATGATTACTGGAATGATTTGTTTTTCCATCTCGCAAACAGCTGCTTTGGCTGAAGTGGTAAAACCTGTTGAGAAGCCAAATATAGTAGTCATCGATATTGATGATTGGCGATACGATTTTTATGGTGAAGCTGGTCATCCATACTTAGAAACACCAACAATAGATAAGTTAGCTCAAGAAGGAGTAACTTTTGACCGTTCGTATTGCACTGTTCCGTTGAGTACACCATCTCGTACAGCATTACTTACAGGTATGTATCCGCAACAGAACAAGCAATATAACCATTTTCACATGCCTCCAGGTAGCCAGAAATTATCAAATTATCCGCATTACAATAAACTGTATACAAAGTATCTAAAGGAAAATGGTTATCAATCTGGATATTTTGGGAAGTGGCATATCGGTTGGGACTTGATGACTAAAGAAAATCTGTCGCCTAATTTTGATACTGTTTTTACGTGGTCAGGTGTTTATCAAGAACCAGGGCAGAGTTTAAAAGATGCTCGTAATCAATATTTTCATCGAAAGATGTATTTTAGATACATGCTAGATGAGAATGGCAAGTCGGGGTCTCGGTACTTAGCGGAAAACTATGCAACAGATGAATTTTTTATTGAAGCTTCATCTTATATTGAAAAGCTTGATGGCGATAAGCCTTTTTACGTGCATTTAGCACCTTTAAGTGCGCATGCTCCATTTAACCCGGATGAAAAATATGCTGGTAAATACGAGTCATTTGTTGAGCCTTTTAACTTAGGGCGTACTGATTACGGCTCATTAATGAAGAATCGTGGCAAGCATTATACGCCAAAGCGATTGCTTGAATTTACACGCAATCAAGCAGAAATGATGTTATCAGTTGATGATGGTATTGCGAGAATATTAAAAGTTTTGAACAAAAAAGGTTTCTCGGATAATACCATTGTTATTTTAACTGGTGATAATGGCATGGTATATGGAGAGCATGGTGATATATGGAAGAAGCTCCCATGGGAGGAAAGTGTTAGAGTTCCACTTATTGTATGGTCAGCTGGGCAGTTGGTTGCAGGCGATGGTCGTATCGTTGCAAGCCCGGTCAGTCGTGTCGATTTTATGCCAACTATTTTGGATATAGCAGGTATCGCAACACCAAGCCATGCGGATGGCCAATCATTTGCGAATTTAATTAAGAATAATATCAACAATGATGATGGCAATCGTTTCGCTTTAAACTTTGGTTATGGCGAGAAAGAGGTCACAAATGATGGTATTCCAAATTGGGTAACAATTACTTTGGCCAACGATTGGAAGCTTATGGCATATCCAGGAAGTGGTACTTTGAGCATGTATAACCTTACAGAAGACCCTTACGAGCAAAATGATTTGTATGGAAGAGCAGGTTTTGAGCAACAGCAAACCGAACTTGTTTATGAGATGAAAAAGCAGCTTGATCTAGCTAAGGTTCCGACAGCATGGCTTAATAATTTTAATTGAAAATTAGTTAGTAACTTGAAAACTATTGGTGTTGATAATGAATAAAAAATATTTCAAAAAAGCATGTGTTATTGCCGCTACTTCTACCTTGGCAATGAGTAGCGTGTGTATGGCAGCGAATCGGCCAAATGTGTTAGTCATCGTAACTGATGATCAAGACCCGGGTGTAGTCGGTGCATATAATTCTGACTACTTTACGCCACGTATTGATCAAATGGCCAATAATGGTATTCGATTTACCAATGGCAATGTGACATCTACGGTGAGTACGCCATCTCGATATAGTTTCTTAACCGGACGATATGCTGGGCATAATGACGCACCTGAATATTTGAAGTTGTACCCCAAAGGTACAAATAATCATCCCGATTTTAATGTACAACTTGAGCGGGATGAATGGAATTTACCTTCTGTGATGCAAGCTAATGGTTATAACACAGGATTTGTAGGTAAATTTCATGTGACTGATCATCATCTTCTTCGATCATCAAAGAATTGGGAAGAGGGTGGGCTTAAGTTCTATAAGAAAAATACTGATCCAAAAGATTCAGAAATTACCTCAGCAATGATGTTCAATCAACGTGTTTGGCAGGAGAAAGTTAAAGCATTTGGTTTTGATTATGCTGGTGCGGTCTATAGTGCCAATACTCGAGAGATCTTCAACGAAGTATCGAATGTACACAATCTAGAATACACTGTTCAAGCCGGTTTAGATTTTTTAGATCAACAAAAGAATGCAACGAATCCTTTCTTTCTGTATTTTGCTGTAACGGTTCCACATGGTCCTCATCCCGCATGGAAGCGTGATGGTAAATATAAATATTCAGTTGATGCTGATCCAAGATTGACTCCTGAAGGTTATCTGAATAAAGCGCCTCAAGTGCAGGCAAGCCGAGATACACTCATCCCACGTGTGCTTAATGAAGGGAAAAAGGAAGCAACATTCCATTCACTTTGGTTTGACGATTCTGTCGGTGCTTTATTGGATAAACTGGATGAATTAGGCGTTGCAGACGATACACTTATTATATTCACATCTGACCATGGTTTGCGTAAGCATGGGAAATCAACGCTCTACGACTTTGGTATGAGGGTTCCATTCGTGGCTTACTGGAAGAATGGTATATTAAATCCGGGTCGTGATTATGAGCACATTGTCGCAAATATTGACATTGCTCCAACAGTATTTGAGGCAACTGGCGTAGATGTGCCAGATAAAATGCGTATAGATGGAACAAGTTTTGCGTCAGTATTCAAAAGCGATGAGGAACCAATACGTGAGGCGCTGCTGGCCGAGCTTGGCGATGCACGTGCGATCAAAACAGACCGTTGGAAGTATATTGCCATTCGTTACTCAGACAAAGTAGAAGCTAAGATTGCAGCAGGTGAGAAATTCAAAGGCGTAAAAAATGAAGTGATTGATCGTCCTTATTGGTTCAGTCATGCACAGTTGGCCAAACGTGCTGCAGATGGTCACCCAAATTATTTTGTTGTAGATCAATTATATGATCTTGAAGCTGATCCTGATGAGCGAAAAAATGTTGCGGATCAATATCCAAAAGTACTTGAGGATATGAAGCAAAAACTACGTGAAGAATTGAAAAACTTCCCGGATCGACCATTTGGTGAATTCACGAAGTAGATTAAAGGTAAAGTTGTAAGGTTGTGTTTTATCAAAAGGTAATAACTTCAACCTGATTATTTCCTTTTTCTATATCGTTTCGACATAAAGGTTTGTGAGAGAATTGAATAATCACCAACTTATAATTCGCAATACTTTATATGTGCTAATCGTGGCAGTGAGCATTATGCTTATTTGTGGCACAGCATTTTCACAATCAAAAACAGAAAATCAGAATCATAAAACACCATTGATTCCAGGAAAGCCAGTAATTGCGCATTACATGACGGATATTAATGCGTACAACGATAATTGGCGTATTAAATCTGAACATTTTCGTCCCGACGGGCCGTCAAAGGGTATTGGTGGTGGTGCGCAATACGTTGCTCTTTTACCTTATGAGCAGATGAAATCCAATAAATCACGAGAGAAAATAGTTGAGGAAGAAATACGCACAGCTATGAAAATGGGGATTGATGGTTTTCATTTCTATTACGTGTTGTGGCAAGGCCGTAATGACCAAGGTGAATACACATGGAATGATATCATTCGTACATTTTTCGATGTTTGCGAAAAGAAAAATCTAGATTTTAAGCTCACTTTATGCCTCTCGCATCCCGGAGGTAAAGACAGTGCAGATGACAAAATAAACAAATGGGCATTACAAATCAATGATCTAATCAATGGCCTAAGAGATTCAAATCATTGGCTTCGAGATCGCAATGGACGCATTGTTTTTATGTCATGGCATGGAGATTCTATTTCTGATTTGGTGCCTCACAATGGTGCTATGATCGATGCGGAAGACTTGCAAACGACCATGAAATCAGTTCGCTCAGCTTACGATAAATTGTTTCAAAAAATAAAAGTAGAAGCGATGTTTGTCTACCATATTATGGATTATCCAACGCTTTCGGATGATACAAAGTGGCAAGCAAAGTATGACCAGTATATAAAGGCAGCTGTTGATAATTTTGAAGCAGTTACTGGATTTGTACCAACAATTACGAATGAAAAAATATATAAGCATTGGGCAAAAATCAGAGCTGCCTGCAAGAGAGCAGGTGTGGATTATGTGCAGGCAGCATATATTGATTTTTATGATTCAAAAGTGTTTCAGCGTAACAAGCCACACAAACTTCTTAATAGTGAAAAGTCAGTAAACCAAGCAAAAGTTAGTGATATTAAAAAGCACTATATTCCACTACGAGGTACCGAAAATTTCCGTTTGTGTTTACAAAAAGCGAAAGATTGGGATGCCTCAATGGTTACGATTACAACATGGAATGATTATCCAGAGGGGCACCATATTGCACCTAGTTTAGATCACAACTATGTACCTGCTGTGCTCCTAGACTTTTACAAGAAAAATTGGCAAATACAAAACTACAAAAATCAAAATGACATTGCTTTGGTCACGTACCGAAAGCACCCATGGGAAGTTAAGCCTTTAATATTTGATATTCCTATGAGCAGTAGAATTGGAAAAATATCAGATAACGAAGTAGGCAATCTTATGGATGTAATCGAAGTCGTCACGATTCTGAAGCAACCAGCGCGTGTCTATATAAATAAAAAATTTATTAAGCGAGTTAGTGCAGGGTTGCAAAGTGTATATATTCCACTTCAAAAGGGTAAAGTTGAGGTAGATGTGGTTTTGAAAAGCAAACGCGTGATCAAGTTGCGGCCAACAGAATGGATTACATATAAACCATATCGAACAGATCGGTCACTTATTGGGTGGTCAAGCGAATATAATCGATACACAGAGAGTATTTTTGGCAGTTACATTAAGCTTCCCATACTTGATGAATATGTTGTGAGTCATGGTGAGCCAAATTGGAAGAAGCGTTATAAAATACCAATACCACAGTAATAAATGTAAAACGATTCAATTTTCATACGCCAAAATATTAGGGAATAATTGAGGTAATCGAATTACGGTTGAACATGATATGTAAAAAACAAGAGCGACAAGTAATTTTGCTTGTCGCTCTTGTTTTTATTAATTTGTCATTTAGTGGCCAGTTGATTCACCTAAGAATAAATTTGGCGTACTACTAGTTAGTAGCAGTGATTGTTTCCAATTCTTTACCTTAGGCGAGAACCAATCAATACAAGTTTTAAGTTGTTTGTTGATTACAGGGAAATCTAAGCCAGTAATTGAAGGGTAAAAATACTTGGCTTCAGCGCCAATATTGATTGAACAGATAGACAGTTCGTCTCCAATTTGAATGCTACGGTCATGGCATGCACGACTTGCACCCACAGCAACGTCTTGAGTCGTACAAATAATCGCATTCGCATTAAACGATTTTTTATCAATCAGCTTTTTCGTTAGCTTGTATGCTCTTTCACGAGAATCAGTAAATGCTGGGGCAGGGTCATCCCATACATTCGTCTCAATCCCATTCTCTTTAGCCCATGACTTCCAAAGGTCAATACGGCGATAGATTTCATTATCATGACCTTGTGTATTCAGTAAATCGATCTTCTTCCCACATTGCTTCGCAACATGCTCAAATAATTTATAAAGATGTTCACGCGGGAACAGTTGGATCGATGGGATACCTTGTTCTGTAAAATCACTGTCAAATATGACAACTTTATTATTTTGCATGTTCAATTGGCTTAGTGCATGTGCTGTAATCGGCTCAGTACTTGCAATTAAAATTATTCCGTCCGCATTATCAAATGCTTCCAGCAGAACCGGATCATCCCAGTGCGTGTATTGCAATGGCCTCAGAATAGCATCATGCTCATTCAACGCTTCTGTAACAATCGATCTACACTGATTCAAGTGGTTCGAAGGATATGAAGGATAAAGAAAAACAGTATGGATCTTGCCAAGTTTGCGGTTGTAACTTGGATGAATCTTCAATGCACCATTTTCTTTACGTGACAAAATGCGCTGTGTTAAGAGTTCATTAACAGCCTTACGAGCTGTCATATAACTCACTCCCGTCGCGTCAGCAATTCGCCTTTCACCAGGAATATCTTTTAGAAAATAATCACCATTATCAATTCTTCTGGTAATGATATTTGCAACTTCAATGTATTTAGGTCTTGGTGCCATAATGAAAACTAGTCATAAAAATATTGATATATCCATACAAATGCCATCTATACTCCATTATATAGCAAATTCTCTTATATTGGACTGAAACGTCAAGGGAATCGAAATTTCTAATCGCAAAATTATAGATATCCAGCCATTAAAACGCTCCGAACCGTCAATTTTCAGTTTCTCTCTCAACAGTTTATGAACGTTAAGGTTCATGAAGTACAGCATCTTCAACGATTTACAACTAGGTGGCTTCTCTCGCAGAAATTATTCTGCCGAATCTAAATGGCACCTCAAATTCTGAATCGGCTGTATACATCCCAGTCCCTCATTGGGAATTACAACCCAATCAGTGTTTGCGAGGAGAAGGGATGCCTATCTAGTGAAATCATTCCAGGACGTGAGAATCATCTTTTCAAGTCAACGAGTAAATACTTAATCATTAACGTATTCAGATGTCCACTTCGTATTGTTGCGAAGGTTACGTATTTTGATTATCGGTTATACCGTTTGCAGAAAGATTGGGTTATGCAACTTGTTTGATTTTAGTGTTAAGACATGAAAGAAAAATTAATTTTTGAAAATTTCATCAACAGATTATTTAGATAAAAACAGAGAGGCCAAAATATTATACCTTTGATATAGCTCATTTAATTTAATAATATAGCTAATAAGCTTCGATTAACGGTGCGTTTAATATTGTTTGAAAAATAACAAATATATTCTCAAATTCTGAGAAATTTTATATGCTAATTAAGATAAAATAGTTAAATATAATTATCGAAAAACCAAATATTATTTATCTTCATTCACACGATACTGGCAGATATATTCAGCCATATGGCTATCCAGTTCAAACGCCCAATCTGCAGGCATTCGCGGAATCGGGAACTGTTTTTCGTGACGCTCATTGTGCCAACCCAACATGTTCGCCAGCACGTGCATGTCTTTTAACCGGCCAATATGCTCATCAAAACGGAATGTACGGCCTCGCGCATCTTGGATGGTCGCTCAAAGACTATAAGAAACACATCCTCCATACATTACATGATCATGGTTATGTATCAGCACTAGGAGGCTTTCAACATATTGCGGCAGGCGAAAAACCACATGCAACTATAGGGTATCAGCGTAAGCTTGATTGTGATTCTAGTGCACACGGTGTGGCTGATGCAGCAATAAATTATTTCAATGAAAAGCACGAAAAACCATTCTTTCTTTCGCTTGGTACATTTGAAACACATCGTCCATTTCCAGAGCCTTTAAAGAAACATAATCCCAAATATAAACGTCCGCCAGCTACATTCCCTGATACGAAAGAAACGCGTCATGATTATGCGGCCTACTGTACCATGGCTGAAGTCATGGACGAAGCATACGGGCGTATTTTTGATGCATTAATACAAACGAGTTTGGCAGATAATACAATTGTTATTTGCACGACCGATCATGGTATTGCTTTCCCAAAAATGAAATGTAATCTCACATCTCATGGGACAGGTGTTTTATTAATAATGAAGGGGCCCGGCATCCAACCTGGTCAAGTAAATGATGCGCTGATTTCACAAGTTGATATATTTCCAACCATCTGCGATTGTATTGGCATAAAACATCCGAACTGGCTTGAGGGTCAATCGTTTAAGCCGGTTATTGATGGGCAAAAAGATCAAATTCAAGATTCAGTTTTTGCATCAGTTAATGTTCATGTTTCTAAAGAAGTTTCTCGCATGGCCCGTACGAAAGAACTTCTTTACATTCGTCGGTACGGCAGTCGAAATACAGTAGCTTTGCCGAACTGTGATAGCGGGTTGACGAAAAACGTACTTATGAGATCAGGTTGGCAAGACAAGTACATGGATAGGGAATATTTATTTGATTTGATTCACGATCCTATGGAAACGTGTAATGTCGCTACCCAATCAGATTATCAAGATAAGCTACAGCACATGCGTGGTAGGCTTGAAGCGTGGCAGATTCGTACAAGTGACCCACTTTTGCATGGTGATATCCCAATCCATGGGCAGGCTATCATTAAAGATCCAAATGAAATTGAACCGTAACGTTATCAAGTGGCAGTGTGTAAAGTAAGAGATGTGTGCAAAATATTAGATTGATGTCTGACTAGTCTGTATGTCATGCAAGCTTGTTATTGTGACTATTATGTCGTGTCTCTAGCTAAGTGTGATTTCCTACGAATATGGTGTTCCTAATCAGTTTAATAGATGGCGTTAAATCTATGATGATTGGGTAGGGTTTTTGTGTTGGTTTAGAAATTCAACGAAATATGAATAAAAATGGCCAGAGTAGTCAAATTTCTACGCGCACAAAAATGTAATTTTGCGATATCTAGACTAATATGGATTGAATTGGGGTAATTATTGATGGATTATTGATTATTCAATATTGTTTTGGGTTGATTTAACCATATTTCCGCAAATCATCATAAGTATTAGTTACTTAATAGTTTAAGTTCTAAATTAGGCAAATATAGGGTTTGGGGATGCTCAAGCCATTACTCGCAAATATGCGCACGAAAAAACCTGCCAGCATACATGCTTGCAGGTTCCCAATAATGGCCAGACCCGGACTTGAACCGGGGACACCAGCATTTTCAATGCTGTGCTCTACCAACTGAGCTATCTGGCCTTTGCTTTTCAAATTTGTCCATCTGACAAGCTGGCTTGCCGTCAGGAGCAACAAGAATATCGTGTCCATAACTAATGTCAAATAGGTTAGTTGTGGAATTGACAATATGTGGAGAAACCCGGTATAGTATCCAACTCGCTCCACAGGCTGGCCTGCGCCCTCTCTGCAGACGTCTGACGGACCTCGACCATGGTACTTGATTTACCATAAAAAAGTCGTGCTTGGAGCTTCAACTAACCAAGCAAGGCATTGGTACTTACCTACCAAAAAAGCAAAGCTAAACTCAGGAGCCAGTCATGGCCAAGAAAGAAATTACATCGCAGTTTAAAATTCAGGCAAAAGGTGGCCAGGCAACTCCAGCCCCACCAATTGGTCCTGCGTTGGGTGCACATGGTGTTAACCCAGGTCAGTTCATCACTCAGTTCAACGAACGTACCCGTGCCCTCAACGGCAAGGTTGTTGGTTGTGTGATTACTGTCTATAAAGACCGCTCATTCGAATTTGAAGTCAAGAGCCCGCCAGCAGCTGTTCTTATTAAAGATGCTGCAGGTATCGAAAAGGGTTCAGGCGTGCCACATACTGATAAGGTTGGCAAGATTACTGCTGATCAGTGCAAAGCGATCGCTGAAGAGAAGGTTAAGGAATTGACCGGCGGTTCAGTTGAAGCAATGATGCGTACGATTGCTGGTACAGCACGTTCAATGGGTGTTGTTGTTGAAGGTATGGAAGTCGAGTAAATCGACGACTATGACTTTAACTGCAATACGCCGATGACTGCGTAAAACAGAATTTAAGTCGCGTTTACCACGAGCGCTTAATCGTGGAAGACCCCCGCCCCGTAAGCTTGAGTTTGGGTAACCAAAATTGAATCACGGTTCGTGAATTAATGAGGTTAATACTCTGCGAAGAGGACATGGGAAGGGAAAGTCGAAAGGACAGAGTTATGCCAAAGTTTGGCAAACGCTACCGCGCTGATTTGGAAAAGCGTTCAGAGAATGTTTTTCCAATTGAAGAAGCGGTAAAAGAATTGAAGAAGTACAACAAGACCAAGTTTGATCAGACGGTCGAAGTTGTCATGCACTTGGGTATTGACCCACGTCAGGCTGACCAGCAGATCCGTGGTGCGATTTCGCTACCAAACGGTATTGGTGCTACGAAGCGCGTGATTGCTTTCTGCTCAATGGATAAAGTTGAAGAAGCTAAAGCAGCAGGTGCTGTTGAAGCTGGTGCAGAAGAGTTGGTCAAGAAAATTGAAGGCGGCTGGTTTGAGTTCGACGTTGCTGTTGCAGAGCCTGCAATGATGCGCGTGATTGCAAAGCTAGGTCGTACGTTGGGCCCTAAAGGCCTGATGCCTTCACCAAAAGCTGGAACTGTAAATCCTAAGGTTGCTGATACTGTTAAGGAATTCGCAGCTGGTAAGGTTGAATACCGTAACGATGATGGTGGTAACATCCACGGTATCGTTGGTAAGTTTAGCTTTGACGATGACAAGTTGACTGAAAATGCTGCGGCATTCATTAAGCATATTGAAAAGCTTAAGCCTGCATCAACAAAAGGTCACTATATTAAGAAGATCGCTATTGCAGCGACGATGACCCCTAGCGTCCTAGTGGCGGAGTAATAAGCTATGAGTAAGCCAGTAAAGAACCTGATTAAGGAATCGTACAAAAGACGTTTCGAAGGTCTCACAGGCGCGGTCGTCGTTGATATCCGCGGTGTCGAGTCTAACGACAACAACCGTATGCGTTCAGGTCTGCGTGAAAAGCAGATGAAGGTATCAGTTGTGAAGAACAGCCTTGCTAAGGCAATCTTTGCAGATACTGAAGCAGCGCAGTTGAGCGAAGTGATGGACGGCCCATCAGCATTGGTTTTCCCAACCGATGAAGATGTGAGCGTTGTCAATGTTGCTCGCGAGTTGATCACATGGTCAAAGGAACTTGAGAACTTTGAATTCAAGGGCGCAGTTATGGAAGGCATTGTCTTCGCTGCGAACGAGATTGATAAGCTCAGCAAGTATCCAACACGCGAAGAAGCACAGGCAACTGCTGTACAGATCATCCTCACCCCAGCCCAGAAGCTGGTCGGTGCAGTTACAAGCCCAGCCTCGAATCTCGCTTCGATCCTCAAGACGATCGAAGAGAAGCTCGAAAAAGGCGAAGAAATCAAGAAAGTTGGCTAAAGCCAACTTGCAAGGGGAAGGGATATGCTGGGCGGCTTAATGTTGCTTAGTTTGAAAATTAATTAACATTGACATCTGACTGGCCCTGCGGGGTTAAATCGTTGCAAAGGGCGACGACCTCTTGGATGTATGTTGAACAAGACGCATTCGACAACACAATGAATGGTGCGTTTTGTATAACCAACAAGGTATTGAAAAATGGCAGATATCAAAGAAATCGGCGATCAGCTCGTAGCACTTACTCTTAAAGAAGCAGTCGATCTGGCTGAGTACATGAAAGAAGAGTACGGCATTGAGCCAGCAGCAGGCGGCGCAGTCATGATGGCTGGTCCAGCAGCAGGTGGCGAAGAAGCTGAAGAGAAGACTGAATTTGACGTCATCCTCAAGTCAGCTGGCGACAAAAAGATCCAGGTCATCAAGGTTGTTCGCGAAGCAACTGGCCTCGGTCTGAAGGAAGCTAAGGAAGCTGTTGACAGCGCTCCTAAGGCTCTTAAGGAAGGTATTTCAAAGGACGAAGCAGATGCTTTGGCCGAGAAGATCAAAGAAGCTGGTGGCGAAGTCGAAGTCAAGTAATCGACTTGCCGAAAGCAGCTTGAAAAAGTAAATAAAAACCGCATGCGTGCAAACGTGTGCGGTTTTTTTTCTTGGCTGATTTTAGTGTTGATTAAGTTTGGGTTGTTTTTGTGGATGCTTGTATTGTTGGTGGTTTTGAATGTATAGCCATGAACCCAATGCAGAATTTTCGCTTGAGTTGATTGAGGTACATGATGATCGATAACGCACCTATGAAGAATAAGCCGACTTGCATGGCAGCAGGAGTCCAGCTTTCGGGTAGGGATGCAAAAAAGGCAAACCATGTGAATGTAAAAATGAAGGGGCAACTCATCATGAACATAACGACGAGTGAGATAGGTTTGATGGTGTTGTTTTTTTGAATATATGTTTTTTCATTTTCGATGAATTGCGTGTGTGTGTTGTGGTGTTGTGGGTCAGTAAATATTTTGCCACACTCAGGACAATCGGGTGAGTTCGAATGACGAAGGTCATATTGGCACTCAATGCAAAATTCAGGTTTAAGGTTACGTTCATTGAAAACTTGATAAACCACATTGTTATATGTGGCGAAGTGTTTGTCTGAAAATAAGAGAACGTGAAGAGCCATAGGTGCCAGGCAGATGGTATAGATTAGTATGCTTTGAAGTTGGCTGTTGGGTGGGAGGAGATCAGATTTGAAATCGTAATAAATAAGAAAAGCTGCGAAGAGAAACCACGGAATATAAAACATCGCGAGTTTAAAAATGTTCAGCCGCTTGTTGATTGTTTTTTGATGCTTTTGGTATATGGCTATTACTTTGGCAATGTATAGTTTTTCAGATGTTGAAGACTCTTTGAGGCAATATGCGATTTCAAAGGTAAAGTCGCGTTCATCCGGAAAAAGTTTCATATCAACTCTCTTGTGTATGTTGGTATTTAATGGTTTGGTCAATGTTGAGAAAGGTAGGAGCGATGTTATGGGTGGTTAGAGGTTGAAGTAGCTTTTAATGAAACGTTTTTTGTACTTTTCTAACGGGTGGACTGCTCGTGTGATTTCGATGTATAGGTCTAAGCCATTATTGGCTTCACTTTGCCGGCTTTGTAAATGATGGTGGATGGTATGACTGGGCGATGTTGAAAAGCTTCATAGCGTACTCCCGTTGTAGGTGCATTGTACAAATAGATATTGTGTTGTTGAAGATAGTGGTGCAATAAAAGAAAGCCACAGGCGTAAAGCTTGCGGCTTTCGTATTTGAAAGGGAAAAGATTCGTCGCATATTAAATATGGTGTTTTGAGAGTATGTCGAGGTACTGGGTTTGAGCTTGTTTTTGTAAGTCGGGCTGTTTTGCACGCTTGTAGATGTCGGTGAGGTTTTGGAGTGAGGCGAGGGTGTCGAGGTTGTCTTCGCCTAGTGTGCTGATGTAGATGTCGAGGGCTTGTCGCTGGGTTTCTGCTGCTTTACCGAATTGCTCTTGATCTTTGTAGAGATAGCTGAGATTGGTGAGGCAAGTGGCGATGTCGGGGTGCGTTTCTGGGCGAACTTTTTTGTATTCGGTGAGTGCTTTGTTGTAGAGGACTTCAGCTTCGTTATAACGTTGTTGCTTGTGTAACATGGATGCGAGATTGTTGGTTGTGAGTGCGATGAGGTCGTGTTTTGGGAGTGGGCGACGTTCGAGGATTTTGAGGGCATGTTTATAGTAGGATGCGGCTTGGGTGTAGTCTGACATGTTGCTGTAGAGGTAGGCAAGATTGTTGTTAGCGAGAGCTGCTTGCGGGTGCTCTTTGCCGAAGTTGCGCTGGACGATGGTGAGATAACGCTTGGAGAGTGGCTCAGCTTTTTCGTATTGGTTAGTGCGTATGTATAGATCGATGAGGTTGTCGATGGATTGAGCAGTTTTCATGTTGTTTTCGCCGAAGTGTTTTTCGTTGATGAGAAGAATACGTTTTTGATAGTTTTCGGCTTTGGAGTAATTGCCCATGTCCTTGTAGATTGAGGCGAGTGTGTCGAGGCATTTAACGGTGTTGAGTGAGTGTGGGCCTTGTGTATGTTCGGAGAGCTGTAATGCACGGTTGGCGAGGTCGTATGCGGTTTGGTAGTCGCCGTTGTTTTGAAGGTGAGTTGCTTGTTGTTGCAGGGTGTGCCAATTGTCGGTGGATTGGTTTGTACTGGAACATGAGAAAGAAAAAAGAACTGCTGCGCAAATGGCGGCAGTATTGATTATTCGTTTATACATCTTCAACTCCTAGAAATCATGAGGAGGTAAGGTAATGCACGCGCGCTCATGTTAAATCAAAAGAAAATGAGAAGGTAGAGAAAAAGAGGGGAGATGATTGAAGAATTTTAGTTAGTTGGTGACAAGATTATCGAGTGGCATGTAGAATGACGGTATGGGCACGCAAGGGTCATATGATTCGGGATATGAGCAAGAGGTGAAGCTTCGAGGCGGAGAGGCTTTGGTGTTGCGCGTGATACGGCCAGGAGATGAGGCGGGGATGGTGAAGTTTCATGAGGGATTGAGCCCACTTACCGTCAGACGCAGGTATTTTGATTCGATGTCTTTGGCTGCACGTACGAAGCATGAACGGTTGGTGAGAATATGTAAGCCGGAGTTGGAGAGGGAGTGCGCAATCGTAGCGATGGTTGATGGAGAGATTGTGGCTGTGGGCAGGCTGGAGGATCATGCTGAATCAGGGATGGCCGAGTTTGCAGTGTTAATTGTTGATGCTTGGCAGGGTAAGGGTTTGGGTCGTGTTGTGATTGAAGAGCTAGTGAAAATGGGTGAGAAACGGGGCTTGAAAGGGATTGAAGCAGAGATGTTGTTAGGGAACACAAAAATGCGGAAGTTGTTGAAGAGTATGGGGTTTGAGGTGAGGGATGATTTTGAGATGAATGCGATGTTTGGTGTGAAGCGGTTTGATGGGTGAGCAGAGAGGGGGGCGGTCGCTTACAATGGTATGGACAATAGATGAATGTGGCTGGGGTGAATAGGAGAATGCGTGGTTTTTGATCCGATAGACATGATGTTGCCGGGCGGCGCGATCGCAAAACGAATGGGCGAGGGGAGCGATGGTGATTATGAAATGCGCGAGGAGCAGGTGGATATGATGCGCGCAGTGAGCGATTGCTTTGGAAGGGGGGACACGCTTTTGGTGGAGGCGGGGACTGGTGTTGGAAAAAGTTTTGCATATCTGCTGCCAGCGATTGCACATATTGTGAAAGGGGATGAAGAGGGGATGCCTCGTAAGAAGGTGGTGATATCGACGCATACAATTGCTTTGCAAGAGCAGTTGATTGCGAAGGATATTCCATTTTTGCAAGCGGTTATGCCTGAGGAATTTAGCGCAGTGCTTGTGAAGGGAAGAGGGAACTATGTGTCGATTAGACGGGCGAAACGTGCGTTTGATCGAGAAAATCAGTTGTTTGATACGGATGCTGGTTTTCGTTCGCTTGAACAGATTATGCACTGGATTGAGAGAACGGATGATGGTTCGTTGTCGAGCTTACCTGTGCTTGAGCAGCCGAGCGTTTGGAGTGAGGTGCAGAGTGAGAGTGAAGATTGCTTAGGGAAGAAGTGCCCTGAATATGGGCGGTGCTTTTTTCAGAAGGCGCGGCGGCGCATGGATAATGCGGATTTGCTGATAGTTAATCATGCTCTATTCTTTGCTGATTTGTCGTTACGTAAAGAGGGCTTTGCGATTTTACCGAACTATGACGCGGTGGTTTTGGATGAGGGTCATACAGTTGAGGATGTCGCCGCAGATTATTTTGGGTTAAAGGTGAGTCAGTACCAGATCGGATATTTGATGCGGCGGTTGTATCATCCGCGGAAGAAACGTGGTGCGTTGCGGATGATGCAAAATAAGATTGAGATGGATCTGTTTAACAAGGCCGTTTACAAGGTTGATGAGGTTCGGCAGTTTAGTGATGCGTTCTTTGAAGATTTAGTGACATGGCAGGAAGCGTGTGGGCGGTCTAATGGAAGGTTAGATAAGGCTGGAGTGATTGATAATCAGTTGAGTGGGGTGATGAAAGAATTGTCGGTTGTGCTACGGCAAATTGTTGACTACATGACTGATGATGA
This sequence comes from Planctomycetota bacterium, assembly GCA_016350165.1. Taxonomy (GTDB): domain Bacteria; phylum Planctomycetota; class Phycisphaerae; order Phycisphaerales; family Phycisphaeraceae; genus Poriferisphaera. The sequence continues at coordinate 14,379 of CP066225.1, read as the reverse complement.
GGATCGAACAGAACTGCGGAATTATGCGAATCAGGTGAATCAGATTGGGATGGCGTTGGATCATCTGATTGAGCAGAAGGTGCCGGACAGTGTTTATTGGTTGGAGGTAAATGAGAAGAGTAAGTTTAGAAGGGTGAAGTTGTGTTGTTCGCCGATTGATGTTGGTGTGTTGTTGCGGGAACGGTTATTTGATGCGAAGACGGCTGAGGGTGATCAGTTGCCTGTCGTGCTGACGAGTGCGACGTTGGCGACGACAACTCGAAAAGAAGAAAAGGAGAAGAGTGGGTTTGAGCATATTCAGTCGAGACTGGGTGCATGGAATGCGGAGGTATTGCAGCTTGGCTCGCCGTTTGATTATGAGCGACAGATGGAGTTGTATGTTGAGAGACGGATACCGGAGCCGAGTAATGCTCAGTTTTTTGACCGAATGATGCCAGTGATCTGGGAACACTTGGAACGATCGCATGGTGGGGCGTTTATTTTGTTTACGAGCTACAAGCTGTTGAGACAGGCTAAGCAATGGTTAGAGGAGCCTTGTGTTAGGTTGGGGATGCCGTTGTTGGTGCAGGGTGATGGGATGCAGCGAAGCGAATTGCTGGAACGGTTTAGAGGTGATCGTCATAGTGTGCTTTTGGGGACGGACAGTTTTTGGCAGGGGGTTGATGTGAAAGGTGAGGGGCTTAGGAATGTAATTATCACGCGGTTGCCGTTTGCGGTTCCGGATAGGCCATTGGTTGAGGCGCGTATTGAGAGGATTGAGGCGCGGGGTGGAAATTCGTTTATGGATTACTCGTTACCTGAGGCGATTTTGAAGTTCAAGCAGGGGTTTGGAAGATTGATTCGTTCGAAAAATGATGAAGGAAGTGTGGTGGTTTTGGATAGTCGGATCATGACGAAGGCGTATGGTCGGCTGTTTATTAGAGCATTGCCTAAGGTGCCGATTGTACAAAATAATGGTGGTACGAAATTTGGTGAAGGAATGGGCGGATTAATGCGTGGATCAGATTTATTGGGTGAGTTTTAAACGTTTAGTTTTTTAGTGTCAATTTGAATTTTGTAATAAATTGAATCGGGAGTTTGTGCGATGCCTGTTGAACGCATGATGTCGGTTGTCGTATGTCTACTTTTGATTGGGAGTTTGTGTGTGATGAGTTGGGGGCAGGGTGAAACTGGTGGGCGACGAAGTGAGAGGATAGGAACGAACTTGAATGGTGTGACGGACTGGTCGACGCAGTATCCGTTTAATGATGTGTTTAAGACATCGCGTGCTTGGATATCGGGGAATGCGAGGGAGTGGAATGACAAGCGGGAAATTGAGGTAGATGAACATGGGTGGGTGAAGCGTCTGAAGGATGGACAAATTGCACGGACGATCATGTTGGTAGATGATCTGGGTAAATATTTTGGTGGTAAGTATGTGATCGAATATGAGGGAAAAGGGCGGCTTGTTTATACGCATGGCGCGGAGAAGATTGCGCGGGAATCGAGAGCTGGACGTGATGTGGTGATGTTGGCTGAGCGTGGTGGTTTGTTTATTGATTTGGTAGAGACGAAGCCACGTGATTATGTGAGGAATATCAAGGTGTATCGTGAGGGCGTTAACCTTGATCGGGATGGACTGTTTGATAAACGATTTCTAGCGAAGCTTGATGGGTATAGTGTGCTGCGATTTATGGATTGGCAGCGAACGAATGATGCTTATGTGAAAGATTGGACAGATCGCGCGAAGGTGGATGATGTACGATGGAGTCTGGGTAAAGGTGTGCCTGTGGAGGTGATGGTTGCTCTATGCAATGAGACGGGTAAGGATGGCTGGTTTTGTATGCCACATACAGCGAGTGATGAATATGTGAGAGAATTCGCAAAGGTTGTTAAGGAGCAGCTTGATCCGAAATTAAAAGCGTATATTGAACACTCGAATGAAGTTTGGAATGGGATGTTTCCAGCTGCGAAACATGCGCAGGACGAAGGATTGAAATTGGGGGATACAGAAAATCGTTGGTTGGCGGGATGGCAGTATCACAGTAAGCGATCGATTGAAATTTTTAAAATATGGGATAATGTGTTTGGCTCTAATCAAAGGATAGTTAGAGTTATGGGTGGTTTTGCAGCGAATGTGTGGGGAACGGAAAGAGGGTTGGAATATCGTGATGCATATAAACATGTGGATGCATTTGCAATAGCGCCGTACTTTGGAGGTGGGCTTGGTGGAAGAGAACAAGTTGAAGAAACGCGTAAAATGAGCGTAGATGAAGTGATAGGGTATTTAAGAGAAAAGAGTTTGGCGCGTGCCGTTGGTTTTATTGAATCGCATGGCAAGTTGGCGAAGAAATATGATGTCGAGATGATTGCCTATGAAGGTGGGCAGCATATGGCGGCATGGCATTTGGAACACGATGACCCTGTACATGATTTGTTTGATCGAGTCACGCGTGATGAACGGATGGGCGATTTATATGATAAATACTTGGAGATATGGAAGAAGAATGGTGGTGGCGTGTTTGTACACTTTACGGATTGTGGGAGATGGTCGAAATGGGGGCGGTTTAGTGTGTTTGAGTGGGTGGGACAGGAGCCGAGCGAAGTGCCTCGGCATCGCGCGATTATGAAGTATGGTTTTGAGAAGTAGGTTGATTCTATTTGTTGAATAGATGAGAAGGATGATCATAGCTGTTTTCGAAGATAAAATGGCTGAAGGGATTGCGCGTACGTGGCGCTTTTTCTGAATCACGCATCCAATCTTCGGGCAGGTTCTCGGCTAGATCGGGGTAGCCGAGCGCGATGGCAGTTTGCGGTGTGACGTTGTCGGGGATGTTGTAAATGGTTTTGATTTTAGAGATATTGATACCAGCCATATGATGAACGAAGAGGCCTAGCTCTAACGCTTGAATAGAGAGATTGGCAGTGGCGAGGCCAAGGTCGTGTAATGCGCATCGATTTGGATTGTCGTTGCGGCTGAAACGATCGGTTGTGAGTGTGAGGATAAGAACAGGCGCATTGGATGCCCAAGCTTGATTGGCTTCAACGAGACATGAGAGGGCGGTTTGGAATTGTTCAGGGTTTTGTTGTGTCGCGAGGATAAAACGCCAAGGTTGTTCGTTGAATGAGGATGCCGCCCAACGCGCTGCTTCGAAGATGGATTGCAATTTTTCTGGCTCAACAGGTTGGGATGCAAAAGAACGAGGAGACCAACGTCTTGCTAGCAGGTTGTTGATTGAGTGGATAGTTTCAGCTGGCTTTTCCATGACAAGCTCCTTGGAAAAGTTATTGTTTTGTTTTCGTTGCGGTTAACTCTAGTAGGGAATGTCGGTTGATGTTGTACCACTGTTTGAGAATATCGAGTTGCAGGTTCTGGAGACCGATGTCAGCCCAGAGCCAAAGTTGTGGGATGTCTGCAGGGTCTTGATCTTCGAAGATTTTTGGGAGGATATCGTAGAGGATGTAGTGGAACCGTTTAGTGTCGAGCAGCTCGATGATGTCGGCGTTGGAAAACTGGTTTGATAGGAGCATATGTTCGAGAGCTGCGTGTTGGTGGGCAGGGTTGCTATGGAGGAGCAGCATAAGGAGGGTGCTGCGTGGGTAGTAATTGCTGATGAGGAGCATTTCGGGGTCGGTGGAGAGTGGCGCGTGGGGGTCTTGCATCGATCGGGCGAATTCGGCTGTTTTGCTGAGGATGTAATCCTGCTCGTTGAGGATGAAGGATTCGATAAGATCGGGGTCAGCCTGGTTGGTGAGGGCGTGGAGGAGGGCGATGGCGGTGTGTGCGGCTGAGGAGTCGTTCTCAAGCAGCTTGCTGATGAGAAGCTTGATCTGATCGTCAGAGAGGGTCTGGGAGGCGATGTGTACAGCAAGGTCGCGTATTGGAGTATCGGATGAGAGCAGGGCTGAGAGGAAGGCTGCGGGAATTGGTGAGGAGTTGACGCGTTGGGTGGCTATTTTGAGGAGATCTGGTGCTTCCTCTGGGACCATCCAAAGCATGTGCCCTTCGAGTTTCTGATCGTGTACGCCTTCGATGGTAGCGAGCCGTACGAGGAGACCGAAGGGGTCGGTATAGGAGCGACTTTCGATCATAGCAATGCCGGAGCGGTATGTGGCTGCAGCGACGAGTGGCTCAAGCAGTGCGCTGTCATTTGGTTCTTCGGCATGCATTGCGATGAACTGGGATGACTGTGAGATTTGTTTGATCGTGAAGTCAGGTTTGGGCAATGCGAGGATGGCTCGTAAAACTGGGATTTGGTTTTCAGGCGTGATTTGTGCTGGTGATGTAGACGCGAGTTGGAGAAGTTTTTGCTGAGCTTTGGGGTTGTTTGATGCTGAAGCGAGTGCGTAGAGGGTGTGCGGCATGAAGTGTGGGTTGCGGAAGTCGGCGAGCACTGCGTTTAGATGTAATGCGGGATCGTTGCCTTGGTCTTTGTAGAGGATGGCCCAGTAGGCGGCTTCTTTGACAGTTGCTGGATCGTCCTCGAAAAGAATGGCTAGAGAGTGATCGAATGGAGCGTTGCGTGCTAATGCGGAAATGATGAAGGCTTGTCTGGAGATGATGGGGTCATCATCTTGGGCAAAGTTGGTAAGCGAGCCGTTATAAAAGTCCAGGTCGGCATCAGGAATGAGGTGGTAAAGTCGTGCGATTGTGATAAGTACAGCATAGCGTACTGATGTGTCTTTGGACCGACTGAGTACGATGAAATTGCGAATGAGTTGATGGGTGAGTTTGGGTGTTGCGATTTCTTCGAGATGCTCAAGTGCAATGATCTGACGGCTTGGTTCGTCTGAGTTGAGTTGGGCGAAAATCCAGCGTTTGTACAAAGGTGAAGGGATAGTGCTTTTGGACCAGCGTGATGCGTTATTGAAGGTGGATGCGAGTTCGAGGATTTGCTCGTCCGAAAGTTTTATTACAGGTTCAGTTGTAAGTAAGTCAGGTTGGTTGGGTGAGTATTTGATGAGGTACTGGTAGGCGAGCTGTCGTTGCGAGGCGTCTTGTGAGGTGATTTTTGAGAGGTATTGATTTTTAGCGAAGTAAGGTGCTATGAGATAAGTCGCGGGGATAGCGAGGGCGATGAAGAGCAGGCAGAGGATGAATGTGAGGCGGATGGCCTTGATGTTGAAAATGGGTTTTGAGGGGGGAGGGGAGGAGGATGATGGCATGGGGATATTGTAACGGGGTGATGAGGGGGCTGGTAGTAAGTTTGGATATGAAAAAAGACCCGCTCAAATGAGCGGGTCTTTTTTGATTTTTAAATCGGTTGGAAGTTATGAACTTCCGGGGGACGGGGTGATTAGCCCTTAGTCCAGCGGCCGTAGACAGCCTGATCGCCGAGCTCTTCAGCGATGCGGATGAGCTGGTTGTACTTGGCGTTACGGTCTGAACGGCAAGGAGCACCAGTCTTGATCTGACCACAGTTGGTTGCAACAGCGATGTCAGCGATGGTCGCGTCTTCTGTTTCACCTGAACGGTGTGAGAGGACTGCGGTGTAGCCGCTGTGCTGTGCGAGGTTAACTGCTTCGAAGGTTTCGGAAAGGGTGCCGATTTGGTTGACCTTAACGAGGATCGAGTTAGCGGTATCGCTGTCGATGCCCTTCTTGAGGAACTTCTTGTTGGTGACGAAGAGGTCGTCGCCGACGAGCTGAACCTTGTCGCCGAGTTTTTCGGTGAGCTTCTTCCAGCCAGCCCAGTCGTTTTCGGCGAGGCCGTCTTCGATTGAGCGGATTGGGTACTTGTCACACCAGTCAGCCCAGATGGCGATCATGTCGTCAGCTGAGATAACTTCGTTCGGGTTTGATGAGAAGAAGCAGTAGCCTTCTTTGCCGAGTTTTTCAGCTTCGTTCCAGAGTTCGGAAGTCGCTGGGTCAAGAGCGACGAAGATCTGTTCGCCGAACTTGTAGCCTGACTTGTCGACAGCTTCTTCGATAACCTGGAGAGCTTCTTCGTTGCTCTTGAGGTTAGGAGCGAAACCACCTTCATCGCCGACTGCAGTTGAAAGACCGCGAGCTGAGAGAACACCCTTGAGCTTGTGGTAGATTTCAACGCCAGCACGGACAGCTTCGCCGAAGTTGTCGAAGCCCCATGGCTGAATCATGAATTCCTGGAAGTCAACGGTGTTGTCAGCGTGCTTGCCGCCGTTGAGGATGTTCATCATTGGAACTGGGAGGGTCTTAGCACCTGTGCCGCCGAGGTAGCGGTAGAGTGGGAGACCTGAAGCTTCAGCAGCAGCTTGTGCGACGGCCATTGAAGTGCCGAGCATACCGTTTGCGCCGAGGTTAGCTTTTGTTTCGGTGCCGTCGAGCTCAAGCATGACTGCATCGATGTATTCCTGGTCACGAGCGTCGATGCCCATGAGTTCAGGAGCGATTTGTGTGTTAACGTTTTCGACTGCTTTTTCGACTGACTTGCCGAGGTAGTAGTCTTTGTCACCGTCACGAAGCTCAACGGCTTCGTTTTCGCCAGTTGAGGCGCCGGATGGGACCATTGCACGACCGACGGTGCCATCGGAGAGATGACATTCGACTTCTACTGTGGGATTGCCACGTGAGTCGAGGACCTGGCGGCCATGAACAATTTCAATTTCGAAGCTCATAATCTTAAACCTCTTGTTATAGAGTGAAATAAGGAGGAGAGGCGGACTGCCTCGGGAGAAATCTTAATCGCATGAGGCGGTTGCGACAAATCAGGGGAGTTAAAGGTTTGTTATTAAGGTTGGGGATTTGGGTGTGAAATGCGCATGAAATGTACCGAAATCAGGTTTGAGAATGGAGCGAAAATTGGAAAAATTGGCTTGTTAGATTGTATGAAATGGCGGGTTTGGAGTGAAAAATGGTTGGAAACGGTGAGAAACGTGTGAGTTTGGGCGTGTTTTGAGCGTGAATGTGCGCACGAATGAGCATGTTTGTCGGAAAAGTGGGTAATAAAAGCTCGAAAATGGGCGGGAAATGATACGAAACGTAAAGTTTTGAGCAGTTTTGAAGTGTTTTTAGCCAAAAACGTGAGGTTTTGAGGTGGGTGTGTGCGTATTTGTGCGCGCGATTTATGAGTTGAATGAGCATGAGAATCGTTCGGATGGAACAAGCAATGTAGTTATGAAAATGGCTGATGTTTGGGTTAGAAAGTGTGCGCAGAAAAAAGCAGGAGCGAATTGCTCCTGCTTGATTTTCGATCTGTTTTGTTGATCAAGAAACCGTCGTATCGGTCATCCGAATTTAGAAGGATGAACGTACGTTGACGCTGCGGCCTACGCTGCGTTTACGGTTAACCAGCTTGCGGCCTGCTTTTGAACGCATGCGAGCGCGGAAGCCGAATTTACGGGCACGTTTGATCAAACTACGACGTTTTGGATAGTGAGTAGCCATTTTAAACTCCGTGATACCGGGGCTGGAAAATCCGTTGTAACCCGGTCATAAATCACTTGATTTCAAATAGTTTACGCTGGAGGACGTAGTTGCCGCGCTCATCAGAGATCTTAACGGTGACTACATGCTGACCAGCAAGTAGGTCGGGTAGTGTAACGGAGAATGTCTCCTGTGTCGAATCGAAGATGAGGTCATCGGGGAGAACTGGGTGGAAGAATTCCTCATCATCGAGTAGATAGCCAATTTTATGTATAGGTGAGAAGTTGTCGAGGGCTGTTCCGAAGAGAGTTGCGTTGCGTCCTGAGACTTTGACTTGCAGGTCATTTGCGACAGGCGGCGTGTTGTCAACAAGGATTGGCTCAGAACGACGACTGTAATTCAGAGCCATGTCGCCTGGGTTGTCGAGTTTGTCAGATGCAATGACGCGAACGTAGTACCAGCCGTCCGGAGCACGTAGTGAGGTGTTCCATTCGAAGGATGGTTGTTCGTGATCTTTAACGATGTTGACCCAGCGATTTGAGCCTGAAGGCTGGAATTGGAGGGTATAGAGGAGTTTGTCGCCGTTCGGATCGTATGCTTCCCATTTGATATTCATGTTGGGGTTAGGTTGGCCGACTTTCTTGGCGTTGGGTTGCTGCTTTGGAGGTTCTGGGAATGTGGTTGTAACCGAGGTGATGATTGGGCGGAGGTTTGGTGTGACGTATGCAGTGGCGACACGGCCGACGACTGGTGAGTCGTTCATATCTCCCATGAGTGTGACTCGGTATTGGATGTAGCGAGCTGGTGGTGAGGCGACGAGCATTTCGCGTGGTTGAAGTGGAGAGCCACCTTCTGCAAGCGGCATGAATACTTTTGCTTGTGACCATTTTGACCATGGTGCGAGTTCTGGGTTGTCCACATTGCCGGAACGAGTTTCGACGGTGACTGATGTACCTTCGGGGATATTGGCAGTGATGCGAAGTGTGCCCCAGAGTGAAACTTGTGATGCATCAAGGACGGGAGATGTGTACGTACCTCGAACTGACGTGTCGGCTTGTGTCAGGTCAATGAGCTCTGCAGGGTTTGCTGTGCCGACGAGTAGATCTGCACCGACGACTTGCATTGCTGGGACCTGTTCAGCATCAAGGTTTGCGACGATCGTGGTTTCACCGATTTTTGGATTGATGCTGAAGATCTGACCTTCGTTACCAGTACCGACGAGGAGACGGCCATTATCTTCAACAAGCTTGAGGATCATGACTGACTCGCGGAAGACTTGTGATACAAAGCCGTCTTTATCGATACGGTAAATAGCGTTGCCTTGCTGAGGGCCTTGCTTGCCTGAAGATTTTGAACGTGCAACAGAAGGAGCTGCTTTTCGGCCACCTTCAGCAGATGTACCTGCTGGAGCTTGGAGTGTGCCAGAGTTGCGTGCAGAGAGAAGTTTTTGACGAACAAGCTCACGAAGGCGATCACGCTGTTCGGATGTTGGTTCGGCATTGATTTCTTCATCAGGTGCTTGCTCAAGCGCTTCTTCTTTTTCCTCTTCGCTTTGCTCGTTCTGATCAACCTGTGCGGCTTCTGCTTCAGGTTGTGGCGTTTCGGTTTGTTCCTCGACCTCAGGTGCCTGCGCGGTAGTGATTGGCTTTTCTGCGTTTACAGCATCTGTACTGACTGGTTCTGGAGCAGGGGGGACATCAGGGATTTCGGATGGGCCAACAGGTTCTGTGTTTACTGGTGCAGGTTCTTCTGGACGTCCTTTTTCCTGGCCGACGATTTCAGAAATGCGGCCGGGCTTGGCTTGATTCGCATCGGCGGTACCTGCATAAACGATGTCGTTTGTATCGACGATGATTGCGCCGATTTCAGGTTCTTTTGCATCAAGAATAACGAATGCTTCGTATGAGCCGTCTTCTTGCTTGGTGATACGGTAAACAAGGCCATCCGTATCGGTACCTGCAAAGAGCTGCATATTCGAGTTCATTGCAAGACAGAGAACGTTTGCTTGTTCGACATCGAGGATGGTTGTAAGGCCAGGATTTTCTTCGCCCTCTTCAAGTTCAGTCTTAAATGTATCAGGATTGATTGCGAGGATTTCGCCTTCAATACCAGATGCGACGACGATTTCGTGGCCAACTGGAATCATGTCCCAGATGTAACGGACATCTTTGAGTTCAACGAGTGTTTTTAGTGAACCATCTTCTTCGAGTGTGGCTAAACGCGTGTTAGCTCCAGAAATACCAAGGAGAAGTTTGCCTTTGTATTGCGTGATTGTGAAGACTTGCTCGCCTTCAAGTGAAGCGATTTCTTTGAATACTTCACCCACTTGCTCAAGAAGTTTTGCTTCAGGTCCAGTGGCGAGATAAGTTTTGTCGCCGATTTTTTGAATATCGTAGATGATGCTTGCTTGCTCTGGCATTTCACCAATGACTTTGGTTTGAGCAGAAAGCTTGATGTCGCCGAGATTAGTTACGACAGTCTTATCGTTGACACCTTTGCTGAAATCAGCTTCTGTTGATTGGACAAAGGTTTCTGGTTGAACTGCAAGTGCGGGTGTTGCAGCTGCCATGAACGTGCATGCTGTTGCCAGTGCGATGCGACGTATTTTGTTGCTAAAGATCATTTGGCGTTCCTTCGCTGCCCAGTGGCATTATTCTTTTCATCCTGCCAAGTGGCGGGGGATTTGTTTTTTCTAATCGATGGTTAGTTTCATGAGAAACATTGGGTCATGATTAATCGCTTGGTATGTTTTGTACTTTGACTTGGAAACGGAATTCGCCGGTTGGTACGATTTCTGTATCGACCTTGGTTTCAACGAATTCTTTATATGGTGTTGCGTAAGTGTTCGTCTTGTTCATGATCATGATGCGTTTTGAGGATGGCAGGTTGGGGAGTTCTTCACGTCCAATAGCAATGCCCTTGTCTGCAAGATTCATGACGACATAAACTGCATTGTTTTGTACATCCAATGTCTGTTTAATGGTTTGATAAAGCTCGTCAATATTGTTGTATTTCAGGAGATGGGGGCGAGTTGAGAGTTTTTGCGAGAGATAACGCTGAGGCGTGGTGATTGCAACTTGGTAATTGCCTTCCGGCGTATCAATTGGTACACGCAGTTTGGCAGAGTAACTCTTGGGAGCTTCTGCGTAGGGCTGAAGATCAAAGTGAACAACAACATCTTCACCGGGAGCAACTTCTGCCTGATCGATGCGTGCTGAGATGATGCGGCCGGCCAGAATCGTATCGATGACATTGACGTTGACATCCATCGATTCAAGCTTTAATTGCTGGAATGGATTTTGCATCATGCTGCTAAGAATGGGTAGTGCGCTAAACACAATGCTTTGAGAAGATGCAGTTGGAAGCATGACTTTAGATGTCAGAACACGATCGCCTTCAAAACGCATGGTTAGTTCAGCGAACATCGTATTTTCAATTGGTAGCTCTTGTACTGCTGCGATGCTATTGAGTGTTGTGATGACTGAGATGATTGGAGTCAGTGCAGGGTGGTCAGCTATGTGATAGATATAAGAGCGTTCGGGTTGATCGGGAAGCTTGACAGTGACTGCGACGGGTGAGGTTTTGAAATATTCGTTTGGGATGCCTGCGACGGCTGAATTTTCATCGTTGCCGAGGGTGCCCGCGATTTGAAGTGATGATGACTGCTTGAATGATGTTGAGCGAAGAGGCACGATGAAGTGAACATAGCCTGTGGACATTGGTAGTGATAAAGAACCTTGACCGAACATGGCGTGACCAAAGCCGAGGACAGTACCATCAGGGAGGATGTCAGTGCATGTGCCGGTGCCAGAGAGATCCATGTCACCGTAGGCGAGAGTGACAGCAAGCGTTGAGCCAGGCTGCATGATTGCATCAGCAGGGTTGATACTTGGCGGTGGAGCGGAGCCGATAAGAGAGCCAGAAGAAGAGGCGACAGGCATGAGGCCGTAGGGTTGTAGGAGTGGTGCAATGAATTGAGCGGTTTGTGATGAACCTACGGAAAGTGGGAGCATCATCTGTGGATTAAGTTGTGTGCTGAAATTTTGAGTAAGTGGCTGTTGTGTGGATGTAATATTTGATTGAGGGTACATCGCCTCCATGATTTTGGTCATAGAGTCGAGATAGATTGTGTGAGATTCGGGTAGGTTTTTAATTTTTGCGAGTTGATTGAGCGTGGCCATGGTCTGCGTGGCGAGGATTGTACCAGAAGCAAGTGAACTGCTTTTGGCTTTTTTAGACATCTCCTCCTCATCAATTCTTTGGCCTACTTCACGCATGTACTCAATTGGTTGTACACCAGCGAGACAATACTGCACTTGTGAATAGCCAAAAGCGAAGGCACCGATTAGGCGGCCGCCTTTGCCAATGGTTTGTTCTTCACCTTCATCCCAGAGATAGATCGGAGAGCCGGACATACCTTGCACGGGCCCAGATTGGGTAAGGCGTGGATCGTCGCATTTTATCCAGATTGACGCAGTTTTAGGTTGTGTGTCAGGGATGATCGATAAGACTTCAACGGGGAAGGGTTCGATCGTCGTGCCTTTGAAGACAGTCATGCCATAACCCTTCATGCCAATTCGTACCTCGTTGATTGGCATAATGGTTTGTGATTTGGCTGGAATTTTGATCAAAGTCCCGGAATTTTGGGCTGAATTTTGATCAGATGATTGTTCCGCAGCAAAAAGTGTCTGTTGCGATGTGGTCGAGGCCGATGCCAAGATTAAGCTGAAGACAAAAATTGCACGATAGAGCTTTTTTAGTAGATCATCCATGATACAGACAACATATCCTTATAGGATTGTATTGACAATGGTTAAACGTTCATGACAATGATTAAAACCGCTGACGTAGCGGCGCGAAGGACGGGCCGTCGTCCCGCAGCGTCACCGGAAAAACCAATACCTAAATCATGTTATTCCAGTTGAGAATAAGTCGCAATAATAATCGGCCCGTTGATTGCGTTAATTATTATGAACGAAGAAACACAGGCTTTATTAAATTACAAATTCAAGAATCCAGTCGTAATGCAAGAAGCGCTCACTCATGCCTCATATGCAGATAGTCGGCTCGACAGTAATGAACGCATGGAATTTCTAGGCGATGCCATTCTTGGTTTCGTTGTATGTGAATACCTGTATGCGAATTACCCTGAGTTATTGGAAGGTGAACTGACTAAAATCAAAAGCGCAGTGGTCAGTCGTCGTGTGTGTGCTCAAATCAGTGAGGAAACTGGCCTCGTCGAATTACTTGAGCTTGGCAAGGGGATGATCGGACGTCCAAGTCTTCCGAGCAGCGTGGCTGCTGCAGTTTATGAAGCTGTGATTGCTGCGATATATCTTGACGGCGGAATTGAGCCGACACGTGAGTACATCCTCAAATACATGATCCCGATTATCGAAGAAGCCGAAGCTTCATCTCATCAGGAAAACTTTAAGAGTGTTTTACAGCAATATGCACAGAAGCACATGCCGGTGAATCCTTCGTATGTACTACTTGATGAGAAGGGCCCAGACCACGCGAAATGCTTTGAGGTAACTGTCGAGATAGATGGCAGGCAGTTCAAATCTTCATGGGCTAATTCTAAGAAAGAGGCAGAGCAGCGTGCAGCACTCCATGCTCTTCTTGAACTTGGTCTTGCAGAAGAAAGCGATGAGGGCAATGTGAATCTTTTGGATTCGATTAAAGGGCCAGAGAACGGCAAAGAAGATGTAAAAAATGCAGATGCTGAAGAAACACCTGCAGAAGAATAAACATCTTTAAAATAAGTAATAAAAGCTTCAGGACCTAAAGCTAGTCCTGAAGCTTTTTTAATTCTTCAATAACCTTTGGTATATGATCAGCAACACGAACTTTATCAAAACGTGCTGCGACTTTACCTTTGGGATTGATGATATAGGTGGTTCTGACAACACCCATGACCTTGCGCCCATACATATTCTTTTCTTGCCAAACCCCGTACTTGTTAAGTGCTATGTGATCTGGGTCTGATAGCAGTAAGAAAGGCAGGTCATGCTTATCAATGAATTTGGTATGTGAAGCTTCATTATCTGGTGAAATTCCGATGATCTTTGCATCAAGGTTTGAGAATTCTTCGATTTCATCACGAAACGCACAAGCTTGCTTCGTGCATCCAGAGGTATTGTCACGCGGGTAAAAATATAAGACGACATATTCATTTTTGTACTGGGACAATCGGTGTGTCTTGCCTTCATGATCTTTCAGAGCAAAAGCAGGTGCAGCTTTGCCGGCTTCGACTAAATTTGAAGCTGTAGAGGATTTTGATGATGCTTTCTTCTTAGCGGTTGCTTTTTTCTTGGCCATATGTCGTTTTTCCTGATATGAAACTTGGATTCAAGAGACTTTGTTGGATTTTATCAACTCTACAGCCGATATTCATGAAGATTCTTGAGTGGGCACAAACAGGCAAATTGTGTAAATATGAGTATGATATCCTCTCATGAGTAATCGCAGTGTCATCACGATCGGTAACTTTGATGGTGTTCACCGAGGACACCAGCAGTTGTTATTGCGCGCGAAGCAATGGGCCAGCGAAAATGGTGGCAATGTGATTGTTATGAGCTTCGACCCTCATCCCATGAGCATTTTGAAGCCTGAATTGGCGCCAAGGCGATTGAGTACAGTCGCAAGACGTGAGCAAATACTCAAAGAACTCGGTGCGGATCAGGTCGTATTCTTAGAGCCTAAAAAAGATCTACTTCAGCTTGAACCTGAGGATTTCGTGAGACAGGTCGTCGAGCAATATCAGCCAGCAGTGCTTGTAGAAGGCAATGATTTTCGCTTCGGGCGTCAGCGACGTGGCGATATTAAATTGCTTGCAGAGATTGGGGGAAAATCAGGATTTCAGATCGACATCGTACCTACTTGTGATGTCGTTCTGAGTAATCATCACATTGTGCGTGTAAGCAGTTCATTAGTGCGTTGGTTAATCGAAAAAGGGCGGGTAGCTGATGCCGAGATCGCGATTGGTCGGCCATACACATTCGAGTCCATTGTCGTCACAGGTGAAAAGGTCGGTCGCCAATTGGGCTTCCCTAC